>NZ_CP084681.1:4848245-9696490 GCF_022221585.1 Streptomyces inhibens
ATCCCGCCCGGGTACGGATACAGGCAGTCCGTGGCGGAAGCCGGCCGCGGCGGCTCGCGCCCGGCGGCGGCCGCGCGTGCCCCGTGGTCGTCCGGTGCCACGGCGCGCTCCACCCGCTCCCTGGCCATCCCCAGCCGGGGCTTCTCGGGGGTCCGGTACTCGGGACCGTAGTGTGCCTGGTCCACCAGCACGACCCCGAACAGCATCATCATGCCCACCCCCGCCAGGCCGAGCAGCCCGGTGACGGCACCGGCCAGGCGCCGCTGGAGGGCGGAGAGCCCGCCGCCGGGCCCGTCGACGGTGGCCGGTCTGCTGTCGTACGGGTCCGCGTCCGCCGTCTCCGCACCGGGCCCGGGGTCGGCGGGGATCTCGGCCGCCACAGTAAAGCCGCCACCGGGCGTCCGGCCCGCCTCCAGGCCGCCGCCGAGCAGCGCGACCCGCTCCCGCAGCCCGATCAGCCCGCGCCCGGTGCCGAGCCCGGTCGTGGCGGTGGGCGGCACGGGCGGCACGCCGTTGCGCACCCCTACCTCCACCCGCTCGTCGGCGTGGCGGACGGTCACGGTCACATGGGCCCCGGCCGCGTACCGGTGAACGTTGGTGAGCGACTCACGCACCACGCGGTGCACCGCCCGCCGCACCCGGGCCGGCCGAGCGTCGAGATCCGGCCCCTCCCAGGAGAACTCGACGGGAATGCCGCCGCCGCGTGACTCCTCGACCAGCGCCTCGATGTCCGCACGGGTACCCGTCGCGTCGGTCAGCGCATCGGTGCCGGTGTCCCGCCCCAACGGACCGAGGACCCCCAGCACCTCCCGCAGCTCCTGCATCGCGTCACGACTGGCGCGACCCACCACAGCAGCCTCGTCCCGCAGCTCGGGCGCCTCCTTGAGCAACGCCATCTCCAGCCCGCCCGCGTGCAGGGAGATCAGGCTGAGCCGGTGCCCGACCAGATCGTGCATCTCCGCGGCGATACGCGACCGCTCGCGCATCCGCGACTCGCTGTCCGCGAGCCGCCGCGCCTCCTCGGCGGCGGCCGCGCGCTCCCGCAACGCCCGCAGCAGCCGGTCCTGCTGCCCCGCGGCGACGCCGACCAGCCCGGGCACGACGACCGTGGTGGCGGCAAGCACCGCACCCAGCGCCAGACCGAACGACCGGCTGCCCAGCCCCATTTGGGGCGCGCACGCCGCGCAGGTCACCATCGCCGTGGCGGCCGCCGCGAGCAGCAGGCCGACACGCCGCCGCCGCGTCTCCAGCTGCCGGGTCGCGGTGTAGGCGGCCACCGCGGTCAGCATCGCCACGGCGGGCACCACCCCCATCAGCGCGGCCAGCCCGAGCACAGCGGCCACGGAGAACCGGCGCCGCACCAGCACCAGCGCGATGCCGATGAGTCCCAGGGCCGCCGCCCCGCCCGCCAGCCTGGCGTCCACCGTCGACTCGCCCTTGTGGATGAGCAGCACCAGCGCCCCGGCCAGGATCGCCTCGCCCGCCGCCCGCCACAGCTGCCACCCGCGCTCCCCGGGCCCCGCGAAGAGGCTCCAGGCAGGGCGGTTCTCGGTGACGGGTGGGGCGCTGGACGGCATAACGCCGATTATCGGGGGCCCCGCACGGGGTTTCCCTGCTCCTTGAGGGCGACCCGCCTCTACCCAAAGACAGAGGCCCGCTGTGCCGAGAGAGGGAGACCGAGCCGCCCGCGCGGCTTGTATCAACCGTTTGACACAAACTCCAGGGGTGCGACATCTTGTACTCACCACTTGATACAAGTGTCACTCACCACTCACCGGGGGATCCTCATGCTCGACACCGTCCCGCCCGAAACGCGCCTCCGGGCCCGCGCCCACCACTGCGCCCGCTGGGCCGGACTCGCCGCCGGCGTCGTGGTCGCAAGCCAGCTGGCCACCGTGGGCCAGGACCTCGGCGTGGGGATCCTGTACGCCATCCCCGCGTTCGGGCTGTGCGCGGTGGGCGGCGTGCTGCTGGGTGACGCGCTGACGCCCCGGCCGAAGGAAGCGGTACGCACCGCGGGACTCGCTCCACGCCGGATCCCGGACCATCTGCCGCCCCGGATGGCCCGGCTGCTCCTGGGACAGGCCGCCCTGCTCGTCGTCCTGCTGACGGCGGCGGCCGCGGTCGCGTCGCCGGACGACCTGGGGCGCGCCGGGCGCTCGCTCTCCGTCGCCTGCCAGGGCAGGACCGAGGCCGCCAGCCCCTGGCCGGGCCTCTACTACGGCCTTCCGGTTCTCCTCTCGCTCGCCCTCGGCAGTGCGGCCTGCGGCTGGGCCCTGCGGCGCATCGCACACCGCCCCGGTGAGGAACAGCAGCGCCGGGACCGGGCGTTGGCGATCACGGCCGCATGGGGCCTGCTGGTCGCGGTGCCCCTGGCCGGCACGGCCGTCACGGCCGCCGGGAGCCTGAGCAAGCTGACGTGCGACGGCCTGCCCGGCACCGCAGGACAGTGGCTCCTCTACCCGGTGGGTCTCGTCGCCCTGGTCACCGCGATGTGGTGCCTGTGCACCGTCGCCGCACCCCGGGCGACCCGGCGGTGACCGCCCCCTCCGTACGGGTGGACACCACCTCGTCCGTTCCTCCCTACGAGCAGATCCGCGCCCAGCTCGCCGCACTGATCACCACGGGCCGGCTGACCGAGGGCGAGCGGCTTCCTCCCGTACGCCAACTCGCCGCGGACCTCGGCCTGGCAGCCGGCACGGTGGCACGCGCGTACCGGGAGCTGGAGGCAGCCGCCCTGATCCGCACCCGTAGGGGTGCGGGGACGAGGGTGGCCCCCCTGCCCGCGGGCACCGCGCGGCTGGACACCGCCCGACTGGCCACCCTGGCACGGGAGTTCACGAACGCGGCCCGCGGCCTGGGCGCGGACGACGCCGCGGTCCTCGACGCGGTACGGAAGGCGCTCGGCACCGGTTGACCAGGAGGAACGCCGGGGAGCCTTGGCGCTCGTCATGGGTCAGGAGTGGGTGGCGAAGTCCTGGGTCCACCACGGGCCGTTGGAGCTGAGATTGACGCCCACACCGGTGGATTTGTAGGAGCAGTTGAGGATGTTGTCACGGTGTCCGGGGCTCTTCATCCAGCCGTCCATCGCCGTGGCCGGGTCCTTGGGGCTCTTGAAGATGTTCTCGGCCCAGCTGCTCCACCGGAATCCGGCATTGGTCATGCGGGTTCCGGGGTCGACGCCCTCCGGGGTGTTGTGTTCGTAGTAGTTGCGGGCGGCCATGTCGTCCGAGTGGGCCTGCGCCGCGGCCTGTAGGTGGGGGTCGACGGTCAGCGGGCCGCAACCGTGCTGGGCCCGCTGGGCATTGACCAGGTCGACGATCTTCTGGGCGAACTGCGCGGCGGTGCCGGTCGCGGCCCGCGGTCCGGCCGGGGCAGGGGCGCCCGCTCCGGACTCGACGTGGGAGGTGCGGGGCGTCGTGTCGGCCGGCTTCGCGCTCTTCTCGGGGCGGGCCGTCCGCGGCCGGGGGGAGGCGTGCCGCTTGCCGTGGCGTTCGGTGGCGGAGGCGGAGGCCGACGCCTTGTGGCGGCGGGGAGAGTGCGAGGCGCCGCCCGATGCGGTGGGAGCGGAGGCGGTCGTCGTGGGCGGCTTCGGCACGGACTGATCCGCCGCGAGCGCCTGGTCGGAGCCGGAGTCGGGACGTATCAGCACCAGGCAGGAGCAGCCCACGGCGAGCGCGGCCGTCACCGCCAGCAGCGTCGTCTTCCGCCGGAGAACGCCGGTGCCGGCGCGGTGGGTCCCGCCGTTCCGCCCGTGCCGGCCACCGGGACGGGGGGCGGCGGAACGGCGGTGCGAGGCGGGCTCGCCGGATCGGTGGCCGGTCCCGGTCGGCGTCTCGTCGCGCAGCGCGGGCCGAAGGTTGTCGTCGTAGTTGTTGTCGTAGTTGTTGTTGTCGTAGTTGTTGTTGTCCATGGTTCCGTTTCCTGTGCGGCCCTGGGGCCGGTGGGCCGGTGGGGGGCTGTGGGGCTGCGGTCCGCCGTTGTGCGGTCCACACAGGGGAGATCCCGGGCGGGGGCCCGGATAACGGAAAGTGCTCCAAAGATTTTGCGCGGCCGCCCGCGGGCTGCCTGGCGCGGGCTGCTCGACGGGGTCTGCCCTACGTACGAGGGCTGCCCTACGTACTGTCCGGTGCGGCCTCCCACGGGGGCGGTGCCACGACGGCGTTCCGCATCCACGTACGTTTTTCTGTTATCGCGGTGAATCCGACAGGTCACCTGAGCACGGGGGCCATGAAGGTGCACACGGATGAACAGGACCGAAGAGGCGTGAAGCAGGAAAACGGTACGGCGACCGTCGAGGCTGCCCAGGCCGGGGACGAACATGCCCGGGAGCAGTTGGTCGCCTCGTACCTGCCACTGATCTACAACGTCGTGGGCCGGGCGCTGGACGGCCATGCCGACGTTGACGACGTGGTGCAGGAGACCATGCTGCGCGTCCTGGAGTCGTTGCCGGATCTACGGGAACCGGCGTCCTTCCGTTCCTGGCTGGTGGCGATCGCCATGAACCAGGTACGGCGCCGCTGGACGGTCAGCCACAAGACCCCCGTCGTCGGCCTGGACCAGACGCCGGAACGGGCCGACCGCTCCGCCGATTTCGTGGACCTGACCATCTTGAAACTGGGGTTGTCCGGCCAGCGTCGTGAGGTGGCCGCGGCCACCCGCTGGCTGGACGAGGGGGACCGGGCGCTGCTGTCCCTGTGGTGGCTGGAGGCCGCCGGGGAGATCGGCAGACCGGAACTCGCCGCCGCCATCGGCAGCGGGACACGTCATACGGCGGTCCGTGTGCAGCGGATGAAGCAGCAGCTGGAGGCCGGACGTGTCGTCGTCCGCGCTCTCGCGGGGAATCCCCCGTGCCCCGAACTCGCCCAGCTGACCGCCACCTGGGACAACGAACCCAGCGCCCTGTGGCGCAAACGCATAGCCCGCCATGCGCGCGGGTGCACGAACTGCTCGGAGCACTGGAACGACCTCCTGCCTGCCGAGGGGCTCCTGGCCGGCCTCGCCCTGCTGCCGCTGCCCGCGCACCTCACCCCGCACACCGTCCTGCACGCCCCCGCCGCCGCGACCGTGACGACGACCGCGACGACGACCGCGGTCCCGGGGCACCCGGGAACCGCCGGTCACGGTGGACACCATGTGCCGAAGCGACCGCCCCGTCCGCGCCGGGTCGCCAAGGGCACGGCCGTCGCGGGGACCGTGGCGCTCGCGGTGGCCGTCATCGCCGCTCTGTGGTGGTCTCCCGGTACGCCCCGGGACGAGCGGAAGGCCCGGCCGAAGGCCACACACACCGTGGCCGCGTCCACACCGGCGCCCCGCCCCACACCCACACCGACACCGACACCGTCGCGCACCGCCAGCGCCTCGCCCACCCCGTCCGCCCCGCCGGCCACCACCCCGTCGGCCACCCCGCCCGACCTGGAGGAACAGGCCACCGCACTCATCAACCGCCACCGCGCACAGGCCGGCTGCGGTCCGCTCCGTATAGACCGGAGGCTGCACGCCGCGGCCCAGCAGCACTCCGCCGACATGGCGGCACGCGACTACTACGAGCACGACACGCCGGACGGCACCGGCCCCGACGAGCGGATCACCGCCGCCGGATACCCGTGGAGCAGCTGGGGCGAGAACCTCGACCGCGGTCCGCGGACCGCCGAGGCGGCGGTGAACGACTGGATGGGCGACGCCATGCACCGTGGCAACCTGCTCGACTGCAAATTCACCGCGGTCGGCATCGGCGTCGTCCACGGCACGGGAGGCCCCTGGTGGACCCAGGACCTCGCCGCACCGCGCTGACCTCGATCCGCCGTGCCGGACCTGCTCGGACCACTCCGGACGGCGGGCTGCCTCAGCGGGTACGAGGGCGGGCCGCCTGCTCTCTCGTGCCCCGGCGCGGCGGAGCCCCCGGAGGAACAACCCATCCGGCCGTTAGAGCTTTTGCTCCGTGACGGGTACCGGTGAACCATGGCTGGCACCTTCACCACCCGCGCAATCACCCTCACCACCGGCTCCGCCGAGACCATGCACGACCTGACGAACGCATGCACCGCGTTCCTCCGGGAGGCCGCTCACGGGCGCAACGGACTGCTGAACGTCTTCACCCCCCACGCGACATCCGGCCTCGCCGTCATCGAGACCGGCGCGGGCAGTGACGATGACCTGCTGGCGGCGCTCCGCGACATTCTTCCCGCGGACGCACGGTGGCGGGACCGCCACGGCAGTGGTCTCGTGCTCCCGGCTCTGGTACCACCGCACGCCACGTTGCCCGTGGTCGATGGTGAGCTGGAGCTGGGGGCCGCGCAGTCCGTGGTGCTGGTGAACACCAGCCGGGACAGCTCCGAATGCCACGTCCGGCTGTCCTTCCTCGGCTGACCACCAGCGGGCCTTACCAGGAGTAATCTGAAGTTACCGAGGGCACTTCGCACACCAGCTTTCACGCTCGTGTCGTTTTCGGCGATTCACAACACCGGGCCGGTCCAGGTCGGCCCGGGGCAGGGTCCGCGTCATGACCACGACCAAGCTGTATACGCCCGCGGCCGAAGACCGGACCTCTTCGCTGCCCCTCCGGCTCATGCTGGCGCCGGCCGGCACCGCTCCGGCTCTGCTCGACGGTGCGTGGTGGCCCCGCTCCCGTGACCTCACGGCGGAACTTCCCGCACTGACGGCCGTACTCGACCCGCTGTGGGGGCGGATCACCCACGTCACGGTGAACCCCACGTTCTGGCCGGTCATCCCCCGGAAGGTGCCCGTCGACGGGCATGTGGTGAGCGTCGGATGGTTCAAGGCCGAGCAAGATCCCCACAAGCTGCTGCTGCTCTCCTACACCACCGGCCGTTGGGACCTACTGGTGATCCCTCCGGAGACCGGCCCCGCCACAGCCGCCCGGCTGATGGTCGAGGCCGCCGATCCTCTGGGCACCCTCACCGCGAGCGGCCTGCTGGACGCGGCCGAGCAACGCCGGATCGCGGAGGAGATCGAACTGTCCCTGGTGTCGGTCTGGGACTCCGAAGGCGGCCATGGAGCACGCCTGCCGACCTCACGTTCCCCTGCCCGAGCGGTCGGAAGGCCCGCTGTCTCATCCGTCGCCCCGCACACGGTCAGCTCGCGCTGAGCGCCACGGTGGGGTGCAGCCGGGAGGCCCGTACGGCCGGGTAGAGGCCCGCGACGACCCCGATCACGAGGGTGGCGCCCAGGCCGCCGGCCAGTGACCAGGGCGGCACCACGGCGATCCACCCCTGCGTGCGGGCGAAGGCGAGCGTGGCGATGGCGCCCAGTGCCGCGCCGGCTGTGCCGCCGAGCGCCGACAACAGCAGCGATTCGGTGAGGAATTGGATGCGGATCGAGCCTCTCGTCGCGCCGAGGGCGCGGCGCAGCCCGATCTCCGACCGGCGCTCCAGCACCGAGATGACCATGGTGTTGGCCACGCCCACCCCGCCGACCAGCAGCGCCACCGCGCCCAGCCCCAGCATCAGCGTCGTCAGCCCCTTGTCGGTGGCCGCCTTGGCCGCGAGCGCGTCGGAGGGGCGGGAGACCTTCACCGAACCCTCGTCGCCGGGACTGACCGTACGGGCCAGGACCCCCTGGACCGCCTCCACCGAGGCGTCCGTGGAGCGCTCGAAGACGGTGGTCGGGTGGCCGTCGAAGCCCAAGTAGCGCTCGGCCGAGGGGTATCCGACCAGGGCGGTGCGGTCCAGGTTCGGTACGAGCTCGATGGGCGCGAGGATTCCGGTGACGACGTACCACCGGTCGTTCAGGAGGATCTTGGCGCCGGGCGCGGTGATGCCGAGGCGCTCCGCGGCCACCGAGCCCAGTACGACGGTGGGCAGCCGTTCACTGGCGGGGTTCAGCCAACTGCCCTGGTCGACACGGGCGTTGAGGGCGTCGAGCAGGTCGGGGCGGGCGGCCTGGACCGTGACGCCCGACGCCAGCTCCTCGGGTACGGCGTCGCTGCGCCGCACCCGGGCGTCGACCGCGCCGGTGGCGGTGGCGTGCTGGACCGGGCCGATCCGTTCGACCATCGCCACCGCGCTCTTGGGGAGTTTGACGTCCTGGCCGAGCGCGTTCCGGCCGGCCTCGGCGGTGAGCAGATTGGTGCCGAGCCGGTCCAGCCGGGCGAGCAGATCGGCGCGGCTGGAGGTGGACAGCCCGACGACCGCGACCATCGTGGCGATACCGATCGCGATGCCGAGGGCGGACAGGACGACCCGGGTACGGCGGGTGCGCAGGCCGCTCGCGCCCGTACGCAGGACATCGGCCGGGGAGAGCCGGGCCGGCCGCAGTGCGGGGCCGCTCATCGGGGCACCTCCTCGGTGTGCTCCGCGGGGGAGTCGGTGTGCTCCGCACGGGGGTTGGGTGGGCCGGGGGGACCGGAATCGCCGACGATCTCGCCGTCGCGGAAGCGGATACGCCGGGGCAGCGAGTCGGCGATGTCGTTGTCGTGGGTGATGACGCAGACAGTGGTGCCGGCTGCGTGCAGCTCGCGGATGAGGTTCATGACCAGCGCACCGGAGGCGGTGTCCAGCGCACCGGTCGGCTCGTCGGCGAGCAGCAGATCAGGGTCGCCGACCAGCGCGCGGGCGATGGCCACCCGCTGCTTCTCCCCGCCCGAGAGCTGGTGGGCGAGGTGGTCGATGCGGTGCCCGAGCCCCACTTCCTCCAGGGCCGTTCGGGCTCGGGCACGGCGCTCCCGCAGACCCGCCCCGCCGTACAGCAGGCCGTCCGCGACATTGTCCTGGGCACTACGGCCAGGAGCGAGGTGGAAGTGCTGGAAGACGAAGCCGATGTGCCGGGCGCGCAGCGCGGAGAGCTGGGCGTCGGACAGCCGGTTCACGTCGTAGCCGGCCACCCGGACCTCGCCCGAGGTGGCCCGGTCGAGGGTGCCCAGCAGGTTGAGCAGGGTGGACTTTCCGGAGCCGGAGGGGCCGACGATGGCGACCAGTTCGCCCTGCGCCACGCGGAGGTCGATGCCCCGCAGGGCGTGCACACCGCCGGGGTACGACTTCGTGGCCCCGCGCAGTTCAATCACGTCCGGGGGCATCGCCGGGTCGGTCGGGGCCGGGGTCATCGCCCGGTCGGTCGGGGCCGGGGTCATTGCTCGGCCGCTCCGACCTTCATGCCCTCGGTCAGACCGGCGCCGCTGACCTCGATCCGGCCGTCGGCCGTCAGACCGGTCTCGACCTGCACCATGTGCGTCTTGGCGCCCTGGACCACCTCCAGCCCGTAGCCGCCCTCGCGCAGCGCGACGACCGCCTCGACCGGAACCGTCAGCACGTCCTTACGGCTCTCACTGACGAACTTCACGCTCAAGGTGCCCTGCTGGTCCTTCGGCGCGAGCTTGGCGCCGCCGTCGAGCGTGATCTCGACCTCGACGCCGTCATCGGACGAGGAACCGGAGGCTCCGTCCTCGGCGGCCCCGGAGTCCTGCGGGGCAACGACGCCGCTGACCTTGCCGCGCCGGTTACCGCCGCTGGGCAGGGCGATCTCCACCTTGGTGCCCTTGGCGGCCAGCGCCCGGTCGGCCTTGTCGAGCGAGGCCCGTACGACCGGCTTGGTGGAGGCGACCGTCAGCACCGTTTTGTCCGGGCCGATCCCGTCGGCGAGGGCGGCGTCGGCGGACACCACCCGCACGGGGCCGCGCTGGAAGACGATGTCGCCCTTGCCGATCTCACCGTTCGCCTCGGTCACGCCCAGGGACTTCTGCCAGGCCTTGACGGCGGCCTTGGTGGCCTCGTCGTAGCGGACGTCCACATACAGCCGGGAGCCGAAGCCCAGGTCGCGCAGGTTGCGCTCCAGTTGGAGGACGTCCGGGCCGCGGTCGCCGGCCTTCATCGCGCGGAACATCGGTGTCGGACCGTAGAGGAGAACCACCGGCCGGGCATCGCGCTCGTACAGGCGCTGCCCCAGCGACACGGTCCTCCCCGGCTCGGCGGCCTTGGTGATCGTGCCCTCCACCGGGGACTTCACCGCCCGGCGCTGCGCGTAGTCCAGGCGTCCGTCGACGGTCTTGCTCTGGACGAGGTCGGTGCGGGTGATCTCGGTCGTGGTGGGCGGCGTCTTCGCGTGCCGGCCGTCGGCCGAGGCGTCCTTGCCAGTGTTGGTGAGCAGCATGACGCCGGCGGTCGCGGCGGTCGCGGTGGCCGCCGCCGCCAGCGCGATGCAGAGCCGGCGGCGCTTTCGTGCCGTGCTCACTGCATGCCGTCCAGGCCGTCGAGGAGCTTGTCCTTGCAGGCCTCGCGGGCCTGCTTGTACGCGGGCGAGTCGCGTCCGAGCTCGGGTGAGGTGGGGTTCGGGTCGCCGCCGGGCATGACATTGCCGTCCTGCAACTGCGGGTTGGTGAACTTCGATACGCCGTGGGCGCGCATGCACTTGGCGTGCGCGAGCATCGACTCGTATTCCTTCTGGGTGTCGCGGCGCGGCTCCAGCTTGGTGGCGTTCAGCATGTCATTCGTGCAGACGCCGTCCTTGCCGCCCTTGGCGATGTACTCGTTGCCCGGCTTCTGCTGGAGTTCGTCGATCTTCGCCCAGTCGAGATAGCCGCTCAGCTTGGGATCAGGGAAGTCCTTGTCGACGTTCTTGCGCATGCACTGGACGTACTTCATCTGTGCGTCGTAGAAGGCGCTCTTGCCCCGGGCCTGACCGCCCTGGGACGCGTCGGAGCCGTCCTTGGTCTTGTCGGTGGTGGGCGCCTTGCTGACCGAGGCGATCCCGTCGTCCGACGACTCGGCGCCGCCGCAGGCAGTGGTCAGCGCGAGAGCCGGTACGGCGATCAGCAGCGCGAGGCGCGCGGCCCGGGAGCGGGAGGATGTCTGCTGGGTCATGCGGCCAACTTCGGGGGCGAAGTTGGTGGTCGTTCCATGGCCGCATGATGAGAACGTAACAATGCCGCCGGCCCGCATCCTCACCCTGTGGATAACTCCTGAGCTGCACAGACCCTCGCCCATAATCGGCGACATGCCGCATGTGCTGCTGATCGAGGACGACACTTCCGTACGGGACGGAATGGAGCTGGTGCTGCGCCGGCACGGCCACGAGGTCGAGGGCGTCGCCACCGGCGAGGCAGGCCTGAAGCTGCTGTCCCGCCCGCGCGGCGGCGGCATCGACATCGCGGTGGTCGATCTGATGCTGCCCGGTATCGACGGCTTCGAGGTCTGCCGCCGCATCCGCGGCCGGGGCCAGGGCCAGGGCCAGCTGCCGATCATCATGCTCACCTCGCGCGGTGACGATCTGGATGTGGTCAGCGGCCTGGAGGCGGGCGCCGACGACTACGTGGTCAAACCGATCACCGGCCGGGTGCTGGAGGCCCGGATCCGGGCGGCACTGCGGCGGGCCGGTCCGGTGACCCATACGGACAGCGACGACTTCGCCGGGCTCGTCATCGACCGGGCCGGCCTGACCGTCACCAAACACGGCACGGCCGTCCCGCTCCCGCCCACCGAACTGCGGCTGCTGCTGGAGCTGTCCGCCTCCCCCGGCCGGGTCTTCAGCCGTGAGCAACTCCTCGCACTCGTCTGGGAGCACGACTTCCTGGGTGATTCCCGGCTGGTGGACGCGGCGGTCGGGCGGCTGCGCGCCAAGCTGGAGGACGTCGCCGCCACACCGCGCTACATCCAGACGGTGCGCGGCTTCGGCTATCGCTTCGGGCCGCTGTGAGCGCGCGATGAGGACCTCCGCGCGGGCCCGTGTGCGGCTGCCGCGCCTCGACGGGCTCCGCGGCCGCCTCATCATCACCGTCGTCGTGGTCGCCCTGATCAGCGCGGTCACCGCCACGGCACTGGCGTACCGGGAATCGCGCGACGCGGTCCTCAAGCGGGCCCAGAACGCCGCCGTCGACGACTTCCGCAACCGCGTCGAGCGGCTGGCCGGGGAGCTCGACGTCCCCACCGACCCCCGCACCATGGCCCGGTTCGCCACCGATGTCTCGTCCGGTGTGCGCGGCTCGCTCGTCGTCGCCCAGTACCGCGACTTCACCGCCACCTCCGACCCGTCCGCCGACCGGACCCGGATCACTCCCGAGCTGCGCGCGGCCGTACGCACCCACACCCGGGTCTCTCTCCAGCGGGTGGAGCACGGCGGCAAGCCCTGGCTGGTCCTGGGCGCCCCGGTCGGCCTCGACGCACCGGCCCGTCGCGGCGGCTCCGCGCAGCCGTCCGGCGTCGAGATATTCGCGGTCGTCTCCCTGGCGGAGGAGGAGCGCGACGCCGCCGATCTGGTGCGCACCGTCCAGGGCGGCCTGGTGCCCGTGGTGCTGCTGGCCGCCGTCCTGGCGCTGCTCGCGGCGCGTACGGTGCTGCGGCCGGTACGCAGACTGGCACGGGCCACCCGCAGGCTGGCCGCCGGCGAGCTGAGCATCCGGGTCGAGGAGAAGGGCCGCGACGAACTGGCCGAACTCGCCCACACCTTCAACGAGACGGCCGGCGCGCTGGAGCACACCGTCGGCGAACTGCGCGAGCAGGAGGCCCTGGCCCGCCGCTTCGTCGCCGATGTCTCCCATGAGCTGCGCACCCCGCTCGCCGCCATGACCATGGTCTCCAGCGTCCTGGAGGAGGACGCCGACCAGCTCACCCCCGACACCGCACACGCGGCCCGTACGGTCAGCGCCGAAACCGCGAAGCTCGCCCGGCTCGTCGACGACCTCATCGAGATCTCCCGCTTCGACGCCCGGGCCGTGACGCTCCATGTGCACGAGGTGGATGTGGCCGAGGCGGTGCGCGCCACCCTCGCGGCCCGCGGCTGGACCGACCGGGTCGAGGCCGATCTCCCCCCGGGCATACGGGCCCGGCTCGACCGCCGCCGCCTCGACGTCATCGTCGCCAACCTCGTCGGCAACGCCCTGCGGCACGGCGCGCCGCCGGTGACCGTCACCGTACGGGCGGCGGACGACCGGCTGACCGTCTCGGTCGCCGACCACGGCCCGGGGCTGGCCCCCGAGGTCGCCCGCCATGTCTTCGACCGCTTCTACAAGGCCGACAGCGCCCGCACCCGGTCCGAGGGCAGCGGCCTGGGCATGGCCATCGCCCTGGAGAACGCCCGCCTGCACGGCGGCACCATCGAGCTCGCACCCCCGGCCCCGGGCGTCGGCGCCGTCTTCACCCTCCGCATACCGCTCCGTACGGAAGCCCCCTCATGACGCGCCCCCGCACCGCCCTCCTCTGCTGCGCACTCGCCCTCGCCGCCGCGGGCTGCGGCATACGGCCCACGGGCGTCACGGACGGCGGCACCGCCCCCTCCGGGATCTCGCAGGGCATGCGGATCTACTTCGCCTCCGACAACGGGCCGCGCGGGGTGCCCCGGCCGGGCGTCAGGATCGATGAACTCAACGACGTCTTCAAGCTGTTGCTCGCGGGCCCGACCGCGGAAGAGCGGGCCGACGGGCTGGCCACCCTCGTCCACACGCAGGAAAAGAATTTCAGCGCCACCGCCGATCACGGCAACGTCACCATCAACGCCCCGGGATATTTCACCGACTCCCCCCAGGACCCGGCCACCGGCCAACTGGTCTGCACCCTCGCCCGTGCCGAGGTCCTCCTCCACGGCACCCGCCCGGACAAGGTCCAGGTGACCATCGTCGGCGAGGACGGCCGCGCCGGGCCGTACCAATGCCAGCAGTTCCTGCGGCGCTGAGTCGCCGGCCGACGGCCCGTAGCGGTTCCGGGCCTCGGCGGCTCAGTGCAGCGGCCCCTTGTCCTTCAGCCGGTAGCCGCCCTTGATCACCGGTGCGTCGGCGGCCGGAGCCATGCACTTCGACAGCTTCCGCCCCGCCTCCCCGGACAGCCCGATCCGGCTCGGGCCGCCGTCCTTGCCGGCGACGTAGAAGCTCACGCCCATGCGGACGTGGTCCTTCAGCATGTCCTGCCACGGGTCGCGGGGGTTGTCGCTGGCGCGTACGACGGTTCCGGTCACGGTCGCGGTGGGGCCACCGGTGGTCAGGCAGTCGACCTTGAAGTCCGCCCAGTAGGTCAACGGCGGTCTGCCGTCCGGCTGGTCGATCCGGTGGGAGATGCGGAAGGTGCCCCAGGCGCGGGTGGGGAAGACCGGGCTCATCGAGGTGTAGGTGCCGTGGGCGTCGACGGTGACCTGCACGTCGTTGCCGGGGGCGGGGAAGTACATGCGCGCCCACCCCTTGATGCCGGCGGTGGTCGTGGCGGCCGGTGTGGTCATGGTGGCCGGGACTGCCTTGGCGGGTGCCTTGCCGGGTGCCTCGGCGGCGGACGCGGCGTGGGTCGCGGCCGTCGTCCCGGTGGCCAGCGCGAGAAGGGCGGGGACCCGAAGGGCCGTCTTGAGCACGATGATTCTCCGATCGGGGGGAGCTCGTCCGCCTCGATCCTGGCGAACGCCCGTACCCCGTACGTCGCTCGCCCGAGCGAGATGGCTCCGCCGTCCGGGCGAGCTCCTCGAAGCGCCGTCGGTCCAGGGGAGGGACCGGCACCTCCGCCCCACGGCGGAGACGGCGCCACGAGGGCTTCCGCCTCCCCCTCGCACGGCCGTTCCGGTTGTTTCAACAGTGCGTTGACGAGGGGACGCTCTCGCAGATTCGCCATGGGTGCTTGTTCACCGAAGGAGCGCACAACGTGGGAGACGCACGCCGGGTCCGGGGCCTGCTCAAGGACAGCGACCTGACATCCGACCGGATCGAGGAACTGATCGCGCTGGCCGCGCGCCTCAAATCCACGCATCGGACCTCGGCCGCATGGCCGGCACTGACAGGCCGCAACATCGCGCTGATCTTCGCCAAATCCTCCACCCGGACCCGTTCCGCGTTCGAGGTCGCCGCCTTCGGCCAGGGCGCGCGGGTCTCCCACTTCGGGCCGGGTTCGAGCCATCTGGACGTACATGAATCCGCTGCCGACACCGCCATGGTCCTCGGGCGGCTCTATGACGGCATCGCCTATCGGGGACCGGACCACGACACCGTCGAGACGCTCGCCCGGCACGCCGGCGTCCCGGTGTGGAACGCGCTGACCCCGCCGTGGCACCCCACGCAGGCCCTGGCCGACCTCCTCACGATCAAGGAGCACTGCCGCAAACCGTGGGCGGAGATCTGTCTGGCCTTCATCGGTGACGGCCGGTCCAACGTAGCCAACTCGCTCTGTATTACAGGGGCGTTGCTCGGTATGACGGTCCGCGTCGTGACCCCGGCGGCGATGAGCGGTTCGGCGGACGTGCGCGCCACCGCGGAGCGGATTTGCGCGCGTACGGGCGGCTGTGTGACGGAGACCGACGACGTCGACGCGGGCGTGCGGGACGCCGACGTCGTCTACGCCGACACCTGGATCCACCTCGGGGAGCCGATCGACTCCTGGCGGCCCAAGCTGGCGGCCCTCGCCCCGTACCGCGTCGACGGCCAGGTCCTTGCGGCGACGAAGAACCCCGATGTGCGGTTCCTGCACTGCATGCCCGCGGTCCATGACAGCAGTACCGCGCTCGGTGCGGCGGTGCTGGCCGAGACCGGCCGGGAGGGCGCGGAGGTCACCACCGAGGTCCTGCGGGGGCCCGCCTCACTCGTCCTCGACCAGGCGGAGAACCGGATGCACACGATCAAGGCGCTGCTCGTCAGCGACCTGGCAGGCCCGAATCGATGACGTGCGCTTGGTTTTTATCCAGCGCCTCATCCCGGCATTCATGAGGACATGTCCGGAGTGCCAGAGCCGCCGTCAGGGCATCTGCACGGAAGCGTCACAAGGTCTACGCATGCCCTTCGGTGGGTGCCGTTAGCGTGTTGGCCGCTCGATCCCGCGTGCGAACTTCAACAAGTCGCCGGCGTCCCTGGCGGCGCAGTCAGCACAGAAAGATCGCAGATGGACTACTGCTCGTCGTGCCGCCGGAACCTCAATGGGGCGCTCGTGTGCCCAGGATGTGGTGATTACGCTCCGGACATAGCCCCGCCTGCCCACCGCCACCGCAGCGCGGTGGCCTCCACCGCGCCGGCGTGGGAGACATGGCAGGCGACCGAAGCCCCCGCCCCGGAGTCCTACTACGGCGCGCATCGCTCCGAGGCCCCAGGGATCGGCAGCGGCGCGACCGCGGAAGCGGTGGCGGACGAGCCGGACGCCGATGCGGCCGGCAGCTTCGAAGACACCGCCGCCCCCACCGGGCAGGGCCGGGCGGCTCGGCGTCGGCAGCTGGCACGGTGGAAGAAGCACCGGCGTCGGGCCATGGCCGCCACGGCCTTTGCCCTTGTCGGCGGCGGCCTGACCGTCACCGCGCTACAGAACAGGCCCTCCACCGGCCAGGCCCACGCGGCCGCGGCGCCGGATCCGGAGACCGTGGGCCCGCCCCGTACGGCGACCACCGACGCGGTGTCGGAGCAGCCGGACGACCGGGCTTCGCGGCATCCCGGCTCCCGCCCGCCCCTCGCGGCCGGCCGGCAGCCGCACACCACCGCCGCCACGCCTCCCGCCTCCACGACGGCCCGGCAGCCGAGGACCACCGCCGCGGCCCCACCCTCCGCGGCCCCGAGCGCGGCCGCCCCGTCGACCCAGAGGGCGCATGTCGACAGCGCCGGCGGCACCGGCGGCCATGACAACACCGGCACCGCCGCCGCAGCGCCGAAGACGAACGCACCCGCTTCCGGCGGGGACTCGGACGCAGGCACCTCGCCCACGAACACTGCGCCGACCACGCCGGAGGCCGATCCGACATCGCCGTCGCATGTCTGTCTGCTGGGAGTTGTGTGCCTCTGACGGGTCGGACCCGTCCGCAGCGGCCGGGCCGGGGGAATACCTGACCCGGCCGGCTGCTTGGTGATCACGAGCGGATCAGGAGCATCCCACCGCTCCACTCGTGACCACGGCAGCGAAAGGCAGCAATGAGCGAGTCGACCCCGGCCCCTGCACCGACCGTCCGCTACCTCGGAGGACCCACCGCGGTCCTGGACCTCGCAGGGGTACGGCTGTTGACCGACCCCACCTTCGACCCGCCCGGCGACTACCCGATCGGCGAGCGGAAGCTGGTGAAGACCGACGGCCCGGCGCTCGGTCCGGCGGCGCTCGACCCGGTCGACGTGGTGCTGCTCTCCCACGACCAGCACCCGGACAATCTCGACCGGAGCGGCCGGGCCTACCTCGCCGAGGTGCCCCTGGTGCTGTCCACCGCCTCCGCGCACCAGCGGCTCGGCGGGAACGTACGGACCCTGGCGGACGGGGAAGAGTTCGACCTGCCGCGCCCGGACGGCGGAACGCTGCGGATCACCGGCGTGCCCGCCCAGCACGGTCCGGACGGCTCCGAGCATCTGGTCGGCGAGGTCACCGGATTCATGCTGTCCGGCGACGGCCTGCCCACGGTCTACGTCAGCGGCGACAACGCCTCGTTGGACGTGGTCCGCACGATCGCCCGGCGGTTCGGGCAGATCGACGTGGCGCTGCTGTTCGCCGGCGGCGCGCAGACCCCCCTGGTCGGCGACGCCTATCTCACGCTGCCGAGTGATCAGGCGGCACAGGCGGCACAGATCCTGGACGCCCGGAAGGTCGTACCGCTGCACTTCGAGCACTGGGGACACTTCACTCAGGGCGCCGACACGCTGGTCGAGGCGTTCGAGCGGGCGGGCCTCGCCTCCCGGTTGCACCTCCTGCGGCAGGGTGAGCAGACCGTGCTGTGACCCGCACGGTCTGCTCAGGTGGTTGGCGCCCCGGTCAGGGCAGCGGCCGTGCCGGTCTTGCGGAACAGCGTTCGCACCAGGGGTGACGTCACCCCCGTCACACGGAACGAGCTGCCCTGTTCCGTGGCCCTGCGACGGGCCCACAGCAGGACGTTCAGTCCCGAGCAGTCACAGAACGGCACCGAGGTGAAGTCGACCTCGATCCGGCCGGCGCCGTACGACAGCGCGGTCTCCAGGGCCCGCCGCAGCTGCGACGCGGTGACGACATCGATCTCTCCCGCCACGCGCACGGTGGTCCGGCCGTCGTCCCGGCTGATGACGGCCCGGAGTTCCTCGGTCTCCGTCATCGGCAGGTCCTTCGTTACGACGGTCGGTGACATCGGCGGCATCGGTGAAAGTGACATCAGCGGCATCGGTGGCATCGGTGGCATCGGTGGCTGAGTCTCCCTTGTAACACGTCATCCAGACGGTGACAATGCAAATGTCACCGAAAGGATGACACTGCTCAGGCCTGCTGGGTGGGGGCGGTGTCGATGAGGATCTGTCTCGCCTGGGCGACGTTGTCGGCCCGTACGGCCTCGGCCATCGCGGCGCGTGCCACGTCGGGTGCCGTCTGGGGAGGGACCACCAGCAGGGCGAAGTAGTCCTGGTCGCCGCGGGTGATGAGGATGGTGTCGTCACCGACCGGGAAGGAGTCGACGTGCACGATCCGGTCGTCGATGGTGAGCCGGGTGGGGAGCTCGTCCCAGGCGCTCTCGTCCAGGCCGACGCGCGTGATGGGGCCGAGATGTTCGCTCAGCGCGGCGATCAGGCTGGGCAGCTCGGCGCCGATGTCGCGGGAGCGCGGCCACCATGCGCCGTCCAGGAGCCCCTCGCGGGTGTGCGTCGTCTGCAGCCTCAGGCAAGCCGTCCCGGGTTGCACGGACTCGTGGATCGCGTCCGGCAGCAGCTTGGGAGGGTGTGGGGTGTCGGAATCGGCCATGATGTGCGCCCGTCTGGGGGTGGGTGCATGGGCTCGTCGCCCGGCGAGGTCAAGGTGGCCGCCGCGAGCGGAGAGTCCTCGGTAACCTCACCGTACTCCGCGTTCCGGCGGCCTCGTCCGCTGCTCCGGCCGACGGCCCGCGCCCCGGGAAATGCCTGGTTGGACACGGTGCAGCACATTCGGCGAACTACGTCCCGGAGTAGAGTGAAACGACGGCCCGGCTGATGTCCGCCGCAGCCGCTCCGGGCAGCCTCCGCACCGCCGCCATGGTCATGGCCGACGAGATCAGGCGGGCCGGCAGCGACGTCACCCAGATCCGGCAGCGGCCTCACCCAGATGACGAGGACGGTATGAAACCTGCGGAACCCGTGCCCACGGCGGGGCGTGCCGAGGTGCGGATCGTCGCCGCGTCCCCCGAGACGGCCCGCCAGGTCGCGGAAGTTCTCCGGCGCTGCTTCGCATCCACCGAACAACGCAGCTACCCCGCCGGCCGCGACGGCGCGACCCGGCTCCACTTCACCGTGGACACCACGCACACCGCCGAGCCCGCACGCTCCTGGCTGGCGTCCAGCCAGCCGACGGACGGCGACCGGGCACACGGCGACGAGGTCTGACGCAACGGGCCTCGACGAGGCGTGTCCACGGCAGGGCACCGGCACCGGCCGCGTAGGAGAGGCGGCAGCCATGGCAACACTGCACGAGCGGAAGACCTACCGCGAGAAGGTCATGCAGGCGCTGTACGAGGCCACCGAAGGGAACCGCCTTCTGGGCCTCACCGGGGCGAAACTGCACGACGCTCTCGGCGTACCGGGAGAGGACCTGGCCGCCGCCTGCACGTACTTGGCGGGCGAGGGCCTGATCACGGTCGACTGGGGAGCGGGAAACACACCCTCGATGGTCACGCTGACGCATCAGGGCATCCGGTACATGGAAGCCGAGGAGGAGGGACAGGGCTGACGCGGTGCCTCACGCGGTCGCCCGTCCGCCGAGGGGCGGGGAGGCCCTCGGCCGGTGTCTGCTCAGGAGCCGGCCGACCGGTCCGAGCCGGCGCCGGAGCGCCGCAGTTCTTCGTTGAGCCGCTGGGCCTCTTCGAGCTGGTCTTCGAGGATGACGATGCGGCAGGCGGCATCGATCGGGGTGCCCTGGTCGACGAGTTCACGGGCGCGGGCCGCGATGCGCAGCTGGTAGCGGGAGTAGCGGCGGTGGCCGCCTTCGGAACGCAGCGGAACGATGAGGCGGGCGTCGCCGACGGCCCGCAGGAAGGCGGGCGTGGTGCCGATCATCTCCGCGGCGCGGCCCATGGTGTAGGCGGGGTAGTCGTCGTCATCGAACTTGTCGGTGGCGTGCTCTTGGTTCTTCGCAGGCATTGCACCTCTTTGTAGGACGCATCGAGGGGCCCTGGTGCTTCCGACACCAGGGCCCCGAGGGGTTTCAACACCATCTACCGGTGCCGTGCACCGGCCTTCGGTTTCCGCATGCCTGCCCGCGGGGGCGGGGATGCGGGGATCGCTGCTGCGTGACCAACGGACCACCTTCCCATCCTGGTCCTGTGGCTCCCGAGCGGACCGGGTCCGTGCTCGGGCGATCCTGATGGCGCCTCCTCCTCCTTCTGTTCTCTTGCCGGAACTGCCTCTTGCGGTGGTGCGGTGGTGCGTGACGGCCCTTGAACCGCCCGCTCGCGGCAGTGCCGCGGCCGCACCTCACGGGCATCGTTGACTACAAGAAGAACTTTACTCGCATGAGTGCCGGATGTCTGTAGCGGCCGATGCAGATTACCTCTACTGGGGTACGGGAGGGCCAGGTGCGGCCGATGGTGGCCGGGATCGGCCGTCACAGAAAATTCGGCCGCCTGGAACGCGTCAACCGGCCGGAGTCAGACCGCAAGTGGCCGGGCACGAAAAGCGATATCGGCCATATCGTTCCGCGCGTGAATCCATAAATCTCCGCTCGCGCTTTGCCCGTTTCTGTGCCGGTGACAGGAAATATTCGCGGTCGGGTCGCGGTCGGACGCCGCGCCTGCGTGGGCGCGGGCCAGGCCGGTTGACCTCGTACGGGAGGGCGCCGGTGGTGAATATCTGATGCCGCAACTACAGAAATTGCCGGTGTGCCGGTAGGGATTTTTTGTGCCCCGAAAATACTGTGCCGACATTGTTGTGCGCGGCCCGGACCGTCGTGCTACTGTCGTTCTCAGTTGCAGTTGTGGTTCCCAGAGACTTCAAGTGCTTTCGCCGTCGTATACAGCGGGAGTGCTTTTGTATTTTCCGGCATATTTCCGGACGGGGCATCATCGCGGCGACGCGGGGTCCGCACAGTGCGGGCCTCGGGCACTGCCCCGAAGGAGATATGACATGGCTACTGGCACCGTGAAGTGGTTCAACGCGGAAAAGGGTTTCGGCTTCATCGAGCAGGAGGGTGGCGGCGCTGACGTCTTCGCCCACTACTCGAACATCGCCGCCCAGGGCTTCCGCGAGCTGCAGGAGGGCCAGAAGGTGAGCTTCGACGTCACGCAGGGCCAGAAGGGCCCGCAGGCCGAGAACATCGTTCCCGCCTGAAGCTGACGCGTACAACGAAAGCTGGGGCCCGCACCTTGGGTGCGGGCCCCAGCTTCGTTGCTTTCCCGAGCAACTCCGTGTGTGCCGTGACGGCCGCACGAGCGGCGCGGGGCCGCCCCTCCGGCTGCCCGCGCGCCATCTGCCGCGGCAGGACATCGGTCCGCCCGCCTGATCCGGCATCCTGCGCGTCCGCCCCGGCGGCGCCTGCCGATCCCTTTTCGACGCGAGGGGCCCGTCCACTCCGCCCCCGCTTCGTTTCGTCGCTTACTTCGGTCCGTTGTTGCGATTCTTCTGTGTGCGGCCCTTGCCGCCGGAGTCTCCTCGACGTGCCGCATCGAGGAAGGTTCTGTATGAACCACACAGCTCGCAGCAACAGCCGCTCTTCCCGCTCCCGCTCCGGCGGTGCTTCCGGCTCCGGCCGCGGCGGCTACCGCTCGCAGGCGCCGGGCCGCTCCGGCGGCCATGGGCGTCGTCCCGTCGCGCTGCAGGGAGAGTTCGCCCTGCCCGTCACGCACACCCCCGCCCTGCCGCCGGCAGCGAGCTTCGCCGAACTGGACATGCCGTCCGCGCTGTTGGCGTCGCTGACCGCCGAAGGGGTCTCGGAGCCGTTCCCGATCCAGGCCGCCACGCTGCCGAATTCGCTGGCGGGCCGGGACGTCCTGGGCCGCGGGCGCACCGGTTCGGGCAAGACGCTCGCCTTCGGTCTCGCCCTGCTGGCCCGTACGGCCGGACAGCGTGCCGAGCCCTGCCGGCCGCTCGCCCTGATCCTGGTTCCCACCCGGGAGCTCGCCCAGCAGGTCACCGACGCGCTCACCCCCTACGCCCGGTCGCTGAAACTGCGGCTGACCACGGTCGTCGGCGGTATGTCGATCGGCCGCCAGGCAAGCGCGCTGCGCGGTGGCACCGAAGTCGTCGTCGCGACCCCCGGCCGGCTCAAGGACCTGATCGACCGCGGTGACTGCCGTCTGAACCAGGTCGCCATCACCGTGCTGGACGAGGCCGACCAGATGGCCGACATGGGCTTCATGCCCCAGGTCACCGCGCTGCTCGACCAGGTACGTCCCGAGGGGCAGCGGATGCTCTTCTCGGCCACCTTGGACCGCAATGTCGACCGTCTGGTCCGGCGCTATCTGACCGACCCGGTGGTCCACTCCGTCGACCCCTCGGCCGGCGCCGTCACCACGATGGAACACCACCTGCTGCACGTCCACGACGCCGACAAGCACGCCACCACGACCGAGATCGCCGCCCGCGAGGGCCGCGTGATCATGTTCCTGGACACCAAGCACGCCGTGGACAAGCTCACCAAGCATCTGCTCGGCAGTGGGGTACGCGCGGCGGCGCTGCACGGCGGGAAGTCCCAGCCCCAACGCACCCGCACCCTGGCCCAGTTCAAGACCGGTCATGTGACGGTGCTGGTGGCCACCAATGTCGCGGCCCGCGGGATCCACGTCGACAACCTCGACCTCGTCGTGAACGTCGACCCGCCCACCGACCACAAGGACTATCTGCACCGCGGCGGCCGTACCGCCCGCGCCGGCGAGTCCGGCAGCGTGGTGACGCTCGTCCTGCCCAACCAGCGCCGCACCATGAACCGCCTGATGGCCGACGCCGGTATCACCCCGCAGAGCACCCAGGTCCGCTCCGGTGAGGCCGAACTCAGCCGGATCACCGGCGCCCAGGCGCCCTCCGGTGTCCCGGTCACCATCGCCGCGCCGGTCGTCGAGCGCGCCAAGCGCAGCAGCTCCTCGTCACGCGGCCGACGCAGCCGCCCCGCCCAGGCGCGACGCTCCGCAGGATCGTCCCGGACGGCCACGGACCCGCGGCGGTCCTCCCGCGGCACGGCCGCGTGATCCCCCGCCGCTGAACCGTCACGCCCGACTCGTCGACCGGACATCCGCATCCGGTCCTCTCTTCGACCCCCTTGAGGCACTATGCGCTGCGTTATCGCCCGCTTTCCGTTCGACCTGATCACATCCGAGGTGGAGGAGGCGATGGTGAACATCGATCCCGAACCCGTCACGGGCGACTCCGTGCTCATCAACCACCGCTCCTACCCGGTCAAGCAGGTCGGTGAAATCATCACCCGCCAGGACCGTCGTGACTTCACCGCCGGCGAAGTGACCCGAGCGCTGAGCCGCCTCGGCTTCACCTGCCGCTCCGTTCCCGCGTTCACGCCCGCCCCGGCCCTCAGCCCGCTGGAAGCGGCATCGGCCATGCTCGGGACCCCGGACGCGGCCGACCTGGACCGCCTCGGCTGAACGCGCCGGCCGGGCTCGTTCAGCCGGCCAGTCGCTCCACCGCGGTCAGGACGCGGCCGGCGCCGTCCTCGGCGTCGATCAACGCCGCGAGCTGACGGGCGCGTTGACGGTAGCGGGGCTCGTCCACGGCCTTCCGTATCGCTGCCGCGAGGTCTTCCGCGGACAGCCGCCGGAACGGCACCCTGCCCGGGCTGACCCCGAGTGCGGTGAGACGCGACGCCCAGAACGACTGGTCCAGCATCACCGGCACCGGGACCGCCGGCACCCCCGCGCGCAGACCGGCCGCCGTGGTCCCGGCACCCGCGTGGTGGACGACGGCCGACATCTGCGGAAACAGGCGGGCGTGCGGGACCTCCCCCACCGTCAGCACATCGTTCCCCTCGACCGACAGACCGGCCCGCCCCGTCTGGACGACACCGCGCACCCCGGCGAGCCGCAGGGCTCGTGTCACCAGCAGCCCGAGCCGCTCCGGGTCGCCGGGCGCCATGCTGCCGAAGCCCACGTACACCGGTGGCGGGCCGGCTTGCAGGAATTCCGCCAGCCGGGGCTCCGGCGTCCGGTCCGCGGCCTTTGACGGCCACCAGTAGCCCGCCACCTCCAGCCCCGGCCGCCAGTCGGCGGGCCGGGGCACCACCGTGGGGCTGAAACCGTGGTGGACGGGCCAGGTCGCCCGCCGCCGCTCCAGGGCGTCCGGCGTCACGCCCAGCCGGCGCTGGAGATGGCGCACTCCAGGCGCATAGGCCCGGGCCAGTAATGCCTGGGCGCCGCGTCCTGCGATCCGGTTGCCGTACGGTCCCAACGACGGCAGGTCGACGATGACCGGCGGGAACTCCCGGGTGGGGGCGAGGGGCTGCAAGAAGACGCCGAGGCTGGGCAGTTGCAGACCCTCCGCCGCCACGAGCCCCAGCGGGGCCAGGCTGCCGGACAGCAGAAGGATCTCTGCGCCCGACGCACAGGCATCGGCCACCGCGTCGGCCATTTCCGGCGCCAACTCCCGTGCCAGCCGCATCTGTTCGACCTTGTTGAGGTCGGCGCCACGGCCGCTCTCCCCCGGCCCGCGCCCCGTTCCCGATGCGGCGTACCGGTCGAGCGGAAGGGGGCGAAAGCCCAGGCCGCTGCGGCGGACCAGCTCGGCCGAGCGTGCGCTTGCCGCCATCTCCACCGTGTGCCCGGCCTGACGCAGTCGGACCCCGAGACCGGTGTAGGGGGCGACGTCCCCGTGCGAACCTGCGGTAGCGATGAGTACGTGCATGGTCGGCTGTGTCCTTCCTGTTGTGCGGTGGCCGGGACAGCGGCGGCTTCAGGGCCGCCGCCCTCTTGTCAGTCCCGTCGTGCGACCACCCGGTAGGCGTTGGACAGACGCGTGCGCCGGGTAAGGGGGGCCAGCAGGATGTCGCATGCGAAGAGGGCGAGCAGCGCGGGTGCGGCGGCCGGCAGGCACAGCGTGCGGATGCCGCGGCCGAGCGGGCCCGGCCGCTCGGGCAGCCAGGGCAGGTTCTCCCCCGGCAGCACGGAATGGAGCATGTTCACGGCCGCGGACGTCAGATCGGTGGGGATATGGGGCTCTTGCCGGTCGGTGGCCACGACGGTGAATCCCTGCTCGGCCAGTTCGCCGCAGAGGTTGTCCAGCGGGATCAGGTGCAGATGCTGTGGCTGGAGCCAGGGGCCCCACCATCGGCCGAACAGCCGGGCGGCGGCGGACTGGGGGTCGGGGACTTCGATCAGGAGCAGGCCGCCGGGCCGTAGCGTCGTGTACGCGGTGGTCAGTTCCTGCCGTGGCACGAGGGTGTGTTCCAGGTAGTGGTGCATGCTCACCACGTCGTACCGGCAGTCCAGTTGGCCGGCCAGACCGGTGAAAGAGCCCCGGTAGGCGCGGGCGATACGGCCCTTGCGTGCGGCGATCTCGACGCCTTCGCCCTGGTCGAGCCCGTGGAATTCGGTCCCGGGATGGATTCTCCGGGCTTCGGCGCAGAAGTGGCCGTGGCCGGTGCCCACGTCCAGCCAGAGCAAGGGGCGGCTGAACGGGAGAAGTGCCCGGGCGCGGGCCCGGTAGAGCTTGGCCGCGAGGGGCGAGGCGGCCAACCGTGCCATCGTTTCCTCGCCCAGGCCGTCGTAGCAGTCGCGGTAGTAGAAGGTCAGTCCGTCCGCGCTCAGCCGGGGGTTCTGGAAGACGTGCCCGCAGTTGCGGCACTCGTCGAGGACGAAGTCTCCCGGTTTGCGCTGGGCGTGGTTGGCGGTGCGCAGGCGCCGTCGCAGATGGGCGGAGGTGCACCAGGGGCAGGTGGTGCGCGGTCGCTCGAAGAACCGTTCCAGCCCTTGCGCCAGTTCGTCCTCGTAGCGGGGCCTGAGGGCGGCGATCTGCTTGCTTCGCGTACTCATCGCAGGGAGCCTCGTTCCGCTGTGGCCGTGGTGGGCCGGCA
This sequence comes from Streptomyces inhibens, assembly GCF_022221585.1. Lineage (NCBI taxonomy): Bacteria > Bacillati > Actinomycetota > Actinomycetes > Kitasatosporales > Streptomycetaceae > Streptomyces > Streptomyces inhibens. The sequence continues at coordinate 4,874,051 of NZ_CP084681.1, forward strand.
CGTGGGCGCCGCGGGAGCACGCCGCGCGGAGATCCGACGCTGACAGGGCCGCTCCACTCCCACGTACAGCAGCCACGAGGCCAGCATTGCCAGGGGGAGCGCGACCAGCACCATCTCGAAACCGCTCCAGCCACGACCCGTCAGCCACACATACATCGGCCCCATCACCAGCAGATGGACGAGGTACATGGAGTAGGACATCTTGCCCAGGTACACCAAGGGTGGTGTGCGCAGCAGCGATGCTCTGCCGCGCACGTCCAGCTGCGCGGTCGCGTGCACGAGCACGACGAGCGGGACCACGGTCGCGGCCGCGTACATGAACCTGCGCGGCAGGTACGTACTGTTCACCACGATCGTGCTGATGACTCCCAGCGCGGCGGGGAGCACGCCGATCCGCGGGAGCCGGATCCCCGACACGGAGATACGGGCCACCAGCATGCCGAGGACGAACTCGGGCAGCCGGGTGACCGGCAGCATGTACAAGAACCAGTACTCGCGAAAGAACTCTCCGCCGGGGTTGACGACGAGCTCACAGAACACCGGCCATGCCCAGACAAGGGCGACGGCCACTCCCGCGCCGACCAGGAGCCCACGGCGCGAGCGCCGCTCGACCCATGGCCGGAGTACGGGGAAGAGAAGGTAGAAGAACATGTCGGCGGCCAGGGTCCAGGAGACCGGGTTGCCCGCGGAGACGAAGCGGTGGCTGGGAACCCAGGTGTTCACCATGAAGAGGCTGGAGAGGTGGGCCGCCATTCCGGAACGGCTCGTGTCGGCCGCCGCACCGACGCCGGCGAGCGCCGCCATGACCACGCACCAGGTGAGGAGGTGATTGGGAAGAATCTTGGCCGCACGCCGCCGCCAGAACGCGCGTGCGGTGTCGGTCGGGCGGGCGGAATGGGTCAGCACATAGCCGCTCATGATGAAGAAGAGCGATACCGCACTCCCGCCCACCCATACTTCGGGTCCGAGAGTCCGGGCGAGGTGAGGGTCGATCAACAGCATGCAGTGCGCGTAGATGACCGCGCCCGCGGCGGCGAAACGCAGTCCGGTCAGAGACGGTAGCCGCAGGGGCACGGGGCGCGTGCCGTCCTCCACCGGTGGTTCCGCTTCCATGCGGCCGGCGAGGAGTCGGCCCGCCAAGGCGGTGGGCAGGCACGACAGCCTGGGGAGATGACGCATGAGAGATCTCCTGCGAGAGAGCGCCCAGGTCGATGACCACCACTCACATGCGTAGGGGCGCACGGGTGGGTCACCCGGGATCGGATGGCATGACTGATCCTGGCCCGTGCAGGGGAATGGGCGGCCCGTCGCGCGGATGCCACGATTCACCCACCGCTGCACGCCGCGGCATAGGGGGGCGACCCGATTTCACCCGGACGGACCAGTGGTCATCTCACCGGTGCGGGCCCTCGGGGGGATCGGCCGGGAGCAGCCCCGCCTCGTGCGCGAGAACGGCGGCCTGGACGCGGTTGTCCAGGCCGAGGCGGGTGAGGATGCGGTTGACCCGGCTCTTCACATTGGCCTGGGTCAGCCCGAGGTCATCGGCGATCTGAAGGTTGGACCGTCCCCGTGCGACCAGCACGAGGACCTGCAGTTCGCGTGCGGTGAGCGCGTCGGTGATCCGGTCGCGGCCGGCTTGCGGGCGGGGCGTGCCGGGAACGAGCCCGGCGGGCAGTGCGGTGAAGGCGCCGATGAGCCGGTGGGTGACGCTCGGGGCGAGCATGGCCTCCCCGTCGGCGACGACGCGGAGGGCATGGGCGAGTTGGTCGGGTGGACTGTTCTTCAGCAGGAAGCCGCAGGCGCCCGCCCGCAGCGCCGCGTGCACATATTCGTCCAGATCGAAGGTGGTGAGGACGAGGATGCGGGGTGGCGGTTCGGGTCGTGGCCAGTGGGTGAGAATGCGCCGGGTGGCCTCGACTCCGGTCATGCCGGGCATCCGGACGTCCATGACCACGACGTCGGGCCGAAGGTCGAAGGCCATGGCGACCGCCTGCTCGCCGTCGGCGGCATCACCGACGACGGTGAATTCGTCGCGGCGGTCGATGACGGCGCGCAGCGCCTCCCGGACCATCTCCTGGTCGTCGACGATGAGCACACGCGTGGTCACGAGGGCGCCTTCCGGGGCGGAGCGACCGGCACCGGGGAGTCGCCGGAGATCCCGGCAAGGGTGGCGGTGACCTGCCATCCGCCGCGCGGGTGCGGGCCGGCGTGCGAGGTGCCGTCGAAGGCCGCGACGCGTTCGCGGATATTGATCAGACCGCGGCCGGAGCCGGGTACAGGCCGGTGACCGGACGGCGGTCCCCCCGGGGACGGTGGTCCGTTCTCGACCTCGATGGTCAGCGTCGACCGGTCATGGCGCAGGGCGATCAGTACGTCGGTGGGGCCGGCGTGCTTGAGGACGTTGGTCAGTGCCTCCTGCACGATGCGGTAGGCCGATATCTGGATCGCGGGCGGAAGGTCACCGAGCGACCCGTCCAGCGTCGCGGTCACCCGGCAGCCGGCCGCCTCGGCCGCGCCGAAGAGCCGGTCGATGTGCAAAAGGGACGGCTCCGGTGCGATGTCCGCACGCCGGGCGGTGAGCAGACCGAGAATGCGGCGCATCTCGATGAGCGCGGTGTCGGCGGTTTCCGCGATGCGCGCCACACCCCGCAGGCCGCCGGGCGGGTCGTCCTGGAGCACCTCCTCGGTGGCTCGCGCCTGTACGGCGATGGCGCTCACGTGGTGGGCGACCACGTCATGCAGATCGCGGGCGATACGGGCCCGCTCGGCGACGACGGCCTGCCGCGCGTTGATCTCCCGCTCGGCGCGGAGACGGTCGTTGAGCTCGCGCAGCCGGCCGGCATGGATGTCGATCCGCCGCCGCCCGTGGCCCAGGAGCCAGGCGACGCCGTAGAAGGCGACGAATGTCGTCGCCGTGATCGGCTCCAGCGAGCCGAGCCGGGGCGGCCCGGACCGGCCGCTGAGAAGGTCCGTCGCCACCGCCGTGGTGAGCGACAGCACGGCTCCCGGCAGGCTCACCGTCACCGGGGTGTACCGGGCGAGCGCGTACACCGCGAAGATCAGCAAGTACGGTCCCGGTGTCTTCCCCGGGACCGGATCGAGCGTCTCGAAGAGGACGAAGGCGACGGTCATGGCGCCCAGGACCGCACGGGGGTGCCGGCGGCGCCAGAACAGCGGAAGGGTCTGCAGGGCCCAGAGCGCCACGCCGGCCGGGCCCGGTGCCGGGTCCCTGGCCGGCAGCGTCGCCACGTCGAAGGCGGTCAGCCCGCCGCCGAGCGCGAGGTCGGTCAGCCAGGGCCGGCCGGCGAACCGGCGGTACGCGCCCTGCAGGGCTGCTCTCGGATCTGTGTTCATCTCTGGGCGCCAAGGCTAGCCATCCCCGAGCGGGGCGTGATCCTCCGCGGGGCCGCATCGAAAGTTGCGCGGGCCCGCGGCAGATCGGCAACCAGGACGACGTTCGGTGCGCACGCGCGCTCCTAGCGTCGAATCCTGACCGGCCCGGCCTCCGAGAAGGACTGCCGGCGGCCGGTGCCGACACCTGAAGGGACCGATGAACACGATGGGCAACGACAGGCCCACCACGCCGACTTGGCGGCGCTACGCACTGCTGGCTCTCGGAGCCGCGGCCCAGCTCTTCGCGGTCGGCGGCCGCTGGGACATCGCCGCCGCGGCATGGATCTTCCCGGTGCTGCTGCTGCGCTTCACCCGCACCGGCCGCGCAGGGTCGGGCGCGCTGTGGATCTGGCTGGCCAACACCGCCGCGGCAGCGTTCTGGCTCTTCGAGTCGGCGCTCGGATTCACCGCCGTCACCCTCGCGGGCGCGCTCGCTCTCGCGGCGCTGCTGACCCTGCCGTTCCTGCTCGACCGGCTGCTCATCGGCCGGTTGCGCCCGTGGATGTCGGTGCTGGTCCTGCCCGCCGCGGTCGCCGGAGCCGAATTCCTCATCACGCTGCCGTCCCCGTTCGGCACCGCCTACGGCGCACTGGCGGTCACGCAGTACGAGAACCTGCCGCTGCTGCAAGTCATCTCGGCCACCGGCTCCTACGGGGTCGGATTCCTGATCGCCTGGTGCGCCAGTGTGGCCAACCGGGCCTGGGAGACCGCCTCCTGGCGCTCGGCGCGCCGCGGCGTCCTCACGTACACGGCCGTCCTGCTGGCCGTCCTCCTCGGCGGCGGGGCACGGCTCGCCTTCTTCCCGCCCGAGGCGCCGACGGTGCGGATCGCCGGCGTCACCGCCGACGCCTCGGTGATCCGCGCCCAGAAGGCGGCGATCGCGCGGATTCCCGGTGGTGGTCGTCGCGACATCGCCGCCGCGGCTCCCTCGACGGTGCAGCCGGCCATGACCGCGGTGCGCAACAGCCTGCTGGCCGCTACCCGGCGGGAGGCCGAGGCCGGGGCGAAGATCGTGGTCTGGCCCGAGGAGGCCGTCAAGACACTGGCGGCGAACGAAGCGGCCACCATCGCCGCGGCCCGGGACCGGGCCCGTCGATCCGGGATCTACCTGGAGATCGGCGTCGAGGTGTACAACACGGTCGCACCGGGATACGGCCGCGACGAGACGCTCCTCATCGACCCCCACGGAAAGGTCATCTGGACCTACCAGAAGGCCCACCCGATCCCCGGCTCGGAGCCCTTCACCCCCGGCGACGGCCGGGTCCCCGTCGTGGACACTCCGTACGGCCGGCTCGCGAACGTCATCTGCTACGACGCGGATTTCCCCGGCATGATGCGCGTCCGGGCCGACATCATGCTCGTCCCCTCGCACGACTGGCAGGAATACGGGCGCGCCCACACCCGAAAGGCCGCGCTGCGCGCCGTCGAAGGCGGATACGCGGTGGTCCGCCAGGATTCCGAGGGCGTCTCGGCCGCCTTCGACAACCAGGGGCATGTCCTCGCCACCACGGACTACTTCACCACCGATCAGCAAACGACGGTGGCCTATGTGCCGACCCGGGGTGTCACCACGCTCTACGACCGGATCGGCGACACCTTTGCCTGGCTCTGCCTCGCCGCCGTCGGTGCGTTCCTCGCCATCGGCCTGACCGCTCCGCTCAGGCGCCGGCCCGGGAACTGAGACTGCGTGCCTTGAGCTCCTGGGCGCCGACGGCGAGCGTGACGCCCAGGAGCAGGACGTAGAAGACGCCGATCTTCTGCAGGTCGTCGAGGAAGAACCAGACGGAGGCCAGGGCGGTGAACCAGAACGCCACCAGCGCGAATCCGCCCGTGCGCCGGTCCTTGTACCCGGCGGCGAGACAGAGTGCGGCGACGATCCCCAGGACCAGGGCGACGATGACGTAGAGGGTGTCCCAGCCGATGTAGCCACGGGCGAGCTCGGAGAACACCGCCACAAACTCCGCCACCGGGCCCCATGCCACCGCGCACGCGAGCCGCGCCGACCACAGCAGGAGCACGGCGCCCGCGATTCCCGCGAGCAGGGCGACACGGGAGAACTGGCCGACCTCGATCGCCCCGGTCCGGGATATCAGCAGGGAAAGGAAGCAGCCGAGCAGCGCGACCGCCCCCTCGGCCGTCGGCCGGAACACCACCCGCGCCGGCCTGCGACGCGCGCGCTGCGGCGCCGGTCCGCGTCGGGAAGGCACCGGGGAGTCGGCCGCCGCCCGGGCAGGCGACCCGGCCATGGGGTCGAGCGTGGTGGGGGTGCGTACGGGGGCGGCCGGTGCGACCCGGGACGCTCCGTCGAGTGCCGCCTTCATCGCCGAGGCCTCCGCGAAGCGGTCCTGCCGGTCCTTGTGCAGCGCCCGGACGATCACCGCGTCCACGGCGGGCGGCAGCTCGGGGCGGAGCTGCGAGGGCGGCACCGGTTCCGCGGCCAGATGCTGGTGCATGACGGCGAACGGTGAATCTCCGGTGTACGGGGGGTGCCCGGTCAGCAGCTCGTAGAGCAGACAGCCCACGGCGTACAGGTCCGTGCGGTGATCGGTCTCGCCGCCCCTGATCTGCTCCGGGGCCAGATAGGCGGGTGTGCCGACCGCCACGCCCGTTCCGGTCAGCCGGGTGGCCATCTCGCTGAGCGCCTTGGCGATGCCGAAGTCGACGACCTTGATCTTCCCGGTGCCGGTGAGCATCACATTGGCGGGCTTGATGTCCCGGTGCACGATGGCGTGCCGGTGGCTGTGCTCCAGCGCCTCCAGCACCTGGCCCGCGATGTCGAGCGCCTGCGCCACCGGCAGCCGGCCCTCGTTCAGGACCTGGCTGAGGGTTCGGCCTTCCACGTACTCCATGACGAGAAAGGGCTCGGCCGAGCCGCCGCCGGCGTCCTCACCCACGTCATGAACGGTGGCCACACCAGGGTGGTTGAGCGCGGCGGCGGCATGCGCCTCGCGCTGGAACCGGGAGAGGAACTCGGGTTGCAGCGCCAACTCGGCGGAGAGGGTCTTGACGGCGACGGTACGGCGCAACCGGCGGTCGACGGCCCGGTACACCGTTCCCATACCGCCGCGCCCGAGCTGTTCCACCAGCTCGTAGCGCTGCCCCAATAGCCTGTGCTCCACCGAGTTCCTCCATGGATGGTCAACGCCAACATGCAGGAAGACGGACTGGAGCGCGGACGGGTTCCCCCTCGGTCCGCACTCCAGTTCGTCTGCCCGCTACGGCCTCGGCCCGGGCGGATCCCCGATGACCGTGATGGCTCCGGCGGGGCAGAGGCCGGCGGCCTCATGGGCCGCGGTCACCTGCGCGGGCGGTGGCTCGGCGTCCAGCAGCAGCACCCGGCCGTCGTCGGGGTCCTGGTCGAAGACTCCGGGGGCGGTCAGTGCGCACATTCCTGCGCCGACGCAGCGGTCGCGGTCGATGGTGAGTTCCATCGGGCTACTCCTTGTCCCAGGTGACGGGGAGGCGGTGCACGCCGTAGATGTTCATGCCGGTACGCAGCGGGACCTCGTCGGCCGGGACGGCCAGGCGGAGGGTCGGGAAGCGGGTGAGGAGCGCGGGGAGGGCGACCCGCATCTCGACGCGGGCCAGTTGCTGGCCCAGGCACTGGTGGATGCCGTGGCCGAAGCCCAGGTGCCCGGTGGCCTTGCGGCGCAGGTCGAGGGTGTCGGGGTCGGGGAACTTCTCCGGGTCGCGGTTGGCGGCCTGCATCGAGAGGGTGACCGTCTCGCCGGCCTTGATCAGCCGGCCGTCCAGCTCGACGTCTTCGAGCGCCGACCGCACCGCGGGGTCGGCGACGGTCAGATAGCGCATCAGCTCTTCGACGGCTTGGTCGGCGAGGTCCGGGTCGGACCGCAGGGCGGCGAGCTGGTCCGGGTTGCTCAGCAGCGCGAAAGTACCGTGCGCGAGCATGTTGGCGGTGGTGTCGAGGCCGGCGGCCAGCAGGAGGCCTCCGATGCCGGTGAGCTCCTCGTCGGTGAGGTCGCTGGTGGTCAGGTCGCCGAGCAGATCGTCGGTGGGCTCGGCGCGCTTGGCGAGCACCAGCGCGTGCAGGTACTCCTGAAGCGCGGTCAGGGCGGCGTACTGCGCTTCCTGGTCGGTGCTCTGGGTGAGCAACGTCGTTGTATGACGCTGGAAGAGCTCCCGGTCGGCGTAGGGCACACCCAGCAGCTCGCAGATCATCAGCGCGGGGACGGGCTGGGCGTACGCCTCCACGAGGTCGACCGGGCCTCCCTGGCGCTCCATGGCGTCGAGGTGCTCGGCGGTGATCTGCTCGACGCGTTCGGTGAGCTCGCGCATCCGGCGGACGGTGAACTTGCCCATGAGCAGCCGCCGGTAGCGGGTGTGCTCGGGGGCGTCGATGCCGGTCATGTCGCCGACCGTCGCGGGGGGCAGTGCGCCGACGTCCGCGAGCGGGTGGTGCATCAGCTCCTGCCGGGAGCTGAAGCGGGGGTCGGCGAGTACCGCCCGGACCACGGAGTGTCCGGTGGCCAGCCAGCCTATGTGTCCGTCGGGGTAGGTCATCCGGGTGAGCGGCTGCCGCTCGCGCAGCCGGGCCAGTTCGGCGGGCGGGTCGAAGGGGCAGCCCGTGGGGCGGGTCGTGGGCAGCGTGACCGGCTCGGTGGGGGGCGCTGTTTCCCGGGCGGCCGTCTCGGACGAGGTGGCCTGCGGTTCGTGGTGCATGTGTCCTCCGATGCGGATGCAGAGTGACGTGCGGGATCGGTGGCGTGCGGGATCGGTGACGTGCGGGATCGGTGACGTGCGGGGTGGGGCGAAGTGGCCTGGCGCGGCGGCGGCCTACCGCTTGGCGTCACGGTCGAAGGCCGACCGCGCCCACAGATAGCCGGCCAGGGTGAGGCCGAGGCACCAGGCGAGCGCGATGAGCCCGCTGTTGCCGATCTCGGTGCCCATCAGGAGGCCGCGCAGCGTCTCGATGACCGGGGTGAAGGGCTGGTACTCGGCGAACCAGCGCAGTCCGGTGGGCATGGACTCCGGCGGGACGATGGCGCTGCCGAGGAAGGGCAGGAACGTCAGCGGCATCGGCATGTTGCTGGCGGTCTCGACGTTCTTGGCGACCAGGCCCATCGCCGCCGCGAGCCAGGTGAGCGCCAGGGTGAGCAGGGTGAGGACGCCGACGGTCGCGAGCCACTCCACGGGGGTGGCGCTGGGGCGGAAGCCCATCAGGAGCGCGACGCCGAGGACGAGCGCGATGCTGGCCAGTGTCTGGAGGACGCTGCCGACGACATGCCCGGTGAGGAACGAGGCGCGGGAGATCGACATCGTACGGAACCGGTTGACGATGCCCTCGGTCATGTCGGAGCAGACGCTGATCGCGGTGGACAGCGCTCCGGAGGTCGCGGCCATCAGGATGATGCCGGGCGCGATGTAGTCGATGTATGCGCCGCTGCCGGTGGGCATACCGCCGATACCGCTCCCCAGCGCGCCGCCGAAGACGTAGTTGAACAGCAGGAGCATCACGAGGGGCATCGCGACGACCGAGACCGTCAGGGACGGGTAGCGCACCGCGTGCTTCAGGTTGCGCCGCAGCATCGTCATCGAATCGCTGACGGCGTAGGACAGCGTGCTCATCGGGCGTTCTCCTTCAGGGAGTTGACCTCGGCACCGGACTGGGCCCGGCCGGTGAGGGTGAGGAAGACATCGTCGAGATCGGGGGTGCGCACCGTGAGGGCCTCGGCCCTGACCGACGCGTTGTCCAGGGCGTCGAGGACGGCCCGCAGGGCGGGGATGCTGCCGTCGCCGGGGATCTGCAGGGTGAGCGCTTCGTTGTCGCGCGCCGCGGAGGCGAAGAGGGCGGCGGCCGATTCGAGGCCGGTCGGGTCGGCGAACCGGAGGCGGATGTGGCCGCCGGGGATCAGGCGCTTGAGCTCATCCGCGGTGCCCTCGGCGACCAGCTTTCCGTGGTCCAACACGGCGATACGGTCGGCGAGTTGGTCGGCCTCCTCCAGGTACTGCGTGGTGAGGAAGATCGTCACGCCGTCGTCGGCGACCAGACCGCGGATGATCTCCCACATGGTGCGGCGGCTGCGCGGATCGAGTCCCGTGGTGGGCTCGTCGAGGAAGATGATGCGCGGATCGCCGACCAGCGTCATCGCCAGGTCGAGCTTGCGCCGCATCCCGCCGGAGAAGGTGGCGACCGGCTTCCTGGCCGCCTCGGTCAGCTCGAAGCGACGCAGCAGCTCGGTGGCGCGCCGGCGGCCCTCACGGCGCGGCAGATGCTGGAGGTCCGCCATGAGGAGCAGGTTCTCCTCGGCGGTGAGCAGGTTGTCCAGCGCGGCGAACTGGCCGGTGACGCCGATCGCGTCACGTACGGCACGGGGCTCGCGGACCAGGTCGTGCCCGCCGACGTGGGCCGCTCCGGCGTCGGCGGAGATGAGGGTGGACAGGATCTGGACGGTGGTGGTCTTGCCCGCGCCGTTGGGTCCGAGCAGCGCGAAGACCGTGCCCTCGGGGATGTGCAGGTCGATGCCGTCCAGCACCACCTTGTCGCCGTAGGACTTGGAAAGTCCGGTGGCGGTGATCGCCGACGAGACGGCGGTAGCAGTGGTCATGCGCATGACAGTCCTCTCTCGGTGCAGTGTCATGGAGTGGCGGGATCGGTGGATCGGACGGTCAGGGGCGGCGGATCACGATGTCGCCGATGCTGGTGCGGGCGCGCACCTCGACGGTGTCGCCGGAATCGCCGGGACCTTGGGACGGGGCAAGGGAGTTGCGCACGCTGCCGACCTTGGTGAGCACATCGAGCCAGGCTGCGGTGGACTCGGGGATGCCGATTTCGAGATCGCCGGCGGCGGCCTGGAGGACGATCTGGCCGCGTGCCACTTCGCCGACCCGGATGCCGCCGTTGGCGGACTTGGCGTCGACCCCGGCGTGCGCGACGCCGACGGAGATACGGCCGTTGGCCGAGTTCACCTTGAGGTCACCGGTGACCTCGCCGATCGCGGTCTCGCCGTTGCCGTTCTTGACCGTCGCCGCGCCCGCGATCTCTCCGACGTCGACCCGGCCCGCCGCGATGACCTGGGCGTCCCCGGTCACCCGGTCCAGACGGATGTCGCCGAAGTCGGTCCGCAGGTCGACGGTCTCCGCCTCGTCGAGCTGGATGTCGCCGAGCGAGGTCTTGAGGGCGGCCTCCCCGAAGCGGCCTTCACAGAGGAAGTCCGCCATCGGCGAGTAGCCCTGGAGGTGCGAGCCGGCCGGCAGCTCGACGGTCACATCGAGCGAGCCGCACTTGCCGAAGAGCGAGCGCTTCCTGGGACCCTTGACCAGCAGCTTGCCGCCCGAGCAGGTGACCTTGGTCTGCTGAGCGGCCCGTACGTCGGCCTCGTCGGTGGCGTTGCGCGGCAGGACCTCGACGACCGTGTCGGTGCGCTTGCTCGCGGTGATGCGGGCGGAGCCCATGTCGAATTCGAGGGTGACGGAGATCGGTTCAGGGGTGTCAAAAGTAGGCATGACTGTCCCGTCCTCTTGGCTTCGGTGTGCGTTTCCGCTGGTGTGGAGCTCCGCCCGGCGGGAGCCGGGGGAGTGAAGAAGAAGTGGCGCGAAGGCGGGTCGCGGCTAGCGGACCCAGCCCGTGAAGCCCTGCTCACCGCGGTGGCGGCTGCGACCCGAGGCACGGGCGGGCGCGCCGGGCTCCAGGGCGGTGGCGACGGCCCGTACGAGCCAGGCGTTGACCGAGAGGCCTTCCTGCGCGGCGACGTCCTCGATCCGGGTCTTGAGGTGGGCGGGGAGACGGAAGTTGATGCGGGCGGTGCCGCCCTCGTCGGCGTCCGAGGGGGTGGGCGGCACGGGCGCCGGCGCACCGCTCGGTGCGCTCCCGTGCTCCACGGCCGCCTCGTACGGCTCCTGGACCGGCGGCGGTGTCACCACGAACTCGGGGTCGAGCCCGCGCAGCCGTACGTCGACCGAGCCCGGTGCCAGGTCGCGGGTGACCTCGCCCATGGCGGCGGACAGCGCGTTCAGCAGGGTGAGCCGGGCGGCCGACTCCAGGGGTGCGGTGAGTCGCTCGGCCAGAGCACGGGCTTCGTCTCCACCCGCTTCCGCGGCGACGGCGAGCTCGTGCCGGAGGTTGTCGACATACGGCGTGAGGTCCATGACGCCATCATGGCACCACCGTGGCGCCATGGCAAGCATCAGTGGCGCAGACGTGGCACCAATGGCGCCATGATGGCGCCATGGAGCCTCATCACCCCACCCTGGACGTGCCCTGCCGGGGAGCGGAGTATCGATGGTGAGGGGGCTGTCGATCGGTGTGACCGCACCGGCGGCCCGGACAATCTGCGCCGGCAGACCGGATCGGCATCGGCGCAAGAGGTGATCCACGATGAAACTGCGTAACGAACGTCAGCATGCCCGTCACTCCGCGGCCCCCGACGCGGGCCCCGGACCGCCGGGCGTGCGCGCCGCCGACGCCGGCCTGCTCCTGTTGCGGCTGACGGTGGGTCTGGTCCTGGCGGGCCACGGCGCACAGAAGCTGTTCGGCCTGTTCGGAGGGCACGGCCTGGAAGCAACGGGAAAGGGCTTCGCCCTCCTGGGCTACAAACCCGGCACCTTCTTCGCCGGCCTGGCCGGAGCCTCTGAATTCCTCGGCGGCCTGGGCCTGGCCCTCGGGCTGCTCACCCCGCTGGCCGCGGCAGCCCTGATCGGCGTCATGATCAACGCCATGGCGTTGGCCGCCGACCACGGTCTGTGGGCCGAAAAGGGCGGCTTCGAATACCCCATGACCATCGCCGTCGCCGCGCTCACCATCGCGGCCGTGGGCCCCGGCCGCCTCTCGCTCGACCTGCGTTTCCCCTGGCGTAACGGCGGATGGCTCCCGGCGGCCTTCGCCCTGGTCGCCGGCGGCGTGGGGGCAGTGATCGTCCTGGCATTGAAAGGCTGACCGGCCGCGCACGACAGCCGCGCCCCACCGCGGCCCGACGACCACGGACCACACCGGCCGGCTTCCCGGCCCTCCTAACGCGCCGAGTCCGCGAGCAACTTCAGTGCCAGTTGCTCCAGTTCGGCATCGGCCTTCTCCGGACTGCCCGTGTCGTACGGAGGGTCGGGGTCGTACTCGACGGCGAGCTGCATCGCCTGGGCCACCTTCTCGTCGGACAGACGGGCAGCGAGGTGCAGGCCCATATCGATACCCGCGGACACCCCGGCCGCGGTGATGATCTTCCCGGTCTCGACGAAGCGGCCGGGGGTGTAGACGGCGCCGAGCTCCTTCAGATACGGGCGCGAGGCCCAGTACGTGGTGGCCGGGAGGCCGCGCAGCAGACCGGCCGAGCCGAGGATCAGCGAACCGGTGCACACCGAGGTGGTCCAGACGCTGTGCCGGTGTATGCGCCGGATCCAGGCGTGCACCTCGCGGTCCTTCATCATCGCGGTGGTCCCCCGCTCGCCACCGCCGGGCACCAGCAGCACATCGGCCTGGTGGACGTCACACAGGGACCCTTCGGCGACGATCTCCAGCTCCCCGGTGTCCGTGCGTATCGGCCCGGCCTGCCGGGCCACCATCGTCACCCGTACGCCCGGCACCCGGCACAGCACCTCGTACGGCCCGATGGCGTCCAGCGCGGTGAACCCGTCGTACAGCAGCACCGCCACGCTCGGCCGCGCCCCGGCCGGTGCGCCGGCGCTCACGCGCTCCGCGGCGCGGGCCGGGCTTCCGGCGCCAACGGCCGCCGCCCCCAGCGTGCCCGCCACCGCGGTCCGCAGCAGCCGACGGCGGCTCCTCCCCGGGTCCGCATCCTCAGCTTTCACGTTTCAACGCCCCTTGGTGTCAAGGCCGTTGCCATGAACGGCACGGCTCACACCTCAGCAGTCGGGCGATCGGCCGGGGGAGTTCCCGGGGCGCGGCGCATCGGCTCCCCGGCGGACCGGCGACCCGTCCCCCGGCTCACCGCCGCGCTCGGCGCCCTACCCGCCGATGCCGATCAACGCCAGCGTGATGTTGTCCGGACCGCCCGCCTCGATGGCTGATTTCCACAGTTCGAAGGCGGCCCGGCCGCCGTCATGGGCCCGTAGCAGGTCGTCGAGCGCGTCCTCCGGCACGGGGTCGGTCAGACCGTCGGTGCACACCAGGTAGCGGTCGCCGGCGGACAGCGGCGAGGTCATGACGTGCGGGGTGATGGCGCTGAACTCCGGAGCGCCGCCGAGCGCCTGGGTGACCAGGGAGGTGGTGCGCCGTCCCGGTGCCAGGGGCGGACTGTCGTCGACGCTCACCTGGCGAAGGCCGTGCTCGGTCGCGTCGAGCACCCGGCTGTCGCCGACGTTGAACACCAGCAGCGACTCCGACAGCACCACGGCGCCGGCGACCGTGGTGCCCATGGTGATCAGCTCCGGGTCGCGGCCGGCGGCCGCGTACACCGCGTGATTGCAGAGGTTCAGGGCGTCACGGACGGCCTGCTCGCTGTCCAGTGAAGGGCCGCAGGAGGCCAGCTGCCGGACGGTCAGGGCGCTGGCCACCTCGCCGGCCGGCTGGCCGCCGATACCGTCGGCGACCGCCACGACGAGCGGTGTACCGAGCGGGAACACCAGCGTCTGCGGGTTCTCGGTCACGGTGCCGCACAGCGTCCACGGACCGACCACAAGGCTGTCCTCGTTGTGATCACGGAGCAGCCCGGGGTGGCTCAGCGCGGTCACGGTGATGTACGACGGCATAGCTGTCTCCCGCCTCTCTGCGGCGGCGGCAGGGGCGTCCCGTAACACCATTGTGGCGCGCGGCGCTCAGTCGGGCCCCTTCCCGCCCAGCGTGTGCCGCCGCATGAGCCGGGAGATGTCCTTCCCGGTGACGATCCCCACCAGATGGTTCCCGTCCACGACGAGGATGCGTGCGCCGGTACGCAGGCTGATCCGGTCGACCGCCTCGCTCAGCAGCTCGTCCGGAGCGGCGACCGCGCACTGGGACAGCGGGATCGCCACCTCGCGCACCCGCACGGTCTCCCGGTTCGCCGGCGGTATCGCCGCGAGCCTGCGGATCTGCACCATTCCACTGGCGCGGCCTTCGAAGTCGAGCAGCGGCAGGGCCGAGTGGTGCGTGTCCACCGCCACCTCGTCGATGAAGCGCTGGACGGTCAGCCAGTCGGCGCCGGTGGTCACCGGGCTGGACATCGCCTCGGTCACCCGTACCCCGCGCAGTGCCGTGTGGAGTGCGGCGCGCCGCCGTTCCCCCCCGGCGACGACCATGATGAACAGGCCGACGAAGACGATCCACAGTCCGCCCGGCGCCCCGCGCAGCACGGAGATCCAGCCGAAGGCCACCATCAGCACACCCATGATCTGGCCGCCCCGGGAGGCCGCCAGATCCGCCCGCTCCCGGTCTCCGGTGCGCCACCACAGCACCGCCTGCAACACCCGTCCGCCGTCGAGCGGCACGGCGGGCAGCAGATTGAACACGGCCAGGAACAGATTCGCCCAGCCCAGCCACAGCAGGACGACGGCGGGTACCGCCCAGCCGTCGAGCTCCTGCAGCCCGACGCCGACTCCGAGGGCGGCCCCTCCGATGACCAGGCTGGCGAGCGGCCCGCTGACCGCCACCGCGAAGGCCGCCGCGGCGGTCTGCGGCCGCCCCATCCGCGTCGTGCCGCCCAGCGCCCACAGCGTCACGTCCTCGACGTTGATCTTCTTTCTCCGGGCGATCGCGGCATGCGCCGTCTCGTGCAGCAGCAGGCTGCCGGTGAGCAGCGCGGCCCCGGCGACACCGGCGACGGCGTAGACGGCATCCGAGCGCCCAGGAGTCCATACCGGGAGGGCCTGGCGGCCGAGTCCGTACGCGAACAGGCCCACCAGCAGCGGCACACTCCAGTGCATCCGCAGCGGTACCCCGACAACTTGTCCGATGCGGACCGAGCCGTTCATGGTGGTCTCCTGCGCTCACCACAATTGTCGCTCGCGGAATCTACGCTGGAGGTACGCACGGCACTGCGGGAGGTGCGTCATGGGGCACAGCCACCACTTCCACCTGGATCAGGGCGGACACTCGATCACCGTGAACGTCGGGCCCGGCCGGGACGGCGAGATAGAGCTCCTGGTCAACGGCAAGGTGATCGCGTACCGGAAGGAGCACAGCCCGGGGATGAATGTGCTGAGCGGCGAACTCCCCGACGAGCCCGCACACCCCTTCCGGGTACTGCTGCGCCAGCCGCATCTCATCCCGTCCGTCCCGCGCTGCATGCTGGAGCTGGACGGCGTGGAGCAACCGATGCCGGAGCGGCTCGTGCTGTGAGCGCAACCGTGAGCTGTCGCGGGCCCGGGGCGGGCCCGCCGCGCTCGGCGCCCCAACGGCTGGGGTCCGGAGTTTTTGGGCCACCCGGCTGATTCTGGTCGCCGAGCGTTTTACTCCCTGCGGGTTGAACGACGATGTGCGTGGTCAACGGCAGCACGATACGTCTGGCATCGGAACGATGAACAGGCGAGGAGCATCGTGAGAAGAATTGTGCGGGCGGGAAGCGTCGTCGGGGCATGCGGACTGGTGTTGATCGGCACCGGAGTCGCGCACGCCGTGACCATTCCGGGTGAGTCCCTGCTGTCGGCCGTGGCGGGCGCCGATGTCGGCACCATCACCGGCATGGTCTCCGGCGTGGTCTGCAACAACCGCCTTGCCGACTTCCATTACAAGTCTCCGGTGTACAAGTCGCCGTCGCCGCACCCCTGCATCAACGGGCCGGTACACAGCGGCAACAGCCTGCACAGCGGCAACTTCATCAACCACGGGAACCCGAACAACAGCGGCAACCTCTCCAGCACCAACGGCTCCACCAACAGTGCCAACTCCGCCTCGGGCGCTTCGTCGAACAGCAGCAACAACATCCTTCGCGTTCTCGGCCTGCACTACTGACACCGTCCCGCCCGCCACGACGATCGCCCGGCGAGCACCGCCGGGCGATCGTCGTTTTCTCCTCCCCCGAGGCCGCCACCGGCCGCGAAAACGCCTCCGGCCCCGGTGGGCACCGGGGCCGGAGGTTCGGATCAGCGTGGGGTCAGAGCTTCTGCCCTCCGCCGCGTCCGGCCTTCAGCTGGTTGTTGTTGCTCTTCACCTTGACGCCGTTCGTCTCGTCGTGCGCGTTGGTGTTTCCGTTGTCGTTGGTCGGGCTGCCGCTGTTGCTGTTGTTGCCCGACATATGGACGTTCTGCGAGTTCCTGACGTTTCCGCTGTTCACCGGCCCGTTGACGCAGACCCTCGCCCTGGGCCCGCAGCGAAGCACGGCGCGGAAGTCGGCGTAGGTGTCGCTGTTCCACACACCGTCCCCGCCATACCCGTCGAACGGCCCGCCCCACGCCTGGGCGGGTGACGCCCCGCCGACGGCCAGGAGCAGGCCGCAAGCTCCTGCGATCATGAATTTGACGCGTGCCATGTTCTTCACTGTGTGCTCCTGCACCTCGCGGTTGGTAACCCCGCGGTCTTGCTACCGGGCATGCCCGAATCGTCCAAGTCTGAGCAACGGCCCGTCCCGCGCATTCACTCTGACCGATCACCGGATTCACCGTGACGGCCCTCCGGCCCGCCACTCCGAAGGCACCGGCCTGGCCGGATCCGCCTCCCCGCGTCCGCGGGTAAGTGGCCCACGAAGGACCGGGACTCCTGGTGGACCGCGGCGGACACCGATCCGGAACGGGCCGACCTCCTGGCCGTACGCCGCGGCCGCCCGCCCTCACGCCCGCAGGCGCAGCCGCTGCCCCGGGTAGATGTGGTCCGGACCCTGGGGGAGTTTGTCCTTGTTCAGGGTGTACAGGGCCTTGGTGCCGCCCGGGGCGTGGGCGCGTTCGGCGATGGCGGAGAGGCAGTCGCCGCGGTGTACGACGTAACTGTGGGCGGCTGCGCCGGGCGTGGACGGACGGCTGCGCAGTGCCGGGGCCTGCTGCGGGGACGGTGCGGCCGCGGGGTCCTGGCGGGTGGTGGGGGGCTGCTGGACGATGGGGGTGGTGTCGCCGCCGTCACTCCTGCCGGAGGTGCGGTGGGCGCAGTTCGGCCAGGCGGACAGCCCGCGGTCGCGGACGATGCGCTCGCCGATGGCGATCTGCTCGGCGCGGGTGGCCAGGTCCGCGCGCGGGGCATAGCGGTTGCCGCCGTAGGCGCGCCAGGTGGCGGGGTCGATCTGCAGACCGCCGTGGTAGCCGTTGCCGGTGTTGGTGTGCCAGCGGCCGTTGCTCTCGCAGGCGGCGATGCGCTCCCAGTCGGGTGCCGGTGGGCCGGCGGGCGCCGGTGGGCCGGCGGGCGCCGCGGCGCTCCGGCCGGCGAGGCCGAGGACGCTCAGCATGACCAGCAGCACGGACAGGATCGTTTCGACGGACCGTTTGGCGAGGGGCGACGGCATGACGGGAACCTCCGCTGTGCTCCGGCAACGCCGTGACGGAGTACTCGCCACGACCGGTGGGCACGCACCAACTAACCCGGCAATATGGTTTTCGGCATGCCTGGGGAGGGCGACATGCACGTGTTTCACCCGGGTGGATGCAGGGCCGGGGTTCGGGTAACCCCCTCACCCGATGGCCGTGTGGAAGCGGATCTCCACCTCGCTCATGGTGATGCCGTCGCCCTTGGTCGCCTGCGGCCGCCCGCAGTCGTCCACGTCAGGGTTCGAATTCAAGCCAATTCAAGCCAATTCACTTCGGCAGTAGTGAATTCGTGAGAGTGCGGCCGGCGGCTGCGCTGTGGAAACGGGCATTTACCTGACCGAATAGGCGAAGGACGGGGTGAGGGAGAGCGGTTCCGGGGTCGCGACGGCGAACTCATAGGAGGGGGAGAAGGTGAAGTTCCTTACCGAGACCGGCACTTCGATGCCATAGGGGCAGGGCACGGTGACCGTTCCGTGGTCGGTGGGAAAACCGGCCTCGATGCGGTCGGGGGCGACGGACAGACCTCGGCCGACGGCCTGCATGGCGGCGTCCTTGCGTACCCAGAAGCGGGTGATCAGTCGTTCGCGCTCGGCGGCCGGGCGGCCTGCCGCGATGCGGGATTCATGGGCCGTCAGCACCTCGCACGGGGTGTGCGGCGCGGAGCTCTCGGGGCGTACCGACTCCACCGAGAAGCCCATCTGACGGGCGTCTTCGCCGCACGCCACGACCAGCAGGCCGCGGGTTCCGTACAGCTCCCAGTGGGTGGCGGTGGCCATCGCGGTGCTCACCCGGGCGGGGAGCCGGGCCAGCAGCCAGCTGCGGGAAGCGCCGTCGAGAGTGGCTCGGGAATGGCCGTTGAGGCCCAGACAGCTGTCCGGGGACAGCGCGCTGCCGGATCCGCCGGGCGGGGCGGAATCCATGGGGACCACGAATATCGGGACGGGGGTGGAGAGGAAGTCCGGGCGGTCGTGGGGGTGGGGGTGCGGGTGCGTGAGCGGTGCCAGGCGGACCTGGGCGGGGTGTTGCCGGTGGTCAGGAACGTCCCGGTCAAGGGGTTCCGGACAGAGTTCGAGAAGAGCGGCGTTCGTTTCCACGTACTTTCCGTCCTCCACAGTTGAGCGGTGCCGAGGCCGCACTGGGTGAGTGACAGGCCGTCATACTGTTGGTGTCTCCCCCTTTTTCGCCTACATCGATCGATACAGACAGCCCAAGGTTTGCAGATCCTCCGGATCCTTCGAGTCATCCCTCTTGCTGATGTACGGCTACATACTTCGATGTACGGGAGACTGACCCAAATTCGGGCGCCAGGGCCAAGAGAACGGGCAACTCACCGAAGTACTGTCCTCGTGTGTGGTTACGTCTTTTCACAAGTACGAACGCGCGCCGCCGCCCCATACCGCTCCGTGACCTCAGATTGGCAGTGGGCTTCTTCGCCGGCTGTCTGATCCTGTATGTCCTTGGCGGACCACGGGTCATGGGGGGTGACATCCCTGCCTGGCAGGCAGTCCTGCCGGTGCTCGTGCTGTGTACCGCGACCGCCTTCCGCAGCGCCCTGCCGCCGGTCGCGGTCGCCGTCGGCTCCCTCACCGTCATGGTGGAGATGACATCGAGCGGCGGTCTGGGACCCGTCCTCATTTATACCGACCTGCTGTACGCGGCGGCACTGTACGGCGCCCCATGGCTGTGCCGGGTACTGCAGTTCGGGACCGTCGCGGTCACCCTCGGCACCACCATCGCGCTGATCGCCATCAGCGACCGCTCGGAGGGGGTGACGACCGGTGTCATCGTCGCGATGCTGCTCATCTCCCCTGTCTGGACCGGGGTGTTGATACGGAACCACAAGGAGCGGGCGGACGCCGAGCGGCAGCGCGCCGCGCAGATCAACCGGCTGGCGGAGCTGGACCGCAAGACCGTGCTGCAGACCGAGCGCACCCGTATGGCCCGTGAGCTGCACGATCTGGTGGCCAACCACCTCAGCGCCATCGCCATTCACTCCAGCGCGGTGCTCTCGCTGACCGAGGCGAAGGGCGGTAAGGACGGCGACGCTGACGAGGAGGACCCGGTGTTGCGGGCGCTGTCCGTGATCCGCGAGAACAGCGTGCAGGGGCTGGCCGAAATGCGCCGGATGGTGGTGCTGTTGCGGTCCGACCGCGGCGTCGACGACGACTGGGACCGGCCGCAGCTGAACGCCCTGGGGGCGCTGGTCGAACAGGCCCGGCCGGCCGCCGACGCGGCGGCGCTGTCGCTGCACACCGAGTTCCCCGAGAGCTTCCCCGAGGTGTCGTCGGTGATCGAGGTGACGGCGTACCGCATCGTGCAGGAGGCGCTGACCAACGTCCTCAAGCACGCCTCGGCGGGGCGGGTACGGATCCGCTGCGAGGCCGGCACCGAGCAGCTGACCATCTCGGTCGACAGCCCGCTGGCCCGCGCCGACGGCCGGTCCCGGCAGCGCCCCGTCGAGCAGTTGCTCACCGGCGCGGGCGCCGGGCTCGCCGGCATGTCCGAGCGGGCCGCCCTGGTCGGCGGCATCTTCGACGCGGGACCCGACCGCACCGCCCCCGGCCGGTGGCGGGTGCGGGCGGTGCTCCCGCTGACCCAGAACTCCTAGGGCAGGCCCTGGGGGACCCACGACGGGGGCGGTGATGAGAGAGGTGGAGCAGCCAGTGAAGCAGCCAGTGGAGGAGCTAGTGATGGACGAGCCGGTGGACGAACTGGTGGGGTGCCCGGCGGGGAGGTCTCCCGAGCCCGGTACCGCGGGCATCCGCGTCCTGGTGGCCGACGACCAGGCCGCCGTACGCTCCGGCCTGGTCCTGGTCCTGCAGACCGACCCGGGCATCACGGTCGTCGGCGAGGCCGGTGACGGCGAGACGGCGGTCCGCATGGCCGCCGAACTACGCCCCGACGTAGTCCTGATGGACGTCCAGATGCCACAGCTCAACGGCGTCGCCGCAACTCGCCGGATCGTCGAGCGTGGGTTGGCCGAGGTGCTGGTCCTGACCACCTTCGACCTCAACGAGTACATCTTCGGCGCGCTACGGGCCGGCGCCGGCGGCTTCATCCTCAAAAACGCCGAACCGGCCGTACTGGTCGGCGCGGTGCGCGAGGTGGCTCACGGCGACGGCTTCCTCACCCCCGCCATCGCCCGCCGCCTGATCACCGAGTTCGCCGGCCGGCCCCCCTCCGCGAGCCCCTCACTGCCGGACGGCGCGGCCCAGGCCCTCGACACCCTCACCAAACGCGAGCTGGAGGTCCTGGCCTGCATCGCCCGCGGCCTGGCCAACAGCGCCATCGCAGAAACCCTCAACCTCGCCGAGGGCACCGTGAAGACCCACACCAGCCGCATCCTGTCGAAGCTGAATCTCCGCAGCCGGGTGCAGGCGGCGATTCTGGCGCAGCAGCATGGGGTTGCGTTGGAGGGATAGCGACCATGGCACGGGCCCGGGGGGTGCTGCTCCCCGGCGCCCCGGCCCGGCCCGCCCGCGCCCACGCCGGCCGTGCCGACGCCGCCCCTGCCCTCACGGCCCACCCCCGGATTCCTGCGCCCGATCGGACCGGACCCGCCCAGCGAGCCTGCGCAGAAACGCTGCCTGATCCCCCTCGGTCAGCTCATCCACCCACGCAGTACGGCCCTTGCACTCCGCACGCACCTGATCAAGCAACCGGTACAGCTCCCGCTGACTGACGTGCCGCCCCCAGGCCTCCTCCGCCCAGAAGCGCAGCCGCGACCCCACCCCCGTAACCCGTGCCCGGCTCATCCGAACGCCTCCGCCGGGAGTCGCGGCCCGCCGCCGTCGCCGCCGCCGTCCAGAGCGTCATCACCGTCGACCAGCCAGTCACCGCCATCGTC
The DNA here is from genome assembly GCF_022221585.1 of Streptomyces inhibens. Taxonomy (NCBI): domain Bacteria; kingdom Bacillati; phylum Actinomycetota; class Actinomycetes; order Kitasatosporales; family Streptomycetaceae; genus Streptomyces; species Streptomyces inhibens. Next base: position 4,895,625 of record NZ_CP084681.1, read on the forward strand.
CACGTCGGGGCCATCGTCGTCCGACGCGGGCAGGCGGGCGCCCCGACTCTCCGCCACCCGGCGCACGTTGGCCAGGACTGCGGTCAATTCGACGGCCAGCAGGTGCAGTTCGCCGGGAGTCCACGTCCGCGCATCAAGGACACGGCGCGCTTCCTCGACGAGTTCGGCGGCTTCGTCAAGCTGCGCCGCCTCCACGTCATCAGCAAGCCGGGACACGAACCCCGTCCCATCGCTTGCCAGGAAGCACGGCTTCCCGCCCGGGCTAAGCCACGGCAGGAGCCTCATGCTGTCAGTGGCACTCATCAGCCCACCACCTCCACCACGGGAATCCACCCGGCCCGGCGTCGCCCCCGTGCGCTGCGAACCACAGCGCCCGCTGACGCCGCCCATACTCCAACCGCCGCTCCTGCCGCTCCCCCGGCGTGAGGACGTACGGCCGGATCAGGGCCGCGTCCTCACCCCGGAGCAGGCCCGCCCGCCCGCCGGGCACGCAGGGGAGCACGAGTGCCGGTGCCTCCTCGCACCTCACTTCAGGAATCGAGCCGGCGGACCGGTGACGCCCACGCGCGGGCGGTAACAGTCGCATCAGCGGTTCGAAGATCCTGGCGATAGTCTTCGCCATGTCGTCAACCTCCCAGGGGTTGGTGGCCACGCCCCCGGACGTTGGCGCGTCGCGGGGGTCTTTGTTGTTCAGCAGTGACTCGGGTCATCCACGAGACCCTCAAGCCGGGTTGATCAGTCACCTCGCGGCTTCCGGGCACAGGGGCCGCGGTGCGTACGCGGAGGAGCCGAGGGCTTCCACGAGCGAGGCAAGTAGCGATGCGCCATCCGTGCACGACAGAACGAGGTCAACGGTGCCGCGGTGCTCATCGACGGCGTACAGGGCCAGCGGAACGCGGATCTCTCCTGTGGCACTGTCGATGGTGGGCGATTCATCCCGACGGGTCGATGCGTGAAATCGGGCGCCCGGATACACCGGATACATGTGTCACCCCGTTCGGTTGACGCGGAGGCAGGTGCGTCACCGTAGGGGCCCGTGCAACAAAGAAGGGGGACAGACTGTCCCCCTGTCCCTGCTTGTCCCCCTGGTCAGATGGTGCAGACCCCCACGGCCTCAGCCAGTCGGCCGGCGTCCTTCCGCATCGCGCGTGGCGCGGAACGCCACAAGTCGGCGGCTACGACGCGGGCAGACGGGGTGTAGGTGACCGTCTCAGCGCCGATCTGGTGAGCCATCTGCATCACGTGCAGCGCGGCGGTCCGGTCGCCACGCTGGAGGTGCCCACGGGCGACTTCCACCCACAGTCGGGCGCGGCGCTCGCGGGAGGGCATCACGTCGGGGTCGAGGTCGTCAGCAAGTCCAAGAGCCTTCTGCGCCTTACGCAGATCAGTCGCGACGCTGACAGCGTGGAAATCGACGTTGGCCCGACCGAACACGGTGGACGGATGGACGTACGAGGCGGGCAGGGACTTCGCCACTTGGTCGCCCTTGTCCCAGTACCGCCACGCGTCACCCTCGCGCCCCTCTCGCGCCACCGTGACCGCGGCGTGCAGCTGGAGCGCGCCGTAGATGCCGCGCCAGTCGTCCGGAGCACCATCGAGGTGGGGACGGAGGAGGCCGGCAGCCTCGGCGACGATGCGCAGCGCTTCCTCGGGGTACGAAGTCTCGCGCAGGATGTTGCCCATGTTCCATGCCGCAGCGGCTATGGCAGCAGGCTGGTCGGCGTCCTGCGCCGCGGACAGGGCACGGTCGGCAACGACCCACGCCAGTTCGGCGGGAGCAACGTACGCGGTGGCCTGACCAGTGAGCCGGTACACGTCGGAAAGCGCCACCAGTGCGGCACGGCGCTGCTCACCGTCGAGCGCCCGCACGGCAGCTTCACTGTCGCGGATGAGCCCGGGGAGCAAAGCCCCCACCTCGGTACGGTTGCGATCAGACGTGTGCCACAGGCGCCATGTCTGATCGACACGGCCTTGCAGCACGGCCGGCTCCAGGGGCCCCGTGGCAGCCACGGTCAGGGAGCGGTTCATGACCGCAGTCCAGATCTCGGGCATGGCCGGATGGTTCATCCTGCCTAGCGGTACCAACTGCGCCGGGCCGCCCTCGCCGTCTCCGGTGAGAACGGACAGATCGGAGACCTGAAGCGCGGCACCTAGGCGCAACAGAAGCGTATGAGAACGGAGTTCGCGTTCCCCCGTCTCGATCTTCTTCAACCAATCGGGGCCTCGCCCACAGAGGTGAGCGAGGGTGGCACGGGTCATGCCACGCGACTCCCGAAGAACCCTGATCCGCTCGCCGGTACTGAGCTCGTCTGACAGATCCATGCGTGCCCCTTAGGTGGCGTGGCCGTCCCAGCCAGCGTACGGCTGGGACGGGGTCCGTGGGCAGATGCACGGTGCTTGGCTCTGCTCTCGCCCGCCGGCGCCGTCGACACGTTGGCGGCTCACCTGGCGCAACGAGCCGATGCGGATTGCTGGGAATATGAATATCGAGGAACTCGCATGGAGGCATTCATGCCAATGGCAATGTTACCGACATTCATCGAAAGACGACAGTGATTTTAAACTCTCGCAGCGTGTCGATGATCGACGAAAATTCGGCCGAGCCGAGGCTTTCCCTTGCCGCGCCGGAATCTCTCCACGCGAGGAGAAAAGGCTCACTACGGGAAAGACAATCGGCTAGCGCGTCAAGGTTCGACCCAAAGTAACCCCCTGGGCCGTTAACGGCCTCCCCAAGGGCACAGTAGAAGCTCGCCATGCTGGCCACATCGCCGCCATCAATTTCATATTGCGACTTCTCACTGTACCGAATCGCCGAGCGCCCTGCACCAAACCAAGCCGTCTGCACAACATGGAGCCAGCTATCGTGGGCTTCGATTGGATATTTCTTCCATTCCCCCAAGGCTGGCCGCCTTTCTGCGGCCCATTTACGCCAAAAATCCCCCGCAAACGGAAATGGGCTGGCGTAGCCGAAAAAGGATGCAGTGAGGTCGCATGCCCTTGCATCGTCGGACGCACCCGTCCTTCGAATATCCGTCACTTCAATGCGGCCCACATAGTAGGAGCCAATAACTTCACTGCAGCGACTCAGCACCTGCAACTCTACGTCGTCAAACAGGCTGGGTGTGATGCCAGGCGCAGGGGAGACGCCAACCAGGCAGATTTCCGAAGACTCTTCCCTCGATGCAGGGACGAAAAATCCCTGCATGTCGATTGCCGTGAAGATCTCGCGCCGCAACTCGTCTTCGATCAAGCGATACAAGGGGAGCCGAGGAGCCATTTCAGCAAGCATCCGATTGATACTCCTTTCTTGCAAGAGTATCCCCTATTGGCCTCGAGATACAAGTGCAGGACTGCTGGATGGGACACATTTGGCGGTCCTTTCGATTCCCCAAAGGAGTTAATTCCATCCACTATCAGGGAAGTGAGGTGCAGCGAAGGGGTGAATTTTGCGGTAATGATCCGTTGTCCACCCCATAACTTTTCGACCGTCCGGAAGGGTCTTCTCAAGAATTCTTGCCTCATTATTCTTGGTCCAGAGAGGAACCCTCCATTCCCTAGCCCCTCGCCAGGGTCGCTCATGCGCCCCTCTCCCTTGGAAGATTGCTTGCTCTCCTGTCCTGGGGTCAATTTGAGGATCTCCGCGCCCTGCCCTGATTTCCTCATAGGCATGAACATGCGCCTTTGGGAGCCCTTGCGGCAACGGATCTGAAAGTTTGGGCTCGCAAGACATGAGCCCGAGTGGGTCGACCCAGGCGTGAGGGTTATCTACATAGGTCACGGAATTGGACGATGGATCGAGACCGAGAGGGTCATCGGTGACGTATCGCGCGGTTTCTGGGTCGTAGTACCGCTGAAAGTTGTAGTGGAGCTGGGCTTCCGGGTCGAAATATTGGCCGGGAAACCGCAATGGCGTGTAGGCCGTGGCGTCAGAGTTCCAAGTGGTCGTCCCCCAGAGAGTCGACCGCGTGCGCCAGGCGACGCCACCGGAGTCGGATACAAGTTCGGTGGGAGTGCCAACGAGGTCGGTGACAATGGTGAAGAAGCGTTGGTCGATCACCTGCTGGGAAGCAGAGAGTAGGGGTAGCGCCGTGGTCTTGCGTTCGGTTTGAGTGAGGGGTGTCAGGCCTCGGTGGTCCCAGGTGAGTGAGATGGTCTTTTGGGTGCCCGGGGTGTGGGCGGTTTGTTCGGTGAGCGTCGAGCCGTCCCAGGTGAAGTCGGTTTGCTCTACGACCTTTGAGGAATCAGCGGTCAGGCGTTGTTTGGCTATTCGGCGGCCGTGGGGGTCGTAGAGGTAGCGCCAGGTGGTGCCGTCGGGGGTGGTGACGGTGGTGAGGCGGTCTTCCACATTCCAGGTGTAGTGCCAGGTGTCGGGTTTGCGGGAGAGACGGGTTTTTTGGCGGAGTACGACGCGGCCGAGGGGGTCGTGTTCGAAGCGGATGGCGCCGGCGCGGGTGATACGGGTGCCTGTGTATGACCTTTCGCCTCGGGCTGAGGGGTTGGCGTGGCGGTCGGGCCAGGTGGCGTGGGTTTGGTTGCCGGCTTCGTCGTAGGCGTAGGTCTCGGTCCAGTCGGTGGCGTGGACGGCGGTGACGCGGCCGGCGCGGTCGAGGTCGAAGGTGCGGCGGCCGGTGTGGGAGTCGTCGATCGCGGCGAGGTTGCCGTCGGGGCGGTAGGTGTAGCCGCGGTGGAGGACCCGTTGGGCTTCGGCGGCCGCAGGGTTCTCTGCCCGGATCGCGCCGGTGGGGGACTGGAGAGTGCCGGTGGCTGCTGTGGTGAGGGACTGGGTGGTGAGGCGACCGGTTGGGTCCCAGACGTGGGCGAGGTTGAGGTTTTCGTCGATGGTGCGGGTGAGTTCTTGGCCGGCGGCGTCGTGGTCGAAGGTGAGGATGTGGCCGGCGATGTCCAGGGCGGTGCGGTTGCCGGCGGCGTCGTAGGTGTAGGTGGTGGTGTGGCCGGTAGGGGTGGTGCGGGAGCTGCGGCGGCCCAGAGCGTCGTAGGTGAGCGTCATGGTGCGGCCGTTGACCGATTCGGCGGTGACGCGGCCCAGGATGTCGCGGGTGTAGGTGACGGTGGCGTCCCGGTTGGCTGCTTGTTGCAGGTTGCCGCTGGTGTCGTGAACGTAGGTGGTGACGAGACCGGCGGTGTCCTTGTGGGTGATGCGGCCGAGGGTGTCGCGGGTGTACGTGGTTACTTCGCCGAGGATGTTGGTGCGGGTGGCGAGTTGGCCTGCGGCGTCGTGGGTGTATGCCAGGACGCGGTCGTCGAAGTCGGTCTCGGATATGAGGCGGCCGGCTGCGTCGTAGGTGTAGTTCCAGGTCAGGTCTTGGGGGTTGGTGACCTGGGTGAGGCGGAGTTCGGTGTCGTGGGTGAAGGTGTGGCGGACGCCGTCGGGGTCGGTGCGGGCCACCAGGAGGTCGAAGTGGCCGTATTCGAAGTGGGTGGTCTGGCCGATGGCGTCGGTGTGGGTGGTGCGGTTGCCCTCGCCGTCGTAGGTCCACTGCTCGGTGGCGCCGGTGGGGTCTATGCGGGCGGTGAGTTTGCCTTCGACCGTCCACACCATGTGGGTTGTTTCGCCGAGGGGGTTGGTGAGGGAGGTGGTGCGGCCGAAGGCGTCGCGGCGGTAGTGGGTGGTGGCGCCCAGCGGGTCGGTGACTGATATCGGTAGGCCAGCCTCGTTGCAGTAGAGGCGGGTGGTGTTGCCGAGGGCATCGGTGATGGTGGATATGTGCCCGCGCTGGTCCTGCGTGTAGCTGGTGGTGGCGCCGGTGGGGTCGGTGGTGGAGGTGCGGTTGCCGGCGGTGTCGTAGGTGTGGGTCCAGGTGGTGCCGTCCGGACCTGTGGCGCTGACGGGGTAGCCGTCGGGGTTGTAGGTGGTGGTGGAGGTCGACCCGTCGGGGAGGGTGACGCTCACCGGGCGGCCCTCGTCGTCGTAGGTGAGGTGGGTGGTGCGGCCCAAGGGGTCGGTGGTGGACACGATGCGGTGTTTGGTGTCGCGGACGGTGCGGGTGGTGGCGCCGGTGGCATCGGTGGTCGCGACGATCTGGTGGTGGTCGTTGACCTTGTAGGTGATGACCTGGCCGAGGGAGTTGTGGTGGAGGTTGGTGCGTAGGCCGGTTGTCGGGTCGGGCTCGCCCCAGGTGAAGTTGGCGCGGAGGTGGCCTTCGATGCCGCCTTGTGAGGTGCAGCGGTCCTGGTCGTCGTAGACGTAGTGGTAGCTGCTGTTGTTGGTGTCGGTCCAGGACGTGATGCGGCCGGCGTCGTCGTAGGTGAAGCGGAGGGGGAGGCCGGAGGAGTTGGTGACGGTGGTGAGGTTGCCCAGCTCGTCGTAGCCGTAGGTGACCAGGAGTTGGTCGCTGCCGTCGGCGGCGGCGCCGGCCAGGTGGAGGGCGGTGATGCGGCCCTCGTCGGTGGTGAGGAGGAGGCGGTAGCCGGCGCTGTGGGTGATGGCGGTGGGGGTGCCGTCTGCGGTGTAGTCGAAGGTGTGGTGATTGCCGCGGCGGTCGGATATCTCGTCGAGGACGGCGAGGTTTTCGGCGTAGGTGGTGAAGTAGCGGCGGGTGCCGGTGACCGGGTCGGTGAGGAGGTAGTCGCCGTCCGGGGTGAGTTCGAGGGGTGCGCCGTCGCCCTCTATGGGGAGGGTGGGGACGCCGACCGCGGGGTGGGGGTAGAGGAGGAAGTTGCCCTCTTCGCCGATGAGGATGACGCCCTCGGAGTCGATTTCCAGGCGCTGGTCGACGGTGGACATCCAGGTCGGGCCGAACCAGCGGCCGGTGCGGTAGGACGACTCGAAGGTTCGGGTGAAGGCGAGGGGGAGGCTGCCGGGGAGGGTGATGTCGGTCTGCGGCAGGTGCATGCGGCCGGTGGCCATGTCGATGGGGTCGCTGCCGAAGGTCTTGCACCAGGCAGTACGCAGCCGGTCCCGGACGGTGCGCTTGCCGCCCTCCTTAGCAGCCGTCCGCGCGGCGGCCTTGGCGGCGTTCTTCGCGCCTGCCTTTGCCACCCCCTTGGCCAGTGCGCCCGCGCCCTTGCCGCCGACCGCGTTGACGATCGCAGCGCTGAACGAGTCGAACGGGTCGCTGCCCCAGCCCGAGCCGAGCATGCCCTTGGCGGTATCGATGGGGTGGAGCCCGGCCTGGGCCAGGCCCATGAGCAGGGTGGCGGTGTTGCCCGCGTACTTCCAGGGGTGGGTGATGTTGTAGGGGTCCAGTGGGTTGATCGTCCGGGCCAGCTTGAGGGTGTCGGCCCCGGCCTTGAGAGCGCCGCCGACCATATGCACGTGCGCGAGGACGAACGCCTCACCGCCGTCCTTGAGGGCCGCGCCCGCCAGCTCCGTGAACGCGGGCTTGTCCGGGGCGTGGGCCAAGGCGCCCTTGATGGCGTTACGAGCCCGGTCGGCCGCTTCGTTGCGCTGGCTGCGGGCGTCCTTGAGGATGTCTTCGGCGGCCTCGCGGCCCTCCTTGCCCACGTCGCCGGGGTCGGAGGGAGCCTGCGGTTCGGCGCCCGCGTCGGTGCCTCGTGAGGCGAGGTACTCGTACGCGGAATGACGCTCCCGGTAGCTGTCGTACTGGGACTCGTACTCGCTCTGGGCACGTTCGGCGGCCTGCTGCGCCTTGCGGTACTTCTCGATCGCGTCGACGGCCTTTCCCTGCGCCCAGGTCACCGTCTCCGCATACGACTTCAGGGCCTTGGAGGCGTCGTCGCAGGCGTCGGCGGCGTGCATCCACTGCTTGGGGTGCATGTCGAACGCCTCGCGGAAGGCGTCGGCGGCCTTGCCGCTCCAGTGGTGGCCCGAGCCGAGCTTGCGCATGCCGTTGGCGACGCGGTCGAAGGCGGCCGAGAAGTCCTTCAGGTGGGAGGCCGTCTCGTTGATCTTCTCGACGTCGCCGTGGATGAGTTCCTTGGGGTCTTCGGTCTCACCGAGCTGCCGTTCATCGACGTGGGCGCCCAGGGCGCCGGCCAGGTCGGCGCCGGCGGTGCGGACGGCGTGTCCGGCGTCGTCGAGACCGACGGTCTCCAGCGCGTCGCCGGCCAGGTCGGAGCCGTGCTCGACCAGCTCGCCCGCGCCGCGCTCGACGGCGTCCGTGAACTTGCTCGCGCCGTCGCCTATCGCGTTCAAACCATCGCCGAGCCAGTTCACTTGCCCTCACCCCCCTGTCCCTGCGAACCCTTCGGCTCGTGGAACTTGGTTGTGACCTCGGCGGGATCGTCGAGCGGGTGGGTCATCCGGTCGGGGATGGAATGGAAGTCTTCGGCAACCTTGTCGGCCGTGTCCAGCATCCGCTGATGCGACTCCATCGACTCCTGGGACATCGGGTCGAAGTCGACGTTGAGGGGGTTGTCCGCGGCGATGTCGCCCCAGGACGTCTTGTGCAGCTGCTCGGCTGTCTTGGACGGGTCGCCGATCGCCGCGTTCGCGGTCTGCTTCAGCGTGTCCGAGACGTACTGCTCCTGCTCGTAGTACATGCCGGCGGTGATACCCAGCTTCTTGGAGAATGCGTTGGCGTCCTGCATCAACGTGCGCACGCCCCAGCCCCAGCGGTCGCAGAAGGAATCGAGTACGGCGGCCAGGCCGTCGTCGCCGCATTCCATGTTGTCCAGCGATAATTTGTCGAAACCGCGGCCAAGTTGGGCCTCCATGTCAAAGCCCAGCTCTTTGAGTTCGGCCGTCGCGGCCTTGATGCCTTTGGTGAGCTGCTCGAAAGCCTCAGGCTCGACCTGGTACCCGTCTCCGCCGATCAGACCCATTCCTACGCTTCCCCCCTGTGCGGTGCGGCGTTGTCCGATATTCCAGCCGCCGATACGTCGATGGCCGCGCTGTCGGGGACAATTCCGGCCACCGGCGGGAAGAGCGCACCCTGTTCACTGCCCGCGTCTAGGGCCACCCCCGTAGGGCCCTCGATGGCGGGAATCAGCACGTCAAGGACTCGGGCACCGGACGCCGTCACGTACTGCCACTCCGTGCCGGGCTCACTGCCACGGGAGAGAGCGAAGCGGGAAAGGGCGTCCTCATCGGTGAAGGCATATAGCCAGCGGATGCCGTCCAACTCCGTCGAGAGGAGCGTGTCATTGACCGTCGGAATCAAGACATGCGTGCGCCGGAATTCGCCTACCAGCGCGGCTGGATCCGGTTGTCCTGCATGAACTGCCGCTACCTCGTCGGCCAATGACACGGCGGGCCCCTCCCCCGATTTTCACCTCAACTGCTCGGACCACTCTCGCATATGGCACTGACAACGCCGCCGGAGACACTCGGAGGGGAAACCGGTCGCCGGTTCTTTTTATTTTCAAATAGGGGTGTGGGTGAGTGGGTGATAAATGGGGCGAGTTGGGAAGGGCTGGTGATTTTGGGCGGGAATGGCACCGGCTGCGGCGGCCCGATGGGTGGTGCCCGATGGGTGGTGGGGGTGCAGCCGCTTGCTCAACGCTTCCGTCAGAACGACACCCTCGCCCTCCGCCCCGCTCAGTCGCCGCCGAGCAAGCTGCGCGCGATGGTGTCGTTCTGGCGGAAGTAGACGGCGTTGGTGCCCGGGCGGGGGAACTGGGCCGGGCCCGCGATGATGCGGTCCTGGTGCTCGGTACCGTGCGCGTCGACCGGGTGCAGGCTCGCTCCCGACAGCTGGAGCAGGCCGCTCGGGGTCCCGTCCGCGCCACGTTCCGGCACCAGTTCACCCCGGGACGTCAGGGCGCGCAGCAGGGGGTCGGCGGCCCGGTCGGGGTCGGGCGGTGCCAGCCGGGCGTCGAGGAGGACCCTCGCCTCGTGGACGGTGCCGGGGAGGGCGGGGCCGGTGGCGCGGAAGACGGCGGGGGCCGGGGCCCCCTCGGTGCCGGCTGTGATCTCCACCCGCATATCGGGCCCCACGAACGTCACGATGCCCGCCTCCGCCAGCGCCAGCAGCTGCTCGGCGCGCAGTGGCGGCGGGCCCGAGCTGAGGTGCGTACCGATCGCGAAGTGGCCCAGCGCCTCGGTGACTTGGGTGGGATCGAGGTCGCCGGCGCGCCACAGCTCCTCGATGACCGCGCCGACCCGTTGCAGGGCGTCGACCAACGCGGTCTCGACGCCGCGCGCGGGTCCGGTACGGCGGCGCAGGACCTCGGCGAGGTGACCGTGCAGCTGTCGCTGGAGGTCGTCGGTGTCGGCGCACCGCAGACCGGCCAGCGGCGCGGCCAGCCGGTCCAGGTCGAAACGGTCCGCGGGGTCGGGCACCGCCTCGCGGGCGAGTTTGGCCAGCCGGTCGGCGTCGGTGATCAGCAGGGCGTACTGGGCGTCGAAGTCCTGCCAGGTCATACGGGTACGGGCGGGCTGCCCGGCGAAGAGGGCGCGGTAGTGGCACCAGCCCAGTTCGGCCAGCACCAGCGGCCAGGCGTCGCGGGCGAAGGAGGCGCCGGGCCTGGACAGCCAGGCGCGGCAGGCGTCGACGGTGGCGAAGCGCAGACCAGCGGGCGGGGCGGGCAGGGCCGATGACAAGGGGCGCGCCGGTTTCGGGGGCAGCGGTACGCCGCGGCGGGAGCCCGCGTACAGCCGGGGCTCGCGGCCGGAGGGCAGATAGCGCAGCGCGCCGTCGGGGGTGCGGACGAAGCGGCCGCCGCGGCCCTCGGTCAGCAGCGCCAGGCAGTCGATGAAGACCAGGCCGAGGCCGCGGACGACGACGGGCGCGCCGGGCGGGATGCGGTCCAGCGCGTCGGGGTCGGCGGGGCCGGGGCCTATGCGCAGCAGGCCGGGTGGCGTGGGGGCGGCGAGGGTTTCGGTGTGTCCTTGGGCGAAGACCACCCGGTCGGCGAGGAAGGGGGGTTCGCCGGAGTCCAGGATCACCTGCTGACGGCCGGCCGGCGGTGCGTCCGGGAGCGCCTCGTCGGGGGCCGTCCGTACCAGGTCGATCACTCGCGCGCGGTGGACGAACAGCCTTATCGAAGCGGGCCGTTGGCGGGTCACGGTGTCGAAGAAGTGCCGCAGATAGCGGCCCTGGTCGCGGCGGGCGGCGTAGGCGCCGTCGTGCAGCGGGGCGTCGAGCCAGCCGGCGGTGGTGGGGCCGGGGCGCGGCGGTCCCGCGCAGTCCACGCTCTCGTCGGGGTACATGGTGACGTGCTCGGCGGCGGAGTTCATCCACAGCAGGCCGGGCTGGTCGGTGCGCCAGGTGCGGCCGGCGCCGGGTGGGTACGGGTCGACGATGTGCAGGTCCAGGGGGCGGTCGCCGTACAGGGCGGGGACGTTGGCGAGGATCCGCTCGACGATCGAGGCGCCGCGGGGTCCGCAGCCGATGACGCAGAGGGAGCGGGCCGGGCCCATGTGGTGGTTCAACTGGCCTCCGTCCGTGGGCCTCCGTCCGTGAAACTCCGTAAAACACAGGGGCCCGGTGGCCCGTGCCGAAGCACGGGACCACCGGGCGCCGTGTCAGCAACCGCCGCTGATCGTGGAGCCGAGCGCCTGGGCGTCACGCTCGCCCGGCACCTCCAGGCCCTGAAGGTCCATGATGGTCATCTACGACACCTCCCTTCCGCGGATCGAAAGACGTGTGTACCGTGGGCACACGGTGCGTGGTGGAGACCGAACACCGTGTGTTGAGGCACTGTGTGGTCAGCTGCGTCAGCAGCCGCCGCTGACGGTGGAGCCGAGCGCCTGAGCGTCACGCTCGCCCGGCACCTCCAGGCCCTGAAGGTCCATGATGGTCATCTACGACACCTCCCTTCCGATGCTTCGTTGTGGCGGATGGTCACGGTGGTGACGTACCAGGTGCCGTTGCGGGACACCTGGAGCCGGTGGACCGTGCATGACGGTGCACGGTCCGCCCGGCATCACGTCAGCAGCCGCCGCTGACGGTGGAGCCGAGCGCCTGAGCGTCACGCTCGCCCGGCACCTCCAGGCCCTGAAGGTCCATGATGGTCATTTACGACACCTCCCTTCCGCGGTGCGCAGTGCCCGCTGCCCCGGACGGGGCGGCGAGGGTGGCGGCGCTCGTGGCGCCGCCGCCGCGTCCCGGGGCGGCCGAGTGAACGGCTGCCGCGGAGCGCGAGTCGGTGAGGAACGGGAGCAGCGGGGTGCCCCGTTCGGTGGCGGACAGCGCGAGCAGAACTCCGGCGCTGCCGCCGGCCAGGTCCATGGAGATCCGGGCGCGGCCGTCGCAGGGGAAGACCACCGCTCCGTTCCGCGTCATGGCGTGCTGGCCCAGATTGGTCAGATGGCGGCGCAGATGGCGCTCGGTCGCCTCCGGGGGCAAGGACACCCGGTCGCGTAGCGTCGCCAGGGTGGCGAGCAGTCCCGCGCGGCCGCCCAGCAGCCCGGACTCGATGACGAAGTCGGCGGCGCAGGCGCGCAGCAGGGCGGGCAGCGCCTCGCGGATCCGGTCGTCGTCGCGCAGCTCCAGCAGCTCGGCCGCCACCAGCGCGATCCCCGCGCTGCCGTTGTCGAGGTAGGGCAGCAGCCGGAATCCCTCGTCTACCTGGAGGGTGTCCTGTGGGCCGGGCGAGCAGCGCGCGAGGTCGCGGTGGACGGCGTGTACCGCCTCGTCCAGCAACCCGGGGTCCCCGGTGGCCTGGTGGGCGCGCAGGAGGAAGAGGGCGGCGCCCGACCAGCCGTACATCAGGCCGGCGGCGTCCTTCGAGCCGCGTCGGCGCTTGCGCTCGACCGGTTCGGTGCGGGCCGCGGCGAGCCGCTGGGTGACGCGGTCGGCGAGGCCGAGTGCCTGCTGCCGTAGTGCGTCGCTGTCCAGCGCGTCGGCGAAGTGCAGCAGGTTCAGGCCGACGCCCGACAGGCCGCGGTAGAGGCTGGGGCAGTGGCGTACGGAGAGTTGACCGTCGGCCCGGTCGAGGGCGCGCCGGGCGGCCTCGTCATCGCCCAACTCGCTCAAGACGTACGCCATTCCGTGCAGACCGTCGTAGAAGCCGATCCGCTCGGCGGGGACCCGGTCGACGGCGGCGCGCAGCCAGGCGACGCCCTCCTCGTCACGCTGTCCGAGCGCGGTGTGCAGCGTCCACAGGACGCCGGCCGCACCGTGTCCGAAGCCCGCGCCGCCCTCGACGAACTGCTCGAAGTCGCCGGGGTAGAGCCGGTCCTTGCGGTGCGGGGTGGCGCTGTCGCGCAGCCCGCGGCCGAGGGATTCCAGCACACCGGAGGGTGGGAACGCGCCTGGCAAGGAGGTGAGGGGGGAGGTCGTGTCGTCGTTGGGGGCCAGTTGCGGGGCCAGCCGCGACACCAGGGAGTTGGGCAGTCCGTACCGCTCGGCCGCGGTGGCCAGCAGCGCGGGGGCCTTGTCCGGGGCGAGGCCGCCGAGCGCGGCCAGCGGCAGGAAGAACCACAGTCCGATGGCGGCGAGCGCGTAGTGGTCGCCGTCCGCGCCGATCGCATCGGCACGGTGGAAGCCGGGGGCGCCGAGGCTGCTCGGGGTGGCCCGGTCGATCTCGTCGGCCACCTCGAAGTCCAGGAGTACGGGCTCGTCGCCGGGCTTGATGATGAGGTTGCCCGGGTGCAGATCGCCGATCCGGATGCCGCGTTCGTGGACGGCGGCGACCAGCGCCTCGATCCGGCCGAGCAGGGCCAGCGCGCGGTCCCGGTAGTCCGCGACGGCCTGTTCGTCGGGGTCGGGGACGGTCAGCGGGTGGTGGGCGGCGAGCCAGGTCTGGAGGTCCTGGCCCGCGATGTCCTCCAGGACCAGGAAGAGATGGTCGCGTACCTGGAGGGTGCCGAAGGTGCGCGGGATCCCGGGGAGTCCGGCCAGCCGCTCCAGCATCCGGTGCTCGTGGGCGAGCCGGCTGACCGCGTCGCGGCCGACACCGTCGGTCCCGGAGTAGGGCCGGCCCTCCTTGAGGACGACGCCGGTCTCACCCGCGCCGAGGGCGTCGGCGCCGAGCGGTGCGGCGCGGTAGACGCCGCCGCCGTTGGAGAACTGCAGCGCCCCGGTGATCCGGTAGGGGAAGTCGTCCACGGCCTGCCGGGCGGCCAGCGAGTCCTTGAGGATGTCGGGGATCGCGACCCAGTCGGGGGTGTGGAAGACCGGCGTACGGCGGTCCGGTTCGGGTGTGCCGTCGGGGCGCCGGAAGGCCGTCACCAGCTCGCCGTCGGCGTCCTCCATGTAGCGGGTGCGGAAGCCGCCGTAGCGTACGTAGAGCGGGCCCTGGCGGAAGCGCAGATCGGTGAGGACGTACGGGCCGGGGCGGCCGCCGACGATCGCGTCCAGTCCTTCGAGGGTGCGGGCCAGGTCGGCCTCGTCCACGGGGTAGACGGTCAGCAGTTTGCCGGCGGAGGAGCGCTGGGCGTATTTGCGGCTCAGGGCGCGCAGGACGTTGGCGCTCTTGAGGTATTTGAAGGCCAGGCCGTGCCGGGTGCAGTAGGCGGCGACGTCGGCGATGGTGCGGCGGGCGTCGTCGGGGGCCGCGCTGACGTGGATCTTCCAGCCCTGGTCGGGGAGTTGGTCCTCGGGCGGGCGGCAGAAGGTCCAGGCCTCGTTCTCGTCGAGGGTCCAGCCGTCGGGGAGGGGCGGGGCGGGGAAGCGGGTGGCTTCCGTGTTCCAGTTGCCGGGCCAGTCGAAGAAGGTGCGGTCGGCCAGGGCGAAGCTCTCGGCGCCGTCTCTCATGCGGCACCTCGCTCGGCGCCGGCGGGCTCGTCCTCGTCGTGGGGCCCGGCCTCGTGGAGGGGCGTGGCCTCGTGGTCCAGGTACGCCGTCAGCGCGGTGCGGCGGCCGGCCGTCGCGAGATGCTCGGCGAGGACGGCGCGGGCCTGGGACTTGTCGGCCTCGGGGATGAAGTCGTCGAGTCCGACGGCCAGTACGCGGTTGTCGTCGCTGGGCTTGAGCGAGGCGTAGTGCTCGTCGCGCAGCAGGCCCCACACGATCGCGTCGTGGTACTGACCGTCGAGGTAACAGTGGTCCCGCAGGATGCCCTCGACCACGAACGGGGTCTTGGTCATCAGCCGGATGATGCCCTTGTTGTAGCCGGCGGTGGTGACCTGTACGCGGTGCGCGTCGAGCTGGTGGAAGAGGTAGTCGACGAGCAGGACGACGGCCTCCGCGCCGTAGCCGCGGCGCCACAGGTCGGGGCTGCCGATCGCGCCACCGACGGTGTAGCCGCCGATCCGGCCGCTGCGCTGGTAGCTGACGGCGCCGATGCGCTCGCCGTCCTTCGTACGGATCACCAGGTTGTGGACCCGCCCCGAGCGGTTGGCCTGCTCGATCTCGGCCGCGCCCAGGAGTTCCCAGTCGCCGCTGAGTACGGCCGCCGGCGAGCCGGGCCGCAGCCAGGAGGCGATCGCGGCCCAGTCGTCGTCGCCGGGCCATTCCAAGGTCACCAGTCGTCCCTGCACGGTGCGTCTCCCTCCTCAGCCTGTGTAGCGGGTGAGTACGAGTACGGCGTTGTGGCCGCCGAATCCGAACGAATTGCTCAGCACCACGTCGCCGTCCCAGTCGCGGGCGCCCTTGACGACCAGATCGAGGTCGGGTTCCTCGGGGTGGTCGCAGTTACGGATCGGTGGGATCTTGCGGTCCCGCAGCGAGAGCACCGCGGCGGCGGCCTCGGCAGCTCCGGAGGCGCCGAGCATGTGCCCGGTCATGCTCTTGACGGCGGTGATCGGCGTACGGCGCAGATGGTCGGGGCCGAGTACCTCGCGCAGCGCCGCGGCCTCGATGCGGTCGTTGAGCACGGTGCCGGTGCCGTGGGCGCTGATCTGCCCGACGTCCTCGGGGGTGCGGCCCGCGTCGGCGAGTGCGTAGCGCATGGCGCGGACGGCTCCGGCGCCGGTCGGGTCGGGGGCGGTGGCGTGGTGGGCGTCGGTGGTCGCGGCGTAGCCGGCCACCTCGGCGAGGATGGGTGCGCCCCGGCGTTCGGCGTGCCCGGCCTCCTCCAGCGTCAGGACGGTGGCGCCGACAGCCATCACGAAGCCGTCGCGGTCCCGGTCGAAGGGCCGGCTGGCGCCTTCGGGGTCGTCGTTGCGGCGGGAGAGGGCCTGGGCGTTGGCGGTACCGGCCAGGTCGACGGCGGTGAGCGCGTCGTCGGCGCCGCCGGCCAGGGCGATATCGGCCCGGCCGTGGCGGATCAGTTCGGCCGCCTCGCCGATGGCCACCGCGCCGGTGGCGCAGGCCGCCGACACCGCGCAACTGGGGCCGCCGATGCCGTACTTGATGGACAGCAGGCTGGCCGGGTGGTCGATGGCGGTGAGGACCGAGTGGTACGGGGAGACCCGCCGCGATCCCTGCCGCTGCAGGACGTCGTACTGCTGCTGGATCGAGTTGGCGGCGCCGTAGCCGGAGCCGATCACCGCGGCGAAGCGGTACGGGTCGATGCCGGCCGGCTCGTCGAGACCGGCGGCGCGCAGGGCCTGGGTGGCGGCGACCACCGCGTACTGCGTGAAGCTGTCGCTGCGCCTGGCTTCCTGCGGTGTGAGGTAGCCGGTCGTGTCGAAGCCGGTGACCTCGCCGCCGATGCGGACCGGGAGGCCGGAGGTGTCGAAGCGGGTGAGGGTCTTCACGCCGCTGCGGCCGGCGAGCAGAGCGGCCCAGAAGTCCGCGGTGGTGTTTCCCACGGGGGACACCACGCCGGTGCCGGTGACGACAACGCGCCGCCGTTCCGCACGTACCTCCATGAAAGCCACCTCCTAGTTTTCTGCCCCGTTGTCACGCTCGGGGCGTCCTCATGACCAGAAACATGACAGCCGAGTCATTGGCTTGTCAACAGGTTGCGCCGGAGGGAGTCAGTCAGCGAAACCTGTCATATGCGGGATGCAGGCCTCGTACCAGCGGAAACGCTCTCAGAGGCGTGACTGACTGAGTCATGAAAATTGACTATGAGGCCGGAGGTCACAGCGGAAACAGGGGCCGGGGCGACCTGGGCGGGGCAGCCCGGGCGGGGCGGCGGCGGGCGGCGGCGTAGGCCTCCCGGCCGCCGGCCGACCCCCTGGTAGGGCCCCGGAGTACATAGAAAGTGACAGGCGGCGGGGCGGGAAGTGCCTACCTGCGGATGATCCGAATGCCGCGGCCGGACGGGACGCTGGTCCGTACACGCAGCTCCGACACATCACAAGACACATCACAAGGACGAGGGGAACTCATGAAGGGTATTGCGGTAGGTATTGTTCTGGCGATCGTCGGCCTGATCCTGTGGCTGACCACAAAGGAAGTCGATACGGGGGTCGTCTCGCTTCACAAGGCCGGGCTGGTCCTGGCGATCGTCGGTGGCGCGGAAGCCTTGTTCGCGCTTCTGGGGCTCGGAAAGAAGGCGAAAAAATAAGCGCGCATTGCGCGCAATAACGGCATTTGCGGCGCCATGGTTTTTGGCACCCCGGCCTTCAGTCCCGCTTTTCGATGAGGTCCGTCAGCCGTTCCCGGGCCCGCTCGGCGTGTCGGTACGCCTGGGCCCGCCGGAACAGCTCCGCGGAATACCGGAAGTGTCCGGCCGCCCTTTCCCGGTCCCCCAGCCGCTCGCACGCCGCCGCGATCTCCAGGAGCGCGGCGGCTTTCTCATGACCGCGGCCGGTGTCGGGGAGTGCGGCCAGCTCCACGCCCAGCGCGAAAACCCGGCCGGGGTCGCCGGCCGCCTCCGCACAGACCGCATCCGCGGTCGTCAGCCAGAGCGGGAATTCCGGTTCCTGCGTCACCGAGGCGACGACCAGGCCGCGCTCGACGATGCTGCGGGCCGCCGCCGTCTCGCCGCGGTGCAGCAACAGCAGGGCGTAATGCCCGTTGATCTTCTCCCAGAGCGGGAAGCCGGCGGTGGGGGTGACCCGGCGCGCGCACTCGCCCAGCAGCGCGGCGGCGCGCTCCATCTCGCCACGGTCGCGCAGATCGAGCGCCCGGTGCAGATCGATGGCGGCGCGCGGCCCGGGGAGCACGCCCTCCGCCGAGTGCCGGCAGTGGTCGGTATCGGGGGCCCACTCCGGGCAGCCGCTCCAATAGGCGCAGCGGGTGAGCACATCGAGGACGAGCAGTGAGTGGAAGCCCGTGCCGGGGCGCCGGTCGGCGCATTCGAGGGAGCCGGTGAGCGCATAGCGCAGCCCGTCCTGGACCCGGCCGGCCGACTCCAGCAGATCGGCGAGCGCGATCAGGGCGCGCAGCCGGGCCTCGGCGTACGGGGCGGGGGTGAGCGCGTCCAGCATCCGCAGCAGGACCTCGGCGCCCTCGTCGGCGCGGCCGAGAGTGCCCAGTATTTCGGCAATGGCGAGCTGCGCCTCGGTAAATACGTCGTCCTGGCGGCCGGCCGGATCAATCTCGGCCAGTGCGCGGAATTCCCGCAGTGCGCCCTCGGCGTCGCCGCCCTCCCATTGCCGGCGGGCCGCCACCAATCGTCCGACCAGGTCGAGCCGGCGGACCCGGCTGGTGGTTTCGACATGCTCGGCGGTTCTGGATATTTCGTCCACACCGACCCCGAGGCGTTGCGCCAGGATCTTCAGTGCCCGACCGCTGGGAATGCGCTTCCCGCGTTCGACGAGTGAGATGTAGCTCGACGACATTTCGGACCCGGCAAGGTCGTGCTGTGTCATTCCCGCGCTGACCCGAAGCTCTTTGATTCTCCGCCCGGTGTCCGCCAGCTCAGGCATTCGACAAACCCTCCGGATTTCGAACAGTGGATGACTCCGGCCGACTGCACCAAATCGGCGCGAGTCACAATGAGTGCTCGGCACTTTACCAAGTAGTCAAGAAGAAGTCGACCGATATTCGGATTCCTTCACCGGTCTTCACCGGGCCTGCCAAGATCATTTCGAGGGGCGCGCACAATGCGGACAACGCCTCCGGACGGAGCCGCTGCCCGCACCCGAAAACCGGCTGACCGGTACACCGAACTATGTGCTCCGGCACCGCGGGTCAACCTTTCGATGTAGTACCGCACGGCGATGCCCGCGCCCGGCGTGACGTGGTCGGATGAGGCATCGACGCTCCACCACCGCCGGACTCAGCGGAGGCACCACCCATGACCCAGCCCCAACGACCCGATCTGCACAAGGATGTGGCGCCCTCGCCCGCGACATCCCGTTCGGTGCTGGCCTCGGACGCCGAACGCGAGGACATGGTCGAACGGCTCAGGGAAGCCACCGCGGAAGGCCGGTTAACCCTCGAAGAGCTGGCCGAGCGTTCCGAGGCGGCATATCTCGCGCGTACCCGCGAGGAGTTGCGGTCCGTCGGCGAGGATCTGCCGCATGTGACTCCCCCGGAGTCCTCGGCCTCCGCGACCGGACAGCGCAGCTTCCGCGCCGTATTCGGCGATGTCACCCACCACAGCCCCTCCCTGGAGCACGGCATCGAGGCGACCGCGGTCTTCGGGGATCTGACCCTCGATCTGTGCGCCTCCCCGGCACCGTCGACCGGCGAACTGACCATCGAGGCCCGTGCGTTCGTCGGCGATGTCCATCTGCTGCTCCCGGAAGGCGTCCGGGTCGAGATGAACTGCAGCAAGGTCTTGGGTGATCTGCGCAATGTGACCCGGGAACACTCCGGCCCGGAAGCCGTCACCCCGCTCATCCGCATCACCGGCTCCGCCGTCTTGGGCGACATCGTCGTCGCGCACCCCAACAGCGACCGGCGCACGTACTGGCAGAAGTGGCTCGACGAGCGCCGCGGCCGGGCCTGACCGGAGGAGAAGCCGTGACGTCGATTCAGGCCCTGCCCCGCCCCGAGCCGCCCGCGCCCGTCGCCGACGAGGGCCGGATAGGCCCGCGGGCCATGGCGCGGCACACGGGCGCACTGGTCCGCCGCAATCTTCTGCAGATCCGGCAGAACCCGGAGTCGATGGCCGACGCGCTGCTGATGCCGATCGTGCTGACGGTGCTGTTCGTCTTCGTCTTCGGCGGCTCGATCGGCGCGGGCGGTGACCGCGCGCAGTACACCGCCTTTCTGGTGCCGGGGCTGATGGTGATCCTCGGGATGACCATCGCGATGGCCGTCGGCACCGGCGTCAACGACGACTTCCGTACCGGCCTGATGGACCGCTTCCGCACCATGCCCATCGCCCGTTCCTCGGTGCTGGTGGCCAAGGTCGTGGTGGAGACCGGCCGGATGCTGGTCGCGATCGCGGTGCTGCTGATCGTCGCCGCGGTGCTCGGCTTCGACTTCAGCGGACGCTGGCCGGGCCTGCTGGCCGCGATCGGTCTGACCGCCGTCTTCGGCACCTCGCTGATCTGGATATTCATGCTGCTGGGGCTGACCCTGCGCACCGCACAGGCCATCCAGGCGCTCTCCGTCGTCGTGCTGACCCCGCTGCAATTCGGCTCCTCGATCTTCGTACCGCCCTCGACCATGCCGGACTGGCTGCAGGCCTTCACCCGTATCAACCCGCTGACGCACATGGCCGACGCGGCCCGCGGACTCGCCCTGGGCGAGGGGCCGGTGGCCGGCCCGGTGCTCTGGACGCTCGTGTGGTCGCTGGGCCTCACGGCGGTCACCGCCCCGCTGGCCATCGCCAAGTTCCGCGCCAAGACCTGACACCGATCCGTACGGGCGGAGCGCATCCCCCGTCACGCCCTCGGCGTGGTTCCCTCCGTACGAAGAAGACGTGGCCCGGCCCCACCCCGGCTCCCCCCGGGCCGGTGGGGGCCGGGCCACGCGAAGCATCCCCCGTGGAACACAATGCCGCGCCGTCGTGGCGGGAACTCCCTCCCGCCACGACGGCGCGGCACGCACGGCGTACGGCTAGGGCGCGTCTTTTGGAGCAGTCCGGATCAGCCCGCGGCGTCTGGTGCACTGCACTCTCCCCCACGCCTTAAGGGCGCGGGAGGGGCCCCCACCGCTCGCTCCGTCTCGGCTCTTTGATTCATCCTTCGGATGCCGAGCTGCATCGCAAGGCGGAGCATCGCCCTCGGACTGGGTGTCCGTGGGTGATGCGACAACGCGGCGAGGGGGTACCCCCAGCGTTAGCTGGGGGAGTGCCGTGCCTGGGGGCACCTCCCAGCGCTAGCTGGGGGAGCGTCGCGGGCCCGGGGTGATCCGAAAGACGCGCCCTATGCGTCTTCCCGCTCCGGGAAGTCCCCCGCCGAGCCGCTCATCCCCGGCGGGGTGTCGGCGAGCGCGACCGCCACCTCCACCACGGCGCAGGTCCCGGCGGCGACCTGCCGCCAGGCGGCCGTCAGCGCCGGCTCCAGCTGGTCGGCGTCCGTCACCCGGCCGTAGCCCAGGCCATAAGCGCTGGTCAGGCCCTCGGTGCCGGTCGGGCGGGAGGTGGTGAAGGCGAACCGCGAGCCGGTTCCGGAGACCCGGTCGAGGTTGGACTGCAGCCAGCCGTAGCCGCCGTTGTCCAGGACGACGTAGAGGACGGCGGCGCCCGCGTCGGCGACGGTGGGCAGTTCGCCGCGGAAGAGGTTGAAGGCTCCGTCGCCGACCACCGCGACCACCGGCCGCCCGGCCGGCTCGGCCAGTCGTACGCCCACCGCGGCGGCCGCGCCGAAGCCCAGCGGCGTCTGCTCGCTGGGCACCACGGAGCCGCCTTCGGACCCCAGCGACCAGTGCGGGAAGAAGTACGACCACATGTCCTGCAGGCCGTTCTCCTGGACGAGGACCCGGTCCGCGGGGACGACACGGTCGAGTGCGGCCAGCACCCGGGCGACCGGCACGGCTCCCTCGGGCGCGTGCTTCACGGCCTCCTCGGCACGGTCCGCGGCGCGCCCGGCCAGCGCGGCCCGCACCGTGCGGACCCGCTCCGGCCAGTCACGAGGCGGCCGGCGGTCGGCCAGCAGTCCCGCCCAGCCGTCCACGATCCGTCCGGCGTCACCCAGGACATACGCCCCGGGTCGCTCCATGACCAGACTCTCCTCGCCCAACACAGCCTGTACGACCGGGAGTTGAGCCGCATCCTCCGGCCAGCCGAAGGTGGCGGTCTCCTCCAGCCGGCTGCCCAGCGCGATGACCAGGTCGGCCTCGCGCCACAGGGCGTCCATCGGCGCGACCGTGTAGAGGCCGCTGACGCCGCAGTACAGGGGGTGGTCCTCGGCGACGGTGCCGCGGCCGGAGGCGGTGCTGAAGATGCCGGCGCCGAGCTGCTCGGCGAAGTGCTCGATACGGCGGCCGTCGTTGCGGTGCCGGGCGCCGCCGCCCACCAGCAGCAGCGGCCGCTCGGCGGCGGCGATGCGCTCCGCGGTGGCCGCGAGCGCGTCCTGGTCGGGGGCCGGCCGCTGGGGGGCGGCCGGCCGCCAGGGCCCGGTGCGGGTGACCGGCTCGGCCGCGATCTGCTCGGCGAGCTCCAGGTAGACCGGCCCCGGGGTGCCGTTGACGGCGAGCGCGGCGGCCTTCTCCAGAGCACCGGGCAGCCGGTCGGCATGGTCGACGCGGGCCGCCCACTTCACGTACGGGCGGATCGCGGTGAGCTGGTCCAGCTCCTGGAAGGCGCCGGTGCCGAGCCGGTCGAGCCGGGTGCCGTCGGCGATCAGGATCAGCGGTGCGGCGGCGGACCGCGCCTCCAGGACGCCGGTGAGCGCATTGGTCAGCGCCGGGCCCTTGCCGATCACGCACACCCCGGGCCGGCCGGCGGCCAGTGCGTAACCGGTGGCCATGAACACGGCGTTGCGCTGGTCCCGGCAGAGCACCACGGTGGTGTCGGACCGCTCCAGCTCGCCGAGCAGCGCCATATCGTCGCCGGGCAGCCCGAACACCACCTCGCTGCCGAGGTGGTGGAGGTGGTCGGCGATCGCGGCCCAGGCGGTGGGGTGGGTGTAGGTGGTCATCGGCCGGCTCCCGGGCGGTGGGCGGCGACGGCCTTGGAGATCAGTACGGGCTCGGCGCGCACCTCCCGGCCGTCGGAGATGTAGTTGGCCATCCGGCCGTACCCGCCGAACGGGGCGTTGCCGTCGTCGATGGACAACAGGGTGGTGTCGAGGGTGACGGTGGTCCGCCGGCGCAGCGCCTCGACGAGGCCGGGGGCGTGGCCGTAGACGCTGGAGCCCAGGGCGCGTTCGGTGAACATGCCGGTGGTGAGGGTCGCGGCGAGGGCGTCCTGGTCGCGGTAGCCGGCGACATTGAAGATCGGGGCGAAGAATTCCGGTACGTGGGTGCGCGGGGTGACGTCCTCGCCGACGACGACGGTGGGGTCGAGCCGGCGGGTGCGGAAGTCGACATGCCCGCCGTGCACGATGCCGCCGCGGTTGCGGGCGAGGAACTGTGCGCCGTCCTCCAGCGCGCTCTCGTAGAAGATCGGCCCGTAGTCGGCGTCCGGGTCGGTGTACGGGCCGTAGCGCATCCCCTTCACCTCGCTGACCAGGGCATCGACGAACGGGGCGAGCAGCGACTCATGGACGCTGAACAGGTCCGGGCCCAGGCAGTCCTGGCCGGTGTTCAGGACCCGGATGGCGATCGCGTCGCGGGCCGCCTGCTCGACATCGGCGCCGGGGGCGACGACGAACGGGTTGACGCCGGAGCCGAGGAAGAGGAACAGCTGCCCGGGGGAGAGCTGGGGGCGGATCTGTTCGGCGTTGGCGTAGGCGCCGGTGAAGACCACGACGTCGGCGGGGAGGACCTGCTCCTGCAGGAATTCCCGCTGGCTGGCGCCGGAGAGGGTGATGGGCAGACCGTGCTGCTCGGCGAGCAGGGTGTGCAGCCGGCGCATCTGGTCCTTGACGCGGCTGGAAGGGCGGAACACCAGCCGGTCGGTGTAGAGGGCGGGCACCAGGAGGTAGAGGGCGTAGGAGTAGAGGAGGACGTTCGACGGCATGAAGGCGGCCAGCCGGGGGACCCGGCCGGGCCGGTGGGCGGCCACCTCGTCCAGGGCCCCGTCGAGGGTGGCGACGGTCGACTCGATCTCGTAGCGCGCGGCGCGATGGGTGGAGATCTCGCACAGCAGCTCGTGCACGGTACCGGCGTCGTTCACCAGAAAGTCCCGGACCCTGTGCAAGGCCGCCGCACGTCGGCTGTCGATGCTGTCCTCCGGCTCGGCGGCCACGGTCGGCCATGCGGGAGCGGAGCTCATATGTCCCTCCTCGGGGCGTAGTCCATGGAGGGTCAGCGTCAGCCAATTGTCATTTATTGTCAAGTAAAGTCATTGCACTCGACTGGCTCATATGACAAGCAACACTGCACAGGGCCGCTCCACGCCACCCGCCGGGTACCCTCTCTTCCCTGTACACAGCCATCGAGGCACCCTCTCAGCTGTCGCAACGCCCGTGCGCCGGCAAGGGGAATATCTACCTCCGCAAGTGACAAAAAATGACTCTGCGGCCGGAGGGAAGTCGTCCACAGGCACCCCCGCACGGACGTCCGATGAGTAGACTCGCCGCCATCACGTTCCATCCGTCCGCAGCCGTCCCACCCCGTCACCGTCCGTCCGCCCAACTCACCTGCGAGCGATTTTCTTGACGATTGAGCAGCCTGCTTTCGGGAAGCGAGTGCGGGAGGTCCGGCGCGCTCAGGGTCTGTCCCAGGGGGATCTCGCCGGGGACGATCTCTCCCCCAGCTATGTCTCGCTGGTCGAGAACGGCCGCAGAATCCCGAGCGCCAAGATCGCCCGGTCCATCGCGGAACGGCTCGGCACGACGGTCGAGGCGCTGTGCGCCACCGACCGGCCCGGCGACCGACTGACCCAGCGCCTCGACCTGGTCGGCCAGTTGGTGGCGGCCCGCGCCAGCCAGCTGGCCGGTGACTGGCCGGCGGCGCTGCGCCAGCTGGAGTCCGTGGTGGAGCAGTCCGGCGGCGCCGATCAGGACGAGGTGCGCTGGGAGGCGCGCTGGGAGCTGGCCACCGTCCTCGGCCGGCTCGACGACCCGGCCCGCCATGAAGCGGCGCTGCGCCGACTGCTCGACGACCCGCTCACCCGCTCCGCGCCCGTGCTGCACGCCCGGGTCGCCATCGAGCTCGCCCAGCTGCTGCGCGCCGCGGGCCGCCTGTCGGACGGCGTCCGCTTCGCCGAGGAGGCGGTCCGGGTCACCGCCGAGCTGGAGCCCGGCCGTCCGGAGCGGGCACAGGCCCAGGTGGCGCTGCTGTCCGCGTCCGTCGACAGCGGGGAGTGGAGCCGTGCCGAGCAGCTCGGCGCGGAGCTGCTCACCGAGGTCGCGCCGCTGCCGGCCGGCGAACTGCGGGCCGGCGCCCTGTGGGCCGCGGCCGGTGCGCAGTATCTCGGCGGGCATCCGGACCGGGCGCTGGAGCTGCTGGCCGAGGCGGAGCAGCTGCTCGCCGCGACGGACGGCGTACGGCTACGGCTGCGGCTGGCCCGCGCCCGTACGCTGCTGGCGCTCGCCTCGGGCCCGGCCGACGACGCCGACGCCCTGCTGGCGCGAGCCCGGCAGGCCGCCGCGCTGGTCGACACCCCGTCCAGCAGGACCTGGCTGGCCCTCCTGGAGACGGCCGCGGCGCTGCGCCACAACGACCGGATGGCGGCCACCGACCACGCCACCGCGATCGATCTCGACGCCGGTGAACTGTCACCGCTCGACCGTGCCCGCTGTCTGCTCCATCTGGCCCGGGCCCATCGCGCGGGCGGTGACGAGGAGGCCGCGGAGGCCGACTTCAAGCTGGCCGCCGAGGGCTACGAGAAGGTGGGGGCCTTCCGGCTGGCGCTGGAGAGCTGGCGCGAGCTGAGCGCCGGCGGCCGCGGTGGCGAGGGTCCGGACCCGCACGCCGTGCTCATGCCGTAGCGGTGTCCGTCGTCCGGGGCGCGGGCGTACGGGCCTGTGTCCCGGGATGCGTACCGGCCTGTGTCCCGGGATGCGTACCGGCCTGTGTCCCGGGATGCGTACCGGCCTGTGTCCCGGGATGCGTACCGGCCTGTGTCCCGGGATGCGTACCGGCCTGTGTCCCGGGATGCGTACCGGCCTACCTCTCGGCTTGTGTTCCGGATTGCGTATCGGCTTGCGTATCGGCTTGCGCGCCAGGGGAGTTCAGGCGCCAGATCCGTACCCCGGGTACCGGGGCGGAGGTCGCCGCGCAGGCCACCGTCCGCGGACCGGCGGGCAGATCGCGTACGTAGGCGATACCGCCCGGGTGCGTCGGCGACGGGGGGATCACGACCTTGCCGTCCCGCGCCTCGCTCAGCGCGTCGATCTCGTCGGCGGCCGCCAGCCCGCCCCGTCCCGTCAGCCGCAGGGCCGCTTCCTTACGGGTCCACAGCTGGGCCAGCCGGTGTGCCCGCCGGTCCGCCGGAGCCTCTTGTACGTAACCGCGCTCCAACGGCGTGAAGGGAAGCAGCAGTTCGCCGACCGGACCCTGCGGGACGGTGTGGACGGACAGGGCCACGGGGAGGCCCCGGGCCACGGCCAGGAACTGCCGGCCCGCGTCCGCGCCGATGCCGAGGCCGAGGCGGGTGCCCGCGGGCCGGCCGGTGGCGGCGGGCGGTTCGGTGAACACCGGCCGGCCGAAGCCGTCACGGGTCAACGGAATATCGCGCGGGGAACAATGCAGTAACTCGCAGAGAAAGGCCGTCAAACAGGCACCTTCTCGAATGTCGCCGGCAGTGGGCGAGAAAATATGTAAACGGCCGTCGGCTAATTCGGATGAGCGGGACGGGTCCCAACTCTCCTCCTGCTGAGGCATGTTGGCCGGGCCGTCATGGTTGAGTAAATGCGCGCCACAGAAGGGCTCGTCCCCCTGCATAGATCCCCTCGCACCATGTCTCCTTTCCGCGGACCGGTCACATCCGAGAAAGCAGTGCACTGAGTCGATTTGATTTACCCTCCGGAGATCCTCAAGGTAACCCTGGTCTATGCCTGCGTCAACAAGCGACGACCGAAAATCAACTTTGGTTTACTGCAACGCATTACCAGATTTCGCCAAGTTGGGCCCCGGCGCGCTGCGGCGCTCGCCGGTTGACAGCGAGTTGAGCGCCGGGTGATCCGCAGTTGAGCAGAATCTGACCGTTATTCAAATCCCTTGGGTGGGTGTGCTCCTGCCGGACAGTGCGGCCCGCCAGGAGCACACCGGTCGGGGGCCGGCCTCAGGACGCCAGCTGCTTCTCCACCCTGAGCACAATGTCCAAAACTCTACGCATGTCCTTCATCTCCTCTTCGGGCAGCGCGACGCCGAAGCGCTCCTCGGCGACGACGATGACCTCGGCCATCGCGAGGGAGTCCACGTCCAACTCCTCGACCAGGGACTTCTCCTCGGTCACCTCGGACGGCAGCACGCCGGCCACCTCGTTAAGGATCTCGGCGAGTTGAGCAACGATCTCTTCGCGGGTCATGACGGTCATGACGGGTCACCTCTCTTTGAGTGGGGGGTGGTACGGGTCGAATGCGGGGTCCGGCGGCCGTGCGGGGTGGGTGCGGCACTCGCGGGGCCTGCGGCGCGGTGAAGTCGGTGCCTTGACGCCCGTCATCAGCGGGGTGGTCACGCTCGTCGGGCGCGCCGGTGGGGATCGGGGCGAGCAGGTCGAAGTCGGCGCGGTCCGGCTCGGGTTCGGTGGCCTGCGCCGGCCACTGCCGCTTCTCGCAGCGCTCGGCGCCGGGCCACGGGCTGTGGCCTCCAGCGCGGCATCGAAACCTCCGTGACATCCGAGTCACTGTTTTGACTATACTTGACTATTCCAGTCAACTGGAGGTCCGATAGGTTGTCAACGACGGTCTTTCAAGACCAAGCCAGGACAATGCTTCTGAGTTATGTTCGGTGACTCTGGAGTCGAGGACGAGTCAGACGGAGGAACCGCATGAGCGGTCTGCTCGACGGAAAGCAGCTGGTCATCACCGGCGTGATCACCGAAAGCTCGATCGCCTACGCGGTGGCGCGGCTCGCCCAGGAACAGGGGGCCAAGATCGTCCTCACGGCGTACGGCCGGCCGAGCCTGGTCGCCCGGCTCGCCCGGCGGCTGCCGGAAGAGCCCCCCGTCGTGGAGCTGGACGTCACCGACGAAGACCAGCTCACCACCCTCGCCGACCGGTTGGGCGCACACCTCGACGGGCTCGACGGCGTACTCCACTCCGTCGCCAACGCCCCCGCGAACTGCCTGGACGGCGGCTTCCTGACGGCGCCGTGGCGCGATGTGTCCGCCGCCCTGCACACCTCGACGTACTCCCTGGTGGCGCTGACCATGGCCTGCCGCCCCCTGTTGCGCCCCGGATCCTCCGTCGTCGGCGTGGACTTCGACGCCTCCCGCGCCTGGCCCGGCTACGACTGGATGGGCGTCGCCAAGGCGGGGCTGGAGGCCTGCTCCCGCTATCTGGCGCGCGACCTCGGCGGCCAGGGCATCCGGGCCAATCTCGTCGCGGCCGGACCTCTGCGCACCCTGGCCGCCCGCGGTATCGGCGGCGACGGCCCGTCCTTCGAGAAGAGCTGGGCGACCCGTGCCCCGCTCGGCTGGGACCCGCAGGACGCCGACCCCGTCGCCCGTACCTGCGTGGCCCTGCTGTCCGACTGGCTGCCCGCCACCACCGGCGAGATCGTGCACGCGGACGGCGGCCATCACATGATCGGCGACTGACCGGCGATGACGGAGAGACCGGCGCCGGGCATGCCGCCGAGCACGCCCGCGCCGCCCAGCACCCTCCGCTGCGGCCCGTACGCCCTCGACCGGGCGCGGATCGCCGCCTTCGCCGGCGCGCTCGGCGACCCCCACCCCGCGTACCGCGACCCGGCCGCCGCCCGCGCCCTCGGCCACCCGGACATCATCGCCCCGCCCACCTACCTCGCCACCCTCGCCGCCGACGCCGAGGACCAACTCCTGCGTCTCCAGCCCGGCTTCGCCGGCACCGAGGGCGCCGTGCACCGCTCCCAGACGCTGCGCCACGCCCGCCCCGCACACGCCGGCGACACCCTCCACGCCACCGTCCGGATCGCCGGCGCCACCACCCTCGCCGGCCGCCAACTCCTCACGCTCGACTGCGAGTTCCGGGCCCTGGACGGCTCCTGGGTGGCCACCACCACCTCCTCGCTGCTGTGCCCGGCCACCCCGCCGCGGCCGGCCCGGCGCCCCCTCGCCCCCATGGGATCGGAGCAACCATGACCGACACCTTCGCCCCTCCGGTCGCCACCGCCCGGCTCGTCGACGGCACGTCGGCCCCGCTCGGCGACACCGGCCACCTCGACGGACCGGCCCTCGGCCGACGGGTGCAGACCACCGCACACGCCCTGCACCACCTCGGCATCCGCGCCGGTGACCGGGTCCTGGTCCAGGGCGACAACAGCGTCGACTACGTTCTGACGCTGCTGGCCCTGATGCAGCTGGACACCTCACTCATTCCGCTCGACCACCGGCTCCCCGCCGCCGACGCCACCGCGGCCGCCCACCAGGCCCACGCCCGCTGGCTGGTCACCGCCGCCGACCGCGCCAGCGGCTTCCCCGGCATCCCCGACCGGCGCGTCATCCACTACCCCCGCCTCGCCGCCGACGCCACGCCGCCCCCGCCCGCCGATGTCGACCTGTCCCGCTGGTTCCGCCGCCCCGACGCGCTCGTCCTGTGGTCCTCGGGCACCACCGGGCGCCCCAAGGGCATCGTCAAGCCCGGCCGCGCCGTCCTCGACAACTCGCTGCGCACCATCCAGGCCATGGGCTACCGCCAGGACGACGTTCTCGCGCCCCTGCTGCCCTTCTCCCACCAGTACGGGCTCTCCGTCATCCTGCTGTGGTGGCTGGCCCGATGCACCCTGCTGGTCACCCCCTACCAGCGGCTCGACGCGGCCGTCGGCCAGGCCGCGGCGCACGGTGCCACCGCCGTGGACGCCGCCCCGTCCACGTACCACTCGCTCCTCGGCGTGGTGCGCCGCCGCCCGGAGGTACGCGCCGGGCTCGCGGGCGTACGCATCTGGGGCGTGGGCGGCGCGCCGCTGCCCGCCCCGCTGGCCGAGTCCTTCCACACGACAATGGGCCGCCCACTCCTGGACGGCTACGGTCTGACCGAACTCGGCAATGTCGCACTGGCCACCCCCGATACACCGCACGGCTGCGGGCGCCCCCTGCCCGGCGTACGGCTACGCGTCATGCGCCCCGACGGCACGGCTGCCGACCCCGGCGAGCTCGGCGGCATCGAGGTGCGCTCCCCCGGGCTGATGGCCGGCTACCTCCGGGAGGACGGCTCGCTGACGCCCGTCGATCCGGACGCCTGGTATCCGACGGCGGACCTGGGCAGCGTCGATGCCGAAGGCACCGTACGCGTGGTGGGGCGCAATCAGGCCGTGCACCGGCTGGGCTTCACGCTCTACCCCGAGAGCCTGGAGCGCCGCGCCGAGGCCTGTGGCCGGCCGGTCAAGGTACTGGCGGTCGAGGACCAACGCCGTGGCAGTGCACTGCACTTCGTGGTCGCGGACCCTGAGGGCGAGGCCCCGCTCACCTGGCGCCGGCGGCTCGCCGAGCACCTGGCGGAGTACGAACAGCCCAACGCGGTCCATGTCGTCGGCCACTTCCCGCTCACCGCCAATGGAAAGCCGGACACACGGGCGTTGCGTGCACAGCTGGGGCTGGAGCTGGGAGTGGGTCCGGGACCGGTGCCCCGGTTGGGGGCCGGGCGGTAGAACTCCGGGGGTATTACGGGTGGTTCAGGTCTGAGGGTGGTGCGGGTGTTCTGCGTGGTGCGGGTGTCCTGCGTGGTGCGGGTGTCCTGCGTGGTTCTGGTGTCCTGCGTGGTTCACGTCTGCGGCTGATTCATTTCTGCGGCTGGTCACGGCTCGTCCGGTTCACGTCTCGTCTGTTCACTTCTCGGCTGGTCACGTCCCGGCTGTTCGCTTCTCGGCTGGTCACGGCTCGTCCGGTTCACGTCTCGTCTGTTCACTTCTCGGCTGGTCACGTCCCGGCTGTTCGCTTCTCGGCTGGTCACGTCCCGGCTGTTTCACGTGGAACATCCGGTGTTCGTTTCACGTGGAACACATCGGTTTCCGCTTCGGGCAACGCACGTCCGCTGCTGCGGCCGCTCAGAAGGCGCGGGCGGTGTCCGCACGACGGCGGGCCGCCGGGATGACCGCCGGACGGGTGTCCATGTCGGTGCCGGTGTGCAGCGGCTCCGTGGCGCGGGTGCGGCGGCTGCGCAGGCCGGGCGAGGAACCGTGCGCCTCGGCGCTGATGCGCTGCTTGATCGTCGGCGGCAGCTCCGGCCGGGCGAACATCCGCCGGGCGGAAGTGGATTGGCCGTACTGCGGTACGCCGCGCGGCGCGGGCACAGTGCGCGCCGGGGGCACGGCACGGGTCGGTGTCTCTGCGTCAGGATCCGGCGCGGCGCGGCGCACCGCCTCCCTGGCATCGGCACCCGGGCCCTCGGTGCCCGCGTTCCCGTTGCCCAGGGTCCGCTCGTACAGTGCGGCATCCCGGCGCGCGGCCGACGCCGCGGCGGAGACACCCAGTGATGCCAGCAGCTTGCCGAGCATGGCAAGGCATACCGCCCAGAACTTCATGACCTTGGTCGCAGCCATGGTCCCTCTCTTTCGATCGGGATCTCCCCGAGAGATCCGTTGTGTCTACTGCTGTTGCGCCTGTTGCTGTTGTGGCTGTTGTCGTTCGCGTACTGCCGTTGTGGGTGCGTCCGTTGCACCGCCTCAGTTGCCGCGCTCCGCAGGTATCGCTTACGTTGCGCCGCTTCTGTTGCGTTTTCTTATGATGAGTACGCAATGGGAGGATTTACGGACCGACGCCCCCGGATCGGCGTTCTTCCGATGAACACCACCCGTACGCAGTAGCCGCCGCCCGCGAGCGGCAGGTCGGCGGCGGGTCGTAGGCCCCGGTCAACCGATCGGTTGATGCCGTTCCGAGCGCGATGGGCGATGTGCCACCGGGTGCGCCGGGCGGATTCTCGGGTTATGCCAATCATCGAAGTCAGCGGGCTGCGCAAGGTCTACGGGGGCCGAGCCGTGGTCGACGGGGTCTCCTTCGCCGTACAGGAAGGAGAGATCTTCGGCGTACTCGGCCCGAACGGTGCCGGCAAGACGACGACCGTCGAATGCCTTGAGGGCCTCCGGGTCCCGGACGGCGGGACGGTCCGGGTGGGCGGGCTCGATCCGGTCGCCGACCACGACCGGGTCACCCAGATCCTGGGCTCCCAGCTCCAGGAGAGCGAGCTACAGGCCAAACTCACCGTGCGGGAAGCACTTGAGCTCTACTCCGCCTGCTATGCGCGCCCTGCCGACTGGCGGCAGCTCGCCGAGCGTCTCGGTCTCGACGACCGGCTCTCCGCCCGCTTCGGCAAGCTCTCCGGCGGCCAGAAGCAGCGGCTGTTCATCGCACTTGCGCTGATCGGCAGTCCGCGGGTGGTGGTGCTCGACGAGCTGACCACCGGGCTCGATCCGCGAGCCCGCCGGGACACCTGGCGGCTGATCGAGGAGGTGCGCGACTCCGGGGTGACGGTGCTGCTGGTCACGCACTTCATGGAGGAGGCGCAGCGGCTGTGCGACCGGATCGCGGTGATCGACCATGGCCGGGTCGCCGCGCTGGACACCCCGGCCGGCCTGATCAGCAAGGCCTCGCGGTCCGTCGTCATCTCGTTCACGCCGTCGACGCCGCTCGACCCGGCCGAGCTGGCGGCGCTGCCGGAGATCGCGTCCGTGGAACGGGCCGGCGCGACCACCGAGCGGGGCGTGGCGGGCGGCGCCGAGCGGCTGGTGATCCACGGGACGGACGCCACCGTCGATGCGGTGATCTCGCTGCTCGCCCGGCATCGCATCACCGCCCGGCAGCTGCGTGTCGGCGACGCCACGCTCGACGACGCCTTTCTCGATCTGACCGCACAGGAAGCCTGAGGTGCCCGATATGCCTGCCCTGCCCGCGTCCTCGTCGGCGATGCCCTCGCCGCGGTCCACCCGTCCGGATTCGGCTCCGCCGAAGGCCCGGTCCGCCTCACGTGCCGTACTGAAAACGGAGGCGCGGCTGTTCCTGCGTGAGCCGGGGACCCTCTTCTGGATCCTGGTCTTCCCCACCCTGCTGCTGATCATCATCGGCCTGATCCCGTCCTTCCGGGAGGCCCAGGCGTCGCTGGGCGGCCGCCGGGTCATCGATCTGTATGTTCCGGTGGCGCTGCTGCTCTCCGCGATCACGGCGGGGATCCAGGCGATGCCCGCGGTGCTGACGGGCTATCGGGAGCGCGGCATTCTGCGCCGGATGTCGACGACGCCGGTACGGCCCGCCGCCTTGCTCGGTGCGCAGATCGCGCTGCACGGGGCGGCCGCCGTGGTCTCCTCGGTGCTGGCCCTGACCGTCGGCCGTCTCGCTTTCGGCGTGGCGCTGCCCGGGCAGCCCCTCGGATACGCGCTGGTGCTCGTACTGACCCTGTGCAGTGCGCTCGCCCTGGGCTGTGTGATCTGCTCGCTCTCCCCGACGACCAAGGTGGCCGGTGTGGTCGGGTCGGCGGCGTTCTTCCCGATGATGTTCGCGGCGGGTGTGTGGGTGCCGGTTCAGTCCATGCCGGACACACTGCAGCGGATCGTCCAACTGGTGCCGTTCGGCGCGGCTTCGCAGGCTCTCTCCCAGGCCGCGTCCGGCCACTGGCCCGACTGGTCGCAGCTGGCGGTGCCGGCGGCCTGGGCGGTCGTACTCGGCTGGGTCGCCAAGCGCCTCTTCCGCTGGGAGTGAGGGACACAAAGGACACCGGGGACGAGGGAGCGGGACGCGGATGACAGGCGTCACAGCGGCCGGATCCACAAAGGTGCGGATGCCCGTCGCACACGCCGGGGAGACTGGCCGCATGGCGAGCGGCGAAGGCAAGGCGGCAGCACCGCGGAGGACCACCGTCCAGGAGCCGCCACCACCGCTCCGTTTCCCGAGCCTTTATGCCGCGACGGACCCGTTCACGCCGTACGCGCAGCCGGACCGGAGTCGGACGCAGCGCCTGTGGGACCGCAACCTCCGGCGGTTCGGCGGATACGCCCTGCTCGGCGTCTCGGTGGTGACGGCGGCCGCTACGACGGATCTGCTGATGCCCGGGGGCGAGCGCGATCTGGCCGGCGCTCTGGTGCTGGCCGCGCTGGCACTTCAGGTGTGGTGGAGCCGGACCGGCTGGCAGCTGCCGCGGGTACCGGCAGGACCGGTCCTCTACGTCCTCCGCTTCGCGCTTTCCTTCTCCCTCACCTGGCTGAACGGGTTCTTCGCGATCTACGCGACGCTCGGCTACTTCGATGCCGTGCAGGTGCTTCCGCGCCGTTTCGTCCGGGCGGGGCTGCTGGCAACCGCCGTGATCATGGCCGGCTCGCAATCGGGCGCGCTGCCACCGACACACACCACGAACTGGGTGGTGTTCGGCGCCCTGTTCGCCGTCCACTCCTCCCTGGTGCTGGTCTTCGGCCATCTCGCGACCCAGGAGGCGGAGCACGCCGCGGCCAAGGCCGCCACCATCGCCGAGCTGGAGCGCACCAACGCCCGGCTGGCACTGGCGCTGGAGGAGAACGCCGGGTTGCATGCCCAACTCCTCGTCCAGGCACGGGAGGCGGGCATCGCCGATGAGCGTCGCCGGCTGGCCGCGGAGATCCATGACACCCTCGCCCAGGGCCTGGCCGGCATCATCACGCAGCTGGAGGCGGCCACCGAGAGCACCGATCCGGCGGCCGCGCGCGGACACGCCCGGCGGGCCGCGGCGCTGGCCCGCGACAGCCTCGGCGAGGCCCGCCGCTCGGTGCACGATCTGGGGCCCGGGGCGCTGGAGCACGACGCGCTGCCCGATGCGCTGCGCAAGACCGTCGAGGAGTGGTCGGCGGAGGCGGGCATACGCGCCGAGTTCACCGTCACCGGGACCGCCGAGCCGCTGCACGACGAGGTCGAGGCCACCCTGCTGCGGATCGCCCAGGAGGGCCTGGCCAACACCCGCCGGCACGCGGCCGCCTCGCGGGTCGGCGTCACCCTCTCGTACATGGGCAGCGAGGTGACGCTCGATGTACGCGACGACGGCCGCGGCTTCGATCCGGCGGCGCTGCCGCCCCGCGAGGGCACCGGTGGTTTCGGCCTCGGCGGGATGCGGGCGCGGGCCGAACGGATCGCGGGCACCGTCGACATCGAGTCCGAACCGGGCCAGGGCACGGCCGTCTCCGCTCGCGTACCGTTGGTCCGCCATGGCTGAGCACACAGAGCGAACCGAGCACAGCGACCGGACGGCGCGGGCGGAGCACACCGGACCGGCCATCACCGTCCTCCTCGTCGACGACCACCCCGTGGTCCGGGACGGGCTGCGCGGCATGTTCGCCTCGGCCCCCGGCTTCGAGGTGCTCGGCGAGGCCGGCAACGGCGTCGAGGGCGTGGAGCTCGCCGTCCGGCTCGACCCCGATGTGGTCCTGATGGATCTGCGGATGCCGGGTGGCGGCGGGGTCGTGGCCATCGCCGAGCTGGGCCGACGGGCGCCGCGCAGCAAGGTGCTGGTGCTCACGACGTATGACACCGACTCCGACACCCTCCCGGCGATCGAGGCCGGCGCCACCGGCTATCTCCTCAAGGACACCCCGCGCGGCGAACTGTTCACGGCCGTCCGCGCGGCGGCCGAGGGCCGTACGGTGCTGTCGCCCGCGATCGCCTCCCGGCTGGTCTCACGGGTCCGCTCGCCCGGCAACGAACCGCTCAGCGCCCGCGAACGCGAGGTCCTGGAGCTCGTCGCCAAGGGCACCTCGAACCGCGAGATCGCCGCCGTACTCTTCATCAGCGAGGCGACGGTCAAGACCCATCTGACGCATATCTACGGCAAGTTGGGCGCGAAGGACCGCGCGGCGGCGGTGGCGGTGGCGTACGACCGGGGGATTCTCGGCTAGAGCGGCTTGTCCGGGCCGCCTGTTTCACGTGAAACAGCCTGGGGCCATGGCCCGTTCGGTCAGTCGTCGGCCTCCTCCAGGATGACCAGCGTTCCGTGACTGCCGGGGCGCACCGCGTGCCGGACGCCCGCCGGCACCCAGTGGATCTCACCGGGCCCCACCGACACCGGCTCCCCGGCCACCGACAGTTCCAGCCTGCCGTCGAGCACCAGCAGCGCCTCGGCGGCGGCATGCCGTTCCTCCGCGAGCGGCAGCTCGGACATCCGCAGCGCCTTCACCGACGCCGTACCGACCCGGCCGAGGGGACGCGCCTTCCAGGCATGCGGCAGGGCGTCCACGGCCGCAACGACATCGACCGGATTCATGGCTTCGCAGGTGTTCATGGCATGCCTCTCCACGGGCTTCTTCCGTTTCGCAGAAGGGGCCCGCGCATCAGGTTCAAGGGATGCCTGGAAGTTAGCCGACCTGGGACGACGGTGGGTCGACCGTTCGGCAAAGGATCCGTTCGCCAAAGGGTCCGCTCGCCAAAGGATCCGCTCGGCAAAGGATCTGCTCAGGCCGGCGTCAGCTCGCCCGTGCGGGCCATCTCGGCCATCATGCGGACGGCCTCGGCCTCAGGGGTGTCGGGCGGGATGATCAGCAGGTCCCAGCGGCCGTGGCCGGGGGAGACCAGACAGAGGGTGTCCGGGCCGGGGCGGCCGGTGGTTCTGCGGAGGCGGACGACATGGCCGCCGACGAGGATCCGGGCGGGCAGGGCGGGCCAGGTCGCGCCGTTCACCGTGGCGTGGGAGATCCGCGGCCAGTCGAAGGGCAACGCGGTCAGCAGCTCGGGGAGTTCGGTCAGCAGATCGGCCGAGTGCGGCCACCAGATACCGTCTATGCGCCGCACCGTATCGGTGTGCGGTGCGATGGTCAGGCGCGCGACGGGCGGCGGGTCGTGGTGCCGGGGGTTGGCCGGGTGGGGGTGGTCCCCGGAGGCGGTGGTCATGCGGTGCTCCTGATGCGGCGGGCCGCTACCCGGTCAGGGTCGGGCCAGCGCACATCCCGGACCCAGCCGAGGCGTTCGAAGAGCCGGATGACGGCGGCGGACACATCGATCTGACCGCGGTCGACGCCGTGCCGCGCGCAGGTCGGATCGGCGTGGTGCAGGTTGTGCCAGCTCTCGCCGAACGAGAGCAGGGCCAGCGGCCACAGATTGGTCGCCCGGTCGTGGCGCCGGGTGCGGAACGGCCGCTCACCGATGACATGGCAGAGCGAATTGACGCTCCAGGTGACGTGGTGCAACAGCGCGATCCGGATGAACCCCGCCCACAGCAGGGCGGTGAGCGCGGTGACCCAGGAGCCGCCGAGGGCCCATCCCAGCGCGAACGGCAGCGCGAGCGTGAGCAGACACAGCGCGGGGAACGCCCGGTCCACCGCGCGGATTCCGCGGTCGGCGAGCAGATCGGGCGCAAAGCGCCGGTGCGAGGTGGGGTCGTCGCCGAACAGCCAGCCGATGTGCGAGTGCACCAGTCCGCGCAGCTGACCGCGCAGGCTGGTGCCGTAGCGGTAAGGGGAGTGCGGATCACCGGGGCGGTCGGTGAAGGCGTGGTGGCGGCGGTGGGTGGCCACCCAGTCGATGACATCGCCCTGGAAGCTGAGCGAGCCGGCGATGGCGAGCGCGATGCGCAGCGCGGGGGTGGCGGTGTAGCTGCCGTGGGTGAGGCCGCGGTGGAAGCCGATGGTGACGCCCAGGCCGCTGATGACGTAGAAGACGGCCAGGAGGGCGAGGTCGGTGAGGTGGACGACGCTGCCCCACAGCAGCGGGATGGCGACCGCCAGGCCGACGAACGGGGCGACGACGATGATGCCGGTCACCGTGACATACATCCGCCGGCCGCCGCTCGGCGGGGTCTCGGGGCCGTCGTCGGGGAACGGTGAGGTCCCGTCGTAGTCCTGGGCCGACGGGACGGGGCGGGCGGTGGACGTCACAGGTCGTTGCCCGCCTTACCGGAGGGCGGCGGTGGGCCGGCCACATGCGGTCCCCGGTGGGCACCGTCACGCGGCCGCTTGTGCATCCGTTGCCGCAGCGACTGCTTCCAGTCCGCGTACCGGTGGGTGGCCATCCGTCCGGCCCCCTGGGCGTTGACCCGGGCGATGAACAGCGCCCCCAGCGCGACCAGCGCCAGCAGCACAGCCACGGTCAACAGAGTCTGCATGGAGCTCACCTCACCGAATCACTCGGTGTTCCGGTGCTTCCAAGGTACCCCGCGTCGGCCCGGCAAATCCTTCTATAAGGGGTTATGGGGAGGCATGGACGAGGGCCATGGGCGAGGGCCATGGGCGAGGGCCATGGGCGGGGATGCCGTGCGGGCCGTCTTCGCGGGGGTCGCGGGCAGCCGACTTCTACAAATCTGTAGATTTTACGGCGAGGGCGGGGGAGGGAGCGGCGCCCGCCCCCTCCCCCGCCGAACGACCCGTCCGTCCCGCCGTCGCGCCTCTCAGACGTTGACGCCGAAGTCCGCCGCGATGCCCGCCAGGCCGGACGCGTAGCCCTGGCCCACCGCGCGGAACTTCCACTCCGCGCCGTGCCGGTAGAGCTCACCGAAGACCATCGCGGTCTCGGTCGAGGCGTCCTCGCTCAGGTCGTAGCGGGCCAACTCCACCCCGTCCGCCTGGTTGACGACGCGGATGAAGGCGTTGCGGACCTGGCCGAAACTCTGCCCCCGGGCCTCCGCGTCGTGGATGGAGACCGGGAAGACGATCTTCGCGATCTCGGCGGGCACGTCCGACAGCGTGACGTTGAGGGACTCGTCGTCCCCCTCGCCCTCACCGGTCAGGTTGTCGCCGGTGTGCTGCACGGAGCCGTCGGGGCTGGTGAGGTTGTTGTAGAAGACGAAGTGCGCGTCCGAGGCGACCTTGCCCGCCTCGGTGCACAGCAGCGCGCTGGCGTCCAGGTCGTAGTCCGCGCCCGTCGTGGTGCGTACGTCCCAGCCGAGGCCGACCGTGACCGCGGTCAGTCCGGGCGCTTCCTTCGACAAAGAGACGTTGCCGCCCTTGCCCAGCGAGACTCCCATGGCGTTCCTCCAGGTGTTGCCTGCGTTCCGTGGTCGGGCCAAAATCTACAGGAGTGTAGAAGTAGAGTACCGGGGGTTGGCGGCACCAGGGCGCGGGTGGGCGTACGAGCGCCCGGATCCGGCCAACTCAGTAAGATGCCCCGACGTCCCGGCCAGCGGGACACCCGGGGCGACGGGAGGCGACGGCATGGGCGGGAAGCCCTTCGGCAAGGCGCTGGGTGATTCGTTCGGCGGCTCCGGACGGGAGCGCGCCCGCCGGCGCGGGCAGGGCCAGCTGGAGGCCCAGGTGCTGGCCGCGCTGCACCACTCCCCGGGACCGGCCACCGCCGCCTGGGTACAGGAGCGACTCGGCGGCGACCTCGCGTACACGACCGTGATGACGATCCTGTCCCGGCTGCACGCCAAGCAGGCGGTCACCCGCGAGCGGTCCGGCCGCGCCTACGTCTGGACCCCGGCCGCCGACGAGGCCGGTCTCGCCGCCCTGCGGATGCGCCGCGTCCTGGACGGCGAACCGGACCGGGACGCCGTACTGACCAGCTTTGTCTCGGCGCTCTCGGCGCACGACGAGCAGCTGCTGCGCGCCCTCCTCGACCGCGCCACCGCCGACGATCCCGCGACGCCCGACGCATCCGCACCGGCCGACGGCCCGGCCACGGCCGAGGCGCCCACCACGGACCCGGGCCCCGGCCGGCACCACCCCTCGGACGAAGCACGCGGAGGCTGACCGGTGGGCGTCTTCGTGTTCCTGCCGCTCGTTCTGCCGCTCACCGCGCTGCCGATCGCCCGGCTCGCGGAGCAGCACCTCCACCCGCGCGTCACCACCCGCCTGCTGACCCTGCTCGCGGCCGTCCTCGGCCTGTGCAGCACGCTCTGCCTGGCGCTCCTGATGGTCGTCGGCACCGCCCAGCTGCCCGGCAATCCGCTGCCCGACGGCTGGTCGGACCCCGAGGTGCGGGCCGCGGTGCCCTACGCCGAGGTCGCCGGCGCCGCCGCGATTCCCCTGCTGGCCGCAGCCCTCACCGTGTGCGGCGGCGCGCTGCGCCGCCACCGCCGCATCCGGGCCCGTACCCACCGCGCACTGGACGTGCTGCCGGCCGGCTCCGACCCCGCGGTGCTGCCGGACGACGATCCGTACGCCTACGCCGTGCCCGGCACCCCGGCCCGCCCCGGCCGTCCCGCCCGGCCCGGACGGATCGCGGTCTCCCAAGGGATGCTGCGCAGCCTGGACGGCGATGAGCGGCGTGCCCTCTTCGCCCATGAGCGGGCACATCTGAACTGCCGGCACCACCGCTATCTGCTGGCCGTGCGCCTGGCCGGCTGCGTCAATCCGCTGCTGCTGCCGCTGCGTTCGGCGGTCGGCTTCGCCACCGAGCGCTGGGCGGACGAGGAGGCGGCGCGGGTGGT
Source organism: Streptomyces inhibens (assembly GCF_022221585.1). Taxonomy (NCBI): domain Bacteria; kingdom Bacillati; phylum Actinomycetota; class Actinomycetes; order Kitasatosporales; family Streptomycetaceae; genus Streptomyces; species Streptomyces inhibens. Next base: position 4,935,604 of record NZ_CP084681.1, read on the forward strand.
GGGCGACCGGCGGCTGACCGCCCGTGCCGTCGGCAAGGCGGCGCTGATCGCGCGGGGTGCGCCCTATCCGGAGCTGGCGCAGTTCGCGGCGCCCGAGCCGGGGCCGGTGCCGCGCCGGGTGGCGGCGCTGCTCGGGCCCGTACCGCCGGCCCGTCACTGGCCGCCGGCGCTGACCCCGGCGGGCCTGGCGGCACTGGTCGCGGCGGCGGGCACGGCCGCCTCCGCGCTGTCCGCGCTCAACGCGGCCGTGGCGCTGTTCGTCGTTCTCAAGGCAGCGACGCCTCTCTAAGGGCACACTGATCCCTGACTCTCCTCCAGGCGGGTCTCCCACCGGACTTGTGCGGTGGGTCGCCCACCGGGCTGTGAGCCGTCCCATACCAGGCAACTTCTACAACACTGTAGAACTAGCCGGTAGAGTTGCGCGCACACATGCGCAACGGGCGCGGCCGGAGGGGGAGATGGCGACGAGGTGCGGACTCCTGAGCTGGGACTGCCCGCCTCCAGAGGCGGAGGTGCGATGGGTCTATCAGCCCGTGGAGGTCCAATACCCGGACGGCACATGGGAGTTGGGCCGGATCAGCGCATGGTGGACGGATGGCGCGGGCGAGCAGTGGTGCCGGCTGCGCACGCTGCCCGGCGGCGTGGGCCCGCGGTGGCATCGCTACGACCCCGAGTCCATCCGGCTGCTGCCCACCGCCGGCATCTGACCCGCCGCCGCCAGCTCTTCCCGGCACCGCTGCCGCCGACTCCGGCCGCCGAGGCCGCCCCCTCCCTCGTACAGCACCACCCGCATCACCAGCATCAGAAGGACCAGAAGGGCCATCGGCGTGCATGACAGGCAGACGCAGCAGCAGACGGCCCGACCGGACGGCGGCTCCGCGCCCGGCACATCACGCCGCAGGACCACCGGCTCCGGCCGCAGATCGAGCGGCGGCTCCCGCAGGGCGGGCAAGGTCCGTATGACCCGCCGCGGTCGCATAGTCGTCTGGACCGGCGGCGTGGTCGGAGTGCTGCTGCTCGGTACGGCCGGCGTCGGCGTCTGGGCGTACATCCAGCTGGACGGCAATATCCAGGGCGCGGACATCGAGATCGACGGCGACCGGCCGGCGAACCTCAGCCCCGGCTCCAAGAACATCCTGCTCGTCGGCTCGGACAGCCGCGCCGGCGCCAACGCCAAATACGGCAAGGACCTGACCACCATGCAGTCGGACACGCTGATGGTGCTGCACATCGCCGCCAACCGTAAATGGGCGACCGCGCTGTCCTTCCCCCGCGACTCCTGGGTGAAGATCCCCGCCTGCACCCGCGGCAACGGTACGAAGTCCACGCCTCACAGCTTCAAGATCAACGAGGCGTTCTCCATCGGCGGTGACACCGGTGAGGTCGGCAAGGCCGCCGCCTGCACCATCAAGACCGTCGAGCAGAACACCGGGCTGCGGATCGACAACTTCGCCTCGATCGACTTCCAGGGCTTCAAGGGCATGGTCAACGCCCTGGACGGCATCGAGGTCTGCCCCAAGCACGCCATCCACGACAAGAAGGCCCATCTCGACCTGGAGGCGGGCTGCCAGACCGTACGGGACGAGAAGGCGCTCGGGTACGTCCGTACCCGCTACAGCGTCGGCGACGGCAGCGACCTCGGGCGCATCGGCCGCCAGCAGGAGTTCATGAAGGCACTGGGCGAGAAGGCCCAGGAGAAGCTGACCAGTCCCGGCGCTCTCTACGACTTCCTCACTGCGGCCACCAAGTCCATCAAGACCGACAAGGACCTGGACGGCCTCGACGCGCTCACCGGCCTCGCCTCGACGGTCAAGGACATCCCCAGCGACCGCCTCACGTTCGTGACCGTCCCCAACTACTACCGCGAGGCCGATGTCCCCTCCGACCACGCCAATGTGGTCTGGCAGTACCCGCAGGCCGCCGACCTGTTCAGCGATATCGCCCACGACCGCGAGCTCGGCGCCGCCGGAAAGAAGAGGCTCGCCGAGGCCGCCAAGAACCCGGTGACCGCGCACTCCGTCCAGGTCCGCGTCCTCAACGGCACCGGCACCGCCGGCCAGGCCGCCTCCGCCGCCGACCAGCTGCGCAGGCTCGGCTTCACGGTCATCGCCACCGGCAACGCCCCGGCCACGGACAAGACCACGATCACCTACCCCGCCGCGCTCAAGCCCCAGAGCGAGGTGCTCGCCGCACGCCTCCGCGGCGTCAAGGCCACGGAGTCGGCCGATGCGGCACCGGGCGCGGTGACCCTGACGATCGGGCCGGACTTCTCGGCGGTGGTCGGGGGGTAGCGGACCGGCGGCCCACCGCCCTGTGCCTGTAGGGCGCAGGGCGGCATGGCGCGCCATGCCTTACAGGCACAGGGCGCGCAGGTCGGCGGAGCACTCGGACCCGGGCGGCTCCTCTCAGACGTGCAGGATCCGGGCGGCTCCTCTCATAGGTGCAGGACCCGGGCGGCTCCTCTCAGACGTGCAGGCGCTCCACCGGCCGGGCCGTGTGCACCTCGATGTCGTGCGCGGCACGCTGCAGCAGCTGATGGCTGAGGTGCGACATCGCCCGCGCCACCGCCAACTCGTCCCCGATGGCGGGGACGTTCTCATCCGCCGGATTGCACCGAGCAGTCCCCTGGCCGACCATCTGCCCGCCCGCCTTGCCGCGCAGCCTGGCCTCGGCCTTCACCTCGTTGTCGGTCTCGGTGATGGTGATCTCGGCGTTCCATGTCTTTGTGGCAGTCACCGGAATCCTCCTCGTAACGCCCCAACGCAGCACATGTACAGCCCCCACAAAAATCGTCGCACCGGCGCCCGCGTGCCGCACCTGGGGCTCGCCTGGGCCGCACCTGGGCCGCACCTGAGGATCACCACACCCCAACTCGGGGGATTTCCCCATGGCCCGGACCGCGAGCGTCGCCATAGCCTGACGGAACGTGGTCGCACGGCGGGGCACACTCCTCCGGAGCGCCAACTTCCAACCATTCCGGGGGACTTCATGCGCAAGCGTGTCCGCTTCATCGGGGCCGTGGCGGCGGCCGTCATCGGGGCCTGCGGCATCAGCGCCTGCGGACTGCTGCCCGGGGAGACGTTCAAGGACGACGCCTCGGTATCGGGGAAGATCACGGCCGTACGGCTGGACAGCGGCTCGGGCGGCCTCACGGTGCGCGGCGGCAAGGGCGGCGGCGCGGTGTCGGTCCACCGCGCGGTCACCTACCACGGCGACCGGCCGGAGGGGGCGACGCACCGGGTCGAGGACGGTGTGCTGGTGCTCCGGGGCTGCGGCGACCGCTGCTCGGTGAACTACACCGTCCAGCTGCCGGCGGGCATACCGGTGAGCGGGGAGACCTCGAGCGGAGAGGTGAATCTGAGCAGGGTGGGCACCGTGAAGGTGACCACCAGCTCCGGGTCCATCGACCTGGACGGTGTCGCCGGCACGGTCGACGTACGGACCACCGACGGCCGGATCAGCGGACGCGGCCTGTCGGGCAAGCACATCACGGCGCACACCTCCAACGGGGCGATCGACCTCACCCCGGCCACCGCCCAGGACCTGCGGGCGGAGACCTCCAACGGCTCCGTCTCGGTGAAGGTGCCGAGGGGCCGCTACCAGGTGTCCGCACAGACCAGCAACGGCGACAAGGACATACGCGTGGCCAACGACCCGGCGGCCCGTTTCCACCTGGACCTGACCACCAGCAACGGGGACATCACCGCCGAGCAGGCCGGACGGAGCTGACGCCTGCGCCGGCCGCATGAGCCGACGGCCTGATCCGACGGCCTGCGCAGACCGCCGGCCGCCGATCGCCGGCCGCCGACTGCCACGTCGCAAAGCTGCCAGACCTGGGCCGCCGAGCGCGCTGGACTGGGGAGCACCGCATTCGCTCGCCCACCAGGACGGAATCCATGTCGTCGACCGCCACGCCCACCTCCGGCATCCGCACCACCGCCGCCACCGCCGCCGCCACAGGCGGGCCCGCCCGCTCGCCGTTACAGGGCTGGCTCGCCGTGCTCGCGGTGACGCTGGGCATCTTCTCGATCGTCACCACCGAGATCCTGCCGATCGGGCTGCTCACGGCCATCGGCGCCGACTTCGGCATCTCGGACGGCACGGCCGGGCTGATGATGACCACGCCCGGAATCCTGGCCGCGGTCGCCGCCCCCACCGTCACCCTGGCCACCGCCCGCATCGACCGGCGACTGATGCTGTGCGCCTTCGTCCTCCTGCTGGCGCTGGCGAACGTGCTCGCCGCGGTCGCGCCCGCCTACTGGCTCGTACTGCTCTCCCGCGTCATGGTCGGTGTCACCGTCGGCGGCTTCTGGTCGATCGGCGCCGGTCTGGCCGAGCGGCTGGTGCGGCCGGAATCGGCCCGCAGGGCGACCGCGGTGATCTTCTCGGCGGTGCCGCTGGGTTCCGTGCTCGGCGTCCCCGCCGGCACCTTCATCGGCGACCTCGCCGGCTGGCGGACGGCGTTCCTCGTGATGGGCGCCCTGACGGTGGGCGTGTTCGCGCTGACGGCTCTGGCGACCCCGGCGCTTCCTCCCGGCCGGCCCACCCGCCCCCACGAGCTGCGTGCCATGCTGCGCAGCACCCACACCCGCTTCGCGCTGCTGATGACGTTCCTGGTCGTGCTGGCACACTTCGGCGCGTACACCTATGTGACGCCGTTCCTGGAGCGGGTCACCCACCTCACGTCCCCCGGCCTGATCACCGTCTTCCTCCTGACGTACGGCGCCGCCGGAATCGTCGGTAACTTCCTGGGCGGCGCACTGGTCGCCCGCCGCCCGCGCACCACCATCGGGACCGCGGCGGCGCTGATCGCCGGCGCCACGCTGCTGCTCCCGCTCCTCGGCCGCGGGGAGATCGGCGCACTGGCGCTGCTGATCGTCTGGGGGATCGCCTACGGCGCCGTGCCCGTCTCGTTGCAGACCTGGTTCGCGAAATCCGCCCCCTCCGCACCGGAAGCGACCTCGGTGCTCTTCACCGCGTCGTTCCAGGCGACCATTTCCCTCGGCGCGCTGACCGGCGGTGTCGTCCTGGACAGCACGTCCCCCTCGACGGTCATGGCCCTCGGCGGCGTGACCGCGATCCTGGTGGCGCTGACCGCATGGCTGCACCACGCCAGGCGACTCGACCGGCCCCAGCGGAGCTAGGGCCGGTCCGGGCTTGGCCTGGCCGCCGTCAGTCCTCGCCCTCCAGCTCGCCCTCGGTCTCCAGGAATGCCTGGCGGAGCGCCGCCAGAGTCTCGGCGTCCGGCTTCTCCCACATGCCGCGGGATTCGGCCTCCAGGAGGCGTTCGGCGATGCCGTGCAGGGCCCAGGGGTTGGCCTCCTGGAGGAAGGCGCGGTTCTCGGGGTCGAGGACGTAGGTCTGCGCGAGCTTGTCGTACATCCAGTCGGCGACCACGCCCGTCGTGGCGTCGTAGCCGAACAAGTAGTCCACGGTGGCGGCGAGTTCGAAGGCACCCTTGTAGCCGTGGCGGCGCATCGCCTCGATCCAGCGGGGGTTGACCACCCGGGCACGGAAGACCCGGGAGGTCTCCTCGACCAGGGTGCGGGTGCGGACCGTCTCCGGGCGGGTGGAGTCGCCGATGTAGGCCTCGGGGGCCTTGCCCTTGAGCGCCTTGACGGTGGCGACCATGCCGCCGTGGTACTGGAAGTAGTCGTCGGAGTCCGCGATGTCGTGCTCGCGGGTGTCGGTGTTCTTGGCGGCGACCGCGATGCGCTTGTAGGCCGTCTCCATCTCGTCCCGGGCCGGACGGCCCTCCAGACCGCGGCCGTACGCGTAGCCGCCCCAGACGGTGTAGACCTCGGCGAGGTCGGCGTCGGTGCGCCAGTCGCGGGAGTCGATCAGCTGGAGCAGGCCCGCGCCGTACGTTCCCGGGCGGGAGCCGAAGATACGGGTGGTGGCGCGGCGTTCGTCACCGTGCTCGGCCAGGTCGGCCTGCGCATGGGCCCGTACGAAGTTGTCCTCCGCCGGCTCGTCCAGCGAGGCGGCCAGCCGTACCGCGTCGTCCAGCAGGCCGATGACGTGCGGGAAGGCGTCGCGGAAGAAGCCGGAGATGCGGAGGGTGACATCGATACGGGGGCGGCCCAGCTCGCCGAGGGCAATGGCTTCGAGGCCCATGACACGACGGGAGGCGTCGTCCCATACGGGGCGCACGCCCAGCAGCGCCAGCGCCTCCGCCACATCGTCACCGGAGGTCCGCATGGCGCTGGTCCCCCACAGGGACAGCCCCACCGACTGCGGCCAGTCGCCGTTGTCGGTGCGGTAGCGCGTAAGGAGGGAGTCGGCGAGGGCCTGGCCGGTCTCCCAGGCGAGCCGGGAGGGCACGGCCTTGGGGTCGACGGAGTAGAAGTTACGGCCCGTCGGGAGGACGTTGACCAGGCCGCGGAGCGGGGAGCCGGAGGGGCCGGCCGGGACGAAGCCGCCGGCCAGCGCGTGCACCGCGTGGTCGAGTTCATCGGTGGTGGCGGCGAGGCGGGGGACGACCTCGCGGGCGGCGAAGTCGAGGATGTCGGCGACCGCGGCCGGGTGGCCGGCGGCGATACCGGCCACCGCCGCCGGGTCCCAGTCGGCGTCCTCCATCGCCTGGACCAGGGCGCGGGCCTTCTCCTCGGCCTCGTCGGCCGTCGTACGGGTCGCGGCGGACTCGTCCAGACCGAGCGCCTCGCGCAGACCGGGCAGGGCGGACGTACCGCCCCAGATCTGGCGGGCGCGCAGGATGGCGAGGACGAGGTTGACGCGGGCCTCACCGGCCGGGGCGCCGCCCAGGACGTGCAGACCGTCGCGGATCTGGGCGTCCTTGACCTCGCAGAGCCAGCCGTCGACATGCAGCAGGAAGTCGTCGAAGCCGTCGTCGTCGGGGCGGTCTTCCAGGCCGAGGTCGTGGTCGAGCTTGGCGGCCTGGATCAGGGTCCAGATCTGGGCGCGGATGGCCGGCAGCTTGGCCGGGTCCATGGAGGAGATGGCCGCGTACTCGTCGAGCAGCTGCTCCAGGCGGGCGATGTCGCCGTACGACTCCGCGCGGGCCATCGGCGGGACGAGGTGGTCGACGAGGGTGGCGTGCACCCGGCGCTTGGCCTGGGTGCCCTCGCCGGGGTCGTTGACCAGGAAGGGGTAGACGAGCGGGAGGTCGCCGAGGGCGGCGTCGGGACCACAGGCGGCGGACAGGCCGGCGTTCTTGCCGGGCAGCCACTCCAGGTTGCCGTGCTTGCCCAGGTGGACCATCGCGTCCGCGCCGAAGCCGCCGTCGTCGGCGGAGGCCGCGATCCAGCGGTAGGCCGCCAAGTAGTGGTGCGAGGGCGGCAGATCAGGGTCGTGATAGATCGCGATCGGGTTCTCGCCGAAGCCGCGCGGCGGCTGGATGAGGATGAGGAGATTGCCGCGGCGCAGGGCGGCGAGCACGATGTCGCCCTCGGGGTTGCGGCTGCGGTCGACGAACATCTCGCCGGGCGGCGGCCCCCAGTGCTGCTCCACCGAGTCGCGCAGCTCCTGCGGCAGCGTGCCGTACCAGCGCCGGTAGTCGGCGGCCGGGATCCGGACCGGGTTGCGGGCGAGCTGCTCCTCGGTGAGCCACTCCTGGTCGTGGCCGCCGGCCTCGATGAGGGCGTAGATCAGCTCGTCACCGTCGCCGGACTCCAGGCCCGGGACCGGCTCCGTACCGAAGTCGTAGCCCTCGGACCGCAGACGGCGCAGCAGTTCGACGGCGGAGGCCGGGGTGTCCAGCCCGACCGCATTGCCGATACGGGAGTGCTTGGTGGGGTACGCGGACAGCACCAGCGCCAGCCGCTTCTCGGCGGCCGGGATGTGGCGCAGCCGGGCGTGGCGCACCGCGATCCCGGCGACCCGGGAGGCACGCTCGGGGTCGGCGACATAGACCGGAAGGCCGTCCTCGTCGACCTCCTTGAAGGAGAACGGGACGGTGATCAGCCGGCCGTCGAACTCGGGGACGGCGATCTGCGAGGCGGCGTCCAGCGGGGACAGGCCCTCGTCGTTCTCCTCCCATGCGGCGCGCGACCCGGTCAGGCACAGGGCCTGGAGGATCGGTACGTCGAGGGCGGCCAGCGCGCCCGCGTCCCAGGACTCGTCGTCGCCGCCGGCGGAGGCCTCGGCGGGCTTGGTGCCGCCCGCGGCGAGGACCGTGGTGACGATGGCGTCGGCGGCCCGCAGTGCCTCGATCAGCTCGGGCTCGGGGGCGCGCAGGGAGGCGACGAAGAGCGGGAGGGCACGGCCGCCCGCCTCCTCGATCTGCTCGCACAGGGCCCGTACGAAGGCGGTGTTGCCGCTCATGTGGTGGGCGCGGTAGTAGAGCACGGCGACCAGCGGGCCGCTCTCACGGCGGGCGTCCCACTCCAGGTGACCCCAGGACGGGGCGGGCGCCGGCGACTCGAAGCCATGGCCGGTCAGCAGCACCGTGTCGGAGAGGAAGCGGGCGAGCTGGTCGAGGTTGGCGGGACCGCCGTGCGCCAGGTAGGCGTGCGCCTCGGCCGCGATGCCGACGGGGACCGTGGACTGCTCCATGAGCTGGGCGTCGGGGGCCTGTTCACCGGTGAGCACGACGACCGGCCGGTGCTGGTCCTCTGCGAGCAGCAGATCCAGCCCCTCCTGCCAGGCGCGGATACCACCGAGGAGGCGTACGACGACGAGGTCGACGCCCTCCAGCAGCGCGGGCAGCTCGGCGACGTCGAGGCGGGCGGGGTTGGCGAGCCGGTACGGCACGGGGCCCGTGGCCGCGCGGGCGCTGAGCAGGTCGGTGTCGGAGGTCGACAGCAGCAGAAGCATGCGAGCGCAGGCCTTCCTCGGGGTGTCCGCGCCCCGGGTGGTCGTAAGGACGGCGGGAGTTCCTGGCTCGCCCGGCACAGGCCGGGTTCACAGTGGCGGGACCGCGCCGGATTCTCACCGGGCTTCCTCCCTAGGGCCGTAAGACCCTGCGCCGTCGCTGGCGTCCGGCGGGTCAGCCGACCCACCGACCTGCATAGTAAGGGCTGCGGCCGGGGGAGGTAAGCGGGCCTGTGCGGCTGCCCGCCCGGGGCGCGCCTCCCGGGTCCGTGGCCGGGCCCGTGGCACGGATCCGCCCCGGGGTTCCGGCCGGGTCCGTGGCCGGATCCGCCCCGGATCCGCGGGGCGCGTCGTCGGTATGCTCGCCGCCATGCCGCCCTCCCCCTCGATACGGCCCCAAGGGGCCGAACCGCCCATACGGGACCGCGGTGACGCCTGCCCGGGAGCGCTGCGGCTGCACTCCGCCGCCGACGGGCACCTCGCCCGAGTGCGGCTGCCCGCCGGTAACTTGACGGTACGTCAGGCAACTGCGCTGGCCGACGCCGCCGACCTGCTCGGCGACGGCCATCTCTCCCTGACCTCCCGCGGCAACGCGGAGCTCCGCGGCCTCGCGGACGACTGTGGCGCCCGGCTCGCCGGCCTGCTGCGCGACGCCGGCCTGCTGCCCTCCGAACGCCACGAACGCATCCGCAACATCCTCGCCTCCCCACTGGCCGGGCTGGACCATCACACCCCCGCTGACGTGCGGTTGTGGGCCCGGGAGCTGGACACCCTGCTCTGCACGAGCGAGTCCGCGACCGCGCTGTCCGGCCGGTTTCTCTTCGTCCTGGACGACGGGCGGGGCGATGTGGCGGCGCTCGGCGGCGATGTGACCTTGGTCGCAGAATCGGGCGGGGGCCCGGCTTCCGGTGGCCCGGCCGGGCCCGGGGGCGGCGCCCTGCTGCGGGTCGGTGACGATCCGGCGGCGCTGCGGATCGCCGGCGCCGACCTACCGCGCGCCGCGCTCGCCGCCGCCGCATGCTTCCTGACCACCGCCGGGGCGAGCGGCAGCGGCGCCTGGCGGGTCCGCGAACTCCCCGACGGATACGGCCTGACGGCCCATGCCGTGGCGGACGGGCTGCGGGCGGCGGGCATCGCGGCGGAGTACGTGGCGGACGGTCCGCGGGCGGCCGTCATCAGGTCCGCGTACGCGGACTCCTCCGCCCCCGGCGTCATCGAAGGCCCCGACGACCGACGCGCCTTGTCGGTCCTGGCGCCGCTCGGCCGGCTGACCGTCGCCCAATGGCGCCTGCTGACCGCCATCGCCGCCGACGACGGATCCGGCGAACTACGCCTCACGCCCTGGCGCGGCATCGTCATCCCCGGACTGCCGGCCACCGCGGCCGCCCCCCGGCTGCGCGAGCTGGCCGCCGCCGGCCTGATCACCGACCCGGCCTCCCCCTGGCACCGCATCAGCGCCTGCACCGGCCGCCCCGGCTGCGCCAAGTCCCGCACCGACGTACGCGCCGACGCGGCGGCCGCGCTCACCAAGGGCACACCGGCCCCCGGCGAGCTCTCCGTAAAGGACCTGCCCCTACAGGGCCTCCACAAGGGCCTACCCGTCCACTGGTCCGGCTGCGAACGCCGCTGCGGCCACCCGCACGGCACCTGGGTCGACGTCCTGGCAACGGCCGAGGGCTACCGGACATCGGTCGTACGGGACGAGGCACACCCCACCGCCCCGGCCCCGGTACCGGCACCCCACCCGACATCGTGAACTCCCCAGGCAGCCCCATGAACCACCCCACGCGCCACCCCGCACCCGACACCCCCAACACCTTCGAGGCCACAGTGACCGCGTTCGACTACGAGAAGGACGGTGCGGCGATCTACCGCCAGTCCTTCGCCACCATCCGCGCCGAGGCGGACCTCGCCGGTCTGCCCGCCGACGTCAGCCAAGTCGCGGTCCGCATGATCCACGCCTGCGGCATGGTCGACCTGGTCCGCGATCTGGCCTTCACGCCCGATGTGGTGGCAGGCGCCCGTAAGGCGCTGCGCGCCGGTGCGCCGATCCTCTGCGACGCCAACATGGTCGCCAGCGGCGTCACCCGTAAGCGGCTGCCGGCCGACAACGAGGTGCTGTGCACCCTCGCCGACCCGTCGGTGCCGGAGCTGGCCGCCCGGATGGGCACCACCCGCAGCGCCGCCGCGCTGGAACTGTGGCGGGACCGTATGGAAGGCGCCGTAGTGGCGGTCGGCAACGCCCCCACCGCGCTCTTCCGCCTCCTGGAGATGATCGAGGAGGGCGCGCCCCGCCCCGCCGCCGTCCTCGGCATACCCGTCGGCTTCATCGGCGCGGCGGAGTCCAAGGACGCGCTCGTCGCGCACCCGTCGAAGCTGGACCACATCGTGGTGCGCGGGCGCCGGGGCGGCAGCGCCATGGCCGCGGCCGCGATCAACGCCATTGCAAGCGAGGAAGAGTAAGCGTGAGCGAGCAGCAGGCAACAGGCGCCGGGAACGGACCGCGGGCCACCGGCAACGGGGGCGCCCCGGAGGCGACGGTCCCCGGCCGTCTCTACGGCGTGGGCCTCGGCCCCGGCGACCCGTCCCTCATGACGATCCGCGCCGCGAAAGTCATCGCCGAGGCCGATGTCATCGCGTACCACAGCGCCCGGCACGGACGCTCGATCGCGCGCTCCATCGCGGCCGAGCACCTCCGCGCCGACCACATCGAGGAAGCGCTGATCTACCCGGTCACGACGGAGTCGACCGACCACCCGGGCGGCTACCGCGGCGCCCTGGACGACTTCTACGAGACCGCGGCGGCCCGCCTCGCCACCCACCTGGACGCCGGCCGCACGGTAGCCGTCATCTCCGAGGGCGACCCGCTCTTCTACGGCTCCTACCAGCACATGCACAAGCGGCTGGCCCACCGCTACCCGACCGAGGTCATCCCCGGCGTCACCTCCATCAGCGCCGCCGCGGCCCGCCTGGGCAAGCCCCTCGCCGAGGCCGACGAGGTCCTCACGATCCTCCCCGGCACGCTCCCCGAGGAAGAACTGACCGCCCGGCTCGCCTCCACCGACACGGCCGTCGTCATGAAACTCGGCCGCACCTTCCCCACCGTGCGCCGCGCCATGGAACGCGCCGGACGTATGCCGGAGGCCCACTACGTCGAACGCGCCACCATGTCCGGCGAACGCACGGACAAACTGGCCGACATCGACGCGGACACGGTCCCGTACTTCTCCGTCGCGGTCGTCCCCAGCCGCATCGCCTGCCCGCCGCCGGTGGCCCCCGCGTCGCCCGGCGTCGGTGAGGTCGTGGTCGTCGGCACCGGCCCGGCCGGCCCCCTCTGGCTGACCCCGGAGTCCCGCGGCGCCCTCGCCGCCGCCGAAGACCTCGTCGGCTACACCACCTACCTCAACCGTGTCCCGGTACGCCCCGGCCAGCGCCGCCACGCCTCCGACAACAAGGTCGAGTCCGAACGCGCCGAACTCGCCCTCGACCTGGCCCGCCGCGGCCGGCGGGTGGCCGTGGTCTCCGGCGGCGACCCGGGCATCTTCGCCATGGCCACCGCCGTCCTGGAGGTCGCCTCCCAGGACCCGTACCGCTCCGTCCCCGTACGCGTCCTGCCCGGCGTCACCGCCGCCAACGCCGCGGCCGCCCGCGCCGGCGCCCCGCTCGGCCACGACTACGCGGTCATCTCCCTCTCCGACCGCCTCAAGCCCTGGGAAGTCATCGCCGAACGCCTCGCCGCCGCCGCCGGCGCCGACCTGGCCCTCGCCCTCTACAACCCCGGCTCCCGCACCCGCACTTGGCAGGTCGCCAAGGCCCGCGAACTCCTCCTGGAACACCGCGCCCCCGACACCCCGGTCATCCTCGCCCGCGACATCGGCGGCCCCGAGGAGTCGGTCCGCACCGTCCACCTCGCCGACCTCGACCCGAACCAGGTCGACATGCGCACCCTCTTGCTCATCGGCTCGTCCCAGACCGAGGTCGTACGACGCGACGACGGCACACAGGTGGTGTGGACGCCGCGCCGCTATCCGGAGCAGCCGGAGAAGTAGGACGGTCGGAAGAAGATGTGGCCCCTGCCGGTGGCCCCTGGGCGGGGGCCACGGGCAGGGGCCACGCGTTACCGCCGTACGCGCGGGCGTCGGCGTGAGGTCACCCGGACCGGTAGGGGTCGCTCAAGTCCGCCGTTCAGTCTGCTGTGCCGGCCCCGCTGAAAAGGCGCTGTAGCCACGCGACCGCCTCCCCCGGATCAGCGGCCACCGCCACCCCCTCCGGCACCGGTGGCCGCCGTACGACCACCACCGGCACCCCCGCCTCCCGCGCCGCCGTCAGCTTGGCGGCCGTTGCCGTCGCGCCGCTGTCCTTCGTCACCAGGACGTCGATGCGGTGGGTGCGGAGCAGGGCTCGTTCGGCCTCCAGGGTGAAGGGGCCGCGGTCGAGCAGGACCTCCATCTGGGGCGGGTGCGGGGGCTCGGGGGCGTCCACGGAGCGGGCGAGGAACCAGAGGTCGGTGAGGTGGGCGAAGTGGGAGAGGCCCATGCGGCCGGTGGTGAGGAAGATGCGGGTGCCGAGGGAGGGGAGGGCGGCGGCGGCCTCGTCCAGGGAGGTGACCTGGTGCCAGGTGTCGCCGGGTCCTGGTACCCAGCCGGGGCGGCGGAGGGCTAGCAGGGGAACATGGGCGGTGGCGGCCGCTTCGGCTGCGTTGTGACTGATGGTGTCGGCGAAAGGATGGGTGGCGTCGATGAGCGCGTCGACCGCGTGCTCGCGCAGCCAGCGGGCGAGGCCCTCGGGGCCGCCGAACCCTCCGATGCGTACGTGCCCGGCGGGCAGTCGTGGCGCGGCGACCCGGCCGGCGAGGGACGTCGTCACGCGCAGGGACGGCTCCGGCGCCAGGGTCGTGGCCAGGCGGCGGGCCTCCGTCGTGCCGCCGAGGATCAGTACATGGCGCACCGGGCGAGCTGCGTCGTTCATGGGATGTGGGTTCCTCCGTGGCTGAAGCGCAACCGCAGGGTACGGGGAAGGCCGCGGGCGGGCGTAGCGCGCAGCTCGCGCACACCGGGCTGCGGCACGGGTGGACGACCGGTGCGTGTGCGACGGCGGCGAGTACCGCCGCGTACACCGCGCTGCTGAGCGGCGAGTTCCCCGATCCGGTGACGATCACGCTGCCGAAGGGGCAGACGCCGTCCTTCGCACTGGCGGTGGAGGAGCTGGACCGCGACGGCGGTAGTGCCATGGCCGGGGTGGTGAAGGACGCGGGCGATGATCCGGATGTGACGCACGGGGCGTTGATCCGGGCGCGGGTGCGGAGGCTGGCACCCGGGTCGGGAGTGGTGTTCAAGGCGGGGCCGGGGGTGGGGACCGTGACCCGGCCCGGGTTGCCGCTGGAGGTGGGTGAGCCCGCGGTCAATCCCGTACCGCGGCAGATGATGCGTGAGCACTTGGCCGAGGTCGCCAGGCGATACGGCAGTGGTCCCGGGGCCGCGGCGGATGTCGAGGTGGAGATCTCCGTCGATCACGGGGAGGAGATCGCGCGCAGTACATGGAATCCGCGGCTGGGGATTCTGGGCGGGCTGTCGATCCTGGGGACCACCGGGATCGTGGTGCCGTACTCGTGCTCGGCGTGGATCGACTCCATCCGGCGTGGGGTGGATGTGGCGCGTGCGGCGGGGCGTACGCATGTGGCCGGCTGTACGGGGTCGACGTCGGAGAAGGTCGCCGTCGCCCTGCACCACCTTCCCGAGGACGCGCTGCTGGACATGGGGGACTTCGCGGGGGCGGTGCTGAAGTACATCCGACGGCATCCCGTGGAACGGCTCACCATCTGCGGCGGGTTCGCCAAGCTGTCCAAACTGGCGGCGGGGCATCTGGATCTGCACTCGGCGCGGTCCCAGGTGGACAAGGGGTTTCTCGCCGAGCTGGCCCGGCGGGGCGGCGCGGACGAGGCGCTGGCGGGGGCGGTGGCGGAGGCCAACACGGGCCTTGCGGCGCTCCAGTTGTGTGCGGCGGCGGGCGTTCCGCTGGGCGACCTGGTGGCGGCCACGGCCCGCGAGGAGTCGCTGGCCGTGCTGCGCGGGGCGCCGGTCGCGGTCGATGTCATCTGTATCGACCGGGCGGGGATGGTGGTGGGACGGGCGGAGCCGCGGGGGCCGGGCGGCGCGCAGTAGGGCGTGTCCGACCGGTCATGCGCGCTGCGCGATCGCCATGCCACCGCCGCGACACCGCCCGCCACGACGCCGCCACGGCGCCCCTGGTGCCTTCGCCGGTCCCGGCATCGGCCGGCACCGCGAGGTCGTACTGCTCTACCGCCAGGCCGGTCCGTTGCCGCTGCCCGCGCTCAAGCCATCGCTGCGGCCCTCGCTCCGGCCGTCGCTGCGTCCGTAGTTGGCACCGTCGGTGCGTCCGTAGTTGGCACCGTAGCTACGACCATCGCTGTTTCCGTAGCTGCGACCGTCATTGTTTCCGTAGCTGCGACCGTCGTTGCGCCTGTCACCGCGCCGGTACCCCAGGCGGTCCGCCACGCAGTCGTTGTCGCGACCGGTGAGCGTCCCCAGCGCCGTTCCGAGGGCACAGGCCGTCATGCGGATCGGGCCGTCATTCAGCCGTACGGTGCCGTGATGTCTCCGTACGTGATCGCTCCTGCCGTCGGCGCCGGCGACGTTGTCGCCGAAGAGGGTCAGCAGGGCGGCGGCGACGACCGCACCGGCGGCCAGTCTGGTACGCATCGTGGGGTGCTCCTTTGCCTCGGTCTCCCTTGGGTGTTGCACCTTCCTTTACCGGCGACCGACAGGTGGATAACGGATATTCACCCCGATGCGGTCATACAATCAGCCGGGCAGGCTTGTCGAGGACCCGCACGGCCCGCACGGCCCGTGCGGCCGCTCCCGGTCCGCCGAGTACAGATGGCTGTCGCGGAACTGCTCGGCGCCCAGGGTGCGGCCGACCATGATGACGGCCGTACGGACCACACCCGCGGCCTTCACCTGCTCGGCGATGTCCGCGAGGGTGCCGCGCAGCACGAGTTCGTCGGGGCGGGAGGCCATGGCGACGACGGCGGCGGGACAGTCGGCGCCGTAGTGCGGCAGGAGTTCGGCGACGACCCGGTCGACGTACATGGCGGCCAGGTGGAGGACCAGCAGCGCACCGCTGCGGCCGAGGGTGGCGAGGTCCTCGCCCTCGGGCATGGGGGTGGCGCGCTGGGCGACGCGGGTGAGGATGACGGTCTGGCCGACGGTCGGGACGGTCAGTTCCCGCTTGAGGGCGGCGGCCGCGGCGGCGAAAGCGGGGACGCCCGGCACCACCTCGTAGGGGACGCCGGCCGCGTCCAGGCGGCGCATCTGCTCGGCCACCGCGCTGAAGACGGACGGGTCGCCGGAGTGCAGCCGGGCGACGTCATGGCCCTCTTCGTGGGCGCGGACCATCTCGGCGGTGATCGTGTCGAGGTCCAGCTGCGCGGTGTCGATCAGCCGGGCGCCGGGCGGGCACTCGGCGAGCAGCTCGCGCGGCACCAGGCTGCCGGCGTAGAGGCAGACCCCGCAGGAGGCGAGGGTACGGGCGCCGCGCACGGTGATCAGGTCGGCGGCGCCGGGACCCGCGCCGATGAAGTGGACGGTCATGGGTGTTCGGTCTCCTGGGGGAGGGAGCGGGGAGGAGGAAGCGGGGGAGAGGGGCGGCGGGTGCGCTAGCGCTGCTCGCCCGGTGGCTTGACCGCCGACCACTGGGTGACCGGCATCGCCTGCCGCCAGCCCGTGAAGCCGCCGACCGGCACCGCGTGGGCGACCGCGAGCCGGACCAGTTCACCGCCGTGCTGCCGGTGGCGCTCGGCGAGCAGCGCCTCGGACTCCAGCGTCACGGTGTTCGCGACGATCCGGCCGCCCGGGGGCAGCGCGTCCCAGCAGGCGGCCAGCAGGCCGGGGGCGGTCAGGCCGCCGCCGATGAACACCGCGTCCGGCGTGGGCAGTCCGTCCAGCGCGGCGGGTGCGGGGCCGTGGACGACGCGCAGTGCCGGTACGCCGAGCGTGCGCGCGTTACGGCCGATCCGCTCGGCCCGTACGGGATCGCGCTCGACGCTGACGGCGCGGCAGCTGCGGTGCGCGCGCAGCCATTCGATGGCGATGGAGCCGGAGCCGCCGCCGATGTCCCACAGGAGTTCGCCGGGCGCGGGCGCCAGCGCGGCCAGGGTGGCGGCGCGGATATGACGCTTGGTGAGCTGGCCGTCGTGTTCGTACGCGGCGTCGGGGAGGCCGGGGACGGTGGAGAGGGGCGGGGTGCCGGGATCGCGGGCGCAGTCGAGGGCGATGACGTTGAGGGGGTCGGCGGGGGGCGCGTCCCAGTCGGCGGCCGCCCCTTCCACCATCCGCTCGCGCTCGCCGCCGAGTTGTTCCAGTACGCGCATCCGGGTCGGGCCGAAGCCGTGTGCGCGGAGCAGGGCGGCGACCTCGGCGGGGGTGCCGGCGCCGGCGGACAGCACCAGCAGGCGGCGGCCGTCGTACAGGGCGCGGGCCAGGTTCTCGATGGGCCGTCCGACGAGCGTGATGACCTCGGTGTCCTCCAGCGGCCAGCCGAGGCGGGCACAGGCGTGGGAGACGGAGGAGGGGTGCGGGAGGATGCGCAGCCGGTGGCTCACGGCGGCGGACCCGGGCCGGGCCTTCGCCTCGGTCGCCCCGTCCGCCGTCTCCTCCCCCAGCACCTCGGTCAGCGTCCGTCCGATCCCGTAGAACATCGGGTCGCCGCTGGCCAGTACGCACACCCGGCGGCCGGCGTAGGTGACCAGCAGCCCGGGGACGGCAGGGCGCAGCGGGGAGGGCCACCGGATCCGCTCGCCGGCGCACTCCTCGGGCAGCAGCGCGAGCTGGCGCGGGCCGCCGATCAGCACCTCGGCGGTGCGCAGGGCCTTTTGGGAGGCGGCGGGCAGTCCGTGCCAGCCGTCGGCTCCGATGCCGACGACGGTAAGGGGTTCAGGAGCGGCCGGGGCGGGTGGTGCGGGGCTCACTGCCGAGTACCTCAGAGGTCGACGGGGACCGGGACAGGTCCGGGGACAGGAGCCGAACTCTACTGACCGGGCGGTTCGCGGCCGCCCGCGGGGAGCCCGTCCACCGGCCCGGCACGACCCGCGCGGAACCCGGGCCGACCTCGGTGTACTTATTGCACATTGATTGCACTTACTTCGGCATCGCCCTGCGGGTCCCGCCGCTGCGCCTGTGCACGGACAACGGCGCCATGATCGCCGCGTGGGGCGGGCCACGGTGGCGGTGGCCTGACCGCGCGGCGGTGTGGGTGGGGTGACGGCGGGAGGCCGGTGCCCCAAGCGGCCGCCTACGTCAGCAACGAGAGCAAGAACTGCCCCGCGAACAGGAACGCCGTGCAGAAGCCCACGACCGCCGGCAGCCACTGCCAGATGCCGCGTGGGGAGTCGAAGCAGACCAGATAGCCGAGGACGGCGAGCAGGCCGGTCAGGGCGCCCAGCCAGAAGGGGAGGCCCTCATGGTGGGTGGACAGGACGGCGACGGCGGCCAGCAGGCCGAGCACCGCCAGGACCTGGCCCGTGCCGGGCGCGGGCCGCTTGGTCTCCCCCGTAGCGCTCATGCCGCCGGATCGTACCGGGGTGGGGCGGCTGTCGACGGCTCCCCACGCCCGGCGGACCGGAGAGTCGGGGTCCGTTTCGCGGTCCGGTCCCTCTCCCCGTCGCACCGCTCTGACCAGGCACGATACGCCGTTCGACGGTAATGACAACGGTCACCGGTGCAGCCTTTGGATCTTTTGCCGAAGTGCGGTTTGCTTCGCAGCGAGGAGCCAGGAAGGAGCGCGCCATGACCGAGCACGCCCACAACCACGGACACAGCCACAGCCACTCGCACGGTGTCTCACCGGACGCCGACCGGCGCTGGCTGCGGGCCGCGCTCATCCTGCTCAGCGCGTACATGGCGGTCGAGGTCGTCATCGGTGTCGTGGCCCAGTCCCTGGCGCTGATCTCGGACGCCGCCCATATGCTCACCGACGCGGTCTCGATCGTGCTGGCCCTGATCGCGATGCGGCTGGCCGCGCGGCCGGCGCGCGGCGGCTATACGTACGGGCTCAAGCGCGCCGAGATCCTCTCCGCACAGGCCAACGGCATCACCTTGCTGCTGCTGTCGGTCTGGCTGGCGTACGAGGCGGTCCAGCGGCTGATCACGCCGCCCGCGGTGACCGGCGGACTGGTGCTGGTCACCGCGCTGGCCGGGATCGTGGTGAACCTGATCTGCACCTGGCTGCTGTCCAAGGCCAACCGCTCCAGCCTCAACGTCGAGGGCGCCTACCAGCACATCCTCACCGACCTGTTCGGGTTCGTCGCCACCGCCATCTCCGGTCTGATCGTGCTGATGACGGGGTTCGCGCGGGCGGATGCGATCGCCTCGCTGGTGGTCGTCGCGCTGATGCTGCGGGCCGGTACGGGGCTGGTGCGCGAGTCCGGCCGGATCTTCATGGAGGCCGCGCCGGCCGGCGTCGACCCGGACGCGCTGGGCGATCAGCTGGCCGCCGAGAACGAGGTCGTCGAGGTGCACGATCTGCACGTCTGGCAGATCACCTCCGGACAGCCGGCGCTGTCCGCGCACATCCTGGTGGCGCCGGGCGGCGACTGCCACAAGGTCCGGCGCAGGCTGCAGGAGCTGCTGAGCGGGCAGTACGGCATCACCCACGCCACCCTCCAGGTCGACCACGTCGGCGAACAGGGCGACGCCGACGAGGTGCTTACGCTGAGCCGACGCCCCGGCCCGGAGCAGCCCACCGACCACTGCGAGGACGCCCATGGCCCGGTCCACCGGCCGAGGCCGCACCGGCACTGAGGGGCTGCCGGGCGGCCGCTGAGCGCCCGTCCGCCGGACAGCGCGCCGCGACCTTCCCCTCACTCGGGTGAACCCGGGCCGGGAGCGAGCCGCAAGCCACCGGTCGCGGGCGCCGCGATGCTCGGATGACGGCATGAGAACCGCCGCTGTCTGCGCGCTGCTGGGCGCCGCATCGCTCCCCGTACCGTCCGCCGTCGCGTACGCCCCACAGGCGCCGCCCGCCGTCTCGGTGACGGTGGCGGTGACCGACGGCCTCGATGACACCGAGGCCGGCAAACGGCTGGAGTACCGGATCACCGTGCACAACCTGGGCGCCACCGACGTCCGCCGGGCCCGTATCGAACAGCGGATGCCGGCCACCACCACCTCGGCCACCGCCGCGGGCGGGATCGTCCAGGGCCACGGCATGGGCCGGCAGAAGGCGATCTGGCGCTCCGACCTGCCCGCGCACGACATCCAGGTGTTCACCGCCACGGCCGTCCTCGGCGACCGCCCCGACCTCACCACCACCGCCGCCCCCGGCACCCTGCGCGCCGCCGCCACGGCCTGTGTCTACGTGGACGGGTCCTACGCCCCGGCGGCCTGCTCGGGCGATCTGGACGACCTGCCGGAGACCCACCCGGAGGAGGCCGGCCGTGACGGGTGGGTGTGGTGGGCGGTGGCGGCCGCGGTCGCCGCGCTGCTCGGGCCGGGGGTGGTGCGGGCGGTGCGGCGGCGGCGCACCGCGAAGGGGCGCTGAGGAGCGGGGCCGCGCGCCGGGTCACCCATTGGCACCGGCCCCGCTCGCGGGCGGCGGGGGATCGGACTTGCCTGGAAGGTGGCCATAGGGCGTGTCCGAAAGATCACCCCGGCCCGGCTGATCCCGCAGACACGCCCCAGTCCGCCGCGCAGGAAGGACAGGACGCGATGTCAGCGAGCGCACCCGTACGCCAGGGCGGGCGGGTGCCGGAGGGGGAGCGGCCGCCGGCGGGGCCGCGGCGGCCCGGACGGGCGCTGGCCGGTGGGGTGTTGCTGCTGGTGGGCGCGGTGCTGCTGCCGTTGAGCCTGGCCGCCATCTGGGCCCGGGCCGAGTTGACCGAGACCGACAGCTATGTGGCGGCGGTGGCGCCGCTGGCCGGGAACACGGCCGTCCAGGAGGCCGTCGTCGACGATGTGACGGACGGGGTGATGGCACATGTGCGGCTCGACGGGCTGCTGAAGGCCGTACCGCGCGCCGAGCGTCCCGCGGTGCGCAAGCACTTCACCCGCGGTATCCGCGAGTTCGTGGGCAAGCAGGTCCGGCAGGTCGTCACCGGCCGCGGCTTTCCGGCCATGTGGAACGGGGTGCACCGGACCGCCCACCGGACCCTGGACGGCACCTTGACCGCATCCGGCGATGCCGCGGTCACGCTGGATCTCACCCCGGTCGTGGAGCGGGTCAAGCATCAGCTGTCGCACAACGGCATGGGGCTCGACATCCTCCGCCGGGTGCCGCGGGCCGGGGTGGAGATCGTCCTGCTCAAGGCCCCTGACGTACCGCGGATCCGGGCCGTCTACGACGTCGTGGGCACCGGGGCGATGCTGCTGCCGCCCACCGCCGCGCTGTGTCTGGGCGGCGGGCTGCTGCTGGCGCGGCGCCGGCGGCGGGCGCTGATCTGTACGGGGGCGGGCTGTGCGGCGGCCGCCGCGCTGCTGGCCGCGCTGCTCGCGCTGGTCCGCAGCCGCACCCTGGACGCGCTGCCCGCCATGGTCTCCCGGCCGGCCGCCGGCGCATACGCCGATGCGCTCACCGATCCGCTGCGTACCGGCGTCTGGCTGATGGTCGGCGCGGGGACGCTGACGGCGGCGCTGGCCGCGGCGGGACCGCCGGCGGCCCGGGCGCTGCGCGCGCGACGGCTCGCCGCCCGTGCCACCAGCGGATCCTGACGTCCTCTCAGATCGCCAGGACCGTCTTCCCCTGTGCCCGGCCGGTGCGGCTGGCCGCCAGGGCCTCCGGGGCCTCTTCCAGGGACACCTCGCGGCCCACCAGGACCGTCAGGCGGCCCGCGTCGATATGGCCCGCGAGGATCTCCAGAAGCTGCGGGGAGGGGCGGTTGACGAAGTTGAAGCCGCGCAGATTGTGTTCGGTCAGGTCGTCCGCGTCGGCCGAGCCGATGAGCGAGACGGCCGTGCCCCCGTCGCGTACGGTCCGGGTCAGCTCGCCGAACTCTTCGGGGCCGCCGGTCATGTCGATCAGCACATCCACACCGTCCGGATGGGCCGCGAGGACCTGGTCGGCGACCGGGCCCGCGGTGTGGTCGACGGTCTCCGCGGCGCCCAGGGTGCGCATCAGCTCCGCGTTGGACGCGCGCGCGGTGGCGATCACCTCGGCGCCGCGGCCGGCCGCCAGCTGGGTGGCGAAGGTGCCGACGCCGCCGGTCGCGCCGACGATCAGCACCCGCTTGCCCTCGCTGATCCGGGTCTCCTCGACCAGGTTGTACGCGGTCATGCCGGCCGTCGGCAGCGCCGCGGAGGTGGCGTAGGTGACGCTGCGGGCGGCGTGCGCGATCCGGCTCTCCTCGGCGACGGCGAGTTCGCAGTACGAACCGCCGCCCTGCTCCGGCCGCTGGAACTGGCCGAACACCGCGTCGCCGACGGTGAACCGCCGTACGCCGGTACCGATCGCGAGCACCTCACCCGCCCCGTCCGTCCCCAGGACGAGCGGGAAGGCGGTCGGCACGGCATCCCCGAGCATGCCATCGGCGATCTTCCAGTCGACGGGGTTGAGTCCGGCGGCGGACAGCCGCACCAGAACCTCACCGGGCCCTGGCTCGGGCTGTGGCAGATCCATGAGCTGCGGCTGTTCACCGAATGCGCTGACTGCTACGGCTCTCATCGTGGCGTTCCCTTCCACCCTTCCGACCGGTGGCCGAAGTGGATCGTAAGCACGACGATGGGGCCGGAGGCGGCAGGAGCGGAGGCGGTGCGGCGGAAGCAACTCTTACGGCCCCCGTACCGGGCCGCCTCCAGCACCCGTTCGCCGGTGTCGCCCGTCGGCCGCGTCCGGTGCGGCCGCACGCCTGCACCGCCTGCAGAGCGGGTGTCGGCGACGGCCGGGCCGCCCGTACGGCCGGACAGAGACCGACAGCGGGTCGCCTTCCGTTTCACCCACCGTCGGGCGCCACCCGGCTCCACCGTGGTGAATTCCCAGGTCCGAGGGGCCGCGGCGGACGACGTTCACCTCGATGACAGGTGCGCCTCGGGTACATATGGCCCATGCGCGTTCTGGTGGTGGAGAACGAGGAACTCCTCGCGGACATGATCGGCGCGGGTCTGCGCCGCGAGGCGATCGCGGCGGATATCGCCCATGACGGCCGCGAGGCGCTGGCCAGGCTGCGGCTCGGCGCGTACGACGTGCTCGTCCTGGACCGCGATCTGCCCGGTCCGCAGGGCGACGAGATCTGCCGCCATATCGCCGAACAGGGGCTGCCGACCCGGGTGTTGGTGCTCACCGCGGCCGGCACGGTCCACGACCGGCCGGCGGGCCCGGGGCTGGGCGCCGACGACCATCTGACCAAGCCGTTCGCGTACGAGGAGCTGGTCGCCCGGGTCCTGGCGCTGGGCCGGCGGGCCCGCCCCGCCCTGTCGCCGGTCATCGAGCGGGCCGGCGTCACCGTCGACACCGCGCGCCGGCTGGCCGTACGCGACGGCCGGCCGCTGGCCCTGTCACGGCAGGAGTTCGGGGTGCTGGAGGTGCTGCTGCGCGCCCAGGGCGCGGTGGTCAGCGGCGACGATCTGATCGAGGAGGTGTGGGAGGAGCACACCAGCTACCGCACCAATGCCGTCCGCGTCACGCTCGGCACGCTGCGCGCCAAGCTCGGCGATCCGCCGGTGATCGAGAGTGTGCCGGGCGCCGGGTACCGGATGAGCGACGGGCCGGGGTCGGGCGCGGTCTGACGGTCCGTGGAGCGGTCCCCACCCGATTGCCCGCATGGCGGGACCCGTCACGGGCAGCGGGATTCAATGGCTCAATGATCCGGTTCGAGTCCGTCACCAAGCGCTACCCCGACGGGACCACCGCCGTCGACGATCTCTCCTTCGAGGTCGGCGAGGGTGAACTGGTGACCTTGGTCGGACCGTCCGGCTGCGGCAAGACCACGACCATGATGATGGTCAACCGGCTGATCGATCCCACGCACGGGAAGATCTTCGTCGAGGGCTCGGACATCGCCGGCGTCGACCCGGTCAAGCTGCGCCGCCGGATCGGTTACGTCATCCAGCAGACCGGCCTCTTCCCGCACCGCACCGTCCTCGACAACACCGCGACCGTGCCCTTTCTGACCGGCTGGAAGAAGGCCAAGGCGCGCGAGCGGGCCGCCGAACTCCTGGAACTGGTCGGCCTGGACCCGGCCGTCCACGGCTCGCGCTACCCCGAGCAGCTCTCCGGCGGCCAGCGCCAGCGGGTGGGGGTGGCCCGTGCGCTCGCCGCCGACCCTCCCGTGCTGTTGATGGACGAGCCGTTCGGCGCGGTCGACCCGGTGGTCCGCGACCGGCTCCAGAAGGAGTTTCTGCGGCTACAGGCCACCATGCACAAGACGGTGCTGCTGGTCACCCATGACATCGAGGAGGCCATCCGGCTCGGCGACCGGATCGCGGTCTACGGGGCGGGCCGGATCGAGCAGTACGACACCCCCGCGAGCGTCCTCGGCGCCCCCGCCACCCCGTATGTCGCCGAATTCGTGGGCACCGACCGTGCGTTGAAGCAGCTGTCGGTGACCGGCATCGACCGCGGCGACCTCGAACGCCCCCCGTTCGCCCGCCTCGGCGAACCGGCCGCGGAGGCGGCGAGCCGACTGCGGGCGGGTGGTGCCCGCTGGGCCGTGGTGCTCGACGAGGAGGGCGAACTGCACGGCTGGGTGGGCACGGAGGAGTTGGCCGGCGCGCACGGCACGGTCGCCGGGCACGCCCGCCGTATGGAGGCCTGGGTGCCGGTGAGCGGCACCCTCAAGGCGGCCTTCAGCGAGATGCTCAAACACGACGCCGGCTGGATCGCGGTCCTCGACGGCCGGCGCTTCCTGGGCGTACTCACCCCCACCACGCTCCATGAGGCGCTGCGCCGCACGATCGACTCGGACGAGCGAGGGGTGCCGCGGGAGCGGGCGGAAGTGGATTCGGTGCCTACGCAGTGAGGTGCCTACGCAGTGAGGTGCCTACGCAGTGAGGTGCTTGCCGCGTACGGGTGCTTGCCGAGTGAGTACGCGGGCGCGGCCCGTCACTCCTCCGCGCCGGGTTGGCGGGATGCCGCTGCGCGCCGGGTGCGCCCGCGACGCATGAGGAGGAAGGTCACCAGGGCGAGAGCGGCGGCCGACGCGGCCGCGGCGAGCGCGATGTCCCGGGTGCGGCTGTCGATGTCGATGGCGGATGACAGGGGTGACACGTCCGGATTGACGGGATCATCGCGATCGGTGGGGACGGGCGGGACCCATTGGTCGGCTCGCGCCGGGCCCGTGATCTCCAGTTTGATCGGCGCGGTGTTGTTGCTGGGGTTGGTGTCTCCGTTGGCGGGTTCGGGCACCGAGATCCTGCCCTCGGCGCCTTCGACCCGTCGGTCGATCCGCACCCGCAGGGTGACGAACCAGTTGGCGTTGCTGCAGTAGATGTTCCCGTCCTCCTGATCACGCGAGCAGTAGTCGCTCTCGGACGGAAGCCCCTCCCGCTCCTCCCGCGTGAGCGGGGCGAAGGTCGTACCTTGCGGCACCTCCACCCGCACCCGCTGGGCGAGGCCGGTGGGGGCCGGGATCGCCGCCACGGCATACTCCCCGATCCTGCCGCGGAGCGTGATGCCCTTGATGCCCCAGTCCGCTCTGTCGGCATAGCCGGCCGAGACGAAGCGCAGTTCACCACCGCCCTTGAGCGTGCCGACGGCGACCGGTTCGAGACCGAGCGCGGGCTCCCTGCCCCGTTCGTACTGCGCTTTGTAGTCCTCGGTGTGCGCGGGCGGATCCCCCAGCGGCCAGACGGAATATGTGTACGCCCCCCTGACGAGAGAGTGGCCGAAGACCTCCGGGAGAGGCTTGGCGGTCTCGTACCCGGCCCCAACGGGCACGGCGTTCGGGAACTCGCAGAAGATCGTGCGGTGGTGTTTCGCGTAGTAGCAGTTGTTGGGGGTGCCGGGGGTGTCGAAGGCGCCATCGGTGATCGTTACGCGCATGACCACGCCATGAGGCGCCGCTAGGCGCCCGGTGTTCCCGAAAGCAGGTGTGAGGGGCGGGATCCTGCCACGGTCGGCCGGGGCGATGGTGTACGGCTCGTGGGTGCGGAGCGTGAAGGACGGCCTGTCACCGCCCCGGCGCACCCCGCCGGGTCCACCGGCACCGGGCCCGAGCAGCAGCACCGTGGCAATGGTGACCAGAACCGCCAGAACCGCCCTGCCCCATCTGCCCTTGAGCACCATCACCGTCGTCCGCCCCCTCGCACCAGACCGTCCCCCGAGATGACACTCTCGCATGCCTCTCCTACGACCCATACAGGTCGCACACGCCTCACGGCTCACCCAGGTTGGGCCCGAACCGTTTCACGTGAAACATCCGCTCACCGGTCTCACCTCTGCGGCAACAGCCCCTTCGACACGAGGTAGTTGCGCGCCACATCCGCCGGCAGCCGCCGCCAGCTGTCCACCTGCTCATTGAGATTCGCCAGATCGGCGGTGGTCAGGACCTTGTTGAGGCGGTTGAGCGCGGCGGCCGCCCGTTCGCTGCCCGCACGGGCACGGTTGACGACGGGGAGGACATGGTCGGCGTTCTGCAGCTTCTTGTCGTCGGCGAGCAGCACCAGACCGAACCGGTCGAGGGTGGCATCGGTGCTGGTGGTCAGCACCATCTGGTCCTGCCCGTTCTGCACGGCCTGCTTGGCGGGCGTGGTGCCGACGCCCTTCGGGTCGATGGCGGTGAGGTTGATCCCGTACGTCTTCTTCAGCCCCGGCGCGCAGAACGGCCGCTGGACGCACTCATCGCCCGCCGCGAGACGCACCGGCAGTCTGGCGCGGCCCAGGTCACTGAGGGTCTTGAGGTGGTGCTTACGGGCGTAGGCGGCGCTGACCGCGAAAGCGTTCTGGTCGACGGCCCGGCCGGCCTGGAGCACGGTCAGGCCGCGGGGGCCGGCCAGCCGGCGCAGCGCACGCAGTGTGACGCCGAGGTCGGGCGAGGCGACCGGGGCCGCCTTGGAGCCCTTGTTCTTGGCGTTGAGCCAGTCCGCGAAGGTGGCGGCGTACTCGGGGACGACATCGATCTGCCCGGCTTCCAGGGCGGGTTCGTACAGCTCACGGTTGCCGACCGTGAGGACATGGGTCCGGTAGCCGGCGTGCCGGAGCAGCGCCGCGTACATCTGGGCGAGCAGCTCGCTCTCGGTGAAGCCGGCCGAGCCGATGGCCAGATCGTGGCTGTCCCCAGGGGAGGCGGTGATCGCGGCACGGGTCTCCAGGGAGGGGCCGCTGGTGCAGGCGGTGAGACCCAGCAGCGTGAGGACCGCGACGGCCGTGGCGCCGGCCCTCACCCGACCCGCCCCCGCGCCCACCCCGGCGCACACCGCTGCGCCAGTTCGAAGGCGGCCTCCATCAACAGCGCGAACACCGCGACCAGCACCGCGCCGGCGACCACCTGCGGGGTGCTGGCCAGGTTGAACCCCGCGGTGATGATCCGGCCGAGCCCGCCGCCGCCGACCAGCGCGGCGAGCGTGGCGGTGGCCACGAGCTGGACCGCGGCGATCCGGATGCCGGTCAGAACGAGCGGAAAGGCGAGCGGTACCTCGACCCGCCACACCAGCTGCGTCCCGGTCATCCCCATCCCCCGCGCCGCCCGCACCACGTCCTGGTCCACCTCGCGCATCCCCACGTACGCATTGGTCAGCAGCGGCGGGACGGCGAACAGCACCAGCGCGATGACGGTCGGCCACTGCCCGTACCGGCCGATGGGCGTGAGCAGAAGCAGCACGAGTACGGCGAAGGTCGGCACCGCGCGGCCCACGTTGGCGAGATTGACGGCCAGCGCGCCGCCGCGCCCGAGGTGTCCGAGGGTCAGCGCGATCGGCAGCGCGATCAGGGCGCTGATGACCAGGCAGGCGAAGGTCAGCACAACGTGCTGTTCGAGACGGTGCCAGACACCGTTCTCGCCCGCCCAGTTGGCGCCGGTGGTCAGCCATGTCCAGACCGCGGAGAGGGTGTTCATGCCCGCCGCCCGGGGGCCGCGACCAGCCGTTTCACCCCCGCGACCGCCCGGCCGCGCGGCCGGGCCCGCCGGCTCGCCCGCCGCCACGGGGTGAGCAGCCGTTCCGCACCGAGCAACAGCAGATCGAAGACGACCGCGATGATCACGCACAGCACGGAGGCGGTGAGCACCTGCGCCTTGAAGAACGAATTCATACCGGCGTAGATGAGGTTGCCCAGCCCGCCGTACCCGACGATCGCGCCGACGGTGGTGAGCGCCACCGCCGAGACCGTGGCGATCCGCAGCCCGGCCATCGCGGCCGGTACAGCCAGCGGCAGTTCGACGGTCAGCAGTTGGCGCAGCGGCCCGTAGCCCATGCCACGGGCGGCCTCCTTGGCCTCGGTGGGAACACCGTCCAGCCCCGCCAGGAGGTTCCGTACGAGCAGGGTGAGGGAGTAGAGGGCGAGGCCGACCACGACGAGGGTGGCGGACAGCCCGTAGAACGGCAGCAGCAGCGAGAACATCGCCAGTGACGGGATCGTGTAGATGACGGTGGTGATGCCGAGCACCGGCCCCACCGTCCAGCGTCTGCGCCGGGCCAGCAGCGCCAGCGGGACCGCGATCAGCAGCCCGAGCGCCACCGAGATCACCGTCAGCTGGATGTGCTGGGCGACCGCGTCCAACAGGATCTGCCGGCGGGTGCTCAGGTAGTCGCCGCAGATCCAGTCGTTACGGGCCAGGCAGTCGTCCGGCGGCGGTGCGGTCACGGTACGAGTCCACCCCGGCGGGTGCGGGGTGTCGCGGCGGACGCGTCCGATCGGGGTGGACCGCGGACGGCCTCCGCCGGCGGCAGCTCCTCGCGCACTCCACGCGCACTCCACGCCTGCGAACTCCACGCCTGCACACTCCGCGTACACACCCCACGTATACACGCAGTGTGTACTGCCTGTGTATAGTCCCTTGAGTCCGTTCGACCACTTCGCCCGATGGTCGGCGCGGCGGGGCACGCCCCCGTACGCGTCGGCTTTGCCATGCCCGAAAGCGCAGCTCAAGGGCTCGTGGTCGACCGCCCACGTCCGAAGAGAGACCCGCATGCCGAAGCAGATTCCCGCGACCCGCAGCACGTCCATAGCCGGGCTGCTGGCGGCCACCTCCCTGGTCCTGGCCCTCAGCGGCTGCGCCAGCTTCGACGTCACGGCACCGGCCGACGCCCGCGCCGACGCCCCGGCGGCCGATGTGCAGACGAAGGACGCCAAGAACGCGAAGGGTTCGCAGGACGGCGGCGCGCAGGTCGACTGCCGCAAGGCCAAGTGCGTCGCGCTCACCTTCGACGCGGGCCCCAGCGAGAACACCAACCGTCTGCTGGACATCCTCAAGAAGGAGAAGGCGCACGCGACCTTCTTCATGCTCGGCAAGAACCACATCGAAAAGCGCCCCGCCGAGGTGCGGCGGATCGACGCCGAGGGGCATGAGCTGGCCAACCACACCTGGTCGCACCAGATCCTGACCGAGATCAAGCCCGAAGAGGCCAAGCGGGAGCTGTCCCGCGTACAGGACGCGGTCCGCAAGATCACCGGCAAGACGCCCACGCTGATGCGCCCGCCGCAGGGCCGGACCGACGGAGAGGTCTCCCAGATCAGCAAGGATCTCGGCCTGGCACAGGTCCTGTGGAGCGTGACCGCCAAGGACTACGAGACCAATGACTCGGCCCTGATCACCAAGCGGGTGCTCGAACAGACCCAGCGGGACGGCATCATCCTGCTGCACGACATCTACAAGGGGACCGTGCCGGCCGTCCCGGGCATCCTCAAGGAGCTGAAGAAGCGCGGCTATACGGTCGTCACGGTCTCCCAGCTGCTCTCCCCGGCGAAGCCGGAGCCGGGGATGGCCTACCGGCCCGAACGGCCGTGAGCCCGGCCCGCGGGGTGCGGGCCGGGCTCACGGCTACGGAAGGATCTTCGGCTCACCCCTGCGGGCGCTCCGCCTCCACCCGCCGGCGTCCCTTGTCATCGCCGGTCGCCGGCGCCTTGGGCGTCCCGGTCACCTTGCCCGGGGCGCCGCCCTTGCCCCCTCCGGCCCCCGGCTTGCGCGGCGGGGCGACGGCCTGGGTGTCCTGCGGGAACGTCAGCTGCTGGCTCTGCCACTCCAGGGCCGGTACGACCTCGCGCCGCCAGGTCGCGAACTGGTGGCTGCCCTGGGGCAGGATGATCGAGTCGACCGTCATCGGCGACTTGGCCGCATGGATGAACTTCATGGTGTCGCCGTAATCCGCCTCGCCCTTGCGGCTGCTGGCCACCAGGGCGGAGATCTGCGGCGCGGGCAGGTTCTTCAGGCGCCACAGCAGATCGTGCTCACGCTCGCGCTGGGCGCCCGCCGGGCCGGCGCCGAAGAGGCTGCCGGTGGTCAGGTCGTCCTTGATCGCGTAGTCGCCGGAGAGCGAGACCGCCGAGGTGTAGGCCTTCGGGTTACGCATCGCCAGCTGCAGCGCGCACGTACCACCGGACGAGTATCCGAACGCGCCCCAGGCACTGGGGTCATGACCCACCCGGTAGGCCGACTTCATGGCGTCCGGCAGGTCCTTGGTGAAGAACGTCTCGGCCTGCGGCCCGCCCGGCACATCCACGCACTCGGTGTCCCGCGGCGGCGCGATCGTCGGCCGGACCATCACGATCACCGTCGGCTGCATCTTGCCCTGTGCGATCAGCCGGCCGGCGTTCTGCGGCACCTGGAGGTGCTGCGCCAGGTTCATGATCCCGCCGGGGTAGCCACTGATGACGACCATGACGGGGAACCGCTGCCGGCGGAACTGCTGCTGGAAGTACTGCGGCGGCAGATACACGAAGCCCGGGTTGATGGCGCGCGTACGGCGGCCGATGATCCGTACGGACTCGACCTTGCCCACCTTGTCGGCGGGGCCCTTCGGCAGCCCGGTCACCCGATCGAGGCCCTGCGGACCGGCCGGCTGGATCAGCCCGCCCTTCATGTTGCCGACCGCGGCGTACTGCCCGCCGCCCTGGCTCACGGACACCGGGGCCTTGTCGTTGTTGCCGAGCAGCTCGTCCCAGTTGCCGTAGAACTCGAAGCTCGTATTCACGGCGAGGGCGAGCGCGCACACGATCGACAGCTGGGTGACCACAATGGCGCCCAGCCTGCCCAGGACGGGCCCCACCCCGCGCCGAGACAGCCGGGGCCAGAGCCACACCGTGGCAACCACACAGGCCACCGCCAGCACGACCACCGTGTATTCGAGCGACTGACTGGTCAGCCCCATGCGCCCACATCTCCCGTCACCCGCGAAAGGGTTCTTGCCTGCTATCCGGCCGCCTAAGGCACAACGGGCGGCTCGGGACAATGGTCACCGGAGAAGACGGGCACACCTGCGCATCGGATACCTGAACGACTCACTTCTTACCCTGCTCTTGCCACATCGTTTCCGCGGCGTGATGTGGGGGCGGGGTGGGCGGCCGCGAAAGGGGACGGCGGAAGGGCCGGCGGAGGGGCCGGCGGGACGGCCTGCGCGGGCGGGGCGGAGCCCGGTGGCAGGGGTCGTGGCCCCGTGGGACGAGCGCTGATCCCGCCCGCCCCACGGACCATCACCCCGGTCTCACACCCCGATGTCCCGCCCGTCCTCCCGCCACACGCTGACCACGGAAGGCCGCACCAACTTCCCCTCGCCATCAGGCCATTGCGACGCGGGCTTCTCCACACTCGCCCCGTCCACCTCACCCGGGTGCTGCACGGCGACCATCACCCGCCGCTCCTGCACGATCGGCCCACATGTCTCGGCCCCCGTGGGCACGGTCAGGAACTGCTTGACCTCGCCCCGCCGTTCACCCGCGGTCGCCACCCCGAACAGCCCGTCATGGCTGCCCAGCCCATTTCCGTCCGTCGATATCCACAGATTCCCGTGCACATCGAAGGTGATGTTGTCCGGGCAGGAAATCGGGCTGACCTGATCCTTGGGGAATCCACCGAAATACGTGGCCGGGTCCTCCGGGTCGCCGCAAACCAGGAACAACCGCCAGTGGAAACGGTCGGCGGCGGGGTCGTCCCAGTGCTCGTTCAGCTCCAGAATCTGCCCGTGCTTGTTTGCGTTCCGCGGATTGGCCTCATCCGCGGGCGCCTTCCCCGGCTTCCCGCGGTCGCTGTTGTTGGTCAGCGCGATATAGACCCGTCCGGTGCGCGGGCTGGGCTCGACATCCTCCGGCCGGTCCATCTTCGTGGCCCCGACCTTGTCCGCGGCCATGCGGGTGAAGACGTACACCTCGTCCGCCGTCATCCCCGGCACATACGAAATGTCACCGCTCGCCAGCGGAATCCACTCACCCGACCCGTCGAACTCCCTGTCCTTGGGCAGCTTCCCCGACCCGTCGATCTCCCCCGCCGCGCTGTCCCCGCTGAACTTGGCGACATACAGCGTCCCCTCGTCCAGCAGCGTCCGGTTGTGCTCCCGCGCGGCCCGCGAACTCCCCCGCTTCATCCGCTTGCCGGACACAAACTTGTAGAAGTAGTCGAACTTCTCGTCGTCGCCCATATAGAGGACGGGCCGGCCATCGGCCGTCAGCCGCGGTTCGGCGGCCTCGTGCTTGAACCGCCCCAGCGCCGTCAGCTTCCGCGGCGTCGCCTCCGGGTCGTACGGATCGATCTCGACGACCCACCCGAACCGGTTCACCTCATTCGGCTCACGCGCCACATCGAACCGCTTGTCGAACCGCTCCCACTTGCGCTGGCTGGCCCCGCCGGTGATCCCGTACCGCTTGAGCCGAGCGGCGGTCGTCGGTTCGGTGACACCGCCCCCATTGGCGAAATACTGGTTGAAATTCTCCTCGCCGGACAGCACCGTCCCCCACGGCGTAATGCCACCCCCGCAGTTGTTGAGCGTCCCCAGAATCCGGGTGCCGTCAGGGTCCGCGGACGTTTTGAGCAGCTCGCTGCCCGCCGCCGGCCCGGTCACCTCGAACGGCGTGGTGCCGGTGATCCGACGGTTGAGCCGATGCCGGGTCACCGCCGTCAGCCGCCCGCTGCGCTGCTCCTCCTGCACGACAAGTACGGACAGCCCGTGCGCCGCCCAGCCGATCTCGGCCTGCTCGCGTGTCGGCGCCTCCGCGTCGTATCCGGCGAACATCAACTGCTCATCCGTGTACTCGTGGTTGATCACCATCAGCTGCCGATGCCGCTCGCCCGGCACGTCCAGCACGGCCATGTAGTCGTTGTTGTAACCGAACTGCCCGGCCTGCGCCTTCGCCGACTGCCGGTCCGGGTCGAAGGCCGGCGCGCCACGCAGAATCGGGTCGCCCCATCGGATGACGACGTTCTGCGCATGCCCCTCGGCGACGACCACCGCGTCGGCCGTATTCGGCGCGACGGCCGCGAACCGCAGTCCGCGGGCGGCCTTGTGGCCCTTGCCTCCGTGGGGCTCACGGCCATGCTCCGACGGCGCGGCGGCGGCCGAAGGCGCCCCCACCCCGCCCATTACGCCCCCGGCCGCCGCCGCGGCCGTCACCACCGCGGCCGCCCGCACCATCGAACGCCGCGACAGCGCACCGGCGATGACATCACCGACGTATTCGTTGTCGCTCACATTGGGCGTCTCGTGAAAACAGGCGTCACCACAGCGGTACCGGCACGTCATGGCCGAACGCCCACCAGGATGCGAGCCGATCAGCGGCAGGAACTTGCGCACGTTTTCCCCCTCCAGAACGGTGTCGAACGTTTTCGTTCGGTTCGCGGTGACGCTAGGAGGGCCGCCCCGCCGCACGACGACGCAAACATGAACACACGGTGAATCCGGGGACACGGCAGTCCCGCCCGGCACCGTACGAGCGGTCAAGCGGTGCTCTGGAAATGGTCAAGCCGGCCCGCAGCGCACCGAGCAAGCCCTGCTTGCGCCTGCCCACACACCCGCGCGTACATCTGCACACAGTTCTGCCCACACATCTGCACACGTCCGCACGCACGTCCGCGCACAGGGCCGAGAAGCTCCGCCGAGCACCGAACAACCTCGTACGCAGGGCAAACGTCCGCACAACCCGTCGGCCGTCCGACGGCCGAAACCACATCCCTCCGCAACACCCCCGGATGGCCCACCACACAAGGCGCGGGGTCCCACGATGAGGCCGGTGCTGGCCGCTACCCTTACGTATCCGTCCTGGTCAGGGACATGTCTGTGCTTCACGGACATACGCCGCACCCACCACACACAAGAGAGGTTCGCCGATGGGCATTCGGAGTCTGCTGCGCAACGCTTTCGGTCGCTCCAAGGCGACCCGTGAAGAAACCGGCGCGGCCCCGAGCGGCGCCGACAAGCCGGAGTCCGCGACCATCCCCGAGGCCCGCGAGGAATCCACCCCGGACTCCACCACCCCGGCCCCCGAGGCCGAGGTCCCCGCCGCCCGCACGGCCCCTACGGAGACCCCGGACACGGCCCCGGCGCCGACGACCGCCACCCTCCCGGCACAGGCCGGCCCGACGGACCGCGCCCCGGAGACCCCCGCGGTACCTGAGGAGCCCGCCGCACAGGACGAGCCTGCTGCCGAGCCCACCGAAACGGCCACAACTGCTGCCTCGGAGACGGCCGAGACGACCGAGACGGCCGCCAAGGACGCACCCGAGGCCAACGCATCCGTCACCACCGACGTCGTCGCCGACCTCGTAAGCCAGGCCTTCGACAACCCCAACCCGGCACCGGCCCAGGCAGCGGCCCCGACGGCAACCCCTGAGCCCGCAACCGAGCCCGCGGAGCCGGAGGTCGAGGCGAAGCCGGTGGCCGAGGCGAAGCCCGTGGCCGAGGCGAAGCCCGCGGAGGCCGAGGCGGAGCCGGAGACGGAGGCCGAGCCGGAGACGGAGGCAGCGCCTCAGGCCGAGCCCGCCGACCAGGCCGAGCCGGTCAACGAGGCCAAGCCCGAGGCCAAGCCGGAGGTTGAGCCGGAGGTTGAGCCGGAGGCCGAGGCGAAGTCCGAGGCGGAGGCGAAGTCGGAAGCCGTCGCCGAGCCGGAGACCGAGCCGGAGACCGAGCCCGAGGCAGAGGCAGTGGCAGAGGCCGCGGCAAAGCCCACCGCCGACGCCGAGCCCGCGGCAAAGACGGAAGAGAAGCTCGAGGCCGAGCCCGAGGCAACACCCGCCCCCGCAGCCACCACCCCCACCCCCACCCCCGCCTCCACGCCCGCCTCCACTTCCCTCCCCACCACCGCCCCCGCCCTCCTCAGCCTCTACAAGTCCGCCGCAGCCACCCTGGACAAGCACGGCCTCGCCACCCAGCGCGCCGCCGTCTACCTGGTCCTCGACCGCTCCGGCTCGATGCGTAACTACTACAAGGACGGCACGGTCCAGAACCTCGCCGAGCAGGCCCTCGGCCTCTCCGCCAACTTCGACGACGACGCCACCGTCCCCGTCATCTTCTTCTCCACCGACATCGACGGCACCGCAGACCTCGACCTCACCAACTACGAGGGCCGCATCGAGGAACTGCACGCCGGCCTCGGCCACATGGGCCGTACCAACTACCACTGGGCCATCAACGCGGTCGTCGAGCACTACAAGAACTCCGACACCGACGCCCCCGCCTTCGTCATCTTCCAGACCGACGGCGCCCCGACCTCCAAGCCGGCCGCCGAGAAGGCCCTGTGCGAAGCGGCCGAACTCCCGATCTTCTGGCAGTTCATCGGCTTCGGCGACCCGGAGGCCAAGGGCTTCGACTTCCTCCGCAAGCTCGACGACCTGGCCGTCCCGGAGAAGCGCGCCGTCGACAATGCCGGCTTCTTCCACGCCGGCCGCGACCCCCGCAGCCTCACCCACGACGAGCTGTACCAGCAGCTGATGGTCGAGTTCCCCGAGTGGCTCGCCGAGGCCCGCAGCGCCGGCGTCCTCAAGGAAAACTGACCCACCACAACACGCTCCACGCACCACCCCCACCGGCCGCGGCCGGGCCCACCACAGGCCCACCGCGGCCGCCCCCATTCGTGCGTGAACAGAGGTGGAAGCACGACATCCAGACCTGACCCGCCTGTCCCTCAGAGGCAAGAACTCTTGAGTGAAGGAATGAAATGAGTACACCGCAGCAACCGCACAATGGTTTTGGCGGCGCACCGGGATACGGCGCGCCGTCCGGTCCGCCGCAATTCGGCCGGCCGGGCGGATATCCGCAGCAGGTTCCGGGAGGCCAGTTGCCCCCAGGACCTGGACCGTACGGGCCGCAAGCTCCCCACCCGGGGCCGCCTCAAGGGCCTTACGGGGCGCCGCAGCAGGCCCCATTCGGGTTCGGCGGGCCGGGTATGCCGCCGCCGGTTCCGCCCAAGGGGAATGCCGGCAAGGTGTGGGGAATCATCGGCTCGATCGTCGGCATAGTGGTCATCGGGAGCGTGATATCGACCGTGGCTTTCAGAGGTGCCGGCGGCGCCGGCGGTGGTTCCACCGGGCCGAAGTACAAGATCACGGTGCCGCAGACGCTCGCCGGGGGCGAGTACAAGCTCGACAAGGACATCACCCAGCAGGCCGATGACGCCGTGCCGCACGACGGGGCGAATGAGCATGGCATCAAGACGGCGGGTGGGCAGTACACCAGTGGCACAAAGTCCTTGGTGATGCTCGGCCTTTATGGAGCCATCGATGATCCGAGCCAGACCGTCGACCATGCCATCCATGGCATGACGAGCGACGGAAAGACCGAAGTCGCCGTCGCGGAGAAGAAGTTCACACCGAGTGGGGGCGGGGATCCGCTTACGTGCGGAGTGGATGTGCGGCAGGAAATGGGCCAGAAGGTCACGCTGGCGTTCTGCATCTGGGCCGATTCCAGTACGAGTGGGAACGTGGCACAGACCGATGCCGCCGATTTGGCGAAGGACCCGCAGTCCGTGGACCTTCAAGCGTTCGCGGATACGACGGACAAGATACGCGGCGAGGTCAAAAAGCCGCTGGGCTGATCTGCCCGTCCGGATGCCGATGCACCACGGGAGGCGAGTCTTCGCCCGGCTGCCTAGGCTGAATGGGTGTTGCGCGCCGATTGAGGCAGTTTGGGCGGCCGGGGTGCCGTGAGGGGGTGTGCCGGGGCCGATCGGGGCGATGGCCGACTGCCGGCGGAGGCGGGTCGCGATGAGTCACGCGAGCCAAGGGGAAGAGCCCGCACCCCCTCCTGCCCGCACCACGCCCAGCTGGGCCGGTGGCGCCGAGCCTGATCCGCGGCGTTGGTGGGGGCTGGTGGTGATCGCGATTGCACAGTTGATGGTGGTGCTGGACGCGACCATCGTGAATATCGCGCTGCCGTCGGCTCAGCGGGAGCTGGGGATGTCGGATGCGAACCGGCAGTGGGTGATCACCGCGTACACGCTCGCGTTCGGTGGGCTGCTGTTGCTGGGCGGGCGGATCGCGGACCTGGTGGGACGGAAGAAGACGTTCATGATCGGGCTGGTCGGGTTCGCGGTCGCATCGGGTTTGGGCGGGGCGGCGACCGGGTCCTGGTTGCTGTTCGGGGCACGGGCGTTGCAGGGGGCGTTCGGGGCGTTGCTGGCGCCGTCGGCGTTGTCGTTGCTGACCACGACGTTCACGATCGGGAAAGAGCGAAGCAAGGCCTTTGGCATCTACGGGGCCATTGCGGGTGGGGGTGCGGCCATCGGCTTGATCGCGGGTGGGCTGCTGACCGAGTACCTGGACTGGCGCTGGTGTCTGTATGTGAATGTGCCGATCGCGGTGATCGCGCTCGTCGGGGCGGCCGTGTTTCTGCAGGACACGCCCGAGCGGGGGCGCGTCCACCTGGACATACGGGGCGTGGCGCTCGGCTGCGGCGGGCTGGTCGCGATTGTCTACGGGTGCAGCGAGGCGAAGCCGCGGGGGTGGGGGGACGGGCTGGTCATCGGGTTGCTGGTGGGGGGTGTGGTGCTGCTGGCCGTCTTTGCGTGGTGGCAGACGCGGGCCCGGCACCCCCTGTTGCCCCTGCACATCGTGCGGGACCGGAATCGTGGGGGCGCTTTCCTGACCATGGCGCTGGCGGTGATCGCCCTCTTCGGGATGTTCCTGTTCCTGACCTATTACTTCCAGACCGTGCTCGGATATTCGCCGGTCAAGGCGGGGCTCGCCTTTCTGCCGATGGTGGCGGCGATCGTCATCGGGTCGACGCAGATATCGGCGCGGCTGCTGCATCTGCTGCCGCCGCGCTTCCTGATGGTTCCGGGGGCGCTGCTCGCCTCCGCGGGGCTCTTCACGCTGACGTTCCTGACCGCCGAGCCCGCGTATATCGCGCATGTGCTGCCGGCCGAGCTTCTCGTGGGTCTCGGTATGGGGCTGACCTTTATGCCGGTGATGGCGACGGCGACGACGGGGGTTGCGCCGTATGACTCCGGAGTCACGTCCGCGACGGTCAACACGGCGCAACAGGTGGGGGGTTCGATCGGTACGGCGCTGTTGAACACGATCGCGACGTCGACGAGTGCGACGTATATCGCGGGGCAGGTGGC
The DNA here is from genome assembly GCF_022221585.1 of Streptomyces inhibens. Classification (NCBI taxonomy): domain Bacteria; kingdom Bacillati; phylum Actinomycetota; class Actinomycetes; order Kitasatosporales; family Streptomycetaceae; genus Streptomyces; species Streptomyces inhibens. Next base: position 4,973,797 of record NZ_CP084681.1, read on the forward strand.
GGATGTGGCGCGCAGGAGCGGGGCGCGGGGGCTCACGCCGGCCGTCCGGGACGGGATTGTGAAGGACGGGGTGGTGCACGGGTTCACCGTGGCCATCGGGATCGGTTCGGCGATCATGCTGCTGGCCGCCCTCGTCGCCGGCCTGCTGGTCAATGGGCGGGCCCCGAAGCATGGCCCTGTCCCGGCGACGGACAGCGCGAAGTCGGCGGATGCGGTGTGACGGCCCGGTGGTGGGGCCCATAGTGGGCGTGTGGCGTCGGTGACGGCAGGGCGGGCTTACTGCGGGGCGCCTTGTCCTGCCCGGGATCCGGCGTCCGGCGCACACGTCAGCGGCAGCCGTCCGGAGCATCCGCCGACTCCCGTTGCGCGCCGCCCCCGCCCGCCCGAAAAGCCCGCGACGGTGCCCCCACCCCGTCCAGTACGATATTGACGTTCCGTAAAGCAAATCCTCACTCACCGTAGCGACTTGGGAGCAGCCGGCAATGGCTCGACACCTCATCACCAGCGCCCTTCCGTATATCAACGGGATCAAGCACCTGGGCAACATGGTGGGGTCCATGCTCCCGGCGGACGTGTATGCGCGGTATCTGCGGCAGCGTGGACACGACGTCCTCTACATCTGCGCGACGGATGAGCACGGGACCCCCGCCGAGCTGGCGGCGAAGGAGGCGGGCCAGTCGGTCGACGCGTTCTGTGCCGAGCAGCACGACAAGCAGAAGGCGATCTACGAAGGCTTCGGGCTGGAGTTCGACTACTTCGGGCGGAGCTCGTCGCCGGAGAACCGGGAGCTGACGCAGCACTTCGCGCGCAAGCTGCACGAGAACGGGTTCATCGAGGAGCGGGCGATCCGCCAGGTCTTCTCGGTCGCCGACGACCGCTTCCTGCCGGACCGCTACATCGTCGGTACGTGCCCGCACTGCGGCTACGACAAGGCGCGCGGCGACCAGTGCGAGAACTGCACCCGGGTGCTGGACCCGACCGATCTGATCGACGCGCGCTCGGCGATCAGCGGCAGCGGTGATCTTGAGGTGCGGGAGACCAAGCATCTGTTCCTGCTCCAGTCGAAGCTGCAGCACGAGGTCGAGGGCTGGCTGGAGGGGAACGGCAGCAAGGAGTGGCCGACCCTCGCCTCCTCTATCGCGCACAAGTGGCTGACCGAGGGGCTCCAGGACCGGGCGATCACCCGTGACCTGGACTGGGGCGTTCCGGTGCCGGCCGATGTGTGGCCGGAGCTGGCGGCCGAGGGCAAGGTCTTCTACGTATGGTTCGACGCGCCGATCGAGTACATCGGCTCGACGAAGGAGTGGGCGGACGTCGACCCGGAGAACCGCGACTGGAAGTCGTGGTGGCACGAGGCCGATGACGTCCGGTACACGGAGTTCATGGCCAAGGACAATGTGCCGTTCCACTCCGTGATGTTCCCGGCGACGCAGCTGGGCACCCGCGAGCCGTGGAAGAAGGTCGACTTCCTCAAGGCCTTCAACTGGCTGAACTACTACGGCGGGAAGTTCTCGACCTCACAGCGGCGAGGCGTCTTCACGGACGCGGCGCTGGAGCTGCTGCCGGCCGACTACTGGCGCTACTTCCTGATGGCCCATGCCCCGGAGTCGGACGACACCTCCTTCACCTGGGAGCTCTTCGCGGGCTCGGTCAACAAGGACCTGGCGGACACCCTCGGCAACTTCGTCAACCGGGTGCTGTCGTTCTCCCGGAAGCGGTTCGGTGACGAGGTGCCGGCGGGCGCGGAGGCCGGAGCCGCGGAGCAGAAGCTGGGCGAGGAGATCGCCGGGCTGCTGGCCGAGTACGAGGGCCACGTGGAGGCGCTGCAGTTCCGTAAGGCGGCGGCGTCGCTGCGCGCCCTGTGGAGCGCGGGCAACTCCTACCTGGAGGAGAAGGCCCCGTGGCTGGAGATCAAGACCGACAAGGACGCGGCGGCCCTGACGCTGCGTACCGCGATGAATCTGATTCATCTGTACGCGGTGGTCTCCGAGCCGTTCATTCCGGCGTCGGCGAAGGCGATGCGCGGTGCGTTCGCCCTGGAGAACGACACGGCCGTGTGGGTCTCCCAGGAGGAGGCCAAGGCGCTGGCCTCGGTGCCGGCCGGGACGCCCTTCACGGTGCCGCCGGTGCTGTTCGCGAAGATCACTGAGGACGATCTCGAGTCGTACCGCGAGCGTTTCGGCGGCGCGGAGCAGTAAGCGTCAGCGGGGCCGCAAGACCTGTGAGACCCGCCTTCCGTCCGGCCCGAGAGTCGGAGGGAAGGCGGGTCTCCGTCGTATGGGCCGGGGTGTGGACACCCGGGCCGGGCCCGCGATACCGCCCACCTCAGCGCCGGGCCGCCGCGGACACATACGCGTGGAGCGGGCCGAGGCCCGCCACCGACGGCAGCGGGACCGCCCGCCAGCCGCGGGCGTAGTCCGGCGCCTTCTCGCCGTGGGGCAGGATGACGGCGGCCGGGCGGGTCGTGCCCAGCCGGGCCAGCGCCGCCGGGGTGATGCTGGCGTCGTGACCGTGGGGCTGACGGGAGGCGCAGCCGGTCCGGTACGCCACCCGGACCGCCTCCGCGCCGGTCACCACGCACGCCGGTCGAACGCCGGCGTCCCGCAGCGAACCGGCGAGCCGGTCGATGTCGGCCTGGACCCGTGCGGTGCCCCGGACCATCTTGTGCAGGATCGCCAGCTGGATCGCCTCATGGCCCAGCAGCGCGAGGACCAGGGCGGCCACCGCCCAGGCGGGCCGGCCGCGCAGCAGAAGGGCCAGCCGGTACAGGAACCAGCCGGCCGGCATCAGCAGCAGGGCGTAGGCGGGCAGCAGGAAGCGCGGCGCGGCGTAGTCGACCATCAGCAGATAGGGCGCGGCCAGGCAGACGCCGAGGAGCGCGGGGAGGAGGACGGGGGCCGGACCGTACCGAAGGGGCTCGCCGCCGGGGTTGTGGCCGCTGAGCCAGACGGGATCCGGTGTGTACCACTGCCGCGCGTCGTCGGGCTCGCGATCGTCGGTCTCCACGGAGGCGTTCCGGTACGGGGGCAGGAAGCCGTTGGGGTCGCGGGCGCCCGCCCGCACGGGATCCAGCCCGTACGGGTGCCGCCCGCCGCCGAGTTCGCGTACGCGCAGCGCCGCCCACACCGCCCCGGCGACCGCCAGGGGCAGCGCGAACCACCACACCGCCGTCACCGGATGCTCCCAGGCCATGTCACAGGGGCGGCACAGCGTCTTGCCCTGGAGCGCCCGTACGTGGTCGTAGAAGGACGGGTGCCAGCCCAGGCCGCCCTGGATCTCGCCGGCCTGCCGCAGCCGGGCCGGCAGGCCGCCGTAGGACGCGTATGCCTCCGCGACCCACTCGGCACACCCCAGCGCCAGGCCGGCCGGCACCGCCAGCAGGACGGCGGGGCGCCGCCACGACCGGACGAAGAGCGCCGCGGTGAAGAGCGGAACGGCCAGCCATACGGCGTCGATGGGGCGCATCAGCGCGGCGAGGGCCAGCGTTATGGCGAGACCGACTGCCGCGCCCCGGCCGGTGCGGGGGCGTTCGCCGGACAGGTGGCGGGCCCGCGGCCGTACCGCCAGCAGGAAGCAGCCGGTGGCGGCGAGTACGGCGTAGGCGACCCACAGGTTGGGCATCGCCTGCGGGCCGTAGAAGAGCGTGATCCACAGACCGGCGAACAGCGCGCCGCCGAGCGCCGTCGCCGGGGCGGGCAGCAGGTGCCGCCAGATCCACAGGGTGAGGAGGAGCCCGACGCCGGAGAGCACCGCCAGGTAGCAGTGCAGGACGGTGGCCGAGGTCGTCAGGGCGGCGACGGGGGCGAGGAGGAGGGTGATGCCGCGGGCGCGTGGGGCGCTGAAGAACGCGGCCTGCGCCTCGGGATCGACCTGGCTGACGTACACCGTCTCGTCCCAGCCCAGACCGGAGACGGCGAGCGCGGAGTAGAGCTGGCAGGCGGTGAACGCGAGGGCCACGACGACGAGCCACCGCAGGTCGTGGGCCGGACCGGAGTACGCCGCACGGGTCCGCGGCCGCCGCCCGGACGTGGCGGGGAGGAGGATGGCTTGCTGCATGGGCACCACATTGCGGGCGGTGCCCGGGAGCGGCCACACGTGTGGGGCGGTTGGAGCAGCGGCATCCCCCTGCGCGGCGGCAGGACCCCCGAGCAGGCACGCGAGGCATCGAACGGGAAGGGGCGGCGTTTCACGTGAAACGCCGCCCCTGCGAGCCTTTTTGAGGCCCCGTACTGTCGCTGGTGCTACTTCACCTGCGGCTTGCGGATCGAGAGGTGCAGCTCCTTGAGCCGGGCCTCCTCGACCTCGGTCGGCGCGCCCATCAGCAGGTCCTGGGCGTTGCCGTTGAGCGGGAAGGCGATGGTCTCGCGGATGTTGGGCTCGTCGGCCAGCAGCATGACGATGCGGTCGACGCCGGGGGCGATGCCACCGTGCGGCGGGGCGCCGAACTTGAAGGCGCGCAGCATGCCGCCGAACTCCGCCTCGACGGTCTCCTTGTCGTAGCCGGCGATCCCGAAGGCCTTGTACATGACCTCGGGCTCGTGGTTACGGATCGCGCCGGAGGACAGCTCGGTGCCGTTGCAGACGATGTCGTACTGCCAGGCCAGGATGTCCAGCGGGTCCTGGGTCTCCAGCGCCTCCAGGCCGCCCTGCGGCATGGAGAAGGGGTTGTGCGAGAACTCGATCTTGCCGGTTTCCTCGTCCTTCTCGAACATCGGGAAGTCGACGATCCAGCAGAAACGCCATTCGTCCTCGACGAAGTGGCCGGCGCGCTTGGCGGCCTCGACACGGACCGCGCCCATGATCTTGGAGACCTCGTGGAACTCGCCGGCGCCGAAGAAGACAGCGTGGCCGGGCTTGAGGTCCAGGGCGACGACCAGCGACTTGATGTCGTCCTCGGTGAGGAACTTGGCGATCGGGCCGGTCAGTGCGTTGTCCTCACCGACGCGGACCCAGGCCAGGCCCTTCGCGCCCTGCTGGACGGCGAAGTCGCCCAGCTGGTCGAAGAACTTGCGCGACTGGTCGGCGGTGTCCGGCACGGCCAGAGCGCGGACGTGCTTGTCGGCGAAGGCCTTGAAGCCGGAGCCGGCGAAGACGTCGGAGACATCCACCAGCTCCAGCTCGGCGCGCAGATCCGGCTTGTCGGAGCCGTACTTGAGCATCGCCTCGCGGAACGGGATGCGCGGGAAGGGGGAGGTGACCGTGCGGCCCTTGCCGAACTCGGTGAAGAGCTCGGTCATCAGCGTCTCGACGGGCTGGAAGACATCCTCCTGCTCGACGAAGCTCATCTCGATGTCGAGCTGGTAGAACTCGCCCGGCGAGCGGTCCGCGCGGGCGTCCTCGTCGCGGAAGCACGGCGCGATCTGGAAGTAGCGGTCGAAGCCGGCGATCATCAGCAGCTGCTTGAACTGCTGCGGGGCCTGCGGCAGCGCGTAGAACTTGCCAGGCTGCAGACGGGAGGGGACCAGGAAGTCGCGGGCGCCCTCGGGGGAGGTCGCGGACAGGATCGGGGTCGCCATCTCGTTGAAGCCGAGGGCCACCATCTTGTGACGGATGGCGGAGATCACGGAGGTGCGCAGCATGATGTTGCGGTGCATCCGCTCGCGGCGCAGGTCGAGGAAGCGGTACTCCAGGCGCTTCTCCTCATTGACGCCGTCGTCCGCGTTGATCGTGAAGGGGATCTGCTCGGCGGTGCCGAGCACCTCGACCTCGGAGACCTCGATCTCGATCTCGCCGGTCGGCAGGTCGGGGTTGACGTTGTCGGCGCCGCGCGCGCTGACCTTGCCGTCGATACGGACGACGGTCTCCTTGGTCAGCGAGCTGAGGGCCTCGTTGGCCGGGGTGCCGGGGCGGGCGACGAGCTGCACGAGACCGTAGTGGTCGCGCAGATCGATGAAGAGGATGCCGCCCAGGTCACGTCGATTGTGCAGCCAGCCGCTGAGGCGGACGTCCGTGTCGACGTCCGCGGCTCGGAGCTCGCCGCAGTTATGGGACCGGTACCGGTGCATCGCTCATCCAAGTCGTCGCGAGTGTCGAGGTGAGGAGGGAACGGAGGAGAGGGAACGGAACACGGGCTCGCACGCCCGGTCGCTCTCCCCGTGGATCACCCGAAAGGCCACCCCAGGATTGACATAACCGCTCCAGGTTACCGTCCCGACCACCAGCCCTTGGTTGACATATACGCATCAGCGTTTTCGGGGCCCGAAGTGAGGGCCCCCGGCTGGGACGAGGGTCACGTCCGGTTCACTGGTCGCGCCCCGCCAAACGCCCATAAAGTGATGCAATGCGCACCAAGGATCTCCTGGCTGCCATCGCGACGGGCCTGTGGCGCTGGGACAACGCCTCGGGACGGGTGACCCTCGATGCCGAGGCGGCCCGGCTGCTCGGGCTGCCCGCCGAGCCGGTGGAGCTGACCGAGGCCGCGGTGCGCTCCCGTTTTCATCCCGTCGACTTCGCCGAGATCAACGGGGTCGTGCAGCTCGCGGTCAGCGAGGAGACGCTCGCCGAGGCCCGGCTGCGCATCGTGGACGAGCGCGGGCGGGTGCTGCGCATCGTCCGCTCCCGTTCCCGCCCCCGGATCGTCGACGGCGACTTCGAGCTGGTCGGCACCCTCCAGGAGGTCCCCGAGCCGCAGCCCGGCACCTCCGCCGCGCACACCCCGATAACCGGCGACTGGCGCCGTTCCCGCGAGGCGTTCCTGCTGGACGCGGGCCGGGCGCTGGCCGAGGCGCGGTCCACCGCCGAGGTGCTGCAGGTCGCGGCCGGGCTGTCCATGCCCGGGTTCATGCCGGACGGCCTGGCGGTCTTCGGTATCGAGGGCGACCGGCTGTCGGTCATCGGCCATCACGGCCACCGTCCGGGCGATGAGCAGCCCTTCATGGACATGGCGCTGGAGACCGACTATCCGGCCGCCGAGGTCGTCCGCACCGGCCGGGCCATCTATCTGCCCACGCCCGAGGCCTACAGCCGCCGCTACCCCGCCACCTGGCCGCTGGCCGCCCGCTTCCGCCGTACGTCATGGGCGTTCCTACCGCTGGTCAACGCGGGCCGGACGATCGGCGCCTGGATGGCGGGGTTCGCCCAGCCGGTCGCCTTCACGCCCGACGAGCGCTCGGTGCTCACCACCGTCGCCCGGATGCTGGCCCAGGCGCTGGCCAGGGCCGGTATGCAGGAGGAGCAGCAGGAGCTGGCCCTCGGGCTGCAGCGCAGCATGATGCCGACGGTGCAGCCGGACATCCCGGGGATGACGGTCGCGGCCCGCTATGTGCCGACCGGCGGCGGGCTGGAGGTGGGCGGCGACTGGTACGACATGATTCCGCTGCCGTCCGGCCGGATCGCGCTGGTCATCGGGGATGTCCAGGGGCATGACGTACGGGCCGCGGGGCTGATGGGGCAGCTGCGGATCGCGCTGCGTGCCTACGCCTCCGAGGGCCATCACCCCGATGCGGTGCTCTCGCGTGCCTCCCGGTTTCTGGCCGGGATCAACGAGACCGAGTTCCGCGGCCACGGCGAGGATCAGCGCTTTGCGACCTGTCTGTACATCGAGGTGGATCCGGCGACCGGGCTGCTGGACATCGCACGGGCCGGCCACCCCGACCCGGCGATCCGGATGAGCGACGGCACGATGCTGGTCCGGCCCACCGCGGGCGGGCTGCCGCTGGGCATCGTCCCGGACACTGACTACCCCACCACCCGGCTCGTCCTGGAGCCCGGCGAAACCATGATGGTGTGCACCGACGGGCTGATCGAGACCGGCGGCCACGACCTGGAGACCGGCTGGGCGCGGCTGCGCGACATCGTCGAGGCGCATGAGGACGGCGAGGAGGACGGGAGTCTGGAGCGGCTCGCCGATGCGCTGGTGCAGGCCGTGCACGGCCCGTCCTCGCACCACACCACGGGGCCGCTGGTGGACCGCCGCGAGGACGACATCGCCGTACTGCTGCTGTCCCGCGAGGGCGGCAGCTGCGGGGTCGGCGCCGGCGGTCTGCCGGGGCCGCAGCCCGTACGGCGCACCGTGCTCTCGGTCGCGCAGGCCGAGCCGGAGCGGATAGCCGAGGCGCGCCGGCAGATCCGCGATGTGCTGCACGACTGGGCCGACCCGGACCAGGTCGACTCGGCGGTGCTGATGGTCTCCGAGATGGTCACCAACGTCCTGATGCACACCGACGGTGATGCGCTGTTGGTCGCCGAGATCTCCGGTGAGCGGGGCGCCCGGCGCATCCGCGTCGATGTCGCCGACAGCAGCGACGAGCTGCCGCACCGCCGCAGCCCCGGCGAACTGGCGTCGTCGGGGCGCGGGCTGGTGCTGCTGGAACTGCTGGCCGGGGCGTGGGGCGTCGATCCGCGCGGGGACGGCAAGTCGACGTGGTTCGAGCTTTACGAGGGTGCGGGGGAGGCCGTGGGTCCGGCGGGTCCGGTGTCGTCGGAGCCTGAGCCGGGCCCGGAGTCCGAGCCGGACCCGGAGTCGGAGTCCGAGTCCGCCGCGTAGTGCTTGCGCAGTTCGTGGAGCACGCCGGAGACGGCCGCGGTCAGCGGTACGGACAGCAGCATGCCGAGGATTCCGGCGACGCTGGCGCCCGCCGTGATCGCCAGCATCACGGTCGCCGGATGCAGCTGGACGGTACGGCTCTGGATCATCGGCTGGAGCACATGGCCCTCCAACACCTGCACGGCCAGGACGACGCCGAGCGCCCAGAGCGCGATCACAAAGCCGCGGTCGGCGAACGCCACCAGGATCGCCACGGCGCCCGAGATGAAGGCGCCGAGATAGGGGATGTAGGCGCCGACGAAGACCAGCGCGCCCAGGCCGAAGGCACCCGGCACCTGAAGGATCAGCAGTCCGACGGTGATGCAGATGGCGTCGATCAGCGCGATGAAGGTGGTGCCGCGCATAAAGCCCTCGATGGCCTGGAAACCACGGCGGGCCATTCCCTCCAGCTGAGGCGCCGAGTTGCCGGGTGCCCACTCGTGCAGTGCGCGCACGGCCTTGCCCGAGTCGCGCAGGAAGAAGAAGGTCAGCAGCAGGGCGAGGATCGCGGCGGCGATGAACTGGCCGACGAGGCTGAAGCCGGCCAGCAGCCCGGAGGCCGCGGTGCTGCCGAACTTCCCGACCAGGTCCTTGGCGTTGGAGGCGAGGTCGTCGAGTGAGGTGCCGGCCGCGCCGAAGTGCTTGGAGAGGTCCTTGGCGGCGTCCTTGAGCGAGGCGATGATCTGGTCACCGGTGTCGACCAGCGCACTGACGACGATGTATCCGGCGCCGCCGACCACCACCACGAGGACGGCGCAGGTCAGTCCGGCCGCCAGCGAAGCGTTGAGCTTCATCGCCACCAGCCGCCGGTAGAGCGGCCCGAGCAGCCCACTGCCGAGCAGCGCGAGCAGTACGGGCGTGACCGCGGCGCTCAGCACGACGCACAGCCACACCCCGAGGGCCACCACGGCTGCGATCAGCAGCCCCACCAGACACCAGGCCGCGACGCGGCGGGCCTCGATCGGGAGCAACGGCTGTCGGGGCAGCGGCCGTTCACGCTCGGCGCCGTGCCGGTCTTGATCCGAATCGTTTCGCACCCGGACAGTCCACCATGGCCGGCAGCCCGGGTGCGGGCCCTGGAACGGGCCGGGGGCGGTGTTTCACGTGAAACACCGCCCCCACCCCTCCGCCGCTCCCGATGGGAGCCGGCTGCCGACGCGGCGTCAGTGCTCCTCGGCGGGGATCGTCCCGAGCCGGCCGGCCTGGAAGTCCTCGAAGGCCTGGGCCAGTTCGGCGTGGGTGTTCATGACGAACGGGCCGTAATGCATCATCGGCTCGCGGATCGGCTGCCCGCCCAGCAGCACGACCTCGAAGTTCGGGCTGCGCGACTCCTGGGTCTCGTCCGCCCGGATCGTGATCGAGTCTCCGGCGCCGAAGACGACCGACTGCCCCATCCGGAACGGGCGTCCCTCCTCGCCGGCCGAGCCACGCCCGGCCAGGGCGTAGGCAAGGGCGTTGAAGTCCTTGCGCCAGGGCAGGGTCAGCTCGGCGCCCGGGTTCACCGACACATGCAGCATCGTGATCGGCGTGTGGGTGACGCCCGGTCCGTGGTGGCCGTCCACGTCACCGGCGATCAGCCGCAGCAGCGCGCCGCCGTCGCCGGAGGTCAGCAGCTTGACCTGGCCGCCGCCGATGTCCTGGTAGCGAGGGGCCATCATCTTGTCGCTCTTCGGCAGGTTCACCCACAGTTGGAGGCCGTGGAAGAGACCACCGGACATGACGAGCGACTCCGGCGGCGCCTCGATGTGCAGCAGCCCCGAACCGGCCGTCATCCACTGGGTGTCGCCGTCGTTGATGACGCCACCGCCACCGTGCGAGTCGCGGTGCACGAACGTGCCGTCGATCAGATACGTCACGGTCTCGAAGCCGCGGTGCGGGTGCCAGGGCGTGCCCTTGGGCTCTCCGGGCGCGTACTCCACCTCGCCCATCTGGTCCATCATGATGAACGGGTCGAGGTGCTTGTAGTCGATGCCGGCGAATGCCCGGCGCACCGGGAAGCCCTCGCCCTCGAATCCGCTCGGAGCGGTGGCAACGGTCAGCACGGGACGGGTGTGCGCCGCGACGGGTGCCGCCACGCGCGGCAGGGTCAACGGGTTCTCTACGGTCACTGCGGGCATGACGGCCTCCTCGGTCGTTCGTTCAACTTAGTTGAATACTGAACAATCTGCAAGGCGTGCGGCATTCCCGTCCGCGTTTTCGCAGGTCAAGTGGGGTTATTCGGCCCTCGGTCCGGCAACCGCGGCCGACAGTCCGGGCGGCGCGGGCAGCTCGCCACCCGCGCGGAGCGCCCTAGCCGTACATCCGCCGCATCGCGAAGTCGACCATCTGCTCCACGGCCTTCGCGTCGAAGACCATCCGGTGGTCGCCCTCCATGTCGAGAACGAAGCCATAGCCGGTCGGTAGCAGGTCCAGCACCTCGGCGCCGGTGATCACGAAGTACTTGGACTCCTTGCCCGCGTACCGCCGCAGCTCCTTGAGCGAGGTGAACATCGGGATCACCGGCTGCTGGGTGTTGTGCAGCGCCAGGAAGCCGGGGTTGTCACCGCGCGGGCAGTAGATCTTGGACGTGGAGAAGATGCCCTGGAAGTCCTCGGCCGACATCGAGCCGGTGGTGAAGGCCCGCACCGCGTCGGCGAGCGAGGGCGGGGACGGCTCGGGATACAGCGGCTGCTCGCCATAGCCCCCGGGGGCCGGTTGCTGCGGCGGGGGCGGTGGCGCGCCGTACTGCTGCTGCCCGGCGCCCGCGTTCTGGTCGTAGCCGTACATGCGCCACAGCGTACTGAGTCGGCGATTCGCCGGGGGACGCTCGTCACAGATGGGCGGAAGGGGTTGATTCTTATTACCCGTGGGTAGCATCATTTAGCTACTAGCCGGTATTGCGTTTGAGGTCCCTCCCTGAGGCGCCTCCTCCCGAACACTTACGGAGCCGTACCCATGGGCCACTACAAGTCGAACCTCCGCGACATCGAGTTCAACCTCTTCGAGGTACTGGGCCGAGACAGCGTGTACGGCACCGGACCGTTCGCGGAGATGGATGTCGACACCGCCAAGAGCGTGCTGTCCGAGATCACCCGGCTGTCCGAGAACGAGCTGGCGGAGTCGTTCGCCGACACCGACCGCAACCCCCCGGTCTTCGACCCGGACACCAACACCGCGCCGGTTCCGGACACGTTCAAGAAGAGCTACCAGGCCTTCATGGACGCCGAGTGGTGGCGTCTGGGCATCCCGGAGGAGCTCGGCGGCACCACCGCGCCGCGCTCCCTCCTCTGGGGCTTCGCCGAGACGATCCTGGGCGCCAACCCGGCCGTGTGGATGTACGCGTCCGGCCCCGCCTTCGCCGGCGTCCTCCACGAGGAGGGCACCGAGGAGCAGCACCGCATAGCCCAGCTGATGGTGGACAAGCAGTGGGGCTCCACGATGGTGCTGACCGAGCCGGACGCCGGTTCGGACGTCGGCGCCGGCCGCACCAAGGCCACCCAGCAGGAGGACGGCTCCTGGCACATCGAGGGCGTCAAGCGCTTCATCACCTCCGGTGAGCACGACATGTCCGAGAACATCGTGCACTTCGTTCTCGCCCGCCCCGAGGGTGCCGGTCCGGGCACCAAGGGCCTGTCGCTGTTCATCGTGCCGAAGTACGACTTCGACTGGGAGACCGGCGAGCTGGGCGAGCGCAACGGCGCCTACGCCACGAACGTCGAGCACAAGATGGGCCTGAAGGCCTCCAACACCTGCGAGATGACGTTCGGCGCCAACCACCCGGCCAAGGGCTGGCTGCTGGGCGAGAAGCACGACGGCATCCGCCAGATGTTCAAGATCATCGAGTTCGCCCGGATGATGGTCGGCACGAAGGCCATCGCCACCCTCTCCACCGGCTACCTCAACGCGCTGGAGTACGCCAAGGAGCGCGTGCAGGGCCCGGACCTGGCGGCCTTCACCGACAAGAGCGCCCCGCGCGTCACCATCACCCACCACCCCGACGTGCGCCGCTCGCTGATGACGCAGAAGGCGTACGCCGAGGGCATGCGCACCCTGGTGCTCTACACGGCAACGGTCCAGGACGAGATCCTCATCAAGGAGGCCGCGGGCGAGGACGCGAGCGCCGCGATCCGCCTCAACGACCTGCTGCTGCCGATCGTCAAGGGCTACGGCTCGGAGAAGTCCTACGAGCAGCTGGCGCAGTCGCTGCAGACCTTCGGCGGCTCCGGCTACCTGCAGGAGTACCCGATCGAGCAGTACATCCGGGACTCCAAGATCGACACCCTCTACGAGGGCACCACCGCGATCCAGGGCCAGGACTTCTTCTTCCGGAAGATCGTCCGCGACCAGGGCCAGGCGCTCACCGCCCTCTCCGACGAGATCAAGAAGTTCCTCGCCGACAACACCGGCGGCGAGGAGCTGGAGCAGGCCCGCGGCGAGCTGGCCAAGGCCGCCGCCGACCTGGAGGCGATCGTCGGCACCATGCTGACGGACCTCGCCGCCACCGAGAAGGACGTCAAGTCCATCTACAAGGTCGGTCTGAACACCACCCGCGTGCTGATGGCCTCCGGCGATGTCGTCATCGGCTACCTCCTGCTCAAGGGTGCGGCCGTGGCCGCCGAGAAGCTGGCCGACGCCTCGGCGAAGGACAAGCCGTTCTACACCGGCAAGATCGCCGCGGCGAAGTTCTTCGCGCACAACGTCCTGCCGGGCGTCGGCGTCCAGCGTGGGCTGGCCGAGTCCATCGACCAGTCGCTGATGGAGCTCGACGAGGCCGCGTTCTAAGAGCGTTCTCCGCGGCCCGGTCGCGGCGTTCTTAGAGGTCTCTCAGATTGGCCGTACAGACTGACGTTGCCCGCCTCCCTTCCCCCGGGGAGGCGGGCTTCGTCATGTCTTCTTCCGGGGAGCCGGCGCTCCGTCACTCCGGCGCCGGAGGAGCGCCGTACGCCCTTGCCGTGCGCACGGCGCGTGGCCCGTGCGGCGGGTGTGGCGGCCCGGAAATCCGGAATCCTTCACTCCAGTGGGGTTTTCGGTCGGGAACGCAGAAATCCTGGCCGGAAGGGAGCGGAGTCACGTCGCACACGCACGGGGAATGCGGGGTCCGGCTCCTTATGCTGAATCCATGACCAACTCCGCCCGCTTCGATCGCGGCCACACCGACGACCTGATGTCCTTCCTCGCCGCCAGTCCGTCGCCCTACCACGCGGTGGCGAACGCGGCGGCGCGGCTGGAGAAGGCCGGTTTCCGCCAGGTCGCCGAGGTCGACGAATGGGACGGCACGAGCGGCGGGAAGTATGTGCTGCGCGGCGGCGCGATCATTGCCTGGTACGTCCCCGAAGGCGCGAGCCCCGCGACTCCGTACCGAATTGTCGGGGCTCACACCGACTCTCCCAATCTGCGAGTAAAGCCGATTCCGGACACCGGCGCCCGCGGCTGGCGGCAGATCGCCGTCGAGATCTACGGCGGCACCTTGCTCAACACCTGGCTCGACCGCGACCTGGGGCTGAGCGGCCGCGTGACGCTGCGGGACGGGGACAATCGACTGGTCAATGTCGACCGGGCGCTGCTACGGGTGCCGCAGCTGGCCGTACACCTCGACCGCTCGGTGAACTCCGACGGCCTGAAGCTGGACAAGCAGCGCCATATGACGCCGATCTGGGGTCTGGGCGAGGTGGCCGAGGGCGATCTGATCGGGTTCGTCGCCGAGGAGATCGGCGTCCCGGCCGAGGACATCAAGGGCTGGGACCTGATGGTGCACAGCATCGAGGCACCCGCCTATCTGGGCCGCGACCGTGAACTGGTCGCCGGTCCACGGATGGACAACCTGCTGTCCGTGCACGCCGGTACGGCCGCGCTCACCGCCGCGGCCGCCGCCGGCAACGAGCTGACCAGCATTCCGGTGCTGGCCGCCTTCGACCACGAGGAGAACGGCAGCCAGTCCGACACCGGCGCGGACGGCCCGCTGCTGGGCACGGTGCTGGAGCGCTCGGTCTTCGCCCGCGGCGGCTCGTACGAGGACCGGGCGCGGGCCTTCGCCGGCACCATCTGCCTGTCGTCCGACACGGGGCACGCCGTACACCCCAACTACAGCGAGCGGCACGAGCCGGGCCACCACCCGATGCCCAACGGAGGACCGATCCTCAAGGTCAATGTCAATCAGCGCTATGCGACGGACGGCAGCGGGCGGGCCGTCTTCGCGGCGGCCTGCGAGCGGGCCGATGTGCCGTGGCAGAGCTTTGTGTCGAACAACTCGATGCCGTGCGGGACCACCATCGGGCCGATCACCGCGGCCCGGCACGGCATCGCCACGGTCGACATCGGTGTCGCGATCCTGTCCATGCACTCGGCGCGCGAACTGTGCGGCGCCAAGGACCCGTATCTGCTGGCGAATGCCCTGACGGCCTTCTTGGAGGGCTGAGTTGGAATTCTCACTGCTCGGCCCGATCGCCGTGTCGACCGGCTCCGGGGAGCTGTCGCTCGGGCCCGCCAAACGGCGCAGTGTGCTGGCGCTGCTGTTGCTGCAGCCCAACACCACCGTTCCACTGGAGCAGTTGATCGACTCCCTGTGGGAGGACGAGCCACCCGAACATGCCCGTACGGTCGTCCAGGGGCATGTCTCACGGCTGCGCGCCACGCTCGCCGAGGGCGGTGCGGAGGCCTACGGCATCGAGCTGACCACCCATGGCTCCGCCTATCTGCTGCGGATGCCGGAGGAGCTGATCGACGCCCACCGGTTCGGTGAGCTGGTGACGCTGGCCCGCCCCGAGGCGGCGCCGGCCGATGCCGTACCGCTGCTGCGCGAGGCGCTGGGGCTGTGGCGCGGGCCGGCGCTGACCGGCACGGTCACCAGCCCGCCGTTCGCGGCCGCGGCCCATGCGCTGGAGGAGCGCCGGCTGACGGCGGTGGAGGCGCTGGGGCGGGCGCACGGCACGCTCGGCGAGCACGAACAGGCCGCGGCCGTCCTCTACTCCGCGGCCGTCAACCACCCGTTGCGGGAAGGGCTGATCGCCGGGCTGATGCGGGCGCTGTTCCGTACGGGGCGGCAGTCCGATGCCCTGGAGTGGTTCCACCGCACCCGGCGGCTGCTCAACGAGGAGCTGGGTGTCGATCCCGGCGAGCGGCTGCGCGGCGCGTACGAGGAGATTCTGCGGGCGGAGGCGGCGGACGGAGGACGCAAGGGCGCGGCGAAGCCGGCGGGCGGGGCGCGTGCGGTGGGTGGGGCGACGTCGGGTGGGGCGCGTCCCGGTGCGCACCCCGGCCGGGGCGCCGGTACGGAGGGTGCGCCAGGTGCGGACGGTGCACCTGGTGTGGGCACTGCACCTGAGGCGGGCGGGACGGCGACGCGCGGTGCCGACGGGGCGGCGGCGAGTGCGGCCGGCGGTGGCGCCCGGGGCGGGTCCGGGCGGGCCGGTGCGGCGCCGCGGCTGCTGCCCAGGCCGCCCGCGCGCTTTCTGGGACGGGAGTCCCAGCTCACCGCGCTGACGGATGTGTTGACGGACCGTACGACCGGTGAGAGCCCGCTCGCGGTGGTCGCGGGACCGGCCGGCGTCGGCAAGACCGCCTGCGCCGTGCAGTGGGCGCATCTGCACGCCGGGGCCTTCCCCGACGGTCAGCTCTTCGCGGATCTGCGCGGCTTCGGTGAGGGCGACGAGGCGCCGCCGGCCGAGATTCTGCGCGACTTCCTGCTCGCGCTCGGCACACCGCCGGAGCGGGTGCCCACCTCGGCGCAGGCCGCCTCGGCGCTGTTCCGGTCGCTGGTCGCAGAGCGCCGGCTGCTGGTCGTCCTCGACAATGCGCGCAGCTCGGCGCAGGTACGGCCGCTGCTGCCCGGCGGCCCGCACTGCGTCACGGTCGTCACCAGCCGCAGCCGCCTCGACGGCCTGGTCGCCACCGACTGCGCACGGCCGGTCGGCCTCCAGACCCTCGGGCACGAGGAAGGCGCGGCGCTGCTCGGCGCCATGCTCGGCCAGGAGCGGGTCGCCGAGGACCCGGCCGCCGCCCGGGAACTGGTCGATCTGTGCGACGGTCTGCCGCTGGCGCTGCGGGCCGCGGCCGCCCAGTTGACCGCCCGGCCGCGCTGGCGGCTGGCCCGGCTGGCCGCGGCACTGCGCGACGAACGGCGGCGGCTGGCGCTGCTGTCGGCGGAGGACACCGGGATCGCGGCGGCGCTGCGGATGTCGGTCGCCCGGCTGTCGGCGGACGACGCCCGGCTGCTCAGCGCGCTGGCGACCAGCGCGGACGGACATCTCAACGCGTCGGTGGCGGCGGCGCTGGCCGGATACGACCCGGAGCGCACCCAGGACGGACTGGACCGGCTCGCGGAGATGCATCTGGTGGACGAAGAGGCCACCGATGTCTACACGATCAGCACGCTGACGCAGTTGTTCGCGCGGGATGAGCGCGGTGGGAGTGGTGACCGTCGTGGTGAGCGCCGTGACAGTGGGGAGCGCGGCGGCGGCAAGGGCAATGCGGGTGGCGACGAGGGGGACGGGCGCGGCTGAGCCCTGGCTGCGCCGCGACTGTCGGGTGGCTCACGGGTGGTTGAGCACCTTGCGGGCGAGCGGGGCGTTAGGCGCACGTTAGCGGCACGGCAGCGGTGGGCGGCAATCTGGTCTCGCACCGCAGGAAGAACCGAGGCCAGACCGCAGAACGCACCGCAGGCGCGGTGTGGACCACCGACCGGGGGAGACCGGAAATGCCGCGCAACCACGCACGCTCCGAGGCCAGCACCGACGCCCGCGCCGAGGCCGCCGCCGGCAGCCCTCGTACGTCCCGTACCGTCCGCCGCCGTACGCTGCGGATCGCCGCGGCCGGGCTGACCGCCGTCGCCGCGCTCTCCCTCACCGCCTGCGGTGGCCAGGACAACCCGCTGAAGACCAGCGCCGCCAAGCCGTTCAACCCGGCACCCCAGGACGCCAAGGACCCGGCGGCCACGGCGCCCGAGGAGTCCGCGGCCACGGGCGGCGGTGCCGGGCAGGGCGGTGCGCGGACCGACGGCGGCCGGGCGGAGCAGGTGTCCGCGGGGCGCGGCGGCCACGGCCCGGAGGCGGGCGCCGGGGCGAACGGTGCCGGAGCGAACGGTGCGGGGAACCGCGGCAACGGCGCCGGGATCCGGCACACCGCCTGCGACGCCGCGAAGATCCGTATCGTGGCACAGCCGCTGAAGGAGCCGGTCAACCATCTGCTGCTGGTGGCCACCAACACCTCCGGTGCCCGCTGCGACCTCTACTTCTCCCCGAATCTGCGGTTCGACGAGGCGCAGTCCCCGCTCGCCGAGCTGCCGGACAGCAAGCCGCAGGCCGTGGTCACCCTCGCCCCCGGTGAGTCCGGTTACGCCGGCGTGCTGACCTCGTCGGCCGACGGTTCCGGCGGCAACGGCCGCAAGATGACGGCGCTGTCCGTCAGCCTTCCGGGCCGCGACGGCAAGGGCAGCATCGGCGGCTCGGCGAACGTGGCGATCCCCGGAGGCTCGGTGTACGTCGACGACAGCGCGTGGGTGACGTACTGGCAGTCGGACGCGAGCGACGCGACTGCTTGGTGAGCCTCCGCCGGTGCCCGGCCGCCCGTTAACCCGTCAAGCGGCCCACACCGAACGCAGATCCCCCTGAACCAGGGCGCCCGCACCCCCGAGCGGGCGCCCTTCCTCATGCCCGCTGTCCCGTCATATCTCAGGCAACCGCCCGGTCTGTCCCAGGACTTTTGCGTCTTCGCAGGTCATAGCCGCGCGTACGGCCGGGACGTCCCGTGGGACGAGGAACCTCCAGCCGGCTCCCATGCCCCGCTCCACGCTGGTCCCCGTCGCCGTGACCAGACCATCCGGCGGCCCGCCACTCGGCCAACCGGCCTTATACGGAGGGGAATCGGCATGTACGAGCACAGCGGCGCACAGCCGGCAGACAGCACCACCCCCGCGGATCCCACAGCCCTGAGGGACCACCCCACGGGCCCCAGGCACTCCCTGTTCCGCAGGACCGTGCTGCGCAGGGTGCTGCCCGCGATCGCCGCGGCCGGTATCGGCGTCGCCGGGTTCGCGGGGTTCGCCCATGCCGGTGAGGGGAGCCGTACGACGGCCGCCCACGGGCGCTCCGCGGCCGCCGCCGACTTCCCCACCTGGGGCATCCGTTGGGTGGTGCACGCCAGCGCGGACATCAACTCCCCCGCCGTCGGAATGATCAACAAGACCGCTCCCGGACAGGACCGGATCACCGCCGATTACCAGGTCGACACCGGCCACACAGTGTGCGAGGGCAGCGCCTGCTCGACGTTCATGGCGCACCTCACCGGCCCGGTCACCGGCTTTCTCAGTGTGGTCGCGGTGGACATTCCGCAGGACCGGCTGCCGGGTGTGCCGGTCCAGGACGGCGGCGGGCAGCCGCAGCCCGACGGCTCCCGCGAGGAGATGCTCCACCGCGCCGCCGTCTGGCTGACCGCCAGCAATGGCGCCCAGGTCCCGTACAGCCAGGCCAAGGTCTGGAAGGACGGCTACCGCCAGGACTGCTCCGGCTATGCGTCGATGGCGCTCGGTCTGCCGACGCCCGGCACCAACACCGTGGGCCTGGCCACCGACCGTCGCATCACCCGGCCCATCTCGCTGGGCGAGCTCAAGCCCGGTGACCTGGCCGCTGCCCAGCTGTCCGGACTGGCCCCCGCCGCCTGCCGTGGACCGGCCTTGACGCCGGCGGTGACCGATCTTGAGCTACTCCGACCCGCCTGACCTGCGACGACACCACACCGACGCGGCGCGCGGCAATCCCGCCCTGGCGCATCGAACGCCAATGGATATCGTGGCCGTGCCATGACAGACACACCTCGCTGACCGCAGCGACCCACTGGGGGACCCACCCATGACTGCACGCCGCTCCCGCCGCCGCTCCGCCGCGTACGCCGCGCTGGCCCTCGGACTCGCTGGCTCGCTCGCGCTGACCGGCTGCAACAGCCACTCCTCGAAGAAGTCGAAGAAGTCGTCCTCCTCGTCCTCCTCGTCCTCCAAGAGCAAGAAGCGCAAGATCATCGGTGGCGGTGCGGCCGCGGCGGGTGCGGGAGCAGGGGCGGCGTCGCGCAGCACGACCTACTGCACCACCGGCACCCAGGGCGACTACAAGTTCATCACGCGGACCGACCCGAGCCACGTGATCCTCAAGTACCACAACAGCAAGAGCCGCTCCTGCTACCTCTACAACTCGCCGATGCTGTACTTCGGCACCGCCAAGCAGCCGCTGGGCTACTACGAGGGCGCGCCGTCGTTCGGGAAGACCCAGCGCATCGAGGTTCCGGCGCGCGGGGACGCCTATGCGAGCATCCCGACCACGACCGCCGCGGACAAGGGCACCAAGCAGAGCGTGGTGAAGATCGGCTTCATGAACGCCTCGGAGCCCACCCAGCGCGGCCTGTCGGCCAACATCCACCTCTCGCAGTACGCCAGCCTGCCGTCCGTCGGCAAGACCGCCAAGGTCAGCGACTGGTACCTGTCCGACAAGCTGGCCGAGATCAAGACCAACACCGGCAAGTGACCGGCACCGGCCACTGACCGTCGCGGGGGCCGACCCGGCCCCCACTGCCGGCTACTCGGCGTCCAGCCCCGCCAGCACAAGACCCAGCCGGCCCGCCCCGCCCTCGACGACCTCGACCGGGACGCCCCAGTCCTGCTGGTGCACATGGCAGGCGGGGTATTCGATGTCCGGGGCGTCGTCGCAGGACGCGGCCATCGCCGAGACATGCAGCACGCCCTCGGTCACGCCGTCCGCGAGCACCAGATCCCGTGCGAGGTCGGTGCCCGCACCCGCGCCCTCGGCGAGCAGCTCCGGCGGCGTCGCGCTGACCAGCAGCCGCGTCGAGGGGCCGTAGCGGGTGTCGAGCTTCTGGCCCGCCGGCGCCTGGAAGACCACATCCAGCCGCAGTGCGCCCGGCGCGACCTCGGTGGCCGCGCGCTGGGTGCGATGCGCCACCGACTCGACGCGGATCGCCTCCTCGGGCAGCCGCAGCCGGGTCAGCCGGTGCCGGGCCGACTCCACCACCACGATGTCGTCGTCGACGAGCACCGCGGCGGACGGCTCGCGCAGATCCGTCGCCAGCGTCGTGACCTCGTTACTCACGGGGTCGTAGCGGCGCAGTGCGTGGTTGTAGGTGTCCGCGACGGCGACCGAGCCGTCGGGCAGCGCGGTCACGCCCAGCGGGTGCTGAAGCAGCGCCTGATCGGCCGCGCCGTCGCGGTGCCCGAAGTCGAAGAGGCCGGTGCCGACGGCCGTACGGACGACATAGCCGTCGCCCTCTTCGGCACGCTCCACCCAGCGGACCGCGCTGGTCTCCGAGTCCGCGACCCACAGCCGGCCGTCGGCCGCCGCGAGCCCGGACGGCTGGGCGAACCAGGCCTCGGCGGCCGGGCCGTCCACCAGGCCCTCGTTGGTCGTGCCGGCCGCGACCTCGACCGTGCCGGTGGCCGGGTCGTACGTCCACAGCTGGTGCACACCGGCCATCGCGATCCACAGCCGGTCCTGCCACCAGGCGATGTCCCACGGCGAGGAGAGGTCGATCTCGCGGGCCGGTCCCGAGGTCGGTGAGCCCTGCCACCACTGCTTGCCGGTGCCGGCCACCGTCTCCAGCGCGCCGGTCCCGGGGTCGAAGACGCGGATGGCGTGGTTGACGGTGTCCGCGACGGCCACCCGGTTGTCGGGCAGCAGCGCCAGGCCCTGCGGCTCGTTGAAGGAGTCCGGGGTGAACCCGCGCTCGCCGGTGCCGATCCGGCGCAGCACCTGCTCGCCGTCCGCCGCCAGCTCCACCAGCTGGTGCCGGGTGGTGTCCGAGACGAGGAAGCTGCCTCCCGGCAGCCGCACGGCCTTGCCGGGGAAGCGCAGATCGGTGGCGACCGGCTCCGGCGGCACATAGGGGCCGTCACCGCGCCGCAGCGTGCCCTTCGCCGCGTGCTCGGCCTCCAGCTCCTCGACGAGTTTGGCGATGGCGTGCGCATGGCCCTCGCCGGCGTGCTGGGCGACGACATACCCCTCGGGGTCGATCACCACCAGCGTCGGCCAGGCGCGTACCGCGTACTGCTTCCATGTGCCGAGCTCGGGGTCGTCGAGGACCGGGTGCTCGACGCCGTACCGCTCGACGGCGTCCACCACCGCCTGGTGCTCGGCCTCGTGGACGAACTTCGGGGAGTGCACACCGATGATCACGACGGTGTCGCGGTGCCGCTCCTCCAGCTCCCGCAGCTCATCCAGGACATGCAGACAGTTCACACAGCAGAAGGTCCAGAAATCCAGGACGACAATGCGTCCTCGCAGGTCGGAGAGGGTCAGGTCCTTGTTGCCGGTGTTCAGCCAGCCGCCCTTGCCGATCAGCTCGGGGGCCCGGACGCGCGCACGTGAAGCCATGTGGACATTCAACGTCACTCCGGTGCCTGCGCATTCCGCAGGGGCCCCGGGGAACACGTCAGCCATGCAGCGATCTCCCGGGGACCACTCCCCGCACTCCCGTAAGTACCTCGTACGCGACCGGATCTTCGGCATCGGTGACGACTACTGGATCGAGGACGAGCACGGACGGCACGCCTTCCTCGTGGACGGGAAGGCGCTGCGGCTGCGGGAGACCTTCGAGCTGAAGGACCCCGAGCGGCGGGTGCTGATCACCATCCGCAAGAAGATGCTCAGCCTGCGCGACACGATGACCATCGAGCGGGACGACAAGCCGCTCGCCACCATCAAGCGCAAGCGGCTCTCGCTGCTGCGCAACCACTACCGCGTCGAGCTGGTGGACGGCACCCAGCTGGACGTCAGCGGCAAGATTCTGGACCGGGAGTTCGCGATCGAGTACGACGGCGAACTGCTCGCCGAGATCTCCCGGCGCTGGCTGACCGTGCGTGACACGTATGCGGTCAATGTCGTACGGGGCGACGCGGATCCGCCTCTGCTGATCGCCATCGCGGTCTGTGTGATCCGGCTGGCGGAGCGGGAGCACGGGGAGGACTGAGGCGCGGGGCGTGCTCGGCGTCTGGCGCAGACCTCCACGGACCGTACGCCGCGGCCCTCTACGGCGGTGGCACATCGGCCTACGATGGTCACCCGAAAGCACTGCCGGGGTGCCCGTGCGCAGCGTAACTTAACTGCACAGACAGCAGCCCGCGTACGAACCGTCCGAGGGGTCCCGTGACCGTCCATCCCAGCCTTCAGTCCTCCATCGATGCCTGGACTCACTCCATAGAAGCGATAACCGAGCTGGTGACTCCGCTCGTCGAAGGCGAGTGGAACAGGGCGACGGACCTCCCAGGATGGTCCGTGCGCGATGTGGTCTCCCATGTCATCGGCCTGGAATGCGAGATGCTGGGTGACCCGCGGCCGATCCATACACTGCCGCGCGATCTCTACCACGTACGCAGCGAGTCGGCCCGCCGCATGGAGGTGCAGGTCGACGTCCGCCGGCACCACACCGCGCCGGAGATGCTCAGCGAGCTCGAATACACCGTCATCCGCCGCTCCCGGCAGCTGCGCAATGAATCGCGCCAGCCGGACGCCGTGGTGCGCAGCCCGCTCGGCGAGGACCGTTCGCTGGAATTCGTCCTGCAGCAGCGGGCGTTCGACGTCTGGGCGCATGAGCAGGACCTGCGCCGGACGCTCGGTAAGCCCGGCAATCTCGATTCCCCCGGCGCGCATGTGATGCGCGATGTGCTGGTGAAGGTGCTGCCCGGCATCGTCGCCAAGAGGGCCCAGGCGCCCACCGATTCGGCAGTGGTCTTCGACGTCAGCGGACCGCTGGAATTCCTGCGCACGGTCCGCATCGACTCCCAGGGCAATGCCACGATCGACGGCAGCGTCTCGCTCGGCCCGACCGTGACGCTCGCCCTGGACTGGGACACCTTCCACCAGCTGGCCTGCGGCCGGGTCCGCCCGGCGGCCGTCGCCGAGCACATCAAGATCGACGGCGACCGTGAGCTGGCCGAGGCGATCCTGGACAACTTCGCGGTCACGCCGTAGCGCAGGCGCGGAACGGGGGCGCTCCGGCGGACCGGTGGTACGACTCTCCAGCCCGAACCGGTGCTCCTGACGGGGCGTCCTTCCCGTCGGCCGGATGGCGACGCGGAGTTGGCCGGGGAGCTGGCGCGGGAGTTGGCGCGGGAGTTGGCCGGGAGCCGTTTCACGTGAAACAGACCCGCCCGTTTCACGTGAAACAGACACACTCTCCGAGTCGCCTGGACCGGCGTACTACGCCCTCAGCCCCGTCGGCCTGCCGGCGCTGCGCGGCGGGCCGCCCCCCGGACGACACCGCTTCCGACAGCCCCCTACGCCGGGACGTGGACCGCCTCGACCCGGCTGACGACCAGCCGTTCGCGCTCGCGCCGTGCCGCGCGGCGGCGCAGCCGCAGGATCTGCGAGACACCGACCGCCTCCAGGACGAAGATCGAGGCGAAGGCGATCCGGTAGTTGTCGCCGGTCGCGTCCAGCAGGACGCCGACGGCGAGCAGGGTCGTCATCGACGCGGTGAAGCCGCCCATGTTGACGATGCCGGAGGCGGTGCCCTGGCGCTCGGGCGGGTTGGCGGGCCGTGCGAAGTCGAAGCCGATCATCGAGGCGGGGCCGCAGGCACCCAGCACCGCACACAGCGCGATCAGCAGCCCCATGGGCGCGTGATCGGCCGGCCAGGACAGGACGATCGCCCACATCAGGGCGGTGGCCGCGACGGTGCCCAGTGCCAGCGGCGTACGGGCCGCGTGGTGGCGGGCGATGATCTGGCCGTAGACCAGCCCCACCGCCATGTTGGAGAGCACCACGAGGGTGAGCAGTTCACCGGCGGTGCCCCGGGACAGGCCCTGCGCCTGGACGAGGAACGGCAGGCCCCACAGCAGCAGGAACACCATCGCGGGGAACTGGGTGGTGAAGTGCACCCACATGCCCAGCCGGGTCCCGGGCTCGCGCCAGGCGTCCGCGATCTGCCGGCGCACGAACCCGGCGCCGGTGTGCTCGGCGGACGCGGGCGGCGGCTCGAAGCCCTTGGGGTGGTCCTGGAGGAAGAGCAGCAGCAGGACCAGGACGACGATGCCGCCGACCGCGCTGGAGGCGAAGGTCGGGGTCCAGCCGAAGGTGTGCAGGAACCGGGCGAGGACGAGCGTGGAGATCAGGTTGCCCGCCATACCGACCAGCGCGGCGATCTGAGCGATCATCGGGCCCCGGCGGGCCGGGAACCAGCGCGAGCCCAGCCGCAGCACGCTGATGAAGGTCATCGCATCACCACAGCCGAGCAGCGCACGCGAGCCGAGCGCCATGGCGTACGACGAGGAGAGCGCGAAGCCGAACTGGCCGACGGTGTAGAGCACCACGCCGAGGGTCAGCACCTTCTTGGCGCCGAGCCGGTCGACCATCAGGCCGACGGGGATCTGCATCCCCGCGTACACCAGCAGCTGGAGGATGGAGAAGGTCGACAGCGCGGAGGCGTTGATGTGGAAGCGCTCGGCGGCATCCAGGCCGGCCACGCCGAGGCTCGTGCGGTAGGTGATCGCGACGAAGTAGACCGCGACGCCGATGCCCCAGACGGCCATGGCCTTACGGCCACCGGGCGGGTCCGAGGGCAGCAGACGGGCGGAACCGCCGCCTATGCCGGAGCTACTGGAGCCGTCCGGTCCGCCGGTGCCACCGCTCATCGCACGTCCCCCTGCGCGAGGTTTCGGACCCAGCTGACGTGCCGGTGCACGGCGTCGGTCGCGGCATCGGGGTCGCCGGCCCGCAGCGCCTCAAGGATCTCCGCATGCTCGGTGATGTTCTTGGCGATCCGGTCAGGGTGGGCGTGCATCACCGCGACACCCATCCGCAGCTGACGGTCGCGCAGCTGCTCGTAGAGCCGGTCCAGGATCTGGTTGCCGGCGCTGCGCACGATGGCGGCATGGAAGGCGCGGTCGGTGACGGAGACGGCGGCCAGATCTCCGGACGCGGCCTGCTCCTGCATCGTTTCCAGCAGCTCGGTGAGCTCGCTGATCAGCGACCCGCTCGCGGGCACTGCCTTGGCCGCGGCGTGCTTCTCCACCAGCAGCCGGGTCTCGACGACATCGGCGATCTCCTGCGCGGAGACCGGCAGCACCATGGCGCCCTTCTTCGGATAGAGCTTGATCAGCCCCTCGACCTCCAGCCGCAGCAGCGCCTCACGTACCGGCGTCCGCGACACCCCCACGGCGTCGGCCAGCTCCCCCTCGGTGAGCAGCATCCCGCCCTCGTAGCGGCGCTGCAGGACGGCTTCCTTGATGTGCGCATAGACCCGCTCGGCGGCGGGCGGCTGCTTGGCGGCGGGCTCTCTGGAGGGGGCGGTGGGCGTGGACGCGGAGGGCATGTGCACAGGATAGATACAACAGGTATGCGTGCGGCACCTCAGTCCGAGATGCGGACTATAAGCGGGGGTGTTTGTCCTGGTAGTGGCGTTATGGGGGGCTCTCCGGCGGCTGCCGAAGGCGGACGGGCGGCAGGTCTGAGCCTCTGCCCGTCCGCCCCACCCCGGCGATCAGCCCGGCATCCGGCCCTGCGCGACGAGCCGGTCCACGACCTGGGAGTGCGCGGGTGCGCAGCGCTCGCGTGCCTCCCGGCGGTCGAACCAGGCGTACTCGGCGATCTCCCGGCCCGGGGCCGGTGCGATGTCCTGGGGCCCGCCGGTGAAGCAGGTCATCTGGAGTCGGCGGCCGTTCTTGCCGTGGGCGACGTCATGGATGACGAACGCCTCCGCCAGCTCGTCGGCGGGGACCACCAGGCCGAGTTCTTCGGAGAGCTCACGCGACAGCGCCTCGCGCGCGGTCTCTCCGGGCTCATATTTGCCGCCGGGGAGGTAGAACGTGTCGTTCCCCCGGGTCCGTACGCTCAGCAGCCGCCCCTCGCGCAGATGCAGCCAGCTCACCGACTTCAGCGGCGCCGCGCGCTCCAGGGCGATCAGCGGATGGCCGGTCTCCTCGTCCACCCGCCGCCCCCGCTCCGTAAAGCCGAGGTGCGCATAGAAGCGGCGGGCGCGGGCATTGCCCTCGAAGACCTCCAGGGTCAGCGCACCGTGCAGCGCCGCCGCATGCTCCAGCAACTCCCGCCCGATGCCGTCCCCTTGGGCCTCCGGCGCCACGAACAGCCCGCCTACCTCGACCCCGTCGGCCCCGGCCCCGGCCCCGGTCCCGCCGGGCTCGTTCGGGCGCCCGCTACCGTCCTTGGCACCCAGCAGTCCGAGCAGCCCGATGACGATGCCATCGCGCTCGGCGACCCAGTTCTCCGCCTGGACGAGATACACCTCACGAAGGACCCGGGCCCGTTCGCCCGCGCCCTCCCCCTCGATGAACGGATGCGCCTGCCGCGCCGCCCGGGACCACAGGTCGATGACAACGTCCTGGTCGGACGCCCGATAACGCCGGATGATCATGTCGCTGCTCATTTCGCCGACCGTAAACAGCTCGGGCGACGGCGGCAAACCCTTTCCGGTGCGGGGCCCGGCATCTGTCGAATGGGGGACCACAGGCTGATGTCAGGTCAGCCTCAAGTCTGACGAGAGTCCGTACCTGACGCGTACGGATCGGCCCGAATTCCATGGGTGAATGGAGACCTGGAGCCGGGGAGGCTCAGACACTCAAGGGGAGTTGACCATGCAGCCCAGGACGAACGCCGGCCGCCGCACGCGGAACACCGTCGTACTGGCACTGATCGTCGCCGGACTGTGGGCGGGCGTCGCGCTCACCCGCGGCGCCGCGCACGCCGACGAGTCCGCCCCGACCGGGCCGGTGGCGCACTTCAGCCGCGCGGTGGAGCTCATCCGGGGCTGACCGGGCCACCGGTCCCGATACGAAGCCGGCTGCCTGCCGTCCGCAGCCGCTCACCGATTTCCGCACCACGCCGTACGAGGGCCGGGGCGGGCCAGTGCGACCGTTTCACGTGAAACGACGCCTTGGCCCGCCCCGGCCCTGCATCCCGGCTCAGCCCCAGGTGATCAGCCGCTTGGGCCGCTCCAGCACCGCCGCGATATCCGCGAGCAGCTTGGAGCCCAGTTCGCCGTCGATCAGCCGGTGGTCGAAGGACAGCGCGAGAGTGGTGACCTGGCGTGCCGTCACCTTGCCCTTGTGGACCCACGGCTGGAGCTTGACCGCACCGAAGGCGAGGATCGCCGACTCCCCCGGGTTGAGGATCGGCGTACCCGTGTCGACGCCGAAGACACCGACGTTGGTGATGGTGACCGTGCCGCCGGCCATCGCCGCCGGGGAGGTCTTGCCCTCGCGGGCGGTGGCCACCAGATCGCCCAGTTCCGCGGCGAGTTGGGGGAGCGTCTTGACGCCGGCGTCCTTGATGTTCGGGACGATCAGCCCACGCGGAGTGGCCGCCGCGATCCCCAGGTTGATGTAGTCCTTGTAGACGATCTCCTGATGCGCCTCGTCCCAGGCCGCGTTGACCTCCGGGTGTCGCTTGATGGCGACCAGGAAGGCCTTGGCGACGAGCAGCAGCGGATTGACCCGCAGCCCCGCCATGTCCGGGTCCTGCTTGAGCTCCTGGACGAGCTTCATCGTGCGGGTCACATCGACGGTGATGAACTCCGTGACATGCGGCGCGGTGAAGGCGCTGGCGACCATCGCCTGCGCGGTGGCCTTGCGTACGCCCTTGACCGGCACCCGCCGCTCGCGGGCGGCGGCGTCGACGATGCCGGGCTCGGCCGTGGCGACCGCCGTGGCGACGGCCATCGGCTCGGGAGCCCCGGCCAGGGACGGCGCCACTGCCGGGGCGGCGGCCGCATGCACATCCTCGCGGGTGATGATGCCGCCCGGCCCGGTCGGGGTGATCGTCGCAAGGTCGATCCCGAGGTCCTTGGCGAGCTTGCGCACCGGTGGCTTGGCCAGCGGCCGGCCGGCCGACCCGGCACCCGCGGCGCTCGTGGCCGGAAGCACCGGAGCGGCCGGAACCACGGGAGCAGCGGGTACCGCAGGAGCGGCCACCGGGGCGGCCATCGGTGTGGGTGCGGCCCGCCCGTTCAGCTCGGCCTGGATCGGGGCGCTCGCGGGCTGGGCCGGGACACCCGGCTGCGGCTTGCGCGCCCGGCGCTTGGTCGAGGACGGCGCGGCGCCGTAGCCGACCAGCACCGCCTGCCGGCCCTGCGGCTCGGCGTCCTCGTCCTCGGTCGCGGCGGCGGCCTGCTCTGTGCCGTTCGCCGTCGGCGCCTCGGCGGGGCCGGCTCCGGGGTCGGTGTCCACGGAGATGATGACGGTGCCGACATCGACGGTGACGCCCTCGCCGAAGTTCAGCTCATGCACCACCCCGTCGTACGGAATGGGCAGTTCGACGGCGGCCTTGGCGGTCTCGACCTCGCAGACGACCTGGCCGTCGGTGACGGTGTCGCCCGGCTGGACGTACCACTTGAGGATCTCGGCCTCGGTCAGTCCCTCGCCCACATCGGGCATTTTGAACTCGCGGAAGCGCTGGGCCTTGGCGGTACTTGCAGTCATGGTCACGAACTCTCCTCTAACCCTCAGTACGCCAACGCGCGGTCAACGGCGTCGAGCACCCGGTCCAGCCCCGGAAGGTACTCGTCCTCCAGACGGGAGGGCGGGTACGGGGAGTGGAAGCCGCCGACCCGCAGGACGGGCGCCTCCAGGTGGTAGAAGCACCGCTCGGTGATCCGGGCGGCGATCTCCGCACCGGAGCCGAAGAAGACCGGTGCCTCATGGACGACGACCAGCCGGCCGGTCTTCTGCACCGAGGACTGCACGGTGTCGAAGTCGATCGGGGAGAGCGAGCGCAGGTCGATGACCTCGACCGACTTGCCCTCCTCGGCCGCGACCTTGGCGACGTCCAGACAGACCTTGACCATCGGGCCGTAGGCGGCCAGCGTGAGGTCGGAGCCGCTCTGGGTGATCCGGGCCTTGTGCAGCGGGTCCGGGATCGACTCGGTGTCCAGCCGCGACTTGTCGTGGTAGCGGCGCTTGGGCTCGAAGTAGATGACCGGGTCGTCGCCGGCGATGGCCTGCTGGAGCATCCAGTAGGCGTCGGAGGAGTTCGAGGGAGAGACGATCTTGAGGCCCGCGACATGCGCGAACAGCGCCTCGGGGGACTCGGAGTGGTGCTCGACGGCGCCGATACCGCCCGCGTACGGGATGCGGATGACGACCGGCACCTTGATCTTGCCCAGCGCACGGGCGTGCATCTTGGCGAGCTGGGTGACGATCTGGTCGTAGGCGGGGAAGACGAAGCCGTCGAACTGGATCTCGACGACCGGGCGGTAGCCGCGCAGCGCCAGGCCGATCGCGGTGCCGACGATGCCGGACTCGGCCAGCGGGGTGTCGATCACCCGGTCCTCGCCGAAGTCCTTCTGCAGGCCGTCGGTGACGCGGAAGACGCCGCCGAGCTTGCCGACGTCCTCACCCATGACGAGGACCTTGGGGTCGGCCTCCATGGAGGCACGGAGCGACTCGTTGATCGCCTTGGCGATGGTGATCTTCTCGAAGACGGCCATGGTCAGTTCCCCTCCGCGACAACATCGGCATCCGCGAACGACGCCTGGTACGCGGCGAACTGCGCGCGCTCCTCATCGACGAGCGCATGCCCGTCGGCATAGACATTCTCGAAGATCGCCATGGTGTCCGGGTCGGGCATGGCGCGTACGGCATCGCGGACCCGCTTGCCCAGGGCCTCGCTCTCCTCGTCGATCGAGGCGAGATACGCCGCGTCGACGAGCCCTTCGGCCTCCAGGTACGTCCGCAGCCGCAGGATCGGGTCCTTGGCCTCCCAGGCCACCCGCTCCTCGTCCGCCCGGTACTTGGTCGGATCGTCGGAGGTGGTGTGCGCGCCCATGCGGTAGGTGAACGCCTCGATGAGCATCGGGCCCTGGCCGGTGCGCGCCCGCTCCAGCGCCGCCTTGGTCACCGCCAGACAGGCGAGTACGTCATTGCCGTCGACCCGTACGCCGGGGAATCCGAAGCCGCGGGCGCGCTGGTAGAGCGGCACCCGGGTCTGCCTCTCGGTGGGTTCGGAAATCGCCCACTGGTTGTTCTGGCAGAAGAACACGACCGGAGCGTTGTAGACCGCGGAGAAGGTGAAGGATTCGGCGACATCGCCCTGGCTGGAGGCACCGTCACCGAAATAGGCGATGACCGCGGAATCCGCGCCGTCCTTCTGCACACCCATCGCATAGCCGGTCGCGTGCAGCGTCTGCGAACCGATCACGATGGTGTAGAGGTGGAAGTTGTTGCTGTTGGGGTCCCAGCCGCCGTGATTGACACCGCGGAACATGCCCAGCAGGTTCGTGGGGTCGACGCCGCGGCACCAGGCGACGCCGTGTTCGCGGTAGGTCGGGAAGACATAGTCATCGTCGCGCAGCGCGCGTCCGGAGCCGATCTGGGCGGCCTCCTGGCCCAGCAGCGAGGCCCACAGGCCCAGTTCGCCCTGGCGCTGGAGGGTGGTCGCCTCGGCGTCGAATTTCCGCGTCAGAACCATGTCGCGGTAGAGCCCGCGCAGTTCTTCGGGGGAAAGATCGATCGCGTATTCCGGGTGCTCGACCCGCTTCCCTTCGGGGGTCAGCAGTTGTACGAGCTGATCCTGCTCCGCCTGCTCGGACCGGCCGGAGTTCCCGGCCTTGGCCGGGGACGCCTTCTTTGCCGCCGTCGCCTTTTTGGCGGTGGTGCGCTTGCTGCTGCCGCGGTCGTTTTTCCGCTGCGCAGTGCCTTCCACGGTCACGTGCTGCTCCTCCGTCTGTCCGGCCCCCGGGGTCCGCCGGTGGCCGTATTGCGGCTCACCCGGTATCCGATACGGCGCACGGGGTGTGTGCGAACGCGGCCGGATCCGGGTGGAACAAAGCTCCCGGAAGGTGGCCTGCTCATTGCACGTTACCCATTGTCAAAGCCGAAGTGGAAACGGCGCTGACCTGCGATTTTGCTTGGATTTCCAAGTAAATCGCGAAGGCTTGGAACAACTCCTGGTCACAGCGTTGCAGGCCGCCGGGACAACGGCACGTTATATCGGTGACCTGGAGCACGGGAAGAGTCGATGTGTGAGACTGAGGTGGTGCGCGAAGACGGAAAAATCACGGTATTCCTACTCGATGACCACGAAGTCGTCCGGCGCGGCGTCCGCGAAATGCTCACGGTCGAGGACGACATCGAGGTGGTCGGCGAGGCGGGTACCGCCGCAGATGCCCTGGTCAGGATCCCGGCGACGCGTCCCGACGTCGCGGTGCTCGATGTCCGGCTGCCCGACGGCAGCGGCGTCGAGGTCTGCCGCGAGATCCGTTCGCAGGACGAGAACATCAAATGCCTGATGCTCACCTCGTTCGCGGACGACGAGGCCCTTTTCGATGCGATCATGGCCGGTGCGGCCGGTTATGTCCTCAAGGCCATTCGGGGCAATGAACTGCTCTCCGCGGTACGCGAGGTGGCCGCCGGCAAGTCTCTGCTCGACCCCGTGGCCACGGCCCGCGTCCTGGAGCGACTGCGCGACGGCAGCGCCGCGAAGGGTGACGACCGGCTGGCGAGCCTCACCGACCAGGAGCGCAAGATCCTCGATCTGATCGGCGAGGGGCTGACCAATCGCGGGATCGGCGAGCGGCTCCATCTCGCCGAGAAAACGATCAAGAATTACGTCTCCAGCCTGCTCTCCAAGCTCGGCATGGAGCGCCGCTCCCAGGCCGCCGCATACGTCGCGCGTCTGCAGGCGGAAAAGCACTGACCCGGCGCGGGGCGACCGCACCACCCTGCCCGGCTCATGGGTATTCGGGACCATCGTCCCGCTTGGCGGGGCCTGCCCTTCACCACCGTCACCCGGCATCTGGTCCTGGACGGACAGCTGATCCTGCGGCTACGGCTACCACCAGGCGCTGGACGGCAGCGTGGTCGCGTTCGAGGCCGACAACGCCAACAGCGGCGCGGCCGACACATGGGTAGTGACGATGCACCATCTCACCGATGTGCCCGCCTTCCGGTTTGCGCACTCTGCGTAATGCTTTCCCATACGCCCACTCCGACGGGCGCAGTTGATCTAACATCTGGCGCGTGCTGCGCTCATCTGTAGTCCGGGCGGCGGCGACGCCCGACAAAGACACCCTCGGCTCCCTGCTCCGCCACTACACCGGCGCCGGCGCGCCGCTGTCCTGCGAACCCGTCGCCGAGGGCCTGCTCAACCACGGCTATTTCCTCGCGACCACCCGCGGCCGCTACTTCCTCAAGCACCACCTCGACGGCGACCGCGCCGCCCTCACCCGCCAGCACCGCGCCACCCGCCGGCTCGCCACGCTCGGCCTGCCGGTCGCCCCACCGGTCGCCGACGCGGACGGCCGCACCGTCACCGTCCTCGACGACCGCTGCTACGCGCTGCACCCCTGGGTCGAGGGCCGGCATCTCGGCGGCGCCGCGCTGACCCGCGGCCAGTCCCACCGGCTCGGCGCCCTGCTCGGGCTCGTCCACACCGCGCTGGAGCAGGTCATGGCGGACGAACCGCATCCGCCCCGGCCCCCCTGCGCGGACACCGGCGCCGATCCCGCGCGGACCTTCGAGATGATCGACGAGCTGCTGGCGCTGGCCCGCGGCGCCCGCCCGCGCACCAGCTTCGACGAGCTCGCCGAGCACCGGCTGCTGGAGCGCCGGGCCCTGCTGGAGCGGCACGCGCACCGCCGCCCGCCGCCCGGCACCGAACCCGCCGCGGGCTGGGTGCACGGCGACTTCCACCCGCTCAATGTGCTCTACCGCGGCGCGGAGCCGACCGCGATCGTCGACTGGGACCGGCTGGGTGTCCAGCCACGCGCCGAGGAGGCGGTACGCGCCGCCGCGATCTTCTTCGTACGCCCCTGCGGGACGCTGGACCTGGCCAAGGTGGCGGCGTACGCGGGCGCCTACCGCAGCGCCTGCGGCGCCGACGCCGACGAACTGGCCGCGGCCGTCCACCGGGTGTGGTGGGAGCGGCTGAACGACTTCTGGATGCTCACCTGGCGCTACCAGCTCGGCGACCGCCGCACCGATCCGCAATTCCCGGCGGCGGCCGCACTGGCGGTGTGGTGGACCCGCGAATACCGCGCCGTACGCGAGGCGTTCACCCGCTGAAGCGGGCGGCGGGGCGGTCGCGTCAGCCGGTCGTACCGACCGACGTACCGGCGTCCGTGCCGCTGCCCGCGGTGGTCCCGCTGTCCGTGCCGGTGGTGGTCCCGCCGTCGTCGGTGCCACCGCTCGGGGGGCCGGTCGGCCCGCCGTCCGTGGTCCCGCCGTCGTCCGTGCCCCCAGTGGGGTCGGTGGGCGGCTCGGTCGTCGGCTCCTCCGTCGTCGGCGGCTGCGAGGTCGGCGGCTCGGACGTCTCCGGCGTGGTCGGCTCCTCCGTCGACGGCTCGGTGTACGTACCGCCGTCACTTCCGCTGCCGCCGGGGTCGATGTCCGGGGTGCTCGGCTCCTCCGACGGCTGCTTGCTGGGCTTGTCGTCCTTCGACGGCGACGGCGACTGCGTCGTGGGGGTGTTGTGCTTCTGGTTCTGGTCCTTGGTGTTCTCCATCGCGAAGGCCACACCCACCGCGATGGCGATCATCGCGAGCGCCGCGATCAGCCAGATCTTGCCGCGGCCGCTCTTGGCCGACCGGGGCCCGCCGTCGAAGCCGCCGTCGTCGTCCCGCATACCGGGCGTCAGGATCGGCTGCGCCGTGGTGTGGCCGGCGTCGGGGTGCGGCAGCGCGGTGGTGGCGGCGGAGCCCCTGGACGGGGTGTGACCGCCCTCGTGCATGGCGACCGGGCCGGTGCTCCAGGTGCCGGT
Organism: Streptomyces inhibens; assembly: GCF_022221585.1. NCBI lineage: Bacteria > Bacillati > Actinomycetota > Actinomycetes > Kitasatosporales > Streptomycetaceae > Streptomyces > Streptomyces inhibens. Next base: position 5,008,000 of record NZ_CP084681.1, read on the forward strand.
GTGGCCGCCCTGCTCGTGCAGCATCTGCAGGGAGTACTGGACCAGGCCGCGCATCTCCTCGGCGGTCTGGAACCGGTCGTCGGGGTCCTTGGCCAGCGACCGCATGACCAGACCGTCCAGCTCCGGCGGCACCGCGTCGGCGACCTGGGACGGTGCCACCGGCATGTCCTGAACGTGCTGGTAGACCACCGAGAGCGGGGTCTCGCCGGTGAACGGCGGCCGCAGCGTGAGAAGTTCGTACAGCAGGCAGCCGGTGGCGTAGAGGTCGGAGCGGGTGTCGACGGTCTTGCCGAGCGCCTGCTCCGGAGAGAGGTACTGGGGCGTGCCCATGACCATGCCGGTCTGGGTCATGGTGGACGCGGCGCCGTGCAGGGCGCGGGCGATGCCGAAGTCCATGACCTTGACGGCGCCGGTGTTCGTGATGATCACGTTCGCGGGCTTGATGTCGCGGTGCACGATGCCGTGCTGGTGGCTGTAGGCCAGCGCTTCCAGTACACCGGAGACGATGATCAGCGCCTGGTCCGGCGGCGGGGCATCGGCGCTGAGCAGCAGATCGCGGATGGTGTGGCCCTCGACCAGCTCCATCACGATGTAGGGCACGGTGTTGCCGCCGACCAGGTCCTCGCCGGAGTCGTAGACCGCCACGACAGCGTGGTGGTTCAGCCCGGCCACGGACTGTGCCTCACGCGTGAAGCGGGCCTTGGACACCGGGTCCTCGGCAAGGTCTGCGCGCAGCAGCTTCACGGCGACGGTACGGCCGAGCCGTACGTCCTCGGCCGCGAACACCTCGGCCATACCGCCGCGGCCGAGCCGTCGCGTGAGCCGGTAGCGGCCGTCGCCGACCAGCCCGCCGTTGCCCCACATCTCCGGTGCGTCGGGGATATTGGAGCCGGTGGCGTCAGGATCGGACGGGCCCTGGGGGCTCTGCGTCGGTGCCATCGGTCCTCGCCGTCGAATCAATCCGCATGAGAGCGGTAAGGTCATCGGTCTTCGCTAGAGCACGCTACAGGTTCCGCGGCACCCACCGGTCCGTCGTGGACCGGCCATCAAACCTGCGGGATGCCAAATGCCGCAAGTTCACCAGGGGTAATCAGGGGCCAAAACGTCTCACCGCCGTGACGGGATCTTGCACATCTGGTCACGGAACGGGCACACGGCTTGACGTGTCCGGGCCCTGGGGCAGACTTGGCTGCGGAATTCCAGATTTTGATCGCTATACGTACGGGTATTGCGCCTAGGGGGAAGCGGAACGATGAGCCAGGACGGCGCTCAGGGCCAATTCGAGGGCCGTTCGGTCGGCGGAGGACGTTACCAGCTTCGTGATCTTCTCGGGGCGGGCGGCATGGCGTCCGTGCACCTCGCACATGACACAGTGCTCGATCGCGACGTCGCGATCAAGACCCTGCACACCGAGCTCGGTCGCGAGCAGGCCTTCCGCGAGCGCTTCCGCCGCGAGGCGCAGTCCGTGGCGAAGCTCACGCACACCAACATCGTCTCGGTCTTCGACTCCGGTGAGGACGAGCTCGACGGCGGCATGGTGCCGTACATCGTCATGGAGTACGTCGCGGGCCAGCCGCTGCGCTCCGACCTGGACACCGACATCGCCCAGCATGGCGCGATGCCGACGGAAAAAGCCCTGAAGATCACGGCCGATGTGCTGGCCGCGCTCGAGGTCAGCCACGAGATGGGCCTGGTCCACCGCGACATCAAGCCCGGCAACGTGATGCTGAACAAGCGTGGCGTCGTCAAGGTCATGGACTTCGGCATCGCCCGCGCCATGCAGTCCGGCGTGACGTCCATGACGCAGACCGGCATGGTCGTCGGCACCCCGCAGTACCTGTCGCCCGAGCAGGCGCTGGGCCGCGGTGTGGACGCCCGCTCCGACCTCTACTCCGTCGGCATCATGCTCTTCGAGCTCATGACCGGTCAGCTGCCGTTCGACGCGGACTCCCCGCTCGCCATCGCCTACGCCCATGTCCAGGAAGAGCCGCCGGCCCCGTCGAGCATCAACCGCTCGCTGCCGCCGGCCGTGGACGCGCTGGTGGCCCGGGCGCTGAAGAAGAACCCCAACGAGCGGTTCCCGACCGCCGAGGCGATGCGGGACGAGTGTCTGCGCATCGCCGGGTCCGGGCAGTCCGGCGCGACGCCGCTGATCATCGGCGAGGGCCCTCGGGCGCGTACCAGCGGCTCGTCGGTCTCCTCCGCGGTGTTCCCCACCGCGTCCGGCAACCCGCAGACGCCGGTCCCGCCGAACGTTCAGCAGCCGTATCAGCCGACACAGGCTGTCGGGTTCGGTCCGCAGACGCCTCCGCCGGTGAACAACGCCTACCCGACCCCGGTGCCGGGCCCGGTTCCCGGCCCCGCGCCGTTCAATAACGGTGGCTACCAGGCACCGCCGGCGTACACCCCGCCGCCCGTGACGGCCTCGATGCCGGCGACCGGTGGCCCCAGGGGCCGGAAGAACAACACCCCGGTGATCGTGGTCTCGGCGATAGTCGGCGTGGTCGTGGTCACCGCGATCGCGATCGGCATCGGTCTGAGCGCCGGATCCAGCGACGACATCGGCGGCGATGACACCCCGACGTCGACGTACACGCCGTACTCGTACACCCCGTCGCCCACCCAGAGCGTCATGCCTGAGGACAAGACGAAGACGGTCGCCACGGCCGACTGCACCAAGCCGAGCTCCCCCTACAGCGAACCGAAAAAGATCTACTTCCCGTTCCTCACCTACAAGAACCTGGACTCGGTGAAGGCCTGCCTCGACGCGGCGGGCTGGAAGTACAAGGTCGTGGAAGAGAACCGTGCGTACACGGCCAAGAACACGGTCGTCGCGACGAAGCCGGGGGGCTTCGACCGATGGGACCCGAAGAGCGGCGAGACGATCCAACTGACCGTCTCGACAGGGCACTACTAAGTCGGGCACAGGCAGGAAAGAGGGGCCGGCACGCACTTCGCGTGCCGGCCCCTCCGGCCATCCTGCGGGATCGTTAGAGGTACGGGCCCGACCGGGCACCGCCGTGGCCGGGCTTGCCCTCGTCGCTCTCCATCGGCGCGACACCGGGCGGCAGCGCACGGCGCATCGACTCCAGCTGGGCGCGGGCCGCCATCTGCTGGGCGAACAGCGCGGTCTGAATGCCGTGGAAGAGGCCCTCCAGCCAGCCCACCAGCTGGGCCTGCGCGATCCGCAGCTCCGCTTCCGTCGGCACCGATTCATTGGTGAACGGCAGCGAAAGCCGCTCCAGCTCCTCCACCAGCTCGGGCGCCAGCCCGTCCTCCAGCTCCTTGACCGAGCTGGAGTGGATCTCCTTGAGCCGGACCCGGCTTGCCTCGTCCAGAGGAGCGGCCTTCACCTCCTCCAGCAACTGCTTGATCATGCTGCCGATGCGCATGACCTTCGCCGGCTGTTCGACCATGTCCGTCACCGGGATTTCGCGGGGCTCCTCGGCATCGTCCCCACCACCGGAGCCGGCGCTGCCGAGCGCCATGCCGTCCGGACCGACAACCAGGACGTGCGGGTTCTCCTGCGACCGTTCGTTCATCGGCATATCCATGCCGCCATTCTCTCGTACGAGGGCTTATGGACGGTGGTGCCCCCGGGAGAAGATGATCCACCTTTCTGGGTGGATCCTGCGGGCGTTGTTTCACGTGAAACAACGGGATTCCCGTCGTTTCACGTGAAACACCCGGAATCAGCGTCGGCGCAGCCGAAGCCCGAAGAAGGCGAGGCCGAGGCCGGTGAGCGCGAGACCGGCGCCCATCGGGAGCACCCGCTCGACCGGGGCCGTCGGGGAGTCCATGGCGTACGGACTCTCGGTTGCGGCCGATTCGCCATCCGCGGTTCCCGGTGCGGAGCGGGATTCCTTCTTCGGAGCATCCGGCGTCGGGAGCGGCGGCAGCTTCTCGTAGGAACGCCGGGTGAGCCGGTCCGCGACATAGCGCGAGGGGGACGGCCGCGCCGGGGCGGTGGCGGGGGGCGCCGAGGGCACGGCGCGCCGCGACGACGGCGTGCGCCCGCCGGGCGGGCGGTGTGCGCGATCGGTGTCGGACGGGCCCGACGGCCGGGACGGCCTGTGCCTGCCCGCGGCCTCGCCGCCGCCGGGGTAGGGGGCGGAGTAGGGCGGGCCGGGGAAATCAGGGCCGAACGGGTGATGCCGGTGGTGGTGCCACCGTCCGCGCCCGGGCGGACCACCCGGGTGATGGTGCGGATGGCGCGAGAACCCCGGAAGACCGTATGGCAGGCCGGGGAAGCGGTCCGGAAGCTCCGGTAGGCGCGCCGGGGCTCCTGGGTGGCCGGCGTGGGCGCGGTCCGTCAGAGCCCCGCCCGCCGGCGGTTCGGCCAGATAGTCGTCGACCCCGTAAGCATCGGCCCCAAAGACCCCGAAGTCATCGGGCACGTAGTCGTCACGCGGATCATTGGGGCGGGCGAGCTCCGGAGGGCGATCAACCGGTGTGGACCGCCGGTCCGACGCCGCCGCGGAGGTTGCTCCCACTGGGACGGGCAGGACAACGGCGGCCACCAACAAACCGGTGGCAATGCGCGAACGGAATCCTGGAGCGACCACAAGCCCCTCCCGTGCCGAGCCGTCGGGTGACCTGCCCAGCGTCACATGTGATCAGATTCACGGCATCTTGGACATGTCGGCCGAGTTATCTGCCGAGGGCACGGGAGGGGCGGACGCAGGCGGCCCGGGCTGCTGGTGGCCGGGGCGGGCCCGACAGGCTCAGACCGTCAGCACGACCTTGCCGACATGCGCGCTCGCGTCCACGACGCGGTGCGCCTCGGCGGCGTCCGCCATCGGCAGCGAACGGTCCACGATCGCCCGGACCTGGCCGTTGCTGATCAGCGGCCAGACATGTTCGCGTACGGCGGCGACGATGGCGGCCTTCTCGCTCAGCGGGCGGGCGCGCAGCCCGGCGCCGGTGATCGCCGCGCGCTTGGCCATCAGGGCGGCGAGGTTCAGCTCCGCCTTCACCCCGCCCTGCAGCCCGATGATCGCCAGCCGTCCGCTGATCGCGAGCGCCTTGACGTTCCGCTGCAGATATTTCGCACCGATGATGTCGAGGATGACATCCGCGCCCTTGCCGTCGGTGGCCTTGCGGATCTCCTGGACGAAGTCCTGCTCGCGGTAGTCGATGAGGATGTCCGCGCCCAACTCGGCGCAACGGGCCAGCTTCTCGGGGCCGCCCGCGGTGACCGCGACCCGCGCGCCGACGGCCTTGGCGAGCTGGATCGCCATCGTGCCGATACCGCTGGCGCCGCCGTGGACCAGCAGCGTCTCACCGGGCCGCAGGTGCGCGATCATGAAGACGTTGGACCAGACGGTGCAGGTCACCTCGGGCAGAGCGGCGGCCGTGACCAGGTCCAGGCCGGCCGGCACCGGCAGTACCTGCCCGGCCGGGACGGCGACCTTCTCCGCGTAACCGCCGCCCGCCAGCAGCGCGCACACCTCGTCGCCGACGGCCCAGCCGTGCACGCCGGGTCCGACCTCGATGATCCGCCCCGAGCACTCCAGACCGGGGTACGGGGAGGAGCCGGGCGGCGGGTCGTAGAAGCCCTGGCGCTGGAGCAGGTCGGCGCGGTTCACGGCGCTGGCCGCGACCTCGATCAGGACCTCACCCTGGGCGGGCTGCGGATCGGGCACTTCCGCCCAGACAAGTGCTTCCGGGCCACCGGGCTCCGGGACAGTGATCGCTCGCATGGGCGCGAGGCTACTCGCCGTCCGCGTACGGAGCGACGGTGCGGGGGCCGACGGCTACGGCCGGGTCGGCCACCCGCCTGCGCCCGGACGTGGGTTATTCATCCACCCGGCGCATCGGGGAGACGCTGGTGCCGGGCAGCTTGACGGGCTGCTTGCCGGGGAGATCGGGCTCCTCCGAGGGGCCCGCGCGGACGATGGTGATCAGACGGTCCGTGCTCTGCAGCGGGCTGGCCGCCGGATCGTCGTACCCAAGGAGCCGATGGCCGCGCAGAACGGAGACGACCAGGTCATCGGTCTCCCGTACGGACTTGCCGACCTCTGCCTTCACCACCGGGCGTTCCACCAGGTCGAGGCCGCTGCCCTGTTGGATCAGATCCTCCATGACCAGGCCCGCGCTCGGGCTGTGGACGGAGAGCCCCAGCAGCCGGCCGGCCGCGCTGGCGGAGGTGATCACGGCGTCGGCGCCGGACTGCCGCAGCAGCGGGGCGTTCTCCTCCTCCCGCACCGCCGCGACGATATTGGCCTTCCTGTTGAGCTGACGGGCGGTCAACGAGACCAGCACGGCGGTGTCATCGCGCTGGGTGGCGATGACGACCTGGTGGGCGCGCTGGACCTCGGCCCGCAGCAGCACATCACTGCGGGTCGCGTCGCCGACCACCCCTGCGTACCCGTCGGCCACCGCCGCGTCGATCACCTTGGAGCTCGGGTCGACGATGACGATGCGGTCGCGGCTGAGCCCCGTCGCGCGGAGGGTCTGGGCGGCGGAACGGCCCTTGGTCCCGAAGCCGACGATGACGGTGTGGTCGCGCAAGGCTTTTCTCCAGCGTTTCAGTTGCCACTGCTCGCGGGTGCGCTCGGTCAGCACTTCCAGTGTGGTGCCGACCAGGATGATCAGGAAAACCACCCGGAGCGGCGTGATGAGCAGGATGTTCAGCAGCCGTGCCCGGTCGCCGTACGGGACGATGTCGCCGTAGCCCGTGGTGGAGAGCGTGACGGTCGCGTAGTAGAAGCAGTCGAGCAGATCGAGTGTCCCGTTGGCGTTGTCGTGGTACTCGTCGCGGTCCATCCAGACGATCAAGACCGTCACGAGCAGAACGAGCAGCGCCATCAGCAGACGGCGGGCGACCTGCCGCAGCGGCGCCTTGGGCGCGCGGCGCGGCAGCATCACCCGGTGTGACCGGTCCTCGGGTACCTCGCGTGCCGCGGCGTCGTGGGACGGGAGCTTCACGCGGAGCCTCCGGTGGGTACGTACGGGGCCCCGGGGGCAGTCCAGCCTGTCGACGAGCCCGGCGTCCAGCCCGCCGACCAGCCTGCCGACCAGGGAAGTTCAAGGAGTTCGAGCTCGGCGCCGCGCTCCGCGCCACCGGGCGGTACGACGGCCAGCGCATCGGCGGTGGCGATCCCGCGCAGCATCGCGGGGCCGTGGAAGTGCAGCGGAGCCGCCATCAGGCCGTACCGCTCGTCGTCGCGGTAGGCCACCGGCACCAGCCGGGTGTCCTGCGGATGGCCGTGGACGGGGGCGGCCAGCGGCATGCGGTACGGCGCGACGGGAGGGCGGGCGGCGAGCGTGCGGAGCAGCGGCTCGGCGAGCGTGCACAAGCCGGAGACGGCGGCGAGGGGGTTGCCGGGGAGGCCCACGAGATGCCGGCGCGGGGCGAGGCGGGCGAGCAGCATGGGGTGCCCGGGGCGTACCGCCACGCCGTCCACCAGCACCTCCGCGCCCAGGCGGCGCAGGGTGGGGTGCACATGGTCGACGGGGCCCGACGCGGTGCCGCCGGTGGTGATCACCACATCGGCGGTGGACTCCGCGATGGCCGCGTACAACGTGTCGGCGTCGTCGGCGAGATGGCGCGGCGCGGCCGCCTCGACGCCCAGCGCATGCATCCAGGGGCTGAGCATCGGGCCGAGCGCATCGCGGATCCGGCCCTCCTGGGGCAGGCCGTGCTGAAGCAACTCATCGCCCAGGACGAGGATTTCGGCGCGCGGCCGGGGGTAGGCGGTCAGCTCGTCGTAGCCGGCCGCCGCGGCCAGGCCGAGGACGGCGGGGGTCACCAGGGCTCCGGCGGGCAGGAGTTGGTCGCCACGGCGGCACTCCTGGCCGCGCGGGCGGATGTCCTGGCCAGGGGGTGCGGGCCGCGGCGCGTACAGCCGCGCCCCGCCGTCGCTCAGCTCACGGACCTCGCCGTGCTCGCTGCGCAGCACGGCGGTGGCGCCGGACGGGATGCGCGCGCCGGTGGCGATCGGGATGGCATGGCCGTCGGGCAGCGCCTCGGTGGGGGCGTGACCAGCGAGGATGCCGGCGTGAGGGCCGGCCCCGGCTTCGCCGGCGGGGTGATCGATGCGCCAGGGCCCGGGGCCGGAGACCGCCCAGCCGTCCATCGCCGAGGTGTCGAACGACGGCAGATCGGTCAGCGCGGTGAGGGGCGCGGCGAGCGTACGGCCGAGGGCCTCGCCGAGCGTCGAGGTCTCGGGCGGGGGCGGCCCGGGTACGGCGCGTTCGGCGATGTCACGGGCGGTGTGCCAGGGGAGGGCGGACGGGGTGGGGTGGGGGTTGCGGGTTGGGGGGCCTTGGGGGGTGGTGCTGTCCGCAGGGTCGGTGGGGTCCGTGGATCCCGTGGGGTCGCCGGTCGTGGGTGTGCGGGCGCCGGCGGTGGGAGGGTTGCTGTCACCACCCCTGGTGGCCGGTGCATCGGCTGCCGCGGCTCCGCGGACGTTGTTGGCCAGCGCGAGCGCGTCGTCGAACGGGTCACCGCGCCCTTCGTCGCCCCACGCCTCGCGCACCATGCCGCCGGACTCCCCGCCAAGCTCCCTGTCGTACTCCCCGCCGAACTCCCCGTGGGTCATTCTGCGGGCTTCGCTTCGCCACCCGTGGTGCCGTCGGCACCGGCCGGGCCGTCGGACTCCTCGGCCTCCGCGGCCCAGCGGTTGGCCAGTGCGGCGGCCCGGTCGGACAGCTCCTTCACATCCCGGCCCTGCCGGCCCGCCGCGTAACCGATCAGGAAGGTCGTCAGCGGCGCGGCCGGGCGGGCCACGCCGTGCGCCGCGTCCCGCGCGAGATCGAGAAGCGCCGCCGTGTCGACATCGAGCTCGATGCCCAGTTCGGCCTTGACTGCGGTGATCCATTCATCCAACACGTTTCCATGCTCCCTGATACGGGCGCGTGCCGCGCTGATGTCTTCCCAGGTGTCGCAGTCGAAGGATGCCGTGGAAGTGGCGTCCGGGACCCGTTCGAGCACCAACTTGGTCAACACGGCGCGCAGCGGGAGACCGGCCAGGGTGCCGTGTTCGGCCCGCACCCGCGCCAGCTCACGGCGCAGCGGCTCGGCCCGATAGGCGGCCACCAGCGGCTGGTCCCGTCCCGAGGCGTCCTGGAGCATCGCGCCGTCACGGGGCGCGGAACCGTCGTCGGCGAGGTCGGCAGCGGCGTCGGTCGGCCGGGGGGCGGCGCTCGCCTTTCGTGTCGCCGCCTCCAGGAGGCCGCGTACGGTCGCGGCGGTCAGGAACGGCAGATCGGCGGAGAGGACGAGCACCGTCGGGGCGGTGGTGTGCCGCAGGCCGGCGTCCAGCGCGGCGAGCGGGCCGCCGCCGGGTGGGTCCTCCAGGGCACGGACGACCGCGCGGGTGGTCGGGCGACCGGGACCGACGACGACGGTGATCGCCGCGTCGGGGCAGGCGGCGAGCACCCGGTCCAGCAGCGGGCGGCCGCCGACGGACAGCGCGGGTTTGTCCGCCCCGCCGAGCCGCCGGGCCGCGCCCCCGGCCAGGACGATGGTGTCGTAGTCGGTGTGGTCACTCACCCCATGAGTGTCGCTCACCCCTTGAGTATCGCCAGGGGCGCGCCGATCACACCGACACCGCTGCGCTCACCCCCGTCGCATCGCAGCGTTCACCAGCGCCCGCAGCAACGTTCACCAGCCCGCAGCACTCGTTCACAGCGCCCGCAGCAACAGCGCGGGCTGCTCCACACAGTCGGCCACGAACCGCAGGAAGCCGCCGGCGGTGCCGCCGTCACACACCCGGTGATCGAAGGTCAGCGAGAGCTGGACGACCTGCCGGACGGCCAACTCCCCCTCGTGCACCCAAGGTTTGGCCGCTATCCGCCCGACGCCGAGCATCGCCGCCTCCGGGTGGTTGATGATCGGTGTGGAGCCGTCGACGCCGAAGACGCCGTAGTTGTTGAGGGTGAAGGTGCCGTGGGTCAGCTCGGCCAGGGTCAGCCCGCCGGCCCTGGCGGTTTCGGTGAGCCGGGCGAACTCGGCGGACAGCGCCTCGACCGTCCGGGCATGAGCGTCCCGTACGACCGGCACCACCAGGCCGCGGTCGGTCTGCGCCGCGAACCCCAGATGGACGGCGGGCAGCCGCACGATCTCCTGGGCCTTGGTGTCGACGGTGGCGTTGAGCTCGGGGAACCGTGCGAGCGCGGCCGTACAGATCCGGGCCAGCAGCGCGAGCAGCGACACCTTGGGGGCACCCGGCACATTCATCGCCTTACGGGCAGCGAGGAGTTCGGTGGCATCGGCGTCCACCCAGCAGGTCGCCTCCGGGATCTCCCGGCGGCTGCGGCTGAACTTCTCGGCGGCCACACCGAGCATCCCCTTCAGCGGGATCCGCTCCTCGCCCGCCATGGCGGCGGCCCCGGCGGTGGGTACGGCCCCGGTCGACGGCGCGGCGCCCAGGGACGGCGCGGCCGCGGTGGCGGTCGCGGCCCCAGCCGCCGTCTCTCGTTCCCGCCGCGCCCGGATCGCACACTCGACGTCCGTACGGAGGATCAGCCCATCCCGCCCGGACCCCGTCAAATCCCGCAGATCCAGCCCGTTTTCCCGCGCCATCCGACGCACCAACGGCGAGATCACCGCCGCCGTACGGCTACCGGCGTCCACCTCATCGGGCTCGGCCGCCCCGGCCGACCCGTTCACCCCGGTGCCCCCGGCCGCCCCCGCAGCCGTCACACCGGCCCCGGCCTCGTCGGGGCCGGCCGCGCCGGCTGCCCCGGTCTCCCCTTGGCCGGGCGGCCGCGGCACTCCCGCCATGGGGCCCGCTCCGCCCCCCGGCCGGATCCGGCGCCGCCGCGCCGCCGCCGCGCTCGTGCCGTATCCGACAAGCACATTCCCGGACCCGGAGTCCGCCGCGCCCTCCGAAGGCGAAGCGGAAGCCGCCCCGGAAGCCGGCGCCGCGACCGAAGCACCCTCCTCAGGCACCCCACCCGGCGCACCCGCCCCGGATCCCGCCCCAGTTCCCGGCCCGTCGCCCGCCAGATCGTCCGGTACCGCGCCCACCGCGACCGTCACCAGGGGCGCGCCCACGGGGACTTCCGCCCCCTCCTCGCCGAAGCGGGCGGTCACCACGCCCCCGTATGGGCACGGCACCTCCACCATCGCCTTGGCGGTTTCGACCTCCACCACCGGCTGGTCGATGGCCACCACCTCGCCGACCTCGACCAGCCATTGCACGATCGTCGCCTCGGTGAGGCCTTCCCCCAGGTCGGGCAGGGTGAATTCGCGGACCACGGCCATCACTCACCACGTCCCTCGGTCCAGTCCGACTCCCACTGGAGGCGGGCGACGGTGTCCAGGATCCGGTCCACGCCCGGCAGATGGTGCCGTTCCAGCATGGGCGGCGGATAGGGGATGTCGAAGCCGGCGACGCGCAACACCGGCGCCTCCAGGTGGTGGAAGCAGCGCTCGGTGATCCGTGCGGCGATCTCCCCTCCCGGACCGCCGAACCCGTTGGACTCATGGACGATCACGGCCCGTCCGGTGCGCCGCACCGACGCGCAGACCGTGTCGTCGTCGAACGGCATCAGCGAGCGCAGATCGACCACTTCCAGGTCCCAGCCCTCGGCGCGGGCGGCCTCGGCGGCCTCCATACAGACCGGGAGCGACGGGCCGTAGGTGATCAGCGTGGCGCTGCTGCCGCGGCGCCGTACCTCGGCGCGGCCCAGGGGGGCGACCGGTGTGGGTGCGTCGGGCGACCAGTCGGCCTTGGACCAGTAGAGCCGCTTGGGCTCCAGGAAGACGACCGGGTCGTCGGAGGCGATGGCGGCGCGCAGCAGCCCGTAGGCGTCCTCGACGGTCGCCGGGGTGACGACCTGGAGCCCCGGGGTGGCGAGGTAGTACGCCTCGGAGGAGTCGCTGTGGTGCTCGACCCCGCCGATCCCGCCGCCGTAGGGGATACGGATGGTCAGCGGCATCGGCAGCGCGCCGCGGGTGCGGTTGCGCATCCGGGCGACATGGCTGATCAGCTGCTCGAACGCCGGGTAGGCGAACGCGTCGAACTGCATCTCGACGACCGGCCGCAGCCCGTACATGGCCATGCCGACGGCGGTGCCCAGGATGCCGGCCTCGGCGAGCGCGGTGTCCGTGCAGCGGTCGTCGCCGAACTCCTTGGCCAGACCGTCGGTGACCCGGAAGACACCACCCAGGGTGCCGACGTCCTCGCCCATGACATGGACGGACGGGTCCTCGGCCATGGCATCGCGCAGCGCGCGGGTCAGCGCCTGCGCCATGGTGGCGGGCTTGCGCGCGGTCGCCGGAGCGGTGGTCGTCATGGCCTGGCCTCCTCGGCGGACCTGTCGGTGCCCGCTGCGTCCTCGGTGTGTCCGGCGGCCTCGGCGTCCAGCTCGGCACGCAACTGCGCCGCCTGTGCACGCAGTTGGCTGGTCTGCTGGGCGAATACGTGGGTGAACAGGTCCATCGGGTCCAGCTGCGGCTCGGCGTTCATCCGCTCCCGCAGGCCGGCCGCCAGCTGCTCGGCGCCGTCCCGGGTGTCGCGGACGAATTCGTCGGTCAGCAGATCGCGGGCCACCAGCTCGCGCTCCAGAAGGGCTATCGGGTCGTGTGCCCGCCAGGTCTCGACCTCGGCATCGGTGCGGTAGCGGGTGGCGTCGTCGGCGTTGGTGTGTGCCTCGATGCGGTAGGTGACGGCCTCGATCAGGGTCGGACCGCCGCCCCTGCGGGCGCGCTGCACGGCCTCGGTGAGCACCTCGTGCATCGCGGGTGCGTCATTGCCGTCGACCAGGCGGCCCGGCATGCCGTATCCGACCGCCTTGTGGGCGAGGGACGGCGCGGCGGTCTGCTTGGCGAGCGGCACGGAGATCGCGAAGCCGTTGTTCTGTACGAGGAAGACGACCGGCGCCTGCCAGAGCGCCGCGAAGTTCAGCGCCTCGTGGAAGTCGCCCTCGCTGGTGCCGCCGTCGCCGACCATGGCCAGCGCCACCACCTCGTCGCCCTTGAGGCGGGCGGCGTGCGCCAGGCCCACGGCATGCGGGAGCTGGGTGGCGAGCGGGGTGCACAGGGGGGCGATGCGGTGTTCGTGCGGGTCGTAGCCGTTGTGCCAGTCGCCGCGCAGCAGGGTCAGCGCCTGTACGGGGTCGAGGCCGCGGGCCACGGCGGCCAGGGTGTCGCGATAGCTGGGGAAGAGCCAGTCCCGGTCCTCGAGCGCCAGAGCGGCGGCGACCTCGCAGGCCTCCTGCCCCGTGGAGGACGGGTAGACCGCCAGCCGCCCCTGCCGGGTCAGGGCCGTGGCCTGGGTGTTGTATCGGCGACCGCGCACCAGCTGGACGTAGAGCCGGGTCAGCAGTCCGGAGTCGAGCCGGGCCGCGGCGTCCGTCCCCAGGAGGCGGTACGGCTCCGCGTCGGGCAGGAGAGGCGCGGGATCGACGCGCGGCCGCCAGGCGGGCGGCGGGCCGGCCAGGCTGCTCTTGTTCCTGCTGCTGCCAGGCTGCTCAAGGACCGTCATGTCGAGCACCTCCTTGGTTGGAAGGGGGTGGCGCGATGCGCCTCATGTGGGTGGTGGGCGGACGGCGGATGGGCAAGATGGAATCGGTCGGGGCGGGTGCGCCCTTCCCTACCGATTGTTCGGTCGCCGATTCATTTTGGCTACAGGCGGGCTCAGCCTGTGGACAAACGGTTCTCCACAGCTTGAGATGAAGACAGGGCGTCCACAAAGGGAAGGCGGGACCATATGCCGGACGAACAGATGGCCAACGCCGGCGGGCAGCCGCCGACGGCACCCACCGCGCCATCACCGGCCGCGCGCCCGCTGGACACCATCGACCGCTCGATCCTGCGCATGCTGCAGAACGACGGCCGGGCCTCGATACGCTCCGTGGCCGAGCGGGTGCATGTCTCGCGCGCCAACGCCTACGCGCGCATAAACCGGCTGATGGACGACGGGGTGATCCGCGGCTTCAGCGCCCTCGTCGACCAGGAACGGGCAGGTCAGGGCGCTTCCGCGTACATCACGCTGAAGATCGTGCAGAACTCCTGGCGGACCGTGCGCAAGCAGCTCACCACGCTGCCCGGCGCCACCCACATCGCGCTGGTCAGCGGTGATTTCGATGTGCTGCTGCTGGTCCACACCAAGGACAACCGGGAGCTGCGGGAGCTGGTCCTCACCCGTATCCAGTCGATACCGGAGGTGCTCAGCACCCGCACCCTGCTGGTCTTCGAGGAGACCGACCTCGGGCCCGAGCAGGAGTGACCCGGGCTTCTTTCCCCGGACGCCGGTAGAGAGAGCCCCTACGGGCGCCTCAGGGCTTGCGCAGCCCCGCGAACGCCGTACGCACCACGGCCTCGGCGACCTCGTCACGGCTCGCCGCGCCACCACGGCCCGGCCGGTACCACTCCACAATCGAATTGATCATGCCGAAAAGCAGCCGGGTGGCCAGCCGGATGTCCACGTCGTCGCGCAGATCACCGTCGGCCGCGGCCTGCTTGAGCAGATCGGCGACCTCGTGGTCGAACTCCCGGCGCCGCTCCATGGCCCACCGCTCGGTGTCCGTATTTCCGCGCACCCGCAACAGCAGCGTCACATAGGGAAGTTCGTCCATCAGCACCTCGGCCTCGCGCCGGGTGACGTATTCGAGGCGCTCGATCGCCCGTCCCTCGACGGCGCCGGGCTCCCCCAGAACGCCGAACAGCCCGTCCAGGGCCCGGCTTATGGCGCGGCGCAGCAGCTCTTCCTTGCTGCGTACATGGTGATAGATCGAGGACTTCGAGATACCGGCCGCCTTGGAGAGGTGCTCCATGGACGTGCCGTCGTAGCCGCGCTCGATGAACACCTCGACGGCGACCGCGAGCAGCGAATCGGGCGTATAGGTGTCGCGCTTGGTCATGGTCATGAGGGAACCACATCCTGTGCCGCGTACGCACGGCGGAGCAGGCCCAGGGACGGGGCATAGCGCCCGGAAGGCATCCGCTGGTGCATCTCTTCCAGCAGGTCACACGCCCAGGACTCGCCCAGCCGCTGCTCCCACTCCACAGGACCCAGCGGGTAATTCACACCCTGCCGCATCGCGGTGTCGATATCGGCCGGGGTGGCGACCTCCTTGGCGGCCGCATCGAAGGCGAAGTCGATCAGCATGGCGACCGTACGGGCCACGATCATGCCGGGCACGTCCCCGATGACGCTGACCTGCTTGCCGAGTGCCTGGAACAGCCCCGTGGCCTCCTGGACCGTCCGCTCGGGGGTGTCCAGCGAGGCCGCCAGCGCGATCCGGGTCGCCGCGCCATAGTCGAGCGCGAGGTCGAAATAGACCACGTTCGCGAACTCCACCGACGTCATACCGTCCGCGAGCACCAGCTCGCCGCCACCGGGCAGCTCGAAGCGCGCGCCGTCCTCATCCCCCTGCCGCACCTCGATGCCGGCCGCCTCGATGAGCGCCACAAGGTCCGCTGCGGGGCCCAGGTCCCCGTGAGCGATGACAAAATCCGGGGCTTTTCGGGGTGCCTCCGTATGCGGCTCGGGCCGCTCCGCTCCGGAGCCGTCCGAGCCGCCGTAGTCGAACCAGCCGCGGCCCGACTTGCGGCCGAGCAGCCCGGCCTCGACCAGCCGACGCTGCGCCAGAGAGGGCGTGAACTTCGGGTCCTGGTGGAAGGAGTCCCAGACGGACCGCGTGACGGCCTCGTTCACGTCCTGCCCGATGAGGTCGGTGAGCTCGAAGGGGCCCATCGCGAAGCCGCCGCATTCGCGCAGCACGGCGTCGATGGTGGCGGGATCGGCCGCCCGCTCCTCGTAGACGCGCAGCGCCTCGGCGTAGAAGGGGCGGGCGACGCGGTTGACGATGAAGCCGGGGGTGTCCGCGCAGCGCACGGGTGTCTTGCCCCAGGCCGCGGCCGTCTCGTACGCGGTGGTGGCGGCGGCCTCGTCGGTGGCGAAGCCGCTGACGACCTCGACCAACGGGAGCAGCGGTGCGGGGTTGAAGAAGTGCAGGCCCACACAGCGGCCGGGGTGGCGCAGCCGGCCCGCGACGGCGGTCACGGACAGGGAGGAGGTATTGGTGGCCAGCAGGCAGTCGGCCGGGACGATGTCCTCCAGGGCGGTGAACAGCTCCTGTTTGGCGGGGAGTTGCTCCAGGATCGCCTCGATGACCAGCGCGGAGTCGGCCAGCTCCGCGAGAGTGGCGGCGGGGGAGAGGCGCGCGCGGGCGGCGTTCCGCTCATCCGCCGAGATCCGGCCTTTCTCGACGAGCCGGTCCAGTCGCCGCACGATGGCCCCGGCGCCCTGCTCGGCGCGGCCGGGCACGGTGTCGTAGAGGCGTACGCGATGGCCGGCGACCAGCGCGACCTGCGCGATTCCCTGCCCCATGGTGCCGGTGCCCACCACTGCCACGGTGCTGCTGATCCCGATTGCCGTCATGGCAGACGATCCTCCCCGACCGAGTTTTCCACAGCTTCGCCGGGCCCTCTTGCCCCGACCGATCGTTCGGTTACTCTAACTCCGTTGCCCCGTCCGCTCCCAGTCCTCATCCACTCTCCGCCCAGCTCGACGAGGAGTTGGTCATCGATGGCCGCCGAAATGACCGCAGCGCAGTTGATCGAGAAGCACCGCCCGACCCTCGACCAGACGCTGGAGGCGATCCGCACCCGCGCGTACTGGTCCCCGCACCCCGAGCATCCGAAGGCGTACGGCGAGAGTGCCGGGCCCGACGGAGTGGCTGCCTTCGAGGCGCTGCGCGGCACGCGCTTCGAGCTCGACCAGCCCGGCACGGACGACTGGGCGGGCGAGGAAGTCTCGCCGTACGGCCCGGAGTTGGGCATCAGCTATCCGCACCCGGATGTGGAGGTGCTGCTGCCGGCCATGCGGGCCGCACTCCCCGTCTGGCGGGACGCGGGCGCCGAGGCGCGCGCGGCGGTGTGCCTGGAGATCCTGTCCCGGATCAGCGCGCGCACCCATGAGTTCGCGCAGGCCGTGATGCACACCAGCGGTCAGGCCTTCATGATGGCGTTCCAGGCGGGCGGCCCGCATGCCCAGGACCGCGGCCTGGAGGCGGTGGCGTATGCGTACGCCGAGCAGGTCCGCACCCCGGAGCGCGCGCAGTGGTCCAAGCCCCAGGGCAAGCGCGACCCGCTGGAGCTGGCCAAGAGCTTCACGCCCGTGCCGCGCGGCGTCGCCCTGGTGATCGGCTGCAACACCTTCCCCACCTGGAACGGCTACCCGGGCCTGTTCGCCTCGCTGGCCACCGGCAACCCGGTGCTGGTCAAGCCGCATCCGCGCGCCGTGCTCCCGCTGGCGCTGACCGTCAAGGTGGCCCGCGAGGTGCTCGCCGAGGCCGGCTTCCCCGCCGACCTGGTGTGCTTGGCCGTGGACAAGCCGGGCGAGGGCCTGGCCAAGACGCTGGCCGTCCGCCCCGAGGTCCGGATCATCGACTACACCGGCTCGACCGCCTTCGGCGACTGGCTGGAGACGCACGCCCGGCAGGCGCAGGTCTTCACGGAGAAGGCCGGCGTCAACACCGTCGTCATCGAGTCCACCGACGACTACAAGGGCATGCTCAGCAACCTGGCCTTCTCGCTGTCGCTCTACAGCGGCCAGATGTGCACCACCCCGCAGAATCTGCTGATCCCGCGCGAGGGCATCACCACGGACGCCGGGCCGAAGTCGTACGACGAGGTGGTCGGCGATCTCGCGGGCGCGGTGAGCGGACTGCTGGGCGATGACGCACGGGCCAACGCCCTGCTGGGCGCGATCGTCAATCCGCAGGTCAAGGAGCGGATCGACGCCGCTGTCGGGCTGGGCGAGGTGGCGCTGGCCTCCCGTGAGGTGGCCAACCCCGAGTTCCCCGGGGCCACCGTCCGTACGCCGGTGATCGTCAAGCTGGACGGCGCCAAGCCGGACTCCGAGGCGGCCTATCTGTCGGAGTGCTTCGGGCCGGTGTCCTTCGCGGTGGCCCTGGATTCCGCGGCCGACGCGGTGGACCTGCTGCGGCGCACGATCCGCGAAAAGGGCGCCATGACGATCGGTGCGTACACCACCTCCGCCGAGGTCGAGCAGCTGGTGGAGGAGGCCTGCCTGGAGGAGTGCGCCCAGCTGTCGCTGAATCTGACCGGCGGGGTCTATGTGAACCAGACCGCGGCGTTCTCGGACTTCCACGGCTCCGGTGGCAACCCGGCGGCCAATGCGGCGCTGTGCGACGGCGCGTTCGTGGCGAACCGCTTCCGGACGGTGGAAGTGCGTCGGCCGGCGTGACAGCGGGGGCTCCGGGGCCTGGGACGCCGTCCCGGGCCCCACGGGCGGTCAGCGGGCGTCCGGCCCCTCGATCCGCGCATGGCGGCCGATCCAGGCATGCATGGCGATGGCGGCCGCGGCCCCCGCATTGATCGAACGGGTCGAGCCGAACTGCGCGATCGAGCAGACCAGCGAGGCATGCCGGCGCGCCTCCTCGGTCAGCCCCGGCCCCTCCTGGCCGAACAGCAGCACACAGCGGCGCGGCAGCTCGGTCGTCTCCAGCGGCACGGAGCCGGGGAGATTGTCGATCCCGATGATCGGCAGCTCCTCGGCGGCGGCCCAGGCGGTGAGGTCCGCGGTGTCCGGGTGGTGGCGGACGTGCTGGTAGCGGTCGGTCACCATCGCGCCGCGTCGGTTCCAGCGGCGCTGCCCGACGATATGGATCTCCTTGGCCAGGAACGCGTTCGCGGTCCGCACCACCGAGCCGATGTTGAAGTCGTGGCCCCAGTTCTCGACGGCCACATGGAACTCATGGCGGCGGGTGTCGAGGTCGGCGACGATCGCCTCGCGCGTCCAGTAGCGGTAGTGGTCGACGACATTGCGGCGGTCACCGTGCGCGAGCAGCTCGGGGTCGTAGCGGTCGTCCTGCGGCCAGGGCTCAGGGTGCGGACCGACGCCGATCTGGGTCCCGTACCCCTCGTCGTACTGGAGGGGCTCGGCGGGGGCGGTTTTCTCGCTGCTCACCCCACGAGCGTATGGCCACCGCCACCGTGCTCGGTACGAGCCTCCGGCGCACCGCCCCCGGACCCGACCGCCGGCCCGGCCGAGCCGCCGCGCGAAAACAGCCGTTTGCGCAGGCCGGAGAGGCGCACGGAGAGCCAGGTCAGGAAGTTCGTCGGCAGGAAGACCGCGTCCGCTGCGACCATCGCGAGCGAGAAGAACGGCAGCCCGAGCAGGAACGCGATCGAGAGGTGCTCGCAGATCATCACGACCAGCAGCACATTCTTCAGCCGTCGGTTGAAGAGCGTGAACGGGAAGGCGACCTGCACGATCACCGTGCCGTAGGTGACCAGCATGACCATCAGGCCGTTGCTGCCGAGCAGCTCGGACAGCGCCGGCCAGGGGGAGAAGTAGTCCAGGTGCATCGGGTAGAAGACCGCGGTGCCGTCCTGCCAGCGCGAGCCCTGGATCTTGTACCAGCCGGCGGTGGCGTAGATCAGGCAGACCTCGACCATGATCACGAGCAGTGCGCCGTTGTGCGCGAGCTTGGCGAGGGTGTCCAGGACGATGCGCGGTTCGCCGGGCGCGTAGCGCTGCACCGCCCACCACAGGCCGTGCGTCAGCCACAGTCCCCACAGGACCAGGCTCCAGCCGATGTGCGGGAACGGGCCGTTCTCGAACCAGTTGAGGCCGTAGCTGCCGCCCAGCTGGGCGGCGGCCAGGCCTAGGCCGAGCACGGCCCACAGGACGACGCCGGGCAGATCCCGGGCGGGAGCGGTGCCGGCGGCGGAGCGCGCCCGCTTCGCGCGGCGCGCATCCAGTGACCAGACCTGCCCGCACCGGGTCAGCACGAGATACATCGACATCAGGTGGATGACGTTGTCGCCGCCGTCCCCTATGAAGACGCTGCGGTTCTGCAGCGAAATCACGCCGATCATGAAGAGCACCGACATGGTGCGGGTGCGCCAGCCGAGCATCAGCAGCGCGCTGGACGCGATGGCCAGGAGGTACACGAACTCGAACCAGCCGCGGCCGTCGGACCAGGGCAGTACGGAGAAGGCGTGGTTGCCGGCCAGGAGGCGGCGCGCCATGTCCAGGTTCCAGGGGCCGTCGGGCCCGTAGAGAACCTGGCGGTGCGGCCATTCGCGCAGCAGGAACAGCAGCCAGGTCGCCGCGAAGCCGATCCGGATCACGGCGGTCTGGTACGGGGCCATCGCCCGGCCGGTGCAGCGCAGGAAGCCGCGGCCGATGGCACGCTCGATGCGGGTCTCCTGGTAGGGCGCGGTGGGGGCCGAGGATTCCTGGGAATCCTGGGGCGTGTGGGGTGCCTGGGCTTGCTGCGGCACGAGGGCCGGCTCAGTGGGGTGCGGCGGCTGCTCAGTTGCGTGCGGCGGCTGCGGCACTGCGGGCATCTGCTGCGGCTGCTGCGGCGTCGGTGAGGTCACTGGTTCGTCGCCCCCTTGGGCAGATCGTCTGCGGTGACCTGCCACCAGGGCAGCACGCGGTACATGGGCTTGTCGCTGATCTTCTCGGCGCTCCACGGCGGCGGGCTGATCGCCGTCGTCTGCGAGCGGACCTGGATCTGCTCGACCCGGCCACCGCCCTTGGTCCACTCCGCGTCCATCCGGAGCATCACGATCCGCCGGATGTAGCGCTCGGACAGCTCACCGCGCGCCCCGATCGGCCGGTTCTGCGCGTTGTGGGTGTTGAGGAAGAGCTCCCAGCCGCGGCGCAGCTGGTTCTGCTGGGTGTGGCTGGGCAGCGGGTTGTGGAGTATGGCCCGGCCGTCGCGGGCGGTCAGATCGGTCCAGCCGGTGAGCCGGGTGGCGCCGTCCTCGGTGCGCAGCTGCGCGCGGACCTGGACCGCGATGTTCTGCTGCAGGGGATTGGGTGCGAACAGCTTCCAGTTCTGTTCGTACTCGGGGTAGACGTATTCGCTGATCAGGGCGCCCTGCTGCTTGCTGAGCGTGTTCGACGGCGCGACATGCAAAAACATCATGGCGACATGAATCGCGACGACGACCGCGATGGCGCAGGCCGCCACGCCTATGACGATCCGCGAGGGCAGCGAGAGCGCGGCCAGTGGCCGCGTTTCGTCCCCGTATGACTGCATTCCCGCCCCGTTCCCAGAACCCATGCGGCTGACTCCGCTTCGGAACCGTACCTACGCGGCCCCGCCGGGCACACCCTCCCCCGAGTTATCCACAGGCTTGACACCCGCGGTCCGCCCACTCACCATTGAACCGAACGATCGGTCGGTCGGGAGCGAGGGGGCACCACATGACGACGATCGCGCCGGAAGAGACGGCATACGAAGCCGTATTCGACGCCACCGTGGCCGCGGACGAGCGCATCGAACCGCGGGACTGGATGCCGGACGCCTACCGCTCGACGCTGGTACGCCAGATAGCGCAGCACGCCCACTCCGAGATCATCGGCATGCAGCCGGAGGCCAACTGGATCACCCGGGCGCCGTCGCTGCGGCGCAAGGCGATCCTGATGGCGAAGGTGCAGGACGAGGCCGGCCACGGCCTGTATCTCTACAGCGCCGCCGAGACCCTGGGCACCGGCCGTGACGAGCTGCTCGACAGGCTGCACTCCGGCCGCCAGAAGTACTCCTCGATCTTCAACTACCCGACCCTGACCTGGGCCGACGTCGGAGCCATCGGCTGGCTGGTCGACGGCGCCGCGATCACGAACCAAGTCCCGCTGTGCCGGTGCTCGTACGGCCCCTATGCCCGCGCGATGGTCCGCATCTGCAAGGAGGAGTCCTTCCACCAGCGACAGGGCTACGAACTCCTGCTGACCCTCAGCCGCGGCACCGAAGCACAACACGCCATGGCGCAGGACGCGGTGAACCGCTGGTGGTGGCCGTCACTGATGATGTTCGGCCCGCCGGACGACGAGTCGGCGCACTCCGCACAGTCCATGGCCTGGAAGATCAAGCGGCACTCCAACGACGATCTGCGCCAGCGCTTCGTGGACATCTGTGTCCCTCAGGCGGAGGCCCTCGGACTCACCCTCCCCGACCCGGACCTGACCTGGAACGACGAGCGCGGCCACTGGGATTTCGGCCCGATCGACTGGACCGAATTCCGCGAGGTGCTCAAGGGCAACGGCCCCTGCAACGAGGAGCGGATCGGCCGCCGCCGGCAAGCTCATGAGGAAGGCGCCTGGGTGCGCGAGGCAGCCGCCGCACACGCGGCCAAGCACGGGAAGGCCACCCGATGACCACACCACGCCCCGCCGAAACCCTCGCCTCCGCCACGGAAGCGACCCCGCAGCCCACCGACTGGCCCCTGTGGGAGGTCTTCGTACGCAGCCGCCGCGGCCTCTCGCACACCCACGCGGGCAGCCTGCACGCGCCGGACGCCGAGATGGCCCTGCGCAACGCCCGCGACCTCTACACCCGCCGTTCGGAAGGCGTCTCCATCTGGGTGGTTCCCTCCGCCCAGGTCACCGCCTCCTCGCCGGACGAGAAGGACGCCTTCTTCGAGCCGGCCGGCGACAAGCCCTACCGCCACCCGACCTTCTACGAGATCCCGGACGGGGTGCATCACCTTTGATGAACGTCACGGCCACCCCGGCCCTGCCCCTCGGGGACGACGCCCTGATCCTCTCCCACCGCCTGGGCGAGTGGGCCGGCCGCGCCCCGGTCCTGGAGGAAGAGGTCGCGCTGGCCAATATCGCGCTGGACCTGCTCGGCCAGGCCCGCGTGCTGCTCTCCCTGGCCGGTGACGAGGACGAGCTGGCATTTCTGCGCGAGGAGCGGCAGTTCCGCAACCTCCAGCTCGTCGAGCAGCCCAACGGCGACTTCGCCCACACCATCGCCCGCCAGCTGTACTTCTCCACCTACCAAGAGCTGCTGTTCGAGCATCTCGCCGCGGGGGAGAGCGAGTTGGCGCCGCTGGCCGCGAAGGCCGTCAAGGAGGTCGCCTACCACCGCGACCACGCCCACCAGTGGACGCTGCGCCTGGGCGACGGCACCGACGAGAGCCACGCCCGGATGCAACACGCCCTGGACGCCCTCTGGCGCTTCACCGGCGAACTTTTCGAGCCGGTCGAAGGCCTCGAAGCGGCGCCCTGGCCGACCCTGCACGACACCTGGACGACACGCATCACCAGCACCCTGGAGCAGGCCACGCTCACGGTCCCCGAAGGCCCCCAGCGCGGCGGCTGGACCGCCGGCGCGGGCCGCCAAGGCCTGCACACCGAGCCGTTCGGGCGCCTGCTCGCCGAGATGCAGCATCTGCACCGCAGCCACCCGGGGGCGACATGGTGACCACCACTGCCCTCGAAGAGGAACTGCTGGCACTCGCCGGCTCCGTTCCCGACCCCGAGCTGCCGGTGCTCACCCTCGCCGAGCTGGGCGTGGTGCGCGGTGTGCAGCTGACGGCCCCGGGCCGGGTCGAGGTGCAGCTCACCCCCACCTACACCGGCTGCCCCGCCATCGAGGCGATGTCGGCCGACATAGAGCGCGTGCTGCACGACCACGGCATACCCGACGTCGAGGTCCGTACGGTCCTCAGCCCGCCCTGGACCACGGACGCGATCACCGCCGAGGGCCGCCGGAAGCTGGCCGAGTTCGGTATCGCGCCACCGCGCCCCACGGGACCGGCCGGCGGCCCGGTCGCCGTCGACCTCACGATCCGCTGCCCGCACTGCGGATCGACCGACACCACCCTGCTGAGCCGGTTCTCCTCCACAGCGTGCAAGGCACTGCGCCGCTGTGAGTCCTGCCGCGAACCCTTCGACCACTTCAAGGAGTTGTGATGTTCCACCCGCTCCAGGTCCGGGAGATCGAGCGCCTCACGGACGACGCGGTGGCCGTCACCTTCGCGGTCCCGCCCGAGTTGCGCTCCACGTTCCGGCACACCCCCGGGCAGCACATCGCGCTGCGCAGAACGGTCGACGGCCAGGAGATCCGCCGTACGTACTCCATCTGCACCCCGGCCACCGACGAGCCCGTACTCCGCGTGGGAATCCGCCTCGTCGAGGACGGCGCCTTCTCGACGTACGCGCTCAAGGAGCTGGCGGTCGGCGACACGGTGGAGGTCATGGCCCCGGCCGGCCGGTTCACCCTCGCACCGCGCCCGGGTCACTTCGTCGGAATCGTCGGTGGCAGCGGTATCACCCCTGTGCTCTCCATCGCCGCCACCCTGCTCGCCCAGCAGCCGGACGCCCGCTTCTGCCTCATCCGCAGCGACCGTACGACGGCATCGACAATGTTCCTGGAGGAGGTGGCCGACCTCAAGGACCGCTATCCCCAGCGCTTCCAGCTCATCCACGCCCTCTCCCGCGAGGAACAACAAGCCGGCCTGCCCTCCGGCCGCCTGGACGAGGCACGGCTCCGCTCCCTCCTGCCCGCCCTCCTGAAGATCGACTCCGTCGACGGCTGGTACCTCTGCGGCCCCTACGGCCTGGTCCAGGGCGCCGAGCGCGCCCTGCGCGCCCTCCAGGTGCCCCGTAACCACATCCACGAAGAGATCTTCCACATAGACAACGGCACCCCCACCGCCCCCGCCGCCTCCACCCCCGCGCACAGCACCGTGACCGCCACCCTCGACGGCCGCTCCGGCACCTGGCCGGTCCACGACGGCGAACCACTGCTGGAAGCGGTACTCCGCAACCGCGCGGACGCCCCGTACGCCTGCAAGGGCGGCGTCTGCGGCACCTGCCGAGCCTTCCTGGTCTCCGGCGAAGTCCGTATGGACCGCAACTTCGCCCTGGAGTCCGAGGAGGTCGACACCGGTTACGTCCTGGCCTGCCAGTCCCACCCCGTCACGGAGAAGGTCGAGCTGGACTTCGACCGCTGAGGTCGTAACTCGGTACCGCCCCGTACCCGAACAACAACCGAGGCGCGCGGCCCGACGACAGACCGACGACAGCCGACGAGTCGGCCACGGCGTCACACCGATCGTCGGCCCGCTCACCCTCCGCCGACTCCGCCCCTCCGCTCACACCCCCACCCCTTCACACCCCCACCCCTTCACGCCGTCCCTCCGCTCACACCGGCCCTACCGAGCTGAAACCGCCCCAACTTCCCCCAACTCTCCCGCCCTTGCACGACGGCGCCATTCCCAATTCCTGGAACCTGTTCTACCTTGACGCTTCGTCAGATCGAGGCAGGCCGCGCGGGAGGACAGACCAGTGGACTTCACCTTCACCGAGGAGCAGCAGGCCGCCGTCGAAGCGGCGAAGGCCGTCTTCTCGGGGGTCGCTCCGGACGGCGTGCCCAGCCCCGCGCTCACCGCCGGGGCGGTCGCCGACGACTTCGACCGCGCACTGTGGCGCCAGCTCGCCGACGCCGATCTGCTCAGCCTTCCGATCGCGCCCGAGCACGGCGGCGCGGGCCTGGACCCGATCGCGCTCTGCCTCGTACTGCGTGAGTCCGCCAAAGTGCTGGCGCGGGTGCCACTACTGGAGTCCGGCGCCGCCGCGCTCACCCTCCAGCGTTACGCGACCGACGGACTACGCGCGGACGTACTGCCCCAGATAGCCACCGGGAGCCTGGTCGTGACCGTCGCCGCCGGGGGCCGTACGGGGCATGAACCGGCCGAACTCGCCGTGGACGCCCGCCAAGAGGGCACCGACTGGATCCTCGACGGCACCCAGACCGCCGTCCCCTGGGCCCCGACCGCAGACCGGATCCTGCTCCCCGCCCACACGCCCGACGGCCACGCCGTCCTCGCCCTCGTGCCCCGGACCCACCCCGGCGTCACACTCGACGACCAGTTCTCCACCAGCGGAGAGCGCCAGGCCGAGGTCCGGCTGGATTCCGTACGCCTCAGCACCCGGGAAATGATCACCGATCCGGGCGCCTGGGAGTCGCTGCGCAACGTCCTGACCACCGGCACCTGTGCGCTCGCGCTGGGCCTCGGCGAGCACGTACTCGCCATGACCAGCGACTACACCGGCAAGCGTGAACAGTTCGGGTTCCCGGTGGCCACCTTCCAGGCCGTCGCCGTCCAGGCCGCCGACCGATTCATCGACCTGCGCGCCATGGAGGCCACGCTCTGGCAGGCCGCCTGGCGGATCACCACCGACGCGCCCGGCCCACTACCGTCCGCGGGAGATGTCGCGGTCGCCAAGATCTGGGCCTCCGAGGGCGTACGCCGCGTCGTCCAGACCGCCCAGCATCTGCACGGCGGCATCGGCGCCGACACCGACTACCCCCTGCACCGCTACCACGCCTGGGCCAAACAACTCGAACTCTCCCTCGGCCCCGCCGCCGCCCACGAGGAGGCTCTCGGCGATCTGCTGGCGGCACATCCGCTGGGCTGAGTCGGGCAGCCGCAGCGCGCTCGTCGGTGCCCAGGGCCGCCCGGCGCCCGAGCGAAGACCCTCCGACGGCTTTCCGACGGCTTTCAGTCGACCTTCCGAGGGCCTCTGGCGCCCGCCCTGCCAGCCCCGGTGACCGGCCGGGCCCAGCCCGGATCGTTCCAGCCCGACCCTGCCTGAGGACCGGCGCCCGAATGCCCGGCTAGATCACCGCGCCCGAGCCGCCCTTGCCATCCGATACGGGGCGGCCGGTGGCCTCCCACGCCTGCATACCGCCCGCGACGTTCACCGCGTCGATGCCCTGCTGGATCAGATACTGCGCCACCTGCGCCGAGCGGCCGCCGACCCGGCACAGCACGTACACCTTGCCGTCCTCGGGCGCAGCCTCGGTGAACTCACCGTAACGGGCGACGAATTCGCTCATCGGGATGTGCAGCGCGCCTTCGGCGTGCCCCGCCTCCCACTCGTCGTCCTCACGCACGTCCAGGAGGAAGTCCTCCGGTGCGAGAGCGTCGACACCAACCGTGGGCACAGAACCAAATTGCATACTCACGACGCTACCCGACCAGCTGCGCGAGGTACGCCTCGCGTTCCGCGACATCGGCGAGCAGCTTCTCGGCGATCTCGTTCAGCAGCGCGTCCGGATCTTCCGGCGCCATCTTGATCATCGCGCCGATCGCGCTCTCCTCCAGCTCGGCGGCGGCAGCGGCCAGCAGCTCCTTGCGCGCGGCCAGCCACTCCAGCCGGGCATAGAGCTCCTCGCTCTCGCTGAGCCGCTCCTCGGCCGGCGCGGGACCGGCCTCCCACTCCCGTGCGAGCTCCCGCAGCACCGCCTCGTCGCCCTGGCCGTACGCCATGTTGACCCGCGCGATGAACGTGTCCCGCCGAGCCCGCTCCGCGTCGTCCCGCGCCAGGTCCGGGTGGGCCTTGCGCACCAGATCGCGGTAGACCTTGCGAGCCTCCTCGCTGGGCCGCACCTTCTGCGGCGTCCGCACGCTCTGCTCCGTGAGCATCGCCTGCGCCTCCGGGAACAGACCGTCCGACCCCATCCAGCCGTGGAACAGCTCCTCCACGTCCGGCATCGGCAGCACCGAGGCCCGCGCCTCCTGCGCCTTACGGATGTCCTCGGGGGCGCCGGTACGCGCCGCCACGGCCTCCGCGATCTGCGCGTCGAGCTCGTCCAGCCGTGCGTACATGGGGCCCAACCGCTGGTGATGCAGCCGGGAGAAGTTCTCCACCTCGACCCGGAAGGTCTCCACCGCGATCTCGAACTCGATCAGCGCCTGCTCCGCAGCCAGCACCGCCTTCGCCAGCCGCCGCGTCGCCTCGTCCTGAGCCGCCTGCTCCTCCGCCGCACGGCCACGACCGTCCTCGGCCCGCGCTTCGGCTGCATCGCCGGACCACTCGGCCTCCGCTTCGGCCTGGTCGCCAGGCCGCTCGGCCTCCGCTTCGGCCTGGTCGCCAGGACCTTCGGCCGCCGAGCCGTCGGCACCGTCGAGGCGCTCGGGCTCAGCTCCTGGTTCGACGCCGAGCCCATCGGTGCCCGCGACCTGGTCTTCCTGGCTACCGCCGTACCCGATCCCGGCTTCCTGACCGCCGCCGCGGGCGTCCGGTGCCTGCGGATCGGCCTGGGCGTCCGGTGTACCCGGTACGTCCGGTCGGTGCTGGCCGTCCTGCGCGTTCTCCGCGTGCGAGTTCGTCACTCGGTCAGCGTACGGCCCACGCCGGCCCCGGCCCTCCGCCACCATCCGGCCGCTTCCTCTTGGGGCCCCTCCCCCCCCCGCCCCACCCACCACCCCCTCACTCGACCGGCGTCCCGGCAGGCCTGCGTCCCACGGCCCTCAGAGCTGTGAGCCATCGGTGTCCAACGCACTCCGAGTCCGTGGCCCCCGGTCCGTGGCCCCCGGTCCGTGGCCCCCGGTCCGTGGAACCGCATCCGTAGCGAGCCCCACTCATCCGTAGGTCCACTCATCCGCGAGCCCCATATCCGTGGGTCCCATATCCGTGGCCGCCCCCGAGCCCCGTCGGAGAGGCCGACGTCGCGAGGACACCGTCGAGCCCCAGCAGCGGGTCGGAGGCCAGGCCACCATGGATCACGCCCACCCGGCGCCCCTCAGCCCTCCTCAGGCTCGTCAGCCCTCCTCAGGCTCGTCAGCCCTCCCCAGGACTGGTCAGCCCCTCAGTCCTCCCCCAGGCCCGTCAGCCCCCCTCAGCTCCGTCAGCATTCCCCAGATCCATCAGCCCTCCTCAGCCCTCCTTCGCCCGTCAGACCTCCGGACGCACCAGCCCTCCCAAGCCCGCCCGCCCCAACAGGCTGGGCACCCGGCGCCAGCAGAGCTCCCCGCCCGCCTGTCCCTCACACCCCCATCTCTGCCGCGATCCGTCCGTTCTTCACCGCTGTGGTCAAAGCTGCGTGATCCGCTTCCATGCGGTCCGCGTAGGACATGGCGAATTCCGCTATCGCCTCGTCCAGTTCCTCGCTCTTGCCGCAGTAGCCGGCCACCAGGCGCGGATCGGCGCTGTGCGCATGGGCTCGGGCCAGCAGGGCACCGGTCATCCGGGCGTAGTCGTCCATCTGGTCGCCGGACAGCTGCGCCGGGTCCACGCTGCCCTTACGGTTTCTGAACTGGCGGACCTGGAAGGGGAGCCCCCCATCACGTCGCCCGGGCCCGGAGGCCGCGCCGCCCACACCGTCCGGCGCCACGTCCTGCACCGTCGTCCAGCCCAGCAGGATGTCGCTGACGACCTGCATCCGACGCTGTCCGAGCACCACCCGGCGTCCCTCGTGTGCCACCGCCGGCACCGAGAAGCCGGCCTTCTCCACGTACGGCGCCAGCACCGAGCCGCGCGCCTCCTTCACCTGCAGCACCAGCGGCTCGCCCTGGTGGTCCAGCAGCAGCACCACGTACG
Organism: Streptomyces inhibens; assembly: GCF_022221585.1. Taxonomy (NCBI): domain Bacteria; kingdom Bacillati; phylum Actinomycetota; class Actinomycetes; order Kitasatosporales; family Streptomycetaceae; genus Streptomyces; species Streptomyces inhibens. Next base: position 5,037,060 of record NZ_CP084681.1, read on the forward strand.
ACCGCAGACCCACGCTGCCCGTGCCGACCACGCGGAAGGCCACATCGTGCACCGCGTACCGGGCCAGCAACGGCAGCCGGTCCTCGGGAAGCGTCTCCAGATAGCCGGTGAGGGAGGCGGCCACGGCTGCCGCTTCCGCGTCCGGCACCCGACGCAGCACCGGCGGCGCGTCCACGAACCGGCGGCCGCCGTCCACCGCCGGCTCCGTCGCCTTCGCCGCGAACCGCGCGCTGGTGTTCTTGCGTGCCTTGGCCGACACCCGCTCCAGCGTCCCCAGCAGATCCCGCGCGTCGGTGTGCGAGACCAGCTCCTCGTCGGCGATCGCGTTCCACGCCTCGGTCACCGGCAGCTTCGACAGCAGCCGCATCGTGCGCCGATACGCGCCCGCCGCGTCCTGGGCCGCCTTGCGGCACTCGTCCTCGTCGGCACCCGCTTCCCGGCCCGCCAGCACCATCGAGGTCGCGAGCCGCTTCACGTCCCACTCCCACGGCCCGTGCAGGGTCTCGTCGAAGTCGTTGAGATCTATGACGAGACCGCCGCGGGCGTCGCCGTAGAGCCCGAAGTTGGCGGCGTGCGCATCCCCGCAGATCTGTGCGCCGATGCCGGTCACGGGGTCGGCCGTCAGGTCGTACGCCATCAGGCCCGCCGTTCCGCGGAGGAAGGCGAAGGGGCTCGCGGCCATCCGGCCGACCCGTATCGGCGTCAGCTCGGGCAGCCGGCCGGCGTTGGACTCCTCGACCGCCGCGACCGCATCCGGTCGCCCGGCCGCGATCGACAGCGCGGCCTGCTCGGAACGGGGCAGCCGCTCCCGCAGCGCCCGGCCGGCGGCCTTGGGCGACGGCCCCTGCGCATCCGCCCTCGCAAACCCCGGTACGTACGGCACACGCGACATAGCGGGCCACCTCCCCCTTCACGACCTGCGCTTCTTGAGTCCTGCTGTCCTTGCGTTCCTGCGTCCTGCGTCCTGCGTCTGCGTCTGCGTCTGCGTCTGCGTCTGCGTCCTGCATCTCGCTCGGCGCGACGAACGATGTCGGCTCACCGAGCGGTGCCGGCCTGCCGACGAGCAATGACGTTACCGATACCCCGTCACGGCTCGCAGGGCCTGTGGATAACTCTCCGTATCCTCCGCAATTCCCTGGCAAGCGCCGCGCCCCTGCCGACCGACTGTGCAGGTCGGGAGGGGCGCAGGGCGTGGCTCCAAGTCCCAGCGGCTGGACCGCTGCACGCCCCGGCCTCTGGCCGGCCCGGCCACCCGGCCACCCGGCCACCCGGCCGCTACACACCCACCGCCTCCTCCATCTCCTCCTCCATCTCCTCCTCCATCTCCCCCTCCGCCTCCGCCTCGTCGCCCATCTCATCCTCCGCAGACCCACCGTCGCCGGCCCCCACTTCCCCATCCGTACGCGCCGACCGTGCCGACTGCGCCGACCGCGCCGTCCCCCGCGACGCCGGCTCCGGCACCGTCGCCGCCACCGCAGCGGCCGCCACCGCAGCGGCGTTGGCCACCACCTCCGCCTCCGCGGTGCGCCGCCGCTTCTCGGCCAGTGCCGCCACACCGACCGTCAGCAGGCCGACAACCAGCCACAGCGCCAGCGTCCAGAGGTGTCGGGACAGGCCGTAGCCGTCGAAGTAGACGTGGCTGCGGGTGCCTTCCACGAAGCCCGCGCCGTTCCAGAAGGAGTGCAGTGCCGCGAAGAACCCGTTCTGCATCCCGGGGCGGAAGATCCCGCCGGAGGAGGTGAAGTTGAGCATCACGAAGAGGGCCATCACGCCGAGCGTGGTCCAGCGCTTGAGGAACGTGTGCAAGCCGGTACCGATCAGCAGAATGCCCGCGGAGTACAGCCAAGCCATGCCCCACAGCCCCCACAGGCCGTGGTCGACGAGATGGAAGACCGGACCGGCGAACGCCGTCCCGATGAGGCTGACCACGAAGGACGTACCGATCGCCAGCACCGCCCGCAGCCGGCGCCGCAGCACGGCTCCGGCGCCGCCGATCACCGCCACAGGTGGCCGGCGCCAGTCAGGCACCACCCCGGCCAGTAGTTGGCAAATACAACTCTCAATTCACGTTGTACTGTACAACTACCTCTATGAAAGGCAACCCGTGGCTCACCGCGATGACTCCGTCGAGACCATCCAGCAGGAGATGACCGCGTTCGCCCGACGGGCCCGTGCAACCGCCGCCCGGATGCATCCCGAGCTCTCACTGGTCTCCTACACCCTGCTTGCGCACCTCGATGACCAGCGCGGATGTCGTGCCACGGACCTCGCGGCGCACTACTTCCTGGACAAGTCCACGGTCAGCCGGCAGATCGCCGCACTGGAGAAACTCGGCTTCGTCGAGCGCCGCGTCGACCCGGACGACCACCGCGTCCAGGTGCTGCACCCCACCGAGAAGGGCGCCCAGGTGCTCGCGAACGTCACCGCAAGCCGCCGCCAGGCGTTCCACGAGCGACTGGCCGACTGGGACGAGGCCGACCTCGACCGCTTCGCCACGTATCTGCTGCGCTACAACGCCGCCCAGGAACGCCTGGGGTAAGGCACCCGAAATCCGGCCGCCGCCACCCGGCACCCACCAAGCCCCCGGGCCACCCCGCCCGCCCCGCCCGCCCCGCCCACTTCACCTACTTCCGAAACCGCTCCGGACACTGCCCGCCATCGGCCAGATATGTCTCCGCCCAGCGACCGAGCTCCTTGAGCGAGGGCTCCATCGCCAGACCGGCTTCCGTCAGCCGGTACGAGACGCGCAGCGGCGGCCCCGCATCCACCTCGCGTACGAGCAGACCGGTCGCCGCCAGCTCCATGAGGCGGTCGGAGAGCATGCGCTCACTGATCCCGGGGATGGCCCGCCGCAGATCGGCGAAGTGCACGGGGCCGGGCATCAGGGTCGCGACGATCAGCCCCGTCCAGCGCTTCCCGAACAGCTCGAAGACGCGCGTCATGCCGTCGTCGACCTGTCTGCACATCGCCTCGCTGTGGTCCGCCATACACCCAGAGTACCGCCCTCTTCTTGGCTACTGCAAAAAAGTAAGCTCCTGTGCTATTAATAGGGACGTACGGAATTCAATCAGTGGCCGCGCATCGTCGGCCGCGAACCGAAGGACCGATCCTCATGGCCACGCTTCTTCTCATCGACTCCTCCGTCTTCCCCGAGGGCGGCTCCGCCTCCCGTTCGGTCACCGCGGCCTTCCGTAAGGCCTGGGAGGAGCAGCACCCCGACGGCACGGTGATCCACCGTGATCTGGCCGCCGACCCGCTGCCGCACCTCGACGGCGTCGCCGCCTCCGCCGGCTTCTCCGACCCGGCCACCCACACCCCCGAGCAGCAGGCCGCCTTCGCGCTGCGTGTGAAGCTCGCCGAGGAGCTGGAGCAGGCCGACGCGATCGTCATAGCCGCGCCGATGTACAACTTCACGATCCCCTCGACGCTCAAGGCGTGGCTCGACCAGGTGATCCTCATGGGTCGTACGGCGGGCGAACAGCCGTCCGCCAAGGGCACCCCGGTCACCGTCATCGCCAGCCGCGGCGGTTCGTACGCGCCGGGCACGCCCCGTGAGTCCTTCGAGTACGTCCAGAACTACCTGGAGGCGGTGCTGAACGGCGGAATGGGGCTCGACGTCGACTTCATCGTCCCCGAGCTGACCATGGCCCCCAGCAACCCGGCGATGGCCGACCTCGTCCCGCTGTACGAGACCTCCCGCGACAAGGCCCACGAGGACGCGGCGGCCAAGGCCAAGGCCCTCGCCGAGCGCCTCGCCGCCTGAACCCAGGCCGAGCCGAGTCGGGCACCCGCGCCCGCCCCGGCCCGCATCCCACGCGCCCACCCCGGGGGCACCGGCACACGCGGCACACGCGGCACACCCCGCCCCACGCCCAACGCCCAACGCCCCCGGGCCGGAGCCCACTTCACCCCGCATCCCCAGGGGCCACGGCTTCCCCAGAGCCTCAGGCCCCCACTCACCCCACCTCCCGCCCCGGCCCCCTCCCCACTCCCACCGTCACCAGCGCCCCCACCGCGAGCGCGCCGCCCAGCCACATCACGCCGGCCGCGCCCCAGCCGTCCGCGGCCCGCCCGCCGACCAGTGCCCCCAGGGCGATGGCCCCGTTGAACACCGCCACGAACAGCGCCGATACGGCCTCCCGCGCGCCCGGTGCGGCCGCCATCAGCCAGGTCTGGGTGCTGACCGACACGCCCCCGTAGGCCAGCCCCCATACGGCCACCAGGAGTGCCGCCCCCGCGACCCCCGCGACGTGCCCCAGCAGCGGCACCAGCAACACTGCTCCCGCGAGCACCCCACAGATCGCCAGCAACGCCGCACGCGGCGAGCGCGCCGCCGCGGCACCGGCCGTGAAGTTCCCGGCCAGACCCGCGAGGCCGAAGGCCAGCAGCAGCGTGCTGATCTGCCCCGCCTCCGCGCCGGCCACCTCCTCGAGCACCGGTCGCACATACGTGTACGCCGCGAAGTGCCCCGTCACCAGGAGCGCCACCAGCAGAAGTCCGGTCCGTACGGGTGCGCCACGCAGCAGCCCCAGCACTCCGTTCAGCCGCACCGCGGCGCTCTCCGGAAGCGGCGGCAGCAATACGGCCAGCGCGACCGCCACCGCCCCGCAGACCAGGGCCATCGCCACGAATGCCGTGCGCCAGCCGCCCAGTTCACCCAGGAACGTGCCGGCCGGCACGCCCAGCACCGACGCCGCCGCGACCCCGCTGAAGATCAGGGACGTCGCCGCCGCCACCCTTCGCCCCGGCACCAGCCGCACCGCGAGCCCCGCCGCGATCGCCCACACCCCGCCCATCCCCAGCCCCACCAGCACCCGCGCCGCCAGCAGCACCGCGACATTCGGCGCGTACGCCGCGAGCAGATTCGCCACCGCCAGCGTGCCCATCAGTGCGGCCAGCACCACCCGCCGGTCCCGCCGCCCGGCCAGCAACGTCAGCACCGGCGCCGCCACCGCCGCGACCAGGCCCGTCGCGGTCAGCGTCAGCCCCGCCGTGCCGTCCGTGATCCGCAGCTCCCGGCCCATCGGCGTCAACAGCCCCACCGGCAGCATCTCCGACGTCACGACCGTGAACGTCGCCGCCGCCAGCGCCCCCACCGCCGGCCAGGCACCGCCCCGAACCCACCCCAACTCCCCTGGTGGCGCCGCTGGTCCAGCCGCGCGGCCCGCCATCCGGCCCTCGATGTTCGTCATGTCCCCAGCCAACTTCCGCGCCCACCAGGGAACAACGGCCAACTCCTCACCCTTGTATGAGCAGAACTCATCGATGAACAGGGCTCATTGATCCACCGCACGCCACCACCGTGCCAACACCACCAACACCACAAACGCCACCAATACGACCAACACCGACGCCAAGGAACGCCCGAAGGAGCCCGAAGGAACCCATGAGCGGCCCGCCCCCCTCGACCGCCCCCGGCACCGCCCCCGGCGCCACCTCCGCGCTCGAACTCCGCGAGCTGGAGTGCTTCCTCGTCCTCGCCGAGGAGCTGCACTTCGGCCGCACCGGCGAGCGGCTGTACGTCTCGCAGAGCCGCGTCAGCCAGCTCCTGCGCGCCCTGGAGTCCCGGATCGGCGCCCGCCTCGTGGACCGCACCAGCCGCCGCGTCCGTCTCACCCCGCTCGGCGAGGAGTTCCGTACGTCCCTGCGCCCCGCCTACGACGCGCTGCGCGCCACCGTGGAGCGCGCCCGCAGCGCCGCCCGCGGGATCGAGGGGCGTCTGACGATCGGCTTCCAGGGCACCGCGGACGACCGGATCATGCGGGCCATCGACGCCTTCCACCGCCGCCACCCGGGCTGTGCCACCGAGATCGTCGAGATCCCGCTGTGCGACCCGTTCGGCGCGCTGCGCAGCGGCACGGTCGATGTCGCCGTCACGCTCCTGCCCGTCACCGAGCCCGATCTCACCCTCGGCCCGGTCTTCTCCGCCCAGCAGCAGACCCTCGCCGTCTCCGTACGGCACCCGCTGGCGTCCCGTACCGCGATCTCCGCGGAGGATCTCGCCGGCACGCCACTGATCTCCCCGGACGGCCCGGCGCCCGCCTACTGGCGAGCGGCCCATGCCCCGGCCACCACCCCGCAGGGCCGCCCGATACCCGCCGGCCCCAAGGTCAGCACCCTGCAAGAGGGCCTCACCCTCGCCGCGGCCGGCCGCGGCGGCATGCTGCTGTGCCGCCCGACCGCCGACTACCACGGCCGCCGCGACATCGTCTTCGTCCCCGTCACGGGCCTGCCGGACTCCGTACTGGGCCTCGTCCACCACACGGCGCGCGAAACGGCCCGGGTACGCGCCTTCCGTACCGCTGTGACGGAGGTCGCGAAGTGACAGAGGTCGCGGGTGACATACGTCGCGAGCCCGCGGCCGGCGAGACCCACACCCACACCCCAGCGCCACCCCACCCCCGTGACGCACACAACAACGTGACAAACACAACGAAAGACCCCCGGTCTCCGGATTTCTCCGGAGACCGGGGGTCTCATCTGTGCGCGAGGGGGGAGTTGAACCCCCACGCCCTTTCGGGCACTGGAACCTGAATCCAGCGCGTCTGCCTATTCCGCCACCCGCGCATGGGTGCTGCCGGTTGATCCTCTCACGCGATCCGGGTTGTTCCGTCCGGGTCTTGTGCGAGCGCCTGCCGACATCCAGAACATTAGCACGCTGTCGGGGGTGTCTTCACACGCCTTTCCCCCGGTCCCCGCCCTGCGGCCACCCCGGTTCGGCACCCCTCCGCACCTCGGGCATTCGCCGAGCACTGCCCAAAGGGTTCACACTCGCGGTAGCCGCAACCGGAGTGAGGCTCACCGGTCCGCCCGTCCCCGCGCCGGGACGGCTCATGGCCCGCCGTGTCCGACTCCGGCCCCCGCCCGGCCGGAGTGGTCGGCGGTTGCGGGACACTGTCTTCGGGGCACATCTACGATCGCAGTGCACAAGCAGTGGGCAAGGAGCAAGAAGCACCGGGCAACCCTGTGAGGGGCGACACTCGTCCTCAAGGCGGGAAAGGGGAACCAGCCGATTTCCCGACGCGTGGATACGATCAGTAAGCAGTATCAGGACGACCCGATCAGGACGACCCCGACGAAGACTGAGGAAGGAGGTGCCCCGTGGGAGTACTGAAGCGTTTCGAGCAACGTCTCGAAGGTCTCGTCAACGGCACCTTCGCCAAGGTGTTCAAGTCAGAGGTGCAGCCCGTTGAGATCGCCGGCGCGCTGCAGCGCGAGTGCGACAACAACGCCACCATCTGGAACCGCGACCGCACGGTCGTCCCCAACGACTTCATCGTCGAGCTGAGCACCCCCGACTACGACCGCCTGAGCCCCTACAGCGGGCAGCTCGGCGACGAACTGTCGGGCATGGTCCGCGACTACGCCAAGCAGCAGCGCTACACCTTCATGGGCCCGATCAAGGTCCATCTGGAGAAGGCCGACGATCTCGACACCGGCCTGTACCGCGTCCGCAGTCGCACGCTCGCCTCCAGCTCGTCCCAGGATCACCCGGGCCAGGCGGCGGCCGCCCAGCGTGCCTCCGCGATGCCTCGCGGCAGCCAGCCCGGCGGCGGCCATGTGAGCCCGCCCCCCATGCCTTCGTCCCCGCCTCCCGGCGGCGCGCAGCCCGTACCCCGTACGGCACCGCCCGGTGCAGGACCGCAGCCCCACGCGCAAACCAGGCGCTGGATCGAGATCAACGGCACCCGCCACCAGATCTCGCGCTCCACGCTCGTACTGGGCCGCAGCACCGACGCTGACGTACGGATCGACGACCCGGGTGTCTCCCGGCGTCACTGTGAGATCCGGGTCGGAACGCCCCCCATGATCCAGGATCTGGGTTCCACGAACGGCATCGTGGTAGACGGGCAGCACACCACTCGCGCTAATCTCCGCGACGGCTCGCGGATTGTCGTGGGCAGTACCACCATCGTTTACCGGCAAGCCGAAGGGTGAAGCGGGGGCAATGTCAGAGCTGACCCTCACGGTCATGCGGTTGGGTTTCCTCGCCGTACTGTGGCTGTTCGTCATCGTGGCCGTTCAGGTCATCCGCAGCGATTTGTTCGGCACGCGCGTCACACAGCGCGGTGCCGCCCGGCGCGGCGGGCAGGAACCGCGTACGCAGCGCCAGGCTGCCGCGCCACCGCAACAACAGCAGCGCCGCCAGGAAGGCGGCCGCGGCAACAACCGCCAGCGCCGCGGAGCCCCCACGAAACTGGTGGTCTCCGAGGGCTCGCTGACCGGTACCACCGTCGCCCTCCAAGGCCAGACCATCTCCCTGGGCCGTGCGCACGACTCCACGATCGTGCTGGACGACGACTACGCGTCCAGCAGGCATGCCAGGATCTACCCGGACCGTGACGGCCAGTGGATCGTCGAGGACCTCGGTTCCACCAACGGCACGTACCTGGACCGGACCCGACTGACGACCCCGACACCGATTCCTCTGGGAGCCCCGATCCGCATCGGCAAGACCGTCATCGAGCTGCGGAAGTAGTACGACAATGAGCGAGCGGAGCGAGCGAGCCGCGGCGGTCCACTCGGCGGACCCGGGCGTGCTCCCGACCGGAGGGTGGGCAGTGTGGCTCGACGAGACCGGCTGTACCCCGAGCCGACGGGTGAGGTGCGCATGAGTCTTTCACTGCGCTTCGCCGCCGGATCGCACAAGGGCATGATCCGTGAGGGCAACGAGGACTCCGGCTATGCCGGACCGCGACTGCTCGCCATCGCCGACGGCATGGGCGGCCAGGCCGCCGGTGAGGTCGCCTCCTCCGAGGTGATCTCCACGCTCGTCCAGCTCGACGACGACGTCCCCGGTTCGGACATCCTCACGTCGCTCGGCACCGCCGTGCAGCGGGCCAACGACCAACTGCGGGTGATGGTCGAGGAGGACCCCCAGCTGGAAGGCATGGGGACCACCCTGACCGCCCTGCTGTGGACCGGTCAGCGGCTCGGCCTCGTCCACGTCGGTGACTCGCGTGCGTATCTGCTGCGCGACGGCGTGCTGACCCAGATCACCCAGGACCACACCTGGGTGCAGCGGCTGGTCGACGAGGGCCGGATCACCGAAGAGGAAGCCACCACCCACCCGCAGCGGTCGCTGCTGATGCGGGCGCTGGGCAGCGGCGATCATGTCGAGCCGGACCTGTCGATCCGCGAGGTGCGGGCCGGCGACCGGTATCTGATCTGCTCGGACGGGCTGTCCGGGGTCGTCAGCCACCAGACGCTGGAAGAGACACTCGCCAGCTACCACGGGCCGCACGAGACGGTGCAGGAGCTGATCCAGCTCGCGCTGCGCGGCGGTGGCCCCGACAACATCACCTGCATCGTCGCCGACGTCCTGGACGTGGACGGCAATGAGTCGATGGCCGGTCAGCTCAACGACACCCCGGTGATCGTGGGCGCCGTCGCCGAGAACCAGAACCAGCTCAGCGACCCCAGCACGATGCAGACGCCGGCCGCCCGGGCCGCCGAGCTCGGCCGCAGGGACGCCCAGCAGGCCGCCCCGGGAGGCGCCTTCGGTCCGCCCGGAAGCGGTGACCTGGAGGTCGGCGGGCCGCCGCAGGGTTCCTTCGGCGCGTTCATCGACGAGGACTTCATCAAGCCCCGGCGGCGCGGGAAGTGGATCAAGCGGTCCCTTTTCATCGCACTGGCGCTGGGCGTCGTCGGCGGCGGGCTCTACGCCGGCTACCGCTGGACGCAGACGCAGTACTTCGTCGGCGCCAAGGACGACCACATCGCGCTCTACCAGGGCATCAGCCAGGACCTGGCGTGGATCAAGCTCAATGACGTGGACGAGGACCACCCCGAGATCGAACTCAAGTACCTGCCGCTGTACCAGCGCAACCAGGTCAAGGAGACGATCGCGGTCGACAACCGCGCGCAGGCCGGCGAAAAGGTCACCGAGCTGAGCAAGCAGGCCAACGCCTGCCGCAGCAAGGAGCAGCGGGAGGCCGCCGAGCGCGAAGCGGCGCGTAACAGAGGCAAGGGCCAGACGGGTACGCCGACCAAGCCCGGTACGCCGAGCACCAAGCCCGGTTCCACCGACAAAGCGGGCAAGACCGGCGGCACCGGCCTGCCCGGCACGCTCGCGGCGACCGCGTCGCCGACTCCCACACCCACTCCCAGCCAGGCCCCCTCCGAGGAGCAGCAGAAGCTGGAAAAGAATTGCAGCACCCAGCAGTGAGGGCGTAGGGGGCCGTACATCTCATGAGCAGTACCACCAACACCACCACCATCGGCACCATCGGAGCCCCGAGCCGCCGCAACACCGAGCTGGCGATGCTCGTCTTCGCGGTGCTGATTCCGGTGTTCGCGTACATCAACGTCGGCCTGGCCAAGGACGGTTCGGTGCCGGCCGGTGTGCTGGGCTACAGCCTGGGCCTCGGCCTGCTGGCGGGCGTCGCCCACCTCGTCGTCCGCAAGTGGGCGCCGTACGCCGACCCGCTGATGCTGCCCATCGCCACCCTGCTCAACGGCCTGGGGCTGATCTTCATCTGGCGGCTCGACCAGGAGCCCTCGCTGGGCAAGGCGATGGCGCCGAACCAGCTGATGTGGTCGACGCTCGGTGTTGCGCTCTTCCTCGGCATCCTGATCTTCCTCAAGGACCACCGTGTCCTGCAGCGCTACACCTACATCTCGATGGTGATCGCGCTGGTGCTGCTGGTCGCGCCGATGTTCTTCCCCGGCGTGAACGGCGCCAAGATCTGGATCACGATTCCGGGTCTCGGCTCGCTGCAGCCCGGTGAGTTCGCGAAGATCATCATCGCGATCTTCTTCGCCGGCTATCTGATGGTGAAGCGGGACGCGCTGGCGCTGGCCAGCCGCCGCTTCATGGGGCTCTACCTCCCGCGCGGCCGCGACCTCGGCCCCATCCTCGTCATCTGGGCCCTGAGCCTGATGATCCTGGTCTTCGAGACCGACCTGGGTACCTCGCTGCTCTTCTTCGGCCTGTTCGTCGTGATGCTGTACGTCGCGACCGAGCGCACCAGCTGGATCGTGTTCGGGCTCCTGCTCAGCGCGGGCGGCGCGGTCGCGGTGGCGACCTTCGAGTCGCACGTCCAGGTCCGTGTGCACAACTGGCTCAACCCGCTGGAGCTGCTCAACGGCGGTGTCACCGAGACCGCCCAGGCGATGTACTCCTTCGGGTCCGGCGGCATCCTCGGCTCCGGTCTGGGGCAGGGCTACTCGCGCCTGATCCAGGGCATCGCGCCGAAGAGCGACTACATCCTCGCCACGGTCGGCGAGGAGGTCGGTCTGGCCGGCCTGATGGCCATCCTGCTGCTGTACGGCCTGCTGATCGAGCGCGGTATCCGTACGGCGCTGGCCGCCCGTGACCCGTTCGGCAAGCTGCTGGCGGTCGGCCTGTCCGGCGCCTTCGCGCTGCAGGTCTTCGTGGTCGCCGGTGGTGTGACGGGCCTGATCCCGCTGACGGGTATGACGATGCCGTTCCTCGCCCAGGGTGGTTCTTCCGTGATCGCCAACTGGGCGCTGGTCGGGATCCTGCTCCGGATCAGCGACACCGCACGCCGCCCCGCGCCGGCCCCCGCACCGTCCACCGACGCCGAGATGACCCAGGTGGTCCGCCCGTGAACAAGCCCCTGCGCCGGGTCGCGATCTTCTGCGGCCTGCTCGTCCTCGCTCTGCTCGTGCGCGTCAACTGGGTGCAGTTCGTCCAGGGCGATGAGCTCAAGAACGACCCGCACAACCGCCGGGTCGCCATCGAGCGCTACAGCACGCCGCGCGGCAACATCATCGTCGACGGCAAGGCCATCACCGGCTCCACGACCACCGACAGCGGCGACTTCAAGTACAAGCGGACGTACAAGAACGGCAAGATGTGGGCGCCGGTCACCGGTTACGCCTCGCAGGCCTTCGACTCCAACCAGCTCGAGAAGCTCAACGACGGCATACTCTCCGGCACCGACGACAGGCTGTTCTTCAGCCGCACGGTCGACATGTTCACCGGCGGCAAGCAGAAGGGCGGCAATGTGGTGACCACCCTCGACGCCAAGGCCCAGAAGGCCGCCTTCGAGGGTCTGGGCGACCAGAAGGGCGCGGTCGCCGCGATCAACCCGGAGACCGGCGCGATCCTGGCGCTGGCCAGCACCCCGTCGTACGACCCGTCCACCTTCGCCGGGATGAGCAACAAGGACGCCGAGGCGTACAACGCGCTGCAGAAGAAGAACAACCCCGACGAGCCGATGCTCAACCGGGCGCTGCGCCAGACCTACCCGCCCGGCTCGACCTTCAAGGTCGTCACGGCCGCGGCGGCGCTGGAGAACGGCCTCTACAGCGACGTCGACTCCAAGACCGTCTCGCCGCTGCCCTACACGCTCCCCGACACCTCGGGCATCGAGCTGAAGAACGAGGGCAACATCCCCTGCGAGAACGCCAGCCTGCGCGAGGCGCTGCGCTGGTCCTGCAACACCGTCTTCGGCAAGATCAGCGCGGACCTCGGCAACAAGAAGATGAAGGACGAGGCCGAGAAGTTCGGCTTCAACGACCCGAAGATCGACACCCCGGTCCGGGCCGCGGAGAGCATCTTCCCCAAGGACAACCGGCCGCAGAACGCGATGGCGGGCATCGGCCAGGCGTCGAACCGCGCCACGCCGCTGCAGATGGCCATGGTCGCCTCGGCGGTCGCCAACGGCGGCAAGCTGATGAAGCCGTACATGGTCGATCAGCTGGTCGCGACGAACCTCAATGTGGTCCAGCAGCACACGCCGCAGGAGATGAGCCGGCCGCTGTCGCCGGAGAACGCCCAGAAGATCCAGAGCATCATGGAGACCGTCGTCCAGAAGGGCACGGGAACCAACGCTCAGATCCCGAACGTCACGGTCGGCGGTAAGACCGGAACCGCGCAGCACGGCGAGAACAACAAGGACAACCCGTACGCCTGGTTCATCTCCTACGCCAAGACCGACAAGGGCACCCCGGTCGCGGTAGCCGTCGTCATTGAGGGATCCGACACGCTCCGCGATGACATCGCCGGTGGCAAGCTCGCAGCTCCGGTCGCGAAGCGGGTCATGGAGGCGGTACTCGAAGGCGAGAAGTGACTCGGGTCATGCCAATACCGGTCACGTATCAGGTTGCGGCTCCGGCCCGGTCCGGTACGGCGTGCCGGGTACGGTATGCCCGGACAGCACACCGCCGGACCACACACCGGTGCGGTCGGGACTGACGGAGAGGGCTGGAGAAGCTTATGGAAGAGCCGCGTCGCCTCGGCGGCCGGTACGAGCTGGGCTCGGTGCTCGGCCGTGGTGGCATGGCCGAGGTGTACCTCGCGCATGACACCCGCCTGGGCCGCACCGTAGCTGTGAAGACGCTGCGGGTGGACCTCGCCCGTGATCCGTCCTTCCAGGCCCGGTTCCGCCGTGAGGCCCAGTCGGCCGCCTCGCTGAACCATCCGTCGATCGTCGCGGTCTACGACACCGGCGAGGACTATGTCGACGGTGTCTCGATCCCGTACATCGTCATGGAGTACGTCGACGGCTCCACGCTGCGTGAGCTGCTGCACTCCGGAAGAAAGCTGCTGCCCGAGCGCTCGCTGGAGATGACCACCGGCGTCCTGCAAGCGCTGGAGTACTCCCACCGGGCCGGCATCGTCCACCGCGACATCAAGCCGGCCAACGTCATGCTGACGCGCACCGGCCAGGTCAAGGTCATGGACTTCGGTATCGCCCGCGCGATGGGCGACGCCGGTATGACGATGACGCAGACCGCGGCGGTCATCGGCACCGCGCAGTACCTCTCGCCCGAGCAGGCCAAGGGCGAGCAGGTCGACGCCCGCTCCGACCTGTACTCCACCGGCTGTCTGCTCTACGAGCTGCTCACCGTACGGCCGCCGTTCGTCGGTGACTCACCGGTCGCGGTGGCTTATCAGCATGTCCGCGAGGAGCCTCAGAAGCCGAGCAACTTCGACCCCGAGATCACGCCGGAGATGGACGCCATCGTCCTGAAGGCGCTGGTCAAGGACCCGGACTACCGCTATCAGTCGGCCGACGAGATGCGCGCCGACATCGAGGCGGCGCTGGAGGGCCAGCCGGTTGCTGCGACCTCCGCCATGGGCGCGGCGGGCTACGACCAGGACCAGCCGACGACCATGCTGCGTCCGCAGGATCCGGCGGGCCAGACCTCCATGCTCCCGCCGATGAACGCGGACGACGGGGGCTACGGCTACGACGAGCGCGCCGACCGGCGGCGGGGCGGCGGTCAGAAGAAGAGCAACACCTCGACGATCCTGCTGGTGCTCGCCGCGGTGCTCGTCCTGGTCGGTGCGATCTTCATCGGCAAGGCGATGTTCACCAACGGGAACAAGGGCGGCGGCAAGACGCCGGTGCCCAACCTCGTCGGCAAGACCCTGTCGGAGGCCAAGGGCTTCGGGGAGAACGGCACCTTCAAGGTCGTCGAGGGCGGCCGCAAGGCCTGCGACAACGTCAAGAAGGGCCGGGTCACCGAGCAGGAGCCGAAGTCCGGCAAGGAGATCGAGAAGAATGGCACCGTCACGGTCACGCTGTGCACGGGTCAGGAGCAGATCTCGGTTCCCAATGTGAAGGGTCTGACCGAGGACGAGGCGCGCAAGGAGCTCGGGGACAAGGGCTTCACCGAGATCGAGACCAAGTCCGTGGTCTCCGACCGGGACCCCGGTACGGTCGCCGATCAGGACCCGAAGCCGAACTCCAAGAAGACCAAGAACACCAAGATCACGCTGTCCATCGCCACGGAGAGCCCGAAGGTGAACGTCCCGGACGTCAAGGGCCAGGACTTCGCGGCTGCCGAGAAGCAGCTCAAGGACCTCGGCTTCACGGTCACCCGGAGCGATCAGGAGGTCTCCGACCCGAATCAGGTCGGCAAGGTCCTCAACCAGTCCCCGAACGGCAACACCCCGGCCGAGAAGAACTCCCCTGTCACCCTGACCGTGGGCAAGGCGGCGGCGCAGACGCCGGTGCCGGACGTGAGGGGCCGGACGGTCAAGGAGGCGAAGCAGGCGCTGCAGCAGGCCGGCTTCAACAACATCCAGTTCGCCGCCGGCAGTGCGCAGGACGACAACGCCCGTGTGGTGACCCAGGACCCGCAGCCTCAGCAGCCGGCCGATCCCGGCACCACCACCGTGACGCTGACCACCATCGGCGGTGGCGGCAACGGTAACGGCAACGGGGGCGATGACGGCGGCGGCCTCTTCGGTGGGCCGTTCGGCGGCAAGAACTAGCGACCCGTACGGCGACTCACGACGGAGCCCCGGCAGCCCTTGGAGGGCGGCCGGGGCTTCGTCGTATGCGGAGTGCCGGGGGGGCTGGGCGGGGCGGAAGTCAGCGCAGTTCCTTCGGGGGTGTGCGGTCCGCGTCGACCTTCTCCGTACGCTCCAGCTCGCCCCAGACGATGTAGCGGTAGTTCGAGGTGTAGACCGGGGTGCAGGTCGTCAGGGTGATGTAGCGGCCGGCCTTGCGCTTGCCGGACTCCTTCGGGATGTCGTCGAGAACGTCCACGTTGTACTTCGAGGTCTCGGGCAGCGTCGCGAAGACCTTGTAGACGTACCAGGTGTCCTTGGTCTCGAAGACGATCGGGTCGCCGTCCTTGAGCTTGTCGATGTTGTGGAACTTCGCGCCATGGCCGTCGCGGTGTGCGGCGAGGGTGAAGTTGCCCTTCTTGTCGTTCGGCAGCCCCGACTTGACCGGCTTGGTGTAATAGCCGGCCACGCCCTCGTTGAGGACCTCGGAGTCGGTGCCCTTCTCGACCAGCACCTCGCCGTTGTTCATCGCCGGTACGTGCAGAAAGCCGATGCCGTCCTTGGTGTCCAGCTCCCCCGGCCCCTTGGGCCCGCTGCTCGCCCAGTGCTGGCGCACCTGGTCACCTTGCTTGTGCGCCTCGCGGTCGGCGAGGACATTGGTCCACCACAGCGAGTAGGCGACGAACAGGCCCAGGATCAGGCCGACGGTGATCAGCAGCTCGCCGATGACGCTGACGATGGCGGCGATGGTCCTGCGCACCCGGCGCGGCTTGGGGGGCGGCGCGGACCGGTCGATTTCCTCGTCGCTTCCGGTTGCAGTCACCGCGTAGCACCCCTCTTATATTCGCTCAGCCGGCGAGCGCATCCGGTTTGCCCTTGCTCCGCGGCCGCTCGTCGACCATCTTGCCCCAGACGATCATCCGAAAGGTACTGGTGAACTCCGGGGTACAGGTCGTCAGGGTGATGTAGCGGCCGGGTCCGGTGAATCCCGAGCCGGGCGGCACCGGTCCGATCACGCTGGTGTTGCTCGGAGACGTCTGCGGGAGGATGCTCTCCATCTCGTACGTGTAGTACGAGCTCTGCGTCTCGACGATGATCTTGTCGCCCTTGGTGAGCTTGTTGATGTAGCGGAACGGCTCGCCGTGGGTGTTGCGATGGGCCGCCACCGCGAAGTTGCCCTTCTTGTCCCAGGGCATCGCCGTCTTGATCCCGCTGTTCTTGTCGTAGTGACCGACCATGCCGTGGTCCAGCACATCGTGCTTGTCGATGCCCTCGGCTATCGGAGCCTTCACATCCAGCTTGGGGATATACATGATCCCGAAGCGCTCACCGTCCGCGAGATTCTTCTTCTCCCCGCCGCCCTTGTCCCACTCGTGCTGAAGGTTGTTGGCGGCTCCGCCGGCCTCCTGCTCGGCCATCACATTCGTCCACCACAGCTGGTAGGTGACGAACAGCAGCATCAGCACGCCAAGGGTGATGAACACCTCGCCCAGCGCGCGGCTGGCGATCAGGCTGGGGCTGTCCTTGGCGGCGCGCGCGGCCCGCCGGGCCTCCAGCCGTGAAGTGGGGGCGGTCGCCGGTTCAGAGGCCGTCGCAGCGGCCGCTGTGGCGGCGGCCGCACCGCTGTGGCGCCCGCGCCTGCCGCCCCGCTTGGCGGCCTCCTGAGCGGCCTTGCGCCGGGCCGCTCGTCCGCCGGGTTCCGAAGCCGAGGCCGGGGGCTCGGTTTCACGTGAAACGTCGGTGTCGGTTTCACGTGAAACGGCGTCCCCGCCGGGCTTCTCGGCCTGCCGCAGCGCCATGGTCTCGTCGTCGCCCCGCCATGGCGCGGCGGCGGACGCAGTGGCCGGCACGGGGGCGGGCGCAGTGGTCGGCGCGGGAGCGGGTGATACCGATGCCTCCGGTGCGGTGTAGGGCACCGATATCGGCTCGGTCGACGCAGGGTGAGGGTCGTAGCCGGAGCGGGAGCCATAGCCCTGGTCGTGGGCGGCGGGCTCGGGACCGTACGACTGCGGATTCGGGCGGGCCGGCTGGTTCGGCCGGGCCGGGGCCGGGGCCGGGGCCGGGGCCGGGGCCGGGGCCGGGGCCGGGCGTTCCGGCTCCTGATGCGGGCGGAACCACGGGGAGCCCGTTCTCTCGCCCTGCGCCGGAGCCGCATGGCGCCCGTGGCCCGCCTGAAGCGCCTGGGGCCCTTGCGGGTACGGACCGGGCTCGGGCGCTGCCCGGTCCGGCAGGGGATCGTTCAGCGGGTCGTTGAGCTGCCCCACTGCCGCCTCGAACGCATCGGGCTGCCCGTACGGATCCTGTGGTCCGTGCGGGTCCTGCGGCACGTACGGCGGCTCCGGCTCGTACGGCTCGTAGGATCTCCCTTCACGCTCGGGGCGCAGGGCGGTCACGCGCCGGCCTTGCCGACCACCGGAGCCAGCCCCGTCGAGCGCTCCACAGCTCCCTTGTCGCCGCACTCGACGAGCCAGTTGGCCAGCATCCGGTGCCCCCACTCCGTCAGCACCGACTCGGGGTGGAACTGCACGCCCTCGACCGGTAGTTCGCGGTGCCGCAGGCCCATGGCGATCCGCCCGCCGGGGGCGTCCGGGGCCTCCGTCCAAGCGGTGACGATCAGTTCGTCGGGGACGGTGTCCGGCTCGACGGCCAGGGAGTGGTAGCGGGTGGCGGTGAAGGGGGACGGCAGGCCGGAGAAGACGCCGACGCCCTCGTGGGTGACGAGCGAGGTCTTGCCGTGCAGCAGCTCGGGCGCGCGGTCCACCACGCCGCCGTAGGCGACCGCCATCGACTGCATGCCCAGGCATACGCCGAAGACCGGGACACCGGTGTCCGCGCAGTGCCGGACCATCTCGACACAGATGCCGGCCTGCTCGGGCGTACCGGGTCCGGGCGACAGCAGCACGCCGTCGAAGCCGTCCTGGGCGTGCCGCGGCGCGACCTCGTCGTTGCGCAGCACCTCACATTCGGCACCCAGTTGGTAGAGGTACTGGACGAGGTTGAAGACGAAGCTGTCGTAGTTGTCGACCACGAGAATCCGTGCAGTCATCGGACGGCTGCCATCCCTTCGTCGACAGTGACGTCATTGAAGGGGAGCAGCGGCTCCGCCCACGGAAAGACGTACTGGAAGAGTACGAAGACGACCGCCAGCACGAGCACCAGTGAAATCAGCGCCTTCACCCACGTGTTGCCCGGCAGATGCTGCCAGATCCAGCCGTACATGCTGTCGCTGTCCCCTTGCCGATGCCGATGACGATGTCGATTGCGACACCAGAGTAAGGGGCGGGAGCGGGCGCAGGGGGGTCAGCCGGTCAAAGCCGATGGCCTTCCCTGCGCCACGGGTTGGGTGGAATCCAGGTGTGCCCAGGCGATCAGCCGGTGGCTGTGGCCCCATTCCGGCTCGCAGGTCGTCAGCGTGAGATAGCGGCCGGGGCCGTTGAAGCCGGATTTTCGCGGTACGGGGTCGATCACCCCGATGTCGCCGGGCAGCGTCGTATAGGGCCGGTTGTCGATGCGGTAGGTGAACCAGGTGGTGCCGTCGGTCAGCACCACGGCGTCGCCGGGGCGCAGCTGCGGGAAGTCCTTGAAGGGGTCGCCGTAGGTGCGCCGGTGGCCGGCGACGGAGAAGTTGCCGAGGTCGCCGAGGCGCGCGGTGCGGTCGTAGTGACCGAGGCCGCGCTTGAGGACGTCGGTCGCGGTGCCTTCCAGTACGGGCTTGGCCCAGTCCGCGCCGAAGCGCGGGATGTACATGACGGCGAAGGACGCGCCCGGCTCGTAGCGGCGGGGCGGCGCGGACGGCCTGGGGCCGTCGCCGTCGCCGGGGGCGGGCTTGGCGTCGGGGGCGGTGAGCTGCCCGGTCGACCACTGGTGCCGGAGCTTGCCGATCTCGCCGTCCATGGCGCTGTCGGCCCGTACGCCGGTCCAGAAGAGGACGTAGATCACGAAGAGCACGATCAGCGCGCCGACGGTGACGCAGATTTCGCTGAGCGTTCGTACGATCCACCGCACCGTCGTCCGGCCCCGCAGCGTCATTCGGCCCCGCCCCTCCCCGCCGCCCTCGCGGCGCGCGGGCTACGGCTTCACAGGCTGTGCGTAGTGGAGATCCACTGTGCCGGAGTAACCGGGCAGAGTCACCGCCTCGTGCTGGTCGACTTTCCAGCCCAGGCCGTAGGCGTTCACGTACTGCAGATAGTTCTGGATGGCGGGGGAGGCGGTGAGCGCGTTGTTGAGGGCTTCGCGGTTGCCGACGGCGGTGACCTTGTACGGCGGGGAGTAGACCCGGCCCTGGAGGATCAGGGTGTTGCCGACGCAGCGCACCGCGCTGGTGGAGATCAGCCGCTGGTCCATGACCTTGATGCCCTTGGCGCCGCCGTGCCACAGGGCGTTCACCACGGCCTGCAGGTCCTGCTGGTGGATGACCAGGTCGTTGGGCTGCGGCTCGGGCACGCCGGGGATCTTGGCGGTGGCGTTCGGCGGGGCGTCGGTGAGCGTGACGGTCACGCCCTGGCCGGAGAGCGACTTGGTGCCGGCGCTCTTCTCCAACGCCTTGAGCTTGGCGTCCTCGGCCTTGGAGCTGCCGTTGTCGCGCTGCGCGAGCGTGTCGACCTCCTCGCGCAGGGTGGCGTTACGGTCGTCCTGGGAGCCGTTTTTGTGGCTGCGCTCCTGGATGAGGTCGGACAGCCGCAGCATCGAGTCGTCCGAGCGCAGATTGGTGCCCCGCGCGGTGTCGAAGCTCAGCCAGAACAGCAGTCCGGCGAGCGCGAAGACGACCAGGGTGAGCAGCCGCACCGGCCGCAGCCGGGGCCGGACGGGGCGGCCGGGGGAGTCAGCGGAATTGCTCAACGTACCCTTACTCCTTACGACGCCGCGGAAGCACTACGCTAACGGACGCCCGGGAAAGGAATCCGCTCCCCACCGCGTCCGCTTCCCGGCGCACACCTCGTACCTCCCCCGCGCGGGCGGGGATCCCCCGATCTCGGCTCGTTCGAGCGGGCGGTACCCCATCCCGCTCGAGCGAAGTCGAGAGTGGGGGAGCAGCGCATCGACAGGAGAGTTCCTCGTGCCGAAGTCACGGATCCGCAAGAAGGACGACTTCACGCCGCCGCCGGCGAAGACCACCAACCTGAAGATGAACTCAGGCCGCGGTTGGGTGGCGCCGCTGATGCTGGCGATGTTCCTCATCGGGCTGGTGTGGATCGTGCTGTTCTACGTGTCCGAGGGCGATCTGCCGATCGCTGCCATGGGCAACTGGAACATCGTGTGCGGCTTCGGCTTCATCGCGGTGGGCTTCGGCGTATCCACACAGTGGAAGTAGCGCAAGCCCTGCCCAAGGCCATCCACACGGTTATCCACAGCCGGGGAAAACTTCAGAAGATCTGTGGATAACCTTCCGGAGGTTGACGCCGGTGTGATCGGCGGCACCCGCTCCTGACCTCCGTCTCCCCCTGTTCTTACTGGGGAAACGCAGGTCAGGGCGGCCCGGAACGAGAGTTCCGCACAGCATGCACAAGATCGGCCACGCACTGTGGACAACTTGACGGGACCGGCCCCTCAGCCCACCAGCTGAAGGGTCCGTACCCACACCACCGCGGCGATCGCGAGCAGCGCCACCGCACAGGTGGCGGCCTGCACCAGGGTCCGGCGGTCGCGCGGTGCATGCACCATTCCGAACGCCACCGCGGCGCCCACGATCAGGCCGCCGACATGCGCCTGCCAGGCGATGTGCGGCCACAGGAACGTGAACGCCAGGTTGAGGCCGAGCAGGATCAGCACCGGCTTCATGTCGTAATTCAGCCGCCGCAGCAGCACCGCCGTGGCGCCCAGCAGCCCGAAGATCGCACCGGAAGCGCCCAGCGAGGGCTGGCTCGGCGCGGCGAGGAGGTACGACAGGGCGCTGCCGCCCAGGCCGGCGAGCAGATAGAGCGCGATGAACCGCAGCCGGCCGAGCGCCGCCTCCAGCGGCGGGCCCAGCCACCACAGCGACAGCATGTTGAACGCGATGTGCGCGAACTGCTGATGCAGGAACATCGCCGTCACCAGGCGGTACCACTGGCCCTCGGCGACGCCTTCGGGCAGATACCCCGGAGGGGTCCGCCCGAGCATGACGAGGTCGCCCAGCAGCCGGCCGTCGTCCAGCGTCATCGCGATGAAGACCGCGATATTGATCCCCATCAGGATCATCGTGATCAGCCGGGGGTTGGCCGCTATCGTGCCGCCCGCGATCGTGCGCGGCACCGACGCCCGCGGCGCATGGCCGGTGCCGCTGCCGCCGCGTACACAGTCCGGGCACTGGAAGCCGACCGAGGCGCTGACCATGCACTCCGGGCAGATCGGCCGGTCACAGCGGGTGCAACGGATGCCGGTCGGACGGTCCGGGTGGCGGTAGCAGCCCGGCAGGCCGTCGTCCCCCCGCGCGTCCTGCGGCTCCTGTGGGCTGCCTGGCACCTGGTCCATCGGTCCCCTCGTCCTCGTCTCCGTCCGGGGCGTCGAACACACCGCCCCTCCCGCCCGTCGCGCGGTTCACCACCCCTGGACGAGCTTTGCGCCCCGCCTGATTTACGACCGGGCGGGGCGCAATGGTTCCCCGGACCGGGCCGGGGCACAAGACACGGCTCAGCGGGTCTCGATGACGACCGACTCGATGACGACGTCCTGGACCGGACGGTCGGTGCGCGGGTTGGTCTTGGTGCCTGCGATGGCGTCGACGACCTTCTTGCCGGCCTCGTTGCTCACCTCACCGAAGATGGTGTGCTTGCCGGTCAGCCAGGCGGTCGCGCCGACGGTGATGAAGAACTGCGAGCCGTTGGTGCCCGGGCCGGCGTTGGCCATGGCCAGCAGGTACGGCTTGTTGAAGGCCAGGTCGGGGTGGAACTCGTCCCCGAACTCGTAGCCGGGGCCGCCGGTGCCGTTGCCCAGCGGGTCGCCGCCCTGGATCATGAAACCGCTGATCACCCGGTGGAAGACGGTGCCGTCGTACAGCCGGTCCGTGGACTTCTTGCCGGTCGCCGGGTGGGTCCACTCCCGCTCACCATTGGCGAGCTCGACGAAGTTCTTGACCGTCTTGGGTGCATGGTTCGGCAGAAGCCGAATCTCGATGTCGCCCTGGTTCGTCTTCAGGGTGGCGTAGAGCTGCTCAGCCACGATCTACCTTCCATAAGTCTTCACTGACGGTTCCCGATCCTCGCATGGACCGGCCCACCCGTCGCCCGACCACCACCCCGCAACGAGCTTCGCGCGTATTTTCCCCGTCGCCCGACCACCACCCCGCAACGAGCTTCGTACTGATTTCCAGCGCCCGAAGCCGCAATCCGTGGGATCGTCGTCACAGGGCCCCGGAACGTCCGTAATGACCCGGATGCCCGCTCGCACATGCCGTACGGCTCATGAGCGGGCATGATCTTCAAACGGGTGGACAGGCGATACAGCAGACATGGGGGACAGCCCCCCGAGCCCCGGACACGCCACCGAGGAGGAGGATCCCGTGACCCGCAAGGACAGCGTGCGCGCCGCGACCGGTACGGCCAGGGAGAGCGTGCGGCACGCCGCGGAGGTGGTGGCTCCGTATGCCGGTACGGCCAAGGACGCCGCCGTGCACTACACGCACGAGGCCCGTACGCGATTGGCGCCCAAGGTGGCCGAGGCCGCCCATCAGGCCCGTTCGCAGTACGACGCGCATCTGCATCCGCGTATCGAGCATGCCCGTGGCACGCTGCCGCCCAAGGTGGACGCCGCGGCGACCCGGGCGGCCTGCCGGACCCGCAAGGCGGCCCGCCACGCGGCCGAGTACACCGCACCGCGGCTGGAGAACGCCGTGACCAGCGCGCGTGCCGCGGCCGAGCCGGTGCGTGAGGAAGCCCTCTCCCGCGGCACCGCCGCGCTCGCCGCGCTCCGCGGCCAGGTATCGGCCGCCGAGATCGCCAAGCTCCAGAAGAAGCACAGGCGCCGGGCCAAGTGCGGCAAGGCCGCCAAGCGCCTCACCGTGCTGGGTGTCCTGGCCGGCGCTGCGATCGCCGCCTGGAAGTGGTGGGACAAGCAGGCCAATCCGGACTGGCTGGTCGAGCCGCCGGCCCCCACCGAGGTCGGCGAACGCGGCCGGCTGAGCGCCGTCGACGGCAGCGAGGGCGCCGCGCTCGACCCCGAGGTCCAGGCCAAGCAGGCCGACGCCGAGGCCGACGAGCGGGGTGGCGGCAACACCGCCTGACGCCGGGCCGCCGGAAGATCACCGGGCCGTGTCCACCTCCCCGCGAGCGGGGCGGGGGGCGCGGCCCGCTCGCTCAGCGCGGACAAGAGCCCGGCCGGAAAAGTGATGACACCCTGTCAGAGCATCGAAAAAGCCCCTCTGACCAGCGATGACGCCAACCAGAAGGGCTTTTTGGGGAGTGGAGCCTAGGGGAGTCGAACCCCTGACATCTGCCATGCAAAGACAGCGCTCTACCAACTGAGCTAAGGCCCCTTCGCGGAACAGGGTACCCGGTGTCCGGCCGCTTTCCCGACCGGGTATCGCCGCACCCGGTCGCTCTCCGTAGGATGCTTCGCGAGATTCGCGGCAGCGAAGCGACCGGGGAGACAGGGGAGACGGTATGGACGCAGCACAGCAGGAAGCCACCGCGCGGGCCCGGGAGCTGCAGCGCAGTTGGTACGGGGAACCTCTGGGCGCGCTGTTCCGCCGTCTCATCGACGATCTCGGTCTCAACCAGGCCCGGCTCGCCTCTGTGCTCGGTCTGTCCGCCCCGATGCTGTCCCAGCTGATGAGCGGGCAGCGCGCGAAGATAGGCAACCCGGCCGTGGTCCAGCGGGTGCAGGCGCTGCAGGAGCTGGCCAGCCAGGTCGCGGACGGCAGCGTCAGCGCCGCCGAAGCCACCGACCGCATGGAAGAAATCAAGAAGACGGCGGGCGGCTCGGTGCTGAACAACACCGCGCAGCAGACGTCGTCGACGGGGGCGACCACGGTGCGACGCGTGGTCCGCGAAATCCAGTCCCTGCTGCGGTCGGTCTCCGACGCCGGGGACATCATCGATGCGGCGAACACCCTCGCCCCCA
This sequence comes from Streptomyces inhibens, assembly GCF_022221585.1. Classification (NCBI taxonomy): domain Bacteria; kingdom Bacillati; phylum Actinomycetota; class Actinomycetes; order Kitasatosporales; family Streptomycetaceae; genus Streptomyces; species Streptomyces inhibens. The sequence continues at coordinate 5,061,307 of NZ_CP084681.1, forward strand.
CTCACCCCGAACTGGCAGAGTTCCTCCGGGTCTACGGTGCCGGTCGTACCGCGGACGCGGTCGCCCACTACGAGGCGCACCAGAGTTAGCCACAGGGGACGTTGCGAGTTCAGAAAGCGGACGGGGCGCAATGGGTGAGATCTTCGCCGGTCGGTACGAGCTGATCGACCCGATCGGACGGGGCGGTGTGGGCGCGGTCTGGCGCGCCTGGGACCACCGGCGCCGCCGCTATGTCGCGGCCAAAGTGCTGCAACAGAGCGATGCGCACACACTGCTGCGCTTCGTCCGCGAACAGGCACTGCGGATCGACCACCCGCATGTGCTGGCCCCGGCGAGCTGGGCGGCGGACGACGACAAGGTGCTGTTCACCATGGATCTGGTGAACGGCGGCTCGCTGGCTCATCTGACCGGCGATTACGGCCCGCTGCCGCCGCGGTTCGTGTGCACCCTGCTGGACCAGCTGCTGGCCGGGCTGACCGCGGTGCACGCCGAGGGTGTGGTGCACCGCGACATCAAGCCGGCGAACATCCTGCTGGAGGCCACCGGCACCGGCCGGCCGCATCTTCGGCTGTCGGACTTCGGTATCGCGATGCGCAAGGGTGAGCCGCGGCTCACCGAGACCAACTATGTGGTGGGCACGCCCGGTTACTTCGCGCCCGAGCAGATGCTGGGCGCCGAACCGGACTTCCCCGCCGACCTGTTCGCGGTCGGCCTGGTCGCGCTCTACCTGATCACCGGCACCAAGCCGGACGCCGAGGCGCTGATCCGGCACTTCGCGCAGCACGGCATCCCGAACGCGCCCGAGGGCGTGCCGGAGCCGCTGTGGCAGGTGCTGGCCTCCTTGGTGCACCCCGATCCGGATTCCCGCTTCAAGACGGCCACCGGGGCGCGCAAGGCGATTCTGTCGGCGGTCGAGATGCTGCCGGAGGCGACGATCGAGGAAGAGATCGTCGAGGTCTTCGACCACATAGGGCCGCTGCCCGCCGGGTTCGGGCCGGACGGCCCGCTGCGGACCGGGGAGGCCGACGCCGGGCCCGTGACGGGCGGCACGACGGCAGGCACCGCGGTCACCGGGCACGGCTCCATGTCGGACACCGGCAGCTTCCAGCTCGCGCCGCCGGAGCCGAGCACCCCGCCGACGCCCACCCCGACACCGACGCCGATGACGGGCGGAGTGCCCACGGGCCACGGCGGCCCCACCGGCCCGTCCACACCGTCCGGCCGGCCCTCGGCGCCGCCTCCGCCCCCGGCGCCCGGGTACGAGCCCACGGCCGCCGTCCACCCGGAGCAGTCCGCGACCCGCCCCTACACGGCCGGGCCGCACCCGATCCCCGGGCAGCCGCCGGTCGGCTCCGCCGTCGCCGCCCCGGCCGCGGCGCATCCCGCCCCGTACAGGAAGCCGGGACCGCCCCCGAAGGTCGCGGTCCCGGTGCTGATCGTGGCGTTGCTGTGCATCGCGGTCGGCGTCTGGGCGCTGGTCTCCGCCTGAGGCGCCACCGCGGGCCGGTGCGGAACCGGCCCAGGCCGCCCGCTACCAGCCCGGTGGCGGCCCGAACTGCTGGTTCTGCTGCCCCTGTTGCACCGACCGGGTCGGGTCGGTCGGCAGCACGGGCCGAGCGCCCGGACCACCGGACGCGCCGGGTCCGACCGCCCCGCGCGGCGCACCGGCCGCCGATCGCCGCGCCACCAGCGTCCATGCCCCCAGCCCCGCCAGCAGCACCACACCCGTGCCGATCCCGGCGTAGGCCACCGTCATCAGGGTGCCGCTCTTGGCCGCCTCCTGTGCGGTCTGGCCCTTGCGTGCCATCTCCCGGTCCTCGGGCGTGATGGAGAAGTCGCTGGTCGGCTTGGTGTAGCCGGGGCCGGCCTTGGGGTTGCCCCGGACGTCCACCCGCAGGGTGAGGTCCGTGCCCTGGGGGAAGTACTGCGCGGCATCGGCGTGCAGGGAGACCTCGATGTAGTACCAGCCCGCGAACCGCATCGCGCTGACCGAGCCGGTCGGGTTGAAGCGGTTGCCGTAGTCGACCGGCGCGGTGAACGCCCTGGCGGCGGCCGGCTTCCCGAGGTACGAGACGAAGTTGGCGTCGCCGACCGCGCCACGCGCCGGGTTGTAGACGCTCAGCCCGAGCGCCCTGGCGACGAAGTCGGTGGCTCCGGACGAGGCGTTCGGCAGCTCCGCGCTCAGGTTGAGCCGCTGCCCCCAGTCCACCGGTACGCGATAGAAGCGGGTCTCGCCCGGCCTGATCCGGTCCTTCCAGACCCCGAAGGCGACCGAGCCGGCGTCGTTGAAGCCCGTGCCGCCCCTGGCGGTGCGCTTGGTGGGGTCCGTGGGTGGAGCGGGCGTCGCGGTACTCCAGGTGCCGTCGCCCGGCTGGGCGGGGGTGTTGCCCTTGAGCGGGGGCTCGTTGAGGAAGTCCAGCTCGATCGGCCAGGCGTCGGGGCCGGAGGTTTCCGAGCCCTGACGGCCGATCACCACGTAGTACGGGCCGGCCTTCTGGCACTCCGTGCGGTCGGCGCCGATGCGGCGGGTGGCGTAGTCGGCGATCGGATACGCCATGCCGCCGCCCCGGAAGGACGGCGTCGCCTCCGCGCCGCAGGTGTTGCCGCTGCTGTCCTCGACGTTGAGGGTGAGCTTGTCGCCGTACTCCTCGACCTTGGTGCCGGGCTTGGGCGCGGCGACCGCCGAGAAGTATGCGCTGCTGCTGGCGTCCAGGGTGACCGCGTAGTACTTCTGCTCGCCGCGCTTGATGGAGTCGGTGTGCAGTCCGGGCTTGAGCTGCGGTGCGCGCGCGGCGCTGGTGGTGCCGTTGATCGTCGTGGCGCCGTCCGCCGTCCGGTAGCCGGGGAGGCCGTCGGCCGAGGCCACGCCCACCGTTCCCGGCAGGATCGTCACCGCCGCGAGCGCCGCCAGCACCGCGGTCCCTCTGTTCATCGTGCGCCCCGTCACCACGAGCCACCCCTCATCGGATCCGAATTCCCGCCGCCGGCCCGCGGCGTCCTGCGCGCGCGTACGTAGGCCGCGGCGAGACCGGCCAGCAGCAGTACGCCCACTCCGCCGACGGCGACCGCCACCACGCGGCCTGTGGACCATCCTCCACCGCCGTCCTGCGTGCCGTCTGCCGAGGGACCCGAATCGCCTTGGGGCGCCCCGGCCTTGGCCACGGTCGCCCCGGCCTGCGGACCGGACTTCTCCTTGCCCAGCACCGCGACCCGCAGCACCACACCGATCTGCGGATTCTCCGCGATCTCGGAGGCCCGGGCGCCCAGCGTCACCGCGATGTAGAAGTCGCCGTTGCGGTGCACGGGGATGACATTGGGGTGCGTCTCATAGCGGTTGGTCCAGGCGACCGGGACCGTCCCCATGCTGAGCGATGCCAGGCGCCCGTTGTAGGTCACGTGTGGGCTGAACTCGCCGGTTCCGCTGCCGACCGGCGCACGGAACGGTGTGTAGACCTGGGTGCCGCCGTAGGACGTGTGCGCGCTGGGGCCCTTGACCGTCGGCTCGTTGGCGAACTCCACGTCGTACCTCAGCTGCTGCCCCCAGCCGACCGGCACCTTGTACCAAAGGGTCTGCGCCGGCAGCACCTTGTCCCGCCAGACGCCCGGGTGCAGCGTGCGGGCGTCATTGAAGCCGGTGCCGCCGGTGACGTCCTTGGGGGCGGTGGACGGCAGCGTGGCGTCCTTGCCGCCCGCGCCGTACTCCGGCTCCGACTGTGCGGGCGTGACGCCCTTCTTCAGCGGATGTTCCACGTGAAACGTCAGCTCCACCGGCCAGCGTGCGCCGTCCGAGCCCTTGGCGGCCTTGCGCTCGACGACCAGCCAGTACCGCCCTGCCTTGTCGCAGCCGCCGGTCCCGCTCTGCGAGGGGACACGGCTGACGCCCGAGGTCAGCGGCGTGGCGCCCTCGTGCTGTCCGAACAGCTGGGTGGTGGAGTCACAGGCGCTGTCGGTGCCGTATGCGATCCGGGTGCGCAGCGCGTCGAGGGAGTCGACGGCCGCGCCGGGCTGAGGCACCACGGTCGCCGAGAAGTCGGCCGTCGACGCGGCGTCCAGGTCGGTGGCGTAATAGCGCTCTTCGTTGGGCCCGATGGAGTCCAGGTACTGCCCGGGAACGATGCCGGGCGCGCCGCTCCTGGTCGCCGTGCCGCGGACCTGCTTGCCCTTGAACCGGTAGCCGTCCACGGAGAGTTGGCCGGCTCGCTGGAGCTGGCGGGCGAGCGCCTTGGCGTCGGGTGCGTCGTAGTACCGCCCGTTGCCGGCCTTGGCGATGCACTCCAGTTGCGCACGGGCCTTGCCCGCCACCTGGAAGCCGATGGCGTCGATGTGCAGATCGACGCCGGACGCGGAGAGTTGGGCGGCCACCTTGCAGGGCGGCGGCGCCTGGCAGTTGTCCTCGCCATCGGATATCAGCAGGATCGTGCGCCTGCCGAGCGATCCGCCGGCGGGCCGCGGAAGGTCGCCGACGGCCTTGCGCAGGGAGAGCCCGATAGGGGTGTCGCCCTTGGGCTCGACGCGCGCGACGGCCCGCTTGATGCCCGCCCGGTCGAGGGCGGCCACCGGCTGCGCGAGCCGGGTGTCGTCGCAGCCCTTGGGTTTGGCGGCACCGTAGACCCGCAGCCCGGTCGGGTAGCCGTCGGGCAGTGCGTCGACGACCGTGCCGACGGCCTTACGGGCGGCGGCGATGCGGGTACTGCCGGAGCCGTCGTCCTCGGCCATCGAGCCGGAGGAGTCGAGCACCATCACCATGCCGGTGCCGTCGGCGGCCGGCGTGCGGGCGGGTGTGGCCGCGGTGGCCGGAAGTGGTGCGGCGGTCAGGGCCAGCAACAGCCCGCCGAGCAACGCCACCGCCCCTCTGCGTCGTCGGTGTGCCATGTTCTGCTCCCCCTTGTGCCCTGCTGGTCACATCACAGACAGAAACTTTGCTACTGCAAGCTAATGGTGTGCTATAGCAAACTCAAGGGGATCGCCGTCACGGTCCTGCAACGACAATCAGCCACTGCGACCCGACCCCCGACTCCTCCACCGCCGGCCGCCCCGCCCGCCCCAGGACGTACGAAACCCCGACCGCCCAGGGGCAATCGGGGTCCATACGAACGTGCTGTGCGTTTTTGGGTCTCAGACACCCGAACCTGCGGGCACGGAGTCGGTCGCCTCCGTCCACAGATCCTGCTCGGCGCGATCCGCCTGGATCTGGCGGTACACGAGGAGCCCGCCGATGGCGGCCAGTGCGACCAGGAGAAGCTTCTTCACCGCGCGACCTCGTCTTTCGTTGACGTAGGGGACCTATGTCGGCCGATGATACACACCGGCCGATACCGATCGGTTACCTAGCCCGCAGTCGGCAACACCTCGTCCGCGGCACCCGCCGCGAGCCAACTTCCGCCCGCACACAACAAATCGGCCCGGCCGGAGAAATCTCCGGCCGGGCCGACTGTGCGGTGCGGCTACCAGGACTTGAACCTGGGGCCTCTTCCTTATCAGGGAAGCGCTCTAACCGTCTGAGCTATAGCCGCGCGCTCGCTGCAACGAAAGATTAGCGCACTTCAGAGTCGTTCCCAAAATCGGTTCCGCAGACCGCCCGAACGCCCTCCGACCAGGGGCTCACTCGTCTTCGGCGAGAGTGAGCTCCACGCCGCCGACGAAGCCGGCCGACAGGTTGTAGATGAAGGCGCCGAGCGTGGCCAGCGCGGTCGCCAGCACCACGTCGATCACCGCGACGATCGAGGTGAACAGCAGCACCCGCGGCAGCGACAGGAACGACTGCAGATCGAAGCCGGCGCCGTCGCTGGAGCCCGTCGCCTCGCTGATCGTGCCGCCGACCGTGGAGAAGACGCCCATCGCGTTCATGACCATCCACAGCACCGCGACGGCCACGACCGTGCAGATGCCCAGCGCGATGGAGAGCAGAAAACTGACCTTCATCACCGACCACGGATCGGCGCGCGACACCCGCAGCCGGGCCTTGCGCGTCCGCGGGGCCGTACGCGCGCCCGTACGCGGCCGGCGCACCGCCTGCCCGCCGCTCTGCCCGCCGCCGGTGGGATACGCCTGAGGCGGCTCGTAGGGCTGCTGCCGGGCGCCCTGAGCCTGCTGGGCCTGCCCCTGAGATTGTGGCTGTGGTTGCGGCTGACGGGTGTCTGTCACGGTTCCCCCCTGGTGCGAGCCCTCGTCTTGGGGGCCGGTGTCAGAAACGGCGGAGCCACGGGCGCTGTCTTCCGTCACGGTTGCGGGTCCGGACGGGGAGCCCTTCTTGGCTCCCGATCCACCCGCCGCAGCGCCCGTGGCTCCACTCACGACCTACTCCTCGTGCTACTCCGCCGCGGACTCGGTTCCCTCGGCCGCTTCGGTCTCCTCGGGCGCCTCGCCCCCGTCGACCTCTTCGGCTTCCCGGCCGGCCTCGGCGTTCCGTGCGATGCCGACGACGGCATCACGCTTGCCCAGGTTGATCAGCTGAACGCCCATGGTGTCACGGCCGGTCTCACGGACCTCGTTGACCCGCGTACGAATCACGCCACCGCCGAGTGTGATCGCGAGGATCTCATCGGTCTCCTCGACGACCAGCGCCCCGACCAGGGAACCCCGGTCCTCCACGATCTTGGCGGCCTTGATTCCCAGGCCGCCGCGGCCCTGGACGCGGTACTCGTCGACCGCGGTGCGCTTGGCGTACCCGCCGTCGGTGGCGGTGAAGACGTACGTGTTGGCGCGGACCACGTTCATCGAGAGCAGCTCATCGCCCTCGCGGAAGCTCATGCCCTTCACACCGGAGGTGGCCCGGCCCATCGGGCGCAGCGCCTCGTCGGTCGCCGTGAAGCGGATCGACTGGGCCTTCTTGCTGATCAGGAGCAGATCGTCGGTCTCCGACACCAGCTCCGCGCCGATCAGCTCGTCGTCGGTGCCGTCCTCCTGCTCGCGCAGGTTGATCGCGATCACACCGCCGGAGCGGGGCGAGTCGTAGTCCTTGAGCGGCGTCTTCTTCACCAGACCGGCCTTGGTGGCGAGCACCAGATACGGCGCGGCCTCGTAGTCGCGGATCGCCAGGATCTGCGCGATCTGCTCGTCCGGCTGGAAGGCGAGGAGGTTGGCCACGTGCTGGCCGCGCGCGTCGCGCCCCGCGTCGGGGAGTTCGTAGGCCTTGGCGCGGTAGACCCGGCCCTTGTTCGTGAAGAACAGCAGCCAGTGGTGGGTGGTGGAGACGAAGAAGTGGTCGACGATGTCGTCTTCCTTGAGCTTCGTGCCCCGGACGCCCTTGCCGCCACGCTTCTGCGAGCGGTAGTCGTCGGTCTTGGTCCGCTTCACATAGCCGCCACGGGAGATCGTGACGACGATGTCCTCCTCGGCGATCAGGTCCTCGATGGACATGTCGCCCTCGAAGGGCACCAGCTTGGAGCGCCGGTCGTCGCCGAACTTCTCGACGATCGCGGCGAGTTCCTCGCTGATGATCTGGCGCTGGCGCTCCGGGGAGGCCAGGATCGCGTTGTATTCGCTGATCTTGCGCTGCAGCTCGTCGTGCTCGGCGGTGATCTTCTGGCGCTCCAGGGCGGCCAGCCGGCGCAGCTGCATCTCCAGGATCGCGTTCGCCTGGATCTCGTCGATGGTCAGCAGGCCCATCAGACCCTCGCGCGCCACCTCGACGGTCTCACTGCGCCGGATCAGCGCGATGACCTCGTCGATGGCGTCCAGCGCCTTGAGCAGACCGCGCAGGATGTGCGCCCGCTCCTCGGCCTTGCGCAGCCGGAACTTCGTACGGCGGACGATGACCTCGACCTGGTGGGTCACCCAGTTGCGGATGAACGCGTCCAGCGAGAGCGTGCGCGGCACCCCGTCGACCAGCGCGAGCATGTTCGCACCGAAGTTGGTCTGCAGATCGGTGTGCTTGTAGAGGTTGTTGAGGACGACCTTGGCGACCGCGTCCCGCTTGAGGACGATGACCAGGCGCTGGCCCGTACGCGAGGAGGTCTCGTCGCGGACGTCCGCGATGCCGCCGACCTTGCCGTCCTTCACCAGGTCGGCGATCTTCTGCGCGAGGTTGTCCGGGTTGACCTGGTAGGGCAGCTCGGTGACCACCAGGCACTGGCGGTTCTGGATCTCCTCGACGGCCACCACCGCGCGCATCGTGATCGAGCCACGGCCGGTGCGGTAGGCCTCCTCGATGCCCTTGCGGCCCACCACCAGCGCGCCGGTGGGGAAGTCCGGGCCCTTGATGCGCTCGATCAGCGCGTCCAGCAGCTCCTCGTGGGAGGCCTCCGGGTGCTCCAGCGCCCACTGGGCGCCGGCGGCGACCTCGCGCAGGTTGTGCGGCGGGATGTTGGTGGCCATACCGACCGCGATACCGGCCGAGCCGTTGATCAGGAGGTTGGGGAAGCGGGACGGCAGGACCGTCGGCTCCTGGTTACGGCCGTCGTAGTTGTCCTGGAAGTCGACGGTCTCCTCGTCGATGTCCCGGAGCATCTCCATGGACAGCGACTTCATCTTGCACTCGGTGTACCGCATGGCCGCGGCCGGGTCGTTGCCCGGAGAGCCGAAGTTGCCGTTGGAGTCGACCAGCGGCATCCGCATCGACCACGGCTGCGCGAGACGGACCAGCGCGTCGTAGATCGAGGAGTCGCCGTGCGGGTGGTACGTACCCATGACGTCGCCGACGACGCGGGCGCACTTGTAGAAGCCCTTCTCGGGGCGGTAGCCGCCGTCGTACATCGCGTACAGCACCCGGCGGTGGACGGGCTTGAGGCCGTCCCGTACGTCCGGCAGCGCACGCGAGACGATGACGGACATCGCGTAGTCGAGGTAGGAGCGCTGCATCTCCGTTTCGAGCCCGACGGGCTCGACGCGCATACCGACGCCTTCGATGGTGGCGGGCGCGCCCTCGGCGGTCACGCCGTCCGGGGTCACAGGGGGGTTCTCGTCGGCCATGGTGGTTCAAAATCCTTTCGAGCTGCGGCTGTTGTTCGGGCCGACAGGGCTCAGATGTCGAGGAAGCGGACGTCCTTGGCGTTGCGCTGGATGAACGAGCGGCGTGCCTCGACGTCCTCGCCCATCAGCACGGAGAACAGGTCGTCCGCGCGGGCCGCGTCGTCCAGCGAGACCTGGCCGAGGACACGGTGGTCGATGTCCATGGTCGTCACCCGCAGCTCCTCGGCGTTCATCTCGCCGAGACCCTTGAACCGCTGGATCGAGTCCTCGCGGATCCGCTTGCCGTTCTGCTTGCCGAGCTCGATCAGCGCGTCCCGCTCCCGGTCGGAGTAGGCGTACTCGAAGTCGTCCCGGCCCCACTTGATCTTGTACAGCGGCGGGCGGGAGAGGTAGACGTGCCCGGCCTCGACCAGCGGTCGCATGAAGCGGAAGAGGAACGTGAGCAGCAGGGTGTTGATGTGCTGACCGTCGACGTCGGCGTCCGCCATCAGGATGATCTTGTGATAGCGGAGCTTCTCGATGTCGAAGTCCTCGTGCACACCCGTGCCGAACGCCGAGATCAGCGCCTGGACCTCGTTGTTCTGCAGGATCTTGTCGACCCGTGCCTTCTCGACGTTGAGGATCTTGCCGCGGATCGGCAGGATCGCCTGGTACTCCGGGTTACGGCCGGACTTGGCCGAGCCGCCGGCGGAGTCACCCTCGACGATGAAGATCTCGCACTTGGTCGGGTCGTTGGACTGGCAGTCGCTCAGCTTGCCCGGCAGCGACGCCGTCTCCAGCAGGCCCTTGCGGCGGGTCAGATCGCGCGCCTTACGGGCCGCCACGCGCGCGGTCGCCGCCTGGATGCCCTTGCGGATGATGTCCGCGGCCTCGTTGGGGTTGCGGTCCAGCCAGTCCGTGAGGTGCTCGTGGACGACCTTCTGCACAAAGGTCTTGGCCTCGGTGTTGCCCAGCTTGGTCTTGGTCTGGCCCTCGAACTGCGGCTCGCCGAGCTTGACCGAGATGATCGCCGTCAGACCCTCGCGGATGTCCTCACCCGTGAGGTTGTCGTCCTTCTCGCGCAGCAGCTTCTTGTCGCGGGCGTAACGGTTGATCAGACCCGTCAACGCCGCGCGGAAGCCCTCTTCGTGGGTACCGCCCTCATGGGTGTGGATGGTGTTCGCGAAGCTGTAGAGTCCCTCGCTGTACTGGGTGTTCCACTGCATCGCGATCTCGACCGAGAGCAGCCGCTCCTTGTCCTCGGCCTCGACGTCGATCACCGTCGGATGCACCAGCTCGCCCTTGCGGGAGTTGAGGTACTTCACGAAGTCGACGATGCCGCCCTCGTAGTGGTACCGCACCGAGAGCGGCTTGCCGTCCTCGTCCACATGGTCCTGGCGCTCGTCCGTCAGCGCGATCGTCAGACCCTTGTTGAGGAACGCCATCTCCTGGAAGCGCCGCGACAGCGTCTCGAAGCTGTACTCGGTCGTCTCGAAGATGTCGCCGTCGGCCCAGAACGTCACGGACGTGCCGGACTCCTCGGTCGCCTCGTGCTTGGCCAGCGGCGCCGTCGGCACACCGAGCTTGTACTCCTGCGTCCAGCGGTAGCCGTCGGTCTTGATCTCGACGGAGACCTTGGTCGACAGGGCGTTCACGACGGAGACACCCACGCCGTGCAGACCGCCGGAGACCGCGTAACCGCCGCCGCCGAACTTGCCGCCCGCGTGCAGGACCGTCAGCACGACCTCGACGGCCGGCTTGCCCTCGGAAGGCACGATGCCGACCGGGATGCCTCGGCCGTTGTCGACGACGCGCACACCGCCGTCGGCGAGGATCGTCACCTCGATGGTGTCCGCGTGACCGGCCATCGCCTCGTCGACGGAGTTGTCGACGACCTCTTGCACGAGGTGGTGCAGACCACGCTCGCCCGTCGAGCCGATGTACATGCCAGGGCGCTTACGGACCGCGTCCAGGCCTTCGAGGACGGTGATCGCGCTGGCGTCGTACGACTTCTCCACCGAGGAGTCGCCCATGGCGCCGGCAGGAACCCCCTCTTCAGTAGAAGCCGTGTTGTTCTCGTTGAGGTCGCCGGAGTCGGCCACGAAGCGCCCTTTCTGGCACAGCACGAGCCCTTCCGCGCCTGTGGGTATCACCCCAGGAAAGACAGGCGGGAGCGGCTGCGTCGTTCGACATGTTCCGCAAGTGGGCGGGATTGCCACCAGTCTACCGGTAGCGCTGACACTCGTGGGGGTTTGCAGGCGCCTGAGTCGTCATGTGCCGCCCTGAACTGGCGTCCGCCGACTCCCCATATCCGAGGCGGGGCCCCAGGACGCTCACACCGGCACTCAGCGCTTCCGACTGTCAACCGGCGGCTACCATGAGCGGAGTCTCATCCGCCCCACCCGTATACGCCGGTGGTACGGCTCATCCGTAGGTGTCGCCGGGGCCCTTGCTGCCCGGTGCGCGCAGCGCCCCATACCGGCGCGCGGGACCGCCCGGACCAAGCACCTTGATCATCTTTACGGTGCCGTGGCCCAGGTCCTCGTTGAGGCGCGCCACCAGCTGCGGGGCCAGCAGCCGCAGCTGCGTCGCCCACGCCGTCGAATCGCACTGCACCGTCAGCACCCGGGCGTCCTCGTCGTACTTCTGCGGCTCGCAGTGCTGCGCCACCTCGGGCCCGACCAGCTGCGGCCAGCGCCCCATCACCCCGCCGACCGCCGCCGGGGTCTCCCAGCCGCGCTCCGTGATCAGCCGGTTGATCGCTGCGCCGAGCGGCAGCGGATCGCGGCCGTCCGCCCGCGCGCCCGAGCGCAGCCCACCGCGCCGGGCCTGCTTCTTCTGCTGCGCGGCCGCGCCCCGTGCACGCGCCTGCTCCTTGGCGGCCACCAGCGCCTGACGGGCCAGATCCACACCGGAGAGCTCCGGTGTCTTGGGCCGCTCCGGCTGCGGGTCGGTCACCGTGTCACCTTCTCGACGACACCGTCGGACACCGCGTAGCGCGCCCCGACCAGCACCCCCGGCACATCGTCGTCCACCGCCGCGGTGACCAGCACCTGCTCGCCCGGGGCCACCAGCTCCGCCAGCCGCTCCCGGCGCCGCGCGTCCAGCTCGGCGAAGACATCGTCGAGGACGAGGACCGGCTCATTGCCCTCCGCGCGCAGCAGGTCGTACGACGCCAGCCGCAGCGCCAGCGCATACGACCAGGACTCGCCGTGGCTCGCATACCCCTTCGCCGGGAGCTGGCCCAGCTTCAGCACCAGATCGTCGCGGTGCGGACCGACCAGCGTCACCCCGCGCTCGATCTCTCCCTTACGGGCCTCGCCGAGCGCCGCCAGCAGTACGCCGTACAGCTCCTCGCGGGTCGAGGCGGTGGCCATCGCCTCGCCCGCGGACCCGCGGTACTCCAGCGCCAGCGGCCCGCCGCCGGGCGCCAACTGCTCATACGCCTTGTCCGCGAGCGGCTGCAGCGCGGTGATCAGATCGAGCCGCTGCGCCAGCAGCTCGGCGCCGGCGCGGGCCAGATGCTGGTCCCATACGTCGAGTGTGGACAGGTCCATCTGCCGGCCGCCGTGCCGCCGGGCCAGCGCCGCGGTTTTCAACAGGGTGTTGCGCTGCTTGAGGACCCGGTCGTAGTCCGAGCGCACCCCGGCCATCCGCGGCGAACGCGCGGTGATCAGCTCGTCGAGGAACCGCCGACGCTCCCCCGGATCACCCTTCACCAGCGCCAGATCCTCCGGCGCGAACAGCACCGTCCGCACGATCCCCAGCACATCCCGCGGCTTGACCTGCGAGGACCTGTTGATCCTGGCGCGGTTCGCCCTGCCCGGATTGAGCTCCAGCTCCACCAGCTGCCGGCGCTCGTCCTGCACGACCGCGCCCCGGATGATCGCCCGCTCGGCGCCCATCCGCACCAGCGGGGCGTCCGAGGAGACACGGTGGCTGCCGAGCGTGGCGAGATAGCCGACGGCCTCGACCAGATTGGTCTTGCCCTGCCCGTTGGGGCCCACGAAAGCCGTGACGCCCGGATCGAGCGGGACCTCGACCCGGGCGTACGAGCGGAAGTCGGCGAGCGACAGATGCGATACATGCATGGCGTGCGCCGACCTCCCCGGCTGCTGCGTGGTGTTGCGAGTTGCTGCTGGTTACTTCTTGGCCTCGACCGCGTGGCCACCGAACTGGTTGCGCAACGCGGCGATCATCTTCATCTGCGGGGAGTCGTCCTGACGGGACGCGAACCGCGCGAAGAGCGAGGCCGTGATCGCGGGCAGCGGCACGGCGTTGTCGATCGCGGCCTCGACCGTCCAGCGGCCCTCACCGGAGTCGGCGGCGACGCCGCGCAGCTTCTCGAGGTGCTCGTCGTCGTCGAGGGCGTTGACGGCCAGGTCCAGCAGCCAGGAACGGATGACCGTGCCCTCCTGCCAAGAGCGGAAGATCTCGCGTACGTCCGTGACGGAGTCGACCTTCTCCAGCAGCTCCCAGCCCTCGGCGAAGGCCTGCATCATCGCGTACTCGATGCCGTTGTGGACCATCTTCGCGAAGTGGCCGGCGCCGACCTTGCCGGCGTGCACCGAGCCGAACTCGCCCTCGGGCTTGAGGGCGTCGAAGATCGGCTGCACCTTGGCGACATCGTCCTTCTCGCCGCCGTACATCAGCGCATAGCCGTTCTCCAGGCCCCAGACACCGCCGGAGACACCGCAGTCGACGAAGCCGATGCCCTTGGCCTTCAGCTCCTCGGCGTGCTTCTCGTCGTCGGTCCAGCGGGAGTTGCCGCCGTCCACGACGATGTCGCCCGGCGAGAGCAGCTCGGCCAGCTCGTCGATCGTGGACTGGGTGGCGGCACCGGCCGGCACCATGACCCAGACCACCCGCGGACCCTTCAGCTTGTCCACAAGCTCCTGGAGGCTGTCCACATCCGCCAGGTCCGGGTTGCGGTCGTATCCGATGACGGTGTGGCCGGCGCGGCGAATGCGCTCGCGCATATTGCCGCCCATCTTGCCGAGACCGACGAGACCGAGCTCCATCAGAGACCCTCTTTGCACGTAGTCGTTGCTGTTGTACCCGAGACCGAGCCTACGCCCGCAGGTCCGTGCACACCTGTGGGCTCAGCCGCTCATCAGGGGCCCTTCAGCCGGTCGCCGCAAGGCCCGCGGCCAGGGCCACTGCCGGCCCGTCAGCCCGACAGCCGCACCGGCATGATCAGGTACTTGTACGCGTCGTCCGCCTCGGCGTCCTTGGCCGGCCGGCCGCTCAGCAGCGCGGGCTTGGTCGAGGTCGTGAAGGACAGCTGCGCCACCGGGGAGTCGATGGCCGACAGGCCCTCCAGGAGGAAGCCGGGGTTGAAGGCGATCGAGATGTCGTCGCCGTCCAGGTCGGCGTCGACCCTCTCCACAGCCTGTGCATCGTCGCTGGAGCCGGCCTCCAGGATCAGCACACCCTGCTCGAAGCTCAGCCGGACCGGGGTGTTCCGCTCGGCCACCAGCGCCACACGCTTGACGGCCTCGACGAACGGGGCGGTCTCGATCACGGCGACCGAATTGAACTCGGTCGGGAAGAGCGTGCGGTACTTGGGCAGGTCGCCCTCCAGCAGACGGGTCGTCGTCCGCCGGCCGGCCCCCTCGAAGCCGATCAGGCCCTCGCCCTGGCCGGAGCCGGACAGCGCGATGGTGACGGTGTCACCGCTGCTCAGCGACTTGGCGGTGTCCAGCAGCGTCTTGGCGGGGACCAGCGCGACCGCGGAGGCGTCCGGGCTCTCCGGCTTCCACAGGAACTCGCGCACCGCGAAGCGGTAGCGGTCGGTGGAGGCCAGGGTGACGGTGTCGCCCTCGATCTCGATCCGTACGCCGGTGAGCACCGGAAGGGTGTCGTCACGGCCGGCGGCGATGGCGACCTGGGCGGCGGCCGCGGCGAAGACCTCACCGGGGACGGTGCCGGTGGCGGTGGGCATCGTCGGCAGGGACGGGTACTCCTCCACAGGAAGGGTGTGGAGGGTGAACCGGGAGGAGCCGCAGACGACGGTCACTCGTACACCGTCGGTGGAAATCTCCACCGGGCGGTTGGGGAGCGCACGGCAGATGTCGGCGAGCAGCCGGCCGGAGACGAGGACGGTGCCCTCCTCCTCCACCTCCGCTTCCACCGAGACCCGCGCCGAGACCTCGTAGTCGAAGCCGGAAAGGCTCAGTGCGCCGTCCTCGGCCTTCAGCAGCAGGCCCGCGAGGACGGGCACCGGCGGACGGGCCGGGAGGCTCTTGGCCGCCCAGGCCACTGCCTCCGCGAGTACATCGCGCTCCACCCGGATCTTCACCGGAAACCGCCTCCTGCTGTTGCTGGCTCTCGCCCTGCTGGCTTTCGTCGTCGGCTGAGTTGCCGGAGACCAGTCTGACGTACGCCACCGACAGTCGGTGCGGCTCGGGGTCAAGTCGACTCGACCGGTGTCGGACGCCCGGCGGCCAACTTGTGCACAGGCCCCGTTTCCGAACGAGTTCCCCGGTAGATATCCGTGGTCGTAGTAGTAGGGGCTGTGGAAACCGTGGACAACTGCTTTTGCGCAGGTCAACACGGATTTTTTGTCCACCGACCCTGTGGGTGGCGGCCGTGGAAAAACCGGTGGTTCTGTGGACCGCCGGAAGTTCTGCACACCCGATGCACAGGGGAGGGGTACTTCTCCCCAGTGCCATCCCCAGCTTTACCCACGTTCCCCACAGCCCAACCAACCACCTTGGTGTGACGGCTTTCACTCGGCCCGGTGAGGGCGGGTGTTGCGTTGCCGAACAGTGGACAGGGGTGTGGAGAAGCTGGGGACAACGGCGGCTCACCTGTGGGCGGCCGGTGGACAAGACATCCACCCCCCTGTGGACGAATTCTCTGTCCACAACCTGTGGAGAGCGGTTGGCCACAAATCCACACGCGGCTGACCTCCCCCGATGCCCCGTCAGAACACCGGCCTGTGGATCCCACAGGGATAACTTTCCTCTCCCCAGGGTGTGGACGGAAGATTCTTGCCCAATCTGTGGAGAGAGGCCGTGACCTGGCACGGAATCGAACACAGCCCGCGCGCTCCACAGGTTTGGGAGGACGGCGGAGGGGCCATGGGCGGCTTCTCCAGGCGTCCCCGTACGACGAAGGGCGCTCCGGGAGCGGGTCCCGGAGCGCCCCTGGGTGCGCCTGTGGCGGCCGCCGGCGGTGGCCGGTCAGCCGTTCTTGATGCGGTTGGTCAGCTCGGTGACCTGGTTGTAGATCGAGCGCCGCTCGGCCATCAGCGCGCGGATCTTGCGGTCGGCGTGCATCACCGTCGTATGGTCCCGGCCGCCGAACTGCGCGCCGATCTTCGGCAGCGAGAGATCGGTCAGCTCGCGGCACAGATACATGGCGATCTGGCGGGCGGTCACCAGCACCCGGCTGCGCGAGGAGCCGCACAGATCGTCGATGGTCAGCCCGAAGTAGTCGGCGGTCGAGGCCATGATCGCGGTCGCGGTGATCTCCGGCGCGGCGTCCTCGCCTCCGGGGATCAGATCCTTCAGCACGATCTCGGTCAGCCCCAGGTCCACCGGCTGCCGGTTGAGCGAGGCGAACGCCGTGACCCGGATCAGCGCGCCCTCCAGCTCGCGGATGTTGCGCGAGATCCGGGACGCGATGAACTCCAGCACCTCCGGAGGCGCGTTCAGCTGCTCCTGGACCGCCTTCTTGCGGAGGATCGCGATCCGGGTCTCCAGCTCGGGCGGCTGGACGTCGGTGATCAGACCCCACTCGAAGCGGTTGCGCAGCCGGTCCTCCAGGGTGACCAGCTGCTTGGGCGGCCGGTCACTGGAGAGCACGATCTGCTTGTTCGCGTTGTGCAGCGTATTGAAGGTGTGGAAGAACTCCTCCTGCGTCGACTCCTTGCTCGCCAGGAACTGGATGTCGTCGACGAGCAGGATGTCCATGTCGCGGTAGCGCTTGCGGAACGCGTCCGCCTTGCCGTCGCGGATGGAGTTGATGAACTCGTTGGTGAACTCCTCCGAGCTCACGTACCGCACCCGGGTGCCCGGATACAGACTCCGCGCGTAGTGCCCGATCGCATGCAGCAGGTGGGTCTTGCCGAGGCCGGACTCCCCGTAGATGAAGAGCGGGTTGTACGCCTTGGCCGGCGCTTCGGCGACCGCGACCGCCGCGGCGTGCGCGAAGCGGTTCGAGGCACCGATGACGAAGGTGTCGAAGAGGTACTTCGGGTTCAGCCGCGCGGTCGGCTCACCGGGGCCGGTCGCCGGCGCGGGCTGGGCGGCGAGCGGACTGGGCGCACCGCTGGGCGCGGGCAGGCCGGAGCGGCCGTTGTGCCCACCGGACTGGTGGTCGGTGAGATCGCGGCGCTGCTGCTCGTACGGGGAGCGCGGACCGTCCGAGCGCTGCGGCGGGCCGCTGCGGTCGGGGCCCTGCGAGCGGTAGTCGTTCTGCTGCTGGTGCTGCGATACGTGGGAGGGCGGCGGGGAGGCGTACGGGTCGCGCTCGGGGAAGCCGCCGAGGTGCTGCTGCTGCCAGCCGTAGTCGTCGCGCGGGGGGCCGCCCATCCCGGAGGAGTGCTGCGGCCAGGAGCCGGGCTCGTGCCGGGGCTGCTGGTAGTCGGGGTAGGCGGGCCGGACGCCGGGCAGGTCGTCGCCCTGGTGTCCGTAGCCCTGCCGGGCGTCGTGCCGGGGCTCGTAGCCGTCGTACGCATCGTGCTGCTGCTGTGACTGATGCGACTGCTGGTGCGACTGCTGCTGGTGTGACTGTTGATGGCGCGGGGCCTGCTGCTGGGGCGCCTGGTGCTGCTGAGGGGCCGAGGACTGCGCGGGGGGCTCCTCGGAGGAGTCGTCCACGGTGATCGCGATCCGGATCGGACGGCCGCACTCATGGCTGAGGGCCTCGCCGATCAGCGGCGCCAGCCGGCCTTCCAGCACGCCCTTGGCGAATTCATTGGGGACGGCCAGCAGTGCGGTGTCGGCGACCAGCGCCAACGGCTGGGTGCGCTTGAGCCAGTCCTGGTCCTTGGGCTTGAGGCCGTCGGCCTCAGCACGCAGGAGATGGTCGAGCACGCGCGGCCACACTGCGGCAAGATCGGCAGGTACATCAGCCACAGGGCACGCTCTCTCACAGTCCCACGAATGTGTGATTCTCAGGACGGGCGGGAAGGAATCGGAGTTCAGCCAAGGTAGTCAGGGCGGGCCTGGGGATTCAAGTTGTTGTCCACAGGCTGTGCATAGTGTGTCCTGACAAGCGGCTGGTCGCGGTGCCAAGGAGCCGGTTTGACCGGATGGCGCAGCCGCGCGTACCGTGACCAGGTCGAGTTGTCGATGGCTGCTGCCGCCTGCCTCCGATGGGCAAAGATCGCGCTCTTGGTGATCATGAAGCGGTGCACTTAGGCGTTGCGAGCTACTCGTGGGCGCACGGTGACAGCCAGTCGACGCCCCACATCTGTCTCTCTTGAGACAACAAGCATTCCTGGAGCCCCCGAGTGAGCAAGCGCACCTTCCAGCCGAACAACCGCCGCCGCGCGAAGACCCACGGCTTCCGTCTGCGCATGCGGACGCGTGCCGGCCGCGCGATTCTCGCGTCCCGCCGTGGCAAGGGTCGCGCCCGTCTGTCGGCCTGAGCAGCCTGACCTAGGTCCATGACGTGCTGCCTACCGAAAATCGGCTGAGGCGGCGCGAGGACTTTGCGACCGCGGTACGCCGGGGACGCAGGGCCGGGCGCCCGCTCCTTGTCGTTCATTGTCGTAGCGGTGCAACGGACCCGCACGAGTCGGGGGAATGTGTTCCCCCGACGCGTGCGGGTTTCGTCGTGAGCAAGGCCGTTGGCATCGCGGTCGTGCGCAACAGGGTCAAGCGAAGGCTTCGTCATCTCATGCGCGACCGGCTGGACCGGCTTCCCGCCGGTAGCCTGGTTGTCGTACGGGCCCTGCCCGGCGCGGGTGACGCGGATCACGACCAGCTGGCCCGCGACCTGGATGCCGCCCTCGAGCGGCTGCTGGGAGGGGTGCCGAAAGGCAGCAATCCCCCGGGGACTGCGACCGCCGCCCGCGGCGCCGCGGGCCCCCGGAACCCCGACCGGGACCCGGGAGGGAGCGCACAGTGAAGTACCCGCTGCTGCTTTTGATCAAGATCTATCAGTGGACCATCAGCCCCCTGCTGGGCCCGGTCTGCAAGTACTACCCGTCGTGCTCGCACTATGGCTATACGGCCATCGACCGGCACGGCGCGGTGAAAGGGACTGCGCTGACAGCTTGGCGCATCCTGCGCTGCAACCCGTGGTCGCTCGGGGGCGTCGACCACGTCCCTCCCCGGAAGCGTCCGGTTTGGCATCAGCGGCTGAGGAGCCGCCTGGGCGGGCCCACCGTCCCTGAGCCTGTCGCCCAGCCCGAGACTCAGCCCAACGCCCAAGGAGCCTGATTCGTGGACACGATCCTCGGTCCCCTCTATATCGCTGTTTCCTGGATCATCGTCCAGTTCCACTCGTTCTACAGCCTGATCTTTGACAAGAACAGTGGCGCGGCGTGGGGTCTGTCCATCGTCTCGCTGGTGGTGCTGATCCGTATCTGCCTGATCCCGCTCTTTGTGAAGCAGATCAAGTCGACGCGGAACATGCAGGCGCTCCAGCCGAAGATGAAGGCGATCCAGGAGCGCTACAAGAGCGACAAGCAGCGCCAGTCCGAAGAGATGATGAAGCTCTACAAGGAGACGGGCACCAACCCGCTCTCGAGCTGTCTCCCGATTCTGGCCCAGTCGCCGTTCTTCATCTCGCTGTACCAGGTCCTCAGCCACATCGCGCAGAACAAGACGGTCGGCGTGATCGACCAGCCGCTGCTGGAGAGCGCGCAGAAGGCGCACATCTTCGGTGCACCGCTGGCGGCCAAGTTCATGGACAGCGCGGAGAAGATCCAGAGCCTCGGTGCTTCTGTGACCGACGTCCGCGTGGTCACGATCATCATGATCGTCCTGATGTCGGCGTCGCAGTTCTACACGCAGCGCCAGCTGATGACCAAGAACGTCGACCTCACGGTGAAGACGCCGTTCATGCAGCAGCAGAAGATGCTGATGTACGTCTTCCCCATCATGTTCGCCGTCTTCGGCATCAACTTCCCCGTCGGTGTTCTCGTCTACTGGCTGACCACCAACGTGTGGACCATGGGCCAGCAGATGTTCGTCATCCGTCGTAACCCGACCCCCGGCAGCAAGGCCTTCGAGGAGCGCCAGGAGCGGCTGCGGGCCCAGGGCAAGATCGTCGAGGCCCCGGCCGAGATCGCTGCGAAGAAGGCCGCCGAGGAGGCGCGCCAGAACCGCCAGCAGCCCAAGCGTCAGCCGAAGTCCAAGCGGCAGACCGGCGGCAGCGCCCCGGCCGGCAGTGCGCAGACCCGTACGCGTGCCGGATCGGCCTCCCAGAGCACCGGCGCGAAGAAGCCGTCGCTGGAGAAGAAGGACGCGCAGGACGGCAAGGAGAACGGCGGCTCCGCCTCGGGGTCCCGCACCGCCAAGTCCGGACAGCGCAAGGGCCAGCAGCGCCCCAAGCACCCGTCCAAGAAGTAAGAAGGAGTCCTTTCGTGACGGACACGACCCCTGCCACCGAGGGCACCGACACCCTGACCCGCTTGGAGCAGGAAGGCGAGATCGCGGCCGACTACCTCGAGGGTCTGCTGGACATCGCCGACCTCGACGGTGACATCGACATGGACGTCGAGGCCGACCGCGCCGCCGTGTCGATCATCAGCGACTCGACCAGCCGCGACCTGCAGAAGCTCGTGGGCCGCGACGGTGAGGTGCTGGAGGCGCTGCAGGAGCTGACCCGGCTGGCCGTGCACCGGGAGACCGGTGACCGCAGCCGTCTGATGCTGGACATCGCCGGCTTCCGTGCGCGTAAGCGTGAGCAGCTCACGGAGATCGGCGCGAAGGCGGCGGAGGAGGCTCGGGGCACCGGTCAGCCGGTGAAGCTCGACCCGATGACGC
Source organism: Streptomyces inhibens (assembly GCF_022221585.1). Taxonomy (NCBI): domain Bacteria; kingdom Bacillati; phylum Actinomycetota; class Actinomycetes; order Kitasatosporales; family Streptomycetaceae; genus Streptomyces; species Streptomyces inhibens. Next base: position 5,082,144 of record NZ_CP084681.1, read on the forward strand.
CGTTCGAGCGCAAGGTCGTCCACGACGCGGTGGCCGCGGCCGGCCTCCGCAGCGAGTCGGAGGGCGAGGAGCCGCAGCGCCGAGTGGTTGTCCTCCCGGCCTGACCGCTCAGCACTTCCGTTTTTCTTTGGCCCCGTCTGCTCGCAGGCGGGGCCAAAAGTTGTCAGCGTTCTGTGTTATTCCGGGTGCGTAACCCGGGTTCCCGGCAGGAAAAGCAGTCCAGAGGAAGGGCGGTTCCCGTGACGGAGGCAGCAGCGGAGCTCCCTCCTGCGCCGAAGGCGGCGCAGGAGGTTTTCGGCGAGCGCTTTCCGGAGGCCGTGCGGTACGCCGAATTGCTCGCCGACGCGGGGGTGAAGCGAGGGCTCATCGGCCCGCGTGAGGTGCCGCGGCTGTGGGAGCGGCATCTGTTGAACTGCGCGGTGCTCTCCGAGGTGGTGCCCGAGGGCGTCTCGGTCTGCGATGTGGGCTCGGGGGCCGGGTTGCCCGGTATCCCGCTGGCTCTGGTGCGCCCGGATCTGAAGATCACGCTCCTGGAGCCGCTGCTGCGGCGGACGAACTTCCTTCAGGAGGTCGTCGAGCTGCTCGGGCTGGACCATGTCACGGTCGTGCGGGGGCGGGCCGAAGAGGTCATGGGCAAGCTCCCCCAGGTGCATGTGGTGACCGCGCGTGCCGTCGCTCCGCTGGATCGGCTGGCCGGCTGGGGTGTTCCGCTGCTGCGTCCGTACGGCGAGATGCTGGCGCTCAAGGGCGATGCCGCGGAGGAGGAGCTCAAGGGGGCTCGTGCGGCGCTGAGCAAGCTCGGCGTGGTGGAGACCTCGGTGGTGCATGTGGGCGAGGGCATTGTGGATCCGCCGTCGACCGTGGTGCGGGTCGAGGTGGGCGAGAGCCCCGGCGGTGTGCGCTTTGCGGCCAAGCGGGCGAAGGCGGCCCGGACCAGCCGTGCGACGAGGGGGCGCCGGCGCTGATGCCCTGATGCCGGAGGGTTAGGGCCGGTATCGATGTGATGGGCGTGCCTGTTCCGCGAAAGAGGGGAACAGGCGAATTCCATAAACACCATCAAAACGACATAAGACGGAGTGTCGCGGCTAATTCGGGCGCGACGCTGGCATCGTGTTTCACGTGAAACGTCGTTCTCTGCTGCAAGGGATCATCGACCGTGGTCGTGCGGCCGCCGCGCCGCGCGACCGTAGGCCCACAAGGGTCACGGAAGTATCCACAGAAGTGGATTCGTCCACAGGAGAACGGACCTCACTGGTTCACGACACCGAAAGCATGGCAGGCTCTGAACATTGCGAGCCTGATGTCGAGGAGAGTGAATCCTTGCGGTCCGACGCCAACATCGCGGGACCGATGACCGACCCGGTCCCCGGTCCCCGTAGCGAGTCGTTCGGGGACGACGTTTCACGTGAAACGCCGCCCCCGATGGACGACACCCCGATCGGTCGTGCAGCTCAGCTGGCGGTGGAGGCACTTGGCCGCGCGGGTGAGGGGCTGCCCCGGCCTGAACAGACTCGGGTCATGGTGGTTGCCAACCAGAAGGGCGGGGTCGGTAAGACCACGACCACGGTGAACCTGGCGGCCTCGCTGGCCCTGCACGGGGCACGGGTTCTGGTGATCGACCTCGACCCCCAGGGCAACGCGTCTACGGCGCTGGGGATCGACCACCACTCCGAAGTGCCGTCGATCTATGACGTACTGGTGGAGAGCAAGCCGCTCTCCGACGTGGTGCAGCCGGTGGTGGATGTGGAGGGCCTGTTCTGTGCGCCCGCCACGATCGATCTGGCCGGTGCGGAGATCGAGCTGGTCTCCCTGGTGGCCCGCGAGAGCCGGCTGGACCGGGCCATCAAGGCGTACGAACAGCCGCTGGACTACATCTTCATCGACTGCCCGCCCTCGCTCGGCCTGCTGACCGTCAATGCTCTGGTCGCCGGCGCGGAGGTGCTCATCCCGATCCAGTGCGAGTACTACGCACTGGAGGGGCTGGGTCAGCTGCTGCGGAACGTCGACCTGGTGCGGGGCCATCTCAACCCCAAGCTCCATGTCTCGACGATCCTGCTCACCATGTACGACGGTCGCACCCGGCTGGCCTCCCAGGTCGCCGATGAGGTGCGTAGCCACTTCGGCCACGAGGTGCTCCGTACGAGCATCCCCCGCTCGGTGCGCATCTCCGAGGCACCCAGCTATGGGCAGACGGTGCTCACCTATGACCCGGGATCCAGTGGCTCGCTTTCCTATCTCGAAGCGGCGCGAGAGATCGCGTTGCGTGGGGCCCCGCAGACCGGGGGCCAGGGCCTCAGCGTCAACTATGAAGCACAGCACAGCATCTCGGAGGGGACTCAGTGAGCGAACGACGTAGAGGCCTGGGCCGTGGGCTCGGTGCGCTGATCCCCGCGGCACCGCAGAGCACGGACCATGCCGGTCCCGCGGTCGGACAGGGAGCGGCGTCACCGTCGTCCGTACCGGTCTTGGCCCCGGAGCGAGGAGTAGCGGCCGCCAAGGTGACTTCGCTGCCGGCGCACGGTGTTTCACGTGAAACGGAAGCACCGGCCGGGTCGGAGACATCGGCAGCGGGCGTGTCGGAGGTGGCCGGCGCCCACTTCGCCGAGGTGCCACTGGATGCGATCAAGCCGAACCCGCGCCAGCCGCGTGAGGTCTTCGACGAGGACGCCCTTGCCGAGCTGGTCACCTCCATCAAGGAGGTCGGCCTGCTCCAGCCGGTGGTGGTCCGTCAGACGGGGCCGGGGCGGTATGAGCTCATCATGGGTGAGCGCCGCTGGCGGGCGTGCCGGGAAGCCGGGCTGGAGAAGATTCCCGCGATCGTGCGGGCGACGGAGGACGAAAAGCTTCTCCTCGACGCGCTCCTGGAGAACCTGCACCGGGCACAGCTCAACCCGCTGGAAGAGGCAGCCGCCTACGACCAGTTGCTGAAGGACTTCAAGTGCACGCATGACGAGCTGGCCGACCGGATCGGGCGTTCGCGTCCCCAGGTCTCCAACACCCTGCGGCTGCTGAAGCTCTCGCCGTCCGTACAGAAGCGGCTCGCCGCCGGCGTGCTCTCCGCGGGTCATGCCCGCGCCCTGCTGTCGGTGGACGACTCGGAGGAGCAGGACCGCCTCGCGCGCCGCATCGTGGCCGAGGGGCTGTCGGTCCGTTCGGTCGAGGAGATCGTCACGCTGATGGGGTCGACCCCCAAGAGCGAGAGCAAGGCCAAGGGACCCCGTGCGGGAGCCCGGGTGTCCCCCGCGCTCACCGGTCTCGCCTCCCGGTTGTCCGACCGCTTCGAGACCCGGGTGAAGGTCGACCTGGGGCAGAAGAAGGGAAAGATCGTTGTCGAGTTCGCCTCGATAGACGATCTGGAGCGCATCCTCGGCACGCTCGCCCCCGGCGAGGGCCGCGTTCTGGGCAAGACGCTGGCCGAGGAGAACAGCGAAGAGGAGTGAGCTGACGCCTTCGGCTCCCGGGCGGGCCGTGTTCCGGAGTCCATACCGGAACACGGCCCGCCCTTTGCTCTCTGGCGGTACCCGTGCCCGTAAAGGGTGGATACGATGCGTTCGGGTATGGCACGCATCCATGTGGAGACACCTCACACCGAGGAGAGGGCCATGCGATCGGTGAGCCGCACCGGACTGCTGGCAGCGGGGTTCGGCCTCGCAGCTGTCGGGGGGTTCGTTGGAGGTCTGCTCAAGGAGCAGGCGGCGCTGACGGCACTTCGTGGTGTGGCAGGCGAGAGAAGTGAGGACCTGGTTTCATGGGCCGTCGGTTCGTACCGCTCACGCTGGACAACCTTCCGGATCTCCCCAAACGCTGCCGCTCCTGCGTCTTCTGGGAGCTCGACCCCGTCAGCGGCGAGGCCGCGGTAAAGGCGGGCCGTCCCGAGCTCGAGAAGGAAGCCTGGATCTCGGCGGTCTTGTTGGAGTGGGGGTCCTGTGGGCGGGTGGTCTATGTCGACGAGGTGCCGGTCGGCTTCGTGATGTACGCCCCGCCGGCCTATGTGCCGCGCTCCACGGCCTTTCCCACCAGCCCGGTGTCGCCGGATGCGGTGCAGCTGCTGACGGCGTGGCTGACCCCCGGTTACCAGGGGCAGGGGCTGGGGCGGGTGATGGTCCAGACGGTCGCCAAGGACCTGATTCAGCGCGGCTTCAAGGCCATCGAGGCCTTCGGTGATGCCCGCTGGGCCGAGCCGGCGTGTGTGCTGCCCGCCGATCATCTCCTCGCGGTGGGCTTCAAGACCGTACGCCCCCACCCCCGCTTTCCGCGGCTGCGCCTTGAGCTGCGGACCACGATCTCGTGGAAGGAAGATGTGGAGCTGGCGCTCGACCGCCTGCTGGGGGCCGTCCAGAAGGAACCCGCTCTGCGACCGCTGTAGCGCGAGCCGCTTCGCAGAGAAGCGAGCCGCTTCGCAGGGAACAGAGAACGGGCCCGCCCCGCAGTGAGGGCGGGCCCGTTTCCCGTGAAACATGGCGGCGTGACTCAGGCGAGGAAGTCCGCCAGGTCGCGCTCGATCGCTGCCTTCGGCTTGGCGCCGACGATGGTCTTCACGACCTCGCCGCCCTGGTAGACGTTCATGGTCGGGATCGACATGACGCCGTACTTGGCGGTGGTCGCCGGGTTCTCGTCGGTGTTGAGCTTGGCGATGACGATCTCGTCGTGCTCGGCAGCAATCGCCTCCAGGGACGGGGCGACCTGGCGGCACGGGCCGCACCAGGTGGCCCAGAAGTCCACGAGGACGGGCTTGTCGCTCTTGAGGACGACCTCTTCGAAGTTGTCGTCCGTGACGGTCACCGTGGCGCCGGCCATGGCAATCTCCTTACTGGGTGGGTGGTGGGAAAGCTGGGTGCGCGGGTCAGGCGGAGACGGTCTTGTCCGGCTCGGCGGTCGCCTCGCCGTCCGACAGCGCAGCCAGGAACCGCTCGGCGTCGAGGGCGGCGGAGCAACCCGTGCCGGCCGCGGTGATCGCCTGGCGGTAGGTGTGGTCGACGACATCGCCGGCGGCGAAGACGCCCGTCAGGTTGGTCCGCGTGCTGGGGGCGTCGACCTTGAGGTAACCCTCGTCGTCGAGGTTCAACTGGCCCTTGAACAGCTCCGTGCGCGGGTCGTGGCCGATCGCGATGAAGAGGCCCGTGACGGGGAGCTCGGAGGTCTCGCCGGTCTTGACGTTGCGCAGCGTCAGACCCGCGAGCTTGTTGTCGCCGTGAACGTCGGCGACCTCGCTGTCCCACACAAACTTGATCTTCGGGTCGGCGAAGGCGCGGTCCTGCATCGCCTTGCTGGCGCGCAGGGTGTCGCGGCGGTGGACGACCGTGACCGACTTGGCGAAGCGCGAGAGGAAGGTAGCCTCCTCCATCGCGGTGTCGCCTCCGCCGATGACGGCGATGTCCTGGTCCTTGAAGAAGAACCCGTCACAGGTGGCGCACCAGGAGACGCCGCGGCCGGAGAGCTCGTCCTCACGGGGCAGGCCGAGCTTGCGGTGCTGGGAGCCTGTGCTGACGATGACGGCCTTCGCGCGGTGCACATTGCCGGCGGTGTCGGTGACGGTCTTGATCTCCTCGGAGAGGTCGACCGCAACAATGTCGTCCGGCACAAGCTCGGCACCGAAGCGCTCGGCCTGGGCGCGCATGTTGTCCATCAGGTCCGGCCCCATGATGCCGTCGCGGAAACCGGGGAAGTTCTCCACGTCGGTGGTGTTCATCAGGGCGCCTCCGGCGGTGACGGCACCTTCGAAGACGAGCGGCTTCAGGGACGCGCGGGCGGTGTAGAGCGCTGCGGTGTAGCCCGCGGGCCCGGAGCCGATGATGATCACGTTGCGGACGTCGCTCACGGGTGTCTTCCTTGTCTCTGCCGACTGCTTGCTGGGGCTCTCGGAACTCTCACCCCACCCAACGGATCCTACGGGGCGAGCATTCCCGGAGTGGCACAGCGCACGTCTCGTCGTTCAGTCTCGCTGGAACGAGTGCGACAGCAGGACCTTTCCGGGAGTGGGCGGCGTGGCAGAGACACACGAGGAAGCGACGACATAGGCCGAGACACGCTTGGGGTCGGCCGGGTGGGGCAGCACGACGAGGAAGGCGTCCTTGCCCTGGTAGCGGGTGTGGCTGGACGCGAGTGGGGATTCCGGACGCCCGATGCCCTGGCGGACACACGACGGGATGGTGTCGGCGTTGCCACGCAGCGGGGTGTCGGGGGAGCTCCGGATGCCGATGTCCGGGGAATGATGAGAACCCTTGGCCGCGAGCAGATCGTGGACGTGTGAGCCGAGGCTCGCGGTGGTCAGGCCGGCCGCGCCGCCTGTGCTCTTCTCGGTGGTCGCGGTGGCTCGGTCCTGGTTGCTTGCCGTGGTGCCGTCGACGGCGGCGTTCTGGATGAGAAGGCCCCCGAAGCTGAGGACCGCCGCGGCCGCCGCGGTGCCGAGCAGAATCCGGGGCCAGCGCCGCGCACGGGACGAGCGGCCACCGGGCGTCTGGCGGCCCGGCCCAGTGGCGCCTCGCGGACGCCCGGCGGGCCGGGTGGGCGATGTCACGTGACTGGGCGAGTCGTCGGTCTCGGTCGTTGTTTCACGTGAAACATCGATGGGGGCGGTGGCTGTTTCACGTGAAACATGCGCCCCGCCGGCGGGAGTGGTGGCGTTGAGCAGTGCCTCGGCCGCGAGGGCGGCATCGATACGCCCGGCGACATCCGCCGGCATCCGCGTCGGACCGGGGAGCGTGCCGAGCAGCCCCCGGATTTCTTCCAGCGACGCATAGACGTCGTCGCACAGCGCGCAGCCGGCGAGATGGTCGCGCAGATCCGCCGTGCGCGTCGGAGAAAGCAGCCCGTCAGTGAGGTCGGAGATCTCGGAGACCTCCGGGTGCTCACCTGTGCCGGTCGTCGACGTCACGCTCGCCCACCTCCGCCCTTCACGGCACCTGTGTCCTTCGGCCCTGCCGTCGGTGGGACGGATGTCCCCTGCGCCCGGTTCCTTCCCCCGCTCGCGGGTTTGCTATCCCCGCCGTCGGCGCGCAGATGGGTGACCAAGGGGAGGAGTCGAGCCCGGCCTCGTGCGCAGCGGCTTTTCACCGTTCCGGTCGGGACGTCAAGGATCGAGGCGGCTTCCGCGACGGGGTAGCCCTGCATATCGACGAGGACGAGCGCGGCACGCTGTTCCTCGGGAAGGGTGCGCAGGGCGCTGAGCAGCTCTCGGTGCAGATCCTGGCGCTCGGCGGGCACCTCAGCGGATTCCTGGGGCTCGAGAAGCTGCTCCAGCCGCTCGGTCTCGGCGACGGGCGAGGTGCGCCGGGAGGCGGCTTTACGGGCTCGGTCCAGACAGGCATTGACCGTGATGCGGTGCAGCCATGTGGTCACTGCGGACTGGCCGCGGAAGGTGTGGGCTGCCCGGTAGGCGGAGACCAGGGCGTCCTGCACGGCGTCGGCGGCTTCCTCGCGGTCACCAAGGGTGCGCAGTGCCACCGCCCAGAGGCGGTCGCGATGCCGCCGGACGATCTCCCCGAAGGCATCGGGGTCGCCTTTTACATGCAGGGCAAGGAGATCGGCGTCGGTTGGTGTCGAAGCCTCGTTGCTGTCGGTGGACACGGGCCCCCCGGCCGTAGCTGCCTGATCTCGGTCCATTGAAGCCCGCCAGGTCACGAAAGTAAATGCTGGAGAACGGCCGCGACCAGCGGACGGGCGGCCGAAACACGCCGTTCTCGCGCGGGCGCACAGCACCGCGCCGGAGCCTGACGAGGAAGGGGGCTCCGGCCGGATATCCGGCCGGAGCCCCCTGTGCGGTCCTCGACGGTCGCCCGTCCTTCACCGCCTGCTCAGCTGGTGAAGGACACCTCTGTCACGGCCTGCTTGAAGCCGGGATCGCTGAACTCGTCACGCGGCGCATAGGGCATCGCGGTGATCCATGCGACGACGTAGCGCGCCTTTGCCGGCTGCTTCAGCTTGATCTTTGCGGTCGTTCCCGCGGTCTGGCCCGAGGCGAGCTTGCGCATGGAGCTCAGTGGCTCGGACGGCGAGAGCGAATTGGCCGCATAGAGCGTCACGGTGGTGTGTTTACCGATGTAGTGCAGCCCGATCGTCGCGCTGCTTATCTGCCGATTCGAGCCGAGGTCGTAGACGAGGCCGACGCCCTTCTTGAAGGCCGGGTTCAGGTCGGGGCCTTCGTGATAGCTCTTGCTGCGCCAGTAGGTGCTGAGGTCCCCGTCGTGGGTGTCCTGCGCCTGCTCGGGGTGCTGCGGCTGGCCGTCCGGGTAGTACTCCGCGGCATCCACGATCTTGATCGGCTTACCGCCCGGCTTCCTGGCCGCGCCACCGCTCGGCTGCGAGTTCCCCGGGTCTTCCGTGTCGTTCTCGCGCTTCAGCAGCGTGTCCGCCAGCTGCCAGCTGCCCAGTCCCAGCGCCGCGATGAGCAGCGCGGAGACGGACCACTTCAGCGCCCTGCCCGTGCGGCTCTGCAGCGGGGGCGGAGGCGTGGGGACGGGTTGTGTCTGCCGGGCGGACGGACCGTTGTGGGCCGACGACTGCCGGTAGCTGCCCTGCTGGTACCCCGTGCGCTGGTACGGCGTCGGGGCGGTAAAGGCTGTCTCCGGAGGCCGGATACGCGGCATGGCCGCGACGGCCTTGGCCAGCTCCTCCGGGGTGGTGCAGGGCTGCTCCTGGCGGGAAGCCGTGGCGCCGTCGTTGATCAGCGCGCGCATGGCGAGCTCGGACAGCCCGCGGTGGACACCGGCGCGCACCTGGTCGGGCGCGATCAGCCCGACGCCCTTCGGTAGGCCGGTGAGGCCATGGGCGTCGTTCTCGTACGGCCAGCGCTGGGTCAGCGCGGCGTACAGCAGCGCGCCGATCGCCTCCGTGTCCGTGCGCTGCGGGTGCTCGCAGCTGATGCCGCGCAGCGCCGCCATGACGGCCAGGCCCCGGATGCGGTACTGCCCGGACTCCGTGCGCAGCACCGAGCCGGGGGTGATCCGCAGATGGGCCAGACCCTCGCGGTGCGCGGCGGCCATGGCCTGGGAGACCTGGCTGACGAGCTGGTAGGCGTCATGCGGCTCGAGCGGGCCGTTGGCGAGCACGGTGGTGAGCTCGGTGGCGTCCGGCAGCCATTCGTGAACGACGTAGACGAGGTCGTTCTCCTCGACGGCGTCCAGGACCTGGACGAAACGGGGGTCACCCAGCAACGCCGAGGAACGGGCCGCGGACAGTACCGGCCGGGCCCGCGGATGGTCGGCGGGCAGGATATGCACGCCGACGGCCCGGCGCAGCTTTTCGTCGACCGCGCGCCAGCTGCTGAATCCGTCCAGACGGGTGACGCACTCTTCGAGGCGGTAGCGTCTGGCGAGCTTGTGGCCGCTGTGCAGTTCCGGTGGCTGGGCCTCGGCCGCGTCGGCACGCATCTCGTCGGTGCGTGCGGCGTCCTTTTCCCCGCCGGATACCTTTTCGGCCTTAGCACCGTCGTCCGTGGCCTTACCCGCCTTGGCGGTCAGCGGTTCTTCACCGCTCGTGTCGGCCACGTCGACGGCAGCCGTGCTCCGTTCCGCCACCGTCGTTCCTGCCTCCCCATCCGTTGCAGGCTCAATGAGCCAAGACAATTGTGCCCACAGTCCGCCACTATGCACGACACACGGTGGCAGCCGATGGTTGTGCTCTCTCAGCGCCCAAGCTTTGACCGGACCATGCCGACCAGGGCGTTCAGTTCCTCGATGCGCATTTTGCGTGCAGCGATGTAGAAGACGGCCAGAAGTGCGGCAGAGCCGGCGACGAGCGCGGCCAGCGAACCGAGGAACCCACTGCCGAGCGTTTGCATGACGCCGTACACCACGGCCCCCGACACGAGCGTCGCCGGGATGCTGGCGCCGGCCAGCCGTGCGTAGGTCCGCACCACATGGGCGGTGTCGAGGTCGCCGTCCATGCGCTTGCCCAGGCGGCGCCAGGCCACGCCGACGCCGATGATGTACGCCAGGCCGTAGGAGGCGGCCATGCCGACCACGGCCCAGCGGGCGGGCAGGACCAGGAAGCAGAGACCGGAGGCCGCGGCGTTGACGGCGGCGACGATCACCGTGTTGTAGAAGGGCGTGCGGGTGTCTTCGTACGCGTAGAAGGCGCGCAGGACGACGTACTGCACCGAGAACGGGATCAGACCCACGCCGAAGCCCATCAGCATGTAGCCCATCGGGATGCCGGCGCCGGACGAGCCGTAGACCAGCGTGCACAGCGGGATGCCGAGGGAGAGAAAGCCGAACGAGATCGGGACGATGGCGACGGCGGAGGTGCGCAGGCCCTGCGAGATGTCGTCGCGGACGGCTCCGGTGTCACCGTCGTGCGCGGAGCGGGCCAGCCGCGGCAGCAGCGCCGCCATCACGGAGACGGTGATGATCGCCTGCGGCATGTTCCAGATCAGCTGGGCGCTGGCGTACGAGATGAAACCGGTGCCCGGGTGGCCCTGCTGGTCGGCGGTGTTGCCGGCCCAGGTGGAGAGCTGGGTGACGACGAGGACGCCCGCCTGGTTGGCGAGCACGAACAGCACCGTCCACTTGGCGAGCTTGGCGGCCTTGCCCAGGCCGTGGCCACGCCAGTCGAAGCGCAGCCGGAGCTTGAAGTCGGCGTCGCGCAGGTAGGGGATCATCGCCAGCGCCTGGACGACGAGCCCGAGGAGGGTGCCGATCCCCAGGAGGCGGATGCCCTCGTCGGGGATGGTGGTGACGCCGATGTGCGAGGTCTTCGCCGTGCCGTAGACCCAGATGAACAGGCCGAAGGTGGCGATCATGACGATGTTGTTGAGGACCGGGGTCCACATCATCGCGCCGAAGCGGCCGCGGGCGTTGAGGATCTGTCCCATCACCACATGCAGACCCATGAAGAAGATCGTGGGTACGCAGTAGCGGGTGAACGCGACGGCGACTTCGTTGGCCGCCGGGTCGCGTGAGATGTCGAACGAGACCAGTTTCACCAGCAGCGGCGCCGCGAACACCGACAGCACCGTCAGTACGCCGAGGACCACGACGACCAGCGTGAGCAGCCGGTTGGCATAGGCCTCGCCGCCGTCGTCGTCCTCCTTCATCGCGCGCACCAGCTGCGGGACGAAGACGGAGTTCAGGCCGCCGCCGATGGTCAGGATGAAGATCATCGTCGGGAGCTGGTAGGCGACCTGCCAGGAGTCACCCAAGACCGCGCCGCCGAGCGCGGCGACGATCAGCGCCGAGCGGATGAAGCCCGTGAGGCGGGACACCATCGTGCCGGCGGCCATCACCGCGCTGGACTTGAGCAGGCCGGAGGCGCGGCCGCCGGAGGGCTTGCCGGCCGCCGCCACGGGGGCGGGGGCGGGCTCCGGCGCCGGCGCGGACTGCTGGGGCACGGCCTCCGGGGCGGGTGCCCCACCGATCATGGGCGGGCCGACCGGTGCCTGCTGAGCGGGGTGCTGGGGCTCGTAGGGCTGCTGGTCCCGGAAGAGATGCGCAAAGGCGTCGGGCTCCGGACGCTCGTCGGCGGCCTGTGTGATCAGGTCGTCGACGCCCACGAACTGCGTCGTCGCGGCGGCGTCGCCGTACGGGAGATTGCGGGTGGGGCCCTGCGGCTCGGGCGGCGGAGGCGAGGCCCAGAGCTGCGGGTCAGGGGTGTGCCGGCCCGCGGCAGGCTGCTGGTAGAGCGGTTGCGTGGGCTGCCCTGGAGGCGGCGGCGGGTGCGCGGCGCGGTCGTAGAGCGCCTCGGTCACCGGGTCCTGGGCCGTCGGGTCCTGCGCGTGGTGCGGATCGTTGCGGTAGGCGTCCTGGACGTAGGGGTCCTGGTCCGCGGGCAACTGGGGCGTCGGAGGGACCGGCCCCATGGGGTCGCCATTGGCGCCCCGGCCCCGGTCACCGTCGTACGGCGCATTCATCGCTGCCCCACCTCATCCGTCGCCGGCCATCCGGCCCCGCCATATATCAACGGTCCACTTTCTCACCTGAGCCGGACGGGCCGGAGCTTTCCGATCCGGTGTCCGGCGTGGGGTCACTCGGCTGCTCGGGCTCGTCGCCGTCCGTGCCACCGTTGTCGCCGTCGGTGCCCGGCTCGCCATCGGACCCGTCGTCGTCGGACCCGTCCTCGGCGCGCTGGGCGGCCGCCCGCTTGCGCTGGAGATAGATCCGCACGCCGGCGAGGACGAGCAGGAGCACGCCCCCCGCGATGACGAGCATCACCGTCGCGGTGATCTCCGTGACGTTCACCTGGAACGTCATGCGCTCACCGTAGGGCTTTCCGTCCGCGGTGTAGAGCTGTGCGGTCACCCAGGCGCGACCGTTGGCGTTCGCCGTGGTGTTGAACTTGAACGACTGGCTGTGCCCGCCGTCCACCGTGATCTGCTGCGACTTCCCCGGGTCCAGCCGGTTGGGCTGGGAAGAGGTCAGCTTCAGCGTCATGTCCTTGACGCCCTGGAAGAGGTTGTTCTGGACCGTCACCGGAATCGTGGCGCTGCGCCCGGAGAGCGTGGCGTCCGACTTCTGGATCAGGCGCACCTTCTTCGTCAGACCGTCGAGGTAGCTGCGCACGGAGTGACGGAACGCGGCGGCGCCGGTGCCGTCGCCGCGCCACTGCGTCGACATCTCCCGCATTATCGCGTTGCCGAACGGGGTCACCACCCGCTCCGGCTGGGCCAGGATCACCCGGAAGTCGTCCAGTGCGGACTGGGTGCCCTGGATCTGCCGGAAGGCGTCGGTGGAGAGCTCTCGCCTGCGCAGCGAGGACGGGTAGGCAGCGCCGCTCGGCACCTGACGGGTGGCCGCGGGGTCGGGCTTGGCCTTGGCCGCGCTGCCGAGGCTCAGCGACTGGCTCCAGCGCCCGGACTCCTTCAGATCCCGCAGCGCGGTGGCCATCGCCTGAGCCTGGCTGACCGACGGAATGCGCTGCGGCGCGACGACGACGCTGCGCTGCCGGTCCGGGTCCTGGAGATTGATCATCTGGGTCTGGGCGAGGAACTCCTGGACCGCGCGGGTGGCGTTTCCAGCCTTCGACATATCGCCCTCGAAGGCCTGCGAGAGCTGCGCGTCCGCGACGATCGCGGTGTTGCCGCCACCGATGGGGCGGGCCGCCGTCGGGGTGTAGGACAGTCCGCCGGTCTCCCGCAGGCTGTCGCTACGGGTGATCACGTTGTGCGCACCGGCCGAGGTGGCGACATCGACGATGGAGGAGTCGATCGCGCCGTCGACGGGCCAGGCGAAGTCCGTACGCGGTTTGACACCGAGGATCGTGTCCACGGTCTTGTCGGCGAGGTCGGTGGCCGGACCGAGGTGGCTGAGCGCGCTGGGCACGCCCTTGCCGTGGTGCGCGAGCGAGGCCAGGTCGGGGTCGGCGAACGGCAGCGCGACAACCTCGTGCGTCTTGACCGCTTCTTCGAGCTCGTGCAGCCACTGCTTGGCGACCGCCTGGTTCTTGCCCATGGGGCCGTCGGGGCCGTCCACCCGGTACGACTTGGTCATCGCATCGACGGTCGCGAGCAGGTCGGGGTCGATGGCGAAGGTCACCGGCAGGTTCTTGCCGAGCGCGACCATCTGCTGCAGCCGGCCTCCGGGCGCGAGCTCGGCGGCCAGGTCGTCGTTGAGGAAGACCGGCGTCTGCTGGGCGTCGGCGTCGGTCTCGGCGGTGAGGTGGGTGGAGGAGATCAGCGGCCACAGGTAGGTGAGCTGCGTCTTCTTGTCGACGTTTGCCGTCTGCCAGGGCAGGAACGTCCGGTCGATGCCGAGGACCTGCTCGTACTCCCCGGCCTGGGAGCGTCCGGACAGAGAGACGCCGATCTGATACACACCGTCATCGCCGAGATCGAGGTCCTTGACCGGCACGCTGAGGGTGAAGGGGCGGCTGATGCCCGGCTCCAGCTTGTCGATCTTCTCCTTGTGCCCCTCGACCTCTTGGCCGTCCGTGCCCGGCTGATATCCGGTGCGATGGGTCACAGCCTCGATGGCGCTGCGGCTGCCGAGCACATCGCCGCGGTGCATTCCCACGTGCGCGCCGGTGATCGTATTGCGGCCGTTGTTGGTCAGCGTGCCGGAGACGGTGATCGTGTCGCTCTTGGCGGGAGCGGACGGGGACATCGAGTCGATGGTGACGTCGACGGTGCGGGAGCCTGTCGGAGCCGCCTGGGCCGAGGGTGCGTGCGGGAGCTGGAGCAGCCCCACGAGCAGGAGCACTCCAGTGAGCAGTGTCACGGTCCTTCGCAGCCATCGACCACGCGGCCGTTCAGTCCCCTGGAACCCTGCCGCCTCGGCCACGCGCTCGCCCGTCCCTCGTCGTCGTCAGTGGTCGTCGGAATGTGCGTCCACGAATGGTAACGAGGCCTGGCGCGCCCGAGTGCCGGGGACTGCTCCACATGATCGCTTGGCCGGCGGCCGCGCGCCCGGCCTGTCCCCTTTATTACGTGACGCCTCGTGCCGCGCGGCCACGTACCCTGTTTTGTTGTGCCGAACGCCAACAATGACCTCCCCGCCCCGCACGCCGAGCGGAGCCCGCAGTCGACGAACGAGCTGAACCATGTGCAGCGCCGCGCCGTGAGCGAGCTGCTGAGGGTTTCCCCCGTTGCGGACGACCTGGCCCGCCGATTCCAGGAGGCCGGGTTCACGCTTGCCCTGGTCGGCGGCTCGGTCCGGGATGCGCTGCTCGGCCGGCTCGGCAACGACCTGGACTTCACCACCGACGCCCGCCCTGAGGACGTCCTGAAGATCGTCCGGCCGTGGGCGGACGCGCTCTGGGAGGTCGGCATCGCCTTCGGCACGGTCGGCTGCAAGAAGGACTCGTTCGACATCGAGATCACGACCTACCGCTCAGAGGCGTACGACCGCACCTCCCGCAAGCCCGAGGTGTCCTACGGCGACTCCATCGAGCAAGACCTGGTCCGCCGGGACTTCACGGTGAACGCCATGGCGGTCCTGCTGCCGCAGAAGGAGTTCGTCGACCCGCATGGCGGCCTGGAGGACCTGGCCGCCCGGGTGCTGCGGACACCGGGGACGCCGGAGGAGTCGTTCTCGGACGATCCACTGCGGATGATGCGCGCGGCCCGCTTTGCCGCGCAGCTGGACTTCGAGGTCGCCCCCGAGGTCGTTGCCGCGATGGAGGCGATGTCGGACCGTATCGAGATCGTCTCCGCGGAGCGCGTACGGGACGAGCTGAACAAGCTGATCCTGGCGCCGTACCCGCGCAAGGGCCTGCGGCTGTTCGTGGATTCGGGCCTGGCCGACATGGTTCTGCCCGAGCTGCCCGCGCTGCGACTGGAACGTGACGAGCATCACCGTCACAAAGATGTCTACGAGCACTCGCTGACGGTCCTGGAGCAGGCGATCGACCTCGAAGAGGACGGCCCCGATCTGGTGCTGCGGCTGGCGGCGCTCCTGCATGACATCGGCAAGCCCAGGACGCGGCGCTTCGAGCAGGACGGCCGGGTCTCCTTCCACCATCACGAGGTGGTGGGCGCGAAGATGACCAAGAAGCGGTTGACCGCTCTGAAGTACTCCAACGACATGGTCAAGGACATCTCACGTCTGGTGGAGCTGCATCTGCGCTTCCACGGCTATGGAACCGGTGAGTGGACGGACTCCGCGGTCCGCCGGTATGTGCGTGACGCCGGCCCGCAGCTGGAGCGGCTGCACAAGCTGACGCGCTCGGACTGCACCACCCGCAACAAGCGCAAGGCTGCTGCCCTGTCGCGCGCCTACGACGGGCTCGAGGAGCGCATCGCGCGGCTGCAGGAGCAGGAAGAACTGGATTCCATCCGCCCGGACCTGGACGGGAACGACATCATGCAGATCCTGGGCATTGGCCCCGGGCCTGAGGTCGGCAAGGCGTACAAGCAGATGCTGGAGCTCAGACTGGAGCATGGGCCCATGGACCGGGAGGCGGCCATCGCCGCTCTGAAGGAGTGGTGGGCCACTCAGGGCTGATGTTTCACGTGAAACAGGCGGTCGATGAACCGTCGTGTTTCACGTGAAACAACGGGGCGGTGTTTCACGTGAAACACCGCCCCGCGTGCTGTGCGAAGTGTCTGCCTGGCTCTACTTCACGTCCGTCAGGCAGAGCACGAACCTGGTGTCGGAGCCCCTACGGCGGTGCTGGCTCTCCGCGTAGGCCGTGGTGTTCGCGGGGCAGACGGACATGTCGGTGGTGTCGGAGTGCACCTCCTTCACCTTGAACTTGGCCTCTGCGGTGCCACAATCCACCACCTGAAGGTCGGGGTTGATCGTGTTGCCGTTGTTCTTCATGCAGTCGCCGACCTTGGCGGTGTCGGCGTCGTCCCAACTGCTCACCCAGGCCACGGCCACGACGATCAGGGCGACAACGACGCCGATCGCCTTCAGGACCGCCATGGGAGACCGGCGAGGACGGGAAGGCTGCGGCGGGACGGGAGCTCCGCCCTGCATGTAGGGCTGCTGCGGCGCCATGGGGTAACCCGGCTGCGGCTGCTGTCCGTACGGAGCCTGCGGCTGCTGGGGGTAGGCGTAGCCGCCCTGGGGCTGGCCGTAGGGAGCCTGGGGCGCTTGCGGTGCCTGCGGATACGGGTTCTGTCCGTATGGCTGCTGCCCGTACGGCGCCTGGCCGTATGGACTCTGGCCCTGAGGCGGCGTGGTCATGGGATTCCCCCGATATTGATGTGTACAGGCTCGTGTAGGACGCCCGTAAGGTATCTGGTCCGGGGGGCTGGCCGCAGGGGCCGGGTCACGCGAGGTGAGAGAGACGGCGCCTAACCGCGGCCATAGCGGGCCATTGCCGCGGCGACCATCGCGTAGAGCACGGTCACCACCCCGAGCAGAGCGGCTGACTTTCCGTCCGGCGGCAGCATGAGAGAGGCGACCGCGGCCGCGCCGACGAACGCCACATTGAACAGCACGTCGTAGATGGCGAAGATCCGGCCGCGGAAGGCATCGTCGACCGACGACTGGACGATCGTGTCCGTGGAGATCTTGGTCCCTTGGGTGCTGAGGCCGAGCACAAACGCGGCGGCCAGCATCGGACCCGGCGTGAAGAACAGGCCGAGAGCCGGCACCAATACCGCGCCCAACGCGGCACAGCAGGCGATCCAGCCGAACGCGCTGAGCCGCGCGACCGCCCAGGGTGTGACGACAGCGGCCGTGAAGAAGCCCGCTCCTGACACTCCGACGGCGATCCCGAGCAGCGCCAGGCCCTCGGATTCGGTCTCGGCCCAGGAGTACCGGCACAGCATCAGCACCATGACCGTCAGAGCTC
Organism: Streptomyces inhibens; assembly: GCF_022221585.1. Lineage (NCBI taxonomy): Bacteria > Bacillati > Actinomycetota > Actinomycetes > Kitasatosporales > Streptomycetaceae > Streptomyces > Streptomyces inhibens. Next base: position 5,099,316 of record NZ_CP084681.1, read on the forward strand.
CGTAGCAGAAACGGATCAAGGTCATCGCGGTCAGCGCACGGGCCGGGGTGCGCCGCTCGGCGAGGTGGCGCAGACCGTCCGCAAGTCCTCTCACGGTGCTCAACAGGGCTTCCCGCAGGTGCGGTTGGAGGCGGGCGGGGTCAGGGCCGAGCAGCTCCGGTGCCATGCGCAGGGAGGTGAGGGACGAACAGAAATAGAGGGCCGCGGCGAGCAGCACGACGTAGGCGTCCACATGCGAGCCGGCCAGCCGGACGGCGAAGGCGAGCCCGCCGCCGGCCGTCGCGGCGAGAGTTCCGGCCGTGGGAGCAAGGGAGTTGGCCATGACCAGCTGCTGTTCACCGTCGACCACACGTGGGAGCGCGGCCGAGAGCCCGGCCAGGACGAAGCGGTTCACGGCGGTCACCGACAGGGCCGAGGCGTAGAAGAGCCAGTCGGGGACCTTCGACACGATCAGTGCCGCTGTCGCCATGGCCAGCAGGGCGCGCAGCAGATTTCCGTACAGCAGGACCTGCCGGCGCCGCCAGCGGTCGAGCAGCACACCGGTGAACGGCCCGAGGAGGGAGTACGGGAGCAGCAGGATCGCCATGGCGGTGGCGATCGCTGCGGGTGAGGTCTGCTTCTCGGGTGAGAAGACGACGACGGTGGCGAGCGCGACCTGGAAGACGCCGTCGGCGGCTTGGGACAGCAGCCGTACGGCAAGGAGCGAACGGAAGTCGCGTAGCCGGAGTAATACGCGGAGATCGCGCACTGCATGCATGAGGCACAGCCTCACACAGCCCGCAGGCCCCCGGGTGGAATACCCGGAGGCCTGCGAAGAGTGGGTGCGTCGGGCGCCTCAGCTCTCGAGTTCGCCGTTGATGAACTTCTCGACGTTCACCCGTGCCTCGTCGTCGAAGTACTGCACCGGCGGCGACTTCATGAAGTACGAGGACGCGGAGAGGATCGGGCCACCGATGCCCCGGTCCTTGGCGATCTTCGCGGCGCGCAGGGCGTCGATGATGACACCCGCGGAGTTCGGCGAGTCCCAGACCTCGAGCTTGTACTCGAGATTCAGCGGGACGTCACCGAAGGCGCGGCCTTCGAGGCGGACGTAGGCCCACTTGCGGTCGTCCAGCCAGGCCACGTAGTCCGAGGGGCCGATGTGGACGTTGTCCTCGCCCAGTTCACGGTCCCGGATCTGGGAGGTGACGGCCTGCGTCTTGGAGATCTTCTTGGACTCCAGGCGCTCCCGCTCGAGCATGTTCTTGAAGTCCATGTTGCCGCCGACGTTCAGCTGCATCGTGCGGTCCAGGATGACGCCCCGGTCCTCGAAGAGCTTGGCCATCACGCGGTGCGTGATGGTGGCGCCGACCTGCGACTTGATGTCGTCACCGACGATCGGCACACCGGCCTCGGTGAACTTGTCGGCCCACTCCTTGGTGCCGGCGATGAAGACCGGGAGGGCGTTGACGAACGCGACCTTGGCGTCGATGGCGCACTGGGCGTAGTACTTCGCGGCGTCCTCGGAGCCGACAGGGAGGTAGCAGACGAGAACGTCGACCTGCTTGTCCTTGAGGACCTTGACGATGTCGACCGGGGCCTCGGGGGACTCCTCGATGGTCTGGCGGTAGTACTTGCCCAGGCCGTCGAGGGTGTGGCCGCGCTGGACCTGCACGCCGGCGTTCGGCACATCGCAGATCTTGATGGTGTTGTTCTCGCTGGCGCCGATGGCGTCCGAGAGGTCGAGGCCGACCTTCTTGGCGTCGACGTCGAAGGCAGCCACGAACTCGATGTCACGCACGTGGTAGTCGCCGAACTGCACGTGCATGAGGCCGGGCACGCGGCTCTTCGGGTCGGCGTCCTTGTAGTACTCGACGCCTTGTACCAGCGAGGCGGCGCAGTTGCCCACGCCGACGATGGCTACGCGAACCGAACCCATTCCGGTTGCTCCCTGTGTTCTCGATGAGGACCTGCACAGCAGAGCCTCATGTGGTGGTGTCATCGGACGGATCCGGCCGGGAACCACCCCGGTGCCGGGGCAGGCCGCCCGTATCTCCTGACTCGTTCTTCTTGTCCTGCGCTGCGGGATCCGGTGCGCGCTGATCGCGCCCGGCACGCTCACTCTCGATGAGGTCGTTCAACCAACGGACTTCGCGCTCCACGGATTCCATGCCGTGCCGCTGTAGCTCGAGGGTGTAGTCGTCCAGCCGCTCGTGGGACCTGGCCAAGGAGGTACGCATCTTCTCGAGGCGCTCCTCCAGCCGGCTTCGGCGGCCTTCCAGCACGCGCATCCGCACGTCCCGCGACGTCTGGCCGAAGAATGCGAAGCGGACGCCGAAGTGCTCGTCCTCCCATGCATCCGGTCCGGAGTGGGCGAGCAGCTCCTCGAAGTGCCCTTTGCCCGCTGCGGTCAATCGGTAGACGATCTTGGCTCGGCGCCCTGTCAGAGCCGCGGCGGGAACGCCCTCCGGGGCGCCGTCCGTCTCCTCGATGAGCCAGCCGCTCGCGACCAGCGCCTTGAGGCAGGGGTAAAGGGTGCCATAGCTGAACGCACGGAAGACACCGAGCGAGGTGTTGAGCCGTTTTCGCAGCTCATAGCCGTGCATCGGGGACTCACGGAGCAGGCCGAGGACGGCGAACTCAAGGATGCCGGAACGTCTGCTCATCCTCCGCCTCCTTGGCCGCGTGCGTACTTTATGTCGTGCTGATGTATCGACTCGATACATCCAGACGATAGAACGGCCACCTGGGTGGAACAAGAGGGGGGACGGTGAACGGCGTCACATCACCAATTCGTGCTAATCGACGTGACTGATTTGGAGTGAATTTCAACACTGGGCAGGTTTTGGCGGTGCGTAGTCTGTGCGGCATGCAGACTGCCGGGAACCGTGGGCCTATATCAGGCGTCCTCGTCCTCGGTGTAGTGCGGCTCGCGCCTCAGGAGCGGGTCGTGCATCGGGGGGACCTGAAGACAACTGCCGCCTTCAGGCGACGAGATAGCGCGCCTGCCCGAGGAGTATTCGTTCCATGAGCGAGCACCGTCGCAAACCGCCACAGCCGCAGAGTGGCGGACGTGCCGCGGCCCGACGCGCCGCACAGCAGCCACCAGGGCGTCGTTCCGCCCCTTCACGTGGCTCTGCTGCCGGTCCTGTCCCGCACTCCGAACCGTCCGGCCAGGAGTCGCAGCTGGGCGGGCGGGCCGAGGCTCGCAGAGCCGCCCAGCGTGGCGGCCGCCGGCGGGCATCCGATGCCTCGGCCATGGCCACCGGCGGTGGCGCCGGCGGTCGTGGTGGTGGGGGCCGTCGCGGTGGTGGCGGTGGCGGCCCGGAGGGAGGTCGTGGACGCGGTCGCGGCAGCGGGAAGCCTGCCAAGAGGCGCTTCATCGACTACCCGCGTGCCAACCGCATCGGGTGGAGACGCTTTGTGCCGTCCTGGAAACAGGTGGCCAGCCTCTGCGTCACCTTCCTCGGCGTGATTGTCGGCGCCTCCGGGATAGCGCTGGCCTTGGTGCATGTCCCGAGCGAGAGTGATGCCGCCAAGTCGCAGAACAACGTCTACCTCTGGGCCAATGGCAAGATCATGGCCCGCGACGGTGAGACAAACCGGCAGAACGTCAATATCGCCGAAATTCCGACCTCCATGCAGAATGCGGCGATCGCCGCGGAGAATGCTTCATTCCGGACGGACTCGGGTGTGGACCCGATGGGTATCGCGCGTGCCGTGCTCAACATGGCCAAGGGCGGCGAGACCCAGGGTGGATCGACCATCACCCAGCAGTACGTCAAGAACGCGATGCTGAGCCAGCAGCAGACCCTCGACCGCAAGTTCAAGGAACTGTTCATCGCGATCAAGGTCGGCTGGCGGATGGACAAGAGCAAGATCCTTCAGGGGTACCTGAACACCAGCTACTACGGGCGCGGCGCCTACGGGATTCAGGCAGCGGCTCAGGCGTACTACGGCAAGGACGCAAGCAAGCTGAAGCCGAGTGAGGGCGCCTTCCTGGCGACCGTGCTCAAGGGTGCCGACCTGTATGACCCGGCAGGCGGTACGGGCCCGGGTGCCTCCGTCGCGGAGAACACCAAGCGTGCCAAGGCGCGGTGGTCCTGGATCCTCGACCGCGAAGTCGAGAACAATCTCATGACGAAGCAGGAGCGGGCGCAGTACACGAAGTTCCCCATGCCGAACAGGCCGAAGGCGGTGGCCAGCAAGGGCGGGCAGATCGGCTACTTGATGGACACCGCGAAGAAGTACGTGCTGAAGCACGGGGGCATCAGCGAGGCACAGTTCGACAAGGGCGGATACACGATCCGGACGACCTTCGACGAGAAGAAGACCCATCAGCTTGAGGCTGCGGTCAAGAAGGTCAATAAGCGATACATCGATCCAAAGAAGCGCGCGAAGGACAAATACGTCCAGTTCGGTGGTGCCTCCGTGGTGCCGGGAGACGGCAAGATCGTCGCCCTGTACGGCGGTGAGGGCTACGACAAGGGGCACTTCAGCAACAACGCCGACACTTTCGGTGTGCCGGTCGGCTCGACCTGGAAGCCGTTCGTGCTCGCTGCGGCGATGAAGTACGGCACCATCGCGAGCCATGGAACGGCGGTCTCGCCGGACAGCCGTTACAACGGCGATGACCATCTCAAGGTCAAGAACGCGGACGGCACTTACGTCATGAAGAAGGACAACTCGCCCTTCTATCAGGAGAACGAGAGTAATCATCCCTGGGGCTATATCCCTCTGACCAAGGCGATGGAGCAGTCCGTCAACACGCCATTCGTTCAGCTCGGCATGGATGTCGGGATGGACAAGGTCCGGGACATGGCAGAGTCCGCGGGTATCGCACCGGCCAGCTTCGACAAGAACCTGAACCCGTCGTTCGCGCTGGGCACCTCCACACCGAGCGCGATTCGTATGGCCGATGCCTATGCGACTTTTGCGGAGTCGGGAACGAAGGTCGAGCCGTATTCGGTGACCAAGGTCAGCAAGGAGGGCGAGGACCTGACGGGCTTCGAGAAGCCCAAGCAGCAGACCGCGATGGATTCCAACATCGCCAACAATGTGACCAAGGTGCTGGAGAACGTCATCCAGAACGGCACGGCGAAGGAAGCCAAGCGGCTGGGCATGCCGGCAGCCGGCAAGACCGGCACCACCGACGAGAACAAGTCGGCCTGGTTCGTCGGCTACACCAAGCAGCTTTCGACGGCCATCACGATGTTCCGTGAGGACGCGCAGAATCCGCGTCAGTTGTCGATGAACGGTGTCGGTGGCTTCGACTCGATCCACGGTGGTGCACTGCCCACCGAGGTGTGGACCGAGTACATGCTGCAGGCGATGAACGGGGTCCAAGGGGAGCCCTTCCCGCTCGCCACGTCCATCGGGCAGCGGGTGGATGAGGCGGGCATGCCGTCTCCGACGCCGACCCCGACGCCGTCGGACACGCCTACGGAGACTCCGTCGGAGACCCCCAGTGAGTCCGCTTCCCCGACGAACTCGACGAGCCCGAGCCCGACCGAGACCTGCTCCAAGTGGGACCCCCGCTGCCAGGACACCGGTGGGGCGACCAATGGGGGCACCGGGGGCGATACCGGCGGTAGTACGGGAGGTACCAGTCCTACCCCCTCGGACCCGGGCGGTAACGGCGGCGGCAATGGCAATGGCAACGGCAGTCTGTTCGGCGGCCCGACCGGTTCGTAAGGACCGCCGATGTTTCACGTGAAACGCTGACCGTTTCACGTGAAACATCGAGCGGCGAAGCCCCTGTCCGGCAAGTCGGACAGGGGCTTCGCCATGTTCTGCCCAGGGGTGTACGGCAGGATGGGGCCATGACGAGCGTGCGACGGGACGAGTCGGTACGGCCGACGAAGCGGGATGAGGTGTCGGCGGCCGGCAGCGAGCTGATCGGAGGGCCGATCGGCCGACGCGCACTGCTCGGGACGAGCTGGCTGACGCCGGTGCGGGTCATCGCGCTCGTCGCCATCGGCATGTTCGCGCTCGGCATGGTGCAGAAGCTGCCCTGTTACAACGGCGGCTGGTTCTTCGGCGCCACAAGCCAGTACACCCACGCCTGCTACTCCGACATCCCGCATCTTTATGCGGGGCGGGGCTTCGCCGAGGGGCTGATCCCGTATTTCGACCGGCTGCCCGGCGATATGGAGTATCTCGAATACCCCGTGCTGACCGGTGTCTTCATGGAGGTCGCCTCCTGGATGACCCCGCACGGAGGGGCGATCCAGCACCGCGAGCAGATCTACTGGCTGGTCAACGCCGGCATGCTGATGATCTGCGCCGCCGTCATCGCGGTGTGTGTCACCCGTACCCACCGCCGACGCCCCTGGGACGGCCTCCTTGTCGCCCTGGCCCCCGCCTTCGCCCTCACCGCCACCATCAACTGGGATCTGCTGGCGATCGCCCTGACCGCCGCCGGAATGCTGATGTGGTCACGCAGCCGTCCGCTGGCGGCCGGCGTTCTGATCGGGCTGGCGACCGCGGCGAAGCTGTACCCGGTGCTGTTGCTGGGCCCGCTGCTGGTGTTGTGCTGGCGTGCGGGAGCCTGGCGCGCGTACGGCAAGGCGGTGGCTGGTGCCGTGGTGTCCTGGCTGGTGGTGAACCTGCCGGTGATGATCACGCACAATGCGTCGGGGTTCCACATCCGGGAGGGCTGGGCGAAGTTCTACACCTTCAGCCAGGAGCGGCCCATCGACTTCGGCTCGATCTGGCTGCTGATCTCGCAGCGCACCGGGAACCCCCTGGAGAACGCGAACACCTACGCCACGCTGCTGATGATCCTGGGCTGTGGCGCCATCGGGCTGCTGACCCTCTACGCGCCGCGCCGGCCGCGCTTTGCGCAGCTCGCATTTCTCGTCGTCGCGCTGTTCATCCTCACCAACAAGGTCTACTCGCCGCAGTACGTCCTGTGGCTGACCCCGCTCGCCGCGCTGGCCCGGCCGCGCTGGCGGGACTTCCTGATCTGGCAGGGCTGCGAGGTCATGTACTTCCTGGGGATCTGGATGTACCTCGCCTACACAGGCAACGGCGACAAGCACCAGGGGCTGCCGACCGAGGGCTACCAGCTGGCGATCGCGCTGCACCTCTTGGGCACGCTCTATGTGTGTGCCGTGGTCGTACGGGACATCCTGATGCCGGAGCGCGATGTGGTCCGCAGGGACGGGGACGACGATCCGTCGGGCGGTGTTCTGGATCGCAGCCCCGATGCGTTCGTGCTGGGGCGGACGTACCACCGGCCTCGGCACGCGGTGCAGTTCGAGGGGGCGCCGCAGGTGCGCTGGGGCGCTGTAAGGGACTGAGCCGACACCGGCGTACATGCACCGGGCCCGGTGCCGCAGCGGATGTCTGCGGGACCGGGCCCTTGCTGTGTGCTGAGCTGGAGCTCAGGCCGCCTCAGCGGTCCACGATGCGGTCGAACTGCGTGGTGGTGTGCCGCAGATGGGCCACCAGTTCCTCACCGACCTGTGGCTGCGGCGCGTCCCCCGGCACGAACAGGATCGACACCTGCATGTGCGGGGGCTCCGCGAACCAGCGCTGCTTCCCGGCCCAGACATACGGGGCGAGATTGCGGTTGACGGTCGCCAGGCCGGCCCGGGCCACGCCCTTGGCGCGCGGCATCACACCGTGCAGCGCCTTGGGCGACTCCAGGCCGACGCCGTGCGAGGTGCCGCCGGCCACCACGACCAGATAGCCGTCGGAGGCCGCCTTCTGCTGGCGGTAGCCGAAGCGCTCGCCCTTGGCGACGCGGGTGACGTCGAGCACCGAGCCGCGGTACTCGGTGGCCTCGTGGTCGCCGAGCCACAGCCGCGTACCGATCCGCGCGCGGAAGCGGGTCTGCGGGAACTGCTGCTGGAGACGGGCGAGTTCATCGGCCTTGAGGTGGCTGACGAACATCGTGTGCAGCGGGAGACGGGCGTTGCGGAGCTGGTCCATCCAGCCGATGACCTCGTCGACCGCGTCGGACCCGTCGGCGCGGTCCAGCGGCAGGTGCATCGCGAAGCCCTCGAGCCGGACGTCCTCGATGGCCGCGGCCAGCTTCGGCAGATCCTCCGGCTTGACGCCGTGGCGCTTCATGCTGCTCATGACCTCGATGACGACCCGGGCGCCGACCAGGCCGCCCACGCCCTCGACCGAGGAGACCGAGCGGATCGCCCGGTCGGGCAGCGGCACCGGCTCCTCGCCGTGGCGGAACGGGGTCAGGACGAGCAGGTCGCCGCTGAAGAAGTCCTTGATACGGGCCGCTTCGTAGGTCGTCCCGACCGCGAGGATGTCGGCACCCAGGCGGGTTGCCTCTTCGGCGAGGCGCTCATGGCCGAAGCCGTAACCGTTGCCTTTGCAGACCGGGACCAGCCCGGGGAACTGCTGGAGAACGCTCTGGTGATGCGCCCGCCAGCGCGCGGTGTCGACGTAGAGGGTGAGCGCCATGGCCGGGCCCGGAACCTTTCTCGTGGCTGGGGTGTGTCAGGAGTACGAACGGTGCGGTGGAGCGGTCAGCGGCGCGCCATGTAGAGGTCGAACGCCTTGTGCAGCAGCTTGTTGAGCGGGAAGTCCCACTCGCCGAGGTACTCCGCTGCCTGCCCACCTGTGCCGACCTTGAACTGGATCAGGCCGAAGAGGTGGTCGTTCTCGTCGAGGGAGTCGCTGATGCCGCGGAGGTCGTAGACCGTGGCGCCGAGCGCGTAGGAGTCCTGCAGCATCTTCCACTGCATCGCGTTGGAGGGCCGGACCTCACGGCCGATGTTGTCCGAGGCTCCGTAGGAGTACCAGACGTGCCCGCCGACGACGAGCATCGTTGCCGCCGACAGGTTCACGCCGTTGTGGCGGGCGAAGTACAGCCGCATGCGGTTGGGGTCCTCGGTGTTGAGGGCCGTCCACATGCGCTGGAAGTAGCCGAGCGGACGCGGCCGGAAGTGGTCGCGCTCCGCGGTGATCTCATAGAGGCGCTGCCACTCGGCCAGGTCGTCGTAGCCACCCTGGACGACCTCGACGCCGGCCTTTTCGGCCTTCTTGATGTTGCGGCGCCACAGCTGGTTGAAGCCCTTGTGGACCTCTTCCAGCGAGCGGTCGGCCAGCGGCACCTGGAAGACATAACGCGGCTGTACGTCGGCGAAACCGGCGCCGCCGTCCTCACCCTGCTGCCAGCCCATGCGGCGCAGCTTGTCGGCCACCTCGAAGGCACGCGGCTCGATGTGGGTCGCCTCGACGTCCCGCAGTCGCTTGACGTCGGGGTTCTGGATGCCGGCCTTGATCGCCGTGGAGTCCCAGCGGCGGATGATGACGGGCGGGCCCATCTTCACGGTGAAGGCACCCTGCTGCTTGAGATGCGCGAGCATCGGCTGCAGCCAGTCCTCCAGATTCGGCGCGTACCAGTTGATGACCGGGCCCTCGGGGAGGTACGCGAGATAGCGCTTGACCTTGGGCACCTGGCGGTAGAGCACCAGGCCGGCGCCGACCAGCTCGCCGCTCGCGTCGAACCAGCCCAGGCTCTCCGCACGCCATTCGGCCTTGACGTCAGCCCAGGCAGGGACCTGCATGTGGCTCGCCGCGGGCAGGCTCTGGATGTATGCCAGATGCTGCTCTCGGCTAATGGTCCTCAGGGTCAGGCTCATGCGGGGCGCTCCTCGGCAGGTGTGTCCCCTTGGTCGGGGCTCCGGCTCTCGCGCCGAAGCCTACTGTGACCGGGGAGCGCCCCGTCTGGGCCATACGGGCTGGACCCCGTATGCCGCATCGGCGGCTAGCCGATGACACCGCCCCAGAGGCCGCCGTGTGCCAGGCCGAGGTAGAAGCCAAAGGCCGCTGCCCCGAGTCCGATGATCAACAGGAAGCGTTCGCCTGTCGTCGACGAGATGAACTGGCCCCACAGGCCGGTGCCGATTCCGATGAGGCCGACCCAGGAACTGATCAGGTGCAGGCTGGGAGAGAGCGTGGTGAAGACGGCGATCGCGCCGAGCACCACGGTGACAATGGCAAAGGTGTTCTCGACGGGATGGTCCTTGCCGTCGCTGTTGAGAAGCGAGAGCAAACTGCGCTGGGTCCTTGCTGCCTGTGCCATGCGGCACCTCCGATGACAGGGCGGCGCACTGTAACGCCGCTCACACCCGTTGTGTTCCAGATTGGGGGGTACAGCGGCCGGATTTCAACCGGAAGGCCTCAGGCAGGTACTCTGTACGGTCTGCGCCTATGTCTGTCCGGATGACCGGCCGGGCTCGGCGCGGAACGCATATGACCCTCCTGCCACGGAACGACCGTGGCCGCTGAGTCCAAAGGAGGTGGGTTCCACATGCGTCACTACGAGGTGATGGTCATCCTCGACCCCGATCTCGAGGAGCGCGCTGTCTCCCCGCTGATCGAGAACTTCCTCTCCGTCGTCCGTGAGGGCAACGGAAAGGTCGAGAAGGTCGACACCTGGGGCCGTCGTCGTCTCTCTTACGAGATCAAGAAGAAGCCCGAGGGCATCTACTCGGTCATCGACCTGCAGGCCGAGCCTGCGGTCGTCAAGGAGCTCGACCGTCAGATGAACCTGAATGAGTCGGTCCTCCGGACCAAGGTCCTCCGTCCCGAGACCCACTGAGCGCGCAAGCGTCCAGCGGTAACCGGGTTCGAGTAGCAGCAACACCAGCAGCCAGCAGCACACCCGCCGAGAGGTTCCCCTAATGGCAGGCGAGACCGTCATCACGGTTGTCGGCAATCTTGTCGACGACCCCGAGCTGCGCTTCACCCCGTCCGGTGCGGCGGTCGCGAAGTTCCGCGTCGCGTCCACTCCCCGCACTTTCGACCGTCAGACCAATGAGTGGAAGGACGGCGAGAGCCTGTTCCTGACCTGCTCGGTGTGGCGTCAGGCGGCGGAGAACGTCGCCGAGTCCCTTACGCGGGGTACCCGCGTGGTCGTCCAGGGCCGCCTCAAGCAGCGGTCGTACGAGGACCGCGAGGGCGTGAAGCGCACGGTCTACGAGCTCGACGTCGAAGAAGTGGGCGCGAGCCTCAAGAACGCCACGGCCAAGATCACCAAGACCAGTGGTCGCGGTGGCCAGGGCGGCGGCGGCTTCGGCGGCGGTCAGCAGGGCGGCGGCCAGGGTGGCGGCGGCTGGGGCGGCGGCTCCGGCGGCGGCCAGCAGGGCGGCGGCGCTGCTCCTGCCGATGACCCGTGGGCGACCGGCGGTCCTGCCGGCGGTGGCCAGCAGGGTGGCGGCGGCGGTGGCTGGGGCGGTAGCTCCGGCGGTGGCTACTCGGACGAGCCGCCCTTCTAGGTCCTACAGCTGGCCCGATTCCGCGTTGTTTCACGTGAAACAGCGCCGTGAAACGGCCAGGGGCCTTGAGGGCGTCAGCACAAACTTCTTGAACTCATTGGAGAGAGATAATGGCGAAGCCGCCTGCTCGCAAGCCTAAGAAGAAGGTTTGCGTGTTCTGCAAGGAGAAGATCTCCTACGTTGACTACAAGGACACGAACCTGCTGCGGAAGTTCATCTCCGACCGCGGCAAGATCCGTGCCCGCCGAGTCACCGGCAACTGCACTCAGCACCAGCGTGACGTCGCCACGGCCGTGAAGAACAGCCGTGAGATGGCGCTGCTGCCCTACACGTCCACCGCGCGATAAGGGAAGGGTGACCGACTAATGAAGATCATCCTCACCCACGAGGTCTCCGGCCTCGGCACCGCCGGCGACGTCGTTGACGTCAAGGACGGATACGCCCGTAACTACCTGGTCCCGCGCGGTTTCGCGATCCGCTGGACCAAGGGTGGCGAGAAGGACGTCGAGCAGATCCGCCGCGGTCGCAAGATCCGCGAGATCGCCACGATCGAGCAGGCCAACGAGATCAAGGGCAAGCTCGAGGGCGTCAACGTGAAGCTGGCCGTTCGCGCCGGCGACGCGGGCCGCCTGTTCGGCTCCGTCACCCCGGCCGACGTCGCCTCGGCGATCAAGGCTGCCGGTGGTCCGGACGTCGACAAGCGTCGTGTCGAGCTCGGCTCGCCGATCAAGACCCTGGGCTCGCACCAGGTCTCCGTGCGTCTGCACGCCGAGGTCGTTGCGAAGCTGGGCGTCGAGGTCGTCGCCGCGTAATCGCAGGACAACGCTGAAGGGCCGTACCCCGTCACCGGGGTGCGGCCCTTCGCCGTGTTCGGGGCGCCGAAGGCCCGGTCTCAGTCCTCGTCCTGGGCGTGCTTGTAGAGCTGGGCGATGTCGTCATCGAAGTACGCGGCATACGAGACATCGTCTTGGTCGCCGCCGCCTTCATGGCCGCCCAGGACACCGATGACCGTGCCGGTGTGGCTCTTGGGGTCGTAGTCGGCCAGCCAAGGGCTGCCGCTCGTACCGCCCTCGAAGTCGGTGCACTGGACACGCAGCTGGGTGTCGCTGAACTTCGTGGTGCGGTTCTGGCAGGAAATCGGGGTATTGCGGCTGGTGGGATAGCCGGTGATCTTGACTTCGTTGTCGAAGCCACGGTCGATGCCGAGGGTGTTGCCGCCCAGGACGTCCTGGACCTGCTTGCCCTTTTTCTTGTCGAGTATGAGGAAGGCGACGTCGAGATCCTCGTCCTGCGACTTGGCCCAGCGGTCGTCGACGATCACCTTCTTGACCTTCCACAGGCCGGTGGGCTCCTCGCCGTCGCGGTAGTCGGGGGCGAAGACAAGGTCGTTGACCGTGCTCCCGGCGTCGCTGTCGTAGGCACAGTGCGCCGCGGTGATGAGCATGTTCCGGCCTGGACTCTGCACCACGCTCGCGGTGCAGAAGTGATCGCCGGAGTCGTCCTTCTCGAAGACCGCGCCGACCCGGGCGTTCTGCTCGGTTCTGCGCGGGGTGTACGCATTGCCGTCATCGGCCGGGGCCGTGGCGGACGGGTCCTGGTCCTGGGGATCCTGGCCGCCGGCCTCGCCGGATTTGCCGAAGCTGCTGCGGCCGCCGCCGCTGCTGCTCGTATCGGTTTGCTCCGAGGCGTAGCCGACCACGGCAGCGGCCATGACGACGGTGAACGTCAGAGGCAGCACGGACTTTCTGGCAAGCGAGCGCACACGGTCATTATCGACACGCGTTGCGTGTTGCGGGAGATGCTTCAGCGGGAGGCTCCGGTCACAATCCACCGGCCCGAGCGGGTACGCAGCCACAGGGTCAGCATGCGTACGGTCATCATTAGGGCCATTGCCCACCAAAGGGCCACCAGTCCGCCGCCGAGCGCCGGCACGGCCACCGCGGCCGGCGCGAACAGGGCCAGGGTCGCCACCATCGCCCAGGCGAGATACGGGCCGTCCCCCGCGCCCATCAGCACGCCGTCGAGGATGAAGACGATTCCGGAGACGGGCTGGGTCACGGCCACGACCAGGAGCGTGGTCAGCAGCGGACCCCGCACGGCGGGGTCGGAGGTGAACAGGGGGATGAACAGCGGGCGGGCGAGCACGACCAGCACACCGAGGGCGACGCCGGAGGCGATGCCCCACTGGACCATGCGGCGGCAGGCTGCTTTGGCGCCGTCGCGGTCCTCGGCTCCGAGGTAGCGGCCTATGATGGCCTGCCCGGCGATGGCTATCGAGTCCAGGGCGAAGGCCAGCAGGGACCACAGCGTGAGCACGATCTGGTGGGCGGCGATCTCGGCGTCGCCCAGCCGGGCGGCCACGGCGGTGGCGATCATGAGAACAGCGCGCAGCGAGAGCGTACGGACCAGCAGCGGGACGCCGGCCTGGGCCGAGGCGCGGATCCCCGCGGCGTCGGGGCGTAGTGAGGCGCCGTGCCGTCGTGCACCGCGGATCACCACGGCGAGGTAGACGGCGGCCATGCCGCACTGGGCGATGACCGTGCCCCAGGCGGAGCCCGCGATGCCGAGACCGGCGCCGTAAACCAGGCCGATGTTGAGTGCGGCGTTGGCGGAGAATCCGCCGATGGCGACGTACAGCGGGGTCTTGGTGTCCTGGAGGCCGCGGAGCACGCCGGTGGCGGCCAGCACGACGAGCATCGCGGGTATGCCGAGCGCGCTGATACGCAGGTAGCTCGTGGCGTACGGAGCGGCGGTGCTGGAGGCGCCGAAGGCCTCGACGAGCCAGGGGGCGCTGGGCAGCACGGCCACGATGACCGCGGCGCCGAGCAGCAGGGCGAGCCAGATGCCGTCCATGCCCTGGCGGATGGCGGCGGAGAGTTCGCCGGCGCCGACCCTGCGGGCGACCGCGGCGGTGGTGGCGTAGGCGAGGAAGACGAAGACGGAGACGGCGGTGGTCAGCAGCGCGGCGGCGACACCGAGGCCGGCGAGCTGAGGGGTGCCGAGGTGGCCGATGACGGCGCTGTCGACCATGACGAAGAGGGGTTCCGCGACCAGTGAGCCGAAGGCGGGGAGGGCAAGGGCGATGATCTCGCGGTCGTGGCGGCGGTTGATGCGCCGCGTGGTCGCGGGAGCCTGTGTCATGCACTCAATCTAATCTTCCACAGGTAAGAGATGCAAACCCTTTGCAGTCCTTACTTTCTGCTGTGTGGAGTCACCTTCTCCGCGCCGTTTGTCGTGATCTTGAGCCAGTGGCAGAAGTTTTTCTCCCCCACAGGCTATGGATGAGAAAGTCGCAGGTCAGAGACGTGGGGTCGGGGTAATTGTGTGCTTGTCCACAGAAGTTTCCCCCGTCCCGTGCACAGGATCTGGGGACTTCTCCACAGCTGTAGGGCAGTCATCCACATGGCCTGTGGATAACCAGATTGGCGGACGGTGCCCACGGGCCTACCGTGGTCCGGCACCCGCCGCCTGTTCCGGCCTGAGAAATCGTCCGAACTCGACGCGCCGTAACCGGAGTCGGGCGTCTCGATTGTCAGAGCTGTGCCGTAAGAAAGAACAGCACAGCAAGGTCCGCGCCGCGGACGGGAGGAGGTGCCGGGTGAGCATTCCCGAGCCCATGGAGGACCCTTGGGCGGACTCCGGTCCCAGCGACCTGCTGCCGGCCGCCCGCTCCCGCCGGGGCGAGGGCAAGGGCAAGGGCCGCGGCCGCGGCGACAGACAGGACAGACAGGATCGCGACGACGACGGGGGCTCCTGGGCCGGCGGCTTCGAACGGGTCCCCCCGCAGGACCTGGACGCCGAGCAGTCCGTGCTCGGCGGCATGCTGCTGTCCAAGGACGCGATCGCGGACGTCGTCGAGGTCCTCAAGGGCGACGACTTCTACCGCCCCGCCCATGAGCTGGTCTTCCAGGCGATCCTCGACCTGTACGCCAAGGGCGAGCCGGCCGACCCGATCACCATCGCCGCGGAGCTGACCAAGCGCGGCGAGATCGGACGGGTCGGCGGCGCCTCGTATCTGCACACCCTCGTCCAGTCCGTACCGACGGCGGCGAACGCCGAGTACTACGCCGAGATCGTCCATGAGCGCGCCGTGCTGCGCCGGCTGGTCGAGGCCGGCACCCGTATCACGCAGATGGGATATGCCGCGGACGGCGATGTCGACGAGATCGTCAACAGCGCCCAGGCGGAGATCTACGCCGTCACCGAGCAGCGGACCAGCGAGGACTACCTGCCGCTCGGCGACATCATGGAGGGCGCCCTCGACGAGATCGAGGCGATCGGCTCCCGCCAGGGCCAGATGACGGGCGTGCCGACCGGCTTCACTGACCTGGATTCCCTGACGAACGGCCTGCATCCGGGCCAGATGATCGTCATCGCCGCCCGTCCCGCCATGGGTAAGTCGACCCTCGCGCTGGACTTCGCGCGCGCCTGCTCGATCAAGAGCAATCTGCCCAGCGTGATCTTCTCCCTCGAAATGGGGCGCAACGAGATCGCGATGCGTCTGCTGTCCGCCGAGGCCCGGGTGGCGCTGCACCACATGCGCTCCGGCAGCATGACGGACGAGGACTGGACGCGGCTGGCGCGCCGGATGCCGGATGTCTCGGCCGCGCCGTTGTACATCGACGATTCGCCGAACTTGTCGATGATGGAGATCCGTGCGAAGTGCCGCCGGCTCAAGCAGCGCAACGAGCTGAAGCTGGTGGTCATCGACTATTTGCAGCTGATGCAGTCCGGCGGCTCGAAGCGCGCCGAGAGCCGCCAGCAGGAGGTCTCGGACATGTCCCGAAACCTCAAGCTGCTGGCGAAGGAGCTGGAGCTCCCGGTCATCGCGCTCTCCCAGCTGAACCGTGGCCCGGAGCAGCGCACGGACAAGAAGCCGATGGTCTCCGACCTGCGTGAATCCGGTTCCATCGAGCAGGACGCCGACATGGTCATCCTGCTGCACCGCGAGGACGCCTACGAGAAGGAGTCCCCGCGCGCAGGCGAGGCCGACCTGATCGTGGCCAAGCACCGTAACGGCCCTACGGCCACGATCACGGTGGCGTTCCAGGGGCACTACTCACGGTTTGTGGATATGGCGCAGACCTGAGCGGAGCCGATGTAGGTTTCCAGATCCCGTGGCCACTTTCCATCAGCGATGGCCACTGCGTGGCCAATAGGACACGGGGATGGAAATCATGCCCCGTGGACGAGTAGTTCCCCTCTTCGTGTACAGGACCTCCCCAGTCGTCGTCTCCGCTGCTGGCCGGGGCAGGACCCCAGCGTTCGGCGGCCAGTGGGGCCGCGTCGGAAACGCGGGGTAGGTGGTCCGATGGGTACAGCAGTTGCTGCGCCGGTACGGCTGAGTGTCCGGCGGGGTGACGATGCCGTGGTGGAGGACCTGGAGTGGTCGTCGGTGCCGCTTGGGCTGCTGCGGGAGGCCCGGCCATGGCGGACGTTCCGCTGGTACAAGGGGCAGCAGCACTACTCGGGCACGTACTGGTCGGCGACCGTGGGCGATCACGTCATCTACGAGTCGCGGCTGGAGCTGGGGCGGCTGCTGTTCGCCGACTTCGCTCAAGAGGTGCGGCACATCGTCGCCCAGCCCTTCCTGCTCAAGGCCGACCTGGACGGCAAGGTCCGCAAGCACATCCCGGACTATCTGCTGCTGACGGACGACGGCCCGCTGATCGTGGACGTCAAGCCGCGCCACCGGCTTCAGAAGCCGGAGATCGCCTTCACGTTCACCTGGACGCGGGAGGCGGTTATGTCGCGCGGGTGGCGGTACGAGGTGTGGAGTGAGCCGAATCCGCACGTGTTGGAAAACGTCCGGTTCCTGGCCGGCTACCGCCGCGCCTGGCTGTTCGACCCTGACCTGGTGGCCGCCTTGCAGGCCGTGGATCTGGACGGGATGTTGCTGGGCGATGCCTTCCGGCTGCTGCCCGAGCGTCCCCGGCCGCTGGTGAAGTCGGCGGTACTGCACCTGCTGTGGTCCGGGCATGTGATGACCGCGCTGGACCGGCCGCTGAGCGCGGGGCACGTGCTGCGGAGGGCCGCATGAGTGGGGCGGGGGCGAAACTGGGCGTCGGGACGCACTTCCGGCTGGACGGCGAGACGGTCGAGGTCGTGGAGTTCGCCAGCATGGCCACGGGCATAGAGGTCATCCTCAAGGACGGACGCGACCGGCTGGCCCGGATGTCGCTGCGTGAGTTGCTGACTTCGGATCGCGCCGAGTTGATCCACGACGGATCGGGGCCGTCTTCCGCCGATGACGAGGACGTCGCGGCCGTGGTGCTGAACCGGCTGACCAAGGAGGAGAAGAAGGAGGTCCTGGAGCGGGCCGAGCATGTCCGAGAGATGCTGACGGGCTACCGCTCCGGCAGCGAGGACCTTCCGCGGCCTGACGAGCCACGGCCTCAGTACGCCCCTGGCCTGCCGCTGCAGGCCAGGTATGAGGCCAAGGCCGCGGAACTGGGGGTGTCCGCCCGGTCGACGCGCCGGTGGGCACAAGCCTTCCGCGAGCACGGCGAGGCTGGTCTCGTGCCAAGGGCGGCTCGGGCAGACGGTGGGCTGAGCAATGCCGATCCGCGCTGGGTCGAGGCCGCGGAGGAGGTGCTGAGCGAGTACGAGGAAGAGTCGCGGCCCTCTGTGAAGGTAGTGCTCGAAGAAGTCGAAGCCCGCGTCAAAGCTAAGTTCAAGCTGGTCAAGGTGCCAGTGCCCCCGCAGACAACGGCCTACCGGTGGATGCAAGAACTGGAGCGACGTCATCCGACGTTCCGGCTGAGTACGCAGCGCAACCGCGACATCGCCGACCGCCCAAGGGGCGTCTACGGGAAACTGAGGCCCACGCGGCCGGGCGAGTACGTGCTGATGGACACCACGCGCCTGGACGTGTTCGCGCTCGACCCGGTGACGCTGCGGTGGATGCAAGCGGAGCTGACCGTCGCCATGGACTGGTACACCCGCTGCATCATCGGTCTGCGGGTGACTCCAGTGTCGACGAAGGCCATCGACGCGGCGGCCGTGCTCTACCAGGCATACCGTCCCCAGCCGGTGCCGGAGAGCTGGCCGAGCGAGGCGGCCTGGCCCGAGCACGGCATTCCGCGCGGGGTGCTGGTGGAGGCCGAGGCCGTGCATGGGCCCGTCACTGGGGCCTGGGGGCCGAAGGTGGTTCCGGAGACGTTGATCGTCGACCACGGCAAGATCTATCTGTCGGCGCATCTGAACAGCGTCTGTCGCAGGATGGGGATCTCGGTGCAGCCGGCGAGGCTGCGCACGGGCCGGGACAAGGGTCCGGTGGAGCGGTTCTTCCGGACCCTGCGGGAAGACCTGCTGCAGCGGCTGCCGGGCTACAAAGGACCCAACATCCACTCGCGTGGCTTGAATCCGGAGAAGGACGCCTTCTTCTTCCACCACGAACTTGAGGCGATCATCCGGGAGTGGGTAGCGGTGGACTATCACCGCACGCCACATGAGGGATTGCTCGACCCCCACCTGCCGAAGGTGGAGCTATCTCCGGCGAGGATGTTCGAGCACGGTCTCGCGCGGGCGGGCTACATCGAGGTGCCCCGCGACCCGCACCTGGCTTACGAGTTCCTCGACGTCACGATGCGCACGGTCCAGCACTATGGCGTCGAAATCAACGGCCGCCGCTACAACGGCGGCTGCCTCGACGGGCTCCGGGACATGGGCGGTTCCAACATCGACCTCGACAAGCGGCGGCTGGAGTTCTTGGCTGATCCCGACGACGCCACCCGGATCCACTTCCGGGACCACGACCGCGTCTGGCACACCCTTGAGTGGGAGCACGCGCCCAGCCTGGACATGCCGCTTAGCGAGGAAGCGCTGCAGTTCGCCCGGCGCCTGGCGGCGAAGGAGTACAGCTTTCCCGATGACCGGCTCGCCATCGCCCTGCTGCTGAAGCGGTGGAACCTAGGCCTGGGCACTTCCCTGGTCGAACGGCGGATGGCCCTGCGGCTCTCCCGCGAACAGGCCGCCTTGGACCTTCCTGAGTCGCGAGCCGGCGCCGTCAGTTCGCTGCCGTCGGTCGCCCGCGTGCTGTCCCTTCCCGCGCAGGCCGAGCCTCCGGCAGCCGAAGCCACCGCAGTGGTGGAAGAGGGCGATGACGACGGGGACAGCCTCGAAGAGCTGGACGAGGAAATCGACTTCTACGCAACCGCCTTGAAGGACATCGATGACTGACCGGAAGCGTTCCGAGGATGATCTCCAGGCCAAACTCGATCACCTCACGCTGTCCCGCAAAGAAGGCTTCCGGCGCTTGGTGGACGCTCCGTCGCGGTCCCGCCCCGAGCACCTCACCGGCCGTCAGTTGTCTCTTCTGGGGGAGAAGGCCCGTGCTGACTACGACCGGCGCCGCCGCAAATGGCACGCGAACCTCGGGCCCCTGCGCACCCCGCAGATGGAAGCCCTGCACGAAGATCTTTGGGACATCATCGACAGCAACGAGCAGGACGGCGACAAGGTCAAAGGCAGCATCGCCATTGACGCCTTCCCCGGCCTGGGCAAGACCACGGCCGCCCTCGCCTTCGCCAAACGGCTCCACCGGCGTGTGATCGAGGAGGAGGGCGAGCACACCGATCAGGGGCATGAGCGGTGGCCGGTCTGTCGAGTGGGCCTGACCAGCAACACCAGCATGCGCGACTTCAACCGGGCGATCCTGGAGTTCTTCGCTCACCCCGGACGCTTCCGCGGCACCGCCGCCGACTTCGGCTTCCGCGCACTCGACTGCGTCCTCTCATGCGAAACGACGCTCCTGATCGTCGACGATTTGCACTTCCTGCGCTGGAGGAACCGGACCGGAATCGAGGTGAGCAACCACTTCAAGTACATCGCCAACGAGTTCCCCGTCACCCTGCTCATGATCGGCGTCGGCCTGCAGGCGCGAGGCCTGTTCGACGAGGGCGACAGCTACGAAGACGCCGTACTCGCCCAGACGGGACGCCGCACCACCCGGCTGGGCATGAAGCCGTTCACCGTCGACACTGAGGAAGGACGCACAGACTGGCGCAACACCCTCCTCGCGATCGAGGAACGGGTCGTCCTGGCGGACAAGTACCCCGGCATGATCGCGGATGATCTGTCCGACGAGCTCTTCGCCCGCAGCACCGGACACATCGGCTCCCTCATGACACTGGTCAACCGTGCCTGCCAGCGAGCCGTACGCACCGGGGCAGAGCGGATCGACCTCGACCTGCTGTCGAAGGTCAAGAACGACGCCGCCTCCGAGAAAGGACGCGAAGAACTTCGACAGGCATTTGCCGCCGGGCGGCTGGTCAGCAAGCCCAAGAAGAAGGCAGCGTGAGCACCCTCCGATCCTTGCCGATCACGGTCCCGCCGTTGCCCGGTGAGGCGCTGGACTCGTGGTTCGAGGTGATCGCCCACCGCTTGCGGACACCCTTGAGTGACCTGCTGCCAGCCCTTGGTCTGGCCCGACGGGTCGAAGCCGGCGACTGCCACCGCGACATTCCAGCCCGCTGGGCGATCCTGCTCCGCGACCACGAAGCCGCCGGCATCTCTCACGCCACCGGCGTGAATCCCCAGGTTCTGCACGCGATGACGCTTGCGCACTTCGACGGCCGAGCACTCAAGATCAAACGGGAAACAAGGCAGGTCAGCCGATGGCACCACTGGGGACGCCAGGCCGGATCACGCTTCTGCCCGGACTGCCTGGCCGAGACGATGGGCCGGTGGAAGCTGAGCTGGCGGCTGGGCTGGACGTTCGCCTGCCTCGATCACAACCGCTTGCTCGCCGACGCGTGCCCCCAGTGCGGCCAAATGCCTTGGAAACGGCTGCATCAGCAGCGCTATGTCCCGGAGCTGGGAAAATGCGCCTTCCCGGGCCAGCGCGAAGAACCCGGCAGAAGGCACCAACGCTGCGGCTACCGGCTGTCCGATGTCGCAAGCATCGAACTGGAATCCGGGCACACGCTGCTGGCAGCACAAAAGCTGCTGACGGAGATCGCGGAGATCGATTCAGCAGAGTTCGGCATCTACGCGAGCGCACCACAGAGCTTCTCCGCATTGGAGGCACTGGCTGATCTTCGAGCCCTTTCCTCCCGGCTCCTGGTCGATGCTCCAGACAGCGGTCTGGCCAGCGTCTTGCCGCACGACGCGCGGGAGATCTATGAGAGCGTGAAAGGGGTCCTTCCCGAAGTCACGGGCGCCGTTCCTGCTCGGCGCAGCCTGACTGCATCCGTCCAGGCCATCGGGATCGCCGCCGCCCTCCAAGTCCTCGGGCAGTCCGACGTCCATGCGGCCGGCCGTGAGCTTCGGCATCTCGTCGCTGCCGAAGACTCCTCAGAAACGCTCAAGCATCTGGCGGGCTTCCACAGGTTGCATGGCATCACTCCGCAACTGAGCGCCGTCCAGCTGGCAGCGCAGGAACCGATGCTGCGACCGAGTGATCAGCTCCGTTACCGGCTTTCGGCCTTTCTCCCTTCCAGACCGTCCCCTCGCGGAGGGGTGGCGGACCAGCGCGTTCACAAGATTCCCTCGTGCTTCTGGCCCGGTTTGTCTGTCCTGCTGTCGCCGCCGCAAGGCGCATACAGCCGAACGTTGCGTCCTTGCCTGTCCGCTTCCCTGGCTTTGGTGGGTACACGCGACGACCTCAGAGTGATCACACGTCGTCTCGGCAGCGTGACTACCCGGCAAATGACCTCGAAAGTCCTGCAACTCCTGCATGCACAGGGACACTGGGCGGTGGTCAGCACGGCACTGGTTCGGCTGGCGGACTACCTCGACGCACACGAAGTGCCCATCGACTACCAGCGCCGCCGCATGTTGGACTACACCGATCTACTGCCGGAGGTTCGTTGGCGCCAGATCTGCGAGGAAGCCGGCGTTCACCCCGGCCAGGGACGTCGTCTCACCGTCGCACGAAGCGCACTCTTCGAGCAGCTGAGCGGGCTCCCGGCGCATCTGGCCCCCGCCCACTTCGCGATCACTCGGCCGATGGACCGCCCGCACGTGAACTACTTCGCCGCGTTCCTGACACCCGAAGTCGGAGATGGCCTGCACCGCGCTGGAGCCGACTTCCTCGCACAGCACGGCATCAAGGGTGAGCCCATGGTCTGGGAACCGCCGACGATGATTGCCGACGGCCTGGAAACGGCAGGTCATGACCTGGAGAAGATCGATATCAGCACCCTCCATCAAATGATCCGTTCGCCGTCCATGACGACGGAACAGGCCGCCCACGAGCTCGGCACGTCGCATGAAGCTGTCCGAGTTCTGCTGCACCGGTCTCCCGCGCCGGCCCAGCCGAGGCCACGCAGTCGTCGGCGGAACGACGGCCAGGCCATGCGGATCGCGAAGCAGGCGTTCCCGCCGGACGAGTTCAGGCGGCTCTACTACACAGAACGTCTCGGCCTCCGCCAGATCGCGGAACTCGCTGGCGTCAGCCGCAACGTCACGAGGCGTCTCGCCGAGCAGTACGGCATCGAGGTCCGCGAGCCCAACGCAACAGGACCGCGCAAGGGCTACGTCGACGGAGCATGGCTCCGCGAGCAGTACTTGGTCCGAGGCCGGCCCCTTGCAGAGCTCGGCCGCGAGAAGGGCCTCAGCCCAACGACCATGACCCGATGGGCCAAGCTGCACGGAATCCCCGTGACCAAGGTGAACGGGCACACCCGCCCCGAACTCGCGCAGCTGGCAGCCCAGGCCAGCAAGGCACCGGAGATCCTCCGTCCTGCCTTCACGGGGCCGGGCGCATGGGACCGCCTTCGCGAGTTCGCTGCCGTGTCGCGCTATCGCACACTCAAGGAAGCCGCCGAAGCACTCGGAACCCATCACACGGCCTTGATCACGAGAGTCGGAAGACTGCGTCGCGAGATCGGACACCCACTCCTCATCCGCGCAACCACGGCGTCGCCAATGAAATTGACCCCGATCGGCGAAGCCGTAGTCGCAGCAATCCATGCGGCGACAGAATGAGGACTTGCCCGGCCGATCATGTGACTGGTCCGTGTCCGGGGCGTTGACGTGGGCACGGGGCAAGAGGCGGAGATGTCCTCTCAAGCTGGCCGAGTTCATCCGCAGCACCGTGTCGGTTCGCCGCACACAGTGCTGCGGATCGGGACCCAGCAGCCCTTTTCCTCCAGTTCAGCCCAGTGCGCAGCGATCGAGTGCAGCACGAACCCGGTTGAGTCCCTCCACTCTCCAGTGGCTCCGGTCAGGCATCTGGTCGTCTCGGCGCCAGCGCCAGGCCGAGAACATCGCCCAGTTCAGGGCGCGGCACTGCTGAATCAGGCGGTGGTCAGCCCCCGCATAGTGCTCTCCCACTTCTTCGGGTGCATGGGCGAGGTCGAACTCGATCGGCCCACGGCAGCAGGTGGCGAGGTCCACGAAAAGCGGCCCTCTCCTCGTGTTGAGGAGGTTGCCCGGATGCGGCTCGCCATGCAACAGTTGGTCGCCGGTTTCGTCGCTGCTGATCGTGGCACTCAGCCCACCGAGTGTGTTGCTGAGGAGTTCCCGGTCAGAGTCAGGTAGCTCGGGGGACCGCTCCCGGTCGTTCACCTCTCTCAGCGCCGCGGCGACTCGATCGGTGAAATACGGTGCGTCCAGATCGATCTGGCGCAGGGCGGCATGGTGCCGCATGAGCACGTTTGCATAGTCGGTCGGCGCGATCTCTGATCCCACAGGTTCGTAGTAGGTCCAGAGCGAGATGGCGAAGGCGTCACGCACATAGACTCGGGGCTCGACCCGAGGATCGAGCTCAGCCACCGGCGCGTCGACGTTGGCGAGACGGTGAGCAACCTCCACTTCGAACTCGGAACCAGCCAGATGCCCCGAAGGCGCTACCCGAGCGAGAACATCACAAGGGACCAGGCGCAGCGCGACGCGGTCCGAGTCGTGGATGACGATGGCATCGTCGACCTGAAGGCCCAGCTTCGAAGCGGTTGCCCGTCCTGCCGCAACTGCTCGGCGGAGTTCTAACGGCTCCATACCGTTCTCCCTCATCGTTGAGTACGCATACACGTCTGGGGACAACAGCGACGCCCCCGATGTCTTCGTGAACATCATTCGGAGCCCAGACCCGGACCCGGCGATAAGCATCGCAAAGCAGGACCTGCACAGGCCGTGGGATTTTTTGTCCGTGGACGGAACGTGGGAGCTTCTGCTCCAGCAGGCCCAGGCCGCTGCCGACGCGGCAGATGAGATCGACTGGGACATCTCGGTCGACTCCACCATCGTCCGCGCTCACCAACGTGCGGCCGGCGCCCGCACGCAGACGCCTCTGGGTTCGTGCGCCGAGGAAAATGACACGCACCATGGGAATCCGGCACTGACACGATGCTGGAACGGTGCGCAAAGCCGCAGGTCACAAGAGCTGACGCTGAATCAGGTAATGGGAACCTACAGCCGATGGAGGGGCTCGCGCCCCGTGTGGACGAGCCGTGGGTGAGCGTCAGCAGCGAGCAACGGCTCGCCGGCGGGGGCACAACCGCATCACGCCGGCCGCGCCAGGTGCCCCTTCCCCGTCTCAGCCGGGGGATGCGAACCGCTTCGGGCGCCGGTGGTCTGTCAGGGCACCAGAGGCGGCCAGCCGAACGCAATGCACGCGCACAAGCTGAGGACCCACAGCACGGCGAGTGCTGTGATCACGCCGAGAGCGCCGATCCCTATGACAACTGCCTTTGCCCCCACGGTATTTGCCATGTCGCCATCTTCCTCCTCGGCTTGTTCGGCGTGTCCGCCGGGGTGCCGGACTGGAGGGGTGTGTGCCTGCTCGACGGTCCGGCTGATCAGGCGGCCGACGTGGCCAGGGAGTTGGCCCGTCAGGGCGCGACCGTCAGGACGATCTTGCCGGTGGTGCGGCCGGTCTCACCGAGCGCATGCGCCTTTGCCGCCTCCTTGAGCGGGACGACGGCATCGACGGTGACCTGCAGTTTTCCGCTGTCCAACAGGTCGGCGACGGCGCGCATACCGGCCTGGTCGGGCTCGACGAGCATGAACACCGCGCGTACCTGCGCCGCACGCGCCTGCGTGGCCGGGAAGGTGTCGTCCAGCGGCAGGATGGAGACCAGCGTGCCGCCGGGGCGCAGGGTGCGCAGCGAACGGGCCCAGTAGTCGCCGCCGATGGTGTCGAGAACGACGTCGACATCGCGGACCGCCGCCGCGAAGTCCTGCTGTGTGTAGTCGATGAGTTCATCGGCGCCCAGGCCGCGCAGGAAGTCGTGCTTGGCCTGCCGGGCGGTGCCGATGACGTAGGCGCCACGGGACTTGGCTATCTGCACGGCCAGGTGACCGACGCCGCCGGCCGCGGCATGGATCAGCACCCGCGCACCGGGCTGGATGTCCACGGTGTCGACCAGTGCCTGCCAGGCGGTCAGCGCCGCCAGCGGGAGGGCAGCGCCCTGGACGTGGTCCAGGCCCGCCGGCAGCAGGGCGAAGTGGCGGGCCGGGGCGGTGACGTACTCGGCGTAGGCCCCGGCGGGGTGGGGGAAGAGGGGCATGCCGAAGACCCGGTCGCCCGGCGCGAAGAGGGTCACGCCGGGGCCGACCGCCTCGACCACACCGGAAACGTCAAAGCCCAGGGTGAACGGCGGCTTGATGCCGGTGGCGAACTCGCCGCGGGCGCGTATCTTCCAGTCGGCCGGATTGACGCCTGCGGCGTGGACCCGGACCAGGATCTCCGTCGCTCCGGGCACCGGCCGGTCGGTCGTGATCACCTTGAGGACGTCGGGGCCTCCGGCGGTGTCCTGGCTGACGGCGCGCATCTGCGGGGCTCGGTTCTCGGACATGGCGTCTCCTTCATACGGTGCGGACGATGGTGCGTACGGCTGATATCGGGCTGATGCGCTGCTGGTCAGGCGCGTTTTCCGGGGTGCTGCCAGCTTTCCGCGGCGGCGAGGCGGCCGGCGGTGTCCTGATGGCCAACGTTTGAAAGAATCGGGTCATGCATCGCGTCGGTGTCCTCGCCCTGGACGGTGTAGTCCCCTTCGAGCTGGGGATCCCCGCGCGGATCTTCGGCGCCGCGCGCAGCGCCACCGGGAAGCCGCTCTACTCCGTCATCACCTGCAGCCTGGACGGGCGTACGGTGCGCGCCGAGGCCGACTACGACATCGCCGTCGCCGAGGACGCCTCCGTACTCGCGAGCGTGGACACCGTCGTCATCCCGCCGTCGCACGCGCTGGGCGCGATCCGTGAGCACGGTCAGCTGCCCGACGAACTGCGCACGGCGCTGGAGCACATACGGCCCGGTACCCGGATGGTGGCCATCTGCACCGGCACCTTCGTCCTGGCCGCGGCCGGACTGCTCGACCACCGGCCGGCCACCACGCACTGGCGGGAGGCCGCACAACTTCAACGGCTGTTCACGACCGTCCGTGTCGACCCCAATGTGCTGTTCGTCGACGACGGCGATGTCCTCACCTCCGCCGGAGTGGCCGCGGGCGTGGACGTCTGTGTGCACATCGTGCGCCGCGACCACGGCAGCGCCGTCGCCAACGACGTGGCGCGCTCGTGTGTGGTGCCGCCCTGGCGGGACGGCGGTCAGGCCCAGTTCATCCGGCAGCCCGTTCCCGAACCGTCGACGGGTGGCACCGTGGCCACCCGCGCCTGGGCCCTGGAGCGCCTCGACGAGCCGCTCACCCTGGCCGCCCTCGCCGCGCACGCCCGGGTCAGCGTGCGCACCCTCACCCGGCGTTTCCGCGACGAGGTCGGCATCAGCCCCGGCCAGTGGCTCGCCGGACAGCGCATCGAACGCGCCCGCCATCTGCTGGAAACCACCGACTGGCCGATCGACCTCGTCGCCCATCACGCGGGCTTCGGCACCGGGACCTCGCTGCGCCAGCATCTGCACAGCGCGGTGGGTGTGTCACCGCAGGCCTACCGGCGGACGTTCCGGAGCGGTGCGGCGCTGACCGCCTGAGGCAGCGCCGGCTGAGCAGTGGCCGTGCCGGCGGGTAGCCAGGGGCTTTGACCTTCAGGTTGCTTGAAGCTCCACAATCGCGTCCATGGACGACACCGAAGAGCTGTTGAGCATCGGCGCGTTTGCCCGGCGGGTGGGGCTGGCGCCGAGTGCCCTGCGGTTCTACGACGACTGCGGGGTGCTGCGACCGGCCCGGGTGGATGCCGTGACGGGGTACCGGCACTACGCGGCGGGGCAGGCGGCACGGGCGGTGCGGCTGCGGCGGTTGCGTGCGGCGGGCCTGCCGCTGGTGGATGTCGCCGTGGTGCTGGACGGACCACGGGACGCGGCGCGTGACGTACTGCGGGCTCACCTGGAGCGGACGCGGCGGACGGCGGACGAGGCGCGGGCGGTGGTGGAGGGGTTTCTGCGGGAGGCGGCCGGTGCCGTGGAGCGCCGCGGGGCCTGGGCGCGGGCGCGGGTGGGGGGTGCCGAACTCGCCAGTGCGATACGGCAGGTGGCGCCGGCGGTCGCGGCCGGGGCGGCCCGGGAGGAGTTTCCGGTGCTGGGCTGTGTGCTGCTCGAACTCATCGACGGTGAGCTGCGGCTGGTGGCCACGGACCGCTATCGGCTGGCGGTGCGGGTGCTGCGGCCGACGGTCTTCGAGGGCGGAATGCGGCAGGTGCTGATCGCCGCGGAGACGGCGCGGAGCCTGGCGGAGTGGGCCGTACGGCAGGTGTTCGTGGACGTGGAGTGCGAGGGGGAGAGGGAGAGGGAGGCGGAGATGGCGGGGGTTCGTCTGCGGAGCGGGGCGGATTGCCGGGAGGTGCCGGCGGGAGTCGGGGGTGGCGGACGGAGCGGTGACGGGGCAGCCGAGAGGTTTCCGGATTACGGGCTGGTGCTGGAGGGCCTGGAGGGCCGTGAGACCGGGCGGCATCGGGTCATCGTCGATCGGGTGGGGCTGCGGGATGCGGTGGCGGGGCGGGCAGGGGTGGTGTCGTTGGCGGTTGCTGTGGGGGACGGGGACGTACACGGGGACGGGGACGTACACGGGGACGGGGACGGGGACCGAGACATGGGTGGGCGCGAGGGCGGGCAGGTTCTGGAGGTGGCGGGTGGCGGCCGGGAGACCGTCCGGCTACGGGCGGTTCGTACGGGCCCGGGGCTGCGGATCGCCTTCGATCCGGCCGTGCTTGTGCCGGCGCTGGAGGCCGGAGTGGGGCCGGATGTGCTGCTGGAGATCGCTTCGGCGGACCAGCCCGTCGTGGTCCGCTCCGCCGACCAGGGAAGTTTCACGACGCTGGTGATGCCGGTGCGTGAGTGCGCCGCCGACGAGCGGTTCGATGCCCGCCGCGCCGATGGCTGCGATGACGGCATGGCTGAGGCAGCTGCCCGAGGACTGAACACCGATGGCTGATGAGGGGAGCGGGACGGTGGATCCGGAACGTCCGGTGGTGCGGTTGTGCGTGGAAGGGATGCAGGCCGAGGCGGAGGGGCGGGCCGAGGTGGCGCGCGGACTCTTCCAGCGAGCCTGGGACATTGCTGCCGACGACTACGAGGCGTGCATCGCCGCGCACTATCTCGCGCGGCACCAGAACTCGCCCGAAGAGACGCTGCGTTGGAACCAGGAGTGTCTGGACCGCGCCGATCGGGTGGGGGACGAGCGGGTACGGGGGTTCTATCCGTCGCTGTACGTGAACATGGGGCAGGCCTACCGCAAGCTTGGGCAACCGGCGCCGGCGCGTACGTACTTCGTGCGGGCCGCGGAGCGGGTGACCGACGCACCCGACGGTCAGTACGGCGACTGGAACCGGTTCGCGATCGCGGAGGGCTTGCGGGAGACGGAGGGGCTGCGGGGTACGGAGCGCTTGCGCGGTGCGGAGAGCTTGCACGGTACGGCTTCCGCGGTGGCCGGCGATGTATCCGAGGAAGAGGGCACAGCCGGCGTCGCCCCGTCGCGGCGGGCTCTCGATGAGGCCGTCGACGGACGGGTCCGGGAGCTGCTGTCGCGATGGTGCGCGCGGGCGGATCTCAAGGCGCTGGGGCTGACGCTCCCGGCCTATCTCGGATACCTCGGCACGGACGAGGACCGTATGCGGCTGCGGACCGCGCTGCACTCGGTGCATGCGGCGCGCTGGCTGCCGGAGGACGAGCAGACCGAGCTGGGGGCGGTGATCGGGGCGGCGGCGCTGCGGTGACGCGGCGGGGCGGGGCGGGGCGGGGGCGAGCGAGTCGCCACGGGCGAGCGGCACGGGCGAGCGGCACGGGCGAGCGGCACGGCTGAGCGGCACGGCTGAGCCGCAACGATCGAGCCGCCTCGGCTGAGCAGGTGCGTCGGAGCTTGATCCTTGGCGCTGGGGCAATTCCGCTGGATCGATCGGACGGGAGCGGCGAAGCTGATCGCCTGAACCGGATCGCCTGAACCGGATCCGGTTGAACTGGATCGCCTGACTGGACCGGCTGAACTGCACCGGCTCAGTCGGATCTGCCGTCGAGGAGCGCAATGACCATCACACAGTCCGCGGAGTCCCACGAGCCCGAGGCGGGAAAGCCCCGGGCGAGTGAGCCCGATCCGGCCGGCCCCGATCCGGTCCGCCCCTATCCGGCCGGGCCCGAGCCGCGGGTGGCTGACACGCCTGACGCGTGTCCGGAGCTGCTGCCGCAGACGCGACGGGCGTTGCTGCGGAGGCTGGCGGTCGGGCAGGCCGTGGGGCGGGCGCCATCGATGATGGGTGTCGTGGTGCGCGACGGGCGAGCGGTGTGGACGGGCGCCCGGAGCTCGGTGGACGGGGAGGTACCGCACGGCGACGTGCAGTACCGGATCGGTTCGATCACCAAGACCTTTGTCGCCGTGCAGGTACTGAGGCTGCGGGACGAGGGGCTGCTGGGACTCGACGACCCGGTCGGCAGGCATCTGGAGGGCACTGCGGTGCCCGACGCGACGATCGCTCAACTGCTCTCGCACAGTTCGGGGCTGGCGGCCGAGCCCCGGGGGCCCTGGTGGGAGCGGACCGCGGGCGAGCTGCGGCCCGAGCCGGCCGATCTGTACGGTGAGCGACCGCAGCGGCTCCCCGCCGGGCGGCAGTACCACTACTCCAACACCGGCTATGCGCTGCTCGGCGCGCTGGTCGAACGGCTGCGTGGCGGTACGCCCTGGGGCGAGGTGCTGCGGCGCGAGGTGCTGGAACCACTGGGCATGCGACGGACGGCGCTGCAGCCGGAGATGCCTCACGCGGGCGGCTGGGCGGTACATCCGTGGGCCGATGCCATGCTGCCCGAACCGTTCGAGGACACCGGACTGATGGGCCCGGCAGGGCAGTTGTGGTCGACGGCCGAGGACCTGGGCCGGTGGGCGGCGTTCCTGCTGCGGGGCGATGAGCGGGTCCTGAGCGTGGCGACTCTGGCCGAGATGCGGACGCCGGCGGTGCCGCCGGACGGGCGGGCGTGGGACACGGGGTACGGGCTGGGGCTCCAGCTCGTACGGCGGGGTGGGCGGACGCTGGTCGGGCACACCGGCTCGATGCCCGGGTTCCTGGCGACGCTGTGGGCCGATGTCGAGGAGGACGTCGCCGGGATCGTGCTCGCCAACTGCACTTCGGGCCCGGCGGTCCCGGCCATCGCCGCCGATCTCACCGGGATCGTGATCGAGCACGAGCCGCGGATTCCCGAGCCCTGGCGTCCGATGCCCGGACCGCTGGATCCGGAGCTGCTGGCGCTCACCGGCCCCTGGTACTGGGGCGCGAACCCGCACACGTTGCGGCTGCGGGCCGAGCGCTGGCTGGAGCTCGCGCCGCTGTCCGCGGCCGGGCGAGCCTCCCGCTTCCGGGCCGAGGAGGACGGCACCTGGACGGGGCTGGACGGCTATTACGCGGGCGAGACGCTGAGGGTGGTGCGGGACCGGGACGGTTCGGTCAGCCATCTGGACCTGGGCACCTTCGTGTTCACCCGCGGGCCGTACGAGCCGTCGGATCCGGTGCCCGGCGGGGTGGATCCGGAGGGCTGGCGGGTGTGAGGCCGGTACGGCGGAGGCGCGAGGCCCGTACGACGGGGGCGCGGACCTCGGACGTACAGTCGAGCCAGACGTCAGGAGCCGCGCCGAGGCGGCTCGCTACCGCTGGAAGGCCCTGTGACTGCCGTGTCTGACCCGACCGCGAACTCCGCCGGCCCGGAACTGCTCGACCTGCCGCCGCTCACCGCGGCCCACTTCGCGCGGATCGAGGACAAGGTCGCCGCGCTGATGCGCACCCGCTGCGATGTCGTGGCGATGCAGGGCGAGGCGCTGCTGCCCCTGGAGGCCTGCATCCGTTCGGCCGTACGACCCGGCAGCACTGCGCTCAACATCATCACCGGCCCGTACGGCGAGACCTTCGGCGGCTGGCTGCGCTCCTGCGGCGCCGAGGTGGTCACCCTCACCGCGCCGTTCACGGGCGCGGTCGACCCGCAGCAGGTCGCGGACGCGCTGCGGGAGCACCCCGAGATCGACTTTGTGAGCCTGGTGCATGCCGAGGCGGCCACAGGCAACACCAACCCCGTCGCCGAAATCGGCGCGGTGGTGCGGGAGCACGGCGCGCTGCTGATGCTGGACGCGGTCGCATCGGTGGGCGCAGAGCCGCTGCTGACCGATGAGTGGGGCGTGGACCTGTGTGTCATCGGCGGGCAGAAGGCGATGGCCGGGCCCGCCGGGGTGTCCGTGGCATCGGTCAGTGCCCGTGCGTGGGAGCGGATCGCCGCCAACGAGCAGGCTCCGCGGCGCTCGTATCTCTCGCTGCTGGACTGGAAGGAGCGCTGGATCGACGGTGGACGCACCGCGCTGCCGCACGCTCCGGCGCAGCTGGAGATGCTCGCCCTGGAGCAGGCAGCGGACCGTATCGACGCCGAGGGGCTGGATGCGGTCATCACCCGGCACCGGGCGGCGGCCGCGGCGACCCGGGCCGGTGTGCAGGCGCTGGGTGGGCTCGCTCCCTACGTCGTGCGTGACGAGGACGCGGCGCCGGTGGCGACCACCCTCCGTGCCCCTGAGGGAGTGGACGCCCGGGAGGCCGTGACCGCCGCGCTCGCGGTGGACGCGACGGTGCCGGTGCAGGCTGCGGCGGGTGCGCTGGCCAAGGAGATGATCCGGGTGAACCACTATGGCCACGCGGCCGACCGGGCGGTGGTCACGGCCTCGCTGGTGGCGCTGGCGGGCGCGCTGCGTGCGCTGGGGGTGTCGGTGGATGCCGAGGGCGCGGCCCTGGCGGCGGGCGCGGCGTGGGACGAGGTGGTCGCGCGCTAAGGCGTGCCATTGCCTCGACGGAGTTGTCGCTGTGGGGTCGTGTTTCACGTGAAACACGACCCCATGTGTGTGTGAAGCAGCGTCGTTTCACGTGAAACGTCAACCCGCGCTGGGCTGTTGTCCGTGACGCGATGCTGTTTCACGTGAAACGTCATTGAGCAGTTGCTCCAGCTGCCGCGCGCCCTCGCGCTCCAGCCAGGTGTCGAAGGACATCAGGCCGGGGTGGACGGCGCGCAGTGCGTTGATGTCCACGCCGTGGGACCGGCGGTCGTTGAGCCACTCATGGCCTTCGGCGGCGTCCGGGCTCAGCTCGCGCAGCGTCTCCATCGGCATCCGGACATAGGGGACCGTACGCCCGGTGGCGCGGCTCATGGCGTCGGCGATCTGCGGGGGAGTGAGGGCGTCGCCCGCCAGCTCCAAGGCCTGGGCTGCGAAGCGGTCCGGGCGGGCGAGGGCGAGCGCGGCCAGGGCGCCGATGTCGGACAGCGCAATGAGCTGTTGGGGCACGTCGGGCGCTATGGCCGTGGTGAGCGTGCCGTCCCGCAGGCCCCAGAGCGGGTGGACGTAGTTCTCCATGAAGGAGGTGGGGCGCAGCACGGTGGCCGAGATGCCGAGCCCACGGACGTGCTCCTCGATGACCCACTTGTTCTCCAAGATCCGTATGCCGGACCCGAGTTGGGCGCTGTTGGCGGAGGCGTAGACGAGGTGCCGTACGCCCGCGTCGGCGGCCGCGTCGGCGACATTGCGGCCGGCGGCGATCTCGTCCTGCCAGGA
This sequence comes from Streptomyces inhibens, assembly GCF_022221585.1. NCBI lineage: Bacteria > Bacillati > Actinomycetota > Actinomycetes > Kitasatosporales > Streptomycetaceae > Streptomyces > Streptomyces inhibens. Next base: position 5,132,443 of record NZ_CP084681.1, read on the forward strand.
GTAGTCCGGTGGCGAGTCGGGGGCTCCGGAGGCAGGCTGGACGCTGAAGACGCCGTATACGCCGTCGATCGCGGGCTTCAGCGTGGCGGGGTCGGCCATGTCGACGGTCCGTACGTCTGCGCCGGCGGCGGCCAAGGCGCGGGCCTTGGGGCTCGTGGGATCGCGGGTGAGCGCCCGTACGGTCCAGCCGTCCGTCAGTAATCGGCTGGCCACCGCACCGCCTTGCTGACCCGTCGCGCCGGTCACCGCGACTGTCAGGCCGTTAACGATCATGCTGGAACCCTCCCGTAGAATCGGAATGAGCGACCCGTTTGAAATTACGGAGCGCCCGACCCGGATGTCAACCGTTTCTCAGGAGGCCCGGCGATGACGAATGGTGGAGTCACGCCTTCCCGTGCGGATGCCCGGCGCAACAGGGCGCTGGTGCTCCAGGCGGCTCGATCCGCCTTCGAGGAACAGGGGTTGGGGGTTCCGCTCGGGGAGATCGCGCGCCGTGCGGGGGTCGGGGCGGGGACGGTCTACCGCCATTTCCCTTCCAAGGAAGCCCTGTTCAGGGCGACCATCGTGGACCGCATCGAGCTTTTCACCGACACTGCAAGGGACTTGGCCCATGTCGAGGACCCCGGCGGCGTCTTCTTCCGCTTCCTGTCCTCCGTGGTACGGCTCGCGTCACGGAACAAGGCGTTGTGTGACGCCCTGGAGGCGGCCGGCACGGGACGTTTTGAGCCGTCACCGGGAGTCGGTCAGGACTTCGACGACGCCTTGGAGGTATTGCTCACCAGGGCTCAAGAGGCGGGCGCCGTACGGAAGGACGTCGGGATAGCGGACCTCAGGGCGCTGCTGGTGGGCTGTCTCTCCATGGAGCAGGCCAGGTCGGGAGCCGGTTCTCAGGACGGCATGCAGGGGCGGATGACAGCGCTGATGTGCGATGCGCTGCGTGCGGCACCATCCGTAACGAAACTCCCGTCCGAGGTGCGAAACCGTAACGAAACTCGGTGTGAAGTGTGCGGTGCGGCGATCGCGACGGCGCGTACGGGCCGTCCCGCGCGCTACTGCGGTGGTGCCTGCCGGCAGAAGGCGCACCGGTCGCGGGGGCGTGCGCGACAGGCCTGAGCGGGTCGCGCCGTGTCCCGACCGGCACAGCCATCAGAGCGTGAGCTTGAACCCCAGGTGGGAGGCCTCGAACCCGAGGCGCTCATAGAAGCGGTGCGCGTCGATCCGCGTCGCGTCCGAGGTGAGCTGCACCATCTGACAGCCGAGCGTGCGGGATTCCGTGACCGCCCACTCGATGAGCTGGGTGCCGAGGCCACTGCCGCGTTCGTCGCGGTGGATCCGTACGGCCTCGATGATCGAGCGGGTGGCGCCGCGCCGGGACAGGCCCGGGATGACCGTCAGCTGGAGGGTGCCGATCGTCCGCCCCTCGCGCACCGCGACGACCAGATGCTGTTGCGGATCGGCGGCCAGCACCTCGAAGGCGGCGTGGTACGGAGCCAGGTCGTCCGGCGACTCGCGGGCGGCGCCCAAGGGGTCGTCGGCGAGCATCGCGACGATGGCGGGCAGGTCGGCTTCGGTCGCGCGGCGTATCTCGATATCGCTCATGGGCGCGACCTTATGCCGTGTGATCGCGGGGGCGGCAGGTAGGCAGGCGGTCGAGCCGGCCCGCTCCTCCCCCGGCCTCCAGCGCTACTCCGCCGGCACTACTCCGACGGCGCCAGCGTCTCGACGGCGGTGACCAGCGGCGCCAGCTCGGGGCGCTGCGCGGCGTCCTGGAGGGCTTCGTGCAGCGCGCCGTCGTGGGTGGGCCGGGCCTCCACCAGGAGTGCGAGGCCGTCGGGCGTCACGTTGGTGTAGATGCCGCGCCGGTCGTCGGGGCACAGATAGCGCGAGAGCAGCCCGCGCTCCTCGAGCCGGGTGACCAGGCGGGTGGTGGCGCTCTGGCTGAGGACGACGGAGTCCGCGACCTGGTGCATCCGCAGATGGCCGCCCGGTCCGTCGTGCTGCTCGCTGAGCACGTTGAGGACCGAGAATTCGCGGACGCTGAGGTCGTGCCCGGCCTGCAGCGCGCGCTCTATGTGCGACTCGATACGGCTGTGCAGGGCGGAGAGCGCGCACCAGCCCTGCGCGAGTCCGGGAGCGGGTGCCGGCGGGCAGCCAGGTGCGGCGGCTGCGGCCGCCTGTGCGGCCTCTGCCTGCTCCGGCGTTTCCTGCTTCTGCCGCGTCTGCTGCGTCATCGAAGACCTCCTCATGGGGCGCACGAACCAGGATAGGCCACGTTCGAAATATCCCGCGCTTGCATTTAACCCGCGCCTGCAATTATTGTGAACGCTCGTAAAGGACGGACGCAATCAGTGAAGGGATCCGTCATGCCTCTCGCACTCCTGGCGCTTGCCATCGGTGCCTTTGGGATCGGAACGACCGAGTTCGCGGTCATGGGCCTGCTGCCCGACATGGCGGCAGGCTTCGGTGTCTCCATCCCGCTCGCCGGATACGCGACCACCGTCTATGCCCTGGGTGTGGTCGTCGGCGCGCCGCTGATGACCGCGCTCGGTACGCGCTTCACGCGTAAGCAGATGCTGATGCTGCTGATGGGCCTGTTCATCGTGGGCAATCTGCTCACGGCCACCGCACCCAACTTCGGGATCATGCTGGCCGGACGGATCGTCTCCGCCTTCACGCACGGCGCGTTCTTCGGCATCGGCGCTCTCGTGGCCGCCGACCTGGTCGCGCCGCAGAAGCGCGCCACCGCCATCTCCCTGATGTTCAGCGGTCTGACCATCGCCAACGTCGTGGGCGTACCGGCCGGCACCATGCTCAGCCAGCAGTTCGACTGGCGCACCACCTTCTACGCCATCACCGCGCTCGGCGTGATCGGCCTGCTGGGCATCGTCAAGCTGGTCCCGGCGCAGCAGGAGAAGGCGGCCTCCCCTATAGGCAGCGAAATCGCGGTCTTCCGCAATCCGCAGGTCGGCCTCGCGATGCTGATGACGATCCTGGGATTCGGCGGTGTCTTCGCGGCCGTCACCTACCTTGCCTCGATGATGACCGAGGTCACCGGCTTTGCACCGTCGTCCGTTGTCTGGCTGACGGCCGTCTTCGGCCTCGGCATGGTCGGCGGAAACCTGGTCTCCGGCCGCTTCACCGACCGCGCCATGATGCCGATGCTGTACATCTCGATGACCGGTCTGGCGCTCTCGCTTGCAGCGTTCAACTTCACCGCGCACAACAAGATCGCCGCGATCATCACCATCGCGCTGATCGGCATCTTCGGCTTCGCCACCGTGCCGCCGCTGCAGAAGCGGGTGATGGACCAGGCGGCCTCGGCGCCCACCCTCGCCTCGGCGGGCAATATCGCGGCCTTCAACTTCGGCAATGCGCTGGCTGCTTGGCTCGGCGGGATCGTCATCTCGGCCGGCCTCGGCTTCACCGCGCCCAACTGGGTCGGTGCGCTGATGACCGCCGCGGCGCTCGGGGTGGCGATATTCGCCTCCGCCCTCGAGCGGCGTCAGACGGGCCGTGGCCAGGCCGTGGCCGCGGGCGGACCCACCGCGGTCGCCCAGGAGCCCGTACCGGCGGCGCAGGGCTGACGGTTCCCGTCGTCGCCCGTACGAGGACCGGGAGCGACTGCCGCACTCCCGCACCCCTCACATCAGCAGCAGTACAAGCACCACCAGTACAAGCACCACCAGTGCCACTACACCCCCAAGGAACCCCACATGAGCAGCACCACCCCGGTCCCCACCCCCACCGTCCGCCCCCTCACCACCCGTGATGCCGACAGCCTCATCGAGGCCGCCGCCCGGGCCGCCGAAGGCCTCGGAGTGCGGGGCAGTGTCACCGTTCTGGATGCGGGCGGTCATCTGCTGGGGTTCCGGCGGGACGACGCGGCCGTGCTGATCTCCGGTGAGACCAGCACCCGCAAGGCGTACACCGCGCTGCAGTTGGACGCGCCGACCGCCGACCTCGTCGACCTCGTCCGGCCCGATGGGCTTTTCCACTCGCTGCCCACCGCGCTGGACCGGCCGCTGCTCTTCATCGCGGGCGGTGTGCCGCTCCACCGGGACGGTCGGCTGATCGGCGCGATCGGCTTCGGTGGCGGCGCCCCCGAGCAGGACCACCGGATCGCCACGGCGGCGATAGCGGAGGCCGACCTCGTCTGACGACGGCCCCGCCATCCGCTGGCGGACGCCCGCGCCCTCCTTGCCACTCCGGCGTGCTCGTTTCGCGCGGGCCTCGGCCGACTGTGCCTCGCGCAGTCGGCTGCCGCGCTTGGTCAGCCCCCAGGGCTTGAGGACGGAGATCGCGGTGAGGAAGAGGTAGGTGGCCGTGGCGACAGCGGGGGCGACGACGAGATTGATGTCGGGGGTCGGGGTGCCCGCGGCGGCCTCGGCAGCGAGGCGGTTGATGCCCGGGCGGAGTGAGAAGACGGACAGCAGCACGGTCAGGAGCGTCAGCCAGAACTTGAGGTAGACCCAGCGGTGTCTGGCCAGCCCCCATGCGGTGCCCAGCGACAGGACCAGGCCGCTGACCAGTGTGAGCAGCGCGATGGGGATGACCAGCCAGTCGCCGAAGATCTTCATCGCCCGGTAGGCGACGGCCGCCATCTCGGGGGAGCCGGTCGTGTAGCCGGTGACGCTGAGTGTGAGCAGCCCGAGTGTGAGGCCGAGCCAGCTGACGGATACGGCGACATGGAGGACGAGGAGGGCCCGGCGGGCGGGGCGGCTGAGCTGCTGCATACGGTCCACGGTGGCGTCCGGCACCCCGCGGTACATCTGCCGGCGGGAGTATCCGCACATACGCGAGCTTGAGTACGTCCGTGGAGCACGTGCCTGGATCCCGCCCCTGGAAGACCTCCCGGGAACACATCCCTCCCGATTCCGCCCGCGCTTCCCGGTGGGCACGCCCTAAGCTCCGGGGCCATGAGCAAGCTGCATCTGTTCGACATGGACGGGACCCTGCTCTACGGGTCCGCGGCCGCCATCGAGATCTCCCGGCAACTCGGGCTGGACCAGGAGATCGCCGAGCTGGAGCGGGGGTTTGCGGCGGGCGAGCTGACGCCGGTGCGGTTCGCGCAGCTGGCGTGCGATCTGTGGGCCGCCGAGCTGACCGAACTTCAGCTGGCAGCGGCCTTCGACAGCGCGCCATGGCTGGCCGGGATCCAGGAGGTCTGGGCGGATATCCGTGCGCGTGGCGAACGGTGCGCGGTCATTTCGCTCTCGCCCAGCTTCTTCGTCGAGCGGCTGCTGGCGTGGGGCGCCGATGCGGCGCACGGTTCGCGCTGGCCCGCGGTGCCGATCCGGCAGCAGGTGGAGCCGGCCGGCATCCTCTCGCCGGCGGCGAAGGTACGGATCGCGGACGAACTCTGTATGACGTACGGGCTGACCAGGGCCGACTGCGTGGCATACGGAGACTCGATGTCGGACACCGAACTGTTCGCGGTGCTTCCGCAGTCCGTTGCCATGAATGCGGATCACCATGTCAGTGACCTGGCCTCATATGCCTACGTGGGGCGTGATCTGCGCGAGGCATACGAACTGGTGCGTACTGGCCGGTAATTCCGAGCTTTCTGCTAGGGAATCGTCCGCAGTATGCCCTGAAAATGCGGTCTGTGGGGAGGACCACTGTTATCGGAGGGGCCGCGCGGAGTGTTCCAAGATCAGGGCTTGTGGTTTCAACTACTGCCGGTATGGTCGAGTCCGGCTTGGCGGTGGTGAGGGCGCCCGCGGGTCGCGAAGGACGAGCAAAGCTCGTCAGCCTAGCGGCGAAGCGGCACGTGACACCCGGACTTCCGACTATTTGTCCGTTGTGATGAGCGGAGTGGCATGCTGCTGACGCGGCATCTGCTCCGCATTGTCGCAAGGAAGTGAGATTTGTCCGCTTTGGGGGATGTTGCCGGGATCGCTTGAGTCGATTAAGAATTCCGGGGCAGGGCGGGGGAATTCCGGGCAGTTCCGATCCACGGAAGTGCGAAGACAACCGAAAGACGTTCGAGGCGAGGCAGACCATGGACGCTCCGACCACCACGTCGGCCGATAACGGCTCTTCTGGCGGCAGCAGTGGCGATTGGGGTTGGTTCACTCCGCCGGCGAAGAAGTCCCCCGCAGAAGAGCAGGGGCGACAAAACGTCCAGGACCGTCCGGACCAGAGCGGCCGGACCGAGCCGAACGACCGGAGCGAACGCAACGACCGCGGTGAACGCGACGGCCGGAACGAGTGGAACGAACGGGATGTACGGAACGACCGGGAACAGATACCCAGCCGGCCGGTCAATCCGATCCGGCCGGTAGGCACCGCCGCCGAGCGCGAGCGCGAGACGGAGCCGCCGCAGGTTCCTCAGCCGCGCAGCGAGACGAACCGTCAGCCCGTCGCGCCCGCTTACGCCGAGCAGTCCGCCGCGGCCTACGGGTACGCCGCCCCCTCTTCCTCGTACGCACAGCCTCCGCGCCGCGAGGCCGAGCCCGCCCGGGATCGTGAGCCGGCCCGCCGGCCCGCCTGGGAGCGTGAGCCCTCCCGAGGTCGCGAGCCCGAGCCCGTACACGAGTCCGCACGTGCCACGGGAGCCCCCGCCGCCACACCCCCCACGGAGCCGGCCGCCCAGAACGCGGCCCCCGCCCCCTCCGTCTTCGCCCCCAGGCAACAGCCGGCCGCGCCCGCCCCGGAGCCCTCCCTCGACGATCTGGTAGCGGCCTCCTCCGCAACACCCGCCTCCCCCGACGCGATTCTCATCCGTCGCACCATGGCCGAAATCGAGCCCGCCGCCGACAAGGTCACCTCGTACTTCTACGCGCTGCTCTTCGTCCAGCACCCCGATCTGCGGGCGCTGTTCCCCGCCTCGATGGACACCCAGCGCGACCGGCTCTTCAAGGCCCTGCTCACCGCCGCCCAGCACGTCGACGACGCCGAGGTGCTCACCGCCTACCTCGCGAACCTCGGCCGCGGCCATCGCAAATACGGCACCCTCCCCGACCACTACCCCGCGGTCGGCGAATGCCTGCTCAGCGCGCTCGCGCGCTACGCCACGTCCAGCTGGGGCCCGGAGACCGAGGCCGCCTGGGTACGCGCGTACACCGCGATCTCGCAGATCATGATCGACGCGGCTGCCGAGAACGAGGCGGTCGCCCCCGCCTGGTGGCAGGCCGAGGTCGTCTCGCACGAGCTGCGTACGCCCGATATCGCGGTGGTGACGGTCCGTCCCGACCAGCCCTACCCATTCCTCGCCGGGCAGTACACCAGCGTGGAAACGCCCTGGTGGCCGCGGGTTTGGCGGCACTACTCCTTCGCCTCGGCGCCGCGCTCCGACGGCCTGCTCTCGTTCCACGTCAAGGCGGTTCCGGCGGGCTGGGTCTCCAACGCCATGGTCCACCGCGCCCGCCCCGGTGACGTCATTCGGCTCGGCGCGCCGGGCGGCTCGATGACCGTCGACCACTCCACCCGCAACGGCCTGCTGTGCGTCGGCGGCGGCACCGGCATCGCACCCATCAAGGCCCTGGTCGAGGATGTCGCGGAGCACGGCATCCGGCGCCCCGTCGAGGTCTTCTACGGCGCCCGCAGCGACTATGACCTCTACGACCTCGACACCATGCTGCGCCTGGAACAGGCCTATCCCTGGCTCTCCGTCCGCCCGGTCGTCGCCAACGGACCCGCGGTACGCGGTGGGACGAGCAGCGAAACCGGCCAACTCCCGGATGCCGTCCGCCAATACGGCCCCTTCCGGGAGTACGACGCCTATCTTTCCGGCCCGCCCGGGTTGATCCGCAGCGGCGTGGACGCTTTGGTGGGGGTCGGCATCCCGACCGACCGCATACGGCACGACTCCATCGAAGAGCTGGTCTCGGCAGGAGATTGAGGTCTTGGCAGCACAGGGCGAGTACGGCCTGACAGGGGAGGGGTGGGGCATGCGGCGGCAGGAGCGCCCCGGGAGCGACGGTGAGCACTTGGTGCAGCAGAGACTCGGCACGACCGAGCGCGCCGACCGTTTCTACGGGGACCAGGTGCTGGACCATCTCAACGCCCGTATGCAGGAGTTCGTGGCACGTCAGGAGATGTTCTTCCTTGCCACGGCCGACCGGCACGGCGAATGCGATTCGACGTTCCGGGCCGGTCCGCCCGGGTTCGTCCGGGTGCTCGACGCCCGGACGCTGGCGTACCCGGAATACCGTGGCAACGGTGTCATGGCGTCCATCGGCAATATCTCGGAGAACCCGCGCCTGGGCATCCTGATGATCGACTTCACTCGTGACCGCATCGGCCTGCACGTCAACGGCCGGGCGCGGGTCGTCATGGACGAGGAGATGCGGGCGAACCACGCCGGTCTGCCGGTCGACCCGGTTCCCGGCCGGCGTGCCCAGCTGTGGGTCACGGTCGAGGTCGAAGAGGCGTACATCCACTGTGCCAAGCACATTCCGCATCTCCAGAAGGTCCCGGCACAGCAGCGCGGGGCGCGGGCTTGGGGTACGGACGATTTCAAGCGCAAGGGCGGCGACTTCTTCGGTGCGGCCGCCGAGGCGGGCGAGCGGCTGCCGTTCCAGCGCACGGAGCGCAAGAACGAGCACCTTCGCGGTGGACTGCACGAGGACGCGGACGAGGCGGCGTACCGAGGCGTGACCGCGGCCTACGGGAGCGCACCGGCGTACGGCTCGACGCCCCCGGAGCCGAGGGTCGCTCCGGCGTACGGCGCCGAGCCCTGTGTCTCCGGCCGGGAAGACTTCGTGGAGGAGCTGAACGCGGAGTTCCTCGACCGGGTCGAGCGGGTGCTGGCGCGCGCCCAGCCGCGCCGGCCCGCGGAGGACGAGCCCGAATTCCGCGGCTGGTTCGACCGGCGCGACGTCTGACGCGGTGCCCGCCGCGGTGGCGGGACCGCGCCCGGCCGCCGGCTCAGCCCAGGTCGGGGGCGTGCATCGCCCGCACGCCTTCGATGTTGCCGTCCAGGTAGTGCCGCAGCGACAGCGGTACGACCTCGACGGAGGCGATGCCGACGCGGGTGAAGGGCACCCGCACGATCTCGTAGTCCCCGCAGGGCTCCTCGACCTCGGGGCCGTGCCGGCGCGAGGGGTCCATGGAATCGAGGCGGCACACGAAGAAGTGCTGCACCTTCACACCGTCCACCCCACCGTCGCTGAAGTGCTCGACGGTGTCGACGAAGACGGGCACCACGTCCTTGACCTTGGCGCCCAGCTCTTCGTCCAGCTCACGGTGGAGGGCCTCGATGACGGTGGCGTCCTCGGGCTCGACCCCGCCGCCGGGGGTGATCCAGTACGGGGCCCGGCCCGGCTTGGTGCGCTTGATCAGAACGAGATCCGCGCCGTCGAGCAGGATCGCGCGGGCGGTGCGTTTGACGACTGGCCGTACGGTCATAGTCGACAGATGCCGCAGTGACGGCCCGGTGAAACCCATGCGCCCCTTGGTCACCAGTCGACCGCGGACCGCAGCAGCCACTCATGCGCCCGTGCGATGTGCGGCAGACCGAGTGTCCCGGTCCGTACGGAGAGGAAATAGGTGCGCAGCGGGGGCACCTGCGGGTCGAGCAGGGCGACGACCTCGCCGCCGGCCAGCGCACCGGCGCACAGATAGCGGGGCAGTACGGCGAGCCCCGCACCGGCGGTGACGCAGGACAGCACCGCCCGCAGGTCGGCGGCGATGACAGCGGCGGAGGCCGCGGGCTTGGCGTCGAAGACCGCGGACCAGTAGCGGGTGATCAGCGGCAGGCTTTCATGGACCTCGATGAACGGGACGGGGTCCAGTACGTGGACGCCGCCGGCCTGGAGAACCGCTGGGCCGCCCAACTGGGCCGCCCAGCGCGGCGCGGCGATCAGTACATGCTCCTCGTCGCACAACGGGGTCGCTGTGAGCAGGCCGCCGCGCGGCCGGGTGGTGGTGACGGTCAGATCGTGATGGCCGGCGGCCAGGCCGGTCAGCAGCTCCTCCGCGGGGCCGAAGGCCGTGCGTATGGACAGGCCCTGGGCGATGAGCGGGGTCAGTGCGGGGAGCGCGCGCTCGGCGATGAACTCCGGTGGCCCGGCGAGATGGAGGGTGCGGGTGACGGATTCCCGGTCCAGACCGGCTTCGGTGATCTCGGTGAGGGCGTCCAGGTGCGGTGCCACTTTGTGGGCGAGTTCGTCGCCGATGGTGGTGGGGGTGACGCCACGGGCGTAGCGGAGGAAGAGCGGGCGGCCCAACTGCCGTTCCAGCGCCCGGATCTGGCTGGTCACCGCGGGCTGGGAGAGGCCGAGTAACGCTGCGGCGCGGGTGAAGGAGCCGGCTCGGTGCACCGTGACGAAGGTGCGCAGCAGAGCCAGATCCATCGCGTACCTCCTGCGTCCTTCGGAAGCCTGGTCGCGGGCCAACTATAAATTTGTCGATAGGGATGTGTCGCTAGCGTGATTGGACACTGACGCTCAGTCAACTAGCCTTGTTCGAGCGGTTCGTTTCACGTGAAACATTCGGTTTCACGTGGAACATGTGGACCCGGGCCACGAGGAACCGCGGCCGGCAGGGTGACGAGGGGGGATACCCTGCCGGCCAGTTCTCATTCCGCAGCGGTGTCGAGTGCCCGGATGACGTCCGCGACCAGATCCTCCGGCTCCTCGACGCCGACCGAGAAGCGGATGAAGCCCTCCGGCACATCGTCGCCGCCCCAGCGGCCGCGCCGCTCGGCGCTGGACCGTACGCCACCAAAGCTCGTCGCATCGTCCACCAAGGTCAGCGCGGCCAGGAAACGCTCCGCGTGTGCCTTGTCCGGGAGCACGAACGACACCACGGAGCCGAAGCGGCCGGGCCGCATCTGCCGGGTGGCGAGCTCGTGGGACGGGTCGGACGGCAGCCCGGGGTGGCGCAGACCGGTGACGTCGGGGCGTTCGGCCAGTGCCTCGGCCAGCGCCAGTGCGCCGGCCGACTGCTGGCGGACGCGTAGCGCGAGGGTGGCGAGCGAACGATGCGCGAGCCAGCTCTCCATGGGGCCGGGGATCGCGCCCACGGTCTTACGCCACAGCCGTACGGAATCGGCCAGCGCGGCATCGCGGGTGCTGGCATACCCCAGGAGAACGTCGCCGTGGCCGGTCAGCGCCTTGGTGCCGCTGGCGACCGAGAAGTCCGCACCGAGGTCGAGCGGACGCTGGCCGAGCGGGGTGGCGAGGGTGTTGTCGACGCCGACCAGGGCGCCGCGACGGTGCGCCGCGTCGGCCAGCCGCCGGATGTCACAGACGTCGAGCCCGGGGTTGGAGGGGGTTTCGATCCACAGCAGCCGGGCGCCGTCCAGCACCTCGAGCTGTGCGTCCTGTGCGGTCGGCGCGGTACGCACCTCGATGCCATAGCTCTCCAGACGGGTGCGGACCGCCGGCAGCAGCTGGTAGCCATCGCTGGGCAGCACGACCGCGTCGCCGGCGCGCAGTTGGGAGAAGAGGACGGCGGTGATCGCCGCCATCCCGGAGGCGAAGGCAACGGTATGTGCCGGTTCGTCCGGCGATTCGAGCTCGCCGATGGCCTGTTCCAGACGGGTCCAGGTGGGGTTGGCGTCGCGGCCGTACGTGTACGGGCCGACGGCGTCGCCGGGGAGGTGGAAGTGGGCCGCGAACACCGGCCCGGGGAGGGCCGGCTCATAGGCTTCGGGCTCCGGGAGCCCGGCTCGTACGACGCGGGTGCCGTCGCCCGTCATGCGCTCTCCTCCTCCGGCGGGTGGTGCGGGGCCTGTTCCGGGTGCCGGTCGTCGTGCCCGGCCGCGCGAGCCGTGAGCGCGGTGTGGACCTCTGCCAGCAGGCCGTCGCTCGCCGTCTCGATCATCTCCAGGCACTCCTCGAAGCCCGCCAGACCGCCGAAGTACGGATCGGGTACGTCGAGGTCCGGGGCGGGGTCGGGGGTGCGGCCGGGGGTGCGGCCGGGCACCGTGCCCGAACCGCCGTCCAGCGCTTCGCCTGCCGCGCCCGCTGCGCCCGTCGCGTACGAGCGCAGCAGGCGGACTTTGGCGGCGTCCTGTGCGGTGGGGGCCAGTCTGCGCAGCTCGTGCAGATGGCCGGAGTCGAGTGCGATGACCAGGTCGAGGTGGCTGAACCAGGAAGCCTGGAACTGCCGGGCGGTGTGGGCATGTTCGTAGCCGCCCGCGCGCAGCACGGCGACCGTGCGCGGGTCGGCTCCGTCGCCCTCGTTCCAACCGCCGGTGCCCGCACTGTCGACCTCGACCAGGCCGTCGAGCCCGTCCTCCGCGAGGCGGGCGCGGAAGACGGACTCCGCCATCGGCGACCGGCAGATGTTGCCGGTGCAGACGAAGCAGATGCGGTAAGGGGCGGTCAACGGTCAGTCCTCGTCGGGAAGGATCACGTGCATCGCCCAGGCGACGATGGAGATGATCACGCCGCCGAGCAGTGCCGTCCAGAAGCCGCCCACATGGAAGGCGAGGTCGGCCTTGCCGGCGAGCCAGGATGTCAGGAGCAGCATCAGCGCGTTCACGACCAGCGTGATCAGGCCGAGCGTGAGGATGAACAAGGGGAAGGACAGCAGCTTCACCACGGGCTTGACGATGAAGTTGACCAACCCGAAGATCAGCGCGACGAGGATCAGCGTGAGTATCTTGCGACCGGTGTTCTCACCGGTCAGCGTGATGTCCTTGAGCAGCCAGATGGCCACGGCAAGCGCCGCGGCGTTGGCGATCGTCTTGACCAGAAAATGCTTCATGGTGAGATCGTCGCAGACAAGTCTGAATCATCGAGGGGTGCGAACAGCATGAAAGCTTTCAGACTGGATGAGCTGGAAGCGGAGCGAGCGGCGAACGACGGTGCTTATCTGCAGTTTCTCCGGGAACGCAATATGTCGGTCGGGCTCTACGCGCTGGACGCCGGCAGCATCGATCCGCAGCAGCCGCACGCCCAGGACGAGGTGTATCTCGTGGTTAGCGGCCGGGCGGCGATCACGGTCGGGGTGGAGACACAGTCGGTGGCGCGCGGCAGCGTGGTCTATGTGCCGGCCGGGGTGCCCCATAAGTTCCACCACATCAGCGAGGATCTCCGGGTGATGGTGGTCTTCTCTCCTCCTGAGAGCTAAGGGTTGGCCCCCGTGACCCGTAGGGGAAGGGTCAGGGGAGGGCCGGGGCTGCGAGGCTCCCACGGCCGTGCTCCGCGCCCTAGCATCGTTGGTGAGGGGACAGCCGGAGGCGGCGCGGTAGCAGCAGCGCGGCATGCGGACGGTGCCCTCGGCGCGAGACAGCGCACCAGACAGACGGCGCGGTAGACACAGACGGCGCGGCAGACAGATAGCGCGGTACAGACAGCGCGACAGACAGAAAGCAGGGCAGAGCAGTGGCTGGTAAGGGGATATTCGCAGGGCTTCCGTGGTGGGTCACCTGGGTCGTGGCGCCGGTCATCCTGATCGTGGTCTTCGGCGGACTGCTCGCCACCGCGCTCGGCTTCCTGATCAACGTGCTGTTCAAGGTCCTCATAGCGGCGGCCCTGATCGCCGGAGTCATCTACCTCGTCCGTAGGTTCAGCGGCTCGTCGTCGTCCTCGTCGAAGGGCGATTGGTAAGCCGGACATCCACCCGGCTATCTCGTCGGCTCGACAGCGCACCTCCGACACCAGGCGTCTGGCACCACATGGCCAACGCAGCCCGACTGACACCACCGACGTCACCGAGCCCACCACTCACATCACCCACACCACCCACCAGCGGTGCTCGACCGGCATCACTCACCGGCACCACTCACCGGCATCACTCACCGGTGCCGGCGGCCGGCACCGCCCCATCGGCACCGCCCGAGCGCGTCCGATGACGGCTCAGGCCCGTCCGCAGACGGCCCAGCCTCGTCCGATGTCGGCCCGGCCTCGCCCGCTCATGCCACCAGTCCACCAGGTGAGTTAACTCCCCCGGCTTTCGGCCTACTGCCCCGATCGGCCGAGTTAGAGTGCGGACCGCAGGCGTCTTCCGGACGGTGACGTTCCGGAAATACCGAGTAAGGCGAGGTCGAGCGGACGGCATCGCGGGGGCCTGGGAGACGCGCGCGGGCGCGGGAGTGGATCCCGCGCCCGGGGCCCCGTGCCCCATGGCGAGCGGACCTGGGGGTCGACGTTGGCAACTGTGAACGGTGAATCCGCGTCTCACCCCACCTTGATCGGATCGGTGCAGCGGGCGCTGCGGCTACTGGAAGCGGTGGGCGCGCATCCCGACGGCGCACCCGCCAAGCAGCTCGCCAGGGAGACCGGACTCCCGCTGCCGACGACGTACCACTTGTTGCGGACCCTGACCCACGAGGGCTATCTGCACCGCGAGAACGGCGTCTTCGTCTTCGGTGAGGCGGCCGAGGTCATCGGCCGGGCCGGGTCCAGGCGCCGGCAGCGGGCCTATATCTCCGAAGCTCTGGCCGTGGCGGGCCGGGAGCTGGGCGCCGCCGTCTACTTCGCCGTCTACCGCGAGGGTGAGGTGGAGGTGGTGGCGGTTACCGACGACCCGGAGCGGCCGCCGGTGGAGGAGTGGGTCGACTTCCGTACGACCGCACACGCCCATGCGATCGGGCAGTGTCTGCTCGCGCAGTTGGACGAGGCAGCGAGAAAGGAGCATCTGGCGCGCTATCCCGTGCAGTCGATAACGCCCTTTTCTGTGCGATCTGAGGACGATTTGCTGCATCGTTTGGATACGGTGCGTCGCGATCACGTCGCTTATGAGCGCCAGGAATATGCCTTGGGCACGGTGTGTGCGGCCATTCCCATCCAAGTCGGGGCGGCTGCCGCGACGTTGGCGGTTTCCCTGCCCACGGACGAACTGCATCGATTGCGGTCCGTTACGGATCGACTACGGAAAATGGCGGAGGCGGCACTAACGACACTCGCCTTCTCTATCAGTATCTGAAAACTCACTCCTTGTGATCTGCCTGCACGTGGCAGACGATGGCGTCGATAAGGCTACGGGGGATGTTCCCGGCCATCTCCGATCAAGTGCGGGGCAGTGGTTGATGACCGACACAGTTCAGGCAGAAGTGATCATGAGCTTCGTCGTCTCGGAGGAGCTCGCGTTCCGGATCCCGGTGGATCTGGACTTCGACAGCGCCGATCCGTACGCCGTCCGCCTCACCTTTGATCTCCCTGGCGATGCGCCTGTGACCTGGGCGTTCGGCCGTGAGCTGCTGTTGGACGGGCTGAGCCGGCCGTCGGGTGAGGGCGATGTGCGTATCGAGCCGGGCTCGTCCGCGAACCTCAGCGATGTCTTCATCAGCCTCCAAGTCGGCGCCGAGCGCGCCCTGTTCCGGGTGAGCGCCGCGCCGCTGGTCGCCTTCCTGGACCGTACGGACCGGCTCGTACCGCTCGGCAAGGAAGAGGTCTGCGAGACCCTGGAGGCCGTGTTGGACCGGATCCTCACAGAGGCGCCCGCGGGCTGAGCCCGCCCCGGAGCCCGCCCGCCCCGCCCCGCCCCGGACCCCTCACCGCTTACGCCGCCTCCCGTGCCCCCCGCGCCGACCGGACCGGCCCCCGGCCTGCCCCGTCGGTGCACCCGCCACCGGGCCTCCCCCGGAGCCTGCCCCGAACCCTTCGCCTGCCTCGACGTACGGCGCAGCTCCCGCTCCGCCGGGCGCCCCCGAGGTGCCCTGCCACTTGCGGTCCGCCGAGACGACCAAGGCCGCCAGCAAGGTCGTCAGCGGTACCGAGGCGACCAGGCCGATGCTGCCCACCAGGGTGCGGACGATCTCCTCCGCGACCACCTCGCTCGTGGCGACCGTACCGACGCTGTTCTGTGCGATCGAGAACAGCAAAAGCAGCGGCAGTGCGGCGCCCGCGTAAGCCAGGACGAGGGTGTTGACGACGGAGGCGATGTGATCCCGGCCGATCCGCATCGCCGCGCCGTACAGCTTGCGCCAGCCGGCCGACGGATCCGCGTCCTTCAGCTCCCAGATGGCGGCGGTCTGCGTCACCGTCACATCGTCGAGCACACCCAGTGACCCGATGATGATGCCCGCCAGCAGCAGACCGTGGATCTCGATCTCCGGGTACAGACCGTGCACCAGCCCGGTCGTGTCGTCCGTATTGCCGGTCAGTAGCGCCCAGTTGATGAACACCGATCCGAGCAGCGCGATCAGCAGCAGCGACGCGAGGGTGCCGAGCACCGCCACCGATGTGCGGGCCGTCAGCCCATGGCACATGTACAGCGCGATCAGCATGATCGCGCTGCCTCCGACCACCGCCACCAGCAGCGGATTGGAGCCCTGCAGGATCGCCGGGAGGATGAACAGCGTCAGGACGAGGAAGCTGGCCGCCAGTGCCACCAGTGCGAGCACTCCGCGCAGTCGGCCCACGATCACGACCGCGAAGGCAAAGATCGCGGCCAGTACCCACATCGGGAGCGACCGGTCGACATCGGTGACCGAGTACTGCAGATCCTTCGGCGCCTTGGGGGAGTAGGCGACCACCACGCCCTGCCCGGTGGTGTAGCGGCGCAGGGCGTCCGGCGTCACCACCGTCTGGAAGGTGCGCCCGGCGTTCTCCCCCGTGGTCACCTTGATCGTCGCCTGTTGGCAGGGCTTTCCCTTGGCCGCTCCCCCGGCCGGTGGCTGCCCCGTCGGCGATGGTGGCTGGGGCTGCTGCTCGGCATGCACATCCGCGCAGTTCACCTCCACCACCTTGATCACTCGGGCCTGCTCCGTGGGCTGGTCGAAGCCGACGCCGGACGGTTCGTGGGACGGCGCGCCGCCTGGCCAGAGCACGATCAGACCGACCGTCACGGCGACCGCGAACGGGATCAGCACCGCCGCGATGACCTTGCGCAGATGCCGCGAAACGGGCGCGGCGGGCGCGTGGCCATGCGCGTGCGAGTGCCCGGCGGGCGGATGTCCGTGCCCGTGCGAGTGCGCGGCGGAATGGTGGTGGGACTCGTTGGGGCTCACCGCCCGATCATCGCAAGAACTCATGGGGCCCCCTGTTCACCGCGCCACGTCGGCCGCTACCGTGGTGGCACCTTTGCAATCGCGGGAGCTCGGAGCACCGGGCTGAGAGGACGCTGACCTCCGCGGGATGTCCGGCAGATGCCGGTACGTCACCCACGGAAGCCGCTGCGTCGACCGCCGAACCTGTTACCGGGTAATGCCGGCGTAGGGAGTTGGGTCTACATGACTCTGCAGGATGCACGCACGCCTGAAAACAGTGCCGGCCCCGGCGGTGAGCCGCAGATCGGCTGGCACAAGGGCTATGTCTCCGGATCGCGTCCGGACCTCAGGGTCCCGGTCCGGCGGGTGCACCTCACCAACGGCAAGGACGTGACGCTCTACGACACGTCAGGTCCGTACACCGACCCCAACATCGAAACCGATGTCCGCCGTGGCCTCGCGCCGCTGCGGGAGAACTGGATCATCGGCCGGGGCGACACCGAGGAGTACGCGGGCCGCCCCATGCGCCCCGAGGACGACGGCCTCAAGCACACCTCGCCGCGCGGCGGCCTCAAGAACCTCGACGCGGTCTTCCCGGGCCGCCCCCGCCAGCCGCGCCGCGGCCGTGATGGCGCCGCGGTCACCCAGCTCGCATACGCCCGGCGCGGCGAGATCACCGCGGAGATGGAGTACGTCGCCGTCCGCGAGAACGTCACGCCCGAGTTCGTGCGCGACGAGATCGCGGCCGGCCGCGCGGTGCTGCCGTCCAACATCAACCACCCGGAGATCGAGCCGATGATCATCGGCAAGAACTTCCTGGTGAAGGTGAACGCGAACATCGGTAACTCGGCGGTCACCTCCTCCATCGAGGAGGAGGTGGAGAAGATGACCTGGGCGACCCGTTGGGGCGCCGACACGGTCATGGACCTGTCCACCGGTCGCAACATCCACACCACCCGCGAGTGGGTGCTGCGCAACTCCCCCGTCCCCATCGGCACCGTCCCGCTCTACCAGGCGCTGGAGAAGGTCGACGGCAAGGCCGAGGAGCTGACCTGGGAGATCTACAAGGACACCGTCATCGAGCAGGCCGAACAGGGCGTCGACTACATGACGGTGCACGCCGGCGTGCTGCTCCGCTATGTCCCGCTCACGGCCCGCCGCAAGACCGGCATCGTCTCCCGCGGCGGCTCGATCATGGCCGCCTGGTGCCTGGCGCACCATCAGGAGTCGTTCCTCTACACGCACTTCGAGGAGCTCTGCGAGATCCTCGCCTCCTACGACGTCACCTACTCGCTCGGTGACGGCTTGCGCCCCGGCTCCATCGCGGACGCCAACGACGAGGCGCAGTTCGCGGAGCTGCGGACGCTCGGCGAGCTGAACACCATCGCCAAGCGGCACGGCGTACAGACCATGATCGAGGGCCCGGGACATGTCCCGATGCACAAGATCAAGGAGAACATCGACCTCCAGCAGGAGATCTGCGAAGAGGCCCCGTTCTACACGCTCGGCCCGCTGACCACCGACATCGCGCCCGCCTACGACCACATCACCTCCGGTATCGGCGCGGCGATGATCGCCTGGTGGGGCACCGCGATGCTCTGTTACGTCACGCCCAAGGAGCACCTGGGCCTGCCGGACCGCGACGACGTCAAGACCGGCGTCATCACGTACAAGATCGCGGCCCATGCGGCGGACCTGGCCAAGGGCCACCCGGGCGCCCAGGATTGGGACGACGCGCTCTCCGACGCCCGCTTCGAGTTCCGCTGGGAGGACCAGTTCAACCTGGCCCTCGACCCGGACACGGCACGCGCCTTCCACGACGAGACGCTGCCCGCCGAGCCGGCGAAGACGGCGCACTTCTGCTCGATGTGCGGCCCGAAGTTCTGCTCGATGAAGATCAGTCAGGACATCCGGCGCGAGCACGGTGGTGACCTGGCGATCGACGCCGAGGCCGGCATGGCCGAGAAGTCGAAGGAGTTCGCCGCGGCGGGCAACCGCGTCTATCTGCCGATCGCGGACTGACCCGGCCAGGACCTCCCCGACGGGCGTGACGCCCGGCACCGGCCCGAAGTCACCGGCACGCGCCGCGACTTCGGGCCGCCCGGTGGCCTGGTACCAGGACGACCCCTCCTGGGACCGCCGCAACGCCCCTAGAGCGCGTCCGCCCCTGATCCCTCACCACGTCCCCAGGGCCCGTCCGCCCCTGCCCCCTCACAACGCTGCTAATCCGGCTGATGATCCGGCCCGCCGTAATCCGGGCTGGTGAAGTCCGGGCTGGAGTAGCGCGGGCGGGACCCCGAGGAGCCGCTGTCGGGGCTGGTGAACTCGGGGCGGGTGTAGCCGAGGGTGGGGATGCGGCTCTCGGGAGCCTTGGTGCGGCGGGGGACATAGCGCACGGGGTCGTCGTCGGGAGTCGCCGACGGATCGCTGAGCGCCTCGCGGAGAAAGGGCAGCAGGCCGCGCTCCAGGAGGGCGCGCCGCCAGGCCTCGTGGGCGTTGTCCAGTGCCTCGCCCAGTTCGTCGGCTCTGGTGCTCTGGCCGGAGGAGCTGTTGCGCAGCGCCGTGACGACCAGGCCGCACATCGCGACGAGGGCGCCGGCGGCGGTCAGCGCCGCGAAGATCCAGCCGACGCTGATCAGCGGCTGCGCCAGGGACTTGTCGGGGCTTATGGTGCGCAGCACATAGCCGATGAGGAGGAAGAGGACGGCGGCGATACCCGCGAGGACCGGGGCGAGCACGGTGATCATGGCGGCCAGTCCGGCACCGGTGGTTTCGGCCTCGCCCATGACCGCTGCGGTGGCCAGTCCCAGTCCCTCGCCGGCGGTCCCGTCCTGCTCTCCGCCGCCCGCGCCGGCAGCGGGCGACGTGGGCGCCGGCGCGCGCAGCTCGGCACGGAGCTGGACATAGCGTTGGTATTCGGCCGTGGCGCAGGCGGCGATGGCGGTGGTCGCGCTGAGCGCCATCGTGCGCAACTGCTCGGTATTGAGGTGCTTTCCCGCGGCGGCGGTGAGGTCGTCCGGGCGGTATTCGGCGGTACGCAGCGCCTCATCAAGGATCCGCGCAAATTCCGCGCGGTCCTCGTTCAGCAGGTGCGGAGCGCTGTTCATGTGCATCCCCCGATGCTCCGTAGGGCCGTACGGCCGGCGTTGGCCGGGCAGTGGGCGGAAACGGAGGAGAGCCTGCTACGGATAGACCGATGGTAGAGCGACTCCGGCGCGGGGTGACAGAGAGTTTGCGGAAATTGAGTAATGGCACGACCGGATTTCGCCCGTGCCGCCCCCGATTCGGCCCCTGACCGGCCACGCGCCGGCCAGACGTACACCTGCCCCGAGAACGCTCAGCCAGTCAGCGGAAGTTGAACGACCAGCAACTTTCCGGCCATCGTGATGCCGCCGTCCATGGCGATGGCCAGACCGTCGGCGTAGACATGCGGGCCGTCGACCGCGATGCCGTCGTTCTCGCTGTCCTCCGTGCCGACCTCGCCCAGCAGATACGGGATCGGGCTGTGGCCGTGGACGACGCGGTCGCCGCCGTAGGCGTCCAGGAGTTCGCGTACGGCCTGTGAACCGGACTCGTCGCGGAAGGCGAAGCGCTTGGTGAACTTGCGGAACAGGTCCCAGACTTCGTCGGCGTCGCTGCGGGTGAGCACGTCGTGGACGGTGTCGTTGACGGCCTCGATGGAGTCGCCGTATTCGAGGTAGGCGGTGGTGTCGGAGTGCACGAGCAGATGCCCGTCCTCCTCCATCACGGCGTCCAGCCGGGCCATCCACTGGAGGTGGTGGTCCTCCAGGCGGTCCATATCGGTCTTCTGACCGCCGTTCAGAAGCCAGGCGGCCTGGAACGAGGCGGTGCCGGCGCCGGACTGCACGGGAGTGTCACCGAACCGCTTGGCGCCCAGCAGTAGCAGTTCGTGATTGCCCATCAGGGCCTTGCAGTAGCCGCCGGCCGCCGCGGCCTCGGCGGAGAGCTGCATGACCAGGTCGATCACGCCGATGCCGTCCGGGCCGCGGTCGGTGAAGTCGCCGAGGAACCAGAGCCGGGCGTTGCCGGCCGCCCAGTTGCCGTCGGCGTCGATCAGGCCCTCGGCGGCCAGCGCCTCGCGCAGCTCGTCGTAGTAGCCGTGCACATCGCCGACGACGTACAGCGGACCCATGCCCTCGGGCGCGTCGGGGTCGTGGGCCGGTTCGGGCACCGGGACGACGGCCGGGCGGTCGATGAGCGTGGCCGTACGGCCCGGGTCGATGACCGGGAGGTCGCGCGCGGTCGGGGTGTAGTCCTCGGGCAGCTCGGCCGGAGGGGCGGCGGGCGGCACCACGGGGGGTGCGGCAGGAGGCGCGGCCGGGGGCCCGGCGGGCAGATGGAGCGGGGGACCGGCCGGCGGCATGGGGGACCCGGCGGACGCACCGGACGGCGCTCCGGGTGGCGGAACAGACGCCGGAGCTTGTCCTGCCATGGTCCACACCATGGGTCCCTGACTGGCCCCCTGAGTCATCGACCCCTCCACCGTCGCGCCGCCGTGCACCTCTCGGACCTTTGCCTGGTCGACGGCGGTCCGCGGTGTCGTGCGCCCATCATAGGAATGCCGATCGCGGGTTGTGACGCACCCGGGGGTGGTCAATCCACTGGAGCCTGGCATTCACGGATGATTTATCCCGGGATCGCCCTGTTTTTTCCTGGCCGATGGGGGGCGCCCGACGTGAGCCGGTACGCCCGGTCGTCCCTGTGTGGGAGCACGCTCAGTCGCAGGTGGGTCCTCGTGGCGGGCTGATAGTGGTTCTCGGGGAGCGTCGCTGGGACGAGGTCCGGACGATCAGGTCGGTCGGTATCACCTGTTCGACGGGCCGGCCGTTGTCGAGCCCCTCGATGGCGTCGATGAGGATCTGGACGACGGCGGTGCCGATGCGGCGCGGCTTGAGGGACAGGGTGGTGATGGGCGGCTCGGTGGTGGCGTACACGGTGGACTCGCTGCAGCAGACCAGCAGCAGGTCCTCCGGCACCCGCAAGCCGTAGCGCCGGGCGGCGGCGAGCAGGTCGGTGCCGTTGGGGTCGAAGAGTCCGTAGACGGCGTCCGGCCGGTCCGGGCGGGCCAGCAGCCGGTCGGCCGCGACGGCGCCCGCGCACGGGTCGTGCGCCGGGTAGGACTCGTAGACCGGGTCCTGGCCGACCCGCTCGCACCAGCGCAGATAGGCGGTGGTCGACAGCCGGGTGTAGGTGTCGGTGGTGGTGCCCGTGAGCAGGCCGATGCGGCGGGCGCCGGCGTCGGCGAGATGGTCGAGCAGGCCGAGGACGGCGGCTTCGTGATCGTTGTCGACCCAGCCGGTGACGGGCAGCGCGCCGCCGGGCCGGCCGTCGGAGACGACGGGGATGCCGTGCCGGACGAGCTCGGTGACGACGGGATCGCCGTCGGCGGGGTCGATGACCACCGTGCCGTCCAGGGCGACGTTGGACCACACGTCGTGGCGGGAGGTCGCGGGGAGGATGACCAGCGCATAGCCGCGGGCCAGCGCCGCGGAGGTGGCGGCTCTGGCCATCTCGGCGAAGTACGCGAATTCGGTGAAGGTGAAAGGTTCATCCCCGTACGTGGTCACCGTCAGGCCGAGGAGCCCTGACTTGCCGGTACGGAGCGTGCGGGCGGCTGCGGACGG
Organism: Streptomyces inhibens; assembly: GCF_022221585.1. Lineage (NCBI taxonomy): Bacteria > Bacillati > Actinomycetota > Actinomycetes > Kitasatosporales > Streptomycetaceae > Streptomyces > Streptomyces inhibens. The sequence goes on from NZ_CP084681.1 coordinate 5,154,916, forward strand.
GCGGTAGCCCAGCCGGTCGGCCACCTCGCGGACGTGGCTACGGGTGGCATCCGGAAGCCGGCCCTTGCCGTTGAGCGCGTCGGAGACAGTCGTGATCGACACACCGGCTGCGGCGGCCACGTCCCGGATGCCCGCCCGCCCCAACCGGCGACCGGTCGACCGGCTCACCTGGTGCTTCCCTGCTGCTGTCATGGCGAGCCGATAGTAGGGCTCGGTAGGGCCATTCGCGGGGCTCCGCTGACGGCTGTGGAAAGGCACGTTTCTGCATGGTGATTGGGTGTCAATTCCCTTGGAAATAAAGGAAGTTGGCGTAAATGTTGATCATTCAGTGGCAGATCTGGCGGCTTTGCCTGTAGATCGGTTCAGGTATCGAAGCGGTCTCAAGTCACCTTGACGGGGGATGCGCGCCACGGCGTGAGCTACCGGCGCGCGGATTATCGGGCGGCGCGCCCCGGAGGCTTCGCGCGGGGTCGTCCGAGTGGCCGCGGCCAGGTGCGCCCGTGACACCGATGCCGGTCGGGACTGCCGCCGAACGGGTCAATCCTCATAAGGTGTGCAGTATTGGAGACGAGTGGGACGGTCGAGGAGGACCTGCGGTGAGCGAGAAGACCCCGAAGCTACGTGCTGCGCTGGACGGCATCCCCACCTACAAGCCTGGCCGGCCGGCGGCGAGCGATGGCCCCGTCGCATTCAAGCTGTCCTCCAATGAGAACCCCTATCCGCCGCTGCCGGGCGTCCTGGAGAGCGCGGTGACCGCCGCCGGTTCCTTCAACCGCTACCCGGACATGGCCTGCACCGGCCTGATGGCGGAGCTGTCCGAGCGGTTCTCGGTGCCGGTGGAGCATCTGGCGACGGGGACCGGATCGGTGGGTGTGGCCCAGCAGCTGATCCAGTCGACGGCCGGGCCCGGCGATGAAGTGATCTACGCCTGGCGGTCGTTCGAGGCGTACCCGATCATCACCCAGGTTTCCGGCGCCACCTCGGTGCAGGTCCCGCTGACCTCCGGTGACGTGCACGACCTGGACGCGATGCTCGCCGCGGTCACCGACCGTACCCGGTTGATCTTTGTCTGCAACCCCAACAACCCCACCGGCACCGTCGTACGCCGTGCGGAGCTGGAGTCCTTCCTGGACCGGGTGCCGAGCGATGTGCTGGTGGTGCTGGACGAGGCGTACCGCGAGTTCATCCGCGATCCCGAGGTGCCGGACGGTATCGACCTCTACCGTGACCGCCCCAATGTGTGCGTGCTGCGCACCTTCTCCAAGGCGTACGGCCTGGCGGGGCTGCGGGTCGGCTTTGCGGTGGCGCATGAGCCGGTGGCCGCCGCGCTGCGCAAGACGGCGGTGCCCTTCGGCGTGAGCCAGCTCGCTCAGGAGGCGGCGGTGGCCTCGCTGCGCAGCGAGGCGGCGCTGCTGGAGCGGGTCGATGCGCTGGTGGCCGAGCGCGCGCGGGTGGTCGAGGGGCTGCTCGGGCAGGGCTGGACGGTCCCCGAGTCGCAGGCCAACTTCGTCTGGCTGCGGCTGGGGGACCGTACGACCGACTTCGCGGCGGCTTGTGAGCGGGCCGGGGTGGTCGTGCGGCCGTTCGCCGGCGAGGGTGTGCGGGTGACGATCGGCGAGAGCCAGGCGATGGATCTGTTCCTGCAGGCCGCGGAGGAGTTTCGCAAGGCGTTGTAAGCCGTTGTAAGGCGGCCGCTGTCGGGTGGCTGCTGCAAGTCAGCCTTTGTAAGGCGTTGCATCGAGGCCGTGGGTCCGCTGACCCGCGGCCTCAGGCTTTCTGTACGTGGATCGGGTCGCCGCTGCGGACGGTGGCCAGCGCGCGAGGGTCGCCGTCGATGCGGCCCAGGACGTTGCAGGGAGAGGCGAGGCGGGACTCCTCGCCGCGGGATATCGGTGTCGGGCCGTAGGGCAGGGCCAGTGCGTTGCCCTCGGTCCAGAAGGCGACCGTGCCGGGCTCGACGACCTGGCGGGCGCCGGCCTCCAGTGCGGGCGTGAGCCCGGTGTCGAAGTAGACCTCTTCGCCCCAGGTGTGGGCGGTGGAGCCGACCGGGAGTGCGGCGAGGAGCGCCGTGGCGGTCGGAGTGTCGTCGAGGGTCGCGGTCAATTGCCCGGCGGGCCAGGAGATGCGGATCTTCATGGCGACGAATTCAACAATATGTTGAAGCTCGCTGGAAGGGGTTGCGCACCGTGGATTCGGGCGTGACCGCGGTCACGTACCCCCCACACCCAAGGTTGTGAGGCTGTAGGAGATAATGCTTGTGAATGTGAACGCGTTCACAAGCCCGTCCCGGTATGCGCCGCTTTATGTGTCGCAAAAGGGACATTGCCGTAGTGCAAACGGCGACGTAAGGAGCACGGCATGGAGCTGGCGTTGGCGCCAGAGACTCTGGCGCGATGGCAATTCGGCATCACCACCGTCTACCACTTCCTGTTCGTCCCCCTGACGATCTCCCTCGCCGCTCTGGTGGCCGGGCTCGAGACCGCATGGGTGCGCACGGGGAGGCAGAAGTACCTCAAGGCCACCAAGTTCTGGGGCAAGCTGTTTCTGATCAATATCGCGATGGGTGTCGTCACCGGCATCGTCCAGGAGTTCCAGTTCGGCATGAACTGGTCCGACTACTCGCGGTTCGTCGGCGACGTCTTCGGTGCCCCGCTGGCCTTCGAGGCGCTCATCGCGTTCTTCTTCGAGTCCACCTTCATCGGTCTGTGGATCTTCGGCTGGGACAAGCTGCCGAAGAAGATCCACTGCTTCTGCATGTGGATGGTCTCGATCGGCACGATCCTGTCGGCGTACTTCATCCTGGCCGCGAACTCCTGGATGCAGCACCCGGTCGGCTACAAGTACAACGCCACCACCGGCCGTGCCGAGCTGACCGACTTCCTGAAGGTGCTGACCCAGGACACCACCCTGGTCGTCGTCTTTCACACGCTGACCGCGGCCTTCTTGACCGGCGCCGCGTTCATGGTCGGCATCTCCGCGTTCCACCTGATGCGCAAGAAGCACATCAAGGTCATGCGGACATCGCTGCGGCTCGGGCTGATAACCCTCGTCATAGCCGGCATCCTCACCGCGATCAGCGGTGACTCGCTCGGCAAGGTCATGTTCAAGCAGCAGCCGATGAAGATGGCCGCCGCCGAGGCGCTGTGGGACAAGGAAGAACCGGCGCCGTTCTCGGTCTTCGCCTACGGCGATGTCGACAAGGGCCACAACAAGGTCGCCATCGAGGTGCCCGGCCTGCTCTCCTTCCTCGCGCACAACGACTTCACCTCGCCGGTCCCCGGCATCAACGACGTCAACAAGTCCGAGCAGCAGAAGTTCGGGCCCGGCGACTACCGGCCCAACATCCCGGTCGCCTACTGGGGCTTCCGCTGGATGATCGGCTTCGGCATGTCGTCCTTCGCCATCGGACTCGCCGGCCTCTGGCTGACCCGTAAGAAGTTCTGGCTGGCGCCCGGGCTGCGTACGGGGGACGAGGAACCACCCCATCTCGCGCTCACCAAGAACAAGGTGCTCGGTGCCCGCCTGAGCAAGTGGTACTGGTCGCTCGCCTTTGTCACCCTCGGCTTCCCGCTCATCGCGAACTCCTGGGGCTGGATCTTCACCGAGATGGGCCGCCAGCCCTGGGTCGTCTACGGCGTGCTGCGCACCTCGGACGCGGTCTCCCCGGGCGTCTCGCAGGGCGAGGTGCTCACCTCGATGATCGTCTTCACCACGCTCTACGCCATCCTCGCGGTGATCGAGGTCAAGCTGCTGGTGAAGTACATCAAGGCCGGCCCCCAGGAGCTCACCGACTCCGACCTCAACCCGCCCACCAAGATCGGCGGCGACAGCACGGACGCCGACCGGCCGATGGCCTTCTCGTACTAGGAGGCGACTGTGCAACTCCACGACGTCTGGTTCGTCCTTATCGCCGTCCTCTGGACCGGGTACTTCTTCCTCGAAGGATTCGACTTCGGGATCGGCGTCCTCACCAAGCTCCTCGCCCGCGACCGGCGCGAGAAGCGCGTACTGATCAACACCATCGGGCCGGTCTGGGACGGTAACGAGGTCTGGCTGCTCAGCGCGGGCGGTGCGACCTTCGCCGCCTTCCCCGAGTGGTACGCCACCCTGTTCTCCGGTTTCTATCTGCCGCTGCTGCTCATCCTCGTCTGCCTGATCGTGCGCGGAGTCGCGTTCGAGTACCGCGCCAAGCGGGCCGAGGAGCGCTGGCAGCGGAACTGGGAGCAGGCGATCTTCTGGACCTCGCTGTTGCCCGCGGTGCTGTGGGGCGTCGCTTTCGGCAACATCGTGCACGGCGTGAAGATCGATGCGCACAAGGAGTACGTCGGGACCCTGCTCGACCTGCTGAACCCGTACGCGATCCTCGGCGGCCTGGTCACGCTGACGCTGTTCACCTTCCACGGCGCGGTGTTCGCCTCGCTCAAGACGGTGGGCGACATCCGGGAACGCGCGCGCCGGATGGCGGGCGTCCTCGGACTGGTCACGGCCGTCCTGGCGGTCGGCTTCCTGGGCTGGACCCAGGCCGACAAGGGTGATGGCACCAGCCTGATCGCCATGATCGTCGCCATGGTCGCGCTGGTCGCGGCGCTCGGTGCCAATCGGCTCGGGCGCGAGGGCTGGGCGTTCGCGTTCTCCGGCATCACCATCGCGGCCGCCGTCGCCATGCTGTTCCTGACGCTCTTCCCGAACGTCATGCCGTCCACGCTGAACGAGAGCTGGAACCTCACGGTCAGCAACGCCTCCTCCAGCCCGTACACCCTGAAGATCATGACCTGGTGCGCCGGGATCGCCGCCCCCGTCGTGATGCTCTACCAGGGGTGGACGTACTGGGTGTTCCGCAAGCGCATCGGCACCCAGCACATCGCCGATGCCCACTAGCTGAGCCGCCGCCCCCTCGGGGGCGGCCCTCGGCAGGATGGATGTTTCACGTGAAACCGGTCGACCCGCGCCTGCTTCGCTACGCCCACGCCACTCGCGGCTTCCTTGTCGCGGTGGTGCTGCTCGGGCTTGCCGGAGCGGGCCTGGTCGTCGGCCAGGCGATGCTGATCGCCGAGATCGTGGTCGGCGCCTTCCAGCACGATCTCGATCTCGGCGCCCTGACCACACCGCTGGCGCTGCTCGCCGCGGTCTCCGTCGGGCGTGGCCTGGTCTCCTGGCTCACCGAACTGGCCGCGCACCGCGCCGGCGCGGCGGTCAAGTCCGAGCTGCGGATGCGGCTGATCGAGCGGGCGGCGCGGCTGGGTCCCGCCCATCGCCCGGCCACCGCCCCTGATGGCGCTTCGCACGATGGTGAACTGCGCACCGGCGAGCTCACCACCCTCGCCACCCGCGGTATCGACGCCCTCGACGACTACTTCGCGCGCTATCTGCCGCAGTTGGGACTGGCGGTCGTCGTCCCCCTCGCGGTGCTGGCCCGGATCGTCACCGGCGACTGGATCTCGGCGCTGACGATCGTCCTCACCCTCCCGCTGATCCCGCTCTTCATGGTCCTGATCGGCTGGGCCACCCAGTCGAGGATGGACCGCCAGTGGCGGCTGCTCGCCCGGCTGTCCGGCCACTTCCTCGATGTCGTCGAGGGCCTGCCCACCCTCAAGGTCTTCGGCCGGGCCAAGGCCCAGGCCGCCGCCATCCGCACCATCACCAGCGAATACCGCCGCGCGACGCTGCGTACCCTGCGGATCGCCTTTCTCTCCTCCTTCGCGCTGGAGCTGCTCGCCACCATCTCCGTCGCGCTGGTCGCCGTCGGCATCGGTATGCGGCTGGTGCACGGCGAACTGGACCTCTACACCGGCCTGATGGTGCTGGTGCTGGCACCCGAGGCGTATCTGCCGCTGCGGCAGGTGGGCGCGCAGTACCACGCCGCGGCCGAGGGGCTCTCGGCCGCGGAGGAGATCTTCGCGGTGCTGGAGACGCCGCTGCCGGTGCCCGGCACCGCACCCGCGCCCGAGGGCACCGCGCTGGCCGTCGAGGGGCTGGTGGTCCGCCACCCCGGTCGGACCGCCGACTCGCTGCCCGCGATCTCGTTCGAGGCGCGGCCCGGCGAGACCGTCGCACTGGTCGGCCCCTCCGGCGCCGGCAAGTCCACCCTGCTGAGCGTGCTGCTCGGCTTCACCGCACCGTCCCGGGGCCGGGCCCTTGTCGACGGCCAGGACATCGCGTCCCTCTCCCCCGAGAGCTGGCGGCAGCGGATCGCCTGGGTACCGCAGCACCCGCATCTGTTCGCGGGCTCCATCGCCGAGAACGTACGGCTGGCCCGTCCGGACGCGGACGACGCCGCGGTGCGCACCGCGCTGGCCGACGCCGGCGCGCTGGACTTCATCGACGCACTCCCCGACGGCATGGCGACCCGGCTCGGCGAATCCGGCGCCGGGCTCTCCGCCGGCCAGCGCCAGCGCCTCGCGCTCGCCCGCGCCTTCCTCGCCGACCGCCCGATCCTGCTCCTGGACGAGCCCACCGCGAATCTGGACGGCGAGACCGAGGAGGCGATCGTGGCCGCGGTCCGGCGGCTCGCGGTCGGCCGTACGGTGCTGCTCGTCGTCCACCGGCCGGCGCTGCTGGCGGTGGCGGACCAGGTGGTGCGGCTGCCCGATCCGGTGGGTGCGGACGGTGTGCGGCTGCCCGATCCGGTGGGTGCGGACGGTGTGCGGCCGACCGATGCGGTGGGGGCGGACCCGCGCGCCGCCGTGCACGCGGGAGCAGCCTCGGGCCCCGACGAGGCCATGGACTCGGCCCCTGGGGACCGGGATTCCGCCATGGTGCCGGCCGACGAACCGGCCTGCGAACCGGGCGAGGCCGAAACCGCCGACGCCGACGCCGCCGCCGACGCCGACGCCGACGCCGACTCCGCCGCCGTCCCCGGCCGCGGTGCGGCGCTGACCCGGCTGCGGCGGACGGCCCGGGCCCGCCGGGCGCGGTTCGCGCTGGCGCTGCTGCTCGGGAGCCTCGCGCTGGGCAGCGCGGTGGGCCTGATGGCGACCTCCGGCTGGCTGATCTCGCGCGCGTCGCAGCAGCCGCCGGTGCTGTATCTGATGGTGGCGGTGACCGCGACCAGGGCGTTCGGGATCGGGCGCGCGGTCTTCCGGTACGCCGAGCGGCTGGTCGCCCATGACGCGGTGTTCCGGATGCTCGCCGACGTACGCGTCGCCGTCTTCCGGCGGCTGGAGCGGCTCGCGCCGGCCGGGCTCAAGGAGCGCAGCCGCGGCGATCTGCTGTCGCGGCTGGTGGCCGATGTCGACGCGGTGCAGGACTACTTCCTGCGCTGGCTGCTGCCCGTCGGGGCGGCGGTGCTGGTCGGCGCGGGCGCCGTCGGCTTCACCGGATGGCTGTTGCCGGAGGCCGGGGCGATCCTCGCCGTGGGGCTGCTGCTCGCGGGTGCGGGTGTGCCGGCGCTCTCGGGCGCGCTGGCCCGGCGGGCGGAGCGTCAGCTGGCGCCGGCCCGCGGCCGGCTCGCCACCCGCGTCGTCGATGTGCTCACCGGTACCGCCGAGTTGACGGTGGCCGGCGCCCTCACGTCACGTACGGAAGCGGTACGGCGCGCGGACCGCGAGCTGACCCGGATCGCCTCCCGCTCGGCCGCCGTGGCCGGGACCGGCGCCGGGCTCTCGGCGCTGCTGTGCGGACTGACCGTTGCCGCGGCGGCGGTGGCCGGCGTCCAGGCCGTGTACGCGGGCCGGTTGGAAGGGGTGGGGCTGGCCGTCGTCGTGCTCACTCCGCTCGCCGCGTTCGAGGCGGTGACGGGGCTGCCGCTCGCCGTGCAGTACCGGCAGCGCACCCGGCGCGCCGCCGAGCGGGTCTTCGAGGTGCTGGACGCCCCGGCGCCGGTACAGGAGCCGGCCACGCCGGCCGCCCCGCCCAAGACGCCGTTCCCGCTGGTCGTACGGGATCTGACCGCGCGCCACACCGGTCAGGACCGGCCGGCGCTGGACGGCATCGGCTTCACCCTGACGGCCGGCCGCCGGCTCGCCGTCGTCGGCTCGTCCGGCTCCGGCAAGACCACGCTGGCGCAGGTGCTGCTGCGCTTCCTGGACCGGGAGTCGGGGACGTACACGCTGGACGGAACGGACGCCCAGGAGCTGGACGGGGACGCGGTCCGGCGGCTGGTGGGGCTGTGCGCGCAGGACGCGCACCTCTTCGACAGCTCACTGCGGGAGAACCTCAGGCTCGCCCGCCGGGACCGGGGGCCCGCCGCGGACAACGCCGGTGACCTGGACCTGTGGGACGCGCTCGGCCGGGCACGGCTCGCGGACTGGGTGCGCGGTCTGCCCGACGGCCTGGACACCATGGTCGGGGAGCACGGCGCCCGGCTGTCCGGCGGCCAGCGGCAGCGGCTGGCGCTGGCCCGCGCGCTGCTCGCGGACTTCCCCGTACTCGTTCTCGACGAGCCCGCCGAGCATCTCGACCTGGCCACCGCCGATGCGCTGACCGCCGATCTGCTGGCCGCGACCGAGGGCCGTACGACGGTTCTGATCACCCACCGGCTCACCGGTCTTGACGCGGTCGACGAGGTGTTGGTGCTGGACCGCGGACGGGCCGTGCAGCGCGGCGGATACGCGGAACTGGCCGCGACCGAGGGCCCGTTCCGGCGGATGCTGGAGCGCGAGCGGGCGGTGGACGGGGCCCTGCCCATAACGGAGCTTTCTGTAGAAATGGCTCCTTAATTGGCCCCTTATTAGGCTCGTGGGCATGGCAGCCACGGCAGGACCTCCACCCCCGGATCCCACGGACCCCGGGCGCGGGGGCGCGGACCCCGACCCCATGGGCGCCGCCACCGAGGCCACCCGCAGCCTGCAGGGCCTGTCGACCGAGCTGACCGCCCGGGTGCCGCAGCTGCTGGAGGCGATGCGTACGGTCGGCGCGGGTTTCGATCTGCACATCACCCTCGACCGGATCGTGGAGACCGCCGCCGAGCTCGCTGACGCCCGCTATGCCGCCATCGGGATCATCGACGACGCCCGCATGGGGCTGTCGGACTTTGTGACGTACGGCGTGAGCGCGCGCGAGCACCGGCGGATCGGTGCGCTGCCCGACGGCCACAGGGGCCTGCTCGGCGCGCTCATCCACGATCCCAAGCCGCTGCGCCTCGCCGACCTCACCCAGGACCCCCGCTCGGCCGGATTCCCGCCGGGGCACCCGCCGATGCGGACGTTCCTGGGGGTGCCGATCCGCGTGCAGGGCGAGATCTTCGGCAACCTCTATCTGACGGAGAAGCGCGGCGGCGGGGAGTTCAGCGAGGAGGATCTGCACATGGTGCGGGTGCTCGCCACCGAAGCCGGTATCGCGATCGGCAATGCCCGGCTGTATGCGGCGTCCCGGCAGCGGGAGCGCTGGATCGACGGTTCGGTGGCGGTGACCACCGAACTCCTCGCCGGCAGCGATGTCGACGATGCGCTCGCGGTGGTCGCCGAGCAGGCCCGCAAGCTGGCGGATTCGGCGGCCGGCATCGTGCTGCTGCCCGACGACGAGGGCGGTCTGGAGATCGTCGCGGTGTCGGCGGACGACCCCGCCGGGATCATGGGGACGCGGATTCCGCCCGACAGCCCGGTGGCCGAACAACTTCTCGCCGGTGAGCCGGTGTTCGTGGACGACTCGGCCACCGACCCGCGCATGGTCACGGCCATCGCACCGCGCTTCGGGCCGAGCATGATGCTGCCGCTGAAGAGCGGTGGCCGGGTGCTGGGCACCCTCGCCACACCGCGTGCCCGGGGCGCCCGCCCGTTCAGTGGCGCCGAGCGAACGCTGGCCACCCAGTTCGCTGCGCAGGCCGCGCTGGCGCTCGTACTGGCCGATGCACAGCGCGACCGTGAGCGGCTCGCGGTCTACGAGGACCGCGACCGGATCGCCCGTGACCTGCACGATCTCGTGATCCAACGGCTGTTCGCGACCGGCATGATGCTGGAGAGCGCACAGCGCAGGTCCGTCGTGCCGGAGGTGGCGCAGGGCGTCGGCAAGGCCGTCGACGAGCTGGACGTCACCATCCAGGAGATCAGGACCGCGATCTTCGCCCTCCAACAGGGCCCGGCCGAGGCGCCGTCCGGGCTGCGCACCCGGGTCCTGCGCGAGATCGGCACCGCCGCCGTACCGCTCGGCTTCCAGCCGTCGGCCAGCTTCATCGGCCCGGTCGACTCCCGGGTCGGCGAACTGACCGGCAAGAATCTGATCGCCGCGCTGCGGGAGGCGCTGTCGAACGCCTTCCGGCATGCCCAGGCCTCCCGGATCGAGGTCGTCGTCGACGCCACGATCCGCCTGCCGGACGGCACCGACGGCGTCCGTCTGACCGTCGCCGACGACGGCATCGGCATCCCGGACAGCGGTCGCCGCAGCGGCCTCAAGAACCTCGCCAAGCGCGCGGAGTCGCTGGGCGGCTCCAGCACCTACGGCCCCGGTCCGGGTGAGGACGGCACGGGCACCAAGGTGACGTGGGAGGCGCCGCTGTGAGGGCCCCGCGCTGTCTTCCTCAGCGCAGGCGATCGTCCTGCCGACGGTCGTGTCAGTGGTCCGGTCAGCGGTCCCGCTGCTCGTGGCGTTGCTGAAGGATCCGCTCGATGACGACCGCGACACCGTCGTCGTTGTTGGACTCGGTACGCCGCGTCGTGGCGGCCAGCACGTCCGGGTGGGCGTTGGCCATGGCGTACGAGGTGCCGGCCCAGGTCAGCATCTCGATGTCGTTCGGCATGTCCCCGAAGGCGACGACCTCTTCCGGCGTGATGCCGCGCTCGGCGCAGCAGCGGGCGAGGGTGCCGGCCTTGCTCACGCCGGGTCCGCTGATCTCCAGGAGCGCGGTGGGGCTGGACCGGGTGAAGGACGCGAGATCGCCCGCGGCCGTACGGGCCAGCTTGAGGAACGCGTCGGGGTCCAGGTCGGGGTGGTGGGCGAGCAGCTTGATCACGGGCTGGTCGGGGAAGGTGGGGGCGCTGGGGCCTTGGCGCTCGCCGGGGCTCCTGGTGCCGTCGGCCAGGTCGTCCGGCCGCCCGGTCGCCTCACGGGGCTCGGCCGGGCAGTCCGGCTCGGTCGCGCTCGGGCACAGCGGCGGTACGAAGTCCTCGGCGAGCAGTTTCTCCGCCGGCGCGACGATCGCGGCCGGGTCCAGGAGGAGGGGCGGATACTGCGGCTCGTAGTGGATGCCGCTGGTCCGCTCGACCGCGAACGAGGTGCCCGGCGCGGCGCTGCGCAGCGCGTCCACGACCTGTAGCGCGACCGTGCGTTCCAGGGGGCTGACCTCGACGATCAGGCCGCCGCGGTGCAGATCGACGACGGCCGCGCCGTTCGCGCAGATGGCCAGGCCGTGGCCGTGCACATGGTCGCTGACCACGCCCATCCAGCGGGCCGGGCGCCCGGTGACGAAGAACACCTCGATGCCGGCCCGCTCCGCGGCGGCGAGCGCGGCGATCGTCCGGTCGGAAACCGTCTTGTCGTCGTGCAGCAGTGTGCCGTCGAGGTCGGTGGCGATCAGCCGGGGCGCAACGGCCGGTGCGGGCGCCCGGAGTGGGGTGTCGGGGGCATCAGTCACGGGGCCATCTTCCCGTACCACCGCGCACAGGCGTGCGGTGGGTTGCGCGGATGAGCCCGGGACGGCCGGGAAGGGGGCGCGGGTGGGTGGGGATGTGCGCCCCGGAGGCGGATCGTCCGGAACGTCCGGACGGCCGTACGCTCGGGGGTATGCGACTGAGCACCGTGATACTCCCCGTCCGCCGTTGGTCCGAAGGCGGCCGGGAGGTGTGGCAGCGCGCCGAGGAGCTGGGCTTCCACGCCGCGTACACCTATGACCACCTTTCGTGGCGAACCTTCCGCGACCAGGCCTGGTTCGGCGCCCTCCCCACCCTGACCGCGGCCGCGGCCGCGACCTCCCGGATCCGGCTGGGCACCCTCGTCACCTCGCCGAACTTCCGGCACCCGGTCACCCTCGCCAAGGAACTGATCTCGCTCGACGACATCAGCGACGGCCGGATCACCCTGGGCATCGGCGCCGGCGGAAACGGCTTCGACGCCACCGCGCTCGGCCAGGAGCCCTGGTCGCCGCGGGAACGGGCGGACCGCTTCGGCGAGTTCGTGGCGCTGCTGGACCGGCTGCTGACCCAGGGCGCCGTCTCCCACGAGGGCGTCCACTACTCCGCGCACGAGGTCCGCAACATCCCCGGCTGTGTGCAGCGGCCGCGGTTGCCGTTCGCGGTGGCGGCCACCGGGCCGCGCGGGCTGAAGCTGGCCGCCCAGTACGGCCAGGCCTGGGTGACGACCGGCGACCCCAAGGTCTCGAACGGGGGCGGTACGCCCGCCGAGTCGCGCGAGGCGGTCCGCGGGCAGATCGAGCGGCTGTCGAAGGCCTGCGCCGACCAGGGCCGGGACGGCGGCGAACTGCAGAAGATCATGCTGACCGGCTTCACCCCGGACCGTCCGCTGGACTCCGTGGACGCCTTTGTGGACTTCGCCGGCCACCACGCCGAGCTGGGCATCGATGAGCTCGTCATCCACTGGCCGATCGCCGATTCGGTCTTCGAGGCCGATGTCGCGGTCTTCGAGCGGATCGCCACCGAGGGGCTGGCGCAGCTGGCCGCCAGGTAGGCGGCTCCCGGCCGGATCGGCGCCCCGTTGGGGGCCCGGTCCGCCGGCCCGCCCGGGGCGGACGCTCACCGACGCGCCCGGCAGTCTTCTGGCCTCGGCTTTACCCCGTATATAGGCCTGAAGAGGGAGAATCGGGACAGCGGCGCAGTGTGCAGGGCGCGCGGCGTGCGGTGCGAAGACGGCGCGCGGCGGGTCGGCGCACTGCGCGAAGTGCGGCGTTTGTGGAGGAGCCATGGCACAGACCCGATTCGCCCCGGACCGCGGGCTGACCTCGCGCATGGTCACGACGATGTTCTTCATCGGACTGCTGTACGTCGTGGTCGTCGGCGTGCTGGTGGTGCTGCTCAAGGGCGCCTGGGTGGTGGTGCTGCTGATCGCCGGTGCCCTGTTCGTCGCGCAGTTCTGGTTCAGCGACCGGATCGCGGCGTTCAGCATGGGCGCGCGTGAGGTCACGCCGGAGCAGGCGCCCGAGCTGCACGGCGCCGTCGACCGGTTGTGCGCGCTGGCCGATATGCCCAAGCCGAGGGTCGCCATCGCCGAGTCGGATGTGCCGAACGCGTTCGCCACCGGCCGTAATCAGAAGAATTCGATGGTGTGCGCCACGACCGGGCTGCTCAGGCGGCTGGAGCCGGAGGAGCTGGAGGGCGTGCTGGCCCACGAGCTCTCGCATGTCGCGCACCGCGATGTCGCGGTGATGACCATCGCGTCGTTCCTCGGTGTACTTGCCGGGATCATCACCCGAGCCGCCCTGTGGAGCGGCGTCGGCCGCAACAACCGGGACCAGAACGCGGCCATCGCCGTGCTCATCGTCACCGCCGTCAGCGTGGTCGTCTACGCGATCAGCTTCCTGCTGACCCGGCTGCTGTCCCGTTACCGCGAGCTGTCCGCCGACCGGGCCGCCGCGCTGCTGACCGGCCGCCCGTCGGCGCTGGCCGCCGCGCTGACGAAGGTCACCGGCCAGATCGCGCGGATCCCGACCGAAGATCTGCGCAAGGCCCAGCCGTTCAACGCCTTCTACTTCGCCCCGGCATTCAACAAGGAGAACTTCAACCGGCTGCTGTCCTCGCACCCGACGCTGGAGCAGCGGCTGGACCAGCTGGGGCGGATAGCGGCGGAGCTGGGGCGGCCGTGAAGAGAGGGGCGGTGGAGGGGGCTGGTGCAAGTGCCGTAACGAGCAAGGAGGAAGTCGCGCATGGGATTTCTGGACGCCATCCTGGGCCGCAGCAAGCCGGTACGCCCCGATCTCGACCAGCTCTTCGCGCTGCCGTCCGCCGCGGTGACTCTCCAGGCCGCGGCCGGTTTTTCCCCGACGGGCCTGGGCACGGTGTGTTTCGCGAGCGTCGAGGGCGGGGTGTTCTCACGCATCCAGGAGGAGGCGCGGTCCCTGCTGGACGGTTCCGTGGAGTTCTCCCAGGACGCGTACGGCTATACGTGGCTGCTCGTACGGCACGACCCGGAAGACGTGGCGGGCCTGGTCAACGATCTGCACGCGGTCAATACGTCCTTGGAGGAGGCGGGGTTCGGCCCGCAGCTGCTGTGCTCGCTGGTCGGCTTCCGCGATGACCGGCAGCGGTCGCTGGCGCTGGTCTACCTCTACAAGCGCGGCACGTTCTACCCCTTCGCGCCGAAGCACGGCGGCGGGGAGAAGCGCGACAACCCGCTCGAACTCCAGGTGCGGGCGATGCTCGGGGACGATCTGACGATCGAGCAGGACCTGGCGCGGTGGTTCCCGGTGTGGGGGGCGCCGGGGCTCTGATCTGGTGGTTACGGGGGGCTACGGGGTGGTGGCTCAGCCCGGAAAGCGGAGGAACTGGGCCGGTACGCGGCTGGTGAGCCAGACCCCGTTGGCGCTGACCCGGAAGACATGCCCGGCTCGGTGCATCGCGGCCGCATCCACGGTCAGGACCACGGGCTTGCCGCGCCGCGCACCCACCCGGGTCGCGGTCTCACGGTCGGGCGAGAGATGGACGGCATGCCGCGACATCGGCCGCAGCCCCTCGTCCCGGATGGCGGCCACGCTACGGGCGACCGTGCCGTGGAAGAGATATGCGGGCGGTACGGCCGGCGGCAGATCGAGGTCGACGCGCACGGAATGGCCCTGGTTGGCGCGGATCCGGTCGCTCTCGATGGCGTAACGCTGCTTGTCGTTGCCGGCGACCACCGCCTCCAACTCCGCCCGGGAGAAACGGAATCCATGGTGCGCGGCCGCCGCTATGAGCTCCTCGACGGACACCCAGCCCTGGGCGTCGAGGGTGATGCCGATCCGCTCCGGTTCATGGCGCAAATGCTTCGCCAGATACTTCGAGATGCGCACGGAGCGCTGGTCGTTCATGTCTCCAGAGTGCCGCGCCAGGGGGCCGGCGGCACCTGAATTCCTTCCCGGGCGCGGGGTCACTCCCCTTCGTGCTGCCGGCCTTCCTCGTGCTGCGCCTTTGCGAGCTCGCTGGCCTTTCTCGCCTTTGCGCTGGTCACCTCGTCGGCCGCCCAGCGGGCCCATTCCTCGTGGGTCGCCGACATCCGTAGGCCGTACTCCAGCGCGATCCGCCCGTAGACCGAAATCATTTCCTCGTCCCAGTGAGCTGTCTCTTCGATGTGCTCGTACGCCGCGCGGGCGCGGGCGGCGCGCTCGGCCTGATGCAGCAGGAACGTCTGCGCCTCGAGCGGCGTGACGATGCCGAGGAAGAAGACGCGCAGGAGGCCGTCATGGCGCTGGGGGCCGCTGGGTTCGACCTCGGTGAGCCAGTGGCGCAGCTCCGCCAGGCCGTCCTCGGTGATCGCGTACTCCTTGCGGCCGCGGGGGCCGTGGGCGGCGACCTCGACCAGGCCCGCGGTCGTGAGCTTGGTGAGCTCGCCGTACACCTGACTCTGTGTCGCCGGCCAGACGTTTGAGAGGGAGGCGTTGAACAGCTTCATCAAGTCGTAGCCGCTCGCCGGGGATTCGGCCAACAGGCCCAGCACGGCATGTCTCAGGCTCATGGTCTGCACCTTACCTTCCACTCTTGACATGTCAAAGATGGAGCTTCTATCTTCGACATGTCGAAGTTGGAATGTGCGGGGCGCTTCGCGGCTCCGGTCGTGTGGCTGCGTGCCAAGAGGGGGGAACATGAGCTATCTGCGGGGCTTCATTCCGTGGCTGGTCTTCGCGGGGGTGTCCTCGGCCGGATGGCAGTGGGGTGCGCTCGCCGGTCTGGCGATATCCGTCGCGCTGCTCTTCGCCGACCGCGCCGCGGGCCTTTCACTGGACTACCGCCTGCTGGAATACGGCACGATCGTGTTCTTCGCGGCCCTTGGTGTGCTGGCCTTCGCCCGCCCCGACAGCGGCATCAAGCTCTACAGCAGCACTCTCTCGATGGGCTGGCTGGCGCTCATCGCCTGGGTGTCGATCGCCGTGCGGCGGCCGTTCACGATGGCGATCGCGCGCCGGATGGCTCCGCCGGAGGTCTGGCACACCCCTCTGTTCCGCCGCATCAATGTCGTGCTCACGTCCGCGTGGGCGCTGTCCTTCACCCTCACCGCGATCGCCCAGGCAGTCGTCTCCGCCTATGAGCTGAACGTGGTCTTCTCGATCCTCATCCAGATCGCCGGATTCGTCCTTCCCATCCGCTTCACCGCCGCCTATCCGGAGCGAGCCCGTGCCCGCTTCCAGCAGGAGTCCGGCGTGCGGGCCGACGCCCGAGGAGGCCTGGCCTCATGACCACCACACCCCCGACCACCGCATCCGAATCCACCGCCCCCGCACCGCACATGGCCGGCAACTTCGCACCGGTCACGGAGGAGCTGACCGCCTACGATCTCCCGGTCACCGGCGTCATCCCGCCCGAGCTCAGCGGCTGGTTCCTGCGCAACGGCCCGAATCCGCGGGACGCCGACTCACCGCACTGGTTCTTCGGCGACGGCATGGTCCACGGCCTGCGCCTGGAGGGCGGCCGAGCCGTCTCCTACCGCAACCGATGGGTCCGCACCTCCACCTTCACCGACGGCGTGCGCCCCGTGGACGCACAGGGCCGCCGCAATCTGGCGGCGGGCGTGGCCAACACCCACATCGTCCGGCATGCCGGCCGCACCCTCGCGCTGGTCGAGACGTCGTTCCCCTATGAAGTGGACTGCCGCCCCGGCCATGAGCTGGAGACCATCGGCGCCCATGACTTCGGCGGCCGGCTCACCACCGCCATGACCGCCCACCCCAAAACGTGCCCCACGACCGGTGAGCTGCATTTCTTCGGCTATGGCGGGCCCACCCCGCCCTATCTCACCTATCACCGGGCCGACGCGACAGGGGAGTTGGTGATCAGCCGCCCCATCGATGTCCCGGGGCTCACGATGATGCATGACTTCCATCTGACCGCCGGCCATGTCATCTTCATGGATCTCCCGGTCGTCTTCGACCGCAGCCGCCGCGGTATGCCGTACAGCTGGGCTCCGGAGTACGGCGCCCGACTGGGCGTGCTCCGCCGCGACGATCCCTACGGCGAGGTCCGCTGGTTCTCCATCGACCCCTGCTATGTCTTCCACTCCCTGAACGCCCACGACGACGGCGACCAGCGGATCGTCCTCTATGTATCCCGCTATGCCGACTACGGCGGAATGAGCCCGTCCCACCTCTGGCGCTGGACGATCGATCTCGCCTCCGGCACGGTCGCCGAGGAGCAACTCGACGACCAGTTCTGCGAGTTCCCCAGGGTGGACGACCGCCTCGCCGGGCAACCGGCCCGCTTCGGCCACGCGATGACCGGCGAGCTGCCGGGTACCGGGCCGATACCCGGCGCCCTGCTCCGCTACGACCTGCAGACCGGCGCGGTCGTCCGGCATGACTTCGGCCCGGGGCGCACTCCGGGCGAGGCGGTCTTCGCCCCGGCGGACGACCGTCCGGGAGGGCCCGGCTGGCTGATTACCTACGTCTATGACGCGACCACCGACACCAGCGATCTGGTCGTACTCGACGCGGAGGACATATCCGCCGACCCGGTAGCCACGGTCCATCTCCCGCAGCGTGTGCCGTACGGCTTTCACGGCAACTGGCTGCCGGATCCGTCGAGTTGATGCACCTGGAGGGCATGGAAGCGCAAGGCCGAGGAGGCCGAGGAGGCCGTGAGGTCGCGGGGGGGGGGGGGCCGTGCACCGTCTGATCTTTGACAACTGCAGAGGGATGAAAGCTGAGAAGCGGCGAGAGCCGGCGCGTGGATACGACCGGGGACGACGCGCGCTAGCGCCCCGGGGCATCGGCTCCATGGGCTCCGTGGGCCCCGTGCCCGCCCGAGGCCAGGGCGTCCATGGCGCGGGCCGCCACCTCTCGGTGCGCGGCGGCGGCGATAAAGGCGGCCGTGTTCTCCGCGCCTACCAGGGCGCGCACGGCCTCCACTGCGTCGGAGGGGAGCACCACAGCCTCCGAGGCCGCCTCCGAGACAGTGTCCGAGGCCG
Organism: Streptomyces inhibens; assembly: GCF_022221585.1. Lineage (NCBI taxonomy): Bacteria > Bacillati > Actinomycetota > Actinomycetes > Kitasatosporales > Streptomycetaceae > Streptomyces > Streptomyces inhibens. The sequence continues at coordinate 5,172,889 of NZ_CP084681.1, forward strand.
CCTCCGGGACTCTCTCCGAAGCCTCCTCCGGGACTGTTTCTGAGACCGCCGCGGAGTCTGTCGCCGAGTCGGTCGCGGTACGGGGGCCCGCGACCGGCCCGGGGGCTGACCGTGGCCGAGGAACGTCCTCGGGGGCACCGGCCATGGGCTCGGCCTCGCCCGCCGACCCGCCCGCCGACCGGGTTCCGCCGCCGGCCCCGTCGGCCCTCCGCGCCTCCCCCGGGAGTGCTTCGCTCAGGTGGTGGCGGAGGTAGCGGGTGGCCAGGGTGCGCATGGCGCGGGCGAGTTCGGCGTCGATGGTCTGCTGGGCCAGGGGGCGCAGCCGGCGGACGAGGGCTGCGGCCTCCGCGGCCTCGGCGTCGGTGGGCGGGTGGTCCAGGAACGGCTGGAAGACATGCTCGGTGGTGAAGTCCAGGAAGCGGGAGGCGATGTGTTCGACCTGGCCGCGCACCTCCCGCAGATGAGCGGAGATCGCCAGGAGCGGGACGCCGGCGGAGTGCAGTTCGGCGGCGACGGCGAGCTCCTGAGGGCTGGGGACGAGGAACTCGTCGTCCCGGCCGGGAACACGTTCCAGGACACCCAGGTCGACGGCCTCGGCCACGGCCGCATCGTGGGAGGTGCCACCGAAGGCGGCGTCCAGGTCCGCGCGGCTGATACGGGACGCCTCCTCGTCCGTCCAGGGCCCGTCGATCTCGGCGACCAGGCCAAGGACTCCGCCGAGGTCGAGACCCGCGTCCCAGGCCTCGAGGAGTTCCTTGATGCTGGCGAGGGTGTAGCCGCGGTCGAGCAGATCGGCGATCTGGCGCAGCCGCGCCAGATGGGCGTCGCCGTAGACATTGGCCCGGCCGCGGCGTTCCGGGCGGGGGAGCAAACCGCGGTCCTGGTAGGCGCGGATGGTGCGGACCGTGGCGCCGCTGATGTGGGCCAGGTCCTCGATGCGGTATTCGGCCGTCGGCGGCTGCTCGGTCACTGCGGTGCTCCTCACGAGTTGGCCGCGCGCTACGAGATTGCCGCGCGGCCCACCGCGCCCGCCGCGGCCCGCGCGGCCGGGGAGGACGCCAGATGGGCGACGGCCGTGCGCAGCGACCCTTCCTGCGAGGGATGGTACGACCGCCGCAGATACCGCGGTATCGCCGCTCCCGGCTCACGCCAGGTCGGCAGCAGTCCCTTGCGGACCGCGCGGTTGTGCTCGCGCAGCGAATAGCGGGAGCGGGTGGCGAGCTGCGGGTCGTGCCGGAGGAGATAGGCCGCGCCCCAGGCCCAGAGGTAGAGCAGGACGGGGGCCGTCACGGCCATGCCCAGGATGCGGCGGGCACAGCGGGCGGGGTCCTCGCCGCCGGCGTGCTGGTACATGTCGAAGGCTACCGCGCGGTGCTCGACCTCTTCCGCGCCGTGCCAGCGCAGCAGATCGAGCATCACCGGATCGGGCTCGGCGTGGTCGAGACCCTCGGCGTGCAGCACCCGATTGCCGAGGACCGCGGTGAACTGCTCGATGGCGGCGATGAGGGAGAACCGGAAGCGCAGCCACTCCGGTTCGGGGACCGGGATCCCGAACGGTGGTTTCTCGCTGAGGAGGTACTCGAAGAGGAAGCCGACGTGCCGGGTGTAGGGGCCGGTGTCCAGGCCCTGGTGGGCCAAGTGGTCGAGCACAAAGGAGTGCTGGACGCTGAGGGTGGCCATCGGGTGGTGGTCCGGGAGGTGCGACGGTGACGTACTCATGCGCGGCTCCTGAGGTGCGCAGTGCTCCGGTTCTCGGCGGGGCGCGTCCCGGGGCGGCCGGACGCTCTCCGGCCGGCCCGGGGCACGCCGTACGGCGGCGGGCATGGGTGCGACGTCCCGGTGCTACAGCCGCGGCTCGATGCGGGCGAGTGCGCGCAGGGCTCGCGGGGTGAAGCGGGACATCAGCTGGAGGCCGCGCGCCTCGGGGGTGACCGGCACCACCGCCTGGTTGCGGACGACCGCACGCAGGATGGCGTCGGCGACCTTCTCCGGCGGGTAGTTGCGCATCCCGTACATCCGCGCGGCCTTGGCCTGGCGGCGCTTCTCCTCGTCGGCGGAGACGCCGGTGAAGCGGGCGGTGGTGGTGATGCTGGTGTTGACCAGCCCGGGGCAGATGGCCGAGACACCGATGCCCTGGCCGGCCAGCTCGGCGCGCAGACACTCGCTGAGCATCAGGACGGCCGCCTTGGAGGTGCTGTACGCGGGCAGCACCTTGGACGGCTGGAAGGCGGCGGCCGAGGCGGTGTTGACGATATGGCCGCCCTGCCCGCGGTCCGCCATCCGCTTGCCGAAGATCCGGCAGCCGTGGATGACGCCCCACAGATTGACGTCCAGGACCTTCTTCCAGTCCTCGGTGCTGGTCTGCAGGAAGGAGCCGGACAGGCCGATGCCGGCGTTGTTCACCAGGATGTCGACGGTGCCGTACTCGGCGTCGACCTTGTCGGCGAGCTTCTCCATCGCCGCCTCGTCCGAGACGTCGACGGCCTCCGCCCAGGCCTGTGGCGCACCGATCAGCCGGGACATGTCGGCGGTCCGGGCCGCGCCCTCGGCATCGCGGTCGACGGCGATGATCCGCGCGCCGGCCTCTGCGAAGGCGAACGCCGTCGCCCGACCGATGCCGCTGGCCGCGCCGGTCACCAGCACCAGCTGTCCGCCGAACCGATCGGCGTGCGGGCCGGACGCCACGACCTGCTTCGCCGGGTCACCCTCTTCCTTGGCGGTGACGAACTCGGTGATCCAGGAGATGAGCTGGTCGGGGCGGGTGCGGGGCACCCAGTGCTTGGCCGGGAGGGTGCGGCGTACCAGCTGGGGCGCCCACTGCTCCAGATCGTCGTAGAGCCGCTGGGAGAGGAAGGCGTCGCCGGTGGGGGTGATGAGCTGGACCGGGCAGTGCGCATAGGCGTCGGCGCGCGGGCGGCGGAACCGGGCGCGGACATTGTCGCGGTAGAGCCAGGCGCCATGGGCCGCGTCGGTCGGCAGCGAAGCGGTCGGATAGTCGCCGCCCGGCACCTTCTCCATCCGTTGCAAGATCTGCGGCCAGCGCTTGCCGAGCGGGCCCTTCCACGCCAGCTCGGGCAGCACGGGGGTGTGCAGCATGTAGACGTACCAGGACTTGGCGCCCTGGTTGAGGAGCTGGGCGGCGCGCCGGGGGGTGGGGCGCACCATCCGCTTCTTGATCCAGTGGCCGAAGTGGTCCAGGGACGGGCCCGACATGGAGGTGAAGGAGGCGATCCGGCCCTCCGTACGCGGCACCGTGGCGAACTCCCAGGCCTGTACGGAGCCCCAGTCATGGCCCACCAGATGGACCGGACGATCAGGGCTGACGGCATCCGCGACGGCCAGGAAGTCGTCCGTCAGCTTCTCCAGGGTGAAGCCGCCCCGCAGCGGCTGCGGGGTGGTGGACCGGCCGCAGCCCCGCACGTCGTAGAGCACCACATGGAAGCGGCCGGCCAGGCCGCGGGCGACCTCGGACCACACCTCCTTGCTGTCCGGATAGCCGTGCACCAGCATCACCGTGGGCTGCGCCGGATCCCCCAGCTCGGCGACGCACAGCTCGATCCCGCCGGTCCGCACCCAGCGTTCCCGAGCGCCCTCCAGCCCCGCACCGCTCCCGGCCGCGGAACCGGCCCCGGCGGCGGAACCGGCCCCGGAACTGCCCCCAGCCCCGGGCTGCCGCCCCCGCCCCCGAACCGCTCCCGCCCCACGACCACGGCCATCGCCACGGCCACGGCCATCGCCACGACCACGGCCATCGCCACGACCACGGCCATCGCCGCGGCCCCGGCCACCGCCACCGCCACCGCCACCGCCACCGCCACCGCCACTACGGTTTCCCCGTCCACGTCCCGTGTTCACGCGGCCTTCTCCTCCTGCCAGCGCCGCACATGCGGCAGATCGTCGTCCAGCCAAAATGCGCTCTCCTGCGGGTCCTTGGAGTCCGTGACGACCAGGATCTCCTCGAACTTCGCGCCCGTGCCCCGGAACCCGAGGTGGGGTTCGACCGCCCACAGCCCCGGCTGCGGCGGGTGGTCGGAGAAGGTGTACGGGCTCCACAGCGGGGACCAGCCGTCACGATGGCCGTGCAGCGCATCGGAGGCGAGGCCCTTGAGGGACTGGGTGCCGAACCCGAAGAGGGTGGGGGACCAGCGCCGCTCCTCGACCCGGTCGATCTTGTGCGCGATGACGCCGAAGGGGTAGGCGCGGTGGCGGTTGGCGTACCCCTGCCGCACCATCAGTCGGTCGACGTCCTGGTAGATCTCCCGCAGCGGGCGCCGCTCGCGCACCTCGCGCAGGATCAGCTCCCGGTGTGCCTCCAGGTCGGCGAGCAGCCGGTCGTGCACGGGGTTGAGGCCGAGGCAGCCGGAGTAGCCGATGTCGGCGGTGAAACCCTGATGGACCGGGGCCATGTCGAGGATGAAGGCCATCCCCGGTTCCAGCTCGCGGTTGGTGGGGAAGAACTGCAGCGGTAGGCGGAAGTTGACGAAGGCGGTGCGGTCGCCGAACCAGGCGAAGGGCAGATGGAACCAGTCCCGCACCCCGCGCTCGCGCAGCCACTCACGCTGCATCCGCGCCGCCGCGCGCTCGGTGACGCCGGGCTTGAGCTGGGCGGCCACCGCTTCCGCGCAGGCATAGGCGAGCCGCTGGACCTCTCTGAACCCCCTTAGCCCGGCGGTGAGTCCGGCTCCTGCTGAGGTCGCTGAGGTGACTGAGGCCATCGCCAACCGTCCGTCCGTGAGCAGTTCATCGCGGTACGTACCCGTAACTTGACACTGATGAATGTGACAATGACCGGCGGCTGCGTCAAGGGGTGCGTACATAAGCGACCCAACCCCGATGTCGGGGCCGCTCACAGCAGGAGGACCCCTACGGGCACGTAGTCCCGCAGGGGGAGGCACATCCCATCGTTTGGGTTGACGACCGGTGTGGCGGGCGCCACTACCGTCGATGACGTGACTGTGATCGTGACCGAAAGCCTGAGCAAGCGGTACCCGCGGGTGACCGCCTTGGACCGGCTCTCCGTTGACATCGCCCCCGGCGTAACGGGCCTGGTGGGTGCCAACGGCGCCGGTAAGTCCACCCTGATCAAGATCCTTCTCGGACTGGCCCCCGCCACCGAAGGGACCGCGCATGTCCTCGGCCTGGACGTGACCAAGGAGGGCGGCGCCATCCGTGAGCGGGTCGGCTATATGCCCGAGCACGACTGCCTGCCGCCGGACGTCTCGGCCACCGAGTTCGTCGTGCACATGGCCCGGATGTCCGGCCTGCCGCCGACCGCCGCCCGTGAGCGCACCGCGGACACCCTGCGTCATGTCGGCCTCTACGAGGAGCGCTACCGCCCCATCGGCGGCTATTCGACGGGCATGAAGCAGCGCGTGAAACTGGCCCAGGCGCTGGTTCACGACCCGCAGTTGGTGTTCCTCGACGAGCCCACCAACGGCCTCGACCCGGCCGGGCGGGACGAGATGCTCGGCCTGATCCGGCGCATCCACACCGACTTCGGGATCTCGGTCCTGGTGACCTCCCACCTCCTCGGCGAGCTGGAGCGCACCTGCGACCATGTCGTCGTCATCGACGGCGGCAAGCTGCTGCGCTCCTCCTCCACCGATGAGTTCACGCAGGTCACGACCTCGCTCGCGGTCGAGGTCACGGACACCGACGCACATCCGGACGGCGCCGAAGCGCTGCGCGCCGCGCTGGTCGGTGCCGGTGTCGCGGTGACCACCGGCGCCGCCGGCTCCGAGGGCCTCGCCTCCCCCGGCCACCTGCTGTACGTCGAGGCGGCCGGTGAGGAGACCTACGACCTGGTGCGGGACACCGTTGCCGGACTCGGCCTCGGCCTGGTTCGGATGGAACAGCGCCGCCACCAGATCGCCGAGGTCTTCCGCGACGAGGACGCGGCGCACGCCGGCCCCGCCACCGCAGGCGCCCCGAGCGCCCCGTACGCCACCCAGGACGGAGGCGCCCACGATGTCGCCTGAGCCCACGACCTCCGTATCCGCCACGCCAGGTGGCGCCTATATCCACAACATCGGCTACCGCCACTACGACGGCCCCCGCCTGGGCCGCGCCTATGCGCGCCGGTCACTCTTCTCGCAGAGCCTGCGCGGCGCCTACGGCCTGGGCCGTTCGGCCAAGAGCAAGGTGCTGCCGATGCTGCTCTTCGCGGTGATGTGCCTGCCCGCCGCGATCATGGTCGCGGTGACGGTGTTCACCAAGGCCGGCAGCCTCCCGGTCGGCTACACCCGCTACGCCATCTACCTCCAGGCCGTCATCGGCCTCTTCCTGGCCGCGCAGGCACCGCAGTCCGTCTCCCGCGATCTGCGCTTCAAGTCCATACCGCTGTATTTCTCCCGCCCCATCGAGCGCGGCGACTATGTGGCATCGAAGTTCGCGGCCATGGCGAGCGCCCTGTTCATCCTCACCGCGGCCCCGCTGCTGGTCCTCTACGTAGGGGCGCTGCTGGCGAAGCTGGACTTCGTCGACCAGACCAAGGGGCTGGCCCAGGGACTGGTCTCCGTGGTGCTGCTCTCGCTGCTGTTCGCCGGGATGGGCCTGGTCATCTCCGCGCTCACACCGCGCCGCGGCTTCGGTGTCGCCGCCGTGATCGCCGCACTCACCATTCCGTACGGCGCCGTCAGCGCCGTCCAGGGCATCGCCTTCGTCCAGGGCAGCGAGTCCGCCGTCGGCTGGCTGGGACTGTTCTCCCCCATCACGCTCATCGACGGGGTGCAGTCGACCTTCCTCGGTGGCGTCAGCTCCTTCCCCAACGGCCTGGCGCCGACGACCGGTGCCGGATGCGTCTATCTCCTCGTCACGCTGACCCTCATCGCCGGCTGCTATGCCCTGCTGATGCGCCGCTACCGGAAGGCCGGGCTGTGACCGCCCGCCCGTCGCCCGCCACCACCCTTCAAAGGAATGGGCTGCGCCCATGAGCACTCTTTCGATCGACCATGTCTCGCGCTGGTTCGGCAATGTCGTCGCCGTCAACGACATCACGATGACCATCGCCCCCGGCGTGACCGGGCTGCTCGGCCCCAACGGCGCCGGCAAGTCCACCCTCATCAACATGATGGGCGGCTTCCTCGCCCCCTCCAACGGCACCGTGACCCTCGACGGGACGACGATCTGGCGCAACGCCGGCATCTACCGCCACATCGGCATCGTCCCGGAGCGCGAGGGGATGTACGACTTCCTCACCGGGCGGGAATTCGTCGTCACCAACGCCGAGTTGCACGGCCTCGGCCGGGCGGAGGCGGCCAGGGCGCTGGCCACCGTCGAGATGGAGTACGCCCAGGACCGCAAGATCTCGACGTACAGCAAGGGCATGCGGCAGCGCGTGAAGATGGCGTCCGCGCTGGTCCACGACCCGTCCGTGCTGCTGCTCGACGAGCCGTTCAACGGGATGGACCCGCGCCAGCGGATGCAGCTGATGGAGCTGCTGCGGCGGATGGGCGACCAGGGCCGTACGGTCCTGTTCTCCTCGCACATCCTGGAGGAGGTCGAGCAACTCGCCTCGCACATCGAGGTGGTGGTGGCCGGCCGGCATGCCGCGTCCGGTGACTTCCGTAAGATCCGCCGGCTGATGACCGACCGCCCGCACCGCTATCTCGTCCGGTCCGACAACGACCGGGCGCTGGCCGGTGCGCTGATCGCCGACCCTTCGACGTCCGGTATCGAGGTCGACCTCGCCGAGGGCGCGCTGCGTATCCAGGCGGTCGACTTCGGCCGCTTCACCGAACTCCTGCCGCGGGTCGCCCGTGACCACGGCATCCGCCTTCTGACGGTCTCGCCCTCCGACGAGTCGCTGGAATCCGTCTTCTCCTACCTCGTAGCGGCCTGAGGCCAGAAAGGAGCCCTGACGCATGTCCACGACCACTCCGACGGCCCCGCCCGCGCCCGCCGGCGCGCCCAAGGCCTCGCTGTTCCACCCGACCGTCGCCCGGCTCACCTACCGCGCCCTGCTCGGCCGGCGGCGGGCCCTGATCCTCTTCGCGCTGCCCGCCCTCCTGGTGGTCATCGCGGTGGCCGTCCGCATGCTGGCCGGCGCCGACGATTCCACCGCCGGCGGCATCCTGGGCGGCTTCGCGCTGGGCACGATGGTGCCGCTGATCGGCGTCATCGCCGGTACGGGCGCGATCGGACCGGAGATCGACGACGGCTCGGTGGTCTATCTGCTGGCCAAGCCGGTGCCCCGGCCGACGATCATCCTCACCAAACTCCTGGTCGCGATAGGCGTCACGGTCGCCTTCTCCGCCGTCCCCGTTCTGCTCGCCGGCTTCCTGCTCAACGGCAACAGCCAGCAGATAGCGGTGGGGTACGCCGTGGCGGCGGCCGTCGCCTCGGTCGCCTACAGCGCCCTCTTCCTCCTCTTCGGCACGATCACCCGGCACGCCGTGGTGTTCGGCCTGGTCTACGCCCTGGTCTGGGAGGCGCTCGTCGGCACCCTCGTCCCGGGCGCGAAGACCCTCAGCATCCAGCAGTGGGCGCTGGCGGTCGGCCAGAAGGCGGCCGCGGAGGGCGCGATCATCTCCGATGTCCAACTGCCGCTCGCCATCGGCCTGTTGGTGGCCCTCACGGTCACCGCCACCTGGTACGCCGGCCGCCGGCTGAAGGCGCTCACCCTGGCGGGCGAGGAGTAAGGCCCCGGCCGGGCGGCGGAGCCCCACCCCGTCGCCTAAGCGCCGCCCCCACCGCCACTGCCGCCGCTCTTCTGCAGCGCGTTGAACTCCCTGACGTTCCGCAGATGCTCCTGGTAGTCGGCGGTGAAGCGGGTGTCGCCCGGTTTGACGGTGACGAAGTAGAGCCAGTCGCCGGCGGGCGGCGCGCCGGCCGCCTTCAGCGCGTCCGCCCCGGGGTTGTCGATCGGGGTGGGCGGCAGGCCCTCGCGCTTGTAGGTGTTGTACGGGCTGTTGGTCCTGGTGTCGGCGTGGCTGGTGTTGAGCGTGCTGCGGCCCAGCGCGTAGTTGATCGTCGAATCCATCTGCAGCGGCATGTTCCGCGCGAGCCGGTTGTCGATGACCCGGGCGACCTTGCCCATATCGGCCGGCCGGTCCGCCTCGGCCTGCACGATGCTGGCGATCACGACCGTCCGGTAGGAGGCGATGCCGTCGTCGGCGAGCCGCTGATTGGCGGTTTTGACCATGTAGGCGAGCAGCGAGGCCGGAGTGGTGTCCGAGCTGATCGGATAGGTCGCCGGGAAGAGATAGCCCTCAGGATTGCCCTTCGCCTCGGCCGGCAGCGTGAGATGCGCGGTCTTGGCGGCCTTCGCGGTGGAGCCCTTCGGCAGATGCAGGGCCTTGTCGGCGGCGGCGTAGATCTGCGTGGCCCGCTGCCCCTCCGGCACGGTCAGCTTCTCCCCGTGCTCCGGCCCGCGCAGCAACCGCGGCAGGAGCAGCACGGCGAGGATCACCAGGACACACAACACGGCCACAAGAATGAGCCGGCCGGCGCGGGAGGGCCGCGGTCCTGACCGGCGAACGGTGCGCTGAACATCGCTCATGAGGGCACGGTAGGCCACGACCCCAGGGCGGTGGGACGGCTATCCCTGGATCGATGCCGACAACGGAGATCGTTCACCAAGTCGTCATGCGGTGCCCACCCGCGGCGCCGCCGGGACGCGGACGACGGGCCGACCCCGGCCTTTCCGCGTTACGCCTTCCCCTCGCCCCCGCCCGAGCCCCCGGCCCCGCCCCTGGCCCTGTCCCCGTCCCCGATCCGCCGATCGCGCCCCGCGCCCGTGCCCAACAGGGCCAGACCGGCGCAGACGGCGAGCAGCAGCACGAGGGGGACGGTCCAGCCCTGAGTGGCCTGGTGGACGGCGCCCAGGACCAGGGGGCCGGCGGCGGCGAGGAGGTAGCCGCCGGTCTGGGCCATGCCGGAGAGGCGGGCGGCGGTGTGGGCGTCGCCGGAGCGCAGGACCATCATCGTCAGGGCCAGGCCCAGCGCGCCGCCCTGTCCGACGCCGAGGAGCGCGGCCCACAGCCAGGCGCCGGCCACCGGTGCCACCAGCAGACCGGTGACGCCGCAGGCCATCAGCGCGGAGACCGCCACACCCAACAGCCGCTGACGTCGCATCCGTCCCGCGAGCATCGGCACCACGAACGAACCGACCATCTGCAGCAGCGTGCTGAAGGCGAAGACCAGACCCGCCTCGCCCTTCCCCATGCCGTGGTCGGTGAAGATCGTCGGCATCCAGGCGATGACCACGTAAGCGATCAGGGACTGCGAGCCCATGAAGAGCGTGACCTGCCAGGCCAGCGGGGAACGGCTCAGCCGCGGACCGTTCGCGACGGAGTGGACGGGCGTGGCCGCGGCGGCGCCGTGCGGTGTGCCCCGGCGGGCCATGAGCGTCTGTGGGATCCAGACGACCGCGGCGACGGCGGCCAGCAGGGACCAGGAGACCAGCGAACCCTGCCAGCCGCCGAGCGCGTTCTCCAACGGGACCGCGGAGGCGGCCGAGACCGTCGCACCAAGGATCATCGCGGTCGAGTACAGGGCCGTCATACCGGCGGCCCGATCCGGGAAGTCCCGCTTGATCAGGCCCGGCATCAACACGTTCAGCAGGGCTATCGAGGCGCCGACCACCGCACATCCGGCGAACAGCGCGACGGCCGGCGGCGCGATCCGCAGCACGATCCCGCCGCACAGCGCCACCAGCGCCCCGCACAGCACCGCCTCGGTGCCCCAGCGGCGGGCCAGCTTCGGCGCGACGGTCGAGCCCAGGCCCATGAAGATCAGCGGGATGGTCGTCACCAGACTGCTGGCGGTCGCGGCCAGATGGAAGTGCGCGCCGATCTCACTGAGCAGCGGCGAGACCCCGGCCAGCGCCGCCCGCATGTTGAGCGCCGCGAGCACGATCCCGGCCATGACCAGGGCCGGGTGGGCCCGTAGCCGGCGGCGGGCCGTGACGACCGGTGGCACCGCGACCAGATCCTCCTCGGCGTCGATCAAGGGAGCTTCGGACCTGGGCGCAGACATGCGTGCGTACCTCGTCAAGGGTGCGTGGTTTCAAGGAGGTTGGGGGAGGGCGGGGGCTTGCCCACAACCGTGGGTCGGCCGCTCAGCGGGCGGCCAGCAGGGCCTCCACCGCCCGTTTCGGCTTCTCCAGCAGTTCGCGGGTGGCCCGCTCCGCGGCCTCGGGGTCGCCCGCCGCGATCGCGTCCAGGACGGCGCGGTGATCGCCGTGCACGATCTTCGGCATCGCGTGGTCGTCGAGCGAGCTGACCAGCGCCTCCCGCACCGAACTGCTGAACCAGCCGTAGGTCGCGGTGAGCGCGGTGTTGTGCGCGGCCTCGACGACGGCCGTGTGGAAGGCGATGTCGTGATCGGCGTAGAGCTCCAGGCTGCCGGAGTCGGGCGCTCCCTCCGCGTCCGCCAGCGCGGCCTGGGCGTCCAGAGCCGCCCGCATCCGTGCCAGGTCGGCGGGCCGGTGCCGCAGCGCGGCCAGCCGGGCGGCCTCCGCCTCCAGGGCGATCCGCAGTTCCAGGACGTCGCGGATACCGGCCCGTTGGACGCCGCGCATGATGTCGCCCGGGTCCGCCGTGGAGACCACGAAGGTGCCCTCGCCCTGCCGTGAGCGCAGCATTCCGGCGTGGACGAGTACCCGGATCGCCTCGCGGACGGTGTTACGGCCGACCTGGAGCTGTTCGGCCAGGGCATGCTCGGTGGGGATCCGGGACCCGACCGTCCATTCACCGGCGGTCAGTTGGGACCGCAGGGAATCGACGACGGTGTCCACGAGTGATTGCCGTCCCGCTGCGCGCAGCGCCATGTCCGCCGTCCTGCCTGTGTCGATACCGCTGTGTCGATACCGCTGTGTCGATACGTACGTATGCACCTGCCGTGCAGTGCCGATGTGCACGACCCTGCCCGGTTGCCCAGTCATCCTACAACCAATGGATGCAGTATGCACAGAACTGGGCCGAGGAGCCCAGAGGCCGCCGAGGGGCCCCTGAGCTCCTCACCAACCCCTTACAACCCGATATCCCGCTCCTGAATGTCCGCCAGCGATTCCCGCCGTACGAGAAGGCGGGCCTGCCCCTGGGTGACCGCGATGACCGGCGGGCGGCCGACGAGGTTGTAGCCGGAGGCCATGGAGAGGTGGTACGCGCCGGCGACCGGGACGGCCAGCAGGTCGCCGGGGCGGATATCGCCGGGCAGTTGGGCGTCGGCGGCGAGCACATCGCCGGCCTCGCAGTGCCGGCCGACGACGGTGACCGGTTCCGGCGCGGCGGCCGAGCTGCGGCCGACCAGCCGGGGCGCATAGCGCACCCCGTACAGCGCGGGCCGCGGGTTGTCGCTCATCCCGCCGTCCACCGCCACGAACGTGTGCGCGCCGGTGCGTTTGACGGACAGCACCCGGTACAGCACGACACCGGCCGGACCCGCGATGGCGCGGCCGGGTTCGACGGCGAGCCGTGGCACCGGCAGTCCGGCCGCCGCGCAGCCGCCCGCCAGTTCGGCGCGGATCTTGGTGCCGAGGGAGGCGATGTCCAGCGCGGGCTCGCCGGGGCGGTAGGCGACGCCATGGCCGCCGCCGAGGTCCAGCTCCGGCAGTGTGATGCCGTGCTGCTCATGGATCCGGGCCAGCAGGCCGACCAGCCGTCGCACGGCCGACAGATACGGCTTGGTGGTGGTGATCTGTGAGCCCAAGTGGCAGTGCAGGCCGACCAGTTCGAGACGGGGCTGACTGAGCACCCGGGCGATGGCGTGCTGTGCGGAACCGTCGGCGATCGACAGCCCGAACTTCTGGTCGTCGGTCCCGGTACGGATCTTGGCGTGGCCGCCCGCGGCGATCCCGGGCACGACTCTGATCAGCACCCTCTGCCGGCTGCCCGCCGGGACCGCGGCGGCCAGCCGGGCTATCTCCGAGGTGCTGTCGATGACGATCCGTCCGACGCCGAGCCGGAGCGCGGCCCGTAGGTCGGCCGGGCTCTTGGCGTTGCCGTGCAGCACGATCCGCTCGGGCGGAAAGCCGGTGGTGACGGCCAGCTCCAGCTCACCGGCGGAGCAGACGTCCAGGCCCAGGCCCTCCTCCTGCACCCAGTGCACCATGGCGCGGCACAGGAAAGCCTTGGCCGCGTAGAAGACGTCGGCGTCGGGGAAGGCCCGCAGATAGGCGCGGCAGCGGTGGCGTACCTCGTCCTCGTCCAGGACGTAGGCGGGGGTGCCGAAGCGGTCGGCCAGCTCGGTGAGCGGGACCCCGCCCACGGCGAGGTCGTCGTGGCCCAGTGGCGCAGCGGACGCGGGCCAGATGGACGGCGGTTCGCCCGGCCGCGCGGCGGCGGTGCGAGGTGGGGGCGCCACGGTGGTGGCCGGCGGCGGGGCAGCGGCCCCGCGGGTGGTCCGGGTCTGGGGCAGAGTGCTGTGGCTCATGGTGGTTGCCCCTCCCTCAGACGGCCTGTAGGTGGTGCCTACGGGAAACTTCGGGGGCGAGCCGGGGATCGACGGTCAGGACGGTCGCTCCCACGGGTTCGGCCAGCGCACGCAGCGCGGGCTCGGAGAGCCTGACCCAGGGCTGGCCGCAGCCGAGGGCCGCGGCGAGCCGCTGTGGTGAGGTGAAGCCGACGGCGGTACGGCCGCCGAGCGGAGTGCGGAACAGGCGGGCCGTGCAGCCCGCGGGGCCCGACCGGACGGGGACGAACAAAAGCCCGGCCGGGACTCGATCGGCAGGCTCGGGATCTTCCGCGTAGAGATGGTGGGACACGGCGTTGCTCCTCGAACGGGACATCGGCGGCCCCGGACCGGTGAATGACGCGTACGCCGGGGCTCGCGCTCTGACGCTATGCCCGGGGAACGGGGCACTCCGCCGGTCGCTGACGCGTCATTGACGGTTTCTGGACGCTACTTGACGCGATGCTGCCGTCCGGTGGCCGATTGTGCGGCGGTGGTGACGCCGGGGCGCGGCCCGGCCGGTCCGGCTGCGGTCGGGTTCCCCGTGTGTGGACCGCCGCGCTTGACCTTGACACTGTGGAAAGCACTCCACTGGAAGGCGTCATGTTCACCATCGGAGACTTCGCCCGGTACGGCCGTGTGTCGGCCCGCATGCTGCGCCATTACGACGCGATCGGGCTGCTGCGCCCGGCCCGTACCGACCCTGTCAGCGGCTACCGCTTCTACGAAGCGGCCCAGCTCGCCCGACTGAACCGCATCATCGCGCTCAAGGATCTCGGATTCAGCCTCCAGCAGGTGGGGGCGATCCTGGACGAGCAGGTGAGCGTGCCGGAACTGCGCGGCATGCTGCGGTTGCGGCAGGCGGAGCTGGAAGAAGCGCTGACGGCGGCCGGTGCGCGGCTGGCGCAGGTCGAGGCGAGGCTCCGGACGATCGAGAGTGAGGGACGCATGTCTGCCGACGATGTGGTGGTCAAGCGCACCGAAACGGTCCTGCTCGCGGAGCTGAGCGGCATCGCGGCCAGTTACGGGCCCGAAGACATCGGCCCGGTCATCCAGCCGCTCTACGACGAGCTGTGCCGGCGGCTGGCGGCGGCGGGGGTGACCGCCGCGGGGCCGGGGCTGGCGTACTACGAGGACGTACCGGAGGAGAGCACAGGAAGCACAGGAAGCACAGGGAGCGCAGGAAGCACGAACGGCGGTGGCAGCGACGCCGTGGTCGTCCACGCGGGCATGGTGGTCACCCCGGAAGCCCTGGCGAAAGCCGGCGCCAAGACGGACGGCAGCAGCTCCGGCCGTTCCGGCACCCCCACCCCCACCGGCCTCGGCTTCGACGTCGTCACCCTCCCCGGCCTCGACTGCGCCGCCACGGTGGTGCACCACGGCCCGATGAGCCGGATTCTGCCGACCGCCCAGAACCTCGCGCACTGGATCGACGCCAACGGCTACCGCTCCGCCGGGTACGCCCGTGAGCTGTATCTGGAGTGCCCGCCGGATCAGGAGAAGTGGATCACCGAGATCCAGGAGCCGGTGGTCAGGGCCTGACGCCGGGCACGGTCTCCTCGCCGTCCAGACAGGCATTGACCGTCTCCGCGAACGCCACCGCCGCCGGGCTCAGCGCCGCCCACTGGCGCACCGCCCAGCCCGTGGCCAACGGGGGCAGTGCGGCGATCGGCACCAGCCGCAGGGCCGGGTGGGCGGTGGTCCGCAGGCCCGGCGGCCGGGGGACGACGGCCGGGCCGACGCCGAGTTCGGCCAGCAGCAGCGCGGTGTCCCAGTCGGCGACGCTGGTGGTGCTCGGGGGCGGGACCGGGCCGGAGTCCCGGTGGCTGAGGTGTCCGTCGAGGCGCATGCGGGAGGTGGAATTCTCCGGCAGCCGGATGTGCCGGATGCCGACCAGCTCCTCGGGCTCGATCCGCTCCCGTGCGGCGAGCGGGTCATCGGCGCGTACGGCGAGCACCCACGGCAGGCCGATCACCGGATGCTGCTCTATGCCGCGAACGGGCGGGCCGATGGTGATCCAGGCCAGTTCGGAGCTGCCGTCCGCGACCGCCTCGAAGCAGCGGCGGCTGGAACTCTCGGTCTGGAACTCCAGGTTGACGTGCGGATGGCGGGCGCGGAAGGTGACCACCGCATCGGACATGAAGTGCCGTACGGTCGTCGCGCCCGTCGTCACCCGGACCGTGCCGCCGTCGCCGGCGCGCAGATCGGCCAGCCGGCGCAGCGCCAGTTCCAGCCCGCTGAGGCCGTCGGCGGCCGCGCGGTGCAGGATCCGGCCGGCCTGGGTCGGTGCCACACCGCGCGGCCGGCGCTCCAACAGGACGATGCCCGCGGCGCGTTCGAGGCGTTTGACGCGCTGGCTGACGGCCGACTGGGTGCATCCGAGATCGCGGGCGACGGCGCTGAGATTGCCCGCCTCGCACACGGCCACGAAGGCGCGCAGGTCATCGAGGGTCACCGGCGTACGGTAGCGCGCCAACCCAAGCCATAGCTAAGGGATTTGGTAGGAGATCCGAGGATTGACTTGGGTGTGGGAGGCCGCGAAGATCGTCGTAGGGCCCAGGGCGGCAACCCGGAACCGCGTACGGCCGTACGGTTCCGGGTGCCGACCCGCCATCCGTGATCCGGTTACGCACCCCCGGAACGGGCCACGCCATCCACGCCGGCCGCATCCCGCCCGCCGCCGTCTCCCGCCGTCCCCTGCCGTACCACCGCCAGGACCAGCAGCCCGCCGGCCACCGCCACCATCCCCGAGAGCAGCATGATGTCCGTCAGCCCGGAGACGTAGGCGGCGCCGACGGTCCTACGGGAGGCGCCGGGCCGCAGGCCGTGCAGGGCGGTGGTGAAGACGGTGCCGAGGACCGTGATGCCCAGTGCGTAGCCCAGCTGGCGGAAGGTGTTCACGGCGCCGCTCGCCATGCCCGCCCGCTGCGGTGGCGCCGCACCGAGCGCCGCCGAGACCAGGACCGGCATCGCCATCCCGATGCCGAGCCCGCTCACCGCGAGCCCGGGGACCAGCACCGCCCAGCCGGATCCGTCGTCGAGCAGCGCGTACGACAGCAGCACACCCGCCCCCGTCAGCAACAGACCGACGCCGACCGGGAGTTGGGGTGCCATCCGCTGTAGCGCCCGGCCGCCCAGCGCGCCGACCAGCAGGGACATCAGCGCCATCGGCGTCACCGCCAGGCCCGCCTGCACCGGGCTGAGGCCCAGGATGTTCTGCACCCACAGCCCCACGAACGTCAGATACGGGAACGCCGCGGCCTGCAACAGCAGCGCCGCCGCCATCAGCGCCGCGAACGACGGCCGGCGCAGCAGCCCCAGGTCGAGCAGCGGCCGGCGCACCCGCCGCTCGACGGCGAGGAACACCAGCAGCGCGAGCGCCGCGCCCACCAGCGAGGCGAGCGTCCCGGACTCCGTCCAGCCCTGCTCGCCGCCGCGCATCAGCCCGTACGTCAGCGCGCCCGCGCACGCCGTGAAGGACACGGCACCCGGCCAGTCGATCCGGGCGATGGGGGTCTCCCCGACCGAGTTCGTTCGAGGGTGGGGGAGGTCGCCGTACGACTCATGGACCCGGCGCAGCGTGATCCACACCGCGAAGGCGGTCAGCGGCAGATTGACCAGGAAGATCGCCCGCCAGTCCAGATACTCGGTGAGCAGGCCGCCCAATACGGGGCCGATGGCGGCCGCGGCACCGCTGGTACCGCCCCAGACGCCGAACGCGACACCGCGGTCCCGGCCCTGGTAAGCGGCCATCAGCAGCGGGGTGTTGGTGGCGAACATCGCGGCCGCACCCACGCCCTGGACCGCGCGGGCCGCGACCAGGATGCCCGCGTCCGGGGCCAGACCACAGGCCAGCGAGGCGAGTGCGAACAGCGTCAGCCCCGCCACATACAGCCGGCGCCGCCCGAAGAGGTCCGCCGCCGAGCCGGCGACCATCAGCAGCGCGGCCAGCGCCAGCGCGTAGATGTCCAGCACCCACTGGAGCGAGGTGAGGGAGGCGCCCAGGCCGTCGGCTATCCGGGGCAGCGCGGTGTTCACGATCGTCACATCGACCAGCAGCAGGAAGTTGCCGAGGGTGATGGCGGCCAGTGGCCACCACTTCCCCGCCGGTCCCGCCGCCGGTCCGGTGGCCTTTGTGTCAGGCTCCCCATCCGCGTCCGGCATCCGGCCGGCCACCGCGGTCCCCCGCTCGGGTGCGCTGTGCATGATTGCGTCCTCCACTCGTGCTGCCGACCCGTATCGCCGAGGTGCCGGCGACCGGTTTTGGTGCTGCGTCATGGCGTGTTCCGACGACGCGGCACGCCGACGCCACCGTGCGGGCCGCACCGGTTGCGGTCCCAGCCACCTCGCTCCCGGCGGCGCAATCCGACACGCGCTAGCCTCGAACGGTGAAAACCGACGGGAAGCCCGACGGTAGGGCTCAGGGGAAGGCCCACGGGAAGGCCACCGGCCGTCCCGCCGGCAGTCCCACCAGCAATGTCGCCGGCGCCCCCGCCGGCTTCGACGACCTCGACCGCCGGCTCGCGCATGCGTTGCAGCTCGACGGCCGGGCACCGTTCAGCCGGATCGCCGCGGTGCTCGGGGTCTCCGACCAGACCGTCGCCCGGCGCTACACCCGGCACCGCACCACCGGCGCGCTCAAGGTGCTGGGACTGGCCGACGCACGGGCGCTCGGCGAGATCGAATGGCTCGTACGGGTCCAGTGCGCGCCGGAGGCGGCCGCCGGCGTCGCCGAGGCGATGGCCCGCCGCTCGGACACGTCCTGGGTCAGTCTGATGTCCGGTGGCACCGAGATCGCGGCGGTCTGCCGCGCGGCGAGCAGCGAGCACAGCGATGCACTGCTGCTGCAGAGGCTGCCGCGCACCCCCAGCGTCGTCGGCATCACGGCGCACTGTCTGCTGCACGAGTTCTACGGCGGCCCACAGGGCCTGATCAGCAAGTCCGGTGCGCTGACCGACGAGCAGATCGCCCGTCTGAGCCCGCCACCGCCGGATGTGGACCCGGCCGCCGTCCCGGTGGCGCTCAGCGACGCCGACCGCCGGCTCTTCGACGCGTTGGCCCGTGACGGCCGTACGCCACTGGCCGAGCTCGCCGCCGTCACCGGCTGGTCGCCCACCACCGTCCGCCGCCGGCTCGCCGAACTGCGCACGGCCGGTGTCCTGTACTACGACGTCGACTACGACCTGCGGCAGTTCGGCCATGGCGTGATGGTCGCCCTGTGGCTGTCCGTCGCGCCCGCCGAACTCGCCGCCACCGGCGAGGCGTTGGCGGCGCACCCGGAGGTCGCCTTCGCCGGCGCCACCACCGGGCCGAACAACCTCTTCGCCTCCGTACTGTGCCGGGACGTCGGCGCGCTCTATACGTATCTGACGACCCGGGTCGCGGCGCTGCCCGGCGTACGGACGATGGAGAGCGCGCCCCGCATCCGGCACATCAAGGGCGCGGGCCCCCTGGTCGCCGCGTCCCCCGCCGCCCCGGGACGGCGCCGATGAGGCCGCTGATGGAGCCGTCGCGCGAGAGCGGGTCGCCGCGGCCGGGCAACCCCGTGGCCTGGGTGCGGGACTGGGTGCGAAGCACTCCCGGCACCCACATCTGGCTGCTGATCATCGGCATCACCAGCCTGGTGATCGCCTCGGCCTCCGAGGGGCTGGAGCAGTTCCTCGTCCACCGCACCAGCAGCAATATCCACGAGCTGAACGAGCATCCGCTGCCGTCGCTGCTCATCAGCGGTTTCTGGATCGAGCGCCCGTCGTCGTTCCTGCTGTATGTGGTGATGTTCGAGCTGCTGCACGCCAACGTCGAGCGCTGGCTGGGGACCTGGCGCTGGCTGCTGACCGTCGGCGGTGCGCATGTGGCCGCGACCCTCGCCAGCCAGGAACTCGTCCTGCTGGCCATCGAGGGCCACGAGCTGCCGCGCTCGATGACACATGTCGTGGACATCGGCGTCTCGTACGGGCTGGCGGCGGCCGCCGGTGTGCTGACGTACCGGCTGCGGCCGCCGTGGCGCTACGGCTATCTCGCCGGGGTGCTGCTGTTCTTCGGGATTCCGCTGATGACCGGCGCGACCTTCACCGACTTCGGCCATGCCATCGCGCTGACCATGGGCTTCGCGGCCTGGCCGCTGACCCCGGGGGCGGCCGCCGGGCCTGCGGGGGAGGAGGAGTACCACGAGGAGCCCACGGACCCGGCCGCCGAAGAGCCTGCCGACCGGGCCGACGCCGACCCGCCTGCGGACCGGGGTCCAACAGGCCGTCAGACGCCGTAGAGCCGCTCCAGCACCACCGCGACACCGTCCGCCTCGTTGGAGGCGGTGAGCTCGTTCGCGACGGCCTTCAGCTCGTCATGGGCATTGGCCATCGCCACACCGTGCGCGGCCCAGGCGAACATCGGGATGTCGTTGGGCATATCGCCGAAGGCGACGGTCTCCTTGGCGGTGATGCCCAGGCGGCGGGCGGCCAGCGACAGCCCGGTCGCCTTCGTCAGGCCCAGCGGCAGCAGCTCGACGATGCCCTTGCCGGCCACCGTCACGCCCACCAGATCGCCGGCGACCTGACGCGCGGCCAGCGCCAGCGCATCGTCGTCCAGCGTCGGGTGCTGGAGGTAGACCTTGTTCAGCGGGGCCGCCCACAGCTCGCCGGGGTCGTCCATCATGACGTTCGGCAGCGGGCCTTCGTGGACGCGGTAGCCGGGGCCGACCAGCACCTCGCCCTCCAGACCGTCCCGGCTGGCCGCCAGGAACAGCGGGCCGACCTCCGCCTCGATCTTGGACAGCGCGAGGCCCGCCAGCTGGCGGTCGAGCGTCACCGACGTCAGCAGCCGGTGCTCACCGGCGTGGTAGACCTGCCCGCCCTGGCCGCACACCGCGAGGCCCTTGTAGTCCAGGGCGTCGAGGATGTGCCGGGTCCAGGGCACCGCACGGCCGGTGACGACGATATGCGCCGCGCCCGCCGCGGTGGCCGCGGCGAGCGCCTGGCGGGTGCGCCCGGAGATGGTCTCGTCGTGGCGCAGCAGCGTCCCGTCGAGATCCGTCGCGATGAGCTTGTACGGGAGCGGAACCGGTGCGCTCACTTGGCGACGGGCTCCAGGATCTCCCGGCCGCCCAGGTAGGGGCGGAGCACCTCGGGGACGCGTACGGAGCCGTCCGCCTGCTGGTGGTTCTCGAAGATCGCCACGATCGTGCGCGGTACGGCGCAGAGCGTGCCGTTGAGGGTCGCCAGCGGCTGGACCTTCTGCTTGCCGCCGACGGTCTCCCGCATCCGGACCGAGAGCCGGCGCGCCTGGAACTCGTCGCAGTTCGAGGCGGAGGTCAGCTCGCGGTACTTGCCCTGGGTGGGGATCCACGCCTCGCAGTCGAACTTGCGGGAGGCCGAGGCACCGAGGTCACCGGTGGCGACGTCGATCACCTGGAACGGCAGCTCCAGACCGGTCAGCCACTGCTTCTCCCAGTCCAGCAGGCGCTGGTGCTCGGCCTGCGCGTCGTCCGGCGCGACGTAGGAGAACATCTCGACCTTGTCGAACTGGTGCACCCGGAAGATGCCGCGGGTGTCCTTGCCGTACGTGCCGGCCTCGCGGCGGAAGCACGGCGAGAAGCCGGCGTAGCGCAGCGGCAGCTTGGCCGCGTCGACGATCTCGTCCATGTGGTACGCGGCGAGCGGGACCTCGGAGGTGCCGACCAGGTAGTAGTCGTCCTTCTCCAGGTGGTAGACGTTCTCGGCGGCCTGGCCGAGGAAGCCGGTGCCCTCCATGGCGCGCGGGCGCACCAGGGCGGGGGTCAGCATCGGCGTGAAGCCGGCCGCGGTGGCCTGGGCGATGGCGGCGTTGACGAGGGCGAGCTCCAGCAGCGCGCCGACGCCCGTCAGGTAGTAGAAGCGCGAGCCGGAGACCTTGGCGCCGCGCTCGACGTCGATCGCGCCGAGCAGCTCGCCGATCTCCAGGTGGTCCTTGGGCTCGAAGCCCTCGGCGGCGAAGTCACGGATCGTGCCATGCGTTTCGAGGACCGCGAAGTCCTCCTCGCCGCCGACGGGTACGTCGGGGTGGACGAGGTTGCCGAGCTTCAGCAGCAGCTGCTGGGTCTCTTCCTTCGCCTCGTCCTGGGCGGCGTCGGCGGCCTTGACGGCGGCGGACAGCTCGCCGGCCTTCTTCAGCAGCGCGGCCTTCTCGTCGCCGGAGGCCTTGGGGATGAGCTTGCCGAGCGACTTCTGCTCGGCACGCAGCTCGTCGAAGCGGACGCTGGACGACCTGCGCCGCTCGTCGGCGGAGAGAAGCGCGTCGACGAGTGCGACGTCCTCTCCACGGGCGCGCTGGGACGCGCGCACACGGTCGGGGTCCTCACGGAGCAGGCGAAGGTCAATCACACCACCAGGCTACCGGGGCCGGGCGCCGCCACTCGACGGGATATTCCTCGGCATGTCACTTTGCCCGTTTTGAGGTTATTTATTCCCTCAGGGGGGCGGGAGGGGACGAGTGGGGGTGAGAGGGGAAAAGCGTACGGGGAATTCGCGCGCATTCCGTGGGGCGGGGTGCCCGGCGCGAGGTATTCGCGATGTCCGCGATGGGGGTTTTCGCGCTGTCCGTGCCGGGTGATCCACTGTGTGGACAACGGTAGTTGGGCGGGCGCCCGGGTGGTGCGCAGACCCCTGGTTTTCCCCGGGGTCCCCCTGGTTGTCCACAGGGGGCAGGGATTCCGCGACCTTTATCCACAGGCTGTGTGTGAGATCTGTGGAAGTCGGAGCTGATCATTCCGCTCCCGAAATGCTCGGCTATGGATTCCCAGTCCAAACCCCGTTCACGCACTCTTTCGTGTGGGATTGCCTCGCCCTAAAGGATTGATCACGTGAATTGTGCTGACGGTGCCCGACGTGGGGTGCTGTGGAGCGATGTGGGGTCACTAGGGCGATTTGTCGACCCTGTCCGATTCTCTTGTCGACTTACCCACAGGTCGAGAACCGGGCCTGTGGATAACTTTGTGGACAACCCACAGGCCCCTTGAATGCGCAGGTCGTGGCCTGCGGCCGACCGGCCGGGTCGTGCCCGGCGGCCCGGCCGCTGAGCACCGTGGCGTCCGCTCAGCCCCGCCCGTCCAGGCAGCGCGCCAGCCAGTCCGACGCCTCGGTGAACGCCGAGTCCGTCATCTCCGGCCGCACGCTCGCCGTGACCTCGTCCGCCCGCGGATACGAGCCGAGGAACCGCACCTCGCGGCAGATCCGCCTCAGGCCCATCAGGACCTCGCTGACCCGCCGGTCGGTGATGTGCCCTTCGCAGTCCACCGAGAAGCAGTAGCGGCCGATGCCCTCACCGGTCGGCCGGGACTCGATCCGCATCATGTTCACGCCGCGGACCGCGTACTCCTGGAGCAGCTCCAGCAGCGCACCGGGGTGGTCCTCGCGCAGCCACAGCACGACCGAGGTCTTGTCCGCGCCGGTGGGCGACGCCGGCCGGGCCGGGCGGCCCACCAGGACGAAGCGGGTGGCCGCGTTCTGTGCGTCGTGGATATCGGTGACCAGCGGCTCCAGGCCGTACGTCGCCGCCGCGAACTCGCCCGCGAACGCACCGTCGTAGCGGCCCTCCTGCACCAGCCGCGCGCCGTCCGCGTTCGAGGCCGCCGACTCCCATACGGCCTCGGGGAGTTGGGCCGCCAGCCACTTGCGCACCTGAGGCTGGGCGACCGGGTGCCCGGTCACCGTCTTCACCTCGCTGAGCGCCGTACCGGGGCGGACGAGCAGGGCGAAGGCGATCGGCAGCAGCACCTCGCGGTAGATCATCAGCGGTTCGCCGGAGGCCAGTTCGTCGAGGGTGGTGGTCACCCCGCCCTCGACGGAGTTCTCGATCGGCACCAGCGCCGCGGCGGCGTCACCGCCGCGCACCGCGTCCAGGGCGGCCGGCACCGACACCATCGGCACCAGTTCGCGGGTCGCCGCCTCGGGAAGGCTGCGCAGCGCGGCCTCCGTGAACGTGCCCTCGGGTCCGAGATACGTATAGCGGCTGGCCGACATGGATAAGGACTCCCTCGCGTAATTGCGGGGGCACCCCGCCGATCTTCTCCCTGTCCTGCCACGATACCCAGCTGTTACGGAGCCCGGGCCGGACTTCCGGTGAGTGGGCCGGTACCTCGACGGCCGGTACTCCGACGGGCCGGCGCCGCGGCGGGCCGGGATCTCGGCGGGCCGGTGCCTCAGCCCTCCAGCAGCGGCCGGCCCACGTAGCCGCCCGGCTCCGCGGCCGGCGGTACCGCGAACAGTCCGCTCGCCTCGTGCCGCAAGAACGGCGACAGCGCGTCCCCGCGGTCCAGCTTCCGCTGGACCTGGGTGAAGGCGCGCAGTGGGTCGGCCTGCCAGCAGATGAACAGCAGCCCGGCGTCCGGGGCACCGTCCTCGCGGAACCCGTCATGGAAGGAGAACGGCCGGCGCAGCATCGCCGCGCCCTGGTTCGACTCCGGCGCGGCGACCCGTGCATGCGCGTTGGCCGGGATCACCGGCAGCCCGTCCGCACCGCTCGCCTCCAGCCGCATCGGGGTGGCCTCGGAACCGCCGGTCAGCGGCGCCCCGTTGTCCTTGCGGCGCCCGATGATCTTCTCCTGGTCGTGCCGTGAACGCTTCTCCCAGTCGTCCAGCAGCATCCGGATCCGGCGGACGACGGCGTACGAGCCGCCGCGCATCCACGCCTGGCCGGCGTCCCGGCCCACGAAGATCCGCTCGTCGAAGTCCTTGTCCGACGGCTTGGGGTTGTTGGTGCCGTCGACCTGGCCCATCAGATTGCGGGTGGTCATCGGGTGCGCGGTGGCACCGGGTGTGCGGTTGAAGCCGTTCATCTGCCAGCGCAGCCGCGCGCTGCCTGCCGCGTCCTTCTGCAGCGCGCGCAGCGCATGGAAGGCGACCAGCGCGTCATCGGCGCCGATCTGGATCCACAGATCGCCGTTGCTGCGCTCGGGGTCCAGCGCGTCGGCGGAGAACTCGGGCAGCGGGTCGAGCTGTACGGGGCGCTGCTTTTGCAGGCCCGTACGGTCGAAGAAGCTGTGGCCGAGGCCGAAGGTGATGCTCAGCGACGACGGACCGGCGTCCAGCGCGACCCCCGTGTCGGCGTCCGGAGTGCGCCCGGCCATCAGCTCCTCGGCCGTCCGCGACCAGCGGCGCAGCAGCGCGGCCGCCGCCTTGCGGTCCGCGCCCGGCGCCAGGTCGAAGGCGACGAGATGCCCGCTGGCCTGCAACGGGGTGGTGATCCCCGCCTGGTGTTTGGCGCGCGCCTCCCGGAACGGGACCTCGGTCGAGCCGATGGTGGTCAGCGCCTCGTGGGCTGCGTCATGCCCGGCGGACCGCTCGGCGGAGACCCCGAGGGCGCCGCCGGCCCCGCCGACGACCAGTCCGGCCGCGCCCGCCGCGCCGACGGTGCCGAGCAGCCGGCGGCGGGAGAGCTCCACGGAGGTCTGCGGGGCGGACGCCCGCTGGGCCGGGACCTGCGGGTCCGAGGGCCGCCGGATCGGGGCTTGCTTGGGTTGCTTGCTCATCAGCCGATCTTCACGTTCTTGGTCTCGGTCACCTGGTCGATGTCGGAGGTCCGTACGAGCAGCGAGATCTGCCACTGCCCGGGGACCGGCAGCTGGACGCCGCTCGCGCGCCAGTGGCCCTTGCTGAGGTGCCCGGGGACGACCGGCAGCGGCCCGAGCTTCTTGGCCTTCAGGGTGAAGGAGACCTTCACCTCGGGGACGTCCATCGTCCGGCCCGACGGGTCGGAGAGCCGCAGCCGCAGCTCATTGGCGCTGCCGCTGCGCCCGGGGTCGAGGTCGAGCCGGGCGGTGCCCTTGCCGCGCGGACCGCCGGTGTCGAACGGGATGGTCAGCACCTGCGGCTGGTTGGCCGCGGCGGACCGCCCACCCGAAGCGGCCTTGACCGCCTCCTCCGTACGGGCCGGCTCGGTCGCGGTCAGCGCCGTGGTCACCACGAGCAGGACGACGGCGACCGCCGCCTCCGCCAGCACGGACCGGCGCAGCCCCAGCCGCACCGGATCCGCGTCGCGCAGCCGCTTGGTACGGGCGGTACGCAACGCGGCCTGCTGCCGGGCGAGTTGGGCGGCGCGGGCGGGGTCGGGGGTGGCGGCGGAAGCGGTGGAAGCGGCGGAAGCGGCCGGGACGGAGACGAGCTCCTTCTCCGGGGCCGTGTCTTCGGGGGCCGTGTCCTTCTCCGCCTCGGGCGCCGCTTCCGCTGGTTCCGCTTCCGCCTCAGCGTCCGTGTCCTCGGCGTCCGCCTCCGGCACTCGGCCCTCCGGCGCCGTCACCTCCGCCAGCCGCCCCGTCCACCGCCGCGACATCCAGGCGATCCCGACGAGGACCACGACCAGGCCCACCTTGATCAACAGCAGCCGCCCGTACGTGGTGTCGGTCAACGCGCGCCAGCTGCCGACCTGCCGCCAGGACTGGTAGCTGCCGGTGGCCACCAGCACCACCACGGAGCCGAACGCGATCCGCGAGAAGCGGCGTACCGCGGCCCGCTCGACCGGCGGCCCCCAGTACAGGGACGCGACCAGCGCCGCCAGCCCGCCGAGCCAGGTGGCGACCGCGAGCAGATGCAGCACATCGACGGGCATCGCGACGGCGGTCTGCAGACCTGTCGAAGCGTGCTCGGCCATCGCCCAGGTCGCGGCGAGTCCGGCGGCGACGATCACTCCGCCGATGGCGAGCCCGAGGGTGAGGTCCTTGCGCCGCTTGGCTTCCTCCGCGGCGTCCATGGCGTCCGCGGCGTCCTCGTCCGCCTCCGCCGGTTCCTGCGCCCGCGCGTACGCCCCGAAGAGCACCGCCACGAACAGCGCCGCGGCGGCGAGCAGCAGCAGCCGGGAGACCAGCGCCGCGCCCGGCTTGGTGATCAGGACCTGCTGGAGCCCGCCGAGGTCGAAGACATCGGCGAGATCGCCCGACCCGGTGTACGGGGTGCGCAACAGCAGCATCGCGAGGGTGGTGGCGGTCAGCGCCGCCCAGCCCTGGACCACCAGCCGCTGTACGGACCGTACGAGGGCGGCGGCGGGCCGGCAGGCCACCACGAAGGTGGCGCCGCCGGCCAGCAGCACGAACCCGGCGTAGGCGAGGTAGCGGGCGATGCCGTAGAGCGCGCCCACCAGACCGCCGCCGGCCTCCTGTTGGGGGACCGGGGCGGTGGTCTTGGAGGGTGCGCCGACGGAGAAGGTGAAGGCGCCGGAGACCGGGTGGCTGTCGGCGGAGACCGCCTGCCAGGCGACGGTGTACGTACCGTCGCGGAGCCCCGACGGCAGCCCCGCGCCGTATTTGACGATGCTGTCGCTGCACAGGTTGCGCAGCTTGCCGCGGTCCACCCGTTTGCCCTGCGGATCCAGGACCCGAATGGAGTCGTCGCCCATCGCCACGCCCTCGGAGAAGGTGAGCGTCACCTGCTCGGGGGCCTGGTCGACCACCGAACCCTGCGCGGGGGTGCTGCCGGTCAGCGCGGCATGTGCGGAGGCCGGGACGGCACCGCCGAACAGCCCGCCGAGCAGCGTGGCGGCCAGCGCCGCCACGACGATCAGCAGGCGCAGGGCCGACCGTCGCGGTCGAAGCCCGGTGGTGACCATAGTGATCGCTCCCCTAACTTCCGTTGCCGTTGCTGCCTGTGACGCCCACTGCTTCTCTGCTTCGCTACATCGCTGCTTCTCTATATCTCTGCTTCTTCGGCTACTTCTTCGGCGCGTAGTCCGCGGCCTTGACCGGGACCTCCACCTTGATCGGCTTGGCGGTGGCGAAGTGCAGCTCGATGGCGACCTTGTCGCCCTTGACCGGCTTGTTCTTCAGGCCCATGAACATCAGATGGTTGCCGCCTCGGCCGAGCTCAAGCTCGCCGCCTGCGGGTATCGCCAGCGAGTTGACCCGCTCCATCTTGTTGCCGACGGTCTTGTGGATCGAGATGTCCTTGGCCAGGTCGCTGGTGACCGAGGTGAGTTTGTCGGCGGCGCCACCGCTGTTCTTGACGGTGAAGAACGCGCCGGCCATGTCCTGGGTGACCGGCTGCGGCATGTAGGGGTCGGCGACCTTGAGCTGTGGTGCCAAGTCGCCGCCGCAGCCCGCCAGCGCGAGACCGGCGGTGAGGGCGAGGGCGGCGGCGAGGGTGGTGCGGCGGTTCACGGGTTCTGTCCCTTGACGATCTTCGGAAGTGCCTTGGTGTAGTTGTCGGAGGTGGCCTCCTGCATGCCCATCCAGTGGATCTTGTCGTCCTTGGGAGAGCTCAGCAGAACCTGCGCGCCATGGGTGGAGACGACATCGCCGTTCTTCTTCTTGACCGGCTTCTCGATGCCGATGTTCACGCTGCGCGCGCCGGCCTGGATGGTGTCGAACGTGCCGGTCAGGCCGGTGAAGTCCTTGTTGATGCCGCCGAGCCACTTCTTGAGCGCGGCCGGGGTGTCCCGCTCCGGGTCGGAGGTCACGAAGACCACCCGCAGATCCTTCTGCTCGGCCTTGGGCAGCTGCTTCACCGCGACCGCGATGTTGGCCATCGTCAGCGGGCAGACGTCCGGGCAGTGGGTGTAGCCGAAGTAGATCAGTGTCGGGTGGCCCTTGGTCTTCTCCAGCAGGTCGTACTTCTTGCCGTTGGAGTCGGTGAGGACCAGGTCCGGCTTCTCCAACGGGCTGTCGAGCGTGACGATCGGCTTGGAGGTCGTGGCACCGGAGACCACGGCGGCGGGCTTGCCGTCGTCGTCGCCGCAGGCGGTCAGGCTGAGGGCCGCGGCCGCCGTGAGGGCGGACGCGAGCAGGGTCCTTCTACGCATTGCAGATAAATCCCGTGTGTCGGATCCCGTTCGTCCGGGAAATCGGATCCCGTTCGTCCGGGAAAAGGTGCCGGGCCGGCGCGGGTCGGGCGCCGGCCCGTCCGGT
Organism: Streptomyces inhibens; assembly: GCF_022221585.1. Taxonomy (NCBI): domain Bacteria; kingdom Bacillati; phylum Actinomycetota; class Actinomycetes; order Kitasatosporales; family Streptomycetaceae; genus Streptomyces; species Streptomyces inhibens. The sequence continues at coordinate 5,201,144 of NZ_CP084681.1, forward strand.
GGTCAGGCGTTACGGCGCCGGCCGGCGAGCACGCCGAAGCCGACTCCGACGATGCCGACGACGATGCCGATCGCGCCCAGGACACGCGCAGTGGTGTCACTCGTGGAGCTGTCCGCGGCCGCGGCAGTCTCTTTGGCGCCGTCCTTGGCGCCGTGCTTGTCGTCCGCGCCGGCGGCGCCGTGTCCGTCCTCGCCGGTCGCCGCGGTGAGCTTGAGCACCGGCGCCGGGTTCTCCGGCTCCGGGGCGCCCTCCTTCGTCGGCTCGATCCAGCGCACGACCTCCTTGTCGTCGTACGTCTGGAGGGCCTTGAAGACGAGCTGGTCGGCGTCCTCGGGCAGCTGCCCGACGGAGAGCGGGAACTGCTGGAACTGGCCGGGCTCCACGCCCTTGCCGTCGGCGGTCCAGGTGATCTTCGAGGGCGCCTCGGTGATCTTCTCGCCCTCCATCTCGACCGGCTTGGCGAGCTTGGCCTTGGTGACCGATACCTTCCAGCCGGGCACCGGCTGCGGCATGACGGACGCCAGCGGGTGGTCGGTCGGCAGCGTGACCTCAAGCTTCACCGTCGAGGCGTCGTCCCGCTCATTGGGGACCTTGAAGTTGACGGTCGCGTAGCCGCCCTTTGCGGCCTCGCCGGGCTGCACGCTGACGTGTGCGAAGGCCGGGCCGGCGAGCAGCAGCACACTGCCGACCGCGATCCCGCCCACGAGCGGCAGCCGCCGCCCGAGCCGCCGCGCCCGCGAAACGTCCGACTGCTGCGACTGCTGGGCCATCTGCGAAAACTCCGACATCGAAAAACACTCCACAGGAAGGAGAAAGGTGCTGGTGACGGTGGGGTGAGTGGCACGCGCGGCGACGGCGCGCGAGCCCGTACCCGTCCTGTGGGAGCGTGCTTCGCGTGACGTCAGGCCGCGAGGGCCAGGGTGGCCAGGGAGGGCGGTCCTCGCCTGACGACACTGTGGTGGAGCGCGGGGTCCTTCGGGCCGCGTTTGTCATCCCCGTACGAAACGGGGGCGCGCAGCGCCTCGTCGTGCGCCGCACCGAGCCCGGCGAGCAGGGAGCGAACGAGCGCAAGCGCCCCGCGCACCGCGCCGACCAGCGTGTGTACCGCGATCTCGTACGCCGCCGGAGTCGACAGCCGGACCAGCCGCCACAGCGCCACCTCGCCCCGCCGCAGCAGCCAGCCGACCGCGAGGGCGGCCAGCAGATGCCCCAGCAGCATGGGCAGCGACGGCAGCAGAACGTGCGCCACCGCCGGGTCGGTGGCCGTGCCACCGGCCGTGGTGTGCCCCGCCGGTGCCGTCATGCCGGCGGCGGAGGCAGTGCCGAAGCCGCCGGAGCCGAGGATCCGGCGCGCCTCCGCGCCGTCCACCCGCCCGGTGCCGAGCCCGCACATCACATGCCGGGCGATGCTGATGGCGGCCTGATCGGACAGCCCGCCCACGCGGCCGTTACCGGTGCCGCTCATCGCGGCCGTCGGCATCGACGTCGAGCACTGGCCCCACGAGTACAGCGAGTGCAGCGTGAGCTGGCCCACGGCGAGACCCGCGGCGATCCCCGGCAAGGAGCGTTCCCGCCCGGCCAGCGGGGCCGCGACCGCGAACACCACGGCGGCGGCCACACCCAGCGTCCACAGCGGGACCGCCGCGCACGAAGCGGCCATGTGCCCGGCGGCGGACAGCGCGACACAGACCGCGGTGAACACCGCGGCCCTCAGCAGTCGCAGATCGGCGGCTGCGCGCGCTGTGGAGGCGGGCGGGGCAATCATGGCCGCGCCATCATCCCACTGCGCTTATGGATCTCCCACGGCAGGTACGGCACCTTCGAGGGCAGCAGCAGAGGGGAGGGGGCGCCTACCAGGGCGTCCGAGGTACCGGCCGGGGCGCGCGACGGCGCATGCCCGGCGCTTCGCCTACACCGGTGCGCTCACTCTTCGCATCCGCCGAATGAGCGGTATCACGTCCCGGACATGCTTACGGACCTTGTGGCGCGGCAATAGGTATCGGTATGTCGAGCCGCGGCCAGGAGGCTGGAGCGATGAGCATCTGGTGGTCACTCCATTTGCGGCGTGAGGCTGCAAGCGTGCCGCTCGCCCGTCGTCTGCTGCTGGGCACGATGGAGACAGCCGGCGTCGACCCGGACATCTGTTACGACCTGTCGGTGGCGCTCTCCGAAGCCTGCGCGAACGCCGTCGAACACGGCGGCGACGCGGCCACCGAGGACTACCGCGTCACGGCCTTCATCGACGGCGACACCTGCCGTATCGAGGTCACCGACTCGGGCCCCGGCTTCCGCACCAGCCCCGAGCCCTCCGCCCCACCCCATACCGCCACGGACCGCGCCCCCACGCCGGCCCCCGTGCCCGCCCCCGCGCAGGCCCCCGCCTTCGCCGAGGACGGCCGGGGGCTCTTTCTGATCGAGGCCCTCACCGACCACGTGCGTTACCGCAACCGCACGGGCCGCTGCGGCGCGGTGGTCAGCTTCGACAAGATCCTCAAGTGGCGCGAGGGGGCGGCGCTGCCGATGGCTTCGTAAGGGGAGCAAGGCAAGATACGGGCTCTGACCTGCGGAAACGGTCAACCCCGCGAGATGCCGGCATGGGTGCAGACTCCCCGCAGATGCCCGTGCACGCGCTGCTGAAGGCGTCGTGACCAGGTCGTCTCGGGCGGACTGTGACGGCGGGGCGTGACGGCGGATGGCTGTTCAGCCGACCGGAGTCCTTTCCCCGGCCCAGGCGGCCAGCAGCCGCAGCGCGGTGTGCGAGGGCGAGCCTTCCTCCACGGTGTGGGCGATCAGGGCCTGGTCCGGGTCGTCCGGCAGACGTAGCGTCTCGAAGCGGAGGTCCAACTCGCCCACCACGGGGTGCCGGTAGCCGTAGCGTCCGTGGGTCTTGTCCTTGAGGCGATGCTCCGCCCAGACCTCCTGGAACACCGGGCTGGCGGTGGTGAGTTCGTCGAGCAGCTCCGCCGTGTGCGGATCGTCTGGGTGGCGTGCGGCGTCGAGACGGAGGTAGGCGGCCACGTCACTGGCCTTGCCGCGCCAGTCGGCGTACAGATCGCGCATCCCCTCGTCGAGGAAGACCAGGCGGGCCAGGTTCCGCTGCCGGGGAGGAAGCGCGCCGAAGTCGGTGATCAGGGCTGCTGCGAGGCGGTTCCAGGCCAGGACGTCGGTGTTGCGGCCGACGATGTACGCCGGGACGTCAGGTGTCGAGTCCAGGAGCCGGCGCAGGCCCGGTCGCACCTGCTGCGGGCGGGGTTCGCCGTCCCCGCGCCCCGGTTCCGACCGGGGTACGGGGCGTGCCAGCCGGTACAGGTGCTCGCGCTCCACCGCGTCCAGGCGCAGGGCGCGGGCGACCGCGTCCAGCACCTCCTCGGAGAAGTGCAGGGTGCGGCCCTGTTCCAGCCGGACGTAGTGATCCACGCTCACCCCGGCCAGCTGGGCCAGTTCCTCCCGGCGCAGCCCGGGCACCCGGCGGCGGCTCCCGTAGTCCGGCAGCCCCAGTTCCTCGGGCCGCAGCCGTGCCCGGCGGGAGCGGAGAAACTCACCCAGTTCTGTACGTCGGTCCAGTGCCATGCGGCCAGTATTCACGGCCCGGCGCCGTGCGCGGTGGCCTTTGCCTGGTCATGCCGTGCCCAGGCATGGGCTGCCACTGGGTCGGCCCGGCGGCCGGCACCACAGTGGTGGACGCCGGATCGGTTCCGGCAGACCGGCGGCCCGCCCGGCCCCGGCCCTCCAACCGTATGGGGAGATACGCGACATGAGCGCAACCAACCTGCCGGCCCTTCCGCTCGGCACCACCGGCATGGACATCACCCGCGTCGGCTTCGGATCCTGGGCGGTGTCCGGCGCGGGATGGCGCTTCGCCTGGGGCGCCACCGACGACGACGAGTCCATCGCCGCCATCCGCCACGCGGTCGCCTCGGGCGTCAACTGGATCGACACCGCTGCCGTGTACGGGCTGGGGCACTCCGAGGAACTGGTCGGCAAGGCCATCGCCGGCCTGCCCGAGGCCGAGCGCCCCTACATCTTCACCAAGGCCGGGCTGGTCTGGGACCCGGACAACCCGCAGGCCGCACCCCGCCGGATCATGAAGCCGGCCAGCGTCCGCCGCGAGATCGAGGACTCCCTCCGGCGTCTGGGTGTCGACCACATCGACCTGTACCAGGTGCACTATCCGGACAGCGGCGAATCGCTGGAGTACGCGGGAGACGGCTACGGGTCCGTCTCCCCGAACGCCACCCCGCTGGAGGAGTACTGGCAGGTCATGGCCGATCTCAAGGCCGAGGGGAAGGTCCGCGCAATCGGTCTGTCCAATCACTCGGCCGAGCAACTCGACGCCGCGGAGCGGATCGCCCATGTCGACGTCATCCAGCCTCCGTTCTCGGCCATCAACCGCTCGGCCGCGCCTGAGATCGCCTGGGCCCACGCCCACGACACCGGTGTGATCGTCTATTCCCCGCTCCAGTCCGGCCTGCTCACCGGCGCGTTCTCGGCCGAACGCGCCGCGAGCCTGTCCGACGACGACTGGCGCTCCGCCCACCATGACTTCACCACGGGCCTGACCGCCAACCTCCGCCTGGCCGACGCGCTGCGGCCCGTCGCCGACCGGCACGGCGCCACCGTCGCCGAAGTCGCCATCGCCTGGGCCCTGGCCTGGCCGGGCATCACCGGCGCCATCGTCGGCGCCCGCACGCCCCGCCAGGTCAACGGCTGGATCGCAGCCGGCGCGGTTCACCTGACGCGGGCCGACCTCGACGAGATCGCCGCCGCGATCACCGACTCCGGCGCGGGCACGGGCCCCGCTCGCCCGTAGCCGCCGTACTCCACAAGGACCGCCGTACCTCACAAGGAGATCGCCGCCCATGTCCCTCGTCGTCATTGCCGAATGCCTGGCTGCCCAGGGTCAGGAGGACCGTCTGCGCACCGCCCTGGAGGCGATGATCGAACCATCTCTGGAAGAACCTGGCTGTCTCGCGTACAGCCCCTATGTTGACCCCAACCGTCCGGCCCGCATGGTGGTTGTCGAGGAGTGGACTGGCCCGGGGGCTCTGCAGGGACATTTCGCAACGGCCCATTTTCTGCATGCCAGGCAGGTCCTGGACCGTGTCCTGGCTGAGCCCATGACTGTGCGCACGCTGGTGGCCGCCCCCGCGGGGTGACGATGCCGCCGGGCACATCCAGGGCACAGTGCAACGGAAAACCCTGCGGACCAGTGAGAACTACCAAGCGTAGTTTTCCCTGGTCGGCAGGGGTTTCGTGGCAAAGCAGCAGGTCAGCCCCTATCCCTCTCTCCATTCGATCCTCAAATGGAGAGAGGGCGTGGCGCTGCCGATGGCGTAGCGAGTGGCCATGAGCGCCGAAGCGGCCTCTGATCCGGGGTGACAGATGCCGGCACGGCCGGCAGATGCGCACCGCACCGTCCGGCACCCGCCATACCCAGGGCTACTACTGCACGTCGACGTAGTCGCCGGTCGCCGAGACGGCCGGGGTGGTCGAGGTGCCGGCGAAGCTCCAGCGCCAGTAGCCGTCCACGGACGCGGTGGCCGTGGTCTTCAGGTCACCGGTGCTGGAGGTGTTCACCGTCTTGAGGGTGGTGTAGGTGCTGGTGCCCGCCTTGCGGAACTGGAGCTTGACCGGCTGGACGGTGTAGCCCGCGTAGGTGTCGGTGTCCCAGTTCGCACGGGTGAGCTTTCCGGTGACCGTGAGGGTCTTGCCCTTGGCCACCGGCTCCGGGGCTGCGTTGACCGTCAGCTTGGAGAAACGCTGGAGGCGGGTGGTCGTGTAGGCGTCCCGCTGGGCCCGGCTGTCGTCGTTGGCCCACACCTGGACTCCGACCTTCCAGGTTCCGGCGTCGGCGTTGGTGAGCCACGAGTCCGGTTCGAAGGTGAAGGTCTTCGAGCAGGTGGAGGTGGTCGCGCTGGAGGCGACGCAGTCCGCGGGGGTGGTGTCTTCGTTCGGCTTGATGTAGCCGTCGGGGTTGTCGGGGTCGGTGCCGCGCCACAGGTGGAAATCGGCGTCCCAGATGCCCGAGGGATCGGTGGCGGTCACAGAAACGGTGATCGTCTTGTCGGCGAGGCCGATCGCGATGTCCTTGCCGCCGTTGACGGCGACATTGGTGATCTGGATGTCGCCGACGGTCTCGTCCGCGTACGCGGACGAAACGGTGAATCCGCCCGCCACTGCGGTGGCAGCGGCGAGTACAGCGAAGATTGCGCGCTTGCGCATGGATCTCCCCATAAGGTGAAGATGCCCGCCGGATGCATGACACGGCGGGCGAGTGAGCGGCCAACTGTAAACAGTTGAACGTTTCTTCACAACGGCAAGGGCTCCCGTAACTGCCCTTGTCCCCACTTGTTCGACTTCTGTCGAGAGAGGCGAAACATCCGCCTGCGAGGGGTTCCTGTGCCGGTGAGAATCGATCGGGTCGCCAACTGGCTTGCGGGAGTTCTGTGTTCAGAGCGGATCGGGCATGGAATCCGTAAGTAATGACGACATCGGAGTTCGCGACAAAGATCGATCTGCGGGTCCGGAGCCGGAAAGCGATATGAAATCGCAGGTTTGAAAGACGTTTCGTGTACTCGCCCGAGGCAAGTAGGGGGGGCATGAACGGTCCCCATGAACCCATGCCCGTAAACGACTCCTACCACCCCTATGACCATAACCGGGACGCCCGCAGGCGTAGCCGGGACGGCGCCGGAGTAAACCGGACAGCCTTGGTCATCCATACGATCGCGGACATCGCCGCAGGTTTTCTGGGTCTGTGGATCCTGCTGTATCTGCTGGACGCCAACCAGGGAAATGTCTTCGTCGGCTTTGTGCACGGTATGGCCGACTGGCTCGCCGGATGGTCCCAGGACATCTTCACCATGGAGGTCGAAGGTCTGCGGGTTTTCCTCAATTACGGCCTGCCTGCCGTGATTTACCTTCTGCTCGGCCATGGGATCGCTGCGCGGGTACGCCGCCTCTGACCGATTCGTGGCCGGCGCGCTCGCGGGACCCAGGTGGCGGGGCAGTCCGCGAGCGCGTCATATACGTCGGCGAGGCCCGTATATATGTCGGCGAGGTCCGTGATCGGTCGTGCAGAGGGTCGCGGGCCTCGCGATGTGGGGCCGTCGGCCCGGACTCCGTGATCGGCCTGGACTCCGTGAGAAGCGGTCGACAGGGCCGTCGGGTCGGGTCACGGCCTGCTGCGGTCGCCGGGTCAGGGGTGACCGTTGAGGAAACCGATCAGGCTGGCGCCCCACCAGCCGAGCTGGCTGACGGAGGCGGCAACACCGGACCGGATGCGCAGCGCGCGGGGCACCCGAGCGTCCGTGTACCGATCGAGGCGCTGCCCGAGCCAATGGGCGTAAAGGCCGTTGAGGGTGATGGCCAGCACAAGACCCAGCTTGAGCCGGGTCAATGGCGATGCCACGTCCGGACGGAGGAACAGGCCGGTGACGATCAGCCCGGCCAGCCCGAGCCAGGTCGGGACCTGTAGTGCGGAGGCGGTGCGCAGGACGTCGTTCAGTCGTCGTCGTCCGAGCATCCACAGGAGGGCGAACCAGTCGACGGCGAGCACGGAGCCCAGCCCGACGACGAGCGCCACGAGATGCAGGAAACGGGCGGCCAGCTGTAGGGGCGGGTCGGCGTGGAGATGACCGGCCCCCCAGCAGACGGCTGCCAGGGCGGCGGTGCTCAGGACTCCCACGGCGACGAGCGCCCAGACCGGGGTGGTCGGGTTCTCGCGGACTCGACTGCCGTCGCCGCCGTCGCCGTCGTTGGCAGGCGCGGACCAGCTCGGCAGCCTGACGGGTCGAGGAGCCGGAACGGCCATCGATCTGTCGGAGATCGGGGCCACTGCTCAGTTCTCCGACGGGACGGCCGGAGCGAGTGAACGCAGCGGGGATCTGGATCTGGATCTGAGCATGGCTGAAAACCTTCGTTCAAAAATAAGGTAAGGGTAACCTAAGTGCCTGCTGTGAGTCCGTCAACTCTCTCCGCTATGCGGGCATAAGTTGCATATCGGTCATCAGGTGCGCCTCTTGATGGGTGAATCTCAGCCAATGGGCGTTGATCGGCTTCTCTTGGATATGGGCGAGCTGTGCGCGGAATAGGCGTGGGATGTGCGGCGGGGGAATTGTGTCGATTGCTCATCGACGATCCCCGTACCGACCGGCCCCGCGCTCCACCCCCGCCCCGGCCTCTCCCTCCACGGCACGGTCCAGTTCCACGACGTCGGCTTCCGCTACCCCACTGCGGACGCCACGGACGCCACGGACGCCACGGACGCCACGGACGGCTCGGCCCGTACGCCCGAGCCGGCCCTGGCCCGGATGTCCCTCACCGCCCGCCCCGGCGAGCTACTGATCGTCACCGGGCCCAGCGGCGCGGGCAAGTCCACCGTCTCCAAGCTGCTGCTGCGCTTCTACGACCCGGATTCCGGGACCGTGACGCTGGAGGGTGTGCCGCTGCACCAACTCCCGCTGAACCGGCTGCGCGAGCGGGTGACCCTGCTGCCGCAGAAGACCCTGATCCTGCACGACACCATCCGCGAGAACATCGCCTGCGGACGCCCCGGAGCGAGCGACCACGAGATCGTCGAGGCCGCGCGGGCCGCCGACGCGGACGCGTTCATCAACGCGCTGCCCGACGGGTACGAGACCGAGATCGACCCCAACTCGGCGCGTCTGTCGGGCGGTCAGCTCCAGCGCCTGGCGATCGCCCGGGCCATGCTGCGTGATGCGCCGGTCCTCGTCCTGGACGAGCCGACCACCGGGCTGGACGCGCTCGCCGCACGCCGTATCGTCAAGCCGCTGCGCAGGCTGATGCGCGGCCGCACCACCATCATGATCACGCACGATCTCAATCTCGCGCCCGACGCCGACCGCATCCTCGTCCTGGACGGCGGCCGGATCGTGGAGACCGGGCGGCACGAGGAGCTGCTGACCCGCGCGGGCGGGGCGTACTCCCGGCTGCACCGTTCGCAGAACAACGCGGTCATGGACACCGGCGAGCTACGGCTACCGCTGTCCGACGACGGACGCCCGCTCTTCCGCGACGAGGTGTGGCTGCCCGGCGGCGACCCCCGATGGTGAGTGTGGAGTCGCCGGGCGGACGGCCGGAGCCGGTGCAGGTGTCGGTGCCGCCATCGGACCTTCCCCGCATCCTCCTCGTCGACGACGACCCCGCCGTGCTGCGGTCGTTCGCGATGCTGTTGCGCCATCTCCTCCAGCACGCGCGCCAGGTGCTCACCGGCGAGCAGCTGATGGCGCAGGTGTGGACCGGGGACGAACTGCCGTCCGCCAACGCGCTGGAGGCGCACATCGTGCAGCTGCGCGGGAAGACGGAGGCGGGCGGCGGGCCGCGGCCGATCCGTACGGTGCGGGGCGTCGGTTATGTGCTGGGCGCGCGGGAGTGAGGCGCGGCCGGGAGGTGAGACCGCGCCCGGGAGGGCACGGGCGTGAGGTGCCATGAGATGTCAATCCGGGCGAACCTCGGCAGTCGGATAACTGACCGGAAATCGTCCTTCAAACTCGGTGAGCAGCGCGGTCTCGCGGTGAGAGGACCTCCCCCGCGGCGTCCCCCGTCCCTGCGAGACCAGCGCGCACCAGGATTAACGCGAAGTTGCTCGCGTTAATCTTTCTCGGACAATACTTGGCGTGAACCCGCACTGCAATACGGAGCCGTCGTGACGACAGCGCACCATGCCCCGGGAGGGGCCCGGCCCGGCGGGCGGACCGCCCGCACCCGCGAGGCCGTATTAACCGCCGTCTTCAAGGAGTTGGGGCACGGCGGCTTCGCCGCGCTCACCATGGAGAAGGTCGCTCAGCGCTCGGGAATTCATGTGGCGACGCTCTACCGGCGCTGGCGCTGCGTCGAGAGGCTGGTCTGCGAGCTGCTGACCGATCTGAGCTCCGATGTGCCGCTGCCGGACACCGGCACGCTGCCCGGGGATCTGCGTGCGCTGGCCCGCTCGCTCAGCGCGTTCTACGGGGATGCGCGGATGTGCCGGCTGATCGAGGCGGTGGTCTCCGCCGCGGCCCGCGACCCGCAGGCGGCCGCGGTGCTGCGGTCCTTCTTCGGTGAACGGCTGGTGCTGGCGGGCCGGATGGTGCAGCGGGCCGTCGCACGCGGCGAGCTGCCCGCGGACACCGACCCGGAGGAGGTGATGTCGGCCCTCGGCGCGCCCTTCTACTACCGGATCCTGATCGCTCGTCGCCCCGTCGACCAGGACCTCGCCGAGTCCACCGCCATCGCCGTCTGGGCGGCGGCCCGCGCGGGCGCGTACGCGAGCAAGGGCAACACCAACAGCAACTCCGGTAACAACAAGACAAACTGGCGCAGCAACATCAAAAGCACGGCAACATCGCCAACCAAGACCGACGGTGCTGACTAGCCTCAACACCCATGCGGATTCTCATTCTTGGCGGTACGTCATTCGTGGGCCGCGCCATCGTGGAGGACGCTCTGCGAACCGGCGCGGAGGTGACCTTGTTCGGCCGGGGGAAGACCGGAACCGACCTGTTCCCCGGGCTGACCCGGCTGATCGGCGACCGGGACACCGGCGACTACGCGGCGCTGTGCGACGGCAGTTGGGACGCGGTCGTGGACGTCAGCGGCTATGTTCCGCGCCACGTCGGACAGGCGATGGACGCGCTGGGCGACCGGGTCGGGCGGTACCTGTTCATCTCCAGCCACGCGGTGTACGCGCGCACAGGGGTGGCGCCAGGCTCGACGGAGGACACCCCGCGCCGTCCGCCCGTACGCGACACCGAGGAGCTCGTCGAGGAGACCTACGGCCGGCTCAAGGTGGCCTGCGAGGACGATGTGCTGGCCCGGTACGGCGCGCGGGCGACGATCGTGCGGCCGGGGAAGGTGGCCGGGCCGTACGACCCCTCGGACATGTTCACGTACTGGGCCCGCCGGGCCGCGCGCGGCGGACGGGTGGCGCTGCCCGCCGACCCGGGGCAGCCGGTGCAGATCATCGACTCGCGCGACCTGGCCCGTCTGGTGGTGCAACTGCTCGCCGACGACCGCCCGGGAGCGTTCCACGCGGTGGGGCCGGCCGAGCCGGTCACGCTCGGCGGGCTGATCGAAACCTGTGCGCGGGTGGCGGGCAGCCAGGTCGAGATCGTACGGGTGTCCGCCGAGGGAATGCCGCCGATGTTCCCGCTGGTCCGGCCGGACCGGCCGACGCAGCAGCGCGACCCGGCGCGGGCCCGGGCGGCGGGCCTGCCCGCGACCCCGTTGGAGGCGACCGCCGCCGACGTCCTGGCTTGGGACCGCGAGCGCGGTGAGCCGCCGCTGGAGTGCGGCTACTCCCCCGAGGAGGAGCGGGCGTTGCTCGCGCGGCACGACGGCGCGGCCGTCGACGGCTGACGGGCCCGGCCGGCACCGGAGGAGCCCGCCGGCACCCGCCCCGGACGGGTTCGCCGGCATTCACCGGCGAACCCCTCCGAGCGTCATACGCCTACTTGCCGAGCAGCCCCGCCATCCACGCCTCGACCTCGTCCGACCGCCGCGGCAGCCCGTCCGACATGTTCCGGTTGCCGTCCTCCGTCACGAGGATGTCGTCCTCGATCCGGACGCCGATGCCGCGGTACTCCTCGGGCACCGTCAGATCGTCCGCCTGGAAGTACAGGCCGGGCTCGACGGTGAGCACCATGCCGGGCTCCAGCGTGCCGTTGACGTACGCCTCGGTGCGGGCCGCGGCGCAGTCGTGGACGTCGAGGCCGAGCATGTGGCCGGTGCCGTGCAGGGTCCAGCGGCGCTGCAGCCCCAGCTCCAGCACCCGCTCGACCGGGCCCTCGAGCAGGCCCCACTCGACCAGCTTCTCGGCGAGCACCCGCTGCGACGCGTCGTGGAAGTCACGGAAGGCCGCACCCGGCTTGACCGCCGCGATGCCCGCCTCCTGGGACTCGTACACCGCGTCGTAGATCTTGCGCTGGAGGTCGGTGTAGCGGCCGTTGATCGGCAGGGTGCGGGTGACATCCGCGGTGTAGAGGGTGGTGGTCTCCACGCCGGCGTCCAGCAGCAGCAGGTCGCCGGAGCGGACCTCGCCGTTGTTGCGGACCCAGTGCAGGGTGGTGGCGTGGGGGCCGGCGGCGCAGATCGAGCCGTAGCCGACGTCATTGCCCTCGACGCGGGCGCGCAGGAAGAACGTTCCTTCGATGTAGCGCTCGCTGGTCGCCTCGGCCTTGTCCAGGACCTTCACGACGTCCTCGAAGCCGCGCACCGTCGAGTCGACGGCCTTTTGCAGCTCGCCGATCTCGAACGCGTCCTTGACCACGCGGGCCTCGGACAGATAGACCCGCAGCTCTTCGTCGCGCTCGGCGGTGACCTTGTCGGTCAGCGCGGCCTCGATGCCGGCGTCGTGCCCGCGGACGACCCGGACCGGGCCGGTGGCCTCCTTGAGCGTGGCGGCCAGCTCGCGGACGTCCTTGCAGGGGGCGCCGAGCAGCGCCTCGGACTCGCTGAGGCTGTGGCGTCGGCCGACCCACAGCTCGCCCATGCCGTTCAGCCAGAACTCGCCGTTCTCGCGGTTGGAGCGGGGCAGCCGGTAGATCGTCGCCTCGTGGGAGTCACCCTTCGGCTCCAGGACGAGGACGCTGTCGTCGGTCTGGTCGCCGGTGAGGTAGACGTACTCCGTCGAGGCGCGGAAGTCGTACTCGGTGTCGTTGGAGCGGGTCTTGAGATTGCCCGCCGGGATCACCAGGCGCTCACCGGGAAAGCGCGCGGACAGTGCGGCGCGGCGCCGGGCGGCGTTCGGGGCCTGCTCGATCGGCTGCAGGTCGCGCAGCTCGGTGTCGGCCCAGCCACTCTTCATGTTCTCCGCGAGCTCATCAGAGACGCCCGGGTAAAGGCCGTTCTTGCGCTGCTTGATCGGCTGCTCGTCCTCGTCCGGGGTCTCCGGCGTGAGCTCGTCGGTCACAATGCCTCCTTTTAAGACTGAACCGCGACTGAACCGCTTTCCATCGTATGTGCGGATTGAAAGCGGTCCAGGGGCAGGAAGGTGTGACCTCTCGGGCACTCCGGTCATAGGGCGCGATATGGCCACCGGAGCTTGGGTGTGCGGCGTGCCGTCAGGCTTGAACTACACGCTGTTCCCCGAAGCGCGCTGCTCCCGAAATACGCGCTGCCCGCGCTACCCCTCGAAGTACGCCGCGAGCAGCACCACGTCCTCCTCCGACGACGGATCGTCCAGTCCCTGCGGCAGCATCGTGCGCACGATGTGGTCCACGACCGCCTCCGGATCATGGCGGGCGGCCCTGGGGACACCGGCCGCGGCGGCGTGCAGCCGGGCGAAGGCGCGGTCCATGGGCTCGCCGGTGCGGTGCAGCAGCCCGTCGCTGTAGAGCAGCAGGGTCTCGCCGCCGGCCGGTTCGATCTCCACACTCGGCGCTTCCCAGCAGGCGAGCATGCCCAGCGGTGCGGACAGCGAGGTCTCCACGAACTCGGTCCGCAGCTCCCCGAGGATCAGCGGCGGACAGTGACCGGCCCCGGCGAGCACCAGCTTGCGCGGCATGGCCGCGCTCCCCCAGCTACCGCCGGAGGCGCCCCCGCCCATGCCCTCCAGGGAGCGGGGCGCGCCCGGCGCGCCGGGCGGCGGCTCGGTGAAGGCGAACAGCGCGGTGGCGCTGCGGGCGGGCTCGGTCAGCCGCATCAGCAGTTCGAGGTCCGAGAGGACCGCGACCGGATCCTCGCCCTCCATGACCGCGTATGCGCGCAGGGACGCCCGCAGCCGCCCCATGGCGGCCACCGCGCTCGGCCCGGAGCCGGTCACCGAACCGACGGCCAGGCCCAGCGCGCCGTCCGGCAGCGGCAGTGCGTCGTACCAGTCGCCGCCGCCGCGCGGGCCGGTGCTGTGCCGCACCGCGAGGCGTACGCCGGGGACCCGTGGCAGCCGGCGGGGCAACAGCTCCTCGCGAAGGATGCGGCCGGCTTGTTGGCTGCGGTGGAGCTCGAGGAGGCGGGCGAGGTGTTCGGCGGCGTGCGCCCGGTAGAGGCCGACGAGGTGGCGCTGGCGTTCGGTGGGTTCGGCCGGTTCGTCGTAGAGCCAGACCGCGGCGCCGGTTCTGCCGAGGGGTTCGGCGGTGAGCGGAACGGCGTAACTGGCGGCGTATCCGAGGCGGGCGGCGACCTCGCGCAGGCGGGGGTCGAGGCTCTTCTCACCGGGGATGTCGGGCTCGGTGATCTCGGTACGCGCGTCGATCCGGGGGTCGCGTCGGCGGCCGGGGACAAGGCCCTCGCCAGGGGCGCCGCGACGGGTCTCGTCGAGCGGGTCGGTGCGGGTGTCGTCGCCGGTGGCACCCGGCTCCGGGAGGCCGTCCAGTATCCGCGCGTACGACAGGGCGCGGCGCGGGATGGTCTCGATGTGGCCGATTTCGGCGTGGCCGAGACCGAGGCCGACGGTGGTCTCCGGGCCGAGTCCGTCGGCCGGTGCGAGGACGACCAGACCGCGGCGCGCGCCGACCAGTGAGGCGCCGGCGCGCAGCAGCTCGTGCAGGGCGTCCTGCAATGTGCGGGTGCGCGCGAGCTGTTCGGTCAGGTCGTGCAGGGTGCTGAGGTCGGAGATCCAGCCGGCCAGCCGGTCCTGGACCGCGGCGAGTTGATCGACGACGGAGATCTCGGGGGAGGGGCCGGGCACGGTGCCGGCCGTGGGGTCCGTGGCGTCCTGAGGGGCGCCGGACGAGGGGTCGGAGGGGGTGTCGGTGGTGGCGTCCGCGGGGGTCTTTGCCACGCGCGGGTCGGCAGTGTGCGTGGGGGCGGGAAGAGCTGGTTCGATTCCAGCCACTTTCGGCACATGGGGGGCGGTCATGGCCGACGGCTATCGTCGCGCCGGGTATTGCCCCAGGTCAGGCCGCTTTTTGGTAGGGAGTGCGGCATTTTGTTGAGTGATCTTGTGCGGTACGTTTGGCCGCGCAAATTCCTCAATAGCATCGCAAACCCCCATGTCATGCTGCTCCGCTATCAATGCCTCCACATGTACACGCACCAGCGATGTGATGTCCAGCACTGTCCCAATGGGGTTTGTGGTGTCAACGAGGTCTGTAGATTGGCCTGAAAATAGCCCCCTGAGCGTCAATTTGCGGTCGACTGGCGGCGATCGACAGCGCGTCATCACCACATGGCGGGTACGTACTCGGAAAGGTGCGGGGCCAGTTGGGGCCGTACCGGAACTCTCCGGCGGGCACCGGCGTCTAATACGGCGACGACCGCGACGCACTCCCAAGTGGCGGGGACCGCACTACGGAAGCGCAAGCGCCATGCGCGCGCCACCCTCCGCCACGTTCCACGCTCGGCGTACGGCGTGATGCGCTGCCTTGTACACGCGGTGACCAAAGATCCACGTGGCGTGATCGATGAGCGATCGACCCCGGGTCATATGACCGGGCCGCAAGAACGCCACACGACGACATGAAGCGGTGCGGCGCGAAACGATTGTGTACCGGCAAGTAGTGCCATGTAGTGCGATGGACATAGCCCTCGGCGTTAACGGAAAGGAACGAGCGCTCATGCGCGAGATCCTCGGAAGGCGACGCAAGCTCCTGTTCCGGCGCGGCGGAAGGTCGGCGCTGCTCGGTGCGGCGCTCCACTGCGCCACCGAGTGGCAGTGGCCAGTACTTCCCGGTGTGGGACTCAGGTCCGCCGGCCGGCAGCCGGCCGGCGCCCGGCTCGGCCTGGCCGAGCGGCCCGCCCGCCGGTGCAGCTGCCCCGACCCCGACTGTGTGGTGCCCGGCGCGCACCCCTTCGACCCCGGCCTGCTGGCGGCCACGACCGATGCCCGGATGGTGCGTTGGTGGTGGACCAACCGCCCGGACGCCCCCATCGTGCTGGCCACCGGCGGCCGCGCGCCCTGCGCGGTGAGCCTGCCTGCCGTCGCCGGCGCCCGCGCCCTGGCGGCCCTGGACCACTTCGGCGTACGCCTCGGCCCCGTGGTGGCCACGCCCACCCGCTGGTCGCTGCTCGTATCGCCCTACGACCTCCCGGAGTTGGGGGAGCTGCTGCACTCCCAGGACTGGGTGCCCAGCTCGCTGCGGTTCCACGGGGAGGGCGGCTATCTGGTGCTCCCGCCGTCCCAGATCGGCGCCGGCAAGGTGCGCTGGGAGCGGCCGCCGGCTTCCCCCAAGCTCTCAACTTCTCCCCCACTCTCAACTTCGTTCGAGCGGGGGGACCCCCATGCGCAGGGGGGACCCCCGCCGTCGGCCGCGCCCTGGCTGCCGAAGGTGGCCACGATCGTCGATGCACTCGTCATGGCGAGCACCAGCACCCCGGACGGTGGCAGCCGGCTCGCGTATTGACGCGCGGACCGTCTCCCGCGGGGGTCGCCCCAACGACCCGCGGGCGGTTCACCCGTACGGGTGCGACCGGCCCGGTCCAGTACGGGAAACGGGTGTCCGGGCGCCGACGGGCACCCTTGTCGGCCGATAGGTTCGTCTCACCGTCAAGCCGTCGTCGCGTCGTCGGCATCTCAATCGCAGGTGGGGCCCATGCAGCGTGCGCAGAAATTCCGCATGATCGGGCTCGCCGGTGCGGCGGCGCTCGCCGTCGCCGTGCCGCTGGGCGCCGCGATCGCCGGCCCGGCGGATTCCCTCCTCGCCGTCGGCGGGGGTGCCCGCGCTTCGGGTGCGGGGTCCGGGAGGGCGGTCACGGCCGAAAAGAGCTCCAGGCTCGCCAACGGCGTCGGCCCGGAAAGGCACGCCAAGTGGGGCAAGAGCCTTATTAGCCCCAACGGTCCCAGTCGCCCCGCAAGCACGACCAAGCGCCAGAAACCCACCAGCCCCCTCGGTGAACTCGATCTGCCGTTCCTCCCCGGGCGCACCTCCCGCTGCGGGCCCGAACTCGCCTCTCCGCAGGGGATCGAGGCCCAGACCTGTGTGCTCGCCGAGGGGGGCCGGACGTGGGCGCGTACGTACTACCGCAACCTCACCGGCGGCCCGCTGCGCGCCGTACTGGCGCTGCTGCGGCCGGACGGCAGGACCGTCCAGGTGCACTGTGAGGTGGCGGCCGCCGACGAGCCGGGCGTGTGCGAGACACCGGCCGGCGCGACCGTGCACACGAGACGGCAGGCGTACGGCGCGGTGGCGGAGATCTCCGATGCGCGGGGGGAGCGGCTGCTGCTGCGCTCCGGCAGCAACTCGGCGCCCGGGGGCAATGGTTCGGGCCACTGACGGCGCGGGCCGCCCACGAGGATCGCGCGGGACGGCGTCCGTGCGGGTTCCGGGGCGAGCGCCCGGCTCCGGACATGGAAGCGCCCGGTCGCTGGCGACGGGGGATGCACCAGCGACCGGGCTTTTAGAACCGTAACAAGAGATCGGCAGTTCGCAAATTCGATCGTGGATTTCCGGACGCCTATTTACCGGCAGGTACGGCGAGTTGTGACGGGTGTCACGCCTGGGGTCTCCGGGGGCCCACGGTCGAGGCCGTCACTGTCAGCTCAGGGTGACCTGACGGTTGGTGAGCCCGCCGCGCGCCCGGCGCTCCTCGGTGGTCAGCGGGGCGTCCGTCGCGAGGGCCTTCGTCAGCCGCTCGGCGAACGCCGCGGCCGGCTCGGCGACCGCGGCGGCGTCCATCGACGAGGGCAGGTCCCAGACCGGCACGACCAGCCCGTGGGCGCGGAACGAGCCGACCAGGCGGGTGCCTTCGCCGAGCGAGGAGGTGCCCGCGGCGTGCAGCCGGGCGAGCGCGTCCAGCAGCTGCTCCTCGGGGTACGAGGTGACCCAGCGCAGATGGTTCTTCTCCGGGGCCTGGCACCAGTAGGCGCCCTCCAGGCCGGGGATCCGGGCGGTCGGGATGGCTGCCGCGTTGGCCCGCTCCAGGGAGGCGGCGACCTCTCCGGTGGCGTTCTCGGCGTTCTCCACCCAGAACTCGAAGCCGGTGTGGACGGTCGGCTCAAAAGGCGCGTCCAGGTCGAGCAGATCCTGGAGCCGGGGGCCGTCGGCTGCGGGCCGTCCGGCGGCGACCGGGGTGCCGGGCTCCGCGACCAGCGCGCGCTGCAGGGTGTCGGCGAGGTCGCGGCTGATGTCGCCGGAGGCGGTGTCGTTCTGCAGACCGAGCAGCACCGTGCCGTTGTCGCGGCGCAGCGCGGGCCAGGCCATCGGCAGCACGGTCGCCAGCTTCACGGCCGGGACGCCCTCGGGCAGTCCGCCCTTCAGCGTCAACTCGGCGGTGGCGGCGGGTACCAGCTCCCGCAGCGCCACCCAGTCGCACTCACCGGGCAGGCCCTCGAAGGGGCGCTGCACGAGTTCGGTGGCGGCGTGCGCCGCGCGCCGCCCGTGACACGCCTTGTACCGGCGGCCGGAGCCGCACGGGCAGGGCTCGCGAGCGCCGACGACCGGCACCTCGCCGTCCTTGATCTGCGGTGCTGCGGCCTGGGACTGGGGGCGGCGCTTCTTGGCCATGACGACGGTGTCTCCTGGTCGATCCTGGGCGTACGGACGCGTTTCGGCGCGAGCCTAGAGGATTGCGTACCAGGGCGCGCCCGGCCGGCCATGAGGCCGTGTCGGGCGCGTGGCGGGGCCATGTCCGGCCCGCTGCGGCACGGCCACCGGCGCGTGCCGCAGCGTCAGATCGTCGTCGCTGTGCCGGATCCGTCACGTCGGATCGTCGCCACTACGTCGGTCCCGCTACGTCAGATCGTCGAGATCCACGAAGGCGGGGCCCAGCGTCGGACCCGGCCGGCCGTTGGCCCGTCCCGCGCCCGTCGCGAGCGAGGGCGGCAGATCGGGCGTCAGATCCACGCGCGTAGCGAATGCGCCCTGGAGCGAGAGGACCGCCCAGACCGTCACTTCACCGGTGGCGGTGTCGCGTACGCCCCAGTCCTTGGCGAGCGACCGGATGATCGCCAGCCCGCGGCCGCCGTGCGCCGTGACCGAGGGAGTGGCCGGAAGTGGCCGGGTCGGGCCGCCGCCGTCCGTGACCGCGACGGTCAGCCGGCCCTGTGCGTCGATACGCCAGGAGGCCCGGACGGATGCCGACGGGGTGCCCCGTGACACATCCTTCGCGGCGTCCTTCGATGCCGCTCTTACGGAACCCGGTGATCCGTTTTCGTATATCGGACGCGCATGTCGACACGAATTGCTCAATAGCTCCGAAAGGATAAGGACCGCATCATCGACGACTGTGTCCTGAACTCCACTTGCCAACAGCTCTTCACGCATGCGCCGCCTGGCCATGCCCACACCCGCTGGACCATGGGGTACGGCCATGATCGACGACGTCGGCACCTCTTGTGCCACCACCAACGCCACCCCCGAGACCTCCTTTGCCCCACGCCACGGGATGAATGCCCCAATGGACTGGACCGGAAACCGGCCAAGCGGCACGCAGTGACGCATTAGACACAATCGAATACCCGTCGAATGCGCCGGTGCACACCCTGTGATGAGCTTTAGCCAAGGCCGAGTTGACTTCGTACCTGCTTGGGGCGATTTGTAATCACCGCGTCCACGCCCAATTCCTGGCACAGTTCGACATCGGCGGGCTCATTGACCGTCCATACGTGGACCTGGTTGCCCGCGCGATGCGCCTTGGCGACGTACTCGGGGTGCGAGCGGAGGATCCGCATCCCGGGGCCCGCGATCCCGACGCCGGGCGGCAGTCGGCCGTCGCGGTGCCGCAGGCTGAGGAACTGCATCAGATAAACGCCGGGGATGTCGGGCGCCGCGGCGTGGACGCGGTGCAGCGAGCGCGCCGAGAAGCTCATGACCCGGACCGGAGATGTCCAATCGGCGCGCATGGCCGGTTTTGTATACCCGAACCGGCCCAGCAACTCGACCAGCCGCTCCTCCACCTGTCCGGCCCAGCGCGTCGGATGTTTGGTCTCGATGGCCAGCTCGACCCGGCGGTCCGCGTCGGCGACCAGCTCCAGCAGCCGCTCCAACGTCAGTACGGAGGTCCGCTCGGGGTCCTCGTGCTGCCGGTCCGGCGCCTCGTTCGCGAAGCCCTCTTCCTTCCAGGACCCGAAATCGAGCGTGGCGAGATCGGCCAGCTCCAGGGCGGAGACCGCGCCGCGCCCGTTGGACGTGCGATTCACCTTCCGGTCGTGGACGCAGACCAGATGGCCGTCCGCGGTCAGCCGGACATCGCACTCCAGGGCGTCCGCGCCGTCCTCGATCGCCTTGCGGTAGGCGGCCAGGGTGTGCTCCGGCGCATCGTCGGAGGCACCTCGATGGGCTACGACGGAAATTGCGGGACGACCCGGGCGGGCGTCCTGGGCACGGCGTGCATAGGTCACCGCGTTATCGTGCCATCCACCGTCGCCGGGTCACCCACCCGTCCCCCGGGGCGGGTAACAGGGGATGCGCCGGTTTTGTCCGACATAAAGGATGAGGGCACAGTCACAGCCTCGGCTTACGGCGCTCTGACGCGTGGTGGGAAAGGCTGGGACGGAGGCTCGCCCGTATCGCCCGGCCCGTATGGCGCGGACCGGACACACGGACCGGGGCTCGCGGCCGGTGCGGATCCGCTGGGTAGGAGCCGTGGACCGGACCCGCGAACCCGGACCGGCGGACCGGGACTCGCCCGTATCGCCCGGATCCTTAATCCTGGAGTACCGGGTGCCCGATCCACCCGCACCCAGAACCGCAAGAACCGCAAGACCTGCGACAACCGCAAGACCTGCGACAACCGCAAGACCTGCAAGACCCGGAAGACACGGCCCGCCCCCGGCATCGGACACACCGGGGGCACGCGGGTGACCTACCCGCCCGGGCCGTGGGCGCCGACCATCGTGAAGTTGAGGAGAGAGCTGTGAGCACCGAGAACGAGGGAGCCGCCGTCCCGTCGGAGGCCAAGCCGCCGACCGGGCCGTGGCCGGACAGCGCCCCCGCGTCCGCCTCCGGCGCACAGACTCCCGACGCCCCGCCGGCGCCGGCCGCTCCCCCGCCGCCGGAATTCGCGCCGACCGCCGCCCCGGGCCCCGCCGGCGCGACCGAACAGACCACCCGGATCCCCGCCTACCCGGAGGCCGGACACGGTTCGTCCGTTGGCGGCTGGGGTCAGCCCCCGTATGGTGGCGGCGACCCCTGGGGCGCGTCCGCCGTCCCCGCGCCCAAGCGGCGCAACGGTGGCCTGATCGCGGCCGTCCTGGCGGCCGCGCTGGTCGCCGGCGGTATCGGCGGCGGCATCGGCTTCTGGGCCGCGGGCGAGAGCGACAGCGCCTCGACGACGGTCTCCGCGACCGGCGACGCCGGCGCGCTGAACCGCAAGCCCACCTCGGTCGCCGGGATAGCGCAGAAGGCGCTGCCCAGCGTCGTGACGATCGAGGCACAGGGTGCCGGCGGCGACGGCGGCACGGGCACCGGCTTCATCTACGACAAGCAGGGCCACATCCTCACCAACAACCACGTCGTGGCCAGCGCGGCCGGCGGCGGCAAGCTCACCGCGACGTTCTCCAACGGCAAGAAGTACGACGCCGAGGTCGTCGGCCACGCCCAGGGTTACGACGTCGCCGTCATCAAGCTCAAGAACGCCTCCGGCGCCCCGCTCAACCCGCTCCCGCTCGGCAAGTCCTCCAACGTGCAGGTCGGCGACGCCACGATCGCGATCGGCGCGCCCTTCGGCCTGTCCGGCACGGTCACCACCGGCATCATCAGCGCCAAGGACCGCCCGGTGGCCTCCAGCGACGGCGGCGGCACCAGCGCCTCGTACATGAGCGCGCTCCAGACGGACGCCTCGATAAACCCCGGCAACTCCGGCGGCCCGCTGATGGACGCCGGCGGCAATGTCATCGGCATCAACTCCGCCATCCAGTCGGCCGGCAACGGCGGCCTGGGCGGCGAGTCCGGCCAGTCCGGCAGCATCGGCCTGGGCTTCGCGATCCCCATCGACCAGGCCAAGCGGGTGGCCGAGGACCTGATCAAGACCGGCAAGCCGGTCTACCCCCAGATCGGCGTCCAGGTCGGCATGCGGGACACCGGCGACGGCGCGACCATCGCCCAGACCGGCAACAACGGCTCCGAAGCGGTCACCCCGAACGGCCCGGCCGGCAAGGCGGGCCTCAAGCCCGGCGACACCATCACCAAGCTCGACGACACGGTCATCGACAGCGGCCCCACCCTCATCAGCGAGATCTGGCAGCACAAGCCCGGCGACCAGGTCACCCTCACCTACAAGCGCGGCGGCAAGGAGCACACCACCCAGGTCACCCTGGGCCAGCGCACAGGCGACAAGTGACGCGCTAGTCTGATCCCCGCGACACCTACGCCACAGGCGCACCGGTGCCGCGGGGAGGCTTGCCCGAGCGGCCTAAGGGAACAGTCTTGAAAACTGTCGTGGCGGCAACGTCACCGTGGGTTCAAATCCCACAGCCTCCGCAGAGGTCAGCGAACTAGCTGGTCAGAAGGGGTGCCCCGCTTCGGCGGGGCACCCCTTCTGTCCGTCCTGTCTCACCCCGGTTCGCCTATATCCCGGCGCTGACCAGGGCGTACGGGCCAGTGGCGGGCCAGGATTTCGAGGGTGGCAGGTACCCTCACCCGTCCAGCTCCTGCTCGATCAAGGCGTTCGCTCGCGTCTGCGTCCCGTGCAGCACCTTGGCGTAGAAGTCTCGCCCGACGAATCCTCGCTGCTGCCGAGGCTCGGCAGTCCAGGGAAGTGGCATATTTGGAACATGGGTGTCGAATTCATCGAGGCTAACCAAGGTCCCGGCAGAGGGTGTTTTCCACGCTGAGGCGACCACCTGCAAAGGCGAAAATGTCGATCGTGGCAACGTCCTATCTCGCGTGATCGCGACTATTCCATTCATGGCGGAAGGATATTGTGTCAGCTTCCCAATCCAAGCCTCGTTGACGGCATCGATCAATCAATCGCGTTACGCTTCTCGAAGTTCCGGCTCCAAGTTGGTGAAGCATGCGAACTGCGATGACGGTATCGCTGTGCTTTCTCAGAGTTTCTAGCATTGCGACAGAATCGCTGACGCTTGCCCGGGAAGCCCATTCGACTAGGGCTTTCCGGATAATTCCGAGAGGCTTGTACATGCGAGGTCCACGGTGCCAGCGGTCGTAGAGCTCCTGCAACTCTACTCTCGATTTAGAAGTTGCGATCCTCGACGCGATCCTGTCAGTCCAGAGGTACTGTTTCTGCTCGGAAGCAACTAGTGATTGCTCGATGAAATCCCTCACGAGATTATCGGTGAATTCGATCGAGTTGAATCGGATGGCGTCATCGAGGAGTCGAAAGGCGTCCAGATCTCGCTTCTCCGTGAGAAGCCATATTGTGAGTTCAGTCGTGTCGGCTTCAGGAAAGTGGGCAGCTGAGAGAGACAGCAGCCGGGCCGCTTCGTGAAAGAGTTGATTTTCGTACGCACGCCCAATCTCCTCCTTGGCTTCCTCCAGGGAAAGGGTGAATGATCGTTCTGTGCTTTCGCGCAGGCGCTCGGCTAGCGCCACCTCGGCTTCCATGAGTTTTTGCTCAAGCAGTTCGCATTTCTCTTCTGTTGCCTCCTTGAGTCTATTGACCTCATCGAGTTGCTTGCGGAGTCGGGCAATTTCATCCCTCAGCTCTTCCTGGTCGGTCTCCAGTCGCCGATATTTACCTGAAAGTAATTCCAGCGAGGACTCATTCTCCAATCGATCCGCTACCCAGTCGCTGCGAAGTTCGTCTAGCTGTCTAATTGCTTCATCCGCTGCAGCCTCTCGTTGGTCGAGAAGCATTTCCAAGGCTTCCTGCTGGCGGCTTAGGTTTCGAATCTCTCGATGGGATCTGTCCACCTGGTTTCGCAGATTTTCGAGCTCAAAGGTCTGAGGGTCGCTCACTTTAAGCGCGGCAAGGCGTAACCCCCTGAGGCGCACTTTCGTCTCCTCGGTTACTGGAGTTCCGCGATACCGCTCAATCTCTGCAAGCATTCGATCAATGAAGTCTTGAGTCGCTACTCGACGGCCGTTGAGGTATCGGGAGACCGTGCTCTTGTCCATGAGCGTGCGAGCCGCGTAGCGCTGCTGTGAGATCTCCAGCGCGTTGAACATGGTCGTCAACGCTGTTGCAAGCTCTGCAACCTCTGGGAGTTGGCTGACCTCCACCTCAGTGAGGCGAGCCGTTGACCTGGAGATTTCGCGCACGGGGAACCTAACTCCTCAGTAGCTCATCGGTGCCACACCTTGGCAATAGTTGCTTTCTACC
This sequence comes from Streptomyces inhibens, assembly GCF_022221585.1. NCBI lineage: Bacteria > Bacillati > Actinomycetota > Actinomycetes > Kitasatosporales > Streptomycetaceae > Streptomyces > Streptomyces inhibens. Next base: position 5,225,240 of record NZ_CP084681.1, read on the forward strand.
GCAACTACGTATTCGGAGGCAGGGTGTTGGTCAAGGAACGGACCAACTGACTTGGAGACGAGCGACTCAGTGGACGCGTTGACAACCGTGGTTATGCAAGTACGTGGAATCCAGAGGGTCATGATCGTGGCCTTGGGGCTTTTGCCGCTGCTGCTCGTTACGCTGGCAAGCCTGCCGGCTCTGATGCTCATGCCGTTCGTCGGCCCCTCGGGCGCAGACCGAAGTGCAGCGGTGATGAAGAACCTCATCGTTTGGACGAAAACGCTGCTGCGCGGAGGCGTGGGTTCCGGTTGATTGACTCCTGCTGGCCCACAGCTGGCTCGGCCCATGGGCCCAAGCCAGCACTGTGGGCCACGTGCGGGCCAGCCGCCTCATGCTGGAGCTCTCCAGGTCAGTAGTCGCAGTTCAGCGGGCTGATGGAGGCTCTAGCCGGAACGCTCTTGAAAACTGTCGTGGCGGCAACGTCACCGTGGGTTCAAATCCCACAGCCTCCGCCGAAGCCAGCTACGTAGCTGGCCAGAAGGGGTGCCCGACGGTACGGGCGCCCCTTCTCGTGTTTCGGGTGGGGACTGTCTCACTCCCCACCCCTCTGCCTCCCCTTCCTCGGGCCCTTCCGGCAGCACGCAATCCGTGTCCTTGAGGGCGGGCGCAGGCCCAGGCGGCAGCTCCCCTGTCTGCTGGTCTCCACGGCATTCCTCGTCTCACATGCCGCCGGCAGGGGAGGTTGTGCCGCCGGCGGTGGAGGTTGTGCCGCCAGCGGGGGCTGTGCCTCCAGCGGGGGCTGTGCCGCCCGCGGGGGCCGTGCCTCCAGCACCCGGGGTTGTGCTGCCACCGGGGGCTGTGCCGCCGGCGCCCGGGGTTGTGCTGCCACCGGGGGCCGTGCCGCCGGCACCGGGGGTTGTGCTGCCACCGCCCGGGGTCGTCCCGCCGGCACCCGGGGTCGTCCCGCCGGCACCAGGAGTTGTCCCGCCGGCGCCAGGGGTCGTCCCGCCGGCACCCGGGGTCGTGCCGCCGCCGGTCGTGGTGGTGGCGCCCGTGGTGGTGGCGGCGGTCGTGGTGGTGGCGCCGGTTGTGGTGGTGGCGCCCGTGGTGGTGGCGCCGGTCGTCACGGTGGCGCCGGTCGTCACGGTGGCGCCGGTGGTTGTAGCGCCCGTGGTGCCGCCGCCACCACCGCCACCGCCGCCGCCCCCACCGACGTTGCAGAGCCTCGGGTTCGTGACGAGTTTGCCGGTCTTGACGTCCACCAGGACGAGCTTGCCGGTGTCGTCGCGGACGAACCTGCAGATCAAGTTCGGCACCGCGTTCGGCGATGCTGTCGCGGCCTTCGCCGATTGAGGTGTCGCCTCCACGCTCATCACGCCCGCCGTTCCGGCAAGCGCGACGGCCAGGCAGGATGCGGTGATCACTCGGGGAAGGTGCTTCCGGATGCCCGTCGCCATGATGCCTCCTTGAGGAGATGGACTACGTACCTCCATCAGCGTGAGAAGCCGACCATCACCTCAGCGTTGATCCGGCGTTACCCCAGCGTGACGCTGCCACCGTGCCCGGGACGGCCGCCGGCATCATCGCGCCCGTGAATGTCGCGACCCGGGCAACGGCACCCCTGCCGCGCCGGCCGGCGGCCCCTGGCGGTGAGCGGCGCCGCCCCGGCCTCCGGATCAGCTGCATGCTTCTCGGGATCTGCCATGGCTCATCGGTGTACCTGACTGTTCAGTTCAGTCGCACACATGCTGACTGGATGTGCACCCGATGAGTGAGGCGGGGCAGGGCTCCTCCTCCGGCTCCCGTCCGTGCTGTCACGCCGCACGATCTCCGGGCCACGCGCGCCCCGTGGGGACGGTGCGGCCAAGGCACTCGTACTCGCCTGATCTGCGGCTTGGCTCACCGGCCACGTGATCAATCGGAAGTCTTGAAAGCTGCCGTGGCGGCAACGCCGACGGCCTTCGGCCAAGGGCGAGGGCCTGGAACCACTCGCAGTTGTTTCTCGTCGGGTCAAAATGGGTTTCGTGCCGAGATGCTCAGCTAAGGGGCTGGTCAGAGGGGGTGTGCGGCGCTTGTGAGGCACCCCTTCCGTGTGCGGGCCGTCTCATGGGTGCGGTCATGGCCTGACGGTTCCGGGCCTCGTCGGCGCATACTGGGCTCACGATGACGAAGCCATCCGCGCCCCGGCGCCACCTGTCCACAAGCCCCTTCAAAGCCCCGATTGTTCCGCCGGCCAAGCAATTCGGGCTGGGAGACCGAGTCTCACACGACCAGTACGGCCTGGGCAGAATCGTTGATGTCGAGGACGGGATCGCGATGCTCGTCGACTTCGGCTCCCGTCAGGTCCGAATCGTCAGCCCGTACTCGCGAATGAACAAGCTCTGACCCCGTGCACCGGCCCGCTGAAGGGTGCCCTGCGTGCGTGGGGCACCCCTTCCGCGTGCCCGGACTCCCTTTTTGGTATACGGCATGGAAAATTGCCGATATGTATTATTAATGTTCGCGATTCTGAAATGCGGGGGTCGTGAAATGGTGTTAAAATTCGCATAGTGAATTTGGGGGGGCTCGCACTTTCCGCCCTTTCCGTCCTTTATCTGGAAACGTGCGAGGCGCGGAAAACGCTTCTAGCGTGGGTGTCATGAGCACTCAACAGACCACGCGCGACAAGTTCTACACCGTGGTGGCGGGCGACACGCTTACCGCCATCGCTGCTCGCTTCCATACCACCATGAAGCAGCTTCAGATCTGGAATAATATTCCGGACCCGAACATCATCAAAGTAGGGCAGCGGCTCATCGTCGGAAGGACACTCGTCGGAGAGTCCGAGCCCGAAGCTCCGAGCCTGGTGCCGTTCCCCGGTGCGGACTGGTTCAAGAGCCTGCCGCCGCCGGACAGCCCCATCATCCAGAACATGGGCTTCCGTCTCGTCGACGAAGACTGCGGTGCCCCCTACGGGTTCAGCGGCCCCGGGTCGAGGTGGAACGAGAAGCACCGGAAGGCCTACGCGCTCTGGCAGGAGAGTCTGGGACTCTCGGGATCCGATGCCGACGGCTGGCCGGGCCGGAGGTCCTGGGACGCTCTGCGTGTTCCGACCCCGACACCTGAGCAATGGGGCTCCGACTGAAGCCGGTAAATCGTAGAACTCCCCGCCATGCAATGTTCCCCAATGTTCCCTTGCGCGGCGGGGATGCTCTTTGTCCGGGGCGTATCGTGGAATTCATTCTCGTCAATCATGGGCGCTGTGCAGAAAGTGGGTTGAGGTCACCGTGGGTTCGCGGAGCGCGGGGATATCGGGTGGGGGCCGGCGGAAGTCCGTGGTGATTCGGCGGGCCGAGGGGCGGGATGCCGCGCGGCTCACTCGGCTGGTGCGCGGCTCGGCGGCGTACGAGGGGCGCTATGCCGCGATGGTCGACGGGTATCGGGTGGGGCCGGACTACATCGAGGCGCATCGGGTGTTTGTCGCCGTGGGCGAGGGGCGTGGTGACAGTGGCGAGGGCGGGCGGGTGCTCGGGTTCTATTCGCTCGTTGTCGAGCCGCCCGAGCTTGATCTGATGTTTGTGGCGGACCAGGCGCAGGGGTACGGCATCGGGCGCAGGCTGGTCGAACACATGCGGGACGAGGCGCGGCGCGCCGGAATCGACACTGTGCGGGTGGTTTCGCATCCGCCCGCCGAGGGGTTCTACCGCAGCATGGGCGCCCGGCCCAGCGGCACGGTGCCGGCGAATCCGCCGGCGGTGATGTGGGACCGGCCGGAGCTCATGTTCGTGGTGGGGAGCGGCGGAGAGGGGTGATCCGGTGACTGGCGAACGGAGCGAGGAGGGGAATCAGGTCGTTCCGGATCAGTTCCGGATCAGCCGGGTATCCCCGCCGGCGGCAGGCAGATCACGAGGACCGGACGGTCATTCGCCGTGCTAATTGGCTGGCGGAGTAGGTCATTTATCGCGACTGTGCAGGTATGACGCGATCGTTTGAGGAACTGGTGGCCGAGGCCGATGCCGTATCGGTCGAGGGGTGGGATTTCTCGTGGCTTGAGGGGCGGGCCACGGAGGAGCGGCCCTCGTGGGGCTATCAGCGCGCGATGGGTGAGCGGTTGGCGCGGGCGTCGGCGGCGTTGGATATCCAGACGGGTGGCGGAGAGGTGCTCGCCGGAGCGGCGAAGCTGCCGCCGGTGATGGTGGCCACGGAATCCTGGCCGCCGAATATCGCCAAGGCCACCGCACTGCTGCATCCGCTGGGCGCGGTCGTGGTGGCCGATGAGGACGATCCGCCGCTGCCGTTCGCCGATGCGGCTTTTGATGTGGTGACCAGCCGGCATCCGGTGACCGTGTGGTGGGACGAGATTGCCCGTGTGCTGCGCCCGGGTGGCACGTACTTCTCCCAGCAGGTCGGCCCGGCCAGCGTGTTCGAACTGGTCGAGTTCTTTCTGGGGCCGCAGCCGGAGCACGTACGGCGGGCCCGCCATCCCGAGGACGCGCGCCGGGCGGCGGAGGCGGCCGGCCTTGAGGTGGTCGACCTGCGTGCGGAGTCGTTGCGGACCGAGTTCTTCGATATCGGAGCGGTGGTCTACTTCCTGCGGAAGGTCGTGTGGATGGTGCCCGGGTTCACCGTGGGGAAATACCGGGAGAAGTTGCGGGAGTTGGACGCCTTGATCCGTGCCGAGGGGACGTTTGTGGCGCATACGACGCGGATGTTGATCGAGGCGCGTAAGTCGGTGTGAAGCGCGGGTGCAGGGAGGCGTGAGGGTCCCGGTGAGTCTGCGCGCGTACGGCTCAGGGAGCGGACCCTACGTCGTCCGCTCCCACGCCGTCGGCCCCCAAGCCGCCGGCCCCCACATCCTCCAGGGCCGAACGGTGCCGGTCGCTGAGGTCGGTCCGCAGGCCCAGCGCCGTGCGGATCTCGGGCCATTTGTCATGGGTTCTCGGTGTCGAGCGCAGCCAGCCGAGTGCGTAGTCGACCGGTGAGGTGCCCGGCGATCCCTCCGGGGCGGCTCGCTCGACCAGCGGCTGGAGCACAAAGCCCGAGTTCCGCTCCGCGCCGTTGCGGTCGAGCCAGCCGAAGGCGTGCCGGACGGTGCGGTCGACGGTGGCGGCGGGCAGGTCCGTACGTGTGAGGAGGGCGCGGAGCACGTAGGAGGCGTTTCTCGATGTGCCGTGTGTGGCCAGCCAGGTCAGGGCCCGGTCGGTGGCCGGTGTCATCGTTTCGGCGGTGAGGTGGGGCTGTTCCAGCAGGGCGCGCAGTACGTGGGCGGCCGAGGGCTCGGTGCCGCACCGGCCGAGCCAGCCGAGGGCGCGCCGGGCGGCGCGGTCGACGGTGGGGGTGGGCAGGTCCGTACGTGTGAGGAGGGTGCGGAGCAGGAAGGAGGCGTTTCTCGATGTGCCGTGTGTGGCCAGCCAGGTCAGGGCCCGGTCGGTGGCCGGTGTCATCGTTTCGGCGGTGAGGTGGGGCTGTTCCAGCAGGGCGCGCAGTACGTAGGCGGCCGAGGGCTCGGTGCCGTGCAGATCGAGCCAGGAGACGGCGTGCCGCACAGCCCGGCCGGCGAGGTCGGGGGTGAGGTCCTGGCGGGGCAGCAGCGAACTGAGCGCGAACTGCGCCTGCTCCGTGTGGCCATGAGCGGCCAGCCACCTCATGGCCAGGCCGGCCGCGGTGTCGGCGCTGCCCGGGGCGAGGTCCTGGCGGCGGAGGAGCTGGGCGAGCACATGGCTGGCATCCCGCCCCTCGCCGTACGTCGTCAGCCAGGCGCAGCCATGGTCGACGGCCCGGGCGGACTGCTGCGGGAGCAGCACCCGCGCCGCGAGCAGCGTCTTGAGCAGGTACTGCGACTCCTGCCCCTGGCCGGCATCGAGCCAGCGCAGCGCCCGCTCCGCTGCCGCGGTGCTGAGCGCGGGTGCGAGGCCGGGGCGTCGGTGGAGCGTGTGCAGCAGATGGCTTGCCTGGGGGGTGGTGCCGTGGGCGTCGAGCCAGCCGAGCGCGGGCCGGGCCGCGGCGGCGAAGGTGTCGGCGGACAGATCCTCGCGCTTGAGGAGGGCGTTGAGGACGTGCCAGGCGGCTTCGTTGGTGTGGTGGGTCTCGGCCCAGGGGAGGGCCAGCTCCACGGCCTTGGCGGCGACCGACGGCGGCACGTCGGGGCGTTGGAGGAGTGCTTGGAGGAGGTGGCTTGCCTGGGGAGTGGTGCCGTAGGTGTCGAGCCAGTTGAGGGCGGACCGGGCGGTGGTGGCGACCTTGTCGGTGGGCAGGCCCTCGCGCTTGAGGAGGGCGTTGAGGACGTGCCAGGCGGCTTCGTTGGTGTGGTGGGTCCCGGCCCAGCGGAGGGCCAGGTCCACGGCCGTGGCGGTCACCATCGGTGAGACGTCGGGGCGTTGGAGGAGTGCTTGGAGGAGGTGGCTTGCCTGGGGGGTGGTGCCGTGGGCCCGCAGCCATGTCAGGGCGTGGCGGGCGACGCCGGCGACCTTGTCGGTGGGCAGGCCCTCATGCTTGAGGAGGGCGTTGAGGACGTGCCAGGCGGCTTCGTTGGTGTGGTGGGTCCCGGCCCAGGGGAGCGCCAGATCCACCGCCGTGGCGGCCACCGACGGCGAGACGTCCGGACGTTCGAGGAGCGCCTGCAAGGAGTGGCTGGCCTCCAGTGTCGTGCTGTGGGCCCGCAGCCATGTCAGGGCGTGGTGGGCGACGCCGGCGACGGTGCCGGGGGTGAGGTCCTCCCGCTTGAACAGCGGCTTGTAGAGGCGGGTGGCGGGTTCCGTGTCGCCGTGGAGTGCGAGCCAGTCCATGGCGAGGGTGACGCCCTCCGAGAGGACGAGGTAAGGGCTCCCCAGCACTCGCCCGAGGAGGTAGGCCGCGTTGTGGCGCGCCCCGTGGACGCCGAGCCAGGCGGTCGTCCGGGCGACCGCTGACTGCTCCTCCTCGGCCCGCAGGTCCGTCCTGTCGAGCAGGGCGCTCAGCACGAAGTCGGCCTCGGTGTCCTCGCGGTACGCCGCGGACCAGGTCAGGGCGTTGGCGACGGCCACTCGCAGCTGGCCCGGATCCAGATCCGAGCGCAGCAGCGCGGACAGCACGTAACTGGCGTCATGGAGCTCCTGGTGCGTCGTGCACCAGTCCAGCGCCAGCCCGACGGCCTCCGCGATATGCGCGGCCGTGACATCGGGTGTGGTCAGCAGGGACTTCAGGAGGTGGGACGCCTCGGGGGCGGCGCTGCACCTGCGGAGCCAGTCGAGTGAGACGGAGGAGATCGCGTGCTTCTGCCCGGGTGTCAGGTCGGGGCGCCGGAACAGGTCACGCAGCGCGAAACAGGTCTCGTGGTGCGCCACATGGACCTCGCACCACGCCAGGGTCGAGGCCACGACGTCGGGGACGTGCTCCGCGGCAAGGTCCGGGTCGTTGAGCAGGTTGCGCAGGACGTCACTGACCGCGACCACGTCACGATGGGTGGTGCACCAGGCCAGGGCGTGTTCCCGGGCTGCGGCGGCCCGCTCCGGATCGCCGCCGCCGGCGCCGAGCAGGGCACAGACGAGTGGCGCGGCGCAGCTGCTGCGCGGGTAGGTGCCCAGCCACCGCCATGAGCGGTCGGCGACCTGCGCCGCCCGCTGCGGGGAGAGGTCGTCACGCGCCAGCAGGGGGAAGAGCACGAAGTGCGCTTCCGGGTGGCCGATGTGCGTCCCCAGCCAGGTCACCGCCTCACCGGATGCCTTCTGGAGCTGGTCGGGGTCGAGATCACGGCGGGACAGGAGGGCCGCCAGGACGAAACTGGCCTCCCATGCGGTGCGATGCCGGTGGAGCCAGCGCGCCGCGGACTCGATGGCGACCCGGGACTGCTCGGGCCGGAGGTCCTGGCGCAGGAAGGCGTTCAACAGGAACTGGGCCTCCTTGCGGAAGGAGTACTGCTGCACCCACCGCACGGCGTGGTCCACGGCCTTGGCGGCGTGTTCCGCGGGCAGTTCGCGCTGGAGCAGCAGCCCGCGGATGACGTAGTCGTCCCCCAACTGCATCGGGTGTGCCGAGAGCCAGCCGAAGGCGGCCTCGACCACCGGGGCGGGCGCGGCGTCGAACGCGTTGAGCGCCCGGGACAGGAAGCGCCGGCATGCGGGCGACTTCTCCTCGTTGCGGATCCAGGGGTCCACGATGCGGCCCCACGCCTGTAGCGTCGCCGACTGCCACGGCGGACTCGTCACCAGGGTGAGCAGCGTGTGCCCGGCATCCTCCCCGCCGGCCGCGAGCAGCCCGCCGATCACCTCGGCGTGCTCGGCGATCCAGCCGTCGAAGAAGCGCCCGAGCTGGGTCGCCTGACGGCCCTCGGGCAGCTCGTCGGCCAGCCGGCGCAGATGCCCGGCGAAACGGCCGAATGTGGTGCCGTCGAGGATCATGGACGCCAGGAGGGCGCGGGTGGAGCGGCGATCCACCCGGTCGGCCTGGGCGGGGAGAATGACGTGCTGGAGCAGTTCGTCGGTGACGATGTCGTGGACGACCCTGACCTGGTCGCCCAGCTCGTCCAGCCAGCCACGCTCGATGAGCATGTCGACGACGTCCACACCTTCGAAGTCGGTCTCCCCGCCGAGCAGCGCGTCCACGGCATGTGCCACCGCGTCGACCGGCTGGGGGCAGGCCGCCGCGGCGACCGCGGAGGCGAGCAGCCAGGAGTCGACCGGAGCCGCCGACATCGGTGAGGCGTGCTTCTCCTTCGGCGGGCGGCGGAGCCCGTCGCCCTTCAAGCGCGTGTGCAGCCACTGCAGCAGGTCTCCGCGCCGGAGTTGGGCGAACTCGGGGATGTTCTCCCCGGCCCCCAGTCGCCGTTCGATCTCCCGGGCGATGAGCAGGGCGATGACGGGACGCTGGCCACACACCTCGGACAGCGCCTCGGCGCCCCAGCGCTCCAGGGCACGGGGCGCGACCTCGCGCAGGATGTGGCTGGAGACCGCCGACTGGTGTGCGGCGTCCGCCCGCAGGCGTACCTCGTCGAAGAGCTGTTCCGGGCCCCGCTCGTACAACTCGCCCAGCGGGCCCGGGCGGACGGAGGCGATCAGGGCGATCGTGACGCCCCGCCGCTTGGCCTCCGGGAGCAGTGTGTCGACGAACTCCTGTAGGTCGAGCTCGACCAGCGCGTCCAGGTAGTCCAGGACGAGCAGCGCCGTGCCGCCGCGCTGTCCCAGGAGGCCCTGGACCAGGTCGGCCACGGTGACGCTCTTGTGCTGGTTGGTGTGGAAGACCCGCCAGCCGGCCTGCTGCGCGAGCGCGGCGACCTCGAAGCAGGTCCGCGTCTTCCCGGTGCCGGCGGCGCCGACGAGCATCACCCCGCGGTGCGTATCCGGCGCGGAGAGACGGGCGAACAGCCGCCGTGGATCGGCCTCGTGATCGGGGCCGGGGCTGACGAACGGCAGCTGTTCCTCCGTCAGGAAGTTGCGCTGCCCGACCAGGCCACGGAGCTTCGCCTCGTGGGTGACGAGCTTCTGCAGGGCAGGGGGCGGCTCCTCTTCCTGCGGGTGCACCGGCACCGGTTCGGTGTCGTAGTCGAGGCGTGTGAAGAGCTCCAGCAGGCCGGGATCGTCGATGCCAGCCACGGGCACCGCGGAGAGGCTGGCCTCGCCGCTGGGCAGCCAGTGGCTGTCGCAGACTCCCACCACCACGCCGTCGGCCAGGACGGCGGCGCCGGAGTAGCCCTTCCAGGGGGACAGCTTGCCCACCGCCCGTGGTGGTGGGCTGGTCAGCGCCAGTTCGAGCTTGCCGTCCCCCGCGTAGGAGCCGAGTTGGACGAAGCCGTCGATCTGGATCGTGTGCGCCTTGCGCTCCTCGACCGCGTAGTTCGGGAACCCCACCGCACGGAACGCGACGCGTCCGGCCTGGTGCGGCAGTTCCCCGAACCGGATGGGGAGGTACGCCACGGGCAGCGGATCGATGGCCAGGAGCGCAAGGTCGCGGCTGTTGTCGAGGACGTGCGACCGGACAGCCGATTGGTGCGACCTGTTGCGGACGAGGTACTCGTACGTTCTGCCTTCGCTGATGTCCTCGTCGAAGGGGTGCCGCACGGTGAGGACCAGTCCGTCGGCGAGGAGGTATCCGGTCGCCCGGAAGACCTTCGCGCCGGTTTCCGGTACGTGTCCGATGACCTGCACCACACGACTCAGGTCGTCATAGCCGCCCTGCTGCACCCACAGCCCCCGTTCCCTGACCTGCCGTTTGTCACCGTGTGACCGCGGGTGACCCGCCCCCGCGGGTCATCGCGGGATCAGTCGGCCAGCTCAAGATGGTTGGACGTGACGACCCGCCCGCCGTCGGCGGTCTCCGCCTTCAGATGCAGGGAGACGGTGTGGGTGGTCGACGCACCGCCCGTCGCCTTGCCCCCCGCCGTCAGCACCCAGAACTTGATGCCGCCGTTGACCTCTGCGGAGGCGGTCACCTCGACCTGCATCTCCAGGTCGACCGAGTCCACGTGGAAGCGCACCGGCTGGCCCTCGCCGTCGTTCACCGCCGCCACCAATTCCTGGCGCAGTGCGCGGATGGTGTCCGAGAGCCCGATTCCCGTCATGACCCCTCCATCTGTGTCCCACCGGTTGTGCAGAGCTCGGGATCATACCGGCCGGGCAGGGCCGCCAACTGGGCTTTCGGCGCAGTGGTCTTGGCGTATTCCGTGTACGCCCGCCCGGCGGCATCGGCCGCTTTCTCTTGCCGGTTCTATGCCGGTTCTATTGCCGGCCGGCCGCCGATGCGATCGTCGCGCGGGCCTCCTGTTCGGACAGGCCGGAGTGGCGGGCGGCCTCGGTCAGTCTCGGGGTGAGTTCTTGGCCCAGGCCGGATTCATAGGCGCGGCAGGCTGCCCAGAAGAGACGGGCGTTGCGCTGGCCGGTCGGGGAGGAGCGGACGAAGCGTATGAGGGCCGCGGCGGGCTGGGGCGGGACGGCGGATGCGGACGCGCGGTGGGCGGACGGGGGCGGGGCGGTGAGGAGGCTGAGCAGCTCTGGCGGTGCGGGGGCGGGGCGGCGCGGGGCGCCGGGCGCGAGGACGTACCGGCCGTGCCTGGTGAGCGAGCCGGGGCCGACCAGATAGCCGCCCGCGCCGCGGATGTCGATGCCGGGGGCGAGCCGGCCGACGGAATTGGGGACGGGTGGGGACGGCGGGCCGGTGAGCCAGAGGTGGCGGCCGCCGCTGGGGGTGAGGACGGTGACCGTCGGCGGGATCGGGAAGTCGTGCTGTTCGGCGAGGAACCGGAGGGCGGTGAGGCCGTCGGCGCCGTTCTTGGTGTCGAGGTCGATGCCGATGAGGTGGTGCGGGGGCAGTCCGCAGGCGATGCCGTAGCCGGTGGCCCATGGGGCGGCGGCGAACAGGCGGCGGACGCTGAGCGGATCGGTGCTCGCGTCGTGTACGCCGTGTCCGATACGGCCGCAGGCACCGCGGCAGGGCGGGACCTCGGGGTGGCCGCGGTGCGGGGACCGGATGGCGGGGAGCTTGCTGCGGGTCAGCGGGATGACGGGGTAGCCGTGCTCGGCGGCGAGCAGGGCGTGGGAGAGCGCGGCGGCGGGCGGATCGGGACGCGGGTGGGGCGGATCGGGCCGGGGGTCGGCCGGTGGCTCGCTCTGGTGGTCCGGCCGTGGCTCGCTCCCGTGGTCGGTCGGTGTTCCGGCATGGCGTCGGTGCATGGCCATGGCTCCATTTTCGTACGAATGTTCGATGAAGGGAAGGGGGGCGTGCGAAGATCGGCCAGTGCGCCGGGGCACTCCGGTCAGCACGGTGCGGCCCGTAATCCTTGTGAGGGAGGGCCGGCGGCGGGGCCTGGCGTCGGCGAAGGGGCCTGGCCAGGGCTGATGTGGTGCGGCAGGGGTTTACCCGGGGTTCCTCATGCTTGCGAGGGAATCGCCCCTTCGTGGCGGGTCCGCCGGGGTTCCGGTGGGCAATCCTGAGTTCGCGACGTCGGGGCAAGCATCGCGGTGGCCGGCCAACTACCCGATGAACAAGGGGAGTTCCAGCAATCCGGATCCGGAACGAGCGAGATCGGGCAAGCAGGTCCGACAGGCCGGATCCAGTAGGTCGGATCCAGCAGTTTCAGCTCCAGCAGTTCAGATCCAGAAGTTGTGCTCAGCGGAAGGAACAGACATGGCAAGCACCCGCACGGCCCGCGCCATTGCCGTAGGTGCCGCGCTGCCCTTTGCGGCCGCGCTCTTCGGTGGTGTGGCGCAGGCCGACAACGGCGGCTTTGCGAGCAACGGGTCGAACTCGGCGGCGACGAGTCAGGTGGGGACCGGCGTCGGCCACGACAACTTCGGCAACTCGACCACGGGCCAGCAGGTCGCCAACGGTGCCGGCGCCTCCAATCAGAACAACACCGCGAGCGTGAACGGCTCCGGCTACACGGTCATCGACCAGGACAACACCACCGTCAACTTCACCAACCTCTGGTGAGCCGACCGGCCGGCCGTCATGGGGAGTGGCGGCCGGTCGAGGGGTGATATGTCGGGGTCGGCACGGAGAGAATGGGGCTTCTCCGGGGTTCACTGCGCCGACCTTGACAGCGAGCGGGTTTCTGACGGACAGTCAGAAACCCGCTCGCTCGTTCGTACGCCCGGACCCCTGCGCGCCCGGCGTACGGCCACCAGAAGGGGAGGCCGCCGACGTGCACCTCGCCCCCACCGCGCGCCAGGAACAGCTGCGCACCGAACTCCGTTCGTACTTCGGCACGGTGATGCCGGACGGGCCGGTCGAGGACACCGACGGGCAGCGTGCCCTGCTGCGCCGGATCGGCGCCGACGGCATGCTGGGCCTGGGCTGGCCGACGGCGTACGGAGGGCAGGGCCGCGGCCCCGACGAGCAGTTCGTCTTCTTCGACGAGGCCTACCGCGCGGGCGCGCCGGTCTCGATGGTCACCCTCAACACCGTCGGCCCGACCCTGATGAAGTACGGCACCCAGCGGCAGAAGGACTTCTTCCTGCCACGGATCCTCAGTGGCGAGATCGTCTTCGCGATCGGCTACACGGAACCGGACGCCGGCACCGACCTCGCCGCGCTCCGCACCCGCGCGGTGAAACCCGACGGCGACGACGGCCACTGGCTGATCAACGGCACCAAGAGCTTCACCAGCAACGCCCATCAGGCCGACTGGATCTGGCTCGCCTGCCGCACCGACCCCGAAGCCCCGAAGCACAAGGGCATCTCGATCATCCTCGTGCCCACCGACGCGCCCGGCTTCTCCTGGACGCCGATCGAGACGGTCGGCGGGCTGACGACCACCGCGACGTACTACGACGGCGTACGCGTCCCGGCCGGAAATCTCGTCGGCGAGGAGAACGCCGGCTGGCAGCTGATCACCAATCAGCTCAACCATGAACGGGTCGCGTTGGCCGCCATCGGCATGCAGGCCGAGGACGCCTTCGACGCCGCGCTGACGCATGCCCGTACGCCGGACGCGGAGACCGGCGAGCGGCCCGCCGACCATGCCTGGGTGCGGTCCCGGCTCGCCGAGGCGCACGCCCGGCTGGCCGCCACCCGCCTGCTGAACTGGCGGCTGGTCGGCGACGTGGGCGCCGGAACGCTCGGGCCCGGCGACGCGAGCGGCGTCAAGTTCGCGGGGACGGAGAGCACCGTCGAGGTCTACCGGATGTGCCAGGAGGTGGTCGGCGACGCCGCCCTGGTGCGGGCCGGTTCGCCGGGCGTCTTCGGGGACGGCGAGTTGGAGCGGATGAACCGTGCGGCGCAGATCAACACCTTCGGGGGCGGCGTGAGCGAGGTCCAGCGGGAGATCGTCGCGACGATGCGACTGGGGATGCGGAGGGGACGGCGGTGAGCGGGCGGAGCGAGGTGCGCGAGCTGCCCTACGACCGGCTCAAGGCCTACGAGGGGCAGCCGGTCGCGACCGCCGGTGCGGGCAAGGACCTGGTCAACGAGCCGATGATCAGGCACTGGTGCGAGGCGATGGGCGACGCGAACCCGGCCTACCGGGGGCCGGACGCCATCGCCCCGCCCACCATGCTCCAGGCCTGGACGATGGGCGGCCTCTCCGGCCACACCGACCGCTCGGGGGCGTACGACCAGCTGTTCGGGCTGCTGGACGGCGCCGGATACACCTCCGTCGTCGCCACCGACTGCGAGCAGGAGTATCAGCGGCCGCTGCGGCCCGGTGACCGGATCACCTTCGACGCGGTGATCGAGTCGGTGTCGGAGCGCAAGACGACAAAGCTGGGGACCGGGCACTTCATCACCACGCGGATGGATGTCCGCGCGGACGGCGAACCGGCCGGCACGCATCGCTTCCGGATCCTCAAGTACGCACCGGCAGCCCGGATGGCGAAGGCGCCCGAGCGCACCGCGGCGACCGAGGAGACCGAAGCGGCCGAGCGGCCCAAGGCGCCCGAGCGGACCGCGGCGACGGAGGAGACCGAAGCGGCCGAGCGGCCCAAGGCGCCCGAGCAGCCCAAGGCGCGCCGGCCCCGCCCCGTCATCAACCGCGACAACGCCGGCTTCTGGGCGGGCGTGGAGACACACCGGCTGCTGATCCAGGTCTGCGGCGGCTGCGGCACCCCGCGCTTCCCCTGGCTCCCCGGCTGCCGTAGCTGCGGCTCGCCCGAGTGGCACACCGTCGAGGCGACGGGCGCCGGGACCGTCTACTCGTACGTGGTGATGCACCACCCCCCGTTCCCCGCCTTCGACCCTCCCTACGCGGTGGCACTGATCGAGCTGGCGGAAGGGGTGCGGATGGTCAGCAATGTCATCGGGGTGCCGTACGACAAGGTGCGGATCGGGATGCCCGTCCAGCTGGAATTCCTGCGGGTGGACGGGGAGTGGGAGCTGCCCGTCTTCCGGGCCGGCGGAGGGGTGGCGGGCTGAGATGGACTTCACGCCTACCGAGGAGCAGCGGGCCGCCGCCGGCCTGGCGGCCGAGATCTTCACCGATCTGTCCACGCCCGAGCGGCTGGCCGCGCTCGACACCTCCACCGACACCGAACTGTGGAAGGCCCTGTGCGCGGCCGGGCTGCCCGGCGCGGCCGAGGAGACCGGGCTGCTCGGCCTCGTCCTGATGCTGGAGGAGCAGGGGCGTACGACGGCACAGGTGCCGTTCGCGGTGAGCTGTGTCTACGGCCTGCTGGCGATCGGCGCGCACGGCAGCGCGGAGCAGCGGGCGCGGCTGCTGCCGGCGCTACGGGACGGCGCGGCGGTGGCCACCGGGGCCTTTCCGGCACGGCCCGGCGGCGTACGGGCCGAGCGGCGGGCCGCCGGCGAGGGGCGGCTGACCGGCACGGTCCGTGTCGTGCCCTGGCTGGGCGATGCCACCCACGTCCTGGTGCCGGACGCGCACGAGACGCTCTGGCTCGTACGCACCGACGGCGCGGGCGTTGGACGGGACCCGGTCCGGACCACCGCCCCGTGGTCGGCGGGCCGGCTCACCCTGGACGGCGCGCCGGCCGAACGGCTGGGCGGGACGCCCGCCGAACGACTGTCCGGCCACGCCGCCTACGCCGACACCCTCGCCACCGCCCGCACCGCCTTCGCCGCCCTCCAGGCCGGGGTCTGCGCCGGCTCCCTGACCCGCGCGGTGGCCCACACCACCACCCGCGAGCAGTTCGGCCGCCCGCTCGCCACCAACCAGGGGGTACTGCTGCGCGCCGCCGACGCGTACATGGACACCGAGGCCATCCGGCTCACCACCTACGAGGCGGCCTGGCGCCGGGACGCGGGCCTGGACGCCCGCTCGCACGCGCTGACCGCCGCCTGGTGGGCGTCCGAGGCGGGCACACGCGTGGTGCACACCGGACAGCATCTGCACGGCGGTATCGGCGCCGACATCGATCACCCCGTCCACCGGCACTTCCTCTGGGGACGGCAGCTCGACGCCTACCTCGGCTCCGGCGCCCAAGTCCTCGAAGAACTGGGCGAGTTGCTCACCACGAACAACCAGGAGAACCAGGAGAACCGGGACCGCCGCGAGAACCGGGACCACGGGAAGAACTCGCACGCCCGGAAGAGCCGTGAGGAGGCGCCATGAAAGCCGGTGACGAGCTGCCGCCGCTCACCATCCCCGTCACCCGCACCCTGATCGTCGCCGGAGCGCTCGCCTCCCGCGACTACCAGGACGTCCACCACGACGCCGAGGCCGCCAGGGAAAAGGGCTCCCCGGACATCTTCATGAACATCCTCACCACCAACGGTCTGGTCGGCCGCTACCTCACCGACCACTTCGGGCCGCGCTGCACCCTGCGCAAGGTCGCCATCCGCCTGGGCGCCCCCAACTACCCGGGAGACACCATGGTGTTGAGCGGCACCGTCACCGAGGTGACGGACGACGGTACGGCGGTGGTGCGGATCGTCGGCGCGAACGGCATCGGCCACCACGTCACCGGCACGGTGACCGTAAGCCTCCCGGAGGGTGCGGTATGAGCCTGCGTACGGCGGACTCCCTCGGCGGCCGGGCCGCCATCGCCGGCATCGGCGCGACCGAGTTCTCCAAGGACTCCGGCCGCAGCGAGCTGAAGCTCGCCGTCGAGGCCGTACACGCCGCCCTCGACGACGCCGGGCTGACCCCCGCCGACGTCGACGGCCTGGTCACCTTCACCATGGACACCAACCCCGAGATCACCGTCGCGCAGGCGGCCGGCATCGGCGAACTGTCCTTCTTCTCGCGCATCCACTACGGCGGCGGCGCGGCCTGCGCCACCATCCAGCAGGCGGCCCTGGCCGTCGCCACCGGCATCGCCGAAGTCGTCGTCTGCTACCGGGCGTTCAACGAACGTTCGGGCCGCCGCTTCGGCTCCGGCGTTCAGCAGCGTGAACCGTCCGCCGAAGGCACGGCCCTCGGCTGGAACCTCCCGTTCGGCCTGCTCACCCCCGCCTCCTGGGTCGCCATGGCCGCCCAGCGCTATCTCCACACCTACGGGCTGACCCCGGAGGCCTTCGGCCAGGTCGCCGTCACCGACCGCCGGCACGCCGCCCGCAACCCGGCCGCGTACTTCTACGACAAGCCCATCACCCTCGCCGATCACGCCGCCTCCCGCTGGATCGTGGAGCCGCTGCGGCTGCTGGACTGCTGCCAGGAGACGGACGGCGGTCAGGCGATCGTGGTGACCTCGCCCGAGCGGGCCCGCGATCTGCCCCACCCGCCCGCGCTGATCACCGCCGCCGCGCAGGGCGCCGGCCGCGCCCAGGAGCAGATGACCAGCTTCTACCGCGACGACCTGACCGGCCTCCCCGAGATGAACGTGGTCGCCCGCCAGCTCTGGCGCACCTCCGCCCTCACCCCCGCCGACATCGACGTCGCGATCCTCTACGACCACTTCACCCCGTTCGTGCTGATGCAGCTGGAGGAGTTCGGCTTCTGCGCCCCCGGCGAGGCCGCCGACCTCGTCGCCGCCGGCACACTGCCCCTGAACACCCACGGCGGCCAGCTCGGCGAGGCGTACCTCCACGGCATGAACGGCATCGCCGAGGCCGTACGCCAAATCCGCGGCACGAGCGTCAACCAGGCCGACAACCCCGCCCATATCCTGGTCACGGCGGGCACCGGGGTCCCGACCTCGGGGCTGATTCTCGGCGCCACGCGCTGACCCCCCGGGCGCCGGCCGCGATGCGCCGAAGGCCCCTACGGGTCCCTATGGCTCCCTACGGGAGTCCACCCCACCCATCCCCCCTGAGGAGGTGGGGTCACCCCCACCCGTACAACTTGAGGGGGATAGCCCTTCGGCACCTTGGGCCGATCCCCCGACCCCACCCCCGCTTCTAGCGTGGGGCACATGACCACGCCAGTGTGCACAAGCGCTTCGAACGCCGCTGTGTTCCCGACGTTCTCGTCCTATGTACGGGCCCGGGGGCCGGTCCTGCTGCGCGCTGCGCGGTCGCTGTCCTCCAACCCGAACGACGCCGAGGACCTCCTCCAGACGGCGCTGACCAAGACCTTTGTGGCCTGGGAACGCATCGAGGACCATCGCGCCCTGGACGGCTATGTCCGCCGCGCGCTGATCAACACCCGCACCTCCCAGTGGCGCAAGCGCAAGGTCGAGGAATTCGCCGTCGACGAGCTGCCCGAACCGGACCCGCTGCCGGCGCCCGACCCGGCCGAGCTGGAGGGCCTGCGCGACGCGATGTGGCGCGCGGTGATGCGACTGCCTCCCCGCCAACGGGCCATGGTCGTCCTCAGGTACTACGAGGACCTCAGCGAGGCCCAGACCGCCGAGGTCATGGAGGTCTCCATAGGCACGGTGAAGAGCGCCGTCTCCCGCGCCCTGTCCAAACTCCGGGAAGACCCCGAACTGGCGATGATCGCCTGACCGAAGGCCGCGCCCCTGAGGGGACGCGGCCTCTCCGCTCTCCGGCCGCTCTCCGACCGTGAGGCAGTTGCTCGGCCGAAGAACACGTGGACATTCACGACGGGGCGGCCCGATCGGGTGCATCCGGCAAGTGCGCTCTTCCACGGGCTCTGTGGCCGGCAATACGCTCTCGGCAACTCTGACGTCTGACGGAGGAGGCCGACGTGGGCAAACACCGCTCCCCGATCGGAGACGACGGACAGCAGCCGGGCCGACCAATCCCACCTCCGGAGCCGACTCCGCCATCGCAGCCGAAGTAGGCCCGTTGACCTCGCATCCGATGCCCGACACGGCTGTAGGTGATCTGCTGGATCAGATCGCCGCACAGCTCGGTTCCCCCGTCCCCGCACACCTGGGGGCGGCCCTGCGTGCCGTGCCTCGCCATCTCTTCCTGCCGTCCACGCTGTGGCTCCGCGACGGGAACGGCGGCTACGAGCCGTGTGACCGGGAGCGCGACCCCGAACGCTGGTGGCGCGCGGCCTATCGCGACATCCCCCTCGTCACCCAGTTCACCGAGCTCCTCGACGGCGACCTCGTCCCGTCCTCCTCCGCGTCGATGCCCAGCATGGTCGTACGCATGCTGCGGGACCTCAACGGCCACCAAGAACAACGGGTGTTGGAGATCGGTACCGGCACCGGCTTCAACGCGGCTCTGCTCTCCTTCCTCTTCGGCGCGGAGAACGTGACCTCGGTCGATGTCGACCCCGAGCTGACGCGCCGAGCTCAGCGGGCACTGAAAGCAAGCGGGCAGCAGCCGGAGGTGGTCTGCACGGACGGCGCAGGCGGCTGGCTGCCGAACGCTCCCTACGACCGGATCATCTCCACCTGCTCCGTACGGAAGGTGCCTCTTCCCTGGCTGGAGCAGACCACGCCCGACGGCCTCATCGTCACGCCGTGGGACACGCCCTGGTGCAACTTCGGGACGCTCATCGCCACCAAGCAGCCGGACGGGACTGCCGAGGGCTCACTCGCCGCGTACGGTGCGTTCATGCTCATGCGGGCCCAGCAGGTCGATGTCGAGCTGCACCGCGACGTACTGCGTGACGGCCAGGTCCCCGAGCGTTCCGTTACGGAACTGTCCCCCTGGTCGGTTGCCGGGAACGATCTCGACGCGCAGATGCACATCGGCCTCCACGTGGCGGGGACTTGGCATTCGTGGGACACCGAGGCGGACGAGGCCCATACGCGGCTGTGGCTGGCCGACGATGAGGCCACGAGCTGGGCCGGTGTGGACTACGACGGGCGGCAGACGTCGACATTCGCGGTGGCCCAGTACGGCCCCAGGAGGCTCTGGGACGAGGTTGCCCAGGCATACAAGGGGTACGTGGCCGCCGGCCGCCCCGGGGTACACAGGCACAGGCTGCGGTTTACCCCTGACGGCCGGAGGACGCGCCATCAGGTGACCCTCAGCTGAGCGCTGGGCTCTGGCCCGTGTCGTGTGAGGGATCTTCGTCGTCGGCGTCCGTCGCCCCGGCCGGAGGGGGCGCTTGAGAACCGTCCTCGGCCGCCGCAAGCTCCTCGCGGCGCTTGCGCGCCAGCTCTGCGGCGAGCTTGTCGGACCGCAGCCGCATTTCCGCTTCCGCCTTGAGGTCGAACTGCCGCACCGTTACTCCCCCAGAGCCTCCCGGCGTCCGCCGGCCCCAGTGGGGGAGATCGGACGCGCTGTCCTTCTGCCGCTCTTGACAGCGTTCCCGCCACATCCGCGCTCACCCGGCCGGCGCCCCGACGGAAACCACGGGCAGTTGCACGCACGGGCCACTACGCGCCGTTGCGCACTCCCCGGCGCATGGTCAGCGCGCGGAGGCGGCGTACGAGAGGAAGTCGGCCCAGGCTGACGGCTGGACGTGGAGCTGGGGGCCGAGGGGGTTCTTGGAGTCGCGGATGTGGATGGTGGAGGGGGTGGATGCGACCTCGACACAAGCGGGGCCGTCGTTGCTGCTGTAGCTGCTCTTGGTCCACTTCAGCGACGATCCGTCGCCGTCAGAGAGCTTGAGGGTCATGTCTCTCCCAGCACTTTCTCAATGAGGGTCAGTGACTCACGAGGGGTGAGAGCCTGCGATCGGATGATTCCATACCGCAGCTCAAGGATCCGGATCTCCTTCGGGTTCGAGATCACGCGGCTGGCCAACTGGCCCTCCCAGTGCCCCAACGCCGTACCATCCGCGAACTTCAGCAGCTGAAGTTCGCCACCCATCCCGGCGTGGTCTTCACGTAGCGTCGGCATCACTTGGATCTCGACATGCCGCAACTGGCTGGCCTCCAAGAGCCGTTCGAGCTGTCGTCGCATCACCATTCTGCCCCCGAGCGGGCGCGTCAGCGTCACCTCTTCCTGCACGAATGTCAGCGTGGCAAGCGGTTGGCGCTCGAAGATCGCCTGCCGAGCCATGCGTGCCGCAACGAGCCGTTCCACTTCGTCTTGCGAGTAGGCGGGCCGTCGCATGTCGTACAAGGCCCGTGAGTAATCCTCTGTCTGCAGGAGTCCGTTCATGTTGTGGGCGCCGTACGCTCCGAGCTCGACCGCCTTGGCCTCCAGCTTCGTCAGGTCCCGGACCTTCTTCGGGTACCGAGCCCGCTCCACGTCCTTCTTCATCGCGGCGATCTTTCCGCCCGCGCTGAGGACTTTGTCGGCCTTGTCGAGAAATTCAGGACGGGGGATACGCACCCCACGCTCGATCTTGTAGATCAGGTTCTCCCCGTAGCCCAGCTTTGCCCCGAACTCGGCAGGTCGCAGCCCCGCTGCCTCCCGCCACAGTTTGAGCTGGCGTCCGACCATCTCGACCAGAGGCTGCGCCTCATCCGCCCCATCGGGTTCCCAACTTGCCTCGTCCATGCCGTCAACGCTCATCTGCTCCACCTCCTGGACCGCAGGGGACGCCCCGGTACACCCGTGGACAGTCACCGTACGTATCGCCGCCATCACTTTTCAGCGTAAACATGAACGACCACGCTGAGTGACATGAATCAGCAAATTGCCGAGCATCAGCTCCAGTTCCGCATCCAGCTGTCCGCCACTCGCCGAGGGGCCCGCCTCGCGCGGCTTCTCGCGACCGAGCAACTCCGTTCCTGGGGCCTGCCGTTCGAGGGCCCGGCTCAGGTCATTTCCGAGCTGGCCGCGAACGCCACCTCGCACGGCCGCGTACGGGGGCGGGACTTCCGGCTCGTCCTCACCTCTGACCCGGACACGCTCCGTATCGAGGTGACGGATGCGCGCGGTGACCGGATCCCGGTCCTACAGGAGCCGGGGACGCGGGAGTCCGGCTACGGACTGATCCTGGTCGCCTCGCTCGCCGACCGCTGGGGGACCTGGCGGGGACCCTTCCCCTGCAAGACGGTGTGGGCGGAATTCGACCTGCCGATGTGGAACTGAAGGCCGTCAACCGGAGGCCGGAAAGCCGGGCTTCGGCGGTCTGTGCGTCGGTGGCCCCGGCGCTAAAAGACCAAATAACCCCAGGTGCAAAGAACCAACCCACCCAACCCAACCGGCGCCGAACACTCGCCTCACTCGCTCGGGTGATCCACGGCCGGAAGGCTCGCCTCCGCGCTCCTCGCCGAGGCAGTCTCGGCAACAACAACCCCAAATCCACCGCAAACATGCGACGGCCCCCGGCCGGGACTGGCATCCCGATCGAGGGCCTGACCAGCGAGGAAGAACAGCTTCCTGATGGCTGAGATGCAGCTTAACGCGCGTGCGCGCGCCCCGTACGTCGTTCGCCGGTCCTCGTCCGGGGGGCCTTCCGGCGTGCACAAGGTCACCGAACATCAGCAGCCGGGCTACACGATCATCGGCAACCACCTCGCCCAGCACCGAGCGCTGTCGGGCCTCGCGATCGGGTTCGCGGTCCACATCCAGTCGCTGCCCGAGGGCGCGCCCGTCGACATCCGTACGCTCGCCAAGAGGTTCCCCGAGGGACGCGACCGGATCGCCTCCGCCTTAAGGGAGTTGGAGGCGTACGGCTACCTCGAAAGGGTCCGGCGGCGCACCGATGACGGGCGGCTCGTCACGATGACGATCTCGTACAACGACCCGGCGGCCACCCGCGCCCGCCGCGCCCGCGAGTCCGCCGAGCAGACCGAGCAGGCCGAGCAGGCCGAGCGCCGTACGGCAGCCGATCCGCTCCCGGCCCTCGCGCCCCTGCCGACCCTCCCGGCCCCTGCGGATCCCGCCCCAACGGCCCCAACGGCCCCCGCCCCAACGGCCCCTGCCCCAACGGCCCCTGCCAAGCCCGCACCAGCTTCTGCGGAAGCCCCAGAAGCCCCAGAAGCCCCAGAAGCCCCAGAAGCCCCAGAAGCCCCGGCTGTCCCAGCAGCCCCCGCCGCACGCCCCCCGCTGCCCCACCCCCATACCCGTGAGCACCACACCACGGCCTCCTCCCTCCTCGCCAACCTGCGCCGCGAGGACCCTCGCCTGCTGCTCTCCGTACGGGACATCGACCGCCTGGCCCCGGCCGTCGCCACGTGGCTGGAACGCGGCGCGCCCCCGGACTCCGTACGCAGCGCCCTGGTCACCCGCCTCCCAGCCTCCCTCCGCCACCCGGCGGCCCTGGTCGCCCACCGCCTCACCGCGCTGCTGCCACCACCCCTCCCGGCCGAAGCCCCGCCCGCCGCTCGCACGGTCCTGCGCCCCCACCCGCTCCAGACCTGCGACGGCTGCGACCGCGCCTTCCGCTCCCCGGAACCGGGCCGCTGCCGCGACTGCCGCGCCCCAGACGCCACACACCACAAGGCCACTTAGAGTGAAGCTGCTGTACCGGACCATGCGGGAGTTCGTTCAGTCCATGGACGACACCCTTCCAGGCAAGTTCGAGGTCACGAAGGAAGGGATTGTCCACGACATAACGGCGCCCGTCGGACCCCACGAGTTGACCACGCTGCGTGTCCGGAAACGCCTTGAGAAGGTGATGCCGGAAGACCTGGTGGCCCACACGGGTACTCCCGACGTGGAGGACCAGTCCGAGGGCATCATGCGTCACCCCGACGTGATGGTGATCGCCGAGGCGGACATGGAGGTCGAGGGGTCCTTCGATCCGCGTACGCTCGTCGCGGCAATCGAAGTCGTGTCCCGGTCCAATCCGGACAACGACTGGGTGAGCAAGATGCGCGATTACCCCCTCCTGGGCATTCCCGTGTACGCGATCTTCGACCCCCGTACGGGCTCGGGCGCGGTGCTCACCGACATCCACCCGACCCCGGCTGGGCCCCGCTATGCGACCCGGAAGGAATTCGTCTACGGCGAAGACATCACGATCGGCGAGTGGACGATCACGACCCAGAATCTGCCGCGTTACGCCAAGTCCCCTGATGCCGCCGGGGATTGACGGTTTCCGGCGGCTGCGTAGTGCCTAGAATCACTCCTGGTATGCGGTGGCGTGTCCGGGCAATGCCTTAGTTGCGGCGGTTGCGTCAGTTGTGTCGGTGAGACACCAGGGGGCGTAGTTGAACAACCCGATCCCTATACCCATGGATCTGGCGTTGCCACCGGTGCGCAGGAACAAAAGACTGCGACGGCTGTGGCGCTCCAGAAAGGCCCTGGCCGGTCTGACGCAGTGGATCATCGACGCGGGCCTTCCGTTCGCCGCAGTCATCACCCTGCTGTACGTCTTCGCCGTCCGCGCTGCGAGCCCGAGTGCGGTGTACAGGACGTTCACCCTGATCGATGCGCCGCAGCACACCCTGCTGTGGCTGGCTTCGGTCATCGGCTGGCTGGCCGTGCCGGCGGTCATCGGTGGTGTGGCCGGCCATGTGATCGCCACGCGTATCCAGAGCGTGAAGGCCATCTCGTCCAGCACGTTGTTCCAACGGCGCGGCTGGGGGGCCAGGCTCAGGCCGCCCTCCCGGATCGACTACGTCGGGGCGTACTTTCACGGGACGCTGGCCGAACAGGACTTTGTGGACGCCTTTGTGCGGATCGCCCATCGCAATGACTGGGCCAAGGCACAGGATCACTGGGAAGTCATCATCAGAGACATGATGAGCACTCAGGAATTCTCCAAGCTCGACCGGCATGAGTGCTTGCGCCAGGCACAGGACGCGACACGCATCCATATGCGCCCGGCGGCCCTGGTCGGTCTCTGTGTGGTCTGCGTTGCCCGGAAGTCGTGAGGCGGCGGAAGCCGTGAAGAGCGTGAGGGAGAGCGCCTGATGCAAGCCGAGAGCGCAGTGGAGATTGTCCGGGCCTCACTCGCCCTGGCGTTCCCCACCGCCACCGACGAGGGCCTGACCAGGGCCGCGGAGTGTGTGCTGCGCTGGGGGTCCGAAGGAGTGGGGGTCCAGTTGGAGCCGGACCTGGCGGAGCGGATGCTGTCCGATCTGATGAGGATCGCGCGTCAGAACGGGGACGAGTTCGAGGGAGCTCGGGCGCCGCGCTCCGAACTCACCACCGTTCGGCCGGCGGCGAGCCGCGCCTGGAGCCGTACGGCCGAGACCGAGGACCGCCTGCCGTACATTCCCCGACCGCCCGAGCGCCCTGGGCGCGGCCGGTTCCGGCGGGGGTTCGGGCGCGGGTAGCAGCGGGCGGCGCCGCTGGCGGCGGTCCTACGTCCCCCCGCTCACCAGCAGCCGTCCCACCGCCAGTTCCAGTTCGGCGATGCGGTCGGCGAGGGCCTTTTGGTCGGAGCCCTTGGATTCGCGGAGGAGGAGTTCGACCTCGGCCAGTTGGCCGGCCACCTCTGCCAGGCGGGAGGCGTCGCCGGCCTCGGGGAGGGGCGGATGTGGGGCTGTCGGGGGTTCGGCGGGCTCGTGGTCGTCCGTGGGCTCCGGGTGGACGGGGGGTTGTTCGGGCGGCGTCGCCTCGGGGGCGTGAGACTTCTGGGTTGGCTGGGAGCTCTGGGTTGGCTGGGGTTCCTGGGGGGCCGGTGTCTCGCCGACGTGGCGGTTCTCCGCTGTCAGGAGGCGTTTCAACTGCTCGGCCTGGGCGGCCAGTTGGCGGTTCTTGCGGTGGAGGTCGAGGAAGACGTTGACCTTGGTACGCAGGAGCCAGGGGTCGAAGGGCTTGATGAGGAAGTCGGCGGCGCCGACCGTGTAGCCGCGGTAGGCGTAATTGGGGTCCACGGATGCGCCGGTGAGGAGAATGACCGGGACGTCTTTCGTCTGGTCCAGGCCCTTGATGTTGGCGGCGGTCTCGAAGCCGTTCATACCGGGCATCAGGACGTCGATGAGGACCACGGCGAATTCCTCGCGGAGCATCGCTTTGAGGGCCTCTTCGCCGGAACGCGCGCGGACGACTTTTTGGGCGAGGGAGCCCAGGACCGCCTCCAGCGCCACAAGGTTCTCCTCCATGTCGTCGACGATGAGGATGCTGGACGAGGTGTCGGGTGTCGTCGTCATGATTGCTGCCCCGCCGTTCCCGGGTCTTCTTGGCCTGTGCCCTCGGCGTCATGTGCGGGGGCAATGGGGGAGTCGGGGTGCGGAGGCGGGGGGCTGCATTGCGGGTCCAGCAACTGGCAGATGACGGACAGCAGGCGGTCCACATTCACCGGTTTGGGGATGTAGTCGTTGGCACCGCTCTCGATCGCCTTTTCCCGGTCGCCCGGCATGGCCTTCGCGGTGAGCGCGATGACCGGCAGCTCGGCGAATCGAGGTGCGTGTCGGATCGCCTTGATCATCTCGTAACCATCCATTTCGGGCATCATGATGTCCATCAGCACCAGTGATACGTCCGGTGTCCGGTCGAGGACTTCCAGTCCCTCACGGCCGTTTTCGGCGTATTTCACGCTGATGCCGACCCGGCCGAGTACATGCGTGAGCGCGAAAACATTGCGGATGTCGTCGTCGACGATGAGGATCCGGCGATTGGCCAGCACCTCGCCGGGGCGTCCGCTGAGCCAGTCCTTGAGGCGGGTGGTCTCGGGCCAGGCGACATCGCCGCCGTTGGCTGCGCGGGTCCCCGTACGGGGGATCAGCTCCTGCTCCTCATCGACGGGGAAGACATCGCCGCGCGAGGCATCCCGCTGCGTGTCCGGCGGTGCCTCTTGCGGGGCTTCGG
This sequence comes from Streptomyces inhibens, assembly GCF_022221585.1. Taxonomy (NCBI): domain Bacteria; kingdom Bacillati; phylum Actinomycetota; class Actinomycetes; order Kitasatosporales; family Streptomycetaceae; genus Streptomyces; species Streptomyces inhibens. The sequence goes on from NZ_CP084681.1 coordinate 5,251,469, forward strand.
CGGGCCTGGTCGCGAGCTGCTGGGCCAGCACGGGGCGGGCCGAGCCGGCCTGCGCGGTGCTCTCCGCGGCGCGGGTCGCGGCGGTGGGGCTGGGCGCGGGGAGCGCCCCGGTGTAGCGCGCGGGCACGTACAGGGTGAAGGTCGAGCCGACCCCCGGCTCGCTCTCGGCGGCGATCCGTCCGCCGAGCAGCCCGGCCATGTCGCGGCTGATGGAGAGGCCGAGGCCGGTGCCGCCGTATTTGCGGTTGGTGGTGCCGTCGGACTGCTGGAACGCCTCGAAGATTCCGTCGAGTTTCTCCGGCGGAATGCCGATGCCGGTGTCCTTCACGGAGAGCGCGATGACGTCATCGGCGGTGCGCAGGGATTCCTCTTCGAAGTCCGTGCCCGGAATGCGCTGGACGATGAGTTCCACACCGCCGGAGGTTGTGAACTTCACGGCGTTGGAAAGGAGGTTGCGCAGGATCTGCTGGAGCCGTTGTTCGTCGGAGAAGAGTTCCTTGGGCACATCGTCGTCGACCTTGACGTCGAACGTCAGGCCGCGGTCGACGGTGAGCGGCTTGAAGGTGGCCCGGACGTAGTCGAGGAGTTTGATCAGCGGCAGGGTCTTGGGGTGGACGTCCATCCGCCCGGCCTCGATCTTCGACAGATCCAGGATGTCGTTGATGAGCTGGAGAAGGTCGGAACCGGCGCGGTGGATGGTGACGGCGAACTCCACCTCCTGCGGGGAGAGCCGGCTGTCGGGGTTGTCGGCGAGAAGCCGGGAGAGCACCAGCAGGGAGTTCAGCGGGGTGCGCAGCTCGTGCGACATATTCGCCAGGAACTCCGATTTGTATTGCGAGGAGGTGGCGAGCAGGGCGGCCTTCTCCTCCAGCTCGGCATTGGTGAGCTGGAGCTCGTCGGAGCGCTGGCGGAGCTCGGCGGTGAGGCGCTGGGACTCCGAAAGCAGGGACTCCGTACGGGCGTTGGCGATGATGGTGTTGATGGAGACGCCGATGGTGTTCACGAACTGGTCGATAAAGGCGAGGTGGACTTCGCTGAACCGGCTGAAGGAGGCGAGTTCGATAACGCCCAGCACCTGGTCCTCGAAGAGGACCGGGAGGATGACGATGCTGGCGGGGGCCGCCGCGCCAAGGCCGGAGCTGATGGTGATGTAGTCGGGCGGTACGGCTTCGACGACGATGCGCTTCTTCTCCATGGCGGCCTGGGTGATCAGGCCCCAGCCGGGGGTGCCCAGGCGCAGCCGCGGCAGCGAGCGGCGGCCCTCGGGCTGGCCGGTGCCGTAACCGGCGATGAGTTCGAGCCCCTCGCCCGGTTCGGCGCCCGCCTCGGCCAGGAAGAACGCGCCGAACTGCGCATTCACCAGCGGGGTCAGCTCGCGCAGGATCAGATCGGCGACCTCGACCAGGTCGCGGTGGCCCTGCATCAGGCTGGCGATACGGGCCAGGTTCGACTCCAGCCAGTCCTTGGCGCGGGTGGTCTCGCGGAGGTTGGCGACCATCAGGTTGATGTTGTTCTTCAGGGCCGCGACCTCGCCCTGGGCCTCCACGGAGATGGAGCCGGACATATCGCCCTGGGTGACGGCGCTGGCGACCTCGGCGATCGCGCGCACCTGCGTCGTCAGGTTCAGCGCCAGCTCGTTGACGCTGGTGGTCAGCTGCTTCCAGGTGCCGTAGACGCCCTCGACCCGGGCCTGGCCGCCGAGCTGGCCCTCGCTGCCGACCTCGCGGGCCACGCGGGTCACCTCGGAGGAGAACGAGGACAGCGTGTCGACCATCGTGTTGATCGTGGTCTTCAGTTCGAGGATCTCGCCGCGGGCATCGACGTCGATCTTCTTCGAGAGGTCGCCGCGCGCGACGGCGGTGGCGACCTGGGCGATGTTGCGGACCTGGGACGTCAGGTTGTCGGCCATGAAGTTGACGTTGTCGGTGAGGTCCTTCCAGACGCCCGACACGCCGTGGACCTGGGCCCGGCCGCCCAGCCGGCCTTCGGTGCCGACCTCGCGGGCCACGCGGGTGACCTCGTCCGCGAACGCCCGCAGCTGCTGGACCATCGTGTTGACGGTGTCCTTCAGCTCCAGGATCTCGCCGCGGGCATCCACATCGATCTTCTTGGACAGGTCGCCGTTGGCCACTGCCGTGGTCACCTGGGCGATGTTGCGGACCTGGGACGTCAGGTTGAGCGCCATGAAGTTGACGTTGTCTGTGAGGTCCTTCCAGACCCCGGAGACGCCTCTGACCTGCGCCTGGCCGCCCAGGTTGCCTTCGGTGCCGACCTCGCGGGCCACTCGGGTGACCTCGTCGGCGAAGGCGGAGAGCTGGTCGACCATGGTGTTGATGGTCGACTTCAGTTCGAGGATCTCGCCCTTGGCCTCGACGGTGATCGTCTTGCCGAGGTCGCCCTCCGCGACGGCGGTGGCGACCAGAGCGATGTTGCGGACCTGGGACGTCAGGTTGTCGGCCATGAAGTTGACGCTCTCGGTGAGGTCCTTCCAGACCCCGGAGACGTCCCTGACCTGCGCGCGGCCGCCCAGCTGGCCCTCGGTGCCGACCTCGCGGGCCACTCGGGTGACCTCGTCGGCGAAGGCGGAGAGCTGGTCGACCATGGTGTTGATCGTCGACTTGAGTTCGAGGATCTCGCCCCGCGCGTCCACGGTGATCTTCTGGCTCAGGTCGCCGTTGGCCACCGCCGTGGTCACCTGCGCGATGTTACGGACCTGCCAGGTCAGGTTGGACGCCATGAAGTTGACGTTGTCGGTGAGGTCCTTCCAGACACCGGAGACGCCTCTGACCTGCGCGCGGCCGCCCAGCTGGCCCTCGGTGCCGACCTCGCGGGCCACTCGGGTGACCTCGTCGGCGAAGGCCCGCAGCTGGTCCAGCATCTTGTTGACGGTGAGCTTCAGCTCCAGCAGCTCGCCGGTCGCCTCGACCGTCACCTGCTGAGTGAGATCGCCGCGGGCCACCGCCGTGGTGACCACCGCGATGTCCCGCACCTGCGCGGTCAGCCGTGAGGCCATGGTGTTGACCGCCTCGGTCACATGGAGCCAGTCGCCGGAGAGGCCCTGGACCTTGGCCCGGCCGCCCAGCCGGCCTTCGGTGCCGACCTCGCGGGCCACCCGGGTGACCTCGCCGGTGAACAGCGAGAGCTGGTCGACCATGCGGTTCACCCCGCTGCCCAGGCGGCGCAGATCGCCGCGGAGCTGGCGGGTGCCGTCGTGCAGATCGACATGCTGGGTCAGATCGCCGTCCGCCACCGCGTCCAGTACCCGGGTGGCCTTGGCGAGCGGCACCACCAGCGCTTCGAGCACGGTGTTGGCCGCTTCGACGTTCGTCGTCCAGGTCCCCGGGCCGGGGCTCGCGGAGATCCGCTCGTCCAGCCGCCCCTGCCGGATGATCTCGCTCCGTACGCGTTGCAGCTCGGAGGCCAGATGGCTGTTACGGGCGACGATCTGGTTGAGGACGCCAGCCATGTCGGCCAGCACACCGTCCGACGACGCGCCGTACTGCGAGGTCTCCACGCGGGTGCTGAAGTCCCCGTCGCGCAGTGCGTGCAGCGCCGCGAGCAGCGGTCGTAGCTCGGTGGTGCGTACCCACTGGCCGTCGCCGTCGGGGAGGGGCGCGGAGGGGGCCGGGGTGGTCTCCAGGGGCTCCGGGGACTCCGCGGTCTGTGGGGTCTGTGAGGTCTCTGAGAGAGGGGAAACAGACTCGGGCCGGGTCGGGTCGAGAGCCATGGCGCACCAACCCCCCAGTGATCGATGTGGAGAGAGCCAGTCGAGCAGAGTGATCCATTTGGGCAGATATGACATAGTATAAAGCGCTCGTAATGACTTTCTCCCCGGGAATCAGGGGGCGCAGTGGCACCGCTGTCCTCCCCGTACGCGACGGAATCCGTGTCCCGGAAAGGCCTGCCGGCAAATCAGCTCGCGGCCGCCGGAGCGCGCAAATTCGTGCGCGCACTGCTCACCGAACGGGCGGGCGCACCGCCCGCCACCGCGGGCCCCGGGGCGGCGGCGATCAGCTCGGAGCTCATCCACACCGCGGTGCTGCTCACCAGCGAGCTGGTCACCAATGCCGTGATGTACGCCGGTACCGAGATCGATGTGGCCTGCCGGCTGGAGCACGGCCGCCCGCCGGCCGAGGTCGACGGAGAGCGCGGCCCGGCCAAGATCGGCGTGGTGGTGGAGGTCTCCGACCGCCACCCCGCCCGGCGCGTACGCGGCGGGGTGGACGCCCGTACCGGAGAGCCGGGGTACGGCCTTCAGCTGGTCAGCGCGCTGTCGGAGTCCTGGGGCGTGACCTACCGCCCGGCGGTGAAGACCGTCTGGTTCCGCCTGGAGGGCACCGAGGGCGAGCCCGGATCCGCAGGCGCGGGGCCCGGGCCCGAGCCGCCCGTACGTCTGACCCACCCAGTGAGCCGGCGCGGCCGTCCACACGGGTACGCCGCCGAGTGGGCCGACCGCGGCGGCCCGTCCTTTCTCGCCGAGACCAGCGAACTCCTGGCCGGGCAGCTCGACCAGGAGATGGTCACCGCGCTCGCCGCCCAGCTGCTGGTGCCCCGGCTCGCCGACTGGTGCGCCATCTGGCTGACCACCGAGGGCGGCGGTATGCAGCTGTCCCGCGTCTGGCATGTCGACGAGCGGCGGATCAATCCGCTCCGCGCCGACCTCGAACGCGATCCGCCGTCCGACGTCATCGGCACCTCCGGCACCCCCTGGCCCTGGCCGGAATGTGCCGGTTCGGATGCCACCGGCGGCTCGGCGCTGGCCTTCCCGCTCGTCGCCCGGGACACCGCCCAGGGCGTACTGCTGCTCGGCCGGGCGGGGCAGCTGCAGATGACCGACACCGTGGTGCGGATGGTCGAGGACGTGGCGCGCAGGGTCGCCCAGGCCGTGTTCACCGCCCGCCAGTACACCCGGCAGACCACGATCAGCCTGGCACTCCAGCGCCGGCAGCTGCCCGCCTCGCTGGCCAGCATTCCCGGCGTCGACACGGCGATCGTCTACGAGCCGCACGGCGAGGGCCAGACCGTCGGCGGCGACTTCTACGACGTCTTCCCGATGGGCGACCGCCGCTGGTGCTTCCTGCTCGGCGACGTACAGGGCAAGGACCCGGAGGCGATGTCCGTCACCGGTCTGGCCCGCCACCTGGTCCGGCTGCTGGCCCGCGAGGGCCATGGCGTCGAGTCGGTGCTCGGCAGGCTGAATCTGGCCATGGCGGAGGAGAGCGCGGAGGCGGTGGAGCTGGGCGGCGAACAGGCCAGCTCCCGCTTTCTGAGCCTGCTCTACGGCGAGCTGGAGGTCGACCCGGGCATCGCCGGCGCCCGCTGTACGGTCGCCAGCGCCGGCCACCCGCCACCGCTGCACATGTTCACCGACGGTGCCGTGGAGCCGGCCTCCGAGCCGCAGATGCTGCTCGGTATCGACGAGGGCACCGAATTCCGCGCCAGCTCCTTCGCCCTCGCACCGGGCGAGACGCTGCTGTGCGTGACCGACGGCGTCACCGAACGCCGTTGCGGCAACTGGCAGTTGGACGACAACGACGGACTGATCGAGGTGCTGCGGGACGGGGTGGGCCTGGGCGCCAAGGCCCTGGCCGAGCATGTCCGCCGCGCGGCACACGACTTCGGCACCGGCCCGGTCGAGGACGATCTGTCGGTACTGGTCCTCCAGGCGGTGGCGCCGACGGTGGAGCCGCCGCCGGTGGAGCCGCGGACGTGACGGGCGGTCGGCCGCCCGCGATCAGGCCCCGCCGCCGCGATCAGGCCCCGCCGCCCGCCCTGGTGACCACCAGCCGCCCGCCGCCGGCGACCACTCCGCCGCCGTTGCCACCGACCGGATCGAACGGCCCGCCGAACAGCGGGCGGCCGAGCGGCGCGCCGCCGCCGGAGGGCCGCTGGACCGGTGCGGCCTGGGGTGCGGCCTGGGGTGCGGCTTTGGGTGCGGCCTGGGCGACGCCGCAGGCGAGCACGCCGGCACCGCCCAGGGCGGCAAGGGCGAGGCAGCGGCCGAGGTGGGGGCGCATATGACGCTCCTGTCAGGAGGGGTAACCACGTAACCAGGTGATCGTCAGCGTGCTGTTCCGGCTTGATGCCCTACGGGCAACCTGGCCGGAAGGCCATCCCTGTGGGTGAACGAGCCCGGCCGCGAGGTCGGGAGCGGGCAAGAACACATCGCCGGGGGCGTGACATACCAAGCGGTATGCGCCGACAATCGCAGCACCACTACCCGTCCGTAACCAAGCGGAGGCACCCGGTGCTCAGCACGATGCAGGACGTACCGCTCACCGTCTCGCGAATCCTGACCCACGGATCGACGATCCACGGTGAGTCGCAGGTCATCACCTGGACCGGCGGCGACCCGCACCGGCGCACCTTCGCCGAGATCGGCCACCGGGCCGCACAGCTGGCCCACGCGCTGCGCGACGAGCTGTCCGTGGCCGACGAGGAGCGCGTCGGCACGCTCATGTGGAACAACGCGGAACACATGGAGGCGTATCTCGCGATCCCTTCCATGGGGGCGGTGCTGCACACGCTCAATCTGCGGCTGCCCGCCGAGCAGCTGGTGTGGATCATCAACCATGCCGAGGACCGGGTCGTGCTCGTCAACGGCACCCTGCTGCCGCTGCTCGCCCCGCTGCTCCCGCAGCTGCCGAACCTCCGGCACATCGTCGTCGTCGGCCCCGGCGACCTGTCGGTCCTCGACGGCGCGCAGGCGCGGGTGCACGACTACGAAGAGCTGATCGCCGGGCGCCCGGAGACGTACGACTGGCCGGAGACCGACGAGCGGGAAGCCGCGGCGCTCTGTTACACCTCCGGGACCACCGGCGACCCCAAGGGCGTGCTCTACAGCCACCGTTCGCTCTATCTGCACTCGATGCAGGTCAACACCGCCGAGGCGTTCGCGCTCACCTCACGCGACATCACGCTGCCGGTCGTGCCGATGTTCCATGTCAACGCCTGGGGCCTGCCGCACGCCGCGTTCATGGCGGGCGCCTCGCTGCTGATGCCGGACCGCTTTCTGCAGCCCGCCCCGCTCGCCGAGATGATCGAGACCGTACGGCCCACCGTCGGCGCCGCCGTGCCCACCATCTGGCAGGGACTGCTCGCCGAACTGGACGCCAAGCGGCGAGATGTCGCCTGTCTGCACACGGTCGTCATCGGCGGATCGGCCTGCCCGCCCGCCCTGATGCGCGGCTTCGAGGAGCGGCACGGGATCCGCGTCGTGCACGCCTGGGGCATGACCGAGACCTCACCGCTCGGCAGCGTCTCCCATCCGCCGGCCGGCGCCAGCGGCGAGGAGGAGTGGGCCTACCGCGCCACCCAGGGCCGCTTCCCCGCCTCCGTCGAGGCGCGGCTGATCGGCCCCGGCGGCGAGCAACTGCCCTGTGACGGCGAGGCCGCGGGCGAGCTGGAGATCCGCGGACCGTGGATCGCGGGCGCCTACTACGGCGGCGCACAGGGCGAACCGCTGTGCCCCGAGGACAAGTTCAGCCCCGACGGCTGGCTGCGCACCGGCGACATCGGCACCATCACCCCCAACGGCTATCTCACCCTGACCGACCGCGCCAAGGACGTCATCAAGTCCGGCGGCGAATGGATCTCCTCCGTCGAGCTGGAGAACCATCTGATGGCGCACCCGCATGTCGCGGAGGCCGCGGTCGTCGCCGTACCGGACGACAAGTGGGGCGAGCGGCCGCTGGCGACCGTCGTGCTCACCCAGGGCGCGACCATCGGCTACGAGGAGCTGAAGGCGTTCCTCGGTGAGCGGATCGCGCGCTGGCAGCTGCCGGAGCGGTGGGCGGTGATCCCCGCGGTGCCGAAGACCAGCGTGGGCAAGTTCGACAAGAAGGTGCTGCGCAGGCAGTACGCGGACGGGGAGCTGGATGTGACGCTGCTGGCGTGAGGCGGCCGGTGGTGGGGGCCGGAGCACCGGTCCCCACCACGCGTCAGTTCGTGCCGATCTTGGCGAGCAGATCGACGATCCGGGCCTGCACCTCGGCGCTCGTGGAGCGCTCCGCGAGGAACAGCACCGTCTCGCCGGCGGCCAGCCGCGGCAGCTGCGCCGGGTCCATGTCGGCGGAGGTGTAGACGACCAGCGGTGTGTGGTCGAGCAGCCCGTTGGCGCGCAGCCAGTCGACGATGCCGGCTCGCCGGCGGCGCACCTGCATCAGGTCCATCACGACCAGATTCGGCCGCATCTGGGTCGCGAGGGTGACCGCGTCGGTATCCGCGCCGGCCCGTGCGACCTGCATCCCGCGCCGCTCCAGCGACGTGGTCAGGGCGCCCGCGATGGCGTCGTTCTGCTCGATCAACAGCACCCGCGGCGGGTGCTGTTCGCTGTCGCGCGGGGCCAGCGCCTTGAGGAGGACGGCCGGGTCCGCGCCGTACGCGGCCTCCCGGGTGGCCTGCCCCAGACCGGCGGTGACCAGCACCGGGACCTCGGCCGCGCCCGCCGCCTGGCGCAGCGACTGCAGCGCGGTGCGGGTGATCGGCCCGGTCAGCGGGTCGACGAAGAGCGCCGCGGGGTACGCGGCGATCTGCGCGTCCACCTCCTCGCGGGAGTTGACGATCACCGGGCGGTAGCCGCGGTCGCTGAGCGCCTGCTGGGTGGCGACATCCGGCGCCGGCCAGACCAGCAGCCGGCGCGGGTTGTCCAGCGGCTCCGGCGGCAACTCGTCGTCCATCGGCAGCGGCTGACGGTTCATCACCTCTATGGCGCCGTTCGGGCCGTCCAGCGGCTCCGGGCCCTCGCTGCCCTCGTCGGGCGCGGAGATCGCAAAGGCCCGGCCCTCGCCGGTGTCCATCAGATGCGGCTGCGGCTGCGGCTGGGCCTGCGGCTTGGGCGGGGCGGCGGCCTGGCCCGGGGCCTGCGGCTTGGGCTGCGGCTGCTGGGCGCCCGGGTGCGGGCGCGCCTCGGCCGGTGCGGACTCGGCCGCCGTCGCGCGCTCGCCCTCCTGCGGGGGCGCGGCGAGCTTACGGCGGCGGCCCGAACCGGCGGACGTACCGCCGGGCGGGGTGCTGCCGGGCGGCGCCGGCGGACGCTGCTGGTCGGCGATCTGCTGGGCGAACGGCACGCCCTGCCCGAGCGTGCGCACGCTGAACGCCCGCCCGTTGCCGTCGTCCTCGGCGGCGGGCGGCAGCGGCTGACGGTGCGGGGCGGCGGCGGGCCCGCCCTGCGGGGCTACGGGGGCCTGGCCCGGGGCCTCTTCGGCGGGGCTGGGGCGACCGCGCCGGCGGCCGGTGGGGGCCGGTGCGCCGGGCGGCTGGGGGCTCTGGGGTGCGGCGGGCGCGTCGGGCGTGCTGCCGTCCGGCGCCGGGGCGATCCCGGGCGCCGTGCCGGTCGCCGTACCGGTCTCCTCGGCCGGCTCGGTGGGCTGCGCCACCAGCCCCTCCGGGCCCGCCACGAACGTGCCGGACGACTCGGAGTCGGCCATCGCGGCCGCCGCGCGCTCCTCGGCGGCGGCCCGCCTGGCCCGCCGTCTGCCGGTCGGCTCGCCGTCCCAATCGCCTTGCGGATCGGGGGAGTTGGCGGCCGCTTCCAGCTCGTGGCCGGGCTGTCCGGCGGGCGCCGTACCGTCCGGTCCCTCGGCCACCGGCCGACGCGCACGACGGCGCCCCGTCCCGGCACCGTCCTGCGGACCGGCGGCCTGCGCGGGCACCTGGTCGACGGCCGCGGGCAGCGCCGGCAGCGAGGACTGCGCGGGCTGTGCGGGCTGAGGGGGCCGGTCCGCAGCGGCGGGCGGCAGCGCGAAGGCGGTACGGGCACCGGCCGACTGCTGAGCGCCGGAGGCGGCGGACGCCTGGGCCCGCTCGCCCTGCGCGGTCCGCTCGGGCGCCTCGGCCAGCGCCCGGCGCGCCCGCCGGCCGCTCGGCTGCACGGGGCCCAGGGCCTGGGGCTGACCGGGCGCCTGAGCCTGGCCCGGTACGTGCGCCTGGGGCGCGGCCGGGGGCGGAACGGGAGCCGGGGTCCGACCCGGAGCCGGGGTCTCACCCGGAATCTGCTGGCCCGGAATCTGCGGCCGCGCGGGAACCGGAGTGGCTCCGGAGGCGGCAGCCGGTGCCGGAGCCGGTGTGCCTGTGGCCCGTGTGCCCGCGGCCGGCGTGCCCGCCGCAGGTCCTTGCGCCCCGCCCGCCCCGCCCGCCGGGCCGCGCCCCGTCTGCTGCTCGGGCGCCTGGCTCGTGCCGGACGGGAGCGCCGGCAGCCCGCCGCCCTCGGACGTTCCCTGCCGGGCCCGGCGCCGTCCGGTCGGCGGTACGGCCTCGGCCCCCGCCATGCCCGGCGGCAGCCCCGTACCGTCCGCGCCAGGCCGGCCGTCCTGCGTACCGCCCGGTGCGCCACCGTGCTGCGGATGCGCGACCGGGCCGCCGTCGGCAGCCCCCGGGCGTGCCTCACCCTGCGCGCCCTCACCCACGGCACCATGCGGAACACCGGCCTCGGGGCCATTGCCCGCTCCCGTGGCCGGTCCGCCCGTGGTCGCGCCCTGCTCCGTGCCCGAGCGCCGGGCCCGCCGGCGACCGGCCGGCTGCGCCCCGCCCGCCTGGGCCGGCACCATCGCACCGCCGGCACCGAGGGACTCACCGGCCCCGCCGGTGCCACCGTCACCACCCGAGTGGCCCTCGCCACCCTCGTCGTCCGGCCCCCGGTCACCCTTGCCCGCGCCCGCCGCGGCACCCTGCGTACCGCGCGCATGCGCCGCCGGAACCGGCATCACCGTCGTCTCGTTGCCGGTGGCCTCGGCCAGCCGGTCCGCGCCGGCCGCCGCGCCGTCCGCCGTCGCCGCGTCGTCCGCCGCCACCGGCAGCTCCAGCACATACGCGCTGCCGCCCGCACCGGGCCCGCCGCCCGGCACCTCATGCGTCTGCATCAGCCCGCCGTGCTGCCGCACGATCCCGTGCACGATCGGCTCATGGACCGGGTCCCCGCCGCCGAACGGCCCGCGCACCTCGATCCGTACGACATCACCGCGCTTGGCCGCCGCCACCACGATCGTCGAGTCGCCGGGGACCGGCCCCGTACGCCCGCCCGCGCCCATGGCACCCTCACCGACCGGCATCCGGCCCGTGGAGTCCACACCCGCGACATCCGCGATCAGATGCGACAGCGCCTGCGCGAGCCGCTCCGCGTCCACCACCGCCTCTATCGGCGGGGCGTGTACCGCGAACTGTGCCCGGCCCGGCCCGATCAGCTCGATCGCACCCTCCACGCCCGCCGCGACCACGCCGTCCAGCGACACCTTCGCGCGGTTGAGCTTCTCCTTGCCGGAGTCCAGCCGCTGATAGCTCAGGACGTTGTCGACCAGCGTCGTCATCCGGGCGTGGCCGGCCGCGAGGTGGTGCAGGATCTGGTTCGCCTCCGGCCACAGCTGGCCGGCCGGGTCGGAGGCGAGCGTGCCCAGCTCGCCCTTCAGCTCCTCCAGCGGCCCGCGCAGCGCCTGCTCCAGCACGGCGAGCAGCTGGGCCTGCCGGGCTGCCAGCGCATCGAAGGCCCGCCGGTCGGTGAACGTCATCACCGCGCCGACCAGCTGATCGCCGTCCCGTACCGGCGCCGTCGTCAGATCGACGGCCACCGAACGCCCGTCCTTCGCCCACAGCACCTGGTTGCGCACCCGGTGCTTGCGCCCGGACTTGAGGGTGTCGGCCAGCGGCGTGTCCTCCCACGGCAGCGCCGAGCCGTCGGCGCGCGAGTGGTGGATCAGCGGATGCAGCTCCTTGCCGCCCAGCTCGCTCGCCCGATAGCCCAGGATCTGCGCCGCGGACGGATTGACGAGCACGACCCGGCCCTCGGCGTCGACCCCGACCACACCCTCGGCCGCGGCCCGCAGGATCATCTCGGTCTGCCGCTGCTGGCGGGCCAGCTCGGTCTCGGTGTCCAGCGTCCCGGTCAGATCGCGCACGACGAGCATCAGCAGCTCATCGCCCGTATAGCCATTGCGGTGGTCGGCGTAGGCGGCCTCGAAGGCGGACTCGTACGGGGTGCGGCCGTCCTCGAGATTGGCGCTGGTCACCTCGACCAGCAGCTCGGTCCCGTCCGTGCGCCGCGCGACCATCCGCGTCGGCTTCGTCCGGTCGGCCGCGATGTCTTCGTCCCGGCGCCGCATGGACCCCGGGATCCGCTTGGAGTCGAAGGACGGCAGCAGATCGAGCAGCCCGCGCCCCACCAGGGCCGTGCCCGGCGCCTCGAAGGTCTCCAGCGCGATGGTGTTGGCGTTGACGACGGTGCCGTTGCAGTTGACGAGCAACAGCGCGTCGGGGAGGGCGTCGAGTATGGCTGCGAGGCGAGCAGCGCCTCGGGATGGCCTGCTGCTCACGACGACGCTTCCTCCCTGTTACCGCACCTTGCCGACCCACCGTGGCGGATCGCTGGGATGGAGTCTACGGGCACTTGCCCGCGACGCGGAGGCGGATGACGAGGAGGTAATGCCACGGCGGTGTGCGACTCACCGCACGCCCGACATGTGCCCCCTCGTCCTGACCTGGGACGCTACTACGGCACGAATGGGGTCATGAACGGGTCGACGGGAGCAGAGGTTCGAAGCGACTCCAGCGGCTGATCTCACACCCATTGGTGCGCCGGAAGTCGGCGTTGACGGGTCGCCCGGCCCAGGTCCCGGTGATATGCGCGGTCGCCGGGCCGCCGTACATCATCGTGCACTTCGCGCCCTGCGGTACGGGGGCGAACGGGTCCTGGCCCCACCTGGACATCCCGTCCAGCTTGTCGCAGGCGCGCTTCGCCGCGTGGTGGTTGCCGCCGTCGGGGTGACAGTAGAGCTCGAAGGTGCCGTCGGTGTGCGCCGCACCGGAGTCGCGGACGGTGACGGTGAGGTGGTCGGTGGGCGAGTAGAGGCCGGCGGGGTCGTCGGCGCGTGTGCCGTGGTCGGCGGGACCGTGGTGGTCGGCGGGCGCGCCGGGGCCGGTGGGCGCCCGGTGGCCGGCGGGGGCGTGGTGGCCCGCGCCGGTGATGCCGCCGTCTGCGGAGAGGTGATGCGGCAGCGGAATCGGGGCGGCCGAGGCGTCCGGCGCCGTCATCAGGGCCATCGCGGAGGCCGCGGAGACGATGGACGCGGCCGAGACGACGGGCACGGCGGGGACGGATACGGCGGCGACGGTCGGGGCGGAGACGACGGACACGGCGGCGGTGACGGCGGTGGCGGCCGCGGCGAAGAGGGATGACGTCCGGCGGTGCGGCATCACAGGCTCCAGAGAGGCGAGTGCGGGGCGGTACGCGGTACGTACACGCCGGGGGCGCACGACACATATGTCGCTACGGCCCCACACTCCTAACGCGCCTCCGGCCCCGACGTTGCGCCGCAGGAACGTCTTTGCCGGGTGGCCCGCGCGCCTAGTACCGTAGGGGGCGATTGGTGACAGCCCTTGGAGCTGTGCCATCATCTGGACACACCACAGCGTGCGTGCGCGCGTGTGGGGTGTGTGGAGGCGTCGCCTAGTCCGGTCTATGGCGCCGCACTGCTAATGCGGTTTGGGGCTTACCCCCCATCGAGGGTTCAAATCCCTCCGCCTCCGCTCTTCTTCATTCAGGCCCTGATCGTTTTCGATCGGGGCCTGAATGTGTTTGGGGGCGCGGGGGCAACCTCTACACCTCCGCCGGCGGCTCGGCCGGCATCGATCTCTCGCTCGCCCTGATCGAGGCGGACGAGGGCCCGGACCTGGCCCGCGAGGTCGCCCGCGACCTGGTCGTGTTCATGCAGCGCCCGGGCGGCCAGTCCCAGTTCTCGGTGCCCGCCCGCACCCCGCACCCCGCGCCCCCGCCACGACGCACCCCGCGCCCCCGCCACGACGCACCCCGTGCCCCCGCCACGACGCACCCCGCGCCCCCGCCACGACACGCTGCGCGCCCTCCTCGACGAGATCGCCGCCGACCACTCCCGCACCGCACCGGCCGCCGACCACTCCCGCACCGCACCGGCCGCCCGCGCCGGCCTCAGCCCCCGCCATCTGACCCGCCTCTTCCGCGAGCACACCGGCGACACCCCCGCCGCCTACGCCGAGGCCGTACGCCTGGAAGCCGCCCAGTCCTTCCTCGCGAACGGCGAGACGGTCACCGCCACCGCCCACCACACCGGCATCCGCTCCGACGAATCCCTCCCCCACCTCTTCCTCCCCCACCTCTTCCTCCCCCACCTCTTCCTCCCCCACCTCTTCCTCCCCCACCTCTTCCTCCCCCACCTCTTCCTCCCCCACCTCTTCCTGCGCTGCCTCTTCCTGTGCCGCCTCGGCATCCCCCGTCCGCCTACCGCGCCCGCTTCCGCACCACCACCCGCTGACCCCCGCCCTCGCCGCCCGCTGTCCACATCTGTGGGCAACCCGTCCCGCGCACACCGGGCGCCGGCCACCGGCCCGCGCAACCCTGAACCCATGACAGCGACCCCAGCCGCCACCATCGGCGGCATCCCCGTCCCCGACAGCAAACTGCCCCGGGAAGCCACCGAACTGATCCGCGACGTCACCGACGACCTGATCTACCACCACTCCCGCCGCGTCTACCTCTTCGGCGCCCGCCACGGCCTCCACCACGGCCTGGACTTCGACCCCGAGCTGCTCTAGGTAGGGGCTCTCTTCCACGACCTCGGCCTCACCGAGAAGTTCCGCAGCTCCCAGCAGCGCTTCGAGCTCGACGGCGCCGACGAGGCCGCGCGCCGTCCTGACCGTCCGAGGCATCCCCGAGGACCGCGCCCGCCTGGTCTGGGAGGGCATCGCCCTGCACACCACCCCGGAGATCCCGCACCACATGGCCCCAGAAGTGGCCCTCGTCGCAGCCGGCGTCGAGCTCGACGTCCTCGGCATCGGCTACGACACACTCCCCCCGGAGACCCGCGAGGCCATCGTCGCCGCCCACCCCCGCCCCGACTTCAAGCGCCGCATCCCGCACGCCTTCCACGCCGGCCTGACCCATCGCCCCCAGAGCACTTTCGGCAATGTGAAGGCCGACGTCCTGGCCCGCTTCGAAGAGGGCTACACCCGCCCGAACTTCGTCCAGATCATCGAGGACTCCCCCTGGACCGACTAGCCCCCAGAAACCGGCCGAGAACGCATTTGCCCAGGTCAGGAGGGGTGCGGGCAATGGATTTCGCCTAACGGCGCAGGTCATGTAATGTTGTTCCCGCAACGCCGACCGGCAAGAAAAACCGCCGGAAAGCCAAGCGCTCGTAGCTTAACGGATAGAGCATCTGACTACGGATCAGAAGGTTGCAGGTTCGAATCCTGCCGAGCGCACAGCAAGCCGGAGGCCCCGTCGAGGAATCGACGGGGCCTCCGGTGTTTGTGGGTGACGGGGGGCGGCTGATGGCAACGTCCGGGCCCGGCGAGCGGGAGTGGAGTGGAGTGGATCAGGCTCCTGTTCGGGCCTGCCCGGTCGAGTTCGATTTCGATTTCGCTTCTTGCCTCGGCCATCGCAGAGGATGCCCGAAGCGGAGGTCAGTGGCCTTTGTGGCGGAGGGCGCGGACGCCGAGGTCGTAGGTCATGGAGCCGAGAGCGAGGACGACGAGCGGCCATGCCAGGGGTGAGTCGGCCGGGACCGTGCCGCTGAGCAGGGCGGTGCTGGCCGACCCGGTGCCGAGTACGGCAGTGGCGGTCGGGGCGCTGGGCATCTTGACCAGTACGGCGCGTGTGCCGGGGTTGGCCGCGGGGCACGGGCGGCGGTCACGGCTCATCGGGTGCTCACTGTGGCAGCGGCGGCCGCGGCACGGGTGGTGTGCTGCTCGCCGAGGCGCTTGAGCTTGCGGCGTACCCGTTCCCCGAAGGCCTCCGGGCTCGCGGCGCCGGCGAATCGGGCGGCTTCCGTCCAGGTGGCGATAGCCGGGTGGGCCCAGGCCATCGCCACTCTCTGCTCGGCAGGGTGGAGTCCGGCAAGTACGGCGTTGATCCGAGCGTCACCGAAGGCGGCCTCGAAGACGAGGTCGTCCATCCGCAGCTTGCCCGCGATCAGGTCGTGCAGGGTCAGGTTGTCGCCGAGCGGGGTTTCCAGGAGCAGCACCCTGGAGCCGCGGACGCGTCGTCGCCACAGCGGTACGAGCTGCCGGTGCACCGCCTCGGCTTCCGACTTGATGCGGCCCAACACCGTGCCATCGATACGGCCGTTGTCGTGAAGCGGGGCGACCCAGTCACCGAGGAGCGCGGTGGAGACAGCTTGGTTCCATTGAGGCCCGCGCGGCAGAACGAGGCTCCTTCCGATGAAACCGTCGATCGTGAGGCAGGAACACTCATGCCCCAGAACCGCGTCGCGCGCCATGAGTGCGTCGAACGCGACCGCTTCGGAGATACGGCCGAACCCAAATCGGTCCGCCGAGTCCGACCGGTCGTCCTCGATGACGACTTTGCGGGGGGTGCCGCAGGCCACCACGACCACACGGTGAGTCGCGTCGACGTTCCGGTTCACCGCGACACTTCCGTCGGAACGGATCGATACGGCACACGTGTCGGTCCAGGGCAGGCCGTACTGAGAGTGCTTTTGCCGCGTCTGCTTCGTAGGCCCGGCGTCAGAGCTGTTTGAAGTGGCGGCCTGCGGACCATTGGTGCGGGGCACGGTCGGATCTCCTTGCGCTCGTTGGTGCAGCTTCCTCCCTTCTCGGTCTTGGGAGAGGACCGGATCGGCAAACAATGTGGAGTCGGGTGCTGTGATGCGTGTCACTTCGGGTCGAGTGCTTTGAGCGGCAGTACGACCCGCATCGTCAGGCCGCCGTTCTCGCGGGGTTGGGCGGTGATGTTGCCGTCGTGTGCGCGCACCACGGAGCGCACGATGGACAGGCCCAGGCCGACGCCCTTGTCGCTGCCGGTGCGTTCGGTGCGCAGTCGTCGGAACGGCTCGAAGAGGTTCTCCACCTCGTAGGCGGGGACCACCGG
Source organism: Streptomyces inhibens (assembly GCF_022221585.1). Classification (NCBI taxonomy): domain Bacteria; kingdom Bacillati; phylum Actinomycetota; class Actinomycetes; order Kitasatosporales; family Streptomycetaceae; genus Streptomyces; species Streptomyces inhibens. Next base: position 5,268,321 of record NZ_CP084681.1, read on the forward strand.
TCCGGTGTTGGTGACCACCAGGACCGCGCAGCCGGGCTGCGGCTCGGTGGTGACCTCGACCCATCCGTCCTCGGGGATGTTGTAGCGCACCGCGTTCTGGACGAGATTGAGTGCGATCCGCTCCAGGAGGACACCGTTGCCCTGGACGAAGACCTGCTGGCGGACCCCGCGCAGCTCCAGACCCTTGGTCTGCGCCTCCTCGCGGGCCTGGTCGACGGCCTGCGAGGCGACCTCGGACAGATCGACCGGTTTCTTGTCGACGACCTTGTTCTCGCTGCGGGCGAGCAGCAGCAGGCCCTCCACGAGCTGCTCACTGCGCTCGTTGGTGGCCAGCAGCGTCTTGCCGAGCTGGGTGAGCTCGGGGGAGGCGTCCGGGTCGGCGAGTTGGACCTCCAGCAGTGTGCGGTTGATCGCCAGTGGGGTACGCAGCTCGTGCGAGGCGTTGGCGACGAAGCGACGCTGTGACTCGAAGGCGCGGTCCAGGCGGTCCAGCATCTCGTCGAAGGTGTCGGCGAGCTCCTTGAGCTCGTCGTCGGGCCCGCCCAGCTCGATCCGGCGGTGCAGATCGGAGCCCGCCACCCGCTGCGCGGTGCGGGTGATGTGGCCCAGCGGGGAGAGCACCCGGCCGGCCATCGCGTAACCGAAGGCGAAGGCAACGATGGTCAGGCCGAGCAGGGCCAGCAGGGAGCGGTTCAGGAAGGAGTGCAGCGCCAGTTCGCGCTGGTTCCGGATGCAGTTGCTGATCGCCGAGTTGATCTCGTCGACGGTGCCGACCGACGGCAGATCGGGACAGCTGATATTGCCCAGCCTGACGTTACTGCCGAAAACCCTGAACTCCGGGGTGCCCTCCTTGAGGGTGTTGGCCGCCAGCATGTAGATGATCGTGAGCAGCACGATGCCGGCCATCAGAAACATGCCGCCGTAGAGCAGCGTGAGCCTTATGCGGATGGTCGGTCGCAGCCACGGTGCCGGACGGTGGTGCGGCTCAGGGCTCCAGGTGGGCTTCGGAGGTACGGTCACCGGCGCGGGCGGTGAGGAAGTGGTTGCCACGGCGATCAGCCCTGATGGCTCGGCGAAGCGGGCACAGTGACTGATGCCGGGATGATCCGTAGGTGCACTGTGATGTTGACCCTTCATCAGACGCCTCAAGACGTACGACAGTTGGTGAGCGGTGCTCATCCTGCTCAAAGGGGCCGTAAACCGGCAGTAAGTAACGGATCGCCTCCCGGCCCGGCCCCACCTGCTGGCGTTTCCGGTCAGGGCTCTCGCGGTCGATGGTGCGGTGGAGGCGGTTGCCGGGGCGTCGGCGCCGTGGCTCCGTGGTGGGCCGTCGGAGAAACGATTAGGTGTTGGTGCGGGAGTCGCGTAGTGTTCGGGGAACCGACGCGGGGTGGAGCAGCTCGGTAGCTCGCTGGGCTCATAACCCAGAGGTCGCAGGTTCAAATCCTGTCCCCGCTACTGACGCCGCAGGCCCAGTGGAATTACTTCCGCTGGGCCTGCGGCTTTTTTGCGTGCGTGATCGCGTGAGTGTGTGCGGGTGTGCGGGTGGGTTACTCGTGGACCGGTGGGGGCGGGGCCGTGTAGTGGGCCGCGGGGCCGGTGGGGGGTGCGGGCAGGTGGGGGTGGAGGAGCAGGTCGTCGTCGTAGTCGCCGGTGTTCTGGTGGCGGAAGGGGAGCGGCTCGGTGGTGGGGAGGGTGTGCAGGCGGGCCCGTAGGCGGGTGGCGGCGGTGGCGTAGGCGGTGGGGGCGGTGCGGTCCGCGCCGGGGATCAGGAGGGGCGGGAGGACGGAGATCCCGGTGTACCAGAGGGTGCCGTGCTGGAGGGGGAAGAGGAGATCGTTGAGATCACCGTTGACGCCGCGCGGGCCCAGGGTGGCGGCGCGGGCGCCGGCGGTGGTGATGATCATGGCGCGCTTGCCGGTGAGTGTGCCGTCGCCGTAGCGGCGCGGGCGGCCGGTGGCGGGGTCGGTGATGCCGAAGGCGAAGCCCTTGACGAAGACGCGGTCGAACCAGCCCTTGAGGATGGCGGGCATTCCGTACCACCAGAGGGGGAACTGGATGATCAAGGTGTCGGCCCAGGCGAGTTTCTCTTGTTCGGCGCGGATGTCGGGGCTCAAGTGGCCATCTGCGTAGGCGCGTTCTGACGCGTTGCCGATGAGGAGACGGTCGGCCGGGTCGTGGCCGTAGTCGTCGGCGTCGACCACCGGGTTCCACTTCATGGCGTACAGGTCGGAGACGCGGTACCGGTGGCCGTGGGCTTCGAGGGTGCGCAGGCCCTCGGTCTTGAGGGCGCCGCTCAGGGAGCGCTGGTCGGGGTGGGCGAACAGCCAGAGGACCTTCATGACGTCCACTGTCGGAGGGTGGGCGGGGGTCGAACCAGTGGCCGGATGGTCATACTGTGCAAGGATCGGGCCATGGGTGTTGTGGAGAGCCGTAGCGGTAGTGCGGGGCCCGGGGAGCGGCGGCATCGGGTGGTGGTGCTGGTGCGGGACGGGATGCTGCCGATCGAGGTGGGGATCGTGCACCGGATCTTCGGAGAGGCCAGGTCGGCGGCCGGGGAGCGGCTGTATGAGCTGGTGACCTGCGCGTTGGAGCCGGGTGAGGTGCGTACGGACACGGACTTCACGGTGAATGTCGCGCACGGGCCGGAGGCGCTGGCGACGGCCGACACCGTGGTCGTACCGGCGTCCGGGACGGACTACGACGTGGGGGAGGAGCGGTGCGCGGGGCGGCTGGGGCCGGCGATGGCCGACGCGCTGGGGCGGATCCGGCCCGGCACGCGGATCGCGTCGATCTGTACGGGGGCGTTCGTGCTGGCCGCGGCCGGGCTGCTGGACGGGCGGCGGGCGACCACGCACTGGCGGTCGGTGGACCAGTTCCGCGCGCTGTTCCCGGCCGTCGAGGTGGATGCGGATGTGCTGTACACGGACGAGGGGGATGTGCTGACGGCGGCCGGGGTCGCCTCGGGGATCGATCTGTGTCTGCACATGGTCCGGTGTGATCACGGGGCGGCGGTGGCCAATGACGTGGCGCGGCGGACGGTCGTGCCGCCGCACCGGGAGGGCGGCCAGGCGCAGTACATCCGGCGGCCGATACCGGAGCCGCAGGTGTCGTCCACCGGTACGGCGCGGGCGTGGGCGCTGGAACATCTGGACCGGCCGCTGAGTCTGCGGGAGCTGGCGGCGCGGGAGGCTATGAGCGTACGGACCTTCACCCGGCGGTTCCGGGAGGAGGTCGGGATCTCGCCGCTGCAGTGGCTGACGCAGCAACGGATAGAGCGGGCACGGCAGTTGCTGGAGGAGACGGAGCTGACGGTGGACCGGATCGCGGCGGAGGCGGGCTTCGGGACGGCGGCCTCGCTGCGGCAGCATCTGCAGTCGGCGTTGGGGGTGTCGCCGCGGGCCTATCGGAGCACGTTCCGGGGGCCGGGGGACGGGATGGTGGCCTGAGGCGGGGGGCTTGGGGGACGGGGTGGTGGCCTGAGGCGGGGGTCTCGGGAACCGGGATGGTGGCTGAGGCGGGGGTGGCGGTTTGTGGGCTGCCGGGTGGGCCGGCCCGGTGTCGTTGCGGGCCGGCGACGCCGGAGGGCAGCGTTGTCAGTGGGTGGTCGTACGCTGGCGGTGTGTGGCGATGTACGGGACCGCGCTGGTCAGGCGGTGGGTCGGGGTCGCGGCCGGAGCCGGCGGGACGGTTCGGGCAGCGGCTCGGTTGGTACTGCGCCGAGCGGGGCGAGGAGCGGGTGAGCATGCTCCCCGCGGGCAAGGTGCTGGCGTTCGCCGCCCGGGGCGAGCGGCGCTGCCTGGGCGTGCGGCGGGCCGGGCGCTGGATCGTGTGTCCGTATGAGGCGGTGCTCGACGGGGCGAGTGCCAAGGATCAGTGCGCGCGGTGTGCCCAGCTGGACCGTTCGCGTTCGGTGGCCGCCGACACCATGGCCGACGATCCGCGCCCGTACGGCGTCTATCTCGCGTACTTCGGGCGCGGTCTGCTCAAGGTGGGGATCACGGCCGCCGAGCGCGGGCCGGCCAGGCTGGTGGAGCAGGGGGCGGTGGCGTACGCGTGGCTGGGGCGCGGGCCTCTGATGGCGGCGCGGCGGGCGGAGGCGCTGCTGGGGAGCGCGCTGGCGGTGCCCGACCGGTTCGGGAAGGCGGCGAAGCGGGCGGCGCGCGGGGCGCTGCCGCCGGTGCCGGAGCGGCTCGCCGAGCTGGCCCAATTGCACGACAGGGCACGTGGGTTGGCGGGCTGGCCGGAGACGCTCGAACCGGTGGAGTTCGCCTTCACGGACCATACGGAGCTGTTCGGGCTCGACCGTATTCCGGGGGAGGTCGCGGAGCTGGGCGGGATGACTGCGGGGGCCGAGATCGTGGGGGAGGTGCTGACCGGGGTGGGGTCCGATGTGTATCTGCGGCTGGCGGGGGAGCCGGAGGAGGCCGGGCCGGCCGGTGGGGGTGGCGGGGTGGTTGCGGTGATGGATGCGCGGGTGTTGGCGGGGTGGGTGCTGGGGGCGGCTGAGGGGCGGGTGACGACTGTGCCGGTGCGGGCCGGGGCGTATGGGGCGGGGGAGCGGGAGGGGGGTCAGGAGGGGTTGTTCTGAGGCGGGTATGGGGGGTTGGGTGCTGGGGGATGGAGGGTCTGTGTGGTGGTCGGGGGTTGGGCCGTCGTCGCCGGGCTGGTGGCCGTGCGCGCCGTATCCATGGGGACGTATCCATGGGGACGTAGCCACAGGGACGTGGCCGTCAGGGCGTAGTGGTCGGGACGTGGCCGTCAGGGCGTAGTCGTCGGAGTCGTAGTGGGAGGGGTCTGGAGTGGTGGACGGGGATGAGCGGGTCGGCGCGTTCTGGCGGGAGTTGGGGCTGCCGGGGCTGATCGATGTGCATACGCACTTCATGCCCGAGCGGGTGATGGCGAAGGTCTGGGCCTACTTCGATGCCGCCGGGCCGTTGGTGGGCCGGGCGTGGCCGATCGCCTACCGGTACGAGGAGGACGAGCGGCTGGCGGTGCTGCGCGGCTTCGGCGTGCGGGCGTTCACGTCGATGATCTATCCGCACAAGCCCGGGATGGCGCAGTGGTTGAACGGCTGGGCGGCCGACTTTGCGGACCGTACGCCCGACTGTCTGCGGACCGCGACGTTCTTTCCGGAGGACGGCGCCGCGTCATATGTACGCGCCGAACTGGCGGGCGGGGCGCGGGTCTTCAAGGCGCATGTGCAGGTGGGGGCGTACGACCCGGCCGATGCGCTGCTCGATCCGGTGTGGGGTGCGATAGCGGAGGCCGGAGTTCCGGTGGTCGTCCACTGCGGGTCGGGGCCCGCACCGGGCAAGCACACCGGGCCCGAGCCGATCGCGCGGGTGCTGGCCCGGCACCCTCGGCTGCGGCTGATCATCGCGCACATGGGGATGCCGGAGTACGTCGACTTCCTGGATCTCGCGCGGCGTTATCCGGGGGTGCACCTCGATACGACGATGGCCTTCACGGACTTCTCCGAACGGACCGCGCCGTTCCCACGGGCGGAACACGGCCGGCTCGCGGAGCTCGGCGACCGGGTGCTGTTCGGCAGCGATTTCCCCAACATCCCCTACGGGTACGCCCATGCGCTGGAGGCGTTGACCCGGCTGGAGATGGGGGAGGAGTGGCTGCGGGGCGTCTGCTACGGGAATGCGGCGCGGCTGTTCGGCGTGTGAGGGACTGTTCGGCGGGTGAGAGGGGCGGATGTACGGCGGGTGAGGGACTGTTCGGCGGGTGAGCGGGGCGGGTGTACGGCGGGTGAGGGGGCGGGGGGACAAGCCTTGAGCGGACGGGTGTTCAGGCCCTGAGCGGGGTGGCGTTCAAGGATTGAGCGGGGTGGCGGCCGCGGCCAGGTGGGACATGGCCACGCCCAGATCGGTGAGGGTGGGGCCGTCCGTGACGCGTTCCGTGGCGGGGTCGATCTTCGGGCCGATGGCGGGGATTTCGCGGCAGGCGGCCGGGACCACCGCGCCGGTCATCATGCGCAGGGTCTCGCAGAGTTGTGCGTTGGCGTGGTCGCCGCCGGTGGGGAAGGGAGACGCGGTGATCAGCCCGACCGGCTTCTCCACGCATTCGCCGCTGCTGACCAGCCAGTCGAGCGCGTTCTTGAGGACGCCGGGGACACCGTGCGCGTATTCGGGGCTGACGATGAGCAGGGCGTCGGCGTCGGCGACGGCGGTGCGCAGAGCGGCGACGGGGGCGGGGGGTGTGGCGTCCTCGCCGTCCAGGTCGGGGTTGAAGTGCGGGAGCGCGCCGATGTCCGCGGTGGTGGCCGGGCCGTCCCAGAGGTCGAGGGCGGAGCGCAGCACCGCGCCGTTGGAGGAGCGCGCACGCAGGCTGCCGGAGAGGGCGAGAAGTCTCATGGGGTGACGGTACGGCGTGGGGCGCGGGCGCGCGGGCGCGCGGGCGGAAGGGCGCGCGGGCGGGAGGGGTTGTGGGCGGGTGCCTGTGACGGGGACCTCGACCGGTCGACCGCCGCCGGCCTCCCGGGGGCGTGAAGGGCGGCGAAAGCACTGGTCAGGGCGATTGTCAGTGCTGGGTGCAATGCTTGAGGAAGTGGTGATCGGCCTGGACCGCGCGGGGGGCGGCCCAGGCCGGTTGCGGCCGGGGTGCTCGCCGTGGGCGGGGTGGGGAAGGGGGATTCTCAGGAGATTCACAGGAAGCCGAAAGGGAGCTCTCACGGGGGTGGGTCAGGCTCCGGGCCATGACCGTGACTTCGTCCTCCTCAGCGTCGTTTCGTGTGCCGGCATCGGCTTCGTCCTCCCGGGGCGCGCCCGGGAAGCAGCCGGAGCTGCTGCGGGCCGACGGCAGCCCGGTGCGGGTGCTGGTCGTGGACGATGAGTCCTCGCTCGCCGATCTGCTGTCGCTGGCGCTGCGGTACGAGGGCTGGGACATCCGCTCGGAGGGGGACGGCGCGGGCGCGCTGCGCTGTGCCCGTAGTTGGCGGCCGGATGCGGTACTGCTCGATGTGATGCTGCCGGACATGGACGGGCTGACGGTGCTCGGCCGGCTGCGGCGTGAACTGCCGGATGTGCCGGTGCTGTTCCTGACCGCCAAGGACGCGGTCGAGGACCGGATCGCCGGGTTGACGGCGGGCGGCGACGACTATGTCACCAAGCCGTTCAGCCTGGAAGAGGTGGTGGCAAGGCTGCGCGGGCTGCTGCGGCGGGCCGGGGCGGCCGCCGCGCGGAGCGAGTCGCGGCTGGTGGTCGGTGATCTGGTGCTCGACGAGGACAGCCACGAGGTCTGGCGGGACGGCCAGGAGATCCATCTGACGGCCACCGAGTTCGAGCTGCTGCGCTATCTGATGCGCAATCCGCGGCGGGTGCTGAGCAAGACGCAGATCCTCGACCGGGTCTGGAGCTATGACTTCGGCGGCCAGGCCAATGTCGTGGAGCTGTACATCTCGTATCTGCGGCGGAAGATCGACGCGGGGCGGGCGCCGATGATTCACACCCGTCGGGGCGCGGGCTATCTGATCAAGCCAGGTGTGTAGCGGGTGGTGAGCGGGAAGCCCTCGTCGACGCCCGAGCGGAACGAGCCGTCCCCGGCGGCTCCCTCCTCGCCGCCCGCCTCCTCGCCGCTCGCCCCCTCGCCCCGTCGCCGCTGGACGCTGCGGACGCGGCTGGTGATGTCGTCGGTTGCGCTGATCGCTGTCGTCGGTGCCGTCATCGGGACCGTTACGTCCATTGCGCTGCACTCGTATTTGCAGGGGAAGTTGGACAGTCAGCTGCGGGAGTCCGTGATGCGGGCCGAGAGGCCGCGGGGGCCTGATCCGTTGCGTGTGCCGGGGCTGGAATTTGTGGCGATGGGGGGCCAGCCGATTGGGACGGTCGGGGCGCGGGTCGCGCCGGACGGCACGATCGCTGAGGGCGCGCGGCTGAACAAATCCATCAGTCGGGATCCCTTGCAACGGCTGGCTGCGCTGCGAGGGGCGCAGGTCGCGGCGCTGAGCGCGGTGCCGCGGGACGGTGTGCCGCACACCACCGAGCTGCCGGGCCTCGGGGACTACCGCGTGCAGTCCGCCAAGGACGGCTCGATGCTGCTCGGGCTGCCGCTCGGGGAGGTGCAGACGACGGTCGGCACGCTCATCCTCATCGAGGCGTGTGTGACGGTCGCCGGGCTGATCGCGGCCGGGGTCGCGGGATCCGCCATGGTCGGTATCGCGCTGCGGCCGCTGCGGCGGGTCGCCGCCACCGCCACCCGGGTCTCCGAACTCCCGCTCCATCAGGGCGAGGTGGCGCTGCATGTCCGGGTGCCGGCGGCCGAGGCGGATGCGCGTACGGAGGTGGGGCAGGTCGGTGCGGCGCTGAACCGGATGCTGGGGCATGTCGGCTCGGCGCTCTCGGCCCGTCAGGAGAGCGAGATGCGGGTGCGGCGGTTTGTCGCCGACGCCAGTCATGAGCTGCGTACGCCGCTTGCGTCGATCCGGGGCTATGCCGAGCTGACGCGGCGCGGGCGGGAGCAGCCGGGCCCCGAGACGCGGCATGCGCTGGGGCGGATCGAGTCCGAGGCGGAGCGGATGACGGGGCTGGTGGAGGACCTGTTGCTGCTCGCCCGGCTGGATTCCGGACGGCCGCTCTCGTACGAGAGCACTGATCTCTCGCCGTTGGTGGTGGATGCGGTGAGTGATGCGCGGGTGGCCGGGCCCGACCATCGGTGGCGGCTGGAGCTGCCCGATGACCCGGTGTTGGTGCACGGGGATGCCGGGCGGCTGCACCAGATTCTGGTGAATCTGCTGGCCAATGCGCGTACGCATACGCCTGAGGGGACGACCGTTACCGCTCGGGTGCGTGGGGCGGGGCCGGGCGTCGACCGAGGCGTTCATGGAGAAGCGCGCGGGGGTTTCGTCCAGCTGGAAGTGCAGGATGACGGGCCCGGCATTCCGGCCGATCTGCTTCCGCGTGTCTTCGAGCGTTTCGCGCGCGGCGATGCGTCGCGCTCACGTACCGCCGGAAGTACGGGTCTCGGGCTGGCGATCGTGCAGGCGGTGGTGGCCGCGCACGGCGGCAGGGTCGGGGTCGACAGCGTGCCGGGGCGGACGGTCTTCACGGTGACGTTGCCGGCGGCGGGTTCGGCGGGTTCGGCGGGTTCGGCGTGCTCGGCGGGCTCGGTGGGCTCGGCGGGCGCAGCGGGTTCGGCGGGCGAGCCGCAGTGGGCCGGCAGCCGGGCCGCCGACGAGACGGACGCCTCGGCGGGCATCAGCGCCGGCTGACCGTTCCCCACTCACAGCCCGGTCACAGGCTCAGCACACGGGTGTGACAGCGCGGTTGGCGAGTGTCGTCGGTATGACGACGACACAGCCGCCCCACCTGCCACTGGGCTCTCTGCCGCCACGCGAGCATCTGCGCCTGGGACAGATCGCGACGGTTCTCGATGTGGTGATCCCCGTCTACAACGAGGAGAACGACCTTGAGCCCTGCGTCCGGCGCCTGCACGATCACCTCGCCCGCACCTTCCCGTACGGCTTCCGCATCACCATCGCGGACAACGCGAGCACGGACCGCACGCCGGACGTCGCCGCCCGGCTCGACGACGCGATCGACGAGGTCACGGCCGTACGGCTGGAGCAGAAGGGGCGCGGGCGGGCGCTGCGTACCGTCTGGTCGCTCTCCGAGGCGCCGGTGCTGGCCTATATGGACGTCGATCTGTCCACCGACCTCAACGCACTGCTGCCGCTGGTCGCGCCGCTGATCTCCGGTCACTCGGATCTGGCGATCGGCTCCCGGCTCAGCCGTAGTGCGCGCGTGGTTCGCGGGCCGAAGCGGGAGTTCATCTCGCGAACGTACAACCTCATCCTGCGGGGCTCGCTCGCCGCACGGTTCTCCGATGCGCAGTGCGGGTTCAAGGCCATCCGCGGCGATGTCGCCGAGCGGCTGCTGCCGATGGTCGAGGACACCGGATGGTTCTTCGACACCGAGATGCTGGTGCTCGCGGAGCGGGCCGGGCTGCGGATCCACGAGGTGCCGGTGGACTGGGTCGACGACCCCCACAGCACCGTGCGCATCGTGCGTACGGCGACCGATGACCTCAAGGGCGTATGGCGGGTGGGGCGGGCGCTGGCGACCGGCGCGCTGCCGCTGGACCGGCTGGCCCGGCCGTTCGGCGACGATCCGCGGGACCGTGAGCTGTCCGGGGTGCCGGGCGGGCTGGCCCGTCAGCTCGTCGGCTTCTGTGTCGTGGGCGGGCTGAGCACGCTGCTCTATCTCGCCCTCTACTCCCTCTTCAGGCTGGGGGTGGGGCCCCAACTGGCCAATGCCGGCGCGCTGTTGGTGTCGGCCATCGCCAATACGGCGGCCAATCGGAGGCTGACCTTCGGGGTACGGGGGCGGGACCGGGCGGTCCGCCATCAGGCGCAGGGGCTGGTGGTCTTCGCCATCGGACTGGTGCTGACCAGCGGCTCGCTCGCCGCCCTCGACGCCGCCAGCGGCAACCCTTCGCACGGCACCGAACTCGCCGTGCTGGTCGCCGCCAATCTCGCGGCGACGGTGCTGCGGTTCCTGCTCTTCCGCGCCTGGGTCTTTCCGGACCGTGAGCGACGGAACGACCTCGTCGGCATCGACGCCGTCGAGGAATCGCAGCCGCGGCCGCAGCCGCAGCCGCAGCCGTACGCCTCGCACAACCGGAACGACCGGAACGACCGGAACCACTTCACCAGGAGCGCTCGATGACCCCGCACCCGCCCAGTACGCCGGCCCGGCCGCCGTATCCGCCCCCGTTCACCGGACAGGAGAGGGCACTGGCACCGGTCGCGGCTTCCCGGGCGGTGGCCGACGGGGCCGCCCGGGCGTCGGAGGCCGACCCGGAGCCCGCACCGGCCCATCGCACCTACGAGCCCCGTGGCGGGCTGCGCGGTCTGCCGGAGCGGATCGTCCGCGGGCGGCCGGCGGATCCGCGCTGGGCGCGGCCGGCGCTGCTGGCGCTGTTGCTGGTCACGGCGGTGCTCTACCTCTGGAGCCTGTCCGCCTCCGGGTACGCCAACCAGTTCTACTCGGCCGCCGTACAGGCCGGCAGCGAGAGCTGGAAGGCGTTCTTCTTCGGCTCCTCCGACGCGGCGAACTCCATCACCGTCGACAAGCCGCCGGCCGCGCTGTGGCCGATGGCGCTGTCCGTACGGCTCTTCGGGCTCAGCTCGTGGGCGATCCTGGTGCCCGAGGCGCTGATGGGCGTGGCGACGGTCGGGGTGCTCTTCTCGGCCGTACGGCGCCGGTTCGGTGCGGGTGCGGGACTGCTGGCGGGCGGGGCGCTGTCGGTGACGCCGGTCGCGGCCCTGATGTTCCGCTTCAACAACCCCGACGCGCTGCTGTGCCTCCTGATGGTCTGCGCGATCGCCGTCGTGCTGCGCGCCCTTGAGGACGGCCGTACGAAGTGGCTGGTGCTGGCCGGGGTCTGCTTCGGCCTCGGGTTTCTCACCAAGACGCTGCAGGCGTGGCTGATTCTGCCGGCGCTCGCCGTGGTCTACGCCTGCTGTGCGCCGGTCGCGCTGCGCCGGAGGTTCGGGCAGCTGCTGCTCGCCGGGCTGGCGATCGTGGTGTCCGGCGGCTGGTGGGTGGCGATCGTCGAGCTGTGGCCGGCGTCCTCGCGCCCGTACATCGGTGGCTCGCAGCACAACAGCTTCCTGGAGCTGACCTTCGGCTACAACGGCTTCGGGCGGATCAGCGGCAATGAGACCGGCAGTGTCGGTGGCGGTGGCCGTCCCGGCGGCGGTGGCGGTGGCGGATGGGGGGAGACCGGAATCACCCGGCTGTTCTCGTCCGACATGGGCGGCCAGATCTCCTGGCTGCTACCTGCCGCGCTGATCCTGCTGGTCGCGAGCGTGTGTCTGCTGTGGCGGGCCCGGCGCGCGGTCGCCGCCGAACAGGCCGGGCAGCGGGCGGAGTTCCTGGTGTGGGGCGGCGCGCTGCTGATGACCTTCACGACCTTCAGCTTTATGTCCGGGATCTTCCACCAGTACTACAACATCGCGCTGGCCCCGTACATCGCGGCGCTGGTCGGGATGGGCGCGGCGCTGTTGTGGCGGCGCGGCGGGCCGATCGCCTCGCTCGTCCTGGCCGTGACGGTCGCGGCGACGGCCGGCTGGTCGTACGTGCTGCTGAACCGTTCGCCGGACTGGCTGCCGTGGCTGCGCTGGACGGTGCTGGCGCTCGGTCTGCTAGCGGCGCTCGGTTTGCTGCTGTCGGCACGGGCGGGACGCCGGGTGGCGCTGCTGGCGGCCGGGCTCGGGGTGGCGACGGCGCTGGCCGGTCCGGTCGCGTACACGCTCGATACGGTCAACACGCCCAAGGGCGGGTCGATCATCACGGCCGGACCCTCGGTGCAGGGCGGCATGGGCGGCATGGGCGGACCCGGCGGCGGGGGCTTCCCCGGCGGCCGTCAGGGCGGTACGTGGCGCGGCAACAACGGCGGCATGCCGGGCGGCGCACCGGGCGGCGCACCGGGCGCCGGGCAGGCCGGCCAGGGCGCCCCGGGCCAGGCACCCTCGCAGGGCGCCGGTGGCGGCAACCAGGGCGGCCGGCTGGGCTTCCCGGGCGCCATGGGCGGCCTCGGCGAGCGCGGGACCGGCCGGCTGCGCGGTATGGGTGGCGGCATGGGCGGTCTGCTCAACGGCAGCAAGGTGAGCGACAAGGCCAAGGCGCTGCTGGAGAAGGACGCGGACGACTACACCTGGGCCGCCGCGGCCATCGGCTCCCAGAACGCCGCGAGCTACCAACTCGCCACCGAGAAGCCGGTGATGGCGATCGGCGGCTTCAACGGGAGCGACCCGTCGCCGACCCTCGCCCAGTTCAAGAAGTACGTCGCGGACGGGAAGGTCCACTACTTCATCGCGGGCGGGCAGGGCGGGCAGGGCGGGCAGGGCGGACGGGGCGGCCGGGGCGGCCCCGGCGGCGGCAAGGGCGGCTCGTCGAAGATCACCTCCTGGGTCGGGAAGACCTTCAAGAAGGTCACGGTCGGCAGCGCCACCTTCTACGACCTGACCCGGAAGGCGTGACCAGAAAGGCGTGACCAGGAAGGCGTGACCCGGAAGGTCTGACCCGCGCAAAAATCAAATGTACGGCGTATAACCCTCCCTGTACGGTGTAAGTCATCCGCTCGCACCGTACAGGGAGCCCGTATGCCCCCCGTGGCCTCCGACGCCACCACCACCCTCCAGTCACCGGGCCGGCACGCCACCCGCTGGCTGATCCTGGCCGTCATCTGCATCGCCCAGCTGACGGTCATCCTCGACAACACCGTCCTCAACGTCGCCATCCCCTCCCTCACCAAGGAGATGGGCGCGACCACCGCCGACGTCCAGTGGATGATCAACGCCTATTCGCTGGTCCAGTCCGGTCTGCTGCTCACCGCCGGCAATTCCGCCGACCGCTACGGCCGCAAGAAGATGCTCGCCGTCGGCCTGGTGCTGTTCGGCGTCGCCTCGCTCGGCGCCGCCCTCGCCCAGTCGCCCGGTCAGCTGATCGCCGCCCGCGCCGGTATGGGCGTCGGCGGTGCGCTGCTGATGACCACCACCCTCGCCGTCGTCATGCAGATCTTCGACGACGCGGAGCGCCCCAAGGCCATCGGTATCTGGAGCTCGGTCAACTCCCTCGGCTTCGCCGCCGGCCCGCTGATCGGCGGATCGCTGCTCGACCACTTCTGGTGGGGCTCGCTGTTCCTGGTCAATCTGCCGGTCGCGGTGATAGCGCTGGCGGCCGTCGTCACCCTCGTCCCCGAGTCCAAGAGCCGAGGCGGCGAGCTCCCCGACCTGCTGGGCGCCCTGCTGTCCATGATCGGCATGGTCGGAGTGGTCTTCGCGATCATCTCCGGGCCGCAGTCCGGCTGGCTGTCCGGGCGGGTGCTGATCTCCGCCGCCATCGGCCTGGCCGGCCTCGCCGCCTTCGCCCTGTGGGAGCTGCATGTCCCGCATCCGATGCTGGACATGCACTTCTTCCGCAACCGCCGGTTCATCGGCGCCGTCTCCGGCGGCATCCTCGTCGCCTTCGGCATGGGTGGCTCGATGTTCCTGCTCACCCAGCATCTCCAACTGGTGCTCGGCTACGGCCCGTTGGACGCGGGGCTGCGGATGGCACCGCTCGCCGTCACCGTCATACTGATCAACTTCACCGGACTGGGCGTCCGTCTGATGCCCAAGTTCGGCACCCCCGGAATGATCGTCTCGGGGATGTCGCTGCTCGCGGCCGGTCTGGCCGCGATCTCGCTGCTCGGCGGCGACAGCTACGGCGGCATGCTGACCGGTCTGATCGTGATGGGCATCGGTGTCGCGCTCGCCATGCCGACGATGGCCAACGCCATCATGTCCGCGATCCCGCCGGCCAAGGCCGGAGTGGGGGCCGGCGTCAACGGCACGCTGATGGAGTTCGGCCAGGGCCTCGGCGTCGCCGTACTCGGCGCGGTCCTCAACTCCCGCTTCGTCGCGCTGCTTCCGCTGGTCGCGGCGGGCGCCGGTTCGCTGCCCGCGGCGCTCGCCAGGACCCGTACGGACGCGGAACGGACCGCCGTCCACGACGCCTTCGCGACCGGCATCGGCACCAGCCAGCTGGTCGGCGCGGCCGCGGTGTTCCTCGGCGGGCTGGTCGCCGCCGTACTGCTGCGCCGGGCCGAGCGCGCCGGCCCGGCGGAGGCGACGCCGGCCACGCCGTCGGGCGCGGAACCGGCCGCCGCCGCGGCGGAATAGCATCGGTGGTGTACGTGATCGCGAACGGACTGAACGACACGGACCGCGGGCACGTACACCACCCGTATGCGCCGCCCACCGGCGCGACACCAGCACCGGCACCGACCACAGCACCGACATCGGCACCGGCACCGACATCGGCACCGACGACGCTCAGGACAGGAAGGGGCGCCATGGCAGCGACGGACGGCCGCGCCAGAAAGCGGCCGAACAGCGTCTGGCTGACCGAACGCCCCCCGCTGAAACGGAAGGCGGACCAGCCGGCCGGACTCGACCTCGACAAGATCGTCACGGCGACGGTCCGGCTGCTGGACGCCGAGGGCCTGGCGAAGTTCTCGATGCGCCGGCTCGCCGCCGAGCTGGGCGTCACCGCGATGTCCGTCTACTGGTACGTGGACACCAAGGACGATCTGCTGGAGCTGGCCGTGGACGCGGTGGCCGGCGAGATGACCCTGCCCGACGAGTCGGACGCCGGCGCCGACTGGCGCGACCAGCTGCGCGTCCTCGCCATCGGCTACCGCGACATGCTGCTGCGCCACCCCTGGGTGGCCCGGCTGCTGAGCGAGTTCATCAACATCGGCCCGCATTCGATGGCCTTCTCCAACGCCACCCTGCGGGTGATGCGGCGCACCGGTCTGGACGCGGAGCGCACGTCCGGCGCGCTGGCGTCCCTCTTCCACTTCGTCTACGGCTTCGCGACGATCCGGGCCACGCACGAGGCCCGTTGCCGGGCCGCGGGCATCAGCCTGGACGACTACTTCGAGCAGGTCGTCGCCGCGATCTCGGACCGCCCGGAGTTCGCGGAGACGATGGAGCTGTCCATCCGGGCCGCGTACGCCCACCAGGGGCAAAGCGCCGTGGAGATGCTGGACCGGGACTTCGCCTTCGCGCTCGATCTGCAACTCGCGGGGATCGAGGCGATGCGGGACCGGCCGGGGGTCTGACGGGACGAAGGCCGGGGCGTGTCGGCAGGTCGGCCGCATCGGCCGCATCGGCCGCATCGGCCGCATGGGCCGCAGGCGCCGTACGCCCCCGTCTCCCCCTCCGGGGCCCCAGGTCACTCGGGCCCCCCAGGTCACTCGGGCCCCCAGGTCACCCCATCGGCAGGCTCTCCCCCTGCACCGCCTGAATGTCCAGCTCGACCTTGAGCGTCGTCCCGATCGCCGCGATGCCGGCCGCCACGACCTGGTTGTAGTTCATCTTGAAGTCCTCGCGGCGCAGCTCGGCGGTGGCGCGGAAGGCGGCGCGCACCCCGCCCCACGGGTCGGGGCCGGTGCCGAGGTAGCTCAGAGCGAGGTCCACCGGCCGTACGACGCCGTGCAGCGAGAGCTCGCCGCGCACCGTCCAGCGGTCCGGGCCGGCCGCCTCCAGGCCGGTGCTGCGGTAGCTGATCTCCGGGAACTCCTCGACGGCGAGGAAGTCCTCGGAGCGCAGATGGCCGTCGCGCATGCCGTTGCCGGTGTCGATGGAGGCGGCCTTGATGACCGCCTCGACCCGCGACTTCGCCAGGTCCTCGGCGATCTCGATCCGGCCGCTGAACTCGGTGAACCGGCCGTGCACGCTGGAGATCCCCAGGTGCTGGGCGACCGCGGCCACCGTCGAGTGCATCGGGTCGATGGTCCATGCGCCGGGCGGCGGCAGCTCGGCCCCGCCCTGCCGGGCCAGTACGACACTGCCCACGTCCATCCGGCCGCTCGCCGTCACGATCGCGCTGGAGGCGACCGGGGCATAGCCGACGGCCGTCACGATGACCGTGTACGGGCCCGCGGGCAGCGGCTGCTCGCTGCGGATGGCGCCTTCCTCGTCCGCCGCCGCGCGCAGCACCTGCGCGCCTGTCATGTCGGTGACGGTCAGTACGGCGTGCTGGACCGCCCAGCCGTCGCGTGTGCGGATCTGCGCCCTTGCGCCCGCAGCTCCCGCGCCCGTCGAAGTCATTGCCTCTCCCGTTTCTTGCCTGGTGTGGTGCCCCCTGGTCATGGGGGTCCCCCCCCGCTCATGGGGGTCCCCCGCTCGAGCGAAGTCGAGAGTGGGGGAGAAGTCGAGATGGGGGGATGAGCCGAGAGTTTGGGGGAAATATCGGGCCCGGCGGCGGCGTGCAGGCCGTCCCCTGCCTGTGCGCAACGCCGCCGCCGGAACCCTGGGGTCCGGGCCGGGGCGCGTCTCCGCTCAACGCGCGCCCCGGTCCGGGGTCTTGCCGCCCCGGGGTGGATGCCCCGGGGCTCGGGGGGTCAGTCCCCCGGGTGTGCGAGCTCGACGTCGTAGCCGTCGACCCCGCGTGCGTCGACCGCAAGGCCGGTGGCGACCGGCGGGTAGCCGCTCGCGATGACCGTGTAGTCGCCGGCGTCCAGGTCGGTGAAGGCGTACGCGCCGTCCTCCCCGGTCGTCGAGGTGGCCACGACATTGCCCGCCGCGTCCACCAGCGTCACCCGCGCGTCGGACAGCGGCCGGCGCTCCGCACCCGCCCGCACGATGCCCTGCACCCGCGCGCCGGACAGCAGTTCGACCTCGATCCGGGTCGTGCCCTGGCCGCCGACCTCGACCGGCAGTGCGGCCGGGCGGTGGTTCGCGGCGTTCACGGCGACGGTGAAGGTCCCGGGCGCCAGCTCGTCGAAGGCGAAGTAGCCCTCGGGGCCGGACTTCCCGGTGGCCAGCACCTCACCGCGGACGTCGGTGACGACGACCATCGCACCGTCGATGGGCTCGCCGGTGACCGCGCTGCGGACCTGGCCGCCGAGGCCGCTGGTGCCGCTGAGCTGGATGTCGTAGCTGTACGGCTGGTCGCCGACGACGACCGTGGACGCCTGCGGCTGGTGCCCGTCGGCGGCCGCGATCAGCACGTACGAGCCGGCGCCGGGGGCGCTGAGCACATACGAGCCGTTGGCGTGGGCGACCGCGCGGCCCAGCTGACGGCCGCTGAGCGAGATCAGCGTGACCGCGGAGCGCGGGACGGGGTTGCCCTCGCCGTTGCGGACGAAGCCGTGGATCGCGGAGCCGGTCGGGGTGGCATCCCCGCCACCGGCGGACGCGTACGCCGCCAGCGGCTGGGCGGCCGTCGCGGCGGCCGGCTGTGCCCAGGCGGGGGTGTGCGCGGTGTCGTCGGAGTGGTCCGGTGCCGACACGGCGCCCACCAGGGCGGGCTCCCGCTCCTCGACCGGCGCCGCGGCGGCCTGGGCGGGGAGGGCCGATGCCGACGGGTTGGCCGACGCCGACGCCGACGCCGCGCCCTCCGCGCTCTGGGCCAGTCCGCCACGCGTCTTCAACGCGACCTCCTTGATGAACAGGGTGAGGAGGAAGGCGAGCAGCGCGCAGGGCGCCGCGTACAGGAACACATCGGCGACACCGTGGCCGTAGGCGCTCTCCATGACGGTGCGCAGCGGCGCCGGGAGGGAGTCCAGGTCCGGGATGCCGCCGCCGCTGTTGCCGGCGCCGTGGGCGGCGGCCTTGGCGGCCTTGGGGCCGAGGTCGGCCAGACCGTCCTTGACGTAGTGGGTGACGCGGTTGGCGAGCACCGCACCGAGGGCCGAGACGCCCACCGCACCACCGAGGGAGCGGAAGAAGGTCACGACGGACGAGGCGGAGCCGAGGTCTTCGGGAGCCACCTGGTTCTGCGTGGCGAGCACCAGGTTCTGCATCATCATGCCGATGCCCAGACCCATCAGGGCCATGAAGATCGCGATGTGCCAGTACTCGGTGTCGTAGCGGATGGTGCCCAGCAGGCCGAGGCCCGCGGTCACCAGCACACCACCGGCGACCAGCCATGCCTTCCAGCGGCCCGTCTTGGTGATGATCTGGCCCGAGACGGTCGAGGAGATGAACAGGCCACCGATCATTGGGATCGTCATGACACCGGACATCGTCGGCGACTTGTCGCGCGCCAGCTGGAAGTACTGGCTGAAGAAGACGGTGCCGGAGAACATCGCGATACCGACGAAGAGCGAGGCCAGCGAGGCCAGGGTGATCGTCTTGTTGCGGAACAGCCGCAACGGGATGATCGGCTCCTTGGCCTTGGACTCGACGAAGATGAAGATCGCGCCGAGTACGACCGCGCCGCCGACCATCGCGGCGGTCTGCCACGACATCCAGTCGTACTTGTCGCCGGCCAGCGTCACCCACACCAGCAGCAGCGAGACCGCCGCGCTGATGAAGAAGGCGCCCGTCCAGTCGACCTTGACGCCCTCGCGCTTGACGACGGGCAGCTTCAGGGTCTTCTGCAGCACGATCAGCGCGATGATGGCGAACGGCACGCCGACGTAGAAGCACCAGCGCCAGCCGAGCCAGCTGGTGTCGGTGATGACGCCACCGAGCAGCGGGCCGCCGACGGTGGCGACGGCGAAGGTGGCGCCGAGGTAGCCGCTGTAACGACCGCGCTCGCGCGGCGAGATCATCGCGGCCATCACGATCTGGGCCAGGGCGGACAGGCCGCCCACACCTATGCCCTGCACCACGCGGCAGGCGATCAGCATGCCGGTGTTCTGCGAGAGCCCGGCGACGACCGAGCCCGCGACGTAGATGATCAGCGCGAACTGGACCAGCAGCTTCTTGCTGAACAGGTCGGAGAGCTTGCCCCACAGCGGGGTGGTCGCGGTCATCGCCAGCAGCGAGGCGGTGACGACCCAGGTGTAGGCGCTCTGTCCGCCGTCGAGGTCATGAATGATCTCGGGCAGCGCGTTGGACACGATCGTCGACGACAAGATGGCGACGAACATGCCGAGCAGCAGCCCGGAGAGCGCCTCCATGATCTGACGGTGCGTCATGGGGGCCCCGTCGGAGGCGTGGTGACCGCCTCCATGCTTGGCGTGGCCGCCCCGCACACCGGCTGGTGTGGTCGTAGCCATGTAGTTCCTTTTCATCCTGCGGGTGTACGGGTGGTGGAGTCGTGATGCGCCCGGGTGCGGCAGTCGCCGAAGCTCGTACGGAGCCTGGCGAGCAGTTCGATGAGGTGCCCGACGTCGGTGTCGGTCCAGTCGTCCAAGTACCGGGCGAGCGTGGCGGTGTAGCGCGCGGCGAGCTCCTCCAGGAGCTCCTGCCCGCTCGGGGTCAGGCGCAGCAGCCGCGACCGCTTGTCCGCCGGATCGGGCTTCCGCTCGATCCAGCCGCGCTCGGCGACATGCGCGACATGCCGGCTGGTCACCGACATGTCGATCGCGAGCAGCTCGGCGAGCTGGCTCATCCGCATCTCACCGTGCCGGTCGAGAAGGGTGAGCACTCCGGCGGACGCGGGTGGGCAGTCCTGGGGCAGGATCCGGCCCATCTCGCGCTTGACGGCGCCGATGGCGCTGAGTTGCCTGGCCAGCTCCTCGTACTGACTGTGAGCGGCCACAGGCTCCTCCACACATCAATCGCACATCTCATGCCCTGCATCTTTTGTTGCTTGGGGCAACCATAAGCAATGTTGGTTGCTGAAGGCAAACGATTTGGTGGAGGCAGGGGTAAAGGGGTCGAAAAGTCTGGACCGGGGGTTGGTCAATGGAGCCGATGGACCACGTAAAGGTGCAGGTCGGAGCCGGGACGGCGGGCCGGGTCGATACCGGTCGGTAGCGGGATACCCCAGACGGCCCGCCCGCGCCCTCGTCCATGCCCTGTAGGCGCCCGGTCCCCGCTTCGTAGGCGCTTCGCACGCGCCCCAGGGGTGCCCTGTCGCCCCCGGTTCGCTAGGGTCCTTCCCCATGGCGACCAACCCGCAGAACCAGGCCGGCGGCAACTACGACCCGGCGGGCAGCACGCAGATGTTCCGTGCCTTCGTGGACGAGGGCGGCACCCCGCAGGCCGGCAGCCGCCGCGCACCGGCCCCGCAGCAGTCGGCCGGCCCCCGTATGGGCGTCATCCTCGGCGTGATCGTCGCGATCCTGGTCGTCGCGGGCGCGGCGTGGCTGGCGCTGTCGTAACGAGTCGTTCGTCATCGTCTTTACGCGTACGGGGCCCGGCATGGTCATGCCGGGCCCCTGATTGTTCGTTCGCCCGCTACGTCACGCGGCCGCCCCTGCTCTCGGCGACCCGCAGAGCGTCCCGCAGTGCCTCGCTCAACCTGCGGAGGCAGAAGCGCAGTTCATCGATGGATGTCCGCCTGGGGCCGTTCGGCCCGGGCGGGCCGCGCTGATGGTGCACGCGGACCTCGCGCCCGCGATCGCGACGTATGAGCGGCTCGGCATGGCGCGCTGCCCCTTCGGCGTCGCGTTCGTGACTACTGCTCCCGCCTGATCCACTCGCTGCCGCCCAGCGGGTAGTCGTAGCCGGGGCGGCCGGTGTTGGCGCTGGTGCGGAACGGGGTGCCGTTGTTGTCGATGTGCACGGTGCCGTGGCGGTCGCCGCTGGACCAGACCAGGGCGAGATCCCAGCGCACTTGGTGCGCCTTGGTGTGGGCTGTGACGTAGAAGACTTCCGGGTCGGACTCGCTGATCTTGTACGGGAAGTCGCGCTGGCCGTTCTTGACGGTGACGGTGGGCCTGCCGTTGTCGAGGTCGATGTCGAACGACTTGGTGTTGACGTTGCCGCCGCATCCGACGCCCATCGAGTAGTCGTTCCAGGCGAGCGGGGCGCCCTTCGCGACGACGCGTACGTGCAGCGCCTCCAGGACGACGGTGTCCTTCCCGGTGCCCTGCACGGTGAGGGCGACGCGCTGCTCCCCCGAGGAGGCCGCGCCGTACGCGGCGGCCCAGCGGGGCGCGTCCTGCTCGGCGGCGGGCGGGCCGACCTGTTCGGGCTCGCTGTCGACCAGGAAGTGCTGGCTGCACGGGCTGTCGTAGACGTAGGGGCGGATGGCGACGTTGAGCGGTACGCCGCC
This sequence comes from Streptomyces inhibens, assembly GCF_022221585.1. Lineage (NCBI taxonomy): Bacteria > Bacillati > Actinomycetota > Actinomycetes > Kitasatosporales > Streptomycetaceae > Streptomyces > Streptomyces inhibens. The sequence goes on from NZ_CP084681.1 coordinate 5,289,776, forward strand.
GGTGTGCTCGGCGGCGCCCCCGCCGTTGTGGGCTGCGGACTCCGACGGCGAGGCGGAGGGTCTGCCGGTCTTCGCGCTCCGGGAGGGGGAAGGAGAGGCCGACGCGGACGGCCGCTTGTCGTTCGCTCGGCCGGTGCCGGTGCCGGTGCCGGTGCTGGTGCCGGTGCCGGTCCCGGTGCCGGCGGCCCCGGCGGCCTTCTGGTCACCGCCGTCGCCTCCGGAGGACGGCAGATTCACGGCGAGCACGACGGCTCCCAGAACGGCGGCTGCGGCGACGGAGGCGATGAGCGTGGTGCGGCGCCGACGGGGCCGCACGGGAGCGGACAGGACGGTGCCGCCGACAACCGGTTCATCACTTCCGCTGGGCTCGCGGCGTTCAGCGACCACGGACGCCGGCTCCGTCCCACCCGCCACCTCGGGCAGCCCATCACCCGAATCGGCAGGGTCCCCAAGGCGGTCCCCGGCGCCGGGCACCGCCGCATCAGGTGTCGGCGCCCCCTCGGGCTCCCCGGCACCGCGCACCACCCCATCCGGCCCTGGACCCTTACGCCCCCGCGCCGCGTCCGCCAGAATCCACCGCCGGTGCAGCTCGACCAGTTCCTCGGGGGTCGCCCGGCACACCCGCGCGAGCCGCTCGACCGGCGCGTAGTCGGCCGGCACCGCGGTGCCGTTGCAGTAACGGTGCAGCGTCGACGTACTCATGTGCAGCCGCTTGGCGAGCGTCCCGTAGCTCAGCCCCGAGCGTTCCTTCAGCCCTCGCAGCAGCTCCGCGAACGCGTCCACGTCCCCGGCGGCCCGTGTCGCCCCTGTCGCCCCTGTCGCCCCTGGCACCGTTGTTCCCCTTCCCCGTGTGGCCCCGCGCGTCCCATTCCCGCGTTCCAGGCGCCTTACGTTTCCCCTGGTCAAAGCCCGTTCCTGCGTTCCGGCGTCCCCAACTGCCCGGCATTCGTGGCGGCTGGGACAGATCCCCCCACAAGCTCTGGTCATCCAAGCACCACAACCACCGCACCGCCGAAGGGGATCAGCCACATATGTCCAGCATCCGCAAGTCCCGCACCCGTCTCCTGACCGCCGCCGCGACCGGCGTGCTCGCCGCCCTCTCCCTGACGGCGTGCAACGACAGCTCGGGCGTCCGCGACGAGGGCTCGTCCACGAACGCCTCCGCCACCGCGTCGCCCTCGTCCGGCTCCGGCTCCTCCTCCCACGACGACGCGAAGCCCGCGCCCGCCGGTTCGAAGCCGGCCGGGAAGGCGCCCGCGACGAAGACCCCCGCGGCGTCGGGGAACGGCAAGACCGGCACCGGAGGCAAGGCCGTCACGTGCCAGGGCTCCAACACCAAGACGGTCGCGGCCCCCCTGAACCGCCCCGTGAACCACATGCTGCTCACGGTCACCAACACCGGCAGCAGCACCTGCTACCTCTACTCCTACCCGGCCGTCCACTTCGGCGAGGCCCAGTCCGTGCCGCCGGTCATCGAGGCGTCCCAGCCGCAGGCCGTCGTCACCCTCAAGCCGGGCGAGTCCGGCTACGCCTCCGTGAACCTGTCCGCGGCCGACGGCAGCGGCTCCCACGGCCGCACGGAGAAGTCCCTGGACGTCTACTTCCACGGCCCCTCCGGCAATGAGAGCGTCGGCACGGGTGCCCACCCCTCACTGCCCGCCAAGGGCATCTACGTCGACGACTCCCTCAAGGTCACGTACTGGCAGCAGTCGATGGACGACGCCGTCAGCTGGTGACGCGAACTGACGGGCCCTCTTCGAAGTTGTCCCGCCGGCCGGCCGGCCGGCCGGCGGGACGCCGGGTCCCGGGCCGCGGCTGATCGTCGCTCCTGCGGACAGGGCGGATCGATTCAGGCGCAAAACTCACATCTCCCGATCGTGCGGCACCGACGGCGGCAAGGCCCTCCGGTTCGGAACCGAGCCACCGGCGGATACCTTCCTCGCCGAGGTATGGGGCCAGGTGTCCGCCGAAAAGCCCGATCTCTGGCTCGAATTGATCCACAACAAGGTCCACACCGCCGCGGCACCGGTGCGCGCACAAGCAGACCCTCAAGGCCTTCGCTCAACCTAGCGGTCTGTCCCGAGCCGCTCCGCGGCCCGATGGGCCTCGGCCAGTACGCCGTCGACCTTCCCGTACATCAGCCGCCCCCCGCGCTTGACCGGTTGCCCGGCCACCAGGACCGTATCGACGTTCCCGGGGTGCGCGGCGGTCACCACGGCCCCGATCGGGTCGTGCGCGACCGGGGCGAGGTTGATCGCATCGGCGCGCAGCAGCACAAGGTCGGCGCGTTTGCCGATGCCCAGTGAGCCCACCTCGTCGGCCAGTCCGAGGGCCGCGGCGCCCTCGGCGGTGGCCAGTCGCAGTACATCCGCCGCCTTGATGGGGGACGCCCCGGAGCCGTTGTCACCGTCGAAGTGACTGCTCATCAACGCGGCGCGCATCTGCGAGAACATATCGCTCGGCGCGGAGGTGACCGCGTCCGCGCCCAGCCCCGTGGTGATGCCGGCCCGGCGCAGCCGCCCCGCCATCGGGGCGCCGAAGCGCATCGAGGCCTCGATCGCCGGGGTGATCGCCACCGCGCCGCCGGAGTCGGCGATCAGTCGCAGCTCGGAGTCGGGCAGCGAATTGCCGTGCACGTACAGGGTGCCGGCGGTGAGCAGCCCCTGCTCGTGGAGCGCGGCGATCGGCCGCTGTGCCACCGGCCCGGCCTGCACATGGACGGCGATCCGCATCCCCAGCTCGCGGGCCAGCAGCCAGTCCTCGCGCACGGCCTCGTCCGGCGCGAAGGACGGGCCGACGGGGGCGAGGGCCATCGTGACCAGCGCATCGCGCGAGGCGAAGTGCTCGGCGTGCACCTGGCGTACCCAGTCGGCGCGGCGGGCGGCGTCGTCGAAGACGGGGTAGCCGTAGCCGAAGACGGCGCGGATGCCCGCCTCGCGCAGCGCCTGTACGGCGGCCGCGCTGTGCTCCGGCGAGTACTGGACGTGCGAGAAGTCCTGGACGGTGGTGATCCCCGCGTCCAGGCACTCCAGCGCGCCGAGCAGGTTCCCGGTGTACACATCGGCGGGGGTGAAGCGGCCCGCGAGATCGCCGAGGATCCGGCCGAGGTAGCTGTCGAGGCTCTCGTCGACCGCGGCGGACCGCAGGACCGCCTGCCACAGATGCCGGTGGGTGTCGACGAAGCCGGGCAGCACGATCAGCGCGCGGGCGTCGATCACCTCAAGGCCCGGGTCGGCGTCGTCGAGGGGCAGCGCGGCGCCCACGGCCGCGATCCGGCCGTCCTCGACGAGGACATCGGTGTGCGGGTGGACGACGGGTTGTGGGTCGGTGTCGATGACCAGGCCGCCCCGCAGAAGCAGGCGCGGTGGGTGGTGGTGCGCGGTCCCCATGGCGGTCTCCCTCAGCACGCTCGGAAGATAGCTTTCTGGAAAGGCTTTGTAGAAAGCTATCACGGTGCTGAATTATTCTCCTGATGTGACCGCAGGACCCACCCCAGGACCCGACCCCGTCGACGCGCTGATGGGCGCCTGGCGCTCCGAGCTGCCGGATGTGCTCCGCCCGACGACCGAGCTGTCGAAGCGCATAGTGCTGCTCGCCGGCGCACTGGACGAGGCCACCCGCGGAGTGCTGCCCGAACTCGGCCTGACGGTAGCCGAGTTCGACATCCTGATAGCGCTGCGCAGGGCCGGCGAGCCGTACCGGATGAAGCCCAATGAACTGGCCCGCGCCCTGCTGCTGTCCTCCGGCGGCACCAGCAACGTCATCAACCATCTGGCCGACCGTGGCCTGGTGGTCCGCGAGCCCTCACCGGACGACGGCCGCAGCACCATGATCCGGCTGACGGCGGACGGTGTGACCACCGCCGAGCGTGCCGTCCGCGCCAATGCGGAGGCCCACGAGGCCGTCTTCGCGGACGCCTCCCCCGCGGCCGTGAACGTGGCCACCCGGGCGCTGCGCGAGGTGGGCGTCCACCGCCGCCCCGCCCCGCGCCCGACCCGTACGGGACGGAACCGCAGCCGGTCCTGAGGCGTACTGCCTGGTCAGGGCATGTTGACGGGGTTGACGAAGGTGCCCGGGTGGGTGGCACCGGACTGGTCCAGGATGGCGCCGCCGTAGGGCCACTTCAGCTGGAAGTGCTGCTTCTCGTTCGGCGGGGTGATCAGCACCATCTCCGGCTCGACCTTCTTGTCCTCGCTGCTGACCGAGGGCAGCAGCTGAATGGTGAAGGACGTCGTGCCGCCCGGCTTGAGCACGACCGGGACCGGCTTCTTCGAGGAACGCGGCAGATCGAGGGAGCCGCCGTCGGTGCCCTTGATCTGGACGCCGGGGAAGCCGCTGATGGTGCAGCTGCGGCCGCCGATGTTCTTCAGCCATACCGCGGCGGTCTGCTGCGCGTCGCTGTGCATGTCCGGGACGCCGCCGCCCGAGGAGCCCCAGCCGGCCTGGAGGGTGGCGGTGGTGCAGCGAGCGGCGGAACCGCCCTTGGCGGAGGTGTGGGAGGCCTTCGAGCCGTTACGGGCAGCAGCCCCCGAGCCGTTCGAGGAGGAGCCCTGGCCGGCCTTCGGACCGGCGGCCGGGGTGTCGGATCCCTGCGCCGCGGACGAGCCGGAGCCGGAGCCAGAGCCGGATCCGGCGTCGGCGGATGCGGCGGCGCTCGGGGCTCCCGCGGCGTCCGACTTGCCGCTCTGGCAGGCGGTCAGCGAGAGCGCGGCGGCCGCGATCACGGTGGCGACGGCGGCCTTGCGGCCGTGGCGGAGCAGGCTGTGGTGCGACATCGGGGTCCCCCTTGTGGTCGGTGCGTTCCGTTCTCCGGTCCGTTCCTCGGTCCGTGTACACCACACTGACCGCCCCCGCTGGTGATCAGCTAACACCTCACTAACGTCCCGGAGGCCGGGGCGGCACCCCGGCCTCCGCGAGACGTAAGGACAAGGGGAAGCGCCCAAGGCCCGGTATCCCACCCGGTATCCGACCCCGGAATCCGGATATCTGGGATATCCGAAAAAACCTCTGCCGAGCGCACATCCATTGGCCCGTCTCATGCGTCTCATGGGCAAGCGGCAGACTCATGTAGCCGTACTGCAGGGTCATTTGGAGTATTCACTTTGAAAACTGGCATCAAGCGTCTTCGTCGGCTGTCCGCGGTCGCCCTCACGACCGGAGCCGTCCTGTCGGCCGGGGCGTTCGCCGCCCCGGCACAGGCCGCCGCGCCCGCGACGCCCTCGATCGTCGCCCAGGGCGGCTACGTGATGAACAACGGCACCGGTAAGACCTTGTTCACCAAGGCCGCCGACACCCGCCGTTCGACCGGTTCCACCACCAAGATCATGACGGCCCGGGTGGTGCTCGCACAGCCGAACCTCAACCTGGATTCCAAGGTCACGGTCCAGAAGGCGTACAGCGACTACATCGTCGCGAACGACTGGGCGTCCTCGGCCCGGCTGATCGTGGGCGACAAGGTCACCGTCCGTCAGCTCCTTTACGGGCTGATGCTCCCGTCCGGCTGCGACGCGGCGTACGCGCTGGCCGACAAGTTCGGCAGCGGGACCACGCGGGACGCGCGCGTGAAGTCGTTCATCGGCAAGATGAACTCCACCGCCAAGAGCCTCGGCCTGACCAACACGCACTTCGACTCGTTCGACGGCATAGGGCACGGTGCGAACTACTCGACGCCGCGCGATCTGACGAAGCTCGCCAGCAGCGCGATGAAGTACTCCACGTTCCGTACGGTCGTGAAGACGAAGTCGACCAAGCAGAAGGTCACCACGAAGAGCGGCGGCTACCGCTACATGTCGTGGGAGAACACCAATGCGCTGCTCGGGAGCTACTCGGGCACCATCGGCGTCAAGACCGGCTCCGGCCCGGAGGCCAAGTACTGCCTGGTCTTCGCCGCGACCCGGAACGGCAAGACCGTCATCGGCACGGTCCTCGCCTCCTCCTCGGTGGCCAACCGCACGGCGGACGCGAAGAAGCTGATGGACTACGGCTTCGCGAAGTAGCCCGACCTGCCACAGGCGTGGGGCCTGCGCACGACCGACCGGTCGAGTGCAGGCCCCTTTGCCGTCTTTGTCGTCGAGCCGAAGGCGGCCGGCGCCTACGGGTGGTAGAGCGCCCGGGCGCGGGCCGTGTCGAGGGGCGCGTCCGCGGGTACGTCGAGGAAGTACGGCACCTGCCACGCCTGCGTGGTGCGGGCCTGGCGGTTCGTTGTCGTGACCCACGGCGGGTAGACGCGGAACCCGCGCTTCCCGCCGGAGCCGTTCGTCGAGACGACGTTCCGCTCGCAGAGCACTTCGCGCGGAAAGACGAACTGCCCGAAGTGGTCGCCGTCACGGGAGCTGATGACGAAGAGATCGACGGGATCCGCGGCGTCGAACGGCTGGATCGGCCCTTCCGGCGACCGCTTCCACACCGTGACGAACTGACCGACCTTCGTCGGTGTCGTTTTGGCCGCCCGGAACCGGACACAGGAGCCGTCCAGGGTGAATCCGTGTGCCGCGTACTCGGCGCTCTCCGCCTCGGGTTCCGGCGGCGAGCAGCTGAATCCGCTCGGGTCGTAGATCAGCGCCTTCGCCGCGAGAAGATCGCTGTGGATCGCTTCCGCGGACGGCCAGGGGTCGGGACCGGCGAGGTGTGCAACGGAGGGATCCGGGCGTTTTGTCGTCACCCCCGCATCCTGTCATCGCCGGCTGCCGGGCGCGTCGGCGGTGCGTCACGTCGCGTCGGCCGCCGCCTGCAGCGCGGCGATGTCGATCTTCTTCATGCCGAACATGGCTTTCATGGCGCGGGCGGCACGCTCCTGGTCCGGATCGTTCAGCATCTCGGCCATGCCACCGGGGGCGACCTGCCAGGACAGTCCGTACTTGTCCTTCAGCCAGCCGCAGGGGCCCTCCTCGCCGCCTTCGGAGAGCTTGGTCCAGTAGTAGTCGATCTCGTCCTGGTCGGCGCAGTTGATCATCAGCGAGACCGCCTCGTTGAAGGTGAACTCCGGGCCGCCGTTGATCGCGGTGTACGGCTGGCCGTCCAGCTCGAACTCGACGGTCAGCACGGTGCCGGCGGGGCGGGGACCGGCTTCGTTGTAGTAGGTGACGTTCTTGATCTTCGAGTGGGGAAACACCGAGCAGTAGAACTCGGCGGCCTCCTTGCCCTCGGTGTCGAACCAGAGGTTGGGGGTGATCTGGGGCATGGCACTCTCCTGGCGTGGTCTGCGGGTGGGCCTCGTGCCCGGATGGACCGCTGTCTGTAGTGACCGCTGCGCCGGGCGAAACTCATCGCTCCGCGTCCGACACCCTTGTCCCGACCTTGTCTCGACGCTAGGCACTCCGGGCGTCGCTCGCCACCGTTCCTGCCGCGGCGGCCCCTGACGGCGGGCCCGGCTCGCCCCTTCGTCACTTCCAGGTGAAGGTCACGTCCCGGGTGTCGATATGCATACCGAGCGGCACCCGCCAGGCGTCCACGCACACCCGCCAGGTACCGGTCTTCTTCTCGCCGGGGGCGAGGGGCAGCGGGAGCTTGTGGGGGGAGGTGATCGTGGCCCAGTCGATGCCGAGGGCGCCGATGATGTGGGTGCCGAAGGTGACGGTGCCGGCGGTGACGGGGCGGTCGCCGGTGTTGAGGAAGTCGAGGGTGACCTTCTCGCACCAGCGGGCGTCGGTGTCGGCGAGGCCGGGCTTGCCGACCAGGAGGCCGGCGGGGGCCTCCGGACCGGCCGGGATGGTGGGGGAGGGCGGCTCGGGGGAGGGGGAACCGGGGGAGCCGTGCGACGGGGTGGAAGTGCCCGGCCGGGAAGGCGAGTTGGGCTTGGTGGGCTTGGTGGGCCGGTCTTCGCCGGCACCCGTGGGTGGCGCGGAGGGGCCGGGCGGGGCGGCGGATTCGCCGGAGTCGGCGGGGCTTTGCGGGGTTACGGATCCCGATCCGGCCCGGCCCGGAGTCGTACGGCCACCGCTGCCGCCTCCGTCGTCACCACGCGCTGTGCGGTCTTTGCCGCCGTCCAGTGGCGTCAGCTCGACGCCGTCCTGTGGTGGTACGGCCTTCGTCGGCGCGCGCCCGTCGGCGGGGTCGGCCGCGCCCACCGCGACATAGCCCGTTTCGGCCGCGCTGCCGCAGCCGGTCAGCAGGGCACCCAGACACAGCACGGCCGCCGAGGCGGAGGCAACAGTCGTCGTCCGTCGCATCGGGCCAGTGTTGCTGACGGAGTGTCAGGTGTACAGAGGTCGGTGCGGGATGCTCTTGACCTCAAGTCTGATCGAGGTCCTAGCGTCGCTCTTCATGACGAAAGACAACGAACGGACCGTTGTCGGTGCCCTCGCGGCACAGCCCGTGGCCTATTGGACCTGGGCGGCCTCCCAGGCGCTTCTGCGGCGTGATGGCCCGGGCGGACATCTCTCAGCCGCAGTGGTGGACGCTGAATCATGTCGATGCGTCCGCGGAGGGGCTCACCCGCGCGGAAGTCTGTGCGCGGCTGGACGCGTTCCTCGGGGAGCTGGGGCCGGACGCGATGGGGCATGCGGTCGACAGCCTTCTGTACCGGGGCCGGCTCACCGTTGACGGCGTCGGCCGTCTGACGCTCACGGACGCCGGACGAGAGGCCAAGGAGCGGACCAAGGAGCTTGTTGCCCAGCTGCGTTCGGAGATCCACGAAGGCATCACGGACGAGGAGTATGCGGCCGCGCTCACGGTTGTTCAGCGCATGATCCGCAATGTCGGCGGCACGGCGACGCCGCGCTGATGGCCTGCTGACGCCGCGCTGAAATCACGGCTCACAGGGGTGAAGTGGGTCCCGATTCTCAACAACTGTCCGCCGAGCGGCACGGAGCGTCGTACGGCCCCTCGGCGGACCGTTCCTCAGTCGGAGATGAGGCCCTCGCGCAGCTGCGCCAGGGTGCGGGTGAGAAGGCGGGAGACATGCATCTGGGAGATGCCGACCTCCTCGCCGATCTGGGACTGCGTCATGTTGGCGAAGAAGCGCAGCATGATGATCTGGCGCTCGCGGGCCGGGAGTTTGGCCAGCAGGGGCTTGAGGGACTCGCGGTACTCCACGCCCTCCAGCGCGGTGTCCTCGTAGCCGAGGCGGTCCGCGAGGGAGCCCTCGCCGCCGTCGTCCTCGGGGGAGGGGGAGTCGAGGGAGGAGGCGGTGTACGCATTGCCGACGGCCAGTCCGTCGACGACGTCTTCCTCCGACACCCCCAGGCACAGGGCGAGTTCGGGGACGGTCGGGGAGCGGTCCAGCTTCTGGGAGAGCTCGTCGCTGGCCTTGGTGAGGGCCAGCCGGAGCTCCTGGAGCCGGCGCGGTACCCGCACCGACCATGACGTGTCGCGGAAGAAGCGCTTGATCTCGCCGACGACGGTCGGCATCGCGAACGTCGGGAATTCCACCCCGCGTTCGCAATCGAAACGGTCGATCGCCTTGATCAGACCGATCGTGCCGACCTGGACGATGTCCTCCATCGGCTCGTTGCGGCTGCGGAAGCGAGCGGCCGCGTAGCGCACGAGCGGGAGGTTGAGCTCGATGAGCGTGTCACGGACGTACGTACGCTCCGCGCAGTCCTTGTCGAGCGAGGCCAGCCGCAGGAACAGGGAGCGGGAGAGCGTGCGGGTGTTGATGGCGTCGTCGTCATGCACGTGCGGTGCGGGCGCGGGAATCGCGGGAAGCACCTTCGAGCTGCCCAGTTCTACGGACATGCCACCCCCTTGAGGTCGCTGCGGCATCCCCGGGCCGGGGTGGACCGAGGAGTGATACCTCCACCTGAATACCGGAGGCAGCGCTACGGCAAACGCGGTTCCTGCAGAATGTCACATGTCGGCAACACGCTGTAGCGCCATGTCGACATATCTGCGCAGGCTGAGCGGGGACGGGTCGCCCGTCCCGGTTAAGCCTCGATCCTGTTTGCGGATCGCAGCCGGGCGAAGCTCCGCGACAGTAGCCGCGACACATGCATCTGCGACACCCCTAGCTCCGCACTGATCTGCGACTGCGTCAGATTGCTGTAGTAACGCAGCAGAAGGATCCGCTGCTCGCGCTCGGGCAGCTGGACGAGGAGGTGCCGTACGAGGTCACGGTGCTCCACGCCGGCCAGCTCCGGGTCCTCGTAACCGAGGCGGTCCAGCAGGCCGGGCAGGCCGTCGCCCTCCTGGGCGGCCTCCAGCGATGTGGCGTGATACGACCGGCCGGCCTCCAGGCACGCCAGCACCTCGTCCTCGCCGATCTTCAGGCGCTCGGCGATCTCGGCGGTGGTGGGGGAGCGGCCGTGCAGCACCGTCAGATCCTCGGTCGCGCCGTTGACCTGCACCCACAGCTCGTGGAGGCGGCGCGGCACATGGACGGTGCGGACATTGTCTCGAAAGTAGCGTTTGATCTCGCCGACGACGGTCGGCATCGCGAAGGTGGGGAACTGGACGCCCCGGTCCGGATCGAACCGGTCGATCGCATTGATCAGGCCGATGGTGCCGACCTGGATGACGTCCTCCATCGGCTCATTACGGCTGCGGAAGCGCGCCGCGGCATAGCGGACCAGCGGCAGATTGGCTTCGATGAGTGCGGCACGGACGCGGGTGTGCTCGGGGGTGCCGGGTTCGAGGTCCGTCAGCTCCGCGAACAGCACCTGTGTGAGCGCCCGCGTGTCCGCGCTCCGGCTCTCGCGGGATGGAGCCTTGGGCGCAGTACGGGCCGTCACGGTCACGCCACCCTTCACAGTGCATGTATCCGGCAAAAGCGGTCATAGCATCACAAGACATGTGCACTGTGTGCAAGCACCCCATAACGCCGTGTTGAACAGAGAGTTGGGTGGCCGGGGAAGGTATGGACGGCAGGTGGGCGGCGGGGCGGGCCCGGGGGTATGGCAAAGCCCCCCGCCCGTGGGGGCGAGGGGCGCTGCGCGGGGGTGTGGGAGCGCTGGGGCTCAGGCCTCGTAGTCGGCGATCACCCAGGTGGCGAATTCGCGCCACTGGGCGGCGGCCGCTTGGTGGGCCGGGTGCTCCAGGTAGCGCGTGAGGGCGTCCTTGTCGGCCACGGCCGAGTTGATCGCGAAGTCGTAGGCGATGGGCCGCTCGGTGAAGTTCCAGGCGCTCTCCCAGAACATCAGCTCCGGAATCTCGTCCTTCAGCGCCGCGAACGCGCGGGCGCCGGCCTGTACCCGCTCCTCGTCGCGGGAGACACCGTCATTGAGCTTGAACAGGACCAGGTGGCGGATCACAGGTGCCTCCGTGCGGCGGGCGACCACCAGGGGCCCGCCAGGGCGGCCGGTCCTAGTGGATCAGCTGGGTCATGAACTCGCCGACGCCCTGAGCGGCGGACGAGATGCCCTCGAAGCCTATCTGGACCAGGTCGGCGGCCCGCTGCGGGGAGGTGATGATCGTGTACAGCACGAAGACGATGATCATGTACAACGCGATCTTCTTCGCCTGTGCCATCGTCCCCGTCTCCCCTACGGCAGTCCCTTACGGCAATCCCCGCAGCTCCCGGCTGCAGTCGGGCGAGTGTAACCACAGGTGTTCGATCGTGGGAGCCACGCCCGCGGGACCGGCTCGCGGGACGCTTCGCCCGCCGCCCCGCCGGGCGCGAGCGCCGATCCGGACCGCATGGACCAAAGGCCTGTCAAGCGGGGCCCTTCGCCCGCCTGTTGGGACCGCCGGGCCCGGGGCCAGGGCCTCACCGCGGGCGCCGGCCCGCCGCCGGGGCTCTGTCGTGTCCGGTGCAACCGTCCGGAACCGCCCTCGCGTCTGTCACCTCGTACGGCTCGGCGTACGGCCCGGCGTACGGCGCGGCCACCGCCCGGCAGGCGTGCATCATGTACGCGACAGAACGGGGCGCGGTAGCGCGCCGCGGCGCGGCGGACGGCCGCGTGGGACGAGGAAAGGACCACGGGCTCCAAAGATGAAGATCGACTGGGACCGGCGTACCTGCGCGCGCCGCGGGCACATCACCTACCTCCCGCACGAGGAGCACCTCCGGGAGAAGCTGCGCGCGGCCACCGCTCTCGGCGAGGCATGGCGCTGTCTGCGCTGCGGCGACTTCGCCCTGGGCGACCCGCGCGGCTCCGGGCCGGCCGACGACGCCCCGCTGGTCCCGCGCGGCAAGGTCCTGCGCGATCTGTTCATCCTGCGGTTCCTGGCCGTCGAACGAGCGGTGCGCGGGGTGTTCATCGTGCTGGCCGCGATCGGCGTCTGGCAGTTCAGCAACCGTAAGGACGCGGTCCGCCGGTTCTTCGACGAGAACCTCGATGTGATCCGCCCGGTGGCCCGCCACTTCCACTACGACCTGGACCACTCACCGGTCGTCGGCACCATCCAGAAGACCTTCGGCTACCGCCATTCCACCCTGATGCTGGTGGCCGCGCTGCTGCTGGTGTACGCCCTGGTGGAGATCATCGAGGGCGTGGGCCTGTGGCGCGCCAAGCGCTGGGCGGAGTATCTGACGGTGGTGGCGACGGCGGCGTTCCTGCCGCTGGAGATCTACGAGCTGACGGAGAAGGTCAGCTGGCTCAAGATCGCCACGCTGGTGATCAACATCCTCGCGGTGCTCTACATCGCGGTCACCAAGCGGCTGTTCGGGCTACGGGGCGGCCGCGCGGCCTTCGACGCCGAGCGCCACAGCGCCTCCCTCCTGGAGGTCGAGACCTCGGCCGGGGTGGCTGCCGCGGCCCATAATGGCTGAACGCACGATCCATAGGGGGGACCGAACAATGCCCATGAACTCCGCACGGCCCGAGTCCGATTCGTCGTACGCCACCGCGCGCCCCGTTCCGCTCATGACCCGGCGCCGGCCGGCCGTTGTGCTGGCGCTGCTGATCGGCCTGCTGGCCGCGGCCGTCGCACCGGCAGCGGCGGCCGGCCGCGGTACGGACACCGCGCGCGTGGCGGCCACCGCGAGCGCCCCGGCCCGGGGCGCCGACTCCGCCGTACGCCTCGCCGCCGCCCCCGCGTCACCCGGCACGTGGGCGCGGCACGCCTCGTACCGCCACCACCACTCGACGACCCACCTCAAGACGGTCTTCAAGTCCAAGAAGTCGAAGTGGAAGTCGAAGACGAAGAAGAAGCGCGGCTTCTTCAAGAAGCTCGGCATCTTCCTGGTCGTGCTGTTCGTCGTCTTCCTGGTCATCGTGATCCTGGTGATCTGGCTGATCGTGCGCTTCTTCCGCCGCGCGAGGAGCCGGCGCAACGCCTGAGAGACGCCCTGGCACCGGACCTACGTCAGCGGTTCCCACCACGCCCGGTTGTCCCGGTACCAGGCGTAGGTCTCCAGCAGGCCGGTCTCGAACGGTTTGCGGGGGCGGTAGCCCAGTTCCGCCGTGATCTTCGAGCAGTCGACGGAGTAGCGGCGGTCGTGTCCCTTGCGGTCCTCGACGTACTCCACCCGGTCCCAGCCGTACCCGCACACGGTGAGCAGGCGGTCCGTCAGCTCCTTGTTGCTGAGTTCGGTGCCGCCGCCGATGTTGTAGATCTCGCCCGCCCGGCCCCTGGTGCGGACCAGCTCGATGGCCTGTATGTGGTCGTCGAGGTGCAGCCAGTCGCGGATGTTCTCCCCGTCGCCGTACAGCGGGACCTTTCTGCCGTCCAGCAGACGGGTGAGGAACAACGGGATGACCTTTTCGGGGAATTGGTGCGGCCCGTAATTGTTGGCGCAGCGGGTCACCCGTATGTCCATGCCATGGGTGCGGTGATGGGCGAGCGCCAGCAGATCACCGGAGGCTTTGGAGGCCGCGTAGGGAGAGTTGGGGCGGAGCGGGTCGGTCTCCGGCCAGGAGCCGACGTCGAGGGAGCCGTAGACCTCGTCCGTCGAGATGTGGACGAAGGTGCCGTCCGTGCCGTGCTGCCGCAGCATGGCGTCCAGGAGGACCTGGGTGCCCAGGACGTTGGTGTGGACGAAGGCGCCGGCGCCCGCGATGGAGCGGTCGACGTGCGACTCCGCGGCGAAGTGCACGATCTGATCGTGTTCCGCCACGAGTTCGCCGACCGTTCGGGGGTCGCAGACATCGCCCTGGACGAAGGAGAATTCCGGCCGTCCGCGCACCGGGTCGAGGTTGGCCGGATTCCCGGCGTAGGTGAGCTTGTCGAGCACGGTGACACGGACATCGCCGGGGCCGTCGGGGCCCAGGAGCGTACGGACGTAGTGCGAGCCGATGAATCCCGCGCCGCCGGTCACCAGAATGTTCTGCCGGGTCATCACGGAACCTGCACCTTGCTGTCGGCCGTCGCCGGCCCCCCGGGAACGACGAAGGCCCCGATCCGCAAAGGATCGGGGCCTTCGCCCTGAGAGCGGTAGCGGTGGGATTTGAACCCACGGAGGAGTTGCCCCCTCACGCGCTTTCGAGGCGCGCTCCTTCGGCCGCTCGGACACGCTACCGAGAGAGAGCTTAGCCCACGGGTGGCCGTGCGCCGAAATCGGATTCCGGGAAGCGGGCGGAGAGGGGCGGCCGCGGGCGCCTGACGCCGGCCGGACAGCGGCCGGGCGCCGGTCAGCGGTCGCGGAAGAAGGCGGTGAGCTGGGCCGCGCAGTCGGCTTCCAGGACGCCTGTGACGACCTCGGGGCGGTGGTTGAGACGTCGGTCACGGACGACGTCCCAGAGGGAGCCGACCGCGCCGGCCTTGGCGTCGCGGGCGCCGTATACGACGCGGTCGACGCGGGAGAGCACGATCGCGCCGGCACACATCGTGCAGGGTTCGAGGGTGACGACGAGCGTGCAGTCGGTCAGCCGCCATTCCCCGACGGCTTGCGCCGCCCGGCGCAGCGCGAGGATCTCGGCGTGTGCGGTCGGGTCGCCGGTGGCCTCGCGTTCGTTGTGGCCGGCGCCGAGGACCGTGCCGTCCGCGGACAGCACGACGGCACCCACCGGGACATCACCGGTCCCGGGGGCGCGGGCGGCCTCGCCCAGCGCCTGCCGCATCGGCGCGATCCAGGGGGCGCGCAGCGGGTCGGGCGCGGGGGAGGGGAGGGGGGCGGATGGGGGGACGGTCATGTCCCCAGTGTCGGGGACGTGACCGGGAGCGGGGCCCCAAGGGCCGCCCTGAGGGCGGGCCGGGGCGGGGTCAGCGCACGGCTTCCAGGACTTCTGTGCAGCCCAGGGCGTCGGCGATGGAGGAGAGCGCGTCGCCGTTGAGGGACAGCAGCTCCTTCTCGCCGATGCCGAGGTCTTCCAGCAGCCGGGGATCGCCGAGCGGGCCGCGCGGCGGGCCGTCCGAGCCGTTCACCGCGTCCAGCGTGTCGTCGTCATCAACGTTGTTGTCCGATTCGGGTTCGCCGTCCTCCGTGCCGTCCAGGTCGAGGCTGTCGAGGTCGTCGGTCGCGTCGTCATCGTCGCGGCCGAGCAGCTCGTCGGTCAGCATCGCGCCGTACGAGCTTCTGGCGGCGGCGGCGGCGTTGGAGAGAAAGACCCGTGGGTCTTCCTCGCCGTCCACCCGGATGACGCCGTACCAGGCGTCCTCCTGCTCGATGAAGGCCACCACCGTGTCGTCGTCGACCGCTGCCTCTCGGGCCAGATCGGCCAGATCGGTCAGCGTCTCCACATCGTCGAGCTCCGTATCGCTCGCTTCCCACCCGTCTTCGGTGCGCGCGAGCAGTGCGGCGAAGTACACCGTGACTCTCCCACTGGTCATAGGCGTGCCGGGCCGGGCGGGGCGGCGCTGCACGCCGTTGGTCCCGCCCCTTCGGAATCGTGGCAGAAACAACGCGTTCGCGCGGGGTCTTCGGCGCTGCGTCGTGCGGAGGTTGTGCGAGATGTCGCTCACGTGCCGCAGCGTGGGCGGGCGCGCGAGGGTGTTCCGCTACCAGCGGAATGTGCGCATCCGTATGACCTGGCGCATCCGCTCGGCCCGTGCGCGGCGCGGTTGGACGCGGTCCCGCAGCGCCTTGGCCTCGTGCAGTTCCCGCAGAAACTGGGCCCGGCGCCGTCGGCGCGCCGCTTCGCTCTCGGGGTCCGGGTCGCAGCCCTGGGCCCCGAAGACGGCGTCGTTCGTGTCGTCGGTCCGCTTACGGTCGGGCACGCTGCACACCACCTCGGGTGGGATCTTCGCCCGACAACGCGGCAGCCAATCGGGCGTACGTGCCCACTTTCCCTCGTTTCGGTGGTTTGATGCCGACGAAGCCCTGTTGCCGCGTCCGGCTGCCGGGCACCGCACGGCGGGCGCCGGCGCTCTCCGGCTCGGTTACTGTCGATGTCATGCGGATCCACGTCGTCGACCACCCGCTGGTGGCGCACAAACTCACCACGCTGCGCGACAAGCGCACCGATTCCCCCACCTTCCGGCGGCTCGCCGACGAGCTGGTCACCCTGCTCGCCTACGAGGCCACCCGTGATGTGCGCACCGAGCGGGTCGACATCGAGACGCCGGTGACGGCGACCACCGGTGTGCGGCTCTCGCACCCGCGCCCCCTGGTCGTACCGATCCTGCGGGCCGGCCTGGGCATGCTGGACGGCATGGTCCGGCTGCTGCCCACCGCCGAGGTCGGCTTCATGGGCATGGTCCGCAACGAGGAGACGTACGAGGCGCACACGTACGCGACGCGGATGCCCGACGACCTCTCGGGCCGCCAGGTGTACGTCGTCGACCCGATGCTCGCCACCGGCGGCACGCTGGTCGCGGCGATCCGTGAGCTGATCAAGCGCGGTGCGGACGATGTCACCGCGATCTGTCTGCTGGCCGCGCCGGAGGGCGTCGAGGTCATGGAGAAGGAGCTGGCCGGCACGCCGGTGACGGTGGTCACCGCGGCGGTCGACGAGCGGCTGAACGAGGCCCGCTACATCGTGCCGGGCCTCGGCGACGCGGGCGACCGGATGTACGGCACCGCCGGCTGAGCGAGCCGCACCTCCCCCCTCTGATCATTGTTCGGGCCCCGCACCACCAGCTGGTGCGGGGTCCGAACGCGTGCGGTCAGCACTTGGGGTCGCCGGAGGGGGCCGGGGACGGACGGGACAGCAGGGCCAGGGACTTGGCGGCGGCCGGCTGGGCGGTCAGCTCCTTGAAGGCGTCGCCGATGATCAGGTCGAGCTCGGCGCCCTTGCGGTCGTCGGTCTTCTGCTGGGCGCCGGCGAGCTGGGTGGCCAGCACCTTCAGCGGGCCGTCGACGGCTGCCTTGGGGCCGAGAAGTATTCCGGCGCCCTTGATCTTCTTGTCGTAGGCGGCCGGTGCGTTGCCCACCTTGCCGATCTTGAAGCCGCGCTTCTGGAGCTCGTCGGCGGTGCGCTTGGCGAGCCCGGAGCGCGGGGTGGCGTTGAAGACATTGACGGTCAGCGTGGCGGGCGCGGGGAGCTTTTGCGCGGTGGTCCCGGCCTGCGCCTTGTTCGCCTTGCCCGTCTTGCCGCCCTGGGGGCAGTGCTTCTTTTCCTGGGAGGCCTGGGCGGTGTTGCCGCGGCCACCGAAGACGTCGATGAGCTGCAGGGTCCCCCAGCCGACCAGGCCGAAGGCGCAGACCGCGGCGACGATGGTGAGGACGATCCGGCGACGGTGGCGGGGACGGCGCATCCGCGGATACCTGTCGCCCGTGATGCGGTACTTCTTACCGCCCATGCCTGGGGGCGTCAGCATGCTCATGGGCGCAGCGTAGTGCGGGCGGCAGGCCGTGCCTACTAAATGATCAACGCGTGGCGCGAGACCCAACCCAAAAGGGCCAATCCGGACAGGGCGGGTTGGGTGGAGCTAGGCGGTAAGAGGGGATTTCCGGCCTGATGGCGGCCGGTTCCCGGGGTGTCAGCCCAGTTCGAGTACGCGGGCGTGCAGCACCTGGCGCTGCTGGAGCGCCGCGCGCACCGCGCGGTGCAGCCCGTCCTCCAGATAGAGGTCACCCTCCCACTTCACGACATGCGCGAAGAGGTCGCCGTAGAACGTCGAGTCCTCGGCGAGCAGCGTTTCGAGATCGAGCTGCTGCTTGGTGGTCACCAACTGGTCGAGGCGTACCGGGCGCGGGGCGACATCCGCCCACTGCCGGGTGCTTTCCCGGCCGTGGTCGGGGTACGGCCGCCCATTTCCGATGCGCTTGAAGATCACACGGAAAGCCTACCGGGCGAGCGGCACCGGGCGCAGCCATGCCGCAGCAGTGCAAAAGGATCATTGGCGGCAAATTCGGATCATTGGTGAGCGACGGCCCGGAGATACGGCCGGATGCGACCCGAATGGACCAGCGCGCGGCGCGATCCGGCGGGTGCCGTGCGCCGTGCCGCCCCCCCCCCGCCGGTCACCACTGCAGAGCGGCCGTCAGGCTCGGCAGCCAGTACGTGACCTTGGCGGTGCGCGGGTCGACATGGACCGGGGCGCCGTCGTCCAGGCCGACCTGGGTGGGGGTGGCGCGGGCGGCCAGTGCCACCCCGAACTGGGAGATCTTCCTGCCCCTGCCGTGCGGGCCGCCGGCCGTGGAGGTGGTGACGGTGGCGTAGGCCGTGGCGTTGGGCGCGAGCGTGACGACGGAGTGCGGCCTGCTGTTCCCGATCGCTGGGACGGCGGGCCGCCGGCCCTCGCCGAACCGCAGCAGCGGGTAGCGCTGGGCGGCGAAGTCGCAGGTCCGGTCGGAGTAGTTGGTGACCGTCAGCAGCATGCGGTGGGCCCGGCGCGGCATCGCGCCGGCGTGGAACCGGAGCATCTCGGGCGTACAGGCGGTCCGGCCGCCGGGGCGCGGGGACAAGGCGCCGTCGTCCCCCGGGGAGGGCGAGGTGGGGGCCGGCGATACGGCGGTGGCGGGGTCGACGGCCTTGTTGTCGGCGCCTCCGTGGCAGGCGGCGGTCAGCGAGAGTGCGGCGGCGGTCAGCCCGGCGGCGACGGCCCGGCGGGCGGTGACGGTGAAGGGCATGGCGGGCTCCCCGGACGGTGGCGTGTACACGACCTTCGACGCGGGCGCTGGTGATCGGCTAACGCGCGGCTAACGCCTACCCGGGCCATGCCGGGGCGCATTCGATGCCGCCACCGCCCCGGAATGACGGGTGATCTCCGGAAACCTCCCCCCGTGTGACCGTCAACCAGCCGATGTGGGGGAGGAGTTGGGCGCTCGGCTGCCCTGGGGGGTGGGGGTGTCCGACGGGGTCGCGGTGGGTGGGCGGGTGGTCTCGGGGGGCCGGCTGCCCGTCCGGTCCGTCGGCCGGGATGTAGGGGTGCCCGTACGGGCGCTCCGGGGCGGCCGTACCGGGTCGGTGCTGGGCGGCTGCGAACCGGAGGGGCCGGCGGTGCTGCTGGGGCTCGCCGACGGCTCGGTCGGCGTGGGCCCCGGTCCGGTACGCGTCGGGGCCGGCGAAGGGCCGACAGGGCTCGGCGGCGTCGCGGGCGAGGGCCGGGCCGGCGGGCCGTCGGGGGTGGTCGCCAGATAGCCGACGGCTACGGCGGTGGCCGCCGCGGCCGCCGCCAGCGGCAGCGCGAAGCGGCGCAGCCAGGGCCGCTTCGCGCCGGGCAGCCGGCCGCGGCGCGGCTGTGTCCCCGGGGGCGCGGCGGGCCGCAGATCCCGGATGTCGATGCTGTCGGCGCGCGCCGCGAAGGCTCGCCGCAGCCGGTCCTCCACGGGCCGCTCGGGTGCGGTGCCGCCGGTGCCGGGGCCCGGGCCGCTGCCGTTCATGACCGTGCCTCCAAGATCTTCTCCAGCGAGTCCAGGGCCCGGCTGGCGAGGGATTTCACCGAGCCGCGGCTGATGCCCAGCGTCGCGGCGATCTGTGCCTCCGTCAGATCGCCCCAGTAGCGCAGTACGAGAACCTCTCGGCGGCGCGCGGTCAGTCCGCTGAGCGCGGCGAACACCTCCCGGTGCTCCTCGTCCAGCACGATCCGCTCCTCCGCGGACGGCGCGGCCGCCTCGTACGGCGGGGTGTAGTCGCGGGCGGTGCGCCGGCGCCGCAGTACGGAGCGGGCGGCGTTGACGACCGCGGTGCGCAGATAGGCCAGGGCGTTGTCGACCTCGCCGAGCTGTTCGCCGTGCCGCTTGTAGAGCGCGGCGAAGGCGTCCTGGACGACGTCCTCGGCGGTGGCGCGGTCGTCGACGAGCAGTACGGCCAGCCGGACCATGTTCAGCCGGTGCGCATGGTAGAGCTCGCTGATCGTCGGCCGGGGGTCGGGCGGCGGGCCGGCGCCGCCGTCCGGCAACCGGTCCCGGCCGTCTGCCGGCCGGCCGTACGCCGGGTACGCGGGGTGCCGGGCCGGGTGGCCGGTGCCCGGTGCTTCGCGGTGGGCGGCCGCAGGGCGGGCGGTGCGCAGCAGCCACCGCCACAGGGCAGGCCGAGGCCCCGGCAGGGCGAACCGTACCGGGGCGCTGTGTCGGCCGACGGAGTACTCCATCGCTTCCTCGGGGCGGGCGACTTGGTGTGGTGGATCAGCCGCGCCGGCGGCGGGCGGCGTAGACGGTGCCGCCACCCGCGGCGATCAGCGCCGCGGCACCGCCGCCGAGCGCGAGGGTGGTCGCGGAGGAGGCGCCGGTGTGCGCGAGCTCCTTGCCCCCGTCGCGTCCCTTGACCGGCGCGGGGCTCGCCTTCGGGCCGTCACCGCGCTGGGGGCCCGCGGTCGGCGAGGCGCTGGGGGCCGCGGTCGGCGCGGCGCTGGTGCTCGGCGAGGCGGTGGTGGACGGCCGGGGCCCCGGCACGCTGGGGACGGCGGTCGGCCGGGGGCTTTCGGAGGAGGTCGGACGGACGGTGGGGGACGGGGTGGCGCTGCCGTCCGGCCCGGGCGTCGTCGGGACGGGGGACGGGGTCGCCCGGCCGGCGTGTGCGGGCTGCGGCTTCGGTGCGCGGTCGTCGGCGTGCGCGGTGCCGGCCGTCGACAGCGCGGTGAGCGCGAGTGCCGCGAGCAGCCCGGCGCCGGCCGCGCCGCGCAGCCGCGGGCGGGCGGCGGAACGGGCGGGGCGGTCGGTGGCGTAGGCCTGGGAACTGCGGGGGATACGGGTGAGCTTCACGGTCGGCTGCTCCACGTTCATTCGACGGGGCGGCGCCTCATGGCGCCCTCACCCCTGACGACGTGCGGCGGTGGCGGGGGTTGCCGGGCGGTGCGGAGAATTTTTCGCGGGTGTCGTCGTACGGGTGCCGCCCCTTCCGCGGCACGAACCCGCAGGACCCGCAGCACCCGTGGGCCGCCGCCCGTCGCCCCTCCCGGCCCGCCTCAGCCCACGCTCTGCAGCAGCTTCTCCACGGCCTTGACCCGGTCGGTCAGCTCCGCCAACTGGGCCCCCGTTGCCTCCTGCTGGGCGGTGACCCGGTCCGCGAGCTTGTGGTACTCGGTCAGCGCCGCGGCGTCCGCGCGGTGCCGCTGCAACTTGAAGTACGACGTCACGATCGCCGTGATCGAGGAAAAGGCCATCAGGAGAATGGCTATCGGGATGATCGTGCTGCCGTTCATCGTGTCTCCTTCGTGGATATGCCCGGCTTTAGCCGGGTGAGGAAACGAGGCTCCTGCGTGTGTGGGGCAGGGAAAGCTGATTCGCCGTCAGGGTGGATCGGTGTCCACCCGCAACGGTGGCGAGGCGGTCCACATGGGCCAGGAGCTCTCAACTGTCAGTCCCTCCGGATAGGTTGCTGTTCATGGCGACGGAAGCGAAGACAGCGGCTGACGGGCACGCCCGGTTCGCCTACCGGCTTCGTGTGTCGTCCACGGCCCGCGCCGCACTCGAAGCGGAGTGGGACCGGTGCCGGTGGGTGTGGAACGAGTGTGTGGCCAAGTCCAAGCAGGTCGGTGCTTGGAACAAGATCCGTCCTGACGGGGCGGAGAAGCGTACGTGCGGTCCGGTGCAGCTCGCCGCGTTGCTGACCGAAGCCCGTGCCCGGATCCCGTGGCTGCGGGAGGGCGCATGTGTCCCCCAGCTGGGGGCACCTCCCAGCGGTAGCTGGGGGACAGTTGGTTCGAGACTTCGGCAAGTCCCGAGCGAAGGCGCTCAAGGACATCAAGGCCCGGTTGCCGATGCGGCAGCGGGCGGGGATGCCGAAGTACAAGAAGAAGCGCGAAGCGCTCCCCACCCTCGAATACACCAAGCGGGGTTTCCGTCTCAAGGATGGCCGCCTGCACCTCGCGGGCGGCACCGTGGTGAGGGTGGTGTGGTCGCGGGACCTGCCCAAGCCGCCGTCCTCGGTGCGTGTGTACCGCGACAGTGCCGGCGCCTGGTACGCCTCCTTCGTCGTCCCCGCCGTGCCCGAGGCCCTGCCCGCCACTGGACGTGTGATCGGGATCGACTGGGGCGTCAAGGAGACCGCGACCACCACCAGCGACGACCACGACCTTCCCCACCCGCAGCACGGGAAGAATGCCGCCCAGCGCCTCGCGAAGTACCAGCGGATGATGGCCCGCCGCAAACCCGCGAAGGGACAGGCCGCGTCGAAGGGCTACCGCGAAGCGAAGCGGCAGACCGCGAAACTCCCCAAGAAGGTGGCCCGGCAGCGTCAGGACACCGCCCGAATGGGGTCTCCCCTGCTCGAGCGGAGTTCGAGAGCTTGGGGAAGGGCTAAGCGCGTTGTCCGTGACCATGACGCTTTGGCAGTGGAGGACTTCAAGCCGAAGTTCCTTGCCAAGTCCTCGATGGCCCGCAAGGCCGCCGACGCCGCGATCGGCGCCACCAAGGCGGCGTTGGCCGAGATGGCCCGCAAGCACGGGCGGGCCGTGCACCTGGTACACCCCGCGCACACCACCATGGACTGCGCGCAGTGCGGAGCGAGAACCAAGCACGCACTACCTCTTTCCGAGAGAACCTATGCCTGCACCGCGTGCGGAGCCGTATCCCCCAGGGATAAGAACTCCGCCCGCGTGATGCTGGTCCGGGCTGGTCTTCAACCCGGCTAGTGCTGATCGTGTAAGACCTGTCGGCCCGCCGAGCCGCAGGCGACGTGAGCTAGGAATCCCCCTCGTTTACGAGGGGGAGGAGTCAAGTACGTGTCCCCTTAAGGTCGTTCGGCCCCTTCGCGGCGGGCGGTTCACCCGCGCCGCCCGCACCCCCGGCCGGTGCCGGCTCGTCCGGCCGTGCCGCCCCGGATCGGTCCTCCCGGAGGGCGGCCAGGACGGTGGCCACGTTCAGCTTCAGCTCGAACGGCGCGAGTTCGAAGTACTTCAGCGCCTTGCCGTCCTCGGACAGCTCCAGGCGGCCCACCACCAGACCGGCCTTCTCCAGGCGGTCCAGATGCATGTAGAGCAGCGGCCGGGACATCTCCAGCCGACGGGCCAACTCGCTGACGTACAGCCGGCCGTCGGCCAGCTCGGCGATCACCCGCAGCCGCTGTGCATGGCCCACGGCAGACAGCAGGGCCAGCAGCTCTTCGCTGTTCATGGCCCACCTTCTTGCCGTTCCGGACGCCTGTCAGCGGAGGTTTTCGCATGCCGCGACGGACTGTCAAGCAAGCCCGCCGCCCTCCGGCCACCACAATCTTACGGTTGACGCTTCGCTACGACACCTGTAAGTCTTCACTGACATGCGTACCAGTGGGGGGACGCGACATGACGTCGAAGGAGCTGGGCAAGTGAACATGGCTGTGCATCAACGGCCGTTGGGGAGCCGGGGGACGGGAGACCGGCCGGCAAAGAAGCGACCGCTCACCGTCCGGGTGGCGATCTGGAGCGCGCTGCATCCCTGGCGCGCACTGGCCGGATGGCTGGCGTTCGTGGTCCTGTGCCTGGGGGTGGGCATCTCGATGGGCACCCATCACGCCACCGCGCAGGACTACCGCGTCGGCGAGGCCGGCCGGGCCGAGAACCTGGCGGACGAGGGCCATCTGGGCCGTGCGCCGGTCGAACAGGTGCTGATCTCCGCGCGGTCCGGCCCGCTGGACGAAGCCGCCGCCGACGCGGCCGTACGGGACATCACCGCCCGGATGCGGAAGCTGCCGGAGGTGGCACGGGTCGCGCCCCCGCTCCGCTCGGCCGACGGCCGCTCGCTGCGGGTCGAGGTGACCATGAAGGGCGCGGAGGCGGACGGCAAGGAGCATGTGGCACCGCTCGCCGCCCAGACCGCGGCCGCCCAGCGCGGCCATCCCTCGCTACGGGTGGAGGAGACCGGCAGCCCGTCGATCAGCGTCGGCCTCGACACACAGCGCGACGAGGACCTGTCGTTCTCCGAAGCGATCGCCCTGCCCGTCACCCTGCTGACCCTGCTGGCCGTCTTCGGCTCCGCGCTGATGGTGG
Organism: Streptomyces inhibens; assembly: GCF_022221585.1. Lineage (NCBI taxonomy): Bacteria > Bacillati > Actinomycetota > Actinomycetes > Kitasatosporales > Streptomycetaceae > Streptomyces > Streptomyces inhibens. The sequence continues at coordinate 5,313,821 of NZ_CP084681.1, forward strand.
CGGTACCGCTGCTGCTGGCGCTGACCTCGATCGCGGCCGCCATCGGCCTGTCGATGGTGGTGTCGCACGTCCTGCCGGACGCCGGGGTGGGCACCAACGTCATCCTGCTGATCGGCATGGCCGTCGGCGTCGACTACACCCTCTTCTACCTCAAGCGGGAACGCGAGGAGCGGGCCCGCTCGGGCGGCCGGCTCGCGCCCGAGGCGCTGGTGGAGCTGGCCGCCGCCACCTCCGGCCGGGCGATCGCGGTCTCCGGCTTCGCGGTCGTCGTCTCCACCGCCACCCTCTACCTGGCCACCGACGTCGTCTTCTCCTCGCTCGCGACCAGCACGATCATCGTCGTACTGGCCGCGGTGCTCAGCTCGCTGACGGCGCTGCCCGCACTCCTGGTCAAGATCGCCCAGCGCACCGAACGCCGTGCGGTCCGCCGGCAGCAGCGCACGAGGCGCGCGAGGCGCGCGACGACCTCGCAGGACCGGACGGCCGGTACCGGGCGTATCTGGAGCGCGCTGCTCCGGCCGGCCGGCAAGCACCCGGCGGCCACCCTCTGTGTCTCCGTCCTTCTCCTCCTGGGCCTCGCGGCGCCCGCCCTCGGCATGCAGCTGCGGGTGCTCAACGAGGACAGCCACTCCCGCGAGATCCCCACGATGCAGAGCTACGACCGTCTCACCGCGGCCTTCCCCGATCTGCGCGTCGAGCATCAGATCGTGGTCCGCGCCACCGCCGCACAGGCGGCCGACGTGGCCTCGTCCCTGCGCCGGTTGAGTGCCCGGACGCACAACGACCCGCTCTTCACCAGGGGCGCGGCCCCGCACCTCCGCACGTCCCCGGACCACCGGACGACCACCCTGGAACTCTCCTCGCCGCACAAAGTCAGCTCGCCCGAGGCCATCGCCTCGCTCGACCGGCTCCGTACGGACTATCTGCCGGCCACCGTCGGCAAGGTCGCCGGCGCGGAGTTCGCGGTCACCGGCGATGTCGCGCACGACACCGACTACCTCGCCCACCAGGACGCCAAGTTGCCCGTGGTCGTCGGGGCGCTGCTCCTGCTGACCTTCCTCCTGACCACCCTGGTGTTCCGCTCCGTGGTCATCGGCCTGCTCGGCGTCGCGCTCAATCTGCTCTCCGTGGCCGCCTCCTTCGGCCTGGTCGTGATCTTCTTCCAACACGGCCTGGCGAGCACCCTGTTCGGCGTCGACCCGGCGGCGACCAACGCCATCGGCTCGCGGGTACCGCTGTTCCTGTTCGTGATCCTCTTCGGGCTGTCGATGGACTACCAGGTCTTTGTCGTCAGCCGTATTCGCGAGGCGGCGCTCGGCGGCGTACCCACCCGGCAGGCCGTGCTGCACGGCATCGGCGCCTCCGCCAAGGTCGTCACCAGCGCGGCAGCCGTCATGGTGACGGTCTTCGGCAGCTATATGTTCCTGCACCTCGCCGAGATGAAGCAGATCGGCTTCAGCCTGGCGGTGGCGGTCCTGCTGGACGCCTTCGTCATCCGCGCGCTGATCCTGCCGTCGGCCCTGACCCTTCTGGGCCGGGCGAGCTGGTGGCCGTCGCGCGCGGTGTGGCGGGCGCAGCGGGCGACGTCAGAAACGTCACCAGGTGTCGGTTGACCTCTTCGGCGTGGGTCCACAGCAGGCCGTGCGGGGCACCGTCGATCTCGACGTACCGGGCGTGCGGCAGCATCCTGCGCAGGGGGCGGGCCGAGGCGGCGACCGGTGTGATGCGGTCGGCGGTGCCGTGCAGGATCAGCGCCGGTACGTCGACGGCCGGCAGGTCGGGGCGGTAGTCGGTGAGCAGGGGCCGGATCGCCCCCTCGGTGGCCCGCCGCGACGCACTCCGCGCGGCTGCCCGGTGGGCCTGCACGTCCGCCTCGTCGATCCGGCTGCCGAGCGTCTCGTCCAGGTGGTACAGGTCCTCGAAGAAGGTGGTCAGAAAGGCCTCCCGGTCCTGTGCGAGGGTGGCGTGCGCCCGCTCGAACTCCGCACGGTCCACACCTTCCGGGTTGTCCGGGCCCTGGACCAGATACGGCAGCACGGGGGCGAGGAACGCGGCCTTGGCGATCCGGCCGGAGCCGTAGGTGCTCAGGTAGCGGGCGACTTCGCCGGTGCCCATGGAGAAGCCGACCAGCGCGGCGTCCGTCAGATCGAGTGCGGTGAGCACCGAGTGGAGGTCCGCGGCGAGGGTGTCGGCGTCGTGGCCGGAGTGGGGGTGGGCGGACCTGCCGTATCCGCGCCGGTCATAGGCGATGACGCGGAACCCGGCGTCGAGCAGTGCCCGGGTCTGCTGCCGCCATGAGCGTCCGTTCAGCAGATACCCATGAATCAGGACGACGGGCGCTCCGGACCCCTGGTCCTCGTAGTAGAGCTCGACGCCGGTGGTGTCGTCGCCGGCGTTACCGTCCTCACCTGCGCGGATGTACGGCAAGACGTACCCCTCTCAGTAGCCGATCGTGAAGCGCCGCTGGACGAACTGTGGCAGTTCGGCCTCGTCGACGAGGGCTACGGCGGCGTCCTCGATGGAGATCCGGCTGCGTCCGTCGGCGTCGAGCACCGGCTGGTCGCCGCCGATCCGGAAGCGGCCCGTCCGCTTGCCGGGGGCGATGTCCTCCGCCGGGCTGAAGTAGGTCCACAGCCGGTTGGAGGTGCGCAGGACGTTCAGGGCGTCCCGATGTCCGCGCACCGCTGCGGCGTACTCCCGCGGAAGGCCGAGCAGATCGAGGCTCTCGTGCAGATGCGCGTCGGAATCGGCGCGGACGAGTCCGGGCTCGATCTCCAGGCTGCCGGCGCCGCCGATCATGATGAGGCGGGTGCGGGGGCGGGTATCCAGCGCCTTCAGCAGCGCCCGCGCGGCGGTTGCGTAGACCGTCGGATCGGCGATCGAACGCCGGACGGTGTCCGCGATGTCCTTGGCGCCGTTGCCGGGCTGGAAGCCGCTGATCAGTACGTCCAGGCCGGGCAGGACGGCCGTGATGCTGTCCGCGTCGAGGACATCGACGCTCTTCCAGACGATGTCGTCCCGGTCCTCGCTGATGCGTGCGGCATCGCGGGTGAGGGCGGTGACCTGATGCCCGCGGCCGAGGGCTTCGGTGACGACGCGCCGGCCGATGCTCCCCGTGGCGCCGATGACTCCGATGTGCATGGCTCTCCCTTGCGTAGCGCCGTTTATGGCGTGCGGAAACTATACGGTGTGAAGTTTTCGCACGGCAATGCCTGAAAGTGACGCTGTAAAGTGGCCGCCGTGGGAGCTGAGGGAAAGACCAGGGGGCGCCGCGAACGGCTGCGCGCCGAGACGACGGCCGAAATCAAGCAGGTTGCGCTCGCGTTGATGTCCTCGGGCGGGCCGGGCGCGATCACCCTGCGGGCCATCGCCCGTGAGATGGGCATGACCGCCAACGCCATCTACGGCTACTTCCCCACCCGCGACGACCTCGTCACCACGCTCATCGCCGACGTGTACACCTCGCTCGCCGACACCGTGGAAGCCTCCTGGAACGCCGCCCCCGCCGAGGATCCGGTGGCCAGGATCCTGGCGTGGGCGGACGCCTTCCGGTCCTGGGCGCTGGCCAACCCCGAGGGATTCCGCCTCATTTACGGCGATCCCGTACCCGGCTACCAGGCGCCCGAGGGCGGCGCCGCTCCCGACGCCGCACACCGGGTGTGCACCGGCCTCGCGGGCCTCGCGGCGGACGCCTGGCCGCACGCCGAACCCCTCCACGCCGGCAGCGGCTTCCAGTGGTCGGACTTCGACGCCGGCCTCGTCGACAAGGTGCGCGCGGCCTTCCCCGACCTGCCGCCGGCCGCCGTGGCCCTCGCCCTGCGCATCTGGGGTCATCTGCACGGCCTGGTCTCACTGGAGATCTACGGCCATCTGCTCACCCAGACCCCTGCCCCGGAAAAGCTCTACCGCGAGGAACTGGCCCGTCTGATCCGCTCGTTGGGCCTCACGCCGGAGAGCTGACGCCCTGGCCCGGAGTTGGCAGCCGGAACCGGAACCGGAACCGGAACCGGAACCGGAAACGGAAACGGAAACGGGGGGCCGGGAGACCCGGAAAGGGGCGGTCCAGGGATCAGATCGTGGACGTATCGATCATGAAGCGGTAGCGCATATCGCTCGCCGGCACCCGCTCGTACGCCTCGTTGATCCGGTCCGCGCTGATCACCTCGATGTCCGCGGCCGGCCCGTGCTCACCGCAGAAGTCGAGCACCTCCTGCGTCTCGGGGATGCCGCCGAGCATCGAGCCGGCGAACGACTTGCGGTGCTGGATCAGGCCGACGGCGGCGACCTTCTTGCCGGGGCTGCGCGGGGAGGAGCCGGCGCAGCCGGCCGGGGTGAGCGTCGCGTACTACCTCCGTCCGGCATGTGTTCCTGGACCCCGCGGCCCGCGAGCTGTACGAGAACCGGGACGCCAAGGACGCCGATGTCGTCGGTTATCTACGACGCGACGCACGGGGCGCAATCCGGACGACCCCGAAATGGCCTCGCTGATCGGTCAACTCTCTCTCAAGAGCCCCGAGTTCCGGCAGCCGGGGGCCGCGCACGACGTCCAGGACAAGGGCTTCGGCGTCAAGGTCGTCAACCTTCCGCTGGTCGGCCGCCTCACCCTCCCCTCGCGTACGAGAGCCTGACGCTGCCCGCGGACCCCGACCGGCAGGTGATCACCTACCACGCCGAACCGGGGTCACTGTCGGCCGAGGCGCCGCGGCTGCCGGCGTCGGGTCAGGAGAAGACCACCGAGCGGAGCTTCAGCCGCTCGGAGGCGTGACCGTCGTGCGGGCGGAGGGTGAAGTAGTCGCCCGTGCAGCCGGCGCCCGTGAAGACCGTTGCGGTCGAGGAGGTGTAGTTCCTCGGGGAGTGAGCGGGTGGCAGCCACTCGCCTCCCACCTCGTGCAGGGTGACGCAGGTCTGGCTCGGCGGGTCCACCAGCGCGCCCATGTGCGGGGCGCCGTTCGAGTCGTTGTAGACGTAGGTGAAGGGGCCGGTGGCCGCGCCGGCCGGGGAGGCGGGCAGGGCCAGGGCGAGGGTGAGGGCGCCGAGGGCGGTGGTGACGGTGTGGCGAAGACGCATGAGATGTCCCTTCCGTTCCGTTCTGTGACTTCGTGCGGAAGGTGAGCTGCCCGTGCGCACGCCCGGTGATGTACGCCGTCACACGATGGGGTGTTGGCGAAACGATTCGTCGAGCGTTGTGCGAAGGCGGCGGAGGGCCGGGCAGGTGGGCCGGGCTGTCCCGGGCGCCTGTCCGACCCTGATCCGCCGAGCGCCGAGCGCCGAGCGCCGGACGCCGGGCGGTCCCTAGACCCGCTCGACCTGTTCCACCGAGATCGCGGCGGCGGGGCAGATGGCCGCCGCCTCATGCACCGCATCGTGCAACTCGGCCGGTGGCTCGGCGTCGAGCAGGACCACGATGCCGTCCTCCTCGCGCTGGTCGAACACCTCGGGCGCCGACAGCACACAGCTTCCGGCTCCGCAGCACTTCTCCTGGTCAATGTGAACGCGCATGGTTCTCCCCACGATGGGCGGCCCGGCTCCTGGAGGCCGGTGACGGACGGGTTGAAGAGGATGAGGGACGGGGTGAAGAGGGGCGGGAGGACGTGGGAGGGCGGGCACCGCCGGGGTGGCGGGAATGGCCGGGGTGGCGGGCACCTTCGGGGTGGCCGTTACGGAATGCGCCGCATTCGCCGCATTCGCCGCATGCGCCGCTCACCATGCGATCGGAAGCGCATACACCCCGTAAATCCCCATGTCATGGCGGAAGGGGACGTCCTCGAAGGGGATGTCGAGCCGCAGCTCGGGCAGCCGGCGCAGCAGCGTTTCAAGGGCGATCTGCAGCTCCACCCGGGCGAGCGGCTGGCCCAGGCATTGGTGGACGCCGAAGCCGAAGGCGACATGGCGGCGGGCGTCGCGGCCGACATCGAGCGTGTCGCCGCCGGGGAAGACGTCCTCGTCGCGGTTGGCGGTGTTGATGGTGCACAGCACGCCCTCGCCGGCGCGGATGGTGGCGCCGCCGAGGGCGATGTCCTCGGTGGCGATCCGCGGGAGGCCGTTGTGGACGATGGTCAGATAGCGCAGCAGCTCCTCGATGGCGCCCTTGATCAGCGAGGGGTCGTTGCGCAGCCGTGCCAGCTGCTCGGGGTTGCGCAGCAGGGTGAGCGTGGACAGCGCGGTCATGTTCGCGGTGGTCTCATGTCCGGCGACCAGTAACAGCCGCCCCATGGAGGCGATGTCGGCGGAGTCGAGTTCGCCGCGGGCGACCAGCCGGCTGACGATGCCGTCGTCCGGCCGCTGTCGCTTGGACTCGGCGAGCCGGATCAGATAGTCCTGCAGCTCGGCCGAGGAGGTGCGCACGTCCTCGGCCGCCGAACGGAGGCTGAGCAGGGTCCGGCTGCGCTCCTGGAAGAACTCATGGTCCTCGTACGGGACGCCGAGCAGCAGGCAGATCACCAGGGACGGCAGTGGAAGCGCGAATTCGGCGACCAGATCGGCCGAGGTGCGTCCGTCGGTCATCCGGTCGAGCAGCTCGTCGGCGATCCGCTGCACCTCGGGGCGCATCGCCTCCATCTTCTTCACCATGAAGTCGGCGGTGAGCATCCGGCGCAGCCGCGCATGGTCGGGATCGTCCTGGCGGATGAAGGTCGGGTTGCTGCCGACGATCTCCCGCGCGCCGGCGGTGAGGAAGGGGAATCCCGGGCGGGTGGCGTCGGCGCTGAACCGCGGGTCGCCGAGGACCTCGCGTACGTCCTGATGCCGGGTCACCAGCCAACAGGAGGAGCCGTCCCACAGCGTCGCGCGGGTGACCGGGTCCTCGCGGCGCGCCCGTTCGACGCCGGGTGCCGGATCGAAGGGGCAGCCGCCGGCCCGCGCGGCCGGTACGGCGAGGGCGGCGGGGCGCTCGGCCGTGCCGGTGTCGCGTTCCACATCGATACGTTCTGCAGTCGTCATTCGGCTGGTCCTTCCACGATCGGGACACGGCACTGCCGTGGTGAACGGTGCGGGTGGCGCCTCTCCTCGACGGGCATGCCAGGCATGACGGGCAGGGCAGTCATGAGAGCCATGGCAGTCATGGCAGTCATGACGGCCCTGGCAGGCTCGGTAGCCTAATTAGTTACCTAAGTTAAGCAACTAAGTCCTCGATACGCTAACTCACCCCGAGCGGGGGAGGGAAGGTGAGATCAAGGCGTGCGCGAGGTTGGCTCAAACCGGGCGGAGATCCGTGCGGAACCGGCGTACAGCAGCGCGGATCCCGGTTTCTCACGGGCCGCTAAAGTGCCTGCATGCCGGACCCCGCAAGAGACCAGGACCCCACCGCCGCACTGCAAAGAGTGCTGGCCACGCTGTCCTACCTGCTCACCCGCTCCCGGGCGCACGAACGCCAGGCGACCGCGGCGGGTGTCACGGCGGCGCGCTCCGACCTTTGGCTGCTGATGGCCCTGGACGACAGCGGAGGCATCAGCAGGGTCGGCGATCTGGCCGCTCTGCTGATGGTCGAACCCCCTCATGTCACGCGCCAGATCAGCCAGTTGGAATCCCAGGACCTGGTCGAACGCACTCCGGACTCGCTCGACCGCCGCGCCCGCAAAGTGGCGATCACCCCGCACGGCAAGGCCGTCCTCAACCGCCTTCAACACACCAGCCAGGCCGGCCTTCGCGAGGCCCTCAGCGGCTTCGACGACGCCGATATCGCCACCACCGTCGCCGTGCTCAACCATCTGGTGTCGCACGCCCGCCACAAGCATGCGGAGGAGGACCGGCTGCGGGGCGGGGGGCGTAAGGCCTGACCGGTGGAGCGGGTCGGGGCTGTCCCCAGGGTGTGTTCGGTGGAGCGGGGCGGGGCTGTCCCCAGGGTGTGTTCGGTGGAGCGGGTCGGGGCCCCGCCCTTGGAACGCGAAGGGGCGAGGGCCGTTGTCGCCCTCGCCCCGTCATGCTGTGCGGACCGGTTACTCGATCTCGACCCGGCCGCTGTGGCCCTGGTTCTTGGGGGCGCTGGTGCCGCCGTTCTTGTCGGCAGTGTTCTGGCCCTCGGGGGTGCCGAGATTGCGGCGGACCGAGTCAAGGATGGTCAGGCCCTGGCCGACCAGGCCGGCGGCGATCTCGCCGAGGCCGTCGGTGCCGTTGAGGACGTTGACATTGGCGTTGGCGAGGCCGGCGGAGGCCTCCTTGACGATCTGCGGGAGCTGGTCGATCAGCATCCGGTCCAGGGCCACCCGGTCGAAGGACGCGGCGGCCTCGGCCTGGATCTTCATCCGCTCGGCCTCGGCCAGGGCCAGCAGCCGGATGCGCTCGGCCTCCGCCTCGGCGGGCTTGACGACCTCGGCGACCAGTTCCTGCTGGCGCAACTGGGCCGCGCGCTCGGCGAGTTCGGTCTGTGCCGCGAGGACTTCCTGCTGTGCGTGGGCGTGCGCGAGCGGGCCGGCCTGGGCGGCACGGGCCTGGGCACGGTCCACCTCGGCGGTGTACTCGGCCTGGACGACGGCGGTCTGCCGGGTGTATTCGGCCTGATTACGCGCGGCCGCCTGCTGCGCCTCGACCGAGGCCTGGGTGGCCTGGGCCTGGGCGATCTGCGCCTGTCGCTGGATCGCCGCCTTGTGAGGGGCGGACATCGCCTCGATATAGCCGGTGTCGCCGTCGTCGATCGACTGGATCTGGAGGGAATCGACGGTCAGGCCGATCTTGGCCATTTCGGTCTTGGATGTCTCCAGGACCTCGGTGGCCAGCTTCTGCCGCTCGGTGACGATCTCCTCGACCGTCATCGAACCGATGATGGAGCGCAGATGACCGGCGAAGATACGGCCGGTCAGTACCGACATCTGTTCCTGGTCGGACAGGAAGCGCTGACCGGCGTTGACGACGCTCTCGGTGTCGTTGCCGACCTTGAACGCGATCACGGCGCGGACCGTGAGGGCGATGCCCTGCCTGGTCACGCACTTCTCGGCGACCTCGGCCTCACACATCGCCAGCGTCAGAAAGCGGACCTTGCGGAAGACCGGCAGCACGAACTTGCCGTGCCCGGTGACCACTCGGAATGGCGCGCCGCCCTGTCCACGCCTGCCTCCCGAGATCAGCATGGCTTGATCAGGGGCAGGAACGCGGTAACCGAACATCCTTTGTCTCCTCAACCGGCGTTGCCGGCATCGCCGGTCAACGCGTCCAACGGATCGGCCCACTCCATGACGTCGACCTGGCGATTGCCACGGGACTCGATCACGAGCACGGTCGCCCCTACCGGAAGGGGCTCGGGGGACCAGGCGACAAAGGCCTCGGTGCCACCCCTGACCCGCACCAGAACCTCACCGGGACCGGCAGCCCCACGAGTGCCGATCAGCAGCACTCCCGTACAGCCGATCACGGCATCGTCCTGTGCCATTGGCGGCTGCCCTCCCCCGTTACGTTCCTGGAAAACGACCATAGCGCCCCGGTGGACGGCGGCCTATGGCGGGATGGCGGCGAGTTGGGGCGCCGGGCCGAGGCGATCAATTTCCCGTCAAAACGCGCCCGAAGACCTTGTGCGGATCAGTGCAACGCGTCGAGGGCGGCGAGGACGTCGGACGGTTCGGCGCGGGTGGTGTAGTCGGTGTCTATGAAGGCCCAGCGGATGGTGGCGTCGCGGTCGATGACGTAGGTGGCGGGCAGGGGCAGGGTGCGCGGGTGGCCGCCGTTGACGCGCTGGAGGTCGAAGCCGAAGGAGTCGTAGACGGCGGCCAGGTCGTCGGGCAGGTCGAAGCTGAGGCCGTACTGCTTGGCGGTGTCGCAGCCGAGGTCGCTGAGGACGGGGAAGGTCAGGGCGTGCTTTTCGGCGAGGGTGAGGGACTCGTCGGGGATCTGCGGGGACACGGCCACCAACTGGGCACCGTGGGCGGCGATGGCGTCGGTCTGCTCCTGGAGGGCGCGCAGTGCGAAGTTGCAGTACGGGCACCAGGCGCCGCGGTAGAAGGTGAGCACGACGGGACCGGCGCTCAGGAGGGTGTCCAGATTGACGGTCTCGCCGGTTGCGGTGGGGAGGCTGAAGTGCGGCGCCGTGTCGCCGACTTGCAGGGCTCGGTCGGCCTGGCCCGAGGCGGCGAGGTCGCGGCCGGCGCGCTCCATCACCTCGCGGGCGGCGGCCGGGATTTCGGGGTAGAGGGTGCGGAAGAACGCGGTGAGTTCGTCGTTGAGGCTCATGACGGTGAATGCTCCTGAGGTGAGGGATGAGCGCGCAGCGGGGCGAGGGCGGCGGTCACGGTGTCGGTCAGCGCCTCGGCGTCGGCGCCGGCGCGGGAGCGCAGATTGACGCCGTACGCGAGGGTCGCCAGCACCGCCGCGGCGGCATCGAGATCGGTGGACGGCTGGAGTTGTCCCAGATCGGCGGCGGTGGCGAGGGCCGAGCGCAGGGCCGATTGGAGTGTGGTGTGGTGCTCTTCGAGCACGGTGCGGATACCGGGGTCGGCGCATTCGGGGCCGGCGTAGGCATTGGTGACCATGCAGCCCCAGCCGGCGACCGGGCCGGAGCACCGGACGTCGATCAGCCCGGCGAAGAACTCCTCGATCGCGGTCAGTCCGGAAGCTGTCGACGACAGATGGGCAAAGGCCGGTATCGAGTGCTGCGCTATATAGCGGTCCAGTGCCGCGGCGTAGAGGCCGTCCTTGTTGCCGAAGGTCGCATAGAGGCTGGAGCGGCTCACTCCGGTCGCGGTCACCAGGGCCTGGATGCCTGTCGTGGGCAGGCCCTGGCGCCAGAAGACCTGGATGACGTCGTCGAGCACGATGTCGGGGTTGAAGTGCTTGATGTCAGGCATGGCCGGCCTACTCGTTTCGCCGATACGTAATCCTGGAACGCTTGTTCCAAGATTACGCCGAGTGGCCTTGTCTGCCAAGGAGTTGGGGACAATCGCGGCGGAAAATAAAGGGAACCGGCCCTTCCGCGCCGGGGGTGCGCGGAAGGACCGGAGCAGGGGGCAGGGCTGCTACTTACGGCGCGCGGCGGTGTCCGGCAGGACCGGCAGCAGCGCCGAGATCAGCGCGGCCAGCACGACGTTGAAGACCACCGCGGTCGTCAGCGCATGCCCGTAGGCGCCGGTGTCGTTGTGCGCGGCGCCACCGAGCGCGCTGTAGTAGAGGACACCGACGATCGCCACGCCGACCGCGCCGCCGATCTGCTGGCCGGTGGACAGCACGCCGGACGCCATCCCCACTTCCTTGGGCCCGACGTTGGCGAGCACCGCGTTCAGCAGCGGGGTGACCAGCAGACCGTTGCCCGCGCCGACCAGGATCAGGGTCGGCGCCAGCTCCCAGGCGGTCAGCGAGGAACCGGCGTTGACGACCAGCACGATGGTGCCGATGAAGCCCAGGCCGCCGATCAGGCCACCAAGCTGGAGCACCCGTCGCCCGAAGCGGGCGAGCCGGCCGGCGGTGAGGCTGGCGGCGAAGAACGCGACCGCGAGCGGTGTGTAGACCAGGCCGGCGCCGAGCGCGTCCATCCCCAGCCCGTCCTGAAGCGTCAGCGACAGGATGAGGAAGAAGGAGTTGATCCCCGCGTACGCGAGGACGACCAGGGTCATACCGACCGCGAACGGGCGCTCGCGCAGCAGCCTCAGCTGGACCAGCGGGGCGCCGCCCGCGGCATCCACCCGCCGCTCCACCGCTCCGAACGCGGCGAACGCCAGCACACTGCCGGCCAGGCTGAGCCAGGTCCACAGCGGCCAGCCGTACGACCGGCCCTCGACCAGCGGCACGACCAGCAGAAAGAGCGCCACGGTCAGCACGACCGCGCCGGGCAGATCGAGCCGCCGGGCCTCCGGCGCCCGTGTCTCGGGCACGAACAGTGAGGCGAGCAACAGCGTCACCAGACCGACGGGCACATTGACCCAGAAGACCGGCCGCCACGAGGAGCCGAAGAGATCGGCCGAGATCAGCACGCCGCCGAGCAACTGGCCGATGATCGTGGACATTCCGATGACCGCGCCCAGCGCACCGAACGCCTTGGGGCGCTTCTCGGCCGGGATCAGCACCTGGATCATCGCGAAGACCTGCGGGAACATCGCGGCCGCGCTGAGGCCCTGGACCAGTCGCGCGGCGATCAGGCTGCCGGAGTCGGGCGCGAGCGCACAGCCCACGGAGGACAGCGTGAACAGCGTCATCCCGATCATGAACAGCCGCTTGCGGCCGAAGCGGTCGCCGAGGCGCGCGCCGGTGATCAGGGCGATGGCGTAGGTGAGCTGATAGCCCGCCAGGATGAGCTGGATATCGGCGGCGGTGGAGTGCAGATCGGCCTGGATGGCGGGGGCGGCGACCAGCACGATGAACGTGTCGAGAATAGCCATGAATGCCCCGACCAACACGATGGTCAGGGCCCGCCACGGCGCCGCGGATCCGGCCGCGCCGGACTGCGGGTCGGCCGATGGCGCCTCCGGCCGCGCCGGCGCGGACTGCCGCCCGGCGGCACCTGAGGGTTGGGTCTGGGTCATGGGGAAAGAGTCGGTCAGCTCCGGCCGGACATACAGAGACCGATTATGCTGGTGTTCCCACTACCCCCATATACGTGCTACGCCCATATATACGTGCGTAGGCCGGTGACCCGGCCGGCACCCGCGGACCGCGGCGAACGGGAGTACCGATGGCTGACCAGCAACGGCGGCAATGTCTCGCGGAGTTCCTGCGTTCGCGACGGGAGCGGCTCACGCCCCAGGAGGCGGGCATCCTTGCCGGCCCCCGGCGGCGCACCCCGGGGCTGCGGCGCGAAGAGGTCGCCCAGCTCTCCGGGGTCAGCGTGACCTGGTACACGTGGCTGGAGCAGGCCCGCGACATCACCGTCAGCCGGCAGGTCCTGACGAGCCTGGCGCGCGCCCTGATGCTCAGTTCGATCGAGCGCCGGCATCTGTTCGCGCTGGCCGGCGTGCCGTTGCCGGAGCAGCCGCCGGGCCGTGGGCCGGGGCCCGCACTACAGCGGCTGGTGGACGCGCTCGAACCGCATCCGGCGTATCTGCTCGACGCCAACTGGGACATGGTGGGCTGGAACCGCGCCGAGGCGGGGCTGATCGGTGACCCGGGGCAGCTGGAGCCGGCCGAACGCAACCTGCTGTGGCTGGTGTTCATGGATCCGGCCATGCGCGCGCTGATGGTCGACTGGGAGGGCCAGGCGCAGAATCTCGTGGCCCAGTTCCGGGCGGATGACCAGCAGCGGTTCGGTGATCCGCGCTATGAGCAGCTCACGGGCGGGCTGCGGGAGGCGAGCGCGGAGTTCCGTGCGTGCTGGGAGGCGCATGACATCGCGGACTTCGGCAGCAACCGGCGGCAGTTCAGCCATCCCTGGGTCGGGGCGCTGACCTTCGATTATGTGAAGCTGGCGGCGCTGGATGCGCCCGGCGTCAAGCTGTTCGCGTGTATGCCGGCCGATGCGGAGACGACGCGGAAGCTGCCGGCGTTGCAGCGGTGTGCGACCGGCGAGATTCCGGATGCGGCCGAAGTGGCTGATGTGGCAGATGAGTTGACCGCTTCGCGCGCGTGAGCGTAGCGGCCCCGTGCCGATCCGTAGGTCATAAAATTCTCAACGAATTCCCAAAACCGATGGGTGCACAGTGACCTACGTCACGTTTGCTTGACTGGCTGATAGCCAGCCCTCTTCTATTGGCGGCACGCAGCCCATGGCCGACCAAGGGCGCGAAAGAAGACAAACCGGGGGTATGGCATTGCGTATTCGACTGCCTTGACGGGGCATTAGCGAAGTCTGTCGTTCACCTTTCTTTCAGCCGTCCGGCGCCCAGTGTGCTTTCTCTCATCCGCTGTTTGCGCCAGATGACGGTTCCTTTCCCTTGAAGCGCACCACCGTAGGCGTCTGATGGTGTCCGACCGCACCGTCATGCGTCCGGTCACTGTGGCCTGCCATGACTGACGGGTCGCGGACGCCTGCGCCCTTCGAGGGAATCAGTGTTGAGATACGGAGGGGAATCCCAACATGCCCTTGAACCGAGAATTCATCGGACGTACCTGGCGAGCCGCCGAAATCTATGAGGTGAGCCGGGAAAAACTACGGGACTTCACCGTCGCAATCGGTGAGATGCACCCCGTCTACCTGGACGAAGAAGCCGCCAGAAAACATGGCTACCGGACCGTCATCGCACCGCCCTCCTTCTGTACCGCACTCTGGTTCCGTATGGGCAACTGGCCCATGTTCGAACCGGAGTTCGGCAAGCAGAAGGACCCGGTCTGTGTCCTCGGCGACCAGCGCGTCACGCACCACCGCCCGATCCACGCCGGCGACCGGCTGTGGTTCGCCACCACCGTCCGCGATATCCGCGATATCGGACGGCATGAACTCTTCGAGATGGAACACCAGGTCACGTCCGAAGACGGGGCTCCCGTCTGCACCGTCGTCGACCAGATGATTTCCCGCGGCTCCGCCGCCCCGAAGGAGTAATGGCCATGACTGCTCAGGTCGACTACGACACCGTCCCCGTCGGAATGCAGCTGGCTCCCCGCGAATTCCAGCTGCTGGCGGTCAACGAAATCATGTACTGCGGCGCCACGCTCGACTTTGCCGGCGTCCACTGGAATCCGCGCGTCGCCCGTTCCGTGGGCATGGATCATATCGTCGCCCACGGACCACTGACCGAGGCCAAGGCGCTCAGCCTGATTCACGAATGGACCGGCGATCCCGGCACCGTCGTGGCACAGCACGCCCGTTTCCACCGGCCGGTGCTGATACCGGACGACGGAGAGGGGGCCCGCTACCGCATCCACGGAACCGTCACCGAGAAACTGGCGGACCGGCGGGTCGTGGTGGAATTGACCGCGGTATCCCCGCAGGAAGAGGAATTGGTCACTGTACGCGCCGTCGTGCAACTCGTGTGAATGCCCCCGAGACCCCAAGGAGTCCATCCATGCGCACACTGCTCGTCGACAACCACGATTCCTACACCTTCAACCTCTTCCAGCTCATAGCCGAGGTCAACGGCGTCGACCCGGTCGTCGTCACCAACGACACCCCGATGCTCAAAACCCTCAGACAGGGCGGTTTCGACAACATCGTCATCTCCCCGGGCCCCGGCCGCCCGCAGGAATCGCGCGATCTCGGCCATGTTCCCGACCTGCTGCGCCACACCGATCTGCCGGTGCTCGGCGTCTGCCTCGGCCACCAGGCCATCGCCCACGCCGCCGGCGCCGCCGTGGTCCCGGCCCCCCGCCCCCGCCACGGCCACCTCGCCCGCGTCACCCACGACGGCGACGCCCTCTTCGCCGGCATACCCGCGGAATTCACCGCCGTGCGCTACCACTCCCTGTGCGTCGAGGAACCGCTGCCGCCGGAACTGGAGGTCACCGCCCGCGCCGACGACGGCGTGATCATGGCGCTGCGGCACCGTGAACTTCCCCGCTGGGGTGTGCAGTTCCACCCCGAGTCGATCGCCTCCGAATACGGCCGCGAGATCCTGACGAACTTCCGCGACCTCACCCACGGGGCCCGCGACGAGGCCCGGCACACCGCCCGTACGTCCCGGCCCGCCCGCCCCGTCCGGCGACCGGCCGACGAGCCCGCCTACCAGCTGATCACCACCGTGCTGCCACGGGCCGTCGACACCGAAGCCGCCTTCACCACCCTCTACGACCGGTCCTCGCACTGCTTCTGGCTCGACAGCAGCCGCGTCGAGGAGGGCCTGTCCCGCTTCTCGTTCCTCGGCGACGCCACCGGCCCGCTGAGCGAGGTCCTCACCTACCGGCTGTCCGCCGGCGCGGTGAAGATCCAGGACGCGAAGGGGCTCCGCCTGGAGAGCGGCTCCATCTTCGAGGTCCTCGACGCCCGCCTCAGACAGCGCCGCCTCGACGCCCCCGACCTGCCCTTCGACCTCACCGGAGGCTATGTCGGCTACTTCGGCTACGAGCTGAAGGCCGACTGCGGAGCGGCCAAGCGGCACACCGCGGACACCCCGGACGCCGCGTGGATGTTCGCCGACCGGCTGATCGCGGTCGACCACCTGGAGGACCGCACCTATGTGATCGCGGTGCACACCGACGACGAGCAGGAGACCATCGGCGCCAAGGAGTGGGTGGAGGCCACCGCGGAACGCCTCGCCGCCCTGGAACCGCTCCCCGACGACGAGGCGCTGCGCACCTGGCAGCCGCCCGCCCAGGCACCCGACGCCACCCCCTTCCTCATCCGGGACCGGGACCGCTACAAGGCCGACATCGAGGAGTGCAACCGCCAGCTGGTCCGGGGCGAGAGCTACGAGGTCTGTGTGACCAACAAGCTGCGGCTGCCGTTCGCCGACGACGACCTGGCGTTCTACCGCCGGCTGCGCCGCGCCAACCCCGCCCCGTACGCCGCACTGCTGCGCCTCGGCGACACCACCGTCTTCAGCTCCTCGCCCGAACGGTTCCTGCGCATCGACCGCGCCGGCACGGTCGAGAGCAAGCCGATCAAGGGCACCGCGCCCCGCGACCCCGACCCCGTACGCGACCGGGCACTCGCCGACGAACTGGCCGCCAGCGCCAAGACACAGGCCGAGAACCTGATGATCGTGGACCTGCTGCGCAACGACCTCGGCCAGGTCTGCGAGATCGGCAGCGTCAAGGTCGACCGCTATATGGCCGTCGAGTCCTACGCCACCGTCCACCAGCTCGTCTCCACCATCCAGGGCCGGCTGACCCCCTCGGTCAGCGCCGTGGACTGCGTACGCCACTGCTTCCCCGGCGGCTCGATGACCGGTGCGCCCAAGCTCCGCACCATGGAGATCATCGACCGTCTGGAAACCGAGGCGCGCGGCATCTACTCCGGCTCGCTCGGCTACTTCGGCCTGTCCGGCGGCACCGACCTCAACATCGTCATCCGCACCGCGGTCCGCAAGGGCGACGAGCTGACCATCGGCGCGGGCGGCGCGATCGTCCTCGACTCCGACCCCCAGGACGAGTACGAGGAGATGCTCCTCAAGGCCACCGCCCCGCTGCGCGCCTGGCAGGCCGGCCGGTGAACCAGCGACTGCGCTGGGACGACCCCGAAGGCGCCCTGCGCCCCGCCGAGTCGCCCGACACCGTCCATGCCCTCGACTCCTGGCTCGGCACCGACGGCACGGTCCGCGGGCTGCCGCTGCACATCCGACGGTTCGCCGCCGCCTGCCAGGCGCTCGGCGGACCGCCGGAACCGCAGGTCGCGACGTTCTTCCGGGCGGCGGCGGCCCGGGTCCCGACCACGGGCGCCTGGTTCCCCAGAGTCGAACTGGCCACGACCGAAGGCGAGTTAGCGCTCCACTTATGGATACGACCGGCGCCCACGCTCGGCGAGAGTGTACGGCTGTGGGCCGCCGACGGCCCCGACCGCCGCACCCGCCCCGACCTCAAGGGCGTCGACCTCGGCCGGCTCGGCGCACTGCGCGACCGGGCCCTGGCGGCCGGCGCGGACGAGGCGCTGCTGCTCGACGGCGCCGGCCGGATCGTGGAGGGCTCGACGACCAGCCTCCTGTGGTGGCGCGGCGACACCTTGTGCACCCCGCCCGCCACGCCCCGCCGGCTCGCCTCCGTCACCCGCGAACTGCTCCTCGGCATCGCCGCCGCCCAGGGCGTCCGTATCGCCTACGAGACCCCCACGCCCCGCGAACTCGACGGGCTCGAAGTCTGGGCCGTCAACGCGCTGCATGGCATCCGCCCCGTGACGCAATGGACAAATCTGCAGGTCAGCGCGGGGCCGGCGGTCCGCGCTCCGCGCTGGCGCGGCCATCTGGGCCGTCTGGCGCAGCCCGCCCCCTCCGCCCTCTCCACAAGGACGTCCGACCATGCCCGCCACGCCCGTTAGCAGACCTCACACGCCGCCCGCCTTCGAACGCGATCTGCTGCTCCAGCTCACCAAGCGCTGGGGCAAACGGGTCGCCGTCAAGAAGGACGAACTCGACCTGGACGGCCACTTCGACCCCGAACTCCCGGACTTCCCGGAGCACTTGGTCCCACTCCTCACCCTCCCCGGCAGCCCGCCGCCGGACACCGAAGGGCAGCGCCGGATCCTCTCTGCCTCCTGGATCGCCTACAACGCCAAGACCACCGCGATCGAGGACGAGATCATCCTGCCCGCCTGCCGGTTGATGCTCCAGGAGCGCATCCCGGTACGGAAGGACGAGGCCGCCGTCGCCGCCCTGCACCAGACGATCATCGACGAGCACTACCACATCCTGATGTGCCAGAACGCGGCCTCGGTCACCCGGCGCCGCCGCGAGCTGACGGACCTCACGTTCGACCCGCAGGCCTGGTCGGTGGTGCGCGCCCTTCAGGAGCGCCGCCGCGAACTGACCGGAACGGCCCGCGACCTGGTGGAGATCGCCTTCGCGCTGGCCGCGGAGACCACCATCAACGCCTTCCTCTCCACCATCTCCACCGAGTTCGGCATCCAGCCGATGAACCGGATCACCGTCGACATGCACCGCCGCGACGAGAGCGGCCACGCCGTCGTCTTCCGCGAACTCGCGGTCTCCCTCTACGGCGAACTGTCGGTCGAAGAAAGGGAGTTGTTCAAGGACGCCTTGGTCCAGGGCCTGGACGCGTTCCGGGCGCCCGACTTCGACCCCTGGGTCGGCGTGGCGCGCACCGGCGGGATGGACGTCACCGCGGACGAGCTGCGCGAAGCGGCCGCGAACCGTCCGGCCGCGCCCCGGGACACCGGCCCGCTGCAGACCCTCCTCGCGGACCTCGGACTCTCCGAGGCGCTGGGCCCCGCCCTGGCCGTCCCGGCCCCTTCCTCCACCCCCGCACAAAGGAGCTGACGGCGTGTACACCCTGACCGACGACCAGCGGGCCATACAGCGGGCGGCGCGGGACTTCGCCGACGAATACCTCGCGCCCAACGCCGTGGATTGGGACCGCGACAAGCACTTCCCCGTCGACGTGCTCCGCAAGGCCGCCGAGATAGGCATGGGCGGCGTCAACGTCCGTACGGAATCCGGCGGCTCGGGTCTCAGCCGGATGGACTCCGCCCTCATCTTCGAAGCACTCGCCTACGGCTGTCCGACCATCTCGGCGTATATCTCCATCCACAACATGGTCGCCTGGATGGTCGACACCTACGGCACCCCCGCCCAGCGCGACCAGTGGCTTCCGCTGCTGTGCTCCATGGAGCACCTGGCCAGCTACTGCCTCACCGAGCCCGAGGCCGGATCGGACGCCGCCGCGCTGCGCACCCGCGCCGTACGGGACGGTGACAGCTATGTCGTCACCGGCGTCAAGCAGTTCATCTCCGGCGCCGCGTCCTCCCAGGTCTACCTGGTGATGGTGCGTACCCACGAGGCCGGATCCCGGGGCATCTCCGCCCTCCTCATCGACAAGGACACCCCGGGCCTGTCCTTCGGCCCGAACGAACGCAAGATGGGCTGGAACGCGCAGCCCACCCGGCAGGTGATCTTCGACGAGGTACGCGTCCCGGTCGCCAACCGCCTCGGCCAGGAGGGCGAGGGTTTCCGGATCGCGATGCACGGCCTCAACGGCGGCCGGCTGAACATCGCCGCCTGCTCACTGGGCGGGGCCCGCACCGCCCTCGACCGCAGCCTCAGCTATCTCAACGAGCGCGAGGCGTTCGGCGAAAAGCTGGTCAGCCGCCAGGCCCTGCAATTCCAACTGGCCGATATGGCAACGGAGTTGGAGGCCGCCAAGACCATGCTCTGGCAGGCCGCTTCCGCCCTGGACGCCGGCGACAAACGCGCCGTCGAACTCTGCGCGATGGCCAAGCGCTTCGTCACCGACGCCGGCTTCCACGTCGCCAACCAGGCCCTCCAGCTGCACGGCGGCTACGGCTACCTCGCCGAGTACGGCCTGGAGAAGATCGTCCGGGATCTCCGCGTCCACCAGATCCTGGAGGGCACGAACGAGATCATGCGACTGATCATCGCCCGGGAGGTGGTGGGGGCGGCTGTCTGAGCGGTGACCTGCCGTACCCGACCGAAGCGGGCACAGGATGTCGGGTCCGGCAGGGTGGCTCCTTCCTACGGTTGTCGAGTCAGAAACGGAAGGAGGCCGGGGGTGCTGGAGCAGCTCAACCAGGCCATGGAGCACATCGAGCGCCGTCTCGATCAGCGGATCGAGACGGCCGAGCTGGCGCGGATCGCGGTGACGTCGGAGTACCACTTCCGCCGGATGTTCTCCGCGCTGGCGGGGCTCCCGCTGTCGGAGTACATCCGGCGCAGGCGGCTGACCGTCGCGGGCGCCGAGGTGCTGGCCGGCGAACGGACGCTGCTGGATGTCGCGGTGCGCTACGGCTACACGTCGGGGGAGGCGTTCGCGCGTGCGTTCCGTGCCGTGCACGGCATCGGCCCGGGCGAGGCCCGGCGCACCGGTGCCGCCCTGCACTCCCAGCCACGGATGTCCTTCCGACTCATCATCGAAGGGAGCACCACCATGCAGTACCGGGTGGTGGAGAAGCCGGAGTTCCGCGTTGTCGGCAAGAAGACCCGAGTCCCCCTCCTCCACGAGGGGGTGAACCCGGAGATCGTCGCGTTCATCGAGAGCCTCGGAGAGGAGACCGTGCAGCGCATAGCGAGCCTGTCCGACCAGGAGCCGGAGGGGATCGTCTCGGTGACCGAGCACCTCTCCGACAGCCGCGAGGAAGGCACCGAACTCGACTACTACCACGCGGTGGTGACCGGCACCGAGGCCCCCGAGGGCTTTGACGTCCGGGTCGTCCCCGCGGGCACCTGGGCCGTCTTCGAGAACGACGGGCCCTTCCCGCAGCAGCTCCAGAACCTGTGGCGGGACGTGTACACCCAGTGGTTCCCCTCCAACCCGTACGCGAGCCGGCCGGGGCCGGAGATCCTGCGCACCCGGCCGTCGGAGGACTGGACGGAGGCAGCCACGGAGCTGTGGATTCCCGTGGAGCGGACCTCGGTCTGACGGGAGGGTTCGGCGGTCCGGGGCCGGTCTCGGCTCCGGACCGCCGGTAGGCGCCGGCGCTCGCACTGAGCGCACCTCACACACACCTGTGACCGGGACACGCACCAGCTCGGGTACTCCAGTGAGAATTCGTGTCCTGAGCTGGTTGTTGTCGTTGTTCGGTCATGGTGGGGAGGGCTGAAGTCAGGTGCTGGGCTGGGGAGTTGGAGTCGGTGTTCGCGCGGGTGGCGGGCCGGTTCGGGCGGGCGGATCTGCGATGGCGGATGCGGGACTATGTGCGGGGCCTGCTGGCGCCGGTGCGGATAGTCGATGACACCGGCTTCATCAAGAAGGGCAGCACGTCGGCCGGGGTGTCGAGGCAGTACACCGGCACCTCCGGGAAGATCGACAACTGCCAGATCGGGGTGTTCGCCGCCTACACCACCGCCCGCGGCCGTGCCTTGGCCGGCCGCGAGCTCTACCTGCCCAAGCCCTGGACAAAGGACCGTGAGCGGTGCCGGGAGGTCAAAGTCCCCGACGAGCGGGGTTTTGCCACCAAGGGTGAGCCGGCCAAAGCATGGTCCGCCGCTGCCTGGCGGCCGGTTTTCCAGCGGCCTGAGTGACCGCGGACGAGGCCTACGGGCAGGACTGATCCTTTCGCCGCCTGCTCGAACAGCACAACCTCAGCTACGTGGTGGCCGTCCCCAAGTCCTAGCAGATCAAGTCCCTGGCCGGCGCCTGGCGCATCGACCGCCTCATCGACGAGGCCCCGTCCGGCGCCTGGCAGACCCTCTCGTGCGGCAACGGCGCCAAGGGCCCACGCGTCTACGACTGGGCGGCGGCCAAGCCGCCCGCCAACCTTGTCTTCGACCCGGCCCCGCCGACCCATCACCGCTGGATCCTGGCCCGCCGCAGCCCGTCCGAACCAGGCGAGCTCGCCTACTACCTTGCTTACGCACCCGTCGATGCGGACGTGAGCGTGCTGGCCCGGGTCGCCGGCTCACGATGGGCCGTCGAAGTGTGTTCCAGGCAGCTAAGAACGAGTACGGCCTGGACGAATACGAGGTCCGCCGCTACATGGGCTGGTACCGGCACGTCACCCTGGCCATGCTCGCCCATGCCTTCTTGGCCGTCCTTGCGGCCCAGCCCCAGGACACTGCAAAGGGGGCTGCAGAAACGACATCACCAGCCTCGTCCCCTCACCGTGGCAGAGATCCGGCACCTGCTGGACACATGCCTTCCCCACCCAGACCCCACCAGGACAGACGACTCCACGCACTGAACTGGTCCCGCTGGCGCAGACACCACCAAGCCACCGCCCGCCGTCGCCACTACCGAAGAAGAACCAGCACAGGACACGAATTCTCACTGGAGTACTAAGGCGAAGGTCGGCGGGCGGCCGTGTTGAACCTGATCGATTTCCATCACGGTGTGGAACCGTGCTGCCACATAAATCGTCCGTAGACACGGTGTTGGGGGAGCGGGGAGCCAAGGGGGAGGCTGGCGGTGTCGATCGAGCTGCCTGGTGAAGTCGTCTGGATCATGGAGTTGATGGGCCTGGAGTGGCCCGACATCGACGAGGACGAACTGCGCGCGTGGGCCGGGCATGTGCGGGAGTTCGGCCAGGGACTGTCGGAGTCCCACAACGGGATGGACTCCGTCCTGAAGGGGCTTGCGGGCGCGTACGAGGGCGCGTCCTACGATGCCTTGCTCAGCCGGTGGGACAAGGCTTCCGGCGAGCACCTGACGACCCTGACCAACTGCTGCGAAGTCTTGGCCACGGCACTGGAGGTCGCGGCCACCGGCGTGGTCTTGGCCAAAGGCGTAGTCATCGCCCAACTGGTCATCACCGCAGTCGAGATGGCAGCGGCAGCCGCCGCAACGGTGGCGACGCTCGGTATTGCCGCAGCCGCCGAGGCGGCAGCTATCGAGATCGGCAAACGCATCATTAGGGCCGTCATCCAGGAGATCGAGGAAATTCTCATCGCCGAACTCGTCTCCATGGCGATCGAGCCCTTCCAGGCCGAGATCGAAAAAGCCGTCTCCGGCCTTGTTTTCAAGGGCGTTGATGCTGCGCTGGGCGCGGCGGGGGGTGCCGCGTGAGCAAGGGATTCAAGGCACACCCTGATAACTTGGCGAAGGCGGCCAAGGAAGCCCACGGGCATGCGAAGCGGGTGGAGAGCCACAGCAGCAATCTGGACTCCAAAACGCGCGGCCGGCTGCTCGGTAAGGGCAAATTCGGGATGATTTTGCAGAAGGCTGTCCGCCCGATCATTGATTCCATGATCACGGATATGTCCAAGGCCATGGCCAGGGGTCACCGGTCGATCGGGCACGGCCTGGATATCACCAAGAAGAACATCGACGACGCTGAGGAAGCGATACGCAAGAACCTGCGGCGGCATCAGGATGAACGGGACGCCATTAAGCTGAAGCCCGGTCAGCGGGTGCTTGGCGAGGATGACTTGCGTGACAAGCACGGAGAGCGCGTCGCCGAGCGTGTCGACGACCTCCGTAGCCAGGGACATGGACCACAGCGCCACCTGGATCCGACCGATGACATGCTGAAGGAGAGACTGGGCACGCCCAGCAAGATCCGCGACGGTAACGGAAATCCGCTGCAGGACGCCCATGGCAACCAGAGGTTCCACCGGAACGAGGACGGGTACCTCCAGACCGAGAACAAGGTCGACCCCGCCCATGGCCCGAACGCCAAGGAGCGGCTTCAGGGCGATGATCTCTATATGGATGCGGAGAACCCGTCGAAGAAGCATAAGTGTGATGCCTTCTCCACGGGCTTCCGCCAGGGCGAGGACGAGGCATTCATGCATGCCGACCAATACGCGCGGACTCAAATCGATCCCTCTAAGCCCAATGGTCTCACTGTTGAGTTCTCACCCAATGAAGCTTGGGGGCCCGGCGAGAATCACCACGAGCGATTCCGCGGATTCTTTATAGATCGAAACAAGCCATTTCATCCGGATGGCAGCGTGAACTACAGGCCAGTAGACTTCCAGGATACGAAGATAGTGGCGGTCTATCGGCCGGATGGTAATGGCGGGCACAGGCTGTTGACGATGTTTCCGCAGCCGGTGAGAGGCAGGAATCTATGAGTTTCCCAGAAGATATCCCACACTTCGTGGAGGATCGGGGTGTCGCCGCCTTCTTCAGGGTTGCGCTCAACGTTGAATTCATTGATGACATTGACCGAGAGAGGGTCAATGTTGTCCGAGTTCGCAAAAATAAAGGGGAGGTCGTTCGAGATACGCCGTACGCTCGGCACCTGCGGGAGGCTTTGGAGTACCTGCTCCGCGAGCGGCCGGCCGACTCGACGGAGTGGGCGCTGATGACGGGCGTGTCGTTCTGGGAGGACGACCGTCTGTACGCTTACCTGCAGGATCTCTGCGACTACTTCTACGGCGACCGCAAGGAACCGCCGGTAGCCCCGGACCCGGAGGCGCCACCGCCGGAGAAGTACTGGACGTAACGACCGCCCGGCGCGAATCACGGCCGTTCGGAAAACGATCCCCCGCCACCCCGCCCCACCCGCATGCCCAAGGACGGAGTCCCCACCCCATGTCGATCCGCGACGAGCTGCCGCACCGTACCGGTCCATGGGCGAGCCGTTTCGACTCCGAGGAGGCCATGGTCCTGGCGGACGATGCCCTTCGTGAGGCGGCGCTGAAGAATCACGACCTCTCGCCGATTCTGCCGTTCGAGGCCGTTTACGGAGAGGGGGAGGGCTGTCTGGGAAAGGCCACCGCAATCACCGTCGACCCGCGGCAGCCGTACAGCCCCACCGGCGAGGTGAACTATGTCTACGCGGACTTCTCCACGCGCGGCCTGATTTACGGCGTCTATCGCCCGGCCGAGGAAATGGAGAGCGAGGACGGGCCGGAGAACGAAGCCGACCTGCGGAACACCACGCTGTACCCGTACCCGGGCGGTTATGAGGAAATCGACCCCGTAACCGTCTCGCTGGCCGAACTGGGGCTGGACGTACCCGGCGTCGACCGTCGCTTGGTGAATTTCTGCGCCGGGATGCTCGGCGTCGAGGCGGTCGACGATCTCGGCATGCTCCGCGAGACATTCGACCTGGCCTGGACCGACTATCAGGACACGATTCGCGCAGGGCTGATGCACCTCGTGGCGAACGAGCCGCTCACGGTGGAGCTGTGGTTCGCCCTGACCTATGTGAAATTTCCCGACCAGCGGGAGCTGAGGGCGTACCTCGCGCAGGTCTACGCCTACCTCTTCGACGACTTCGACGCCATGCCGGTCGCTCCTCAGTAGACGCCACGAAGGCCCTCCGAATGAGGTCACGTAGGAGCCCCGCGGGTATCTCCACCACGCTTCCGTGAGCAGCGAGAAGCGGCGGGACTGACACAACAGCGGTTGGCCGACGCGGCGGTGATGACCCGCTCGCACATCGCGCATATCGAGGCGGGGCGGCGGATTCCTTCCAAGGAGGATGCGCGGAGGCTGGACAAGGCTCTGAACACGGGGAATGTGTTGAGCAGCTTTCTGCCGCAGGATGACTCGACGATTGCCGACTACTTCGAACCGGCGCGTCACCTTGAGCAACAGGCAACGGAGATCCGTGAGTTTGCGTTGTCTCTTGTGCCTGGCATCTTTCAGACGCGAGGGTATGCGCGTGCGGTTATTCGTACCGCCTTTCCCCCTCGGGGCGACGAGGAATGTGACCGGCACGTCGTCACACGCCTGGACCGTTCAAAGATCCTCGCCGACCCGGTGACGCCCGTGGTGTGGGCGCTCCTGGACGAGTCGGTGCTCCGTCGCCCGGTTGGCGGCCAAGAGGTCATGGCAGAGCAGATCATGCACGTCGTCGGCCTGGTCGAGGCCGAACGTGTGCGTGTGCATGTGCTGCCGCTCGGCGTTGGGCCTTACCACCTCCTGCAGGGGATGCTGTCTCTGATGTGGTTCGAGGATCAGCCTCCAGTGGCCTACTCAGAAGGCCTGTCCATTGGCAAACTGCATGATTCGCCGACCGTGGTCCATCGGCTCCAAGGCGCCTACGATCTCGCACTGGGCGACGCACTGCCGCTGAAGGAGTCACTCGCCCTCATGAGGGCGGTAGCGAAGGAATACGGAGACCATGACTGAGCACACCATCCCGGAGTCTGCGACCCTGAGCGGCTGGCGTAAGTCGTCGTACAGCGGGGCCGAGTCGGGCAGCTGCGTAGAGGTCCTCGACGGTTACCCCGTCGGCGTCCCCGTGCGCGACAGCAAGAACCCGCACGGCCCCGCCCTCGTCTTCCGGGCAGCCGCGTGGTCATCGTTCGTTGCCGCCGTAAGGGACGAGGAGTTCGGACACCATGACTGAGCGCATCATCTCGAACGCGGCCACGCTGACCGGCTGGCGCAAGTCCTCGTACAGCGACGCCAACGGCGGCAGCTGCATAGAGGTCCTGGACAACCACCCCTCCGGCGTCCCCGTCCGCGACTCAAAGAACCCGCACGGCCCGGCGCTCCTCTTCCCGGCCGAGGTCTGGGCGTCGTTCGTCGCCGCCGTCAAGGCTGTGGATTGACGGCCGTGGCCTTGAAGAACGTGTAGTGGAAGGTGCCGCCGTCGTCGGCCGCGCGCCGCAGATCGGCGATTCCGCGGTCCCAGTCGGCCGCAGTCGTCAGGCCGGCGGTCATCGCATCGTCGCGTACGGACTCGATCATGGCGATAAAGGTCTTGCGGGTGAAGCCGTCCACCAGCGCGGGGCGGGTCCCGTCGGCGTAGACCGTACGCGGCCGGACGACGACATCGGTGAAGCCGGCGTCGGTGAGCAACGGCTGCAACTCCCGCCCGAGCAGGGCGTTTCCGCCGGCCGCGGACTGTAGGCGTACCTGGTGGCCGATCACCTCATGGGCGTGGCGGCTGTCCGGGTGGAAGACCACGGATCCGTGGTCGCCCTCGATCACGGTGAGGGTGCCGCCGGGGCGCAGAACGCGGCGGAGTTCGGCCAGTGCCCGGCCGGGGTCCCGTAGGTGTTCCAGTACGAAGCAGGTGAAGATGTGGTCGAACTCTGCGTCGGTAAAGGGGAGTTGGAAGAGGTCGGCGGGGTGCCAGGTCACGTCGGCGGCCGGGGCCTGTTCCGTGACGTATGCGCGGGCCTGGGTCAGGGACTCCTCGGAGCGGTCGACGGCGACGATCCGCGCTCCCGGGCTGCTCCTGACCAGGTGCACGGTCTGGGCGCCCACTCCACAGCCGACCTCCAGGACCCGGCTGCCGGGCGGGTACGCCGTACCGGCGTGCAGCAAGGCGGCCAGGGTGTCCGCCTGGTCGCCTAGACGGCGGGCTTCCTGTGGTGAATAGCCGTGTACGTAGGCCGTGGTGGGCGTCGGGGTTGTTGGGGCCGTCGGCGTCATCGGGGGCGTCGGGGTCGTCGGGGTCGTCGTAGTCATGGGTTCCACCGTGGCGCGACAATGGTCCGGTGCACAGGTCCAAAGAGGTGCCGCCCAACGGGTCCATAAGCTCTTCCGCGTCCGTCGGGTCTTCCGACTTCTTGCAGCTGGACATCGGGGACGCGCCTGCCGGTGGGCGGTCCGACTGGCTGGCCCGCGAGCTGCGGCGGGCGATCGCGGACGGTCGGCTGCCGGTGGGGAGCAGGCTGCCCGCGACCCGGGTGCTCGCCGCTGACCTGCGGGTTTCGCGTGGTGTGGTCACCGAGGCGTATCAGCGGCTGAGCGAGGACGGGCAGCTGGCCGGGCGGGGGAGGGGCGGCACGGTCGTGGTCGCCGCGCCCGTGACGACGGCGGCGGCGAAGACCCCGGGCCCGACACCGTACGCACACCGGACCGCCGCTCCCTTCGGCGCGCCGCCCGGCCCGGACGTCTTCGACGCGCTGCGGGACGCGCCCGCCCGGATCGATCTCTCGCCCGGCGTGCCCGACCTGGCCGCATTCCCGCGGGCGGCCTGGCTGCGTGCCGAGCGCGCGGTGCTCGCGGACCTCCCGGCCGCCCACTTCGGATACGGGGACCCGCGCGGCGCCCCCGCGCTACGGGCGGCCGTTGCCAACTGGCTGGCCCGTAACCGCGGGATCCTGGTGGACCCGGACGAGGTGCTGATCGTCGCCGGTACCGCGCAGGCGCTCGGCCTGATCGCCCAGGTGCTGCACGCCGACGGCCACACCGCGATCGCCGTGGAGGACCCCGGATCGCTCGGTGCGCAGCAGCATCTGCGGAACTGGCGGATGGCGACGCCGCCGGTCCCGGTCGACGAGGAAGGGGTGCGCGTCGATGCGCTGCGGGCGAGCGGCGCCCGGGCCGTACTGCTCACCCCGGCGCATCAGTTCCCGACCGGGGTGGTGCTCGGCGGCGGCCGGCGCCGTGAGCTGATGCGCTGGGCGGCCGACGGCGGCCTGATCATCGAGGACGACTACGACGCCGAGCACCGTTACGACCGCGCGCCCGTCCCGGCCCTTCGTTCCCTCCTCCCCGAGCAGGTCTGTTACACGGGCAGCGTCTCCAAGTTGCTCGCGCCCGCGTTGAGGGTTGGCTGGCTGCTTGCGCCGCCCAAGTACCGGGAGGCGCTGGTCGACGCCAAGCGGTTCGCCGACCTCGGCAACGCCGTACTGCCGCAGCTGGTGCTGGCCCGGCTGATGGAGTCCGGTGAACTGGAGCGCGGGCTACGGCTGTTGCGCCGGCGCCATCGCCGTCGTCGGGACGCCATGATCGAGGCGATCCACGCCCGGCTGCCGGGTGCGACCGTGCAGGGCGCCGCGGCGGGTCTGCATCTGACGCTCACCTTCGACCCGGGCGCCCTCGACATCTCCGACACGGACCTGGCCGCGGCCGCCCTCGCCCGCGGTGTCAAGGTCCACCCCCTGTCCTGGCACTGCCAACGCCCGGCCCCGCCGGGCCTGGTCCTCGGCTACGCAGCCCGCACACCGGGCGAGATCGCGGAGGGCGTGGCCGTCGTCGGCGAGGCGCGGACCGGCGGCGGGCCGGGGACCGGGGACCGGGCGGGGATCAGGGTTCGATGACTCCTGCGTGGGCGCTGGACGGGGACAGGATCGCTGACGGGGTGGAGCCGCCGGCGAACTCGACGTCATAGCCGCCGTTGGCGAGGATGAGCGTCAGGATGAGCGTCTCGTTGAACCGAGCGATGCCTTGGGCGTCGGTGGTGGCGATGCCCAGGAGGTTGCTGCCGATTTTGAACACGATGGTCTGGCCGGGCACGGGCAGGCCGGTGACCTGGTCGGTCAGCGTGGCGGTCAGGAACGGGAAGTACACGTGCGGCGGGAACAGCTTCGTCAGCGCCGGGGTCGCGGTCAGTGAGCTGGCGTGGACGGGCAGGATGTAGGTGAAGCCGTTCACCAGACTGGCACTGCCACCAGGAGTGGTGACGGTGACGGTCGCGGGGCCGGCCGCCCCGGGCGGGGTGATGGCGGTGAGCTGCGTGCCGGCGGCGTTGACGCTCACCCCGGTGGCGGGGTTGCCGCCGATGTTGACGCTCGCCCCGATCAGGTTGGTGCCGGTGATGGTCACGACCGTGCCGCCCGTGATGAGCCCTTGGGTGGGGTTGATGGTGGCCAGTGTGGGCGGGAATTGGATGACGCTGACGTTGTTCGAGTTGATGTTGGTGACGTAGACCTTGTTGTTGGGGGCGACCGCCACGGCGATCGGTCCGGTGCCGACGGGGATCGGGACGCCGACGACGGTGTTGGTGGCAGTGTCGATCACCGACACGCTGTCCGCCGCCCGGTTGGCCGTGTAGGCCATCCCGTCGGCGCCGACCGCGATTCCCCACGGCTGGTTGCCGACGGGGATCGGGGCGCCGATGACGGTGTTGAGGGTGGTGTCGATCACCGTCACGCTGTTCGACCCGATGTTGGCGACGTAGGCGTTGCCGTTGGGCGCGATCGCCACGAAGTTCGGCTGAGCGCCGACGGGGATCGGGGCGCCGATGACGGCGTTGGTGGCGGTGTTGATCACCGTCACGGTGTTCGATCCCCGGTTGGTCACGTAGGCGTTCCCGTTGGGGGCGACCGCGACCCCGACCGGCTGGGCGCCGACGGCGATCGGGGCGCCGATGACGGTGTTGGTGGTGGTGTCGATCACCGACACGGTGTTCGCGGCGAAGTTGGTGACGTAGACGTTGCCGTTGGGGGCCACCGCCGCCACGGCCGGCTGGCCGCCGACGGGGATCGGGGCGCCGACGACGGTGTTGGTGGCGGTGTTGATCACCGACACGGTGTTCGACCCGCTGTTGGGGACGTAGGCGTTGCCGTTGGGGGCGACCGTCAGCCAGACCGGCGTACCGCCGACGCCGATCGGGCCGCCGACGACGGTGTCCGTGGCGGTGCTGATCACCGACACATTGGCTGATCCGGAGTTGGCGACGTAGAGGTTGCCGTTGGGGGCGAACGCCAGCCCGACCGGGTTGTTGTTGACGGGGATCGAGGTGACGGCCAGGAAGATGTTCGCCGGCGCTGCTGCCCGGCTCACCTCCGGTGCCTCGGCGGTCGGCCGCACCTGGCCGGGGAGAGCGGTTGTCCGCAGCAGTTCCTGCAACGGTGACTGAAGACTGGTACTCATGTGGACCCCTTCTGCGGGGGCCGCCCCTCCTGAGAAGCCGTCACCCGGGCACCAGCACAGGCCCGGAGACCCGCTGCGGGGCACCACAACCAGAGACCACACGTCACACATAACGCGACAAGGCTGCGCATCCCCGAGGAGGGATGGGCAGCCCATTGGTTCGGTCGTCAACTTTCTTTCCCGCATGACGGGGAAGCGAAACCTCCGCACATGCCTGCCGCCTGCCCAGCGCGTTCACCACTGCCGACCGTCGGCCGGGTCGTCCGATACGGGCCGTCCCCCGGCGCCGGCCGATCAGTGAAACGGAAGCGGGCGGCCCCGCTCCTCCTCCGGCCGTGGCCCGAAGATCCGCCGTTCCGCCTCCGTGATCGCGACATCGTGGATACCGGCCTCGCGGCGGCGCATCAGCCCCTCCTCGTCGAACTCCCACAGCTCGTTGCCGTAGCTGCGCCACCACCGGCCGTCCGCGTCATGGGACTCGTACTGGAAGCGCACCGCGATCCGGTTGCCGCTGTACGACCAGAGCTCCTTGCGCAGTGAGTAGTCGAGCTCGCGGGCCCACTTCCGGCGGAGGAAGACGACGATCTCGTCGCGGCCGGTGACGAAGGTGTCCCGGTTCCGCCAGACCGAGTCCTCGGTGTAGGCGAGGGCGACCCGCTCGGGGTCGCGGGTGTTCCAGGCGTCCTCGGCGGCCTGCACCTTGCGGAGCGCGCTCTGCTCGTCGAAGGGCGGGAAGGGTGGGCGTGGTGCCATGACGGGCTCCCTCTCTCGGCACAGAGGAGAACGGTCGTTCTCCGCTCGTCGGCTAGTGTAGAGAACGACCGTTCTCCTGGAAAGCCCCGGAAGTGCCATGGACCTCGACGAAGCCCGTACGCGGATACTCGACGCCGCGGAGAAGCTGTTCTACGACCGCGGGATCCAGTCCGTCGGCATGGACGAACTCCGCACCACCGCCGGAGTGTCGCTCAAGCGCCTCTACCAGTGCTTTCCCGCCAAGCACGATCTTGTCGAGGCGTATCTGCGCCGTCGCGACACCCGCTGGCGCGCCGCGCTCGCGGACTACGTGGCCGAGCGTGCCGACGGGCCCGAAACCCGTCCGCTCGCAGTCTTCGACTGGTTGCACAGCTGGTTCTCGGAGCCCGATTTCCGCGGCTGCGCCTTCATCAACTCCTTCGGGGAGCTGGGGGCCACCTCGGACGGTGTCGGGCGCGTCGCCCGGGAGCACAAGCGCGCGCTGCTCTCGTATCTGACCGGCCTCGTCCGGGCCGTACCGATCGCCGAACCCGGGGAACTCGCCGGGCAGTTGGCGCTGCTCGTCGACGGTGCGATCAGCTCCGCCGCGATCTCGGGCGATCCCACCGCCGCCCGGCATGCCCGTACCGCCGCCGAGAGGCTCATGGCGGCGGCACGGGCGGGAACGGAGCTGGGGACGGAGCCGGGGACGGCGGGCGCGTCCCGGAAGTGACCGGTCAGGGGGCCATGGTCATCGCGTCCAAGGGCGCGGCAGGCGTCACGGACACAGGCGCCCGGTGTCACTCAACAACGTTGGAACAGACAGGGGAGATCTTCTGCATGTCCTTGATCTCTTCTTGTAGCGCTTTGCTTGCGATGAGGGCGGCTACGACGTCGGGGTGCATTCGGGGATCGTCGCCCTCGCGCTCTTTGGCGTCGGCCACGCTGTTCCGTTCGTTCGCCCGAGTCTGGAGCGCGGACTTCACCTTGGCATCGGTCGCCTTTGCGGCCGCGGCATTCAGTCCGGATGCCACTTGCCTGGACCGCGCGACAAAGTCTTTCGTCGCGCGCATCTCTGTCGGCTGTTCCTTGGTGACGATGATCTGTTTGGCCTCATCGCAACCGGCGGGCACACCGCTCCCGCTCGCCACCACCACGACGGTCGTGGCGGCCGCGACCACCACGGCGGCGGTTCCCGCCGTGGCGGCAGTGTTGGCGGTGGCGAGTTTCGCGAGGTAACTGAACAGGCTGCCGATCTTCGCCGTCGGGACGACAGGCGCGGCGACGAGCGCCAGGGCCGCGGCCACAGCGAGCTTGTCGCCCTTCAGCAGGTTGCTGATCTGCTCCTCGGCGCTGACGTAGTACTTGAGGTCCTTGGTCATTCCGCCGTGCGTCGCGGCGACCTTGCCCAGGACGTAGAGCCGCAGCGCGATCTGCCCGCGGCCGGCTGCCAGCGCGGCCGGCGCGGCGGTCTTGACCAGGCGTGAGACCAGTACCCACTGCTGCGCCTCACTCAGGGCGCGCGCGACGATCAGCAGCAGATACGGGTCCGGTCCCGGCGGCCCGGCCTTCGCGGCGAGCGCTGCCGTCAGGCCTTCAGCGGCGGTGGCCGCCGCGGTGGGGGCCCAGTTCTGGTTGCGGACCGCGGCGGCGGCGTCCTCGGTGAGCTGGTAGGTGCCGGCGCTGTAGGTGACCAGGCGCCGGTCGTAGAGTTCCGGCCCGGCGTCCGCGGCCCGTGGATCTCCGGTGACCGGTGCGAACCAGGCAGCGGCCAGCGGCACGCCGAACGTCGCCAGCGCGACCAGCACGCTGCGGGCCGGTTCGCTCAGGGCGACGGCCAGGGTCTCGGCCTGATGCCGCGGGCTCAGCCGGTCCGGGTCGACCGGCGGCGGCTGGTCGTGGGGCTCCCTGGCCGCCCTGGCACGCCATTGGTCGGAGCCCTTGATGAACTCCGCGTACTGGCGCAGGCGTTGAGGCTTGTCGTCGGCCATCCGGTAGGCGTGGTCGAACTGAAGGTTCTGCAGACCGACCGGGCCCAGCGTCAGCCCGAGTTCGGAGCTGAGCAGCTCGATCGCGGCGGCCCGGGGCAGGGGCTGGACCTGGTGCGCCGCCGCGGTGTCCGGCAGCGTCGGGTACGGGGACGTGAAGAGGAACGTGCAGCCGGAGAAGGTCTGCAGCACCCGGGCCACGTCCTCCCGGCTCAGTTCGCAGTCGAAGACGGTGACGTGTACGTCGCAGACGTCGGCGACGGCCTCGTGCAGCATGGTCTCGTCGACCCCGCGCAGGAAGGACTTGCCGAAGAACGCCTCGGCCAGCCGCTGGTAGAGGATCTCCAGCGTGCCGGTCTCCCCGGCCCGGGGTGACAGGACGTGGCCACGCTGCCCTCGCGCCGCCAGCTTGCGGTGCACCGCCTCGGCGATCGCCTTCTTCCCGATGTCCGCGGGCCCGTACAGCTGGACACTGGTGCCCTCGGTCAGCTGCCTGAAGGTCTGCTCCACGATCTCGTCGCGGCCGAACAGGTCGGCCTGGGCAGGAGCCCGCAGCGGAGGGGGCTCGCGCAGCGGCAGTTCCAGCACGCTCTCGGTCTCGACGAACTTTCCGTCGGCGTAGATGACGTTGAGGGTGTAGTCACCCGTGCTCACATTGCCCTGGACGTCGCCGTGGACCACGATCGATCGCTCGGCGCCGGAGCGGGCCGGATCCTGGGACATGTGTGCCGCAGGCCCGTCGAGCGGCCCGGCCTCGCCGCTCACCGGCGCTGGATGTTGATCGCGGCGTCCCCGGTCGACACGATGCCGGGGACGTTCCCGGTCACAGCCACCGCCCGTGCGCCGTCGGCCTGCGCCGCCGACCGCTCGGGAAGCAGTGCCGCCAACTCCGTGACCAGCGACGGGTCGGCCGCCAGAGCTCCTCTGATCTGAAGGCGCAGTGCGGCCAGCGCGTCCGGATCACCGTCTGTTGTCGCCAGGGTGGTCACCGCCGCCTCGATCGGTGCGCGGTCCGGAGTGCGGCGCAGGATCCGGTCGAGCAGCCGCTGGCCCAGCCGTACCGTCGCATCGGCCGCCTGGTCCTCGGCCCGGCTCAGCACATTGACGCCGTAGGCGCCCACTGCCGCACCGACCGCCGGCACGATCTCGCCGACCAGAGAATTGATGTCAGACACTGTTGTCCCCCGTTGTTGTCTCAACGAACAGCAGTCAGGTGCGCAATGGCGCTCCGCGATGGCGGCTCTTCCCGAACGGCCTCCAGACCGGCCGCAGTACGTCTGCCCCGGGACACCGCCGGTTACTCCAGTACACCCCCGTCACTTCGCACCCGGCAACCCTGCGGCTTGTCGCGCAACGGCCGGAATCGGCCATCCCTCGGTGCCGCCACCGTCGGCGCCGAGGGACAGGCCGAAGATGCCAGGACCTAGCCCAGCGCCCGCTCCAAGCTCCCCAGCGCCGACGCCAGTTCCTCCCCCGTGATGGTCAGCGGCGGGGCGAGCCGGATTGTCGAGCCGTGGGTGTCCTTGACCAGGATTCCTTCCTTCAGGAGGCGTTCGCTGATCTCCCGGCCGGTGCCGAGGGCGGGGTCGATGTCGACGCCGGCCCACAGGCCGCGGGCGCGGAAGCCGGTCACTCCCTTGCCGGTCAGTGCGGCCAAGCCGGTGCGCAGCTGGTCGCCGAGTTCGGCGGCACGGCGCTGGAACTCTCCGGTGGCGAGCAGCTCGATGACGGCCGAACCGACCGCCGCCGCCAGCGGGTTGCCGCCGAAGGTCGAGCCGTGCTGGCCGGGGCCCAGCACGCCGAGCACCTCGCGGCGGGCGACGACCGCGGAGACCGGGACGATGCCCCCGCCGAGCGCCTTGCCGAGGAGGAGTACGTCGGGGACGACGGATTCGTGGTCGACGGCCAGGGTGGTTCCGGTGCGGCCCAGGCCTGACTGGATCTCGTCGGCGATGAACAGACAGCCGGCCCGCCGCGTCAGTTCGCGTACGCCGGTGAGATAGCCCGCGTCGGGGATGACGACGCCGGCCTCGCCCTGGATGGGCTCGATGAGTACGGCGGCCGTGGTCTCGTCCACGGCGGCTTCGAGGGCGGCGAGGTCGTTGTACGGGACGACGCGGAAGCCGGGGGCGAAGGGGCCGAAGCCGGCGCGGGCGGTCTCGTCGTTGGAGAAGCCGATGATCGTGGTCGTACGGCCGTGGAAGTTGTCGGCGGCCACGACGATCGTCGCCCGGTCCGCCGGGACGCCCTTGACGTCGTACGCCCACTTACGGGCGACCTTGATGCCGCTCTCCACCGCCTCGGCGCCGGTGTTCATCGGCAGCACCATGTCCAGGCCGGTCAGCTCGGCGAGGCCCTCGGCGAAACCGGCCAGGCGGTCGTTGTGGAAGGCGCGGGAGGTGAGGGTGAGCTGATCGAGCTGGCGGTGCGCGGCCTCGATCAGGGCCGGGTGCCGATGGCCGAAGTTGAGCGCCGAGTAGCCGGCCAGCATGTCGAGATAGCGCCGCCCCTCGACGTCCTCGACCCAGACACCCTCGGCGCGCGCGACGACCACGGGCAGCGGGTGGTAGTTGTGCGCGAGGACCGGACCCTCGGCCTGGATCAGCTCCGCGGACGAACGGGGCGCGTGGACGGCGGCGGTACGGGTGGGAGCGGTCATGAGCGGATCTCCTGGGTGCAGCACTTGATGCCGCCGCCGGCCTTGCGGAACTCCGACAGGTCGACGGGGACGGGGACATAGCCACGTGCGGTGAGCTGGTCGATGAGGCCGGTCGCCTGCGGGGCGATGAAGACCTGGCGGCCGTCGGAGACGGAGTTGAGGCCGAAGGCCATGGCGTCGTCCCGGGTGGCGATCACCGCCTGCGGGAACAGCCGCCGCAGCACCTCGCGGCTGCCGGACGAGAACGCCTCGGGGTAGTAGGCGATGTTCGCCGCGCCGGTCTCCGCGTCCTCCTCCAGGACGAAGAGCGCGGTGTCCAGGTGGTAGAAGTACGGGTCCACCAGCTGGAGCCCGATCGTCGGTACGCCGAAGAACTCCTGCACCTCGTCATGGGCGGCGCGGGTGGTACGAAAGCCGGTGCCCGCCAGGATGTAGCGGCCGGCCGGTACGAGATCGCCCTCGCCCTCGCAGAGCGACTCCGGCCGGTAGACGTCGTACCCGGCCGTCTTGAACCAGGTTTCGTACTCCGTGGACTCCGGTCGCCGCTGCGGCGCGTGGAAGGACGAGCCGAAGACCCGGCCGCCCACGACGAGCGCCGAGTTCGCCGCG
The DNA here is from genome assembly GCF_022221585.1 of Streptomyces inhibens. Lineage (NCBI taxonomy): Bacteria > Bacillati > Actinomycetota > Actinomycetes > Kitasatosporales > Streptomycetaceae > Streptomyces > Streptomyces inhibens. The sequence continues at coordinate 5,350,160 of NZ_CP084681.1, forward strand.
AACACCATGTCCGGCAGACCGGCGACCGGCGCCACGTGCTCCACCGTGTGTCCGTGCACGCGGTAGGCGCGCATCAGCGTCTCCCACTGCCGCCCCGCCAGCGCGGTGTCGACCGGCGCCTCCGCACGCATCCAGGGGTTGATCGCGTAACGCACTTCGAAGTGTCTGGGCTCGCAGACCAGATAGCGCCGGGGGCGCGACTCACGACTCGTCGGCACAGAAATATCCCTCCGCTTCCTGCACTTCCTGTCATGACAGACCGTTATGGATAGTCACCAGGGGTGCTTCCACGGTAAGGAGCGCGGGATTCCGGCCACAAGAAATAAATGCTGCTTATCGGCGCAGGAATGCTGCGTATGGACGGCTGTTTCTGGAGGATTCCTGCGTCATTCGGGGGCGGAAGACTGGCGGGCGCCCGCCTCCGGGCTCTCCGGCAGCAGATGCGACAGCACCATGTAACTGATCGTCTTGCGGATGAACGGCTCGGCCCTGATGCGTTCGAGCACCTCCTCGAAGTGCTCGACATCGGTCGCCCGTACGTGCAGCAGCGCATCGGCGCCCCCGGTGACGGTCATCGCCGCCGCGATCTCCGGATGGTTGCGCACGACCTCCGCGAGCCGCCGGGGCGGGGCGGCGCTGTCGCAGTACACCTCGACATACGCCTCGGTGAGCCAGCCCAGCGCGGCCGGCCGCACGGTCGCGGTGAACCCCGTGATCACGTTGTTCTCCCGCATCCGGTCCACCCGCCGCTTGACCGCGGTGGACGACAGCCCGACGGCCGCGCCGATCTCCGCGAAGCTCGCCCGGCCGTTGTCGATCAGCGCCGCAACGATCTTGCGGTCGAGGTCGTCGAAGGGCGCGGCCTTGTTGGTCACTGAACCTCCCGATCCATCCCGGTTCCTCGCCATCGAGGTCGCCTCACGGTAGCGATACCGTGCCCGCCGGTGGCGCATCCCCCGGTCTGGCCGGCAAACCCCCAGCTCAGGCATCTTTGCAGGTCACGTGGGGTGGCGTAACCTCGCGGCAACGCCGCTCGCCTAGCGTCGGTGACCCGCTGGGGGTAAGCGAGGAGGGCCGGGCCGTGCGCGATCCGAGGGAGAGCGGTGGCGGGTCCGGCGCGGCGCCGACCCGGGCGGACCGGGCGCGGCGGGTGGCGCATGTGCTGCGGGGACAGGTGCTGCGCGGGGCCTTTCCCGACGGGGTGCTGCCCGATGAACGGGCGCTGGTGGCCGAGTTCGACACCTCCCGCAACACCGTGCGCGAGGCGCTGGGGCTGCTGCGTGACGAGGGACTGGTGGCCCGGCGCCAGGGTGTGGGCACGGTGGTGGTCGGGCGCGCGTACCAGCATCCGCTGGGGGAGCTGTCCGGTCTGGCGGAGGTGCTCCAGCGGCACGGCGTGGTCGTCAACGAGGTGCGCGAGGCGCGCAGCGTACGGCCGCCGCGCACGGTCGCCCGGCGGCTGGGGCTGGCCGAGGGCGGTCCGGCCGTCTACCTGGAGCGGCTGCGCCGGGTCGACGGCACCCCGCTGTCGCTGGACTGCACCTATCTGATCCCCGAGGTGGGCGAGCCGCTGCTGGCGCGGGGCCGGGACACCCTGGAGAGGCACGATGTCTTCGATCTGATCGAGACCGCCGCGGGTACGCCGCTCGGCACGGCCGAGGTGTCCGTACAGGCCGTGGTCGCGGACCCGGCGACCTGCGCGGTGCTCGCGATGCCCGCGGGCGGCGCGGTTCTGGCCGTCGAGCGCCTCACCCGGCTCGCCGACGGCCGCCCCGCCGACCTGGAGTTCATTCATCTGCGCGGCGACCGGCTGACCCTGCACGCCACGCTCGACCGGGCGAGGGGCGGCCCGGGCGCCGCCCACCGTCAGCCGTAGGAGGCGGGGTCGGCGGCCGCCCGGGCCCGGTGCACGCCCGGTGGCCTATACCGGCTCCACCCGCTGCAACTTGGCCCGGCGTACGACCTCCGGGCCGAGCTTCGCCGCCCGTGCCACCAGCGCGTGGCCGTCCCAGTCCGGCGGCCAGCCGTGCCACAGGCGCAGCGTGCCGTTGACGACGACCGCGGCGATCTGGTCGCGGTTCGCCAGGCGAACAAGTTCCCACCGCAGGTCGTAGGAGGGCGTGAGCTCGGGGACGGCGAGGTTCACGACGAGGAAGTCGGCGGCCTTGCCGGCCGCGATCTCGCCGGTCACCTTGCCCAGCCCGAGTGCATCGGCGCTGCCCGCGGTCGCATGCGTCAGCCACGTCCGCCCGGCCCCGCACACCGAGTCGCCCGAGGCCATGCCGTATGCCAGCCGCTGCGCCGTCTCCCCGGCGTCGACCAGCCGGAAGCCGTCACCGCGGGTGCCGTCGGTGCCCATGCCGAATCGCACGCCCATCGCCGCCAGCATGGTCGCGTGCGCCACGCCGTTGCCCTTCCAGGCGCTGGCCACCGGGTTGTAGCTGATCGCCGCACCGGAGTCGGCGAGCAGCCGCATCTCCGAAGGGGTGAGGAGGGTGGCGTGCGCGCCCAGGGTGTGCGGTCCGAGCGCGCCGATGTGGTGCAGATGTTCGAGCGGGCGCCGGCCGACGCTCTTCAACGAGCGCTCCACGGAGGCGAGGTGCTCGTTCACATGGATCTGCAGTACCGCGCCGGCCTCGGCGCACATGTCGGCGGTCTTCTTGATGACCTCGCCGGGCGCGTCCTCAGGGACGGCGATCGCCAGCGAGGGGTGGATCAGCGGATGGCCCTCCCACCGTGCCAGATGCGCGGGGCCGCCCGTTCCGGTCGAGACGATCTCGGAGAGTACGCACCGGACACCGGCCTCCTCCGTGCCCTTGGCCACCGCCCCGACATCGACGGGGGCCCGGGTTCCGGCATCGGCGACGGTGGTGAAGCCGCCCCGCAGAGCCTCCAGCGCGGCCAGTTTCGCCGAGAGATAGGCGCTCTCCTCGTCCAGCGCATGCTCCAGCGGCTCCCAGACCGTCTTGAAGATCTCCGAGGGCTGCCCGAAGGACTGGGCCTTGCCGAAGCTCTGGGTCAGATGGTGGTGCGCGTCGACGAACCCGGGCATCAGCAAGTGGCCGTCCAGGCGCACCGGTTGAAGATCCCGGTGCGCGGCGATGAGCTGTTCGGCCGGCCCGATGGTGCGGAACTTCCCGCCGTCGACCAGCACGGCCTGCCCGCGCACCGGCCCGTCCGGCAGGAGCAGCAGCTCGGGCACCAGCAGCTGCCGGGTGCCGTGGAAGTGCGCCGGCCGCAGGCCGTTGTCCGTTCCGTTCTTCGTCCGGGCGTCGTGCGGGGCGGCGGCATCCGCCGTGCCCGGAGCGTCGATTCCCGATGCGCCGATGACTCCGCTCACGCCGGCCAGAAACCCACGCCGGCCGAAGCCGCTGTGCTGCTCGTTCGCCAACCCGCTCGCCTGCTTCCGTACTTCGGTACCTGCGTACACCTCACCGATCCGTCCCCGGGGTGGCCCGACCCTAGGAGCACCCGGGAAGCGGAACAAGTGTTCCGGCATACGGGATTTGTGAGTCGGGAGGGTGGGTGGCGCAACCTTCGCCGGGGCCCGGCAACCCCCTGGTCATGGCGTACGGAAGTGACGCGAGGGGTGGCGTAACGTCGCCGAAACATCAGCCGGTGCCGGGCGCGCGGGCCGCAGGGCCCCGCGGATCCCCGCATGGGATCCTGGTGCGTCATGGATCTGCCGGACGGACGGTGGACGTGCGGCGATGACGAGGATGCCCCGATGAGACTCTGCTTCCTGGTGGAGGAGCAGTACCGCTACGACGGCATGCCGCTGGACGTGATCCGCCAACTCGGCGCCTGGGGCCACCAGGTGGACGTGCTGTGGCCCGGCCGCTCACTGATCCCCATATCCGAGGCGATCCAGGCGGGCAGCCATGACGCCTGGGTCCTCAAGACCGTCTCCGGCGGACCGGGCCTGAGCCTTTTGGAAGCCGCCGCGTGCGTCGGACTGACGACGGTGAACGACGTACGGGCGATCAGGGGCGTCCGCGACAAGGCGCTCGCCGCGGTGATCGCCCGCAGTAGCGGACTGCCCGTCCCCGTGACGTATGCGGCGGCCCGGGCCGAGGAGTTCGCGCAGATACCCGAGGCGCAGTACCCGCTCGTGGTGAAGCCCGCGGACGGCAGCTCGGGACGCGCGGTGCGGCTGGTCGCGTCGCCGGAACAGCTGCTGGACCAGGCGCTTTCCGCGGAACCCGGGGAAGGGGGCGGGGCGGCCGGCGGGCTGCTGATCGCCCAGCCGTATGTCCCCAACTCCGGTACGGATCTGAAGGTGTACTGCGTCGCCGGTGAGCTGTACGCCACCGAGCGGTGCTCCCCGCTGCACCCGGGGCGCGCCGTGCGTGAGCGCCAGGTCCCGCTCACACCGGAAGTCGCCCGGATCGCCGCCGAGATAGGCGCGGTCTTCGGCCTCGATCTGTACGGGGTGGACGTCCTGCTCGGGCCGGACGGCCCGGTGGTCGTGGACATCAACGACTTCCCCAGCTTCCGCCAGGTGCCGGACGCGGTCGCCCGGGTGTCCGCCGCCGTGCTGCACCTCGCCCGTAAGGGACCCCGGCAGCCGGTCGTGGACCTGGCCTCCCCGGCAACGGTCCCGCTGGCCGCGATCGGCGGTGACCGATGAGGGTCGGTCTGATCACCGCGGACCCCGCTCACCCGGTGCTGGCCGCGGTCACCGGGCTGCTGACCCCGCATCACCGGGTGGAGCACCTGGACCCGGGCGGTGACGTCCAGGACCTCGACCGCGGCGACCTGGCCGATGTCTACCTCCTCAAGGCCCGTACGCCCCGGGCGCTGGCCCTCGCCGCCAGGCTGGAGGGGTACGGCGCCCCGGTGATCAACTCCGCGGCGGCCACCGCGCGGTGTCAGGACCGGGTGGAGATGGCGGCGCTGGCCCGCGCGGCCGGGCTGCCGTTCGCACAAACCGCCCTCGTGGACGGGCTGGGGCAGTTGGCCACGGCCGGGGAACCGGCCACCCCGCTGGTGATCAAGAGCCGCTACAGCCGGCGCCATGACCTGGTGACCCGGGCCGACAGCGCCGCACGGCTGCGCGAGCTGGCCGCCGCCTGGCCCGATGAGCCGGTGGTCGTCCAGGAGTTCACCGCGAACAGCGGTTGGGACCACAAGCTGTGGGTGGTCGCCGGGCAGCTCTTCACCGGGCTGCGCCGCTCGGAACTGGCGCCGGACGGCCGGGGGCCCACTCTGCCGCTGCCGGTCGACGAGCTGCCGGCGGGCTGGAGCGGCGCCGCGCTGCGGGTGGGCGAGGTCTTCGGGCTGGAGGTCTACGGCGTGGACATCCTGGACGCCGGCGGCGGTGCGCCGCTGATCGTGGACATCAACGCCTTCCCCGGCATCCGCGGCCAGGCCGGCGCCCCCGAGGCGCTGGCGGACCTCGCACTCCGTACCGCGGCACAAGCCGAAAGAACGGCGTCACAAGCAAGCCTGAAATGATCATCTCCCGGAGCTGACCGATCCCAAGACGCCGGGAGGCGGAACCTCCTCCTCCATAAGGCCTAGTGCGCCGACCGGCGGGGTAGCGCTGCCCCCGTCCGGGAGGCGTGGTTCAGCGCGCCTTCCTTCCGCACGTATGGGGAAGAGGCCAGCAACGGTGACGCAGCCATTTGAACTGCCGAACTTCTATACGCCCTATCCGGCGCGGTTGAACCCGCATCTGGAGACGGCGCGGACGCATTCCAAGAAGTGGGCCCGCGACATGGAGATGCTGGAGGGCTCGGGCATCTGGGAGGAGAAGGACCTCGACGCCCACGACTACGCCCTGCTGTGCTCCTACACCCACCCCGACTGCGACGCGGACGCGCTCTCGCTGGTGACCGACTGGTACGTCTGGGTCTTCTTCTTCGACGACCACTTCCTGGAGAAGTTCAAGCGGACGCTGGACCGGGAGGGCGGCAAGGAGTACCTCGACCGGCTGCCCGCCTTCATGCCGATGGATCTGACCACACCCGTACCCGAGCCGACCAACCCCGTCGAGGCGGGACTTGCCGATCTGTGGGCGCGCACCGTGCCGCACATGTCCCTGGACTGGCGGAGGCGGTTCGCCGAGAGCACCGAGCATCTGCTCAATGAATCGCTGTGGGAACTGTCCAACATCAATATCCACCGGGTGCCCAACCCCGTCGAGTACATCGAGATGCGCCGCAAGGTGGGCGGCGCCCCCTGGTCCGCCGGCCTGGTGGAGTACGCGACCGGCGCCGAGGTCCCCGCGGCCGTCGCCGGCTCCCGGGCGCTGCGGGTGCTGCGGGACACCTTCTCCGACGGCGTACATCTGCGCAACGACCTGTTCTCCTACCAGCGGGAGACGGAGGACGAAGGCGAGCTGAGCAATGGCGTCCTGGTGCTGGAGACCTTTTTGAACTGCACCACCCAGGAGGCCGCCGACGCCGTCAACGACCTGATCACCTCACGGTTGCAGCAGTTCGAGAACACCGTGGTCGCCGAACTCCCGCCGCTCTTCGTGGAGAAGGGCCTGGACCCGAAGTCCTGCGCGGAGGTGCTGGCGTACGCCAAGGGGCTCCAGGACTGGCAGTCCGGCGGCCATGAATGGCATATGCGCTCCAGCCGCTATATGAACGGCGGCGGGTCCGCGGCCGGTACCTCGCTGCCCTGGTCGCCCTTCTCCGTCGGCGGACCGGGCACCTCGGCGGCCGACCTCAGAACGGCCCTGGCCACGGCCGGTGCGCTCCGCTTCCGCAGCTCCACCCACGTCCCGCACCAAAAGGTCGGCGCCTCTCAAATCCCCGACATCCATATGCCGTTCACCACCACCCTCAGCCCGCACCTGGAGGGCGCCCGCCGCCGGGTCATCGCCTGGGCGCACCGGATGGGCATCCTTCGCCCGCAGCCCGGCGTACCGCTGTCCGACGTCTGGGACGAGCCCGCGATGGCCCGGCACGACCTGGCGCTGTGCGCGGCCGGCATCCACCCGGACGCCACCCCGGAGCAACTGGACCTGAGCTCGGCGTGGCTGGCCTGGGGCACCTACGCGGACGACTACTACCCGCAGGTCTTCGGCCGGACCCGGGACATCGCCGCCGCCAAGGTGTGCACCGAGCGGCTGTCCGCGTTCATGCCGCTCGAACCGTCGGCCGGCACACCCGAACCGGTCAACGCCCTCGAACGCGGGCTGGCCGACCTGTGGACCCGTACGGCGGGACCAATGACCCTCGAAGCGCGCCGGATGTTCCGCGAGACCATCGACAAGATGACGGCCAGCTGGCTCTGGGAGATCGACAACCAGATCCAGAACCGCGTCCCGGACCCGGTCGACTACATCGAGATGCGCCGGGCCACCTTCGGCTCCGACCTCACCATGAGCCTGAGCCGCATCGGGCACGGCCGGCAGGTCCCGCCGGAGATCTACCGCACCGGCCCCCTGCGCTCACTGGAGAACGCCGCCGCCGACTTCGCCTGCCTGATGAACGATGTCTTCTCCTACCAGAAGGAGATCGAGTACGAGGGCGAGGTCCACAACGGCATCCTGGTCGTCCAGACCTTCTTCGGCTGCGACTACCCGACCGCGCTGAACATCATCAATGATCTGATGACGTCGCGCATGCACGAGTTCCAGCACGTCGCCGCCCATGAACTCCCCGTCGTCCACGACGACTTCGACCTCTCGCCGGAGGCCCGCAAGGCGCTCGACGGATACGTTCACGAGCTGGAGAACTGGATGGCCGGCATCCTCATCTGGCACCGGGGCTGCCTGCGCTACATCGAGCCCGAGCTGCGCCACCCGCCGGGCTCGCCGGGGTGGCTGGGCGCGCCGACCGGGCTGGGCACCTCGGCGGCCCGGATCTTCCAGCGGGCGGTCGCGGGCGTCGGGTAGTCCGCAGCTCCCGCAGCCCCGCAGCGCTGGGCCCGCAGCGCCCGTGTCCAGGCCCGTCCTTGCCGGCTCCCGAGGCGACAAGGACGGGCCGCGCGCCTTTCCGCAGCATGCGCCCGTGCCCCTCCCGTGCGCGCTACCACGTCATGTGCCACCGACCTATGGTTCATGACCCCGTGGACGCGGGGGCGAGCGGCAAGGGGGGCGAGCGATGGCGGCAGGGAGCCCGACAGGCAGGTCGGCCGGCAGTTCGGCATCTCGGCGAGCGCAGGAAGCCCGTAGGCAGGAGCGCCTGTTACGCGAACAGTGGCAGGCGGCCAGAAGGCAGGCCGAGCGGTGGGAGGCGGCGAGCGAGGGGGAGCGGCGGGTCGCCGCCCAGCTGCTGATGCTCACCGAGCGCGGCTGGCGGCTGCTGGTGGACCGGCGCTGGCCGGGCACCCGCGCGGCCAACGTGGACATGCTGCTGATCGGCCCCGGCGGCGTCTTCGTCATCGACGTCAAGAACTGGCGGGCCGCGCCCGAGGCCTCGGCCGGCCGGCTGCGCGCCGGCGGATTCTCCCGCGACGAGCACCGGCGCAAGCTGCTCGCGGTCACCAAGACCGCCGAGAGCGCGGTGGCCTCCTTGGGGATGTCCCCGGTGGCGGTGCGCCCGCTGATGGCCTTCGCGGGGCAGCGCGTCGACACCGAGCTGGGCCGGGTACGCCTGCTGGGCGAGCACGAGATCGGCCCGGCGCTGCTGTCGGAGCGCACCCGGCTGTCCGTCCAGTCGGTCCGCGCCCTCGCCGAACATCTGGCGCGGGCCTTCCCCGAGTACGAGGCCCCGCCCGCCGCCCGGCCCGCGGTCGTCGGCGCCCGCCCGCCGGACGCCGCGTCCGACGGCCTCTTCGACCTCGACGGACTGCGGGAGGCCGCGCTCGACGAAGCGCGCCGGGCCCCCATCGAGCAATGGATGACCTTCCTCGACCCCGACCAGCTCACACTGGTACGACGCAACTGGGCCGGCCCCGCCCGGATCAGCGGCCCGGCCGGCACCGGCAAGACCGTCGTCGCCCTGCACCGCGCCGCCTATCTGGCCCAACGCACCAACGGCCGCATCCTGTACGTCACCTTCGCCAACAACCTGCCCCGCGTCCAGGCCACCTTCCTCAAGACCATGGCCCCGGCGGTGGCGGACCGGATCGAGTTCCGCAGCCTGCACTCCTGGGCACAGGAGTACGTCAGCGGCCGCGGTGTCCCCGTCCGTCTGCACCGGAAGAAGGCGGAGACCGCCTTCAGCCTCGCCTGGAAGCACGTCGGCCGGGACAGCTGCCTCGCCGAGATCGATCCGCTGCCCCATTACTGGCAGGAGGAGATCAACTACGTCATCAAGGGCCGCGGTATCGCCTCCTTCGAGGAGTACGCCGCGCTGGTCCGCCGGCGCCGCCGCGCCGGTCTGCGCCGCCCGCACCGGCAGGCCGTCTGGGCCCTCTACGAGGCGTACGAATCCGAGCGCGTCGAGCGTGCGGTGCACGACTTCAACGACGTCCTCTCGCTCGCCCTGGCGGAGGCGGCCGGCCGCACCGGCCACGGTGCCTATACGGCCGTCGTCGTGGACGAGGTCCAGGACCTGACCCTGGTCGGGGTGCGTCTGCTGCACGCCCTGGTCGGCGACAGCCCCAACGGGCTGCTGCTGGTGGGGGACGGCCAACAGGCCGTCTACCCCGGCGGGTTCCGGCTCTCGGACGCCGGTATCGACATCCGCGGCGACCGCGGGCAGGTGCTGCGCGCCAACTACCGCAACAGCAAGGAGATCGTGGACACCGCGCTCTCCGTCGTTGCCGAGGACTCCTTCGAGGACCTCGACGGACTGCCCACCCCGGGCCGCCGGGACGTCGATCTGACCTACCACGACGGCCGGGTGCACCGCGCCGTGCTGCCGACCCCGGCCGCGCACGACGAGGCCCTGCTGGCCGCACTGCGCGCCCTGACACCCCAGCAGCTGGCCGACTCCGCCGTACTCTGCCCCACCCAGCGCGCCATCGAGCGCTACCAGCGCCTCCTCACCCGGGCGGGCATCCCGGTCTGCCCGCTGGACAGGTACGACGGGCACCCGGTCGCGGCCGTGAAACTCGGCAGCTACCGCCGCGCCAAGGGCCTGGAGTTCAAGCGCGTATACCTCCCCCGGTACGACGCGGGCCGGCCGGCCGACGCCCAGCACGGGACCGCGTCCGAAACCGCCCGCGAACGCGGCGAACTGGCCCGCAGTCAGCTCTTCGTCGCCATGACCCGGGCCCGCGACATGCTGTGGCTGGGCAGCGTCCGGCCACAACGGGAACGGTGACCCGGCGGAGCCGCTCTCCTCGATCGTCGGGTGAATGTGTCATAAGTACGGAATATTCCGATTCGGCATCGGGAACCCCCCATGGCGAAGTCCCGCAACGATCCCGACCTGGGCGCCGGACCGCCGCCCTGGCCGACAAGGAGTTCCGTAGATGCGACGCAAGACCGCTTTCCTTGGCGCGGCGGCCCTCACCACGGTGTTCGCCGTGCTCTGCCCGCTCGGCGCCCATGCCGCCACCGGCGTCATCACCTTCCACACCCGGCCCGGGAACAGGCCGCACGAGATCCTCGATCCCGGCGACGACCACTGCTACGGCCTGGGGGACGCCTACGGCGAGGTGGACAACGACACCGGCGTCGACCTCGTCCTGTGGACCTCCCGCGACTGCACCGGGAACGCCCTGGCCACCGTGCCGGCCGGTACGGCGGCCACGATGGGGCGGTACGGCAGCCTGCAGCTGGCCGAGGTGGAGCCTTCGGACGAGTCCGACTCCCAGGAGCCTTCCGACTACCGCGATCCCTCGGACTCCCAGGGTCCCTCCGACTCCCGGGATCCCTCCGATGCTCCGGACGAGTCCTACGCTCCGGATCCCTCCGACTCCGGGGACCCCTCCGACTCCCGGGACCCTTCCAACTCTCAGGACCCCTCCGACTCTCAGGACCCCTCCGACTACCAGGACCCTTCCGACTCTCCGGCCGATGCCGAGTCGCCTGCCCGGTCGAACTCCCCGGCCGCCCCCGACCGTCCGGCCGTGTCCAGCTCTCCGGCCACCTCCAGCTCGCCGGCCCGCTTCCGTAAGCCGACCAGGCCGGGCGCCCGCGCCCACGTGCTCACCCCCTCCGCGAGCGACTCGCCCGCCGGGTAGCAACGCACCGTGCCGACCCGGCGGCACACCACACCTGTAGCGGCCGCCCGCGCGCCGGCTCGTTGGTGACCCAGCGAATGGCGCCGGCGTACGGGCGGCCTCACCAGGCCTGATGGTCACCAGGCCTGATGGTCACCAGGCCTGATGGTCACCAGGTCTGTCGGTCACCAGGCCTGTTGGTCCGCGAACGCCCGGAAACTGCGGGGCGGTTGGCCGGTGATGCGCTCGACGGTGTCGGTGACGCGGTCCTCGGCGCCCTCGGCGATGGCCCGGTCCAGGCCGGCCAGCAGTGCGGCGAACTCCTCGGGCATCTCGGCGGCCAGCCGGTCGCGCTGCTGCTCGTAGGTGAGCGGTCGGTGGCGTACCGGCCGGCCCGTGACCGCGGTGAGGGTGGCGGCGATGTCGTCGTAACTCAGGGCCTGGGGGCCGGTGATCACCAGGTCGGGGCCGGGCGGCGCCGGTTCGTCGATGAGGGCGTGCACGGCGACGGCGGCGATGTCGTCCGCGTCGACGAACGCGACACGGCCCGTGCCTGTAGCGGTCAGGATGGTGCCGTCGGTGCGGACGCCCTGGGCGTGCGGATGGCTGCCGGTGAAGTTCTGCATGAACCAGGAGGGCCGCAGCACCACCCACTCGTCGAACAGGTCCGGGAGCGCCGCGTGCACCTGGCCCACCCCCGGGCCACCGGCGGGCAGGGCCGAGGAGCTGAGGAGCACCACACGGCGCACACCGGCCGTACGGGCCCGCTCCAGGAAGGGCAGCATGACGGCGGCGGGGTCGGGTGCGGCGACCGGCGGCACGAGGTAGAGCCGGGCCGCTCCGTCCAGGGCGCGGTGGTGGGTGGCGGGATCGTGCCAGTCGAAGCGGACTGGCCGGGCGCCGGCCTGCTGGGTGGGGTGGCGGCCGGCGGCCCTGACGGGGATTCCGAGCGCGGTGAGCCGGGGTACGAGGCGGCTGCCGGTGTTGCCGGTGGCGCCGGTGACCAGGATGGGTTCGCGGTCGCTCATGACGACTTCACTCATGACGACGTCGCCCATGACGACTTCACCTCGGCCATGGAGGCCGGGACGGCCAAGGGGTTCCAGTAGTCGCGGTAGTGCGTGATGCGACCGTTCCTGACCGTCACCACGGCGATGTAGGCCATCTCGTACGGCGCACCGGTGGCCACGATCCGCCCGGTGGCGCGCATTTCGACGACGATGGTGTCCGGGGCGTCGGTCCGGTGGATCTCCAGGTGGGGGAAGTCCTGGAGGTCGATGTGAGTGGGGTAGTCCCGCATGTACGCGGCGACCGCCGGCCTGCCGTCGAGCCGCTTGGGGAAGCCGTCCGGGGCGAAGGGGAACTCGAAGACGGCGTGGTCGTCGCACAGCGCCACCCAGCCGTCGATGTCCTTGTCGAGGAGCAGACGTAGGCCGTGGCGGTAGAGGTCTGTCGGTGTGGGTGGTGCGGTCGGTGCGGTGTTGCCGGTGCTCATGGGGGTGCCTCCTCGCCCCTACACTGGGGCGCTATATGGACCGCTGGTCCGCTTGACTTCGACTATACGGACCGTCGGTCCGCTTCGTAAAGGGGAGGGCTGATCATGGCCGAACGCAAGGCGCGTGCGGACGCGCTCCGTAACCGCGAGACCGTTCTGGCGGCGGCCGACGAGCTCTTCGCCCGCAGCGAGAGCCCCCGCAGCGTGTCGATGGACGAGATCGCGGCGGCGGCGGGCGTCGGCAAGGGCACGCTCTTCCGGCGGTTCGGCGACCGCACCGGTCTGATCCGTGCGGTGTTCGAAGCCCGGATCGAGCCGCTGCGGCATGCCGTGGAGGCGGGTCCGGCCCCGTTGGGGCCCTCGGCCCCGCCGCGTGAGCGCGTACCGGCGCTGCTCGACGCCGTCCTGTGCTTCAAGCTCGACAACCGGCATCTCTCCCTCGCGCTGGAGGAGGCCGGCAGCGGCAGCCCGTATCAGGCGGCGCATTACGCGTGGTGGCACGGCATCCTGCGGGACCTGCTGGAGCGGATGCGCGACGCGACGGACGGTGCTGCGGGTGGCCCTGCGGACGGCACTGGGGATGGCACTGCGGCCGGTCCGGCTCCGGAGAGCGACTTCACGGCGCACGCCCTGCTGGCCGCCACCCGCGCCGATCTGGTCGAACACCTCGTCGGCCAGGAGGGGATGGACCGCGAGCGGATCAGGGCCCGACTGGCGGCCTTCGTCGGCACGGTCCTGGGTCAGGGATAGGGATCACGGGGCACCGTGACGACGTCGGTGCGGTGTGCCCGCGCTGCGGCGAGGCGTTGCGCCGCACCCGCCTCGCGGGGCGCGGGGCGGTGTGGTGCCCCCGCTGCCGGCCCGAACAGCCGCACTGGCCCACGTGCGTCAGGCCGCCTCTCCCGCTTCCGCCTCGCCGGCCTCTCCCGCCTCTTCCTCCCTGCACCACGCCAGGTAATCCGCCACCACCTCGGGCGGGTTGGCCGCCTCGGTGAGGGTCTCCTCGTACCCCGCGCGGTACATGTCGAAGAGCACGATCGGAACGGGGCGGCCGAGGATCTCCGTGATCCGGCCGCTGGAGTGCAGATGCCGTGCCAGGTCGATGCAGGCCTCGTCGAAGTGCAACTCCAGCAACTCGTTCCGGACGCTCACCTCGTCGTCATCGTCGTCATCGGCCTCGCCCTCGTCGCCCCCGTCGTCCTCGTACCAGAGCCCGAGCTCCTTCACCTCGGCGGTGTGCAGGGCGGCTCCGGTCGGGTCGGCCGGATCGTGGCCGATGACCCCGGCGATCTCGTCCAGCGGCCACCACGCGTAGTTCCAACGGGCCTCATCCGGATCAGGGTCCCGCTGCTCTGCCGGCACCCGTCGTAGCTCGTCCTCGGTGTTGTAGCCGATCGCGAGATACGGATGGCGGTCGTCGAACGAGTCATTCCGCCAGATCCGGAACGAGACCACATAGATCTGCGGTCTGAGCGCCTCCGGAAACGCCTCCAGCGCCCGCGCGCCCATGCGTCGCATGTGGTCCTGGAACGTCATGTCCCCTCCCCCTATGACAAGCGCGAACACGTCTGGGACAAGCCCTGGCTGTAGCGGCTCAGGACATCCCGAAGCCTGTACTTCTCTCCCCGCCGCAGCAGCGCGCGGAGTTCGTCGGGCGGAGAGCTGACGACGCAAACCCCCTCGTCGTCCTCGACATCCTCGTCGTACTCGTCGTCCTCAACCGAGTCCGTGTCCGTGTCCGTGTCCGGGTCCGCGTCCGTGTCCGTGTCCGTGTCCGAGTCCGCGTCCGCGTCCTCGCCCTTGACCAGGAATGGATCGTTGGGGAGGTCCTCTTCGGCTTCCGGACGGCACTGCCATACCGCTCCGCACAGCCTGACCTGGACCTCTCCGTAGTACCAGGCCGCGCCGACAAGAAACGGCTCGTCCTCCCGGGCGATCATGTCCTTATAGGTGCTGAACATCTCCCGCACCAGTGCTTCGAGCCGGTCCAGAGACTCCGCGGAGAAGTCCCACACCTCTTCCCCGCCGGCCTCTTCGGCCCACGCGGGGAAGGCCGCCTCCCGCTCGGCCAGCCAGGTGTTCAGCCGCGGATTGTCCCCCCAGTCCGGCCTCTCCGGTACCTCTCCCCGTACCGGCTCCCACCCCGGATGCCCCGCCCGATACGCCTGAACCGCCTCCCGGACCCTGTCGTAGAGGGCCGTGAACTCCCGCCCGGTGCGCGCCCGGATCGCGTGATGGGCCACCAGCCGCGGGGCGATGGCATCGAGCCCCAGGGCCGGGTCGGGGATGATCACCGCGGTGCCGTCGGAACGCAGCGCGGGATCCGCGTACCAGCCCCACCGGCCGCCCGCCAGCCGCAGCAGGACCTCGCCGAGGTAGGCCGGGTACTCATGGAAGCTGTCATCGTCCGAAGCCGGGGTGTCGCGGTGGTGGTCCTGCAGCAGTTCGGCTTCCACACCGGCAAGCGAGCCGGGGGTGAAGTCCCGTTCCGGGTGGGGCCATTCCATCGCCTCGGAGAGCGTCTCCAGCTCTTCGAGCCAGTCGTGCAACGCGTAAATGTCCGAGCCGGTCTCGTTCACGGCAGATATCTCGTAGCCGGGGGAGAGGTCACGCAACGCGTCCACGCCGGGTGTGGGGCGCCGCGTCGGCCGCCAACCGGGGTGTTTCTGGGCGTGGCGCTCGGCCATGCCCAGAAGATGGCGGTGGGACTCGATCAGGTCCGTCCCCCAACTGCCCGCCCGGCAGGCGTGGTCGATCATCGCCATGGGCACTACGTGGTCTTTCACCACCACGTGGGGGTAGGTCCTTGCCAGGGCCGCTACGCGGTCCTCCGCGAATGCGGGGTCGAGCCCGATGACCGGCTGCGGCCCGTACATTTTCGTACGGGCCCACGCCCACTCGCCGCCGATCGTGTCGAGAATGATCTCCCCTACGTAGGCGCAGGCGTCCAGGGCGATCCCCGAGGCATCCGGCACCGATTTCTCCCGGAACCTGCCGAGCAGGAAGACCTCCAGAGGTTCCAGCGAGTCCGGGGCAAGATCGAACGGAAAACCGGTGGGGAGATGGATCTTCCGAAGACGTTCCAGCCGCTGGGATACGGAAGCGACCCACTGCTCGATCCGTTGCTGGGGTGTGCCGCTCGGCGGACCTGGGTGCGCGTCATTCTTCATACCGGCCGAGCCTAATGAGCCGCCTGGATCAGCGGGCCGCATCGCCGAACACGCCGGCCTGCACCCCGAGATCGGCCCCGCAGCGCGCCCCGGCCAGCCGTGACGACCCGAGCCGCACTGCCTAGGTCATCGTCCGTCCTAGTTGGCTCGTAGCGTCGCTCGCATCGATGGGAGACAGGAGTGGGAACGGCATGACCGAAGAGTTCGACAAGGCGACCCGGGCGGCCCGGGTGAAGTGCGCCGCCTTCTGGGGCCACAGCGGCAAGGCGCTCGCCGACTTCTACGCGGCCGCGCTGGGGTGGCGGGTCACCCAGACCTACGGCGACACCGCGGCAATGATCAGCGATGGCACGACGAGCTATGTCTTCTACACCGCCGAGCAGTTCAAGGCTCCCAACTGGCCGGCGGATGAGCTCGTCTTCCATCTCGATCTGGCCTTCGACGATGTCGCGGCGGCCGAGCGGCGGCTGATCTCACTCGGCGCCACCAAGCCGGAGCATCAGCCCGGCGGTGCGCACTGGACGGTGCTGCTGGATCCGTCGGGCCAGCCCTTCTGCATCAGCGCCGCCCGGTCGTAACGGCCCGTTGGCCCCCACGTCCTGGTGGAGTCCGCTACACCACCAGGACGGGACCGTGCTCTCTCCCCGGCGCCCGCATTCGTTTCTAGCGTTCTCGGTGGCTTGGCGATCTGTCCGACCACTGAGAGGGCGTGCGTATGTTCGGGCGGCGGTGCGGTTCCGCGGCAACCGGTGCGAAGCGGGGGGACCTGGGCCTGGAACGCACACCCGATGCGCTCACTTTGGCCGGGGTCGGGCGGGAGTACCGGCGGGGAGTGGTCGCGCTGCATCCCGTCGATCTCGCGGTGCCGCGTGGGCGGTTTCTCGCCGTCATGGGGCCGTCCGGGTCCGGGAAGTCGACGCTGATGCAGTGTGCCGCCGGGCTCGACCGGCCGACGGTGGGGACGGTGCGCATCGGCGGTACGGAGCTGTCCTCGCTCAAGGAGGCCGCGCTCACCCGGCTCCGGCGGGAGCGCGTCGGGTTCGTGTTCCAGGCCCACAATCTCGTGCCGTCGCTGAGCGTCGTGGAGAACGTCGCCCTGCCGTTGCTGCTCGGGGGCGAGGACGCGGGCGAGCGGGCCCGGCGGGGGTTGGCGGCCGTCGGGCTGGGGGAGCGGGGCGAGGCCGCGCCGTCGGAGCTGTCCGGCGGGCAGCGCCAGCGGGTGGCGATCGCCCGGGCGCTGGTCACCGGGCCCGACATCGTCTTCGCCGATGAGCCCACGGGGTCGCTCGATCCCGCCACCGCGCAGGACGTGCTCGCCCTGCTGCGGCAGGCCGTCGACCGCGACGGCCACACCGTCGTCATGGTCACTCACGATCCGGTCGCCGCCGCCTGGGCGGATGCGGCGCTGTTTCTCGTACGGGGGCGGGTCGTCGACCGTCTGGAGAGACCGGAAGCGGCCCAAGTGCACGAGATCATGCGGGACTTGGGGCGTGAGCAGCGTTACGGGCGTGAAGGGTGCGCCGCATGAGCGTGACCAGGCTCCTCGCCTCCCGCGCCGCGCGAACGCATCGCCGGGCATGGGCCGCCGTCTTCGCCGCCCTCGTCCTCACCTCCCTGCTGCTCGGCACGTTCGGGCTCACGCTCGCCTCGGCCGCGCTCGGGCATCCGCGCGTGGAGCGGTACGCGGCTGCCGATCTCGTCGTCGCCGGGGACCAGAACACCCGCTTCACCGCCAAGCCGTGGGGCAGCGAGCCGGAGACCGCGGAGGCAGGGCTCACCGAGCGGGTGCGGGTTCCGGAGGCGGCCCTCGCGGTGGTGCGGAAGGTGCCCGGGGTGCGGGTGGCCATCGCCGACGAGGTGTTCCCGGTAGGGCTCGGCGGGGGGAAGGCAGCCACCGGGCGGCCCTGGGGCGCTGCCCGGCTGGCGCACGGTGCCGTATGGGAGGGGCGGGCACCGCAGCGTGCCGGAGAGGTCGTGGTGAGCGGCGGGGCCCGGGTGGGTGAACGGATCGCGCTGCGTGCGGGTGGCGCCGGGGCGACGTACTCCGGGAACTCTGCGAACTCCGTGTACTCCGTCGTCGGGGTCGCGGGTGGCCCGCGTGACACCGTCTACTTCACAGGGAGCGAGGCCCGCCGGCTGGCCGGGCACCCGGGCTCCCTGGACGCCATCGGGATCGTCGCCGAACGCGGCGTCGGGACCGACGAGCTGCATACGCGGGTACGGCATGCGCTGGACGCGGCCGGTCTGGAGAGCGTCGGGCGGCGCGCGGACGGTGACCGGGCCGCGCTGCGCGTACTGGCCGGGGACGGGCGCGGTGGCCCCGAGTTCCTGGCTGCCGGGCCCGCCCGCACGGGCCTGCTGATGCTGCTCGGCTCGGTGGCCTCCACCGTCGTCCTGATCGCGCTGCTCGTGGTGTCGTCCACGGTGGTGCAGGCGCTCCAGCAACGCGCCCATGAACTGGCGCTGTTGAGGGCGGTCGGGGCGACGCCGGGGCAGCTGCGCGGTGCGGTGGGCAGGGAAGTGGGGCGGGTGGCGGCCCTTGCCGCGCTGGTGGGGGCGGCGGGCGCGTTCCCCGCGTACGTTGCCCTGCGCGGGCTGCTGGACGCCCGCGGCGCACTGCCCGCCGGCCTTGAACTGCCCCTTCCGCCCTGGCTGTGGCCCGCGCCGCTGGTCACCGCGGGAGTCACCGTCCTGGTGGCGCGTCTCGCGGCGTTGATCGCGGTGGCCAGGACGGCGAACGTGCGGCCGGCGGAGGCGCTGCGCGAGGCGGCGCCCGGCAAGGGGCGCCAGGTCACCGGGTTGGTGCTGCTGGCCATGGGGGTGAGCTCGGCGGGGACCGCCACCTTGCTGCACGGCGAGGCCGCGGCCGCCGCGGCCGGGGCGGCGGCGGTGACGATGGTGATCGCCTGCGCGCTGCTCGGGCCGTGGATCGCCGAAGGTGCGATGCGGTTGCTCGGGGCGCCACTACGGCGGTTCGGCGGGCCCGGCGGGTGGCTCGCCGCCGCCAACTGCACGGCGGCGGCCCGCCGTTCGGGTGCGGCCATCACCCCCATCGTGCTGGTCACCGCCTTCATCGGCGTACAGCTCTCGGCGGGTGCCACGCTGACGCACGAGGGGGCGGCGCAGGCCGGCCGGGCGCTCCGGGCCGATCTCGCGGTGCGGGCGGACGGCGGGCCGCCGGCCGGTGCGGTGGAGCGGATCCGGAGGGTTCCGGGGGTGCGGGCGGCGACGGACGTCGTACCCGGCACGGTGGTGCTGGCGCGGCGGGCGGCCGGTTCGCCCGAGCTCGACCGGCTGCCGGTGCTCGGTGTCACGCCCGAGCGGCTGACGCAGACGCTCGATCCGGGGGTGCGCGAGGGGACGGTACGCGCGCTGCGGCCCGGCACGGTCGCGGTCGGCGAGGACCGGGCGCGGTCGCTCGACGTACGGCCCGGGTCCACGGTGACGCTGCGCTTCGGGGACGGGGTGCAGGCGCGGCTGCGGGTCGTCGCGACCTACGAGCGGTCGCTCGCGCTCGGCGACTTCCTCTTCGCGCGGGACGAGCTGCTGCGGCATGTGTCGGGTCCGGGGGAGGGGCGACGCGTGCTGGTGCGGACCGCATCGGACGGTGACCGCGGGGTGGTGGAACAGGCGCTGGTGGCGGCGGTGGCGGGGGCCCGTGTGGAGCGGGGGCCCGAGCCGGTGCAGGTCGCGGCGGAGGACCGGGCGCTCGGCGAAGTGGTCTCGGCGGCGGCGGTCTCGGCGGTGGGGGCCTTCACGGTGATCGCCGTGCTGAGCACACTGTCGCTGATCGCGATCGGACGGCGCCCCGAACTGCGGTTGCTGCGCCTGGCGGGGGCGGGGCGCCGGCAGCTGCGCCGGATGCTGCGGCTGGAGGCGGCGGCCACGGCGGTGACGGGGCTGGTCGTGGGGGCCGGGGTGGCCTCGGTGCCGCTGCTGGCGTTCAGCCTGGCGATGGCTCGTACGGTGCCGTATCTGCCCGCGGTCCAGGGTGTGCTGATCGTCGCGGTGGTGGCCGTGACGACGGGGGCGGGGGCGCTGCTGCCGCTGCGGGAGACGCTGCGGGGGCGGTATCCGGCGCGGCAGCGGGGGTGAGGCGGGCCGGCGCCCCGGGGCAGGCAGCAGTTACCCCCCGTCCCGGCCCACGTCCAAGACCCCGTCCCGGCCCACGTCCAAGACGACGTTCAGGACGCCCCGTTCACATACGCCAACACCGCCAGCACCCGCCGATGCCCGCTGTCGCTCGGCGGCAGCCCGAGCTTCGCGAAGACATTCCCGATGTGCTTGCTGACCGCCCGGTCCGACACCACCAGCAGCTCCGCGATCGTGGTGTTGTCCCGGCCCTCCGCCATCAGTTGCAGCACCTCGCGCTCGCGCGGCGTCAGGGCGTCGAGCGGATTGTCGCGGCGCCGGGTCAGCAGCTCCGTCACCACCTCCGGGTCCAGCGCCGTACCGCCCGCCGCGACCCGTTCCAGCGCGTCCAGGAACTCGTCGACCCGCCCCACCCGGTCCTTCAGCAGGTAGCCGACCCCGCTCGCGCCGCCGCCCAGCAGCTCGGCGGCGTAGGTCTCCTCCACGTACTGCGACAGCACCAGAACCGGCAGGCCGGGGATCTCCCGCCGGGCCGCGAGCGCCGCCCGCAGCCCCTCGTCGCGGAACCCGGGCGGCATCCGCACATCCAGTACGGCCACGTCCGGCCGGTGGGCGAGGAGCGCGGGCAGCACCTCGGGCCCACTGGCCGCGACCGCCACCACCTCGTGTCCGGCGGAGGTCAGCAGCAGGACGATCCCCTCCCTCAGCAAGGCGTTGTCCTCAGCGATCACCACGCGCACGGCAGCTCCACTCCGATCACGGTCGGCCCCCCGACGGGGCTGGTCACTTGCACGGTCCCGTCGAGCGCCGCGACCCGGCGCCGGATGCCGAGCAGCCCGCTGCCGCCCGACGCTCCGCCGGAGGCGCCCGCCGGGGAGGCGGTCTCGGCGCCGCCCCGTCCCTCGTCGCGTACCGAGACCGTCAACAGGCTCGCCCTACGGACGAGTTCGACGGCGGCCCGGTCGGCTCCGCTGTGCTTCGCGGCGTTGGTCAGCGCCTCCGCGACGACGAAGTACGCGGCCGCCTCGACCGCCGCCGGGGCCCGCGGGCCCTCCTCCACCCCGTCCGCGCGCACCGCCACATCGAGCCCGCTGCTCGCCGCGAGCGCCCGCACCGCTCCCACCAGACCCCGGTCGGTGAGGATCGGCGGATGGATGCCGCGGACGACGTGCCGCAGCTCGGTGAGGGCCTCCTCGACCTGGTCCTGGGCGTCGTCGAGGAGTTTGCGCGCCGCCTCGGGATCCTTGTCGTACGCGCGCCTGGCCAGCCCCACCCGCATCGACAGCGCTACCAGGCGGGCCTGCGTGCCGTCGTGCAGATCCCGTTCGATACGGCGCAGTTCGGCACCGTGCGCGGCGACCGCGCCGGCCCGGGTGACGGTGAGCTCCTCGACGCGCTCGGCGAGCTGCGCGGTGTGCCGGTGCTCCGGCGACGGCAGCAGCAGCGCGCGCGACCAGGCCGCGTCGAGGTCGGCGAGGCGGGTGATCTGCGGCAGCACGACGGCCCGCCGCCCCAGCAGCCCGCACCACACGCCGTCGACGAGCAGGCCGATGACCCAGAGGGGCAGCGAGATGTACGCCAGGAACCAGCCGTAGCCGAAGTGGACGGCGAGCCAGCGCAGATCCCGGTACGTACCGGGGTCCCCGGTCGCCGTACGCACCCGCTCGGACAGCGTGCCGGTGAGCGGCAGATAGGCCTCGGGGACCGCCTCGCCCGTCCAGGCCGCCACCCGGCGCCGCTTGAACCCGGCCATCCGACGCAGCATCAGGACCGTCTCGGGCAGCACACCGGCGCCGACCACGATGACCGTCGCGACGGCGGTGAACAGCAGTACGCCGAGGAAGAGATACGACACCAGGGCCAGCCCGGCCGCCGTCAGCAACTGGACCGTGGCCCGCCCCGCCCGTCGTACTGTCTCCCCCATGGTCATCAGGCTATGCGACCGGGCCGCAGGGCGCGGGCGAGCGTGCTCCCCGGCGTTGGTGTAGCGCGCTACACCAACGGTTCGGGGGAGCGCTCCCTCGAACCGGCGGCTTGGTGACGGCATTGTCGGTGGCAGAGATTCACCGCTCCCCGTTTCAAGGAACTCCCGTGGAAGGAACCCCAAAAAAAATGAAGGCCCTGCTCTGGTTCGTGCTCACCGTGGCCCTCGTCGTCAATGTCTCCACCAGCTTCGCCTTCGACGGCGTACAGCAGGTCCTGATCAGCGTGACCAGCGGCGTCGTGCTCATCGCGTCGGCGGTGGGGCTGTTCCTGATGCGCGGCAAGCGGTCCTGAGGCCGTACGACCACGGCCGGGGTGGTGCGGCGCCGGGGGGTGGGGGTCGCCCGCCCCAGGCCGCCGGCAACGGTCACCCGGACCGTGGGGGCAGTCGCCGGCCCTCCCTGGCCGGCGCGATCGGGCCCGCGCCCTTGACGGTGCGCAGCACGGGTGCGGTTTCGAGGGTGTGGATCGCGCCGAGGGTGCCGAGGCGGTGGGTGAGGTAGTCGTGCAGGGCCGCCGGGTCGGGGCACAGGGCGTGGGCGACCAGATTCGTACGGCCGGTGGTGGCGGCGACGAAGGCGAGCTCGTGGTGCCCGGCCAGGGTGGTGGCGACCTGCTCCAGGTGTGCGGGGGTGACGGTCATCCACAGCAGCGCCTGGGTGGTGGCACCGAACCACGCGTCGTCGACCTCGACGTCGAAGAAGATCACGCCGCCGGCCTGCAGGGCGGTGAGGCGGCGGGCGACGGTGGCCGGCGACCAGCCGGTGGCCACGGCCAATTCGGCGTGGCCGGCCCGGCCGTCCCGCTGGAGCGCGGTCAGCAGGGCGTGGTCGGCGTCGGTCAGTGACTGCCCGGCGGTCACGCGGCCGCTGTCCTCGGGCGCGAGTTGGCGCTGCTGCCGGTCGGTCAGGGTGCCGGCGCGGCCGCGCCAGGCGGTGGGGCCGCCCAGGTAGCTGTGGAGCAGGTAGTGCGCGGAGACCGTGGTGATGCCGGCGGTACGGGGGATGTCGTGCAGCAGCAGTGAGTGGCCGCCGGCGCCGCCGGCCGGGGTGTGGACGACCGCGATGATCTCGGTGCCGCCGGAGGCGAGCTTCACCCAGGAGGTGTCCGCCCGCCGGGCCAGCGCATGGGCGAGATCCTGGGCGCTGTGCGGGCCGGCGGTCAGCCGTACGAGCCACTGGGCCCGGCCCGCGCGGTGCGGGTCGGCGAGTCCGACGACACGGAGCGCGGCATCGGCGCGCAGCCGCCGGTAGCGGCGGGCGACGGTCTGGGTCGATACGCCGAGCACGGCACCGATCCGGCTGAAAGGCGCCCGCCCGTCGATGTGCAGCGCATGGATCAGACCGCGGTCGACCTCGTCCAGCATGGCTGGGTTCCGCCTGGCTGTGGCATGCATGGATAAATCCTTCATCCTTTCCGGCTCCATGGAACAGATCGGCGATCTCTGCGCCACAGATGGAACGCCGACAGTACGTGGCAGCACGCTCGGCCGCGAAGACACCACTCGCTGCCGAAGGGAAGAACACATGCCGAAGGACCTGTCGGCGTCGCCGGGCGCGCCGTACCACCGGCGCTGGGCCGCGCTCGCGGCCTTGCTGGCCGCCGAGGCGATGAACCTGCTGGACTCCACGATCATGACGGTCGCCGCACCGGTGATCCATACCGACCTCGGCGGGCCCGCCTCCGACATCCAGTGGTTCAGCGCCGCCTACACCCTGCCGTTCGCCGTCCTCCTGATCACCGGCGGTCGACTCGGCGACATCGCCGGGCGAAAGCGGGTCTTCCGGATCGGTGTGGCCGGATTCGTGCTCGCCTCGCTGCTCTGCGCGCTGGCCGTCTCACCCGCGATGCTGATCACCGCGCGGGCCGTCCAGGGCGCCGCGGCCGCCCTGGTCATCCCCCAGACCATCGGTCTGATCCGCAGCATGTTCACCGGCGACGAACTGGCCAGAGCCATGGGCAGCATCGGCCCGGTCATGGGCCTGTCCGCGGTGTGCGGGCCCGTTCTCGGCGGGGTGCTGACCCACGCCGATGTACTCGGCTCCTCCTGGCGGTCGGTCTTCCTCGTCAATCTCCCCCTGGGGCTCGGTGTGCTCGCCGCGGCACCGCTCCTGCGCGAGGACCGGTCCGCCCGGCGGCCGCGGCTCGACCTCACCGGTACGGCGCTGGCGGTCCTCGGTACGGGTTTGCTCGTCCACCCCCTCATCGAGAGCGACAGGGCCGGCGGGTCGCCCCGGGCCTGGGGAACCCTCGCCGCCGGCCTCCTGGTCATGGTGGTGTTCGGGCTTCACCAGCGTCGCCGTACGCGGCGGGGCGGCAGTGCACTCGTCGAGGCCGGTCTGTTCCGGGACCGCGGCTTTCCCGCCGCGCTGGCCGCTTCCGTGCTGTTCTTCGCGGTGGTCAACGGCCTGATGGTGGTCGTCGTGCTCCAGCTCCAGCTCGGGCCGCACACTGACGTCCGCTCGGCCGGCCTCACCCTGCTGCCGTGGTCGTGCGCGATGGCGATCGCCTCTTGGATCGCGGGCGCCCGCCTGGTGCCCCGCAGCGGCTCCCGCGTGATGTTCGCCGGGCTCGCCGCCCTGCTCGGCGGCGCACTGGCCGCCATCGCCGTCTACGCCACGAGCCCGGCCACGGCATACCCCTGGCCGCTGCCGGCCGCCCTGGCGGCGTGCGGGCTGGGACAGGGGCTTTTCGCCGTCCCGTTCTTCACCACCGCCCTCGGCCGGGTCCGCCCGCACGAAACCGGCTCGGCGGCCGGTCTGCTCAACGCCGCTCAGCAGCTCGGCGGCACGCTCGGTGTCGCCCTGCTCGGCACCATTTTCCTCCACGCCACGGCTCTCGGCCCGCCGACCGGAGTCACCACGCTGAGCGGCGCCCGTAGCGCCTTCTGGGCCGCCGTCGGCCTCATCGTCGCCACCGGCGTGGCCGCGACGTTCATGCGGCGCCCCGCTGCCGTGGCCGAGCCGGTGTCAGCACGGTCGGTGTCAGCGCGGCCGGCGTCCGCGAAGGGCGAGCGGCTCGACTGACGGCCTCAACTCCCCTCCCCACGTGGGGAGGTGGCGGAGAGTCGAAAGGTGGTCGACGGGCAGTTGACGCGTAGTCGGCAGGTGGTCGGCAGGTAGTTGGTGTGCACAGGTAGGCGGATTTTCCAGGGCCGACCGCTGTCGACCGCTCCCGCCGTGCGGTATCCGGAGAGTTACTCAGCGGCACTCTTCGCAGGTAGATAAGGGGCGTATCCGCCCATATCTGAATTTTCACGCATATCGCCTTGTTGAAGGTAGGTATGCGTCGTAGCTTGGGAGTTGAGGCGCTGGAAACGGCGCACCACAAAGCAATCAACGCAGGGAGGCGAGCATGAGCTTCCGGAATGTTTTCCCCAGGCGCAGGCGCCACGACGATGACTGGTACGGCGGGCGCGGAGGGCGTCGCTTCGGCGGTCGCGGTCGCGGGCGCGGGCGCGGTCGCTTCGGCGGTCGCGGACGCGGTCGTGGTCGTGGTCGTGGATTCGGCTACTACTGACCAACGGCCCTGAGTGCGGGGCGGGCTCGCGTACATCGCGAGCCCGCCCCGTCGGTCAGGAGCCCGTACCGTCTGCACTGCGTCTGATGGCGGTCAACAGCCCAACTCCGGTCAACAGTGCGCACTGCCCGACCTGACGTGGCGACCCTATGCACCTGCACAGCTCACGCCGGCGCTCAGCACGCACTGAGGCGCCGCCCCAACAAGGCAGGGATCTCCTGTCCGTTGGGCAAGATTCTTCCTCCGGACATACCTCTGACACGACCGGCGATATGCCCAACAAGGGCGAGGGCCGTGTACTCCGGGTCCCGACGGCGGACGCCCCGATCCGCACCAGGAGGGTCAGCGTCAAGGAAGCCTGGCGGCGCTTCTGGCCGCTGACGAAAGGTGACCGACGCTGGCTGATCCTCATCTTCGTCTGCGCCATCGTGGCCGCACTCGCGGAGACCGTCGCGATCCTTCTCTTCGCCGAACTCACCGACAACGCCCTGCAGAAGGGGTCGGTAAGCGCTTTTTGGACCCCGGCCGGCCAGTGGCTCGCCGTAGCCGTCGCCGGCGCCGTGGTCGGATACCTGGGCAGCTCCCTCGCGGCCTGGACCGCCGAACGCTTTGTCATGCGGCTACGGGCCCGCGTCTTCGCCCATCTCCAGACGCTGCCGCCACACTTCTTCCAGCGCAATCGCCGCGGTGACCTGGTCGAGCGGATGACGGGCGATGTGGACGCCATCGAACAGCTCGTGGTCTCCGGCCTGGTCCAGGCGGCCACGGCCCTGTTCGGCGTCCTCTTCTACGCCGCTGCCGCCCTCTGGCTGCGCTGGGACATGGCGCTCGCCACCTTCGTCCTGGCCCCGCTGTTCCTGATCACCACCCGCCGCTTCACGGGCCGTCTCAAAGAGGTGTCCCGCCGGGAACGCGCGGCGGACGGCGCCATCACCTCGGTTGTCGAGGAGGGACTGGTCAACGTCGTCCTGACCCAGGCCTACAACCGGCAGCACGACGAGGAGGAGCGGCTCCGCCGCGAGGCGAGCAGCCAGCTGAGGGCATCGGTGTCCAGTGCCCGCATCAACGAGTTCTACGAGCAAATCGTGGAGGTCCTCGAAACGCTCTGCGTCCTGACGATCATCGGCCTGGGCGTATGGGAGATCGCCGCGGGCCGGATGTCCCTCGGAGAGCTCCTCGCCTTCGCCGCCTTCATCGGCTACCTCTACCCGCCGATCCGTTCCCTGGGCCAGCTGGGTCTGATGGCCACCGAGGCGACCGCCGGAGCCGCACGACTGCTGGAGATCCTCGACGTCCGGCCCGCCGTCACCGACCCGGACCCCACCGCCGTCGCCACCGCACCGCACCGCGCGGCCGGCGAGGTCGAAGCACGCCGGGTCACCTTCTGCTACCCCGGCAGCCCCGACGCGGCTCTCCGGGACTTCTCCTTCACCGCGGGCCCCGGGGAGATCCTGGTCGTCACCGGCCCCAGCGGCGCCGGCAAGTCGACCCTGGCCGCGCTGCTGCTCAGGTTCTACGACCCCGATGCCGGCAGCATCCACCTGGACGGCATCCCCGTGAACCGGCTGCCGCTCGTCCACCTCCGCCGGAACATCACCCTCCTGCCCCAGGAAACCCTCGTCCTGCACGACACCGTCGAGGAGAACATCGCCTGCGGACGCGACCACGCCACCCACAGTGACGTCGTACAGGCCGCGCAGGCAGCCGACGCCGACGAGTTCATCTCCGCCCTTCCGGACGGCTACCAGACCGTCATCGCCCCCGGCACCGCCCGGCTCTCCGGCGGCCAGCTCCAGCGCATCGCGATCGCCCGCGCCATGCTCCGCGACGCCCCCGTACTCATCCTCGACGAGCCCACCACCGGCCTGGACGCCCTGGCCACCCAGCGCATCATCGCGCCACTACGCCGCCTCGCCGAAGGCCGCACCACCATCGTGATCACCCACGACCTGGACTTCGCCGCCGACGCCGACCACATCCTGGTCCTGGACCAAGGCCGCCTGGTGGAATCGGGCACCCACCCCCAACTCCTCGACCAACACGGCCTGTACGCGACGCTGTTCCACGCCCATCCCCCGTCCCGCAACGGCACTTCGCATACTGCGGTGCGGCCGTAGGGGGGCGCTGACGACAGGGGAGCCCGGGAGCTCTCGGGGGACTACGGGGCAGCCCGGGTCCCCCGGGGGGGGCCACGGTCCGGGGCGCACCCGGACAGCCACTGCCTGGCGACCGTGACACCACGAGTACTCACCCCACACGGCGCCAAAACGAGCGAGGCTCGCTCCCCGGCCCCACCATGGTGATGTGATGAACCAGGAGCGCGCGTGACAAAGCCCCACACAGCCGGGGGTGAGGGCACCGCCGGAGCCCGCCACCTCCGTAGGGCGGTCGGGTTCTGGGGCCTGATGTTCATCTCGCTCGGGTCGATCATCGGCTCGGGCTGGTTGCTGGGGGCGCTCACCACCGCCGTCATCGCCGGTCCCGCGTCAATGGTCTCCTGGGTGCTCGCGTCGGCGATGCTGGCGGTGCTCGCGCTGGCCCATGCCGAGCTGGGTGCCACGTATCCGGTCGCGGGCGGCACCGCACGGTTCCCGTTCTTCGCCTTCGGTCCGCTGGTCGGCTTCACCGCGGGCTGGATGTCCTGGCTGCGGTCGGTCCTGATCTCGCCGATCGAGGTGGAGGCCACCCTCTCCTACCTGGACCGCATCGGCTGGATCCACGACCGGGTCCACATGCTGCACGCCAACGGCACCCTCACCGTCGCGGGCCTGGTGATCGGGACCGGCTTCATGGTGCTCTTCACCTTCATCAACGTCCTCGGAGTGCAGCTGCTGTCCTCCACCAACTCGGTCACCGCCGTCATCAAGACAGCCGTACCCCTGCTGACCGTGGTGGTCCTGATGACGCTGGCGTTCCACGGTGGGAACTTCACCGCCGGCGGCGGCTTCGCCCCGAACGGGGCACACGGCGTCTTCGCGGCGCTGCCCGCCGGTGTGGTGTTCGCGCTGCTCGGCTTCGAGCAGGCGGTCCAGCTGGCCGGCGAGGCCCGCGATCCGCAGCGTGACGTCTCGCGGGCGGTGATCGTGGCCATGGCGATCGGCACCGTGCTCTACCTCCTGCTCCAGGCCGCCTTCATCGCCGCCCTGGACCCCGCGGCCCTGGCCCATGGCTGGGCCCATCCCGTAGGAGAGGGCAATTTCGGTCCGTACGCCACTCTCGCCACCGTCGTCGGGGCCGGCTGGCTGGCCACGATCCTCTACGTCGACGCGGTGATCTCCCCGGCCGGCACCGGCCTGGTCTACATGGCCGGCGCCGCCCGGCTGTCGTACGCCATGGGGCGCGAGCGCGTCCTGCCCAGACCCCTCGCCCGGATCGGCCGCCGCCGCGTACCGGTCGTCTCGATCCTCCTGGCCTTCGTGGTCGGCGAGCTCGCCTTCCTGCCGTTCCCCAGCTGGCAGGCGCTGGTGGGCCTGGTCACCTCGGCGGCCGCGGTCATGTACGCCTTCGCGCCGGTGTCACTGCACGCCCTCCGGGTCCGCGACGGCGGCCGACCGCGCCCCTACCGGCTGCCCGCCTGGTCGGTACTGGCCCCCGCGGGCTTCGTCTTCGCCAATTTGATCTTCTACTGGTCCGGCTACGAGGCCGACTGGAAGCTCGGCATCGCCGCCCTGCTCGGCTTCGCCGTCCTGGCGCTGACCCGACGCGGAATCCCCGCCGCCGAACGCAGCGGGCTGCGCTGGAGATCGGCCGCCTGGGTGCTGCCCTGGCTGGGCGGCATGGTCCTCATCGCCCACTTCGGCCGGTACGGCGGCACCGGCGCCCTCCCCAGCTGGTGGGACCTGGCGATCGTCATCGCCCTCAGCCTCGCCGTGCACTACACCGCCGTACGGCTCGCGATCCCCCCGGGCGCGGTGAACGCAGCCGTACAACGCGAGGAAGCCGGCGAATCCGTCCCCCAACAGCCACCACCCACCTGACACCGGCACCGCCCAGGCGCTCGGCCGAAGAGGCCCTTCGTGGCCGCGGCCCGGCATGGGAGCGCGGAGGAACTCCCAGGTCTGCGACCCCACTTGGCCGTCGGGCGTGGGTCGGGTGACTCGCTCACGCCCTCCGGAGCCCGGGTGGATCAGAGGCGCGGTCTGCATGGTGGCGACGCCGCATCCACGCCGACCTACCAGCTAGCAGTCTTTGCACTCTTCGAGTCCCGCGATCGCCAGCGCGCGCTCCTGAGGGTGCTCGTCGGCTCCGGGCAGGGCGAGCGCGGTCCGGAACTGCTCTCGTGCCTCGGCGACGCGGCCTGCCGCTGAGTAGGTGCGGCCCAGCCGGTAACGGATGTCCATCTCCAGCCGGTCGCAGTTGGGTTCAGTGAGTGGGGACAGCGTCCGGTGTTGGGCGAGAGCCTGGTGGTGGAGGGCCGCCGCGGCGCTCAGGTTTCCCTCTCCATGCTCTGCCGCGCCCAGCCGGGTCAGGACGAT
This sequence comes from Streptomyces inhibens, assembly GCF_022221585.1. NCBI lineage: Bacteria > Bacillati > Actinomycetota > Actinomycetes > Kitasatosporales > Streptomycetaceae > Streptomyces > Streptomyces inhibens. Next base: position 5,379,907 of record NZ_CP084681.1, read on the forward strand.
CGCGTGCATGAGGATGTCCCCGACCCGCTGAGCCAGGTCCGCCGCTCGGCGGTAAAGGATCTTGGCCTCAGCGTACTGGCCGAGGTCGAGGTGGACGCCGGCGGCGTTGCCCGAGGCCATGCTGATCATGCGAGGTCTGTCGTTCGTCTCGGCGTGGGCACGGGCGCGGGCGAAGCAGGCCAGCGCCTCCTCGCATCGCCCCTGGCTGTGGTGGACGGCGCCGAGTACGCAGAGCCCCATCGCGGCGAGCCAGTGGTCGTCGAGCCGCTGAGCCAGCTCAACTGCCTCGGTGAGACGGGGAATTGCCCGCTCGGCCCGGCCCGAATTCAGGTCGGCGGCCCCCAGCCCGGCCAGGGCCCGCGCCTCTTCGCGCCGGTCCGCGCGGTGGCGGCTGAGGTGAAGCGCCTCGGTGAACCAGGCGTGCCCTTGGAGGATGCGGCCCTGATAGATGTCGGTGATGCCCATGCAGTTCCGCAGTGCGGGGGCCATCCGCCGGTCGGTGGCCTCGTCCGCGTGCGCGAGCGCGATCTCCAGGGCTGTTCGGCACTCGTGGTAACGGCCCCGGCGTAAGAAGTAGTCGCTCAGGGCCTCGGCGATCCAGCACGCGTAGTCGGCCTCGCCGAGCGCTACGGCGTGCCCGACGACGTCGACGAGCTCTCCGCTCGCCGCGTCCAGCCAGCCGCCGGCGTCCTTCCAGTCCGCGAACGGCGCTCCGGCGGGTTGCGGCCCGGTGGGGAAACCGCCTTGGCCCCAGTCGCTGGTGATCCGGCCCGCGTCCAGGTAGAGGCGGAGTGCGGCTGTACGGGCCGCGCCGGCTTCGGCGGGTGCGGCTTCCGCGAGCCGCCGCGCGTGCACCCGAACCAGGTCGTGCAAGCGGTAGCGGCCCGGACGAGTCTGCTGCAGCAGACTCGCGTCGACCAGGCTTTCCAGGGTCTGCTCGGCGTCGCGGGACGAGCAACCCAGCATGGCCGCTGATGTCAGCGGGTCGAACTCGACCGTCGGCGACAGGCCCAGGGTACGGAATCCGCGCTGCTGCGCCGGCGCGAGCTGGTCGTACGACAGCCGGAAGGCCGCCTCCACGCTGCGATCCCCGGCACTCAGCTCGCCGAGGCGGCGCTCGTCGCCCGCCATCCGGTCCACCAGGTACGCCAGCGTCCAGGCAGGGCGGGTCTGCAGCCGTGCCCCGGCGATGCGCAGCGCCAGCGGCAGCCCGTCGCACAGCCGGACCAGCTCACGCGTCGCCTCCGGCTCCCGGTCCGCGCGCTCCTCCCCGACGATGTGCCTGAGCAGGGACAGCCCATCGCCTGTCTCCAAGGGCTCCAGGCTGACTCGTCGATCGGTGTCCAGTCCGGCCAGCCGCCGCCGGCCGGCCACCATCACCATGCTGCCCGGCCCGGCGGGCACCAGCGGCCGTATCTGTTGCGCGCTCAGCACATCGTCGAGCACGAGGAGCAGCCGCAGCGAGCTGGTCGCGGCCCGCCAGGCCGCGGTGAGTTCGTCGAGGTCGTCAGGCACCTCGCTGTCGGCTGCGCCGACCGAGCGCAGCAACCGCCGCAGCACTCGCTGCGGCGGTTGCCTCTGGCGTTCCGTGCTGTGCGCGCGCAGGTCCACGAACAGGCAGCCGTCCGGGTAGTGGACGCGCAGCGCACCGGCCGCGTGGACGACGAGCGCGGTCTTGCCGACGCCGGCAGTGCCGTCCACCGCCACGATCGACACGGATTCGGGCGGCGAGGACGCGGTCAGCAGCGCCAGTTCGCGCTCCCGCCCGATGAGGCGGCCGGTGTCGCCCGGCAGTTCGTTGACCGCGCGGCGGGGCCGGGGCCGGTCCGGCGGAGCGGCAGAGCGCGCCACCGCCGGACCGAGGAGCTGCTCGTCATCCCGGCGCAGCACCGCCTGGTGCACCCGGCGGAGTTCCTCGCCGGGATCGACCCCGAGCTGGTCGCGCAGCCGCTCGCGCATGTCCTCATAGGCGCTCAGCGCGGCCACCTGGCGTCCGCTGCCGTACAGGGCACGCATCCGCAGCGCTGTCAGCGACTCGTCGTACGGATCGGACTCGGGCAGAGCGGACACAGCGGCGAGGTCGTCCAGGGCATCGGCGGACCGGCCGAGAAGAACCAGGCACTCAAGCCTCTCCTGCTGAAGCGTGCGCCGCCGCTGCGACAGCCGCTGCCGCTCGCCCTGCGCGAACGGCCCCGGCAGCCCGGCCAGGGGCTCGCCTCGAAACAGGGTGAGCGCCTCGGTGAACCGGTCCATTGCGGTGGCCAGGTCACCGGATGCCTTCGCGCGCTGTGCCTCACCGACCCGCTCGGCCAGCTCCGCCACATCGAGCCGCACTCCGTCGCTGATGAAGCTGTACCCGCCCCTGCCACTGCGGATCACCGACCCTGTCCGTCCGGCGCCCTCCGTGTCGAGCGCCTTCCGCAGCGGGTAGACGTAGCTCGGCAGTACCCGGCGACCGGACCTCGGCGGCTGTGCACCCCACACGCCGACGAGCAGCTGCTCCTGGCTGACCAGCGGGCCCGCACGCAGCACCAGCGCGGCCAGCACCGCCTGCCGCCGAACCGGCCCCAGGTCCAGCGGCGTCCCGTCACGCCAGGCCCGCACCGGCCCGAGCACCGCGATCCGAAGCCGCTGATGAGATCCCCCGTCCATCCCGAAGCCTCCGCTCCCCCGCATCATCGAGATTTCATCGGCATTTCAGCGCCTCCCGCAAGGGTTGGCAAGTCACCACCGAGAACCGCTGGGAAGCAAGGGAACGGCGAGAGAGGGAAGGCACCGGGCGCGGGCTCGGCCGGCTCCACGGCACCCGCCACGGGGGAACTCACCATGACGTACCCGAGTGTTCCGCAGCAAGCGATCCGTTCGTGCAACTTCCCGACCAGGAGGTCAGATTGAGCGAGCACCTCTCCACCCGCAGGAGCGTCCTGAAGGCCGTCGGCGGAATCTCCGCGGCGATGGCTCTTGGCGGCGCAGGCGTCCTTGCGACGGCGTCGTCGGCCAGTGCGGCCGATGGGCCCGGCGACGGCTTCGGGCTGACCATCAAGGACCGCAACGAGGCCGACCCCCGCATGTGGTACTACCGGTTCGCGACCGACGCGGTCGAATGGGACCCCGCCGTCAACGTCCTGCTCCCTGACGACTACCACACCAGCGGCCGCACCTACCCCGTCCTCTACCTGTTCCACGGCGGCGGTACCGACCAGGACTTCATGACCTGGGACCGGCTGCCGGAGGGAGGCATCCGCGCCTGGACCGCCGGCAAGCCGATCATCGTCGTGATGCCCGACGGCGGACACGCGGGCTGGTACTCCAACCCGGTCAACTCCAACACCGGCCCTCGGAATTGGGAGACCTTCCATATCGACCAGTTGCTCAAGTGGATCGACGCGAACTTCCGGACGTACGCCGAGTACGACGGCCGCGCCGTCGGCGGGTTCTCGATGGGTGGCTTCGGCGCGCTGAAGTACGCAGCCAAGTACTACGGCCACTTCGCCTCGGTGAGCGCCCACTCCGGCCCGCCCAGCCTGCGCCGCGACCTCAGCGCGGTCGCCCATTGGGCCAACGTGTCCTCCGCGGCCCTGGACCTGGGCGGCGGCACGATCTACGGCGAGCCGTTCGACGAGGCCAGGGTCAGCGCCGACAACCCCATGGAGCACATCGAGAGCTACCGCAACAAGCGGGTCTTCATGGTCGCCGGCACCAGTCCCGTCCCGGTCGACCCGTTCGACCTGCTCAACGAGACCGAAGTGCTCGCCGGCCAGCGGGAGTTCCGAGCCGGCCTCGACCAAGCCGGCATCCCGCACGAGTGGCACGAGGAGCCCGGCGGACACTTCGTCCGCCCCGAGATGGCCATCCGTGACATCGACGGCATCATCGCCCGACTCCGTCAGGCGTAGAGCCGGCCACGCACAGACGCATCGCCACGCCCTCCGGGGCGGGCAGACGGACGAGAGCGGGGGCGCCCCCGACAGCGCCGGCAGCAGCCCACTCGGCATCGACCGAGACGGAACACGACGAAGGCCCCGGCCGGTTTCCCGGTCGGGGCCTTCGTTCAGCCCGGTGAGGCCGGGCGGAGGATACGAGTAGCTGTGGAGTTACGTCGCGGCCGGTACTGAGCAGCCTGCGGGCGACCGCGCAGAGGGGCGGAAGCCGGTCAGCCGGCGAAGCCCGGGACCACCAGGCCGGACTCGTACGCGATCACCACCGCATGGGTCCGGTTCTGCGCGCCGAGCTTGGTCAGCACGTTTCCGACGTGGGTCTTGACCGTCTCCAGGCTCACCGTGAGGGACTCCGCGATCTCCGGATTGGAGAGCCCGGTGGCCATCAGGCGCAGCACCTCCTCCTCCCGGCCGGTCAGGGCGGCGTGCGGCAGGGCCTCGGCGGAGCCCAGCGGGCGGGCGGCGACCATGCGGCCCAGTGCGGCCGGGAAGAGGACCGCTTCGCCCGCCGCCACCACCCGGACCGCCTCGGCGATCTGACGGACCGGGAGGCGCTTGAGGACGAAGCCGCTGGCGCCCGCGCTGAGGGCGGCGGTGACGTAGCCGTCGTTCTCGAAGGTGGTGATCACCACGACCTTCGGCGGGTCGGCCGCTTCGGCCAGCAGTTGGCGGGTGGCCTCGATCCCGTTGCGACGCGGCATCCGTACGTCCATCAGGACCACGTCCGGCCGCAGGCTCTGCGCCCGTTCGACCGCCTCGACGCCGTCGGCGGCCTCGCCGACCACCGTGATGCCCGGCTGTGCGGCGAGCAGCATGCGCAGGCCGCTGCGGGTCACCTCCTCGTCGTCCGCGATCAGGAGGGTGACGGCGGGGCTGGTGACGGGGGAGAGAATCACGCCTTCGCCCGCGTCGGATCCACTCACGCCGACACCCGTACCGGCGGCCGGAGGGCCATGCCTTCGCCCGCGTCGGATCCACTCACGCCGACGCCCGCGCCGGCAGCCGGACGGCCAGCCGCCAGTGCTGCGTCCCGTCCGGGCCGGCCTGGAACTCACCGTGCAGCAGCCGGACGCGCTCGGCCAGTCCGGGCAGACCGTGGCCGGAGGTCGGGAAGGCCCCCGGGCCCGGGCCCGTCCGTACCCCGGTCCGGTTGACCACCGTGAGATCCAGTCCGTCCGGCCCGGCCGCCACCCGGGCCACGATCGGGCCGCCCGCCCCGTGGCGCAGCGCGTTCGTCAGCCCCTCCTGGAGGATCCGGTACGCCGCCCGGGAGAGCGTCCCCTGTACCTGCGCCAGGTCGCCCGACAGCTCCGGTTCCACCACCGCGCCCGCGTGCCGCAGGCGGTCCAGCAGCTCGGGGAGGTCGGCCAGGGTCCGGGTCGGCGCCGTCCCCGACTGTTCCTCGCGCAGCACTCCGAGCACGTAGTCCAGGTCCTCCAGCGCGGCCCGCGTCGACTCCTCGATGCTGCGCATGGCGGCCCGAGCCGTCGCCGGGTCGGCGGAGAGCGCCTCGCCCGCCACCGCCGCCTGGATGGTGGCCGCCGTCAGCGTGTGCCCGATCGAGTCGTGCAACTCGTGGGCAATCCGGTTGCGTTCGGCCAGCAGCTGTTCCCGCTCGGCGGCCAGCGCGAGCCGTTCGGCCGCCGACGGCCCCAGCAGCCGTGGCGCCGCCCACCGCAGGGCCTTCGTCACCAGTACGCAGATGGCTACCGCCAGCAGGATGCACACGGCCGCCACCACCCAGCTCCACCCGCCCGACACCCGGACCGACGTGCCGAACAGACTCGCCCGCGCCTCGGCGCCGAGCCAGTTCCCCGGCAGGGAGAGGCCCATGATGAACAGCACCCCGCTCGCCAGCGCCCCCGTCCACCCGACGGCCACGTGCAGCACCAGCCAGAGCGGGGTCCGCCAGCGGTCGAGCCCGAGTGAACCGGAGGTCCGGCGACCGGCCACCGGATTCGGCAGCGGCACCCGCAGCAGCCGGCGGGCCGACACGACCAGCGCCCGCCGTACGGGGCGCGCCAGGCCGACCACGCCGACCAGTACCGCCCAGACCAGCAGGACCAGGACGATCTGCACGCTCTCGGAAGCGGATCGCCACGACAGCGCCGGCAACAGGGCGAAAGGCAGCAGCGGAAGGCTCGCCAGCGCGCCGCAATAGGCGAACAGCACACCCGCATACGTGGAGCCGCGCAGCAGCGGCCGAATTCCCCTGATCATGGGCGCCAGTATCGCCGGGCAGCCCCCCGGCAGCCTCCCCCGATCGGGGGAGCGATTTCTCCCGCCTTCCCGCGATGCGGTCAGCGGGCCCTGGAAACCAGGATCGTGCCTCGACCAAACGATTCCCCAGGAGTTGACTTATGCGTGCTCAGACCCGGCAGGGCCTTCGTTCCTCGACCCGGCAGCAGGGCGGCAGACGGCGTCGAGCCGTGTCGGCCGCGGCCGCGGTGGCCATCGGCGTCATGACACTGGGCGCCCTCGCCCCGCCCGCCGCCTCCGATTCCGCCGCCTCCGCTGCTGCCACCGCCAGGCCGGACGCCGTCCAGCAGGCCCTGAACACGCTGGTGCGCGACGACGGGATGCCCGCCGCGCTGGCGAGCGTCAAGGACCGTGACGGCCGCATCCGCAGCTACACCGCAGGAGTGGGCGACCTGACCACCGGCTCGAAGGTGCCCAGGGACGGCCAGGTACGGATCGGCAGCAACACCAAGGCGTTCACGGCGGTCGTGGTCCTGCAGCTGGTCGGCGAAGGGAAGATCGGCCTCGACGCCACCGTCGACACCTACCTGCCCGGCCTCGTCCGCGGAAAGGGGATCGACGGGCGCCGCATCACCGTCCGCCAGCTCCTCCAGCACACCAGCGGACTCCCCGAGTACGGCATCCACGTCGACGACGACGAGATCAGGAACCGGTACTTCGAGCCCCGCGAACTGCTCGACATCGCCCTCCGGTACAAGGCCGACGCGGCTCCGGGGACGACGTGGGGGTACAGCAACACCAACTACGTCCTGGCCGGCCTGATCGTCCAGAAGGTCACCGGCCGCCCCCTCGCCGAGGAGATGGACCGGCGCATCATCAAGCGCATCGGGCTGCGCCACACCTACTTCCCCACCCCCGGCGAGATGACCATCCGAGAGCCGCACCCCCACGGTTACCACCGCAACCCGGCGAACACACCGTTGCGCGACTTCACGGAGATGGACCCCTCCGTGGGCTGGGCCGCAGGCCAGTTGATCTCCACCAACTCCGACCTCAACCGCTTCTTCACCGCGCTCCTCGCCGGCCGCCTCCTCCCGGCGGCCCAGCTCGCCGAGATGCGCACGACCGTCCCCGCCGGGACCTCCGGCCTCCGCTACGGGCTGGGGCTCACGAGCAGGCCGCTGTCGTGCGGCGGCGTCTACTGGGGCCACGGCGGCGACATCGCGGGGTACGAGACCCGGGGCGGTGTCACCGACGACGGCCGCGCCGCCAACGTCGCGGTCACCAGCATCCCGACGGACGAGGCAGCCACGCAGCACGTGAAGGACGCCGTGGACAGGGCCCTGTGCGGCTGAATCACGCACCCGGCAACCCGGCAACCCGAACAACGGTCCAACGATTCCTCAGGAGTTGACTCATGCGTGGACAGACCCGGCAAGGGCTTCGCTCGCCGGGCCGGCAGCAGGGCACGCGGCGACGGGCCCTGCCCGCCGCGGCCGCGGTGGCCATCGGCGTCATGACACTGGGCGCCCTCGCCCCGCCCGCCGCCTCCGCCTCGGATTCCGCCGCCTCCGCTGCTGCCGCCGCCAGGCCGGGCGCCGTCCAGCAGGCCCTGAACACGCTGGTGCGCGACGACGGGATGCCCGCCGCGCTGGCGAGCGTCAAGGACCGTGACGGCCGCATCCGCACCTACACCGCAGGAGTGGGCGACCTGACCACCGGCTCGAAGGTGCCCAGGGACGGCCAGGTACGGATCGGCAGCAACACCAAGACCTTCGTCGCGGTCGTCGTCCTCCAACTCGTCGCGGAGCGGAGGGTGGACCTGGACGCCTCCGTCGACACCTACCTGCCCGGCCTCGTCCGCGGAAAGGGGATCGACGGACGGCGCGTCACCGTCCGCCAGCTCCTCCAGCAGACCAGCGGACTCCCCAACTACAGCAACCACCTCGGGGACGACGTCCGGTACTACACCCCCCGCGAACTGCTCGCCACAGCCCTCCAGCACCCGGCCGACTTCGCCCCCGGGACGAGTTGGAAGTACAGCAACACCAACTACGTGCTCGCCGGCCTGATCGTCCAGAAGGTCACCGGCCGCCCCCTCGCCGAGGAGATCGACCGGCGCGTCGTCCGACGCGCCGGGCTGCGCCACACCTACTTCCCCGCCCCCGGTGACGCGAGCATTCGGGAGCCCCACCCCCACGGCTACTACCGGGAATCGGCGGACGTGCCGCTGCGCGACATCACGGAGATCGACCCCTCCTGGGGCTGGGCGGCAGGCCAGATGGTCTCCACCGGCTCCGACCTCAACCGCTTCTTCAGCGCACTCCTGGCCGGCCGCCTCCTGCCCTCGGCCCAGCTCGCCCAGATGCGCTCCACCGTCCCCGCCGAAGCGACCTTCGGCCCCGGCGCCCGCTACGGACTTGGACTCGTCAGCAGGCCGCTGCCGTGCGGTGGCCTCTCCTGGGGCCACGGCGGCAGCTTCCCGGGGTACGAGACCCGGGGCGGCGCCACCGACGACGGCCGCGCCACCAACGTCGCGGTCACCATGCAGCTCACCGACGAGGCGGGCCGGAGGAATCTCGAACGCGCCGTGGACACCGCCCTGTGCCGCTGAACCCCGCCGAGGGCGTTCCGTGAAGCAAAACGACCGATGGGCCCGACATGGTGTCGGGCCCATCGGTCTCATGTGTGCGCACAGCCGCCACATCGTCACCGCCCACGTCGTCGGCCCGGCCGATCTGGAGGGCCGCCTGGTCGCCCACCTCGTGAGGGAACTCCTTGATCGCTGGAGCCTGGATCACCTGATCAGCGATGGCCTACCGGACCTCGGTGGTCGCCCGCCACCTGGACGGCCCGACTGCACGACGCCCGGCACAAGGCCGGAACGGTGCTCATGGTGCTGGGCGTCCCGGACCGGGTGATCGACCAGATCATGGGTTGGGAACCGGGCGGGGCCGCACGGATGCGGCGCGGTATCTCCATGTCCCCGACCACCTGTTGAAGGAAGTGGCCCGGAAGATCGGCGCGGCGATCTGGGGACCCCCGGAAACAGCTCTTGTGGACAAAGACCAGGACAACGAGGGCTGAGACAACGTCGAAGGGCCCCACCGCAAGCGGTGGGGCCCTTCGACGTATTGCCCGGTGAGAGCAATGGCGGAGGATACGAGATTCGAACTCGTGAGGGGTTGCCCCCAACACGCTTTCCAAGTCTTCGTCCGGGGGTTCAGGGGTGTACAGGAACGATCTGAGCTGTGGTGGAGCGAGGCGCCGGGCGCGTGCTGGACGGTGCTGAACGAGGGTGAACGAGGGTGAACGAGGGGGAATGAGACCAGAACTGAGACCAGAACTGAGACCAAGCTGGGGCCGTTCTGCCTGCTCAGGGGCGGGGCTAATGGTGCTTCCCGCCGCCGTTTCCCTCGCCTGCCTGACCGTTCCCGGTCGCGTTGTGCGTGGCGCCGGGGTTGGCGTCGGGTGTGCCGTTGCCGGAGGCGCCGGTGTTCCCCGCTGTGCCGTTGCCGGTTTTCGCGGCGCCCTTGCCGGGTTTGCCCGTGCCGGCCGGCCCGCTCGGCGCGGCCGTCGCACGTGTCAGCTGTTCGGAGCAGTACGCGGCGACCTCGTCCTTTCCGCCGGCGGCCGCGACGAGCCGCTGCCAGGCCGTCGCGTCGAGTGCTTTGCCGCGCCCTTCGGCCTGCTTGTAGGCGCGGCAGTGGGCCTCGGCGTCCTGTGCGGGGTAGGGGCGGTCAGTGGGGCCGGGGCGGCCGGAGGACGACGGCGAGGCCGTCCCGCCCGGCTGGTCCGGGGCGACCGCAGAGGGGCGCGCGGTCCCCCGTCCGCTACCGGCACCGCCGGCGGACGAGCCGGCCGAACCGACGGCCGCGACCGCGATACCGCCCAGCGTGAGGCTGGCGAACACCACGCCGAACGTCATCCGCACCGGGCGCCGGACACTCCGCTCCTCGCGCGGCCGCCAGTCGTCCCGGCGCCGGGTACGTGCCCGGCGCGCGCCCGCGCCGTGGGCGGCGGCCCGGAAGGCGGCCAGGGCCCGCTGCTCGGCCTCGGGATCGAGGCGGTCCGTGCGGATGGCGGCGCCCAGCACCGATTCCAGCGTGGCGGAGTCCTGCACGTCCCACGGGCCGGACACGCTGCCGTCAGGGTGCCCATGCCGGTGACGGACCGGAGCTCCGTCGCCGCTCAGCCGTTCACCCATGTCCGCTTCCGTTCCTGTCCGACCGCTTCGATTCGTTGAGGTGCCGGGCCCCGATGCCTTCTGGCCGCCCACTGTCGCCTTCGTCGTTCATTTCGTCTTCCCCAGCGTTCGGGAAGCCTCATCCGTCACACCCTCGTCCGCGTCGCCGCCGACGCCCAGCTGGCGGGCGAGACGTTTCAGGCCCCGGTGGGCGGCCGTGCGCACCGCTCCCGGACGCTTGCCGAGGACGCGTGCAGCGGCGGGACCGTCCAGACCCACGACGACCCGCAGGAGCACCGCCTCGCCCTGGTCCCGCGGCAGCCCGCGAACCAGTTTCAGGGCCTGCTCGGTGGAGAGGGACTCCAGGGCCTGGTCATGGGTGTTGTGCGGTCCGGGCAGGTTCAGTACGTCCTGTTCGGTCCCGCCGGCCCGGGGCCGCACGCGCTGGCGGCGCAGATGGTCCAGTGCCCGGTGCCGGGCGATGGCCGCGGTCCAGCCGCGGAACCCGGCCCCGTCTCCCTTGAAACGTCCGAGGTCGCGGGCTATCTCCAGCCAGGCGTCGGAGGCCACGTCCTCCGCATCCTCGCCGACCAGCCCGTGCAGATAGCCGAGCAGGCCCGGTTGCACGAGCCGGTAGGCCACCGCGAAAGCGGCATCATCGCCGTCCTGGGCCCGCGTGACCGCTGCACCCAATTCCCCGTCGTACGTCTTCGCGCGCCGGGGTTGCCCTACCTGGCCCAAGACTGTCCTCGTTCGCACCGGGTTGATAGCGAGTCCGTGTCGTCCGCCGCGCTCCGGACGCAACGACGGCCCATGAGGAACAGCGTCCGCCCTCACAAAAGTGTCACAACGTCCAGTGGCCCTTCACGTCGTCGCCGCAGCCCATCGGTGTGCCTACGGCGGTGCGCGACCGACGCTGCCTGCCGGCCTGAGGCGGGTATCGGCACATCTGCTCGCACCTTGTCCAGATCGCACCTTTCCGGAGACTTCATCCGTCCCGTGAGGGCCAGGTGTAACACTTCGGGCCGAGTTCGCTCTTTCCATGCGGGCGACCGCGTCGGTCGGCCAGGACAGGGGACACGACTCGTGCGATGGACAGACGGAAGCGGAGCGGTGTACGGCGAGGATCCGTACGGCGGCGCCGGCTACACCTATGCCTATGGCCACGAGTACGCCTATGGCCACGAGTACGGAGGGGGCGTAACGGGCGTCACCACCGACTCGGCCTCGCCGCCCTGGGGCGGGGCGCAGCCCGCGCAGCGGACGTACCCGACGGGGCGGACAACGACGGCGTGGGACTCCCCGCACGGTGACGTCCTCACAGCGCAGCTCCCGGTATCCGACACAGCGCAGCTCCCGGTGTTCGACGCACCCGGCCACCCTGTGCCAGAACCTGACACGCCCAAGAGCGAGTCGGCGCGGCCCGTCTTCGTCGATTCCTCGGGGCGACGCCAGCGCCGCGTGCTCCGCGCCGCCCGGCTGCTGGTGATCCCCGCCGGCGGCTACGTCGCCGTGCTGATCAGCACGATGCTGGGCGGCCCCAGCATCAGCTCTCCGTTCGTCCCGCACGCGGACTCCGCCAACTCGGCCAGGCCCAGGGCGACCGCACCCGACCCCTCGTCCGGTACCGGACACCCGGCGCGGAGCGCGAGCCGCACCGCGGCGCAGAAGAACTCCGGCACTGCGGTGCGGAAGGCCCCCGGCCCCACCGGCCGGCCGACAGCCTCCGCCGACCCTGCGGCCCCGTCCCGGACCACGGCTGCGCCCACCACGACCGCCGCCCCCACCACGACCGCCGCCCCCGCTCCCAAGGGGCGCGCCCTCGGCTCGTCCCACAAGCCCGTGAAGTGATCCAAGGCCCTGACGTGACCGACCGCCGACGCCGCAACGCTCCTGCCCGCCGCCACGGCCGCACCCGCCGGATCACACCCCGCGCCCACTGGCTCCTGCTGAGCGTGCTCGCGGTGACCCTGTCGACGGCCCTCCTGCTGCAGGGTTACACCCACCACATGTTCGGGATCACCTCGGACGCCGTGACCGGTGCCCGGGGACGGAACGAGGCGGTCCCCCGTCAGGTGACCCACGGCGGCCCCGTGATCGCGGACGCCGCCACCTCCGCGCACACCGCCCGGGTCAAGGACCGCACCATCGCCCTCACCTTCGACGACGGTCCCGACCCCGTCTGGACGCCGCGCATCCTGGACGTACTGCGCCGCAACCATGTGCACGCGACGTTCTTCGTCGTCGGAACGCAGGTCGTGGCCCACCCGGAGCTGGTCCGCCGGATCGTCGCCGAGGGCCACCAGATCGGTATCCACACCTTCACCCATCCCGACCTGGCCCGCCTCGCCCCCTGGCAGCGTTCCCTGGAGCTGCGGGAGACGCAGCTGGCGGTGGCCGGCGCCGCGGGGGTCACCACCGCACTGCTCAGGCCGCCGTACTCCTCGGAGAACGACGCGCTGGACGATGCCGACTGGTCCGTCCTCAAGCAGGCGGACACGGCAGGCTATGTCACGGCGCTCTCCACACGGGACGCCGAGGACTGGCAGCGCCCCGGTGTGAACCGCGTCCTCGCCCGTGCCACACCCCACGGCCACGCCGGGCAGATCGTGCTGATGCACGACGGCGGCGGTGACCGGTCACAGACCGTCGCCGCGCTGAGCGCCCTAATCCCACGGCTCAAGGCGCAGGGCTTCCGGTTCGCGACGGTCGGCGCCTCGGTCGGCATGGCCGGGCCGGTCCGGCGCGCCGGGCTCGGCGACCATCTGCAAGGCAAGGCCCTCATCGGGCTGCTGCAGGCCGGTGACTGGACCGTGTGGCTGCTCGGCGTGCTGATGTACGCGGCCGGAGCGATCAGCGTGCTGCGCGCGGCGGTCGTGCTCATCGCGGCCCGCCGGCACCGGCGGCAGCGGACGGGGCGCCGCGGCCGGTCCTGGGGGCCACCGGTGACCGAACCGGTCAGCGTCATCGTCCCCGCGTACAACGAGAGCGCCGGGATCGAGGCGGCCGTGCGCTCACTGCTCGCCTCGGACCATCCGGTGGAGATCATCGTGGTGGACGACGGTTCCGACGACGGCACCGCCGACCTGGTGGAGTCGCTCCACCTGCCGGGGGTGCGGGTGATCCGGCAGCGGAACGCGGGCAAGCCCGCCGCGCTCAACACGGGACTCGCCGCCGCCTCGTGCGAGCTGGTGGTCATGGTCGACGGCGACACGGTCTTCGGACCCGACACCGTCCGCACGATCGTGCAGCCCTTCGCCGACCCCCGGGTGGGCGCCGTCTCGGGCAACGCCAAGGTCGTCAACCGCGGTGGCCTGCTGGGCCGCTGGCAGCACATCGAGTACGTGGTCGGCTTCAACCTCGACCGCCGCCTGTTCGACCTCGCCGAGTGCATGCCGACCGTCCCGGGGGCGGTCGGCGCGTTCCGCCGCCGGGCGCTGCTCGCCCTCGGTGGCGTCAGCGACGTCACCCTCGCCGAGGACACCGACCTCACCATGGCGCTGTGCCGCGCCGGCTGGCGTGTGGTCTACGAGGAGGGCGCGGTGGCCTGGACGGAGGCGCCCGCGTCACTGAACGCCCTGTGGCGGCAGCGGTACCGCTGGTGCTACGGCACCCTGCAGGCGATGTGGAAGCACCGCGGCGCCTTGGTGCAGCGTGGCGCCGCCGGGAAACTCGGCCGACGCGGCCTGGTCTACCTGCTGCTCTTCCAGGTCCTGCTGCCGCTGCTCGCACCCGTCGTGGACATCTTCGCCCTATACGGGCTGCTCTTCCTCGACCCGGTCCGGATCATCGGGCTCTGGCTGGCCTTCCTGCTGCTGCAATTCCTGATGGGCCGGTACGCGTTCCACCTGGACGGGGAACGGCCCGGCCCGCTGTGGAGCCTGCCGTTGCAGCAGTTCGTCTACCGGCAGCTGATGTACCTGGTGGTGATCCAGTCCGTCTTCACCGCCGTTTCGGGCTCCCGCCTGAGATGGCAGCGCATGGAGCGGTACGGCAGCCTCCAGGCCCCGCCGGGCGCGGAGGCGCCCGGCCATGACCTGCCTCCGCTGGATCCCGGCTCTCCGTACCCGGCGCCGTACGACGGCCTGCCGCAGCCGGCGCCGTACGGTCCCTTCCACCAGCCGGCGCCGTCTGACGTCTTCCACGAGCCGGAACCGTACGCCCCCTTCCACCAGCCGGCGCCCCACGTCGGCCTTCCGCAGCCCCCACCCCACAACGGTTTCTGGTAGCCCGCACCACACGAGACATCGCAGTTGTACTGAGTTGTGCCGAGTTGTACTGAGAGGACAGTGATCCGAGCCCATGAGCGGACACCGGCGCCGACCGTCGCAGCAGTCCAACGGCGGCACGCCTGCCGAGGGTGTCCGCACCACGGGCGACCGTCCCTCACCGCACCGGCCCCCCGGACCGGGCACGTCACGCCGTGCCCGGAGAGCGGCGCCGGAGAAGAGAAGGTGGATCGACTACCCGCACCAGGGCAGGACGGGCCCGCGCCGTTGGTTGCCGTCGATGCGTCAACTGCTGGCGCTCTTCCTGTTCTTCTTCGGCGCCACGGCAGCGGCCGTCGGCTATGCCTACGCCACGGTCACCATCCCCGACCCCAACCCCACGGCACTGCTGCAGAACAACGTCTACTACTGGTCGGACGGCACGGTCCTGGCGACCGACGGCAGCGTCAACCGGCAGAACATCCGGATCTCGCAGGTCCCCGCCGACGTGCGGTGGGACTTCATCGCCGCGGAGAACGCCTCCTTCTACACCGACCCGGGCATCGACCCGCAAGGCATCCTCCGCGCCGTCGTCCACATGGTCGAGGGCGGCACCGTGCAGTCCGGGTCGACGATCACCCAGCAGTTCGTCAAGAACGCCTACCTGGACCAGTCGCAGACGGTCTCGCGGAAGCTCAGGGAACTGCTGATCTCCACCAAGATCGGCGCCGCCATGAGCAAGCAGCAGATCCTCCAGGGATATCTGAACACCTGCTTCTTCGGCCGGCAGGCCAACGGCATCCAGGCCGCGGCCCGCACGTACTACGGCCTTCCGGTGCAGAAGCTCGACGCGAGCCAGGGAGCCTTCCTCGCCGCGGCGGTCAACGAACCGAGCCTCTTCCAGCACGCGGACTCCGACCCCACAGCCAGGGCAAAGGCGAAGGCACGCTGGTCCTGGGTGCTCGACCGGATGGTGAAGATCGGCAAGCTGACACCCGGGCAGCGGGCACGGTACGCGGCCGCAGGATTCCCGGCACCCAGGAAGTGGACCCTCGGTTCGGGTCTCCCGGGCCAGACCGGCTACCTGGTCCAGCTCGCCCGGTCGTACGCCGAGGCACACGACCCGAGCATCACCGACAGCAGCCTGAGCAGGGGCGGCTACCAGATACACACCACATTCGACAGGAAACGGACCGCAGGACTGGCCAGGGCCGTCGCCAGGGTCCGTGCGCAACGCCTCGACCCCGTCCACCGGTCGGTCGACCGGGACGTCCAGGTCGGAGCCGCCTCGGTCGACCCCACGACCGGCAGGATCCTCGCCGTCTACGGCGGCCCCGGCTACGACCACGCCCACTACTCGGACAACGCCGACACCTCCGGCGTCCCGGTGGGCTCGACGTTCAAGCCCGTAGTCCTCGCCGCCGCGCTCCAGCACCGAGCTGTACTGCGACCCGGCAAGCCCCCGGCGCCGATCACCCCGGCCAGCAAGTTCAACGGTGACGACGGCATCAAGATCAAGGACCAGCAGGGCGCCTACGTCACCGACGACAAGGACCCCACCGGCCTCCTCCACCAGCACAACGACACCCCCCAGCACTGGGGCTACATCTCGCTGCGCAAGGCGATGGAGCAGTCGGTCAACACGCCGTACGTGCAACTGGGAGAGGATGTCGGCTACCGGAACGTGGCGAGGACGGCGCAAGCCCTCGGCCTGCGCCACAGCAGCCTCGCCGCCCCCAGCGCCGGCTTCTACATCGGTACCTCGACACCGAGCACCATTCGCATGGCAGGCGCCTACTCGACCTTCGCCGCCTCCGGTATGCGGGCCACCCCCTACTCGGTGACCAAGGTGACCCACAACGGCTCCGCACTCCCCGGCTTCACCGCCCCCGCCCCCGTACGGGCGCTGTCGCCGGCCATCGCCGACAACGTGACCGACGTCCTCCGGGGCGTCATAGCCCGGGGCACCGGCACCAAGGCCAAGGCCCTCGGCAGGACGGCCGCGGGCAAGACCGGTACCACCGACGACTACCATTCGGCCTGGTTCGTCGGCTACACCCCCCAACTGGCCACCTCCGTGGTCCTCTTCCGCGAGGACGCGGCCCACCCCCAGCTGCAGTCCCTGGTGGGCGTCGGCGGCCTGCAGAAGGTGTTCGGCGGCGATATCCCCACCGAAATCTGGACCCGGTACATGAGTGACGCCCTCGCCGGCCTCCCCGACGCCCCCTTCCCCACCGCCGTCCCCCTCGGCCACGGCACCGACGAGCCAGGCGTCCCCACGCCCTCCCCGTCCGCCACCCCCGCCAAGCAGGGCGGAAAGACCGGCAGGACCGGCAAGGCCGGCAAGAGGACGGCCACCACTCCCGCCCCCACGCCGGGCGCCCCGACAACGAGCCCCAAGTGCCGCCACCACAAGTGCCGGTGACCGTGAGCGAACAGGGGCGGACCGGCTCCCCGGTATCGCCCGGCCGCTACCCGGCCCGTTCATGACCTGGTGCAGCCGACCGGTGTCATCAGCCTTGCCCGGATGCTGGTGCAGCGGGCGCGACCGGCGCTGATCACGCCCGTCGACGGGCCGCGGCTCCGGCCGCCCGCGGCTGCCCGGTCCGGGAACCGGGACCGGGCGCCGATTGCGGACCGCTGCTGCGCCGCTACGGGCGGGACGCGGCCATGTACTGCGTACTGCGGCGCTTGCCGCGCCGCGCTCAACCGCCGATGATCGACGCCGGCCCCGGCAGAGGCACCTGCAACCACCACTGCAACCAAAACTGCCACCAAAACTGCCACCACGGAACGTCGAAGGGCCCCACCGCAAGCGGTGGGGCCCTTCGACGTATTGCCCGGTGAGAGCAATGGCGGAGGATACGAGATTCGAACTCGTGAGGGGTTGCCCCCAACACGCTTTCCAAGCGTGCGCCCTAGGCCACTAGGCGAATCCTCCGCCGCAAACAATACAAGACGTTGGGGAGTGCTCGCGAACATGATCCGGAGGGTGGGGGGTGGCGGGGGATCGGAGTGGGGGTCGGGGTGGGGTCGGGTCGTTTCTTGGGTGGGGGATCCGCTAGTGTGGTGCGCAGCCCCTCACGTGGCGCTATCTGACTGAACTCCCCCAGGGCCGGAAGGCAGCAAGGGTAGGTCGGCTCTGGCGGGTGCGTGGGGGGCGCTTGCGTTTGCGGGGCCGGTCGATTGTCAGTGGGGCCCGATATCGTCGTATGCGTGTCGTCCCTTGCGCTGTACCGCCGCTACCGTCCCGAGACCTTCGCCGAGGTCATCGGGCAAGAGCACGTGACCGATCCGCTGCAGCAGGCATTGCGGAACAATCGGGTCAATCACGCTTATTTGTTCAGTGGGCCGCGTGGTTGTGGCAAGACGACGAGTGCGCGGATCCTTGCGCGGTGCTTGAACTGTGAGGAAGGTCCCACTCCCACGCCCTGTGGGAAGTGCCAGTCCTGTGTGGACCTGGCCAGGAACGGGCGGGGCTCGATCGATGTGATCGAGATCGACGCGGCGTCGCACGGTGGCGTGGACGACGCCCGTGAGCTGCGGGAAAAGGCGTTCTTCGGGCCGGCCGGCAGTCGCTACAAGATCTACATCATCGACGAGGCGCACATGGTGACCTCGGCGGGCTTCAACGCCCTGCTCAAGGTCGTCGAGGAGCCGCCGGAGCATCTGAAGTTCATTTTCGCGACCACCGAGCCCGAGAAGGTCATCGGGACGATCCGGTCGCGTACGCATCACTATCCGTTCCGGCTGGTGCCGCCGGGCACGCTGCGGGACTACCTGGCGGAGGTGTGCGGCCAGGAGGACATCCCGGTGGAGGACGGCGTGCTGCCGCTGGTGGTGCGCGCGGGAGCCGGGTCGGTGCGTGACTCGATGTCCGTGATGGACCAGCTGCTCGCCGGGGCCGGTGCGGACGGTGTGACATATGCCATGGCGACGGCCCTGCTCGGGTACACGGACGGCTCGCTGCTGGATTCGATCGTGGAGGCCTTCGCCGCGGGGGACGGCGCGGCGGCCTTCGAGGTCGTGGAGCGGGTCATCGAGGGCGGGAATGACCCGCGGCGGTTCGTCGCGGACCTGCTGGAGCGGCTGCGGGACCTGGTGATTCTGGCGGCCGTGCCGGACGCGGGGGAGACGGGGCTGATCGACGCCCCCGCGGATGTGGTGGAGCGGATGACCGCGCAGGCGTCCGTCTTCGGCGCGGCCGAGCTGAGCCGGGCCGCCGACCTGGTCAATACGGGCCTGACGGAGATGCGCGGGGCGACCTCGCCGCGGCTGCAGCTGGAGCTGATCTGTGCGCGGGTGCTGCTGCCCGCGGCGTACGACGACGAGCGGTCGGTGCAGGCGCGGCTCGACCGCCTGGAGCGCGGCGCGGGTGCGGCGCTGCTGAGCGGGGCGAGCGGTGCGGTCGGTGCCGGTGGGACGAGCGGCGGTGCGGCGCCCGGGGGCGGTCCCGGGGTGGCGCCCGTTGTGTCGTCCGGAGGCGGGCCCGCGGCCGGGTATGTGCCGGGGCCGGAGGCGCATCCGCCGATGCCGGCCGCGGGACCGTCCGGGCCGGCCGCCGCGCGTGCGGCGGTGCGGGGCGCGGTGAGCGGTGGGGCCGGTGGCGCGGGTGCGCCCGCGGGCGGCGGTGCGGGGGCATCGGCCGCGCCGGCTCCGGCTGCCCAGGCTCCTGGGGGCCCGGCTGCCGCCGGGGCGTCCGGTGGGCCGGTGGCCGGGACCGGCCAGGAGCAGCAGGTGGGCGCCGGGGCGCCGCAGGGCGGCCCGGCGGGTGCCGCGCAGGGCGGTGGCGGTGAGGGTGCTGCCGCGCGGCCCGGGGCGTGGCCCGGAGCTGCCGGCAGGGGGTCCGCCGCCGGCAACGGCGGCAATGGCGGCGGCGACGGCGGGCGGCAGCCCGGTGGCTGGCCCACGGCCGTGGCTCCGGGGCAGGGCGGCCAGGGGGCTCAGGGCGGTGCGCCCGCCGCGCCGTCGGCAGGCGCGCCCGAATCCGTACAGCAGCCGGCACAGGGCGGGGCGGCCGGTGCCTGGCCCGCCGCGTCCGGACCCGGTTCCGGCGCCCCCGCACCCGTACAGCAGCAGCCACAGGGCGCGCCCGCACAGCAGCCGGCCGCCGCGGCCCCGGGGGCCGCCCAAGGCGCCGCTCAGGTGCGGCAGATGTGGCCGGACATCCTCGAGGCGGTCAAGGACCGCCGGCGTTTCACCTGGATCCTGCTGAGTCAGAACGCGCAGGTCTCCGGCTTCGACGGGACGACGCTGCAGATCGGCTTCCCCAATGCCGGTGCCCGCGACAGCTTCGCCAACGGGGGAAGCGAGGACGTCCTCAAGGACGTGCTGGCCGAGCGGTTCCAGCTGCAGTGGCGGGTCGAGGCGATCGTCGACCCGTCGGGCGGCGCCAATCCGCCGGCCGGCGGTGCTCCCCGTAGTGGCGGTGGCGGCTTCGGCGGCGGAGGGGGCGGTGGCTTCGGTGGCGGGGCGCCCGCCGCACCGCAGCAGGGTGCGTCGCAGGCGCCGCAGCAGCAGAGCGGCCCGGGGTCCCAGTCGTCCGGCGGGCAGTACGGGCCGGGCGGCGGTGGCGGCGGCAGTCAGGGCGCCCGGATGGCGCGGGAGGCGGTGTCCCCGTCGGCGTCCGCGGGCGGCGGCCAGGGCGGTCCCGCGGCGGAGCCCTCGTACACCCCGCCGGAGCCCCCGCCGATGTCGATCGAGTACGACATGCCGGCCGAGGACGACCCCGATCTCGTCGACTCCGCGCTCAGCGGCCACGACCTGATCGTGCGCGAACTCGGCGCCACCGTCGTGGAGGAGTTCAACAACGAGTAGGGGTACGGGACGGTGCGGAGCCGGACGGCAGGTAAGCGGGCGTACACCAGGCGTACACCCGTGCTCCTCCCTACGGCGTAGGGCGCCGGGCCCGTGAAACACGTAGGCTCGGGCTACCGCACCAATCGTTGTCGTATGGCAGGAGTCACGTCGTGATCCCCGGTGGTCAGCCCAATATGCAGCAGCTGCTCCAGCAGGCCCAGAAGATGCAGCAGGATCTCGCGGCCGCCCAGCAGGAGCTGGCGGAGACGCCCGTCGAGGGTTCTGCGGGCGGCGGTCTGGTCAAGGCGACGGTGACCGGCTCCGGTGAGCTTCAGAGCCTGGTCATCGACCCCAAGGCGGTCGACACCGACTCCGCGGAGGAGACGGCCGAGACGATCGCCGACCTCGTCCTCGCGGCGGTCCGGGATGCCAACGCCAGTGCCCAGCAGCTTCAGCAGCAGAAGCTCGGTCCGCTCGCCCAGGGTCTGGGCGGTGGCGGCATCCCCGGTCTCCCTTTCTGAGGAGTAGCCAACTAGCGTACGCATCACGGCAGAAGAGAGAGAAGACGTTCCGTGTATGAAGGCGTGGTTCAGGATCTGATCGACGAGTTGGGCAGGCTGCCCGGCGTCGGTCCCAAGAGCGCGCAGCGGATCGCCTTCCACATTCTTCAGGCCGAGCCGACCGATGTCCGCCGGCTCGCGAATGCGCTGATGGAGGTCAAGGCAAAGGTCCGGTTCTGCAGCGTCTGCGGCAATGTGGCGCAGGAGGAGCAGTGCCGGGTCTGTCTGGACCCGCGGCGTGATCCGGCGGTCATCTGCGTCGTGGAGGAGCCCAAGGACGTCGTGGCGATCGAGCGGACGCGTGAGTTCCGCGGTCGCTACCACGTCCTCGGTGGGGCGATCAGCCCGATCGAGGGCGTCGGCCCCGATGACCTGCGGATAAGGGAACTGCTGGCCAGGCTCGCGGACGGCACCGTCACCGAGCTGATCCTGGCCACCGACCCGAATCTGGAGGGCGAGGCCACGGCCACGTATCTGGCCCGCATGATCAAACCCATGGGCCTGAGAGTGACGCGACTGGCGAGCGGTCTGCCGGTCGGCGGCGATCTGGAGTACGCGGACGAGGTCACGCTGGGGCGGGCCTTCGAAGGGAGGAGACTTCTCGATGTCTGATGCCACGCTGCACAACGCGACACAGGACCCGGACGACTTCGCCGTATCGATCTCCGACTCGATCGAGAGTTTCATCGTCGCGGTGACGGAGGTCGCCAAGGGCGACGAGCCGGACAGCGCGGTGCCCTTCCTGCTGCTGGAGATCTCCCAGCTGCTGCTCACCGGCGGCCGGCTGGGCGCCCACGAGGACATCGTTCCCGACGAGCGGTACGAGCCGGACACCGGCCCGGAGCCGGACGTCGACGAGCTGCGTGAGCGCTTTGCGAACCTGCTCGACCCGGTGGATGTCTACTCCGAGGTCTTCGACCCGTACGTGCCGCGTAGCGAGCCGGTCGCCAGCCGGATCTCCGACGACCTGGCCGACATCATCACCGACCTGCGGCACGGCCTGGCGCACTACCGGGCGGGCCGGATCAGCGAGGCCCTGTGGTGGTGGCAGTTCTCCTACCTCTCCAACTGGGGCCCGACCGCCTCGGCCGCCCTGCGCGCGCTGCAGTCGCTGGTCGCCCACGTACGCCTCGACCAGCCGCTGGACGAGCTGGACGGTCTGGACACCGACAGTGACGTCGCCGGCGACGAGGAACGGCTCGCCGAGGAGGCCGGAAAGGTCATGGCGGCCGAGATCGCGGGACCGCTGGGACTGCGCGGGAGGTGAGCCCGGGGACGGCCGCCGAGGCGGCCGCTCGCCGTGGCCGAGCGCTGTGACCTGGGTTACGTTTTCGTGTGTACCGGTCCTGAGCGGGCATGTGCCAGCCGAGCGGGCGCGAAGGGGCGTCATGCGGAGCCGCCGCGGAGACGTGGAACTCATGGGTCAGGTGGTCACTGTGGCTGCGCCACGGTGACCCTGGTGATCGCGTGGTGATCGACCAGTGAGTTTCGTGTCTCACGATGTGGTATCAGCAGGGCGGACTCCGCTCGCTCGTTAGACTGAGCCGACCGCAGTACCCCCATTTCCGGGGGTCCGGGAGGAAACTCCCGAAGAGACAGTTGCGAGGAGCGCACGTGGGCCTTGTCGTGCAGAAGTACGGCGGCTCATCCGTTGCGGATGCCGAGGGCATCAAGCGCGTTGCCAAGCGAGTCGTCGAAGCCAAGAAGAACGGCCACCAGGTGGTCGTCGTGGTTTCGGCGATGGGCGACACGACGGACGAGCTGATCGATCTCGCTCAGGAAGTGTCCCCGATTCCGTCGGGGCGCGAGTTCGACATGCTGCTGACCGCCGGAGAGCGGATCTCCATGGCCCTGCTGGCGATGGCGATCAAAAACCTCGGTCACGAGGCGCAGTCCTTCACCGGTAGCCAGGCCGGTGTCATCACCGACTCCGTGCACAACAAGGCACGGATCATCGATGTCACGCCGGGCCGCATCAAGAGCTCGGTCGACGAGGGCAATATCGCCATCGTCGCCGGCTTCCAGGGCGTTTCCCAGGACAAGAAGGACATCACGACGCTGGGGCGGGGTGGCTCGGACACCACCGCCGTGGCGCTGGCGGCCGCGCTGGACGCCGAGGTCTGTGAGATCTACACCGATGTGGACGGTGTCTTCACCGCCGACCCGCGGGTCGTGAAGAAGGCCCGGAAGATCGACTGGATCTCCTTCGAGGACATGCTGGAGCTGGCCAGCTCCGGCTCCAAGGTGCTGCTGCACCGCTGCGTCGAGTACGCACGCCGTTACAACATCCCGATCCACGTCCGCTCCTCGTTCTCGGGGCTCAAGGGCACGTGGGTCAGCAACGAACCGCAAGGGGACCAGCCGATGGAGCAGGCAATCATCTCGGGCGTCGCACACGACACCTCCGAGGCGAAGGTCACGGTCGTCGGAGTCCCGGACAAGCCGGGCGAGGCCGCGCGGATCTTCCGTGCGATCGCGGACTCCGAGGTCAACATCGACATGGTCGTCCAGAACGTGTCGGCGGCCTCGACCGGTCTGACCGACATCTCCTTCACGCTGCCGAAGGACGAGGGCCGCAAGGCCGTCGCGGCGCTGGAGCGGACCCGTGCCGCGGTCGGCTTCGACTCGCTGCGCTACGACGACCAGATCGCCAAGATCTCGCTGGTCGGCGCGGGTATGAAGACCAACCCGGGCGTCACGGCGACGTTCTTCGAGGCGTTGTCGAACGCGGGCGTGAACATCGAGCTCATCTCGACCTCCGAGATCCGCATCTCGGTCGTCACCCGCGCCGATGACGTGAACGAGGCCGTGCGCGCCGTGCACACCGCCTTCGGTCTCGACACGGAGAGTGACGAGGCCGTGGTCTATGGCGGCACCGGACGATGATTCCGGCCGAGGCGGGCCGTCCGTCCCTCGCTGACACGGCGGGGGCGGACGCCCGTACGGCCCGCAAGCCGCATCTCGCCGTCGTCGGTGCCACCGGCGCCGTCGGCTCGGTCCTGCTGGGCATCCTGTCCGAGCGGGCCGACATCTGGGGCGAGATCCGGCTGATCGCCTCACCCCGCTCGGCCGGCCGCAAGCTGACCGTGCGGGGCGAGGAGGTCGAGGTCGTCGCGTTGAGCGAGGAGGCCTTCGACGGTATCGACGTCGCGATGTTCGACGTCCCCGACGAGGTCTCCGCGCAGTGGGCGCCGGTCGCGGTGTCCAAGGGCGCGGTGGTCGTGGACAACTCCGGCGCTTTCCGAATGGACCCGGACGTACCGCTGGTCGTACCCGAGGTCAATGCGCATACGGCACGGGTGCGCCCGCGCGGCATCATCGCCAACCCCAACTGCACGACGCTCTCGATGATCGTCGCGCTGGGCGCGCTGCATGCCGAGTACGGGCTGAGCGAGCTGATCGTCTCCTCGTACCAAGCCGTTTCCGGGGCCGGAAAGGCCGGCATCGACACGTTGCGGGCGCAGCTGTCCGCGGTGTCCGGTACGGAGCTGGGGACGACGCCCGGTGACGTACGGCGGGCCGTCGGTGACACCCTGGGGCCGTTCCCGGCGCCGATCGCGCTCAATGTCGTGCCCTGGGCCGGCTCGCTCCAGGAGGACGGCTGGTCCTCGGAGGAGCTCAAGGTCCGTAACGAGTCCCGCAAGATCCTGGGGCTGCCGGACCTGCCGGTGACCGCGACCTGTGTGCGGGTCCCGGTGATCACGACTCACTCGCTGGCCGTGCACGCACGGTTCGAGAACGAGGTCACGGTCGCCGGCGCGCACGAGATCCTGGCCGCGGCTCCCGGGGTCGTCCTCAGCGACGATCCGGCCGAGGGCGAGTACCCCACCCCGTCCGATGTCGTCGGTACGGACCCGACGTGGGTCGGGCGGGTGCGGCGTTCGCTGGACGATCCGCGGGCGCTGGAGCTGTTCGTGTGCGGGGACAATCTGCGCAAGGGAGCGGCGTTGAACACGGCGCAGATAGGGGAGTTGGTGGCGGCGGAGCTGCGCGGGTAGCTCGGGCCGGGCCTGTTGTGCAGGGGGCTCTGGGGCAGGCATCGCCACCGGGCGGGACTTTGCGGACACGCTCCAGGGTGTCTCCGCCTGGGGTGGCACGGGGCGTGACGTGGGTGACTTGGCGGGATTGGCCGTCGCGGGCCGACCGCCTGGGAGATACTTTGTGGGACGTGTGAAGATCCTGTGAGCGAATTGCTGGTCCAAACCTCTTGATCTGGGCTGACGATCTGTTCGACCATTCGCTCCCCGCCACACTGCAACCGGCAGTTGGGCGGGGAGCGTCTTTGTGGCCGCCCTTAGGGGTGGCTCGAGGGTGTCCGCAGGCCGCTTGGTGAGCCCGCGGACAGCGGGGTAGGCGCGTCGGAATAAATGGGGCATTCAGGAAGAGCTGGTACGCATGAGGGCATTTGATGCATCGTCAAAAGCGATGCCTTGCGCGTACAACCCTTATGGGGGGAAGCGTGTCCAACAGGCGTGGCAGAGGTACTCGGATTCACCATCGCCCCAGCGGGCGCAGCAGGCGCGACAGTGCGCCCGCAGCGGCCCCGTGTGTCCGGGGGCATGCCAGTGATCGCCCCCTGGCCCACCACGCGTCCCGCGCAGATTCCTCCTCAGCGTGGGGACACTGACGACGCGATGGCAGCGGGCACCACAGTCGACCACCTCACCGAGACCTACCGCGCGCACTACCGCTCCCTGCTCGGCCTCGCCGCGCTGCTCCTCGACGACACCGCCTCCTGCGAGGACGTCGTCCAAGAGGCCTTCATCCGGGTGCACTCCGCGCGCGGACGGGTGCGCGACCCCGAGAAGACCCTCGCCTATCTCCGGCAGACCGTCGTCAACCTCTCGCGCTCCGCGCTGCGTCGCCGCATCCTCGGGCTCAAGCTGCTCTCCAAGCCGATGCCCGACATGGCGAGCGCCGAGGAGGGCGCGTACGACCTGCTGGAGCGCGACCAGCTGATCCAGGCGATGCGCGGGCTGCAGCGCCGGCAGCGCGAGGTGCTGGTGCTGCGCTATTTCGCCGATATGACCGAGGCGCAGGTCGCCGAGACGCTGGGCATATCGCTCGGCTCGGTCAAGGCGTACGGGTCGCGGGGTATCGCGGCGCTCCGCGTCGCGATGGAGGCTCCAGCATGAGTGGCACGAGGTTTGGTCGGCAGGGGCCGTTCGATCGACGGGGTTCGGTTGGGCGGCGCGGTGCGGTTGGTGCGGTTGGCTTGGCCGGTTCGGTTGGTTCGGGCGATGTCGTGCGTGGGCTGTACGCGGCGCGTGAGGCGCAGGGCCGTCCGGAAGGCGCGTCGGGGGGCGGGCGTCGATGGGGCGTCGCGTCCGGGAACGGCGATGACATCGGTGTCGTGGGTGATGCCGTGGATGGCGCCGCAGTTGGTGTCACAAAGGGTGCTGCGGACGGCGCTGCGGACGGTGCCGTGGATGGTGCCGTGGATGGTGCCGGGGCCGGTACGGAAGGTGGAGCCGGAGTCGGAGCCGGAGTCGGTGCCGGAGTCGGAGCCGGAGTCGGTGCCCGTGACGGGGCCGATGGCGATGCGTACGACAGCGACGCGTACGACAGCGACGCGTACGACAGTGAAGTGCACGAGCATGAGTGCGAGCACGAGCGGGAGCGCGATGCGCAGGCCGGCGTCGCCTTCGGTGGCAGCACCGGTGGCGACGACGGTGACGGCGACGGCCATGGTCGCAGCCACCCCACGGGCGGCTTCGGCGACGGCTTCGGCGGTGAGGACGATCTGAGGCGGCTGCTCCAGTCCCGCGTCGGCGACCTCGAACCCGCGCCGGAGGCGCTGGAGATGCTGCGCCGCGCGGTGCCCGCACGCCGTCAGCGCCGTCGCCATGCCGTCGTGGGCGCGGCCGCCGTGCTGCTGCTCGGCGGTACGTCCATCCCCGCCATGGTCCACGTGGCGAACCTGGCCGACGGCTCCACGGACCGCCCCGCCAATGCCGCGAGCAGCCAGCGTGCCCAGGGCAACTCCGAGGGCGCACACGGCGAGGGCACCGAGCAGGCCGGCCCGCGGCCGACCGGCAAGGACGGCCGGAAGCCGGGCGAGGACGAGCCCGCGAGCAGGGGCAAGGCCACGGAGAAGAGCGGCGCGGGCCACGGCGCGGGCGCCGGCACTCCCGCTCCGGACGAGACCATGGAGGTCACCTCACCGGTCTGCGCGCGTGCACAGCTCGGCCAGGGCAGCGGCACGGTCGGTACCGCGGACTCCGAGGGGCGCGTCTACGGCTCGTTCCGGGTGGTCAACACCTCCGCGACCGCCTGCTCCGTCGAGGGCGGCGGCACCGTCGGCCTGGTCGCACAGGGCTCCACGAGCCCCGACCGGATCCATGTCGTCGACCACACCTCGGGCGATGAGGCCACCGGTCTGCCCGACCCGGCCACCACTCCTGACCAGCTGGTTCTCAAGCCGGGCGAGGCGTACGAGGTCAAGTTCGCCTGGATCCCGCAGGCCGGCGGCGGCACCACCGGATGCGTCGCCCCGGGGCCCTCGCCGACGCCCGACCCCTCCAAGGACCCGGGGCAGTCCCCGGACGCCGGGGCCACGGCGACGAGCGACAGCGGCGGCCAGGCGGGCGGCGACACCGGTTCGGGCGAGGGCGGAGCCGCGTCCGGAGGCATCGTGCTCAGCCATACGCCGGAGGCGGGCGAGCCCGCGGCGGCCGACGCCAAGGTCGCGGATGCCTGCGCCGGCACGGTGTACCGCACCGAGGCGCTGGCGGCCCACTAGCGGGTGCCCCGGTATCGGTCGCCCCGGCAACGGTCGACTCAGTAGCGGTCGAATCAGTAGCGGTCGACCGGGTCACGGCCGACTCAAGGACGGTCGACCTGGTATCGGCCGACCTGGTATCGGCCGACCTGGTGGCCGACCTGGTATCGGCCGACCCGGTATCGGACGGGACAGCCCAGGTCCTGGCGGCCGCGGCCGTGCCGTGGAGGGGGCGGTGCGGCCTCGCCGTTCGGGCCCCGTACCGTTGATGGTGTGTACCGGTTCCTGCTGACCCCGCGGTGGTGGGGGATCAACGTCTTCGCCGTACTGGCGATTCCCTTCTGCATCTTCATGGGCAGCTGGCAGCTGAGCCGCTTCGAGGACCGCGTCGACACCCACCAGCAGCAGGAGGACCGCTCCGCCCAGGCCAAGGCCGCGGCCGCCCGCCCCCTGGAGCGCCTGCTGCCCGTCGACAAGGTCACCTCCGGCCGCCAGGCCAGCGCCCGCGGGCACTACGACACCGGGTACCAACTGCTCGTACCGGCCCGCACGTTGAAGGACAAGCACGGCGAACAGCAGGGCTTCTACGTCCTCAACCTGCTGCGTACGGACAGCGGCAAGGCCCTCCCCGTCGTACGGGGCTGGCTGCCCGGCGACGCGAACGCGAAGGCCGACACGGCGAAGGTGCCCGCGCCGCCCAAGGGCGAAGTGACGGTCACCGGCGCGCTGCAGGCGTCCGAGAACCAGGGCACCGACGGCGTACAGGCCGGCGGTGGGCTGCCGCAGGGACAGCTCGGCATGATCAGCGCGGCGTCGCTGGTCAACATCGTGCCGTACGAGGTCTACGACGCCTGGATCACGCTCACCGACGCCCAGGCCCCGCTGCACGCCGTTCCTCCGGCCGCCGCCGAGGGCAGCGGCCTGGACCTCAAGGCCTTCCAGAACCTCGGCTACACCGGCGAGTGGTTCGTCTTCGCCGGCTTCGTCGTCTTCATGTGGTTCCGCCTCTTCCGCCGCGAGGCCGAAGCCGCCAAGGACGCGGCGCTCGGCATCCTGCCGCAGGGGGACACGAGCGGGACTCCGGGGGGCGCGGCTGCGGGGAGCGAGGCTGCGGGGGACGGAGTTGCGACGGGTGGGGCTGCGACGGGCCGGGCCGGGAGCGGCACTGCGGCGGGCGCTGGTGAGGCCGAGGATCAGGGCGAGGCGGTGCGGGCGGGGCAGGGGTGAGCCGAGGGAGCGGGTGAGGCTGCGTCCCCTTCGGGGGTCCCCCGCCCCCGCCCCCGCCCCCACCCTCCCCACCCCGCCTCCGCCCCGCACCTGCAACGCTGTCGCACCTGGTCAGAGGGCGTACGACGGTGGTAGCCGCAATCGAATCGGCGTGCCACCGTAGGCCATATGGCAGGCAACCACACCCCTCCGCACGGCCACACCCCTCCGCACGGCCATGCCCACGCGCACACCGACGCCCACAGCCACGCCCACACCGACGCCCACAGCCACGCCCACGCGCCTGACCACCATGACCGCCACCCTGACCACCCTGACCGCCACCGTGCCGGCCGGTGGGCACGGATGCGGCACCAGCTCGCCCACCTGGTCACCCCGCACAGCCATGAGGCCGCGGACAAGGTCGACGCCGCGATGGAAGCCTCCCGCGAGGGCATGCGCACCCTGTGGCTTTCGCTCGGCATCCTGGGCCTGACCAGCGTGATCCAGGCGGCGGTCGTCGCGCTGTCGGGCTCCGTGGCGCTGCTCGGCGACACGATCCACAACGGCGCCGACGCCCTGACCGCCGTTCCGCTGGGCATCGCCTTCGTGCTCGGACGCCGGGCGGCGAACCGCCGCTACACCTACGGCTACGGCCGCGCCGAGGACCTCGCGGGCATCGTCATCGTGCTGACAATCGCCGCCTCCTCCGCCCTGGCCGCCTACGAGGCCGTCGACCGCTTGCTGAACCCCCGTGATGTCACGCACCTGTGGGCGGTGGCCGTGGCCGCCGTGGTCGGTTTCCTGGGCAACGAGTGGGTGGCCCGCTACCGCATTCGCACCGGCCGCAAGATCGGCTCAGCAGCCCTGGTCGCCGATGGTCTGCATGCCCGCACCGATGGCTTCACCTCCCTTGCCGTCCTCCTCGGCGCCGGCGGCGCCGCCCTCGGCTGGCGCCTTGCCGACCCCCTCATCGGCCTGCTCATCACCGCCGCCATCCTCCTTGTCCTGCGCGACGCCGCCTGTGAGGTCTACCGACGCCTGATGGACTCCGTCGACCCCCAGCTCATCGACACCGCCGAGACCACCCTGCGCACGGTGGACGGTGTCCGCGGCGTCGGACAGGTCCGTATGCGCTGGATAGGCCACACCCTGCGGGCCGAGGCCGACATCGTCGTCGACTCCGAGCTGACCGTTGTGCAGGCCCATGCACTCGCCGTCGCCGCCGAGCACGCCCTCATCCACGCCGTCCCCCGTCTCACGGCCGCGACCGTCCATACCGACCACACCAGCATCGGCACCGACCCGCATGCCGTCCTGGCCCATCACACCGCCGCCTGACCGAGATCCGCGCGGTCCCGCCCGGGCCTCAGCCGCCCGGGCCTCAGCCGCCCGGGCCTTGGCCGCCCGGGCCTTGGCCGCCCGGGCCTCAGCCGCCCGGGCCTCAGCCCTCCAGAACCTCAGCCCTCCAGAACCTCAGCCCTCCCGAGCCTTCTCGATCACATACCGCTGGGCGAAGTCGAGCTCCAGACGGACCTGCTTGATGCGCTCCTCCACGACCAGCGAGCCATGACCGGCGTCATAGCGGTAGACCTCGTGCGGATGGCCGCGTCCCTCCAGCCGCTGGACGTAGTTCTCCACCTGCTGGATCGGGCAGCGCGGGTCGTTGACGCCCGCGGAAATGTAGACCGGGGCCCGCACCGCGTCCACGTACGTCAGCGGGGACGACGCCTCGAAGCGCTCCGGGACCTCCTCCGGGGTGCCGCCCAGCAGGGTCCGGTCCATCGCCTTGAGGGCTTCCATCTCGTCGTTGTACGCCGTGACATAGTCCGCGACCGGAACCGCCGCCAGGCCCACCGCCCAGGCCTCCGGCTGCGTACCGAGCCCCAGCAACGTCAGATAGCCGCCCCACGAGCCGCCGGCCAGCACCAGCCGCTCCGGATCGGCCAGACCGGACGAGACCGCCCACTCGCGCACCGCGGCGATGTCCTCCAGCTCGATCAGCCCGACGCGGTGCTTGAGCGCGTCCGTCCAGGCGCGGCCGTAGCCGGTCGAACCGCGGTAGTTGACGCGTACGACCGCGAAGCCGTGGTCCACCCAGGCCGCGGGCGACGAGGCGAACGCGTCGCT
Source organism: Streptomyces inhibens (assembly GCF_022221585.1). NCBI lineage: Bacteria > Bacillati > Actinomycetota > Actinomycetes > Kitasatosporales > Streptomycetaceae > Streptomyces > Streptomyces inhibens. The sequence continues at coordinate 5,410,854 of NZ_CP084681.1, forward strand.
GTCGTGCCAGGTCGGGCCGCCGTGTATGTCGAAGACCGTCGGGAAGGGGCCCTCGCCCGCCGGCTGCTGGACCAGCGCGTGGATACGGCCGCCGGGGCCCTCCACCCAGATGTCCCGCACCGGCACCGAGCCCGGCGCCTTCATACCGGGCGGGTCCAGCACGACGCTGCCGCTGGTCGACCGCACCTCCGGGGGCTGGGCGGCCGACGACCACAGGAACTCGATCGTTCCGTCCGGCCGAGCCGTCGCGCCCGAGACCGTGCCGGCCGGGGTCTCGACCCGGGTCAGCACCGGGCCGCCCGCAGCGGTCGCGGCCGCCGCATCGGCCGGTGCGCCCGCGCCGCCCGGCGCACCGAGCTCGTAGCGCCACAGCTCGCTTCGCGCCTGGTACTCGTGCTCCACCAGCAGCGCGGACCCGTCCGGATACCAGTCGGCACCCACATCTCCCGGCAGGTCGATCTCCAGGGCCGTCTCCACCCCGGTCAGCGGATCCCAGATCATCGGCTCCCAGCGGCCCCGCCGCTGATGCCCCACGAGCAGCCTCGTGTCACCGTCCACCGGCGCGAAGCCCATCACCGACAGGCCCAGCTCCTCGGTCCCGCCGTTGGTGTCGTCCAGCTCCGCGACCGTCGAGCCGTCGGGCCGTACGACGCGGATCGCGGAGTGCATCGCGTCGCCGTGCTCGGTGTGCTCGATGGCGATCAGCGAGCCGTCGTGCGAGAGATCGCCGACGCCTGCCGACTCGCGGTGGCGGTAGATCTCGACCGGCGGTTCACCCGGCCGTACGACATGGACCGTCGAGCCCTCCTCGTCCGTGGAGCACCCGACGACCGCCGTCCCGTCCCGGCCGATGGCCAGGCCTCCCGGATACGAGGGGGCGAGCCCCGGGGTGGCCGGCTCATCCGGGCCGCCCGCGAACGGCTGCCGCATCCAGACGCCGAACTCGTCCCCGTCGGTGTCCGAGAACCACCAGATCCACTCGCCGTCCGGCGACAGCGTCCCGTCCGTCGTGCCGTTCGGCCGGTCGGTGGCCTGCCGCTGCCCGCCGGTCGCCCGGTCCCAGGCGTACAGCTCGAAGGTGCCGGTGGCGTTCGAGACGAACAGGGAGCGGTCCGGGGCGTCCTCGGCCCAGTCCGGCAGCCCGATCCGCGGCGCACGGAAGCGCTTCTCCCAGTCCGGCATCTCGACGTCCGAGCCCGCCATCGACCCGCCCGAGCCCGCTATCGGGTTGGCCGAGCCCGTCCTCGTCTCGGCCGACTGGTCGGCGTCTCTCGTCGAAGGTGTCGGATCGGTGGAGTGGTCGCGGCCTGCGGTCGTCTCGTCAGTCATGGGCCCATTCTGCGCCCGGCCCCCAAATTGCGTTGGCGAGGGCCACCAGCCTGTGGATAACTTCGTCGTATGCGAAGACACCCGGGCCCCGACGACTGGCGGGAGGCCAATCGCGCGAAGTGGGACGAGCGCGTCGCTATCCACACCGCGAGCGATTATTACGACCAGGACCGATTCCGCCGGGTCCGGGACGTGATCCGTGACTTCGAGGCCGCGGAGGTCGGCGATGTCACCGGCCGCTCCCTGCTCCACCTCCAGTGCCACTTCGGCCAGGACACCCTCTCCTGGGTGCACCGCGGCGCGGCCCGCGTCGTCGGCCTGGACTTCTCCGAACCGGCCGTCGAAGCGGCCCGCGAGCTCACCGCCGAGCTCGGCTACCGCCCGGACCGCGCAGCGTTCGTCGCCGCCGACGTCTATGACGCAGCCGAAGCCGTCCCCGACGACTCGTACGACATCGTCTACACCGGCATCGGCGCCCTGAACTGGCTCCCCGACCTGGAACGCTGGGCCGATACGGCCGCCTCCCTCGTCGCGCCCGGCGGCTTTCTCTACCTCGCCGAATTCCACCCACTCTGCGATGCCCTGGACGACGAGACCGGATCCCGCATCGTCCACGACTACTTCAGCCGCGATGCATGGGTCGACGAAACCCCCGGCACCTACACGGACTTCGGCGCGCCCACGGTCAACAACCGCAGCGTCGAATGGCAGCACCCGATCGGCGAGGTCGTCTCCGCCCTGGCCGGCGCCGGCCTGCGCATCGACTTCCTGCACGAACACGACATGACCATGTTCCAGCGCTTCAGCGCACTGCGCCGCAACGACGACGGCTACTACCGCTTCCCTGGCGACCGCCCCCGCATCCCCCTCATGTACTCGCTGAAGGCAAGCCGTACTCGCTGAAAGCAAGGCGTATTCGCCGCCCGTCCCCAGACGGCTAATGTGACGGACCGGCCAGGCCGGACGGTGCCGGGGGCGAGCCCGGCGGACGACCGAATGTCGGGCGTCGACTGTCAATGGTCGCGTGGTGAGGCGCCATGCGACGCACATCAACGGGGGTTCACCGTGCGGGTGCCTATACGTATTGCCGGTGCCGCGGGCCTCAGCGCGCTCATGCTGCTGACCGTGGGGTGCGCCGGCGGACCCCACGCCGGCACGGCATCGCCGGGCGCCTCGGAAGCCGTCACGCCCGCCGAACCGCTGCCGATGAAGGCCACGCCCCGCCCGGCCACCTGGACCGGCTCCGACCACAAGGCGCATGCGCTGCGGATCACGCCGATCCGGCTGGCCCGCGGCTCGGACTCCGACCTCAAGCACATCCGGCTGGACGACGACCTCAAGGGGATGGTGCCGTACTACCTCACCGTCACCTACACCAACACCGGCAAGGACACGGTGAGCGGAGCGGACCCGGCGCGGAACTTCTCGGTCAACGGGGCGGACGGCCAGGCCGCCCAGCAGGTCTCGCTGTTCCAGTCGAACCCGTTGGCCACCAGCTCGGGTCTGCCGCCCGAGTGCCGTGCGAGCGGCGCGCCCCAACTGGCCGCCGGTGCCACGGCGGCGAACTGCCAGATCTACATGCTGCCGAAGGGCCGGCAGCCGGCGACCGTCTCGTACAAGGACGACGGCGGCGACACCCTCATCTGGCAGGTCGGCGGTGCCAAGGGCGGCGGCTCCGACGGGGTGCTGCCCGCGGGCAGGCCCGCCGACGGCATCACGGAGGACAGCCGCAGCCGCCCCGTCCCGCTGCGCATCACGCCGAAGAGCGTGCGCACCGGCGACATCGCCGACCTGAGCCGCTTCGACCTGGACGCGGACGAGAAGAAGCTCATCCCGTATTACGTGACGATGCAGTACCGCAACAGCGGCAAGTACGACCTGCTGCCCGACATGAATGAGGGGGTGGCGCTGCGGACCGCGGGCGGTCAGACCGTGAAGAAGATGATTCTCCTCGACATCGGCGGCCCCGGGGTCGGCCGGTGCCCCGAAGCCGTCCCGCACACGATGGTGAAGCCGAACGGCACGGTGACGGAGTGCTCCATCCACCTGCTGCCGAAGGGCGACGCCCCGGTGGCCGTCATCTTCGACGGTGAGGGGGAGGGCGCGCGGTCGGTCACCTGGCGGGTGCCGGTGGACGGCGGCAAGTAGCCGCCCGTCGGAGCGCCAACGGATCACCGATCACCTCATCCGGCGCGTCGGCCGGGGCACGCCATACGGGCGGGCCCCGGCCGAGCGCTGTGGCGACCGCCGCGCGCAGTACTGGCGGGCATTACGCACAGACCGGCACGCAGTACCGGCGCGCAGCCTTAGCGCTTCGCCAACCGCAGCGGCAAAGAATTCAGCCGCCAACTGCCGGGCATCGGCGCCCGCTCCAGGGCTTCCGGTTCGACGCCCAGCGCTACGTCCGGGTAGTGCGCGAGCAGTTTGCCGAACGCCACTTCGCCCTCCTGCCTGGCGAGCGTGGCGCCCAAGCAGTAGTGCATCCCGTGGCCGAAGCCCACGTGGTTCTCGGCGTGGCCTGCGGGGTGACGGGTCAGGTCGAGGCGATCGGGGTCGCTGTAGTGGCGGGGGTCGAAGTTCGCCGATACCAGGATGAGTTGTACGGCGTCGCCCTTCCGGATCGGCGTACCGGCGAGGTCGATGTCCTCGGAGGCGTAACGCAACTGGGTCATGTGCACCGGCCCGCACCAGCGCATCAGCTCATGGACGGCACGCGGGAGCAGGGCCGGGTCGTCCTTGAGCAGGCGCAGCTGGTCGGGGTGGGTGAGCAGCGCCGCCGTGCCGTTGCCTATGAGGTGGGCGGTGGTCTCGTGACCGGCGAAGACGAGGGCGAACACCATGGTGACCATCTCGACGTCGCTGAGCCGGCTGCCGTCGTCGTCCTGGGCACGGATCAGCTCGCTGAGCAGATCGTCGGTGAGCGCGCCGCGCCGTTCGCGGATCAGTTCATGGGTGTGGTCGATCATCGCCGGGAACGACGTGCTGAGCCGCTCCGGCTCCAGTGACACGAGGTCGGCGCCCCATGCGCGCCATTGCGGGCGATCGGCTTCGGGTATGCCGACCAGTTCGCAGATGACCGTGATCGGCAGTGGGTAGGCGAAGTGCTGGATGAGGTCGACGACGCCGTCCTCGGCGTGCTCGGGGAGCCGGGCCAGCAGCTCGTCGGCGATCTGCTCGACGCGCGGCCGCAGATCGGTGATCTTACGTGCGGTGAAGGCCCGCGAGACGAGGCGGCGAAGCCGGGTGTGATCGGGGGCGTCGCTGTTGAGGATCGATCCGAGCAGATAGACCCGAAGGTGCTCGGGGAGGCCCATCTGCTCCAGCATCCTGACCATCGGCATCTCCTCGGCCTGACTGCCCAGGAGCGGCGACGCCGGATTGTTCACGAACCGCTGGTCGCGCAGGACTTGGCGGACCTCCTCGAAGCGGGTCACGAACCATACGGGCGAGTCGTCCATGAACCGGCCACGTACGACCGGCCCCTTCTCGCGCAGCGCGCCGTAGCCGCCGAACGGATCGTTGATCAGCGCCGGTTCCATCACGTTCGGCTCGCCCGGGTGTTTCCCTATGTGCTCGGCGAACGGAGAGCTGGATAAGGCTGACATCTTTCGTTCTCCTCCGGGTTGGGAGTCGGTTCGGGAGTCAGGGTGGGACTCGGGGGGTGGCTCAACTTCGGTCGTGGCGTGGCGTGGGTGGTGGTTCGGGGCGTGACTCGGCACATGGCGTGGCAGGTGACGTGATGGCCGGTCAGCTACGTACCTGCCGGCGCATCTCCTGCGCGCTGAGCTCCGCCAGATGCTCGTAGAGAGTGATGACCTCGGGCGCAGCCGCAGCCGCAGCCGCAGCCGCAGCCGCAGCGGCGGCGGCGGCGAGGCGTACGCCACCGGAGGCAGGATCCGTACCAAGCCTCACCCCGGGATCCGCACCCGCACCAGATCCGGGGCACGTCTCCAACGCGCTCCGCACCGTATGGGCGAGGATCTCGGCGCGTGCCTCCGGGTCGTCCGGGGCGCGGTCGGAGAGCAACGCTTCGGATGTGAAGAAGCCGGTGGCCATCGCCATCAAGGCGTACTGCTGGTGGTGCACGTCCATGTCGTCGCGCACCAGACCGTGTTCGCGCAGTACTTCGAGATGGCGCCGCAGGACCCGGTCGCCCTGAACTATCAGCTCAGCAAGCTCCTTCTTGGCGGTGTCGTTGAGCCGGCCGAGGATGTCGGCGTCGTCGGTGTAGAGGGCGCGCAGTACCGGTTCACCCAGGAAGTCGAGGAAGTGCCCACGCAGCGCCCGGCTCGGCAGGATCTCCATCGGGTCGGAGCGCATGCGCGCCAACTGCCGCTGATGGCTTCGGGACTGAACCCTGAGCACAACGGCCAGGAGCAGCGAATCCTTGGTCTTCCAGTGCAGATAGACCGTGCCCTTGCCGACCTTGGCACGGCGGGCGATCTCGTCGATCGTCACTCGCCGATAGCCCCAGGCGAGCAGCAACTCCCCCGCCGCCTCCAGGATCCGCTCACCACGCTCCGCCCGTTCCACGGTGTGCCCCCTTTGACTGCGTGACCAGATATCGAATCTGGTCACGCAGTCAACACTAGGCCGGACGCCGCCCCGGCATAAGAAACTTTCCAGCCAGCAGCCAGCAGCCAGCCGGGCGTCCGCCACATCAACGCAACCGTCGAACGTTCTCGGCCATCGTCAGCCGACTCGCGGCGCGGGCGGCTTCCGGCCACGTACAACTCATGAGGGTGGGATGTGCCGGCGAGGGTGCGCACCGGGAAGGCGACGAGTGCTGTCCGAAGAAGTGTGGCGTGAGCTGCAAAGCCAAGGCACATCCCGGATCTTCCGCGAACGCAGCGTGATGCTGCGGCAAGGCTCTCCCGGGACGCATCTGCTCGCGCTCACGGACGGTCTGGCCAAGGTCGTATGCCGGGAGCCCAGCGGTTCCGTGACCTGGCTGGCCTTTCGGGGACCGGGTGATCTGCTCGGGGAGGTGTCGGTTTTCAACGGCACCTCGCGCACGGCGGAAGTGGTCGCCCTCACCCCCTGCACGGCCGTCGTTCTGGAAGCTCAGCGGTTTCGCAGGTTCGTCGAGCAGCGCGGGCTGGTGATGGACCTGATGCGCCAAGCGCTGTCCAGGCTGCGGGAATCCGATGTGCATCGCACCGAACTGCTGACGTTGCCGCTGGTCGTACGGCTGGCGCGCGCACTGCTGCGACTGGCCGAACTGACCGCCCCGGCTGCCGAGCCGGATGTTGTCCAGCTGACCGGACTGAGCCAGGAGGAGATCGCCCAGGCCACCGGAGTGACGCGTAACTCCGTCATCGCCGGTCTGCAGCGATTGCGGGAGGCCGGCGCGGTGGAGACGGCACGACGAGTGATCGTCATCAAGGACATGAAGACCCTGCGGCACTGGGCGTCGGCCGACTGAACGCCCGCGCGTTGTGATGCGGGCCACCGGCGAACTGCCCTGCGCTGTGCACTCGGCCGGGCGGAACGGGCGGAACCTCGAAGCAGCCGAACAGCGGCTACGGAAAGCCACCCGCGCCATCCGCGAGGAGACCACGCATGTCCACGCCCCTGCCCGCCCCGTACACCGAGAGCCGACCGCTACCTCCCTACCGCGCCCTGTTCGCCGTGGACGCCAAGGACTTCACCGGTCTTCCCGCGGTGCAGCACGGTCCGGTCAGCCAGTTGATCCCCGAACTCGTCGACCAGGCCCTCGAACGTGCCGGGCTGCACGCACTGCGCGACTCCAAGAGGTTTCCCGCCAATACCGGGGACGGCGTGGTGTTCGGCTTCGATCCGGTGTTCCTCCCCTATGTCCTCTGGCCGTTCCTGGGTGTCCTGGACGACGTCCTCGGCGCGTACAACCAGCAGTCCGTGGGGCCTCGTATCCGCCTCCGGGCCAGCGTCCACGTCGGACCGCTGCCGGATGCCGACCGGCCCGGCGACGGCAACGGCACGGCCCGCAACGACACACACCGGCTCCTGGACTCGCGGCCGGTCAAGGCGATCCTCGCCGCGGCGAGCGAGCAGATCACCCACCTCGCCGCGGTCATCTCCCAGCGGGTCTACGAGGACGTGGTGCTCGGCGCCTACAGCGGGCTGCACCCCGACCGCTGCGTCGAAGTGCCGGCCACTGTGGAGGGAAAGAGCTTCTCGCAGCAGGCGTGGCTGTACGTCCCGTCGCCGTCCGGGAACCTCGTGCAGGCCGGAATCCAACCCCGCGAGGAACCCGCCGATGCCGATGCCGATGCCGATGCCGACGCCGAAGCCGCTTCCCGCGAGGCGGCGCCCGCGACGCGGCCAGGGACCCGGTACAGCGGGAACTCCCAGCAAGTGAATGAAGGCGCCGCCCTGATGGGCAACGTCGGCGGAGACTTCACCTATACCGGCCGCTCGACCTCGTATCACGGCACCAATCAGCACTGGGGCAGCGGAGACAACGTGACGGGTGACAAGCAGGTCGGCGGGCCCGGGGACCGCCGATGACCGCCGAACAGGGCGCGTCACCCGGTCCGGACGGCGGGGGCGCGCCCGCCGAGGACGGTGTCCATGCCGCAGGGCGGCCGGAGAACTCCTTCCGGGACAACCAGCAGCGGGTGAGCCATGGCATGGCGTTCATGGGCGGTGTCCAGGGCGATGTCTACTACCTGGCCGGCACCGAGCTGCTTGACGACGACGTCACAGAGAAGATCATCAAGCCCCGGCTGCGCGAGGGGCCTTATCCGACGGACGAGGTACGCAAGAGGCTGTGCGGCTTCGTCGAACCGCCTTCCTACCTGAGGTGCCGAAAGGTGCTGGACCGCCGGGTCCTCGTGATGCGGGCGGGAGGCGGGACAGGCGCGAGTACGGCCGCGTTCGCCCTGCTGGCGGAACGGTACGGAGCCGACGGCATCACCGGCCTGGACTCCATGGAGAACCTGGCGGTGTGGCGCCCGAAGGGCGGGCGCGGCTATCTGCTGCAAGGGCTCTCCCAGGCTGCCGCCGACTCGCTCGGCGAGGTGGCGCTGACAAGCCTGGGCGATCTGCTGAGGCGCTCCGGGGCCCACCTGGTCGTCACAGTGGCCAAGGAGGCGCAGCTGCCCGCCGACACCTTGCCGTGGCAGGTGGGGCATCTGCCGCCCTCGCCGGGTGAAGTGGCCGCCAAGCGGCTGCGGACGATGGCCGAGTCGGGCGACCTCACCGGTGCGCAACTGAACGACGCACTGGAGCACCTTGCCTCTCGTGAGTTCACCGACTATCTGGGCGCGCACCCTCTGCCCGATGACGGAGTTGACGTAGCCGGCGGCCTGCGCGAGGCGGTCGTCTCGGGAACGTCTGCCGCCTCCGTGCTCGACGATCTGCTGGTCGGCAGCGCCTCGGCCGCCCGCGCAGCTCTGGCGGAGGCACGCCACAGTGCCGATGACCTCTCCCTCATGACCGCCATCGCACTCCTGTCGCGACACGACCGCACGGTGATCGAGCAGTTCACCGCGGTGCTCCGCCCGCTGATCGGGGAACGAGCGGGACCAAGGCCGGGGAGCGAGCTGCCGGACCGAGTCGATGTGCTCGGTCCGGCCTTCGAGGACCGGCTGGAGGCGGTGGGCGCGCGCCTCCTGCCGACGGAGTTCGGCTCGACACCGCGGTACCGCTTCCCGGTCCAGCCGGTCGCCTTCTCGGGCCGACACCGGTCGGACGCGCTGCTCCGGCACCTGTGGCTGGAACACGAGGGCATGTCGGACCTGCTGTGGAAGGCCCTTGACGCACTGCCCTATCAACCCGGCATCGACCTGACAGCAGGTGGGGCGATCGGCCGCGTACTGACGCACGCGACCGGACCGAGCACGCTGCGCCAGCTGGTTCCCTTCGCCGCCTCGGACAGGCGCTGGCGGCGCCGCTTGGTCGCGTTCGCACTCGGCGAGCTGGTCCAGCACGCCGTCCTCGCCGGTGCGGTGCGGGAACAGCTACGACAGTGGAGCCGGGCACGCTCCGGCCTCGTCCGGTGCACGGTCGCCGAAACCTGCGCGGGCAGCTACGGCCTGGCGCGGCCCGCAGCCGCACTCAAGCTCCTGGACACGGTTCTCGACGGGCCGGAAGCGGATGCGGAACGCAGCCTGCGGACCGCGGTCTCCTTCGCGCTCGGCGCACTCCTCACCGAGGAGGCGAACCACACCCTCGTCTTCGAAAAGGTGGCGGAGTGGCTGGAATCGGAGCAGGGAACACCGCGTCACACCCTGGCGGCCCATGTGGTCGAGTCGATGAGCCTTTCGACGTTTCCCCAGCCCGGCCGGTCCGGCGCCGGACGCGTCAGCTTGGCCGACGTGATGGTGGAGCACCCCGGCCAGGCCCTCAACCTGGTGATTCTCGCCCTCGACGCCCCGTCCACACATGAGGCGACGGTGCAGCGACTGCTCCAGATCGAGGGCGACCCCGCTCTGCGGCGCCGGACCGCCTTCGCTCCCTTCCTGAGCGCGCTGTCCGGCATGGCCCGCGAACACCGAGGCGTCATGCGCTTCATGCTGCGCCGCCACCGCCATCGCATGTCCACCCCACCAGAAGGGTTCGCCTCATGACGGAACCGCTGATCACACCGGTGACCTCCTCGCCCACCTGGCAGTTCCTCCGCCTCCGCTTCAGCTCGCAAGAGGATCGGGCCCTGGCATTTCTCTCGGATCAGGGTGCGGATCGGCTGGAGCCGCCGCGTGGCGGTGACTTCTGGGGCTATCCCCGTCCGACCGCGCGGGAAGTGCGGCGCGGGGAGTTCTTCGATGTCGTGTGGGTCTCCCTCACGGAACGGAGGTTCTGGGTCGACATCCCCCGGCGCGCCGCGACTTCGTCGGCCCGCCCGCAGTCCCGTTACGAGGTCGCCTGGAAGGTCAGCAACCCCGTGGTCGCCGCGAGGAGCCGGGTCACCGAGGAAGAAGCCCGTCAGATGATCGTCCGGCACATCGGGGAGAACGCGTCGCTGCCCGGTGTTTCCGACCCGCTGAAAAAGCCACCGCCGCACCATGGGACCGCCGAGGTCGAGCCGCCCGGCCGGCTACGGGTGATCGACGGTACGGGCCTTGTGTACTGGTTCCTGGACCCGCCGGCCGCGTTCCGGACCGCGCCGGGCACCGGAGCGGTGCCCACCCTTCCGCCGGGATTCGGCGAAGCACACCGTGAGGCCTACCGCTTCTACCGGGAGGTGGTGGCAGGCGGGCCGGTCGGCCTGGCCGCTCTCTGGCTGCTGCACCAGCCCGAGCAGGCAAGGGAGGTGCTCGACTGGACGGTGGCCCACAGCAGTCTGCTCACCGACCGGGACGGCTGGGAGAGGACTCTGGCGGCGACGCTTCAGGGACTGACGGAAGAGGACCGGAGTTTCGTCGGCGTGAACCTGGCCCGTGTCCTCAGCGACGTCGGCGTACCTCAGGGCGAGGAGATCCTGACGCGGATCGGGCACGACGGTCCGCACCGCGACGCGAAGGGTGCGTACGGAGAGACGCCATGACGCGCCCCGCACTCTTCGGTCCCTCTCCGCACGGGCGGCGCCGGCTCAGCACCGCCCCGTGCGACGACCCGGACGACGTGGCGGCACTGTCGCGTGAGTTGATCGCCCAGAATCACCTGGAGATCGGCCGCGCCGACGGCAAGGCCGCCGCCCTGCTGGCCACCGGGGGAGCACTTCTCGGGCTCCTGCTGATCCGCCGCCCGCCCGAAGCCTCGTGGGCCCTCCCCCTGTGGTGGACAGCGGCGGTCACCACGACCGGGGCGCTCCTGTGCCTGCTCGTGGCCCTCGTGCCACGCCGCGGAGCCAAGATGAGGGAGAGCGCGCGCATCCTCGCCTACTACGAAGACGTGGTGCGGGCCGAGAGCCGCGCGGAGCTGTCGGCGGGGCTACGGCTGGGCAGTTCCGACCCGCAGCCCCGGCTGTCCCGGGCCCTGACCGGAACCAGCCGGATCGCCCGAGCCAAGAACCGGTGTGTGCGGTACGCCACTCTTCTGCTGCTGCCGGCGGTCACCGCCGTGTTCCTTGCCCTGGCCTCCGGCAGCTGACCCGCTCCACGGGTCACCGCACTCTCCGCGACCGGAACCAGGGGGAGGGGACGAGCGAAACGCCGGAGGAGCGCCAACAGTTCGCCCTCCGTTGGGCAGCCACTTTCGCGGCCGGCTCCCAAGTGGCGCCCAAGTGGCGCCCAAGATGGCCCCACAAACAGATCAGGGCCCGACCCGCGATGCGGATCAGGCCCTGACCTTTGTTCCTTCAGTCGGGGTGGCGGGATTTGAACCCACGACCTCTTCGTCCCGAACGAAGCGCGCTGCCAAGCTGCGCTACACCCCGAAGCAACGAGCTCTACTTTAGCGGACCGATCCCCGTAGGCGAAATCCGGTTGTTGTGGAGCAGTGGAGAGGGCCTGACCTGGTCGATCGCGATGGCGATCAAGGGGAGGGCGCAGATCGCCAGGGCGATGGTCAGGGCGGTGGTGAGGGTGGGGGAGGGCGTGCCCGTGGTGGCGGGGGAGGCGAGGGTGAAGGAGAGATAGAGGAGGGGGTAGGCCGGCCACTGCCAGGCGTGGGGCAGGCGGAAGCCGCGGGGGGTGGTGAGCAGCAACCAGTCGGCGAGGGCGGCGAGGGGGGTGAGTGTGTAGAGGAGCTGGTGGGAGATGGCTTGGGCGGTGGTGGTGGGGCCGGTGCCGGCGGGCAGCGTGAAGGCGGTGGAGTCGGCGGCCGGGAGGGCGTGGTGGAGGAGGGCCGTGAGGGTGAGGAAGGAGAGGAGCGCGCCCGTGATGCGGGGGCTCACGGGGCTGCGGCCGGTCCAGGCGCGGTGGGCGGAGCAGACGGAGACCAGCGCCACGGCGATGTTGGCCTGCACGGTGAAGGAGGCCAGGAGATGAGCGGGGGCCGGGGCGGAGGTGCTGAGGGCTTCCAGGAGGAGGCCGGTCAGGGCGGCCAGGGTGATCAGGATGCGGAAGGCGGCCACGCGGGGGCGGCGGATGGCAGGGGCGACGGCTGCTGCCGGGGTGCGGGCGGCGGCTCCGGCCGGGCCGGTGGCGTGGCGCGTGGACTGCGAGGTCCGGGTGGGGTCGGACATTCCTCCACGTTAGGGGGGATGATCGGCGGGTGGGGAGCCCCGATCGGGACGAGTCTCCGGGGGGAGACGAGCCTTCCAGGTCAGGGAGGAGACCCCGGCCAGAAGCGGAGTCCCCGGGCCGGGAGCGCCCCCGCCGCATCACTCCGTACGCGCGTGCCCCTACGGCCTCAGCCAGTCCGCCCGCTCGCCGGCCCCCCGCCCCGCCTCAGCCCCGCGCCGTCAGTGTCAGCAGTGTCGCCTCCGGGGGGCAGGCGAAGCGGACCGGGGTGTAGCGGTTGGTGCCGCAGCCTGCGGAGACGTGGAGGTAGGAGGTGTGGGCGCCGGCGGTGTGGGTGGACAGGCCCTTGACGCGGTCGGTGTCGATGTCGCAGTTGGTGACCAGGGCGCCGTAGAAGGGGATGCAGAGCTGGCCGCCGTGGGTGTGGCCGGCCAGGATCAGCGGGTAGCCGTCGGCGGTGAAGGCGTCCAGGGTGCGCAGGTAGGGGGCGTGCACCACGGCCAGGGAGAGGTCGGCGCCGGATTCCGGGCCGCCGGCCACCTCGGCGTAGCGGTCGCGCTTGATGTGCGGGTCGTCCAGGCCGGTCAGGGCGATCTCGATGCCGTCCAGCTTGAGGCGGCCGCGGGAATTGGACAGGCCGACCCAGCCGGCCGTGTCGAAGGCGTCGCGCAGGTCTTCCCACGGGTTGTGGACGGCGCCCACGACGGGCGCGTTGCCGTTGAGGCCGTGCCGGCCCTGGGCGCGTTCGAGCAGGTAGCGCGCGGGGTTGCGCAGCTTGGGGCCGTAGTAGTCGTTGGAGCCGAAGACGTACGCGCCGGGGAACTCCATCAGCGGGCCGAGCGCGTCCAGCGTCTCGGGGACGCCTTCGGGGTCGGAGAGGTTGTCGCCCGTGTTGATGACGAAGTCGGGGCGCAGTCCGGCGAGCGACTGCAGCCAGCGCTGCTTCTTGCGCTGGCCGCTGACCATGTGGATGTCGGAGACCTGTAGGACGCGCAACGGCCGCATGCCGCGGGGCAGTACGGGCACGGTGACGCGCCGGAGGCGGAACGAGCGGACTTCGAAGCCGGCGGCGTAGGCCAGGCCGGCCGCGCCGACTGCGGTCAGGGTCAGGGGTACTCCGTATCGCGCGCGCATGGCTCCCATCGTCGCAGAGTGGCGGGGGTGGCTGCAGCGCGAGGCCGGGCGCCGGGCGGTGGGCGTGGCGGGGCGTCGGGGGAAAAGGCGCGGCGGTTGGCGGTGGGTGGGGGCATACTCGACGGCATGACCACGCTCAAGTCCAAGCTGCATGACGACCTCACCATCGCGATCAAGGCGCGCGACGAGCTGCGTTCCTCCACCCTTCGTCTCACGCTGACCGCGATCCAGAAGGAGGAGGTCGCGGGCACCGAGGCGCGCGAGCTGTCCGACGGCGAGGTCGAGAAGATCATCACGCGGGAGGCGAAGAAGCGCCGTGAGGCCGCTGACGCCTTTGAGAAGGGCGGCCGCGCCGCGCAGGCCGAGCGGGAGCGCGCCGAGGGTGAGGTGCTCGCGGAGTATCTGCCCAAGCAGCTGACCGACGACGAGCTGGAGCAGCTGGTCGCGGCGGCCGTGGCGGAGGCCAAGGGCGCCGGCGCCGAGGGGCCGCGGGCGATGGGCGCCGTCATGAAGATCGTCAACCCGAAGGTGGCGGGCCGTGCCGAGGGCGGCCGGGTGGCCGCGGTGGTGAAGAAGCTGCTGGCCGTCTGAGCAGTCGGACGACGTCTTGAGGGACGTCAGGGAAAGGTGAGGGGCGCCCCCGGTGGTGTGGGGGCGCCCCTGCTTGTTCGTGCGCTATGGGCTCGTACGGGCCAACCGACGGTCTACCAGCCGCCGTTGCCGCCGCCCAGTACGTCGGGCCAGCCCGGAAGGTGCCAGCCGCCGCCCGGCTTGTTGTCGCCGCCTCGGCCGGGCTTGTGCTTGCCGCCCTTGTCGCCGTCGTCGCCTTGGTTCTTTTCCTTGTCCTTGGCGGGGTCGTCGATCGGGACGGTGGGCAGGGCGGGTGCGGGCCGGTTGGCCAGGGCGCCGGTCATCGCATCGCGCCAGATGGGGCCGGGGGTGTCGGCGCCGTAGACCTTGTCGTGGGGGACGCCGCCGATGGTGATGTTGTACATCTTGCGCTTGTGCTGCGGGTCGCCGACCCAGACCGCGCCGGCCGCGTTCGGGGTGTAGCCGACGAACCAGGCGGCGTAGCGGCTGTCGCTGGTGCCGGTCTTGCCGGCGCTGTCGCGACCCTGGAGGCCGGCCTCCTTGCCGGTGCCGTCCTCGACGACGCCCTTGAGGAGGGTGTTGATCGTGTCAGCGGTCTTCTTGGACATCGCGCTGTGGCAGCTGGTCTGCGGGACCTTCATCGCCCGGCCCCGCGCGTCGGTGATCGACTCGATGGCGACGGGGGAGCAGTACTGGCCGCCGTTGGCGAAGGCGGCGTAGCCGGTGGCCATCGTCAGCGGTGACATCTCCTGCACGCCGAGCGTCATCGACGGAACTTGCTGCAACGTCTTGCCGTCGGCCCGCTCGATGCCCATCTTCTGGGCCATCTTGACCGCGGGGCAGATGCCCATATCGCTGATCAGCTGCACGAAGTAGGTGTTGACCGACTTCGCGGTCGCCTCCTTCATGCCGTACGGGCCGACCTCTTCCTTGTTCTCGTTCTTGGTGGTGTCCGTGCCCTGCCACTCGCCGTCGCAGGTCTGGACGGGGCTCGGATACGGCATCTGGTACGGCGAGGGGTACTCCTGCTCCGGGCTCGTCCCCTGTTCGAGGGCGGCCGCCGCGATCACCGGCTTGAAGGTCGATCCGGGCTGGTAGCCGGCGCCGCCGCCCATGTCGTGGTCCACCGAGAGGTTGATCACGGTCTGGTTCTCACGGAAGCCGTACGGGCGCGACTGGCCCATGCCGAGGATCTTGCCGGTGCCCGGTTCGACGATGGTGGCGGCGCTGGCGACCGGGTCGTCGTCGTAGACGTGATCGCTTATCGACGCCTGGATCGACTTCTGGGTCTGCGGGTCGAGGGTGGTGCGGATGGTCATGCCGCCCTCGTTCCAGCGTTGCAAGCGGACTTTCCGGTTCTTTCCGAAAGACTTGTCGTTGAGAAAGACCTTGCGGATGTAGTCACAGAAGAAGCCGGCGCCGTTGGTGGCGGTGATGCAGCCGTTCTTGGGGCGGCTGACCGCCAGCTTGATCGGCTCCTTGGCGGCAGCGTCGGCCTGCTCCTGGGTGACGTCCTTGAGATCGGCCATCCGCTGCAGGACGGTGTTGCGCCGCCGGGTGGCCTCCTGCGGGTCGTTGACCGGGTCGTAGCGGCTCGGCGACTGGACGATGCCGGCCAGCAGGGCCGACTCCTCCAAGCTCAGGTCCTTGGCGTGCTTGCTGAAGTAGCGCTGGGCGGCCGCCTCGATGCCGTAGGCCTGCTGCCCGAAGAACGTGATGTTCAGGTAGTTCTGCAAGATCTTGCGCTTGCCGAGCTCCTTCTCGATCTGGATCGCGTACTTGAGCTCTTTGACCTTGCGGCCGATCGTCTGCTGGGTGGCCTGCGCGACCTTGTCCGCGTCGTCGCCCGCCTCCTCGATGAAGACGTTCTTCACATACTGCTGGGTCAGCGTCGAGGCGCCCTCGGAGACGCCGCCTGTCTGCGCGTTCTTGTTGAGCGCGCGCAGGATGCCCTTCATATCGATGGCGCCGTGCTCGTAGAAGCGCGCGTCCTCGATCGCGACGATCGCCTTCTGGATGTACGGCGACATGTCCTTGAGGCCGATGACCGTGCGGTCACGGGAGTAGACCTTGGCGATCTCGCCGCCGTCGGCGTCCAGAATGGTGGTCCGCTGGCTGAGCGGCGGCGTCTTGAGGTTCGCCGGGATGTCGTCGAAGCCCTCGACCGACCCCTTGGCCGTCAGGCCGAGCGCCCCGGCCGCCGGGAGCGCGAGGCCGGCCAGCACCGCTCCGGCCAGGACACTGACACCGAGGAACTTGGCGGCCTGCTGCGTCTTGGACAGACCCCCGCCATCGCGCTTCTTAGGCATGAGGGCAGCCTAATCCGTTGTCGGCGACGTTCCGCAGGGGCAGGGGCTCTTCGGGATGTTCGAGTACCGGACCGTGACATCCAAGGGCAGCCGGGCAGGCAGCAACGCCTGAATGAAGATCGCTGCGCGGTGCTGGTTCATGGTGGCGGCGGTTGAGGCCGGTGGTGGCGGCTGAGGCCGGCGATCAGGTCGCTGCGCGGCCCGCACGCGCTCGTGACCAGCGCAAACACCCGCACCCTGGGGAGGGGCAACGTGATCTGGGGAGGGGGCAACGTGATCTACGGCGAAATCGACCGGGCCGAACGCCATCACGGCATCGCCCTGGTCGACGCCCCGGGCCCGCTGTCGGCAAAGCACCGCATCACCGACGACGCGGCCGGCTACCCGCTCCCGCTGGACGGGCCGCACCGACTCCCGTCAGGGCCGCACGGCTGCCCCGCACGCAGATCCAGGCTGCCTTGCTGTGGAGCGCGGCAGCAGCCGATCATTCGAACATGAGACCTGAAGTACAGGAGTTCGTTGCCGATGGCCCCCTCCCTGACGAGGATGCGAGCGGGGAGGAGATAGACAGGAGGGTTCTTCAGCTTGAGGCGATCTCCAGGCCGGTCACGGCGGACGAGGCCAGGGCGCTGGTCGCGTGCTTCGGCCCGGACGACTGCTACGGCGTCGCCTGGTCACTGCTGCACCTCATCGAGACCGGTCCGAATCCGGTGCTCGTCACCGAGCCCGAGCCCGACGCCAACGAATGGCACCACAGGCTCTGGCATCGGGCGGTCAATGGAGGCCTGATCGCCGGAGACTTGACGGCTTAGCAACGTGAGGCGCCTACGTTCTCAATCGCCGGACAGGGGCGCACCTGTTCGTTTAGCCTGTTCTCGGCTGCCACAGCGGAATGGTTACGCGTCAGTTCGTCAACCCCTACTCCCGCGCGGACCGCGCCCCCACGTGCCCGCGTGTGTCGACAGAAATCCCGCGTCAGGACGACGAACCGTCCTGCCTTGTGAGCAAAGTGACGTATGTCGTGCGGTCACTCCGTTGGGTGATCTGCCGCGTACGCATAGTCCGTTCGGGCCATTCAAGATTGGGCCCGAAGGGGGTGTTGCGCCCTGCCTGCCTTCCGTAACGTCCTCAACTGGCAACGGTGAATATGCCGATTGCCGCCGTGGGGGAGCCTCGATTCGGGAGAGGACGGCGCCAGCATGAGCTGGGTAACCGACTGGAGTGCACAGGCAGCCTGCCGCACTACCGATCCGGATGAACTGTTCGTTCAAGGGGCGGCGCAAAACCGCGCCAAGGCGGTGTGCACCGGATGTCCGGTGCGCACGGAGTGCCTGGCCGACGCCCTGGACAACCGGGTGGAGTTCGGCGTGTGGGGCGGGATGACCGAGCGCGAGCGGAGGGCGCTGCTGCGCCGCCGCCCGACCGTGACGTCATGGCGTCGCCTGTTGGAGACAGCACGTACGGAATACGAGCGCAGCACCGGCATTCTGCCGGTGGACTGCGAGGACGAGGCCTTCGACGAGTACGCCGCGGTCGGATAACTGAGGGCGTAGCGGCCGAAGTTGGCCGAGAAGGCTTCGGCTGGTGGCGCGGTCTGATCGGTCAGACGCTGGGTGCCGTCAGCGACTGGGGTGTGCCCTGGGGCCGGCAGGCCGGCCGGTTGGCTGTGTTGTAGGGGGCGGCCGTGGCGTTCGGGACGGTCGCGCCGGCGAGTGCGTACGCCGTTTGGTACGTGCGTTGTTGAGTGCGTACGCCGTTTGGTACGTGCGCTGTTGAGTGCGTGTGCCGTTGTGGGCGTGCGCTGTTGAGTGCGCCACATCGCCGCGGTGCGGTGGGTGGGGTGCCTGGGTCGGCCGTACGGCTTCAGTCGTTGCCGTGCGTGTCGTCGCTGTGTGCGTCGGCGCTGTCGGTGTTGTCGCTGTGCGTGTCGTCGGTGTCCGTGCCGTTCAGTGCCAGGCGGTCGCCGATTGCGCGCAGGCCGGCAAGGTCATGGACATCGCCGGGCAGCGCGGCGACCTCCGTCACCGGGACCTCGGGATGCAGTGCGGTGAAGCGGTCCCGGGTGCGGCGTTCGCGTGCGAGGACCTGCATACGTTCCGCGTGCAGTCGTAGCAGCCCGGCGGCCAGTTGAGCCGCCGAGGCCGAAGTGGGTGCCACATGCTCCGCCGCGGCAGCGGGGGAGAGGCCGCCGGCGTTACGTGATCCAGCCTTCCCGCCGTCGAGATCCACAATGCCGGTTGGTTCAAGATTATTTTCGGCACGGTCGGGATCGGCGTCGGCGTCCTCCGCCATCCGCTCCGTCAGGGTCTCCGCGGCGGCCAGCGCGCGCTCGGCGCTCAGTTGCGCGGCGCCGCTGCCGTGCACCCGGTTCAGTACGAGGCCGGCCAGCGGCATCTGTTCGGCGGCCAGCCGCTCGACGAAGTACGCCGCCTCACGCAGTGCGTCCCGCTCCGGCGCGGCCACCACGAGGAACGCCGTGCCGGGCGCCTGCAGCAGGCGGTAGGTGGCGTCCGCGCGGGTGCGGAAGCCGCCGAACATGGTGTCCATCGCGGCGACGAACGTCTGCACATCGCGCAGCAGTTGACCGCCCATGAGCTTGCTGAGGGTGCCGGTCATCATCGACATGCCGACGTTGAGGAACTTCATGCCGGCCCGGCCGCCGACCTTCGCCGGTGCCATCAGCACCCGGATGAACTTGCCGTCCAGGAAGGAGCCGAGGCGCTTGGGCGCATCCAGGAAGTCCAGTGCGGAGCGGCTCGGAGGAGTGTCGACGACGATCAGATCCCACTCGTCGCTCGCGCGGAGCTGGCCGAGCTTCTCCATGGCCATGTACTCCTGCGTGCCCGCGAAACCGGCCGACAGGGACTGGTAGAAGGGGTTCTCCAGGATGGCGCGGGCGCGGTCGGCGTCCGCATGGCCCTCGACGATCTCGTCGAAGGTGCGCTTCATGTCCAGCATCATCGCGTGCAGTTCGCCGCCCGCGGTCTCGTCCACGCCCTTGACCTGGCGCGGGACGTTGTCGAGCTCGGAGATGCCCATCGACTGCGCCAGCCGCCTGGCCGGGTCGATGGTCAGCACGACGACCTTGCGGCCGCGCTCGGCGGCGCGTACACCCAGCGCCGCGGCGGTCGTGGTCTTGCCGACGCCGCCCGAACCGCAGCACACCACGATGCGGGTGCGCGGGTTGTCGATCAGCGCATCGACCTCGAGCCACGGGGCCGAGGCGTTCAGCGTCGTGTCGTCCGAGGTCATATGGGCCTCTGTTTCCGCAGGTCTCTCGCCAGGTGGTAGAGCCCGGCGAGGTCCACTCCCTCGGGGAGCAGCTCCAACTCGTAGGTGGGCAGGCCGATTGCGGTCAGCTCGGCGTGCTCGGCGCGCTCCAGCTCGACCCGCTCGGCGTGTTCGCGCGCCTGCTCCAGCAGGGGGTCGATCAGCCGGTCCGCCAGGCCGCCGCGGCGGGCACCGCCCAGTCCGGCCTGGGAGAGCGCCTTGGCGACGCCCGTACGGGCCCCACGGGCGGCGATGATGTCGAGGTCGCCGTTGTCCAGCAGGGCCGGGCGGGTCATGTTGATGACGACGCTGCCCACGGGGATGCCGGCGGCGCGCAGCTCCGCGACGCCGTCCGCGGTCTCCTGGACCGGCATCTCCTCCAGGAGCGTCACCAGATGCACCGCGGTCTCGGGCGACTTGAGGACCCGCATCACGGCCTGCGCCTGATTGTGGATCGGGCCGATCTTCGCGAGTCCGGCCACCTCGTCGTTGACGTTCAGGAAGCGGGTGATGCGGCCGGTCGGCGGGGCGTCCATGACGACCGCGTCGTAGACGAACTTGCCGCTCTTGTCCTTGCGGCGGACCGCCTCGCACGCCTTGCCGGTCAGCAGGACGTCCCGCAGGCCCGGCGCGATGGTCGTGGCGAAGTCGATCGCGCCGAGCTTCTTCAGCGCCCGGCCGGCGCTGCCGAGCTTGTAGAACATCTGGAGGTAGTCCAGCAGGGCGCGTTCGGCATCGATGGCCAGGGCGTGGACCTCGCCGCCCGCCCGTCTCCCGCCACCGCCCCGGGGGGCATCTCCGCCGGACTCCGTCCGGGGGGACCCCCATCGCGAGGCGTCCTCGGACGTGGGTCCTACGGCGATCTTGCGTTCCTCGTACGGAAGCGCTTCGGTCTCGAACAGCTGGGCAATGCCCTGCCGGCCCTCGACCTCGACCAGGAGGGTACGGCGTCCCTCGGTGGCCAGGGCGAGGGCGAGGGCAGCGGCGACCGTGGTCTTGCCGGTGCCGCCCTTGCCGCTGACGACATGGAGCCTGCTCACGCCAAGGAGCCTAACCAGTCCGCGTCCCGGCTACGCACGGGATACGCCTGGGATGACCCGGAGATCCTCCCGTGAGGGGTCCGGGTCCGGTCAGGGATGCGCCGTAGGGGCTCCCCGGCTGCCTGGCGGTACGCCGCGTCGGGCGGGCGCGGGCGGGCCACGGCGGACGGCGTCCACCGCGGCCGTGGACAGGCATTACGCTCGGCCCATGACCAAGTGGGAATACGTGACCGTGCCGCTGCTCGTGCACGCGACGAAGCAGATTCTGGACACCTGGGGCGAGGACGGCTGGGAGCTGGTCCAGGTCGTGCCGGGCCCGAACAACCCCGAGCAGTTGGTGGCCTACCTGAAGCGGGAGAAGCAGGCGTGAGCGCGACAGAGGACAAGATCGCATCGCTCGGCCTGAAGCTGCCGCACGTCGTGCCGCCGCTGGCCACGTACCAGCCCGCGGTGCGCTCCGGCTCGTACGTCTTCACCTCCGGCCAGCTGCCCATGGTGGACGGCGCGCTGCCGGCCACCGGCAAGGTCGGCGCCGAGGTCAGCGCGGAGCAGGCCAAGGAACTCGCCGCGACCTGCGCGCTCAACGCGCTGGCCGCCGTGAAGTCCGTCATCGGCGACCTCGACAAGATCCAGCGCGTCGTGAAGGTCGTCGGTTTCGTGGCCTCCGCGCCGGACTTCACCGGCCAGCCGGCCGTCCTCAACGGCGCCAGTGAGCTGCTGGGCGAGATCCTCGGCGACAAGGGCGTGCACGCCCGGTCCGCGGTGGGCGTGGCGGTGCTGCCGCTCGACGCGCCGGTCGAGGTCGAGATCCAGGTCGAGATCGCCGAATAGGCGGTGCGCGGGGCCGGGCACGCCCGGAGCGCGCGCCTCGCGCCAGGGGCCCCTCGTCAGCAGGGGCCCCCGGCAAGGAACAGGACGAGGACCGGTGAGGAACCGGCGAGGAAACCGGCGGGAAAATGGCCCTCGAACATCCGCGCGCGAGCGCATAGCATCCGGCCATGTCGTCCACGACCAATGGCCAGTGGTACCCGCCGGAGTGGCCGGACCGCATCCGGGCACTCGCGAACGGCGAGCTGACCCCTGCCGAGCCCCGGCGGGCCGCGACCGTCCTGCTGCTGCGGGACGGCTCCGGCGGCCTCGCCGTCCACATGCTGCGCAGACGCGCCTCCATGGCCTTCGCCGGAGGCGCGTACGCCTATCCGGGCGGCTCCGTCGATCCACGCGACGAACGGCCGGTGGCCTGGGCCGGTCCCTCGCGGGCCCAGTGGGCGGTCCGTATGGGCGTCGATCCGGCCACCGCGCAGACCATCGTCTGCGCGGCGGTACGCGAGACGTTCGAGGAGGCGGGGGTGCTGCTCGCGGGCACCTCGGCCGACACGGTCGTCGCGGACACCACGGGTGAGGACTGGGAGCGGGACCGCGCGGCGCTGGTCGCCCATGAGCTGTCCTTCGCCGACTTCCTGGGCCGCCGCGGCCTGGTCCTGCGTTCCGACCTGCTGGGCGCCTGGGCCCGCTGGATCACCCCGGAGTTCGAGCCGCGGCGCTACGACACCTGGTTCTTCGTCGCCGCGCTGCCCGAGGGCCAGCGCACCCGCAACGCGTCCACAGAGGCGGACCGCACGGTGTGGATCCGCCCGGAGGAGGCGGCCGCCGGCTACGACCGCGGTGAGCTGCTGATGATGCCGCCGACGATCGCGACGCTGCGCGGGCTCCAGCCGTACGCCACCGCCGCGGACGCGCTGGCCGCCGCGGAGGCCCAGGACCTGACGCCGGTGCTGGCCCGTGCGCGGCTCGTGAACGGCGCGATCGAGCTGAGCTGGCCGGGGCACGACGAATTCACCAAGCACATCACGCAGAACGACGCTGCGACCGGTGCTCCTGGGGGCGGCGGACCCGACGGCCCCTCAGACAGCCCCGGCCCCTCGGGAGGGACCCCCACATGACCGAAGCAGCCGCCCTTCCCGGCCAGCCCCGTGGCGGAGTGATCTCCGGGCCGGCCACCGCGCGCGCCCACTGTGTGCTGGCGCCCAACCCGTCGGCGATGACGCTGGACGGCACCAACACCTGGATCGTCGCCGAGCCGGACTCCGACCTCGCGGTCGTCATCGACCCGGGGCCGCTCGACGAGGGCCACCTCCGAGCCGTCATCGACACCGCCGAGCGGGCCGGCAAACGCATCGCGCTGACCCTGCTGACCCACGGTCACCCGGACCACTCCGACGGAGCCGCCCGGTTCGCCGAGCTGACCCGTTCGGCCGTACGGGCGCTGGACCCCGCGCTGCGCCTCGGCGACGAGGGGCTCGACGCGGGCGAGGTCATCACCACCGGAGGCCTGGAACTGCGCGTGGTGCCCACACCGGGCCACACCGCGGACTCGCTGTCCTTCCACCTCCCGGCCGACGGCGCGGTCCTGACCGGCGACACGATCCTGGGGCGCGGCACCACCATGGTCGCGCACCCCGACGGGCGGCTGGGCGACTACCTGGACTCGCTGCGGCGGCTGCGCTCCCTCACGGTCGACGACGGTGTGTCGACGGTCCTGCCGGGCCATGGGCCGGTGCTGAACGACGCCCAGGGGGCCGTGGAGTTCTATCTGGCGCACCGTGCCCACCGGCTCGCCCAGGTGGAGACCGCGGTCGAGGCGGGCCATCGCACCCCCGCCGAGGTCGTGGCGAGCGTCTATGCCGACGTCGACCGCTCCTTGTGGCCGGCCGCCGAGCTGTCGGTGCGGGCACAGCTGGAGTATCTGGGCGAGCACGGGCTGATCTGAGCTGGTCCGGGGGGTGATCCCGGGGTGGGGCCGTAGAGCTCCCAGAGGGCGGTTGAGAGGCTCTGTCAGCGTCCCTACGGGCGGGGGGCCTTCGCCCCGTGGACGGCCAGGTACGTGTCGGCCAGCCAGGGCGCGAGGCCGGTGAGCAGCTCGTCGAGCAGCGCGGGGTACGCGGCCGGCGTCCGGGCGGCGCGCGCCGCGGCGCGCATCTGATCGGCGTGCGCCGGGTAGTAGCGGGCGAACACCTCGGCGGACTCGGTGAGATCGCTCGTCCAGCCGCCCCAGCGCGGCATGACCAGCGTGAATCCGGTCCGTACGAGCCGACGCGCCACGCCCCGGGTCAGCCGGGTGCGTTCGGCCTCCGTAGTGGCCGCCGCGGCCTTCTCGCGCAGACCGGGCAGGCCGCGGAAGAGGTCGCCGTTGGTCTCGCGGGCGAGGAGCGAGGTGGGGCGGTAGCGGGGCAGCCGCGCGGCGAGGTCCGGGCCGCTGAGCGGGGTGCACAGACAGGCCACGAACCACGCCAGGTCGTAGCGCTCCAGCTCGCTCAGCACGCGGTCCACGCCGCACAGCAGGATCCCCGCACCGTCGATCTGCGGGAAGGCGGCGTCCAGCGCGTCCTCGATGGCGTGGGCGGCGGCGCGGTCGGCGTCGGTGGGCTCCTCCCGCAGGGCGAGCAGCGCATCGAGGTCGGAGACGCCGGGGACGGCGGTGCCGCGCGGGATGCTGCCGTAGAGATAGCCGCTGTGCAGGCGGTCGGGGCCGAAGTGGTCGGTGAGCCGCGCGCGGAGCTCCGCCACGACGGGCGCGAACCGCGCCGATACGCGGTCCAGGGCCCCTTCCCGTACGAAGTAGCCGTCCTGGTCGAGCCCCGTCCCGTTGGTCATGGCGCAACTATCGCGAGGGGGCGGGCGGTCCCGCGAGCCAAATACGAAGGGCCCCGCCGGAGCGGGGCCCTTGCGCGGCTGTCCACGAGCCGGCGTCAGCGCGAGCGCTTGGCCAGCCGCTCGACGTCCAGCAGGATCACGGCGCGCGCCTCCAGGCGCAGCCAGCCGCGGCCCGCGAAGTCGGCGAGGGCCTTGTTGACCGTCTCGCGGGAGGCGCCGACCAGCTGGGCCAGCTCCTCCTGCGTCAGGTCGTGCACGACGTGGATGCCTTCTTCGGACTGCACGCCGAAGCGACGCGACAGGTCGAGCAGGGCGCGCGCCACGCGGCCCGGCACGTCCGAGAAGACCAGGTCGGACATCTGGTCGTTGGTCTTGCGCAGCCGGCGGGCGACCGCACGCAGCAGCGCGGTGGCGACCTCGGGCCGGGCATTGAGCCAGGGCTGAAGGTCACCGTGGCCCAGGCCGAGGAGCTTGACCTCGGTGAGCGCGGATGCGGTGGCCGTGCGCGGGCCCGGGTCGAAGAGCGAGAGCTCACCGATCAGCTCTCCGGGGCCTAGGACGGCGAGCATGTTCTCCCGGCCGTCCGGTGAGGTGCGGTGCAGCTTCACCTTGCCCTCGGTGACCACGTACAGGCGGTCGCCGGGGTCCCCTTCGTGGAACAGGGCGTCGCCGCGGGCAAGCGTGACCTCTCCCATAGAGGCGCGCAGCTCGGCCGCCTGCTCGTCATCGAGCGCCGCGAAGAGCGGTGCGCGCCGCAGAACGTCGTCCACGAGATCTCTCCTTGTCGACATGCTCCGGGGGACTGTGGTCCCCATCATGCCGGAATGCAAAACAGTGCGATCAATCACAAGTTTGCCGGACCGGTGCCCCGCGCCATAAGGCAGGGGGCCGATTGGGGTCACGAATCCTGGTGATCAAGCCGGATGTCAGTGGGTGGCCTTAGTCTGGCCGAGTGTCCAATACGCCGGTGAGAGCAGAGGACTGGGGGGCCGGACGAGTGAGCGCAGGGCGTGATTCCGCTGTGGGCGAACAGCCGTCCGGCGAAGCCTTGAATTCGGATAAAAGTAACAAATCGCCCTCCGGGGTGATGCCGGACCGGAAGCCGACAGTCCGGAAATCCGGCGCGTCGCGGCCGGCGACGCGGGACACGAGCCCGGTAGGCAAGACCTCGGCAGGGAAGAAGGCCGCCGTGAACGCAACCCCCGAGAAGCCGACGGCGACCAAGAAGGCCGCGGCGAAGAAGACCGTCACGAAGAAGGCCGTCGCGGCCGCTGAGCCGGCCCCCGTCAAGAAGGCCGCGGCGAAGAAGACGGCTGCCAAGAAGACCGCTGCCGCCAAGAAGACCGCCGCGAAGAAGACCGCCGCGAAGAAGACCGCCACCAAGAGCGCCGCGGCCAAGAAGGCCCCCGCCAAGAAGGCCCCGGCCAAGAAGGCCCCCGCGTTCAAGCGCGAGTCGCGGGCCGCCATGGTGCGGCGGGCCCACCAGATCAACCGCGAGCTGGCCGAGCTGTATCCGTATGCCCACCCCGAGCTGGACTTCACCAACCCCTTCGAGCTGCTGGTCGCCACGGTGCTGTCCGCGCAGACCACCGACCTGAGGGTCAACCAGACCACCCCGCGCCTGTTCGCGGTCTGCCCGACGCCCGAGGACATGGCCGCCATGGACCCGGAGCGGCTGGAGGAGCTGATCCGGCCGACCGGCTTCTTCCGGGCCAAGACGAAGTCGCTGCTGGGGCTGTCGACCGCGCTGCGCGACCGCTTCGGCGGCGAGGTTCCGGGCCGCCTGGAGGATCTTGTGACGCTCCCCGGGGTCGGCCGCAAGACCGCCAACGTGGTGCTGGGCAACGCCTTCGGCGTCCCCGGCATCACCGTCGACACCCACTTCGGCCGCCTGGCCCGCCGCTTCGGCTGGACCACCGCTGAGGACGCCGAGAAGGTCGAGGCGGATGTCGCCGCGATCTTCCCCGAGAGCGAGTGGACGATGCTCTCGCACCGTGTCGTCTTCCACGGCCGCCGCGTCTGCCACTCCCGCAAGCCCGCCTGCGGCGCCTGCGCCATCGCCCCGCTGTGTCCCGCGTACGGCGAGGGCGAGACGGACCCGGAGAAGGCGAAGAAGCTGCTCAAGTACGAGCTGGGCGGCCAGCCGGGGCAGCGGCTGAAGCCACCGGCCGACTATCCGGGGCAGCCCGCGCCTCCGATGGCGCCCCCGGTGGGCGCTTCATGACGGCAGCCGCGACACCCCCTCGGGGGACCGACGACCGAAGCCAGACCTGAGAGGCGCGTATGAGGAGTGCACGGGAGCAGCAGTACGGCGAGGAGGCGGGCGTCCACGGGGCGGCGACCGGCGCGGCATCCGGCCGGGAGGTCAGGGTCACCGCCGACGGTCTGCCCGAGTGGCTGGCCCCGGTGGCCCGCGCGGCCGGCACGATCGAGCCGCGCCAGCTCAGCCGCTTTCTGCCGCCGGAGAGCGGTGGCCGGCAGTCCGCGGTGCTGATCCTCTTCGGCCACGGCCCCCGCGGCCCCGAGCTGCTCCTGATGGAGCGGGCCGGCACCCTGCGCTCGCATGCCGGTCAGCCCTCCTTCCCCGGTGGCGCCCTCGATCCGGAGGACGGCGACCCCGACGGGCCCGGCCCGGTGCGGGCGGCGCTGCGTGAGGCCCAGGAGGAGACCGGCCTCGACCCGTCCGGTGTGCAGGTCTTCGGCGTGCTGCCGCGGCTCTACATCCCCGTCAGCGGCTTCGTGGTGACGCCCGTCCTGGGGTGGTGGCGCCGGCCGACCCCGGTCGGCGCGGTCGACCAGGCGGAGACCGCCCGGGTGTTCACGGTTCCCGTGGCGGATCTCACGGACCCCGCCCATCGTGTGACAACGCGCCATCCCAGTGGCCACATCGGGCCGGCATTTCTCGTCGAGAACGCCCTGGTCTGGGGCTTTACGGCCGGTGTGATCGACCGGATCCTGCACTACTCGGGGTGGGAGATTCCGTGGGACCGTGACAAGCAGGTCCCGCTCGACTGGCGCTCGTGAGACGGTGTCCGGCGTGAACGTCCTGGACATCCTGCTGCTGGTCGCGGCCGTGTGGTTCGCGATCGTCGGCTATCGGCAAGGTTTTGTCGTCGGCATCCTGTCCGTGATCGGCTTCCTCGGAGGCGGCCTGATCGCGGTCTATGTGCTGCCCGTGATCTGGAACGAGATCACCGGTGATGCGACGCCCAACACCTTCGCGGCCATCGCGGCGGTCGCCATCGTGATCGTGTGCGCATCGGTGGGCCAGGCGCTCACCACCCATCTGGGCAACAAACTGCGCCGCCACATCACCTGGTCACCGGCGAGAGCGCTGGACGCGACCGGTGGCGCGCTGGTCAACGTCCTGGCGATGCTGCTGGTCGCATGGCTGATCGGCTCCGCGCTGGCCGGTACGTCCCTGCCGACGCTCGGCAAGGAGGTCCGTAACTCCAAGGTGCTGCTCGGGGTGTCCCGGGTGATGCCCCCGCAGGCCAGCACCTGGTTCGCGGACTTCTCCTCGGTGCTCGCGCAGAACGGCTTCCCGCAGGTCTTCACGCCGTTCTCCAACGAACCGATCAACAATGTGCCGGCGCCCGACCCCCAGTTGGCCAGCAGCCCGGTGGCGGCGCACGCCAGGCGCAGCATCGTCAAGGTCGTCGGCACGGCCCCCAGCTGCGGCAAGGTCCTCGAAGGCAGCGGCTTCGTCTTCGGGCGGCACCGCGTGATGACCAATGCCCATGTCGTCGGCGGCGTGAACGAGCCGACCGTCCAGGTGGGCGGCGAGGGCCGTACGTACGACGCCAAGGTCGTGCTCTACGACTGGCAGCGCGATATCGCCGTCCTGGATGTGCCCTCGCTGGACGCCCCGGCACTGCGGTTCGCCGACTCGGACGCGAGCAGTGGCAAGGACGCCATCGTCGCCGGCTTCCCGGAGAACGGTGGCTATGACGTCCGCGCCGCCCGTATCCGCGGCCGTATCCAGGCCAACGGCCCGGACATCTACCACCGCGGCACGGTCGGCCGCGATGTCTACTCGCTCTACGCCACGGTCCGGCAGGGCAACTCCGGTGGCCCGCTGCTCACCCCGAAGGGTGAGGTCTACGGCGTCGTCTTCGCGAAGTCGCTGGACGACTCGCGCACCGGCTACGCGCTGACCGCCGACGAGGTCCGTCAGGACGTCCTCACGGGGCGTACGGCCCAGCAGCGGGTCAACAGCCAGGGCTGCGCGATCTGAGCATTCCGGGGCGCGTCAGGCGCGGGGAGAAGGGCTTCCCGCGCCCTGCCGGCGGTGCCGCGGCTCAGGTGCGGGGATGGCGCAGGCGCGCGCTCATCCAGCGCGCTCTGCGGCGCAGGATGCGCGGAATGCCCATAGGGTGCCCCGGATCGGGGGAATCGCCGGGCCCGAGGTCCGGAGTGCCCCTGTCCTGAGTGCCCACTGCAGCGGCACTGCTGCGGCGGTTGCGTGCCACGTCACGGTAGTCGTGCGTCCAGCCCATACCCTCGACTCTGCCCGTGCCCCAAGGTCCGTAACCGCCTCGTGGACCGCCAATTGGCCTATGCGCCGGGCAAGTGGCCGTTCGCCATACGAACGTTCGAACTGAACGCGAACCCGTCCCGCCGAGCGGTTCGCGCCGCCCGCTGAGCGGTGCGCGACGTCCCGAACAAGCGGGGGCGCACGGCCTGTTACCGGTCCGGTTCCGGGTCCTTCAGCCAGTTGATCAGCTCTGTCGAGAACGCCACCGGGTCCTCCTCGTGCGGGAAGTGCCCCAGCCCGTCGAACAGCCGCCAGCGGTAGGGGGCTTCGACGTACTCGCCGGAGCCGGCCGCGCTGCGGGTGCGCATCACCGGGTCCAGCGAACCGTGCAGATGCAGCGTCGGGACCCGTACGGGCAGCTTCATCCGGCGGTTGAACTGGATACCGTCGGGGCGGGCCATCGACCGCACCATCCAGCGGTACGGCTCGATCGAGCAGTGCGCCGTCGAGGGGATGCTCATCGCCCGCTGGTAGACGGCGATCGCGTCGTCCTCCGGCAGCCGGGGCCCGGACCAGTCGCGGATCATCCGGCCCACCAGCGCCGCGTCGTCCGCCACCAGCCGGCGCTCCGGCAGCCAGGGCCGCTGGAAGTTCCAGATGTGCGAACTCTGGGCGCTCTGCCGGACGTCGGCGAGCATCGCCGAGCGCCAGCGCCGTGGGTGCGGCATCGAGGCCACCGCGAGCCGGCGCACCAGCTTGGGCCGCATCACCGCGGCCGTCCAGGCGAGATAGCCCCCGAGGTCGTGCCCGACGAGCGCGGCGTCCGGCTCGCCCAGGGACCGGATGACGCCGGTGATGTCCAGAGCGAGGTTCGCCGGGTCGTAGCCGCGCGGGGTGCGGTCGCTGCCGCCGACGCCCCGCAGGTCCATCGCCACCGCGCGAAAGCCCGCCTCGGCGAGGGCCGGGAGCTGGTGCCGCCAGGTCCACCAGAACTGTGGGAAGCCGTGCAGCAGCAGCACCAGCGGGCCGTCGCCCATCTCGGCGATGTGGAAGCGCGCGCCATTGGCCGCGACATCGCGGTGCGACACCTCTTTCCCGCAAGGGATGTCGAGCCGTACGACCGAGGCGGTGCTGTCAGGGGCTGTCATACCGACGAGCGTGTCACAGACTCCAGCACCGGGTGTTCCGCAGGCGCCAGGCGCGGGTGCGGCTTGGCATTCTGCAGCACGGCCGCGGTCTCCCTGGCGGAGATCATGGACTTCTCCGGCTTCTTGATCTTCTTGATCTTGGCCATCGCGAGGAGGGCCAGCAGCCCGGCGAGGACCAGGAAGGCGCCGCCCACGATCAGGAAGGACCAGGCCAGCCCGAGGCCGAGGTTGTGGATGCCGTACGCCGCCGCGAAGCTCAGCACCGGCAGCGCGAACAGCGCCAGCGCCCCGGCCACCATGAACGCGGCGCTGCCGATGCCCGCCCGCTTGGCGTCCTGCCGCAGCTCCGCCTTGGCCAGCGCGATCTCGTCGTGCACCAGTGCGGACATCTCGGCGGTGGCCGAGGCCACCAGCTGCCCGAGGCTGCGGTCCGCGCCGTCGTCGGCTGCGCTCATCGCCGTCTCCCTCATCTCGTCACCCGGATGCAAAGCCTCTCAGATCATGCCGGACCATCGTCTCCGGCGTGCGAGCTGGAGGCCACTTCGGCAAGCCGCCGGTGTTCCGCGGCCTTGGCTTCGTGGATCGCCGCCATCCGCAGGTGGTACTCCGGCTTGTCGAGTTCGTAGATGTCGGGGATGCCGTCCCGGTCCTCGTCCCGCTCCTCTTCCTCGCACAGCTTCCGGTACTTGGCGTTACGGATCTTGAGGAGGATGCCCGCGAAGACGGCCGCGAGCAGCGAGCCGATCAGTACCGATGCCTTGATCTCGTCGGCCAGCGCGAGGTCCTTGGCGAAGGCGAGTTCGCCGATGAGCAGAGAGACGGTGAAGCCGATACCGGCCAGGGAGGCGACGGCGAAGACGTCCGGCCACTTGAGGTCGGGGTTGAGTTCGGCCTTGGTGAAGCGGGCGGTGAACCACGTACCGCCGAAGATGCCCAGCGCCTTGCCGACTATCAGGCCGAGCACGACGCCGAGCGTCTCCGGCCGGGTGAAGACGTCATGGACCGCGCCGCCGGAGATGGACACACCGGCGGAGAAGAGGGCGAACAGCGGTACGGCGAGACCCGCCGAGAGCGGCCGGACCAGGTGCTCGATGTGCTCGCCGGGGGACCGGGTCTCGCCGTCGCGGCGGGTGCAGCGCAGCATCAGGCCCATGGCGACGCCGGCGATGGTGGCGTGTACCCCGCTGTTCTCCATCAGGGCCCAGATGACCAGGGCGAGCGGGACGTAGACGTACCAGCCCCGGACGCCCTTGCGCAGCAGCAGATAGAAGATCGCCAGGCCGATGACGGCGAGACCGAGCGCCAGGAAGTTGATCTTCGAGGTGAAGAAGATCGCGATGATCAGGATCGCGAAGAGGTCGTCGACGACGGCGAGCGTGAGCAGGAAGGCGCGCAGCGCGGCGGGCAGGGATGTACCGATGACGGCGAGTACGGCGAGCGCGAAGGCGATGTCGGTGGCGGTGGGGACCGCCCAGCCCTGCAGTGAGCCGCCGCCGATGCTGTTGACGGTGAAGTAGACGGCCGCCGGCATCGCCATTCCGCAGACCGCGGCGATCACGGGGAGTGCGGCGGCCCGGGGGTCGCGCAGCTCGCCGGCGACCAGTTCGCGCTTGAGCTCGATGCCGGCGACGAAGAAGAAGACCGCGAGCAGGCCGTTGCCGGCCCAGTGTTCCAGGGACAGGTCCAGGCCCAACGAGGCCGGGCCGAAATGGAAGCCGCTGACTGATT
Source organism: Streptomyces inhibens (assembly GCF_022221585.1). Classification (NCBI taxonomy): domain Bacteria; kingdom Bacillati; phylum Actinomycetota; class Actinomycetes; order Kitasatosporales; family Streptomycetaceae; genus Streptomyces; species Streptomyces inhibens. The sequence goes on from NZ_CP084681.1 coordinate 5,442,582, forward strand.
CGTAGCTCGCGCCGAGGGTGTTTGCCCAGATCAGGGCCGCGACGGCGGCGGCGAGGAGGAGAATGCCGCCCACGGTCTCGGCGCGGAGCGCATCCGCGATGAAGTTCCGCTCGGGCAGGGACATCCGTCCGAGAAATATGGAACGGCGGCTGTTGGGGGCGCTCATGCGCCGGCCTCGCCGCGCTCGGCGGGCCGGCTTTCGCGCAGCGCGCACCTCTTGATCGTTCGCTTGCTTCGCGCGCTCACGGGGTGACCTCCGGCCTTCGGCAGCTGTGTACGGCTGTTGCAGTTGCCGACCAGACTTCCCGGCGCACCCAGAGTTTCTTAGCGTGTCATTGACGCGGCTCCTACTTTACCCGGCGGGCGGCAGGGGCTATCCGGTGGCCTCACTTTACGGGCAAACCGGGCGTCGGGCTGCTGGAGGGGCACAGCCAGGGGCGAGCCGCCGGGACGCGAGGAGGGGGCACCCGGCCGCAGTGGCCGGGTGCCCCCTCCGCGGAGAGTCCCGCTCAGTCCTCGCTGGCCGCGCTCGGCAGCTTCGCCTGGATCAGGTCCATGACCGAGGAGTCGGTGAGCGTGGTGACATCACCGAGATCGCGGTTCTCGGCGACATCGCGCAGCAGCCGCCGCATGATCTTGCCGGAGCGGGTCTTGGGCAGCTCCGCGACCGGCAGGATCCGCTTGGGCTTGGCGATCGGGCCGAGCTGCTGGGAGACATGCGCGCGCAGCTCCTCGACCAGGCCGGAGCCCGCGTCGGCGTCCGATGTCTCGGCGGCCGCGCCGCCGCGCAGGATGACGAAGGCGCAGATGGCCTGGGTGGTCTGCGGGTCCGCGGCGCCGACGACCGCAGCCTCGGCCACCTTCGGATGCGAGACCAGCGCCGACTCGACCTCGGTGGTGGAGATGTTGTGGCCGGACACCAGCATGACGTCGTCCACCCGGCCCAGGAGCCAGATGTCGCCGTCGTCGTCCTTCTTGGCGCCGTCGCCGGCGAAGTACTTGCCTTCGAAGCGCGACCAGTATGTGTCGAGGTAGCGCTGGTCGTCGCCCCAGATCGTGCGGAGCATGGACGGCCAGGGCTCGGTGAGGACGAGGTATCCGCCGCCGCCGTTCGGGACCTCGTTCGCCTCGTCGTTCACCACGGTGGCGGAGATGCCGGGCAGTGCGCGCTGCGCCGAGCCGGGCTTGGTCTCCGTGACGCCCGGCAGCGGGCTGAGCATCATGGCGCCGGTCTCGGTCTGCCACCAGGTGTCGACGATCGGCGTCGCGTCGGCCCCGATGTGCTTGCGGTACCACATCCATGCCTCGGGGTTGATCGGCTCGCCCACCGACCCGAGGACGCGCAGCGACGACAGATCGAACTTCGCCGGGATGTCGTCGCCCCACTTCATGCAGGCGCGGATCGCGGTCGGCGCGGTGTAGAGGATCGTCACGCCGTACTTCTGCACGATCTCCCACCAGCGGCCCTGGTGCGGGGTGTCGGGCGTGCCCTCGTAGAGGACCTGGGTCGCCCCGTTGGAGAGCGGGCCGTAGGTGATGTACGAGTGGCCGGTCACCCAGCCGACGTCGGCGGTGCACCAGTAGACGTCGGTCTCCGGCTTGAGGTCGAAGACCGCGTGGTGGGTGTACGACACCTGGGTGAGGTAGCCGCCGGTGGTGTGCAGGATGCCCTTGGGCTTACCCGTCGTCCCGGAGGTGTAGAGGATGAACAGCGGGTGCTCGGCGTCGAAGGCCTCGGGCGTGTGCTGGTCGCTCTGCCGCTCGACGATCTCGTGCCACCACACATCCCGGCCGTCCTGCCAGGCGATGTCCTCCTGGCCGGTGCGGCGGACGACCAGCACGCTGCGGACGTTCTCCGTGCCGGGCCTGGTCAGCGCGTCGTCGACGGCGGGCTTGAGGGCGGACGCCTTGCCGCGGCGGTAGCCGCCGTCGGCGGTGATCACGACGCGGGCGTCGGCGTCGTTGATGCGGGTCGCCAGCGCGTCGGCGGAGAAGCCGCCGAAGACGACGGAGTGCGGGGCGCCCAGGCGCGCGCAGGCCAGCATGGCGATGACCGTCTCCGGGATCATCGGCATGTAGATGGCGACCCGGTCGCCGGCCCGCACACCCAGCTCGATCAGTGCATGGGCGGCCTTGGAGACCTCGCGCTGCAGCTCCGCGTAGGTGATCGCGCGGGTGTCGCCCGGCTCGCCCTCGAAGTGGATGGCGACCCGGTCGCCCAGGCCGTTCTCCACATGGCGGTCCACGCAGTTGTAGGCGACGTTGAGCTTGCCGTCGGCGAACCACTTCGCGAAGGGCGCGTTGGACCAGTCGAGGGTCTGGGTGGGCGCGGTCTCCCAGGACAGACGTGCGGCCTGCTCCGCCCAGAAGCCCAGCCGGTCCCCCGCGGCCTGTTCGTACGCGGCAGCCGTGACGTTGGCGTGCGCGGCCAGATCGGCGGGCGGCGGGAACCGCCGCTCCTCCTTGAGCAGGTTGGCCAGGCTTTCGTTGCTCACAACATCTCCCATTCCCAGGGCGTTCGATGTGTCCCAGGCCATAGCTCATCAGCCCATGCCCGACCCTGACAAGGGCTGTGGATAAAAATTGGTGTAGACCTATCTTCCGCTGGCTGATTCCGGCGGTGTTGGGCGACTGCCTCGCAGGTCAGACGGTGACCGGTGCCGGTTCGCCGTGGACCGCGCAGAACCGCCCGGTGGCCTCGTCGAGCACATATGCCTGGGCCTCGCCGACGTGGAAATACATGCCGTGCAGCGCGAGCGAGCCCTCGGCCGCCCGGCGGGCCACACAGGGGTGCTCCCTGAGGTGGTCGAGCTGCTGCATGACGTTGACGAGCGCCAGCCGCTCCTGGTCGTCGGTCACCGGCCGCCCGCTCAGGGCGACTTCGCCCCTGCCCAGCCGCCCGATGCGCCGCATACGGGCCAGGCTCGGCCGGCCGTGCCGCAGCCAACGGGCGAGCGGTGTCGGCTCGGCCTCCTCGGGCGAGGCGGAGCTCAGCAGCGCCCCCATGGCGCCGCATCCCGAATGCCCGCACACCGTGATCGAGCCGACCCGCAGCACCTCCACCGCGTACTCGATCGCCGCTCCTACGGAGTCGCAGGAGGCGTCCGAACCGGGCGGCGGCATCAGGTTGCCGACATTGCGCACGGTGAACAGATCACCCGGACCGCTGGACGTGATCATGCTCGTGACCAGCCGGGAGTCGGCGCAGGTCAAAAACAGCTGGGTGGGCCGCTGGCCCTCGCGCGCCAGCCGGGCCAGCTCCTCGCGTACGAGCGGAGCCGTATGGCGCTGGAATGCGCTGACCCCGCCCAGCAGTTGGCTGCCGCTGCTCTCCGGGGCCGCTACGCGGTCCGGGACGGGCCGGGTGCAGTGGTGGTTGCGCCAGGGTGTCCACGGCCGGCAGGAGTGCGCCTTTGCCGGCTCGGCGAGCGGCCGGCCCGAGCGGCCGCCGAGCGTCACCCAGCCGCCGTGCGCCCGATGGGTGGCGGACCAGGACTGCAGCGCCTCGTAGGCGGCGTGATCCATGAACGAACCGCACAGCTCGATGACGACATCGGTGTGCGCCGGCACCAGCGCCAGCGCCCGGGTCAGCCGCGGCACCGCCAGGAACGTCAACTGCCCGCTGACGCGCACCCGGTGGCCGTCGGCCTCCTCCGTCACCGTGACACGGGTGTGCGTCAGCCGGCGCAGCGCCAGGAAGACCGCGATCACGATCCCCGTCAGCACGCCCTGGAGCACGCCGAAGAGGACGACCCCGCCCAAGGTGGCGGCGTACACCGGGAATTCGCGGTGCCGCTGTACATGCCGGATGTGCGCGAAGCTCACCATCCGTACGCCGACGACCATCACCAGCGCGGCGAGCGCGGCCAGCGGGATCAGCTCCAGCGCCGTGGCCAGCAGGCCCGCGCACAGCAGCACCCATACGCCGTGCAGCACGGTGGCGCGGCGGGTGGCCGCGCCGGCCCGTACGTTCGCCGAGCCGCGGATCGCGCCCCCGGAGACGGGCAGCCCGCCCAGCAGCCCGGACACGGTGTTGGCCACGCCCTGGCCGGCCAGCTCGCGGTTGAGCTGTGCGCGGCCCGTGGGGGCGTCCGGTCGCTCGGCCGCGAGCCGGTCCACGGCCACCGCCGACAGCAGCGATTCCATACTGGCGACGAGGGTGACGGTCAGCACCGCGGTGGCGAGCGCCGGAACGGACGCGTCCGGAAGCGTGGGCAGCTCCGGCATCCGCCAGGACGGCAGCTCGACGCGCGGCACGGCCGTCCCCATGCCGCTGGCCGTCGCGGCGAGCACGGCGGCCAGCGGGGCGGGCACCATCCGCGCCCATCGCCCGGGGCGGCCCGGCAGCCGTCCCCAGCCGACCAGTACGGCGACGGTGACGGCGCCGATCAGCAGCGCGGCGACGTGCGGATGCGCCAGCTGGCCGGGCAGCGCCGCGGCATTGCCGAGCGCCGAGCTGTCGGGACGGCCGCCGAGCACCACATGGAGCTGCCCGATCGCGATGGTGACCCCGATGCCGGCCAGCATGCCGTGCACGATCGCCGGGCTGATGGCCAGCGTCGCGCGGGCCACGCGCAGGGCGCCCAGGGCGAGTTGGGTAACGCCGGCCAGGACCGTGATGGCGCAGGTGGCGCGCCAGCCGTAGCGCTGGACGAGATCGGCGGTGACCACCAGGAGGCCGGTGGCCGCGCCGCTGACCTGGAGCGGGGCGCCACCGAGCAGTCCGGCGACAATGCCGCCGACGGCCGCGGCGACCAGGCCGGCCTGGAGCGGTGCGCCGGTGGCCAGGGCGATGCCGAGCGAGAGCGGGACGGCGAGCAGGAAGACGACGATCGAGGCGGAGAGGTCCCGGCGGGCGGCCCGGCCGGCCTTCTGTGCAACGGGTTTCCCGAGCCCTGGCGTACGGGGCTCCGGAGGGATCTCGGTGCGGTGCGGGGTGTGCGGCGGCTGCGGCGGCGACTTCTCGATCTGCGACATTCCCGTCTCCTCCGGGGCGACGCGGTCGCGCGGGGCGCGATCGTGGGGCGGCGGTGTACTGCGGCGGGACGCGAGCCGGCCGGCAGTCGTCGCGGTGGGTGACGGGTCCGGTGACTCTCAAGCATCGGTAAATGAATCGTAATGACAGGTAAAGGTAGTGAGAAGCCTTTTCGGGCATTCGCCCCAAGCCTTCCCTCTATCGGGTGAATGTGAAGACTTTTGGCTTGTCTTTTTAATTCCTCTTCTTAGTGCGTGGAGGCTTGTGCCCCCGTGCGCAGTAATTCCGATCGATCACTCGGAAGGTGCTCACGGCGCCAGGAATGAGGTGGCTGATGGCGGCCTCATCGAAGGTGACGGCGTCGAAGGTGACGGCATCCATCGCGACGGCCGTGGCGTTGGCGGCGGTCGCCGGTCGGGGCAACGGCCCCCGCGATTCGTGGGGTTCTACCGCGTGCGAACTGGGCTCGGCGACCGGTTGGACGTGCAGGATCCGGAGGTGCTGGACCGGTTGCGGCGCTGCCGGTGGGCCGGGCGCCGAAGGGCGGCTGGGCGGTGTATCTCGCCAGCGCCTCTCCGGGCCCGTGCGGCTGGCAGGTCAGGCGGGCTGTGGGGTAGCCGCTCCCTCGAAGAGCACAAAGGCGGGGTCGACCTGGGCAGCGAGGTCGACCCCGGTCTTCGCGTTGCCCCAGCTCTCCGCGTTCTTCAGGTGGAAGTGCACCATCTGGCGCGTATAGCGCTCCCAGTCGCGGCGTTCGTAGGCCGCGTCGGCCGTGTCGTGCAGCGTCTCCAGGGCGCGGCGGTTGGCCTGCTCCAGGTAGGCGAAGCGGGTCGGGCGGCCCTTCTCCATGGCGCGCACCCAGTCGGAGTGCCCCACCGTCACCAACAGGTCGTCGCCCGCCTCGGCGCGCAGGAACGCCAGGTCGTCGGGGCCCTGCACCTTATTGCCCACGACCTTCAGGGGGACGCCGAAGTCCCGCGCGTACTCCTTGTACTGGCGGTAGACGGCGATGCCCTTACGGGTCGGCTCGGCGACCAGGAAGGTCATGTCGAAACGGGTGAACATCCCGGAGGCGAAGGAGTCGGAGCCGGCCGTCATATCGACGACGACATACTCCTCGCGGCCGTCCACGAGGTGGTTCAGACACAGCTCGACCGCGCCGACCTTGGAGTGGTAGCAGGCCACACCCAGATCGGACTCGGTGAACGGCCCGGTCGCCATCAGCCGCACACGGGTGTCGTCGAGCTCCACCGTCCTGGCGCAGGTGTCGTAGACGAGGTTGTCCTCGCCGACCCGCAGCAGCCGCGAGCCTTCGCCGGGCGGGGTTGTCTTGATCATGGAGTCGGCGGACGGGATCCGCGGGTTGGTGCCGCGCAAGTAGTCCTTGATCAACGGGAGGTGAGCGCCCATCGCGGGCAGCGTGGCGGCCTCCGCCTCGTCGAGGCCGAGCGCGGCACCCAGATGCTGGTTGATGTCGGCGTCCACCGCGATCACGGGGACACGGGCCGCGGCGAGATGCCGGATGAACAGGGAGGACAGGGTGGTCTTGCCGCTGCCGCCCTTGCCTACGAAAGCGATCTTCATGTTCACCAAGGGTAATCTCTTTATAGCTCTGAGTGAGAGATGCGCGTGAGGAAGACCACTCCTTCGAGGGGTTCCGCCTGGTGGTGCGTAGGGTCGTACCCATGGCTGGAATCTCCCGGGGGACCTCCCCCGTACCCCCGAAAGCGAGCGACGATCCGCTCGCGACCCTGGCCTCGCTCCCGGGAGTCGCCGAGTCCGTGGACTCGGTACGCAAGGGCGTCGACCGGGTCTACGGTCACCGGATCATGCGGCGTCGCAGCAATGAGGTCACGTCCGAGGCGGCGCTGCGCGGAGCGCGCGGTTCCGCGGCGCTGTCCGGTGCCGACTGGGCGCTCGAAGAGGTCAGGCGGCGCACCGACTTCAGCGAGGAGGGCGAGCCGCGGACGGTCGGCGCGGCGCTGAGGCTGACCGCCGAGGCCGGGCAGCTGCTGAGCGTGTGGCGGCAGTCGCCGCTGCGGGTGCTGGCGCGGCTCCATCTGGTGGCGGCATCAGGCGGCGGGCGAAGCTCCGACACGGGTGATCGTGAGCGACGCGAGGCGGCCGACGAGACCGTGGGGCGGCCCCGGCTGGCCGGCGAGCCGGTGGACGAGCCGCTCATCGAGCTGGCGCTGCCGGACGCCGAAGAGGTTGCCGGGCGGCTGGACGGGCTGGCGCGGTTGCTGCTCGCGGGCACCGAGGCGCCGGCCCTCGTGGTCGCGGCGGTGGTGCACGGCGAGCTGCTCGCGCTGCGGCCGTTCGCCTCGTCCAACGGGCTGGTCGCCCGGGCCGCGGAGCGGATCGTGCTGGTCGGCAGCGGGCTGGACCCGAAGTCGATCTGCCCCGCCGAGGTCGGGCACGCCGAGATGGGGCGCGCGGCCTATGCCGCGGCCCTGGAAGGCTATGTCTCGGGGACTCCGGAGGGCGTCGCGGCGTGGATCGCGCACTGCGGGCGCGCGGTGGAACTCGGCGTACGGGAGAGCACCGCCGTCTGTGAGGCGCTCCAGCGCGGCGCGGCATAAGGGCCGGGCGCGAGCGCTCGGTGAAAGCTTTGGGCAGCGTTCGGAATTTCCGGAGGCATTGCTTCATTCGGCCCTGAACAGGGTTGCGGCGGTACCAATCGGTGGTACCGCCGCTGGCATGTCTGCCGGGTTACCATGCGTGCACGAAATTTGCCCATCAGGTCGGAATCTTCGTCCGGTTACCTGGTGCGGCTGGCCCGTAATCGACGGGTCGGCGTCGCGTGGGTGCCCGACATTCATGCATCGGTCCGTGGGCCACTTGCTGCGTTAAAGGTGTTCCTCTCGGATGTCCTTGGTCTCGCGGGCCGTTAAGTCCTTTGTACTACTCGGGCGGGGTAAGTGGAACCCCGGACCGCAGATCTTTACGTTTGGCTTCAAACGCGGGCATTACGGGCGGCACTGCTGATCTGGCCAATACGGGCCGGACGTGTCTTTGCCGTTTTGCGCCGACTGGCGTACCAGACCAGCGTCGCGGTGGCCATGGCCGCACCCACGGCGGCCATGACGGCGAGCGCCGGCCGCGAGGGCATCGACAGCGCCGGCAGCCGCTGCTTGAGCGGGACCGGGCGGTTGAAGGAGAGAACCGGCCAGCCGCGCGCGACGGCCTCGCGGCGCAGCGCCCGGTCCGGATTGACCGCGTAAGGGTGGCCGACCGCGGAGAGCATCGGGACATCGGTCGCCGAATCGCTGTACGCGTAGCAGCGCTCGAGGTCGTAGCCCTCGGACGCGGCGAGTTCCCGGACGGCCTCCGCCTTGGTCGGACCGTAGGCGTAATACTCCACCTCTCCGGTGAAGCGGCCGTCCTCGCCGACGACCATACGGGTGGCCACGACCCGGTCCGCGCCCAGGAGTTCACCGATCGGTTCGACGACCTCCGCGCCCGAGGTGGAGACGATCACGACGTCCCGCCCCGCGGCGTGGTGTTCCTCGATGAGCGAGGCCGCCTCGTCGTAAATGATCGGGTCGATCAGATCGTGCAGCGTCTCGGCGACGATCTCGCGAACCTGGGCCACATCCCACCCGCGGCACAGTGAGGAGAGATATTCGCGCATCCGCTCCATCTGATCGTGGTCGGCGCCACCGGCAAGGAACACGAACTGGGCGTACGCAGTGCGCAGTACGGCCCGCCGATTGATCAGGCCGCCTTGGTAGAACGACTTGCTGAAGGTCAGCGTGCTCGACTTTGCAATGACAGTCTTGTCCAAGTCGAAGAACGCAGCAGTACGGGGAGTCGAGTGAGGCACGGAGTGGTTTTCCACGGGGCGAGCATAGGCGCCCACCATTCGGCGTAAGGTGTGGCGCGTGGGTTTGCCTGAGAAGGCTCTCGGGTACACCATGGAAGTCACGGATCGTTCGCGACCGTGCTAACCCGGTCCGGCTCCTCCCCCCCCCGAGTCGGCCGTGGGGACGACCCCCGCTCTCCCCCCCGGCGGGGGTCGTCGCATGTCCGGACGCATTTTCTGCCGTCGGACGCCGATCCGCCGCTCTCCTTGCCCACGTGGCGCCAGCGGCCTCGACTCTCCCGCCTCATTACGCACCGTAGTCAACACGCTGCTCTGAGGAAGGCTCTCTTGAGTCCCACTTGAGCCCCAGAAGTAGCCGTTCGTCGCTGGAATAGGTGACAGGGATATTCACAGCCATGGAGTTGTCCACAGATTTGGGTCAAGATCCACGAGATTTTCCCGATCGCTGCACCGTAAAAGAGTCCGCGAGTTCGCGGATGTGCGAGTTGCGTAGCGATAGGGGGACGGAACGTGGCCGGAACCAGGGCGTCGGAACGGTCGGACCGAACCGGCGAGGAGCGGATCGGACCGCTGATCATCACCGAGGACGAGCGGCTCCTCGACGATCTTCTGCGACTGTGTGCGGCGGCCGACGCGCTGCCCGAAGTGGCGCACGGCCTGCCGCCGCGCAAGGAGGGCTGGGAAGCGGCGCCCCTGGTGATCGTCGGCGATGACTGCGCGGGCCGGTTACGCGGCGCCGGACGCCGGCCGGGCGTCATCCTTGCGGGCCGGGACGCGGACCACCCGGAAGTCTGGCGGCAGGCCGTCGCCGTCGGGGCGGAGCGCGTCCTTGCCCTCCCCGAGGGCGAACGCTGGCTGGTGGACCGGATCGCCGACGCGGTCGAGGGTGTCGGACCGCCGGCGCTGACGGTCGGTGTCATCGGCGGCCGCGGCGGTGCCGGGGCGAGCACCCTGGCCGGCGCGCTGGCCGTCACCGCCGCGCGTACGGGGCGGCACACCATGCTCGTCGACGGAGATCCACTGGGCGGTGGGCTGGACGTCCTGTTGGGCGGCGAGAAGGAAAAGGGGCTGCGCTGGCCGGCCTTCGCCGAATCGCGCGGCCGGGTGGCCTCCGGCGCCCTGGCGGAATCGCTGCCGCAGCTGCACTCCCTACGGGTCCTCAGCTGGGGCCGGGGCGCCGAGGTGGCCATCCCGCCCCCGGCCATGCGCGCGGTGATGGCCGCGGCGCGCCGACGCGGCGGGGTCGTGGTGGTGGATCTGCCGCGCCGGGTCGACGAGGGGGTGGCGGAGGCCCTGGCCCAGGTGGACCTCGTCCTGCTGCTCGTCCCTACGGAGCTGCGCGCGGTCGCGGCGGCCCAGCGGGTGGCCACCGAGGTGCGGAAGGTGCTCCGCGATCTGCGGCTGGTGGCGCGTGCGGCTCCCGGCCGCCATGGGCACGGCCTGCCCCCGGACGAGGTCGCCCGCCTCATGGAGCTGCCCCTGGCCGGTGAATTGCCGTGGGAGCCGGGCCTGTTGGCGGATCTGTCGCGCGGTGTGCCACCGGGGGCGCAGGTGCGCGGGCCGCTGGCGCGGTTCTGTGCGGAGTTTTGGGGGCGGGTGACGGCGAGCGGGGGTGTGGGCGACAGCGGAGGGACGGCGGCCGGGCCGGTGGTGGCTTCTGGTGAGGACGTTCAGGGCGGAGGCCGGTCATGAGTCAGGGCCAGGACCTGCTGGACGTGGTGCGCCGGCGGCTCGCCGAGGCCGGGGCGGATCCGACACCGGCCAGGGTGGCGGTGGCGCTGCGCGCGGAGGGGCGGCTCCTGGGGGACGCCGAAGTGCTGGGCGTGGTGGCCGCGTTGCGGTCCGAGATGGTGGGCAGCGGGCCGCTGGAGCCGCTGCTGGCCGCGCCCGATGTGACGGACGTGCTGGTCACCGCGCCGGACGAGGTGTGGGTGGACCGCGGCGGCGGACTGGAGCGTACGGACGTCCGCTTCCGGGACGCGGCAGAAGTACGCAGACTCGCCCAGCGGCTGGCGGCGGTGGCCGGCCGAAGGCTGGACGACGCCCGGCCCTATGTCGATGCCCGGCTCCCGGACGGCACCCGGCTGCATGCCGTGCTGCCCCCGGTGGCGGTCGCCGGGACCTGTCTGTCCTTACGGGTGCTGCGGCCGCGGGCCTTCGGCCTCGCGGAACTGGTGGCGGCCGGCACGGTCCCGCCGGGCGGCGACCGGCTGCTCAGGGCGATGCTGGCGGCCCGGCTGTCGTTCCTGATCAGCGGGGGTACGGGCTCCGGCAAGACCACTCTGCTCAGCACGCTGCTCGGCCTGGTCGGCCCGGGCGAGCGGATCGTCCTGGCCGAGGACTCCGCGGAGCTGCGGCCGGACCATCCCCATGTGGTGCGGCTGGAGACCCGGCCCGCCAACCAGGAGGGCGTCGGACGGGTGACGCTGCGGGACCTCGTACGGCAGGCGCTGCGGATGCGCCCGGACCGGCTGGTGGTCGGCGAGGTGCGCGGCGCCGAGGTCACGGACCTCCTGGCGGCCCTCAATACGGGCCATGAGGGCGGCTGCGGCACGGTCCATGCCAACGCCGCATGCGATGTCCCCGCCCGCCTGGAGGCCCTCGGCTCGACCGCGGGCCTGGACCGGGCCGCGCTGCACAGCCAGCTGGCGGCCGCGCTCTCGGTCGTGCTCCATCTCGTACGCGACCGGGCCGGCCGGCGCCGGATCGCCGAGCTCCATGTCGTGGAGCGGGACCGCGACGGCTTCGTGGTGACCGTGCCGGCCGCCGTCTGGAGCCCGACCGGCTTCCAGGAGGCGGGCGGCTGGGGGCGGTTGATGCGGCTGTGCGAGCGGGGCGGGGGCGAGTGCCGATGAGCGGGGGCGGCGTGGTGCTGGTGCTCGCGGCGCTCTGTGCGGGGGCCGCGGTCCGGCTGGCCGGTGAGGGGCGGGACGACGTACGGCGGCGGGCTCGGGCGGTGCTCGGAGGGGGCGGGGCAGCGGGCAGGCCGGTGGTGCGGCGGGCCGGGCTGCGGGGCGAGGGGGTGCGGAAGTGGTGCGCGGGGCGGGTGGTCGAGGGGGTGGCGGGGCGGCGGTGGAGCTTCGGGCGCCGGGGGGACGTCGGGCGGGAGGTGTGGTGTCTGCCGGCGGGTGTGGTGCTGGGGGTGCTGGGCGGGTCCGTGCTGCCGGTCATTGCCTCGCCGGCGGCCGTGTTCCTCGTCCGGCGGTGGCTGCTCGCCCGTGGGGAGGCGCGGGCACGGGACCGGCGGGCCGCCGAGGTGATCGGGTTGTGCGCGGCGGTGGCGGGCGAGTTACGGGCCGGGCGGCAGCCGGCCCAAGCCCTGCTCGTTACGGGAGCGCCGGCTCTCGGCGAGGCGGGCTCGGCGGTGGTGGCGGCGCGCTACGGAGGCGACGTGCCCCGGGCGCTGCGAGCGGCGGCGCGGATTCCGGGGGCCGGGGGACTGGCCGGCATGGCGGCGTGCTGGCAGGTGGCGGTGGAGGGCGGCGCCGGACTCGCCTCCGGCCTGGAGCGGATCGCGGCCGGGCACAGGGCCCAGCGTGATCAATGTGAGGAGTTACGGGCCCAGTTGGCGGGCCCCCGGGCCACCGCGCTGATGCTCGCACTGCTCCCGGTGGGCGGGCTGCTGATGGGCAGCGCACTCGGCGCCGACCCGCTGCGGGTGCTGCTGCACACCCCCGCCGGATGGGGCTGCCTGGTGGCCGGCGGGCTCCTGGAGTGGGGCGGGGTGGCCTGGACGGCCCGGATCGTCGCGGACGCGGAAGGTGCTCAGGAAGGGGGAGTGTCATGACTGCGGAAGTTGTCCACAGGGTGGGGATGGCGATCGCTGCCGGGATGGCGGTGCGGTGCGCCGTGGCGCTGGTCCGGGAGGCGCGCGACGGGCGAACCGTACGCAGACGGGTGTCGGCGCTGTGGGGCGGCGGCCTGGGCCGGTACGGCGGTCCGGACCGGTACGGCGGCGGGGACGGGGCTCGGCCCCGGTCGTGCCACCGGACGGGCGACCGCTTCCGGTGGCGCGGACGGGGAACGGCGGCGCGGGGCGAGGCGCGGACGGAAGGGGAGCACAAGCGCGAGGGGCGACGGGACAGCGGGCCGAAGGGTGAGGGGCGACGGGACAGCGGGCCGAAGGGTGAGGGGCGACGGGACAGCGGGCCGACGGGTGAGGGGCGATGGGACGGTGGGCCGAAGGCGTGGCTCGGGTCCCTGGGGGCCGCCGCCTTCGTGGCCATCCTCGTCGGTGGCGTGGCCGGTGCCATGACGGGACTCGCGGTGGGCTTCGGCGCACATCGCTGGCTGGCACGCCAACGGGGTGCGGATGCGGCGCGGTTGGCGGTCGCGGAGGTGCGTGCGGAACTGGCACCCGCCGGTGATCTGCTGGCGGCCTGTCTCGCGGCGGGTGCCGGGCCGAGGGAGTCGGCCGAGGCGGTGGGCCGCTCGCTTGACGGACCCGTTGCCGAGCGGCTGCGCCAGGTGGCGGCGGAACTGCGCCTGGGCGGCGAACCGGCCCTCGTATGGCCGCGGCTGGCCGCCCTCCCCGGAGCCGAAGGGCTGGCGCGGTGCATGGAGCGCGCCGGGATATCCGGGGTGCCGGCCGTCGAGTCGGTGTCCCGGATCGCCGCCGAACTCCGTGCGGAGCAGGCCAGAGCGGCGATCACACGGGCCCGGCGGGCGGGGGTGCTGGTCACCCTTCCGCTGGCGGCGTGCTTTCTTCCGGCGTTCCTGACGCTCGGAGTGGCACCGGTACTCATCGGCCTGGCCGGCGAGCTGCTGGGAGGTAACTGACCTCCAGGCGCGCCGGTCCCGGAGCCGGGCCGGTCCCGCGGCCGGGCTGATCCCGTGACGTGGGTGATCCCGGGACGTAACTGATCTGTAGGTGAATCAAATTCAGCAACCGGTGGAGGCACCGGTGGAGCGGGGGACGGAATGTTTCGACGGTGGTGGGCGGAGCTGCGCGCGGTGGCGGCCGATGACCGGGGGATGGCCACGGCGGAGTACGCCGTGGGGACGCTCGCGGCATGTGCTCTGGCGGCGGTGCTCTACAAGGTCGTGACGAGCGCGGGCTTCCGGGCGATGCTGCGGTCGGTGCTCGAGCGGGCGATCAATGTCCAGTTCTGACGGCAGGGGGCCGGGCCCCCGGGCTCGCGGCGCCCCGCGGACCGCTCGCGACGCCGGATTCGTGACGGCGGAGACGGCCGTGGTCATGCCCGTGCTGGTGGCGGTCGTGGCGGCGCTCATCTGGGGGCTGATGGCGGTCTGCGCCCGTATCGAGTGTGTGGATGCGGCCCGGGCAGGGGCGCGCGCGGCGGCACGGTCGGAGTCGCGGGCGGCGGTGCTCGCGGCGGCGCGGGGCGCGGCTCCACGGGGCGCACGGGTCGCGCTCACACGGGAGGGCGACCTGGTGCGCGTACGGGTCGAGGCCGGTCTGCCGGGTGCGGGGCGGCTGCCGGTGCAGGTCGGAGGGGAGGCGGTGGCTCTTGCCGAGGAAACGGTGCGATGAGGGCTCGGCGACGGTCTGGACGGTCTTCGCGGCGGCGGCGCTGTGCGCGGTCTTCCTGGCCCTCCTCGGCGTGGGCCAGGCCGTCACGGCGCGGCATCAGGCGGGCGGTGCCGCGGATCTGGCGGCGCTGGCCGCCGCGGATCGCGCTCCGCGGGGCCCGGCCGGGGCGTGCGCGGCGGCGCGCCGGGTGGCGGCGGCGCAGCACACGCGGCTGGTGCGCTGCTCGGTGACCGGGGCGGTCGCCGACGTCTCGGCCGAGGCCGGCAGCCGCCCGTTCACCTCGCGGGTACGGGCGCGAGCGGGGCCGGCCGGGCCCCTGCGGCCCCGTGTGGGCCGGGCCGTCACGGCGCGGTACCGGGCGGCCGCCCTGCCCGCGGTGCAACCGCTACGCCCCCTGTGGCGCCCCGCGCAGCAGTTCTCCCAGCAGCCGGATGGCGCCCCGTTTGTGGAGCGGGTCGTTGCCGTTGCCGCATTTGGGGGACTGGATGCACGACGGGCAGCCGGCCTCGCATTCGCAGGAGGCGATGGCGGTGCGGGTGGCGGCGAGCCAGTCGGCGGCCGTGTGGAAGGCGCGTTCGGCGAATCCGGCGCCGCCCGGGTGGCCGTCGTAGACGAAGACGGTCGGCAGCAGGGTGTCCGGGTGGAGGGGGACGGAGACGCCGCCGATGTCCCAGCGGTCGCAGGTGGCGAAGAGCGGCAGCATGCCGATGGAGGCGTGCTCCGCGGCGTGCAGGGCGCCGCCCAGCTGCTCGGGATTGACCCGCGCGGCGTCGAGCTGGTCCTCGGTGACCGTCCACCACACCGCGCGGGTGCGCAGCGTACGGGGCGGCAGATCCAGCTTGGTCTCGCCCAGGACCTCGCCGGTGATCAGTTTGCGGCGCAGGAAGGAGACGACCTGGTTGGTGACCTCGACGGAGCCGAAGCACAGCCGGGCGTCGCCCCACGGAATCTCGGTGTCCGTTTCGAGGACGGAGATGGCGGTGGTGTCGCGGGCGGTCGTGGAATACGGGGGGCTGGCCTCCTCGACGAGGGCGACATCGTCGTCCAGGTCGAGCCGTTGGACGACGTAGGTACGGCCCTGATGGAGATGGACCGCGCCGTCGTGGACGGTGGTGTGCGCGGCGGCGGCGTCCACGGTGCCCAGCAGCCGCCCCGTGCCGGCCTCCACGATCTGCACCGGCGAGCCGCCCTGGCCGCGGATGTCGGTGAGGTCGGCGGCCCGCTCGCGGCGCGTCCAGTGCCAGGCGGTGGCGCGCCGCCGCAGCAGGTTCGCGGCCTCCAGCTGCGGCAGCAGCCCGGCGGTCGCGGACCCGAAGAGCGGGAAGTCGGCTTCGGTGAGCGGAAGTTCGGACGCGGCAGCGCACAGATGGGGGGCGAGCACGTAGGGGTTGTCGGGGTCGAGGACGGTGGACTCGACGGGCTGGTCGAAGAGCGCCTCGGGGTGGTGGACGAGATAGGTGTCCAGCGGGTCGTCGCGGGCCACGAGCACGGCGAGCGCGCCCTGCCCGGAGCGGCCCGCCCGCCCGGCCTGCTGCCACAGGGACGCGCGGGTCCCCGGGTAGCCGGCGATGACCACGGCATCCAGACCGGAGACGTCCACGCCCAGTTCGAGCGCGGTGGTGGCGGCCAGGCCGAGCAGATCACCGCGGTGCAGGGCGCGTTCCAGCGCGCGGCGCTCCTCGGGCAGATAGCCCCCGCGATACGCGGCGATCCGCCCCGGCAGCGAGCGGTCCACCTCCGCGAGCCGCTCCTGCGCGATCAGGGCGATCAGCTCGGCGCCGCGCCGCGAGCGCACGAAGGCGACGGTGCGTACGCCCTGGACCGCGAGGTCGGTGAGCAGATCGGCGGTCTCGGCGGTGGCGGTACGGCGGACCGGGGCGCCCTGCTCACCGTGCAGTTCGGTCAGCGGCGGCTCCCACAGCGCGAAGACCAACTCGCCGCGCGGCGAGGTGTCCTCGGTGATTTCCACCACGGGCAGACCGGTGAGCCGGGTCGCGGCCTGCGCCGGCTCCGCGGCCGTGGCGGAGGCGAGCAGAAAGACCGGCTCGGAGCCGTAGCGGGCGCAGATACGGCGCAGCCGGCGGACGACCTGCGCGACATGGGAGCCGAAGACGCCGCGGTAACTGTGGCACTCGTCGATCACGACATAGCGCAGCGCGCGCAGGAAGGAGGACCAGCGGGGGTGGGACGGCAGGATGCCCCGATGCAGCATGTCGGGGTTGGTCAGCACATAGTTGCCGTACTGGCGGACCCATTCGCGCTCCTCGACGGGGGTGTCACCGTCGTAGACCGCGGGCCGGATGGCGGTGCCCAGTGGGTCGGCCAGCTCGCGTACGGCGCGCCGCTGATCGGCCGCCAGCGCCTTCGTAGGGGCCAGGTACAGGGCCGTGGCCCCCCGGCCGTTCGGGGCCTCGGAGCCGTCCAGGAGCGTGGAGAGGACCGGTGCGAGATATGCCAGGGACTTGCCCGAGGCGGTGCCGGTGGCGACGACGACCGATTCGCCCCGCAGTGCGTGTTCGGATGTCCGTGCCTGGTGGGCCCAGGGACGATCGATTCCGGCCGAACGGATGGCATCGATCACTTCCGGCCGGATCCGTGCCGGCCAGTCGGCATGGCTGCCGATGCGCGGGGGCAAGTGCTCCGTATGAGTGATGCGCGCAGCGCGGGTCGCGCCCCGGGCGAGACGTTCGAGAATCATGCCTGGGGAAGGGTGCGCGCCCGCATCCGGCGGAAGTCGATTGGAGGCCATCGGCACCGAGTGTGTCACCGGAGTGACGGACAATGTTCAAAGGGCGTCGTGCACGCCTACCGGTAAGTGATTGAATGCCATCGCGGCTGCCAGATCCGCCCCTACCTTCGGTGGGGAGGCCCCAGGGGGGCGACCGCTCGATAGCAAGGTGCTGGAGGATCCGTGGACCTGTCCCTGTCGACCCGGACCGTTGGCGACCGTACGGTCGTCGAGGTCGGTGGCGAGATTGATGTATACACCGCGCCCAAGCTGCGGGAGCAGCTGGTCGAGCTTGTGAACGACGGAAGCTACCACCTCGTGGTGGACATGGAACGTGTCGACTTCCTGGACTCCACTGGGCTCGGCGTGCTGGTCGGCGGGCTCAAGCGGGTGCGTGCCCATGAGGGCTCGCTGCGCCTGGTCTGCAACCAGGAGCGCATTCTCAAGATCTTCCGTATCACCGGACTGACCAAGGTGTTCCCGATTCACACCTCGGTCGAGGAAGCCGTCGCAGCAACCGACTGACGGCTTGCCGGTCCCCCGTGCCACCAGGCGCGGGGGGAGGAAGCAGTGGGGGGTTCCGGACGCACTGTCCGGCCCCCTGCGTCGCACGCCCGCATATCGAGGGGGATGGCATGGCCACCGTCGAACTTCGCTTCAGCGCCCTTCCCGAGCATGTCCGCACCGCGCGTCTGGTCGCGGCTGCCGTGGCCCGGCGCGCCGGGGTGGACGAGGCCGTGCTGGACGAGGTGCGGCTGGCCGTCGGTGAGGCCTGCAGCCGGGCCGTAGGGCTGCATGAGAGCCACGACATCACGTCACCGGTGCGGGTGCTGCTGATCGAGGACGAGAAGAAGTTCTCGATCGAGGTGGGCGACGGGGTGTCCGACCACTCGGGTACGTCCGGCGCACACGGCGAGGCCGAGGGTGCCGCGGAGAGCGACGCCGAGGGCGAGGACGAGATGGGCCTCGCGGTCATCAGCGGGCTGGTCGACGATGTCGAGGTGACCACCGGCGAGGACGGCGGGCTGATCCGCATGACCTGGCCCACGACGACCGCAGCGACGCTGCCGTAGCGCGCCGGTGCAGCGCCGGGCGACGGCGCGCCGGTCCTCGTTCGTGGTCGTTCGGAGACGAATCGTTACGCCTGCCTCGTCGCGGCCTGGTCGGCCCCAATCCGGTCGACGGCAACCCGGTCGGCCCAGTGCTGATCATGTTTGTGCCGGCCATCGTGAGCGTTGCCCTTCTCGTCCCGAGTGATCAGAGCGGCCGGAGCGGTGAAGCGAGCGGCCGCGCGGCCCCGGAGCACCGTGGACGGCCCGGATGCGGGTCCATTCCGTATGCCCTCGACTGTCCTCGACGCGCGCCCTCGCCGGGGCCCCATGCGTTGCGATCCGGACTCGATCTGACGGCCCATCATCGTGCCTGGGGGAGCGCCCCGCGGGCCGTGGGTCACTCGTACGGCCCCAGCCGGGCGGCTCAATTCTCTCCGGCGTCACCCACGCCACAATCGGACCGGGATTCCGGGCGGCGTCCTTGAGCAGCGGCGATCACTGTGCGATCGGTTGACGATCAGTACGACAGAGAGATCATCGGGTGGCGGTCAGCGAATTAGCCGCATTCCTTCGTCCGGGCGAATTCCGTGCGCCGTCGGCCTATTGATCTTCGCCGCTACCGGCGAATTCCCTTTGACGCGTACTGTTTTGATCAACCGCGGCTCCCTACAATCCGTCCACATCTTGCTCAGGACGCCTGAGCGTGCTTCCGCGCGCCCATGTGCCAAACGTCAAGGAGGACGAATGGCGGGGCCTTACACCCCTCAGTTGCTTGACACCCCCTCTTTTCTGGCCGGGCCGGCACTTACGGCGGGCAACCGCGGCATCGTGCTGGCCATTGCCGTGGTCGCCCTGGCGGCACTGGCTGTCGCGGCGGTGCTGGTCCGCCAAGTGCTCGCGGCCGGCGAGGGAACCGACAGTATGAAGAAGATCGCGGCGGCCGTGCAGGAAGGCGCAAATGCCTACCTGGCACGGCAGTTGCGAACCCTCGGCGTATTCGCCGTCGTGGTGTTCTTCCTGCTCATGCTGCTGCCCGCGGAAAATTGGACGCAGCGCGCCGGACGCAGCGCCTTCTTCTTGATCGGCGCCGGATTCTCGGCGGCCACCGGCTATATCGGCATGTGGCTCGCGGTACGCAGCAATGTGCGTGTGGCGGCGGCCGCCCGGGAAGCCACTCCGGCCGAGGGCGATACCCGGGAAAAGGATCTTACGGCCGTCTCTCACAAGGCGATGAAGATCGCATTCCGTACCGGTGGTGTGGTCGGCATGTTCACCGTGGGGCTCGGCCTGCTCGGCGCGTCCTGCGTGGTGCTCGTGTACGCCGTCGACGCGCCCAAGGTGTTGGAGGGCTTCGGCCTCGGTGCCGCGCTGATCGCGATGTTCATGAGGGTCGGCGGCGGCATCTTCACCAAGGCCGCGGACGTCGGCGCCGACCTCGTCGGCAAGGTCGAGCAGGGCATCCCCGAGGACGACCCGCGCAACGCCGCGACCATCGCCGACAACGTGGGCGACAACGTCGGCGACTGTGCCGGTATGGCGGCCGACCTCTTCGAGTCGTACGCGGTGACCCTGGTCGCCGCGCTCATCCTGGGCATGGCCGCCTTCGGTGACGCCGGGCTCGCCTTCCCGCTGCTGGTTCCGGCCATCGGCGTGCTCACCGCGATGGTCGGCATCTTCGTCGTGGCGCCCCGGCGCAGCGACCGCAGCGGCATGACGGCCATCAACCGCGGCTTCTTCATCTCCGCCGGCATCTCGCTGGTCCTGGTGGCCGCCGCGGTGTTCACCTACCTGCCCTCCAGCTACAAGGACCTGGACGGTGTCACCGACCCGGACATCATCGGGCGGAGCGGCGACCCGCGGATGCTGGCGCTGGTGGCGGTCGCCATCGGCATCGTGCTCGCCGCGCTGATCCAGCAGCTGACCGGCTACTTCACCGAGACCAGCCGACGGCCCGTGCGGGACATCGGGAAGACCTCGCTGACCGGCCCGGCCACCGTCATCCTCTCCGGTATCTCGCTCGGTCTGGAGTCGGCCGTCTACTCGGCGGTACTGATCGGCCTGGCCGTCTACGGGGCGTTCCTGCTGGGCGGTGCCTCCATCATGCTGGCGCTGTTCGCGGTGGCGCTGGCCGGCACCGGCCTGCTGACCACGGTCGGCGTGATCGTGGCGATGGACACCTTCGGCCCGGTCTCCGACAACGCGCAGGGCATCGCCGAGATGTCCGGCGATGTCACCGGTGACGGCGCGCAGGTGCTGACCGACCTGGACGCGGTCGGCAACACGACCAAGGCCATCACCAAGGGCATCGCCATCGCGACGGCCGTACTGGCGGCGTCCGCGCTCTTCGGCTCCTACCGGGACGCGATCGCCACCGCCGTACGGGAGATCGGCAGCGCCGCGAGCGGGATGGGCCTCAGCCTGGACATCTCGCAGCCGAACAACCTGGTCGGGCTGGTCCTCGGCGCCTCGGTCGTCTTCCTGTTCTCCGGACTGGCGATCAACGCGGTGTCGCGGTCGGCGGGCGCGGTGGTCTTCGAGGTGCGCCGGCAGTTCCGCGAGCACCCCGGGATCATGGACTACACCGAGAAGCCCGAGTACGGGCGGGTCGTCGACATCTGCACCAAGGACGCGCTGCGCGAGCTGGCCACCCCCGGTCTGCTGGCGGTGCTCACCCCGATCGCGGTCGGCTTCTCGCTCGGTGTCGGCGCGCTCGGCTCGTTCCTGGCGGGGGCGATCGGCACCGGCACACTGATGGCGGTCTTCCTCGCCAACTCCGGTGGCGCATGGGACAACGCCAAGAAGCTTGTCGAGGACGGCCATCACGGCGGCAAGGGCAGCGAGGCGCATGCCGCGACGGTCATCGGTGACACCGTCGGTGACCCGTTCAAGGACACCGCGGGCCCGGCGATCAACCCGCTGCTCAAGGTCATGAACCTGGTGGCGCTGCTGATCGCACCCGCTGTGGTGAAGTTCTCGTACGGCGAGGACAAGAGCACCGGTGTGCGGCTCGTGGTCGCGGTGCTGGCGATCGCCGTCATCGTCGGTGCGGTGTACGTCTCCAAGCGGCGCGGAATCGCCATGGGTGACGAAGGCAACTCCGAAGACCCGGAAAGCATCGCCAAGAAGGCCGAGACGGCGGTGGCGTCCTAGCCGGAAGGGACCCCCGGAAAGGCTCGATGACCGCTCAACTGGGCGGGTGGACGGCGTATTTTGCAGGCGCCGGCCACCCGCCTTCCGTGTGCTCAGGTGGCCCTGCGGTCCTTGGTGCAAATGGCTGCAATGAGGGGCGGCCGGGATGCCCGACCCATGGGCCAGGCCCTTTGGACGTGTATGTTCCGGGGCCGAGAGCCATGGAAGGGACCAATCCGGTGAACAAGAAGCTTGTGGCTGCACTGTCCGGCGGTGCCGCACTGGTGCTCGCGCTGACCGGCTGCAGCGACGACAGCAGCAAGAAGCTCAACGACTGGGCGAAGACTTTCTGCGACCCTGCGCAGGCGCAGTTCAAGCAGATCCAGGACGCCAACGCCGCCATGCAGACGGCCGACAGCGGCAACACGGACTCCAAGAAGGTCCAGCAGACCGACTCGGCGGCCTTCCAGAAGATTTCCCAGGCCTACGCCTCGCTGGCCAAGTCCCTGGAGAAGGCCGGGCCCCCGCCCACCGACGAGGGCCAGAAGGCCCAGCAGAACGCCGTCAAGGAGCTCAACTCGCTCTCCAAGGGCTACGCGGACCTCCAGAAGCAGGTCAACAAGCTGGACACCTCGGACAAGCTCAAGTTCGCGGACGGGCTGCGCGATCTGTCCAACGGCATCAACAAGCTCAACAAGCAGAGCGAGCAGGCCTTCAAGAACCTGGAGGCCGGCGACGTCGGCACCGCGATGGCCAAACAGAAGGGCTGTCAGAACCAGAGCGCGAGCGGTTCCCCGGTCCCCACGCCGTCCAAGAAGTCGTAGCGGACGCGAACCGGCGGCGGCCCGGCGACGCGCCCGAGACGGGCGTGGGCGCCGGGCCGTCGCCGATTGTCAGTGGCAGGGCCGACAATGGTGGGCGTGAGTACGCACCTCCCCACCGCAGATGCCCAGGACCCCGAGAGCACCGCCCGCACCGCCCGGCTGCGTGAGGCGCTGCAGGCCGCCGCCTTCACCGCCGACGGACTGCTGGACCTGCTCGGCGCGCCGGCCTATGCCGCACTGGCGCGCAGCGAGACCGTCCCCGCACTGCGGGCGACGCGCGGCGACAGCCCGCTGGAGACCCTGGTGCGGCTGTTTCTGTTGCAGCGTCCGGTGGAGCTGCGGCGGGCGCAGGCGGCGTTGCCGGTCGAGGACTGCCTCGCCGACGGCTGGCTGGTGCAGGACGGCGACGAAGTGCGCGCCAGTGTGGACGTCCGCCCGTACGGCGGCCCCGAGGGGCAGGACTGGTGGATCGTCTCCGACCTGGGCTGCGCGGTCGGCGGCGCCGGCGGCATCCGGGGCGCCGGGGAGGCCGAGCGCGCGCAGCTGGTGCTCGGCGTCGGCGGTGCGTCCACGACCCTCGCCGGGATCACGGTGCGCAGGCCGGTCGCCAAGGCGCTCGATCTGGGTACGGGTTCCGGCATCCAGGCGCTGCACGCCGCCCAGCACGCCACTCGCGTCACGGCCACCGACCTCAACCCCCGGGCACTGCGGATCGCCGCGCTGACGCTGGCGCTCTCCGGGGCGCCGGCCGCGGATCTGCGGGAGGGCTCGCTGTTCGAGCCGGTCGGGGCGGGGGGCCCGCCGGCGAAGCAGGGGGCGGAGACGTACGACCTGATCGTGTCCAACCCGCCGTTCGTGATCTCGCCCGGCGCCCGGCTCACGTACCGGGACGGCGGGATGGGCGGAGACGACCTGTGCCGGACGCTTGTCCAGCAGTCCGCCACGTACCTCAACGACGGCGGATACTGCCAGCTGCTGGCCAATTGGCAGCATGTGGAGGGCGAGGAGTGGCACGACCGGCTGCGCTCCTGGGTGCCGCGGGGCTGCGACGCCTGGATCGTGCAGCGCGAGGTACAGGACACCACCCAGTACGCCGAGCTGTGGCTGCGCGATGCCGGCGACCATCGCGCCGGTGACGAGACGTACGACGCGCGGTACGACGCCTGGCTCGACGAATTCGAGGCGCGCAAGACCAAGGCAGTCGGTTTTGGCTGGATCACGCTGCGCAAGTCCGGGTCCGACACTCCGTCGATCACGGTCGAGGAATGGCCGCATCCGGTGGAACAGCCGCTGGGGGAGTCGGTCGTACGGCACTTCGACCGCCAGGACTATCTGCGGGCCACGGACGACGCGGCGCTGCTGGCCGGCCACTTCCGGCTCGCCGACGAGGTGGTGCAGGAGCAGGTCGGGCTGCCCGGGGCGGAGGACCCCGAGCATGTGGTGCTGCGACAGAACCGCGGTATGCGGCGGGCGACGAAGGTCGACACGGTCGGTGCGGGCTTCGCCGGTGTGTGTGACGGCTCGCTGCCTGCCGGGCGGATTCTGGACGCCATCGCCCAACTCGTCGGCGAGGACCCGGTCCTGCTGCGGGACCGTACGCCGGCCTCGATCCGGACGTTGATCGAGCAGGGGTTCCTGGAGCCGGTGGCCGCGGAGGACTGACGGGGCAGCGGGGGAGGGATCCGTACGGGACAAGCGGAAGTCGTTCATCCGGCGTTCGCCGGGATGCCGCCCTGGAGTGCCACGCTGCCCGCATGGAGAGTGGACCCGAGGCGTTCGCCGGTGCGGCGTTCGCGCTGTTCGGCGCCGGACTGCTGGTGTGGACGGGCGTATGCGTGCGGACCGGCATGCCGGTCGCCGACGGCGTCAGCCGGCCGGTCGCCGCCGTCGCGGCGCTGCTGGCCGGAGCGGTGTTCCTGACCACGGGGTGCTGGTTGCTGGCCGGGTTGTAGCCGCGGCCGACGGACAGCCGGGAGCCGGTCCTCAACTGCTGTTGCGGGGCGCTACGTTCACTTCCGGCCAGTTCTGTCGTAGTTGGCCGGCGGTGAGCGGTACGAGGGAACTTTCGCGGCCCGTCAGCCCATGTTCCTCAGTGAAGGTCGCCAACAGGCCACAGACCGTCAGTGAGGACTCTCCATGAACCGTGCACTTCGCTTCGCCGCCGTCGGCGTCGTCGCCGTCTCCCTGCTCGCCGGAGGCTCGGCCGCCGCGTTCGCCGCGCCGCAGGAACTCCACTCGCCCGCGCCGATCGTGGCCACCGCACCGGCCGCGGCGTCGCTGACGGCCAAGGCCAGCGCCACTACGGTCAACGCCTGGCAGGAGTTCCGGATCTCCGGCGTCGCCAAGGGCATCACCGCGGGCACCAAGGTCACCGTCCAGCAGAAGCAGGGCGTCAAGTGGGTCTCGCTGCCCGCCCAGTCGCCGGTCAACGCCAGCGGTTCGTACTCGGTGCGGGTCAAGCTGGGCCTCAAGGGCGTCAACCAGCTCCGTATCGGCGCCGGCAGCACGGTCTCGCCGGTGGTCACCGTCACCGTCCGCTGAGGCGGGGCGGTCCGCGCCACGGCCGGACCGCCAGGGCGCGCCCCGGGGCGTGTCGTGTCGGGCCCCGGTGGCCCTGCAAGACGCGGTCTAGCCCACGAGGTTGCGCCCGACCATCCACACCGCGGCAATGCCCAGCACCACGGCATTGCCGCGGGCCGTCAGCCCTGGCCGGTAGGCGCGCCCGCCGAGGCCCGCGACCAGCCAGCGTGTGAGGAAGTACGCCGCGGCCGGGACGCCCAGGGTGAGCAGCACGGCGTTGTCGTGGAAGGCCGTCACCACGTCGCCGTGCATCAGGTCGTAGGCCATCCGGGTTCCGCCGCACACTGGGCACAGCAGCCCGGTGGCCCATTTGAACGGGCAGGGGATCAGCAGCTGCCCGGGCCGGTGCGGATCGGTGTGCCAGAGGTAGACGGCGGCCGCCGCACCGACGCCGAGCGCGATCGACGCTCGGCGGACGGTGCGGGTCCGGATCGACGCCCCGGTGGGCCCGGCAGGTTCGAGGGGGTTCACACGCTCAGCGACCTGGCGTAGTTGACCTGGTTGAGCACGAACATCACCTGCTCGCGCGACTGCACCGGGACCATCGTGGAGTGGTGCCGGCCACCGCTGTTCACCGTGACCTGCACGAACCCGGTCGTCACCCGCTCCTTCATCAGCAGGAAGAGCAGACCGAGCAGACAGAAGAGGAAGAAGACGATGGCGAGCACGACCGCGTGCGCCGGCATCTTCTCCTCCGTCCGGGACATGTCGGTCGCCGTCCACACCGCGCCCTTGAGCGGCATCGGCCCGGCCGGCGTCATGATCGTGTCGCCGGCCACCGCTATGTCGCCGAGCGACAGCGACATTCCGCCGATCTGCGGCCCGGCCTGGAATCCGCCGGGCGCCGGCGCCGGTGCGCTCGGGGGCGCGCTCGGCGGTGCGCTTGGTGGGAAACCGGGCGGGGGAGGCTGCGAACCGGCCTGCGGATAGCCGTATCCGGGGTCCCCGGGGCGGCCGCCCTGCGGGTATCCGTAACCGGCGTCGGCGGGCTGACCGCCCGGTGGCGTGGCGTACGGATTGTGGCCCGGCTGTTCCGGCTGTTCCGGTGGCGGTCCGGGGTACTGGTTCGCCATGGGTGATCTTCCCCCCGAGAGTGCGTGATGACGGCAGTACTCGGCTCGAGCGGCGAGCCGTGCCGTCTCCATCCTGCCAGCCCGCTTACGTGCTGTATCAAGGCGATGACAGCATCCGGGGCCGCCTTGTGACAGTCGCCCGGCCCGCGGACGGGGCCGCGGGTGACCCGCGCATCCTGCGTACCGTCGGGTTTCCGTCACTGTGTGAGATCGCCGACGGCGCGGGGGCCGCGTCGCACGGGGGATGGCCGGGCAGGATGCCGGGGAGCGTCGCGGACCCGCCATGATCGACGAACCCGTCCCAGGGCCCGTGATGATGCGGCTGATGCGGTCCGGGCGGCATGAAGGCATGTAGTCGGGTTACCGTTCGAGTGGCGTTGCGGGGTTTTTCCGTTTGACACGGGGGCGGGAGGTACCGTCACACTCCGCAGCGTCAAGCGTCACCGCAGTGCACCCCAGCGTCCGGCCGGGGGGCATTTCCAGCGTCGACCGGAGAGAAGAGCGAAGTTGTCCCCGACCAACGAAGCCACAGAGGGCGGCGGCCGCCGACTTGTCATCGTCGAGTCGCCTGCCAAGGCGAAGACGATCAAGGGCTACCTCGGCCCTGGCTATGTGGTCGAGGCCAGCGTGGGGCACATCCGCGACCTGCCCAATGGCGCGGCAGAGGTCCCGGCGAAGTACAAGGGCGAGCCCTGGGCCCGGCTCGGCGTGAACGTCGACGCCGACTTCCAGCCGATCTATGTGGTCAACAGCGATAAGAAGGACCAGGTCAAGAAGCTCAAGGAGCTGCTGGCCGAATCCGACGAGCTCTACCTCGCCACCGATGAGGACCGCGAGGGCGAGGCCATCGCCTGGCACCTCCAGGAGATCCTCAAGCCCAAGGTCCCGGTCCACCGGATGGTCTTCCACGAGATCACCAAGGACGCGATCCGCGAGGCCGTGGCCAATCCGCGCGAGCTGAACCAGAAGCTGGTCGACGCCCAGGAGACCCGCCGGATCCTCGACCGCCTCTATGGCTACGAGGTCTCGCCGGTCCTGTGGAAGAAGGTCATGCCGCGGCTGTCGGCCGGCCGGGTGCAGTCCGTCGCGACCCGTCTCGTCGTCGAGCGGGAGCGCGAGCGCATCGCCTTCCGCTCCGCCGAGTACTGGGACCTGACCGGCATCTTTGCCACCGGCCGGGCCGGATGGGGGTCCCCCCGGGCGAGCGAAGCCGAGGCTGGGGGAGCCAGCGACCCCTCGACGCTGACCGCCCGGCTGAACACCGTCGACGGCCGCCGTATCGCCCAGGGCCGCGACTTCGGCCCCAACGGGCAGCTGAAGACCGATGTGCTCCATCTGGACGAAGCGAACGCCCGCGCGCTCGCCGCCGCCCTGGAGAACACCGACTTCGCGGTGCGCTCGGTCGAGTCCAAGCCGTACCGCCGCTCGCCGTACGCCCCGTTCCGTACGACCACCCTCCAGCAGGAGGCCAGCCGCAAGCTCGGCTTCGGCGCCAAGGCCACCATGCAGGTGGCGCAGAAGCTGTACGAGAACGGCTTCATCACCTATATGCGTACGGACTCCACCACGCTCTCGGACACCGCGGTCGCCGCGGCCCGGGCGCAGGTGACGCATCTGTACGGCGCGAACTACCTGCCGGACAAGCCGCGCACGTACGCCGGCAAGGTCAAGAACGCCCAGGAGGCGCACGAGGCGATCCGCCCCTCCGGCGACCGCTTCCGTACCCCCGCGGAGACCGGTCTGACCGGCGACCAGTTCAAGCTCTACGAGCTGATCTGGAAGCGGACCGTCGCCTCCCAGATGAAGGACGCGACCGGTAACTCCGTCACCGTCAAGATCGGTGGCCGGGCCGCCGACGGCCGGGACGTCGAGTTCAGCGCGTCCGGCAAGACGATCACCTTCCACGGCTTCCTGAAGGCCTACGTGGAGGGCGCCGACGACCCGAACGCGGAGCTGGACGACCGCGAGCGCCGGCTGCCGCAGGTCGCCGAGGGCGATGCGCTGGCCGCACGGGAGATCACCGCCGACGGGCACGCCACCAAGCCGCCCGCCCGCTACACCGAGGCCACGCTGGTCAAGGAGCTGGAAGAGCGCGAGATCGGCCGCCCGTCGACGTATGCGTCGATCATCGGCACGATCCTCGACCGCGGCTATGTCTTCAAGAAGGGCACCGCGCTCGTCCCGTCGTTCCTCTCCTTCGCGGTGGTCAACCTCCTGGAGAAGCACTTCGGCCGGCTGGTCGACTACGACTTCACCGCCAAGATGGAGGACGATCTCGACCGCATCGCCCGCGGTGAGGCGCAGGCCGTGCCGTGGCTGCGGCGCTTCTACTTCGGCGAGGGCGAGGCCGAGGGGGCCGCGTCGGACGCCGGCAACGGCGACGGCGACCACCTCGGCGGGCTGAAGGAGCTGGTCGAGGACCTGGGCGCGATCGACGCCCGGGAGATCTCGTCCTTCCCGGTCGGCGACGACATCACGCTGCGGGTCGGCCGCTACGGCCCGTACGTCGAGCGCGGCGAGAAGGACTCCGAGGGACATCAGCGCGCCGATGTCCCCGACGATCTCGCGCCCGACGAGCTGACGGTGGAGTACGCGGAGGAACTGCTGGCCAAGCCGAGCGGCGACTTCGAGCTGGGCATGGATCCGGAGAGCGGCCACCAGATCGTCGCCAAGGACGGCCGCTACGGCCCGTACGTCACCGAGATCCTGCCCGAGGGCACCCCGAAGACGGGCAAGAACGCGGTCAAGCCGCGCACCGCCTCGCTCTTCAAGTCGATGTCCCTGGACACGGTGACCCTGGAGGACGCGCTCAAGCTGATGTCGCTGCCGCGCGTCGTCGGCAAGGACGCCGAGGGCGTGGAGATCACCGCGCAGAACGGCCGCTACGGCCCGTACCTCAAGAAGGGCACCGACTCGCGCTCCCTGGAGAACGAGGAGCAGCTCTTCACGATCACCCTCGACGAGGCGCTGGTGATCTACGCACAGCCCAAGCAGCGCGGACGGGCCGCCGCCAAGCCGCCGCTGAAGGAGCTGGGCACGGACCCGGTGAGCGGCAAGCCGGTGGTGGTCAAGGACGGCCGCTTCGGTGCGTATGTCACCGACGGCGAGACCAATGCGACGCTGCGGCGGGACGACGACGTCGAGACGATCACCGCCGAGCGGGGTTACGAGCTGCTGGCGGAGAAGCGCGCCAAGGGGCCGGCCAAGAAGACCGCGAAGAAGGCGGCGGCCAAGAAGGCGCCGGCGAAGAAGACGGCCGCGAAGAAGACGGCCGCCAAGAAGACCGCGGCGAAGAAGACGACCACGGCGAAGAAGACGACCGCCAAGAAGGCCACCGCCAAGACGGCGGCGGCGAAGAAGACGGCGGCGTCGACCGAGGACTGAGGTCGCACCGGCGGGTGCGGCCGGTCGAAAAGCGCAGGACAAGGGCGGGCAAGACGGACACGTTCCGTCGGGCCCGCCCATTTGTTCGGGCAGGCGCCCGGCAGTGTGCGTCGTCCCGATAGGCTGGCGAGATGACGCGTGCCGAGCAGCCAACGGTCGTGCCCCCCACTTCAGGCGCCCTAGCAGCGGATTCCCGCGAGCGCGCCGTGCGAGCCCTGCTCCGCTTCCCCCCGCTGAAGCGACTGTGGAGCGCCCAATTTGTCGGGGGCATCGGCGATGCCCTGTCCATGCTTGTCCTGGTACTCCTCGCCCTTCAGGCGGCGCTGTACGTACCACTGGGAGGCGAGGCCGTCTTCGGCGGCGGCTATCGCGGCGCCGCCCTCGCGGTCACCGCGGTCTTCGCGGCCCGGATGCTGGCGATGCTGCTCTTCGGAGCCGTTCTGCTGGGTCCGCTGTCCGCGCTGACTGCGCCCTCCGGGCCGCTGGACCGGCGCTGGACCATGATCGGCGCGGATGTGCTGCGGCTCGCGCTGTTGGTCGTCGCCCCCCTGTGGATCGACTGGACGCCGGCCGACGCACTGGCCTGGCTGCTGGTCACGGTCTTCGTCACCGGCGTCGGCGAACGCTTCTGGACCGTTGCCCGGGAGAGCGCGGCGCCCGGACTGCTGCCCACGCCTCCCCCCGAAGGCGCCGCGGTGAGGCCGCTGCCCGACAACATGGACGCCCTGCGCCGCCTCTCGCTGCGCACCACCTTCGTCTCGCTGCCGATCGCGGCCGCCGCCCTGGTGGTTGTCACGCTCATCAGCAAGCTGCTGGGCACCGGCATCGACTGGTTCCACCTCCACCAGGTCGCGCTCGGCTCGTACGTCGCCGCCGGGCTGTTCGCCGCCTCCGTATCGATCCTCTACTTCATCGAACTCCCCGGTGTGCAGACACCGCGGCCGCGCTCCCCTCTGGAGGGGCTGCGCCGCCCGAAGAGCGCCGGTGCGAGGACCGGAGCGCAGGGCGAGAAGGCGGAGAACGGCGCGTCCCGGCCGGCCGTCGACAAGGGCCGTACGGGCGCGATCCCGCTGCTGGTGCTGGCTTGCGCCGCGGTGGCCGCCGCGATCGCCGCGGCCGTCTCGCTGGCCGTGCTGCACGCCTTCGATCTCTCCGGCGGACCGGCCGCCTTCGCGCTTCTGGTGCTCGCGCTGACCGGCGGTACGGCCGTCGGCATCCGCGGTGCCCAGCGGGTGCTGCCCGCCCTCTCCCGGCGCCGGCTGCTCGCCCTCGCGGTGGCCGCCACCGGCGTGGCGCTGCTGGCCATGGGGCTGGTCCCGGACTCGACGACGGTGCTGCTGCTCGCCCTGCTGGCCGGTGTCGGCGCCGGAATCTCCGCCAATACGGGGCACGTCCTGCTGGAGCAGGAGTCCGAGGAATCCCGCACCGCCCGTACGACCGAGCATCTGCACGCCGTCGTACGGCTCGCGGTCGCGCTGGCCGCCATCGTCGCGCCGCTGCTCGCGGCCGTCATCGGCCCGCACCGCCTCGGCAACGACACCTTCGACTTCGCGTACGGCGGCGCCGCCTACACCCTGATGCTGGTCGGCGCGCTGCTGCTGCCGGTCGCCGCCTTGGTGCTGGGCAAGGTCGACGACCGGCAGGGCGTACCGCTGCGGCGTGATCTGCGGGAGGCGCTGCGCGGCGGCGACCCGGACCAGGCGCCCGCCCCCACCGGCTTCTTCATCGCCCTGGAAGGCGGCGACGGCGCGGGCAAGTCCACCCAGGTCGAGGCGCTCGCGGAGTGGATCCGCGGCAAGGGCCACGAGGTCGTGGTGACCCGCGAGCCGGGCGCCACCGCCATCGGGAAGCGACTGCGCTCGATCATCCTGGACGTCTCGACGTCCGGGCTCTCCGACCGTGCGGAGGCGCTGATGTTCGCCGCCGACCGGGCCGAGCACGTCAACAGCGTCGTCCGGCCCGCCCTGGAGCGCGGCGCGATCGTCATCACCGACCGGTACATCGACTCCTCGGTCGCCTACCAGGGCGCCGGGCGCAACCTCGCGCCCACGGAGATCGCCCGGATCAACCGCTGGGCAACGGACGGTCTGGTCCCGCACCTGACCGTGCTGCTCGACGTCTCCCCCGAGACCGCTCGTGAGCGCTTCACCGAGGCACCCGACCGGATGGAGTCCGAGCCCGCCGAATTCCACCAGCGGGTACGGGCCGGCTTCCTGACCCTGGCCGCCGCCGACCCGGGGCGCTATCTGGTCGTCGACGCCGGGCAGGAGCCGGAGGCCGTCACCACCGTCGTACGCCACCGCCTCGACCAGGTGCTCCCGCTGTCCGAAGCCGAGGTCAAGGCGCAGGCCGAGGCCCGTAAGGCGGCCGAGGAAGAGGCCCGGCGCAAGGCCGAGGAGGAGGCCGCGCGCAAGGCCGAGGAGGCGCGCCTGGAGCGTGAGCGCCAGGAGCAGCTCGCCAAGCTGCGCGCCGAAGAGGAGGAGCGCAAGCGCCAGGAGGCCGAGCAGGCCAAGGCGCTGGAGGCCGCCCGCCAGGCGGCGGAGGCCCGGCAGCGCGCCGAGGAGGTCCGTCAGGCCGCGGAGGCGGAGCGGCTGCGGCGGGAGGCCGAGGAGCGGACCCGCCAGGCCGAGCAGGAGCGGCTGCGCAAGCAGCACGAGGAGGAGGCGCGGCTGCGCCAGGAGGCCGAGGAGCGCCGCCTGGAGAAGCAGCGCAAGGCCGAGGAGGCCCTGCTCCGCGCCGAACAGGCCCGGGTGGCGGCGGCCGAAGCGGCGGCTGCCGCGGAGGCCAGGGCGGCCGCGGCAGCAGAGGCGCCCACCGCGGAGACGCCGGTGGCGGATCTGCGCAAGCGGCTGGGGGAGGGCGACGGCGGGTCCGAGGCGCGGCCCGAGCGGCGCGACGATGTGTCCCGTGCGGCGGATGAGACGGCTGTGCTGCCGCCGGTACGGGACGCCCGTGACACCCCTGGGCGCGGCTCGGACGTCGAGGAGACGACCGTGCTGCCGCCCGTACGGAATGCCCGTGACACCCGTGGGCGCGGCTCGGACGTCGAGGAGACGACTGTGCTGCCGCCCGTACGGGACGGGGGCGTGCGGAGCGATGACGTGCGGGGCGACGACCCCGCCGACCGTGTGCCGCCGTGGATGTTCCGCAAGGAGGCGCCGAGCGGCGCGACCCACGCGAACGGCGTAAACGGCATGACGGGCATGGCGTCGGGGCAGCCCTCGGCCCCCGCCGCCGAATCCGGCATCGAGCGCACCCGCGAACTCCCGCAGATCGACCCGGCAACGGGCCGCCCCGCGGAGACCCCGCAGCGCAGCCGCCCCCGCCCCGAATGGGCGGAGGAGACCCCGCTGGACGATCTGCCCACGCTCGCCGACGAGCTGCTCGGCCCGCGCGACGACGAGGACGCGGACGGCGGCGCGGGTGACGACGGCCGTCGCGACGGCCGGGGTCGGCGCCGCTAGCCGAACGGGAAGCCCCGTACCACCGGCCGTGGCCGCGGCAGAGATGCTGCGGCCACGGCCGTTTTCCGGTTCCGGACGGGTTCCGGGCGGGTCCTGGCCGCCCGCTCGGAACCGGCTTCCGGATTCGTTTGTCAGTGGGTTGCACCACAATGGGTCAAGCGCGGAGCAACGCGCGGAGTGTGGGTCCGTGTGCGCTCGCACTCCGCACGGCACGAGCAGGACCGAACGGATCAGGAACGGCAGGCAGCGATGGCGGTATGGGACGACGTGGTCGGCCAGGACCGGTTGACGGCGCAGCTGGCCGCGGCCGCGCGCGATGCGGACGCCATCGTCACCGCGGAGCACGCGGCACACGCGTCGCGCGAGGCCCGGCCCGGTGAGCAGCCGGCGCCGCCTTCCGCCGACCGGACCGGCGCCTCCCAGATGACGCACGCCTGGCTGTTCACGGGCCCGCCCGGCTCCGGTCGGTCCACCGCGGCCCGCGCCTTCGCCGCCGCCCTGCAGTGCGTCAGCCCGGACCGCGCCCTCGGCGGCGCCCCCGGCTGCGGCTTCTGCGACGGCTGCCACACCGCCCTGGTCGGCACGCACGCCGACGTCGAGATCGTCCGTACGGACCTGCTGTCCATCGGCGTCAAGGAGACCCGCGACCTGGTCCGCCGGTCCTCGCTCTCCCCGGCCGGCGGGCGCTGGCAGGTGATCGTCCTGGAGGACGCGGACCGCCTGACCGAAGGCGCCGGCAATGTCCTCCTCAAGGCCGTCGAGGAGCCCGCGCCCCGTACGGTCTGGCTGCTGTGCGCCCCCTCCATCGAGGACGTCCTCCCCACCATCCGCTCCCGCTGCCGCCACCTCACCCTGCGTACGCCGCCGGTCGGCGCGGTCGCCGACGTCCTCGTACGGCGCGACGGCATCGATCCGGCGGCCGCCGATCTGGCCGCCCGTGCCACCCAGGGCCATATCGGCCGGGCCCGGCGCCTGGCCACCGACGAGCGCGCCCGCGCCCGTCGCGCCGCCGTACTCGAACTCCCCCTCCGCATCGATGACATCGGCGGCTGCCTCAAGGCCGCCCAGGAGCTGATCGACGCCGCGGGCGAGGACGCCAAGCAGGTCGCCGAGGAGGTCGACACCAAGGAGACCGAGGAGCTGCGCGCCGCGCTCGGCGCCGCCGCCGGAACCGGCGGACGGCTGCCGCGCGGCACGGCCGGCGCGATGAAGGAGCTCCAGGACAAGCAGAAGCGCCGCTCGACCCGCACCCAGCGCGACAGCCTCGACCTGGCCCTGGTCGATCTCACCGGCTTCTACCGCGATGTCCTCGCCCTCCAGATGGGCGCCTCGGTCCCGCTCGCCAACGACGAGGTGCGCGACAGCGTCCAGCGCATCGCCGCCGGCTCGACCCCGGAGCGCACCCTCCGCCGGATAGAGGCGGTGATCGCCTGCCGCGATGCCCTGGACCGCAATGTGGCACCCCTGCTCGCCGTCGAAGCCATGACGGTGGCCCTCCGCGCCGGCTGACCCCACCGGACCGCGGCCCGTCCGCCGTCCACCCACTCACCCCGAAGAGAACGGAGAGTCGACACTCAAGGTCCCCACCCGGATACTCTCCGTCCGGACCCGTCACTGCTCATCCGCCCTCACCTCGCCACCGAAGCGGTCGCGACCGCACCAAGCCGTCGTCACCACACCAAGCCGACCGCAGCACTGGGCCGGCTGCCCGGCACCGCGACCGCAGCTCCGCACCGCCACAACCCTCCAGGGACTGACACCGCACTTCAGGGACCAAGACCAAGGGACCGCCCATGGCCACCAGCCGCCTGCTCCGCACCTCCGCCGCCGCCCTCGCGGCCACCGCTCTGCTGATCTCCGGCTGCTCCTCGGGGAGTTCGTCCCCCGAAGCCGCGGCGGCCCCGGGCCGCACGGCGGAGGCCGGTGCCCAGCGCCCCGCCGACGATGCCTCCCTCGCGCCCCTCCCGGCCGCCACCCCGGCCAATCTGCGTCCGTACTACGACCAGAAGCTGAGCTGGCATCCCTGCGGGGTGGCCGGCTTCGAGTGCGCGACGCTGAAGGCGCCCCTGGACTACACCAAGCCCGGCGCGGCCACGGACCTGAAGCTTGCGGTGGCCCGCAAGAAGGCCACCGGCCCCGGCAGCCGGATCGGCTCCCTCCTGGTGAATCCGGGCGGCCCCGGCGGTTCGGCGATCGACTATCTCCAGCAGTACGCGCCACAGCCCGCGGCGGTCCGCGCGCGCTACGACATGGTGGCGATGGATCCGCGCGGTGTGGCCCGCAGCGAGCCGGTCGAGTGTCTCTCCGACAAGCAGATGGACCGCTACACCCAGACCGACCAGACCCCGGACTCACCGGCCGAGGTCAACAAGCTCACCACCGCCTACCGCAACTTCGCCAAGGGCTGCGAGTCCCACTCCGGCAAGCTGCTCCCGCACGTCTCCACGATCGAGGCCGCCCGCGACATGGACGTGCTGCGCGCCGTCCTGGGCGACCAGAAGCTCAACTATGTGGGCTCCTCGTACGGCACCTTCCTCGGCGCGACCTACGCCGGTCTCTACCCGCCCCGGGTCGGCCGCATGGTCCTCGACGGCGCCATGAACCCGGCGCTGGACAGCCGCACCATCAACATCGACCAGACCGCCGGCTTCAACACCGCCTTCACGGCGTTCGCCAAGGACTGCATCAAGCGGAAGGACTGCCCGCTCGGCACCAAGAGCGTCCAGGACGCCGGCCGGCAGCTCTCCGCCCTCTTCAAGAAGCTCGACGCCCATCCGGCGGAAACGGGCGAGGCCCGCAAGCTCACCGAATCCCTCGCCACCACGGGCGTCATCGCCGCCATGTACGACAACCGGGCCTGGCCCGTCCTGCGCCAGTACCTCGCCCAGGCCAAGGCCGGCAACGGCCGCGGGCTGCTCACCCTCTCCGACAGCTACTACGAGCGTGACCCCTCGGGCGACTACGCCAACCAGATGTACGCCAACCCCGCCGTCAACTGCCTCGACCTCCCGTCCGCCTTCACCACCCCCGACCAGGTCCGGGCCTCCCTGCCCAGCTTCCGCAAGGCCTCCCCGGTCTTCGGCGAGAGCTTCGCCTGGGCCTCCCTGAACTGCGGCTACTGGCCGGTCAAGCCCACCGGCACGGCCCACCGCATCGTGGCCAAGGGCGCCGCCCCGATCCTCGTCGTCGGCACCACCCGCGACCCGGCCACCCCCTACGTCTGGGCCAAGGCCCTCGCCTCCCAGCTCTCCAGCGCCACCCTCCTCACCTACGACGGCGACGGCCACACCGCCTACGGCCGCGGCAGCGACTGCATCGACACCGCGATCAACACCTACCTCCTCGAAGGCACCGTCCCGCCCAACGGCAAACACTGCAAGTGACCCTCCTCACACCCGCCACCCGCCGACCGGCCCACTCCGCCGTCCTCCTCTGACCAGCCCCTAAACGGGTTACAGAGCACCCCTCAGCGATGTGTAGACTGGGCCGCGCACCACGCCGCCTTAGCTCAGTTGGCCAGAGCAACGCACTCGTAATGCGTAGGTCTCGGGTTCGAATCCCGAAGGCGGCTCTGCGAAAAGGCCAGGTCACGTAGCCCGTGACCTGGCCTTTTGCGTTGCTCGGGGCATGACGCGTCACATGGCCAGTGGTGCCGTGGGATGGCTTGCGTGAGCGGAGGCGCTCAGGGGCCTACCTCTTGGGCTTCCGGAGCTTGGCCTTCTTGTCCGCCTTGGGCTGGGCTTTCGCCTTGTTCTTCGGCTTGCCTCCCCTGCCCTTACCGCCGTTCTTCGCCGCGGCCTTCTTGGCCTTCTCCTTTTTCGCGGCCTTGCGGGCTGCCTTCTCCGCGGGAAGTTCGTACTCCGCATCGGGCTTATCACCTAGGCCGGGTTCGATACCGGAAGCTGCATTCTCGCTTTGAGCGGCGGCGTCGGGCGCATCGTGGTGCAGCGGGAAGCAGACGCTGTCGAACGGCTCCTCAACGAGGGCACGTTATGCTCTGCGGGGGCCGCCCCCCCCGCACTGGCGCCTGCTACACCGAGCGTGCGCCAAGGTGCTCCAGCAACGCCTGCACGTCAGCTGCGTTCATTCCTGCCACCATCGGCGCCTCGTCCTCAGGATCGGCGAGCTGCCGCACCTCGGGGTCGTCGAGGATGCTGCCCATGAACTCCAACTTCTCCGCGAGCCGCATGGAGACGACATCATCGACGCTTCCCGCTGTTGCGAGGACGGTGATCCGCGTGTCTGTGCCGTGGGCGAGGCCGAGGCGGTGGATGCGGTCCAGGCTCTGCAGGAACCGGCCTGCCTGAAAGTCCCGGTCTACGTACACGGCGTCATGGCAGACCTGGTGGAGGCTGATTCCCTCGCCGAGCGTTGCCGGGTTGGAGATCAAGACGCTGCAATCCGGATCCTCGCGGAAGCGCCTCAGCTCCTCCTCCCGGTCGAGGCTCCCCCCGTGAACTGCGGCGGGCTGGAATGGCGCGAGCAGCGCTTGCAGCGACGTGATACTCCGGACGAAGCTCGTCCACACCAGAGTCTTCCGCCCCGCAGCGGTATTGGCAGAGACGATGGACAGCGTCTCCCCGTACTTGGGCGGTAGTTCGTAGTCGGGGAGCTTGCGGAGAAGGGCAGCCAGCGAGTCCCCCTCCGGCACGTCCAAGGGCGGGACACGGAAGTTCAGCGGTTCGTAGCGCGTGGAGCCGCGGACGAGGAGTGCGGGGCTTGTCGCGGCCATCAGCAAGCGCAGCACTGCCTTGCCGAGCGCTTCGAAGTCGCCTCGGTCGGCCGCTGCGCGAGGGGAGAACTTGCCGACCAGGGCGTCGTAGATCTCGCGGTGCAGAGGCGGCATCGGGAGATAGCGGACCCGGGTCTCGACAGGCGGCAAGCCCAGCTCCGCCTTCGTCGTCCGCGTGTAGAGGGGCCGCAGGACCTGACTCGCGTGAGCCAGGTCGCCGCCGTCCACGGCCTGGGTGACTATGCGCCGCCCGTGGCCGGGCCAGACGAACGAGAGCAGGTTCTCCAGGTCCTTCGACCCGTTCGGCGCCGGGGTGCCGCTGAGAATCATGCGCACACGGCTGAGCGGACCCAGCGCCATGCAGGCAGCACCGTAGACGCCGGCGCCGCCGAGCTTCATGCGGTGGGCCTCATCGAGGATGAGTAGAGCGGGAGCCGCCTTCAGCCAGTGCGACAGGCCGGCGAGTGCCCGGTCCAGCCGTTCGTAGTTGACCAGGAGGATGTCCGCCGACGGGGGGGCCGATTTGCCGAGCACCTGCACGTCCAGAGGTGTGGAGAAACACTCCCGCGCCTCCAGTTGCCATGCCTCGTAGGCAGACTTCGGGCTGACCACCAGAATTCGGTTTACCGCTCCCTGCTCCCGCAGAGCTGAGAAGACGGCCAGGGAGACGCGGGTCTTGCCGGCGCCGGGCACGCTGAAGTTGGCGCCGTGGCCGACGGCGAGCAGCCGGGCGATGTCCCGTAGCTGGAAGGAGGTCAGAGGCCCTTTCCAGGTACCGCCCAGCAGCGGTGGCACCTCTTCCGGGCTAATGCTCTCCTCGTCCGGCGTGCCGTTCAGCAGCCGGTCTGCCGTTTCCGCCGTGTCGAGCATCTCGCCGACGAGGACGCGGAACTCCTCCTCCCAGACCACGCTCTCCGGCTGCGGCCACGCGGCCAGCGAGCTGAGGCTGACGAGGAAGCTGTCGAGGGGCACAGCGGCGGAGAGACGGTCGGTCATCCGGCCGCTGGGGAAGCTCGCGATCATCTGGCCCAACGCTCCGCGGCACTCCGGCACGGTCCGGAGAGCCGCCTGGGTGCGTGTGGTGTCGAAGCCGATCACCAGGCTGGGCTGGGTACCCACTCAGCGTGCCTTTCCGGTGGCTTCGAGGAGCCACGACAGTCCGTCGCCTGGCTCTTCGACGGTCCGCCGGGCCTCGATCGCGAGCTTCTCCAGCCTCTTTCTCAGTTCGACGACGGCATCGTCGAATGCGTCCTCATCGAGGCTTCGCTGTGCCCGGGAGAGGACAAGGTCCGTAACGCACTGCTCGATGCTGCGACTGGCGTCTGCGAGGCGTGTGGGCGCGGCTTGCTTGCGCTTGGTGATGCGGGCGTCCCGGCCGGCGTCAGTGATGGCTTCGTCCATCGCCTTGCGCATGCGTTTGAACTCGGCTTGTGCCGTGGTGACGGTTTCCGGCGGCGCCGAGCTGCTCGCCTGGGTAATTGCCCGAGCATGGAGCACGGCGTCCGTCAGAGCCCTGGCTGCTGCGACAGCGGGGCTGGGGCCTTGTACCGCACGCCCCAGCCCAGGGATCGCAAGGCCTTCTTGGCCGGCCGCGGGGGCGACAGCCGCGCCTGACGGCAGTGTCTTGGACAGGTACGCGTCACGGAACCTGTCATCGATGAAGCGTACGTCCGTCTTGGCGAAGCCCATGAGCATGGCAGCCAGGCGGTTCTCCACGAGCAGGTCTGCCCGCTCAGGATTGACGCTGTACTGCTTGTCGTAGGCGCGCTGCAGCTCGCGGAACTTCTCCGCCTGCTCCTCGAACGCAACCAGCGAAAGTCGCTCTCCGGAGATCTCACTGCGCTTGACCAGCTGGCGGATGATGGAGAGCACCCACTGGTCCTGCCGAACCCGGGCAGTGGTGGTGCGGAATGTGGTGGCGATCGCCGCGAGCGGAGTGCCTTGGTCGACCAGCTCCTCCACGGCAAGCAGGCGGTTGATGTAGGAGTAGTCCCGCCGGTGTTCCTTGCGCAGCTGCAACGACAGCTCGATGGCAGCAATGTCCTGCCAGTCGCAGGAAGGAGGAAGCACAGCCACGCGCATGGGGTGGGTGGGCCCGTGGAGCTCCAGCAGTGCGGCACGTCTTGTGTTGCCGTTGACGAGGATGCCTTCGTGGGTGATCAAGCCGGGCTCGGTCTGCCCGAATTCCTTCAGGCTTGCGGCCAGCTCGTCGAACTCGGGGTCAGTCTTCGCCGGGTCGGCCGGGATGACCTGCAGCAGGCGGCCCAAGTACCTCTGGCTGTCCGTGCTCCAGGGATCCGCTTCGAGAACGGCCGACTTTTCGGGGTCGTGGCCGGATTGCGCACGGATCCGATGGGTCGCCGGGTTGTAGTACAGGTCGCCGACCTGCATATCGATCACTTCGAGGTGCTCGGGCTTGCCCCGCCATTCGACGGTGAACGTTTCGCGGGTGCCGCCGCCGGCCGCGCTCTCGGCGAGCCGGGTCCGGACGGTGGCCCGGTTCTCCTCCGCCCTCGGGGGCAGCCCGTAGTCCATTGCCATGTCCGCTGTCCTCGCTCCTGCCTCTACTTGCCTTGCTCCGGATGCCGTTCGGACCTCCTGGGCTCTCAGCCGAGGCCGAGTTCATGACGCAGCCGGGCGCGTGACTCCTCGGGCAGGGACCTGTAGGCGCTCCAGAGCTGCTCCAGCCGGCTGAACTGCCGCTCGTTGGCTTTCACCCAGCCGGACAGTACCTCGCGCTCGATGGAGCTGAGGGCGGCGGCTTCCTTGAGGACCCGGCCGAGGTCCGCGACCAGTGCTCTGCCGCCGATGCGGCACCGCTTGCACTCAGTGATCATCTCGGTGACCTTGGCCCCGTCGGGCTTCAGGACTTCTCGACGTGCGATGTCCAATTGAGCCGCCTGGTCAGTGTCGGGATACACATCACCTGGAACGATCCCGCAAGAGCGGCACATGTGACCGTCCTGCTCGATCACCTCGCGCCGGCGCCCTGCGCCGATGGCTGTCGTACCCGACTTCCGGGTGGCGCGACCCGGCTCCCAGACGGGGTCGCCCCGTTCTACGAAGCGCTGTTCGTGAGAGTCGAGGCCGGCGTCCTCGCGGTTGGTGTTGATGCGCCATCCGAAGTCGCGCAGATCCCGCATGCGCCGGTCCACCTGAGACACGCCGGGGAACGCTTCGCGCAGTGCCTCCTTGGTGAAGGTCTCCCCCTCACCGACCTCTGAGACCAGCCAGAGGGCGACCCGCTTCATCGTTCCAAGGCTGTCATCGCGCCACGACGGTGTCACGGTGTCTCCAGGTTCATGAAGTGGTTGCGGCTGGGGCGGCCCTCAGACTGCAATTGCGGAAACTCATTACTAGCACGGGTGCCATCTGTTATTCCAGCAGTTTTGGGATCTTTACTCACACCGGCTTGAGTAAAGATCCGATTCGCCCCACTGTGTCGCCATTCATGTCGTTATTTTCCAGGGGGCATAAATGCATCCTGCGTAAAAATGGCGAACGCCTCCCCGGCGCCCCTTCCAGGGGTTAGGCTGCCGATGATCACGCAACCCCTGCTGATTTCTGGCGAGCGAGAGGGCTTCTTTGGCATGCCGTCACTCGGATCGATCAAGCCCACCTCTGTGGCCGAGGCCACGGACGAGGTGAGGGCATTCGCCCTGGCGTTCAAGTCCCTGATTCCCCGCATCCTTCCGGGGGCCACCATGGCCGAGAAGGCTCGGGCTCTCACGGTTTCCCCCTCCTTGCTCTCTCACTGGCTGCATGGGCGCAGGCTGCCCCGCCCGGGAATCTCGCGCGAATTGGAGCCCTTGGCGCGAGGTGGGCAGGAAGATGAAGGTGGCCAGGTCAGGCGGGAACTTGCTCACCTTGAGGAGCTCCTGCGGGTGGCGCGCAACGCGTCCTGCCGCCGCTGTGCGGGTGGATGCATCCGCTGCCGAAAGCCCCCCGAGGGGGACCGGCGCAACGGCGCGGCTGATCACGCCGACAAGGGGGACCGGCGCAACAGCGACAGTGCCGCTGTGGAGAATTCGACGCTCCCTGGCCGCCTCGCGGCGCTCCCTCCTGCCGACCGGGCCGCTTCCTTGTGGAGCTTGGGGGCGACCCTGGGGGAGGGTGAGATCGGCGCACTGGCGGCCGCACTGGGGCGGGCTCGAATGCATTCTGAAATGGAGGTGATTCTGCGTTCTGCGGAATCTGCGGGAAAGGATTCCGTGAAAATTGCGCTCGCTGCCAGCAGGTTGCCCTAGGGTGTAGGTGGATGATTCTCCGTGTCATCCAGAGATGCGGAAAATGGAGGTATTCTATGCGCAATCTTGCACCGGCTTGCGCTTGCTGGTTATCCGGCACCGCCTGCCGGGCACCGCCGCGCAGGAAGAGCAGGGAAGGTCGGCCAGAGGCTGCGAACCGTGGTCCAACCTCCCCTGCGGGAAACGCCCTGCCTGCTTCAAATCGAATTCGACAAGGAGTCTCCGCTGATGAATTATACGGCTTACCTGGCCCGTGCTGCCAGGAAGATCAAGGCTGCCTGGATGCGCAAGGGCGGTTCCGGCGGCGGTGTCGCCCGGCGCCCGTGGCGCAAGATCTGGCGCCGGCTGCGTTTCCTCCGCTGGGCGCTCGTGGTCCAGATCCTGAAGGGTGCCGCGTACGCCGGCGGCACCATCGCGATCCAGATCGTCGCGACGCGGTTCTTCATCCGCTGACGCCACCGCATGCTGCCAGCGTCCTGGCCGCAAGGCTTCGGGAGGCGGGCGTCGCGTGAGCACTGCGTGAACGGACGGAACGGCAGCAGGTGGCACCTCGTGATGCGGTCTTAGGGTGCTGCCTGCCCGTGACCTGCGGAAATAGTACCGAGCTAGTACCGAGCGGCACACGTCGGCAGAGGCTGCCACGACCCCGCTAGCCCTCGTAATGCGTAGGTCTCGGGTTCGAATCCCGAAGGCGGCTCGCCTGAAACCCCAGGTCGGAACCATTCCGACCTGGGTTTTTCGTTGAGTGGACGCGGCAGGCCTGGGCGGTAGCTGCTTGGGGTGGCGCTGCTGCCCGCCGGGTCACTGCGCTGCTTCGAGGGTGGCGCGCCAGAGCGGGCTGTCGACGTAGTGGTTGTCGAAGTGCTCGGACGATTCCTTGATTTCCTGGGGGCTCGCCTCGCCCCGCATTACGCGGCCGAGCAGTCGGAGGTAGTCGAAGCGCGGCATGCCGGGTGTGAAGACGAAGAGTACGTCGGCTTCGGCTCCGGGTGCCGCGGCGAAGGCGTGCGGGGTGTGCGGCGGTACGAGCAGGAGATCGCCCTCGTGAAGGATCTTGACCTCGTTGTCGATGAGTACCTGAAGGGAGCCGCCGATGACGAAGAAGAGCTCCGAGGCCCGGGTGTGGAAGTGGGCCGGGGCGCCCACCGCCCCCTTGGTGAACTGCGAGCGGTAGCTGGTGAGTGAGCTGCCGTCGGTGCCGCAGTCGGCGAGCAGGGTCATGACGCTGCTGGGGTCGCTGGTGGTCTCGGCGTCGGCGGCGCGGGTCAGAACCGGCTTGAGTGTGGTGGCGTTCATGGTGGTTCTCCCTGGTCCTGGGCTGCTGCCGCGGGCTTCTGCCGTGGCTTCGTGACTACGACTCTAGGTAGCCGATAGACCTGTCGCAGGGTGCACTCCTGTGTCGAAAGCATGGGTCAATTCAGGCCCAGGGGCTGAGCGTCCGAGGGCTTGAAGTGCCGCTGCGTGCTTTTCCTCTGGTCGGCGTGCTGCGCTCGTGGGCGGGCTGTGCAAGCCGGACTCGTAGCTCCTCAACACTCCTGAGCGGTCGTCAGTTTGGTCATGTCATGACCAGCTGAACGAGGCGTCAGCGGTACGTCAGCGGAGCGTTAGCGCAGGGACCGAAGCTGTGGGCCTGAGCAGACCAGATGCCTGCGTAGGGCATCGACCGCACCGAGCAGATCACACGGGGAGCCCCATATGCGTACCTCCATCCGCCGCCCGGCCGTACTCGCCGCGACCGCGGTCGCCGCCCTCAGCCTGACGCTCACCGCCTGCGGCGGCGATGACGGTGCGAAGGACAAGGGGGCCGCCGCCTCGTCCTCGAAGGCTTCGGACGCCGGCGCCGAGAAGAAGGACACGGCCGCCGACAGCAAGGCCGCGGCGGGCACGGACACCGCCGGTTCGGACACCTCCGGATCCAACGCCCCCGCCGCGCAGGCCGGTTCCCGGAAGAAGAGCGGTGGCAAGGCCCCGGCCTGCACCGTCAGCGACGTGAAGATCTCCGCGGCCAAGCAGGACGGCGTGCCCACCACGCACATCACGCTGACCGCGACGAACGTCTCGGGCCACGCCTGCACGCTGCTCCAGTACCCGCTGATCGCGTTCGGCGACGTCCAGACCGCCAAGGACGTTCCGTCCGTCGCCAAGAGCAAGCCCGGCACCCCCGTCGTGCTGAACGCCGGCGCCCCGGCCTACGCGGCCGTGCGGATCAACAACGGCGGCGTCGACGAGAAGAACCGCGCCGTCACCTCCTTCAACGTGAACCTCTTCGCCGCCGACGGCCCCGCCGAGGGCAGCAAGGTCGTCACCGCGCCCAAGGGCGGCATCGCGATCGACGACGCGGTCACGAAGACCGGCTACTGGACGCCCGAGCTGCGCAACGGCGCCGACGAATTCTGAGCCGTCGGCGCTCTCCGTTCTTCGTCCGCACCTTTTCGGCAAGCGCGTCCCGCAACTCCGGCACGCCACCGCTTGGTGTGTAGTGCGTGGCGCCGCAGGCCGCCGCCCGGTGCGCGGCCGCGATCACATGCTCGGGCGAGGCGAAGTCCGGATCTCCGATGTCCATGCGGATCGTTCCGGGCTTGCGGTTGGCCAGCGCCGTGATCTCCCGGATTCCGGACAGCCTGAGCGCGGCAGCGGCCGGGGCGATCGAACCTCGGCCGGTGGCGTACAACGCCCTCTGGTCAGCCTCCATGCGGCGCCTCGTGTCTGTCGTGTCCTGCGCTGACGTTGGCTTGGACGAGATCCTTGACCGTTGTTGCGAGGAGCGCGAGGAGCGCGAGGAGCGCGAGGAGCGATGCCGGGGAACTGTGGGCCACCCGCTAAAGGCCCTTCCCGGTGATCGAGTGGCTGGCTTCTCAACCGAGCCGACGTCCGTACGTCGGTGGGGGAGCCATGCCCGTGATCACCGTACCGCCGAGCACGTGAGGACCCCCTCCGAGAGATGCTCAACCGCCACGAGAACGAGACCGCCAGGCCGTGATCGGGGCACGCTTGGGGGCCAAGGGGCCAAGGGGCCAGTTGTCGAGTTGGCCGGTGAACGGCTGGAGGTGCTCCTGGGTCCTATGCCCGCCCTGCCGTCACTGCCGATGCGACGCCACCAGTTCTGACAGATGTCCCAGGACTTCGGCGGGGAGTGGCATCTCCGCCATCTCCCGGGCCAGCGCCCTGGCGGCTCTGCCGTACCGGGGATCCCCGAGCACCGCCCCCAGGGCCGCGTGCACGGTGGCCGGGCTGTCCTGCTCGGTAGCAGTATCGAGCACGATGGCGGCGTCGGCCTCGGCCAGCTGGTCGGCGATGATGAACTGGTCCTGCAGCTGCGGAAGTACGAGCTGAGGCAAGCCGAAGCCGATCGTGGTCATCGCGGTGTTGGCGCCGCCGTGGTGTACGACGGCGTCGCAGGAGTCCAGGAAGAGGCCCA
Source organism: Streptomyces inhibens (assembly GCF_022221585.1). NCBI lineage: Bacteria > Bacillati > Actinomycetota > Actinomycetes > Kitasatosporales > Streptomycetaceae > Streptomyces > Streptomyces inhibens. Next base: position 5,487,508 of record NZ_CP084681.1, read on the forward strand.
GTGGCGCGGGCGAGACCAGCCGTACCGCGTCGGGGACCGGTCCCAGCTGCTCGTGGACGTCGGCCGGCGCCATCACCACCGCCTCCGTGCCGACCAGTCCGTCGCACGCTTCGATGACGCTGCGGAACAGCGGGACACCGTTGAGCTGGAACACCTGACGGCCGAGGCAGACGCACACACGGCGCTCGGCCCGGCGGTCCTCGGCCCACTCCGGGACTGTGCCCGTGCCATTGAACGCCACCTGGCGGATCGGTCGGCCCGGCGTCGCATCCGGCAGCTGCAGGCTCGGCGGGCACGGATCGAGCAGCAGCGTCGGATCCGGGTAGCCGTCCAGCCCCATCCGACGGCAGACGCCGTCCAGGTACTCGCGACAGTGCTCACGCGCCGCATCGCTCAGCGGGTCCACGGCCCACCGATGCTGGACGGAGGGGATGCCGCGCGCGGCGGCGAGGGCGCTGCCCGCGAACTCCATCTGCTCCGACACGATCAGATCCGGCTTCCACAGGTCGGCCAACTCCGCGTATCGGGGCATCAGATAGCGGGCGTGCACGCCCCAGAACGGCGATGCCCGCCGAAAGTCGTCCCGGCTCATCCGGCCGGTCATCTGCAGCAGCCGCATCCCCGGTGCCAGGCTGCCCTGCACCATCTCCAGTCCGTGGAAGCGGTCCCCCACGGTCACCGTGCACAGGCCCGCCTCGCGCGCCACGTCCACGACATCGGGTTGGGCGGCGACCAGCACCTCGTGCCCGGCCGCCCGCAGTGCCCACGCGAACGGAACCAGCGGCGTGAAGTGACTCGGGTACGGCGTGCTCAGCATCAGTACACGCATGGGAAACGGCCTCCAGGAGGAAGAACGGGCTGATGCGGCTTCACGCAGAGCTGTTGACGGCCCAGGACACGACACGCAGCGGAGTGATCCGGATGACCGCGCGGCCGCCGCGGGCCCGGCCGGCGGCGGAGTCCGCGTCCAGCGCCGTCGCGACGCCTCTCATGGTGATCCCGCGCGGCTGCCAGGGATCCATGCTCAGTACGTCGTCGACCACGAACGCGACCTTGGGGTTGCGCAGGACATTGCGGTATTTGGCGGTGGACGCCATGGTGGAGCCGCTGATCCAGATCACCCCGAGCCGCTCATCGAAGTCGAAGGCCACCGGCGCGTTGAACGGCTGGCCGCCAGGGCCGAGTGTGGCCAGCCTGCCCAGCGGCTGCGCATGCAGATACGCCACTTCGTCGGCGGTGAAGGTCACCGGGTTCCGGGGTGTCTCCATGGTCATCACCGGGCCGTCCGTGCGAGCGGCATCATCGTGGCGTAGTGGGTCGGCCAGGAGGAGCCCGTGAACATGACGCGCACCAGGACCCCTCAGCCCCTCTTCGAAGCGGCGAATTCCCGGAGTGACTGCGCCACATAGTCGATCATCTCGGTGGTCAGCCCGGGGTATACGCCGAGCCAGAACGTGCGCTCGGTGATGATGTCGCTGTTGGACAGGTCGCCGACGATGCGGTACGGCCGGTCGAGGTAGGCGGGGTGTCGGGTGATGTTGCCGGCAAACAGGAGCCGGGTGCCGATCCGTCGGCTCTGGAGGAACCGCAGCAAGTCGTAGCGGGCGAAGCCGGCGTCGGGCTGCACGGTCAGCGCGAATCCGAACCAGCTGGGGTCACTGCCCGGCGTCGCCGTCGGCAGCAGATACTCGGGTACCCCCTCCAGGCCGTCGCGCAGCCGCTGCCAATTGCGGCGGCGGGCCGCACCGAAGTCGTCCAGCCTGCGGAGCTGGCTCAGGCCGAGCGCCGCCTGGATGTCGGTGGCCTTCAGGTTGTAACCGACATGCGAAAACGTGTACTTGTGGTCGTACCGTCTGGGCAGCGTGCCGAGCTCGTACGCGAAACGCTTGTGGCAGGTGTCGTCCTCGCCGGGTTCGCACCAGCAGTCGCGGCCCCAGTCCCGCATGGACTCCACGACCCTGGCCAGCGCCAGGTTGTTGGTGAGGACGCAGCCGCCCTCGCCCGTGGTGATGTGGTGCGCCGGGTAGAAGCTGACGGTGGCGAAGTCGCCGAACGTCCCCGTCATCCTCCCACGGTAGGTCGAGCCCACCGCGTCACAGTTGTCCTCGATCAGGAAAAGGCCGTGCTCCTCGGCGAGTTGGGCGATCTCCGCCACCTCGTACGGATTGCCGAGCGCATGCGCCAGCATGATCGCCCGGGTCTTCGGGCCGATCGCGGCCGCGACCCGCTCGGCCGTCGTGTTGTACGTGCCGAGTTCGACGTCCACGAACACCGGCGTCATACCGTTCTGGACGATCGGGTTGACGGTGGTCGGGAATCCCGCCGCCACCGTGATCACCTCGTCGCCCGGCCGCAGCCGGCGCTCCTCCAGATGGGGAGAGGTCAGCGACGACAGAGCCAGCAGATTGGCCGAGGAGCCCGAGTTCGTCAGATGCGCCTTGCGCATGCCGAGAGCGCGAGCGAACTTCCGCTCGAACTTCCTGGCGGTCACCCCGGCGGCGATCCGCATCTCCAGTGCCGCTTCGACCAGCGCCGTCCTGTCTTCCTCATTGAGGACCGCGCCGGAAGTCCACACCTCGGTCTCCCCGGGGATGAACTCCTCCGAGGGTTCCTTTTCCTGGTGATACTTCCCGACCGCGTCCAGAATGAGCGTCTTGACGTCGCTCATCATGCTTACCTCCCAGTTTGGTGGTTGCTACTGGCACGGCCACCTGAAACAGCTTCCGCGAACCGATGTCGTGAGCCACCGTCACCGATCGCCTTCAAGGACTCGTCAAGCTGCGCTGGAAGGGCCTCATCTGGACGCCCCTGCGAGCACACCTCGAACTGCACCCGGGACGCTGCCGCCTGCGGGATTGACGTCCGTCGCCTCGCGGCCGGCCGGGCCGACGACAGAGGTTCGACGTTGCGGTGGGAGCGACCGGTGGCACCGTGCCTCACGCGGCCGAGCCCTGAGGGGTGTCCCTCGCACCCGCCGAGCCCCGCCACGATCCTTCAACCGACTGGAGTTCCGCGGATGCGTGTTCTCGTCATCTGCTCCCCGTACGCTTCGCATCTGATGCCCATGGTGCCGCTGGTCTGGGGGCTCAGGGCGCGCGGCCACGACGCCGTGGTGCTCGGGCAGCCGGACATCATGGCGACCGCGCACGCCGCCGGGCTGCCCTCGGTCAGCGTCGGCGATGTCTTCGATGTCAACGAGGTCTTCCACTTCCTGCCGCCCGGCTTGCGGCCCATTGAACTGGGCGCCGGGCAGGCTCCCGAGGACGGCTGGACCTCGCCGGCGGCCGCCTCGGACTACGCACCGTGGATCTACCACTCCAAGTACGTGCTGGAGCCCTATCTGCGGTTTGCCCGGAGGTGGCGGCCGGACCTGGTCCTCGCCGACTCGCTCGACTTCAGCGGGCTCATCATCGGCGGCGTACTGAGCATTCCCGTGGTCCAGCACCGGTGGGGCGCCGAGCCGATGACCCCCGCCGCCCTGGCGACGGCGAAGACCATGCTCGGCGGCCGCGCGGTCCGGCACGGGCTACCAGGTGTGCCCGACCCCGACCTGGCCCTGGCCCCCTCCTCGCCCGCCTGGGCGGTGCCGGAGTCCTCGGGGGATGTGCTGGTCAGGCCGATGCCGTACAACGGCGGCGGTGAGATTCCCGCATGGGTGCGCGACAAGGACCGGCCCCGCCGGATGTGTGTTTCCTTCGGGCTGTCGATGATCCGGCTGAACGGCCTGTCGTTGGTGCGCACGATCGCTGAGGCGTGCGACGGCCTGGTGGACGCCGAAGCGGTGGTCACGCTGGACGGCCGGCACACGGCGGAGCTGGGCCCGGTGCCCGATTCGGTACGGGTGGTGGCGCCGATGCCGGTCAACGCCCTGATGGGAGTCTCGGACGTGGCCTGCCACCACGGTGGCGGCGGCAGCGCCCTTACCGCCCTGGCCGTCGGTATTCCCCAGCTGATGCTGCCGCAGATGATGGACGAGCATGTGCGGTGCGAGCGGATCGAGGCGTCCGGCGCGGGGCTGATGCTCGGTGACGCGGCCGCCCAGAACAGCCCCGCCACGCTGCGGGCCGCGATCGAGTCACTGCTGGGCGACGACCGGTTCCGCAAAGCGGCGGTCACCGCACGGGACGAGGCCGAGAAGCTGCCCTCCCCGGCCCAAGTCGCCCAGATGTTGGAGAACATCGCAGCACCGCACGGCCGGCGCGCACGCTGACCATGGAATCGCGGTGGCGGCCGGGCCGCAACCGGATGTGATGGGCGGGCAGGTCCGTGGCGAACCGGCCCGCCCTATGCGGCCGTGGTCAGCTTCGGCGCCGGGAATTGCGACGGGTCCGATGGGCGAGCTCTCCCTTGGTGCCTCGGGTCGCCAGCGTGGCCCTTGCGGTCCACAGATAAGGGAAGAAGCGGTATCTCAGCGTCTGTCCGAGGAACGTCATCGGGTCGGTGCCGGCGGTACCCGTGGAGCTGAGGCCGGACATGCGCTCGACGAGCGCGATGTGCTCGGTCCGCCAGCGCACCCAGAGCTCGTCGTACTCCAGGAGCTGCTCGCTGAGACCGTACAGCGGTGAATCCGCGATGTCGCGGTCCCACAGGTCGGCCCACTCGGTCAGGCCGTGCCGCCGGCCCGCCGCTTGGTGGGCATCGGCCAGACTCCGTTCCCGCAGCGCGTCCACGACGACGGAGGGGACGCAGCCGCCGGAGAACTTGCGCTGTGTTGCGAGATGCGACTCGTCGCGCAGCCCGGACAGGATCTCGATCTGCCGGTACTGCGTCGACTGGGCCCCGCTGGCACTGCCGAGGTAGCCACGGAACTGGTGGAAGCCGCCGGCCGGCAGGTCACGCAGCCCGTGGGTGGCCTCGATGACGAGTGCGACCGTCCGGCTCACCCGGGTCATCGCCGCCGTCGCCTGGTACCAGCGGTCCTGGTCGATGAAGGAAATCGCATGGCGCAGATCGTGCAGCAGCAGCTGGAACCACAGCTCGATGCTCTGGTGGGCCACGATGAAGTGCAGCTCGTCCCGGTGTTCGCTCCTCGGCCGCTGCAGCGTGAGCAGATCGTCCAGGTGCAGATAGGAGTGGTACGTCGGCGCCGGGTCGGGATCGCGCCGCTCGGCGCTGTCGATGGGATCTTCCGTGAGGTGATGGTGCGTCATGCCCGCAGCTCCTGGTCGTCGTCGGGGGGGCGTCGGTCGAGCAGTCCGTCGCGCAGGGCATGGGCGACGGCGAGGGTCCGGTTTGGGCAGTTCAACTTGGCCAGCACGTTGGCGACGTGCCTTTTCACACCGTGCTGGGTGATGGCCAGGCGGCGCGCTATCTGTTTGTTGGTGAGCCCTTCGGCGAGCAGCGCCAGCGTCTCCCGCTCGCGCGGGGTCAGGGACGGGCGCAGCTCCGCGGCATGCTTGCCGGTGCGTGCCCGGGCGATCATCCGATGCATCAGCGACGGGGGCAGCGACGCCTCGCCCCGCACCAGCCGGCGAACCGTATCGTCCAAAGCGGCGCTGGTGAGGTCGCACTCCAGCAGATATCCGTCCGCCTCCAGCTCCACCGCGGTCGTCACCGCCTGTTCCGGATCGGTGTCCGGGAGCACGGCGAGCGTGCGGACGCCCAGCGCCGAGGCGCGGGCGAACAACTGGGCCAGCGCCGGATCGGGTTCGGCACCCGTATGACAGACCAGCACGCTGATAGCTCGGGACTCGATGAGCCGCCCGGCGGCCGCGGAACCCACGCACAGCGCGACCTCGGCCAGCATCGGCAGGGCACGCAGCATCGTGCCGAGGCCCTGGGCGAATACCTCGTTCGGTGCCACCACCATGGCAGTCAGGACAGCCATCGCCATCGGCGATCGCATACGGACAGGGGACTCACTGAGCGCCGGCCCAGCCGGCAGGACCGGCTGTGCAAGCGTCGACGGCAGCCAAGCAGCCATCTCTCCTCCTTGCCTGTGCTGTAGCGGTGCGCCGTACGGAGTCCACCCCCGTGCGGCGGCCGAACTCACGTACCGCCGGGGTACGGACTGTCGCGGTGCCACGGGCCGGACCCCCACGTCACGGGTCATGGCGGCGTCGGGGCATGCCCGTCGGCGCTCAGCGTCCGCAGGGCCGATCGCACCGCCGTGCGATCGGCCGCGGCCTCGCCGGGACGGGCCGGCAACAGCGGCACCACGGTGCTGCGTCCGGTGCGGACGTCCGGATGCCTGCGGGCGATGGCGGACAGTCCCTGCCCGGGCCCGGCCTCAAGCAGGACCAGCGGCCCGGTGGCGAGCAGAGCGTTCAGCGCCGCCCAAAAGAACACGGGTTCAGCCGGTTGGGCTGCCCAGAACGAGGGCTTCTGCGCCTCGGCCGCTTCCAGGGGCGCCGCTGTGTAGCCGGAGTAGACCACGGTCCGCGGCGGGTTGGCCGCCACCGCGGCGACCGCCTCCTCGGAGCCGCTCAGCGCCGGCCGCACCGCGGGGCTGTGGAACGCGCTCATCGAGGGCACCCTGCGGAAGACGATGCCCGCCGCCGTCATCCGTTCCGCGGCCGCGGCCAGTGGACCTTCGGGGCCCGCGAGCACCGTGTGCAGCGGCGCGTTGACCGCGCCGATTGCCACCCCGTCACCGAGGAACGGTTCGAGTTCCCCGGCCGACGCGGCCACCGCCAGCATTCCGCCGGGTGGCGCCAGCGCGAGCCGGGACACCCGGTCGAGCATCAGCCGGGCGGCGTCGGCGACATCGAACACGTCGGCGAGCACGGCGGCTGCCATCTCACCGACGCTGTGGCCGAGCAGGGCGGCCGGACGGACTCCCCAGCTGAGCGCCAGGCGGCCCAGAGCGTAATCCACCGCGAACAGCAGCGGTTGGGAGCGGGTGACGTGGTCGAGCGGAACACTGGGCCGATCGGCCGTCCAGTCAGCGCGCAGTCGGGGGCCGTGCTCGCCATAGGCGTCCAGCACTTCGTCGAACGCCTCGGCAAACACCGGCTCGTGCGGGTAGAGCCCGGCCGCCATCCGGTGGTGCTGGGAGCCCTGGCCGGGCAGCAGCAGGGCTACCCGGCGGCCGGGCTGCCCCGCCTGGTCGGCCACCAGGGTGGGAGAGTTCGTCACACTCCCGCGCGCTCTTCCGCGTAGACCTTCGTCAGCCGCAGGTTGCCCATGCTGTTGGCGCTCAGGACACGGCGCAGGTACTTCCGGGCACCCTGGACCGTGGTGCCTTCACCGAGCAGGTTCAGGCCCTCCGGGCGGATGGTCGCGGTGTGCCGGGAGCTGACGATGACGCCCTCGGGCGTCTCGGTGAACAGCCAGTGGCCGGTGTGCGCGTCCAGCGTCTTCGGCGGCGTGGTCTGCTTGTACACGATCTTGTTGTTCGGCAGGCAGATACGCACCGAGCGGGTGGTGTGCTCGGAACCGTCCGAGGACTTCGTGTCCATGTCGAAGAACTGGATGTTCGGAGTGTTCTCCTCCAGCTCCAGACGGATCACGTGGGGGATTCGCTCCGCCCACTTGTCCGCCTCGTACAGGTACCGGTAGGCGTCCTCGACCGACCCTGCCACGAACAACGGGTCCTCGAAGCTGATGATCCGCTCCTCCAGGTCGGCCGCGTTCTCCGCCGCGAACTTCAGCGTCTTGAGGTAGTCCGCGGCACCGCGGCGCATCGACTCGGTCTTCTGCGCGACGGTCTCGGCGTTCTCCTCGATCAGCGTGAACTCGTGGAACATCCGCACCGACGTCGATCCGTCGGGCTGCTCCTGGACGGTCCAGCCGCCGACCACATCGGCGAACGGGGCCGAGGCCGGCTCATGGGCGAAGGTGATGTTTTCGCCCACGACGTTACGGCGCATGGTCCAGGTGCGTACGGTGTGGTCGTCGACCACGGACCAGTGCTGGATGAGATCGCCGTCCTCAGAGCTCTCCAGGATCTCGGCGTGCACGGCGGGACGGTGCAGCTGGGGCCATGCCTCGACGTCGAGGATCAGTTCACGGACGGCTGCGGCCGGAGCCGCGATCACCACCGTGTCCTCGACGGTGTGCGGATGGGCGGTGTTGTTCGGCAGATTCGCCACGGGTCTCGTTCCTCCGGTCGCTCAACTCGATCACAGCCAGCGGCGCTCATGGTGCGAGGCCGGCTTGGAGCCTTGCTGGAGGGCTGTTGGACCGGTCCGTGAGCCGCCCAGAGCTCGTTCCAGGCTCCAAGGCGGTCGGCGATGTTGGGCGTACGAGGGAGTTCCCTCACCCCATCCGCCCGCGGAGCAATGGAGATTGCCGTGACTGCACACATCGAAGAGCTGGTACCTGCGGCCGGCGGCGAGGAGTTCGGCCGCGTCTACGCCGAGGTCCAGCAGTTCTACGCCGAGCACTTCCACCTCCTGGACAGCGGTCAGGCGGAGGCCTGGGCCGCGACCTTCGCCGAGGACGCCACCTTCGAAGTGCCGACCCAGCCGAAGCCGACCCAAGGCCGAGCGCAACTGACCACGGTCATGCGGCGTACGGCGCAGGAGCTGGCCGAGGCCGGGGAAGTGCGCCGGCACTGGCACGGAATGGTGGCCGTTCACCCGCAGGACGACGGTTCGCTGCATGTCCGCTGCTATGCCTTGGTCTTCGCGTCGAAGAAGGGCGGCTCCTCGCAGCTGCACCGGGTGTGTGTCTGTGCGGACGTCCTGGTCCGGGAAAACGGAAAGCTACTGGTGCAGACCCGGAAGGTCAGCCGGGACGACCTTCCGTAGGCATCCGGCTCGAACGCGGCGCGAGGGGCTCGCGAAGTCGGACTGTTCCCCTCATTCACATGCGGAATGCATGGCCAACACGAATGGATGGTGGGGCAGTTGAAAGGGATTGTGCTCGCGGGCGGTAGCGGTACCCGGATGTACCCGACATCGCTCGCGGTGTCCAAGCAGCTCATTCCCGTGTACGACAAGCCAACGGTCTACTACCCGCTTTCAGTCCTCATGCTCGCCGGGATCCAGGACATCCTGATCATTTCCACCCCCAGTGATCTGCCGCAGTTCCATCGGCTGTTCGGCGACGGATCGCATCTGGGATTGAACATCAGCTATGCCGAACAGCCGGAGCCCAATGGGCTCGCCGAGGCGTTCATCATCGGCGCGGACCACATCGGAGAGGAATCCGTCGCGCTGATTCTGGGCGACAACATCTTCCATGGCCCGGGATTCTCTCCGCTGCTGCAGAGCACGGTGCGGGACGTGGACGGCTGTGTCCTGTTCGGCTACCAGGTCTCCGACCCGCAGCGGTACGGCGTGGGAGAGGTCGGTGCCGACGGCACACTGGTGTCCATCGAGGAGAAGCCGGAAAACCCCCGGTCGAACCGGGCGATCACCGGCCTGTATCTGTACGACAACGGCGTCGTGGACGTCGCCAAGAACATCCGACCGTCCGCGCGCGGTGAACTGGAGATCACCGATGTGAATCTCCGATATCTCGCGGAGGGCCGTGCCAAGCTGATCGATCTCGGCCGCGGCTTCACCTGGCTGGACACCGGAAAGCCGGAAGCGCTGTTGACGGCAAGCCAGTTTGTCTATGTGCTGGAGAGCAGGCAACACGTACGGATCGCCTGCCTTGAGGAGATCGCGCTCCGTATGGGATTCATCAGCGCCGCCGAATGCCATGAACTCGGTTTGCGGCTCGGAAAATCCGAGTACGGGCGGTACGTCATGGAAGTTGCCGGCGACTTCGCCGAGACCAGGGCTGTCGCCGGCGTATAGCACGCACAGCCACCCCCGGGAGTGGGCGCCGGCTTCGGGGCCCACTCCCGGGGTTCAGACGTCGAGGGTCACGCCGTAGTCGCGCAGCCAGGTGTTGAGCCACAGCGCCATCTCCAGGCCGCCGCGGTCGTATGGGAGGCTGACCTCGCCCATTCTGCGGTCGAGCAGCTTACGCACCCGCTCCGTGTCGAGCAGCGGAAGCACCGGTGACGTGGGGTCGGCCGTGACCTCCGCAAGGGAGGCGCGCAGGGCACGCTCGTAGCCGGGGTCCTGGGTCGCCGGGTAGGGGGTCTTGACGCGCTCCACGATGGACTTCGGCAGCAGATCGCCGGCCGCCGCCCGCAGCAGGCTCTTCTCCCTGCCGTCGAAGGACTTCATCGCCCAGGGGGTGTTGAAGACGTACTGCATGAGCCGGTGGTCGCAGAACGGGACCCGGACCTCAAGCCCAACGGCCATGCTCATCCGGTCCTTCCGGTCGAGCAGGGTCTGCATGAACCGGGTGAGGTTGAGATACGTGATCTCGCGCATTCGGCGCTCCGTGGCGTCCTCGCCGGGCAGCCGCGGTACCTCGGCCAGCGCCTCGGAGTACCGCTGGGCCCGGTAGCCGTGGATGTCCAGCTTCTCCAGCAGGCCGCGGTCGAGCAGGGACAGACCGCCGAAGTAGCGTGCCGAGCCCGAGGTGAGCCAGGGGAAGGTGTCGGCGGCGATCGCCCGCGGGTTGCGGAACCACCGGTAGCCGCCGAAGAGCTCATCGGCAGCCTCGCCGGACACGGCCACCGTGGAGTGCTGCCGGACCGCCTCGAACAGCAGATACAGCGACGGCCACATGTCGCCCCAGTAGGCGGGCGGCAGATCGGTGGCGCGCAGTACGGCCGCCCGCACCGTGGGGTCGATCAACCGGTCACTGTCGAGGAGAACCTCGGTGTGGCTGGATCCGACATGGGCGGCCAGTTCCCGGATGAAGGGGGCGTCCGGGGCGGCCCGTACGGCGTCCGGTTCGAACCGTTCGCTCGCTCCCGCGAAGTCGACGGAGAAGGATCTGACCGGGCCGGAGCTGCTCGCGGCCAGGGACTTCGCCGCCAGCGCCGTCAGCACCGAGGAGTCCAGCCCGCCGGAGAGCAGGGTGCACAGCGGGACGTCGGAGACCAGCTGCCGGTCGACAGTGTCCTCCAGCAGGTCCCTGACCGTACGGACGGTGGTATCCAGGTCGTCGATGTGCTCGGTGGCCTGCAGTGACCAGTACTGGCGGGTGGTGCTCGCGGTGCGGTTCAGCCGCAGCAGCTGGCCCGGGCGGAGTTCCCGCATCCCGGAGAACACCGCGTGCTCCGGCGTCTTGACCATGTCCAGGATCTCGCAGAGGCCATCGGCGGCGACCCGCCGCTGGACCATGTGGTTCGCCAGGATCGCCTTGGGCTCGGAGCCGAACAGGATGCCGTTCGGGGTCGGGTAGTAGTAGAGGGGCTTGACGCCCATCCGGTCGCGGACCAGCAGCAGTTCGTCCTTGTGGCTGTCCCAGATGCCGAAGGCGAACATGCCGTTGAGCCGGTCGACAACGCCCTCGCCCCACTGGAGGTAGCCGCGCAGGACCACTTCCGTATCGCTGCGGGAACGGAACCTGTGACCGTGTGCCACCAACTCTTCCCGCAGCTCACGGAAGTTGTAGACCTCACCGCAAAACGTGAGCGCGACGACCGTGCGGCCGTCCGCCTCGGCGGTCATCGGCTGAACGCCGCCCTGAAAGTCGATGACCGACAGTCGCCGGTGCCCGAACATGACGTGCTGGTCGGACCAGATGCCCTCGTCGTCAGGGCCACGGCACGCCAACGTGTCCGTCATCGATCGGGCCAGTGCGTGTTTCTGACGCAAATCCAGTTCGAAGTCGACCCAGCCGACGATTCCGCACATGCGGTCAACTCCTCCTTCCGAGCGGTACGACGGTCCTCAGGCGCGCTGGCGGGCGGTCTCGTTGATCCTGTCGAGCAGTTCCCGCGGGGTGGGCGCCTCGCCGATCAGCTCGTCCGGGAGGCTGATGGACAAGTCCCGCTCAATGCGGCCGACGGTGTTGAGCAGCGCGAGGGAGTCGTAGCCGAGGTGATCGAATGTCACGTCCAGGATGTCGCCCTCCAGGTCGGTGTCCTGGTCCTCTCCCGCGCACTCGCGCAGGGTGCGGATCAGATCGTCGATGGTGAACTCCGACATGTGCTTTCTCCTTCTGCTGTTCGTGATCTGTGTGGTGATGCGCGTGGTGGAGCCGCGCGGCCGGGTCAGTGGTAGCGCTGGAGCACCATCGCCGAGTTGAACCCGCCGTAGCCGCGGGCGATGACCAGCGCGTTTGTGACGGGCTTCTCCCGGGGCTCGGTGACCAGGTCGAGCAGATCGGCGTACGCGGGCCGGTCGAGGTGCACGGTCGGCGGGATCACCGAGTCCCGCATGGACAGCACCGCGGCCGCCAGGTCCAGCGGGGCGCCGCCGGCCAGCAGCCGGCCGGTCATGGTCTTCGGCGCGGTGACCGGGACGCCGCGCGGGCCGAACATCGCGGCCAGGGTGAGGGCTTCGACGCAGTCGAGCTCGGCCACCCCCGCGGCGTCCGCGAAGACGACGTCGATCTCGTCCGCGCGCCGGTGTGCCTCGTCGAGGGCCAGCTCGATGGCCCGTCCCAGCGCGGGCTCGCGGTCCGTACCGGGGCGTGGGTCGAAGGTGGCCGCGTATCCCGTTACCTTGCCGTAGATACGGGCGACCCCGCGGCGCCGGGCAGCAGCCTCGTCCTCCAGTACGAGCAGGGCTCCGCCCTCACCGGCGACGTGACCGGCGGCGCCGTGGTCGAAGGGGACGTACGCGCGTGCCGGGTCATCGGAGAGGGAGAGCCGGCCCGAACGCAGCATGCAGATCCACGACCACGGGGACAGCGCCCCGTCGACGGCGCCGGCCAGCATCAGGGAAGTGCCCTTTCGCAGCTGCCGCCGGGCCTTGGCGACCGCGTCGAGCCCACCCGCCTGTTCGGAGACGAGGGTCGCGCCGGGGCCGCGCATACCGTGCCGGATCGAGATCTGGCCGGTGTTGACGGGATAGAACCAGGCGAAGGACTGGTAGGCGCTTACGTAGGAGCTGCCCTTGCTCCACAGTGCTTCGAGCTCGCGCTGGCCGAATTCGAAACCGCCGCCGGAGTTGGCGGTGACGATGCCCGCGTCGAAGTCGTCCATCTGCGCGGTTTCCGCGCCGGCATCGTCGAGTGCGTGCTGGGCGGCGACCAGGGACAACCTGGTGAGGTGGTCGGTCTGGGGCAGCAGCCGGCCGGGCAGGTGGTCCTTGGGGTAGAAACCCTTGATCTCAGCGGCTAGTTGGGCTGGATATGACGTCGGGTCGAACCGGGTGATGCGGCCGATGCCGCTCTCTCCGCGCAGGGTGGCAGCCCAGTAGTTCTCGGTGCCGAGCCCGTTCGGGGCCATGACGCCCAGTCCGGTGATCACCGGTGCCATGGGCGTGGTCATGCCCGGCTCCCTTCAGGTTTGGTCAGGACGATCGCGCTCTGGAATCCGCCGAATCCACTGGCGACGCTGAGCACCACGTCGACGTTCTTCTCGCGGGCGACCAGCGGCACATAGTCCAGGTCGCACTCGGGGTCCGGCTCGTGCAGATTGGCGGTGGGCGGGATGATCGAGTGCTCGATGGTCAGGGCGGAGGCGGCCACCTCCAGCGAGCAGATCGCGCCCAGCGAGTGCCCGATCATCGACTTGATCGAGCTGATCGGCGTCGAGTAGGCGTGCTCGCCGAGGGCGACTTTGTACGCCATGGTCTCGTGCCGGTCGTTCTGCTTGGTCGACGAGCCGTGCGCGTTGACGTAGCCGATCTGCTCGGGCCGGACCTTTGCCTGATCCATGGCCTTGGTGATGGACTGCGCCAGCTCCACGCCGTCGGAGCGCAGCCCGGTCATGCTGTAGGCGTTGCAGTGCGTGCTGTGCCCGGAGATCTCGCAGTAGATGTGGGCCCCACGGCGCTTGGCGTGCTCCAGCTCCTCCAGTACGAAGACCGCCGACCCCTCGCCCAGCGCGAATCCGTTACGGGTGCGGTCGAAGGGCCGGGAGGCGGTGCCCGGTTCGTCATTGCGGGGGGTGGTCGCCTTGATCGCGTCGAAGCAGGCGACGGTGATCGGAGAGATGGCGGCGTCGGAGGCGCCGGAGATCATCACCTCCGCTTCACCGTCACGGATCAGATCGACGGCATGGCCGAGTACGTCGATTCCGGAGGTGCAGCCGGTCGACACCACCCCGACCGGTCCCTGCGCGTCTGCCAGCCAGGCGACCTCGACGGCCATGGAGGAGGGCAGAAAGTAGTCGTAGAGATACGGCGATCCATGTGCGTCGTCGACGTGCCAGGTGCGGCCCTCGTCGCTGACGACGGCGTACTCACTGTCGAGACTCATCGTCATGCCGCAGGCGGTACCCAACATCACGCCGGTGCGGACGGGATTGAGTTCACCCAGGATCTTGCTGTCGGACATCGCTTCCCGCGCGGCCACGACGGCGAACTGGGTGGTCCGGTCCCACATCCGGACCTGTCGCTGCGTCAGGCCCGCCATGAACGGGTCGAAGTCGCACTCGGCGGCCACCCTGGACCTGAACGGCGTCGCGTCGAAGAGGGAGATGGTGCGGGTCGCCGTCCGGCCGTTGGTCAGCAGATCCCAGTAGGCCTTGGTTCCGATGCCGCCGGGCGCCACCACTCCGATCCCTGTTACGACCACGCGCCGCGTGTCGCCTCCTGCTGCCACAGTTCTTCCCTTTCACCGTCGGTGAAGCAGACGACCCAGAGTCGCCCGGCCGCCTCGAGACGGAGTGGAAGAACGATGGACCCTGCGGTCAGTCCGCCAGGCTCGAACCGCTGAGGCCGTGTTCCAGCAGGTCGAACGCCCTGTTGGCGTCCGCGACCGCGCGGTCGTGCAGGGCGTCGGCGGTGGCGCCCGCCAGCACATTCCGCAGGTTGTGCACGACCAGGGCCTGCTGGACGGCGATCACCTGACTTGCCGCGATGCGCGGGGTGATGTCGTCGTCCCCGGCCCCGGCGATCTCGGCGAACGCCGCACTGAGACTGTCCTCCATCCGCGAGGCCTGCTCCACCATGCGAAGCCACAAGCGGGGGGATCCGAGGACCATCCGCTGGAAGGAGATGTACTCCGCCTGGTCGTTGAGGCCGGTGGTGGCGTCCCGCGCATCGAGGCCGGCCAGGAAGTGGCGGCGCAACGCGGCAAGCGGGGTCTCGTCCGGTTGACGGGCGCGGACCGTGGCGGCCGCCTCGTCGAAGTGGTCCTCGACCCGGTGCAGGACGAGGTCCTCCTTGGTCGGGAAGTAGTTGAAGACGGTCATGTTGGAGACCTCGGCGGCGGCGGCGACATCGGCGACGGACACCGCGTCGAAGCCGCGTGAGAGGAACAACTCGATCGCCGCGTCCGAGATCACCCGACGCGTCTGGAGCTTCTTGCGTTCCCGCAGGCCCAGTACCTCGCTCATAGCGCTCACCCTAACAGAAACGTGTACCAAGGCTAAAGATTGAGGAACTCGATTGCTTGACTGACAACAAAATTATGGTCACTATGGCTTTTCGGTTCACTGTGATGAGAGGAGGGGGACCGATGAGCGCAAGCGCCACACCCGACGGGCTGAGGGATACCTCGGGGGCCCTGTTAATGAGCAAGAACCAGGTGGTCGTCGCCTCACTGGGCTGCTTCGTGACCCTGCTGCTGTCCTTGCTGGACATGAACATCGTCAGCTCGGTGTCCTGGAAGATGGTGAACGACCTCGATCCCGTCCACGGCATCGATCTGCTGCCGTGGATGGTCACCAGCTACGCGCTGGCCGACTGCATCGTGGTACCGCTGTACGGCAAGCTCGCCGACATCTACGGCGCCAAGCGTGTCTACATCGCCGCGCTGCTGATCTTCCTGATCGGTTCGTGCCTGTGCGGCATTTCGCAGAGCATGACCGAGCTGATCGTCTTCCGAACCATCCAGGGCGTGGGCGGCGGCGGTTTGATGTCCGTCACGATGGTCGTCCTCGGCACGTTGTTCCGCTCGGATGCCGAGGAGGAGGGCGGTTCGATGAAGACCTCCTCCGGCGGCATCATGGTCGGACTCGGCGTCGCCCTCGGCCCCCTTGTCGGCGCGCTGGTCGCCAACTCCCTCAACTGGCGGTGGGTCTTCTACATCAACCTGCCGCTCGTCCTCGCCGCGCTGGTGATCGCCGTATTCGTTCTGAAGCTGCCGGTCTACTCGGAGCGCCGGAAGGTCGATTTCCTCGGCGCCGCGCTGCTCGCCGGGGCCGCGGCCGGAATCCTGCTCGCGGTCGAGTGGGGCGGCAAGCAGTACGCCTGGGGTTCGCCCACCGTCCTGCTCACCCTCGGTGGGGGCCTGGCGCTGCTGGTCGGCTTCGGATGGCGGTTGATGACCGCCGAAGAACCGCTGATCTCCCTCCGGCTCCTGCGCAACTCCACGTTCCGCATCATGATGCCGATCGGACTGATCACCGGCATGGGCCTCGCCGGTGAAGTGCTCTACATCGGTGGCTACCTCCAGGTGGGCCGCGGCATGGGCCTGACCAACGCCAGCTACATGAACCTGCCGATGGCCGGCGGCATGATGCTTTCCGTACTGACGGCCCGGACCGTCATCGCGGTGATGGGCAAGTTCAAGTACCTGCTCACCTCGGCCGGAGTGCTCCAGGCCGTGATTCTGCTGCTCTTCAGCACGCTGGACGAGCACACCAGCCTGTGGTGGGTCGGACTCGGCATGTTCGGTCTCGGACTCGGCATGGGGCAGACACTCGGCCTCGCCCTGCAGTACATGCAGAACGCCGTCGGCCTCGAGGACATCGGCACCGCCACCACGACTCAGCGGTTCACCCAGCAGCTCGGCAGCTCCACCGGCTTCGCGATCTTCGGAATGATCATGGCCAAGGTGCTCTCGTCCCAGCTCACCGGGGCGGCCGGCGCTGCCAACGTGGACGGCGAACTGAACACCGCGGTGCTGGCACAACTGCCGCCCGAGCAGCGGCAGGCAGCCATTCACGCCTTTATCGACGCGGTGACCACGGTGTTCTTCGTCGCCGGCTGTGTTGCGGTCGTTCCCGCCGTGCTGGCCCTGTTCATCAAGGAGAAGGGCACGAAGACGAAGGCGCGCGAGAAGGCCGCCGAGGCTCGGGCCTCGGCGTTCACCGCGTGAGAGACAGCGGCGGGGCAAGGCGGTTCCGTCACCGCCTTACCCCGCCGCATTCCTTGCCGAACCCCCTGATCCAGCGCCGCATGCCAGGCCGGAACCGCGAATCAAGGACCGAACGGTCAACGGCAGGATGCCGCTGTCTCCTCAAGCTGCAACGCCACTTCGGCCGGCGACGGCAGCCGGCCGGCCACCTCCCGCAGGCCCACCGCGGCCTCCCGGTACCGCGCCTTGTCGAGCAGGTTGACCAGCGCCTCGCGGATGACCGACGGATCGTTCTGGCTCCCCGCGTCACCGAGGAGGATTCCCACCCCGGACCGCTCGATCTGCTCACATCGCGGATGCTGGTCCATCAGCTGCGGCATCAGCAGCTGCGGCAACCCGGTCATCAGCGCCGTGATGCTGGAACCGCCGCCGCCGTGGTGCACCACGGCGTCCGAGATCTCGAACAGGCCCTGGATGGGGGTCGGTTCCACCAGCCGCACCTGCTTGGGCACCGGGCCCAGCAGCTCCTGGTGTGCCCGGTCCAGCGTGATGATCCCTTCCACGCCGTCCAGTCCGTCGAAGGCGTCAGCGACATGCCGGATCAGCGGCAGGCCGTTGAGCTCGACGGTCGACATGCCGAAGCTGGCGCACACCCGGCGGCCCTCGGGCGCGTCCCGCACCCAGTCGGGCAGCGTGCCGCCGCCGTTGTAGGGCACCGGCCTGATCGGGGTACCGGCCGGCACGTCCGGCAGCGCCCACTCGGCGGGGAACGGGTCCAGCACGACATCCGGGTCCGGTACCTCCTCCAACCCGTACCGCCGGGCCCGCCCGTGCAGCAGGTTCTTGGCGAGGCCGAGGCCGGCCGAACTCATCGGCTCCGCACTCCAGCGGTGATGCACACACGGCACCCCCAGCACCCCACCGATGAGGAGCCCGGTGTACTCCAGCGGATCGGTGATGATCAGATCCGGTTTCCAGGCGGTGGCGAACTCCAGATACGGTTCGAGCAGGTACTTGGCGTGGTAGACCCACGCCATGCCCACCTTGGACCAGGCCCCCGGCGGAATCTGTGCCAGGCCGGCCTCGATCGGCCTCAGGCCCTCGGGCAGCGAATGGAAGAACTCACCGGCGTCGAAGCGCGATCCGAGGGTCGTCGTCGGCAGCCCGGCGGCCCGTGCCATCCCGGTCACATCGGGCTGGCCGAGGAACATCGTTTCGTGGCCGGCTGCGCGCAGTGCCCACATCAGCGGCACGGCGGTCATGAAATGGGTGGTTGAAGGAGACGAGATGGCGAGTACACGCATGTGGAGATCCTTACTGCCGGTCGCAGGCGGCGGCCTCGGGCTCACCGCGGGTCAATGACCGTGGCGTGGCGTACGAGGGCACATATTTGGCCAGCACACGGCGGTAGTAGTCCTTGTCGAAGCCCATTCCCGCCACGTCCCCGACGAGCCTGCGCAGGCGTACCGTTGACACCTGCTGGTTTCCGCCGGTAGCGGTGTACGTCCGCTGCGTGGACCGGCCGAGGATCGCCTCGATGTCGTCGATGATCTCGTCGATCTGCGGAGCGGCACCGGACAGTACGTTGACCACGGTGCGGTTCACGCCCGTCGCGAGCAGCCGGTCGACGATCGTCACCACGTCGTCGATGTCGATGAGGTCCCGGCGGGCTCCCCGGAACAACCGGACACGGCCCGACATGACCTGCCGCACCATCGCCGGAAGCAGCTGGTGCGGCGGCTGCGCGGCCCCGACGACATGGCCGAGCCGTAGAATCAGGTAGTCGACCGCGGAAGCGGCGAGCACAGCCTCCAGAGCCAGCTTGTGCCGGCCGTAGGGGGTGGCCGGAAAGACCGGCCCGTCCTCACGCCCCGGCTCGCCGGGCGTCGAGTACATACCGGTGGACGCCGTGGAGAAGAAGACCAGCCGGTGCCCCTTCTCCTTGCACCGGTGGATCAGCTCGTAGAGCAGGCCCGCCTCACGGGCGAACGCCTCCTCCGAAGTGCCACCGGCGGCCGACACACCGGCCGCCGCCACGACCACGCCGGAATGCGCCGACGCAATCGGACGCAGGTTCCGGGCCAAAAATCCCTGCCCGACGATCTCCATCCGGCCCCATTTCCCGTACTGCCGGGCCGGGTCGGCCCGCTCAATGTCCGAACACATCGTCAATCTTCGTCATCAAGTCCTCGTCGAGAGCAGCACCGGCCGCCGCCACGATCTCCTCCAGCTGGTCCGGATCCGAGACTCCGACCACCGCGGATGCCACTCCTTGGCGCCGCAGTACCCACGCCACGGCCAGACCGGTCGTGGTCAGCCCGGCGTCTGCGGCGAGGGGTGCCAGCCGCTCCACACGGGCCAGCAGCTCCTCGTCGGCAAGGGCCGCCGCCATCTTGCGGCCGCCCGGCCCAGCACCACGTGAGCCCTCCGGGGCGGGCCGGCCCGGCCGATACTTGCCGGTGAGCACACCCGCAGCGAGCGGGGAGCAGGCCATCAGCCCCGCCCCGAGCTCCCGGCAGACCGGCGCGAGCCGTTCCTCCGCCGTGCGGTCGAGGAGATTCCACACCTCCTGGGCACAGACCAGCGGCACCCCGAGCGGTCCGGCCAACTCGGCGGCCGCCGCGACCTGTTCGGCACTCCAGCCCGAGACACCGATGTACAGCGCCTTGCCGCCCCGTACGAGGTCGGCGAAGGCCTGCATGGTCTCGGTCAGCGGAACCTGATCGTCGTAACGGTGGGCCAGATAAAGGTCGACATGGTCGGTGCCCAGCCGGCGCAGCGAGCCGTGCAGGGAGGCGAACAGATGTTTACGGGAGAGACCGCGCTCGTTCGGGCCGGGACCGGTGGGGAAGTAGACCTTGGTGATCAGTTCCAGGCCGTCCCGGCGGGCGCCGCGGACCGCGCGGCCGAGGAGCTCCTCGGCGCGCCCCGCGCCGTAGGCACTCGCGGTGTCGAAGGTGGTGATCCCGGCGTCGAGGGCACGGTGTACGGCCCGGACGAACCGGTCGGGCGCGTCACCCTCAGTCGCGGCCGTACCGCTGCGGTAGTCAATGTGGCCGGCCGCCATGGCCGAGCCGATCGTGACGGCACTGACGTGGAGTCCGCTTCGGCCGAGGCGTCGATGTTCCATGGCCACTGTCCTTTCGGCAGGGCGCCTTGCAGGGAAGTGCGGTCCTGACCAGGGGGTGTCGTCAGACTCCCTGAAGACCGCGGTTCCCGGCAGGCGCCGGGGGCGTGAGTGCGGCGACGGCGGCGGCCACGGTGGAGCCGATCGTGCCGCGGGAGAAATGGCTGAGCGGCAGGGAGACACCGAAGTCCGTCAGCAGGCCCTGCCGCAGCGTCATCAGCCGCATCGAGTCCAGGCCGAGGTCCCCGAGCACGGTCTCCTCGGCGAGTTCCCCGGCCTCGGCCCCGGCCAGGTGGGCGACCCGGCGCCGTACCTCTGCGCCGACCGCGACCGACCGCATCTCGGCGGGGAGCGCGGCAACCATCACCGCCAGGGCGGCGGCCGCCGTATCGGGGCCGTCGGCAGGGCCCGCCGTTTCCTGGACACGGGCCCGCGCCAGCGGTGCCAGCCGGCCGTCGAGATAGGCCTGCCGGCACGCCCGCCGCTGGATCTTTCCGCTGGCGGTACGCGGTACCGCAGCAGCCTCGACCAGCAGCACCTCGTGCACCTCCGCCGCCAGGGCCGTCACGACGGCGCGGCGGATCCGGTCGGCGAGCGCGTCGGGGTCGGCAGGCCGGTTCTCGCCCACGGCCTGGACGACAACGAGGAGTTCGCCCTCCTCGCTGTCGACCGAGAAGGCCGCGGACGCCTGGCCGGACAGCTCCGGTACGGCCGCCGCGGCGGCCGACTCGACGTCCTGCGGCTGGTAGTTCTTGCCGTGCAGGATGATCACCTCACGGGACCGCCCGCAGAGGAAGAGCTCGCCGCCGCGCAGGAAGGCGAGGTCTCCGGTACGCAGATACGGGCCTCGGCCGTCGGCCAGGCGCCCCTGGAAGGTTTCGGAGGTCTGTGCCGCCTTCTGCCAGTAGCCGTCGCACACCACCGGACCGCAGATCCACAGCTCGCCGACCTCGCCCTCGGTGAGCTCGCTGCCGGTGACGGGGTCGACGATCAGGAAGGTCAGATTCGGGCCGGGCCGTCCGACCCCGACGAGTTCACGTATCCGGTCGTCACCCGGACCGGCCAGTTGGGCCGTACCGCGCTCAAGGGCCTCCGCGTTCACCCGGAGCCCGAGCGTGCCCGGTCGCCGTGCCGCGGCGACGGCCTGCATCGTCTCCGTGAGCCCGTACGCGGGAAACAGCGCCTCACGGCGGAAGCCGGCAGGCGCGAACGCGTCGGCGAACCGGTTGAGCGTCCTGGCCTGTACCCGTTCCCCGGCGCACAGCGCGACGTCCCAGCCGGACAGGTCGAGCCCGGCGCGCTGTTCGTCGCTGACCAGGTCCACGCAGCGGTCGTACGCGAAGTTCGGCCCGCCGCCGAGCAGAGGTCCCGGGGTGTCGGATATCGCGCGCAGCCAGCGGTACGGCTCGGCGACGAAGTCCTCCGGGGTGAGGAATACCCCCGTGCCGCCGGACAGCTGGGACAGCAGCAAGTGTCCGAGCCCCAGGGCGTGGTACACGGGCATCCAGCTGACCACACTGCTGCCGGACGGCAGTTGGGCCAGCGCGCCGAAGGTCTCCAGCTGGGCCATGAACCCGGCGGAGGACACCACCACGCCCTTAGGTGTGCCGGTCGACCCCGAGGTGTACTGGATCGTCGCCAGATCCTCGGGCCGGACGGCCACCGGGGTCCAGTCGGCCGCCGCGATCGCGTCGAGTCCGTCGACCGGGATCCAGCGTGTCCCGGCGGGCCCGCCGCCCTGCGACCACAGTTCGCGCAGCGTGGGTGCATCGGCCGCAGTGACGAGCACGGCCGCCGGCTCACAGTCACGGCCCACCTCGGCGAACCGGCTGTCACCGGGCGCCGACGGGGCGCAAGGCACGGCTACCGCTCCGGCGTACAGGCAACCGAGGTACGCGGCGACGAAGTCGGGGCCGGGGGGCAGCGCCACGATCACCCGCTCGCCGGCGATCGCCGACTCCTGGAGGGTGGCGGCGACGGTGCGCGCCCGCAGGTCGAGCTGCCCGCGGTTCAGTTCGACGCCGCGCTCACCGGCCAGGTGGCCGGGGGCAAGGAAGCGCAGGGCGGGCGCGTCGGCCTTCGCCTCGGCATTGGAACGGATGGTGTCCACGATCGAGCGGGCGCCATCGCGGCCCCGGCCGGCGGCACGCTTCGTCATCTTGTCTCCCGTCGGTGCTTGGGCAAATTGGGACGTGGCCAATGCAGTCCAGCCTCACCGATACCGGGGACGGAGCGGGAGCCCCGACGACCCGGTCATTGGACCACCCTGCGGGGCGGCCGTCCGGGCACCCTGGACAGTGCCCGTTCGGGCACGCCGGGGGTAGCCGTTCGGGCACTCCGTTCGCCCCGCCCCTTCGACCCGCCGTGTGGAGCTTGGACAAAGATGTCCGCCAGGACGTGTCCGGTGGACACGCCCTGGCGGACATCTTCACGCGTGGTGTCAGCGCGCCGCCAACTCCGCCAGCCGCGCCACCAGTTCATGGGCCGAGGGCAGCTCTGCCATCTCCGCCGCCATCGCCTCGGAGTTCTTGCGGTACGACGGTTCGCCCAGCATCCCGGCAATGGCCCGGCCGAGCGCGGGAGGTTCGCCGGTCAGTGTCTCGGGCGCCAGGGTCGCCCCCAGCCCGTGCTCCACCAGTCGCTCGGCGCACCCGACATGGGCCGGGTGCGGCTGCGGCAGCACCAGCTGCGGCACCCCTAACGCGCATGCGGTCAGCGCGGTGCCGGCACCACCGTGGTGCACCACCAGATCGCAGGTGTCCAGGAAGAGGTTCAGCGGGGCCGGGTCGACCAGCCGCACGGACGACGGGAGCGGGCCCAGCCCGTCCCGCGTGCCGGTACCGAACGGCAGCACGAACTCGACGTCGCTGTTCTCGGCGGCACCGAGCGCGATCGCACCGATCAGCGCACGCCGCTCGGCCTCCAGCAGCGACCGCGAGCCGAGCATGCCCAGCGAGACGAAGACCCGGCGGCGGTCCGTGCCTTTCAGCGCCCAGTCCGGCATCGAACCCACGCCGTTGTACGGGGTGTAGCGCACCGGCACCGCCTCCGGCAGCCCCCCGAACTGCAACCGCGGGGGGCACGGGTCGACGACCAAGTCGGGGAGGGGAAAGCCGCCGGTCAGCCCGAGCCGGGCACAGGTGTCGGCCAGGGCCGTCCGGGCGTGCTCCTGGATCATCGGGCTGAGCAGGTCCATGCCCCAGCGGTGCAGCACCGAGGGGACGCCCAGCAGGCCGGCGGTGATCAGGCCGTTGAAGTCCAGCTCGCACAGGACCAGATCGGGCTGCCAGGCGCGGCCGAACTCCACATACTCGGCGATGGAGCCCTCCACCAGGCCCCGCCAGAACCCGGCCATCGTCTCCCATGGCCGGTGCTCGGCCAGCTCCCGGGCGGTCGGGGTGCCCTTGGTCCGGGGCGGCTCGGGCGTCTTGACCGCGCCGAGCCGGCCCGGCTTGACGTTGGCCGTGAACCCTCCGGCGCCCTTGCCGATCACGGCGGTTGCCAGCCCGGCCGTGCGGGCGACCTCCACGATGTCGGGCATCCCGGCCACGACGACCTGGTGATCCGCCGCGCGCAGCGCCCACAGGGTCGGGACCATCTGCATGAAGTGGCTCGGGACGAATGCGGTGACGAGTACACGCATGGAGTTTGCTCCTAGGGGTTCGCATGGTCGCGTCCGGGCCGCGTCCGGTCGCGACCGGACGGGGCTCCTGCCTCGGTGGACGCTGCCATGGCGCTCTCGGGCACCTGCCGAGAGAGCTTCGAACGGCGGGGGATCCTCCCCCGGGCACCCGTCAGCAACGATTCACTTGCTCTTCTCCACGAGGCCCACGATCCGAGGCACGAGGTCGGCCGGCGAAGGCATCGCCTCGTTCTCCGCCTGCACCTCGGCAGCCGCACGGCGTAGCTTGTCGTCATCGAGGAAGCGCCGGAACAGAGCCGGCCCGATCTCGTCCGTGTGCCCAAGCAGACCGACGCCACGCCTGCTGATTGCCTCAGCGGTCCGATAGTGCCCGATACCGCCCGGGAAGATGAGTTGGGGAACTCCCACGGCCATGGCAGCGAGCACGGTCCCGGCGCCTCCATGGTTGATCACGGCGGTGCAGTGCGGCAGCAGGTCGGCCAGCGGAGTCCAGCCCAGAGCCTGGACGTTCGGTGGCAGCGTGCCGTACTCGGACGGGTCGAATCCGCTGAGCGCCAGCAGGAAGTCGGCGTCCACTTCGCGCGCGGCGTCGATGATGCGTCCGACGGGGCCCATGTCACCTGTGGTCAAGCCCATCGTCACGGCGACGGTCGGGCGGCTGTTCGTCACAGTGAGGTCCGCCAGCGGAGCGCTGCCGCTGTAGGGCACATTGCGCATCGGCCAGCCGTACTGGCCGTCGGGCTCGACGCTGGGCGGGACGATGTTGATGACCGGTTCGTCGGCCGGCAGGCCGGTCACGCCGAACCGGTCCAACGCCTCGGGCATCCATGCAACGACCCGCTCGCGCAGTCCTCGTGAACTTTCCACCGCGATGTCGTGCTGGATCGCGGGTACCCCGAGCACGGCCGCGCACAGCGCTCCGGCGATCGCGCTCGTATCGTGTATCACCACGTCGGGCCGCCACTTCTCGGCGGCCTCGATCAAGCCCGGCGCCAACCGGCTGTTGAGGGCGCCGTAGATCTCGTCGAGAGTGGCGGTCTCCGCCGCGGTCGGCTCGCGCGATTCGAAGAGCCCTTGATGCCGTTCGAAGAGTGGCGCGAACAGGTCCCTGATCTCGAAGTCGGGCGCGATGCCGACGGTGCACAGACCCGCCTTGCGCACCACCGCTCCTTCCCCGGACGTCGCGAACACCACGTCGTGTCCGGCGGACCGCATCGCCCAGGCCAGGGGTACCAACGGCAAGGTGTGGGTCGCTATGGGAGCGGTGTGGAAGAGCACCCGCATGAGGCAAATCCCTTCTCGTCGATGGCGCCCCCGGCAGGGATGGAGGTGCTACGTGGCGTCGATTCGCCGTATGTCCAGGGCCACCCATGCTGTTCCGATGCCGTAGAGCATGGGTGGAGACCGGTTGGTGAACCGACCGTGCCTGTCTCACTTCGGCACGCCCCGCACGACGCTCTCGGACGCCTGTCGAGCGGGCTTCGAACGGCGGGGGGGAGTCTCGGCCCGGGTCGGAGCTCTCCAGCCCGTCCCGCCGTCGCCGCAGCAGGTGCGGTGCACCACGAATGAGGTGAACATGCGTGTGCTCTTCGTGAGTCACTACGGCCCAAGCCACGTGCCCTGGCTTGTCCCGCTCGCCTGGGCCGCTCAACTGGCCGGTCACGACGTACGGTTCGCGGTCCAGCCACAGTCGGCCCCCACCGTTCGGGAGGCCGGTCTGATCGCCGTGCCGATCGGCGACGAGTCGGTCGCACGGCGACCGGAGAACATGGCCGGGCTCGGAAAGAAGATGACGACCCGGCTTCCCGACCGGTGGAGCGAAAAGCCGGAGCTGGGCGACAAGGAGTTCGCGGCGGCGCTGGCCCAGCGGCTCTTCACGGTGGCGGACGGGGTCCTGGACGACCTGGTGGCCTTCGCCCGGGCCTGGCGGCCCGCCCTGGTCGTCCACGACTCCGCCTCGGTGGCCGCGGTCGTGGCGGCCGGCGCCCTGGGCGTACCGGCCGTCGGCCATGTGCACGGCATGCCGGGCGGGATGTTTGTGGAGAAGAAGGAGGACCTTCTCAAGGGCTATGTACGGCTCTTCGAACGGTTCGGCCTGGAGCCCTTCGTGGGCCGACCGGTGTGGATCGACCCGTACCCGCGGAGCCTGCGCTGGAAGGGTCCGGTCACCCAGCGGCCCATGCGCTTCATTCCCTGGAGCGGCAGCGCTGAGGTGCCGGACTGGCTGGAGGGCGGGCAGGCGCCGCGGGTCTGTGTCACCGGTGGCCTGACCACATCGGAGATGACCGCGGTGCTCGGCCCGGTCATCGACGCACTGACGGGCAGCGGTGTCGAGGTGGTCCTGGCGCTGAGCGGCGGACAGGCCGCCGAGGTACGCGGGCAGGGCCTGCTCCGCGACGGCGTGCGGGTGCTCGAGTCGTTCCCGCTCAATGCGCTGATGCCGACGTGCCGGGCCGTCGTACAGCACGGCGGCGCGGGGTCGACGATGATCGCCCTCGCGCACGGTCTGCCCCAGCTCGTTCTCCCGGCCAGCCCCATTCAGCAGGACTGGGCCCGGCGGGTCACCGAGGCCGGCGCCGGTCTCACCGTGGACCTCGGTGGCGCCGGCCCGGACACCGCGGCGCTCGGCGAGGCCGTCGGTGCGCTCCTGGAGACCGCTTCGCTGCGGAAGGAGGCCGGGCGGCTCCGGGAGGAGATCGAGTCGGCGCCACTGCCCGGAGAGCTGGTCGGCTTCCTGGAGAGCATCGCGGGCCGCTGACACACCGGCCCGCCACCGGTGTACGAGGGGAAGGGGCCGCACCCACCGGGTGCGGCCCCTTCCCCTCGTACCGGGATCACCCCGGTACGGTCGCCTCGATCATCTGCAGGTACGAGTTGATCCCGGTGACGGCGCCGACCGTCAGACCGGACTTCTCGATCAGACCGGTCAGGCCATCGAGGGTGTGCTTCCGGCCGCCGACGTTCAGCAACAGCAGCATGTCCATGGCCGTGGTGAACCCGGCCTCGGAAGAGCCGTCGATGATGTTCTCGATCACCAGCACCCGGGCGCCGGGCTCGGCCGCGGCGGCTACCTGGCGCAACGTGCCGATGGTGCTGTCGTCGTCCCACTCCAGGACGTTCTTCAGCACATAGACATCGGCGCGTACCGGAATCTCGTAACGGCAGTCTCCCGGGACCAGTTCGGTACGGCCGGCCAGCGAGCCGCCCTCGGCCAGCCGCGAGTCGACGTTGCCGATCACGTTGGGCAGCTCCAGCAGTGTGCCGCTGAGCTCCGGGTACTTCTCCAGCAGGGTGGCCAGCACCAAGCCCTGGCCGCCGGCGATGTCGACGACCCTGCGGGCCCCGGACAGGTCCAGGGCGTCGGCGATATTGCGTGCGGACAGCTGGCTGGACTGGGTCATCGCCTTGTCGAAGATCTTGGCGGACGCGGTGCCGTCGGCGTCGGTGTGCAGGTAGGTGAAGAAGTCCATGCCGTACAGCTCGTCGAAGACGTTCTTGCCGGTCCGTACGGCTTCGTCGAGATGGCCCCACAGCGTCCAGGTCCACGGCTCGGTCGCCCACAACGAGGTGTATTTCAGGCTGCGTTGCGCGTCCTCCCGCAGCAGCAGCGAGGACTCCGTGTGTGTGAACCGGCCGTCCTCGGTCTCCGCGAAGATCTCGCGACAGGCCAGGGCGCGCAACAGCCGGGCCAGGGTGTCCGGTTCCGTATGGGTGGCTGCGGCGAGTTCGGCGACGGTCGCGGGGCTGTCCCCGAGGGCGTCGGCGACCCCCAGCCTTGCGGCGGCGCGGACGGCCGCGGCACCCGCGGCGGCCAGCGCCAGTTCACGCAGCCTGCTCACTGCGGGCGGAATGGCAGCACCTTGAGCGGTCATGGTCAGCGCACCTCGACAGCCGAGTGTGCGGACACCAGCGTGAACGGGCCGGGATCGGCGCTCGTGTGCTTCTTCAGTTCTTGCAGCGTGTGCTGGAACTCCGGGCTGGTGAAGGTCTGCCGGTGGGAGTCGGCGTCGTCCCACTCCGCGATCTCGACGTACGAGCGCTCGTCACGGGCGGAGCGGAACAGCTGGTGCGAGCGGAAACCCGGACGAGTCCGGACGAAGTCCGAGAGCACGCCCAGCAGCCGACGGAACTCGGCATCGTCCCCGCTCACGGTGTACCGGTTGATGAAATGGTGCACGTTCTTCTCCTGTTCTTCTCAGTTGGCACGGGGCCGGCTGCCGGCCCGCCCGGCGATGAACTGCTCACGCAGCTCCCGGCGCTGGACCTTGCCGGTGGGAGAGCGCGGAATGTCGGAGACCAGCTCGATGTGCCTGAGCTGCTCGTAGTAGGGCACCTTGGCGTTGACGAACTCCGCGAAGGCGGCGGTGTCCGCCGTTTCGCGCCCGCTCTTGGGCACCACCACCGCGTGGGCGACCGCACCACTGAACTCGTCCGGCCAGTCGAAGACGACACAGTCGGCCACATCCGGGTGGCGCAGCAGGATCCGCTCGATCTCGGTCGGCGACACCAGCCAGTTGTCGCACTTGAAGACGTCCTTGAGCCGGTCGACGACGAAGAGTTGGCCCGCGTCGTCCACATAGGCGATGTCCCCAGTGGAGAACCAGCCGTCGGCGTCGGTGAACGACGCCCCCTCCCTGCCGAGGTAGCCCCGCATCAATTGCGGTCCACGCACCTGGATTTCGCCCCGGGCGCCGATCGGCACCACGGCGCGGGTCTCCACGTCCACGATCCGGCAGTCGGTGCCGGGTACCGGCAGGCCGGACGAGCCGATGCGCGGGTTGTCGAGATCGCCCAGATGCGTGGACGGCGCTGTCTCGGCCAGCCCGTACCCCTGCACCACCGGCACCCCGAAGTGCTGGCTCAGCGCGGTGGTCACAGCCGGGGCGAGCGCGGAGCCGCCGGAGAGGACCGCCCGCAGCGCGGGCGCCTCCAGCGCGGTGAATCGGGGGTCGGCGGCAAGGCGCGCGAGGCGCATGGGCAGGCTGTAGTAGTGGGTGGCCCGGTGGGCGTTGGCTGCGTCGACCGAGCCGGCGATGTCGTTCGAGGGCCACAGGACATGGGTGGCGCCGGCGGTGACGGCGATGCTCAGATGCATCAGATGGAACGTCGGGAGGTAGTTGAACACCACCGATGACTCGGTCAGCCGGTGGCCGTAGGCGGTCTGCGCCGCGTTCACGATCAGGTTCCGGTGGGTGAGCCGCGCCGCCTTGGCAGCTCCGGTGGTGCCGCTGGTGAACTGCAGGCACGCCACGTCGTCGCCGTGCGGGTACTCGGTGGCGGCCGGTGCGGCCCCATCGAGCAGCTCCCGCAGCGTCGGCAGCGCCGCCAGTTCCGCGTCGCTGTCCTCGCCGCGCGCCGTCAGCACCACCGTCTCCAGTTGCGGCAGCCTCGAACGCACCGCGGCCAGCCGCCGGTACACCTCGGGGGAGACGATCGCGGCCCGCGCCCCGCTGGTGGCCAGTACGTGCACCAGCCGGTCCTCGGTGAGGAACGGGTTGACGATCGCGCTGACATTGCCGGACCGGGAGATCCCGTAGTAGCCGATGGCGAAGGACGCGTCCAGCACGGCGGCCAGTGCGATCACCACGTCGGGACCGCCCAACAGCCTGTGCAGAGCGCTCGCGCACCGGTCCACGTCCGCGTCGAGCTCGGCGTACGTCCAGTCGCCGGACGGCGAGCGCAGCGCAGTGCTCTTCGGCGCCCGGCCGGCGGTCCGGCCCAGCAGCTCGTCGACCCTGCCGACATCGATCAGATGGCCGATCTCCGACAGCGGAGGGCCGGAGAACACACTGCCCGCCGCCGCGGGCTCGCTCCTCGTCATCGTTCCGGGATTCCTCTCCTCGCATGTCGGACGGTAGGGCGACCGTGCCCGAAGAGGTTGGGCTCCCGATCGAGGTCCGGCCGAGAGCGGCCCCGGCGCTCGATCACCGCTCCGGCGAGCGTCGAAGCCCGGCCGACAACCTGGTAGCTGTTGCCATCGACGAAGGGCGGGCCAATGAGCGCCGGGAGCTCACCAGACACCGAGGTCCTTGTGGTTGGCGCCGGGCCGGTGGGTCTCACCACCGCACACGAGCTGGCCCGGCGCGGGATCGCCACCAGGGTCGTGGATCGGGCGGCAGGTCCGGCGACCACCAGCCGCGCCACCGCCACCCACGCCCGCACGCTCGAGGTCTACCACCAGATGGGCATCCTGGAGGATGTCCTGCCGCGCGGCCGCAAGGTGGAGAACTTCACCGTGCACCGCAAGGGGCGGGCCCTGGGCCGGCTCGGCACCGACTACTCCCAGCTGCCGACCCGCTTCCCGTTCACCCTGCAGATCGACCAGGTCTACACCGAGGAAGTGCTCCGCGAGCGCCTCAAGGCGCTGGGCGTAGAGGTCGAGTGGTCGCTGGAGCTGGAGCGGGTGACAACGGGCGACGAGCACGCCGAGGTCCGACTGCGGCACGCCGACGGCACGACCGAGGAACTGACAGTGCCCTGGCTGGTGGGCGCCGAGGGCGCGCACAGTACCGTCCGCAAGCAGCTCGGCATGCACCTGCTCGGTGACTCCAGCGAGACCTGGCTGCTCGCGGACGCCGTGGTCGATGCCGATCTGCCCAGTGACAGCCTGCACTGGATGCATCTGTCACGCGGCACGATCATGATGGTGCCGTTCCCGGCCGAGGGAAAGTGGCGGCTGCTGGACACCGTCGATACCGAAGGCGCGGACGACCCCGACGCCATCGCCGAACGGTTCGCGGCGAAGATCTCCGAGGGGCTCGGCAAGCCGGTCAAGGTGCACACTCCCACCTGGGTCTCCGTCTTCACCATCCGTCAGCGCATGGTCCCGAGTATGCGCTCCGGCCGCTGCTTCCTGGCCGGCGATGCGGCCCATGTGCACAGCCCGGCCTCCGGCCAGGGCATGAACACCGGCATCCAGGACGGGCACAATCTCGGCTGGAAGCTGGCGGCGGTGATCCTCGGCCACGCCGAGGAGAAGCTGCTCGACACGTACTCCGTCGAGCGCGTCCCGGTCGGCGAGGCGCTGCTCGGTTCCACCAGCACCGCGACCGGGCTGATCGCACTGCGCAACGCGGCGGCTCCCGTGCTGCTGCCGCTCGGCTTCGCCGTGCTCAACTCGGTGGCACCCCTGAAGCGTTCCATCGAACGCAAGATCCTCAAGACCATGTCGGGCCTGTCCATGAACTATGAGCGGAGCCCGCTGACCACCGCCCCCGCCGGTGGCACCACCACCGGCATCGCGCCGGGCGGACGGGTCGGCTGCTCCCGAGAGACCGAGCGGGCCAGCGCCGGCTGGCGTGAGATGTGCGCCGAACTCGCCGACCCCCGCTGGACCCTGCTTGCGTTCGCCCCCGCCCGGCACCAGCTCGCGGCCCTGGAAGAAGTGAACCTCGCATACGGCCCGGCGGTATCCGTTCGCACTGTGCATGACGGACCGGACACCGGCCAGGGACCCCATCCGCTGGCCGATCCCGGACAGGTGCTCCGGCGGGACCTCGGGGCCGCCCCCGGCGACTTCGTCCTCGTACGGCCCGACGGCTATCTCGCCGAGAAGGGCAGCCTCGCCGGCCCGCGGCAGCCCGCCGCGGCGCTCGGCGCGGTCCATCTGATCGCCCACCGTCCCACCACCAAGTGACCCCAGGGGGAGCCGTGCGCATCATCGACCTGTCCACCGCGATCGACGCCGGAGTGTGGGAGCCGAACCCCATCGTCCACCACGTCATGTCACCGGCCGAGGGCGCCGTGCACATGGCCGAGGGGATGCGGGAGAACCACGGGCTCGACTTCGACCCGGCCGTGCTGCCGGGCGGCGAGTTGCTCTCGCTCGACACCGTCACCCTCACCACCCACACCGGAACCCATGTGGATGCCCCCTCGCACTACGGTTCCACCGCGAGCTATGGCGTACCGCGGCACATCGACCGGATGCCGCTCGAATGGTTCATCGGGCCCGGCGTGGTGCTCGACGTGAGCGACGCGCAGGTCGGCACGGTCGGTGCCGACCGACTCCACCGGGAATTCGACCGGATCGGCCACGAACCCGGCCCCGGCGACATCGTGATGTTGCGAACCGGAGCCGATGCGCTGTCCGGAACACCCAAGTACTTCACCGACTTCATCGGACTCGACGGCCCCGCCACCGACCTGCTCCTGGACCTCGGGGTCAAGGTCATCGGCACCGACGCATTCAGCCTCGACGCGCCGTTCGGACACATGATCCGGGAGTTTCAGCGCACCGGTGACACCAGCGTGCTGTGGCCCGCGCACTTCGTCGGGCGGGAGCGTGAGTACTGCCAGATCGAGCGTCTCGCCAACCTCGACGCCCTCCCCGGACCGACCGGGTTCACCGTGTCCTGCCTGCCGGTGAAGCTCGCCGGCGGCGGCGCCGGCTGGGCCAGGGCCGTGGCGATCGTCGAGGACTGACGTCGACCGGCCGGTTGATGTCACGGACAAGAGGAAGGAACGGACGATGCGCCCCTTGGGAATCCGCGGCGCGTGGCTGCAGGAGCCGAATCTCTTCCCGGACAGCCGGGGAAGCTTCCACGAATGGTTCCGCAGCGCCGCGTTCCGCAAGGAGACGGGACACGACCTGAATCTCACGCAGGCCAACTGTTCGGTCTCCCGCCGCGGCACACTTCGCGGCGTGCACTTCGCGGACGTGCCGCCCAGCCAGGCCAAGTACGTCAAGTGCGTCCGGGGCGCGATCCTCGACGTGACCATCGACATCAGGGTCGGCTCTCCCACGTACCGCCGATGGGAAGCCGTGCGGCTGGACGACCGAAATCACCGCGCGGTGTACCTCGCCGAGGGGCTGGGGCACGCCTTCATGGCCCTGACCGACGATGCGACGGTCGTCTACCTGTGCACCGAGGGCTACGCCCCGGAGCGCGAACGCGACATCAACCCGTTCGACCCCGACCTGGCCATCGAATGGCCGGCCGACATCGCGGCCGTGCTCTCCGAGAAGGACGCGGCAGCGCCCTCCCTCAAGGAGGCCGAGGCCGCCGGGCTGCTTCCCGACTACGCCGATTGCCTGGCGTACTACGAAAAACTCCGCTCCGCAGGGAACTGACGGAACAACCTGATGTGGAGTCAGCGTGCAGATACAGGATGTCTTCGTACGGTCGCTGGGCAGCTGGCTGCCCGAGGCGGTCAGCGTGCAGGACGCCGTCGACCAGGGGCTGTACGAGCGGTCACGGCTCGAATTCGACTACCTGACCGGAACCCGGGTGGCCGGTGACGTCTCGGCGCCCGCCATGACCGTGGCCGCCGCCCGCCAGGCACTCGAACGGGCCGGCCAGGACTCGTCCGAACTCGACTCGGTCATCCACTCCAGCGTCTTCCAGCCCGGTCCGGAGGGCTGGTCCCTGCCCGGGTACACACTGCTCCAGCTCGGTAGCGGCAGGGCATCGGTGATCGAACTCCGACAGGGGTGCACCGGCATGCTCACCGCCATGGAGCTGGCCGTCGGGCAGATGACGGGCGCGCAGAAGCACGAGAATGTGCTGTTGACCGCGGCCGACAACTTCGAGCGCTTCCTGAACCGCTGGCAGTGCAACGGATTCATCGCCGGTGACGCCGGCAGTGCGGCACTGCTCAGTTCCTCCGACGGGTTCGCCAGGATCCTCTCCATGAACTCCCGCACCATCCCGGAGCTGGAGGCCATGCACCGCGGCTCGGAGGACCTGCTGAGCTCCGCCGAACGCAAGCAGGTCGACCTCGGCGCACGGCTCGGCCAGTTCAGCGAGAGCGTGATGTCCACCATGGACGCGGCGGGGCTGATGTCCCAGGCATACGTGGAGCTCGCGCAACTCTCGGCCGCGGAGGCGGGCATCGAGGTCGGGCAGTGCGCCCGCGTCATCTACAACAACGTGGCCGTCTTCCTCGTCAAGCAACTGGTCCTCGACCCGCTCGGTCTCGGATTCGAGCGCTCCACCTGGGAGTTCGGGCGCTCGATGGGCCACCTCGGGGCCAGCGACTACGTGGTCTCGCTGGAGCACCTGCTCGCCACCGGCGCGGTGGTACCGGGTGACCGGGTCCTGCTGCTAGGCGGCTCGCCCGGCTACTTCGTCTCCAGCGCGGTGCTGGAGATCCTCGACGTGCCGTCCTGGGCCGGCGAGTAGTTCCCTGGAACGGGACAACGGCCGGGTCCACGCGGACCCGGTCGTTGTCCTTTCTTCCAGGACACGGGAACGCCCGGCCGGAGCACTTCGGCCGGGCGTTCCGTCGTCCCCGGTGACCCGGGGATGTCGACCGGGGACGAGCGGGAGGGTCAGCGACCCAGTACGCGGGCGAGCACCCTGGCCAGTTCGGCCCGCGGGTCCGCGCCGCCGCCGGCCGATCGCCACGCCACGTATCCGTCCGGGCGGACCAGCACCGCGCCGGTCGGCTTGAGGCCGGTCCGGCCCGGCCAGTCGCCGTCGTCGGAGGTCTCCTCGCCACCGATCCGGTACGCGTTGATCTCGATGCCCAGCGCCACACCGGCCTCCACTGCCGCTTCGCACCACGCCGCGCCACGGGGCCCGGCCAGCACGGTGAAACGGCTGTCCAGCAGATCGAGCGTCGAGGACCGTTCGCCCCGTACACCGATCCACGCATGCGGAACCCGGGTGCCGGGCGCGCCGTCGAGGCACAACTCGACGTTCTCCGTCGACGCCAGGAGCTCCCGCGGCTCGACGATCGCGTCGGAAACATAGGAGAACCCGAGGTGCGCGACGTTCAGGTTGACCATGCCGACCGAGGCACGCTCGGCACCGGCGTTGTCGTCCCAGTGCAGCTGAGGATGGTCCAGGCGCAGCAGGGACTGCTCCATCGCGAACCGGGCGACGGGCCGACGCTCCGAGTCGTAACTGTCCAGCAGCGACGCCGAGGCCCGGCCGCGTAGCACCAAAGCCAGCTTCCAGGCCAGGTTGTGCGCGTCGGCGATCCCTGTATTGAGGCCGAACCCGCCCATCGGCGGGGTGACATGGGCCGCGTCGCCGACCAGAAAGCACCGGCCCTGCCGGAACTCCCCGGCGATCGACGCCGCCATCCGCCACGGCAGCACACTGCGCACCTCGACCTTCAGATCGGGCACCCCGGCGGCCAGGCGTATCAGCTCCGTGCACCGCTCGGGCGTGAAGTCCTGCGGA
This sequence comes from Streptomyces inhibens, assembly GCF_022221585.1. Lineage (NCBI taxonomy): Bacteria > Bacillati > Actinomycetota > Actinomycetes > Kitasatosporales > Streptomycetaceae > Streptomyces > Streptomyces inhibens. The sequence goes on from NZ_CP084681.1 coordinate 5,522,285, forward strand.
CTCTCGCCCCGGCCCGGGTCGTAGGACGTATGGAAGACCCAGCTGGTGCCGCCTTGATCCACCGGCAGCAGACCGCCCTTCAGCCGGGGCCCGTCGATCTCGCAGACGGTGAACTCGTAGCCGCGGACCAGCTCGCCGAGGTCGGCCCGGAAGAGGATGTTGACCAGGTGGTCGCCGAGGCCGCCACGGCCGTGCGTGTCGACGCCGAGCATCCGGCGGGTGGGGCTCGACGCGCCGTCGGCAGCGACCAGATAGTCCGCGGTGACCTGGAAGCGCGAGCCGTCCGTCCGATCCAGCAGGGTGGCGGTGACCGCGTCGGCATTCTGCTCGACGGCGACCAGCTCGGTGCTGGTGCGCAGCTCACCGCCGCGGGCGAGCATCCCCTCGCGCAGGATCGGGTCGAGCAGGTGCTGCGGGCACGGGCCGCCCAGGACGGCTGGGGTGAACGCGTCGCTCTCCCTGGCCAGTTCGGCCCGCGGGCGGCGTGCCCGTGGGATCGAGGCGAGGTCCGCCTCGGCCAGCGAGGTCACCTTGATCTTGCCGCCGAGCGCGGTGGACTGGCTGGCATCCAGCACCCGCTGCTCCAGCCCGACCTCGCGGAACATCTCCCGGCTGCGCTGGCTGATCGCCGTGGCCCTCGGATGCGCGGACAGTTCGGCGTGGCGCTCGACGATCAGCGCGGGGATCTCGTGCTTGCCGAGGAACAGGCCGGCGGACAGCCCCACGGAGCTGCCACCGACGACCAGAACCGGGACATGACGCATCAGGACGCCTTTCGGTGGATGGCGAGGCATTCCTCGTAGGTCGGCAGCAGGCCCTCGGCCAGCGCCTGGTCCAGCGGGGGAGCCGCGAGGTCGTTGTCCGACATCACGGGCTTCTCGGTCAGCCCCCACGGCAGGGCGAGGGTCTTGTCCAGCGCGTTCACGGAGAACACGTCGTCGGCCACGTAGGACGTCGAGCAGCAGTAATGCATGCAGGTGTCGTCGGTCAGGGCGAGGAAGGAGTGGCCCAGGCCCTCGCCGATGTAGACGCTGGTGAGTGAGCGGCTGTCCAGCCACAGCAACTCATACGTGCCGAACGTCGGCGATCCGACCCGCAGGTCGACGATGATGTCGATCACGGAGCCCCGGACGCAGGAGACGACCTTCGCCTGGCCGGCGCTTCCGCGGGCTCCGTGGATGCCGCGCAGGGTGCCGCGCCGGGACACCGAGAAATTGCTCTGCACCGCGCTGAAGGGCCGGCCCAGCGCTTCGCTGAGGGTCGCCTGCTCGAACGATTCGAAGAAGAGACCGCGCGTATCGGCGAATCCCTTGGACTTCAGCAGAAAAACGTCTGGCAGCTTCAATTGACGAATCGTCATGCTACGGAACTCCATGACGGCACCGTAGGCAGCCGCGTTCAAGCCCCGCTGGAGAGCGGCCCGCTCCCGGCGGCCGTGCTCGTGCCGACGGGTGGCCCGCTTCTCGACCCTTCCTCGAAGCCCCCGGCCGACGATGACCGCACTCGGCGACATCTAACCGGCAGAGGTGCTGACATGCGGATTCTCGTCACCGGTGGAGCCGGTTTCATCGGCTCCCACTATGTGCGCACGCTCCTGGACGGGGGGTACCCCGGCTACGAGGACGCGCAGGTCACCGTGGTGGACAAGCTGACCTATGCGGGCAACCTGGCCAATCTGCCGGCGCGGCACCCACGGCTGGAGTTCGTCCGAGCAGACATCAACGACCGGGTGCGGATGCACGCGCTGGCCAAGGGCCAGGACGAGATCGTGCACTTCGCCGCCGAGTCCCATGTGGACCGGTCGTTGCTGGGTGCCGCGGAGTTCATACGAACCAACGTGCTCGGCACACAGAGTGTGCTGGACGCCGCGCTGCAGGCAGGTGTGGGCCGGGTCGTGCACGTTTCGACCGACGAGGTGTACGGCTCGATCACCGATGGGTCGTGGAGCGAGGACTGGCCACTCGCCCCCAACTCCCCGTACGCGGCGTCCAAGGCCGGCAGTGATCTCATCGCCCGCGCCTACGCGCAGACGCACGGCCTGGACGTCCGGATCACCCGGTGTTCCAACAACTACGGCCCGTACCAGCATGCCGAGAAGCTCGTGCCGCTCTTCGTCATCAGCCTTCTGGAGGGCCGCAGCGTGCCGCTGTACGGGGACGGCACCAACGTCCGCGAGTGGGTGCACGTCGACGACCACTGCCGCGGCATCCAGCTGGTGCTCACCCGCGGCAGGCCGGGCGAGATCTACAACATCGGCGGCGGTACCGACCTGTCCAACCTCAGGATGACCGAGACCCTGCTCGACCTGTGCGGAGCCGACTGGAGCAGCGTGCGCAGGGTCGCCGACCGCAAGGGCCACGACCTGCGCTACTCGCTGGACGACAGCAAGATCCGCGAACAGCTGGGCTACCGCCCGCAGATCCCCTTCGAGCGGGGAATCGCGGAGACCGTCCACTGGTACCGGTCCCATCCCGACTGGTGGCGGCCACTGGCCGCGGGCAGTTCGGCAGCGGCAGCTTCGGCGCCGGCGGCGGACAAGGGGACACTGCGATGACCACGGGCACTGTGCTGACCACCGCCTCGCCGGGCAGGAGCGAGGACGACCTCGGCCGCCGGTTCAACGCCTCGGCCTACGCGGACGACAGCAAGGTGACACCGAACGAGGACTTCGAGTCCTGGTTCGCCGAGCAGCGCAGGGTCAACCGGTTCGAGGTGACCCGTATCCCGTTCGGGGAGCTGGAGGGCTGGGGCTTCCAGGCGGGCACCGGCAACCTCGTGCACGACAGCGGGAAGTTCTTCGCCGTCGAAGGGCTCCAGGTCAGCACCGACTGGCAGGACCGCGGTAGCTGGTCACAGCCGATCCTCAACCAGCCCGAGGTCGGCGTCCTCGGCATCGCCGTCAAGGAGTTCGACGGCGTACTGCACTGTCTGATGCAGGCGAAGATGGAGCCCGGCAACCTCAACACCGTGCAGCTGTCACCGACGGTGCAGGCGACCCGGAGCAACTACACCGGAGTCCACCGTGGGCGCCAGGTGGCGTACATGGAGTACTTCGCCCCGCCGGGGCGGCGCAGCCGCATCCTGGTCGACTCGCTCCAGTCGGAGCAGGGTTCGTGGTTCCTCCGCAAGCGCAACCGCAACATGGTCGTGGAGATCACCGAGGATGTTGACCCGTCCCCGAACTTCCGCTGGCTGACCATTGGTCAGCTGCACCGGTTGCTGCGGCGGGACAACGTCATCAACATGGACGCCCGCACCGTGCTGTCCTGCATCCCGTTCGCGCCGCCCGACGGCACGGCGCGGACCCCAGGGGACAACGGCTACCGGGAGTCCCTGCTGCGCTCGATGTCGGCGGCGCAGGATCCCCTGCACAGCACCGGGGAGATCCTGAGCTGGCTGACCGAGGTGCGCTCGCGCCACGAGGTGCTGCAGCGCAGCGTGCCGCTGCACCAGGTGCGCGGCTGGCGCACGACCGAGGACGAGATCAGCCATGAGGAGGGACGCCACTTCAAGGTGATCGCGGCCAATGTGGCGGCCAGCAACCGCGAGGTGGCCCGCTGGACGCAGCCGCTGATCGCTCCGACCGAGCAGGGGTTGGCCGCCTTCCTGGCCCGGCCGGTCAACGGGGTGCTCCATCTGCTGGTGCACGCCAAGATGGAGGCCGGCATCCTCAATGTGGCCGAACTGGCGCCGACCGTGATGTGCCTGCGCGGCAACTTCGCGGGGCTGCCCGAGAAGGACCAGCCCCGCTTCCTCGACCTGGTCACGGAGACGGACCCGGCCGCGCGGACCTGTGACGCGGTGCAGTCCGAGGAGGGCGGCCGGTTCTTCCACGCCGACACCAGGTACCAGGTGATCCAGGTCGGCGAGGACTTTCCACTGGAAGTCCCCTCCGGTTACCGCTGGATGACGGTACGTCAGCTGACCGGGCTGCTGCGGCACAGCAACTACGTCAATGTGCAGGCGCGCAGCCTGTTGGCGGCTCTGCACACCACATGGTGACCAGGGCTCGAAGAATCCAAGACCACGGACCAGGACTGTCTCACCATGCGTATTCTCATCCTGACGGGCCCGACTTTGGGACTGGTGTTCCCCCTCGTGCCACTGACCTGGGCGCTGCGCGCAGCCGGTCACGAGGTGGCACTGGCCGGGCCGGAAAACGCCGCGCCCGCGGTCTCCGGGGCCGGTCTGCCGTTCGTCGCCCTCCCGCCCCAGGACATCACCGATCTGGTCCGCTTCGACCGGAACGGTGAGCAAATCGCCTTCCCGCACGGGGAGGAGGAGACGCTCTCCTTCATGGGGCACGGCTTCGGACGGCTGGCCGCCTTCTCGATCGGTGGACTCAACGCGTTCGCCGCACGCTGGCAGCCCGATCTTGTCGTCGGCACCACGTACCACTTCGCCGCGCCGCTGCTGGCCATGCGCCTGGGGGTGCCCTGGGTCAACCAAGCGGTGGAGGTCACCTCGCTGCCCCTGCTCGACCGTGCGGCGGCCGAGGAGCTGGCTCCCGAACTGGCCGCACTGGGCCGCACCGAGCTGCCGGAACCGGACCTCTACCTGGACACCTGCCCGCCGAGCCTGTCGGAGGGGCCGGTGCCCGGCCGCAGCCCGGCCCGCTACGTACCGTTCAACACGACCGCGCCACTGGAGCCGTGGATGACCGAGCGGTCCGGCAAGCCGCGGGTCTGCGTGACCCTGGGCAGCCGGATCACCCGCGGCAAGCCCGGTGGCGTCGGGACCCTTGAAGACCTGATCGACACGCTGTCCGACCTGGACGCGGAAATCCTGGTCGCGGTGAACAAGGAGAAGGCGGCGGACCTGCGACTGCCGGCGGTGCGCGGATTGCGGGCGGGGTGGCTGCCGCTGGATTCCGTGGTGCCCACCTGCGACGCCGTTGTGCACCACGGCGGCGGCAACACCATGTACTCCTGCCTGGCGTCCGGGGTCCCGCAGCTGGTGCTGCCCTACATGCTCAACAATCGGATAGCGGCCCGGCGGCTGGCCGGTACCGCCGCCGCCGAGGTCCTGGAGCCGGGCGAGGACAGCGCAGAGAACATACTCGCCGCCTGCCGGGAACTGCTCGACAATCCGGCGCACCGGGCACGGGCCGGCGCGATGCATGCCGAGATCGCCGCCATGCCGAGCCCAGCCGCCAACGTCCGGCTGCTGGAAAAGCTGGTGCCGGGCGGTATCACACCCACCGCGACCGGGGGCCTCCATGTCGTCCGATGAACTCCCGGTCGAGCGGCGCCTGGAGGCCGCCGGCCCACGTGTGATGGTGCTGGGCGGTACCGGCTGGGTCGGCCGCCATGTGAGCGCGGCGTTCGACCGGGCCGGCTACTCCGTCCTCGCGGTGGCCTCCAAGGCCCCGCCGAAGTTGGGTGACACCCCGTTCCTGGCGATGGACCTGGTGAACGCGTCGCCCCGGGACATCGCGGACATGCTCCTGGCCGAGCGCCCGGATGTCGTGGTCAACGCCGCCGGCCGCTGCTGGGGCGTGAGCGAGGACGTGATGCGCTGCTCGCTGTTCATACTCGCCCAGCGGGTGGTGGAAGGGCTCGCCCTGCTGCCGGGCCACCGCCCGCGCTTCCTGCAACTGGGTACCGTCATGGAGTACGGAGTGACGCCCTACGGCTCTTCGATCACCGAACAGACACCGGCCAACCCCACCGGTCCGTACGGCCGTTACAAGCTGGCCGCCACCCAGCTGGTACTCGCGGCGGTCAAAAGTGGCCGGGTCGACGGCATGGTGCTGCGGCTGGCCAACCTCGCAGGTCCCGGTACTCCCTTGCCGAGTCTGCTCGGCAAGGTACTGGAACAGCTCTGGACAGCCTACGAGAGCGGCGAGAGCGGCGTCGTACAGCTGGCGCCGCTGCGGGCGTGGCGCGACTACCTCGACGTCCGGGACGCGGCAGACGCCGTCGTCGCCGCGGCGCGATCAGACCTGACCGGCCGAGTGGTGCCCATCGGCACCGGTGAGGCCGTCCCCGTACGCGACCTCGTCACCACCCAGATCGCGGTCAGTGGTGTCGAGGCGGAGCTGGTCGAGCGGGAGCCGGTGGAGGGCGCCCGTGCTTCGACCGGCTCCGGCGGCGAATGGCTGCGGGTCGACCCCGAACCGGCCCGGGAGCACTTCGGCTGGAGCGCACACCGCCCGCTCAAGGACGCTCTGCGTGACGACTGGGAGCAGTTCAAGTACATCCGGCGGACAGGAAGCTGAACGAGCGAGCGCCCGCTCGCGCGACGGTGGACGCATCCTCGAGCGGGTTTCGGTGACGGCCGGAGAGGCTCGTGGGGCGGTAGCACCACAGTGATCAGAGAGGCGAACGGCAATGAACGAGAACCGTGATGGTTCTGTTGCTCTGGGTGTGGTCGGGTGCGCAAGCATCGCCAGGCGGCGGATGCTGCCCTCGATGCTCCGGCAACCGCTGATAGACGTTGTCGCCGTCGCGAGCCGGACCCCCGCGAAGGCCGCGGCCTTCGCGGCGGAGTTCAACTGCGAGGCTGTCACCGGCTACGACGAGCTGCTCAAACGCGACGACCTGGACGCCGTGTACATCCCGCTGCCGCCCGGCATGCACCCGGAGTGGACGATCAAGGCCCTACGGGCCGGCAAGCATGTGCTGTGCGAGAAGCCGTTTGCCGCCACTCGGCCGGAGGCGCTGCAAGCGGTCACCGTGGCACGGGAGGAGGGGCTGCTGCTGATGGAGAGCTTCATGTTCCTCCACCACTCCCAGCACACGGCCATCGCGAAGCTGATCAGTGACGGCGTGATCGGTGAACTGCACTCCTTCTCCAGCGAGTTCGGGTTCCCGCCTTTGCCGGCGGGGGAGGACCGTTACCTCACCCGGCACGCCAGCGCGTTGCTCGAGGTCGGTGTCTATCCCGTGCGTGCCGCGCAGTTGTATCTCGGCGGTGAGCTGGATGTGCTCGGCGCGCACCTGAGGCCGGCCCGGGACGGGGGCCTCGACGTCGGGGGCAGTGCCCTGTTGAGCGCACCGTCCGGAGTGACCGCACAGCTGACGTTCGGGCTCACGCACTTTTACCGGTGCGAATACACACTCTGGGGCAGCGAGGGGAAGCTCTCGCTCAGTCGCGCGTTCACCACTCCGGATACGCACTCTCCGGTCGTGCGGATTGAGCGCCAGGATCATGTCGAGGAACTGACGCTTCCGGCGGATCAGCAATTCGTGAATATCTCCGGAGCCTTTGCCGATGCGATTCTGAAGGGCAACGACTTCGCGCCTCACGGAGATGCGATTTTGCGGCAGGCCGACCTGATCGACGGGATCCGTAAATCTGCGATGCGCTGACTCGTATCCGTAGGCTACATACAGGAACGCGAAAACTACCCACTACATCGGAAACGCACGGCGACTTTCAGGCACGCCGCCCCCATCTTGATCACCCCACCTCCGCCTTGGCGGCATCGCCATCCGCGCTGGCCGTGACGCGATCTGGCCGAAAAACGCAGATCACAGACCGGCGCAATGATCATGTCCGGGTCAAAAAAGAGCCTGGACGGTCACCGTAAAGAATGTCCGAGAAAAGTCCACTCGCGACCTGCGGCCGGTTGTCGCGGCCATTACGTGTCGTAATTGCATGCGCACGCTGCATTTCCGATTCCGGATTCCAAACCTCTGTCCGGAGTAAAAAACTAACCAAGGGAGGTTAAACTTCGGAAATTTGTGCGGAAAAGAGATAATGTCGTCCACAGCTGGAGCATCGACTACGAGACCGGAACACCACGGGGAGTTAAGATGAGGTTTAATATTCTCGGACCAATGCAAGTGGTTAACAACGGGGAATTCTGCACGCCCACCGCACCCAAGGTGCGCCGTACGTTGGCCCTGCTGTTATTCCGGGCGAACCAGATCGTCGACATGGAAGCCCTGATCGACGAGCTCTGGGACGACCACCCGCCGCGGAGCGCGGTCACGACCTCCCAGACGTACATCTACCAGCTCCGCAAGGCGTTCGGCCGCAGCTTCGGCGACGAGGAGGCCAGCCGCATACTGGCGACCCGGCCCCCGGGATACGGTCTGTACGTCAGCGATGACCAGCTGGACGCGAACATGTTCGAGCGGTTGGCCGATGAAGGTCGTGAACTGCACGAGCGCGGCCGACTCGAGGACGCGTCACGGCGGCTGCATGAGGCGCTGTCCCTCTGGCGCGGCCGGGTGCTCGCCGATGTCAGCGCCGGCAAGATACTCGAGGCTCATGTCGTACGCCTCGAAGAGATGCGCATCAGGACCACGCAACTCCATGTGCAGACCCGCCTGCAACTGGGGCGGCATCTCGAACTCGTTCCTGAGTTGCGCGCGCTGGTGGCGGACCACCCGCTCAACGAGTGGTTCCACGCCCAGCTGATCACTGTCCTGAGACACACGGGCCGAAGAGGCGAGGCCCTGAACGCCTACCAGTCGCTGCGCAAGGTGCTCCACGACGAACTCGGCATCGAACCGACCATCCCTCTGCAGCGGCTGCAGCGTTCACTGCTCAGCCGGGACGAGGGCCACTGGCCCGGCCCGATACCCGTGCAACCGGTAACGGTCACGGGCAGCTCGGTCGCGTCATGACGTCTGCGGACGGACGGCTGCGGGTTCTCTTCAGCGTCTACCCCTTCCCCGGCCACTTGTTCCCGTTGGTGTCCACGGCATGGGCGCTGCGGTCAGCCGGCCACGAGGTACTGCTGGCCGGCTTCCAGGGACCGTTCGACGCGATCTCCAAGGCCGGCCTGCCGGTGGCCGAGGTAGTCGACTTCGACACGATAGCGGGCCTGCACCGCCAGTACACCGACCCGGAGGCAGAGGGCGCCGCCGACGCCGACCCCAACCCCATCACCGGGTTGCTCTCCGCGTGGTCGGACGCGATGGCGGACGGCACGGTCGACCTCGCCAAGCGCTGGCAACCGGACCTCGTGGTGCACGACGTAGCTCAGGGAGCGGGCCCGCTCGCCGCCTCCGTGCTCTCCGTCCCGGCCGTGGAGCACCGCGGCGGTTTCCACGCCGGCGCCGCCGAAGTCGTCCCGGCCATGGCAGCGAAACTGGCGCCCGCCTACCAGCGGCACGGCGTGAACGGCCGGCCGGAGCGCCGCGCGGTCATCGACGTCGTACCGCCGAGCATGGCCGGCGCCTGCGACGAGGGCATCTGGCCCGTGCGGTATGTCCCGTACGGCAGCGGCGGGCTGGTCCCCGACTGGCTGATCGGGCCGGCACAGCGCCCTCGGGTCGCGGTGACGCTCGGCACCACGGCACCCGAGATGCTGGGTATCGGGGTCTTCAGCGCGCTGGTCGATGCGGCGGGCGGCACGAATGCCGATTTCGTGTTCGCCCTCGGGGGCGCCGACCCGGCGCCGCTCGGGAAGCTTCCGTCCAACGTACGGGTCTGCGACTGGGTGCCGCTGCATGTGCTGTTGGAAAGCTGCGCCGCAATCGTGCATCAGGGCGGCATCGGTACCACCCTGTCGGCGCTGCACGCGGGCTTGCCTCAACTGGCCTTGCCGACCGGCGACGACAATTTCATCAACGCCGAGGCGTTGGTCAAGCGCGGAGTCGGGCTGTCCGCGGCGCCCTCCGAGGTCAACGGTGCACTGTTTGCCCGGTTGCTCGGCGACCGGACACTGACGGTGGCCGCGGACGAGGTCCGCAAGGAGATGGCCGCTACCGATTCGCCGGCCCAGGCGGTCGAGCGGTTGGTGAGACTGGCGCGCTGACGTACTCATCGAGGAGACCATGAATCCGTCATCGCCGCGCGGTCGCCTGCGCGATGCCCTGCTGCACGTCGGAGAGAGGGGGCACGTAGCTGAGGCAGACCTCAGTGCCCCGGTCGAAAACGCGCTGCGTGAACTGGCTGTGGAGGTGCTGGGCGAGCGCTCGCGCGTGGAACTCGTCATCGTCGGCGGTGAGGATCACAGGTGGGGACGGAACCTCGGTCTGCGGCTCGCGGACTATGACGTAGGGCTGCCGGACCTGCTCTGGTGCGCAGACGAGAGCGGTCTCCCGCCGCAGGTGCGGGAGAGCTGCCCGACGCTGGGCCAGGACGAGTGGGAAGCTGTACTGCTGGTCTCCAAGCTCATCCTCAGGGTGCTTGAGTCGGAGCCCGAGCCTGTGGCCGATGACGCCGCACGGCATCGGCAGCGCACCCCGAGGCCGGCCCGGTCGGTAGGCAGGGAGCGTTTTTGCCAGGCGCTGGCCGCGGTCGCGGAACGCGCAGATCTGCACCAGGACGAACTCACTGCGCAGCTGCGGACCACGCTGCTGGACTTCGCGTCGGAGACTCCTGACAATCAGGATGCCGCTCAGCACCTCGCGGTGCGGCGCACAGGGCAGCAGCCAGGGGCTCGCGTGTGTCTCAGCCGCTCGGGGTTCGCCTTCGCGCAGGTACTGCTGAGCGCTGATGGCTGTCCCGTTCCCGGCTGTGTGCTCGACGCATTCCCGGAGTTGACCCAGGACGAGTGGAACGCCGTCATCCAGGTCACCGGGCTGTCCCTGTTGGCCTTCGAGGCCGAGCCGGCCTGTGCGGCGGGGTAGCGTCCGCGTCAATGCCCACGGCCGTCAGCGTCAGGGTGGAGACGGTGGCTGCGGCCGTGGGCGTGTTCGTCCGGCGGGGGGCGTCAGCTGGTGGCGAGGGGGCGCTTGCCCTGGAGGTCTTCGGATTCGTAGGTTCCGGGGTTGTTGGCCAGCTTCAGGGTGAAGGTGGAGAAGACCTTTTTACCGTTCACGGTCTTGGGGTCGGAGAGCGTGACGGTCGCCTTCAGCGGCTTGTCGAGGCAGGTGTCGAGGCACCAGGTGCCGGTCACCTTTCCGGTGCCGACTGCCTTCTTCGCGCCCCACTGCTGCCAGGTGAGGCCGTTTATGGAGGTGAATTCGGAGAGCACCAGGTTCTTGGGGCTGCGCTCGGCGCGTCCCTTGTCCGCGTTCTCCTCGCCGTAGTGGTTGATGACGTAGGGGAAGTTGGCGGTGCGGGCGAGGCTCGCGGTGGCCACGGTGTGCGTCGGGGCGGGCGTGGCGTTTGCCGCGTGGGCGGTGGCGAACATGCCGAGGACGGCGACTCCGGCCAGGGCGGCTCCCATGACTGTTTTGGTGCGCCGGGTCGTGCGGGTGGTGCGGTTCATGGCTCTCGCTCCGGTTGTTGTTGATCGGTCGGCGGGTCCGAAGCTATGACGGTCGTTTAGCGATGTGCTGTCAGGGGTGTAACAGCCGTCCATCGATGGTTGTGGTGTCACCGAATGGTCAGGGCAACACACCTAAGGCTGTGGCCGGTTGGCGGGGGTGTGAGAGTTGGCCGTTGCGGCGGCATGGCAGGCGCCGCGGCCTTCCGCGCGGGCGATGATGCGGCCGAGCTGATGCGGACGGCGGTCTCGGTGGTGTCGCTGACGGCGGATACGCCGGCCCCGGGCGGGGCGGCCCGTACGGCCTCCTCGGCGGCTTCGAGCCGGTGCGGTCCGAGGACCGCCAGCGCGCCGTCGCGCTCGCCGGTGAGCCGCGCGGGCTCGCCGCTCACCGTGTCCACCCTTGTGTCCACTGCCGCGTGCGGCGGGGACCACGGTTCGTCGCCGGGCCGGGCCTGCGGAACGTAGGGGAGGTGGGGCGGTGCCCATGCGTCGCCCAGATCGAGGCCGGTCAGCCGCTCGCAGGCGCTGACGATGTCGAAGGGTTCGGTGAAGCCGGGTGCGGCGTCGGCCAGTTGGCTCGCGCCGTGCAGGGTGGTGAGGTGGCTTCCGCGACGCGTACCAGGCGGGGGGCGGAGGCTTCGGGCCGGTGCAGACGCTCCGGGGCGAGTCCGAGCAGGATCGCGTTGAGCTTCATCAGTTGGGCGAACGGCAGGCGGGTTCGTGCGTCGGCGAGGATCTCCGGCATCAGGACCATGCCGATCCCGGCCGCCCGGTGCTCATCGGTGGCGAGCGGGAGCCGGGCGACCCATGCGCGGGCGAACGCGCCCAGGGCTTCCTGGGCGGTGCGGCCGGACGCCGGGGGCGGCGGCTGGGGGGTGCGCTCGGCGAGGCCGGCCAGGACTTCGCACACGGCCCGCACTTCTGCCTCGGGGCCGCACTCGCCCGCGTACAGACGGACGTTGCCCTCGTGACGGACGTGCGCCCCGACCAGGGACGGGGGGCACCTGGTCGGGGCTGTCTGGGGGTGGGGGGAGTGGGGTCAGAGGGCGTTCAGGTCGACGGCGGAGGCGAGGGCCAGGTAGCCGGCGTCGCTGGGGTGGAGGCCGTCCTGGGAGATGTAGCCGGGGCGGGGGCGGTTGGGGTTCGCGGGGTCGGTCAGGACGCGGTCGGCGTCGAGGACGGCGTCGTAGGTGTGGCTGGTGCGGATCCAGTGGTTGAGCTGCCGGCGGATCTTGTCACCGGCGGGGGTGGTGAAGGGGAAGACGGCGCTCCTGAGGGGGAGGATCGTCACACCGATGGCCTTGATACCGCGGGCGTGGGCCGCGCGGACCAGGGCGCGGTGGCCGTCGATGAGCTGTTGGGCGGTCACCGGGGGGCGGTTCCTGGTGCAGGGGTCGTCCTGCTGGGACTGGGCGAGGTCATTGGCGCCGAGGTGGATGAAGACGGTGCGCAGGGCGGCGCGATCGCGCAGTTCCTTGGCGAAGCGGGCGGTGCCCTTCTCGCCGAAGCAGGGGGAATCGTGCAGCAGGGGGTCACCCGCCAGGCCGGCGTTGGTCATTCCCTGGGGGCGGCCGGCGGCGATGAGGCGTTCGGCGAGTTTGTCGGAGAAGCGGTTGTCGGTGTCGGGGCTGGTGCCGACGCCGTCCATGAGGGAGTCGCCGAAGACCATGAGGGAGTCGGCCGAACGGGGCGGCTCCTGGGTCACATCGACGGCCGTCAGGTAGTACCAGGCGTGCGAGGCACGGCGGTTGAAGTCATCGGCGGCGGGGCTGCGTAGCCGGTCGCCGGGGGCGCGGTAGGACGTGGCCGTGGTGAAGCGGTGCATGGTGGCCGGGCCGGTGGGGGCGGTGAAGCGCAGGGTGACGGTGAGTTTTTCGAGGTTGGCGGTCGGCATGGCCACCGCGTCGCTGACGGTGTCGCGGCCCGCGGGGATGGTGAGGGCGGGCGCATGGCGGAAGGTGAGGGTGCGTACGGTGCCGGGGCGCGCCTTGGCCTCGCCGTCGGACCTGGCGACGGTGGCGCCGGCGATGTGGAGGGGCTTGGTGCCGTAGGCGTTGGAGAGGCGGATACGGAGCTCGGGGCCGCCGACGCTGAGCCGGATCACCTGGCGCAGGGTCTCGTTCTTGAATCCCTGCCGGGACCAGTTCGGGGTGTCCTCCGTGGCCTCGTTCGTCGCCTGCTGCATGGCGGCTCCCCAGGTGGCTGTCCACTGGGGGGAGTGGGGGGCGGCGGGGGCGGCCTTCTCGCTCCTGAGGGACGGGCGGGCGGGGGCGAACGCCCCGGTCAGCGCCGCGGTCAGGGTCACGGCCAGGGCCACGGACAGCGTCATGACGATCGTCGCGGGGAGCGAGCGCGGGCTCCCCTTCGTGGTGCGGCCGGGTGCGGGCCGGCCGGCCTCGGGTGCGTCGGCCGTGTGCTGCTCGGCCGTGTGCGGGTCGGTTTCGTGCCGGTCGGTTTCGGGTCGGCCGGCTTTGTGCCGGGGCCACAGTCGCATAGGAGTTCCTCGGGTCTGTTCGGATCGAGTCGGTGCTTCACCCCCGTTGGCTTTGTGTGTGCCGGGGCGCTTACGTCGGGCGTCAGCGCTCGGCGGCGGGTGGGCCGGGTATCCCCGGCCGGGTGGGCAGGACGTTGGCCTGGCCGAAGTAGGTGGCCACCGATAAGAGGATCTCGTTGGCGCTGCGCAGCTCGTCCAACTCGTTTTCCAGTTCCGCGATCCGGCGCTCGGCCTGCAGCGGCCGTGTGTGCCGGGTGTGGTCGACGGCGAGCGTGTCGGGGGTTCGGATGGGGTCGGTCATGGCGTGTTCCTCTCTCGGGGGCACCGGTGCCGCGCGGCCCCGAACCCGTCGGCAGCCGCGGCGCCGACGGGGTCGGTGGGTCAGTCGCGGCCGAAGCGGCGGAGTACGCCGGTCATGAAGACGATGGCCATCAGGGCCGCGGAAACCACGACGGTCACCGACGGCTGCACGGCGGCCAGTTCGCTGCTGTCGCGCAGCGCGCCCATGAAGTCGAAGATCGGCAGTCCGTTGGCGACGCTGTACCAGAGCGGCAGGTAGACCGCCTGGAAGAGGCGATGGGTACGGCTGAGCGTGCCCAGGGTGAGGGCCAGGGACGGGATGAACAGGGCCCCGCCGACCCAGCCGGCCAGACCGAACCAGTCGGCGGCGGCCACCAGGCGGATCAGGGGACCGATGCCGGCCACGGCGGTGATGGTCAGGCCCGCGGCCCATTCGGCGAAGACCCGGCGGCGCACCGCGGGGTAGGCGCCGAGCATGCCGTCGACGTGGTACTCGTGGCGCTGGGTGCCCAGCCGCGACCAGATCAGCACCGGCCAGATCCAGGACAGCGGCAGCATCACGCGGATGATGCCGTGGATCCCCGGGGAGGAGAGCGCGGCGATCATGAGGAATGCGGCACCGGTCCACCACCACCAGCGCACACCTTGCAGCAGGATGCGGACCTCGCCGGCCCAGACGCGCAGGGTCACGGCGCCCGGCTCCGGGCGGGTGCGCAGCAGCGTGGCGACGGTGGGCCGGGACGGGGAAGCTCCCCCATGGCCCTGAACGGACAGCGGAGGCGTCCCCGGGCCGACCTCGTCGATGAAGACCGGCTGGACGACACCGTCGGCCGGGGCCTGCTCGGGGGTGCGCCCCTGGCCCAGCCAGGTTCGCGCGGGGTCGAAGCGGCCGAACCACAGCGCGGGGAGCATGGCGATCACGACGGCGATCAGCAGCAGCGTCACCCGGCCGAGGACATAGCCGGCGGTGGGCGTGAAGCCGTCCCAGGTGAAGAGCCCGAGGGGCTTGTCGAGGTAGGTCAGACCGAGGCTGAACGCGCCGGTGACATCGATGTGCTGGGCGACCATGTCGTCATACATCGACCGGACGACGCTGTTGACGCCGATGCCGTCGAGGGGCAGACCGGGGCCCTGGCCGGCCGTCGAGACGACCATCCAGATGCAGAACCACAGGATGTTGCCCAGGCCGGTGCGCAGCAGCGGCAGCGATTCGAAGAGGAGCGCGAGGGCGGCGGTCAGCGCGACCAGCGGCAGCGCGATGAGGAGGAAGGGCTGCCAGAGGGCGATCAGGTCGATGTCGTGCGACTCGCCGCGGGCCAGTTGCATGACCAGGGCGGTGAGCGCGAGCACCACGAGCATGGAGGACAGCAGCATGAGGTTGCTGAGGAACTTGCCGAGCATGTACGCGGTGGTGCGCAGCGGGGTGGCGGCGAGCAGCTGGCCGACGCGGGTGCTGCGGTCGCGTTCGATGGAGTTGCGGACGATGTAGAAGCCGCCGAGGGTGATCCACAGACCGCTGGCCAGGGCCGTCACCATGCCGACGTAGGCGCTGTTGTAGATCCCGCGGTGATCACCGATCTGCATGATCATCCATTTGGCGTCCGAGTCGGGCACCGCCACGTAACCGAGGGCGACGGCCGCGGCCAGGATCACGACATACGCGGGCCGGCGTACCCGGTCGCGGAAGTCGGCCACCGCAAGACCGGTGAGCATGCGCATCATTGCCTCACACCACCCGTGCCTGGAGCGGCCGTTCGCCGAAGCCCTGGGCGGCCCGGCCGCCGTCGACCCCACGGATGATGGCGAGGTAGGCGTCTTCCAGGTCGGGCGTCAGCTGGACGGCGCCCTCGTACGGCAGCTCGCGCGAGAGCAGCCGGATACGGACGCCCTCGGTCGTGCGGACCAGGCGGCTGACGGTGTACTGCGCCTGCACCGCCGCTACGGACGAGGGGTCGACCAGCACCTCCCACACCTGGCCGTCCACCGAGCGCAGCAGGTCCTCGGGGGTGCCGCGGCGCTGCAGCCGGCCGCCGGCCATCACCGCGATGTCGGAGGCCACCGACTCGACGTCGGAGACGATGTGGGTGGAGAGCATCACGACCTTGTCGGCCGCCAGATCGCTGAGCAGATTGCGGAACCTGACCCGCTCCTCGGGGTCCAGCCCCGCGGTCGGCTCGTCCACGATGATCACCTGCGGGTCGGCGAGCAGCACCTGGGCGATGCCGACCCGGCGCAGCATGCCGCCGGAGTACTTGCCCAGGGGACGCTTGACCGCTTCGGTGAGGTTGACGAGCTCCAGGAGCTCATCGATACGGGCCTTGGCGGTCTTGGCCGAGACGCCCTTGGCCGCCGCCAGATACCTGAGGAACTCGCGGGAGGTCAGGTTCGGGTAGACGCCGAAGTCCTGCGGGAGGTAACCGAGGGCCCGGCGCAGCGCGTTGGGCTTGGCGACCGCGTCCTCTCCGTGGAAGAGGACCTTTCCGCTGGTGGGCCGGGTGACCGTGGAGGCGATCCGCATGAGGGACGACTTGCCGGCGCCGTTGGGGCCCAGCAGGCCGAGCATGCCGGGTTCCAGACGCATCGTCAGGTCGTCCACGGCGTGCTTGCCGCCCTTGTAGACCTTGGTGATGTTGACGAGGTCGAGCACGGTCAGCTCTTCCCGGTCAGGTCGGTCTTCTCGCCGTCCTTGGTCACCGCGATGCCCTTGGGGACCTCGACCTTGAACTTGGCGTCGCAGATCGCGATACCGCTGCAGCCGGCGTCGATGTCCAGGGTGTCGCCCTTGAGGGTCCACTTCAGGTGCTCGGTGCCCGCGGCCGAGTCGAACCAGCGGGTGACCTTGATGTCCTTGCGGTCGGCGGCGACCACCTTGGTGGCGACCTCGTGCGTCGTCACCTTCAGGGACTTGCCCGAGTACGTGAACGACTTCGATTCGGGCTTCGCCTTCGAGGCGTCCACGGAGCAGCCGGAGAGGCCGAGGGTGGCGGCGACGGCCGCCACCGCGACGACGAGTGTGGCGGGCCGCTTCGAGATGGTGCCTGAGAACATCGGTTCCTCCAGAGTCACGGGGTGGTGCACTCCTATGAGGATCCCGGGCCCGGGCGGCCGGCACATCTGCCGATCGGCAGATATCCGCTCAGCGGATGGCGGGCGCCGGCAGCAGGCACCTGACCCGCCACCCGTTCTCGTACGGGCCCGCCTCCAGGGAGCCGCCCAGGGCGCTGACGCGTTCGCCGAGGCCCGCCAGGCCCGTACCGCCGCCCTGCCGGGTGCCGGCGGACGCCCCCGGCCCTGCGTTGTCGGCGACCGAGACCTCCACGGCCCGGTCGGCGGTCCGTCCGGCGAACACCTGGACCCGGCCGGCCTGCGGCGCATGCCGACGGACATTGGTCAACGATTCAAGTACCACCCGGTACGCGGTGTCCTCGGCCTCCCGCGAGAGGGTGCCGGCGACCTCGTCCTCCAGGGACAGCGCCACCTCGGCGGCGGCCATGGAGGAGAAGCGGCCGACGAGCTCGGGGAGGTCGGCCAAGCCGTAGAGCCGGGTGGGCGGCGGCTCGCCCCACTTGCGGCCGTCCGCCTCGCGCAGCGTCGTCACCGTCTGGTCCATGGAGTCCAGCGCCCGTAGCCCGGCCTTCTCGATGCGCTGCAGAAGGGCGCGGTGCTCCTCGGGCCCGGCGTCCTCGCTGACTTGGGCGGCCTGGGCCTCCAGAACGATGCCGGTCACCTCGTGGGCGACGAAGTCATGCAGATCGCGGGCGACTTCGAGGCGCTGTTCACGGCGCGCCAGCACCACGGCATACGCCCGGCGGTTGTCCAGCGACCGCAGATAGAGCCCCACACCCGTCGCGCAGGCCGCCGGGATCAGGGCCAGCAAGGCCGCGAAGACCGATTCCTTGAGCCCGGCGGTGGGGGCGTGCAGGGTGAAGCGCAGGGGCAGCAGGATGACGGCTGCGCCGGTCAGCGGGGCGACGATGCCCACCCGGGGGCTGGGCACATGACGTACCACCCGCTCCAGGAGAACGAGCAGCGCGACCGTCTCGAACGGGTACCAGAGGATCACCAGGCCGGGCTGCCCGAAGTAGCCGACGTCCGCGGCGAGGGAGAGCAGCGCGACGCCGCCCGCCGCCTGGGCCAGGGAGATCCGGCCGGTCGGCCAGGCAAGTATCGATACGGCCAGCGTCAATGCGGCCATGACCGCCAGCAGATAGGCGCTCGGTGGCGCTATGACGGCGGGGGCGAGCATCATTGCCGCGGCCACCCCGCACCACCGGCGGCGCTTTTGCCGGGGAGGAACGTCGTAATCCATGAGGGCGAGGCTACGCACATTCCCCGGGTTGCGCGGCGGCAAGCACAGCGCGGAAATTACCGCATCTGCCGGACGGCAGATTTCCGCGGGACGGCATCGGGGTTTCTGCCGGGTGGCGTGCTGCCCGATGCCGGCCGCGGGTTTTCACCCCGGGGTCTGCCCGGTGGCATATCCGAGCTCCCAGGCCCGCACCGCGACCCCGACGCGATTGCGTACCTGTAGCTTTCGCTGAATGCTCGCGACATGGGTCTTGACCGTGCCCGCGGAGATGAACAACTCGCGGGCGATATCGGAATTGGTCTTGCCCTCGGCGACCTTCCCGGCGATCTCCACCTCCCGCTCGGTCAGCACCGAGTCACGGCGGCGGGGGCGGCGGCCGGTCGTGGGGCCGGTGACATGCTGGAGCAGCCGGACAGTGATCGACGGGCTGATCAGGCTGTCGCCGGCCATCGCCGCCCGGACCGCCTCGACCAGCAGCGTCGGCCCCGAGCGCTTGAGCAGGAACCCCGAGGCGCCGAAGCGCAGCGCGGGGTACACGTACTCGTCCAGGTCGAAGGTCGTCACCACGACGACCCGGACCGGGTTGGCCGCGGCGGGGTCGGCCAGCAGGCGGGTCACCTCCAGGCCGTCCATCCGCGGCATCCGGATGTCGACCAGCGCCACATCGGGTTTGAGCGTGCGCCCCATCTCCACCGCGTCCACGCCGTTTGCCGCCTCGCCGACCACTTCCATGTCGGGCTGGCTCTCCACGATGCGGCGTATTCCGCGGCGGACCATCTCCTGGTCGTCGGCGATCAGCAAGCGAATAGTCACGGGCAGGAATTCTGCCGTACGGCGGGGGCGGGTGGGGGCTTCTTCCCCGGGGCCGGCAGCGATCTTTGAGAAAGAACCGCCGGTCCCGGAGAAATCGCCTGATACGGCAAGGCTGGTCTAAGCCTCTTCCATCGCCCGCACCAGGCTGCGCGGCCGCATGTCGGTCCAGTGCTCGGTGATGAAGTCGAGCGCGGACTGACGGTCGGTTTCCGCGAGCGCCACCGTCCAGCCCTGGGGCACCTCGGCGAAAGCCGGCCAGAGTGAATGCTGGTCTTCCTCGTTGACCAGCACCAGATACCGGCCGTCGGGGTCGTCGAAGGGGTTTGTGCCCACTGTCGTGTCCTCTCCTGTCAGGGGTGCCGTAAGTCGTGGCGGTGGCCGTCCGCGGGGGCGGTCAGACCGCCGCCCGGTTGGTGCCGGGGCCGATGCCGTTGAGCTGCAAGGGCCGCATGCGTTGCGCCGGCACGCGCGATACCGGGGCGGTAGGCGGCGAGATGAAGCGGTCGCTGCTGCGGAGCAGGGCGGTGCCCAGAGGGGTGAGCGCGTGCAGCGCGGTGTTGCGGTTACGGGAGGTGGTCACCAGCCCGGATCGTCGCAGCACCGCGGCATGCTTGCTGGCACCGGCCAGCGAGATCCCCAGCCGGTCGGCGAGTTCGCCCGTGGAGCAGCCCTCGGCGAGCGCTTCCAGGGCGGCCGCCCTGGTGTGCCCGACCAGTGCGCCCAGCGCCTGCTCGTCGTGTTCCGAGGTACCCCAGATGTCCACCCTGGACGAGGCCTTCACGGGGAAGACAAGGGCGGGCATGGCGTCCTTGCCGACCGCCGTCACGAACGAACAGGACTGCTCCGACAGGAAGAACGACGGGCACAGCAGCAACCCGCGACCGTCCAGATGGATGTCGCGGTTGGGCCCGTGCCGCAGTTCGAGGACCGGCGCCCGCCAGCGGACCTTGGGGTGCACGGAGCCCAGCAGCCGCTCGACACCGTGCGAGATGGCCACCCTGCCCCAGCCCTCGCGCGCACCGTCGAGATGACTGCGGATCAGGCTCCAGTGCGGCAGCACGGCCACCCGGCACAGGTCGGCCAGCAGCCTGGCGCCGCGCCGGTCCTCGCCGGACGGAACCTGGTCGGGGTCCGCCCCCGGCGTGAAGGCGTCGGCGAAGGCGGCAGGTAATTCCTCCAGGGTCCGGAACTGCTGGGACAAGGCCGTGAAGCGGGCCGCGTCCTTGCCGAGTTCGGCGCGGACACTGCGACGCCACTCGTGAAAGGCGACATCGCCGTTACGGCCGAACAGATAGAGCGCGAAAGCGCTCTCGGCCAGCGGCCCGAGGGTCGCCAGCATGCGCGTATTTGCTATGTCCTCAACTGTGAAGTGGATCCTCAGCACTTTGTCCCCCGTGGTCATGGCTGATGTCGTTCGATACCGAGTAGTCGCTGAGCAGCCGGCCGCCGTGCAAGGTCTCCCCGTACGAGAACACGTGGCCGCTACCTACTTCCAACGGTGCGAGCGCCCCGAAATCATCCCCCAGTCCGTCAAAGAACGTGAGATCACCCGATCCGGTCCAGATCGGGGAGAATTCCACATCGCTTACCTCGGAGGCGACCAGCCGTGGTCGCGGCCCGCCGCCGGAGGGCACCCACTCCGGGAACACCAGGGTGTGCGCCAGGGGAACATCGTGCAGCGCCGGCGGCTGGTCCGTCGACCTGTCCACGGTGACCGAGGCCTCCACGACGCGTCGTCCGTGCACGGACAGCGCGCCGTCGAAACGACCGCCGGGCGCCAGCCGGGAGCCCGCCTTGCCGACCGTGACGGGCCGGCTCTGGTGAATCACGCCGAACTGCTTGGGCATCCCCTGCACCCAGCCGCGCATCATGGGCACGGCCTGGTCCACCCAGGCGTACGGGCAGCGCGCCATGGGACGGCCCTCGAACTCGCAGCTGAGCAGGATCAGGAACTCCCCGAACTGGCAGCGACCGGGGTCGGTCAGCTCCGCTCCGTCCTGCGAACACCACTGCCAGGTCGCGAACACCGCCGCCGCGGCGCCCGGGTCGGCACCCGGCTCCAGGCCCGGCGGCAGGAACCGTCGGGCCGCGTCCGGGTCGACGCGGTAGTCGACCATGACGACCTCGCCGGAGAAGTGCCACGGCGGTGGTGTGAGCATCGCCGACTCGCCCGTCGGCGAGAGCGGCAGGCTGTACCCGACGGGACCGGCGCTGCCTGGACCGGCCACCGTGTGCCGGCCGTTGGTCCCGGTGCTGGTCGTCACGATCTCACTCCGATCTCGAGGTCCGGCGTGCTGCCGGACCATGCGGTGGTCAGCCGCTTGGCGGCCTGCTCCAGTAACGCGGGCGGGTTGAAGCTGAAGGCCAGGCGCAAGCCGGCCCCCTGGGTTGTGCCGAAGCGCGATCCGGCGGCGATCCTGACGCCCGCCCGGGCGGCGCCGTCGAGCAGCTCACGCTCGTCGGCCCCGTCCCCGGCCCGCAGCCACAGGAAGAATCCGCCCTCCGGGGTGCGCAGCTCCACCCCGTCGTCCAGCATCGCGCGTAGAGCGCCCACGAGCGCGTCCCTACGAGCACGCAACTGCGCCCGGAACGCGTCGAGATGACGGTCGTACGCGCCGCTCGCGAGCAGGGTGCTCACGGCGAGCGAGGTGGTGTGGTTGAGCGAACCCCCGCTGACGAACAGGCCGTGCGTGGCCAGCCGGCCGGCCAGTTCCCGGTCGGCGAGCAGCCAGCCCAGCCGCAGTCCGGGGCCGAGGGTCTTGGAGAAGCTGCACAGCCGCACCACCCGCCGGTAGCCGGCCAGGGCGGCCAGCGAGGGCGGGGGAGTGCGGTCAGGGATCAGGGACAGTTCCGTGTAGGCGTCGTCCTCCACGATCAGCACATCGTGCCGGGCGGCCACTTCGAGCAGCAGGCGGCGGCGCGCCAGCGGCATCGTGTGGCCCGTGGGGTTGTGGTGGGTGGGGGTGAGGTAGACGAAAGCGGTTTTCGCGCCCGCTCGCGCGCCCTCGGTCAGGGCGCGGTCCAGCGCGTCGGGCAGCATCCCCGACCCGTCCATGGCGACCTGGCGGAGCCGCAGTGAGCAGTCCCGGAATATCCGCTGTCCCAGGTCGTAACAGAGCTCCTCCGTCAGCACTGTGTCGCCCGGGGCCGCGAGCGAGGTCGCCAGCAGATAGAGGGCCTGGGACGTGCCGGAGGTCAGCAGCACCTGGTCCGGGTCGCAGGGGAGGCCGTCCGCCGCGGCGGCGCGGGCGGCCAGCCGGTCGCGCAGCGGCTGCGCGCCCGGGTCGTGACCGTAGCCCAGCGCCGCGGCGCCGTACTCCGCCAGCGCTTGCTCGTACGCGCCCCGCAGCAGGCGTACGGGCAGGAGTGCCGGCTCGATGTAGCCGGGGCCCAGGTCGAGGACGCCGGCCGGGGCGACCTCCTGCACGACCCCGGGCCGCCACTGCCGCGTGTGCGACAGCGAGGGCACGGAGCCGTGCGGGAGTCCTCCTTCTGCGACAGGCGTCATCAACGCTGTTTCAGCACGTGGCGCAGGGCGCGCACGGACTGGGCGAGCGGGTCCGTGGACCGGGCCAGCGCGAGCCGCAGGGTGTGGTCACCCTCGGACGGGTTGGCCCAGTGGAACGGGCGGCACGGGAGCGCGTAGACGTTGTGCTCCCGCAGCTTCGCCCAGACCTGCGTGCCCGTCAGGTCATCGATGGCGACCCGCTCGACGCTGGCCCGGCTGTCGGGGTCGGGGACCGTGACGCCCGGCAGACCGGCGAGTTCCGCGCGCACCATGGCACGGTTGGCGGCGATGAAGCGGTGCAGATCCTCCAGACCGCCGGCCGCGGCGTCCTCGGAGAAGCGGCGGACCATCGCGAGGATCAGCGGGGAGACACCGAGCAGGATGTCGGAGTAGATCTTCTCGACCGGCAGCGCGAGGTTCTCGGAGTGGACGAGCATGCCGACCTTGAGGTCGAGGGTCGGCCACAGCTTGCCGGTGTCCTCGATCACCACCCAGCGCACACCACTGGCGTTGAGCACCTCGTAGTGGTCGTAGTGGGCGCGGGTGTCGAAGCCGCGGAAGGACGTGTCCAGCGCGAGGATGACGCCGTGCTCGGCGCACTGCTCGGCCAGCCGGGTCAGCCGCTCCCGGGAGACGACCTTGCCGGTGGGGTTGTTGGGCGTGGTGAGGAAGACACAGCCCACCGACTTCAGCAGGCTCACGTCGAGGTCGTCGCCGTGCAGCGGGTCCTCCGCCAGCGGCACCAGCTTCAGGCCGTTGCCGCGCAGCAGGTCGGCGATGTTGTCGAAGGTCGGGTGGACCAGGGCCACCGACTCGATCGTCTCGGACAGCGAGCGGGAGAGGATCTCCATCGCGACCGAGGAGGAGTAGCAGCTCAGCACCCGGCCGGGGGCCGAGGGGTAGCTGTGCTGGCCGAGGGCGGTGAAGAAGGCGTGGTGCGCCTCGCGTTCGAGCTCTTCGACGGGCCGCTTCTCGCCCTCGGCGAAGAGCAGCGGCAGATCGTCGACGATCTTGCTTTGGCCCGGCGTGAGCGCCTGCCGGGCGTGGCCGTCAGCGATGTTGAACTCGCTGTTCAGAGCCAGGAACTCCAGTTGGGTGAGGTTTCCGGTGTCACCTTCGGAATCCCCCAAAGCGGCTTTTACTTGCTGCGTTCCGGACACAGGTACCTCGCAGAGACGTAAAGGGTTCCCCAGATGCGGGAGGGCATGGGCACACAGCGGCCGACCGCCATGACGGCGGTCCCCGTCGGTGCCGTGTGTTGAGCGGCGCGATCTGGCGCAGGCGCCGGTGGTTCGGCCGGTGCCTGCGCTAACTGATCGGCGGCAGCCGGTCAGTAGATGACGCGGGTGGTGGCGGCGAGCCTGGCCTCGCGCGACTTGCGCAGGTCCCGGGCGATGTTGAGCCGCCGCAGCCAGCGGTCCGTACCGTCGAAGCGGGCACGGAACGGCTTACGTCCGTGGACGACGCGGTAGTTGTCGATGAAAACGATGTCACCGGGGCTGAGCACGACACCGGACATGGCGTCGTCGATCGCGGCGCCGATGGTCTCCAGCGCCCGCTGCTCGGTCTCGCCCTGGACGCCCTGCATGTAGTGCGGGTCGATCCGCAGATACGGGTCGTCGCGGTCCCCGAAGAGCACGGCCACCGGGTCGGGCGACTCCAGGGCCGAGGCCACCCGCTGCCGGCTGCGCTCACGCAGCGCACTCTCGCGTGCGCTCTCGTCCCCCGGGGCCTTGCCGTGGATGCGGTGCGCGTCGTCCGGCAGGATCCGGAAGCGCTCCTGCGAGAGGGTCTCCCGGGTCTCGTCGTCGATCTCGACATCGGCGATATCGCAGGCGGTGGTCTCGACGCCGTCCGGATTGCGCAGACACATCAGTCCGAGATAGTCCGTGCGCAGCGGATGGAAGGCGTCCTCGGTGTGCCAGGTGAGCGTCTCCTCGCTGCCCCAGCCGATCTGTTCGTGCTCGAAGCCCTGGACGGGGTAGACGTCATGCATGATGAAGCCGTCCTGCTGGGTGGCCCAGCCGATGGGGTCGCCCAGCAGATTGGCTATGAGGTAGAAGGCGATGTCCTGGCGCAGTGACGTGGACGGCACCGGCTTGTGCCGGCGGTCGGCCGGGGTCGCCCCGAGCGCCGAGTCGTCCACGGGCAGGCCGGTGACGACCAGGATGCCGGACTTCTCGGTGCTGCGGTATTCGTGCAGCGCTCGTCGCACGCGACGTGGCAACTCGTCCGCGTAGAGGCGGCTCTCGGCCTGGAACTCCGTGGACTCCACGGAGTCGTATCGCCGGCTGAGTTCGTCAGCCACAGCGTCGATCGCGGCGACGTCGTCATCCTGCAGGTGGAGCGTCAGCACGTACACGTCCCTCCAGATAGGGCACCTGATTGATCGAATCCGGTGCCGAACGCCTGATCAGTGGAGATCTTGCCGTCTTTCGACAGCCCGTTCCATAACCTTTACTTCCTAGCTAAATTGCCCCGTCCTTCGCATAGAACCCACTGGTTACTTCAGCCACTGGAGCCGGCTTGCGTCGGGACCAGCGGCGCATCGCCTGCTTCTCCACTCCGTTGTGCAGCAGCCAGGCCAGCAGCAGGGACACCGCGAAGGCGGCGGCGATCAGGGCGATTCCCTCGGGCACGCCCCAGGTGTGGCCCACCAGCTCGCCCTCCTCCTCGGTGTGGCCGAGCAGCAGATGGCCGTACTTCAGGACGAGGTTGTGCAGCAGGTAGAAGGCGAAGGAGAGTTCGCCGAACCAGACCATGACCTTGCTGCCGAACAGGGTGCCCCGGCCCTCGGAGTCCGCCACCGCGGCCGCCGCCGTCAGCAGCGCGACCGGCAGCACCGTCACCGCACTCAGCCGGTAGAGGTACGGGACCTGCTGGGCGAAGTAGTACGCGATCACCACGAGGACGGCGGCGGGCAGCACCCGCAGGCGTATCCACTTGCCGGACAGCACGATCCGCGCCATCAGCATGCCGAGCACACACTCCAGCAGCCGGAAGAGCGGGAAGAAGTAGGTGAACCAGTACTGGCTGACGGACACCCCGCCGAGCGGCATCTCGGGGGTGCTCGGGAGCGCGGCGAGCGCGATGGCCGGTACCACGGCCACACCGATGACGGAGCCACCGACCCAGTACCAGAGCCGATTCGGCTTGATCTTGTTCACCAGCGTGAGCAGCACCGGGAAGAGCGCGTAGAACACCACATCCACCGCGAGCGACCAGCTCACGCTGTTGCCGGTGTCGGTGAACGCCGGGTCGGGCACCCAGGACTGGACGAGGAAGAGCTGGGTGACCGAGGGCAGTACGCCGACACTCAGCCCCACCGCAGCGATCAGCCCGAGGGCGAGCGCATAGGTCACGACGTGGTTGGGGAAGACCCGGAAGAAGCGCCGGCGCCAGAACTTGCGCGCGGTGTCGGTGGGCCGGTACGACCACGTGATCACAAAGCCGCTGAGCACGAAGAAGAACGAGACGGCCATATAGCCGGTGCTCCCCATCGCGTCGAGGAAGCCCCAGCTCACCTTCGCGTCGCTGAAGACGCCCTCGAACGCCGCATGGGTGAGGAAGACCGGCAGCATCGCCACGAACCGCAAACCGGTCAGGGATCTCAGGTTCGGGTTGGATTGTCTTGTCTGCATGCGGACCTCTCGCCAGATGCGCGACAGGCGGTGCGGCTCGGTGCGCCGCAACGGCGGCCGCACCACTGTCGGCTGATGGATGATCCGGGCGTGGTCGCCGGCACCGGACATCCACGGCGCGCGCGGACTTCTGGCAGCGGTCAGCCTTACTCCCCCGTTGCGCCGGAGTTTGGCCGAGATCTTTCGCGCACTCCACACGTTTCACTTCGCAGCTAAGTTGCCGGCACCTTTGCCGGCGGCTGCTGGGTGACGCGGCGCCTGGACCGGGACCAACGGCGCATCACCGGCTTCTCCACCCCGTTGTGCAGCAGCCACGCGAGTCCCAGGGACACCACGAACGACAGGACGATCACCGCGATGCCGCCAGGCGTGTCCCAGGTACGGGGCAGCACCTCGCCCTGGGCGTTCTTCGGGCTGATCAGGATGTGCCCGTACGCCAGGAGCGCCTGGTGCACGAGGTAGAAGGCGAAGGAGAGTTCACCGAGCCGGACCATGACCTTGCCGCCGAGCGGGGTCCCCCGGCCCTCGGCGTCGGCCACCGCCACGGAGGCGGTGAGCAGCACGATCGGCACGATCAGCACCGCGCTGAGCCGGTAGAGGAAGGGGAGTTGCTGTGCGACGACATACCCCACGACCACCAGGGCCGAGGCGGGCAGCACCCGCAGGCCTATCCACTTGCCGGACAGCACGATCCGCGCCATCAGCATGCCCAGCACGCACTCCACGGTTCGGGAGAGCGGGAAGAAGTAGGTGAACCAGTACTGGCTGCGGGAGACATCGCCCACCGACATGGCCGGGGTGTCCGGGAGCAGGGTCAGCGCCACTGTGGGGATGGCGATCACCATGAGCACGGCAGCACCGGCCCAGTACCACAAACGGGTTGGCTTGATCTTGTTCACCAGCACGAGCAGCACCGGGAAGAGCCCGTAGAACACCACATCGACCCCGAGGGACCAGGTCACCGTGTTGCCGGTGTCGATGAACAGCGGGTCGGGCACCCATGCGTGCACCAGGAACATCTGGGAGATCAGGGCGGGGGCGTCGAAGGCGGCGCCCGCCGCGAGCATCAGAGCCAGCGCGAACACATAGGCCACGAGATGGTTGGGGAAGACCCGGAAGGCGCGTCGGCGCCAGAACGTGCGGGTGGTGTCGCGGGAGCGGTAGGACCAGGTGATCACAAAGCCGCTCAGCACGAAGAAGAACGAGACCGCGGCATAGCCGGTGTTCCCCATCGCGTCGAGGAAGCCCCAGCTCACGTCCGCGTCGCTGAAGACGCCCTCGAACGCGGCATGGGTGAGGAAGACGGGTAATAAGCCCAGGAACCGTAATCCGGTCAGGGACCTCAGATTCGGCTGCGACTGCGACTGCGACTGCGACGGCGGCTGCGGCTTTTGCCGTGGCTGGGACTGTGCCTGGCTCGGTGTGTGGGGGGTCTGCATACGGGACCTTTCGCCGACCGCGCGGCACACCGCCGGACAGGCACCAGCCCCCGCACCGAGGACGCGCGGAAATCTCCAGTTGATACACGAGCATCGTCGGATTCGTCCGGGCGTTCCATGTCCTTGACTGTGGAGTTAAGTTGGCCGGTCACGGGCCGTGTCGCAGCAGGTCAGGGCTGCCGGTCCGCGATGTCGGGAAACCGCCGCAGCGTGGGGCTCGCGGTGGCCGCGACAGCGACCAGGACCAGGCAGCCGGCGCAGATGAGTACGGGGGTCACGCCCCCGCCGGCCGCCCCCGTCAGCGCACCGCCGAGCGCGGGCCCCAGGACACCGGCGCCCCCCGAGCAGAACCCGGCGACGCCGCTCATCCGGCCCCGCAGCTCGTCCGGGGTGACGGTCAACTGGTAGGTCAGCACGGTGGTGTTGGCGAGCGGGGCGAAGAGCGCCATCAGGCCGAGCAGCGCTCCCTGGGGCAGACCGGTGGGCACCACCGCCATCAGGGCGGCGCCCAGGGCGGCGGTCCAGGTGAAGCCGAGGAGGATCACCGGTGGCCGGGCGGCGGCGTGCATCCGGGCCGCGAAGAGCCCGCCGAGCAGTCCGCCGGCGCCGAAGCAGGCCATCGTCAGACCCAGCTCACCGGCGCCGACCTTGTCCTCGCCCGAGAGCGCGAGCAGCACGATCAGCAGCGAGCTGAAGACCAGGTTCGTGATCATCATCCAGGCCATCGTGGTGCGGATCACCGGCTGCCCCAGCACCCAGCGGAAGCCGGCAGCGAAGTCCTGGGCGGCGCCCCCGGGCCGCGGCGCAGTGTCGTCGTTCGCGTCGTCCCGTCCGTCGTGGTCCGGCCTGTCGTGGTCCGCTCCGGCGCTGTCGGGCCCGTCGCCGGTCCGGACCACGGCGGACCGCCCCCGGGGCAGCCGCAGAAAGCACAGCGCCACGGACGACAGCGCGAACATCACCGCATTGGTCGCGAACGGCCCGAGCGGCAGGGCGCTGAAGAGGAAACCGGCGACGCCCGGCCCCACGAGGGTGGCGATGTAGGGGCGCGCCGCGTTTCTGGCCACCGCCGTGGAGAGCTGGTCGGGCGGCACCACCTGGGGCAGCGCGGCATGTTCCGCGGGGTCGAAGACCGAGCCGAGGAAGCCCTCCAGCACCACGACCAGCAGCACATGCCAGAACGCGTACCGGTCCAGCAGCAGCGCGCCGGCCAGGCTCACCATGCCCAGCACCCGTAGCACCTGGCAGCCCAGCATCAGCCGGCGGCGGTCCCAGCGGTCCGCGATCACCCCGGCCGGCACCACCGAGATCATGTGCGCGGCCGCCATCGCGGAGGAGGCCAGGCCCAGCTGGAGCGGTGAGCCGTGCCGGGCGAGGATCAGCAGCGGCACGGCTACCGCGGCCATCTCCATGGCGAGTTCGGACATCAGCTGGCTGGACCACAGGATGTTGTAGTCGCGGTTGCGGGACAGCGGGACGGCCGCGCTGCCGCGTGCCGTCTCCGCGTCCGTGGGGGCCGTGGTCATCCCGGGGGCCGTCCCTGTCTCAGCGTCGGGGGGCGAGTCGCCCGGTGATCTGGAGGTAGCCGATCCGCCCGGTGGCGGGATCGGTCACGAAGCGGCCCGGGGACCGGGCACCGCTGCCCAGCTCCCGCATGGTGAAGCGCAGATCGGGGGAGCACAGCAGCTCCGAGTGCGGCGCCCCGCCGAAGCTCAGCAGCAGCCCGCCGTCGGCGCCGGGCTGCACCACGAACTCGGTGTCGCCGTTGGTGTAGCGGCCCGGACAGTCGTCCGGGACCGGCGGCGGGGTGGTGGGCGGCTCGGGCGCCGGGCGGTCGCCGACCGCCAGACCCATGGCCCGCAGCCGGGGCACCAGGGCGTCCCACAGCTGGGCGCCGGTGTTGGCGTTGGCGGTCAGCGCGACCGCGGAGCCGTTGGCCGGGTCGAAGCGCAGATGACAGGAGGTGCCGTCGCCGGTGCCGTTGTGGCCGTAGACGTCCGCCGCACCGTCGTCGAACCTCGCCCAGCCCAGGCCCCAGCCGTCGGCCATGCCGTACGGGCCGATGGCGATCGAGGCCAGCTGGTCGAAGCACATGTCGTCGGCGGTCGCCCGGTCCAGCGGCTGAGGGTCCGGGCAGCCGGCGAAGTACAGCCGGGCGAAGCCGACCAGGTCCTCGGCGCTCAGCGCCAGCGCCCCGTTGGGCATCTCGACCTCGGGAAGATCCTGGTCCGGTATCGGCACCACCCGGTCGCGGACCGCCTGGACGGCGTGCCCGGTGGCCACCGGACGGGTGGCGGGGGCTCCGACGACGAACGCGGGCCGGGTGCCCAGGGGTTCGAGCAGGATCGCGCTGATCGCCTCCTGCCAGCTCATGCCGGTGACCGCCTCGATGAGCCGGCCCACGACGACATAGCCGATGTTGGAGTACGAGAAGACCGTCCCGGGCGCATGCGTGAGATCCGCCGTACGGCAGTACCGGGCCACCCAGCGGGCACGGTCGCCGCCGCCGGCCTCGTCGCTGCCCTCCGGCACATCGGAGGGCAGGCCCGAGGTGTGGCTGAGCAACTGCCGGAGGGTGACGAGTTCGCCCGCCCCGAACTCCGGCAGCTGCCCCCTCAGCGGCTCGTCCAGGTCCACGTCCCCGTCGGCCACCAGGATCATCGCGAGGGCGGCGGTGAACGGCTTGGTCAGCGAGCCGACGGGGAAGGCGGTGTGCCGCTCCACGGGGGCTCCGGAGGCGGTGTCACACACTCCGGTGTGCACCAGGAACCGTTCCCCCTCGTGGATGACGGCGAGCTGCGCGCCGGGCACCCGATGGCGGGCCGCCAGTTCGGTCAGGGTGCTGTGCAGGCTTTCGTGGTCCATGGCTCACCGCTCCGTGATGTGCCGGGCGATGGCGCGCAGCGCGTCGGCGAAGTCCTCGGCCACCTTGTCGATGGTGGCCCTGTGATGAACATTGCGCGAGAAGTACCAGGTGAAGCGGAGCCGCCCGGAGTGCACGGCGCCCACCACCTCCACCGGGTGCCCGGTCAGCTCGTCGGGCCGCTGCTCCCGGCCGATCGGGTCGCCGAACGCGTGGTAGAGGTCGCTCTCCGCCGCGCGCTGCGCCTCGTCGGCCTGGCCGTGGTAGTTGAACACCACCTGGGCCGGGGCCCGTTCGGCGAGTGCGGCACCCGGGGTGCCGGCCGGGCTCAGATGCCGCAGCGCGCCGTAACCGAAGCCGTTGCCGGGCAGCGACCGCAGCTGTCCGCGTACCGACCTGATGAGCGCCGGCCAGTCGTCCCGGTCGCCGGCCACCTCAAGGGCGACGGGGTACTCGGTGGTGAACCAGCCGACGGTCCGGGAGAGATCGACGTCGTCGAAGAGGTCCTCCCGGCCGTGGCCCTCGGTGTCGAACACGACCTGGCGTTCGCCCGTCCACCGGGCCAGGGTGCCGGCGAGCGCGGCGAACAGCACCTCGTGGAAGCGGGTCCGGAAGACCCCGGCGGACCGGCGCAGCAGCACCTCGCTGGTGTCCTCCGGCAGCTCCACCGTGACGGTCTGCACGGACTCCACCACCGCGGGCCCCGAGCCGTCGTGCGGGACCTCGGTGCCGTCGGGCAGCGCCTGCCAGTAGGCGGCCTGCTCGGCGAGGCCGCCGTCGGCGATGTGCCGGGCGAGCCGGTGCGCCCACTGCCCGAACGAGGTGCTTTTGGCGCCCAGGGACACCGGCTTCCCGTCGCGGGCCTGGACGTAGCCGGCTTCCAGGTCCTCCAGCAGGATCCGCCAGGAGACGCCGTCGACGACGAGATGGTGCGCGGTCACGAACAGCGCCGGCCGCTCCCCGGGCCCGAAGACGAACAGCAGCGCCGCGGCCGGCGGCCCGGCCGCCAGATCGAGCCCGGCGTCGGCCGAGGCCGCCAACTCGTCCATGGCGGCGGCCCGTTGAGCCTCCGGCAGCCCGGACAGGTCGTGCCGGCGCAGGATGTCCACCGGCTCCGGCGGGGTGGCGTACTGCCGCCAGTCGCCGTCTTCGCGTACGAAGCGGGTCCGCAGGGCGTCGTGGTGGCCGATCAGCGCGGCCAGTGCGTGCCGCAGCGCCGGCTCGTCGAGATCGGCGTGCAGTTCGAGGAACACCGACTGGGTGAAGTGGTGCGGGGCGAGCGGCCCGGCCGCGAAGTAGTCGCGCTGGATCGGGGTGAGCGGTATCTCGCCCGCCGTCCCGGCATCGTCGTGCTGCGCCTGGGGGGCCTCCGGCCGGTCCGCCGCCCGTTCCTCGGCGAGGGCCGCCAGCGGGGCGATGCTCTGGTGGACGAACAGATCCTTGGTGGTCACCGCCAGGCCGGCCTGCCGCATCCGCTGCACCGCCTGGATGCTGAGCAGGGAGTCGCCGCCCAGCTGGAAGAAGTTGTCGTCGGTCCCGACCCGCGGCACCCCCAGCACGGCGGCCCAGATCTCCGCCAGGGCCCGCTCGGCAGCGGTCCCGGGCGCGCGGTAGGCGGCCGGCGCGCCGTCGGTTTCCGACGCGTCGGGCTCCGAGGGCGCGGCCTGCCGCAGTTCGGCGAGCCGCCGCACCTCGGCCTCGTCCGCGGGTGCGATGTCGGCGAGCGCGCGATGGTCCTCCAGGACCGCGGCGAGCAGCGCCTGGAACTGGCCGGCCATCCGCTCGACGGTGCCGTCGTCGAACAGCGCGGTGCTGTAGCCGATGGCCGCCTTCAGGCCGTCGGGCCCGTCGACGAAGTCGAAGCTGAGGTCATGGCTGACCTCGCCGCTGACGAACGGGACCTCGGTCACCGTCAGTCCGGGCAGCGCCGGCGGCGCCGACCGGTCCGTCTCCAGTCCGACGAACACCTCCACCAGTGCGTTACGGCTGGGGTCGCGGCGCGGTCGCAGCACCTCGACCAGCCGGTCGAACGGCACGTCCTCGTGCACAAACGCTTCGAGGACGGTGTCGCGCACCGCACCGAGGAAGGCGTCGAAGGTCCCGCTCTCGTCGACGGTGGACCGCAGCGCCACCGTGTTGACGAACAGCCCGACGAGCCCCTCGAGTTCTTGCCGGCCCCGGCCGGCGGCCGGGGTGCCCACGACGATGTCCGGCTGTCCGGTGTAGCGGGCCAGCAGCAGCTGGACCGCCGCGGTGAGCGCCATGAACAGGGTGGCGTCATGGCGGCGGGCCAGTTCCTTGAGGCCCGCGGCCACCCGCGGCTCGATCTCGATCAGCAGCATCCGGCCCGCGGAGCTGCGGACCGCCGGCCGGGGCCGGTCGGTGGGCAGCTCCAGCGGCCGGACACCGGCCAGCCGCTCCTGCCAGTAGGCGAGATGGCCGTCCAGCGCCGGGCCGGACAGCATCCGGCGCTGCCAGGCCGCGTAGTCGGCGTAGGAGACCGGCAGCGCCGGCAGGGCGGGCGGTGTGCCGTCGAGCGCCGCGGCGTAGTGGACGCCGAGCTCCTCGGTGAGCACCTGCATCGAGACACCGTCGGTGGCGATGTGGTGGATGACGAGCAGCAGCAGATGGTCACGGGCGCCGAGCCGGAACAGTTCGGCGCGCAGGACCGGGCCCTCGGTGAGGCCGAACGGCCGGGCGGCGGCGCGGTCGATGTGCCCGCGCAGGGTGTCCTCGCGCTGGTCCTCGGGCACCTCGGACAGATCCGTACGCTCGCAGACCACCTCGCCCGCGGGGTGCACGATCTGCTCGGCGCCCTCGCCGGTGGCCGCGTAGGTGGTACGCAGCGCCTCGTGCCGGGCGACGAGCCCGTTCAGGGCCCCTCGCAGCGCCGCGACGTCCAGATCACCGTCGAGCCGGAGCCCGGTGACGATGTGGTACTCGCTGCTGTCCGGGTCGAAGTTGTGCAGGAACCACTGGCGTTGCTGGGCGGACGACAGCGGCAGCGGTGCGCCGCGGTCGGCCGGCTCCAGGGGGACGTCGGCGGCCGCCGAGGGGTCGTCCCGGCCGAGGGTGGCGGCGAGACCGGCCACCGTCGGGGTGTCGAAGAGCTGGCGGGGCGACGGGGCGACGCCCAGCGTGGCCCGGATCCGGGAGATGACCCGGATGCTGAGGATCGAGTCGCCGCCCAGGTCGAAGAAGTTGTCGTGCACGCCGACCCGTTCGACGCCCAGGACCTCCTGCCAGATACCGCAGAGCAGCAGCTCGGTGGCGCTGCCCGGCGCGGTGTAGGGCCGGGCGGCGTCCTGCGCCCCGGCCGGGGCCGGCAGCGCACGCCGGGCGACGGTGCCGCTCGGCGTCATCGGCAGCGCGTCCAGCACCATGTACGCGGTGGGGACGGCGGGCGACGGCAGCCGTTCGGCGGCGAAGGCCCGTAGCTCGGCCAGGTCGGGGGTGTGGCCGGCGGCGGGCACGACATAGCCCACCAGACGGGCCGGCCCACCGTCGTCCTTGCGGATCGCGGCGGCCGCCGAGTCGATCGCCGGGTGGCGGGCCAACGCGGCCTCCACCTCGCCGAGTTCCACCCGGAAGCCGCGGATCTTGACCTGGTCGTCGACCCGGCCGAGGCATTCGAGGTTGCCGTCGGCCCGCCAGCGCGCGAGGTCACCGGTCCGGTACATCCGGGCGCCCGGCTCCGGCGCGAACGGGTCGTCGAGGAAACGCTCGGCGGTCAGCTCCGGGCGGCCCAGATAGCCGCGCGACACTCCGTCGCCGCCGATGTAGCACTCGCCGACGACGCCGGTGGGAACCGGGCGCATCCGCTCGTCCAGCACATAGATCCGGGTGTTGGCGAGCGGCCTGCCGACCGGTACGAAGGCGGCGTCGCCCAGCGGGTCGCGGCCGAGCTGGAAGACCGTGGAGTCGACCGTGGTCTCGGTCGATCCGTACGCGTTGACCAGCACCGTGCCCGGCGCGAGACCGGCCAGGATCTCGGCCGCGGCATCGGCCGGCCAGCCCTCGGAGCCCACCATCAGCACCCGCAGCGCCTCCGGTGTCACACCGCGCCAGGCGAGCTCGGCGACCACCGCGCGGGCCAGCGTCGGCACCGTCACCATCAGCTGGGCCCGGCTCTTGAGCAGCAGATCGGTCAGCGCCACCTGGTCGGCGACGGCGTCCTGCGGACAGATCACCATCGTGCCGCCGAAGAGGGCGGAGAGCAGGAAGTCGCTGAAGAACAGGTCGACGGAGATGCTGGAGACGGACAGCGCGCGCGGTTGCAGCGCGGCGAGCCCGTAGCGCCGGTCCCAGGCGTGCACCATGTGGTGGACGTGCCGGTGCTCGACCATCACGCCCTTGGGGCGCCCGGTGGTGCCCGACGTATAGACGACATACGCCAGGTCGTCCGGTGCCACGGCGGTGTACGGCGGGCGGGCCGGCAGCTCCTCCAGCAGCGGCAGATCGCGGTCCAGGCACACCGTCGTCGCGTCGTGCCCGGCGGTCCGGTCCAGCAGCCGCTCCTCGGTCACCACGACCGGCACCGCGGCGTCCTCCAGCATGACCTGGAGCCGCTCCGCCGGATAGGCGGGGTCCAGCGGTACGAAGGCACCGCCGGCCCGCAGCACGCCCAGCAGCGCCACCACGGCGTCCACCCCGCGGTCGGCGCACACCCCGACCAGCGTGCCGGGCGCCACGCCCAGACCGGCCAGGTGGTGCGCCAGTTGGTTGGCGCGGGTCTCCAGCTCGGCGAAGGTCAGCTGCCGGGTGGCGTCGCTGACCGCCACCGCGTCCGGGGTACGGGCGGCCCGCTCGGCGAAGAGCTCATGGACCGGCCGCGGCGGCGGGAAGCCGGCGGCGGTGTCGTTCCACTCGGTGAGAAGCCGGTGGTGTTCGGCCGCATCGAGCAGCGGGAGGTCGTCCACCGGGGTGTGCGGGGCGGCGGCGACGGCGTCGAGCAGCGTCGCCAGATGCCCGGCCATCCGCTCGACGGTCGCCTCGTCGAACAGATCCGGGTCGTAGCCGAGGTTGAGATGCAGCTCGTCGGCCACGTACGCGGTCAGGGTGAGGGCGTAGTTGGTGACCTCGTCGCCCTGGAACGTGCCGAGGGTCAGCCCGTACTTGGCGGCCGCATCGCTGTCGTAGGGGTAGTTCTCGAAGACGACGATGCTGTCGAAGAGGTTGGTGCCGGCCGGTACGCCGCTCCAGCGCTGGATCTGCGCCAGCGAGACATGCTCGTGCTGCCGGGAGTCGAGCTGCTCGCTCTGCAGCCGCCGCAGCCACTCGACGGTGCCGGTGGCGGCGCCGTCGCCGGCACCGGCACCGTCGATGGTCGCCCGTACCGGCACGGTGTTGATGAACAGCCCGGCCATCGACTCGGCGCCGGGCAGGGTGGCGGGACGGCCGGAGACGGTGGTGCCGAAGCAGACGTCGCGCACCCCGCCGTAGCGCGCCAGCAGGATCGCCCAGGCGCCCTGCACCAGCGTGTTGACGGTCAGCCGCGCCGACCGGGCGGCCTCGGACAGCCGCCCGGAGCGCTCGGCGGACAGCTGCAGCCGCACCTCACGCGAGGACCGGGTGCCGTGTGCCTTCACCGGCTGCCGGTCGTAGGGCAGCGGCGTCGGCACCGTGAACCCGTCGACCACCGAGCGCCAGTGCGCCTCGGCGGCCGGCTGGTCCTGTTCGGCCAGCCAGCCGACATAGTCGCGGTACGGGCGGCGGGCCGGGGCCGCCACGCGGGGGCCGCCGGTCAGCGCGGTGTACTGGGCGCACACCTCCGACAGCAGCCCGGCGAAGCTCCAGCCGTCCATCAGGATGTGGTGCGAGGTCCAGAACATCTGGACGGCGCTGTCGGTGAGCCGGACGAGGGTCAGCCGCAGCGCGGGCGCGACGGCGAGATCGATGACGGTCTCCTCGCGCCGCTCCCACAGCCGGTCCAGGGCGGCCTGCCGTTCCTGCTCGGTCAGGGACCGCAGGTCGTGATGGGTGACCGGCACACGGGCGGCCGCGTGCACCACCTGAAGGGGTTCCGCGACGTCCTGCCAGACGATGGCGGTGCGCAGGGCGGGGGTCCGGTCGACGACCTGCTGCCAGGCCGCGGCCAGTGCCCCCGGGTCGGTGATGCCGTCCACGCGGACGCCGAAGTGCCCGGTGTACGGGTCGCGTCCGGACTCGCTCAGCGCGTGGAAGAGCATGCCGCTCTGCATCGCGGTGAGCGGGTAGATGTCCTCGACCGTGCGGCCGTCGCCGGCGATCTTGTCGACGGTGGCCTGGTCGAGGGCGGCCAGCGGGAAGTCGGACGGGGTGGCGCCGCCGGAACCGGGGGCGGCGCAGTGCGCCACGATCGCTTCCAGCGCGGTCATGAAGCCCGCGGCGAGCCGTTCGACGGTCTCTGCGCGGTGCCGGTTCACCGAGTACGTCCAGTGGAACTCCAGCCGGCCGCCGGTGACCACGCCGTTGATCTCCAGCAGCTGCGCACGGTGCTGGCCGGCGGCCCGCTCGGCGCCCTCGCTGGTGAGCATGGCGCGGGCGAGGCCGGTGCGGTCGGCGGACACGTCCAGCTGGCCGAGGTAGTTGAAGCTGACCTCGGGCTCCGGACCGTCCTCCAGAGGGGAGTTGGGCCCTGCCAGATGACGCAGCGCGCCATGGCCGAGTCCGTTGTGGGGCACCGCCCGCAGCTGTTCCTTGACGCTCTTGAGGACCGTTCCCCAGTCCCGGTCGGCCGGCATCCGCAGGGCGACCGGGAAGAGGGTGGTGAACCAGCCGACGGTGCGGGTGAGGTCCACCTCGTCGAAGAGCTCCTCGCGGCCGTGGCCCTCCAGGGCGATCAGCACCCGCTCGCCGCCCGCCCAGTCGGTCAGCACCCGGCCCAGCGCGCTGAGCAGGACGTCGTTGATCTGGGTGCGGTAGGCCTCGGGCACCTGCCGCAGCAGCGCCTCGGTGCCCGCGGCGGACAGCTGTACGGAGACGGTGCGGGCCGACCCGGCGGTGTTCTCGCCGGGCTCCTCCTGGGCGCCCTGGCGGTCGGGGAGCCCGCCGGTGTCGACGGGGAGCGGGGCGGTCTCGCGCGCCGCGTCCTGTACGCCCTTCCAGTACGGCAGTTCGGCGTCCAGGCCGCCGTCCGCGACATGGCGCGACAGCCGGCGCGACCAGTCGCGGAACGAGGTGGTCCGGGGCCCCAGGTCGATCGGCCGGCCGTCCGCCGCCAGGCGGTAGCCGGTCTCCAGGTCCGCCAGCAGGATGCGCCAGGACATGCCGTCGATGACGAGGTGGTGCGCGACGAGGTACAGCCGGGGCGGCCGGGCGTCGCCGAGGGTGAACAGCCGGGCCCGCAGCAGCGGCCCCTCGGACAGCCGGAAGTCCCGCTGCGCCGCGTCGACGGCGGCCGCCATCGCGGCGTCCTGCTCGTCGGGCGAGACGCCGGACAGATCGAGGTGTTCGAGGAGTTGACCGGTCTCGGCGGGCGCGTGGTGCAGCCGCCACTGCCCGTCCTCGGATACGGCGCGGAGCCGCAGTGCGTCGTGCTGTTCGGTCAGCGCGGCCAGTGCGGCGCGCAGCGCCGGGAGGTCGGGGCCCTCGGCCAGCTCCAGATACAGCGACTGGTTGAACTGCTCCAGGCTGTCGCCGAGGGAGTTGAAGAACCAGTGCTGGATGGGGGTGAGCGGCAGCTCGCCGGTGACCGGGCCGTCGTTGGCCGCACCGTGCGCGGCGGGGTCGGTCTCGGCGACGGCGTCGGCGGCGAGATCGGCGATGGTCTGCCGCAGGAAGGTCTGCTTGGCGGTCAGCCGCAGTCCGGCGGCCCGGGCCCGCGCCACCACCTGAAGGCTGAGGATGGAGTCGCCGCCGAGGTCGAAGAAGTTGTCCTCGACGCCGATGTCCGTGACGCCCAGCACCTCCGACCAGATGCGCGCCAGCGTCTCCTCCGCCGGGGTGCGCGGCGCGATACGGGCGCTGCCCTCGTCGCGCCGGATGTCGGGTGCGGGCAGCGCCCGCCGGTCGACCTTGCCGTTGGCGTTCAGCGGCAGCCGGTCCAGCGGCACGAAGACCGAGGGCACCATGTGCTCGGGCAGCACCTCGCGGGCGAACTCGCGCAGCCGCGCCGGGTCGGCCGCGTCCTCCCGCGCCGGGACGACGTACGCCACCAGGCGGCGGGTGCCCCGCTCGTCCTTGTGCACCGTGGCGGCCACCGCGCCGACCCCGTCGTGGCGCGACAGTACGGCCTCGACCTCGCCGAGCTCGATCCGGAAGCCGCGCAGTTTGACCTGGTCGTCGGTGCGGCCCAGGTAGTCCAGGTCGCCGCCGGCCAGCCAGCGGGCGCGGTCGCCGGTGCGGTACATCCGGCTTCCCGGCGGACCGTACGGGTCGGCGACGAACCGCTCCGCGGTCAGCGCGAGCCGCCCGAGGTAGCCGCGGGCCAGCGCGGCGCCGGAGAGATACACCTCGCCGGGGACGCCGGCCGGCACCGGGCGCAGCCGGTCGTCCAGGACGCTGACCCGGACGCCGGAGAGCGGGCGGCCGATGGGGACCGAGTCGCCGCTGACGGTGTCCGGGGTCAGCGCGGCGCTCATGCTGGCGCAGACCGTGGACTCGGTGGG
This sequence comes from Streptomyces inhibens, assembly GCF_022221585.1. Lineage (NCBI taxonomy): Bacteria > Bacillati > Actinomycetota > Actinomycetes > Kitasatosporales > Streptomycetaceae > Streptomyces > Streptomyces inhibens. Next base: position 5,561,353 of record NZ_CP084681.1, read on the forward strand.
GCCGTAGGCGTTGATCATGCGGTGATGGGCGGACCAGGTGCGGGCCACCGCGGGCGGGCAGGCCTCGCCGGCCACGACCAGGGTGAGGTCCTTCGGCAGCGTCCCCGGGGTCAGCGCGGACAGCGCGCTGGGCGGCAGCGTCACATGGGTGACCCGGTGCTCGGCCAGCACGTCGGCCAGCGGCTGTCCGGGCAGGATCCGCTCCTGGTCGACGACGACCAGCGCACCGCCGGACAGCAGCGCCATGCCCAGCTCGGAGAAGGCCGCGTCGAAGCCGAGCGAGGCGAACGACAGCACCCGCGCGCCGTGCCCGGTACGGAAGTGCGCCGACTGCGCCGCCACGAGGCCGTGCACACCGGTGTGGGTGACCACCACGCCCTTGGGGCGGCCGGTGGAACCGGAGGTGTAGATGACGTAGGCCGGGTGGCCGGGCAGCAGCGGGGCGGGCAGCTCGGCGGCCGCCAGCGGGCCGGCGGACAGCTCGCCTGCGGCGGCGCGGGTGTCCGGGTCGTCCAGGAACAGTGCGGGCGCGCCGAGTTCCGCGCCGTCGCCGAACCCGGCCGAGGTCAGCACCAGCAGCGGGCGGGCGTCCTCGATCATCAGCCGGTTGCGTTCCGCGGGGCTCTTCGGGTCCAGCGGCAGATAGGCGGCACCGGTCTTCTGGATCGCCAGGATCGCCGTGACCATCTGCGCGGAGCGGGGCAGCGCCACCGCCACCAGCGTCTCCGGCCCGGCACCCCGGGCCAGTAGCAGCCGCGCCCACTGGTTGATACGGCCGTCCAGCTCGGCATAGCTGAGCGTCTCCTCGTCGGAGACCAGCGCATCCGCATCAGGGGTCCGCGCGACCTGCGCGGCGAACAACTCCGGTGCGGTACGCGGCTCCCGGCCGGGCCCGGAGTGCGGCCACTCCTCGGTCACCCGACGGTGCTCGGCGGCCGGCAGCACGGCCAGCCCGGCCACCGGGACCGCGGGCCGGCGGGTGAGGTCCTCGAGCAGGGTGACCAGCTGCGCGGCCATCCGCGCGGCGGCGTCCGCGGCGAACAGATCGGTGTTGTAGGTGAGGTGCCCTTCGAGCCGGTCGTCGCGCTCGGTGAAGTCGAACGAGAGGTCCATGCTGGAGGCGAACACCGGCGGCGGCATCTCCTCGATCCGCAGCCCGGGCAGCTCCGTGTCGGTCCGCGGGGTGTTGTGCAGATTCACCGCGACCTCGGCCAGCGGCGGCCGGCTGAGGTCGCGCTCCGGATGCAGCGCCTCGACGACCCGCTGGAACGGCACATCCTCGTGGGCGAAGGCGTCCAGGACCGTCGCGCGTACCGCCCGCAGCAGCTCGGTGAACGACCGCGTCTCATCGATCCGGGAGCGCAGGACCAGATTGTTGACGAAGAAGCCGATCAGATTCTCGGTCTCGGTCCGGCCGCGCCCGGCCGCGGCGGTGCCCACCGCGATGTCCCGCTGCCCCGACCAGCGCGACAGCAGCAGCTGGACCGCGGCGACCAGCGCCATGAACAGCGTGGCGCCCTGTTCCCGGCCCAGCTCCCGAAGGCGTGCGGCGACCGCCGGGGGGATCTCGAAGGAGTGCAGCGCTCCGGCGCTGGTGCGGACCGGCGGCCGCTGCCAGGTCGTCGGCAGATCGAGCGGGACCAGCCCGGCCAGCTCCCGGCGCCAGTGGTCGAGCCCCTCGCGCAGCCGCGCGGAGCTCAGCTGGTCACGCTGCCAGACGGCGACATCGAGGTAGCTCACCGGAAGTTCGGGCAGTACGGCGGGCGCACCGCGCAGCGTCGCGGCGTAGTGGGCGGTGAGCTCGCCGGTGAGCACGCCCATCGACCAGCCGTCGGTGACGATGTGATGCAGGGCCAGCGCGAGGACATGGTCGTCGGCCGCCAGCCGGATCAGCTGCGCCCGCAGCACCGGGCCGCGGCGCAGGTCGAAGGGGCGCCGGGCCTCGTACTGCAGCAGGGTCCGCAGCGCGTCGTCCCGCTCGCCGTCGTCCGCCGCCGACAGGTCGACGAGCGGCAGCGGTGTCGGTACGGGCGGATGCACGGTCTGCTCGGCGTGCCCCTCGCGGGAGCCGAAGGTGGTGCGGAGCGCGCCGTGCCGGGCGACGATCTCGCTCAGCGCCGCGGACAGCGCGCCGGGGTCGAGGTCGCCGCGCAGCCGCAGGACGCGCAGGGTGTTGTACTCGTTGCTCTCCGGTTCGAGCTCATGCAGGTACCAGAGGCGTTCCTGGGCGGGCGAGAGCGCGACGGGGCCGTCGTGCCCGATGCGCGGGATGGTGTCCGCGCCGCCCGTCGCGGCGGCCCGGCCGGCCAGCCGGGCGCGCAGCAGCTCCTGCACATGGGCCGGCAGCGCGGCGGTGCGCTCGGCACGCGACGCCGGGGTGGTGGTGTTCGGGTTGTCGGGCTGGTCCGCTGCAGAGCTGGTCATAGGGCGCCGCCTCCGACGGCTTCTTCCAACTGCGCCAGGATCTTTTCCTCTAGGCGCTCGGCAAGGGCGGCGATGGTGGGGGCGTCGAAGAAGTCGCGGGGTGAGACGTCCACACCGAACGCGCCGCCCATCCGCGACATCAACCGCAGGCTGGTGATGGAGTCGCCGCCGAGGTCGAAGAAGTTGTCCTCGACGCCGACGTGTTCGAGCCCGAGCAGCTCCACCCAGATGAGGGCCAGTGCCTCTTCCGTGGGGGTGCGGGGCGGGATGCGGTCGGCGGTGCCGCCGGCGGCCGGATCCGGTGCCGGCAGCGCCCGCACATCGACCTTGCCGGTCGGTCCGAGCGGTAGCTCGGGCAGGGTGACGAGGGCCGACGGCACCATGTAGCCGGGGAGTTGGCCGCCCAGGGCGCGCAGCAGGGCGGCGCGTTCCGGGGCGGTTCCGCTCCCGTCCGGTACGACATAGGCGACCAGCCGCTTGTGGCCGGTGTCGTCGTCCCGGGCGATCACCACCGCCTCCGCGACGCCGGGCTGCCGCAGCAGTGCGCTCTCCACCTCGGCGGGCTCGACACGGTAGCCGCGGATCTTGACCTGGTTGTCCACCCGCCCGGCGAACTCCAGCCGCCCCTGCGGGGTCCAGCGGATCAGGTCACCGGTGCGGTAGAGACGGGATCCCGGCGGTCCGAACGGGTCGGCGACGAAGCGCTGCGCGGTCAGGTCGGGGCGGCCCAGGTAGCCGCGGGCCAGGCCCGCACCGCCGATGTAGAGCTCGCCGGTCACCCCGACCGGGACCACGGCCAGCCGCTCGTCGAGCACATGGAAACGGGTGTTGGGCACCGGCGGTCCGAGCGGCACCTGGCGCCCGGCGGCCCCGGGGTCGACGCGGTGCAGGGCGACGGACAGGGTCGCCTCGCTGGGCCCGTAGATGTTGAACAGCCGGCGCCCCCGCGCCCACTCCCGGGCGAGTTCGGGCGCGAGCACATCCCCGGCGAGCCCCAGGCTGCGTATGCCGGGCAGCGAGGCCGCGTCCAGCACCGAGGCCACCGCGGGCGGCAGCGTCAGCGCGGTGATCGACTCCGCGCGCAGCTGCTCGGCGAGGTGGGCCGGGCTCTGGCGGGCCTCGGGGTCCGCGATGACGAGGGTGGCGCCGGCGGTCAGCGTCAGGAAGACCTCCCAGACGCCGCCGTCGAAGCTCATTGTGTAGAACTGCAGCATCCGGCTGTCGGGGCCCAGGTCGTAGAGCCGTCCGGCCTCGGTGATGATGTTGAACAGCGAGCGGTGCTCGACCATGACGCCCTTGGGGCGGCCGGTGGAGCCCGAGGTGTAGGTGACATAGGCCAGGTCGCCGGCGTCGCCGCCGGAGACCGGCGCGGCGGTGGGGTGCGCCTCGATGGCCGCCAGGTCCCGGTCCACGCACACCACCCGGGCGTCCGTCGGCGGCAGCCCCGCCAGCAGGTGTTCCTGGGTGAGCAGGACCGCGGGCCGGGACTCGGACAGCATGGTGGCGAGCCGCTGCGCGGGGAATTCGGGGTCGAGCGGCACATACGCGGCGCCCGCCTTGAGCGTGCCGAGGATGGCCACGACGACCTCCGCGCTGCGCTCGACGGCGATCCCGACGAGGGCGTCCCGGCCCACGCCCGCGGCGCGCAGATGGTGTGCCAGCTGGTTGGCGCGGCGGTCCAACTCGCCGTAACTCAGCTGCCGTTCACCGTCGACGACGGCGATCGCGGTCGGCCGGGCCGCGGCCTGTTCGGCGATGACCGCGTCCAGCCGGCGGTCGACCGAGTAGTCCGAGGCGGTGTCGGTCCAGGTGTGCACGATGGTGTGCCGCTCGGCGGCGGTGAGCAGGGGCAGCTCGCCGACCCGGCGGTCGGGGTTCTCGGCGGTCTCCTCCAGCAGCGTGTGCAGATGGCCGGCCAGCCGCGCCACGGTGTCCGCGTCGAACAGCGCGGTGTCGTAGCGCAGCAGCACGGTCAGCTCTTCGTTGAGCTGAACGATGGCGTTGAGCGGGTAGTTGGAGGTGTTGCTGGCCTCGATGGCGTCGAGCCGCAGCCCGTAGTTCCCGGCGGGACCGAGGTCGGCCGGGAAGTTCTCGAAGGCCAGCACGCTGTCGAACAGTCCGCCGTGCGCCCGCTCCGGCGCCCAGCCCTGCACCTGGGCGAGCGAGACCTGCTCATGGGCGCGCGCCTCGGCCTGCTCGTCCTGCACCCGGCGCAGCCAGCTCAGCAGACCGGCGTCCGGATCGACGTCGACGCGCACCGGAAGGGTGTTGATGAACAGGCCGATCACCGATTCCGCGCCCGCCAGATCGTCGGGCCGGCCGGCGACCGTGGCGCCGAACAGTACGTCCCGCTCACCGCTGTGGCGGGCCAGCAGCAGCGCCCACAAGCCCTGCACCACGGTGTTCATCGTCACCCCGGCCCGCTTCGCCGCGGTGCCCAGTCGGCCGGTCACCGCGGCCGGCAGCCGCAGCTTCAGCTCGGCGTCGGGGGCGGCCTGATGGGCGTCGGGGCGCGGCCGGTCGTACGGCAGCGGGGTGGGCGACTCACGGCCGGTGAGCGCGGCACGCCAGTACTTCTCGGCGGCGGTGTGGTCCTGCCCCGCCAGCTGGCCGACGAACTCGGCGTAGGTGTGCCGCAGTTGCGGGGTGTACGGGATGCCGTCGGCGAGCGCGGCGTACTCGCCGAGCACCTCGGACAGCACCTGTACGACGCTCCAGCCGTCCAGCAGCAGATGGTGGAACGTCCACACCAGCCGGACCTGGTCGCCGCCCAGGCGGGCGACGGCGATCCGGGCGAGTGGCGCGGTGTGCAGATCGAGCCCGCGCGTGCGGTCCTCGGTCAGATACCGCTCCAGGGCCTGCCGCTGTCCGGCCTCGTCCAGTGCCGTCCAGTCGAGCTGTGCCACCGGTATCCGGACGCCGGTGCGCACGACCTGGAGCGGTTCGGCGAGGCCGTCCCAGGCCAGTGACGTACGGAGCACAGGGGTGCGGTCGACGACCCGCTGCCAGGCGGTGGCCAGCAGCTCCGGCTCGCGGATGCTGTGCAGGGCGAAGTGGAACTGCTCGATGTACATGCCGCGTTCGGCGTGCATCAGGGTGTGGAAGAGCAGCCCGCTCTGCATCGGGGTCAGCGGGTAGGCGTCCTCGGCCGGGCCGCCGTCCGCGGTCAGCCGCTCCACACCGACCCGGTCCAGACCGCTGAGCGCGAACGGCGCGGTCGGCCGGTCGGACGGTGCGGGGTCGGCGTCCGCCGTGGTCCGCTCCACCGTCACCACGGGGCTCAGCGCCGCGATGGTCTGGCGCTGGAAGAGGTCCTTGGAGGCCAGTCGCAGCCCGGCCCGGCGGGCCCGTACGGCGGTCTGCAGACCGCTGATCGAGTCGCCGCCGAGGGCGAAGAAGTTGTCCTGCACGCCGACCCGTTCGACGCCGAGCACCTCGGCCCAGATGGCGGCCAGGGTCTCCTCGACCTCGTTGCCGGGCGCGACATACGCGGCGCCCTCGCCGCCGGCCGGCTCCGGCTCGGGCAGCGCCCGCCGGTCGATCTTGCCGTTCGCGGTCAGCGGCAGCGCGTCGAGCAGTACGAAGGAGGACGGAACCATGTACTCCGGGAGTACGGAGGCGATGTATCCGGCGAGCTCCTCCGGGTCGGGCGCGGTGCCCCGGTCGGCGACGAGGTAGGCGACCAGGGACCGGCGGCCGGGGGACGGCTCGCGGACCGTGACGAACACCTGCGAGAGCTCCTCGCGGCGGGCCAGCACGCTCTCGATCTCGCCGAGTTCGATGCGGTAGCCGCGCAGTTTGACCTGGTTGTCGATCCGGCCGAGGAAGTCCAGGGTGCCGTCCGGTAGCCATCGCACGATGTCACCCGTGCGGTACATCCGGGTTCCGGGCGGCCCGAAGGGGCAGCCGACGAAGCGCTCCGCGGTCAGGTCGGGGCGGCCCTGATAGCCCTGCGCCAGACCCGCGCCGGCGAGGTACAGCTCGCCGGGCACCCCGACGGGGACCGGGCACAGCCGGTCGTCGAGGACATAGGCGGCGGTGTTGTACAGCGGGGCGCCGATGGACGGCAGCCCGGCGGGCGCGTCGGGTCCCAGGGGCTCGACCACCGCCTGGGTGGCGGCCACCGTCGCCTCCGCGGGCCCGTAGGCGTTGAGCAGGGTGAACGGCAGTCCGGGCTGCGGCCTGCGGCGCAGCGAGTCGCCGATGACCAGGACGGTGCGCAGCCGGGTGGTGGTGATCGCCGCTACGTCCAGCAGGGATTCGATGCGCGGGGTCGGCAGATAGGCGACCGTGGTGCCGTTCTCGGCGAACCACTCCACCAGCGCCGTCGGATCGTCCAGCGTCTCCTGGTCGGGCTGGTCCACGCGGGCGCCCGCGCACAGATACGGCCACACCTCGCCGACCGCGACGTCGAAGGCCAGGCCGACCACGGACGACCCGCGGTCCTCGGGGCCGACGTCCAGCGCGTCGTTGTGCCAGGCGCAGTAGTCGGTCAGCGCGCTGTGCGGCACCGCGACGCCCTTGGGGCGGCCGGTGGACCCGGAGGTGTAGACGATGTACGCGAGGTCCTCGGGCCGGGTCGCCACCTGGGGGTCGTGCTCCGGATGCCGGGCGATGTCCGGCCCGGCCGCGTCGAGGTCGATGACGCTCGCCTCGGTCGGGGGCAGCGCTCCGGCCTGCCGCGCGGTGGTCAGCAGCACGGGGGTGCCGGTCTCCTCCAGGAGATGCCCGAGCCGTGCCGCCGGGGTGTCCAGCGCGGTCGGTACGTACGCGCCGCCGGCCTTGAGCACCGCGAGCATCGCCACGATCAGCTGCGGCTTGCGCGCCAGGTTCAGCACCACGGGGGTGCCCCGGCCGACGCCGAGAGCGCCCAGGTAGTGCGCCAACTGGTTGGCGCGCGCGTCGAGTTGGGCGTAGGTGAGGGTCTGTCCGCAGTGTGTGACGGCGAGCGCGTCCGGGGTGGTGCGGGCCCGCTCGGCGAACTGGCGGTGCACCCCGAGCGTCGTCGGCAGTGCGGCGGCGGTGTCGTTCCAGCCGGTCAGCAGCGTGTCGCGTTCGGCCGCCGGCAGCAGCGGCAGATCGCGCACCTGGCGCCGCGGTGCCGCGCATACGGCGTCCAGCAGCACCCGCAGATGGCCCGAGAGCCGCTCGATGGTCGTCGCGTCGAACAGATCGGTGTTGTACTCGACCATCACCTCCAGCGCCCCGGCCCGCTCCGTGCAGTCCACCGTCAGGTCGAAGATCGCGGCCGGGCGCGGCAGCGCGACGGTCTCGGTGCGCAGCCCGGCGAACTCCTCCGCACCGGCCGGGGCGTTCTGCAGCAGCAGCATCGCCTGGACCAGCGGGGTACGGCTCGGGTCGCGCTCGGCGCCCAGCGCGTCCACGAGCCGGTCGAACGGAAGGTCCTGGTGCGCGAAGGCGCCCAGCACCGTCTCCCGTACCTCCCCGAGGAATTCGTGGAAGGGCAGCTCGCCGCGCACGTCGGAGCGGAGCACCACGGTGTTGATGAACGCGCCGACCAGCCGCTCCACCTGCGGGTGGTCCCGGCCGGAGACGGCGGTGCCCAGCGCGATGTCCTGCTGTCCGGAGTAGCGGGCGAGCAGCACCTGCAACGCGGCGGTCAGGGTCATGAAGAGCGTGGCGCCATGGGCGGCGCTCAGCTCCTTGAGGGCGGCGACCAGCCGGCGGTCGAGGGTGAAGCGGTGCGCCGCACCGGCCGAGGTCTTCAGCGCGGGCCGGGGCCGGTCGGTGGGCAGTTGCAGCGGTGCCACATCCGCCAGCCGGTCGCGCCAGTAGTCGATCTGGGGCACCAGCCGGCCGTCGTCCACGGTGGCGCGCTGCCAGGCGGCGTAGTCGCTGTAGTGGACCGGCAGCGGCTCCAGCGCGGCGGGCACCCCGCGGCGCGCGGCGTCGTAGCGCGCGCTCAGCTCGTCGGTGAGCAGCCCCATCGACCAGCCGTCGGTGGCGAGGTGATGCACCCCGATCACCAGGGCGTGATCGCGCTCGCCGCGGCGGATCACCAGCACCCGCAGCACCGGGCCGGCGGCCAGGTCGAAGGGCCGGGCGACCTCCTCGGCCAGCAGTCGCCGCTGGGCGGCCTCCTGGTCGTCGCCGGTCAGCGCGGAGAGATCCTCGACGGTGAGCGGGACCGGGAAGCCCTCGGGCGGGGCGATGACCGCGGTGGGGCGGCCGTCGTCGGAGACCACGGTCGTCCGCAGCGGCTCATGGCGGGCGATCAGCCCGCCGAGCGCGGTGCGCAGCGCGGGGAGGTCGAGGGTGCCGCGCAGCCGCAGCGCGGAGTGGACGTTGTACTCGACCTCGCCGGGGTCGAGTTCGTGGAAGAGCCAGAACCGCTGCTGGGTGAAGGACAGCGGCAGCGCGCCGGTACGCGGCGCGGCCGGTATCTGCTCCGGCGCGCCGATCGTGCCCCGCTCGCGGCGCGCGGCCAGTGCCCGGACGGTGGGGGTGGCGAAGAACTCCGCGGCCGTCAGGCGCAGCCCCAGGCCGGTCCGCATCCGCGACAGCGCCCGCACCACGGACAGCGAGTCACCGCCGAGCTCGAAGAAGTCGTCGTCGGCACCGATCTGTTCGACGCCGAGCACCTCGCGCCAGATGGCGGCCAGCGCCTCCTCGGTGGCGCCCTCGGGGGCGGCGTAGTCGGCGTCGACGCTGTCCTGGCGGGTGGGCGCGGGCAGCGCCCTGCGGTCCAGCTTGCCGTTGGCGGTCAGCGGGAAGGCCGGCATGACGTGGAAGGCGGTGGGGACCATGTAGCCGGGCAGGCGGGTGGCCAGCGCGGCACGCAGCCGGGACGGGGTGGGACGGGCGGAGCCGGCCGGAACGACGTACGCCACCAGCCTGCGCTCGCCCGACGCCTCGTCGCGGACCACCACCGTGGCCTGGTCGACCGAGGGGTCCTGGGCCAGTGCGTGCGAGATCTCACCCAGTTCGATCCGGAAACCGCGGATCTTGACCTGGTCGTCGCTGCGCCGCAGGTATTCGAGGCCGCCGTCCGGCAGCGGCCGCACCAGGTCGCCCGAGCGGTACATACGGGCCCCGGGCGGGCCGAACGGGCAGGCCACGAAGCGCTCCGCGGTCAGCCCCGGCCGGCCCGCGTAGTTCCGTGCCAGCCCGGGCCCGGCCACATACAGCTCGCCCTCCGCGCCGACCGGGACGGGCCGCAGGTCCTCGTCGAGGACATGGAAGGTCAGGTCGGGGAGGGCGACGCCGACGGCGCTGCCCGTGGCGCCGGCCGCGCCCTCCTTGTCCAGTGCGAGGAACGAGGAGTGCACGGTGGTCTCGGTGATGCCGTACATGTTGACCAGCGTCGGCGCCCGGTCATCGTGCCGCTCGTACCAGTCGGCGAGCTTGCCCAGGTCCAGCGCCTCACCCGCGAACACCACATAACGCAGGGCGAGTTGGGCGCCGAGCGCGGGGTTCTCCCGGTCGGCGGCCATCAGCTGGTAGAACGCCGAAGGCGTCTGGTTCAGGACGGTGACCCGTTCCTCGACCAGCAGCCGCAGGAAGTCGGCCGGGGCGCGGGTGACGGCATGCGGGACGACGACCAGCTTGCCGCCGTGCAGCAGCGCGCCCCAGATCTCCCAGACCGAGACATCGAAGGCGAAGGAGTGGAACAGCGGCCAGACGTCCTGCTCGTCGAAGCCGTACCAGTGGGCGGTGGACGACAGCAGCCGTCCCACATTGCTGTGCGGGATCACCACGCCCTTGGGCCGGCCGGTCGAGCCGGAGGTGTAGATGACGTAGGCGGGGTTCTCCGCGGACCGCGGGGCGGCCGGGGCGGGCTGCGGGCGCGCCCCGGCCGGCTCCTGCTCGTACCCGGACTCGTCCAGGATCAGCCAGTCGGTCCCGGAGCCGGTGTCCGGGTCCGGCAGACCGTCCCGCACCTCGGCGGTGGTGATCGTCGCCACCGGGCGCGCGTCGCCGAGGATGTAGGCGATGCGGTCGGCCGGGTACTCCGGGTCGATCGGGATGTATCCGGCGCCGGACTTCAGTACGGCGAGGATGGCCACGATCAGTTCGGCGGAGCGGGGCAGCAGCAGCGCGATGAACCGCTCGGGTCCCGCGCCGCGGCCGGCCAGCACAGCGGCCAGCCGCTCGGCGCGGGCGTCGAGTTCCCGATAACTCACCGCCCGGCCCTCGAAGACCACCGCGGTACGCTCCGGTGTTCTCGCGGCCTGCTCGGCGAACAATTCGTCCAGGCGGCGATCGCGCCACTCACCCATGGAAAACCCCCTCTGCCGACGTGATCGATATGCGCGTGTGCGGTTACTCGAGTTCGAAGACCACGGAGACCGACAGCGAGTCGATGGCGTGCTTCTTCACACAGCGCCAGCCACCCTCTTCGAATACCCCGTCCCATTCATCGAGGGTCGGCAGGTAAACGCCCATCATGTCGTGCCCGAACTCGAATCCCAGGGTGAATACGGGGAGTTCGCGGTCGGGGATACCGACGGTGCGGGTGGCGTCGCCGAGCAGGAACCGGCGCACATTCGGGAATGCCGCGCGCAGCTTTCGCAGCGTCTGCACACAGTTCTCGCGGGGCCAGAAGTCGTGCCCCATCATGAAGCAGGTGAGCAGATCGACCTCGGCGAATTCCCCGCGCGCCGAGACCTGGTCGATGGTGCGCGCGTCGCCCCGCACGAAGGAGATCTGGTCGCCGAATCCCTTGGCGGCCACCTCCTTCTCCGCCATGGCGATCGCGCCGTCGGCGATGTCCACGCCGAGGCCGCGGACGCCGGGGAACCGCCGGGCGATCTGGATCAGCCGCTCACCGCTGCCGGACCCCAGGTCGGCGACGGTGGTGGGGGTGTAACCCAGACCGTCGACCGCGGCCCAGAACGCCGGGTCGAAATAGCGCTCGCTGATCTCGCGGCACGCGTAGCTGATCGCCCCCGCGTCCCGCTGGTAGAACTTTCCTGTGCGGTTCTCGTTCGGCAGCACCTGCGGCATGCGGCGGAAGAGCTCGCCGCTGCCCTGATTGAGCCAGTGGAACAGTGAACGGTGGTGATTGGCCTCGTCGAAGTACGGGCCGACGACGACGGTGGCGCCCTCGCGCCGCACGATTCCCACACTCGCCAGCGCGGTGAACATGCCGACCACCGCCGGCTCGTGCAGATCATGGCGTACGGCGAAATCGGAGACATCCAACTTGCCGTTCTCCCGCAGCTCGTCAAGAGCTCCGAGCTCCCACGCGGCGCCGATGGCCGAAGAAGCCAGCGTCGAGTTGAAGATGTCTGCCACGGCGCGTCGCGCCTGCGCCTCGGAAACCTCGGTACTCATATCACGCCTCCACCCCGAAAGGGGTCGTCCGGAAGTCGATTGGATGGGCGTACACAGTCCAGCGATTTCCAGTCTCGGGTGAACTCCGCGGCTGATCCACGACTTTTACCGTGCAGCGAAGCAGGTCGGCGGACGGCCCGGTCCGAAGGTGCTTCGGACCGGGCCGCGGGGTGGGGGACGAGAGGCGCGCTACAGATAGGCGTTGTAGTGCCGGTAGGTCGGCCACAGCGCGGACCAGGGCTTCTTGGGGCCGTGGCACACCGTGATCGGCACGCCCTGTTCCGGATTGTCGATGCCCAGGCGGTTGTCGATGTGGTCGACGACCTTGCAGCTGGTGAAGTCGGCGGACAGCCGGTTCCGGTCGATGCCCACCGCGACCACCACCTCGGCGCGCTGCGGCGGCGGGCCCCAGTGGTACAGCTCGTTGTGGCCGCTGTACACCTTCGGCAGCCCGTGCCCGTAGTGGTCCAGGGCGCCCGCCTCGCCGAAGTTCTCGGTGAGCACGATCGCGCGGTCGCGGTCCGCGGCCGGCAGTGCGCGGTAGGCCGCCTCGGTCTGCTGGACCAGACGGGGCCAGCCCACCGTCTCCAGCGCCATGCTGGCGATCTGGAAGTCGCGCAGCGAGCTCTTGGGGATCACCGGCAGCGACAGCAGCATCTGCACCGCGGTGCTGAGCGTCAGCGAGACCGCGAGCACCGAGAGCCGCAGCTTGCGGGCGCCCGCCCACCGGTCGGCCGTCACACACCCGGCGGCCAGCAGCGCGATCAGCAGTCCGCCGGTGTAGTCCGGCCGGCCGCCCTCGATGAGGTACGACGCCGCGGTGGCCGCGAGATAGCCGACGGCCAGTGTCCGTACGGGCTTCCACTCCGGCACCCGGAACAGCTTGACCAGCCCGATCATGCACAGCACGAACAGCGCGGGGCCGAACAGCAGGATCAGGTTCGTGGCGAACATGGCGCGGTTCGCCTCGCCGTCGGTGCCCGCCAGCCCCTCCGCCATCTGCAGCTGCGGGAAGTCATGGGTGGCCTGGTAGATCAGGTTCGGCGAGCCGATGACCAGCGCCAGCGCCGTGCCCGCGTACAGCTTCCCGTCGCGGAAGACCTTCCGCGGACCGACCAGCGCCAGCCCCACCAGCAGCGCCACCGGCAGCAGCAGCACGATGTACTTGGCGTACAGCGCGACACCGACCACCACCCCGGCCCACAGCCACCACTTGCTCTCGCCGCGCAGCAGCACCCGCATCACGAACAGCAGCACCGCGGCCCACGCCACGGTGTCGAAGCTGGTGGTGAGGATCCAGTGGCCGAAGCTGAGCACCATCGTCGAGGTGGCCACCCCGAACGCGGTCAGCGTCTGGGCCCGCCGGGAACCGCCCAGCTCGGCGGCGATCATCGCGCCGAGCGCGGTCACGGCCGCCGCGCACAGCACGGCGGGCACCCGGATCGCCCACATGCTGTCGCCGAAGATCTCCATCGAGGTCCGTACGGCCAGTGGCAGCAGCGGCGGCTGGTCCACATAGCCCCAGGCGAAGCCGTGCACCCCGAGCAGCCGGAAGTACAACTCGTCGGCGTGGTAGCCGTATTCGCCGGCGAAGGCGAACAACAGCACGGCCAGCGCGGCCACCACCACGGCGACCGGCCGCCACGCCATCGGCGCCGGGCGGAACACCCCCGGCCCGGCCGCGGCCGCCCTGGAATCCCTGTCGAGGGATGTCGTCATCACGCCTCACTTCCCGCTGAGTTGTCGATTCGCACACGGCCCGGGGTGCAGGGGCACATCAGCCGCTCAAGTAGTGGTAGGAGGGCCACAGTCGGGCCCAGGAAGCCTTGCGGCCGTGGCACACCGTGATCGGTCTGCCCTGCTCGGCGTTCTCGACGCCGACGCCGTTGTCGACCCGTCCCACGACGGTGCACGAGGTGAACCCCGCGGCCAGCCGGGACCGGGGCACGCCCACCGCGACCACCACATCGGCGCGCTCCGGCGGCGGGCCCCACTTGTGCAGTTCGTTGTGGCCGCTGAACACCGCGGGCAGCCCGTGCCCGTAGCGGTCCAGCGCGCCGATCTCCCCGAGGTTGTCGGCGAGCACCACGGCCCGCTCCCGCTGCTGCCGCGGCAGCGCCTCGTACGCCGTGCGCACCTGCTCGGCGAGCCGCGGCCAGCCGACGCTCTCCAGGGAGATGTTGTTCAGCGGCACGAACGGGGAGCTCTGCGGCAGCACCGGCAGCGCCATCAGCACCTGGAGCACCGCACTGGCGGCCAGTCCGGCGCACAGCAGCACCCGCCGGGACGTACGCCGCCCCATCCACCGGTCGGCGGCCACCGCCCCGGCCGCGAACAGCCCGATCAGGAACCCGCCGACGTAGTCGGGCCGGCCACCGCCGTAGAGGGTCAGCGCCACCCCGACCACGAACGCCGGTGCCAGCGCCCGCACCGGCCGCCATGCCGGGTCACGCAGCAGCTTCACCAGCCCCGCGACCCACACCACGGTCAGCACCGGACCGAGCAGGATCACCAGGCTCGGCACGAAGATGACCCGGTTCATCGGGCCGTCGGTGGCACCCAGCGCATCGGCCATCTGCAGCTGCGGGAAGTCATGGGTGGCCTGGTAGATCAGGTTCGGCGAGCCGATGGCCAGCGCCAACGCGATCCCCGCGTACAGCCACCGGTCACGGAACACCTTCCGCGGACCGACCAGCGCGAGCCCGGCCAGCAGCGCCACCGGCAGCAGCGCCACGATGTACTTGGCGTACAGCGCCAGGCCCAGCACCACCCCCGCCCACAGCCACCACTTGCCCTCCGAGCGCAGCAGCGCCCGCAGGACGAAGAGCAGCACCGCGGCCCAGGCGAGCATGTCCAGGGTGGTGGTCACCATGATGTGGCCGACGCTGAGCACCAGGAACGAGCTGCCCAGACCCAGGGCGGAAAGAGTCTGTGCCCGGCGGGTGCCGCCGAGTTCGGCGGTGATCAGCGCCCCGAGCAGCACCACGGCCCCTGCGCACAGCGCCGCCGGCACCCGGATCGCCCACACCGAGTCGCCGAGGACCTGGGCGGTGGCGTGCACCAGCGCCGGCACCAGCGGCGGCTGGTCGGTGTAGCCCCAGGCCCAGCCGTGTTCGCCGAGCAGCCGGAAATACAGCTCGTCGACGTTGTAGCCGTACCTGTCGGACAGGGCGAGCAGCACGACGGTCACGGCGCCCGCGACGACGGCCGCCGGCCGCCGGGCCGGCCGTACCGCCGAACGCGGATCCGTTTCCACACCAACGGGAGCTGTCAGCACGTTTCTCCGCCTCTGTCCGTCCAGGTGGAATCCGGCGAGATCATCGCTCGGAGTCTGCTGTCCGGCCGGGGCGGGCCGCCACGAGTTTGCCTTGTCAGCTAAGCAGCGCGCTCGCCCTGCCCGCCGGTGACCGCCGCGTCCGCCGCGCGCTTGGCAGCCGCCCCCTTGCGCCGGTAGATCAACGTGTCGACCAGCAGGAACCGCAGCGCGAACACCACCACGAGACTGATCACGGTCGCCGGCACCGGCCCCATCCCGGCCTGCTCCACGAACAGCATCATCAACGGGATCCGCGCCAGCAGATCCGCGTTGCTGAGCGCCGCGAACCCCAGCAGCCGGCCGGCCCCGCGCCCCGGTTTCCCGCTCCGGTAGACCAGGAAGTCCAGCAGGGCGAAGTTCCACAGCACCCCGAGCTGATTGGCCAGCACCTCCGCCACCGCGTAATGCAGGGTCGTGGCACCGGTCAGCGCCCACAGCGCCAGCAGATTCGGTACGAAGCCCGACACCCCGATCAGCCCGAAGGCCACCATCCGGGCCCGCTTGTCGCTGGTCCGCAGCTCCGCCAGATGCCGCAGGAACCGCAGCCCCTCGCGCACCGTCGACTTCGACTCGCCGGCGAACCGCTCCCCGAACTCGTACGGCACCTCCACCACCCCGCGCGGCCGGCAGCGCACCGCGAGCTCCAGCAGAATCTTGTAGCCGAGCGGCCGCAGCCCCCCTTCCTGCCGGGTCTCGCCCTCCTGTACGGCGCGGTCGACCGCCTCCCGCCGGATGGCGAAGCACCCGCTCATCGGGTCGGAGACCCCGCGCAGCAGCCGGGGGAACAGCGACTTGGTCAGCGCGGTCGACGCCCCCGACACGGCCACCCGGTACCCGCCGGCCAGCCCGCCACGGCTCCCGCCCTCCGCGTATCTGCTGGCCACCACCAACTCGGCCGCCGCGCGCTCACCAGCCTCGATCAACTGCGGCAGCAGCTCCGGCGGATGCTGCAGATCGGCGTCCATCACCATGATCCACGGCGCACTCGTACGGGCGATCCCGGCCACCACCGCTCCGCCGAGCCCCCCTTCGGGAACCTCCCGGTGCAGCACCGACACCGGCATCGGACAGCGCGCGGCCGCCTTCTCGATGACTTCCGGTGTGTCATCCGTCGAGTCGTCGACGAACAGCACCTCGACCTCCAGACCCGCCGGGATCGCCGCACACACGCCGTCGAGCAACTCATCAATGTTCGCTGCCTCGTTGAACGTCGGCACGATCAACGACACGGCCGGCATCGGCGTCGGGGACGACGAGTCGGAAGCCATGGTTCCTCCTGAGGGGTCAGAAACTCTCACCACAGTTGCCACAACAGCCCAGGAGAAACCGGAACTCATCATGTTTTACGGAGAAGTCAACCTCGGCGGGTGCACCGCGGGACCACATCGGCCCAGGACGCACGTCACTTGAGGCCGCTGAGCATCACCCCGCGCAGGTAGTGCTTCTGGAGCAGCAGGAAGAGCAGCAGGACCGGCAGGATGCTCAGCACCAGGCCGGCCATCATGACCGGGACCATACGGTCGGGGTCGAGATAGCTCTGCAGCATCTGGATGCCCACCGGCAGCGTCATCAGCCGCGGATTGGCGGTGGAGATCAGCAGCGCCCAGATGTATTCGTTCCAGGCGTTGACGAAGGTGAGCAGCGCGAGGGTGACCGCCACCGGTTTCGTCTGGGGCAGCACGATGCGCCACCAGAGGGCGAATTCGCCGGCGCCGTCGATACGGGCCGCCTCCAGCAGTTCGTCCGGGATGGAGACCATGAATTGCCGCATCAGAAAGATCCCGAAACCGGATACGAGGAACGGCATGACCAGCGCCGCAAGGCTCACGGTGAGGCCCGCCCCGCCGCGGCCCAGCAGGTCGTTGCCGCCGGCGCCGGGCCAGTGCACCAGGATCAGAAAGTGCGGGATGAAGAAGAGGAACGGCGGGAACATCATCGTGGACAGGACCAGGCGGAAGATCACCTCCCGGCCGGGGAAGCGCAGCTTGGCCAGCGCGTATCCGGCGAGCGCGGAGGTCACCAGGATGGATCCGGTGATGACGGCGGTGGCGATGACGCTGTTGCGGAAAAGCAGGGGCAGATCCAGCTGCTCCATCGCGGCACGGTAGTTGGAAAGGTCGAACGCCTGGGGGAGGAATCGGTAGGGGAGTTTCCCGTATTCGCCGGGCCCCTTGAACGAGGTCAGCAGCATGTCGAGGAACGGGACGAGGGTGAGGGCGGCCCCGGCGACGACCACGGCGTACGAGCCCCAGGGGCGGCGACGGCCCGGGCGCCGACGAGCGGACCGGCTCACGATTCCCCGCCTTTCCGGCGGAACAGCCAGAGCTGCCCCACCGTGATCGCGACAATGACCAGGAACAGCACAAAGGCGGCGGCACTGGCGATTCCCCAGTCGCCGTACCTGAACGCCTGCTGATACATCTCCAGGGCCGCGACATTCGTCGCATCGCCCGGTCCGCCGTCGTCCGTCATGACATTGATCAGGGCGAACGACTGTAATCCGGTGATGAATTGGGTGATGCAGACGAAGAGCAGGGACGGCCGGAGCAGCGGCAGGGTGATGCGCCGGAAAACGGTGCCGGCGCCGGCACCGTCCAGCTCGGCGGCCTCGTAATAGGCCTCGGGGATCGACTTCAGGCCCGCGGTGAGAATCAGGATCGCGGTTCCCATGGAGGCCCATGCCTGCACCACGACGACGGACGGCAGCGCCGTGCCGGGGTCCTGGAGAAAGGCCACGGAATGCAGACCCAGACCGTTGAGCACTCCGTTGATCAGCCCGCCCGGTGCGTACATGTACTTCCATACGTTGCCGACGGCGACCACGGTCGTCACGATCGGGAGGAAATAGAGGGTCCGCCAAAGCCCCTGGAAACGAAGGTTGTCGATGCAGGTCGCGAGGGTGAGCGCGCCGATGAGGGCGATCGCGACGGTGCCGACGGCGTACAGCAGCGTATTGGTGAGGACGGGCGTCAGGAAGGTCGAGCCGCGGGCGAAGAGGTCGGTGAAGTTGGCCATCCCGACCGGCTCGATATCGGCGAGGTCGAAGCCGGCCCAGCGCGACTGCGCGAGCAGCACGGCGAACAGCAGCGGCAGGGCGAGGAAGACCGCGAAGAACAGCAGGGCCGGGGTCAGGAACAGATAGGCGACGGCGGTCTGCCGCCGCCGGGCCGCCCTGACGGGACCACCGCCGGCTGAAGCCATTCGGCACCACCTCTCGACGACATGGGGGAGTGGCTCAGTAGGGCCGGGACAGTTCCTGGTCGATCTGCCGGCCGGCGGTGCGCAGCGCGGCATCGACCGAGGCCCGGCCCGTCCAGACGTCCTCGATGTTCTTGCGCAGCAGCGATTTGGCCTGCTGCGCGCGCGGACCGTTCGGTTCCGGGACGGCGTAGCGCAGCGCGTCCAGGAAGGGGCCGAGGTTCCGGTCGCCGCCACCACGGCCGTCGGCGTCCCTCTCGCCGTCGCCTCCCAGCAGCGCCCGCATATCGTCCGCCCGCCCGGTCATCGAACCGACCGACACCTGGAGCGCGCTCATCCTGGACACCGGGACGCCTCCTCCCGCGCTGCGCCCCGGCCGGGCGGCCGGCGCCCGCACACCGTTGAGCCAGTGCAGGAACTCCCAGGCCTCCCCCGGATATCTGCTCTTCGCGTTCACGCCGAGCAGGAAGCCCGTGGCGAGCGTGCCGCGGTCGTCCGGTGCGGGCCCCGGCACCGGCGCCACCCCGACCTCGCGGTAGTCCGCCCCCATCGCGCCGCGCAGACTCGCCGTCCACCAGCCGGCGTTGATCGCCATCGCCACCTGGCCGGACGGAAAGGCCCTCAGGAGCGAGATACCGGAGTCGGCGGCGCCGCGGTCGATGAGCCGGCGCTCCAGGTCGAGCACATCCCGCCCGGCCGCCGAGCCGATGGCGGTCCGCCGTCCGTCGGAGGTGAGGAATGTGCCGCCGCGCGCGGCCAGCAGGGCCAGCGTCTGCCCCACGACGCTCGCATCGTCGGCCCGTGACAGCCCGAAGCCCTGCACCAGCATGTTGCCGTGGCGGTCGCGGCGGGCGGTGCGGTACGCCGCGTCCTCCAGCTCCTGCCAGGTACCCGGCGGTCCGTCGATACCGGCCTGCCGCAGCAGCCGCTTGTTGTAGTAGAGCGCGTAGGTCTGCACCTCCGTGGGGTAGCCGTAGAGCGTGCCGTGCACGGACGACGCCGCCACGGCCGCCGGGGTGAAGTCCCGGCGGATCTGCCGCGTGGCCGTGGGCGGCACCGGGCGCAGTACTCCGGCCCGCACCAGCTGGCCGGTCCACAGGCAGTACGGATGGATGATGTCGGCGCCCTGGCCCGCGGCCTGCCGCACCATGTAAGTCGTCAGCAGATCGGGGAACTTGACCGCGGCCGTGCGCACCGTGATGCGCCGGTGCGTCGCGTTCCAGGCGTCGACGACGGTTTGCAGCGCCGAGGCGAGCGGTTCGCTCGCGTAGTGCGTGAGGACGGTCAGGGTGACGGGGGCGCCGCGACGGCCGCCGCTGCCCCGGCCGTCACCGCCGTCTCCGTCTCCGTGCTCTCCGTCTCCGTGCCCGGCGCCACCGGGCGCGTCGCATCCGGCCCCGGCCAACAGGGCGGCCCCCGCCGCGGCCCCGGCCGTGAATGTACGGCGCCTCATCCCGCCTCCCACCGCAGCACCGTGAACCTCCGGGTCGTGGTGAATCCGCTCGCGCGGTAGAGATGCCCCGCCGGGCTCTGCTCGCCCGTCCACAGGAACCACGCCCCGTGCACGCCGAGCGCCCGCATCCGCTCCAGCGTCAGATGCAGCAGCACCTTGCCCAGACCGGCGCCGCGCAGCTCCTTCCGTACGCCGAAGGGGCCGAACCGCTCGGCCGTACCGTCGTACGCGCCGTGCATGGCCCAGCCCGCCATCCGCCCGTCGGGTGCGCGGGCGCTGACGATGCGGTCCAGAGGGGCGCCGCCGGTCAGGCACTGCCGGATCGCCCGCGCCCAGTCGGGGGTGAACTCCTCGGCCAGCCCGAGCAGGTCCACCAGATCGTCGTCGGACGGGGTGCCGAATCGGTGGCCGCGCGCCGTCAGGGCCGCCTCGTGCCGCCGTACCTCGTCCGGCATGCGGTAGCCGACCAGGCCGCGGTCCATCGCCGCGGCCTCGTAGCGGGGACGGAAGCCGAGGCTCGCCAGCAGCCGGGCGGCCTCCGGGTACGCGGCCCGGTCCAGGCCGGGGAGCACGTAGTGGGGGGCGTACGGGGCGAAGTCGACCCGGGTGCGGCCGTGTCCGCGCAGCCAGTCGAGGGCATCGGTGAGCAGCCGGCGGCCGAGGCCCGTACGGCGGTGCGGCGGATCGACGAAGAAGAACAGGATCCAGCCGACGTCCGGCTCCAGGTCGGTGCCGGCCAGCGGGGTACGGCGGCGCACGGCGTAGACGGCGCCCACCACCTGCCCGTCGAGATCGGCCACCCGTAACCCCTCTGGGTCGAAATTGGGGTCGAGCAGGATCAGCGTCCGGAAGCGGGCGGCGGTGATCGGATCGTCCGGGGCGCTGCGGCACCAGGCCGCCAGCAGCGAGCGGCCGTCTCCGGGGCGGAACGGCCGTAGAACGGGTCGCGGGCGCGGCGTGGCGGACATCGCCCACTACTTACCGCAAATCCGGCACCTTGGCGACGGCGCACGCATGATCCCGGCGACGGCGTACACGCGATCTCGACAACGTCGCCCACGCGATCTCGACAACGTCGCCCACACGATCTCGATGACGGCATACGCACGATCTCGACGACGGCATACGCACGGATGGAGGGCCGCCCCGGAACCCGCCGACGCTCCGTGCCGGTCCCTCGCCTCCCCCCTCTGACCTGCGAAAAGATGAACGCTGCGACGGTCGGTACGGGGCCGCCGGCGGGCTCTTCGCGTAGCGGGCCGGAGCCGGTGAGGGCATGTTTTTGAGGAGACAGCCCGGCCGGCCCGCGGACGGGGCACCAGGAGGCTTCCGCATGCTTCGGAGATCGCTGAGGATCCCCGCCGCCGGAGTCGCGTATCTGGTGACCGCGGCGGTGTCGTCGTCCGCCATGGCGTCCGGGCCGGAGGAGTACGCGGATGTCGCCGTGAGCAAGGGGGCCCGGGCCGGTCCCGGCACCGCGGCGACGCTGGTGATCGCACACCGCGGCGCCTCCCGCTACGCGCCGGAGAACACGCTCGCCGCCGTCGACGCCGCACACCGCCGCGGGCTCATATGGGTCGAGAACGATGTGCAGCGCACCAAGGACGGCCGGCTGGTGGTGATGCACGACACCACGCTGAAGCGGACGACCGATGCCGCGAAGGTGTTTCCCGGGCGGGCGCCGTGGCGGCTGGGGGACTTCACCGCCGCCGAGATCGCCCGGCTGGACGCCGGAAGCTGGTTCGGCAAGCGGTTCGCGGGGGAGCGGGTGCCGACGCTCGCCGACTATGTGCGCCGGCTGGACCGCAACGGGCAGCGCCTCTTGCTGGAGATCAAGGCCCCTGAGCGCTATCCCGGAATCGAGGCGCAGGTCGTCCGGGAGCTACGGGCGCAAGGTTGGCTGGATCGCGACCATGTCCGCAGCCGGCTGGTGGTCCAGAGCTTCTCCGTGACCTGCGTAAAGACCGTGCATGAACTGGTGCCACAGGTACGTACGGGAATTCTGGGCGCGCCCGACGTGGACAAACTGCCGCGCTATGCGCGATTCGCCGACGAGATCAACCCCCGTATGTCCGCCGTCAGTTCACGCTGGCTCGCGGCCGTACACCGGCTGCGTGGCCCGCACGGCCGCCCGTTGGAGGTCTACGCGTGGGACGTGGCGAAGAACACGAACGTGCGGTCGGTGCGGGCGCGGGGGATCGCGGGGGTTATTGAATAGCGGGCAGGGGCCGGGGGTTAGGGGGGCAATGTCCAGATCTCGCTGGGCTTCGGACGGCGGCGGGGCACCGGTTCCGGCCCGCGCCGGGTGAAGGAGCTGTGGAGGGCGGACGCGCGGCCGGTGGCCGCGTCAGGCAGGGATTTACGTGATTCCCGCCGCGGGGCTAAGGTGCCTGAGATGTTCGACGCCGCCACCCTCCCCGTAAAAGAACTAACACGCAGGATTTGGCTTTTGGGTTCCGATTTGCGGCCCGGTGCGGGCCAGCGTCCAGTTCCTCCCCTGGGTTCGTTCCGGGAGGGTCCTTGAACAACGATTTTCCGGCGTACGGCGAACGGCGGGTGCCGCTTCCTCCGCCGCGGCAGATGCCGAATGACACGCTGGACCGGGCGGGCGCATCGATACCGGCACACGCCGGCGGTGCGACGGCCACGTCAACGAGGGCACCGGCAGCCGCCACCGCCACCGGGTCGGCGACGGCCCGTCACACCGTGGTCGGCCACCCTGCGGCGCAGCCGGCCTCGGACAACCCGGGCGCCGGTTCGCACGCCAGGACCGAAGGCCGCGGCAGAGCCCGGGCGAAGAATGCCGGCACGGCCGATGCCCGGGCGAAGCCGCGCGACGCATTTTTCGACAATGCGAAGTATCTGGCCATCGTGCTGGTGGCCATGGGGCACTCCTGGGAGCCGCTGCGCCACGGCAGCCGGTCGGCGGCAGCGCTCTACATCACCGTTTACGCCTTCCACATGCCGGCGTTCATCATCATCTCCGGCTATTTCTCGCGCAGTTTCGATATGCGCAAGGACCGGCTGCAGCGGCTGATCACGGGAGTCGCGGTCCCCTACATCCTCTTCGAAGTCGCCTATACGTTCTTCAAGAGGTGGGCGGACGACGATCCGGGATATCCGATCAGCCTGACGGACCCCTGGTATCTGACCTGGTTCCTGGCCGCCCTGTTCATCTGGCGGCTGACCACGCCGCTGTGGAAGATCGTGCGCTGGCCGGTCCCGCTGGCGCTGACCATCGCCGTACTCGCGTCCGTCTCACCGAACATCGGCGACGATCTGGACCTCCAGCGGGTGCTGCAGTTCCTGCCGTTCTTCGTGATCGGGCTGTCGCTGCGACCGGAGCACTTCAAGCTCGTACGCCGCAAGCAGGCGCGGATCCTGGCCGTACCGGTCTTCGCGGCCGCGCTGGTCTTCGCGTACTGGGCGGCGCCGCGGATGAACGCCGCGTGGTTCTACCACCGCGACGCCGCACAGGAACTCGCCGCCCCGTGGTGGAGCGGCGCGGTGATGACGCTGGCGATGTTCGGCTGCTCGCTGGTGCTGGTCGCCTGCTTCTTCGCCTGGATCCCGGGCCGCACGATGTGGTGCACGGCGCTGGGCGCGGGCACCCTCTACGGCTATCTGCTGCACGGCTTCCTCGCCAAGGGCTCGCGCTTTTGGAACTGGTACGACCACCCGTGGGTGCACACGCCCTGGGGCGCGGTGCTGCTGACCCTCATCGCGGGCACCGTCGTCACCCTGCTGTGCACACCCCCTGTGCAACGGGCCTTCCGGTTCGCGATGGAGCCCAAGATGACCTGGGCGTTCAAGAAGGACCCGGTGGGGATGGCCCGCGGCCGCAACTGACCGGCGGGACCGCACACCGAGCGTGGCGCCAGGGGCGCCCGTTCCACCGGAAGACCGGTGGGGCGGGCGCCCCTGCCGCGTGCGGAGGCCGCGGGTCGTAGGACTCGTACGCCTCATCCACCGTGTGGACCTAGGTCCACGGGGGCAGGCCCTCGGCCCAAATGCCGATCGCGGGCGCCGTGCCGGGCCTCCTAGGCTCCTCCTGAGGAATGCAGGCCCAGGGGAGGACGCAGCGTGAAGACCGATTCCGAGTGGGGCGGAGACCGGCTGGAGCTGGACGCCTATCTCGCCCGCATCGGCTACGAAGGCGACCGCCGGCCCACCCTGGAGACCCTGCGCGGGCTGCACGCCGCGCACTCCGCGTCGATCGGCTTCGAGAACCTCGACATCCTGCTGGGCCGCCCGATCCTGCTCGATCTGGAGTCGTTGCAGACCAAGATGGTCGAGCAGCGGCGCGGCGGCTACTGCTACGAACAGAATCTGCTCTACGCCGCCGCCCTGGAACGCCTCGGCTTCCGCGTCACCGGCCTCTGTGCCCGGACCCGGATGGGTGAGAACCACATCCGCCCGGCCACCCACGCACTGCTCAAGGTCGAGCTGGACGGTGCGGACTGGATCACCGATGTCGGCTTCGGCGGCGAGGCGCTGCTCGAACCGCTTCCCCTGCGGGACGGCGTGGAAGCCCGCCAGGGGAGCTGGACGTTCGGCCTGGTGCACGAGGAGGAGGCCGGGGCCTGGGTGCTGCGGACGCGCCACGAGGACGGCTGGTTCGACCTCTACGCCTTCGGCACGGACCGGCGCTTCCCCGTCGACTTCACCGTCTTCAACCACTACATCTCGACCCATCCGCGTTCGCCCTTCACCAGCCGGATGGTGGTGCAGCGCCCGCTCCCCGAGCTGCGCAGCACGCTGGTCGGCCGGGAGTTCACCCGGACCCGTCCGGACTGGTCACGTGAGGTGCGCGAGGTCGCGCCGGAGGAGATCCCGGGCCTGCTGGACACGGAGTTCGGCATCACCCTGTCCGCTGCGGACGCCGAGTCGCTGGTGGCCGTCCACCAGAACTGAGCGGGTGGTGGGCGGCGACGGGGGTGTCGCCCACCAACGGACGACCGGGGACGCGCCTACCGGACCACGGGGGACACGCCTACCGGACGACCGAGAACGCGCCTACCGGACGACGGCGATGCCCTCGATCTCGACCAGGGCCGTCTCGTCCCACAGGCGGGTCGCGCCGATCACGGCCATCGCCGGGAAGTCGCCGCCGACCAGGCGCTTCCAGACCCGGCCGAGGTCCCGGGCATGCCGGCGGTAGTCGGCGACATCGACCGCGAAGACGGTGAGCTTGGCGATATCGGACGGGCCGGCGCCGGCGGCCGCCGCGACCTCCAGGAGATTCGTCAGCGCCCGCTCGAACTGCTCGACGATGCCGTCCCCGACGATCCGGCCCGATCCGTCGAGAGCGGTCTGCCCGGCGAGAAAGACCATGGTGCCCGCGGGGGCGCGCACGGCATGACTGAACCCGGTCGGCGGCGCCAGATGAGGCGGATTGATCCGTTCCAGCTCACCGCCGCGCGCGGCCGCGCCCTCGCCGGTACCCGCGTCCGCGCCGCCCGCACCGCTCATCGACGTCTCCGCACTCATTCCCGCCGACTCCCCTCCGTCGCCAACTCGTATCGCACACCCAGGGATTGAAGCGCTTCTTGCTCCTCCTGGGGAAGCTGTTCATCGGAGATGACGAGATCGAAGCCGGCCGGCGGCGCCGGCTCATAGAGCGCCTGGCGGCCGAACTCGGAGTGGTCCACCAGCAGCACCTTGCGCCGGGCCGCGGCCATCAGCGCGCGCTCGACCAGGACGTTCTCCTGCGCCTGGTGGTAGCAGTGGCCGTTGTCGACCGCGGAGGTGGACAGAAAGGCGACATCGGCGCGGAAGGTGCGGGCGATATCGGCGGTGGACATGCCGAGGAAGGCGTTGAACGCCGCGTGGTACCCGCCGCGCACCTTTCGCAGGGTGCCCTGATGCTCCAGGGTGTCCAGATCGCGGTGCACAGTCATCTGGCTGACGCCGAGATCCTGGACCAGCGCCTCGATGGTCACCTGGCCCTCGGCCGGCACCCGGTCGGCGATCCGCTTACGACGGTCCCCGGGGCCCAGCTCGGTGACCGACGCATCAGTCGCGACCGAGACGTCGGCAACCCCTTCGGTGTCGGTCAACGCTGGTCCCTTCCCGGATCGACATAGCGGCCGTTCGCCCGCGGTCGGCCCCCTACCCGGCGAGTTTAGGGCGCGCCCACAGGATCTACGCGGGCCCGCGGTCCCTCCTAGGGCGTGTGTTGGGCCATGGTGGCCGCCGCCACCGGCTCCCGGCCGTCCAGCGTGCCCTGGGCACCGTAGGGGCGGCAACGTATGAACGCCGCCTCGTGGTGGAACGGCTTCGCCTGATGCTCCCTGACCACTTCCCTGTGCTCGGGCCGCTCGGCGCCGTATGCGTAGCGACGCATCGCCGACACGCTCTGCCACAGGGAGAAGGTGCCGACGAAGCGGGGCGGTCTGGCCAGGGCGACGGACGCGACCAGCGAAGGATCGGCCGCGGCCCGGCCGGCGGCCCGGGAATTGGCGCGCAGGAACGGCAGCGCGCGACGCAGCCGCAGCTGCCCCAGGGTGAGGACGACGACCGGCCCGTCCTCGTCGTCCATCGCCGCATCGGGGGCGATTTCGACCGGCAGCGGACTCCACGAGCCGGAGACCCGCACCGGCTCCAGCCGCACATGCCAGCCCCCGGCCAGCCGCCGGGCCGGCGGATCCTCGGCAAGGAAGCGGTCCAGCGCGGCATCGTCGTCCCACGCGGCCATCAGCCCGGCCCGGCCCGGGCGCAGCTTGGGCGGACCGGACGCGATGGCGCCGGTGAAGGTGGTCTGTGCGTAGCGGAGTCCGGGGACGTCGTCCGGCCGTGGGCACTCGCGCAGGGCGGCACGCACGGAGCGGACGCCGATGTCGGCGAAGTGCACGGAAACGATCACGATGAGCCCCCGTATCCCAAGGTTACTGACGCGTATACCAAGCGGTACACGACCTAGTATCCTTCACGGCAAGGGCAATTGCGAGCCGGAAGCACCAGCCGAAACGAGCCAGATCGATGAGTGGGGCCACATGAGCGAGATCGACCGGAGCCGCGCCGCGCGCGCCGAGGCCAGGACGCGTATCGAGGACGCCGCCGCCCGGCTGTTCGCCGAGCGCGGCTTCGCGGGCACGACCATCGGGGAGATCGCCGCCGAAGCCGGCCTGAGCAAGCCGATGCTCTACCGCCACTTCGACTCCAAGCAGGAGCTGCACCTCGCCCTGCTGGAGCGGCACCGCGATGAGCTGGCCGCCGCCCCGATCCATGAACTCCTCCACGGCGAGGGCGATCTGCACACCCGGATGAAGGCGATGTACGACGCCTGGTTCGGGTATGTGCAGAGCCATCCGTACACCTGGCGGATGATGTTCCGGGACACCACCGGGGACGCGGAGGTGCAGGCCTTCCACCGTGAACTGCAGCGCAGACAGCGGGAGACGGATATCGCCCTGCTCCGCGAGTTCGTGCCCGGCATCCCCGAGGCCGAGCTGGAACCGCTCGGCGAGGCGATCCGCAGCTCGCTCTACGGACTCGCCCTGTGGTGGCTGGACCGGCCCGACCGGCCTCGCGAACTGCTGGTCGCGGCAATGGTGCGGATCACCCGCGGCCTGATCTCCACCGTCGAGGGCCCGGGCGCCCAGGGCCCGGGCGCCGAGGGCCCGGCCGGGACGTCCTGAGCACCGGCGGTACCGACGGCATCAACGGCACCAACGGCACCGGCCCGCGGCCCTCCGCCCCCGGCCGCCCCGCCCCGGCTACCCCGCTACTCCACCCCCGACCCCAACGCCGCCTCCGGATACAACGCCGCCCTCAAGTGCCCCGTCCAATGCGCCGTCATCTCCTTCGCGATCCGGGTTTCCGGCGCATAGAGCTCGAAGCCGTGCCAGGCACCGGGCACATTGCGCACGGTGACCGGGACCCCGGCATCCATCAGCCGCCGGGCATGCGCCAGGCCGCCGTCCCGCAGCGGATCGAGATCGCAGACCAGGACATAGGCCGGCGGCAGCCCCGACAGATCGGAGGCGCGGGCCGCCGCGGCGTAGGCATCCGCCGTCGCCCCCTCCGGCAGGTAGTGCTGCCACGCCAGCCGGATCGTCCGAAGGCTGTTCAGCCGCGGATCCGGAGCGGCATCCGCCGCGCCGGGGCCCGAGGCCGCGTCCGCCGGAATCGGCTCCTCGGCAACGCGGTCGTCCAGGTCCGGTACGCACATCGACTGATAGGCGAGGCGCGGGCCGCCGCGGTCGCGGGCCATCAAGGCGACGGCCGCGCTGAGTCCACCGCCCGCCGACTTGCCGGTGACCGCGATCCGTTCGGGGTCGATGCCGAGCTCGGCCGCCCGCCGCGCCGTCCACTCCAGGGCCAGATAGCAGTCCTCCACACCGGCCGGATAGCGGTGCTCGGGAGCGAGCCGGTATTCGACGGTGACGGTGACGGCGGGCAGCTCACGGCAGAGCGCGATGGCCGCCCGGTCCTGCCCCGGCAACGACCGTCCGATGGCGTACCCGCCCCCGTGGAAGTGCAACACAGCAGGCAACGCGCCCCCTTGGGCGGCGCCCTCCGCGTCCTCCGGACGGTAGACCTCGACCGTCAGCGCGCTGCCGTCCGCCCGCGGGATGTCGTACCGCTCGCTGCGTATCCCCGAGCGGTCGGCCGGGTTCGAGGCCAGCAGTGCGCGGAAGCCTTCGCGGGTGGCCTCGATGTCCTTGTACGGATCGGCGAACGGCGGCAACGAAGCCAGAAACGGGGCGAGTTCGGGATGGACACGCAGCCCCGGAGGGACGGTCATCTGGACACTCCTCTGATCGCGCGGAAAGAACGAATATGGCTCACGCCGCGGCCCTCACACCATCACCGACACCCTCCCGCCGGTGCTCCCGCCCAGCCTCCCGAAGCGCCCCCAAGCCCACCCCTCATTTCGCCTCCGCGTAGCACTCCACCACCGCCGTGGTGAACGGGAAGCGGACCGGGGTCTCGCCGAACGCGATCCGGCCCGCCGCCGCGGCCGCCGCCGAGATCGCCTCGGACACCGTCGCGGCCTCCTCCGCCGGGCAGTGCACGATCACCTCGTCGTGCTGGAAGAAGACCAGCTCGGCGCGGAGCCCGCCCGCCGACAGCGAGTGGCGCAGCGCGGCCAGCACCAGCAACGCCCAGTCGGCGGCGCTGCCCTGGACGACGAAGTTACGGGTGAACCGACCGCGGGCGCGGGCCGCCGCCGAGCCGCTGCCGTAACCCGAGGGCTGCTCCTCTTCCTGGGGCAGGCCGGCCTCGTCGGGCGGGGCCACGGACGCGGGCGGGCAGGTGCGGCCCATCCATGTGCGCACCAGCCGGCCCTCCTCGCCGGCGCGGGCCGCATCGTCCACATACGCCACCGCGGCCGGATAGCGGCGGCGCAGATCGGCCATGTGCTTGAGGGCGTCGCCGGACGTCTGGCCGTAAATGGCCCCCAGCAGGCCGAGCTTGGCCTGGGCGCGGTCGCCGCCGAACGCGCGGGCCGCGAGATCCGCGTACAGATCCTCGCCGCTGCCGGCCACCTCCATCAGGCCACGGTCGCGGGAGACCGCCGCCAGCACCCGTGGCTCCATCTGGTCGGCGTCGGCGACCACCAGGCGCCACCCCGGGTCGGCGAGCACGGCCTGCCGGATCACCTTGGGGATCTGCAGTGCGCCGCCGCCGTTGGTGGTCCAGCGGCCGGAGACCGTGCCGCCCGGCAGATACTCGGGGCGGAAGCGGCCGTCGTGCACCCACTGCTGCAGCCAGGCCCACCCATGGGCGGTGTGCAGACGGTAGAGCGTCTTGTACTCCAACAGCGGTGCCACCGCCGGGTGATCGATCTGCTGCAGCTCCCATTTGCGGGTCGAGGTGAGGGAAATCCCGGCGCGGGCAAAGGCCTTGATGATGTCGTTCGGCAGATCCGGGCGCACCCGCGCGCCGTCCCCGAAGGCTCGGGACACCTCGTCCGCCAGCTCCGCCATCCGGCGCGGCTCCAGCCCGCCCGGATAGCGCTCGCCCAGCAGCCCGTCGAGCAGCCTGCGGTGCACATCCGCCCGCCAGGGCACCCCGGCCCGCCCCATTTCCGTGGCAACCAGCATGCCCGCGGACTCGGAGGCGAGCAGCAGCCGCATCCGGTCGGGATGCTCGGTCTTCTCCGTACGCGCCACCTGGCCGGCATAGACCTCCAGCAGCGCCGCCAGCTCGTCCGTGCCGGGCGGCAGCGGCACCGGGCCCGGCTCGAAAAGCGACGGCTGCGTCTGCGCCGTGCGCGCGGGCGCGTCCTGGGGGACGGGCAGCCCGTGCAGCCGCGCCCAGGCGGCGGCCAGCGACCGCGGCTGGCCCGACTGGCCCTCCTCGTGGCCGATCAGCAGCGCTTCCGCGGCCTCCACGTCGTAGCACCGCTCGACCCGCACCCCCGCCGCCAGCAGCCGCCGGTAGATCTCCGCGGTGGACCGCCACACCCACCGCTCGACCTCGGGGCGCGAGCGCACGGCCTCGGCCAGCGAGGGCTCCCGCACCACCGGGCCCGCGGGCCGGCCGTCCTGGGCGAGCGGGCAGAGACGAGCACCCCCGTCGCCCGTCTCCACCACCGCCCATCTCATGCCCAAAGTCTTGCACCAGGGTCTGACAACGCCCCTGACCAGCCCATACGACACGATTCCCGCGGCCTGACAGCTAGCCGTTACGCACCACGAGCGG
Organism: Streptomyces inhibens; assembly: GCF_022221585.1. Lineage (NCBI taxonomy): Bacteria > Bacillati > Actinomycetota > Actinomycetes > Kitasatosporales > Streptomycetaceae > Streptomyces > Streptomyces inhibens. The sequence continues at coordinate 5,591,694 of NZ_CP084681.1, forward strand.
GCGCTCGCGCCCCGTGCAGCGGGCCAGATGGGCGGCCTCCGCCTCCAGCCCCGCCCGCGGTACCTCGCCGTGCTCCGCGAACAGCGTCACCACCACCGACTCCTCGGTGAACTCCCACACCCCGGCCACCCGGCCCTCGTGCACCACCACCGGCGAGATCCAGCCCCCGGTCCGGCTCACCGCCTTGCGCCGGCCGGCCGCGATCAGCCTCGTATCGGCGGTGCCGGGCCCGAGGGCGTACTGATCGAAGCCGGCCAGCAGCCGGACCTCCCGCGACGGCTCGGTACGCGCCAGCGCCTCGGCGTCCTCGCTCAGCACGAACGCTCCGCCCGCGCCGTCCACCTCGACCTCCGTCAGCCGGTCGCCCAGCGCCTCGAACCAGCCGCGAAGAACGGCCTTACGGGTCGCGCCACGCAGCAGCCAGGCATCGAACGCGGCGGGCGTCGCCGGACCGTGCGCCCCCAGATACGCGGAAATCACCGCCGGTGCGGCCTCCTCCGGATCCGGCACCCCGCGCCACCCGGGCACCCACGACCGCGGCGCGGTGAAGGTCACGTTCTGCCCCCGGGGCGGCCCCTGGCACAGCCGCCCCGTCCAGGCCAGCGGCTTGAGGACGGCGCTCCACCCGGAGGACAACTGCTCGCCCAGTCCGTCCAGACCGGCGCGCACCAACACCGCGTCGGTCAGCTCCTGCCGGGTCAGCACCTGCCCGTCCAGAATCTCGTCGACGGCCTCGCCCAGGGCCGCCATCTGCCGCGGCCCCACACCGAAGCCCCGCTGCCAGGAAGGCTTTTCCCAGGTCCGCGCGGCCCCCAGCAGCGCCAGATATTCCGGCATTGCCTCGGCCGGCAACAGATGCAGCGTGCCGCGCATTGCCCAGGTCCTGATCAGGGAACGGGCGGCGAGTGCCTGCTGTACGGCGTCGGGACGCGGCTTCTTCTGCCTGACGGAAAGGGCGAGTTCGGCGGCCGAGGACACCTGCGCCTGTACACCGGCCAGCCGCGCGACGAGCTCCTCGACCGAGGCGGTCGTCCGCGGCGCCAGACCCTGCTGCCGCAATCGCCAGGCCAGCACTTGTGCTTGCGTCACCTTCATCACGCCATTGCACACGACCCCACTGACAAGCGACCGGAGACGGCGAAGAGTTGAGAAGCCGTGCGACGAGGGCAAAGCATTCGGGGAGTCCGTTCCCGCGCCCCTTCTTCGGACACACGAGCCAGGTGTTCACCCTGCTGAGCTGCCACTTTGCCCCGGTTGATGCGTTGAGCAGCTTGTCGCTCTAAGCGGCGCCTACAGATTCCTCCGGCAACCTTATCCAGGTCCCGATCGACGTGCCCGTCAACGTCTGCGGCAACACCGTCAACATCGTCGCCCTGTTGAACCCGGCGTTCGGCAACAACTGCCTCAACCGCTGAGCGCCGTACTGCTTTTGAGGCCCCGCCCGCGTGCGGAGGGCCTCTCGACGGCAAAGGCCGGTGCGAATTTTCGTACCGGCCTTTGGTATGCCGAAAAGTATCCCGCAATGCGGTGCCGCACGCATGCAGTGATATGTATCTATGGTTTCGCGGCATTCGGGTGAAACGGCGAAACCGCACCCCCAGAAGGGAGTTGACCAGGTCGCTCCGGATACGGGCACTCCGCTTCGAGAAGGGTAAATCGTGATCAAGAAGGTCCTGGCCACGACGGCTGTAGCCGCGTCCGTCGTCGGCATCTCGGCGATGGCCGCCCCCCAGGCGATGGCTGTTGGCAACGACAACGGCACCTCCACGGTCAACGGCAACGGTGCCGCGTCCGCGTTCGGTAACTCCACCACCCGGGGCAACATGAGCCCGCAGCTGGAGCTCATCCAGGGCTCGCTGAACAAGCTGTGCCTCGCCCTGCCCAAGATCAACGGCGCGGCGATCGCCCAGGACATCAACGTGCTGTCGTCGCCGCAGAACCAGCAGTGCGTCGAGAACTCGAGCCAGGCCAAGGGCGACGAGGCGCTGTCGCACATCCTGGACGACATCGCGGTGCTCTCCGCCAACGGTGTCGGCAATCGCTGAACCGGCCGTCGTTCGCAGGCCCGGCCGCCGGCTCTCTCTTCCTGAGCGGTCCGGGCCCGCGACACCCTCTTACGAACCGTAGGGCCGAAAATTTTCGTGTCCCTTTCGGTAGGAATTCGTATTCGGCGGGTGCCTCGTTCGTTCGAACTCCGGTGTTTTTTCCGCGTCATATGCGCGGTGGCAATCTCCTGAAATGGTTGTGCACCCTTCGGGCGATTCCTCCGAAAACCTCCGGGCAAGAGTTTCGTCCACGAGGAGAAATCGTTACCAATATCGGCAGCGGCGTTACGGGCGAGCAGCTCACCGCCCGAGCGACACGACGGTCGTGTTCGCTACGGACCCGCTGCAGGAAGGGCTGAAAGTGAAGTACGCAAAGGTCGCAGCAGTCACTGCCGGAACGCTCATGGCGGTGGGCTCGGCTGCGCCGGCGTTCGCCGACGCGGGTGCCGCGGGTGGCGCCAAGAACTCCCCCGGTGTCATCTCCGGAAACGCCATCCAGGTGCCGATCCACATTCCGATCAACCTGTGCGGCAACACCATCAACATCGTCGCTCTGCTGAACCCGGCGTTCGGCAACAACTGCCTGAACCACTGACTCGAAGGAATTCGAGCCGTGTCCATGTGACCCGGCCCCGGTGCGCGGTCCCCTGCGCATCGGGGCCGGTCGGCATTCGTCTTCCGGCAGGGGCAGGCGTATAGGGGTCACGCCTTTCGAGTGGCGTTGTCAAGGAGGAGGAACTTCAGAGTTTCTCCGTGCGGCCGCACTCGTTAGTCAGGGTGAATGCGGTGATCCGAGCAGCGAAGCGAATGCTCACGCGGCGCCAGTGTCGTGGGACCTTCAAGCACCGCCCGAGAAGGGACAGTTGAAAGTGAAGTACGCGAAGTCTGCCGCAGTTGCTGTTGGTTCCGTCCTGGCGCTGGGTGCGGCCGTGCCCGCTTTCGCCGCCCAGCCCGGCGCTCCGACCATGAGCCTCAACGGCGGTCTGACGGACGCGCTGAACAGCAAGCAGCTGGACGGCCACCAGATCGCGCCGCTGGTCAAGATGGTCAAGACCACGAAGGACAAGGTCAAGTCGACCAGCGCGAAGAAACTTCTCGGGAGCGTCGCCGGAGCCACCAAGAACGCTCCGCTGCTCGGTGGTCTGCCGCTCGGTAAGTAATTCCCGGGCGCGCGGACTCGCCCGCCGGCCGCGGCGTGGATATTGGCAGTTCATCGTTTCCGGCGATACCGCGGCTGCCGAATGCTTCACGGGCCCGGCCGAAATCACCGGGCGGGGTGCGGTGGCCCACCGAATGAATCCCGCTCGTATCTCCCGGGCGCTTGCCCCTGCTCGGTACGACTGACCAGGGGCAAGCTCATTGGAGTGAATCAGCACAACCCAACTCAATTCTTTCGAGTTGGGCATCTTGTCCGTCCCAAGGGCAACCCGAAACACGAAGGAATAGCAATCATGAAGAAGACACTGGCGACCGCAGCTGTGGCTGTGTCCCTTGTCGGCATTGCCGCCGCTGCCGCCCCACAGGCGATGGCCACCGGTAACGACCACGGCACCTCCACCGTCAACGGCAACGGTTCCCGGCAGATTTACGGCAACTCCACCACGTACGGCTACATGAGCCCGCAGATCGGCTTGATCCAGGGCTCTCTCAACAAGCCGTGCCTCGCCCTGGGCAAGCTGAACCTCCTCGCCGGGGTGCAGGACCTCAATATCCTGTCGTCGCCGCAGAACCAGCAGTGCGTCGAGAACTCGACCCAGGCCAAGGGCGACGAACCGCTGTCGCACATCCTGGACGACATCGCGGTGCTCTCCGCCAACGGCGTCCGCAACCAGTGAGCGGCTGAGTAAGGCCCGGGCCGCCCAGCCCTCCTTCTTCTGGGCGGCCCGGGTTTTTGCTGCCCTCGCCGCGCGAAGCGGGGGCCTTGGGTGCGGGAAACGGTGCGGGAAACGGCGGACACCGGTGCGCGGAATTGTTATTTGCCCGTTACCGATATGCGGTGCACCGGATCGTTAAGAATGATGTGTGGAGGGAAGCGTGCCAATGCCCTTGCGACATTGATGGGGCCGCCAGGGCATTGGCATGCCGGCCGGAAACACAGAGCAGGGCCTGCGATTCCCGTTCACCGGTGACGCAGGCCCTTTGTCGTACCGTCCGCCCGGAGATTCTTCGGGGCTCGTCCTCTTTCGAGGAATGAAATTAGGTTCACCCGACCGGTCCGGAAAGGGAACATGCGGATGGTATCGGTTATCCGGTAATGCATGTGACGTCTTTTCGGGAAGTCCCGCACCATCTGTTTGGGTGATGATGCGGAACTCGCGCGGGTGTGACGGGTTATTCAAACAGGGCTCCCGTGCCGGGAGTTCCTTCTCCTGAAGGGTTTGCGCGATGAAGAAGATGATGTCGGGCGTGGCGATTGCGGCGTCGCTCGTGGGAATGACCGCGGCGGCCGCGCCGCAGGCCATGGCGATCGGCAACGATCACGGCACGTCCACGGTCAACGGCAATGGTTACAAGTCGATTTACGGCAACTCCACCACGCGCGGCAATCTGAGCACCCAGCTCGGGCTCGTGCAGGGCTCCCTGAACGACCTCTGCCTGGGCCTTCCGAAGATCAACGTCCTGGCCATCGTTGCCCAGGACATCAACGTGCTGTCGTCGCCGCAGAACCAGCAGTGCGTCGAGAACTCCAGCCAGGCCAAGGGCGACGAGGCGCTGTCGCACATCCTGGACGACATCGCGGTGCTGTCCGGCAACGGGGTTGGCAACGACTGACGACCCGGCCGGTCCACCGCTTGCGACCCCGGGCGGTCGGCGCCGCGTATGCGCTGCCGGCCGCCCGGTCGTGCGAGCGGAACGGGGGTGCGGGCGGCTGCCCGTACGCAACAACTGCAGAGGAGGGATGAGAGATGCGACAGAGCCTGAAGACGTGCGTGTTCGTGGCGGCGGTGTCGGGGGTGCTCGGCGCGAGCGGCGGGGTGGCGTACGCGGACGCCGGCGCCGCAGGGGGCAGCACGGACTCGCCCGGGGTACTGTCCGGGAACACGATCCAGGTGAGCGTGGACACCCCGGTCAATGCATGCGGCAACTCCGTGGACGCGGCCGCGGCGCTCAACCCGGCCATGGGTAACTCGTGCGCGACCGGGGGTGCACCCGTGCCGGCCGCCCAGCCGCCGCTGGCGGCGCCCCCGGGGGTGGCATTCCGCAGGGCCCCGGAGCCGGTGCAGCGCAGGGCTCCCGAGCCGGGGCACCACCCGGACCACCGGCCGGCCGGACACCGGGCCGCACCCGCGGCTCCGGCCCCGGCCGCGGCTCCGGCCCCGGCCGCACCCGCCCACGAGCCCGCCGGTCCGGCTGCCCGCACACCCGCCGCAGTGCCCGCCCAGAAGCCCGCTCCGCACCCCGTGCAGGATCCGCGGGTGGATGCGGTGGCGCGGGCCGGGGCGTCGGCCGGCTCCGCGCTGCTGGCGTCCACCGGGGCGGAGCAGCTGGGCATGGTGGCCGGTATGGGCGGCGGGCTGGTGCTGGGCGGGGCGCTGCTGCTGCGCAGGGCCCGTACGCGGCGCAGATGAGGCGGAGGCCGCGTACGGCGCGCGGGGCGGTTCCCGGGGTGTACGGCGGCTCGGCGGCCGGCCGAGCGGGTCCGGCGGGCCGCTCGGCCTGGGCCGCCCGGTCGAGCCGGCCGTCGGCATCGCCGGACGACTCGACCGCGGGCCGTCGTACCGCAGCCGATGGGCGGCGCTGCGGCTGGAAGCCACCCTGCGGGCCGTACGACGGATCGTGCGGATCAACGCGTCATGGCAGGGTCCGGCACGGGAAGGTTCGCCGTTTCCCTCATTGGTGGGGACCCGTCTTCCGGGCGTTTGAAGCGGGGCGGGGCCGGATGCGCCGCGGGGCCGTGCCGCTCGCTGCGGCCTCTGGCAAAATTACGATAGAAGCCGCAAAAGTGATGAGTCGATGAGGTGGGGTCATGCTCATTGCGCTGGCGCAGACCGATTGCGTGCTGGGAGACATCGCGGAGAACCTCGCCGTGGCCCGCGAGCAGATCGAGCAGGCGGCGGCTCAGGCCGCCGATCTCGTGATCTTCCCCGAACTGAGCCTGCACGGCTATCACTTGGGCGCGCTCAAGCGCGATGAGTCCATCGAGGCGAACGATCCGCGGCTGCTGGAGCTGAGCACCCTCGGCCCCGATGTGCTGGTCGGTTTCCATGAGCACACCAGCCTGCGCGCGTACAACACCTCGGTGTACTACGCGGCCGGTGCGCTGTTGCATGCGCACCGCAAGCTGTACCTCCCCAACTACCTGGCCTGGGAGGAGCGCAAGCACGTCAGCCCGGGACAGTCCATGCGCGCGTACGACCTGAAGCGGTCCAAGAGCGGCGGCCGGGGCGCGACGCTGGTGTGCAATGACGCCTGGCAGCCGGTGGTGCCGTGGCTGGCGGTGCAGGACGGCGCCGAGGTGCTGTTCGTGCCGACCAACAGCGCGGCGAGCCTGGACCCGGAGGGCATGGACACCGGGCTGTACTGGGACACCCTGCTGTCCTATACGGCGCGGATGCTGCAGTGCTGGGTGGTCTTCGTCAACCGGGTCGGCAATGAGCACGGTGCGACGTTCTGGGGCGGCTCGCGGGTGGTGGACCCGCGCGGGGCGGTGGTGGCGCAGGCGCCCAAGTGGGAGCCCTCGCTGGTCACCGTGGAGATCGATCTCGCCGAGGCGCGCCGGCAGCGCCGTACGGTACCGCTGGTCGCCGAGGCCCGGCTGGGGCTGATCGACCGCGAGGTGCGGCGGCTGATCGACGAGGGCGGCGACCACTGACCCCGTAATCGGGGCCGGGGGTCAGTGGCCGGTGGCCGACTCCGGGCGGGGCGCCTCGGTCGTCCCTTCGCCCTTGAGGGCCTTGGCCTCGGACTTGAGGATGCGCATCGAGCGGCCGAGACCGCGCGCCATGTCGGGCAGCTTCTTCGAACCGAAGAGCAGCACGAGAACCGCGATGATCAGGATCAGGTGCCAGGGCTCGAAGGCGTTGCGGAGCATGGGAGCGCTCGCTTTCGTCGGGGGCGGTGGACGTTCTGTCCAGTATTACCCCAACGGTCCGGCCGCCCGGTCCAGGGGTGCCCCGGCCCCGGACGGCCGGTGGGGCGGCTACCAGCTGGACTTGCGGACCCCCGGCAGATAGCCCGCGTGTGCCTGCTCGCGCAGCCGTACGCGGGACAGGCCGAAGGCGCGGAAGTAGCCGCGCGGGCGGCCGTCGACGCTGTCGCGGTTGCGTACGCGGGTGGCGCTGGCGTCCCGTGGCTGGCGGGAGAGTTCGCGCCGGGCGGCGGTGCGCTCCTCCTCCGGCGTGTGGGGACTGCGGATGACGGCCTTGAGGACGGCCCGCCGGGCCGCGTAGCGGGCGACGGTCGCGCGGCGCCTCTCGTTCTTGGCGATCTTGCTCTGCTTGGCCATCAGACCTTCCCCCCTCGTGCGCGGATGCGGGCGACGGCCGCTTCGACGCCGATCGTGTCCACGGTCTTGATGCCCTTGGCGCTCAGCGTGAGCCGGATGTGCCGGCCCTCGCTCTCCAGCCAGTAGCGCTTGCGCTGGATGTTGGGGTCGAAGCGGCGCGAGGTGCGGCGGTGCGAGTGGGAGAGCGAGTTGCCGAAGCCCGGCTTGCGGCCGGTCAGCTGGCAGTGGGCGGACAAGGTGCGATCCCTCCGGTCGGGGCCCCCGATGAGGAGCTATTGAAAATGGAAACCATTTCCGTATACTAACCCCATGGCCCGCAACGAACTACGCCCGGTCGTCAAGCTCCGGTCCACCGCCGGCACCGGCTACACGTACGTGACCCGCAAGAACCGCCGTAACGACCCCGACCGCCTGGAACTGCGCAAGTACGACCCGGTCGCCGGCCGTCACATCACCTTCCGAGAGGAGCGCTGAGGACAGCGATGCAGTCTGGAATCCACCCCGCCTACGGGCCCGTCGTCTTCCGTGACCGGGCCGCCGACTACGCCTTTCTGACCCGCTCGACCGCGACCAGCGAGAAGACCGTCGAGTGGGAGGACGGGAACACCTATCCCGTCATCGACGTCGAGATCTCCTCGGCGAGCCACCCCTTCTACACGGGCACCGCCCGGGTGCTGGACACCGCGGGCCGCGTCGAGCGGTTCGAGCGCCGCTACGGCAACCGCGGGGCACGCTGATGGAGCGGCTCAACGTCGTGCTGGTGGGCGGCCTGCACGCGGATGCGCGGCAGGCCGCCGTCGAGCGGCTGCTGCGCTCCGTACCCGGCAGCGTCGCTCTCCATCACGACCTCGCCTCGGCCGCCGAAGGCACCGTGACGCGCACGGTCCGCGACGCCGGCGGCACGCTCGACACCGGCGAGGCGCCGCTGGTCAACGACTGCGCCTGCTGTGCGCTGCGCGAGGACCTGGTGCCCGAGCTGGAGCGGCTGGCCGCCGGCCGGACCTGCCGGCTGGCGATCGTCGAACTGTGGGACTCGGTCGAGCCCAAGGCGATGGCCGAGGTGATCAGCGGCTGCGGCAGCCGGAACCTCGCGCTGACCGGCGTGCTCACCGCCGTCGACCCGGCGCTGCTGCTGCCCTACCTCGGCTGTGGCGACGACCTCGCCGAGGCGGGCCTCGCCGCCGCGGCCTCCGACCGGCGCACGGTCGCCGACACCTGGGCGCGGCAGCTGGAGTACGCGCCGGTGCTGGCGATCGCGACGGGGGAGGAGGAGGCCGAGCCCGCCGACCTCGCGCTGCTCGCCCAGCTGCACCCGATGGCACACCAGGTCCCGGTCGAATCCGGGGAGTTGGCGGCCGCCGCGATGGCCGGCTTCGATGTGGAGGCGGCCGCGGCCCGCCAGCACCCGGCCTGTGCGCTGCTGCCGCAGGAGGCCGACGCGGAGGGCGTCGGCACGCTCGTATGGCAGCAGACCCGGCCCTTCCACCCCGAGCGGCTCTACACCGCGCTGGAGGACCTGACCTGTGCGGCCGCGCGCAGCCGGGGCCGGTTCTGGCTGGCCGACCGCCCGGACACGCTGCTCTCCTGGGATGCGGCCGGTGGTGCGCTGTGCGTGGAGAACGCCGGGCCGTGGCTGGCCTCGCTCCCGGACGCCGCCTGGGAGATGGTGCCGCCGATGCGCCGGGCCGCCGCCGCCCTGGACTGGCATCCCGAGCACGGTGACCGCGCCCAGCATCTGGTCTTCACCTCGCCGGGCCTGGACCGCGAGGGCCTCACCTCGCTCCTGGAGTCGTGTCTGCTCACCGACGCCGAGTACGCGGGCGGCCCGCCGGCCTGGAAGAGCCTGCCGCCCGCCTTCGACGGACTCCTCGACCCCGTTTCGTAACGCAGGCCGTGCCGCTTTGTCCGCACGGCCCCCAGCACGCACAAGGAAGCTCTCATGCCCCGTCGGTCCGACCCGCGCCGGAATTCCACACCCCGCCCCAATCCGCTGGACGCGGCGGGCATCACGTATATCGACTACAAGGACACCGACCTGCTGCGGAAGTTCCTCTCGGACCGCGGCAAGATCCTCCCCCAGCCTCCGGCCGGGAGGTGCCCCCATCGCCGGGTCACCCGGGTCACCGCGCAGCAGCAGCGCCGGCTGGCCCGTGCGATCAAGAACGCCCGGGAGATGGCGCTGCTTCCGTACGCACCACGGTGACCTGGACCTGGCCACCGCGGCCGGCACCCTGCGCGGCCCGCGCAGGAGCCAGGTGGCCCCTGCCGAGGCGTGAGGTGCCCAGGCCCCGCCCGAGGGCCGGGGGTCCGGGGTGCCGGCCCGTGGCTCCGATGATGTCGTGCAGCAGTGGCTGGACCGCCTGGTGCACGAGGACAAGTACCCCGCCGCTCTGGCCGCTGCCGTCGGCCGTGACGGCCGCACCCGTAACTACGCTTCCGGCGTCGCGGACTTGAGGACCGGGGCGAAGGCGCCGGTCGACGGGCAGGTGCGGGCGGGGAGCAACACCAAGACGTTCACCGCCACGGTCGTCCTGCAACTGGTCGGCGAAGGCAAGGTCGATCTCGACGCCCCCATCGAGAAGTACCTGCCGAAGCTGGTGCGGGGCGAGGGCATCGACGGCCGCCGCATCACGGTACGCCGGCTGCTCCAGCACACCAGCGGGCTCCCGAGTACAGCGACGCCATCGGCGACCTCACCGGCAAGGACCGCCACACCTACCTCCAGCCCCGCACCCTGCTCGACACGGCGCTGGCACACAAGGCGCTCTTCGCTCCCGGTACCGGCTGGTCGTACAGCAACACCAACTACCTCCTGGCCGGCCTGATCGTCGAGAAGGTCACCGGCCGCCCGCTGTCCGAGCAGATCACCCACCGCATCATCCGGCGCCTCGGGCTGCGCCACACCTCCTTCCCCGGCGCGGGCGATGAGCGCATCCGGGAGGCCCACCCCCAGGGCTACTTCGCGGCGAAGCCCGGGGCACCGCTGGAGAACATCACGGAGATGGATCCCTCCTGGGGATGGGCCGCCGGGCAGGTGATCTCCACCCCCAGCGAGCTGAACCGCTTTTTCGCCGCCCTGTTCGACGGCAAGCTCCTCAAGCCCGCACAGCTCGTCCAGATGCGCACCACGGTCAAGGTCCCCGACAGTCTCGGTCTGGGGCCCGGCGCCCGGTACGGACTCGGTGTGACCAGCACCCCGCTGAGCTGTGGCGGCCTGATGTGGGGCCACGGCGGTGACATCCCGGGCTACAAGACCCGCCCCGGTGTCACCGATGACGGCCGCGCCGTCACGATCGCCGTCACCGCCGACGGAGCGCCCACCAAGCAGGGCCCCGTCGATGTCAAGGCTCTTCTCGACACCGCCCTGTGCAAGAAGTGAGGGCCGGGGCTCACCCGGACCCTGGAACCCGAAGGGCGCGGCACTCGTCTCTTCGTCGTCCATGAGGGTTTCGGCCCCGACGATCCGTACCAGGTGCCGGCGCACCGCATCAGGGGCGGCCGCCGGCGGTCGATGGTGAGGGTGCGTGTGGGGAAGGTGCTCGACGAGCTGTGACCGCATCGGCACCGCCTGTCGTGCACGTGCATCTGCGCATGCATCCGCATGTGAACGCAGCTATGATCCCGGGCAGTTGACACCATTTATCACCGGGAGAGCCTTGTGCCCCACGCATACAACGGCATGGCCGCAACGGATCTCCGTGATGTGGCATGGCAGAAGAGCAGGCACAGCAACTCCCAGGGCTCGTGCGTGGAGTTCGCCAAACTGCCCGGGGGTGAGATCGCGGTACGCAACTCCCGCTTCCCGGACGGCCCCGCGCTCGTCTATACGCCGGCCGAGGTCCAGGCCATGCTGCTGGGTGTCAAGGACGGGGAGTTCGACCACCTCGTACGCGACTGAGCCGGGCCGGGCGGCCGGGCTCAGTCGTACGCGAGCGTCGGCCGGTGCGCGGCGACGGGTCATGACGCGACGGGTCCGCACGTGACGCGACGGGTCCGCACATGACGACCGGGCGCCCGTACGTGACGGTGCGCCCGGTGTGCGGGCCGGCTACGGCAGTCGGAATTGCGCCCACACGATCTTGCCGTGGGAGACGCCGGACAGCGGGTGCCAGCCCCAGCTGTCGCTGAAGGAGTCCACGAGATACAGCCCGCGCCCCGATTCCGCGGCGGAATCGGCCTCGCCGGCGACCGGTGACTCATCGCTCGGGTCCCGTACCGCGCAGATCAGCCGGTGCGACCAGCGCATCAGGTGGAGCCGGGCGGGCGGGGTGGCGTCGGCGTGCTCAGGGGCGGCGAGGATCGCGTGCCGCAGGGCATTGGTGACGAGTTCGGAGACCACCAGAGCGACCGAGTCGAACAGCTCGTCCAGCTCCCAGCCCTGCAGGGTCTCGCGGGTGAACGACCGTGCGCAGCGCACCGATTCGTAGCGCGGCGGCAGTGTGCAGGACGCGGATCCGGAGACGGCCAAGGGGTTGGTGGGAGGAAAGCCCTGCCATAACGGCTCGAGCATGGTCAAAACCTTGGTCCCCATGCGAGGCACTCCTGGCGTTCGCGGACGTCATGACCCTGGCCGGTCAGCCGGATCTGGCGGATCTTTCACGAGCGTGCATGCGTGCGACGCCTATGGTTCCCAATGTGCGAGACAGATGCAAGGGCAGATGCACGTGCACGTGCCGTGATTGCGTAGACACAGACGGATTTGCTCGGGATTCTTCCTGGGGCTTCTTGTGGAGGGCGTGCGGGAGTCGCACACATCAGTAACCGGATGAGCACTCAACGAAGCCTGAACGTGGCAGACTGCGGCCCACTGTTGGACAGGGTGGGGTCACAGGAGGGTCTGAGAGGTGTCCGCAAGTGAGTCGAGCGGGTCGGTGGTGCGGCGAATCCTGCTCGGGTCGCAGCTCCGCCGGCTGCGGGAATCGCGCGGGATAACCCGCGAGGCGGCCGGCTACTCGATCCGTGCGTCCGAATCGAAGATCAGCCGCATGGAGTTGGGCCGGGTGAGCTTCAAGGCACGGGATGTGGAGGACCTGCTCACGCTGTACGGGGTCGGTGACGCGCAGGAGCGCGAGGCACTGCTCTCCCTTGCGCGCGAGGCGAACGTCGCCGGCTGGTGGCACAGTTACACCGATGTGCTGCCCGGCTGGTTCCAGACGTATGTGGGTCTGGAAGGAGCCACTTCCCTCATCCGGGTCTACGAAGTCCAGTTCGTGCACGGGCTGTTGCAGACGGAGAGCTATGCGCAGGCCGTCGTCAAACGCGGTATGCCGGATGCCGGCCCGGCCGACATAGAGCGTCGTGTCGCGCTGCGCATGGAGCGCCAGAAGCTGTTGGTGGCCGAGCGCTCGGCGCAGTTCCACTGTGTGCTGGACGAGGCCGCGCTGCGTCGCCCGTACGGCGAACGCGAGGTCATGCGCGAGCAGTTGAAACATCTGATCGAGGTGTCCGAGCGTCCCAATGTGCGCCTCCAGGTGATGCCCTTCAGTCTGGGCGGGCACGCGGGGGAGAGCGGCGCCTTCACCATGCTCGGGTTCCAGGAGTCGGGGCTGCCGGACGTCGTCTACACGGAGCAGCTGACGAGTGCGCTGTATATAGACAAGCCCGAGGAAGTGGCGCAGTACGCGCGGGTGATGGACCGGCTCCAGGAGGAGGGGCCCAGTCCCTCCGAAACCAGAGACCTCTTGCGCGGTCTGCTTCAACTCATGTGACGCGTCGGTAGGATGGCGAACCATCAGGAGTCAGCACCCCCCAATGCGGCGCCCTGAGCGCCCTGTTCTCCAGATCGGGATGGCATGTCCTACTTCGACGAGTTGGCCTATCAGTTCATCGACGGTGAGTGGCGCTCAGGAAGCGGCTCATGGGACATCGTCGACTTCAATCCTTACAACGGCGAGAAGCTGACCTCCATACCCGTCGCCACGGTCGAGGAGATCGACCAGGCCTACCGCGCCGCCGAGCGCGCGCAGCGGGGGTGGGGCGCCACCAATCCGTACAGCCGGCGGCTGGTCTTCGAGCGCGTGCTGCGGATCATCGACGACCGTGAGGCGGAGCTGTCCGAGGCGATCGCCGCCGAGGTCGGCGGCACCCTCACCAAGGTGGGCTTCGAGCTCCATCTGGCCAGGGAGTTCCTGCGCGAGGCGATTCAGCTGGCGCTGCGTGCCGAGGGCCGCATCCTGCCCTCGCCCATCGACGGCAAGGAGAACCGGCTCTACCGGCTGCCGGTCGGTGTGGTCGGCGTCATCAGCCCCTTCAACTTCCCCTTCCTGCTGTCGATCAAGTCCGTCGCGCCGGCCCTCGCGCTCGGCAACGCCGTCGTCCTCAAGCCGCACCAGAACACCCCGATCTGCGGTGGCGGTCTGGTCGCCAAGATCTTCGAGGAGGCCGGGCTGCCGGCGGGCGTGCTCAATGTCGTGGTCACCGATATCGCCGAGATCGGTGACGCGCTGATCGACCACCCGGTGCCCAAGACCATCTCCTTCACCGGCTCGGAGAAGGTCGGCCGGCATGTCGCGACCGTCGCCGCCGCCAACTTCAAGCACACGGTGCTGGAACTGGGCGGCAACAGCGCGCTGGTCGTCCTCGACGACGCCGATGTCGACTATGCCGTGGACGCCGCCGTCTTCAGCCGCTTCGTCCATCAGGGCCAGGTCTGTATGGCCGCCAACCGCGTGCTGGTGGACCGTGCCGTCGAGCGGGAGTTCACCGAGAAGTTCGTCGCCAAGGTCGAGTCCCTCAAGGTGGGCGACCCCACCGACCCGCAGACCCATATCGGCCCGTTGATCAACGAGGGCCAGGCCGAGGCCATCACCTCGCTGGTGGACCGCGCCGTCGCCGAGGGCGCCTCGGCGCTCGTCCACGGCGAGACCCGGGGCACGCTCGTGGGGCCGAGCGTGCTGGGCGGGCTGCCGGAGGACTCCCCGCTCCTCACGCAGGAGATCTTCGGCCCGGTCGTGCTGCTGATTCCGTTCGACGGCGACGAGGAGGCGGTGCAGCTCACCAACTCGACGCCGTACGGGCTCAGTGGCGCGGTGCACACCGGCGACATCGAGCGCGGTGTGCGGTTCGCCAAGCGCATCGACACCGGCATGTTCCACGTCAACGACGCCACGGTGCACGACGAGCCGATCGTGCCCTTCGGCGGCGCGAAGAGCTCCGGCGTCGGGCGGCTGAACGGTGACGCGATGGTGGAGGCCTTCACCACCACCAAGTGGATCTCCATTCAGCACGGGCGGTCGCAGTTCCCGTTCTGAGCGGATGCGAGTTGAGGACAGAAGCTGACCGCAAGGGCTCGTAGCTTGAGTGATGTCGGAGGGCGGACGGCGAAGCGCCGGCCGCCCAGGGATGTCACGAAAGGCGATTCTCATGCCCACTCACGTTCTGGCCGAGGCCCATGGTGATGAGCGCGGCGCGCTGCTGGCCTTCCTGGAGGCGCAGCGCGGCGGGCTGCGGCGGGCGGTCCTGGGGCTGACCGACGACCGGGCGACGGAGCGGCCGAGCGCCAGTGAGCTGACGCTGGCCGGGCTGGTCAAGCATGTCGCGGAGACCGAGCAGGGCTGGTTGGAGACCGCGCAGGAGCGGCCGCACTCCATCGAGCGGAACCAGGACACCTGGCATCTGAGCTTCCAGCTGGAGGACGGCCGGACGCTGGCGGACGTGCTGACGTTCTGGGACGGCGTCGCGCGGCGCACGGAGGAGTTCATCCGCACCGTGCCGAGCCTGGACGACACCTTCCCGCTGCCGAAGGCCCCGTGGTTCCCGCCGGAGGCCCGTCAGTCGATGCGCTGGCTGGTGCTGCACCTGATCGAGGAGACGGCCCGGCACGCGGGCCATGCCGACATCATCCGGGAATCCCTGGACGGCAAGACGGCCTTTGAGCTGGTGGACGAGGAGCGCGGGGCGCGGGAGGCGTAGCGCGGGTCCCGTCCCGGCGCGCTCTAGGCTGACGGCAAGGGCGCGCGAGGGATGGAGGAGAGATGTCGGCGATCCGGCTGTTGGTACTGGGCGCTGTGCGGCAGCACGGCCGGGCGCACGGCTATCAGGTGCGCAACGACCTGGAGTACTGGGGCGCCCACGAGTGGTCCAACGCCAAGCCCGGCTCGATCTACCACGCGCTCAAGCAGATGGCCAAGCAGGGGCTGCTGCGCGCCCATGACCTCGCGCCGAGCACCGCCGGCGGTCCGCCGCGTACCGAGTACGAGCTGACCGCGGCGGGCGAGGCGGAGTTCTTCGCGCTGCTGCGCGCGGCGCTGGCCCAGCCCGACCAGAAGGTCGACATGCTCAGCGCGGCCATCGGCTTCGTCGTCGATCTGCCGCGGGACGAGGCGGTGGCGCTGCTCAAGGAGCGGGTGCGGGCGCTCCAGGAGTGGCGGAGCACGGTCACCGAGTACTACACACCCGAGGAAGGGCCCGGACAGCTCGGCCATATCGGCGAGATCATGAACATGTGGGTGCACTCCGCGGACAGCGGCGCCGAGTGGACGCGTGGGCTGATCGAGCGGATCGAGGGCGGGGCGTACGTCTTCGCCGGCGAGGGGGAGCCGTTCGTGGGGGTGCTCGGGGACGGGGTGGACAACCCGTACGCGACGAAGGACGTCCACCCCGAGGACGATCGTTGATCAAGTGTGACCGATCGGGGGCCGGTGTCGTCTTCGCCCGTCGTTCGCCGGGATCCGCCGGACGGGCTCAGTGGTGGAAGGCCGTGGCGACATTCTCCGGCCGCTCCAACGGGCACGGCTGTTCCCTGAGTTCGGTCAGCAGCTGTTCCAGGTCCGAGAGGAACAGATCGGCGAGGTCCTGGGAGAAGCCGTTGCGGCAGACCACGCGCAGGACGGACAGCTCCTCGCGGTTCGGCGGGAAGGTGTAGGCGGGGATCAGCCAGCCGCGCTCCTTCATCCGCCGGGACACATCGAAGACGTCGAAGGCGGTGACGTCGTCGGCGGTGGTGAAGGCGAAGACCGGCAGCTGATCGCCACGGGTGAGCAGCGTGAAGTCGCCCAGTGCGCCGATCCGTTCGGCCATCGAGCGGGCCACGTCCCGGGTCGCCTGCTGTACGGCGCGGTAGCCGTCCCGGCCGAGCCGCAGAAAGGTGTAGTACTGCGCGGCGACCTGGGCGCCGGGCCGGGAGAAGTTGAGCGCGAAGGTCGGCATATCGCCGCCCAGGTAGTTGACGCGGAAGACCAGCTCCTCGGGAAGCGCCTGCTGATCGCGCCACAGCGCCCAGCCGACGCCCGGGTAGACCAGGCCGTATTTGTGGCCGGAGGTGTTGATGGAGGCGACCCGCGGCAGCCGGAAGTCCCACACCAGCTCCGGGTCGAGGAACGGCGCGATCATGGCGCCGGACGCGCCGTCCACATGGACCGGGATGTCCCAGCCCGTTCGTTCCTGGACCTCGTCGAGCGCCGCGCAGATCTCGGCCACCGGCTCGTAGGACCCGTCGAAGGTCGAGCCGAGGATCGCCACCACGCCGATGGTGTTCTCGTCGCACAGCTCGGCCGCGGAGGCCGCGTCGAGGTGGAAGCGGTCGCCCTCCATCGGGACCTGGCGCGCCTCGACCTCCCAGAAGTTGCAGAACTTCTCCCAGCAGACCTGGACGTTGGCGCCCATGATGAGGTTGGGCCGGGCCTTGCCCGGATAGCGGTCCTGGTTGCGCTGCATCCAGCGCCGCTTGAAGGCCATCCCGGCGAGCATGCAGGCCTCGCTCGACCCGGTGGTGGAGCAGCCGACGGCGGCCGACGGCACGGGGGCGTGCCACAGGTCGGCGATCATCGCCACACACCGCTTCTCCAGTTCGGCGGTGCGCGGGTACTCGTCCTTGTCGATCATGTTCTTGTCCCGGCACTCTGCCATCAGGACGCCGGCCTGCGGCTCCATCCAGGTCGTCACGAACGTCGCCAGATTCAGCCGGGAGTTGCCGTCCAGCATCAGCTCGTCGTGCACGAACTGATAGGCGGTGTGGGGGGAGACCGGTCCGTCGGGCAGCGTGTGCCGCGGTGGTGAGGTGGCCATGCCGGCGACGGGGTCGGCCTCGCCGTAGAAGGGGTTGACCGGGTGCCCGGTGTGCTTACGGTCGGCTGCCGATGCGCCTTTGTGCAGAGTCATCTGTCGCCACTACCCGTCAACTGGCCTGTGAAAGGCCGTGCTTGATGGCCTTGGTGAACTTCACCACGCGCACCGCCTGGATGCGGGCGGCGGTGCGGGCGGGGTCGTCGAGCGGCGTTTCCGGGCCGCCGACATGGGAGGTGCCGTAGGGATTGCCGTCGGTGAACTTCGCCGGGTCGGTGTAGCCCGGTGCGATGAGGATGCCGCCGAAGTGGTGGACGGTGTTGTAGAGCGCGAGCAGGGTGGATTCCTGGCCGCCGTGCGGGGTGGCGCTCGCGGTGAAGCCGCTGTAGACCTTGTCGGCCAGCCTGCCCTGCTGCCAGAGGCCGCCCAGGGTGTCGAGGTACTGCTTGAGCTGGGAGGTCACATTGCCGAAGCGGGTGGGGGTCCCGAAGATCACCGCGTCCGCCCAGAGCATGTCCTCGTGGGTGGCCTCCAGGATGTCCGCCGTGGCTTTGGCGTTGGCCGCCCAGGCCGGGTTGGCGTCGATCGCGGTCTGCGGGGCGAGTTCGGCCGTCCGGCGCAGTCGTACGTCGGCCCCGGCGTGCTCGGCGGCGTCCGCGATCAGCTGTGCGAGCTCGGCGATGGTGCCGGTCGAGGAGTAGTAGATGACGGCGACCTTCACGTCGTGCACGGGCATGGGCGTACCTCCTGGAACCCGACAATAAGGGCATAAGGGGTGTATGGCCTCCAGGGTTCGGCCAGTGGAAGCGCGACGGGCGGGCGGCCACCTGTCGAGGGTGGCCACCCGCCCGTTCCCGTACGGCCGTGGGGCAGTGCTCAGTGCCTACTCAGCGCCCGCTCACCGCGTACTCGGCGGTCCGTTCAAGGCCTGCTCAGCTCGCGCTGGCCAGCGACAGCTTCGCGGCGAAGCCGAGGAACGCCGCGCCGGCGCCCGCGGACAGCCCGGCCGTCAGCCGCTTGCGGCGGCGGAAGGTCGCCGCCAGAAACGTCCCGCTGAAGATCAGGACCGACAGATAGGTGAAGCTGAACAGCTGCGCCCAGGCGCCCAGCGTCAGGAACGACAGCACCGGATGGGCATAGGCCGGATCCACGAACTGCACGAAGAAGGAGATGAAGAACAAGATCGCCTTCGGGTTGAGCAGGCTGACCACCAGCGCCCTGCGGAACGGCCGCTCGACGGCCTCCTTCGGCGCCTCGGGCGCCCCGTCGCTCCGCGCCGCCTTGCGCGTCTCCCGGCCGCGCCACAGCGCCCAGGCGCCGCGCAGCATCCCGACCGCGAGCCACGTCAGATAGCCCGCGCCGGCGAACTTGACGATCGCGAACAGCACCGGGCTGGTCTGCAGCAGCGAGGCCACCCCGCCCGCCGACAGCGTCATCAGTACCGTGTCACCGCACAGCACACCGGCCGCCGCCCGGTACGCCACCCGCGGGCCGCGCCGCGCCGCCACCGAGACGACGTAGAGCGAATTCGGGCCCGGCAGCAGAATGATCAGCGCCAGTCCCACCAGATATGTCGACAGATCCGTTATCCCCAGCATGTGCGGCAGGATCGCACCCCCCGATCCGTCCCCTCACCGGGTTTTCAGGATGCGGACTTGCACCTCACGTGGCGTGAGGTCACATCGTGGAGTGCGTACCGAGAAGGGAGCGGAAGTGAGCTATTCGGTAGGGCAGGTCGCGGCCTTCGCCGGCGTGACGGTGCGCACCTTGCACCACTACGACGAGATCGGCCTGTTGCAGCCCGGCGAGCGCAACCACGCGGGTCACCGGCGCTACGGCGATGACGACCTGGACCGGCTGCAGCAGATCCTGTTCTACCGGGAGCTCGGCTTTCCGCTCGACGAGGTCGCGGCCCTCCTGGACGATCCACGCGCGAACCCGCAGCAGCATCTGCGGCGCCAGCACGACCTGCTGACCGCACGGATCGCCAAACTCCAGGAGATGGCCGCCGCCGTCGAACACGCGATGGAGGCACGCAGGATGAATGTACGGCTCACACCGGAGGAGAAGTTCGAGGCCTTCGGGGACTACGACCCCGACGAGCACGCCGCGGAGGTCGAGGAGCGCTGGGGCGACACCGAGGGCTACAAGGAGTCGCAGCGCAGGACGGCCGCGTACACCAAGGACGACTGGAAGCGGCTGACGGCCGAGCTCAACGCCATCCACGGCAAGATGGCGGATCAGCTCGCCCAGGGCGTGCCGGCGGACTCGGAGGCGGCGATGGGTGTCGCCGAGGAGCACCGGCTGTTCATCTGTGGTGCGTACTACGAGTGCAGCCACGAGATCCACACCTGCCTCGGCGAGATGTATGTCACCGATGAGCGTTTCACCGCCACCTACGAGGCGATCAGGACCGGCCTCGCCGTCTATATGCGTGACGCGATCCTGGCCAACGCGGCCCGTCACCAGTGATCCGTACGGGCCGGGGAGCGCGCACCCGGCCCGTACGGTCTGTCTTCTTGGGGGCTCAGCTCTGCGGGGCGAGCACCACGGCCGTCCCGTAGGCACACACCTCGGTGCCCACGTCGGCGGCCTCCGTGACATCGAAGCGGAACATCAGCACCGCGTTCGCACCGCGCGAGCGGGCCTGCTCCACCAGCCGATCCATCGCCTGGTTACGGGTCTCGACAAGGGTCTTGGTCAGGCCCCGCAGCTCGCCGCCGACCAGCGACTTCAGGCCCGCGCCGATCTGGCTGCCGAGGTGCCGTGAGCGCACCGTCAGGCCGAAGACCTCGCCGATCACCCGGTCCACGTGAAACCCCGGGACGTCATTGGTCGTCACCACCAGGACGTCGGACTGCGTCTGCTGTCCGCCGCCGTAATTCTCGATGCCCATGGTGCGCACCTCCTTACGGGCCAGCATCACCCGGCCCGGCGGGTGCGGCCAGCGGTCGGGGAGCGGTCGGGTGGGGACCGGCGGGCGCCGGCTGCGCCCGCCTGGAACCAAGGGGGGCCACCTGGCGTTGATAGTTTTGGGCCGCACACGCGCCTTCACCCCGTCGCTTCGCTCGTCGCACCGCACGATCCGGCGCCCTCGACCCAGGAGCCTTCGCCCCGTGAATACTCTCGCGCTCGGCCCGCAGTGGCTGGACCCGGACTATCTGATCGCGACATTCGGCCTGATCGGCGTCCTGGTCATCGTCTTCGCGGAGTCCGGCCTGCTGATCGGCTTCTTCCTGCCGGGCGACTCGCTCCTGTTCACCACCGGTCTGCTGGTGACGACCAACAAGCTGGACAAGCCGCTGTGGGCGGTGTGCTCACTGGTCGTGCTGGCCGCCGTCCTGGGCGACCAGGCCGGCTATCTCTTCGGCCGCAAGGTCGGCCCCTCGCTCTTCAAGCGCCCCGACTCCCGGCTCTTCAAGCAGGAGAACGTGGAGAAGGCGCATGTGTTCTTCGAGAAGTACGGCCCCAAGTCGCTGATCCTTGCCCGCTTCGTGCCGATCGTCCGTACGTTCACGCCGATCATCGCGGGCGTGAGCCGGATGAACTACCGCTCCTTCCTGACCTTCAACGTCATCGGCGGCGCCCTGTGGGGCGCCGGTGTCACGCTCCTCGGCGCCTCGCTGGGCAATGTCGAGTTCGTCCACAAGCACATCGAGCTGATCCTGGTCGCGATCGTGCTGATCTCCGTGGTCCCGATCGCCATCGAGTTCCTCCGCGCCCGCAGCAAGTCGAAGAACGCGGCCCCGGCCGGCCCGCCCGCGCAGCCGGGACCGCACGGCGCGACGGCGGAGCCCGGCCGCCGCGGCCGCCACGCGAAGCGCTGACGACCCGGCTGCGGCAGCCGTCCGCCGTAGGCGACACGGCGTCGCAGCCGGCAACGTAGGGCCCCAAGCAAGCACATCGCAGCGCCATCAGGCATCGTGTCCTTGACATCCGGCAGGAGGCTTACAAGGAGCGAAGATCCGTGGCGTCGGACCCACAGCGCGGCCAGCGCGGCACCAACGGCACGCATGGCAGCAGCGGCAGCAGCGGAGCCTCGGACCACACCGGTCCCCCCGAGGAGCGCAAGCCGCAGCCGGACGAGGCACACAGCGCGTTCAC
Source organism: Streptomyces inhibens (assembly GCF_022221585.1). Lineage (NCBI taxonomy): Bacteria > Bacillati > Actinomycetota > Actinomycetes > Kitasatosporales > Streptomycetaceae > Streptomyces > Streptomyces inhibens. Next base: position 5,613,291 of record NZ_CP084681.1, read on the forward strand.
CCCGCCGCTGGGCGTGCCCTATCCGCCGCTCCCCGAGGACGAGCACCCCACCTCCGAGTTCGCGCTGCCCGCGGGCCTGCGCCCGGAGGCGCCGAGCGAGCAGGAGGGCTCGGCGTTCGCGCCGCCCAGCGGCACCACCGGCCAGACCCCGCTGCCGGCCGGCGCCACCGCCATGAGCCTCGCCTTCACCCCGCCGCACGGCATCCCCGCCGTCCGCCTGACCAAGGAAGCCCCCTGGCAGGACCGGATGCGGACGATGCTCCGGATGCCGGTGGGGGAGCGGCCGGTCCCCGAGCGCTTCGAGCGCCATGACGAGGAGGCCGGCCCGGCCGTACCCCGCGTACTCGACCTGACGCTGCGTATCGGCGAGATCCTGCTGGCCGGCGGTGAGGGCGCGGAGGACGTCGAGGCCGCGATGTTCGGTGTCGCGCACGCCTACGGGCTGGAGCGCGTCGAGCCGACCGTCACCTTCACGCTGCTGTCGATCTCGTACCAGCCCTCACTGGTCGACGACCCGGTGACGTCGAGCAGGACGGTACGGCGCCGCGGTGTCGACTACACCCGGCTGTCCGCGGTCTTCCGGCTCGTCGACGAGATCACCTCTGAGGGCATCACCCTCGAAGAGGCCTACCGTGGCCTCGCCGAGATCCGCCGTAACCGTCACCCGTATCCGAGCTGGGCGCTGACGGTGGCCTCCGGGCTGCTGTCCGGCGCCGCGTCGATGCTGGTCGGCGGCGGGCTGCTGGTGTTCCTCGCGGCCGCGGTGGGCTCGATGCTCGGTGACCGGCTGGCCTGGCTCGCGTCCGGGCGCGGGCTGCCGGAGTTCTACCAGTTCGTGGGCGCGGCGATGCCGCCCGCCGCGGTGGGCGTCGCCTTCGGCCTGGCGCACGCCAATGTGCAGGCCTCCGCGGTGATCACCGGTGGGCTGTTCGCGCTGATCCCGGGGCGGGCGCTGGTCGCCGGCGTGCACGACGGGCTGACCGGCTACTACATCACCGCCGCCGCCCGTCTGCTGGAGGTCGGCTACCTCATCGTCGGCATCGTCGTCGGCGTGCTCACCGTGCTCTACATCGGCCTTCAGTTGAACCCCGGCCTCAAGCGGCTCAACCCGGAGGAGGCGTTCCGGCTCTACAACGAGCCGCTGGTGCAGACCGTCGCGGCGATGCTGCTGGCGCTGGCGTTCTGTGTACTGCTCCAGCAGGAACGTCACACCGTGGCATTCGCAACGATCAACGGCGGTGTCGCCTGGGCCGTGTACGGGGCGCTGGCCGTCACCGCGCACGTCAACCCGGTGCCCGCCACCGCCATCGCCGCCGGTCTGGTCGGCCTCTTCGGCCAGCTGCTCTCCCGCTACCGCTATGCGTCCGCGCTGCCGTACGTCACCGCGGCCATCGGCCCGCTGCTGCCCGGTAGCGCCACCTACTTCGGCCTGCTGAACTTCGCCCAGGGCAGCATGCAGCAGGGCTTCGCGTCCCTGATCCAGGCGGTCTCGCTGGCGCTGGCCATCGCCGTCGGGGTCAACCTCGGCGCCGAGGTCGCCCGGCTGTTCCTGCGCGCGCCCGGCCTGCTGGAGGCCGGCGCCGGCCGCCGTGCGGCCAAGCGCACCCGCGGCTTCTAAGGGACAGCCCTTGGTGCTACAGCCGGTGGTTCACGTGACGTGATGGCGGTTGGCGTGTGCTCCGTTCGTCTTTGGTGCAATTCACGCCTGTCTCTGAATGGCGGGCGGGTGGCATGTCCATGGACTTTTCTGTACCGACCCAGGTCAGTGCCTACGCAAACAGCCACGTGGAGACGGTCACTCCCGGGGCGGTCACTGCGTGGCAGGGAGTCCCGGTACTGAGGAGTGCAAAGGCTTTCCATACTGCTGTTACCCCGTCGAGCACGGATGTGCAGATGCAGGTGGCACTTCAGCAGGCAATTGGTCATTCTGCATCTCGGAAGTCGTGTATCAGGGTTTCCGCCACTACAGTCCGTTCGCTTCCTGTCAGCTGTTCCGTAGCGGAAGCTTCGCCAGTTCCTCAAGAGTTCCTCAAGGCGGCGTAACAGCGAGACGTGCTCCGGTCCTCCTCAGTCATGGAGCAACCGTGGTGTCCCCCTCGGGGAACGCGTCACGTAAACAACGGAGTCATTAACTTACGCCGGTCGCGTACGGCTCCCATTCCTCCGAACGGTGTGCGCCGGTGGGTCAACTAACTCATAACTTTATGCCATGTGGCGTGTTAGCTTCGAACATCTTGTCGACGGGGGTTGTAGGGCAGGGCTGCCCTACTGGCGCGCACATTCGCCGTGACCGTCGTCAAAGTGGGGGGAGCGCTCATGGCGAGTCACGTGAAAAACGCGAGCCCGAGAGGCGGGGCCACAAGCGGCGCCGGGTCGGTCGCGAGTGTCGCCAGACAGCACACCGGGCTGCTGCTCACAGGCGTGATGCTCGGTCTGCTGGGGGTAGGCGCCTCGCTCGCCCAGCCCTGGGCCATCGGCAAACTGATCGAGGCGGCGGGCGGGGGCGCCTCGATGACCCGCCCCATCGCGCAGCTCGTCGGCCTCTTCTGCGCGGGTGCTCTCTTCTCTTCGCTTCAGGCCTACGTCATCGGGCGGGCCGGGGAGAATATCGTCTACGACGTCCGTCACATCTTGACCGGACGGCTTCTGCGCGCCGACCTCACCGCGTTCGGAAAGCAGCCGCAGGGCGATATTTTCACCCGCACGGTCACCGATACCGCACTGGTGAAGATTGCGCTCTCGCAGAGTCTCGCCCAGTTGGTCATCAGCGGCGCCACGGTAATAGGCGGCGTCGTGCTGATGTTCATCCTCGACCTGTGGCTGATGGTCATCACCATCAGCTGCCTGGGAGTCGCCAGCATCACCTCCATTGCGCTCGCTCGTAAGCTGCGCAAGGTCGCTCTGGAGAACCAGGATGACACCGGCGAATTCGCCAGTGACGTACAGCGTGTGCTCTCCGCGCTACCCACGGTAAAGGCATCCCGCGCCGAGCCGCGTGAGGCCGCCCGCATCGGCAAGCTGGCCGACAAGGCACGGCGTTCGGGTATCCGGGTCAACGCCTACAACGCACTGCTGATGCCTTCCATGAACGTCGGCACACAAGGCGCGCTGGCCGTCGTCGTGGGCGTCGGAATGTCCTGGGTGGCCCGCGGCGAGATGGACATGGCCAGCCTGACCACGTTCATCATGTATCTGTTCCAACTGGTGTCGCCGCTGGTGATGTTCTTCATGGGGGTGGGCCAGTTCGTCCAGGGCCGAGCCGCCGTCCAGAGGGTGGACGAGCTCGCCCGCCTGCCCCAGGAAGGCAACGAGTCGGCGGATGCAGCGGGCCCCGTGCCCCTCGGGCCGCTGGCCCCGCACCGGCCGGCGGTCGAATTCCACGACGTACGCTTCGCTTACCGGCGCGGGAAGCAAGAGGAGAAGTCGCAGGTTCTCCACGGCGTCTCGTTCAGCGTGCCGGCGCGCGGGCTGACGGCGGTGGTCGGGCCTTCAGGCGCGGGCAAGACCACCATGTTCCAGCTGATCGAACGCTTCTACGCGGCGGACGGCGGCCGCGTTCAGCTCGGTGGGCAGAACATCGAGGCGCTGCCACTCGACACGGTCCGCGGGCTGGTCGGCTATGTCCAGCAGGACAGCGCGGCCATGCGCGGCACCGTCCGGGAGAATCTGACCTACGCCAATCCACACGCCGGTGAGGACGCCATCCAGGAGGCGGTGGAGATGGCCGGTCTCACATCGGTGATCGCCAATCTCCCGCACGGCCTCGACACCGAACTCGGCGACCAGGGCAGCGGGTTGTCCGGCGGTCAGCGCCAACGCCTGTGCATCGCCCGCACGTTGCTGCAGAAGCCCGCGGTCATGCTGCTGGACGAGGCCACCTCCAACTTGGACTCCGACTCGGAGCGGGACTTCCGCGACGTGTTGCGCCGAGTCTCCCGGCAGTGCGCGGTCATCGCCATCGCCCACCGGATCTCCACGGTGATCGACGCCGACAAGATCGTGGTGATGGAGGGAGGCAGAGTCCGGGCCACCGGCGTGCACCGGGACCTGATGGAGCACGACGAGCTCTACCGGCGGCTGGCCGGCTCGCAACTGCACGCCGAGCCCGGCGGCGTCGCCCCGGCGACCGGCCCGGTGCGGGTGGAACCGTGGGCGCCTCCGCCCTCCTTCGCGTTCGGCTGGCCTCCGTATGTCGGCCTCACCGAGCAGACGTTGCAGCTTCGGCCCATCAGGAGTGAGGAGCGGTGGTGAATACCTCCGACGTCGCCATCGTGGGCACCGGCCCCAACGGCCTCGCGGCCGGCGTGGTCCTGGCCCGTGCCGGCCTGCGAGTGGAGCTCTACGAGGCAGCCGGGACCATTGGAGGTGGGCTGCGCACCGCCCCTCTCTTCGACACCGGCGTCGTGCACGACATCTGCTCCGCCGTCCATCCCATGGCCGCCGCTTCTCCGTTCTTCCGCGCGTTCGGCCTGGCGGCCCGCGGGGTCGAGCTCCTGCATCCCGAGATCAGCTACGCCCATCCGCTGGACGGGGGCCGGGCCGCCCTGGCCTACCGCTCACTGGCGGAGACCTGCGCGCACCTGGGCCCCGACGGTCCGCGCTGGCGGCGGCTGATGGGCCCGTTGCTCGAGCACAGCGAAGCGGTCGTCGACCTGGTCCTTTCCGGGCAGCGCAGTCTGCCGCGGGACTCTGCGGCCGCCCTGTTGCTGGCAAGCCGGGTGGCGGTCCACGGCAGCGGGCTCGGTGCGGCACGCTTCCGCGGTGAGGAGGCGGCCGCCCTGCTCACCGGCGTCGCCGCGCATGCGGTCGGCAAGCTGCCGAGCCTCGCGTCCGGCGCGGTGGCCATGCTGCTCGGCCACCTGGCGCACGGGACGGGGTGGCCGCTACCGCGTGGCGGCAGTGGCCGTATCGCGGCGGCGATGGCCGAGGACATCACCGCGCACGGCGGCGTCTTCCACACCGGGTGCCCCGTGGAGGACCTGGCCGAACTGCACGGCGCACGCGCGGTGTTGCTCGATACCAGTCCCAAGGGCTTCCTGGCCCTCGCCGGCGACCGGCTGCCCCGCACCTACGCGCGCGGTCTGGAGCGCTTCCGTTACGGTCCGGGCGCCGCCAAGGTGGACTTCCTGGTCTCCGAGCCGATCCCCTGGTCCGACCCGGCTGTGGGCCGCGCCGGAACGGTGCATCTGGGCGGCACACATGCGGAGATGGTCCGGCAGGAGACGGCGAACGCACGCGGAGTACGCACCAGGGAGCCCTTCGTCCTCGTTGTGGACCCGGCGGTGACGGATCCAGGGCGAGGGCTGCCGGGGAAGCGCCCCGTGTGGGCGTACGCGCACGTGCCGAACGGGGATCCCACCGACCCCTACGAACTGGTTCGTGCCCGCATCGAGCGATACGCCCCGGGCTTCGGGGACACGATCATCGCCCACCGCTCCATAGCGGCCGCCTCGTACGAGACCTATAACCCCAACTATGTGGGCGGCGACATCGGGTCCGGTGCGATGACGCTATATCAGAGCATCGCGCGGCCCGTCCCCCGCCTCGACCCGTACCGCACGCCGTTGCCCGGTGTGTTCCTGTGCTCCTCGGCCACCCCTCCGGGGCCCAGTGTGCACGGCATGTCCGGCTACTTGGCGGCTCTCTCCGCACTCCGGCATTGTTTTGGTATACGCAGCGTGCCCAGCCTGACACCCAAGTGAGTGTCCTGACGAATTCGGACATCCTCGCTCGCGGTACGCTTGTCTGTTGCTCCGTCAACTGCCAGTAAAGGACGTGCGTTGAGCCAGATATCGATTGCCAGCCAAGAGATTGGCCTGATAGTGTGGTAAGTCAAGTTACCTTCCCCCACAGGTAGTTGATGCATCACCACTGGGCCTAGAGGAACTGCTGGTCCGACCAACCATGCAGACGGCTGCGGTTCTACCATTCAGCCGCCTTTGTTGGTGCATCACGTTTTGCCTCGCTCCGGCTCTCGTCTTCATGACGTTCCCATAGGCATTGATTGTGGGGGTAAAGAAAGGGAGATCGGTGACAAACGGGGTTGAAGACATTGGCTATGGAAGGCAGTTCGAGGGCTGGTACGACCGGCTGATCCCGGACGACAGGATTACCGCTGAGGCGGTAAAGGGGCTGTTGGCCCTCCACCCCGCGCCCGAGGCGGGGACCATTGAATTCGGTGTCGGTACGGGACGGATTGCCCTCCCGCTCTCCGAGAGCATCGGCCAGGTGACAGGTGTGGACTCCGCGCCGGAGATGCTGGACGCGCTGCGCGTCAAGCTGAAGGACGGCGGAGACGTCACCGCGGTACACGGGGATATTCGCAACTACACCTCGGAATCCCGTTACGGGCTGGTGTACTGCGTGTGTGCGACCTTGTCGATCCTCACCACTCCCGAGGACCAGCAGAAGGCCGTTCAGCGAGCGGCCGACCTCCTCGTCCCCGGCGGCAGGCTGGTAATCGAGACGCACAACAAGCCGCCGATCCTCGAACTTCACGAGGGGCGGACCCGCACCACCTACTTCGTCCCCTACCCGGAGCCCGGGACCGGTGTGCAGACCCATTCCACGCTGCTCGACGGCGACCTGTGGCACTGCTCGCACATCCTGTACCAGGCCGACGGCACCACCAGGGTGGGTTCCGAACTCACCCGGCTGACCACTCCGGAGGACGTCGACGGCTATGCCCGCGCGGCCGGGCTGGAGCCCGAAGCCCATATGGCGCGATGGGACGGCAGCCCGTACAGCGAGCGGGCCCCCATGTTCATCTGTTGCTACGTCAAGCCCTGAGGGCAGCCCACAGAAACACAGATGACAGAAGAGGTGTTGCACGTGGGACGTCCTCCGGTATTGCCGACAGACAAGAAATTCGCTCTCGTACTCAGAGTGGTGACCGGTGAACTGACCGCAGCGGAAGCCGCGCGGGAGGCCGGAGTCTCCGAGCAGTCCGTATCAAACTGGCGTAGACAGTTTATTGAGGGAGGCCGTAATGGCCTGGCTGGTGAGGGCGGCAGGAACTCCGAGAACGCATCCCGGATAGCCGAACTGATCAAAGAAAACGCCACACTGAAGGCCACGATAGGCGAGCTGTACATAGAACTCCGGAAGCACACCCGGAGCGCAGTCGGCCGCATTCCGCAGCCCCGGGGGAATACCCATCCGGGCCAGAGAGTCAACTAACTCATTACTTTATCCCGGCACCGCGTGTTAGGTTTCCGGGTAACAGCCACTTCGAATCACGGGGGAGGGAATGTGGCGTCCTTGGAGCGTCAGTTTGCCGTAGGCGTTGCGGGACTGGCCGGCGCAAGCCTTCTGACCGGTGCAGTAATCCGAAGCACGGGTAAGCGTGAACGTGAGCGCCGTTACCTGATGCACGAGAGGCCGGATGGCAGCCTGATAGAGGTTGACGTCCATATTCCTCCTCAGGCCCGGCGCGTCGTCCTGCTCGACAATGGGCTGGGTACGCCCCACGAATACTGGGACTGGGTTTGCGGCGCACTTCCCGCAGACATGGGGTATGTGCGGTTCAACCGTCCCGGCTACGGTCTCAGCACGCCGGCCACTCAATACGGTCTGGAGCGGCACTTCGCGCTGTTGCAGGAGTTGCGCGATACGTACATCTCCAACCTCCCGGTTGTGCTGGCAGGTCACTCCGTGGGCGGATACCTCGTCGGGGCCTACGCGTCGCTCCATCCGGACGCGGTGAAGGATGTGGCTGCGGTGGTCATGATCGACGCCACTGAAGTGATCAACCTTCGCAGGTCCCGCCGCACCGACGCCGACCGATGGGCCTATCAGTCGCTGCTGATGGAGCAGGTGTATGCATGGGCGGGCCTGTCGGCCTTCCGTCCGGCGCTGAACGTGAACCAGCAATACCGCCCGGAGATCAACCGGAGTTACACAGCGTTCCTGGCGCGCCCCCGTGTATGGGCCACGGCTCACCGGGAGTACCGGGACATGATGACCTATCCGGAACTGACCTCCCTGGACTGCCCGCTGACCGTGATCACGGCGGAGAACAACAAGGGTGACAACGCCGCACACCACGCGGTCCAGGCCAGGCTGGCCGCCATCTCGACGAACTCCCGGCACCAGCTCATCGATGGCTCCGATCATGAGTCCCTCCTCTCTGTTCCGGAGCACGCAGAACAGGTGGCGGAGCTGATCGCCGAGGAACCGCCCTCCGGGCGGACCGGCCTGGAGCGGCCGCAGTCCGCCAAGGACCGCCCGGCTGCCGAGCGGGCCGCGGAGCGGGAAGAGGAACTGACGTGAGCGTGCGCATGAACAAGGAACGCGTAAAGACAGTCGCTGTCACGGCGTCACTCGCCGCCTGGCTGGTGGCGACGGCTGCGGCACAACTGCCCGAGCGGCGCTTCGACGATCTCCTGCGGCGCGGGATGTGGCGGATACCGACCCCGAACTGGCGCTTCTTCGGGCCGAACCCCGGAGTCAAGGACAGCCATCTTCTCTACCGGGACGTCACAGACGGCAAGCCCGGTGAGTGGGTGGAGGTTCCGATCACCACCGACAGGCCGTGGTACGCACTGGCGTGGAATGCCCGCAACCGTTCCCCGAAGGCCCTGTTCGACGCGAGCCAGGACACCATCGCCCGTGCGGCGGCCTTCGGATCGGATGTGCGTCCCGTGGCGTGGGGCGCCGGGTACCGGCTGCTTTCCCGCTACATCCAGCTCCATCTGCCCCATGCCGAAGGTGCCTCGCACAGTCAGTTCCTGCTGATGCAGTCGTACCCCACCAGCCCGGCAGACCGGCAGATCGAACCCGTCTTCGTCTCCATGGAATTCCCGCTGGAGGAAGACGGCACCTCGAAAACGGCCGCATTTCCCGTAGCCGCATAGCGGGCCGATCAACCCCCTCGGCTGGAAGCCGCGAGCTCACCCGGGCATCTCCGCACCGCGTGAGTTCGTGCCCTCCCGCCGAACGGCTGGAGAACTCGCTGTGACAATCAGAGAGAAAGAAGGACAGCAATGTCTGTTGTGGCTGAATTTGCCAACACCCAGCTGGCTGACGTGCAGCCGGGCCAGGTCGGTGCCCACGCGGCCCCGACCATGATTACCCCGCTGGCCACCATCGCGACCCCCGAGGCCGTGCCGATCGGCGTCGCGGTGACCTCCGCGACCGCCATTGCGGTCAACGCGGTTACCCAGAAGGTCGCCGGCTGACACAGCCGACTGGCAGGCGATGCTGACCGGCATCGTTAGCCGCGGTTGATGAAAGACAGCGGCGGCACGGTACGCCCGATACGCATACCGTGCCGCCGCTTTCCAATACCCACCGTACTCGTATCAACACATCAGGAGCACTCACCATGTCTCTCAGCGCTCCGCCCGAGGTCACGGCACGCCGAGTGGCTTCGCTGGGTACGCTGATCTCCGCAGTGGAAATGCTGAGCCAGACTCATAAGTTCGCGGAAGGCGAATTGCTGAGTGGCCAGCTGGAGAGCATGCGCCCCAAGTTCGCCAAGCGATTTCCCCGGCTGACCCGCGCCCTCAGCTCCAAGAAGGCCGCGGTCGCCCTGTACGGAGTACAGGCGGGTGCTTCTGCCGCCACGCTGATCTGGGGTCACAAGCGCGGCGTACGCACGGCGGGCAGCGCCGTGCTGGCGGTGACGGGCGCGGCCGGACGGCTGCACACCCCCTTCGGTGGGGACGGTGCCGACCAGCTTCAGCAGGTGGTCAACGTTGTCCTCGCCTCGACCGGCACCTTCAAGGACGGTGAGAAGGCCCGCGACGTGGCCATGCGCGCACTGGCTCTGGAGACGACCATCTCGTACGTCGCGTCCGGCGTGGTCAAGCTGGTCTCCCCGGTGTGGCTCAGCGGCGAGGCGTTCAGCGGAGTCATCCGTACGCACAACTACGGGGACCAGCGCATCTTCAAGCTCGTGCACAAGCATCCGATGCTGGGGAAGCTCATTACCTGGGGAACGGTCGCCGCAGAGATCGGTTTCCCGCTGGTCTTCGTGCTGCCGAAGCCCGCGGCGAAGGCTTGGCTCGGCTCGATGACGCTGTTCCACTTGGGAATCGGACAGTTCATGGGGCTCAACCGCTTTGTGCTGGCCTTCGGGGCCACTCACCCGGCACTTCTCTACGTCCTCTCTCAGGACGGGAAGCGCGTGGCGCTGGCCGAGAAGACTTCTGTGGCTCCCGCCCCCGCATCTGCCTGAGGGCCGTTCGGTAACTCCTGGTCAGGGGCGAGGAGTTACCGAGGTGGCTCGTGTGATCACGGCGTCATCGCCTTCCTGGACAGGACCCTTTCGGACGCGATCTTGACCGCAAAGGATGAAGTCATGAACATCAAAAAGATTACCGCGGCCGTGGGCGTCGCCACGGCTGGTGTCACGTTCGCCATCGCCACTCAGGGCAGTGCGCAGGCGGCGTCGGCTCCCCAGACCTTGGCGATGAAGGCGCCCAGCCAGATCGCGATCCCGGCGGGCGAAGCAGCTACCTCTCGCTCGACCCAGGGGGACTGGAATCCGCCGGCCGGCTACGTCCTTGAGCGCTCGTTCATGGGTACCGATGCCGCCTGCCGCAAGGAAGGCGACCGAGGAGTAGCTGACGGAAAGTGGCGTCAGTATGTCTGCCACGAGAAGCTGGTGAAGGTCGCCGACCTCTGGATGCTCTACCAGTTCCTGTACGTCAAAAAGTGAGCCGTGCCAAACCTGCGAGTGACCCAGACATCTTCCGCACAAAGCCGCCGCTGACTTATCGAAGGCGCTGAAGTCCAGCCGTCTCCGACAGGGTCAGCGCATCATCCCCACCAGATGGGGGAGGGCGCTCTCCGGAACACCGGCGGGCCCGGATCTGCTGCATGGCGTAGGCCAACCTCTTGTACTGCGCCTGAACTTCGGCTGCGCGCTCGGATGAGAAGGTCGTGCAAGTCCCGCCGGGTGAAGCCCTTCGGCTGGTCCTTGCACCCACTGTACTCGCGCACCGCGTAGCAGGTCCGGGACCGCTCGCCCGGCTTGTAGCAGGTCATGCCCGCCATCGGCACCCGGCCGGAGCCGCGTCCCCGCACCCGAACGACCGGGGGCCGACCTTCTGTGGCCCCAGCTCCTGGCACGCGGCGGCGTCATCGACTGCCCGGCATCGTCCTCGACGACGGATCCAGCCGTTGCACGCCGCCGCGGTGCTCTGACACGCGGTCAGGCCTCTTTCTCTCCGGCCCTGCACGCCTACCTGCGCCGGGGCAACGCCGTCGCGCCATCCCGATGCCCTCGCAGCTTGTCGGCAACTCAGGCCGCCTTGGCAGGGAAGCCCTGGCCCTGACGCCAAACTCCGGCCCGGCGGCCCGGCGGAGCCGTGACACGGACGACGGGCGGCCCCCGGATGGGTGCCGCCCGTTCGCGTACGAAAATCAGAGCGCGATTCCCGGCGCGGAGCGGGTCGGGAAACCCGCTCCGATACCGGGACGCGAGCGCGCTACGTCAGTGCGCGCCGCCCTGCGCCTCGAGCCGCTTGTACGAGGCCTCGATCTCGGCCTCGGCCTCGGTGCGGCCGACCCAGTTGGCGCCCTCGACGGACTTACCGGGCTCCAGGTCCTTGTAGACCTCGAAGAAGTGCTGGATCTCCAGGCGGTCGAACTCCGACACGTGGTGGATGTCCCGAAGGTGCTCCACACGCGGGTCGGACGCCGGGACACACAGCAGCTTGTCGTCGCCGCCGGCCTCGTCCGTCATCCGGAACATGCCGATGGCACGGCACTTGATGAGGCAACCGGGGAAGGTCGGCTCGTCCAGGATGACCAGCGCGTCCAGCGGGTCGCCGTCCTCGCCCAGGGTGTTCTCGACAAAGCCGTAGTCGGCCGGGTAGCTGGTCGAGGTGAAGAGTCGACGGTCCAGGCGGATCCGACCGGTCTCGTGGTCCACCTCGTACTTGTTCCGCGAACCCTTCGGGATCTCGATGGTGACGTCGAACTCCACGGGTGGCTCCTCCATGATCAACACATACGTCTGGTGATTAAGTGTCCCCCACGCAGGTGTGTGGTGGCGAAAGGGGCTGGTCCGCGGTGCCGGAGACCAGAACGTGGCAGGTCAGATGGCAGTCGGTGCAGCGTTCCGCTCGGGCGGCGTCGCGCGCGGCGGGGCGGTCCGCACGGTCGGCGGCCGACGCCGCGCGGCAGGCCTGGCAGGCCACACCGCGCCACACCCAGCAGACCTGGCGGCTCACGGCGGTCTCCGCGGCCACCGGTCTGACGGTCGCGATCGTCGCGGTGGCGGCGGCCGGCCCGTGGGATTCCGGTCAGCGTACGGCCGAGCGCACGGAGGCGGCCGTCGTGGACGGAGTCAGTGGCGAGCATCACGCCGCGCGGCCCGACCGCCCCGCGCCCAGCGCACCGCCCGTACTGCCCGCGCTCGGCGGCCCCGCGCACGGCCCCGCAGGCCGTGGCGCGGCCCCCGTACCCACCAACGAGGGGCTGGCCGACGCGCTCGCACCGCTGCTCAAGGATCCGGCGCTGGGCCCGCTGCGTACGGCCTCCGTCCTCGACGTCGCCGCGGGCCGCGAGGTCTTCGGCGCCGGCCAGGGCAAGGCCGCCACCCCCGCCTCCACCGTCAAGCTCGCCACCGCCGTCGCCGCGCTCTCCGCACTCGGCCCCGACCACCGCATCGACACCACGGTCGTCATGGCCGGCAAGGACCGCATCGTCCTGGTCGGCGGCGGCGACCCCACCCTCACCGCCCGCGCCCCGCGGCCCGGCGCCGAGGAGCAGCCCGCGAATCTGCGCACCCTCGCCGACGCCACCGCCCGCGCCCTGAAGCAGCGCCACCTCTCCAAGATCAGCCTGGGCTACGACACCTCCGCCTACTCGGGCCCCGTCGAGCACCCCATCGGCCCCAACGAGAACATCGCCCCCGTCACACCCCTGATGGCCGACGAGGCGCGCCTGGACGACAGCGACCACGGCACCGCCCCCCGCGACGCCGACCCGGCCCATACCGCCGCCCGCACCTTCGCCGACCTCCTCCACGAGCGCGGCATCACCGTCGACGGCGACCCCACCGGCGCCAAGGCCCCCAAGAAGCCGGAGCGCCTCGCCGCCGTCCACTCCCTCCCGCTCTCGGCGCTCGTCGAGCGGATGCTCACCTACAGCGACAACGACATCGCCGAGGCGCTGGCCCGCCAGACCGCCCTCGCCTCCCGTCAGCCGGCCAGCTTCGACGGCGCCGGCAAGGCCGTACGCACCGCCCTCGAACGAGCGCACCTGCCCCTGTCCGGCGCCGTCTTCGAGGACGGCAGCGGCCTGGACCGCGACGACAAGGTCTCCGCCGCCCTGCTCTCCCACCTCCTGCTGCAGGCCTCCGATCCCGACCACCCCGCCCTGCGCCCCGTCGTCACCGGCCTCCCGGTGGCCGCCTTCACCGGCACCCTCAGCAACCGCTACACGGGCCAGAGCTACGGCGCCGGCGCCGTACGCGCCAAAACCGGCACCCTTACCGGCGTGAACACCCTGGCCGGCACCGTCGTCGACGCCGACGGCCGCCTCCTGGTCTTCTCCTTCATGACCACCGGCACCACCGACCCCCAGGGCGCCCAACAGGCCCTCGACAAACTCGCCTCGGCGGTGGCCAACTGCGGGTGTCGCTAAGGCCCGGGCGCCTCGACGGAAAGCCAAAGACGTGGTCCGCTACCCCCTGGCGGAGCGCCCACGTACGGTGAACCCATGACGAGCATCGGTGGAACCGAGATGGTCGACTGGAATCTCGCGGTCGCGACCGCGACCCGGTTCGTGCGGCCGGGGCCGGAGGTGAGCCGGGACGAGGCGCGGGCGATCGTCGCCGAGCTGCGCAGGCACGCCAAGTCCTCCGAGGCGCACGTCCGCGCGTTCACGCGGATGGCACAGCCCGACGCGACGGGCGAGCTGCCGCACGACACACCTGTCCTGGTCGTGGACCGGCCCGGCTGGATCAAGGCCAATGTCGCCGGGTTCCGGGCCGTGCTCAAGCCGTTGCTGGCCAAGATGGAGGACCGCCGTTCGACGGTCCCCGGTGGCGCGGTGCTCGGCGCGGTGGGCGGCAAGGTGACCGGCGTGGAGCTGGGCATGCTGCTGTCGTTCCTGGCCTCGCGGGTCCTCGGCCAGTACGAGACGTTCGCCCCTGCCTCCCGTGACCTGCCGGCGGCGGCCCAGGGCGGCCGGCTGCTCCTGGTCGCTCCGAACATCGTCCATGTGGAGCGCGAGCTCGATGTGGAACCGCACGACTTCCGGCTGTGGGTGTGCCTCCACGAGGAGACCCACCGCACCCAGTTCACGGCCGTCCCGTGGCTGCGCGACCACATCGAGGGCGAGATCCAGTCGTTCCTCGGTGAGACGGACATCGATCCGGGAACGCTCCTGGAGCGGCTGCGCGAGGCCGCCCAGTCGCTGGCCGGCGCCAAGCCCGAGGGCGAGGAGGGCGACGACGGCGGCCGCTCCATCGTCGATCTCGTACAGACGCCCGCGCAGCGCGAGATTCTCGGCAGGTTGACGGCGGTGATGTCCCTGCTGGAGGGGCATGCGGATTATGTGATGGATGGCGTGGGGCCGGATGTCGTGCCCTCGGTCGCCGAGATCCGGGAGAAGTTCCAAAAGCGCCGGGCCAGTGGTGCCGGACGGCTGGACCAGGCGCTGCGTAAGCTGCTCGGTCTGGACGCCAAGCTGCGGCAGTACCGCGACGGTGAGCGGTTCGTCAGCGCCGTCGTCGAGGAGGTCGGCATGGACGGTTTCAACCGTGTCTGGACGTCGCCGAACACTCTCCCCACCAAACAAGAGATCGCCAAACCGGCGGACTGGATCGCGCGGGTGCACCGCAAGGCCGACGGGGCACCGTAAGCGAACGGCGTGAGCTGGGCACGCCGCGTGGCAGAAGAGCGCCCCTTCAATCACCCGTCTGAGGGACCGTTGCCGATGGATAGGCGTGCAATGCTCGGGGAACCGCTCGTCTCTGTCACCATCTAGGCACTCTGTGTGACGGCGTGCCGTCCGCAGCCCGAGGCTCCCCAGCTGAACGATTGGAAACGGACATGGGTCCCCATCCAGCGGTCGCCGCGATACGCCTGGCGGTCCGCCGCGTACTCCACGACGTGCTCAACCACGACTGCGCGCAGGACCGGCGCGAGCCCCCGCTCGTGCTCGTCGCGTGCTCCGGCGGCGCCGATTCGATGGCGCTCGCTTCCGCTCTCGCTTTCGAGGCCCCCAAGTTGGGCGTCCGCGCCGGGGGCGTCACCATCGATCACGGGCTCCAGGAGGGCTCCGACCTCCGCGCCGCCGAGGTCGCCCTGCGGCTGCGGGCCCTGCGGCTCGACCCGGTAGAGGCCATCGCCGTGGACGTGGGACGGGTGGGCGGGCCCGAGGCCGCCGCCCGTGACGCCCGCTACGCCGCCCTGGACGCCATCGCCGAACGCCACGGCGCCTCCGCGGTCCTCCTCGGCCACACCCGCGACGACCAGGCCGAGACGGTGCTGCTCGGTCTCGCCCGCGGCTCCGGGACCCGCTCGCTCTCCGGGATGGCCGCGACCAGCGGCAGGAACGGCCGCTACCGCCGCCCCTTCCTGGACGTGGACCGCCAGACCGCCCGCAAGGCTTGTCTGATCCAGTCGCTGCCCGTCTGGGACGACCCGCACAACGCCGACCCCGCCTACACCCGCTCACGACTGCGCCACGAAGGGCTGCCCGCCCTGGAGAAGGCGCTCGGCAAGGGCGTCGTCGAGGCGCTGGCCCGTACCGCCCAGCTCTCCCGTGACGACGCCGACGCCCTGGACGCCTGGGCCGTCGATGCCGAGGGCACGGTGCTCGACGACACCGGCACCCTCGACGTCGCCGCCCTGTTCGCCCTGCCCCCCGCGGTGCGCCGCCGGGTTCTGCGCCGGGCCGTCATCGGCGCCGGTTCACCGGCCGGTTCGCTCTTCGCCCGCCACATCGAGGAAGTGGACCGGCTGATCACGGCCTGGCGGGGGCAGGGGGCCATCAACCTCCCCGGGCGCGTCGGTGTCCGTCGGCAGGGTGGCAGACTGGTCATTCGGCAGGGCTGAGCCGCAGACGCTGCCCCGCATCCGAAGTCTCACGACTGACGTGAACACCGAACCAAGCGAGAGTGGCACGGGTGGACGACAAGGACATGAGCACCGACCTTCAGTCGGTGCTCATCACCAAGCAAGAAATCGACGCGAAGCTGGCCGAGCTGGCCGCGAAGATCGACGCGGAGTACGCGGGCAAGGACCTGCTCATCGTCGGAGTCCTCAAGGGCGCCGTGATGGTGATGGCGGATCTGGCGCGCGCGCTGTCCACCCCCGTCACGATGGACTGGATGGCCGTTTCCTCCTACGGCGCGGGCACCCAGTCCTCCGGCGTGGTCCGCATCCTCAAGGACCTCGACACCGACATCAAGGGCAAGCACGTCCTGATCGTCGAGGACATCATCGACTCCGGCCTGACGCTGTCGTGGCTGCTGTCGAACCTCGGCTCGCGCGAGCCGGCCTCGCTGGAGGTCTGCACGCTGCTGCGCAAGCCGGATGCGGCCAAGGTAGCCATCGACGTGAAGTGGATCGGCTTCGACATCCCCAACGAGTTCGTCGTCGGCTACGGCCTGGACTTCGCGGAGAAGTACCGCAATCTGCCGTTCGTCGGTACCCTCGCGCCGCACGTCTACGGCGGCTGAGGGAGTCCTCGCGCTCGTCCGGCCGGCGTGGCCGGGCGAGGCTCGCACGGGCCGCTGCACCCCGGCGGGAACCCTTCGGGGCTTCTCGCCGTTGGAGCAGGGAGAACGGAATCCTCGGCTGCATGTTCACCGTCGGCGCAGGCGCCGGGTGACAATGCTGGGGTACCGTCCGAAGGCAGTTCTTTTTCGGGCCAGTAATACACCGTACGCACGACCAGCCCTCCCAAGGGCGTTGTGCCTCACTGTGGCAGGAGGGACGGGGCCTTAGCGGCTCCGTATGGATGGACGTGAAGCGATACTTCCGTGGGCCGGTCATGTGGATCGTGCTGGCCGTCCTCGCCGTGGTCGTGTTGATGCAGGTCGTCGGCTCGTCCGGCGGCTACAAGACGGTGGACACCGGTCAGGTCGTCAAGGCGATCGCTGACAACAAGGTGAAGTCCGCCGAGCTGACGACCGGTGACGAGAACAAGATCAAGGTCGAGCTGTCGGGCTCCAACAAGGTCGACGGCTCCAACAAGATCCAGGCAAGCTACATCGGCGACCAGGGCGTCGATCTGGCGAAGAACCTGCAGGCCAAGTACCAGACCGGCGAAATCAAGGACGGGTACACCGTCTCGCCGTCGAAGCAGAACCCGTTCGTCAGCGTGCTGCTGACGCTGCTCCCCTTCATTCTCATCCCGATCGCCTTCCTGTTCCTGATGAATCAGATGCAGGGCGGCGGCTCCCGGGTGATGAACTTCGGGAAGTCGAAGGCGAAGCTGATCACCAAGGACACCCCGAAGACGACGTTCTCGGACGTCGCGGGGTCGGACGAGGCGGTCGAGGAGCTCCACGAGATCAAGGAGTTCCTCCAGGAGCCGGCGAAGTTCCAGGCCGTCGGCGCCAAGATTCCCAAGGGCGTGCTGCTGTACGGCCCGCCCGGAACGGGCAAGACGCTGCTCGCGCGCGCCGTCGCCGGCGAGGCGGGCGTCCCGTTCTACTCGATCTCCGGTTCCGACTTCGTCGAGATGTTCGTCGGCGTCGGTGCCTCCCGTGTCCGTGACCTGTTCGAGCAGGCCAAGGCGAACGCCCCGGCGATCGTCTTCGTCGACGAGATCGACGCCGTCGGCCGGCACCGTGGTGCGGGCCTGGGCGGTGGCCACGACGAGCGCGAGCAGACCCTCAACCAGCTCCTGGTCGAGATGGACGGCTTCGACGTGAAGGGCGGCGTGATCCTGATCGCCGCCACGAACCGCCCGGACATCCTCGACCCGGCGCTGCTGCGCCCCGGCCGCTTCGACCGGCAGATCGCCGTCGACCGTCCGGACCTGCAGGGCCGTCTGGAGATCCTCAAGGTCCACCAGAAGGGCAAGCCGGTCGCCCCGGACGTCGACCTCTCGGCCGTCGCCAAGCGCACCCCCGGCTTCACCGGTGCCGATCTGTCGAACGTCCTCAACGAGGCCGCGCTGCTGACGGCCCGGAGCGACGAGAAGCTGATCAACAACCACTTCCTGGACGAGGCGATCGACCGCGTCGTGGCCGGCCCGCAGAAGCGGACCCGGATCATGTCCGAGAAGGAGAAGAAGATCACCGCGTACCACGAGGGCGGACACGCCCTGGTCGCGGCGGCTTCACCGAACTCCGACCCGGTCCACAAGATCACGATCCTGTCCCGCGGCCGGGCCCTGGGCTACACCATGGTCCTGCCCGACGAGGACAAGTACTCCACCACCCGCAACGAGATGCTCGACCAGCTGGCGTACATGCTGGGCGGCCGCGCGGCGGAGGAGCTGGTCTTCCACGACCCGACCACGGGCGCCGCGAACGACATCGAGAAGGCCACCGCAACGGCCCGCGCGATGGTCACGCAGTACGGCATGACCGAGCGGCTCGGCGCGATCAAGTTCGGCACCGACAACTCCGAGCCCTTCCTGGGCCGTGAGATGGGTCACCAGCGCGACTACTCCGAAGAGGTCGCCGCGCTGGTCGATGAGGAAGTCAAGAAGCTCATCGAGACCGCGCACAACGAGGCGTGGGAGATCCTGGTCGAGAACCGCGATGTGCTCGACAACCTGGTGCTGACGCTCCTGGAGAAGGAGACGCTCAACAAGGAAGAGATCGCCGAGCTCTTCAAGCACGTGGTCAAGCGCCCGGCCCGCCCGGCGTGGACCGGCTCCTCGCGTCGTACGCCCTCCACCCGTCCGCCGGTGCTGTCGCCCAAGGAGCTGGCCCCGGCCAACGGCTCCGTCGCGACGACCGCCACCGTCTCCACGGAGAAGGCGGAGGTTCCCGAGGACAAGCGCCCCGAGAGCTGAGCATCCCGGCGGCCCCAGCGGCCCCGGAATAAATGCCGCGCCCCTCAGGTTTAGCCTGGGGGGCGCGGCATTTCGCGATTCGACCGCGATCCGAGCGGGCGCAGAAGGAACGAGGCACCACATGACGGACCCTGTGACGCTGGACGTCGACGGCAAGATCGGCATATTCGACGAGAAGCGCGCCGAGAACGCCGTCCGCGAGCTGCTCATCGCGGTGGGCGAGGACCCGGACCGCGAGGGGCTGCTGGAGACGCCGGCACGGGTGGCACGTGCGTACAAGGAGATCTTCGCCGGGCTGTGGCAGAAGCCGGAAGACGTGCTCACCACCACCTTCGATCTGGGCCATGACGAGATGGTGCTGGTCAAGGACATCGAGCTGGTCTCCAGCTGCGAGCATCACCTCGTGCCGTTCGTCGGTGTGGCGCATGTCGGCTACATCCCGTCCACCGACGGCAAGATCACCGGTCTGTCCAAGCTGGCCCGGCTGGTGGATGTGTTCGCCCG
Organism: Streptomyces inhibens; assembly: GCF_022221585.1. Classification (NCBI taxonomy): domain Bacteria; kingdom Bacillati; phylum Actinomycetota; class Actinomycetes; order Kitasatosporales; family Streptomycetaceae; genus Streptomyces; species Streptomyces inhibens. The sequence goes on from NZ_CP084681.1 coordinate 5,632,734, forward strand.
GCGCCCGCAGGTCCAGGAGCGACTGACCACGCAGATCGCGGACTCGCTGATGGAGATCCTGGAGCCGCGTGGCGTGATCGTCGTCATCGAGTGCGAGCACATGTGCATGACGATGCGCGGCGTACGCAAGCCGGGCGCCAAGACGACGACCTCGGCCGTACGCGGCCAGCTGCGCGACGCCGCGACGCGCGCCGAGGCGATGAGCCTGATACTGGCGCGCTAGGGCGCAGCCGGACAGCAGACGGCCGGGCCCCGAATGGTGCGGGTACCCGGCCGTTGTCGATGCCGTACGGGCGCGTGGCCCGGCCGGTCAGGCCTTGAGGTGGTTGCCGATCCACTCCAGGGCGGCGGGGATCTCGCGGCGCCAGGTGTTGAAGTTGTGGCCGCCGCTGTCGAGGATGATCGACGAGATGCGGGTCGGCGACTTCGTCTGCTGGATGAACCGCAGCGTCTGGCGGTAGTTCGCCTCGCCCTGCTTGCTGGTGGTGACCAGCAGGTTCACCGGAGGCGCGGGCTTGTTGCGCTGACGCCACAGCAGATTGTTCTCGCGCTCCAGCTGCGGACTGCCGCCGAAGAGGTCACCGGTGGTGGCGTCGAGAGGGGCCTTGTAGACGCCCGAGAGGGCCACGGCGGTGGAGTACGCCTCGGGGTGGCGCATGGTCATCTTCAGCGCGCAGTAGCCGCCGGTGGAGTCGCCCATGACCCCCCAACTCTTGGCCTCGCGCCCTATTCGGTAGTGCTCGGCGATATCCGTGCGCAGGTCCTTGGTGAAGAAGGTCTCGGTCTGCGGGCCGTTCGGTATGTCCACGCACTCGGTGTCGCGGGGCGGTGCGACGGTCGGGCGCATCATCACCAGGACCGTCGGCCGCATCTTGCGCTGCTTGAGCAGATCGTGCTGGGTCTGCGGGAAATGCAGCTTTTTGTAGAGGGCCTCGGCGGTGCCGGGGTAGCCGGTGAGGACCAGGGCCGCGGGGAATTTCGTGTTCGCGTATTTCTTCTGGAAGTACTGCGGCGGCAGATAGACGAACGCGGGGCTGGCGATCTTGGAATGCTCGCCGCGGATCAGCACCTTGTCGATCCGGCCCGCGGCCTTGGGCCGGGACCCGTTCTCGACGCTGATGCGCTCGGTGCCCAGCATCTGCAACTTCGTTCCGTTCGGGCCGGTCTGATAGTTGGTGACCACGCCCGGATCCTGCTCCTGGCCGAAGAGGTCGGCCCAGGAGGCGTAGAAACCGAAGGAGTTGTTGGCGAACAGGCCGATCGAGGCGAAGAGGGAGAGCTGGGTTGCCAGCAGAAGTCCGATGCGCCCGAGGACGGCGCGCCAGTTCCCCTTGGACAGGCGCGGCCAGAGCCAAACAGTGAGGATGAACAGTGCCACCGCGACGAGGACGGCAAGAAGCAGCACTTTCTTGCTGGTGAGACCCATGTGGTGCTTTCTTCCGGGCGGCCGGGCCATCCGTACCGCTAATGGAACCCCGAGCCCTGAAACGCCGTCATACAGGGCGCAAAAAGTCCAGATGCTGCGACAAGGCTCGCACGTTCTCTCGACCGGGGCGACGGGAAAGTGATGTCTGACAGGCTAGATGGCGAAAAGTCGGAGACGGTTGCGTGGCGAACGCCACGCTGGCTCCGCGGCCCGCGGCCGGAATCGGTGCCGGGGTTCGTCGGAACGGCCGGCGTGGTCGTCGGCCTGCTGAACCTGGTGGCCGGAGTGTTCCCGCGATTCCGGCACAGCCGGATGCATGCCCTGGCGGAGGTGTTGCCGGGCGCGGTGAGCCCGTTGGCGGCCGCCGCCTCCATCGTCGTCGGCATCCTGCTGCTCCTTTTGGCCCATGGGCTCAAACGACGCAAGCGGCGGGCCTGGGGAGCGGCCGTGGCGCTGCTCCCCGTAGGGATCGCCGCTCAGCTCGTGTACCGCCACTCCGTTTTCGGAGCGGTGCTCTCGCTTGCGCTGCTGGCGTTCCTGATGTGGCACCGGAAGGAATTCGCGGCCCTGCCCGATCCACGCAGCCGCTGGAAGGCCGTCGCCAACCTCGTCGTCCTCGGCGGCGCGAGCTTCGCCATCGGCATGGTGATCGTCAGCTCCCACCACCACCAGATCGTCGGCTCGCCGTCCTTCTGGGACCGCGCCCAGCACGTCCTGTGGGGCCTGTTCGGCTTCGAGGGCCCCATCGGCTACACCAACCAGGTCGACTACACCGTCGGCTACTCCCTCGGCGCGCTGGGCCTGCTGACCGTCGCCACCACCGCGTATCTCGCCTTCCGGCCCGAACGCCCGGCGGCCCGGCTGACCGACGACGACGAGCAGCGGCTGCGCGAGCTGCTCGACAAGCACGGCGCCCGGGACTCGCTCGGCTACTTCGCGCTCCGCCGCGACAAGGGCGCGGTGTTCTCGCCGACCGGCAAGGCCGCGGTCTGCTACCGGGTGATCTCCGGTGTGATGCTCGCCAGCGGTGACCCGATAGGCGATGTCGAGGCCTGGCCGGGCGCCATCGAGCGCTTCATGGAGGAGGCACGGGCGCACTCCTGGACGCCGGCGGTGCACGGCTGCAGCGAGACCGGCGGCCAGGTCTGGACCCGCGAGACCGGCATGGACGCGCTGGAGCTGGGCGACGAGGCGATCGTCGACGTCGCTGACTTCACGCTGTCCGGTCGCGCGATGCGCAACGTGCGCCAGATGGTCAAGCGCATCGAGCGCAACGGATACACCACCCAGGTGCGCCGGGTGCGCGACCTGGAGCCGGAGGAGCTGGAGCACGTACAGAAGGCCGCCGACGCCTGGCGTGACACCGACGACGAGCGTGGCTTCTCCATGGCGCTGGGCCGCATCGACGCGGTCAAGGACGGCGACGCGGTGATCGCGACCGCGCATCTGGCCCCGGCGGAGGGCGAGGAGCCCGGCCTGTTCGGCGACCTGAAGGCGTTGCAGTACTTCGTGCCCTGGGGCTCGGACGGCATTTCGCTGGAGCGGATGCGGCGCGACCGCAGCGCCGACCCCGGCATGAACGAGCTGCTGATCGTCGCCGCCCTGCAAACCGCGCCGGACCTGAAGATCAAGCAGCTGTCGCTGAACTTCGCGGTCTTCCGCTCCTACCTGGAGCGCGGCGAGAAGCTGGGCGCGGGGCCGGTGATGCGCATCACGCGCGGGACGCTGCTCTTCCTGTCGCGCTGGTACCAGATCGAGTCGCTCTACAAGTTCAACGACAAGTTCCGGCCGCGCTGGGAGCCGCGCTTCGTGGTCTTCCGCACCACCCGGGACATCCCGCGCATCGGCCTGGCCACCATGCAGGCGGAGGGCTATCTGGAGCTGCCGCGCGTACTGCGCCGCAGGAAGGCCGCAGAGCCGCGGCCGTGCGCGCACATGGTGGAGCCGGTCCGGGCCGCGAACGCGGTCGAGCGGGCGGCCTGACGGACACCCGGACGGCCGTCCGGTCAGGGGCGGCGCGGGGCGTCCCGGTGGTCCGGCGCCCGGTGGGTCCCCCCACACGGTGGCCGCAATCCGGCCGGTCGGCACACGGCCTACGCTGGTGCCATGAGTACGTTGCGTGGCCGGGTGGCCGGACTGCCGGACTGGGACCGCTGCGCGGTGCTGGGCGTCGTGAATGTGACGCCCGATTCGTTCTCCGACGGTGGCGACTGGTTCGACACCGAACTCGCCGTCAAACACGGTCTCGACCTGGTGGCGCAGGGCGCCGACATGGTCGACGTGGGCGGCGAGTCGACCCGGCCGGGCGCGGCGCGGGTGGACGAGGCCGAGGAGCTGCGCCGGGTCGTCCCGGTCGTACGGGAGCTGGCCGCGGCCGGTGTCGTGGTCTCCGTCGACACCATGCGCGCCTCGGTCGCCGAGCAGGCCGTGGAGGCCGGGGCGCGCCTGGTCAACGACGTCAGCGGGGGCGCCGCCGACCCGGCGATGGTGCCGGTGGTGGCCGCGCACCACGTCCCGTTCGTCGTCATGCACTGGCGCGGCCAGTCCATCGACATGAACAACCGCGCCGTCTACGCGGACGTGGTCGGCGAGGTCGTCGACGAGCTCGGGCGGAGCATGGAGCGCGCGGTGTCCGGCGGTATCGATCCGGACCGGATCGTCCTGGACCCCGGTCTGGGCTTCGCCAAGGACGCCGGGCACGACCTCACGCTGGTCGCCCATCTGGCGCGGCTGCGGGCGCTGGGCCGGCCGCTGCTCGTGGCCGCATCGAGGAAACGGTTCCTGGGCAGGGTGCTGGCAGGCGGCGAGGGAGCCGCCCCGCCGCCGGCCCGGGAGCGGGACGCCGCGACGGCGGCGGTGTCGGCGATCGTGGCGCGAGAGGGGGCCTGGGCGGTGCGGGTGCACGAGGTCAGGGCGAGCGCGGACGCGGTACGGGTGGCCCGTGCCGTGGAGGGCGCGACGGCAGCGGCCGCCGGCGCCTGTGCGGCCGGTACGGCCGATGGCAGTGATGCGAGCGAGACGACGGCGAACACGACGGGAACGGTGTGAGCGGCTTGGGCCCACGGACGGACATCGAGCTGGTCGAGCAGGCGAACACGACCCTGTACGAGACCATCGAGCGCGGCGATCACGAGGCGCTGTCCGAGCTGTGGCTGGACGGTCAGGTGAGTGTGGTCCACCCCGGGTGGCCCGTGTTGCGTGGGCGCGGAGAGGTGCTCCGCTCGTACGCCCTGATCATGGCGAACACCGAGTACATCCAGTTCTTCCTCACGGACGTGGAGATCGATGTCATCGGTGACACCGCGCTGGTGACCTGCACCGAGAACATCCTCAGCGGCGGGCCCGCCGAGGACGACGGTTCGGTGGGGCCGCTGATCGGCCAGCTGGTCGTGGCGACCAATGTCTTCCGGCGTACGGAGGACGGCTGGCGGGTGTGGTCGCACCACGGGTCGCCGGTGCTGGCGGACCGCGACGAGGAGGAGGACGAGGACGGGGGAGCCGGCGAGGGCGAGGGCGACGAGGACGTCCTCTGAGGCCGTTCCCCCAGGGGGACGGGGGCGCCGGGCCCGGTGTGGGCGGGGTGTGAGCCTTCCCATGGCCGCCCGCCCTTGCGCGCGGGTCGATGGCCTGCGCACGCGTCAGCGGCGGGCGTCAGCCGTCCGGTCGAGGCGCACCCGTTCGAGCCAAGTGCGGCACGGGTAGGGGTGGGGCGTGGGGAGGGGGGTAAGAGGCCGCGCGGACGGTCTCCCGGCCTGCTCAGGGCTGCCCTGCGGGGCGGCGCCTAGCAGCAGGACGGGGTCTTGTCCATAGCCCCCGTGGGCGAGGACTGTCGGTGCTCGAAGGTAGATTCGATGGCGGGGCAGTGTTGCCGGATCCGTCTGGTGCCTGCCCGAAACCGACGAACAGTGGCGCCAGAGGTGCCGTGGGACCAGTGGGAGTGATTCGCGTGGATCGTGTCGCGCTGCGTGGGCTGAAGGCCCGAGGCCACCACGGGGTGTTCCCCCGGGAGCGCGAGGAAGGCCAGACCTTCATCGTCGACCTGGTGCTCGGTCTGGACACCCGCCAGGCGGCCGCCTCCGACGATCTCGCGAAGACCGTGCACTACGGCGTCGTGGCCGAGGAGGTGGTGGCCGTCGTGGAGGGCGAGCCCGTCGACCTCATCGAGACCCTGGCCGAGCGCATCGCCGACCAGTGCCTCAAGCACGAGGGTGTGCAGGAAGTGGAGGTGGTGGTGCACAAGCCCGACGCGCCGATCACCGTCCCCTTCGACGACGTGACCATCACCATCACTCGGAGTCGAGTACATGAACACCAGCAGTGACCCGACCGTACAGCCGGTGCCCGCCTCCGTCGTGGAGCAGGTGGACGCCGCGGATGTGACGCTCTCCAATCCCAAACGCGCCGTGATCTCCCTCGGCAGCAACCTCGGCAACCGCCTGGAGACGCTGCAGGGCGCCGTCGACGCGCTGGAGGACACCCCTGGTCTGCGGGTCAAGGCGGTCTCCCCGGTGTACGAGACCGAGCCCTGGGGCGTCGTCCCCGGCTCTCAGCCGTCGTACTTCAACGCCGTGGTGCTGATCAAGACGACGCTGCCGCCGGACTCCCTCCTGGAGCGCGGGCATGCGATCGAGGAAGCCTTCGAACGGGTCCGCGACGAGCGCTGGGGCCCGCGCACGATCGACGTCGACATCCTGGCCTATCAGGACGTGATCTCCGACGACCCGCGGCTGACGCTGCCGCACCCGCGCGCCCATGAGCGGGCGTTCGTCCTCGTTCCGTGGCATGACATCGACCCGGAGGCGGAGGTCCCCGGGCGCGGCGCGGTGGCCGAACTGCTGTCGGTGGTCGGCCGTGAAGGCGTGAGCGCGCGAGCGGACCTGGAACTGCGGCTGCCGGAGTAGCCGTTAGGGTTGCGGGTCGGTTCCCCGCGGGATGCATCCGTACGGAACGGACAGCGCGGCCATAGCGGCAAGGATGGTCGTGACGGCAGGGATGGTCATGACGGCGCGAGGGGCGATCGCTCGGTGAAGCAGCTACACATCAAGGTGCTGGTCGGGCTGTTTCTGGCGGCCGGGGTGCTGGCCTGGGGCGGCGCCCGGCTGTGGGACACGTTCGGCACCCTCCCCAGCGTGCCGGTGGCCGCGCCGATCGTGCTGGCGCTGATCGCCGCGGTGCTCGCCGCCACCGCGTTCTCGCTCCGGTCGCGGCTGCGCGCACAGCGCGAGCGCCGGCCCGGCGCGAAGGGCGTCGATCCGCTGGTGGCCGCCCGTGCGGTGGTCTTCGGGCAGGCCAGCGCGCTGGTGGCGTCGCTGGTCGCCGGGCTCTACGGCGGCGTCGGCGTCTTTCTGCTGACCGCGGGGCTCGATGTCGTACCGCGCCGGGACCAGGCGATCCACGCCGGTCTGTCGGTGGTCGCCGGTGCGGCGGTGGTGGCCGCGGCGATCTTCCTGGAGCGGGTGTGCAAGCTGCCGGAGGACGACGGCAACGGGAACGGCGGGGTGGACGCGGCGCTGTGACGCCGGGCCCGGCCGGGCCCAGGTAGGCGGGGACGTAGCGCCGCCGTCGCCCGGTCAGGCGCCGGGGCCCGGGACCGTGTCGATCGGGCCCGGGACCGTGTGGCCGGATGCCGGGACGGTGTCGAGCGCTATCTCGCCGCGCGGGAGGTTCGCGGCGTCCGCCGTGGTGGAGCGACGCAGCGCGGTGTGCAGCCGGGCGGGCGTGAGGACGCCCAGGAAGCGGCCGCCGTCCTGGACCGCGACCCAGCCGGCGTCGTGTTGCAGCATCGTGCTGAGCGCCTGCTTGAGCGGGGCGCCGAGCGGCAGCCAGGCGTCCATCCGCCGGGCGTGATCACGGACGGTGCCCTGCGGGGCGAGCTTCTTGGTGCCCGGCCCGGCCGCTGAGCCGTCGGCTGCGCCCGTGAGCGCCGTGGACGGGACCCAGCCGTACAGCGACCCGTCGGCGTCCAGGACGACCGCCCAGGGGGCGCCGTCGGCGCTGAGCCGGCCGGCGGCGCGGGCTGCGGGGTCGTCGAGACGGACGACCGGGGGCCGTTCCAGGTCGCCGGGCTCGACGGGCGTGACGGAGAGCCGCTTCAGGCCCCGGTCCGCGCCGACGAATTGCGCGGTGTACGGGGTCGCCGGGGCGCCCAGGACCGTCGCGGGGGTGTCGAACTGCTCGATCCGGCCGGCACCGTAGACGGCGATCCGGTCGCCGAGCCGGACCGCCTCCTCGATGTCGTGGGTGACGAAGAGGACCGTCTTGCGGAGCGTGGACTGCAGTCGCAGGAACTCGTTCTGGAGGTGCTCGCGCACGACGGGGTCGACCGCGCCGAAGGGCTCGTCCATCAGCAGGACGGGCGGGTCGGCGGCGAGCGCGCGGGCCACACCGACGCGCTGGCGCTGGCCGCCGGAGAGCTGGTCGGGGTAGCGGTCGCCGTACGTCGAGGGGTCCAGACCGACCAGGTCGAGGAGTTCGGCTGCGCGGTCCCTGGCCTCTTTGCGGGGCCGGCCGAGGAGGTGCGGGACGGTGGCGGTGTTGTCCAGGACGGTCTTGTGGGGGAACAGTCCGACCTGCTGGATGACATAGCCGATGCGGCGCCGCAGTTGGACGGGGTCGATCGCGGAGATGTCCTCGCCGCCGAGGCTGATACGGCCGCTGGTGGGCTCGATGAGCCGGTTGACCATCTTCATCGTCGTGGTCTTGCCGCAGCCCGAAGGCCCGACGAGCGTGACGAGTTCGCCCTCGGCGACCTCGAAGGTGAGGTCGTCCACGGCCGTGGTGCCGTCCGGGTAGCTCTTGGTGACGTGCTCGAAACGGATCATGATTCCCCCCATGGTGGACGGGCCCATTGTGGACGGGCTGTCGTGAACGCGGTGTTGCGTGTGGATGGCGATGTCGCCCGTGAGCTGCGGGGCCGGGCCGATTGTCAGTGGTGGGGTTTAGGGTCGCAGACAGTCACCGGACGGTGAGCGACAGGGGCGGGGGAGGTGACGTGCCATGAGCGGCGGTGCCGCGGGGCCGAGCTGTCTGCAGACGAACGACTGGATCTGCGGTGAATATCTCCGCACCCGCAGCCAGGAGTTGGTCGACGCGACGGTCCAGCACATCGGCATCACGGCGGTGTCCGTGGCGCTGGGGGTGCTGATCGCCTTCCCGCTGGCGCTGGCGGCCCGCCGCTGGCGGGGTGCGGCCGGACCGGTCCTCGGGCTGACGACGGTTCTCTACACGGTCCCCTCGCTGGCAATGTTCGCGCTGCTGACACCGGTCTTCGGAGTCTCGGCGGCGGTGGTCGTCACGGGCCTGGTGCTGTATTCGCTGACGATCCTGGTGCGCAACATCCTCGCCGGTCTGCAGGCGGTGCCCGCCGAGGTGCGGGAGGCCGCCCGGGGGATGGGATACGGCTCCGCGCGGCTGCTGTTCGAGGTGGAACTCCCGCTGGCGGTGCCCGCGTTGGTGGCCGGACTGCGGATCGCCACGGTCTCGACGGTGGCGATGACGACCATCGGCTCCGTCGTCGGCTACGGCGGCCTGGGAAATCTCATAGCCAGCGGCATGGAGGGCTTCTTCAAGGCGGAGGTGCTGACGGCGTCGGTGCTGTGTGTGCTGCTGGCGCTCCTCGCCGATCTGCTGCTGATGGGCCTTCAGCGGCTGCTGACGCCCTGGACGCGGGCGCAGGCGCGGGCGAAGACCGGTGCTGGGCGCGGTGGCCGTGTGGCGAAGGTGGCGGGCTGAGCGATGGGGGCGATCGCGGGCGCATGGCAGTGGCTGACGACGGCCGCCAACTGGGCCGGGGAGAAGGGGGTGTGGCACCGTCTGGCCGAGCATCTCTGGCTCAGCGCGCTGTGCCTGGCTCTCTCCTGTCTGATAGCGCTGCCGGTGGCGCTGTTTCTGGGGCACATCGGCAAGGGCGGGGCGCTGGCGGTCAACCTCTCCAATGTGGGGCGCGCGGTGCCGACCTTCGCGGTCCTGGTGCTGCTGACGCTCAGTCCGCTGGGGACGCAGGGGGACTGGCCGACGATCATCGCGCTGGTGCTGTTCGCGGTGCCGCCGCTGCTGACCAATGCCTATCTGGGCATGCGGGAGGCGGACCGCGATGTGGTCGAGGCGGCCCGCGGGATGGGCATGTCCGGGCCGCAGCTCCTGCTGCGGGTCGAGATACCGCTCGCCTATCCGCTGATCATGACGGGCCTGCGGTCGGCCACGGTGCAGGTGGTGGCGACCGCGACGCTGGCCGCGCTGGCCGGTGGCGGGGGCCTGGGCCGGATCATCACCGCGGGCTTCGGCAACTACGACACCGCGCAGGTGGTCGCGGGCGCCCTGCTGGTGGCCGTCCTCGCCCTGGGGGTGGAGGGCGTCCTGGTGCTGGCGGAGCGGCTCCTCGACCCGATGCGAGGGCGGCGGCGTGCCTCGCGTGCGGGATCGCGTACGACCGGCGGCGAGCGGTCGGGGGCGACCGGCTCCTTACCGGGCCCGGCAGCCGGACCGTAAGCATCGACCGCGTCGACCGCGTCGACCGATTCGACCGGACCAGACCTGATCCGAACGGACTGAATGGTGGCATCTATGAGCAGCAGATCGCGCGCGGCCCGTACCGCGCTTGTCGCGGGCACGGTCATCGCGCTGGCGGGCGGGCTGGCCGCGTGCGGTGGCCAGAGCCTGGAGCAGAAGGGCGGCGGCAACGGCAAGGTCGGCGGGAAGGAGATCGTCATCGGCTCGGCCGGTTTCACCGAGTCGAAGGTGCTCGCCGAGATCTATTCCCAGCTCCTCGGCGAGGCCGGTTACCACACACGGGTGCAGACGCTCGCCAATCGTGAGCTGTATGAACCGGCCCTGGAGAAGGGCCAGATCGATGTCGTTCCGGAATATGCCTCCACGCTCGCCGAATTCCTCAATGCGAAGGAGAACGGCAGCAAGGCGAAGCCCGTCGCCTCCAGTGACATCGCCAAGACGGTGACGGCGCTCAAGAAGCTCGCCGGGCCGCGCGGACTCAAGGTGCTGCCGGCGGGCGGCGCGACGGACCAGAACGCGTTCGCGGTCACCAAGGAATTCGCCGCCAAGCACAAGCTGAAGACCCTCTCCGACCTCGGCAAATCGAAGCAGAAGATCAAACTCGCCTCGGGTGAGGAGTGCGAGACCCGGGTGTTCTGCAAGCCGGGCCTGGAGCGGACGTACGGCATCGACATCACGGGCCTGGACCCCAAGGGCGTCGGGACCCCGCAGGCCAAGCAGGCGGTCAAGGACGGCGCCGACCAACTGGTGCTCACCACGACCACGGACGCCACACTCGACAACTTCGGGCTGGTGCTTCTGAAGGACGACAAGAAGCTCCAGAACGCCGACAATGTGCTGCCGGTGGTGAATGCCAAGAGCGCCGGCGACAAGGAGATCGAGGCCGCCCTCGGGAAGCTCACGAGTGCGCTGACGACCGAAGACCTGATCGACCTGAACCGCAAGGTCGATGCCGAGCGACTGAAGCCCGTCGATGTCGCGCGGGCATATTTGGAGTCCAAGGGGCTGGTCAAGAAGTAACCAGCGGGAAACGGATTGGCGTGCGGGGCCCCATAAGCCCCGCACGCACGGTAAGTTTCTGGCCATGCCACGAGGACGCCACCGCCATTCACCACCCCTCCACCGGCTGCTTCCTCCCTCGACGGTCGCCGGTGCGTCAATCGCCTGCGCCGCGGGCGCGTGGTTTGTCGGCGACGATCTGGTGCAACGGGTGCTCGCCGCGGGTGCGGCGGCCGCCGCACTCACCGGCGCCGTCCTTCTGCGGACCTGGGACCGCAAGGCCGGCCGACGGGTCGCCGAACTCACCCGCGCCCGGGTGCGCGACGAATGGCGCACCGAGGAGCGGATCGCCGAGCTCGAAACGGATATCGAGGAGTCCCGCGAGATCCGCTCCGCCCTGGACGCCAAACTCCGTGCCAAGCGCGCCGAATTGGCCCGGCTGCGCAGCGAACACGCCGAGCTGCTGCGCCGTTACGCCACCGCCGAGACCGAGCGGGCCAGCGCCCTGGAGGGCCGCCGGCTGCTCGCCATCGAGGCCGCGGCCCCGGCCAAGGCGCTGCCGGCCGTCGCCGACAGCCGGCCGGCCCGGCGCGAGCCCGCCACGCAGCCTGACCGCCCCGCCACGGCCCCCACCACCGCCACGTACGCCCAGGCCGCCCAGGCGCTCCGCCAGTTGGCGCGCAACGCCGCCCGGCAGCACGCCGCCCAGAGCGCCCCGCGGGACGGCGTACCGGCCGAAACGGCGGGCCCGCCCGGACAGCGGGCCGGCCGTGCGGCCCAGGGCGGTCAGGAGGGTGACAACGGCCGGGGGAATGCAAAGGCGGCTGCCGCGCAGCGCACGGGCGACGCACCTCACGCCCGTACGGCCACCGCCACCGGACCCGCGCTCCGTCCGGTCCCGGCGGCCGCCGCCGCCATCGCACCGTCCCGCCCCGCCGCATCCCGCGCGCTGGGCGGCTTCGACTTCTTCGGCACCGCGGCCGCCGCCGAGCCCCGGCAGCTGACCGCGCCGCTGGAGGACGATCTGGCGGACGTCGTCGGCGACGAGGCCCTGGCGGAGCAGTCGGTGCGTGCGCAGACGCGTACGGGCCGGCACACGGGGGACGCCGCGGCCGAGCAGGCCGACGGCGCGGCGGCCGGGGAGGCCGGGGAGGCCGGGGAGGCGACGGCCGGTGACCGGACCGCCGCCGACGAGCGGCCCGATGCCCTTGTGGCCGACGGTGAGACGACCACCGGCGTCGGTGCGGTCATCGATCTGACCGCACACGACGAGACCGAACAGCTCGACCTCGGCGAGCTGCGCAGCGCCATTTCCTGACACCGCGACATCCGCCGCCCCACCCGTTCGACCGCTTGGCCCCGAAGCTCCCACGAGTTTCCGGGGCCAAGCGGCTTTTCCGGCCGGTATCGGCCCCGGGATCAATGGAACCGTGGTGGGAAGTGGCTGCGCACGACCAGCGCGAAGATGCTCCCGAAGATCGACCTGCCGGACCTGTTGTTCGAGGTCGACTCCTGGACGGGGTTCCTGGACGCCTTCGTGCACCTGGGCGACGGCAGGACGCGCAGGGAGGACAGCAAGACCCCGCTGGTCGCGCTGCTGGTGAGCGAGGCGTGCAACATCGGGTACACGCCGGTCATCAACGCCGATGACGAGGCACTGTCCCCGGCCCGGCCGGTGCACGTCGACCAGCACTACCTGCGCGCCGACACCATCGCCGCGGCGAACGCGAAGCTGTTCGAGGCCCAGCGGCGGTGGCGCTCGTGGAGCACTGGGGCGAGGGACTGCTCGCCATGCTCGGCTACAACTTCTCGCCCCGCTTCAAGGACCTTGCCGACCAACGGTTCTGGCGCGCGGAGATGCCCGGGGTGGACACGGGCGGGTACGGGCGCTGCCCGCCGACGAGCGTGAGCACGACGTGCTGAACGAGGACGTCGCCCGGCTCTCCCCGCTCAAGCACGCGAACCTCAACGCGCTGGGCCGCTACACCTTCCGCGCCTCCACTCCGGCCGGCGGCGGCCTGCGCCCGCTGCGCAACGCGGACGCGGCCGAGCGGGACGGCGATGACGTCGATGACGTCGATGACGACGATGACGACGACGGCGACGGCGAGGACTGAGCGGGCTACGGCTGCGGCGGTTTGCTGGCGCTGTTGGTGTGGCTGAAGCCGTACCGGCGGTTGGGGTGTGTCCCGAAGTCGGCCGACGTCCCGGCGGCGGTCGCCGAGGCTGCCTGCCCGCGACCTGAAGGTGGCTCAGGTAGTGCTGTCCGAGGTCGTTTCGGGTTTCGTGTGGAGGATCTCGCGGGCCTGGTCCGCGGCGCGGGCGATGCTCTCGGAGACGAAGTCGACGAAGCGGGCGATGTTCTCCAGGCGGGCGGCGGCCGGGGTGTCGGGGCCGAGGATGCCCACGCCCTGCCGGGCGATCTCGCCGAGGTGGGCGGTGGAGCGGGCGCTGGCCATCGTGGATTGGTACATGACGTCGTCGTCGACGACGTAGCGCTCGCGGCGGCGTTCGTCGCGTTCCCGGCGGATGAGGCCCTGGCTTTCGAGGAACGTGACCGCTTTGGAGACGGATGCCGGGCTGACCTGGAGGCGCCCGGCGAGTTCGGAGGCGGTGAGGCTGCCGGCGTCGGTGGTGTAGAGGTTGGCCAGCACCCGGGCCGTCATCCTGGGCAGGCCCGATTGCATGAAGACGGTGGTGAACGTCTCCTCGTACTCGCGTACGGCTTCGGCATCGCGTCCGTGGGCCTGCGGGGGCGTGTTGGGATCCCGGGGCGCGGCCTTTCTGCGGCGGTGGGCGCGGCGTTCGGTGGCGCGGTGGGCGAGGTCGGCGCGGTAGGCGGTGGGGCCGCCGTTGCGCATGACCTCGCGTGTGATGGTCGAGGTCGGACGGTCGAGGCGTCTGGCGATCTCCGCGTAGGGGAGGCCGTCGGCCAGCCCCAGCGCGATCTGCTGGCGTTCCTGCTGGGTGAGTCTGCCTCCCGGCATCGCGGTCTCCTTCGTGGTCCGTGGTGTCTCCAGCATAGCGTTCATCTTCGATTCATTGCAACGGCCGGGGCGAGGATTATTGCATTAGAGTCAAAACCATTGCAACGAAATACCGTCTCTCACCTGCGATGATGGTGAAAGTGTGCAACGAATCGATTGCCACATCTCGAAATGCAACGTAGCTTTTCCGTCATCAGAAACAACGAGCCGAAGGAAAGTACGATGCAGAAGTTCGACACCCCCGCCCCGGTGACCGCCGTCCTCGACATCCCCGCCGGCCGCATCCAGTTCATCGCCGCCGACCGGGCCGACACCGCGGTCGAGGTCCTCCCCGCGAACGCCTCCAAGAGCCGCGACGTGAAGGCGGCGGAGCAGACCGAGGTCGTATACGGCGACGGCGTCCTGCGGATCAAGGTCCCGGAGGCGAAGAACCAGATCCTCGGCGCTTCCGGATCCGTCGAGGTGACCGTCCAGCTGCCCGCCGGCTCCCGCGTCGAAGCGAAGGCGGCCAGCGCCGAGCTCCGCGGCGTCGGACGGCTCGGCGACGTCGCCTTCGAGGGCGCGCAGGGCTCGGTCAAGCTCGACGAGGCCGAAAGCGCCCGCCTCACCCTCCTCGCCGGCGACATCTCGGCCGGCCGTCTGGGCGGCCCCGCCGAGATCAGCACCCAAAAGGGCGACATCCGCATCACCGAAGCCGTCCGCGGCACGGTCACGCTGCGCACCGAGCACGGCGAGATCTCGGTCGGCGCCGCCCGCGGAGTCTCCGCCTCCCTGGACGCCGGCACCTCCTACGGCCGGATCCACAACGCGCTCAAGAACACCGACGGCGCCGACGCCGCCCTGACCATCCACGCGACCACCGCCTACGGAGACATCACCGCCCGCAGCCTGTAAGAGGGGCACCCCTCAGGCGCGGCGATCCCGTCCGCTCGGCTGAATTCCGTAACAGTTCTATCCGTAACAGTTCTGAAGGAGCACACCACCATGTCCATCGCCCTTACCGACCAGGGTCGCCCGGAGCTGCAGAAGGCCATCGAGGAGATGGTCGAGTCCGGCTTCACCGGGGTGACGATGCGCGTGCACGACGAGCGGGGCGAGTGGGTCGGCAGCGCCGGGGTGCGCAAGCTGGGCGAGACCGCGAAGCCCCCGACGAACGGGCACGTCCGGATAGGCAGCAACACCAAGACCTTCACCGCGACCGTGGTGCTGCAACTGGTGGCCGAGGGCGCGATCGAGCTGGACGCCCCGGTGGCCGACCACCTGCCCGAGTTCGGGCTGGACCCGAAGATCACGGTGCGGATGCTGCTGCAGCACACCAGCGGGGTGTTCAACTTCACCGGCGAGTACTACGACGACGGGACGTTCGCGCCGGGGATCCCCGCCACGACCGCGGGCCAGGAGTGGGTGGACAACCGGTTCAAGACCTACCGGCCGGAAGAGCTGGTACGGCTGGCGTTGTCCAAGCCGGCGCGGTTCGAGCCGGGGACGGACTGGAGCTACTCCAACACCAACTACGTGCTGGCCAGGCTGCTGATCGAGAAGGTCACCGGCCACTCGCTCGCCGAGGAGATGCAGCGGCTGATCCTGGGGCCGCTCGGGCTGTCCGGCACCGTGGTGCCGGGCACCGGCCCGGAGATCCCCGAGCCGCACACCCACGCCTACTACCGGTACGAGGACGCCGGCCAGCAGAAGACGGTCGACGTCACCCGCCAGAACCCCTCCTGGATCTCCACCGGCGGAGACATGATCTCGACCACCCAGGACCTCCACACGTTCATCTCCGCGCTGATGGGCGGCAAGCTCCTGCCGGCCCCGCTGCTGGCCGAGATGTGCAAGCCGCATCCCAAGGTCGGCTACGGACTGGGGGTGTTCGTGCAGGACGCGGGCGAAAACGGCGGCACCGTCATCACCCACAACGGCGGCATGGCGGGCCACGCGGCGCTGATGTACAGCACGCCCGACGGCAGCAAGACCCTGACCGCCGCGCTGAACTATGTCGACGACGCTGCACTGTCCATGGCAGCGGCGTTCCAGAAGGCGACGCAAGGGCTCGTCAAGGAGGTGTTCGGCGGTGGGCAGGCCGGGTCGGCCGACGCGGCCGAGTCGGCTCGGTAGACAGGGTCGAGCGGCGTGGACCCGCACGGGCCAAGCCGGCTCGCTCACCCCGGCCGACGCCCGCCGGCAGGGACGACCAGGTCCATCCGGCCCACACGCTCCGGCAGGTCGACGTCGAAGTACAACCGCGACCCGAAGTAGCCGCCATGAGCTGCGAGGGCCGCCCCCCCCCGCAGCTCCCGGCGCCCCAGGGCGGCGTACTCCGGCACAGAGTCGGAGTACGCCGCCTCGTTCGTGTGCCGGGGCCGGGTATGCCCCCGGCTGTGTGGCCCACGACGGGGCCGGCACCGCCCTGATCGGTGCGAGCTCCGTTGTCCACAGGGTGTGGATGAAGTGTGCGGGCGCGAAGGGGCCGTGTGCCGCGTCTCAGATCCGTCGGCGTTCCGGGGCGAACGGCGTGCCGCTCGCCAGCCCGCGGCGGCCGACCACCAGCGCCTCACCCAGGAAGCTGACGCCAATGCCGAGTTGGACGGGGCGGGCGTCTTCGTGCATCCCCATTTTCACCGCCAGCAGCCCGAAGCCGGCCATGCCGAGCAGGGATATGACGGCCACGGCGAACGTGCGGCCCGTGTAGCGCTGCCAGAGGACGCCGTCCCGGTCGAACAGCTGGATGGTGGTGCCGCGCAGGGCGCCGAGCGCGCAGCCCAGGAGGGCGCCGGCGGTGGCCCAGGCGATGTCACTGCCGGCGAGGTCCTCGGCCTTGGCCACGGCGAAGACGCCGATGGCGATGAGGACGACCGGTGGCGCGAACAGATCGCGGACGTTGAGCGGTTCGCCTCGCAGCCGCTTGATGATCACGGCGATGACGGCGACGAGGATCAGTGCCGCGAGCAGCCAGCCGTTCATGGGTCCCCCTGGTTTTCGGTGCGATGTCGTCGGTCTCCGTGGATGGGAGGGCGGCGGGCAGCAGCCGGATTATTTAGCTCGCCCGTGCCAAAAAATAATTTAGCGCGGGTGTGCCACAATCGCAATATGCCGAAGATCGTCGATCCCCAGGCCCGCCGCCGCGCCGTCGCCGAGGCCGTACTCCGCGTGGTGCGCCGAGAAGGGGTGGCGGGCGCGTCGCTCCGTAACGTCGCCGAGGAAGCGGGCCTGGCCATCGGGTCGGTCCGCCATTACTTCAGCGACCACGACGAAGTGATGATCTTCGCGATGCAGGAGCTCGGCGCCCGTATCGAATACCGCGTAGGCGGCCATGCCGAGCGGCTGCTCGACCCCGGGGCGGCGGGCGAGCGCCGCACCCGCGCGGAGGAGCTGCTCGCCGAATTCCTGCCGTTGGACGACGAGCGCCGGGAGGAGGGCATGCTCTGGCAGGCATTCACGACCGCCGCCCGTACGCGCCCCGAACTGCGCCCGCACGCGGTCGAGTTGGAAGCCGGTATGCGGGATCTGCTGATGCGGATGCTGCGCGGCGGCCAGGAGGCGGGCAGCCTGCCGGAGGATCTGGACCTGGAGCTGGAGACGCTACGGCTGTCGGCCCTGCTCGACGGCCTCACCCTGCAGGCGACGCTGGAACCGGACCGGGTCACACCGGATCTGCTCCGCAGCGTCCTGCGCCGCCATCTCCAGACCCTCCGCAAGGAGGAGGGGGAGCGGGGCGCCTAACGCCTACTTGTCGATGTCGCCGACGACGAAGAACAGCGAGCCGAGAATGGCGACCATGTCGGAGACCAGCGTGCCCGGCAGCAGCTCCACCAGCGCCTGGATGTTGTTGTACGACGCCGAGCGCAGCTTGAGGCGGTAGGGGGTCTTGTCGCCCTTGGAGACGAGGTAGTAGCCGTTGATGCCGAGGGGGTTCTCGGTCCAGGCGTAGGTCGTACCCTCGGGAGCCTTCAGGACCTTGGGGAGCCGCTGGTTGATCGGCCCCGGCGGCAGCTCCGCGATCCGGTCCAGGCAGGCATCGGCAAGATCGAGGGAGTTGTGGCTCTGGTCCAGCAGGCACTCGAAGCGGGCCAGGCAGTCGCCCTCCTCACGGGTGACGACCTTGAGCGTGGACCGCAGTTCCCCGTAGGCGAGGTACGGCTCGTCGCGCCGCAGGTCGAAGTCGACACCGGAGGCGCGTGCGATCGGCCCGGAGACGCCGTACGCATGCACCGTCTCGGGCGCGAGCACACCGATCCCGCGGGTCCGGCCGCGGAAGATCTCGTTGCCCAGGACCAGGTTGTCGAAGACGTCCATCCGGGAGCGCACATCGGCGACGGCCTGCCGGGCCCGGCCGAGCCAGCCCGCCGGCAGGTCCTCCTTGAGGCCGCCGACGCGGTTGAACATGTAGTGCATCCGGCCGCCGGAGATCTCCTCCATGACGGTCTGGAGCTCCTCGCGCTCACGGAACGCGTGAAAGACGGGGGTGATCCCGCCCAGCTCCAGGGGGTACGAGCCGAGGAACATCAGATGGTTCAGCACACGGTTCAGCTCGGCGAGCAGCGTCCGCGTCCACACGGCGCGCTCGGGCACCTCCATGCCGAGCATCCGCTCGACGCCCATCACCACGCCCAGCTCGTTGGAGAACGCCGACAGCCAGTCGTGCCGGTTGGCGAGCATGATGATCTGGCGGTAGTCGCGCGCCTCGAAGAGCTTCTCGGCGCCGCGGTGCATATAGCCGATCACCGGCTCGGCGTGCTGGATGCGCTCGCCGTCCAGGACGAGGCGCAACCGCAGCACACCGTGTGTGGAGGGGTGCTGCGGGCCGATGTTCAGCACCATGTCGGTGCTTTCCGCCGCGCCGCCGATGCCGACCGTCGTCTCCGTCATGGGAACAGTCTCGCAGCACGCCGTCCCGGGGCCTTCGTGGCCCTCAGGCGCCCCCGGGCCTGAGCAGCCCCGCGCACTGGTCGCCCACCGGCTCCAGCAGCCAGCCGAAGCCGCCCAGGCCCGCCGGATCGGTCAGCTCCGCCCCCGAGCCGGCCGCGCTCAGGGCCCGTACGTAACCGGCCGGGTCGGTGGAGGCCAGGGCGAGCGGCGGGCGGCGGCCGTCCACCCCCAGGGCGTGCAGCGCCTCGCGCTGGGTCAGCCGCTCGGCCGATGGTCCGGCGCAGGCGTCCAGCGCGACATGCGCCGTGATGTCGCAGCTGCCGTCCGGGACCGGGTGCACCTCGCGGCCGTCGCGGAAGCCGGTGAGCGTGCCGAAGAGCGGGCGGCCGCCCCGTTCGTGCGCGTAGTCGGCGGCGACGGCGAGCCCGGCGCGCAGCGTACGGACGGCCCGCGCCCAGGCCTCGTCCCGGGGGCGGCCGATTTCGGCGCGGATCCCGGGGGCGGGGGCGCCGCCCGTGGTTGCGGTGTCTTCGGTGGCGTCCGCGGCCAGCGGCGGCGCCCACCACCGGCGCAGCCACTCCGCGTCCGCGCCGTCCACCGGCTCGCCCAGCCGTTCCGTGCCGTCGGCGCGTACGAGAACCCGGCGCGGCACTCCGTCCGCGTCCGTCTCCACCACGTCCACCGGCACATTGTCGAGCCATTCGTTCGCGAACAGCAGGCCGGTGACCGAGCCCGGGGCGGGTAGCTCGGCAAGCCAGCCGATCCGCGGGTCCAGGCCCTGAGGGCGGGCGGCGCGCTCGACGGCGTACGGGCGCAGCCGCGCGCCCACCTCGTCCGGCAGCGCGGCCAGCACGCCGGTCAGCAGCTCACCGCGCCCCGCGCCCACATCGACCAGCGTCAGCTCGTCCGGATGGCCGAGGGCGTCGTCGACGCGGCACAGGAGGGTGGTGACGGCGCCGGCGTACAGCGGGGAGACGTGCACGGAGGTGCGGAAATGCCCGGCCGGGCCGGGGCCTCCGGGCCGGGTGTAGAAGCCGTCGTCCGGACCGTACAGCGCCCGCTCCGCCGCATCCCGCCAGCCGCACCACTCGTTCATCACCTGCCCCACGGTACGGGCGGGCGCCGGCTCGCCCCACGGGGTGGCGTACAAGCTGTCCCCCGGTCCGACACATTTGGTGCATAGAGTCTCCACCTTGGGGAGTACGCCCGGCGTACAGGATCGCTCCTCCGGTTGACTCGTACACCTATCCGCGCTGCCTACGCTGGGTTACGTGCAGCGCCTCTACGACTTCTTCCGCAGGCACCCGACGGGAGTGGACACCTTTTGGGCCGTCCTTCTCCTCGGGTTCAGTGGCCTGTGGCTCGTGTCCGAAGTCCATGGCGCCCAGCAGCCCATCGCCACGCTCTTCACCATCGGCCTCTGCCTCGTCATCGCGCTGCGCCGCAAATACCCCGAGAAGATGCTGCTGCTGACGGCCGCCATCGGCATCGGCCAACTGATCTTCGACATCGAGTCCAACCCGGGCGACTTCGCGATGTTCGTGATCACGTACACCGTCGCGTCCGGCACCACCCGCTGGGCCTCCCGCTGCGCACTTGCCGGCGCCCTCGTGAGTCCCGCCCTCTCCCTGT
Organism: Streptomyces inhibens; assembly: GCF_022221585.1. NCBI lineage: Bacteria > Bacillati > Actinomycetota > Actinomycetes > Kitasatosporales > Streptomycetaceae > Streptomyces > Streptomyces inhibens. The sequence continues at coordinate 5,653,152 of NZ_CP084681.1, forward strand.
GGCGCTTCGGGGAGGGGCCCGAGAGCCGGCCGGTGTGGGAAATGCTGTTCTTCACGGCGCTGCTCACCGTGCCCTTCGTGCTCGCCTGGGTGCTCGGCGACTCCATGCGCACCCGGCGCGCGTACTGGGCGCAGCTGGAGGAGAAGGCCGCCCGGCTGGAGAAGGAGCGCGAGGCGCAGGCCCGGATCGCGGTCGCGGCCGAGCGCGCCCGGATCGCCCGTGAGCTGCACGACGTCGTCGCGCACAACGTCTCGGTGATGGTCGTCCAGGCCGACGGCGCCGCCTACGTTCTCGATGCCGCGCCCGAACAGACCCGGCAGGCCCTGGAGACGATCTCCGGCACCGGCCGCCAGGCGCTGGCCGAGATGCGCCGGCTGCTGGGCGTGCTGCGCACCGGCGAACAGGCCGAGGGCGGCGAATACGTCCCCCAGCCGGGCGTCGAACAGCTCACCGACCTCATGGATCAGGTACGCGGCGCCGGACTGCCGGTCGACTTCCGGGTGGAGGGCGAGCCGCGGCCACTGCCCAGCAGCGTCGAACTGACCGCGTACCGCATCGTCCAGGAAGCGCTCACCAACACCCGCAAACACGGCGGCCCCGACGTCGGCGCGACCGTCCGCCTCTCCTACAAGGACGACGATCTCGATCTGCTGGTCGAGGACGACGGGCGCGGCGCGCAGCACGAGCTCTACGAAGAGGGCGGCGCGGACGGCCTCGGCCACGGCCTGATCGGGATGCGTGAGCGGGTCGGCATGGTCGGTGGCAGCCTGACGGCGGGGCCGCGGCCGGGCGGCGGTTTCCGGGTCAGCGCCGTACTGCCGCTCAAGCCGACCCGGTGAGGGCATCGCCCGGCCTGATGGGACGCGCCGACGAGTCCCACCCCACCGCACTCCACCCCGTACGCTCAGCCCACTCGTGCTCGAAGGGATCCCCCTGCCATGACCATCCGCGTGATGCTCGTCGACGACCAGATGCTGCTGCGCACCGGCTTCCGGATGGTGCTGGCCGCACAGCCCGACATGGAAGTCGTCGCGGAGGCGGGTGACGGTGTGCAGGCCCTGGAGGTGCTGCGCTCCACCAAGGTCGACGTGATCCTCATGGACGTCCGTATGCCGCATCTGGACGGGGTCGAGGCCACCCGCCGGATCTGCGAGGGCGGGCAGAAGGAAGGCGCACCGAAGGTGCTCATCCTGACCACCTTCGACCTGGACGAATACGCCTTCTCCGCGCTGAAGGCCGGGGCCAGCGGCTTCATGCTCAAGGACGTGCCGCCCAGCGAACTGCTCGCCGCGATCCGGGCGGTCGACAGCGGCGACGCGGTCGTCGCACCCTCCACCACCCGCCGGCTCCTCGACCGCTTCACGCCGATGCTGCCCGCCACCTCCGCCGAATCGGCCCGCCCCGAGCTGGAACGGCTGACGGGCCGTGAGCGGGAGGTGCTGCTGCTGGTCGCCCAGGGGCTGTCGAACGGTGAGATCGCGGCGCGGCTGGTGCTGTCCGAGGCCACCGTCAAAACCCATGTCGGTCGCATCCTCACCAAGCTGAACCTCCGGGACCGGGTCCAGGCTGTGGTGCTCGCGTACGAGACGGGGTTGGTGCGGGCCGGGGGAGCGGGGGCGTAAATCCTCGGGCGGGTAGGCGGGTAGGCGGGTAGGCGGGCGCTGGGTGGGCCGGGCGGCGGACGGATCGGTCTACGTAACGGCGGACGTATCGGTCGACGCAGGGTTGACGGGGACACGTAAGGGGGAGCAGATTGGCGCGCGGTAAGGAAGCTTTCCTAACAGAAGGGTTCCCTCGTGCGCAGAAGAACTCTCGCTCTCGCCACCGCCTCCGGCGCCGCCCTGCTCGCCGCCGCGGCCTTCCCCGCCACCGCCCAGCCCTCCGCACACGGCGCCACGACCACCGCCGCCAAGGGGGCCGGCGTCCAGGAAGGCACGGTCAGCGCGGCCGACCTCCTGGCAAAGCTCAAGGACTGTTCGCAGCTCTCCCACGGCAAGTACCGCACGGACGAGGAGACTTCCGCCACCGTCCCGGTCTGCGGCAAGAACGGCGCGGTCTTCTGGAAGGCCGACATGGACATCGACTGTGACGGCCAGACCACCTCGAAGTGCAATGCCGACACCGACCCCTGGTACCAGGACGACACCGCCTTCCCTCAGTCCAACGGGCAGCCGCTGAACGCCGAGAAGCTGCCGTACGTGGTCGTGCCCAGCTCCAGCGGCATCTGGAACTACGCCTCGGCCGGCATCAAGGGCGGCGGCGTGGTCGCCGTCATCTACGACAACAAGGTCGAATACGCGGTTGTCGGCGACACCGGGCCCGACAAGATCATCGGCGAGGCGTCGTACGCGACCGCCAAGGGCCTGGGCATCGACCCCGACCCGGAGACCGGCGGCGTCGATACGGGTGTCACCTACCTGCTCTTCAAGAACTCCAAGGCCTCACCGATCGAGAGCCACTCCGACGCGGTCAGCCGCGGCGACGCCCTCGCGAAGAAGTTCCTGCGGGACAACTGAGCGCGGCACGACGGCCGTAGGGCGACCGGACGGCACCCCGGCCGCGGCACGCGCACAGCCTCAACACCGCACAGCCTCAACACCGCACAGCCTCAACACCGCACAGCCTCAACACCGCACACCCTCAACGCAGCACGCCCTCAAGGAAGTCGCTGCCCAGCCGGGCCACCACCTGGAGGTCCAGCTGGTGCAGCACATAGCGCCCACGGCGCCGCGTCTGGATCAGCCCGGCCTTCTTCAGCGTCGCGATGTGCCGGGACACCTCCGGCGAGGTGATGCCGAACGCGGTCGCCAGCTCCCCCGTCGTATGCGGCCCCCGGGACAGCGTCCGGCACAGCTGCATCCGCATCGGGTGCCCCAGCGCCTCCAGTCGCTGCTGGACGAGTTCCAGCGCGGCCGGCGCCGGCAACTCCGGGCTGGCGACCGGGTACTGGAGCACCGGACGCCATCCCGGGGCGTGGCCGAACAGCAGATGCGGCCAGCCGAACGACGTCGGCAGGAAGGTGACGCCCGGATCCGCGGCGTTCGCGAAGGCCGTCGTACGTCCCCGGGCAAGCTTGTCGACCAGGATGCGGGTGCTGCCGCTGCCGTCCTGCGCGTCCTCCAGGGACAGTGCCCGCGATGTCGCGGACAGCGTCTCGGCCAGGCCCTTGTGGCGCAGCAGCTCGGTCTTGTGCCGGGCGTCGGCCGCCAGCTGGATGCTCACCCGCCGCCAGATGTCCCCGAAGAAGGCCTGCTCGCACTCCTCCAGCAGACGGCGCAGCCACACCCGCAGGCCGTCCGGGTCGGTGAGCATCCGGTCGGTGAAGGCCGCCTGCCGCGGGCCGCGCGCGGCGGCCATCTCCCGTACCCGGGCCCGCTCGTCGGCGTCGACGAGGGGCGACGGCGTGGGGCGGGTGTAGGCCGGCGAGCAGTTGATCTCGAACGCGGCGGCCACGAACCGCTCGTCGTCGATCTTGTCCATCTCGTCCAGCTCCTCGGCCAGCGTCGCCCCGGGGCGGGCCGGCAACAGGATGTCGGAACGGGAGGACCGCCACAGGAAATCCGCCTCGCACAGCCGGTCGGCAAGGTCGGTTTTCAGACCCGCGTTGGTCGCGGTCACCCAGCCGTGCAGCCCGGGGTGGTGCCCCGGCTCGGACAGCGCATGCAGCGCGGCGCCCAGCTCCGCCAAGGGGGAGGGCGAGAAGAGGATGCGCTCCGGCGGCAGCCCGGTGATGTCGATGACGTTGGCCATACGCCCATCATGCGCGAGGCCGCCACCTGCACGGCCGTCGATTGACGGCTCCCGTCAATCGACGCGCCCCGGCCCACCGGCCCGACCCACAGTGAGGGGCATGAACGCCAGCCAGCAGCACCTCCTCGACACCTACCGCGCCGCCCGACGAGGCGAGTCCGCCCCACCGGACCCCGGCACCCATATCGCCCGCACCACCCGCGAGATCCACCGGTGGCATCGCTTCCAAGCCATCGTCACCGCCCCCGGCGACCGGCTCCCGGCCCGCATCCGCCGCGCCCTCCGCACAACCGTCGCGTCCCTTCTGCGCACCCGGCCCCGCCGGCCGCTGCCCGAGACGACGCCCGCACCGGCGCCGAGGCCGCGCTCGGGCGCCATGCCGTGAACTCGGATGCCGTGCCCCGGGCACGTTGTGCCTCGGGCGCCGTGCCGTGAGCCGGTACGCGCGCCGTCCCCGTCAGCCCTTGCACCGGTCAGTGCGAAGGCAGATGCCGGGCGAAGAACGCGTGCACGTAGTGGCGCACCGCGGGCACCGATTCGGCCGGGTCGATCGCGCCGATCAGCTTGATCCGGTTGTCGGCGGTCATCAGCCCGGCAGCCTGCAACTGGGGGGCGATGGCGGCGTAGTCGGTGAACACCCAGTGCGTGGCGTTGTCGAGCTGTCGCCGGCGGGTGCATCCACGCGAGTGGGCGAGCATGGCCGACCAGGAACGTTCCAACTCCTGCTTGTAGGAGAAGCCATCGGTCCCCAGCAGGAGCAACGGCCGGTCCACCCCGTATTGGGCGACCGGGAACAGCTTCCCCTCCTGGCCGGGCGTCTCCGGCGGGTGGTCCAGAAAGCCCTCCAGGTTGATCGCCGCGTCGATGCGGCGGTCCTCGTACATCGTCTCGGCCGCGGTGGTGCCGCCGGCCGAGTGGCCGTAGACACCCACCCGCCGCAGATCCAGTGCGCGACCGAGGTCCGCCGGCAACGGGCGGCCCGCCGCGTCGGGGTTCCGGCCGGCTGCCAGGACTTCCAGCTGGTCGAGCACGAACCGGGTGTCCGCGATCCGGGTGTCGATCACGGTGCGGAAGCGCTTCGGATCCGTCCGGGGATCTTCCCTGAAGACGGTCGTGCGGAAAGGCGCCTTCCGGTACGCCGTCGTGGTCGGGAACTCGACCTCACTGGTATCGCCGGGGTGATCGATGGTCACCACCACATAGCCCCGGCCGGCCAGCTCTTCGGCGACGCCGGTGCCGAGCGTGCGCGGGTCACCGCCTCCCGGGCTGTACAGCAGCACCGGCCGCCGCACCGCCTGCGCGGGCGCACCCGTATGCGCATGGGTCATGGTGGCCGCCCAGTTCACACCGCTCGCCGGCAGCCCCTCGTGGAAGGCGGGGTCGATCTGCGGGAACAGGCCCGCGGCACCCTCGGTCATCTGCGGTGCGAGCGGGTGGTCGCGGACGGTCCGGGCCGGATAGAACACCGTGACCATCACTTCCCGCACGGGGATCTCGGGCACCCACGGGTCGGGCCTGGAGTCATCGACCAGATACAGGGTGGTGAGCCCGATCCGGTGCGGGCCGGTCGGCGCCGGCAGCCGTACGGTGACGTCGCCCGCGGTACGTGCCTGCGCGACGCCCCCGCCGCCCGCGAGCAGCAGCGCGGCCAGCGCGGCCGACTTGGCGACCGTACGCCGGTCCACCCCGGCGCCGCCCTCACTCCCGGGGACGGCACCGGGACCTTGCCCAGGCGCACCGGCCCGGCCTCCCCGCCCACCGTCGCCGACCTTGTTGCGGAACATGGCTCTCCCCTTACGCCTCGGTGACTTCATGCCTTGGTGACTGCGTGCCTCTGCGACTGCACGCTTCTGTGGCTTCGGTTCTTGTGCCGTGCGGCGGCCCCCTGAGTGAATGAAGGGGGCATGACCTGAAGGTGACACCCGGCGGGGAGCACAGGCGAGGGTTCAGGGCCTGCCCGAAACGATGGCGCAGCGCCACCAGGGAGAGTAGTGATCCGGATCCACTTCACGGCCGCCGACTTCGCCCGGGTCCGGTTCGCGTCCCGGCCGGCCCCGTTGCAGGAGCTGAACGCGGCGTTCAGCAAGATGTGCCGCCCCGACGACGCATTGCTCTTCGGTCGCTGGAGACAACGGGTGCTCCGGTCCTTGCCGGTCAGCGTCGTGCCGTTGGGGGACCTGGTTCCTGCGGACGAGGCCCCCAAGTTCATCGATGTGTTCAGCGACAGCCTGGAGGAGGGACTGGAAACCGTCCGGGCGTCGCCCCCGGACCTGGTCCGCTCCGAGATCGAGCGCGTGTATGCCAAGGGCCCCTCCCCGGCCCCGCTGTGGATCCGCGACCTGCACCGCGGAGACGCCGAGGCCTGGCACCTCCTCGGCCGTGCACAGCGTGCGGCCTTCGATACCGTGCTGCGCCCCACGTGGTCCTTGGTGCAGGACCTGCACCAGGCGGAGTTCACCCGCCATGCCCTGGCCGTGGCCGAGCACGGCATCGGCGCCGCACTCGCCGAACTCCTGCCCGGCGCCCGGCTGGACGAGGATGTCTGGGAGCTGGAGGCACCCTTCGAGCAGGACATCAAGCTGCGCGGTCGTGGTGTGCTGCTACTGCCCACCTTCCACTGGACCGGCCACCCCCTCCTCGCCGACCTGCCCGGTCACCCCCTGGCCGTGACCTACCCGGCCGGTCCGGGAATCCCGCTCCCACCCGACGGGGCGGGTGGCACGGACGACGCACTGGCCGGGGTGCTCGGACGGACCCGCCTCGACATCCTGCTCGTGCTCGCGGACGAACACACCACCAGCGAGCTCGCCCGACGTCTGCGCGTCAGCAATGCCACCGCCTCCGCCCACACCGCCGCGCTACGCGGCGCGGGCCTGATCACCACGGTCCGCGCCGGACGGGCGGTCCTGCACCAACGCACCGCTCTGGGAAGCCTGTTGGTTCGGCGACGCGGTGGACCGGACCGGCGCGGGCCTCACCCCGCTCCCTGACGCGTCCCTCCCTCCTCACCGCCCACACGCCCCACCAAGCCCACGAACTCCGCGACCGCCGCACGCACATCGTCGGCCGTCCAGTCCAGGGCGGACGCGCCGACCGTCACCTCCGTCAGTGCCACTCCGGGCGGTCCGGCCGCGCCCGGCTCGTACCACTTGCGGAACAGCGTCGTCCTGGTCTCCTCCGCCTGTCGTACGACGGCCTCGTTCAGCACGTCGGGCGGGTGCGGCAGCCACACCTGGAACTCATGGGTGTGCGGAACCTGCGGGTGCACCCTGAACCACGGCACGCCGGCGTCGGCCAGGCTGTCTTGCAGTGCCCGCGCCACCACCTTCGCGTGCGCCACGTAGTCCGGCAGCCGCGGCAGTTCGCGGTCCAGGCCGGCCAGCGCGGCCAGCGCGGCCGGCCACTGCTGGAACAGCTGGCCGCCATAGCGGTGCCGCCAGGCCCGTGCCTCCGCCACGAAGTCCTCGGTGCCCGCGAGGGCGGCGCCCGATATGCCGTCCAACGACTTGTAGTAGGAGACATACACGCTGTCCGCGAGGGCCACGATCTCCGGGACGGGGCGGCCGAAGTGTGGGCCGCACTCCCATATCCGCGCGCCGTCGAAGTGCACCACCGCATCACGCTCCCGCGCCGCCGCCACGGCCGCGGTCAGCTCGTCCCACTCCGGCAGCACGAATCCGGCGTCCCGCAACGGAAGTTCGAGCGCAAGGGTCCCGAACGGTTCCTGGAGGTCGTATATCTCCGCCGCGGTCGGCAGTCGCGGTGCGCTCGTCGGATGCACCATGCGCAGCCCGCTGACCACCGCATAGGCATCGCGTTCATGCACCTCCAGATGCGACAGCGGATGGCCGGCGACCGTCGCGTTGCCCGTACGCCCCGCCCAGCAGCGCAGCGCCACCTGCTGGGCCATCGTGCCGGTCGGGAAGAAGGCGGCGGCCTCGGTGCCCAGGGCGTCCGCGGTCCGGCGTTCCAGCTCGCCGACTATGCCGTCCTCGTTGGCGTAGATGTCGGTCCAGTCGTCCAGGTCGTAGGCGGCGGGAGCGTCGGCCGCCAGGCGGTTCAGCCGCTCGCGGACCGTCTCGATCGGCGTGCCGCCCGCCAGCACCCGTTCCGAGCCACGGAAGGCCGCGAGCCTCCGCGCCCGTGAGAGCGGAGCACCCGCCGAGCCACTCACAGGAGAGCCCGCCGAGCCGCTCGCGGAAGCGCCCGTCGAGCCGTCCACCGGAGCGACCGGCGCGCCGTCCGCCGAGCCGTCCGCCGCAGCGACCAACGCAGTGTCCGCCAAGCCGTCCGCCGAAGCGCTCGCCGAGGCCCCCGCCGGGCCGTCCGCCGCGCGGCCTGGAGCATCACCCGGACCGCCGCTCGAAGCCCCCACCGAGCCGTCCGCCGAGCTGCTCGTCGAGCCGTCCGCCGAAGCGTGCGCCGGGCCGTTCGTCGCGCCGTCCGCCGCGTCGTTCGAAGCACCATCCGTCTCACCGCCGCCCGCAGCGTCCCGCCAGGTCCCGCCCGGAACGCCTCCGCCTTCTTCTTCCCCCATGTGCCTCACATGCCCCCCTGCCTGCCATTCCTCGCGTGCTCTTCGCGCGCCGTTGCCCCGATCATGACGCAGCCCGTCGCGGGCCCGCGACCCCTGTGGATAACTCACGAAAGAGACCCCCGTCTCACCCGCCGTACAGCTCTGAAGCCCGCCGGAAACACTCGCGTAGCATGGCGAGGAATCGTCCGGTACCCCCCGCGGACTGGAACGGAAGGCCATCGCCGCGTGAACTCAATTCCACCCATCGAGGCCCAGGACCGCCCCGCCCGGCTGACCGTCGGAGTCGTCGGCGCGGGCCGCGTCGGGCCCGCCCTCGCCGCGTCCCTGCAGCTCGCAGGGCATCGCCCGGTTGCCGTGTCGGGAGTCTCCGACGCCTCCGTACGACGCGCCGCCGAGCTGCTGCCCGACGTTCCGCTGGTCCCCCCGGCCGAGGTGCTCGCCCGCGCCGAGCTCGTCCTGCTGACCGTCCCCGACGACGCCCTCGCCGACCTGGTGAGCGGCCTCGCGGAGACCGGCGCCGTACGGCCCGGCCAGCTGCTGGTGCACACCTCGGGGCGCTACGGAACGGCGGTGCTGGACCCGGCGACCCGGGCCGGCGCCCTGCCGCTCGCGCTGCACCCGGCCATGACGTTCACCGGCACCTCCGTGGACGTCCAGCGGCTGGCCGGTTGCTCGTTCGGTGTGACCGCGCCCGAGGAGCTGCGGATGGCCGCGGAGGCGCTGGTCATCGAGATGGGCGGGGAGCCCGAGTGGATCGCGGAATCCGCTCGTCCGCTCTACCACGCGGCGCTCGCCATCGGCGCGAACCACCTGGTCACGCTCGTCGCCCAGTCGATGGAGCTGCTGCGCGACGCGGGCGTGCAGGCCCCGGACCGGATGCTGGGCCCGCTGCTCGGCGCCGCCCTGGACAACGCCCTGCGGTCCGGTGACGCCGCGCTGACCGGCCCGGTCGCACGCGGTGACGCGGGCACCGTCGCCGCCCATGTGACCGAGCTGCGCCGGCACGCGCCACAGAGCGTCGCCGGGTATCTCGCCATGGCCCGGATGACCGCGGACCGGGCGCTGGCCCACGGTCTGCTCAAGCCGGAACTGGCCGAGGACCTGCTCGGCGTGCTCGCCGACCCCGACGAGGGCCCCGGCCCCGCTCCCGGCGCCTCCGGCCCGGCCCCCGACGCCCCCGACCACGGCCCCGAAGGAGGCGACCGGTGACCTCCTCCCCGATGAGCCCGCCCCCGGGCCCGGACGCGCCTTCGCCCTCCCGGCCCGTCCACCTGGTCCACACCGCCGCCGCCCTCCGTGACCTGCCGCGCGGCACCGGCGCGCGCGGCGTCGTCATGACCATGGGAGCGCTGCACGAGGGCCACGCGACCCTGATCCGCACCGCCCGTTGCCGGGTCGGGCCGCAGGGCCAGGTCGTCGTCACGGTCTTCGTCAATCCGCTGCAGTTCGGGGCGGGCGAGGACCTGGACCGCTATCCGCGCACCCTGGACGCGGATGTCGAGCTGGCCACCGCGGCGGGTGCGGACGTGGTCTTCGCCCCGTCCGTGGACGAGGTCTATCCGGGCGGCGAGCCCCAGATCCGGATCGCCGCCGGCCCCATGGGCACCCTCCTGGAGGGCGCCAGCCGCCCCGGCCATTTCGACGGCGTGCTGACCGTCGTCGCCAAGCTGCTGCATCTGACCGCCCCGGACATCGCGTTCTACGGGCAGAAGGACGCCCAGCAGCTCGCCGTCATCACGCGGATGGCCGCCGACCTCAACTTCCCCGTCGAGATCGTCGGTGTCCCCACGGTGCGCGAGGACGACGGGCTCGCCCTGTCGAGCCGTAACCGCTACCTCGCCTCCCCGGAGCGGCACACCGCGCTCGCGCTGTCCGCGGCGTTGTTCGCGGCCCGCGACCGGCTCGCCGCCGAGGAGGCGCTGCGCGCCCGCGCCGCCTCCACGGGCCACCCGGCACAGGACCGCTCCGCGGCGCTGGCCGCCCTCGGCGAGGACCGGGCCGCCGCCGACGCACACGCCGTCGCCTACGCCGCCGCGGGACCGCCGCACGGCCCGTCCGTGGCGCGCGCCGCGGCCCGCGTGGTCCTGGAGGACGCCGCCCGCCTCGACCCGCCGCTCGTGCTCGACTACCTGGCCCTGGTCGACCCGTCCGACTTCACCGAGATCTCGGACGCGTACGAGGGCGAGGCGATCCTCGCGGTCGCCGCCAAGATCGGCACCACACGGCTCATCGACAACATCCGTCTCACTTTCGGCGCCCCGCGCCCGGAAACGACGGACCACCGGAGCCCGACGGCCACCGACGCATCCACTACGGAAGCCACCTCCTCCGGCGCCACCTCCTCCGGCGCACCCACCACCCCTCAAGGCCCCCTCGGAGCGACCCGATGACCGCCACCGGAACCACCACCGGCCCCGGCCCCGTATCAGGCACCGGCATACGCCTGAACGCCCCCGCCCCCGGTTGGTCCATCGAAGCGGATGTCGTCGTCGTGGGCTCCGGGGTGGCCGGGCTGACCGCCGCGCTGCGCTGCGCCGCGGCCGGCCGTCGGACCGTCGTCGTCACCAAGGCCCGCCTCGACGACGGCTCCACCCGTTGGGCGCAGGGCGGTATCGCCGCGGCCCTGGGCGACGGCGACACCCCGGAACAGCATCTGGCCGACACCCTCGTCGCGGGCGCCGGACTGTGCGACGAGACGGCCGTACGCGCCCTGGTCACCGAAGGCCCGGACGCCGTGCACCGGCTGATCGGGACCGGCGCGCGCTTCGACACCACGCCCGGCAGCGACGAGATAGCGCTCACCCGCGAGGGCGGCCACCACCGCCGCCGTATCGCGCACGCCGGCGGCGACGCCACCGGAGCCGAGATCTCCCGCGCGCTCGTCGAAGCGGTCCGCGCCGCCGGGCTGCGCACCATCGAGAACGCACTCGTCCTTGATTTGCTCACGGACGCCGACGGCCGTACGTCCGGCGTCACCCTGCACGTCATGGGAGAGGGCCAGCACGACGGGGTGGGGGCCGTGCACGCCCCGGCCGTGGTGCTGGCCACCGGAGGCATGGGGCAGGTCTTCTCCGCGACCACCAACCCGGCCGTCTCCACCGGCGACGGGGTCGCCCTGGCGCTGCGCGCCGGCGCCGAGGTCTCCGACCTGGAATTCGTCCAATTCCACCCCACCGTCCTGTATTTGGGCCCGGAAGCGGAGGGCCAGCAGCCGCTGATCTCCGAGGCCGTACGGGGCGAGGGCGCGCATCTCGTCGACGCCGACGGCACCCGCTTCATGGTCGGCATGCATGAGCTCGCCGAGCTGGCGCCCCGCGACATCGTGGCCAAGGCGATCGTGCGCCGGGCGCACGAACAGGGCGTCGAGCACATGTATTTGGACGGCCGGCACTTCGGCGCCCAGATGTGGGAGAGCCGTTTCCCGACCATCCTCGCGGCCTGTCGCAGCCATGGCATCGACCCGGTCACCGAGCCGATACCGGTCGCCCCGGCCGCGCACCACGCCTCCGGCGGCGTACGCACCGATCTGCGCGGCCGCACCACGGTCCCCGGCCTGTACGCGTGCGGCGAGGTCGCCTGCACCGGCGTCCACGGCGCCAACCGGCTCGCCTCCAACTCCCTCCTGGAGGGCCTGGTCTTCGCGGAGCGGATCGCCTCGGACATCGCCGCCTCGGACATCGCCGTCCCCGGCGGTGCGGACGGCGGCGAGCCGGCGTCCTCGGCGCGCTCCACCGGGGCAGCCACCGCGTCCGGCCCCCGCACCACCCTCCCGCTCCTCGCCCCCGATGACCGCACGGCCGTCCAGCGGATCATGACCGCCGGTGCCGGTGTGCTGCGCAGCGCCGAGAGCCTGGCCCGGGCCGCCGCCGAACTGGACGGCATCCACCGCGAGGCGAGCGCGGCGGCCGGCCAGGACGGCGCCCCCGCCCCCGACACCGACCGCAAGGCCCCCGAACCCGGCGTGGAGGCCTGGGAGGCCACCAACCTCCTGTGCGTCGCCCGTGTTCTGGTCGCCGCCGCGCAGCGTCGCGAGGAGACCCGCGGCTGCCATTGGCGCGAGGACCACCCGGACCGGGACGATGCCTCCTGGCGCCGGCACTTCCGCATCACCCTGGACGCGGACCGCGCGCTGAGCATCCGGACCACGGAGACCGCCGACTTCCCGTCGCCGGCCACCCCGTAACCAGCGATCCACCGCCCGCCAAGACAGACCGACCCCACCCCCACCCCGAATACGGAGCCCATCCCGTGAGCAGCACCTCCGACGACCTCCCCCTCCTCCAGATCGGCGGGCCCACCGGCGGCGCCCCCACCGGCGGAGGCTGCGGCGACGCCTGCGGCTGCGCCGGCGACGACGGCTCGTACGAGATCGACCCGCTGACCTGCGGCCTCGACCCCGACCTGGCCGCGCTCCTGGTGAACGCCGGGCTCGACCCCGTACAGGTCGAGGACATCGCCCATCTCGCCGTCGAGGAGGACCTCGACCAGGGCGTGGACGTCACGACCGTGGCGACCGTCCCCGAAGGCGCGGTCGCCACCGGCGACTTCACCGCCCGCGAGGCCGGTACGGTCGCCGGGCTGCGGATCGCCGAGGCGGTGCTGTCCATCGTCTGCACCGACGAGTTCGCGGTCGAGCGGCACGTCGAGGACGGCGACCGGGTCGAGGCCGGCACCAAGCTGCTGAGCGTCACCACCCGCACCCGCGATCTGCTCACCGCCGAGCGCAGCGCGCTGAACATCCTGTGCCGGCTGTCGGGCATCGCGACCACGACCCGGGCCTGGGCCGATGTCCTGGAGGGGACGAAGACCAAGGTGCGGGACACCCGTAAGACGACGCCGGGGCTGCGCGCCCTGGAGAAGTTCGCGGTGCGCTGCGGTGGCGGCGTCAACCACCGGATGTCGCTGTCGGACGCGGCGCTGATCAAGGACAACCACGTGGTCGCGGCGGGCGGCGTGGCCGCGGCGTTCACGGCCGTACGGAACGAGTTCCCCGGTCTGGCGATCGAGGTGGAGGTCGACCGGATCGACCAGATCCCGCCGATCCTCGCCGAGGGCGCCGATCTGATCCTGCTGGACAACTTCACCCCCGAGCAGACCCGGGAGGCCGTGGAACTGGTCGCCGGGCGCGCGATGCTGGAGTCGTCGGGCCGGCTGACCCTGGACAACGCCCGGACGTACGCCGAGACCGGCGTCGACTACCTGGCGGTGGGCGCGCTTACGCACTCCTCCCCGATCCTCGACATCGGCCTCGACCTGCGCGAGGACGAGGGCCAGGACGCCGATCTGCCTGAGGACCGCTGATCGCCATGCTGCTGACCATCGACGTAGGCCCACCCGTCGCCCCACCCACCACCCCAGGCGAGCCCTTCGTGCGTGATGTGAACCGGAGGCGGTGCGGAGCATGCTCCTGACCATCGACGTAGGAAATACGCACACGGTCCTCGGCCTCTTCGACGGTGAGGAGATCGTCGAGCACTGGCGGATCTCCACCGACGCCCGCCGCACCGCCGACGAGCTCGCCGTCCTCCTCCAGGGCCTGATGGGGATGCACCCGCTGCTCGGCGACGACCTGGGCGACGGCATCGAGGGCATCTCCATCTGCTCCACCGTGCCCTCCGTCCTGCACGAGCTGCGCGAGGTCACCCGCCGCTACTACGGGGACGTACCCGCCGTCCTGGTGGAGCCGGGCGTCAAAACGGGTGTGCCGATCCTCATGGACAACCCGAAGGAGGTCGGCGCCGACCGGATCATCAACGCCCTGGCGGCGGTCGAGCTCTACGGCGGCCCCGCGGTGGTCGTCGACTTCGGTACGGCCACCACCTTCGACGCGGTCAGTGCGCGCGGGGAGTACGTCGGCGGCGTGATCGCGCCGGGCATCGAGATCTCCGTGGACGCGCTGGGCGTCAAGGGCGCCCAGCTTCGCAAGATCGAACTTGCCCGGCCGCGCAGCGTGATCGGCAAGAACACCGTCGAGGCGATGCAGTCCGGCATCCTCTACGGCTTCACCGGTCAGGTCGACGGTGTGGTGCAGCGGATGGCGCGGGAGCTGGCCGAGGACCCGGACGAGGTGACCGTGATCGCCACCGGCGGCCTCGCCCCGATGGTGCTCGGCGAGTCCTCGGTGATCGACGAGCACGAGCCGTGGCTCACCCTCATCGGGCTGCGGCTGGTCTACGAGCGGAACGTCGCCCGGTCCTGACGCCGCCCGGTGGTGTCGTAGGCGGCCCGGTCGTCAGGGGGACACGCACAGGCTGCCGCGCCACCATTCGCGAATTAAGCGGCTTTTGTCGAAAACGGTCGTAAAGTCGCCATATGCCAATGCCAAACGGAACCCGCGGCGGCATGGCGTTCAGCGCCGATGAGTTGCGTGTGCTCCGTCGCGCCCTCGCCCATGCCCTCCAGACGACGTCCCACTCCGCCCCGCTCAGTGCCTTCGGTGCGGAGTGGTCGCAGGACATCCAGGAATATCTCCGGTTGGCCGAGGCGGTCGACGAGGCGGCCCGCGAAGGCGGCCGGCTGCGCGCCTTCCTGCTGGCCGACCTCGCCCGCTACCGCGAAGCCCTGCCGGGCTCCGCCGCCGGCTATCTCGCACGGCTGAAGGAGGCGCTGGACACCGGGTACGTCCCCGGCCCCGACGACCTCGCCGCCCTGCGCGCGCTGCGTACCCGGCGCGCCGGGCCGGCCGAGCGCGAGTGCCGCAGCGCCCTGCTGCGCCACTGCGAGCAGCTGGCCGACATCTCCGTACGGGTCCGGCTGCGCGCGCTGCCAGGCGGCCGCTCAGGCGCCCGTGGCGGGCGGGAACCGGAGCCCGGGAGCGAGCCGAAACCGGATCGCAAGCCGGAGCCCGCGCCGGCGCCGCGGCCGAAGACCCCGCGGCCGGACCGGCCGATCCCCACGCCGGGCGAGGTGTTCCCGCCCCGCCGCAAGCCCGGCCCGCCCCCCGAGAGCCGCACCGCCTGAGCGCTGCGTACTCTGGAAACTCATGACCTAAGGGAGGCCGTACGCCATGGATTACGTCGCAGCGTTGCTTCCGCCCGTAGTGATGGCCGTGGCCTTCACCGCTCTGATCGTGACGATGATCAAGAGCCAGGGTGGCGCGAACAAGTCCAAGGAGGACGCCGTCGTGGATGCCGCGCTGGCCCGCGTCGAGTCCGCGGGGCAGGAGCCCACGGCGCACGGCGCCTGATCCACCCACCGCCATTTCGGCGGTCCGCACGCCCTGTACGGCCCGGGATTGACCGTCCCGGGTCGTACATCCTTTTTCCGGCACAAACGCCACGAGATCAACGGGCATTCGCGACATCTCCCACTATTGTTCTTGTGTGCCGAGACCATTGGGTGATCTGGAAGACGCGGTCATGACGCGGGTCTGGGAGTGGAACCGCCCGGTCACCGTTCGAGAAGTCCTGGAAGATCTGCAGAAGGAACGGTCGATCGCCTACACAACGGTCATGACCGTATTGGACAACCTCCATCAGAAGGGCTGGGTGCGCCGCGAAGCAGAAGGCCGCGCCTATCGATATGAGGCGGTCTCCACTCGCGCCGCCTACGCGGCCGCACTGATGAACGAAGCATGGTCCGCCAGTGACAACCCCGCGGCCGCTCTTGTGGCCTTCTTCGGCATGATGTCGCCGGAACAGCGACAAGCCCTGCGCGATGCCGTACGGATGGTCCAAGTCGACGAACCGGCGGAAGACGCGGAACAACAGTCGGAAGAGGCCGGGCCGGCCGAAGAAGAGCGCACGGTGGCCGAAGAACGCGAAGCAGAAGCGGCACCGGAAGCGGCCGGTGAAGCCGGATCCGCCGAAGGGGATGAACCCGGGGCGAGTGCCACCGGCAAGGGGCGATAGCGTCCGGGCATGCCTCCGCATTCAAAAGGCCTCACCGTCCGCCGTGCCAGGACCAGCGATGTACCGGCCGTACGTCGCCTCATCGATGCCTACTCACGCGACGGGATCCTGCTCGACAAAGCCACCGTCACGCTTTACGAGGACATCCAGGAGTTCTGGGTGGCGGAGCGCGACGAAGACGGCGAGGTCGTCGGCTGCGGGGCGCTCCATGTCATGTGGGAAGACCTGGCAGAGGTCCGCACTCTGGCCGTGGACCCGCGGTTGAAGGGCTCCGGTGTCGGCCATCAAGTCCTGGACAAGCTGGTGCGCACCGCGAGCTGGCTCGGAGTGCGGCGCATTTTCTGTCTCACCTTCGAAGTCGAGTTCTTCACCAAGCACGGCTTCGTGGAGATCGGCGAGGCTCCGGTAGACGGTGATGTCTACAGCGAGCTGCTGCGTTCCTATGACGAGGGCGTTGCGGAGTTCCTCGGTCTCGAACGAGTGAAGCCCAACACCCTGGGTAACAGTCGCATGCTTCTGCACCTGTGATGAGTGTTCTATGTCCGAATCGCTCCCCTATCTCATGGCTACGGAAGCATGCGTTCCCCGGTCTGTGGGCAAGTGAACCCTACCCAAGGGTTTGTGTTTTTCCCGGAAAAGCGGTTTGCTTTCCGTCGTAATCCGCATTCGATGAAAGGGAAACCGGTGGCACAGAAGGTTCAGGTTCTTCTTGTCGACGACCTCAGCGGTGGCGAGGCGGACGAGACGGTGACGTTCGCTCTCGACGGCAAGTCCTACGAGATCGACCTCTCCGACGCCAACGCCCAGAAGCTGCGCGAGTCGCTCGCGGAGTTCGTGAAGGCGGGCCGCAAGACCGGTGGTCGTTCTGCGGGCCGCGGCAAGGCGCGTGCGGCGGCTTCCGCCGGCGGCCAGGACACCGCGAAGATCCGCGCTTGGGCGAAGGAGAACGGCTACAACGTCAATGACCGTGGCCGTGTCCCCGCCGACATTCGCGAGGCATTCGAGAAGGCCAACGGCTGATCGCCGTAGGCGCGGTCCGATTGGGCATTACGAGCACGCAACAACCGGGCTCGGTGGCACTCCGTTGCCGCCGTGCTCACGAGTCGTACGAGGTCGGGGGCGCCCCCACCGTCCCCGATTCCTGCCCCGAGCCCCGTGGTGGGCAGGGAATTCTCCGCCTCGTACTCGGGCCGGGGAGGTCGCACCCATCCCGCGGCCTCCCATGCGCCGAATCCGTACGACTCGAATCCGTATGACGAAGATGCGTCTGTGGGGAACGACGGCGCGGGCATCCGGTCTCCGGGCCCACGCGTGGTGAGATCCGTGGTGAGGGCGCCCCACTCGAGCCATTCCAGGATTCCCGGGAGTTCCTCGGCGCCGCCGGCCGCGATGAGCATGAGCAATTTCGGCCGATCACCCGGGTGATTCCCGCCGCGTCCGGCCCGAAGGAGCGCCACCGGGCCGGTACGCGGCAGTCGCCGCAGGACGGCGCTCCCCGCGTCGGCGGGCATCTCCAGTACGTCGAAGCACAGCCCCGTCAGCAGCTGCACCGGCTCCGTCGCGGTGGTCGGCCAGCCCATTTCCTCCTCGTACCACCGGCGGAGGGCGGCGAGAGGGCTGCGGGGGCGCGGAAGCACGCGGGGCATGCCCGGTGCAACTCCCGAAAACCCAGGAAGTTACGCTGGGTACAGGCATGGATACGTACCGTGCCCGCGCGAGGGGGCGTGCCGAGGCATCCGGTGGTGTGCGGATGTTCGCCCGTAGCGGATGGAAGGAGCCCACGCCGCATGGAGTGTCAGTGGCAGCGGGTAAGACAGTCTCAGTGGGAAGAGTCGGTGTGACCGGCGCCAAAGGCGCCTCGCCCCGGCCGATGGCCGACTTCGGACGGCGTGTCGGCGAAGGGCGCGTTCGCCACGGGCGTAGTGGCGGAGGGCGTATATGCCTGGCCTGCGGGAACATCGTCTCGCACCATCGAGTTGGAGCAGATGTCAGCTGTTCGGCAGTAAATTTCCCCGCCGGAGCGGGGGTGATCCGGACGGGTGTCGGCAGTTGGAATGAGCTGTCCCGCCCCGCGGGACTAGCATGCGGAAGGACAGGGAGGGGACCGACCCCTAACTGCCTGACCGCTCTGAGGAGCGATTAACGATGTTCGAGAGGTTCACCGACCGCGCGCGGCGGGTTGTCGTCCTGGCTCAGGAAGAAGCCCGGATGCTCAACCACAACTACATCGGCACCGAGCACATCCTCCTGGGCCTGATCCATGAGGGTGAGGGTGTCGCCGCTAAGGCCCTGGAGAGCCTCGGGATTTCGCTCGAGGCGGTCCGCCAGCAGGTGGAGGAGATCATCGGGCAGGGGCAGCAGGCCCCGTCCGGGCACATCCCCTTCACCCCCCGTGCCAAGAAGGTCCTGGAGCTGTCGCTCCGCGAGGCCCTCCAGCTCGGCCACAACTACATCGGTACGGAGCACATCCTGCTCGGCCTGATCCGCGAGGGCGAGGGCGTCGCCGCCCAGGTCCTGGTGAAGCTGGGCGCCGATCTCAACCGGGTGCGGCAGCAGGTCATCCAGCTGCTCTCCGGCTACCAGGGCAAGGAAGCCGCCACGGCAGGCGGCCCCGCCGAGGGCACGCCTTCGACGTCCCTCGTCCTGGACCAGTTCGGCCGCAACCTGACGCAGGCCGCTCGCGAGACCAAGCTCGACCCGGTCATCGGGCGCGAGAAGGAAATCGAGCGGGTCATGCAGGTGCTGTCCCGTCGTACGAAGAACAACCCGGTGCTCATCGGCGAGCCCGGCGTCGGTAAGACGGCGGTCGTCGAGGGCCTGGCACAGGCCATCGTCAAGGGCGAGGTGCCCGAGACCCTCAAGGACAAGCACCTCTACACCCTCGACCTCGGTGCCCTGGTCGCCGGCTCCCGCTACCGCGGTGACTTCGAGGAGCGCCTGAAGAAGGTCCTCAAGGAGATCCGCACCCGCGGCGACATCATCCTGTTCATCGACGAGCTCCACACCCTGGTGGGTGCGGGCGCCGCCGAGGGCGCGATCGACGCCGCGAGCATCCTCAAGCCCATGCTGGCGCGAGGCGAGCTGCAGACCATCGGTGCCACGACGCTCGACGAGTACCGCAAGCACCTGGAGAAGGACGCGGCCCTTGAGCGCCGCTTCCAGCCGATCCAGGTCGCGGAGCCGTCGCTGCCGCACACCATCGAGATCCTCAAGGGTCTGCGGGACCGCTACGAAGCGCACCACCGCGTCTCCATCACGGACTCCGCGCTGGTCGCCGCCGCCACCCTGGCCGACCGCTACATCTCCGACCGCTTCCTGCCGGACAAGGCGATCGACCTGATCGACGAGGCCGGTTCCCGGATGCGGATCCGCCGGATGACCGCGCCGCCGGACCTGCGCGAATTCGACGAGAAGATCGCCGATGTGCGCCGGGAGAAGGAGTCCGCGATCGATTCGCAGGACTTCGAGATGGCCGCGGGCCTGCGCGACAAGGAGAAGCAGCTCCTGGCCGCGAAGGCGAAGCGGGAGAAGGAGTGGAAGGCCGGCGACATGGATGTCGTCGCCGAGGTGGACGAGGAGCTGATCGCCGAGGTCCTGGCCACGGCCACCGGCATCCCCGTCTTCAAGCTCACCGAGGAAGAGTCCTCGCGTCTGCTCCGTATGGAAGACGAGCTGCACAAGCGCGTCATCGGCCAGAAGGACGCCATCAAGGCGCTCTCCCAGGCCATCCGCCGTACGCGTGCCGGCCTGAAGGACCCCAAGCGTCCCGGTGGCTCGTTCATCTTCGCCGGTCCCTCCGGTGTCGGTAAGACCGAGCTGTCCAAGACGCTGGCGGAGTTCCTCTTCGGTGACGAGGACGCGCTGATCTCCCTCGACATGTCGGAGTTCAGCGAGAAGCACACGGTCTCGCGGCTGTTCGGTTCGCCTCCCGGCTACGTCGGCTACGAAGAGGGCGGTCAGCTCACCGAGAAGGTGCGCCGCAAGCCGTTCTCCGTCGTGCTCTTCGACGAGGTCGAGAAGGCCCACCCGGACATCTTCAACTCGCTGCTGCAGATCCTGGAGGACGGTCGGCTGACCGACTCCCAGGGCCGGGTCGTGGACTTCAAGAACACGGTCATCATCATGACGACCAACCTCGGCACCCGGGACATCTCCAAGGGCTTCAACCTGGGCTTCGCGGCCCAGGGCGACACCAAGTCCAGCTACGAGCGGATGAAGAACAAGGTCAACGAAGAGCTCAAGCAGCACTTCCGCCCCGAGTTCCTCAACCGTGTCGACGACACCGTCGTCTTCCACCAGCTGACCGAGGAAGACATCATCCAGATCGTCGACCTCATGATCGCCAAGGTGGACGAGCGGCTCAAGGACCGCGACATGGGCATCGAGCTCAGCGGCGAGGCCAAGTCGCTGCTGGCCAAGCGCGGGTACGACCCGGTGCTCGGCGCCCGTCCGCTGCGCCGCACGATCCAGCGCGAGATCGAGGACGCCCTCTCGGAGAAGATCCTCTTCAACGAGCTGCGTCCGGGCCACATCGTGGTCGTCGACGTCGAGGGCGAGGGTGAGGCTGCCAAGTTCACCTTCCGTGGCGAGGAGAAGTCCGCGCTGCCGGACGCCCCGCCGATCGAGTCCGCGGCCGGCGGTTCGGGTCCGAACCTGAGCAAGGACGCCTAAGCGGTACAGCGCCAAAGGCGCATATCTCGCATACGGCACTGCCCCGGAATCGTTTCGTACGATTCCGGGGCAGTTCTGTATTCGGTGGTACCGGGGTCATATCCGGTAAGAATTCGGTGTGCCGGGATTGTGTGGATCTTATCGGCGCGACCGGTCGGCGCCGTCCGGCCTACATCTGGACAACGCGAATGCCGTCGGGAACGCCGATCACCGGCGGAATGCGACGGCCGATCCGGAGCGTGTCCAGTTTCGGGAATGCGGACAGCCATTCCATGGAGACGCCGAGGTCGTAGGCGAGCCACAGCCGGGTCAGCCCGTCGGCCGGGGCGATGCCCTCGACGAGCTGATCGGGGGTGAAGGGCCCGGAGATCCGCAGCTGCGGGCGGCCGCCCAGCCGCCGCAGGGCGTGCAGTTCTTCCAGGTCGGAGACCGGAAAGTACAGCTCGGCCGGTTCGAGATGGGCGATGATCTCGCGGGCGTAGCGGGCGGTGTCATAGCGCCGCCAGGCCCCGGCGAGCTGCGCCCGTACGTCATGGTGCGCCCGGCCGCGCAGCGCCGTCAGATAGTCGATCGCCCGGTCGTCCGCGATCGAGGTGGCGGTGATCGCGAGGAGATATGCCTCGCTGTCCGGCACCGGCGTGGGATCGGGCAGCATCTCCAGCACGATCGGCCCGATCCAGCCCAGCGCGCGGGCCGCGGACGGGGTGCTGGGGCGCACCATGTCGCGGGTGAAGCGCCGCACCCGCGCCCGGACCGCCGGGTCCAGCTCGGTGGCGTGCTCCAGACAGGCGGCCGCCAGCAGCTTGCGGTGCCGGGCCTCGGCGGCGCGGACGCCGGAGTGCGGGGCGAGCAGCCCGTCCAGGAGGGCCGCGCACTCGTCCGGGCGGGCCAGCGCCACGGCCATCCGGATGACGTCCTCCCAGTCGTCGTGGTGGGCGTGGTCGAGCAGCAACCCGAAATCGTGCCGCTGAACGACCGCGCGGGCGGAGAGATAGTCCTGGAAGGTGCGGTGGACGAAATCGACGGTGCCGGGGGTGGGCTCGCGCAGCAGCCCGGTCCGGTTGAGCAGATGCCGGAAGACGTCCTCGGGGCCGCCCTGGCGGGCCGCGTCCGGTATGGCGGGCAGATGCCGGGCAAGGGTGTCGATCGCGGCGGCCCGGTCCATCTCGGAGCGGCCGTTGACCAGCATCCAGTGGGCGAGCTTCTGCAGCAGCTGGATCTTGGGCTGTCGGGTCAGCTCGACGCCGTCGGTGGCGGCCATCGCCCGCTCCCGGTCGCGCCGCTCCAGCAGCATCGACAGCGCGGCGTCGTAGAGCTCCTTGCGGCCGTTGGGCAGATAGCCGCGGCGATCGCGGTGCAAGGCGCACAGCAGCCCGCACATCAGCGGATTGGTCGCCAGCCGCCCCAGATCGCGGGTGATGCGTACGGCATTGAGCAGTGTCCGCTCGTAATGGCCGAGCCGGCCCAGGTCGGCCGGGCTCTGCTGGGCGGCGGCGCGGTGCCAGCGCTGGATGAACGCGGCGACGTCCTCGCGGCTCATCGGGGCCAGTGACACCTCGCTGAACCCCTCACCGGCCAGCCAATGGCCGGGTACGGCCGAGGGCCGGGAGGTGACGATCCAGACGTTGCCCGGATAGCGGGTGGTCCACTCGCCGAGCTTGCGGCGCACCTGCTCGCGGTCGCTCTCCGGGGCCTCGTCGATCCCGTCGATCAGCAGGAGCGCCCGGCCGGAGTCGAGCACCCGCTCCACCCAGCCGTCCGGCGCCTTGGCCGTGTCCTCGTGGCCGACGGCGCTCAGGAACGTGCCGGGCGAGGGCAGTCCCTCCCGGGCGAAGCGGCGTACGGGCAGCAGGAACGGCACCCGGCCGCGCAGCGCCGCCAGTGCCTCGGGCAGCTCGTCACGGGCGGTGGCGACGGTCAGCCACTGCAGCAATGTCGTCTTGCCGGACCCGGCCACCCCGCGGACCAGGACCCGGCTGCGGCCGGAGAGCGCCTGCTCGGCGGGGAGCGGGGGGTCGTCCTGGCCGGTCGTGTCCTGAGGGGCGGCCTCGCCACCGTCCGGTCGGCCCCCGTCGGGCTCCGGCGGACCGGGCTCGCACTGCAGCCCCAGGTAGGCGGCGTCCAGCGGCCAGCTGTCCGGGGAGTGCGCGAGATCGATGCCGTAGATGGTGAGGTGGTTGTGGAGGGTGGCGGTGGCGCGGGCGTAGCGCGCCTCGAAGGCGGCGTCGGCGTCCTGGGCGGTGCCGTCCTCGGCGGCGGGGGGCGGGGACGGTATGAGCGGGCCGGCGGTGGCTTGGCGGTGGATCAGCTCGGCGAGGGTACGGGTCTGCTCGGCCAGGGTGCGGGCCACATAGGCCGACCGACGGGTGAAGAAGTGCAGGATGTGCAACGCCGCGGCGTCCAGCAGCAGCCCGTGCAGCCAGGCTCCGTCGTGGGTCAGCCCGCGGGTGACGCCGGGCACGGTCTCGCAGAGGCGATGGGCGAATTCGGCGGGGAGCAGGCGGACGGCGTCGAGGTCGTCCATCTCGATGTCGGCGAGCGCCCGGAAAGTGCGGGCGAGGGCGCTGGTGACGGCCTGGTCGTCGTCCTCGTCCTCGCCGCCCGTTGCCTGCTCGACGAGGGCCGCGGCGAGGCGGTGCAGCTCCTGCTCGGTCAGGGCCGGCTTCTCGCCGGTGAAGGAGACCAGGTGGGAGATGCGTACGGGCCGGTCGACGGGCTCGGCGACCGGCCCGTCGGTGACGAAGAGCTTGCGGATCAGCGGATCGATGGTGTGTGGGGCGAGGCGGGCGAGGATGGTTGTGGGATCCATGGCTCCCCGTAACTGCGCTGCCGGGTAAGGGTATTGAGGTTGTTGCCGGCCAGCCTAGGCGCGGGGGCGGGGGTGGAGGGTGAGTTTGATGTGGGGAGGGAGGGTGGGGGCGGGCTCTGGGCGGAGCTGGGAGAGATGCACCTTCTTGAGGCCGGAAAGAGCCGTCAAGGGGGGAAGGGCGATTGGAACGCCGGTCATGCCGTACAGATGGAGGCTCTGGAGGCCGGGGAAGGCCGGGAGAGTTGTGCGCAGCATCTGACTCAGATCGGATGCTGGATGGCGTGAGAAGTTGAGGATGCTGAGGTCCTTCACCTGAGGCAGTTGAAGGCCGGGTGGCACACGCAGGATGCCTTGGCTGTCTGCGCCGAACTCAAAATGCTCCAGCTTGGGAAGGCGCGTGAGAGCACACCACTGGGCTTCGCCGAAATCCTGGGTGATGCGCTCCAGCCGGAGGTGCTGCAGATGGGGCCAGGCCGTCACTCGGCTGCATTCGGATCCGATCGGCATCTGCAGTGTCAGGCTGGTCAACCGGGCATCCGTCGGTAGTGCCTCCAGGCCCTCCGGCGGGAGCGGGGTGCCGACCATCAATCTCTCGGTATGGCGCAGGTGGCCGAGCCCGCACGGGCTGGGCACCGCGTCGCCCTCCAGGCCGGTGACGGAAAGCGTCCTAATAGGCAGGGGCGCGAGAGGGGCGAAGCTTGCGACCGATGGGCAGTCCCAGAGCGCCAGTGACTCCAGTACCGGGAATTCCTGGATGAATTCGAGACTGCTGATCTCCGGGTTGTGTTCGAGGGTCAGATGTGTGATCTGGCCGGGGTGCAGTCCATCGAGGAGTTCGTCGGAGGTGAAGGATCCGCTGACGAGGGTGCGCGGCCGGCCACCGAGGGCTCGGAGAGCGCGCAGTTCGGCGGGTGTTGCTGCGGTGACCGTTACGTTGGTACCGAGATGGCGGATGATTTCCTGTGCATAGCAGTCGGTATCAAATTTCGCCCAGGCCCAGGCGAGTTGGTATTGGGAGCCGAGAGAGGGAAGGCCCCGGAAGCGCTTCAGAATTTCCAGCGCCGCATCCGAGCCGATCAGCGCGGCGGTGGCCACCACCTCCTGCGCCTCGTCGTCCTCCAGCCCGTCCGGGCCGGGCAGCAGTTCCAGCACCAGGGGCCCCACCTCCGCGAGCAGTTTCGACTCCTCGCGGCTGCGGGGCGGCAGGATCGCCCTGGCGCGCTCGTTCACCAGGTCCCTTACGCGCGGATCGAGTTCGGTGGCGTGCTCCAGGCAGGCCAGGCCGAGTAGGTGGAGGCGCAGACGGGTGAGCTCGTCCTCGATGCGATCCCCGTGTGCGATCAACTCACGTAAAATCTCGGCGCGTTCGCGCGGCCTGGCATGCGCCACCGCCATCCGGATCACGTCCTCCCACTGGGAGTCCGTCGCATGCGCCACCAGCAGCCCGAAGTCCCCGTCCTCGACGGCCGCCTTGGCGCCGAGGTAGTCCTGGAAGGTCCGGTGGACGAAGTCCACCGAGCCGGGTGACGGTTCGCGCAGCAGCCCGCTCCGCAGCAGCAGATGGCGGAAGACGGCCTCGGCGGTGCCCTGCGCCGCGGCCGTGGGGACGGCCGGCAGCGCCTCGCCGATGATGCGCTCGGCCCGCTCGCGGTCGAGTTCCGTACGCCCGTTACGGATGAGCCAGTACGCGAGCCGCTGGAGGAGCTGGATCTGTGGCTCGTCGCTCAGCTCGATGCCCGTAGGGGCGGCCATATCGCGTTCGCGGTCGCGGCGGGAGAGCAGCATGCCGAGGGCGGCGTCGTAAAGCTCCTTGCGGCCGCTGGGCAGATAGCCGCGGCGGTCCCGGTGCAGGGCGCAGATCAGGCCGCACATCAGGGGGTTGGTGGCGAGCCTGCCGAGGTCCTGTTTGGTGTGGACGGCGGCCAGCAGGGACTGCTCGTAGGCGTCGAGGCGCTCGGGGTCCTCGGCGTCGCAGCGGGCCGCGTCGTGCCAGCGGCCGATGAACGCGGCGACCTCGGCGCGGCGCATGGGGGAGAGCGTCAGCTCGCCGAAGCCGTCGGCGGCCAGCCAGTCGTCGCGTACGGCGGAGGGGCGGGTGGTGACCATCCACAGGTTGTGCGGGAAGGCGTCGAGGAGATCGCGCAGCCACCGGCGGGCCTGTTCGCGCTCGCGCTCGGGGATCTCGTCCAGGCCGTCGACCAGGAGGAGCGCCCGCCCGGACGTCAGGACGCGGTCGGCCCAGCCGTCCGGCTGTGCGCCGGACACGGGGCAGCCGACGGCCGGAAGGAAGCGGTCGGGGGTGGGCAGGGGCGCACGGTCGCGGGTGAGGGTGCGCAGGGGGAGGACGAAGGGGATCCGGCCGTAGAGGTGGGGGAGGGCGGTCTCGCCGGGGGCCTTGGTGCAGGAGACGGCCAGCCACTGGACGAGGGTGCTCTTGCCGGAGCCGGCGACGCCGCGCAGCAGGACCCGGTCGCGGCCGGCCAGGGCCTGGTCGGCGGGGACGGGGGCGGGCGCCGCGGCCTGCGGGACGGTTTCGTCGTCCCAGGGGCTGATGGCGTTGGGCTCGCGGGCGGCCGGGGCCGTCGCCTCCAGGCTCATGTACGCCGCATCGAGCGGCCACCGGTCCGGGGAATGGGCGAGATCGATGCCGTAGATGGTCAGGCGGCTGTGCTTGCGGGCGATGTAGGAGAGGTAGCCGCGCTCGAAAGCGGTGTCCGAGGCCCGCTGCGACGGATGCCGCTCGATGAACTCGTCGATGACCGTGATCAGGCTGTCCAGGCTCCGGCTCTGCTGGACGAGGGTGCGGGCCACAAAGGTCGACCGCTGGGTGAAGAAGTGCACGATGTGCAGGCAGGCGATGCCCAGCAGGGTGCCGTGCAGCAGCTCGGCGTCCCGTGAGAGGCCGCGGACGGCATGGGGACTGGCCGCTTCGAGGCGTTCGGCGAGGGCGGTGGAGCCCAGATGCACGGCCTGTACATCGTCCATGTCGAGAGCGCCGAGGCCGCGCAGCGTGGTGGCCAGCGCGTCGGCCACGGCCCCTTCCTCGTCCTCGGGGACCGGCCGCTCGCCCGGGCCGGCGGCGCGTACGGCCCGGTCCACCAGCTCTGCCGCGAGCTTGTGCAGGTTCTTGTCGGACAGCGTGCGCTGCTCGCCCTTGAAGGACACCAGCGCCGACATCCGTACGGGTCCCGCCACCAGGCCGGCGCCCGGCCCTTCCTTGACGAAGAGCTTTCTGACGAGCGGTGCGACCACGCCGGAGGCGAGTCGGACACCTACTGCTGACGGGTCCATCGTGCGGTGCGCCCTCCCCCGTGGCCGGCGATGTCGTCGGGCCAGGCTAGAGCGGCCGCGGGGGCGCCGGGCGGGGATCGGCCAGGTTCGCGTACGGAGCGGGTGCGGAGTGAGTACGGCGCGAATGCGGGGCGAGTACGGCGCGAATGCGGCCGGAAAGGTGTGGCGCCGGTCACGGAAATGCCGTTCGGATGTCTTCCGAATGGGATATCCGGCGGTGCCGAGTAACCCGCGTCACAGATTTCGGAGTAGCCCAGGTCACAGGGAAAAGGCATTGGATCTTGCTTCTCCGTGACATGGCGCACAGGCGATTTGGGGCCTACTAAAGAAATTAGGGGAAGTGCGGGGCGGGGAGGTGGGGGTTTTGGGGTCTTGGGGCGGGGTGTGTGGGCGGCGGATGCGGCGGACTGTGCGCCGCCCGTGCCACGTACGGGTAAAGCCCCTGCTCAAGCGGGGTGTGAGGGCTCCCCGGCCTCGCCCGAGTTGTCCCATTTCGGGGGTTTGGTGCAGAGGTCTGGCCGGACCGCAAGGGCCTCATTGCCGGGGTCCGCGATACGGGCCGGGATAGTAGAAAGGCCCCTTGGCGGGGCGGCGCATGCGGGTTACCAAGGAATGGCGATCCCGGTCCGCAGCCGGGAAACCAATCAATTCACGGAGGAAAAACCCGCATGTCGAAGTTCACCGCTGTTCGCAATTCGAAGAAGTCCGCTCTGCGCAATCGCGTCGCCGTTGTGGCCGCCGGTGTCGGTGTCGCCGCCGCCCTGGGCGCCGGTGTCGCCTCCGCCGCCGACGGCGGTCTGACGAGCCTCACCTCGGGCGTCGGTTCGGCCGTCACCGCGCAGGCCGACGCGCAGGCCAAGGCCGCCGTCGACGCCAAGGCCGCCGCGGCCAAGGCCAAGCAGAACGCGGCCAAGGCCGAGCAGGACGCGGCCAAGAAGGCCAACGCCTGGGTCAAGCCGGTCGAGAAGTACGTCCTCGGCTCGTCCTTCGGCCTGGCCGGCAGCCACTGGGCGCACAACCACAGTGGCCAGGACTTCGTCGTGCCGACCGGCACCGCGGTCAAGGCCGTCCACAAGGGCACCGTCGTCAAGGCCGGCCCCTGGGGTGGCGGCGACGGCCCGGCGTACGGCAACGCCATTGTGATCAAGCACGACAACGGTATGTACACCCAGTACGCGCACCTGTCACAGATCCAGGTCCACGTCGGTGAGCAGGTCGGCACCGGCGAGCAGATCGGTCTGTCCGGCAGCACCGGTAACTCGACCGGCCCCCACCTGCACTTCGAGGTCCGCACCGGTCCCAACTACGGGACGGGCATCGAGCCGACCGGATTCCTGCGGGCTCACGGCGACGCCGTCTGAGCTGAATCCGGCCGGGCTGGCCGGCGGTTCGGCGGGTTTGCCGCCGTGACCAGTTCTGTGGCGACCTCGAGGATGGCCTTGCGCTTCTCCTCGGGGTCGCCCTCCACGTTCTGCATCGCGAACATGCCCGCATGCATGGAGAACAGCGCCGTGATGCAGCGCACCTGATCCGTCAGCTCGGCGTCGGGCTCCTTCAGGAGGCCGAAGAGGGTCAGCATGCGCGCTTTGAAGCTCTCGCCGATGCTCAGCTCGCGTACCGCGGGCTGGTTCTCCTGCATGAAGCGGAAGAGGGGCTCGCCGGCGCGCAGCGATTCGCTGTAGCGGCGGATGAGCTCCTTCTTGGTTTCCAGGGTGCGCGGCTGCGTCTGCGCCCAGGCGATCAGGTCGTCGATCGGCTTGGCCAGATCCTGGAACAGGCTGATGACGATGTCTTCCTTGGTCTTGAAGTGGTAGTACAGCGCCGCCTTGGTGACCTCGAGCTTTTCGGCGATCTCGCGCAGTGAGGTCTTGTCGTAGCCCTGCGCGGAGAACAGCTCCAGAGCGACGTCCTGAATGCGCTGACGGGTGTTCCCCCTGCGCGCCTGCGGTGTGCTCATGGTGCTCTCCTGCGTTGTCGGTACTGGTCAGAGGGCTGCCCAGGGGGGCGTCAAGGAAACTTACTTGACGCCCGGCTAGTTGCCCGCCTACCTTCATCACTGTACTGAACTAGCCGGGCGGCAAGTAAGTGGGAGTGAGTGATGGGGAAGTCGCAGAATGCGACCCCGACGGGGGACGGACGGATAACGGAGGCGGGAGACGGACCGCCGTCCGCGCCGAGCGCGGGCAAGCAGCCGGCCAGTGTGCGCATGGTGCTCTTCGCGCTGATGATCGCGATGCTGCTGGCGATGCTGGACAACATGATCGTCGGCACCGCGATGCCGACCATCGTCGGCGAACTGGGCGGACTTGAGCATCTGTCCTGGGTCGTCACCGCGTACACGCTCGCGACCGCCGCCTCGACGCCGATCTGGGGCAAGCTCGGCGACATGTACGGACGCAAGGGCGTCTTCCTGACGTCCATCGTGATCTTCCTGATCGGCTCCGTACTGTCCGGCATGGCGCAGGACATGGGGCAGCTGATCGGCTTCCGCGCGGTACAGGGCCTGGGCGCGGGCGGTCTGATGGTCGGCGTCATGGCGATCATCGGTGATCTGATTCCGCCGCGGGAGCGCGGCAAGTACCAGGGCATGATGGCCGGCGTCATGGCCGTCGCGATGATCGGCGGGCCGCTGGTCGGCGGCACCATCACCGACCACCTCGGCTGGCGCTGGAGCTTCTACATCAACCTGCCGCTCGGTGCGATCGCGCTGATCATGGTGACCGCGGTGCTGCATCTGCCGAAGAAGCGGGCGCAGACCCGTATCGACTACGTCGGCGCCGCGCTGCTCACCATCGGCATCACCTCGCTGGTACTGATCACCACCTGGGGCGGCACCGAGTACGACTGGCTGTCCGGCCAGATCATCGGCCTCGGGATCCTCGGTGTGGTCGCGCTCGTCGCCTTCCTCCTGGTGGAGCGCAAGGTCAGCGAGCCGGTGCTGCCGCTGCACATCTTCCGTAACGGCAACTTCTCGCTCGTCACGCTCATCGGCTTCCTGGTCGGCTTTGTGATGTTCGGGTCGATGACCTTCCTGCCGCTGTTCCAGCAGACCGTGCAGGGCGCCTCGGCCACCAACTCCGGTCTGCTGCTGCTGCCGATGCTGCTGGCGATGATGGTCGTGTCGCTGTTCGCCGGCCGGGTCACCACCCAGACCGGTAAGTACAAGATCTTCGTCGTGGTCGGTGGCGCCTGCATCACCGTGGGCCTTGCGCTGCTGTCCCTGATGGACACCGACACCACGCGCTTCACCTCCGGCGTCTATATGGCGGTGCTCGGTGCCGGTATGGGCTTCCTGATGCAGACCACGATGCTGATCGCGCAGAACAGTGTCGAGATGAAGGACATGGGCGTCGGCTCGTCGTCCGCCACCCTCTTCCGTACGATCGGCGGCTCCTTCGGCGTCGCGATCTTCGGCGCGATCTTCACCAACCAGGTGCAGTCCACCATGGTCGAGCGGATCGGCAAGGCCGGCGAGAAGATGACCAGCGGCGGGGCCCAGATGGACCCGAAGGGCCTTGCCAAGCTGCCGCCGATGATCAGGGACGCCTACGACCACGCGGTCGCCACCGGCACCCACCATGTCTTCCTGTGGGGCGCGGCCGTCAGCATCATCGGCTTCGCCGCGGCCTGGTTCCTCAAGGAGGTGCCGCTGCGCGGCGGCCCGGCCAAGCCTGCCGAGAGCCCGGAGGGTGGGGACGCTCCGGTGGACCGGGTGGCGGTTGCGGAGACCGTCTGACCGACCCGTTTCTCGGCCGACGAGCGGCCCCCGGCGCATCTGCCGGGGGCCGCTCGTCGTGTGCCGCTCGTCGTGTACCGGGCGGGCAGTGTCGCCGCCCCCGTCAGCGGTCAGCGGTCGGGGAGATGGATGACCGGGAAGCTGCCGGTGTTGGTCGGGGCGTTCTCCGGGAGCCAGAGGAGCGAGACCGCGCCGGTCGAGCCGTCGGTGAGTTCATCGGCGTTACGGAAGGTGAGGCGGGCGCCGAGCACCCGCGCCTGGCCGGCCGCGATGGTCAGGCCCAGGCCGTGACCGCGGCCGGCGCGGTCGCTGCTGCCGGTGCGGAAGCGGCTCGGGCCCTCGCGCAGCAGCGCCTCCGGGAAGCCCACACCGTGGTCGCGGACCCGCAGCACCCGGCCCTCGACGGTGACCTCGATCGGCGGCTTGCCGTGCCGGGCGGCGTTGGCGATGAGGTTGCCGAGGATCCGCTCCAGACGGCGCGGATCGGTGGTGACCTCGGCATCGCGTACGACGTCGATGGTGATCTCCGGGTCCAGGGCGCGTACCCGGCGGGCGACGAACTCGCCGAGCGCCACGTCCTGCAACTCGGCGCGCTCCGCATGACCGTCGAGCCGGGCCACCTCCAGTACGTCCTCGACGAGGGTGCGCAGCGCCTGCGCCCGGTCGCGGACCAGCTCGGAGGGGCGGCCCGGCGGCAGCAGCTCGGCGGCGGTCAGCAGACCGGTGACCGGGGTGCGCAGCTCGTGCGCGATATCGGCGGTGACCCGGCGCTCGGCCTCGATGCGCTCCTGGAGGGCGTCCGACATGGCGTCCACCGCCCAGGCCAGATCGTCGGTCTCGTCGCGCACCCGGCCGCCGACCTCGTCGCGGATACGGACCGAGGTGTCGCCGTCGGCGAGCTTGCCCGCCGCCGCGGCCGCCTTGCGCAGCCGCTTGGACAGCCCCCCGCCGACCAGCACCCCCAGCGCGCAGCCGCCGACCACGACCGCGGTCGAGCCGATGACCAGCGCCTGGTCCAGATCGTCGAGGACGGCGAAGCGGTCGGGGAAGCGGTCGTGGACGGACAGCACCCGGCCGTTGCTGAGCGGCGAGGCCGCCCACACCTCGGGTGCGGTCTCCCCGGTGTCCTGAAGGTAGGTGGCGCGCTCGCCCTCGGCGACCTCTTTGCGCAGCGCCGGCGGCAGCGCCGGATCGTCGATCTTCGCGCCGAACTGCAGCCGGTTGGTGGACTCGAAGATCTTCTGCGTGAAGTTGAGCCGCTCGACCTGCACATCCCGGCTGTTGTCGAGCATGGAGTGGCGGGCGGCGTTGTGCACGACAAGGCTCAGCGCGACCGCGACCAGCGCTCCGACAAGCGCGATCGCGGCGCTGAGCTTCCATCTCAGCCCCGTCCGCAGGGCCAGCCTGACCACCGGAGGTGTCAGCCTCTCAGCTTGTATCCGAAGCCGCGGACCGTCTCGATCCGGTCCTGGCCGATCTTGCCGCGCAACCGCTGGACATGGACGTCCACCACCCGGGTGTCACCACCCCAGCCGTAGTCCCACACCCGCTCCAGCAGCCGGTCGCGCGAGAGGACCGTACCCGGTGCGTTGGAGAACTCCAGCAGCAGCCGCATCTCGGTGGGCGTCAGCGCGACATTCGTGCCGCCCTTGCGCACCTCCATGCCCTCGGTGTCGACCTCGAGATCGCCGAAGCGCAGCAGCGGATCGGAGGGATCGTCCTCCGCCGCCGCGGCGGGCCTGGCGCCTTCCGGGCCGCTGGCGTGGCCGAAGCGGCGCAGTACGGCACGGATCCGGGCGACCAGCACCGCACCGTCGAACGGCTTGGTGACATAGTCGTCGGCGCCGGCCTCCAGGCCGAGCACCACATCGATGGAGTCGGCGCGCGCGGAGAGCATGATCACGGGGACCGTCGACTCATCGCGGATCCGGCGGCAGAGGCTGACGCCGTCCAGCCCCGGCACCATCACATCGAGCAGCGCGATGTCGGGACGGTTGGCGCGGAACGCCTCCAGGCCCGCGAGCCCGTCGGGCATCGCGGTGACCACGAAGCCGTCCCGCTCCAGTGCGAGCTGGGTGGCCTCGCGGATGACGTCGTCGTCCTCGACGAAGAGCACATGGGTCTCGGCCATGCGGTTCTCTCAATCCTCCGATCCCGTGCCGTCGGTCGGCTTGGGGCCGTCGACGGTGGTCTTGCTGTAGTCGGTGTGATAGCTGTCGTACTGGGTGAAGTGACCGCTCCTCCAACGGTAGGTCAGCACGTCCTCACCGGAAGGGCAGCACACCTTGTCGCCGGTGGCATAGGTCTGCTTGGAGACCTCCAGCTCGCCCTTGTTGACCCCGGCGTAGACCGACGGCTGCTCGTTGGCGTACACGTTGTCATACCCGTGCTTCGCACCGCTGCGCTTGCGATAGACGTAACTGCCGATCCCCACGGAATCCGCGCAGGTCATGACGTTGACGATGACATCGGGGGACTTGCTGCCGGTCAGCGACGCATAGGTCACCTCGACCGGGTACTCGTCGGCGGCGCAGGGCTTGTAGAGGGACTTCTTCACATCCGCGCCGACCTTGGGATCGTCCTTCATCAGCTGGACGGCGTCGATCTTCTTGTAGCCGGCGGTCGAGGTGGGGCTGGGCGCGTTGCTCACCGCGCCCTTGGGCGCGGGGGTGCTGCTGGCCGAGCCCTCGCTGCGCACGCCCTCGCCCCCCGGATTGCATCCGGCCAGCAAAAGGCCGACGGCGGCCACTCCTGCCGTGGCTGCGCCGCCTTTGGTCAACCCGGACCTGGTCAACCTGTTCCTGGACAATCCGCTCCCGCTCACCGTGCTGCTCGCACAGCTGCCGATCCCGCTGCTGTTCCTGATGTGATTGTCGCGCGTCGAGCTGTGAGCCGTAGGGCGCCTGCGGGCGTGACCGCACTCACATGCAAGTCAGCCACATGCGATGCCGCCGCACGTAATGCCGCGCTGTGCGTCGTCCCGCTCCGCGCCGGGTGCCGTGGGCCGCGGGTCAGGCCGCGCACCGCTCCCGCTCCCGCTCGCCACGCTCCAGCATCCGGGCGTCGATGTCACGCATCTGCAGCTCCTGCCGCAGCCGGGCCAGTGCGCGGTGCAGCGTGCTCTTGACGGTACCCGTGGACATGCCGAGCGCCGCCGCGGTCTCCTCGGTGCTCATCTGCTCCCAGTGTCGCAGCACGACGACGCTGCGCTGCTTGGGCGCCAGCACTCCGAGGATGTCCATCAGGAGGGCACGGTCGGCGCGCTGCTCGGTGCCGTCGTCCACGCTCGCGTCCGGGAGCTGCTCGGTCGGCACCTCCTCCAGCTTGCGGGCCCGCCACCACTCCGTCCGCGTGTTGATCATGACGCGGCGGAGGTAGGCGTCGGCCAGCGACTTGTCCGCGATGCCGTCCCAGCGGCCGTACGTGCGGACCAGAGCCGTCTGCAGCAGGTCCTGGGCGTCGACCGGGTCGGGTACCAGACGCCGGGCGCTGCGCAGCAGTGCCTCCTGCCGCGTACGCACGTACTCTTCGAAGTCCAGTACCTTGCCGCCGCTGGTCGCCATTTCGACGCCTCCGATCCGCTTGCGATTCCCCACGTTGACCGTGCTGGCGGTCATCTCCAGCACGAGGAAGACGCTACGGAGGGGGTGTTGCGGCGCAATGTGCGTCGGCCCCACAGCGAGTGCACGGAAAACCCTCGGTTGTGTAACAGCCCGCCGGGGGTCATACCTCGGACGTACGACGGGGTTACGCGCGTCATACTCCGGGGGGAGAAGCACCCCTACCTGAAGGCCTATTGGGCGTTTCGAGGTGGCAGCCGGGGGTGGGAGGGGCGGTATTCGGTCGCATAGGGACGCTTTTCGGCCGGAGTCGGGAGCGGGCCGCCGGCGCGGCCTCGCTCTGTGACGGCTGTGCGTAAGGGCTGGGTATGCGAACGCGAGGGCTGCATATACGTAGGTGACAGCGGCCTCACGTCAGTGGCAGGCGGTAGCGGCCGCCGCCCAGTGGCTCCACCAGGCCGTCCGAGACCAGGCCGTCCAGCGCCCGGGCCCGCTGCACCGGCTCGTCCCACACCGCGTCCAGTGCCACCTGCGGCACCGGCGAGACCGCCTCGCGCAGTACGGCCAGCAGCTTGCCGCGCACCTGCCGGTCGGTACCGGCGTACGCCTGGGTGCGCCGCGGCGGACCGTCGTGTGCCGGGGACCCGGCCTGCCGCCAGGCGCACTGCGCGGCGATCGGGCAGCGTCCGCACTCCGGGGTGCGCGCCGTGCACAGCAGCGCGCCCAACTCCATGGTGGCGGCCGCCCAACGCGCCGCCAGCTTTTCGTCCTCGGGCAGCAACTGGCGGGCGAGCTTGCGCTCCGCCGCGGTGGTGGCGTTCGGCGGGTACTGGCGGCCGGCCACCGCGCGGGCGAACACCCGGCGCACATTGGTGTCCAGCACCGCGTGCCGCTGCCCGTACGCGAAGGACGCCACCGCCGCGGCGGTGTACTCGCCCACACCGGGCAGCGCCAGCAACTGGCCGTGCTCGCGCGGTACGTCACCGCCGTGCCGCTCCTGTATGGCGGACGCGGCGGCATGCAGGCGCAGCGCGCGCCGTGGATAGCCGAGCCGGCCCCAGGCCCGCACCGCCTCGCCCGGCGCCTCGGCGGCCAGGTCGGCGGGGCGCGGCCAGCGGGCCAGCCACTGCTCGTACACCGGCAGCACTCTGCTGACCGGGGTCTGCTGCAGCATGAACTCGCTCACCATCACACCCCAGGCGCCCGCCTCGGGGCGGCGCCAGGGCAGATCGCGGGCGTGCTCGTCGAACCAGGCGGTGACCGGAGCGTGGAGCGCGGTCCCGTCTGCGGTCCCCGCGGCCGGAGCGGCGGCGGGGGCGGTGTCGGCGGCGGCGGTCGGGGCAGCGGTGGTGACAGGCGTCGAAGTCATGGCACTGCCGATCCTGGCACGTCCAGGGGCACCCGGGAAACGTACCGGGCCCGCCCCGCCGCGCGCCCACCCGCACGCAGGACGGCGGGGACGCACGGGTGGCGGCTACCGGCGGTACGCGGCGGCCCTGGAGGCGGGCCGATGCGCCGGCGCCGGCCGCGGCGGGCGAGGATGCGGTCATGGCGGAGACAAGCGGTACCGAAGACACGGATGCGGCGGGCGTGGCGGACGCGGACGGTGCGCTCTGCCCGGAGGCGATCCGGCGGGCGCTGGCCGGGCATACGACGATGACGCTGGCGTATGTGGACGAGGACGGACCGCAGGCGTGCGCCGTGCTGTACGCGACCGACGCGGCGGAGCCCGGCGCGGCGGCCGGCGCCGGGCCCGCGCTGTACTTCGTCACCGCGACCACCACCCGGCACGGCCGGGCCCTCGCCGAGCCCGGCGCGCGGGTCGCGTTCACGGCGCAGCGGGACGGCCAGGAGTGGAGCGGGCTGACGGGGCTTCAGGGCCGGGGCGGCTGCCGCACCCTGACCGGGGACGAGCGGGCGGCCGGCTGGCGGATCTACACCGAGCGCTTCCCCTTCGTCGCGGCGGACGACCGGCTCCGCGCCGCCCTGGAGCGGACCGCGCTGTGGGAGCTGCGCCCCGACTGGCTGCGGCTGATCGACAACGGGCAGGGCTTCGGCCACAAGGAGGAGTGGCGCTCGGTGTAGATCCGCCGGCCGGCCGGACCGTGAGCCGGGCCCTGTCGCGACAAGGCCCTATGCCTCGACCAGCACCCGCCACCGCCCGGCCCGCATCCGCAGCACCAGGCCGGTCACCGGGCGGCCGAGCAGCGCCGCGCAGAGTGCCGCCACCGCCGCCCCCAGCGCGAGGCCGGCCGCCACATCGTGCGGATAGTGGACGCCGATGAACACCCGGGAGAGGCCGGTCAGCAGGGCGACCGGCAGCGCCGGCCACAGCGCGGCCCGCCAGGCGACGGCGATACCGACGGCCAGCGCCGCGGCGATCGTCGAGTGGTTGCTGGGGAAGGACCAGTCGCCTTCGGGCGGGCACGCCGCGATCGAGGCGGCCGCCCCCGCCACCGCCCGGCACGGCCGCTCCTCGTCCACCACGCTCTTGACGAGCTCACTCAGGACGTAGGCGACGGCGGTGGCTATCGGCACCAGCACGGCGAGCGCGACTTGGTGCGCCGTACCGCTGCGGGCCCGCCACCACCCGAGCACCGCCACGGCCATCAGAAGCAGGATCCCGCCCTCGGTGCCGATGTCGGCCAGGGTGCGGAGCCAGTGGGGAGCGTCGTACGCCGCGTCGGTGAGTTCACGGTAAAGATCGGTGCTGTTCATGATCATCAACCGTACGGACCGTCCCGGCCGCACCACATCCGACGAACGCCAGGGGGCGGAACTGACGAAAGTAAGGTCGGAGGGGAGCAGACCCGGCCCTAACGGGGCATCAGGCCCGTTACGGCGGGAAACGTGGCCGCGAAGCCGTCTCCGGGCCGATCATGGGAAAAGTTGCAGCCTGATGCGGCGGGTAGTGGCCGGTGTGGCTACCGATCTCTCGTAGAGTTTCCGCGTGGGATCACTGCGCAATCCGATCGGGCCGCTCCCCTCCTCCATCTACTGGCGGCGGAGGGCCGTTGCGCTGGCCGTCGTCGTACTGCTCGCCCTCCTGGTCGTGTGGGCCCTCAACTGGGGCGGGGACGGCGCCAAGAGCAGCGACGAGGGCAAGGGGTCGAACGGGTCGGGACCCGCCACCTCCATCACGCCCGGGCCGTCCGGCACCGGACCGGCGGTCAGTCAAAAGCCGGGCGGGCGCGATGAGTCGGACGCCGGCGGGGAATCCGGATCGGACTCCGGTTCCGGCGGCGGCTCGGGTTCTTCGGGCGGCAGCGGCGGTTCCGGCGGCAGCGGTGGCGGTGGGCCGATCGGCCAGGGCTCCGGCAAGAACGCCGTGGTGGCCGCCCCCTCGCTCCCCAACTGCACATCCGACGGTGCCGAGTTGGTCCTGCGCAGCGTCAAGAGCTCCTACGCGCCGGGCGTGAAGCCGAAGTTCGAGCTGACGGTCAAGAACTCGGCCGGCGCGGCCTGCAAGGTGGACCTCGGCCAGAAGGCCGCGGTGCTCACCATCACCGACACCGCGGGCGACGACCCGGTGTGGGCCTCGAACGACTGCCCGTCGGGCACCGCGCCGGCGCTGCTGAAGGTGCCGGCCAAGGCTTCCGTGCAGCGCATCGTCGAATGGGACCGACGGGCCAGCGGCCCGCAGTGCGCGACGCCGAGCTCGGCCGTGGTGCCGGCCGGCAAGTATCTGATCGAGGCCAAGGTGCCGGGCCTGACCACGGCCCGTACGTCCTTCGTCCTCGCCAAGCACTGAGCGCACGGGCGGCGGATACGCCTGCCGAGCCCTCCCGGAGGGTCGGCCTCCATTAGTTCCGCCCGTAGGGAATCCGCTGAGAGCGTGCACCGCTGGCCCCGGCCACCACCGTCCGGCACAGTCGCCGTCATGAAGCTATTGATGCTGGGTGGTACGGAGTTCGTGGGCCGCGCGGTCACCGAGGCGGCGCTGGCGCGGGGTTGGCAGGTGACGGTGTTCCATCGCGGGAACCACGCGCCCCCGGAGGGCGCGACGGCGCTGCACGGCGACCGTACGGACGCCGAGGGGCTCGCGGTGCTGGAGCAGGGTGAGTGGGACGCCGTCGTCGACACCTGGACCGGTGCGCCGTCAGCGGTGCGCGACAGCGCGCGGCTGCTGGCCGGCCGGGCCGGGACATATGCGTACATCTCCAGCCGGTCGGTGTACGAGTACCCGGCGGCGTACGGGATCGACGAGGAGGGCCCGCTGGTGGCGGGTTCCGCCGACGACACGGAGTGGGCGGACTACGCGGCGGCCAAGCGGGGCGGTGAGCTGGCCGCGATCGACGCCTTCGGGGACCGGGCGCTGCTGGTCCGCGCCGGGCTGATCCTCGGGCCGTACGAGAACATCGGGCGGCTGCCGTGGTGGCTGGGCCGGATCGCCCGCGGTGGCCCGGTCCTCGCACCGGGCCCGCGCGAGCTGGCGCTGCAGTACGTCGACGCCCGTGACCTGGCGGAGTGGACGCTGGACGCGGTGCAGGCCGGGCTCGGCGGGGCGTACAACCTGCTGAGCGAGGCCGGGCACGCGACGATGGGCGATCTGCTGGAGAGCTGTGTGAAGGTCACCGGCTCGGACGCGGAGCTGCGCTGGACCGCACCGGAGGACGTACTCGCCGCCGGTATCGAGCCGTGGACCGAATTGCCGATCTGGCTGGCGCCCGGCGAGATGCGGGACGCGTTCTACGGCGCCGATGTCTCCAAGGCGGTGGCGGCGGGGCTGCGGTGCCGCCCGGTCGCCGAAACCGTCGCCGACACATGGGCCTGGCTGCGGACCATCGGCGGAGTGGCGCCCCAGCGCCCGGACCGGCCGGTGGTGGGGCTGGCGGCGGACAAGGAGGCGGCGGCGTTGGGGTAAAGCGTCGGCGGCCGCCGTCGTGAACACCGCCGGACCCTCGCCGCGGTGGGCGAGGGTCCGGCGGGAAGACCGATACCGGTCACCACCGCGTACGGCGGCACCCCGTCGTCAGACGTACCGCTCCAAGATCGACGACTCCGCCAGCCGCGACAGTCCCTCGCGGACCGAGCGGGCGCGGGCCTCGCCGACGCCGTCGACCGCCTGGAGGTCGTCGACGCTGGCCGCGAGCAGCTTCTGGAGGCCGCCGAAGTGGTCGACGAGGCGGTCGATGACCGTGCCCGGCAGCCGGGGGACCTTCGCCAGCAGCCGGAAGCCGCGCGGCGAGACCGCGGAGTCCAGCGTCTCGGGTGCCCCGCTGTAGCCCAACGCGCGGGCCACGATGGGGAGTTCGAGGAGTTCGGTGTGGCTGAGCGCGTCCAGCTCGGCGAGCGCCTCGGCGACCGTACGGGAGCGCTTGGCGGTCGGCTCGGGGACATAGTCGCGGACGACCAGCTCGCGTTCCGGCTCGACGCCGGCGATCAGTTCCTCCAGCTGGAGGGTGAGCAGCCGGCCGTCCGTGCCGAGTTCGACGACGTACTCGGCGATCTCGGTGGCGATCCGGCGGACCATCTCCAGCCGCTGGGCGACAGCGGTGACATCGCGGACCGTCACCAAGTCCTCGATCTCCAGGGCGGAGAGGGTGCCGGCGACCTCGTCCAGGCGGAGCTTGTAGCGCTCCAGGGTGGCCAGCGCCTGATTGGCACGGGAGAGGATCGCGGCCGACTCCTCCAGGACGCGGCGCTCGCCGTCGACGTACAGCGCGATCAGCCGCATGGACTGGCTGACCGAGACGACGGGGAAACCGGCCTGGATCGAGACGCGCTGAGCGGTGCGGTGGCGGGTGCCGGTCTCCTCCGTGGGGATGGAGGCGTCCGGGACCAGCTGCACACCGGCCCGCAGGATCTTGGTGATGTCCTTGTCGAGCACCAGGGCGCCGTCGAGCTTGCACAGCTCGCGCAGCCGGGTCGCGGTGAACTCGACATCGAGGACGAAACCGCCGGTACACATGGACTCGACGGTCTTGTCGAAGCCCAGCACTATCAGTCCGCCCGTATTGCCGCGGAGGATGCGCTCGAGTCCGTCGCGCAGGGCCGTACCGGGCGCGACGGCGCTCAGCGAGGCGCGCATCAGGCTCTCGGTACCGGATCCCCCACCGGACCTGCCGGCAGTCGATGCCCGGTCGTTGGCTGCCACTGCACTCCTCCGTCGCAAGGTCTGTCGGTCCGCAGGCCGCCCGGTCCATGCTGTGTTGACGTACCAGCGGAGCGTACGTGGCCGACAGGCAATTCTGCGGTGACGGGCGAGACCAGGGCAAAGTCTACCGGCGTGCGCCCTCTTCCTGTGGGGCCTCCCGCCGCACCCGCTTGGGCAGGACGCTCAGCGCCGCCCCGACGTCGGCGACTTCCAGCACCCGCATTCCGTCGGGGATCTTGCCGGGGTCGGAGGGGACCAGGGCGTGCGTGAAGCCGAGCCGGGCCGCCTCGGACAGTCGGCGCTGGACGCCGGTGACCCGTCTGACCTCGCCCGCGAGCCCCACCTCGCCGATGGCGACCAGATTCTTCGGCAGCGGGGTGTCGCTCGCCGCACTGGCCAGCGCGAGGGCCACGGCGAGGTCCGCGGCGGGCTCGGTCAGCTTCACACCGCCGACCGTCGCGCTGTAGATGTCGCGTTTGCCCAGGGCGCTGATCCGGCCGCGCTGCTCCAGGACGGCGAGCATCATCGAGACCCGGGAGGTCTCCAGGCCGGAGGTCGTACGCCGGGGGGAGGGGATCTGGGAGTCGACGGTCAGCGCCTGGACCTCGGCGACCAGCGGGCGGCGGCCCTCCAGCGTCACGGTCAGACACGTACCGGGCACCGGCTCGGCGCGACGGGTCAAGAACAGGCCCGAGGGGTCGGCGAGGCCGATGATGCCTTCGTCGTGCAGCTCGAAGCAGCCGACCTCGTCGGTGGTGCCGTAGCGGTTCTTCACGCCGCGTACGAGCCGGAGGCGGGCATGGCGGTCGCCCTCGAAGTGCAGGACGACATCGACGAGATGCTCCAGCAGGCGCGGCCCGGCGATCGCACCGTCCTTGGTGACATGGCCGACCAGGAGCGTGGACATACCGCGCTCCTTGGAGGCGCGGATCAGGGCGCCGGCCACCTCACGGACCTGGGCCATCCCGCCGGGCGCACCGTCGATCTCGGGGGAGGCGACGGTCTGCACCGAGTCCAGGATCAGCAGCGACGGCTTGACCGTGTCCAGATGACCGAGCACGGCGGACAGATCGGTTTCGGCCGCCAGATACAGATGGTCGTCGATGGCGCCGATGCGGTCGGCGCGCAGCCGCACCTGGCTCGCGGACTCCTCGCCCGTGACATACAGCGTGCGGTGATCGTCCGAGGCGGCCTTGGCGGCGACGTCCAGGAGGAGGGTGGACTTGCCGACGCCGGGCTCGCCCGCCAGCAGCGCGACCGCGCCGGGCACCAGCCCGCCGCCCAGGACGCGGTCCAGCTCGGGCACGCCGGTCGAGCGGGCGGCGGCCTGCCTGCCGTCGACCTGGCCGATGGGCACCGCGGCGGTGGTGACCCGGCCGGGCGCGGTCGTGCGCACCGCGGGGGCGCCGCCGAACTCCTCGACCGTGCCCCACGCCTGGCACTCGGGGCAGCGGCCGAGCCACTTCGCGGTGGTCCAGCCGCATTCGGTGCAGCGATAGGAGGGGCGCTCCTTGGCCGACGATTTTCGGGTTGCCATGAGGTCACCGTATCGGCGGGGTCTGACAACGCTCCCTCCGCGCTCGTGAGGAGCAGGGGGCCCGCAGCGCCGCCGGTTGCGCCGACAGGGTGGCGTACGCGGAGCGTGCCCCGGCCGCAATGGCCGATTCGTGTCCTCTTTTGAGGGAGAAGGTCACCCGTAAGGGTTAAAAGTGTCCAAGGCGAGCAGGCCTGGCTGCATCATCCGCCTACCGTCGCCGGGGTGATGAGCAGCAGGCCCGAGCACCCCACGCACTCCACCGGCGCACACCGGTCGCGCGGCGACGCCCATCGCCGGAGCCGGCCACAGCCCTCCGAACGCCCCGACCAGCCCGCCGCGGACGAGCGCTGCGACGGCTACGAGCCCTATCTGGACGGGCTGTTCACCTACTGCCTGTCCGTCCTGTGCGAGCACGACACGGCGACCGCGGTGCTCGGCGAGATGCTCGCGCTCGCCGAGCGGCACCGGAACCGGCGCCCCGCCGACCCGGCGCTGTACCGCTCCTGGCTCTACGCCCTGGCCCGCTGGGCCTGTCTGGGCCGGCTCGCCGAGCGGACCGGGCCGGCCGCCAAGAAACCGGCCGCCAAGAAACCGGCGACCAAGAAACCGGCCACCAAAGCAGCCGCCCGCGACGCCGAGCGCCGGCAGCGGGAACTCGCCGCGCTGGCCTGGCCGGAGGCCGCCGGCACCACCCCCGAGCAGCGCGAGGCGCTGGAGCTGTCGGTGCGCCATCAGCTCTCGGCCGACGAGGTCGCCGCGGTGCTCGGCGCCGACCCGATCGCCACCCGCGCG
Source organism: Streptomyces inhibens (assembly GCF_022221585.1). NCBI lineage: Bacteria > Bacillati > Actinomycetota > Actinomycetes > Kitasatosporales > Streptomycetaceae > Streptomyces > Streptomyces inhibens. The sequence goes on from NZ_CP084681.1 coordinate 5,695,782, forward strand.
CTGCTGGCCACCGCGTCCTGCGAGGTCGAACGGACCCGGGCGGCGCTGGCCGTCGTCGAGTCCGGCCGATGTCGCGATGTCGCGCAGCTGGCGGGCGACACCCAGATGCTGCTGGGCGCGGCGCTGAGCCGGGAGCTGGTGCGCCATGTCGACGACTGCGCCGAGTGCCGGCGGACCGCCGAGCGGGCCACCGCGCCGGGGCCGTGGCCGGGTACCGCGCCGGTGGCCCGGGGCGCGCTGCCGCTGGTCACCGCGGAGCGGGAGGCCGTGCTCGGCGCGTTGGCGGCGGCCCGGCGTGCCCGGTCGGGACGCGGTGGCCGGTCGAGTGGGGCAAACGGTTCTCCTCGCTACGACCGCAGCGGTTTCCCCGTAGGACCCACGGACCGGGCCGCCCGTCGCCGCAGGCTGCGCAGCCGGGCGCTGACGACCGCCGTGGTCGCCACGGTGGTGGCGGCGCCGGTGCTGGCCCTGTGGGCGGCCTACCGCGGCGCCCCCGCCACCGGCGAGGCGGCGGACGCCTCGCCCTCGGTGACGGCCAGCGAAACGGAGGCCGGGGCGCGGCTGGCCGGCCGCCCGTACGAGAACGCCGGAAACGCCAGGACGACGCCCGAGCCCGCCTTCTCCGCAGGTCACGGCACGCCCGATGTGTCGGTCGAGGTGATCGGCGCGGACGGTACCCCGCTGCGGCCGGGCGACCGCAAGGCGTGGGGCCCCGGCCGGCTGACGGTCGCCGCGTGGCCGAGCGGCGGGACGACACTCATCACGATCAACGCCTCGGGCGACACACCGGTGCGCTGGTCCGCGTCGGCGGGCGCGTCCTGGCTGCAGATGAGCCATACGGCGGGCTATCTGCGGCCGGGGCAGTCCACGACGATCACGGTCTATGTCGATCACGACCGGGAGCCCGGGGGCCACTGGCAGGCCAGGGTCGCCATCGAGCCCGGCGGCACCGCCGTCACGATGGAGGGCTACGGCGCGAGTGCCCCGCACCCCGGCCCCCAGGACCCCAGGCCCACACATCCGACGCCGACCCCCGCGGACCCGACGCCGACCCCCACACCGACGCCGACGCCCACCCCCACGGCTCCGACCCCGACCCCGACGCCGACTCCCACACCGACCGACACCGCCCCGAGCGGCACCACACCCGTCTCGAAGCCGTCGAACACGACCCACCCCGCCCGCTGAGCGCAGCCGACACCACCGGGGCCGCCTGCGGAGGCGGCCCCGGCGCGCGTGCCTCTGCCGCTACTTCTGCTTCGGCTTCTGCGGCGGCTTCGGGTCCGCCGGATGCGGCGCCATCGGCAGCGTCGCCGCCAGCCGCTCCTCGCACAGCTCGGCGAGCTTGGCGTAGCCCTTCTTGCCCATCAGCTCGGTCAGCTCCGGCTTGTACGAGACGTAGACGGGCTCGCCCGCGCCGTGTGCCGAGGTCGCGGACGTGCACCACCAGTGCAGGTCGTGGCCGCCCGGGCCCCAGCCGCGCCGGTCGTACTCGCCGATCGTCACCTGGAGCACCTGGGTGTCGTCCGGCCGGTCGATCCAGTCGTACGTGCGCCGGATCGGCAGCTGCCAGCAGACGTCCGGCTTGGTCTCCAGCGGCTCGCGGCCCTCGCGCAGCGCCAGGATGTGCAGCGAGCAGCCCGCGCCGGCCGGGAAGCCGGGGCGGTTCTGGAAGATGCACGAGCCGTCCCAGCGGCGGGTCTGCCGCTCACCGTCCTCGTCCACCTCGACCCAGCCGGTCTCGGTGCCCACGTCGTGGAACTGCCACAGGTCGGGCGTGAGCCGCGCCACATGCCCGGCCACCCGCTTCTCGTCGTCATCGTCCGAGAAGTGCGCGCCGAGCGTGCAGCAGCCGTCGTCCGCCCGGCCGGCCTGGATGCCCTGGCAGCCGCTGCCGAAGATGCAGGTCCAGCGGGAGGTCAGCCAGGTCAGGTCACAGCGGAAGAGCTGCTCGTCGTCGGCCGGGTCGGGGAACGTGACCCAGGCGCGGGCGAAGTCGAGGCCGACCTCGTCGGCCGGGGCCCCGCGCCGGGACTGCGCCCCTTCAGCCACCTGGGTGCGACGCTTTTCTTCCTTCTTGAGCGCTTTTTCGTGCTTCGCCTTTTTCGTCTTTGCCACAGGACCAGCCTACGGCGAGCGGCGGGACGCACCGCGCCGACAAGAGTGGGCGGCGCGCGCAGTAGGTTTCCCCGTATGAGACTCGGTGTCCTCGATGTGGGTTCGAATACGGTCCATCTGCTGGTGGTGGACGCACACCCGGGCGCACGCCCGCTGCCCGCCTATTCGCACAAGGCGGAGCTGCGCCTTGCCGAACTCCTCGACGAGGACGGCGCCATAAGCGATGCCGGGGTGGAGCGGCTGGTGGCCACCGTCCTGGAGGCGTTGCAGGTGGCCGAGGACAAGGGCGTCGAGAGCGTGCTGCCGTTCGCCACCTCCGCGGTCCGCGAGGCCTCCAACGGCGAGGACGTCCTGCGCCGGGTCGCCCTGGAGACCGGCGTCGAGCTCCAGGTGCTCTCCGGCGAGGACGAGGCGCGGCTCACCTTCCTCGCCGCCCGCCGGTGGCTGGGCTGGTCCGCCGGCCGGCTGCTGGTGGTCGACATCGGCGGCGGCTCGCTGGAGATCGCCTACGGCCTCGACGAGGACCCGGACGTGGCGGTCTCGCTGCCGCTGGGCGCCGGCCGGCTGACCGCGGCCGATCTGCCGGGCGACCCGCCGGACCCCGACGACGTACGGAACCTGCGCCGCCGCGTACGGGCCGAGATCGCCCGGGTGGTGAGCGAATTCCGCCGCTACGGCACGCCCGACCGGATCGTCGCCACGTCCAAGACCTTCAAGCAGCTGGCCCGGATCGCGGGCGCGGCGCGCTCGGCCGAGGGGCTGTACGTCCAGCGTGAGCTGACCCACAAGAAGCTGGAGGAGTGGGTGCCGCGGCTGGCCGGGATGACCGTGCAGGAGCGCGCCGCGCTGCCCGGCGTGTCCGAGGGGCGTGCACGGCAGCTGCTCGCCGGGGCGCTGGTCGCCGAGGCCTCGATGGACCTGTTCGGGGTCGAGACGCTGGACATCTGCCCGTGGGCGCTGCGTGAGGGCGTCATTCTGCGGCGACTGGATCACCTGCCGTAATTCCGCGACGGGCTGGATCACCTGCCGTAAGGACACCCGCGTCCGCCCGGCCTTCGTGAGACTCGTCACGCCTCCCGGATGCCCGCGCCACCCCCGTACCCCCTGTCCCGCCCTCCTCACGGCTCTCACGGAGCGGAGGGCCCCCCGCCGACAGGGGGCGGTGGGTGTCCGGACCTCCTGCCCTGTGCCCCATCCCGGCCCGTACGCTGTCCCTCGTGACAGAGCCAGTGGTGCGCATCCCGGATGCGAAGGTCGCCCTGTCCACGGCCTCGGTGTATCCGGAGTCGACGGCGACGGCCTTCGAGATCGCCGCGCGCCTGGGCTACGACGGCGTCGAGGTCATGGTGTGGACCGACCCGGTCAGCCAGGACATCGACGCGCTGCGCCGGCTCTCCGACTACCACGGTGTGCCGGTCCTGGCCGTGCACGCGCCCTGTCTGCTGATCACCCAGCGGGTGTGGTCCACCGACCCGTGGGTCAAGCTGCAGCGCGCCCGCAACGCCGCGGAGAAGCTGGGCGCCTCCACGGTGGTCGTGCACCCGCCGTTCCGCTGGCAGCGCAGCTATGCGCGGGAATTCGTCCGCGGGGTGTGGCGGATGGAGCACGAGACGGAGGTGAAGTTCGCCGTCGAGAACATGTACCCGTGGCGCTACCGGGACCGCGAGATGCTGGCGTACGCCCCGGACTGGGACCCCACCAACGACGACTACCGGCACTTCACCGTCGATCTGTCGCACACCTCCACCGCGCGCAACGACGCGCTGGAGATGGTGGAGCGGATGGGCGACCGGCTGGCGCATGTGCACCTCGCCGACGGCAACGGCTCCGCCAAGGACGAGCACCTGGTGCCGGGCCGCGGCAGCCAGCCCTGCGCCGAGGTGCTGGAGCGGCTGGCCGCCACCGGCTTCGACGGACATGTGGTCGTCGAGGTCAACACCCGCCGGGCGATGTCCGCCGCCGAACGCGAGGCCGACCTGGCCGAGGCGCTGGCCTTCACCCGGCTGCATCTGGCCTCGCCCACCTGGGTGCCGGGGTCGTGAGCGGGGAGCCTTCAAAGGAGCCCGCCAAGCCGGCCCGGCGCCGCGGCCGCCCGGCCCGCGCCGAGGCCGCCGAAGGGCCCGGCGCCCGCGAGCGGATCCTCGCCGCGGCCCGTACGGAATTCGCCGAGCGCGGCTACGACAAGACCTCGGTACGCGGTATCGCCAAGGCGGCCGGGGTGGACGCGGCCCTGGTGCACCACTACTTCGGCACCAAGGAGCAGGTCTTCGCGGCGGCCATCGAGCTGTCCTTCGCGCCCGCGCTGACCATGCCGGACGCGATCGCGGGCGGTGGCGAAGCCGGGGCGGGCGAGCGGATGGCCCGCTTCATGTTCGGCGTCTGGGAGAACCCGGTCAGCCGTCAGCCGCTGCTGGCGATCATGCGCTCGGCGCTGACCAACGAGACCGCGGCGGCCGTACTGCGCGGCCTGGTCGAGCGCCGCCTGCTCCAGCGGGTGGCGGGCGAACTGCACGTACCCGACCCGGAGTTCCGGGCCCAGCTGGCCGCGAGCCATCTGATCGGGATCGCCATGCTCCGTTACGTCATCAAGATGGAGCCGATGGCGTCCGCGGATCTGGAAGAGATCGTCGCGATGGTGGCGCCGACGCTTCAGCGGTATCTGACCCAGGCCTGACACTCCGGGACGTGGGCGGGCCGGACCCTCCCACGGGCTGGGCCCTCCCACCGGCTGGACCCCCCCACCGGCTGGACCCTCCCACTGACTGGACTCTCCCACGGGCTGGACTCTCCCACGGGCTGGACTCTCCCACGGGCTGGACTCTCCCACGGGCTGGACTCTCCCCCTGACGGAGACACCATGCTGGCCCCGTGAACGACGAACGCCTCCTGTCCATCGGCCAGTTCGCCCGTCTGGCGCGGCTCAGCGTCAAACAACTGCGCCACTACGCCGACCTCGGCCTGCTGCCGCCCGCCCGGGTGGACCCCGGCACCGGATACCGCTCCTGCCGCGCGGACCAGGCGCGGGACGCCTTGTCCATCGGCCTGCTGCGCTCGCTGGATGTGCCGCTGGCCGCCATCGGGGAGGTGCTCCGCGGGCCGGACGCCGCCCGTGTCCTGGCCGAGGTACGCGACCGGCTCGACGACGAGCTGGCCCGGCGCCGCCAGACCCTCGCCGCACTGGAGCAGGTGCTGGCAAAGGGGCTGCCCAGCGCCGAGGTCACCCTCCGGCACGAGGAACCCCAGCGGGTGGCCGTGCTCCGGGACACGGCGCGTTCGCCGCAGGACATCGGCCGGGTCACCGGGGGGTGCGTGGCCGGGCTGCTGCCCCTGCTGGAGCACGACCGGGCCGTCCGGCTGACCGGGCTGTTCCCCGTCGAACTGGACGGCCACATCCCCGTCACCATCGCCGCCGCGCTGCCCGACGGACGTCCCGTACCGGCGGGGGCCACCGGGGATCTGCTGCCCGGCGGCCTGTTCGCCTGCGCGACCCATACCGGCCCCTATGGCCACATCGCGTTGACCGCCCATGCCCTGCTGGCCTGGTGCGCCGAGCGTGGCCACCGCCTCACCGGGCCCTTCCGGGAGGTCTATCTCAACGATCCCGCCACCACGCCACCCGAACGACTGCTCACCGAGCTGCTGATCCCCTTGGAGGAGACACCGTGAACGAGACCGTGAACGAGACCGCGAAAGACAGCGCGAAAGGCACCGTGAACGACACCGCGCACCCCTGGTACACCGCCGCCGACGAGCCCGAACTGGCGGAATTCGGGCCGGTCCGCGGCCTGGGCGTGACCGGGCAGGGCGCACCGGACGGCGACGAGTACGGCGTCTGCGTCCAGGCCCTGTATGTCGTCGCGGGCGCGCTGCCGGTGCCCCATGCGGCGCCGCTGGAAGGGCGCTGGTGGGTCGAGGACCCGCGTCCGCCGCTGGACGTGCCGCGCGCGCAGTGGCGCTGGCACCTGTTCCTGCGCCTGCCCGACGATCTGGACCCGGCCCTGGCCGACCGGGCACGCGAGACCGCCCGGCCGTCGGGCGCCGCGGTCGACCGGGTGCAGCTGGTCACCTTCACCGAGGGCCGGTGCGTACAGATGACCCACCACGGCGCCTACGCCGACGAGCCCGCCTCTCTGGCACGCATGGACGCGTACATGACGGAGCTGGGCCTGGTGCGCGCCGGTCTGCACCATGAGATCTACCTCTCCGACGTGCGCGAGAGCGATCCGGCGAAGATGCGCACCATCCTGCGGCACCCTGTCCGCCCTGCGTGACGGCCGCTACGGACAGTACCGACGCTGCCGGTGCCGTCCGTACCCCGTGCTGTCCGTACTCCGGTCAGCCATCTCACATTCCGGCGCCAGTGTCCGGATCTTGGATCAAGAGCGTAATCTCGGCTTCAGCTGCTCTATGACGCCACCCGGTACGTGGCAGGTTCACCTACCGTGACCGGCGGTCGTACGTACGAACCCCGAGGGAGTGACCATCGTGCCCGATCTGAGGTCTCGCACCGTTACCCATGGCCGCAACATGGCGGGCGCCCGCGCCCTTATGCGGGCCTCGGGTGTAGCGAGCGAGGACATCGGTAAGCCGATCATCGCGGTGGCCAACTCCTTCACCGAGTTCGTGCCCGGGCACACCCACCTCGCCCCGGTCGGCCGGATCGTCTCCGACGCCATCCGGGACGCCGGCGCCGTACCGCGCGAGTTCAACACCATCGCGGTCGACGACGGCATCGCCATGGGCCACGGCGGCATGCTCTACTCGCTCCCCTCCCGCGACCTGATCGCGGACTCGGTCGAGTACATGGTCGAGGCGCACTGCGCCGACGCGCTGATCTGTATCTCCAACTGCGACAAGATCACCCCCGGCATGCTGATGGCCGCGATGCGCCTCAACATCCCGGTCGTCTTCGTCTCCGGCGGCCCGATGGAGGCCGGCCAGGCCACCCTCGTGGACGGCACGGTCCGCAAGCTGGACCTGATCAACGCCATCGTCGACTCCGTCAACGACAACGTCTCCGACGAGGACGTCCTCCGCATCGAGGAGAACGCCTGCCCCACCTGCGGTTCCTGCTCCGGCATGTTCACCGCCAACTCGATGAACTGCCTCACCGAGGCCATCGGCCTGTCCCTGCCGGGCAACGGCTCGGTGCTCGCCACCCACACCGCCCGCCGCGCCCTGTACGAGAACGCCGGCCGTACGGTCGTGGAGATCACCAAGCGCTACTACGAGGACGGCGACGAGTCCGTCCTGCCGCGCAACATCGCCACCCACGCCGCCTTCGAGAACGCCATGGCGCTCGACATCGCGATGGGCGGCTCCACCAACACCATCCTGCATCTGCTCGCCGCCGCCCAGGAGGCCGAGCTCGACTACGGCCTCCGGGACATGGACGCGATCTCGCGCCGGGTCCCCTGCCTGGCCAAGGTCGCCCCGAACGTGGCCCCCGGCGGCACGTACTACATGGAGGACGTGCACCGCGCCGGTGGCATCCCCGCCATCCTCGGCGAGCTCTACCGCGGCGGACTGCTCAACGAGGACGTGCACTCCGTCCACTCCACCTCGCTCGCGGAGCACCTCAAGACCTGGGACGTGCGCGGCGGTTCACCGTCCGCCGAGGCCGTCGAGCTGTGGCACGCGGCCCCCGGCTGCAAGCGCTCGGCCACCGCCTTCTCGCAGTCCGAGCGCTGGGAGTCGCTGGACGTGGACGCCGAGGGCGGCTGCATCCGCTCCGTCGAGCACGCCTACTCCAAGGACGGCGGCCTCGCGGTCCTCAAGGGCAACATCGCCGAGGACGGCTGCGTCGTGAAGACCGCGGGCGTCGACGAGTCCATCTGGACCTTCGAGGGCCCGGCCGTGGTCTGCGAATCCCAGGAAGAGGCCGTCGACAAGATCCTCACCAAGCAGGTCAAGGAGGGCGACGTCGTCGTCATCCGCTACGAGGGCCCCAAGGGCGGCCCCGGCATGCAGGAGATGCTCTACCCGACGTCCTTCCTCAAGGGCCGCGGCCTGGGCAAGGCCTGCGCACTGGTCACCGACGGCCGCTTCTCCGGCGGCACGTCCGGCCTCTCCATCGGCCATGCCTCGCCCGAGGCGGCGTCCGGCGGCACCATCGCCCTCGTCGAGGACGGCGACCGGATCCGTATCGACATCCCCAACCGCTCGATCGAACTCCTCGTCGGCGAGGAGGAGTTGGCGGCCCGCCGCGAGGCCCTCGGCGGCGTCTACGCGCCCAAGCAGCGCGAGCGCAAGGTCTCGCAGGCGCTGCGCGCGTACGCGGCGATGGCAACCAGCGCGGACAAGGGCGCGGTGCGCGATGTGAGCAAGCTCGGCTGAGCGGCTCGGTACGGCAGCGGTGCGGCGTCCTCAGGGGCGCCGCACCGCTGCGTTTCCGGCCTGCCCGCCGCTTCCCCCGATAGCGATCGACTCAGCAGGCCGCTCTTCGCCGCCGGGCCGGCCCGGATGCCGGCTACGGTCCGGCCGTGCCGGCGGAGTTCCTGACTGATGAACGGGCCGAGGCGTACGGGAAGTTCGCTGATGGGCCGACCAGACCTGAGCTGGAGCGGTTCCTCTTCCTGGACGACGTCGACCGGGATCCGATCGGCGTCGTGCCGCATGAGCGCCGCAGCTGTGGACAGGATCTCGATCGCGGGGGCCGGCCGGATGGTCCCGGCCCCCCATCCCGTCAAGCGGCGTCGAGGGCTCCGGTGATCTTGCGGGTCATCTCAGCCATGGTGGGGCTGGGCTCGCCCTTGTGGGCCCGGGTGGCTGCTTCGACGGCGACGATGACGATGCTGCGGAAGTTGTCGGCCTCTGCCGGATCCTGCTTCTTGAGCAGGCTCATCGCTGCGGTCAGGGCCGGCAGCACCTGGTCGGCGATTCCGGCTACGGACTTGCTGCTCAGCTTCGCGCCCTTCGTCTTCTCGGCGAGCACATGCCCGACCGGGCCGGTCGCGGAGGCCAGGGCGATGGAGCCGTCGGTGGCGACCTTGTGGGGCGAGCCGGCGGCGTCAGCGGCGGACAGCAGCGAGACGGCGCCGTACGCGGCGGTCCGCAGGGTGAGCTTGTCCTGGTCGGTAAGGGTGATGGACATGGCGGTGTGCTCCTTTGGATCTGTGATGAAAGTCGATCGAACGGGCATGGTGGAATGCGGTCCTGCCGGTGTCCGGGGTATCTCGATTGCTCAGGTCGGGCCGCCCGAGGGGATCGCACCCTCGGGCGGCCCCGGCCCCGGCCCCGGCCCCGGCCCCGGCCCCGGCCCCGGCCTCAGGCAGACAGGGCCAAGACCCGACCCCGGCGGAAACGTCGACGGTTCCGCCCGCCAGAGGGCTGCCCGTCAGGTGTCGTGGGCTGAGGGCGGGCGTACCAGGCGCGGGTGTACCGGGCACGGGTGTACCGGGCGCGGGCTCGGTGTCAGTCGTCGATCGCCTGGTAGAGCGTGGTCCAGAAGTCGTGGATGAGCCGCGCCGAGTCCGGGGTGGACATCCCGACCTGGGTGAGCAGGATTCCGGTGAGCTGGTTGTCCGGGTCGGCGTAGGTCGAGGTGCCGCTTCCGCCGTCCCAGCCGAACTGGCCGACGGGCGCGTAGTCGCCGCGGTAGGTGCGCACCGCCATCCCCATGCCCCAGCCGCCATGCTGCCCTTGGCCGAATGACACATGGACGTTGTTGGTGGCCATGGCGTTGCGGGCGGCGTTCTGCTCGGGCGTGAGGCGGTTGGTGGTCATCAGCTGGACGGCGGGCCGGGACAGGATCCGTTCGCCCCCGTGCATCCCGTGATTCAGCAGCATCCGGAAGTAGGCGTGGTAGTCGTCGACGGTGGAGGAAAGTCCACCGCCGCCGCCCTGGAACGCCGGAGGCTGGCTGTGGCGTCCCCCCTTGGCCTCGTCCCACACGATGAACTCTCCGGTCTGCGGGTCGGGGGCGTAGAGGGGCGGCAGCCGGTCGATCTTGTCGGCGGGCACGTGGAAACCGGTGTCCTTCATGCCCAGGGGGTCGAAGATGCGTTCGCGCAGGAACGTCTCGAACGACTGGCCCGTGACCCTGGCGACGAGCACGCCGAGCAGATCGTGGCTGATGTGGTACTGCCAGCGCTCTCCGGGCTGGTACATCAGTGGAAGCGTGCCCAGGCGGCGCATCCACTCATCCGGCTCGGGCATCGGCTCCGGCAGATCGGGCGTGAGCCCCTGCTCGAAGACCGCGCCCATGATCGGAGTGCCCAGCGACGTCATATCCATGCCGAGCCCGAACGTGGAGGTCAGCAGGTCCCGTACGGTGATCGGCCGCTGCGCCGGCACGGTGTCGTCCAGCGGGCCGTCGATCCGCTTCAGCACCCGTCGGTCGGCGAGTTCCGGCAGCCAGGTCTCTACCAGGTCGTCCAGCCGCAGCCTGCACTCGTCGAGCAGGACCATCGCCGCCGCCATCGCGACCGGCTTGGACGTGGACGCCATCCGGAAGATCGTGTCCCGGCGCATCGGCGCGCCACCGTCATGGCGCATCGTCCCGATCGCTTCGACGTGCGTCTCACCGCCCCGGCCGACCAGGGCGACGAGCCCCGGAATCTTCCCGGACTCGACATGCCGTGCCAGCACCTCGCGCAGTCTGCGCAGCCCTGTTTCGGAGAAGCCGCTGTTGCTCTTTCCCATCATGAATCCCCCTGCGTACCGCGCACCAACGTTCAGCAATCGCTGAACGTCTGCGACTGTATATTGCGTTCACTGATTCGTCAAAGGCCAAAGAGGGCTAATTTTGCAGGCTTCACACGGCACATGGTGTTGATATTGCAATGATGATGACGCTGAATGCAATGGGTGATCAGCGTTGGGATTGCAATGGGCTGCGTGTGAACGCATACTTTGCAGGTGCGGGCGCCGAGCTCCGCGCATGTCGGCAGACAGGAGACGAGCACCGATGCCCGGAGGCAGACTCACCAATGAGGAGCGTCAGCACATCGCTGCGGGGCTGGCCGAGGGACTCGGATACACAGAGATCGGCCAGCGTCTGGGGCGGCCCGCCTCGACCATCATGCGAGAGGTCACCCGCAACGGCGGACCCGACGATTACGGGGCGGACCGGGCCCACGAGGCCACACGGCATCGTGCGCGCCGACACAAGCAGGCTCAGCCTCCGGCGCCGCCGGTCCCCGACAGCAGCCATGGGCGTGACCCCCAAGCGGTCCAGGACCTCACGGAGTCCTTCACCACTCTCCTCGAACAGCAGGGGCTGCCCCGGATGATGGCCAGGGTGCTGGTCTGCCTGCTCGTCACCGACTCCGGCACCCTCACCGCCGCTGACCTGGTCCAGCGGCTTCGCGTCAGCCCGGCGTCCATCTCGCACGCCGTCACCTTCCTCGAACAGCAGGGAATGCTCAGGCGGGAACGAGTTCCCGGCGTGCGCCGCGAACGCTATGCCATCGACGACGAGATCTGGCTCCGGTCCACCCTTGCAGCTCTGCAGATGAACGAGGCCCTGGCGGCCGCATCGCAGCGCGCAACCGAGATTCTCGGGGCCGCAACCCCGGCCGGCGCCCGCTTCGAGTCCACCGGCGAATTCCTTCTCCTCGTGAGCGAGTCCCTCCAGAAGGCCATGGAGCAGTGGCGGCAGAGCCGGGCCGCCCGGAGCGCCGGGCGACAGTAATGATCTCTCGTTGCTCCCCAAAGGCCCGGGCCCCTCACAGCCTTTGGCCGAGGCCCCCGTCGCGGACGACGGGGGCCTGGTTCTTGGGGCGCGGGGCGTCAGGCGCCGGGCAGCTGCCCGCCCTGTACGGCGGTGACGAAGGCCGACCAGGCCGAGGCTTCGAAGAGGAGGGTCGGGCCGTGGGGGTCCTTGCTGTCGCGTACGGGGACGACGGCGGGGAAGTCGTCGGAGACCTCGATGCAGGCGCCGCCGTCCTGGTTGCTGTATGAGCTCTTGCGCCATGCGGCAGCGCTCAGGAGGTCGTCGGAGACCTCGATGCACTGGCCGCCGTCCGGGTTGCTGTACGTGCTCTTGCGCCAGGTGATGTTGCTCAGGTCGATGGCTCGCACGGTACTTCCTCCAACATCCGCATGCGGAGCACCTCAAGACCTGGGACGTGCGCGGCGGTTCGCCCTCCGCCGAGGCTGTCGAGCTGTGGCACGCGGCCCCCGGCTGCAAGCGCTCGGCCACCGCCTTCTCGCAGTCCGAGCGCTGGGAGTCGCTCGACGTGGACGCCGAGGGCGGCTGCATCCGCTCCGTCGAGCACGCCTACTCCAAGGACGGCGGCCTCGCGGTCCTCAAGGGCAACATCGTCGAGGACGGCGACCGGATCCGCATCGACATCCCCAACCGCTCGATCGAACTCCTCGTCGGCGAGGAGGAGTTGGCGGCCCGCCGCGAGGCCCTCGGCGGCGTCTACGCGCCCAAGCAGCGCGAGCGCAAGGTCTCGCAGGCGCTGCGCGCGTACGCGGCGATGGCAACCAGCGCGGACAAGGGCGCGGTGTGCGATGTGAGCAAGCTCGGCTGAGCTGTACCGACGGCAGTGAGAAAGGCCCCCGTCATGCGACGGGGGCCTTTCTCTGCTCGTTTACCTTTACTCAGAATTTCTGCTGTTTGGCCCCTGGGGGCAGGAAGCAGGGGGTGCTGACGGACAGGCGGAGGGTGTTGGGGGGTTTGGCGGTGTCGGCGATGAGAGAGAACTCCTCTTTCTCGTGGTAACCGTCGAGAATGACCTCGTGGGACTGCGGGCTTTCTTGGTACGAGGAGACGTCCACGCCCCCCTGCTGCTTGAGCGCCGCCCGGAGTTTGCGGACCGCTGGAATGTGCTCTTCCCGCGGGAGGCTGGCGTACACGGTGTAGGTCAGGGTGTACCGGCCGTCGTCCGCCACCTCGTCATTCTCGCCGATGCAGTCCTCAAAATCCGTGAAAGGGCCGTATTTATTGCCCACCTTGACACCGGCGTAATGCGCCATGGTTGAGGTGTAGTGCTTAGCCCAGGCCAAAGAGTCCTCGCGGCTCTTGCGCGGTAGTGCCTCGTTGCGGTCGTTGGATTGGTGAGACATGCAGGCTCCGGTGGAAAGGATGACCGAGGCGGCCAATACGATCAGGCGGGTTCGCCTCAAAAGCTTGGTCGTTGCCTCGGAGCGATATTTCGCCAAGGGACTGTCCTTATAGGTCGACGGGCGTAGGCGGCGCCTCATCAGGCTTACGACCTGCAATGATCCGTCCCTGATTGGCGAGGCTTTCGCTTTTGTCTTTCCAGTAGCCGCTGTGTCCATGGGTGTCGGTGACGAACCGGGTGCCGCCGAAGTCTGCGGTGTTGGGGTCGGGTCCGAGCGTCATATCCTGCGCGTTGCTGATGAAGTCGTCGTCGGCGATTCCCGTGTAGAAGTGGTCTGCGCCGACATGGAGATCGGATGCGTGGGCCACTGTCTCCCCCGGGCTCCCGACGACGGCGATGCTGTCGGCGTCGAGGCCCTTGCCGCCGGCGTCCGCGTCGCCGACCACCGTGGCGCCATAGCTGTGCCCCAGCACTGTCATGTGCGCACGGTCCGCCCCCTCATGCGAGGCGCGCAGGCCGTGGGTGAAATTCCGCAGGTCCGGAGCCGCGTCGTCGGCCCGGGTGGTGCCGGCGACGGCGAGATTCGGGGCATCGTCACTGGGAATTTCCGGAGCGTCGTAACCGAGCCAGTAGACCATCGAGGTGTTCGCCGACGGATCGGCCCGCTCGGCCGACCTCTGCAGTTTTTCGATCCGCGACAGCTGGCCGCCGGTCGAGTCCATGTCCGTTGCGGTGCCCGGTACTTGCACACCGACATTGTCCGCGGTGTCCGGATTCCCCATCGCGATGACGGCCTTACCGTCCTCGGCGCCGTTGAAATCCAGGAGGTAGAGCTTCTTGTTTCCCGTTGTGCCGTCACGCTTGTCGAGTTCGGCCTTCAGGACCTCAAGGTTGTGACGGTGTTCCGGGATGCCGGGGACGCCCTGGTCGCTGCCACTGACGTAGTTGAGGTTCTGGTCCAGCGCGAGCCGGTTCGCATCGTCGCGGACGGTGCTGGGAAGGCCGTTCGTCTTGCCGATCTGCTCCGGGTACATGGTGGCGTACTCCTGGCGCGACGCTTCGTCCAGGCCCTTCCACCAGGCGGCGGCGTCCTTGGGGTCCTTGGGGATCTGCGGCCCCTTCACGCCCAGGTCCTTCATGGCCTGCTGGGTGTCGGCCGCGGACTCGGCGGCCATGTGTTTGTTGGTGCGGTCCAGGATCTCGCCACGGAGTTCCGACAGCGCTTGGTGGCCGTCGGCGCTAGCCTTCCGGGCGTCCTTGACCGCGGTGTCGATCTCCTCCTGGAAATGCTTCATCCGGTCCAGCTTGCTCTGCGCTTCGTCCGGCGACTCATCCACTTCGCAGGAAGCCTCTCCCACGGAGCCGGAGTCGTCGACGACAAAGCCCTCGGACTCCGCGCTCCGCACGGCGTTGCGTAAGTCTGTCTGTGCCTGCTCCATACGGAATCGAACCGTGTCGATCGCCTTCGAGATGGTCATCGACTCGGTGCGGACCACATTGATGCGCATCTCGATGTCCTCAAGGAACGACAGGGCGGCCTTGGCGTCGTCCCCTTCCCAGGAGGCGTGCAGCGGACCGGTCACCTTCGTACGGTGCTGGTCGAACGCGCCGTCCATGTCCCGCGAAACCCGCTGCCAGGAGTCGGCGGCGGCCGTCATGTCCGCGAAGTCCTGCTTCAGCAGACGTGCGTAGTCGGAAGCCATGACTCATCCAAAGGGGTTGCCGTCGATGTGCCGGGGAGTGGCGCCCCGGCCAGGTTCCGTGAGGGCCTCGCCCGGGTCGTACACGGGCATCGCAGGCCTGGCGCGCAGCATGTCGTCCGTGCTCGGCGACGGCGTGCCGGGTGGCGGCGGCTGGTACTCGCCGACGGCCTCGCGTACCGGGTCGGTGCCGGGCGCACCGGTGTGCGGCAGTCCGGCGTACCCCGTGGAGTCGGGCCCGCCCCCATAGGCGGGGGCCGACGCGATCACGCCCACACCGTCCCCGTTGAAGTCCTCGAAGTTCTGATCAACCATGTCCTCGTTCCACCCATGGTTGTCGGCGGTTTCGCGGAGGTTGCCGGCGCCCTGCAACAGGCGTTTGTGCAGGCCGTCGAGAGCAGGCTTCCAGGTCTCACTGATCATGTGCAGCGCCGGGGCAACGGTCCACCCCTTGGCGGAATCCGCAGCCGTGCCGGTCTCGGATATGGCCTTGTCGCTGGGTTTCTTGATGTCGTCGGCGATACCGCTCTGGGCGTGCGCCGACGCGCGTAATTCGCCGGGCTGGACCGACATTTTGCTGGACATCGAACGTTTCCTCCCCGTAAGTCTGCGCGAAACGTTATCAAGCGGTCTTACTACGGGGCGGCCTCACCACGGCAGCGGCCCCCGTCGTATGCGACGGGGGCCGTCCTGTGATGCGCCTGTCCGGACGTCAGATGCCGGACAGCGCTCCACCCTTCACGGCGGTGACGAACGACGACCAGGCCGCCGCATCGAAGGTGAGCGCGGGGCCGTGGGGGTGCTTGCTGTCGCGTACGGGGACGACGGCGGGGAAGTCGTCGGAGACCTCGATGCAGGCGCCGCCGTCCTGGTTGCTGTATGAGCTCTTGCGCCATGCGGCAGCGCTCAGGAGGTCGTCGGAGACCTCGATGCACTGACCGCCGTCGGAGTTGCTGTAGCTGGACTTGCGCCAGGTGACGGCGGTCAGGAGGTCGTCGGAAACTTCAATGCACTCGCCGCCGTCCTGGT
The DNA here is from genome assembly GCF_022221585.1 of Streptomyces inhibens. Taxonomy (NCBI): domain Bacteria; kingdom Bacillati; phylum Actinomycetota; class Actinomycetes; order Kitasatosporales; family Streptomycetaceae; genus Streptomyces; species Streptomyces inhibens. The sequence goes on from NZ_CP084681.1 coordinate 5,711,644, forward strand.
TGCTGTATGAGCTCTTGCGCCAGGTGAGGGCGCTCAGGTCGATGACTCGCACGAGACTTCCTCCAACATCAGCCTGATGAACTTCCGTGATTCAACCGGGGATAGGGCTAAGTCACGGACCAGATCGTAGCTGAGCTGAAGTCGTTCGGTTGCTGCCGTTTCCTCGACAAGTTCGCCCGAATATCCGGTCTCCACCCATGCCACGGTGCGTCCGTCCGGGAGTCGTAGGAACGTGGTGTCGGTGTTCGACAGGGCATGGAGTCCGACTGCGTGGCGAACGACCTGAACCATGACGTTCGGTCGCTCGCCCATGTCCAGGAGGAGTTCAAGCTGCTTCCGCCACTCCGCAGCATCTTCCAACGGTGTGCGTAGCACAGCCTCGGAAAGGATCGTGCGGAACCGTGGCGTGTCATCACCTTCCAGCAGTATCCGACGTCCTTTGCGTGCTTCGACCTGCCGCGTCAGTTGTTCGCCACTGAGGCCACCGGCCGATAGCAGTTCGTGTGCGTAACTCGCCGTCTGGAGCAGCCCGTGAATAGTGCTGACCCCGTAGTGCCACATGCTCAACGCTTCCGCTTCGAGCGTCATGTACCGCCGGTACCGCTCGCGGAACTGCGTGGGATCCCCCGCCGCCAACTCCCAAAGCGTCAGCAGCAGCCCAGGCGTCCCGTAATGCTGGTCCAGCGCCTGTACCACCTCCGGGCTCCCCAGCGTCTGACCGCTCTCCATCTTGCCGAACAGGGACCAGTCCCAGCCCAGTACCTCGCCCAGCTGCCGCAGGCTGTCGCCCTTCTGCGAGCGCAGTAATCGCAGTTCCTCCACGAACCGTTGGCGCGGCTCCTGACTCCGTCCGGTGACCGCTCGTCTCGGCGGCATGGCGCCCTCCTTTGTGGAAGGTGTGGAACTAACGGTGCGGGGCGGCGAAGTACGGCCCGCAAGCGGCGTTCGCGCCCGTTTCCGGGTCCATTCTCGTAATGACCGGAACACACACGGTAGTTGCGCTCCGGTCCTCCAGACAGGGAAACGGCAGATCGGAGCGGCACCCATGACGACGGACGAACGACCGGCGGCGGCCGACACGAGGGCAGAGGCCGAAGCGGCCTGCGACGAGCTGGCCGCCGCGCTCAAGCGGACGGGCATCGTGCTGCCGTCGCTCGGTGTGGACCCGGTGTCGTACGGCTACGCACAGCCGCGCCCCCTGGTCGAGTTGGGGCGCTGCAACCTTGAGACGACGCACCGGCTCATCGCCGCGCTCAACAGGGCGGCCCGGTGATTGCGGCGCTCATGCGGCTCCTCGCGCTGCTCTTCCCCGCATACGGGAAGCACCGCGCCGCCGCCACGCCGCAACCGTCCCCCGCCCCGGGCCCGCCTCTCTCTCACACTCCGCTGCCGCGGCACAAGAGCCGCTACGCCCACGACGCAGCCGAGCACCGGCCGTTCGTGGACCCGCTGAACTCCGTACGCCCCTACGTGCTCAGCCGGTCCCGTACGCGCCCGGACAACCCGCGGTACCGGGCAACAACGGCAGCACCCCGTTGGGTCCGCTCGGCGGTGGCCTGAGATGCCCGCCCGACAGCCCACGTACATCTCCCCGGCGTGCCACATCGGGGAGCACGCGAGGTGCGACAAGGGCACCATCGAGACGACGACGGTCCCTGGCGTCCGGCGCGAAGGCTGCGCCTGTCCCTGCCACGAGGGCGGCGGGCCCGGCCGTCACCAGCCTGCCGGGTCTTCGGTTGCCGCGGCGAAGACCGTCCCGTTCGGGGCGGCCGCGTAGATCCGGCCCCGGGGGCCGTCCGCCCGCGGAGCCGGCAGCATCTCCAGAAAGCCGTTGCGCCGGCCGGCCGCCAGCTGCGGCGCAGTCTGCCCGAGCAGCCCGCCGGACCGGGCGTCGACCGCGATCAGCCGCCCGTCCGCCGCGCTGAAATACAGCCGGTCGCCGCTCACCACCGGCGCCGAACCCCGGCTGACCGACGTCTCGGTGCTCCACTTCCGCTCGCCGACGGCCTGTAGCGCACCGCCCTCGGCCAGCAGATACACCGTCTCACCGCCCACCACCGCGGCCGCCTGGTTCAACGGTGCGGCCAGCGGCAGCCGCCGGCTGTGCCCGGTGGCCGGGTCGTAGCGGACGACGGCGGTGGTGCGGTACGACAACTCCGGGTCGCCGACGGTGAGATAGAGCGCCCCGGACGTTCCTGTCCCGGCCACGGTGAGTATCCCGGGCAGCTGCCGGGACCAGCGGACCGAGCCGTCGGCCGGATCGATGGCGGTGACCTGGGTGCCCGTCCCGTCGGCGGTGCCCTCGGCCGCATAGGCGGTACCCGCGTCGCCGAACGTGGCGAAGCTCGGGAGCGCATGCCCCGGGAAGCGCTTGTGCCACCGCTGCCGGTGGCTCGCACTGTCCAGCGCGGTGACCGTGCCGTCCCCGGCCGTCAGCAGTACGCGGTCCCCGACGACCCGGGCCCCGCCCTCGTACCCGGAGACGTCCTTGCTCCAACGGGTGGCGCCCTTGCCGTCGGCCGACGGGTCGAGCGCCATCAGCCGCTTGCCGTCGGCGGAGAAGACGTACAGCAGCCCGCCCGACAGCACCGGCGCGGTCGGCGACGAGGCGTCCTTGCCGGCGGAAGCGCCCGTACGCCGCCACGCCACATGGCCGCTGTCCGGATCGAGCCGGGCGGCAAGGACGCCGGGCTGACCGCAGAAGACGGCGTCGGAGCCGGCCGTGCAGTACGGCATCTCCGCGGCGTAGCCCTTGGGACGCTGGAGGAGCGTGGTGCGCCAGGGGTGGAAGTCGGCCTGGCCGGCGCGCGACGGATGCGTCTGCAGCGCCGGGTCCTGACCGTCCTCCCCGCCGGACAGCGCCCGGACGCCGGCGAACGTCCCGGCTCCGGCCACCACCAGGGCGAGGGCGGCCCAGAGCGGCCGGCGGCGGGAGCGCGGGCGGGCGGGGCGAGAGGGGCCGGCGGGGGTCTCGACGGGCGCGGGCGCCCGCACATGCGTCGTCTCGGCCCGCGGCGGCGCGGCCTCGGCCCGTACCGGCTGCCGCTGCTCCGGTATCCGCACCGCCGACGCCGTGCAGCCCTGCGGCACCTCCGTGGGCACCTCCGCCGGCGCATCCGTCCGCAGCAGCTCCATCAGCGCATCCGGCGTCGGCCGGTCCGCCGGATCCTTCGCCAGACAGCTCTCGATCAGCGGCGCCAACTCCTCGGGTACGCCCGCCAGATCGGCATCGTCGTGCACCACCTGGTACGCGACGATGTACGGACTCTCCGAGTCGAACGGCCCGCGCCCGGTGGCGGCATGCACCAGCACCGAACCCAGCGCGAAGACATCCGCCGCGGGCCCCACCTCGCGCGGGCGCTGGAACTGCTCCGGCGCCATGAACGGCGGCGTACCGATCAATTTTCCGGTCTCGGTCCGCATTTCGCTGTCGGAAGGGCGTGAGATCCCGAAGTCGATGACTTTCGCGCCATCGGCGGCCAGCAGCACATTTCCCGGCTTGAGATCGCGGTGCACCACCCCCGCGCGATGGATGTCACGCAGCGCCTCGGCCAGTCCCGCCGCCAGCCGCCGCACCTCGCCGGGCGCCAGCGGGCCGTTCCGCTTCACATGTTCGGAGAGGGTCGGGCCGGGAATGTGCAGGGTCGCCATCCAGGGCCGCTCGGCATCCGGATCGGCGTCCACGACGGGCGCCGTGAAGGCCCCGCTGACCCGCCGCGCGGCCGCCACCTCCTGCCGGAACCGCCCCCGGAATTCCGGGTCCTGGGCGAATTCGGCATGGATGACCTTGACCGCCAGCAGCAGTCCGGAGGACGAACGGGCGAGGTGGACCACGCCCATGCCGCCGGCGCCGAGCCGTGCCTCAAGGCGGTATTGGCCGGCGTATTCCGGATGCTCCGCTTCCGGGCCGACCCCGGAATCGCGCAGCGACGGCATGGTTCCACCCCCGTGTCTTTCCCCTGCCATTCGGTCGCAGGTGCGACGCGCGGAGCCTAGTCGATAGCACGTACGAGATGAATGAGGCTTGCTAGCGTGCGCGTGGCAGAACCGAAACGAACACGATCAACGGGGGAACACGAAATGACCACACAGGACCATCAGGCCTCCCTGGAACCGGCCGGCGACCAGACGCTCGCCGCCACCGGCGGCCTCACCTTCCCGGTCGCGCCCGGCTACCGCGTCAAGGTCCGCAGCGGCCCCGGCACCGACTTCTCGGTCGTCCGCCAGCTCGCGGAGGGCGCACGGATCGAGATCCGTTGCCAGCGGCACGGCCAGCAGGTCAGCGGCCCGTACGGCACCTCGGACATCTGGGACAACATCGCTCCCGGCCAGTACGTCTCCGACACGTATGTCCGGACGGGCAGCAGCGGCATGGTCGCACCGCCCTGCATGGGCTGAGCCGCCGCGCCGCAGACCGCGGTGCCACGGGCCCGCCGCGGGGATAATCGATGCCATGAGCGATGAGCAGACGCCCCCCGGGAGCGCGGAACCCGGAAGCCCGTCCGGCGGCCCGCAGCCGGAGGAGATCCGGTTCTTCGGCACCACCTGGCTCCACCACGACGGCGGCTACGGCCTGCGCCGGGCCGGCGTCGCGGTGGGCTCGCTCGCGCTCGCCGCGGCCGGCGCGGCCGTCCTGCGCTTCGCCTTCCAGGGCCTGGAGATCGCCGCGGTCGGCTCGTTCGTCTCCATCCTCGTCGTCGCCGGCTTCGCCATCTGCAGTGCCCTGGCCTTCCGCCGCACCTGGGACGGCTTCGTGCGGCGCCCCGACGCTTCCGCGCAGAGCGCCGCCGACAAGTCCGCACAGAGCCTGATGCTCATCGGCTTCATCGGCTCGCTGCTCGCCTACTTCTGCCGCAGCCTGATCGAGGCCCCCGGCGAGAAGCTGCACCGCGCCGAGTACGCCGCCGCCCGCGAGCGGTACGAGCGCCGCCGCGGCGCCCGCACCGGCAACCCGGCCGCGAAGAAGCCCAGGCCCAAGAAGCGCCGCTAGTACGGCAAATGCGGTGGGTGTTTCGTCGGCGTGCGGGGCGGGCATCGCAGGGGTGAACGAAACCGACGGGCTGCCCAACCCTCCTCGGGGTGGACAGCCCGCTGTGTTTGACGGCGTGTTCTGCTGCCGTGATGCCCCGGAGAGGATCTGCGGGCCTGTGCCGACGCCCCGGCCGGCCTGGCAGGCCAAGGGTGGCCCCTACTTGAAGGGGTCAGCATGAGTACGAACATTCAGCCGGGGCTGCCGGGGCTGCTTTCGGCCACCGCCCTCCCCGCGACTCGGACGGCAGCGCCGATCAGGCTGCTGGCACTGACGACGATCCTGGTGGGCAGTCAGCCGGTCGCAGTGGCGGTCGCCGCCAATGGCAACGCCTACGTGGCCAACGCGAACTCCAACGATGTGACCGTGATCAACACCGCCACGGACACCGTCCTCGTCCCCAGCCTCCCCGTCGGCACCGGCCCGAACGGGGTGGCGGTCGCCCCCAATGGCAAGGCCTACGTCGTCAACGGTGGCTCGAACGACGTGACGGTGATCGACACCGCCAGCAACACCGTCCTCGTCCCCAGCATCCCCGTCGGCCTCACCCCGGCCAGCGTGGCGGTCGCCCCCATTGGCAACGCCTACGTCACCAACCAGAATTCCAACACCGTGACGGTGATCAGCACCGCCACGGACACCGTCGTGGGCGTGCCCATCCTCGTCGGCGCCGGCCCTGCCGCGGTGGCGGTCGCTCCCAACGGCAACGCCTACGTCGCCAACTCTAGCTCCGGCAACGTGACGGTGATCGACACCGCCAGCAATACCGTCCTCGTCCCCAGCATCCCCGTCGGCGCCGGCCCATTCGGGGTGGCGATCGCCCCCAACGGCAACGCCTATGTGTCCGCCATCGCGTCGAACAACGTGACGGTGATCAACACCACCACCAATACCGTCGTGGGCGCCCCCATCCCCGTCGCCACTCAGCCGACCGGTGTGGCGGTCGCCCCCAACGGCAAGGCCTACGTGGTCAACTTCGGGTCGAACGACGTTGCGGTGATCGACACCGCCACCAACACCGTCGTATGCACCCCCATCCCCGTCGGCTCCCAGCCGTTCGGGGTGGCGGTCGCACCCAACGGCAAGATCTACGTCACCAACCAGACGTCGGACGACGTGAGCGTCATCCCGCCGTTCCCCACGCTGACCAGCATCAGCCCCAACCAGGGGCCCACCACCGGCGGAACTCCGGTGACCCTCACCGGCACCAACCTCACCGGCGCCGCCGTCACCATCGGCGGCAACCCCGCCACCGGCATCAGCGTCAACCCCGCCGGCACCCAGATCACCGCCACCACCCCCGCCGGCGCGCTCGGCCCGGCGACCGTCACCGTCACCACCGACGGCGGCTGCGCCAGCCTGGTGAACGGCTTCACCTACGTCCTCCCCGTCCACGCCACCTCGCTGACCGCCACCCCGGCACTGGCGAAACTGTTCCCGCCGCACGTGTACTTCCCGTTCCTGACCGCCACGCTGAAAGACCTGGTCACCGGCCTGCCCGTGTCCGGCCAGACCATCACGTTCAGCACCGGCAGCCAGGTCCTGGGCACGGCGATCACCAACGCCCAGGGAACCGCCCGGCTGGACGAGACCCTGACCTTTCCCCTGGTCCTCGCCAACGGCGGCTACGACGCGAAGTTCGCGGGCACGGGCACCCTGCTGGCCTCCACCGCCCACGCGGGGGTCATGGCCCCCTAGTACGGCAACCGTGCTTGACATGACGGGATGGCGGCCCGGTTCAGCGCTTCGCGTACCGGCCCGCCCTCGTGTGGAACACTCCCCCAGACTCCGTCCGGGGTGCCAGACCAAGGCTGAAAACAAACCCGGACCAAAAAAAACCGAGTCCGTATTTCTGGGGAGTCCCGCCGCGCCCTCCCCAACTTGGGCACCATGACCGCCATGCCCCCGCACTCCCACTCCCCGCAGACGCCGCCGCCCCACCCGTCACAGCCACCGGCCCACGCCACCCTCGCCCGCTCCTTCGACGCCGTGGCCGCCCAGTACGCCGCGGCCCGCCCCGGCTATCCGCCGGCCCTCTTCGACGCGATCGAAGAACTGGCCGGCCGGCCGCTGGCCGGCGCGCGGGTGCTGGACGTCGGAGCCGGTACCGGCATCGCCACCGCACTGCTCGCCGCACGCGGCGCACACGTCACCGCCGTGGAGCCGGGCGCCGCGATGGCCGCCGAAGCGCACGCAGCGCTCCCCGGCACCCCGCTCGTCCGCGCCCTCGGTGATGCGCTGCCCTTCTCCGACGACGCGGGCTTCGACCTCGTCGGCTACGCCCAGGCCTGGCACTGGACCGACCCCGCCCGCTCGGTCCCGGAGGCGATGCGGGTGCTGCGGCCCGGCGGCGCGCTCGCCCTGTGGTGGAACATCCCCGACCCGGACGTCGCCTGGGCCGCCGAACAGGAGGCCCGCCTCGCCCGCCGGCTCCCCGGCTACCACGCCCACGGTGTCGCACCGGAAGCCCCCGACCTGATCCGCGCCCTCGGCCTCGGCCTGCACCCCGCCCCCCGCGTCCTGCACTGGACCCGGAAAGTCCCCCTCGACACCCATCTCGCCATGCTCGGCAGCCGCTCCTACTTGGCCTCCATCGGTCCCGCTGCCGCCGCCCCCGTACTGGAGGACGAACGGGCGGCCCTGCTGGACGTCTTCCCGGACGGCGTGGTCGAGGAGGCCTACGCACTCGACCTGACTGTCACACTCCGCCCGGCCACGCCGTCCTAAGGGGGACAGACCTGCCCGACAGCGGGCCGGCGGATGTAGTGGAGCAGAGGAGCCAGCAGGTGGCGGACACGGGAAGCGCGCAGGACCACGGCCGACTGGCCCAGTTCGAGGAGCACCGCGGCCGGCTGTGGGGCATCGCGTACCGGATCATGGGCACGGTCGCCGACGCCGACGACGCCGTACAGGAGGCCTGGCTGCGCTGGCAGGCGCTGCCCGACGAGCCACCGGTGGCCAGCCCGCGCGGCTTTCTGACCACCGTCGTGAGCCGCATCTGTTACGACCTGCTGGGCTCGGCCCGGGCCCGTCGCGAGAGGTATGTCGGGCCGTGGCTGCCCGAGCCGCTGCTCGGCGGGGCCGTGGGCACTTTGCCCGTCGTGCCCGTCGCGCCCGACGGCTCCGGCCCCGAGGACCGCGTCACCCTCGACGAATCCGTGGGGATGGCGCTGCTCACCGTCCTGGAACGGCTCACCCCGGCCGAGCGCACCGCCTTCATCCTCCACGACGTCTTCGCGGTCCCCTTCCCGGAGATCGCCGAGGCGGTCGGCCGAACCCCCGACTCCGTACGGCAGTTGGCCTCCCGCGCCCGCAAACGGGTACGGGCCGAGGCCCCGCGCCGCACCGTCGACCGCGCGGAGCACCGCCGTACCGTCGAGGCCTTCCTCGGCGCCGTCATGGGCGGCGATTTCGACGCGCTGCTGTCCGTCCTCGACCCCGAGGTCGTCTGGCGTTCGGACGGCGGCGGCAAGGTGAGCGCGGCCCGCCGGCCGGTGCTGGGCCGCGAGAAGGTCGCCCGCTTTGTGCGGGGCCTGGTGGCCCGGGGCGCCGAGCAGCAGAACCTGCGGGTCGCGATGGTGGACGTCAACGGCGCCACCGGGCTCGCCTTCACCGACGCGACGGGCCGTCAGGCGGGCGTGTTCGCGTTTACCGTGCACGAGGGGCGGATCACGGAGGTGGACGCCGTCCTCAACCCGGACAAGCTCGGCCATCTCGACCTCGGCCGGCTGTAACCCGGCAGGCAGGAAGGAGGGGCGGGCACGCTGTCACACTCCGGCGCGCTGTCTCGTCCCCCTTCCGACGCCGCACACCAGACGCGGCGCCCAACCTCCAGGAGGGCAGCATGAAGATCGTGGCGAAGCAGCGGTTGCGGCAGAAGGTCGTGGTCCTCGGCGGTGGCTACGCGGGGATGATGGCGGCGCTCCGGCTGGCCCCGTACGCCCGGGTGACCCTGGTCGATCCCAGCGACCGGTTCACCGAGCGCGTCCGGCTGCACGAACTCGCCGCTGGCCGCCCCGAAGTGAGCCACTCCCGGGCCCAGATGCTGCGCGGCACCGGCATCGAGCATCTGGCCGCCCGCGCCACCGCCCTCGACCCGGCCGCCCGCGCCGTCCACACCGACTGCGGCCGCACCCTCCTCTACGACCGTCTCGTCTACGCCCTCGGCAGCCACACCGACCCGCGCGGCGCCGCACCCGGAGCCACTCCCGCAGCGACCGCCGGGCCCACCCCCACCGCATGGGGAAGGGCCTTCACCGCCGAGAGCGCCCCCGCCCTCCACAAGCGACTGCTGGACGGCCCGGGTGCGCTGGCGGTGGTCGGCGGCGGCCTGACCGGCATCGAGATGGCCGCTGAACTCGCCGAATCCCACCCGGAGTGGGAGGTCCGGCTGCTCACCGGCGGCGAGATCGGCGGCGGACTGTCGGCCCGCGGCCGCGCCCATGTCCGTACCGTTCTCGACCGGCTGCACGTACGCGTCGAGGAGGGCCGCCGGATCGCCGACGCGGACAGCGTCGACGCCGACGCCGTGGTGTGGACGACCGCCCTGCGGGCCACCGACGGGCTCGCCCGGGACGCGGGCCTGGACACCGATCCTCCCCCATGCCTTAAGGGCACGGGGGTGCCCCCATCCGGCCGGATCCGGGTCGACGCGGCCCTCCGCTCGGTCAGCCACCCCGACATCTATGTCGCCGGCGATGCGGCCGCGGCCCGCGCGCCCCGCGCCGGTGCCCTGCGGATGGCCTGCGCCACCGCCCTGCCCACCGGCGCCCACGCGGCCGGCGCGATCATCGCCGAATCGCGTGGCGCCGAGCCCGAGCCGCTGTCGTTCGGCTTCTTCGTGCAGTGCGTGAGCCTGGGGCGGCACGACGGTCTGATCCAGCCGGTACGGGCCGACGACACGCCGCGCGAGCGGGTGCTGACCGGCCGTCCGGCCGCCCGCGTCAAGGAACAGGTGGTCCGCTCCACCGTCCGCTTCCTGAAGCTGGCGGCCCGCCGCCCCGACGCGATCCGCCTCATCCCCGGCGTCGGCTAGCGCGTGCCCGTCGCCTTTACGCCCACGCCCCGCTCAGTACTCCCACTCCGGCTTCCCCTTCCCGTACAGCCAGTCGTCGAAGAGGTCGGTCAGATCCTCGTCCGTGCGCTCCTGGCAGAAGGCGATGAATTCCTTCGAATCGGCGTTGGAGTAGCGGTACTTGGCGGGCCACTCCTTGAGGATCTTGAAGAACGTCTTGTCGCCGACGGCCTTCCGCAGCTGCTGGAGCACCATCGCGCCCCGCTCGTAGACGGGCGTCCCGGTGACGTTCTGCGCCTTGCCCGGGTCGCCCGGCGGGAAGGCCCAGCGCTCGTTGTCCTCATCGTCCTTGTAAAGCGCGTCGAACTGCTGCTGAGGCGTCTTGCCGCCCTCGTGCTCCTCCCACAGCCACTCGGCGTAGGTCGCAAAGCCCTCGTTGAGCCAGGTGTCCCGCCAGGTCTTCGGCGTCACCGAGTCGCCGAACCACTGGTGGGCCATCTCGTGCACCACGGTCACGGTTTTCGGCGCGCCGGCGTAGATCGGCTTGGTCTGGGTCTCCAGGGCCTCCCAGTCGATCTTCTTCGGCGTGTCGTCGACGATCGCACCCGCGGACGAGAAGGGGTACCTGCCGAACAGCCCGCTCTCCCACTTCAGGATCTCCGGCAGCCGCTCCAGCGGCTTCCGGCTCGCCGCGGCCTCCGCCGGGTCCACCGCGACATACAGCGGCAGCCCGTCGGACGTACGGGACGTGTGGACATCGAACTTCCCGATGGTGGCGGTGGCGAGATACGTCGCCATCGGCTGACTGTTGTGCCACACGAACGTGGCCTTGCCCTTGGAGATCTTCTCCGACCGCAGCTCCCCGTTGGCGACGGCCGTATAGCGCTTCGGCACCGTGATCGTGAAGTCGTAGGTCGCCTTGTCGTCGGGGTGGTTGTTCCCGGGGAACCATGTCATGGACCCGGCGGGCTCACCCGCCACGAACGCCCCGTCGGCGGTCCTGACCCACCCCTCCGTCGAGCCGTCCGGATCCGTCATCTCCTCGGGGGTCCCGCCGTAGTCGACGGTGGTACGGAAGTCCGCGCCCTTCTTGAGCCCGTCGGCCGGCAGGACCGTCAGCTTGTGTCCCTTACGGGTAAAGGCGGCGTCCTTACCGTCGACCTGGACGCCGGACACCTGCAGCCCCTGCAGATCCAGTTGGAAGGACCGCAGATCCTGCTTGGCCTCGGCGGTGATCTCGGCGGTCGCGGCCAGCCGCTGCTTCTTCACGTCGTAGTCGAGGTCGAGCCCGTAATGGCGGACCTGATAGCCGCCGTTGCCGAGCGCCGGGAAGAGCGGGTCGCCCACCCCGCCGCTGCCCGCCGCCCCGCTGCCACCGCTCGTGCAGGAGGACAGCAGCAGGGCGACGGACAGGGCGGCGGTCGCACCGCAACAGCGAAGGGGCCGGCGGGTCACAGCACTCCTCGGGTCGGTGATCACAAGTTCCCCGACCCTACGGTCATTTCCGCCGCAACGCCCCTCCCTTTCGCTTAGGTTGCATTACGGGGCGATCGACGGCGCTTTCTGCCGGGCGGTGCCGTCCGGGCCACCGCGGCGCTGCTCCTCCCAGCTGCCCAGCGCGGCCGCACAGGCATGGTCGAGATGCCGCAGCCCCGACAGATCCAGCTCGATCTCCCGGTCCCGGGGCAGCGCCTCCAGTTGGTCGAGCAGCTTCGGCAGGCGCAGGAAGGTGGCATGGCCGACGGCCCGTACGCGGATGGGGGGCCGGGCGCCCGGACACCCCGCCTCGCTGTCGGCCGCCTCGCCGCTCGCCGCGGGCCCGGCCTCCGGCTCGTCCAGCCCCACGATCTCCAGGTGCACATGCGAGGTCTCCCACGCCGACTTGGCAATCGCCATCAGCAGCCCCAGCAGGACCCCCTCGAACATGTTGGTGGCCACGATCGCCACCGACGTCGTTGCCAGCACCACGGCCTCGCCCCGGTGCTCCCGCCACAGCGGACGCCACTCCTTCACCGGGAGCAACTTGCAGCCCGCATGCACCAGTACGCCCGCCAGCGCCGCGATCGGCACCACACCCAGCGCTGCCGGGAACGCCGCGGCAAAGAGCAGCAGCCACACCCCGTGCAGCACCCGCGAGGCCTTTGTTCGCGCCCCGGCCTGCACATTCGCCGCGCTGCGGACGATCACCGCGGTCATCGGCAGCGCCCCGAGCAGCCCGCACACCGTGTTGCCGGCGCCCTGGGCCATCAGCTCCTTGTCGTAATCGGTCCGCGGCCCGTCGTGCAGCCGGTCCACCGCGGCCGCGCTGAACAGCGACTCCGCCGACGCGATCAGGGTGAAGGCGAGCACGGTGCCCAGCGCACCGGCCACCGCCGCCGCCTCCGTCAGCTGCGCGAAGTCCGCGCCGCCCGGCGGCTGTACGACTTCCAGCAGGCCCTGCACCTCGACCCGCGCCAGCGGCAGATCCAGTACGGACACCACGGCCGTCGCCAGCGCCACCGCCACCAGCGGCGCCGGCAGCACCCGCGCCGCCGGCCGCCACCGCGGCCAGAGCACCAGCACCGCGATGGTCCCCGCTCCCACGGCCAGCGCCGCGAGCGCCGGACCGGCCCCGGCGGTGTCCGCCGCGAGGTCCGGCAGCCCGGCCAGATTCGCCGGCCCGCTGCCCGGTGCCTTGGCGTCCACCAGGGCGTACAACTGCCCGGCGATCAGCACCAGCCCGATGCCCGCGAGCATCCCCTGTACGACCGCCACGGAGATGGCCCGGAACCAGCGGCCCAGCCGCAGCGCCCCCATGGCCAGCTGCAGCACACCGGCGATCAGCACCAGCGCACCCAGCGTGCCGAGCCCGTACTCCTCCACGGCCTCGTAGACCAGCACGGTCAGACCGGCGGCCGGCCCGCTGACCTGCAGACTGCTGCCCGGCAACAGCCCGGTGAGCAGCCCGCCGACGACGCCGGTGACCAGCCCCAGCTCGGCCGGCACCCCGGATGCGACGGCCACCCCGACACACAACGGGACGGCCACGAGAAAGACGACGAGCGACGCGGTGAAATCGGCGCGCCAGACCGTCAGCGCACCTCGGGACGGGGACCCCGCCCGGGACGAGCCGGATGACGAGGCGGACGAGGGAGACGAGGGAGACGAGGGAGACGAGGGGGACAACCGCGCGGGTATGGACGACCGGGACGGGCGGCGGCGGGGCACACGGAACCTACGCATGAGGATGCCTCCAGCGAGTGCGAGATGCGGTGGCGCACGCACGGGCACGGGCGAACGCAGAGCGACGCGGGCAGCCGGGAACACCTGCTGCCGCGCAGCGCCGTGCGGCGCACGCCATGAAAAGTGGTGACGGCTGGATCCGTCGGATGCGCGGGCCGGGGGAGGCCCTGGGGGCAGCTCTCAGCTCTCAGCAGCGGAAAACGCGGTGATGGACCGGCAGTTCGCCTGATCTCGACAGCGGTACGGCCTGCCGGCCGGTCAGCGGGACGGTCACCCGCAGCCCGCCCTCGGTCCGCACGGGACCGGCCGTCGAGACGGTCGTGCCCGGCGGCGTCGGCGCGGTCACCGTGGCCGTGGAACCTCCGCCACGGCGCGGCTGGCAGCGATCGGCGCCGGACTCCGGGTGCTCCGAGGCGTCCGACGCCATCGGGGCGACACCCGATGAGCCGGTACCGGAACCAGTACCCGTACCGGAAGCGCGGTTCATGGCCGCCGCGGCCGCCGCGATCTCTCCGTACACGCCCTCGGTGGCGGTCGGCAGGGCCAGGACGACGGCCACGACGATCAACAGGAGACGGCCGAGGCGGCCGACCCGGATCTTCGCCATCGTCGCCCCTTCCGGCGCGGCTGGACAGGTCCCCCCATTGTGTCGAGCCGAACGCGCCTGACCGCAACTCGATATGTAACCACCGTGTAAACGCGGAGTTATCAAACAGGAACGTATGGTTCCGATCACTACGGCGCCCGCTGGCGCGCGCCTCGCTCCATCGCGCGCCGCCCCGCACCCCACTGCGCCACATCGTCACCCCAATGGCCCATCAGGCCACTCCACCTCACTCCAGTCGCCTCATCCCAGGCACCTCATCCCACCTGCTTGACGCCCCACCCCGCCCCGAGCAGTATTCATCGCATGATGAATTATGGCCGCGATCCCGCCGTCCACGCCCATGACCTCACCGTCTCCCGAGGCGGCCGCACCGTCCTCGACGCCCTCGCCTTCGACGTACCGCGCGCCCGGATCACCGGCCTCCTCGGCCCCTCCGGCTGCGGCAAATCCACCCTGATGCGCGCCATCGTCGGCACCCAGGCCAAGGTCACCGGCACCCTCGACGTCCTCGGCCACCCCGCGGGCGACCCCCGGCTGCGCCCCCGCATCGGCTACGTCACCCAGGACCCGTCTGTATACGACGACCTCACCGTCCGCCAGAACCTGGACTACTTCGCCGCCGTCCTGCACCCCGGCCGGGCCGCCCGCGCCCGACGCCGCGAAACCGTCACCCGCGCCATCGAGGACGTCGACCTCACCCGCCACGCCGACGCCCTCGCCGGCAACCTCTCCGGCGGCCAGCGCAGCCGCGTCTCTCTCGCGGTCGCCCTGCTCGGCGCCCCGGAACTCCTCGTCCTCGACGAACCCACCGTCGGCCTGGACCCCGTCCTCCGCCGCGACCTGTGGAACCTCTTCCACACCCTCGCCGCCGACCGCGGCGTCACCCTCCTGGTCTCCTCCCACGTCATGGACGAGGCCGAGCGCTGCCACCGGCTGCTCCTGATGCGCGAGGGCCGCATCCTCGCCGACGACGCCCCGGACGCGCTCCGTGACCGCACCGGCTCCACCACCGTCGAGGCCGCCTTCCTCCACCTGGTCGACCGGGCCGAGGCCGCCGGCCCACCCCCGCAACCGGCGCGCACCACCGCCACCCCCGAGGAGTCAGCGCGATGACCACCGCACCGCTCGCCGCCGGCGCGCCGCCCGCCCGCACCGCGCCCTGCTCCCCGTCCCGCACCCTGGCCACCGCCGCCCGCGTCCTGCGCCAGCTGCGCCACGACCCCCGCACCATCGCGCTGATGCTCGTCGTCCCCTGCGTGATGATCGCCCTGCTCCGCTACGTCTTCGACGCCCGCCCGGAGACCTTCAACACCATCGGCGCGTCCCTCCTCGGCATCTTCCCGATGATCACGATGTTCCTGGTGACCTCCATCGCCACCCTCCGCGAACGCACCTCGGGCACCCTGGAGCGCCTGCTCGCCATGCCCCTCGGCAAGGCCGACCTGATCAGCGGCTATGCCCTCGCCTTCGGCCTGCTCGCCATCGCGCAGTCGGCCCTCGCCACCGGCCTGTCCGTCTGGCTCCTCGGCCTGGACGTCATCGGTTCGCCCTGGCTGCTGCTCCTGGTGGCCGTCCTCGACGCACTGCTCGGCACCGCGCTCGGCCTGTTCGTCTCGGCCTTCGCCGCCTCCGAATTCCAGGCCGTCCAGTTCATGCCCGCCGTCCTGATGCCCCAGCTCCTGCTCTGCGGCCTGTTCACCCCACGCGACACCATGCAGCCGGCCCTCGAAGCGATCTCCGACATCCTGCCGATGTCCTACGCCGTCGACGGCATGAACGAGGTCCTCACACACCCCGACATCACCGGCAACTTCCTCCGCGACACCCTCGTCGTCACCGGCTGCGCCCTGCTCGTGCTCGCCCTCGGCGCGGCCACCCTCCGCCGCCGTACAGCGTGACGCCGTCCCGGCCCTCGGAACGCACCCGCGTCGCGCGCCGCCCAGGTGCGAGGATGACCGCGTAACCGACCAGGCACCACCGGCGAGGTGAACCGCAGCATGACCCAGAAGGTCGCCGTACTCGGCACCGGAAAAATCGGCGAAGCCCTGCTCAGCGGAATGATCCGAGGCGGCTGGGCACCCGCCGACCTCCTGGTCACCGCCCGCCGCCCGGAACGCGCCGAACAGCTCCATGAGCGCTACGGCGTCGAAGCGGTCAGCAACGCCGAGGCCGCCAAGTCCGCCGACACCCTCATCCTCACCGTCAAGCCACAGGACATGGGCACCCTCCTGCGGGAGCTCGCCCCGCACGTCCCCGCCGACCGCCTGGTGATCAGCGGCGCCGCCGGCATCCCCACGTCCTACTTCGAGGAGCGCCTGGCCGCCGGCACCCCGGTCGTACGGGTCATGACGAACACCCCCGCCCTCGTCGACGAGGCGATGTCCGTCATCTCCGCCGGCAGCCACGCCACCGGCGAACACCTCACCCGCGCCGAGGAGATCTTCTCCGGCGTCGGCAAGACCCTCCGCGTCCCGGAGTCCCAGCAGGACGCCTGCACCGCGCTCTCCGGCTCCGGCCCGGCGTACTTCTACTTCCTCGTCGAGGCCATGACCGACGCCGGCATCCTCCTCGGCCTGCCCCGCGACAAGGCCCACGACCTCATCGTCCAGGCCGCCATCGGCGCCGCCGTGATGCTCCGCGACAGCGGCGAACACCCCGTCAAACTCCGCGAGAACGTCACCTCCCCGGCCGGCACCACCATCAACGCCATCCGCGAACTCGAAAACCACGGCGTACGCGCCGCCCTCATCGCCGCCCTGGAAGCCGCCCGCGACCGCAGCCGCGAACTGGCCTCCGGCAACGGCTGACCAAGCCCCACGGCAGGGACCCGCCACGGCGGGGGCGCCGCAACCTCAACGGCCACCCCCGCCCGGCCCGGTCCAGGGCGTGTCTTTCGGATCAGCCCGGGCCCAGCAACCCCATCGCCCGGAACGCCGCATCCACCCGCGGCCTGGCCAACCCGCGCGCCCGCTCCGCCCCCGCCCGAAGCACTTCATCCACATACGCCGGCTCCGCCGCCAGCTCCGCATGCCGCCCCCGCACCGGCCGCAACATCTCCACCACCGCCTCCGCGGTGTCCTTCTTCAACGCCCCGTACGAGGAGTACCCCTCGGCCAGCCGCTCCGGATCGCCCCCCGAGCAAGCGGCCAGCACATCCAGCAGATTCGCCACCCCCGGCCGCTCACCCCGCTCGTAGACCACCTCGCTCCCCGCATCCGTCACCGCCCGCATCACCTTCTTCCGCACCACCTCCGGCTCGTCCAGCAGATAGACGGTCCCCGCCGTCCTGACGTGCGACTTCCCCATCTTCGACGTCGGCTCCTGCAGATCCATCACCCGAGCCGCCACCGCCGGATGCGTGGCCTTCGGCACCACGAACGTCGCCCCGTACCGCTGGTTGAACCGCACCGCCAGATCCCGCGTCAGCTCCACATGCTGGGCCTGGTCCTCCCCGACCGGCACCTCATGCGTCCCGTACGCCAGGATGTCCGCCGCCATCAGCGCCGGATACGTCAGCAGCGACAGCCGCACGCTCCCGCCCCGCGCCTGCTCACGCGCGGCCTTCTCCTTGTACTGGATCATGCGCCGCATCTCCCCGTCGGAGGCCGTGCACTCCATCAGATACGACAGCCGCAGATGCTCATCCACCTGACTCTGCACAAATACGGTGCACAGCTCCGGATCCAGCCCCGCGGCCAGCAGCAACGTCGCCGCCTGCCGACTGAGCCGCCGCACCCGCGCCGGATCGTGCTCCACGGTCAGCGCATGCAGATCCACCACACAGAACAGTGCCTCCGCCCGATGCTGGTCCTCCTCGGCCCACCGCCGCATCGCCCCGAGGTAGTTCCCCAGCGTCAGATGCCCCGTCGGCTGCACCCCGCTGAAGATCCGCGTCCGCGCGCTCGCCGTCATCGCCATCTCGTCCGTCCTTCTCTCCCGCACTGCCGTTGAGTGCGCGTCGAGACCGCCGACTTCGCCGGCCGGCTACGAGAGGGAGATACGCGAACGGCCGCCGAAGCGGCGGCCGTGGTCATGCATGCGCTGCTGGTCGGCCGCCGTCAGGCGAGCCACCACTGCTGTACGGGCGCATGCGTAGTCATGGGCCCCAAAGTACCCGCAGAACCCCGCCCCGGCACGGGTTTGAAGCACCTCACCCCCTCGTGTAGTGTTCTCCGAGTTGCCACGGAGCCGACAGGCCCCAGCAACCATCCCGCCGCGACAGCGGCACCCCACTACCGCACGACCCCTCACCGGGAACAATTTCGGCATGCCGAAATTCGGACCGCGACGTGATTATGCGTCAACGAGGAATTCCGCTAAAGTAGTGATCACGCCGAAAGGCGCGGCAGATTGAATAGCCGCACCACGGCGGAACCCCCTCCGACGGGGAATCGGAAAAGAATTCGGACCGGAAACGGAACGAAATCGGATCTGATACAGTCGGAAAGGCCGAAAAGCGAAAGCCGAACGGCCAACCCCGCTCCAACAGGGGGCCGGAGACGGAAACGGATCTGGTAAGGTTGGAACCGCGAAGAAGCCGAAAGGCCGAATCGCACCGGCGAAAATCGGAGCCGCAAGGATCTGATAGAGTCGGAAACGCAAGACCGAAGGGAAGCGCCCGGAGAGCCTGGTGAGACAGGCACAAAGGAAGCGTCCGTTCCTTGAGAACTCAACAGCGTGCCAAAAGTCAACGCCAGATATGTTGATACCCCGTCCAGCCGGAAGCATCCGGCGGATGAGGTTCCTTTGAAAGTCCTATCGACACTATGTGCCGGTAGGCAACACACAGCGAGGACGCTGTGAACGAGAGGGCTTATTCCGCCCACTCGTTCCGCTCAACGCGAGTGTCACCCGCAGTTTTTAATTAAACGCAGCCGGGAAAACATTCACGGAGAGTTTGATCCTGGCTCAGGACGAACGCTGGCGGCGTGCTTAACACATGCAAGTCGAACGATGAAGCCTTTCGGGGTGGATTAGTGGCGAACGGGTGAGTAACACGTGGGCAATCTGCCCTTCACTCTGGGACAAGCCCTGGAAACGGGGTCTAATACCGGATATGACACACGACCGCATGGTCTGTGTGTGGAAAGCTCCGGCGGTGAAGGATGAGCCCGCGGCCTATCAGCTTGTTGGTGGGGTGATGGCCTACCAAGGCGACGACGGGTAGCCGGCCTGAGAGGGCGACCGGCCACACTGGGACTGAGACACGGCCCAGACTCCTACGGGAGGCAGCAGTGGGGAATATTGCACAATGGGCGAAAGCCTGATGCAGCGACGCCGCGTGAGGGATGACGGCCTTCGGGTTGTAAACCTCTTTCAGCAGGGAAGAAGCGAGAGTGACGGTACCTGCAGAAGAAGCGCCGGCTAACTACGTGCCAGCAGCCGCGGTAATACGTAGGGCGCAAGCGTTGTCCGGAATTATTGGGCGTAAAGAGCTCGTAGGCGGCTTGTCACGTCGGATGTGAAAGCCCGGGGCTTAACCCCGGGTCTGCATTCGATACGGGCAGGCTAGAGTTCGGTAGGGGAGATCGGAATTCCTGGTGTAGCGGTGAAATGCGCAGATATCAGGAGGAACACCGGTGGCGAAGGCGGATCTCTGGGCCGATACTGACGCTGAGGAGCGAAAGCGTGGGGAGCGAACAGGATTAGATACCCTGGTAGTCCACGCCGTAAACGTTGGGAACTAGGTGTGGGCGACATTCCACGTCGTCCGTGCCGCAGCTAACGCATTAAGTTCCCCGCCTGGGGAGTACGGCCGCAAGGCTAAAACTCAAAGGAATTGACGGGGGCCCGCACAAGCAGCGGAGCATGTGGCTTAATTCGACGCAACGCGAAGAACCTTACCAAGGCTTGACATACACCGGAAAACCCTGGAGACAGGGTCCCCCTTGTGGTCGGTGTACAGGTGGTGCATGGCTGTCGTCAGCTCGTGTCGTGAGATGTTGGGTTAAGTCCCGCAACGAGCGCAACCCTTGTTCTGTGTTGCCAGCATGCCCTTCGGGGTGATGGGGACTCACAGGAGACTGCCGGGGTCAACTCGGAGGAAGGTGGGGACGACGTCAAGTCATCATGCCCCTTATGTCTTGGGCTGCACACGTGCTACAATGGCCGGTACAATGAGCTGCGATACCGCGAGGTGGAGCGAATCTCAAAAAGCCGGTCTCAGTTCGGATTGGGGTCTGCAACTCGACCCCATGAAGTCGGAGTTGCTAGTAATCGCAGATCAGCATTGCTGCGGTGAATACGTTCCCGGGCCTTGTACACACCGCCCGTCACGTCACGAAAGTCGGTAACACCCGAAGCCGGTGGCCCAACCCCTTGTGGGAGGGAATCGTCGAAGGTGGGACTGGCGATTGGGACGAAGTCGTAACAAGGTAGCCGTACCGGAAGGTGCGGCTGGATCACCTCCTTTCTAAGGAGCACTTCTTACCAAGCCTGGCTTGGTCAGAGGCCAGTACATCAGCGAATGTCTGATGCTGGTTGCTCATGGGTGGAACGTTGACTATTCGGCGCACTTGATTCTTGGACGTTAGTACTGCTTCGGCGTGGAACGCATCTGGGGGTTGAGTGGGTCGGGCACGCTGTTGGGTATCTGAGGGTGCGGGCTTTCGAGTCTGAACCTTCGCGATGCCGGCCCCGGTGAAAATCTGCTTCGGTGGGTTGTGACGGGTGGCTGGTCGTTGCTTGAGAACTGCACAGTGGACGCGAGCATCTGTGGCCAAGTTTTTAAGGGCGCACGGTGGATGCCTTGGCACCAGGAACCGATGAAGGACGTGGGAGGCCACGATAGGCCCCGGGGAGCTGTCAACCAAGCTTTGATCCGGGGGTGTCCGAATGGGGAAACCCGGCAGTCGTCATGGGCTGTCACCCGCTGCTGAACACATAGGCAGTGTGGAGGGAACGCGGGGAAGTGAAACATCTCAGTACCCGCAGGAAGAGAAAACAACCGTGATTCCGGGAGTAGTGGCGAGCGAAACCGGATGAGGCTAAACCGTATTGGTGTGATACCCGGCAGGGGTTGCCAGTGCGGGGTCGTGGGAGTTCTCTTTCATCGTCTGCCGGCGATGAGACGAGTCAGAAACCGTTGATGTAGGCGAAGGACATGCGAAAGGTCCGGCGTAGAGGGTAAGACCCCCGTAGCTGAAACATTGACGGCTCGTTTGAGAATCACCCAAGTAGCACGGGGCCCGAGAAATCCCGTGTGAATCTGGCGGGACCACCCGTTAAGCCTAAATATTCCCTGGTGACCGATAGCGGATAGTACCGTGAGGGAATGGTGAAAAGTACCGCGGGAGCGGAGTGAAATAGTACCTGAAACCGTGTGCCTACAAGCCGTGGGAGCGTCGCGCATCGAGTTTACTCGGTGCGTCGTGACTGCGTGCCTTTTGAAGAATGAGCCTGCGAGTTTGCGGTATGTTGCGAGGTTAACCCGTGTGGGGAAGCCGTAGCGAAAGCGAGTCCGAATAGGGCGTTGAGTAGCGTGCCCAAGACCCGAAGCGGAGTGATCTAGCCATGGGCAGGTTGAAGCGGAGGTAAGACTTCGTGGAGGACCGAACCCACCAGGGTTGAAAACCTGGGGGATGACCTGTGGTTAGGGGTGAAAGGCCAATCAAACTCCGTGATAGCTGGTTCTCCCCGAAATGCATTTAGGTGCAGCGTCGTGTGTTTCTTGCCGGAGGTAGAGCACTGGATAGGCGATGGGCCCTACCGGGTTACTGACCTTAGCCAAACTCCGAATGCCGGTAAGTGAGAGCGCGGCAGTGAGACTGTGGGGGATAAGCTCCATGGTCGAGAGGGAAACAGCCCAGAGCATCGACTAAGGCCCCTAAGCGTGTGCTAAGTGGGAAAGGATGTGGAGTCGCAGAGACAACCAGGAGGTTGGCTTAGAAGCAGCCACCCTTGAAAGAGTGCGTAATAGCTCACTGGTCAAGTGATTCCGCGCCGACAATGTAGCGGGGCTCAAGCACACCGCCGAAGTCGTGTCATTGCAGCAATACTCCTAACGGAGGCTGTGATGGGTAGGGGAGCGTCGTGTGCCGGGTGAAGCAGCCGTGGAAACGAGTTGTGGACGGTTCACGAGTGAGAATGCAGGCATGAGTAGCGATACACACGTGGGAAACGTGTGCGCCGATTGACTAAGGGTTCCTGGGTCAAGCTGATCTGCCCAGGGTAAGTCGGGACCTAAGGCGAGGCCGACAGGCGTAGTCGATGGACAACCGGTTGATATTCCGGTACCCGCTTTGAAACGCCCAATATCGAATCAGACGATGCTAAGCCCGTGAAGCCGGCCTGGAGTCTTCGGACAAAGGGACGTGGTGGAGCCGGTGACCCGGATCTGTAGTAGGTAAGCGATGGGGTGACGCAGGAAGGTAGTCCAGCCCGGGCGGTGGTTGTCCCGGGGTAAGGGTGTAGCCCGAGAGATAGGCAAATCCGTCTCTCGTTAAGGGTGAGACCTGATGCCGAGCCGATTGTGGTGAAGTGGATGATCCTATGCTGTCGAGAAAAGCCTCTAGCGAGTTTCATGGCGGCCCGTACCCTAAACCGACTCAGGTGGTCAGGTAGAGAATACCGAGGCGTTCGGGTGAACTATGGTTAAGGAACTCGGCAAAATGCCCCCGTAACTTCGGGAGAAGGGGGGCCATTTCCGGTGATGAGACTTGCTCTCTGAGCTGGGGGTGGCCGCAGAGACCAGCGAGAAGCGACTGTTTACTAAAAACACAGGTCCGTGCGAAGCCGTAAGGCGATGTATACGGACTGACGCCTGCCCGGTGCTGGAACGTTAAGGGGACCGGTTAGTCAATCTTCGGGTTGGCGAAGCTGAGAACTTAAGCGCCAGTAAACGGCGGTGGTAACTATAACCATCCTAAGGTAGCGAAATTCCTTGTCGGGTAAGTTCCGACCTGCACGAATGGCGTAACGACTTCTCGACTGTCTCAACCATAGGCCCGGTGAAATTGCATTACGAGTAAAGATGCTCGTTTCGCGCAGCAGGACGGAAAGACCCCGGGACCTTTACTATAGCTTGATATTGGTGTTCGGTTCGGCTTGTGTAGGATAGGTGGGAGACTGTGAACTCTGGACGCCAGTTCAGGGGGAGTCATTGTTGAAATACCACTCTGGTCGTGCTGGATGTCTAACCTGGGTCCGTGATCCGGATCAGGGACAGTGTCTGGTGGGTAGTTTAACTGGGGCGGTTGCCTCCTAAAGAGTAACGGAGGCGCCCAAAGGTTCCCTCAGCCTGGTTGGCAATCAGGTGTTGAGTGTAAGTGCACAAGGGAGCTTGACTGTGAGACTGACGGGTCGAGCAGGTACGAAAGTAGGGACTAGTGATCCGGCGGTGGCTTGTGGAAGCGCCGTCGCTCAACGGATAAAAGGTACCCCGGGGATAACAGGCTGATCTTCCCCAAGAGTCCATATCGACGGGATGGTTTGGCACCTCGATGTCGGCTCGTCGCATCCTGGGGCTGGAGTCGGTCCCAAGGGTTGGGCTGTTCGCCCATTAAAGCGGTACGCGAGCTGGGTTTAGAACGTCGTGAGACAGTTCGGTCCCTATCCGCTGTGCGCGTAGGAGTCTTGAGAAGGGCTGTCCCTAGTACGAGAGGACCGGGACGGACGAACCTCTGGTGTGCCAGTTGTCCTGCCAAGGGCATGGCTGGTTGGCTACGTTCGGAAAGGATAACCGCTGAAAGCATCTAAGCGGGAAGCCTGCTTCGAGATGAGGGCTCCCACCCCCTTGAGGGGTTAAGGCTCCCAGTAGACGACTGGGTTGATAGGCCAGATATGGAAGCGCCGTAAGGTGTGGAGTTGACTGGTACTAATAGGCCGAGGGCTTGTCCTCAGTTGCTCGCGTCCACTGTGTAGGTTCTGAAGTAATGACCTGTGTCTTTGCCGGGTTGGTTAACTTCATAGTGTTTCGGTGGTCATAGCGTTAGGGAAACGCCCGGTTACATTCCGAACCCGGAAGCTAAGCCTTTCAGCGCCGATGGTACTGCAGGGGGGACCCTGTGGGAGAGTAGGACGCCGCCGAACAATCATTGTGGGGAAGCCCCGCACCTTATGGTGCGGGGCTTTTCTGCGTTCAGGGGTTTTTGCCAGGCGGCTCGCCGGCTCGGGCCATGCGCATGTTCGGGAGCTTGTCGCGCCATAGTCGCCGCTCGCCTGTGGCTTCGAAGCCGTAGCGCCGGTAGGAATGGACCGGTTCCTCGCGGCGTCCGCAGAGGAGGCCGACGATCTCGTTCCGGGAGCGCACAAGGCGGCAGAAGAACTGATCGGGTCGGCGCTCGGCAGCGGCGATGCATTCCTGCCGCTGGGTGATTCCCTCGGCGGAGGTGACGGTGCCGCGCTGGTTGCGGATCCATGCTTCGTCGATTTCCGCCTTCTCGTTGGGATAGGTCGGGAGCCAGGCAGTCAGCTGCATTTGGGTGATGCCGGGTGCGTCGTCACCGTGGGGGCTTTCGGTCAGGTGGTTCACGGGGGCTCATCTTTGAGCTGTCAGCGTCTCCCAGGTCAAGGGGCGTGTTGTGGGTGTGTGGGGGATGGTTACGGCGGTTACCAGGATGTGGTGGGAGGTGTGCCAGTGGCCGGTTAGGGGGGTGGTTGTGGTTGTTGGGGTGGGGGTTTGGGGGTGGGGGAGGAGGTGGGCGGTGAAGGTGTGGGTGTGGGGGGTGAAGGTGATTTCGGCGTCCTCGAAGTGAAGGGGGCGGGGGGCCAGGGGGGAGCAGGCCTTGTAGAGGGATTCCTTGGCGCTGAAGAGGAGGCGGTCCCAGTGGATGTCCGGGCGGGCGGTGTGGAGTTGGCGTAGGTGGGTGCGTTCGGTGGGGGAGGTGATGCCGTTGCGTACGGAGGGGGGTAAGGGGGCGTGGGGTTCGGCGTCGACTCCTAGGTGGGGGATGTCGGTGGTGTGGGCGACGGCGGCTGCGCGGTAGCCGGCGCAGTGGGTGAGGCTGCCGGTGATGCCGGGGGGCCAGGTGGGGGCGCCGGAGGGGGACGGCGGGAGGGGGGTCGGGGGGAGGCCGAGGCGGGCGAGGGCGCGGTGGGCGCAGTGGCGGGTGGTGGTGAATTCGTGGCGGCGTTTGGCTCCGGCGTGGGCGATGGCCTGTTGCTCGGTCGGGAAGAGGGCGGGTGTGGGGGCGGGGTCGCCGAAGGTGTCTTCGCCCAGCGCGCCGGGGGGCAGGACGGCCTCGATCAGCATCTGGCAATTCCTCGTTTTCGCAGGTGAGTTGGTGGTGGGTGGGGCTGGTGACGTGGTGGGGAGGGATGGCGTTGTGTTTCTAGGTCGCGTGACCTAGTCTGCCTCGTGTGGACGATGACATCCAGCTTGATCTGACAGGCCCGGTGCTCGTGGTGGGCGGTTATGGCACCGTCGGCGGAGATCTGACCCGGCTCGCGGCGCCCTCGTGGCCCTTGCTGCTCACGGGGCGTACCCCGGAGCGTGGACGTGCGCTCGCCGATGAGGTGGGTGCGTCGCTCCAGCGCTGGGATCTGAGTGATCCGGAGCCCTTCACGGCGAAGGTCCGTGCCGTGATCAGTACGGTGAACGACCCTGATGACCGGGTGCTGTTGGCCGCGATCCGTGGCGGTGTCCCGTACGTGGACATCACGCGATGGACGGCGCGGCTGCAGCGGGCCACCGCGGTGGCGGCCGTGACGCCGCCCACGGCTCCTGTGCTGCTGTCGTCGAGCTGGATGGGTGGGGTGACCGGGCTGGTCGCCGCGGCGCTGGCGCGTGAGCTCGGTGGGGCGGCCGCGGTGGAGATCGCCATTCGGTATGACCTCAAGGACCGGGCGGGCACGGACTCGGTGGAGTTCATGGACCGGCTCGGGCTCGATTACGAGGTGACCGAGGGCGGGCAGCGGCGGATGATCATGCCGCTGAGCGGGGCCGGGACGGTCAGCATCGGTGGGCATCGGACCAAGGTGGCGCGGATCGATACGCCGGAGCAGTTCACCCTGCCGTTGGTGCTCGGGGTGGATACGGCGATCACGCGGATCGGCTTCAGCGCCAACTCGTCGACGTCCACCTTGCTGGCGCTCAAGCGGACCGGGTTCTTCCGGTGGGGGCGTGGGGATCGGTTCGAGTCCACGCGGCGGTCGATGCTGTACTCGCCGGGTGAGGGCGGCAGCGCTCTCTTGCGGATCGATGTGCGCGGGCGCAGTGGCGAGCGGCGTACGGCGACGGTCACCGATCCGGCCGGGCAGGCCCATCTCACGGCGCTGGGCGGGCTGTTGGGGCTGCGCCGGGTGCTGGGTGAGGACGGTGCAAAGGCGCCTCGTGGGGTGGTGTTCCCCGAGATGACGCCGGTGCCGCAGGATGTCGTTCCCGTCTTGGAGAAGGCGGGCGTCAAGGTCGAGGTGGCATGAGCGAGGAGAAGGAGCCGGGCGCCGGGAAGGGCTCGACGCTGACGCGGCAGGGCAGCATTCGGCGGACGAGTCTGCTGGATGCGGCCGAGGCCGTGCTGGTGGCCAAGGGGGCGGATGCCTCGCTGCGGGCCATCGCCGGTGAGGCCGGGGTGCGGGTCGGGCATCTGCAGCACTACTTCCCGACCCGGGCCGATTTGATCAAGGCGGTGCTGGAGCGGGCGCTGGACCGTTCGCTGGAGCGGCTGGCCGAGACGACGGGGCTGCGGATGGTGCGCGACGACCCGTCGGCCATCGGCACTCCGGAGGGGCCGGCGAACCCTGACGAGGTGGTGGCGGTGGTCCTCGCCGAGCAGGAGGATCCGCAGCTGGTGCGGCTCTATGTCGAGGTGTGGGCGCTGGCCGCGCGGGATGACGAGATCGCCACGGTGGTCCGGGAGTTCTACCGGAAGTACGTCGCGCATGTGGAGGCGTTCGTCCAGCAGGGGCGGCCGGACTGGTCGGGCGAGTTCTGCCGGGCCAGGGCCGAGACCTTTGTCGCGCTGGTCGAAGGGGCGGCCTTGATGCGGTCGGGTATCGCCGGCAGCCGGTCGGCCGCGATGGATGCGCAACTCGCGCAGTTTGCCGTGCGGTTGCTCCGGGACTGAGCGCCGGGCGGGCGGGGGCGCGGTCCGGTCGGTGTCGTACGGCGGTCCGGTCGGTGTCGTACGGCGGTCCGGTCGGTGTCGTACGGCGGTCCGGTCCGTGCCGTACGGCGGGCCCGTCGGTGCGCCGTCAGAGGTGAATTCACTTAGGGGGGATCTTGTATGACCGAGGTAGTGGACCTGGCCGAGCTCGCCGCGACGGCGGGGCTGGAGCGGGAGCTCGACCGGCTCGCCAAGAGCCAGGGCATCATCCGTACCCGTCAGCTGAATCAGCAGGAGACCTGGACGGTGCTCGGTGCGGCGCTGACGCGTGAGCTGCTGAGCGATCCGCGGCTGTCCAACGATGTGCACACCCATGCGCCGCACGGGGCGCTGGTCCCGGGGATGGCCGTGATGCTCCTGGAGCAGGACGACCCCGGGCATGCCCAAAACCGCCGGCTGGTGAGCGCGGCGTTCGCCTCGCGGGCGGTACGGCAGCTGGAGCCGCGGATCGTGGAGATCACCCGGCAGCTGCTGGACGAGCTGGGGGAGCGCGGTACGGCGGACTTCATCGAGGAGTTCACCTATCCGATGCCGCTGGAGGTGATCTGTGAGCTGCTGGGGGTACCGGCGGAGGACCGGGATCCGTTCCGTAAGTGGGCGATGGACATCTCTGCCGCGCCGTCGGGGAGGCGATGCAGGCGGCGGCCGTGGAGCTGTTCAGTTACTGCATCGGGCTGATCGGTGCCAAGCGGGAGCGGCCCACCGAGGATCTGCTCAGTGAGCTGATCGCCGCCCGGTTCGACGACGGGAGTGCGCTGAGCGATGCGGAACTGTCGTCGTTCGCCGCGGTGTTGCTGATCGCCGGCCATGACACGGTCACCAATCTGCTGGCCAATGCGCTGCACGATCTGCTGGCCCATCCCGAGCAGCTGGCCGCGCTGCGCCGCGATCCGTCGCTGGTCGGCGCGGCGGTGGAGGAGGCGCTGCGGTTCCGGGGCTCGGCCATGACCACGGTCAACCGGGTCGCGACGGAGGACATCGAGGCCGGTGGCGTCACGATCCGCAAGGGGGAGCTGGTCCGCTTCCTGCTGAACGCGGCCAATCGCGATACCGAGGTGCGGGCCGATCCGCACTCCTTCGACATCGGCCGGGCGACCGCGCAGCATGTCGCGTTCGGGATGGGGCCGCACTTCTGCCTGGGGCAGCGGCTGGCCCGCCAGGAGGCGACGATCGCGCTGACGGAGATTCTGCAGCGCTTCAGCACGCTTGAACTCGCGGTACCGGCCGATGAGGTGCGCTGGCTGCCGTCGGACGCGATCCGCGGTCCGGTCGAGCTGCCGCTGCGGTACGCGCGCTGAGCATCGGGGTTCTGCCGTAAGGGAGTGGGGGGGACAGATGAAGATCACGGTGGATGACGAGCTGTGCGACGGGCTGGGGCAGTGTGCCCTGGTGGCGCCCGAGGTGTTCGCGCTCGATGACGATGAGCGGCTGGTGGTGGCGCCGGAGCCGGCGCGGGAGCTGGCGGGCAAGGTGGCGGCCGCGGCGCGGGCGTGCCCGGTGCGGGCCATTTCGGTCGAGGAGTCCTGAACCTTGCGCGAGGTCGTCGTGGTGGGGGCGGGTCTGGCGGGCGTGCGGGCCGGTGAGTCGCTGCGGGCGCAGGGGTTCTCCGGCCGGCTGACGGTGGTGTCGGACGAGCGTGAACTGCCTTACGACCGGCCGCCGCTGACCAAGCAGGTGCTCTCCGGGACGATGTCGGAGTCCGACATCCGGCTGGCGGGCGCCGAGGACTTCGGCGCCCGCTGGATCCGGGGGACCGCGGCCGTCGGTCTGGACCGGGAGCGGCGCCGGGTGCGGCTGGCCGATGGTGTGGAGCTGCCGTACGACGGGGTGGTGCTGGCGCCCGGGGCCAAGGCCAGGGCCTGGTCAGGGGCGGTGCCGCCGGCCGGGGTGCTGACGGTGCGGGGGCTCGATGATGTCCGGAGGCTGCGTGCCGCGGTGGACGGTGGGGCCCATGAGGTGGTCATCGTCGGGGCGGGGTTCGTCGGGGTGGAGCTGGCGTCGTCGCTGAGCGGGCTCGGGGTGCGGGTCACGCTGGTGGAGCCGTTCGGCCGGCCGTTGCGGGCGCTGGGCGGGACGGTTTCCGGGGTGGTGGCAAAGGCCGCGGGCCGGGCGGGGGTCGTGGTGCGGCTGGGGACCGGGGTGCGGGGTTTTCGCGACAACGGTGGCCGGGTCGCGGCTGTGGAGCTCGTCGACGGGAGTGTGCTGCCGGCGGTGCTGGTGGTGGTGGCGATCGGGATGGTGCCGGCGACCGGCTGGTTGGCGGGGTCGGGGCTGGCGTTGCCGGCCGGCCGGATCCACTGTGATGAGCGGCTGTTCGCCCGGACCGCGGGCGGGGCGGGCGCGCCGGATCCGGGTGTGGTGGTGGCCGGGGACGCCGCGTGGTGCGATGCGGTGCGGGCGGCGGACGGGCCGGTCGCGCTGGAGCACTGGAGCAATGCGGCCGCGCAGGGTGAGCTGGCCGCGCGCAATCTGCTGGCCGGGCCGGCGGCGGCCGAGCCGTACGACCATGTCCCCTCGTTCTGGACGGCGGCGTTCGGGCTGCGGATCAAGTCGGTCGGTCTGCCGGGTACCGGGGACCGGACGGTGGTCGAGGCGGGGGATCCGGCCGTCGATGCGGTGCTGGTGGCGCACTACCGCGAGGGGCGGCTGGTCGGTGCGGTGAGTGTGAATCAGGGGCGGTTGCTGTCGGCGTATGCGCGGCGGTTGCAAGACGAGCGGATGGTCGGCCGGGGAAACAAAACCGCCGGAATGTGAATCCCCCGTTAAGTTTTCCAATACCACGGAACTTTTGTCGTTGACCCCTTCGGGAGGCGACTTGGTCACGTGACCTATCGCACATTCTCGTGACGCCCCTATGTGGCTCTGGTAACGTTTTTATCGCGCCTCCCGAGGGGGCGGTGCAGGCCTTGTGGGGGAGTACGACGAGGTGCTCGCCGAATAAATGTGGCCTGTTCCTGTGAATGCAGGTATCGGGGGATCATTTGCTACGGGGGATGGCATGTGTAGCGGCTTCATCGGTGTCTGAAAACGGGACCTCCCGCTGTGTGGAAGTGTGTCCCGGTCTTCTGTGCCCGTAGGTCGAGTGCGCTGGCACAACGGCGACTTGTGACCTTTGACGGGCGTTCGTCAACTCATTCAACTCATGCGTCGGGAACCGGCCGGTAGTCGGCTCCGGCGTCCCTGAAGTGAATTTCTGAACGGCTTGCGTGGACAGGCTTTGCCGTGTCCGGTTTCCTTTGCCGTCGGTTTTCCAGCCTTTCGTGATGTCATTTTCTGCTGCCGTTTTCCAGCCTTTTCCATGGCTGGTAAAAGGTGGCTTCCGAGTGCTC
This sequence comes from Streptomyces inhibens, assembly GCF_022221585.1. Classification (NCBI taxonomy): domain Bacteria; kingdom Bacillati; phylum Actinomycetota; class Actinomycetes; order Kitasatosporales; family Streptomycetaceae; genus Streptomyces; species Streptomyces inhibens. The sequence continues at coordinate 5,741,888 of NZ_CP084681.1, forward strand.
AGAAACGAGGAGAGAACCATGCAGAACCCCTTCGAGACAGAGCAGATCCACGAGATTGTGCGAGAGGGCCTGGCCCAGGTGCTGGGCAGCAGCACCGACGAGATCACCCCGGACGCCACCCTTGTCGCCGACCTCGGCGCCGAATCGCTCGACCTGGTCGAATTCCGCTTCGAGATGGAGACCAAGCTCGGCGTGGCGCTGCCCAAGTCGAATGTGCTCGACCTGCTGGCGACGGCGCTCGGCGGTTCGGAGCAGCTCTACGACGACCGGGGCGGGATCTCCGAACTGGCTGCCGCGGTGCTGCGGCGCAGCGCGTTCGGCTACTCCGTGGAGCAGGTGCACGCCGGTATGCGTCCGTACGAGGTCGCCGCGGCGGCCACCAGCGCGCACTGGGCCGCCTTCACCCACACGATCTTCGACCACCTCCCCGAGGCGTGCACCGAGTGCGCCGCCGACAAGGCGCAGATCGCCGTCTCCGGCAAGGCCCAGTGCGCGGGTTGCGGTGCCGCGCTGGAGCCGGCCACCGGCGACGAGGTGATGGCCGACGGTGTCCGTACGGCGCTGGAGGTGCTGGGGCACGCCCAGCCCGTCGGCTGACGCGGATGCCTGTGCGGAAGGCGTCGCTTGTCGTGCGAGTCGTGCGAAAGGAAAGCAACAAGTGAACCCCCACATACCCACCGGGGACGGCCAGGAGGTCGTGGTGACCGGCATCGGCCTGGTCGCCGGCCGGCTGACCGACCCCGAGTCGTTGTTCGACCATCTCGCGCAGGGGCACACGCTCATCACCGAGCACCCGCTCCACAAGGAGTGGGGCGTGCCCTGCGCCGTCTCGGCGCATATCGACCCCGGGGTCAGGACGGCCCTGGAGGACGCGGTGCCCGAGGAGGCCGGATCCCTGGGACCGGCCGGCACCCTCGCCTGGCACGCCGCCGCCCAGGCCTGGGAGCGCAGCGGGCTGCCGCGGCGGCTCGACACCGAGCGCGGCGGCGTCTTCCTCGCCTGCAACCGGATGGTCATGGAGCCGGCCGAACTCGCCGGCCTGGCCGGCCATGTGAACTTCGCGGCCGGCGCACTGGACCTGGACGGCTATCTGGACGCGGACGGGCCCGACGCCGAGCGCTACGAGCGGATCCAGCCGGACACCGCCACCGTGCGGCTGGCCGACTACTTCGGCGCGGCCGGTGTCCTGGAGACACATGCGGACGCCTGCGCCGCGGGCGGGATGGCGATCGGCAGCGCCTACCGCTACATCCGCAGCGGCGCGCTCGATGTGGCGCTCGCCGGCGGCGCCGAGAGCCTGACGACGCTCACCTCCGTCACCGCCTTCTACGGGGTGGGCGCGCTCGCACCCGCCGACGGGCAGGACGCCGGGCGGATCAGCCGCCCCTTCGACAAGGACCGCTCGGGGTTCGTCATCGGCGACGGCGCCGCGTTCCTGGTGCTGGAGTCGCGGGCGCACGCCGAGGCCCGCGGCGCCCGCATCCTGGCCCGGGTCGCCGGCTACGCGGGGGTGACCGAGGCGGTGAAGATGACGTCCAGTTCGCGGGACGGCTCGGACTACGCGGAGTGCATGCGGGCCGCCCTCACGGACGCCGGGCTCACCCCGGGCGACATCGACCATGTCAATGCGCACGGCACCTCGACCGAGGCCAACGACACCTGCGAGGCCGCGGCCCTGCACCTCGTGTTCGGGGAGCGGGCCGCCGGTATCCCGGTCACCGGCAACAAGTCGGCCATGGGGCACTCCCTGGCCAACAGCGGCGCGGCGGAAGCGGTGCTCTCGGTGCTCAGTCTGCAGCGGCAGTCCGTACTGCCGACCCTCAACTTCGCCGAACCCGACGAGGTGACGCGCGGGCTGGACATCGTCACCGAGCAGCGCAGTACGCCGGTGACCGCCGTGTTGTCGAACTCCTTCGGCTTCGGCGGCCAGAACTGTTCCCTGATCCTGGCCCAGGCGGGGTGAGCGCACCGATGACGAATCTTGATGCGGTGCGGCTGACCGCACCCGGCTTATACACGGCGGCGGGGGTGGATCCGGCGTCCCTGTGGGAGGCCCTGGTGGCCGGCAAGGACACCGGCCGGCCGTACGAGGTCGCCTCCGGGCCGTGGCCCGGGACGGACACCGTCTTCCTCGTCGACGACCCCGATGCCGCCACGCTGGGCGTGCACCGAAGGGTGCTGCGTACCTCGGAGAAGCAGGCCCGGATGGCGCTCTACGGCGCCCGGCTGTCGCTGGCCGGGCCGGCCGGGCGCGGTCCGGTGGGCGGTGAGCGCTGGGGGCTCTATCTCGGACTGCCAACGGTGGACGAGGAGTTGCTGCGTTTCACGGCGCTCGACGGGCTGCGCGCGGCCGCCGGCTCACCGGACCGGGTGGCGGCGCTCTACGCCCGGGAGGTTCCGCCGTTCAGCGGGCTCTCCCACCTCAACAGCACCGCCGCCGCCCATATTTCGGCCGCCTTCGGGTTGACCGGGGCGATGGCCGCGTACTCGCCGTTCTCCGACGCGGGGCTGGAGGCACTGATCGACGGGGTGCTCTCGGTCGCCGAAGGTGAGAACGAGGCGGCCGTCGTCGGAGCGGTCAGCCCCAAGGTGCATCCGCTGCTGTTCCCGCAGTACGAGGAGCTGGGCTGGAACGGCGCCACACCGGGCGAGGGGGCCGCCTTCCTGCTCGCCGCGCGGGCCGAGGACGTGCCCGTATTACAGGACGTGTCGGAGCACGGCGGGACGGCAGCGGTCCGGCTGGCCGGCTACGGGCGGGCGTTCGGCGCGGAGGGCGCGGACCGTACGGCGGCGATCGCCGAGGCCGTGCACACGGCGCTGGAGATGGCCCGTACCGACGCCGACGGCATCGGCTGGGTGCTGCCGGACGCCGTGTGGACGGCGGCCGGTGAACAGGCCCAGCGCGCCGCGCTCGACCAGGTCTTCGCGGGTGCCGCCGAGCGGCCCGCGGTGATCGGCACCGAGCCTGCCACCGGTGTGCTCGGACCCGCCCACCCGCTGGCCCATGTGCTGCTGGCACTCCACGGCCTGGCCGGCGGCCGGCGCCTGGCGGCCGACGGCGGCGCGGTGCGGGAGGAGGCGCTGCCGGTCCCCCGGGCGCTGGTGCTGGCCTGTGGTGCGCGCGGTCAGGTGTGCGCCGTCGTACTGGAAGGAGCCGGGACATGACCCGCCGCGTCGTGGTGACCGGACTGGGCGCCGTCTGCGGACTGGGGCTCGACTGGCAGACCATGTGGGAGGGGCTGCGCGAGGGGCGCTCGGCGATCCGCGCCTGGCAGCTGCCCGGTATCGAGGACTTCCCGGTGCGCTATGCGGCGCCGGTCGACGACGAGGCGTTCGCGCTGCGTCACGGCGCCGACGACGGCCTGGACCGGCCGATGGAGCGGCGGATGCGGTTCGGGCTGGCGGCCGCCGGGCAGGCGCTGGCCGACGCCGGCATCGACACCGCTGCCGGCGCCGGGCGCCCGGTGGGGCGGGTCGGCACGGCCGTCGGTTCGGGCGTACCGGAGCGTGACCCCTACGAACTCCTTGCCGCCTTCGGCGAGGACGGCCGGCCGAGCTGGCAGGCGCTCTATGCCCGGCGCGCCGAACTCGACCGCGCCAGCGGCCTGTTCTGCACCAATGACGCGCCGGCCACCGGGATCGCGGCCCGTCACCGGCTGCGCGGGCCGGCGCTCAACTTCAGCACCGCCTGCGCCGGGGCCACCCACGCCATCGGCCATGGATTCCGCATGATCCGGCGCGGTGAGGTGGACGCGATGCTGGTGGGCGGCGCCGACTCGGTGCTGAATCTGCCCACCATGACCGGCCTCCATCTGCTCGGTGCGCCGTCGACGTCCGAGCTGTTCGGGGACCGGCTGTGCCGCGCCTTCGACCGGGACCGCAGCGGTCTGGTGGCCGCGGAGGGCGCGGCGATGCTGGTGCTGGAGAGCGAGGAGAGCGCCCGGCGGCGCGGCGCGGAGATCTACGCGGAGGTGGCCGGCTTCGGCAGCTCCCTCGACGCGTACCAGGTCACCGCCCCGCATCCGGAGGGCAAGGGCGCCGCGCTGGCGATGAGCCGGGCGCTCGCCGACGGTGCGGTGGAGCCGGGCGAGGTGGACTCGGTCAATGCGCACGGCACCTCGACCCCGCTGAACGACCCGATCGAGACCCGTGCGATCAAGGACGTCTTCGCCGGTGGCGGGCACTACCGGAAGCTGGCGGTCACCGCCAACAAGACCATGCTCGGCCATCTGATCGCCGCCGCCGGTGCGCCCGAGCTGATCGCCACCGTGCTGTCCGTACGGGACGGCATCGTGCCCCCGACGCTGAATCTGGAGAACCCGGATCCGGCCTGCGATCTCGACTACGTCCCTGACAAGGCCCGGCACCAGGAGGTGTCGGTGGCAGTGAGCAATTCCTTCGGCTTCGGCGGTCTCAACGCCAGTCTGGTGGTGCGTGGTTATGAGCACTGACATCCCGACAACGAACCCTTCCGATGACGCGATCGTGGTGACCGGCATCGGTGCGGTGCTGCCCACAGGGCGCGGCCCGCAGGCCCTGTGGTCGGCCTGGCGGGAGGCGCAGCCGGCGCTCTCCCCCTACCGGGACCCCTACGTACGGACCCGGAAGATCACCCACTTCGGCCATGTCCCCGACGAACTCCAGCAGCAGAGCCGGGACAGCGTCCCCCACAAACTGCGGAAGTTCGGCACCCCGTTCACCTTCAACGCGGTCCTCGCCGCGCAGGACGCCATGGACGCGGCGGGGGAGGGCTGGCAGGCGATCCCCGAGGAGCGGCGCGGGCTCTATGTCGCCCAGGACGACTCCACGGAGCTGAGCGCCGCGGCCTTCCACAAGGCCCTCGACAAGGCCCGCTCGGACCCGTCGGCGCAGGCGGGGGTGGATCTGCAGCGCCTGGTGGCGGAGGCGTTCGGCAACGCGGCCACCTTCAATCCGTTCACCGTCATCAGGGCGCTCAACAACAACACCCTCGCGCTGATCAGCATCGCCCAGCGGTTCCGCGGCGACTGCGCCGCGTTCGTCCAGGACGCCGGCGCCGCGCTCGGTGCCCTGCAGCGGGCCGCCTTCACCCTCCGCCAGGGCCTCTGCGACACCGCCCTGGTGGTCGGCGCGGGCAGCTTCAACGAGCCCTTGAAGCTGGCGGCGCAGTACCGCGCCGGGCATCTGAGCGCGGGCGGCCGCGGCGGCGCGGCGCTGCGCAGCTTCGACGCCGAACGGGACGGTACGGTCCTCGCCGAGGGCGCGGTCGCGCTCGTACTGGAGCGGGCCGGGGACGCCGCACGGCGCGGCGCACGGCCGCTGGTGGAGATCCTGGGCGCCGCGCTGCGGCCCGCGGTGGACAGCGGCATCGGCCCGTCCACCCTCGCCGAAGGGCCCCGCGGTCTGCTGGCCGCACACGGCCTGACCCCCGACACGCTGGGGGCCGTGCTCGCCGACGGCAAGGGCACGGTCCACCATGACGCCGCCGAGGCCGAGCTGCTGCGGGCGCTGCTGAAGGACAGCGGTGTCCCGGTCGCCTCGCTGCGCCCGGTCACCGGCACCCTGGGCGCCGCCGGACCGCTGGCGGAACTCGCCCTCGCACCGGCCCTGTTCGAGGCGGACGAGCTGCCGCCGATCGCGCATCTGCGGACGCCGCCGGACGACGGCACCGACTTCGTCATGGGCACGCCCAGGAAGCGGCGGATCGACTCCGTACTGAGTCTGCACAGCACGTTCAACGGATTCGCGGGAGCCGTGCTCGTCCAGCGGCCGCACACGCCATAGGGCCACGAGGGGACCACACACCATGTCGCAGTTCACCGCATTCGTGCAGCCCGAGATGGGGCGGATCTTCGCCGCGCTGGGGCTGGACGTCGAATACGTCCGTGCCGAGGGCAACACCCTTTACCACCTCGACGAGCAGGGCGCCGACATCCCGGTCCTCGACCTGATGGGCGGTTACGGCTCCCTGATCTTCGGCCACAACCACCCCGAGATCGTCGCCCACGCCCGGTCCCTGCTGGACGGGAACCGGGCCGTGCACGCCCAGTTCTCGCTGCGCGGCGAGGCCGGGCGGCTCGGCGCGGCGCTCAGCGAGGTCGTCCGCCGGGAGACCTCGGTCAAGGAGCCCTACCTCGCCACCTTCGGCAACAGCGGCGCCGAGGCCGTCGAGGCGGCCGTCAAACACGCCGAACTCGTCCGGGTGCGCAAGGCCATGGCGCTCGCCGACGAGATCGCCGCGCACACCGAGGCCGCCCGGGACGCCGTACGCCGCGGCGAGGCCCGCCTCGACCCGGACGCCGGCCGGCTGCCGGCGGTCCTCGCCCATGCGCCGCAGGCCGACGGCATCGACGGGCTGCTGGCCGCGGTCGAGGCGCACAACGCGGCGGCGATCGGCACCCGGCCGCTGTTCCTGGCGCTGGAGCGCTCCTTCCACGGCAAGCTCGTCGGCAGCGTCCAGCTGACCTACAACAGCGGCTTCCGCGCCCCGTTCCAGAACCTCGGTGCGCGGGTGCGCTTCGTGCCCATGGACCGGCCCGAGCTGCTGGACCGGATCGCCGACGACGAGCGGGTGGTGCTGCTCGACACCGAGATCGACGAGGGGCGGGTGCGGATCGTCGAGCGCGACTTCCCGGCCATCACCGCGTTCCTGGTCGAGCCGGTGCAGGGCGAGGGCGGAATCCATGCGCTGACGACGGAGCAGGGCCGGGCCATCCGGCTGTTCTGCAACAAGGTCGGCACCGCGCTGATCCTCGACGAGGTGCAGAGCGGCATGGGGCGCTGCGGCGCGTTCCTGGCCAGTTCGCTCATCGGGCTGCGCGGCGACTACTACACGCTGTCCAAATCGCTCGGCGGCGGGCTCGCCAAGATCTCCGCGATGCTGGTGCGCCGGTCCCTCTACGAGGGCGAGTTCGACCTGATCCACAGCTCGACGTTCGCCATGGACGACTTCTCCTCGTCGATCGCGCACAAGGTCGTCGAGATGCTGGAGGCCGACGACGGCCAGGTCTACCGGCAGGTCACCGAGCGCGGCGCACGGCTCACCGGCATGCTCACCGACCTCCAGGCCGCCTACCCCGACATCATCGAAGACGTCCGAGGCAAGGGCCTGTTCCTCGGCGTCCAGCTGCGCGACCAGGCCCAGGCCCGCTCCATGGTGCTGCGCGGCAGCGCCTACACCGGCTCGCTCGGCTATCTGCTGTCCGGCTATCTGCTGCGGCAGGAAGGCATCCGGATCGCGCCGACCGGCAGCGCCGGCAATGTGCTGCGCATCCAGCCGTCCGCGTACCTCACGGACGAGGAGATCGAGCGGCTGCGCGGCGCGCTGGACCGGCTCTGCCGCATCCTGCGCTACGAGGACACCCTGCATCTGGTGCACCCGGCCAGCGACCGCAGGATCGCCAAACCGCGCGCGGAGATCAAGGACTTCCGGGGCGCGGTGGCCGGGTACGAGCAGGGCGAGCGGCGCCAGGTGACCGGACCGACCCGCAAGGTCGCGTTCCTCAACCACCTCATCGAGCCCGCGCATCTGCGGCAGGTGGACCCGGCGCTGGCCGACCTGAGCGATGCGGCGCTGCGCTCCTTCGTGCTCGGCATGGACCCGGTGAAGAAGGCGGCGCCCTATCCCGGCGTCCGGATCGACTCACCGCTCGGCAGCGCCGTCGAATTCTCCCTCTACCCGCTGATGGTGGGGTCCGAGCAGATGGGCCGCTACCTGGCCACCGGCGATGTCGCGGGGATCCGCGCGGACATCGAGGAGCGGGTGCGGGCGGCACGCGAGGACGGCTGCGAGGTCGCGGGCCTGGGGATGTACACCTCCATCGTCACCCACAACTGCACCTCGCTGAAGGTCCCGGGCATCGCGCTGACCTCCGGCAACGCGCTGACCGTCGCCATGGGCGTGCAGGCGATGGAGCGGGGTGCCAAGGACCGCGGCCGGCGGGTCGAGGACGCCACGCTGGCCGTGGTCGGCGCGGCCGGCAATATCGCCTCGGTCTACAGCCAGCTGTTCGCCGAGCGGCTGCGCCGTATCGTGCTGGTCGGCAGCCGCCGGGACGGCTCGGCCGGGCGGCTGCGGAACACCGTGCACGGCATCTACCAGGAGTGCTGGTCGCGGATCACGGCCGGCGGTGAACTGGCGGGGATTCCGGCGCGGTTGGCCGAGGAGCCGCTGATCACCAAGTGGCTGGCCGAGGGGTCGGCCGATGACGCGGGCCGGGGCCGGGCGATCGCCGAGTACCTGGAGGAGCGCTACGGTACCGACCCGTTCCTGACGGTCACCCAGGACGGTGCGGCCCTGCGCGAGGCGCAGCTGGTGCTGTGTGCCTCGAACAACCCCGAGCCGTTCCTGACCGGCGAGCACTTCGCGCCGGACGCGGTGATCTGCGATATCGCCGTACCCAACAACGCCGTGCCCGGACTGGCCGCACAACGGCCCGACCTGGCGTACATGCTCGGCGGCATCGTCGCCACGCCGAACGGCGAGAGCCTGCACCCCTCGGCGCGCGCCTTCCTGGAGGCGGGCCAGCTGTTCGCCTGCATGGCCGAGACCGCGCTGATGGGCCTGGCCGGCATCGACCACCACTACTCCTACGGGAACATCACCCGCCAACAGGTCATCGACATCGCGGCGCTGGCCGAGGCGCACGGTCTGCGGCTGGCCGACTACAAGAGCGCGCACTCGGTGTGAGCCGCGGGTGCCGCGCACGGTGGGCCGTGCGCGGCACCCGCCCCTCCCCGACCCCTGCCCTCCCCACAGATTCGAGAGGACGCCATGGAATTCGAAGGCCAGGTGGCGCTGGTGACCGGCGGCAGCCGGGGCATCGGCCGCGCGATCGCCGTACGGCTCGCGGAGGCCGGGTGCGATATCGCGCTCAACTACCGCAGCGCCACGACGGAGGCGGAACAGGTCGCCGAGCGGATAGCCGGGCTGGGCCGCAAGGTCGCGCTCTACCAGGGGGACATCTCCGACCCCGATGTGCCGCACACGATCGTGACCGGTGTACGCGCCTCCTTCGGGCGGCTCGATGTGCTCGTCAACAACGCCGGGATCACCCGTGACGAACTGCTGGTCAACCAGAGCCTCAAGGACATCGAGCAGGTCCTGGCCACCAACCTGATCGCCCCGATGCTCACCGTGCAGGCCGTGGCGCCCGTCATGCTCCGTCAGCGGTACGGACGGATCGTCAATATCTCCTCGTCCGCCGCCTCCAAGCCCGGCCGGGGCCAGTCCAACTACGCGGCGGCCAAGGGCGGTCTGGAGGCGTTCACCAAGGCGATGGCCGTGGAACTCGCCTCCCGCGGGATCCTGGTGAACGCGGTCGCCCCAGGCGTGATCAACACCGAGATGACCGACGCCATCCGCAGCCATGGCGAGGACGAGATCATGCGTCGGCTGCTGGTGAAGTCCTACGCCGAACCCGAGACGATCGCCGACGCCGTGGCCTACCTCGCCAGCCCCCGCAACACGTACACGACGGGCGAGGTACTCCACGTCGACGGCGGACTGAAGATGGCGTGAGAGGCCGGTCATGAGCGAACACGACGCACACCACGCCCCGGCGCCCGGCGAATTCGCCGGCCGGACCGCCGTCGTCACCGGCGCGGCCCAGGGCATCGGCCGCGAGGTCGCCCTCCTCCTGGCCGCGTCCGGCGCCGCGCGGCTCATCCTGCTGGACCGGGACGCCGCCCAACTGCACACCGTCGTCAAGGAAGTGGGCGAGCTGGGCGCGGTCGCCGTGCCCGTCCCCGTGGACCTGCGCGAACGCGACCTCGTACGCACCCGGCTCCGCACCGAACTCCGGGCCGCCGGCAAGCTCGACATTCTCGTCAACAACGCCGGAGTGGCCGACGAGAACGGCCCCGACGACGAGACCACCTGGCTGCGGGTGCTCGACATCAACCTGCACGGCACCTTCGCGGTCACCGCCGCCTGCCTGGAACACCTCGTCGACAAGGGACGCATCGTCAATGTGTCCTCCATCCTCGGCAAGGCCGGAAAGATGCGGAACACCGCCTACTGCGCCTCCAAACACGGCCTGATCGGCTACACCAAGGGCCTCGCCCTCGACCTCGCCGCCCGCGGGATCACGGTCAACGCCGTGCTGCCCGGCTGGATCGACACCCCCATGCTCCGCCGCGAACTCGCCGCCCAGGCCGACGAGATCGGCGCGGACCCGGCGCGGATGCTGCGCCAGGCCCGTAAGAGCATCCCGCTGCGCCGGCTCGTCGAGGCGCGGGAGGCCGCGGAGCTGATCGGGTTCCTGGTGTCCGACCGCGCGGCCGCCATCACGGCGCAGAGCCTGACCGTCGACGGGGGCTACACCCGTGGGATGTAGCCCCTGGCTGCGCCGGCTGGGGCGGCGTCCGGCCGGGGCCACGGGGGTTCCCCCTTGCTCCTCAAGAGCTTGGGGGAGCGTGATCTGCTTTCCGCACGCCGGCGGCGGCGCGGGCGCCTTCCGGCCGCTCGCCAAGGCCGTCGCCGCCTCGCGCCCCGAGCGGGCCCGCCCGTACGAGGTGCTGGCGGTGCAGTACCCGGGCCGCCACGACCGCATCCACGAGGAGCGGATCGAGGATCTGACGGAGCTGGCGGCCGGGGCGTACCAGGCGCTGGCACCGCTCGCCGACCGGCCGCTGACGCTGCTGGGGCACAGCATGGGCGCGCTGGTGGCGTACGAGGTGACCCGGCTGCTGGAGCACGAGGGCGCCGCCCCCGTCCGGCTGATCGTCTCCAGCGCCTGGGCCCCGTCGCGGGTCACCAACGGCACCGTCCACCTACGGGACGACCACGGCCTCGTCGAGGAGATCCGGCGGACCCGGGGCACCGACCCCAGACTGCTGGCGGACCGGGAGGTGCTGGCCCTGGCCCTGCCCGTGGTGCGCAGCGACTACAAGGCCGTGGAGACCTACCGTCACCGGCCGGGGCCGCCGCTGCGGACGCCGGTCACCGCGCTGCTCGGCGACGCCGATCCCCTGGTCGCCGTCGAGGACGCGGCCGCATGGCGCGGGCACACCACCGGGGACTTCCGGATGCGGATCTTCCCCGGCGGCGACCACTTCTACCTCACCGGACACTGGCCGGACCTCGCGGAACGGATCGGTGAGGGCTCAGACCGGTAGCGAGTGATGGGGCCAGCGGGCGCGGGCCTGTTCCCGGGAGCGCATGGTCGCCAGCGTCAGCAGGCCGCGCGTACGGCCGGTTTCCAGGAGGCCCGGGAGCGCGGGCAGCGGCGCGAGCGCGGCGATGTCGTCCAGCACGAGGGTGAGTGGTGGGTCGAGCCGACCGTCAGATGACCGTTCGGCCATGCGGCGGCCGTGCTCGACCACGCTCGAAAGGAGTGCGGTGAGCAGGGGCATCGCACCCGGGTCGGTACGCGGATCCTCGATGGGGTCGCCTACCACGTAAAGCGTTCCCCCCTCATCGATGAATGATTCAAGGATGACCGAATCCGCTCGAAGTGGATTGCAGGCATCCCGGATATGGATCGAGGAGAGGGCGGTGAGCGCCCGGCCGACCAACTCCTTGGCCGCCTCGCGGCGTTCGGCATGCGCGGTGAGCACCGACTCCAGCTCGCCGGCCTGGCCGCCGGACGCCTTCGGGCTGGTGCGCAGGATGCGTACGGGCTCCTGTGCGGCGCCCGTGGCATGGGCCCAGCGGTGCAGCTGGCGGAACGGGCGGCCGTCCACCGCGGCGGCGTGCAGCCAGCAGCGCAGCAGGGTCTGGGCGGCCTCCGCGACGGCCGAGTCCACGGCGGCGGCCGGGCGTACCGGAGCCAGCAGGGCGGTGGCCCGGGCGGTGGCGATGGCGAGGTCCGTACAGCCGGAGGTCGGTGACCAGCGCAGCCGGGCCGGGGTGTCGAGGCGGTGCGTCGGATCGTAGGTCAGCAGCGGCCCGAGCTTGGCGCGGGCGTCCTTGGTCTCGGACCAGAGGGCGGGGTCGGTGGTGGCGACGATCAGTGGGCCGGGGGCGGCGGCCGCGGTGGCGATGGCGGCGGCGAGCGTGGTGCCGCGGTCGGTGACGAACTCCACCCGGGGCAGGGTCGGTTCGCCGAGCGGGGTGGTGGCGGCCACCGGGGAGGCGGTGCGCTGTTCCGGTACGGGGCCGGTGGCGGCGGGTTCGACGGGCAGGGGCACGGCCGGGGTCGCCGGTGGGGCGGGAGTCGCCGGGACGGCCGGCACGTCCTCGGCGGGCGCCGCGGCCTCCCGGACGGGCCGGGCCCCCGTCTCCCGGGCCTTCCGCGTGTCCCGCGCCTCCCGCTCGGCATCCCGTTCGGCCTCCCGCGCCTCCCAGGCCGCCTCGCGGGCCTCCCTGGCCCTCGCCCGCCGCGTCGCCCGTACGGCGCGATAGCGGGTGACCGTCCCCAACGCGAAGATCGTCAGGACCAGCAGCACCATCAGCTCGCCGATGAGGATGCCCCAGAACAGGCCGTAGCCGGACAGCTGGCCCTTGGGGGCGCCCGGCCAGGCCGCGGCCATGTCGTGCGGCGCCGAGACGAGATGGCGCAGGGCCATCGGCGTACCGGAGTAGCTGACGCCCTCGGGCCAGGCGCCGTGCGCGAACAGTCCGGCCAGCCCGGTCGCGGTCCACACCAGCAGGGTCAGGCCCAGCAGGAAGGCGAGCAGCCCGACCAGCAGCGAGTCGGGGATTCCGCGCCCCCGGCCGGCGGGTGTGTCGCGGTAGCCCCGGCCGCCTCGTTCGTTGTCGTATCCGCGCCTCACGCCACCGTCTCGCTCGACTCGTCTCTCCACTGACGCTCCATCGCCATCGCCTCGGCGCGCGCCTCGGCCTCGGCGTCGGCCGCCGCCTCAAGGGCGCGCGCCTCGTCGGTCGGCATCGCGGACGCCTCGGTCATCGCCCGGTCGGTGAAGACCAGCGGGCGTTCGGCCTCGGTGATGAGGTGTTTGACGACCTGCACATTGCCGTTGACGTCCCAGACGGCGATGCCGGGGGTGAGGGTCGGAATGATCTCCACCGCCCAGCGTGGCAGGCCGAGCACCCGCCCCGTGGCCCGTGCCTCGTCGGCCTTCTGCGCATAGATGGTCCGTGTCGAGGCCATCTTCAGGATCGCCGCGGCCTCCCGTGCGGCCGCACCGTCCACCACGTCGCTGAGGTGGTGCACGACCGCCACGAAGGACAGGCCGAGCCGCCGCCCGAACTTCAGCAGCCGCTGGAACAGCTGGGCCACGAAGGGCGAGTTGATGATGTGCCAGGCCTCCTCGACCAGGAAGATCCGCTTCTTCCGGTCGGGACGGATCCAGGTGTGCTCCAGCCACACGCCCACGATCGCCATCAGGATCGGCATCGCGATGGAGTTGCGGTCGATGTGCGACAGGTCGAAGACGATCAGCGGCGCGTCCAGGTCGATGCCCGCCGACGTCGGCCCGTCGAACATGCCGCGCAGGTCACCGTCGACGAGCCGGTCGAGGACCAGCGCCACATCCAGACCCCAGGCCCGTACGTCGTCTATATCGACATTCATGGCCTCCGCCGACTCCGCCTCCGGGTGCCGCAGCTGCTCGACGATGTCGGTCAGGACGGGCTGCCGGTCGGTGATGGTCTCGTTGACGAAGGCGTGCGCGACCTTCAGCGCGAAGCCGGCGCGTTCGTCCAGGCCATGGCCCATCGCGACCTCGATGATCGTACGCAGCAGGGCCAGCTGGCCGGTGGTGGTGATCGACGGGTCGAGGGGGTTGAGGCGGATGCCGCCGTTGAGGGCGGCGGTCGGGTCCAGACGGATGGGGGTTATCCCCAGCTCCTGGGCGATGAGATTCCACTCGCCGACGCCGTCCTCACCCTGTGCGTCCAGCACGACGACCTGCCGGTCACGGAACCTCAACTGGCGCAGGACATACGTCTTCTCCAGCGCGGACTTGCCGTTGCCGGACTCGCCGAGGACCAGCCAGTGCGGGGCGGGCAACTGCTGTCCGTAGAGCTGGAACGGGTCGTAGATGTATCCCTTGCCGCTGTAGACCTCACGGCCGATGATCACGCCGGAGTCGCCGAGGCCGGGGGCCGCGGTGGGCAGATAGACGGCCTGGGCCTGGCCGGTGGAGGTGCGTACGGGCAGCCGGGTCGTCTCCACCTTCCCGAACAGGAAGCTGGTGAACGCGTCGGTGAGCGCTCCGAGCGGATCGATCATGGCCATGACGTACGCGCCTCCCAGCGGCTTTAGCGGCGGATCCCGGTCGCGAACGGCAGGGTGTTGACGAACGCCCGGTGGTGCTCGCGATCGCACCACTCCAGCTTGAGATAGGACTTGCCGGCGGAAGCACGGATGGTGCGCTTGTCGCGGGCCAGCGCCTCGGGCGAGCGGGAGGAGACCGTGATGTAGCCGACGAGATTGACCCCGGCGGCACCCGACGCCAGGTCCTCACCGCGCTGGTCCACCCGCCCGTGGTGCGCGACGTCCCGCGGGTCGACGACCCGGTTCATCTTCGCCGCGCGACTGGCCTCCGCATCGTCATTGGTCTTCTCCGTCAGCATCCGCTCGATGGCGACCTCGGTGGGCTCCAGGTCCATGCAGACCGCGACCGTACGGATCACGTCCGGGGTGTGCACCAGGAGAGGCGCGAGGAAGTTGACGCCCACCGGGGTCAGCGGCCACTCCTTGACCCAGGCGGTGGCGTGACACCACGGCGCGCGGGTCGACGACTCACGCGTCTTCGCCTGCAGATACGTCGGCTCCATCGCATCCAGCTCGGCCGGCCAGGTGTTCCGCTTGCTCATCGCCTGGATGTGGTCGATGGGGTGGTCCGGGTCGTACATCGAGTGCACGAGGGAGGCGAGCCGGGCCTGGCCGAGAGGCTGGCGTACCCGGATGTCGGCCTCGGCGAGCCGGGCACAGATATCGGTCAGCTCACGGGCCATGACCACCGCCAGACCGGCGTCCCGGTCCAGCTTCTTGCGCAGCAGCCCGCCCTGGTGCATCCGGGCGGCACGCGCCATGGTCTGCGCCTCCTGGGCCAGCTCGCGGGTGTAGTGCATACAGGCGACGAGGTAGGCGCGGTGCTGCTCGGAGGAGGTGGAGACCATCGACTGGAGCTGGTCGTAGGACTCCTGGAGCCAGACCGGGGAGGAGCGGTCGCCGCGCTGGGCGACGTCCTTGGCGTGCGCGTCCGGGTCGGCGGGCAGCGTGCGCGCCAGCATCTGCAGCCGGGTCACAAAGCCGTCCCCGTTGGCCACATGCTTGAGCAGCGTCCCGAAACGGTCGACCAGCGCCTCCTGGTCCTCGCTGTCCCGCAGCCCGACGCCCGGTCCCTCGATCTCGATGGCGGCGGTGACCGTACGGCGGTCGGCGTGCAGCAGTACCGCGATCTCGTCCGGTCCGAACGGGGCGGCCAGCCAGTTGATCCGCCCGATGCCCGGCGGCGGGCCGATCTCGACCTCCCGGCCGTCCATCCGGATACCCGCCTCGGCGGCGCCGGAGCGGTAGGTGGCGCCGCGGCGGACCGTACGGCGGAAGCTGCGTCGGATCTCGAACCACCTGTAGAACGTCCGGCCCTTGTACGGCACGTAGACGGCGGCCAGCCCCAGCATCGGGAAGCCGGTGAGCGACACGATCCGCAGCGGCAGCATGGGCACCAGCAGCCCGCACATCATGCCGAGGAAGGCGCCCGCGATGATCAACGCGATCTCACCGGTCTCGCGGTTCTTGCCGACGATCGCATTGGGCCGGGCGCGGCCGATCAGATACGTGCGACGCGGCGCGATCGGGTGGGACTGCGTGCTCAACGCCCCTCACCTCCTGCTGTCTTGCCGGAGCGGGCGCTGCTGCTCGAACCGGGACCGGGGTTGGTACGGGGCGCGGGGGTGGCGGTGCGGCCGCCGCCGGAACGGGTGCTGTGCGCGGCGACACCACCGGCCACCGCATCGGCCGGCCGGGACTGGCCGCCCTGCGCGCCCTGCGCCTGGCCGCCGTCGCCGGACGTGCGGGTGCTGTGGGTCTTGATGCCCTGGGACACCAGCGCGGCCGGGGAACTGAGTACCGCAGCCGCGGCATTCTCCGCCCCACGGCTCATCCGGTTGTTCCGCGACGCGGCGATCTCGTCGCCGAAGCCGGGGACGAAGCGGTAGATCACAGCGCTGGCGAAGATGGCCAGCAGGATGATTGCGAGACCGGAGACCACGGCCGAGATGGCGTCCGGGCCCTTGTCGTGCGACAGCGCACCGGCAATGCCGAGCACGATCACGATGACCGGCTTCACCATGATCACCGCGATCATGATGCCCGCCCAGCGCCGGACGTGCCCCCACATGTTCTTGTCGACCAGCCCGGCATAGACGACCGTGCCCAGCAGCGCGCCGACGTACAGCAGCGCGGCCCGGATCACCAGCTCCAGCCACAGCACACCGGCGGCGAGCACCGAGACCAGCGACACCACGATCAGCATGATCGGGCCGCCGCCGATGTCCGTGCCCTTCGTGAGCGCCTGCGAGAACGCCCCGAAGAACGTATCGGTCTGCGCCCCGGTCCCCTTCGCGATGATCTCGGTGACGCCGTCCGTCGCCGAGACGATGGTGTACAGGATCAGCGGTGTGAAGGCGGACGCCAGCACGGTCAACCACAAAAACCCGATCGCCTCACTGATCGCCTCCGTGAGCCGCCCCCCACGCACGGCCCGCTTGGCGACGGCCAGCAGCCAGAGCACAAGCGTCAGAACGGTGGACGCGGCGAAGACGACGGCGTACTGCCGCAGAAACGCCGCATTGGTGAAGTCCACCTGCGAGGTGGCATGCACCGCATCCGACAACTTGTCGACAATCCATGCGGCGGCCTTCGCGCAGCCTTTGGCCAGGGATTCGAGGGGGTCGAGGGGGTTGGCGTCGGTGAGGCCGCCGCCCGGATTCGACGTACCGCCACCGTCATTGCCCCGTTCTTCGCAGAGCTCCTTGGCCTTGTCCGCAAGGAGATCGCAAGGGCCTTCGCTCGGCTTCGGTGAGGGAGCCGCGAACGCACGGGTCGAGAGAACCACCAGAGTTGCCTGCAGACCGGTCAGCGCCGAGACGACAGCGAGGGCGCGACGTCGGTTGTTACCTGGCATACGTGAACCCTCCGAACCCTTGGACGGCCTTGGACATGTCCTTGGCGGTCGCAGCGGTCTGGTCGCCGCCGATCGGAGCCGGCCCGGCCTTCTGCGTAAAGTCGGCGAGCTTCCAGTCGCCGTTCACCCACTGCATCTGCATCGTGGACGTGTACCAGCTCTCCACGACCGGCTTCTGGGACCCCTGGCCGGCGATGCCGAACAAGGTGGAGTACCAGACCGCGATCGTGGCTGTGGTGCCCTCGAACTTCTCGGCCTTCGTCCCTACCGGGTTCGCCCGGGACACAAAGGTCATGCCGGTCGGCGCGTTGCCATCCGGCTTGAGGCCGATCCGGCCGAGGAACTTCGGGTCCGTATAGACCTTGCGCAAGCTCTCCTTGCGCGCCGCGGCCGCGGACGATGTGTAGACGGCGTCGACGATCGCATCACGCTGGTCCGACTTGTACATACCGCCGCTGGAGAGCGCGACCACATAATTCGCCGCCGCCGACTCCGCCCCCTGCTCCGTCTTCGCGAAGCCCGACGCGATGGTGCCGTTCTTGCCGGTGACCGGCTTGGTGCCGGTGGGGGTGGTGGGCCGGGCGGCGGGGCCGGTGTCCTTGGGGGAGTCGTTGGAGGCGGATTCGTTGTTTCCGCTTCCGCCGCGGTTGGCGAAGGCGATCGCCGCGAGCAGCAGAACGATCACGCCGACGATCGTGACGAGGTTGCGGCTGGACAGGCCGGCCCGGGACCGTCGTCCCGAGCCGTAGAGCTCGCCGTCGCTCTCGGGAAGTCTGGTCCGCGTCTGGCCCGCCTCGGGACTACGGTGGCCCTCGCCGCCGTAGCCGCCGTCGTCACTGAGACTCATCGCGCCTGTGCCCCCTCTGCCGCCGTCGCCGTCCGTGCCGTAGTTGTGCCGCCCTCATATGACCGTAGCCGCGCGGGCGGCGGCTCGGGCGCAGTGGTACGAGTACATCTCACCGTGACGGGTCCTCAGATGCGGTGCGGTAGAGGCGAATGGGGGACTCTGGGTTATTTGTACGCATCGCCTGCTCCGCGGTTCGCTGTCGCCTTCTTGCGCCTTCTTGCGCCTTCTGTCTCCGGATCCACCTGTCCCCGCGCAGCGGGCAGCCCAATCGGTCCGCTGGTGGCCGGGGGTGGCGGCGGTGCGGTGCAGGGGCGTCGGGGCCGGGGTGAGTGGGCGTCAGCATGGGGCCTCGGCAGGAGAGGTGGCGCCGGTGGGGACGAGTGGGAGCGAGTGGGGGCATGGGACGGCGGAGAGATGGTGGGCGGGGGCGCATGGGGGGCGGCGCGGGGACGGGCGCGTGCCAGGGTGCGCGATGCCGCGGTGGCGGCCGCGCGAGGGGTACGGGCGCGCCCTAGACCGCCATGCCGTAGACGATGGTGAACAGCGTCCCCAGGGAACCGATGATGAAGACGCCGGTCAGGCCGGCCACGATCAGGCCCTTGCCCTGTTCGGCGCTGAAGGTGTCGCGCAGCGCGGTGGCGCCGATGCGCTGTTTGGCGGCGCCCCAGATCGCGAGGCCGAGGCACAGCAGGATCGCCACCGCCATGACCACTTCGATCATCACGCGGGCTTCGTTGCCCAGGCTCCCGAACGGCCCCCAGTCCGGGGCGATTCCGCCGATGATGGTGGTGATGTCGCCCTTTTCGGCCGCAATGAACATGTGTGAACTCACCGCCCCTTTGTGGGTAGTTGTGCGCCCGCGTCGGCTCGACACGGGCCAGCCTCTATCTTCGCTGACAAACAGACCGTCAGTCGTCGACTTGGCGCCTTTCTTCGACGGATCCCGTGGGAGTGGCGTGTATGTGAGGGCGCACGCCGTCCATTGAACCGACTAGTCTCACTGTGTGTATCACGGGGGATAACCCTGAGCAATGATCATCGGGGCGGCGGCGCAGTGATATGGGTCGGTGAAGCCTCCGGGTGCGGCGATGGTGCGCGGGGCGGCTACTTCGGGGCGTGCGACATGGCGAAGATCATGACGAGCGCCACGAGGTGGATGGCGAACAGGAAATACGCGACGCGCCACCACAGGTGCCGGTTCATCTGCTTTTGATTGTTCGGGTCCATGGGTCTGCCTCGTCCTGTCTTGGGTGCCTTGTGCAGTGTCGCTCATACGGCGGTGCGCCGGGCGCCGCCGTGAGCGAGATCGCACCCCGCCGGAAGCGCCCCGTGCGCCGCGTCATGCGCCGCCGTGTGGCCGGGAGCACGGCGCAACGCGCGGGGAGCGGCCGGAAAAAGGCAGTGAACCGCGCCTGAATGGGGGAGGGTTGTGGGGTGCGGAAATTCTGGGTGGCCGGTGGGCTCGGTGTGGGGCTGGTGTTCTGCCTGCTCGGGCTGCTTGTGATCGGTACGTACACGGCGGCGGCCGGACTGGTCGGCGGCCGGGCGGTCGGGCTGGCGAAGGGCGCGGTGCCGGCCGCGTATCAGTCGTTGGTGCAGAAGTGGGGGACGCTGTGCCCGGCGATAAGCCCCTCGCTGCTGGCGGCGCAGCTCTATCAGGAGAGCGGCTGGAACCCGAAGGCGCAGAGTCCGGCGTCCGCGCAGGGGATGGCGCAGTTCATCCCGGGCACCTGGCAGACACACGGCGTCGACGGGAACGGCGACGGCAAGAAGGATGTGTGGGACCCGGAGGACGCGATTCCGTCGGCGGCCTCGTACGACTGTGAGCTGGCGAGCTATGTGAAGGGCGCGGCGGGCGATGCCACGCACAACATGCTCGCCGCGTACAACGCCGGGGCGTACCGGGTCATCCAGTACAACGGGGTGCCGCCGTATCGCGAGACCCAGAACTATGTGAAGACGATCACGACGCTGGCGAAGAGCTTCGAGGCGCCGGCGGGGCCGGTGGCGCCGTCGAAGCAGGCCGCGGGCGCCATCTACTTCGCTCAGGGCAAGCTGGGCACGCCCTATAAGTGGGGCGGTAACGGGACGCCCGAGGAGGGCGGGCGGTTCGACTGTTCGGGGCTGACCAAGGCCGCGTACCACTCCGTCGGTATCGAACTGCCGCGGGTGGCGAACGACCAGTGGAACGCCGGACCGCATCCCAAGCGGGACGAGCTGCTCCCGGGTGACCTGGTGTTCTTCGCGTACGACCTGAACGATCCGCGGTCGATCCACCATGTGGGGATCTATGTGGGTGGCGGGTACATGATCAACGCGCCGTACACCGGGGCCGTGATCCGGTTCGACAAGATCGATACGCCGGACTACATCGGCGCGACCCGCGTCACCTCGGATGGCGCAAAAGCGCTGCCCGGCACGAACGCTGCGTGAACATAGGGCCCTGAACTGCGGCGATGAGTCAAGCTTCGATAACGTCCTGGTGATCATCCGGTGGAGAGTGGAACGCCAGGGGCGGGCATCGCGTTTCCTTGGCGTGGGGGCGTAGCAGAGCTCGCAGCAGCACACGCTCGACGACCACGGGGGTTGGCACCACACGTAGGCGCTCGCGCGCGCGAAAGATAAGGGGTCGCGGCAGATGGCTGGACTCGCACTCGAGGGGCCGAACCCCGACGTCGACGTGCTCGACGGCATCAACGGCCTCGCGAAGCATGCCCCCCACTGGGTCAACAAGGCCATGGAGTACATCGGCGAGTACGGCATCATCGCCGGCCTCGCGGTGCTGTGTCTGATCGCCTGGTGGTCCGCGCGCCACAGGCCGGGCGCGCCGTCCGCCGTCGCGGGTCTGGTCTGGGCGCCGCTGGCCGCCGGTATCGCGCTGCTGGCCAACATCCCGATCCGGGCGTTCGTCGAGCGGCCGCGGCCGTTCAAGGACCACACCGGTCTGGAAGTGCTGATCCCCGGCAAGAGCGACTTCTCGTTCGTGAGCGATCACGCCACGCTCACCATGGCGGTCGGCGTCGGCCTGTTCATCGCCCACCGCAAGTACGGCCTGATCGGGATCCTGCTGGCGCTCGCGGAGGGCTTCTGCCGCGTCTACATGGGCGTTCACTACCCGACCGATGTGGTCGGCGGTTTCGCGCTGGGCACAGCCGTCGCGCTGCTGCTCGCGCCGCTCGCACAGGCGCTGCTGGTGCCGCTGACGACGGCGATCGGCCGCTCGCGGCTGGCGTGGCTGGTGCGGGCGCCGGGTGTCGAGGCGGCGGACGGCGCGGTCGCGGGCGGCCGTGCGGGGCAGGGCGCCGAGGGCAGCCGGGTGGTGGCCACAGGGGCCGCGATGCCGCGCGGACACAAGGAGCGGGACAAGGACCTGGCGGCCTGACCGGACGGCTCCCCGACACATCTCCGGGAAAGAACCACGACCTGGCGGATGCGGACGGCCCGGCCCCTCGCGGGGGCCGGGCCGTCCGTGTGTCCGCCGGTGTTCCGGGCGGTCTCAGAGCGCCTGCGGGAAGGTGCTGAACAGCCGCTGCGGGTCGTAGGTCCGCTTGACCGTGGCCAGGCGGCCGGCGGCCGCGC
This sequence comes from Streptomyces inhibens, assembly GCF_022221585.1. Classification (NCBI taxonomy): domain Bacteria; kingdom Bacillati; phylum Actinomycetota; class Actinomycetes; order Kitasatosporales; family Streptomycetaceae; genus Streptomyces; species Streptomyces inhibens. The sequence continues at coordinate 5,763,333 of NZ_CP084681.1, forward strand.
CGTAGTAGGCGGACTTCCAGTCGGTCAGGCCGGGGTCGGTGTAGTTCTGGTAGGCGGCGCCGGAGGAGTGACGGCGCATCGCGTCATGGAAGGAATTCAGCCAGGCTGTGCGCGTGCCGGGCGAACTGTTCGACGGCCAGGACGTCAAGTACTGGGCGAGGAAGCGCGATCCGCGGTGGACGAAGGCGGTGTCGGTGCGGCCGACGCGGTTGATCGCGCCGCCCAGCGCCGTCAGCGCCACATTGCCGTTGACGCCCTTGCGGCCGCCGCTCTCGATCTGGTCCATCAGCGTGCGGATACCGGTCGCGGACAGCGAGCGGTCGAAGAAGTGCGAGCGGGCGGCGTAGGTCTCGCGGCCCAACTGGCCGGCGCCGGTGTGGCCCGGCAGCGAACCCGGCATATGGCACTGGGCGGTGGACTTGGACGAGCAGCCGGCGTAGGTCTCCATCGCGTCCAGATAGCCGATCGGGGTGAGGCGGACGGTGGTGGCGGGACCGGGGCCGCCGGGCTGGTCGGCGAGCTTGTCGACGGCGTTCTGCAGCTCGCGGTAGCCGCCCAGGGAGAAGGCCGCGACGGAGACCGCCGGGGTGCCGCCGGGGCGCGCGTCGAGATGGCAGGCGGACCATATCTCGTCGGCCTGCACCGGGCCCCACTTCTGCCAGGACGCCACGACCTTCGCCGCCTTGGCCCACGGCCAGGTCATGTACGCCATCACCGCGCGGGGCGCCGGATGCGTACGGAAGCGGAGTTCGGTGACCACACCGAAGTTGCCGTTGCCGGCGCCGCGCAGCGCCCAGAAGAGGTCGGCGTGCTGGTTCTTGTCGCAGTCGACGGTCTTGCCGTCGGCCGTGACCAGGGTGGCGCCGACGAGGCTGTCGCAGGTCAGGCCGTACGCGCGGGAGACCACGCCATGGCCGCCGCCGAGGGTGAGGCCGGATATGCCGACGGTGGGGCAGGAGCCCCCGGGTATCGTCACGCCGTGCGCCCCGAGGCCCTGGTAGACGTCGATGAGCTTGGCGCCGGCGCCGATGCGGGTGATGCCGCCGGACGGCGCGCCGACCTTGGCGAGGGCGGAGACGTCGATGATGAGCTTGCCGTTGCCGCTGGACCAGCCCGCGTAGGAGTGGCCGCCGCTGCGGATGGCGACCGGGGCGTCGTAACGCCGGGCGAAGGCGAGGCATTCGGCGATGTCGGACGGGTGCTTGACGTACGCGATGGCCGACGGCTTCAGCGTGTCGTAGCGGGTGTTGTAGAGGCGCCGGGCGGTCGCGTACGCGGCGTCGGAGGCCCGTATCAGCTGCCCGTCGAGGCTCTTGCCCAGCGCGGCCCAGGAGGACTGGGTGGCGCGGGCCCTGGCGGCGCCGGCGGGGGCGGAGGCCGCGTTGGTCTGCACGGTGTCGGCGCCGGTGGCCGCCCCGGCGGCGGATCCGGAGGACGCCGTGCCCGCCCCGGCGGTCTTGGTGTCGCAGCCGGTGGCCCAGGCGACCGAGGTCGCCGCCAGTCCGCCGCCGGCCTGCAGGAGTGTGCGCCGCTTCACTGGGATGAATCCCCCTCGATGTCGTACGGTCCTGCCCCGCCTGCCGATCGCCTGGCGCGGGTCGATGCGCCGGTGCTCGCGGGGCACGTGCCGGGAACACAGCTCCGGGCGGGTGCGGCGGCGCGCTTCCCCCCGCCCGCTGTGCCCGGTATTGCTCCGCACTGTCCGGTGACGTCCTTGAAGTCCGTTACCAGCGCGGCGCTGTTGCCTTCCCCACTACCCAGATGCGGTAGGGGCGTTGGGGGTTCCCGGAACGGACTCCCTCATTCCAGGGGGCACCCGGGGCCGGATCCGGCGCCGGCGTCGACCAGATGGCGCTCCGCGTCCGTACGCGCCTGTGAGCGGGCGCGCCGGGCCGGTCCCCGCCAGCCGCAGGTACAGCGGGCCGTACAGAAGGAACCACGTTCGGTGGTGGAGGTCGCATGGGGAGCTCGGTCGGGCACCCGGCCACGCTACGCGCCCCGGACGCCGATGCGTGACGAGCCCCGTCAACGGTCGTTGAACGGATCGGTCGACGGAACGTCAGGTGCGGCGTTGGCGGAACGTCCGACCCTCCCGAGCGGACCGGCCGGCCCAGGCCGTTCCCGAAGACAGCGGCCGAGGGGGCTCGTACGCGATGGTGGTGCAGGACAGGCGAGGCGGCGGCGCGGCCGCCGTGGCCATGGCGTGCGGGACGGGTCTGGCGGTCGGGCTGCTGGCGACGGGCTGTTCCCCGGAGGGTGCCGCGGCCGACGACCAGGAGCCGTCCGGCCGGGCCGCCCCCGCTGCCGCCGCGACGGTACGGGGCAGCGCCGACGCACTGGTGCGGGCCGGCTCGGCCAGGGTCCGTACGGCCATGGAGACGGTCAGCGGCGGCACCCGCGTCGCCATCCGCGGCACCGGCGGCTATGACTTCGCCACCAGCAGCGGGCGGCTGCGCGTCGTACTCCCCGACCCTGCGGGCAAGCCCAGCGGCGGCCATCAGCCGATCACCGAGATCCTCGCGCCGGGCGCGCTCTACATGAAGAACCGCGGGGCGGGGGTGCCCGCCGACAAGTGGGTGCGGGTGGACACCGCCTCGCTGTCCGACGGGAATCTGGTCACCGGCGGCGCGACCGATCCGCTGGCCGCCGCCGAACTGCTGCGCGGCGCACGGGAAGTGACGTATCAGGGCGAGGAGCGGCTGGACGGTGCCGTGGTGCGGCACTACCGCGGCACGACGGACATCGGGACGGCCGCCAAGGCGGCGTCGCCGCGCACCCGGTCCGCGCTGGTCGCCGCGGAAAAGGGGTTCACCACCGACGCGGTGCCGTTCGACGCGTATCTGGACGAGGCCGGGCGGCTGCGCAAGGTGCGTCAGTGGTTCCACTTCGCGAACGGTGCGCCCAACGGGGCGTCGGTGATCTCCACGACGGAGCTGTCCGGTTTCGGCGCGTGGGTCGCGGTGCGGCTGCCGGACGAGCGCGACATCTACGCGGGGAAGATCGCTTCGGCCGCGCCGTAGGGCCGGGCGTCGCGGTGTGGCCGGGCATGTGACGGGGGTGCTTGCCGAATGGCGGAAATGGTCCATCCGTGCCATGCGCGGGGCGTGGCCCCGTCTTTACGCTGGAGGGTAACCACCAGAGACGTGGGAAGGCGCTCGGAGGAGGAGGTGTTGTACGTGCCCGGGCACCGCCGTACGACGGTTCAGGACCACGTAGCCCTCGTCGAGATCGACCTGACTGGTGAGTTGATGATCGCGGCCGCGGCCGCAAGCGAGGATCGGCTCAGCCCGGACCGTATCGACGAGGTACTGGACGTGGAGGGTGCGGACGGCGACGGCGCGGACCGGCTGTCGTCGTGGCCGAGGTCCCCGAGACGCTCCCCTGGTTAGGGCCGCTCCGGCGGATCGGGCGCGGCACGCCCCGTAGCGCCTCAGGTGCGCAGCATCCGCTCGATCGCCTTGGTCGCTTCCTGGACCTTGGCGTCGATGGCCTCGGGGCCCTTGACGGCAGCGTCGGCGACGCAGTGCCGCAGATGTTCCTCCAGGAGCTGGAGCCCGAAGGACTGCAGGCCCTTCGTGCTGGCCGAGACCTGGGTGAGTATGTCGATGCAGTAGACATCCTCTTCGAGCATCCGCTGGAGTCCACGGATCTGGCCCTCGATCCGGCGCAGTCGCTTGATGTGCGCGTCTTTTTGCTTTGCGTAGCCGTGCATGCCGGCTACCGGGGAAGTCGCTGCGTGATCCGTCACGGTTTGGGCCCCGCCTCGGGGGTCGGTTTTCGGCTGCGAGGTGTGGCCGGCCGCGGCGGCTGCGGTGCTGCCGGTGGTGTCGGCGTCCGTGGTCGTCATGGCCGTCTCCCGTGGTATCTAGGCGATCTGTATACCCCTGGTGGGTATATGGTACCGAACTTTGCGGGCACCTGAGGTACCCCGTGCAGAGCATGCTGCCCGATGGGCGACACTGAAGGAATGCCGGTTAGCAGTGGCTGGATGATGCGCCTAGCATCAACTCGACCGAATCCGATGCACCCCGAGGATTTCACGTGCGCTTTCGTCTGACCCCCAGGGAGACGAGCTTCTACGACATGTTCGCCGCCTCCGCGGACAACATCGTCACGGGCTCCAAGCTCCTGATGGAACTGCTCGGGGCCGACGCCTCCGCGCGGACAGAGATCGCCGAGAGGATGCGGGCGGCTGAGCACGCGGGTGACGACGCGACACACGCGATCTTTCACCAGCTGAACTCCTCGTTCATCACGCCGTTCGACCGCGAGGACATCTACAACCTCGCCTCGTCGCTCGACGACATCATGGACTTCATGGAAGAGGCCGTCGATCTGGTCGTCCTCTACAAGGTCGAGGAGCTGCCCAAGGGCATCGACCAGCAGATCGAGGTGCTGGCGCGGGCGGCGGAGCTGACCGCCGAGGCCATGCCGAATCTGCGCACGATGTCGAACCTCACCGAGTACTGGATCGAGGTCAACCGCCTGGAGAACCAGGCCGACCAGATCCACCGCAAGCTGCTCGCGCACCTCTTCAACGGCAAGTACGACGCCATCGAGGTCCTCAAGCTCAAGCAGATCGTGGACATCCTGGAGGAGGCGGCGGACGCTTTCGAGCACGTCGCCAACACGGTCGAGACCATCGCGGTAAAGGAGTCCTGAGCCCCGGCCATGGACACCTTCGCGCTTGTCGTGACCATTGCGGTCGCGCTCGGTTTCACATACACCAACGGCTTCCACGACTCCGCGAACGCCATCGCGACCTCCGTCTCCACACGGGCACTGACCCCGCGGGCGGCGCTGGCGATGGCCGCCGTGATGAACCTCGCCGGTGCCTTCCTCGGCAGCGGGGTCGCCAAGACGGTCAGCGAAGGACTGATCGCCACTCCCCATGGCAGCAAGGGGATGGGCATTCTCTTCGCCGCGCTGCTCGGCGCGGTGGTCTGGAACCTCGTCACCTGGTACTTCGGGCTGCCCTCGTCGTCCTCGCACGCGCTGTTCGGCGGCATGGTCGGTGCGGCGCTCGCCGGTGGCACCACGGTGATCTGGTCCGGGGTGATCGAGAAGGTCGTCCTGCCGATGTTCATCTCGCCGGTCATCGGCCTGGTGCTCGGCTATCTGGTGATGGTCGCGATCCTGTGGATCTTCCGTAAGGCCAACCCGCACAAGGCCAAGCGTGGTTTCCGCATAGCCCAGACCGTCTCCGCCGCGGGTATGGCGCTCGGCCACGGTCTGCAGGACGCGCAGAAGACCATGGGTGTGGTCGTGATGGCCCTGGTCATCGCCGATGTCGAGGGCAAGAACGAGGCCATCCCGATCTGGGTCAAGCTGGCCTGTGCGATCACCCTGTCGCTCGGTACGTACGCGGGTGGCTGGCGCATCATGCGTACGCTCGGCCGGCGGATCATCGAGCTGGACCCGCCGCAGGGCTTCGCCGCGGAGACCACGGCCGCCTCGGTCATGTACACCGCGTCGTTCATGTTCCACGCGCCGATCTCCACGACCCATGTCATCACCTCCGCGATCATGGGTGTGGGCTCCACCAAGGGCTCGCGCGCGGTGCGCTGGGGCGTCGCCAAGAACATCGTGATGGGCTGGTTCATCACCATGCCGGCGGCGGCGCTGGTCGCGGCGCTTTCGTACTGGCTCGTACGACTGGCCTTCGGCTGACGATCACCGCACGAGCCGACAGCTGCCGGGCACCAGAAGCCGGCAGCCGCTGAGCACAAGAATGGGCCCGCCCCCCGGGAAGGAGGGGCGGGCCCTTCGTCTTGCGGTGGCACCGCCATGCAGCACCGCAGGACGTGGGTGGGGCGGCCCGGCCGCAGCCGGGGCCGCCGTGCGGCCGGCTCAGCCGAAGCGGCCGGAGATGTAGTCCTCCGTGGCCTGGACCGACGGGTTGGAGAAGATCCGCTCGGTCTCGTCGATCTCGATCAGCTTGCCGGGCTGGCCGACAGCGGCGAGGTTGAAGAACGCCGTACGGTCCGAGACGCGCGCCGCCTGCTGCATGTTGTGCGTCACGATGACGATCGTGAAGCGCTCCTTCAGCTCGCCGATCAGGTCCTCGATGGCGAGGGTGGAGATCGGGTCGAGCGCCGAGCACGGCTCGTCCATCAGCAGCACCTGCGGCTCGACCGCGATGGCGCGGGCGATGCACAGCCGCTGCTGCTGGCCGCCGGACAGGCCCGAGCCGGGCTTGTTCAGGCGGTCCTTGACCTCGTTCCAGAGGTTGGCGCCCTTGAGGGACTTCTCGACGATGTCCTTGAGCTCGCTCTTCTTGAACGAGCCGTTCAGCCGCAGACCGGCCGCGACATTGTCGAAGATCGACATCGTGGGGAACGGGTTGGGGCGCTGGAAGACCATGCCGACGGTGCGGCGGACGGCGACCGGGTCGACCCCGGAGCCGTAGAGGTTCTCGTCGTCCAGCATCACCTTGCCCTCGACGCGGCCGCCGGGGGTGACCTCGTGCATACGGTTCAGGGTGCGCAGAAAGGTCGACTTGCCGCAGCCGGACGGGCCGATGAAGGCGGTCACGGAGCGCGGCTCGACCGTCATCGAGATGTCGTCGATGGCCTTGTGGCTGCCGTAGTACGCGGAGAGGCCGCTGACGTCGATTCGCTTGGCCATGGAAATCACTGCTTCTTTCTGTCGCCGGGCTTGGTCAGCGGCCGGACTGCGTCAAATGGTCGGACTTCGTTTCGCTTCCGCTCCGGCCGGGTGCCGCACCCTCGTTCCTCGGATGCGACCCCCAACCTCCGCTGCAGCTCAACTCCGTCCTCCGCGTGGGGCCTTCCAGCGGGCTATGCCGCGGGCCACCAGGTTGAGGATCATGACGAAGGCGATGAGGACCAGAGCCGCCGCCCAGGCGCGGTCGTACGAGGCCTCGGAACCCTGCTGCCACTGCTGGAAAACGTAGAGCGGAAGCGACTGCTGGGCATCTTCGAAGGGGTTGTTGTTGATCGTCTTCGCGCCCCACACCAGGAGCAGCACGGGGGCCGTCTCGCCGGTGATACGGGCGATGGAGAGCATCACGCCGGTGGTGATGCCGCCGATCGACGTCGGCAGAACGACCTTGAGGATGGTGCGCCACTTGGGAACGCCGAGGGCCAGGGAGGCCTCGCGCAGCTCGTTCGGGACGAGCTTGAGCATCTCCTCGGTGGAGCGGACCACGACGGGCATCATCAAGATCGCCAGGGCCATCGAGCCGGCGAAACCGGACGGGCCGAAGCCGAGGATCAGGATCCATACGGACAGGACGAACAGGCCGGCCACGATCGAGGGGATACCGGTCATGACGTCGACGAAGAAGGTGACGACCTTGGCGAGCCTGCCGCGCCCGTACTCGACGAGGTAGATCGCGGTGAGCAGACCGAGCGGCGCGGCGATCAGGGTGGCCAGGCCGACCTGCTCCAGGGTGCCGATGATCGCGTGGTAGATACCGCCGCCGGGCATCGCGTCCGGGAGGGTGCCCATCGAGTGGGACAGGAAGTAGCCGTCCAGGACCTTGCTGCCGCGGGCGACGGTCTCCCACAGGAGGGAGGCGAGCGGTACGACGGCGAGCAGGAAGGCGATCCAGACCAGGCTGGTGGCCAGCCGGTCCTTGGCCTGCCGGGTGCCCTCGACGCCCGCGGCCAGCGCGAACGTACCGAGGATGAAGATCAGGACGGCGATCAGGCCCCACTGGACGGTGCTGTCCAGGCCGGCGCCCAGTCCGATGCCGCAGCCCGCGCCGGCCGCGACCAGCGCGAGGACCGGTGGGGTCCAGCGGGGCAGCCGGGCCTGCTTGAGGGAGACCGGGAGGGGAGCGCCGCCATTGGCGACCGGTCGGCGGTCAGTCACGGTACTCATGCCGCCACCTCGCTTCGCGAGGCATCGCATTCGCGAAGCACGCACCTCTTGTTGATTCGTTCGCTTCGCTCACTCATGCAGCGGCTCCCGAGTACTCCTTGCGACGGGCAATGATCAGGCGGGCCGCGCCGTTGACGAGCAGCGTGATCACGAAGAGGACGAGGCCGGAGGCGATCAGGGCGTCCTGACCGAATTCATCGGCCTCGCTGAACTTGCTGGCGATGTTCTGGGCGAAGGTGCCGCCGCCCGGGTCCAGCAGGCTCGTGTTGATGAGGAAGCTGGGCGAGAGGACCGTGGCGACGGCCATCGTCTCGCCGAGCGCGCGGCCCAGGCCCAGCATGGAGGCGCTGATGACTCCGGAGCGGCCGAAGGGGAGCACCGACATCCGGATGACTTCCCAGCGGGTGGCACCGAGGGCCAGCGCGGCCTCCTCGTGCATCTTGGGGACCTGAAGGAAGACCTCACGGCTGACGCTGGTCACGATCGGCAGGATCATGATCGCGAGCAGGATGCCGACGGTGAACAGCGAGCGCGCGGCGCCCTGGGAGTAGCTGAAGATCCCGGTCCAGCCCAGGTAGTCGTTCAGCCAGCTGTAGAAGCCGGACAGATGCGGGACGAGGAAGAGCGCGCCCCACAGGCCGTAGATGATGCTGGGCACCGCGGCGAGCAGGTCGATGACGTAGCCGAGCGGCGAGGCCAGCTTGCGCGGCGCGTAGTGCGAGATGAACAGCGCGATGCCGACCGCGACCGGGACCGCGATGGCCATCGCGATCACCGAGCTGACGAGGGTGCCGAAGGCGAGCACCGCGATGCCGAACTTCGGGTCCAGGCCGGTGGCGTTCCAGTCGAGCGTGGTGAAGAAGTTGGCCTTGTCGCCCGAGATGGCGAGCACGGACCGGTAGGTGAGGAAGACCGCGATCGCGGCCATGATCACCAGGAGGGCGATACCGGAGCCCCGGGAGAGCCCGAGGAAGATCCGGTCACCGGGGCGGACCGCCTTGCCGGAGACGGCGGAGTGCTCGTCGTTCCGTGGTGGCGGGGGTGTATCGGTTATCGAGGAAGCTGTGTTCATGGATTCTCCGGTCTGCGGAGCCGGTGAGGGCTCCTGGCGCGGCGGTGCACCGGACGGGTGGCGGCCCGAAAGGGGCCCTTGTGAAGGGGCCCCTTTGGCCGTGTGGCGACTGCTCGGGCCGCTGTAGCGGGCCCCTCAGGTCCAACGGCGAGGACTCAGGCCGCCACCCGGATGCTCAGGAGATCTTGGCGACGGTCGCGCGGACCTTGTCGGCGATCTCGGTGGGCAGCGGGGCGTAACCCAGCTCCTTCAGGGCGGCCTGGCCGTCCTTGCTGGAGACGTAGGTCAGGAAGGACTTGGTGGCGGGCAGCGTCTCGGCCTTGTTGCCCTTGTCGCAGGCGATCTCGTACGTCACCAGGGTGATCGGGTAGGCACCCTCGGCCTTGGTGGTGTAGTTGAGCTGCAGGGCCAGGTCATCGCCCTTGCCGACCTGCTTGGCCTCGGCGATGGCCTTGGAGGCGTTGTCCACGGTGGCCTCGACCGGCTCCTTGGCGCCGGTGTTCAGCTTGGCCGTGGGGATCTTGCCGGAGGTCGCGTAGGACAGCTCGAAGTAGGAGATCGCGCCGCTGGTCTGCTTGACCTGCGAGGAGACGCCGGCCGAGCCGGACGCCGCCTGGCCGCCGGTGCCCTCCCACTTCTTCGCCGGCTCGTGCTTCCAGTCGCCGGGGGCCGCGGCCTTGAGGTACTTGGTGAAGTTGTCGGTGGTGCCCGAGTCGTCGGAGCGGTGGAACGCCTGGATCTTGAGGTCCGGGAGCTTCGCGTCCGGGTTCAGCTTCTTGATCGCGGCATCGTTCCACTTGGTGATCTTCGAGTCGAAGATCTTCGCCAGGGTCTGGGCGTCCAGCACGAGGTTGTCCACACCGGGGACGTTGTAGCCGACCGCGATCGGGCCGCCGACCATCGGCAGGTCGATGGCCTGGCCGCCCTTGCAGAGCTGCTTCGACTTGGTGACCTCTTCGGGCTTGAGGGCCGAGTCCGAGCCCGCGAAGGCCGTCTGGCCCTGAAGGAAGGTGGTCACGCCGGCGCCGGAGCCGGTCGGCTGGTAGTTGATCTCGGTGTCCTTGCAGGCGCCCGAGTAGTTCTGCACCCAGACGTCCATGGCGTTCTTCTGCGCGGACGAGCCGGACGCGAGCAGCTTGCCCTTGCCCTCACACTTGATGTTCGAGGCCTTGGCGGAGCCGCCGCCGCCGCTGGCGCCGGCGGTGTCGTCGGAGCCGCACGCCGTCAGGGCCAGGGCACCGGAGACGGCGAGAGCGCCAACGGCGAGGGCGCGAACCCGGTTCTTGCGCTGAAGCTTCACTGTCGGGAATTCCTTCCTGGGGCGCGCCGCTTCGTCGGCGTGCGAGGTGATGAGGTCTGTGGTGACCGCCGTGGGGGTGCGGTGTCAGCTAGCCGTGTCGCGCTTGCCGTTTGGGCGTGACGCGCACTCGGTACGGCCGAAATTAGGCAGATCAGGTGAAGCGGTCGATGGAGGAGAGTGAACGTACGGTGAACCTCGGCCATCAGATGGGTGCGGGCCGCGAGTCGCTCGCACGCTCGTACCAAGAGGCCTCCCGGGCGGATCGCGGCCGGTCCGCCCGGCAGGCGCTAAACGGCCCGTCGCCCTGTTGAATTACCGGTCGGTATGGCAGCATCCGCGCCTGAGGAACACACGAATCGGTGCGGAACGACCGGAGGTGGCTGGTGGGGAGCCAGGGGGCACGGCAGGGCGTTCGGGGCGTACGAGGTGTACAGGGCGCATGGGGCGTATGGGGTATACGGGGCGGCCGGGTGGTGGCATGCACCGCCGTCGTGCTGTGCGCGATGGGGTTGCTCGGGGGGACGGCGACGGCGGCCTACGCCGATGACCCGAAGAACCCGGCCGCGGAACCGGGGCGGACCGCGGACTCCGGACCGTCCACGGATTCCCGGGATGACGCGGACTCCGACGCCCAGCACCTGGACGACGTACGCAAGAAGATCGACGCCCTCTACCGCAAGGCGGAGCAGGCCACCGACGCCTACAACGCCGCCAAGGAACAGGTCGAGCTCCAGCAGAAGGAGATCGTCAAGCTGGCGCGCACCATCGATTCCACCCAGCAGAAGCTGGCCGCCCTCAAGCGGCAGGCGGGCGCGCTGGCCAGTGCGCAGTACCGCGGCGGCGGGCTGCCCTCCGAGGCGAAGCTGATGCTCAACGCCGACCCGGAGGCTTTTCTCGACAATGCCACCCTGGCCCGTAAGGGACAGCAGGCCGCCAGGCGCGTGATGAGTCAACTCGCGAATCTCAAGGGCGACTTGGAGAGCTATTCGGACTCCGCCACGGACCGCTGGGAGCGACTGGAGGCGAACCGTAAGAAGAAGGAAAGCGCCCAGCGGGACATCAAGAAAAAGATCGAAGCGGCAAAGAAGCTGGAATCCCGGCTGGCCGCCAAGGAAAAGGACCGGCTGAAGAAGCTGGAGGACGAGCTGGCCTTCAAGCAGCAGCAGAAGTGGCTCGACTCGGGCGTACTGAAAGAGATCAGCAACAAAGCATCGGCCCCCGGCAAGAAGGCGATTTCGTACGCCACCGCACAGATCGGCAAGGATTACGTGTGGGGCGCGGAAGGGCCGGACACCTTCGACTGCTCCGGGCTGACCCTGCGGGCGTGGGAGGCCGGCGGCCGGACGATTCCGCGGACCTCGCAGGAGCAGTGGCGGCAGCTGCACCGGGTCGATCTGAAGGACATGCGGCCGGGCGATCTGATCATTTATTTCTCCGACGCCAGCCATGTCGGGATGTACATCGGGGACGGCGCGATCGTGCATGCGCCGCGGCCCGGCCGGCAGGTGACGATCACCGGCGCCGGTTCGATGCCGATCCTCGGCGTCGTACGGCCCGATGGTGACGCCGGCCACGATGACGCACATCACTCGGGCAATAAATGACCGGATTGTTTCCTATCGGAGGGTTGTCGGTGCGTAGCTGAATGCACTCAAGCGGGGTGATGTTCGTCATTCCGCATTCCGCCCTCCCCAGGTCAAATGGCTTATCGGGTGCGGCATATGACGATGGCCGATTGCCGTCGGCCATTCCATACCGCTCTGTACTGACGCTATGGTCGCCTCTCAGTGCCCGGTGTGTGCCCCGCTCATTCGACCGACGAGCGACATGGAACCGGGCACGGTGGAGCGCCGGTCGGCGCCCGCCGTACCCCTCGGGGGGAGGGAAGGAAGCAGACCAATGCCCGTACCCGTACCGCACCAGCGGGCGGTCGTGCTGCCGCATCAGGCAGGACCGGCGGACGACGCCTGCGCGCAGACCGCGCGGGTCGTCGGCGCGCCGGGCGCGGGGGACGTGACGGCCCAGGGCACGAGCGTCCCGGCGCACGCCGCCGGCCAGGCGCCGCAGGGCCTCAAGGAGCCCGAGCAGCCGCACCTGGTCGAACAGCGACTTTCGGCCGACCATGGATCGACTCATCAGGGCCTGACCCTGCTCCTCATCGGCGAGGACCCCAACAGCCATGTCCCCGAAATGTGGGACTGGGCCGGCCGCAAGGTCCGCCTGCGCACCGCCCGCAACCTCACCGAGGCCGAGCGGCTGCTCACCGACGACGTGCACTGCATCCTGCTCGACCTGCCCCCGGCCGAGCCCGGTGGCCGCGCGGAACGTGACACGGGACACGACGGGACCCCCGGCGACGAGCTGGGCATGCTGCGTGACGTCCTGCGGCTGGCGCCCTCGCACGCCGTGCTGGTGCTCACCTACGAGACGGACGCCCAGCGCGCCGCCGATGCCGTACGCGTCGGCGCCCAGGACTACCTCTTCCGCGACGAGCTGGACGGCGCGGTGCTCAGCCGCGCGGTCCGCTACGCCGTCGAACGCAAACGCGCCGACCTCGCCCAGCGCCAGCTCACCGAGTCGCGGATGCTCGCCCAGGAGAACGCCCGCCTGGAGCGCGGTCTGCTGCCCACGCCGCTGCTCGACGGCTCGGATCTGCGGTTCGCCGCCTGCTACCGCCCCGGCCGCAGCCGCGCGCTGCTCGGCGGCGACTTCTACGACACCGTCCGCACCCCGGACGGCACCGTCCACGCGATGATCGGCGACGTCTGCGGCCACGGCCCGGACGAGGCCGCCCTCGGCGTCGAGCTGCGGATCGCCTGGCGCGCGCTGACCTTCGCCGGGCTGTCCGGCGACGAGCTGCTCGCCACCCTCCAGAAGGTCCTGGAGCACGAGCGCGCGGACGACGAGATCTTCGCGACGCTGTGCACCGTCGACATCTCCGCGGACGGCCGGCGCGCCGGTCTCTGCCTGGCGGGCCACCCCGCCCCGCTGCTGGCCCGCGCCGGTGAGCAGCCGCAGCTGCTGCCGTACGAATTCGGCGGCCCGGCGCTCGGCCTGCTGCCCAACGCCCGCTGGCCGCGCCGGCAGGTGGAACTGGGTGGCTCCTGGAGCCTGATGATGTACACCGACGGCCTGATCGAGGGCCGGATCGGTGACGGCAACAAGCGCCTGGGCCAGGACGGCATGGCCGAACTGGTCAGCCGCCAGATGGCGGCCGGTCTCCAGGGTGAGGAGCTGCTGGACGCGTCGGTCAGAGAGGTGCGCGACCTGAACGGTGGCGAGCTGACGGACGACGTGGCCGTACTGCTGCTGGACCGGCGGTAACGGGACGCACGTCCCTGCGGGTGCGGCCCGGCGCCACCGGCTCCCGGTGGCCCCGCCGCGCCCTCTCAGCGCCCGCCGTTATAGGGCCCGTACGGCCCGTCCGAGCTGGAGCCGCCGCGACGCGGTCCGCGGCCACCGCCGGAGACCTCCCGCAGCGCAGGACGCACATCGACGGTGTAGACGATCACGGCGATGACGCCGATGATCGGCAGGAACGACATGATCGGGAGAATGAACAGCAGCGCCGTGGCAAGGGCGAGGAAGATCAGCCACATGCCCTTGGTCTGCTTGCTCGCGGCGCGGTAGGCGTCCTCGCGGCGCACCCCCGCGTCGATCAGCATCACGGCGGCATAGATACCCAGGGCGAGCTGCACCCAGCTCAGAATGCTCTGGAACCCGTAAATCAGCACGCCATCCACCGCCCGTTCGCCAGCCGTGTCGTATCGGTCCTCGGCGGTCCACTGCCGCCATCGGGCCCCACCGTACCCGGACAACGGGCCGGGCACCTGAAGTGTGCCCGGCCCGGCCCGTGAAACGGCGTCCTCACCGAAAGGTGAGCGAGCAGATTCCGGATCGGTACGCGAGTGCGGCCCGGCCCGGCGCTCGCTTCGCCCTCACTTCGCGGACGGCGGGGTGCTCTTCTTCGCCGGCGCCGGCTTGCGCGGCGCGACCGGCTTCTTCGCCGCGGCCGGCTTGGTCTGCGTCGAGGGGGTGGCCTTGGCCTCCGCCTTGGCCCCGTTCGCGGTCTCGGTCCTCGTGGCGGGCTTGCTCGCCGCCTTCGCCGGCTCCGGCTCGATCGCCACCGCCAGGTCCTCGGCCCGGTTGGCGGCCTCGCCGCGCCAGGTCGCCACCGCGCCACGGCCGCGCTCGGCCAGCTCCTCATAGCCCTCGCGGGCCCGCACGGCGGTCTCGGCGACCCGGCCCACGCCCTGCAGCGCCAGCTCCTGCGCCTGGTCGCGGAACTTCTTGAGGTCGCCGTCGAGCGAGTCCAGCAGCTCGGCCAGCTTCTCCTGGGCGTCCTTGGCCTGCTTGGTGACCAGCGCCTGGACGTCCTTGGAGTCGGTGCCGCGGACGGACTCGAAGCGCTTGGGCGCCTCGCTCCGGATCTTCTCGACCAGCTGCGGCACCTCGCCGAGCTTCTCGGCAGCCAGGTCGACGGTGCCGGCCAGCGCGTACAGCGGGGTCGCGTCGGTCAGGGCCTTGCGGAGGTCATCGGTGTTGATGGCCATGACGTTATTCCTCCTGGAAACGAAGTCGGTTGCTCAGGTGGCGTGCGGGCCGCCGTCGGCCTCTGTCTCTCGGGAGTCCGTACCGCGTCCGTTCTCATGCCCGCTCGCAGCGCCGTCCTCGCCGCCGCTACCGAGCCCGTTCTCCTTGCGGAAGGACTCGTAGATCTGCAGCAGGACCTGCTTCTGTCTCTCGTTCAGCGACGGGTCGGTGAGTATCGCGGTCTGCACCTCGACCCCGTCCAGACCACGCCGCTCGTCCAGAATCCCGGCCTGGACATACAGCGTCTCGGCGGATATCCGCAGCGCCTTGGCGAGCTGCTGAAGGATCTCCGCGCTCGGCTTGCGCAAGCCGCGCTCGATCTGGCTGAGATACGGATTGGACACCCCGGCGGCATCCGCGAGCTGCCGCAGACTCAGCTGCGCGGTGCGCCGCTGCTCCCGCAGGAACTCGCCGAGATTGCCGACGTTGAGTGATGCCATGACTCGATACTGCATCCTCGTGCTAACTATTGCAAGCAAGCGCTAGCAAAAGTGGTACGGACGGGGTGGTGGGCCGGCCGCCGTCCGGTGGGGCCTGTTGTCCTTCCTGGCATATCTGCGGCTTCCCGAGTCGTTCGGCCTTCTGACCCGGCGAACCTGGGCACGGGGCTGAGCCCGGCCCGGTTCCGAGGTCCACCGTCTGGCTGTCGGCGTCCGCCTCTACAGTCGCCCGCGACTGAGCCCTCGTACCTTGCCGCGACCCAGGAGTCATACGAGCCCCACCTGCCCCCGGCGGGTCACGGCCTCGCCCTGGCGGAAAACCATGGGGCACACCTACGGCATGGGGAAGCATGAAGCATGCGACCGGATGACTGGCACCTGACCGAAGACGTCGACGACTTCCTCGCCCGAGCCGGAGACTTCCTGCGCTCACGGCCCGCCCTGCACACCACGCCGCTGACAGTGATCGAGAAACTGCGAACAGGCGGGGCGGACACATACGGCGCCGAGGCCCCCGTCTTCGGCCGACTGGAGCGAGCGGGCAAGGTCCGCGCCACCTTCTACCGCCTCCCGTCCCGCGGCCTGAGTCCCACCCCCCTCACCCCCGAGCATGCCGACACCCTCGCCGCCCACCTGGCCGCCCTCGGACACTCCCTTCCCTACGTCAGCGCGGCCCACAGCACCGCCACTGCTTTCGCCGAGGCATGGCAGCGGCACACAGGCGCGACGCCGACACTCAGCAAGCGGATCCGTCTGTACCGCCTCGGCACACTCACCCCACCGGAGCCGCGCCCAGAGGGCCGGGGCCGAGTCGTGGGCGAGCAGGACCATGAGCAACTCGTACGCTGGTGCGGCGAGTTCGTCGACACCGTCGGAGAAGTCCCCGCCGTGGACGCCGCCTCCTGGGCCGGCTCGCGCTTCGCCGACAGACACTTCACGTTCTGGGAGACCCCGGACGGCGCTCCCGTCTCCATGGCGGCCGTGACCTCCATGATTGCCGGAATGGTCCGGGTGGACCCCGTCTACACCCCGGCCCACCTCCGGGGTCGTGGCTACGCGGGCGCCGTGACGGTCGAGGTGAGCAGGGCCGCGCTGGCCGCAGGCGCGACGGACGTCGTGCTGTACGCCGACCCGGCCAACCCCACCAGCAACGCCCTCTACCAGCGCATCGGATACGTCCCCGTTACCGACTATGCCGTGTACGACTTCGCATGTGCCGCACCGGAAGTCGGTTAAGAACCAACGAACTTGGGGTGCAGGACGCCAGCAGCGAGATCACCAAGCGCATGCTCGACGCGATCGAGCTCGACCACGCCGCTCAGCAGCCCCAGCCTGATCGCCCCCGCGCCGGCGCGCCCGCAGACCGAAGGCAGCCTGAGCGAGAGGGAGCCTTGGAAAGCCCCGGTCCGGCTCCTGCCGCTTCCCCTGCCGCCGGTCCACGGGGAGGTCCTCGGCTGGTATCTGCACCGCCTCGCCACCGCCAACCACGTGACGCCGGGCCGACTGGAGATCACTGATGCCGGTGACAGCGCCGGACGACTACGACGCCCTACGGGACGAGTCCCACCGGAACTGAAAAACACCAGGCCACAGCCATGCCGTCAGACAGAACAAGTGGGCCACGCCAAGCTCGCACACGAGCAGGCTCACCGCCCTGCAGATCCACTGGGCCACCCGCCCCGAGCCGTCCCGGCGGAACTGACAAAGCCCAGCTCAAAGGCGCCTCATCAATTCGGATCTATGGGGAACGGACAGGGGTGGTGGGCCGGCCGCCGTCCGGTGGGGCTTGTCCTTATGAGGCCCCTGCCACCTCATCCCCTCCCGCTCCCTCTTCGGCGGGCAGGGTCCCGATGATGACCGTCGCGTACAGCTCGTCGCAGCTGGCCACCTGGGTGAGCAGACCGTTGCGGGTGAAGGCCTCCACGGCGTGCGGCACCTGCCGTTCGCTCGTCTCGACCAGCAGATGGCCGCCCGGCGCCAGCCACTGCGGCGCGGCCGCGGTCACCCGCCGCAGGACGTCGAGCCCGTCCGTGCCGCCGTCGAGTGCCACCATCGGCTCGTACTCGCGGGCCTCCGGCGGCAGCAGCCCGACCTCTTCGGTCGGTACGTAGGGGACGTTGGCGAGCAGGATGTCGATACGGCCCCGGAGGCCGGCGGGCAGCGGGTCGAAGAGGTCGCCCTCGTAGACCTCGCCCCCGGCGGCGGTGACGTTACGGCGGGCGCAGCGGACCGCGGCGGGCTCGATGTCGGCCGCGTACAGATCGACCTGTTCCAGGCCGGCGGCCAGTGCGGCGCCCACCGCGCCGGAGCCGCAGCACAGGTCGACGACGACCGTGCGCCGGTGCGTACGGGCGGCGGTGGCCCGGG
The DNA here is from genome assembly GCF_022221585.1 of Streptomyces inhibens. Lineage (NCBI taxonomy): Bacteria > Bacillati > Actinomycetota > Actinomycetes > Kitasatosporales > Streptomycetaceae > Streptomyces > Streptomyces inhibens. The sequence goes on from NZ_CP084681.1 coordinate 5,780,953, forward strand.
ACCCGAGTCGGACGTTCCGGGGGCCGAGGCCGACGTTCCGGAGCCCGAGGCCGACGGCTTGGTCCACGAGGAACTCGGTGCGGCGGCGCGGCACGAAGACGCCCGGGTCGACGGCGACCCGCAGGCCGTAGAACTCCGCCCAGCCGAGGACGTGTTCAAGCGGCAGACCGCCAACGCGCCGTTCCACCATGGCGGCGAGATCGTCCGGCGTACGCGCCGTGGAGAGAAGCAGCTCCGCCTCGTCCTCGGCGAAGACACAGCCGGCGGCGCGCAGTTCGGTGATGACGGCGGCGCGGGAGAGCGGCGAGGGGAGGGGAGCGGCGGGAGGGGTGGAGACAGGTGACGGGTGGGGCGGCATCTGAGGTGACGATGGATGAGATGACTGCGATGGGTGAGGTGCCTGCGACGTGTGAGGTGCCTGCGATGTATGAGGTGACGACGGCGTGTGGAGAGACGACGGCGTGTGAGATGACGACATGTGAGCCTTTCGGGCGCCTGGGGCGCTTCCGCGGATCACGTCTGTCGGGCGGTCACCTGAATCGGTCTGACCGAACGACGTGAGCCGGGAGCACCTGCCTGGTCTGGCGGGGAATCGGTCTCACCTCCTCGGTCGGTCCTCTGCTGCTCGGCAACACTACCTGACCTGGGCCGCGGCACACAGACCGGTGTCGTGCGCTCCCTGGGAGCTCAGCGCGCCGCCGGCCCGCTGATGGCACCGACCTCGACCGAACCGATGCGTCCGGCGTCGTCGAAGGAGACCTCGACCGTCGTGCCGGTGGGCAGGTCGGCGCTGATCCGGCCGGGGCCGTGGCGCTGCGGGAGCTTGTGGTGGCCGAAGTAGCCGGCCACCACCGCGTGTGCCGAAGTGGCGTGTACGCCCGCGCCGGTGAGCAGGATCCGCGGCAGTGTCACCGGGTCGGGCGCCGCCCAGGGGACCTGGGGGTCGTCCGGCACCAGGTACAGCCGGGCCTCCGGACTTGCCTGGACGCCTATGTAGCCGGCGGCGCCCAGCACGCCCATCGCCCCGAAAGCGAGGGTCTCGACGGCCATCCGCGGGTCCGCGCACGCCGACAGATCGACGAGCTCCTCGGTGAACTCCCGGATGCCGTGCGTATGCCCGAACTGCCGCACCGCCTCGGCCGCGCCGACCGCCGGCATGTCCCGAAATCCGGGATTGGCCCATCCCCACAGCCATGAGCCGTCGGACTCGTCATAGCTGCCGAGGATGGAGATCCGCAGGTCACGGCCTGACTGGCGGTAGATGCACCGATCCAGGTCGGCGGTCCAGGGGCCGGTCGGCAGGAAGGCGTTGAAGGTTTCGAGCTGCTCGGCGCCCCAGGCGGCATGCGGCTCGGTGAGGCGGACGAAGGCGTCGCTGAAAGGGGAGTTGGAGTTCACGCGGACCGACCTTAGCGAGTGCGGGGGAGGCGCTCCTCGACAGACCTCCGTCCGCGCTGCTGCGGACCGCCCGTCATCTCGCCGTCTCCAGCTGCGGCGTCTCTCGGATCGGGGCGCTGCCGCACACGAAGGGGGTGTTCTGGAGGAGCTCCGGGGTGAGGGTGACGCCGGTCAGATGCTGGGCGAGGGCGAAGGCGGCCGGAAGGGCGTGCTCCGAGCCGTCGAAGTGATCGGAGACGACGAAGTCGCCGGTCTCCTGGGTCTCCTGGGCCTCCAGGGCCGGCGGGGCTTCCGTGGCGTCCCGGGCTTGCGGGTCGAGCGGGAAGCCCATGCCGCGCATGACGTCCAGGAGCGCGTCGGGGGTGCTGCCGCCGCGGCTCTCGGGGAATGTCGGCTCGAAGCAGAGGCGGTTGGTGGTGTCCTCGGCCCAGAGGAAGGTGTCGACGCCGTTGATGTTGGCGAAGTGTGAGATCCAGCGGGTGCCCGAGGAGGCCGGTAGTGCGCGTTCCTCGGTGACGCCCAGGTAGCCGTTGGGCTCGATCGCCACGGTCCAGCGGCCGACGGTCGTCAGGGCGATGAGCTGCCGAGTGCCGTCGGAGCGTCCGAGGAGGTCGAACGCGGCGTCGACGACAGCGGTGGTGCCGGTCGGCCCCGTCGCGTAGAGCGGTTCCTCCCGCCCGCCCAGGCGGCGCAGCAGCTCGGCGGGCGGCAGGCCGTGTGCCAGCGTGATGCAGTACGCCTCCGCGAGGTCCGGGAAGCGTTCCTCGAACCACAGGTGGTCGCGGTACGACGGGGGCGCCGCCGCGGCGCGGAGGGATCGGCCCAGAGAGCCGGTGAGCAGGCGCGGATGGCGGCGCCACCACCACAGCTCCGCCCGCGGCAGACGGCGAAATCGCGCCAACGCCTGGCCGTCGTCGTCCACCGTCGCCGCCACGAATCTGTCGTCCAGCGCCCTGATCCTCGGCGTCCAGAGAAGCAGCAGGTGTTCGTCGAGCAGCAGCCAGGCCTCGTGCAGCCAGTTACGGCAGGAGAGGTCGTTGGTGTACTCGTCGACGGTGTCGGAGTAGCCGCGCTCCACGGCATCCACCAGCCAATTCCACCGGTCCACCATCTCCGCGACGGTGAACGATGCGCGCCGGCCCCGCCCGCGCAGCAACGCGCCGACGGCGGCCTCGTTGTCGTGCGTATCCATTGGCGGCGAGCTTGCCACGCCATCGTCCGCCGGGCATCGGGATATCCGCCGACGGGCGTCGCAGCCCCCCCGCTGTCGCGGTCCCCGCCGTCCATCTCCGCCACCCCCGATCGATTGACTGGAAAGTACTTGTCAGATTGGAAAGTACTTGTCACGATGAGGGTGCGAAGCAGGAGCAAGTCCGAGAAGGACAAGCAGGATCAGGCAGGGGGACTGACATGTCGGAGTGCGCAGCGAAGGACGCGGCGGCCGCGCTGGCCCGCGCGCAGGAGCTGAGTTCAACGGTCCGGGCCGGTGCGAAGTGGTACGTCCGGTACCAAGTGGTCTACGGCTGCGCGGCAGCCGTCGTGGTGCTCGCCATAGGGCTGTTGAGCCGGCCTTACGGCGTGGCGATCGGCGTCGGCTTCTGGGGTCTCGTGGTCGCGGGGCTGTCGGTCTATTCGGCCCGGCAGCGCGTTGCCCGGCGCGGGTTCGGGCGGTGGCATGCCAGCATGATCATCGCCTGGGGGCTGCTCTATGCCGCGGTGCTGGTGCCCGGGAGTATCTGGTTCCCAGGGGTTGTGGCGTGGTGGGTGCCCGGCGCGGTGGTGGTTGCCCTTCCCGGCCTGATAGGCGGTTACTTGGAGGCCCGGCGGTGACTGATCCGCACGACAGAACCCGTCCGCACCACGGATCCCATCCGAGTCACGGATCCGATCCGAGTCACGGATCCCATCCGCGCCACGGACTCGACGAGGTGATTCACGCACCGGTCCGCTTCTCCATCGTGGCGACCCTGGCGGCCGCCGACAAGGCCGAGTTCGCTTTCGTCCGCGATACCGTCGAGGTGAGCGACTCGGTCCTGTCGAGGCAGGTCGCCACCCTGGAGAAGGCCGGCTATGTCGCCGTCACCAAGGGGTACGTAGGCAAGCGTCCGCGCACCTGGCTCGCCCTGACGGCCGACGGTCGCGCCGCCTTCGCCGCCCACTGCCAAGCCTTGCGGGCGATAGCGGGAGATGACGCCTGAGCCGGCTCTGTTGACTTGGAGTGCGCTCCAACTCATACCGTCCTGACGGGATCACGGGACGGGCCCGAAATGAAGGCCCAGGGATCAGGGACCCGAGGTCCGAGGCACATGAACACGGGGCCGGGACATCGAGGTTCACGATCCGTCCCGCCGTACGTCCAGGAGGAGCAGCAGCATGACCACGACGAACATTCCCTCGCGTCACCTCGGCGAGCTGGTGGTTTCCGCGCAGGGGCTCGGCTGCATGGGGATGAGCCACGGTTACGGGGACTCGGACGACGAGCAGTCGATCGCGACCATCAACCGGGCGCTCGACCTCGGTGTCAGCCTGCTGGACACCTCCGACTTCTACGGGGCGGGCCACAACGAGGAGTTGATCGGCCGGGCCATCGCCGGCCGGCGGGACGACGTGGTGGTGGCGACGAAGTTCGGGTTCGCCAACCGGTTCGGTGAGCCGACCGCGATCCGCGGCGACGCCGCCTACGTACGGCAGGCCTGCGAGGCGTCGCTGCGCCGGCTCGGCGTCGACCACATCGACCTCTACTACCAGCACCGTGTCGACCCCGACGTGCCGATCGAGGAGACGGTCGGCGCGATGGCCGAACTCGTCGAGGCCGGCAAGGTGCGCTACCTCGGACTGTCCGAGGCGGGCGCGGCGACGCTGCGGCGGGCGCATGCGGTGCATCCGATCGCCGCGCTGCAGAGCGAGTGGTCGCTGTGGACCCGCGATCTGGAGCACGAGATCGCGCCGGTGTGCCGTGAACTCGGTATCGGCCTGGTGCCGTTCTCGCCGCTCGGGCGTGGGTTCCTGACCGGGCGCTACACCTCCGTGGAGGGGCTGTCGGAGTCCGATGTCCGCCGGAGCCAGCCGCGCTTCGCCGACGGCAACCTGGAGCAGAACCTGGCCATCGTCGAGAAGCTCAACGACATCGCGGCAGAGAAGGGCGTCAGCGCCGGACAACTCGCCCTGGCCTGGGTGCAGTACCGCGGCGACGACGTCGTGCCGATCCCCGGCACCCGCCGGCAGAAGTACCTGGAGGAGAACCTCGGCGCGCTCGCCATAGAGCTGTCCGCCGACGAACTCGCCGCGATCGACGCCGCAGCACCGGCCGGCCGGATCGCCGGTACGCGATACGACGAGGTCAGCATGACGTTCGTCGACGGATGAGACGGGTGAGACGGGTGAGACGGGTGAGGGGGAGCAGCAACCGGAGGCCGGAGGGGACTGGGGGCTGAGGGCCGGGGGAGGGGAAGGGGGAGGGGGAGAAGGGCGGCGTGGGTGGTTACGCCGGTGACATGACCTCGTAGAGGTTGCCGGTGTCGTCCAGGAAGAACAGGCCGCGGGGGCACAGGGGATGGTCGATGCGGCCGTTGTCCGGTTCGGTGGGGTCGTTGCCGTAGGGGATGCCGGCCGCCTGTATGCGGGCGAGGACGGCGTCGAAGGTTTCGGGGTCGACGTCGAAGGCGAGGTGATGGCCCTCGGCGTCCGGCACGGCCATGAAGTCGAGGGTGAGCGTCTCGTTCACGCGGACGGGGGCGAAGTGCCCCCGGCGGCCGGCCGGCGGGAGTTCCGGCAGGCCCATCACCGATGCGAAGAAGTGGGCGGCCGCGCGGTGGTCGGCGGCCGGGACGATGGTGTGGTTGAGGGTTACGGCCATCAGGCGCTCCCAGGGTGGTTGAGGGTGCCGTGCAGGAGTACGGCGATGAGCTCCTCGGGTGTGAGGCTCGCGTCGCCCTCCGGAGCCGGCGTCTGCAGGCGGGTGAAGAGCAGGCCCAGGAAAGCGGAGGCGACCTTCTCGGGGGGCATGCGGAAGGCGACCCGGTCGGGTTCGAGCAGCTCGATGATGCCGTTGCGCAGGGCGGTGACGGACTGTGCCCGGCTGTCCGGCGGCGGACCGTCGCCGGACCGGGAGCCGGGGCCGTGCTCGCGGCCGCGGCGGTGACCGGAGGCGTAGAGGGCGCTGACGACGGTGCCCATGCGTTCCATGTGCGCGCGCAGCGCATCGGCGGCTTCGGTCAGCCGTACGTCGAGCGGTTCGGTCAGGGAGATCGAGGCGAGCTCGCGCAGGACGTGGTCCGTGCCGACCGCTTCGGCGACACAGGCGTCCAGCACCTCGTCCTTGTCCTTGAAGGCCCGGAAGATCGTGGCCTCCCCGATGCCTGCGGCGCGTGCGATCCGGCTGGTGGTGACGGCCGCGCCGAACTCCGCCACGAGCGGCAGCGCGGCGGCCACGATCATGGCCCGACGCTCCTCGACGCTCATACCGGGGGCGCGTCGGCGGGGTGGTGGTGTCATGGGATCGAAGCTACGGAGTGAGTACTCACTCCGTCAATGGATGCGCGCATCCGCCCTTCGCTCCCTAGACTTTTTGCAGCGTGACAAGGCTGGTGCCGACGGTCGCTGCTCCTGGGCCGTCGTCCCTACGGAAGGGCGGCGCGCCATGGACTGGAAGCTCGAACTGGTGCCGATTCCGGTGACCGATGTGGAACGGGCGAAGCGGTTCTACAGCGAGCAGATGGGCTTTGCCGTCGATCACGACATGTGCGTCGGCGGCGAGGTGCGCATTGTGCAGCTGACGCCGCCGGGTTCGGGCTGCTCGATCGTGATCGGCGCGGGCGCCGGCGTCACGGAGGTGGTGCCCGGTTCGGTGCAGGGGCTGCAGCTGGTGGTGTCCGATATCGCCGCGGCCCGGGCGCAGTTGGTCGAGCGGGGTGTGGCGGCCGGCCCCGTACAGCACGTGGAGAACGGGGCGATGGCCGACGGCCCCGGCGGGGCGTGGAACTCGTTCGTCTACTTCAGCGACCCGGACGGAAACGGCTGGGCACTGCAGGAGCGGCCGGCCGGGGAATGACGGGCGGGGCGCCGCGGAAGGCTCCTAGGATCGGCGGATGACGACGGTTGAGGAAGCATTTCTGCGCGCCTTTCATGCCGCGCATCCGGCAGTGACCGCGCGGGCGATGGCCCATGGGCGGGCCGAGGACGGCCGGTCCAGTTACGAGATCCTGCGGGACCGGGTGTCGGGGTGTGCGCGGGTGCTGGATCTCGGGTGCGGCGACGGGCTGCTGCTGGAACTCCTCGGCGAGCAGGGGCGGAAGGCGGGCCGTGCCCTCGCCGGAATCGATCTGTCCGCCGAGGAGTTGGCGTTGGCGCGCCGCCGCCCGGGCGTCGACCGGGCCGACCTGCGAGTGGGACGGGCGCAGCAACTACCCTTCCCGGACGGCCGGTTCGACGGCTGCGTATCCCATATGGCGCTGATGCTGATGAGCGATGCGGAACGGGTCGCGGCGGAGCTGGCGCGGGTGCTGGATCCGGGCGGCACGCTGGCCGTCGTCCTGGGCGGTGGGGCGGCCGGTGGTGAGGCGTACGAGAGGTTTCTGCGGCTTGCGGTACCGCTGTTCAAGGCGGCGCCCGCGGAGCAGCGGATTCCGCCGCTCGGGGACCGGCGGCTGCGGACCCGTGAGGGGTTCGACGCGGTGTTCGGCCCGGCCGGGTTCGGGCCGGCGGAGTGGGAGACCGTACGGATCGATCTGACCGGCCCGCCGGAACGGATCTGGGACTGCCTGGGCGGCTTCTACGACTTCGGGCCGCTGGACCCCGCGGTCACCGCGGATCTGCGGGTCCGCTTCGAGGCGGAGTCGGCGGAGACGGCACTGCCGGACGGTCGTATTCCGTGCGCGATGACGGTGCATATCGCGACGGCGGTGCGGAGCGGCCGCTGAGCCGGGGAAGTTATTCGGTTGCCCGGCGCCGTACCGATGCGGTTGCATTGGTACGGAGGGTGTCGGGCGCGATGCGTACGGCGGGAGTGAGCGGTGCGGCGACCGGGTCGGTCGAGTCGATCCCGGATCGGTGCCGGCTATCGGTGTGGGTTGACGAGTGAGGTGGGGGAGTCATGGCGACTGGGGCCGATGACCGGGTGGCGCGGGCGGAGGAGGCGCTGCGGGCGTATGCGCTGTCCGAAGGGGGCTGGCGGCGGAGCCCGGGCCAGAATCTGCAGGAGCTGCTGGTGGACCTCATGCAGTGGTGTGACGCCACCCAGCACGGCTTCGAGCGGGCGCTGACCGCCGCCCGTGAGGCGCGGCAGGTCGGCGGTGCCGGTGGTGACAACGGCGCTGGTGGTGACGATGGTGGCGGCGGTGGTCAGGCCTCGGCGGGGTGACGCTGGGGGTAGGTGGCCTCCAGGTGTGCCATATGGGCGCGGCCCCAGGCGCCGAGGGGGGCCAGCGCCTCGTTGAGTGAGGTGCCGAAGTCGGTGAGCGAGTATTCGACCTTCGGCGGTACCTGGGGAAAGATCTCGCGGTGCACGATGCCGTCGGCCTCCAGCTCGCGCAGCTGCTGGGCCAGCACCTTTTCGCTGATCTTCGGCAGCTCCCGGCGCAGCTCACCGAACCGCTGTGGGCGCTGGGCCAGCGCCCACAGCAGCAGGACCTTCCATTTGCCGCCGATGACATCCACGGCGGCGTCCAGCCCGCACTCGTACGGCCCCTTGCGTGCGGCGTGTGCGCTGCCCGTGCTGCCCGCGCTGTGTGTGCTGCCCGTGCTGTCTGCGCTGCGTGTGCTCATGGCGTGGCTCCCCCTGCGTCGTCGTTCCCGGGCAAGTATCGGACGCGTACCGGCCCGGCGGGCAAGGGAGTTCGGCCCGAGGTCGGCAACTCACAGGCCCTGTGCGGCCATCCAGTCCGGGTCGGGGTCGATGTTCTGCAGCACCTCGATCAGGGTGCCCTCGGGGCCCCAGACGTTGAAGCGGCGCTGGCCCCAGGGCTCGTCCCGTAGGGGTTCGGCGATGGAGACGCCCTTGGCGCGCAGTGCCGCCTCCTCGGCCGCGGCGTCCGTCACGAGGAAGCCGAGGAGTACGCCGCCGGTCTCCTGGGCGCGGAACCCCTCGGGCATGGCCTCATGGCCGCGCTCGACGAAGTCCAGGGTGTATTCAGGGTGTTGGGGGTGCTGGAGGCTGGCGTACCAGCCCAGTTCCGCGAGCGGGCGGAAGCCGAAGTGGTCGACGTAGAAGCGGGTGCTGGCGGTGACGTCGTCGGTGAGCAGGGCGGTGCCGAGCTTGGTGAAGCGCATGGTGAACCTCTCTGTTCGCGGCAGGTCGCTCCCGCCGCAACAACTGCAGTTGTAGTACTTTGACTGTAGTGGTTGCAAGAGGTTTTCTGGATTTCCGCAGACGGAGGCGGTCGGTATGGAGAGAGGTGGACGGCATGGTGCGTAACCCTGAGCGGCGTGCGGCGCTGGTGGATGCCGCGATCGAGGTGCTGGCGCGGGACGGTGCGCGCGGGCTGACGTTCCGGGCCGTCGACACGGCCGCGGGCGTGCCCAACGGCACCGCCTCCAACTACTTCGCCAGCAGGGACGACCTGCTGGCCCAGGTCACCGGGCAGATCCACCAGCGGATCGCGCCCGACCCGGACGAGGTCACCGCGGTGATGGCGGCGCCGCCGAGCCGGGCGCTGGTGGCCGAGCTGATGGGGTGGATCAACCGCCGGGTGGCCGAGAACCGCACCGGCTATCTGGCGATGCTGGAGCTGCGCCTGGAGGCGACCCGGCGGCCCGAGCTGCGGACGGAGCTGACCCGGGCCATTCGGGCGACGCTCGACGAGGACATCCGCTTCCATCTGGAGGGCGGGCTGCCGGGGGACCGTACCGCCGTGGTGCTGATCTATCTCGCGATGACCGGGCTGATGCTGGAGCAGCTCACGCTGCCGGGGGTGGTCCCGGCCGAGGAGGCCGATGGGCTGATCTCGGCGCTCGTCGACCGGGCGATCGGGCCGGAGGGGTAACGGGCCGGTGGGCGGCGGGCCGGTGGGGTGGTAGGCCGGCTCGGTGGCGGGCCGGTGGGCGTGGCCCTGGTGGCCGTTGGTGGCCGCCCCTAGCCGCCGTACGGGCGGGTCGCGCGGGCCTCGCGGAGCGCGACCGCCCACCAGGTCAGCTGGTTGAGCAGGGCGTCGGCGGCCTGGGTGGCGGGGGCCGGGTCGTGCAGGTGTCCGGCGTCGTCGAAGAGGTTGCCGGCGAGCGGGAAGCTCACCGTTTCGCGCACCGTCGTGGCGTGCAACTCGGCGAAGACCAGCCGCAGTTGCTCGACCGCGCGGAGGCCACCGGAGATCCCGCCGTACGACACGAAGCCGACCGGCTTCGCCTGCCACTGGGGGCGCAGCAGGTCGATGGCGTGCTTGAGCGGGGCCGGGAAGGAGTGGTTGTACTCCGGGGTGATCACGACGAATGCGTCCGCCTCGTCGACGCGCTTCGCGAAGGTCTCGTACTCCTCGCTGCCGTAACGGAGTTCGTACGGGCGGACGGTGTCCAGGTCGATGACGTCCACGTCGATGTGCGGGTGGTTCTCGGTGTGCCGGGTGAACCAGTTCGCGATGACGGGCGCGAACCGGCCCTCCCGGGTGCTGCCGATGATCACTGCGAGGCGGTACGGGTGCTCGGACATGTGGGGCCCTTCATGGCGTGGCGTGGGAGTCGGTGAGCGGCGGTGCCGCCGTCGGGACTCGACACTAGGACCTCAAGCGAGCTTGAGGTCAAGGGCCGTGGGTGTGGGCCGCCGTCCGGGTCACTCGGCTCCGAACAGCTTCAGCAGCTCCGTCTTCTGGAACATCCGGGCCGTGTCGATCGCCGAGGGCGTGCCCGCCGCCGGGTCCGCGCCGTGCGCCAGCAGGACCTTGATGACCTCGTCCTCGCCCTTGAAGACCGCACCGGCGAGCGGCGTCTGGCCACGGTCGTTGGGGCGGTCGGGGTCGGCCTCGCGGTGCAGCAGGACTTCTACGGTGGCGGGGTGGCCGTGGTAGGCGGCCAGCATCACGAGCGAGTCGCCCTTGTCGTTCGTCAGGTTGGCGGGGACGCCCGCGTCCACGTACGCGGCGACGGTGTCGGTGTCACCGTGCCGCGCCAGGTCGAACACCTTGGCCGCGAGCTGGAGCACCTCGGGGTCGTGCGCGTGCTCGATCGCCTCGGGCCCCCGCGGCTCGGGATTCGCGTCGCTCATGGTCGCCGGCCTCCTGCTGTGGTGGGTGGTGCGTGCACACACGCACACGCGAGTGCACTGTGTCACCGCCACTTTAGGCAGGCTGTCGTCGTTGCGGCAGCGGCAGCGGCAGCGGCAGCGGCAGCGGCAGCGGTGGCGGGTGGGCGTGTGGTTCTGTGGCGGGGGTGTGTCGTGGCTGGGCCGCTTCGCCTCTGCACCGTGGGTGGGCCGGAGCGGACACCCGGTAACCCTCCCCCAGCCTTCGGCCGGGAGGTGCCCCCGGGCACCTCCCGGCCGAAGGCTGGGGGAGGGGCCGGTGCGGCCCCTCCGGCCCCCGCGGCACGCGACGACCCCGCAGGCCCCCAGCCCCCACCGAGCGGCACACACGGAAACCGCAAGGCCCCAGCCCCGCGACTGGCCTCAGAACGCCGCGCGGATTTCGCCCACCCGGGTGCCGCCGCCGAAGAGGGGCGCGTCCTCCAGGCGGGAGAGGACGGGGGCGTCGATGTTCATGAGGCGGAGGGTGCGGGCGAGGATGGGGCCGAGGGTGCGGGTGGCGCCGTCGTCGATCTTGAAGGCGAGGGCGCGGCCGTCGGGGAGGGCCAGGGCCTGGACCGCCTCGGCGCCCATCTTGGAGAGGGTGCCGGGGAGGGCGTGCATCAGCCAGGTGTCGGGGCGGCGGGTGCCGGCGACGTACTCGGGGTGGGCACGCATCGCGTCCGCGACCCGTCGCTCCGGGGTGCCGGGCTCGGCCAGTACGAAGTGCCGGAAGGCGCGGGCCAGACCGGTCAGCGACAGCGACAGCAGAGGCGCACCACAGCCGTCCGTGCCGATGTGGGCGACGTCCTCGCCGCTTGCGGTGCGGACACCGTCGGCGACCAGCTGCTGCAGCGGATGGGCCGGATCGAGGTACGAGGCGAGCGGCCAGCCGTTGAGCGCGGAGGCGGCCAGCATCGCGGTGTGCTTGCCCGAGCAGTTCATGGTGAGGCGGTCGCGGACCCGTCCCGAGGCGAGGTAGGCCTCGGCCTCCTCCGGGTCCAGCGGCAGGTCCGGCGGCGTCTGCAGCTGGTCGGCGGTCAGGCCGTGCTCGGCCAGCATGGTCCGTACGAGATCGAGGTGGAACGGCTCACCGGAGTGGCTCGCGGCGGCCAGCGCCAGCCGCTCGCCGGACAGCTCCAGGCCGGCCCGCAGTATCGCCGCGGCCTGCATCGGCTTGTTCGTGGAGCGGGGGAAGACGGGGGCGGCCACATCGCCCAGCGCCATTTCCACGCTGCCGTCGGCCGCGAGCACCACCAGGGAGCCACGGTGCCGGCCCTCGACGAAGCCGGAGCGGACGACCTCGGCGAGGACGGGGGAGACGGAGGAGGCCGGAGAAGCGGGAGAAGCAGGAGAAGACGCGGCCGTCGCGGGATCCGGGGAGGTGAGGGATCCCTGGGTCGGCTGGGGTATCGGGGTGGGCGAGGTCATCGGCGGCCTTCCGGGGAGTGACCGCCACCCCCCGGAGGCTTGTGGCCCGGTCAGGACAGCAGGTCGTCTACTTGTGCTTCGCCTTCACGGTACCTGCGGGCGATTTCCGCACTGCAATCGTCGGTGGTGCGCTGCAGCGACTGACGACGCAGCGACACCTGCCGTTCGTAGCGGATCAGCCGGCCCATCGCGTCATGCAGCTCCTGGTCCGTACGCGCGGTGAGATCGGACAGTTCCACCTCACCGAGCATTTCCTCGGCGAGCCTGCGATATTCCTCGCTGTGCGGCGTGCCGACCGTCACATGCCGGGCCGAGGAGCGGTGCCGCGACGGCAGATCGGTGAGGATCTCGGGCAGCCGGTCGAGCAGCGGAGAGTGCTGGGCGGTGCGGCGGGCGATCTCGGCCCGGAGGATGTCGATCCGGCCCTGCAACAGCCGCCGCAGATAGCTCAGATCGGCCTCTTCCTGCTGGGAATCACGGCGGACCACCCGCAGCTCGGGCAGCCCCAGACCGCAGAGATCGGGCGTGGCGGCCGGGCGGCAGCGGTCGCGCTGCTGCGGGGGGCGGGGGTGCTGCGCCTGGCCTGCCGGGAGCATGGGGCCGTCCTCGGTGCCGGAGGGCTCGACGCGAGCCGCTGCCGTGGTCGTCGTCAGTGCGGTGGTGGTCGTCGTGAGGGCGGTGGGGGGCGCCGGAGCGGCGGGTGTCGTACGTGCGGTGTCTGGCACGGGGGCGCTTGGTGCGGTCCGTCCGGTCGGTGTCGTACGGGCGGGTGGTACGGGACCGGGAGTTTGTCCGGCGCCGGCAGTGCTCATGAGTCGTTCCGTCCCCTCGTCCGGGCCGCGTCCAGGGCATGTTGTCCATGAAACGCACCACGTGCACGCATCGTGCCACTCTGGGCGGTCCTTCTGCAGGGCCATGGCACCCGAACGGCCCCCGTGGGGGCACGGCTGTCCGAAGCCGGTTGGTCGCCCGGCATCATGGCGGGTATGCGAGCTGTGGTGCAGAGAGTTGACGGCGCACGCGTCGAGGTGGCGGGCGAGACGGTCGGGGAGATCGTCGGTGAGGGGCTGTGCGTGCTGGTGGGGGTCACACACGAGGACACCCCGGAGAAGGCGGCGCAGCTGGCCCGCAAGCTGTGGTCGGTGCGGATTCTGCAGGGCGAGAAGTCCTGCTCGGACACCGCGGCGCCGCTGTTGGTGATCAGCCAGTTCACTCTCTACGGTGACGCCCGCAAGGGCCGTCGTCCCACCTGGAACGCCGCGGCGCCGGGGCCGGTCGCCGAGCCGCTGGTCGACGAGGTCGTCGCGCAGCTGCGGGCGCTGGGCGCCCATGTGGAGACCGGCCGCTTCGGCGCGGACATGAAGGTGTCACTGACGAACGACGGGCCGTTCACGGTGCTGGTGGAGGTGTAGGGCCCGTCCGCCCCCAGGCCCGCGCCGGCGGCGCCGGCGGCCTTGTCGGGCGCTACGGCTCGACGACGACCTCCTGCGCCGCGGCCGTGCCGCCCGCCATCAGCTGGGCGTCCACCGGGACGTTCCGTTTGACCAGGGCGAGCGCGATCGGGCCGAGCTCGTGGTGGCGGACCGAGGTGGTGATGAAGCCGAGCTGCCGGCCCTCCTCGCCTTCCGAGGCGAGGCGTACGGGGGTGCCGTGCGGCGGCAGATGCACCTCGCTGCCGTCCAGGTGCAGGAACACCAGCCGGCGCGGCGGCTTGCCCAGGTTGTGGACCCGGGCGACGGTCTCCTGGCCGCGGTAGCAGCCCTTCTGGAGGTGTACGGCGGTGCCGATCCAGCCCAGCTCGTGCGGGATGGTGCGATGGTCGGTCTCCAGGCCCAGGCGCGGGCGGTGGGCCTCGACGCGCAGCGCCTCCATGGCGAGGATGCCGATCGCCGGGCCGTGTGCCGCGGCGAATCCCTCCAGGTCGGCGCGCGGCAGGAACAGATCGCGGCCGTGCGGGTTCTCGCGTACGACGACGCCCTCGGGCACCTCGGTGATGGAGCCGGCGGGCAGATGCACGACGGCGATCTCGTCGGTGCGGTCGGTGACCTCGACCCGGTAGAAGAACTTCATGCTTTCCAGGTAGGCGATCAGCGCCTCCTGGTTGCCCGGTTCGGTGTGCATCCACGTCGTCTCGCCGTCGTCGACGAGGTAGAGCGCATGCTCGATGTGGCCGTGCGCGGAGAGGATCAGCGCCTCGGTGGCCTGGCCGGGCGGGAGTTCGCTGACGTGCTGGGTGATCAGCAGGTGCAGCCAGCTCAGCCGCTCGGGGCCGGTGACGGTGATCACGCCACGGTGGGAGAGGTCCACGAAGCCGGTGCCGTCGGCGAGGGCGCGCTGCTCTCGGAAGAGGTCGCCGTAGTGCGCGGCGACGCCTTCGTCGGGAGCCTCGGCGGGGACGGCGCCGGGCAGCGACAGCAGGGGGCTGGCGGATGAATGTCGCAGCATGGGGCCAGCCTACGACTCGGTGGGGGCAGGCTCAGCCGTCGCCCTCCGCGGCCTTGGTACGGCAGGCCGTACAGCGCCCGAAGATCGCGAAGTGCTTCATATCCGTTTCGAAGCCGAACTGTTCGCGCAGCGTCGCGGTGAACGGCTCGGCCACCGACAGATCCGCCTCGATGACGTCCGTGCAGTCCCGGCACACCAGATGGATGTGGTGGTGGCGGTCGGCGAGGTGGTACGTCGGCGCCCCGTGTCCGAGGTGTGCGTGGCTGACCAGGTCCAGCTCTTCGAGGAGTTCCAGGGTGCGGTAGACGGTGGAGATGTTCACCCCGCCCGCCGTCTTGCGCACCTCGGTGAGGATGTCGTCCGGGGTGGCGTGCTCCAGCCTGTCCACAGCCTCCAGCACGAGTTGACGCTGCGGGGTCAGGCGGTATCCGCGCCTGCGGAGGTCGCTCTGCCAGTCGGTGGTCACCACACAGCCAGTGTAGGAGGGCGGACGGGGGTACGTATGTGCGCCGCGTCAGCCGGCTGCCCGTACGCCGCGCAGATAGCGGGCCAGGTCGCTGATGGCGGCCGGATTGCGGGGGCTTTCGACCAGATCGGCGTAGTCCATGACGTAGATCCGGTGGTGCTTGATCGCGGAGACGTTGGCGAGCGGCGGGTAGGACGTCAGGAAGGCCTTCTTCTGGGCGGCGGAGGTGTCGCCGTAGTTGTTGATGACGATGACCTCGGGGTTGCGGGCGACGACGGTCTCCCAGCCGACGGTGGTCCAGGAGTCCTTGAGGTCCTTCATGGTGTGGTCGCCGCCGGCCTTGGTGATGATGTCGTGCGGACCGGCGTATTTGCCGGAGGTCAGCGGCTTGTCGCGGCCGTCGTCGTAGAGGAAGACGGAGGGGCGTTCGGCGGGTGCGGGGGCCTTGGCGGCGGCGTCGGCGACCTGCTTCTTGTACCTCTTCACCAGGGCGGCCGCGCGGTCCTCGACGTCGAAGATCTTCCCGAGCGTCTCCAGGTCGGTGTAGAGCGCCTCCAGGGGCGGCATCACACCGCGGGCGCTGCCGTCCGCGCCGTGGTGGCAGGACTCGGTCAGGACGTAGCTGCCGATGCCGAGTTTCTTGAGGGAGGCGGGGGTGAGGCCGTTGTCCTCGCCGAAGCCGTAGTTCCAGCCCGCGAAGACCAGATCGGCGCGGGCGTCGAGGGCCATCTCCCTGGTGATGGCCTTGTTCGAGAGCCTGGGGACCTTGTCGTACGCGGCCTTCCAGGGGACGGCGTCGAGGTTGCCCACGTTGTCGGGCATGACGTAGCCGGCCATCCGGTTCTCCAGGCCGAGCGCGAACATGATCTCGGTGATGCCGACGTCGTTGGTGACCACGCGGCCGGGGGCCTTGTCGTACGTGGTGCGGGTGCCGCAGTTCTCGACGGTGACGGGGTAGTGGCCGGAGGGCTTGGCGGCGTGCTTGCCGTCGTCGGAGACCTTCGCGCCGCAGCCGGTCAGGGCGAGGGTCAGGGCGAGGGCGGTGAGCGGGGCGGTGGGGCGGCGCATGGCGGCGGTCCTTACGAGGCGGCGGCGGGGGCGGCGAGACGGTCGAACAGCAGCTGTACGGCGCCCGATTCGGGATGCCGTACGCGGTGGGCGCGGACGCCGAAGACCTCGGCGAGCAGCTTCGGGGTGAGCACGTCGTACGGCGGGCCGGCGGCGACGATCCGGCCGTGGGCGAGGACGTACAGCTCGTCGCAGTGCATGGCGGCCAGGTTGAGGTCGTGCAGCGCGGTCAGCACCGTCAGCCGTCCCCCGGACTCTTCCCCGGCCACCGCTGGGGGTGCACCCAGGGAGATGCCCCCCTCCCTGACCAGCGCCAGCACCTCCAACTGCTGGGCGATGTCAAGGTGGTTGGTGGGCTCGTCGAGCACCAGGACGCGCGGTTCCTGGGCCAGCGCGCGGGCGATCAGCACCCGCTGCTTCTCACCGCCGGACAGGCTGAGGAAGCCGCGCCCGGCCAGGTGGTCCGCGCCGACCCGGGCCAGCGCCCGCTCGCACACCGCGAGGTCCGCGGCGCTCGCCCGGCCCGAGCCGCGCTGATGCGGCAGCCGCCCCATCGCGACGACCTCGGACACCGTGAAGTCGAAGTCTGTACCGCCCTCTTGGGGCAGCGCGGCCAGCAGCCGGGCGCCCTCCCGCGCGTCCATGGCGTGCACATCGGCGCCGTCCAGCCGTACGGTCCCGGCGGCCGGGCGCAGTGCGCGGTAGACGCAGCGCAGCAGGGTCGACTTGCCGCTGCCGTTGGGGCCGACCAGGCCGACGACCCGGCCGCTGTCGGCCCGTAGCGTGATGTCGTGGACCAGCCGGTTCCCGGCCACCTCCACCGACAGATCCGTGATGTCGATCCGCATCAGGCGCCGCCTCCGAAGGTGTAGCCGCGCCGCCGCATCAGCAGCACGAAGCAGGGCACGCCGATGACGGCGGTGAGCACTCCGACGGGCAGCTCGACGGGCGCCAGCAGCACCCGTGAGAGCAGATCCACCCACACCAGCAGCACCGCGCCGAGCAGGGGGGCGACGGCCAGCACCCGGCGGTGATCGGCGCCGACCAGCATCCGGGTCACATGCGGCACCATCAGGCCGACGAAGCCGATCGCGCCGCTGACCGCGACCACCGCGCCGGTGACGGCCGCGGCCACCACGAACAGTTCGCGGCGCAGCCGTCCGGCGTCCACCCCGAGGGCGGCGGCGGTCTCGTCGCCCATGGCCAGGGCGTTCAGCCGGCCGGCGGAGAGCAGCAGATGGGCCAGCGCGGCGGCCACCGCGGCCGCGGCGATCGGCACCGAACTCCAGCCGGCCCCGCTCAGGCTCCCCAGCAGCCACATCATCGCCGAGCGGGCCGCCTCGCCGCGGTCGGCGGTGAACACCATCAGGGTGGTGATGGCGGAGAAGCCGTAGTACATGGCGGTGCCGGTCAGCACCAGGCGCAGCGGGGTGAGCCCGTGGGCGGTGCGGGCGGCCGCGTACACCAGGGCCATGGCGATTAGCGCGGAGACGAACGCGGACAACGACAGCGCCCAGATGCCGAGCGCGCCGAGCGCTCCGAACAGCAGGACGGCGTTGGCGCCGACGGCGGCGCCGGAGGAGATGCCGAGGACGAAGGGGTCGGCGAGGGCGTTGCGGACCAGCGCCTGGACGGCGACGCCGATGGCGGAGAGCCCGGCGCCGACGACCGCGGCCAGTACGGCCCGCGGGAAGCGCAGCTCCCACACGATGGTGTACGCGGCGACCTCGTCGGGCGAGATGCTGCCGCCGGTCAGCCCGGCGCCGAGATGGTGGACGACCTGCGCCCAGCTCACCCCGGCGGCGCCGAGGCCGATTCCGCACAGCAGGGAGCCGAGCAGGACGGCGCCGAGGGCGGCGACCAGGGGTGGTACGGGCAGCCGCCGGGGCGGTGGGGGCGCGCCGGTCCCGGGTGTCGTGGGGTGCGCGGTGGTCGTCGCCACGGTCGGTCGGCCGCCTCGGTGTCGGGCCGCGTCCGTACGTACAAGGAGCGGCCCGGGACCGCGGGGGTCCGGCGGCGTCCCCTCGCAGTCCACGGCGAGATGTGCGGGAAGCTGCGCGCCGCGGGCAATCGGGCTCGCGGAAGAGGACCTTCCGCCTACCGTTGCGGGTCAGCGCCGGACTTCGACCGGCTTCCCCCGCGGGGCGCTGGCAGGAGAGCGGTGCTCTCCCTCGTGCTTACGGGTTGTAGGGCGTGCCGTCCGGCCGGAAGAAGGAAACCCCGTCCGGCATGTCGTCGGGCAGGCTCTCCGCCCACTCCTTCAGATCGGCGACCTTCTTCAGATGCGCCGACATGTACGGGCGCAGCGGCACGTCCGGGGTGGACTTCTCGCCGACCCACATCAGGTCGCTGTTGACATAGCCGTAGAGCCGCTTGCCGCCGCTGTACGGGCCGGCGGCACCGGTGCGCGCGATGGCGTCGGTGGCCAGGTCGATCTGCGGCTTCTGGTGGGCCAGCTCGCCGTACCAGACCTCCACCACGCCCTGGTCGCGGACCATCACGATCTCGACCTTGCGGTCGGCGTCGATGCGCCAGTAGCCGCTCTCGGACTCCAGCGGGCGGACCTTCTTGCCCTCGTTGTCGAGCACCCAGCTGTGCGAGGTGTATTCGAGGAAGTCACGGCCGTCGTGGGTGAAGGTGACTTCCTGCCCGAAGTTGCACTTCTCGGTGCCCGGGAAGTCGTAGACGCCGGCGCCTTCCCATCTGCCGAGGAGGAAAGCGAGCGGCACCAGGGCCGGGTTCAGGTCGGACGGGATCTCGATCATCAGCTCAGGCGATCTGTTGTGGACGAATTACGGAGGTCAGCGCTGGCCCTGGTACAGCTTCTTCCAGGTCAGACCGGCGAACGCGATCACGCCGATGCCGACCAGAACCAGCAGGGTGGTGAAGAATGCCTCAAGCACGAGCGCGCTCCTTGGACGGAGTGAGGGTGTAACGGACCGCCTGCGAGTCTAGTCGGCGACGGTGACAGCGGCGCTGTGAGGTCCGCCGCCAAGCTCATAAGGAGCAGGGAGCACCCCCACCCCGCCCGTTCGCGCCTACTCTTGCCCCATGGCGAAGAAGCTCGTGATCAAGGTGACGGCGGGCGCCGATGCGCCCGAGCGCTGCTCGCAGGCGTTCACGGTGGCGGCGGTGGCGGTGGCCAGCGGCGTCGAGGTGTCGCTGTGGCTGACCGGGGAATCCGTGTGGTTCGCGCTGCCGGGGCGGGCGGCGGAGTTCGAGCTGCCGCATGCGGCGCCGCTGCCGGAGCTGATCGACGGGATCCGTGCGGGCGGCGGGGCGATCACGGTCTGCACGCAGTGCGCGGCCCGGCGTGACATCGAGCAGAAGGATCTGATCGAGGGGGCGGGGATCGCCGGCGCCCAGGTCTTCGTCAGCGAGATCATGCCGGACGACGTACAGGCGCTGGTGTACTGACGGCGGTGTCGTCGGTGTGCTGACGGTGACGGCGGCGTACTGACGGGCGGGTGCCGGGTGCCCCGGTGCGGGTCCGGCCCGTCTACTGGGTGTGCTTGTCGTCCCGGTCGTCCAGCTCGCGCCACCAGCGGTCGGACTCGGGGTCGCCGGACTCGTCCCACCAGCGCTCGCCGGGCTCCCGACGGTTGCCGATGATCGCCGCGATCGGCGGGATGACCATGGCGACGATGCACATGGCCACCGCGGCCGGTACCGACCACAGCCGCACCACGGCCCAGGCGAGCACGAACAGCACGAGGCACACGCCCATCAGCACGAAATACTTGCGATGACGGCGCTGTGCGGGCGACCGGCGGTTCGCGTACATAAAACAACGGTAAATCCGGGCGGGGCAGGAAAGAAGTCGTGACCACGCCCCGTCCGGGCCCGTGAACAGCGCGGAGGACCGCTCCCCGGTCAAGGCGTCCAAACCTCTGGGGTGCGGCCCTCCGGCCGTACTGAAGCGCCGTGTGTCAGACGGCGATGGCGACCTCCGCGAGGCCACCCTTCTGGGCGACGACGGTGCGGTCCGCGGTGCCGCCCGGGACGAGCGCACGCAGCGTCCAGGTGCCCTCGGCCGCGTAGAAGCGGAACTGTCCGGTCGCGGAGGTGGGAACCTCGGCGGTGAATTCGCCGGTGCTGTCCAGGAGTCGGACGTAACCGGTGACGGGCTGGCCGTCGCGGGTCACGCTGCCCTGGATCGTGGTCTCACCGGGCTTGATCGTCGAGGCGTCCGGGCCGCCGGCCTGTGCTCCACACATAGGGGTACTTCCTTGAGGGGTTCGGGGAGAAGCTTGCTTACTTGTTGGCGCCGAGCTCGATCGGAACGCCGACCAGGGAGCCGTACTCGGTCCAGGAGCCGTCGTAGTTCTTGACGTTGGTCTGGCCGAGCAGCTCGTGCAGCACGAACCAGGTCAGCGCGGAGCGCTCACCGATACGGCAGTAGGCGATGGTGTCCTTGGCGAGGTCGACGGACTCCTCCTCGTAGAGGGCCTTGAGCTCGTCGTCCGACTTGAAGGTGCCGTCGTCGTTGGCGTTCTTCGACCACGGGATGTTGCGGGCGCCGGTCACGTGGCCGGGGCGCTGCGACTGCTCCTGCGGGAGGTGCGCGGGGGCGAGCAGCTTGCCGCTGAACTCGTCGGGGGAACGCACGTCGACGAGGTTGAGGCTGCCGATCGCGGCGACGACGTCGTCACGGAAGGCGCGGATGGAGGTGTCCTGGGCCTTGGCCTTGTACTCGGTGGCCGGGCGGCCGGGGACCTCGGAGCCGTCGACCAGGTCGCGCGAGTCCAGCTCCCACTTCTTGCGGCCGCCGTCGAGCAGCTTGACGCTGTCGTGGCCGTAGAGCTTGAAGTACCAGTAGGCGTAGGAGGCGAACCAGTTGTTGTTGCCGCCGTAGAGGACGACGGTGTCGTCGTTGGCGATGCCCTTGGCCGACAGCAGCTTCTCGAAGCCCGCCTGGTCGATGAAGTCGCGGCGCACCGGGTCCTGGAGGTCCTTCTGCCAGTCGATGCGGACCGCGTTCTTGATGTGGTTCTTGTCGTAGGCCGAGGTGTCCTCGTCGACCTCGACGATCACGACCTTCGGGTCCTCGAGGTGGGCCTCGACCCAGTCGGCGTCTACGAGGACGTCGCTACGGCTCATGTTCTTCTCCTCCGGGGCAGTTGCGGGGGGCGGTTGCGGAGTTGCACGTGGGTACGCCGGGTGCGCGCCGATGACTTCCGGACGGGGGCCGGGGTGGCGCTGCGCGGCGACGCGCGGGGCACGGCCTGAGGGGGCCGGCCGGGGGAAGACGGGTGCTGAAGGCCCGTCAGGCAGGGCGACAGAGCATGGCGGCGACGCGACACAGGTCTACTGCCCGCCGCTTCGTGAGTACCGCCAGTCCCCGCGGACGGAGACGGCTCAATGCGCTCTGCATGGCACCGATCGTAGGGACGCGAAGCCGGGCATGTCACCGGCGTGTCGAATGGCGAGACGCGTTTGTCCGCGATGTGGGATGCGCTGCGGCGAAGGGCGGGCTCGGGCGGGCCGGCGGCGGCCGTACGCAGGTGGGGGGTCTGGCGTACGGACTTGGGTGTCTCAGGGATTGGACGGCGGTCGGACCGGGGGCGGCGATCGGGCCGGAGGGCGGGCCGGTGGGGCGGTGGGACGGCGGGCCGGTGGGGCGGTGGGACGGCGGGCCGGTGGGGCGGTGGGACGGCGGGCCGGTGGGGCGGCCCGCCGTGGGTGCCCGGGTCAGCCGGGGAGCTTGACGTCCTTGCCGGAGGCGGAGATCGAGATACCGTCCGCCTTCGTCACGACCTTTTCCAGCTTCAGGTTGCCGGGCAGCTGGTCCAGCTTCCAGTCGTGGTCGGTCTGGGCGCGCACCTTGGTCTCACAGCCCGGGAGGGCCCGGCACATCGCGGGGAGTCCGTCGGCGCGAAGCCGGACGGTGTTGCCGCCGACGATCGTGAGGGAGCCGGTCACGTCCAGCGAGCTGAGGACCGGGAGGTTCGGCGAGATCTTGACCTGGCTGCGGCCGTTCTTCTCGCCGCCGTAGGTGATCTTGACGTCGCCGCCTGCCGCCTTGGTGAGGTCGGCGTAGCTGATCCGGGCGGTGCCGGTGGCCGAGGCGGCGCTCTCTATGGACATGTAGTCGCTGGTCAGCGCGACATCGTGGAACTGCGCTGACAGCTGGTCCACGCGCAGCGTGCGCCCGTCGGCCTTGGCCTCGATGCCCCCGAGGTCGGCGTCGACCTCCTGGAGGTTGCGGCCGGCGACCTGGGTCAGGAACGGGAAGCCCTTGATGGAGACGTTCGGGGCCTTGTCGAGCCCCTGGCTGGCGCGGATCTTGTCGGCGGCCTTGTCCTCGACGAGATTCACGGCCACCCGGTCGGCGGCCACGAACAGCCCCCCGAGTATGACCCCGATGAACAACAGCACACGTAGTGCACGCATCGAACCACTTCCCCCACACAAGGGCCGGATCCCGGCCGATTCGTCCATGCAGGCCCCCTGCCTGCGCTCCGGGGAGCCTAGACGACGGGGTCGGGGGAACGGGAGCGGCGGCCGTCGGAAGGCGCAGGTGCGCTGTCCGGCGGCCGCCGCGTATGCCTTACGGGCCTTGGGGCGGTTATCCCAGCGCCCGTCCCAGGACGTACACCGCGGGCGCGGCCAGGGCCAGCGGCAGGGCGACGCCGGCCGTCATGTGGACGAAGCGGGACGGGTAGTCGTAGCTGGCCACCCGCAGGCCGATCAGGGCGCAGCCGCCGGCCGCCAGGCCCAGCAGCGCGCCGGACGCCCCGAGGCCGGTCAGCTGGCCGGCTCCGATGCCGGCGCCCGCGGCGGCCACCAGGGCGACGCCGATCGAGGCGGGGGAGGGCAGCGGCAGTGCACGGGCCAGCGTGGCCACCGCGACCGCGGCGGCGCCGACCACGACGGCGTGCGGGCTCGCCGCGAGGTGGCCGGCGGCGAGCACCGCCAGCGCGGTCGAGGTCAGGCCCGCGGTCAGCGCGTACATCCGCTCGTCCGCGCTGCTGCGGTTGCGCAGCTGGAGGATGAGGACGAGCAGACACCACACGCCGAGCGTGCCGATGCCCACCAGGGGCGCGCTCTCGCGGTCGGTGGCCAGCAGGGCGACATCGGTGGTCAGCCCGGCCAGGAATGCGAGCGCGATGCCCTGGCGGGCCGGCCACATGCCGTTCAGCCGGAACCAGCCGGCGGCCGTGACCGCCTGGAGCAGCGCCACCGGTACGGCGAGCACCGGGCGGGCGAGCGGCGCGGTCAGCGCGAGCAGCAGGGCGAGCACGGCGGTCAGCGCGGCCGGCTGGATACCGGGCGGAATGATCGGCGAGCGGCCCTCGGCACGGGCGCGCTGGTTGGGTGCGAGCGGCGCCCCGGAGATCGGCGTGGTGACAGCCGGCGCCGTGGGGGCCGGTGCGGGCGCGGAGGGTGCGGGCGCCGCGGGTGCGGGCCTGGCCTGCTGCGGGTGCTGGCGGGCGTAGGGCTCTTCGGCCGGCAGCGCGGACTGGTGCTGGGAGGGCAGCTGCGTGGGCTCGGGGTGCGGCGTGCCGTACCCGTCATGGCCGTACGGCTGCTGCTGGTGCTGCTGTTGGTGGTGTTGTTGGTGCCGAGGCTGCTGCTGCGGCTGCTGCTGCCCGTACGCGTCGTACCCGTACTGGTCGCGCCCGTACGGGTCGTGCCGGGGCTGCTGCTGGTGAGCGGGGTCGTACGGCTGCTGCCCGTACGGGGCGCCGTACGCCGGCTGCGGGTTGTACGGCGGATGCGCGGGCTGCTGCGCCTGCGGGGCGTAGGGATCCTGCGGTGTGTACGGATCCTGCGGGGCGTAGGGATCGCGCGGCTCGTACGGACGGTGGTTCTGCGGCTGGTTGTCGCTCATGATCCGGTGTTCACCCTCCCGCGAACGGCGGCAGGACCTCGACGGTGCCACCCTCGGCCAGCGGCACCGCCGCATGGTCACGGGTGCCGACCGGATCGCCGTCCACCAGGAATGAGCAGCGCAGCAGGACGCGCGCGAACTCGGGGTTCGCGGCATGCGCCGCGCGCGCCGCGTCGAGCGCCTCGGCGAGCGTCGCCGCCGCATAGGGCTCCTCTGCCGTGCCGGCGGCGGCTTTGGCCGCGGCCCAGTAGCGCACGGTGCCAGTAGTTGTCACGGCGGCCTCTTCGTCGTGTCGGTCGGTCGGGGGGCTGCCCGTGGTGGGCGGATGCCCCGTCGTTGCCGCCTCCATGATGGCGCACGCGGCGGCCGGTCCGGCTCCGGGCAAGTTCTGGCAAAGGGCTACCGGCCCACCTGGGCGGACCAACGAAATTCGATTGCCGAAGGCAAGTGTTCGCTTAGGCTCCTTCTGTGCTGGTCCGACTCGCGCGGGTGCATTTGCGGCCCCATAGGCGCTCCATATCCCTGATCGTGCTGCTTCAGCTGATCCAGACCCTGGCAACTCTCTATCTGCCCACCCTCAACGCCGACATCATTGACAACGGTGTCGTGAAGGGGGACACGGGCTATATCTTCCGCATCGGCGGTTTCATGATCGCCGTAACTCTGCTGCAGATCATCTGCGCGATCGGTGCCGTCTATTTCGGTGCCCGTACGGCAATGGCGCTCGGCCGGGACATTCGTGCCGCGGTTTTCGACCGGGTGCAGTCCTTCTCCGCCCGGGAAGTGGGCACATTCGGCGCGCCGTCGCTGATCACCCGCACCACCAATGACGTCCAGCAGGTCCAGATGCTGGTGTTGATGACGTTCACGATGATGGTCTCGGCGCCGATCATGTGCGTCGGCGGCGTCGTCATGGCGCTCAATCAGGATGTGCCGCTGTCGGGCCTCCTCCTGGTCATCGTCCCGGTCCTCGGGATGCTCGTCTCATTGATCGTGCGCCGGATGCGTCCGTTGTTCCGCGGGGTGCAGGAGCGCATCGACACCGTCAACCGCGTACTGCGCGAACAGATCGCGGGTATCCGCGTCATCCGCGCCTTCGTCCGCGACCGGCACGAGCGCGAGCGGTTCGCCGGGGCCAACACCGATCTGTACGACGTATCGGTGCGCGCCGGCCGGCTGATGTCGATGATGTTCCCGCTGGTCATGCTGATCGTGAACCTCTCCAGCGTGGCCGTCGTCTGGTTCGGCGGGCTGCGCATCGACAGCGGCGCCATGCAGATCGGTGCGCTGACGGCGTTCCTCAGCTACCTCATGTACATCCTGATGTCGATCATGATGGCGACGTTCATGGTGATGATGCTGCCGCGCGCGGAGGTCTGCGCCGAGCGCATCCAGGAGGTGCTGGCGACCGACTCCAGCGTCACCCCGCCGAAGAACCCCGTCACCGAGCTGCGCCGGCACGGCGAACTGGAGCTCCGCCACGTCGAGTTCCGCTTCCCGGGCGCCGAACAGCCGGTCCTCAAAGACATCTCGCTGACCGCCCGCCCCGGCGAGACCACCGCCGTCATCGGCTCGACCGGCGCCGGCAAGTCGACCCTCCTGGGGCTCGTACCGCGGCTGTTCGACGCGACCGGCGGTGCGGTCCTGGTGGACGGCGAGGATGTCCGCACCCTCGACCAGGAGACGCTGGCCAAGGCCATCGGCCTGGTCCCGCAGAAGCCGTACCTCTTCTCCGGCACCGTCGCCACCAACCTCCGCTACGGCAATCCGGACGCCACCGACGACGAGCTGTGGCACGCCCTGGAGACCGCCCAGGCGCGGGATTTCGTCGAGCGGATGGAGGGCGGCCTCGACGCCCCGATCGCGCAGGGCGGCACCAATGTCTCCGGCGGCCAGCGGCAGCGGCTGGCGATCGC
Organism: Streptomyces inhibens; assembly: GCF_022221585.1. Classification (NCBI taxonomy): domain Bacteria; kingdom Bacillati; phylum Actinomycetota; class Actinomycetes; order Kitasatosporales; family Streptomycetaceae; genus Streptomyces; species Streptomyces inhibens. Next base: position 5,806,713 of record NZ_CP084681.1, read on the forward strand.
GCGGGCCCTGGTGCGCCGTCCCGAGATCTACCTCTTCGACGACTCCTTCTCCGCGCTGGACTATGCGACGGACGCGGCGCTGCGGGCCGCGCTGTCCCGCGAGACGGACCGCGCGACCGTGGTGATCGTCGCGCAGCGGGTCTCCACGATCCGCGGCGCCGACCGGATCGTCGTGCTGGACGAGGGCCGGGTCGTCGGCACCGGTACCCATACCGAGCTGATGGCCGACAACGAGACCTACCGGGAGATCGTGCTCTCCCAGCTCACCGAGCAGGAGGCGGCGTGACCACCGCGGACAAGGGGGCGGCCGACCGGGCCGAAGCCCCGGCGGCCACCGAGGAGACTCCCCAGGCGGCACCCAGAAGGGGCCCGGCCCCGGCGGTGGGGCCGGCCCGGATGATGGGCGGCCAGCCCACCGAGAAGTCGATGGACTTCAAGGGCTCCGGCAAGCGGCTGCTGGCCCAGATGAAGCCCGAGCGCGGCATCATGTCCGGCGCGCTGGCGCTGGGTGTACTGAGCGTGGCGCTGACGGTGGTGGGCCCCAAGGTCCTCGGCCATGCCACCGACCTGATCATGTCCGGCATCATCGGCCGCCGGCTGCCCGACGGGCTCACCAAGGCCCAGGCCGCGGACCGGCTGCGCGCACACGGCCAGGGCGGGCTGGCCGACATGGTCGGCGCGATGCCGGTCGTGCCCGGCCACGGCATCGACTTCGGGGCGGTGGGCGTCGTCCTGCTCTGGGTCGCCCTGATCTACGCCGGCGCCTCCCTCTTCGGCTTCGTCCAGGCCCGGATCGCCACCCGCGTCGTCCAGCGCGCCGTCTTCCGGATGCGCGAACAGGTCGAGGAGAAGCTCGCCCGGCTGCCGCTCAGCTACTTCGACAAGCAGCAGCGCGGTGAGGTGCTCTCCCGGGCGACCAACGACATCGACAACATCCAGCAGACACTGCAGCAGACCCTCAGCCAGATCGTGGCCTCGCTGCTGACCATCGTCGGCGTGCTCGCCATGATGTTCTGGATCTCCTGGCTGCTGGCCCTGGTCGCGCTGATCACGGTCCCGGTCTCGATCGTCGTCGCCACGAAGGTCGGCAAGCGCGCCCAGCCGCAGTTCGTCCAGCAGTGGAAGACCACCGGCAAGCTCAATGCGCATATCGAGGAGATGTACACCGGCCACAGCCTGGTGAAGGTCTTCGGCCGCCAGAAGGAGTCCGCCGAGCTGTTCCGCGAGCAGAACGAGGCCCTCTACGCCGCCGGTTTCAAGGCCCAGTTCATCTCCGGGATCATCCAGCCCGCGATGATGTTCATCGGCAATCTGAACTACGTCCTGGTGGCCGTCGTCGGCGGCCTGCGCGTGGCCTCCGGAGCCCTGTCCATCGGCGATGTGCAGGCCTTCATCCAGTACTCCCGGCAGTTCAGCCAGCCGCTCACCCAGGTCGCCTCGATGGCCAACCTCGTCCAGTCCGGTGTCGCCTCCGCCGAGCGGGTCTTCGAACTCCTCGACGCCAAGGAGCAGGACCCGGACTCCGAGCACCCGGCCAGGCCCGAACATGTCGCGGGCCGGGTCGAGTTCGAGGCCGTCTCCTTCCGTTACGCACAGGACAAGCCGCTCATCGAGGATCTGTCGCTGGCCGTCCGCCCCGGCCAGACGGTCGCGATCGTCGGCCCGACCGGCGCCGGCAAGACCACTCTGGTCAACTTGCTGATGCGCTTCTACGAGGTGCGCGGCGGCCGGATCACCCTCGACGGCATCGATATCGCCGACATGTCGCGCGAGGAGCTCCGCTCCCACATCGGCATGGTCCTCCAGGACACCTGGCTCTTCGGTGGCACGATCGCCGAGAACATCGCGTACGGCGCCCCGGCGGGCACCTCCATGGACAAGATCGTGGAGGCGGCGAAGGCCACCCACGTCGACCGCTTCGTCCGCACCCTGCCGGACGGCTACGACACGGTGATCGACGAGGAGGGCGGCAATGTCTCGGTCGGCGAGAAGCAGCTGATCACCATCGCCCGGGCCTTCCTGGCCGAACCCGCGATCCTGGTCCTCGACGAGGCCACCAGCTCGGTCGACACCCGCACCGAGGTCCTCATCCAGCACGCGATGGCCCAGCTCCGCACCGGCCGCACCAGCTTCGTCATCGCCCACCGCCTCTCCACCATCCGCGACGCCGACGTCATCCTGGTCATGGAGAACGGCGCCATCGTCGAACAGGGTTCCCACGACGCCCTGTTGGCGGCGAACGGTGCCTACGCCCGCCTGTACGCGGCCCAGTTCGCCGAGGCGGTGGCGGAGACGGAGTAGCCCTTCCCGCCGCGGCGCGTCGTTACAGGCCGCGCGGGGGCGCTGACCGGGACGACTGTGTCGGCGTGCGCACCCGTGCGCTCCCCGTGCGCTCCCTGGCCGTAAAGCGCCGCCCCTGGCCGTAAAGCGCCGCATGCCGCAGGACGACCGAGCCGCCCATGGAGAGCGGTGCCCCAGGGAGCGGGTCGGCGGACCACGGCGGCCGGGTCCTCGACCCGCGCTCGCCGACCATGGAGCGCCCGCCGGATCCGCCCTGGCCACGAATGGAGGACGTGATCACGTCCGCATGCTGGGAAAATGCGGCAGCGGCGCGACGAGGTGCGATGGGGGTACCCCCTGCTCCTTAAGAGCTTGGGGGAGTTCCGGCGCGCCGGTGAAGCCGTGCGCGAGGACGATGAGGGGAGCCTCGGCCAAGGGCGCGTAAGTGGCTTCAAATGGGGCCTTGCGGGGGGTGTGGGCGGCCTCGGTCCGGACCCCGTCGGCCGTCAACAGAGACACGCGATGACCACTCGAAGTGATCGACGGAACACAACAAGGTGCAAAATCGGCCTCGGGTCCGGAAGCCAGGTGAGCTATTCTGCTGGACAAGAAGGATCCGGGCAGCGTTGCCCCCGGGTCCTTTTGTGCTTTCAGCCACGCGATGCGCGGCTGCGAGGACCGTACGAAGCAGTGCCGCAGACTCCCCCGGCCAGGGCCGGGAGGTGCCCCCGTCGCAGGGACCGAGGAGGAACCAGACGTCATGGGCGAGCGAAGCAGGCAGGACCGTGAGCAGCCGAGGCTGGACCACGCCGGAAACCGGGTAGGTGATCGGAAGTGAGTTCGCTCCTGCTGCTGACCAACGCACTCCAGCCGTCGACGGAGGTGCTCCCGGCGCTGGGCCTGCTGCTGCACAGCGTGCGGGTGGCCCCCGCCGAGGGCCCGGCGCTCATCGACACCCCGGGGGCCGACGTCATACTGATCGACGGCCGCCGTGACCTTCCGCACGTACGGTCGCTGTGCCAGCTGCTGCGGTCCACCGGGCCGGGCTGCCCGCTGGTCCTGGTCGTCACCGAGGGCGGGCTCGCCGCCGTCACCGCCGACTGGGGCATCGACGACGTCATGCTGGACACCGCGGGCCCCGCCGAGGTCGAGGCGCGGCTGCGGCTGGCGATGGGCCGCCAGCAGATCACCACCGACGACGGCCCCATGGAGATCCGTAACGGTGATCTCTCCGTGGACGAGGCGACCTACAGCGCGAAGCTGAAGGGCCGGGTCCTGGACCTGACCTTCAAGGAGTTCGAGCTGCTGAAGTATCTGGCGCAGCACCCGGGCCGGGTCTTCACCCGCGCCCAGCTCCTTCAGGAGGTGTGGGGCTACGACTACTTCGGCGGTACCCGGACGGTCGATGTGCACGTCCGGCGGCTGCGCGCCAAGCTCGGCCCCGAGCACGAGTCGCTGATCGGCACGGTCCGTAACGTCGGCTACCGCTTTGTGACGCCGGAGAAGGCGGAGCGGGCGTCGGACGCCAAGGCCAAGGCCACCGAGGACGCCGCAAAGGCGGCGAATTCCTCCCGTGGCGGTCAGCCGGCGCCGGGGCGCGCACCGGAGAGCGGCGACGGCTCCGCGAAGGCGGTCGCCACGAGTGCGGACTCCTCGGACGTACGGCCTGCCCACCGGTAGGACCACCCGCGTAGACTGCCGCGCGTGGCCAAGGTGACGCGGGATGATGTGGCAAGACTGGCGGGTACATCCACCGCCGTTGTCAGTTACGTCATCAACAACGGACCCCGGCCGGTTGCCCCGGCCACGCGCGAGCGGGTGCTCGCCGCCATCAAGGAGCTCGGCTACCGGCCGGACCGCGTCGCGCAGGCGATGGCGTCCCGCCGTACCGACCTCATAGGCCTGATCGTGCCGGACACCCGGCAGCCGTTCTTCGCGGAGATGGCGCACGCGGTGGAACAGGCTGCCGCCGAGCGCGGGAAGATGGTGCTGGTCGGCAATGCCAACTACCTGGACGAGCGCGAGGTGCACTATCTGCGCGCGTTCCTCGGGATGCGGGTCTCCGGCCTGATCCTGATCAGCCAGGGGCCCAGCGAGCATGCCGCCGCCGAGATCGACGCCTGGGACGCCCGGGTGGTGCTGCTGCACCGCCGGCCGGACGCCATCGACGATGTCGCGGTGATGACGGACGACATCTGGGGCGCGCAGCTGGCCACCCGGCATCTGCTGGAGCACGGCCACCCCTACGTCGCCTTCCTCGGCGGTACGGAGGAGACCCCGAAGTCCGGCGACCCGGTCACCGACCACGTCGAGGGCTGGCGGCGGGCCATGCTGGAGTCCGGGAAGCCGGTGGACGGGCGCTACTTCGAGGCGCCCTACAACCGCTACGACGCCTATCAGGTCGCGCTGAAGCTGCTGGCCGGGCCGGATCGGCCGCCGGCCATCATGTGCGCGACCGACGACCAGGCGATCGGTGTGCTGAGGGCCGCCCGTGAGCTGCGGATCGATGTGCCGGGCGAGCTGGCCGTCGCCGGCTTCGACGATGTGAAGGAAGCCGGGCTCACCGACCCGCCGCTGACGACCGTCGCCTCGGACCGCCAGGCGATGGCGCGGGCCGCGGTCGATCTGGTGCTGGACGACGGCCTGCGGGTGGTCGGCTCCCGACGGGAGCGGCTGCGGCAGTTCCCGTCGCGGCTGGTGGTGCGGCGGTCGTGCGGGTGCGGCGGCTGAGGTGACCCGGGCCGGCTGCTGAGCCGGGCGTCTTTATACCGGGCATACCCACTTCTGTTGGGTCTCTCAGGGCGTTCTCAGGCGGTTCTCATGGACCGGCCGCAGAGTGATCTCCATGACCGAGAGCTACCGCCGAAGCGGCGATGAGGTGCCTGAGATGCCACAGGACCGTCCGTATGCCTACGGCAGCGCGTACGGCCACGACACCACCCGGCAGGCGTACCCGCCGCCGCCCCCGTACGCGCCCGAGCCGCGGCGCCGGGCCCGTCGGCCGGTCGCGCTGATCGCGGCGGTGGCGCTCGTCTCCGGTCTCATCGGCGGCGGCAGCGCGGCGCTGATCGCCGGCGCCACCGACCGGTCCACCCAGAACACCGCCTCCACACCGCTCGTCAATGCGGGTAAGAGCAGCGGCAGCGGTGTCTCGGGGGTGGCCAAGGCGGTCAGCCCGGCGATCGTGGAGATCAAGGCGCGCACCACCGGCGGCCAGTCCACCGGGTCCGGCGTGGTCATCACCGGCAGCGGCGAGATCATCACCAACAATCACGTGGTGTCCGGGGCGACCACGGTGACCGTCACCTTCAGCGACGGCAGCCGGAAGACGGCCGAGGTCATGGGCACCGACCCCGACAAGGACCTGGCGCTGATCAAGGTCCGCGGCGCCAAGGGCCTGACCGCGGCCTCGCTCGGTGACTCCGACAAGATCGCGGTCGGCGACCAGGTGGTGGCGATCGGCTCGCCCGAGGGCCTCACCGGGTCCGTGACCAGCGGAATCGTCTCCGCCCTCAACCGGGATGTGACCGTCCCCAAGGAGGAGGGCCAGGGGCAGGGCCGGGGCCGGCAGGGCAACCCGGACGACGGCGGTGGCTGGCCGTTCGAGTTCGGCGGCAACCAGTACAACGGCGACACCGGCTCGTCGAAGACCTCGTACAAGGCCATCCAGACCGACGCCTCGCTCAACCCGGGCAACTCCGGTGGCGCCCTGATCAATATGCAGGGACAGATCATCGGCATCAACTCCGCGATGTACTCCCCGAGTTCGGCATCGAGCAGCACGGCGGGCAGCGTCGGTCTCGGCTTCGCCATCCCGATCAACACCGTCAAGGCCGATCTCGACGCGCTGCGCGACGGCGGGAGCGGTGGCAGCAACAGCGGCGTCTGACCCACCACCCGTCCCCCCGGCACGAGACTCCGCCGGACTTCGTCCGGGGGGACCCCATCGCGTCACCCCTCTCGGATTGCCCGCCGCCGTGCAAGGCTGAAGACCGGCCGTTCGTTCCTCCCCCATGCCTTAACGGCATGGGAGGTACCCCCATCCACCCGAGGTAGCCACGCACATGAGCCCCGCCGAGCACGGTGATCAGCCCGCGCGCATCCTGATCGTCGACGACGAACCCGCGGTCCGCGAGGCCCTACAGCGTTCGCTGGCCTTCGAGGGGTACGGGACCGAGCAGGCGGTCGACGGTCTGGACGCGGTCGAGAAGGTCGCGAGCTACGACCCCGAACTGATCGTGCTGGACGTCCTGATGCCCCGCATGGACGGGCTGACCGCCGCCCGCCGGCTGCGGGCGAGCGGGGTGACCGTGCCGATCCTGATGCTGACCGCCCGTGACACCGTCGGCGACCGCGTCACCGGGCTGGACGCCGGCGCCGACGACTATCTGGTCAAGCCCTTCGAGCTCGACGAGCTGCTGGCCCGGATCCGCGCGCTGCTGCGCCGCAGCTCGTACGCCGCGGCGGCCGGCGCGCAGCCCGAGGAGGGCGAGACGCTGAGCTTCGCCGACCTGCGGATGGACCTGTCGACCCGCGAGGTGACCCGGGGCGGCCGGCGGGTCGAGCTGACCCGCACCGAATTCACGCTGCTGGAGATGTTCCTCGCGCATCCGCGGCAGGTCCTCACCCGTGAGCAGATCCTGAAGGCCGTATGGGGCTTCGACTTCGAGCCCACCTCCAACTCCCTTGATGTGTACGTGATGTATCTGCGCCGCAAGACGGAAGCGGGCGGCGAGCCGCGGCTGGTGCACACCATGCGGGGGGTCGGGTACGTCCTGCGGGCGGACGGCGGCGCGGAATGAGCGGAAACGGGATGTCCGGGGGCAACGGAACCGTGCTCGCCGCGCGCCTCGCGCGGCTGCCGCTGCGCTCGCGGCTGACCCTGCTGACCGCGGCCGCGGTGGCGGTGGCGGTGGCGGTCTCTGCGCTGGCCTGCTGGCTGCTCACCCGGGCCCAGCTGCGCGACGAGGTGGACAACTCGCTGCGGAACGTCAGCGTCCCGCCGGAGTATCTGCAGGTGACCTACGCCAACTGCCGGCCCACCGACCCGACCGAGAACAAGAACGCCCCGCCCTCGTACTACAACGTCCAGATCGTCCAGGTCGACGGCTCGCGCTGTGTGGGGCCCAACTCCCGGCCCGTACAGGTACAGGGCTTGGATCTCGGGGTGGCGCGGGGCGTGCAGCGGGACACCCTGCATGACGCGCTCACCGTGGAGGGCGCGGACGTCCGGGTGCTGACCAAGCACATCGGCGTGCAGGGCGTGCAGTTCGCGGTGTCCGTCTCGCGCCCGCTGGCCGAGGTCAACAGCGCGCTGAACACCCTTGCGGTGCTGCTGGCGGCGGTCGCCGGACTGGGTGTGGTCGGCGCCGGCACGGCAGGACTGGTCATCGCGCGCTCCGGTCTCAAGCCGGTGGACCGGCTGACCGACGCCGTCGAGCACGTCGCCCGCACCCAGGACCTGGCCATCCGCATCCCGGCCGACGGCGAGGACGAGATCGCCCGGCTCTCCCGCTCCTTCAACTCCATGACCGCGGCGCTGGCCGCCTCCCGCGATCTGCAGCAGCAGCTGATCGCGGATGCCGGCCATGAGCTGCGTACGCCGCTGACGTCGCTGCGTACCAACATCGATCTGCTGGTGCGCAGCGAGCAGTCCGGGCGCCCGATCCCGGCCGAGGACAGGACGGCGCTGCTGGCGTCGGTGAAGGCGCAGATGGGGGAGCTGGCGGCGCTGATCGGCGACCTCCAGGAGCTGTCCCGGACCCCGGAGCCCGGGCAGAGCGCCGTCGAGGTCGTGGCGCTGCACGACATAGTCGGCTCGGCGCTGGAGCGGGCCCGGCTGCGCGGCCCGTCGCTGACCATCACCGCGGACCTCGACCCCTGGTACGTACGGGCCGAGCCGTCCGCGCTGGAGCGGGCGGTGGTGAACCTGCTGGACAACGCGGTGAAGTTCAGCCCGGCCGGCGGCACCGTCGAGGTCCGGCTGACGGGCGGCGAGCTGACCGTGCGCGATCACGGCCCCGGCATTCCGCAGGACGAACTGCCCCATGTCTTCGAGCGGTTCTGGCGCTCGCCGTCCGCGCGCAGCCTGCCGGGCAGCGGCCTGGGGCTGTCGATCGTGGCGCGTACGGCGGAGCAGGCGGGCGGCGCGGTACGGCTGCGGTCCGCGGACCTCGGCGGCACGGAGGCGGTACTGACCCTGCCGGGCGCGGCGACGCCTCCGCCGCAGCTGCCGGGTGAGCCGCCGCGGCCGACGGAGGACGGGAGCTGACGGGCGGGGACGTCCCCTACTTCGCCGCGTCCCCGAACGGCAGATCCGACCCCGACAGCTCGGCCCGGATGCCGTCCTGCTCGACGGAGATATTGCGCAGCCGGATGTTGCCGGGCGTCTTGGGGAGCTGGAAGGAGAGCGACAGCCGGTCCGCGAGCTCCGGCTTGGTCAGCCCGGAGAGCGTGCCGAGGATCTTCGGGTCGATGCCGACCTTCTCCAGCAGCCAGGGGTGGTCCGTCACCGCATCGACGAGATTGACCTGCATCAGCTGCTCGATGAAGCGCGGCGACCCGGTCAGCTCGTGCAGCTTCTCCTCGCTGCGCAGCGCCTCCTCGATGTACGGCCGGGGGATGCCGATCCGCTGTGCGATCGCCGGGATGCTCAGCATCGCCTTGACCTTGGCGGCCTGCCGGCTGAGCTCGGCGGCGGTCTTGCGGGTCAGCCGCAGGCCCTCTTCCTTGCCGGTGCCGGGCCGGTAGACGGCAATATCGCCGATGTCCAGCCGCATCCGGCTGATGTCGGTGGAGATGCCGCGCTCGCCGGCCCGCTGGATGCGCGCCTCCGCGCGTACCCGCAATTCATGTCCGGCGATGGGCAGTTGGCCGACCGCGCGGACCGCGTTGGGGCCCATTTCGCTGAATTTCACCTGTGAGGCGCCGAGTTCGCGATTCATGTCGTCGAAGGCGAGCAGCACGGTGCCGTGCACCGTGCCGATCGTGGCGCCCTTGATGGAGCTGGGCAGATCGCCGTCGATGCGTACGTCGTTCGCGGTGGCCTCGAATTTCGCCAGCGAAACGCGGTCGGCGGCCAGGTCGGGAATGGTGACCTTCACCTGGTCGACGCGCTTGTCCAAGACCTGGGTGAGGAACGGGAATCCCCGGATGTCGACCTCCGGAGTGGCGGTCAGATGCAGGGAATCCTTGAGCTTTTCCGCGGCCTTGTTCTGCGCGTACAGCACCGCGAACCGGTCGAAGAGGGCCAGGAACGCGGTGCAGACGAGGACCGCGACCAGCAGTTTCAGGGTGCGCGGGACGGCGGCGAAGCGGCTGACGCCGCGCTTTCTGCGCCGGTGGTTCGGCGGTGTCCACGCCTCGTCCTCGTCGTCCGGGCGCAGTCCGAGGCCCAGCGGGTCGTCGCTGCCGTCGCGCTCGTTGAGGTAGCTGCGGCGGCGGGTGGCGCCGAATTCGTCGAACGCGCCGTGTTCCGGCTCGGGTTCGAGCTCCGGCTCGGGGTCGGCGAGGGCTGCCAGATCGGCGTACGGATTGACCGTCGGAAGGTCTCTGGTGTCGCCGCGGGAGTCGTCCTGGGCGCCCGGTACGGGGGAATGGGGGTGGTACTGAGCGGCGGGCGAGGGCGAGGGTGAAGATATGCGGGTGGGGGGTCGCATCCGAACATTCCACCATGAGCAGGACCCTTGAACGCAAGTTGAGCCGGTGGTAAGTGAGATACGCGATGCTCGCGCCGCCGGTCTTGGCGAAAAATTGCCTCGCTTATGGGGCGAACTGAACTACCGTCACACCTCTTGGTGACCTGGACGGGTGGCATACGCCTTGTCCTGTCCGTCATTCCTTGTCCGTCTTATGCGTACGACGACCGGAGGACGGTCGTCTTCTTCGAGGGGGCCTTCATGATCGTGGTAACCGGAGCAACCGGCAATATCGGCCGCAGTCTTGTCGGGCGGCTTCTCGCGGAGGGCGCCGCGGTACGCGCGCTGACCCGCGATCCGGCGCGCGCCGGTCTGCCGGCCGAGGCCGAGGTGGTCCGCGCCGACCTCACCGGCGCGGACGACCTCGCACCGCTGCTGGCCGGCGCGGAGGCGCTGTTCCTCAATCTCGCGGCCGGCGGTGACCGGGCCGCGACGGCGGTGCTCGACGCCGCCGTCAAGGCCGGTGTCCGACGGGTCGTCCTCAACTCCTCGATGGCGGTGACCGATACGCCGGCCGACGACACCAACCACATCGCCCGGATGCACGCCGGTCTGGAGCGCGCGGTGCGCGACTCCGGCCTGGAGTGGACCTTTGTCCGCGGCGGCAACTACTCCACCAACACGCTCGCCTGGGCCCCGTCGATCCGCGAGTCCGGTGTGGTCCGCGATGCGCACCCGGGCGCCCAGGGCGCCCCCGTCCACGAGGCCGACCTCGCGGATGTCGCCGCCGTCGCCCTGTTGGACCGCAGTGGCGCGCACCAGGGCCAGGCCTATCTGGTCACCGGCCCGGAGGTGGTGACCATCGCCGAGCAGGTCGCCGAGATCGGCCGGGCGATCGGGCGCGAGACCCGGGTCGAGCGGATCTCCGAGGAGGAGGCGGCCGAGGCGATGTCCGGGCCGCACTTCCCCAAGGAGGCAGCGCTGGAACTCGTCAAGCGGTTCGGGGAGATGGTCGACGCACCGTCGTTCCCCGTCTCGGACGTCGTCGAGCGGGTCACCGGCCACCCGGGCCGGACGTTCGCCCAGTGGGCGCGGGATCACGCCGCCGACTTCTCCTGAACGGGCCGGCCGCCGGTACCCCCGGCGGCCCGCAGGCCCCGCTGGTGCAGCACGACCAGCGGCAGCATCACCATCGCTCCCACGAAGAAGTACGTATTGATCGCCATCCCCGTCCAGAAGTCCCCGGACGAGAGATCGGCCGGCCGGTCCGCCAGCCCGAGCAGGCCGTAGGGGGTGAGCCCGGTGGCCGTCGTGAGGTTCTCGACGAGGCCCGGCACACCCCGTACGACCAGCAGGACCGCCCCGAACCACAGCGGCAGCCGCACCAGCGGTGCCGGGAGCCGGCGGCCCCAGGGCCGTACCGTTGCCAGCGCCAGGACCGCGCCGGCCGCCGACATCCCCGTGATCAGCCCGTCGTAGGCGAGGAACCCCCACACGGGTACGTCGTCGGCATCGCCCCTCACCGACCGGTGGTCGATGCCCATCCACAGATGCCAGACGAACGACGCCGTCAGCCAACCGAAGGCCGCGTACGCCCAGAACCTCGTCCGCCGCCGAAGAGCCCGCACCGGGGCCGCCTCCCGTGTCGCGGCCGTATTACGCACACAAGTCATACCCGGCACGCTAGGAACCCCGCCGGCCCCGGGCGTCCTCCTTGGGGCGCGACCCCTTCCCCCGCACGGCGGACCCCCAACTCCCCCTACGGCCTTGCCCGATGCCCTGCCGCACCCCGCCGAAAATCCTTTGCCCTCGCCCGCCGCCCCGCTTTACCGTCCGCGCATGCTGCCTCGCGTGGACACGGACGACGAGTGGGACGCGACCGTCCCCGACGAAGCGGTGATGCGGCCGGGCGCCGCCGCGCTCTGCGACCGGCTCGGGCTCCGTGCCGCCCCGCTCACCCGCTACCCCACCGGCTCCCAGCCCGTCTACGCCGTCGGGGACCGCTACGCCCTCAAGCTCTTCCCGGCGGCCGCGGCCGACGACGGCATCGCCGAGGCCCGGGTCCTCACCCACCTCCAGGGCCGGCTCCCCGTCCCCACCCCCTACGTCCACGACGCCGGGGAGTATGTGAACGGCTGGCGCTACGTCCTGATGTCCCGGCTGCGCGGCACCGATCTGGCCGTCATCTGGCCCCGCATCCCCCGCGCCGACCAGGACCGGATCGCCACCGAGGCCGGCGAGACCCTGGCCGCTCTGCACGCCCTCGATCCGGCGCCGCTCGCCGATGTCCTCGGGCCCGGCGACTGGGGCGCCTTCCTCGACCGGCAGCGCGCCGCGGCGGTCGACCAGCAGCGCGCCCACCACCTCCCGGAACCCTGGCTGGAACAGATCCCCGGCTTCCTCGACTCCGTGCCGCTGCCCGCCCAGCCTGCCGGCGCCCTGCTCCACACCGAGTTCATGCGCCGGCATCTGACCGTCGACGAACACGACGACTGGCGGCTGACCGGCCTTCTCGACTTCGAACCCGCCATGATCGGCCATCGCGCCTACGACTTCGTCGCGGCCGGCCTCTTCGTCTCCCGCGCCGACCCCCGTCTGCTCTCCCGGATCTTCCGCGCCTACGGCGAAACCTTCGCCCCCCGCGAACTCCTCGCCCTGACCCTCCTGCACGTCTACAGCAACCTGCCCTGGTACCTCCGCGAACTCCCCGCCCCGCCCGAGCCGACCTTGGACTCCCTCGCGGAGACCTGGTTCGGGGCGGGGTGAGGGGAGGAGAGGGGCGGGGCTTCCTCTCGTGGTGGCCGGGCGGAGCGTGAAGGCTCGGCCGGCTGACGAGAGGAAGCCCCGGTGGGCTACAGGGAGCCCCGGTCGGTAGCGGTGGGCTACTTCACGACCGTGATGCGGTCCGCCTTCGGCGGGGTGAGCGGGCCGTCCGCCGAGGAGTGGGCGGTCAGGTAGCCGGTGAAGGCATCGAGGTCGGAGGGGCCGACGTACTTGTTCTTGCCCTCCTTGAAGGCGGCGAAGCCGTCACCGCCGCCGGCCAGGAACTCGTTCATGGCGACGCGGTAGGTCTTGGCCGGGTCGATCGCGACGCCGTCCAGCTTGACCGAGTCCTTGACGACGCGGTCGGCGCCGGACTTGGTCATGTCCAGGGTGTAGGTCAGGCCCTTGGAGACCTGGAGGATCTTCGGGGAGGCCTGGTTCGCGCCGCTGACCTGCTGCTGGAGCCCGGTCAGCAGCTGGGCGCCGGTGAGGTCGATGACGTTCATCATGTTGGTGAAGGGCTGGACGGTGAACGCCTCGCCGTAGGTGACCACGCCGTCGCCCTCCGATCCGGACGCCTTGAAGGCGAGGTCGGAGCGGATGCCGCCGGGGTTCATCAGGGCGAGCTGGGCGCCGCCCTTGTCGGCCGCCTTGGTGGCCTCCAGCTGGGCGTCGGAGATGACATCGCCGAGCGGTGACTCGGGGGCGTTCGCGCCGCGGCCCGCGATATCGGCGGAGATATGGCCGACGGTGCGGCCGGCGACCGGTGCGGCCAGCTTGTTCCAGCGGGCGATCAGGGACGTCATGTCCGCGGCCTTGGGCTGGGTGCGGTCGACGATGTGGTTGACCGCGCCGGGCGCCTTGACGCTGGTCCGCACGATGTCGCGGGTGCGACGGTCGTAGGTCAGCGTGGTGTCGGTGTAGAGCTTGCCGTAGGACGCGGCGGAGGTGACGGTGCGCGGCCTGCCGGACGGGTCGGGGATGGTGCAGGCGTAGGCCTGGTGGGTGTGGCCGGTGACCAGCGCGTCGACCGAAGGCGTGACGTGCTTGGCGATCTCGGTGATCGGGCCGGAGATGCCGTCGCCCGGGCCGGGGCTGTCGCAGTTGTAGTTGTACGAGGTGGAGGCGGGCAGTCCGCCTTCGTGGATGAGGGCGACGATCGCCTTCACGCCCTGCCGGTTGAGGACCTTGGCGTACTTGTTGATCGTCTCGACCTCGTCGTGGAACTTCAGGCCCTTGACGCCGTCGGCGTTGACGATGTCCGGGGTGCCCTCCAGCGTCACCCCGATGAAGCCGATCTTGACGCCCTTGTGCTTCCAGACGGTGTACGGCTTCAGCAGCGGCTTGCCGGTCTTCTCGTCGGTGACATTGGCGGTGAGATACGGGAAGCCGGCGCCCTGGAACTTCTTGCCGTCCTCGTAGCAGCCGTCCTTCGGGTGGCAGCCGCCGTTCTGGAGGCGGGTCAACTCGGTCCGGCCCTCGTCGAATTCATGGTTGCCGACGGAGGTGACATCCAGGCCCAGCTTGTTCATGGCCTCGATGGTCGGTTCGTCGTGGAACAGACCGGACAGGAGCGGGCTGGCGCCGACCAAGTCGCCGGCCGCCGCGGTGACCGAGTAGGGGTGGCCCTTGCGGGCCGTCCGCAGGGACTGGGCGAGGTACTCGACACCGCCCGCCGGGACGGCCTTCTTGCTGCCGTCCGGCTGCAGCTCCTCGACCGCGCCGGAGGAGCCCTGGGGCGGTTCGAGATTGCCGTGGAAGTCGTTGAAGGAGAGCAGCTGCACATCGACGGTGCGGCCGGCGCGGTCGGTGTGGCTGCTGTCGGCGCCGGCCGGCAGTGCGGTGGCGGTGACCCCGGCGGCTGCCGCCATTACGGCGGCTGCGATCGTCAATCTGCGTACTCTGCGGCGCCGTTGCGGTGTCGCTGTCATCTGTTCCCCTCCTGGATGGTCCTGAGCGGACGGCAGCATATTGTCGACGCGCGTAGCGCAACAGGGGGTGCCGGGTTACGACCTGGTTGCCGGGGATCGGCGGACGGCGGCGCCGAGTGACGCGCCCGGGCCCGGCAGAGTCGTACGCTTCACGCATGACTGACGCTGCACAGGAGAAGGGCCGGGCCGGCCGCAGGATCCAGGTGGTGGACGAGCTGGCGCCGGAAGGGGCCGAGGCCGTCCTCGAACTGATCGAGCGGGCCGCGCGTACGGACGGGCAGCCTGCCGTGTCCGAGCAGGGGCGGCTGCAGCTGCGGGGCGGGAAGCGCGAGGGCGTGTGCCATGTGCTGGTGTACGCCCCGGGGGACGAGGGCGAGGCACTGGTCGGGTACGGCCAGCTGGAGGACACCGACCCGGTGGAGGCACCGGCCGCCGAACTGGTGGTGCACCCCGGTTACCGCGGCCGCGGGCACGGCCGGGCGCTGGGCTGCGAGCTGCTGGAGCAGTCCGGGCGCCGGGTGCGCGTCTGGGCGCACGGCGGGCATCCGGCCGCCCGGCACCTCGCCCAGACCCTGGGGCTGACGATGTTCCGGGAGCTGCGGCAGATGCGGCGCTCGCTGGCGGATCTGGAGCTGGCGGAGCCGGTGCTCCCCGAAGGGGTGTCCGTACGGACCTTCCAGCCGGGTACCGATGACGCGGCCTGGCTGGAGGTGAACGCGGAGGCGTTCGCGCACCACCCCGAGCAGGGCTCGCTGACCCAGCGCGACCTGGACGCCCGCAAGGCGGAGGCCTGGTTCGACCCGAAGGGCTTCTTCCTGGCGGAGGAGGGCGGGCGGCTGGTCGGCTTCCACTGGACCAAGGTGCACGCCGACGAGGGCCTCGGTGAGGTCTATGTGCTCGGGGTGCGGCCGGGCGCGCAGGGCGGTGGCCTGGGCAAGGCGCTGACCTCGATCGGACTGCGTCATCTGGCCGGGCAGGGGCTGCCGACGGCGATGCTGTACGTGGACGCGGACAATGTGGCGGCGGTGAGCGTGTACGAGCGGATGGAGTTCGTCACGCACGAGACGGATCTGATGTACCGCTCGGAGACGTGAGACCGCAGAGAGCGGATATGAGACAACGCACCGCGGGGCGGGCCTACGAGGCTCCGCCCCGCTGTGCGTGCTCCGGCGGGTCAGCCGGCTCCGGCTCCCGCTACTGCTCTTCCCGCTGTGCCCGCCACTCGCGCGCCAGCATCGCGTAGACGACCTCGTCGGTCCATTCGCCGTCGAGGAACTCGTTCTCCCGCAGATGGCCCTCGCGGCGCATCCCCAGCCGCTCCAGCAGATTGGCCGAGGCGGTGTTACGACCGTCCAACTCGGCCTGGATGCGGTGGAGTTGCAGTTCCTCGAAGCCCAGCTTCAGCAGTGCTCTGCCGGCTTCGGTGGCGTAGCCGTGGCCGGCGTGGTCGGGGTTGAAGACATAGCCGATGCCGCCCTGGCGGTGTTCGCGGCTGGTCCAGACGAAGGTGACATCGCCGACCAGGGTGCCGGTCTCGCGGACGACGACGGCGAGCTGGAGGATGTCGCCGGACTCGCGCAGCGTCGTGCGGGTGGACTTGGTGGCGACGGAGGCCCGTGACCCGGCCTCGTCGAAGGGGCCCCAGTAGAGGTAGCGGCAGACCTCGGGGCGGCGCTGATAGGCGTGGATCGCGGCGAAGTCGTCGTGGGTGACCGGGCGCAGATCCAGTCGCTCGGTGCGTATCGGGTAGTCGGGCGTGTACGGCAGCGACGGCGTCGTGAGTGCGGAGGGTGTGGGCACGCGGTCAGCGTACGCAGTGGAGGTTGACAGGTGCAGCCCACTTCCCTCACCCTTTCACTACTTAATTAGTGGAATGGCTCAGGGGGAGGGGGCGCGACCGATGGACAGGGGTGAGGCGACCGGTCGGGCGTCGGGGCGCACCGCGATCGAGGCGATCGGCCTCGGCAAGCGGTACCGCCGCCGTTGGGCGCTGCGCGACTGCACCTTCCGGCTGCCGGCCGGCCGTATCTGCGCCCTGGTCGGCCCCGCCGGCGCCGGCAAGAGCACACTGCTCGCGCTCGCGTCCGGGCTGACCCGCCCCACCGAGGGCACCGTACGCGTCTGCGGTGCGGGCCCGGCCACCCCCGACGGCCGCGTCCGGGTCGCCCATGTCACCCAGGGCCGGCCGCTCTACCCCCGGTTGACGGTCGCCGAGACACTGCGGCTGGGCCGCGAGCTCAACCCCGGCCGCTGGAACCGGCGGTGCGCCGAGCGGATCGTGTACGACGGCCGGGTGCCGCTGGACGCCCGCGTCGGCGCCCTCTCCGGCGAGCAGCGCACTCATCTCGCGCTCGCCCTCGCCTTCGCCAAGGACCCCGAACTGCTGCTGCTCGACGAGCTTCCCCCCTACCCCGGACGGGCAGGGGCGGGGCTGCCCCGGGCGGCGGCCGGGCGGCTGCCCCCGTCCGACCTCGATCCGCTCCTACGGCACCGGATCGCCGCGCTGCTGCTGGCCCGGGCCGCCGAGCACGGCACCACCGTCGTGCTGTCCTCGCATCTGCTCGCCGAGCTGGACGGGGTCTGTGACTACCTGCTGGTGCTGGGCGGCGGCCGGGTGCGGCTCGCGGGCGAGGTCGATGACGTCATCGGGGCGCACACCCTGGTGATGGGGCCGCGCCGGGGCGATGCGCTGCCGCCTCAGATCGCCGCGCACACGGTCGTCGAGGCCCGGTTGACGGACAGTCAGTTCACTGCCGTCGTACGGCGGCAGGGGACGGTCGCCGCCGGGCCCTGGGAGGCCGTGGAGCCGTCCCTGGAGGAACTTCTGCTCGCGTATCTGCGTACGCCCGACGCACCCGAGCTGATCGCGCCGAGCGCCGAGCCGGTCTCACCGCGGCTGCGCCGCCGGCCCGGCAACAAGCCCGGCATCCCCGGTATGCCGCGCAACGGGCCGTCCGCCCGTCCGGACCTGCCGCCCGTCCGGCACGGCCCGCCGGGCGGCGCGGCACACCCACAGCACGACCACCACAGCGGCAAGGGAGCGGCGGCATGAGCACCACGGCACACCTCGGAGCGAGCGGGCGCGGAGGCACCGCGCACGACGCGGGCGATACGGACGGGGAGCGGGCGGCCGCCGGACGCGCACCGCTGCGCGGTCTGGTCTGGCTGGTCTGGCGGCAGCACCGGCTGGTCTTCGGTGTGCTGTGCGCTGCCACGGTCGGCGGCGCGGTCTGGTGCGCGGTGCTGCGCGGACAGATGGCCGGGTTCATCGACGCCCACCACATCGCCGGCTGCTCGGAGATCTCCCTCGTCCCGCGCTGCGCGGGTACCCAGGCGGCGGTCACCGAATTCCGCACCGCCTACCGATCCTCCCTGCAACTGGTGGAGATGGGGCTGCTGTTGCTCCCCGCGCTGATCGGACTGTTCATCGGCGCACCGCTGATCGCCCGCGAGCTGGAGGCCGGCACCCACAAGCTCATCCTGACCCAGTCGGTCGGCCCGCTGCGCTGGCTGGCGGCGAAGATCGCGCTGCCCGCGCTGGTGGTGCTCGCCGCCACCACGGCGCTGTCGCTGGTCTTCGGCCGGCTCTGGCAGGTCGGCGGCGACGAGGTCTCCGGCTCCTACTGGTACTCGACCGCCGGCTTCGGCTCGCTCGGCCCGGTGCCCGTCGCCTACGCCCTGCTGGGCCTCGCGGTCGGTGTGCTGGCCGGCCTGCTGCTGCGCCGTACGGTGGTCTCGATGGCCGTCACGCTGACCGCCATCGCCGTGGTGCAGTTTGCGTTCACGCAGCTCAGGCCGCATCTGATGCCGGTCGTCACGACCAGGTTCGGCCGTGGCGAGTCGGCCCAGCTGCCGGACAGCGGCTGGCTCGTGGCGCAGGGGAGCTACACCGGCTCCGGCGGCCGGGTGCCCGACACCGCGTGCCAGCCGTACAGCGATTACGAGGGCTGTCTGCGCCGGCACGATGTGGTCGGCCAGTACATGGACCAGCACCCGGTCTCGCATCACTGGCCGCTGGCGTGGATCGAGTCCGGGATCGTCCTTGCGGTCGCGGTGGTGCTGACCGTGATCGCCTTCCGGGTGCTGCGGCGCCGGCACGGCTGAGACGGTTCACGGAATTCACTTCCGGGAATTCCGGTGTGTGGACAAGGGCCCGAGGCGGGGCACAATGGCTGTCAGAGGGGAGGCACCGGGAGCCGGTCCTCCGCGGCGGCGGCCGCTCTCCGGCCCGGGACGGCCCCTCGCCCGTAGTACCCCGCTTGCCTGTCCGCCATATCCGCGTTACCGGCGATTCAATCTTGCTTGCGAGCATCACTGAATGCAGCCCGCTGTGCCGAACGTCCCGAACCCGAGGCTCCACCTCGCGCCGCCGCCTCCTGACGCGCCTGGAACCCCCGGGACGCGGAAGAATAAGGCCATGAACCAGCAGCCCAGCGCTCAGGCACAGGTCCAGCCCGAGATGCCGACCCCGAAGCCCCCGCAGGCCCAGGCCCCCGCGGCCCAGCCTTCCGTGGGCTCCATCGCCGCGCACCGCCCGCACGCGGTCCGTGGGACGGTGCCCGGCCTGGAGCCCGACCTGGACGCCGATCCCGATGCGTACGTGGACGAGGGCGTGGTGGGCGCGGACGGCGAGGAGCTGCCCAGCGGCCGTTTCCTGGACCGTGAGCGCAGCTGGCTGGCCTTCAACGAGCGGGTGCTCGAACTGGCCGAGGACCCGGCCACACCCCTCCTCGAACGGGCGAACTTCCTTGCGATTTTCGCCAGCAACCTGGACGAGTTCTTCATGGTCCGGGTGGCCGGACTCAAGCGACGGATAGCCACCGGCGTCGCCACCCGCTCCGCGTCCGGGCTCCAGCCCCGTGAGGTGCTGGAGGGGATCTGGACGCGCTCGCGCGAGCTCATGGCCCGGCACGCCGCCTGCTACCAGCAGGACGTCGCCCCTGAGCTCGCCGACCAGGGCATTCATCTGATCCGCTGGCCGGACCTGACCGAGAAGGAGCAGGCCCGCCTGTTCACCCTCTTCCGTCAGCAGATCTTCCCGGTGCTCACCCCTTTGGCGGTGGACCCGGCGCACCCGTTCCCGTACATCTCCGGCCTCTCGCTGAATCTGGCCGTCGTCGTACGCAACCCGGTCAGCGGTCATGACCACTTCGCGCGGGTCAAGGTGCCGCCGCTGCTCTCCCGCTTCCTGGAGGCCTCCCCGCAGCGCTACGTCCCCATCGAGGACGTCATCGCCGCCCACCTGGAGGAGCTGTTCCCGGGGATGGAGGTGCGCGCGCACCACATGTTCCGGGTCACCCGCAACGAGGACCTGGAGGTCGAGGAGGACGACGCGGAGAACCTTCTCCAGGCGCTGGAGAAGGAGCTCATGCGGCGGCGCTTCGGGCCGCCGGTCCGCCTGGAGGTCGAGGAGTCCATCGACCCGGCCGTGCTCGATCTGCTCGTCCAGGAACTGAAGGTCTCCGACGCCGAGGTCTACCCGCTGCCCGGCCCGCTGGACCTGACCGGGCTCTTCGGCATCGGGGCGCTGGACCGGCCCGAGCTGAAGTACCCCAAGTTCGTGGCCGGCACCCACCGTGACCTGGCCGAGGTGGAGTCGGCCTCGGCGCCCGACATCTTCGCCGCACTGCGCGCCCGGGACGTCCTCCTGCACCACCCCTACGACTCCTTCTCCACCTCCGTGCAGGCGTTCCTGGAGCAGGCCGCCGGAGACCCGGACGTGCTCGCGATCAAGCAGACGCTCTACCGCACCTCCGGCGACTCGCCGATCGTGGACGCCCTGATAGACGCCGCGGAATCCGGCAAGCAGGTCCTCGTCCTCGTCGAGATCAAGGCGCGCTTCGACGAACAGGCCAACATCAAGTGGGCGCGGAAGCTGGAGGAGGCCGGCTGCCATGTCGTCTACGGCCTGGTCGGCCTCAAGACGCACTGCAAGCTCTCGCTGGTCGTCCGCCAGGAAGGCGAGATGCTGCGCCGCTATTCCCATGTGGGGACCGGCAATTACCACCCCAAGACGGCGCGGCTCTACGAGGACCTCGGCCTGCTGACCGCCGACCCGCAGGTCGGCGCCGACCTCTCCGACCTCTTCAACCGGCTCAGCGGCTACTCCCGGCGGGAGACCTACCGCCGGCTGCTGGTCGCTCCCAAGTCGCTGCGGGACGGCCTGGTACAGCGCATCACCAAGGAGATCGCGCACCAGCGGGCCGGCCGCCCCGCCTACGTCCGTATCAAGGTCAACTCGATGGTCGACGAGGCCGTCATCGACGCGCTCTACCGCGCCTCACAGGCCGGTGTCCCGGTCGCGGTGTGGGTGCGCGGCATCTGCGCACTGCGCCCGGGAGTCCCCGGCCTGAGCGAGAACATCCGCGTGCGCAGCATCCTCGGCCGCTTCCTGGAACACTCCCGGGTCTTCGCCTTCGGCAACGGTGGCGAGCCCGAAGTATGGCTGGGCAGCGCCGACATGATGCACCGGAATCTGGACCGGCGGATCGAGGCACTGGTGCGGGTCAGCGACCCGGCGCACCGCGCCTCCCTCAACCGGCTGCTGGAGACGGGGATGTCGGACACCACGTCCTCCTGGCACCTGGGCCCGGACGGCGACTGGACCCGGCAGGCGGTGGACGCGGACGGCGAGCCGCTGCGCAACGTACAGGAAATGCTCATTGACGCCCGGAGGCGCCGGCGTGGCCCAGCGACATGACCAGCCGACCGGGGGGCCGGCCGGTCTCATCGGTATCGGATACGAGCTCGGCGGGGCGCCCGGAGCCCGTTCCGCGGTGGTGGACGGGCCGTACGGAAGCGATGACGGGACATACGGGCCGGGTGGCGCTCCGTATGGGCCACAGGGGGTGGGCATGCGGGACGACAGCGACGGCGGCAGCGGACTCGCCGCCCGTACGGCCGAGGAGGTGCTCGCCGGCTATCTGCACCAGCAGTCCGCGGACTTCCTGCGCAGCCTGCGGCTGCACCGCGAGAGCGGCTCGGACGCGGAGGGCGCCGGTGAGGCCGCCCGCCAGCTGCGCCGCGCGGCCCGCCGGATCAGCGCCACCCTGCACACCTTCCGGCCGCTGACCGAGGAGGCCTGGGCCGACCAACTCCTGTCCGAACTGGGCTGGTTGTCCGGCGCACTGGCCCGCGAACACGCCTGCGCGGCCCGCCGCGACCGGCTGATGGCGGCGCTGCAGCGGCTGACCGGACGGGGCGAGCGGGGCGACGGCGGGGACCGGGGAGAGCGGGGGGACAAGGGGGAGCGGGGGAAACGGGGCGACCGCAGGACTGCGCGCCCGGTCGCGGGATCGTCCGCCGCTACGTCCCGCGGTGCGTACGCCGGTTCGCCGCTCGGCCCGTCCGCCGCATCCTCCGCGCCGTCCGCGGCCTCCACGACCTCCACCCGTTCGTCTTCCGGTTCGTCTTCCGGTTCCGGTGCGGGTTCCGCCGCCGAACCCGACTCCGACGGCGCGCTGTCGGCCGGCGCCGCGCGGGCCGGGGCGCTGCTGGACCGCCAGCTCACCCTCGCCCGCACCCGCGCCCACTCCGCCGCGCTCCAGGCGCTGGGCTCCTCCCGCTTCCATGCCGTCGCCGACTCCGTGGCGGTGCTCGCCTCCGAGGCGCCACTGGCCCGTACGGCCGCGGATCTGCCGGCCGCCGAGGCGCTGCCGCCGCTCGCCGAGCAGGCGCACCGGCGCCTCGCCGAGGCCGTCGCCGGGCTGCCGCTCTCGCGCGCGGGGTACCCGTACAACGCCGAGGCGCTGTCCGCCGACCACCGCCAGGACGCGCCCTGGCACCAGGTCCGGCTCCTGGTGCGGCTGAGCCGCTACGCCCAGGAGGTGATCACGGCGGAGTACGCGGATCACCGGCTGGCGGAGGCCGGCCGGGCGCTGGAGTGGCACCGGGACGCCGCGGAGGCCGCCGCCGCTGCCGCCGCCGCGGCCCGTACACCCAGGATCGCGCCGGCCACCGCGTACGCGCTGGGCGTGCTGCACGCCGATCAGCGGCACCAGGTGGAGGCGGCCCGGTTCGCCTTCGGCCGGGTATGGCTCGCGCGCGTGGCGGAGCGGACGGCCTGAGGGGGACGGAAGGCATGATCGGACAGGTGCGGCAACGACGGGACGGAAGAGCCGGGAAACGGGAGAGGGATGAGGGCGTGACGGTTCCTCAGAAACCGGTGCTGGCAGCGGGCTGTGTGCTGTGGCGCCGAGCGCCGTCCGGCGACGGCATCGAACTTGCCCTGATCAGACGGCCGAAGTGGAGGGATTGGTCCCACCCGAAGGGCAAGCTGAAGCGCGGGGAGGAGGCCCGGGACGGAGCGATGCGCGAAACGCTGGAAGAAACCGGTATGACGTGCGAACTCGGACCTGAGTTGCCCACCCTCCGATACCTGGTCGACAACCGCCCCAAAGAGGTCCGCTACTGGGCCGCCGAAGCCACCGGCGGCTCGTTCGAGCCGAGCCGGGAGGTCGACCGGATGCTGTGGCTCCCGCCCGCTGCCGCCTGCCGTTACCTCACGCAGGAGCGGGACAAGGAGCTGGTCGCCGCCCTGCTCAGCGCCCTTCATGTGACCGGGGAGGGGCTGTGACGACAGCGCAAGAGCTCACCGGGTGGAGTGGGCGAGTCTGAACTGCTTGATCTTGATCCGGAGTCTTGGCGCCCCTCTCGCCCTTGCTCTTCGTAGCAGGGCTGTCCTTACGCCACAAGACCTTGAGCAATGTGGGGTCGAATGGAGCCTTGTCACTTACTCCCTCCGGGATCGGCAGAACGACAACGGACGTGAGGATGTGCGCGATGATCTCGCGCTTCTCCTCCAGCTCCATCCCGCCCCACTTCCTTCGGTTCCACCCCCGTAGCAGGTTCCTCTTCGCTTCGGCTTTCAGGTGGTCCTTCTCTTCCTGCTCCAGGGTCTTGATGTTCCGGCTCAGTCGAGTGAGCAGGTCATGTACGTCGCTCCAGTCCGCTTCACCGCAAGCGACGGACTCCTTTATGTCCCGGCGCTGCTTACGGAGACCGGCAAGCTTCTCCTTACCGCGCCAAGGGATCGTCTTGACCTTGGTGCCGGAGAAGTGCTTGTCCAGGTAGGCCAGCGTCAGCCCTTCCAGAAACTCATCCACCGGCACCACACGTCGGCCTATGCCCCTGCAGTTGGCGTCTCCGCAGCGGTAGTAGTCGCCGTACTTGGCGTTCTTGCCTGTGGCCTTGTTGCCAGTGAGCTTCGCGTAGCAGGTCTCGCCGAGATCATTGATGCGCCCGCACCGCAGGACACCGGAGAACAGGTAGGCCCGTGTGCGAAACTCGCCTGTGGGCTGAGTCTCTGCCTCGCCGCGTTGCATCCCCCGATGCAGACGGTTGGCATTGACCCCGGTCATGATGCTCTGCCACATCTCGTAGGTCACGCCGTCCTCCTTCTTGGCGTGGTCCCACTCCCCGATCACCGGTTCGCCGGTGTTGGAGTCCGTCACGAGCTCACCGTCGAGGATGCGGCCACCCCACCACGCCGGGTTGGTGACGAGGCCCTTGACCGCCTGTTCCGTCCAGCGCCCGCCCCGCGCAGTCGTAACGCCCGTCTTGTTCATGTCGCCCGTGATGCCACGCCATGACCTCCCCGCGTAGCGCGCCCTGATCATGAGGATCAGGTAGTCCCACTCCGCCTTGTCCTTGTACTTGTTGCCCAGCCGGAAGGGATCTCTGGACGCCCCCAGCCAGCCGAAGCGTCGAGGCCCGCCGTAGACCTTCCCTTCCTCGGCTCGGTCTGCGGCATTGCGCACGGTGCGTTTCCGCATCTTCTTGACCTCGGCATCGCCGGTACCTGAGGTGACCAGGCCGGCAATGGTCGTCCCATGGTCGTTGACCAGGTCCATGCAGGACTTGCCTTCGATGAAGATGCCGTCACCGACCATGACCAACGCGTCCTGGAACGCGATGAAGTCACGGGGTAGGCGGTACACCCGTTCCTGCTCAACGGCTACGCAGCCCCGGACGGGTATCCCGGTTTCTTCTTCTTGGCCGTGTGTGATGTCGCGGCACATCTGGAGGAACGCGGGCCGCACGACTTCGCGCTTGGCAGCGGTGACGTTGTTGTCCTCGTAGTGCAAGACGACTGCACAGCCATGCAGTTCCGCGTTCCTGCTGTTGTTCTTGTGCTGGCGTCCGACCCCGATGGCGTCGCCATTGAGTCGGTCGGCAGAGATACGGGCGTAGGAGATCAGAGGGGCGCGTCCGTTTAGCCAGCCCTCGACAGTTCCGCCCTCGTCCAGCCACGCCTGGAGGGTGGGGGCGATGTAAGTGCGGGAGAAGGTCTTGGTCGATCGAGCCGGGTTCCGTGTATCGATCACACTCCGAGGCTACTTGCCCAGTGCTTTGTGATGTGACGACAACTGATTCCATCCCAAGGGGAAGTTGAAGCGCGACCACGACCAGGTGGTGCCAACGGCTGTGCCAAGCAGGTTCGTTACTGGGCCGCCGAGGCGGTCGCCGGCGCCTTTGTGCCCAGTAGTGAGGTCGACCGCCTGGTGTGGCTGTCGCCCGATGGCGCCCGCGGCCGCCTCACCGATGAGCGGGACCGGCCCTGGCGGACGCGCTGCTCGCCGCGTTGCACATGGCCTGAGGCCGCTCCTGCCGGCTCAGAGCTATAGGGCAGTAGCTGTTCCCTTCGCCGCTGGCTGCTGGACCGTGCCCTTTCTGCAACGAGTTGATGCGCCAGGCCGCCGACGTCCACAAGACCGGACTGACGGCCTCGGACTCCGCGACGCACATGGCCGGCAGCGAGATTCTCGTGGGTGTGGGTCCGGTCGACGAGCTGGTCGCGGTGTGGGACGGGAATCCGGCGCGTGGGTATGGCGGCACGGCGGACGTGGTGGCGTACGCCGAGCGGAACGGTGTCCCGGTGCGGGTGCTGTGGCCGGAGGGCGCCAACCGCTGATCGGCTCTCCGGCCGGCACCTACGGGCGGGACCGGCCAGCCATGGACGCGCTCACCCCCCGCATCGGCCGTGACGTCCGAACGGGTCGCCGGTCATCGAGTGGCAGCAGACCTACCTGCGCTGACCGGTCCTGCCGCCGTCACGGCCCGCGCCCCAGGGCGCGGGCCGTCTCTACGCAAGCTCCGTCATCTGTTACACCGACCTGAAGAGGCCTTTCCCGTCCACCCGTTCATGGCATCGGCAGGTGGTTGGGAAGGTGGTACCCCGTGCCCTGGACACCGTGCTCCAGTACCGTTCCGGCCGGATCGTGGAGCGGGCGTGCACCGTGCGTCGTTCCCTTACGACCGCGACGCCGACGAAGGTGGTACGCGACTTCGGCGAGCGCTTCCACGCGTCTACCTGTAAGGGAGCAACGATGCGCGTAGGGATCACTGGCCACCGTGGGCCGAGCACCGAGGTGGAGCAGCGGGTGCGGGCGATGTTGGAGGAGCCGTACGCGGCTACGACAACGTTGAGTTGGTCGAGAAGATCCTGCGAGCCAGTCTCCAGCGCAGGGTGTGTCACAGGCCCTTCGTGAGGGTGTCCAGATAAGCGGCCAGGTCCTTGGGGCGGGCGTACATGGGGCCGTGGCCGGTGTCCCATTCGGTGGTCTGTGCGCCTATGTGGTCGGCCATTTCGCGCTGGGTGGTGGCGGGCAGCGCGCGGTCCTGCGTGGCGATCAGGTAGTGGGAGGGCACGTCGCGCCAGGCCGGGGTGCCGGAGGGGGCGGCGTCGATGCCCAGGCGGGGGAACTTCTGCACGGCCGCGGCGAGCGCGGTGCGTTCGGTGGGGGCGTCGGCGGCCACGACCTTCCCGTAGGCGGGCCGGTCGATGTAGGAGTATCCGTCGTCGGTGATCTTGAGGTGCTCGGGGAGCAGGCTTCCCGGGCGGCGGTGCGCGATGTCCCTGACCGATTCGCCCTGGTCGGGGGTGAAGGCGGCGATGTAGGACAGGGCCTTGACGTGGTCCTGGCCGATGGCCGCGTTGGTGATGACGGCGCCGCCGTAGGACCAGCCCACCAGCAGCACGGGTCCATCGACGGTGGAGAGGACCCGGCGTACGGCCGCGACGTCGCCTTCCAGTGATTCCAGGGGGAGTTGGACGGCCACCGGCTCATGGCCCAGTGCGCGCAGTTCGGTGAGGGTCTCGCTCCAGGCGGAGCCGTCGGCCCACAGGCCGTGGACGAGGACGATGGCGGTCATGGCGTAAACCTCCGGAAAGCGGGAGAGCTGTGCGGGCGCGGGATGCGGCGCCAGTCGTGGGCGGAGACCAGCGTGGCCTCACCCTTCGACCTAACTACTAAATTTAACTTTAAGGGTTAGAAGTTGAGAAGGCAACCGATCACGTACGCTTGAGTGGTTAGCCCGGAGGGGAAGCGGACAGGACAAGGAGCCAGGGATGCCCACGCTCGACCCCCGCCCCCTGACCGGGGAGCCCGTCTCGCTGGACCTGCTGAACACCCGCTGGATGCAGGACGGCGTACGGCAGGACCTGCTCACCGGTCCCGAAGGGCTGCGCATCTGGCTTGAGAGCAACGGTCTCGACCGCCGCTTCCCCGCCGACACGGCAGCACTGGAGCACCTGCTGCTCGCCCGCGAGGCCCTCCTCTCCGCCATCGACAGCCCCGGCGACACGGCCGGCATCGAGCGCGTCAACGCCCTGCTCGACCACGGCCGGATCCGTGCCACCCTGACCGCCGAGGGCCCCGGCGAGGAGATCGAGTTCGGGGATCCCACCTGGGGCGCGGCCTGGACCGCGGCACGCGACTACCTGGACCTCCTGCGCGCGGCCCCCGACCGGATCCGCAGCTGCGCGCACGAGGCGTGCATCCTGCACTTCTTCGACACCTCGCGAAACGGCACCCGCCGCTGGTGCTCGATGTCGGCCTGCGGCAACCGCGCCAAGGCCTCCCGCCACTACGCGAAGACACACGCGCCCTGAGCGTCGCCCGTTACGCGCCTGTCGGACACACCCTGACGGCCTCGGACTCCGCGGCGCACATGGCCGACAGCGAGATTCTCGTGGGCGTGGGTCCGGTCGACGAGCTGGTCGCGGTGGGGGACGGGAATCCGGCGCGTGGGTATGGCGGCACGGCGGACGTGGTGGCGTACGCCGAGCGGAACGGTGTCACGGTGCGGGTGCTGTGGCCGGAGGGCGCCAACCGCTGATCGGCCTTGCCGCCGACACGCAGGAGCGGGACCGGCCCCTGGTCGACGCGCTGCTCGCCGCGCTGCACCTGGCCTGAGGCCGGCCCTCGTGGTTCAGCGGCGGCGCAGCGCCGGGTCGGCCACGGCCGGCGGTACGTAGTAGTTGTCCGCCCGGTTGAGGTCGGTGCCCGGCGGCACGATCGCGTCGATGCGGTCCAGGACGTCGGCGTCGAGCTTCACCTCGGAGCCCTCCAGCATGCTGTCGAGCTGGTCGAGGGTGCGCGGACCGATGATCACGGACGTCACCGCCGGGTGGGACCGTACGAACCCGGTCGCCAGATGCGGCAGTGACAGACCGGCCTCGGCCGCGACCTTGGACAGTGCGCCGACCGCCTCCGCCTTGCGGGCGTTCTCCGGGATCGAGAGGTCGAACTTCAAGGTCTCCAGACCGGCCCGCGAACTGGCCGACAGATCCCGCCCGGACAGCCAACCCGCGCTGAGCGGACCCCAGGTCAGCACGCCCATGCCGTAGCGCTGCGTGGTCGGCAGCACCGCGTTCTCCACGCCCCGCGCCAGCATCGAGTACGGCGGCTGCTCGGTGCGGAAGCGGAGATGGCCGCGGCGCTCGGCGGTCCACTGTGCCTCGACGATCTGCTCCGCGGGGAAGGTCGAGGAGCCGATCGCCCGCACCTTGCCGGACCGTACGAGGTCGGAGAGCGCGGAGAGCGTCTCGTCGATGTCGGTGGCCGGGTCGGGGCGGTGCACCTGGTAGAGGTCGATGTAGTCGGTGTCCAGCCGGCGCAGGCTGTCCTCCACCGCGCGCATGATCCAACGCCGGGAATTCCCGCCGTGGTTGGCGTCCGGACCCATCGAGTTGAAGAACTTCGTGGCCAGGACGACGTCCTCGCGGCGCCCCCTGAGCGCCTTGCCGACGATCTCCTCGGACTCGCCCGCGGCGTAGATGTCCGCGGTGTCGACGAAGTTGATACCGGCGTCCAGCGCACGGTGCACGATCCGTACACAGTCGTCGTGATCGGTGTTGCCCCAGGCGCCGAGCATCATCGCGCCCAGCGCGTACTCGCTGACCGAGATGCCGGTACCGCCGAGGATTCTGCGCTGCATGGGCTGCTCCTTATGGGAAGGCGAATTCTCAAGGAGCACCACCGTGCTGTCCGTACGCGGAGGGCACCAGGCCCGTCACAGCCTGGGTCCGGCGGAACCACCCAACCGGCCGTGCGTCGCATACTGGGCTGATGCTGCACGCGGAAATCGAGATCAGCTCGTTCCTCAAGGCGCGTCGCGCCGCCCTCGACCCGGCCGACCTCGGCCTGCCCGGCGGGGTCAACCGCCGCCGGGTGCGCGGGCTGCGGCGCGAGGAGGTCGCCCAGCTCGCCGGCATCAGCGTCGACTACTACACCCGGATCGAACAGGGCCGTGCGCCCGCCATCTCCGACTCCGTCCTGGACGCGATCGCGCGGGCGCTGCGGCTGTCCGACGGCGAGGTGACCTATCTGCGCAATATCGCCGTACCCCGGCGCCGGGTCGCGGCGGACTGCTGCGGCGTACCCGGCACCGGGCAGACGGTTCGGCCCGAGATCCAGCAGCTGCTGGATGCCATGGAGAGCACCGTCCCGGCCCTCGTCATCGGCCGCGGCCTGGACATCCTGGCCTGGAACACGCTCGGCGGCCGGGTCGCCTTCGACCTGGAGGCGCTCGCACCGGACCGCCGGAACACCGCACTGCTGGTCTTCCTCGACCCGGTGGCGCGGGCCCTGCACCCCGACTGGGAGGCGAAGGCCGTGGAGGTGGTCGGCAATCTGCGCGCCGACAGCGGCCGGCACCCCGACGACCCGCGGATCTGCGAGGTGGTCAATGAACTCCTCGTCCGCAGCACGGACTTCCGGCGGATCTGGGAGACGCAGTCGGTGCACGAGTGCCTGCGCGGCACCAAGCGCATCCTGCATCCGCACGTCGGCGAGCTCCAGGTCACCTTCGAGAGCTTCCGGCTGAGCACCGACCCGGACCAGGCCCTGGTGACGTACACGGCCCCGCGCGGATCGGAGACGGAACGGCGGCTCCGGGAGCTGGCGAGGGCCGGCGGGCCGGCCGCGGCTGCGCGGCCGGCCCAGGTGGCTTCGGCCGGGGCGGCCTAGCGACCGGCGTCGACCAAGCCCCCGCCGCCGGTGTGCACGCCACCGGCCGGCCGGTGGTGGTGGTGCTTCTTGGCGTGGTGCTTCTTGACGTGGTGCTTCTTCTTGGGGTGCTCCTTCTTGACGTGGTGGTGGTGGTGCTTGACGACGTGGTGGCGGACAACCACCCGGCGCACGATGGAACCGTTGATGCAGGTGTTGCCGAAGGCCGGGTTCAGCAGGCCCACGACATTAATGGTGTTGCCGCACACGTTGATCGGAATGGCGACCGGGATCTGAATCGCATTGCCCGACACCACTCCCGGCGAATTGGCCGCGCCGCCGGCCGCGCCACTGTCTGCGAACGCTGCCGACATGCCACCCAGGGCGGTACTTGCCGCGAGAGCGGCCAGAGCAGTCACCCGTGTGATCCGTGACATAAAAATCTCCCGATCGATCCAAGCGACTCACTGCCGCTTCCTGTATTTCCCTTCGGCGCGTGCGGCCCCACGTTGAGAGAATTTGCTAATATTTCACTCTTTCAGGGAATAAATGTGGTTTAGTGCTGGCTCGTTGCGGTACGCGGCCGCCGAGTCATGTGTTCGCCGAACCCATGTGGTCACCCGTTCGGGCGCGTGGTCGGGGTCTGCGCGATCGACGACTATCCGCGGGGCGTCAGGGCGTCCCAGCGCACCGTGACCTCGCCCTGGCGGCGCCGCCGCGGGTCGCCGGTCAGTGGCCAGTCCGTCGCCAGGGCCTGTACGGCGGCGCGCCAGCGCTGACGCGCACCCAGGGCGCCCAGCGGGGCGGCCGCCGCCCAGGCGCGGTCGAAGTCGCGCAGGAAGGCATGCACCGGCTCGCCCGGCACATTGCGGTGGATCAGCGCCTTCGGGAGGCGTTCGGCCAGGTCGGACGGGGTGTCCAGGGAGCCGAGCCGGGTCGCGAAGGTGACCGTGCGCGGCCCCTCGGGGCCCAGCGCCACCCAGACGTGCCGCCGCCCGATCTCGTCACAGGTGCCCTCGACCAGCAGCCCGCCCGGTGCCAGCCGCGCGCACAGCCGCCCCCACACGGCGGCCACCTCGTCCTCGTCGTACTGGCGCAGCACATTCGCGGCCCGGATGAGGACCGGCGCGCGCCCCCGTTGGCCCGGCAGCGGCACCTCGAAGCCGCCGTGGAGGAAGTCCAGCCCCGGCCGCTCGTACGGGCGGGCGGCCTCGACCCGCGCCGGATCGATCTCGATGCCGACGACCCGGGCGTCCGTCCGGACCGTACGCAGCCGGCCCAGCAGCTCCACCGCGGTCCAGGGCGCGGCGCCGTAGCCGAGGTCGACCGCCACGGGGTCGGCGGCGCGGCGCAGCTCGGCGCCGTGTTCCGCCGCTATCCAGCGGTCCATACGGCGCAGCCGGTTGGGGTTGGTGGTCCCGCGGGTGGCGTTTCCGACGGGTCGGGAGGGCGCGGGTGCCGGGGCGGCGGTGGAGAACGTGGAGGAGGGGGCGGAGCGGCGGGCCATGGCTTCGAGGGTATGGGGTGGCGGGGCCGGCCTTCGCGCTTGGTCACGCTTTGGCAAAGTGCGAAGAGAGCGGTCCGGGCGGAAATGGATGGCCGGGGTCTGTTGTTGCAGGGGGTCGGAGGCCTGCCGCCCGCCCCGCCTAGGAGGTAGCTCGACGTGAGCCAATACGTGTCCCGGCTCCGCAGCCGTCCCCATGGCCAGTTCCCGGGACAGGCCCGGCTGCGCCTGCCCGGCAGCCTCCGCCGCCCCCGCCGCGTCGCCATGCTCAGCGTGCACACCTCCCCGCTGCACCAGCCCGGTACGGGCGACGCCGGCGGTATGAACGTCTACATCGTCGAGCTGGCCAAGAAGCTCGCCTCGATCAACATCGAGGTGGAGATCTTCACCCGCGCCACCACGGGCACCCTCCCGCCCGCCGTCGAGCTCGCCCCCGGCGTTCTCGTACGGCATGTGGACGCCGGCCCGTACGAGGGCCTGGCCAAGGAGGAGCTGCCCGCCCAGCTGTGCGCCTTCACCCACGGCGTGATGCAGGCCTGGGCCGGCCACCGCCCCGGCTACTACGACCTCGTGCACTCCCACTACTGGCTGTCCGGGCACGTCGGCTGGCTGGCCGCCGAGCGCTGGGGTGTCCCCCTGGTGCACGCCATGCACACCATGGCCAAGGTCAAGAACGCCGCGCTGGCCGTCGGCGACACCCCCGAGCCGGCCGCCCGCGTGATCGGCGAGACCCAGATCGTGCGCGCCGCGGACCGCCTGATAGCCAACACCGCCGAGGAGGCCGACGAACTCGTACGGCACTACGAGGCCGACCCCGGCAAGGTCGCCGTCGTCCACCCCGGCGTCAATCTCGACCGCTTCCGGCCGACCGGCGGTGGTGTCGCCGAGAGCCGGGCGGCCGCCCGCGCCCGTCTCGGCCTGCCGCAGGACGCGGTCATCCCGCTCTTCGCTGGCCGAATACAGCCGCTCAAGGCCCCCGACATCCTCCTGCGCGCGGCCGCCGCCCTGCTGGCCGAGGACCCCTCGCTGCGCTCCCGGCTGGTCGTGCCCGTGGTGGGCGGGCCCAGCGGCAGCGGCCTGGCCAAGCCCGAGGGCCTGCAGAAGCTGGCCGCCCGGCTCGGCATCGCGGACCTGGTGCAGTTCCGCCCGCCGGTCGGCCAGGAACAGCTCGCCGACTGGTACCGCGCGGCATCCGTGCTGGTCATGCCCTCGTACAGCGAGTCTTTCGGGCTGGTCGCCATCGAGGCGCAGGCCTGCGGCACCCCGGTCGTCGCGGCCGCGGTCGGCGGCCTGCCGGTGGCCGTACGCGACGGTGTCAGCGGCTTCCTCGTCGCCGGCCACGACCCCGCCGACTACGCCCGCGCCCTGCGCCGCTTCGTCGTGGACCCGTCCCTGCCCGCCCGTATGGGCACCGACGCCGCCCGGCACGCCCAGTCCTTCGGCTGGGACACCGCCGCCGCGGCGACCGGCGAGGTGTACACCGCCGCCATGCAGGAACGCCGCCGTCACCTACGATCCCTCCATGGGTGATGAGCGAGAGGCGAGCGGTGCGGTGGACAACCGGACGGCCGAGGCGGGCGTGGGCCCGAGCGATGTGATCGAGCGGACCCTGACCGACGCCGGCCTCGAATGGGAATCCCCCTCCGACGGCAGTTACGTCATCAAGCTCCCCGGCACCCGCAAGCTCTCCACGACCTGCTCCCTGATCGTCGGCAAGCACTCCCTCTCCATCAACGCCTTCGTCGTCCGCCACCCCGACGAGAACCACGAGGCGGTGCACCGCTGGCTCCTCGAACGCAACACCCGCCTCTACGGCGTCAGTTACGCGATCGACAAGCTCGGCGACATCTACCTCGTGGGCAAACTCCCGCTCGCCGCCGTCACCCCCGACGAACTCGACCGGATCCTCGGCACGGTCCTCGAAAACGCCGACGGCAGCTTCAACACCCTCCTGGAAATGGGCTTCGCCACCGCCATCCGCAAGGAGTACGCCTGGCGCGTCTCCCGCGGCGAGTCCACCCGCAACCTGGAGGCGTTCACGCATCTGACGCGGGGGAGCGCGACCGGGGCGTAGCCGCCCACACGGTCCTGCGCGCGACCGGGCCGCGGCCCCGTCTACCGCACGAACCGCACCTCCGGATACCGGTCCGACGGCCCGTTCAGCAGCCCGCTGTCCCGCCCTCGTAGCCACCGGTCGAAGAACGCCGACACATACGCGCGCTGGGCCTCGGCAGCGCGCTCAGGGGCGACCGTGCCGATCACCTTCGTCACCGTCTCCCGGGGCAGGTCCAATTGCCGGGCGATCTGCGGAATCAGTGCCTCCGCGTCCGTATAGCTGGCATGCCGGCTGCCGCTCAGCGTCAGATCCCGCAGCCAGGCACCCGTACTGTGCCGCCACACCGCGCCCCACGAAGCGACCGTGTGATGGTTGTCCCCCTCCATCCCCATCAGCAACAACGGCCGGTCGACGCCGTCGAGCCCGACCGTCGACGGGTTCGACGGATCGTCGTCGCGCTGGGTGTAGCCCATGACGCCGTCCATGTTCACCGCGGCCTTGATCCGCCGGTCGTCATGCATCGTCTGCGCCGCCGTGAACCCCCCGGCCGACTGCCCGAACATCCCGACCGCGTCCAGATCCAGCGCCCCCCGAAGCCGGGCCGGCAGCGCGGATGCCGCGCCCGGCTTCGCCAGCTCGTCCAGTACGAACCGGGTGTCGGCCACCCGCACGTCGCTGACCTTCTTCATCAACTCCGTGATCCGCCCGGCCTTCCCGGCCTTCGCCATCTCCGCCTGCATCACACTGCGCGCCACCCGCCCGCCGGGGAACTCCACCGCGGGCGCCTCGTAGGTGTGGTCGATGCTCACCACCACATAGCCGCGGGACGCCAGATCGTCGCAGAGCGTGCTGCCGAGGGACCGCGGATCGCCCGCACCGGGGGAGTAGAGCACCACCGGCAGCCGCCGCCCGGCATCCCGCGCCGCCACCGGCGCCCCCTTGTGCGCATACGTACGCGTGGCCGCCCAATCCACCTTCCCCCGTGGCACCTGCTCCGAGAAGTTGTTCAGCGCGTCGAACCCGGCCGCCTCGCGCGCCGTCATCTGGGGCGCGCGCGGATACCGCCCCGCGTCCGCCCGCGCCGGGTACCGGACGCTCACCATCAGCTCCCGGTGCGTCTGCCCGCCGACCCAGGGGTCGCGGCGCTGCCGGTCGACCAAGTGCAGCGAGACCGTGCCGACTTGGTGCCTCCCGGTGGGCGCGGGCAGCGTCATGGGCGCGGCGCGCGTGGGGGCGCCCGACGCCCGTACGGGTGCGGCGGCCGGTTCCCCCGACCCGGCCACCGCCCCCCGTCCCTCGGTCGGCCCCGAGACGAGTGCCCCCGCAACCACCAGCGCCCCCGCGGCCGCGAATCCCCCGATCACCGCGGCCCGCCGTCTCCCGTGTCGTTGCACACCGTCGTCGGTCATCACATCTCCCCGTCGGCTCGACCGATCCCTACGCGGCACCGGCCGGACGTTGCCCGCCGGCGCCGTCATCAGACTCCCGGAACCGACGGCCCGGATCGACCGTGCAGCCACCCGTCTTGGGGGTGTGGCCACCACGACCACGTACGGCCCGCCTGTGCGCACCCCCTTCCCCGGACCCGGCCGGCATGGCATCCTCACGTCGTCTCCCATGTGAACATTGTTCATATCCATGAAAGGCGGGCTCATGGAACGCGCGAAATCGACGCACGGCACGGAGGGTGCGGGAAGCACGGGAAGTGCGGAGAGTGCGGAGGTCACGGAATTCAACAGAAGGCGGCTCCTTCGCGGCGCGATCGGCGCAGCGGCCGCCGCCGCCCTCCCGGCAGGCACGGCCACCGTGGCCACCGCGGCCACCGTGGCTGACGCAGTCACGGCGGCCACCCCGCCCCACCCCCAACCCCCCTCCCTCTGGGCCGAGTTCAAACGAAACCCGCACGCCCATCCCCACATCCCCTACATCGGCCGGGCGGGCTACCGCGGTGGCGTCACCGCTTTCCCCCGCCCCCGCGTCGTCGCCGACATCGTCAAGGACTACGGCGCCCTGCCGGACGGCTCCGCCGACGCCGCCCCCGCGATCAACCGCGCCCTCCAGGACGCGGGCCGCCGCGGCGGCGGCACCGTATTCGTCCCACCCGGCACCTACCGCATCGACGACATCATCCGCATCGGCCACAACAACGTCGTCCTGCGCGGCGCGGGCAGCGGACGCACCACCCTGCACGCCACCCGCAGCCTCACCGACCTCATCGGCCCCTACGGCAGCCGTTACGGCGGCGACAAGTCCAGCTGGTCCTGGGCCGGCGGCCTCATCTGGCTTTGCCCGAACGCCCGTTGGGAATCCCTGACCGACGCGATCAAGGCCAAGGCCTGGCCCTTCGAGGGCTGGACCGGCAACCGTCGCGACGAATGGCGCACCCTGACCCCCCTCACGGCCGTGGCCCGCCAGGGCGACCGCACCGTCACCGTCCAGGACACCCGCCACCTCCGCCCCGGCGACCGGGTCCTGCTCCAACTGGCCGACGACGCCGACCACACCCTCCTCCAGCACATGGCCGGCGACCTCCCCGGCGCATCGGCCTACACCTGGTCCGACAAGACCAAGCTGACCTCCTACGTCCCCTACGAATGGCCCTGCCGCATCACGGCCGTCGACCCGCGCCGCCACCGCATCACCCTCGACCGCCCGCTCCCCCTGGACACCCGCCCCTCCTGGAACCCCCAACTCACCACCCACATCGCCCCCTTGGCGGAATCCGGCGTGGAGTCCCTCACCCTGGAGATGGCCGAGACCCCGCAATCCCCGCACCTTCTGGACAAGGGCTACAACGGCGTCGCCCTGCAATGCGCCTGGGACTGCTGGGTCGACGACGTCCACGTACGCCATGTCGACAACGGCTTCCTGCTCGTCGCCGCCAAGGCCTGCACCCTGCGCCGCACCCGCGTTTCCGGCCGCGGCAGCCACCACCCCTACGCCTGCCGTGAGGGCTCCCACGACAACCTCGTCGAGGACTTCACCATCGACCGACGCACGGTCCCGGCACCCGCGGGCACCCAGCTCCACGGCATCAACGTCGAGGGCCTGTCCAGCTACAACGTCTGGTCCCGCGGTCATATGGCGATGGGCACCTTCGACACCCACCGCGGGCTGCCTTTCGCCAACGTACGCACCGACATCACGGTCACCAACGACGGTGCGCACGGCGGCGACGCCAGCGCCGGCCCCCTCTACGGCGCCCGCTTCACCCACTGGAACATCACCGTGACCAACCATCGCGCCGGCTGCATCAAGCTCGACGAGATCGCCCCGTACAGCGCAACCGTCGCCATCAGCGAAGTCTCCGAGTTCGGCCAGACGGACAAGCCCGACTTCACGGGTCCGCTCCACACCCGCCTCGAGTCCTACGGCCGGCCGGAATCCCTCACCCCACGCAACCTCCACGAGGCCCAGCGGGCGCTACGCCGCTGACGCCACCCGGGCCCGGGGTCCCCTGGACGGCGACTGGCCAAGGGGCTAATATTTTGGCCATGCGGTCAAAAAATGATCCGAGCGGCCAGTCCGGCGCCGGGAAGGGTGAACGGGAGTCGCAGGAGCCGGAACGCTCGTTCATCGAGAAGGCGCGCCGCGCCCAGATCATCGACGCCGCCGTCGACACCATCGCGGTACGGGGGTTCGCGAAGGCTTCGCTGGCGCAGATCGCTGAACGGGCGGGGATCAGCAAGGGCGTGATCTCGTATCACTTCGCAGGTAAGAACGAGTTGATCGAGCGGCTCGTCGAGCAGGTCTATGGGGAGATCGGCGCATTTGTCGCGGCCCGGCTGGAGGATCAGGCCGGGGCAACCGTGTGGCTACGCGGCTATGTCGAATCGGTCGCCGAGTACATGCACACCCACCGGACCCAGCTCACCGCGCTCGGCGAGATCTTCAGCCACTTCCGTACCGCTGACGGAGCCCCGCGCTATGGCATCGCGTCGAGCGAGCCGCTCTACTCCGCACTGGAGCAGGTCTTCCTGAAGGGCCAGCAAAGCGGCGAGTTCCGCGCGTTCGACGTCCGCGTGATGGCCGTCAGCCTCCAGGCCGGGATCGACAGCATGTTCGCGTACTGGAGCGTCCATCCCGAGCACGACCTGGCGGCTTACGCCAGTGAACTCGCCGGCATCTTCGAGCACGCCACGCGCGCGGACAGCAGGGCCGCCCAACACTGAACTGCACTCAACGGGGGAACTTTCCATGACAGGCGACCTGGAACGCACGGCCGTGAAGGCCGCGTCCGAGGCGACCGCTGCGAGGCCGAAGCGCGCGAGGCTGCTCTATGTCGACAATCTGCGTATCGCGCTGACGGCGCTCGTGGTGCTGCACCACACCGCCGTCACCTACGGCAACATTCCCGTCTGGTACTACACCGAGCCCGCCGAGGACGGCTCCGGGCTGCTCCTGGATGCCTTCGTCATGTTCAACCAGGCGTTCTTCATGGGCTTCTTCTTCATGATCGCCGGGTACTTCACGCCGGCCTCCTACGACCGCAAGGGTGCGCGGCCGTTCTTCCGGGACCGCCTCAAGCGCCTCGGCATTCCTCTGCTCGCCTTCCTCTTGCTGATACGCCCGCTGACGAACTTCAGCGGGTACGCCGACCTGCGGGCCACCTTCGCCGAGCGCGGCGAATCGCTTCCCTATTGGATTTACTACGTGGCGAGTTGGGACGCGGGCCCGATGTGGTTCGTCGAGGTGCTCCTCGTGTTCGCTGTGCTCTACGCCCTCGTTCGCCGCCGTGGTGCACGGCGCCTCCTCGCCTCCGCCGGAGAGACCGGCCGCGCGGCGGTGCGGGCCCAGCGGCCCCTGCGGCCGCTCGCCGTCATCGTCTTCACCCTCGGCCTTGCCCTCGCCACGTACCTGTGGCGCTTCCTGGTACCGGGCGGCAGTTACCTCCCCTTCCTCGGCCTGCCCACCCCCAGCTTCCTGCCGCAGTACGCGAGTTTCTTCGTCCTCGGCGTGTTCGCCTACCGCCATGGCTGGCCGCAGACCCTTTCCCGCGTCGCGGGCCGCGTGGGCTGGGCCGTCGCCCTCGTCGCGACGCTCGCGTACCTCCCCGTCGTCATGACCGCTAAGGAAGACACGCTCAGCGGGCACGGCACCTGGCAGTCGCTGGTCTCGGCCGCGTGGGAGTCGACGTTCGCCGTCGGTGTCGTTCTCGGCCTGACCGTCCTCTTCCGCGAACGCCTCAACCGCCAGGGACGCACCGCGGCGTTCCTCTCCCGCCACGCCTTCGCCGTCTACCTCATCCATGCGCCCGTGCTCGTCGGGCTCGGCTTCGCCTTCCGTTGGCTGCACGCCCCGGCGGCCGCCAAGTTCGCACTCGTCGCCGTCCTGGCCCTGCCGCTGTGCTGGGGCATCGCCTACGCCGTCCGCTCCCTTCCCCGCGCCGACCGTGTGCTGTAAGGCCGTTCGCCGAGGCAGGGGAAGGGTCGCCGGACACGGACGGCCTATGGCACCTCGTACCGGATCAGCGCGCGGGCGAACGGCTCGCCGGTGGCCTTGGCGTACGCCATCCGCTCGCGGACCTCGCCGAGGGTCCGGGGGCGGTAGCCGGGGCCGCCGCAGCAGCTCTTGTGGAAGCGGATGCCCGCGTTCAGCAGTACGGAGAGCACTCGCCAGCCGGCGGTGTCGCGGCGACGCGGCGGTGCGAAGGCCGAACCGACATGGATCAGCGGCTTCGCGCAGCGCGGGCAGCGTCGTTCGTGGTCACCGGCGTACGGCTGCTTGTACGAGGCCCGGCAGGGCAGGCAGACGTACGACGTTTTCCCATGGGGCATGGGGGGAGCGTAGCCGTGACGGGGGCAGGGCTCGACGGGTTTTCGGGGCTCTACACCGAGGCCGAGGGGGAAGACGACGGGGAGGCCGAAGGGGAGACCGAAGGCGAGGACGTTCCCGCGTCCGCGCCCTGCGACGATTCCGCGTCCGCGCCCTGGGACGATTCCGCGTCCGCGCTCTGCGAAGACTCCGCGTCCGCGCCTTGGGACGACGCCGCGACCGCCGCCGTCCGCCCCGGCAGGCTCCGTAGCAGCAGCCCGTAGCCCACGGCGGCCACCGTGCCGATGGCCGCGCAGCCGGCCCACAGCGCATCGGCGCCGTAGTGGTCGATCACCGTGCCGCCGAGCAGAGGGGCCGTCAGGGAGGCGATGGACCAGGACAGGGCGTACATGCCCTGGTAGCGGCCGCGTCCGTGCAGAGGGGACAGGCGGACCACCAGGCCCATCTGTGTGGGGGAGTTGATGATCTCGCCGAGGGTCCAGACGGCGACCGCAACCGCGTACATGGCGACCGAGCCCGCCAGCGCGGTCAGCCCGAAGCCGTAGCCGGCGAGCAGCGCCGAGCCGACGAGGAGCATCGCCGGGCTGCGGTGTTCGATGAAGCGCGTGACGGGGATCTGTAGCAGGACGACGAGCACGCCGTTGACCGCGACCACCATGCCGAAGTCCACGCTGGAGAAGCCGTCCTGACCCATCGACACCGGCATGGAGACGTACGCCTGCTGGAAGAGCAGGGCGAGCAGCAGGTTGAGGCCGACGACGGTCATGAAGCGGCCGTCGCGCAGGACGGTCAGCATGGAGACGGCGGCGGGGGCCGAGCCGGAACCGTCGTCGGCGTCCTCCGGGCCGGCCGGGGTGCTCGCGGCGGGGCGCGATTCGGGGAGCTTGAAGAAGACGACCAGGGCGCAGGCCAGTACGAGCGTGGACTCGCCCAGGAAGAGGGCCAGATAGCCGTGTTGGGCGATGAGCCCGGCGGCGGTGGAGGAGATGGCGAAGCCGAGGTTGATCGCCCAGTAGTTGAGGGAGAAGGCGCGGACGCGGTCCTCGGGGGCGACGATGTCCGCCATCATCGCCTGTACGGCGGGGCGGGAGGCGTTGGTCGCCATACCGACCACACCCGCCACGGCCGCGATGGCGACCGGGTGCTCCATGAAACCGAGCAGCGCTACGGACGCTGCCGTTGACAGCTGTGCGATCAGCATGGTGGGCCGGCGGCCGAGCCGGTCGGTCAGTACCCCGGCGCCGATGGAGGAGATCACACCGCCGAGGCCGTAGAGCGCGCCGACCAGGCCCGCGTACGAGGCCGAGTAGCCCCGCTCGACAGTCAGATAGAGAGCCAGAAACGTCGCGACGAACGCCCCGAGCCGGTTGATCAAGGTGCTGGTCCACAGCCACCAGAACTGCCGGGGGAGGCCGGAGACGCTCTCCACGGCTGCGCGCCTCAGACCGGCTATGGATGCGGACATGACAGTTCCCCCGTTGGGTCGTGCGGCGCGCGGAAGTGGGAAGTGGAAGTGGGAAGCGGTGGGTGCGTAATCGGTGGGTGACGCTGGGTGGGTAAGTGGCGCAAGCGACGATCGCAACCTACTGACGGGTCGGCTTCCGGCGCCACTCAATTGACGGGACGCGTCAAACGTCGACGGGCAGCCCAGCTCCTGGACCCGCGCAAGGCGTTTTCCGGATTTCGATTACGCTCGACGCCATGGCCGACGCACCGTACAAGCTGATCCTCCTCCGCCACGGCGAGAGCGAGTGGAACGCGAAGAACCTGTTCACCGGCTGGGTGGACGTGAACCTCAATGAGAAGGGTGAGAAGGAGGCGGTCCGCGGCGGAGAGCTGCTCAAGGATGCCGGCCTGCTCCCCGACGTAGTGCACACCTCCCTCCAGAAGCGCGCCATCCGCACCGCGCAGCTGGCCCTGGAGTCCGCCGACCGGCACTGGATCCCGGTCCACCGCAGCTGGCGGCTGAACGAGCGCCACTACGGTGCGCTGCAGGGCAAGGACAAGGCGCAGACCCTGGCGGAGTTCGGCGAGGAGCAGTTCATGCTCTGGCGCCGCTCGTACGACACCCCGCCGCCCGCGCTTGAGGACGGCACCGAGTTCTCGCAGAGCGACGACCCGCGTTACGCCAGCATCCCCAGCGAGCTGCGCCCGCGCACGGAGTGCCTCAAGGACGTCGTCACGCGGATGCTGCCGTACTGGTACGACGGCATCGTCCCGGACCTCCTCGCCGGCCGCACGGTCCTGGTCGCCGCCCACGGCAACAGCCTGCGCGCCCTGGTCAAGCACCTCGACGGCATCTCCGACGCGGACATCGCCGGCCTGAACATCCCCACCGGCATCCCGCTCTCCTACGAGCTGGACGCCGACTTCCGCCCGGTCACGCCCGGCGGCACCTACCTCGACCCGGAGGCCGCCAAGGCCGCCATCGAGGCAGTGAAGAACCAGGGCAAGAAGAAGTAGAAGTAGCCAGCCCTGATCAAGCCCCCTACCTGCGGTCTTCCCGCGAGTGGGGGGCTTGGCGTTTCTCCGGGGCCCGTCTCTGGGCCGTCAGGGGCATGATCGGGCCGGGGCGCGTGCACGGTGGCCACGCGCGAAGATTCCTGTCCAAGGCGCCTGCTCTTGCGTGGGAGTCGTCCCCTCCGTGGAGCCCGTGTCGGTCGCCCCCTCCGTGGAGCCCTGATGCATGTCGGTCGTCCCCTCCGGGGACCTTGCAGCGAACCAGTCGCAGGAGCTGCAGGAGTCACAGGAGCTGCAGGCGCCGCAGGAGCTGCTGGAGTCGCAGGAGTCGCAGGCTGGGGCTGGGCAGGCACCGCAGTCTCGGGCGGCCTGAGGTAGCGCATTCTGAATTCCGCATCTGCTTGTTCTCGTTGCTTCTCGATCGCCTCGGTTCCCTGCTGCATCGCAGCCTGCGTTGACGTATGCACCGCGAACGCCGAGGTCAGCTCCGTTGCCGCGTGCCGGACCAATGCCGACGCGTATCCCTCGCGGAAGCCCTGGTGGAAGCGGAGATCCGCGTAGGTGTGGCCTGTGGCCGAGGGGACCGGTACGGGGGTGCGGGTCTTGCTCGCGATGTCCTTCGCGGCTTGGCCGGCGCCGGCTGCCACGCCCTTTTTGTAGTTGGGGTCGGTTGCATTGGCGTCGGGGTCAGGAGGGGGTGTTTGCCCGACATGGTCGGAGATGCTCGCCGCCGCCCGCGCCGGAGCTGAGGCGGCCGAGGCCTGCCCGGCGATGACCGGCGATGACCGGCGAGAGCGTCAGGGAGGCCATGAGTCCGGGGCCGAGGAGGATGAAAGATCGCTTGGCACGCACGACGGTCTCCTTCCGTGAGGACGTATTCCGTAAGGACGTACGTCCGTCGGGAGCGGTGCGTCGGGCCAAGCTCGGGCGTTGCCATGGCGCTGGGGTGTTCCACTGTGGTCTGTGCGGTGCATCCGAGTGCGGCACACCTTGTATTCCAGCGACAGCTTGTATTCCAGCGACAGCTTGTATTCCAGCGACAGCGCTGCAACACCGCGTAGCGCACCGCCGAACCGCTGCTCGGCACCACCAACTACCCAGTTCGCCGGCCTGGACGCCGCGTCGGAAGGCGGACCTTTGACGCCCCCGGCGCCGGCGGCCTTCGTGCTGTCCCTGGATGCGGCCTGGCCGCGCGGATGCAGCATGGAAGAGGGGGCGCAGTCGTCTGCAACCGGAAGGATGAGCCCGATGCCCAAGTTCATGGACATCCATCACGGTATGAAGGGCCTCACGGCCGACCAGCTCAACGCGGCGCACCAGGCCGACCTCGCCATCCAGAGTGAGGAAGGCGTGACCTTCGAACACGCGTGGGCCGACACCGACTCCGGCGATGTCTTCTGTCTGTCGGAAGCACCCTCGGCGGGAGCCGTGCAACGCATACACGAGCGCGCCGGCCACAAGGCGGACGAGATCCATCCGCTGACGATCAGCCTGTGACCTGGCCTCGCGGCAGGGCCGGCCCGTAACGGGAGCGGCCCGGTCAACCCGTAGCAGGACGGCCCGGCCGTCCCGGAACACGGCAGCGGCCCCGACCGGTGAACCCCGGTCGGGGCCGCTGTGGCGCTGTGCTGTCGAGGTCGCTAGCAGCCGCCGCCGCACTGGCACGATCCGCCCGACTGGCAGCCGCAGCTGCAGCCGGAGCCGCAGCCACAGGCGCCGAGCAGCGGGAGCCGAGGGCGCTCGACGACCGTCGGGTTGTTCTGGGGCGTGGGGTTGTGGGAGTCCGCCATGGGTGCCATGCATTGCCTCCTAGGGGTCACCTGGTGCCCGTTGCAAGCCCGGGTGACGCCATTGCAAGC
This sequence comes from Streptomyces inhibens, assembly GCF_022221585.1. Taxonomy (NCBI): domain Bacteria; kingdom Bacillati; phylum Actinomycetota; class Actinomycetes; order Kitasatosporales; family Streptomycetaceae; genus Streptomyces; species Streptomyces inhibens. Next base: position 5,850,208 of record NZ_CP084681.1, read on the forward strand.
CCATGCGACGAGGCGCGTCAACGGCGCGTAGAGGCACGCGTCAACGGCGCACGATGGTGAAAGGGGCGGCTGGGCGCCCCTCTCCCGCCGTCGCCCTTACGACCCGTCGACCGCCGTCGGCGGAGCGATCTCGTCGGCGTGCTCGCCGGTCACGAGGTAGACGACCCGCTTGGCGACGGAGACCGCGTGGTCCGCGAAGCGCTCGTAGTAGCGGCCCAGCAGGGTCACGTCCACGGCCGTCTCGATGCCGTGCTTCCAGCGGTCGTCCATCAGGTGCTGGAAGAGGGTGCGGTGCATGATGTCCATCGCGTCGTCGTCCTGCTCCAGCTGGAGCGCGAGATCGACGTCCTTGGTGATGATGACCTCGGCGGCCTTGGCCATCAGGCGCTGCGCCAGCTGCCCCATCTCCAGGATGGTGGCGTGCAGATCGCGCGGTACGGCCGTCTGCGGGAAGCGCAGCCGGGCCAGCTTGGCCACATGCTGGGCCAGGTCGCCCGAGCGCTCCAGGTCGGCGCTCATCCGCAGTGAGGTGACGACGATCCGCAGGTCGGTGGCGACCGGCTGCTGCCGCGCCAGCAGGGCGATCGCCCGGGCTTCAAGATCGCGCTGGAGGTCATCGACCTTCTCGTCGGCGGCGATGACGTTCTCGGCCAGCTTGAGGTCCGCGTCGAGTATCGCCGTGGTGGCGCGCCCGATCGCGGAGCCGACGAGCCGGGCCATCTCGACCAGGCCCTCGCCGATCGAATCCAGCTCCTCGTGGTACGCGTCCCGCATCTGTGACCTTCTCTCGCATCGAGTGGTGAAGTGGCGTGGTGTGGGAGGTGGAAGGGGGTTCAGTTGACCTCTGCCCACGCTCTCACGGTCGGTGCTCGCGCGGCCCGTATCCCGGAGAGGCGGTGCTCCGCGGAGCCGGTACTCCGCAGTGCCGGTGCTCCAGAGGGGCCATCGCCCCGCGGTCGCTCCGAATGCCGGTCGCGCGGCGGTGCGGAACCGATCCGTCACCCGCACCCTCACCCTGCGGGCACAGCGCGACCTGCGGTCCCACCGGGGGTGAACCGGCGCCGTCGTGAAGGTGAACTCTGGGCGACATGGCCACGGCCCCGAGGTCGGCCCCGCCGTTCACCTGGCCACGCGCCGGCGGGGCAGGCCGCTCGCGCCGGTCCCCCTAGGGACATCCGGCGGGCGGCCGGACGCCCCTCACCGGCCTCCGGAGTGAACCGGCGCGGACGCCACGGTGAACTCTGGGCGACGGGTGTTCGAGCAGAGCCTCGCACGGCTGGGGAAGTGTCCGACCCGGCGCATAACCTGGAGTCATGAACGTGGACGCGGCCGTCGCCGCAGTGGCAGCGATCGCCGGTTTGTGCACCGGCGTCTTCGCCATGCTGGCGTTCCGCTGGAGCGAGCGCGACCAGGCCAAACCCACCCGCACCTCGCTGCACACGGACGCCGTGCTGCCCCCCGGGGTCGACACCGTGCTCTCGGTGCTCCGCTCCTCCGCGGTCGTCCTCGACGAGGCCGACGCGGTGGTCAAGGCCAGCTCCGCCGCGTACGCCCTCGGGCTGGTCCGCGGCGGCAAGCTCGCCGTCGAACCGATGATGCAGATGGCCCGCGACACCCGCAGGGACGGCGAGATACGCCAGGTCGAGCTGGATCTGCCGCGCCGCGGCACCGGCCGCGGCGAGGCCCTGGCGGTCTCCGCCCGGGTCGCCCCCCTCGGCTCCCGGCTGGTCCTGCTGCTGGTCGAGGACCTCACGGAGGCCCGCCGCATAGAGGCGGTCCGACGCGACTTCGTCGCCAACGTCAGCCATGAGCTCAAGACGCCCGTCGGCGCCCTCTCGCTGCTCTCCGAGGCCGTGATGGACGCCAGCGACGACCCCGAGGCCGTCGAGCGCTTCGCCGGCCGGATGCAGAACGAGGCCACCCGCCTGACCAACCTCGTCCAGGAGCTCATCGACCTCTCCCGGGTCCAGAACGACGACCCGCTGGAGGACGCCGAACCCGTCCGGGTCGACGAGCTGGTCGCCGAGGCGATGGACCGCTGCCGCCAGCAGGCCGGCGCCAAGCAGATCACCATGGCCGTCGGCGGCACCGCTGACCTGCACGTATGGGGCCATCGCGGTCAGCTCGCCGCGGCCCTGGGCAACCTCGTCGAGAACGCCGTCAACTACTCCCCGGCGCGCACCCGCGTCGGGATCGCCGGGCGCCGGGTCACCGCGCCCGGCGGCGACCTGATCGAGATCGCGGTGACCGACCAGGGCATCGGGATATCCGAAAAGGACCGGGACCGCGTCTTCGAGCGGTTCTACCGTGTGGACCCGGCGCGCTCGCGCGCCACCGGCGGGACCGGCCTCGGCCTCGCCATCGTCAAGCATGTGGCCGCCTCGCACGGCGGGGAGGTCACGGTGTGGAGCGCTGAGGGACAGGGCTCCACCTTCACCCTTCGTCTCCCGGAAGCCGGGGCCGTACGCGACCGCGAACGGCCCGCCGACCTCTCCGCGGAGGGCCTCGACGACGAGGACCGCCCGTACGAGACCTTCAACGATCCGCTCCCTGCTCACCCAGCCCCGGAGGTCCTTCCGTGACCCGAGTGCTTGTCGTCGAGGACGAGGAATCGTTCAGCGATGCACTGTCGTACATGCTCCGCAAGGAGGGTTTCGAGGTCGCCATCGCGGCTACGGGCCCTGACGGACTCGACGAGTTCGAGCGCAACGGCGCCGACCTCGTCCTGCTGGACCTGATGCTGCCGGGCCTGCCCGGCACCGAGGTCTGCCGTCAGCTGCGTGGTCGCTCCAACGTCCCGGTCATCATGGTGACCGCCAAGGACAGCGAGATCGACAAGGTCGTCGGCCTGGAAATAGGAGCCGACGACTACGTCACCAAGCCCTTCTCCTCCCGCGAACTGGTCGCCCGCATCCGCGCGGTGCTGCGCCGCCGCGGCGAGCCGGAGGAGGTCACCCCGCAGGCCCTGGAGGCCGGCCCGGTCCGGATGGACGTGGACCGCCATGTCGTGACGGTCTCCGGCGGCAAGGTCGATCTGCCCCTCAAGGAGTTCGACCTCCTGGAGATGCTGCTGCGCAACGCCGGCCGGGTGCTGACCCGTATGCAGCTCATCGACCGGGTCTGGGGCGCCGACTACGTGGGCGACACCAAGACCCTGGATGTGCACGTCAAGCGGCTGCGCGCCAAGATCGAGCCCGACCCGGGCGCGCCGCGCTACCTCGTCACGGTCCGCGGCCTGGGCTACAAGTTCGAGCCGTAAACCGCCGCGGCTCACCGCTACGCGTCAGGGGCGCCCCTCCGGATCGGACGGGCGCCCCTGACGCGTGACGAGGGGGTCAGTGACCGCTGTGCGCCGACCCCGCGGGCTTGGTGGTGCCGGTCGGCGTGGCCGAACCGGTCGGCGTGCCGGACTCCGACGGCTTGCCCGTCTCCGAGGGCTTGCCGGAGCCGGACGGGGACGCCGAGCCGGACGGCTGCGGTACCTGGGACGGCCCGTAGCCCTCGAAGTAGCTCTTCGCCGGGACGACGTAGGCGCCCAGCGCCACCTTGCCGGTGGAGCTGAAGGTGAACGTCAGCGGCTGCACGTTCCCGTCCTGGACGGCCTCGCGGCCGCTGGCGAGGACGGCCGAGGCGTTGTCCTGGCCACCGAGCACGACGGAGCCGCCGGCCGGCACGGTGATCGGGCCCGCGCCGCCGCCGGCCCGCGAAAGCTTGGCCGACTGGCCGGTGCCGTCGACGGAGATCGCGGTCAGCTTCTGGTCCTCGACGCCGTTGTTGAACACCGTCACGGCGATCACGGCCGGGCCCTTGGCGTTCAGCTCGGGCTGGGTGATGACGGAGGCGTTCTGGATCTTGATGTCGCCCGCGGAGGTGGCGGCGTTGTCCGGCTTGACCTGCAGCGTCTGGGCGTCGTTCCCGGCCCCGCACGCGGACAGCGTGGCGATCGAGAGCGAAAGGACGGTAGCGGCGAGGACGCCGCGTCGAAGGCTGCGGCTCACGGCGGCGGCATCTCCTTGACGAGCTACGGCGGCCGAACGTTCGTGCCCGGTCGCGGATGGACGGCTGGGGCGGCACTGCGTACGCGTCATGACGACGGGTGCGTAAAGCCGCCCTAAGGGTGTGTCAGCGCCGCTAGGTTACCGAGCCGTCCCCGCGCCGCCGCACCCGACCCGCCCCCAGCGGCATCGCACCGCCGTCGGCCACGCCCCCGCGCGGTTTCCGCGTACGGTCCAACGCCGCGCCCGCGGGATACCGGACGTAAAACTGACCGCAGTTCAAGATCCTCGACGAACGGCCGGGAGAACCAGCCGGCAGAACGATCCGGGAGAACGAAGATCGGATCGCGGATCAACACGCACATCAACACGCACATCAACACGCACATCAACGCACACATCAACACACACATCGACACGCAGATCGGCACGTACATCGAGAACGTTCACCAAGAACATGGATGAAATATTCGGCAAGAGCCGTTCGGGTGGTGACCGCCGGTTTCCTCGGGTGAAAAGCAGTATTCGAAGGGAATGTGAAGGCCTCGCGGAATTGATCACACTCTTCGCCCGCCGGACGGTGATCAATTCGAGAAACGGTCCGTAGAGACACGCGAGCAGCCGAACGGAGTAGCGGAACTCGCTCATGCGGATCCGTGCAAAACGGGACGTTCGGCCTGTCGATCATGGTGATCCCGGCATGTGACGGGCACGTTTCCGCTCACCCGAGAAGCCCCTCCGACCTGCGAATACCCGCATCACAGAGCCCCTCGAAGCACGTTCCGGGCGCTGTTGTCAAGCCCCGAGATATGCCCTGACCTGCGAAAACGCCATTCAGAACGGTCCGTTCCCGTGTTAGCATGGATAGCCACGGAAGGGGTACCTGTCACATGACGTTCAAGGTTGGCGACACCGTGGTCTATCCCCATCACGGGGCCGCGCTGATCGAGGCCATCGAAACTCGCCAGATCAAAGGCGTGGACAAGACCTACTTGGTGCTGAAGGTCGCCCAGGGCGACTTGACTGTTCGTGTGCCAGCGGACAATGCGGAGTTCGTCGGCGTACGCGACGTGGTTGGTCAGGACGGGCTGGACCGGGTCTTCGAGGTGCTTCGTGCACCGTATGCCGAAGAGCCGACGAACTGGTCCCGTCGCTACAAGGCAAATCTCGAGAAGCTCGCTTCTGGCGACGTGATCAAGGTCGCCGAAGTGGTTCGTGACCTGTGGCGGCGTGAGCGCGAGCGCGGACTTTCCGCCGGTGAGAAGAGGATGCTCGCGAAGGCGCGCCAGATTCTGGTGAGCGAGCTCGCCCTCGCGGAGAACACCAACGAAGACAAGGCCGAGGCCCTGCTCGATGAGGTCCTCGCGTCCTGACGACGCTGTACGGCGACGTACCAACGCAGCGACGACGTAGCAATGCCGCGGTGCCCGAGTGACGACCGTCTCCCAGTGGAACGGTCTGTTGCCGGGCGCTGCGGCATATCTGCTGGACGGCACACCTGCCGGGCTGGACCCATCCGCCGGTGAATCGTCTGCTGCTGGAGCGGCGATCTGCCGGGATGGGCTCTGCATCGGCGGAGCGCCGGACCCGCCTGTGGCGTGCCGGGCCCGGGCAGCCGCCTCGACCGATGTCACGGAAGGGTCCGGTCAAGGCGTCGCGCCCGGCACTCCCCCAAGCTCCAGGAGCAGGGGGTACCCCCAGGCCTTACCCACCTCGCCCGAGGAAACAAACCTGTCTGCGCCAATTCCGGGCGCGCCCCGGACTCCGGAGCCATCGATGTCAGATCCCTCCCGCCCGATCCGCACCGCCGCGGTGATCCCCGCCGCCGGCCGCGGTGTCCGGCTCGGTCCCGGCACCCCCAAGGCGCTGCGCGCGCTGGGCGGCACCCCCATGCTGGTGCACGCCGTCCGCGCGATGGCCGCCTCACGTGCCGTCTCCCTCATCGTCGTGGTCGCCCCGCCCGACGGCGCCACCGAGGTCGACCGCCTGCTCCGCGAGTACCCGCTCGCGGACCGCACCGACCTGGTGGTCGTCGCCGGCGGGCAGACCCGCCAGGAATCCGTCCGGCTCGGTCTGGCGGCGCTGCCCGACACCATCGACGTCGTGCTGGTGCATGACGCCGCGCGCCCGCTGGTCCCGGTCGACACCGTCGATGCGGTGGTCGCCGCGGTACGCGCCGGTGCCGCCGCCGTGGTCCCCGCGCTGCCGCTCGCCGACACCGTCAAGCAGGTCGAGCCACAGCCTCACGGCACCCCCGAGCCGGTGGTCGGCACCCCGGAGCGGGCCCTGCTGCGCGCCGTACAGACCCCGCAGGGCTTCGATCTGGAGACCCTGCGCAAGGCGCACGACACCGTCGTCGAGGGCGAGGGCGCCACCGACGACGCCGGGCTGGTCGAACGGCTTGGGGCGCCGGTCGTGGTCGTCCCCGGCCACGAGGAAGCGTTCAAGGTGACCCGGCCGCTGGACCTGGTCCTGGCCGAGGCCGTACTCGCCCGTAGGAGGGCCACCGATGGCTACGTCTGAGTCGACCGACGGCGGGCTCCCCGGCGCCCCCCTGGCCCCACTCGTCCCCCTCGTCGGCATCGGCACGGATGTGCACGCCTTCGAGCAGGGCCGTGAGCTGTGGTGTGCCGGGCTGCTCTGGGACGCCGCGGAGAGTAACGGCTACGGTCTGGCCGGCCACAGCGACGGCGATGTGGCCGCGCACGCCGCCTGCGACGCGCTGTTCTCGGCGGCCGGCGTCGGCGATCTGGGCGCCCACTTCGGCACCTCCCGCCCCGAGTGGTCCGGCGCCTCCGGAGTGACGCTGCTGGCCGAGGCCGCGCGGATCGTCCGGGCCGAGGGCTACACGATCGGCAATGTCGCGGTGCAGGTCATCGGCGTACGCCCGAAGGTCGGCAAGCGGCGGGACGAGGCCCAGAAGGCGCTGTCGGCGGCCGTCGGGGCGCCGGTCTCGGTGTCCGGGACGACCTCGGACGGGCTGGGGCTGACCGGCCGCGCCGAGGGCCTGGCCGCGGTCGCCACGGCGATCGTCTTCCGTACGGCCTGACGCGAAGCGCGCTGCGGCGCCCGGCATTCCCCCGTATGGCGCGGGAATGCCGGGCGCCGCACGGGTGTTGGGGGAGGATCGGAGTGCTCGTGTCCATCGGAACGGCCCGCAGGAAGGACTCTTCGTGACTGCCACCCTGTCCGACGACCTCAAGAAGCTCCTCGATACTCCGGTCTTTGTGACCCTGGTGACCCTCCAGCCCGACGGCAGTCCCCAGGCGTCTCCGGTCTGGGTGAAGCGGGACGGCGACGATCTGCTGATCTCTACGACCATCGGCCGCCGCAAGGAGAAGAACCTCCGCCGCGACCCCCGTGTCTCCGTAGTGGTCCAGCCCTTCGACAACCCCTATACGTACGCAGAGGTCCGTGGCACCGCGACGCTCACCACCGAGGGCGGGCAGGAGCTCATCAATGTGCTGTCGCGCAAGTTCACCGGCAAGCCGTACGCCGCATTCAACCCGGACGCGGCCAACGACGCCGAGCGGGTGGTCGTCCGGATCACCCCGCGCAAGGTGGTAGGCCGCATCTGACGGAGCGGCCCGGGACAGGCCGCCGATATTTCCGGCAATTCGGACGGTTATGGCAGATCTGTGTCCCTGTGGCCAATGCGTCGCGGGGCACTGCCTCCTTCCGACTACCCTGGTTCCGTGACGATTCGCCTGTACGACACCAGCGCCCGGCAGATTCGCGACTTCACCCCGCTCACGCCGGGCTGCGTCTCGATCTACCTGTGTGGTGCGACCGTGCAGGCCGCCCCCCATATCGGGCACATCAGGTCGGGGCTGAACTTCGACATCATGCGCCGCTGGTTCGAGTACCGCGGCTACGACGTGACGTTCGTCCGCAATGTGACGGACATCGACGACAAGATCATCAAGAAGGCGGCCGAACAGGGCCGTCCGTGGTGGTCGATCGGCTACGAGAACGAGGTCGCCTTCAACACGGGGTACGACGCTCTCGGCTGCCTGCGGCCCACCTACGAACCGCGTGCCACGGGCCACATCCCCGAGATGATCGAGATGATGCGCGGCCTGATCGAGCGCGGTCACGCCTACGCCGCCGACGGCAACGTCTACTTCGACGTGAAGTCCTTCCCGGGGTATCTCCAGCTGTCCAACCAGGAGTTGGACAACCTCCTCCAGCCGTCCGGCGAGGGCGAGACCGGCAAGCGGGACCCGCGCGACTTCGCCATGTGGAAGGCGGCGAAGGAGGGTGAGCCCAGCTGGGAGACCCCCTGGGGCCGCGGCCGCCCCGGCTGGCACCTGGAGTGCTCGGCGATGGCCCACAAGTACCTGGGCCGCGCCTTCGACATCCACGGCGGCGGCGTCGACCTCGTCTTCCCGCACCACGAGAACGAGATCGCGCAGGCCAAGGCCTTCGGCGACGACTTCGCCGCGTACTGGTCGCACAACGCCTGGGTGACCATGAGCGGCGAGAAGATGTCCAAGTCGCTGGGCAACTCCGTGCTCGTCTCGGAGATGGTCAAGCGCTGGCGCCCGATCGTGCTGCGCTACTACCTGGGCACCCCGCACTACCGCTCGATGATCGAGTACAGCGAGGAAGCGCTCCGCGAGGCCGAGTCCGCGTTCGCGCGGATCGAGGGTTTCATCCAGCGGGTCGTCGAGAAGGCCGGGGTCGTCGAGCCGGCGGCCGAGGTGCCGACGGCCTTCGCCGAGGCGATGGACGACGATCTGGGCGTCCCGCAGGCGCTGGCGATCGTGCACACCACCGTCCGGCAGGGAAATTCCGCGCTGACCGCCGACGACAAGGAGTCGGCGGTGGCCCGGCTGGCCGAGCTCCGTACGATGCTCGGTGTGCTCGGCCTGGACCCGCTCGACGAGCGCTGGTCCGGCAGCGGCACGGACCGCGGCGAGGACCTGCACGGCGTCGTGGACTCCCTGGTACGCCTGGTCCTCGACCAGCGCCAGTCGGCCCGCGCACGCAAGGACTACGCCACCGCCGACGCCATCCGCGACCAGCTCCAGCAGTCCGGTCTCGCCATCGAGGACACCCCGTCCGGTCCCCGTTGGTCGCTGTCCTGACCCCCGTCCCGCCCCGGGGCAGCCACCCGGATTCGCCCTTCCCGGTGGCCGCGGGCGACACTCATTCCATACGTACGTACCCACTCCACGTCGCGAGACGTCGAGAGCAGTGAAGAAACAGGTGACCCATGGCCGGCAACAGCCAGCGCAGGAACCGCCGCACGTCCAACAAGAAGGGCGCGCAGGTCGGCAGCGGCGGTAAGCGGCGCCGGGGCCTGGAGGGCAAGGGCCCGACCCCGCCCGCCTCCGCGCGCAAGGGACACGTCAAGAACCGCGTCGCCAACGCCAAGGCGAAGCAGGCTGCGGCCCGCCGCCCGGCCCCGCGGCGTGGCGGTGCCAAGGGCACCGCGGAGCTCGTCGTCGGCCGTAACCCGGTCTTCGAGGCGCTGCGCGACGGCGTGCCCGCGACGACCCTCTACGTGCAGCAGTTCATCGACACCGACGAGCGGGTGCGCGCCGCACTGCAGCTCGCCACCGAGCGCGGCGACATCAACCTGATGGAGGCGCCGCGCCCCGAGCTGGACCGGATGACCAACGGCCTCAACCACCAGGGCCTGGTCCTGCAGGTCCCGCCGTACGACTACGCACACCCCGAGGACCTCGCGGCGGCCGCCTTCGACGACGGCGTTGACCCGCTGATCGTCGCCCTCGACGGCGTCACCGACCCGCGCAACCTCGGCGCGGTGGTCCGCTCCGTGTGCGCCTTCGGCGGCCACGGCGTGGTCGTGCCGGAGCGCCGGGCGGCCGGGATGACGGCCGGTGCGTGGAAGACCTCGGCGGGCACCGCGGCCCGTACACCGGTCGCGCGCGCCACCAACCTGACCCGGACCCTGGAGTCGTACCAGAAGGCCGGCCTCACGGTCGTCGGTCTGGCCGCGGACGGCGAGATGGAGCTGCAGGACGTCGAGGCGCTGGACGGCCCGGTCGTCATCGTGGTCGGCAGCGAGGGCAAGGGCCTGTCGCGGCTGGTCGGCGAGACCTGTGACGTACGGGTGCGGATCCCGATGCCGGGCGGCGCCGAGTCGCTGAACGCCGGTGTCGCGGCCGGTGTCGTCCTCTGGGAGGCGGCGCGCCGCCGCGCCTGAGTTCGTGTGCCCCGGGGCGGTCGGTACGGAGGCGTGCCACACCCCGGGGCAAGGCCTGACCCTCCGTACGACTTCGCCGTATCCCGTGATCTTTTGACGGGTCTCGGACAGATCGGCCCGGTCAAGGCAGTGTCTTAAACGCGGGTCACTCGGTTAGATGAGCGTGGACACCAGAACACCCCGCACGCCTACGGGGGGACGCTCGCCGGGCTTCGATGACGAGCCGGGCCTGAGCTCGGTCAAGGTGCCGTGCGATCCCGCGCAGGTCATCGTCAACCACGCCAGCTTCCGCGTACAGCTCGCCGCGCCCGTGGCGGACAACGTCATGGAAGACACCGCGCGCATCCCCGCCGTCCGGGGCTCGGCCGCCGGCGCCAGACGCCGGGCGCCCGTGGTGTGGAGCGGCCGCACCGAACCGGGCGGCACGGCCGGCGCCACCACCCAACTCCTGCACGCGGTACGCAACGCGGGCATCGGCCTCGACGGCGGCCCGGGCGAGGACGTCGGCACGACCCAGGTCCTGCCCCGGGTCCGCCTCGACGACACCGCCCCCGCCCGGACCGTGATCGGCCAGCGCGGCCCCACCCCGTCCGACAGCCCCCTGCTGCGCGGCGTACGCCCCGTAGGCAGCGCATACGGCGACAACTACAGCGACACCGCCTACCGCAACACCCCGTACGGCGATCGCGGCCACGCCGACGACGGCTACGACGACGACCACTTCGAGGCCCGGGACCGCTACGACTCCGGCGGCAAGCGCCGCGGCGCCGACACCGTGCGGCACGCGTACTACCCCGGCCGCCGTATGAACCTCGGCGTCGTCCTCCTCCCGCTGCGCATCTTCCTCGGCCTGATCTCGGTCTACGCCGGCATGGGCAAGCTCTGCGACCCCGTCTACTTCGACGGCGGCGAGCGCGGCTCGATGGTCAAGTGGCTGCTGTCGCTCGACCCCTGGGGGCTGGCCGTCCCGCTGCGCGACTTCGCCGTCTCGCACCCCGTGGGCGCCGGCCTGACCGTCGCGTTCCTTCAGGTCGTCGTCGGCGTCCTGACCATCTGCGGACTGTGGCAGCGCGTCGCCGCGTCCATCGGCGCGCTGCTCTCCGCGGCGCTGCTGATGACCGTCAGCTGGCGCACCGTCCCCGCCTACGACGCCCCCGACATCATCTACCTCGCAGCCTGGAGCCCGCTGATCATCGCGGGCGCACCGGTCTACTCCATGGACGGGCGGCTGGCCGGCGAGGCATGGCGGCGGCTCGGCCCGCGCGTCGAGGTCGCCGACCTGCGACGCCGGGTGCTGCGCCGCGGCGCCGTGATGACCACGGTGGTGGCCGGACTGACCCTGCTCATCGGCTCGCTGCTCGGCGGCGCCGTACGGTCCGCGACGGTCGCGACCGTGCCGCGGCCCGGCGAGCCCGCGATCAACAACCTGCCCGGTTCGCCGCTGCCCCGCCCCGACAAGAGCGCCACCCGGCCCGGCCAGCGGCACTCCGGCAGCACCTCACCACGCCCCGGGACGCCCTCCGCGGACGCCTCGCACAAGGCCCACAAGCCCGGCAAGCCGTCCGCGTCGACACCCGGCACCGGCCGCTCGACGGGCAGCACCAGCGGCCTCGCCCAGCAGCCCGGCGCGACCACCAGCGCCCCGCAGCAGACCGTGCCCACCCGTCACTCGGCACCGACCCATGTGCCGACCACAGCGGGCGGCACCGGCGGCGGCACCACCGGCAGCGGCAGCACCGGCAACGGCTCCGGAGGCGACTCCGGCAGCGGCAACACGCTGGGCGGGCTTTTGGGGTGAGGGGTGGGGGAGGGTGGGGTGTGGGGTGTGGGGTGTGAGGGCTCGCTGGTTGTTGTGCGGTTCCTGCCCTACCTCACCCCACCCCGCCTGTTTGGCCCGTCGCCCCCATCCTTTCCCCGCCGCCCCCGCCTGTTTGCTCCGCCGCCCACCCCCCGCCTGTTTTCCTCGCCGCCCACCCTCCCCGCCTGTTTGCCCCGCTGCCCCCCCGCCTGTTTGCCCCGCCGCCCACCCCCCCCATGTTTTTTCCCCGCCGCCCACCCCCCTTCGGGGGGTGGGCGGGTGTAGTGAGCGGGTGCGGTACGTGGGTGTAGTGGACGGGCGGTGTGCGTCGGCGTAGCGCGCGGACGTAGTGCGTCGTCGGCGTGGCGCGTGGGCGTAGTGCGTCGTCGGCGTAGTACGTCGACGGCGTAACGCGCGGGCGTAGTGCGTCGTCGGCGTGGCGCGCAGGCGTAGTACGTCGTCGGCGTGGCGCGTGGCTCCGCGTTCGGGGCAGGCAGCGGCGGAAGCCCTCAGGCCGACGGCCAGCAGCGCACGACCTCGCGACGGGCGGGTGGCCGGACGGGCGGCCGGGGAGGTCACCTTCGGGCCGGGCAGGCGAGAGCCGACGGCCTACGGTGGCGTGTGGGGAGGCCGCGTACGGTGCCTCCGCCGCCCGTACGTGGCGGCTCCGCGCCGTACGGAGCCGGAGGCTCGCAGGGATCCCAGGGACGACGTGCGGGGGCCTCACCGGCTCAGTGTCGGCGTCGGGGCACCACAAGGCCTCTCAGCCCCAGGCAACGACGTACGGGACTCACACGGGCTTCCAGGGCGCCTCAGCCCTCAGCCCCTCCGGCCGCCGGACTCGGCCCACCGCCCCTCAACGCCACCGCCCCTCAACGCCCCTGCGCGCTCAGCTCCTTGGCCGCCTCGGTGAGGTCCTTCGCCGTGTCGATGGCGCGCCAGTAGGCCCCCTGGGGGAGCGGGAAGCCGGCCAGTCGGCGTTCGCGGGCGAGGCGCGGGAAGGTGGTGCGCTCGTGGTCGCCGCGGGTGGGGAGCAGATCCCTGAAGGCGGCGGAGAAGACATAGACGCCGGCGTTGATCAGATACGGCGAGGGCGGCGACTCGATGAAGTCCAGGACGTGCCCGAACGCGTCGGTCTCCACGGCGCCCCAGGGGATACGGGGGCGGGCCAGCGCGAGGGTGGCCTCGGCGTCGCGTTCGTAGTGGAAGGCGGCCATCTCGCGGAGCGGGAAGCGGGTCCAGATGTCGCCGTTGGTGGCGTACCAGGGCTCGTCCGGGCGGGGGAGTGAGCCGGCGGCGTACTTGAGGCCGCCGCCGCGGCCCAGCGGCTCGGTCTCGACAACGGTCGTGACGCGCAACGGCAGTTGGGCCTGTGCCAGCCAGTCCTGGAGCACCTCGGCGAGGTGGCCGCAGGAGACGACGGCGTCCGTGACACCCTCTTCGGCCAGCCAGTTCAGCTGATGGCCGATGATCGGGGTCCCGGTGCCGGGGATCTCGACCATCGGCTTGGGGCGGTCGTCGGTATACGGGCGGAGACGTGAGCCCTGGCCACCGGCCAGGACCACGGCCTGCGTGGGGTACGGATGCGGGGCGCCTGTCATGGTTCGCACCCTATGCGGTGCGAGTGGGGGTCACTGGGCCGCGGCGACGCCGGTGGCGAAGGAGGTGTCGCAGACCGGGCGGGAGTAGGCCTGGGCGCGGTGTGCGGCACCGTACTTGGCGACCGCGGCACGGCCGAGGTCACGGGCGATGGAGACGCAGTGCTTGGCCAGTGAGGGCCGCTTGGTGGTCGCCTCCTGGAGGTGGGTCAGGGCGACGCCGGGATCCTCCTTCTGGAGCTCGACGAGGAGGCGCCGGCGCAGGGCCTCCTCGGGCGCGCGCGGGCTCGCCTTGGTGGCGGCCGTGCCGGAGGACGCGGTCAGCACCTGCGAGTCGGTGGCCGTCGACGCCCATGGGACCCGGGTGACCGCGAGGGTTCCCGACAGCACGAGGACAACGGGGAGGACGAGGGCGAGAGTTCTGCCAATGTGGCGGGCTGCGGAGTTCACGGTCGAGATGGTAGCGAGGAGTGATGATTTGGCGACATTTGGTCACCTTATCGGGGGACGTAATGGCTAGTCGGTGCGGTTGTGATGTTGACGCACTGGTACGAAAAGCCGGTTCTGTCCCTACGTCGGCGACCATGCGTTCGCCGGACGCTCCCCGGAAACGCAGCGGCGGCGAGGGCGGTAACTACCCGCCTCGCCGCCGCTCTACTCCCACATCCACTCAGTGGGGTCGCCCACCCGCCTCAGCGGGTTCGTACGCCCACCTCAATGGGTTGGCACACCCGCCTCAGTCGGTGAGACGCTCCCCGGACGACGTCGAGAACACATGCGTCTCGCCCGGCCGCGGCACGACGTGCAGCTGGGTGCCCTTGGCCGGGACCTGGCGGCCGTTGACCCGTACGACCAGGTCCTTGACCTCGCCGCCGACCTCCGCGGTGCCGTACACATAGCCGTCGGCGCCGAGCTCCTCGACGACATTGACCGTGACGGCCAGACCGGCCGGCGCGTCCGCGGTCTCCTTGGACAGCGCCTTCGCGGCGGCGCCGTTCTGCTCGACGATGTCGAAGTGCTCGGGGCGCACGCCCACCGTCACCGTCCGGTCACCGTTGTCGGCGGCCGTGGACAGCGCCTCACGGTTGACCGGCACGACGCTGTTGCCGAACTTCACACCACCATCGGTGATGGGCACCTCCACCAGGTTCATGGCGGGTGACCCGATGAAGCCCGCCACGAACAGGTTCGCCGGACGGTCGTACATGTTCCGCGGTGAGTCGACCTGCTGCAGCAGCCCGTCCTTGAGGACGGCGACCCGGTCGCCCATCGTCATGGCCTCGACCTGGTCGTGCGTGACGTAGACCGTCGTGATCCCGAGCCGGCGCTGCAGCCCCGCGATCTGCGTACGGGTCTGCACGCGCAGCTTCGCGTCCAGGTTGGACAGCGGCTCGTCCATGAGGAAGACCTGCGGCTCCCGCACGATCGCCCGGCCCATCGCGACGCGCTGCCGCTGACCACCGGACAGCGCCTTGGGCTTACGCCCCAGGTACTCCGTCAGGTCCAGGATCTTGGCCGCGTCCTCGACCTTCTGCCGGATCTCGGCCTTCGGCACGCCGGCGATCTTGAGCGCGAAGCCCATGTTGTCGGCGACCGTCATGTGCGGGTAGAGCGCGTAGTTCTGGAACACCATGGCGATGTCCCGGTCCTTGGGCGGAAGGTGGGTGACATCGCGGTCCCCGATGCGGATGGCGCCTCCGTCGACGTCCTCCAGCCCCGCGAGCATCCGCAGCGAGGTGGACTTGCCACATCCGGAGGGGCCGACCAGGACGAGAAACTCGCCGTCCTCGATCGCGATGTCCAATTTGTCGACGGCGGGCTTGTCGGAACCCGGGTAGATACGGGTTGCCTGGTCATACGTGACCGTAGCCATGGTGATGAGTCCCTTCACCGGCAGGAACGTGCCGGACGATCCGAGTAAAAGGAGTGATGTGGTCCACCGATGTGGACTCCGCGTGACGCTACCTGGGGCAGGCGCCCGTGTCAGTAGCCCCGGACTCACGAATTCGTGAGACCGGCACCCGGCGCGCCTGGGTACACTTCTTCACGCACGCCTCCTTAGCTCAGCTGGCCAGAGCACCGCTCTTGTAAAGCGAAGGTCGTCGGTTCGAATCCGACAGGGGGCTCTCAGCTTGAACAGGGAAGAAGCCCCGGGCCGGTGATGGCCTGGGGCTTCTGACATCTACGGATGACATCAACGGGGGCGGTCAGCCGGGATCACTCACGAGCGATCCGCCGCTTCGGCAGCCGGTCCATGTGGTTGATCGCTTCCCGTTGGGTGTCCTGTGCCACGTGCCTGTAGACGTCCATGGTCATGCTGATCTGGCCGTGCCCGAGGATCTCCATCAGCACGCGCGGCTGCTGCCGCGATGTGGCTCAGCCCGTTATGGGCGATCCGCTCAGTTCCCCACCGTCGTGGCAGAGACGCTCGTGCCCCATCCGTGCCCCATCCGTGCCCGATCGGACGGGGAACCACGGGGACCACGGGAACCACGGGAACCACGGGAACCACGGGGAGCACGGGGAACCCGGGGCATCGTCGGGCCGTGCGCAGAAAACCGGCCCCTGACCAATATTGCTGGTCACGAGCCGGTTTCGTTACCTCGTCGGTGGAGGCTGTGGGATTTCAACCCACGGTGACGTTGCCGCCACGACAGTTTCAAGATGAGGGGTTCAGTCTTGGCCGCGGGTCGGTCGAGGAGCTGTACCGGGCGACGTGATCATGAAGGCTCCCGTCGTGTGGCCTCAGCCATTGACCTCGTCGTTGGTCTTGAAGAGCAGGTCGAGTTTGCACTTGGCGTGCTTCGGCCTGTCGCGTTCGAGTCCGTCGTACTCGTCGGAGACCGGGACGGGCCGGGTCTCGCCGGCGCCTACGCCGTCCACGGAAAAGCTCACCGTGCCGACGTCGCCACCGGTTTCGCCCCTGAACTTCACCGCGCCGTGGTAGTTCGCGCGGCTCCGGGAGTTGCCGTTGTGCACGCTCAGCTTGGCTTCCAGGGTGCCGAATGCGACGTCGACGCCACAGCTGGTGATGGTGATGTCCGACTCGGCTTCGGTGACCGTCCCGGAAGTCGGCAAGCTTTTGGGGGCGGCGACCGGGGGCTTCGGGAGGAGGGCGCAGCCGCCGGCGCCGGTCAAGGCGACGACCACCAGTCCGCAAACGGCTGCGGTACGGACATGACGACGGTTCACGTTGTTCCCCCGAAGTGACCGGCCATATCGGGCCGAGGTATGTGCGTACGCCCGGATGGTGTCCAGTATGTGACCGGCCGCGCGCTCGCAGTGTTGTTGACAGGCGCCCGTCAGGCTAACAAGCGGGGCGTCGATCCCGAATTCCGAACCGATGGGCGGTTGTTCAGTGGTGGATGTCGGGGTGGACGGCGGGCCGGAGCCGGGCACCGCGGACCTGCGCTGGGCAGTCGTGCGCGGCGTGGCCGGTAGGGGTCAACTGACCTGTTCCACCGCTTCCTTGACGATGTGGTGGCCGCACGGCTTGGAGTGAATGGAAACCCGTGGTCCACGCGTGTCCGGGCCGATGTCATCGAGCCGGTCGATCAAGGCCGCTGGCATCTACAGCTGACATCTACAGCGGTGAAAACCAGCGGAGTTGAGCGGTTCTAAGCGGTTCTGGGCGGGGCCACTCGTCTCCAGAGCTGGGGCCGTGGTTGCGTCCGGATCGAACTTGCAAAGCGAAGGTCGTCGGTTCGAATCCGACAGGGGGCTCTGTTCAGGGACGCTGTGAGCTGGGGTTCTTTCCGCGGGAGCGTTCTGGTCGGTCCCGGAATCCTCGTCCGGGGCGTGTGAGTGAGCGTCGCGGTGCCGTGGCGCAGATCGCGGCCGAGGATGGCGGATGCCGGGCCCCTCCAGCCACGAACATTTCTTCGTTCCCTCTGCAACCTTCCCTCCTCGCCCGCTGTCTCCTGTTCGTCAACCGACTCGTGTCCCTGGGGCATCTCCTGGCGCACGGGCGGTCGCACGGAAATATCGGGAGAGACATTTCATGCGTATTCGCCCCGCGGCCTGCGCGGCGCTCCTCGTGGCGGCCCTTGTCCCCGTCTTCACGGCACCCGTCGCGAGCGCGGCCGCTGCCAAGTACGTGGACGACTTCAACGGCGACGGCTACCGCGACTACGCCACCTACTCGCCTGGCCACAGCCCAGGTGGCGGCGTCCTGGTCACCTTCGGTACCGCCACCGGGCCCGGCACCCGGACCCAGGTGATCGACCAGTCCAGCCCAGGCGTCCCCGGCGCCGACGAGGACGGCGACCTGTTCGGCGGTGTCATGGCCCCCGCCGACTTCAACGCCGATGGATACGCGGACCTGGCGGTGACGGCGTACGGCGAGGACATCGACGGGCGTACGGAACAGGGCTCCGTCACCGTCCTGTGGGGCAGTGCGGGCGGCCTCACCGGTGGCACCGCGATCCCCAACATGGGCGCCAAACAGTCCGACGGCCACTTCGGCCGGGACCTCGCCGCCGGAGACTTCAACGGGGACGGCAAGAAGGACCTCGCCGCGATCAGCGCGGGCAAGACCTACGTCTACCGCGGTTCCATCACCCCTGCCGGTGTTGCCGGTCCGGTCTCCACCCTCGACAAGTCGTCGTCGAGCTTCGCTTCCAGGTCCCTTGTCGCCGGCAACATGAACGGTGACTCCAAGACCGATCTGGTGATCATCGGGCTCGTCGACGCCCCGGACGACTTCGGTACGGACGCCTGGTTCATCAAGGGCGGCTCCACGCTGACCTCGGGCAAGACCCTGCGCCTCGTCACGAACTACGGGGACGCAGGCGAAGAGGCAGGGGTGATCGCCGACTTCAACAAGGACGGCTACGGGGACCTCGCGGTCGGCACCATGATGTACGGCGGTAACCAGGGCCGGGTGTCGCTCTGGTACGGCTCTTCCACCGGCCCCGCCACCAGCGCCCGCATCACCCAGGCCACCAGCGGCGTCGCCGGCACACCCGAGGCCGGCGACATGTTCGGCTCCTCCCTCTCGGCCGCCGACGTCAACGGCGACGGCTACAAGGACCTGGCGATCGGCGCGTTCGGAGAGAAGATCAACGAGCAGACGACCGAGGGTGGCGTCCACGTCCTGCGCGGCAGCGCGAACGGCATCACCGGCACCGGCTCCCAGTGGTTCGCCCGCAACACCCCCGGCGTACCGGGCTCCGTCGCGTGGAACGACTGCTTCGGCTCCACCGTCCGCCTCCGCGACACCGACCGTGACGGCCACGCCGACCTGTACGTCACCGGCATCGTCGACGGCTCGCTCCGTCTCCCCGGCACGGCGTCCGGTATCACCACGACCGGCGTCTCCTCGGTGAACACGGAACTCATCGAGGGCATGCTCCAGTAGGAACGCCGGGGGGGGGGGGCGGCTTACGGCGTTGTCCAGGCGATCACCGTCGAGGCGCTGCGTCTGCTCGTTGCCCACGCCCCCGCCGCTGTGCGCCTCGCGGGGCCGCCGTGCAAAGCCGACGGGGCGCCCAGGCTGCTGTGCCTGGGCGCCCCGTCAGGGCATGTGACGGCGGCAAGGGCCGTCTGCCGGGACCTTAGGAGCCGGTTCCGTTCAGCCGCGGGGCTGTCCGGTGGTCTCCAGCTGCTTGTCCTCGGGCGTCACCTTCGCCGCGATGTGCGGGTTGCGCGACTTGAGGACGGCCCAGCCGATCGCCAGGCACACGGCCCAGCCGGCACCCACGTACAGCGACACACGGCTGTCCGGGTCGATGGCGATCAGCCCGGTCACCAGGAGCAGGAACGCCACCGCGATCCAGCTGCACACCGTGCCGCCCGGCGCCGGGAAGGACGAGGCGGGCAGACGCCCGGCGACGACCGCGCGGCGGTAGAGGATGTGGCTGACGAGGATCATCAGCCAGGTCCAGATGCCGGCCGCGGTGGCCACCGAAGTGACGTAGCCGAACGCCTTCTCCGGAACGACGTAGTTGAGGATCACGCCGATGCCCATGAGGGCGGCGGAGAGGGTGATGCCGATGGCCGGGGTCTTGGTGGAGCTCAGCTTGCCGAGCGCCTTCGGGGCCTCGCTGTTGGCGGCGAGGTCGCGGAGCATGCGCCCGGTGGAGTACATACCCGAGTTGCAGGACGACAGCGCGGCGGTCAGTACGACGAAGTTGATGATCGCCGCACCGGCCGGGATGCCGATCTTCGCGAAGGCGGCCACGAACGGGCTGACGCCCGGCTGGAACTCCGTCCACTTGACGACCATCAGGATCACGCTCAGCGCACCGACGTAGAAGACGATGATGCGGAACGGCAGCGTGTTGATGGCCTTGGGCAGGGTCTTCTCCGGGTTCTCGGACTCACCCGCGGTGACACCGACGAGTTCGACGGCGAGGTAGGCGAACATGACGCCCTGGAGGGTCATGAGGCTGGAGCCGATGCCGTTGGGGAAGATCCCGTTGTGGGCCCAGATGTTGGAGACCGCAGCGGTGTCTCCCGCCTGGCTGAAGCCGAAGGTGACGACGCCGAGACCGATCACGATCATGCCGACGAGCGCGGTGACCTTGACCATCGAGAACCAGAACTCGATCTCACCGAAGATCTTCACCGAGATCAGGTTGGCCACGTACAGCACGACCAGGAAGACCAGCGCGGTGACCCATTGAGGGACGTGCGGGAACCAGAAGTTCACGTAGATCGCGGCGGCCGTCAGCTCGGCCATGCCTGTGACGACCCACATGAGCCAGTACGTCCAGCCCGTCACGAACCCGAAGAACGGACCGAGGAACTCGCGGGCGTACTCCGCGAAGGAACCCGACACAGGGCGGTACAGGAGCAGCTCGCCGAGCGCCCGCATGATGAAGAAGACGATCACGCCGGCGAGGGCGTACATGAGGATGAGGCTGGGGCCGGCCTTCGCGATGTTCGCGCCCGCGCCCAGGAAGAGGCCGACGCCGATGGCGCCGCCGATGGCGATCATCTGGACCTGACGGCTGCCGAGACCCCGCTCGTAGCCCTCTTCCGGTGTGGTGCCCGAGGCCCCATTGCCGTCGCCGAGGTTCGTGTCGACCTGCGTTGAGGTCATGTGTGGTGCGCCTTTCCGCTCCATGCCGACCCGCGCCTCGCTTGGCGACGGATCGGGTTTCGATCCCCCCGGATGCTGATGGAGTTGCATGCCGGCGATCGGCCGACTCAAGCGCCCCCTACGCGGACATGGGTGACGTCCGTCAGGCGGTTGTGAAGGTGTACCACGGGTGAAAATCGGCCAGCATGGCGCAGGTCACAGGGCAAATCCGTCACAATCTCCCATCTCCAAGCAAATTGCCGATGGGGGTAATGGAATCGTTATTCGATCCGAGCAACCCGCTGAGCGAACGTCGAGGCGTCGCCGATGCTCCGCGTCGGTCGGAACGGGCTTTGTTGATCATGTCGGGCGCATTGCTGGTCGACGTGACGGTGAGGTGACGCAGGGTGACCAATGGAGTGGGGTCGGCAGTCGTCGGCCGGGGCGCAGGGGCGCGTCCCCGGTGGCCAGATCTAGACGTTTACGAGACCTGGACGTCCAGAGGTCGGCGGGTTCGACTCCGGCGGGCGGACGGCCGTCACCTCGGGATGAGCGGCAGGCCGAAACCGAGCCGAGCGGTTCCGCCTCGGGCGGAATCCCGAGCAGGGTCGGCTCGTGTGGGCAGCCATTGCAGGAGCGGCTGCCCAGGTCCCCGGGCGGTCGGGCCGGGGCGCGGAGGTGGAGACGGTGTCGATGGCGGCATACGACGAGATTGCTGACTGGTACGAGACCGAGTTCCTCGCCCGCCCGCGCGCCGGCACGGGGGACGGTCACCCTCTGGGCCTTGACGTGCTGCTGGACGATCTTCTCGGCGAAGGCAGCGGCACCTGCCTGGAGATCGGCTGCGGCACCGGCGTCCATGCGGACCGGCTCCGCGCGCTGGGCTGGACCCCGGTCGGCGTCGACCTATCCGGCGGGATGCTGCGCCATGCGCGTGACCGGCTGCCGGTCGCGCAGGCTGACGCCGGGCAGTTGCCGGTCCGGTCCGGTTCTCTGCCGGCCGTCGTCGCCGTGATGGTCCACACGGACATGCCCCGATATCCGGAGGTGCTGCGTGAGGCCGCCCGGGTCCTGCGTCCGGGCGGCGTGTTCGTGCACATCGGGGTCCACCCCTGCTTCTGCGGCGGGTTCGCCGACCGCGGCGACCTTGATGCGGTGGTCATCCGCCCTGGCTATCTCGACGGCCACTGGACCAAGGCGTCCTGGACGGACAAGGGCGTGCGCGACAAGGTCGGCGCCACCCATCGTCCACTGCCTGAACTGCTGCACGCGTTCCTCGACGCAGGCTTGACGCTCGATCAGTTCGCCGAGAGCGGGGCACCCACGCCGGCCGTACTGGCGGTCAAGGGGACCAAGTCCCGGTGATCCGGTGGAAAGACAAGCCAAGCTGCTCCAGCCAAGTGGCTGACGAACGGCGGTCCCGGCCCGTGCCGAGGGTGGTGTACGAGCTCGACGAGGTGAGGCGCCGTCCGCGCATTCGCCCGTGTAGCGGCGCAGTTCACCGCCGGGCCTGCGGACCAGCAGGTCCGACAGTCAGGCGCCCGGGTCCACGCATTCGCCATGCCCCGCGGCGGCCACACGATGATCCACGGCGCCCGCCACCGGCACCGGCTGACCGCCTCCCTTGTCGCCGCCGTTGTGGACGGGGCACCGTGACAGCACAGCACCCTCCGGCATGAACGAATACCCCTGGTCGGGGGTGGTGGGGGTGGTGGCGAGCCGGGCGAGTTTGATGGCGGCTTCGGTGTGGGGGGCGGCGGTGAGGAGGACCAGGCGGAGGTCGCTGTCGGGGGCGGTGAGCAGGTCGCAGTCGAGGGTGAGGGGGCCGAGGGTGGGGTGGTGGACGGTTTTGGTGTCGGCGGAGTGGGTGCCGACGATGTGGGAGGCCCAGAGGTCGGCGAAGCGGGGGCTGAGCCGGCGGAGGTCGGTGATCAGGGCGCGGAGGGTGGGGTCGGCGGGGTAGCGGGCGGTGGCCGCTCGCAGGTCGGCGACCGTGGCGGTTTCGAAGCGGGCGGTCTGTTCGGGGGTGTGGCTGATGCGGTCGGGGAGTCCGGTGAAGTGGCGCCAGAGGATGTTGCGTTCGCGTGCGGAGAGGGCGGCGGGGTCGCCCACCAGGGCGGCGTAGAGCGGGTTCCAGGTGATGAGGGTCCAGGTCGCGTCGTAGACGCCGATGGGGGTGCCGGACATCTGGTCGAGCAGGCGGCGGAGGCCGGGGGTGAGCCGGGCCTCGATCCGGTCGTGGGCGGGTGGGGGCTGTCCGGCCAGGAGGAACAGGTGGTGGTGCTCCGCCTCGGAGAGCCGTAGGGCCCGTGCGAGGGCGGTGAGGATCTGGGCCGAGGGGGAGGTCGCGCGGCCCTGTTCCAGGCGGACGATGTAGTCGACCGAGATGCCGGCCAGCAGGGCCAGTTCCTCGCGGCGTAGGCCGGAGGTGCGGCGGGTGCTGCCGGGGGCGGTGGGGAGGCCGGTGGTGTCGGGGGCGAGGCGGGTGCGCCAGAGGCGTAGGGCGGCGGCGAGGGTGTCGCCGTTGTTCTCGGGTGCGCTCCGGCTGCCGGTCATGGGTTCAGTATCGCGGCGGTGGGAGGGGGCGGCGGGGCCCGCCTGGTATCGGCGTTCCTAGGAAGAGCCGTGTCCTTCCTGTCCGTTGGCGGGGTGGAGAGGGTGGGGGCATGACGATGACGGGACGTGCTGAGGGTGTCGGTGGGGCGTGGGGCGGCGACGGTGGCCGTGGGAGCGGGAGGGTCGCGGTGGTCACCGGGGGAAACAAGGGGCTGGGGCTGGAGGCCGGGCGGCGGTTGGTCGAGGCCGGGCACGAGGTCTATCTGGGGGCGCGGGATGCGCGGCGCGGGGAGGAGGCCGCGCGGCTGATCGGTGCGCGTCCGTTGTTGCTGGACGTCAGCAGCGAGGCGTCCGTGATGGAGGCCGCGAAGCGGGTACGGGAGGAGGCGGGGCGGCTCGATGTGCTGGTGAACAACGCGGGTGTTGCCGGGTCCGGTCGGCCGGCCCGGGAGGTCACCGCGGACGAGATGGTGGCGGTGTACGACACCAATGTGTTCGGAGTCGTTCGGGTTCTGCACGCCTTTCTGCCCTTGTTGGAGGAGGGGGCGGCGCCTGTGGTGGTGAATGTCAGCAGCGGGCTGGGGTCGCTGGCCGTGACCGCGGATCCGGCGGGCCATGCGGCGGTCGTGCCGACGTGGCTCCCGGTGCCGGCGTACAGCTCGTCCAAGGCGGCGCTGAACATGCTCACCGCGCAGTACGCCCATGCCTGCCCGACCGTCAGGATCAACGCCGTCGACCCCGGACACACCGCCACCGACCTCAACGGCCATACGGGTCCGCAGACCGTCGAGGAGGGCGCCGAGATCATTGTGCGGATGGCCTTGATCGGTGCCGATGGGCCGAGTGGCGGGTACTTCGCGGCGGGCGGGCCGGTGCCGTGGTGAAGGGCGGGAGCGCCGTGCGGCGCCCGCGTCGGCGGGTGGAGATCGTCGCGGATCTTGTGTGTGTCCACGGGTATCTCGGGTTCACCCGCTTCCTGCGGGCCGCGCGGCGCTATCGGGACGGCGGCGGCGAGGTGGTGACCGTGTTCCGGCCCTACCAGCTGCGGCCGGATGCGTCGGCCGCCGGGGAGCCGCTGTTCGAGGAGCACAAGCGGGACCGCGGTGAGGCGTTCGCCCGCGCGGTCGCGGCGGACACGTCCATCGGCGCGGCGGACGGCCTGGAACTGAACTTCGGGCGCGCCGTGTTCACCAACACCTTCGATGCCCATCTGCTGCTGTCCCGGGCATCCGCCCAGGGGAAGGGCGAACGGATGGCCGAGCGGCTGTTCCGGGCGTACTTCACCGACGGGCTGCATATCGCCGATGCCGAGACGTTGCGGCGACTGGCCGGTGAGGTGGGGGTGGCGATGGGGGGCCCGGGGGACCCGGGGGCCCTGGGCGACGAGCGCGGCAGGGAGCGGCTGCGCGCCGAGCTCGACCGTGTGCGGCGGCTCGGACTGCCGTCGGTGCCGGCCTTCCGTTTCGACGACGGGCCCGTCCTTGTGGGGGAGGACGCCGCGTCCGAAGAGTGCTTCCATGCGGCACTGGAGGGATGAAGTGGGCTGAACGGGCGTGTGGGAGACGGATTTTGACGCGCCGGAGGGGGCATATCGGCGTAAGTTCACCGGCATGGTGACTTCGATGACGCAAGAGGACTACGACCGGCGCATGGAGCGGGCGGGCCGGGCCGCCGCCTATTCCGGGCTGGCCGGGCTGATCGTGACGCCGGGGCCGGACCTGGGATGGCTGTGCGGCTACCGGCCGACCGCGTCCGAGCGGCTGACCGCTCTGGTGATCGAGCCGGGGCGGCGGCCGCGACTGCTGGTGCCCGTACTGGAGCGGCCGGATGCGGAGCGCGCCTCCGGGGCCGGGGCGCTGGAGGTGTCGGGGTGGACCGATGGCTCGGATCCGTATGCGGAGATCGCCAAGTGGGTTGAGCCGAACGGGCGTTACGGGGTGTCCGACTCGACGTGGGCGCTGCATCTGCTGGGCCTGCAGCGGGCGCTGCCGGGCAGCGGGTACGTCGCCCTGACGGAGTCGCTGCCGATGCTGCGCGCCGTCAAGGACGCCCATGAGGTGGCGCTGCTGGCCGCGGCCGGGGCCGCAGCGGATGCGACGTACGAGCGGATCCTCGGGGTGCGCTTCGGCGGACGGCGGGAGTCCGAGGTGGCGGCCGACCTGGCACGGCTGCTGATCGAGCACGGGCACAGCCAGGTGGACTTCACGATCGTGGGGTCGGGCCCCAATGGCGCCAATCCGCACCACGAGGCGGGGGACCGGGTCATCCAGGACGGGGACATGGTGGTGCTCGACTTCGGCGGCCTGAAGGACGGCTACGGGTCGGACACGACGCGGACCGTGCACGTCGGGGAGCCGGGCGCCGAGGAGCGCAAGGTGCACGACATCGTGCGGGAGGCGCAGCAGGCGGCGTTCGAGGCGGTGCGGCCGGGCGTCGCGTGCCAGGACATCGACCGGGTCGCCAGGAAGGTGATCAAGGCGGCGGGGTACGGCGAGTACTTCATCCACCGGACCGGGCACGGCATCGGGGTGACCACGCACGAGCCGCCGTATCTGATCGAGGGCGAGCATCTGCCGTTGGTGCCCGGGATGTGCTTCTCGATCGAACCGGGGATCTATCTGCCGGGGCGGTTCGGTGTGCGGATCGAGGACATCGTGACGTGTACGGAGTCGGGCGGACGGCGGCTGAATCAGACGGGGCGGGAGATGGCGGTGGTGCAGTAGGGGGAGGGGTGAGGGCGTGGGGCTGTCCTGCGGCCCCCACCCGCTCCTTACGGCATCGGACGCCCGCTGCTTACGGCATCGGACGCCCACTCCTTACGGCACCAGGCACCCGCTCCCTACGGCACCAGGACCACCTTGCCCATCGTGCCGCGCGACTCCAGGGCGCGGTGCGCGGCGGTGGCCTCGGCCAGGGGGAAGCGCTGGACCGCCGGTACGAGCCGGCCGGCCGCCGCCTCCGCGAGCGCCGCGGTCTCCAGCGTGCGGAGCGGGTTGTCGCCGCCGGCCTTGGCCAGCATCGGCGGGCCGAGGACCGGTTGGGACGTGATCCCGCGGGCCGCGAGCTCGTCGTCCGCGAACTCCAGCGGGCCGCCCTTGAGCAGGCCGCCGGAGGACCAGCCGAAGATCAGATGGCGGCCCCCCTTGGCGAGGAGGTCGACGGCCGCGCGTCCGGGTGCGCCGCCGACCGAGTCAAAGACGAGGGTGGCGCCGGGCGCGCCACGTCCGTCGAGGAAGGCACGGACCAGGGACGGCCAGTCGTCGTCGGTGTAGTCGACGGCGAGGTCGGCGCCCAGTTCGCGGACCCGTGCCACCTTGGCGGCGCCGCCGGCCAGGCCGATGACCGTCGCGCCGGTGTTCTTGGCGTGCTGGACGAGCAGGGTGCCGATGCCGCCGGCGGCCGCGGGGACGATCGCGATGTCGTCGGCGGTGAGGTCGGCGAAGAGCAGGATGCCCATGGTGGTGCGGCCGGTGCCGATCATGGCGACGGCCTGGCAGGCGTCCAGGCCGTCGGGGATCGGATGCAGCCGGTCGGCGGCGACGACGGCCAGTTCGGCATAGCCGCCGGGGACCATACCGAGGTGGGCGACGACGCGCCGGCCGAGCCAGGCGGGGTCGGTGCCCTCGCCGAGGGCCTCCACCGTGCCGGCGACCTCGCGGCCGGGCACGGTCGGTAGCGCGGGGAGCGGTGCGGGCCCGCCCGGTCTGCCCTCGCGCAGGGCCGTGTCCAGGAGGTGGACGCCGGCCGCTGCCACCGCGATACGGACCTCACCGGGCCCCGGCCGGGGGTCCTCGACGGTCTCGTGGACGAGGTTCTCCGCGGGGCCGAAGGTGTGCAGCCGTATCGCGTGCATGGCGGTGTCTCCTTGGGAGGCGGGGAGGATCGGTGGGTGGGTATCCGCCGCCACTGTGTTACCTCAAGCGAGGTTGAGGTCAACTCCTTCGTGTCGTACGGGCGTCGGCTCGTACGGACGCGGCGTGTGCCGCGCCGGTCCCCAGGGCGAGCGAGACCGCCTCGATGGCGCTGGTGAACGACACCTCGCTCAGTACGCCGGGCGCCGCTACCTGGTCGCCCGCCAGGTAGACGCCGTATCCGCGGTCGATGGCCGGCCGGTCGCGCCAGGTGGTGCCCGGCAGATCCACCGCCCCCGTACGGCCGGTGCTCAGCGCCTCACGGCGCCAGGTGGTGCGCTCGCGCCAGTCCGGGAAGCCGGCGTCCAAGAGGCGTTCGGCGCGCGCGATTCCGTCGGCGCGCCGCTCCTCCGGCGCGATCCCGATCTGGCCCTGGAGGAGGTGCTCGCCGTGCGGCGCGAGGTCGGGGTCCTGGCAGGTGAACCGCTCGATCCAGCCGGAGAAGTCGAGCCCGGACAGCGCGAACGGATCGCCGCGCCGGGACCGTACGGCGAGGTCGAGCAGGACCGTACGCGCACTGCTCCAGGTGAGGCTGTCGTCCCGCAGGAGCGCGCGGGCGGAGTCGAGCTGCATGGCGACGATGACCGGGTTCTCCTCCGGGAGCGTGTCGACGCGGGCGCCGGTCTCGATGCGTACGCCGAGGTCACGCGCGCGCTCCGCCATCCGCGCGATCAGCGCGCTCCAGCCGCCGCGGACATAGCGGGCCTCGGGCAGCGGACTGGTGGTGCGGCGCAGCCGTTCCTGGACGAATGCGGCGGAGAGCGTGCCCGGGTCGTGGTGGAAGGTGGCGACGCCGACGAACTGGGCGGCGGCGTGCGCCGCCGATGCGCCGACCTGCGCGCTCGCCCAGCTGAAGAAGTCCTGGTCGACGGGGGCGTGCCGGCGGCCGCGCAGCTTCACGATGCCGAGCGGCGGCAGCCGGTGCAGGCTGCCGCGGTGGAAGAAGCGCAGCCTGGTGGCTTCCCGGAGCGGCAGCGCGGCGAGCGGCTTGAGCAGGCCGCGCTGGTTGAGCCAGGCCCAGTGCGGACCGCGGTTGTAGAGGGCGTGCGGGCCCTCGTTGGTGCGGTAGGGGGCGTCGGCGGTGCGCGCGCGGCCGCCGAGGGTGCGGTGCGCCTCGTACAGGGTGACGGCGGCGCCGGCCTCGGCGGCGGAAATGGCCGCGGTCAGGCCGGCGAAACCGCCTCCGATGACGGTGATCTGGCGGGTCATGACGGGTGCTCCTTCGGTCGGTGTGCGGGTGTGCGGGTGTGTGTGCGTGAGCGGGTGTGCAGGTGCGTGGGCGTTGTGTGGTGTGTTCGTGGACTGGACGGGTGAGCTGCCGCGGGATGTGACATGCGACCGACGGGTTGGTTGTTTCCGCAGGTCAGCGGCGTGCCGGGGGTGTTGTCAGTGGCGTGGTTCACGATGGGTGGTGCAGGCGCGGGCGAGGACGTGACGTGACGCGGGCGCACGAGGACGGAAGGCGGTGATCGCGTGGCAGGGCGCGGTAAGGGGACGGTGCGGGCGGTGCGGCGGCCGGAGGTGCGGTTGCCGGAGCTGGTGGCGTACGACGGCGGGGAGCTGGAGCCCGAAGGGGATTACGACGGGCTGGAGTTCGCGGACGCCGACTGGGCCGGGCAGTCGGCGCGTGGCGCGCGCTTCATGGACTGCGCGGTGCGGCGGTGCACGCTCGACGAAACGGTGCTCGGCCGGGCCCGGATCATCGACAGCGTGCTGAGCGGTGTGCGCGGGGTCGGGACGGATCTGTCCCAGGCGTCACTGCGCGATGTGGAGGTGGTGGACGCCAGGCTCGGCGGGGTGCAGATGCATGGCGCGGTGCTGGAGCGGGTCGTGGTGCGCGGCGGGAAGATCGACTTCCCGAATCTGCGGATGGCGAAGCTGCGGGATGTCGCCTTCGAGGGGTGTGTGCTGGTCGAGGCGGACTTCGCGGGGGCGGAGCTGGAGCGGGTCACGTTCGACGACTGCACCCTGGCGCGGATCGACTTCAGCGAGGCACGGATGAAGGACGTCGATCTGCGCGGTGCGGCCGCGGTGGACATCGCGCGGGGGATCGAGCGGCTGTCGGGCGCGGTGATCAGCGCGCCCCAACTGATGGATCTGGCACCGGCGTTCGCGGCGCAGATAGGCGTACGGGTGGAGTGAGGGCGCTTCGGCCGTGTGCCGTGTGCTGTGTGCCGTGGCGGTCAGACGCGGGGGAAGCGGGCCTGGAGGTCCCAGATGGCGGGGTTGTCGCCGAGGCCGTCGTGCATATCGGTGAGGTCGGCGATCAGGTCGTGCAGAAAGTCGCGGGCCTCGCGGCGCAGTGCGGCGTGGTTGAAGTTGAGTGGGGCCTCGTCGGCCGGCATCCAGTCGGCGTCGATGTCCACCCAACCGAAGCGGCGCTCGAAGAGCAGCCGGTCGGCGGATTCGGTGAAGTCCAGCTCGGCGTGGATCGGGCGGGCGGAGCGGTTGCCGCGGGGGTCGGTGTCGAGCTGCTCGACGATGTCGCACAGCGCCCAGGCGAAGTCGAGGACCGGCACCCAGCCCCAGGCCGTGGACAGCTCGCGGTCCGTCTTCGTGTCGGCGATGTAGACGTCGCCGCAGAAGAGGTCATGGCGCAGCGTGCGCACGTCCGCGGTCCGGTAGTCCGTCTGCGGCGGATCCGGAAAGCGGCGGGAGAGGGAATAGCCGAGGTCGATCACGTCTTGATGGTGTCACGCCGGTGCGGCGGACGATCGTCCGCACCGGTCGGCCGGCCCAGGCGCCGGTCAGCAGGGGAAGGCAGATCGCACGGAGTGCGCATGTGCGCGGCGGCCGCTGATGATGCGGCGCTCGCGGACTGCGCGGCGATCGCGGAGCACACGGCGCTTGTTGATCGACCGGTGTGGGCCGGTCGGAGCGCGGTGACCAGAGGGGCGGGGATGAACATGTCGGGTTCCACGGTGAGACGTTCGGGTGTGGCGCTGCTCTCGGCGGCGGTGCTGGCGGCCCTGCCGGTGCTGTCGGGCGGGCCCGGCGATCAGGGGGCGACGGCGTACGCGGCGGAGGCGGGCGGCGGGCACGCCCAGCAGCACGGCACCGGCCGGTGGCGCGGTGGCTGGGCGGCCTCGCCGCAGTCGTCGAACGTGGTGTTCGGCCAGAACTGGTCCGAGACCGGCTTCGCACGGCAGACGGTCCGCCAGGTCGTCCGCGTCAGCACCGGCGGCTCGCGGGCCCGTATCGAGCTGTCCAACCGCTACGGCCGTACGCCGCTGAAGGTGGCCGGTGCGACGATCGCGCGTACGGGCCGGGGGGCATCGGTGCAGGCCGGGTCGGTGCGCGCGCTGTCCTTCGGGGGCGGGCGGTCGGCGACCGTACCGGTGGGCGGTGAGCTGCTCAGCGACGGCGTCGGGCTGAAGGTCGGCGCCCTGGAGTCGCTGACCGTCACGCTCTACCTGGACGCGCCGACCGGCCCGGCCACCTTCCATGCCCAGGCCGGGGCCACGAGCTATCGCGCGGCCGGCGACCACCGCTCGGACCTCGGCGCGGAGGCCTTCACCGAGACCTCGCGGTCCTGGTACTACCTCTCGGGCGTCGAGGTCGCGGGCGGCCGGTCCGCCACGCACCGCGACGGCGTGGTGGCCTTCGGGGACTCCATCACCGACGGCTACGGCGCCACGCCCGACACCGACAACCGCTACCCCGACGAGCTGGCCGAGCGATTCGCCGCCGCCGGACGGCCGCGCAGCGTCGTCAACCAGGGGATAAGCGGAAACCAGCTCACCAATGACACGAGCTGGGCCGGGGAGAAGGCCGTGGCCCGCTTCCGGAAGGACGTACTCAACGAGCCGAACGTGGGCACGGTCATCGTGCTGGAAGGCATCAACGACATCGGCGCGAGCGAATGGCCGGACTTCCCGGGCGGCCCGACCCCGGACGTCTCGGTCGAGCAACTGATCGCCGCACAGCGCGAGTTGATACGTGAAGCGCACGCCAAGGGCATCAAGGTGATCGGCGCGACACTGACGCCGTTCAAGGGGGCCGCGTATTACACCGAGCGCGGCGAGATCAAGCGCGATGCGCTCAACGACTGGATACGCACCTCCGGTGAGTTCGACGGGGTGCTCGACCTGGACCGCGCACTGTCCGACCCCGCCGACCGGGACCGGATGGCGGCCGCGTACGACGTCGGCGACCATCTGCACCCGAACGACGCCGGTTATCGCGCGATGGCCGAGGCGGTCGACCTCGGCACGCTCTGACGGGTCCGCCTCAGGGCAGCAGTCGCTGTTCCTTGGCGACGGAGACCGCGCCGGCGCGGGTGTCCACGCCGAGCTTGTCGTAGATGCGGCCCAGGTGCGTCTTGACCGTGGCCTCGCTGATGAACAGGGCGCGGGCGATCTCGCGGTTGCTCAGCCCGCGCGCCAGCTGGCCGAGGATGTCGAGTTCCCGGTCGGTGAGGGTGGGGCGCGGGCTGCGCATCTGGGCCAGGACGCGATGGGCGACCGGAGCGGAGAGCGTGCTGCGGCCCTGGGCCGCGGCACGGATCGCCGAGAACAGCTCCTCCGGCCGCTCGGCCTTGAGGAGGTAACCGGTGGCACCGGCCTCGATGGCGCGGGTGATGTCGGCGTCGGTGTCGTAGGTGGTCAGCACGAGGACATGGGGGGTGGTGCGGTCGCGGTCGGCGGCGGCCCGGCCGGTCTCGGGGCGACCGGTCTCTGGGCGGCCGGTCTCTGGACGTTCCGTCTCGGGGTGGTCCGTCCTGAGGCCGGTGATCCGTCGGGTGGCTTCGATGCCGTCGATGCCGGAGCCGAGCTGGAGATCCATCAGGACGACGTCGGGGCGGAGCTTGGCGGCCATCACCACGGCCTCCTCGCCGTTGCCGGCCTCGCCGATGACCTCGATGCCGTGGGCGCTGCTGAGCAGGGCGAGCAGCCCGGCGCGTACGACGGCATGGTCGTCGCAGAGCAGGACGCGTACGGGGGAGTACGTGGGTTCGGCGGCGGATGGGGTCATGGGTTGCGCTCCAGGGGGACGGCGGCGGACAGGACGGTGCCCTCGCCCGGCGCGGATTCAATGGTGAGCGTGCCGCCGAGCTGCCGCATCCGGGCGTGCATGGCGGGCAGGCCATGACCGCGTACGCGCCGCCCGGAGGCGGGTGGGGAGGCCGGGGCGCTGGGGGCCGGCGGCGGGGTGAAACCGCGGCCGTCGTCGGCGATGTCCAGCACGACCTGGTCGCCGAGGTAGGTGAGGGTCAGGGTGACGGTGGTCGCGGCGGCGTGCTCACGGACGTTCGCGAGCGCGCCCTGGGCGATACGCAGCAGCGCGGACTGCACCCGGTCGGGGAGCGGAGCGGGCGTGCCGTCCTGGTGGAAGCGGACGCTCAGCGCCGCCCCCGACTCGCTCGTCCGTGTGGCGAGTTCGCGGAGGGCCTGGGGGAGGGAGGTGCCGTCGGCGAGGTCGGCGGGGGCCAGGTCGTGGACGAAGCGGCGGGCCTCGGCGAGGTTGCGGGCGGTGATCTCCGTGGCCGTACGGATATGGCCGCGGGCGGTGGCCGGGGCGGAGTCCCAGATACGGTCGGCGGCCTGCAGCAGCATCTGCTGGCTGGACAGTCCCTGGGCGAGGGTGTCGTGGATCTCCATCGACAGCCGCTGCCGCTCGGCGAGTGTGCCCTCGCGCCGCTCCGTGGCGGCCAGTTCGCGACGGGTGCGGATCAGATCGTCGATCAATGCGCGCTGGCGGGCGGCCTGCCGCTCCATATGGACGAACACGGCGGTGGCGAGGGCGGCGACGGCCGGCGGGGCCAGCACCAGATTCGGGTCGAAGCCGGTGGACAGCCGTAGTTGAGCGACCACGACGAACACGGTGAGCAAGCCCACGAGCAGCGACGCCGCGCCGGCCGGCAGCGTACGCAGGCCCGTATAGAACAGCGGCACCGCGCACCAGGCGAAGCTCGGCGCGAGGAGTACGAGGACGACCCAGGTCGCGACGACCGCACCCAGCCAGAGCAGCCGGCGGGCGGTGGGCCGCGGTTCGTCGTGTGGACGGGAGCCGAGGGCCGGGCCCAGGACGTAGAGGAGGGCGAGCACGAGGCTGAGGGCGATGATCCACGGGGTGCGGGGTTCGCCGGGGTGCCGGATCAGGAAACGGGAGAGCGAGGCGCCGAGCAGCAGGAAGAACGCGAGGTGCATGACCGGGCCCAGCCAGCGGGCGTCCGGATTCGGGTCCCGGTCGGCCGGGCCCCCCATCGGCCCCTTGTCCGCAGTCGGGCCCTGGTGTGTGCCGCTGTCCGCCGCCGGATCCCGGCGCGGGCCCTGCGGCCCGTCCGCCGACGGGGGCTGCTGGCTGGTGTGCACGTGGATCTCCTTGGGGCTCTCCGGTGAGCCGGGTTCCGGGTTCGGCCGTGCGCCCGGGCTCGTGACGGGGCCCGCGGTCGGCGACCCGCCCCTCAGCCGTAACCCGCGGCGATGACCCCGTAGTCGTAACCCGGGCGGAGAGCGACCCGCATCAACCGATCGGCCGACACCGGTATCCCCCATCATGCACGGCCATCGGGGCCGGATCGCCGACCCGCGCGGGCCTGCTCTCCTTCGACGATGGGGACGGACAGCGAGGCGCCGGAAGGCAGCGAGCCCGCTGGAAGGCACTGCCCTCGCCGTCCTTCACCCCCAGCCGTTACCCACTCCCCAACCTCTCCCCGCCTCAAGGAGCCCAGGTCATGCAGCCCCTCACGAAGAAGATGTCCTTCCGCGCCCGTGTGGTCACCGGTGCCGCCGCGTTCGCGCTGGTCGGCGCGGGCACCTTCGGCGCCGTCTCGGCGACCGCCGCCCCCTCGCCGGCTGCCGCCGCACAGCCCGCCACCGCCGGGGCCGCCGCCTCCGACGCCGGCGGCAAGAACCTCACCCGCACCACCCACCTCACCCTCGACGCCGCCACCAAGGCCGCCCAGGCAGTCCTGGACGCCGCGAAGAAGGCGGGCCAGAAGGTCTCGGTCGCCGTCGTGGACCGCAATGGCACCACCCTCGTGCAGCTGCGTGGCGATGGCGCCGGCCCGCAGTCGTACGAGTCGGCCGTGAAGAAGGCGTTCACCGCCGTCTCCTGGAATGCCCCGACCTCCGAGCTGGTCAAGCGTCTCGACCAGGCGCCCACGCTCAAGGACATCCCGGGCACCCTCTTCCTGGCGGGCGGCGCCCCGGTCCAGGCCCAGGGCGCGCCGATCGCGGGGATCGGTGTCGCGGGCGCCCCGAGCGGAGCCCTGGACGAGCAGTTCGCCCAGGCCGGCGCGCACGCACTCGCCGAGTAGCCGCCCTGAGTCCGAGTCCGAGCCTGAGTCCGAGCCTGAGTCCGAGCCTGAGTCCGAGCCTGAGTCCGAGCCTGAGTCCGAGCCTGAGTCCGAGCCTGAGTCCGAGCCTGAGTCCGAGCCTGAGTCCGAGCCTGAGTCCGAGCCTGAGTCCGAGCCTGAGTCCGAGCCTGAGTCCGAGCCTGAGTCCGAGCCCGAGCCCGAGCCCGAGCCCGAGCCCGAGTCCGAGCCCGGAAGCCGGTGGCCGGCAGCGCACCCCCGTCCCCACGCCCCGTACGGCATCCACCCCCTACGGCGCCCCTACGGCATCGTCAGCACCCGCGGCCCCTCATCCGTCACCGCCACCGTGTGCTCGAAGTGGGCGGCACGGCCGGCGTCCACGGTGCGCAGGGTCCAGCCGTCGTGGTCCGTGTAGTAGCCGTTCGTGCCGCCGGCGAGGAACATCGGCTCGATGGCGATGACCAGGCCGTGGCGCAGGACGAAGCCACGGTTCGGGCGGCCCTTGTTGGGGACCGGCGGGTCCTCGTGCATCTGGCGGCCGATGCCGTGTCCGCCGAAGTCGTCGGGGATGCCGTAGCCGGCGGCGCGGCCGATGCCGCCGATCGCATGGGAGATGTCGCCGATCCGGGCGCCGACCACGGCGGCCGCGATGCCCGCTGCCAGCGCCTGTTCCGTGACGTCCATGAGCCGCTGGTCCTCGGGGCGTGCGGTGCCGACGGCGAAGCTGACGGCCGCGTCACCGGCCCAGCCGTCCACCACGGCGCCGCAGTCGATGCTGACCAGGTCGCCGTCGCGCAGCCGGGTGTTGTCCGGGATGCCGTGCACGATCGCGTCGTTGACGGAGGCGCAGATGACGGCGGGGAAGGGGGTGGGGGCGAAGGACGGGCGGTAGCCGAGGAACGGCGAGGTGGCGCCGGCCTCGTCCAGAACCGTGCGGGCGACCTCGTCCAGCTCCAGCAGCCGCACGCCGGGGGCGGCCGCGGCACGTACCGCGGCCAGCGCGTCGCCGACGACCCGGCCGGCCACTCGCATCGCGTCCAGCGCCGCATCCGTCTTGATCTCCACCATGAGTACGTCCTCCACCCACCAGTATCCGGTATTTGTTTACCGGTATTTGTTTACCGGTATTAGTATCACGAGCATGGTGCGAACTCCACTGACCCCTTGGGAACGTGAACGCGGTGAGCGGCTCGGCGCGCTGCTGCGTGCGGCGCGCGGCGGGCGGAGCATGGTCGAGATCGCGGCCGTGGCGGGACTGTCCGCCGAGACGCTGCGGAAGATCGAGACCGGTCGGGCGCCGACCCCGGCGTTCTTCACGGTCGCTGCGCTGGCCGCCGCGCTCGGCCTGTCGCTGGACGAGGTGGCGGTGCTGGCCACGCCACCCGAAGCGGCCGAGGACGCGGTGGCCTGAGCGGGGCAGGCTGAGCGGGCTGCCCGACCGAGGCCGTCCGACCGAGGCCGTCCGACCGAGGCTGTCCGACCGAGGCCGTCCGACCGAGGCCGTCCGACCGAGGCCGCCCCGAGCCGCCGCGCCCCTGAAACGCGCCGAGGGCCGGCCCCCCATTGGGGACCGACCCTCCGCTGCGCTGAATGCGCCGGAGCCCAGCGCTACTCAGGCGCTGCTCCGGCAGTACTCAGACTTCAGACCTCAGACGTTGACGCCGAAGTCCTGCGCGATGCCGACGAGGCCCGACGCGTAACCCTGGCCCACGGCGCGGAACTTCCACTCCGCGCCGTTGCGGTAGAGCTCACCGAAGACCATCGCGGTCTCGGTGGCCGCGTCCTCGCTGAGGTCGTAGCGGGCGATCTCCGTGCCGCCGGCCTGGTTGATGATGCGGATGAAGGCGTTCCGCACCTGGCCGAAGTTCTGGCTGCGGTTCTCGGCGTCGTAGATGGAGACCGGGAACACGATCTTGTCGATGTCGGCCGGCAGGGCCGCCAGGTTGACGTTGATCTGCTCGTCGTCGCCCTCGCCCTGGCCGGTGACGTTGTCACCCGTGTGGACGATCGACTGGTCCGGCGTGGCCTTGTTGTTGAAGAAGACGAAGTGCTGGTCCGAGTAGACCTTGCCGCTCGGGTTGACCGCGATCGCGCTCGCGTCGAGGTCGAAGTCCGTGCCGGTGGTGGTGCGGACGTCCCAGCCAAGGCCGACCGTGACGGCGGTCAGGCCCGGTGCCTCCTTGGTGAGCGAGACGTTGCCACCCTTGGACAGGCTTACAGCCATGGGATGTCCCTTTCCTTGTCGACTCGTCGAAGCGTCGGGCTCCGTACCGCGTACGAAGCTACCGTCACCCACCACAACGCCATCAGGGGACCGCGAGGTTCCAGCTGTCTTTACTCTCTTTGCCGAATCCTGATGCGGACGGCACCCCAAGAGCCCCGAAAAGCGGGTGACGGGGCGCCTTGGCACGCGGGATCATAGGACTCATGTCCGGGCCCTATGTCATCCGCGGTTCGGTCGTCCTTCCAGAGGCCGAGCTCGTATGGCGCTTCTCGCGGTCCTCAGGTCCGGGCGGCCAACATGTCAACACCAGCGACAGCCAGGTCGAGCTGCGCTTCGACCTTCTCAAGACGGAGGCGCTGCCGCCGGTGTGGAAGGAGCGCGCCCTGGAGCGGCTGGCGGGTCGGCTGGTCGACGGTGTGCTGTCCGTACGGGCCTCCGACCACCGCTCCCAGTGGCGCAACCGCGAGACCGCGGCCGTCCGGCTGACCGCCCTGCTCGCGGAGGC
Source organism: Streptomyces inhibens (assembly GCF_022221585.1). Classification (NCBI taxonomy): domain Bacteria; kingdom Bacillati; phylum Actinomycetota; class Actinomycetes; order Kitasatosporales; family Streptomycetaceae; genus Streptomyces; species Streptomyces inhibens. The sequence continues at coordinate 5,887,252 of NZ_CP084681.1, forward strand.
CACCGCGCCGCCGCCCAAGCCGCGCCGCAAATCGCGGATCCCACGGGGCATCAATGAGCGGCGGCTGCGGGAGAAGAAGCAGCGCGGCGACACCAAGCGCGGCCGCTCGGGCCGCGACTGGGGCTGAGCCCGGGTCGCCATCGCCCCCCGCACCCGCCGCCCCACCCCTCACCCCAACTGCCGGTACTTCCCGCGGAAATACGTCAGCGGTCCGTCGTCGTCGTTCGGGATCGTGGTGGCAAGTACGCGCGCGATGACGAGCGTGTGGTCCCCGGCCGCGACCCGCTGCTCGGTGCGGCACTCCAGGGTCGCCAGCGCGCCGCCGATGAGCGGTGCCCCGGACGCTTCGCCCCGTACATGAGGAATGTCCTCGAAGAGCAGTCGGTCGCTGATGCGGCCCTTCATTGCGAATCGTCCGGCAATCTGCCGTTGGTGCCCCGACAGTACCGATACGGCCCACAGTGGCTGGAGCTCCAGCAGGTCGTCCATCCGTGAGTCGTTGCGAACGCTCACCATCACGAGCGGCGGGTCGAGGGATACGGACAGGAACGCCGTGGCGGTCATGCCGACGTCCTCGCCGCGCGGCCCGTCGTCCGGGTCGTGGGCGGTGATCAGCACCACGCCGGCGGCTAGGCGGGACAAGGCGGCACGGAACTCGTCGTCACTCACCCCAACAGAATGCGGGATCGATGCGTCGCCCGGCACGGATGCGGGGGCGACGACGGGTGTGGCTTGAGTGGCGGGTCCGGCGGTCGCCGTCTCGGCGGGGAATCTCGTGAACACGCCATGCACGCTAACTTCGACCGCCCCCGGCTCGCATCGGGCCCTGGGACCACTCGCGTCCTAGGTCTGACGACGGAGGTCCCCAACTCTCGGAATTTGCGTTCAGGAAGTGTAGAAAGAGTGAAGGCACGCTCCGGTGGCGGGCCCGCGGGGGACCAGCAACGCTCGCTCACGGTCTGTGACTTGAGTCACAGCAGGCGCTAATTGTTGACCCTGTGTACCGAGTGAACAGCTCACTGTGATTCAGTGAGCGTGGAATCGGACGACAAAGAATCGTGGAGTTTGCTGTCGAGGTCTCAGGGAGAGCGAGCGATGGAGACCGAGTCGGAGCCATACGTCCGTCTTGCGACCCTGCGGCAGCTGCACCAAGTGGTCGCCGAGCTGAATACCGCACGTAGCCTTGCGGACACCTTGCAGACAGTCGCCGACGGCGCCATCAACGGGCTCGGCTATGAGCTGGCTGCGGTCAATCTCGTCCGTCCCGACGGCGATCTCGTCGTCGCCGCGGTCGCCGGCAGCGCGGGTGCCGAGGCGCTGATGGCCGGGCGGGTCGGCTCCCGGTCCTCCTGGGAACGCCGGCTGTCCATGGGCGAGCGGTGGGGCGACCTGTGCTTCATCCCGCACACCGAGGGCTGGGTGCTGGACGACGACGACGTGCCGCAGTGGCACACGGCCGGCCCCGCGCCCCGGTTCCCCGACGAGTGGCACCCCATGGACCGCCTCTTCGCGCCCATGTACACGGCGGCCAACGGCAGCGGAGAGCTGCTCGGAGTGATCTCCGTCGACCGGCCGCGCAACGGCCGGCGGCCCGGCGCCTGGGGCCAGGAAGCCCTGCAGATGTACGCCTTCCAGTCCGCCATCGCGATCAGCAACGCCCGGCTGCGGGCGAACATGCAGCGCGCACTGGTCCGGCTGGAGCGTGAGCAGCAGGCACTGCGCGCCAGCGAGGAGAGCTTCCGCCAGGCGTTCGAGTACGCGCCGAGCGGGATGGCCGTCGCCGAAATGGGCGGTGACCAGCACGGACGGCTGCTGCGCACCAACGACGCACTGTGCCGGCTGCTGGGCCGCCCGGCGTCCGGGATGCGCCGCTACTCCTTCTCCGACCTCGTCCACCCCGAGGACATCGGCACGCTGCTGCGCACCTCCGCCGAGGGCGGCCGTGCCGAGCTGCGGCTGGCCCGGCGGGACGGCACCTACGTGTGGGTCTCGCTGCGCAACTCCGTCGTCGCCGACACCGCCGACGGCCCCCGTTTCCTGCTCACCCACGTCGAGGACATCGAGGAGCGCAAGCGGCACGAGCTCCAGCTCGCGCACCGCGCCAGCCATGACTCGCTGACCGGGCTGCCCAACAGTGCCGAGCTGCGGGCCCGGCTCGGCGCCCGGCTGTGCTCCCGTCCGGCGGGCTCGATGGCGGATGCGTACGCCTCCGCGGCCGGCGCCGGAGATCCCCGTGATCCGCACGGCTTCCGCGCGAACGGGAGGGAGCCGTTCGACGGGATCGACGGCTTCGAGGGCAAGGCCCCGGTCCCGTTCGATCACCATGTCCACCTCGTCGCACCCCCGGACGGGCCGGCCGACGACGGCTCCAAGGGGCTCGCGGTCCTCTTCTGCGACCTCGACGGCTTCAAGTCGATCAACGACCGTTTCGGGCACAACACCGGTGACGCGGTGCTGATCGAGGTCGCCCGCCGGCTGACCAGCGGTGTCCGGGACGGGGATACGGTCGCCCGGCTCGGCGGTGACGAGTTCGTGGTGCTCGCCGACGGCCTCGGCACGGCCGATGCCCAGGACCTCGCGGTCCGGCTGCGGAACGCGATCATCCCGCCGATCCGGGTGGAGGGCCGGGCCGTCCGGGTGGGCGCCAGCTTCGGCATCGGCTGGGCGAGCTGCGGAATGTCGGCCGAAGAGGTGCTGGAGTCGGCCGACCAGCGGATGTACGTCGAGAAGCGGTCCCGGTCCAAGGCCAATCGGCGGGCGGCGGGCTGAGCGGTCCCCGCAGCGGTGCCGCGTATCTCACATCCGCGGCCCGCCGGCCGCCGCACCAGCAGTTCACCGATCTGTAGCGATCTTGTGGCACTTCGGGCTCGGTGTGCCAAGGCCCCGAGGGGGTAGGCTGCGCCGATGCGGCGCGCGCCGCCGGGGGCCCGAAGACAGTTCGCGCAGCAGATGTCTGCGGACGCGTACGGACGCGTACATGACGCGCACAGATCGCTTGGGAGTGACACGGAATGACGGCCGGCAACAACGGCGCGGACACGCCGGAGAACGACGACCCGTTCGCCTATCTCTACCGCTCGGAAGGCGGCGAAGGCGGCGCACCGGGCTCGGCGGGCGACGGTGCGGCGGCGCGGCAGCCGGGGGTTCCGCGTACGTCCTACAACCAGGTGCGCGCGGTCGGCCAGCGCCAGTACGGCCAGCAGGCCCCGCAGCAGATCACCTACGGCCAGCAGAACGCCCACTACGCCGCCCCCGAGACGCTGCCCGGCGGCGACCGCACCCGGCCCGTCACGGCCCCGGGCCACGGCGGCCAGGAGCCCCGCCGTCGCAACGGCCTGCTGGTCGGCGCCGTCGCGGTGGTCGCGGTGGTCTGCATAGGCATCGGTGTCGCGATGCTCACCAACGGCAACGATGCCAAGGACACCGACGCGGGCAAGCCGGGGCCGACGGCCGGTGACACGGTCAAGCCCACCGACAAGCCGACCGGTAAGCCCAAGCCCGGCGAGCTGCCCAAGGAGGACGCGGGCAGCCTGCGTCTGGACGGCGGGGCGACGACCGCCAAGGACATCGAGGGCGCCCACTCGGCGAGCGGTTCGTACGTCGCCGGCTTCAATCAGGTCGGGGCGAAGGTGCAGTGGACGGTGGATGCCCCGCAAGCGGGCGATTACCGGTTGTACGTGCGCTACGGCATCCCGGGCGAGGACGCCAATGCGACGCTGGTGGTCAACAGCAAGCCCAACAACCAGCCGCTCGGCCTGAAGAACTTCATCCACTCGCCGAAGGGGGACTGGAAGAAGGGCTGGCAGACCACCTGGGCACCCGTCACCCTGAACCAGGGCACCAACACCATCGAGATCTCCTGCGGGCAGGGCAACCAGTGCAACGCCAACCTGGATCAGGTGTGGCTGCAGCAGGGTGGCACCAAGCAGTAGGCAGCGACTGCCACTTCGGGGCTCGGGTGGGCACGTCCCCTCCCCGAAGTCGACCTTCTACAGCGATTCAGGGTGCTACGGCGAGCACTTCGACCTGACCGATGGTCACTACTCGGCCAAGGCCCCGCGGCCGGTCAAGAGCATTGCTGTCCGGGGATGATGACGCCGCGGCCGGGGCGTCCGCGCCCGGATGGCCCGGCCGCCGTCCCGCGTCACGCCGCCGCCGGATGATCCGTCACCACCACACGTGACAGCAGCTCTTGGTACGTCGCCACGTCGAACTCGCCCGCGGCCGGGGCCCGTACGGTCGCGGCGGAGAGGGCCACCGCGCGGGTCAGCCGGTCCGGCCAGGGGAGTTCCTCGACCAGGCCCGAGAGCAGACCGGCGACCGCCGAGTCGCCGGCGCCGGTCGGGTTGCCGGCGATGTGCCACGGCGGGGCGGCCTGCCAGGTGCCGTCGGCGGTGACCGCGAGTATGCCGTCCGGGCCCAGCGAGGCGGCCACGGCATGGGCGCCGCGGCGGCGGGCGTCGCGGGCGGCGCGCAGCGGTTCGGTGCTGCCGGTGAGGGCGGCGAGTTCATCGGCGTTGGGCTTGGCGAGGTCGGGGCGGGCGGCCAGTCCGCGGCGCAGCGGCTCGCCGCTGGTGTCGAGGAGGACCGGGACACCGGCGGTGCGCGCGGCGCGGGTCAGCCGGGCGTAGACATCGACCGGGACGCCCGGCGGGAGGCTGCCGCACAACGCCACCGCCCGTGCCTCGCCCAGCAGTTCGCGGTAGGTGCCGAGGAAGGTGTCCCATTCGGCGGGGGAGACGGTGGGGCCCGGTTCGTTGAGCTGGGTGGTGTCGCCGGTGGTCTCGTCGACGACGGCGACGGTGCGGCGGGAGGCGCCGCCGACCGGGACCAGGGCGTCGGTGACGTCGGTCTCGGCGAGCAGGGCGCGCAGTGCGTCGCCGGTGCCGCCGCCCGCGAAGCCGGTGGCGACCGTACGGTGGCCGAGCGCGGCCAGCACGCGGGCGACGTTCAGGCCCTTGCCGCCGGGGCGTTCGGACACCTCGGTGATCCGGTTCGTGCTGTGCGGACGGAGCCGGGGAACGCGATAGGTGATGTCCAGGGCGGCGTTCAGCGTGACCGTAAGGATCATGGTCGCCCCTCCGGGCAAGTCATGGCCGGGCGGCCGTCGGTGTGGCAACCGCGCGCGGCGGCATACGGACAAGTGCGCGAGCGATCATGCCATCGCCGGTGGTGGTTGGCCCAGACCCGGGCCAACCACCGTGTGACGCACGGCTACCTGGAGGGGCGGCAGGCTGCGTAGTTGTTCCGCTGTGGTCGCGGAGCGTTACGCACCCGGGGGGCGTACCAGCCACTCGCCCCGGCGCATGACGCCCACCAGGTCGTATGCCGGATCCAGCACCACCAGGTCGGCGTCCTTGCCGGTCTGCAGGGAGCCGACCCGGTCGTCGATGCCCAGGAGGCGGGCCGGGTTGGCCGAGAGGGCGCGTACGGTCTGGTCGATCGTCAGGCCGTCGACGGTGACGGCACGTCGGAAGGCGCGGTCCAGGGTGAGCGTGGAGCCGGCGATGGAGCCGGCCGTCGGGCCGTCGCTGATCCGTGCGACGCCGTCCTTGACCTCGACCCGCATCGGGCCGAGCGGGTACATCCCGTCGTTCATGCCGGCCGCGCCCATGGCGTCGGTGATGAAGGCGACCCGTTCGGCGCCCGCCTCGCGGACCGCCAACTGCAGGATCGAGGGGTGTAGATGGGTGCCGTCGTTGATCAGCTCGACGGTGATCCGCTCGTCCTCCAGGAGGGCGGCGACCGGCCCGGGGGCGCGGTGGCCCAGTGCGGGCATCGCGTTGAAGAGGTGGGTGGCGACGGTGGCGCCCGCGTCGATGGCCTGGAGGGTGGCGTCGTAGGAGGAGTCGGTGTGGCCGACGGCGGCGATCACGCCGGCGTCGGCGAGCAGCCGTACGGACTCCAGGCCGCCGGGCAGTTCGGGGGCGAGGGTCATCATCGCCGCGGTGCCGTGCGCGGCGTCGATGAGCTTGCGGACGTCGGACGGGTCCGGCTCGCGCAGCAGCCCCGGCTGGTGGGCGCCGCAGCGGTCCGGGGAGATGAACGGGCCCTCGAAGTGGATCCCGGCCAGCTCGCCCTGCTGGACGAGTTCGGCGAGCACCGCGGCCTGCCGGGCGAGGTCGGCCAGCTCGCCGGTGACGGTGGAGGCGAGCATCGAGGTGGTGCCGTGCCTGCGGTGGGTGTCGACGACGGTCATGCACTCGTCGGGGTCGGCGGACGAGAAGGAGCCGCCACCTCCGCCGTGGACGTGCATATCGACGAAGCCGGGCACGATGAGATGGCCCGAGAGATCCACGACGCTTTCGCTGCCGCTCTCTTCGAGGTCGGCGTCGCGGCTGCGGATGGCGGCGATCCGGCTGCCCTCGACGGTCAACCGGCCGGTCTCGACAACGCCGGACGGCCGGGCGATCCGGGCGCCGGCCAGGACGGTGCGTCGGGGGTCCGAGGGCCGTTGCGCGGACTGTTGTTGTGCCATCAGGCGGTTACCTCCGTGGAGAGAAGATCCCAGGCGAGCAGTCCTGCGCCCAGGCACCCGGCGGCGTCCCCCAGGGCCGCCGGAACGATCGAGGGGAGCCGCTGGAACGTAACGCGTCGGCGGACCGCTTCCCGCAGAGGTGTGAACAGCGTGTCGCCCGCCTCGGCGAGCCCGCCGCCGATGATCAGCGTCTTCGGGTCGAGCAGGGTGAGCCCGGTGACCAGACCGTCGGCGAGCGCGTCCACCGCGTTGTGCCACACGGTGTGGGCGCGTGCGTCGCCGGACTCCACGGCCTTGGCCGCGTCCGCCGCGCTGGCCTGCGGATCGCCGCAGGCCGCCGCCCAGTCACGGCCGACCGCGGCGGCCGAGGCCAGCGTCTCCAGACAGCCGCGCTGCCCGCAGCCGCATGCCCGCCCGCCGGGCCGTACGACGATGTGGCCGATCTCGCCGGCGCTGCCGTGCGCACCGGCCTCGATCCGGCCGCCGATGCCGATGGCGCCCGCGATGCCGGTGCCCAGCGGCACGAACAGAAAGCGGTCGGCGTCCTGGCCGGCGCCGATCCGGCCCTCGGCCAGGCCGCCGGTGCGTACGTCGTGGCCGAGGGCGACCGGCACCCCGCCGAGCCGTTCGGACAGCAGCGCCCGCATCGGTACGTCCCGCCAGCCGAGGTTCGCGGCGTAGACGGCGGTGCCCGACCGCTCGTCGACGATGCCGGGGACGGCGACGCCGGCGGCCAGGGCGGGGGCGCCGTAGCGTGCCGTGCCGAGGTCGCGGAGCTCGTCGGCGAAGTCGAGGATGGCCTCGACGACCGCGTCGGGGCCGCGCTCGCGGCCGGTGGGGCGCCGCGCCTCGTACAGCAGAACGGGGGGCGTCCTTCCGGTCGGCGCGGCATCCACCCCTACGAGGGCGGCTTTCATCCCGGTGCCGCCCACATCAAGGGCGATGACGTGTCTCACGGGAACAGTTTCGCGCGATCCGCCCTGAAAGGTCTAGTCCACTCACCGTGCGGATCGTGCCGGGGACCTGCGGGAAGGTCGATTCCGGGGGAAGAGGGGGGGTGGTGTAGACCTTGTAAAGAACGCGGGAGAGACTCGCTGTTCATGCCGATCGAGGGCGATCCCCGAGACGGCGGGGCATGCCCCGGCAAGAACACGTAATTTCGGCACAAAAGGCGGCAAAAGCGGTGCAGCGGCGGTACTTGAGCCTGGCGGCGGCGACAATCGCCACCTCCATGACACTGACTCTTACCGGCTGCGGCAGCGGCTCGGGCAGCGACGGCGAGGTCACCCTCAAGCTGATCGCGGCGGATTACGGCGACAGCAGGTCCAACGGTTCCCAGCACTACTGGGACCAGCTCGCCCGCGCCTTCGAGAAGAAGAACCCCGACATCAAGATCGATGTCGAGGTCTACAGCTGGACGGACGTCGACAAGAAGGTCGAGAACCTGGTCGAGGACGGCCACGCCCCGGACCTCGCACAGATAGGCGCGTACGCCGACTACGCCGCCAAGGGCAAGCTCTACAGCGCCGACGAGCTGCTCTCCATCCCCACCCAGGCCGATTTCACCACCTCCCTCGCGGAGGCCGGCGAGTACAACCGGGTGCAGTACGGCATGCCCTTCGGCGCCAGCACCCGGCGGCTCTTCTACAACAAGAAGCTGTTCACCCAGGCCGGCATCACCGCCCCGCCGCAGAGCTGGAACGACATCGCCCGCGACGCCCAGCTGCTGAAGGCGCACGGCGTGAAGATGCCGTTCGCGCTGCCGCTCGGCCCGGAGGAGACCCAGGCCGAGACGCTGATGTGGCTGCTCAGTGGTGGCGGCGGCTACATCGACAGCATCGGCAAGTACCGGATCGACTCCCGGGAGAACGTCAAGACCTTCAACTGGCTGAAGGACGACCTCGTCGGCAAGGGCCTGACCGGCACCGACCCCGCCAAGCTCAACCGCGAGGACGCCTTCCAGGGCTTCGCCGAGGGCAAGGTCGGCATGCTCAACGGCCACCCCACCCTGATGAAGCAGGCCGAGGACAAGGGCATCGACTACGGCACCGTCGAGCTGCCCGGCATCAACGGCAAGGCCAAGGCCACCATGGGTGTCGCCGACTGGATGATGGCCTTCAAGCAGGGCGGCCACCGTACCCAGGTCGGCAAGTTCCTGGACTTCGTCTACAGCGCGAAGAACGTCGAGGAGTTCTCCGGCGAATACGGCCTGCTGCCGGTCACCGCCTCCGCCTCCCAGGCGATGCTCGCCGACGACAAGTACAGCAAGCTGCACGGCTTCCTCAAGCAGCTCGCCACCGCCGAGTTCTACCCCGCGAACAAGACCTCCTGGCCCATGGTCTCCAAGAACATCAAGGCCAGGATGGGCGCCGCGGTCGGCCCGAAGGGCAATCCGGCCGGTGTGCTCACCGACCTCCAGAACATGGCGGACACGGCCGACAACGCCGCCCAATGACGGTGTGCGGACGGATGCCGGCGGTACCTCCCGGCGAGAGCCGGGGGAGGGTGTACGGGCAGGTGCGCGGGCGTACGGCGGCCGGGGCGACGTGCCGGGCATTGTCCGACCGTGCGCTTATCGTGGAAGCGTGATGGCGGGCGGTACGCAGGACACGGGCGGGGCGGAGGGCAGGGACCCCTCGGCCGGTGCGGGCGCTTCTGCCGGTCCGGGTGCTCCGGGTGCTCCGGCCGGTTCGGGTGCTCCGGCCGGTACAGGTGCTCCGGCCGCCGGTCCGGGCGCTCCGGCCACCGGTTCGGCCGACGAGCCCGGGACCCGCGAGCCCGCCGCCGGCCTCTCCGCCCGCGACGAGGCCGTCCTCGCCGTCGAGCGTCGCTCCTGGCCGGGCCCCGGCCCCAAGGAGCGCGCCATCCGCGAGCAGCTCGGCATCTCCCCGACCCGCTACTACCAACTCCTCAACGCCCTGCTGGACGACCCCCGCGCGCTCGCCCACGACCCCGTCACCGTCAACCGCCTGCGCCGGATACGGGACGCCCGCCGCGCCCGCCGGTGACGGCGGCGCCCGACCGCCGCCCCGATGCGCCCGTACACCCTCTCCCGGCTACCCCCAACGCCCGCCCGGCGCCGGTAAGGTCGGCGCCATGGGCAGCCCCCCGAACGCCGCGCCGCAGTCCCAGCCGACACCCGAATCCGTGCCGACACCGCGTACCGCCGCCGGCCGCGAAGGCCTCGCCGCGCTGCTGGCGCACCCGGAACGCACCGTCGTCGCCCTCGACTTCGACGGCACCCTCGCCGATATCGTCCCCGACCCGGAAAAGGCCCGCGCCCATGAAGGCGCCGTCGCCGCACTCGCCCGTCTCGTCCCGCGGCTGCGCGCCGCCGCGGTGATCACCGGCCGCCCGGCCACCGTCGCGGTCCGCCTCGGCGGCTTCGCGGACAACCCCGGCCTGGCCCACCTCACCGTCCTCGGCCACTACGGCGCCGAGCGCTGGGAAGCCGCCACCGGCACCGTCCACGCCCCCGCCCCGCACCCCGGCATCGCCGCCATACAGGCCGAACTCCCCGGCGTCCTGGACGCCTCCGGCGTCTGGCACGGCACCTGGGTCGAGACCGCCATCGAGCGCAAGGGCGGCCACGCCATCGCGGTACACACCCGCCGCGCCGCCGACCCCCAGGGCACCTTCGACCGGCTGCGCCGCCCGCTCACCGCGCTCGCCGAACGCCACGGCCTGATCGTCGAACCGGGCCGCTTCGTCCTGGAACTGCGCCCCCCGGGCATGGACAAGGGCGTCGCCCTCGCCGAATGGGTCCGCGAGACCGGCGCCGCCACCGTCCTCTACGCCGGCGACGACCTCGGCGACCTGGCCGCCTTCGCCGCCGTCGAAAAGCTCCGCTCGGACGGCCTCACCGGCGTCCTGGTGTGCAGCGGCAGCGACGAGGTCACCGAACTCGCCGAACGCGCCGACCTGGTGGTCGACGGCCCGACCGGCGTCGTGGGACTGCTCGGCACCCTGGCCGACCGCCTCGCCGAAACCCGGGCCGGCAGCTAAGGGCTGTCCCGTAATCCCTGGTGGATCAGCGCACGGCGTCAGATGCACTGCGTTCTCCCCCACGCCTTAAGGGCGCAGGAGGGGCCCCCACCGCTCACTCCGTCTCGGCTCTTCATTCGCTGTACGGATGCCGAGCTGCATCGCAAGGCGGAGGGACGTCCGGATACTGGGTGTATCCGGATGTTCCGACAACGCGGCGTGGGGGCACCTCCCAGCGTTAGCTGGGGGAGTGCCGTAGCTGTCGTCGTGCGCCCGCCAGGGATTACGGGACAGCCCTTAGGCCGACGCCTGGGTCGGTGCCCGCCGACGGGACTGCCCTCTCACTCCTTCAACGCCCGCAACTGCTCCAGGAACCACTGCGCCGGCGGCAGCGCCGTGGCCGCCGCCGCCAGCCGCTGCGTGCGTGCGTCGCGCTCGCCGGCGTCCATCGACAGCGCCTCGTGCAGCGCCCGCGCGGTGCCCGTGACGTCGTACGGATTGACCGTGAGGGCGTCCGTGCCCAACTCCTCATGGGCGCCGGCCTCCCGGGAGAGCACCAGCACACAGCCCTGCTCGGAGACCACCGGGATCTCCTTCGCGACCAGATTCATCCCGTCCCGGATCGGATTGACCAGCGCCACGTCCGCCAGGCGGTACGCGGCCAGCGACCGCGCGAAGTCGTCCTTCACATGCAGCTCGACCGGCCGCCAACTCGGCGTGCCGTACTCGGAGTTGATCTCCTCGGCCACCCGCCCGACCTCCGCCGTGTACTCCCGGTACACGGCCAGGTCCTGGCGCGACGGATAGGCGAAGGCCACATGCACCACGCGCTCGCGCCATGACGGGTGGTCCACCAGGAGCTGACGGTAGGCCAGCAGCCCCCGGACGATGTTCTTCGACAGCTCGGTGCGGTCCACCCGGACGATGGTCCTGCGGGGCGCGCCGTCGGGATCCGTACCGATCTGCTCGCGCAGGGTGGCCTGGCGCTCGTCGACATCCGCCCGCCGCGACCGCTCCCGCAGGAACTCGGCGTCCGCGCCGAGCCCGTGGACGGCGATCCGGGTGTTCCCCGTGCCGCCGACCACCGCGGCGCAGCATCCGGCGAAGGCGTCCGCCCAGCGGTGCGTGAGGAACCCGAGTTGGTCGGCGCCCAGCATCCCCCGCAGCAGCTGCTCGGCGATGTCGTCCGGCAGTATCCGGAAGTACTCCGGCGGCGCCCACGGAGTGTGCGAGAAATGGGAGATTCGTACGTCGGGCCGCAGCTCCCGCAGCATGCCCGGCACCAGGGCCAGGTGGTAGTCCTGCACCAGCACCGCGGCGCCCTCGGCGGCCTCGTCGGTGAGCGCCTGGGCGAAGGCGCGGTTGTAGGCCTCGTACGACGACCACTGCGTCCGGAATTCCGCGCCGAAGGCCGGCTCCAGCGGCGTCTGGTACAGCATGTGGTGGACGAACCACAGCACGGAGTTCGCGATGCCGTTGTAGGCGGCGGCATACACCTCGGCCGGAATGTCCAGCATCCGGACGCGCTGTCCGCCGGTGTCGCCGGGATGCAGCGCACCACCCGTCTGCCGTACGGCCTCCCGGTCGCCGTCACCGAGCGCGGCACACACCCACACCGCGTCCGTGTCGGGCCCGATGGCCGACAGCCCGGAGACCAGCCCGCCACCGCCGCGCTTGGCGGTCAGCGCGCCGTCCTCCCCCAGGGCGTAAGAGACCGGACCGCGATTGGAGGCGACAAGAACCTCGGCACCTGTCTGGACCGCACTGCGCTCGGAGACCATGTCGCGACATTAACCCGCCACCGATCCGCGCAAACGTACGGAGCGCCGGTCAGGCCGCGCGTCGCGCCGCGTACTCCGGAATTTCGGCCATCGGGGGCCGCTCCTCGGTGTCCACGTCCGTCGTGCGCGGCACGAAGCCCTGCTCGCCGCGGTCGAACTGGGTGAGCCGGGGCCGCACCAAGTGGCCGCGGGCCAACCGTAGTTGGGCGGTCCGGTAGATCGCGGCGGCCATCCGGCCCAGCGCCTGGCCGCCCTGGTGGCGGTGCTTGCGCACGCCGACGTCCACCTGGGCGAGTGCGTCCAGACCAACAGTGTGCAGCGCGTCGACCAGCAGCCCGAGCTCCACGCCGTAGCCGACCGGGAACGGCAGCCGCTCCAGGAGGGAGCGGCGGGCCGCGTACTCGCCGCCCAGGGGCTGGACGAAGCCGGCCAGCTGCGGCCAGTGCAGATTGAGGAGCGGGCGGGCGACCAGCTCGGTGACCCGGCCGCCCTGCCCGGCGCCGGAGCCGGCACCGCCGGTCTCCAGGGGACGGTCGTACATCGCCTTGACGAATTGGATGTCCGGATCCGTCAGCAGCGGCCCGATGATCCCCGAGACGAAGGTGGACGAGAATTCGCGCAGGTCGGCGTCGATGAAGCAGATGATGTCGCCGCTGGTGGCCAGCAGTGAGCGCCACAGCACCTCGCCCTTGCCGGGCACCGCGGGCAGCCGCGGCAGCACGCTGTCGCGGTGGACGACCCGGGCGCCGGCCGCCGCCGCGACCTCGGCGGTGCGGTCCGTGGAGCCGGAGTCCAGCACCACCAGCTCGTCGACGAGCGGGACCGCGTCGGTCATCAGCTCCTCGCGGATGACCGTGACGATCGCCCCGACGGTGGCTTCCTCGTCGAGCGCGGGCAGTACGACGCTGACCGTACGGCCCGTCTGGCGCTTGGCCTCCACCAGCTGCCCCAGGGGACGGTCCGCGGCGGACCAGGAGCGGCTGCTGAGCCAGCGCTCCACCTCTTCCAGCACGTCTACGACTCCTCGGTGGCCGCCGTATCAGCGGCCCGTGTGATCCATCTCGCGGTTCGGACGACTATCTCAACTGTCAGTGCCTTCGGTTACAGTCTTGAACAACGCGGATGACCGTCGCATGTCGGGGTCGCCGCCGCACAAACGCCTGGGTTTCGTCCCAGTGCCATACCGCTCATCCAGAGGGGCAGAGGGATACGGCCCGTTGAAGCCCCGGCAACCCTCCAGCCGGTCTTGCCGCCAGGACGCAAAACGTCCCGCGTGCGCGAGGCTCCCGGCTAGGGAAGGTGCCAAATCCGTCTCGTGGCGAGATGCGCCGCGAGGAAGATGAGGAGAAAGGGCCTCGCCTCCATGGCTGTGCAAGTCACCGAAACCACTCCCGCCGTCGCTCTGGGTCCTGCCGTCGCGCTCTCCTGCCGCGAGTGCGGAACGCGCTTCGACCTCGGTCCGATCTTCGCGTGCCAGGAATGTTTCGGGCCGCTCGAAGTCGCCTACGACCTGCCGAGCGGCGATCCCGAGAGCCTGCGGAAGCAGATCGAGGCCGGCCCGAACAACATCTGGCGCTACGCCCCGCTGCTGCCCGTCCCCACCGACGTGGCCGACAAGCCCAATCTGAACCCGGGCTTCACCAAGCTCGTCAAGGCCGACAACCTCGCCCGTGAGCTGGGCGTCACCGGCGGTCTGTACGTCAAGGACGACTCCGGCAACCCGACGCACTCCTTCAAGGACCGCGTCGTCGCGATCGCCGTCGAGGCCGCCCGCGCCTTCGGCTTCACCACCCTCTCCTGCTCCTCCACCGGCAACCTCGCCGGTGCGGTCGGCGCCGCGGCCCGCCGCGCCGGTTTCAAGTCCTGCGTCTTCATCCCGCACGACCTGGAGGCCGGAAAGGTCGTCATGGCCGCGGTCTACGGCGGCGACCTGGTGGGCATCGAGGGCAACTACGACGACGTCAACCGCTTCTGCTCGGAGCTCATCGGCGACCCGCTCGGTGAGGGCTGGGGCTTCGTCAACGTCAATCTGCGTCCGTACTACGGCGAGGGTTCCAAGACCCTCGCGTACGAGATCTGCGAGCAGCTCGGCTGGCAGCTCCCGGACCAGATCGTCATCCCGATCGCGTCCGGCTCGCAGCTGACGAAGATCGACAAGGGGCTCAAGGAGCTGATCGCCCTCGGCCTGGTCGAGGACAAGCCCTACAAGATCTTCGGCGCCCAGGCGGAGGGCTGCTCGCCGGTGTCCACGGCCTTCAAGGCCGGGCACGACGTCGTCCGCCCGCAGAAGCCGAACACCATCGCCAAGTCGCTGGCCATCGGCAACCCGGCCGACGGGCCGTATGTGCTCGACATCGCGCGCCGTACGGGCGGTGCGGTGGAGGATGTCAACGACGAGCAGGTCGTGGACGCGATCAAGCTGCTGGCCAGGACCGAGGGCATCTTCGCGGAGACCGCGGGCGGAGTGACCGTCGGCGTGACCAAGAAGCTCATCGAGGACGGTCTGCTCGACCCCACCCTGACCACCGTCATCCTCAACACCGGTGACGGCCTCAAGACGCTTGACGCCGTCGCCCCGACCTCCGGGCCCACGGCCACCATCCGTCCGGACCTGGACGCGTTCCGCGCGGCCGGCCTGGCCGGCTGAGGCCGCCGGCCGGTCCGCGCACGAGGCCGCGCCGCAGCCCCGAACCCGTACTCCGTAACCCCTGTCCCCGGAAGGCAGAACCATGAGCGTCAAGGTCCGCATCCCCACCATCCTCCGCACGTACACCGGCGGCGAGGCCGAGGTCACCGCCGAGGGCGCGACCCTCTCCGAGGTGATCGCCGACCTGGAGAAGAACCACCAGGGCATCGCGGCCCGTGTACTGGACGACGCCGGCAAGCTGCGCCGTTTCGTGAATGTGTACGTCAATGACGATGATGTGCGCTTCGAGCAGGGCCTGGAGACGCCGACTCCGAACGGCGCGGGTATCTCGATCATTCCGGCGGTCGCCGGCGGGTGCTAATTTGCGCCATCTCTTCACCTTCTTGACCGGAATTGCCCCGTCCATTGAAATCGGACGGGGCAATTCCGTTTAGTGAAAGGGGATACCATTGGGGCGATCCCCCTCCGCATATCTCCGCGCGCGTGCCGAACGCATATGAGAACGGGGAGAGTTGTGTCCAAAGTGTGGGCGGCATTTGTCGCTTAGGTGCGCTATGCCTGGCCCGACTTGCCCCGGAGAACCGGGACTTCAGCGGATATTGCCGATTCTCCGACGCCAGAATTCTCGTCCGATTGACCTGTTGCGCTGGGCATCTGTGCAGATACATTCAGCGGCGGTCGACGCGTTCCGGCGCACACCCCACGGGCCTTTCGCGGGGTGAGGTCTGACCCGGGTCCGCGGAGTGCGGTCCTGCGCAAGGGCCAGTAATAGGGGAGTTAGGCATGGCTCAGGGCACCGTCAAGTGGTTCAACGCGGAGAAGGGGTACGGCTTCATCGCGGTCGACGGTGGTGCGGATGTTTTCGTCCACTACAGCGCGATTCAGATGGACGGCTACCGCACCCTTGAGGAGGGCCAGCGGGTCGAGTTCGAGATCTCGCAGGGCCAGAAGGGGCCGCAGGCGGACATGGTCCGGGTGGCCGGCTGAGGCGCCGACCGACTGCTGCGTGGTGAAGGCCCGTATCCCAGAGGGGATACGGGCCTTCTGCTGTCTTCCGCCGTCCTCCGCGCGGGGGGTGCCGGCCCAAGCCGCTTGCGCCCTCCCGTCGCCCGACCGCCACCCCTAAAGGGGGCTCCTTGTGGAGCCGCTTGCACTCTCGGGGGTCGAGTGCTAATCATTGCGTTAGCACTCTCCCAGTGAGAGTGACAGAACTTGGATCGGGTCAGTGAGGTCCGCAGGCCGAGTGGGGCAAGGAACCACAAGGGTTGCAGGCCGTCCGTCGCGGGCACCGGCGCGGTCCACGAAGAACGCCACCCCTGTCCGGGAGGACCACTTCACATGGCCAAGATCATCGCGTTCGACGAGGAGGCACGGCGCGGTCTCGAGCGCGGGATGAACCAGCTCGCCGACGCCGTCAAGGTCACCCTCGGCCCCAAGGGCCGCAACGTCGTCCTCGAGAAGAAGTGGGGCGCCCCCACGATCACCAACGATGGTGTTTCCATCGCCAAGGAGATCGAGCTCGAGGACCCGTACGAGAAGATCGGCGCCGAGCTGGTCAAGGAGGTCGCGAAGAAGACGGACGACGTCGCCGGTGACGGCACGACGACCGCGACCGTCCTGGCCCAGGCTCTGGTCCGCGAGGGCCTGCGCAACGTAGCCGCCGGCGCCAACCCGATGGCTCTCAAGCGCGGCATCGAGCGCGCCGTCGAGGCTGTCTCCGCCGCCCTGCTGGAGCAGGCCAAGGACGTGGAGACCAAGGAGCAGATCGCTTCGACCGCCTCCATCTCCGCCGCCGACACCCAGATCGGCGAGCTCATCGCCGAGGCCATGGACAAGGTCGGCAAGGAAGGCGTCATCACCGTCGAGGAGTCCCAGACCTTCGGTCTGGAGCTGGAGCTCACCGAGGGTATGCGCTTCGACAAGGGCTACATCTCGGCGTACTTCGCCACCGACATGGAGCGTATGGAGGCGTCGCTCGACGACCCGTACATCCTCATCGTCAACTCCAAGATCGGCAACGTGAAGGACCTGCTGCCGCTCCTGGAGAAGGTCATGCAGTCCGGCAAGCCGCTGCTGATCATCGCCGAGGACGTCGAGGGCGAGGCCCTGTCGACCCTGGTCGTCAACAAGATCCGTGGCACCTTCAAGTCCGTCGCCGTCAAGGCTCCGGGCTTCGGTGACCGCCGCAAGGCCATGCTCGGCGACATCGCCATCCTCACCGGTGGCACCGTCATCTCCGAGGAGGTCGGCCTCAAGCTGGAGAACGCCGGTCTCGACCTGCTGGGCCGCGCCCGCAAGGTCGTCATCACCAAGGACGAGACCACCATCGTCGACGGTGCCGGCGACAGCGACCAGGTCCAGGGCCGCGTCAACCAGATCCGCGCCGAGATCGAGAACTCCGACTCGGACTACGACCGCGAGAAGCTCCAGGAGCGTCTGGCGAAGCTGGCCGGCGGCGTGGCCGTCATCAAGGCCGGTGCCGCCACCGAGGTCGAGCTCAAGGAGCGCAAGCACCGCATCGAGGACGCCGTTCGCAACGCGAAGGCGGCCGTCGAGGAGGGCATCGTCGCCGGCGGTGGCGTCGCCCTGCTCCAGGCTTCCTCGGTCTTCGAGAAGCTCGAGCTCGAGGGTGACGAGGCCACCGGTGCCGCCGCTGTGAAGCTGGCCCTGGAGGCCCCGCTGAAGCAGATCTCCGTCAACGGCGGCCTTGAGGGCGGCGTTGTCGTGGAGAAGGTGCGCAACCTGCCCGTCGGCCACGGCCTGAACGCCGCGACCGGTGAGTACGTCGACATGATCGCCGAAGGCATCATCGACCCGGCGAAGGTGACCCGCTCTGCGCTGCAGAACGCCGCCTCCATCGCCGCGCTCTTCCTCACCACCGAGGCCGTCATCGCCGACAAGCCGGAGAAGGCCGCCGCGGCCGCTCCGGGCGGTATGCCGGGCGGTGACATGGACTTCTGATCCTCTGGATCAGAGCGCTGATCCTCCGGGATCACACGTCCACACGTTCGTCGGGGCGGCACCCTCCTCCCAGGGGGTGCCGCCCCGACGGCGTTCTCCGTGCCTTCGGCGTGCCCCGGCGGGGCGCGCCGCCGACCGCGTAATGATGACGATGACGTTGTGCCGACTCCGATGTGGACGGCAGGCGGCCGGTCATCAATGTGGATCTTGGGGTGGATGCACCCTGCGCGATCAAGGCGATGGGGTGTTCGTACGAACCGGGGCACGCAGGGACACGACCGGGCCGCACAGGGGCGCCGGCGCGTCGCGGCGCTCCTGTTGGCCGCGGCCGCGTTGCTCTACAACGGCTGGCTCCTGGAGTTCGTGCTGCCGACGGGCCTGGATCCGCGCCACTCCTACGTCAGCGAGTTGTACGCCGCCGACCAGCCGTTGCGATGGCTCTTCGGCGGGATCGAGAGCGTCTGCGCCGTGCTGGTGGGCGGGGGAGCGCTGCTGGCGGGCGGCGCGGCGTCCGGCATCCGGTCGCGGACGGGCATCCGGTCGCGGGCGGACTGGTGGGCGCGGTCCGGCTGGTGGGCCTTGCTCGGCCTCGCGTTGTCCTCGCTGGCCGATGTCTACCTGCCCATGCGCTGCGCGCCCTCGGTGGAACCCGGATGCGAGGCCGTACACCCCTGGCACACGGCCACCAGCGCACTCGCCCACTTCTTCGTCTTCGCCTCGATGGCCCTGCTCGGCCGGGCGGCCGCGACCGACGCGCCCCGTATGCCGCTGATCCGCCGCTGGGGGACATGGGTGCTGGCGCCGGCGCTGCCGACCGCCGTGTGCACGGTGGGCCCGCTGATCGGCCGGCCCGGCTGGCACGGCATCCCGCAACGGGCCCATCTGACACTGGTGGGCGTGTGGTTCGCGCTGCTGGCCGCCGAACTGGCCGGCTCGTCCCGGCAAACGGCCCGAGGACCGGGGGCGGGGCGCGAGCGGGTCCCAGAGGTGGCGCAGCCCGCCGCCGACGGCGGCTGAGCCGGCCCGGTTTCGTCCGCTCGTGGTCCTGGCCTTGGTGCGATGATGCGTTCGTGGTGACAGACGCACAGTGGAGTCGGATTCGGGAAGGCTTGCGCTTCGGGCAGGTGGTTGAAGGCACTGTCGTGAGGGTGCCCCGTCCCGGTGCGATCGGGATCTTTGTGGACATCGGCCTGAGCGTCGGAGGCTTCGTCGATGTCGTGCTGTTGCCCCACCGGAGCGAGTGCTGGCCGACCGAAGGCACGGTCACCGAATTCGAGATCTGGTGGGCCGACAGCCGGAAGCAGATCCGGTTGAAGCCGTCCGATCCTCAGTATCTGTGTGACGACTTCGCCGACTTCGTGGAACGCTTCCGGCCCAGTTGGCCATCCGACGTCGGGTGTGCGGTTCTGGCCCCGGGGGCCTCCGACGCCGGATGAGCTGCCCCTCAGTCCCCGGGGAGCAACCGGGACTCGGCGCTCGGCAGCTTGCTCCACCAGTGGTCGTAACGGCGGTAGACCTCCGGTTCGCGGTCGGCGAGGAACGCCGTCAGCGACCGGGCCTCGGCGGCGAGCTCCTCCCAGACCTCGTCCGGTAGACGGTGGAAGGCGGTTGCCTCGATTCCCCCCTCGGCCGGGCGCCATACGCCGACGACGTACCCGTCGACCAGCAGGGTCGGCAGCACGTCACCGTTCCTGCGGGTGACGAGCGTGCGGTGGGCCAGTGGGATGACGCGGCTGCGGTCGGAGTAGGCCAGCAGGATGCTGTCCCACATGGCCATCAGCCGGGGCGGCGCCGGGGTGTCCTCGTCCGGACGCGGTGCGCCCGGGGTGTCGAACAGCTCCTCGCCGTCCGGCCCTGCCAGCCGCTCGATGTCGCCGTCGCCGGCGAGAGCCTGCAGTGTCGTCCTGACCCTGGCACGCTGGACCAACGCGAACTGCGCCACGTCCGCCACCGACGCCGGCCCGAACCCCTTGAGATAACGCAGGACCAGCGTTCGCAGGGACGTGGCGGACACCTCCGGGTCCGCCAGCACCGGCCTGGTCCTGGGTGCGATGTACGAGGGCTGGTGGCCGAACGACCACGGTGGTGTGGTGGGCGCGTGCAGCAGCGGCGCATAGTGCCGCAACCCCCACCACGCTCCGGGCTTCGCCGGCGCACCCAGTCGTTGCGCGAGCCACGCCTCGTACTCCGCAGTCGTCCGGGGCTGATCGGCGAAGGCCAGCAGTTCCGGAACCAGCGCGTCGGCGTCCTCGGTGGTCAGCCCTGACGCCGTGAAGCGGTCGCCCAGCCTGGCGGCACGCACCGAAGGCTGCACGGCCTCGCGGAAGGCCCGGAAATCGTCGGTGTGGACGGCGTGCAGCGTGATCCGCATCAGGGTCGACTTGACGACCGTGTGGTCGGCGAAGGCGGCATCGAGATCGGCCGGGTCGAAGTCGGCGAGGCGGTTCCACAACGCGAGGTAGGGCGAGGCCGCGTGCTGCGCCTGCAACGCGACCACACGCCGTACGCCGTCGGCGACGCCGAGCGTCTCCCGGCGCAGCAGCAACTGCCGAGCGAGCGTGGCGCGGTTGAGTTCCCGTGCGGTGATTTTCATGCCGTGACCGTCTCGTTCCCCATGTTGTGAACCCGGCAACATGTTGTGAACCCGGCAACGACGACGTTCGCGGAGCGCTGACCGTGCCGGAGATACATCTCCTTCTCCTCTCCTTCACCTCTCCGCTACAACCATCCCCTCCCTCCGCGGGTCTCTTCTTCACCAACTGTCCTGCGGACAAAGGGAGAACGAGCCCCGCATGCCCAAGCATCTCCGTACGACCCTGGCCACCGCGGCCGCCACCGCGCTGGCGGCCGGGCTGCTGACGGCCGCCACCGGCACCGCCTCGGCCGCGGACAACGCCGCGCCGGCCGCGGGCGGCCGCCAGGGCGACTTCAACGGCGACGGCTACCGCGATCTCGCGGTCGCCGCGCCCGCCGCCACCGTCGACGGCAAGAAGGGCGCCGGCGCCGTCACCGTGCTCTACGGCTCGGCGAACGGCGTGGACGCCTCCCGGCGCACCACGCTGACCCAGAACTCCCCGGGCGTCCCGGGCGCGGCCGAGGCCGATGACCTCTTCGGCGCGAGCCTCGCCGCCGGCGACTTCAACTCCGACGGTTACGCGGACCTCGCCGTCGCGGCCCCGTACGAGGATGTCGCGGGCGACGCCGACGGCGGCACCGTACAGATCCTGTGGGGCGCGTCCGGCGGCCTCTCCGGCTTCGGCAGTGCCACCCTGGCCGACCCGGCCCCCTCGCAGCACGACCGTTTCGGCGCGGCACTGGCCGCCGGCGACTTCGACCGCGACGGCAAGGCCGACCTGGCCACCGGCACCTCTTCCGCCACCCTGCACGTCTTCAAGGGCGGCATCAGCAAGACCGGAACCCCGGGCGCCCACTCGGCCGTCGCCCTGCCCATCCTCGGCGGGGCCGGCAACGGCATCATCCAGCTGACGTCGGGCGAGGTCACCGACCAGGGCTACGCCGACCTCGTCGTCAGCGCCTACGACAAGAACGAGCCCTACTACAGCACCAATTACTACCTGCCCGGCACGTCATCGGGCCTGTCCGGCGCCGGCATCAAGCGTCTGCCCGGCGGCTTCATCACGGCCATCGGCGACGTCAACGGCGACGGCTTCGGCGACCTGGTCACCGGCATGCTCTTCGACGACCAGGTGCCCGGCAGCACCAAGGGCGGCAAGGTCAACGTCATCCACGGTTCCGCCGACGGCCCGCGCGTGGACCAGATCGACACCATCACCCAGGAGTCCGGCGCGATACCCGGCAGCTCCGAGAAGGGCGACAAGTTCGGCTACGAGGTCTCCCTGGGTGACATCAACGGCGACGGCCTCCAGGACCTCGCCATCGGCGTCGCCGAGGAGACCATCGACGGTGCGAGCAAGGCCGGCGCGGTGACCGTACTGCGCGGCTCGCCCTCCGGCATCGACACCTCGCACAACGTCCAGTACTTCCACGAGAACTCCCCGGGAGTCCCCGGCACCGACGAGGCGAACGACTTCTTCGGCGGTGAGGTCTTCCTCTCCGACCTCAACGGCGACAAGAAGGCCGATCTGACCGTGGGCGCCACCTACGAGGACGGCGGCGACGGCGCGATCATCACCCTCCCCTCGGACGGCACCCGCCTGACCACCACGGGCTCCCGCTACATCTCACCGTCGACGGTCGGCGTCTCGACGGCGGGCGCGCCCCAGTTCGGCGCCATCATGGCCGGCTGACGGCGACCGTACGGCGCAACTGCCGTACGTGGGCGCGAACTTGTGCGGCCGTGGGCCCCGCCGGACCGTGGTCCGGCGGGGCCTCGCCACGACAGGGGCCACAGACGCCGCCCGGGAGGGATTCCGCGCGGCCGGGAGCGCGACAGACGGTGCACTCCATGATGCGCAGGCGCGGAGCCGGCTTGGTCGATGGCATGGGGCTCGTTGGCTCAGCGGCTACGGGCGGCATCTTGGCGAGCAGACGGGAGCGGGCGAGGCGGCCCGGGTGGTGGATGGCCGTAGGCAGCCCGCAGGTCAGGGCGGCCAGCAGCTGATCGGGGGTCGCACCACGCGCCAGCCACTCCTCGGCGAACGCTTCGAGGGACGCGCAGTTGGCGGCCGAGAGCGTCATACGGGGTTCGGTGCGGCCGAGGGCGGCGAGGGTGGCGTAGGCGCGGCTGTGCGGGCGTGGTTGGCGTGGCGGATCGGCGGCGGGGGTTTCTCCGTCGTCGGTCATCGGAACGTTCCCGGCACATAAGGCCATCCACCAGGCGTCGTCCCGGGCCGTACGCGAGAAGTACGTACGCGTCACCCAGAGCGGGCTGCCGCCGTCACTCATGTGGTGCTCGGTGACGCGCCGCAGATGACCGGCCTCCGAGAGGCGCCGCAGCGCGGTCCGCAGGGCGCATTGGCCGTAGTCCGGCAGCACCTTGGCCAGCGTCTTCACGGAGATGTCCGCGCCTTCGGGCAGCCGGTCGAGGTAGGCGGCGATGGAGGCCTCGCGGCGGGGCAGGTGCGCGAAGTCGCCGGGGCGGGAACGTTGTTGATCGGGGGCGCTGCGTTTGCCGTAGCCGGGGGCGGCGGAGGGGTGGGGGAGTGCGGACGCGCACGGGGCAGCGTTAAAGTCTTCACTAGCCATGAGATCGGGCCTTTACGATCTTGATGGTCAGACCCCGGTCGGTGTTGGTAGCACCTGCCGGGGTTGTTTGTTGTTGCGCACGCTAGACCGGCGCGACGTGGTGTGGCAAGCCGGTCACGGAAAGTCATCCGCGCTGCCGGGGGAGGGTGGGTGGGTTACTTCCGTCCGCCCGTTCCTTGGAAAGAGGGCTCGGGGTCCGAGGCTTGAGCCCCGGACCCCGAGTGAACGTCAGGCGCCGTGCAGCGCACCGGACTTGATGCCGTCGATGAACGCCGACCAGGCCGGAGCCCGGAACGCGAGCGCCGGGCCGTGCGGGTGTTTGGAGTCGCGGACGGGCACGACGCCGGGGTGGTTGTCGGCTACTTCGAGGCAGTTGCCGCCGCTGCCGCCGCTGTAACTGGACTTGCGCCAGGTCGCTACCTCAAGGCAGTTGCCGCCCTCGCCGCCGCTGTAGCTGGACTTGCGCCAGATAGCTTCGCTCAGGTCGTACTCAGGGCTGATCTTCATGGGCGTAATCCTCCGCCACTGACTCGATCAGGACCAGGGAATCTTGGGGTGACAGTGCGCTGGCCCCGAGCAGATCGTAAGTCAGTTCGTGACGGGCGACGGTCGCTGGGTCGTCCTCCAACTTGCTTGCGTTCAGCACTTCGAGATGGGCGAGCGTGGGGGCGTCCTCGAAGCTCATCAACTTGAGCGCGCCATTCATCGACGCATGGGAACCTGCCGAAAATGGCAACACCTGCACGATGGCTCGGTGGTTCTGGATTAGCCCGGCCACGTGCCACAGCACCTCCGCCATCACTGTCGGGCCGCCGGTCCTGCGGCGTAGTACAGCCTCGTCCAGGACCACCCACAACAACGGAGTTGTTGGATGGTCGAGGAGGTGCGCACGTTCGAGTCGTGCCGTGACCGTCTCGTTGATCACGTCCTCCGGCGCCGTCGGCTGGTACGCGCGGCAGACTGCCCACGCGTATGCCTTCGTCTGCAGCAGCCCTGGAATCAGCTGCGGCGCGTACTCCTTGATGGTGATCGCAACGGCTTCCGCCTCCGCCGCCTCCGCGAAGTGATCCGGGTACTTCGACTTCGTCGCGGCTTCGCAGTTACGGGCGAAGTAGCCGTCCGTCTCCAGGATCTCGTCCATCTTCACGGCGTACTCCATCTGCATCCGCCGGGCCCCGGCCTCCAGCTGGCCGATGAACGAGCCGCTGACGAAGAGAGGGCGGCCGAGTTCTTCCTGCGTGAGGC
Source organism: Streptomyces inhibens (assembly GCF_022221585.1). NCBI lineage: Bacteria > Bacillati > Actinomycetota > Actinomycetes > Kitasatosporales > Streptomycetaceae > Streptomyces > Streptomyces inhibens. The sequence goes on from NZ_CP084681.1 coordinate 5,911,514, forward strand.
CCGCCTCCTCCCGCTTGTGTCGTAATTCGGCGCCGAGCATGGCGCGGGGTGAGGAGGACGGGTCGAGGGGTTTCGGTCCGGGCATCGCAGCAACTCCCTGTCACACACGATCTGTTGTTGGGTCTGCGCCTCTGGCCAGGCTAGACCCGCAAACGCCACGCTGTGTGCACAACGAGCACACTCAGTGTGAAAGGTGATGATGAGGATGCTGACGGCGAGTGAGCGGGTACGGGCGGCCGAGGCCGTGACGGCGGAACTGCAGTCCGCGCTACGGATGGTGGGGATCACCCTGCCCTCGCTCGGCGTCGACCCGGTGTCGTGCGCGAGCGGCTACCTCGCGCCGCTGGTCGAGCTCGGGCGCTGCAATCTGGACACCGCCCTGCGGCTCGCCCATGTACTGGCCGACTACGCCAGGGCGGCCGCTCCCGGGCACGATCGGGGGGAGCGACGGCCGTGATTCCGTCTCGACCTGCTGTGCATCCGGTGGCCGTGCGCGTGGGGTGGGTGGCGTGGCGGTGCGCGCCGTATTGATCTCCTCCAGGCCTTGTCTTGTGCGCTGTCGTGCGCAAGGCTGAATAACAGGGAATATCCTCTATCGCTAGTTAAACGGGACACCTTTTTGGTGGTTAAACCGGGCGGCTGGTGGATTGAGCAGCGGCTCGGCAGTGCGTTGCCGGTCTTGCAGTGACTTATACGTGTGCCGCCCTCAATTGATCATGTAGGTCACAGAGGAATCATTCAGCGACACGGCTTGGTTGGACGCACCGCCTTCGATGGACGCATGTCCTGGAAGGAGACCGCCATGCGTGCCAAGCGAGTGTTCATCGTGCTCGGTCCGGGACTTGTGGCCTCCCTGGTGCTCTCGCCGGGTATCGCCGCAGCGGCATCGGCCGCCCCGGCTCCGGCGCACGTAGCAGTGGCAGCCCCGAGTATCTCCGGCCCTGTCGGGCAAGCGGCCCCTCCCGCCCCTTACCCTTCCGGCTACAGCAACGGCTTCAAGGCCGGCACGGCGGCAGGTGAAGCCGGCAAGCCCCGCAGCGCCATTCCGATCCCGCCTGCCGCAGGCCACACTGTCGGTCAGGGAAATTACTACACGGGCTTCATCGACGGGTACGAAATGGCTCAGACGCCAAGCCAAGCCACTACGCAATTTGCGATAGACCAGTCATTTATCGCTGCGACGCAGAAGTACACAGAGGAAATGAACGCCCCAGTAAAGATCGAGCGGCTGAAGAACGAGCAGCCCGTGCTTCCAGCCTTGACGACTCCCACCCAGACTGGGCAGACGACTCCCACCCAGACCGGGCAGACGACTCCCACTCAGACTGGGCAGGGGACGGCTCCTCAGGTTCCGAACACCAGCTCGCAGGGCACCACGGTGTCCACGACTCCCACCCAGACCGGGCAGAGCCACGACACCGGTTCGCAGGGCACCACCGTGTCCACGACTCCCACCCAGACTGGACAGGGCTCGGACATCAGCTCGCAGGGCACCACGGTGCCCACGACTCCCACCGAGACCGGGCAGGGCTCGGGTACCGGTTTGCAGGGCACCACGGAGTCCGTGACTACCACCCACGAGACCGGGCAGGGGACGGCTCCTGAGAGCCCGGACGCCGGTTCGCAGGGCGCCACGGAGTCCACGACTCCCAGTGAGTGAACAGGGTGGGACTACCGAAGCAGACGCTGCGGGGAGTTCTCCGGCTGTGCCTCAGGGGCCATTCGATCGCTGCGGGGGCGCCAACTGACAGCGGCCGTTTCGGCGGGTGGTGCGCTGATAGGAGCTGAACTGCCCAGCTCATAGCCGTAGTTGATGCCCCGCAACCTGCTTCGCGGATCGCGGATCGCGGATCGCGGAGCCGCTGCACCTGGCCGGCTCGTCGCCGGCCGCCGAAACGTAACCGATACGGCCGGAACCGGACATGCCGGTCAAGCGTCTTGACTGTCGCGTCGTGCCGGAGTCAGTGAGCCCTGCTGCGCTACTGCGAGCGGATGGAGCTGATCCACTCAGCGCGCCGCGCCAACGGCTATCGCGAGTACGACGACCAGACGGTGGAGACGGTGCGGCGCATCCGCGCCCTGCTGGCCGCCGGCCTGCCCACCCGCATCATCCGCCAGGTCCTCGACCAGCGTGCCGCCGACCTGGAGACCGCGCGCCGCCTTCTGCGCCAGACGATCGCCGCCATCGAGAACGCAGCAAACCAACGGCGGTGTGCGCCGTATCGATCTGCTACAAGCCTTGTCTTGTGTGCTGTTGTGCGCAAGGCTGAGTAACAGGGAATATCCTCTATCGCTAGTTAAACGGGACACCTTTTTGGTGGTTAAACCGGGCGGCTGGTGGATTGAGCAGCGGCTCGGCAGTGCGTTGCCGGTCTTGTAGTGACAAATACGTGTGCCGCCCTCAATTGATCATGTAGGTCACAGGGGAATCATTCAGCGACACGGCTTGGTTGGACGCACCGCCTTCGATGGACGCATGTCCTGGAAGGAGACCGCCATGCGTGCCAAGCGAGTGTTCATCGTGCTCGGTCCGGGACTCGTGGCCTCCCTGGTGCTCTCGCCGGGTATCGCCGCAGCGGCATCGGCCGCCCCGGCTCCGGCGCGGGTAGCAGTGGCAGCCCCGAGTATCTCCGGCCCCGTCGGACAAGCAGCCCCTCCCGCCCCTTACCCTTCCGGCTACAACAACGGCTACCACGCCGGCGTGGCGGCAGCTGCAGCCGGCAAGCCCCGCAGCGCCATTCCGATCCCCCCTGCCGCAGGCCACACTGTCAAGCAGGGGGATTACTACACGGGCTTCGTTGAGGGGTACAACGCCACTCCATCGCCACCCGAAGCTGTTTCGGCTTTTGCGGTAAGGCAGTCAATGATCGCTGCGATGGCAGGGTACAGAGAGCAAATGAACGCCGCAGTAAAGATCGAGCGGCTGAAGAACGAGCAGCCCGTGCTTCCAGCCTTGACGACTCCCGCCCAGACCGGGCAGACGACTCCCACTCAGACTGGGCAGACGACTCCCACTCAGACTGGGCAGACGACTCCCACCCAGACTGGGCAGACGACTCCCACCCAGACCGGGCAGACGACTCCCACTCAGACTGGGCAGGGGACGGCTCCTCAGGTTCCGAACACCAGCTCGCAGGGCACCACGGTGTCCACGACTCCCACCCAGACCGGGCAGAGCCACGACACCGGTTCGCAGGGCACCACCGTGTCCACGACTCCCACCCAGACTGGACAGGGCCCGGACACCAGCTCGCAGGGCACCACGGAGCCCACGACTCCCACCCAGACCGGGCAGGGCTCGGACGCCGGTTTGCAGGGCACCACGGAGTCCGTGACTACCACCCACGAGACCGGGCAGGGGACGGCTCCTGAGAGCCCGGACACCGGTTCGCAGGGCTCGGACGCCGGTTCGCAGGGCGCCACGGAGTCCACGACTCCCAGTGAGTGAACAGGGTGGGGCTTCTGAGGGCCAGGGGGCTGGTTCGGAGGGAGGTTCCTCGTTCCCCCCGAGAGACCATGCCCATCCGCTGGAGGAGCGCCCCCACGTGTGCGTACGAGGACGGCCTGAACCAGAACAGCACGTCCCACAGCACGTCCCACAGCGCGTCCTTCCGCTCCTTCGGCTCCCCGGCCACCTCTTCCTCAAGGAACAGCTCACGCAGGCACCCCAGCGGAATCGCCGCTCCCCCAAGCCGCATGTCCGGCCGATGCGCGAACGGTGAGGATCACCCTGCCCCAGCTCGGCGTTGGCCCGGTGTCGTGCGCGAGCGGCTCTATCGCGCCGCTGGTCGAGCTGGGGCGCTGCAATCCGGACACCGCTCAGCGGCTCGCCAACGTACTGGCCGACTTTGCCAAGGCGGCCGTCCCGGGGCACAGTCCGGAGGGGCAGCGGCCGTGATCCCGGCGCCGGGCACTTACGCGCTGGACGGCGGGACGGGCGTATCGGCCGGGTCACCGGCCACGTAGCCGCCTGCCGTGACCGACCGCAGTCACTCACCGCAAGACAGTGGTGAGGCGCGTACGCATCCCGGCCGCCCGGGTGTCGTCGAAGCCGGCGAGCAGGTCCAGGGCGTCGGACCAGTGCTGCCGGGCCGAGTCCTCCGCCCCTGCCTGATGGAGTGCCGTGGCAAGGCCGTCGAGTGCCATGGCCAGCTGCCAGGGGTCGTTGAACTCGCGCTGTGTTGCCGCCGCGCGTCGATGGAACGCGGCCGCGTCGTCGAAGCGGTGCAGCTGTCCGTACGCCTCGCCGGTGTGGTGCCAGGCCCGTGCCTCGCGCATACGGTCGCCGAGTTGGCGGTGCAGTACGGCCGAGCGCTGGTAGGAGACGAGGGCTTCGTCCGCCTCTCCGGTGGCCTGCTGGGCCTTGCCGAGGTCCAGCAGCCAGTAGCCTTCCCATGCACGGTTGCGATGCCGCAGGGCGATGGCCACGGCACTCTGCGCGGATTGCAGGCCGCCCTGCGAATCGCCTCGTTCGCGCTGAATGGCACTCAAGATGTGCAGGGCGTTGCCTTCGCCGCCCTGATCGCCTCGTTCGCGGTGTCCTGCCAGCGCTTGCTGGATGCGGTCGAGGGCCTCGTCGAGGCGGCCCGCCTCGTAGCTCACCGTGGCGAGATTGGCCAGCAGCGTCGGCTCCCACCGGCGCCGCTGAGCGGATCCGAGCTCCTGGAAGAGGGCCAGTGACTCGGTGAACTTGGCCTCTGCGGCGTCCAGTTGGCGAGAGCGGAGCCTGATCAAACCGATGGCGTTCAGGGCGAGCCCTTCGCCCAGCCGGTCGCCCAGTTCGCGGCGGAGCATCAGGGCGCCTTCGTGATGCTCCGCGGCTTCCGTGAGGCGGTGTGACTGGGTGTATGCCTTGCCGAGGCTGGTCAGCAGTTCGGCCTGTCCGGTTCGGTCGCCCTCCCTGCGGGCGGCCCGTAGGCCGATCTCGCCCATGGCGAACCACTCGTCGAAGGTGTTGAGGCGGGCGTGCAGGGGGCGCAGCAAGGCAGGCAATTGCCAGGCGAGGCGATCCCGTCCAGCCTTCTCGGCGGTCTGAGCGGCCGCCAACAGGCTGCCGCGCTCCTGCTCGTACCAGCGCAGGGCGGCGTCGTAATCAGCGAAGGTCAGCGGCTCGACACCGTCGGGTGGCGGGTCGAGGGGGAGGGGCGGCTCGGTCGCCTTGAAGCGGGTTCGTGCGGCGTTGGCCGAATGGACGTACCAGGACAGGACGCGTTGCATTGCGGCGTCGCGGCTTTCGACGGGCTCTTCGCGCTGGGCCTGGTCCACCGCGTAGGCCCGCAGCAGATCATGAAATTCGAAGCGGTCGGGGGCGGTCTGCATCAATAAGTGTGCGCCGACGAGTACGTCCAGCAATTGCTGTGTGCGGCTGGTGGTGAGGCCGGCGAGCGCGGAGGCGGCCGAGGTGCCGAACTCGGCGCCGGGATGTAGGCCGAGCAACCGGAAGAAACGCGCGGCTTCTGCGGGCAACGCCCGATAGGACCAGGCAAACACTGTACGTACCGCTTCGGCTTCCTCGTCGTCCCCAACGGTCAGAGCATCCCAGAGAGAGGACTCGTCGCGAAGGTCCCTTATCAAGTCGTCCAGGCTCATGTGGGGGCGGCCGGCCGCGCGTTCCGCCGCGATGCGGAGGGCCAGCGGAAGGCGGGCGCACAGCCGGGCCAGGTCGATGAGTTTGTCCGTGTCGTCCTCGGGGCGGTATTCGGCGGTGACGGTCCGTAGCAGGGCGACGGCCTCCGGCTCGGGCAGGGTGCCGAGGGTCAGACGGTGTGCTCCATCCCGAACGGCCAGCCCTGACAGCCGACTTCGGCTGGTGACGATGACCAGGCAGCCTGCTGTGCCCGGCAGGAGGGGCCGGACCTGCCCTACTGTGGCGGCGTTGTCGAGCACGATCAGCATCCGCCGCCCGGCCAGCAATGAGCGATAGAGCGCGCCGGCCGACTCCGCGTCGGCCGGAATTGCGGTGGCGGGCACATTCAGTGCCGCGAGGAAGCGGTGGAGCGTTTCCTGCGCGGTGACCGGTGCGCCGGGGTCATAGCCACGCAGATTCACATACAACTGCCCGTCGGGGAAGTACTCGTGCACTTGATGTGCCCAACGCAGCGCCAGGGATGTCTTACCGGCTCCGGCAGTTCCGGCGATGACACAAATGGATACGACGAGAGGCTCGCCGGTATCACCGGTGAGAATGGCGTTGAGCCGCTCCAGCTCTTCCGTGCGGTTGACGAACCCCCGCACATCACCAGGAAGCTGGCGCGGTTTCGTGCTCTCGACCCGGGCAGCGGAGGGGACCTGGAGGGCGGACGGATCGCCTCCAAGGCCGTGGAAATGCACCCCGCCACTCACATGTCCGGCCTGTACGACGTTGTCGGCCGACCCCGACAAATGTGAGTGAGTGCCGGGTTGCTGCGGCGAGCCGTCCTTCTCGATGGCCTTACCTTCCCTACTCCCCTTGCTGCTTGCTTCTCACTTCTTGCTCTTCACTTCTTGCTTCTCACCGCGATCGCAGCGATGTGAGGGGAGCTACTTCCCGCTCGAAGAAGGAGAGCAGATCTTCCGCCTCGCGGTAGAGGGCCTGAATGAAACGTTCCCAGTGCGCGACGAGTTCAGAATCCGTAAACCGCACTGCGCCCTCGGCAATGCCACGATCGTCATAGAGAACTTTGTAGAGCGTATGCCCGCCCAGTGTCACAATTTCCGGCAGGGGCCCGGATTCCTCCAGCTGCTCCAGCCCCGTCAGCCCGGAAATTCCTCCTGGCTCCCAGACCCTGATCTTGCCCAGGACCTCCGCCCGCAGCCGCAGGGAGGTGAGCTCCCACTTCAGATAGGGTGTGAGCGGTTTTTCGACCACGCGCACGCGGAAGAAGTGGGATCGGTGTGTCTCCGCTTTGCGTGAAAGTTCCAGATGAGCGTCGCGCCCCTGGTCGATGAGGCGTAGCGCCTCACCCCAGTCACCTCGGGAAAAAGCTCGCCAGCTCTCGTTCCCGGGCTCCTGAAAATCCTGCTGCCTCTCCAGTTTCCAGGAGTCCCGCCCGTCGGCCGACCACCGCCGCTCCCGGAAGTGCTGCCGGTAGGCATCAATAGAGAGCCGTTCGCCCTGCGAGACATCAAGACGGGGCTTTTCGACGTCAGGCATCTGGGATGTCCGGTTTCGCGGAAGCCAGCGTCTTGCCGGGGATGATGACCAATCGCTCACCCCGGGAAATGTGGACGCCCTCGGGAAGGCGTGACCTGTACTCGTCCGTGAGATCGCGTCCAATCACCGCAATATCACCATTGTCGAGCTGCCACACATCGGGGCAATCGCTTTCGTCGTTCGTGGTTCCGAGTTCGCGTGGCGACTTTCCTAAGCGACGCACCAGGGAAGCGGCAGGGTCTGCATCCCAACGACGAGTCATCGTTCTCCTCCGACCGTTGACGCACCACTCGGCGAGTCCAGTTTTCGGTCACTGAGTGTACAAGTGGCGACAGCGGAGGGCAACGGAATGAAGGCGTCGGTAACCAGCCGTATAGAGAAGTGAGGTCGCTGGCGCTACCTCACTGCGCTGATTCCAGTTTGGTCGACGTTCCGGATGTGGCCGGAGGTGCACTGGCTGCTGGGACGGTGCCGGGGGCGCTATGACTGACGGCGTCGTCGTCGTTGAGATCCGTCCGCATCTGTCTGCTGAAGCCGAAGAAGTACGTGGCCAGGAAGCCGACGAGGTAGCCGATGGCCAGGCCAACGGCGTAGATGGTGACGGTCGTGACGATGCCCTGGTCGCCCTTGACCAGGGGGAACAGGGCCCAGCCCGAGGGGCCGATGGCGGTGGAGCCGACGGCGTCGCCGAGTTGGTTGAAGAGGCCGACGAAGCCGCCGCCGAACGCGCCGCCGATGCAGGCGGTGATGAAGGGGCGGCCCAGGGGCAGCGAGACACCGTAGATCAGCGGCTCGCCGACGCCCAAGAAGCCTGCGGGGAGGGCGGACTTGATGGTCGTACGGATGGAGCGGTTGCGGGGGAGTCGGAGGTAGACGGCGAGGGCGGCGCCCACCTGGCCCGCGCCGGCCATGGCGAGGATCGGGAGCAGGACCGTGTAGCCCTGCTGCTCGATGAGGGTGGTGTGGATGGGGATGAGGGCCTGGTGGAGGCCCAGCATGACGAGGGGGAGGAAGAGGCCGCCCAGGACGAAGCCGGCGAAGGCGCCGCCGTGCGCGAGCAGCCAGTTGGCGAACTCGCCGATGTCGGCGGAGACCTCGCCCGCGACGTACATCAGGCCGAAGACCGTGACCAGGCCGCTGATCAGAACCGTGAGGGTGGGGGTGACGAGCACGTCCAGTGCCTCGGGGACTCTTCCCCAAGCTCTCGACCTCCCTCGACCGGGGGAGACCCCATTGCGGCACCACTTCTCCACCTGGACGGCGAGCAGCGCGGCGGCCAGCGCGCCGAGCACACCGCCCTGGCCCGGGGAGAGCTTCTGGCCGAAGGCGGTGATGTTCGCGTCGCCCGGGAAGACGATGATCGCGGCGACCGCGCCGCCGAGGATGGGCGTGCCGCCGAACTCTTTGGCGGTGTGGTAGCCGACGAAGACGGCGATCAGTGACATGAAGCCGGAGGCGATGGCGGCGAGCGCCGGGACGACCGATGGCAGCCAGCCGAGGTTGGTGAGCAGACCGTTGATGCCGGCGACGATGCCGCAGCCGATCAGGGCCGGGATCAGCGGGACGAAGATATTCGCGATGCGGCGCAGGAAGAGCTTGCCCGGTGTGGTGTTTCTGGCCTTCTGTCGGGCTCTCAGGACGGCACCTTGTGCGGCGAGTTCGTCGGCGGTGGTGGGGGGCTCGGCGGCCGGCTCCGTCGCGCGGGCCTCCTCGGCCAGGCGCTCGAACTCGGGGGTGATCCGGGCGACCGCCCCGGGGCCCAGCACGATCTGGTACGTGTCGTCCTCGACCACGCCCATCACGGCCGGGAGCGCCTTGAGGGCCTCGTCCTGGACCAGCGAGCGGTCCCGGATGCCCAGGCGGAGCCGGGTCATGCAGTGGGCGATGGAGCTGAGGTTCGCGGCGCCGCCGACGAGAGGGAGGATCGCGGCGGCGGTGGCGCGGTTCTTGTCTTCGGACATGTGCGGTTCTTCGGACATGTGCGGTGCCTTGCTGTGCAGACAGACGAGGACGAGGGGGGGAGGGCGAGGGGCAGGGGGAGGGTGAGGGGGCGGTGGGTGGCGGGGTGGTGTGGTTCGGGGCTCAGTGGGGCTTGGTGGCCTCAAGTGCCGCGCGGAGATGGCCGTTGGAGGCTTCGAGGAGGCGGGCGGCGGTCGGCCCGTCGACGTCGGCGAGGAGGGTGAGAATGGCGTTCTTCACCTCGCCGTCCGTCATGCTGAGCGCCGTCTCGATCTCCAGGTCGGTGGCGCCGGTGGCGAGCGCGACGATACGGCGCGAGCGGGCCCGTAGCTTTTCGTTGGACGCGCGGACGTCGACCATCAGATTTCCGTAGGTCTTGCCCAGCCGGATCATGGTGATGGTCGAGAGCATGTTGAGCACCAGCTTTTGGGCGGTGCCCGCCTTGAGGCGGGTGGAGCCGGTCAGCAGCTCGGGGCCGACCACGATCTCGATGCCGTGCTCGGAGGCCGCGGCCAGCGCCGAACCGGCGTTGCAGGACAGGCCGATGGTCAGCGCGCCCAGGGCGCGGGCGTGCTCGACGGCCCCGATCGCGTACGGCGTGCGGCCGGAGGCCGAGATACCGACGACGGTGTCCCGGTCGGTCAGGTCGATGGCGGTCAGATCCTCGGCCGCGAACTCCTTGCTGTCCTCGGCGCCCTCGACGGCGGTGACCATCGCGGACGGGCCGCCCGCGATCAGCCCGAGGACCTCGGACGGGTCGGTGTTGAAGGTCGGCGGGCATTCGCTGGCGTCCAGCACGCCGAGGCGGCCGGCCGTGCCGGCGCCCGCGTAGATCAGCCGGCCGCCGCGGGCCATCCGGGCGGCGGTGGCGTCGATGGCGGCGGCGATCTCCGGGAGCCGCTGGGCGACGGCGGCGGGGACGGTGGCGTCCTCGCCGTTCATCGTGCGGGCGATGTCCAGGGTGGAGCGGCGGTCGATCTCGGCGAGGTCGGGCCGGAACGCCTCGGTGGTGAGGGTGTCCAACTCGGCGCGCAGGTTGGCGTAGTCGGCGGTGGAGGTCATGACGGGCGGCTCTCTCCAGGGGCGGGCGTCAGCGCTGGGTGCTGCGCGGCGAGTGGCGGTGGGCCAGGGCTTCGTACGAGGCCGAAAGCGCGGGGGCCGCGGTCTCGTACGTACGCTGCGCGACGCCTATGAACAGGCAGTCCACGACCAGGAGCTGGCTCGTCCTGGACGACATCGCGGCCGGCCGCAGCTCGCTCTCGCGGGCGGTGGAGGTGGTCAGGATGTGGTCGGCGTAGGCGGCGATCTCGCCGTCCGGGCGCCCGGTGATGGCGATCGTCGTCGCGCCATGGTCGAAGGCCACCCGCAGTGGCTCTATGACGTCGGTGGTCCGCCCGGAGTGCGTGATCGCGATGGCGACGTCACCGGTCCGCATCTGCACGGCGTTCGTCACGGCCAGATGCGGGTCCGCGTGCGCGTGCGCGATCAGGCCGATCCGCAGCAGCTTCTGGACGAGGTCCTGGGCGACGAGGTTGGAGGCCCCTATGCCGTACACATCGATGCGGCGGGCTCCGGAGAGCGCGGCGACGGCGGCTTCGAGCTGGGTGACATCCAGCCCGGCGGCGGTGTCGGCCAGGCACTGCTGCTCTTCCTGCGCCAGCTTCGCGACGACATCGACGAGGGAATCGTCGACCGCTATGTCCGCGGTCACCGCGGGCGCGCCGCCGGCGGCCTGTTGCGCGGCGAGTGCGGCGAGGGCGAGGCGCAGATCGCGATAGCCCGGGTAGCCGAGCAGACGGGAGGTCCGCACGACGGTGGCCTCGCTGGTGCCCGTGCGCTCCGCGAGGCCGGTGACGGTGAGGGCGGCGCAGCCGGCCGGGTCGCTCGCGACGGTCTCGGCGACCCGCTGCATGGAGCGGGTCATCGTCGGCGCGAGGGTGCGGACCTTGGCGGCCAGCGCCGCGGGGGCGGGTGGGGCCGGGGCCGGTCGGGTCTCGACGGCCGCGTCCTTGAAAGTTTCCTTCACGCTGCTGCTCACGTCTGAAAAGTAATTTCATCCGCCTCTCGCGTCAATACCCTCCGTGAGGGCTGTGGACAGCGATCATGATCATCGTCGAGGGCTGTGGACAACGCCGGGCACCGGCTTGCGGTCGGGAGACAATGGGTGACATGGAGCTGGAACAGTCATTGCACGCCGCGCGGGCGCTGGTGCTCGCCGACCTGATGGCGGACAAGGTGGCCGACGCCGACATCGTCTCGCTCGTGGAGGACGCGGTCGCTCACCGCCGGTGGTGGGTGGAGCAATGGCCTGAAGGCGCGGCATTCGTCGCGGGACTCATAGCGCAGGACGTTCAGGACGCCCTCCTCGACCGGTACGGCCGCTGGCCGCTGTGCCCCGTGTGTACGGAATCGGGCGATCCCCACGCGCTCGATGTCGAGCCGGAGTTGGGGCCCGACCCCCATTGGGTGTGCCCCAAGACGGCGGTCGCGGTGGCCCGGGTCGGTAGCCTTCGTGCCCCCATGGAGGGCTGACGTGGACCTTTGCGCGGAGGACTGACGTGGCGATCTATATCGACCGGCCCATCTGGGCTGGGCACGGCCGTATGTGGTCGCATCTGGTCAGCGATGTGTCCTTCGACGAACTGCATCTCTTCGCGGCGCGGATCGGCGTGCCGCGCGGGGCGTTCGAGCGCGACCACTACGACCTGCCGGCGGAGCGGTATGGCGACGCGGTGCGTGCCGGGGCGGTGGAGGTCGGCAGCAAGGAGCTGGTGCGCCGGCTGACCGCCGCGGGTCTGCGCCGCCCCAAGCACCGTCCGGCGCCCGAACCGTAAGGACGGGCCGTGGGTGTGCCCCCGGACGGCCTGTTGTGGCGCGTCGTAGCGGGGGCTGGGCGGCGCGCCCCAGCACGATGGGCCCTGACCGCGCGGCGTGCCGAACCGGCGTACCGAAAGGGGACAGTCATGTCAGCCAGCGCACCGGGCAGACAACCGGTCACCGAGCTTGACCCGGCCTACAGCAGTGAGGGCGCCCAGCCGACCGCATGGGCCGCGGCCGTCGGCGGCATGACCGAGGCGGACATCTTCTGGCTCACCACCGTCCGGCCCGACAGCCGCCCCCATGTCACCCCACTGCTCGCCGTATGGGTGGACGACGCGCTCCACTTCTGCACCGGCCCCGGCGAACGCAAGGCCAAGAACCTCCGGAGCAGTGCGCACTGCGTGCTCACCACGTCCACGGCCGGCGGCAACGATCTGCACGCCGGGCTCGATGTGGTCGTCGAGGGCGATGCGGTGCAGGTCGACGACGAGCCGACGTTGCGCCGGCTGGCCGATCTGTACGTCGAGAAGTACGGCAGCGACTGGCGGTTCGACGTCCGCGACGGCGCGTTCTACGGGCAGGGCGACCGCGCCATCGTCTTCCGCGTCGAGCCCGTCACGGCCTTCGGGTTCGGGCGTGGTGAGACCTACAGCCAGACGCGGTGGAAGTTCGACGGCGGGGAGCGAGCGGGGAGCGAGCGGGGAGTGAGTCACTGAGGAGTGAGTGAGGAGCCCCTCGTGGGGCCCAGTGGGCGTTCATTCGGTTCTCAGTGTTGTTCCGCGGCCTCCGGTGCGGGGGTGGCCGCCTTGGGTGCCGATGAGGCGATGAGCCGGGAGTGGCTCGTCGCGCGGTGCAGACGGAAGGCGAGGGCGGTGGTCAGGACGGCCACCGCTGCCAGCGCCGCGCCGGTCCAGGCCACGGACGGGTAGCCCCAACCCGCGCCGATGGCCAGACCTCCGAGCCAGGGGCCGAGGGTGTTGCCGATGTTGAACGCGGCGGTGGTGGTCGCGCCGGCCAGCGTCGGCGCGGCGTTCGCCACGTTGAACATCCGGGCGTTGAGGGCCGGAGCCGTGGTGAACGCGGTCACCCCGAGCATCAGCGAGAGCGCGACGGCGGCGATCGGGCTGTGTGCGGTCAGCGCGAGGACGGCCAGCACGGCGGTGGACGCGGAGATGCCGCCGAAGAGCGTCCCGAAGAGGTGTGCGTCGGCGATCCTGCCGCCGATGAACGTACCGATCAGCGCGCCTACGCCGAAGAGCGCGAGCACCGTCGGCACCCAGCTCTCGGCGAGGCCGGCCGTGTCGGTCAGCAGTGGCGAGAGGTACGAGAACAGTGCGAAGACCGCGGCGCCGTTCAGTGCCGTGGCGGTCAGCGCCAGCCAGACCTGCTTGTCCTTGTAGATGGTCAGCTCGCGGCGCAGCTGCGGGCGGTCGTCGCCGGTGGGCACCGCCGTACGCGGCACCAGGGCGATCACGCCGACCAGGCCGATCGCGGCGAGTCCGGCCACCGCCCAGAAGGCCGCGCGCCAGCCGGCGTGTTGGCCGAGCAGTGCGCCGGCCGGGACACCCGCGATGTTGGCGATGCTCAGGCCACCGACCATCACGGCCATCGCGCGGGCGCGCGCGGTCACCGGCACCAGCGAGACGGCTACCGCCGCGCCGACCGCCCAGAAGCCGGCGCAGGCCAGTGCGCTCACGATCCGCGAGACGAACAGCACGCCGTAGGACGGCGCCAGTGCGCCGGCCACCTGGCCGAGGCCGAAGGCGGCGAGCAGGGCGATCAGCGTCGTACGGCGGGGGAGGCGGAGGGTTGCCGCGGCGAGTACCGGTGCGCCGATCACCATGCCGATGGCGAATGCGGAGACCAGCAGACCGGCCTGCGGAATGGAGACGTGCAGGTCGCGGGCGAGGGGCTGGAGGATGCCGGAGAGCATGAACTCGGAGGTGCCGAGCGCGAAGACCGAGAGGCCGAGGACGTATACGGCTATGGGGAGGCGGGTGGGGGCCGGGGTGGGAGGGGGTGGGGCTGGCATGTCAGCTACTAACAACGGTAGGAGGCCTTACATTCCCGGGGGTGTCGCATTGTTCGGGGCCGGGGCCGGTTGTTCGGGGCCGGGGCCGGGTGCGCTGTCGCTTGGTGGGCCGGGGCCGGTGCGGCCCCTCCAGCCCCCTCCGGCACCCCGCGGAACCCGGCGACCCCGCTACCCCGGCTACGCCCCGCCCAGCAGATCCAGTTCGGTGGTGAGGTTGCGGCGGGCCGTGTGTTCCCAGAGGTCGTAGCCCATGGGGGTTCTGAACAGACGGGGCAGGGCGAGGAGTTGGCGTAGTACGGCGGAGCGTCCGGTGGTGAAGGCGGGGTCGGGCACGAAGGCGTACTCGGTGCGGACCGCGGCGGCGTAGGCCGCGTACTGGTCGGGTGAACCGGCGAGTACGGCGAGGTCGGCGTCGCACAGCACCTCGCCGTCGGGGTCGTCGGGCGCCGGATCGTGCGTGACGGTGAGCCGTACCAGGCGTGCGACCTCGGCCGTACGGGCCGCCCCGATGCCCAGCTCGGGCAGCGCGCGCTCGGCAAGGGCCGCACTGCGTTCCTCGTTCTCGGAGCGGTCCGGCCGGTAGACCGCGTCGTGGAACCAGGCCGCCAACTGGATGACCGTCAAGTCGTCGGCGTGATCGGCCAGTTCGTCGATGCGGTCGAGGACCGCGGTCAGGTGCTCGACGGTGTGGTAGCGGCGGTGCGGCTCGCTCCATCGGGACAGGAGGTTGTCCGCGTACGGGGCGGGGTCGGGCGCCGGTGCGCCTCCGGGGGCCGCGGGCTTCCTGGAGCCGCGGGCCTCGGCAACGGTGGCGGCCCAGCGCCGGTGCAGCTCCGGTGCCGGGTCGGTGGTGTCTGCCGTACGGGACGCGGGGGTCATGCGAAACATTGTGCCCTGGGGGCGGGGGGACGGGTGTGGCCTACGGGGTGCTGGGCGTGCGGTGGCCGGGTAGGTGGGGCGTATGGGCGGATTTCGGTCGGGCGGGTGGTGATATGGCCCCCGGAGTGCCGGGCGGCCTTAGGCTGGGATATTGGACTAGACCTCTTGTTGTCGTCTGTGCCATCTCTCGTTACGTCGTCACCGAAGGATTGGGGTCATATGAGCAAGCGCGCGCTGCTGGAGGTGATCGCCCTCGGCCCGGAGGATGCGGTCGCTGCCGAGGCCGGCGGGGCCGACCGGCTGGAACTCGTCACCGATATGGCGGCCGATGGGCTCACACCGTCCCGGGCCACCTTCGCGGCGATCCGGGCAGCCGTCGACATTCCGCTGCGGGTGATGCTGCGGGCCGCCGACGGGTTCGCGGCCGGTGACGTGGCAGCGCTGTGCGAGCGGGCCGCGGCGCTGCGGGCGGAGGGTGCCGAGGAGTTCGTCCTCGGATTTCTGACGCCGGACGGGCGGCCGGATCTTGCCGCGGTGCGCGCGCTGGCCGAGGTGATCGACGGCTGCCGGTGGACCTTCCACCGGGCCATCGACCGGGCCGCCGACCGGGACGCGCTGCGGAAGGAGCTGGCGGGGGCGGCGGGCACCGCGGGGCTCGACACGTATTTGACGGCCGGTGCCGCGGGCGGTGTCGACGAGGGGCTGTCCACGCTGCTGGCCGAGCAGGCGCGTACGGCGGCGGGCGAGCCCGGGTATGCGCCGCGGATCCTGGTCGGCGGTGGGCTCGGGCTCGGCCATGTGCCGGCGTTGCGTGCGGCCGGTCTCGACGCGTTCCACATCGGGGGCGCCGCCCGGCCTGCCGGCTGGTCCGCCCCGGTGGAGGCGGCAGCCGTACGGGAGTGGCGGGAGGCCCTGGATCTGCCGGTGGTTCAGCGGGTCTGAGCGGATTGTGTGGGCGGGGTGGGGGTGGGTGCGGACGTGGCTGGCGCCGTGGGGGCGGCGGACGGCCGCGGTGCGGGTGGTGTGGTTGGGGTGGGCTGGGTTGTCTGCGCTGCGGCGTGGGGTGTGGGCGGCCTGTGGCGGGTGGTGAGTGCTGCCAGGGTGAGTGCCACGAGGGTCAGTGCGGTCGCCGCGAAGGGGAACCAGCGGTCGCCGAGGACGGTGAGGGCGAGGCTGCCGACGCCGCCCGCGGAGGCCACGCCCAGGTAGAGGGCGCTGCTGTTGAGGGAGATCAGCAGGGGGGTATTGGGTGCGTCGATGGATGCCAGGTGGTGGGGCAGTGCGACCGCGACGGCCCAGCCGGCGAGGGGGGAGATCGCGGCGTAGATCAGTGCGGTGGTCATCGTCGTGGATGCCCAGGGGAGGGCGAAGGAGAACGCCGCGGACACCGTGCCGCCGGTGAGCAGGACGACGCGTGTGCCCAGGCGGTCCACGGCCCGGCCGCCCAGCCAGTTGCCGGCGACCGAGGCGACGCCGGTGACCAGCATGATCAGGCTGAGCCGCCCGGTGTCGCCGCCGGTGGCGGGGCGTACCGCCGTGCCGAGGTAGATGTAGACCGTGTTGATGGCCAGGAAGAACACCAGGGTGGTGGTCGCGGCACCCAGGACGCGGCGGTTGCGCAGCGGGGTGAGGCGGGTGCGCAGGTCGGGCGCGGCGGTGGGCGCGGGGAGGCCGCGCATCAGGAGGGCGAGGCCGAGGAACGCCGCGGCTCCCAGGGCGACGACCAGCCACATGGTCAGCCGCCAGTCCGTACGGCCGATGTAGGTGCCCAGGGGGACGCCGAGTGCGGTGGCCACGGTCATGCCGCCGAGGACGGTGGCCAGCGCGCGGCCGCGGCGCTCCGGCGGTACGAGGGTGGTGGCGACGGCGTTGGCGGTCGGGGTGTAGAGCGCGGCGCCGGCCGCCGCGAGTACCCGAGTGGCCAGCAGGACCGGGTAGTTGGGCGCCACGGCGCTCAGGGCGTTGGCCACGGTGAAGACGGTGAGCGCGGTCAGCAGCACACGGCGGCGCGGCAACCGGGCGGTGGCGGTGGCGAGCACCGGGGCGAGCACCGCGTAGGACAGGGCGAAGACGGTGACCATCTGGCCGGCCGCGGGGACGGAGATGTCCAGGTCGCGGGCCATGAGGCCGAGAATCCCGGCCATCACCATGGAATCGGTGCCCACGGCGAAGGTGCCGAGGGCGAGGAGGAGTAGACGGAGACGCACGGGTGTCCTTCCCGGTACGAGCGTGACGGGGTAGGCGGCGAGGTAGGTTTGATGTGCGTCAAACAATAGGGAATGTTTGATGGATGTCAAACAGTTTGCTGGAAATAGAGT
Organism: Streptomyces inhibens; assembly: GCF_022221585.1. Lineage (NCBI taxonomy): Bacteria > Bacillati > Actinomycetota > Actinomycetes > Kitasatosporales > Streptomycetaceae > Streptomyces > Streptomyces inhibens. The sequence goes on from NZ_CP084681.1 coordinate 5,928,654, forward strand.
GGGTGGGTGAGTGAGGGGCGCATGAGGGCGAGGAGGCTGTGGTGAGCGGCGACGGTGACGATGCGGGTGCGCTGCTGGATCAGCCCGGCAGTGGGGAGATCGAGCTGGTGAAGGTGCTGCATGCGCTCGGGGATCCGACGCGGCTGCATCTGCTGCGGATCTACGCGAGCGGGGACCAGTACGACTGCTCGTCGGAGCGGCTGGGGCTCGGGCATCTGCACAAGTCGACGGTGTCGCACCATATGCGGATCATGCGAGAGGCCGGGATCACCTCCACGCGGGTCGTCGGACGCAACCGCTATGTGCAGCTGCGCCGCGCCGACCTCGACGCGCGGTTTCCCGGCCTCTTGGATGCGCTTCTCAAGTCCCTTGAGGAATAGGGGAGTTCCGGATCGGTAGGTGTCCGACTCCGGCGGTCCCGGTTGATCCGCGTCAGTGGTCGGAGAGTTGGTCCGGCAGGGGTGCCGCGTGGATCACCGTCAGGCCGGACACCGGCCGGGTCAGGCATACGTACAGACGGCGGAGCCCGGTCCGTTCGTCCGGTTCGCCGTCGACGATCGCGGCCGGCTCGTCCAGGACCACGTAGTCGTACTCCAGACCCTTGGCGAGCGTGGCGGGCACCAGCGTCAGCCGGGACTCAGCCGAGGTCTCCTCGCCGGGGGCCAGGCAGGTCACACCGGCCGCCTCCAGGGCCGCGCGCAGCGTCGGAATACGGGCTTCCGCGGCGATCAGGCCGATCGAGCCCTCCTTGGTCAGCGCGTCGTCGCAGGCCGCCAGGGTGGCGGCGGTCAGCTCCGTGGGCTCGACCGTACGGATTTCGAAGTCGCCCGCCGACTCACGGATCGACGTGGCTTCCGTCAGGTCGGGGGCGATGGCCGGCAGCAGCCGGGACGCGTAGGCGATGACCTCACGCGGTACGCGGAAGCCCTGGGTGAGCTCCTCGACGGTCGAGCCGGGCTTGCCCAGGTGGGCCAGCGCCTCCTCCCAGGTGTCGGTCGCCCACGGGGTGGTGCCCTGGGCGATATCGCCGAGGATGGTGGCCGAGCCCGTCGAGCAGCGGCGGCCGACCGCGCGGTATTGCATGGGGGAGAGGTCCTGCGCCTCGTCCAGGACGACATGGCCCAGTGAGTGCGTGCGCGCGACCAGGTCCATCGCCTCGTCGATCAACACCGCGTCCGCGGAAGACCACTTGGCGCTCTTCACGCTGCGGGCCGGCTTGGTCCACAGGATCGTCTTCTGCTCCTCGGGCGTGAGGATGTCGGCCGCCTGCTCGGCCAGGAATTCGGCGTCGCCCAGCAGGCGCAGCACCAGCTTCGCCGGATCGACCGGCGGCCAGACCGCCTTGACCGCGGCCTTCACGGCGGCGTTACGGGCCACCGCGTCCTGCACCCGGTCGTCCGGCGCCTCGCCGGCCTGCTCCATCCGGACGAGGACGGCATGGGCGATCCGCTGCGGCAGGGCCTCGCGGGCCGCGCCGTAACGGATGTCGCGGTCCATCAACTCCTGGACGATCTCTTCGAGTTCATACGCCGGGACGCGCCAGCGGCGGGAGCCGCGGACCACCACGCAGGGCTCCTGCGGCATCGTGATGTGCGAGCGGACCGCCCGCCGCAGGACCTCGGCCATCCGTGCGTCGCCCTTGACGGTCGCGGCTGCCGCCTCGTCCGTGCCGCGCACCTCCACATGCCCGACCAGGTCGTCGACCGTGGCCTGCTTGACCTCCAGCTCGCCGAGGGCCGGCAGCACCTGCTCGATGTAGTGCAGGAAGGAGCGGTTCGGGCCGATGACGAGGGTGCCGGAGCGGGCCAGCCGCTCGCGGTGTGCGTACAGCAGATACGCGACACGGTGCAGACCGACCGCCGTCTTTCCGGTGCCCGGCGCCCCCTGGACGCAGACCGAACCGCCGATGCCGGCGCGCACGATCTCGTCCTGCTCGGGCTGGATCGTGGCGACGATGTCCCGCATGGGGCCGACGCGCGGGCGCTCGATCTCCGACTGGAGGAGCCGGCTGGTCTGCTCGGCCTCTGCCGGGTCGGTGAGGTGTTCGTCCTCGTACGCGGTCAACTCGCCGGCCGTGTAACCGAATCGGCGGCGCAGCCTGAGGTCCATCGGGTCCTTCTTGGAGGCCCGGTAGAACGGCTGGGAGACGGGCGCGCGCCAGTCGATGACCATGGGGTCGCCGTCGGCGTCGTGGACATGCCGTCGGCCGATGTAGAAGTTCTCTCCGTCGGCCCCTTCGGCGAGGTCGATGCCCGGTGCGTGGAGGTAGTCGAGGCGGCCGAAGAAGAGGGGGGTGTGGGAGAGGTCGGCGAGCGCCTTGATGCGGGCGTCGATCTCGCCCTGGAGGACCTCGGCGTTGACCCAGTTCGCGGTGACGTCGGCGATGTTCAGCGCCTCGGCGTCCTCGCGCATGGCGCGCAGGGCGGCGCGGGAGGCGGCGAGATGGGAGCGTTCACGCCCCAGGGGGTCGTCGTCGCCTGGGCGGGGGTGGTGGTCGGCTGACGGGCGGACGTGCGAGGGCACGGCGTTGCCTCCGGTGGCATGTACTGCGGCGGGCGCGCACCGTCGGGAGCGGGCGCGGCGGGCCGGTATCGGTGCGTAGCGCAGGTCATGCGTTGCGCGGGTCATCGGCGTGAAGCGAGGGGCCGACCGGTTTCCGACCGGGCGGCGGCACTCCTCGGCGGGAGGCAGGCAGACGCGCGATTGTAGTCAGCGGCTCAGGAGCGCGCCAACGGATTTTCGACGGTATGCGGGCGGCCGTACCCGTGGTGGACAACCCTGAGAACCGTCCGTCTCCCGTAGGGGGCGGGGTGGGCCTGGAGTCTGACGTGCGGACCGTGCGGGATGGAACCATGGACCGATGTGCGGCAATCGAGTGAAATCCATCATGGAGACATGAGCAGCGCAGCGATTCCTCCGTCTCCCCTCCACCCCGTCTCCCTCCACCCGGCCAAGGGCGCCACGGCCCTCGGTTCCGACTCCGCCGGTGGTGCGGCAGCCGTCCACGAGCACCGCTATTTCGTGGGCAACGCACTCCGCGCGATCAAGGTCTTCGCCACGGCCGCCTTCAGCGTCGTCGTCATGGGCGAGTACGCGGACGGCTGATCACCAGGCACCGCGACACGGGCCGGTGCACGGCCGCCGCATGTCGCCGTGCGCGTACACCACACGACTCCGTCCGCACACAACGAGCACAATCATGACGAGGAGGGCACATTGATCATGTACAAAGCATGCGTAAAGCGGGCACGATCACGCGCGAGAGGCCGACTCCCTGTCGACATCCGGATGACCGGAAACCGTTACGGACGGTCGGCCTCGATCCACTAGCGTCGCCGCAGAGGGCACGCTCAGGGCGACGAGGAGGGGTCAACGGGTGTCTGCCGCCGACGGGACGCGGACGTGGACGTGGAGACAGACCTGGGCCCAGAACACCACCAGCCCCCGCCGCCTGGCACTCGCCGCGGCGCTCCTGGTGGCGTCGTTCGCCGGACTGTGGGTGCTGTACAAGGTCCAACCGTTGCCGATGTCCGACATAGTGGTCTACCGCGCCGAGGGCGAGGCCGCCGCGGCCGGCGGTGATCTCTACGGCTTCACGGTCACCAAGTGGGACCTTCCGGCCACCTATCCGCCGTTCGCCGCCCTGCTCTTCATCCCGACGACCTGGCTCTCCCTCGGCACCCTCAAAGTCGTCTGCGTCCTCGCCAACGCAGCCCTTCTCGCCCTGCTGATCCACCTCTCCTGCAAGGCCGCCGGCCTGCGCAAGGCCGCGCACACCGCACCCGTCCTCCTCGCCGCGACCGCGCTCGGGCTCTGGCTCGAACCGGTCTTCCAGACGTTCGTCTTCGGCCAGGTGAACCTCGCGCTGACCTGTCTGGTCCTGTGGGACCTCGGGCGCCCGGACGGCGCCCGTTTCAAGGGGTTCGCCACCGGCATCGCGGCAGGCATCAAGCTCACCCCCGCGATCTTCGCCGTCTATCTCCTCATCACCGGCCGGGTGAAGGCCGCCTTCACCGCCCTCGCCGGGTTCCTGTGCTCGGCGCTGCTGGGCTGGCTGGTCCTGCCCGATGCCAGCATCGAGTTCTGGACCCGGCGGATGTTCGAGACCGGCCGGGTCGGCAAGGTCTGGATCGTCGACAACCAGTCCCTCCAGGGCCTGATCAGCCGGGTGCTGCACAACCCCGAACCAGGCCTCCTGTGGGCGGTGCCGGCGCTGCTGACCGCGGTGGCCGGCCTCTATGTGGCCCGCCGCGTCCATCTGCGGCGCGGCCTGGACACCTGGGGCGTGCTGTGTACGTCCGTCACGGCGCTGCTGGTCTCACCGATCAGCTGGTCCCACCACTGGGTCTGGTGTGTCCCGCTGATCGTCGCGCTCGCCGCGCACACCCGGCGCCACCCGTGGCGCCGGGCGCTGCTGGCTGCCGTCACCCTCGCCTTCACCGTCCGCACGATGTGGATCGTGCCGCACGCCGGCGACCTCGACCTGCACTACTCCTGGTGGCAGCAGCCGCTCGCGGCCCCGTACCCGCTGCTCGGGCTCGCGCTCCTGGGGGCGCTGATGTGGTGGACGCGGCAGACCAAGAATGCCGAGGACACCCCCGGCGCCCCGGGCGGCCGCATCCCGTCGCCGCGCCTCGACCACGAGCTGACCACCCGGTCGCGGGCGGTCTGACCCGGGCGGCGGACCGCACCGGGCCGTTGCCTCAGACGTCCTCGTCCGCCGCCAGCAGCTCGTCCGCGTCCACGATCCGGTACGCGTAGCCCTGCTCGGCCAGGAAGCGCTGACGGTGTGCGGCGAAGTCCTGGTCGATGGTGTCGCGGGCGACGACCGAATAGAACCGCGCCTCGTGGCCGTCCGCCTTGGGACGCAGCACCCGGCCCAGCCGCTGGGCCTCCTCCTGGCGCGAGCCGAAGGTGCCGGACACCTGGATCGCGACCGTCGCCTCCGGCAGATCGATCGAGAAGTTCGCCACCTTCGAGACGACGAGCACCGAGATCTCGCCCTCCCGGAACGCGCCGAAGAGCTTCTCCCGCTGGGCGTTGGAGGTCTCGCCCTTGATCACCGGCGCGTTCAGATGCTCGCCCAGCTCGTCCAGCTGGTCGATGTACTGCCCGATGACCAGGGTCTGCTCGCCCTGGTGCCGACGGACCAGCGCCTCGGTCACGAACTGCTTGCTGGCGGTGGTCGCGCAGTAGCGGTACTTCTCCTCGGTCTCGGCCGTCGCGTACGCCAGCCGCTCCGAGTCGGTCAGATTGACCCGCACCTCGACACAGTCCGCGGGCGCGATGTACCCCTGCGCCTCGATCTCCTTCCACGGCGCGTCGAACCGCTTGGGCCCGATGAGGGAGAAGACATCCGACTCCCGGCCGTCCTCCCGCACCAGCGTCGCGGTCAGCCCCAGCCGCCGCCGTGCCTGCAGATCGGCGGTGAACTTGAAGACCGGCGCGGGCAGCAGATGCACCTCGTCGTAGACGATCAGACCCCAGTCCCGGGAGTCGAACAGCTCCAGATGCGGGTAGACACCCTTCCGCTTCGTGGTCAGCACCTGATACGTCGCGATGGTGACCGGGCGGATCTCCTTCTTCGTCCCGCTGTACTCGCCGATCTCGTCCTCGGTCAGCGAGGTCCGCTTCACCAACTCGTGCTTCCACTGCCGGGCCGAGACCGTATTCGTGACGAGGATCAGCGTGGTGGCCTGCGCCTGAGCCATCGCACCGGCCCCGACCAGCGTCTTTCCCGCACCACACGGCAGTACGACCACACCCGAGCCGCCGTGCCAGAAGCCCTCCACGGCCTGCTGCTGATACGGCCGCAGCGCCCAGCCGTCCTCGCGCAGCTCGATCGGATGCGCCTCACCGTCGACGTAACCGGCCAGGTCCTCGGCCGGCCAGCCCAGCTTGAGCAGCGTCTGCTTGATCTGCCCGCGCTCGGAGGGGTGGACGACGACGCTGTCGGGATCCAGCCGCGCCCCGACCAGCGGCTGCACCTTCTTCGACCGCAGGATCTCCTCCAGCACCGGGCGGTCGGTGCTGGTCAGCACCAGCCCGTGCGCGGGGTGCTTGGTGAGCGTGAGCCGCCCGTACCGCGACATCGTCTCCGCGACATCGACGAGCAGCGCATGCGGCACCGGATACCGCGAGAACTGCACCAGCGCGTCCACGACCTGCTCGGCGTCGTGCCCGGCCGCCCGCGCGTTCCACAGGCCCAGCGGCGTCACCCGGTACGTATGGATGTGCTCCGGCGCCCGCTCCAGCTCGGCAAAGGGCGCGATGGCTCGCCGGCAGGCGTCCGCCAGCTCGTGGTCCACCTCCAGAAGCAGCGTCTTGTCGCTCTGGACGATGAGGGGTCCGTTCACGCGCCTCGCCTTTCGCTTCCCGGCCGTCGATCACAGACATCGACCGCAGACCTCGACCGCACATACGGCCAAACGTCCAGTGTGCCGCATCGCGGCCGTGACCCGTTAGCGACCGGTTCAGATGCCTCCGCACGCCGGCCCTCGACGCCGTCGCCGAAGCCGCCCTCGCGCGGGGCGGTGCCGAGAATGTTCAAGGCTTCAGGCCTGAGTGTCGGGAACGATGTCGCATCACCGCTTCGGTGTTCCCGCAGCGCGCTGTGCAATACCGCCGTCGCCCGTTCCTGGACGTGTCCACATACGCTCGGGAGCACTCGGAGCGCATGCATCGCCCCAGCCTTGCTCCCCCTTCCCAACACAGGACGAAGGCAAGACCACCAGCGGTCACCGCCTTGACCCGGGAGAGCACGTCAGCCGAGTCGGGTACGAAGTGAAGATGAGGTTGGAGGCCGTCATGGGTGGTCACCCATGGACGGATTGTCGCCTCCATCAGCAGGTCATTCACAGCTGAGCACTGCTCGGCCGAATCTCCGGAACGAAACGCGCGTGCCAGTTGGTCCCGCCAGCGTCGAAAGCCTTCCACATCGGCATCAACGACTTCCGGGCGACGAATCTCGTGTGCCTCAAGAAGGTTTTGGATGCTTGCGGAGTTCGTCTCGGGCAGATTGATCAGATCGGCTGCCAGTACAGCCCCCAGGCGGCCGTAATGATTTTGCTTCACATGACCTTCTCGGGTGTTACGAAACCCCACGGTCAGCGGTCTGGCCAATTCCGCTCGGGCTTACCTGGATCAGCTGAAAGTCGGAGCGGGCGATGATCCATCCAATGGTGTCGCACCACAGGTACCGCACCATTCCTTCGGACGTGGAGTGTTCTGATATCGGTCGGCAAGATTCGGTGGAGACGCCACATGCCGGGCACCACCACGATTCACACTGCAGATCTGGGACTTGTGCCATGTCCGCCAGGGTGCGGTCATGGGTCAAACACATTCAACCATTACATCTGCGGCGTGCGCAGGCCGCAGACCGCCGGCACGCCGTCATCTCCATGCCGCCGCCCGGCATGTCCCTCACACCGAATCGTCCGCCAGCTCCGCCACGCCCGTGATCCGGTGGAGCGGGTACGTACGGACCTCGTCGGAGGTGTGGTCGTAGGCCGTCACAAACCCGCCCTCGACCCGTACGGGGGCGATCACGCGCTGGCTGGCGGCGCCGTCGGCGTTGACGTAACCGATCCAGACCGCGGAGTTGGTCAGGACCGCGGCCTGCATGGTGGCGAGGGTCTCGGCGGAGGTGGTGCGCGGGAGGGCACCGGGGGCCGGGGCCTGGGCGGGGGCGTGGACCGGCTTGCGTTCCGCGGTGGCGGCGAGGTCGCCGGCGCGGATGGCGCGTACCGCCGCTTCCAGGAGGGTGCGGTCGGGGGACGGCGGGCCGTCGGGGACCGGGGTGGGGGCGGTGCGCGGGGCGGTGCGGTAGGAGTCGGCGCGGGCGATCAGGACATCGCCGGCGGCGGACTCGGCGGCCGGGGCGTAGCCCATCGCCCGCAGGCCGTCCAGGAGTTGGTCGGGGGCGGTCTGGGCGGCGAGCACGGTCGGGGCGAGGCGGCGCAGGCGGAGCGGGGCGGCGCGGCGGTCGGCGAGGATCTCGGAGAGCAGCGCGTCGTCGTCGCAGCGGACGTACGCGGCGGCCGCGCCGATCCGCAACTGGCCGTGCTTACGCGCCACATCGTCGATCAGGTAGGCGAGCGGCTGGGGGACCGGGGTGCGCGAGTGGGTGCTGAGGAACTCCCGCAGCTCGGCGGCGGACCGGCCGGCGTCCAGGGCGCGGCGTACGGAGGCGGGCGTGAAGCGGTAGACCGTGGCGCCGCCCTTGGACTCGATGTCGGCGAGCACCCCGAGCGCCTCGGCGAGCGGGCGGTGCAACGGGCCGGGGGCGACGGCGGTCAGGTCCGCCTGGAGGAGGACATGGTCGAGGGGTTCGGGCAGCAGGGGGGCGAGCAGCGCGGCGGCGTGGGTCGCGGCGGTGTCGGTTTCGGCGGCGGTGGGGACGCCGGCCTCCGACGTGGTGGCGATCAGGGCGCGGCCGTGGGTGGAGAGCGCACCGCGTCCGGTCACGCCCAGCAACTCGGCCTCGGCCAGTGCCCATTGGGCAAGACGCGAGCGGAGGTCATCGGCGGGGGCGGAAGGGGAGCCGGCGAGGGAGGGCGTGCTCGGGGAGCCCTCGCCGACAGCTGCCGCGGCCGGACCCGCCACCACCCCGGCCCCCCGCAGCGGGCGCTCCCACCGCAGCCGGGTCAGCACCGCCGTCGCCGGTACGGACGTGCCGGGCGGCAGATCGGCGAGGAGGGTGAGGGCGCGGCGGCGCACCTCGGGCGCCGGGGAGCGGTCGAGATGCGGGCCGAGGACGGCCAGCGCGCGGCCCTTGGCGTCGGCGGTGCCGACCACGCCCGGGGTACGGGTCGCCGGCAGCCAGGCGGCCGCCAGCACCGCCCAGCGCTCATGGTCGGGCAGCTGCAGCCACTCCTCGGCGGCCGGTGTGGCCGCGAACCGCTCGTCGGCCTCGCCGTCGGGGGCGATCAGCCCGGCCCCGTAGGAGAGTTCGAGCCAGAAGGCGGCCAGCTGCTCGGTGGTGTCCAGGGCGGCGGCGGTGCGCTTGAGGTCGCGGACGCTCATGCCCCCGGCGCGGAGCACGGGCGGCCCGCCCAGGTCCCACTCCTTGAGCAGCTCCTCGACGGTCGCCAGCGCGGTGAACGCCTGGCTCGCGGCGGCGTTGTCCACAAGCTGTGGATCGCGCTCCGTGGTGGGCGCGAGGGTGGGCGGCAGCGGCTCAGGGGTGCGGTGGGCGCGCCCGGCACGCAGATGGAGCGCCGCTTCCCGCGGCAGTACGACATTGCGGGCGCCCGCCGGGAGCAGCAGGCCCCGGTCCAGCAGCCACTGCAGATGCGGGGCCGGACGGTCGGTGACACCGCCGTACGGCGGGCCCCACAGCAGCTTGTCGAGGACGGCGACGGATTCGGCGGGCGCGGTGTCGAGCAGCGCCGCCATCCGGGCACGGTCGGAGAAGAGCGCGGTCAGCGCGGCGACCGCGGTGACCGGGTCATGGGTGGTGGGCAGCCCGGCCGTGGAGATGATCTCCTGCAGCCGCCCCGGCGACATCCCGGCCGTGGCCTCGGCGACGCTCGGGCCCAGGCCGGTCGGCGACGGGTGCGCGGCACTGGGCGTGAGCAGCTCACGGGCCGTACGCACCAGCCGCAGCCGCTCGTCCAGGCCCCACACCAGCGCCTGCGCACGCAGCTCGGCCACCGCCCGCGGCAGCTCGGCGGCGACCGCCGGGTCCCCGGCGTCCCCGCCCATCAGCGCGCCCAGCGTCTCGTACGGGCACGGGTCCGGCGCCACCGCCAGCGCCTCGGCGGTCTGCAGCGCGAACCGGTCGAGCCGCTCCACCGCCCGGACGACCGACGCCCGCGTCCCGGCCCGGGTGGCCAGCTGAGTCACATCGCCCGGCACCGGATTGAGCAGGTCGGGCCGCGCCCGCAGCAGCCCGATCAGCCCGCTGTCGGTGCGGGTCCTGAGCTCCTCGGCGAGGGTGCGCGGTGTACCGGTGGTCATTCGTCCTACGTTAGCGGGGCGAGGGAAGCGGGGGGACCGGGTGGCGGCACGGCGCCGGCAGATCGCGGCCATGACACCCGTACGCCGCCTCGCCCCACCCCCGCCCGCCTGCCGCCCGGTCGAAGGGGGAAGGGGTACCGTCGAGGCAGCAACCAGCGGACGCCGCAGGGGATTTCGTGGGGATCGAGAGCGATCAGCTCGTCTTTGACTATCTGAGCCGGGTCGGCGACCTGGCCCAGCAGCGGGGGCTGCCCTCCGCCACGCGTATGCGGCTGGTCAGCAGACTCCGGGCCGAGATAGACGGGCAGAAGGCCGACTCGGTGGCCGGGGTGAAGCGGGTGCTGGCGCGGCTGGGGACGCCGGAGGCGGTGGTCGCGGCCGCGGGGAGCGCGGACGACCGGGTGCCGGGGGCCTCCCGGGCCGGTTCGGGCGCGGGACAGGCTCGGGCGAAGACGTCCGCCTCGGGCGCCGGGCCCGAGGTGCCTATCGCCCCGCAGCCCACGCAGCCGTCGCGGCCGGCCGATCCGCCACCGCCGCGGACCACCGCGTTCGAGAAGCTCAGCAGTCTGGCCCGGCGCAGCGGGCTGACCGGCAAGGCGTCCGCGAACGGCAGGGCGAAGGCGAACGGCAAGGTGCCCGCGCCGCGCGACGGGGCGGCGGACAGCGCGCCGGCCGTCGGCCTGCCGCCGCATCTCGCCGGCACGGACGAGTTGGGTGAGGCGAGCGATGCGCCCGACTGGTGGCGGGTGGAGCCGTCGCCGTTCGGGGCGGGCGAGACCGTGCCGGGGTTCGTCGGCGGGATCGAGATCCCGGAGATATGGGACCGGCCCAAGGGCGAGCGCCCGCTGTCGTTGAAGAAGGTCGGCGACGGTGCGGAGGGGGCCGAGGGGGAGAAAGAGCAGGGCGCGGCCGACGGAGATGCGGCGGAGGGGGAGCGTCCGCTTCCCGGGCTGCTGCGGCGGGCGCTCGCCAGGCGGCGCGGCGCGGTGGCCGACGCGCCGGCCGAGGACGAGGGCGCGGCCGAGGTCCAGGAAGAGGAGGCCGCGGCACCGGTCCCGCTGCGCGCATGGCTCAGCCCGGTCCTGACGTTGGCCGTGCTGCTGCTGGTGGCCGGTGCGGTGCTGGGGTCGTGGTTCGCGCTGGCGGGCGGCTGGGCGCTCGCCTACGTCTCGCGGCGGCTGAGCCGGGCCGAGGCCAAGTTCGCCGCGCTCGGCGTGCCGGGGGTCGTCGTCGGTGGGCTGGTGGTGTGGCTGTGGGGCCGGTTCGACGGGCGCTGGGGCGAGCCGATCGCCCAGGGCCGGCTGGGGCCGGAACTGGCCGCCGGGCTGCCGGTGATGGCTCGGGTCGCGGCCGTCGCCTCGGCGCTGTTCCTGCTGTGGCGGATGCGGCGGGCGGCACGGTGAAGCGAGTGGGTGGGCCGCCGCTCGTCATACGACGGCTCACCCACCCCGCTCACTTCTTCACGAGCCGCTGCTGCACCTCGGCCAGGATCTTGTCCGCCGCCGTGTAGCCGATGCCCTGGATCCACAGCTGGTCGTCGACGCGGAAGGACCGGCCGCCCGTGACGGCCCGCATGTTCTTCCACAGGCCGCCGCCGGTGACCTGGGCCTCCTTGGACTTCTCCGGGCTGCCGTAGGACGCGTAGAAGACGGCGTCGGCGTCGGCCTTGTTGATCTGTTCGGGGCTGACCTCGGTCATCAGGCCGTCCTTGGCGCCGGTGACGACATCGGTGGGGCCGGTGCCGATGTCGGCGAGGACGGTGCCGATGTAGCTCTGGCAGCCGTAGATACGGGTGTCGGCGCCCTCGACGAAGCGGACGATGTTGGTGCGGAGCGCGCCGGCCTTCGCGGGGCCGCCGAGCGCCGTCGTGACCCGCTTCGCATGTGCCTCGTACGCGGCCACGGCGCGTTTCGCCTCGGGGATCTTGCCGAGCGCGTCGGCGTGCGTGGCGAAGTTCTGTTTCCAGGGGTAGCCGGTGGTCTCGGTCATCACCGTCGGCGCGATCTTGGTGAGCTGGGCGTAGCGCTGTCCGTCGCGGACCTTGCTGGTCAGGATCAGATCGGGGTGGAGCGCGGCGACCGCCTCCAGGTTCGGGGCGCCGATCTTGCCGACGTCCTTGATGCCGGTGACCTTGTCCTTGGGGAGGTAGTCCAGGAAGCCGGAGGCGACGTCCGAGCGGGTGGCGCCGACCGGCTTGACGCCCAGGGTGATCGCCGAGTCCAGCTCGGCGGTGTCCAGGACGACCACCCGCTTCGGCGCGTTCGGCACCGTCACCTCGCCCATCGCCGTCTTGACCGTGTGCCGTCCGCCGCCGGTCACCGGCGTGGCCCAGGACGTGGTGGGCTGCTTCGGGCAGTCGGCGGCCTTGAAGGTGCCGTCGGAGCCGGACGCCGAGGAGTCGCCGGAGCCGCAGCCGGACAGCAGGAGGGCGGCGGCGAGCGCGCCGGCGGCGGTCACGGCGGTGGCGGGGGCGACGGCGGTACGACGCCCGGCGGCGGTGCTGCCGCGCCCGGCGGCGGTGGAACGGAACATGACATGTCCTTTCGGCTCGGACGGCGAGAAGATCGGCTGAGCAAAGACGGCCCCGGTCAGCACTGACGCGCCGGCTCCCACGGCCGCCCCGGCACGACCAGCGGCGACCCCGTCACCGGATCCGGCACCACGACCGACTCCAGCCCGAACACCTCGTGGACCAGCTCCGCGGTGACGACCTCGCCGGGGTGCCCCTGGGCGACGATCCGGCCCGCCTTCATCGCCACCAGGTGGTCGGCGTAGCGGGCGGCCTGGTTGAGGTCGTGCAGTACGGCGACGACCGTGCGGCCCCGGTCGTGGTTCAACTGCCGTACCAGGTCCAGCACCTCGACCTGGTGCGCGATGTCCAGGTAGGTGGTCGGCTCGTCCAGCAGGAGGAGTTCGGTCTCCTGGGCGAGGGCCATCGCGATCCAGACGCGCTGCCGCTGGCCGCCGGAGAGTTCGTCCACCGCGCGGTCGGCCAGCTGCGCCACGTCCGTACGCGCCATCGCCTCGGTGACGGCGCGCTCGTCCTCCTCCGACCACTGCTGCCACCAGCGCTGATGCGGCTGGCGGCCGCGCGCGACCAGATCCGCGACGGTGATCGCCTCGGGTGCGACGGGGGTCTGCGGCAGCAAGCCGAGCGACTGGGCGATCTTCTTGGTGGGGATCCGCGCCAGATCCGTACCGTCCAGGAGGACCGCACCGCGGCGCGGGCCGAGCAGCCGGCCCAGGGCGCGCAGCAGCGTCGACTTGCCGCAGGCGTTGGGGCCGACGACGACGGTGACCGCGCCGTGCGGCACGTCCAGGTCCAGGCCGTCGACGACCGTGCGGTCCTCGTAGGCGAGCGTCAGACCGCGCGCCGTCAGCCTGCTCGCAAAGCCCGCGTCGCGGCCCGGTTCGTCCTGCCGTACGACGCTCTCGCCGGTCTCGGTCACGCATTTCCTCCTGCGGCACGGCCACGGACGCGATGGCCCCTGACGATCAGCCAGATCAGATACGGGGCGCCGACGGCGGCGGTCAGCACCCCCACGGGCAGCTCCGTCGGCGCGAAGATCTTTCGCGCGAGCAGATCGCCCAGGACGACGACCAGGGCGCCCAGCAGCGCGGAGCAGAGCAGCGGGATCTGGGCCGTACGGGCAAGGCGGCGGGCGATCTGCGGGGCGAGCAGCGCCACGAAGTCCACCGGGCCGGCCGCGCCGGTCGCCATCGACGCCAGGACCACGCCGACCGCGACGAGCCCGAGGCGGGTACGGCCCAGCCGGATGCCCAGCGCGGTCGCGGTGTCGTCGTCCAGCGAGACGGTCCGCTGGGCGCGCGCCGCCCACAGCACACACGGCAGCAGCACCAACAGCGCCCAGCCCAGGGGCGCCGCCTCCGCCCAGCCGCGCCCGTTGAGCGAGCCGGTCATCCACACCTGGGCCTGCTGGGCGACGAGATAGTCGCCCTTGGTCAGGAAGAGGTGGGTGACGGAGCGGAGCGCGACCGCGCAGCCGATGCCGATGAGGACGAAGCGGGTGGCGTGCAGACCGCCGCGCCAGGCGAAGAGATAAACCAGCCCGGCCGCCAGGACGCCGCCGGCCACCGACAGATACGGCAGGACGGTGTACGAGGTGATGCCGAAGGTCATCGCGCCGACCGTCAGCGCGCTCGCGCCCTGGGTGACGCCGATGATGTCGGGGCTGGCGAGCGGATTGCGGGCCACCGTCTGGATCAGCGCGCCGGCGGCCCCGAAGGCCGCGCCGACCAGCAGGCCGACGGTCAGCCGCGGCAGCCGCAGCGTGCCGACGACCAGTTCCTGGGAGGACGGTCTGCCGAGGACGACGTCGATGACGTCGGAGGGGGAGACAAGGCTTTCGCCGATGCAGAGGGAGGCGAGGCAGCCGGCGGCCAGGAGGACGGTGAGTACCGCGGCGGTCCCGGCCGCACGGCGGTGCAGGAGGAAGGAGGCGCGGCCGGCGCGGACCAGGGCGTAGCCGGCGGGGCGTATCGGCCGCCGGGGAGCCGTCGCCGTCGAAGAGGCCGTCATGCCGCCACCGCCTTGCGCCGTACGAGCGTCACCAGGAACGGCACCCCGATCAGCGCGGTCATCACGCCCGCCGGGACCTCCGACGGCGGGAAGACGATCCGGCCGAGGGTGTCCGAGACCAGCACGATGACCGGGCCGAGCAGCGCCGCCATCGGCAGCACCCAGCGGTGGTCGCTGCCCACGATCGCGCGGGCGATATGCGGGACGGCGAGGCCGACGAAGGCGATCGGGCCGGCCGCGGCGACGCCCGCGCCGGTCAGCACGGTCGCCCCGAGCCCGCCCACGATCCGTACGGTGGCGACCTTCTGGCCCAGGCCCCTGGCGACGTCCTCGCCGAGCGCCAGCGCGTCCAGACCGCGTGCGACGGACAGTACGAGCACCGTGCCGGCCAGCAGGAACGGCCAGATCTGGGCGGCCACTTCGGCGTCCCGGCCGGTGAGCGAGCCGACCTGCCAGAACCGGAACTCGTCCAGGGCCGCGGCCTTGGTGGTGAGGACCGCCATCGTCACCGACACCAGGAGGGCGTTGATGGCGGCGCCGGACAGCGCGAGTTTGACGGGCGTCGCGCCGCCACGGCCGCGGGAGGCGATGGCGTGGACCGCGACCGAGGCGATCCCGGCGCCGGTGAACGCGAACCAGACATAGCCGGTCAGGGTGTGGATCCCGGCGAAGGCGATGGCGATCACCACCGCGGCCGAGGCGCCCTGGCTGATGCCGAGGATGCCGGGGTCGGCGATCGGGTTGCGGGTGATGCCCTGCATGACCGTGCCGGCCATCGCCAGCGCGGCGCCGACCATCAGTCCGATCTCGGTGCGCGGCAGCCGCAGGAAGCGGACGACCTGGGCGGCGTCACTGTTGCCGCCGTGGACAAGGGCGTCGAGCACCTCGGACGGCGCGAACTGGCGGCTGCCGAGGGCCAGGGAGAAGAGCACCGCGAGCAGCAGGGCGAGCACCGCGACCGCCGTCAGGCCGAGCCGGCGGCTGTGCGTCCGGGGCTTCATGTGTACGTCGCTCTTCGTGGTGGATGTCCGGAAGTTAGGTAAGGCAGGGCTAACGGTACGGGAGCCGCCGGTGGCCCGTTGATCGAGGGGCGGCGCCCGGACGGGCGTCCGGCCCGCTTGCGGCCGCGGGCACAATGGCACGCATGGCTGCGCACCCCCTGACGGTCGGATTCGACCTCGATATGACGCTGATCGACTCCCGTCCCGGCATCAAGGCGGCGTATCAGGAGCTGTCCGCCAGGACCGGCGCCGTCGTCGACGCCGAGGCCGCGGTGACCCGGCTCGGGCCGCCGCTGGAGGAGGAGATCCGCCGGTGGTTCCCCGAGGAGCGGGTGGCGGAGATCAGCGATTTCTACCGCGAGCTGTACCCGGAGTACGCGATCGCGCCCACGCCGGCCATGCCGGGCGCCCGGGAGGCGATCGCCGCGGTGCATGCCGCCGGGAGCCGGGCGATCGTGGTGACCGCCAAGTACGAGCCGAACGCGAAGCTGCACCTGGCGCACCTGGGCATCGAGCCGGACGCGGTCATCGGCTCACTGTGGGCGGAAGCCAAGGCCGATGCGCTGCGTGAGCACGGTGCGCGGGTCTACGTCGGCGACCACACGGGTGATGTGCGGGGCGCGCACACCGCGGGCGCGCTGTCCGTCGCCGTCGCCACCGGCCCGTGCGACGCACGCGAACTGCTGGCGGCCGGCGCCGATGTGGTGCTCGACGACCTGACGCTCTTTCCGTCGTGGCTGGAGCGCTATGTCGCAGAAGAGGCGGAAGAGGGAGAAGGGGACGAAGCGGCCTCCGCCTGACGGCGCTGAGCGACGGCGGAACGGATCACTCCGGTCGCCGCGACAAGGAAGCCGACGCCCATCAGCATGCAGACCGCGTAGAAGACGGACGGCAGCGGATCGGTCCCGAGGAACAGCGGCATCACCGTGGCGAGAGTGGCCACTGCGCCAACTAGGAACATGATCGCGCCGATTCGGACCAGCAGATCCCCGGCCTGGGGAGTTTCGTCAGACACCTGACCAGGGTAAGTCCGGGCCAGAAGCACTGAGGATCCACCCGGCGGCGTCTTGCCACCGGCCTTGGGACCATTAGCCTTGGTGAAGGCGGGTCCTGCGGCCCGCTGCATTGCTATCCAGACCTGATTTTCTTCCGCAGATTCCGCAGTAGACCCAGCCCAGTTTTTTCCAACGAGTACGAGGACGAGGACAGACGTGCCTACCGGCAAGGTCAAGTGGTTCAACAGCGAGAAGGGCTTCGGCTTTCTCTCCCGCGATGACGGCGGTGACGTCTTCGTGCACTCGTCGGTGCTGCCCGACGGCGTGGCCGCACTCAAGCCTGGCCAGCGCGTCGAATTCGGCGTGGTCGCGGGCCAGCGCGGCGACCAGGCGCTGACCGTGACGCTCCTCGACCCCGCACCCTCGGTGGCCGCGGCCCAGCGCCGCAAGCCCGACGAACTCGCCTCGATCGTCCAGGACCTCACCACGCTCCTGGAGAACGTCACCCAGCAGCTGGAGCGCGGCCGCTACCCCGACAAGGCGCACGGCGGGAAGATCGCCGGCATGCTGCGCGCGGTCGCCGACCAGCTGGACGTCTGAGCGAGCCGGCCCGGAGAGGCCGGCTCACCCAGCCGGCACACTCACCCGAAATTCAACGCATCGCGGCCGAGGGGCGGAACCAGCCCCTCGGCCGCGGCGCGCGTGAGCAGCCCGCGCACCGCGGCATAGCCGTGCTCGCCGAGGTCGGCGGTGAACTCGTTGACGTACAGCCCGATGTGCTGGTCCGCCACCTTCGGGTCCATCTCCTGGGCGTGCTCCAGGACGTACGGGCGGGAGGCCTCGGGGTCGTCCCACGCCATCCGGACCGAGGTGCGGATCGCCGCCGCGAGATCGTGCAGCGTCCGCTCGCCCAGCGACCGCTTGGCGATGATCGCGCCGAGCGGGATCGGCAGGCCGGTGGTGGACTCCCAGTGCTCACCCATGTCGGCCAGGCGGACCAGGCCGTAGTTCTGGTACGTGAAGCGCGCCTCGTGAATGACCAGGCCCGCATCGACCTTGCCGTCGCGCACCGCCGGCATGATCTCGTGGAACGGCAGCACCACGATCTCGCCGACACCGCCCGGCACCTCCGCCGCGGCCCACAGCCGGAACAGCAGATACGCGGTGGACCGCTCGCTGGGCACCGCGACCGTTTTGCCGGCCAGCTCCGCGGCCGTGCCCTGCTCCTTGGTCAGCACCAGCGGCCCGCAGCCGCGCCCCAGCGCCCCGCCGCAGGGCAGCAGCGCATAGTCGTCCAGCACCCACGGCAGCACCGCGTACGACACCTTCAGCACATCGAACTCACCGCGCTCGGCCATGCCGTTGGTGAGGTCGATATCGGCGAAGGTGACCGCGAGCTCCGGCGCGTCCGGGACGCGACCGTGCGCCAGCGCGTCGAAGACGAAGGTGTCGTTCGGGCACGGCGAGTACGCGATGTTCAGCGGCCGGGTCACGGGGTCCTCCTCGGGGATGGTGCCGGTTCCGGAGCCGGCCCGGGGCGATCCGCACGGCGCGCCCCGGCGGCCAGCGCTCCCGGGATCGTACGGAAGGCGTCGGTCAGGGCGGTGAGCGCGTCCTTGATGCGCCAGGCGGCGCGGTCGCGGGGGCCCACGGCGTTGGAGACCGTACGGATCTCCAGCACCGGCACGCCCTGTGCGGCGGCCGCCTCGGCGACGCCGAAACCCTCCATCGCCTCGGCCAGCACACCCGGATGACGCTCCGCCAGCTCGGCACTGCGCGCACCGCTGCCGGTGACCGTCGAGACGGTGACGACGGTGCCGCGCGCAGCGCCGGCCGCCGCCGCGACCGCCCGCACAAGCTCCGGGTCGGGGCGGTGCGCCACCGTCCCGAAGCCGAGTTCGGTGACCGGGATGAAGCCGTCGGGGGTCTCGGCGCCCAGGTCGGCCGCGACGATCGCGTCCGCGACCACCACCGAGCCGAGCGGGGCGCCGGGCGCGAAGCCGCCGCCGATACCGGCCGAGACGACCAGGTCGTAGGGCCGCCCGGCGAGCGCGGCGGCGGTCAGCGCGGTGGCCGCGCCGGCGGCCGCGGCGGCCGGACCGACACCGGCGGCCAGCACATCGAGCGCCACCTGCCGCGCAGATGCGCGCCGCAGTGCGTACTCGCCGGGCAGCACCGCCTCCTCGCAGGTCCCCGCCGCGGCACACACCGCGTCGCGCTCGGCGGCCACCGCTGTGACGACCAGGACCCGCATCAGACAGCCCTCGCAGCCTGCCACCGGACCTCGTCGATCAGCGCACTCAGTCCTTCTGCTTCAGCGTGAAGTGCCACATCGTCTTGGGGCCGTCGCCGTCGCCGAGCTCCGCGACCTGGAGGGTGACGTCCTTGGTGTACGTGGTCTGGCCGGTCTGCGGGTTCTGCTGCATGAAGAGGGTGTCCGCGTCGAAGCTGCGGTATGTCTCCTTGCTGGGCTCCCGCATGACCGGGCCGCCGCCGATGACGATCCAGCCGGACTTGGCGATCTGCGGGTCGACGCCGACGCGCACCTTCTCACCGGGGTGGACGGTGATCGTCTTGCCACCCTTCTTGGTGATGCAAGCCGCGATGGCCTTCTTGGAGAGGACCTCGCCGCCTCCGTCACAGCCGGGGGTGGCCTCGGCCGTGACCGTTGACGACCCGACGGTCACGGTCGCGAGCGCGGTCGGCTTCTCGCAGGCGGAGAGGGTGATGAGACCCAGGGACACGGCACCGATGGCGGCAGCGGCACGGCGGCCCTTGCCCCAGGAGATCAACGCAGCGGTCATACGGGCAGGCTATCTGGCGCCCCGGCCCACGCCACGCGCGGGTGCGGCGTGCCGCGCCGCCCCTCGGATGTCAGGCCACCCGAGGGGTCGGCGTACCGCCCCGCCGGGCCGCGCTCAGCAGGCCCCGTACGGCCAGCACCACGCCCAGCGCCACCAGCCCCGCGGCCACCGACATCCCCACCACGCCGATCAGCGGCAGCGAAATGCCGATCGCGCCGCCCACCACCCACGACATCTGCAGCACCGTCTCGGACCGGGCGAACGCGGACGTCCGCACCTCCTCGGGCACATCGCGCTGGATCATCGCGTCCAGCGACAGCTTGGCCAGCGCCTGGCACAGCCCCGCGGTGGCCGCCGCGGCGGTGACCACGACCACCGCCACCGCGTCGTAGAACACCGCCGCGCACACCGTCGCGCACAGCGCCAGCCCCAGCATCGCCGCGATGATCGGCTCCGGCCCGCGGGCCTTCAGCCAGGCACCGACCGCGGTCCCCAGTGCACCGCCGATACCGGCCGCCGCCACCACCAGCCCGAGCGAGGCCGCCGGGCTCAGCCCGCCCAGCGGGTGCTCGCGCAGCATGAAGGCCAGGAAGAACGTCAGGAACCCGGAGAGCGCCCGCAGCGAGGCGTTGGCCTGCAGACCGTGCAGCACCGACGGGCCGACCGTACGCAGGCCGGGCTTGCGCTCGGCGTCCGCCGACCCCGCCGACCCCGCCGACCCCGCCGACCCCGCCGACACGTCCCGGGACGCCAGCCGGGCCCGGGCCTCACCCTTGCCCGAGTCGACCTTGTGCGGCAGCGAGAACGACAGGAACGTACCGGTCGCAAACACCAGGAACGCCCCGTACAGCGGCCAGCTCGGCCCGATCAGATGCAGCCCGGCACCGGCCGGCGCCGCCACCCCGGTCGCCAGCAGCCCGGCGAGCGTCACCCGCGAATTGGCCTTGACCAGCGAAATCCGCGGCGGCAGCAGCCGTGGCACCACCGCGCTGCGCACCACGCCGTACGCCTTCGACGACACCAGCACACCCAGCGCCGCCGGATACAGCTCCAGGCCGCCGGTGGCCACCGCGCCCGACATCGTCAGCGCCAGCAGCGCCCGCGCCAGCATCGCGGCCGCCATCGCCGCCCGGCGGCCGTGCGGCACCCGGTCCAGCAACGGCCCGATCACCGGTGCGAGCAGCGCGAACGGAGCCATGGTGACCGCCAGATACAGCGCCACCCGGCCCCGCGCCTCGTGCGTCGGCACCGAGAAGAAAACCGTCGAGGCCAGCGCGACGGTGATCAGCATGTCGCCGGCGGAGTTCACGGCATGCAGCTCGATCAGCTTGCCCAGCCCGGACTCGCCCGCGCCGTGCGCATGCGTCGCACGCCGTAAGCCCCGCGCCGCACCGGTGAACGGCCGGTGCAGCGCTCGGCCGACGGCCCGGCCCGCCCGGCGGCCCCGGCGCTCTCCGTACCCGCCGCGCGTCGATGCGCGCGACATCCCTGACGACTTCCGCGATGCCTTCGCCACCTTCGACACCTTTGACGCCCGTGCGGTAGCTCCCTGGCCATAGTGCCCCAACTCGCCCAGGAGAGGGCACTTTGTCCGCACTGCCGCGCGGGGCGTACCGGCCCGCAGTCGCTGCCGCTGACATTTGGCGCTCCCACCGAGGGGTCGTACACCGTTGAAGGGGTAGCGTGTGTAGCGCGCCACCGGCGGTTGTTTTTGGCCGCGTGCCTCCTCGCGATCCCGCAGAATAGGACGTAAGAGGTGCGCTCGACCGAAACGACCGGGCGCGGACGTCGACGCGGTCCCCTGGTCCGCTCCGCCCGCCCCGGCCCCGCCGGTCGTCCGGACAGGACAAGGACAGCTCCGGCTGGCGCACTCGTGAGACGGCGTAGAAGAGAGAATCGATTCTTGTGAGTGCTGCGATGCGAAGCCGTACCCCTGACCGCCTGTGCGCCGAGGCGGTCGACCTTGCCCGGGAGGCGGCGGAGGAAGCCGCACGGCCCGGCACGGTCGGCGAGCACATCGATGCCGTCGCCGACGGAGACCGCGTCGTCACCCATCTCTTCGCCTGCAACGAGCCCGGCTACCGGGGCTGGCGCTGGGGCGTGACGGTCGCCCGGGCCTCCCGCGCCAAGATCGTCACGATCGACGAGGCGGTCCTGCTGCCCGGCCCCGACGCGTTGCTCGCGCCGGAGTGGGTGCCCTGGAGCGAGCGGCTGCGCCCCGGCGACATGGGCCCCGGCGATCTGCTGCCCACCGAGGCCGACGACCTGCGCCTGGAGCCCGGCTACACCGGCGCGGAAGCCCCGGCGCCGAACTCCGTGATCGCCGAGGGGATGGCCGCGGAGGTCGCGGACACCGAGGAGGCGGACGTCCTCCCGGGCTCGCCGGCGGTCCAGCCCGCCCCCGAGCGGGGCAGTATCGCGGCGGTCGCCGAGGAGCTGGGCATGCGCCGCGCCCGGGTCCTGTCCCGCTACGGCCTGCACGCCGCGGCCGACCGTTGGGAAGAGTCCTACGGAGCCAAGACCCCGATGGCTCAGGCGGCCCCCGCCACCTGCATGACCTGCGCATTCCTTACCCCGATGGCGGGCTCCCTGCGCCAGGCGTTCGGCGTCTGCGCCAATGAGTTCGCCCCGGCGGACGGGCGGGTGGTCTCGCTCGCGTACGGGTGCGGCGCCCATTCCGAGGCCGCCGTCATGCCGAAGCCGCCGCGGCCGGCCGAACCGGTTCTGGACGAGACGGTGGTGGAGCCGTTGTCGCTCCGGCCCGAGCGGGACGGTGGCTCGGTGGAGGAGACCGGGCCTGCCGAGGAGCTCGGCCACAGCTGAGGGGTTCGTTGGGCGTGACGGTGTGAAAAACCGGAAGCTCGGTCGCGTCGTGGCACGCAGCCGAGCTTCTGCTGTTTCTTCCCTCACCCCCCACCAGGGTGTGGCCCCGCCACCCCTCACACACCGGGGCCCCACCCCACACACCACCCCGCGCCGAAGGCGGGACACGCACGGCGGGCCGGCCGCCGACGTGGGGCGATACCGTCGGCCCACGGACACACGCTTCAAGGGAGACGGACAGTGACAGCTACGTCGTGGGTGCGAGGCGCAGCCGGAGACCCGTTCGGGACGGCCCGATTGCGGCGTGGCGTGCTGGACGCCTGGGCCGCCTCGCCGGCCCGGTTCCGGGAGGACGCCAACGCCGAGGAGGACCTCGCGCTCGGCGGCTACCGCGACCGGCTCGTCGTGGAGCTGGCGCAGAACGCCGCGGACGCGGCGGCCCGCGCCGGTGTCCCCGGCCGGCTGCGACTGACCCTGCACGCGGCCAACGGGGGCGCGCCCGCCGTGCTCGTGTCGTCCAACACCGGTGCGCCGCTGGACGCGACCGGCGTCGAGTCGCTGTCGACGCTGCGCGCCTCCGCGAAGCGGGAGCCCAGCGTGGCGGCCGGCGCGGTCGGCCGGTTCGGCGTGGGCTTCGCCGCGGTGCTGTCCGTCAGTGATGAGCCGGCGCTCGTGGGGCGCACCGGCGGCGTCCGCTGGTCGCTGGTCGAGGCGCAGGCGCTGACGCAGGACGTGGCCGCCCACAGCCCCGGCCTGGGCGGCGAGTTGCGCCGTCGCGACGGGCATGTGCCGCTGCTGCGGCTGCCGCTGCCGGCGGAGGGCACCGCACCCGACGGGTACGACACCGCCGTCGTCCTGCCGCTGCGCGACGGCGCGGCGCAGGACCTGGCCGAGCGGCTGCTGGCCGGGATCGACGCGGCGCTGCTGCTGACGCTGCCGGGGCTGGCCGAGGTGATCGTCGAGACCCCCGAGGGCGTACGGGAGTTGAGGCGCAGCCAGGACGGCGCCTACGTCCTGATCGAGGACAGCGAGCGGGGAGCCACCCGGTGGCGGGTGGCGAGCGACGGCGGGCCGCTGGACCCGGCGCTGCTCGCCGACCGCCCCGTCGAGGAGCGGCTGCGGCCGGCCTGGTCGGTGACCTGGGCGGTGCCGGTGGACGACGAGGGCGCGCCGGTGCGCCCGGGGACGGCGCCGGTGGTGCATGCGCCGACGCCGACCGACGAGCCGCTGGGGCTGCCCGCGCTGCTGATCGCGTCGTTCCCGCTGGAGCCGACCCGTCGGCATGTCGCGCCGGGGCCGCTGGCGGACTTCCTGGTGGGGCGGGCGGCCGCGACGTACGCGGCGCTGCTGGGTGACTGGCAGCCGGTGTCGGTCGGCACCCTCGATCTGGTGCCGGGACCGCTGGGCAAGGGCGGTCTGGACGGTGAGCTGCGCCGGCAGGTGCTGGAACTGCTGCCGCGGGTGCGGTTCCTGCCGAGCGCGGGCGCGCCGGCCGGGGGCGCGCCGAAGGCCCCGCCGGAGGACGAGTGGGATGCGGACGAGGGCGGCGTGGAGCGCTATGTGCTGCGGCCCGTCGACGCCGAGGTGGTGGAGGGCGCCGGCGCGGCAACGGTCGGGGTGCTGGCCGAGCTCTTCCCCAGCCTGCTGCCGGCCGGGCTGGAACGGCGGCCGGAGCTGCGGGCGTTGGGCGTGGCGCGGGTGCCGCTCAGCGAGATGATCGACCGGCTGGCGGGCGTCGAGCGGTCGCCGCGCTGGTGGTGGCGGCTCTACGACGCGCTGGCCGGCACCGACCCGGACCGGCTCAGCGGGCTGCCGGTGCCGCTGGCGGGCACGGCGGGCCAGGGGCCGGGCGGGGAGAACGGCGGCGTACGCACCACGATCGGGCCGCGTCAGGTGCTGCTGCCGCTGCCCGGGGGCGGTCCGGAGGAGGGCGGCGAGGCCGCGGCCCGGCACCGTACGCTCGCCCGGCTCGGGCTGAAGGTCGCCCACCCCGAGGCGGTGCACCCGCTGCTGGAGAAGCTCGGGGCCACCCCGGCCGCGCCGCGCGCGGTGCTGACCACGCCCCAGGTACGGGCGGCCGTGGAGAACTCGCTGGACGCGGACGAGGACGCCTACGACGTCTTCGCCGATGAGTTCGACGCCGGAGTGGGGGCCCCGCTGGGCGCCGAGGAGCTGGCGGAGACCGTGCTCGGGCTGGTCCGGGACGCCAATCTCTCGCCCGGTGACGAACCGTGGCTGGGCGCGCTCGCGCTGCCCGACGAGGACGGCGAGCTGGCGCCGGCGGGTGAGCTGGTGTTCCCGGGAAGCGCCTTCGAACGGGTCATCCGGGAGGGTGAACTCGCGGCATGCGACGCGGAATTGGCCGCCCGGTGGGGCGAGCAGCCGCTGACCGCGGTCGGTGTGCTGGCCGCCTTCGCGCTCGTACGGGCCACCGATGTGGTGCTGGACCCGGACGAAATGGAGCCGCGGGACGGGGACTTCGCCGAGCCGGACGACGTCGGGCTGCTGGACGCCGTCGACGTGTGGTGCGAGGACATCCTCGACGCCCTGCCGGAGACCCCGGTGCCGCCGGTCGTCACCGAACTGGTGGCCGTCCGCGACCTCGATCTGGTCGACGACGACGCCTGGCCGCAGGTCCTGGAGATGCTGTCCCAGCCACCCCTGCGCGACGCGCTGACCGCCCCCGTACGGGTACTGCTCCCCGACGGCACCACCGAGTCCGTACGCCCGTACACCGCCTGGTGGCTGCGCGGCCACCCGGTGCTGGACGGCCGCCGCCCCGCCGGTCTGCGGGCGGCGGGCGGCGATTCCCTGCTGGCCGGCCTCTACGAGTCCGCGGACGCCGGTGACGTCGACGCCCAGGTCCTGCGGGCACTCGGCGTACGGACCTCGGTCTCCGCGCTCCTGGACGAGCCGGGCGGCGCGGCGGAACTGCTGGCCCGGCTCGCCGACCCGGACCTGACCGTCGGCACCGCCCAACTGCACGCCCTCTACGGCATGTTGGCCGACCTGGACCCCGACCAGGTGACCCTGCCCGACGAACTGCGGACCGTACTCGACCAGGAGGCCCGGGTGGTGGACGCCGCGGACGCCGTGGTCGCCGACGCCCCGGACCTGATGCCCCTCGCCACCGGCCTCCCCCTGCTGCCGGTCCGCCCGGCCCGCGCCGCCGAACTGGCGGAGCTGTTGCAGGTACGCCGGCTGAGCGAGGCGGTCAGCGCCGAGGTCCGCTCCGAGGGCGTCCGCCACGAGGTCCCGGAAACCGTACGGACACTGCTCGGCGCCGCCACCCCGGAGTCGTACCTGGAACACGAGGAACTGATCGTCGGCGACGGCCCCGACGACACCGCCGAACTCGACTGGCGCTGGACCCCCGACGGCACCCTGCACGCCGCAACCCTGGAGGGCGTGGCCGCCGGCCTCGCCTGGGCAACGGCCCAGTGGCCACGCCGCTTCGAGGTCGCGGCACTGCTGGAGGACCCGGAGCGGGGTGACGAGCTGGCGCGGGCGCGCTGGTTCGACTGACGGAGCGGAAAAGGAGATCGGCCCCCGTCGTGATGCGACGGGGGCCGATCGTTCGGCTGATTGCGGGGCCGAGGGCGAGGTCATCGGCGGTGAACGCGATGCCTTTGAATTTCATCGGCGATGCCGTCTGCCAATGTGCGAGATCATTCAGAAGTTCGTCGACTATCGCGTGGGGATCGTCGTCCTCGGCGATATCTCCTGCCCTCCACAGGCCGAGCGAGAGTGGAGTCGCAGGGCGCCGGCTAGTCCGAGCTGAATTTCTTGGCGATTGCCCAGATCACCACGATCGCGCCGACGATCAGGATCAGCCATTCCCACCAGTCGAAGACGCCGTCGCCGCCCCCGTAGGAGCTGTTACCGGAGTGGTAGTGGTGGTAGTGGTGATGCGTGCCGGCCAGTACCTCGTACGTGAGGTCCCCCGTGTGGAATGCCATGGGCACCGACCATAAGGGGGAGACGGCGATGCCGCCACGCCCGGCCGGACTCCGTTACCGGTCCGCATCTGATCCGCCCGCCGCAGCCGCCGCAAACAAAGGGGGGTGAATGTGGCGCACGCTCGGCCGAAGGGGTGATGTTCCGACATTTACCTTGCGGGCCGTGTCACTCGAATGCGTTACTTTCGGCATCTGACCAGTGGGCTGCCCATCCCTCCGGCCGAGGAGCGAAGAGTGGCAGCCAACCAGGTCCGCCAGGCCCGGTTTTGGGCCCTTTATCGGGGTCTTTGTGGTGCTGTGATGGCCGATGGCGTCGGCTGCTGATCTTCGTGCAGAGATCTCGGCCGGTGAGGGTAGCTCACAAATCGTCCAAGGAGGCGTTTTGCGAGCCATCCGAATTCTCCCTTTACTGGCTGCGGCCAGTGCCATGGCTGTGTGCTCGGTGGCCGCTGCACCGGCTGCACAGGCGGTAGAGCCGACGCTCGTGACGTGCAGCGAGAAAGCGCTGGTCGACGCGGTCAAAGCGGCCAACCTCGCAGGCGGCGGCAATCTGATCCTCGCGCCGTTCTGTACCTACTCCCTGACCTCCGCGCACAGTTCCGGCGGGGCCGGGGGGCCGGCGGGACTCCCGAACATCACCACGCCGATCTCCATGACCGGGCTGGCCACGGACATCACCCGGGCGCCGGGCGTCGCCCCGTTCCGGATCATCGAGGTCGACGGGCCGTCACAGAACCCGGAGGCCCACGGCCAGCTCACCCTCACCACGGTCGGCATCAGCCGCGGTGACGCCGGTATCGGCGTGGGGGGCGGGATCGCCAACCTGGGCGGCACCGTGACCGCCACCTCCTCCTCGATCCACAACAACAGTGCCGCATACGGCGGTGGCATCTACTCCGACACCGCGCTGACGCTCATCGCCACCGGCGTCAAGGACAACACCGCCGGCGTCGACGGCGGCGGCATCTACAAGAACGCCGGCAGTGTCGTACTGCTCGCGGACATGTTCAGCGGCAACACGCCGAACACCTGCGGCGCCAACCCGCCCGCACTGCCCGACTGCTGAAGCGGGGCGGCCAAGCCGCCCCGCTCCCAGAGCACCGGCCTCCCGGGTACCGGCGTGAGCGGCCCTTGGACCCGTGTCCGGCACGTCCCCGCGCATCACTTCGCCACCCCCCGGATGCGCGGGGACGCGGACCGGTGCACCCCTCACCCGTAACACCAACGAAGGAGACAGCTCATGCCAACCATCACCTCCATAGCCCCCACACAGGGGCACAACGGACAGAGCCTGGTCGTCACAGGCACCGGCTTCGTCGCCCCTGCGAAGGTCAACTTCGGTACCAAGTCGGTCACCGGCACGGTCGGCGGCGGTGGCACCACCGTCACCTGCACCATCCCGACACTGTGCGCCGGTTCGTACCCCGTCAGCGTCACGCAGGGGACCCTGACCAGCAACTCCGTGCCGTTCTTCTACATCGGCACCCCGGACTGCTCGGGCGTCGTCGCCAACATCGGACCGATCGCTCCCGGGGCGGTCGACATCTACGGCAGCGGGCTGGCGACCGCGAACGTGGTCGGCGGCGGGGTGGCCTTCGGCACGGTAGGCACCGTGACGGGGGGAGCGGTGACCGTCGTGAACGACGGCCACCTCACCGTCACACCGCCCGTCCACCCGGCATTCGGGGCCGGCATCAGTACGGACACCGTCGACATCACCGTCACCACCGCCGGCGGCGCCAGCTTCTCGGGCGGCGCCGAGACCCAGTTCACCTACTACAACCTGCCGACGGTCACCGGCCTGAGCCCCGCGACGGGGCCGGTCGGCACGAGCACCACCGTGACCGGTACGTCCTTCGTCAGCGTCATCGATGTCACCTTCACCCCGACCGGCGGAGGCGCGGCGACGTCGGCCGACAGTTTCAACGTCGGCCCGGACGACGCCCACCTCGTCGCCGTTGTTCCCCTCGGACTCGCCGTCGGCACCTACGACGTCCAAGTCATCACCCCTGGTGGGACGAGCGCGGTCGTCGGCGGTGATGTGTTCACCGTCGTCTGAGCTTCCTGACTGTCCGCCCCGGCCGGTGCGCGCCGGCCGGGGCACCCATCGGCGCGCGAGTGTGAAGGAGTGTCACCTTGGCCCCCGTGATCAGCAGTATCAGTCCCACCAGCGGGCCCGCTGCGGGCGGCACCGCGGTCACTATCAGCGGCTCCGGTTTCACGGGTGCCACCTCGGTCAAGTTCGGGACCGTTGCGGTGTCGTCGTTCACGCTGGTGAGTGACGCTCAGATCACCACCACGGCGCCCGCGGGTTCGGGTCCGGTCGCCGTCACGGTCATCACGCCGGGCGGCACCAGTAACGGCGTGACGTACACCTACCTCGCCGCCCCGGTGATCACCTCGCTGAGCCCGGTTCAGGGGCCGGCCGTCGGGGGCACCTCGGTCATCGTCAACGGCTCCGGTTTCACCAGTGCCACCTCGGTGAAATTCGGCTCGGCCACCGCGTCGTTCTCGGTCGTCGGCGACAACCAGATCGCCGCGACCGCACCGGCCGGTGCGGGTTCGGTCGCCGTCACGGTCATCTCACCGGGAGGCACCAGCAACGGCGTCACCTACACCTATGTCGTGGCTCCGGTCCTCACCTCGGTGTTGCCCAACAAGGGCTCGACGGCCGGAGGGAACTCGGTCACCCTCAACGGCTTCAATCTCACCGGTGCCACTTCGGTGGACTTCGGCAGTCACACCGCCGTCATCACCGGCAACACCGCCACCCAGATCACGGTGACGGCCCCCGCCGCACCGGCCGCTCCGGTCAGCGTTTCGGTGACCACGCCGGGAGGCACCAGCGCCCCGGTGCCGTACTACTACATCGCGCCCCCGGCCGTCTCCGGCGTCGATCCCGCCATGGGGCCGTCCTCGGGCGGGAACACCGTCACCGTCTACGGCACCAATCTGACCCTCACCAGCGTGGTCCGCTTCGGCGCCACCGCGGCGACCGGCGCCAGTGTCGTGTCGGACAGCCAGGTCAATGCCATCGCTCCCAGTGGCAGCGGAACCGTCTCCGTCACGGTGACCACTGCCGGCGGAACCAGCCCGGCCGGGCTCGGTGGCTCCTACTACAGCTACCTCCCCACCCCGGCCCTCAGCACTCTCAAACCCGCCCAAGGTCCGGTCGCCGGCGGGACCGGCGTCACCATCGTCGGCAGCGGCCTCACCTACACCGACGACGTACGCTTCGCCGGCGTCCCGGCGTCCTTCACCGCGCTCTCCGACACCCAGGTCGTCGCCACCGCCCCTCCGGGAGTGCTCGGCCCCGCCTCCGTCGTCGTCCACACCCCGGCCGGCAACAGCAACAGCGTCACCTATCAATATCTGCCGTGACTCTCCCGGAAGCCGGCGCGCCGACCGGATGCCGGGAGACGCCTCAGGCCGGGAAGCGCCGGTCCACCCACCGCCAGGTGACCTCCAGCAGCACCGCCGCCACCACCGCGATGGCGACGGCCGCCCAGGGCATCGTCGTACCGACCAGGCGCAGATCGAAGAAGGCCTGCAGCCAGGGAGTGACCAGGACGACCACAAACGCCAGCCCCATCGTCAGGACCAGGCCGATCCGCCACCAGGTGTAGGGGCGGGCGATGATCGCCAGTACCCAGATCGCGGCGAGGAAGAGCGTCAGGGTCGCCGCGCTGGTCTCGGCGGACAGCGCGCCCGGTCCGCTGTAGTAGCCGCGCGCCAGCAGGTAGGTGGCAAAGGCGGCCGCGCCCGTGATCAGGCCGGACGGCACCGCGTAGCGCATCACCCGGCGGACGAAGTGCGGGCGGGCACGTTCCTTGTTGGGGGCGAGGGCGAGGAAGAACGCCGGGACGCCGATGGTCAGCGTGGACAGCAGGGTCAGATGGCGGGGCAGGTACGGGTAGGGGATCTGCCAGCAGGCGACCAGGATCGCCAGCAGCACCGAGTAGACGGTCTTCGTGAGGAAGAGGGTGGCGACCCGGGTGATGTTGCCGATCACCCGGCGGCCCTCGGCGACCACCGAAGGCAGCGTGGCGAAGCTGTTGTTGAGCAGAACGATCTGGGCGACGGCGCGGGTGGCCTCGGAGCCGGAGCCCATCGAGACGCCGATGTCCGCGTCCTTGAGGGCCAGTACGTCATTGACACCGTCGCCGGTCATCGCGACGTTGTGGCCGCGCGACTGCAGGGCGGCGACCATGTCCCGCTTCTGCTGCGGGGTGACCCGGCCGAACACCGCGCCCTTGTCGAGTACGGCCGCCATCGCGTCCGTATCGCCGGGCAGTCGGCGCGCGTCCACCGGGGCGTCCGCGCCCGGCAGCCCCAGCTTGCCGGCCACCGCGCCCACCGACACCGCGTTGTCGCCGGAGATCACCTTGGCCCGGACACCCTGCTCCTCGAAGTAGCGCAGAGTGTCGGGGGCTTCCGGGCGCAGCCGCTGCTCCAGGACGACCAGTGCGGTGGGCCGGGCGCGCTGTGCGACGTCCGGGTCGTCCAGTTCCCGTTCGGCACGGGCCAGCAGCAGCACCCGCAGGCCCTGCGCGTTGAGGTCGTCGATCTCGGCGAGGCCCGGGTCACCGGCCGGCAGCAGGACGTCCGGGGCGCCGAGCAGCCAGGTGGTGCTCTCGCCGTCCGGGTCGTTGAAGGACGCGCCGCTGTATTTGCGGGCGGAGGAGAACGGCAGCGACTGGGTGCAGCGCCAGGCCTCGTTCAAGGGAAAGGCGTTGATGATCGCCTTGAGGGAGGCGTTGGGCCGCGGGTCGGAGTCGCCGAGCGCGCCGAGCACCTGCCGTACGTACCGCTCGTCCCCGTCCTCCAGGACGCGTAGCGCGCTGACGTCCATCCCGCCCTCGGTGAGGGTGCCGGTCTTGTCCAGGCACACCACATCGACCCGGGCCAGCCCCTCGATCGCGGGCAGCTCCTGGACCAGGCACTTCTTGCGGCCGAGCCGGATCACGCCGATCGCGAAGGCGACGGAGGTGAGCAGCACCAGCCCCTCGGGGATCATCGGCACGATGCCGGCGACCATCCGGCGGATGGCCGCGTCGCCGGGCAGTCCGAGGGTCAGCAGATGGCTGAGGATGAGGCCGATCGCGGTCGGGATCATCATCCAGGTCACGTACTTGAGGATCTGGCTGATGCCGGTCCGCAGCTCGGAGTGGACCAGGGTGAACCGGCTCGCCTCCTCGGCGAGCTGGGCGGCGTACGCCTGGCGGCCGACCTTGGTCGCGGTGAAGGCACCGCCGCCCGCGACGACGAAGCTGCCGGACATCACCGCTTCACCGGGCTTCTTGACGACCGGGTCGGCCTCGCCGGTCAGCAGCGATTCATCGATCTCCAGGCTGTCGGTCTCCAGCACCTCGCCGTCGACGATCACCTTGTCGCCGGGCCCGAGTTCGATGATGTCGTCGAGCACCACCTCGGAGGTGAGGATCTCGGCGGCGGCCCCGTCGCGCCGCACGGTCGGCCTGGCCTCCCCGATGACGGCCAGATTGTCCAGGGTCTTCTTGGCGCGCAGCTCCTGGATGATGCCGATGCCGGTATTGGCGACGATGACGAAGCCGAACAGCCCGTCCTGGATCGGACCGACGATCAGGATGATCACGAACAGCACGCCGATGATGGCGTTGAAGCGGGTGAAGACATTGGCGCGGACGATCTCGACGGTCGAGCGGGAGGACCGTACGGGGACGTCGTTGACCTCGCCCCTGGTGACCCGTTCCGCGACCTCGGCCGCGGTCAGTCCGGGGTTGACCGGTGCCTGGGCGGTCCGTCCGGCCGGCTCGCCGCCCGGTTCGGGTTGCTCGATCTCGGTGCGTGCCCGCTCCGTCATGCCCTCGACGTTACGGGCGGAATGCGCAATTCACCCGCTGGCCGGGCGGGCCGTCGGTGACGGTGGGGGTCGGTGCGCTCAGGAGGCGTCGGCCGCCGCGGCGCGCTTGATCGCGGCATCGCGCTTGCGGACGTACCAGATGCCCAGCAGTCCCAGGCCGGCGCCGGCCAGGCAGGTCCATACCCACCAGGCGTGGCCGTTGTCGGCGTACCAGCCGTAGAACGGGAGCTGGCCGAGGAAGAGGACGAACCAGATGATCGTGCCGCCGGTGATCGTGCCGACGACCGGGCCTTCGAGGGGCGCCGGGGCCTCGCGCAGTTCGGACTTCTTCCACATGGTGCTCAGCTTACGGGCCCGGCCGGTCGCCGTCGGCAGGGGTGCGCGGGGAAGCGGGGCGGGTGCTCGGGACCGTGCGCCGCAAGGGTCTACGCGCGGAGATAGCGATCAACGCATTGTTTATTCATACTGAACCTTTCTGGATCTGACCGGATTGGATCGTCGATTCATCCAATCTGATCCGGATATTCATGTTCTGTACGTGCTCCGGGCCCTCGGGCCCCCGCGCCTGCTCCAGGCCCGTCCGACTGAGGTCCCCGTATGTCCCCCTCGGCCACCACGCCGGTCGACACCCTCAAGAACCCAGCGCCGAAGCCCCCCAAGAACGGCTTCGACCGCTTCTTCAAGATCTCCGAGCGGGGCTCGACGGTCAGCCGTGAACTGCGCGGCGGCCTGGCGACGTTTTTCGCGATGGCCTACATCATCGTGCTGAACCCGATCATTCTCGGCTCCGGTGTCGATAAATTCGGCCACCACCTCGACAACGGGCAACTGGTCACCGCCACCGCGCTGATGGCCGGACTGAGCACGGTCCTGATGGGCCTCATCGGCAATGTCCCGATCGCCATCGCCGCCGGCCTCGGCATCAACGCCGTTGTCTCGCTGCAGCTCGCACCCAAGATGAGCTGGCCCGACGCGATGGGCATGGTCGTGCTCGCCGGTCTGGTGCTGATGATCCTGGTCGCCTCGGGTCTGCGGCAGCGGGTGATGGACGCGATCCCCAACGGTCTACGGCGGGCCATCGCCATCGGCATCGGCATGTTCATCTCGCTGATCGGCCTGGTCGACGCCGGGTTCGTGACCCGTAACCCGGACGCCGCGCACACCACCGTCCCGATGGGGCTGGGCCAGGGCGGTCAGCTCACGGGCTGGCCGGTGCTGGTCTTCGTGATCGGCCTGGTGCTGATGTTCACGCTGATCGTGCGCAAGACCAAGGGCGCGATCCTGATCGGCATGGTCACCATGGCCGTTGTCGCGATCATCATCAACGCCGTCGCCGACATCCCGGACGCGGCCTGGGGCCTGGCGGTCCCCAACGTCCCGGACAAGATCATCGGGGCGCCGGACTTCGGTCTGATCGGCCACATCAGCCTCTTCGGCGGCTTCAAGGAAGTCGGCGTGCTGACCGGCTGCCTCTTCGTCTTCACCGTGCTGCTGTCCGGCTTCTTCGACGCGATGGGCACCATCATCGGCGTCGGCGAGGAGGCCGGTCTGCTGAACAACGAGACCGGCCAGCTGCCGAACATGGGCCGGATCCTCATGGTCGACGGCCTCGCGGTCGCGGGCGGCGGCTTCGGCTCCGCCTCCGCCAACACCTGCTTCGTGGAGTCCACGGCCGGCGTCGGCGAGGGTGCCCGTACCGGCCTCGCGAACCTGATGACCGGTGGCCTCTTCCTCCTCGCGCTGGTCTTCACGCCGCTGGCGACCGTCGTCCCGGCGCAGGCCGCGACGCCCGCGCTGGTCGTCGTCGGCTTCCTGATCATGGCCTCGAACGTCAAGAGCATCGACTGGGACGACTTCACCGTCGGCATCCCGGCATTCCTGACGATCATCTCGATGCCGTTCACCTACAGCATCACCAACGGCATCGGCATCGGCGTGCTGGCCTTCATCCTCCTGCGCGCGGCCACCGGCCGCTTCAAGGGGATTCCCTGGCTGCTGAACGTCGTCGGTCTCTGCTTCCTCGTCTACTTCCTGCTCAACCCGATCGAGCAGGCGCTCGGAGTCAAGTAGCCGACCACCAGACCCCCAGCTTCTCCGTCTCGTCGACGGACGATTTGAACCGCTCGTCGAAGTCCTCGCGGATGAGCGTCCGGACCACATAGTCCTGGACGCTCATTCCGCGTTTTGCGGCGTGCTGCTGAAGGCGCTCCAGCAGCTCCCCGTCCACGCGCAGGCTGAGCACTCGCGATCCCATATGGACAACGGTCCTCTCCTCAAGCGGTCAGGTGTGTCACTTTCGACCGCGTCCTCACTCA
Source organism: Streptomyces inhibens (assembly GCF_022221585.1). Taxonomy (NCBI): domain Bacteria; kingdom Bacillati; phylum Actinomycetota; class Actinomycetes; order Kitasatosporales; family Streptomycetaceae; genus Streptomyces; species Streptomyces inhibens. Next base: position 5,962,896 of record NZ_CP084681.1, read on the forward strand.
TACGGGTGATCTCCGGAGGGGAACTCCCCTTCGGCTTTCCTTAGAGAGGGTAATGAGTTATGCTAAAGACCATGCCGGAACTGTCCCGCCCCCAGCCTGACGGCCGGGAGGTGCCCCCAGACGACGCGGCCGCGGTGAACGCTCTGCGGTCCGCCGTGATGCGCCTGTCCCGCCGACTCAAGCACCAGCGGGTCGACGAATCGCTGAGCCCCACCGAGATGTCGGTGCTCGGCACCCTCGCCCGCTGCGGCCATGCCACCCCCGGCGAGCTGGCCCGTAAAGAGCATGTGCAGCCGCCGTCGATGACCCGCATCGTGGCCATGCTGGAGGCCAAGGGGCTGGTCCGGCTCGAACCGCACCCCGACGACCGCCGACAGAAGGTCGTCACCCAGACCGAGCAGGCCGAGGCGATGCTCGAAGAGAGCCGCCGCAAGCGCAACGCCTGGCTCGCCGAGCTGGCCTCCGGGCTGGACGAGGACGAGTGGGCGAAGGTGCGGGCCGCCGCGCCCGTGCTGGAGAAGCTCGCACAGTTGTAGAACCTGAGGCCGAGGAGGCGAACCCACTTTGAGTACGGGATCCGGAGCACACTCCGCCCCCGCACCGAACTCCCAAGAAGACACGGTTTCCGACGCGACCGCGACCACACCGGGCACCGCCCCGGGTATCGCCGCAGGCCCCGCCGCCACACCGCGCAAGGGCACGTTCAGCTCGCTACGCATACGTAACTACCGACTCTTCGCCACCGGCCAGATGGTGTCCAACACCGGCACCTGGATGCAGCGCATCGCCCAGGACTGGCTGGTGCTCAGCCTCACCGGCTCGTCCGCCGCGGTCGGCATCACCACCGCGCTGCAGTTCCTGCCGATGCTGCTCTTCGGCCTCTACGGCGGCGTCATCGCCGACCGCTTCGCCAAGCGCAGGCTGCTGCTGCTCACCCAGTCCGCCATGGGCCTGACCGGCCTCGCCCTCGCCGTGCTCACGCTCAGCGGCCAGGTGCAGGTCTGGCACGTCTACCTGGTCGCCTTCGCCCTCGGCCTGGTCACCGTCGTCGACAACCCCGCCCGGCAGGCCTTTGTCTCCGAGATGGTCGGCCAGGACGAACTGCGCAACGCCGTCAGCCTCAACTCCGCCAACTTCCAGTCCGCGCGGCTGATCGGGCCCGCCGTCGCCGGTGTCCTGATCACCGCCTTCGGCAGCGGCTGGGCCTTCCTGTTCAACGGCCTGTCGTTCATCGCGCCGGTCGCCGGCCTGCTGATGATGCGCACCGCCGAACTCCACAAGGTCGCCCGGGTCCCGCGCAGCAAGGGCCAGTTGCGGGAGGGCCTGCGGTACGTTTCCGGGCGCCCCGACCTGATCTGGCCGATCGTCCTGGTTGGCTTCATCGGCACCTTCGGCTTCAACTTCCCGATCTGGCTGACCGCGTTCGTCTACCACGTCTTCCACGCCGGCGCCGGCACGTACGCCCTGTTCAACGGCCTGATGGCGGCCGGCTCCCTGATCGGCGCGCTGCTCGCGGCCCGCCGCGGCAGCTCCCGGCTACGGCTGCTGGTCGGCGCGGCCATGCTCTTCGGCGCCCTGGAGATCACCGCCGCGGCCGCCCCGTCCTTCTGGATCTTCGCGGCGCTCCTCGCGCCCATCGGCATGGTCGGCCTGACCATCAACGTCACCGCCAACTCAAGCGTCCAGATGGCCACCGACCCGCTGATGCGCGGCCGGGTGATGAGCCTGTTCATGATGGTCTTCATGGGCGGCACCCCGCTCGGCGCACCCGTGGTCGGCTGGGTCACCGACACCTTCGGCGCCCGCGTCGGCTTCCTCGTCGGCGGCGCGATCTCGATGGCGGCCGCGGCCCTCATCGGCCTGATCCTCGCCCGCGTGGGCGGCCTACGCCTCAAGATCGACCTACGCCGCGGCCATCAGCATGTCGCGTTCGTGCCACGGGTCGCGGACGGCACACCCTCGACGGAGAAGGAGCTGGCGGCGGTGGCGTGAGCCGCACTCCTTTCCCGCCGCGACGGCGATCAGCCGCAGCGGTGAGGGTCTGGGGGTCCCCCCAGCGGTAGCTGGGGGAGGGATGGACGACGGCAGCCAGCGCGACGTGGGCCGATGTGGGCACACTGGCCGCATGAGACTCTTCGCCGCCGTCCTTCCCCCCGCCCCCGTGCTCGAAGAACTGGCCGCCGAGGTAGCGCAGTTGAAGAAGCTCCCGGCGGCCGACCGGCTGCGCTGGACCGGGCGGGGCGGCTGGCACTTCACGCTGGCGTTCTACGGCGAGGTGCACGAGGACATCCTCCCCGAACTGCATGAGCGCCTGGGGCGCGCCGCCCACCGCAGTGCCCCCTACGAGCTGCGGATCGCCCGTGGCGGGCGCTTCTCGGACCGGGTGGTGTGGGCGGGGGCCGACGGCGACCGGCCCGCCATGCGCAAGCTCGCCGACTCGGCAGCGGCGGCGGCCCGCCGGGCGGGTGTGTCCATGGAGGAGGAGCACCGCCCGTACACCCCTCACCTGACGCTCGCCAGGAACCGCGTCGCCAACCTGGACCTCGCCCCGTACGCGATCGCCCTCAAGGACTTCGCCGGCGCGTCCTGGACGGTCGAGGCGCTTTCCCTGATGTGCAGCCATCCGCCCGTGCCCGGCGTGGCGGGCACGCAGCCCCGGTACGAGGAGATCGCCTCCTGGCCGCTGGGCCACTGAGGCACCGGCCTCCCGCCCTCGCGACCGGGGCGTTGAGGTTGTTCGGGTCCACCCCGGTTACGCTCAGAGGGTGGATCCCAAAACCCGTAACCGGATCATGTCCGGACTGTTCGCCGTGCTGCTCATCGTCGTGATCGTGGCGGCCGCGGTGCGCTGAGACCTGCCGCGGCCCCGCCGAGCGCGCCGGGGACCGCCCGGCGGCCGGCGGAAACCGGCGGCCGGGCGGTCACTGTGTTCACCAGGCGAACGCCTCCGGGCTCGGCCCGGGGCCGGGGAAGATCTCGTCGAGCGAGGCGAGAAGATCGTCCGGGAGGGTCAGCTCGACGGCGCGCAGCGCGGAGGAGAGCTGGTCGGGGGTGCGCGGGCCGACGATCGGGCCGGTGACGCCGGGGCGGGTGAGGAGCCAGGCCAGGGCGACCTCGCCGGGTTCCAGGCCGTGCTTGGCGAGCAGGTCCTCGTAGGCCTGGATCTGGGCGCGGACCGTGGGGTTGGCGAGGGAGTCGGCGGAGCGGCCGGAGACCGAGCGGGCCGCGCCGCCCTCGCGCTCCTTGCGGAGGGCGCCGCCCAGCAGCCCGCCGTGCAGCGGGGACCAGGGGATCACGCCCAGGCCGTAGCCCACGGCGGCCGGGATGACCTCCATCTCGGCGCGCCGCTCGGCGAGGTTGTAGAGGCACTGCTCACTGACCAGACCGTACGAACCGCGGCGGGCGGCCGTCTCGTTGGCGCGGGCGATGTGCCAGCCGGCGTGGTTGGACGAACCGGCGTAGAGGATCTTGCCCTGCTGGATGAGGACGTCGATGGCCTGCCAGATCTCGTCCCAGGGCGTGTCCCGGTCGACGTGGTGGAACTGGTAGAGATCGATGTAGTCGGTGCCCAGCCGCTTGAGGCTGGCCTCCACCGCGCGCCGGATGTTGAGCGCGGAGAGCTTGTCGTGGTTGGGCCAGACCTTGTCACCGTCCGGCGCCATGTTCGCGTAGACCTTGGTGGCCAGCACGGTCTTGTCGCGCCGGCCGCCGCCCTTGGCGAACCACGAGCCGACGATCTCTTCGGTACGGCCCTTGTTGGCGCCCCAGCCGTAGACATTGGCGGTGTCGAAGAAGTTGACGCCCGCGCCGAGCGCCGCGTCCATGATGGTGTGGCTGTCGGCCTCGTTCGTCTGAGGCCCGAAGTTCATCGTCCCGAGGACGAGTCGGCTGACCTTGAGTCCGGTGCGTCCGAGCTGCGTGTACTTCATGGTTGCTCAGCCAACTCGTTCGAGCGCGCTCGAGGCAAGGGCCGTACGGGCGGTACGGGCTCTCGGGCGGGCCCGCCCACCGCGGCGGCCGTCACCTGGCCGATGCGGGTACCTCGGCGGCCTCGGACGCCCGGCTCCGCCCGGCCGCCGCGGCGAAGAGCAGCAGCGCGGCCGGTGCGCAGCAGGCCGCCGCGACGGGCAGCGTGCCGGGCCCGTACCAGGCGAGCAGCCGGCCGCCGAGCGCGCCGCCCAGCGAGGCGCCGACGTACACCGCACTGCTGGTGAGCGCGAGCGCCTGCGGCCCGCGTTCGGGGCCGGCCAGGGCGAGCACCCGGGTCTGGACCGCCGGCGGCACCGCCCACGCCGCGGCCGCCCGGACGACCAGCAGCGGGACGACGAGTGCGAGCGGGGCGGGCCGCAGCGCCCCGCACAGAGCCAGCCCGGCCGTCGCCGCCGCGAACACCAGGGACGCCGTCGCGAAGGCGGCCCCGGCACCCCGGCGGTCCACCAGCGTGCCGCCCGCCCGTGCGCCCGCGATGCCCGCGACGCCGATGAGCGCCAGCAGCAGCCCGAGCGTGCCGGGGGTGACACCCGCGAGGGCGGACAGGAAGGGCGCGAGATAGGTCTGCAGCAGCAGATTGCCCAGTACGGCGACGGTCGCGGCGAGCAGGGTGCACAGCACGGCGGGCCGGGTCAGCGGGCGCAGGCGCTCGGCGAGCGAGGCGGCGGGGGCGGGCGGCACCTCGGGGAGGGTGGCGCGTACGCAGACCAGTCCGGCCAGTCCGAGCGCGCCGCCCAGCACAAAGGTGGCCTGCCAGCCCAGCGCCGCCCCGACCCAGGTGCCGACCGGCACGCCGAGGACCACGGCGCCGGTCAGCCCGGCCATGACGGTGGCGAGGCTGCGGCCCCGGCGTTCCGGCGGGGTGAGCTGGGCGGTCATGGCGAGGACGGTGGGCAGCGCGACCGCGGCGGCGAGTGCCGCCGACATCCGCAGTGCCATCAGTGCGGCGTACGAACTCGCCAGAGGTACCGCGAAGTTGGCGATGCAGAAGAGCGTCAGGGCGCTGATGAGGAGCCGGCGGCGGGGGAGTTCGGCGGTGCCGACGGCGGCGATCGGGGCGGCCGCCGCGCACACGACGGAGAAAACGGTGACGAGCTGTCCGGCCGCGGCCTCACTGACCGTCAGACCGCGGGCGAGGGCGGGCAGTACGCCGGTGATCACGAAGTCGTCGGTCTGCAGGGCGAAGGCGCAGAGGGTGAGGGTGCAGAGCCAGGCGGCGGGGAGGTGCCGGCGGAACACGGCGGTCGTGTCAGAGGTGGTGGACATGCCATTAACGTAACGTCTGTTTCCTTAATTAGGGTAGGAGGCACGCGAAGTCCAGCCGCACCGCAAGGAGTCCGACCGATGGCCAGACCCCGTGACCCGCACCGCCGTACCGAGATCCTCGACGCGGCCATCGACCACCTCGCCGCGACCGGGATCGCCACCCTCTCGCTGCGCCCGCTGGCCCAGGCGCTCGGCCACAGCACCCGGGTGCTGACCCACCACTTCGCGGACAAGGACGATCTGCTCACGGCCGTACTGGAGCGGCTGGACGAGATCCAGCACGGGCAGCTGCGGGCCACCGAGGGCTGGGACGACACCACGCGCGGCATCGGCGCGATCGTGCGGGACTCGTGGCGCCGCCATCTGGAGCCGGAGAACATCGGGGCGACCAAACTCATCCACGAGATCGAGGGCCTGGCGGCGGCCGGCCGGCTCGGCGGCCGGGTCCCGAAGTTCCTCGCCGACCGCGCCGACTTCGTCGCGGGCGCCCTGCAGGCCCGCGGCCTCGCCCCCGACCTGGCCCGGGTCCACGCCACGTTCCTGAACAGCGCCTACGCGGGCCTGCAGACCGACTTCCTGGTCACCGGCGACCGCGAGCGTACGGAGGCGGCGCTGGCGGAGCTGTGTGCGCTGGCCGACTCATGGACGCGCCCGTAGGGCGGTCTCAGGGCGACGGAACGGGACCGCCCACGGTTCCGCCCAAGGCTTCGTCGGCGGACCCGTAGGGCGCCCCGACCCCCCAGGCCTGATGCATCGCATCGGCGAACGCCCCTGCCAGCAGCCGCTCCCCGCACTCCGACGGATGCGTCCCGTCGTACGTGGCGCGATCCATCTCCCACCCGCCCGGCACGGAGGCCAGCAGCAACGGCGAGCCGGGGGTGGAGAGATCGGCGACCGCCTTGGCCAGCAGCTCGTTGAAACGCTCGCACTGTGCGCCGAAGGCGGTGTCCGTCGCGGCCCGCACATTGGGTATTACCGGCATCAGCACGGCCCGTATGTGCGGCGCCGCCGCCCGGGCCTGTGCCATGAACTCCCGCACATTCTCCGCGGTCTGCTCGGCGTTCGTATAGAAACCGAGGTCGATCAGGCCGAGCGAGACCAGCAGCGTGTCGGCGTCGTACCGGCGCACCGCGTCGCCGATCAGCGGCGCCATGTGCAGCCAGCCCTCGCCCCAGCCGGCGAGATGGCGCCGGGCCTCGTCGGGAAAGCCGGGGTCGCCGTAGTCGTACGAGGTGGGGGCGCCCTCGACGGGGTCATGGAGCGTATGGCGTGGTCCGACGATGCGGTACGGGCCGCCGAAGGTGGCGTTCAGGTGCTGCCACATCCGGTAACGCCAGGTGAAATCGCCGGTGCTCCCAATCGTCATCGAGTCGCCGACGAACATGATCCTCATCCGGCCATGATGGCCGAGAACCCCTACCGCCTGGTACGTGACGCTGGCCACGCGCCGCCGCGGCGGACCGGCACGACCGCCGCCGGGCCCACGCGCCGCACCCCGGGATGGCAGTCTGTGCCCATGCGTTCGCTTCTGTGCGCGGCCGGTGCCGCGGGGATCCTGTGGGCGGCGGCCGCCGTACCCGCCGCCGCCGACGAGCCCGACGGCTTCACCCTCAGCGATCCCCGGATCACCGAGTCCAGCGGCCTGGCCGCCAGCCGTGTGCACCCCGGGATCTACTGGACCCACAACGACAGCAACGACGGCCCCTACCTCTACGCCGTCGACGGCAGGTCCGGCCGTACGGTCGCCAGGATCACACTGCGCGGCATCGGCTCGCCGCGCGATGTCGAGGCGATCTCGATCGGCCCGGACGGCAATCTCTACGTCGGCGACATCGGCGACAACCTCGGCGGCTCATGGAGCCACGTCTGGATCTACCGCCTCCCCGAACCGAAGCGGCTGCGCGATGCCACCGTCACGGCCACCCAGTTCGATGTGAAGTACGCGGACGGCCCGCGGGACGCCGAAGCGCTGATGGTGCACCCCAAGACCGGCCGGGTCTATATCGCCAGCAAGAAGCAGGGCGGCGGCGGTGCGCTCTACGAGGGCCCGCGGCAGCTCACCACCTCCGGTACCAACACCTTCCGCAAGGTCGCGCCGATCGACCTGTGGGTGACCGACGGCGCGTTCTCGCCCGACGGCACCCGGCTGGTGATGCGCAGTTACTTCGGCGCCCGGATCTACCGCTGGCAGGAAGGCCGCCCGAAGGACCTCGGCAGCGTGGGCGTACCCGTCCAGCAGCAGGGCGAGTCGGTCACCTTCACCCCCGACGGGCGCACCCTGATGTACGGCTCCGAGGGCCACGACAGCGACGTCAAGCCGGTCGGCCTGGCCGACGACCAGCTGCCGGACTCGGTCAAGGATGATCCGGGGAATGGCGATGACCCCAACAGCCCTGGTGAGAAGGGAAGTTCGGGGAAGGAGCTGGAGCCCGGCTTCATCAAGGGCGCGATGGTCCTGGCGGTGGGGACGGCGCTGGTCGTGGCCCTGCGGAGGCTGCTGCGGCGGCGATAGCGGCGACGGGGCCGCTACAGGCCGAGCCCCTCGCCCTCCGTCGGCCGCTCTCCCGCCGCCTCCCCTTCCCCCTCGACCAGCCGCAGTTCGTAATGGAGCGTCTCTTCCTTCTTCAGCCGGTGCAGCAACGGCACCAGCAGCCCGTGGATCAGCGGATACTTGCGGGTCAGCGAGCGCTCGGCCCGCCGGTACTCCCGGGTCCGCGGATCCAGTAGCCGCACCCGCGCCTTGACGGGTGTCCCGGTGGACCGGCCGCGCCAGGTGGCGGCACAGATCTCCACCTCCGGGAAGTTCCGCATCCGCTTGGCCTTCCAGGCGCTGCCGTACGTACGGATGTAGGCGTGATCGCCGTCGACGGCGATATTGACCGGTGTGCCGACACCGGCGCCGTCGCGCTTGTACGTGGTGAGCAGAATCGCCCCCTGCCGCTCGAAGGGGGCCAGGCCGGGGCTCGGGGCAGTCGTCATGCCTCCCATACAGGCACATCCGACCCGTTTCGTCATGCCGCGATGCGTCCGTTCGGGCGGCTCCAGGGGCCCGCGCTCACTCAATACGGCTATACGGCTACGTGGCTTGACGCGCCGTCGTCCGGCCCGGAGCGACGAACAGGCCCCGGCGATTGCCCGCCGGGGCCTGTTCGGACGCGTTACCGCGTCACGCTCACAGCTGGCCGATCACGTAGTCGATGCAGGCCGTCAGGGCCTCGACGTCCGACGGGTCGATCGCCGGGAACATCGCGATCCGCAGCTGGTTGCGGCCGAGCTTGCGGTAGGGCTCGGTGTCGACGATGCCGTTGGCGCGCAGGGCCTTGGCGACGGCGGCCGCGTCGATGTCCTCGTTGAAGTCGATCGTGCCGATGACCTGCGAGCGCTTGGCCGGGTCGACGACGAACGGGGTGGCGTACTTGGAGTCCTCGGCCCAGCCGTAGAGGGTGCGCGAGGAGGTGGCGGTACGGCGCACCGCCCAGTCCAGGCCGCCCTGGCCGTTCATCCACTCCAGCTGCTCGTTGAGCAGGAAGAGGGTGGACAGCGCCGGGGTGTTGTACGTCTGGTTCTTCAGGGAGTTGTCGATCGCCGTGGGCAGCGAGAAGAACTCCGGGATGTGGCGGCCGGACGCGTGGATGGCGCGGGCGCGCTCCAGGGCGGCGGGGGAGAAGGCCGCCAGCCACAGACCGCCGTCGGCGGCGAAGGACTTCTGCGGGGCGAAGTAGTAGACATCGGTCTCGGTGATGTCCACGGGCAGGCCGCCGGCGCCGGAGGTGGCGTCGACCAGGACCAGCGCGCCCTCGTCCGCGCCCGCAACGCGCTTGATGGGCGCGGCGACACCGGTCGAGGTCTCGTTGTGGGTGAAGGCGTAGACGTCCACGCCCTGCTCCGCCTCGGGGTCCGGGTGGCTGCCCGGGTCGGCGGAGATGACGGTGGGCTCCTCCAGCCACGGCGCCAGCTTGGCGGCCTTGGCGAACTTCGAGGAGAACTCACCGAAGCTGAGGTGCTGGGACTTGCGCTCGATCAGACCGTGCGTCGCGATGTCCCAGAACGCGGTGGAGCCGCCGTTGCCCAGGACGACCTCGTAGCCCTCGGGGAGCTGGAAGAGGTCGCGTACGCCGTCGCGCACCTTGCCGACCAGGTTCTTGACCGGGGCCTGGCGGTGGGACGTGCCGAGAAGGGAGCTACCGGTGGCGGCGAGGGCGCCGAGCGCCTCCGTACGCACCTTGGAGGGGCCCGCGCCGAAGCGTCCGTCGGCGGGCTTGATGTCAGCGGGAATCTGGATATCAGCCACGGAGGAAGCCTAATCCGTCGTGCTGCGGGGTCCGGCGGCGCGTCCAGCGGGTGAGATGAAAGTAGTTCGTACGGTGGACGGGGCCGGAGGGGGCCTATGGGGGCGGGGCGTCCTGCGCGTACACCTCGGCGACGGCGGCCGCCGAGCGGGCCAGCATCCGGCGGGCCTCGGGCGGGTCGAGCACTTCCAGGGAAGCGCCGAACTGGAGCAGCTGGTGGACCGCGCCGAGGACCGGGTAGGCCAGCTCGATGACGGCCCAGCCGTCGTCGCCGCGCTCCGCCGTCTTCTCGCCGTCCCCGATGTCACCCGTACGTGGTGGTCCGGCCAGCGCACTGCCGAGGATCCGTACCGCCATATCCAGCCGGTCCCGGCGGATCCGGGCGGTCACCCGTACATCGGCGGGCCGGTCCTCCACCTGTTGCCGCAACTGCTGCCAGACCTCGGCGAGCTCCACGCCCGCGCGGCGCCGCACCGGGACGTCGGTGAGGGCGGCGGACGCCACCCGGTCGGCCCGGAAGAGCTGTGGCTTGCCGCGCCGGTCCGCGACGAGGTACCAGGTGCCCGCCTTGGCCACCAGTCCGTACGGATCGACGGTGTAGGTCCGCAGCCGGGTCTCGCCGCTGTGGCGGTAGCGGATGCGCAGTCGTAGGTCGGTGAAGACGGCGGTGTTCAGGGCGTCCAGGTCGACCGCGGGACGGGGGCCGCTCAGCCAGCGGTCGGGGTCGACCAGGATGCGGCGGCCGGCGAGTTCCGCGGCCGGACGGTGTGGTGCGGGGAGCGCCGCCATCACCTTGCGCAGCGCCGAGCCGAGCGCGTCGTCCAGACCGAGCGCGGTGTGCGCGCCCTGCGCGGCCAGGATGAACAGCGCACGGGCCTCGTCGGTGGTCATCCCCGTGACATCGGTACGGAAGCCGGGCAGCAGGGCGATCCCGCCGTGCCGGCCGCGCTCCGCGTAGACCGGCACACCGGCCGCCGACAGCGAGTCGATATCGCGGTAGACGGTCCGGGTGGAGACCTCCAGCCGCTCGGCCAGCTCGCCGGCCGGCACCCGGCCGCGGGTCTGGAGGATCAGGAGGATCGAGAGCAGACGGTCCGACTTCACAGCCGAATTTATATATGACGGCCGGTGTCAAGTTATCGCGCCAGAGTGCGGGGCATGGAGATCAACGACCTTGCGCCGACGCCCGCCCCCGCCCTCGACCCGACAGCCCTCGCCCCCCTCGTACGGCAGGTACAAGGCCCGGTCCTCGTCCCCGGCGACGAGGGGTACGACGCCGAGCGCACCGGATTCCAGCTGGCGTACCGGCACCGGCCGGTCGTCATCGTCGGGGCCGAGTGCGCCGACGATGTGGTCGCCGCCGTGCGCTTCGCCCGCGACCAGGAGCTGCCGGTCGCCGTCCAGGCCACCGGGCACGGGCTGTCCGTGGCCACCGACGGCGGGCTGCTGATCAGCACCCGGCGGATGAACGAGGTACGGGTGGACGCCGCCGCCCGCACCGCGCGGGTCGCGGCGGGCGTGGTCTGGGGGCAGGTCATCGAGGCGGCGGCGCCGCACGGGCTCGCGCCGCTCAACGGCTCCTCCCCGGGCGTCGGCGTCATCTCGTACACCCTCGGGGGCGGTGTGGGCCTGCTGGCCCGTACCTATGGATTCGCCGCCGACCATGTGCGGTCCATCGATCTCGTCACCGCCGATGCCCGGCAGCTGCACATCACCATGGACAGCGACCCCGAGCTGTTCCGGGCGCTGCTCGGCGGCGGCCACGGCTTCGGGGTGGTGACCGCGATGGAGTTCGCGCTGCTGCCGGTGGCCCGGCTCTACGGCGGGCAACTGGTCTTCGGCGGTGAGCAGATCGACGAGGCGCTGGCGGCGTATCTGCGCTGGACCGAGACCGTCCCGGACGAGCTGACGTCCTCGCTCGCGCTGATCGCCTACCCCGACATCCCGCAGCTGCCCGAGTCACTGCGCGGCCGCCATCTCGCGCAGATCCGGATCGCGTACACGGGCAGCGCCGCGGACGGCGAGAAGCTGGTCGCGCCGCTGCGCGCGGTGGGGCCGCGGGTGAGCGACGATCTGCGCGAGATGCCGTACGCGGACTCGGACACCATCCACCGGGACCCCAGCGACCCGCACACCTACGACGGGGACAATGCGCTGCTCAGCGGGGTGGACGCGGAGGCGCTGCGGCGGGTGGCCGCGCTGACGGGGCCGGCCGCGCCGGTGATGTGCGTGGTGCAGTTCAACCATCTCGGGGGCGCGTTGGCCGGGCCGGGGCAGGCCGGCGCGGTCGGCCACCGCGAGGCCCGGTTCGCGCTGCGGGTGCTGTCACCGCTGGACGGCAGCGATCTCGCGACCGTACGGGCGCTGCATGCCGAGGCGCTCGCGGTGGTCGCGCCGTGGTGGCTCGGCCGTAACGTGAACTTCCTGTTGGGCCGGCACGGGGAGCGGCCGGACGCGGCACAGGTGGCACGCAGTGTGCACGGTGCCGAGGAGCACCGGCGGCTGGCCGGGCTGCGGGCCCTGCACGACCCGGAGAACGTCTTCCGCTTCCACCATGCCGCGAGCGGGGCGGCACACCGCGAACCGGCCGTCGCGGCATCCGTCCCCCGGTAGTCCGGCCCGTGCGGGCAATCCGTCCCCGGTTCATGGCCTGCCGCGGGCCCATGAACCCGCTTCAGTGGGCAGGCTGGGGACATGGCTGATCGCACGGAGTCGGAGAAGCGGGACCTGGCGAAGGAGTTGGCGGCCGCGGTGCGGGGGGAGGTCTCGTTCACCGCGGCCGACCGGGCGCTGATGACGATGGACGCGTCCAATTACCGGCGGGTGCCCAGGGCGGTGGTCGCGCCACGGGACGCCGAGGATGTCGCGGCGGCGCTGCGGGTGTGCCGGGAGCACGGCGTACCGGTGGTGCCGCGGGGCGGCGGGACCAGCATCGCGGGGCAGGCGACCGGCGTCGGTGTGGTGCTGGACTTCACCCGGCACATGCGGCGGATCGTGTCGCTGGACGCGGCGGCCCGCACCGCCGTCGTCCAGCCGGGCGTCGTCCTGGACGACCTGCGGGCGGCGGCCGCCCCGCACGGCCTGACCTTCGGGCCCGACCCCTCCACCCACAGCCGCTGCACCCTCGGCGGCATGATCGGCAACAACTCCTGCGGCTCGCACTCGGTGGCCTGGGGCACCACCGCCGACAGCGTCCGCGAGCTGGAGCTGCTGACGTACGGCGGCGAGCCGGTACGGGCCGGCCGCGGCACCGACCCCACCGGCGGCCCCACCGGACTGCCGCCGCGTCTGCGGGACGGCGTAAAGGCGCTGGTGGACGGCGAGTTGGCGCTTCTGCGCACCGGCTACCCCGACCTCCCCCGCCGTATCTCCGGCTATGCCCTGGACGCGCTGCTGCCGGAGGCCGGCACCGACGTGGCGCGGGCCCTCACCGGCAGCGAGGGCACCCTGGGGGTGCTGACCGAGGCGACCGTACGGCTGGTGGAGACGCCGGCCGCGCGGGTGCTCGCCGTCCTCGGCTATCCGGACGAGAGCGCGGCCGCCGAGGCCGCACACACCCTCCTTCCGCACGGTCCGCTGACCGTGGAGGGGATGGCCGCCGACCTGGTGGGCAGCGCGGCCGGGCTGCCCAAGGGCGGCGCCTGGCTGTTCGTGGAGATGGGCGGTGCGAGCCCCGGTGAGGCGGCGGCCCGGGCCGAGGCGCTGTGCCGGGCGGCCGCCGCGGACGGCACCACCGACCACACGGTGGTCACCGACCCGGCCGGCCAGCGGGCGCTGTGGCGGGTCCGCGAGGACGCCTCCGGCACCGCCACCCGGATGCCCGACGGCAGCGAGGCCTGGCCGGGCTGGGAGGACTGCGCCGTGCCGCCCGCCCGACTCGGCCCGTATCTGCGGGACTTCCGCGCCCTGCTGAACCAGCACGGTCTGCGCGGCACGCCCTACGGCCACTTCGGCGACGGCTGTATCCACATCCGTATCGACTTCGATCTGCTGACCGCCCCCGGCATCCGCCGCTTCCGCGCCTTCTCCTACGACCTGGGCGAGTTGGTCGTCTCGCACGGCGGCTCGCTGTCCGGCGAGCACGGCGACGGGCAGGCCCGCGCCGAGCTGCTGCCGAAGATGTACGGCCCGGAACTCGTCGCCCTCTTCGGCCGCTTCAAGGACCTGTGGGATCCGGCCGCCGGCCTCAACCCCGGCATGCTGGTACGGCCGGCCCGGCTCGACGAGAACCTCCGCTTCGAGCTGCTGCCGAAGCGCCCGGTCCCGGTCGAATTCGGCTATCCGCACGACAAAGGCGACTTCTCCGCGGCAGTACGCCGCTGCGTGGGCGTCGCCAAGTGCCGCAATGCCACGACCGGCCCGGGGTCGGCGGACGTCATGTGCCCCTCCTTCCGCGCCACCGGAGAGGAGCAGCACTCCACCCGGGGCCGGGCCCGGCTGCTGCACGAGATGCTCGCCGGTGAGGTGATCACCGACGGCTGGCGGTCGCCGGAGGTGCATGAGGCCCTCGATCTGTGCCTGTCCTGCAAGGGCTGCCGCAGCGACTGCCCCGTGGGCGTCGACATGGCCACCTACAAGGCGGAATTCCTGCACCACCACTACAAGGGCCGGCTGCGGCCCGCCGCGCACTACTCCATGGGCCGCCTCCCCCTGTGGCTGTACGCCGCCGCCCCGGCAGCCCCCGCCCTCAACGCCCTCGCCCGTACGCCGCTGGCCGCCCTTGGCAAACGGCTCGCGGGGATCGCGGCCGAGCGGCCGATCCCCCGCCTGGCCACCGATCCGTTCACGCGGTGGTGGTGGCGGAGGCGGAAGTCGGTGCCTTCCCCCAAGGCCCCGTCCGGCCGCACCGTGATCCTCTGGCCCGACACCTTCACCAACTTCCTCTCCCCGGAGGTGGGCCGCGCCGCCGTACACGTCCTGGAGGCCGCCGGCCTGCGCCCCCTCCTCCCGCCGACCGCCCCCCTGCGCCAGCCCGGCGGCGCCGTACCCCAGCCCAACCTGCCCCGTCTGCACCGCCCGCCCCTGTGCTGCGGCCTGACCTATGTCTCCACCGGCCAGCTCGACCGGGCGCGTACGGTCATGCGCCGCACGGTCGACGCGCTGAGCCCCCTGCTCCGCGACGGCCGCCCCCTGGTCGTCCTCGAACCGAGCTGCGCCGCCGCCCTGCGCACCGACCTGCCCGAACTGCTCTCCGACGACCCCCGGGCCGCCCGACTCGCCTCCTCCGTACGCACCTTCGCGCAGGTACTGGAGGAGCTGGCCCCCGACTGGCAGCCGCCCCGCATCGACCGCCCCGTCGCCGGCCAGACCCACTGCCACCAGCACGCGGTCCTCGGCGACGCGGCCGACCGCCGGCTGCGCGAACGCGCCGGTCTCAGCGGGCAGTTGAGCGGCGGCTGCTGCGGTCTGGCCGGCAACTTCGGCTTCGAGCGCGGTCACTACGGCGTCTCGGTGGCCTGTGCCGAGGACCAACTCCTGCCCGCGGTGAGGGAATCCGCCGAGGAGGCGGAGATCCTCGCGGACGGGTTCTCCTGCCGCACCCAGCTGGACCAGCTGGGCAACCGCCCAGGCCGCCATCTGGCCGAGGTGTTGGCGGAGGCGTTGGGGGAGGAGGGCGGCTGATCCCGGCGCCGGCCCGCCGGGGGGTGCGCCCCGGCGGGCCTGTGGCGGCGCGGATGCAGCCGTCGTCCGCACTCCGTAAGCTCGTAGGTGGGAGTGCTCACCGGCGGGCCGAGGTCCACCCGGCACACGACGCCGCGCGCCGCCGGCTCCATGGAGGCGCCGGCTCTGACAGGGAGCCGCTCATGACCACACCGCGGGACCTGTTGATCGTCACCATGGACCTGGAGTCCGGTCGCTCCGTGGAGCCCGGCGATCTGTCGCTCGCGCTCGCGGGGGCCGAGGTGATCGACCTCCTGGAGGCCCGGGCGCTCACACTCGACGGCGATCACATGGTGCCGGGCTACCGGCCGGCACTGGCGGATCGCCTCTTGGACGAGGCCGCGTCGGCGCTTGCCCGGGAAGCGCCGTACGAGTCGGTCGGCGACTGGCTGTGGCGGAGAGGCCGCGGCCTGTCCGCGTCGTATCTGGCCGCACTTGAGGCGGAAGGGCAGCTCACCCGGCAGCGCCGCCGCCGCTGGATGCCCTTCGGGGCCGGTGAGACGACGCTGGTCGATTCGCCCGCGCGCCGCCAGGCGGCGGACCGCTGGACATCGAAGGAGCCCGTCCTCGCCGCCCTCGCGGCGACCGTCGGGATCGGCGACGAGCGGACCGAGGACTCCCCGGACGCGGCCGACGACACGGTGGCGACGGTGCTCGCCGCCGTCGATGACGCGGTGCGGCACCTGCAGTTCGAACGGCAGCGGCGCGGCATCGAGCAGGCGGCCTTCGACAATGTTTGGCGAGGCGACGGCCCGTGACGACTGCACGCGCGGCGCCGAGGGCCGGCACCGGGATCACGGGCGCCCGGACGCATCGCCTCAGTTCTGGCTCGGCCAGCTCGGCGACCGCCCGGCCCGCACTCAGCCCCAGACGCTCCCAACGGCTCGCCAGTCAAACTGGCGGGCCGTCACAAATCCTCAAGCTGGCCGACACCCTCTCCCGGCTCTTCGTAAGACAATAATATTCACTACTTATGCTTTAGTGAGCGGAATTTCACTCCTTCCCTTCGTCTGTACGGATTCAGTTCAATCGACTGAGGCCCGATGCGCTTCGGCAGTTGACCGCAAGCCGCCTCCGTCCGACCGCCCGCCGCCTTGCGCTACCGAGGCGGCCGGCCACTTCGCGCAGGACGGCTGACCTGTGCGCGAACTCTTCGACCACGAAGGAAAGAAGGCCGTGGCATGCCTGTCTTCATCACCTCACTCGTCCCGAGCTCGGGACCAGAATCCGGGGGCAATACCGTCTCCATCAGCGGCTGTGGGCTCACCGCTGCCATCGATGTCACCTTCGGCCCCGTCTCGGTCCCGAGCTTCACCGTAGTCTCCGACACCACCCTCACGGCCGTGGTGCCGCCCGGAACCGGCAGCGTTCCGGTGACCGTCGTCGCCGCCGACGGAGCCAGCAACAGCCTCAGCTACAACTACGTCGGTTCGGCGGGTTCACCCGTCATCCAGGCCATTGCCCCGCAGGCCGGTGATCCGGCCGGTGGCAGCGACATCATTGCCGTGGGCTCCGGTTTCACCGGCGCGACGGCGGTCGACTTCGGTGGTACCCCGGCGGCCGGCTTCACGGTCGCCTCGGACACGATCATGGGGATCGCCACTCCGCCGGGAAGCGGAACGGTGCTGGTGACGGTCACTACGCCCGGTGGTACCAGCAATGGGGTGCCCTTCACCTACAGCGCGTCCCTGCCGCCCCGGCTCCTCGCGGCGACGCCGAGCAGCGCCCGCCCCGGCCGCACCATCGTGATCTTCGGCTGCAAGGTCAACCGGGCCACGGCCGTCTCCTTCGGCGCTACCCCGGCGGAGAGCTTCACGGTGCTCTCCGACAACGTCATCCTGGCCGTCGTCCCGCCGGGCACCGGCACCGTACCCCTCACCGTCACCACCCCCGCGGGCACCAGCAACCCGGTGCAGTTCACCTTCCTCTCACCACCGGTCATCGAGGCGCTCGCCCCGCAGGCCGGTGATCCGGCCGGTGGCAGCGACATCATCGCCGTGGGCTCCGGTTTCACCGGCGCGACGGCGGTCGACTTCGGTGGTACCCCGGCGGCCGGCTTCACGGTCGCCTCGGACACGATCATGGGGATCGCCACTCCGCCGGGAAGCGGAACGGTGCTGGTGACGGTCACTACGCCCGGTGGTACCAGCAATGGGGTGCCCTTCACCTACAGCGCGTCCCTGCCGCCCCGGCTCCTCGCGGCGACGCCGAGCAGCGCCCGCACCGGCGACACCATCGTGATCTTCGGCTGCAAGGTCAACCGGGCCACGGCCGTCTCCTTCGGCGCTACCCCGGCGGAGAGCTTCACGGTGCTCTCCGACAACGTCATCCTCGCCGTCGTCCCGCCGGGCACCGGCACCGTACCCCTCACCGTCACCACCCCAACCGGCACCAGCAACCCCGTGCAATTCACCTACCTCTGACAGACCGAAACACACCGAGCGCGGGCCTTCCTGGGCACCGCGCTCGGGCGTCCGGGCACCGCTCGCCGGGAGGGTCGCGTACTGCGCCGAGGTGCGGAGCGGGACCGCCGGCGTGCCCCGGGCCCCACTGATGGGTGAGCGGTCCTGCTTTGCTTACGGGGAACCGTCCTCCGGCCACACGGGTGAGCCAAAGCCTTCCGCCTGATCGGCTCGGCGCGGACAACGTGGTCCCGTGCGGCTGACGAGTGAGGGCAAGGCCGCAGGGCTCGTGCCGGTCGAGTGCGGCCATGGCGCCCACCTGCCCCTGGGAGCTGACCCGTCCCAGCACGCGCTGTCGCTCGCGCCCGGACAGACCGGAGGCCGTCTTCCGTGCATCCGCGCTCATGATCCGGACCGCGCGTACGGGGCTCTGTGTGGCGACAGCCGTCCAGGAAGCCAGGTCATCCGCGTGCGCGGAGCGATGGACAAACCGCTCGCACCAGAAGCCGGGCGTGGTCAAGGTGAGGGCCGGTGTTACCTCACGCGCCATGCTGGCTCCCCCGATCGGTATCGGACCACATCGTTCAGCCAGGCACGCATTGTCCCGTCGTACGGGGTGCCTAACTGCTGTGCCACGTGCTCCGCCCGCTCGCGGACCCAGCCCAGGGCCCAGCCCGGCGAGTTGGACACCCACCCGCCGAGGTCGACCGGAGCCCCGTCCGGGCGCCGGACTTCGGCCTCCGCCCGGTAAGCCACGCGTCTGGGGGCCGTCGCGGCCTGCGTCATGCCGGTGGCCCACACGGTGCCGAGGCGTCGGAGAAGGCCAGTTCGGCCCACACGGTTTTTCCGGTGTCGTCCCGGTGGACGCCCCAGCCACTTGCTAAGGCATCTACCGGCACCAAACCACGCCCACATTCTTGGTCCTCCTCGGACTGATTCGTTACGGGTAGTCCGCCGCTTGCGTCCCGCACCTCCAGCCGCAGTCGGCTGGCCGACAAGGCGAACCGCACGCCGATCGCCGGGGCAGCCGGCGGTTGTGCCTGCACGGCGTTGGTGACCAGCTCGGACAGCAACAGCTCTGCGAAATCCGCCAGTTCGCCGCCGATGCACCAGATCTGGAGGTGGCGGCAGAGTGCCTTGCGTGCCCGCCTGGAGCTGCGGCTGTCGCTGGGGAAGTGGTAGGCCACGGCGGGCGCATGGACGGAGCCCACTCGTGTTGCTGCCCCCTCGCGTGAGAACAGACAAGAACATTCGGGCATTCTCCGAGAACATGGGAGAACATCGCGTGGTTGAGCCTTCTCCCGGTTCTGACGGCCTGCCCATGACCGCCCTCAACGCGCAGACCTGGTGAATCTGATCGGCTGCGGTGGCCCGTCAGGCACGTGTCGGAGCCGGTCCGGTTATGCCCCCGCATGGCCGTGGCCCATGACCTCGTGGGCCAGGGTGATCAGGTCGGGGATACGGGGGTGGGCCGGGCCGTCGCGCCAGGCGATGACCACGGGGACCGGCGGGGCGTCGGTCAGCGGGACATAGGCCATCGCGGGGTGCGGATGCATCTCGGCGGTGGCGGAGGTGGTGACGCCCACGGCCCGGCCGCCGGTGACGGCGGCCAGCCAGTCGTCCGTGTTGCCGATGGTGATGGTCGAGGCGGGGCGGGCCGAGGCGGGCCACAGGTCGAGAGTGGTGACGCCCGAGACGGTGTTGAGGGCGATGGTGCGGTCGGCCAGTTCCGTGAGGGAGAGGGCGGCGCGATGGGCGAGCGGATCGTCGGCGGGCAGGCCCGCCACCCGGGGCTCGGTGGTGAGCTGCTCGGTGACCAGGCCCGGGGCACGGACCTCGCCGCGCAGCAGGGCGGCGTCCACGTCACCGCGGGCGAGACCGGCCGTGCGGTCGTCGATACGGAGGAGTTCGAGCGGGGTTTCCGGGTGCTCCTCACGCCAGCGGCGCAGCAGCGTGGTGGTGTCCGTACCGGCGGCAGACCAGGCGTGGCCCAGGCGCAGGGGCCAGGAGGTGCCGTGCCCGTGGCCGAGCGCCCCGTCGAAGGCGTTCACCGCGATGGCGGCCCGGTCGCGGAAGGCGAGGCCGTCAGGGGTGAGGGCGAGGTGGTGGGTGGAGCGGTCGACCAGGCGGACGCCCAGTTCGTCCTCCAGCTGGCGCAGGGTGCGGGAGACGGCGGGCTGGGTCAGATGGAGACGCTCGGCGGCGCGGGTCACGCTGAGGGTGTCGGCGATGGCGAGAAAGCAGCGGAAATGACGCAGCTCGATGGTCATGCGTGCGGAGCATAACAACAGGGGAAAAGGCATTTCACAGACCGGAAGTGCGGGCCTTAGCGTGGGGGTGTGAACGCTTCGCCCGCCGGTCCCGAGGGACCGGAACCCGCCACTTCCGTCTCTATGATGCCCCCCGGTAACGGGGGGATTCCGCAACCCGTGCCGACCTCGCCCGAGGTGATGACGGCGGAGGCCGAGGCCGGGACCGCCGGAGCCGCGGGGGCGCGCGGGCGGATCGGGTCGGTGGCGCTGGTGATCGGCGGGATCGTTTCGCTGCAGTTCGGCGCCTCGGTGGCGGTGCTGCTCTTCCCGCGGGCCGGTGCGCTGGGCGTCGTCACCCTGCGGCTGGTCGCCGCCGCGCTGGTCCTGCTGATCTTCTGCCGTCCCAAAGTGCGTGGCCATTCGCGCGGCGACTGGGCCACGGTGCTCACCTTCGGCGTCGCACTGGTCGGTATGAACTCGCTCTTCTACCAGGCGCTCGACCGCATTCCGCTGGGCGCCGCGGTGACGCTGGAGTTCCTCGGACCGCTGATCCTGTCGGTGGCCACCTCGCGCCGGCTGATGAGCCTGGTGTGGGCGGGGCTGGCGCTGGGGGGCGTGGTGCTGCTGGGGCGGGAGGGCTTCGATGGTCTCAACCTCGTCGGCGCCGGGTTCGCGCTGGCGGCCGGCGGGCTGTGGGCCGCGTACATCCTGCTCTCGGCCCGTACGGGACAGCGCTTCCCGCAGGCGGACGGGCTGGCGCTGGCGATGACCGTCGCCGCGGTGCTCAGCCTGCCGCTCGGCATCGCCAGCGCGGGCAGCGCACTGCTGAACCCGGTCACGCTGGGGCTGGGCGCCGCGGTCGCCCTGATGTCGTCCGTCATGCCCTACACCCTGGAACTGCTCGCCCTGCGCAAGCTCCCGGCCTCCGGTTTCGCGGTGATGATGAGCCTGGAGCCGGCCGCCGCGGCGACCGCCGGATTCCTGGTACTGCACCAGGCGCTGGGGTGGGCGGAGATCCTGGCGATCGGGCTGGTCGTGATCGCGAGCGTGGGAGCGGTACGGAGCGCGGGGGCGGGCTCGCACTGAGCCGCGGGCCCGTCATACGCCGGTGCCTACGGCTCCTACGGCTCCTACGGGCCTGTGCGGCCGGTCACTCGCGGCGGCGCACCCTCGCCCGTAGCGGCGTCGCCGGCTGGAGCAGCAGGCCGACCTTCGGCGCCATCGGGCCGGCCTGGATGTCCAGATGGCAGCGCTGCGCCGGCGTGGCCAGCATCAGCGCCGCCTCCACCTGCGCGAAGCGGGCGCCCAGACAGCCGCGCCGGCCGCCGCCGAACGGGAACCACGCATGGTCCGGGATGACGTCCGGCGCGTCGGCGTCCCAGCGCTCGGGGCGGAACGCCGCCGGGTCGCGGAACCACCGCGGGTCCCGGTGGGCCGACCACTGGCTGCACCACACCGTCGTCCCGGCCCGGATGGCCCTCCCGCCCAGGACGGCACCCTCCCGCGCCACGGCCGGAATCAGCCAGGCGGGCGGATGCAGCCGCAGCGTCTCCTGGACGATCTGCCGGGTCCAGGTCAGCCGCTCGTAGTCGTCGATGGTGGGCATCCGCCCGTCGAGCACCCGCGCCAGCTCGTCGTCCAGTCGGCCACGCACCTGCGGCGCCCGGGCCAGCAGATACCAGGCCCAGGTCAGAGCGGTGGAGGTGGTCTCATGGCCGGCGCCCAGAGCGTGACCGCCTCGTCGCGCACCTCCTTGGCCGACAGCGGCCGGCCCTCCGCGTCCCGGGCGGCGAGCAGCCGGCTCAGCAGGTCGTCCCGCCCGTCCTGCCCGGCCTCCGCCGCCTGCCGGGCGCGGATCAGCCGGTGCACCTCGGCGTCGATGGTGGCCACCGCGCCGAGCAGCCGGCGCCGCGAAGGCGTACGCACCCAGCCCGGCAGAAAGAGGCTGATGCCCCGTAGTTCGTCGGCGACGGCCTTCTCGGCGACCGCCATCGCGTCGCCGAGCGCCCGGGTCTGCTCGCCGAGGTCGTTGCCGAACAGCGTCCGCAGCACGACCTGCTGGGTGATCAGCGCCATCTCGCCGCGTACGTCGATCTGTGCGTGCGGCTGCCAGCGCTCGGTCGCCAGCCGGGCGCAGTCCACCATCGTCGCGGCGTGCACGCGGACCTGGCGGGGGCGGACGGTCGGCTGGACGAGGGTGCGTTTACGGCGCCACTCGGTGCCCCGGCCGGCGATCACGATCCGGCCGGTGAACTGCCGGAACGCCCAGCCGATCTCCAGGATGTCGAAGGTCTGCTCACGGGCCGCCAGCAGCTCGGCGATGTGTTGCGGAGGGGAGAGGAACAGGCTTCGCCTCGGGCCCAGCGACCAGGTCACCGTGTCCCCGAACTCGTCCCGCAGCCGCACCAGGAAGGCCGGCGGATCCTTGCCGAAGGCCGGCAATTGCAGTGCCCGGGTGGTGGACCGGGCGAGAAAATCATGCAGGCGTGCTTGATTGTTTCTGCCCGCACTGCCACGCTCGGAGCGCACCCGCACCACACCGCACCCGTATGGCCGCAGCAGTTCGCCGAGGCCATCGCCGTATGCCAACGCGCCCAGCTGCCACGGCAGTTGGGCCGATGAGGGGAGTGTCGCGTGTCCGATCCCGGCGCCGTACTGGCGGATCTGCGGGCGGAGAGCGAGGAGCTGGACGCGCTGGTCGCAGAGCTCCCGGCCGAGCGCTGGGCGGCACCGACGCCCGCCGACGGCTGGACCATCGCCCACCAGATCGCCCATCTGGCCTGGACCGACCGGCAGGCGCTGCTCTCGGCCACCGACCCGGAGGCCTTCCTGCGGGCCGCCCGGGAGGCGCTCGGCTCACCGCTGACCTTCGTCGACGAGGCCGCCGCGGCCGGTGCGCAGGTGCCGCCCGGGGAGCTGCTCGCGGACTGGCGCGCCGGCCGCGAGGCGCTGCTGCGGGCCCTGGCCGAGCGGCCGGCCGGCGAGAAACTGCCGTGGTTCGGCCCGCCGATGAGCGTCGCGTCGATGGCCACCGGACGGCTGATGGAGACCTGGGCGCACGGCCAGGACGTCGCCGACACGCTGGGCGTCACCCGCATCCCCACCGTGCGGCTGCGGCATGTCGCCCGGATCGGCGCAAGGGCCCGGAACTTCTCCTACGCCGCGCATCAACTCACCCCGCCCGACGAGGAGTTCAGGGTCGAGCTACGGGCGCCGGACGGCACGCTCTGGGAGTACGGGCCGCCGGCGGCCGGGCAGCGGGTGACCGGCGAGGCGCTGGAGTTCTGTCTGCTGGTGACCCAGCGGGCGCACCGCGCCGATCTGCCGTCCCTGCGGGCCGAAGGGGCCGACGCACAACGGTGGCTGGAGATCGCGCAGGCCTTCGCGGGCCCGCCCGGGAAGGGCCGCGCACCGTCGGGGAAGGCTGCCACCTCATGAGCGACGGCAGCCCCGGCAGCCATATGCGCCCCATAGGCGCAGACCCCGCCACCCTCCGCGTCGGCAACGCCTCCGGCTTCTACGGCGACCGCTTCGATGCGCTGCGCGAGATGCTCACCGGCGGCCCCCTGGACGTACTGACCGGCGACTATCTCGCCGAACTGACCATGCTGATCCTCGGCCGGGACCGCCTGAAGGACCCCGCACGCGGCTACGCCAAGACCTTTCTGCGGCAGCTGGAGGACGGCCTCGGGCTGGCCGCCGAGCGCGGAGTGCGCATCGTCACCAACGCGGGCGGGCTGAACCCGGCCGGACTCGCCGACGCCGTAAGGGAGTTGGCGGACAAGGTCGGCGTACCCGTACGGGTGGCCCATGTGGCGGGGGACGATCTGCTGGCGCGCGGGGGGTGGGGCGAGGGGGTGTTCACCGCCAATGCCTACCTGGGCGGCGGCGGGATCGCCGCGTGCCTGCGCGCCGGGGCCGATGTCGTGGTGACCGGGCGGGTCACCGACGCCGCGCTGGTCAGCGGGGCGGCCCAGGCGCACTTCGGCTGGCGGCCGCAGGACCTGGACCGACTGGCCGGCGCGGTGGTCGCCGGGCATGTCCTCGAATGCGGCACCCAGGCCACCGGCGGTAACTACTCCTTCTTCGGCGCCCATGACCTGCTGCGGCCCGGCTTCCCGCTCGCCGAGATCGCCGCCGACGGCAGCGCAGTGATCACCAAGCATCCGGGCACCGGCGGCGCGGTCACCACCGGCACGGTCACCGCCCAGCTGCTGTACGAGACGGCCGGCGCCCGCTACGCCGGGCCGGATGTGACGGCGCGGCTGGACACCGTACGGATCGCCCAGGACGGCCCGGACCGGGTACGGATCGACGGGGTGCGCGGCGAGGCGCCGCCGCCGACGCTCAAGACCGGGCTGACCCGCCTCGGCGGCTGGCGCAACGAGGTCACCTTCGTACTGACCGGCCTGGATGTGCCGGCCAAGGCCGAGCTGGTCCGGGCGCAGATGGACGCGGCCTTCGACGCGGCCGGCCGGCGCCCGGCCGAGGTGCGCTGGACGCTGGCCCGCACCGACCGGGCCGATGCCGAGGTGCAGGAGGAGGCGAGCGCGCTGCTGCGGCTGGTGGTGCGGGACGCCGACCAGGACGCGGTGGGGCGGGTGGTCAGCGGCGCCGCGATCGAGCTGGCACTGGCCAGCTACCCCGGCTTCCATGTCACCGCGCCGCCCGGCAAGGGCACCCCGTACGGCGTCTTCGAGGCGGTCGCGGTGGACGCCGACGAGGTGCCGCATACGGCCGTACTCCCGGACGGCACCCGGACGGGCATCCAACCCGCCCCGGCATCACGGCAGTTGGAGCGGCTCACGGACCCGCCGCTCCCCGAACCCCTGGACGCCGCGGCGGCCCTGCCGACCCGGCGGGCACCGCTCGGCCTGGTCGCCGGCGCCCGCAGCGGCGACAAGGGCGGCGCCGCCAATGTCGGGGTGTGGGCCCGTACGGAGGCGGCATGGCGCTGGCTGGCCCATGAGCTGACCGTCGAACGCTTCCGGCAACTGCTGCCGGAGACCGCCGAACTGCCGGTCGACCGGCACGTACTGCCGAATCTGCGCGCGCTCAACTTCGTCGTCGACGGACTGCTCGGCGAGGGCGTGGCGGCCCAAGCCCGGTTCGACCCGCAGGCCAAGGCCGTGGGGGAGTGGCTGCGCGCGCGGCACATGGACATACCGGAGGTGCTGTTGTGACCGTGCTCGCAACCGGGCTCGACCCGGCGAGCGCCGAATACGCGGAGCGTCGTGCGGCGATGCTCGCGAAGCTGGCGGAGATCGAGACCGAACACGCCAGGGCGACCGCGGGCGGCGGCGAGAAGTACATCGCCCGGCACCGGGGGCGCGGCAAACTGCTCGCCCGCGAGCGCATCGAACTGCTCGTCGACCCCGACACCCCGTTCCTGGAGCTGTCGCCGCTCGCGGCCTGGGGCAGCGCCTCCCCCGAGTACACGGTCGGCGCCTCGCTGGTCACCGGCATCGGCACCGTCGAGGGCGTGGAGTGCCTGATCACCGCCAACGACCCGACGGTGCGCGGCGGCGCCTCCAACCCCTGGACGCTGAAGAAGGCGCTGCGGGCCAACGAGATCGCCTACGCCAACCGCCTCCCGGTGATCTCGCTCGTCGAGTCCGGCGGCGCCGACCTGCCCAGCCAGAAGGAGATCTTCATCCCGGGCGGGGCGCTGTTCAAGGACCTCACCCGGCTGTCCGCGGCCGGCATCCCGACCGTCGCCGTGGTCTTCGGCAACTCCACGGCCGGCGGCGCGTACGTCCCCGGCATGTCCGACCACGTCATCATGGTCAAGGAGCGCGCGAAGGTCTTCCTGGGCGGGCCGCCGCTGGTGAAGATGGCGACCGGCGAGGAGAGCGACGACGAGTCGCTGGGCGGCGCCGAGATGCACGCCCGTACGTCCGGTCTCGCGGACTACTTCGCGGTGGACGAGCCGGATGCGCTGCGCCAGGCCCGGCGCATCGTCACCCGCCTCAACTGGCGCAAGGCGCACCCCGATCCGGGCCCCGCCGCGCCGCCCGCATACGACGAGGAGGAGCTGCTCGGCATCGTCCCCGGCGATCTCAAGGCGCCCTTCGACCCACGCGAGGTCATCGCCCGGATCGTGGACGGCTCCGACTTCGACGAGTTCAAACCGCTGTACGGGCCGAGCCTGACGACCGGCTGGGCCGAACTGCACGGCTACCCCGTCGGCATCCTCGCCAACGCCCAGGGAGTGCTCTTCAGTCAGGAGTCCCAAAAGGCTGCCCAGTTCATCCAGTTGGCCAACCAGCGCGACATCCCGCTGCTCTTCCTGCACAACACCACCGGCTACATGGTCGGCAAGGAGTACGAGCAGGGCGGCATCATCAAACACGGCGCCATGATGATCAACGCGGTGTCGAACTCGACGGTGCCGCATCTGAGCGTCCTGATGGGCGCCTCGTACGGCGCCGGCCACTACGGCATGTGCGGCCGCGCCTACGACCCGCGCTTCCTCTTCGCCTGGCCCAGCGCCAAGTCCGCCGTCATGGGGCCGCAGCAGCTCGCCGGCGTCCTGTCCATCGTCGCCCGCGCCTCCGCCGCGGCCAAGGGGCAGCCGTACGACGAGGAGGCCGACGCCGGGCTGCGCGCGATGGTCGAGCAGCAGATCGAGTCGGAGTCGCTGCCGATGTTCCTGTCCGGGCGGCTCTACGACGACGGCGTCATCGACCCGCGCGACACCCGTACCGTCCTCGGCCTGTGCCTGTCCGCCCTCCACACCGCCCCCGTCGAGGGCGCGCGGGGCGGCTTCGGCATCTTCCGGATGTGAGGCAGAAGTGATCCGCTCCGTACTTGTCGCCAACCGCGGCGAAATAGCCCGACGGGTCTTCCGTACGTGCCGTGAGCTGGGCATCGCGACGGTCGCCGTCCACTCGGACGCCGACGCCGGCGCCCCGCACGTCCGTGAGGCGGACACCGCCGTACGGCTCCCCGGCGACGCCCCCGCCGACACCTATCTGCGCGGCGACCTGATCGTGCGAGCCGCACTCGCCGCGGGTGCCGACGCCGTCCACCCCGGCTACGGCTTCCTCTCCGAGAACGCCGCCTTCGCCGCTGCGGTGGCCGAAGCGTGGCTGTCCTGGATCGGACCACCGCCCGCCGCCATCGAGGCGATGGCGTCCAAGACACGGGCCAAGGAGCTGATGGCGGCGGCCGGGGTGCCGCTGCTCGCTCCCGTGGACCCGGCGGCCGCCACCAAGGCCGAGCTGCCGCTGCTGGTGAAGGCGGCGGCCGGAGGCGGCGGCCGCGGAATGCGGCTGGTCACCGAACTCGCTGATCTGGAAGGCGAGTTGAGGGCCGCCGAGGCCGAGGCGGCGGCCGCTTTCGGGGACGGCGAGGTCTTCGTCGAGCCGTATGTCGTCGGCGGGCGCCATGTCGAGGTGCAGATCCTCGCCGACGCGCACGGCACGGTCTGGACGCTCGGCACCCGCGACTGCTCCCTCCAGCGCCGCCACCAGAAAGTCATCGAGGAGGCCCCGGCCCCCGCACTGCCCGACGAGCTGCGCGACACCCTGCACCGGGCCGCCGCCCGGGCCGCCCGCGCCATCGACTACCGGGGCGCCGGCACCGTGGAGTTCCTGGTCACCACCGACGGCCGGGCGTACTTCCTGGAGATGAACACCCGCCTCCAGGTCGAGCACCCGGTCACCGAGGAGATCTACCGCCTCGACCTGGTCGCCCTCCAGGTCCGGGTGGCCGAGGGCCGGCCGCTCGAAGCCCGGCCGCCGGCCCCCTCGGGGCATGCGGTCGAGGCCCGCCTCTACGCCGAGGACCCGGCGGCCGGCTGGCAACCACAGACCGGCACCCTGCACCGGCTGGCGCTGCCCGACGGCGTACGGCTGGACTCCGGCGTGACCGACGGCGACACCATCGGCGTCCACTACGACCCCATGCTCGCCAAGGTCATCGCCTGGGCACCCAGCCGCGACGAGGCCGTACGGAAGCTGGCCGGCGCCCTGGAACGGGCCCGCATCCACGGCCCCGCCACCAACCGCGAACTGCTCGTACGCTCCCTGCGCCACCCGGAGTTCACCGACGCCGGCGCACTGGACACCGGCTTCTACGACCGCAACCTCGCCGCGCTGACCCGGCCCGGCGGGGACGCGGCGGCCGTCTTCGCCCTCGCCGCCGCCCTCGCCGACGCACACGGCCGCTCCCGCTTCGGCGGCTTCCGCAACGTCCCCTCCGGCCCCCAGGTCAAGACCTACGCCCACGCGGGCACCGACCACGAGATCCGCTACCGGCTGACCCGGGACGGACTGCTGGCCGAGGACTTCCCCGGCGTCCGCCTGCTCTCCCTCGCCCCCGACGAGGTGGTACTCGAAGTCGACGGACTGCGACGGCGGTTCGCCGTCTCGCGGCACGGCGACCGGGTCCACGTCGACGCCCCGCACGGCAGCCACGCCTTCACCGCCCTGCCCCGCTTCCCCGACCCCACCGCCCGCACGGAACCCGGCTCGCTGCTCGCACCGATGCCCGGCACGGTCGTCCGCATCGCCCCGGGCCTCGCCGAGGGCGACCGGGTCGAGGCCGGCCAGCCACTGCTGTGGCTGGAGGCGATGAAGATGGAACACAAGATCACCGCACCGGCCGCCGGCATCCTCACCGCGCTGCCCGTACACACCGGCCGGCAGGTCGAGGTGGGCGCCCTCCTCGCCGTAGTGGGGGAGCCTTCCGCGACACCGGCGGACTGAGCCCGGCCAAAGCCCCGCTTCCTTCCCCGCACCACCCTCAGAGCCCATCGCACACAAGGAGCCGCCATGAGCAACCCTGTGATCGAGACCGAGGAACACCGCGCCCTGCGGGACGCCGTCGCCGCGCTCGGCAAGCGCTACGGCCGCGAGTACGTCGCCACCGTCGTCGCCGAGGGCAAGCACACCGACGAACTCTGGGCCGAGGCAGCCAAGCTCGGCTACCTCGGCGTCAACCTCCCCGAGGAGTACGGCGGCGGAGGCGGCGGCATCGTCGAACTCTCCCTGGTGCTCGAAGAGCTGGGCGCGGCGGGCTGTCCGCTGCTGATGCTGGTCGTCTCCCCGGCCATCTGCGGCACCGTCATCGCGCGCTTCGGCACCGAGGAGCAGAAGCGGACCTGGCTGCCGGGGCTGGCGGACGGCTCCCGCAAGATGGCCTTCGGAATCACCGAACCGGACGCCGGGTCCAACTCGCACCGCATCACCACCACCGCCCGCAAGGACGGGGACGAGTGGGTCCTCAACGGCCGGAAGGTGTTCATCTCCGGCGTCGATATCGCCGACGCGACGCTGATCGTCGGCCGGACGGAGGACGCCAGGACCGGGCGGCTCAAGCCCTGCCTGTTCATCGTGCCCCGTGATACCCCCGGATTCGGCCGCAGCCCCATAGCGATGGAACTGGCCGCCCCGGAAAAGCAGTTCGAGCTGACGCTGGACGAGGTACGGCTGCCCGCCGAAGCGCTGGTCGGCGACGAGGACGCCGGCCTGTTGCAGCTGTTCACCGGGCTCAACCCGGAGCGCATCATGACCGCCGCGTTCGCCCTCGGAATGGGCCGCTACGCCCTCGACCGCGCCGTCGACTACGCCCGTACCCGCCAGGTGTGGAAGGAGCCCATCGGCGCCCACCAGGCCATCGCCCACCCGCTCGCACAGGCCCATATCGAGCTGGAACTCGCCCGGTTGATGATGCAGAAGGCGGCGCACCTCTACGACGCCGGCGACGACATGGCCGCCGGCGAGGCCGCCAACATGGCCAAGTACGCGGCCGCCGAGGCCGCGGTCCGCGCCGTCGACCAGTCCGTACACACCCTCGGCGGCAACGGCCTCACCCAGGAATACGGCCTCGCCTCGATGATCACCGCCGCCCGGGTGGCCAGGATCGCCCCGGTCAGCCGCGAGATGATCCTCAACTTCGTGTCGCACCAGTCGCTGGGGCTGCCGAAGTCGTACTGAGGGCGGGATGCCGCAGCCGCACTGCCCCGCCGTCCCCCCCCCGTCGAAGGGAAAGGCCCAGGCATGGTGTTCCACGTGTTCCACAGCGAGTACCCCGGTGTCGCGCCCGTAGAGCTGCCGATCCACGAGGCCGTCCTCGGGCGGGCGGGGGAGTACGGTGACCGGCCCGCACTGATCGACGGCATCGACGGCACCACCCTCAGCTACGACCGGCTGGACCACTTCAGCCGCCGGATCGCGGCCGCCCTCGCGGCGGCCGGGGTCCGAAAGGGCGAGGTGCTCGCCCTGCACAGCCCGAACAGCGTGCTCTACCCGGCCGTGTTCTACGCCGCCTCGCGCTGCGGGGCGGCGGTCACCACCGTCCACCCGCTCTCCACCGAGGGCGAGTTCGGCAAACAACTGAGGGACTCCGGGGCCCGCTGGATCGTCACCGTCGCGGCGCTGCTGGACACCGCACGCGCGGCCGCCCGGCAGGCCGGCGGCATCGCCGAGATCCTCGTCTGCGACCGGGCCCCGGGCCACCGCTCCGTACAGGACCTGGTCGACCGCCCCGGCCCGGAACCGGCCGTCACCATTGATCCGGCCGAGGACCTCGCCGTACTTCCCTACTCCTCCGGCACCACCGGCACGCCCAAGGGCGTGATGCTCACCCATCGCAACCTCGCCACCAACCTCGCCCAGCTCGCCCCACTGATCGCCAACGGCCCGGACGACCGGGTGCTGGCCGTGCTGCCCTTCTTCCACATCTACGGGCTGACCGCCCTGATGAACGCCCCGCTGCGCAACGGCGCCACCGTCGTCGTGCTCCCACGCTTCGACCTGCGGCAGTTCCTCACCGCGATCGACCGGCACCGCATCACGGCGGTCTATGTCGCGCCCCCGATCGTGCTCGCGCTCGCCAAGCACCCCCTGGTCGCCGAGTACGACCTGTCCTCCCTGCGCTATCTCGTCTCCGCCGCGGCGCCCCTGGACGCCGAGCAGGCGGCGGCCTGCTCCCGGCGGCTCGGCCTGCCGCCGGTCCTCCAGGCGTACGGCATGACCGAACTCTCCCCCGGCACCCATGCCGTACCGCTCGATGCGCGCAACCCGCCGCCGGGCGCCGTCGGCAAGCTGATCCCCAACACCGAGATGCGCCTGGTGTCCCTGGAGACCGGCGAGGACCGCACGCCGGGCGGGAGCGGCGAGATCCTCATCCGCGGCCCGCAGGTCATGAAGGGCTATCTGGGGCGGCCCGCCGAGACCGAGGCGATGATCGACGCCGACGGGTGGCTGCACACCGGCGACATCGGGCGGACGGACGGCGACGGCTGGCTGTATGTCGTCGACCGGGTCAAGGAGCTCATCAAGTACAAGGGCTACCAAGTGGCCCCCGCCGACCTCGAAGCGCTGCTGCTCGGGCATGACGCGATCGCCGACGCGGCGGTCATCGGCGTCACGGACGAGGACGGCAACGAGGTGCCCAAGGCCTTCGTGGTGCGGCAGCGGGGGGCCCGGCTGAGCGCGGACGAGGTCATCGCGTACGTTGCCGGGCAGGTCGCCCCGTACAAGAAGGTGCGCCGCGTGGAATTCCTGGACAGCGTGCCGCGCGCCACCACCGGAAAGATCCTGCGGCGCGAACTGCGCGCCAGGGAAAGGAGTTCGACGGCCCGATGACCGACGCACCCGTGACACCCCTCGTGTCGCGCTCCACCGAGCGCGGCATCACCACCCTCACCCTGGACTCCCCGCACAACCGCAATGCGCTCTCCGCCCGTCTGGTCGCCGAGCTGCACCGGGCGCTCTCGGACGCCGCGGCCGACGACGGCACCCGCGCCGTGGTGCTCACCCACACGGGCAGCACGTTCTGCGCCGGTGCGGACCTCTCCGAGGCCACCTCGGGGGCGGCCAAGGACGGGCCGCTGGGCCTGGCCCGGCTGCTGCGCACCATCGTCGAGCTGCCCCGGCCCGTCGTCGCCCGGGTCACCGGGCATGTCCGAGCCGGCGGCCTCGGTCTGCTCGGCGCCTGCGACATCTCCGCGGCCGGGCCGGACGCCACCTTCGCCTTCACCGAGGCCCGCCTCGGACTGGCCCCCGCGGTCATCTCCATGCCGTTGCTGCCGCGGCTGGACCCGCGCGCCGCCGGCCGCTACTACCTGACCGGCGAGAAGTTCGGCGCGGCGGAGGCGGCCAGGATCGGCCTGGTCACGCTCGCGGCCGACGATGTCGACGCCGGTCTCGCTCCCGTACTGGACGGGCTGCGCAAGGGCTCCCCACAGGGCCTGGCCGAGTCGAAGAAGCTGGTCACCGCCCAGGTGCTGGCCGCCTTCGACCGCGACACCGACGCGCTGGCCGAACAGTCGGCGCGGCTCTTCGACTCCGCCGAGGCCCGCGAGGGCATGACCGCCTTCCTGGAGCGACGGGCCCCGGCATGGGCGCGCTGACCCCGGCCCGCGGCGCCAAGCAGCCCCAGCAGGAACGCAGCCGCGCCACCCACCTCAAGCTGCTGGAGGCCGCCGTCTCCTGCCTGGCGGAGCGCGGCTGGAGCGGCAGCACGGTCTCCGTGGTCGCCGAGCGGGCGGGCGTCTCCCGGGGCGCCGCCCAGCACCACTTCCGCACCCGTGAGGACCTCTTCACCGCGGCCGTCGAACATGTCGCGGAGAAGCGCCAGGGCGCCCTGAAGGCGGTCGCCCACAACCTGCCGCCGGCCGGGTCCATCGCCCGTACCCGGATCATCGTCGAGGAGCTCGTCGGCCTCTACACGGGACCGCTGTTCCGCGCCGCGCTGCATCTGTGGGTGGCCGCCTCCGACGAGGAGCAGCTGCGCGAGCGGGTCACCGCCCTGGAGGCGCGGGTCGGGCGGGACGCGCACCGTACGGCGGTGGCGCTGCTGGACGCCGATGAAGCGGTGCCCGGCGTACGGGAAACCGTTCAGGGGCTGCTCGACATGGCCCGGGGACTGGGGCTCGCCAATCTGCTGACGGACGACTCGGGGCGCCGGGACCGGGTGGTCGAGCAGTGGGCGAAGATCATCGACGGGGTGCTGAGCCCTGCCGGGTAGGGGGTCTGCCCACGTTTTCGGCTTTCCCGCCGTGGTGGTTTGTCGCCGTTGCGCCTGCGGCGGGCGGGTGGTTGTCGGGTGCGGTGACGGGCCTCCGGGGGCTTGTTTGTGGACTGCTTCGCTTTACGTCCACAAACAAGCCCCCGGAGGCCCGTCCCCTCCCGTGGGTGGATGAGTGAACGTGGGTGGGGGCGGGCCCCTCTTGGCTGTATGGGCCCCTCTTGGGCGTGTGGGCCCCTCTTGGCCGTGTGGGCCTCTCTTGGGCGCGTAAGGCCCTCTTGGGCATTTCGTGCCATCTTGGGCGTTTCGCGCCCTCTTGCGTGTTTCGGGTTCTACCTAGGGCGTTTCGGTGTGATCACGAGGCGCGCCGGACCGGCTACGTGCACCCCCACCCGGCCTTTCCCCACCCCCCAACGGGAGGGGACGGGCCTCCGCGGGTGGGTGTCCGGACGTAAAGCGAAGCAGTCCGGACACCCACCCGCGGAGGACCGTCACCGCACCCCGACAGCCCCGCGCAGCGGACACCGCCCGCCGCAGGCGCAACGGCGACAAACCACCACGACGGGAAAGCCGAAAACGTGGGACAACAGCCAAGCGCAGCGGTTAGCGAGAAGCGATGTCCCCGTACCCGGCGATCTCCTGCGGGCCGCGCGCGGCGGGCCCCACATACCGGGCCGAGGGCCGCACCAGTCGGCCGGTCCGCTTCTGCTCCAGGATGTGCGCGCTCCAGCCGGCCGTACGGGCACAGGTGAACATCGAGGTGAACATGTGCGCCGGGACCTCGGCGAAGTCCAGGACGATGGCCGCCCAGAATTCGACGTTGGTGGCCAGCACCCGGTCCGGACGGCGGTTGTGCAGCTCCTCCAGCGCGGCCTTCTCCAGCGCCTCGGCGACCTCGAAGCGCGGGGCGGCCAGCTCCTTGGCGGTGCGCCGCAGCACCCGCGCCCGCGGGTCCTCTGCGCGGTAGACGCGGTGGCCGAAGCCCATCAGCCGCTCGCCGTTGTCCAGCGCCTGCCGGACATAGGCGGCGGCGTCGCCGGTCCGCTCGATCTCCTCGATCATGCCGAGCACGCGGGAAGGCGCGCCGCCGTGCAGCGGGCCGGACATCGCACCGACCGCGCCGGACAGCGCCGCCGCCACGTCCGCGCCGGTGGAGGCGATGACCCGGGCGGTGAAGGTGGAGGCGTTCATGCCGTGCTCGGCGGCCGAGGTCCAGTAGGCGTCGACGGCCTTGACGTGCTTGGGGTCGGGCTCACCGCGCCAGCGCTTCATGAAGCGCTCCACGACGGTCTCGGCCTTGTCGATCTCCCTCTGCGGCACCATCGGCAGGCCCTGCCCGCGCGCCGACTGGGCGACGTAGGACAGTGCCATCACCGCGGCGCGGGCGAGGTTGTCGCGGGCCGTCTGCTCGTCGATGTCCAGCAGCGGTTTGAGGCCCCATACGGGCGCAAGCATCGCGAGCGCGGACTGCACATCGACCCGGATGTCGCCGGAGTGCACCGGAATCGGGAACGGCTCGGCGGGCGGCAGACCGGGGTTGAAGGCGCCGTCGACCAGCAGTCCCCAGACGTTCCCGAAGGACACGTGCCCGACGAGATCTTCGATGTCGACCCCGCGATAGCGAAGCGCGCCGCCTTCCTTATCCGGTTCGGCGATCTCCGTCTCGAACGCGACGATTCCCTCGAGTCCGGGTACGAAGTCGGACATCAGGCGGCTCCTCAAGATGGGCACGGCATACGGTCCCTGACCGGCTGCCGTGCGGTCGAGTCTGGTGTGCGGTGCCGGCGCGGTTACGCGGCTGCGCCGGGCAGCTCGCGGTCCGTACCGGTCACCCCGGTGATGCCCCGCCAGGGCATGGGTCACGCGACGGTCCTGCCCGCAGTGGGTCGGGCCACGGGCGGCCGGGTGGCGGTGTGGTGCGTCTCTTCAGGCCGGACGGACACGATAGCTCTCCCTGTCCGGAGGCCACAGTGGGCCGGCCCATGATTTTGGCGGGTCCCTCACCTGCGGGGAAGCGTGAGATCCGGCACACTGGTCGATTTGCCGACGGGAGGGTTACGGCTGGTCGACGAGGGGCAGACTTCCACCCCTCCCGGCTGACCACGTCGGACCCGATGTTGCAAGATGAGGCCGTGCACCCAGCCGACGCGCCTCACGCCGAGACCCCCGATCCCTCCACCATGCGTGCGCACTACCGCGCCGAGGGACTCGCCGAGTCCGACCTCGCCGCCAGTCCTTACGACCAATTCGCACGCTGGTTCAAGGACGCGACCGTCGCCCGTCTGCACGAGCCGAACGCCATGGTCGTCTCGACCGCGGACTCCGCCGGCCGGCCGAGTTCACGGACCGTACTCCTCAAGGCGTTCGACGACCGCGGCTTTGTGTTCTTCACCAACTATCACAGCCGAAAAGGCCGTGAACTGGCCGAAAACCCCTATATCTCCCTGGTGTTCCCCTGGCACCCGCTCTCCCGGCAGGTCGTGGTGAGCGGGATCGCGGAGCGCATCGGCCGCGACGAGACCGCCGCCTACTTCCGTACCCGCCCGCACGGCTCCCAGCTGGGTGCCTGGGCCAGCGACCAGTCCGCGCCGGTCGCCTCGCGCGAGGAACTGGAGCACGCCTACGAGGAATTGGCGGCCCGCTATCCGGAGGGCGAGCAGGTGCCGGCGCCGCCGCACTGGGGCGGCTACCGGATCGCCGCCGAGACGGTCGAATTCTGGCAGGGCCGGCTCAACCGGCTGCACGACCGGCTGCGGTACGTCCGCGAGGCCGGGGAAGCGGCCGGGACCTGGACCTGGCGGGTGGAGCGCCTGGCGCCCTGACGCCGCGGGCAAACGCAGACGACCCGCGGGCTGGTTCCTCCGCGCTCGGTGGCGCGAAGGGCCGGTCGGACGAACCGGCAGCCCACGGGTCGGGTGACTGCTTGGGATTGGCCGGCTGCGCATCTGCAGTATGCGCCGGTCCGGCGCTGCACTTCGGTGAAGCGACGGGCCGCTAGCCCGCAGCCACCTCACGCGTCCGGTGCGAAATCATCTGCCGAACCACCTCCCTTCTCGTGTGCTCCACACATTAGGAAGCCGGCCGGCGTCGCACAACCACATTTTCCGGAAGCAACGATTTCCGTGAATCGCGTGTGTGCTGTGTCACGTTCCAGTTGAATGTGCCCAGGTGGAGCACGTGTGGCCGTTCGTAAGGGGTGCCAGTGACTGCTTCGTCAGCTTCTTCTGGTCTTTCCGGCTCAGCGGCCTCGGCGCGCTGTGCCGGCGAGGAGACCGACGACTCCGGACTGCTCGCCGCGCTCCTGGACGGCATGGACGCCGCCCTGGTCGCCTTCGCCGCGGACGGCACGGTCACGCACTGGAACCACGAAGCCGAACGCATCCTGGGCTGGACCGCCGCCGAGGCCGTCGGCCGTATCGGCCTGGCCGGCTGGGCGGTCCGCAAGGAGGACACCGATGTGATCGAGGCGGCGCTCACCGCCGCCATGCGCTCCCCGGGCCGCCAGGTCCATGAATTCGCCCTGCTGACCAAGGACGGCCACCGGGTGCTCGTGCGCACCCAGTCCTCCGCGGTCCGCGGCCCCGGCGACCGGGTCGCGGGCGTGTACTGCGCGTTCAGCGAGGTGCACACCCAGATGGACCTGGAGCGGTCCATCGCGCTCAGTGAGGCGCTCTTCGAGGACGCGTCATGGGGTGTGGTGCTGGTCGACGCCGATCTGCGGCCCGCCGTCGTCAACGCGCACGCCGCCCGCACCCTGGGCGTGGGCCGTACGGCCATGCTGGGGCGCCCGCTGGGCGAGCTGCTGGCGCAGGGCGTCGAGGAGCTGGAGTGCGCTCTCCAGCACGTCCTCGCCGAGGGCGCACCGCCGGCCGCCGCCGAGCTGTGGGTGACGCTGCGCTCCGAGGAGGCCGAGCTGCCGCGCCGGTGCTGGCGCAGCGGCTTCGTCCGGCTGGCCTCGCCGCTGGCCGAGGAGCCGGTGCCGCTGGGCGTCGCCTGGCTCTTCCAGGACGTCACGGAGGCCAAGCGCACCGAGCAGGAGAACTCCCTGCTGCGCTTCCGCGCCCATCAGCTGCACCGCGCGGGACGGGCGGCCGCCGAGTGCCCGGACCCGGCCGAGGCCGCCGCGGTCCACCTCGACTTCGCGCTGGCGGGCTTCGCCGATCACGGCCTGGTCGATCTGGCCACGACGCCCGCACCGGCGCCCTACGGGGCGGTCGCCGAGGACGATGCCTACGAGGCGTACGACGCCTACGACGGGACGGGTGCGGTGTGGGGCGCCGACCCGGCACCCCACACCGGTGGGCCGGCCGGCTCCGCGGCCACCGGCACGGCTGCCGACCGCCGGGCACGGCAGCGCGGTGCGCCGCGCCTGGTGCGGGCGTTGGCCTCCCCGGCCGGTTCGCCCGGCCCCTCCGAGGCGGCCCCGGCGAACGGCCTCCCGGTGGCGTACACGCCGGGCCATCCGGCGTTCCAGGCGTACGAGCGGCGCGGCTCGGTGCGTTGCAGCGCCGGTCCGGCGGCCTCGCCCGAGGGCTGGGCGGCCGCCCGCAACTGGCCGGACGGCACCGTGCACGGCCTGTGTGTGGTGCTGCGCAGCCGTGGCCGCGCGCTCGGCGTCGTGACGTTTCTGCGGGCGCCCGCGCGCCGCCCCTTCGACCGCGCGGACGCGGACTACGCGGAGGAGGTCGCGGCCCGGATCGCCGCGGCCCTGGACCTCGCGGGCGCGGCGTCGCTCTGAGGCGGGTCCGGGGGACCGGCGGCGGACGGGCCCCGGGGGCTCACTGCCGGTAGAAGATCCGGTCCGCGTACTCGCTGATCACCCGGGCGTTCCAGTCGTGCCCGCCGTCGACATTGCCCGAGCGCAGCAGCGGCGGGTCGATGCCCCGCTCGGCGAGCGTGCCCGCGGCCGTCGCCACCATGGCCTGCATGATCGCGCTGGTGACCACCGTGGAGGCGGGGGCGAACGGTGCGTCGATGCCCGGCAGCGTCAGCTCCGCGTCGCCGACCGGGATCCGGCTGTCCAGAACGATGTCGCAGTGGTCCTTGAGGAAGCTGCCCGAGGCATGCCGGGACTTGGTGGCCTCCGTGTACGCCACCGATGTCACGCCGATGACCTTGATGCCGAGGGCCCGGGCGTTCATCGCCATCTCGACGGGCAGCGAGTTGCGCCCGGAGAGCGAGATGATCACCAGCACATCGCCCGGCTCCAGCGGACTGGTGTCCAAAACGGCCGCGGCCAGCCCGTCGACCCGCTCCAGCGCGCTGCCGAGCGTCGCGGGCCGTACGTCAACGCCGACGACACCCGGGACGGAGAGCAGATTCATGATGGCCAGGCCGCCCGCGCGGTAGACCGTGTCCTGCGCCGGGAGCGAGGAGTGGCCGGCGCCGAAGGAGAAGACCCGCCCGCCCGCCTCGACGGTGTCCGCGATCAGCCCCCCGGCCGCGATGATCCGGTCGCCCTCCTCGTCGCGGACCTGTCGCAGCAGGTCGATCGCGGCGTCGAAGTACTTCCCGGATAGCCGGTCGCTCCGGTCGCTGTCAGCCATTGCCGCGGGCCCCTCTCGTCGGATCTCGTCGGATCGCGTCGCCATTTGATCAGTGGCGCGGATCACGTTGCGGTCTGGACCAGTGCCCTGTCAATACGGCCGAGCGGGTCCGGTCTGCGGACGAGGAGGCACCGTTGTCAGTGGGATGCGTCAGAATTGAGTCCAGGGCCACCGCACCACACATCGAGGGGCACGCATGTCCGGACTGATCGACACCACGGAGATGTATCTCCGCACCATCCTCGAGCTGGAAGAGGAAGGTGTGGTCCCCATGCGCGCCCGCATCGCGGAGCGGCTCGAACAGAGCGGCCCGACGGTGAGCCAGACGGTGGCGCGCATGGAGCGAGACGGGCTGCTGACGGTCGCGGGTGACCGGCATCTGGAGCTGACGGAGGAGGGCCGGCGGCTGGCGACCCGGGTGATGCGCAAGCACCGCCTCGCCGAGTGCCTGCTCGTCGACGTCATCGGGCTCGAATGGGAGCAGGTGCACGCCGAGGCGTGCCGCTGGGAGCATGTGATGAGCGAGGCGGTCGAGCGCCGCGTCGTGGAGCTGCTGCGGCATCCGACGGAGTCGCCGTACGGCAACCCCATCCCCGGCCTTGAGGAGCTGGGCGAGAAGGCCGAGGCCGACCCGTTCCTGGACGCGGGCATGGTGAGCCTGATGGACCTGGACGCCGGGGCCGACGGCAAGACGGCGGTCGTGCGCCGGATCGGGGAGCCGATCCAGGCGGACGCCCAGCTGATGTACACCCTGCGGCGGGCCGGTGTGCAGCCGGGCGCGGTGGTGAGCGTGACGGAGTCGCCGGCCGGGGTGCTGGTCGGCAGCAGCGGCGAGGCCGCCGAGCTGGACTCCGAGATCGCCTCGCATGTCTTCGTCGCCAAGCGCTGAAAGTAGTTTCTTTCCTTTTCGCACTTCCTCCAGCACGCTGCCCGAGAGCCCGCTGAGCTGCGCCGACGCGCCGTTCGGCGGGCTCGGCAAGTTCTTGCCCGTTGAACGGACTTGTGCGAATCCGTGCGATACGGCCGGTCTCGTGTCACGCTGACGCTTGGTCGCGCGTCGGCCTGTCCTGGCCGGGGAGGGGGCTCGGATGCATCCACTGAGTCTGGGAACAGTCAGGGCCCCGGCGCTGCGAGCAGCCGGGGCCCTGCCTCCCCATGTCCCCCACCAAAGACCCGGAGCCCCGAGCTCCCAGGGTCTTTCCCCACGGGCCCCCTTCCCGGTAGGGCCCGCCTCCCGGCAGATGTCTCCCCGTGGCGAGCGCGGCCAACCCTTGAGCGAGGTCACTCGAACGAGGGGTATTGAGCGCCGGAGCGGTGCGTTCGAATAGGGGTTCGATAGTGTGGAGCTGCTCAAGGGACGATTGGGGGTGCCAGGGCACATGGTGCGGCGCATCGATGTGACAGGGGTCGGCGGCGTACGTCTCGCCGCCTGGGAATTCACCGACCCGCCCAAGATCGGCGGCGGGTTGGAGGGGAGCGAGCACCGGCCGGGCGTGCTGCTGCTCCATGGTCTGATGGGGCGCGCCTCCCATTGGGCGGACACCGCCCGCCGGCTGAGCGCGCGTCACCGCCCGGTCGCTCTGGATCAGCGGGGCCACGGCCGCAGCGAAAAGCCCTCCGACGGGCCGTACGACCGCGAGGCGTACGTCGATGACGCCATCGCGGCCATCGAGCAGCTCGGCCTCGCCCCGGTCGCCCTCGTCGGACATGCCATGGGTGCCCTGACGGCATGGCAATTAGCGGCCCGCCGCCCGGATCTGGTCAGCGCGCTGGTCATCTGCGATATGCGGGCGTCGGCGCTGGGTGCGGCCTCGCAGCGGGAATGGACCGAGTGGTTCCGGTCCTGGCCGGTGCCGTTCGCCACCCTCGCGGACGTCCGCAAGTGGTTCGGTGAGGACGACCCGACCCTGGAGCGCCCCAGACCGGCCCGAGGCGAATTCTTCGCCGAGGTGATGGCCGAGCGC
Organism: Streptomyces inhibens; assembly: GCF_022221585.1. Classification (NCBI taxonomy): domain Bacteria; kingdom Bacillati; phylum Actinomycetota; class Actinomycetes; order Kitasatosporales; family Streptomycetaceae; genus Streptomyces; species Streptomyces inhibens. The sequence continues at coordinate 6,003,244 of NZ_CP084681.1, forward strand.
GCCGACGGCTGGCGCCCCGTCTTCTCCCGCCGGCAGATGCTCACCGCCCGCGAGACCTGGGTCCATGACGCCCATTGGGAAGAGCTCGCCCAAGTCACGTGCCCGGCCCTGGTCGTTCGCGGCCTCGACGCCGAACTGGGCCGCGCCGAGGCCCAGGAGATGGTCCGGGTGCTCCCGCGCGGCGCTTACGCCGAAATCCCCGACGCGGGCCATCTGCTCCCCTGGGAACAGCCCGACGCATGGTGCGCCGCCATCGAGCCGTTTCTCCATACGGCGACAATGCCGAACTGAGTTGCGCGACCCGGCCGCGCGCCACGGCTCCACAACGGGCCGCGGCGCGCGGCATGACATGCCGCCGGCTCAGCCGGCGTTGTCGAACTTCCAGATGAACGGCGCGTTGCTCTGGCCCTCGCCCGCCCAGTGGACCTCCACGGACTTCGCGCTCTTGGGGATCATGTAGGTCTGGCAGATGGTGTGGCTCTGCCCCACCTTCCAGTTCTCGATCTCGATGGTGTCCTCGCAGCCCGGGCCGTCCTCGGCGGCGCCGATGAGCAGACCACCGCGCCGCCCGTCCGCATAGATTTCGGACTCGTTGGCCACCTCGGGCATGTCCTTGACGACCCCGCCGCCCTTGTTCGTGTACTTCACCCACGCGGTGGCGGCGACCAGCCCCTTGGCGTCCTTCGGGTTCGAAACCAGTTTTTTGGCCTCGGCCTCGGTCCCCACGTGGATCTTCTGCGCGACGACCTCGTAGGTGATTTTCCCGCTGTCTTCCTTGAACTTCCCCGTGGCGCTCTGACCGGCCTTCAGCTCACCGCCGTCCGCAGGATTCTTTTCCGTCTTGGGGGCGTCGGCGGCATTGCGCTTCTTGTCGTCCTTGGTGCCGGCCGAGTCCTTGCCGCCGCCACAGGCGGTCAGGGCCAGTGCCAGTACGGCGACGGGCGCGGCGACGCGCAGCCACGCGGTCTTCGTGTGCAGCAAAACGATCTCCTAGCAGACGTTCTCCCCCGTCACGCAACACAGTTCCCCGTGTGTTTGCGAACGGCTGTGTGTGCGGAGCATAAGAGGGGGCTTTCGGCTTTGTCGAAGCATTGAACTGACTGCCCTGGCGGCCTGCTGAGGGGATTTCGCGGTCATTTCACGAAACGGTCATGGGGGCTCGCCCGGTAGGTTGTCCAATTGCGGGCGAATTCGGCGGCATTGATGGGGCATCAGCAATTCCTCGATAAGCCTGGTGCAGCGGCCGCGCCGCATGCGGTATTCCGGCGTTATATGCGTCGTATGTGCGCCGTATGCGCGGTACAGCGACGGAGTTGCCGAAAAGGGGCGACGCTACGATGCACAGTCCGTTCGCTCGATGGGAAAGGCCCGTGATGGACCCCTTGCTACCGGACGACCCGCAAGCCCTCGGGTCGTACCGTCTGTTGGGCCGGATCGGTGCCGGCGGTATGGGCCGGGTGTATCTGGCCCGGTCGACCGGCGGGCGCACGGTAGCGGTGAAGGTCGTACGGCCGGATCTGGCGCAGGACACCGCGTTCCGGGGGCGGTTCAGGCAGGAGGTCGAGATAGCCCGGGCGGTGTCCGGCCGCTACACGGCACCCGTCGTCGACGCCGACACGGAAGCCGCGCTGCCCTGGCTCGCCACCGCCTTCGTGCTCGGTCCGTCGCTCACCGAAGTGGTCGACGGACACGGGGCGTTGCCGGAACACAGCGTGCGCGCCCTCGGCGCCGGGCTGGCCGCCGCGCTCACCGAGATCCACTCCGTCGGCCTGGTGCACCGCGACCTCAAGCCGTCCAATGTGCTGCTGGCCGCCGACGGCCCGCGGGTGATCGACTTCGGTATCGCGCGCGCCGTCGACGGCGACCGGATGACCCAGACCGGCGTGGTCGTCGGCTCGCCCGGCTATATCCCGCCGGAGCAGGCGCTCGGGCAGGCGGTCGGCACGGCCGGCGACATCTTCGCGCTCGGCGCGGTGCTCGCCTACGCCTCCACCGGCCGTACCGCATACGGCGACACCACCCCGGCCGCCGTCCTCTACCAGGTCGTACACGGCGAGCCGGACCTCACCGGCGTCCCCGAGAGCCTGCTCGGCCTGCTCACCGCCTGCCTCGACCGCGATCCGGCCCGACGCCCCACGCCTCAGCAGGTGTCGGAGGCGCTGGCACCGCAGGGCACCGGCGCGGTCTTCACCAACTGGCTTCCGGGCGCGGTCGCTTCCACCATCGCCACGCACGCCGCGCGCATTCTGGACCTGGAGACGCCGGAGCAGGGGACGGCGGCGGTGCCGGGGCACGGGGCGCCACCGTCGGCACCGGGATACGGCACGCCGAGCCCGGCGTACGGCACGCCGAGCCCGGCGTACGGCACCCCGGCACCGGCGTACGGCACCCCGGCACCGGGACACGGCACCCCGGCATCGGGACACGGCACCCCGGCACCGGGACACGGCACCCCGGCATCGGGACACGGCACCCCGGCACCGGGACACGGCACCCCGGCACCGGGACACGGCACCCCGGCATCGGGACACGGCACCCCGGCCCCGGGACACGGCACCCCGGCCCCGGCCGCCGCTCCCGGCACACCCGTTCCGCCGCCGGGCGGGACGCCGCCCGGTGGCGGGTATGTGCCGACGTATGTACCGGCCGGCGCGACACCACCGCCGAGCGCGCCCACGGCCCCCCTCACAGCCGCTTCCACTGTCGCTTCCGCTGCCGCCGGCGCCCCCGCCCCCTCCCGCCGTCGTTTCCTCGGGCTCGCGGCGGGTGCCGCGGCCGGTGCCGTGGCCGTCGGCGGGGTCGGGATCTGGATGCTCAGGGGCAAGGACAAGGACCGGGGCGACGGCAAGGGCGCGGCCGCCGACGGGCAGGAGCCGGGCGGCGCACAGCAGGAGCGGTTCAGTACACCGCCTCCCGGGACCGCCCCCCAGGTCCTGTGGCACCGCACCGCCGAGACCGACACCATCAGCAGCGATCAGCCGCTGCTGGCGCACAACGGCCTGCTGCTGATCAGCGGTGACCCGCTGGTCGCCCGGCACGCCCTCACCGGCAAGGCGAAATGGACGCGCAAGGAGGTCGCGCCCCCCGGCGCCCCGCTGATCCTCGCGGCCGGCACCCTCTTCTTCGTCAGCACCGAGTACGACGGTGATGTCATCGGCCTCGACCCGGACACCGGCAAGGAGGTCTGGCGCAGCAGGCTCAACGGCGCCCTGACCGTCGAGCACATCCTCGCCGCGGACGAGCACCGGATCTATGTCATCGCGTCCGTGCGCACCAAGGACACCACGGTCCATCTCACCGCGATCGCCGCCCTCAACATCCGTACCGGCAAGCCGGAATGGCAGAAGCCGCGGGACAAGGGCACCATGGACTACGACCTCGAAGGCGTCGCGGTGGACGGCCGACTCGTCTACACCGACAGCCGTCGCAATGTCACCGTGCGCGACGCGGCGAACGGCCGCCAGCTGTGGACGAAGAAGATCGGCGACGACATCGCCTGGCGCCCGGCCGTGCACGCCCGGCGGATTTTCCTGGGCGGCGACCGACTGCGGGCGGTGCACCTCGACAACGGCAAGCCCGACTGGTCGATGTCGACCGGCGGCCGGCTGAGCTTCTATCAGCCCATGGTGGTCGGCCAGGTGCTCTACGCGGCCGACCACAGCGGCGGGGTCTGGGCCGTCGATCCGGTGCGCGGGAAGAAGCTCTGGCTGTGCGAGGACGCCGGGGCGCACCGGGCGCCGACCGAATTCGTGCTGGTCGGCGAGGCCCTCTACGGCGCGTCGTACGACGATGGCGGCGGCATCTTCGCGCTGGACCCGAAGACCGGCAAAGCGCGTTGGAACTACAACGACAACGCCGGAATCGAGGAGCAGTGGCATGTCGTCGCCTCCGGCCGGCGGCTGCTGGCCACCCACGGCGACGAGATCTACGCGCTGCCCGCCGTCTGAGGCGCCCGCCCGTCAGTCCAGCGTGCGCGTGAAGTCGCCGCGCTGGACCCGCACGGCGAGGGAATCGCCGTCGCCGAGCAGCGAGCCATAGCCGGTGGCCGCCCAGAGACTGTCCTCGGCGGGAACCTCGAAGTAGGGGACCGGGCGGCCCGCCTGCCGGTCGGTGAGCACCTCGGGGGCGCGCCGGCCGCGTATCGCGCGGATGCAGGTCTCGCAGCCGGCCACCCGCAGCTGCTCGCGGCGGCCCAGCGGGCGCCACGGTATGCGGCGGACGGCGGGCCCGTGCAGCGGGTGGAAGAAGCAGAGCGGGAGCGTGACCGGGGCCTTGGAGAGGGCCGCCCGGCCCTCCGCGATCAGCGCGAACACCCCCGCCAGATCGGCGACTCCCCGCGCCCGGTCCAGGACCGTGCCGGCCGCGGCGTAGGCGTCGAGCGCCCGCTCGATGGCCGTCGGGTCGCCCTGTGCGGCACGCGCCTCCTCGCCCAGCCGGACGACCTCTTCGGTGGCACGGTCACGGAGCCCGGCCTCATCGGCCTTCCGGGCGGCGGCGAAGACCGAGCGCGGCAGCGCGAACGGCGTCGAGAGATCGCGCAGCCGCGAGCGGCGCCGCAGCAGCAGCCCGACCGCGGCCAGCAGCAGCACCGGCCCGACGACGAGGGACAGGATCCGGACGAGCGGGGAGCTGTGGGAGGGGGACGAGGAGGCCGAGGCGGTCTTGTCCGGCCCGTCGTCCTGGAGGTGCGCGGTGACCTTCTCGTACACCTTGTCGCCGTTGCCCGCCTTGATGATGCCGATCGCGCGCGAGACACGCCTCGCCGGCCCCGCGCCCTTCATATCGTCCTGGAAGAAGACCGCGGCCGCGGCGTGCATCGCCTGATGGGCGCCCGACGGCCATTCGCGGGCCGCGATGTCGTCGGGATAGGTCCCGAGCGTGATGAGGACGGACGGGCCGCCGCCCATCCGGTCATGGACCACCTCGGCGAGCTGCTCCGGCTTGCCGCCCCAGCTGTCGCCCTCGACCAGCGGCACCAGCGCCACGCGGATCGGCAGCCGGGTCTGCCGGATCTGGCTGACCAACTTCCGCTGCTCGCCCGCGTCGACGGCCGAGGCGAGGGACGGATCGACATAGACGGGGGAGCGGCGCAGCGCATCGGCGATCTTCTGCCCCGGACTCTCGGCGGCCGCCCCGGGCGCCGCGGCGCAGAACAGCAGCGCAACGGACGAGGCGCCGAGGGCGAGGGCGGTCCGCAGCCGGCGGCGGGGGTCAGTGAACACCGAAGTACTCCCGTACATCGCGGGTGAGTTGATCGATTGCGGCGCCGTCGCCGAGCGCGGCCAGCGGTCCGGGAAGAGTGGGGTACGGGGCGTACGATCCGCGCCCGGCGCTTGCCGAGGAGCGCAGCCGCAGCACCGCGCCCGGCGTCGCCCGGCATGCCTCGCACACCGGCAGCGACCGCGCCCGGCCACCGCCGTCAGGCCGTATCTGTGCGCGCTTGCGGGCCGCGCCGTGCAGCGGATTGCGATGGCAGACGTGCTGCGCGGCGGCCGGCTCGTCGATCGCGGTGTGTCCGGCGCGGGCCAGCACGATGGCACAGGCGAGGCCGACGGGTGTCGCATCGGCGTCGATCCGGCCGTCGCTGTCGCCGTCGATCAGCAGCGCGGCGGCGTCCAGGCACTCCCACGCCCGGCGTCGGGACTCCTCGGGCAGCGACGCCGCCGGCTCCAGGGCAGCGGTGAGGGTGTCGAGGTCTTGCCGGGCGGTGCGCCGCAGCCACGGCAGCGACGGCTGCTCCGGTGCCTCGGGGGCCGCGGCGCCGCCCGGTCCGTCGGCCGCCGGCCGTCTGCGGCGGGCAATCCGGCGGACGAGGGCGCACGCCGCCGCCACCAGCCCGAACACCAGCCCCGCGGCGAAGGTGCCGATGAGCAGCCCCGGTTCGTAGTCCCCGGTGAACAGGCCGGGCAGCGCCTTCTCCTCGACGGGGTCGGGGGCGGGCGGCGGGTCATAGGGCACATTGGCCGTCTTGGCCGGCGGTGACTTGCTGAGGTACGTCAGCAGCTGGTCCAGACGGGGGCCGAGTTCGAGGTCGGCGGATGAGATGTAGTCGAGGTTGCGCGGACGGTCGATGAGGTACATCTCGTCCACGCGGGTGCCGTAGTTGATGATCTCGATCCTGCCGGACGACGGGTCGGCGAACACGATGAGCACCTTGTGGTGCAGCCGCTCGTGCAGCGCCTCGGCCAGCACGTCCTTGCTGCCACCGGACTCGTCGTCGATCGAGCTGGACACGGCGGCGATCACCACCGGAACGTCCAGCGCGCGCAGCCGTTCGCGCAGATGGGCGCGCTCGGCGGTGTCCAGCGCGGACGGGCTCTCCGGATCGAGGTAGAGCGGATTGCGGCGCAGCCCGTCGGCCACCCGGTCGATCCGGGCCCGCATATCGGCGGCCGTGGGGCGGGAGCCGTCGCCGCTGGTGGTGTCGTCGAAGACCTGGGACGCGGTGAAGGCGACCAGCCAGCCCAGCACCCCGGCACCCACCAGCAGGGGCAGCAACCGGGCACGAGGGAACGGCCCGGGACCGCCCGCCTGTTGTCCGGGGCGCGCCTTCTGCCCACCGGCCGCCTTCTTCCCGCCGGCCGCCTTCTTGCCCCCGGCTCCCTTCCTCTGCTGGCCACCCCGCTTCTGTCCACCCCGCGCCCCCGGCACGGCCACGGAGCCGCCCGCCGCCGCGGCCCGCCGCACCCGGCGCCGCTGGAGCGCGTACACCGTGATCAGCAGCGCGGTGAGCGGGATTCCGGTGACCGCGATGCCCGTCACAAAGCTCTGGTCCTCGCGCTCGGTGTCGTCGGTGTGCAGGCCGGGCGGCTCGTCATCGGTGTCCGAGTACTGCGCCCGTGCCTCCTCGGCGCGCTGATGCGCCTGCCCCGAGGTGAGCACGTCGACGAAGTGCCGCAACACCTCGCGCGGGGTGGCGTCGTACGGCAGCTCGTACAGCGTCGCCGTGCTCGCGTCGGCGGCCCCGGGCACGCTCACGCCGAAGGTCTGCACCGCGTCCAGACCCATGTCGCTCACGGCGACATACAAACCCTTGCGCCCCAGCCGGTCATGGACACCGGCGAGCAGACCGGACGCCTCGGCGCTGTAGGAGGTGTGCGGCAGCACCATCACATAGGTGGGAACGCCCAGCCGTTTGGCCTCTGCGGCAAAAGCCGGCGCGGTCGACCGGGGGGTCTCACGCGGGATCTGGTCGCTGATGTAGACCGGGTTCTTCCGAAGCTGCTCGGCGAGGTAGGCGGTCTGCGTCGGCCCGTCGGGGCCGGCCGGCGCGGCCTGCACCACCCCGGCACAGAACAGCACCGCCAACCATCCCGTCACCAGCACCATTCCGGCGCGCAGCACCGCCCCCACCACCCCTCGTTCACCTCGTCACGACGAAGCTACCGCCACCGCGCACCGGCCGGTGCAGCCTGTGGATAACCTCACGACGAGGCCGCACCGACCGCCCGGCGCACCCCTCACCCCTTGCTGACCGCCACCAGAATCTCCGGCAGCCGCCGCGCCACCCGGGGTGCCGCGATCCGCAGGCCCAGCTCCGCGATGCCGGTGCCGTAGACCACGCCGACCGGCAGCAGCAGCCACAACAGGTGGTGCAGGCCCGCGACATGGAGCCAGATGGTCAGCGCCAGCAGCGGTGCGCACAGTACGGAGCCGATCAGAAGCCCGCCGAAGAGGCTGAACCACGCGATCGCGCCCTGCCCCGGTGCGACGTTCTTGTTGCCCTCCGAGGGGATCGAGTACGGGAAGAGCGCCGACGACAGCGCGCCGGTGGCCAGCAGGGCGCCCAGCACGGCCAGCGAGAGCCCGTACACCTCCAGGAAGTCCGACCACGGCCCGATGAACGCCGCGGTGCCGACGACGACCAGCGTGACGTAGGGAACGGCCACCATGGCCAGCGTCAGCGCACGGGCCCGCAGCTCCTGATAGGCGTCCCGCGGGGTGGCGATCGTCGAGGCGACCATCCAGAACGCCGAGGTGTCCTGTCCGAATTGGTTGTACATCTGCAGCCCGAGCAGCGCGGACGCCGAGAACGCGGTGTAGATGCTGCCGTTGCCCTGTACGGACGAGACGACCGGCACCAGCAGGCCGACGGCGAGCGACGTCGCCCACGACATCTTCGACTTGGGGTCGCGCCAGGCGTAGCGCAGCGTACGGAGCATGACCGTGCCGGTACGTCCGTCCGGCAGCAGGCGCGCGAGCCCCCGCTCACCGGTGCCGCCCCGGCGCGCGCTGTCCTTCTCCACCGCCTGGAGGGTGGAGGAATCCGGTGACGTCATCAGGGCGGTCAGGGTGCGCTGCCACCACCACAGCAGCAGGACCAGTGCCAGCGCCGTCAGCGCCAGCCCGGCCACGGCCCGTCCGTACGCCCCGTGGCCGGCGTCCTCGACGGCGCTGACCGCCGAGGCCGGCGGCACCCAGCGCAGCACGTTCCCCAGCGGCTCCAGTACGGACAGACCGTCCGGCCGCCCCAGCTTCTGGGCGGCGATATTGACGCCCTGCGCACCGATCGCGATGAACAGGCCGCTCAGTACGGCCAGATCGCGGCCGCGGCGGCTGGTCAGCAGCCGCACCGAGGCGGTGGCCACCGCGCGCGCCAGCGACACGCACACCAACACCACCAGAACGACCGCCAGTACGCCGACGACCGCGGCGGCCGTCCCGTGCGCGACCGCGATCACCGAGCCGACGATCAGCGCCAGGGTGACCACCGGGCCGATGCCGACGAGCGAGGCCACCAGCAGCGAGACGATCAGCGGGCGCGGCCGCAGCGGCAGCATCACCAGCCGGGTCGGGTCCAGCGTCTCGTCGCCCGTGGGGAAGAACAGCGGCATCACCGCCCAGCCCAGGGTGAGGATCCCGGTGAGCAGGACGACCAGCGCGCCGACGTGATCATTGCCGCGCAGCGCGATCAGCCCCGTCACGGCACCGGCGGCGAACAGCAGGCCGACGATGACGGAGGCGACATACGCCAGCGTGCGCCCGGTCGACTGGCGCAGCCCGTTGCGCAGCAGCGACAGCTTCAGCCGTACGAAGACGGCGGTCGGGGAGGGTACGGCGGCCGGGCGCGGGGCCACCGCGGCGGATTCGGTGCTCATCGGGCGCCGCCACCGCCCAGCCAGTCCAGGCTCTGCCCCGCGCCGCGGTCGTTGGCGCCGACGAGCTCCAGGAAGGCGTCCTGCAGAGAGGGCGCCGCGCCGCGCACCTGCGCGATCGGGCCGTCCGCACGGATCCGCCCGGCAGCCATCACCGCGACCCAGTCGCACAGCGACTCGACCAGCTCCATCACATGGCTGGAGAAGATCACGGTCGCACCGGAGGCGGTGTAGCGCTCCAGTACGCCGCGGATGGTCTGCGCCGACACCGGGTCGACGCCCTCGAAGGGCTCGTCGAGAAAGAGGATCTCGGGGTTGTGCAGCAGCGCCGCGGCCAGCCCGATCTTCTTGCGCATACCGGTCGAGTAGTCCACGACCAGTTTGTGCTGCGAACCCGACAGATCGAGCACGTCCAGCAGCTGCCCGGCCCGCTTGTCGACCTCGTCACCCGGCAGGCCGCGCAACCGCCCTATATAGCCGAGGAGTTCACGGCCCGACAGCCGCTCGAAGAGCCGCAGCCCCTCGGGCAGTACCCCGATCCGGGACTTGACGGCCACCGGGTCGCGCCAGACGTCGTGCCCGCCGATCTCGACCAGCCCGGAGTCCGGCCGCAGCAGGCCCGTCACCATGGACAGGGTGGTGGTCTTGCCCGCGCCATTGGGGCCGACGAGTCCGATGAAGCGGCCCGCGGGCAGCGTCAGATCGATGCCGTTGACGGCGATCTGCTCGCCGAACTTCTTCCACAGCCCCTGGATACGTACGGCGGGCGGGCCGGCCGCGGCACCCTCGGGGGCCGCGGCCAGCCCGTCCACGGAAGCGGCTGATGCGCGCTCCGGCGGTGCCGACTCGGCCCGCTCATCGCTCTGTTCCGGTTCGTTTGCCACCGGTCCTGCCCTTCGACGTCCCCGCAGGGGCCGTCCTGACCCCCGTCCGGCATCCCACGATACGGGCGGGTGCCGGACGGCGCCGGGCGGTGTACCCCCTCGGTGACGAGCGGGAAGGCCCGGCCCGGGGTCAGCGTGCCCGGGCCGCCACCGCGTCCCGCGCGCAGGCGTACGCGAGCGGGCTGATCAGCTCCTCCGCGTCCGGTAGCCAGCGGTTGGTGGAGGTGGGGCGGCGCGCCCACTGCACCGAGCCGTGCGCGCCCACCCGGGTCGGCGGGGCGGCGATGTACTCGCCCTCGCCGCGGCAGATCAGATCGAGGGCGGCCGGCGCCCAGCCCAGGCCGCGTACGAGAACAGGGACCTTCACCGAGGCGCCGGGGAGGACGAGGAAGAGCATCCGGCGGTCGGGGGTACGGGTGACCGGGCCGAGCGCCAGCCCCATCCGCTCCATACGGGCCAGCGCCAGGCAGCCCGCGGTCTCGGGCACATCGAGCGCCTCGAACGTCCGGCCCGCCGGCAGCAGGATGGAGGCCCGCGGATGCTTGCTCCACATACGGCGGACGGCGGTCGCGCTGCCGGTGGCCTGGCCGGCCCAGCCGGGCGCGATGGGGTGCGCGCCGGGCGCGGCGCAGTCGGCGGCGTTGCACGAGCAGCGCGGCGTCTCGCCGTCGTGCTCCAGCCATGCGCCGGGGAACACGTCCCAGTGCCGTTCTTCCGCGTAACGCACCGCAGTTTCGAGCAGCTGCTCGCCGCGCTGCTTGGGGATCTGCGGGGCTCCTGTGACTCCGATGGTCTCTTCCACGCAGATGACAACTCCCCTTGTGACCAAGGGTTACGGCCGAATGGCTGACGTCCCCGGCGCATCGTTCTCGCACGTGGGGCGCATGGGTGCACCGGTGGGGGCGCGTATGCGGGTGGGGCCCTGAGAGCGGGTAGCCACCTGCGTGACGGGCGGAGAGGCCGCCCGGCGGCAGGCCGCGGTGCATCGAGGGGGAGCCCTGCACGGCGGCGCCGCGATCGTGCACGGGCACCGCCGCACCCTCGCTTCTCGTGGCCACCTCTCGTGAACGAGCGCGCCGCACGAAGATGCACCGGATATCGCCCAAATCGCTCACATCTGTGCATCCACTGCAAAGCGCGTATCGCTCCGATCCCTCGTATTGCACGTATCAAGGATCTCTCGGATATCCGGGATATCCGCGGGGAATTGATCGCGAGGAACGGCGTTCGACGGTGAACGCGCAGCAGTACTCAGGGGGTACAAGCATGGCCGCCAGGCCACTCGTCGCAAGGCAGCCCAACGAACGGCTGCAAGCGCTGATCCAGGAAGCCGCCTGCTCCAACGCGGGGCTCGCCCGCCGCGTCAACATGTGCGGTGCGGAACACGGTCTCGACCTGCGTTACGACAAGACCTCCGTGGCCAGATGGCTGCGCGGACAGCAGCCACGCGGCCGCGCCCCGGCCGTCATCGCGGAGGCACTGGGGCGGAAGCTGGGGCGTACGGTCACCATCGACGAGATCGGGATGGCCGACGGCAAGAACCTCGCGTCCGGGGTGGGGCTGCAGTTCTCGCCGACCGTCCTCGGGGCCATCGAGCAGGTCTGTGAGCTGTGGCGCAGCGATGTCGGACGGCGCGACTTCCTCAGCGGCTCCACGGTCGCGGCCTCGGCGCTGGTGGAGCCCAGCCGCGACTGGCTGATCACCGGCGCGGACACCCAGGTCGCCCGGAACGCCGGCGCCCGGGTCGGGATCTCGGACGTCGAGGCGGTACGCGCCATGACCACGGCGCTCAGCGAGCTCGACCACCGCTTCGGCGCCGGCCATGTCAGACCGGTCGTCGTGCACTACCTCAACAGTGTCGTCTCGGGGCTGCTCGCGGGCTCGTACCGCGAGTCGGTCGGGCGTGAACTCTTCGCGGCCGTCGCCCGGTTGACGGAGCTGGGCGGCTATATGGCCGTCGACACCGGTCAGCCCGGCCTCGCGCAGCGCTACTACATCCAGGCGCTGCGGCTGGCCCAGGCCGCCGGTGACCGCGGCTACGGCGGCTACGTACTCGCCGCGAGCATGAGCCATCTCGCCGCCTCGCTCGGTAACCCGCGGGAGATTGCCCAACTCGCCCGAGCCGCACAGGAAGGCGCCCGCGGACATGTCACGCCACGTGCCGAGGCGATGTTCTGCGCGGCGGAGGCGCGCGGGCACGCCCTGATGGGCGACGGCCGTGCCTTCCAGGTGGTGGCCGGGCGGGCGGTCGCGGCGATGGAGCGCGCCGAGGCGGCCCTCGACGCGGGCGACGACCCGGCCTGGATCGCCCACTTCGACCAGGCTTATCTGGCCGATGAACTCGCCCACTGCCACCGGGACTTGGGACAGCCGGTGCCGGCCGGCCAGCGCGCGCAGGAGGCGCTGGACGGGCACCCGGAGAACCGGGCGCGGCGGCGCGCCATCGGTCTGCTGCTGCTGGCCGGCGCCCAGGCGCAGCAGCGCGAGGTCGAGCAGGCCTGCCATACGGGCACCCAGGCGGTGGAGCTGCTGGGCGGGCTGCGCTCGGACCGGGGCACGGAGTATCTGGAGGACTTTCAGCTGCGTTTGGAGCCATATCGGGATGAACCGGTGGTAAGGGAGTTCAGTGCACGGCTGGAGCTGCGGGTCGCCGTGGCGTGACCCACGCCTCACCAGGGGCGCCGACTGCTTTGTCGTGCGGCGTCGGGTTTGTCGCACCGCGCCGGGCGGGCCGGTGACCATGGCCCGCCCGGTGCGTTCCGGGGGTGGGCGGGGGTGGTGACCTGGGGGCGTGGTCGAACGTTGCTGCGAACCGGTAGCGTGCAGCCGACGATTCCGTAGGTCTGCACGTTGGTAGGAGTCACGGTGACGCAGAGCGGACAGGGCCACGACCCGCAGGATTCTGCGGCCGGTCCCGCGCGAGAGGGCATTGTGCTGCCCTCCAACGGCGGCGACTCGTGGGTGCCCGACCAGCAGGCCGCGCCGCCGGCCGGCCAGCCCTGGGGTCAGCCCTGGGGACCCGGCCAGCAGGGCGCCCCCCAGCAGCCGTACGGGCAGCCGCCCGCCCAGGGCCAGCCGCCCGTCCAGCAGCAGGGTTACGGCCAGGGGCAGCCGCAGGGGTACGCCCCCCAGGGGCAGCCGCCGGTGCCGCCCGTGCCGCCGTCGATGCCGCAGCAGGCGCCCCAGCACGGCGCCGCACCGCTGCCGCCGGCCGGCTCGGAGGCCGAGGCGACGGCGCTCATCCCCTACGGTGCGCAGCCCGGCCAGGGCGCACCCGGCGCACTGCCGCCCGAGGGGCAGTCCTACGGAGCCGGAGCGCAGCAGCCACACCAGCCGTACGGCCAGCAGGCCCAGCCCCCGCAGCACCAGCAGCAGCCACAGCAGTACGGACAGCAGCCCCAGGGCCCGTCCGGGGAGCTGGTCCGGGCGACCCCGCAGACCGCTGCGCCGCTGCCGCCCGCCGCGGGCGACGCCGAGGCCACCACGCTGATACCCCCCTTCGACGCACAGCCCGGCGGCCCCGGTGCCGCGCCGCTGCCCCCCGAGGCGGCCGCGCGGCCCGAGACGCCCGACGAGTCCACCACCATGCTGCGCGCGATCAAGCCGGGGCAGGCCAATCCGCAGGGCCAGGCCATGCCGCAGTCCGGGCCGATGCCCGGCGCCCACGCCGCGGGCGACTCCGAGGCCACCCAGCTCATCGCACCGGTGGGCGGCGGTGTGCCGTCCCCGCCGCCCGGCGCGCCGTTCGGCGTCCGCCCGGGTGCGCCCGGCGACCGTCCCACGCCCGCCGAGTTCGACGGCCTGTTCCGCGACGGGCCGGCCGCGCCGGGCCAGCCGGGTGCACCGGACGCCACCGCACAGCTGCCCCGCTTCGAGGACCCGGGCCGCCCCCCGTACGGCGGGCAGGCGCAGGGCCAGGGCTACGGCCAGCAGTTCCCGCCCGGCGGCGGCTACGACCAGCAGGCCCCCTCCTACGACTCCTATGACGACGACGGCGGGCAGCGCCGGCGGCTCGCCCCGGCCGCGATCATCGGCATCATCGTCGTGGCGCTCGCGGGCGCCGGCCTCGGCCTCGGCTGGGCGCTGAGCGGCGGCGGCAGCGAGGACGACGCGAAGAAGCCGGACTCCGGCAGCGGCGCGACGAAGGCGGCCGAGGAGTCGACGAAGCCGAAGCCGACGCCGACCACCGACCCGGCCGAGGCCCAGGCCAAGGGCCTGGACGCGCTGCTGGGCGACAGCAACAACAGCCGCTCCTCGGTGATCGGTGCCGTCAACAGCATCAAGTCCTGCGACAACCTCGGCGGCGCGGCCCAGGACCTGCGTGCCGCGGCCGGGCAGCGCAACGACCTGGTGAAGCGGCTGCAGCAGCTGCCCGTCGACAAGATCCCGAACAATGCCCAACTGACCGCGGCGCTGACCAAGGCCTGGCAGTCCTCGGCCGCCGCGGACAACCACTACGCGGCGTGGGCCGGCCAGGTCGGCGGCAAGAAGGGCTGCCACAAGGGCAAGGCCCGGCTCACCAGGCAGACCGCCCAGGGCAATACGGCCAGCGGTCAGGCGACGCTGGCCAAGAAGCAGGCGGCACAGATCTGGAACCCGCTCGCCCAGAAGTACGGGCTGACGGAGCGTCGTCCCGAGCAGCTCTGAGCCGGAGCCGGGCAGGAGCCGGGCAGGAGCACGAGGAGGGGCCGGGCGGCGACGGGCCGCCCCGCCCCCCCCGCTCAGTTGTCCGTCTGCCGGCGCTCCAGTGTCCTGGTGACGTTCACAAAGCCGTCCTGGGCGGCGACCAACTCACCGTCCCGTACGACCTGGTAGGTCACCGTCCCGTTCACTATGCGCGGGAAGTCCTGGACGGCGAGCATGTCGTCCTCGCGCCAGCGCAGCTTCGGGGTGAGCCCGCCGGTGTCGATGGCACGGTCACCGCGGTCCAGCGCCGCCTGCAGATCGTGCGAGGTGATGTCCTCGACCCCCGCCTCATCGAGCTGCTCGATCAGGGCCCGCAGCACGGTGTAGGCGATCCAGGTCGTCTGGATGCCCTGGTCGGCCGGGTCGATGCGGTTGTCGTCGAAGGCGAAGTCGCTGATGACCTTGCGCATCGGCTTCCAGCGGGAATCATCCGCGACCGGGTACCAGCCGGTGATCTCCGCGCCTTCCAGCGGCCCGGACCTGCCGCCCGTACGGGTCACCAGCGACTGGCCCACGCTGCCGAGGACGGAGGCGACCCGCACCTTGGGGCTGTCCTCCTGGAGCCGCCGGAACGAGTCGAAGAAGGCATCCGTGTGGTCGCCGAGGGAGGCGGTGACACAGGAGCCGGCCGCCTTGCCGCCGGCCTTCGCCGTGCCGTAGACGGCCGGGTCGGCGCCCACCGCGTCCAGGGCGCGGGTCACCTGCGGCGTGTAGTCGGTGCCGTCCTCGGGCGCCTTGACGTCCTTGGCCGGGCGCCGACTGCCGTTCTGCAGACCGGAGTTGAGCAGAGAGGGCATCTGGTCGCCCTGGATGGTGTCCGGGCGGACCAGTGCGACGCGTTTGCAGTCGCCCGCCAACTGGCGGCCGTTCCCGGCGAGCAGGGACGCCTGGCCGCCGTTGACCGGATAGGACAGCGGGCTCTGGAACTCCTCGTCGGAGGCGCCGTAACCGCCGATGTAGGGGATGCCCTTGACCTCCAGCGGCGACATGAACGAGCGGCCGAACTGGCTGTACGAGCCGACGACGGCCACCGCGCCCCTGTCCACCGCGCGCTGGGCGCACTGCGCGGCGGCCACCGAGTCGTTGCGCTCGTTGCAGGTCAGTACCCTCAGGCGGTGGCCGCGGATGCCGCCCCGGGAGTTGACCCAGCGGGCGTACGCCTGCGCCATGGCCGGCATACCCGGCATATTGGTCGCCTTGGTGTCCTCGGGGGCCCAGGTCATCACCGTGACCGGCTCCTTCTCCCCGGAATCCCCCGAGCCGGGGAGGGAGCCGCAGGCCGAGAGCAGTGACGCGATAGCCGCCCCGCATGCCACCGCCGAGGCGATCGCGACCGCGGGAGCACGTTTGATGGGGCGGGGGGAGGAGCGTCGCCGACCGGTCATGGCACAGCAGCCTTCCGTCCTGCCCGGAACGGGCGAGTGACGTCGGGGTAACGGATGGTGACGTGGCAGTGAACTCCGGGGGGCCGCACGAGATCATCCGCGAGGAACGTACGATCGAATACTGTGCAAGGTTCGGAGAAGTCTTCCCGTCGCGGCCGCCGCTCGACCACCATGGGCGGCATGCCACTCAATGACATGCCGTGGTGGCGCTGGCGCAGCAATGTGCGCTCCGCGCTGCACATGCTCTCCGACCCCGCCTTCCAGCAGGAGACCTGGCTGGCCGGCCGGCCCGGATACGGAGATGTCACCGACGCCGTCTACCGGCTCGTCGAGGACACCTGGCTGGACAACTGGTCCGCCGACAAATACATCGACACGATCTTCCGGGACGCCGAGGAAGCACAGCTCGTCGATGCCGCCGTCCTGCGGGTGCTGCGGATCATGCACCAGGTCGGCCCGGACGCCCCGGTCGCCGCGTACATGGAGCACCAGGGCTGGCCGGAGGCCGTACGGGCGGCCCGTGAGGCCCATGTGCGGATGGCGACGGCGGACGGCGAGGACCCCGACGCAGCGCCCCGCTCGCTGGAGGTGCTGGCCATCATGACCGGGGGACCGGACACCCGGGGCTGACCTGCTCCGAAGGTGTGCGACCCTATGAGGTCATGAACGAGTCGCAGCCCACCCAGCCCGGTCAGCACGATCGCAACGGTCAGAACGATCAGTACGTCCTCACCCTGTCCTGCCCGGACAAGCAGGGGATCGTGCACGCCGTGTCCAGCTACCTCTTCATCACCGGCTGCAACATCGAGGACAGTCAGCAGTTCGGCGACCGCGACACCGGGCTGTTCTTCATGCGGGTCCACTTCACCGCGGACACCTCGGTGAGCGTCGACAAGCTGCGGGCCAGCTTCGCGGCGGTGGGCGACTCCTTCGGTATGGAATGGCAGATCCACCGGGCCGACGAGAAGATGCGGGTCGTCCTGATGGTGTCCAAGTTCGGGCACTGCCTCAACGACCTGCTCTTCCGCTACCGGATCGGCGCGCTGCCGATCGAGATCGCCGCCGTGGTCTCCAATCACACCGACTTCGCCGAGCTGGTCGGCTCGTACGACATCCCCTTCCATCACATTCCGGTCACCCGGGACACCAAGGCCCAGGCCGAGGCCCAGCTGCTGGAGCTGGTGGAGGCGGAGAACGTCGAGCTGGTGGTCCTCGCCCGCTATATGCAGGTGCTCTCCGACGATCTGTGCAAGGCGCTGTCCGGCCGGATCATCAATATCCACCACTCCTTCCTGCCGAGCTTCAAGGGCGCCAAGCCCTACCACCAGGCGCATGCCCGCGGGGTGAAGCTCATCGGCGCCACCGCGCACTATGTGACCGCGGACCTCGACGAGGGCCCGATCATCGAGCAGGAGGTCGAGCGCGTCGGCCATGAGGTCACGCCGGACCAGCTCGTGGCGATCGGCCGGGACGTCGAGTGCCAGGCTCTGGCACGCGCCGTGAAGTGGCACAGCGAGCGCCGGGTGCTGCTCAACGGAAGCCGCACGGTCGTCTTCGCGTAAGGACCGCGCCGATCCCGCCGTCGGCCGCGGTCAGAGGCGGGAGAGCGACGCGGTCGCGAAGAGCACATCGCGGATCGCGTCACGTTCGCCGTGCTGGCCCGCGGCGGCCTCCTCCGGCGAGATGTGGCCGGCGGCCAGCTGGCAGAACTCGGCGCTGTCCAGGGCGATATGCGCGACGGTGCGGTCCGGTGTGCCGAGGGCGGCCGGCGAGTCCAGCGCTATGTACCAATGGCCACCGCCGTTGCCCTCGACCTCCAGATGGAGGGTACGGCCCGGGGCGCCCGCCTCGACCAGCCGCTGCGGCGGCGAGGCGAGCCCGGCCCGCCGGCGGTCGGCCAGCGCGCTGGGCAGCAGCCGCGCGGCGAGGTCGACCATCCGGTGGAGATGCCCGGCGGCCGGGGCCTCGTACGGATAGTCCACGGCCTCCGCGATATCGCCGGCGTGCACCCAGCACTCGAAGGCGCGGTCCAGGAACGCATCGCGCAGCGCGAGACTGAAGTCGCCGTACGGCACGGAGAGTTCGGCGACCTTGCCGCCGGCGAACGACACCTGTCTTATCAGCGCGTAGCTCTGGTCGCGCCACAGGCCGTGTGTGGCGAGCGGGCTCTCCTCCTCGTCCGCGGCGCGCCACAGGGTCTCCGTGCGGATGAGGGGGTTCGGGGTGCCCGGCGGGGCGGCGGTGCCGAGCGGGTCGGGCAGTCCGAGTGCCGTCGCGACCAGGCCGTCCACCGCCATCAGATGGCCCATGACGCCGGCGACGGTGGTCTCCCGCTCGACCGGGCGCTGGCCCTCGAACCAGCGCAGCCGCACCGGAGCGCGCCACTCCGCCTCGCCCATGTCGCGCAGCAGCGCATCCAGTTTGGCGGTCTCCGCGTCGTACGGAGCCGCCCACTCGGGCACCGGGATACGGGCGGGGCGGCGGCCCAGGCAGCCCTCCAGCACGCGGGAGCGCAGCAGCGGATCAAGATCGAGGCTGTCGGCGGGGTGCAGCAGACCGACGGCGCCGCGCAGTCGCAGCGCCTCGTCCGCGCAGGAGGCACAGTCCGTCAGATGCTGCTCGACGGCGGCCGTCTCCTCGGCCGAACAGGCCGACAGCGCCCAGGCGCCGAGCAGTGACTTGAGGATCCGGTGCGGCGGGGCGGGAGCCGGCAGGGGGAGCGGGACGGTGGCGGGGTCGGTCACGGGCTCGGCTTCCGGTTCGCGCGGGGAGTCGACTGCACCTGAACCGCTCACCGGATCGCAGACGGGTGCCGGAGGGGCATCCGGGAGTGGGCCGTGGTCCTCGGCCGCGGAGCGCGGAGACGGTATCCGCGGCCGTTCACCGGGGCCGCCGGACAGCTCGCGGCCGTCCCACTCGTCGGGGCCGTTCACAGCGTCCGTCCGTGGCCCGGGCCGGGCGGTGCGGCGGACCCCGGGCCGGAGTGGTGCGCATGGGGCGGGCGCGGTCCACGAGGGGCGTGTGGCGCTTGTGACGTATGGGGCGCCGCAGAGGTGGCGCGCACCGTGCTCGACGCGTACGCGGTGCGCTGGGTGGGCGGCAGGGCCTGGTGGGTGTGGGCGGTGGACAGCAGTTGCAGGCCCAGGCGCAGCCGGCGCCGGGCCTCGTCCTCGGTGACGCCGAGGTCGGCGGCGGTCTGGCGGTAGTCCCGGCGCTGGAAGTACGCCAGCTCCAGTGCGGCCCGCAGGGGCGCGGGCATGGACGTGACGATGTAGTCGGCCCGGGCGGCGGTGGAGGCCTCTTGGATCTTCTGTTCCATCTCGGCGGGCGCCGGGGCGTCTGCTCCGCTGTCGCGCGCCGAGGCGGCCTCGGTCTGGCGCAGCCGCTGGACGGCCTGATGGCGGGTGATGCCGGCGACCCAGGAGCGCAGCGGGCCCTGCTTGGGGTCGTAGGAATCCGGGTGTTCCCAGATGTAGCCGAACACTTCGCGGGTGATGCGGTCGGCGGCGTCCTCGTCGTCCAGGACGCGGTAGGCGAGGCTGTGCACGAGCGAGGCGAAGCGGTCGTAGAGCTCACCGAGCGCGGCCGCCTCGCCGTGGGCGAGCCGCTGTTGCATCCGCCTGTCCCACCGCGGTGGCGCGTCGTGTCCCATGGGACCTCCATCCCTGCCCGTCGCCTTCGGGCTCACACCTCAGCAGTCACTCCTGCACACCCTCATGCCCAGATCCGTGCACCCGGCCACAAATCCGCCGTGCCATCGAATGTAATGCGCGGGTCCGACAACGGACGCTCCTTTGCGGCAAACCGAGCCTTGGGAGGGGACGCGGATGGTAAGGGCTGACGGCGAGGCGCCCGTTGTGTGGCCGGTCGTGCGGTGGTCGGGGTCATCACTTTGTGGTGGTAATGCCCGATCGAAACGGATCAATGCGGATCATTCGTGTCTGTATGAGGTGATGTGTTATCCGTGTGTGACCAGGTGTCGGCGAAAAGCTGCCGCCTCCTGGGCATAGCCTTGGTCGGGAACGGCCTGTTGCGGCAAGGATGCGCCAAGGATTCGGAAGAGTTTCAGGGGATCGAGGCCGGGCAGTCGAGCCGGGGAAGGATGGGTTCCGTATGCAACCGGACACATCCGGTCCGAAAGCGAGCGAAAGGCTTCGAGCGCGTGTCGTTGAAGGTGGCAGAGGACGAACAGGGCCCCTGGGCCGTACTCCAGGTCTCCGGCGAAATGGACCTGGTCACGTCGCCTGCGGTGCGCCAGCATGTGCACGATGCGGTGGCCGACGGCCGGAGATCGCTCGTACTTGACCTCTCCGAGGTCCGGTTCTGCGATTCCAGTGGCGTCGGCGTGCTGATTGCCGCCCGCCGGCTGATGCGCTCCTGTCAGGGGCGGCTGCGGCTGATCCTCCCCGCGCAGGGCGCCGTCGACGGCTCGCACGTCAACCGGGTGCTGGCCGCACTGGGCGTACGCAGGCTCTTCGAGGTCTACCCGGACCTGCACACCGCTGTGGACGAGGCCGCGGCTCCGCTCTCCGCCTGACGCGGCCGGGACGCACCAAAGGTGCGCCCCTCCCGTGCCGTACGCCTGCCCTCGCCCGGTCTATCCCGCTCCGTACGGGAATTCGGCCCGTACGACGAAGCCGCCGTCGGAGGTGTGCCGCGCCTCCAGCGTCCCGCCGAGGCTCTGCGCGCGCTCGCGCAGCCCCACCAGACCGTGGCCGCCCCCGGGAAGCGCGGGAACCGTCGCCGTCGCGTCGGGCGGTCCGTTACGTATCTCCACCCGCAGCCCCTCCGCCGCACGGCCCGTATCCGCATCGTCCGTCGGACCCGTCCGCGCGCCGCGCTCCCCGCCGACCGTGTCCACCGGATCGACCCGCACCCGCACCCGCGCCCCCGGCGCGTGCTTGCGGACGTTGGTCAGCGCCTCCTGGACCGTGCGGAAGGCGGCCCGCTCCACGGTCTTCGCGCCGCTCGCACCGGCCACCACACCGCGCTCGTACGTCACATCCAGCGCACTCATCTCGATCAGCCGCGGCAGCTCCTCCAAGTCCGGCTGGGGCGCCAGATCACGCGCCTCCGCCGCCTCGCCGCCGTCCGCCCGCAGCACGCCGACCATGTGCCGCAGCTCCTCCAGCGTCCGCACGGACAGTTCGCGAATCGTCCTGGCACCCGCGCGCGCCGCCTCGTCGGCCGTACTGACCTGCACCGCCCCCGCCTGCAAGCTGATCAGGCTGACCTGATGGGCCACCACGTCATGCATCTCGCGGGCGAGCCGGGCGCGTTCGGTGGTCTTGACCCGGTCCGCCAGCAGCCGGTCCTCGCGGCGCAGGCTGCGGGTCAGGTCCTCGACGCGGGAGGCGAGTTCCCGGCGGGTGCGCACCAGCAGGCCCAGGGCGATCGGCGCGGCCGAGGTGACACAGGCGTCGATCAGCACCAGGGTGTTCTCGCGGTACGCGGTGAGCTCGAAGTCGGACATCGGATACGGGAAGAAGTGCGCGGCGATCAGCAGCACCGCACAGATGCCCAGCCGCGCCCGCCCGGGCCGTCGCGCCGCCAGCGTGTAGAGCCCGATCATCGGCGCGAACCAGATGTAGCCGATGTACAGGCCGGGGAGGGTGAACAGGAAGACCAGCAGCGGGAAGCGGCGGCGCAGCAGCAGAGCCGTCGCGGCGACCACCGAAACTCCCAGCTCCAGGGCGAGTTCCAGGCCGTTGACCAGCAGCGCGTCGGCGATCGCCAGCAGCACCGGCACCACCACCGGAGCGACCTTGCGCAACCGCCGCCCCAACGGACCGCGCTCCAGCGCCCGCCAGGCCACCGCCCCGCGCGCCACCACTGTCCGCGCGAGCCCTCGCGGACGCCCCCGCCCGCCGCCGGCCCTCACCACGTCCCCCGAGGATCGCCCGCCACCAGGCCCGCACGATCGGCGACGATGGCCGCCTGAATGCGATTGATACCGCCCAATTTGCCCAGCAGGGCACGTACATGGTCCTTGACCGTACTGGGGGCCAGCCCCATCCGGTCGGCTATCTGGGCATTGCCCAGGCCCTCGCCGAGCAGGGCGAGCACCTGCGACTCCCGCGGCGTCAGCCCGCTGACCGCCCGTGCGGCCGCCGCCTGGTCCTCGGCCGTGAGATAGCCGCCTATCACCGCGCGGGTCACCCCCGGATCCAGCACACTGCCGCCCGCCGCCAACGTCCGTACGGCCCGCACCAGCTGCTCCGGGTCGGAGTCCTTGAGCAGGAACCCGGCCGCGCCCTCGCGCAGCGCCGCGGTCAGATACTCCTGGGCGTCGAACGTGGTCAGCATCGCCACGGCCGGCGGCTCCGGGGCGGCGCGCAGCCGGCGCAGCACGGTCAGCCCGTCCACGTCCGGCATCCGGATGTCGAGCAGTACGACCTCGGCCGCGCACCCCAACACGGTCTCCACGGCCTCGGCGCCACTGCAGTCCGCGACCATCTCGATGTCCGGGGCGGTCCCCAGAATCATCCGCAGTCCCGACCTGACCAGCCGTTCGTCATCCACCACAGCGACACGGATCACCGGCCGCCCCTTTCTCCTACGCACCCGTTCGAGCCCGCGGAACCGCCCGGCGCTGCGCGACTCCGCCCCCTGTCACCCGGCCCCGCCCTGCGACGGACCCGCACCCCCGCCGAGCGGCGGGGGTGATCCCGCGACCTCTGGAGGATGCCGTGGGGAGGCCCCCACGGGCAGAGTGGTTCTCATGCTGCACCACTGAAGAGGCCACAAGCCCAGGACGCGTTGCAGTTCACATCGGCGGCCGCCGCGACCCCCACACGCGGCGGCCGCCTTTGGCGTGCG
Organism: Streptomyces inhibens; assembly: GCF_022221585.1. Classification (NCBI taxonomy): domain Bacteria; kingdom Bacillati; phylum Actinomycetota; class Actinomycetes; order Kitasatosporales; family Streptomycetaceae; genus Streptomyces; species Streptomyces inhibens. Next base: position 6,026,113 of record NZ_CP084681.1, read on the forward strand.
GGGGCGGTTCGGAGGGGGATCTCCCCCGCACCGCCAAAGCCCGCCCGAGAGGGGTCCTACTCGGCGCCCGCCTCCTCGCGCGAGGCGTCGTCCCCCAGCCGCCCGCCCCGGCTCTCCGCGACCCGTACGGCATCCCGTAGCGCCGCACTGAGCTGCGCCGACAAAAACCGCAACTGCCGCGCGTCCGCCTTCGGGTCGTCGATCAGGACCCGGGCATGCGCCAGCAACCCCACGCCCATGCCGAGCTGCAGTGCCTCGACTTCGTCGGCGTACCGGGAGACGTAGCCGCCGTCGCGATCCGTGAGCAGATAGCAGGGCTGGTCATCGGGACCGGTCCAGGGGAGCAGCCGGACGCCGGCGGGAGTACGGTGCGGCACGTCGACCTGCTTTCATCAGGTAGGCCATGCCCCCGGACCGTTCGTAGCGGCCGCGGGGGTCCGTCGTTCTCGACGGACCCACAACGCTAGGCAGGAGTGGACAGCGCGAACAGTGACGCCCTGTGCCACTGCGGGGGTGTGCCAGGACGCCACGTCCTAGCCGTCGAGGTCGAGCCGGTCGGCGAGCTCGATGAGGGGTGAGGTGCGGCGCCTTTCGCGGCCGCGGAGGTCGGCCACGAGGCGGCGGCTGGTGGAGTGGTAGCGCATCCATTCCGGGGCGGTGCGCTCGGCGGAGAGCAGGGCGTGCAGCGCGCCGTCGTCCTTGCGCAGGTCGGCGAGGGCCAGGGCCCGGTCCACATGGAACCGCGCACGCCACGTGGGGGGCAGCGCATACAGCTCCGGGACGGTGCGCGCGGTGCGCAGGGCCTCCGCGCTCTCCTCCATCTCCACCAGGAAGTTGACCTTGGCCACGCCTACGTTGGTCGGGCCGAACGGCGTCGCGTAGTCGAGTCGGTCCGTGCCGATCCCGGCCGCCGCCGCGCTTGCCATGGTGAGCAGCTCACGTACCGTGTCCTGCTGTTCCCGGCGGACCGCGGCAGTTGCCGCGCGGAGCAGCAGGATCCCCCACAGCGCCAGTTCGAGGGGCTGGGAGCGAAATCCGGGTTCGATGCGGTCGGCGGCGGTCAGCGCTACCTGCTCGGCGTCGGCCAGCCGCCCCTGCTTGGTGAGGACCCACGCAAGGCTGGAGAAGCCCACGGTCTCCAGGTGGGGGTCGTCTCCCATGGCCGCCGCGGCCATCGACCGTTCGAGGGCGGTGAGTGCGGCGTCCTCCTTGCCCAGTGCCGTCAGCGTCGTCGCGGCGACCTGATAGGCCTCGGCCAGGACGGACTGGGCCGCGGCGGCCTCGCTCCCTGTGGTGGCGCGGGCCGCCGCCTTGGCATCCCTGATCAACTGCGGTAGCAGCGCCCCGATTTCCCCCATCCGCCCGTCGCGACGGATGCGCTCCGTCGAACGGAGGGAAGCCTGCAATGCCGCGATGCCGGGCGGCTCCTCGGGGTCCGGGTCGTCGCCCAGCAGGTCGGACACCGGCGAGATGGCCTGCCTCAGCGCCAGGACGGACGGCTGCTCACCCTCGCTGCGCACCTCGAAGGTGGCGGGCTGCCCGACGAGCACGGACGTCTCCACATCCAGGGCCCTGGCCAGCGCGTTGAGCGTGGACAGCCGAGCCGTCTGGCGTACGCCTTGTTCGAGTTTGCGAACGATATCGACGCACAGGCCCGCGCTCTCGGCGAGGCCTTCCTGCGTCAGCTTCCGGCGTGTGCGCAGCCGGGCGATGCGATCACCGATGCTGGGTTCCTGGTGGAACAACTCCATGGCCACCCCCGCGAGAAGGACGTATCGACCACGCTACGCCCGTGTACGGCGGGGACGCAGGCACGTGCGTCGGCTCACCCGGAGGTGGGAACCCGCCGGACCGCCGAGAACCACGCGCCCGCGTCAGCCGCGCTGCCCGCCGTTACGCCCCACCACGCGCCGTACGCAGCCCCTCCGCCCGCACCCCGCCATACGGACCGAACCCGCGGCCCGTTGCCAGCACGACCGCCGACGTCATCGCCGCCAGGGCGTACGCCGTCGTCGCCATGGACAGCGCGCCCTCGGTCGTGTCGAAGGAGTGGCTGAAGGCGCCCGTCACGGTCAGCCAGACCACCGTGCGCACCGTCAGATACAGCTCCACCGCCGCGAACGCCAGCAGTGCGCCCCGGACATCGCGCCGCCCCAGGGCCAGCACCGCGAGGACCAGCAGCACGGTCACCGAGGCGACGGTGGTGAACTCGGCGGATGCCGCCAGGTCGAGGGTGCCGAGCACGGAGCCGTCGACCACTCCGCGCAGATAGTTCCCCTTGTCCATCCCGGTCGTCAGCAGATCGTGCACCGCCCAGCCCAGCCGGGCCAGGCCCATGAGCGCGAACAGCACGCCGCAGATACGGGAGGAGCGGCGCCACCAGCCCTCCGCGCCCCCGGCCCCCCGGCCGCCGTCGTGCCCCGTGCGGATGCCGCGCCCGCCCGGTCGCCGTTCCGTCGCCGGCAGCATCACGGCCAGCACGACCAGTGCCACCACCAGCCCCAGCCCACGGGTGGCGAGCGTCCAGCCGCCCAGCGGGTCGTTGGCGTACTGGGCGCGGTAGGTGGCGTCGAAGAGGCCCACCCCTTCGCGTACGGAGACGGCGAGCAGCAGAAACGCGGTCAGCAGGGCGGCGGAGCGCGCCACCCGTCGCTGCGCCAGCGCCAGCCCCGCGATCACCAGGAACACGACCGTGAAGGACCATTCGTACGGGCCGAGTACCTGGTTGGCGGGCGAGGCGCCCGGGTTGAACAGCCCCTCCAGGAAGTCCCAGGGGCTGCCTTCCCCCTGGGCGATGCCGTAGACCGTCCATGCGAGCAGCGTGCCGGCGTAGAGCCCGAGGCACAGCGCGGTCGCGAGATAGGCGCCGCTGTGCTCCGCGGCGGCGCGGCCCGGGTCGGCGCCCGGTCGGACATCCACCGTTCCACCGTCCTGCATCACCATGACCGACCCCCGCTCCGCCTGTCGTAGCCGCCGTACCGGCCCTTCCGGTACAGCAGCTCACTGTGTCAAGGACGGCTGGAGAGCCGGTGGAGTTCCACCCCGTGTGTCGTGCGGTCTTCTTCCGTTTGAAACCTCCCCCGCCTAAAGGCGGGGGATTCCTGGCTCAGGTTGGCTGCGGGCCGGCGGCCCGTCAGCTCTTACACCATCAGCACCAGCCGGGTTGAGACCAGCCCGGACCAGCATCACGCGGGCGGAGTTCTTGTCCCTGGGCGAGACGGCTCCGCACGCAGTGCAGGCATAGGTTCGTTCCGAGAGAGGTAGTGCGTGCTTGGTTCTCGCTCCACACTGCGCACAGTCCATGGTGGTGTGCGCGGGGTGCACGAGGCGGATGTCCCGCCCGTGCTTGCGGCCCATCTCGACAAGGGCCCGTTTGGTGGCGCTGATGGCCGCGTCGGCGGCCTTGCGCGCCATCGTGGTCTTGGCCAGGAATTTGGGGCGGAAGTCTTCCATCGCCATCTTGTCGTGGTCCCGGACCACCGTCTTGGCCCACTTGCGGGCCGTATCCTGCCGCTGGCGGGCCACCTTCTGGTGCAGCTTGGCCGTCTGCCGCTTGGCCTCGCGGTAGCCCTTCGAGGCGGCCTGCCCCTTCGGGGGCTTCCGGCGGGCCATCATGCGTTGATAGCGAGCGAGCTTCTGGGCCACGATCTTGCCATGCTGGGCGTGGGGAAGGTCGTGGTTGTCGCTGGTGGTGGTCGAGGTCTCGCGTACGCCCCAGTCGATGCCGATCACACGGCCCGTGGTGGGAAGCTGTTCGGTCACCGCGGGCACGACGAACGACGCCCACCAGTGCCCGACGCTGTCCTTGTACACCCGCACCGACGAGGGGGGCTTGGGCAGCTGGCGCGACCACACCGGGCGTACGACGATCCCGCCCGCCAGATGCAGGCATCCGTCCTTGAGGCGGAAACCGCGCCGGGTGTAGTTCAGGGTCGGCCGCGCCTCGCGCTTCTTCTTCCACCTGGGCATACCGGCCCGCTGCCGCATCGGAAGCCGGTCCTTGATGTCCTTCAACGCTTTGGCGCGGGACTTGCCGAAATCGCGTATGAGCTGCTGCTGCGGGACGCTGGATCCTTCCGCGAGCCACGGCGTCGCCCTGCGGGCCTCGGTCAGCGTCTTGTCGAGCTGAGCCGGACCACAAGTCAGCTTCTCACCGGTAGCCTTCGCGCGCTGGTGGGTCTGCTTGGACTTCGCCACGCATTCGTTCCAGATCCACCGGCACCGGTCCCACTCGGCTTCGAGTGCACGCCGGGCCGTCGCCGGGAGGCGCAGACGGTAGGTGTACCGGGCGCACCCGGCATCCTCCGTCTTCGCCCTCGCAGTCATAGCCACCAACCTATCTGGGAGGTACGACAGTTGAGCCCTATTGATCTTTGTGGTGCCGCTCACCAGCGTGGATGGTGGACGCTGAACCGCCCCGGCGGCGATTCGGCTATCCCTGTCCTGCTCCGCAGGAGTCCGATTCTCCCCCGCAAGCGGGAGGTCCCCCCAGCCCCGGCCTGAAGGCCGGGGCATCCTCGGAGAAATCAGGTGATCAGCGCACATGCCGGGCGGTCGCCGCGATGAAATCCCTTATGCCCTGTCGGGTGGTGGTCCGCAGATCGGTGAGGGCCTCCCGATCGCGGGCCCAGTGCAGTTCGGTCACCGCCGACATCACCTCCTCGGAGCGGTCGAGTATTTCCGGATCATCGCTCACCATCTGCGCGCGGAACATGGCCTCTTGAGCCGTATAGCGAGTCTTGTACATCTCCTCGCGCAGCTCCGGGCTGTCCTCGTCGCAGCGGTCCTCCTCGTTCAGTACGAACCAGCGGTGCACGACCACCCGCCGGTAGTCCAACAGCGCCCCCGCATAGGCGCAGTACGCATCGATCCGCTCCTGCCGCAGCCGCTCCGCGCGGGCGAACCGCTCGCTGCGGTCGGCCGCCCGGCTCTGGAAGAAGTGGGTGATGCCGGAACCCAGCAGGGTGCCGACGACGGCCACGACGCTTGCGACAACTGCCTCCATGGCAACAGTGGAACACAGCGTGCCAGGTCAGCGGCAGTATGCCCCCAACTCCGGCCGGGCGTTGGGGTGCCGCCCCTTCCGGCGGGGTGGTGGTGCGGCAAGATGGAGCCATGGGGATCTTCGGGGGCGAGGGCCGACTGATCGGTGGCCGGTACCGCCTGGGAATACGGCTGGGCCGCGGCGGCATGGGAACGGTCTGGCGCGCCACCGATGAACTGTTGGGCCGTCAAGTCGCGGTCAAGGAGCTGCACTTGGACGAGGGGACGGCCGAGCCGGAGTCCCGGGTGCAGCGCGAACGGGCGATGCGCGAGGCGCGTACGGTCGCCCGGATCAAACATCCTCATGTGATTGTCGTGCACGACATCGTCGAGCAGGACGGCCGGCCGTGGATCGTGATGGAGCTGGTGGAAGGCCCGTCGCTGGCCGACCGCCTGCTGAGCGGCGGACCGGTCGCGCCGCGCGAGGCGGCCCGGATCGGTATCGCGCTGCTGGGCGCGTTGCGGGCCGCGCACACCCGCGGGGTGCTGCACCGCGACATCAAGCCCGCCAACGTCCTGATGGAGTCGGGCACCGGCCGGGTCGTCCTCACCGACTTCGGCATCGCCCAGGTACCCGGCGTCACCACACTGACCGACGCCGGCGGCTTTGTCGGCTCGCCCGAATACACCGCCCCCGAGCGGATGGCCGGCCGCGGCACCGGGCCCGAGGCCGACCTCTGGTCGCTCGGGGTGCTGCTGTGCGCCGCGCTCAGCGGTAAATCGCCGTTCCACCGTGACTCGTTGGGCGGGGTACTGCACGCCGTCGTGTACGACGAGATCCAACTCCCCGAGTCCGCCCGCCCGTTGCGCGCCGTCGTGGACGGCCTGCTGGAGCGCGATCCGGAGCACCGGATGGACGTCACCGAGACGGAGCGGCTGCTGCGCGGCTATCTGCAGTCGGGCCGCGCGCCGGAGCGCGGGGCGAGCGGGCACCGGGGGCAGCACGGTGCGGGGCCCGGTCACGGAGGCGGGGCCGCGGGTTTCGCCGCCGAGGCGGTGGCGGACGGGAGCGGGCCGGGCGGACTCCCGGGCCCGCACCGCCCCGGCGGCCCCGGGAATCCGCACCACCCCGGCCCAGCGGTCCCCGACGTCCATGCCTCCCTGTACGACGGTCCCGGCGGCGGTCTGCCCGGCGAACACCCGCCCAGCGAGCACCCGCCGGCCGCCGAGCCGCCCGCCGCCCCGGCCGTACCCGGCCGTCCGCCCGTCGGACATGGCGCCGGACGGCCCGGTGGCCGTACGGGCGGCCGCACCCCGGGCATGCCGATCCGCGACGCGCTCGACGACCGGGCGCTGGCCGCGGCGGCCCGCCCGCACACCGGCCGTACCCGCGCCATCCTGCTGGTCGCGCTCGCGGCGGTGGTGATCGGCGGCGCGGGAGCGGGTATCGCGGCCCTCCTGATGAACGGGAGCGGCACCGACGACGACAGCGGCCGGAACGGCCGCCCCAGCCGGTCCCAGCAGGCCTCGGACGCGAAGCCGACCGGGGGCGGCCGTCACGGCGCGGCGCACCCGACCGCCCAGGTCACCGCGTCGCCCTCCCCGGGCGGCACCGCCCGGGTCCCGGCCGGCTACCGCTTCGTCCGCGACCCGGCCGGCTTCGCGCTCGCCGTACCGGAGGGCTTCACCCGGTCCTACGAGAACGACCGGGTCTACTACTACTCCCAGGGCAAGCGGTTCCGGATCGGCGTCCAGCTGCAGAGGCGGGTGCCGCAGGGGCCGATCGGCGCGATGCGCACGGCGGACGCCGAGGGTCCCGCCAACTACCGCGGCTACCGCCAGAACCAGGTCACCGAGACCACCCACAACGGACTCCAGGCCGGGCTCTGGGAGTTCGTCTGGAACGGCAGCGCGCAGGACGGCGGCCCGCGCTACACCTACGACCTCAGCTGGGACGAGAGCGGCAGGATGATCGATGTGTGGATCTCCTCCCCGCTCGGCTCGCGTACCGAGGCCAAGCGCCACTTCGACACCGCGCTCGACGCGTTCCGGCTGACCGGGACGTGACCGCGGGCCCCTCTGGTCGTCCCAGACCAGGCCCCTTGCGGCCAGCAAACACTGGCACGATTGTGCGCGCCGCGTGAAAACTCATTACTGCCGGGTACACAAAGCGCCGGGGGAGGAATACGCTCGCCCGCATGACGGACCCGCAGGACACCGCAACGGCCTCCGCCGCCGACGAGGCCCCCGCCGACGCCGAAGCCCCCACGGTGGAAGCCCCCGAAGCCCCCGAGGCCGCAGCGCCCACCACGGCGCCCGCCGACGGCAACCCGGTCGCGGCCTCCCCGGCAGGCACCCGCACCGCCGCGGACGTGGTCACCCCCGAGGTCGCCGCCCGGCTCACCCGCGGTGTGGTCGGCCGAGGCCGCACCGCCAACCACACCCCGTTCACCGGGGAGAAGCTGGCCGACCTGCCGGAGTCCACCCCCGAGGACGTCGCCACCGCCTTCGAACGCGCCCGCGCCGCCCAGGAGCGCTGGGCCAAGGTCCCGGTCAAGCAGCGCGCCGCGGTCCTGCTCCGCTTCCACGACCTGGTGCTGCGCCGCCAGGCCGAGGTGCTCGACCTGATCCAGCTGGAGACCGGCAAGGCGCGGCTGCACGCACACGAGGAGGTGCAGGCGGTCGCCGTCGCCGCCCGCCACTACGGCCGCAAGGCCCCCGCCTACCTCAGGCCCAAGGGCCACACCGGCGTCGTACCGACCCTCACCAAGGTCATCGAGCTCCGCCAGCCCCGCGGCGTCGTCGGGCAGATCGCTCCCTGGAACTACCCCCTCGAACTCTCCGTCGGCGACGCCCTGCCGGCCTTCGTCGCGGGCAACGCCGTCGTCATGAAGCCCGACACGGAGACCGCGCTGACCGCGCTGTGGGCCCGTGAGCAGCTCATCGAGGCGGGGCTGCCGGAGGACGTCTGGCAGGTCGTGATCGGCGAGGGCCCGGTCATCGGCCCCGCCGTCGTCGAGCACGCCGACTATGTCTCCTTCACCGGCTCGACCCGCACGGGCCGCGAGGTCGCCCAGGGCGCCGCCGCCCGCCTGGTCGGCGTCTCCCTCGAACTCGGCGGCAAGAACGCCATGTTGGTGCTCCATGACGCCGATGTGGAGAAGGCCGCCTCCGGAGCGATCCGCGGCTGCTTCTCCTCCGCCGGCCAGCTGTGCATCTCCATCGAGCGGCTGTACGTCCATGAATCCATCGCCGACGACTTCCTCCAGCGGTTCGCCGCCCGTACGAAGGCGATGCGGCTCGGCAACGCCCTCGCCTACGGCGCCGACATGGGCTCCCTGGTCGGCGAGCGCCAGCTGGAGGCCGTCACCCGCCATGTCGAGGAGGCCGTCGCCAAGGGCGCCGAGCTGGTCGCCGGCGGCCGCCCCCGCCCCGACATCGGCCCGCTCTTCTACGAGCCGACCATCCTCGACGGCGTCCAGGCCCCGATGGCGGTCTGCGGCGAGGAGACCTTCGGCCCGGTCGTCTCCATCTACCGCTTCCACGACGAGGACGAGGCGGTGGCGCTCGCCAACGCCACGCCGTACGGCCTGAATTCCAGCGTCTGGACGAAGGACGGCCGCCGCGGCCGCGCGGTCGCCGCCCGGCTGCGTACCGGCACCGTCAACGTCAACGAGTCCTACGCCGCCGGCTACGGCAGTGTGCAGGCCCCGATGGGCGGCATGGGCGACTCGGGCCTGGGCCGCCGGCACGGCTCCGAGGGCATCCTCAAGTACACCGAGGCGCAGACCGTCGCCCAGCAGCGGCTGATGCCGCTCGCGCCGTCCTTCGGGATGACCGATGAGAAGTACGCACAGTTCATGACCCGCAGCCTGCGCGTGATGAAGGCGTTCCGACTCCGCTAAAAGATCAGCAGGGAGAGCCAGTGCCCCAGGAGAACTCTGCCCGGAATCAGGACCGGGACGGCGACCGGGACGCCCACGATGCCCAGGACGCCGGGGACGACGGCCATGACTATGACGTCATCGTCGTCGGCTCCGGCTTCGGCGGCTCGGTCTCCGCGCTGCGGCTGACCGAGAAGGGCTATCGCGTCGGCGTCCTCGAAGCCGGCCGCCGCTTCACCCGGCAGACGCTGCCGAAGAACTCCTGGGACATCCGCAACTATCTGTGGGCCCCGGCGCTCGGCTGCTACGGCATCCAGCGGGTGCATCTGCTCGGCAACGTGATGGTGCTCGCGGGCGCCGGCGTCGGCGGCGGCTCGCTCAACTACGCCAACACCCTCTATGTCCCCCCGAAGCAGTTCTTCGAGGACCAGCAGTGGGGCCACATCACCGACTGGCACGCGGAGCTGGCGCCCTACTACGACCAGGCCAAGCGGATGCTGGGGGTGCGGCTCAACCCGACGATGACGCCCTCCGACGTCCACCTCAAGGAGACCGCCGAGAAGATGGGCGTCGGCGACTCCTTCCATCTCGCGCCGGTAGGAGTCTTCTTCGGGGACGGCAAGGACGCCGACGGCAGTGCGAGGACGGCGCCGGGCACCGAGGTCCCCGACCCGTACTTCGGCGGCAAGGGGCCCGCCCGCAAGGCCTGTACGGAGTGCGGCGAGTGCATGACCGGCTGCCGGCACGGCGCCAAGAACACCCTCAACGAGAACTACCTCCACCTCGCCGAGCAGGCCGGCGCCGTCATCCACCCGATGACCTCGGTCGTCACCGTCACCGAGGACTCGCGCGGCGGCTTCGCCCTCGCCACCCTCCCCACCGACAACAAGCGCAAGGGCCGCGGCCGTACCTTCACCGCCCGCCGGGTCGTGATCGCCGCCGGCACCTACGGCACCCAGACCCTGCTGCACAAGATGAAGGACGGCGGACTGCTCCCCGGCATCTCCGCCCGGCTCGGCGAGCTGACCCGGACGAACTCCGAGGCGCTGGTCGGCGCGCAGACCGACAATCGCCGCTACCGCAAGCGGCACGGCACCGAGGCCGACTTCACCCGCGGGGTCGCGATCACCTCGTCCATCCACCCCGACGCCAACACCCATATCGAACCGGTCCGTTACGGCAAGGGCTCGAACGCGATGGGCGCGCTGTCCATCCTCCAGGTGCCGGTCGGCGGCCGCGGCTCGCGCGCCACCCGATGGGCCGCCAACTGCGTACGGCACCCGCTGCTGCTGTTGCGTTCGCTCTCCAACCGCCGCTGGTCCGAGCGCACCATCATCGGCCTGGTGATGCAGTCGCTGGACAACTCCCTGACGACCTACCGCAAGCCGGACGGCATAGGAAAGGGCCTGCTCACCGCCCGTCAGGGCCATGGCGCCCCCAACCCCGAGCAGATCCCCGAGGCGACCGAGGCGGCCACCCTGCTCGCGCAGGAGATCAACGGCTTCGCCGGCAGCAATGTCGGCGAACTGATGGGCACGCCGCTGACCGCGCACTTCCTGGGCGGCTGCCCGATCGGCGAGGACGCCGACCATGGCGTGATCGACCCGTACCACCGGCTCTACGGCCATCCGGGCATCTCGGTCGTCGACGGCGCCGCGGTCTCCGCCAACCTCGGCGTCAATCCGTCCCTGACCATCACCGCACAGGCCGAGCGTGCGATGTCGCTGTGGCCCAACAAGGGCGAGGCGGACCCGCGTCCGGCCCAGAGCCAGGGGTATCAGCGGCTGGCGCCGGTCGAGCCGGTCCGCCCGGCCGTCCCCGCGAAGGCGTTCGGCGCACTGAATCTGCCGTTCCTGGCCGTCCCGCCGGCACCGCCGAAGAAGTCCCTGACGTAGGACGAGAAGTCCCGTACCCGCTACGGCAGTTACGCCCGGCGCCCGGAAGGCGGACACGACGAAGGGCCGCACCGATCCGGTGCGGCCCTCCTCATCTGCGGCTGCCGTTACGCGGCGGCCGCACCGTCCGTCTTACGGCGGCGGACGACGAAGATCGCGCCGGCGCCCACGACCATGGCGACACCACCCACGATGCCGATGGTCGGCAGCGCGGAGGACGCACCGGTCTCGGCAAGGTTGCCGGTCACCGGCAGCTTGTCCATGCCGCCCTTCGGCTTGGTGTTGTTGATCGGCTTCTCGCCGCCCTGCGTACCGGGCTTGTTGCCGGGCTTGCCGGGCTTGGCCGGCGGGATGTCACCCGGGTTGCTGCTGGCGGGCAGGATCGTGAAGTCGTACCACTGCTCCTCGGACCAGCCGCAGGAGCCGTCCTTGTTCTGGTAGTCGCCCGCGACCAGTGCGAAGCCGTCACCGGCCTTGGCGCCCTTGTCGGCGCGGATCCGCATCTTGAGCTCGGCGGTCTGGTGCGCGTCGAGCTGGAACCAGCCGAAGTACTGGCCGTCGGTCCACTCGTCGAACGAGGTCCACTTGCCGGTGTCCGGGTTCTGGTACTCCAGGTCCAGCTGCGACTTGGGGTGGTCCATGTCCTCGGTCGGCACCGCGTAGATGACCGGGTAGACCTCGTCCAGCGTCTGGTCCGTGGTGTTGGCCAGCTTCACGCTGAAGCCCTTCCAGCCGCCGCCCGCGACGAGCTTGGAGGGCAGGTTGGCGACGGTGACCTTGATGGCGGCGTCGTCGATCTTGCACTCCGGCTCGTCCCCGGGGTCGCCCGGCTCGGTGGGCTTGGCCGTGGTGGAGGGCTTCGGGGTGCCGCTGGGCTTGGTGTCGCCGCTCGGGGTGGCCGGGGCGGTCGGCGTGGCGTCGTCACCGTCCCCGGTCTCCTCGCCGGGCTTGGTGTCGTCGCTCGGCGTGGTGTCGCCCGGTGTGGTCTCGTCACCGGCGTCCGGGGTCGCCGGCTGCGTGGCGGTGCCGTCGGTCTGCTCCGAACCGGGGGTGCCCGGGGTCGGCTCGGCGCTCACGGTGGACTCGGCGTCGGTACCGGTCGCAAACGCGGAGGGGGCTGCCAGCAGGGCGGCGGGGGCTATGACGGCCGTCGCGGCGGCAGCCGTCAAGGCACGGCGAAGCTTCATCGAGAAGACCTCTCGGGGTCCAAAGTGCCGTTGGTCGGCACAAGTTGGTGGCGGGCCGTCGCGGTGGGGCGCGGTATGGCCGTGCGATTGCAGGTACATGACCGGCCATGGCCAAAAAAGGTTGTTCGCTCGGACGGAATTCTGCCCGTGACGCCCGTCACAGCTGCCACACAGCGGGAACAAAGCAGACGCACAGCGCATACCGCGTGCAAGCCGTGCGCCGGGCTTGCGCCCCCCACAGCAAAGGGCCCCGGATACCGTCCGCGAGGGGGGGTGCGGACGGCCACGGGGCCCTTGGCTTTCGGTGCCGGCGTCAGGGCAGCGCCGGCACCGACGGGCGGCGCTGGGGGGGGGTAGCGCCGCTGGCTTATGAGGTGGTGCTCGATGGTGCGGAATCCGCGGTGGTTCGGACCAATGGCAGTGCAAAAGTCCCTACCGAGTGCGGTACGTCGTTCGTCAAGCATCGTCCTGGATACGCCTCACCTGGCGCAACCGTTTCGACCGGATGCGGTCGGTCCCGGGCGTCCCCAGGACCGACCACCCCATCGGATGTGACCGGGCTGCTGTCCCCTGCTGACCGGCCACGGCCCCGGAACGAGGTCCCACGACGCGGACCGCGGCAAGCGGTCGGCGTCTCATCGCTCCGGCTTTCCGCCCGTGGGGCGGCGTCTACGCGTAGTCCTGCAGGCCGCGCCTGGCTGGCGTGGCACCGGGAACAACGAAGCCTCGCTGTGGCCGGTCACGCGCCGTACGGGTGAGTCGGCAACCGAACTCAGATGCGGCAGCTGCGCCGGGCGCACACTCTCGTGGCACGCGCCCCGACCGCTCCCCGAAACCGACCGAACACCGACCGGAACCAGCCACTCCACGGCCCTGTCCCTGCCTCGGAACCGTGGCCCCGCCCCTGCCTCAGATCTGGCCCCGCGAGAGCTCCAGCAGCGTCATCGCCAGCGCGGTGCCCGGCTTGCCGAGCTGGTCGCGGTAGTGGGCGAGGATCTCCATCTCGCGCGAGAGGTTCACCCTCCGCCCGCCGGAGGTGATGCGCTCGCGCTGGATGACGGCCGAGACGGCCATCCGTTCCTGTACGAGGCCGATGATCCGGCCGTCGAGATCGTCGATCCGGCGCCGTGCGTCGGTGATGAGCCCGGCCGCCTTCGGGGTCCGGGCGCCGGTGTCGGGGGCGCCGGAGGCGTCGGTCGTGGCCGTGGCGGGGGTGATGCTGGTCTCGGTGCTCATGTCCGTGTCTCCTGGGGTGGGTGGCCCCGGAGCCGATGATCAGGTCCGGACAGATGCAGAACGCCCCGGACCTTGTCGGCCCGGGGCGCCTGGGAAGTTGCTTGTCAGTGGATCAAGCAGCACGACCATGGCAGCCGGACGGGCCGGTGCCATAGGTAAAGACGAAGGTCAGCTGCTTGGACATGGCGCTCAGTATGAGCCCGTTAGAATCGAAAGTCCAACCCCTGCTCCACACCGCCGGAAGGCCGCCGAAGTGCCATCAGCGCCCCCTGCCGCTGCCCCGGACGTCGTCCTCGTAGTCGACTTCGGCGCACAGTACGCCCAGCTCATCGCCCGCCGCGTCCGTGAGGCCCGGGTCTACAGCGAGATCGTGCCGTCCACCATGCCGGTGGCGGAGATGCTCGCCAAGAACCCCAAGGCGATCATTCTCTCCGGCGGGCCGTCGTCGGTCTATGCCGAGGACGCCCCCAGCCTTGACCGTTCCCTGTTCGAGGCCGGTGTCCCGGTCTTCGGCATGTGCTACGGCTTCCAGCTCATGGCCACCACCCTCGGTGGCACCGTCGACAACACCGGCGCCCGTGAGTACGGCCGTACCCCGCTGACCGTCTCCCGTCCCAGCTCCACCCTCTTCGAGGGCACCCCCGCCGAGCAGTCGGTGTGGATGTCGCACGGTGACGCCTGTTCCGCCGCCCCCGAAGGCTTCACGGTCACCGCGTCCACGGACGTGGTGCCGGTCGCCGCCTTCGAGAACGACGAGAAGAAGCTCTACGGCGTCCAGTACCACCCCGAGGTCATGCACTCCACGCACGGCCAGCAGGTCCTGGAGCACTTCCTCTACCGCGGCGCGGGCATCGAGCCGAACTGGACCACCCACAGCGTGGTCGAGGAGCAGGTCGCCGCGATCCGCGCACAGGTCGGCACCAAGCGTGCGATCTGCGGGCTGTCCGGCGGCGTCGACTCCGCCGTGGCCGCCGCCCTCGTCCAGAAGGCCATCGGCGACCAGCTGACCTGCGTCTACGTCGACCACGGTCTGATGCGCAAGGGCGAGTCCGAGCAGGTCGAGAAGGACTTCGTGGCCGCCACCGGCGTCCAGCTGAAGGTCGTCGAGGCCGAGGAGCGCTTCCTGAACGCGCTCGCCGGCGTCAGCGAGCCCGAGCAGAAGCGGAAGATCATCGGCCGCGAGTTCATCCGCGTCTTCGAGCAGGCCCAGGCCGAGCTGGTCGCCGAGGCCGGTGCCGAGGGCGAGGAAGTCGCCTTCCTGGTCCAGGGCACGCTCTACCCGGACATCGTCGAGTCCGGCGGCGGCACCGGTACCGCCAACATCAAGTCGCACCACAACGTCGGCGGCCTGCCCGACGACATCGAGTTCGAGCTCGTCGAGCCGCTGCGCCAGCTGTTCAAGGACGAGGTCCGGATGGTCGGCACCGAGCTCGGCCTGCCGGACGAGATCGTCCACCGCCAGCCGTTCCCCGGCCCCGGCCTGGGTATCCGGATCGTCGGCGAGGTCACCAAGGAGCGCCTGGACCTGCTGCGCGAGGCCGACGCCATCGCCCGCGAGGAGCTGACCGCGGCCGGTCTGGACCGCGAGATCTGGCAGTGCCCGGTGGTGCTGCTCGCGGACGTCCGCAGCGTCGGCGTCCAGGGCGACGGCCGCACGTACGGCCACCCGATCGTGCTGCGCCCGGTCTCCTCCGAGGACGCGATGACCGCGGACTGGACCCGGATGCCGTACGACGTGCTGGCGCGGATCTCCACCCGCATCACCAACGAGGTCGCCGATGTGAACCGCGTCGTCCTCGACGTCACCAGCAAGCCGCCGGGCACCATCGAGTGGGAGTGATCCCACCGACCGCCTGATGACGCCGCCGCTCAGCCTGCTGAGCGGCGGCGTTGTCGTGTGGGGGGAGCGGTGTGCCGGGGTACGCCTGGGGCGGTGGTGAGGGACGCGGAGACGCGCGCCTTACGGGATGACTTCCGTCGACAGCTTTCGTATGGTGGCAATCAGAATCCATCATGCGGAAATGTGGAGGGTGTGGCGCAATGGGCACGATCGGCTTCATCGGACTCGGCACCATGGGCAGCCCGATGGCGGTGAACCTCGCGAAGGCCGGGCACACCGTGTTCGGCTGGAACCGCAGCCCCGGCCGGGCGGCCGCGCTGGTCGCCGCCGGCGGCACGGAGGCCGCGTCGATCGCCGAGGCGGTCCGAGCCGCGGATGTCGTCATCACCATGGTCCCGGCGTCCCCGCAGGTCGAGGCGGTCGCGTACGGCCCCGGCGGCATCCTGGAGAACTCCCGCCCCGGCACCCTGCTGATCGACCACTCCTCGATCACCCCGCAGACCTCCGTCGACCTCGCCAGGGCCGCCGCCGGCAAGGGCATCCGGGTGCTCGACGCCCCCGTATCGGGCGGTGAGGCGGGCGCCGTCGAGGGCGTGCTGTCGATCATGGTCGGCGGCGAGCGGGCCGACTTCGACGCCGCACGGCCGGTCTTCGACGCGGTCGGTACGACCGTGGTGCACTGCGGTCCGCACGGCGCCGGGCAGACGGTCAAGGCCGCCAACCAGCTGATCGTCGCGGTGAATCTACAGGCCCTCGCGGAGGCCGTGGTCTTCCTGGAGAAGTCCGGCGTCGATCTGCGGGCCGCCCTGGACGTCCTGGGCGGCGGACTGGCCGGCTCCACCGTCCTGAACCGCAAGAAGGACAACCTTCTCGCCCGCGACTTCACCCCCGGCTTCAAGCTGGAGCTGCACCACAAGGACATGGGCATCGTCACCGACGCGGCCCGCGGCGTCGGCGCGACCCTGCCGGTCGGCGCCGCCGCGGCCCAGCTCATCGCCTCCGCCGTGGCCCGCGGCGACGGCGGCCTCGACCACTCGGCGCTGCTGCGCGGCGTGGAGCTGCTGAGCGGGTACGGGCCGGCGGAGTAGGTCGCGGGCGGGCTTCAGCCCCGTACGGCCGACGCCAGCCGCTCCAGCGTCGTGGCCATCGCCGAGCCCATCCGCTTGGGGTAGCCGGGGAGTTCGATGACAAGACGGGGGAGGCGGGCGCGCGACCAGTCGTAGGTGTGTGTGACGCGGGTGGTGCCCCCGCCGTCGGCGCTCAGCTCGTAGCGCCAGCGCTGCCCGCCGACGAGCCGCCGGCCGCGCACCTCGCCCCAGGTCTCCCAGGCGATCAGGCGGTCCTTCTCGTACTCCACCACGACATTCACCGACCGGTACGCGATCCGGCCCTGCGCCATCCCCATGCTGAACCGGTCGCCCGGGCCCAGCGGCGAGGGCCCCTCGGGGCGGCCGCGCAGCATGCCCGAGCCGTCCAGCTCGGCGTGCCTGGCCGGGTCCCGGAGTACGGCGAAGATCTGCTGCGGTGTGGCGTCGATGTCCTTGCTGGCCGATACGGCTCTCATTGGTGTGCTCCCTCTGTGCCGTTCTGGTGCCCTCATCATGCCGGTAGCCCCAACCGCCCCCGTCACGACCCTAGTTACCTGCGGTAGTGGAAGGTAGCTTCCGCATCGAGCACCAAGAGCCGCATGCGCAGGAGGAGAGCCGCGATGCCCGAGCCGACGCCCATACCCACCGACCAGCTGCACTTCGCGATGCCGCCGACGCACGAGACCGTCGAGGGCGAGCGACGCCACCGCAAGGAGCGCCTGGTCGCGGCGCTGCGCCTCTTCGGGCGCTTCGGCTTCGAGGAGGGCGTGGCGGGACATATCACCGCGCGCGACCCGGAGTTCCCCGACTGCTTCTGGGTCAACCCCTTCGGGATGTCCTTCAAGCACATCACCGTCGGCGATCTGATCCTGGTGAACGCGGAGGGCAAGGTCGTCGAGGGCCGCTACCACGTCAACCAGGCGGCGTTCGCGATCCATTCACAGGTCCACCAGGCCCGCCCCGATGTCATCGCGGCCGCCCACAGCCACTCCACGTACGGCAGGGCACTGTCCTCGCTGGGCGAGCTGCTGGACCCGATCACCCAGGACGTCTGCGCGTTCTACGAGGACCATGCGCTCTTCGACGACTACACGGGCGTGGTGGTGGACGAGGAGGAGGGCCGCCGGATCGCGGCCGCCCTCGGCCCGCACAAGGCCGTGATCCTGCGCAATCACGGGCTGCTGACGGTCGGCGACTCGGTGGACGCGGCGGCGTGGTGGTTCATCACCATGGAGCGCTCCTGCCAGGTGCAGCTGACCGCGAAGGCCGCCGGCAAGCCGGTCCTGATCGATCACCACAACGCCGTCCACACCCGCGAGCAGCTGGGCAACGACCTGGTGGCGTGGATCAACTACCAGCCGCTGTACCAGCAGATCGCGCGGAGCGAGCCGGATCTGTTCGACCAGGGCGAGTCATATGGATGAGCCCGGGCAGGGGCCTGCGGGGTATCGACCCGCAGGCCCCCGCCTCACGGATGCGGGAACAGGTCGAGGAACGGATCCGCACTTGCGGAGATGCCGCGGCTGAACGGTGCGTCGAAGTCCCAGACGAGGAACAGCAGGAAGGCGATCAGCGCGCTGAAGAGTCCGGCCATCAGCAACTCCCGCCCCGAACGCCGGATCTGCAGGGTGAACATCACGCCCACGGAGATGGCGCCCCCGGTGATCAGCCCGAACCACACCACACCCGGCAGCGTCGAATCGGCGGCGTCCGCACGGGCCGTGCGGGCCCCGTCGGCCACCGCGACCTGGTCGACGAGCGGCTGGTAGGACTGCCCTTCGAAGTCGTTGGACGGGTGGTAGTCGGTGACATCGGCGCGGACCTTCGTCAGCAGGTCGGTGCCGCGCCGGGTGAGCCGTCCCTGCTCGGCCATCACCGGCCACTCCTTGTGCACCACGTGCGTCACATACGCCTCGACGTCCGAGCGGATCCGGTCCCGCACCGGCGCGGGGTAGGCCCGGGCCCGCGCGCTGACCTCGTGCAGCGCCTGCGCCTCGGTCCGTACGGTGTCCTCGGCCGCGCTTCTGGCCTCCCAGACACCGGCGATGGCCAGACCCAGCACGATCGCGTACACCACCCCCACCATCATCGTCAGATACTCGATCACATCGGGTGTTTCGGACGGGTCGTCGTCCTCGCTGATCCGGCGCTCCTTGAGGACGGTGATGGTCAGAACGACGCCGCAGGCTACGGCCATGGCGATGGTCAGTACCAGCCATTGCGACATGGAGACCTCCTACGAGGAACGGCGCCCGGCGGAACCGGACGAGGAGCGCGAACGGGGACGGAGGGCGGCGCCGGCCAGCACGGCCGGGGCGGTGATCAGCAAGGTCGTGGTCACCATGGAGCGCCCGTCGCGCGGCCTGTGGGACGCCGGCGCATAGCTGCGGGGGAGTGCGGGCGGAGGTGACGCCGGGCGCCGCGGGATCCTGGGCGCGGGCGGCGGCGGGGGAGCGGGGCGGGCACGCGGCGCGGGTGGCGGCGACGTGGGCGGAGGCTGAGACGGAGGTGGCGGCGGGGGTGGTGTCGGGGACGGCGTCGGCCGGGGCTCGGGGGCCGGCGGCGGTGGCGCGGGCCGGGAGATATGCGGACGAGGTGCCGGGGTGCGCGAGGGCGCGGGCGTCGGCTTGGTCCGGGTGCAGGGGAAGTGCCAGCCGCGCGGCATGGGAAAGCCGGTCGGTACGTCTACGGGCGGAGCGGTGCCGGCGAAGGCGCAATTGTCGCCGGTGGCGGGGCGGTGGGGCCGGTCATGGGCGGTTGCCGCCGCCGAGGTGGCGAGCAGTGCGGCGACCCCGGCCAGCAGGAGAAGCGCGGCGGCCAGGAGGCCGGCCACCAGGCGGGATATGTGCCCGTACCGGCCCCGGTGTCTGCGCCGGTCCCGTTGCCCGTACCGCCCCTGTTGCCCGTGCGGCCCGTCTCGTCCGGGTGGTTCATCCCGGCTGTGCGATCTGTGCGATCCGTGTAGTTGATACACGGCGAGAGCTTGCGCAGCGGGCGGGCCGCTCAGCCTTCGCCGTGCCCCGGTTCGCCCGAACGGGGGAAGCGTCGGGTTTGCCTGGTCGGCCGACGATCGGGTGTGCGTATGTATACGTATATCCGGGTGTGCGCGGCGACCAGGGCCGACTGTCACCGGGCGTCAACGCGCCGATTCACCCGCCACCCGCCACCAGGTGGACGTTTGATATCCGCCCCGGCCATTTGAGGCACAATTCCCCTTCGCATAACACAAGTTGACGGCAAGCGGTGGCGGGGCGGTAACGAACGTGTCGGTTGATGCAGCGGGCAGGATGACCGGAACGGGCGAGCCGGTGGAAGGCGCGGAGCGCGCCGACGGCGGTGAGTGCCGGTGCGGACGGTGCCCGCACGGCGCCCGGGTAGGGCACCGGCAGGCGGTCGCCGCGTTCGTCGCGCTGCGCGAGGACTTCGCCGCCGGACGCGGTGTGCCGTCCGGACTCGCGCACTCCGCCGGCGCGGCCCGGCAGTGGGTCTCCGACGAACTGACCCTTTCCGCCCGCGAGCTGGCCAAGCGGGGCGCCGACGAGGGGGTCGCCTGGCTGACGGCCGTACGGTGGCGCACCCTGCTGGTGATCTGGGGCGCTGTGGTGGCCCTGCTGGTCGGACAGGCGCTCACCGCCATCGGCGCGGGCTGGACCGCGGGTCGTACGGCGGGACTGATCGCCGCCGTCGTCCTGGCGCTGGGGCTGACCCTGGCGGCCTGGCGGCACCGTGCGCACGGTGGGGCGCTGGCACCGCTGATCGGCGAGGACGGCCGGCTGTCCACCTCGCGGACGGTCGCGGCGGGCTGGGCGACCGCGGTGCTGTACGCCGTGCTGATGGTGGTCGTACAACTGGCGACGGCCCCCGGGGCGGGTGAGCGGCGAGGTCTGCTCCAGGGCCTGGAACTCGACCGCTCCGCCGCGCTGTTGGCGGCGCTCGCCGTCGGGTGCGCGGTGGCGGTGCTGGCGTACGGGGTGGTTGCCGCGCGGGTGCGGTCGGGGCGGCTGCAGAAGGTCCCCGCGGAGCGGCCGCGGGCCTCCGATCTGCTCGCGGACGACGCGGGGCGGGGCAGCTTCATGGACGTGCAGTACGTCCTGGTCAATGCGGCCGTGCTGGCCTGCGCCCTGGTGCGGCTGGCCGGGCGGCCCGGCCAGCTGCCGCAGCTGCCCTGGGGTTTGGTGGTTCTGCTGGCGCTTTCCGGCGTCACGTATCTGGCGGCGAAGAGGGTGGCCGGCGGCCGCCCGGTGATCCTTTCGGTGGTGCGCTCCCGGGAGCTGGGCGATCTCGCCGCGCCGGTCCGTACCGGCGATGACATCGAGATCCGCGGCGCCGGTTTCGTCCCGCCGGGCGCCACGACGCCCGACCGGCTCGCCCGGACCGTCGTACGGATCGGTGCGGTGCATGTCCCGGTCCCCTTGGTCCCGGTGGCCGGTGGTTTCGCCAATCCGACGGACGGGGTGCTGACGGTGCCGGTGCCGGTCGATGTCGAGCCGGGCCGGGTGGTGGTCCGGGTGGTCACGGCGGCGGGCGTGGAGACGAACGGCTATCCGATCGACGTCCAGGACTGAGGCCGGCGCCGGGCGGGGGTGCCTGCCGCCGCGGACCGGGTTTGCGTGACGTTTTTGTGTGCGGCAGCCGCCTGAAGTGCATCGGTCCGTTGAACCTCTTGCGCACGTGCGTACGTATCTCCCCATGAGGCGCGGGCGCGGGCACAATCGTCTGCTCCCGGTGGCAACGGAGAGGCGGACGTCATGGTTCACGCGAATCGCACGATCGGTGCCGACTTGGGAGGGGCGGGCGTCGATGGCGCCGGCACCGGGTTGCGGGGGCAGCTGGCGCGCCATGCGCTGCTCCCGTTGCGCCTTTTTCTGGGTGCCACCTTCATCTACGCAGGCGTGGACAAACTGATGGACCACGCGTTTCTGGCCGCCGGCGGTGCCGGGTCGCTGGGTGAGACGCTGCGCCAGGTGCATGACGCGGCGGCGCTGCCGCAGCTGGTGGACCTGGCACAGAAGAGCCCGGTGGGCTTCGGCTACGCCATCGCGGCCGGCGAGCTGGCGGTGGGCCTCGGCACCCTCGTCGGGCTGCTGGGACGGCTGGCGGCGTTCGGCGGAGCGCTGATCTCGCTGACGCTGTGGCTCACCGTGAGCTGGGCGATCACGCCGTACTACTACGGCAATGACCTGGCCTATCTGATGGCCTGGCTCCCGCTCGTACTGGCCGGCACACCGATGTTCTCCCTGGACGCAGCCCTGGCGAACCGCCGCAAGAGGCACGGGGCGCAGCTGTTCGGCTAGGGAGTGTCCGCAAACTCCCTCCCCCGGACTCCGTCCGTGAGGTGCCCCCGGGCTCGCGACGCCTGGGGGCACGTTCGCTGCGGCTGACCAGATCCAGGTGGCGGCCGAGCCTCGTTGTATGCCGGTCGCGGCGGCAGTCCGTGTGTGCCGCGTGGCCGGCGGCACTCCGTTCCCGGCCGGTTCGGAGCTGACGCACACCTCCACTCACCATGGGTGCCGCCTTCCCGGGACGGCCTCACCCGGAGTCGTGAACGGAATCGCAGGACGCACTCCGCGCTTCAGGTGGAAGGCGTCTGGCCATCCCGCGCGCGGCCGTCAAGATCCGTTCTTCTGCTCCGGTTCCTCGCCGATCGCTGTCCCCGGCTTTCTGTACTCCTGCGGCAGGCGCATCGTCGTCAGCCCCATGTCACGGGCTCGAAGCCGCATTCCCGTGTCGTCGGTCAGAAGCCGCGTCCCCGCTGCCGGGCAGAGCTGATCCATGTCCGCCGCGCACAGCAGGATCCGCAGGTCCGCATCGACGCCCACCGGATGACGTCCCGCGGGTCGGGCGACCTCCAGGGTGACCTGCGGTGCGAGCTCCACCGCCTCGTCAGGCCCCGAGGTGCCCAGCGCCCGCTCCAGGTACCGGATCGCCGTCGCGGCCCGTCTCGCCAGCAGGCCGTCCCCGTACTTGTGCCGGTCCAGCTCATCGATGACGACCAGCGGGACCACAAGGCGCGCTGAACTCGTATCGGCTCCTTGGCTTTTGAGGACCTCGGCCCACCGCACTCCTCCGGGTTGCTGCCACCACAGGAGAATGTTGGTGTCCATCACCACGGGCACGCCCGGCCGGGCGGCGGTCCGCTTGAGCCGCTCCAGGTCCTGCAGCGCGTCCTTCAGGTCGGCTATCCGCAGGGACAGTTCGTGGGAGGCGGCCTGGTTCGGCTCCGTTCCCAGCCCGGAAGTGGGAAGGAGATGCCAGTACGCCGACGACTGGAGTACCGCGGCGATATCCGGTTCGGCGAATGTCCGGGCCACCAGCGGCATGGCCTTGTGGACCGCTGCCATGTAGCTCTGCCAGAGCGTCTCGAACGGACCGCCGGACCGGGCGTTCGACAGCACGTTCAGCGCGGAGCGGAGATTGGTCTCGGCAACGTCCAAGGTGACGCCGGGCTCGAGTCTCATGGCGGCGATCCGGGCAGTCCGCCGGGGATGCCGAGCCGGTCATGGCGGAATGCATGACCGGGCTCTGCCCGCCGTGCCTGGCCGGCCACGCCGGCCAGGCCGACAACTGCCCAACGGCCGCCGGCAGCCGCATTCCGCCGCACAGGCGCACCGGGACGCGGTAGAGGCACAGGCGCACCGGGACGCCGTAGAGGCACAGACGCATCGGGACGCGGTAGACGCACAGACGCGCCGGGACGCCGTAGGCGGCAACGTTCGCCATTCGTCGCGGCGTTCTCGGTGAGCGTCATGACCGGCGAGCACAGGTGTAGACGGCACTGCTCATGAAGGAGGTGGGGTCCAGAGGGCGTTCATAGCCTCTTGCCGCCTCCGCGGCCGACACCTCCCGTGTCTCCCAGCCCAGTTCCGACAGGCGCACTCCGGGGGCGGGCTGCCGGCCGGTGTGGACCAGTCCCCTGATGTCGACTCCCAGGCGCCGGGTGCTGTCCGCAATCGCGGAGTCGTCCAGAGCCCCCTGCATGTCGCCGATGTACTCCACGGCGAGTTGGCTGCCGGGGGCGGAGAGCCGGTGGATCTCCTGGAACAGGTCGTCCTCGGCCGTGGGCGGGAGGTAGGGCAGGAGCCCTTCGGCGAGCCAGGCGGTCGGGCGCGAACGGTCGAGGCCTGCCTTCTCCAGTGCCGCCGACCAGTCCTCCTTCAGGTCCGCGGCCACCGGCCGGTGGTCGCATCCGGTGGTGGCGCCCCGCTTGCGCAGGACGCTCAACTTGAAGTCCAGTACCAAGGGCTGGTCGATCTCGTAGACGACGGTGTGCGCCGGCCAGCGCAGCCGGAATGCCCGGGTGTCGAGCCCCGACGCCAGCAGCACCATCTGCGTGACGCCGGCCTCGGCGGCCCGTTGGAAGTAGTCGTCGAAGTAACGAGTACGCACGGCTACGTACGCGGAAGTGGCCGACCAGGTGCGCTGCGTTTCCGTTGCCGCCGCCTCGGCCTCGGTCGTCGGCAGCGGCACCGGCGGGTGGGCCTCCTTGACGAAAACAGCCGCATACGGGTCCTTGGCCAGGGCGTCGGGGCGACTGGTTTCACGGGCTCTGCTCGCCGCCACCGCCAGGGCCGTGATGCCGATTCCCGAAACGATGTCCCACTGTTGCTCCGTGCTCACGCGCGCCTCCCACATGCGGACTGCCGGCCTCCCGTACATGGCCACGGGACACCAGCCGTTGAAGTGTTGACCCCACCAAGCCACATGCATGCCCAACGCCAGTTCTGATCCACCCGGCAGAACAAGCGCCATCAGAAGCAGGCCCAGGCGCGTCCGGTGGATCAGGCCGGGGCCGGTGGATCAGGAGCGTTGGGGTATGGCCGGCTCGTCGGCGCGGTCCGCGTGGTGGCGGCGGGCCGTTGCCCAGATGGCGGCGGTGATGCCGGAGAGGACCAGACCGGCGGGGAGGGCGAAGAAGAGCCAGGGGCCGGGTGCGTGCCAGATGTCGAGGGCGTCGAGGCCGTAGCCCGTGCCGACGGCGAGGGCGGCGATGCCCGAGATCAGGCGGGCCGGTTCGAAGGGGTGGCGCTTCACGAGGGGGCTCCCTGACGGGTCGGGGCGGTCGGCGCGGCGGGTGTCGGTGCGGCGGGTGTCGGCGGGGCGGGAGCCGGGACCGTGCGCCGGATGTCGACCTGGCCGGCGCCGACGTTGAGAACCAGGTCCAGGGAGCCGCGCGGCTTTTCGCCCTTCTGGAGGCCCTCGGCGGGCAGTGTGACCGTCCGCTGCTGACCACCCGCAGAGAGGTCCACATCGTCGGGCGCATCGCCGGGCAGCTGGATGTCGCCGACGCCGAGCGAGATGCGCAGATGGGTGGTGACACCCTGCGGCAGCGTCACCTGGAGGCGGCCGGCGCCCACGTCCGCGCTGGTGCGGACCGTACGGCCGTCCTTGAGGGGGAGTTCGCCGAGGTCCAACTCCGCTTCTCCGGAGCCGAGTTCGTAATGCGGCTGGACGGCTGTGAGGCTGGTGGGGGTCCAGGTGCGGTGCTGCCAGTTGGCGGTGATGTTGTCGGGCAGCGCCGTCGCACCCGCCAGCAGCAGGGCCGTCAGCACCACCATGAAGACCGTGCCGCCGCCCGTCCGGCCGAACCAGGCGCTGAGCACCAGCCCCAGGCCGAAGACGACCAGCGCGGCCGCCAGCCCCGCCTGGAGGGACGGTGCGAGCCCGTCGTGCCGGTAGATGGAGGCCGCGGTTCCGGCGCCGGCGAACAGCGCCAGCAGGAACGTCCAGCCGCCTATCGGGCGGCCGGTACGCGGAGTCCTGCGCGGGGCCCGGGCCGGGTGGGCACCGTGCGGTGGCACCGACGGGCCGGGAGGGCGGCCCGGCCCGGACCAGGCGCCGTGCCGCTGAGGAGCGGTGGCCGCGCCCGCGCCGTGCTCGAACCGGTAGCTGATGTCGAGTGGCAGCGGGGTGTTCTCGGGCCCCCACAGATAGCCCGGACCGGCCGCGTCCTTGGAGCGCGGCTCACGCCACCAGGAGGGGCCGGTCGGCACCGGGGGCGCCTTGGTCTCCGGCGGGGCGTCGGCGACCGCCTGGGCGGTGGCGGAGTCCATCGCCTCCGGCCCCTCGGCCTCGGCCTGCCGGCGCCGGCGCGACCAATACGCCGAGCCGGCCACCACCAGCATCAGCATGATGGCGAAGGACATCATGCTGCCCTTGGAGAGAGTCGTCAGGAACAGTCCGCAGCCGACCAGCGCGAAGAGCAGGGCCGTCAGCGCGGAGCCCTCGACACGGCCGGAGAGCAGCCGGCGGCCCTCGTTCTCGTCCTCGCCGTCGAGGGGGATGAGCAGCCAGGCGAAGCCGTAGACGATGAGGCCGAGGCCGCCGACGGAGAGCACGGCGAGCACGATCCGGAAGATGACCGGGTCGAGATCCCACTGCCGGCCCAGCCCGCCGCACACCCCGGCGACGACCTTGTGCCGCCGGCTGCGGCGCAGCGGGGCATGTGGCGGGGTGGGGCCGGCGGGGTCGGAGGGTGCCGACTCCTCGACGGGGGCTGCATCGTTCATGGACCCATGGTGACAAGAGCGACCGAGCCCCGGTATCCGTGGAAACCCTGGCAGATCCCTGAGATCCGCTGCCGGCGGCCCCGACATGCCCCAGGGGGGTCCCGAAATCCCCCGCCGGTTCGCATATGCCCCCGCGATCCCGCGCCGCCTGAAAGAAGGGCAGCGACGGGCGGTGGCCGGGGGTCTGTCCGCCGACCTCAAAGACTATCGTTGCGCCCTGGATACGTACGGGTTTCCGGAGGGGCGTGCGGTGGCGGAGGCGGCGTCGGTGGACGAGGGGCGACTGGTCGCCGGGCGGTATCGACTTGTTGAACGGATAGGCCAAGGCGGTATGGGCACGGTCTGGCGCGCCCGGGACGAGGTCCTCGGCCGCCAGGTCGCGGTCAAGCGTTTGCACGTCTCGCCGCAGTTGGACGAGGACGAACTGGCGACCCGCCATGAGCGCACCACCCGGGAGGCGCAGGCCGCGGCCCG
The DNA here is from genome assembly GCF_022221585.1 of Streptomyces inhibens. Lineage (NCBI taxonomy): Bacteria > Bacillati > Actinomycetota > Actinomycetes > Kitasatosporales > Streptomycetaceae > Streptomyces > Streptomyces inhibens. The sequence continues at coordinate 6,052,206 of NZ_CP084681.1, forward strand.
CATCAACCATCCCAATGTGGTGGGGGTGCACGACGTCGTGGACGACGCCGGGCTGCCGTGCATCGTCATGGAGTACGTCCCCTCCACGACGCTCGGCGACGCCATCAAGCAGGCCGCCCGGACCGACAGTTCGGTCACACCGCGCGAGGCCGCCCGTATCGGCCGCGGCATGATCGCTGCGCTGCGTGCCGCACACTCCGCCGGTGTGCTGCACCGTGACGTCAAACCGGGCAACGTCCTGCTCGGCGAGGACGGCCGGGTCGTGCTCACCGACTTCGGCATCGCGGTCGCCAGCGGCACCTCCACGCTCACCAAGACCGGTGAGCTGGTCGGCTCCATCGACTACTTGGCGCCCGAGCGGGTCAAGGGCGGCACCCCCGGACCCGCCTCGGACCTGTGGGCGCTGGGCGCAACGCTCTATCAGGCGGTCGAGGGACGGCCCCCGTTCCGGAAGAACACCGCGGTCGAGACGGCGTACGCGATCGCCATGGACCCGCTCCCGACGCCGGCCAACGCCGGGCCGCTGACCGCGCTGATCGAGGCGCTGCTCGCCAAGGAGCCGGAGGACCGGCCGACGACCGACGTCGTCGAGCAGGCGCTGCGCGCGGCCGAGGGCGACGCGGACACGGCGCTGATCGGCTGGCCGACACTGGCCCTGGGGACCGTCGGGCGCCGTGGCGCGGAGGCCAAGCCGGACGAGCAGGACGAGCAGGGGGAGGCGCCGACGCGTGCGGTGTCGCATACGGGCGAGCCGGAGGCCAGCTCGCGCGGCGCCACCGGGACCGGCGCCGGGGCGTATAGGGCCACGGGTGCGGGCAGCGGCGGCACCGTGACCGGACGGGTGGCCGTGCCGGACGGAGCCCTCGGCGGGCGGTCCGGCGGCCCCGTGGCCCGCAAGCGGCGTGGCGCCCGGGTCGTGGCCTGGAGCGTCGTCGGGGTGCTGGCCGCCGGCGGCGGCGCGGGCACGGCCTGGTACGTGCTGCACCGCGACGACTCCGGCGTGTCCAAGAAGGCGAGCAACAAGGGCGTCCCGGTACTCCCCAGCGTCCCGAACACCAGCATCGGATCCCCGCCGCCCCTCCCCGACGGCTACCGCAAGGCCACGGAGACCGCGCTCGGCGTCACCTTCCCGGTGCCCAACGGCTGGCAGCGGCAGGTCAGGGACGGCGGACGGCAGATCGTCTACGCCTCCGAGGGCGAGCTCGCGCGGCTGACCCTCAGCGTCCTGGACTTCTCCTCGGCGGATCAGGTGCAGCACTTCAAGGACGTCGAGGCCGACTTCAAGAGGTCGTACCCCGTCTACTCACGGCTGCGTATGCAGGACACGGTCTTCCAGGGCGATCCCGCCGCGATCTGGGAGTTCACCTTCGGGGGCCGGGCCCGCACCTATCGCGGCATCGACCTCGGGTTCGGCCGCGAGGGTGACAAGGAGTACGCGATCTATGTGTCCGCGCCGGAAGTGAACTGGACGAAGTTCGAGAAGGTCTTCTCGGTTGTGAAGGACGGCTTCCGCAGGACCGAGTCGAAGAGCTGAGGCCCAGCCCCGGGACCGCTCCGGGACCGCCCCGTGAAACGTCAGGGACGGGTTCAGGGTCGACCCTGATGCCCCGGGCCCGCACGGCGTGTGACGATCGGGGACATGACCACAGCGCCACCCCGCGCCGAGACGGCCTACGCCCCGGCGCCGGACCCCGACGACCCGCCCGTGCGCAAGCTCTACCGCAGCGCCGACGGGCGGTTGCTCGGTGGCGTCGCGCGCGGTCTCGCCGGGCATCTCGGACTGCCGGTCTCCTGGGTCCGGATCGTCTTCGTGGCCCTCTTCATGGCCGACGGCATGGGCGCCCTGCTGTATGCCGCGTTCTGGTTCTTCGTCCCGCTGGGCGTCGGCGGCGTGGAGCCACGGCACCTGGCCCCGGGCGACGAGAAGCGGCGGCGGCTGGCCCGCAGGCCCGACAAGGGGCAGGTCTTCGCGCTGATCGCGCTGCTGATCGGTGCCGCGATCGTCGCCTCCAGGTTCCAGCTGGGTCAGGCCAACGGCTATCTCTGGCCGGTGCTGCTGATCGGCGCCGGTGTCGCCCTGGTGTGGCGCCAGGCGGACAACTCCCGCCGCGCCCAGTGGCTGGAGCTCGGCCGCCGCAAGGGGCTGCTGCCGATGCTGCGCGGCGCGGCCGGTGTGCTGCTGGTCTGTGTCGGCGTGACCGGCATCGTCGTGCTGCAGGGCTCGGTGCGGCATCTCGGCTCGGTGCTGCAGGCCTCGCTCGCCGTCGTCGTCGGCATCGCGCTGCTGGCCGGCCCCTATCTCGTACGGATGGCCCAGGACCTCTCCGAGGAGCGGCTGATGCGCATCCGTGCCCAGGAGCGCGCCGAGGTGGCCGCCCATGTTCATGACTCCGTCCTGCACACCCTCACCCTGATCCAGCGCAACGCCGACGACGCCCGGGAGGTGGCGCGGCTGGCCCGCGCCCAGGAACGTGAGCTGCGCGCCTGGCTCTACAAACCCGAGGGCCGCGGCAAGGACGAGGACGAGGAAGCGGCCACCCTGGCGGAGGCGGTCCGCAAGTCCGCCGCCGAGGTGGAGGACCACCACGGCGTCCCGATCGAGGTCGTGGTCGTCGGCGACTGCCCGTTGGACGAGGTGCTGGGCGCCCAGATGCAGGCCGCACGCGAGGCGATGGTCAATGCCGCCAAGTACGGTGGCGAGGGCGGCCCGGTGCAGGTGTTCGCCGAGGTGGAGGGCCGTACGGTCTTTGTCTCGGTGCGCGACCGCGGCCCCGGATTCGATCTGGATGCGGTCCCCGCGGACCGGATGGGCGTACGGGAATCCATCATCGGCCGGATGGAGCGCCACGGCGGCACCGCCCGGCTGCGCTCCGCCCCCGACGGCGGCACCGTCGTCGAGCTGGAGGTGGAGCGCACCGCGCAGGAGCGTGACGCATGACGGGGCAGGGCGAGGGGCGGCCGGCGGCGACACCGCGGGCCGGGGCACGGGATGATGACGGGCCAGACACCGAGGGACGGGCGGAAGAGATGAGCAGCGAGGGCGCACAGCAGGGCGAGACCGGCGGCGGGACGGCCGAGGGCCGGACCGTCCGTGTCGTGCTGGTCGACGACCACCGGATGTTCCGTACGGGCGTCCAGGCCGAGATCGGTGAGACCGGGCGCACCGGCGTCGAGGTGGTCGGCGAGGCCGCCGACGTCGACCAGGCCGTCACGGTCATCACGGCCACCCGCCCCGAGGTCGTCCTCCTGGACGTCCATCTCCCCGGTGGCGGCGGGGTCGAGGTGCTGCGTCGCTGCGCCGCGATGATGGCCGACGCCGAGCGCCCGGTCCGCTTCCTCGCGCTGTCGGTCTCCGACGCGGCCGAGGACGTCATCGGCGTCATCCGTGGCGGCGCGCGCGGCTATGTCACCAAGACGATCACCGGCGCGGACCTGGTCAACGCGATCTTCCGGGTCGCCGACGGCGACGCCGTCTTCTCGCCCCGGCTCGCCGGCTTCGTCCTGGACGCTTTCGCCTCGACGGATGCCCCGCCGATCGACGAGGACCTGGACCGCCTCACCCAGCGCGAGCGCGAGGTGCTGCGGCTGATCGCCCGCGGCTATGCGTACAAGGAGATCGCCAAGCAGCTGTTCATCTCCGTGAAGACGGTCGAATCGCATGTCTCCGCGGTGCTCAGAAAGCTCCAGCTCTCCAACCGCCATGAGCTGACCCGCTGGGCCACGGCCCGGCGGCTGGTCTGACCTGCGACGTCGGGATCCGCTCCGCGCAGGCCCCGCGCCCGGCCGCGCGGCGCGGATCCCGTTGACGAGCGGCCGGAGGGCGAGGGCACGGGGCCCGGGCACGAGGGGGTAAAGCCGAGGGACGAGGTCGCAAAGAACGACCAAAGACGGGCAACCAGGACCGCGCGGATCGCCATCTAAGGGCGCGGAGAGGCTCACTGCCGAAGGCGGGGGCGGAACCACCCCCACGTCCTTCGCGTATGTCCTGGAAACGAGATCCCGATGAGCCTGACGGGCACGCCCTTCTTCCTCACCTCGATCGCGCTGCTGATCGTCGCCGTGGTGCTGCCGCTCGCCGTATGGAGCCGGATAGCCGGACCGCGGCTGGTCCGCACCGTCGCCCGGCTGCTGATGCTGGTGTTCGCCCAGATCACGGCCATCACCGTGGTCTTCGTCCTGGTCAACAACGCCAACAATCTCTACGACACCTGGGGCGATCTGCTCGGCACCGACAGCCATGTCGAGGCGGCCAAGGATCTCGGCCCCGACGGGATGGGCGGGCAGCAGATCAAGAACCGGCCCAAGCAGCTCCAGCGGTTCCGCCCGGCCGATGACGCGAGGATGGGCGCCGGTGTCACGATGACCGACCTCAGGGGCCGGATCTCGGGTGTGCTGGGCGAGGTGTACGTATGGCTGCCGCCGCAGTACAACGACCCCGCCTACCGGAACAAGAAGTTCCCGGTGGTCGAGCTGCTGCCCGGCTACCCCGGTTCGTCGAAGGCCTGGTTCGGGTCGCTGCACGTGGGCGAGCAGCTCGGGCCGCTGATGCAGCGCGGCGCGATCAAGCCGTTCATCCTGGTGGCGCCGCGTACCAATATCCTCACCGGCGCCGACACCGGTTGCGTCAACATCCCCGGGAAGGTCAACGCCGACAGCTGGCTGACCGTCGACGTACGCCAGATGATCGTCGACAACTTCCGGGCCGGCGACAAGCCGGACTCCTGGGCGCTGGCCGGCTATTCGGCCGGCGCGCACTGCGCCACCAAGCTCGCGCTGTCCCACCCGGACCGCTACCGCGCCGCGGTCGCCATGTCCGGCTACAACGACCCGGCGCTGGAGCCGGACTCGCTCGCCGGCAAGGACCCCAAGCTGCGTATCGAGTCCAACCCGATGCACATCCTGAAGTCCGCCAACGCCGCCGGTAGGCCGCCGCGTACGGCGCTGTATGTGTCGGGCGCCGCGGGCGACGGCTACCAGGCGGGCATCGGACTGCGTCAGCTCGCGAAGCGCCCGACGACGGTGACCGTGCAGCAGATCTCGGCGCTCGCGGGCGGCCACACCACGGCGGTGTGGCGGCAGCAGGTGCCGGAGATCTTCCGGTGGTTCGGGACGCAGCTCAGGGGCTGAGATCCGTCACGCGGCACCGTCGGCATCCGCCGCGGCGTCCAGCGCAGGCACCACGCCCAGCTGCTGGAACAGCTCCAGCGTGTTCAGTTCGTCCCAGTGCTCGGCGAACATGCCGTCCGCCACACGCCAGATGTCGATGGAGCGCATCTCGATGCTCCGGCCGGTCGCGGGTATCCCGAGGAACGGTCCGGTGTGGGTGCCGCGGCAGACGAAGCGCCCGACCACCCGGTCGCCGGCCACCACGAGGTCCTTGGTTAGCGTTGCTAACTCTACTAGCAACGCTAACTCGCATGGCCCTGTCCTGCAGTAGCAATGCTTCAATAGCTAGCTTTGCTAGCGCCGAATTGTGTGCCGGAGGTGCCGGAGGCGCTGCGCCCGTACGCAGACCCCTACGCGGGCCGGGTCGCCGCCGCGAACGGCATCTGGTCGATCGGTGCGATCCGTACCGGCGCACCCGGATGCGGAGCGTGGATCATCTTGCCGTCACCGATGTAGAGCCCCACATGGCTGATGCCCGAGTAGAAGAACACCAGGTCTCCGGGGGCCAGTTGGGACCGGTCGATACGTGGCCCGGAGCTGACCTGGGTGTAGGTCGTACGGGGCAGGGAGACGCCGCCGGACTTCCAGGCGGCCTGGGTCAGGCCCGAGCAGTCGTATGCGGAGGGGCCGGTAGCGCCCCAGACGTACGGCTTGCCGAGTGCGCCGTACGCGAAGGAAACGGCCTGCGCGGCACGGGCGTTGGGAGCCTGCGCGGATGCCGCAGCGGCGGCCCCCGAGCCGGTGGGGACCCCGCCGAGGAGGCCGTCACCGCGCCCCGCCCCCCGGTCCGCACGGCCGTCGGCCGCCCCGCCCCGGGAGCCGTCCCGGCCCGCCATCCGCCGCCGCTGCTCCGCAGTCAGCCGGTCGAGCAGCTGCTCCGCGGCGTCCAGCTTCCGCACGATGGTGACCCGGTGCTTCTTCAGCGCGGTCTCGGTGCCCACCAGCCGCTCCGCGGTGTCCTCGGCCCGCTGCCGGACCTGCCGTACGCTGCCGAGCCGGCGCGCGTAACCGGCCACCGCGGTCGCCTGGTGGCTGCCCGTACGCTCCAGGACCGCGGCGCCGTCCAGATAGCGCTGCGGATCGGCGGACAACAGCAGCCGTACGGTGGGGTCCACGCCGCCGGAGCGGTACTGGCTTGCGGCCATGGTGCCCAGTTCGCCGCGGGCGGCGTTCAGTTTCCGGGTCCTGCGGGCGGCCTCGTCCTGCAGTCCGCTCAGCTCCTGGCGTGCCGTATCGGCGGCTTCCTTCGCACCGTTGTACTTCTGCGTGGCCACCTCTGCCTCCTGGTACAGCGCGTCGACCCGGCCCTTGACCTGGGCGGGGGTGGGCTCGGGTACGGCCTGGCCGGTGCCGTCGAAGGTGGTGGCGGTGGCGGCACCCGCGAGGGCCAGGGTGGCGGCCGTACGGGCGGTGCGCGCGCTGCGCGAGCCGCCTCCGGTGAGCGAGGCGAGCGGATGCTGCCTGGGCTTGCGGTGCGAGGCCACGGTGGCCGTCACTTCCTTCCCTTCGGGCCCTGGGTCCGGAGGCGGTCCGCAACGGGGGAGCGGACCGCCGCCGGACCTCTCGGCGGGGCGGTCGACGAAACGCCGGTGTGGAGCCCGGCGTTGGCGGGGAGTCGACCGCTTGGAGGAGGACGCTAAGCCTGGGCGCCACGGAGGTGAGTCCGCTTGCGCGGCATTGCCCGCTTTCGACCGCTGCCGGTACGCGGGTGACCGCGGCGCCGCGGGCGCACGGCCGGGAGCGGTCTGCCGTGACCGATGCGGCGATTGTCGGCGCCCTGCCTGAAGGGCCGTGCTATGCGGCGGCTACGATCCAGCACTATGGACGTAGTAATCAATATCTTCGTCGGCCTGCACATCATCGGCATCGCCTCCCTGCTGGGCGGCTTTCTGACCCAGATGAAGGCGATGAGCGCGGGCACCGCCCGCTTCGTGCCGGCCATGCTGCACGGCGCGCTGACGATGCTGGTCACCGGCATCGTGCTGGTCGGCCTCAACCAGGCCCAGGACCACCCCGTCAACAACATCAAGATCGGCATCAAGATGGCCGTTCTGGTGGTGATCCTGGCGCTGGTCTACGTCAAGCGGGACGAGGAGAAGGTCGACAAGCCGCTGTTCGGCGCGGTCGGCGCACTCACGATCGCCAACATCTTCATCGCGGTGCTCTGGACCTGAGCCGCCGGTACCACCACGGCACCACTACGGCACACCGCGCGGGCATCGCGCTCCGGACTCCGGAGGCGACGGCCGCGCGGTGGCGTGTGGGGGGTGGCCGTGGGGGGTGGCCTTGTGGGGGAGCGGGGCCGGGCTCAGGCCGGGCGGACGCTCCCGTAGATCGGCATGTAGTAGATCGACTCCTCCCGGACGTTGGCACCCGGGTGCGGCGCGTGGATCATCTTGCCGCCGCCTATGTACATGCCTACGTGGCTGATGTCGTCATAGAAGAACACCAGGTCACCGGGCTTGAGATCGCTGGTCGCCACCCGCTGGCCGACCTTGACCTGGTCCCAGGTCGTGCGCGGCAGATCGACCCCGGCCGCCTTCCACGCCGCCTGCGTCAGCCCCGAGCAGTCGTAGGAGGTGGGGCCGGTCGCGCCCCAGACGTACGGCTTGCCGATCTGGGCGCGGGCGAAGGCGAGCGCCTTCTCGGCCTTGGTGGTGGACGAGTCGCCGGTCGAGCCGCCGTCCGTCGAGCCACCACCGGTCTGGCCGCCGGTGGAGCCGCCGCCGTCCTGCTGCTGCTGCTGACGCTCCCGCTCCTGCTGCCGGCGCGCCTCCTCCTCGGCCTTGCGCTTGGCCGCCGCCTCCTTCTGGCGCTCCAGCTCCGCCAGCCGCGCCTTCTCCTGGGCGGTCAGCCGGGACAGCAGCTGCCGGGCCTCGGCCAGCTTGTCCTGGACGGCACGCTTGGACTCCTTCAGGGAGGCCTGCGACGTCTGCAGCTGCTCCAGGCTGCGGGTCGCCTCGGCCCGCTGCCGGGTGGCCGCCGCCTGCTGCTCCTGGTAGTCGGTGACCGCCTGCTTTTGCCGACCGGTCAGCCGCTCCATCAGGTGGTTGCGGTCGACGAACTGCTGCGGGTCCTTGGCGAGCATCAGCTGCGCCGTCGGGTTCATGCCGCCGGTGCGGTACTGCGCCGAGGCGAACATGCCCAGCTCGCGCCGGGATTCGTTCATCTTCTCCGCGCGCTTGGCGGCGGCGTTCAGCAGGCCGTCCACGGTGTCGCGCTGATGATCGGCGTGCTCCTTGGCCGCGTTGTACTTCTGGGTGGCCACCTCGGCCTGGCGGTAGAGGCCGTCGACCTTCTGCTTGACCTCTTCGATGGTGGGCTTGGGCGCGCTGGGGGCCGCGTCGGCGGACTGCGAGAGCAGGGTGACCGAGGCGAGGGCGGCGGTGGTGAACCCGGCCGCCGCACGACGACTCCCGGGGGAGGTGAGGACGCTGGTGCGCGGCTTGCGATGGGACGCCAAGGCCGGCAACTCCTTCCGTGGACCGCCTACCGGGTTAGCTGTCGGGTTCGGGCGGGTGTCGCTGACGGAAGGCTTGCCCTACGGTCCGGACGTCTGCTGGCGCAGTCGTACGGATCGATTCACCCCATTGGTGCTGGTGGGTCCCCGGCTCCGGGTGCCTGGCGGCAGGGCCGGACTCGGCGCGGGCGGCCCGTGCGGACGCGGTCGTCCGCGGGGAGGCGGGCTGCCTGAGCGAGGACGTTAGCCAACTCGTGTGGCTCCTGTGAAGGCTGATGTTCGATATGCCCGAAACCTTTTCGTGACCTGAACGCGATGAGGGGCTCCTTGTGGCAGATGTCGGATTCGGGTAGGTGGGTGCGCGCCCCGGCCGACGCGCGGACGGCCCCCTGACCAGCCACAGCGCCGCGGCCCGCCCCGCACGAGGCCGACTATCGCCCACTCCGCAGCACGCTGTCGGTGCGGCGGCCTAGACTCGGTGGGCGATGAGCAGCCTCTTTGACGACAGCTTCCTGGCGGACCTCGGCCACAAGGGCGAGGAGGAGCACCCGCCACCTCCCGAGGACGAGCACGGCCCGGCCCCGGAGGAGATCCCCGCCGACCTCTTCGGCGGGAAGTTCGACGCGCCCGTGCCCAGGGAGGCGTACTACCGCGACGGCGCCGCCCGCCCGCCCGTCGACGCGGCGGCGCTGCTGGAGGGGCTCAACGACGAGCAGAAGGCCGCCGTGGTGCACACGGGCAGCCCGCTGCTGATCGTCGCCGGCGCCGGCTCCGGCAAGACCCGGGTGCTGACCCACCGCATCGCGCATCTGCTCGCCGAGCGCCATGTCCACCCCGGCCAGATCCTCGCGATCACCTTCACCAACAAGGCCGCCGGTGAGATGAAGGAGCGCGTCGAGGAGCTGGTCGGCCCGCGTGCCAACGCCATGTGGGTCTCCACCTTCCACAGCGCCTGCGTACGGATCCTGCGCCGCGAGTCCAAGAAGCTGGGCTTCACGTCCTCCTTCTCGATCTACGACGCCGCCGATTCGAAGCGCCTGATGGCCCTGGTCTGCCGCGACCTGGACCTGGACCCCAAGCGCTTCCCGCCCAAGTCCTTCAGCGCGAAGATCTCCAACCTCAAGAACGAGCTTATCGACGAGGAGACCTTCGCCGGGACGGCGGCCGACGGTTTCGAGAAGACTCTGGCCGAGGCGTATGCGATGTACCAGGCGCGGCTGCGCGAGGCCAACGCCCTGGACTTCGACGACATCATCATGACGACGGTCAATCTGCTCCAGGCCTTCCCGGATGTCGCCGAGCACTACCGCCGCCGCTTCCGCCACGTCCTCGTCGACGAGTACCAGGACACCAACCACGCCCAGTACACCCTCGTCCGCGAGCTGGTCGGCCCTGGTACGGCCGAGATGCCCGCCGCCGAGCTGTGCGTCGTCGGTGACGCCGACCAGTCGATCTACGCGTTCCGCGGCGCCACGATCCGCAACATCCTCCAGTTCGAGGAGGACTACCCGGACGCCACGACGATCCTGCTGGAGCAGAACTACCGCTCCAGCCAGACCATCCTGTCCGCCGCCAACGCCGTCATCGAGCGCAACGAGAACCGCCGCCCCAAGAACCTCTGGACGGACGCCGGCGCCGGCCCCAAGATCACCGGCTATGTCGCCGACACCGAGCACGACGAGGCGCAGTTCGTCGCCGACGAGATCGACCGGCTGACGGACGCCGGCGACTCCAAGGCCGGCGATGTCGCCGTCTTCTACCGCACCAACGCCCAGTCCCGTGTCTTCGAAGAGATCTTCATCCGGGTCGGGCTGCCCTACAAGGTCGTCGGCGGTGTGCGCTTCTACGAGCGCAAGGAGGTCCGCGACGTCCTGGCGTATCTGCGGGTGCTCGCCAACCCCGAGGACACCGTCCCGCTGCGCCGGATCCTCAACGTCCCCAAGCGCGGGATCGGCGAGCGCGCCGAGGCGATGATCGACGCCCTCTCCTCCCGCGAGAAGATCACCTTCCCGCAGGCGCTGCGCCGGGTCGACGAGGCGTACGGCATGGCCGCCCGCTCGACCAACGCCGTCAAGCGCTTCAACGTCCTCATGGAGGAGCTGCGCACGATCGTCGAGTCCGGCGCCGGGCCCGCCACCATCCTGGAAGCCGTCCTGGAGCGTACGGGCTACCTCGCCGAACTCCAGGCCTCCACCGACCCGCAGGACGAGACCCGGATCGAGAACCTCCAGGAACTCGCCGCCGTGGCCCTGGAGTTCGAGCAGGACCGGGAGGAGGCGAACCCCGGCACGCTCTCCGACTTCCTGGAGCAGGTCGCCCTGGTCGCCGACTCCGACCAGATCCCCGACGAGGACGAGGACGGCAGCGGCGTGATCACCCTCATGACGCTGCACACCGCCAAGGGCCTGGAGTTCCCGGTCGTCTTCCTGACCGGCCTGGAGGACGGCGTCTTCCCGCACATGCGCTCGTTGGGCCAGACCAAGGAGCTGGAGGAGGAGCGCCGGCTGGCCTATGTCGGCATCACCCGCGCCCGCGAGCGGCTGTACGTCACCCGCTCGACGATGCGCAGCGCCTGGGGCCAGCCCTCGTACAACCCGCCCTCCCGGTTCCTGGAGGAGATCCCGGACGACTATGTCGAGTGGAAGCGCACCGGCGCCGCGACGCCGTCCGCCTCGATGGGCGGCCTGAAGGCGGGCAGCGGGAGCGGTGGCGGCTTCGGCGGGGGCATCGGAGCCACGCTGTCGTCGGCCCGCTCCAAGGGCCCGAGCGGCTTTGCGACCCGCCGTGCCACGGACCGCCAGGTGGCCTCGCTGGCCGTCGGCGACCGCGTTACCCACGACAGCTTCGGGCTCGGCACGGTCGTCGGCGTCAAGGGCAGCGGCGACAACGCCGAGGCGACGATCGACTTCGGCGGCGAGAAGCCGAAGCGGCTGCTGCTGCGCTATGCGCCGGTGGAGAAGCTGTAGGAGCGGTCGGCGCCGGGCGGAGCGGGGACGCCCGGCGCGCGGGAACCGTACGGCGGCGGTCAGTTCGGGTTGAGACCGTGGCTGCGCAGCCAGGGCAGCGGGTCGACCGCCGAGCCGCCGCCGGGGCGCACCTCGAAGTGCAGATGCGGGCCCGTGGAATTGCCGGAGTTGCCCGAATACGCAATCTGGTCACCGGCCTTGACCGACCCGGACCGGATCTTGGTGCTGCTCAGATGGCAGTACCACGTCTCGGTGCCGTCGGGCGCGGTCACGATCGCCATGTTGCCGTAGGCGGAGTTCCACTGGGTGCGTACGGTGCCGTCGGTGGCGGCCATGACGGGGGTGCCGTAGCTGACCGGGAAGTCGATGCCGGTGTGCACGGACATCCAGTTCACCCCGGCCTGGCCGAAGAGCGCGCTCAGCCCGTGCTGGGTGACCGGCAGCACGAACTTGGGCCGCATGGCCTCCTTGCGGGCCGCCTCCTCCGCCTTGCGCTTACGCTCCAGCGCCTGGCGTTCCTTGAGGTCGATCCGCTCCTGGGTGCGGCTGGCCCGGTCACGGAAGTCATCGGCGCTGGCGCTGAGTCCGGCGAGCTGGGTGTCGAGCTTGTTGTTGGCCGCGGACGGTTTGACGGCGCCGGGGTCGGCCGCGGCCTGGGTGGTCGAGTCGCTCTTGTCGTCCCCGCCGACTCCGGCGACGGCCGCGGCGGCCACGGCGCACACGCCCATGGCGGCGACCGAGGGCACGGCGACCGTCAGCAGCGCCGACCGCTTCGCCGGGCGTCGCCGGCCGCGGCCACGGACGGCCTTGCCGGCGCTCGGCCCGTCGACCCGACGGCCGGCGGGGGCGGCGACCGCGGTGGTGATCGGCATGGCCTGCGTCATGGCGTCGGCCACGGCGGCGGCGTCGCCGGCCGCGTCGGGGTGGCCGGAGTCGCGGGTCTCGCCGGAGGAGCCGTCGTCGGACTCGTGCTCACCGGCGAGCGGCTGGTCGGCGTCGTGCCGGCCGGTGTCGTACGGGCCGATGTCGAGTCGGCCGGTGCCGTACCGGGTGCTCTCGTCCCAAGTGGTGCTGTCCCACTGGACGGTGTCTTCCGGGGGCGGGCCGGCCTGTGTCGGGATGGCGGCGATCAGCTGCTGGTCGGTGGTCGACCAGATCGCCGTGGCCTCGTAGCTCGCGGTCTCCTCGACCGCGGTGGCCTGATGGCCGATGGTGCCGTAGGTGGCGGTCGGCTCGTAGGCGCCGGTGGTCTCGTAGGCACCGGGCGCCTCATAGGTGCCCGTGGCATAACTGCCGGTGTCATACCCGCCGGTGGGGAAGCTCCCGGTGTCATAGCCGCCGTGCCCGTAGGAGGTGGCTTCGTACGCGGTCGCCTCGTACCCGGGAGATGCGTACGTGGCCGAGTCGTATGCGGGCGCTTCCTGCACCGGCGACTCGTAGGCGGTGTGCGCGTACGGGTCGTAACCGGCGGCGGCCGACTGCGGGTCGGCGACGGCGTAGGAGCCGGTGTCGTACGTACCGGTGTCCCACTGCGCCGAGGCGAAGCTGCCGGTGTCATAGGCGCCGGTGTCATGGCCGTGGCCCGCCGGGTAAGTCCCCATGTCGTACGCATCGGTGCGGTAGCCGCCCGTGCCGTACGCGCCTGCCCCATATGTGCTGTGCGCACCGGTGTCGTACATCCCGGTGTCGTATGTGCCGGTGTCGTACATCCCCGTCTCGTGCGAGCCGGGGAGTGAACCGAAGAGGGGGTCGCCGTCGCCGTATTCGGCGCTGACGGACGGGGACTGCTGCTGCCCGTAGGAGTCGTAGGCCGGATAGTGCGCATACGAGGCGTCGGAAGTGGAGCCGGTCGGAGGTTGGGCCCCCGATGGGTGACGGTCGTTCACCAACTTCTCTTTCGCCTCGGCAGCAGGAGAATTAGCGGCGACTGTACCCGGCAGTACGCGACGGCGACAATCTTCAACCGGTTTTGGGCTCGGCGAGACCGGGCATTTGGCCGCCTTTCGGTGGCCCGCATGCGAGTTCTTGGCACCCCGTTCGAAGAGTGTTCGAGTGCGCGTCAAGATCGTGTCGTCTGCGCGACGCGGTTTCGGCGTCGCGGGAGGGCGGGGTCGGGCCGGTGGTGCGGACCGGGGGTCAGGCCACCGAGATGGCGTCCGCTGCCCCTTCCGCCGTCTCCGCCGAGGCCAGCGCTTCCCGTATTCCGGCCGCGACCGTGCCGTTGACCGGTAGGGCGAGATGTCCGACACCTGCGACCTGCACGTTGTACGCGATCAAATCCGGGTGATCGATTCTGGCCGTCGTGGCCGGAATCATCACCTGGTCCTCCTCGCTCCAGAAAGCGACGAACTGCGTGCGGCAATTCGGTGCCGGGAGCGACAACTCCGCTATCACCTCGGAATCGGGGCGCATCTGGCGGACGATCGGGTGCGCCGACATCAGAGGCGCGATGCGGGTGCCGGAGTGCGGGGTGCCGAGCGTGATCACCGTACGGACGCGGGTGTCGCCGCCGAGCCGCTGCACGTAGTAACGGGCGATGAGCCCGCCGAGACTGTGGCCCACGATGTCCACCCGGCGATGACCGGTGCGCAGGCACACCTCCTCCACATGGCGGCTCAGCAACTCGGCCGCCTTACGGAGATCGCAGGTCAGCGGGGAGTAGTTGAGCGCCTCGACACGTCGCCAGCCGTGCCGGTGCAGCGAGCGGCGCAGCAGCATGAAGACCGAGCGGTTGTCGATGAAGCCGTGGAGCAGAAGGACGGGCGGATGGGCCCGGCCCTCGGTCGGGAGAAGCGGTGGGGGGTCGGGGGCGGCGGGCCGGGTCGGCGACGATGCCGGGCCCGCCGCGGCGGGCCCTCCTGCGGGCCGTGGCACGGGTCGTTCCTGGGAGATGCCGGTCGGGTAGAGGAGGAGATGGCCGGCGAGGACCGCCAGGTCCACGACGGTGCTGCGGAGGAAGAGGGAAGAGGTGCGGGTGGGGAGCAGGCGCGCGCACTGAAGGGGTGTGGCGAGCATGCGCGCGACCAGAAGTGGTGCGGAGAGAAAAGGCAGGGCCTGCATGGCCGACCTCCCGAACGGCACGCGGGAGGCGGCTCCGACCCCCGTGTGCCCTCGTGGGAAGCCATGAGCGGCGAGGCGGGCACGCGGCGTGCCCGCCCTGATGCGCGCCCGGCGGCGCGGTGGCCCTACTGCGGCTCCCCGTGCGCCCGGTCCGCGCGCACTGATCCGCCCGGCCACGGCGGCACGACACGCGGAACGCGGCGCGTAGCGAACGTGTCCCATGTGTGATTTCCCCCTCCCCGGATGTCACGAAACGGCTGGCGTGCGCGATGCTGGCGATAACGTTCGTTCACGCTCGTGGCCGCCGGATCGCGGTCGCGCGATCGATTGTCGGCTCGGCGGCACCACCGTGCCGTGCATGGCTTGGAGGCAGTGATGAGTGTGGCTCGGCAGGACGGGGCGCAAGCGGGGAGCCAGGGCGCGGCAGGCAGGTCGGGGCCGATCCGTGTGGTGGTGGCCAAGCCGGGGCTGGACGGGCACGACCGGGGCGCCAAGGTCATCGCACGGGCGCTGCGCGACGCCGGTATGGAGGTGATCTACACCGGGCTGCACCAGACCCCGGAGCAGATCGTCGACACCGCGATCCAGGAGGACGCCGACGCGATCGGGCTGTCCATCCTCTCCGGCGCGCACAACACCCTCTTCGCGAAGGTCATCGCCCTCCTTGAGGAGCGGGACGCGGCGGACATCAAGGTCTTCGGCGGCGGCATCATCCCCGAGGCGGACATCCCCCCGCTCAAGGAACTGGGTGTCGCGGAGATCTTCACGCCGGGCGCGACCACCGCGTCGATCGTGGAGTGGGTCCATGCGCATGTGCGCTCGCTGGCGGTCTGAGACGCCGGGGAGCGGATGACCGGGGACGGCCGGGGCGCGGAGGGTCATGGCGCGGTCCGGCCGCCGGGCGGAGGGGTGAGTTCGGCACGCATCGTGGCGCGTAGCCGGAGTGTGCCGACCAGGCGCTGGAACGCCTCGGACCAGTAGCCGCCGGAGCCCGGTGAGGCGCCCTCCGGCTCGTCCGTGACCGCGGTGAGCATGTCGAGACGGTCCGCCGCCGCCGGGTCCAGGCAGCGCTCGGCCAGGCCCATCACCCCGCTGAAGCTCCAGGGATAGCTGCCCGCGTCCCGGGCGATGTCCAGGGCGTCGACGACGGAGCGGCCCAGCGGCTCGGCCCAGGGGACCGCGCACACGCCGAGCATCCGGAAGGCGTCCGAGAGGCCGTGCGCGGCGATGAACTCCGCCACCCACCCGGCCCGTTCGTCATCGGGCAGCACGGTCAGCAGCTTCGTCAGGTCCCGGGTCGAGCCGGCCGGCGCGACCTCGGCGGCATGGGACGGCGCGCCCGGCGCGCCCAGCAGCGCCCTTGCCCAGTCGGCGTTCCGCTGGCGCACGGCGGCGCGGGACCAGGCGTCGTGCAACTCGGTCCGCCAGTCGTCGGCCACCGGGAGCGCGACGATCGCCGCCGGGTCGCGGCCCGCGAACCGTTCGTGCCAGCCTTCGAGCGGTGCCGCCTCCACCAACTGGCCCAGCCACCAGGACCGTTCGCCCCGTCCGGACGGCGGCTTGGGAGTGACGCCGTCCCGCTGCATCCCCGCATCGCACTCGTGCGGCGCCTCGACGACGATCGCCGCCGGGTCGGCCGTGCGGTCCAGGCCGATGCACGTACGGGCACGCCGGGCCATACGGGCCGCGAGCGCGGAGCCGGGGAGCGCGGAGAGCAGCTCGGCGGCCGTGGCGCGGACATTGCGGCTGCGGTCGGACAGCGCCTGTTCGAGGAAGGGCTCATCGGCCGCCGAGAGGCCCTCGCGCAGCGAGTCGAGGAACATCAGACGGTCCTCGGCCCGCTCCGTGGACCACGTCGTGACCAGCAGCGCCAGGCCGGCCTGCGGATCGCGGCGGCGCAGCGCCGTCAGCAGCGCGACCCGTTCGGCGAACAGGCCCTCCTCCCACCGGAGCCGGACCTCCTCGGGGTCGTCGGCGCCGGGCGGTGCGGCCGGGCCTCCGATCCCGCGGAGCGCGAACTTCCATTCGTCGTTGAGCCGCGCCAGCCACACGGCGCGCGGTCCCGCCAGGGCGAGCGCGGCGGGTCGCAGGTCCGTACGGGCCCGGGCGGCGTCGAGCAGCGCGGGCAGCAGTGCCTCCGGGGCGCGATAGCCGTACCCCTCGGCGGCGGCCAGCCACTGGGGCAGCAGCTCGGTGAGGTCGGGGGTCGTGCCGCGGCGGCTGCCGCCTCCGGCGCCGCCGCGGTCGGCGAGCAGCAGGGACAGTCTGCGGCGCGCGGCCGGCGGCAACGGGGGCCGCGGGTCGGCCGGGGCCGGGACGGGCCGCTCACCGGCCGGCGCGGGGCGCAGCGCGGCGCGCCGGCGCACCGTGCTCACCGCGGCCGCGTCCAGCAGCGCGGACGCGGCGCCCTGCCCGGACCGCACCGCCACCGGCGGCATCCGCCGCTCGGTGCCGAGCAGCGCCGCGCTCACGAGATCGGGCCAGGGGGCCGGAGCGGTCGGGGTGGCGGCGGTCGGGGTCGCGGTCGGGGTGGCGGTCAGGGTGGTGGGCGAAGGGGCTGTGGTGGTGTCGGCGGTGGTTCGGGTGGTGCCGGGGCCGGGGCCGGGGCCGGTGTCGATGGAGTTCGTCATGCCCTTCCTCCAGGCATCGATGGTGTGCACGGGACAGGCGGCCGGGCGGGCCGTCTCGCCGGGGGACCGGGGGCCGGGGACCCAGGGCCGCGTCACAGCGACACCGGGGTGGGGTCCCAGGCGGTCAGCGGCAGGAAGCCGCGGTGGCCGCATTCGCCGAAGACCGTGATCGGCGAGCCACCCGATATGGCGGCCAGCTGCCACAGGCTCGTACGGCCGAGACAGCGCGGGTCCAGCGGGAGCGCCGACTCCCCGTCCGCATCGGCCAGTTGCCAGCCCGCTCCGTCGCGGCCCGGTATCGGCGTGACGTCGGCGAGCACCACCGGCCAGGAATCCAGCCAGGGGTCGTCGCGCAGCGCATCGCCGTACGCGGCCAGGGCGGCATCGACACCGCAGCCGGGCGGCACCGGCCCCGGGGCCGCCGGAGCGTGCCGCTCGCCGAGCGCGGCACGCAGCGGGCGGGCGCCCGGGTAGTAGGCGAGGTCCGCGTCGAGCACCAGGCCGGGCGGCAGGGCCAGGTCGAGGGGGTGGTGGGAAGCGCCGAAGGAGAGGTGCAGCGCCATCCGCCCGGTCCGCTCGCCGCGCAGAAAGATTCTGCGGGTGGTCAACTTGCCGTCCTCGCTGTCCTGTTGGGCGAGCACCAGCCAGCGGTCCCGGACCGTCGCCGCATCGGGGCCGGTCAGCAGGTCCGCCGCCTCCGTGGTCAGCCCGACGCGCGAGCGGACCGTGGCCGCGAGCGGGGCCGGCAGCCGCTCGATGCCGAGGAATCCCTGGTCGAGGAGGTGCAGCAGGGCGCACTCCTCCAGCAGCCGGGCCGGCCAGTCAGGACCGGACGCCACCACCGACCCCAACTCCCGTACCCGCGCGGCGAGTCCCGGAGCCTGGGCATCGACCATACGGGCGGCCGTCTCGTCCCAGGACCCCCTCCCGTCGGCGCGGTCGGCCGAGGCCAGACCGGAGTGCAGCAGATCCTCCAGGCGCTGCTCCAGCTCCGTGGCGCCCGCGCCGATCCGCTGCATCCGGCGCTCCGCCCGCCGCCTGGCGGCCTCCGGATCGGCGGGCACGCGCGACGGGGCGCCGCCGCCCGAGGGCGCGCCCGCCGACCGCTCGGCGCGCTCCCGGCGGCCGGCCAGCCACTCGCCCGCCCACTGTGGCGGCTCCCCGGCCGCCACCGCCCGCTCCTCGCCCGCCCAGAGCAGCAGCAGCCCCAGCGCGTGCTTGCACGGAAACTTACGGCTGGGACAACTGCACTTGAAGGCAGGGCCTTTGATGTCCACGACCGCTTGATACGGCTTCTTGCCGCTGCCCTTGCACTGCCCCCACACCGCACCCTCGTCCGCGCCCGTCTCCGACCACGGACCGGGCGCCGCGAGCCTGCCGCCCGCTTTACGTGATGCCTCGTCAGGCGCCAGCGCGAGCACCTGATCCGTCGTCCAGCGTTCCCCCTGCGGATTCATGTCATCGACGCTACGACGCACCACTGACAATCGCCGCGGACCGCGATGAAGCCGCAGGTCGGAGGCGGCTTTCGGGGGATTGTCAGTGGCGTGGTGCAGGCTTGATTCCGCAAGCGGCCGCAGGGCTTTCGGGGCATCGGCCGCAGATCTTGCGACGAGGGGGACCCATGTCCGAGAACAGCTTCAAGACGACGGACGACGAGAGCAGGGCGCGGGACGAGGCGGCGCCGGAGGCCGGGGGCGGCCAGGCGCTGCGGCCCCATGCCGAGGACAGTTTCGCGGAGGAATTGAAGGCCCTCGCGGCGGCCGACGACCGGCCGCGGCCGGAGCGCTGGCGGCTCTCGCCGTGGGCGGTCGCGACGTATCTGCTCGGCGGCACGCTCGCTGACGGCACGGTCATCACACCCAAATACGTCGGCCCGCGCCGGATCGTCGAGGTCGCCGTGACGACCCTCGCGACCGACCGCGCGCTGCTGCTGCTCGGCGTGCCCGGCACCGCCAAGACCTGGGTGTCCGAGCATCTGGCGGCAGCCGTCAGCGGCGATTCCACCCTGCTGGTGCAGGGCACCGCCGGCACCCCCGAAGAGGCGATCCGCTACGGCTGGAACTACGCCCAGCTGCTCGCGAACGGCCCCAGCCGGGAGGCGCTGGTGCCCAGCCCGGTCATGCGCGCGATGGCGCAGGGCATGACCGCCAGGGTCGAGGAGCTGACCCGTATCCCCGCCGACGTACAGGACACCCTCATCACGGTCCTGTCGGAAAAGACCCTGCCCATACCGGAGTTGGGCCAGGAGGTGCAGGCCGTCCGTGGCTTCAATCTGATCGCGACGGCCAACGACCGCGACCGCGGGGTCAATGAACTCTCCAGTGCGCTGCGCCGCCGCTTCAACACCGTCGTCCTGCCGCTGCCGGCGACACCGGACGAAGAGGTGGACATCGTCTCGCGCCGGGTCGAGCAGATCGGGCGCTCGCTGGATCTGCCCGCCGCCCCGGAGGGCATGGACGAGATCCGCCGGGTCGTCACGGTCTTCCGCGAGCTCCGGGACGGAATCACCGCCGACGGCCGCACCAAGCTCAAGTCCCCGTCCGGCACGCTGTCCACGGCCGAGGCCATCTCGGTGGTGACCAACGGCCTGGCGCTGGCCGCCCACTTCGGGGACGGCGTGCTGCGCTCCGGGGACGTGGCCGCGGGCATCCTCGGTGCGGTGGTCCGCGACCCGGCCGCGGACCGGGTCGTATGGCAGGAGTACCTGGAGACGGTGGTGCGCGAGCGCGACGG
The DNA here is from genome assembly GCF_022221585.1 of Streptomyces inhibens. Classification (NCBI taxonomy): domain Bacteria; kingdom Bacillati; phylum Actinomycetota; class Actinomycetes; order Kitasatosporales; family Streptomycetaceae; genus Streptomyces; species Streptomyces inhibens. The sequence continues at coordinate 6,072,224 of NZ_CP084681.1, forward strand.
CTGGAAGGACTTCTACCGCGCCTGCCGTGAGGTGAGCGCATGAGCGAGCGCGGCGAGCGGACGGGCAACAGGCACGGGCCGGTGGTGCTCGGGGTCCGGCACCACGGCCCCGGGTCGGCACGGGCGGTGCGCGCCGCCCTGGAACAGTGCACACCCGCCGCGGTCCTGATCGAGGGCCCGCCGGAGGCGGACGAACTGGTGCCGCTCGCCGCACAGGAGGGCATGCGGCCGCCCGTCGCGCTGCTCGCCCATGTGCAGGACGATCCCGGCCGCGCGGCCTTCTGGCCGCTGGCCGAGTTCTCCCCGGAGTGGGTGGCGATGCGCTGGGCACTGGAGCGCGGGGTCCCCGTCCGCTTCATCGACCTGCCCGCTGCGCACTCCCTGGCCATGACGGCGGAAGGCCAGGAAGAGGGCGGAGGGGAGGACGGCGGCGAGGCGGAGGCCGCGCACCAGGAGGCCGCCGACCGGGCCGACCTGCGGGTCGACCCGATCCGGGTGCTGGCAGGGGCCGCCGGCTATGACGACCCCGAGCGCTGGTGGGAGGACGTGGTCGAGCACCGCCGGGAAGGGGGAGGCCCGGGCGCGGATGCGCTGGCTCCGTTCACGGCGCTGGCCGAGGCGATGGGGGCGCTGCGCGAGGCGTACGGGGACGGGGGCCATGACCGCGACCCGGTGCGCGAGGCCCATATGCGGCTCCGACTGCGCGCCGCGCAACGGGAGTTCGGGGACGATATCGCCGTGGTGTGCGGGGCCTGGCACGTACCCGCACTCGCACGCCGCGCCACCGTGACCGCCGACCGGCAGCTGCTCAAGGGACTGCCGAAGGTGAAGGCGTCGGTGACCTGGGTGCCGTGGACGCACCGGCGGCTCTCCCGCCGCAGCGGATACGGCGCCGGGATCGACTCGCCCGGCTGGTACGGCCATCTCTTCAGCGCCCCCGACCGCCCCGTCGAGCGCTGGCTGACCAAGGTCGCCGGGCTGCTGCGGGCGGAGGACTACGCCGTCTCGTCGGCGCATGTCATCGAAGCGGTACGGCTCGCCGAGGGGCTCGCCACGGTACGCGGCCGCCCGCTGGCCGGACTGACGGAGCTGGACGACGCGATCCGGGCCGTCATGGGGGACGGCTCCGATGCGCCGTCCTCGCTGATCCACGAGCGGCTGGTGGTCGGGGATGTGCTGGGCGAGGTTCCGGAGGACGCCCCCGCGGTGCCGCTGCAGCGGGACATCGCCCGCAGCCAGCGGGCGCTGCGGCTCAAACCGGAGGCTCTGGAGCGGGAACTGGAGCTGGATCTGCGCAAGGAGACCGACGCCGGGCGCAGCCGGCTGCTGCACCGGCTGCGGCTGCTCGGCGTCCCCTGGGGCGAGCCCACCCGCTCCCGCGGCAGCACCGGCACCTTCCGGGAGACCTGGCGGCTGCGCTGGGAGCCCGAGCTGTCGGTGCGGGTCGCGGAAGCAGGCATCTGGGGCACGACGGTGCTCTCGGCCGCCACCGCCAAGGCCGCGTCCGAGGCATCCGGCGCGGCCACGCTCGCCGAGGTGACGGCGCTCGCCGAGCGCTGTCTGCTCGCCGAACTCCCCGACGCCCTGCCGGTGGTGATGCGGGCGCTCTCGGACCGCGCGGCGCTCGACGCGGATGTCGGCCATCTCGCCCAGGCGCTGCCCGCCCTCGTACGGTCGGTGCGCTACGGCGATGTGCGCGGCACGGATGCGGCGGTGCTCCGCGAGGTGGCGACGGGCCTGGCCGAGCGGGTCTTCGTCGGACTGCCACCGGCCTGCCTGGGGCTGGACGCCGACGGCGCGGCGGAGATGCGCGGCCATCTCGATGCCACCCATCAGGCCGTCGGTCTGCTCGCCCAGCCGGAGCCGGAGCCGGAGCCGGAGCCGGAGCCGGAGCCGGAAGCGGACCGGCGGCGGCCCGGGGCGGCGGGCCTGCGGGCGCGGTGGGCAGGGGTGCTGCGGGCGGTGGGTGAACGGGACACCGTACCGGGACTGATCCGCGGACGGGCCGCCCGACTCCTGCTGGACGACGGTGAGTTGGCCGACGGGGGAGCGGAGCGGCTGATGGGGCTCGCCCTCTCGCCGGGTGTCCCGCCCACCGACGCCGCCGGCTGGATCGAGGGATTCGTCGGAGGCGGGCCCGGCGGGGACGGCGGCATGCTGCTGGTCCACGACGAACGGTTGCTGGCGCTGGTCGACGGCTGGTTGACGAGCGTGCCGGACGCCGCGTTCACGGATGTGCTGCCGCTGCTGCGCAGGACCTTCGCGGAGTACGAGGCCGGGGTGCGGCGCACGCTCGGCGAACTGATCCGCCGCGGCCCCACGCCCACCTCCCGCCGGCCGACCGACGACGCCACGGACGCCGCCGCCTCCGGCTTCGGCCCCGGCCTGGACCGCGACCGCGCCGCGGCCGTACTCCCCACGCTGCGCCTGCTGCTGGGCATCGAACAGCACGGCTTCGGGGACGAGTCGGCGGGCGAGGCTGCGGACGAGTCGGCGGGCGAGCCGGAGGGCGACGTAAGCGCCCTCACCGGACCCCGGCCCGACAACATCCGGCCGTCCAAGAACCTTATTCAGGCAGGGAGTTGACCAATATGGGAACCAATGCCAGCACTGCCGAAACCCACCCCCACACCCAAACCCACCCCCACACCCAAACCCACACCACCGCCCCCGAACGGCTGCGCCGCTGGCGGATGGTGCTCGGGGGTGGGGGCGCGGACGGTACGGGGTGTGAGCTGCGGGGGCGGGATGCCGCGATGGACGGGGCGCTGGCCTCGCTCTACGGCCGGGAGAAGGGAAGCGGCGGCAGGGGCGCCGACGGCGGGCGGCGTACGGCGGGGCTCGGGGCCTCGGCGCCCGGCGTGGCCCGCTGGCTCGGCGACATCCGTACGTACTTCCCGTCCTCCGTGGTGCAGGTGATGCAGCGTGACGCCATCGACCGGCTGGGGCTGTCCGCGCTGCTGCTGGAGCCGGAGATGCTGGAGGCGGTGGAGGCGGATGTGCATCTGGTGGGCACCCTGCTCTCGCTCAACAAGGTCATGCCGGAGACGACCAGGGAGACCGCACGGGCCGTCGTCCGCAAGGTCGTCGAGCAGTTGGAGAAGAAGCTGGCGACCCGCACCCGCGCCACCCTCACCGGCGCGCTGGACCGCTCCGCGCGGATCAGTCGGCCGCGCCACCGCGACATCGACTGGGACCGCACGATCCGGGCGAACCTCAAGAACTACCTCCCCGAGTACCGCACGGTCGTCCCCGAGCGGCTGATCGGCTACGGCCGGGCCGCGCAGTCGCTGAAGAAGGAAGTGGTGCTCTGCATCGACCAGTCAGGTTCGATGGCCGCCTCGGTCGTCTACGCCTCGGTGTTCGGCGCGGTGCTGGCCTCGATGCGGGCCATCGACACCCGGCTGGTCGTCTTCGACACCGCGGTGGTGGATCTGACGGACCAGCTGGACGACCCGGTCGATGTCCTCTTCGGCACCCAGCTCGGCGGCGGCACGGACATCAACCGCGCGCTCGCCTACTGCCAGTCCCGCATCACCCGCCCCGCCGAGACCGTCGTCGTGCTCATCAGCGACCTCTACGAGGGCGGCATCCGGGACGAGATGCTCAAGCGGGTCGCCGCGATGAAGGCGTCCGGAGTGCAGTTCGTTACCTTGCTCGCACTGTCCGACGAGGGCGCCCCGGCCTACGACCGGGAGCACGCCGCGGCTCTCGCGGCCCTGGGCGCACCGGCGTTCGCCTGTACGCCCGACCTCTTTCCGGAGGTGATGGCGGCCGCGATCGAAAAACGGCCGCTGCCCATACCGGACATGGCGGAGCAACGGTGACAGGAGTGCCGGGGGGACTTGCGTGGCACCTGGCTCCTCGTGCAAGGATCAGGGCATCGCTCGATCGCCCGTGACGCGTGTGACATCGAGGCCGTGTGCCTGTGTGTCCCCGTCCGTTTGGGAAGGTCCCCTCCTTGTCTGCTGTGTTCGCCCTGCCTGCTGCCGTGCGCCTGCCGCGCACGGTGGCCGTGCGGCGCGCGCTGCTGGCCGGGCTCTTCCTGGTGGGCTTTGTCGCCCTCGGCTTCGCCTTCGGTCCCGGCGCCCATGCCGACGACCGCACGCGGACCGCGGAGCTGCCCGGGGCGACCGCCCCGGCCAAGGCTCCCGCCGAGGCGTCCACCCCGGACCGGGCCGCCACCCGGGACGGGGCGGCGGACCGAGCGGACCGGATCTCCGGCTCCGAAGCCGAGTTCGAGCGGCAGGGCAAGGCGTCCGGCGCGAAGATCGCCGAGCGCACCCACGCCGCTTCCGCCGCGATGGCCGAGGCCGTACGGCCCGCCGCCGAGCAGGCCGCGCCCGTCACCGACCGGATCACCGATCCGGTGACCGGTGTCGTACGGGAGATCGGGGGCGCGACCGGTGTCGCGCTGCCCGTACACCTCCCGTCCGGTGAGCACACGGGACGGCCCGGCGAGGGCGGTACACAGGAGCACGGCCGTACGCCGTGCGGTGCGCAGCCAGCCGGTTCACGGACCGCCGCGACGGCTGCCGGCGCCGCTCAGGCCGCGCCCTTCGCCGACGGTCTGCGCAAGCCGGCCGCCGAGAACTCCGCGCCGGCCGTGCACGAGCAGCGGGACCCGGGCCACCACGGCCTTCCGGGGCAGTTCCCGCAGGGCCCGGCCGCGCCCACCTCGCACACCGCGAGTGAGGGGCACGGTCCCCGTGGCGGGGACCAGCACGCCGCCGTTCCGGCGGACTCCGCACGCTTCCGGCTGCTGCCCGGTGGCGTCCGCACGGCCGATGGCGCTCCGACGCGTCGGCGTGCCGAAGAAATCCTCGAATTCCCGGGCTAGGGCAGACCGCTCCGCGTCTGTAACCGGACCTGCCGCGCGGGGGCGGGACAGGTCTGCCCTTTCACCCCTCCTGAATTCGAAGGACTTCACCACCATGCGCTCCAACATCCGCCGTTCCATCGTCGTTGCCGCCGCCGCCACCGGTCTGTGGGCCCTGGGCTCCGTCGCCGCCAACGCCGCCGAGCTGCCCGCCACTCCGGACCTGCCCAGCACCGGCACGGTGACCGGCGCCGCCAAGACCGTCACCGACACCGCCAAGAAGACGGTGGGCGACGCGGCCGGCAAGGCGACCGGCGTTCTCGGCGGCGGGGTGTCCACCCAGGACCTGCCCACCGGCCGGCTGCCGCAGGCCGGCGACCTGACCGGTGCCGCCAACGGCGCGCAGAAGCTGGTCAACGGCGGTCTGCCGAACATCGGTGGCGTGCAGAAGGCCGCCGACCTGAAGAAGGCCAAGAAGGCCGCGAAGGACGTCAAGCGCGCCGCCAAGGCCGCCGACCTCGGCAAGGCCGGCCGCCTCACGGACGGCACGCTGCCCTCCGTCCCGTCGCTGCCCGCGACCCCGGGCGTTCCGTCCGCCCAGCTCCCCGGCACCCCGGCGCTGCCCAAGGCCCCCGCGCTGCCCAAGGCTCCCGGCTCCGCCGACAACCTGCTGGCCGCTCTCGCCGGTGCGGGCGTCCGTCCCGAGCAGCTGACGAACCAGGCCCAGGGCGCCCTGGCCAAGGCCCGTCCGGTCGTCGACGAGACCGCTGCCGATGTGCTGCCGCCCGTCGCCCGTCGCATCGTCATCAAGGTGGTGCCGGTCGCCCAGGGTGCGGTCGGCGGTGCCGGTCAGCTCGCCGGTGACGCGGCTGCCCAGGCGACCCCGTTCGTGACCGTCATCGGCGGCCAGGCGCAGCTGTTCGTGCAGGGTGCCGGCGCCGACGCGGTGCCGTTCGCGCAGGGTGTGGCGGCCGACGCGGTGCCGTTCGCCCAGGGCAAGGTCACCGGCGCCGTCGCGTTCGCCCAGGGTGCGGCCGCTGACGCCACCCCGTTCGCGCAGGGCCTGGCCGCCGTGGTCGTGACCGACGCGCAGGGCACCGCCGCCCAGGCCGTCGCCGGTGTGCAGGGCGTGACCCCGGTCAAGTCCGTGCCCGCCGTTCCGGCCGTGCCCGCCGTTCCGGCCGTGCCCGCCACCCCGGCTGTCCCGGCCACCCCGGCTGTGCCCGCCGTCCCGGCCACCCCGGCTGTGCCCGCCGTCCCGGCCACCCCGGCTGTGCCTGCCGTCCCGGCCACCCCGGCCGTGCCCGCCGTCCCGGCCACCCCGGCCGTGCCCGCCGTCCCGGGCAACCTGACCGACGCCGTCGCCGTCCCGGCCGTGCCGGCCGTCCCGGGCAACCTGACCGACGCCGTCGCCGTCCCGGCCGTGCCGGCCGACCTGACCGACGCCGCCAACATCCAGGCCCTGCCGGTCCTGCCGGTCCTCCCGGTCCAGGGCGTCTGAGGCCCTAGAGCCGACACCACCGGCTCATCGGCCGCGGCGGCGGCCGATGCCGGAACACCATGAGCAGCCGGGCGGTCCTCTGTGGGGGAGGGCCGCCCGGCTTTGGTGTGTCCGGGCAACGGACGTCGGGCGCCTACGAGTTGGGCACCCGCAGCCGTTCCCAGCTCACCCGCCCCGGCGCCCCGTCCGCGTCCTTGCCGCGGAAACCCAGCTTGCGCTGCCAGGCCGCATACGACTTGCGGTCCGCCTCGGTCCACTCCGGACCGGGGCCGTTCTTGTAATGGCCGCAGCCCTCGGCCACCAGGCGTGCGCCCATCGCCGTGATCACCGGGCTGCGGGACCCGGGCCGGAAGACCTCGCGGCCGGGGAACGGTTCGTACGGCGGATGCTGCGGCTTGGGCGGCACCGGCCGGCCCGTACCGTCGCCGGAATCACCGCCCGAGCCGCCCGAGCCGCCCGGGTCACCCGGACCGCCCGAGCCACCCGGCTCCGCGTCGCCCGCGTCCGCCGGGCCCTCCGGCGCCTTCGCCAGCCGCTTCTTGATCCGGCCGCGCATCTCCTCCATCGCGATGCCCCGCGGATCGACCTTCCCCGGCTGCCACTCCTTGTGCCCGATCACCGAGCGCTCGCTCCAGCCGTGCGCCCGGCAGATCGCCGCCGACACCTTCTCGATCGCGAGCTGCTGCTCCTTCGGCCACGGGTCCTTGCCGTCACCGAGGTTGATGCACTCGAAGCCGTAGAAGTGGCGGTTGCCGTCGGTGTCCGCGGCATCGTCCTTCGGCAGGTGGGCGTCCTCGTTCACCACCGCCTCCAGTACGTCACGGTCGCCGAGCCCGGCGTGGTTGGCGCGGCCGTTGCCGACGAGGTGGATCTCGCCCTGCTTGTCGATCACGCCATGGCACAGCGGGCCCGGCAGGTCGGGGTGCCCGTCGTAGCACAGGTCCACCGAGCTCTCGACGCCCTTGGTGACGGTGTGATGGATCATCACCCCGTTCATCGGACCCCATCGACCCTTCGTATTGCGGTTGTGCTTACGCCAGTTGCGCACCTCGTGCACCACCAGGCCCTCGTTGCGCAGCGCCGCGAGCAGCTTGCTCGCGGTCAGGGGTGTGGCCATCAGCCCGCACCCCCTTCCTCGACCGCGGCCTCGGCCTCGGCGGTGGTCTGCGACCTGCGCGGCGCCGGGCCCGCGGAGTCGTACGCCGCGGCGTCCGCCTCCTCCGCCCGCGCCTCGGCCTCGGCGGCCAGCGCCGCATCGTCCGCGGCCGGGATGCTCGCCGACAGCGGACGGAACGCCAGCCGCAGATCGGGTTCGGTCTGTTCGCCCGCCACCCACGCCAGCGGCGCGAAGTGCACCGCGATGCCGGCCGGGTCCCGCAGCAGCGGGCGGCGTGCCGCGTCCGTCGGCCACTCCACTCCGCCGGTGGCCGTACGGGCCGGGATCACCCAGAAGTCGCCGGTGCGGTAGTGGCCGCCGGCCGCGAAGTACACCTCGACACCGTCCTCCAGCGGCAGCCAGCCGCCCTCCTCGACCGGCAGCGCACCGTGCTTGAGCCGGCCGGCCCTCTCACCGCGCCGGACGGTCTTCCGGCTGCTCTCGTGGTGGTCCCACCGGCGCAGGAACGGGTGCAGCTCGGGGCGCCGCCCGACGCCCGGCGCCGGCTCGTCCGAGAGCCGCACCCGGCGGCCCGGAAGATCGAGCTCCTCCACGCGCAGCAGCGGCGCCGCCTCGCCCCGGCTCGTGTAGCCGGTGTCGACGAACTCGACCCGGTCACCGACGTTCAGATCAAGCTTGTCGTCGCTGCCCAGGTTCGCCAACTCCACCCAGGTACCGTCGAGTTCATCGACCGGGAAGGTGACGGAGCCGTTCTCCCTGGACCATTTGAAGGTGGCGTCCTTCGCGCTGCCCCCGTCGTGCACCTCCACCCGGTAGAGCTGGTTCTCCGGGCCCCGGTAGCGGGCGTCCGGGGCGACCAGGCAGGGATCCTCGTCCGCGTGGTCCGGGCGCTCGCTGCGCGCCGCGAGGCGGGAGCCGGGGGTGGACGCCTTCTGCGCCCAGCGGGCGAACGCCGCGCGGATGTCGTCGATCGGCGGGTTGTCACCGGTCAGTTCGAGTGCGGAGGCGGGCAGCGGCAGCACCTGCCACACCACCTTGGTGCGGGCCGCGGTGTCCGGCATCGCGGAGCCCAGCGCCACCTCGCGCAGCGCCGGATCCTCGGCCGCGGTCACGATCCGCTCCCACACCTTCAGATAGGCCAGATACGGGAAGGCGGTGGGCAGCCGGTCGCCGGGCCGCTCCGGGTCCCGGAAGCCGTCCGGCTGGTCCCAGTACGTCCAGGTGGCGGGCGGCGCGGCCGGTTCGCCCGCGCCGTCACCGCCGTCCGGGCCGCCCTTGTCCGCGGCGCCGTCCTTGCCGCCGGCATCGGCCGCGCCCTCCGCGGGCACCGGCACCCCGGGCTGCGGACGGGTCGCGTCGCACAGGATGCCGTCCACGTAATAGCGGCCGCCGCCGATGACCAGGTCGTCCAGCTCGCGGCTGCCACCGCGCAGGGTGATCTTGAAGCCGGTGGCGTCGCGCGGCCCGCCGTGCCGGCCGATCAGATCGGCGGCGAGCGTACGGGCCTGGAACAGCTGGATCGCGGTCTGCTCATTGGCGTCGGCGTCCAGCTGGACGCGGCCCTGCTGGGAGACGACCGCGGAGTAGTGGCGCTCCGGCCGGAAGGTGTTGCGGGAGAGGTCAGCGTGCATGGAAGGGGTCCCCCTCGTACGGGATGCTCAGAAGGTCGGTGGTCGGAACGGGCGGACGGTTCACGTCACGAACGGGCGGACGGTTCACGTCACGAACGGGCGGACGGTTCACGTCACGAACGCGCAGAGGGTTCACGTCACGAACACGATCCCCGCATCGCTCCCCGCCGGCGTGTACTCCGCCAGCCGGGCCCGCAGGCTGTCCTCGCGCTGCGGCTGATAGAGGTCGTGGTACGCGCCCATCTCGGCGCCGTCCTCCGCGCCACGCCGGATCTCTTCCCCGGCCCTGGACGAACCGGGGGCACCCCCACCGCAGCCGGCCGCCAACTGCCCGTACCACGGCGTCCCGTAGCGCTCGCCGCGCAGCAGCGGCCGCACCCGCGCGGCGTCCTGTGGGCCGACCAGGTCCGGCTGGCAGCGGTGGCGGCGCGGGGTGCGCGACCCCGGGGGTACGTAACTGAACCGCAGACAGCCCACCCCACGCCGGGCCACCCGCATCCGCCCGGTGAAGATGCTGTTCTCGGCGAGCTGCACGGCGTGCGTATGCACCTCGCCGATGACCGTGGTGCGGTGCGCGTACAGCACCGCATGCGCATGCCGGCAGTCCGGCGCGGACAGCGCCTCGCGGTCCGACCCCGTGGCGTCCAGGATGCTGTCGCGCAGATGGATCGGCAGCGGATCGGTGCCCACCTCGTCGCCGATCACCTCGATCGTGCCCAGAATGCTGCGGTCGATCTCGACACAGGCCGTGGTGCGGTCCAGCACCAGGCTCGACTCCTCGGGGGAGTGCGGATCGCACTCCGGCTCCAGCGACCAGCCCGGCACCAGCGTGCAGTGCCGCAGCACCAGCGCGCCCATCGGCCCGGTGACATTGAGACCGCGGCCGGTGACCAGCAGCCCGTCCAGCACCATCCGCGGACGCTCACCCGGCGCGCAATCACCCTCCCTGGCACGGATGTTGAGTGCGTCCGGCCGGTTGCTGTACCAGTCGAGCAGTCGGATGACGGGCCGGGTGCCCTCGGCGGCGCGCAGCTCCAGCCGGTCGCCCGGGTCCAGATCGAAGTCCAGCTGCTCCTGGTAGGCGCCGCTGTGGGTGATCTCGATGATGCCGTCGGGGCCGCAGCGCCCGGCCCGCCGGTCGTGCTGCCACGCCCCGTAGGCGTCCATGATCCGCTGGAAGGGCCGGCCCGGCCCGACCCGGTAGACGGAGCTGTCGGGAGGGGTCGCGCGGCCCTCGCGGTCCGCCCGGTCCTCCCGCAGATACTCACCGCCGCCCAGGTCGTCCCCGAACCCGTAGTGGTAGTCCACCCATACGCCCTGCCGCGGCGCCGAGCGCGCCCCGAACGCCATCCGGCCCAGCTCCGGGTCGACCGCGATCTGCCCGCGCTTGGGCCGGTAGCGCCAGTCGCCGAGGTCCGCGACGACGATGTCGGACAGCGGTACGGGGGTGTCATGGCCGTCGCGCCGGATGGTGAAGCTCTTGCCCGGCCCGTAGTAGTCCGCGAGCCGGTCGTGCAGCTGCCGGCGGCGGATCGCGGCCGGCACATTGTCGAGGGTGGCGATATGCGTCGCGGACGGCTCCGGCTCCGGGCGGGTCACCAGCGCCGTGTCGTTGCCCAGAATCGAGAAGGTGTAGAGATTACGGGCCCGGTCGACGCAGTACGCGGGCGCCCGGGTCACCGAGTACGGCTTCAGCCGCCACACGAACAGCCCGACCCCGGCCGGCGTACAACCACCCTGCTTACGGCGGGAGTCGACCCGCCGCACATCGACCGAGCGGGCCACCGTACCGAACGGCCCGCCCGCCAGATCCAGCGCCGCCCCCTCCCGTACGTCCACCAGCCGCCCGCGCCCGCGCCGCCGCTCATTGGCGGCCCCGGTGCCCGACCCGTACAGCTTCACCGGCTGCTGATGCGCGACCAGCCGGGAGAACTCCACCGCCCGCGCCGGCCAGCCCGCCACCCCCTCGGACAGCTCCTCCAGCAGCGCCAACGTGCCCTTGCGCCGCCGGTTGCCGACCGTCGCCGCCACATCGCGGCGCGGCGCCAGCGCCTCGGCCAGCCGCCGCCGCGAGGAGTCCGGCAGCCCGCCGTCCCGCAGCCCGGTCGCCAGCACCCGCTCGTAGCCGGGCAGCGGACGGTAGCCCACCAGGTCGCCGATATAGGGCAGCACCCACTCGGCGGCGCTCTCCACGAACCAGTCGTCGTACTGCTGGGCGACCCCGTCGCGCACCCGGTCCACCTGCTCGGCGATCACGGCCAGCAGCGCCCGCAGGGGCTCACCGCCCTCCGCGTCGCGCAACCGGTGCCACTGCGGAAGCAGCTCCGCGAGCCCGTCCGGCTCCCTGGTCGTGTTCATCGGGTCACCTCCGTGAGGATCAGCGTGTCCGCGACCTGCGGCGAGAACAGCGTGAGCTGGGCCGGCCGGATACCGCGGAAGACACAGACCGCGCGGCCTCTCGCCAGCGGCCGGGTGTCGGTGATGTCGGGGTTGAGACGGAGGAGTTCGGCGAGGGAGATGCCGTAGTGGCCGGCGACGGCGGTGAGGGTTTCGCCGCCTTGTGCCGTCACCTCATGGATCCGCTCGTCGTACGTGGCGAGCCGGGCCGGCACCGAGGTCCGCGGCGGACCGGCGAACTCATCGCCCAGACCGGCGAGTTCGGCGGGCGTCACGGAGGCCGGGACGCCGGTGAAGGCATCCACGTCCACATGGTCCACACCGGGCACCGACTGAGCCGTGGCCAGCACCTCCGACAGTTGCGCCGGTTGCCCCAACTCCCGCCCGTCATAGCCGAGTTCGGCCATCAGCGCCTGCCGCACCCGCGGCTCGACCAGCGACCACGCATGATCCGGCGCCACCTTCACCTTCGCCATGAGCAGCAGCAGCACCGGCTCGCGTACGTCCACCCGCACCGGCAGCCGGGCATCGCCGTACTCGGCGAGCGAGGCCCGCAGCGCCCGCAGCACCTCGGCGTCCGGCGCGATCGGGATGTCGTCCACCCCCGCCACCGTCACATGCAGCACCTTCCGCCGCCCGTCGAAGAGTTCGCGCGCCGACGCCCGGCCGATACCGGCCCGGGAACGGGCGAAGTCCTCGTAGTCCGCGAGGGAGACCAGCCGGTCCAGCGCGGAGACCGACAGCGGGACGGTGCGCCGGGTCAGCCCGGGACCGTCGGCGTCCGCACCGCCGCTCGCGGGCTGCGGATTGGTCACCCCGGTCACACCGAGCGGCCGGGAGACCGCCTGGGTGATCCGGTTCGCCGCGACATTCGCGGCCCGCCCGGTGCCGAAGCGGTAGCGGGCCCGTACGTTGTCATGGCCGGTCGGCAGCCGGGCGCCGTGCACCCCGTCGCCGAACGTCACCGTCGTACGGCCTCCATCCGCCGTCCCGGTCACATACACCCGCTCGTGCGGCCCGCGCCCGGCCAGACTGTCGACCGCGTGCCAGAGGAGTCCGTCGACACGAATCTCCAGCTCGGGCGTGGCGCCCAGAGGATTGTCCGCGGGCAGCCAGGTCAGCGGCGACTGCCAGAGCGCGAACCGCTGATGGGCGCGTGCGGCATCGCCGCTGCCGATCGGCTCGTCCCGGCTCTCACCGTGGCTCGCGGGCACCACATTGCCCTGGATACGGACCGAGTCCCGCAGATAGCGGTGGGTCAGGCCGGTGGTGAGCGTGAGCGTGGTGTGTACCCGGTCGCCGGGCAGATCCGGATCCAGGGTCTGCTCGACACCCGCGATCACCGCCAGCTCCGTGCCCCGCACCCCCGCCGCACCCGGGATGTCGGTCCGCTCGCCCGACACCACGAGATACCGGCCGGGCCGCAACCCGTCGTACAGCTCGGCGAGTTCGATCTCATCGCCATGGACGTCCTCACCCACCGGATCGTCCGCCTGCCGCAGCACCTCGCCCGCCGCATGCACCGTCGCGTCCCGGATCGCGGAGAGCACCACATCGTGCTCGTCCAGCCACGGGTCGGCGAGGGTGAGCACGGTGCCGCGGCCGGTGATCCCGTAGTGCGTGAAGACGGCGGTGCGGACGGCCGTCACCCGGGTGGTGACGAACGCGAGCTTGCGCTCGCCCGGGATGCCGTCGGGGTCCTTCTCCGGGTCCTTGCCCTTGCGGGGCCGCTCGATGGCGACCCAGCTGCCGACCGTGATCCCGTCGTACACCCCGTCCAGCGGCAGCGAGCGCCGGTCGGCGGGCTTCGGCACCGTCGCGATACCGATCTCCACGCTCGGCGGCTCCCCACCGGACGCGACCTTCACGGTGATCTCGTACTCGCCATGGGTGACCTGCTTGTGCTGCCCCGGCCCCAGATCCCACGACAGCGGAGTGCCGTTGTCCACCGCGATATGGAGCGTGCCGTCCTCGCCCGGCCGGGACACGAACAGCGTGCGCTCCGGCAGCCCGGCCAGCAGCCGCGCGGTGACCCCCGGCTGCTGCGAATCGGCCGGACGACGGCCCAGCCAGCCCAGATCGTGGTCCTGGCCCGTACGGGTGTGCAGTTCGACCCGTCCGGGCCCGAGGGCGAAGGGGAGATCGGCGGGCAGATTCTCGCTGCGCTGGTCCGAACTCCCGGTCTCGATGTGCTGGAACTCCGCCCGCACCGGCACCTTGCCCGCGGTGTCGAAGACGATCCGCATACTGGTCAGCGCGGCGCCGGTGAGCGGCCAGTCCGCCGTCCTGATCACCCGGCCGCGCTCGTCCTGTACGGGCTTGAGCGGCGCGGTCGCACCGAACGGAGCGGCGGTGACCCGCATCGCCATCACGGCACGGAGGAGCGGCGGGGTGGGCCCGCCGCCGGCCGAAGCGCCGGACGGGGCCGGCGCGGCCTGCCGCCACGCCGGGTACAGCCCGTCGGACACCCGCGGATCCAGCGCGGACAGCAGCTGCGCACCCAGCTCCGAGCCGGTCCCGAAGAGCCGCCCCGGCTCGCCCGCGAGCGCCCGGGCGCCGGACGGCGGGCGGACGACACGGGTCCGCAGAGCGGGCAGGACGGAGGCCAACGCGGAGAGGGCGGCGGGCGGTTGGGGCCGGTCGGGGCTTGTGCCGCGGGCCGGTTGGGCGGAGTCCGCCGGGGCCGTCCGGCCGCCGGCTGAGCCGCCTGATCCCTCCGATCCGTCCGCCGGGGCCCCGTCCGTCACCTCGCCCGACAGCTCGCCGGCCCGCGCCGCCAGCTCGCCGACCACCGCCTCCAGCTGCTCGAACCAGGCGGCCACCTCCTCGTACCCGGCGGCCACCGCCTGCGCCTCCGCCAGCCGCTCGTGCGGCCCGGCCAGCCGCCCTACGAACTGCTCCGGCGTGGTGATGCCGTCCAGGTCCTTGCGCAGCGGCGCCAGCACCTGCACATCGAAGTCCGCGATGAACCTGCTGACCGGACGGGGGTTGGGCGTCTGAGGCGTGGGGTGCCCGGGATGGTCCGGATCATCGGGGTCACCGGCGTCCTCCGGCTCCGTGATCCACTCCCGCAACTCCGCCACCAGCTCCTTCAGCGACGGCGGCGCCGACCGCGGCAGCCCCAGCCCGGTGACATCTTCCGCCCGGTCCAGCCGCACCTTGGCGACCGGCAGCAGCACCCGCTCCGCCCCGAAGTCGAACAGCAGCCTGTCGCCGACCGTCAGCGCCGTATGGGTGCCCGCGACCAGCAGCTCCGGGCGCGTCGTCAGATCGTCCGCGGTCAGCAGCGCCGGCCGCCGGCGCCGTACCGCCAGCTCGTTCCAGGCCCAGCGCGCGGTCAGGTCCTCATCGGTCTCGAAGGTCTGTGACTCCTCGCCGGTGGCCGCCGGCACACTGTGGCTGCGCGCCCCCCGCGGGATCACCACCGGCAGATCCTCGGCGCGGGGGTCGCGGTCCAAGGTGTACGCGAGGTGGGTGTCGGCGGCCACACCCGGCCGCGGCCGGTGCCCGACCAGCCGCCCCAACAGCGCCAACGACCGGTGCTCGTTGGCCGTCCGCAGATAGCCCTCGTCCGCGATCCGCTCGCCGTGGAACGTCAGTACGTCACCGAGCACCGCCCAGGCGTCCAGCAGCCCGATCGCCGGGTCGTCGGCGGTCCTCCCCCACGCTCGGCTTCGCTCGCGCGGGGGGACCCCCACGGTCAGACCGCGCAGCGCCGGGTAGGCCGGCGACGCGAGCCGGTCCAGCATCCCCGCCAGGAACGAGCCGTAGTCGCCCACGCGGTAGTTCAGGGCCGTACGGCCCGGCGGGTTGTACAGGGCGTCCGGGGCGCGGCGCTCATCGCTGCCGCTCCTGTCCCCGCCGCAGCCGCAGCCGCAGGTGGAAGCAGTCATCGCGCACCCCCGGGCGCTCCGATTTCGATGACCAGCCGGCCGTTCTCGGGCCGCTCCGGGTCGTTGTCGCACACGGCGATCTCCAGCGGGCCGAGCCGCAGCACACCGTCCTCCAGTGCTCTGTTGTCCCTGTGTTCCTGATGAAAAAGCCGTCGCAGCCGGGTGACCCGCACGCTCCGCACACCCGGCACGGCCGCGGCCACCGCGGTGAGGCGGCTCAGCCGCACCGGCTCGCCGAAGGTCAGCGCGTCCGGATGAAAGAAGCCGAGACGGCCGCCGGACAGCCGCCGACTGCCGAGCACCCGGGTCAACTCGGCCAGGATCCGGCCCTGTTGATGTCCCGGCGCGGCACAGACCTCGATCTCGATGTCGAGCGGCACCGCACGGGCCGGCTCGACGACCAGGTCGTGCCCGATCCGGCGGTACCTCTCCAGCGCGTACGCGACGGAGTCCAGCAGCTGGGGCGTGGGCTCACCGCTGCACGCCGCGTCGATGGCGACATGCGCCTCCTGGATGCTGCCCGTCCAGCGGATCTCGGCCGCCGCCCGCTGCACGCCCGGCAGCGCGGACGCCAGCTCCGCGTAGTCCGCGGCGGTCACCGCCCGCAGACGGGTCCGCCTGAGGTCGAGCGGCGCGAGCTGCCGCACCTGCTCGACGGGCTCCGGCTCGGTGCCGCCGGTCGCGGGGAGCGGGTTGCGTACGCCCGCCACCGGCATCGGGTCACCGGCGTCCGACTGCTGTGGACCGCGGCTGAGCACAAGATGGTTGATCGCCTCGGCACCGACGTTGCCCGCCGTACCGCCGCCCAGGCGGTAGTGGAGTTCCCAGCGGCTGCCGGGGGTGGGCCGGGCGCCGTGGCGTCCGTCGCCGAAGCGCAGCGCGATCCGTCCGTCGTCCTCCAGCTCCCCGACGAAGTGACGGTCGCGGGGGCCGCTGGCGAGCAGATCGCGGCGGGGGAGCCACTCCCGCTCGCCGTCTTCTTCCTGGATGCGTACGGCGGGGAGCGCGGCGCGCGGATCGGGCAGCAGGGTGGCGGCCGGGCCGTGCAGCACCGGATCGTCCGGATGCAGCCCCGCCGCGTACGCCGGACCCCAGCTGTGCGCGATCTCCCAGGCGATCCGCCCGTCCAGTACCGTGCCCGCGCGGGCCCGTGCGCTCAGCACCTCCAGACGGCGCAGCTTGGCGTCCAGCAGCCGGTCACCGCGGTGCAGCAGCTCACGCAGCGCCCGTACCGGGTGCCGGCGCAGCTCCAGCCGTTCCAGGACCTTGAGGCCGAAGACCACCGTCAGCTCGGCGATCTCTTCGTCGGCCAGCCCGTCGTGATCGCGGGCGCTGCGCCACAGCTCCACCAGCCGCGCCCGGACCCGCTCGGGAATGCCCGCCAGCCGGCCGGCCTGGCCCGCGGACACCTGGGCGGGCCGGGGGAAGGGCACGGTCTGGGCGACGGGGGAGCGGCTCAGTACGGGGCGGAAGCGCGGCCGGATACCCGGATAGACGGACTGCGCCAGCAGCGTACGCAGCGCCTCGGCCTGGGCGTACGCGGTGCCGGGGACCACCTGTTCGCGGCGCTGTCCGGCCAGCTCCAGGCCGAGCCCGGCGCGTACGGTCGCCTCCTCGCCGACCACGGTGAACAGCTCACGGATGTCGTCGGGGGTGAGGGCCTGGTGGCAACGGGTCTTCTCCAGAAGGGCGTTGATGACCCGCGCGGTCGCGTTGCCACCGTCCTTGTGGTCGCCGCAGCCGAAGGCGGGCGGCTCGCAGGAGCCCAGGACGGCGGGTACCGGAGGGACGGTCACGGTCTCCGGGGTGCTCTCCCGCGCCGCGGACCCGAAGGTCAGCGACCGCCCGTGATCCACCAGCAGGACATTGCCGCGCGCCACACTCACGTCCTCGACCGGCCGGCAATCCGTACCGCCGCGCGTCGACAGGCACAGCGGGAAGGTGAGCGCGTCCTCCGGCGCCCAGGTGACCTCCAGTACCGGTTGGTTGTCGAGCTGATCGACGGCCGGAGTGACGGACATCAGCCGGACCGTCTGCCGGTGGGCCGGGTCCTGGTCGCCGGGCGTACCCGTACGGGGCCCCTTGACCTCCTCGAACAGCAGCAGGTCACCGGGGGAGAGGCGGAGAGCACGCGCCTGGCACTCCTCATCCGCCCACTCGTCCCGCAGCGTCGCACCCGTCGCCCCCTTCGGCAGCGCACACACCTCGTCGCCCCAGGTCCACATCCGGATCGCGTTGTGCTCCGGGCGCAGCCGGAGCGGCACGTCGGCGACCGGCTCGAAGACCTCGACCGAGCCCCGCTCGTCGAGCACGGCCAGATCGCGGTCGTCGAGGACGATCCCGGTCTCCGGCCGGTCGCGCGGCCCGAACGTCCGCACATCGACCGCCGCGAAGCGGAACTCGCCCGGCAGCAACGTCAGTTCTTCGACCGCCTCGACGGACACGAAGGCGCGAGCACTGCACCCGTCGTGCATCGGATAGTCGATCAGCCGCACATGGCGCCGTACGGACACCCGGCGCCGGGCCGTGTCGAGATACGCCTCCGTGGCGACCGCATCCTGCTGATAACTGATCTGGTCCGCGGTGTACGCCAGCAGCTCGACCAGCGTCATCCCCAGGTCGGCGGGGTTGCGCTCGACCCAGTCGGGGGTCGTCAGCCGCAGCCGGTCCAGGACCAGCCGGCGCAGTGTGTCGTAGTCACGCGCGGTGTAGTCGGTGACCGGGGCGGGCCGGAAGGTGTCCGGGCAGTCCTCGGCCCGACCGGCCTCCTCGTCCACGCAGTCGAAGGGGCTGGGACAGTCGGGCCGAAAGGAGAACTCCGCGCTGAAATACCGCTGGTCGAACCCCTCGTACGGCTCGGTACCGGGCCGCCCGTACGCATCCGTCCCGACCACCGACAGCCGATACCGCGAGATGTCCCCGGCCCGGTCCACAACGACATGCAGCCGGTCGTCGAGCTCGGGATCCTCCTCCCGTTCGACGGAGACCTCCATCGCCTCGATACCGGTGATCCGCCGCCCGCCGTCGATCCGAATGTTCTCCGGGCACAGCCCGTGCGGCGCCTTCCCGAGAAAGGTGACGGTCAGCGTCACCCCGTCATCGGCCACCTCGACCGCATCGACGCCATTGAGCCGCGCCGCCCTGACCCGGCCACGCCGGCTGTCCGTACGGCACACCAACTCCGCCGTCGCGACGTGCTGTTCACTCATGCCTCGCCCCGCCCCTCGAACACTTCATCGCGCCGGCTCGCGGTGGAGCGCACCACATAGCGCAGATACACCCGTACGACGTTGTCCTCGCTCACCACATCCAGGGACTCGACCTCGATCAGGTCCCCCAGCCAGCGCTGCAACGACGCCTGCACCGACAGCTCCACCGCCGACGCCAGCTCCGGACTGTTCGGCGTGAAGACCAGATCCAGCAGCCCACACCCGAAATCCGGCCGCATCACCCGCTCGCCAGGACTGGTGAACAGCAACTGCTCGATCAGATCCCGCACATGGTCGTCGTGATCCGCATGCGCGGTCCGCCCCCGCCGGTCGACACGGAACGGAAACGCGATCTCGGTACGTACTTTCCTGGCAGCCCTCATCGGCTGGACACCCCCTGGTGGCCCTGACGGCCCTGGTGGACGGACGCCACGACCGGCGGGCCCTGCGGCACCAGCCCGGCGCTGAAACACATGGCCGCCGTGGTGTCCAGCAGCACCGGCACACCATCGACCCGTACGGCACCGCCGCCGGCGGCCGGCGTCCAGCGCACGCTGGTGCACGGCTGCGGACGGCCTCCGACCATGTGCGTACACCCGCTGACCGTGAAGAGGTCCGCTGCGGTGGCCACCGGCGCGCCGTCGATCCGCACGCCGGCGCCGGAGGCGGTGGTGGCCACCGCACGGCCCCCGTGCGGGCAACTGATCAGCGCGCCACCGTGCACCAGATTCCCGGCCGTCCCAGCCATTCCGGTCACCACGTCACTCGCTCCCCCCGCATGCCCTATCGCTTCTTGGGCACGGTCAACCGGCCCTCATTGATATCGACTTGATCCCCGACCAAAGAAATCGAAGCGCCATGCCCATTATTGATATGCACACCCGTCGCATCGATCTTCACGTACGCACCGCCGGGCGCCTCCAGCAAAATCCCGTTCGTCGGCACATCGGACATCACCAACTTGTGCTTCCCGGGCGTCTGCACAACAACAGGATGCGAAATCGCCGGATCCACCTGCGCATCCTCCGGCAACTCATCCCGCCGCCCGTACCAACACCCGGTCCACACCGGGAAACTGGGATCCCCCTGCTCGAACTCCACCCACACACCCGCCCCGACCGACGGCACGACAACCTGCCCCGCCCGTTCTCCCGTGAACGGAAAACACGGCAAAGCCCAAGTGGAGGTCTCCTCCCCCAGCACATCCGGAACCTCGACTCTGAGCCGCCCGATCCCCATCGGATCGTCATTCGCCGCCACCCGGCCCCGGAACTTGCCGAGAAAGCGGTTGTTCGATGCGCCGGCCATTTCTCCACGTCTCCTGGATCTGCTGAGTGTCCTGGAACTACTGGGCGTCCTGGATCTGCTGAGTGCTGCTACGGACGTACGGTGCCGCTGCGCGCAATGAGTCCCTCGCGCGAGAGCGTGAAATTCTGCTGATACGAACCCGGCCTCAGATTGGTCGTCACGCTCTTCACGTAGTAATCGCCGTCGTACGTCACCCCGGCCCCCCGCACCCCGACCAACTCCCGCGGCCGCAGCACATATCCGTGCCGATTGACATCCAACTGCCCCGACCCGGAGATGGCGTCCGCGGACGTCGCCGCCCTCCCCAACGCCTCAGCCTTGGCCAGCGCCTCATCCTTCTTGGCCGTCCCGCTCAGCGTCTTCCGCTTGAGTGCCGGTGATCCCCTCAGCCCCAGCGGCGGCCGCAACGGACTGATATCGGGCTGAGCAAGCAGCGGCGCCCGCCGCGTCACAGGGTCCTGAACCCTCGCCTGCGGCTCTTCCCGTGCCGTCCCGTCATACGCGAACGTCAACTGATCCACCGTCGAGTTCACATCCATATTCACATTCAGCGCATGCTGCCGCTGCCCCAACCGCTGCTCCGGCCCCCAAAACGCCGTCGACCGCCCCGGCACCGGCCCAGGATCGAGGTAAAAGGTGTACCCATTCGCCCTCGCCAACTCATTCACATACTGCAGATCAGTACCCGTCTGGTAGTCGACCCGCAACTGCTCCCGAGGCGGCTGCGGCACCTGCTCCCGAATGATCCGCGCATCGATCCCGTAGTCCGCGTACTTCCCCAGAATCCGCTCGACCCGCTGCGAAGGAGCGAGGTTGGGATACCGGTCGGTCCGCTCCTCCAGATCCATCAACAGCGTCAGATCTTCTCCCGTAATGGTGAGCGTCGTCTGCCCGGGCTGATTACTGGCCCCCACCTCCTGCCGAACGATCAACCCATCCAGCAGCACCGCCGCCGTCCCCCTGATCGCCACGGTCACAATCACCCGCGTCTTGGGATCGAAGAACCCCTCCGGCAGCAACCGCTGAACAATGGCGCCCTTCTTCGTGAGGTCAAAAGCCAGCTGAAACCCGCTCCGCTCACCCGCCGTACTGGTAATCTGCGCCGACAGCAACGCCTCGGTCACTTCGGGCGGCACCGGCCTGGCCAACTTCGGCCCCATGTACAACGACACATGAATAGGCCCCCGCCCAACGGGCTGGTCATCACCCATTCCGCACCCCCGTCCCGACCGTCCCACCCGCGAACCCACCCGCCAGCGGAACGGCTATCTCCTCACCCGGCTCATCCGTCAACTCCCGCGGATCGAGAATCGGATTGGCATCAGCAATCTGCCACCACTGCCCCGGATCCCCGAAGTACCGCTGCCCGAGCTGATCCGCCCGCTCCCCACTCCGCACGACATGCGACACGGTCTCCTCGGCCGCATCGGCGAGCGCCGGCAACAACCTCCGCTTGGCATACCGCACTTCAGTGCCATCAGGAGCCCGGTACACCCCGATCTCCACCCCGCTGTACCGACTGCTCCGCGCATACGGATGCGCCCCCGGCACCTCGTCCAACGCCCGCTCATACGGCTCGATCACGCCTCAGATCCCCCTCCCGAGCCCCAACTGCGCAAAACTCCCACCCTGCGCGGCCCGCGCCAACTGCTCCTTCTGCGCCAGATGCGCCAAATACAACTCCGCCCCCCGATGCCCGGCCGGCAGATCACTCACCGTCAGCACCTTCATCCCGACACTGAGCGAAGCCCGAATCGGATTGAGATTCACATCGAACGCCGACTCATTCACCGACAACTCGGTCAGCCGAACCGGCATGACCCGCTTACTGCCCCAAGTGAAGAGCGTGAGCGGCGTCTCGATGGGACTGATCTCAATCGTCCCCTTCTTGCTGAGATGCGACGCGGCCCTCAACTGCGCCGTGGTGGGCTGAACCAACATCTCCAGCACCGCCAACTGCGGATGAATCCCATGCGGCGCAGCCACATCCAACTGATCGGTGGCATCGATCTCCGCGGTGAACTTCCATGTCTCCTGCGCCGGCCCCTTGAGCCGCAACGCCTCGTTCCGGTCCCCACCGCTCCCGCCCCCACCGCTGTCCCCTTCCCCACCGGCGGCTTGCGGCGCGACCGAGCGCTCCAGCGTGTCCGGATTGAACTGAAGGACGATGATGCGCTGCGGCGTCCCCCGCTCGGGATCGACGATGACTAGGCCGGATCGGATGGGCTTGGGGATGTCGGCGTAGCGGGTCATGAGCACCGTGCCTTTCTGGGACTCCTGGAGAGTGGCCGGGTCATCGGTTTCCCTTTCTAGCGGAGGCGTTCAGCCAGCCGCACCCGGAAAGGCTCGTAGTCGTGATCAGGGAAGATCTCCGGGAAAATTTGGAGCATGTTTTGAATGTTTTCCGCCGGGCCTTGGAAGTCAACGTCGCGCATTGAAACGTCGGCGAAGAGGTACTGCCATCCGTAGGTTCCTTTGGTGGTCAGTAGCGCATCGAGATACTCGCTGTAATTCAAATCCAACTTGAATACGCCGCGAGTGCCGTGGTAATACCACACCTCGGGGGATGTCATCCCGGGATGGATGCGTAGGGCTGCCATCGTGTCTCCCCCGCCTCGCGGGTGGTCATCGAAGAGACGTAGTTCCGAGTAGAGGGTGCTTTCCCCTTCGGGGGTGTCGTCCGTTGCCAGATCCACGCCAACTGTGAGCATCGCTGCGGCGAGGTGGTAGAGCGAAAATTCGCCGGTCAAGTACGCATCGCCGCGCTCCACCCCCCAGTGGCAAGAGAGCTCTTCAAAGCGGAGAAAGGTACGATGCAGCGACGGGTCCAGGAAGATTCCTTGCTCATCGGCAATCAACTCGAATGCTTCCTGGGCGTCTCCGACCTCTTCCTCAACGGGGCCCCTCTCCTCGTAGTAGACCTGAACGTCGGGAGAGTTTGTGAGCTCGTCGAGCATGGCTAGGTAGCGCTTTTCGTAGTCACTCAACGGTGACATAGAATCCTCCGTCTTCTAGTTGTATCGAAGTTCGTTCTGCCTGGCCTCGAGCTTCTGTATGTCGACAGTAAAGTCCCTCATCTGGTTCGAAGGGAGACCTCGCTTGTACTTCGTCATCTTCAGCCTGAGGGTGCGGAAATTCCGGAAAGGTGACTGCAGAACCACTGCCTTGGCGAAAGTTTCGGTGACATTGAATTTGTCGCGAATTCGTGCGGGGCTTCGCCCGTTTATGTTGAATCTGGTGTCGCCATGCCCTGGGATTTCAATGTTGTCGCGCTCGTAGGACATACGCGTGGGCTTCTTCACCCACCTCCTGTTCTTTACGTCGTACCCTCCCCATTTCATGCTGATGGACTTGGGGTAGGGATAGTTCTGGTCCGCAGGATTGTTGGAGTGGAAAGATACGTCAACCTTGTACCAGATCATGTCCTCCGACTTTGTTACTGCCACGGCGTTATAGGCGGGTCCCTCCAGTCGATAGTGGAATTTGGTGTTGACCTCAGGTCCAGGCGCTGGAACCAGGTTGGCTCCCCTGGCCGGGCCACCAAGCTTCTCCGTCAAGAGGTGCATTCGCACCCACCTTGTAGGTACGGGCGGCAGCGTGTCCCAGCCGAGCGGGTTTCCAGGCTTTGCCTTGGTCGATATTTCTCCCTTGGGGGGATTCTTGTTGATTCCGGTCGCCTCGAAGCTGCTGCCGCGCACTCCGTCGTCAAAATTAGGAATGAACGTATTGAGCAGGGGAGGCTTGGGGTCCTTTTCCCGCTGCGCGAGCATTTCCGCAAGCCTGTTCAGCTGCCTGCGTAGCCTCACATGGGCAGCCCTCTGCCTCGAGGTGATGCTCCTCTCCGTTGCGCCTATCGGAGGCAGCTCTCGCTGTTCTTCTTTCACGAGCCTGAGGGCATCTTCGGCTTGCTCAATAAATGCGGCCTGATTCCTGCCGTTCGGAGTGTCCAGGATGGATTTAATGTCCTCCCGCCAGGTATCCAGGTATTCGCGAATTGCTGCCGGGTCGCTGCGTACCACGAGGCCGGCGTTGCTTCCGCGGCCGCGGTACATGAGCGTATGTACTTCGCCATTCTCTTGGCGGAAACGCACCTTCGGCATGTCGTACTTATAAGGGTCGTCCTTCCCCTTGTCGCGCTGGCTGTCGCGCCTGCGGTCGTGGTTGCGGCGCAAGCGGTCCCGCTGGTGGCGCCAGCGGTTCCTGAGGCGGTGGGCCCGGTTGTTGAGTTTGTGGGTGAGTTTGCGGCCCTTGCCGAGGAGGCGGCGGGCGGCGCGGCGGGCCCTGGACAGGGCCGACTTGATGGTTTGGCGGGCGCGGCGGAGTTTGCGGCGGGTGCGGGATTCGGGGCGGCGGGGATGCTTCTTGGGGCCGTTCTTTTTGTCCTTGGTGCGGTCCGGTTTCTTGAGGTCGGGCTTGTTGGGGTCCTTCTTGTGGAGGGGGTCCTTGGACTTGTCCTTGTCCGGGCGGTTGTTCTTGCGGAGGGTGTCGCGGGCCGGGCCGCGACGGGGCTTGGTGGGGCCGGTCTTGTCGTCGCGGCGGAGTTTGTCCTTTGCGGCACGTGCTCGGCGGCGGGCCGCGTTGACCTCGTTGCCGTCGTCGCGGCGTTCGTGCGCGTCGGGCTTCTTCTTCGACTTGGGCGTGGGCCGGTGGGCGGGGTGCGGCTTCTTTTCGGGGGAGGGGTGCTTCCCCGGGCGGGGGCCCGTTTCCGGGCGGGAGGTCTTGTCCGGTGAAGGCTTGCGTGGGGCGGGGCGCTGGTCGGGCTTGTCGGTGGGGCCGGGTTTGTCGGCCGTGGGGCCCGGCTTGTCCGCGTGGGCGGGGCTGTCGGGGTGGCCGGGCCCGCCGGACCGATCAGGCGTGTTGGCCTGGCCGGGCCGGCCGTTCTGGCCGGGTGCCCCGGGTTCGCCCGGGCCGCCGTGCCCGCCCGGCCGCCGCTTGCCGCGGATGTTCTTGAGCATTTCGCCGAGCTTGCTGGTCACCTTGCCCATGTACTTGTTGAGGCCGTCGATCAGGGCCTGGTAGATCAGCTCCAGGAGGGCCACGACGCCGGCCGCGACTGCTTTGGCGAAGGGCCGTGCCGCGTTTCCGCTCTTGACGGCCTTCAAGAAGTCCATGAAGAGACCGAAGGCGGCCAGGATTTCGCTGAGCGTGTCCCATGCGGTCTTCAACGCGTCGATGATCGCCATGACCCAGCCGGCCCCGGGGATCAGCTTGGCGACCACCTTTTCGATGACCAATTCACCGATGATGAGAGGCAGTTGAGGGACCGCGGCGTCCCAGGCCATTTTGCCCATCTCTTCGACGCTGACGTTGCCCTCGATCAACGCCTGGAAATCCTCCGGGGCAAGTCCGGTAATCTCCTGGACCTTCTGGTTGAACCACTCCTTGACCGCCGACTTGACCTCGTCGAACAGATAATCCTTCGCACCCGTATGCGCCGCGGAGCCCGCCTTGTCGATCCAGCCGCCCGGATCGGAGACGATGTCGTTGAAGATGGCGGCCCACTCGCCGAGGGCCGAGACCACCGCCTGCCCGACCTCCACCGCCTTGACCGTGACGTTCTCCGCGACATCGACGGCCGCCAGCAGCCCGCCCTCCAGCAGGTCCAGCCCCGCGGTGAGGGCGCTGCACAGCCCGTCGAGCAGCTTTCCCGCGACGTCCTTCAGCGCGTCCGCGGCCTCATTCACCTTCCGTACGGCGTAATCGCGGCCGGCGTTGATGGTGTTGCGCCACTTGTCACGCATCGCCGGATAGTCGGCGAGCATTTCGTCACCGAAGGCGATCAGCGCGTCGGCGAAATCGTTGATCTGCTGGACGACCCAGTTGCGCACGTCGTCGATGAGCTGAAAGACCTCGCGCTTGAACTTGTCGATGAGATCGGTGACAGCCTTACGCGCCCGCTCGAAGAACTTCTTGATGTCGTTCTTGAGGTTCTCCCACCACTGCTTCAGCTCGTCGAGGAACCCGCCGTCCCCCTTCTCGGCCTCCTTCTTCTTGTCCTCCTGCTTCTGCTCCGCGTCCTTCTGCGCGCCGGCATGCTCACCGTCGATCTTCTTGTTGTCGTCCTCGGTGCGCTTGTCGACGTCCTTGTCGGTCTGCTCCTGCTTGTCGTTGACGTCCTTACGGACCTTGTCGTACTTCGTGCCCTTCTTGTCGTCGATCTCCGCGACCTTGTCGTCCTGCTCCTTGCGCCACTTGTCGCGGGAATCGGCGATCTCGGACTGGCCCTTCGCACGCTCGCCCGCCTGCTTCTTGCCGCTGGCGTCGACCTCGCGCTTCAGGTCCTGGTCATGCTGCTGCCTGTCGTCCTTCGCCCGCTGATCCTTGGCCTTGCGCTCCTCGCCCATCTTCTTCTGGCCCTGCGCGAAGCCCGCCTGGATCTCCGGACCGTGATCGTGCTCGGCCACGGCAGAGGCCGACTCGATCGGCACACCGCCACCGGGCCCCTTGCCCGCCCCGCCGCCCTTCTGCCCGGCCTTCTTCCCGCCGCCCCCGCGAACCTTGCCGGTCAGGGTCTCCGGCGGAACATCCGGATAGATCTGGTCCTCGCCCATCGGCCGCCCGGCGTCCTCACGGCCGGACCGATGCAGCTCGCTCTTCCGTTCGTCGAGCTTCTGCGCCTGCTCGTCCGTACGCTGCGGATCGGAATCGTCCTGGAGCGGCACCCCGGGAGCGTCGCCCACCCGATTGCCCTTGAGACCCTCGTCCGAGGTCGGCAGATCCATGATCGAGTCGATCAGGTCGTCGAACGGGAAGATCTTCTTGAGCAGCGCACCGCCGATCGCCATGAGGATGTCCCACCAGCTCGGCTCCTCCACATCGGCGCCGGGCGGCTCCCCCTCCGGCCGCTGCTCGCCGTTGATGTCGGGCGTCTTGCCCTTGGCCGCGTCGGTACGGGCGACCTTGGCATGGGTGTACGTCCCCGGAGCGGCGGGTGTGGGACCGCCCGGCACCGTCCTCGGCGAGCCGGTCGGACGCGCCATCTTCGGCGGCCCCTTGCGCAGCGCCGTACGCTCCTTGCCGACCGAGTTGCCCACCGCCCCGTCGACGCCCTTGAACGTCTCCAGCATCTGGTACGGCTTGAGCCGCGACACCGCCGCCAGCCCCGCCTCGGGCGTGCTCTTGGAGACATCGGGCGCCGGAGCGTCCTTCTTCGGCTTCGCCGCGCCGGACGCCGCGCCGCCACCGCCACCGCGGCCACCTCGTGCGGGCGCCGGAGCGGTACGGCCGCCGCCCCCGCCTCCGCCACCTCCACCGCGCCGGACGTTCTTGGCCGCCTGCCTCGCCACCTGACGCTGCCGGGGCGTGGCCCCCGCCTTCGGCCGTGCGGTGGGCTTGCCCGGCCCGGGCTTCGCGGACTGCTCCGCCTTGGGAGCGCCGCCGGCGGCATGCGCCACGGCCGCCGCGGAGCCGCCCGCCCCCTTGCCCGGCGCGAGCTTCGGCGCGTTCGCGGGGCCGGTCGCGGAGACCCTCTCCGGGCCGGTGTCCGAGCCCGGCGTGGTCGCGGGCCCCTTCCCCTCGGTGACGTCCTTCGTTTCGGCGGCGGCCGGTGCCTCGGGGGCGTCCTTGCCCTCGGTGGCGCCCCTCGGCCCGGAGGTGCCCTTCGGCCCGGTGGTGTCCTTCGCCGCCGCGGCCGCGCCGTCCGACGGGTCGTCCTTGGGCTTCTCGCTCCCGGACGAGGCCGTGCCGCTCGCCGCCCGCTCCTCGCTCCCACCGGCGGCCGAGCCGGCCGTCGGGCCCGTTTCCGTACCGGATCCGCTGCCGGCTGCCGTACTGGCACCCGTACCGGAGCCGGAGTGTGCGCCGCTCCCGCCGGACGGAGCGGTGTCCTTGGCCCCGGAGCCGTCCGCGCTCTTCGTGTCGCCGGAAGCCGAACCCGACCCTGAAGCCGAACCCGAACCCGAACCCGAACCCGAACCGGAACCCGAGGCCGACGACTCCGAAGACGTACTGACGGCCTGCTTGCGCGCGTCCTCGTCGGCCTTCGAAAGCCGTCCCGGCGCGACCGTATCGCCACCGAGCCCGGGCGCCGCCCCGCTCGTACCCGCCACGGCGGTACGAGCCTCCTCGTCCCGCCGCCTGGCCTCGGCATCCTCCTTGCGCTCCTCGGCCAGCTCCTTCTCCGCCTCGGCGTCGTCCGCGTCCTCCGCGCCCGCGCCCTTCTCGCCGGATACCTCGCCGGATTCCTCGCCGACCCTGTCGTCCGCGCTCGCCTCCGGCTCGGGCCCGATCTCCTGCTCGATCGACTTGTCGGACTGAAGGTCCGGGGAGAGCCGCTCGTCGGACTCCTGCTCCTCCCCGGAGGAGGCGCCCCCGGCCCCCGCGCCCCCGTCCCCCACGCCTCCGGACGTGCCGTCCGCCTCCCGTACGGCCGCGTCCGACGAGTCCCTTTCAGCAGGGGAATCGAGCACGCCGGAAGCGCCCTCCCCCTTGCCGGCCGCCGAGTCGTTCCGGTCCCTCCGCTGCGCCCCCGACGCGGTCGAGCCGCCCAAGTCACCCTGGGAAAGCCCGTCTTGGTCGGCTCCGGCCGTCGCGCCGGAGTCCACTTCGCCCTCCGCGCCGAGGCCCTCACCCTCCTCCGCGCCCTGCCCGCCGTCCTCGTCGAGATCCCCGGACTCCTCCTGGAGCCCCAACGGCTCGTCGTCGGCGTCCTCTTCGTTCTCGGGATCCCCCTTGCCGCTCCGCCCGTCGAGATCGCCGGCGGCCCGGTCCTTCTCGCCGGGCTCCGCCATGCTCGTGTCCAGGGCCTCCGGGGCGCTGCCGTTCTGCTGACCGGCCCCGTCCTCCCGCTCGCCCTCGGCGCCCTGCGACTCCGCATCCCCCGCGCCGTCCTCCGACTGCCCGGTCTCGGCGCTGTCCTCCGGGCCGTCGGCCGCGCTCTGCCCGTCCTGCCGCGCGGCCTGCTGGTCAGCCTCTTTGTCCTGCTGCTTCGCTTCGGCCTGCTCCTGCTGCCGCGCGGTGGCCTGTTCCTTGTCGCGGCCGGCCGACTGCCCGGATGCCGCCGACGCGGCCGCTGTCGACGCGGCCACCGCCGAAGGGGCCGCTGCCGAGGAGACCGCCGCCGAAGAGCCCTTCCCCGCGCCCCCGGACGCCGACTGCCCGCCCCGCTCCGGGCCACCGTCGCCCGCCGGGTCCGCGTCCTTGCGCTGCTGCGCCCGCTTCCGGCGGCCGTCGCTCTCCTTCTCGTCGCTCTTGCGCTTGTCGCGAGCGGCGGCGGCCGCCCGCGCACGCTCCTCCTCGATGGCCCCGGCCTCATCGGGGACCGGCTCGGGAGCCGTGGCCGACTCCAGCGGCGGCGGCCCCTCCGCCATCTCCTCGACCAGCTCCAGCAGCCGGTCGAGCTCGGGAGTGGACAGCCGTACCTCCAGGCGGTCCAGCACGGTCTCCTGCACCTCCGGCGCCAGCCGCGCCAGTTGCAGGCGCACGCGGCCCGAAAGGTCCTCCGGGTCACCGCGGAGCGAACGCAGGACGCCGTTGGCGAGCCGGTCCACCAGCGTGGCCGGGTCCAGGTGCTCCATCCGGCGACGACCGGCATCGACCGTCGCGTACCGCAGCCAGCCGGGAGTCGCCTGCCCCGGCCCGATCTCCGCCGCCGGCTCCTCCACACGTACGGAATCCCGTAACGCGCCCAGTACGGAAGCCCGGGCCGCCGACTCCGCCTCCCGCTCGATGGACTCCTGCGGGAGGCTGACCGAGCCCAGGTCGCGGCCGGCCCGCAGCGCGCCCAGACCGTGCGGGTTCTGGATCGTGTGCAACAGCTCGTGGGCGAGCAGGCGTTGGCCGTCCGCCGTGCCCGGCCGGTACGTGCCCTCGCGGAAGAAGATGTCCTGGCCGACGGCGAAGGCATCCGCGCCCATCATCTCCGCCAGCCGCCCGGAATCCCGGTCGGTGTGCAGACGGACCTGGCTGAAGTCGTGGCCGAGCCGCTCCTCCAGCTCACGGCGGACGCTCAGGTCGAGCGGCTGGCCGGCGCCGCTGACGATGTTCTTCGGCTCCGGGATACGGGACCTGGCGGACCGTTCCTTGCGCTTGCGCCGTCGCTCGCTCGCGGAGGACCGGTTGTCCTGTGCCGAGGACTGTGCCGTACTCATCGCGCATCCCCCCGTCCCGCGAGTCCCGCGTGCACCGCGCGGGCCAGCGCCTCGCCCAGCCGTACGGCAGAAGTGGTCGCCGGCAGCGGCGGCAGCCCGGCGAGCCCGTCCAGCGCCACGCCCGTCCCGTCCGCCGCCAACGGCACCCCACGCTCGCGTACGAGCCGGGCCAGCTCCGCTTCGAACGCGGCCGTGACACGGGCCGGGTCCACCCGGCTGTCGAAACCGTCCAGGACCAGCTCGCCGATGTCGATACGGAAGGACCGCGGCGGTTCGTCCACGGGGCGTCCCGCCGCGGACGCTCCCGCCGACGCAGCCTCCCGAGCGGCCTTCCTGACCTCGTTCACACCCATCCGTGGACCTCCGAGGGCGCCAAGGAGCGTTCCAGCTTGAGGTATTCGGTACGCGCAGCTGCCAGCATGTGGCGCATCTGCAGCCGGTCGCCCTCCTCGGCGGCGAGGAAGGCACCGGAGAGGGCGATGTTGCGGATCGAACCGCCGGCGACGGTGAGCTGGGCGAGCAGCGCCGGGTCGATGCCCTTCATCGGCGCCTGGGACGGCAGCACCCGGCGCCAGATCTCCGCCCGCTCCTTCTCGCCCGGGAAGGGGAAATCGACGACGAAGCGGATACGGCGCATGAACGCGGAGTCCAGGGCCTTCTTCATGTTGGTGGTGAGGACGGCCAGGCCGCGATAGGCCTCCATACGCATCAGGAGGTAGCTGACCTCCAGATTCGCGTAACGGTCGTGGCTGTCCTTGACCTCGCTGCGCTTGCCGAAGAGGGCGTCCGCCTCGTCGAAGAGGAGCAGGGCGCCGCCACGTTCGGCCGCGTCGAAGACCCGGCTCAGATTCTTCTCGGTCTCACCGATGTATTTGCTGACGACCTGGGAGAGATCGATGATGAAGAGATCGAGGCCGAGCTCCTTGGCCATGACCTCGGCGGCCAGCGTTTTGCCGGTGCCCGAGCCGCCCGCGAAGAGCGCGGTGACGCCGAGACCGCTGCGCAGCGCCTTGGCGAAACCCCAGTCCTGGTAGACGGTGCCGCGCTGGCGTACATGCGCGACGATCTCCTGGAGGATGCGCAACTGCCGGTCCGCGAGCACGAGGTCGCCCCAGCCGGCGCGTGGCTCGATCCGGCGGCCCAGCTCGTCCAGGCCCATCCGGGCCTCGGTGAGACCGGCCTGCCAGGCCAGCTCGGCGGCATCGAGGGTGCCCGAGCCGGGCAGATCGCGGCGTACGGTCGCGGCGGCGGACCGTACGACATGCGGAGGCAGCTGGAACTGAGCCACAAGGGACTGAATATGACGGCACGTCACTTCGGGAACATCCGCGAAAGCCGCCGTCCACAGACCCAGCTGCTCCTCGTCGCTCAGCTTCGGCACGGTGACGCGCTCACCGCGCGGCCGGCCGGTCTGACGCGGCTCCGGGGCGGAGACGACCAGCGGGACGGCCGCGGCCGCGATGAACGAGTCCGCGGCGGCGTGCTGCTCACGGTCCATCTCGCCGACCTCGATGAGGAGGGCGGCGGGCAGGAGGATCGCCTCGCGCTGCCAGAGGCGGGCGAGACGGTCGCGTTCGGCGGCATCGGCCGGAACATCGTCGGCGGCCATGGAGTACAGGCCGAGGCCCGAACGGTGGGCAGCGGTGGCGGCGACGTCGGCGCGGGTACGCAGATCGCCGCCGACCAGCTCGACACGGAGCGGCGCGTCGGGGCCGGCGCCCGCCCAGCCCGCCGCGACGCGGTCCGCGGCCGCGTCGTACGAGGGCGGCAGGCCGCCGGGAGCGGTGGTACGGCGCAACAGCCCGTGCAGCCTGGCGTCCAGGTACGGCGAGCCGACCAGGAAGTGCAGGATGCGCTCGTCCAGGCGGAGCCGGGTGGTCGTCAGCCGGGTCTCGTCGTCGAGTTCGATCAGGCGCCAGCGGCGTAGAGGCGCGACGGGCGTGAGGGCGCTCCAGTGCGGTTCGCCGAGCGCTGCCAGGGCGAGAGAGAACGTGGGGTAGGTGCGCGTGGGGTCGCCGCTTGCGGCGGCGCAGCGGGCATCGGCGGTCGGGTCCAGCTCGGCCGCGGCGGCGAGCAGGACGATCTCCCGCTCGAAGGGGCTGAGACCGAAACAGGCGGTCAGCGCGTCGAGGGTGGGTGTGTCGGTGTCTGCGCCTGTGCCTGTGCCTGTGTCTGTGCCGGACGGCGCGTCGGAAGATGCGTCGGGCGCTGCGTCAGGAGCCGGGGCAGGTGTTCGGTCAGGACCCGGGTCAGGAGTTGCGTCGGGCGCCGCGTCGGGTGCTGCCTCGCCGGTGCCTCTCGTTGTCGTCCGGTGGGCGCGTGCGGCATGGGCGTCCAGGCGTGCCAGTACGGACCGCACCGCCGCGGCCAGCGCGCTGCCGTCCGCGTCGACGGATGCCGTCGTGCCCGGCTGCCCGCTGCCGCCGCTCCCCATGTCCTTCTCCGCCCCCGTTCCGCGCACCGCGCCTCAGCTCTGCTTGCCGTCGTCCGGACGGGCCGAGTCGGCCTTACTCTCGGCGCCGTCCGCACCGCTGGGGCCGGCGTCAGCACCGCCGCCGCCAGTGCCGCCGCCACCGCCATGGCCCGTGCCGGTCCGTCCGCCGTCCCGTCCGCCGGCCCGTCCACCGTCCCGTGCGGCCCCTCCGGTCGCCTTGCGGGTACGCGAACGGGCGGACGTAGCACCGGACTTCCCGCCCCCGTGCCCGGTCGACGCACCACCCGCCACCTTCTTCGCCGCCCGCGCGCCACCACCGGAGGCCTTGGCGTCGGTGGCTCCTGCGGTCCCGGCGGTCCCGGCGGTCCCTGCGGCCCCGACCCCCGCCGCCTCGGCGGTCCCGGTCCCGACGGCCGCCTTCTCGACGGTCCCCACCTCGCCGGAATCGCCAGCATCCGCGGCGCCACTCCCGACCACCGGCGGCTCCGGCGCCCCCGGCGCCCCGAACGGCAGCACCTTCACCTCCGGCCTCTGTACCGGCTTGGCCGGAACCGGCTTCTGGTGGCCGTCGAGCAGCACCAGCGACGCCTGGTAGACGACCGACAGGGAGTACGGCGTGTTGTTGAGCATCCCCCAGAGCTTGGAGGTCTCGTCGACGTCCATCTGGGTCGGTGTGAAGCGGACCTTCTGCAGGGATTCGGCGAGATCGCTGCCCTCCAGATACGGCCGCTGCGCCGCCTCCTCGATCAACTCCCTTGGCAGCACGGGGATTTCGTGCAGGGTGCGCACCACACTGCCGATCAGCCGCTGCCCGACCAGCTCGGTCTCCTCGCCGTACGCGCTGATCACGAAGTGCAGGTCGATCGCGGCCGCGGGCCGCTTCAGCAGCGTGCCGTCGGAGGCGCGGGTGACCAGGTCGTTGTTGCGCATCGAGGGGTTGTGGGTGACCTGGTAGAGGAAGACCGTGATCGTCGGATCCGTCGGCGGATCGGACGGCGGCTTACGGGTCTCCACCGAGACGGCCATATCGATCTCGGGGTGCAGATTGTGCTCGATCAGCAGCGCAAGGGCCTGGGTGACCGTTGCGACGGCGAGTGCATTGCTCATGAAATCCGTCCCCCTGAAGCCCGTCCCCCTGAAGCCCGTCCCCCTGAAGCCCGTCCCCCTGAATTCCGTCCCCCTGAATTCCGTCCCCCTGAAACCCGTCCCCCCGAAGTCGGCGCTGACCAAGTCCTCGTAGGCGTCACCGTGACTGTCACCGCCACCGTGACTGTCACCGCCACCGTGGCTGTCACCGTCACCGTCAACTCGTCCTCCCCCCGCGCGCCAGATAGTCCGCGAGGCTCAGCGACGGCTCCCGGCGCTCCGTACGCGGCGGCCGCCCGCCCGCCGCGGGGCGCTCCGTACCGGCCGCGCTGACCTCAAGACGTCCGATCTGTACGTGCACCACGCGCTCGGCGCCGCGCTGTCCGCGCCGCCCGGCGGCCGTGGCCCGCGCGGTGTTACGGGCCGCCGGCACCGCGTCGGTACGCGGCCGCAGCGCCGGGACCGGCGAGCGGGAAGCGGCGTTGCTGCCCGGTGGGGCCCGCGTGGCCGCCACCGGGCGTACGGCCCCGTCCTCGCCGGACGCCCCCGCCCCCACCCACCGCTGCGGCCGTGCGGTCTCGGCCACGCCAGGTCGCAGCCCGGGATCAACCGCCGCCGCGGGCCGCAGCAGCGGTGCCGTGGGGCGTACCGTCGGCTCGACGAGGTCGGAAGCGTCCGGCCGCAGGGCCTCGGTCCGTATGACGGTCTGCCGCTCCGTGGTCCTGATCTCCCGCTCGTACCGGACCTGTTCCGCGTCGAACAACGACGTCCGGGGCGCCTGCGGATACAGCGGAGCCGGCTCGTCCCCGTCCCCGTCCCCGGCCGCGCCACGCAGCGCCTCCACGCGCTCGAACGGGCCCGGCAGCCGGGGCTGTACGAGCGTGCGCCGGGCTCCGCCCGTAGCCCCGCCCGTGGCTCCGTCCGTCGCCCCGCCCGTACGGCCGCTGCCGGGCGCTTCCGGAAAGGCACCCCCGACGCCCCCAGGCATCGGCGCATGTCGCGCCAGCAGCCGGTCGAAGTAGTCAGCCAGGTCAGGCATCTGCGCACAGCTCCAGGTAGTAGCGGCGCCGCAGCGGGCTCAGCGCCAGGATCTGGGGCTCGCTCCAGCCGTAGGCCGAGGCGAGCAGATGGACGTCCAGGAGCACATCGCGTGCCCAGGCGTCCAGTTCGGTCCACAGGTACGCGGCGATGTCCAGCTCGGCCGGGGTGGCCGCGCCGCACTCCGGGCAGGCGATGTTCAGCACCACCTCGGCCGCCGGATCCGCCTGCTCGGCCGCCTCGGCGAAGCGCTTCAGCACCGGATCCGGCAGCCGGGCCGGCTCCTCGCCGGTCGCCGTCCGTCCGCCCCGCAGAGCCGAGAGCGCACAGCGGGCGCCCAACAGCCGCCGGGCGTCCTCCGCGTCCACCGCAGCAGCGGAGACGGCGGCGAGGTCGGCGGGGGTGGGCAGCCGGAACCGGACCACCCACTCGCCCTCCTCGATCCGCAGCCCGCCCTCCGGCACCCGCGGCCGGGCACCCATCTCACCGGCGTCGAGCTCGAACTCCATGGCCTCGCCGCAGTCCGGATCAGCGCAGTCGATCTTGACCTGCATCCGGTCGCCGAACAGCGCCCGGCGCAGGGCGAACAGATCGGCCGCCCGCTCCCCGAGCGGCACCGACAGCAGCGCGTCGGTGCCCGCCTCGGGGCGGGCCGCCCGGTGCAGCAGCAGGGCCCGGCCGCCGGCCTGCTGGGCCAGCCCGGCTTCCCAGGTGGCCAGCAGTTCAGCGGGCCCGGTGACCGCCATTCCTCACCTCGTCCCGCCGTTCCTCCGCCTCGCGTCGGCCGTTCCTCTGCCTCGCGTCGTCCCGCCGTTCCTCCGCCTCGCGTCGGCCGGCCGTTCGCCTGTCTCGCGTCGTCCCGCCGTTCCTCCGCCGCGCCCGTGCGTGTGCCGTGTGTTCGCGCCCATGCGCTTACCTGGCGCTCCTGCCCGTGCGTGCCCGTGCGTGCCCCTTGTGACGCCTCATGTTGTGACGCCTCATGACGCCTCATGACGCCTCAGACGCCTCGTGACGCCTCCTCATACCCCGGCAACGATTACGGAGAGTGATGAGTTCCTGGGAATGCATCACTATCTGTAAGGTCGCTTTGGGCTGGGCAAGGTCGCCTCAGGCGGGATGCGTGAACGACGGCTCCTCCGGTTCCGGTACCTCGTAGTCGCGCTCCCAGCCCTCGCACTCCAGCTTCAGGCTCTGGATGGCGACGGCGTTGGCGTTGGCGTCCATCTCGCCCAGGACCTGGTACTCGCTCGGCCAGGAGCGGTAGATCTTGTGCGAGACGGCCACCTGCCCGGCCTCGTTGAGGACCTGGATGACGAGGTCCTTGCGGAAGTCGGCCAGCGACACCTCGGAGCCCAAGCCGGCGCCTACCTGCCAGACCTTGTTGGCCCAGCGGTCGAACTCCGGGTCGTGGGTGACCCCGCGCTCCAGGGTGATGCCCTCGAATTCGGAGCGGCCCGGGGACTTGCGCGGTGAGCTGGGGTCGCCGCCGTGCCGGTGCTTGACGACCTCGGTGGTGCGCTTCAGCGGGCTGATCTTGCTGATGCCCGCGACCGTACGACCGTCCCACAGGACCAGGAACTTGAAGTTCTTGTACGGGTCGAAGCGATGGGCGTTGATCTGAAACTCAGCCATCGGATTCCTTCACGTCCTTCATGTCCTCCGCGTCCTCCGCGTCCTCCGCGTCCTCCGCGTCCTTCGCGTCCTTCGTGTCCTTCGTGTCCTTCGTGTCCTTCGTGTCCTTCGCGTCCTTCGCGTCCTTCGTGCCCTTCGCGTTCACGTCCTTCGCGTTCGCGCGCCTAGACGTCGAACTGGCCGGCCATCTGCTGGATCTTGACGATCACGAACTCCGCGGGCCTGACCGGCGCGATGCCGACCACGACGTTGACGATGCCGCGCTCGATGTCCTCGTCGGTCGTGGTGTCCTTGTCGCACTTGACGAAGTACGCCTGACGCGGAGTGCCGCCCTTGAAGGCGCCCTTCTCGAAGAGGGAGTGCAGGTAGGCCGAGGCGTTGAGGCGGATCTGCTGCCACAGCTGCTCGTTGTTGGGTTCGAAGACCACCCATTGCAGGCCGCGCAGCAGGCTCTCCTCGACATGCAGCGCGAGCCGCCGCACCGGCACGTACTTCCACTCGCTCTCCAGCGCGTCCGCGCCGTCGAGCGTGCGGGCGCCCCAGATCAGCGGGCCGACCACCGGGAGGGTGCGCAGGCAGTTGATGCCGAGCGGGTTCAGCAGCCCGTTCTCGCGGTCCGTGAGTTTGACGGTCAGCGAGTGGACCCCGGCCAGGCGGGCTTCGGTGCCCGCCGGTGCCTTCCATACGCCGCGTTCGCTGTCCGTACGGGCGATGACGCCCGCGACGGCGCCGGACGGCGGGAAGGAGCGCAGCCGGCCGGAGAGCGGGTCGGTGAGCTGGAGGTGCGGGAAGTACAGGCCGGAGTGGTTGCCGCGGACCGGCGCGAAGGCGGCGATGCCGGCGCGGGCGGCGTCCACGCTGCCCCAGGTGGCGGGCGCGTCGACGAGCAGGAAGATCCGCCGCTCCTTGCACAGCCGCTCGGCCGCCGAGAGCACCGTGATCATGTCGTCGACGGATGCGTACGAGGCCAGCTCGGGCAGCGCCAGCAGATTGACGTCGTGGACGTCGCGCAGTGCCTGCAGACCGCTCTTGCGGGCCTCGCTGCCGATGATGTCGCGCGGTCCGGGCGGATCGCCGTCCTCGCCGCCGCACAGCGGGAAGACCGGCGGGTTGACGGAGGCCTCCAGGCCCAGGTCGTTGGCGCATTCGCCGAGGAAGCGCACCACGTCGTCGGGGTCGACGGACCCGGCGACGACCTGGATGCGGCGGCCGAAGGGAGTGACCTCGGCGCCCGCGAAGGCGTGCTTGCCCGGGGCGTCCGGCAGTGCGCGCAGCTTGTGCTCCAGCAGCAGCGCCAGCTCGGTGACATTGCACGGCGCCTCGCCGTCGCAGTCCGGGTCGTAGAGCGTGAACTCGCGCTCCACCTCGCCGATCTTCACCGTTACGTCGACGTTCAGATCGGGGAGTTCATGGTGGAAGGCCTTGGAGACCGTGCCGGAGGGGTCCGGGCGGCCCTCGCCGACGACCTGGACGCGGATCAGCGCGGAGCCGGCGTTGATCACCGTTTCGGCGTACTTGCCGTGGCCGGAATCCATGGACAGGCCGGAGAAGGACTCGCGGGCGGTGCCGTGCGCGTCCAGCACCTGGAGGTTGAAGGTCTCCTCACAAGAGGGGCGGCGCGAAGCGTCTCCTGCAGGGGTGGTGGTCGGGCGACGGGTGGGCGTGTCGTAGTCGACGGCGACCCGGAGGCCGGAGCCCCATACGCCCGGCTCCTTGGCGTGCACCTTGAGCACCGGGCACTGGCTGTGGCCCTCGGTCGACTCCAGGGTGACGTGGGCTTCCTTGCCGCTGCCGGCCTTGGCGACCCGGACGATCACGGCGACCGTGCCGCCGTTGCCGAAGAACTGGTGGACGGCGTACGCGACCGGGCTCTGCGAGGTCAGACCGCCGAAGCGGCGCTCGAAGTCGGCGAAGCTGGTGATCTGTACCGGCTGGTTGAGCGGGCCGCGCCGGGTGTGACCGACGAATGCGGTCACGGATGTGGTGACGGTGGTGATGCTGCGGATGCTGCTGGGAAGCTCTTCGACATAAACGCCGGGATAGGTCGTATGTGTCGGCATTCCCCCTCCAATCCCTTCAGGCACCAGTGTGAGGACACCAAGAAATCGAGAAAGGGGGAGGAGCGGCGGGTGCGGAAGAGCCCACGGCCGCCCCCTGCCCGCGGTCGTGCATCCCCCCGGCCACCCATCAAGTTCCCCCGTCTGCACCCGGTGCGGAGCGATCTTCCGACCGACCCGCACGGGACCAAGCACGAAGCTTGTGACTCCTGATGCGTATGCATGCGTAAGTGCTCAACGCAGTTTCCGCTGCGGGTAGTTGGAGGGTCAAGAGACCTTTCCGGACACCGGCTGCGGAGGTGTTGTGACGGTGTTGCGCACCTTCTTCTCAAACGGATTCCCGCATCGGCGGAACCGGAATCACGCGAGACCGGGCGCACTGGGGCGTACCGGGAGGCGCTCTCGAACGGCGCGTGAAGCGGAGGTGCACGCCGGGTGGCACCGGAGCCGGCGGGCTACCTGAGTGGTCACCGAAAACCGGCCGTCAACATGCGGAAATCCGGGAGAGGCGTAACTTGGCCAAAAGATCTGTGACCGTAATCACCGCCGGAGTGTGATCTGCGATTTAGAGCCTCAGGTCCTGCGGCGATAACCTGCGGGACGGACATGCCGCGTATCCGGTCTCCGTGTACGCCTCCCCTGTGACAGCGCCGTCACGTTGCCCTTCGCGGCACGCCCATCGCAGACAACGAACCGCGATCACTACGGCGATTCTGAGAAGACAAGGGACGGACGCGCGTGGACCTGTTCGAGTACCAGGCGAGGGACCTCTTCGCCAAGCACGGTGTACCGGTGCTGGCCGGTGAAGTCATCGACACGCCTGAGGCGGCGCGCGAGGCAACCCAGCGGCTGGGCGGCAAGTCGGTCGTCAAGGCACAGGTGAAGGTCGGCGGCCGCGGCAAGGCCGGCGGCGTCAAGCTGGCCACCAGCGAGGACGACGCGGTCGAGAAGGCCGGTCAGATCCTGGGCATGGACATCAAGGGCCACACGGTCCACAAGGTGATGATCGCCGAGACCGCTCCGGAGATCGCCGAGGAGTACTACGTCTCGTACCTCCTCGACCGCACCAACCGGACCTTCCTGGCCATGGCCTCCGTCGCCGGCGGCATGGACATCGAGGAGGTCGCGGCCACCCGGCCCGAGGAGCTCGCGAAGGTCCCGGTCGACGCCAACGAGGGCGTCACGATCGAGAAGGCCCGCGAGATCGTCGCCCAGGCGAAGTTCCCGGCCGACGTCGCCGAGCAGGTCGCCGAGGTCATGGTCACCCTGTGGAAGACCTTCGTCGCCGAGGACGCGCTCCTCGTCGAGGTCAACCCGCTGGCCAAGGTCGCGAGCGGCGAGGTCATCGCCCTCGACGGCAAGGTGTCCCTCGACGAGAACGCCGAGTTCCGCCAGCCGGAGCACGACGCCCTCGAGGACAAGGACGCAGCCAACCCGCTCGAGGCTGCGGCCAAGGCCAAGGGCCTCAACTACGTCAAGCTCGACGGCGAGGTCGGCATCATCGGCAACGGCGCGGGTCTCGTCATGAGCACCCTGGACGTCGTCGCCTACGCCGGCGAGAACCACAACAACGTCAAGCCCGCCAACTTCCTCGACATCGGTGGCGGCGCCTCCGCCGAGGTCATGGCGAACGGCCTGGAGATCATCCTCGGCGACCCGGACGTCAAGTCCGTGTTCGTCAACGTCTTCGGTGGCATCACCGCCTGTGACGAGGTCGCCAACGGCATCGTGCAGGCCCTGGAGCTGCTCAAGTCCAAGGGCGAGGATGTCAACAAGCCCCTGGTCGTGCGCCTCGACGGCAACAACGCGGAGCTCGGTCGCGAGATCCTGTCGAAGGCCAACCACCCGCTCGTGCAGCGCGTGGACACCATGGACGGCGCGGCCGACAAGGCCGCCGAGCTGGCTGCTAAGTAAAGGACGAGGACACTACAACCATGGCTATCTTCCTCACCAAGGAAAGCAAGGTCATCGTCCAGGGCATGACCGGTGCCACTGGCATGAAGCACACCAAGCTGATGCTCGGTGACGGCACCAACATCGTCGGCGGCGTGAACCCGCGCAAGGCCGGCGAGAAGGTCGACTTCGACGGCACCGAGGTGCCCGTCTTCGGCTCCGTCGCCGAGGCGATGGAGAAGACCGGCGCGGATGTCTCCGTGATCTTCGTGCCGCCGAAGTTTGCCAAGAGCGCCGTCGTCGAGGCGATCGACGCCGAGATCGGCCTCGCGGTCGTGATCACCGAGGGCATCGCGGTGCACGACTCCGCCGCCTTCTGGGCCTACGCCGGTTCCAAGGGCAACAAGACCCGGATCATCGGCCCGAACTGCCCCGGCCTGATCACCCCCGGCCAGTCCAACGCCGGCATCATCCCGGGCGACATCACCAAGCCCGGCCGCATCGGTCTGGTGTCGAAGTCCGGCACGCTGACCTACCAGATGATGTACGAGCTGCGTGACATCGGCTTCTCGTCCGCCGTCGGCATCGGTGGCGACCCGGTCATCGGCACCACGCACATCGACGCCCTCGCGGCGTTCGAGGCCGACCCCGAGACCGACCTGATCGTGATGATCGGCGAGATCGGCGGCGACGCCGAGGAGCGTGCGGCCGACTTCATCAAGGCCAACGTCTCCAAGCCGGTCGTCGGCTACGTCGCGGGCTTCACCGCGCCCGAGGGCAAGACCATGGGCCACGCCGGCGCCATCGTCTCCGGCTCCTCCGGCACCGCCCAGGCGAAGAAGGAGGCCCTTGAGGCCGCCGGCGTCAAGGTCGGCAAGACCCCGTCGGAGACCGCGCGCCTGGCCCGCGAGATCCTCGTCGGCTGATTGCGCCTCCCGGCACCGCCGGACCCGTCCTGCGGCGCAGTGCGGATGGCATACGGACGCGGGCCCGTACCCCTGGTGGGGTGCGGGCCCGCGTCCGTTTCGGTGGCTCGTCCGGCGGATCTGATGGATCTGACGGATCTGACGGGTCTGCCGGGTCTGCCGGGTCTGACGGCTCTAACGGGCCTCGGGGGTGAGCCGGGCCTCCCGGGGCGTGCCGTGCCCGGCCGCGTCGCCGTGCCTCTTCGTGCGTTTGTGCGCGCCTTTGCGCGCGCCTGCGTGGGTGCCTCCATGCCTGCCTGCGCCTGTCGCTCCGGCGCCGTGCCCGGCCGGTGACACGGGGGAGTGCGGCGCGGTCGCCAGCGGCCGCTGCGGCGGCCGGGTGTAGTGGTCCGGCGTGGCGATCGCCATGACCAGTGCCACCAGCGCGAACAGCCCGGTCACCCCGAACGCCGCCCCGGTGGTCCGCCGGGCGCCGTGCTCGCTGCCGGTCCGTACGCGCTGCGCCGGTGACGGCTCCGCCCGCTGCGCGGCCGCCAGCTCGCCGAGCCGGGCATGCAGGATCTCGCCCTGCCGCACCGGCGGCTGTGCATCGAGCCCCAGCTCCGGCAGCCGCTCGGCGACCCGCTCGCGGGCATGCGTCAGCCGCCCTGCCGCGGCCGGTGTGCTCGACTCGATCTCCGCCGCGGTCTCGTACAGCCCGAGCCCGACCCCGTCGTGCAGCAGCAGCGTCCGCCGGTACGGAGCGGGCAGGCTCAGCACCGCCTCCAGCAGCGCACGGCCGGCCGGCTCGGCGGGCCCGCCGGTCTTCTTCGGCTTCCGGGCGGGTCGCAGCCAGGGGCACAGCCGGTGCCACGGCGTCAGCGCGTACTCGTACACGGCCGCCCGCACCCACCCGGCCGGATCCGGATCCACCGCGACCTCCGGCCACCGCTGCCACGCCAGCCGGAACCCGCTCTCCACGGCGCGGCGCGCGAGCCGGGGCCGCCCGGTGAGCAGATACGCCTGCTGGATGAGTGCGGCGGCATGCCGGGTGTGGAGATCGTCGAAGGCGGCGGCGGCCTGCTCACGCTGGGTCATACGGAGAGTGTGGAAAACCCGCATCACCAGATGCAGCTCGACACACGCAGCACACGCGACACGTCGGGCATTTGCCCAGTACATGGATGAAAAGGGTGTTGTTGGCAGCATGGCCGTGTGAGCCAGTTGACCGATCGCGGCCCGACCCTGTCCTCGCACGGCCGAACCGCCGCGCAGCGCTCCTCCGCGATCGGCGCGGCCTTCCTCGGCGGCGTGACGGCCGCCGGCCTCGGCCTCGGCGCCCTGGCGGTCGCCGTGCTGCTGCTGTGGGTCGCCTCCCCCTACCCCGACAGCGGCCCGTCCCGGGCCCTGCATCTCGCCGCCGATCTGTGGCTGCTGGCGCACGGCGGCGACCTGGTACGCACCGCCACCCACTCCGGCACCCCGGCCCCGGTCGCCGTGACACCGCTGCTGCTCGCCGTACTCCCGGTCTGGCTGCTGCACCGGGCCGCCCGCCACGCCCTGGCGACCGCGCCCGCCGCCCACCCGGGGCCCGCTGCCGGTTCCTTCGCCGGCACCGCCCGGACGGTCACCCCGCGCACCCTGCTCGGCGCGCTGCTCACCGGCTATCTGCTGGTCGCGGCCGGTGCGCTGCTCTACACCTCGACCGGGCGGCTGGCCGCCGAGCCGGCCAGCGTGCTGCTGTACGTACCGGCCACCGCGGTCGCCACCCTCGCCGGCACGGCCTGGCGCATCGACGGGCATGCGGGCGCCGATCTGCTGCCCGCCTGGGTCCTGCGGGTCCGGGCCGCGGTGCCGGGCGGCCTGCGGACCGTTCTCGGCGGCCCCCGCTTCACCGCCGCCTGCCGGGCCGCCGGCGACGCCCTGGGTGCCCTGCTCGTCTCCGGTGCGCTGCTCACCCTCCTCGCCCTCGGGCTGCACGCCGACCGGGTACGTCAGGATCTCCTCCAGCTCGCGCCGGACTGGGCGAGCCGCGCCACGGTGCTGCTGCTCTGCCTCGTACTGCTCCCGAACGCGGCCGTCTGGGGCGCCGCCTACGGCCTGGGGCCGGGTTTCACGCTCGGCGCGGGCAGCACGGTCGGACCGCTGGGGGCCACTGGCTACCCTGTGCTGCCGCATCTGCCGCTGCTCAGCGGGCTGCCGGACGCGGGCCCGGGAAACCCGCTGACCTGGGCGGTGGCCGTGGTGCCCATGGTCGCGGGGGCGCTGCTCGCCCGCTGTGCCGCCCGTTCGGCGGCGGCACCCGGCTCATCGGGCGGGCCCTGGTCCTGGTGGGTGACGACCTGTGTGACAGGCATGGGGGCCGCCGTGTGCGGTGCCGTCATGGCGGCGCTCGCGGCCCTCGCCGGAGGCGCGCTGGGCACCGGCACGCTCGCCTCCTTCGGCCCGGAATGGTGGCGTACGGGCCTCGCGGCTGCGGGCTGGACGGCCCTGATCGGCATCCCGGGCGCGCTCGGGCTACGGGCCTGGCGACTGCGTGCGGGGCGTTGTGCGGGGACGGCCGGGA
Organism: Streptomyces inhibens; assembly: GCF_022221585.1. Classification (NCBI taxonomy): domain Bacteria; kingdom Bacillati; phylum Actinomycetota; class Actinomycetes; order Kitasatosporales; family Streptomycetaceae; genus Streptomyces; species Streptomyces inhibens. The sequence goes on from NZ_CP084681.1 coordinate 6,115,798, forward strand.
GCGACGAGAAGGACACCGGCGCTCAAGCCGCCGCTGTCACCGCCCCGGCCGCTGTCACCGACACTGCCGCTGTCACCGCCCCGGCCGCTGTCACCGCCTCTGCCGCTGTCACCGACACTGCCCCCGATGCCGACAACTTGGCGGCCACCGGGCCGGGAAACGCCTCCGCCCCCGCCCCCGCCGCCCCTGCTCCCGACAACTGAGACCGGCTACTGCTGCGTGCTCAGCAGCGGCCGCAGCTCCTTCGGCAGCAGGTTCTCGCAGGACTTGCCGGCCGACTGGGTCAGCGCGTCGTTCACGCAGGTGAAGTAGTCGCGGTAGACGACCTGCACGGTGAAGGTCGCGGCCACCATCATCAGTGCGAGCGTGGCGGTCACCAGCCCGCCGATCGCCGCCGTGACCTGCGGTCGGGTGCTGGCCGGCGCGGACGGGGCGCCCGGGTGCTGCCCCGGGGCGGGCGCACCTTCGGTGGGAGCCGGGCGGCCCTCCATGGCGGCGGTGGTCGCCGCGGCGGCCGCCTTCGCCGGGTTCGGCTTGGCGCGCAGTGAGCTGATGCTCCAGTAGATCGCCAGCGCGCCCAGCAGCAGCGAGATCTCCGGCAGGCTGAAGAGCACGAAGAAGAACGCCCACATGCCGGCGAGCAGCGCATAGCGCGCCCGGCGCTGCGACGGGTCGGTGGGGTCCCAGCGCAGATTGCCGGGCCCGCCGGCGCCACCCGGGCCGCCGCCCTGCTGCCCGTTGTTGCGGCCGCCCGGCCGGGAGCCGAATCCGCCGCTCTGCCGGCCCGGCTGCCGGGGGCTCCACTGGCTGCCCCAGCTGGGCGTCGGCTCGTCCTGCGGCGGCTGCTCCTCGTCGCCGTTGTGGCCCTGGCCCTGGCCGTACGGGGCGGGGTGGCGCGGGCGCCACTCCTGGTCGGGGGCGTCGGCCGGCGGCGGTGCGAAGGGATTGTCGCGGTCGGAGCCCGCGGAGCCCGCGGAACCCGGTGCATCGGACTCCGAGGACGACGGCTTGCGCTCACGCGGCAGCAGCACCACCCCGGGGGCGGTGGCGGGCAGAGGGAGCAGGAGGGCCGCGCGGCGGCGTCGGTCCGTCATCTGGAGTGCGTCTTCCCCTTGTCTCGTCCGTACGCGGGCCATCGTGACCGGCGCCCGGTTACCACGAACTGCATGCAGTCTTACGCCTGACGCTACCTTCCGTGCCCGCCCCCGTCCCGCGGGGGCCGCTCGGTGTGCCGGTATCGTTGCTGACGGTCGGCGCCTTCGTAGGGTTCCCCGGATTTGCGGTACCCACGGCCTTGTACGACCACACAAAGCACGCGAGATCGGAAAAGAGCCCCGCCGTGGCTTCCTCCCCACCCCCCGTCCAGCCCGACCTTCCCCGCGCAGGGGAGGCCCCCGTCGGCCGCCCGGCGCGCCTTGTCGTGCTCGTCTCCGGTTCCGGTACGAACCTCCAGGCGCTGCTCGACGCGATCGCCGAGCAGGGCCCGGAGGCGTACGGCGCCGAGATCGTGGCCGTCGGCGCCGACCGTGGCGCGATCGCGGGCCTGGAGCGCGCCGAGTCCGCGGGGATCGCGACCTTCGTCCGCCGGGTCAAGGACTACGACAGCCGCGCGGACTGGGATGCGGCGCTCACCGAGGCGACCGCCGCGTACGAGCCCGATCTGGTGGTCTCGGCCGGCTTCATGAAGATCTTGGGCAAGGAATTCCTCGCCCGCTTCGGCGGCCGCACCGTCAATACCCACCCGGCGCTGCTGCCGAGCTTTCCCGGTGCCCATGGCGTGCGCGATGCGCTCGCGTACGGCGCGAAGGTCACCGGATGCACCGTCCACTTCGTCGACGACGGTGTCGACACCGGCCCGATCATCGCCCAGGGCGTGGTCGAGGTCCGGGACGAGGACGATGAATCCGCGCTGCATGAGCGCATCAAGGAAGTCGAGCGATCGCTGCTCGTCGAGGTCGTGGGGCGTCTGGCCCGGCACGGCTACCGCATTGAGGGACGAAAGGTACGTATCTCGTGACCGCCACCGAAGGCACGAAGCGCCCCATCCGCCGCGCGCTGGTCAGCGTCTACGACAAGTCGGGTCTGGAGGAGCTGGCGCAGGGGCTGCACGCGGCGGGCGTCCAGCTCGTCTCGACCGGATCGACGGCCGCGAAGATCGCCGCCGCCGGGGTGCCGGTCACCAAGGTCGAGGAGCTGACGGGCTTCCCCGAGTGCCTCGACGGCCGGGTGAAGACCCTGCACCCGAAGGTGCACGCCGGCATCCTGGCCGACCTGCGCCTGGAGGACCACCGCCGGCAGCTGGCCGACCTCGGTGTCGAGCCGTTCGACCTGGTGATCGTGAACCTCTACCCGTTCCGGGAGACCGTCGCCTCCGGCGCCACTCCTGACGAGTGCGTGGAGCAGATCGACATCGGCGGCCCCTCGATGGTCCGCGCCGCCGCCAAGAACCACCCGTCGGTCGCCGTCGTCGTCAACCCCGCCCGCTACGCGGACGTCCTCAAGGCGGTCGCCGACGGCGGCTTCGAGCTGGCGCGGCGCAAGCGGCTGGCGGCCGAGGCGTTCCAGCACACGGCCGCGTACGACGTGGCCGTCGCCTCCTGGTTCGTCGACGACTACGCGGCCGACGACGCCGCCTTCCCCGAGTTCCTCGGCGGCACCTACGCGCGCAAGAACGTCCTCCGTTACGGCGAGAACCCGCACCAGGGCGCCGCGCTGTACGTCAACGGCGAGGGCGGCCTCGCGGAGGCCGAGCAGCTGCACGGCAAGGAGATGTCGTACAACAACTACACGGACACCGACGCCGCGCGCCGGGCCGCGTACGACCACACCGAGCCCTGCGTCGCGATCATCAAGCACGCCAACCCCTGCGGTATCGCGGTCGGCGCGGATGTCGCCGAGGCGCACCGCAAGGCGCACGCCTGCGACTCGCTGTCCGCGTTCGGCGGCGTGATCGCCGTCAACCGTCCGGTCTCCGTGGCGATGGCCGAGCAGGTCGCCGAGATCTTCACCGAGGTCATCGTGGCCCCCGGCTACGAGGACGGCGCGGTCGAGATCCTCGCCCGCAAGAAGAACATCCGTGTGCTGCGCTGCCCCGACGCGCCGTCGAACCCGGTGGAGGTCAAGCCCGTTGACGGCGGCGCCCTCCTTCAGGTCACCGACCGGCTGCAGGCCGAGGGCGACGACCCCGCGAACTGGACGCTGGCCAGCGGCGCCGCGCTGCCCGCCGACGAGCTGGCCGAGCTGGCCTTCGCCTGGCGGGCCTGCCGCGCGGTGAAGTCCAACGCGATCCTGCTCGCCAAGGACGGTGCCACGGTCGGCGTCGGCATGGGCCAGGTCAACCGCGTGGACTCGGCGAAGCTGGCCGTGCAGCGGGCCGGCGAGGAGCGGGCGCGCGGCTCGTACGCCGCCTCCGACGCCTTCTTCCCGTTCCCCGACGGCTTCGAGGTGCTGGCCGAGGCCGGCGTCAAGGCCGTGGTCCAGCCGGGTGGTTCGGTCCGCGACGAGCTGGTCGTCGAGGCCGCCAAGAAGGCCGGCGTGACGATGTACTTCACCGGTACGCGGCACTTCTTCCACTGAGCCGTTCGTCCCGACGGCCGCTCAAGGGCCGCACAGGGACCACAAGGGCCGCACAGGGGCGACAAGGGCCGCACTCCCGTACGGGGGTGCGGCCCGTTCCGCGTCCGCCGGTCAGTAACGCGGCCGGCTGAACCAGGCGTTGCCGTCGTCCTTGGCGACGAAGACCAGCACCAGGATGCCCAGGACCGTGTGGACCAGGCCGATCGGGAAGCTGAACAGGCTCATCATGATGGTGGCGACGCCGAAGACGATGGTGCCGACACGGACGCCACCGCCGCCGTTGGCGAACTGCAGGGCCAGCGTGATCGCGGCCGCGGTGAAGATCACGATGAGCACGATCACCGCGATCAGCAGGCCCTTGCCGATGTTCATCGCGAGGATGTCGTCGTCACCGGCGTACGACGACGTTTCGTGCGCGGCCCTGGTGACGCCGCCCAGCCCCATCACGGCGAGGACCAGGCCGATGAGGTTCAGGCCGGCGAGCACGAACAGCATCACCCGCGCGGCCTTGACCCCGCCGGGCATCACCGTCGGGTACTGCGGCTGCATACCGGGCATCCCACCGCCCGGGTACGGGCCGTACGGCGAGGGCTGCTGCGGCTGCTGGGGCTGCTGGGGATAGCCGTAACCGGGCTGCTGGCCCGGCGGCGGACCGTAGGGGTTCTGGTTGGGGTAGCTCACGAGCGGTGTCCTTCAAGCTTCTTGAGCGGATATCAGTGGTGTAAGGGGACGGTAGGCCACCAGGGTTCCGTCGTGATCCGCGGGTGGGGACCCGCTGTGCGTACAGCGCCGCGAAGGCCCCGATCGCGCTGTTGCGAGGGGGCCTTCGAGGAGTGGTGCACCATCGGGCCGGCCCATTGCCGGCAGGCCCGTGAGCGACTTACTGGGTCTTGACGACCACCGTGCCGGCGATCTTGTCGGCGAACGTCTGCGACTTGTCGTCCCACAGCGGCCACAGGTAACCGATGTCACACGCGAGCGAGTCGAGGAAGTGGCAGAGCTTGCGGACGAAGGCCATGCCGAAGCCGAGCGGCTGACCGGTCGTCTCCTTGACCAGCCTGATCTTCATCGCCTTCTTGCCCGGGCTCTGGCCCGTGCTGCCTTCCTTGGCGACGACGAAGAGGCCGCCGGCCAGGGCGATCAGGCCGGCGAGCACGATCATGATGATGGAGCCGACCGGCGTGGCGCTCTCCGAGGCCGTGTTGTAGGCGTCGCTGATGCACTGGATGTCGCCGGGCGGGCAGGACGAGGTGTCCGGGGTCGCCGACGACACCGAGCCGGCCGCCATGAACCCGGCGATGAGGTACAGGATGCCCGGGATCGCACCCACGATCAGGCCGTCGATGAGGTAAGCGCCCACGCGCGAGCCCCAGCTCGCGTAGCCCATCGGCATCCCCGGCATCCCCGGCATCCCGGGCTGGCCGTACGGGGCCGCCGCCTGCTGCGGGTAGCCGCCGTAGGGCTGCTGCGGCGGGACGGCCTGCTGCTGCGGGTAGCCGTACGGCTGCTGCGGGGCCTGCGGCTGCTGCGGGTAGCCGTAGCCGGGCCCGCCCTGCGGGGGCACCGGGGGCTGCTGACCGTACGGCGCCTGCGGCTGCTGCTGGCCGTACGGGTTGTTCGGGTCACCAAAGCTCATCTGCTGTTTTCCTCCGTTGGGTCAGTGGGGGACGACGCGGCGTGACTCGGAGGAAAAACAGGTTGTTTCACTGGCCCGCCCCCGACGATGCCTGCGGCACTGCGCGTTAATCCTTCTAGTTGCGCATTCACTCTGTCCAGTCAAGGTTGCTAGCTGTTGTCCAAGTGCAATGATCAATTCCGGCCAACGACGCCTTCGCGACGTCCCGCGCGCCCTGATTGGAACGTGGCCCCCCTCATCCGGGAGGATGGAGGCATGACTGCCCAGATTCTGGATGGCAAGGCCACCGCAGCCGCTATCAAGTCCGAGCTCGCCACCCGCGTCGAGGCGCTGAAGGCCAAGGGCGTGCAGCCTGGCCTCGGCACCCTCCTGGTCGGCGACGACCCGGGCAGCCGTTGGTACGTCAACGGCAAGCACCGCGACTGCGCCCAGGTCGGCATCGCCTCGATCCAGCGCGAACTGCCGGAAACCGCCACCCAGGAGGAGATCGAGGCGGTCGTACGGGAGCTGAACGAGGACCCGGCCTGCACCGGCTACATCGTCCAACTCCCGCTCCCCAAGGGCATCGACGCCAACCGCGTTCTGGAGCTGATGGATCCGGCCAAGGACGCCGACGGGCTGCACCCGATGAGCCTGGGCCGGCTGGTGCTCGGCATCGAGGGCCCGCTGCCCTGCACGCCGTACGGCATCGTCCAGCTGCTGCGGCGGCACGAGGTCGAGATCAAGGGTGCGCATGTGGTGGTCGTCGGCCGCGGCATCACCATCGGCCGCCCGATGCCGCTGGTGCTGACGCGTAAGTCGGAGAACGCCACGGTGACCCAGTGCCACACCGGCACCCGCGATCTGTCCGCGCACCTCAAGCAGGCCGACATCATCGTCGCCGCGGCCGGTGTGCCGCACATCATCAAGCCCGAGGACGTCAAGCCCGGCGCGGCCGTCCTGGACGTCGGCGTCAGCCGCGACGAGGCGGGCAAGATCGTCGGCGATGTGCACCCCGGCGTCGCCGAGGTCGCCGGCTGGGTCGCCCCCAACCCGGGCGGTGTCGGCCCGATGACCCGCGCCCAGCTGCTGGTCAATGTCGTCGAGGCCGCCGAGCGCGCGGCCGGCTGAGCGCGCGGGAACCTGAGACCCTTGTCTTTGACAGACGGATCCGGACACCGGAAGGGACTGCCAGCCATGGGTGCCGAAGCGCATTCGGACGGGGCCTCCGAGCCGCAGCGCTCCTCGCGCCGCTTCCCGACGCTGACCCGCGACACGGCCCGGCCGGAAGGCGGCGGGCGGGCCGCCTCGGGCGGCTATCCCGCGCCCGCCCGGCAGTGGCCGCTGCTCGCCGTCATGGGCGGCGTCGCGGCCGGGCTGCTGCTCGTGGCGCTGGACGCGTTCCGTATCGGGACGCTGGTGATCGGGCTCTCCCTGCTGGCGGGCGCCGTGCTGCGGTGGGCGCTGCCGTCGGTGGGGATGCTGGCCGTGCGCTCCCGCTTCACCGATATGGCGACGTACGGGCTGCTGGGCTTCGTGATCGTGATGCTGGCGCTGATGGTGCAGCCCAAGCCGTGGATCCACATCCCGTTCCTGGACGACATCGTCCACTTCACTGTGCGCTGAGTCACCGACGGCGTCGGTGTGAAATGTGCCACGACCACGCCGGACGGCGGCACGGCAAAGACGGCGGCCCGTCCTCTCCCCCCCCCCGGGGAGGACGGGCCGCCGCTGTGTGACCGAGCGCCCTGCGACAGCGGGTGGTTGAAGGCGCCGCCGTAGTGCTTGAGGTCGCGGTTGTTCCGCGCGACCTTCTGCGCGGGGGCGGCGGTCGCGACGGCCGGGGCCGGTGCCAGGCCTCCGAGCCGCGGGCCGTGTGCATACCCGTGCGCCGTCCTGGCCAGTTCTTATCGGGATACATACGGAAGTCGTAGGAGCTCCGGCGGAAATGTCACACTGCTCGGTGCGCGGGGCGCGCGCGGATGTGCAACGCACGGCCGAGTGCTCCCGTACACCCGTGGGAAGGGAACTGTCGTCCGGCCAGGGGCATCCCTGTGGGTAGCAAGTAGGGCGGGCCGGGGGGAGCCGCCGCTGTCGTGGGTGAGTGGGGATAGGGGGAGGCAATGCCTCGCTGGAAGGCGCTTCCGGAGGAACTGGATCCGCAGGTGCGGGAGTTCGCCGGCCAGCTGCGCAGGCTCGTGGACCGCAACGGACTGAGTGTGGCCACCGTCGCGGACCGTACGGGCTACAGCAAGACGTCGTGGGAGCGCTATCTCAACGGCCGGCTGCTGCCGCCCCAGCGCGCTGTGATCGCGCTCGCCGAGGCCACCAAAACGCACCCTGGCCATCTCACCACGCTGTGGGAGCTGGCCGAACGTGCCTGGAGCCGGTCGGAGATGCGGCACGACGTCACCATGGAGGCGATACGGGTGGCCCAGGCGCGGGCCGCTCTGGGGGAGTTCGATACAGAGCCGGCGGAGGCGCAGCCGTCCGCGAAGCCTGCGAAGGCCGCCAAGACCGCGCGGTCCGCGGATTCCGCGGACTCCGCCAAGGACGCGCCGTCCGCGCAGGCCGCCAGGGCCGCGCAGTCCGTACGGGTCGCGGAGCCGCAGCCGATCCCGCCGGTGCCGCACCAGAGGAGCGGGGAACTGCCGTCGCCGGCGGACTTTCCCGAATGGGCACAGACAGTGGCACAGCCCCCGGTCACGGATGCGGCTCCCTCCCCGGCGGCCGCGCCTGCCGCAGGTGTCGAGGGCCGGCGCGGCCGCCGGAGCCGGGCGGTCATGCTCACCGTCGGCGCGGTCGGCGCGCTGCTGGTGGCCGTCTCCGCCGTACTGCTGCTGAATCCGGACACCGATGCCGGCAAGAAGACCGCCGCGCCCTCCCCGGCGGCCGCACCGAGCAAGCAGCCGGTGCTGCCCGCCGGGGTGCGCTGCGCCGGCGCCGGCTGTGTGGGGAAGGACCCGGAGGCGATGGGGTGCGGCGGGCCGCGCGCCGTCAGCCCGTCGCGCGGTCTGGCGGGCGGTGCGGTGATAGAGGTCCGCTATAGCTCTCTCTGCCATACGGCCTGGGCCCGGATCAGCGGCGCGGCGCCGGGCGACCAGGCCACCATCAGCGCGGGCGGGCACAGTGCCACGGCGCGGGTCGAGCGGAACGGCACCGCGTACACCGCGATGGTCGAGGTGGCGGGGGACCCGGCGAAGGTCGCGGCCTGCGGGACGACCATGGCGGGCGTGAAGGGTTGCGCCCGGCCGGTGCCGACCACCGCTGCCGGTCCGGGCACGCCCACCGGGCCCGGCACGCCCACCGGTCCGGCCGCGGGGGCGGGCCGTTAGCGCACGAGCCGATGAGCCGGCGCCCGCCCGGCGCGCACCGCTGGCCGGGAATCGCCGTCGGGGGACGTCGTCCGAAATACGGGGGGCATGCCCGCCGGGATCCCGGGCATGCGACCGATATCCCCCCACGGGTGTGGCACAACTCGGCGGCCGCCCGCGCTCCCCCTCCTTGAGCGGGCGGCCGCCGCACCCCGTACGACGGCGTGGAGACCGCCGTACAGACCGCCGTACGGACGCCCCGAAGCACCCGGTGAGGTGTTCCACACCGGCCCGTCGCTTGCTGTGGGCAGGGGTCCGATAGCCTGACGGCCGGGTCTCTCGATACCAAGAGACCTCGATAGCTGGGCAGGGACACCCACCGCCACCCATGGTGGTCCAGGGGCTTGCCCCCGGAAAAACACCGCGCAGGAGATCGCCATGACCCGCACTCCCGTCAATGTCACCGTCACCGGCGCAGCCGGCCAGATCGGTTACGCACTCCTCTTCCGCATCGCTTCCGGTCATCTGCTCGGCGCGGACGTGCCGGTCAAACTGCGCCTCCTGGAGATCCCGCAGGGTCTGAAGGCCGCCGAGGGCACCGCCATGGAGCTCGACGACTGCGCCTTCCCGCTGCTCCAGGGCATCGACATCTCGGACGACCCGAACGTGGCCTTCGACGGCGCGAACGTCGCCCTGCTCGTCGGCGCCCGCCCCCGTACGAAGGGCATGGAGCGCGGCGACCTGCTGGAGGCCAACGGCGGCATCTTCAAGCCGCAGGGCAAGGCCATCAACGACCACGCCGCGGACGACATCAAGGTCCTGGTCGTCGGCAACCCCGCCAACACCAACGCGCTGATCGCCCAGGCCGCCGCGCCGGACGTACCCCGTGAGCGCTTCACCGCGATGACCCGTCTGGACCACAACCGCGCCATCTCGCAGCTCGCGCAGAAGACCGGCACCCCGGTCTCCGAGATCCGCAAGCTGACGATCTGGGGCAACCACTCCGCCACCCAGTACCCGGACATCTTCCACGCCGAGGTCGCCGGCAAGAACGCCGCCGAGGTCGTGGGCGACCAGAAGTGGCTGGCCGACACCTTCATCCCGACCGTCGCCAAGCGCGGTGCGGCGATCATCGAGGCCCGTGGCGCGTCCTCCGCCGCGTCGGCCGCCAACGCCGCCATCGACCACGTCCACACCTGGGTCAACGGCACCGCCGACGGCGACTGGACCTCGATGGGTATCCCCTCGGACGGCTCCTACGGCGTCCCGGAGGGCCTGATCTCCTCCTTCCCCGTCACCACCAAGGACGGCAAGTACGAGATCGTCCAGGGCCTGGAGATCAACGACTTCTCCCGCGAGCGCATCAACGCGTCCGTGAAGGAGCTGGAGGAGGAGCGCGAGGCCGTCCGCGGTCTCGGCCTCCTCGGCTGAGCCACCGCCGCGGCCGCCCACCACGGGCGGCGCCGCAGTCATCCCGAGCCCGCACGGTCCACAACGGCCGTGCGGGCTCGGCCGTTTCACCGCATCGCCCGAAGCATTCGGTAATCGCGCTGGCACGGTGCGTCCCGCTCCCCTATGCTGCGGATTCCGCATCGCCCCGCCCGGCCACCGGCAGCTCGCTCGCCAACCAGGCCGCCGGGGTGGCCAGTTGGTTTTCGGGGGAGGCCGATGAGCCGGACCGACGTGCCTGCGCAGCAAGGAGAACCCGACGACCCGCGGCGATTAGGCCGGACACCGGAGGGCCCCGAGCCCGCGCCGCTCCCCCCGACCCCGCCGGGCGCCAGCGAGGCCACCCGGCTGCTGTGCGCGGGCACCTACCTGGACGACGCGTTCCGCGACGCGGTCATCGACGAGCTGTACGTCCATGAGGAGCGGTTCGCCGCGCCCTCCCTGGGCATCGACGCCGCCCGGGTCCTCGCCCACGCGCTGCGCGCCCGGCGTCTCCAGCTGGGCTGGGCGGCCGCGATCCTGCTGCTGTGGATCGTGGCCATCCCGCTGACCTCCGGCCTCGTGGCGCTCTACCTCTTCCCCATCATCCTGATGGCGCTCGGCCGCGCCGTCCGCCGGGCACCGATTCCGCGCTGGCTGGCCGTGCCGATCGCCTTCCTGCTGCGCTGGTACGGACGGCTGTCGCTGACCTTCTTCTACTTGTCGCTGCTGGTGGTGGTGTGCGGCGGGGCCAACATGATGGGCGTGGGCGGGCCGCTCTGGTTGCTGGACGCCTTCAACTCCCTGACGAGCGACGCCTCGGACGGCTACGGCTCGTCCTACGGCATCGCGCCGTGGCAAGACGCCCTCGGCCAGACGCTGGGCGCCTCGCTCGGGGGCGTCGGCCAGGGCAACCCCCTGCTGCGGGTGTGGATCACGCTGCTGTTGCCGCTGGTGCTGGCCGCCATGGTCGCTCTGCAACGCGGCCAGTTCGCCCGGGCGCTGGCGCGCGAACTGTCCAGGGAACGCTTCCCCGACGTCATGTCCGACCCCGCGGAACGGTCCGAGGGCTACCGCTTCCATCGGCTGCGGGACCGGGTGCGGACCGAGCAGCACGGGCCGCTGGTGATGTACCGGGCCACCAACCCGTTCTGCGGTGCCGGCCAGTCCTACCGGACCTGGTCGCTGTCGGTGGAGCTGAACCCCCGGGCGGGCCGCGATCCCGAACCACTGGACAACAGCGCCATCCTGGCCCGCATCGTCCCCCTCGTGGCGGCGCTGCGGGTGCCGTCGCCGCACGGTTCGCCACAGTCCGCGGCCGCGGTACGCGACCGGCTGCGCGCACTGGAGATCGACGAGTGTGTCTTTCTGCCGGCCGAGGGGCTGCCGACCCGCGAGGCGGCGCCGTACGCACCGCAGGCGTTCGAGGAACACCGGGCCGCAGCGGTGGAGGAGGGCGGCGAGACCCGGCGGCACTTCCTGCGCATCCGGGTCGGCGGCTGGAACGAGGGCATCGTCACCACGGTCTTCGTACGGGTCCACACACAGGGCGGGATGCTGATGATGGAGGTCGCGCCCCATGTCCTGTGGCCGCTGCGGCAGATCTTCCAGGACGCCGACCGGCTCGCCCACCAGTACCGGCACCACGACCACTTCGGCAAGGCGGTGTGGGCGCTGTCCCGCACCCCCCGCTCCGCCGGACACGCCCTCATCACGTTGCTGGGCGGCGGGCTGCCGAGCTGGCGGCTGGCCACCGCGGGCCATGGCGCGGCACTCCCCGAAGGCCCCGGCGCCTCCGTACGCGAACTGGGTTCCTACGGTGAGTCGTCGCTCTTCCAGGACATGGACGTCGCCCGCTATCTGAGGACCATTCAGCAGCGGGTGGTGGCCGGGGTGACCACGGCGCTGCGCGAGGCCGGCTATCAGACCGACGAGTTCGAGCAGCGGGTGGTGCATGTCGCCGCGGGCGGCGTCTACGTCGAGTCCGCACAGGGCGCCGTCGGCATCGGCGACCACAACACGATCACCAACAACACCACCCAGCGTGGCTCTGCTTAGAAGGGAAGTACCCAGCATGGCAACGGCTGACGAGCGCGGCAACGGCATCCACATCGGCAGCGTCCGGGGTGCCTTCGCCATCGGCGACCACAACACGGTGACCCACAACGAAGGCCCCGGCGGGCCCGCGGCGGACCCGGCGCAGGAGGAGCTGCTGCGCGCCGTCCGCGCACTGCGCGAGGACCTCTCCCGAGCGGTGGAGACCCCCGAGATCACGGCGCTGAGCGGCGAACTCGCCGACACCGAAACGGAGATCGCGGACACCGGAGCGGCCGGGCCGGGCCGGCTCGCCCGGCTCCGTACGGCGCTCGCCGACGCCGGTGCCGTCGTCGGTCTGCTGGCATCCGGTGCGGCGGTCGGACAGGCGGTCGCGGCCCTGGTGGGAGGGTGACGATGAAGGGTGGCGGCCAGGCCCGCTGGAACAAGGAGACCCAGAGCTGGGAGGACGGCACGCCGCCGCCCGCTCCCTATACGGGGCCGATGCCGCCCCGGCCGGCCTTCGCACCGTCCACGGGTACGGCACCGGGCGCGCCTGAGGGGGTGCCTCCAGGCACGGCCGGCCCCGGCCCGTACCCGGCACCGCTCCTCGCCCCCGAACACGAACCCGTACCCGGCGTCCGTCGCCGTACCGCCCTGGTCGCCGGTGCGGCCGTGGCCGTGATCGCGGCGGCCTGCGGCGGCGCCTATCTGCTGTGGGGCAACTCCGGCGATGACCCGGCCGCCGCCCGCCCGCCGTCCGGCACCAAGGCCGCCGCCTCGGCAGCCACGGACGCCACCGCGCCCACCGACGCAACCGGCGACGCGGCACACGCCACGGGCGGCACGGCGACCGGTCCCTCCACCACCGAGCTCCCCGACGGCTATCGCCTGGTCCACGACGACGGGGGCTTCACCACCGCCGTGCCGAGCGGATGGCAGCGCAGCGAGCGCAACAACTCGGTGTTCTACACCGCGCCGGACGAACGGGGGCTGGTGCAGATCTACAAGATCCGCGAACCGGACACCCCGCGCCAGTCACTGCAGAAGACGTCGGAGGAGCTGTCCCGCAACCCCGGCTACGAGGAGATCAGCCTCGGACCGCTGGACGGTCCGGCCCCCGGGCAGGACGCCACCCAGCTGGTCTACGCCTATGACAACAAGAGCATCGGCGAGCGCGTCAAGGTCGTCGACTGCGCCTTCACCGTCGCTGACGGCCGCCGGTTCACCGTACTCGTCAGGGGTACCGAGGCCGACTGGCCGGAGCAGGAACGGACGCAGCAGATCGCGCTGCAGGCCTTCGCCCCCACTGGCTGAACCGTTCGCACGGGCCCCGGAGCAGCCCTATCCGGGCAGCTCCGTACGCTCCCACCACTCGTAGACGGGCAGCGGGCCCTCAGGGGTGTCCTGCTGCCGGTCAGTGGCCCGGAAGTGTTCATAGCCGGCGCGGAACGGGATCTTCAGCTCGGTCGTCCCGGGAGGATCGATCGGCACGATCCGCTCGGGGAACTCCTCGGGGCCACCCTCCAGCACTGCCTTCGCCGCTGTATCAGCCATGCCTGCATTGTCTTCCGGACCGCCGCCCACGGCTCCTCCTGTTCGGCAGTGCGGGTGACGCCGCGAAGACCTGGGCCAAGGTCTGCTCCTGGGGTCAGTCCCGGGGGAAGTCCTCGGTGGAGAGGGTGATGCCGACCACCGTGTCGGTGAGATCGATCGGCTGGCCGTACACGAGCGTGACGTCGACCTTGTAGTCGCCGTCCTGCGGGTGGGTGAAGATGCGGCAACGGCCGATGTAGGGATCGGCGATCACGTAAACCGGGACCTCGGCGAGGGCGTAGGCCGTCTTCTTCGGGCCGTAGTCGTTGGCTGCGGTGCCTTCGGAGATGACTTCGGCGACGAAATCGATGTCCTGGTAGCGCCAGCGGCCCTTCTCGGTTTTGGCGTAGTCCTCGGCCATGGCCACCACGTCGGAGGCGAATCCGTTCAGATGGCCGGGAAAGTCGATGCGGACGTCGGACAACACGCGCTTCTTCGGATACCGCGTACGCAGATGTTCGACGATGTCCAGGATCGTCTCCCAGTGCGTGGCCCGCTGCGGCGACATGTGGATGGCTCCCCCGACGATCTCGAACTTGTAGCCCTCGGGGACGGACTGCTCCAGCCGCTCGAACAATTCGTCCAAGGTCGGCTCATTGGGCTCGGCCATCTCAATCCTGTCGGTTCGCTCAAGGCTGATGGTCATCGTGCCGCTCCTCCCCGCCGCCTCGCGCCTGCGGGCGGCCCGCACGGTTCAACGATACGAATGTACGAACGGTCACGCGCCGTATGCGGGGGTTACGCGTTCGGCTCTCCCTGCCCCTCCAGCAGCTCCTTCACCGATGAGATGTCGACCGTATCGCCGGGGGCGGGTGTCTTGGCGGAGACCGGGGTGTCGTAGTTGCTCAGGAGGATGGTGCCGGTCTCGTGGTCGATCTCGGCGGTGAGTTTGAGGGGGTAGTGCTTGCCGTTGATGGCCACGTAGACGGTCTGGACGGCGCCGTTGGCCTTCTTGACGACGGGGAGGACCGGGGTGCCTTCGAAGGTGGTGGGCCGGCCCTTGGTGAGGGTGACGGTTGCGGAGGGTGACGGGGTGCCGGAGGGGGACTCGTCGTGGCCCGTGGCCGACTTCTGGAAGGCCTTGAGGTCGCAGGCGTCGGCCAGGCTCTGGAGGACGGCATCGTTCTTGGTGGTGCCGTGCAGGTAGGTGTCCTTGTATTTGTCGGCGGCCGTGGTGCCCTCACTGCCGGGCAGCTGGCTCTTCCAGAAGGTCGCGTCCGGCTTCAGCCAGACCTGGGTGCCGCGCTTGATGATCTCGACGCGGCCGAGCGGGCCCTTGCTGATGGCGCCGGCACAGTTGCCGGCCTGGTCGAGGGTGAGATCGAGCTGGGTGGGCTCCGCGGTGGTCCGGGTGCGCAGTCGCAGGGAATGCGCGGCGAGGAGTTCGTGGAGCGCGGTGTCGGCGATCTGCTGGGCCGATTTACCCGCGAGGTCGCCCTCGCCGTCGGGGTCGTCGGCCGCTGCCACGGCGCCCGTGGAGGTGGCCCCGGCTAGCAGGGCCGCGCCGCAGCTCAGGGCTACGGCGGCGGTGGCGGCACGGCGTCTGCTGGTCATCTCGGCACCTCCGGTGCGGAGGGGACGTACAGCGATGGACATACAGCTATTCAGGCTACGTACCGGGACATCCGGCCGCACGTTGAGTGAGTCGGGTCACTTTCCATGAATGTTTGGGCATAGGTACGGCGCTTCCGGGGAGGGCTCCCTGTTGCTGGTGACGCCAGTGGTTGCACCAGTGGGAACAACTCAGTAACCGGAAGGCAGAACGACGTGTCGTCAATCGAGACCATTCACGTAGACGGGGTGTGGCTCCCCGCCGCATCCGGCGCCACGCGGGAGGTCCTCGACCCCGCCGACGCGACGACGCTCCAGGTGGTGTCCGAGGGCGGCACCGAGGACACCGACGCGGCCGTCGCCGCGGCCAGGCGGGCCTTCGACGGCGGCGCCGGCGCCTGGCCCCGTACGGCCGTCGCCGAGCGCTCCGCGCTGCTGCGCCGGGTCGCCGACCTGCTGCAGCGCGACCGCGAGGAGATCGCGCTCATCGAGAGCCGGGACACCGGCAAGACGCTGGAGGAGGGCCGGGTCGACGTCGACGACGTCACCAACGCCTTCCGGTACTTCGCCGATGTGGTGATGAACGAGAGCGGCGGCCGGGTCGTCGACGCCGGTTCGCCGGAGGTGCACAGCGTGGTCGTGCATGAGCCGGTCGGTGTCTGCGCGCTCATCACGCCGTGGAACTACCCGCTGCTGCAAGCCAGTTGGAAGATCGCGCCGGCCCTCGCGGCCGGCAACACTTTTGTGATCAAGCCCAGCGAGGTCACCCCGCTGTCGACCGTGCATCTGATCAAGCTGCTGGTCGAGGCCGGGCTGCCGGCCGGTGTCGCCAACATCGTCACCGGCGCGGGCGTGCCGGTGGGTCAGCGGCTGGCCGAGCACCCGGATGTGGATCTGTTCTCCTTCACGGGCGGCCTCGTCAGCGGTACGAAGGCGGGCGCGGCGGCGGTCTCCGGCGCCAAGAAGATCGCGCTGGAGCTGGGCGGCAAGAACCCCAATGTCGTCTTCGCCGATGCCTGCGCCACCGAGGAAGGGTTCGACACCGCCGTCGACCAGGCCCTCAACGCCGCGTTCATCCACAGCGGGCAGGTCTGCTCGGCCGGTGCCCGGCTGATCATCGAGGAGTCGGTGCGCGACCGCTTCGTCTCCGAACTCGCCCGCCGCGCCGAGAAGATCAAGCTCGGCCGGGGCACCGAGGACGGCGTGGAGTGCGGTCCGCTGGTCTCGCAGCAGCAGCTCGACAAGGTCGAGGCGTATGTCGCCTCCGCGCTGGCCGAGGGTGCCCAGCTGCGGTGCGGCGGCGCCCGCCCCAAGCCCTCCGACGTACGGCCGGCCACCGGCTACTTCTACCCGCCGACCGTGCTGGACGGCTGCCACCGCGAGATGAAGGTCGTCAGGGAAGAGACCTTCGGCCCGATTCTGACGGTGGAGACCTTCGTCACCGAGGACGAGGCCGTCGCGCTCGCCAACGACACCGAGTACGGCCTCGCCGGCGCCGTGTTCTCCGCCGACACCGCGCGCGCCCGCCGGGTCGCCGCCCGGCTGCGGCACGGCACGGTCTGGATCAACGACTACCACCCCTACCTCCCGCAGGCGGAGTGGGGCGGCTTCGGCAAATCCGGCATCGGACGTGAATTGGGTCCCACAGGTCTGGACGAATACCGCGAAAGCAAGCACATTTACGAAAACCTCCGGCCGGAGCCGGTGCGCTGGTTCGCGGGCTGACACCCGACCCCCGCTTCGCACCACCCGCACCACGCGCTTTGCAGTAAGGAGCACCCCATGCCTGTGTACGACTACGTCGTTGTCGGCGGCGGCACCGCCGGTTCCGTCATCGCCTCCCGGCTCACCGAAAACCCGGACGTCACCGTCGCCGTCATCGAGGGCGGCCCCTCCGACCTCGACCGTGACGAGGTGCTGACGCTGCGCCGCTGGCTCGGTCTGCTCGGCGGCGAGCTGGACTACGAGTACACGACCACCGAGCAGCCGCGCGGCAACTCGCACATCCTGCACAGCCGCGCCAAGGTGCTCGGCGGCTGCTCCTCGCACAACACCCTGATCTCCTTCAAGCCGCTGCCGTCCGACTGGGACGAGTGGGAGGCGGCGGGCGCGGCCGGCTGGGGCGCCAAGGAGATGGACCCCTACTTCGGCAAGCTGCGCAACAACATCGTGCGGGTGGCGAAGAAGGACCAGAACCAGATCGCGTCGGACTGGATCGAGGCCGTCAAGAGCGCGCTGGACGTCCCCGAGGTCGTCGGCTTCAACGACCGGCCCTTCGAGGAGGGCGTCGGCTTCTTCGACCTCTCCTACCACCCGGAGAACAACAAGCGCTCCTCCGCCTCCGTCGCCTACCTCCACCCGCACATGGAGGCCGGTGACCGCCCGAACCTCACGCTGATGCTGGAGACCTGGGCGCACAAGCTGGAGCTGGACGGGACCCGCGCCAAGGGCGTACACGTCCGTACGAAGGACGGCGAGGAGATCTACGTCGAGGCCGCCCGCGAGGTGCTGGTCTGCGCCGGCGCGGTGGACACCCCGCGGCTGCTGATGCACTCCGGCATCGGTCCGAGGAAGGACCTGGAGGCGCTGGGACTGCCCTGCGTGCTCGACCTGCCGGGCGTCGGCGAGAACCTCATCGACCACCCCGAGTCGGTGATCGTCTGGGAGACCGACGGTCCGATCCCGGACAACTCCGCGATGGACTCCGACGCGGGCCTGTTCGTCAAGCGGGACCCGGAGCACAAGGGCCCCGACCTGATGTTCCACTTCTACCAGATCCCGTTCACCGACAACCCCGAGCGGCTGGGCTACGAGCGCCCCGAGCACGGTGTGTCGATGACCCCGAACATCCCCAAGTCCCGCTCCCGCGGCCGCCTTTACCTCACCTCCGCGGACCCCGAGGTCAAGCCCGCCCTCGACTTCCGGTACTTCGAGTGCGACGAGAACGGGGTCGACTACGACGGCGACACCCTCGTCGACGGCATCAAGCTGGCCCGCAAGGTCGCGCAGGCCGAGCCGTTCGCCAAGTGGCTCAAGCGGGAGGTCTTCCCCGGCCCCGAGGTCACCGACGACGCGGAGATCAGCGAGCTGGTACGCAAGGCCGCGCACACCGTCTACCACCCGGCCGGCACCTGCAAGATGGGTGCCGCCGATGACCAACTGGCCGTCGTCGACCCCGAGTTGAAGATCCGTGGGCTGTCCGGCATCCGTATCGCCGACGCCTCCGTCTTCCCGACGATGCCGGCCGTCAACCCGATGCTGGGCGTGCTCATGGTGGGGGAGAAGTGCGCCGAACTGCTCCGTGAAGCCCCGACCCAAGGAGGTGATGCGTGATGGCTACCACCGCCGCCGGCGCATCCGAGATACCCAACGTCCGCAACGCCGTGGACACCGAAGAGGACAGCCGCGAGGTCGTCTTCTCCGTCCGCCACCTCTGGAAGGTCTTCGGCCCCAAGGCCGACAAGATCCCCGACGACTCCTCGGTCGCCGAGCTCAGCGCCCAGGAGCTGCGCGAGCAGACCGGCTGCACCGCCGCCGTCCGCGATGTCTCCTTCGACGTCCACAAGGGCGAGGTCTTTGTCGTCATGGGCCTGTCCGGCTCCGGCAAGTCCACCCTCGTCCGCTGTCTGACCCGGCTGATCGAGCCGACCAGCGGCGATCTGGAGATGGACGGCGAGGACGTGCGCGCCATGGACCGTGGCGCACTGCGCGACCTGCGCCGCCGCCGCGCCGCCATGGTCTTCCAGCACTTCGGCCTGCTGCCGCACCGCAGCGTCGTCGACAATGTCGCCTACGGCCTGGAGATCCAGGGCGTCGCCAAGGGCGAGCGCCGCGAGAAGGCCACCGAGATGGTGGACAAGGTGGGCCTGGCCGGGCTGGAGAAGCGCCGCCCCGGGCAGCTCTCCGGCGGTCAGCAGCAGCGCGTCGGGCTGGCCCGCGCACTCGCCGTCGACCCCGAAGTCCTGCTCTTCGACGAGCCGTTCAGCGCGCTCGACCCGCTCATCCGGCGCGATATGCAGGAAGAGGTCGTCCGCCTGCACCGCGAGGAGGGGCGGACCATGGTCTTCATCACCCACGACCTCGCCGAGGCGCTGCGGGTCGGCGACCGGATCGCCCTGATGCGCGACGGCCAGATCGTCCAGCTCGGCACGCCCGAGGAGATCGTCGGCTCGCCGGCCGACGACTATGTCCGCGACTTCGTCCGTGACGTACCGCGCGAGCAGGTGCTGACCGTACGCCGCGCGATGCGCCCGGCCGAGGACGGCGAGGCCGAGCAGGGCCCCGCGCTGGGCCCCGACACCCTCATCTCCGACGCCATCGAGGCGGTCGCCCGCTCCGGCGGCGCGGCCCGTGTCGTCGACGGCAACCGCTGCCTGGGCATCGTCGACCACGCCTGTCTGCTGAACGTGGTCGCCCGGCTCGACAGCCCGCAGCACGGTGGGGTGGCAGCCTGATGTACGCCGCGACCACCCGCGGCGGCGCGGTCCGCGCCGTCGGCTCCAGAGCTCCCGCGGCCACGCCGCGGGCCCGGCTGCGCGCCGCCTGGCTGCGCCACTGGCGCGAGGCCCAGCGCTGCGCCGCAATGAATGTGCCCACCGGCACCGTGAAGCGGGGGCGCGCATGAGTGTTTTCGGTACGCCCCCGATCTCCCAGAGGTACCTCGACACCGTCAAGCCCGCCCCGGTGCAGCAGCTGCTGCAACGCCGCGGCCTGGCCAAGCTCCTGCTGCTCGCCGTCGCCGCGGCGGTCATCGTCCCGCTGCTGCAGGCCAAGTACGGCGCCGCCTGGCCGTCGTCGCTGACCGTCGATGTCTCCGGCCCGCTCGGCAAGACCAGCGACTGGATCATCGACAACCGCGACAGCCACCCGCTGTTCGTCTACTTCCTCGGTCACCTCAGCAACGCCGTGGTGATCTCCGTACGCGGCGTCTATCTGCTGCTGCTCGCCCTGGGCTGGACCGGCGTGACGGCCGGCGTCACGCTTCTCGCCTGGCGCGTGGCCGGCCCCCGCATCGCCGCTACCGCCCTGATCTCCTTCCTGGTCAGCGGTCTGCTCGGCATGTGGGTCCCCACCATGCAGACGCTCGCCCTGATGGTCGTCGCGGTGCTGGCCTCCGTGATCGTCGGCGCCCTGCTGGGCCTGGCCGCGGGTCTGTCGGACCGGCTGTTCAAGATCCTGCGCCCGGTCCTGGACACCATGCAGGTCCTGCCGGCCTTCGCCTACCTCCTCCCCGTCGTGCTGGTCTTCGGCATCGGCGTACCGGCCGCCCTCCTGGCCACCGTCATCTACGCCGCTCCGCCGATGGCCCGCCTGACCGCGCTCGGCCTGCGCGGCGCCGACGCCGGAGTGCTGGAGGCCGCCTCCTCCCTCGGCGCCACCGGACGGCAGCGGCTGCTGACCGCCCGCCTGCCGCTGGCCCGTAAGGAACTCCTCCTCGGCGTCAACCAGACGATCATGATGGCGCTGGGCATGGTCGTGATCGCCTCGATGATCGGCGCCGCCGGTCTCGGTGACCGCGTCTACCAGGCGCTCGCCTCGGTCGACGTCGGCGCCGCGCTCACCGCCGCGATCCCGATCGTCCTGCTGGCCATCGTCATGGACCGCACCACCGCGGCCGCCGGCGAACGCCTTGGCACCGAGCCGGACACCACCGGCCCGAAGCTGCTCCGCGGCTGGCCGGTATGGGCGGGTATCGCCGCGCTCACCGCCGTGCTCGCCCTTGTCGGCCGCCTGGCCGGCTCCCTGGTCTGGCCGACCGGCTGGGTCGTCGCCATCGCCCGCCCGGTCAACGACTTCAAGGAGTGGATGGTCGACCACCTCTACTCCGGCGTCCCCGTCGTGGGCGGCACCGCCGACTGGGCCGCGCACTTCACCAACTGGGTGCTCAACCCGCTGCGGGACGGCCTGACCGCGCTGCCTTGGTACGGCACGCTGCTCATCGTCGCCGCGCTGGCCTGGCTCATCGGCACCTGGCGCACCGCTCTGACCGCCGTCCTCGCGATGGCCGCCATCGGTGTGCTGGGCGTCTGGAAGCCGTCCATGAACACCCTCTCCCAGGTCCTCGCCGCCCTCGCGGTGACCCTGGTGATCGGCTTCGGCGTCGGCATCCTCGCCGCCGGCAGCAAGCGCTTCGAAGCGATCCTGCGGCCGGTCCTCGATGTCATGCAGACCATGCCGCAGTTCGTGTATTTGATCCCCGTGGTCGCCCTGTTCGCCGTGGGCCGCGCCCCGGCCGCCGCCGCGGCGGTCGTCTACGCGCTGCCGGCCGTCATCCGCATCACCGCCCAGGGCCTGCGCCAGGTGGACCCCGCGGCCATGGAATCGGCCCGCTCGCTGGGCGCCACCCGCTGGCAGATCCTGCGCCAGGTGCAGCTTCCGCTCGCCCGGCCCGCTCTGCTGCTGGCCGTCAACCAGGGCGTGGTCCTCGTCCTCGCCGTCGTCATCATCGGCGGTCTGGTCGGCGGCGGTGCCCTCGGCTACGACGTCGTCACCGGCCTCGCCACCGGAGACCTGGCCCTCGGCCTGGTTGCGGGTGTGGCGATCGTGTGCCTGGGCCTGATGCTCGACCGGGTCACCCAGCCCACCGAACGCCGTACGACGGGGAAGGGAGCCTGACCATGTCCCGTACGCGCACCAAGATCCTCGGGACGACCGTGCTCACCGGCACGGTGCTGCTCTCCCTTTCGCTCTCCGCCTGCGGCAAGGCGGACATGACCAAGCAGTCCTCGCCGTTCGCGGCGGCCAAGGGCTCGAAGTCCGTCACCCTTTCCGTACAGACCTGGGTCGGCGCCCAGTCCAATGTCGCGGTCGCCAAGTACCTGCTCGAACACAAGATGGGCTACCACGTCGACACCGTCCAGGTGGACGAGATCCCCGCCTGGGACGCCCTCAGCCAGGGCCGGGTCGACGCGATCCTGGAGGACTGGGGCCACCCCGACCAGGAACAGCGCTACGTCAAGGACAAGAAGACGATCACCGCGGGTGGCGGCAACGGCGTCACCGGCCACATCGGCTGGTACGTCCCCAAGTACTGGGCCGACAAGCACCCCGAGGTCACCAACTGGAAGAACCTCAACAAGTTCGCCAAGCAGCTGCGCACCTCGGAAAGCGGCAACAAGGGCCAGCTGATGGACGGTTCGCCGTCCTATGTCACCAACGACAAGGCGCTGGTGAAGAATCTCGGCCTGGACTACGAGGTCGTCTTCGCCGGCTCCGAGGCGGCCCAGATCACCCAGATCCAGCAGTTCGCCAAGGCGAAGAAGCCCTTCCTGACGTATTGGTACGAGCCCCAGTGGCTCTTCAACCAGGTGCCGATGGTGGAGGTCGCACTCCCCAAGTACACCGACGCCTGCGCGGAAAAGGGCACCAAGGATCCGCAGTCCATCGACTGCGCCTATCCCACCACCCCCCTCCAGAAGTACTTCAACACGGACTTCGCCACGAGCGGCAGCAGCGCCGCGGCGTTCCTGAAGAACTTCAAGTGGACCAAGGACGACCAGAACGAGGTCTCCGAATCCATCGCCTCGGGCGGCCTGTCGGCCGATGAGGCGGCCAAGAAGTGGGTGGACAAGCACCCGGACGTCTGGAAGAGCTGGCTGCCCAAGAAGTAGCCCACGCGAGAGCAGCCGCGGGCAGTCGCACGACAGGTACGTGCGACTGCCCGCTGCCGCGCCTGGGCGTCGGCCTCCGGCTGGTGCATCGCTCTCGCTCGTTCGGGTGGCGGGCGACGAACGGGGGCAGCGCGCGGGGGCGGACACAGCAGGCTATGACGCGCCACCGACGAAAGGTCCGGCCCGTCATGCCCCTGCCGCCGACATGCCCCACTCCCGAGTGCGACGACCGGCTGTGGAAGGACACCACGAACACCAACACCGACTGGGACAACTGGCGTTGGTGGTGCCAGCGCTGCGACAAGCAGTGGTATCCCACCGCGGACCAGATCGCGGAGTTCCGTTACGGGGCATCGGGGACACCGGGCAATGCCGTCTACCGCGATCCCAGGGTGGCGGCCCGGCGGTAGGGCGCTCGGCAGGGGCAGTGCTCCAGGGCCTGTCCGATGGGTCGGTCGCCGGACTCGTCGGACAGTCCCTAGGACCCACCAGCCGGCTTTGGCGGCCCTGCTCGTTCCGGCCGTTCATTTACGGCGCTCCAAAGGCCCGGCCGTCCGTCTCGGGTGAGCGGACAGCCGGGGCCGGTAGATGAAGGTCAGCCGAAGGAGGCCGACCACTTTCCGCGCGAGAAATGGCATACGCCATCCGGCGTGATGTGCACGTGGCTGGCGTAGAGGGGAAGGCCGCCCTCAGCATTGAGCCGATTGCGGATGCGCTCCAGGGCCTGCCGACTTCGACACCCCGAACAGCGGGGCGAGCTGGCGCAACGTCAAGTTGGTGCGCCAGTACGCCGCGACCAGGAGTACCCGGTCCTCATCGGAAGACCCCACGGACGGCCCCGCCGCACGACATCCGCACCGTCGCGCCGCACCCCGGTCACCAACTCGCTGAAGCAGCGGGGGCTCGGCCCGGTGAACGGGGCTATCCAAGACGGCTCCGACGCCGTGATCACACCAGCCACACCAAGACCATCTCACCCGTTACGGGCGGTTACGGGGCAGCCCTTGGGTGGCGTCCTGGCAGTCGACCAATGCCAGGGCGCCACGTGGGTGCGGCTCAGCTGACGCAGCCGGGGACCGGGTTGGGGCTTGGGGTGCAGTTGGTGGGGGAGTTGAGGGTGATGGTGGAGAGCACGTTGCTGATGGCGCCTGCGTTGTAGACGCCGCCGGGCGCCGCACCGGCGGTGTTTTGGCTGATGGTGCTCAGCCGGAGGGTGACGTTTCCGTCCTCGATGTTGTAGAGGCCCCCGGCCCCCAGTGCGGCGGTGTTGTCGTTGACGGTACTGGCGTTGATGATCAGTTCGGCGCCGAAGAGGTTCGAGATGCCCCCGCCGTGGCCGTTTGGCGCATGGTTGCCCGTGACGGTGGTGCCGTTGAGGGTCATCGGCGCACCGGTCTCAAAAGACCCGGTCCAGATTCCCCCGCCGCCGCCGTGTACACCTCCGCCGCTCGCGGTGTTGTTGGTGATTGCGCTGCCGGTAACGGTGAGCGGACCGCCGTCGTGGTCGATTCCTCCACCGGCAAACACGGAAGTGTTGCCGCTGATGGTGGTCAATTTGATGGTGGCGGTGCCGTCGTCCTGGTCGTAGCCTCCGCCTCCGCCGCCGACCAGGGGACTACCTGCGGAGTTATCGGTGAGGCGCGAGGTGGTGAGGTCGAGGGTGCCTCCGGGGTTGTCGATGCCTCCTCCGGCAAGGCCGGCCTGGTTGCGGGTGAGGGTGCTGAGGTGGATTTCAGCGGTTCCGCCCTCGTTGATTTCGACTCCTGCGCCACGGTTAGCGGCGTTGTCGCTGACTGTGATGCCGTGCGCCCGGAGAGTTCCACCGTCTTCGACGAGGATTCCTCCGCCGTCGGAGGCGGTGAGATTGCCACCTTTGACGGTGAGGAGGCTGACCTTGAGGGTTCCGCCATCGGCGATGTCGAGGATGCGGAAGTCGGTTGTGGCGGCGGGATCTCGCCGGATGGTGGCGCCGTTGCCGATGATGGTGATGGGTGAGGCGATGGCAGGCGTTGCGACATCGCCGGAGAAGGGGGTGGTGTAGTCGTAGTCGCAGCCGTGGGAGAGAAGGAGAGTGTCGCCGCCGTTGGTGTTGGCGTTGCTGATGGCGGAGTTGAGGGCTCCTGTGCTGCACCCTACGAAGCTCAGGGCGTGGGCGGGGGACGCGGTGATGAAGGTGGTGAGTCCAGCGGTGATGGTCACGCTGGCCACTACACGGGCCGCGAGCGCGGTACGGCGGGAAGGCCGGATGCGGGGGTGGCGCATGAGAGGGCTCCTGACGGGACTTCCGGGGCCCTGTGACCACCACTCGCGTACGCGTGTGTCGATGTAGAGGGCTACCCCGGATCGGAATGAGTGACTGAATCCGTGTCCATGCAGGGAATGGGCGGCCCGTTGCGCGGATAGCAGGAGTAACCCACCACCGCACGTTGCAACGCAAGTGATTGACAGGGTTCCACCCGTTCGGGCTATCGGTGTGCTGTCGCGTCTTTCTCCGGCCACAGGTTGGCGGGCGCAACTGTCCGCAGCAGGACCGCCTCCCTCTCTCGCTTCAAGCAAGGGGCCTTTGACATCAGCGGGTGACAGCAACGCGGGGCTACGTCCGTCACGCGGCCGGCGGACACCCCGGCTCCCGGCACGCCACCGTGCCGTGGAAGACCTACGCTCGCTCGTCGAAGCGGGTGGGCCGACCGCCTTTGCTGCCACAGCGTTGGCGGTCGGCCCGCCACACGCACCCCCGGTCACACGACGCTTCGGACACCCCCCTAGCCACTGCCAAGGCACTCCCACTCGCCCCGCGACACCGCGTACTCCACATCCCCCAGCTCCGCGCCCTCGATGTGGTCCGGCCATTCCTCGAAGAACGTCCGGACGTGGCGCAACCCCGCCTTCTCCATCACCCGGCGCGATCCGGTATTGACCGTCATCGTTGTCGCCGTCACTCGCCGCACGCCCAGCTCCGCGAAGCCGTACGCGATCACCGCCCGGGCGCCCTCGGTGGCGTACCCCCGGCCCCAGGCCGCCCGCCGCAGCCGGTAGCCGAGCTCGGCCTCCGCCACCCGACCCGGGGTGGTCGGCCGGAGCGAGAACCAGCCGATGAACTCCCCGTTGGCGGCCAATTCTGCCGCCCACACCCCGGGTGCGCCGACCGGATCTCCAGGCAGGCCGGGCCCCGCGATGAACTCCGGAAGCGTCCGTTCCAGCACCTCGGTACGCGGCACGGGCCGCCCGGTGTCGATGAAGCGCATGACGTCCGGGTCGCCGTGCAGCGCTACCAGCCGCTCCGCGTCGTCCGGCGTGAACCGTCGGAGCACCAGCCGCTCCGTACGCACCGAGATCGCCGCGTCGCCCATCGTCCGCTCCCCGTCCCGTCGTTGGTCGGGCCGCCGACCCCTGGTCGCCAGGCGGCCCTGGCGTGACGGCATAGTAGAGCGCAGCCCCACGCGGGACATGACAAATAACGGCGCGGCGTCCGCTCCGCGCCGCCACGTATCAGGGGGACTCCGCTCCATGTCAGCCATCCGCCGTTCCACCGCCGTGGCCGCGGCACTGACCGCGCTGCTCGCGGTCACCGCCACCGCCTGCGGCCCCAGCGACGACAAGGCCGCCGCGCCCGGCAGTTCGGCCGCCGCCGATCAGAAGGGGCAGGGGGACGGGGGCCTCACGCTTCCGAAGGGCGTGCCGACCAGCCTCGACGACCTGAAGCAGTGGAAGGACGGCGGGTGGCAGAACTGGGACGAGTGGGCCCGTAAGGCATCGGACTTCGTCAACCCGATCATCAAGGACCACTGGAAGACGGACCGGCTGGCGAAGGCCAAGGCCGCACCCGAGATCGGTGTGCAGGCCACCGGCGCGGGCAGCGAGTTCGACGCCACCGACCCCGAGCCGCGGCAGATCACGGCCGAGCAGGTCGACCGCCCGTACCACCAGCACATGGCCCCGGTCGGGAAGATCTTCTTCGACAGCCCCAAGGGCCCGATGGTCTGCTCCGGCACGATCGTCGAGGACCCCGCGCACCCGGGCAGGTCCAACCTGGTGTGGACCGCCGGCCACTGTGTGCACTCCGGCAAGCAGGGCGGCTGGATGCGCAACATCGTCTTCGTGCCGTCCTACAACGACAACGGCGTGCCGATGAACCAGGTCGGCAGCGCACCCTCGCAGCAGATCACGCCGTACGGCCGGTTCTGGGCCGACTGGATCACCACCTCCGGTGAGTGGATCAACATGGGCAGCGAGGAGAGGGGCAACGGCGGCTCCGCCTACGACTTCGCGGTGCTGCATGTGAAGCCGGAGAACGGCGGCGGCAAGTCGCTCCAGGAGACCGTGGGTGCCGCCGCCCAGGTCTGGTTCAACTCCCCCTCCGCCGACCAGCTCAGCTCGCTGGACGCCTTCGGCTACCCGGCCGCGCCCCCGTACGACGGCGCCCGCATGATGAACTGCCCCGCCCGCCCCGGCCGCCTCGTCATGGAGCAGGGCACGCCCGCCATGCACCGCATCGGCTGCACGATGACCGGCGGTACCTCCGGCGGCGGCTGGTTCGTCAACCGCGGCGGCAAGCTGACGCTGGTGTCCAACACGTCGATCAGCTCCAACGCCCACACCTGGCTGGCCGGCCCGCACCTGGGCCCGGAGGCACAGCGTGTCTTCGACGGCATCAGCCAGAAGTTCGCGAACCAGTAGCCGTAGGCGTAGGCGCGTACGCGAGGAAGTCGGTCCATGCCCCCGGCCTGAAGGCGAGCCGGGGGCCGTGGGGCTTCTTGGAGTCGCGGACGTGGACCGTCTGGGGGGTGGCTGCTATCTCGACGCAGTCGGATCCGGCTTCGTTGCTGCTGTAGCTGCTCTTGAACCATGCGAGCTCGGGCTCGATGCTCATGTCTCTCCCAGCAGTTTGTCGATGAAGGACAGTGACTCCCGTGGTGTGAGAGCCTGCGCCCGGATGCTCCCATACCGCATTTCCAGGGATTGCACCTCCCTGGGCTCGGAGACCAGGCGCGTGAGGTGCTGCACCTCAGCGTAGCCAAGGGTTTCACCGCCCTTGAGCTTGAACAGCCGGAAGGAGCCGCCGAGTCCGGCGTGATCGTCGCGGTCGGTCGGCATCACCTGGACCTCGACGTTCCGCAACTGACCTACGTCCAGAAGGTGTTCGAGCTGACCTCGGAGCACCATGGCCCCTCCGATCGGCCGCCGGAGCGTCACCTCTTCCTGTACGAAGCTGAAGACGGTCCCGAGCTTTGTGCGGTCGATGATCTCCTGCCGGGCCATCCGGGCGCCTACCTCCCGCTCGATGAGTTCCTCGGAGTACAGGGGGCGTCGCATGCCGAAGATCGTCCGGGTGTACTCCTCCGTCTGCAACAGGGCGTGGATCGTATGAGTGCTGTACGCGCCCAGCTCGACGGCGCCGGCCTCCAGCTTGGCCAGATTCCGCAGGTTCTTCGGGTACCGCGCCTCCTCCACGTCCTTCTTCATCGCGGCGATCCTTCCGCCCGCGTCCAACACCTCATCGGCCTTGTCGAGGAACTCGGGACGCGGAATGCGCGCACCACGCTCGATCTTGTAGATCAGGTTGTCCCCGTACCCCATGGCCGCCGCGAACTCGGCCGGGCTCAACCCCGCCGCCTCGCGCCAGAGTTTGAGCTGGCGGCCGACGGTCACGAGCACCGCTGTGGAGTCGTCCTCCACTTCGACGTCCTGGTCAAGCGCGTCTTCGGTCACTCTCCGGTCACTCCCTACCTCCACACCGAGTTGATCACTGTGCGTATGCGCAGCACTACGATCGAGGGTAGGTGCGGGCAGTGACAATGAGTGAGCGAAAGCCGCGTATCGGGGTCGCATCCGGCTTCTCTACGCCCTCGGTGCCTCTTTACGCCCCGGCGGCTCTCTACGCGCCCGGCGCCTCTCTACGCCCCCGGCGGCAACGCCCGGCACAGTGTCTCCAGGGCGGCCGGGAAGGCGCTGTCCGATGGGGTCGCGTAGCCGATGACCAGGCCGTGGCGGGGTGGCATGGTGGCGTCGGGGTGGCGGTAGTCGGTGAGGGCGTCGAGGGCGAGGCCCTGCCAGTGGGCGGCGCGCAGGGCGGTGCCTTCGTCGGACTCGGTTGCATCGTGGGGGAGTTGGAGCACGGCGTGCAGACCGGCGGAGATGCCGGTGACGGTGAGGTGCGGGGCCTGGGCCGTCACGGCGTCGACGAGCTGGTCGCGGCGTCGGCGGTAGCGCTGGCGCATACGGCGGATATGGCGGTCGTAGGCGCCCGAGGTGATGAACTCGGCGAGGGTGAGCTGGTCGGTGACGCCTGCCCAGGCCTCGCGTTCGCCCTTTGCCTCCAGTACGGCGTCCACGAGGCGGCCGGGGAGCACCATCCAGCCCAGGCGGACGGCCGGCGACAGGCTTTTGCTGACCGAGCCGAGGTGCAGGACGCGTTCGGGGTCCAGGCCCTGGAGGGCGCCCACCGGCTTCCGGTCGTAGCGGAATTCGCCGTCGTAGTCGTCCTCCAGGAGGTAACTCCCGGTGGCTCTGGCCCAGTTGATGGCGGCGGCGCGGCGGTCGGGGTGGAGCGGGACGCCGGTGGGGAACTGGTGGGCGGGGGTGAGCAGCGCCGTGCGTATGTCGTCGAGAGCCGACAACTCGCCGGTGTTCGCGCCGTGTTCATCGATCGCGAGGGGGTGGGTGCGGACGCCTGTCGTGGTCAGCAGGTGGCGGTGGAAGGGGAGGCCGTAGGACTCGACGGCGAGGGGGCCGGGGAGGACGGCGGGGAAGAGCAGGCGCAGGGCGTGGGCGAAGCCGGAGCAGATGACGATGCGGTCGGGGTCGGTGCGTACGCCGCGGGTGCGGGCCAGGTAGTCGGACAGGGCGCGGCGCAGTTCGGGGCGGCCGCGCGGGTCGCCGGGGCCGAAGGCGTCGTTGGGGGCGGCGGTCAGCGCACGGCGGGCGGCGGCCAGCCAGGCGGTGCGCGGGAAGGACGCGGCGTCCGGCTGGCCCTGGAGGAGGTTGTGCGTGGGGCGGCGCTTCGGGGCGCGGCGGGCCGGGGCGCGGGTGGGTGCCGGCGGTTCGGCGCGCTGGGCGACGCGGGTGCCGGACCCCTGGCGGGCGCTGAGCCAGCCCTCGGCGACGAGTTCGGCGTAGGCGTCGGCGACGGTGTTACGGGCGATGCCGAGGTCGACGGCGAGCGAGCGGTAGGGCGGCAGACGCGTGCCGGGGGCGAGGCGTCCGGACCGTACGGCGTCCCGTAGCGCGCGGATGAGGACGGCGCGGCGGCTGCCGGGTCCGGTCAGCTCCAGATGCAGATCGGCGCCCAGACTCTCCGCGAGATTGACCCATGATTCCGGCATGGAAATGCACCCTACAGCCGGTCGCCCGGGCTCATAGATTCAAGGCATGACGAATCAAGAGCACAGCAACGACGCAGCGGTCCGCAGCCCCCGGGTGAACTTCGCCAAGGCCGCCCCCAAGGCCTTCAAGGCCCTCATCGGCTTCGACGCCGCCGCCCGCGAGGGGCTCGACCCGGCCCTGGTCGAGCTGGTCCAGATCCGTTCCTCGCAGCTCAACAAGTGCGCGTACTGCCTGCACATGCACACCACGGATGCGCGTAAGGCGGGGGAGAGCGAGGAGCGGCTGCACATGGTGGCCGTATGGGAGGAGGCGGCGGACTTCTTCACCGCGAAGGAGCGGGCGGCGCTGGCGCTCACGGAGGCCGTGACGCTGGTGTCGCACGGCGGTGTGCCGGACGACGTCTACGCCCGGGCCGCCGCGCACTTCGACGAGGCGGAGCTGGCCCGGCTGCTGGCGCTGATCTTCACGATCAACACCTGGAACCGGATCGCGATCAGTACGGCGAAGGTGCCCGGGACCGACGAGCGGTGAGGTGGGAGGGGTGAGGGGCGGGAGAGCGGTGAGGGGTGGGAGCGGTGAGGGGCGGCGCGGGCGTCCCCGATTCGCCCGCCCCACCCGCCCCACCCGCCCCGCCCGCCGTCCGGACCGGGGTCAGCCCTCCGCCGACAGCTCCTCCCGCAGCCGCTCCGCCATCCCCGCCACGGCCGCCATGGCCTGATGCTGGAGCCCGGGGCCGAAGGTGATCCGGGAAGCGCCCAGGGCACCGAGTTCGCGCGGTGTGGGGCCGCCCGGGGTCACCACGGCATTGACCGGGAGGCCGATACCGGCGGCCAGTTCACCCAGCAGCGGCGGCGGGGCGAGGATCGGATAGACGCAGTCGGCACCCGCCTCGGCGTAGAGCCGGCCGCGCCGCACCGTCTCCTCCGTGTCCTGCACACCCCGCAGATAGGTG
Source organism: Streptomyces inhibens (assembly GCF_022221585.1). Lineage (NCBI taxonomy): Bacteria > Bacillati > Actinomycetota > Actinomycetes > Kitasatosporales > Streptomycetaceae > Streptomyces > Streptomyces inhibens. The sequence goes on from NZ_CP084681.1 coordinate 6,146,797, forward strand.
TCGATCCGGGCATTGATCACCAGCGCGTCGCCCGCCTCGGCCCGCACCTGCGCCAGCCAGTCCGCCTGTTCCCGCGGGTCCCGGAGCGCGCCGGTGGCAGGGTCGGTGTCCTCCAGGTTGCAGCCCACCGCACCGGCGTCCGCGAGCCGGCCCACCAACTCCTTCGCGGACAGCCCGTATCCGGCCTCCACATCCGCCGAGACCGGCACGTCCACGGCCCGTACGATCCGCGCGACGGCCGCGAACATCTCGTCGGCCGGCGTCCGGCCGTCCTCGTATCCGAGGGACGCCGCGACCCCCGCGCTGGGCGTGGCGAGCGCCGGGAAACCGGCGTCCGCGAACACCTTGGCGCTGGCCGCGTCCCACGGGCCCGGCAGGACCAGCGGCAGGTGCGGTCCGTGGTGCAGGGCGCGCAGAGTGGCCGAGCCGGTCATGAGGTGCCTCCCGGAGGGACCCGGACCGTCACATTGATGCGGTTCCAGGCGTTGATGGTGGTGATCAGGGCGATGAGGTGGGCCAGCTCGGTCTCGTCGAAGTGGGCGGCGACCCGGTCGTAGACGGCGTCGGGCACAAAGCCGTCGGTCAGGACGGTGACGGCTTCGGTGAGGGCGAGGGCGGCCTGTTCCTTCTCGGTGTAGTGGCCGGTGGCCTCCTCCCAGGCGTTGAGGAGGTGGATGCGCTCCTCGGTCTCCCCGGCCTTGCGCGCATCCGGCACATGCATGTCGATGCAGAAGGCGCAGTGGTTGATCACCGAGGCGCGGATCAGTACGAGATCCACCAGCGCCGGGTCGAGCTGCCGCTTGGCGGCCGTGGTCAGCGCCAGCAGCGTCCGGTGGATCTCGGGCGAGAGCTTCCAGAACGGAAAGCGCTGAGTGGTGGCCGGCGCCATGGTCCCGCCGTTCACACCTGGCCTGGGCTCATACGGGTGGACACGCCGAAGCGGTTCCAGGCGTTGATGGTGGTGATCAGAGCGATCAGCTGGGCCAGTTCCGGCTCGTCGAAGTGGGCGGCGGCCCGCTCGTACACGGCGTCGGGCACAAAGCCGTCGGTCAGGACGGTGACGGCTTCGGTGAGGGCGAGGGCGGCCTGTTCCTGCTCGGTGTAGTGGCCGGTGGCCTCCTCCCAGGCGTTGAGGAGGTAGACGCGCTCCTCGGTCTCCCCGGCCTTGCGCGCATCCTTGATGTGCATATCGATGCAGAATGCGCAGTGGTTGATCTGCGAGGCACGGATCTTGACCAGCTCGACCAGCGCCGGGTCGAGGCCCTTCTTCGCCGCGGCGTCCAGCGCGATCATGGCCTTGAAGACATCGGGTGCCAGCTTCGCCCAGTGGATCCGGGGGCCGTGCCGGTGCGCCGTTACCGCTGCGGCCCCGGCGGCCGCGGAGGTGCTCTGTGTGCTCTCAGTGGTGTGAGTGGTCTGTGTCGTCATGCCTACGACGCTACGGCGGCAGTGGCGCAGCTGTATGGTCCATTTCCATGGAGAGTTCGTGGGCAACTTTCGGGCGTGATCTGCATCTGGACCTCACCGGTCCCGGCGGGCTGCGGGCCGCACTGCTGCGCGCGCTACGGGACGCCGTACGGTCCGGGCGGCTGACCCCCGGCACCCGTCTGCCGTCCTCCCGCTCGCTCGCCGTCGACCTCGGCATCGCCCGTAACACCGTCGCCGACGCCTACGCCGAACTCGTCGCCGAGGGCTGGCTCAGCGCCCGCCAGGGATCCGGCACCCGCGTCGCGGAAAGGGTGCTGGCGCGCGCCACGCCCGCCAACCGGCGCGCCCCCGGCCCGGCCGACCGCGCCGACCGGCCACGCTTCGACCTCACCCCGGGCACCCCCGACATCTCCACCTTCCCGCGCACCGCCTGGCTGGCCGCCGCCCGCCGCGCGCTGACCGCCGCCCCCAGCGAGGCCTTCGGATACCCCGCCCCGGCCGGCCGCCCCGAACTGCGCCGGGCACTCTCCGACTACCTGGCCCGCGCCCGCGGTGTCCGCGCCGACCCGGACCGCATCGTCGTCTGCGCCGGCTTCATGCAGGCGCTGGGGCTGCTGAGCCGGGTACTGCGTGCCGAAGGCGGCAACCCGCCGGGTCGGCCGGGCGACGGCTGGCGGCAGGGCGACGGCCAAATCGCCGTGGAGTCCTACGGACTCGACTTCCACCGCCATGTCATCATCCGCGCCGGACTGCGCACGGTGCCGCTCCAGGTGGACGAACACGGCGCCGACACGGGCGAGTTGGCGGCCCTCGACGATGTACGCGCGGCGCTGCTCACCCCCGCGCACCAGTTCCCCACCGGCGTGGCACTGCACCCCGACCGCCGGGCCGCCGCCGTCAACTGGGCGCGCGCCACCGGCAATTACATCCTGGAGGACGACTACGACGGCGAGTTCCGCTACGACCGTCAGCCGGTCGGTGCCCTCCAGGGTCTGGACCCCGAGCACGTCGTCTACATGGGCACCGCGAGCAAGAGTCTCGCCCCGGCGCTGCGGCTGGCCTGGATGGTGCTGCCGGAGCGCCTCCTCGACCCGGTGCACGCCCTCAAGCGGACCGGTGAATGGCCGTCCAGCTCGCTGGACCAGCTCACGCTCGCCGAGTTTCTGACCTCGGGCGCGTACGACCGGCATCTGCGCGGTATGCGGCTGCGCTACCGCCGCCGCCGCGACCAACTGGTCGAGGCGCTCGCCGCGCACGCCCCCGCCATCCAGGTCTCGGGCATCGCGGCCGGGCTGCACGCCGTGCTCGAACTCCCGCCCGGCACCGAGCAGTCCATCGTCCAGGCCGCCAACTGGCAGAGCCTCGCCCTGCACGGCCTGGGCGGCTTCACCGACCCGTCCGCCACCGCCGTTCCCCGCGACGCCCTGGTCGTGGCGTACGGCACCCCGCCCGAGCACTCCTTCGCCGGCGTTCTGGACGCACTGCTGAGGGTGCTGCCGCCGGGGGAGTAGGGGCTGGCAAGTCCGGGCGGGGTGCCCACGACACCCGCCTCACGGGGCCTGTACGTAGGACACCCGCCTCACAGGTCCTGTACGTACGACATCCGCCTCACAGGTCCCGTACGAACGACACCCGGTCGAGCCCCGGCCCGTCGTAATCACGGTGCACCGGTACGCCGTGCTCGTCGGTGCGGTCGCCCGGCTCCAGCCGGAAGCCCATACGGGCGTGGTACGCGATGGAGTCGCGGTTGTTGGGGCTGGTGATGCAGCGGATCCCGGTGCGGCCGGCCGCGCGGGCCGTGGCGAAGAAGCGGTGGTAGAGGGCGCTGCCCACGCCGCCGCGTTTGCCGTCCGGGCACACGCCCACGAAGTGGATGTAGGCGGTCTCGGGGTCCGTCTGGGACAGGAAGCCGATCAGGAATGCGTGCAGGGTGCGATCGGGGCGCTCAACGAGATAGCTGGTGTCGGCGAAGTGCTGGAGGAACAGCCGCGGTACGAGCAACTGGCGTTGCAGCGCGCCCGCGTCGCCGCCCAGGCCGCCCCACCAGTCGGCCAGCGCCAGTTGCAGCCGCGGGTGGTCCGACGGCGTCGGGTGACGCAGTATCAGGTCCCCTGGCAGTGCCTGTTCTGTCTCCACTTCTGCCTCTACTTCTCCAGCCACTTCTGCGTCCATCTCCATGTCCATCTCCGTGTCCACCTCTTTGGCTACCGCTTTATCCATAGCGATCAGCGTAGACGCGAGTGATCTGGAAGCCTGGCGGAAAATCGCCCATCAGTCTCTCGGCCACTTTCAGGGATGGATTGTTCCGGACAGTCACGGCCTGAAGTCCGTGATCGCCGCAGCCATGTGCTGCTACAAACGCCTGGTCAATCTCGCCGACGTGCCCAACCGGCCCATGCGTCATGAGGGGCCGTCCGGCCCTTCCGGCATCGAGGTTTCGACGTATTCTAGTTTGATGAGGAGTGGAGTAAGTCGTGGAAAACTCAAGGAGATTGGTGGTTCGAAATGACCGGCAAATGCGCTCGCCGGCAAGGAATCAAGCGGGCGAGCAGGATCACCGTGGTCGCCGTGATGGCGACAGGAACATTCCTGGGAGGCGCCGGTACAGCTCTGGCGAATACCGTCCCGGCCACAGCGCATGCGGTGAAGGCAGCCCCGAGCATCGATTACTACGTCGGGCAAGCGAAGCCCCCACCTGCGCCCACAAACTGGAATGCGTACACCAACGGCTTTGATGAGGGAAGGCCGATAGGCGCGAAGAAAGCGGACGCCGATTTCAAGAAGAATGGTCGCGGAGGATCCCCTCCCACATTTGCGGGAAACACCGACTTCGCGAAAGGAATGCGGCAGGGGATGATACAGGGGTATGTCGATGAGATAGCTCTGCATCCAAAAGATCTGAGTCAAGGCCTGAGTGCAGAAATGCTGCACACGACGGTCCAAGCGATCCTCAACGCACCTCCGGAGTCCCAGCCGTCGCAGTCGCCTACGACTACCACGACTGCGACAACTCCCTCGGTACCGACTACTGCGACGACGACAACTCCGGGTACGAGTGCCACGCAGTCGACCGAATCCTCGGTACCGACTACTGCGACGACGACAACTCCGGGTACAAGTGCCACGCAGTCGACCGAATCCTCGGTACCGACTACTGCGACGACGACAACTCCGGGTACAAGTGCCACGCAGTCGACCGAATCCTCGGCGACGACTACTGCGACGACGACAACTCCGGATACTGGTGCCACGCAGTCGACCGAACCTTCGGTAACGACTACCACGTCCATGACGACCCCGGATACGGGTGCCACGCAACCGACTTCGAGCAGCTGCGACACCTGCTGACTCGGGAGATTGCTCCCCCGGGAGAATGGGGCTGCTTCAAGAAGAGCGGGCTGCCCGACGACAAACCGTACCCGGCGCACCGGGTGCAAGGGGCGGAGCCTCTCCATAACTGTTTCCAGGTGACGGTGGACAAGACCGCGCAACGACTGCGCATGTGTCTGGTGTGACCGGCCTTGGTCATGTACCGGTACACCGTGGTGGTCCCGACGCCGAACCCGGACGCGAACGAACGCCCCCCCGGAAGTGCCTCGCGTTTCTCGGCCTCGCCGCAGCCATGTGCTGCTACAAACTCCTGATCAAACTCACCATGTAGGGCACGGTCTTGGACGGCCCCCGACCAAAGATGCTGGTCAAGGGGCCTTTACCTGTGCAGGGTATGGGATCGCAGCAGCGAGAATATTGAATACACGGCAATCTCATCGTCGCGCCCAACCGGCTCATGTGTCATGGGGCCGTCCGGCCCTCCCGGCATCGAGATTTCGACGTATCCTGATTTGATGAGGATGGAGTAAGTGGTGGAGAGCTCAACGAGATTGGTGGTTCGAAATGGCCGGCAAACGCGCTCGCCGGCAAGGAATCAAGCGGGCGAGCAGGGTGACCGTGGTCGCCGTGATGGCGACAGGAACATTCCTGGGAGGCGCCGGTACAGCTCTGGCGAATACTGTCCCGGACACAGCACATGCAGTGAGGGCGGCTCCGAGCGTCGACCACTACGTCGGGCAAGCGAAGCCCCCATCCCAGCCCATCGACTGGAATGCCTACAACAACGGCTTTGACGAAGGGAAGCCGATAGGTGCGAAGAAGGCGTACACCGATTTCAAGAAGACTGGTCACGGAGGATCCCTTCCCGCATTCGCGGGCGTCACCGACTACGCCAAAGGAATGCGGCAGGGGCTGATAGCGGGGTATATCGAGGAGAGGGATCAGCTGCTCAAACTTCAAGGCCCTCAAAAACCTCAAAAACCTCAAGGATCTCAAGGCCCGACGACTGCAGCTATGCTTAACATGACGGTCTTTACGATGCTGGGGGAACAGTCGTCCAGTCCGGCGCAGTCGCCTACAACTACCACGACTGCGACTGCGACAACTCCGCAGCATGGCACCCATCAGCCGTTCGTGCCCTCGGTACCGACTACTGCGACTTCGACGACTCCGGGTACGGGTGCCGCGCAGTCGACCGAATCCTCGACGCCGACTACTGCGACTTCGACGACTCCGGGTACGGGTGCCGCGCAGTCGACCGAATCCTCGACGCCGACTACTGCGACTTCGACGACTCCGGTTACGGGTGCCGCGCAGTCGACCGAATCCTCGACGCCGACTACTGCGACTTCGACGACTCCGGTTACGGGTGCCGCGCAGTCGACCGAATCCTCGACGCCGACTACTGCGACTACGACGACTTCGGATACGGGTGCCGCGCAGTCGACCGAACCCTCGGCGACGACTACCACGTCCATGACGACCCCGGATACCGGTGCCACGGAGCCGGCCTCGACCAGCTGCGACACCTGCTGACTCGGGAGATTGCTCCCTCGGGAGAATCGGGTAGCTACAAACGCCTCAGCGAACTCACCACGTAGGACACGGTTTTACAACTCCCCTATTAGCGAGGCCGGTTGATGGGAGGGGAGCCCTCAAAACCCGCCCCTCGATGAACAGAACGCATTGCAGGGGTGAATCGTTGGGAGTGGTGGAGCTTCCGTCGGGCGTGAGAGAGCCCGGCGCATGCCGGCGGGCGGCCCGCGTCGGCGTACGCAATCTCTGCGCCCTGTGGTGCACGCCTTGCGTGCCGCCGGGTCGATGGGCGCTGCGCCAATCAGGGGAAATCCTTGCGGCGACTATGGCGTGGCTGTGCGGTCAACGCCGTTACTGATGCTATCGACCGGCGGGTCGCCCACCCATGGGAGGACATCGGTATGCAGATGCGAATCCCCATCACCTGAGATGTGCCCGGCGTCGTCCCTGAGGATGTTGCCGCCTCCCCGAGACCTTCACGCTTGGCGGGGAGGTGAACGGCCCGCCACCTCCACACCACTTGAAGGGCCGCACTATGGCACCCACCATCACGTTGGTGTCCGCAGCGCCGAATCCGGCAGTCTTCGGACAGACCGTGACCTTGACCGCAACGGTCGTCCCCATCGGACTGGGCACACCTACCGGCACCGTGACATTTGTCGTCACGGGCGGGCCCACTTTGACCGGGACCCTGGTCGGCGGCACGGCGACCGTCACCATCAGCGCTCCAGCCGTCGGGTTCCACACCGTCACCGCCACCTACAACGGCAGCCCCTTCTTCGGGCCGTCCACCGGCAGCGGCGGTCTGTTCGTGTTCCAGGCGTCGACCACCACCACGGTCACCTCGTCCCCGGACCCGTCGCTCTTCGGGCAGCCGGTCACCTTCACGGCCACCGTGGCGCCGGTCGCGCCGGGCGCGGGGACACCGACGGGTACGGTCACCTTCGTCATCGGAGGCGGCGGGGGCGGCACGCTGACCGCGCCGCTCGTGGGCGGTACGGCCACGGTGACGACCAGCACTCTCAGTGCCGGCACACATCCGGTCACCGCCACGTACAGCGGCAATGCCAACTTCTCGGCGTCCTCCGGCACCGACACACAGACGGTCCAGTCCAGCGGCGCGACGATCACCACGGTCACCTCGTCCCCGGACCCGTCGGTCTTCGGGCAGCCGGTCACCTTCACCGCCACCGTCTCGCCGGTTCCGCCCGCCTCGGGTACGCCGACCGGCACGGTGACCTTTGTCATCTCCGGTGGTCCCACGCTGACCGGGACGCTGTCGGGCGGCACGGCGAGCGTCACCACAAGCGCCTTGGGCGTCGGACCGCACACCGTCACCGCGACCTACAGCGGTGACGTCAACTTCAGCACCTCCACGGGGACCGACACCCAGTTGGTGAACAAGGCGTCGACGACCACCACGGTCACCTCGGCGCCGGACCCGTCGGTCTCCGGGCAGACGGTCACCTTCACCGCGACCGTCGCGCCGGTCGCGCCGGGTGCGGGCACTCCCACCGGCACGGTCACCTTTGTGATCACCGGTGGTCCCACGCTGACCGGGACCCTGTCGGGCGGTACGGCGAGCGTCTCCACAAGCTCCTTGAGCGTGGGTACACATGCCGTCACCGCGACCTACAGCGGCAGCGCCAGCTTCAACCCCTCCACGGGGACCGACACCCAGACGGTGAACAAGGCGTCGACGACCACCACGGTCACCTCCTCGCCCGACCCGTCCCTGGTGGGGCAGTCGGTGACCTTCACGGCCACGGTCGCGCCGGTCGTGCCCGGTACGGGGACACCGACGGGCACGGTCACCTTCGTGATCAGTGGCGGTGGCGGCGGCACGCTGACCGGCACGCTTTCGGGCGGTACGGCGAGTGTGTCGACCAGTTCGCTGGGCGCCGGCACGCACACCGTCACGGCGACGTACAACGGTGACGCCAGCTTCAACACCTCCACCGGGACCGACACCCAGACGGTCGGCCCGGCCTTGACGACCACCACGGTCACCTCGTCCCCGGACCCGTCCCTGGTGGGGCAGCCGGTGACCTTCACCGCAACCGTCGCGCCGGTCGCGCCGGGTGCGGGCACTCCCACCGGCACGGTCACCTTCGTGATCAGTGGCGGTGGCGGCGGCACGCTGACCGGCACGCTCTCGGGCGGTACGGCGAGCGTGACGACCAGCTCGCTGGACGCCGGCACGCACACCGTCACCGCGACCTACAGCGGTGACGCCAACTTCTTGACCTCGAGCGGCGCCGACACCCAGACCGTCAACCAGGCGTCGACCACCACCACGGTCACCTCCTTCCCCGACCCGTCCGTGGTGGGGCAGTCGGTCACGTTCACCGCCTTTGTGGGGGCAGTTGCTCCCGGCGGCGGGGTCCCGACCGGCACCGTCACGTTCGTCGCCACCGACGGGGTCACCACCGTGACCCTCACCGGGACCCTGGACGGCAGCGGTGTCGCGGCGGTGAGCACCAACGGGCTGGTCACGGCCGGCACTTACGTCATCACCGCGACCTACGGCGGTGACGCCAACTACACCGGCTCCAGCGACACCGACACCCAGACGGTGGGCCAGGCGTCGACCACGACCTCGGTCTCGTCGTCGCCGGATCCGTCCGTGGTGGGGCAGCCGGTGACCTTCACCGCGACCGTGGCGCCGGTCGCGCCGGGTGCGGGGACGCCGACGGGTACGGTCACCTTCGTCATCACCGGTGGTCCGACGCTGACCGGCACCCTTTCCGGGGGTACGGCGAGCGTCACCACCAGCGCTCTCGCCGTCGGTTCGCACACGGTCACCGCGACCTACGGCGGTGACGCCAACTTCACGGGTTCCAGTGGGACGGACACCCAGACGGTGGGCCAGGCGTCGACCACGACCTCGGTCTCGTCGTCGCCCGACCCGTCCGTGGTGGGGCAGCCGGTGACCTTCACCGCGACCGTGGCGCCGGTCGCGCCGGGTGCGGGGACGCCGACGGGTACGGTCACCTTCGTCATCACCGGTGGTCCGACGCTGACCGGCACCCTTTCCGGGGGTACGGCGAGCGTCACCACCAGCGCACTCGGAGCCGGTTCGCACACGGTCACCGCGACGTACAGCGGTGACGCCAACTTCACGGGTTCCAGTGGGACGGACACCCAGACGGTGACCCAGGCGTTGACCACCACCTCGGTGACCACGTCGCCGGATCCGTCCGTGGTGGGGCAGACGGTCAGCTTCACGGCCACTGTTGCCGCGGTTGCGCCGGGTGCGGGTACTCCCACCGGCACCGTGACGTTCCTCGCCACCGACGGGGTGACCACGGTGACCCTCACCGGGACGCTCAGCGGCGGCTCTGTCACCGTGAGCACCAACGGGCTGGTGACCGCGGGCACTTACCTCGTCACCGCGACCTACAGCGGTGACGCCAACTTCGTCGGATCCGCCGGGACGGACACCCAGACCGTGGGCCAGGCGTCGACCACGACCTCGGTCAGCTCGTCGCCCGACCCGTCCGTCTTCGGACAGCCGGTGACCTTCACGGCCACCGTGGCACCGGTCGCGCCGGGTGCGGGCACACCCACCGGCACCGTCACCTTCGTCATCTCCGGTGGTCCCACGCTGACCGGCACGCTCTCGGGCGGTACGGCGAGCGTCACCACCAGCGCACTCGCCGTCGGTACGCACACGGTCACCGCGACCTACGGCGGTGACGCCAACTTCACCGGTTCCAGCGGGACGGACACCCAGACGGTCGTCCTGGCGCTGACCACGACCTCGGTCACCTCGTCGCCGGATCCGTCCGTGGTGGGGCAGACGGTCAGCTTCACGGCCACGGTTGCGCCGGTTGCGCCGGGTGCGGGTACTCCGACCGGCACCGTGACGTTCGTCGCCACCGACGGGGTGACCACGGTGACCCTCACCGGGACGCTCAGCGGCGGCTCTGTCACCGTGAGCACCAACGGGCTGGTGACCGCGGGCACTTACCTCGTCACCGCGACCTACAGCGGTGACGCCAACTTCGTCGGATCCGCCGGGACGGACACCCAGACCGTGGGTCAGGCGGCCACGGCCACCTCGGTCACCTCGTCGCCCGACCCGTCCGTCTTCGGACAGCCGGTGACCTTCACCGCGACCGTCGCGCCGGTCGCGCCGGGTGCGGGTACTCCCAGCGGCGTGGTCGTCTTCGCCATCAGCGGTGGTCCGACGCTGACCGGCACCCTTTCCGGGGGTACGGCGAGCGTGACGACCAGTGCGCTCACCGCCGGTTCGCACACCGTCACCGCGACGTACAGCGGTGATGCCAACTTCGCGACATCGAGCGGCGTCGACACCCAGACGGTGACCCAGGCGTTGACCACCACCTCGGTGACCACGTCGCCGGATCCGTCCGTGGTGGGGCAGACGGTCAGCTTCACGGCCACTGTTGCCGCGGTTGCGCCGGGTGCGGGTACTCCGACCGGCACCGTGACGTTCGTCGCCACCGACGGGGTGACCACGGTGGCCCTCACCGGGACCCTCAGCGGTGGCACTGTCACCGTGAGCACCAACGGGCTGGTGACAGCGGGCAGTTACCTCGTCACCGCGACCTACAGCGGTGACGCCAACTTCACCGGCTCCAGCGGGACGGACACCCAGACCGTGGTCCAGGCGGCCACGACCACCTCGGTGATCTCGGCGCCCGACCCGTCCGTGGTCGGACAACCGGTGACCTTCACCGCGACCGTCTCGCCGGTCGCGCCGGGCGCGGGGACTCCCACCGGTACGGTCACCTTCGCCATCAGCGGTGGCCCGACGCTGACCGCCACCCTCTCCGGGGGTACGGCGAGCGTCACCACCAGTGCGCTCACCGCCGGTTCGCACACCGTCACCGCGACGTACAGCGGTGACGCCAACTACACCGGATCGAGCGGGACGGACACCCAGACGGTGACCCAGGCGTTGACCACGACCTCGGTGGTCACGGCGCCGGATCCGTCCGTGGTGGGACAGACGGTCAGCTTCACGGCCACGGTGGCGCCGGTTGCGCCGGGTGCGGGTACTCCGACCGGCACCGTGACGTTCGTCGCCACCGACGGGGTGACCACGGTGGCCCTCACCGGGACGCTCAGCGGTGGCACTGTCACCGTGAGCACCAACGGGCTGGTGACCGCGGGTACTTACCTCGTCACCGCGACCTACAGCGGTGACGCCAACTTCGTCGGTTCCGCCGGTACGGACACCCAGACCGTGGGGCAGGCATCGACCACCACCTCGGTCAGCTCGTCGCCCGACCCGTCCGTGGTCGGACAGCCGGTGACCTTCACGGCCACGGTGGCACCGGTCGCGCCGGGTGCCGGGACACCGACCGGCGTCGTCACGTTCGTCATCTCCGGTGGTCCCACGCTCATCGGCACGCTCTCGGGCGGTACGGCCAGCGTCACCACCAACGTACTCGCCGCCGGTTCGCACACGGTCACCGCGACCTACAGCGGTGATGCCGGCTTCACGGGTTCCAGTGGGACGGACACCCAGACGGTGAACCAGGCGTCGACCACGACCTCGGTCATCACGGCGCCGGATCCGTCCGTGGTGGGTCAGCTGGTGACCTTCACGGCCACTGTCGCGCCGGTTGCGCCGGGTGCGGGGATTCCCACCGGTACGGTGACGTTCGTCGCCACCAACGGGGACACCACGGTGACCCTCACCGGGACCGTCGTGGCCGGGACTGCCGTCGTCAGCACCAACGGGCTGGTGACCGCGGGCAGTTACCTCGTCACCGCGACCTACAGCGGTGACGCCAACTTCACCGGCTCCAGCGGGACGGACACCCAGACCGTGGTCCAGGCGGCCACGACCACCTCGGTGATCTCGGCGCCCGACCCGTCCGTGGTCGGACAACCGGTGACCTTCACCGCGGCCGTTTTGCCGGTCGCGCCGGGCGTGGGTACTCCCACCGGCACGGTCACCTTCGTCATCACCGGTGGCCCGACGCTGACCGCCACCCTCTCCGGGGGTACGGCGAGCGTCACCACCAGTGCGCTCACCGCCGGTTCGCACACCGTCACCGCGACCTACAGCGGTGACGCCAACTACACCGGATCGAGCGGGACGGACACCCAGACGGTGACCCAGGCGTTGACCACCACCTCCGTGGCCACGTCGCCGGACCCGTCCGTAGTGGGACAGACGGTCAGCTTCACGGCCACGGTTGCGCCGGTTGCGCCGGGTGCGGGTACTCCGACCGGCACCGTGACGTTCTTCGCCACCGACGGGGTGACCACGGTGGCCCTCACCGGGACGCTCAGCGGTGGCACTGTCGCCGTGAGCACCAACGGGCTGGTGACCGCGGGCGCTTACGTCGTCACCGCGACGTACGGAGGCGATGCCAACTTCGTCGGTTCCGTCGGGACGGACACCCAGACCGTGGGGCAGGCGGCCACGACCACCTCGGTGGTTTCGGCGCCGGACCCGTCCGTGAGCGGTGAGCCGGTGACCTTCACCGCGACCGTCTCGCCGGTCGCGCCGGGCGCGGGTACTCCCAGCGGCGTGGTCGTCTTCGCCATCAGCGGTGGCCCGACCCTGACCGCCACCCTCTCCGGGGGTACGGCAAGCGTCACCACCGGGCTGGACGCCGGTTCGCACACCGTCACCGCGACCTACGGCGGTGACGCCAACTACACCGCGTCCAGCGGGACCGACAGCCAGACGGTGACCCAGGCGTCGACCACCACCTCGGTGGCCTCGTCGCCCGACCCGTCCGTCTTCGGACAGCCGGTCACCTTCACCGCCACGGTCGCCCCGGTCTCACCCGGAGCCGGCACCGTGACCGGCACGGTGACCTTCGTCATCAGCGGTGGTGGGGGCGGCACGCTGACCGCCACCGTCGTCGGGGGTACGGCGAGCGTCACCACCAACTCCCTTGACGTCGGTGCGCACACCGTCACCGCGACCTACAGCGGTGACGCCAACTTCGCCGGTTCCACCGGTACGGACACCCAGACGGTGAACCAGGCGTCGACCGTCACCACGGTCACCTCGTTCCCCGACCCGTCCGTCTCCGGAGGCACGGTCGCGTTCGTCGCCTTCGTGGCGGCGCTGGCGCCCGGAGCGGGCATTCCGACCGGCACGGTCGCCTTCACGATCACCGATGGCGTGACCACCGTGAACCTGACCGGAACCGTGGACCTCACCGGTGTCGCCGCCGTGAGCACCCCGCTGGTCACGCCCGGGCTCTACAACGTCACGGCGGTCTACTCCGGTGACGTGAACTTCACCACCTCCACCGACACCGACACCCAGACCGTCACCTGACCCTCCACTCCGACCCACCACACAGCGCCGGGCCGTCCCCTTGGGGCGGCCCGGCGTCCGCATGCGCCCGCACGGACCGGCCACGGCCTGCAGTACGGAGGCGGTGCCGAAGCGCAACGCGGAGCCAAGTGCACAGACCATGCCAAGGGCCGTGAACCGACTGTAGGGGGTGGAGTCGGGTACCGGGCAGGCCCGTAACCGGGGAGCGGGAGGCCGCCGTCTAGGCTGGCCCCCGCTCAAACGCATGTCCGTTGCCACATCCACGGGGGAAGGCAAGAAATGGCCGAGAAAGCACGCCGGCGACTGCGGTCGAGCACGGTGATCCTGGGCGGTATGGGCGCCCTGGCCGCCGCGCTGACGTCCTGCGGCTCCGAGCCCGACAAGCGCTGTGTGGACCGCAACAGCTACGACACCGTCAAGGGCTACCGCATCGTCGACTCCAAGAACTGCTCGGCGGGCGGAAGTTCGTCCTCCGGCAGCAGCGGTAGCAGTACCGGCGGCGGATACGGCAAGAGCGGCCGCGGCGCCGGCAAGCAGTCCGTCGACGGCCAGTGGTACTACGACCCGTCCAACGCCGGCGGCAAGTACGCCGACAGCGGCACCTTCAGCAAGAGCACGGCGGTCAACCGCGGCGGCTTCGGCTGCTCGGGCTCGCACGGCCGGTACGGCTCCGGCGGCGGGTGACGGGCGCCGTATGGAACGCCACACCATCGAGCCCCGGCCCGGCTGGCAGCAGACCGTCGAGGCACAGGGTCTGATCTACCCGCTGACCCGCTACCCGGACGACTCGCTGCGCCCGTACTGGGACGAGAGCGCGTACTACGCGTTCACCCTCCCCGAGGTCGAGGCCCTGGAGGAGGTCGTCGAGGAACTGCACGGCATGTGCCTGGCCGCGGCCGCGCACATCGTCGAACACAGCCGCTTCGCCGACCTCGGCATCGAGGACCCCCGGCTGGCGAAGCTGATCGCCGAGTCCTGGCGCCGGCGCGCCGAACTCCCCTCCCTCTACGGGCGGTTCGATCTGCACTACGACGGCAGCGGCCCGGCCAAGATGCTGGAGTACAACGCCGATACGCCGACCTCGCTGGTCGAGGCCGCGAGTCCGCAGTGGTTCTGGCTGGAGGACCGCTTCCCCGGCGCCGACCAGTGGAACTCGCTGCACGAGCGGCTGGTGGCGGCCTGGAAGCGGCAGGCCCCGCTGCTGCCGCCCGGCGCGCCGCTGCACTTCGCGCACTCCGCGGGCGACGAGCTCGGCGAGGACCTGATGACCGTCGCCTATCTGGAGGAGACGGCGCAGCAGGCGGGCCTGGAGACGGTCGCCCTCCCGGTGGAGGACATCGGCTGGGACCGGCTCTCGGGCCGCTTCGTCGACCAGCGGCTGCGCTTCATACGGGCCTGCTTCAAGCTCTACCCATGGGAGTGGCTGGCCACCGACGACTTCGGCCCGTACGTCCTGGACACCCTCGACAACGGCGGCGGCACCGGCTCCACCCTCTGGATCGAACCGGCCTGGAAGATGCTGCTCTCCAACAAGGCGCTGCTGGCGGTCCTCTGGGAGCTCTACCCCGGCCATCCGAATCTGCTGCCCGCCTATCTCGACGGGCCGCGCGAGCTGGCGCACACCCGCGGTTACGCCGCGAAGCCGCTGCTGGGCCGGGAGGGCGCCGGCGTCACCCTGCACGAGCCGGGAGCCGAGCCGGTGCTGCGCGGGCCCGACGACCCGTGCTGCTACCAGGAGCTGGCGCCGCTGCCGGACTTCGACGGCAATCGTGTGGTGCTCGGCGCCTGGGTCGTCGAGGACGAGGCGGCGGGGCTCGGCATCCGGGAGTCGGCGGGACCGGTCACCGACGAGTACGCGCGCTTCCTGCCGCATGTGATCCGCTGAGGGTGCCCCGTCCGCCGGGAGCGGGCGCGCCCCGTCCGCCGGGCCGGGGCGCAGCGAGCGGCCGGGACTCCTCGCCCGCCGGCCACCCGCTGCACGCCTGAAGCCCCGCGGCGCCGCTACGCCCCCAGCACGTCCCGCAGCTGACCCAGCCCCCAGTCCAGGTCCTCCTTGCTGATCACCAGTGGCGGCGCGAGGCGGATCGTCTGGCCATGGGTGTCCTTGACCAGCACCCCGCGCGCCATCAGCCGCTCGGACACCGCCCGGCCCGTACCGCGCGAGGGGTTGATGTCCACACCCGCCCACAGTCCGCGCCCGCGCACCGCGTCGACCGCGTCACCGGCCGCCAGCAGCGCCAGCTCGCTGTGCAGATGCTCACCCAACTCCGTTGCCCGCTGCTGGAATTCACCGGTCCGCAGCATCGCGATGACCTCCAGCGCCACCGCGCAGGCGAGCGGGTTCCCGCCGAACGTCGAGCCGTGCTCGCCCGGCGCGTACACGCCCAGCACCTCGCGGGAGGACACCACCGCCGACACCGGCACCACACCGCCGCCCAGAGCCTTGCCCAGCACATACATATCGGGCACCACGCCCTCGTGCTCGCAGGCGAAGGTCCGGCCGGTGCGGCCCAGCCCGGACTGGATCTCATCGGCGATGAACAGCACATTCCGGCTGCGGGTCAGCTCCCGTACACCCGCCAGATAGCCGGGCGGCGGCACCAGCACGCCCGCCTCGCCCTGGATCGGCTCCAGCAGCACCGCGACGGTGTTCTCGTCGACGGCCGCCTCCATCGCCGCGAGATCGCCGTACGGCACGATCTCGAAGCCGGGCGTGTAGGGGCCGAAGTCGGCGCGCGCCTCGGGGTCCGTGGAGAAGGAGACGATGGTGGTCGTCCGGCCGTGGAAGTTGTTGTCCGCGACGATGATCTTTGCCTGGCCGTCCGGGACGCCCTTGACCTTGTAGCCCCACTTGCGGGCCGTCTTCACCGCCGTCTCGACCGCCTCGGCGCCGGTGTTCATCGGCAGCACCAGCTCCATCCCGCACAGCATGGCCAGCTGCGTACAGAAGTCGGCGAACCGGTCGTGGTGGAAGGCGCGCGAGGTGAGGGTGACCCGCTCCAGCTGGGCCTTGGCGGCGTCGAGCAGCCGGCGGTTGCCGTGCCCGAAGTTCAGCGCGGAGTACCCGGCGAGCATGTCCAGATAGCGCCGGCCCTCCACATCGGTCATCCAGGCACCCTCCGCGGTGGCCACGACGACGGGAAGCGGATGGTAGTTGTGCGCGCTGTGGGCTTCGGCGGCGGCGATGCTGAGGTCCGTGGTCGTCACCGGTGACTCCGTTCCGTGAGGCCGTAGGGGCACATACGCCGATGCGCCCCCTTCCATTGTTGCGCCGACCAGGGGCCGACCTGCGGACCGGCGGACCGGCCTCGGCCCCGATCCGGCGGACAGGCTCTAGACTCTGCGATGCGTACCGCGACTGGCGTGCGGGGAGTGAACCCCGAGGGAGCGGTGTGCGGCCACCTTCATCAGGTGGCGCCACGAGGTGCCGCCCGCCTGGGCACCCGGGGAACACGACCGGACCACCGATCGACCGCCCCGGAGGACGCCATGACGATTCCCGCACCCGTCTCCCATCCCGCGCTGAGCGCCGCCGACCCCGAACTCGCCGCTCTGGTCGGCGCCGAGGAGCAGCTCCAGGCCGACACGCTGCGACTGATCCCCAGCGAGAACTACGTCTCGGCGGCCGTCCTGGAAGCCACCGGCACCGTCCTGCAGAACAAGTACAGCGAGGGGTACGCGGGCCGTCGCTACTACGAAGGCCAGCAGAACATCGACCGCGTCGAGACGCTGGCCGTCGAGCGCGCCAAGGCCGTCTTCGGCGTCGAGCACGCCAACGTCCAGCCGTACTCCGGCTCGCCGGCCAACCTCGCCGCCTACCTCGCCTTCGCCGAGCCCGGCGACACCGTCCTCGGGATGGCGCTGCCGATGGGCGGCCATCTCACCCACGGCTGGGGCGTCTCGGCGACCGGCAGCTGGTTCCGCGGCGTCCAGTACGGCGTACGGGCCGACAACGCGCTCATCGACTTCGACCAGGTACGCGACCTCGCCCGCAAGGAACGCCCGAAGATCATCTTCTGTGGCGGTACGGCCGTCCCGCGCACCATCGACTTCGCCGCCTTCGGCGAGATCGCCCGCGAGGTCGACGCCGTGCTCGTCGCCGACATCGCCCATATCGCCGGTCTGATCGCGGGCGGCGCCCATCCCTCCCCCGTACCGCACGCCGACGTCATCTCCACCACCACCCACAAGACCCTGCGCGGCCCCCGCGGCGCGATGCTGATGTCCCGGGCGAGCCACGCCAAGGCCATCGACAAGGCCGTCTTCCCGGGCCTGCAGGGCGGCCCGCACAACCACACCACCGCCGCCATCGCGGTCGCCCTGCGCGAGGCGGCCGCCCCGTCCTTCCGGGAGTACGCGCACGCCGTCGTCGCCAACGCCCGGGCGCTCGCCGAAGCGCTGCTGGCCCGCGGCTTCGACCTGGTGTCCGGCGGCACCGACAACCACCTGGTGCTGATCGACCTCACCTCGAAGGACGTCCCCGGCAAGGTCGCCGCGAAGGCGCTGGACCGGGCCGGCATCGTCGTCAACTACAACACCGTCCCCTTCGACCCGCGTAAGCCCTTCGACCCGTCCGGTATCCGCATCGGCACCCCGTCCCTCACCTCCCGCGGGCTGGGTACGGACCGGATGGCGCAGGTCGCCGAGTGGATCGACCGCGGCGTGGCGGCCGCGGCCAAGGGCGACGAGGAGACGCTGGCGGTGATCCGTACGGAGGTGGCCGAGCTGATGGCGGCGTATCCGGCACCGGGCCTGCCCATCGGGGCCTGAGCCACGGGAATACCCCCCGGTAACCCCCGCGTTGGGGCCCCGAAGGGGGCCTTCGCACCCCTTACGGGATGTGTTCGGTCAACCCCCAAGGGGCCTCCACGCCTGGGGAGCACGCGCGACCTGAGACAATCGGTGCCATGGCTCTCGAACGCCCGCCCGTCGCCCACCACCACCCTCAGGGGAATGGCTTCGCCATGCAGCGTCCTCCGCGTGTGCTCTCCGGCATTCAGCCCACGGCCGGCTCCTTCCACCTCGGCAATTACCTCGGTGCGGTGCGCCAGTGGGTGGCGCTGCAGGAGTCCCACGACGCCTTCTACATGGTGGTCGACCTGCATGCGATCACCGTTCCGCAGGACCCGGAACAGCTGCGGCGCAACACCCGCGTCTCCGTCGCCCAGCTGCTGGCCGCCGGCCTCGACCCGGAGCGCTGCACGCTCTTCGTGCAGAGCCATGTGCCCGAGCACGCCCAGCTCGGCTGGGTCATGAACTGCATCACCGGCTTCGGTGAGGCGTCCCGGATGACCCAGTTCAAGGACAAGGCGGCGAAGCAGGGCCAGGACCGTACGACGGTCGGCCTGTTCACCTACCCCGTGCTGATGGTCGCCGACATCCTGCTCTACCAGGCCGACCAGGTCCCGGTCGGCGAGGACCAGCGCCAGCATCTGGAGCTGACCCGCGATCTCGCGGACCGTTTCAACACCCGCTTCGGTGACACCTTCACGATCCCGAACCCGTACATCGTCAAGGAGACGGCGAAGATCTTCGATCTTCAGGACCCGTCGATCAAGATGAGCAAGTCGGCGTCCTCGCCCAAGGGCATCATCGACCTGCTCGACGACCCGAAGGTCACCGCGAAGAAGGTCAAGAGTGCGGTGACGGACACCGACACCGTCATCCGCTTCGACCGCGAGGCCAAGCCGGGCGTCAGCAATCTCCTGACGATCCTCTCCACGCTCACCGGCACGCCCGTCCCGGACCTGGTGCAGTCCTACGAGGGCAAGATGTACGGAGCTCTCAAGACCGACCTCGCAGAGGTGATGGTCGATTTCGTCACACCGTTCCGGGACCGTACGCAGGAATATCTGGACGACCCCGAGACGCTGGACGCCATCCTGGCCAAGGGTGCGGAGAAGGCCCGTGCGGTCGCCGCCGAAACCCTCGCCACCACGTATGACCGGCTCGGATTGCTCCCGGCCAAGCACTGACGGGACCGTTCGCGCGGCGGGCCACGGCCGGCGGCGCGGTCCGCGAAGGGCCCGGGGTCCCCACCCGTGGGGTCCGGGGGCCTGCTCGTAACAGGACCGAGGACGCTCCCCGCGAAGGGCGCGCACCCGGCACACTAAGAGGGTGCGCGAGCGCGCCGCACACACGTCAGGAGGGAGAACGCAGTGGGGACCGTAACGCTGGGCGTTTCGATCGCGGTCCCGGAGCCTCACGGAAGCTTCCTCCAGAGGAAGCGCGAGGGCTTCGGGGACCCTGCCGCACACGGCATCCCCACGCACATCACCCTCCTCCCGCCGACGGAGGTCAGCGCCGACGCGCTGCCCGGCATCGAACGGCACCTCGCCGAGGTCGCGGCCGCCTTCCGCCCCTTCCCGCTCCGCCTGGAAGGCACCGACACCTTCCGCCCGCTCTCCCCGGTCGTCTTCGTCAAGGTCACCGAGGGCGAGGCGGGCTGCACCGCCCTCCAGGCCCGGGTCCGTGCCGCCTCCGGCCCCTGCGCCCGCGATCTTCAGTTCCCGTACCACCCGCATGTCACGATCGCCCACGGCATCGCCGAGGACGCCATGGACCGCGCCGAGACCGAGCTCAAGGACTTCTCCGCGACCTGGACGATCGGCGGCTTCGCTCTGTACGAGCAGGGCGCGGACGCGGTGTGGCGTCTGGAGCGCGAGTACCCCTTCGGCCCCCGGACGGCGGGCGTCCCGCGCCAGGCCGCGGATCTCTCCCGGCCGCCGGCGCCCAGCTGCTAGCAGCCGGCCGGGCCGGCGGCCGCGCTTCGCGGGTACGCGGAAGCTAGTGTTCCGGATCACCGGGATACCGGCCGCGACCGCATCGGCGCGGAACGGCCGTACGGCGACTGGGGCACGAGGGGAACGCCATGGACTGGCTGAGCAGGCTGCCGGTGATCGGACCGGCCGTCATCTGGCTGATGACCACACACCTCTGGCGCGCCTACGAACGCATGCTCCGCGTGCACTGGACCAGGCTCGCCGCCGCGATCACCTTCACCAGCTTCATCGCCCTCTTCCCGCTGCTCACCGTCGGCGCCGCGATCGGCGCCCTGCTGCTCAGCGACAGCCAGCTGCACAAGCTGCAGGGCAAGTTCGCCGAACAGATCCCCGGCATCGCCGCGCAGCTCGACCTCGCCGGGCTCGTCAACAACGCCACCACGGTCGGCCTGGTCGCCGGTGCCGTGCTGCTGTTCACCGGCATCGGCTGGGTCCAGTCGCTGCGCGACTGTCTGCGCGCCGTATGGGAGAAGGGCGACGAGGACGTCAACTTCTTCGTCGGCAAGCTCCGGGACGGCGCCATGCTGCTCGGACTCGGCGGCGTGGCCCTGCTCTCGCTCGCCTGCTCGGCCTTCGCGTCCGCCGCGGTGGGCAAGGTCGCCGACGCGATCGGCCTGCCGGAGGGCGGTATCGGCAGCATCCTGCTGTCGGTCGCCGGCTTCTGTATCGCCGTCCTCGCGGACTTCCTGCTGCTCGGCTACGTCCTGACCAGGCTCCCCGGCGTTCACCCGCCCCGGCGCGCCGTCGTCGTCGCCGGGCTCCTCGGCGCGATCGGCTTCGAAGTGCTGAAGCTGCTGCTCAGCGGCTATCTCCAGCAGGTCGCCGCACGCAGCATGTACGGCGCCTTCGGCACCCCGATCGCGCTGCTGCTGTGGATCAACTTCACGGCGAAGCTGCTGGTGTACTGCGCTTCGTGGACGGCCACGACGGGGGAGCGGAACGGGGCGGGGGGAGAGGAACTCAAGGTGCCGGAGGGGCCGGACGGAGCCGGGGGGCCGGACGGAGCCGGGGGACCGGACAGAGCCGGGGGGCCGGACGGAGCTGAGGGGCTGGACGGAGCTGAGGGGCCGGACGGAGCCGGGGGACCGGACGGAGCCGGGGGGCCGGACGGAGCCGGGGGACCGGACGGAGCCGGGGGACCGGACGGAGCTGAGGGGCCGGACGGAGCCGGGGGACCGGACGGAGCCGGGGGACCGGACGGAGCCGAGGGACCGGACAGAGCCGAGGGAAGGGAGCGGCCGGAGGGAAGGGAGCGGCCGGCCGGACGGGCGCGGCCGGAGGGGGCGTAACCGCGCCCGCCCCCGCACCCCGCCACCCCGTCCGGCTCCGGCTCACCGTCCGGCTCCGGCTCACCGTACGGGGCCGCCTCACCTACGGGGCCGCCTCACCTACGGGGCCGCCTCACCTACGGGGCCGCCTCACTTACGGGGCCGCCGGCCCCGTACCAACTCCGGCAGCGGCCAGCGGCGGTGCACGGCCATCGCCACGACGCCCAGCAGCACCAGCGCGCCGCCGGTGATCCCCAGCGCGGTCCAGGCCCCGGCCGAGCTGTCGGTGCTGTTCAGCGCGGCCTGGGTGTTCCCGTGCCCGTTCTTGCCGCCCTTGGCGGCGCCGGTGCCGTCGTCCTCGCTCCTGGGCCCGACCAGTCGGCCCACCGGCTCCACCTTGTCGGCCGCCGCGAAGCCCCAGTCCAGGAGCTTGGCGGCCTCCTTGTAGGCCTCGTTGTGCTCCTTCTTCTCCGGGTTCATGACCGTGACGAGAAGCTTGCGGTCACCGCGCTGGGCGACACCGGTGAAGGTCGACCCGGCGTTGGTGGTCGAGCCGTTCTTCACCCCCGCGATGCCCGGGTACGGCTTGATGTCGTAATCACCGCTCAGCAGCCGGTTGGTGTTCTGGATGCCGAACGTCGCCCGCTTGCCGTCCTTGCCCTTGTCGCCGGGGAACTGCGCACTGGCCGTCGAGCAGTACTCGCGGAAGTCGGCGTTGTGCAGCCCCGACCGGGCGAACAGGCTCAGGTCGTACGCGCTGGAGACCTGGCCCGGCGCGTCGTAGCCGTCCGGCGTCACGACATGGGTGTCGTTGGCGTTCAGCTCCTTGGCGTGCTTCTGCATCTCGGCGACCGTCGCCTCCGTGCCGCCGTTCATCGCCGAGAGGGTGTGCACCGCGTCATTGCCGGAGCGCAGGAACACACCGAGCCAGAGATCGTGGACCGTATAGGTCAGGTTCTCCTTTATCCCTACGAGGCTGCTGCCGGCGCCCATCCCCGCCAGGTCGGTCGGCTTGACCGTGTACTTCTGGTTCTTGGGGAACTTCGGCATCACCGTGTCGGCGAACAGCATCTTCAGCGTGCTGGCCGGCGCGAGCTTCCAGTGCGGGTTCTTGGCGGCCAGCACCTTGCCGGACGCGGCATCGGAGACGATCCACGAACGGGCCGTCAGCGCGTCCGGCCCCGGCAGCTTCGGCGCACCGGGCCTCGGCGCCACCTGGACACCGGGTGTGCCCAGCCGGTCCCCGCCGATCTGCGACATCTTGCGGGGCGGCGCGGGAGTCTTCGGATCGGCGTACGCGGTGCCGGCCAGCAACGGGGTCGCCAGCAGCCCGGAGGCGGCCAGCGCGGCGACGGTGCGCACGGGGAAGCCGTTACGCACCGTGCGCCCGGCATTGCCGGCAGCGCCCGAAGCGAGGGCAGTGGTGGCGGTCGTGGCAGCGGACGGATCGGTGGAAGCCGTGGAAGCACAGAAGGTCGTCGGCACGTCGCTGAACGTACCCGGCTTTGCCCCCGCCGCCGACAGCACCCCACGGAAGAGTGCCCCTGCCGACCGCCGGATGGAGCCGCTGCCCATACTGGAACTCATGAAGCTCTCTCGCCCCGTGTCCTGGTTCCTGCTCGCCTTCGGGGTGTGGAGCTGGTTCATCTGGATCACTTTCGTCAAAAACCTCTGGAAGGACGGGAGCGGTCTCGCCTTCGACGACGCGGGTGACCCGACCGCCTACTTCTGGGTCCATCTGCTGCTCGCGGTGGCTTCCTTTCTCTTGGGGACGGCGATCGGCGTGATCGGGTTCCGCGGCGTACGGGCCCTGCGCCGCGAGGCCGCGCCGGAGAAGCCGGCCGACTCCTCCTCCGCTTCCTGAACCCCGGGCACGGGGAGACGACGCCGTGATCTTCGCCCTGGTCGTGGTCCCGGTCCTCGGACTGTTCTTCGGCGTGCACCGCTACCTGTGGTGCCGACTCGTCCGTGACACGACCACGCCCGGCAGCCGGCCGCGCCGTACGGGCACCGCCGCCGCCTACGTCCTCCCGCTGACCGCCCTCGCCGCGCTGCTCGCCGGCCGCGCCGGTGTCCCCTTCCCCCTCCAACAGGTGCTCGCCTGGCCCGGCTACCTCTGGCTGGCCCTGGTGCTGTATCTCACACTCGCGCTGTTGGCGGGGGAGGCCGTACGGGCGGTGTGGCTCCGGGCCTTCGCCGGCCGGGAGACGCGCCGGCAAACCCCGGCGACCGCCGTCACCATCCCGGCCCCCACCCCCTCGCCCGACCCGCCGCACGCCCCGTCACCCTCCTCGGCCCCCACCCTCCTCCCGCCCCGCACCCCCGCCCTGCCGCCGCTCGCCGCCCCGCCCCGCCGGCTCTTCATCGCCCGGGCGGTCGCCGTCGGCGCCTCCCTCGCCGCCACCGCGGCCGTCGGATACGGCACCGCCACGACCCTGCGCGGACCGACCGCGAAGCGCGTCACGATCCCGCTGGCCAAACTGCCGCGCGCCGCCCATGGCTTCCGTATCGCCGTCGTCAGCGATATCCACCTCGGCCCGATCCTGGGCCGCGCCCACACCCGGCGGATCGTCGAGACGATCAACCGCACCGACCCCGACCTGGTGGCCATCGTCGGCGACCTGGTCGACGGCAGCGTCGCCGACCTCGCCCCGGCCGCCGAACCACTGCGCGAACTGCGCTCCCGGCACGGCGCGTACTTCGTCGCCGGCAACCACGAGTACTACTCGGGCGCCGCCCAATGGGTCGACCACGTACGGGAGTTGGGCATCCACCCGCTGGAGAACGCACACACCGAACTCCCCGGCTTCGACCTCGCCGGCATCAACGACCTCGCGGGCGCAACCGAGCACGCCGGACCCGACTACGACCTGGCCCTGGGCGGCCGGGACCCCGCCCGCGCCGTCGTCCTCATGGCCCATCAGCCGGTCACCATCCACGACACCGTCCGGCACGGCGTCGACCTCCAGCTCTCCGGCCACACCCACGGCGGTCAGATGTGGCCCTTCACCTACGTCGCCGCCGCCACCAACCCCACCGTCGCCGGCCTGGAGCGCTACGGCGACACCCAGCTGTACGTGACCCGCGGCGCCGGGGCCTGGGGGCCGCCCGTACGGCTGGGCGCGCCGCCCGACATCACGGTGGTGGAACTGGCGTCGATGCGGGCGTAGACGGCTGGGGCGGCTTGTCGTCCGGGCCCCTTCTCACCCTTCGCGCACGCTGTGCCGCGACCCGACCCCCGGGCGTAGCCGGACCTCACGGCCCTTCGCCCATGTCGTGCACGGGCGGCGAAGCGGGCGCACCCTGGTAGCAGGGACTTCGGAGGTGATCGTGATGTTGCAGACCGCTGTCGGATGGCATGTTGAGCTGGAGTTCGAGGAGGACACCCAGCACACCCGCGCGGCCGCCCTCGTTCGGCTCTCCGACGGGAGCGAGGTACGGGGCCATGGATACGCGAGCCGCCACCCCGCCGACGCGGACCAGCCAAGGGTCGGCGAGGAGATCGCGGGAGCCAGGGCGCTCAACGAACTGGCGATGAAGCTGCTGACCAAGGCGCACGACGAGATCGACGAGGCGTCGGGGAGGACGTCCTATCCGCTGACGTGAACCGAGCCGCTCCGACCGGCCGAGCCGGAGCGGCAGGCGCATGGCACTCGGGGCGATGAGCCGTGCGCGGACGGGTACGCGACCCACCCCGCGGGTACTAAGTAACGGCCCGCCTACAAAAGGCGGTCGCAATCTGCCGCGAATTCGGACAGATCACGACTTACGATCTTGCTATTCCGAGCACCAACTCCCTAGTCTTTAGTGTCTTTACGGTGCCCTTACCGCGGTAGCTCCGCGGGGCGGTGTGAAGGGGACGAGCAGGGCATGCGGGGGAACGGGGAGTGTAGTCATGGCTGAGCAATTCAAGGTCGACCTGGACGAGTTGGACAGTGTCGTGCGCCAGCTCAAGCATCTTCGGGGCGATATGGACGAACCCAGCCAGAAGATGAGGTACGGCACGGCGATTCCGAAGTCGGCGTTCGGAGGGGCGGACTTCCTCGAGGCCGGCGAACTCGCCAAGGCGCACGACGACATGCAGTCCTACATGTCGCAGGTCATCGACGCCCTCCAGGACCTCATCCACAAGTTCGGTGAGAAGACGGAAGCCAGCCGGGGCGCGTACGAGGACCAGGAGCACCAGACCAAGACCTCGATGAACGGCTGACCGGTGGACCGGCTGAAGGACTGAACGGCGCGCGGTGATGCATGCACGAGACGCGGAGATGGACATGAAGGGGGGCCTGCATGGTTGACGCCAAGCAGGAGTACGACAGCGCCAAGCAGATGGAGAAGCAGCGCAAGGACCGTGAGCGGGAAGAGCGGCTGAAGTCGTTCAAGGGTCAACAGCCCACTCCCAGGTCGCACTCCGACTTCCATCACCACGGCATCAACGCGCTCCGAGCGATGATCGAGCACGCCAGCCCCGAGGCGATCGAGACCTCCGGCCGTCACTGGCGGGCCTCCGCCGACCGGCTGGGCGGCGAGGACGGGACCGGTGGCATCCGCAAGGCCTTCATGGCTGCCGTCGATCACGCCTCGGCGCACTGGGAGGGCTCGGCGGCCCAGGCATTTCGCAGGGAAGCCGGCAAGGTCCTGGAGAAGATCGACAGGACCTACCAGCACTCCCGGAATGTCGAGTCCACGCTGATCGGTACGCGAGGATCGGGCCCGGAGGTCGGCGTCGCCCACAATCTTCGCGAGGCGAAGAAGACCATGTCGAAGATCCATGACCCTGGCGTCGTGGACCGGGCGACTGACGCGAGTGGCGACGACAGCCAGTTCAAGCGGGACATGGCGAATCCTAAGATGGACACCCGCATGGCGCTGGAGCTCAACCGGGACAATCTGTCCCTGAGCAAGGAGCGTCA
This sequence comes from Streptomyces inhibens, assembly GCF_022221585.1. Taxonomy (NCBI): domain Bacteria; kingdom Bacillati; phylum Actinomycetota; class Actinomycetes; order Kitasatosporales; family Streptomycetaceae; genus Streptomyces; species Streptomyces inhibens. The sequence goes on from NZ_CP084681.1 coordinate 6,173,333, forward strand.
GGTCGAGGCGGTCATCGTGATGGATGAGCTGGCGGCCAACTATGACGGTCATGGCAAGAACCTCAAGGACGGCTACGACCCGGGCGGAGCCAGGGGCGACTGGCCGAAGCAGCCCTCCACGAATCACGCGCCGCCCCCGGTCAACATGCCGGTGATCAGTGGTACCCACCCGCACCCGTCGTCGCAGATGCCGAACATGCCCCACGGAGCGGGCGGTCACGCCGTCCCGCCGGGCTTCGACGGCCCCAAGATCGCGCGGCCCGATGTGCCGGTGACCACCGGACTCGACAGCGTGCAGGGCGGCACCCTCCCCCCGCCGTCGGTTGGCGGTGGCGTCATCGGGGGCGGGACGACGGGCGGCAGCCACGGCGTGCCCGGCGGTACGGGCGGCTTCCCCGGCGGCGCGGTGCCGCCCGGTGCCGTCGGCATGCCCGGAGCCATACGCGCCGGCGGAGCGCGTACCGCCGGCGGTGCCGGCGGTATGCGCGGTGGCGGTATGCGCGGCGGTGGTATGCCGGGAGGCGGAGCCGGAGCCGGAGCCGGAAAGGCGGGCGCCAAGGGCGCGGCGGCCGGGCGCGGTGGTCCGCAGGCACGTACCCGTGGCGGCATTGCCGGTAAGCCGGGCGGCCCGGCGGGCGGCGCCAAGCAGGGCGGCTCCGGTCTGCACCGCAGCCGTGGCGGCAAGCAGGCGGGTATGGCCGGCGCTGCCGGAGCCAAGGGCAAGGGCAGCGGGGAGAAGGAGCGCACCACAGGGCAGCGTCCCGACTACCTCGTCGAGGACGAGGAGACCTGGACCCCGCAACGTAATGTGGCCCCTCGCGTCATCGAGTAGGCCGACGATAACGTCGCATGCGGCCGATGAGGCATGGCCCCGCACTCGGGAGTGCGGGGCCTTTCCTCAGGCGGAACAACTCCGCCCGGAGAGCACAGCAAGAAGGAGCGAAGGATGAGGGTCACCCGAACACTGCGCGCGACGGCGGGTGCTGCGCTGACCGGAGCGCTGCTGCTGGCCGCGGGCGGCACTGCCTCCGCAGATCAAGTGCGCAAGGGCCAGTGGCCGCTGGAGGCGTTCGGGGCGCAACAGCTCTGGAAGGAAGCCACCGGCAAGGGTGTGACGGTGGCCGTGCTCGACAGCGGTTTCCGTACGACCCACCAGGACCTCGAAGGGCAGTTCCTTCCCGGGCCGGACTTCGGGAAGGCGATCGAAGCCGAGAACGCCAAGCACAACCCGAACGAAGACATCCGCGATCACGGCACCGCGATGGCCGGGATCATTGCCGGCCACGGACACGGCCCGGGTGGCTCGGAAGGCGTCAAGGGGCTGGCACCCGACGCCAAGATTCTTCCTGTTCCGGAGTACAAGAACAGCGGGCAGGCCACGCGGTGGGCAGTGGAGCACGGCGCGAACGTCATCAACATGTCGTACGGCGAAAGCTTGATGGGCGACACCTGTGAATCCATCCAGTATGCCCTCGACAAGGGCGTCGTGGTGGTGGCCGGCGTCGGTAACGACGGCCTCACCAAGAAGAACTACCCGGCTGCCTGCCCCGGCGTGATCGGCGCCGGATCGGTCGACCAGTACGGCGAGCCGGACGACGCCAACAACATCAACTCCACCCTCGATCTCCTCGCCCCCGGCGTGAAGGTCCCCGTCGCGGTGGGCAAGAGCGACTCCGCCTACAACACCGAAGCGAGCGGCGCCTCCGCGGCGAGTGCCTACGTCTCCGCCGCCGCCGCCCTCCTCAAGCAGAAGTTCCCGAAGCTCACCCCCGGCCAGATCGCCAACCGCCTGGTGAAGACCGCCGGTCTGGCCCAGGCCGAGAAGGACAAGCACCTCAAGCTGCCGGACGTCCACTACGGCTACGGCTTCATCCAGCCCGGCCCCGCCCTGCGGAAGGACATCCCGGCGGGCTCCAAGGAGGGCCCGCTGCCGATGCCGAAGGGCAAGGCGTCATCGCAGCTGGACGCCGGCGCGCCCGACGCCGACCCGCCGATGGGCGGCAAGGAAGCGGTGAATACGGCCCTGCTCTACGGCGGCATCGGCGCCGGCGCTCTGGTGGTCGTCGCGGCCGTCGTCGCCCTCGTCCTTGTGTCCCGCCGCCGCAAGAACGCCGGCGGTCAGAACTGGGGCTGAGGCGGCTGCCGCAGCCACATGGTTCATCGCGCCGGGTAGTCGTGATCCATCAGTGAACAGTGCAAGGAGAATCCGGTCATGGGGGACCGTTTCAAGGCGGACGTGGATCAATTGGGGCAGTTCCTCAAAGCACTTGAGGGTTGCGTCAAGGAGCTCAACGAGGCCCGGACGGCGCTGTCACATGTCCGTGCCGATCAGATAGGCACGGACGAACTCGATGAGGCGTGTGACGGTTTCCAGGAACGCTGGAAATATGGGTCCGAACAGACCAAGAAGATGGTCGACGCCATCAGCGAGGGTGTGAAGGCCAACAAGCAGAACTACGAAGAGGTCGAAGAGGCCTTGGAGAAGACGCTCAAGGCGATCGCGAGCAAAACGACGAGCGGTCACGGGGGTTCGAAGTAATGGCGACGAATCCCTATGCACACCTCGGCTGGAACCCCGTACCCGGTGTGCCCGGTGAAGTCGGTGCGCTGCAGCGCAAGGTCACCTCGGCGGCGACGGCACTGCGCAACTGCCACAACCAGCTCGAGAAGCTGATCGGAGAGAGCAGCTACTGGCAGGGCGACGCGGCAGATGCGTTCCGGGATGCGATCGACGGCGAGCTGCCGACGTACATCAAGAATGCCGCCCGTTCGCTGGAGAAGGCGTCGTCCCAGCTGAGGATCTGGGACGACCATCTGTCGGCCAATCGTGATCTGGCGCAGAAGTACGACGATGCGGCCGCCGAGAAGAAGTCGGCGGTGGAGAGCGCCAAGGCGCATCACGCACAGGCTCAGAGTCACCCGGATCTCAAGCTCGCCGGCCAGGAATATCCCTCGCAGGCCGATGCCGACGCGGCAACGGCGCGGCTGCGGGCCGCAGAACGCAGCCTGAACGAGGCAACTACCCAGCTGAACCATGCCAATCAGGCGTACAGCGACGTCATCACCAAGGCGCACACCCTGGAAACCACGCATGGTGACCAGGCGCGCACGGTGGCCAAGGAGCTGGACGGCGCCACCGACAAACTGGCGCCGAAGGAGCCCGGCTGGCTGAGCAAGGCCGTCAATGCGATCTGGGACGGCATCAAGGCTGTTGGTGAGTTCCTCTACGAGCATGCGGGGACCATCGGCGCCATCGCGGGGTTGCTGGCGCTTTTCCCCACGCCGCTCGCCCCGCTCTTCGCCGGTATCGCAGTGGTGGCAAGCGCCGCATCGATGACCAAGAACCTCTCCGATCCCAAGTTCAGAGATGCCTTGATGTTCAAAGGGAGCGGCATGGAGATCTTCTCCGCGTATGCCTCCATGGCCGGAGACACCGTTGGCATGATCCCAGGGGGATCGGCGTTGGCTGCCGCAGGGCGAGAGGTCGCCGAGGGCGTGAGTTTGGCCGGCCGGCTGGGCGTGGGCGTGTCGAATGCCGAAAAGGGGGCGGCATTCTTCAAGGAAATCGTCCCGGCCTTCAAATCGAATGCTGTCAGCGAGGTCTCCGGGGCCTGGCAGGCGGCTCGTGAAACCGCCAGTGGCTCCGCCAAGATGATGGGGGCCATCAGCGCCGGCGGTTTGAACGTCGGAGCGAACATGATGTCGTCCATGGAGAGCTTGGGAGTTCTTCCGGAGGAAGGGGCGGGCCACAACACCGCGGAGAGCACCAAGGCCGCCGCCACAGCCCATGACATCGCAGGCTTGTTCGGCTGGCTGTGAGGTGCGTTGATGCGGTCCCTGAAAGGCGAATGCGGTAGTGACTGATCTCTGGACAGAGCCGACGAGCGATCCGATACCGGCCTATTGGTACGGACTTCCGCACGGCTACTTGCCGTTGGATCTCGACCCTCCGGTCGACCAGCTCATGGCGTTGGTGAACCACATACTCGGGCTGCCTGAGGAGACCAGGGGCCAGGCGGAGCGGGTGCTCCGGTTCTACGCCGGTGTGGTGACGGCGCTGAATTCCCATAACGTCCAGGGCTGTGCCATCGGTTTGCACCCGGATGACGAGGGCGGTTTCGCCTCCTCCGTTCTGACGTTTTCCACCGTGGACCCTTCGGGCGTGAACGCGGCCCTGGTGCTGGCCGATCTGGCGGTGGCGGCCGCCGAGGACCCGGACAAGGACGTCCAGCCTCTGGAGCTGCCGTGCGGTACGGGCTTCCTTGCCGCCGAGACCCGGCGCACGGTCGCGCCGGGCAGGCCCCCCGAGGAGGACGGGAGTCTTCACGAGGACCCGGTCTGGCAGGGCACGATCGCGGTGACGGGCCCGGGCACCTCCGACATCGTCGTGGTGCAGTTGGTCACGCCTGCTCTGGAACTGGCCGACGAATACCGGGATGTGCTGCTGGGTGTCGGGCACACTGTGTCGTTCTTCGACCCGTCGCCTGCCGAAAAGGCGGACGGGGCCGGGGGTACGAGGCCGGGTGCAGCAGCCGACACGGCGAACAACCCGTTCGGTTAGCAGTAGCAGCCCCAGAAGGAGAATGTTATGGCGTACGACCCGCAGACTCCGGCCCCATCCGAGGCTCCGGACGTGGCGCAGGTACTGAGAGTCAATTATCTTTCCCTGGCCAAAATCATTGCGCTGCGTCTGCTGATCACCGCTGTTCTTGTGGCAATCCCGGTAGCGGCGGATCGCTTGCTGGGGCTGGACTCGCCTTTCCTGATGTTGTTCACTGTCGCAGGGGTGGGGGCATTTGTCCTCACGGTTCACCGCCTCATCTACGGAATCCGTGTCTCCCAGTGCGCGAGAGTGCTCCGTGACTATCCGCTGGAGTTCCATCCTCGGGTGATCAAGAAGCGTGAGCGGTGGACTCAGTACGGCAACGTCTTCGAGGTCCGCGTGACGACGCGCGGGCAGCACGGGGCGCCGCTGATGCTGGCGGTCAATGCGCCCGGACGCCGCCGTTGGCCGGAGGGTGTGGAGGAAGGCGCGTGGCTTGCGGGTGACCTGCCCTTCGGTGGTGTTCTGGTGGTGCCGGGGAGTAATGCGATGCTGTTCCTGAAGCCGGCGGATTGGGAAAAGACCGCGCGGAAACGGGAAGAGGCCGGCGCCGAGCGCACCGCGAGGGCGCAGCGGGCGAAGCTCAACAGCAAGACGAAGTACGCGGTGATGATGCGGTCGGGCGCATGAGCGCCATGAGTGCCGCGGGCGCGCCGGTTCTTCCTGCCGTCGCTGCCCGGCCGGTGCCGTTCCGGTCCCGTTCCGTGCGGAGATAAATGGGGCGACGGGCCCCGGGGCTCGCTGTTAGCTTCGGGCGTCATGGACCCCGTAGGTGAAAAAGCAATACGTGCCTCGTTCGTCAATTGCTCGAAGGGCGAGGCGAGCAGGATCAATCTGCCGGTTGGGCTGGCCCAACTGCCGTGGGGCGACCTGGACTTTCTGGGGTGGCGTGATCCGGGGGCGCCGGACCGGAGTTATCTGGTCGCGCCGCGGGGCGACGGGATCATCGGGGTGACGCTGCGGGTGCCGCAGGGCGTGCGGCGGAGTTTCACCAAGACGACGGTGTGCTCGGTCTGTGTGACCGGGCACCCCGGGTCCGGCGTCAGCCTGCTCGCCGCGCGCCGGGCCGGGCCGCTGGGACGGCAGGGGAACACCGTCGGGACGTATCTCTGTGCCGACCTCGCCTGCTCCCTCTACGTACGGGGACGTAAGCGGTCCCAGCTTGCCGGACGGCATGAGGAGACTCTGCCGCTGGAGGAGCGGATCGCCCGTACCGTGCGGAACCTGGATGCCTTTCTGGACAAGGTGGTTGAGGGAGAGAAGTAAGGCGGGGAAGAGGGAGAGGCGGGGAGGAGGGGAGTGGGACGGAGACTGTCCCGCTCCCCTCCGGCCGTCTCGCCGGTCAGGGGTTCTGGAAGACCACCTCGGGGTTGGCGGCGGACGGGCCGTCCAGCAGGGGCCGGGGTATGCCGCGCAGCTGCCTGTCGAAGAAGGCGCTGACGTAGTCCCGGGTGATTTCGCCGGAACGCTTGCCGGAGATCGGGGTCGTGGGATCGGTGACACCGATCTGTGCGGCCAGTACCGGTATGTCGATGAAGGTGAAGTGGCCGGCGCCGCTGACCGTGAGCCAGCGCTTCCAGCCGTCCAGGCGGCGCCAGTCGCGCAGCCAGGTGGTGTCGTCGTCGCCCGGCGCATGGCCGTTGAGGGCGCCGAGCATCAGGAACGGCCGGCCGTCGAGCCCGGAGCGCGGGACCGGTGCGAAGAAGGTGCCGTCCATGTTCACCCCGGCGCTGATCCGCTCGTCGGCCGCCATCGCGCTTGCCGCGCTGTTGCCGCCGATGGAGTGGCCGGCGACACCGATCCGCTTCGGGTCGATCATCGCCGAGCGCTTCCACGCGGGGGCGGGCCCGCCGTGCCGGGGAGCCGCCGTCAGGGTGTCGATGACGAACGAGATATCGGCGGCGCGGCCGGTGGCGACCTTGGCCATCAGCTTCTTCCGGGTGTCCTCGGGCGCGTGCTCGACCGTCTGGCAGGCGACGCAGGTGAGGGTGCGGCCGCCGGGGAAGGTGGCGCCGAAGGATTCGTAGGCGTGGTCGAGGAGGGCTACGACATAGCCGCGGGAGGCCAGTTCCTCGGAGAGCAGGGAGAGCGTCGCGCGGTTGAGGGTGAAGCCCGGGGAGAGGACCACCAGGGGGTGTCTGCCGCCGATGGGCCGGGCGCCGGTGCGGGCGTGGACGCGGGTGCCGGCGAGCGCCTCGGGCGGCAGGACGTCCGTCCGCTTGATGCCCTCCAGCAGGAGTTGGGCCTCCTTGGTGGTCATATACGGCGCGCGGGTGCCGCCGGTGCCCGGACGGGCCGGGTAGTACATCGATGCCATCAGCTCCCGTGCGCCCGCGGACGGCACCCAGGGGTCCCGGCGCTGCTTGTCGACGAGGTGGAGCGTGTCGCGTCCGACCGCGTACGGCCCGGTGGGGCGGGGGAGTTCGAGGCGGGTGTGGGCTTCGGCCACCGCCTGGGCGCCGGGCTGCGGGGGTGCGGCAGCGGCGGCGCCGGCGGCGGCCACGGGCAGCGGAAGGGCGAGGGCGAGGAGTAACGCGACGGCGCTACGACGGAGTTTGTTCATGCTCCGAGCGTAAGCAGGCTTTGCCACGGTCAGTACTGACGAAAGTCATGGTTTGCGGTGGACATCTTCAGAAGATCGCCAGGCGTCACAGGCCGTGCTTGGTGAGGAAGGTCTGTATCAAGTCCTGCCATTCCTGCGGGCATTCGACCATGGGTAGATGCCCGGTGGCGATCTCGGCGTATGCGGCGCCGGGGATGTGGTCCGCCAGATAACGGGAGTTGTCCGGGTGCAGCAGTGCGTCCAATGTGGTGGCGATGACCAGGGTGGGGACCGAGATGCCGGGCAGGTCGGCGGTGGTGTCCAGGGCCTGTACGAGAGCGGCCTGCTCCGCCGAGCCGCTCGGCGGAAGGGACGGGTCCGGGTCCAGCACGGCCGCCAGTTCCGCCGGTGACAGGGCGTTGAAGCGTTCGGGGGAGAGGCCGCTGAGGGCCCGGGCCCGGGCGAAGCCGGCGTGGTCGCCGCGCTCCAGGAGGCTCAGCCAGAGATCCAGCCAGACCGTTGCCCGGGCGTCCGCCTTGGTGAGTCCGGCGGTCAGGACGATGCCGCGTACCCGCTCGGGGTGCCGGGCGGCGGCTCGTACGGACACCGCCGTCCCCATCGAGAAGCCGATCAGGGTGAAGGTCTCCAGACCGGCCGCGGTGGCCTCAGCGACCAGCGCGTCGGCCAGGGCGTCCAGCTCCAACGGGCCGTTGACCCGCGGGGTTTCGCCCGAGCCCGGGTAGTCGGGAGCCACCACACGGTGGCCGGAGGCCACCAGCGCGGGGATCAGCTCGCCGTAGTTGCTCTGGATGCTGCCGGTCGCGCCGTGGGCGAGCAGGATGCCGGGGCCGGCGGGGTCGCCGGTGACGAGGGTGGAGAGGGGCGGGAAGGCGGGGGCCGGGGCGTGTGCTGCGGGAATCTGCGTCATGGGCAAGAGGTTGCACCTTGACGCCGGTGTAAAGGTCAAGCCGGCCGTGGCGCGGGGCGGGACACGGGAGGGGACGGGATGCGGATCGGTGAGCTGGCGCGGCGTACGGGGGTCAGTACGCGAGTGCTGCGCTACTACGAACAGCGGGGGCTGCTCTGCGCCCAGCGGGACGCGAACGGCTACCGGCGCTATGACGACGAGGAGTCGGTGGAGACCGTCGGGCGCATCCGGGAGCTCCTCGCGACCGGGCTGAACACCGACGACATCCGCGCGTTGCTGCCCTGCGCCCAGGGCGGCCCCGGGCTGATCCCGTGTGCGCTCTCCCGCGGCATCGTGGAGCGGCAGATGGCGCAACTGGACGCGGAGATGGCCGAGTTGGCGCGTCGGCGGGCCGCGTTGGGGGCGTATTCGCAGGTCATGCGGGAGCGCCGGGCGCAGGACGAGGCGCTGGCGGCGAGGGCGCTGCGGTCGGCCTGAAAGATCACGGGGGCAGCTCCCGGTAAGGCTCCGGCGAGAGCGGAGAAGCTACCCGCGTGTCCCACTTGCCACAACCCACCCGCCGGACAGATCCTCGTGTGCACGCCGTTCGGGGGAGCGGCGGAGGAGCAGGGGGATGATGTGCTACGAGTGCACTTCACCGCGCAGGATCTGGCGCGTACGCGAGTGGCCGACGGCGCCGATCCGCTGTGGGAGACGGCGCTGAGCCTGCACAGTCTGCGGGAGTGCCGCACCGAGCCGGCACTGGCGGCATGGCGCCAGCATGCGGTACGCCATGGGCCGGGGCCGCTGCGGGACTTGCTGCCGCTGGTGCCGCTGCACGGGTACTTCCCGGATTTCCTCACGCCGTTCGCGTCGCTGGACGGGGTCGAACCGGGGCTGGAGGCCGTGATGAGCACGCCTCGGGAGCGGCTGCGGACCGAGCTGACGCTGCTGGCCGGGCACCGGGCGCTGCCGGGGTGGCTGCGCGGCATCGCGGAGGGGGAGCCGGCCGCGCTGCGGCAGCTCGCCCGGAGCCTGCGGACGTACCACCATCTGGCGATCGCGCCCGGCTGGCCGCGGATCGCCCAGCGGGTCGGTGCCGACCGGGCGCTGCGGATGCATGCGCTGGGGCAGTCCGGGGCGGAGGCGATGCTGCGGACGTTCGGGCCGTTGATGCGGTGGCGGCCGCCGGTCCTGGAAGTCGCCTACCCGGTGCAGCGGGAGCTGTTCCTGGAGGGGCGGGGGCTGGTCTTCGTCCCGTCGTACTTCTGCCGTGACGAGCCGGTGGCGCTGGTGGACGAGGCGCTGCCGCCGGTGCTGGTGTATCCGGCCCGGGAGCCGGAGAGCACCCATGCCGAAGGGCCCCGCTTCCGGATGTACGGAAGCGAGGCCCTCAGGGACGTACCGGCCCTCATCGGCGGCCGGGTCGGAACCCGGATCGCCGCGGGGATCAGAAGCGCCGAGTGATCAGCGCCCGCTTGACCTCCTGGATGGCCTTGGTGACCTCGATACCGCGCGGGCAGGCGTCCGTGCAGTTGAAGGTCGTCCGGCAGCGCCAGACGCCGTCCTTGTCGTTCAGGATCTCCAGGCGCTGCTCGCCGCCCTCGTCGCGCGAGTCGAAGATGAAGCGGTGCGCGTTGACGATCGCCGCCGGGCCGAAGTACTGGCCGTCGTTCCAGAACACCGGGCACGAGGACGTGCAGGCGGCGCACAGGATGCACTTGGTGGTGTCGTCGAAGCGCTCGCGGTCCTCGGCGGACTGCCGGCGCTCACGGGTCGGCTCGTTGCCGGTCGTGATGAGGAAGGGCATCACATCGCGGTAGGCCTGGAAGAAGGGCTCCATGTCGACGACAAGGTCCTTCAGCACGGTCAGGCCCTTGATGGCCTCGACCGTGATCGGCTTCTCGGGGTTGATGTCCTTGATCAGCGTCTTGCAGGCGAGGCGGTTGCGGCCGTTGATGCGCATGGCGTCCGAGCCGCAGATGCCGTGGGCGCAGGAGCGGCGGAAGGTCAGCGACCCGTCCTGGTCCCACTTGATCTTGTGGAGGGCGTCCAGGACGCGCTCCTTGGGGTCGATCTCCAGCTGGAAGTCCTCCCAGCTGGCGTCCTCCGAGATCTCCGGGTTGAACCGGCGGATCCGGAAGGTGACGTTGATCAGGTGGGAAGCGCCGTCCTCGGCCGCGTCCAGCGCCGCGGAGTTCTTGTCGAGAGTCGGGGTGCTCATCAGTACTTACGCTCCATCGGCTGGTAGCGGGTCTGCACGACCGGCTTGTAGTCGAGACGGATCGACTCGGTGCCGTCTGCGCCCACCTCGCGGTACGCCATGGTGTGCCGCATGAAGTTGACGTCGTCGCGGTTGGGGTAGTCCTCGCGGTAGTGACCGCCGCGGGACTCCTTGCGGGCCAGCGCCGACACCGCCATGACCTCGGCCAGGTCGAGCAGGTTGCCCAGCTCGATGGCCTCCAGGAGGTCGGTGTTGAACCGCTTGCCCTTGTCCTGGATGGACACGTTCCGGTAGCGCTCGCGCAGCTCGCCGATCTTCTCGACCGCGGTCTTGATCGTCTGCTCGGTGCGGAACACCATCACATTGGCGTCCATGCACTCCTGGAGCTCCTTGCGGATCTCGGCGACCCGCTCGCTGCCCGTGGAGTTGCGCAGCCGCTCGACCTGGTCGACGACCTGCTGCGCCGGGTCCTCGGGCAGCTCGACGAAGTCGGCGTCCGCGGAGTACTCGGCGGCGGCGATGCCGGCCCGGCGCCCGAAGACATTGATGTCCAGGAGCGAGTTGGTGCCCAGCCGGTTGGCGCCGTGCACGGAGACACAGGCCACCTCGCCGGCGGCGTACAGGCCCGGCACGACCGTGGTGTTGTCCGCCAGGACCTCACCCTCGACGTTCGTCGGGATGCCGCCCATGGCGTAGTGCGCGGTCGGCTGGATCGGGATCGGGTCCGTGTAGGGCTCGATACCGAGGTAGGTACGCGCGAACTCGGTGATGTCCGGGAGCTTGGCGTCCAGCTGCTCCGGCGGAAGGTGCGTCAGGTCCAGGTAGACGTGGTCGCCGTCGGGACCGCAGCCACGGCCCTCGCGGATCTCCGTGTAGATGGAGCGCGAGACGACGTCACGCGAGGCGAGGTCCTTCATGACGGGCGCGTACTTCTCCATGAAGCGCTCGCCGTCCTTGTTGCGAAGGATGCCGCCCTCGCCACGCGCACCCTCGGTCAGGAGGATGCCCATCCGCCAGATGCCCGTCGGGTGGAACTGGAAGAACTCCATGTCCTCCAGCGGCAGGCCGCGACGGTAGGCGGCGGCCTGGCCGTCACCGGTCAGCGTGTGCGCGTTGGAGGTCACCTTGAAGAACTTGCCGGTGCCGCCGGAGGCGAAGATGATCGCCTTCGCCTGGAAGACATGGATCTCGCCGGTGGCCAGCTCGTACGCGACGACGCCCGCGGACTTCTTGACGCCGTCGACGTCCTGGAGCAGCAGGTCGAGCACGTAGAACTCGTTGAAGAACTCCACGCCCTCCTTGACGCAGTTCTGGTACAGCGTCTGGAGGATCATGTGGCCGGTGCGGTCCGAGGCGTAGCAGGACCGGCGGACCGGGGCCTCACCGTGGTTACGGGAGTGACCGCCGAAGCGGCGCTGGTCGATCGTGCCGTCCGGGGTGCGGTTGAACGGCAGGCCCATCTTCTCGAGGTCGAGGACCGAGTCGATGGCCTCCTTCGCGAGGATCTCGGCGGCGTCCTGGTCGACCAGGTAGTCGCCACCCTTGATCGTGTCGAAGGTGTGCCACTCCCAGTTGTCCTCCTCGACGTTCGCGAGGGCGGCGGCCATACCGCCCTGGGCGGCGCCGGTGTGGGAGCGGGTCGGGTAGAGCTTCGTCAGGACCGCGGTGCGGCTGCGCTTCGTCGACTCGATGGCCGCGCGCATGCCCGCGCCACCGGCGCCGACGATGACGGTGTCGTACTTGTGGATCTTCATTGTTCCAGTCAGCCCCGGCTTTAGCGGATGTTCGGGTCGAAGGTGAAGATCACCAGCGTGCCCAGAAGGACGGTGAACACCGTGGCGGTGTACAGCAGCATCTTCAGCCAGAAGCGGGTGTTGTCCCGCTGCGCGTAGTCGTTGATGACGGTACGCAGGCCGTTGGCGCCGTGCAGCATGGCGAGCCACAGCATCGCCAGGTCCCAGATCTGCCAGAACGGGTTCGCCCAGCGGCCCGCGACGAACGCGAAGCCGATCTTGGAGACACCGCCGTCCAGCACGAGCTGGATCAGCAGGTGCCCCAGGACCAGCACGACCAGGACGATGCCGGACAGCCGCATGAACAGCCAGCCGTACAGCTCGAAGTTGGTGCGGGTCGCCTTCGGGGACTTGCCGGTGCGCTTGCGCGGCGCCTCGATGACCGGGGCGGGGTGGTCCACGTCGTAGAGGGTGACGTCGTCCGTCGCGGTGGCACCTGTGGAGGTGTTTTCAGCAGACATCTCGCGTCAGCTCCCGAACAGCGTGCGCAGAGTGTGCTGCAGCACGGGGTAGAAGGCACCGGCCATCAGCACGACCCAGACGCCGACAACGGACCACAGCATCTGCTTCTGGTACTTCGGGCCCTTCGACCAGAAGTCCACGGCGATGACCCGAAGGCCGTTGAGCGCGTGGAAGAGGATGGCGGCCACCAGGCCGTACTCCATCACGTTGACGATCGGCGTCTTGTATGTCGCAACGACGTTGTCGTACGCCTCGGGGGAGACGCGTACGAGAGCGGTGTCGAGGACGTGTACGAACAGGAAGAAGAAGATGAGGACGCCGGTGACTCGATGAGCCACCCAGGACCACATGCCTTCCCGGCCGCGGTACAGCGTTCCAGCCGGCACGGAAAAACCCTCCGGGAGCGGGGATTAGGGCCTGCCGGCTTCTCTGTCGGTCTGGCCCGGCCGGGTACGGTCCACCGGCCCTGGCCATCGTAGCGACGTGTTGTCGGTTCGTTGCGCCGGGGTCCTTAGGTGTGATCAAACAGGCACCAACGGGCTATCACACGAGGACGAACCGGAGTTTTCCGGCCCGTATGCCGCAGTTTGTCACGGGGTGGAGGCGGCGAGGCGCGCCAATCGGCCGCGGGCCAGCCGGCGCAGTTCGTCGGCGGCGACCGACCGTTCCTCGTCCGGTTCGTTGCCCAGACGGGTGCGGATGCCGGACAGGACCTGGTCGAGCAGCTCGTCGTCGCGGTAGCCGTCCAGGCAGATCACGAAGACATGGCGAAAACGCCGCTCGTACTCGGCGTGTGCGGCGCGCAGCGCGGTATGGGCGGCGAGCGTGCCGGGGCCGCGGGCGCCGACCAGCGGCTGCGGGGAGAGGGGCTCCTCGGCGAGCGCCTCGTCCAGCTCGGCCGCGGTCAGGTCGTAGCAGGCCTCGTCGGAGGCGGCGAGCAGGGCATCGAGATCCGGGTACGGGCGGTGCGCGGCGACCCGCTCGGCCCAGCGGCGGCTGCCGCAGCAGCTGTGCAGCGCGGCCAGGGTGTCGTCCGGGGCGAGTGTGTTGAAACGGTGCAGCCCGAGGCCCTCGGGGCGGGGCCGCGGCAGGGCGGCGCCGCGGAGCTGCGAAGGTATGCCGCACCGCGGGGACGGTGGACCGTGCAACGTCGTCGGCCGGGCGGCCGGGGTGTCACCGGACAGCGTGGGCTCCTCGGACGGATGCGAATGGTTCTTTTCGACGGGTGCGGGACGGGCGGCTGACGGAAGCTGAGGGAAGCGGACCGAAGCCGGGACGCGTGACGAAGCGCCGGCGGGTGTGGCGGTGGTGCGTGTGAACACGACACCCCGGCGGTATCCGACGGTTCCCGGGAAGCCCTGTGAAGGGGGTGACGAATGGAAACGCCACGCTAACGACGCTCGTCGAGCGCTGTCCGACGGATGCGCGATTTTCACCCGGATGGGAGATCTTTCGCGCGTTCGATGGACGACCGGCTCCGTACACCTGGCAATGCCTTCGCCCCGAAAAGTGAGGATTGCACGATGTCGAACCCGATGCGGCCGCCGCGCGCCCCGCGGCCGTCGGTCTCCCCGAGCCCGCTGACGAGGCCGAGGGCGCGGCAGGGCCCGGCGGCCCGGTCCGCGCTGCCGGCCACGGTGCTCGCCGGAGCGCTGCTGCTGCTCACCGGCTGCTCCGGCGCCGCGGACACCGAGTCACCCGGAAGCACCAGTGCCAAGGTGAACCCGGCCGCACCGACCCCGAGCTGGGCGCCGGTGACCGGAACACCGCAGGTCATCCCCGCCGTACGCGACTTCCGTAAGGCCGACGGGAGCGGCTGGCGCCCGTCCGGGGGAGCCCGCGTGGTGGTGCCGGCCGGCGAGAAGAGCACTGTCGCCGACGAGGCGCAACTGATGGCCCGTGATCTGGGCGGTCTGACCGTGGTGTACGGCGACCAGGCCGTGCAGCCCGGTGACATCGAGGTGAAGCTGACGGGAAAGAGCGGAGCCGGCCAGGCCAACAATGTGCCCGTCCAGGGCGCCGACGACGAGGCCTACACCCTCACCGCCCGCGGCACCCGGCTCACTCTCACGGCCCCCACCGACGCCGGCGTTTTCTACGGCACCCGCACCGTGAAGCAGGCCGTACGCGCCGCCGGCGGGCTCCCCGAGGGCACCATCGAGGACCGGCCGGACCGCCCGCAGCGCGGAATGTCGCTGGACAACGCCCGTAAGCCCTTCACCCAGGACTGGATCGAGGCCCGCCTCCGGGAGATCGCCGACCTCAAGCTCAACCAGTTCCAGCTGCACTTCTCCGACGACCAGGGCTTCCGCATCCAGAGCGACACCCACCCCGAGGTCGTCTCCGCCGACCATCTCACCAAGGCCCAGGTCCGCCAGATCATCAAGGTCGCGCGCAGCCTGCACATCTCCGTCGTCCCGGAGCTCGACTCGCCCGGCCACCTGGGCGCCGTGCTGGAACACCACCCCGACCTGCTGCTGCACCGCGCATCGGGCAGCGTGGTCCCCGGTGCGATCGATATCTCCAACCCCAAGGCGGCCCCGCTGATCGACTCGCTGCTGAAGGAAATGAGCGAGCTGTTCACCAACCCCAAGGGCGCGCCCGCCTACTGGCACCTGGGCGGCGATGAGTACCAGGCCCTGCTGTCGTCCACCCCGGCGACCACATATCCGCAGCTCACCCGGGCCGCACGGCAGAAGTACGGCCCCAACGGCACCCTTGAGGACCTGGCGACCGGCTGGCTCAACGACCGGCAGAAGACCGTGGAGGGGCAGGGCAAGAACCGTATCGAGGCCTGGAACGACGGGTTCTTCTCCAGCCCGGCGGTGAGCGCCGACAAGAACCGGATGGTCGACTACTGGACCGGCAAGGAAAGTGGGAAACGTGATCCCGCGCTGTTCTTGCGCGAGGGCCGCAACGTCATGAACTTCAACGACGAGTTCCTCTACTACGTGCTCGGCGAGCCCAACCAGTTCTTCTATCCGACGGGCCAGCGGATCTACGAGAACTGGACCCCGCGGGTGATCCGTGGCACCCAGCCGGTGGCGGTGCCGTCGAGCATGACCGGCCCGGACCGGATCCCCGGGGCGCGCTTCGCGATCTGGTGCGACCGCTCCCAGGCGCAGACTCCGGAGCAGGTCGCCGCCGGGATCCGGCTGCCGCTGGCGGCGCTGGCGCAGAAGACCTGGGACTCCCGGACGCCCGCCCTGTCCTGGACGGACTTCAAGGCGCTGGCCAACCGGGTGTGAGAGGTGGCCCGGTAAGAACCGGGTGTGAGAAGCGAGGACGACCGGGGCCGCCACCCCCCACAGGAGAGGCCCCGGTCGTCGTTCGCGAAGGGCCGGTTAAGGCCCCCTATTCGATACAGCGCCAGACGGCTCGAAAGCGTCACACGGGGTACGGGCAGGGGTACGGCCAGTGGTCTGGACGCGGGCCCGGCCAGGCCCGTAACGTGCGGATCCGCACCGATAGGTGCAGGGGGCGCGGCGGATGGTCGCGGCCGAAAACAGCCGTTTTTTCCGGGAGTTCCAGATGGATCCGTGCGCGCGCTTCGCCGGTGCGTCGGGCGCCTTGTGCTCCCTCGCTCCCGACCCGGCCAAAGCGGGCGGTACCCCCATCCCGGGTTCGGAGCGTGTGGGCTCACGGGTTACGGTCAGCAGGAACAGCCGGGTTACCGGGGGTTCCCGGCGGGCCGTGGTCGACGGCGGCCGGTAATCGTCACAGCTCCGGCGTCGCCGCAAGGTCAGCGGTGTGGTCGGGGGAAGCACTAAAGCAGCAAGGACCGGGCGGCGGACATTCCACGTGCGACAGGATGGACCCGTGCGAGGGGACGACATTCAGCCGGACGATCGTCGGCTGACGGTGGCCGTGCAGGCGGCGCAGGACGGCGACGAGGCAGCGTTCCGTACCGTCTATCGGGCCGTACATCCCCGACTTCTGGGGTATGTGCGGACGTTGGTGAGCGAACCGGACGTTGAGGACGTCACCTCCGAAGCCTGGCTGCAGATCACCCGCGATCTCGCCCGCTTCAGCGGCGACGCCGACCGCTTCCGCGGCTGGGCCGCCCGGATCGCCCGCAACCGCGCCCTCGACCACATCAGGATGCGCGGCCGCCGCCCAGCGATCGGCGGCGACGAGAGCGAACTTACCGACACCCCCGCCGCGTCCGACACCGCGGGCGAGGCGCTCGAAGCCCTGGGCACCGGCAGCACCATGCGGCTGATAGCCCGGCTGCCGCAGGACCAGGCGGAGGCGGTGGTCCTGCGGGTGGTGGTCGGGCTCGACGCCAAGAGCGCCGCGGAGGTGCTCGGCAAACGGCCCGGCGCGGTGCGTACCGCAGCGCACCGCGGACTGCGCCGGCTCGCCGAGCTGATCGGCGTCGAACCGGACGGGGGCCGGGGCGGCGGTCAGGACGGTGGCGAAGACGGCGCCGACCAGGGGGAAGGCGCCTCCGCCGGCGGGCTCGGCCAGGGCCGGCGCAAAGGCGGCGGAACGGTGAGTCGAGTGCCCGTACAGGGCCGGGAAGGCCGCGACGGCGCGGCGGAATCGTACGTACCAGGTGTGACGGAAACGGCCGCACGAACGCAGAAGGACATGTGATGGCCGACGACCGGTACAACTGGCTCGACAAGGATGCCGCGGAGCAATTGCTGCGCGGTGAACCGGTCAGTGCCCGGCACGGTGACGGCGCACGCGAACTGGAGCAGCTGCTGAAGGCCGCCGCGGCGGCCTGTGCCGACATGCCCGGGACCGCCGAGCTGCCCGGTGAAGAGGCCGCCGTTGCCGCCTTCCGCCGGGCCCGCCACGGCGCCGGCGTCGGCGCGCGCCACCGCGCCACCGGCGAACCGCTGCCGGCCGTGCACGCCGCACCCACCACGGGCATCGCCGAACGCACCCGGCTCGCCCGCCCCTTCCGGCGCGGCTTCGCCGTCGCACTCGCCGCCTGCGCCATCGGCGGTGTCGCCGTCGCGGCCGGCACCGGCGTCCTGCCCACCCCCTTCAGGGGCGACCCCGCACCGGCCTCCAGCGTCTCCGCCGCCGAGACCCCCGGCCCGCTCGACACCCGCGAGCCGGGCGCCCAGACCGACGGCACCACGGGGCGGACCCCCGACTCCACCCCCGGGCAGCAGAGCACGCGACCCGGCGGCACCCCGACACCCGGCAGCAGCTCCGGCGCCACCCGAACGCCCGGCGCGGGCAAGCCCGGCGGCGGCACCGGACACAGCGGTGGCGCCGGCGACGGAGGCGCCAACCCCGGTCGCGGCGACAAGAAGAAGCTTCTGCTCTCCCTGTGCCGGGCCTACGAATCCAGCAAACGGGACCAGATGGACCGCGACACGCTGCGGCGCCTCGAAAGCAAGGCCGGCGGCCCGGAGAAGGTGCATGCCTTCTGCCGCGCCTACCTCGCCCGCTACGAGGTCGGTGGCGGCTCGGGTGACAACGATGGCTTCGGCGGCGGCATCGGCGGCTCCGATCAGAGCGGCGGCGGCTCGGGCGGCGCCTCGGGCGGCGACGAGGACGACGACGAACACCCCTCCCAGTCGCCCGGCAGCACCCCCGGCCCCGGCACCTCGACCCCGGCCCCCGGGCCGTCGGCGACCGCCACGGACCCCGCGAATGCCACTCCCGGCGCAACTGCCATCAGCACGGTGTGACGTTTTTCGAGCCGGTGACGCAGTACTGAATGAAGCCGACTGGTCATCGGCTGCGCGAGGAGCCGGGGTTCCCCCCGTACCTACGGCTCTGCGCACTCGGCGCGGGCGGGGCACGTTCCCCCGGCCCTGCCCGCGCCCCCCTCACCCCGCAGTAGCGGCACCGGGCATCACAGGCCCACGAAAATCGGGGAGACGCCCCCTGGAAGCTGCCCTGGTCATCCGGCTTCGCACATGATCGGCCGGACAGCTCCTAGTGGTAGACCACCACCCTCGTCCCCTTCCGCACCGTCTCGAACAGGGCAGCGATCTTTTCCTTGTCGCGGACGTTGACACAGCCGTGTGAGGCGCCGGTGTAGCCGCGGGCGGCGAAGTCCGCGGAGTAATGGACGGCCTGACCGCCGCTGAAGAACATCGCGTACGGCATGGCCGTGTGGTAGATCGTCGAGATGTGACGGCGGCTCTTGAAGGTGATGGCGAAGGTGCCCTCGCGAGTGGGGGTGTACTGGGAGCCGAAGCGGACGTCCATCGCCGAGACGATCTCGCCGTCCACCATCCAGGCGAGGGTGTTGCTCCGCTTGCTGATGCAGATCACCCTGCCCCTCAGACAGCGCGGATCAGGCGTGCCGATCGGCCTGGTGGTCGGCGGGTGGAGCTCCTGCTGTGACGGCTGATGGGTGCGTGCGCGCAGGGCGCTCCAGGCCGTGGGCTGCACGGTGCCCGTACGGGGCAGACCCTGCTGCTTCTGGAAGGCGCGGACCGAGGCGGCGGTGAGTGCGGCGTAGTAGCCCGTCGGGGAACGGTCGAAGAGACCCAGCTGGGCCAGCCGCGCCTGGAGTTCACGGACCAGCGCACCCCGCGAGCCGGCCGCCATGACCGGCCTGGGCGCCGACGGCGCGTGGTGGGCGGTGCGGTGGGGGCGCGAGGGGCTGGAGCGTTTCGTCGGGGCGGGTGGTGCGTGATGGGACAGAGGTGGGGGAGCGGCGGTGGTGGGGGCGTAACGGACGCCCTTGCTGTCCGGCGAACCGGCCCCGCCGGTGACCGTCACCGGGCGGCAGCCCACCGCGAGCGCCGCCACCACCACTACGGCGGCCATCGCCGGCGCCGTGCCTCTTCCGCTGCTCCGCATCACGCACTACCCCCGGATCTCGGCGGCCCGACCGGCCACCGGTGATGCTTCCCAGCGCTGCGGCATGGCGAACCTGCGGGCATGCTGTGAGCAAGGCGTAAAGCCGGATACCGGTCACCCAGCGGGAGGCGTACACCCATGGCGCACGAGTCGGGCAGTGTTCGGTACAACGAGAGCGGCCTGCCCATCGAGCCCGTGTACGGGCCGGAGGCGCTGGACGGCTGGGACCCGCAGCAGCGGCTCGGTGTGCCCGGCGGCTACCCCTTCACCCGCGGTGTGTATCCGTCGATGTATACGGGGCGCCCCTGGACGATGCGGCAGTACGCGGGCTTCGGCACCGCCCGCGAATCCAACGCCCGCTACCGGCAGCTGATCGCCCACGGCACCACGGGGCTGTCGGTCGCCTTCGATCTGCCGACACAGATGGGCCATGACTCGGACACCCCGATCGCCTCCGGCGAGGTCGGCAAGGTCGGGGTGGCCATCGACTCCGTCGAGGACATGCGGGTGCTGTTCGGAGGCATCCCGCTGGACAAGGTGTCGACGTCGATGACCATCAACGCGCCCGCCGCCCTGCTGCTGCTCCTCTACCAACTGGTGGCGGAGGAGGAAGGGGTGGCGGCGGATCAGCTGAACGGGACCGTTCAGAACGATGTGCTCAAGGAGTACATCGCGCGGGGGACCTATATCTTCCCGCCGCAGCCCTCGCTGCGGCTGATCGCGGACATCTTCCAGTACTGCCGGGCCGAGATCCCCCGGTGGAACACCATCTCGATCTCCGGCTACCACATGGCGGAGGCCGGCGCCTCGCCCGTGCAGGAGATCGCCTTCACGCTCGCCAACGGCATCGCGTATGTGCGTACCGCCGTTGCCGCCGGGATGGACGTGGACGACTTCGCGCCCCGGCTCTCCTTCTTCTTCGTCTCGCGTACGACGCTGCTCGAAGAGGTCGCCAAGTTCCGTGCCGCGCGCCGGATCTGGGCCCGGGTGATGCGGGAGGAGTTCGGTGCGAAGAACCCCAAGTCGCTGATGCTGCGGTTCCATACCCAGACGGCGGGGGTGCAGCTCACCGCCCAGCAGCCGGAGGTGAACCTCGCCCGGGTCACCGTCCAGGGGCTGGCCGCGGTGCTCGGCGGCACCCAGTCGCTGCACACCAACTCCTTCGACGAGGCCATCGCGCTGCCTACGGACAAGTCGGCCCGGCTCGCGCTGCGTACCCAGCAGGTGCTCGCGTACGAGACCGATGTGACCGCCACCGTCGATCCGTTCGCCGGGTCCTACGCGGTCGAGTCGATGACGGACGAGGTGGAGGAGGCGGCCGTTGAGCTGATGCGGCGGGTCGAGGACATGGGCGGTGCGGTGGCCGCCATCGAGCGGGGCTTCCAGAAGGAAGAGATCGAGCGCAACGCGTATCGCATCGCGCAGGAGACGGACGCCGGCGAGCGGGTCGTGGTGGGCGTCAACCGCTTCCAGCTGGACGAGGAGGAGCCCTACGAGCCGCTGCGGGTGGACCCGGCGATCGAGGCCCAGCAGACCGAGCGGCTGGCGGTGCTCCGGGACCGCCGTAACGCCCGTGCGGTGTCGGCGGCGCTCGGCGATCTGCGGAAGGCCGCCGAGGGCACGGACAATGTGCTCCTCCCGATGCGGGAGGCGCTGCGGGCGAGGGCGACGGTGGGCGAGGTGTGCAATGCGTTGCGGGAGGTCTGGGGGACGTATGTGCCCACGGACGCGTTCTGAGTGCGGTGGGTGCGGTGGGTGCGGTGGGTGCGGTGGGTGCGGTTGGCGGACGCGGCGGAGCGGGCGGACCTCGGGGCGCGGGCCCTTGCCCCGCGGGTGCGGGAGCTTGTGACCGTCGAGCTGACCTGAGTCACACTGGTGTCATGTCGTCACCCCGCCGCGCGTGCCCCGTCTGCACCCGAGAGATCGCCGTTGTCGGCGGCCGCTTCGCCCGTCATGACCCTCCCGGCCGGCGGACGGTGCTGGAGCTGATCTCCTGCCCGGGGTCGCGCCGTATCGCGCCGATGATGGCGCCGGCGGAGAAGCTGTTCGACCCGGAGGAGCCACCGATGCCGGGACAGCAGCCGCTGTTCTGAGCCGGGGCGTTGTTGGTCGCCTCGGGCTCTGGGATGCCTCAACTACGGCGCCAGTACGTCCAGTTCGGCCATCGCGCCCACGGTGATCTCGCGGGTCAGCGCCTCCGCCCGGGCCGCGTCGCCGGTGCGTACCGCCTCCGCCACCTGGACATGGAGGGTGACCGCGGCCGGATCGGGGTCGGTGAACATCACATGGTGCTGGGTGCGGCCGGTCAGGACGGCGGCGACCACATCGCCGAGCCGGGCGAACATCTCATTGCCGGAGGCGGTCAGCACCACCCGGTGGAAGGCCATGTCGTGGACGAGATAGGCGTCGAGCTGCTGGCCGCGTGAGGTGGCGACCATGCCCATGGCGTGTTCGGTGAGCTCGGCGCACTGCTCGGGGGTGGCGTGCCGGGCGGCGAGGCCCGCGGCGACCGGTTCGACCGCCGAGCGCAGTACGGTCAGCGAGCGCAGCTGCCGGGGGCGGTCCCGGCCGGCCAGCCGCCAGCCGATCACCCGCGGGTCGTAGACGTTCCACTCCTCGGTGGGCCGGACGGTCACCCCCACCCGGCGCCGGGAGGCGACCAGCTGCATCGACTCCAGTACCCGGATCGCCTCGCGGATGACCGTGCGCGAGACGTCGAAGCGCTGCTCCAGCTCGTCCGTGCGCAGGATCGTGCCCGGAGGGTAGTCCCCCGCGGTGATCGCGGGTCCGAGGGACTCCAGCACACGGGCGTGCAGTCCCTTCCCCTCGTTTTCCATGGGCCAAGCCTACGTTCCCGCACCTCGGCCAATTAAGTATGACGTTTGCATCACAGGCTCTTGAATACGTCGTACCTAATGGGTTTCAGTGGGGTGGCGCGCGCTACGGCGCACGCGGTCCATGGCGGCAGTGAGGCAGCGAGGTACACGGGATGAGCACCCCCGACGTCATCGTCGTGATGGGAGTTGCCGGCACCGGCAAGACCACGATCGGTCCGCTGGTCGCCGCCGAGCTGGGCGTCCCGTACGCCGAGGGTGACGACTTCCATCCGCCGGCCAACATCGCCAAGATGTCGGCCGGCATCCCCCTGGACGATCACGACCGCGGGCCCTGGCTGGACGCCATCGGCGCCTGGGCGCACGGGCGGGCCGGGCACGGCGGGGTGGTCAGCAGCTCCGCGCTCAAGCGCGCCTACCGCGACCGCCTGCGGGCGGCCGCCCCCGGCGTCGTCTTTCTGCACCTCACCGGCGAGCGCGCGCTGATCGAGGAGCGGATGGCCGAGCGCAAGGGCCACTTCATGCCGACCGCGCTGCTGGACTCCCAGTTCGCCACCCTCGAACCGCTCGGCCCCGACGAGGCGGGCGTCGCCGTGGATGTGTCCGGCACCCCGCGGCAGATCGCCGAGCGGGCCGTGGCCGCACTGCACGTGGCGACCGCAACGGCCGGATAGCCCGAGGCCCCACCCCGGGGCCCCACCCCGAGGCCCCGCACCACGCCCCCCCGCACCACGCCACCCCCCCCGTACCGCAGCACCCCCCTGTACGCGGTACCCCCTCCCCCTCCCCCCTCCAACCAAGGGAATCGCCGTGACACATCTCAGCGTCGAGATGCTCGCAGCGGATGCGACCGAGCCCATCACCTCGGCCGGTCACGCACAGCTGGGCATCGCCGTCCTGGCCGGCATAGCCGTCATCGTCCTGCTCATCACCAAGTTCAAGCTGCATGCCTTTCTGTCGCTGATCATCGGCTCGCTGGTGCTCGGCGCGGTGGCCGGTGCGCCGCTCGACAAGGCCATCACCAGCTTCTCGACCGGGCTGGGCACGACGGTGGCGGGCACGGGTGTGCTGATCGCGCTCGGCGCCGTCCTCGGCAAGCTGCTCGCCGACTCCGGCGGCGCGGACCGGATCGTCGACACGATCCTGGCGAAGTCGAGCCGGCGGGCGATGCCCTGGGCGATGGTGCTGATCGCCGGGATCGTCGGGCTGCCGATCTTCTTCGAGGTCGGCATCGTGCTGCTGATACCGGTGGTGCTGCTGGTCGCCAAGCGCGGCAACTTCTCGCTGATGCGGATCGGCATCCCGGCGCTGGCCGGACTCTCCGTCATGCACGGTCTGATCCCGCCGCACCCCGGCCCGCTCGTCGCCATCGACGCGGTGGGCGCCAACCTCGGTATCACCCTCGCGCTCGGCGTGGTCGTCGCCGTCCCGACCGCGATCATCGCCGGTCCGCTCTTCTCCCGTTACGCGGCCCGCTGGGTGGACATCCGCCCGCCCGAGAAGATGCTGCACTCTTCCGGGGAGACCTCGGACCCGCAGGCCGGGCGCCCCTCGGACGAGCTGGAGAAGCGCCCCGGCTTCGGGATCACCGTCGCCACCGTCCTCCTGCCCGTCGTGATGATGCTGGCCAAGGCGCTGGTGGACATCGTCGTCGACAATCCGGAGCACACGGTCCAGAGGGTCTTCGACGTCATCGGCTCTCCGCTGATCGCGCTGCTGACCGCCGTCATCGTCGCGATGTTCACGCTGGGCCGGGCGGCCGGCTTCACCCGCGGCCGGATCGCCTCCACCGTCGAGAAGTCGCTCGCCCCGATCGCCGGGGTGCTGCTGATCGTCGGCGCGGGCGGCGGCTTCAAGCAGACGCTGGTGGACGCCGGTGTCGGCCAGATGATCCTGGACGTCTCCAAGGGCTGGCACCTCTCCACCCTGCTGCTGGCCTGGCTGATCGCGGTCGCCATCCGGCTCGCGACCGGCTCCGCGACGGTGGCCACCATCTCCGCCGCCGGGCTGGTCGCCCCGCTCGCCGCGGAGATGAGCACCACCCATGGCGCACTCCTGGTGCTGGCCATCGGCTCCGGATCGCTGTTCTTCAGCCATGTCAACGACGCCGGGTTCTGGCTGGTCAAGGAGTACTTCGGGATGGACGTCGGCCAGACGCTGAAGACCTGGTCGGTGATGGAGACGCTGATCTCGGTCGTCGGGATCGTCTGCGTCCTGCTGCTCTCCCTGGTCCTCTAGGACCCTGGACCTTCTGGGCGGAGCACCGCCCCGGGCGCCCCACCCCCCCTCAGGCGCCTGTTCCCGGCACGAGGCCGTACCAGCGGACATCCGCCGGTACGGCCTCGTGCGCTTGTCACCGTGCTGCCGGCGTCGCGCCCTCGCTCGTGCTCGCACCGAAGTACGGGGCCAGGCCGGCGAGCGCATGCGCCGTGGCGTTCTCGGCGGGTGCGGCCAGGGCGAGGTAGCCGTCGGGGCGGATGAGGAAAAGAGCCGGGTCGCTGCCGTAGGCGTCACGGATATGGCCGTCGGTGTCGACCAGGTCGGGAGCCGGGCCGCCGACGCGGACGATGCGCAGCAGGTCGGGATCGACGGGCAGCGCGGTCGCGTCGAGATCGGTGTCGAGCTCGGTGCCGTTGAGGGCGAGCAGGGTGAAGTGCGGTCCCCGGTAGGCGTCGAAGAGCCGGGTGGGCTTGCCGTCGGCGGTGTGGCAGGGGGCGTCCGGGGCCCGGCCGCCGGCCACGAGCGCGCCCTCGGGAAGGTCCGTACGCAGTTCCTTCGTCAGCGGGCTGTCGGGGTAGCCGATGTCGAGCTGATGCAGGTCCCGGCCGCGGCGCAGTGAGCCGGAGCGGTGCAGCCGGGTGCTGGTCTCCAGGATGCGCTCGGCAATCGGGTGGCGCTCGGTGTGGTAGGTGTCGAGAAGGGTGTCCGGGGCGCCGTGCCGCAGCACCTGGCCGAGCTTCCAGCCGAGGTTGTAGGCGTCCTGGACGCTGGTGTTGAGGCCCTGGCCGCCCGCCGGCGAGTGGACGTGCGCGGCATCGCCGGCCAGGAAGACCCGGCCGAGGCGGAAGGCGTCGGCCATACCCGCCTTGGGGCGGAAGATGGAGGCCCACACGACCTCGCGGACCTGCTCCGCGGTGAGGTGGGTGTACTTCGCGATCAGGGCGCGGACCGCCTCCGGCGAGGTGTCCGGCTCGTCGGAGGGCGCCGCGACCAAGGCCTGGAAGAGGTCGGTACCGGCGAGCGGGAGCAGGGCGACGAACCCGCCGTTCGGCAGGACCCAGCGGTGCCAGTGGTGGCGGTCGAACCCGTCCACCCGGACGTCCGCGAGCACCGCGGCGCCCGGCTCCAGCGACGGGCCGCTCATCCCGACGCCGAGGGCCCGGCGTACGGTGCTGCGCCCGCCGTCCGCGGCGACCAGATAGCCGGCGCGTACGGTCCGCAGGCCGCCGCCGTCCACCAGGCGGACGCCCGCCTTCACACCCTCCAAGTCCTGCTCGAATTCGACGAGTTCGGTGCCGAAGAGCACACTGCCGCCGAGCTCCAGCAGCCGTGCGTACAGCAGCTCCACATTGCGGAACTGCGGCACCATCAGGGCGTTCGAGTGCGGCGCGGCGGGCGTCGGATCGACCCGCTCGATGATGTCGAAGGTCTCGACGATCCGGCCGTCCTCCCAGCGGGCCATCTCCGGGTAGAGGCCGCCCGCCGCCCGTACGGCGTCCAGCACCCCGAGGTCGTCGTAGACCTCCTGGGTGCGCGGCTGCAGACCGGTGCCGCGGGCGCCGAGGGAGAGGCGGTCCTGCCGCTCGACGATCAGGGCGCGCACGCCGCGCCGGGCGAGGTCGATGCCGAGGGCGACGCCGGTCGGGCCCGCGCCGGCGATCAGTACGTCGACGGTCGTACCGGCTTCCGGCATGGCGGCGTCGAAGGCGTCCTTAACGTTGTTAAGTTCCATGTTCCCGAGCATGGCTTTAACAGTGTTAAGTTGTCAACATGGCATCGCGCATCGACCGAAAACTGGTGGTGGAAACCGCCCTGCGGCTACTGAACGAGGTCGGTCTCGACGGCCTCACCCTGCGCCGTATCGCAAAGGAGCTGAACGTCCAGGCGCCCGCGCTGTACTGGCACTTCAAGAACAAACAGGAACTGCTCGACGAGATGGCCACCGAGATGTTCCACCGGATGACCGGACCGCTGGTGGGGGAGGGCCCCGAGGGGACGGTTCTCGGCCGCACCTGGCAGGACACCCTCGTCACCGCCTGCCGGGGGCTACGCCGTGAGCTGCTCGGTTACCGCGACGGTGGCAAGGTCTTCAGCGGTACACGGATGACCGACGACAGCCACGCCCTGCCGCTCGAACGCTTCATCAGCCGCTTCACCGAAGGGGGCTTCGCGCCGGACGAAGCGGCACAGGCCTGGTGGACCGGGTACAACTTCACCATCGGCCTGGTGATCGAGGAGCAGTCGGTCCATCCGGAGCCGGGCGCGCCGGCGACCCGCGATCCGGCCTACGACCTGGTCGACCGCGAGCAGAAGCTCGGTGAGAGCTATCCGCTCGCGGCGTCGGCGGGGCGCGTCATGTTCGGCGACGTCGAGCGGTCCTTCGAGGCCGGGCTGCGCATCATCGTCGCCGGGATCGAGGCCACCGCGGGCCGGGCTGCGGGGAGCTGATCAGCGACGGGGGTCGATCGACCGCTTCAGTACGGGCGTGAGCGGGCGCTCGATCCAGCGGTGCAGCACCCACGCCAGCAGCAGCATCAGGCCGACGGTCAGTATCAGCGTCGCGTACGACGGCAGGCCGACCCCGCGGTGCAGCGCACGCACCACGACCCACCCCAGGTGCTCGTGCACGAGATAGAACGGGTAGGTCAGCGCGCCCGCGATGGTCAGCCAGCGCCAGTTCGCCCAGCGGAGTTTGCCCAGGGCGACCGCCGCGACCAGCGCGAAGCCGATCGTGACGACGGCGATGATGCCGGCCGTCGAGCGGTAGGAGAAGGCGGTCGCCGAGGGCGCGTGCCAGAGTCCGGCGACCGCGTAGTGCTGACCGATCAACCAGCTGACCAGCACTATCGCCCAGGCGATCGGATCGCGGGCGCCGTAGCGGTGCAGCAGGTACAGGCCGATGCCGCCGATGAAGAACGGCGCGTACTCGGGCATCAGGACGGTGTCGAGGAAGGGCTGGTGCGCTGCCTGCGCCAGCGCCGCGGCCAGCGTCCAGCCCGCACAGAAGAGCACGACCCGGCCGCGGGTGGCGCCGGGCAGGACGACGCAGAGCGCGAAGAGCGCATAGAACCGCATCTCGGCCCAGAGGGTCCAGCACACGCCGAGTACCCGGCGGACGCCGAGCGGCTGCTGAAGCATCGTCAGATTGGTCAGCACCTCGCTGGGCGGCAGCGCCTTGTAGGCGACCCAGGGCAGTGCGAAGACCGCGGTGACCAGGAGGATCGCCGCCCAGTACGCCGGGTAGAGGCGGGATATCCGGGAGGCGACGAAGGCGCGCAGCGTCCGGCCCCAGCCGCTGAGGCAGATCACAAAGCCGCTGATCACGAAGAAGATCTGGACGCCCAGACAGCCGTAGGCGAACAGCGGTGCGGCGGTGGGGAATTGGTGGGCGGGCGAACCGCCCCAGGCCTGCGCTATGTCGCCGCCGCGCCCTCCGTAGTGGTACGCGGCGACCATCAGGGCGGCGAGCAACCGCAGCCCGTCCAGGGCGCGCAGCCGCGACGAGCCGTCGCGGCTGCGCCCCCGTATCGCGGCCCTCGGTGCGGTGGTGGCGACATCCGGCGCGACGGATGGCGCGCCGGTCGTCAGCTGAGGCGTGGTCATCCGAATGCGGCCCGCTTCTTCAGCCGCCGCTGCACCGCCCGCGCACGGCGCGCGACCCTGCGGACGGTGGCGTTGCGCGGGATGAACGACAGCTGGGAAGGGATCGCGCCGGGCAGCGCCAGCGCGGTCAGCCGACGGCGCTTGAAGTAGCGCCAGGTGTACGGGTCGAGGTGGGCCGCGAGATAGCGCTCGGCGGCCGGCCGCAGCTGCGGATAGATCTGGTGCTGCATCGCGTAGCCGACGGCGGCGACCAGCCCCTGGACGCTCTTGGCGGTGGCCAGGGCGCGCGGGCGCTCGCCGCGGTCGCCGAGGTCGGGCACCAGCGCGTCCACGATCGTGACCGGGACCCGGTTGCTGTTCTGGTACGGCGTGAGCCGCTCCAGCAGCAGACCGGTGCCGGTGCGCGCGGTCGGCAGGTCGTAGAACGTGGCCGCGGTCAGCAGCGCGGTGGAGAAGCAGCCGACGACCAGCGCGGGGCGCATCCGCTGGTAGAGCACCTCGGCCAGCACCGGGCTGTCCAGCACGGTCAGCTCGATGTCCAGCTTCTCCGCCTCCCGCTCCAGCAGCGTCGACCAGCGGGCCGGTGCGGACGGGTGCGGCTTGAAGACGATCTCGCGGTGACCGCGCTCGACGGCGCCGCGCACCATCCGCACATGCAGGTCCTCCTCCTCCTCGGGAGTGAGGATGCCCAGTGCGGAGAGGTACTGGCCGAGCAGCAGCGCGGCGCCCTCGGGCACGTCCAACTCCCCGCCGGCGTCGGAGAGTTCGCGGAGCACCTTGGTGAAGGCGTCGGTCGGTACGGTCTGCGCCTCGACCTCGAACTCGGTCAGCAGCAGCGGCGTCAGGCCCGGTACCAGATCCAGGTGCAGCAGCCGGTTGATACGGGTGCCGACCAGCGGGTCGAGCTTGTTGCGGGTGGGGCCGTAGCTCATCAGCCCGTCGGCATAGACGTCGATCGGGGCGTCGGGGAACAGCTGGGCGATCGCCAGCGCCGGGTTGACCTGGATGGACTCCACGACCAGCTCGATATGGTCGTCACCCAGGCCCCACAGCAGCCGCAGATGCCGCTCCCACAGCGGGACGTCGTCCGGGCGCGGCGACCAGCCGCCGGGGTGGAACGGGCTGATCGTCTCGTTCCACGACAGCACCCGGTCGAAGCGGCCGCGCAGTCGCGCGAAGCCCGGCATGGTGTCCAGCGACGCGGTGGTCTCCGGGGTCGTGGCGTTGTTGCTGAGCAGCAGCAGCCGGCGGTCGGCCGGTGCGAAGCAGTCGGCGTCCAGCGCGGCGGCCAGCGTCGCCGCGCCGTAGAGCGTGGACGCCATGAAGATCTGGGTACGCGGTCGGGTGGGCATCAGGCGGCGACCTCCGCCGGGACGGGGCGACGGCGCAGCCGCCGCAGCCGGGACGCGCGCTGCACATCCATCGAATCCAGTGCTTCCTTCAGTACGTCCTGCGGCATGCGTTTCATGGCCGCGGCGCTCATCGAGCGCAATTTACGGGCGACCTGCGGTTCGAATCGTTCGATCGAACCGAGATGGTGGGAAATGATCGCGCAATAGGTGCGCACCGCCTTCGGGAGCAGCAGATCCGCATCACGATCTTGTGCGGTTTCTTCGATCACCTGATCGAAGGCCCGAATGAAGTCCAATTGCCGGACGTCTCCGATCTGGGTGAGCGAGGACGCCACACCCCGCCGATAGAAAACGCCGAGCAGTCCGACCACCGCCATGGACTTCGCCTCGCGGTGCAGCCGCCAGATCCACGGGCGGTCCTCCGCGGTGCGCAGCCCGTCCTTGAAATGCAGCACCCCGTCGTCCAGCAGCCGGCGGTGGTACATCCCGGCCCAGGCGTAGGCGTAGTCGACGGAGGTGGAGCGGTCGGCGGGCAGGATGACGTCGCGCGGATCCATCACCACACCGCGCCGGCCGTGCGGGACACGGTGCACGGTGCGCGCCCGGGCGGTGCACTGGACATGGTCGGTGCGGACGAAGTCGCACCCCAACTCCTCGATGACGGAGAGGAGTTCGGGGAAGTATCCGGGGGCCAGCCAGTCGTCGCCGTCCAGGAAGGTGACGTACTGGCCGCGGGCCTCGTCCAGGCCGGTGTTACGGGCGGTGGCCAGGCCGCCGTTTCGTTCGTGCCGCAGCAGTCTGGCGCCCGGCAGCTCGCGCTCGGCGCGCTCGAGAATCTGCGGGGTCTCGTCGCGCGAACAGTCGTCGACGAGCAGGAATTCAAAGTCCTCGCGGGCGTTGGCCGCCAGGCTTTTCAGGGTGTCGGGCGCGTATGTCTGCACGTTGAAGAACGGCACGATGACGGAGAGCTTAACCACCTGGGTGACGTTAGGTGCGGAGTCGGCATTCGTCTTTACGGGGCGCGGGCCCCAAGGTGAACGAAGAATGGCGGGATGGTTAACCAGGCCGACAATCGGGCCGGTTCGCCATTCGTCGACCCGCTGTTAACCGTTTGTTGCGGCCCAGTTGGCCCGCCAAACGGAATGCCTTCCTAGCGTCTTCAACGTGCCATCACGTACCACTTCTTCGCCGCGAGTCGCCGTGCTCGCCGACTCGGATACCCGGTGGAAATGGGGCGCTTTGACAGCGTACCGAATCCAACCGGACATCCGGCTCGACGGCTATCTGCTCCGCGGCCGCGCCACTCCCACGGTCCGCCAGCTCGACGAGGTCGGCGCCCGTGCGGACTCGCTGCGCGAAATCAGGGGCGTCACCTTCTTGGAACAGATGAAGGACAGTGTGCGGTCCATCGACCGTACGCAGTACGACGTCGTCGTGCTGGCCTGTGTCGGCGGCGCGGTGCAGGCGATGCTGCACGGCCTCGCCCGCGCCTGGCAGGGTGCACAGAGCCGCCCCGTGGTCGTCACCGGCTATGTCGGTGTCGTCTACGAGAAGCTCGCCGACGGGCTGCTGCTGCGGCACGGCGCGGATGTGGTGCTCGCCAACTCCCGCCACGACGCCGACCGGTTCCGCGAGGTCTACCGCGGTGTCGGCGCCGACGACAGCAGCGTCGTCGAATGCGCCCTGCCCTTCCTCGGCGGCGACCGCTACATCGCCGACACCGCCGGTAGCGACACTGGCGCGCACGACCCCTATACCGTGGTGTTCGCCGCCCAGCCTTCCGTCCCGGAGAGCCGCGCGGACCGGACGTACCTGCTGCGCAGGGCAGTTGAGCACGCCCGTAAGCACCCCGACCGCGAGGTGTTGATCAAGCTCCGCAGCAAGCCGGGCGAGCACACCACCCACATCGAGGAACTGCCCTACCAGAAGCTCGCCACCAAGGCGCCCGGCGGACTGCCCGCCAACTGCCGCCTGGTGTACGGCAACATGGGCGAGGTCCTGGACCGCACCGACCTGATGGTGACGGTCAGCTCGACGGCCGCGCTGGAATCGCTGCACCGCGGCATCCCCACCGCCGTCCTCACCGACCTCGGCATCCGCGAGGTCCTCGGCAACCACCACTTCCTCGGCTCGGGCTGCCTCGCCTCCTGGGACGAGCTGGACGCCGGGCACCGCCCGGAGCCCGACCAGGAGTGGCTGGCCCGGCAGGGGGTCGCCGCGGACGGCACGTATGAGAAGGCCTTCGACGCGGCCCGCGCCAAGGTCACCGAGCTGCGCACCGCCGACGCCCTGCCGCCGATCACCCCGTACTACACACCCCGCACCGCCCCCGGCTACCTGCCCGGCATCCTCGCCCGGCACGGCCTGGACCCGCACGGTGAGCCGGTCGCCGGCTACGCGGAGGCCCCCGAGGAGACCGGCGGACTGCGCCGGGTCGCCCGCGACACGGTCCGCGAGGCCGCCCGCGGCGCCTACCGCCACGGTGTCCAGCGCGTCGCCCCCGCCATCCGCCGCTGGGGGCAGCTGTGACCACCCCGCCGCCCGCCAGCCCCCGGAGCCCCGACGGCCCCCGGAAGGAGCCCGATATGCCGCAGAGCCCGCAGAGCAGCCCGCCGACCGTGGTTGCCGTCATCCCCGCCCGCGGCGGATCCAAGGGCGTGCCCGCCAAGAACCTCGCCGCCGTCGGGGGAGTGCCCCTGGTGGCCCGCGCGGTCCGCGAATGCCGCGCCGCCCGCCTGGTCACCGATGTCGTGGTCTCCACCGACGACGCCGGGATCGCGGCCGCCGCGCGCGGCGCCGGAGCGGTCGTCGTACGACGCCCCGGCGACATCGCGGGCGACACCGCCACCAGCGAGGCCGCCGTGCTGCACGCCATGGACGCCTACGAGGCCGAACAGGGCCGGCAGGTCGACGCGGTGCTGCTGGTCCAGTGCACCAGCCCGTTCATCGTCCGCGAGGACATCGACGGGGTGGCCGCCGCGGTCGTCGAGGGCGGCGCCGACAGCGCGCTGACCGTGGCACCGTTCCACGGCTTCGTCTGGCGGGACGCCGCGGACGACGCGGGGGTGGGCGCGGCGATCCCCGCCCAGTCCGCCGCCGCGCAGTCCACCGCCCGGGCCACCGTCACCACGACCGGCAGCACCACCGGCGGCTACGGCGTCAACCACGACAAGTCCTTCCGGCCGCGCCGCCAGGACCGCCCCCAGGACCTGCTGGAGACCGGCGCCGCCTACGCCATGGACGCGGCCGGCTTCCGCACCAGCGGCCACCGCTTCTTCGGCCGCACCGAGCTCGTCCGCACCGACCCCGCCCGGGTGCTGGAGATCGACGATCCGCACGATCTCGCCCGCGCCCGCGCGCTCGCGCCGCTGCTCGACTCTCCCCCAAGCACTTCGTGCAGGGGGTACCCCCACACGTCCCGGGCCCTTCCCACCATGGACGACATCGACGCGGTGGTACTCGACTTCGACGGCACCCAGACCGACGACCGGGTGCTGATCGACGCCGACGGACGGGAGATCGTCGCGGTCCACCGCGGCGACGGCCTCGGCATCGCGGCCCTGCGCAAGGCGGAGCTGAAGCTGCTGATCCTGTCCACGGAGAAGAACCCGGTCGTCGCCGCACGGGCCCGCAAGCTCCAGGTACCCGTCCTGCACGGCATCGACCGCAAGGACCTCGCCCTCAAGCAGTGGTGCGAGGAAGCGGGCATCGCGCCCGAGCGCGTGCTTTACGTCGGCAACGACGTCAACGACCTCCCGTGCTTCGACCTCGTCGGCTGGCCCGTGGCGGTCGCCGGGGCGCACGACGTGGTGCGCGGCGCGGCCCGCGCGGTCACCGCGACGCCCGGCGGCAGCGGCGCGATCCGGGAGATCGCCGCCTGGCTGCTGGGCCCGGCTCTGTAACTCCCACCCGCCCAGCCCTGTAACCCACCCAGACCCCCACCCCCGCACACCCCCCTTATCCACACGAAGGAATCCTCCCCATGAGCAGCAACTCCCGCCTCCGCACCCTCGGCGACCGCGTTGCCGGCCCCGGCCGCCCCGTCTACGTCACCGGCGAGATCGGCATCAACCACAACGGCGACCTGGAGAACGCGTTCGCGCTGATCGACGCCGCCGCCGACGCCGGCTGTGACGCGGTGAAGTTCCAGAAGCGGACCCCGGAGATCTGCACCCCGCGCGACCAGTGGGACATCGAGCGTGACACCCCCTGGGGCCGGATGACCTACATCGACTACCGCCACCGCGTGGAGTTCGACGAGGACGGCTACCGCGCCATCGACGAGTACTGCAAGAAGCGCGGCATCGCCTGGTTCGCCTCCCCCTGGGACGTCGAGTCCGTCGCCTTCCTGGAGAAGTTCGACGTGCCCTGCTACAAGGTCGCCTCCGCCTCGCTCACCGACGACGAGCTGCTGCGCGCCATGCGCGCCACCGGCCGCACCGTCATCCTCTCGACGGGCATGTCGACCCCGAAGCAGATCCGCCACGCGGTCGAGGTCCTGGGCAGCGACAACATCCTGCTCTGCCACGCCACCAGCACCTACCCGGCCAAGGCCGAGGAGCTCAACCTGCGCATGATCAACACCCTGCAGGAGGAGTACCCGAACGTCCCGATCGGCTACAGCGGCCACGAGACCGGTCTGCAGACCACCCTCGCCGCGGTCGCCCTCGGCGCCACCTTCATCGAGCGCCACATCACCCTCGACCGCGCCATGTGGGGCTCCGACCAGGCCGCCTCCGTCGAGCCCGGCGGCCTGTCCCGCCTGGTCCGCGACATCCGCACCATCGAGGAGTCCCTCGGTGACGGCGTCAAGAAGGTCTACGAGAGCGAGCTCGGCCCGATGAAGAAGCTGCGCCGCGTCACCGGCGTGGTCGCCGAGACGGAGGCTGCTGAGGCTGCCGGCCTCGACGTCGAGCCGGCGGCCGTCTGAGACCCGACCGAAAACCGACGGGAGCCAAGGTGAGCTCACCTGAAGGGACCAGCGCCGCGCCCGCCACGCCCGGCGCCGAGGTCCCGCCCCAGGAGACGACGGGTACTCCCGCCCGTCGTCTCCTGGGGGTGCCGCGGCAGCGCAACCGGACCGCACGCGCCGGTGAGCGCACCGGCGAGGCCGCCCCGGACACCGGCACCCTCGCCTTCGTCGAGTCCCCGGTGCAGCTGCTGAACGTCCTGGAATGGGCGTATACGGCCAAGGCCACCGCGCTCACCGTCGTCGTGCTCTCCCCGCACGACCCGATGACCCGCGGGCAGCTGCGCCGGATGGCCGAACTCGCCCGCGAAGAAGGCCATACGGTGCGCTGGGAAGAGGCCCGCGGCGGCCCGACCGCGCCGCTGCGCACCATCGGCGGACTCACCCCGCTGCTGCGCCGCGCCCGCCGCGTCGTCATCGGCGACCCGTTCTCCCGCTACGTCCAGCTGCTGCTCACCCTCACCAGGGCGCGCCATCTGGTCGTGGTCGACGACGGCACCGCCACCATGGAGTTCATCTCCCAACTCGCCCGTGGCGAGCGGCTGGTGCGCTGGCACCGGCACGGCAGCGGGCGCGGCGCGCGGGACCTGGTCTTCGCGCCGTTCTCGGCCACCGCGCGGCGCCGGCTCACCCCGGCACCCGAGGGCGGCCGGCGCACCGTCGGGCTGTTCAGTTCGATGCCCGTAGAGGTGCCGCCGGGCGTGCGCGTCACCACCAACGAGTTCGCCTGGACCCGCGGCCGCTTCGGCCCGCCCCGGCTCACCCGCGCCGCCGACATCGTCGGCACCTCGCTGGTGGAGACCGGAGTGGTGGACGTCGACCGCTATCTGACGGCGGTCGGCACCCTGGCCCGTACGCACGGCGCCACCCGCTACTTCGCGCACCGCCGCGAGAGCACCGAGAAGCTCCACCGGCTCGCGAACGAAACCGGTCTGGAGGTCGTACGCCCCGATCTGCCGCTCGAACTGATCGCCCGGCGCGGCCCCATCGGACGGCTGATCGTCAGCTTCCCCTCGACCGTCGTCCACACCCTGCCGCTGGCGCTGCTGGGCACGGAGGTGAAGGTGGCGGTCTGTGATATCGACCCGGAGTGGCTGACGGCGAACGCCTCACCGCGCGCACAGGGCTTCCTCGACGGGGTCACCGGCACCGCCCGCGACGTGCAGCGACTGCCCTTCACCCAGCGGATGGCCGCCGGCTGAATCCCACTGCGCGAAGCCTTACTGCATACCCCTCTCGTCATCGGTCCATGCGCCGAGCGGACCAGATTTTCTTCCCCTAACAGGCTGAACTTTTGTTGATCGAGGGACAGTTGCCCCATCGGGGCCCGTAACCTTCAACGGGTGAACCAACTGATGTCCCGCGATACCGACGACGCTGACGCCGCTGCCGACACCGCCCCGCTCCCCGGCGCCCTCCCCGAGGCGCTGCGCGCCGAACTCAGCGCCTTCCGCCGCGACTTGCACCGGCACCCCGAGCTCGGCAACCAGGAGTTCCGGACCACCGCCGCGATCAAGGACCGCCTGGAGCGGGCCGGTCTGCGGCCCCGCGTCCTGGCCACCGGCACCGGTCTGATCTGCGACATCGGTACGGACACCGGCGCCACCGGCCCCCTGCTGGCCCTGCGTGCGGACATCGACGCGCTGCCCATCCCGGACACCAAGACCGTCGAGTACGCCTCCACGGTCCCCGGCCGTGCGCACGCCTGCGGCCACGACGTCCACACCACCGTCGTCCTCGGCGCCGGCCTGGTCCTGGCCGAGCTCGCCCGCGCCGGCGCGCTGCCCCGCCCGGTGCGACTGATCTTCCAGCCGGCGGAAGAGGTGCTGCCGGGCGGCGCCCCCGACGCGATCGACTCCGGTGTGCTCGACGGCGTCGGCCGGATCCTCGCCGTGCACTGCGACCCGCGGGTCGACGCCGGCCGGATCGGGCTGCGTACGGGAGCGATCACCTCGGCCTGCGACCGGCTGGAGGTCGCGCTGGACGGGCCCGGCGGCCACACCGCCCGCCCGCATCTGACCACCGACATGGTCACCGCCGCCGCCCGGGTCGCCCTCGATGTGCCGGCGCTGCTCGCCCGCCGGGTCGACGCCCGGGCCGGGCTCGCCGTCACCTGGGGCCGGGTGGAGTCCGGACACGCCTGCAATGTGATCCCGCAACACGCCGAGCTGTCCGGCACGGTCCGCTGCCTCGATCTCGACGCCTGGCGCAAGGCCCCGGACACGGTGCACGCCGCGATCGACGAGGTCGCCGCCCTGTACGGCGCGAAGCCGCAGATCACCTACGTCCGCGGGGTCCCGCCGGTGGTCAACGAGGCGTCGAGCGCCCAGCTGCTGCACGACGCCATGGCCGCCCGGCGCGGCGCTCACAGCATCGAGGACACCGAACAGTCCCTGGGCGGCGAGGACTTCTCCTGGTACCTGGAGCACGTCCCGGGCGCGATGGCTCGCCTGGGAGTAAGGGCGCCCGGCGAGCCGAGCCGGCACGATCTGCACCGCGGCGACTTCGATGTGGACGAGGCGGCGATCAAGGTCGGCGTGGAGCTTTTCACCGCTGCCGCGCTGCTCGACGGTAACCGTCCGTAACTCTCCCGGTCAGATGCCGTTCGCGACGATCCGATAACGGCTGCCAAGCTCCCCTTTACCTGGCATCTACGCGCGTTACGATTCCGCGGAATCAGCGCCGACGGAGGCGCTACGAGTCGAAGGGGCCCACCGTGCACCGGGTATCCAAGATCGTTGCCGCGGGCATTGCCACCGCGGCCCTCACGTTCTCGCTGAGCGCCTGCGGCGAGTCGTCCACCGAGTCCGGTGGCAAGGACAAGGGCGTCGGCCTGGCCTTCGACGTCGGCGGCCGGGACGACCACTCGTTCAACGAGGCGGCGGCCCGTGGCGTGGACAAGGCCGAGAAGGACCTCGGCGTGAAGGCCAAGATGATGACCGCCAAGAACGGCGAGACCGAGGCGGACCGCGAGCAGCGGCTGTCCTCGCTGGCCGAGGCGGGCTACAACCCCGTCATCGGTGTCGGCTTCAACTACGGCAAGTCCGTCAACAAGGTCGCCAAGGACTACCCGGACACCACCTTCGGCGTCGTCGACTCGCCCTCCGAGGCCAAGAACGTCTACGGCATGGTCTTCGCCGAGCACGAGGGCTCCTACCTCGCCGGTGTCGCCGCCGCGCTGAAGAGCAAGACCCACAAGGTCGGCTTCATCGGCGGTGTGAACAACGCGCTGATCCAGAAGTTCCAGGCCGGCTTCGAGCAGGGCGTCAAGGACACCGACCCCAAGGCGAAGGTCACCTCCGAGTACCTCTACGCCAACGACGACAAGGGCTTCAACGACCCGGCCGCCGCGAAGGGCAAGGCCAAGGGCATGCTCGACGCCGGTATCGACGTCATTTACACCGCGGCCGGCCAGTCCGGCAACGGCTCGATCGAGACGGTCGCCGGCAAGAAGGGCACCTGGGCGATCGGCGTCGACTCCGACCAGTACCAGCAGCCGGGTCTGGCCCAGTACAAGAACTCGATCCTCACCTCGGTGATGAAGAACGTCGACGTGGCGGTCTTTGACCTGGTCAAGAGCGTCAAGGACAAGAAGCCGCTGACCGGCAACAAGAGCTACACGCTCAAGGACAACGGCGTGCGGCTGTCCACCTCGGGCGGCTTCATCGACGACATCCAGGGCAAGATCGACGCGGCGAAGAAGAAGATCGCGTCGGGCCAGGTGAAGGTCAGCGACACCCCCGCCAAGCAGTAGGGTCTTTCCGGCCCGGCGCAGCGGCCACCACGCCGCCGCGCCGGGCCGTTCGCCGGAGCAACCCGGCAGCTTTTCGGCTTTTTTCGGCGCCAACACTACGCGCGTAGCGCGGAGTTGGCGCGATATCGTCACCTCCCCGCTCCTCCGTACCACTCCCTGTCCCCCGAGGAGAGTGCGCCATCAAAGCGTCCAGCAGCCCCCAGGCAGACAGCGCCCCCGCCGCAGCACCGGCGGTGGAACTCCGCGGGATCACCAAGCGGTTCCCGGGAGTCGTCGCCAACCATGACATCGACATCACCATCCACCGCGGCACCGTGCACGCGCTGGTCGGCGAGAACGGCGCGGGCAAGTCCACGCTGATGAAGATCCTCTACGGCATGCAGAAGCCGGACGAGGGCACCATCAGCATCGACGGCGAACAGGTCAGCTTCCACAGCCCGGCCGACGCCATCGCCCGCAACATCGGCATGGTGCACCAGCACTTCATGCTCGCCGACAACCTCACCGTCCTGGAGAACATCGTTCTCGGCGGCGAGAAACTGCACGGCATCAGCGGCAAGGCCCGCGCCGAGATCCTCAAGATCTCCGACCGCTACGGCCTCGGCATCCGCCCCGACGTCCTCGTCGAGGACCTCGGCGTCGCCGACCGCCAGCGCGTGGAGATCCTCAAGGTCCTCTACCGCGGCGCCCGTACGCTCATCCTCGACGAGCCGACCGCGGTCCTGGTCCCGCAGGAGGTCGACGCGCTCTTCGACAACCTGCGTGAGCTCAAGGCCGAGGGCCTGACCGTCATCTTCATCTCCCACAAGCTGGGCGAGGTGCTCTCGGTCGCCGACGACATCACCGTCATCCGGCGCGGCACCACCGTCGCCTCCGTCGTCCCCAGCGAGACCACGCCCAAGCAGCTCGCCGAGCTGATGGTCGGCAGCGAACTGCCCTCGCCGCAGACCCGTGAGTCCACCGTCACGGACGTGGAGCTGCTGAAGGTCGAAGGGCTGCGGCTGACCACCGCCGACGCGGAGGGGATCGAGCGCACCGTCCTGGACGATGTGTCGCTGACCATCCACAAGGGCGAAGTCCTGGGCATCGCGGGCGTGGAGGGCAACGGCCAGGCCGAACTGGTCGAGGCCATCATGGGCATGCGCGACCCCGACGGCGGCACCATCACGCTGGACGGCATCGACATCAGCCATCTGCCCACCCGCACCCGGCGCGAGGACGGCATCGGCTACATCCCCGAGGACCGCCACCGGCACGGCCTGCTGCTGGAGGCCCCCCTGTGGGAGAACCGCATCCTGGGCCATGTCACCGAAAAGCCCAACGCCAAGGGCCGGCTGCTCGACCTGAAGGCCGCCCGCGCGGACACCGAGCGGATCGTCGCCGAGTACGACGTCCGTACGCCCGGCATCGAGGTCACCGCGGCCTCGCTCTCCGGCGGCAACCAGCAGAAGCTGATCGTCGGCCGTGAGATGAGCCATCACCCCAAGCTGCTGATCGCCGCGCACCCCACCCGGGGCGTGGACGTCGGCGCCCAGGCGCAGATCTGGGACCAGATCCGCACCGCCCGCCACGAAGGTCTCGCCGTACTGCTGATCTCGGCCGACCTGGACGAGCTGATCGGCCTGTCCGACGGCCTGCGGGTGATGTACCGCGGCCGGCTCGTCGCGGACGCGGACCCCGCCACCATCACCCCGGAGGAGCTGGGCTCGGCCATGACCGGCGCCGCCAGCGGCCATCTCACCCATTCCGACAACGGCCCCGCCGCGGACCCGGAGCCGCGCTCGTCCCAGGAGGGGGAGTCCGAGTGAAGAAGCTCGACAAGAACAAGCTGATCCTGGGCATCGCCGCGCCCGTCCTGGCGATCGTCGCCGCGCTGGCCATCACCTCGGTGATCATCCTGGCCACCGGCAAGGACCCGATCCACGCCTACACGGTGATGGCCGACTTCGGCTCCAAGAGCGACAGCCAGGTCTGGATCATCAACAAGGCGATCCCGTACTACCTGTCCGCGCTGGCCGTCGCCATCGGCTTCCGGATGAACCTCTTCAACATCGGTGTCGACGGCCAGTACCGCATCGCGGCGTTCTTCGCCGCGGTGGTCGGTGGTGCGCTGACGCTCCCCGGCTTCCTGCAGATCCCGCTGATCATCCTCGTCGCGATGCTGGTCGGCTCGGTCTGGGCGGGTATCGCGGGCCTGCTGAAGACCACCCGCGGCGTCAGCGAGGTGATCACCACGATCATGCTGAACGCCATCGCGGCCGCGGTCATCGGCTACTTCCTCCAGGAAGGCCGGCTGGCGCGGAAGGACGGCAACCTCTTCCACACGCCCAACCTCCCGGCCTCCAGCCACTTCTTCACCATCCCCACCAGCCCCAAGCCCATCGACGGCTTCATCGTCATCGCCGTCATCGTCGGCTTCGTGTACTGGTTCGTGCTCAACCGCACCCGCTTCGGCTTCGACCTCCGTACGGTCGGCCAGTCCGAGTCCGCGGCCGAGGCGAGCGGCGTCAGCGTCAAGCGGATGATCGTCACCTCCATGCTGCTCTCCGGCGCCGCGGCGGGCCTGATCGGTATGCCGACCCTGCTCGGCGTCTCGTACAACTACGGCACCGACTTCCCCATCGGTATCGGCTTCACCGGCATCGCCATCGCGCTGCTGGGCCGCAACCACCCGGCCGGGATGGCCGCCGGCGCGCTGCTGTGGGGCTTCCTGGAGCGCACCGGCACCCAGCTCGAATTCGAGGACTACGAGCAGGAGATCGTCGGCGTGATGCAGGGCGTCATCGTGCTCTGCGTCGTCATCGCCTACGAACTCGTGCGCCGCTACGGCCTCAGACTCCAGCAACGGCAGGTCGGCGAGGAGCTCGCCGCCCAGGCCCGTAAGACCGAGAAGGCGGAGGTGTCCTCGTGAGTACGAACCTCACGGCTCCGGTCGACCAGAGCCCCCACCATCACAAGCCCAAGATCCGCCGGGCCAAGCTCAGCTACCCCAAGGTCCTGCTGATCATCTCGGGCAGCCTGATCCTGCTGTCCCTGCTGCGGATCGTCACCGGCGCCAACAACCTGACCGAATCCGGCCAGTACACCGCCGCGCTCAACGCCGCCGTGCCGATCGGCCTGGCCGGCCTCGGCGGTCTGTGGTCCGAGCGCTCCGGCGTCATCAACATCGGCCTCGAAGGCATGATGATGCTCGGCGCCTTCTCCGCGGGCGCCGTCGGCTGGCAGCACGGCCCCTGGGCCGCGGCGCTGGCCGGCGTCCTCGGTGGCGCGCTCGGCGGACTGCTGCACGCCGTCGCCACCGTCACCTTCGGCGTCGACCACATCATCTCCGGCGTCGCCATCAACATCATGGCGCTCGGACTGACCCAGTTCCTCGCCAAGCTGTGGTTCGGCGCGGACGGTAGCGCGGCGTCGGCCGCGGGCGGCAACGACAAGCAGTCGCCACCGATGCCCGACATGCCGACGTTCACCGTTCCCGGCCTGTCCGACTGGCTCTACTCGATCGAGCAGCACCACTGGTTCCTGGTCTCCGACGTGGCCGGCATCGCCGGCTCCCTGGTCACCAACGTCTCCTGGCTGACCGTGGTGACCGCCGTCATCTTCGTGCTCACCTTCTTCGTCCTGTGGCGCTCCGCCTTCGGTCTGCGGCTGCGCTCCTGCGGCGAGGGCCCGATCGCGGCCGAGTCGCTGGGCGTCAACGTCTACCGCTACAAGTACGCGGCGGTGGCCGTCTCCGGCGCGCTGGCCGGCCTCGGCGGCGCGTTCCTCGCGATCTACGTGCACATCTACCAGGACGGCCAGACCGGTGGCCGCGGCTATATCGGCCTCGCCACCATGATCTTCGGTAACTGGCGGCCGGGCGGCGTCGCCATGGGCGCCGGCCTGTTCGGCTTCATGGACGCGCTCCAGCTGCGCGGCGGCGGCCCCACCGTCCACGCGCTGCTGCTCCTGCTCGCCGTTCTGCTGGTCGGCCTGGCGGTGTGGAAGCTGCGCGGCGGACAGCGCACCCAGGCCGTGATCAGCCTGGTCGCCGCCGTGCTGCTCGCCGTCTGGTACGCCACCTCCGACACGGTCCCGCTGGAGATCGTCGGCGTCGCCCCGTACATCGCCACGCTGCTGGTGCTCTCGCTGGCCGCACAGAGACTGCGGCCACCGAAGGCCATCGGCAAGATCTACCGAAGAGGCCAGGGCAAGTGAGCGAGCGCAGCGACCGAACCGTCGAGAGGTGCGCGCCGAGCGAGTGCGAGGCCTCGCGAAGCGAGGTATCGGCATGAGCACAGCTCCCGACTGGGAGTCGCTGCGGCGGCAGGCCCGGGACGCGATGTCCCGGGCCTACGCCCCGTACTCCGGCTATCCCGTCGGCGCCGCCGCCCTCGTGGACGACGGCCGCACCGTCACCGGCTGCAATGTCGAGAACGCCTCGTACGGTCTCGGCCTGTGCGCCGAATGCGGCCTGATCTCCGCCCTGTTCGCCGGCGGCGGCGGCCGCCTGACCGCCTTCACCTGCGTGGACGGCGCGGGCGAACTGCTCGTCCCGTGCGGCCGCTGCCGCCAGCTCCTGTACGAACACGGCGGCCCGGACCTCCTGGTGGACACCGCGGCCGGCATCCGCCCGCTCTCCGAGCTGCTGCCGGACGCGTTCGGGCCGGGGCATCTGACCCGGTAGCATCCGCGTCGTTTCCCGGCCCTCTCTGGCCACGCTCGTTTCTATGCGTGTAGAACGGGAGTTACCCGTTCGAAAGGAACCGTCCATGGACGCCATCTCCGTCATCCGCACCAAGCGCGACCGCGGCGAGCTGACCGCCGATCAGATCG
Organism: Streptomyces inhibens; assembly: GCF_022221585.1. Lineage (NCBI taxonomy): Bacteria > Bacillati > Actinomycetota > Actinomycetes > Kitasatosporales > Streptomycetaceae > Streptomyces > Streptomyces inhibens. The sequence continues at coordinate 6,216,191 of NZ_CP084681.1, forward strand.
ACTGGGTGATCGACGCCTACACCCGCGGCGAGGTCGCCCATGAGCAGATGTCGTCCCTGGCGATGGCCATCTTCCTCAACGGCATGAACCGCACGGAGATCGCCCGTTGGACGGCGGCCATGATCGCCTCGGGCGAGCGGATGGACTTCTCGTCGCTGCCGCGCCCCACCGCCGACAAGCACTCCACCGGCGGCGTCGGCGACAAGATCACCCTCCCGCTCGCCCCGCTCGTCGCCGCCTGCGGCGCCGCCGTGCCCCAGCTCTCCGGCCGCGGCCTCGGTCACACCGGCGGCACCCTCGACAAGCTGGAGGCGATCCCCGGCTGGCGCGCCCAGCTGAGCAACGACGAGATGCTGGACGTGCTGCGCGACGTCGGCTCCGTCATCTGCGCCGCCGGCGACGGCCTCGCCCCCGCCGACAAGAAGCTCTACGCCCTCCGCGACGTCACCGGCACCGTCGAGTCCATCCCCCTCATCGCCTCCTCGATCATGTCCAAGAAGATCGCCGAGGGCACCGGCTCCCTGGTCCTGGACGTCAAGGTCGGCTCCGGCGCTTTCATGAAGCACCTCGACGACGCCCGTGAACTCGCCTCCACCATGGTCGAGTTGGGCACCGACCACGGCGTGAGGACGGTCGCCCTGCTCACCGACATGGCCACCCCGCTCGGCCTGACCGCCGGCAACGCCCTCGAAGTCCGCGAATCCGTCGAGGTGCTGGCCGGCGGCGGCCCCCAGGACGTCGTCGACCTCACCCTCGCCCTCGCCCGCGAGATGCTCGACGCGGCCGGCCTCAAGGACGCCGACCCGGCCAAGGCGCTGGCCGACGGCTCCGCCATGGACCACTGGCGCCGCATGATCAGCGCCCAGGGCGGCGACCCGGACGCCGCCCTCCCGGTGGCCCGCGAACAGCATGTCGTCACCGCCACCTCCTCCGGCGTCCTCACCACCCTCGACGCCTACGCCGTCGGCCTCGCCGCCTGGCGCCTGGGCGCCGGCCGCGCCCGTAAGGAGGACCCGGTCCAGGCGGGCGCGGGTGTGGAGCTGCACGCCAAGCCCGGCGACCGCGTCACAGCCGGCCAGCCCCTGCTCACCCTCCACACCGACACGCCCGAGAAGCTGCCGTACGCGCTGGAGGCGCTGGACGGCGGTGCCGTCGTCGGCTCGGAGGACGCCACCTATACGGCGGGGCCCGTGGTGCTGGAACGTATCGGCTGACCTGGGGTTTTCTCGTATGGGTGAACGGAACCTGTGGACCGGTTCGGGTCCTGTTCGGCATGCTGGGATCGGTGACGTACCGATAGAGGAGACCGCCATGAGCGCACTCACCGTCGACCACCCGTCCGGCAATGGCCGCGAGTGGGACGACCTCGTCCGTATCTGGGAACAGGCGGACGCACCCGAGGGCTGGAAGGTGGAGATCATCGAGGGGATCGTCACCATGTCGCCGCCGCCCGACAACAACCACAACGTAATCGCCGAGAAGGTCCATCGCCGCCTGTACTCCGTGCTCCCGGAGGACTGGGGCGTCTACCAGACGCTCGGGGCGGGAATTCCGCTGCGTAAGGGCCTCTACATCCCGGATCTGGCCGTGGTTCCCGTCGATGTCCTCTGCGGCGAGCCCGGCCACTACGTACCGGCGGCAACTGCCAAGTTGATCGTCGAGGTCACCTCCAAGTCCAACGCGAGCAACGACCGGATCGCAAAGGCCGCGGGGTACGCCCGGGCCGGCGTCCCGCTCTACCTGCTCGTTGACCGATGGGCCTCCGCCGGGCCGACGATCACGCTCTACGGAGAACCGACGGACGACGTCTACCGCGTACTGCAGACCGTGAAGTTCGGCGACGAGCTGGTGCTACCGGCGCCCTTCGAACTCACCCTGGACACCGGGATCTTCCCCGCCGGCTGAGACCGCCAGGACGAAGGGCCCGCCCCACCAGGACAGGTGGCGGGGCGGGCCCTTCGCGCTCGATGCGCCGCGGCGCTGCGGCGGTGTTACGCGGCCTTCTCCAGGTGGAGCAGCCGGCGTTCGGCCACGGCCTTACGGGTGGCGTAGACGGTGATCGAGGCGGCGCCCAGCATCGCGGCGAGGCCGAGGAGGACGGTGCCCTCCCAGCCGACGGCGTGGAAGGCGGCGGCGCCGAGCGCACCGCCCAGGCTGCTGCCGACGTAGTACGCGCACTGGTAGAGGGCCGACGCCTGGGCGCGCGCCGTCTTGGCGGTGCGGCTGACCGCGGACGAGGCGACCGCATGGCCCGCGAAGAAGCCCGCGGTGATCAGGATGAGGCCCGCCAGCACCGCGGACACCGAGTCGGCAAGAGTCAGCAGCAGACCCGTCGACGTGGTGCCGACGGCCAGGTAGAGGGCGCCGCGGCGGCCGACCCGGGCGACCAGCTGGCCGGCCGCGGCCGAGGAGACCGTACCGACCAGATAGACCACGAAGATCGAACCGACAATGCCCTGCGGCAGGTTGAACGGCTCGGAGACCAGGCGGTAGCCGATGACCGTGTAGACCGCGCCGAAGACCGTCATGAACAGCGCGCCGATGCCGTACAGGCGGCGCAGCAACGGGTCGGAGAGGTGGCCGCCGAGCGTACGGGCCAGCGCCCGCGGGCCCACCGAACGGGGCGCGAAATGCCGGGCCTTGGGCACCAGCAGCCGGAAGGTCACCGCGCACACCACGGCCAGCACACCCACCGCACCGAGCGCGGCCCGCCAGCCCCAGGCCTGGGCGACCCAGCCGGTCACGATCCGGCCGGACATCCCGCCGATGCTGTTGCCCGCCACGAACAGCCCGATGGCCGCCACCAGCGCCTTGGCGCGTACCTCCTCGGCCAGGAAGGCCATCGCCGAGGCCGGCAGCCCGGCCAGTGCCACACCCTGGACGGCGCGCAGCGCGATCAGGGCGCCGATCGACGGGGCGAACGGCACCAGCAGCGCGATCAGCGCGGCCACCGAGAGGGACACCGTCATCAGCGTGCGCCGCCCGAAGCGCTCGGACACCGCGCTCAGCGGAATCACCCCGAGCGCCAGCCCGAAGGTGGCCGCCGACACCGTCCAGCTCGCCTGGTCCGGGCTCACCCCGAGGTCGCTGGAGATCGCGGGCAGCAGCGCCTGCGTGGAGTAGAGGAGCGCGAAGGTGGCCACTCCGGCGGCGAAGAGGGCGAAGCTCATCCGGCGGTAGCCGGGGCCGCCCGGCCGCAGCTTGCCCGACTCGGGGTCGAGCGCGGCGGCGGAGGAAGAGGAGTCTGTGGACGACTGGGGAGAGGCGGCCGCACGGTCGGTGACGGACGCCCCGGTATCAGCGGGAGGCATGTTTCGAAGGTAGGACTCCGCAGTTCATGCGTCCAATGCATAGAAACGCCATAATCGATGCTGTGACACATGATCCCAGTTCACGCGCACCGCTGTTGCAAGGTCGCAACAGAAAAGACATGGCCGAACCGGGCCGCCTTGGCCCGGACGCGGGGGAGCCCGCCGAGCTCGGCACCGACTCGTGGGCGCTGACCCTGGCCCCGCGGCTCGCCCAGTTCGCCGCCGTCGCCCGGCACGAGCACGTCACCCGCGCCGCACGGGAGCTCGGCATGCCGCAGCCGACCCTCAGCCGCGCCCTCGTCCGCCTGGAGGACGACCTCGGCGTCGCCCTCTTCGCCCGGCACGGCCGCACCCTCTCCCTCACCCCGGCCGGCCGCGCCTTCCTCGCCTCCACCGAACGCGCGCTGACGGACCTGGAACGCGCCACCGAGTCCGTACGCGCCGACGTCGACCCCGCCGCCGGCAAGGTCGCCTTCGGCTTCCTCCACACCCTCGGCTCGGAGACCGTCCCCGGCCTGATCCGCAGCTTCCGCGCCGACCACCCGCGCGTCCGCTTCCAGCTCGTCCAGAACTACGGCGAGGCGATGATCGAACGGCTCCGCGCCGGCGACCTCGACCTCTGCCTGACCTCACCGGTCCCGGACTACCCGGACCTGGTCGCCCGCCGGCTCGATGAACAGAAACTGCGCCTGGTCGTCCCGGACGACCACCCGCTGGCCGCTCGCAAACGGGTCCGCCTCGCCGAGGCCGCCGGCGAGCTGTTCGTCACCCTCGAACCGGGCTACGGCCTGCGCCGGATCACCGACGCCCTGTGCACCGAAGCGGGCTTCACCCCACGCATCGCCTTCGAGGGCGAGGAAGCCGAGACCCTCCGCGGCCTGGTCGCCGCCGGCCTGGGCGTGGCACTCCTCCCGCCCCCCGCCGTCCCCCGCCCCGGCGTCGCCGAACTGACCGTGACAGCCCCCCGCGCGGTCCGCGAAATCGGCGTCGCCTGGCTCGACGGCCACCCCGACACACCCCCGGTGGCCGCCTTCAAAAAGTTCCTGCTGAGCCGCCGGGGACGCCTGTTGCCCAGATGACCGGGCGACCGGCGCCGACGTGGGCTCAGTGCCGCAGTGACGTCCCGAAGCCCGCGGCCAGGGGCATGCGGAGGCCCAGGGGTGGGGGTGCGGCGAGGGCGTCGCGCAGGGGGCGGGCGTAGTCGCGGGCGAAGAGGGAGCCGAGCATGAAGTCGGCTGCCAGGGCGAGGACTTCGGCGCGGTGCTGGTGCAGGGAGTGGCCGTCGGAGTGCACCTCGAAGCGGCAGGTGTCGCGGTTGACCTTCTTGGCGCGCTCGGCGTAGCGGTAGGAGAGATCGGGGTCGGTGCGCTCGTCGTTGGTGCCGTGGACCAGCAGGACCTGACGGCCGATGAGCTGTTTGACCGGATCGGGCCGGGTGCTGTCCTGGCGGGGATCGGGCAGCCAAGGGGCGATCGCCAGTACGGAGTTGACGGCGGGGTGGCCGGCGGCGTGCAGGGCGGCGCGGGCGCCCATGCCCGTGCCGACGAGACAGACCGGGACATCGCCGTAGCGGCGGACCACCTCCTCCAGGGCCCAGGCCGCATCCCGTGCCGGGTGGGCCTCGGCGCCGTTCCAGCCGCGGCAGCGGTAGTGCACGACATGGGCGGTCAGCCCCTCGGTGCGCCCCGCCTTCGCCAGCCGGGCCGCGAGCGGGCGTACCGCCAGTGCGGACACCGGCGACGGGCGTCGCACGCCGGTCGGTCCGCCACCGGGCAGTAAGAGGGCGACCCCGCTCACCGCACTCTCCGTCCCGCCCGTTCCCAGCGGTTTTCCCAGCCGGGCCTCGCGGACCGGCAGTGCTTGCTGAGCCATGACGAGAACGATGGCAGATGGTGGCGTGCCCGCCACCCTGTGGACGGGTCACTGTTACGTATCGTTCGGTGAGATCTACGCGCGTAGGGGCTAGAGTGCCGAAATGACGAGCGAGACCACCACCCTCCCGACCAGTGAACAGATCCGTCGCGCCCCCAAGGTGCTGCTCCACGATCACCTCGACGGCGGCCTGCGCCCCGCCACGGTCGTCGACCTGGCCCGCGAAACCGGCTACGAAGGACTGCCGGAAACCGACCCGGAAAAGCTCGGGATCTGGTTCCGCGAGGCCGCCGACTCCGGCTCGCTCGAGCGCTATCTGGAGACCTTCGCGCACACCTGTGCCGTCATGCAGACCCGCGACGCACTGGTGCGGGTGGCCGCCGAGTGCGCCGAGGACCTGGCCGCCGACGGCGTGGTCTACGCCGAGGTCCGCTACGCGCCCGAGCAGCACCTCGAACAGGGGCTGAGCCTCGAAGAGGTCGTCGAGGCGGTCAACGAGGGCTTCCGCGAGGGCGAACGGCGGGCCCGCGAGAACGGCCACCGCATCCGCGTCGGCGCCCTGCTGACCGCCATGCGGCACGCCGCCCGCGCCCTGGAGATCGCCGAACTCGCCAACCGCTACCGCGACACCGGCGTCGTCGGCTTCGACATCGCGGGCGCCGAGGCCGGCTACCCTCCCACCCGCCACCTCGATGCGTTCGAGTACCTCAAGCGGGAGAACAACCACTTCACCATCCACGCCGGTGAGGCCTTCGGCCTGCCGTCCATCTGGCAGGCGCTCCAGTGGTGCGGCGCCGACCGCCTCGGCCACGGCGTCCGGATCATCGACGACATCGAGGTCGCCGACGACGGCTCGGTCAAGCTCGGCCGGCTCGCCTCGTACGTACGGGACAAGCGCATCCCGCTGGAGATGTGCCCCACCTCCAACCTCCAGACCGGCGCCGCCCCGTCCTACGCGGAGCACCCCATCGGTCTGCTGCGCCGACTGCAGTTCCGGCTCACGGTCAACACCGACAACCGGCTCATGAGCGGTACGAACATGTCCCGGGAATTCGAGCACCTGGTCAAGACATTTCGATACACGCTCGATGACATGCAGTGGTTTACAGTCAATGCGATGAAATCAGCGTTCATTCCTTTCGATGAACGTCTGGCCATGATCAATGACGTCATCAAGCCCGGTTACGCGGAGCTGCGCGCCGAATGGCTCTTTCGCCCGGTGAGTGCAACGACCGCTGTGAGCAGCGAATCTGACACTGTGTAAGCAGTAGCGCGAAGCATATAGCGCAACGGCCGGTGGAATGTCCACCGGCCGTTTTTTCATTCGTCGTGGCTGTTTGCGGCGCCGGTTGCCGCATCACTAGGTTGATTGGCCGGTCAAGCCCCCATCAATGAGGACGTAATTCGATGAAGCAGGGAACCATCAAGACTCTCGGTGTCGCCGCGCTCGGCGCCGCCTTCGCCGTCACCGCCGCGGGCGCCGCCAACGCGGCCCAGGCGATCGACACCGCCGGCGCCACCGGCGTGCTCAAGAGCCTGCCGGTGCAGGACGCCACCAAGACCGTCTCGGGGGCCACCAAGACCGTCTCCGGTGTCACCAAGACCAAGTCGGACGACAACAAGGTCAAGACCCACCTGAACTCCAGCGGCAACAAGCTGCTCGGCGGCCTGCCGACCAGCGCCGTCGCCAAGACCCTCCCCCTGGGCGGCTGAGCCCAGCACACAGCCCGTCCCGTCGGGCACCGTCCTGTAAGGACAGCCCGTCCTGTAGGGACGCGCACTGCGCCAAGCCACGGCCCGTACGCCCTCGCGCGTACGGGCCGGTGGTTCACCAGGCGGCGGCGCTGGTGGCCTTGTCCTCCGAGGGGAGGAGTATCCACAGCGCCAGATAGACCAGGAACTGCGGGCCGGGCAGCAGACACGACACCGCGAAGATCACGCGCATCGTCGTCGGGGTCGTACCGAAGCGACGGGCCAGGCCCGCGCACACTCCGGCGATCATTCGGTTGTTGCGGGTACGGACCAGTGCGGCGGCCATGATGGGCGACTCCTTTTCGACTTCGTGGGGCGTTTGCCCCGATGTCTCAAAGGTAGGTCCGGCTGACCGAGAGGACGTCAGCCTGCGGGGTCAGTTCAACCCTGGGGATCTTCGGGGTCGTTCCCCCGAGATGCTCGTACCGGCGACGGAGCCGGGACCGGGCCCCAGGGACGACCGCCAGATGCACCAGGGCCACCCCGAGGGTGTTCAGCAGCACCGAGTCGACGTCCGGCACCCGGCCGGGTACCCCTGACTGCAGCAGCTCGATGGCCAGCGCGATCATCGCACCGGCGAAGACGGTACGGGTCAGGGACACCAGCGGGGACACGTCCAGCCGCCCGGCCGACAGCGGGAGCAGCACTCCCAGAGGCGCCAGCAGCAGCACCGGGCCGCCCAGATGCTGCACGACGTCCCACGACAGGTCGCGCGCCAGCTCGGCCCTGATCGTCGCCAGCGGTTCGAGATTCGCGGCGGGCACCCATGGCACGGTACGAGGACGCAGCGTGAGCCAGCCGACGGTCAGCAGATGCGCCACGAGGAGGAGAAGTCCGGTGACGCGCATACGGGGGGCGGCGGTGGTGCCGGGGCCATGAGGCTGCACAAAGGCCAGGACGCCGGTAGCGGGGGCCGCGGTTCCGCCCCATTGCACCCGTGTTGGCCCGCCGCGGCGCACCCGCCCCGGCCGCCCCGGCTCAGCCCTTCTCGGACAGCGGGTCCCCCCAGCCGGCGTTCTCCGCTATGTCCGGATTGGCCAGCACATCCGCGGAGCAGTCATAGCGGTGCGCCGGATCGTCGCCCGGCCCGCCCAGCACCGCCGCATGAGTGCGGCCCAGCGCCGCGTTCGCGCCGTAGGTGCACACCAGCTGCGCCAGCGCGAAGGACGGCAGATCGTCCGGCCGGATGCTCAGCCGCAGCGCATCGGCGGGATCGCCCGCGCGCGGCCCCCGGACCTTCAGATCCGTCGGCAGCGCGCTGCTGAAGCCGGCCTTCTCCTCGTCGGCCGACGGATGCCGCTGCAGCTCGTTCAGCAGGGCCCGGGCGGCCGGCAGCCGCGGATCGGCGTCCGACGCGCCCTTGGCCGGGGGCACCGTCCGCTCCACCTGCGCCAGCGCCGAGCCGCACACCAGATAGACGGTGGCCTGCGTACCACTGGGCGAGCCCGGCGGCGTCTCGTCCGTCGGCGCCTTGCAGCTCACCCGCGAGGGCGCACCGCCCGCGTCGACAGGTACGGACGTGCCCCGGATTCCGCAGCCCGCGGCGGCGAGCGCGAGCGCCGCCGCGCCGGCCGTACGCCGCCATCTCCGCCTGGTCGGCGTCATCGCTCGCCCTCCGTGCCCTCGCCGGCCGCGCCGGCCGGACCGTCGTCCCTCCTGCCGCCGCCCGCCAGCCGGGAGGCGTCCATCGGCAGCCGCAGCGTGAAGACCGCGCCGCCCTCGGGGTGGTTGGCCGCGGTGATCTCGCCGCCGTGGATGTGCGCGTTCTCCAGCGCGATCGACAGGCCCAGACCGCTGCCCTCCGACCGCGGCCGGGAGGCGCTCGCCTTGTAGAAGCGGTCGAAGACATGCGGAAGGACCTCTTCCGGGATGCCGGGGCCGTGATCCCGTACGCGGATCACCAGCTCCCCGCCGCCGGGCCGGCCCTCGTCCGCCTCCTGCTCAAACCCCTCAGGGCCGCCGTCACCGCCGTCGGTATCCGGCTCACCGGCCGTCTCGGGACCGGCCGGACCGCCCGCCCCGGCGCCGCCCGTGACCGCCGAGCCGCCCGTCCTGCCGCCCTCGCCGTCCCCCGCCGCGTCCTCGGTGTGCACGGACACCCGCACCGGCGAGCCACCGTGCTTGAGGGCGTTGCCGATCAGATTCGCCAGGATCACATCGAGCCGCCGCGGGTCCAGCCGGGACACGATGCCGCGGTCCGCGTCCAGATCCACCGCGTCCAGCCAGGCCCGCGCGTCGATACAGGCGGTCACCTGGTCCGCGACATCGACATCGTCCAGCACCAGCCGGGCCGTCCCCGCGTCGAAGCGGGTGACCTCCATCAGATTCTCCACGAGGTCGTTCAACCGCCGGGTCTCGCTGACCACCAGCTGCACCGCGGGCGCGATCATCGGATCGAGGGAGTCGGCCTCCTCCTCCAGCACCTCGGAGACCGCGGTGATCGCCGTCAGCGGAGTCCGCAGCTCGTGCGACATATCGGCCACGAACCGCCGGGACGCCGCCTCGCGCCCGCTCAGCTCCTCGACCCGCTTCTCCAGACGCTCCGCCGTACGGTTGAACGTACGGGACAGATCGGCGAGTTCGTCCGTGCCGGTCACCCGCAGCCGGGTGTCCAGACGCCCCTCGCCCAGCTGCCGCGCCGCATGCCCCAGTCGCTGTACGGGCCGCAGCACGGTCGTCGCGGCGGCCTGCGCCAGCAGCGCCGAGCCGACCAGCGCGAGCGCCGTCGCGATCCCCAGCGACCAGGCCAGCGAGTTGAGGTCCTGCTGCTCGGTGGCCAGCGACTTCATCATGTAGCCGGTCGGTCCGCCGCCGATCACCTTCGCCCCGGCGACGAGGTAGGGGGTGTCCCCGACCTCCTTGCGCTGCCAGTACAGATGGTGCTCGTAGCGGTTGGACTCATCGACCGGGCGCACCTCGTTGACCGCGGTACGCAGCGACGTGGGCACGCTCTTGAGCGTCAGCAGATCCTTGTCGGTGGTGGCCGCGCAGTCCTTGCCCTCGCGGTCCACGCCGATCAGCAGCACCGCGTAATTCTGCGGCCCGCCCGCTATCTGCCGCGCCGCGTCCTGGAGTTCTGCGCACCGCGGGTGCAGCGGCAGCGACCGCGTACTGTCCTCCAGCGACTTTCGGAAATCCTTGAGGACGGCGTTCTGTGTGCGGTCCAGAACGGTGTTGCGGTTGAGCCAGTACGCGATACCGGACGCGGAGACCGCGGCGGTCAGCGCCACCAGCGCGAACACCACGACCAGCCGCAGCCGCAGACTGGTCCAGCGCAGCAGCCCCGACGCCCGGCGCAGCAGCCGCGGCGCCCGCCGCCTGCCCGCGGGCGCCTGCGGCGCTTCGTTCCTGCCGTCCGTGCCGTCCGCCCCGCCCGTGCCGTCCGCCCCGCCCGCGCCGTCCGCCGTCCCGCGCTCCGTGAAACGTTCCCTCACTGCGGGGAGTCCAGCCGGTAGCCGACGCCGCGGACCGTACGGATCAGTGTCGGCGAGGACGGTACGTCCTCCACCTTCGCGCGCAGCCGCTGCACACAGGCGTCCACCAGACGCGAGTCGCCCAGATAGTCGTGCTCCCACACCAGCCGCAGCAGCTGCTGCCGGGAGAGCGCCTGGCCGGGCCGGCGGCTCAGCTCCAGCAGCAACCGCAGCTCGGTCGGTGTCAGTTGCAGATCCTCGCCGTTCTTGGTGACGGTCATCGCCGACCGGTCGATCACCAGCGAGCCGAACGTCGCCGAGTCGTTGGACTCGCGCTCGCCACGGCGCAGCACGGCCCGGATCCGGGCGTCCAACACCCGCCCCTGGACCGGTTTGACGACATAGTCGTCCGCACCGGACTCCAGCCCCACCACGACGTCGATGTCGTCGTTGCGCGCGGTGAGCAGGATGATGGGCAGCTGGTCCGTACGCCTGATCCGCCGGCACACCTCGAAACCGTCGATGCCCGGCAGCATCACATCCAGCACGATCAGGTCCGGGCGCTGCTCGCGCAGCAGTTTCAGGCCGTCCTCGCCCGTCGCCGCGGTCACCACACGGTGACCCTGGCGGGACAGCGAGAGTTCGAGGGCCGTGCGGATGGCGTCGTCGTCCTCGATCAGCAACAGGAAAGGCACGTCAGCCATTCTGGCCCATGGGACGCCGGGACATCGACCAGTGGCGCTCTCGTACACAAGGCCCGCACTCGTCGCGCCCCGGCGCGGGGCGGACCGGCCCCCTGTGACAGGGCTGTGACAGTCGGCGGACAACGCGATGAAACTGGCTTGGCAGTCTTTTGGGCACCGGGAGAGATCAACACCCCGGACACACCGAACGAGCTGGCTCTACGACGGGGGGCGCGAGATGAACACACTGCACGGCACCACTTCCAGCGCAGTTATCACGCGGCTCCATGACGTCGTACGGCCGGAGAAGTCCAGTGCCGGAGGGCGCGGGTGCGCTCGCGGCGCCGGGCGTCAGCGGCCGCCCTTCATGGTGGCCATCGACGCGACGACGGTGGGGATCAACGGGGGAACCGGGGGGCACGGGGGAAACGCCTCCCACGGGGGAAACGCCTCCCACGGGGGAAACGCCTCCCACGGGGGAAACAACGGGGGAGCGGAGTACGGGGAGGCCACGGGGGAACGGCGCTCCGCGTCGGAGGCGGCCGAGGCCGAAGCGGCCTTCACCGCCTACGTCCAGGAGCGCCGCGCCTCCCTGTACGCCACCGCCTACCACCTGACCGGCGACCGCTACGAGGCCGAGGACCTGCTGCAGAGCGCGCTGTTCTCGACCTTCCGGGCGTGGGACCGGATCAGTGACAAGGCGGCGCTCGGCGGCTATCTGCGGCGCACCATGACCAATCTGCACATCAGTGCCTGGCGCCGGCGCAAGCTCAACGAATACCCGACCGAGGAACTGCCGGAGACGGCCGGCGACGTGGACGCGATGCGCGGCACCGAGCTGCGCGCCGTGCTGTGGCAGGCGCTGGTCCGGCTGCCCGAGACGCAGCGCACGATGCTGGTGCTGCGCTACTACGAAGGCCGCACGGACCCGGAGATCGCGGACATTCTCAACATCAGTGTCGGCACGGTGAAGTCGAGCATCTGGCGCGCCCTGCGCCGGCTGCGCGAGGACGAGGTCCTCAGCTTCGGCCGTGACGAGGAGGAGTCCTTCGGCGAGCTGGTGGCCTGAAGGATCGGGGGAAGCCCGAGGGGGCAACGGGGAAAGCCCGAGGGGGAACGGGGATACGGGGGAACCGGCGGAAGCGGAGCGATCAGTGCTCCGCGGAGGCCGGGCGTATCGGGGGATACGGGGGAAAGTACGGGGGAGCACGGGGGAAAAGAAGCGGGTTCGGGCGGCCGGGGGGTCTGTCCGAACCCGCTTCTTGCTGTGTGCGTGCCGCGGCCGGCAGGGGCGCCGCGGCCGGGCAGGGCTACGCGCCCCGGACCGTCACCACCGGCTCGTGCCGCACCGGGAAATTCACCGAGTTGGCGATGAAGCACTTCTCGTGCGCATCGCCGTGCAGCGTCCGCGCCCGCTCGGCATCGTCGGCCGAGGCCACCTCGACCCGCGGCCGCAGCACGACCTCCGTGAACCGTCCGCCGCCCGCGCCGTCCTCCGCCATGGTGCCCTCCGCGTCGTCCGTGTACGCGACGATGACCACACCCTCCAGCGCACTCAGCGCCAGATACGACAGCATGTGGCACTGCGCGAGCGAGGCGAGCAGCAGCTGCTCGGGATTCCAGCGGTCGGCCGTGCCGCGGAACGCCGGGTCCGCGGTGCCCGGCAGCGGTGGCGGGCCCTCGGCGTGCACCTCGTGATCCCGGTCGTACGCGCGATAGTTGCTGGTCCCGGAGCCGGTGTTGCCGGTCCATGTGACGCTGGTGCGATAGCTGTGCTGCCTGGGCATCTGCCTGCATCCCCTCTTCGCCGTCGGCCGCCGTTCGGGCCGCGCCCGGCGAGCGTACGTCCGTGCGCGTCGGGAGCGCAGGGCCGTGTGCGTCAGGAATGTACGGCCGGGCGCGTCAGTGACGTACGGCCGCGCGGGTCAGGAACGTACCGCCGTGCCCACCGCATCCGCCGTCTTCGCGGCCGATATGCGGGCTAGCGCCTCCGGCTTGGCGCACGCGTGCGCGCCCAGCGCGGTGTGCCGGGCGACGATCGACCGCTCGTTGCGCAGCAGCCGCAGTCCGCGGCGTACGAGATACGGGGCCGACTTGCGGCCCTCGCGCAGATCCCGGGCCAGCCGCCGGCGGAAGGTGGTGGAGGGGCGGCCGCGCAGACACAGCGCATCGGCCAGCAGCCCCGCCGCGCGGCAGTCCGCGATGACATCGGCGGCGAAGATGCCCTCCGCGATGAACAGCGGGGCGCCGCCGAGGTCGAGCCCCGAGGCGCCGACCCGGGCGCTGACGGAGATGTCGTACACGGGGACGTCGGTACGTCCCGTACGGCACAGCGCGTCGATGGCCGCGACGGCCGCGCCGGCGTCCCAGGAGAGCGGCGAGTCCCAGTCGGCGCCGCCGCCCTCGGGCAGTTGCGGCAGCGTCGGGTCCGTCCCCTCCTTGTAGAAGTCGTCGAGATTGAGGACGGAAAGGCCGCTCTGCGCGGCCAGGGACGTCTTGCCGGAACCGGAGGGCCCGGTCAGCAGGACGACGCGGGCGGCGGGCGGCCGTGTGGAGGAGTGGGAGCTCACGGGTACTCATTGTCGCGTATTGCGCTGTGTGGGGTACCCCTGGCGCGCGAGGTGGATCGGCCCTCGCCCCCTCAACTACGCTACGCAGTCAATCGATTACCCGAACCCTCTCGCCCCGCACGGTCACGTACAGCCCCGTACGGCACTCGAACCACCCCGTACCGCCCCGTAAGGCACTCGAACCACAGGCAGGTGGCACATGCCCTCCCACGCACGTCCCAAGCCCAGCCGCATCCCGCGCACTCTGCTGCGCGCGGGCCTGGTGATCTCCGCGGCCGGTTCCGCGATCGCGGCGGGCGGTGCGGCGTCGGCGGGCGCGGCCCCCGCGCCCGCCCCGGCGCGCAGCACCGACACCGGCAAGACGGCCTCGGCGCTGACCGGCGCGCTGCTGCACTCCACGGCCGGCGGCATCGGCCCACTCAAGAACATCCAGCTGGACCCGCTGGCCAACACGCCCGTCGACCCGCTCGCCAACGCAGTCAGCACTCAGGTCGCCGACTTCAAGCCGCTGAGCACCTCCCTGGTGACCGGCAACCTCTCCCGCGGCGCCGCCATCAGGGACGTACCGCTGGTGAAGCACGTGGCGAAAATCCTGCCGGGGTGAGGCCCGGGCGCCGGCCGGCGTCGGCGGGCGCGACCCCCGCGCCCGCCGACGGAGCCGCGGCCGGTCCGCGGATCAGCGCCCGTAGAAGGCCGCGATCAGCGCTTCCATGTCGTCCTTGAACGAACAGCCGAGCGCCAGCCACGAGCCGTCGACGAAGACCAGATCGAAGCGGCCACGGGGGAACGTGGTGCGCGGCCTGGGCCGCAGCTCCGCGATGTTCGAAAGCGCTGTCTGGGCGGCGAGTTCCAGCTCGGGCGGGCGCTCCCGCCACCCGGTGGCCTGGTCCGTCAACACGAACAGCCGGCGGTCGGTGATCGCCTGGTGCCGCGGGGTGCCGCCCGCGTTGGTGACCTGGACGTGGAACCGGCCGGCCATGCTCGTCCAGTCGCCCTCCATGGGCTTGCCGAACATCATGCGCTCCGCGGCGTCGTCCACAGCGTCCTCGAAGTTCTCCTGAGCCTGGCTCAGCCCCTCCGCGATGTTCCCGACCGCGCGCGACAGCGGGTTGTTGACCAGCCGGTTGTCGACCAGCCGGCTGGTGGCCGCCCGGCCGAGCGGCCGCGACACCTTGTCGAGGGCGCTGCTCAGTGTTCCCCAGGCCCGCTTCTCGCCCGACGACTGCTTCCGGGGAGCCCGCAGATGGGCGGGCACGAGCGGGAGGTTGGGGTAGACGCAGTAGTTCCTGGCCTCCCGCAGCACCTCGCCCGGGTGGAGGAACGGGCGGCAGGGCGTCAGATGGTCGATCTTCGGCATACGGTCACTCTCCTCGGTTCCGGGCGGCGACAAAGGCCTCTCTCGACGAGGGGGGCGTCCATGGCGCGGGCATGATCATCTTAGTGAAGAGAGCGGACAGCTGTGCGGGGCCCCAGCCGTTCGGCCGGGGCCCCGCACAGTCGATTTCGCAGTCGTCACAAGGGCGACGAACCTGGCGCTAGACGCCCATCGGATGCCACACCGTCTTCGTCTCCAGGAAGGCCAGGAGGCGGTCGGTGCCGGGGTCCGCGGTCCAGTCCGTCGTGCCCGGGCGCAGCACCCGCTTGAGGTTGTCGGCCGCGGCCGTCTCCAGGTCCTTGGCCGATCCGGCGTCGGCGCCCGCGAGATCGATGGCGTTGACGTCCTGGTGGGCGGCGAGCGGGGCCGCGAGC
The DNA here is from genome assembly GCF_022221585.1 of Streptomyces inhibens. Lineage (NCBI taxonomy): Bacteria > Bacillati > Actinomycetota > Actinomycetes > Kitasatosporales > Streptomycetaceae > Streptomyces > Streptomyces inhibens. The sequence continues at coordinate 6,231,541 of NZ_CP084681.1, forward strand.
TCCGCCGTACGCCCGGAGAGGATGTTGACCACGCCGCCGGGGAGGTCGGAGGTGGCCAGCACCTCGGCCAGGGAGAGGGCGGGCAGCGGGGAGTCCTCGGAGGCCACCGCGATCACCGTGTTGCCGGTGACGATCGCCGGGGCGATCACCGAGACCAGGCCGAGGAAGGACGACTCCTGGGGGGCCAGGACGGCGACCACACCGGTGGGCTCGGGGGAGGAGAGGTTGAAGTACGGGCCGGCGACCGGGTTGGCACCGCCGGCGATCTGGGCGACCTTGTCGGACCAGCCCGCGTACCAGACCCAGCGGTCGATCGCCGCGTCCACCTGGGCGGTGGCCTTGGACTTGGACAGTCCCTCGGCATCCGCGACCTCGGCGATGAACTGGTCGCGGCGGCCCTCCAGCATCTCGGCGATGCGGTAGAGGATCTGGCCGCGGTTGTAGGCCGTGGCGCCCGACCAGCCGCCGAACGCCTTACGGGCGGCGACCACCGCGTCCCGGGCGTCCTTGCGGGAGGCCAGCGGCGCATTGGCGAGCCATGCGCCCTTCGAGTCGGTCACCTCGTACACCCGCCCGCTCTCGGACCGGGGGAACTTCCCCCCGACGTACAGCTTGTAGGTCTTGAAGACGGAGAGTCGGTCAGACATTGAGGTACGCCTCCAGACCGTGGCGGCCGCCCTCGCGGCCGAAGCCCGACTCCTTGTAGCCGCCGAAGGGCGAGGCCGGGTCGAACTTGTTGAACGTGTTGGACCAGATGACGCCCGCGCGCAGCTTGCTCGCCATCCACAGCATCCGCGAGCCCTTCTCCGTCCAGATGCCGGCGGAGAGGCCGTACGGGGTGTTGTTGGCCTTCTCCACGGCCTCGGCCGGGGTGCGGAAGGTCAGCACGGACAGGACCGGGCCGAAGATCTCCTCGCGGGCGATGCGGTGCGCCTGGGTGACGCCCGTGAAGAGGGTCGGCGCGAACCAGTAGCCGGAGCCGGGGAGCTCACAGGCCGGGGCCCAGCGCTCGGCGCCCTCGGCCTCGCCCGCCTCCACCAGCGCGGTGATACGGGCCAGCTGCTCGGCGGAGTTGATGGCGCCGATGTCGGTGTTCTTGTCGAGCGGGTCGCCGACGCGCAGGGTCTGCATCCGGCGCTTGAGGGCGTCCAGCAGCTCGTCCTGGACCGATTCCTGGACGAGGAGGCGGGAGCCCGCGCAGCAGACGTGGCCCTGGTTGAAGAAGATGCCGTTGACGATGCCCTCGACGGCCTGGTCGATGGGGGCGTCGTCGAAGACGATGTTCGCCGCCTTGCCGCCCAGTTCCAGGGTCAGCTTCTTGTCCGTACCGGCGACCGTACGGGCGATGGCCTTGCCGACCTCGGTGGAGCCGGTGAAGGCGACCTTGTTGATGTCGGGGTGCGCGACCAACGCGGCGCCCGTGGAGCCGTCGCCCGTGATGATGTTGACGACGCCCTTGGGCAGGCCCGCCTGGCGGCAGATGTCCGCGAAGAACAGCGCGGACAGCGGGGTGGTCTCGGCGGGCTTGAGGACGACCGTGTTGCCGGTCGCCAGCGCCGGGGCGATTTTCCACGCCAGCATGAGGAGCGGGAAGTTCCAGGGGATGACCTGGCCCGCGACGCCCAGGGGGCGCGGGTTCGGGCCGTAGCCCGCGTGGTCGAGCTTGTCGGCCCAGCCCGCGTAGTAGAAGAAGTGCGCGGCGACCAGCGGCAGATCGGCGTCGCGGGACTCGCGGATCGGCTTGCCGTTGTCCAGCGACTCCAGGACGGCCAGCTCGCGCGAGCGCTCCTGGATGATCCGGGCGATCCGGAAGAGGTACTTGGCGCGCTCGGCGCCGGGCAGTGCGGACCACTTCTCGAAGGCCTTGCGGGCGGCCTTCACGGCGCGGTCGACGTCGTCGGCGTGGGCCTGGGCGACCTCGGAGAGGACCTCCTCGGACGACGGGGAGACGGTCTTGAAGACCTTGCCGTCGGAGGCCGGGGCGAACTCGCCGTCGATGAACAGGCCGTAGGACGGCGCGATGTCGACGACCGCGCGGGACTCGGGTGCGGGTGCGTAATCGAAGGTCATGGGTGCCTCAGTCCACCGTGACGTAGTCGGGGCCGGAGTAGCGGCCGGTGCTGAGCTTCTGGCGCTGCATCAGCAGGTCGTTCAGGAGGCTGGAGGCGCCGAAGCGGAACCAGTCGGCGGTCAGCCAGGGCTCGCCGAGCGTCTCGTTGACCATCACCAGGTACTTGGTGGCGTCCTTGGTGGTACGGATGCCGCCGGCCGGCTTCACCCCGACCTGGACGCCGGTCGCGGCGTGGAAGTCGCGGACCGCCTCCAGCATGAGGAGGGTGACCGGCGGGGTGGCGTTGACGGCGACCTTGCCGGTCGAGGTCTTGATGAAGTCGGCGCCCGCGAGCATCGCGAGCCAGGAGACCCTGCGGACATTGTCGTACGTCTGGAGCTCACCGGTCTCGAAGATGACCTTGAGGTGGGCCGCGCTCCCATCGGGGCGGGCGCACGCCTCCTTGACGGCCTTGATCTCCTCGAAGACCTCCATGTAGCGGCCGGAGAGGAAGGCGCCCCGGTCGATCACCATGTCGATCTCGTCGGCGCCGGCCGCGACCGCGTCACGGGTGTCGGCCAGCTTGACCGGCAGGGCGGCGCGGCCCGCCGGGAAGGCGGTGGCGACGGACGCGACATGGATGCCGGAGTCGCCCAGCGCCTCCTTGGCCGTCGCGACCATGTCGGGGTAGACGCAGATCGCCGCGACCTTGGGGGAGGTGCGGTCGGTGGGATCGGGGTGGATGCCCTTGGCGCACAGCGCCCGGACCTTGCCCGGGGTGTCCGCGCCTTCGAGGGTCGTCAGGTCGATCATCGAGATGGCGAGATCGATGGCGTACGCCTTCGCCGTGGTCTTGATCGAGCGGGTGCCGAGGGTGGCGGCGCGGGCCTCGAGGCCGACCGCGTCGACCCCCGGGAGGCCGTGGAGGAAGCGGCGCAGCGCACCGTCGTCGGCGGTCACGTCCGCCATTGACGCCAGACGCCCCGCGGCTTCCTTGCCGTATGCGGGAACAGTGATGGGCATGGTCACGAGGGGAGCATATCTACGCGCGTAGCGCCATGTCATCCCCCTCGGAGGTCCGAATCCGGATGGTACGGGAGCCCGCCGGGGCGGGAACATGCCCGGTCACAGGCACCGCGCAGGACCGTGACGGGCGCCGGGGCGCGTCCGCCGCCACCGCCCGAATGATGCCGTAACGCAATGTCCGGCATCCGGACGGTCAGGCAGAATCGGCGACATGACGCGCCAGGAACGGTCCACCCCGCCTCAGCAGCAGTACGCCGAGCGCAGCTACCGCTCGCCCGCCGCCCTCGTCGGCGGCGTCCTGCTGCTCCTGCTCGGACTCTGGCTAGGCGGCGACGCGCTGCTGCGGGGTGCCGCCGACACCAAGCTCACGGCGCTGTTCGCGCTGCTGCTCGGCGCGCCGCTGGTCGTCGCCTACACCGTGCGCCCGCTGGTCAGGGCGGGCGAGGACCGGCTGACGGTGCGTAACCCGTTCCGTACGATCACGCTGCCGTGGGGCGCCGTCCAGGATCTGCGGGCGTCGTTCTCCACCGAGGTGTCCACCGCCGGCGGCAAGTACCAGCTGTGGGCCATCCCGGTCTCGCTGCGGCAGCGCAAGAAGGTCAGCCGGCAGGCGATGCGCGGCGCCGACGCGTCCCGGCCCCGCTTCGGGCCGAACGCCGACGCCGGCGGCCCGGTGCCGCGCGCCATGGCCGACCAGGCCCTCGACGAACTGCGCGAGATCAAGGAGCGCGCCGCGGATCGCGAGAGCGCCCAGGGCGAGCCGGTGGTGCGCTGGTCCTACGCGGTCATCGCGCCGGCCGTGGTGGGTGCGGTGGGGCTGGCCGTGATGATCGCGCTCTGAGCGCCTGAGCGCCGTCCTCGCGCACGCCGTGCTCTTGGCGCGCCGCCGTACAGCAGCGTCGTCCACGCGCCCGGGCAGGCCGTAACAGACGCGGGCCCGCCCCTCGTACGAGAGGCGGGCCCGACCCACGACATCGCCGCTTGCCCGACCGGGCGGACCGCGTGTCAGATACCGGCCGCCGCCGACACGTCCCGCTTGATCGCGGCCAGTGCCGCGGCCGCCTGCGTGCGGGCCTCGGGCAGGGCCTGGGCCGAGGCCACCGGGACCACGACCTCCAGGTAGCACTTGAGCTTGGGCTCGGTGCCGCTGGGGCGGACCACGACGCGGGCGGCCTCGATGCCGGCCTCCGGCGAACCGGACAGGTAGTAGCGCAGGCCGTCGGTCGGCGGCAGCGACTCGGTGCCCTGGTTCAGGTCGTCGGCCCGTGACACCGTCAGGCCCGCCAGCGCGGCCGGCGGCTGTTCGCGCAGCCGCCGCATGGCGTCGGCGATCAGCGACAGGTCCTCGACGCGGACCGAGAGCTGGTCGGTGGCGTGCAGTCCGCATTCCACCGCGAGGTCGTCGAGCAGGTCGCCGAGCGTGCGGCCGGTCTGCTTCAGCTCCGCCGCCAGCTCGGTGACCAGCAGGGCGGCGGTGATGCCGTCCTTGTCGCGTACGCCTTCGGGGTCGACGCAGTAGCCCAGCGCCTCCTCGTAGGCGTACCGCAGGCCGTCCACCCGGGCCAGCCACTTGAAGCCGGTCAGGGTCTCCTCGTACGGGAGCGCCGCGGCGGCCGCGATCCGGGACAGCAGCTGGGAGGAGACGATCGTGGTCGCGAAGGTGCCGGACGCCCGCTTGCTCACCAGATGCGCGGCGAGCAGCGCGCCGACCTCGTCGCCGCGCAGCATCCGCCAGCCGTCCGGCGTGCCGGGGGCCGGGACGGCGACGGCGCAGCGGTCCGCGTCCGGGTCGTTGGCGATCACGATGTCCACGTCGCCGGCGCCCAGGGAGCGCGCGGCGGCGAACGCGAGATCCATCGCGCCGGGCTCCTCCGGGTTGGGGAAGGCGACCGTCGGGAAGTCAGGGTCCGGCTCGGCCTGCTCCGCGACGACCGTCGGCGCCGGGAAGCCGGCCCGGGCGAAGGCGGCGACGAGGGTGTCCCGGCCGACGCCGTGCAGGGGCGTGTAGACGACCTTGGTGTCCCGGGGGGAGCCGGGCGTCAGCACCGCGTCCGTACGGGCCAGGTAGGCGGTCAGCACCGCGTCGTCGAGGGTTTCCCAGCCGGACCCGGGCCGCGGTACGTCGGCCAGCGAGCGGACCGCCGCGATCTCGGCGGCGATCTCGCCGTCCGCGGGCGGCACGATCTGCGAGCCGTCGCCCAGGTAGACCTTGTAGCCGTTGTCGCGCGGCGGGTTGTGGCTGGCGGTCACCTCGACGCCGGCCACCGCGCCCAGGTGCCTTATCGCGAAGGCCAGGACGGGCGTGGGCAGCGGGCGCGGCAGCAGCGCGGCGCGCAGGCCCGCGCCGACCATCACGGCCGCCGTGTCGCGGGCGAAGTCGGCGCTCTTGTGGCGCGCGTCGTAGCCGATGACGACGAGCCCCGAGCCGTCGCCCTGTGCCTTGAGGTACGCGGCGAGGCCGGCCGCGGCGCGGATGACCACCGAACGGTTCATCCGCATCGGGCCCGCGCCCAGCTCACCGCGGAGCCCGGCGGTGCCGAACTGCAGGGTGCCGGCGAAGCGGGCGGCCAGTTCGCCGGCGATCTCGGCGTCGTCGGCGGCTTCGATGAGCTTGGACAGCTCGTCCCGGGTCTCCGGGTCGGGGTCCTCGGCCAGCCATGCCTTGGCCCGGGTGATCAGCTCCGCGGGATCGGTAGCCACGTGATGCTCCTGACGGTGGATACGGGTGGGGGGCGCGCTGAGGAGTGCCGATGAGGCGGGCTCGTCCGGCTCGTCACGTTTACCCCGTACGCGCGAGGATCGAGCCGCCGAACCGGCCAATCCGGCCAATGCCGGTCAACGCCGGTCGATGCCGCTCGATGGCAGCGTGCGGCAGGCGGCGGGCCGGCCCGGCGGGTGGCGTGCCGGCCGATCTTCACGGATCAGCCCGCGCCGCTGTGTGCGCACCCGCCGGCCGTCGGCCGTCCTGCTCTGGTGGCTCAGAGCTTGCCGAGCACCTGGGCGAGCAGGCTGCCCATCCGGGTCGCGGAGTCGCGGCCGGCCTGGAGCACCTCTTCGTGGTTGAGCGGCTCGCCCGTCATACCGGCGGCGAGGTTCGTCACCAGGGACAGACCGAGCACCTCGGCACCGGCCTCGCGGGCCGCGATGGCCTCCAGGACCGTGGACATACCGACCAGGTCGGCGCCCAGGGTCCGGATCATCTTGATCTCGGCGGGGGTCTCGTAGTGCGGGCCGGGGAACTGGGCGTAGACGCCCTCCTCCAGGCTCGCGTCGACCTCCTTGCACAGCGCGCGCAGCCGCGGCGAGTACAGGTCGGTCAGGTCGACGAAGTTCGCGCCGACGATCGGGGAGGTGGCGGTGAGGTTGAGGTGGTCGCTGATGAGGACCGGCTGCCCGGGGCGCATGCCCTCGCGCAGACCGCCGCACCCGTTGGTGAGGACGACGGTCTTGCAGCCGGCCGCGACGGCGGTACGGACGCCGTGCGCCACGGCGGCGACACCGCGGCCCTCGTAGTAGTGGGTACGGCCCAGGAAGACCAGCGCCCGCTTCGCGCCGACCTGGTACGAGCGGATCTTGCCGCCGTGTCCTGCGACCGCGGGCGGCGGGAAGCCGGGCAGCTCGGTGACGGGGAATTCGTACTCGGGCGCGCCCAGGGCCTCGGCGGCCGGGGCCCAGCCGGAGCCCATCACCAGGGCGACGTCGTGGGTCTCGGCGCCGGTCAGCTCGCGCAGGCGGGCGGCGGCGTCGGCGGCGGCGCCCTGCGGGTCGCGCGCGATGTCCGGGGTAACAGATGCGTTCACGCGGACGAGGGTAGCCGGTAATCCCCTACGCGCGTAGATGTCGCTGCTCACGGTACTCGGATCGTTGTCTTGTGGCATCCGCCAAAAGCCGGCCCGGGTGCGCGGCGCCGCCCGTACGGCGGCGGCCCTCGCCGGTTCCTCGCCGGTTCCAGGCCGTCCCCCGTATTACGGCCCGCCCCTCAGCAGGGCCGCTTCCGCAGCTCCATCACATAGTCGTGCGGTGCGCCCGCCGACTCCGCGGCATCCGCGATCTCGCCCAGATAGCGGGCGGACGGCAGACCGCCCTCGTAGCCGTTGAGGACATAGATCCACGCCGTCTCGTCGCCGTCGAGGGTGTGCACCCGCACCCGCATCCGGCGGTAGATCTCCAGGCCGACGCCCTCCCAGCGGTCCATGGACTCCTCGTCCATGGGGGCGATGTCGTAGAGCGCGACGAAGAGCTGGGAGTCCGGGTCCTCGACGACCGTCGCCAGTGCACCCTCCCAGCCCATCTGCTCGCCGCCGAAGGTGAGCCGCCAGCCGTTGAGCCAGCCGGTGCCGCGCAGCGGCGAGTGCGGTGCGCGGCGGGACATCAGCCGCGCGTCGAGGTTGCCGGCGTACGCGGCGTAGAGCGACATGGTTCCGAGGGTACGGGAGGTTGCCCCTCGGGCTCGTGGTAGCGGGGGTTCGCACAACACGGCGGTGCGGAGCCACCCCGGGGCCCGGAAGGCGCGCAGACCGCCCCCGGGCGAGAGCAAGGTTCGGGCGTGCGGGACAATGGAGTACGTGACTCGGATCGTGATCATCGGTGGCGGACCCGGCGGATACGAAGCGGCCCTGGTGGCCGCCTCTCTCGGCGCGGAGGTGACCGTCGTCGACTGCGACGGTCTGGGCGGGGCGTCGGTGCTCACCGACTGCGTGCCGTCGAAGACTCTTATCGCTACGGCCGAGGTGATGACGACCTTCGACTCCTCGTACGAGGAGCTCGGCATCATCGTCGAGGACGACACCCCGCACATCGACCGGCCGGCCCGGGTCGTCGGCGTCGACCTCGGCAAGGTCAACCGACGAGTCAAACGCCTCGCACTCGCCCAGTCGCATGACATCACCGCCTCCGTGACCCGCGCCGGCGGCCGGGTCATGCGCGGTCGCGGCCGTCTGGAGCCGGGCCAGGCGCCGGACGGTTCGCGCAAGGTGACGGTCACCGCCGCCGACGGCACCTCGGAGGGGCTGATCGCGGACGCGGTGCTGATCGCCACCGGCGCGCACCCCCGCGAGATCCCGGACGCCCTGCCCGACGGTGAGCGGATCCTGAACTGGACGCAGGTCTACGACCTCGACGAGCTGCCCGAGGAGCTCATCGTGGTGGGTTCCGGTGTCACCGGTGCCGAGTTCGCCGGCGCCTATCAGGCGCTCGGCTCCCGCGTCACCCTCGTCTCCTCCCGTGACCGCGTGCTGCCGGGCGAGGACCCGGACGCCGCCGCCGTCCTGGAAGATGTCTTCCGCCGCCGCGGTATGAACGTGATGGCGCGCTCCCGGGCCCAGTCCGCCAAACGGGTCGGCGACCGCGTCGAGGTCACCCTCGCCGACGGCCGGACCATCTCCGGTACGCACTGTCTGATGGCGGTCGGCTCGATCCCCAACACCGAGGGCATCGGCCTCGAAGCGGCCGGCGTCAAGCTCAAGGACTCCGGTCACGTGTGGACCGACAAGGTCTCCCGCACCACCGCCCCCGGTGTGTACGCGGCCGGCGACTGCACCGGCGTCTTCGCGCTGGCGTCCGTCGCCGCGATGCAGGGCCGGATCGCGATGTACCACTTCCTCGGTGACGCGGTCACCCCGCTGAACCTCAAGACCGTCTCCGCGAACGTCTTCACCGACCCGGAGATCGCCACCGTCGGCTACTCCCAGGCCGATGTCGACAGCGGCAAGATCGACGCCCGGGTCGTGAAGCTCCCGCTGCTGCGCAACCCGCGCGCCAAGATGCAGGGCATCCGCGACGGCTTCGTGAAGCTCTTCTGTCGTCCGGGCACCGGCATCGTCGTCGGCGGTGTGGTCGTCTCCCCGCGCGCCAGCGAGCTGATCCACCCGATTTCGATCGCGGTCGACAACAATCTGACGGTCGAGCAGATCGCCAGCGCCTTCACGGTCTACCCGTCGCTGTCCGGTTCGATCGCCGAGGTCGCCCGTCAGCTCCACAGCCGCAAGACGGCCGGCGAGTAGCCGCGAAAGACCCGCGAACAGCCCACAGAGAGTCGCCGGGCGGACGGCAATGAGCGATTGAAATCTTTGTGCCCCCACTGAGCACTTGGGATGAAACGTCCCTGCGGGGAGGGTGACCGGGTCATCCTGGGGGTCTGCCGCGGTGAGCTCCCCCAAGGGTGCTGACCAGGTAGCAAGCAGGTCGCACCGCCCGGCAGTTCGACATTCGCCCGACATATGCACACCGCATACCACGTCACGCTCCGCGGTGTGAACAACTTCCGTTAATTGGTGCAACCTGCTGAAAACAGACGGTCGTTGGCGTTACTGTCAGTTTCGTGTTCGCTGCAGAACGTCGCCAATTGATCCTTGAAATGGTGCGCGCCAACGGAGCGGTATCGCTCCGGGAGCTCGCCCGCGTCGTCCAGACCTCCGAAGTAACCGTACGGCGGGACGTGCGGGCGCTGGAGGCAGAGGGACTGCTCGACCGCCGGCACGGCGGTGCGGTCCTGCCGGGAGGTTTTACCCGCGAATCCGGTTTTCCACAGAAATCCCATCTAGCGACCGCGGAGAAAACGGCCATCGCCGATCTCGCGGCGGGCTTCGTCGAAGAGGGCGAGGCCATTGTCGTCGGTGCGGGAACCACGACCCAGGAGCTGGCCCGCCGGCTCGCCCGTGTCCCCGGCCTGACCGTCGTCACCAACTCCCTGCTCGTCGCCCAGGCGTTGGCCCATGCCAACCGGGTCGAGGTCGTGATGACCGGCGGCACCCTGCGCGGTTCCAACTACGCGCTGGTCGGCAGCGGTGCCGAACAGTCCCTCCAGGGCCTGCGGGTGTCCCGCGCCTTCCTGTCGGGCAGCGGGCTGACCGCCGAGCGCGGCCTGTCCACCTCCAACATGCTCTCCGCGAGCGTCGACCGGGCGCTCGTCCAGGCGGCGGGGGAGGTGGTGGTGCTCGCCGACCACACCAAGCTCGGCTCCGACACGATGTTCCAGACCGTGCCGACGGATGTGATCACCCGCCTGGTCACGGACGAGCCACCGGGCCACGACGACCGCGCCGCCACGGAGCTTCAGGCGCTGGCCGACCAGGGCGTGCAGATCGCTGTCGCCAGCGGTTCGGGCGCGGGCCACGGGCCGGGCCAGCCCGGCCTGGACGGCGGCGCGGGGGAGCGCAGGGGCCCACGGCGGGACGTCCCGCTGCCGGGCCAGCGGCGCAGCCACCCGCCGGGCGGCGGAGGCGGCGCGCCACAGCTGCGCTCGGCCACGCCACTGACCGAGGCATCGGGCGGCCGGGTCGCCGATCTGGCCCCACGACGCCGCTGAGCGGAGGAGCCGGGGGCGCGCCGGGCAACGGGCGCGCCACCTCGGAGCCCGAAGGCGCTTCGGAGAGCTCCCGGCCGTGATCCACCAGGGACTACGGGACAGCCCTTAGCTCTCCGCCTTCAGCCCGCTCAGGGTGAGCGTCAGCAGCCGGTCGGCGAGCTTCGGATCGTCCGGGGACTCCTCGACGGCCAGCGCGATGCCGTTGGTGAGCTGCATCAGATCGCTGATGCTCACATCGGGGCGCACTGCCCCGGCCCGCTGGGCGCGGGTCAGCAGCGCGTCGCCGGCCTCGCGCATCGGCACGCTGCACCGCGCCATCCCCGAGCTGTCGTCCGCCGACGCCGTCATCAGCGCGCGCGACAGCCCGCGGTAGGTGCTGGCGTGCGTGATGATCGCGCGCAGCCATTCGACCAGTGCGGCGCACGGCTGCGGCGCATCGGCCAGCTCCCTGGCGTAGGTCAGCAGGGCGTCCACCTCGCCCTGGAAGACCGCGCCCATCAGGGCGGTGCGGTTGGGGAAGTGCCGGTAGAGGGTGCCGATGCCGACGCCGGCGCGGCGTGCGATGTCCTCCAGCGAGGTGTCCGTGCCGTGCTCGGTGAAGGCCGTGCGCGCCTCGGTCAGCAGCCGCTCGTAGTTGCGGCGCGCATCGGCTCGCATCGGGCGTACGTCATGCGTGCGCGCAGGTACGGTCGCCACCGCACCTCGCGTCGCCTGCCGCTGCCCTGCCGTCTCGGTCGCCATCGCCGTCCTCCCTCGACCCGGCCGGTTGCGGTCCGGTGGCTCCAGCATGCCATTGCCCCATCGGAGGGGGCCCCGGTGCCGTACGCACGAGGTGTCGGAGGCGTCCTCCGCCGGGGCCGGGCGGGTCCCGCCGCCCCCTGGGGTGGACGGCCGGCGGACCGGGCATGAAGTCCCGGCATACCCCGGTGGTCGCGCGGCCGAACACCTCGGCGGCGTCGCAACGTCACGCCGCCAAGAGGCATCAAACCTGGCGCAATGAGGTCTTCCGGGCTCTCCCGGAGGCCCTGGAATACGCCGTGGCGGACCGCCGGGGGAGCGGGCGACGGCGCGGAACATCTGGGGAACGTCATGGGACTGACCAGCCGATCGCTGTTGTACGCCATGGCCGCGGTCGCCGTGGTCTGCGTAGGACTCACGCTCTGGCTGTGGCCGCGGTTCGCCGGGCGCGGACCGCGGGCGCTGCTGGGGCGGCTCGGCTCGATCGCCGCGACCCAGCTGACCATCGTGGCGGCGCTCGGCCTCGCGGTGAACGCCAACTTCCAGTTCTACGCCTCCTGGCACGAGCTGCTCGGCCTGTACGACGACGCGCCCGCCGCCCACGGCAAATGGGGCAACGCCGGTACCGCCGGGCCCGCCGGGGACCCGTCGAAGGGCCTCGTCCAGACATCGGGCCCGGACGGCCTGGACAAGGTGCACGGCCTGCCGAAGGGCCCGCCGGAGCAGTCGGGCAAGGTCGAATCCGTACGGATCGTCGGCAAGCGGACCCGGGCGGTGGACCCGGCGTATGTCTATCTGCCGCCGCAGTACTTCCAGCCGCAGTACGCCCGCCAGCGGTTCCCCGTCATCGTCGCGCTCAGCGGCTACCCGGGCGGCACCTTCCTGCTGGGCCAGCATCTGCGGCTGCCGCAGACCGCCGCCGGGCTGATCCGCGCCGGCAAGATGCAGCCGACCGTGATCGTGATGCTGCGGCCCACCATCGCGCCGCCGCGCGACACCCAGTGCGTCGACGTACCGGGCGGCCCGCAGGCCGAGACCTTCTTCGCCCGCGATGTGCCGGACGCGCTGAGGTCGCACTACCGCGTCGGCCACGACCCCGGCGGCTGGGGCGTCCTGGGCTACTCCTCGGGCGGCAGCTGCGCGCTCCAGCTGACCATGCGGCACGACCGTACCTACACCGCGGCGGCCGCCCTCTCGCCCGACTACAAGGTCAGCAACGACCCCACGACCGGCGACCTCTTCGGCGACGGCCAGGACCGGGTGCGCCGCCGCCAGGAGCACGATCTGATGTGGCGGCTGCAGCATCTGCCCGCCCCGCAGGTGAGCGTCCTGGTGGGCACCAGCCGTACGGGCGAGAAGAACTATCCGGCGGCCCAGGCCTTCCTGGCCGCGGTCAAACCGCCGATGAAGGCCGACTCGATCGTCCTCGACCACGGCAGCCACAACTTCGCCACCTGGCGGCGCGAACTGCCCGCCGCGCTCCAGTGGATGGACAAGCAGCTGACGTTCCCGGAGGACGTGGTGGGCAACTCCTAGGCCTGTGCGGACAGACGTGCGGGGCTCCCGGCAGTCGGTTGCCGGGAGCCCCGCACGTGGTCCGAAGTGCTACCGCGTCAGTCCTTGATCTCGCAGATCACCGCGCCGGAGGTGAGCGCCGCGCCGACCTCGGCGGTCAGGCCCTTGATGGTGCCGGAGCGGTGCGCGTTCAGCGGCTGCTCCATCTTCATCGCCTCCAGGACGACCACCAGCTCGCCCTCGGCGACCTGCTGGCCCTCCTCGACGGCGACCTTGACGATGGTGCCCTGCATCGGGGAGGCGAGCGCATCGCCGGATGCGGCGCTGCCGGCCTTCTTGGTGGCCTTGCGCTTGGGCTTGGCGCCACCGGCGACCGCGGCGCGGGCCAGTGGCATCCCGAGCGAGGACGGCAGCGAGACCTCCAGGCGCTTGCCGCCGACCTCGACGACGACCGTCTCACGGGTGTCGGCCTCGGCCTCGTCCGCGCCGGGCGCGGCGAACGGCGTGATCTCGTTGACGAACTCGGTCTCGATCCAGCGGGTGTGGACCGTGAACGGGCCGTCGGAGCCGGTGAGTTCGGGTGCGAACGCCGGGTCCTTGACCACCGCGCGGTGGAACGGAATGGCGGTGGCCATACCCTCCACATGGAACTCCGACAGCGCGCGGGCGGCGCGCTGCAGCGCCTGCTCGCGGGTGGCGCCGGTGACGATCAGCTTGGCCAGCAGGGAGTCCCAGGCCGGGCCGATGACCGAACCGGACTCCACGCCGGCGTCCAGGCGCACGCCGGGACCGGCGGGGGCGTCGAACCTGGTGACCGTGCCGGGCGCCGGAAGGAAGTTGCGGCCCGGGTCCTCACCGTTGATACGGAACTCGAAGGAGTGGCCGCGCACCGCCGGGTCGTCGTAACCCAGCGCCTCGCCGTCGGCGATCCGGAACATCTCGCGGACCAGGTCGAGGCCGGTGACCTCTTCGGTGACCGGGTGCTCGACCTGGAGGCGGGTGTTGACCTCCAGGAAGGAGATGGTGCCGTCCTGGCCGACGAGGAATTCGCAGGTGCCGGCGCCCTCGTAACCGGCCTCCTTGAGGATGGCCTTGGACGCGCGGTACAGCTCGTCGTTCTGCTCGTCCGTCAGGAACGGGGCCGGGGCCTCCTCGACGAGCTTCTGGTGGCGGCGCTGCAGCGAGCAGTCACGGGTCGAGACGACGACCACGTTGCCGTGCTTGTCGGCCAGACACTGGGTCTCGACGTGCCGCGGGCGGTCCAGGTAGCGCTCGACGAAGCACTCGCCGCGGCCGAAGGCGGCGACCGCCTCGCGCACCGCGGAGTCGTACAGCTCCGGGACCTCGTCGAGCGTACGGGCGACCTTCAGACCGCGGCCGCCGCCACCGAAGGCCGCCTTGATCGCGATCGGCAGGCCGTGCTCCTTGGCGAAGGCGACGACCTCCTCGGCACCGGAAACCGGGTCGGGGGTGCCGGCGACCAGCGGCGCGCCGGCGCGCTGGGCGATGTGCCGCGCCGCGACCTTGTCGCCGAGGTCGCGGATGGCCTGCGGGGGCGGGCCGATCCAGGTCAGCCCCGCGTCGAGGACGGCCTGCGCGAACTCGGCGTTCTCGGAGAGGAAGCCGTAACCGGGGTGGATGGCGTCCGCGCCCGAATCGGCGGCGGCGGCCAGGACCTTGGCAATGTCCAGGTAACTGGTGGCAGGTGTGTCACCGCCCAAGGCGTATGCCTCGTCCGCCGCGCGTACGTGCAGAGCGTCCCGGTCGGGGTCGGCGTAGACGGCCACGCTGCCGATCCCCGCGTCCCGGCAAGCACGGGCAACGCGAACAGCGATTTCGCCACGGTTGGCGATGAGCACCTTGCGCACGATGGGGGTCCTTCCTTGGCGCTTCGCCGCAACTAATGGATGCGGCGATTTTAGGGACTGGCGACACCGCGTGCCGACCCGTTCCCTGGGGTGAGCTTGCCCACACGGAGTGTGTTCGGGGCGCCAGTGAGGGACCTAAGCCCCCTGGTATCCCAGGGTAGGCCCGGATTCCTGGGCTCCGACCCGCGTCCCGGTGTGGCCTAGGTCTCGAACTTTGAGCGTCCTGCGAATCGTCAATTCTTTGTGGAGTCCCTACGAATGGGCGAAGGAAACTTTGCGTCCGGCTCCGTCCGTCGGCGCGCCGCCGGCCGCTTGCCCGCACTCATCCGCACCCACTCGTGCAGAACCCTTGCCCCAGCTATTACCCGTTAGTAGCGTGCGCGATGCCCTCTTGTGCTTGAGGTAACAGCTGTACTCGCGTGGCCAACGGTAAGAGCGGCAACCGGCGTCCTCATGGCGCATCGTGCTCGGCAAACGGTGGAAGTGGGGTGGACGGGGTGATGGCGCGACGGCCGGTGGCCTTGGCCGCGGCGGTGGTACTGATCCTGGAGGCGTTCGGGATCGTGCTGCTCAACTGGATCCTGAGCATCGTGGTGGACAGGCAGCAGATGTCCCTGGCCGGGCTGGAGCCCCGCGCGATGTCCACCGGCTCCTGGGTCGGCGGCGGCCTCTTCGGCCTCTACCTCCTCTTCTGCGCCGTCGTCCTGCTCCGCACCGCCCTGCGCGACCGCGCCCCCGGCGGTTTCACCCGTACCGTCCTCATCAGCTGCGCGGTGGTGCACGGCCTCCTGGGCGCCTTCGCCGTCGGCCTGGTCGGCTGGGTCGCGTTCCTCGCGATGATGGTGGTGCTGGGGCTGCTGGTGCTGACACTGGTGGCCTACGGAGAGGGCCGTACGGGTGACGAGGGTGCGGACCGCACTCCGAACGCCGCCCCGAACGGCCCCGCCCCGGCGGCCCCCACCTCCGCCTGACCCGCCCCCGGATTCCGCCGGGCCCGCCTCCTGCCGGCCCGCCCCTAACTCCGCCCGCTCCCGGGCGGATTCGACTCCGCCCGAGACCGCGCGACACGCCCGGGTAGGCTCATCACGCTGTGTCGTCGGACGGGGGATGGTGCGCATGCATGCGCCAGTTGCGGGTACGGGAGGCCGGGCGCGAAGCGGGGCGATGGGCCCGATCGGCCCGTACGCGGTGCTCCGCGGGCTGGACGACGAGACGTCCGGCATACCCGTACCGGAGCAGCGGTTCATCGGGCGGAGCGCGGACGGCGACCGTACGGTGCTGATCAGCGTCCCGCTGCCGGGGGCCGACCCCGGGCGGTTCCTGGCCGAGGCGGAGGCCTCGCGCTATCTGCTCGGTCCGTGGTCCTCACCGGCCACCGAGCTCGCGGCGCCCGGCGACGCCCCCTGGTACGCCCGCCCGTACCTCCCCGCGGTCCCGTTGCCCACCGCGCTCGCCCTGTACGGCGGGCCGCTGCCCGAACGCACCGTACGGGCGCTCGGCGCGGCCCTCGTGGAGACCCTGATCATCGGGCACGGGCAGAACCTGATCCACGCCGGCGTGTCCCCCGCGGCCGTGCTGCTGGCCGCGGACGGGCCCCGGCTCACCTGCTTCGGGGCGGTACGGGCCGCGGCCGAGGACGGCACACCGCGCTCCGGACTGCCGGGCCTGGAATCGGGGAGCCTGCCGCCGGAGCAGGCGAACGGCGGGCGACCGCACCCGATGGGCGATGTCTACGCGCTCGGCGCGACGCTCGCCTACGCCGCCACCGGCTACACCGTGCCGGAGCGGGAAGAGCTGCCGGCCGCCTTGCGGACCGTCATCACGGGCTGTCTGTCCCGGGACCCGACGGTCCGGCCACGCCCCGCCGAGCTGCTGGACGCGCTCAGCCCGATCGCCGACGACGCCACCTCGGCACCCGCACCCGCACCCGCACCCGAGGCCCCGGCCGGCTTCGCCGCCGCTGCGCCGTCCCCCGCCACCGTGCTCGACGCCGCCGGGAACCCCGCCGGCCGCGCCGCCGCCGCGCTCGGCCCCGGCTGGCTGCCCGGCCGGATCATCGCGGCCCTCGCCCGCCAGTCGGCCGAGTTGCTGGCCGCCAACATCCCGCTTCCGCCCGCCGCACGCCAGGACTGACGCCCGCCATGCCTTCCCCTCTCGCCCACGACGACCCGCCCGGCCTGGGCCCGTACCGCCTGATCGCCCGGCTGGGCAGCGGCGGCATGGGCACCGTCTATCTCGGCCGCTCCCCGGGCGGCCGGACCCTGGCGCTCAAGACGATGCACGCCAGGATCGCCACGGAAACCGCATTCCGTACCCGCTTCCGGCTGGAGTCGGACGCCGCCCGGGTCATCGGCGGACGCTACGGCGCCCAGGTCGTCGACGCCGATCCGCTCGCCGAAACCCCCTGGATGGCCACCGAGTACGTCCTCGGCCCGCCGCTCGACGAGGCGGTGGAGCTGGCCGGCCCGCTGCCCGAGGCATCCGTACGGGCCCTGGGGGCGGCGCTGTGCGGGGCGCTCGGTCAACTGCACCACTCCGATGTCGTGCACCGTGACCTCAAACCGTCGAACATCATGGTCACGGCCCACGGCCCGAAGGTCATCGACTTCGGTATCGCCCGCGCCCTCGGCGATGTCCGGCTGACCCACACCGGCGCCGCGGTCGGCACCCCCGCGTTCATGTCGCCGGAACAGGCCACCGGAGAGGAGCACACCCCGGCCGGTGACGTCTTCGCGCTCGCCGGCGTCCTGGTCTTCGCCGCCACCGGCCACGGCCCGTTCGGCGACGGCCGGCCCGCGGACCTCCTCTACCGGGTCCGCTACGGCGAACCGGACCTCACCGGCACCCCCGCCGCCCTCGTCCCGATCCTCTCCCGCTGCCTGGCCAAGGACTCCGCGGAGCGCCCGACCACCGCCGAGCTTTCCTCTCAACTCCATGACGGCAGCGGGGAGTTCGCCGACCATCTGCCGGCCGCGGTGCTCGCGGAGATCGGGCGGCGGGCGAGCGAGGTCTGGCAGATCGTCCCGCAGCGTCTGCCGGCACCGGCCGACCAGCCGCCGACCGTGCCGTCCGCCGACGCCCCCACCGCGAGCGGTCTCTCCCGCCGGGGGCTGCTGATGGCCGGGGCGGGGTCCGTACTCGGCGTGGCCGGGGCCGGGGCGGGCGTATGGGCGTGGCTGGGGCGGAGCGAGCCGGGGACGGGGCCGGCGGGGCCGTACAAGAAGCCGACGCCGGGGCCGAGCGTCAGCGCGCTGAAGAGGGAAAAGCTGGACTCGGTGTGGCAGATCCAGTCCGGTGGCCCCAGTGAGGATCAGTCGCCCGAAGTGCCCTTCGTGGCCGGCGACCTGGCTATCTTGGTGGCCGGTGCCGAAGCGCGCGGCATCGACCCGAAGTCCGGTGACTCGAAATGGCCGCCGATCTCGCTGTGGACGGATGACTCCTGGCAGGTCGTCTCGGACGGCAAGCGCGTCTATCAGAACGTGAGAGTCGAGGAACGTGCCGAGGGCAGCGCGTTCCCGAAATCCGTCTCATGGTTCATCGCACGCGTCGACCTCGCCACGGGCAAGGCCGGAAAGCACCTTGCCGCGGTGTCGGACGCCCAGCACGGCGGCCTCAACGCCCGATTGCTGGCGGTCGCCGGCGACACGCTCTACATGGCGATCTCCCACGGGAAGGTCAAGGGGTACGATCGCCTGCTTCCCTGGTCCGTGACCGCCGTGGACCTCACCACGGGGCGCCGGCCGTGGAACGATCCGCTGCCGTTCCATCCCGCCAAATCTCACCGGCATCACTTCCTCGCAGCCAAGGCCGCCGGCAACCGGCTGCTGCTCCTCCAGGAGATGAACGACGGCAAGGTCCGGGTCGTCGCCCGTGACATCCGTACCGGGAAGGTCGCCTGGGAGAAGCCGTGGGACGGCGTCAAGCCGGCCGACGTGCACCACCCGCTGACGGCCGACGGCAAGCACCTCTACCTGGGCACCGGACGGTTGCGGGCGCTGCGGCTGAGCGACGGCGGGCAGGCGTGGGAATCGGCCGCAGGGAAGAGCTACGGGCCGCCGGTCCTGAAGGACGGTGTGGTGTACGCGGTGGAGAAGGGCCTCGGCCTCGTGGGGGCCGACGCCGGCAGCGGGAAGCCGCGATGGACGGAGAAGGGCGGCGACGGCGCGCAGGCGTCCCTCACGTCCCGCCCCGTCATCGGCTCCCGGTACGCGTACACGTACAGCGAGAGTGCGGGGGCGCTCCGGGCGATCGGCCTCGCCTCGCGCACCACCGACCACCTCTACAAGGCCAACGGCAACCGCTTCACCGCGCATGAGCAGAGCAAGATGATCATCGCGTCGGGGGAGCACTTCCTCGCCGGATTCCCCCTCCAGTAGCCCCACGGACAGACCCACGGCCAGCCCTCCACCGACCTCCGCAGAAAGCCACCATCACCCATGAACCCCCTCGGCACCGGCGATCCCCTGCGCCTCGGCCCGTACCGCCTGCTCGGTGTGCTCGGCGAAGGCGGTATGGGCAAGGTCTACGTCGGACAGGACGGCGCCGGGACCGTCGCCGCGGTCAAGGTGCTCCGGCCCGAGCTCACCGACGAGGCGAACCTCGTGCAGCGCTTCGTCCGTGAGGCGCAGGCGGCGCAGGCCGTGACCAGCAAGGGCGTGGCGTGCGTCCTCGGCGCGCAGACCGAGGGCGGCCGCCCGTGGATCGCCACCGAGTTCCTGACCGGACCGACCCTCGACGAAGCCGTCGAGGCGTACGGCCCGTTCGACGAACCGGCCGTACGCGCCATCGCCGCGTCGATCGCCCGCACTCTGGCGGACATTCACGCCGCGGGCCTGATCCACCGCGACCTCAAGCCCCCGAACATCGTCCTGACGTCGGACGGCCCGCGTGTCATCGACTTCGGTATCGCCCGCCCGGAGCACGGCCTCACCCTCACCACCACCGGACAGATCCCGGTCACGCCGGGCTACGGCGCCCCCGAACAGGTCCTGGGCCGCCGTGTCGCGGCCCCCGCCGACATCTTCTCCCTCGGCGCGGTCCTGGCCTACGCGGCCAGCGGTCGACGGGCCTTCGACGCCACCCATATCGCCGCCCTCCAGTACAAGGTCGTCCACGACGAGCCCGACCTGGACGGCGTCCCGGAACAGCTTCGGGCGCTCATCGCCCCCTGCCTCGCCAAGGACCCGGCCGCCCGGCCCACCCCGGCCCAGATCGACGCGGCCTTCGCGCCGCCCAAGGGAGCCGAACGGGCCTGGCGGCGCGGCAAGGTGGCCGGCGCGATCAAGGAGCGGGAGAGCCGGATCCATGAGCTGACCACGTTGGTCCTGCCCGAGGCGTCCGGCTCCCCGAACGCGGTGACCCGGCGCCGGCTCCTCACCGGCCTGGCCGCGGGTGGGGTGGTCCTCGCGGCGGGCGGCGGCGCGGCCGTCGCGCTCTGGCCGCCCGGCCACACCCCGGCGCCCAGGAAGAAGGTCGACCTCTTCGCCTTCCCACCGGCCGTCAAGACCCCCGAGGCGCATGTGCTGTCCGCGGACGACGGTGACTACATCGTCGGCGGGTCGCCGAAGGCGCTCTGGGGCCCGGTCGAGGTGCTCGCCGACGACACCCCGGCGCCGCTGCCCGTACGCGACGTCATCGTCTTCGGCGCGGCCGGCGGCGGGATCGCGGCCCACAACGTCGTGGACGGCAAACGCCGTTGGGCCGTACGTGACGTCAGCGCGCCCAGCCGCTATCTCTCCCTCTCGGACCGGCTGATCGCCGCCGCCGACACCAAGGGCACGATCCGCACCTTCGTCGCCTCGACGGGCGAGCCCCGCTGGACCGTCGACGCCGATGCGAGCGTCCTCCTGGCCGCCGACGACGAGGCGGTCTACGTCCTGACGAAGGACCACCAACTCCGCGCCGTCCGCCGCTCCGACGCCAAGATCCGCTGGACGGCGAAGATCGCCGCCAACTACCGCACCAAGATCAAACCTCCGGGTGCCGTCGCTCACGGCCGCCTGATCCTCTCCACCAGCGACGGCAACGTGCTCGCCGTCGACACGGCCGACGGCCACCAGGTGTGGGAACTGCGGGGCCAAGGAACCGGCATGATCCGCCCGGCCGTCCACGGCACCACCGTCTACCTCAACGGCAAGACGCTCACCGCCCGCCGGATCGGCGACGGCAAGAAGCTGTGGTCGATCGAGGAGCAGGACGCGTGGGACAGGCACGAGGACTGGAGCCCGCCGACGGTCTTCGACGATGACACCGTCTGCGCCGCGCACGGCCAGTGGCCCAGCATCAGGAAGACCAGCGACGGCAGCGAAATCCAGGGCGGGAACGGGGAGAGCGCCTACGGCCTCCCGGTGTTCATCCACGGGCGCGCCCTCTGGTCCATCGAGGGCGAGCCCTGGTACCGGGTGTACGCGGCGGATCTGACGACCGGCGTCACCGTCCTGACGTATCAGCTCCCCAAGTCCGAGCGTTCGTGGCTGGTGGCGGACGGCAACCGGGTGTTCATCCTCAACGACACGTCGCTCTACGCGCTGCCGGTGCCCTGAGCGCCTGGTGTGCCACGGCCCGGTGATCCGGGGCCGGGTGTGCCGCGGAGGGAGCCGACGGCCGCAGTCCGGCCGACGGGCCGGTGCCCGTGCGGCGGACTGCGGCGGGCCACCGGGGCCGCTCAGCCCTGGACGGGCGCCTCCTCCCGCAGTACACGCAGGAAGGCGCGCATCCAGTCCGGGTGATCGTTCCAGGCGCGGGCGGAGACGACCTTGCCGTCGACGACCGCCGAGCCGTCGACGAACGTGCCGCCGCCCATTTCCACGTCCGGCGCGCAGGCCGGGTATGAGGCGGTGCGGCGGCCCTTGAGGACGCCGAGGGGGGCGAGGGTGATGGCGGCGTGGCAGATGTGGGCGACGGGCTTGTCGGCGTCGAAGAAGTGGGTGACCACGCGCCGGTAGTCGGTGTCGTTGCGGAGGTACTCGGGGGCCCGGCCGCCCGGGAGGACCAGCGCGGCGTACTCGGCCGGGTCGACCTCGGACAGGGCGAGGTCGGACGGCCAGGAGTGGCCCGCCCGTTCGATGTAGGTGTCGAAGTTGTCGACGAAGTCGTGCACGACGAACTGCAGCTTCTTGCGTGACGGAGCCGCGATCCGGACCTCGTAGCCCTCCTCCAGCAGCCGCTGGTAGGGGTAGAAGAACTCCAGATCTTCGGTGGCGTCGCCGGCGATGATCAGGATCTTGGGCATGTGCGCACTCCTCATGAGGCGGGACTGATCGGTCTGATCCGGCTGATCGGGCCGTATCGGATCAATCGGTTCCCCACGCCGTGACGTTGAATGCGTCGCCCACCGCCACCTTTCCGGTCGCCAGCACGGAGAACTTCGAGCCGAACGCCACCCCGCCCTCGGGCACCCGCCGGTAGGAGGCGAGCGTGCGCAGCGGCTCCGGGCCCTGCTTCGTCCCCGTCGGCTGGTCGACCAGGGTGACGGCACAGCGGATGGCGAGCTTGGCGAACCCCAACTCACCGCCGCCGACCGTGATCCGCCGCGCCCCGTCCTCCGTCTGCGGCTCGTCCCATCCGTCCACGACGATGTTGGGCCGGAAGCGCTCCATCGGGACCGGGGCGCGGCCTGCGGCGGTGATACGGGCGTTGAGGTCGTCGAGGGAGGCCCGGGAGAGGACGTGTACGGCGCTGCTGTCGGCGAAGCCGGAGGTGCCGGGGGTGAGGCCGTCGGTCACCCGGTCGTGCTCCGGCGGTACGCGGACGAGCCGGCTGGGCGCGCCGAGCACTTCGGAGAGCCAGCCGGCCGCCGCTTCGCCCTGGTCGACGGCGCGGTACGGCATCCCGAACATCTCGATGTCCGACCGGGGCGCCCCGGCTTCGCCGCCGAGGTCGACAGCGAAGCGGAGCGGCTCGACTCCCGGCGCCGACAAGGTGAGTTGGGATCCGTCGGCGCTCACCTCGGGGCGTACCGTCGCCAGCCGCGGGTCCTTTCGCTGGCTGCGGAAGACGCCGTCCGCCGCGACCACCATGAAGCTGCGGTCATGCGCCAGGCCGGCCGGCGTCAGCTCCGCCTCGGCGGTCGGGACGCCGGCGCACCCCTTGACGGGGTAGCTGATCAGTTCGACAACGGTTGCCATGCGGGCAGCCTATGAGGAACTCAGGTCCACAGATCGGTAATTGCCACGTCCAGGTCGGCGAGGAGGCGGCGGAGCAGCGGCAGGGAGAGGCCGATGACATTGCCGGGGTCGCCGTCGATGCCGTCGATGAAGGGGGCGGAGCGGCCGTCGAGGGTGAAGGCGCCGGCGACGAAGAGGGGCTCGCCGCTTTCGACGTAGGCGGCGATCTCGTCGTCGGTGGGCTCGCCGAAGCGGACCGTGGTCGAGGCGGTGGCGGACACCTGGCGGCCGGCCGCGGTGTCGATGACGCAGTGGCCGGTCCGCAGGATGCCGGAGCGGCCCCGCATGGACTTCCAGCGGGCGGTGGCGTCCTCAGCGTCGGCGGGCTTGCCGAGCGCCCGGCCGTCCAGCTCCAGGACCGAGTCACAGCCGACGACCAGCGCGCCCGCGGCCTCCGGGCGGGCGGCGACGGCGGCGGCCTTCGCCTCGGCCAGTATGCGGGCCAGCTCACCGGGGGTGGCGGCGGTCAGGGCGTCCTCGTCGACGCCGCTGACGACGACCTCGGGCGCCAGCCCGGCCTGGCGCAGCAGGGCCAGGCGGGCGGGGGACTGGGAGGCGAGGACGAGACGGCGGGGGCGGGGCTCTTCGGTCATGCCCGCCATCGTACGGAGCCCCCGGGGACCGGGTCCGGCCGGACGGTCGGACTACTTGTTCAGCACCGCTTCCATGACCGACTTCGCGATCGGGCCGCCCAGCTTGCCACCGGCGATCTCCTCCCGGGGGATGTCCATGTCCTTGGGGTCGACGAAGACGGCGACCGCCACCGGGGAGCTGCCGTCGCTCTGCTTGGCGTAGGAGACGAACCAGGCGTAGGGACGCTCGTCGTTGACGTTCGCGCCGTGCTGGGCGGTGCCGGTCTTGCCGCCGACCGTCACGCCGTCGATCTTGGCCTTGTTGGCGGTGCCCTCCGAGACGGTGTACTCCATCATCTCCTGCACCTTCTTCGCGGTGTCGGCGGAGACGGCCTGGGACATCATCTTGGGCTCGATCTTCTCGATCGTCGACAGATCGGAGCCGCGCACCTCGTCGACGATGTGCGGCATCATCAGCTTGCCGTCATTGGCCATCGCGGCGGCCACCATCGCCATCTGCATCGGCGTGCTGGTCAGGCTGCCCTGGCCCATGCCGGTCAGCGCGGTCTGCGGCTTGTCGAGCTTGTCGGGGTAGAGGCTCTTGGTCGCCAGCAGGTCGCCGAGGTCCTTGTCGTAGACGTCGGAGTTGAAGCCGAACTTCTGCGCGGTCTCGCGCATCTTGTCCTTGCCGACCTTCAGCGCGGTGTCGAGGAAGACGTTGTTGCAGGACCACTGCATGCCGGTCTTGAGGGAGGCCTTGTCGCAGGGCGCGCCGGCGACATCGTTGCCGATCTTCGTCGTGCTGAGCGGCAGTTGGTACGGGGCGGCGGCGCCCGACGAGGCGTTGATATCGCTGACCACGCCGTGCTCCAGGGCGGCCGCCGCGGTGAGGATCTTGAACGTGGAACCGGGAGCGAAGGTCTCGCGCAGCGCCCGGTTGCTCAGCGGCTTGCTCTTGTCGGCGTCCAGCGCCTGGAACTTCTTGCCCTCGGCGTTGGAGATCCCGGCGAAGACCGACGGGTCGTAGGAGGGGGTGGAGGCCAGCGCGAGGACCCTGCCGTCGCGCGGGTCCAGGGCGACCACCGCGCCCTTGGCGTTGAGGTCGGTCAGCCCCTTGTACGCGGCCTTCTGCGCCTTGGGGTCGATGGTGGTGAGGACATCGCCGCCGCGCGGCTTCTCGCCGGTCAGGATGTCCTTGGCGCGCTTGAGGGCGAGCCGGTCGTCCTTGCCGCTGAGCACCTTGTTGTAGATGCCCTCCAGGAGGGTCGTGCCCTGGGCCTGCGAGGCGAAGCCGGTGATCGGCGCGTACATCGGACCGTCCTTGTACGTCCGCTTGTACTTGAAGTCGCCGGAGGTCGCCACGGAGCCGGTGATCGGCTTGCCGCCGACGATGATGTTGCCGCGCGGGTAGGAGAACGCCTCGATCTTGACGCGGCGGTTGTTCGGGTCGTTGGCGAGCTCGTTGCCCTGGACGAACTGGACCCAGGTCGCGCGGGCCAGCAGCGCCAGCACCAGCACCCCGCAGAAGACGGCTATATGCCTCAGCGGCCTGTTCATCGCTCTCCCACTCCCGTCGGCCGGCGCCCCGGCGGCGGACGCCCGAATTGCGCTGTCGAGAGGGAAAGAGGGGATTTCAGCGGCAATGGTTGCGGGTGGAAAGTGTGAGCGTCGCCTCCCCGCGGACGGGAACGGTCACCTTCCGGAGAGCAGGACCATCAGCACCACCGCGGCCACGGCCAGCACAATGCCCATCCGGCGGAGCTTGACCTGCACATCGCGCAGCTCCTCGGGCGGTTCATCGGGCGGATCTGACCACAGCATGTATCGATCCTGTGCCCGTCGTGCGCGCGGCGCCTGAGTACGCGTACTCAGGCGCCGCGGCGCAAAGGACTAGTCAGTGCACCATGCACCGACCTGAGCCATGGGTCACCGTTCGATTTCAGCCGGTCAACGCGGCCAGTAACTCGTCCGCCAGGCACGCGGGCCCGGGTGCGGCATACGGGCCCGCGCCGGAACCGTGGAAGCCGGGTCCGACCATTCACTGCGACGGTCGGTGCCACCGGGCGCGACAGCGGCGGCCGCTGCCGCGCGGGCCTGGACCACCGCCAGTGCGGCGGCCAACTCCTCAGGGGTGGGATTACCTCGCACGACCTTGATCATCGAGACCGGGCCTCCTTCGACGGTCGGTGGTTGCTGCCGGTCAGAGCGGGATGTTGCCGTGCTTCTTCGGCGGCAGCGCCTCGCGCTTGTTACGCAGCGTGCGCAGCCCGCGGACGATGTGCCGGCGCGTCTCGGACGGCATGATCACCGCGTCGACATAGCCGCGCTCGGCCGCGACATACGGGTTGAGCAGGGTGTCCTCGTACTCCTGGATCAGCTCCTGGCGCCGCTCGTCCTGCGCGGCCGGGTCCTCGATCGCGGCCAGCGTGCGGCGGTGCAGGATGTTGACCGCGCCCTGCGCGCCCATGACGGCGATCTGCGCGGTCGGCCAGGCCAGGTTGAGATCGGCACCCAGGTGCTTGGAGCCCATGACGTCATACGCGCCACCGAACGCCTTACGCGTGATGACCGTGATCAGCGGGACCGTCGCCTCCGCATACGCGTAGATCAGCTTGGCGCCGCGCCGGATGATCCCGTCGTACTCCTGGTCCGTCCCCGGCAGGAAGCCCGGCACGTCCACGAACGTCAGCACCGGGATGTTGTACGCATCGCAGGTCCGCACGAAGCGCGCGGCCTTCTCGCTGGCATTGATGTCCAGGCAGCCGGCGAACTGCATCGGCTGATTGGCGACGATGCCCACCGAATGGCCCTCGACCCGCCCGAAGCCGGTCAGGATGTTCGGCGCGAACAGCGCCTGGGTCTCCAGGAATTCATTGTCGTCCAGGACATGCTCGATCGCGACATGCATGTCGTACGGCTGGTTCGCCGAGTCCGGGATCAGGACATCGAGCTCACGGTCGGTGTCCGAGGTCTCCAGATCCGCCTCCTCCGGGAAGGCCGGCGGCTCGGAGAGGTTGTTGGACGGCAGGTACGACAGCAGACCCTTGACGTACTCGATGGCGTCCTTCTCGTCCCCCGCCATGTGGTGCGCCACACCCGAGGTGGTGTTGTGCGTACGGGCGCCGCCCAGCTCCTCGAACCCGACATCCTCACCGGTCACGGTCTTGATGACGTCAGGACCGGTGATGAACATGTGCGAGGTCTGGTCGACCATGACCGTGAAGTCGGTGATCGCGGGCGAGTACACCGCGCCACCCGCACACGGCCCGACGATCAGCGAAATCTGCGGCACCACACCCGACGCATGCACATTGCGCCGGAAAATCTCCGCGAACAGCCCCAGGGCGACGACGCCCTCCTGAATCCGGGCGCCACCGCCGTCGTTGATCCCGACGACCGGACACCCGTTCTTCAGCGCGAAGTCCATCACCTTGACGATCTTCTCGCCGTAGACCTCGCCGAGCGATCCGCCGAAGATCGTGAAGTCCTGCGAATAGACGCAGACCGGCCGCCCGTCGACGGTGCCGTAACCGGTGACGACACCATCTCCGTAGGGACGGTTCTTCTCGATCCCGAAGTTGGTCGACCGATGCCGCGCGAACTCGTCCAGCTCGACGAACGAGCCCTCGTCCAGCAGCAGATCGATGCGCTCACGCGCCGTCAACTTCCCCTTCGCGTGCTGCTTTTCCACTGCACGGGCGGATCCGGCATGCGTGGCTTCTTCGACCCGTCGCTGCAGATCCGCCAATTTGCCCGCGGTGGTGTGGATGTTTGCTTCCGGCTCGGACATCGGGATGCGGCTCCTGCTCGTCCTGGACTGGTGCTCGTACTGAGGGTGGTACGGGTTTGGCTACCGACTCGTAGCGTATCGGCGGGACTGCTCAGCGGCACTGCGTCGTTGACCACACCTAGGCTGGTGCCATGACCCCTCAACCACCGGAAAACCGGGACAAAGAAACCGGCCGCTGGAGCGATCTGGGCCGTCCCCCGCTCAACGCCACCGCGCTGCGCCGCGCCCTGGTACGCCCCGGCGCCCTCTGGACCTCTCTTGACGTCGTTCCCGCCACCGGCTCCACCAACACCGACCTGGCGGCCCGCGCGGCCAAGGGCGAGGCGGAGGGCGCCGTGCTGGTGGCCGAGGAACAGTCCGCCGGCCGCGGCCGCCTCGACCGCACCTGGTCGGCCCCGCCCCGCTCCGGTCTCTTCTTCTCCGTCTACCTCACCCCCCGCGTCCCCCTGGAACGCTGGGGTTGGCTCCCCCTGCTCGCCGGCGTCGCCACCGCCACCGCGCTCTCCCGCACGGCCGGCATCGACACCGCACTCAAGTGGCCCAACGACCTCCTGGCGAATTCCCCCGAGGACTCCGACAAGCCCGGTCCAGGGGGGATCCCCACCGGCGCGGAACGCAAGATCGGCGGCATCCTCGCCGAACGAGCCGGCCAGGGCGTGGTCATCGGCATCGGCCTCAATGTCACCCTCACCGCCGCGGAACTCCCCGTGCCCACCGCCGGCTCCCTCACCCTGGCCGGCGCCCGCACCACCGACCGCGACCCGCTGCTGCGCGCCGTACTCCGTTCACTGGAGCACTGGTACGGCGAGTGGCAGACCGCCGACGGCGACCCCGTCGCCAGCCGCCTCCAGGAGGCCTATGTGGCCGGCTGCGCCACCCTGGGCCGCTCCGTACGCGCCGAACTCCCCGGCGACACCGAGATCCTCGGCGAAGCCGTGGCCATCGACGGCGACGGCCGCCTGGTCCTGGCCACGGGTGACGGCGTACAGCAGCCCGTGGCGGCGGGCGACATCGTCCACCTGCGCCCGGCGGACGGCTGACCCGGTACGGCACGGCCGCCGCCCGGCGTGTCCCCACCTCTTCCGTGGTCAGAGCGGGCATGTGAGAGTGAGCCAGAGCACACCTGCCGTATCGTTGAGGCGGTCCGCCAGGGAGCGGACCACCGGCGAGCAGTGATCGGAAGGGCAGTGCGCAGGGATCGGACAGGGAGCGGCCGGTGACCGCCGACGACTCGGGCGCCGCCCCGCGCGACATGGACACCGAGGACGATGCCGTGAGCGACGTCCCCGTCGGCGATCCCTCAGGGGCCGCCGACGAGGGCGACGAGAACACCATCGCCATCCGCCTCGAACAACTCATCCTCGGCGCCGACCGCCGCTACACGCCGTTCCAGGCGGCCCGCGGCGCCGGCGTCTCGATGGATCTCGCGGCCCGCTTCTGGCGGGCGATGGGCTTCGCCGACATCGGCCAGGTCAAGGCTCTGACCGAGGCCGATGTGCTGGCCCTGCGCCGCCTCGCCGGTCTCGTCGAGGCCGGTCTGCTCAGTGAGGCCATGGCCATCCAGGTCGCGCGCTCCACGGGCCAGACCACCGCCCGCCTCGCCGACTGGCAGATCGACTCCTTCCTGGAGGGCCTCACCGAACCCCAGGACTCCGGCCTGACACGTACGGAGATCACCTATCCGCTGGTCGAGCTGCTGCTCCCCGAGCTGGAGGAGTTCCTCGTCTACGTCTGGCGGCGGCAGCTCGCCGCCGCCACCGGCCGGGTCGTACGGGCCCAGGACGACGCCGAGATGGTCGACCGGCGGCTGGCCGTCGGCTTCGCGGACCTGGTGGGCTTCACCCGCCTGACCCGCCGCCTGGAGGAGGAAGAACTGGGCGAGCTGGTGGAGGCTTTCGAGACCACCTGCTCCGACCTGGTGGCCGCGCACGGCGGCCGGCTCATCAAGACCCTCGGCGACGAGGTCCTCTTCTCGGCCGACGACGCGGGTGTCGCCGCCGAGATCGGGCTGCGCCTGATCGAGACGATGACCAACGACGAGACGATGCCCGAGCTGCGGGTCGGCATCGCCTTCGGCACGGTCACGACCCGGATGGGCGATGTCTTCGGTACGACGGTCAACCTCGCCAGCCGCCTCACCTCGATAGCGCCGAAGGACACCGTGCTGGTGGACGAGGCGTTCGCGGAGGAGCTGGGCCGGATCGGCGACGCACCCGTCTCCGAGGCGGACGCCGCGGCCGCGGAGAAGGCGGCCGAGGAGGGCACGGGCGAGGCGCCGCCGTCCTACCGCTTCGCCCTGCAGCCGATGTGGCAGCGGCCGGTGCGTGGCCTGGGCGTCGTGGAGCCGTGGCTGCTGAGCCGCCGCAGCTGACCGAGCCCGTTGCCTTCCCTTCCGTCCTGTCCCGCGGACGCTCCACCTGACATGATCCCCACTTCAGGTCAACGTCCGTTAACAGGGAGGGCCGCATGGAACGGCAACGGTTCGGAGCCGACGGCTGGGTCGCCGTCGAGCGCCATGGCTTCGTGGCGGAACTGGTCATGGACCGTCCCAAGGCCATGAACGCCGTCTCGACGGCCATGGCCGACAGCCTGGCGCAGGCCTGCGCCGAGCTGTCCGCGGACCGCTCCGTACGGGCGGTGGTCCTCAGCTCCACCCATGAGCGGGCGTTCTGCGTGGGCGCCGACCTCAAGGAGCGCAATTCCTTCACCGACGCGGATCTGATGCGCCAGCGCCCGCACACCCGCGCCGCCTACACCGGCGTACTGGAACTGCCGATGCCCACCATCGCCGCGGTGCACGGTTTCGCGCTCGGCGGCGGCTTCGAGCTGGCGCTGGCCTGCGATCTGATCGTCGCGGACGGTACGGCGGTGGTCGGTCTGCCGGAGGTGTCGGTGGGCGTCATCCCGGGCGGCGGGGGCACCCAGCTGCTGCCGCGCCGGGTGGGCGCGGCCCGGGCGGCCGAGCTGGTGTTCACCGCGCGCCGGGTGCCGGCGGCCGAGGCCGCGGAGCTGGGCCTGGTCGACCAGGTGGTGGCGGACGGGCAGGACCGCGCCGAGGCGCTGGAGCTGGCGGCCAAGATCGCCCGTAACTCGCCGGTGGGTCTGCGCGCGGCCAAGCGCGCGATGCGGCTGGGGCACGGCCTGGACCTGCGGACCGGCCTGGACCTGGAGGACGGTGCGTGGCGCAGCGTGGCCTTCTCCGGGGACCGCGCGGAGGGCGTGGCGGCCTTCAACGAGAAGCGGGACCCGGAGTGGCCCGGCGAGTGAGACGGCGCCGGACGGCGAGCCACCGGTGACTCTCCGTAAGGGATTCCGTGCGCCCCTGCCAACGTGCCCCCAAAGTGGCCCGGTTCGCCCTCCACCAGGGATGAAGCGCATCACGGCCGGGTGTCAATCACGTACGGAAAGGGGCGAAAGGGGTTAAACATTCCTACGCTGTAGTACAGAGCGTGCTCACGGTGACGGAATGCGAGGATCCGGTGACGGGCGAGGGCGATGCGAGGCTGCGGGCCGTGGTGGAGCTGGCGCAGGCGATGGCGGCCGCGCATACGCCGCGAGAATCGGCGCACGCCGCGGCACAGGGCGTGCGCCAGGCCCTGGGCGGCTCTTTCGCGGCGATCTCGAAATGGGAGCGCGAACTGGGCAAGCTGCGGGTGCTGGTCAATATCGGCGAACTCGCCGAGGGCGAGGAGGAGTTCCCGGAAGACGAGAGCTACCCCGTACACGAATTCCCGGAGATCGTCGGCTTTCTGCACGAGCAGTGGGCCGGCGGCGGTGAGCCCAGCGCCTGGGTGGAGACCGCGGAAGGCGGCCCGGCGCCCGGGGAGCCGCCGCAGGGCCGGGCCGGGGCGGGGCGGGGTGGCTCCGGAAACCAGCAGCGGGTGGCCGCGCTGCGCCGCCGCGGCCGTGGCTGCTGTGTGGTCGCGCCGATCGTGCTGCACGGCCGGGCGTGGGGTGAGCTGTATGTCGCCCGGCGCACCGGCGAGCCGGTGTTCGGGCGGGCGGACGCCGACTTCGCGAGCGTGCTCGCCGCCGTGACGGCCGCCGGTATCGCCCAGACCGAGCGTCTGGCGGAGGCCCGTAGGCTGGCCTTCACCGACGCGCTGACCGGCCTCGCCAACCGCCGGGCCGTCGATATGCGGCTGGACGAGGCGCTGGAGCTGCACCGCCTGGACGAGGCGGTGGTCAGCCTGGTGGTGTGCGATCTCAACGGGCTGAAGCTGGTGAACGACTCGCGCGGCCATGCGGTCGGCGACCGTCTGCTGGAACGATTCGGCTCGGTGCTGTCCCTGTGCGGCGCGATGCTGCCCGGCACGCTCGCGGCCCGGCTCGGCGGCGATGAATTCTGTCTGCTCGCGGTGGGCCCGCCGGCCGACGAGGTGGTCAAGGTGGCCGGTGAACTGTGCGAACGGGCCGGGGAGTTGGACCTCGGTGAGGGCGTCGCCGTGGGTGTCGCCTCGACCGGCGACCCGATCGGGCCGGTGCACAGCGCCCGCCGGCTCTTCCGGCTCGCGGACGCCGCGCAGTACAAGGCCAAGGCGGCGCGGTCGGGCGAGCCGGTGGTCGCCGGGCGGCACGGCGGCAGGGACGACCCGGTCGTACGGCTCGCGGACGCCCCGGACCGGCGGCCGGGGCCGGAGCGTCGACGCTTCCGGAGGTGAGGAGCCAGTTCGTGCCGCACACACCGGGGTCGTTTGCACACCCCCGGTCCCTTGCGTGTACTCCGGGTAAGGGGTGATCCCGAAATCCGGTGGTGACATCCGGCGATTCAGTCTCTAGGGTGCCTGAATATGGATATGCACACTGTGGTGCTGGGGACGTCCGGCACGACCGCACAGGACGTCATCGCGGTGGCCCGCGGCGCCGCCCGGATCGAGCTGTCCGAGGAGGCCCTCGCGGCCGTCGCCGCCTCCCGCGCCTTCATCGACGAGCTCGCCGCCAAGCCCGACCCCGTTTACGGCGTCTCCACCGGCTTCGGCGCCCTCGCCGTACGGCACATCAGCCCCGAGCTGCGGGTCCAGCTCCAGCGCAACATCGTGCGCTCGCACGCGGCCGGTATGGGCCCGCGGGTCGAGCGCGAGGTCGTCCGCGCCCTGATGTTCCTGAGGCTGAAGACGCTCGCCTCCGGGCACACCGGCGTCCGCCCGCTCGTCGTCGAGACGATGGCCGCCATACTCAACGCCGGCATCACGCCCGTCGTGCACGAATACGGCTCGCTCGGCTGCTCCGGCGACCTCGCACCGCTCTCGCACTGTGCGCTGACGCTGATGGGCGAGGGCGACGCGGAGGGCCCCGACGGCGTCGTACGGCCGGCCGGCGAGCTGCTGGCCGCGCACGGCATCGCCCCCGTCGAGCTGCGCGAGAAGGAGGGCCTGGCCCTCCTCAACGGCACCGACGGCATGCTCGGCATGCTCGTGATGGCCTGCGCCGACCTCGCCCGGCTGTTCACCTCGGCGGACATCACCGCGGCCCTCTCCCTGGAGGCGCTGCTCGGCACCGACAAGGTCCTCGCGCCCGAGCTGCACGCCATCCGCCCGCACCCCGGGCAGGCCGCCTCGGCCGCCAACATGGCCAAGGTGCTGGCCGGTTCGGGCTTCACCGGCCACCACCAGGACGACGCCCCGCGCGTCCAGGACGCCTACTCCATCCGCTGCGCCCCGCAGGTCGCCGGCGCCGGCCGGGACACCCTCGACCACGCCCGCCTGGTCGCCGACCGCGAGCTGGCCGCCGCCGTCGACAACCCCGTCGTCCTCCCCGACGGCCGGGTCGAGTCCAACGGCAACTTCCACGGTGCGCCGGTCGCCTATGTCCTGGACTTCCTCGCCATCGCCGCGGCCGACCTCGGCTCGATCGCGGAGCGCCGTACGGACCGGCTGCTGGACAAGAACCGCTCGCACGGGCTGCCCGCCTTCCTGGCCGGCGACCCGGGCGTCGACTCCGGCCTGATGATCGCCCAGTACACGCAGGCCGCGCTGGTCAGCGAGCTCAAGCGGCTGGCCGCGCCCGCGTCGGTGGACTCCATCCCGTCCTCCGCCATGCAGGAGGACCATGTCTCGATGGGCTGGTCGGCGGCGCGCAAGCTGCGGACCGCGATCGACAACCTGACCCGGATCGTCGCCGTCGAGCTCTATGCGTCGACCCGTGCCATCGAGATGCGCGAGGGCCTGACGCCGGCTCCCGCCACCCGCGCGGTGCTGGACGCGGTGCGTGCCGCGGGCGTCGAGGGGCCGGGCGAGGACCGCTTCCTGGCGCCGGACCTGGAGGGCGCGTATGCGTTCGTACGGGCCGGGAAGCTGGTGACGGCGGCGGAGTCGGTCACCGGAAAGCTGGCGTAACAGGACGGCGGGGCGCCCGGACGGCTGGTGCCGGGTGCCCCGGGTGAGCCTCAGGCCGTCTCGTCGCGGGTGCGGCGGACGGAGTAGCCGACCAGGCCGGCGCCGAGCGCGAGACAGGCGGCGCCGCCGACCACGTACGGCGTGGTGTCCGGGCTGCCGGTGTCGGCGAGGAAGTGCCGCGGTGTGGCGGCGGCGCCGGTGTCCGGGCCGCTGCCGCGCGAGGTGGTCGTCGTGGACCGGGTGTCGGTGTCCTGTGCCCCGCTGTGCGCCCGGTCGGCCAGGCCCGATTCGACCGGTGCGGAAGCCGTCCGCAGACCGGAATTTGTCGCTCCGTCATCCCCCACGATCGCGTTGGCGGACGGTACGAACCACAGGGCGAGCAGCACCGATCCCGCGGCTGCGGCGGTCAGCAGTGGTCGTCGTGCGGACACGGAAGCGATCCCCCTTGTGGGTTCGGCGAATTGGCCGTTGACCTCAGATGTTAGTGACCGCCGCGGGTCGCGGGGAAGTCAGGACCCGTCCATGCCTAACCTCCGTGCTATGAGCAATGGTGAGACATCACGTTTTGTACGGCTTCATGTGGAACTGATCATGGAGATCGCGGACGCCGGGCAGCTGACCGGCGCCGCCCTCGACCACATCGACGGCGATCCCTCGCTGCCCGACGAGGAGCGCCGGCAGTCCCGGGAGACGGTCAAGGAGGATCCCGCGGAGGCGCTGGCCCAGCTGATCGATCCGTTCGACCTCGTCAACACCGTGCCGGGCACCGAGCTGGCGCAGGCCTCCTGGAGCAGCGAGGAGCTGACCGACTACGACCCGGACGCCGAGTGGGACGCGGCGGAATGGGACCTGGCGGACGACACGGCCGGGTAGCGCCGCCCGGTACCCCGACCCACCTGCTGATCACGACCCCCGTACGGCTTCCGGCCGTGCGGGGGTCGACTACGTGGGCGGCCCGCGGCGGCCTGATCGGCGCCTCGATCAGCGCCTCGTTCGCGCCGGCAAATGAATAAGTGGCTTTCCACACAATTTGTAGAGATTGGCCGGTGGCCCTCCCCACACTGTTGGGATGCACGGAACGGGCGAAACGGAAAAGGCGTTCATATGGCGTCGGCCGGAATGCCTGCGTCCACTCATGCCTGCGTTCAGTTGGCAGCTCGCTCGGGGATTTATGCGCAATCGGTAGTAATGGAGATGCACACGTGATGACGGACAGCAAGCGCCGCAAGGGCCTCATAGCCAGCGCCGCGCTGCTTGGGGGCGTACTCACGCTTGCGGCGTGTGGCGGCAGCAATGCGGCTGACCGGGGCGGTAGCGGTGCCGACGGCCCCCGGCACGAGAACACTCAGCAGGTGGACGAGGCGGCCGCGAAGGACGCCTCCGACGCCAAGATCACTATCTCGCCGAAGGACGGCGCCACCGGCGTGGGCATCAACAGTGATGCCGCGGTCACGGTCGGTGGCGGACAGCTCACCGACGTCACGATGACCTCCGTCGACTCCAAGAAGACGGTCGAGGGCGCACTGTCCGCCGACGGCACCTCCTGGCAGCCGAACCAGGCACTGAGCCGCGCGACGAAGTACAAGGTCACCGCGCATGCGGTGGACTCCCAGGGACGCACGGCGGTGGAGAACGCCACCTTCACCACCGTCTCCTCGGCGAACAGCTTCGTCGGGAACTTCACGCCGGAGGACGGCTCGATCGTCGGTGTCGGTATGCCGGTGTCGATCAACTTCGACAAGCCGATCAAGAACAAGGCGGACGTCGAGTCCGCGATCAAGGTCGCCTCCAGCAGCAACCAGAAGGTCGTCGGCCACTGGTTCAACGACAAGCGGCTGGACTTCCGTCCCCAGGAGTACTGGCAGGCGAACTCCGACGTCACGATGGAGCTCGGCCTTGACGGCGTCGAGGCGTCGCCGGGCGTCAAGGGCATCCAGAACAAGACCGTCAGCTTCCACATCGGTCACTCGCAGGTCAGCGCCGTTGACACCAAGGCACACCTGATGTTCGTGGTGCGTGACGGCCAGCTCCTCAGGAGCATCCCGATCTCGGCCGGCAGCGACGAGCACCCCACCTACAACGGCAAGATGGTCATCTCCGAGCGGTTCCAGCAGACCCGGATGGACGGCTCGACCGTCGGCTTCAAGAAGAAGGACGGCAAGGGCGAGTACGACATCCCCGATGTCCCGCACGCCCAGCGCCTGTCGGCCTCCGGCACCTTCATCCACGGCAACTACTGGGGCAAGGGCATCTTCGGCAAGACCAACACCAGCCACGGCTGCATCGGCCTGGAAGACGTCAAGGGGGCCAAGAACCCCATGACCGAAGCCGCCTGGTTCTTCGACAACTCGCAGATCGGCGATGTCGTCGAGGTGAACTCCCCGGACCAGACCATCAAGCCGGACAACGGCCTGAACGGCTGGAACATGGACTGGTCGCAGTGGGTGGCCGGCAGCGCGCTGAAGTGACGTCACGATGTGACAGCGCTGCCGACACCACATGACTCGATGTGATGTGACTGTTCGTGACACGCAGTGACCGACGCCCGGTGGTGCCGTGAAAATACGGCGCGCCGGGCGTCGTCGCTGCGTACGGTGCGCCACATGGAAATCGACACCGACGCCTGGTTCGCCGTGGTGGCCGCCGCTCACGCCCACGACCGGCCGAGCAGCCCCGCCCCCGAACGGGCCGCCGAGGCCGGCCGGCTGCGGATACCCTCCCTGCACAGCCGAGCCGTCCCGTTCACGCTGCCGGCTCCCGGCGGTGCCACCGGCTACGCGGGAGTCGCCCTGCTCCGCCTCTTCGACACCGAGGAGAACGCCGGCAACGCCTCCCTCGACACCCTCACGGTCCACCCCGACCAGCGCGGTCGCGGGGTGGGCCGCGCGCTGTGGGCCGAGGTGCGCACGGTTCTCGCCGCCGAGGGCCGTACGTCGGTGAGCGCCCTGGTCGAACAGGGCGGCGCGGGCGAGAAGTTCGCCCTGGCCCACGGCGCGGAGTGCGCGCTGCCGCTGGTGGCGTACGTGCAGGACGTCACCGCGCCGGCGGCCCCCGGCGGGCCCGGGAACGTCCCGCTCCCCGACGGCTATCGCTTCGCCAGCTGGAGCGGCGTCGTCCCCGACGAGCACGCCGCCGCGCACGCCCGTGCCCACGACGCCATGGAGGACGCGCCGACCGGCGATCGGGACGAACAGCACGACCCGTGGGACGTCGAACGGGTACGCGCCGCGGCCCGGGTCGTCCTCGACCGCGGCGGGGTGCTGCTGACCGTGGCGGTCATCGCGGAAGCGGACGGCGCGGTGGCCGGCTACACCGAGCTCGTACTGCCCACACCCGAGACCGTGCGGGCCGTGCAGTACGACACCGTCGTCGTCCCCCGGCACCGCGGCCGCGGCCTGGGCCGGGCGGTCAAGCTGCGGATGCTGGAGTATCTGCGCGCACAACAGCCGGGCGTACAGGAGATCATGACGACCGTCGCGGACGAGAACACACCGATGCGGGCGGTCAACGCGGCGCTCGGCTACCGCGCGGAGAGCGGCGTGGGCATCTATCAGCTGCGGCTCTGAAGCCGGGCAGCGTCCAGCGGCGACAAGCCGGGTCCGCCACCGCCGACGGCCTCCGGGGCGCGGCGGCCGCCGCGCCCTCCGTACAGTGACCGGGTGAGTGAGCGCGGAAGAATAGGGCGTGGCGGGCCGCAGCCGTCGGCGGCCGACGAGCTGGTGGCAGATGTGCTCGGCAGCGTCCGCTACGCGCCGGACGGCGAGCGCGCCGAGGACGCCATCGAGGCGGGCGCCTCGATGCTGGCCGCGGCCGAGGCCGGCTGGGAGGCGGTGAGCGCGGCGGTGGTCGCGGCCGCCGTGGCGGGCGTACGGCAGTGCTGGGCGGGCGGCTGGCACCCCGCCGACCTGGAGCGGATCGTACGGCGCGAGGCGGCCGACGCGGCGCTGGTGGCGCTGGTCGTCGATGCCATCGCCGCCGAGGCGGCCCGCGCGTCGGGGGCCCGGTCCGCGCACGACACCCGCTGGGCCGAGCAGCTGCACCGGCTCGGCGCCGAGGTCTGGTGGGGATCCGACCGCGGCTATCTCGACGCACTGGCCAAGCGCCGCCGCGCCTCCCGTTTCGAGATCGCGTACGACGTGCTGAAGGCGCTGCGCTCCCTCGCCCGGCTGCCCCGTATCGCCCCGCTGCCGACACCGCCGCAGGCCGCACCGACGAGGACCGCGGCCGGCGGCGCGGCCGCCTCGCGCGCCCTCGGCAAGATCCGCGGACTGCTCGCCAAGGCCGAGGCGACCGACTACGCCGAGGAGGCCGAGGCGCTGTCCGCCAAGGCTCAGGAGCTGATGGCCCGGCACAGCATCGACGAGGCGCTCCTCGACCGCGCGGACGGCTCCCCGGGCGGGCAGGCCGGCGGCCCCTCGGCGGTCCGCATCGGCATCGAGGGACCGTACGAACAGGCCAAGGCGCTGCTCCTCGACGCCGTCGCGGCCGCCAACCGCTGCCAGGCCGTCTGGGCCGCCGATGTCGGCTTCTCCACCCTCGTCGGCTTCGCGCCCGACCTGGAGGCGGCCGAGATGCTCTACACCTCGCTGCTGCTCCAGGCGACCGCCGCGATGAACCGCGCGGGCGACGACCACCACGCCCGCGGCCGCTCCCGCCGTACCCGGGACTTCCGCCAGACCTTCCTGGTCGGCTACGCGGACCGCATCCGCGACCGGCTGGCCGCGGCCACCGAAGCCGCCACGGCCGCCGCCACCGTCGAGTCCGCCGACGCGGCCCCCGACCTCCTCCCGGTCCTCGCCGCCCGCGAACTCGCCGTCGAGGAAACCACCACCGCCCTCTTCCCGGACACCGCCCCGGTCCGTCTGCGCGGCGTACGCGACGTGGACGGCTGGCACCAGGGCAGAGCGGCGGCGGACCGGGCGCGACTGGGAGACGGGTAAGCCCGCGCTCAAGCCTCCAGCGGCGCGAAGTACGCGCCCGGTGGCACCCCCACCGCCCGCCGGAACGCGGCGACGAACGCGCTCGGCGAGGCGTAGCCCACCCGTGCCGCCACCGCCGCGACCGTCCCGCCGGCGGCCAGCAGTGGCATGGCCGCCTGGAGCCGGACCCGGGTGCGCCACTGCCCGTACGGCATACCGGTGTCCGTGACGAACGCACGCGCCAGCGTCCGGCCGCTCGCGCCCACCCGCGCGCCCCACTCCGCCAGCGTCCGCCCGTCCGCCGGATCGGCGCGCAGCGCCTCCGCGACCCGGCGGGCCCGCGGGTCGCGGGGCATCGGGGCCTGCACCGTGGCGACCGACACCGGGCGCAGCTGATCGAGGACCACGGCCTCGGCCCGTTCGCGGGCGGCCGCGGCCAGGGTGTCGTCCGCCAGATACGAGATCAGCTCGCGCAGCAGCGGTGAGACGCCGACGACGGTGGGCGCGGTCCAGCCGACCGGGCAGCGCGCCGGCAGGTAGTACAGGCTCCGGAAGAGCGCCGGGCCCGCCGCCCCGGTGGCATGGCGGGTGCCGGCCGGGATCCACAGCGCCATCGACGGCGGCAGCACCCAGGTGTTGCCGACCGCCCGTACGGCCAGAACTCCCCGCCTCGCCCAGGCCAGTTGATGGTGAGCGTGCTGATGGGCCGGGAACCACTGCCCGCCGCCCATCGCGAAGCTCCCGACAACGACGGCCGCTTCGGCGGGCGGCCCCGGCGGTGCCACCTGCCGTTCCGGCCCGTCCTTCCCACCCGGTCCGTCCTGCCCGCCCGGAAGGTCAGCGGCGTCGTTGTCCGTCCTGCGATACAACATGTCCCCCTGTCGCGTGGTGGTCACGGCGGCCGCTTCCTACGCTCGGCCCATGACCTCCATGAACCGTTATCACCAGTGGTTGTGCAACTCCCGGACGTGGGCCCGCTCGGTGGAGAAGGACCTGCTGCCGTGGGCCCTGGAAGACGTCCAACTGGACGCCGACACCTTGGAGATCGGGCCCGGATACGGTGCCACGACGCGCGTGCTGGAGCGCCTGGTCGGCGGCCGGCTGAGCGTCCTCGAGGTCGACGAGGACGCGGCCGGGCGGCTGCGCACGGAGTACGGCGGCCGGATCGACGTCGTGCACGGCGACGGCAGTGCGATGCCGCTGCCGGACGGCGGCTTCGACGCCGTCGTCTGCTTCACGATGCTGCACCATGTGCCGTCGCCGCGGCAGCAGGACCAACTCTTCGCGGAGGTGTGCCGGGTGCTGCGCCCCGGCGGTGTCTTCGCGGGCTGCGACGGCCGCGCCGGCCGCGGCTTCCGCCTCATCCATCTGCGCGACACCTACGTTCCGGTGCCCCCCGAAACCCTCCCGGACCGGCTGCGCGCGGCCGGCTTCCACGACCCCGACATCACACTCACCCACGACAACTTCCGCTTCCGGGCGGTCCGTCCGTGAAACGCACAGCAGCGGATGCAGAAGATGCAGCAGAGGGAGAAGGACTCAGACCTCAGCTGAGCAGCAGGGCCGCGTCCCAATGCCCGGACGGCGCCCGGCCCGTGGCGTAGGTGTGCAGGGCGAGCCCGATCCCGGCGGCGCCCTCCAGGAACCCGGCGCGGTGCGCTGCCAGGGACCGGTCCGGCGGCAGACCCGGACGCTCGTAGTGGAAGCCGAAGGGGAGAGCGGCGTCGTACGCGTCGAGGACCGGTGCGGCCAGCCGGGGCACCAGCTCCGTCAGGCGCCGGTCGCCGCTGTCGTCGGCCATCCGCCAGGTGATGTGCAGCAGACCGGCCCAGCCGTGGCACAGCGAGCTGTCGGTGGCCCCGGGCGGCCGCAGCCCCAGCGCATCACCCAGCGCCTGCACGGCCGTACGACGCCAGTCGGCGCGGTCGAGCGCGCGCCCCGCGAGATACAGCGCCCGCGCCACCCCCGGCGTGCCGTAGCACCACGCGACCATGTTGTCGTCCACGGCGGGTGCACGGTCGCCGGAGAGGAAGTCGTCGAAGCCGATCGCACCCGGCCACAGGCCGTCGTACCGCCGGAACGCCAGGAGATGGTCGGCGATCCGGGCCATGGCCTCTTCGTGGCCGGGGACGCGGATGCCCTCCTCCCAGCCGCGGGCGAGCAGCACCAGCGGACCGCAAATACCGTGTGCCAGCCCGAGGTTGAAGTGCCCGCGGGTGAAGCGGGCGTCGGGGTCGACGGCCGGCTGGGTGGGCACCCACCAGCCGGGGACGGTGTGTCCATGGGCCCTGACCGGGCGGGTGAGCCGTACGAAGTAGGAGAGGGTGTCGCGCAGAAGCCGAGGGTGGCGGGCGGGGTCCAGGAGCAGATGGCGGGCGAGTCCGGCGGCGCCGGCGAGGGTGTCGTACGCGCCCAGTCGCGCACCGGCCCGCCCCGCGTCGAGACGGGCGCTCTCCTCGGCGAGCAACGCCCGTAGCTGCGCGCCGACCAGCTCGTCGAGGTGGTCGAGCAGCTCGGCGTAGTCGTCCGGATCGTGCCTGGCGGTGCGTGCCGCGAAGGCCAGCGCCGGTGCGCCCTCGAAGAGGCAGCCGCCGCTGGGCGCCGGCAGTTCCCGGGTGGCGGCGGTCAGATGGGCGTGTATGGCGGTGCGGTGCGCGGGGGCCGTGCGGGAGAGCTCGGCGAAGAGCAGCGCCACTCCGGGGTGGCCCTCCGAGAGGGCGAGACCGTGCCAAGGGGGCTCCGGCGCCGGTCTGCCCGGACAGCGGTCCAGGTTGCCCGGGGCGGTGGCGGCCCGCACCACGCTCCCGGGGTCGGCGAGTCGTTCGGCCAGGTCGGCCACGATCCGCCCGGCGCTCTCCCGCGCGGTGTCCTTGGCGGCTACCGGAGCGGTCATCGCTTCCTCCTGCGTCGGTCCTGGTGGCGTGTACGGCGCCGCGGCCCCGCAATCCGTAACGGCCGCAACTGCCCTTCTTCGGGCCCGCCTTCCGTAAAGCCGACGCGGTTTTCCGCCGCACATGACGCGGGATGAAGAGGTGCGCGCAACACGCCACATCTCGCGGACGGGAACAGTGCCTGATCCTTCACGACCATTTTTCTTTTTTCTCTCGCTTTTCTTTCGCTTTTCGCTCGCCGCTTTCCGTCCGGCGAACCTCCGGCCATCTGGGGCAGTGCGGGGGTAACACGTAACGGGCAACGCTCGGTTACGCCCGGCGCACAGGTCAGCGTTGAGTAATGCGTATGCGGCCGTCAAGGCCACGATCGGGAAACCTCATCGCCAAGGAATGGCCGAAATCCAGGCCCGGCCGGAGATGGGCAAATTCGTTTCTTCTCTTCTCCGGTGCGTTCCTGGCGCCGGACCGGACGGGGGCGACGGCGCTACGGCGACCGAAAGCCGATGAAGAAGACACGGGCTCACCACCACGGACTTTGCCCCGAGTTCGAGCCCATTCGGACAACGGCCTCCCCGTGTACGGGCCGATCACCAGCCGTCCGCCCGGCGCCACCGCCGTGGTGAGCAGATGCCGCACCAGGAGCTCGGCACGGACGACGGTGAGCGCATCGCTGTCCGACCTCCGGAAGGTGACTGCTCTCAAGGGGTGCGCGGGCGCAGGAGGGGCGTCACAGGGAGAGGGGCGGCCGGGGCGGCGCGGCTCCCGGGCGCTAGGACAACAACCCGCGCTCCCACGCCGTCATCACGGCCGCGGTCCGGTCCGACACCTCCAGTTTCTTGAACGCGCGCAGCAGGTGCGTCTTGACCGTGGCCTCACCGATGAACAGCTCCCGGCCGATCTCCGCATTGGTCAGACCCTGGCCGACCAGCCGCAGCACCTCGCACTCCCGGCCGGACAGCAGCGGCGCCTCCACCGCCCGCGCCCGGAACAGCTTGGTGGCCAGCGACGGCGTCAGCACCGTCTCACCGCGCGCCGCAGCGTGCACCGCGCCGATCAGCTCCGCCCGGGAACTGCCCTTGAGGAGATAGCCCGCCGCGCCCGCCTCCACGGCGCGCAGGATGTCGGAGTCCTCCTCGTAGGTGGTGACGATCACGACCTTGGTGCCTGGCGACCGCCGAAGGATCTGCCCGGTCGCGCCGACCCCGTCCAGCCCGCCCATCCGCAGATCGAGCAGCACGACGTCCGGAGCGAGCCGGCCCACCAGCGTCACGGCCTCTTCACCGGAGCCCGCCTGCCCGACGACCTCGATCCCCGGGTCGGACTCCAGCATCGCGCAGAGCCCCTCACGGACGACGGGATGGTCATCGGCCAGCAGCACCCTGACCGTGGCCGCCTGCTCAGCGCCCATGGCTCGCCCCCTCCGCCGCATGGCCCAGGGACGCCTCCACCCGGGGCGCCTCCGCCGGGGGCGCCTCCGCCCGGGGCGCTTCCACCAGGGGAACCTTCACTTCGACGGTGGTCCCCTCCCCCCG
Organism: Streptomyces inhibens; assembly: GCF_022221585.1. Taxonomy (NCBI): domain Bacteria; kingdom Bacillati; phylum Actinomycetota; class Actinomycetes; order Kitasatosporales; family Streptomycetaceae; genus Streptomyces; species Streptomyces inhibens. Next base: position 6,274,248 of record NZ_CP084681.1, read on the forward strand.
TCCACTGCTGACCGCCGTCACCCCGCCGATCTCCGCCACTCGTGCCCGCAAGCCACGCAACCCGAAGCCCCCATCCCGATCGTCTTCCCCCGCATCCTCTCCCGCGGCCGCGTCGAAACCCTCGCCGTCATCGGTGACGACGAGAGCGACATGACTCCCGGCGTACCGGAGCGTGACCACCACCCTGCGGGCGGCGGCATGCTTGCGGATGTTCGCGAGGGTCTCTTGCGCGCCGCGCAGCAGGACGACGCTGACCGCCATCGGCAGGGGCTGTTCGTCCCCCTCGACGGCGAACCGCACCGGCAGCCCCGTCTGGGCGGTCAGAGCGTCCGTCTGCCGCCGTACGGTCTGGGCCAGCGAGCTCTCCCGCAGCGAAGCGGGCGTCCGGGCGGCCACAAAATCGCGCGCCTCGACCAGGCCCTCCTTGGCCGCCCGCCCGGCCAGCGCCAGGTGTTTGCGGGCACGGTCCAGGCCCGGGGCTCCCTCCACCTCCGATTCGGCGGCCTGAACGAGGCCGATGATGCTGGTCAGGCTCTGCGCCAGGGTGTCGTGAATCTCCCGCGCCAGCCGCTCGCGTTCGGCGGCGATGCCGGCCTCGTGCGACAGCCGAGCCATCTGTTCGCGGTTCTTCCGGAGCTCTTCGATCAGCTCGGCGTGTTCCTTGTTCTGCCGCACCACCCGCTTGATCCACAGCCCGAGGAGTACGGACAGCGCGATCCCGAGCAGCGAGGCGAGCAGCACGGACAGCACAGCCGGGGACGCGGTGCCGCCCTGCCACCACAGCATCGTCACGGGGACGAGATTGCCGAGCCCGGCGACCACGATGGCCGGCCTGGTCGCCAGGCTCATCATCACCATCGGGACGATGGCGAACAGGGCGAAGGAACTCATCAGATCGACCGCGCCGGCCACGACGAAGAGCACGAAGAGGCCGACGGGGAAGACGACGTTCCGCCGGTCGCTGTCGTGGCGCAGCATCAGCGGCCGCCCGACGCCCGCGTACCAGGGCACGGCCAGCGTCAGCGCGCCGATGGCGATGACACGGTGACTCTGCGGGACCCCGGACGTGAACACCAGCCCCGTGGTGACCAGATAGCAGATCACGAAGTAGCTGTCCCACAGCCCGAACCACCGCACCCGCGCCTCGGCCGCGCGCCCCACCCCAGCCTCCACCATGCCCCTGTCCTATCACCCGCCCCCCACCGCCGCGCTGTCCACCGACCGGTGGACACCCGAATCCACCGGTCGGTCGTCCCGCGACAAAGTCCCGCCGCCATAACGTCGTTGAGGACATGCCGCGGACGCCGCGGTTTTCGTAAAAAGAAAGGCCCGGCTGCCGATGAGCCACCTGAGTCAGTTCGTCATCGCACTCATTGCGAGCGGAACAATCCTCACCATCATCCTCGCGACCGACCTGGGCCACCGCCGGCTCACCAATATGCGGATGCTGCGTTCCGTGATCGCGGTCGCCCTCATCATCGCAATCTTCGTGCGCTCCTTCCCGACTTCCGGGAACGCGCCGTCGTTCCAGCTCATCGGCCTCGGCGTGGGCGTGATCTGCGGCCTGGTGGCCGGCGCACTGCTCCCCGCACACCGCGGCACCGACGGCCGGATCTACACCACCGGCGGATTCGGATATGCCCTCGTCTGGATCGTCCTCTCCAGCGCCCGGGTCCTTTTCGCCTACGGAGCCGAGCACTGGTTCACCGACGACCTGATCCGCTTCAGCATCGAGAACGAACTCAGCGGCCCGGACGTCTACGCAAATGCCTTTGTCTTCATGTCACTTGCCATGGTCCTCACCCGCACCGCGGTCCTCGTGACAAAGCGCCACCGAATCCGCAATGCGGAGGCGAATGCGAGGGGCACGGAACAGCCTGCTGCGATCTGACGGCCATTCATCTGCGGCCTGACGGTCATTCATCCATCGGCCGGAGACGGTGTAAGCGGTCCAGGTCGCCGGCGAGCAGGTCGTCGTGCGTGAGGGTGAAGTCGCCGTTGGCCAGCGTGGCCGCTTGTGCCGCGGTACGTCCCCGAGCGCAGCTGGGATCTGGGTCGGATCGGCTGCCAGCAGCACGGTGTAGATGTCGTGTTCGAAGACCTCGACCTGCGAATCCTCCCAGCTCATCCATGCGATGTCGTCAGGCATGCCCACCGGGACGGGTCGGACCGCGTCGACCATGCGGTGGAGGACATCGCCGGTGCGCCCCACCGGGATGAAGTGCTCCCGCGTCATGCGCGAGGCGGAGTGGCGTCGAAGCAGGTCAGCAACGGACTACTGGTCGATCCGCAACGAGCACGAATCCGCCTATCTACGCTGCTGTCCAGCCAAGGAGGGGCAGCACGTACAGACGGCGGGAGCAGACCCAACAAAATGCAGGTCATGGCAACCTCGGGGGCGGCAGGAAAAGGGCTTGGTGGTCTGGGCAAGTAGTGGGGGGTCTTAAGTGGCCTTCTGCTGATCGCCGCGTGGATCAACCATGCGGCAGGACCAATCGTGGTGATCGTGCTCTCAGCAGTCACTACCGCGTGGTGCTTCTTCCGAGCCCCTGTTACGTGTGGTGCTCCGGTCCGAGGGCGAGATGACGGCTGCCGGAACAACGCTTCGGGACTTCTCATGGGATGTCCGCAGGTCCGCCAGCACCGCTGGCAGAAACTTAAGCTACGCGCCTTCTGCTCAGGCCTGTTCTCGGATGGCAAGGCCACCATCGTCACGCTCGCAGGCGTAGGGAGCTTTGTCTCCGGCCTCGTCGCGCTTGTCCCAGGCGTCGTCGTCCACTGACCGGCCGAGCGAAGCACGTGGCAACACAACCCGGTAGGGACGGGCGTCAAGCTAAGTGACCCATCTGGGGAGAGCTGGGGCGGGACTGCCCTACGGCAATCGCACGCCGACTGATGGCTGAGAGCGCCTGCGCGGCTGCTTGATCCACGTCAAGCCGTGGTGGGGGCCTCTGGTTCCTGGGCCGTCAGGACCGGGCGTTCGCCGCCTGCTCGGCGGCCTCCAAGGCGAGGTGCCATGGATAGGCATCCGGTCGCCCCTGGCCCAGCTCGTTGGGTACGAACCCACCCTCGCCGTACAGAACGTGCACCCTCATGGCGCGCAGGGTCTCGCGGGGCCCGGCCAACAATCCCGGGCCCCGGGGCACACCGGCTGATCCACAGAGGCCTCTCCTCTTCTGAGCTGAACACCTCCGTTGCGTCCCGGGCGAGCCCCCGTCCCGTGCCGGGTGGATGCCGATCATGTGCGGTCGTCTCGCGCCGAAGATGCGGTCATCTCGCGCTGAAGAGACGAAGAGGGCGTGTCCACAGACCGGGGCTTTCGTTGGCCACCGCGCCGGTGGTGGCGGGTGTGGGGTATGTCAGGAGCGTGGAGCGGTGACCCGTTGGATCGTGATCAACCTCCCTTCCTGGTTGCTGCTGGCAGGGCTCGTCGTCGGTATCGCCGGCGGGACAGCAATCATCCAGGCGTTTGTCCGGCACCGATTCCCTCGCCTCAAGCAAGGCGAGCACAACGAGGTCGCACAGTTCCTCTTCCCTGTTATCGCTGTTGTCTACGGGTTCCTCATCGGCTTCATCGTCCTCGCGCTCTGGGGCCAGGTGAACTCGGCAGACCAGACGACGCGGACCGAGGGCGCCGCGGCGGTGCAGATGGCCAGGGCCCGCAATGTGTTCGGCACGGCCGAGAGCGCACGGATCCGGCAGAGCCTGATGGAGTACGGACGCGCGGCGGCGGCCGAGTGGCCCCACGCCGCGCGCGGCAATACCACGCCCGAGGCGGAGAACGCGCTGAACCGCCTGCACAGCACGTACGAGAACATCAAGCCCCGCAGCGATACCCAACGAGCCTTCCTCGCCAGCTCGCTCGCGTCCCTGAGGGAATTGGATCTCGCACGAACGGGACGGCTGCTTGAGGCACGCAGTAACGTCGGCCCACCCCTGTCCTTGTGGATGGTGATCTTTCTGACCACTGGACTGGTCCTCGGGTTCTCCGTCGTCTTCGGCTCCGAGCAGGCTCAGATGCACTACGGGATGGTCGGGGCGGTGAGCGTCCTCGTTGCCGCCAACCTGTTCCTCGTCACAGAACTGTCCTATCCCTTCCTCGGTGAGTTCTCCACGTCACCGGAGCCACTGAACGCGGTGGTCAACGTCCTGTCGTCGCCTCATTGAAGTGCTCTTCCGGCTGAAGCCGGGAGATTCCTGCTTACCTTGCGGCAGCGGGCTTGACGCGCTTCGCGCGCCTGACGACTGCCCTCCCGGCAGCCGGGATGAGCGCGAGGCCCATCCGGTACAGGTGCAAGACGTTCCGGGCTGCGTTGTGGTCGGCGTTGCCCGACCAGCCGCAGTCCGGGTTCTTGCACACGAACACGGCCTGGCTCTCCCGGTTGCCGGGCGTGGTGAAGCCGCACGCCGAGCAGCGCCTGGAGGTGCCGGGGGCGGGGACCTTGTGCAGGGTGCCGCCGAGCTGGGCGGTCTTGTACGTCAGCATGGTGACCGTCCGGCCCCATGCCTCCCCGCTGATGGAGCGGTTCAGCCCAGACTTCTGGGCGACGTTCTTCCCCGGCTCCTCGATGGTTCCCCTGGCCGACTTGACCATGTTCGTGATGGTGAGCGCTTCGACCACGACGGTGCCGTATGTGCGGGCGATGACGGTGGTCGTCTGGTGCTGCCAGTCCAAGGCCCGGCGCTTGGCTTTCGCGCGGAGTCCTGCGATCTGGTCGTAGGTGCGGTGCAGCCGGCGGCTGGTGCGCTCGCCGGGCTTGCGGTGCTGCTTACGCTGCGCGGCGCGCTGCTCCAGGTGCAAAAGCCTGGCCTTCTCCTTGCCGGTCAGCCATTCGCCATGCTCGTACGTTTCGCCGTCCGAGAGGGCTATGGGCACGGTGACACCCACGTCGATGCCGACGTCCGGCCCCTGGTGGGGATCGGGCTTGACCTCCAAGGTCTGAACACGGAAGGCGATGTGCCAGCCGAGCGCGTCCTTGATCAGTCGTGCCCCGGTGATCCGGTTGTTCGCATTGGCACGCTTGCCGACCGGAAGGTCTTTGGTCCACCGGAAGCGGACCCGGCCCACCTTGGGAATGTTGACCATGCCCCAGCGGCGGTGCACGCGGGTGATGTTCAGGTCGCGGCCCTGCGGGATGTCCACGGACATCACCGTGCGGAACCGGCCCTTGAAGTTCGGGGCGTCGGCGCGGCCCTCCCAGCAGTTCTTCCACGCCCGGAAGTACGTCTTGAGTACCGCTTGCGCGGCCTGGGCGGGGAGGGCGGCCAGGAAGTCGATGTCCTCGCGGGCCTGTCGGATCGCGGCGTCCGCGTTCGCAAGAGTCCGCATTTCCTTCGGCATCATCCGCCACCACGCGTGGAGAAGATTCCACATCGTGCGGGCCGCGTGCGCCTGATCATCCGCCGCGCGAACCCCGGCAGGAGACAGCGAAAGCCGGGCACGGTGCCCGAACTGTCGCTTGACCAGGGCGTCTTGACTCACGACCGAGAAACATAATATTGGTTTATGTCACCGCGCTGGAATCCTAATCCCGACGTACGCACCGGACGTCACGTCGTCCACAACCTGCATGTTCACTTGGTTTTTGTCACGAAGTACCGGCGGAAGGCGTTCACCGACGCCATGCTGACCCGCACCGAAGAGATCATGCGGGAGGTCTGCGACGACTTCGAGGCCGAACTGAAACAGTTCAACGGCGAACAGGACCACGTCCACCTGCTCGTGCACTACCCGCCCAAAGTCCAGCTCTCCAAGCTGGTCAACTCCCTCAAGGGCGTCAGCTCCCGCAGGCTCCGCCAGGAGTACGACAGCCACGTCCGCCGGTACCTGTGGGGCGGACACTTCTGGTCCGGTTCCTACTTCGCAGGATCATGCGGCGGGGCACCCCTGACCGTCGTCAAGCAGTACATCGAAAACCAGCAGCGTCCCGTCTGACCGTCACCCCGGAGCCGCAGAGCGCTCCGGCGCTCCGCGCCTCCGGACCAAGGATGACCTTCACCCCCGCCCTGAAGGGCGGAGCACTGGCCAAGATCAGAGGTAGACCGGAGGGCGGGGTGCGGCCGGCGGCCATGCCGCTGCCGAGGCCTGATCGCTCCGAAGCTCTGAGCTCGGGAATTACGGGGTCATCCGTGCCAAGCGGGGCGTTCGCCCCTACGCCCTGCTCCGGCCAAGATTCCCAAGGTCAGTCCTCGACGGGCGCGATCCCCGTCGGACACGAGCCCCAGCCGCCTTCGGATGGGTCACTTAGCTTGACCCCCGTCCCGCCGATCCCGCAGTAGCCGTTGGGGTTCTCGTCCAGGTGCAGCGGTCGGGGGCAAGGCCGGCTCGTACGGGTTGAGGCGCCCAGCTGGGCGCCTGAAACGAAGCGGCGGGCGCTCTGCCAGGACCCACCTGTGCCGCGCGTTGAGCGACCGGCGTGGGCCGAGCGTAGGAACGCCTTCGCTTGCCCGGTCGACGCGGTCTGCCGGGTGGGACGTCTGGCGAAAGATCCAGGAAGTTACTACCATGCGCACGATCCGGCCACAGCTGGGTCGGTCCGGCGATCTTCCCTGGAAGGGCGAGAGCACGCTCCGCTGCAAGAGCCCGTTCGCATCTAGGAGGGAATGGTGTCGCAGTCCCGCAGGCTCTCGAGTCGCCTCACTGGCTGGTTTCCATCGGCCGCCCGTTGCACTGCGTGGCTCATCCGGTCGAGCCCGGTCGGCTCCTCAGAGGGAAGTAGTGCACGCCGCCGCAGGGGGATCCAGTGAAAGACGTCGGGTCGGTGCGTACTGCCGTATTCCGGGAGGATGAGTCCAATCCCGGCGCCTTCCAGGCCAACGCGAGCATCGTGCAGGCGGGTTTCTTCTTCTGGGAGATCTCCACTGGCGAGGTGAGCTGCGATCCGCTCACCCTCGCGCTGCACGGCATGCCCGAGAACGGCCCGTCGGACATCTCGAGCTTCCTGGCCGCAGTACACGAGTCCGATCTGGCCGATGTGCGCGATGCCTTGGGGTTGATAGCGGAATCCTGCGGCAACTACCAGATCGAGTACCGCGTCACCTCCGACGACGGCCACCGGTCCCTGGAAGCCCGGGGCCGCGTCCTGCCCGGCGCCGACGGGCTGCCGGCCCGCATGGTTGGAGTAGTCATGGACACCACGGCCGTCCATGAGCGTCACGAAGCGGAGAGGCGGCGGCTGTACGAGCGCGCCACCCGTGACCGCTGGATGCAGGAGCTGACCGCGGCTCTGGCCGCCGCGGTGACGGTCAAGGACATCATGGCCGCCGCACAGGCAGGACTGCGTACCTTCGGAGCAGGCGCGCTGGCAGTGATCGCCCCGGAGGGGGACCAGTTGGCCGTCGTCGCCTCGTGCGCCGACGACGAGCAGGGCGAGGACTCCATGCGAGTCCTCGACGCCACGGTCCGCACACTCGTGGAGGAGTCACTCGACCGTAGGGCGCCCGTCCTCATCGGCTCCGCGGACGCGCTGATCACCGGATATCCGCACCTGGCACCGCTCGAGCAGTCGGCCCGACAGGCGTGGGCGGCACTGCCGCTCACGGACTCGCGCGGCCGCGTCAGTTCCTGCCTCGTCAGTTTCCCCGAGCCGCAGGAATTCCTGCCGGAGGAGCGGGCCCTCCTGGTCGCCGCCATGGGACTGCTCGCCCAGTCACTGGAGCGAGCCGGCATGTACGAGTCGGAACACGCGCTCGCGACCGAGCTCCAACGCGGCATGCTGCCGCGTGGGCCGCTCACGGTGCCGGGTGTGACCATCGCCGCCCGCTACCAGGCCGCCACCTCCGGCATGTGGATCGGTGGGGACTGGTACGACGCCATCAGCCTGCCCGACGGCGGCGTGGCTCTGGTCATCGGAGATGTGCAGGGACACAGCGTTCACGCCGCGTCTCTCATGGGGCGGCTGCGCACCGCCGTGCACGCCTACGCGAACGAAGGACACCCACCCGCGGCCGTCCTGGAACGCACCAACCGCCTGCTGGCCGAGCTGAACACCGACCCGGACAGGGCCCTGTTCGCCACGTGCTGCTACATCGCGCTCACCCCCTCCGACGGAAGGCTCCAGGTGTGCCGGGCGGGCCATCCGGCCCCAGCGCTGATCACGCCCCGCAAGCCGCCGCGCCTCCTGGAGGTCCCCGGCGGCCTCCCTCTGGGGATCGACCGGGAGCAGCGGTACCCGACCACCCGCCTGCGCATCGCTCCGGGCAGCGTGCTCGCGCTGACCACCGACGGCCTGCTCGAGGCCGTGAACAAGGACATCGACCAGGGCTTCGAGAGGTTTCTCCGGGGTCTGCGGGGGGCTCCCACGGCGGACCTGGAGACCGTTGTCGATGCCCTGCTTGCCGGTACGCAGAAGGCTCACGGCCTGGGCGACGACGTCGCTCTGCTCCTGGCTCGTCTGAACAAGCCCGACCGCCGCAGCTGACCCAGGCCCGACCCGGAATGTCCTCAACTGGCTGGGATCGCAGGGCACTTGTATCCACGACCAATCGAATTTCCCGTCTGCGGTGCTGCCCGGCGCAAGACGAAGAGCGCCAAAGAAACGAGACCTCTGTCGAACGTCATCGACCAGCAGGGTAATTTACATCGGTGGTTGGGACTGCCTGGTCATGCTCCATGCGGGCCTTGGCATGCCGCATCGGCAATGTCGCTGGATGCCGCGAATGGCAGAGAATTACCGAGAGCGAGCTGACGTATGGAAAATTTCCGAATTCCGGACCTGTACATACCCGTACTGGCAGCGCTCAATCCAGAACTCCAGGAGGCCGCGGCGGCCGCTGAGGCGTGGTTGGACGAGTTCGGTCTGGTGCCCACCGAAGAGGCACGTCGGCATGTGCAGCGCACTCGTGTGGACCGGCTCACCGCGTGGCTGTGCCCGAACGCCTCACAGGAGGCGCTGACGCTGATCACCCAGTGGAACGCGTGGCTGTTCCAGTTGGACGACCAGTTCGACGATGACCCGGTGCGCGGTTACCAACCCGAGCAGTGGCGGGACGCGTTCGGTCCGTTGTTCGCCGTATTCGACGGAAACGTTACGACTGGGCGACTGGCGCGTTCTCTGGCCGATCTGTGGCGCCGTACCGTGGCTGTCCGTTCTTCCGCATGGCAGCGCAGATTTGTCCCGCACCTGTTGTGGTATTTCGACAGCTACCGGGCCGATATGATTCATCGGGAGGAAGGGCGTGTACCCGGCCTGCAGCAATATCTCGCCCATCGCCGTGCCTCATTCGCATTCGACGCCGTTCTGGACCTGATGGAAATCGGTATCGGTGTGGACCTGCCCGACCAACTGCATGCGAATCCAGCCTTCGCGGACATGCGAGAGGCAGTGATCTACGCGAATGCCTGCATTAACGATCTCTACTCGCTGCCCAAAGAACTCGCCCATGACTACGCGTTCAACGCCGTCGCGGTGATCTGCCACCATCACCGGTGCAGCCTCCAGGAGGCGGCGGAGCGAGTGGCCGTGATGCAGGCCGGATACGTCCAGCGCATCCTCGATCTCGAACAGGTCCTGCCCGGGCGGCTGGCACGTTCCGGCCTCGCCGACGACGTCATCGTCGACGCGCTCCGCTGTGTCAGGGACTTCCATGCGCTCACCGCCGGGAACGTCGCCTGGTCGAAGGAGACCGGGCGCTATGCGGAGGTAGAGGCCAAGCCGACCTATCTGGCGGACTTGTTTATTCCGTAGGACCCGTCGGCCGTCGCCCATGCACGTCAGGGCACCGCCGTGGCAGCGGCACGGAGGACCCTCAGTCGGCACGGTGCCGACCTGGCCCGGACGCCGGCCGACCTGTCATTCCTCCGTCGGTGCCGGGGCGAGTCCTGTGGGGCATGAGGCCCCCCAGTTCGTCTCGAACGGGGTACTCAGCTTGACCCCCGTCCCGCCGATCCCGCAGTACCCCGCCGGATTCTTGTCGAGGTACTGCTGGTGGTAGCCCTCCGCCGGATAGAACGGGCGGCTGTCGGCGGGGAGGATTTCGGTGGTGATGTCGGCGTAGCCGGAGTTGTGGAGGACGGTGCGGTAGGCATCGCGGGAGGCTTCGGCGGCCTGTTGCTGGGCGGGGGAGTGGGTGTAGATCGCGGAGCGGTACTGGGTGCCGACGTCGTTGCCCTGGCGGAAACCCTGGGTGGGGTCGTGGGACTCCCAGAAGAGCTTCAGGAGGGACGTGTAGGGGACGACTGCCGGGTCGTAGACGACGCGGACGGCCTCGGTGTGGCCGGTGTGGCCGCTGCAGACCTCTTCGTAGGTGGGGTGTGGGGTGTGGCCGCCCTGATAGCCGACGAGGGTGGTCCAGACGCCCTCGGCCTGCCAGAACTTCCGTTCGGCGCCCCAGAAGCAGCCCAGGCCGAAGTCGGCGGTCTCCAGACCGTCCGGGTACGGGCCGAGCAGCGGGTTGCCGAGGACGGTGTGCCGGGCGGGGACGGTGAAGGCCCGTTCGGGGCGGCCTTCGAGCGCTTCCTCGGGGGTGGGGAGGTGGGTCTTGAAGCGGGAGAACAGCATGAGGATCAGGCTCCTGAGGAGGGAGAGGGGACCTGAGGGGGCATGGGGATCAACACCGGGGGAGGGGACGGCATTCCGCGGACGGTTACCCGCCCTCTTTTCCTTATCCGCCCTATTTTCCCGGCGGCACCCGCCCTACTTTCCCGGCGGCGGAAAGCCCGCCGAGGTGCCGCCGAGCTGTTCCCAGCCGGCGATGGCCAGGGCGCGGTAGGCGGCGTACTCGGCGGCGGGGCTGCGGCCGTAGGACCAGGGGACGGCGCCCACATGGCCGTCGACGAGACGGAGCTGCTCCATGGCTTCGGCGTAGCGCTCGGCGCGTACCAGGAACCAGACGAGCAGATGGCGGACGTGCGGTGCCATGGGGTGGTCGGCGGGCGCCTCGCGGAGCGCGAAGTGGGCGCCCTCGATGGCGCGCTCGACGACCGCGCTCTGGTAGAGGCTGCGGACCATGTTGGCCTCGGGGAGGTGCTCGTAGACCGCGAAGAGGGGGAGGGCGGGGAGGAGGGTGCCCGCGGGGGCGGCGGCCGCGGCGCGCTCGGCGAACGCTTCGGCCTCCGTGCGGGAGCCGTGCCACTTCTGTGACCAGTACGGCAGCGCGGCCAGATGCGCGCCCATGTGCTGCGGGGCGCGCTGGGCGACCTTGGACCAGAGTTCCTCGTAGTCGGCCGGGCGGTCGCCCAGGCCGCGGGCGACGGCCAGCTCGGTGATGTACGGGATCGGGCTGCCGGGCGCCAGCAGCGCCGCCTCCCGGCAGACCGTACGGGCCTCCTCAAGGATCATGCGGAAGTCCTGCGAGCCCGGATCGCGCAACGCCTGGACGACCAGGAACTGGGCGTGTGTCTGGGCGCCGCCGGGGTCCTTGGGGGCCTCGGAGCGCCAGGTGCGCAGCCAGATGCCGCCGGTCCGGCCCCCGCCGCCCTGTTCCGTGCCGCCCTCGGCCAGCTCGAACGCGGCCGCGCCGGCCAGCGTCTGCACCCGCTGCCAGCGGCGCTCCCAGTCGTCGCCGGTGGACTTCAGCAGCTCGGCCGCCGGGCGCCAGTCGTGCGTCCGCCGCATCTCGGCCAGCGCCTCGTCCAGCTCCTGGTCGGGGCCCGGCAGCCGTACGTCGAGCTGCTCCAGCGGGACGAAGCCGTAGCCGGCCATCGGGTCGGTGGCCACCACCAGACCCTGCCGGGTGTGCTGTACGGCCCGCCGGCGCCGCATCCAGGGCAGGAAGACGAAGCCGCCGAGCGTGAGCGCGGCGAGGAGAACCAGCAGAGCATCCATGTGGGGTGTCCTGTACCTGTAACGGTGCGGCGTGCGGGCGTACGCGGAGCGGTCGGGCGGGTGGAGCGGGGCCGCAGCACCGCGGTGGGAACCGGTGTGCGGTCCTTCGTATGTATCCACTATCCAGCGAACCAGAAAGTTCCGGAAAGTTCGGCCCTGCCACAGGCGGCGCCCTCGGGCGCGGGGCCGACTACCCTCAGCAGGCATGAGCGATCAACGCGACCAGCGCCCCCAGCATTTTGAAACCCGTGCCATCCACGCAGGTCAGGAGCCCGACCAGGCCACTGGCGCGGTGGTGCCGCCCATCTATCAGGTGTCCACTTACAAGCAGGACGGCGTGGGCGGGCTGCGCGGCGGCTATGAGTACAGCCGCAGCGCCAACCCGACCCGTACCGCCCTGGAAGAGAACCTCGCCGCCCTCGACGGCGGCCGCCGCGGCCTCGCCTTCGCCTCCGGCCTCGCTGCCGAGGACTGCCTGCTGCGGACCCTGCTGACCCCCGGCGACCATGTCGTCATCCCCAATGACGCCTACGGCGGGACGTTCCGGCTGTTCGCGAAGGTCGTCGAGCGGTGGGGCGTGGAGTGGTCGGTGGCCGACACCTCCGACCCGCAGGCCGTACGCGAGGCGCTGCGGCCCCGTACGAAGGTGATCTGGGTGGAGACGCCCAGCAACCCGCTGCTCGGCATCAGCGACATCGCGGCGCTGGCCGGCATCGCCCGCGAGGCGGGCGCCAGGCTCGTCGTCGACAACACCTTCGCCAGCCCCTACCTTCAGCAGCCGCTCGCCCTCGGCGCCGACGTGGTGGTCTACTCCACGACGAAGTACATGGGCGGTCATTCGGACGTGGTCGGCGGCGCCCTGGTCGTCAACGACGACACCCTCGGCGAGGAACTCGCCTACCACCAGAACGCGATGGGCGCGATCGCCGGACCGTTCGACGCCTGGCTGGTGATGCGCGGCATCAAGACGCTGGCCGTCCGTATGGACCGGCACAGCGCCAACGCGGCACGCATCGCGGAGCTGCTGGTCTCCCACAAGAAGGTGACCCGCGTCTACTACCCGGGGCTGTCCGAGCACCCCGGCCACGAGATCGCGGCCAAGCAGATGCGGTCCTTCGGCGGCATGGTGTCGTTCCAGGTCGCGGGCGGCGAGCAGGCGGCGGTGGAGGTCTGCAACCGGGCCGGGCTGTTCACCCTCGGGGAGTCGCTGGGCGGCGTCGAGTCGCTGATCGAGCACCCGGGGCGGATGACGCACGCCTCGACGGCCGGTTCCGCGCTGGAGGTCCCCAACGACCTCGTACGCCTCTCGGTCGGCATCGAGTCCGTCGACGATCTGCTGGCCGATCTGACCCAGGCACTGGGCTGACGGTCCGGTCGTCGCCGGCGTTCACCACCCCTCCACCGGAGGGGTGGTGCGGACCGGTGGCGGCGTCCAGGGCTGGGCGACGACCGCCCAGGCCAGAGCCGTCAGCGCGAGGAGCGCGAGCAGCCAGCCGATGCGGCGCAGCACCCGGCGGTGCGCCTTACGACGGCGGCCGCGGGCGGCGGCCCGGACGGCCAGATCGGGCGGTACGAGCGGATGCGGCCCGGCCAGCATCCGCCGTACCTCGGTCTCCTTGCGGTCGGGCAGGCTCATGGGGCCGCCGGTTTCGGTTCGGGCCGGCGGCTGCGCATCTCCGCGAGGGCGCGCAGGCACAGCGCGTGTACCCGCTCGGTGGGCAGGCCGAGTTGGGCGGCGGTCTGCTCCTCGGCCACGCCTTCGTAGAGACGTAGGACGAGCACCAGCCGCTCCTGTGGGGACAGCCGGTCCAGGAGCCCGCCGCGTGGCCGGCGGTGCCGCCACGCGGTGTGCGCGAAGTGGGCGGCCATCTCCTGGCGGGTGCGCTCGTAGGGATCCTCGCCGCGCAGCCGGTCCCAGACGGCGTAGGTCCGCGACAGCGCGCAGGTCAGCAACTCCTCGGCGGCCGGGGCGGGTCGGGATACCGGCTCACCGGTGAGCAGGGCGGCGGTATGCAGCAGACGGCCCGCCGCGCCCGCCACGAACACTTCGAACTCCCGGGCGTGGCGGCGCTCCTGCGCCAGTCGCCGCTCTCGCACCGCGCCTCCCGGATGACGGACACCCGACCCTTGGCGCTCCTATAGCACGGCAGTGCGGCCACCGGGTCAAGAGGCGCGGCGGACGTGGCGGACGCGGCGGACGGCGGGCAGGCGGCCGCCCGGCGCGGTCCGGGCGCGGGACCCGCCGACGTCAGGACGTCGGAACCGCCGACGTCAGGACGTCGGGCCCGCCGGCGTCAAGGACGCGGTGATGTCGGCGAGGGAGGCGTTGAACCGCGTCAGGAGCGTGGTGAACGCCTCGCGTTCCTCCTCGGACCACTCGTCGGTCACCAGGGCCATCAGCGCACGGCGCGAGGCCCGCACCTCGTCCAGACGGGCGTGGCCGCGCTCGGACAGCTGGAGCACCACGGCCCGGCCGTCCTCGGGGTGGGTGGCGCGGCTGACCAGCCCGGAGTCGACCAGCGGGGCGACCTGCCGGGTGACCGTCGAGGAGTCGATGCCCATGCCGGCGGCCAGGGCCTTGACGCCCATCGGACCTTCCTGGTCCAGGCGGTTGAGCAGCAGGTAGGCGGCGCGGTCCATGGAGTTGCGCGCCTGCCCGACGCCGCCGAGCCGGCTCTGTTCTGCGCGGCGGGCGAAGACGGCCACTTGGTGCTGCAGCGCGTCGAGGAGAGCGGGGTCGGTGTGGGTCGTCATGTCCGAAGAGGTGGGCATGGCCGGGAGCTCGCTTCATGGGGTGTGTACGGATTGGAGGACAGAGTACGCGGACCCGGCGCGGAGCGTACCTGCGCTGTCCATTCCGATAACGCCCCGTAACCCCCGGGCGGCCGTAGGGGACGCGCGGTCCGGCAGCTGCCCGCCGCGGGCGTGACACGCCCTGCGACCAGGAAGGTCCGCCCGTCGGACAAAAAGGCCCGCCGGTCGGCAAACTGCGAGACTGGCGGCATGGCCGATCACACGCCGCGTACGCCGCACGAGACCCCCGCCGCACCCCCCGCCGATGGTCCGGTCACCGCGGGCGCGCATGCCATGATCACGGTCGATGAGGTACGCGAGGCGCACAAGATGCTCTCCGGTGTCTCCCGGGCCACCGCGATGGAGGGCAGCCGCTATCTGTCCGGGCTGGTCGGCTCCCCCGTACATCTCAAGTGCGAGAACCTCCAGCGCACCGGCTCCTTCAAGATCCGTGGCGCCTATGTACGGATAGCCGGGCTCTCGGCGCAGGAGCGGGCGGCCGGTGTGGTGGCCGCGAGCGCGGGCAACCACGCGCAGGGCGTGGCGCTCGCCGCGTCCCTGCTCGGTGTCCGGTCGACGGTGTTCATGCCGGTCGGCGCCCCGTTGCCGAAGGTCGCCGCGACCCGCGACTACGGCGCGGAGGTGCGGCTGCACGGCCAGGTGGTGGACGAGACGCTGGCCGCCGCCCAGGAGTACGCACGCGAGACCGGTGCGGTCTTCATTCACCCCTTCGACCACCGCGACATCATCGCCGGCCAGGGCACGGTCGGCCTGGAGATCCTGGAGCAGTGCCCGGAGGTGCGCACCATCGTCGTCGGGATCGGCGGCGGCGGGCTCGCGTCGGGCATCGCGCTAGCGGTCAAGGCGCTGCGGCCGGATGTGAAGGTCATCGGGGTGCAGGCGGCGGGCGCGGCCTGCTATCCGCCGTCGCTGGCGGCCGGGCGTCCGCTGGCGATCGAGGGGCTGTCGACGATGGCGGACGGCATCAAGGTGGGGCGGCCCGGCGATGTGACGTTCGGGATCGTCGAGGAACTGGTGGACGAGGTCCGTACGGTGACCGAGGACCAGCTCTCCAGCGCGCTGCTGCTGTGCCTGGAGCGGGCCAAGCTGGTGGTCGAGCCGGCCGGGGCCAGCCCGGTGGCGGCGCTGCTGGCCGACCCGGGTCACTTTGAGGGGCCGGTGGTCGCGGTGCTGTCCGGCGGAAACGTCGACCCGTTGCTGATGCAGCGCATCCTGCGGCACGGTATGGCCGCCGGCGGCCGCTATCTGTCGCTGCGGCTGCGGCTGACGGACCGGCCGGGGGCGCTGGCGATGCTGCTCGGTGTGCTGTCGGTGGTCGATGCGAACGTCGTCGATGTCGGCCATGTGCGTACGGATCCGCAGCTCGGTCTGACCGAGGTCGAGGTGGAGCTGCATCTGGAGACCAAGGGGCCGGAGCACTGCGACGAGGTGCGCGCGGCGCTCGGCGAGGCGGGGTACGTCGTCGCGGAATGAGTGGACGACGCCGATAAGCGAACTACGCCGATAGAGGATGGGACGTGCGGCGCCGCGGGTATACCGTGGCGCCGCACGCATGTTGGCGAACAGGTGTTCCCGTTCTGTTCGTGCGGTGGAAATCGAAATTCGATCGCGATGTATCGCGTTCGTGAGTAGCATCGCGGCTGCGAGGGCGCCGGGTGAGTCATGGCCTCCCGCTGCGGACAAATGCCCACAGGGCAGGCGAAGTCCGCGAAACGTAATATTCGACCTGGAACTGACCCAAGCCATGGGAGTACCCATATGCCAGGCGCCATTTACGCCGAAGGTCTGGTGAAGACCTTCGGTGACGTGAGGGCACTGGACGGCGTCGATCTCGACGTTCCCGAAGGAACAGTCCTCGGAATGCTCGGCCCCAACGGTGCCGGCAAGACCACCGCCGTACGGGTCCTGACGACCCTGCTCCAGCCCGACCGGGGCAAGGCGGTGGTCGCCGGGATCGATGTCCTCGCGCACCCTGACCAAGTGCGCCGGTCCATCGGCCTCTCCGGCCAATTCGCCGCCGTAGACGAGTACTTGACCGGCCGCGAGAATCTGGTGATGGTCGGGCAGCTCTACCAGATGAGCGGTCGCGACGCCAAGCGCCGGGCCGCTGAGCTGCTGGAACGCTTCAATCTCGGCGACGCCGCCGACCGCACCGCCAAGACGTACTCCGGCGGTATGCGCCGCCGGCTCGACCTCGCGGCCGCGCTGGTCGTCAGCCCGCCCGTGATGTTCATGGACGAGCCGACCACCGGCCTGGACCCGCGCAACCGCCAGGCGCTGTGGGACGTCATCCAGGAACTGGTCGCCGGCGGTACGACCCTGCTGCTCACCACGCAGTATCTGGAGGAGGCCGACCGCCTGGCGCACGACATCTGCGTCGTCGACCACGGCAAGGTCATCGCCCGCGGTACGTCCGACCAGCTCAAGGCGCGCACCGGCGGTGAGCGCGTCGAGGTCGTGGTGCACGCCCCCGAGCACCTCTCCATCGCCGACGAGGTCCTGCGCGGCTTCGGCAAGGGCGAGGGCACGATCGAACCGCACATCCGCAAGCTCACGATCCCGGTGACCGGCGGCGCCAAGCTGCTCGCCGAGGTCATCCGCGAACTGGACACCCGGGGCGTGGAGATCGACGACATCGGGCTGCGCCGCCCCAC
This sequence comes from Streptomyces inhibens, assembly GCF_022221585.1. Lineage (NCBI taxonomy): Bacteria > Bacillati > Actinomycetota > Actinomycetes > Kitasatosporales > Streptomycetaceae > Streptomyces > Streptomyces inhibens. The sequence goes on from NZ_CP084681.1 coordinate 6,291,481, forward strand.
CCTCGACGATGTGTTCATCTCGCTGACCGGGCACGCCGCCGAGGCCGACGAGAACGGCGCGAACGGCAAGAACGGTGGCAAGGGCGGCGGGGGCGCCGTCGGGCGGCAGAAGAAGGGCAGGAAGGGCGCCGAGCCGGGCGAGCCGGTCGCGCCGAGCGGTGCGGCCGCCGCGGCCGAAGCCGTGGACGCCGGCGTGACGACGAACAAGGAGGGCGTGAAGTGACCACGGTGACCCGAACGGCCGGTGGTGACGCCCGCATCCGGACCCCACAGTCCCGCGGCGGCCTCGGCCGGTCCATACGCGACTCACTCGTCGTCGCCAAGCGCAATCTGATCCGGATGATCCGGATCCCCGAGGTAGTGATCTTCGGGCTGATCCAGCCGATCATGTTCGTGGTGCTGTTCACCTACGTCTTCGGCGGCTCCATCAACATCCCCGGCGCCCCGGCGGGCGACGCCGAGGCCTATCACGAGTTCCTGATGGCCGGGATCTTCGCGCAGACCGTCACCTTCGCCACGGCGGGCGCCGGCGCGGGCATCGCCGACGATATGCACAAGGGGCTCATCGACCGGTTCAGGTCGCTGCCGATGTCCCGCGGCGCGGTGCTCACCGGCCGAACCCTCGCCGACCTCGTACAGACCGCGCTGACGCTGGTGGTGCTGGCGGTCGTCGCGCTGCTGATCGGCTGGCGCACCCACGAGAACATCGCCGGGGTGCTGGCCGGCTTCGCGCTGCTGCTCCTGCTCGGCTACGCCTTCTCCTGGATCGGCGCGCTCATCGGCCTCTCGGTGCGTACGCCCGAGGCGGCCACGTCCGGCGGGCTGATCTGGCTCTTCCCGCTGACCTTCATCTCGAACGCCTTCGTCCCGGTCAACGGCATGCCGGCGTTCCTGCAGCATGTCGCGGAGTGGAACCCGTTCAGCGCGACGGTGGCCGCGGCCCGGGAGCTGTTCGGCAACTCCATCGACCGGGTGCCGAAGTCGGTGACCGGCGCCTGGCCGATGGAGCACCCGGTGCTGGCCTCGGTGATCTGGTCCGTCCTGATCATCGCGTTCTTCCGGACGCTGGCGGTCCGCAAATACCGGTCGGCCACGGCCTGAGGGGCGTACGGCGTGGAGCACGCCGACGGCGTACGACGCAGCGAAGCGGCCCGGAGCCTCACGCTCCGGGCCGCTTCGTCGTCTGCGGGCGTCTCGGGCCTCAGCCCGTGTACGGCTTGGCGTCGAGAATCTTCACGGACGCCTTCTTGCCGTTGGGGAGCTCGTACTCCGCGGCGGCGCCGACCTTCTTGCCGTTCACGCCGGTGCCCAGCGGCGACTGCGGGGAGTAGGTCTCGATGTCCGAGCTCGCGTACTCCCGCGAGGCCAGAAGGAACGACAGCGTGTCGTCCGGGTCCCCGTCGAACGCGATGGTGACGACCATGCCGGGAGCGACGACGCCGGTGGCGGCGGGGGCTTCGCCGACCTTCGCGCTCTGCAGCAGCTGGGTGAGCTGGCGGACGCGAAGCTCCTGCTTGCCCTGCTCTTCCTTGGCCGCGTGGTACCCGGCGTTCTCCTTCAGGTCACCTTCCTCGCGGGCCGCCGCGATCTTCTCGGTGATCTCGGCGCGTGCGGGACCAGACAGGTGCTCCAGCTCGGCCTTGAGCTGGTCATACGCCTCCTGGGTAAGCCAGGTGACGTTCTCGCTGGTCTGGGTCACAGGTGCTCCTCGTCGGTACTGGGGATAAATCAAACGCCCTACCAGGAAGGTTTGCGCCTTCACAGGTGGGCGAAACCACGAGCCTAACAATTCCGGCACAAAACGGGGAAGAGGAAATTCACAGTGACCGCACAGGAACGCATCATCGCTGATCAGAGGCGGTCACGACACGCCCTGCCGATGAGCGGGTGGGCGCGGTCAGGTCGCTTCGGTTGACTTTGGCCGGGGGGTCCGGTCGGTCAGCGGCTGCCGGACACCGTACAGCCGACCAGCACCGCGTTGGTCGCCCGCTTTGTCGTACGCACTGTGACCTCGGTGTCCACCTGGTCCGCGCGCCGGTCGATGGTGACGTCCTTGCGGCCGACCTCGGAGCCGTCGGCGGACTGTGAGCGGAGCGTGCACACACCCTTGTCGTCCGTGCCCTTGACGACCTCGAGATGGACCTTGACCGCGTGGTCGGACACCGCGTCCCAGGTGATCACCCGGCCGCTGAGATCCTGCCCTGTGATGTACGAGACGCCCGCCCAGCCGATCACGCCCAGCAGCGCGACGCCGAGCACCGAGCCGACGATCTTGAGCTTGCGGTCCGCGCGCTGGTCGGCGGAGCGGCCGTAGCGTCCGTCCGGGAGCCCTTCGCGCACCGCGGTCATGATCAGTCCTCCTGGTACGGGGACCTGGACCATGAACCCCCGGGGGGTCCCCGCCCCAGGGAATACAGCGCCCCCTTGCTTCGGTCACTATAGGAGGCATCTTCTCCGGCCCTTCACTGAGGATCGAGTCTTGACTGAGCAGCTGCGATTGATGGCGGTCCACGCCCACCCCGACGACGAGTCGAGCAAGGGTGCGGCCACCATGGCCAAGTACGTGTCCGAGGGGGTGGACGTGCTGGTCGCCACCTGCACAGGCGGTGAGCGAGGCTCCATCCTGAACCCCAAACTCCAGGGCGACCCGTACATCGAGGAGCACATCCACGAGGTACGCAAGAAGGAAATGGACGAGGCTCGGGAGATCCTGGGCGTCAAGCAGGAGTGGCTGGGCTTTGTCGACTCCGGGCTGCCCGAGGGCGACCCGCTGCCGCCGCTGCCCGAGGGCTGCTTCGCCCTGCAGGACGTCGACGAGGCGGCCGGGCGACTGGTCAAGCTGATCCGGGAGTTCAAGCCGCAGGTCATCACGACCTACGACGAGAACGGCGGCTACCCGCACCCGGACCACATCATGACCCACAAGATCACGATGGTGGCCTTCGAGGCGGCCGGCGACCCGGAGAAGTACCCGGAGGCCGGTGAGCCCTGGCAGCCCCAGAAGCTCTACTACAACCAGGGCTTCAACAAGCCGCGCACCATCGCGCTGCACGAGGCGCTGCTGGAGCGCGGCATGGAATCGCCGTACGGCGAGTGGCTGGAGCGCTGGAAGCAGTTCGAGCAGCGCGAGCGCACGCTGACCACGTACATCCCGTGCGACGAGTTCTTCGAGATCCGTGACAAGGCGCTGATCGCGCACGCCACCCAGATCGACCCCGACGGCGGTTGGTTCCGGGTGCCGATGGACATCCAGCGGGAGGTCTGGCCGACGGAGGAGTACGAGCTCGCGAAGTCTCTCGTGGACACTTCCCTCCCCGAGGACGACCTCTTCGCGGGCATCCGCAACAATTGACCCCATGATGAGCGCGACCAGCACCCTCGCCCTGACGCACTTCGTCACCCTTGCCGACAGCTTCGACAAGGACAAGGTGACCCCCGGCGTCCTCGGCTTCATCGTCTTCGCGGTCATCGGCGGCGCCGTGTGGCTGCTGATGAAGTCCATGAACAAGCAGATGAAGAAGGTGGACTTCGAGGAACAGCCGGAGGACACCGAGGCGGGCACCACCGCCTCGGCGACGTCGACAGCACCGAAGCCGAAGACCAGCTGAGGTCCAAGGACGGCCGGTCCCGGCCGCGAGGACCGGGTGGTCCGCGCGGCCGAAAGGGCCGCGGGGCCGGGCGCTGCGTGAAGACCGGGTGGCGGTCGATGGCCGGCCGAATGGCTGTGGCCGGCTGACCGGCCCGGCGGCTCGCTGATCCAAGCGGTCAGCGAGCCGGGGCCGATCGCGACCGGACCGTCACCGGCCGCCGGTGCACCACCGGCGGGCGGACCGGGCGGCGTGCCACGCGCACGCCGCCGGAGGCCGTCGTCACTCCGCGATCGGTGCGACCAGCACCCCCATCACCTCGCGCGCATGGCGGTTCGGCACCATGCCGAGGCGCCATGCCTGCCAGCCCGTTTCCGGCTCCACCCCGCGGTCCAGCAGCAGGGCGAACGCCTCGGCGCAGTCCTCCAGCTTGGAGTCGCGGGCCGCGTGCTTGTCCCGGATCAGCTGCGCCAGTTCCTCCTGGGCGACGGCCGCGCCCACGACGGATCCGCCCGGTGAGGCGAGCGGCAGCAGCGTGACGCGCAGAAAGCGCGCCCAGTCCTCGCCGCGCCGGTCGCCGTAGCCGGCGAATGTCCGCGCCGCCTCGTCGGCGAGCTCCAGCGCCTGTGCCGCCCGGCCGTTGCCGGCATCGATGATCACCAGTTCCAGGCAGGACCATGCCTCGCCGTGCGGTACTCCTATCCGCTGGAAGTCCTTACGGGCGTCCTGCAGCAGCTGCCGGGCGAAGCCGCTGTTGCGCAGCGAACCGGTCTGTTCGGCCCGCAGATCACGAGTGACCCGCCCCGAGTGGTGCCGCGCGCACGCCAGGCCGTAGCCGTCCTGCATCCGGCTGAACATCGTCCGCGAGCGCTCCAGCTGCCGCAGCGCCGCATCGTGTTCGCCGCGCTCCTCCAGCGCCTGGCCCAGGTAGTACATCGTCCAGGCCTCACCCCGCGCGTCCTCGTGCTGATGGTGCAGCGGCAGCGCCTGCCGCAGCTGGTCCACCGCGGGCCCCGGATCGTCGTCCACCAGCCGGGCGCGGGCCAGCTGTGTCATCGCCCAGGCCTCGCCGCGCTCGTCGTGCGTACGGCCGTAGAGCTCCATCGCCGCGTGCAGGGCGCTCTCCGCCCGCGGCACATCGCCCATCCGCAGATACACCTGGCCGAGCTGGAAGTGTGCCCACGCCTGGCCGTGCACGCTCTCGCTCTCCTCATGGAGCTCCAGCGCCTCCCGCAGCATGGCGATGGCCTCGCTGATCTGCGCCCGGTCCCGCTCCACCGCCGCCAGGGCGTGCAGCGTCCAGGCCCGGTCGCCGTGCATGTCCGCACCGGACTGCAGCTCCAGCGCCTCCCGGAGCTTGGCCGCGGCCTCCGTGAGATTGCCCTGCTGCTGGAGCGTGATGCCCAGGTCGCGCAGCGCACGGGCGGCGCCGGCCGGATGCTGCGCCTCGAAATACAGATCGACCACCGACGACAGCGTCGTACGGGCCTTGTCCAGCTCACCGAGCTGCCGGGCCGCCACACCGGTCCGCCACTGCACCGAGCGGACCAGCAGTCCCTGGCCGACGGCCCGGGTCAGCTCGCTCAGCTCGCCCAGGCGGTAGAGGTCGCCGCGCAGCAGGCAGTAGTCCGCCAGCGCACCCAGCAGATGCGAGACCGCCGCCTGGTCCACGCCCTGGTCGGCGTGGCGCAGCGCGGACGTGATGAAGCTGGTCTCGTCGTCCAGCCACTGCAGGGCCGCGTCCAGGGAGGTGAAGCCGTGCGATCCGAAGCGGTCGGCGCGGGTGGAGGTATTGCCGTCGACCAGCCGGATCACCGAGTCGGCCAGCTCCGCATAGCCGCGGATCAGCCGCTCCTGGGCCGCGCCGCGCTCGCCGGGATCCTCCTCGTCCTCCAGCCGGTCGTGCGCGAAGGTGTGCACCAGTGCGTGCAGGCGGTAGCGCTCGCCGCGCACATGCTCGATCAGCCCCGCCCGGGCCAGCGTCGCCAGCTGCCGCTCCGCCTCCGCGTTCTCGACCCCCAGCAGCGCCGCCGCGGCCGCGGCTCCCAGGCTCGCCCGGCCCACCAGCGCCAGCCGGCGCAGCAGCCGCCGGGCCGTCTCCGTCTGGTCGGCGTAGCGCAGCGACAGCGCACGCTCCACCGCCGGCACCGGGCGGTGGGCCGCCAGGTCCGTGGCCAGCGTGGCGGCGGTGCGCGAACCGAGCGAGGAGCCCGCCACCCGCAGTGCCATCGGCAGGCCAGCGCACAGCTCGGAGATCTCCTCGATCGCCTGCGAGTCGTACGGCCCGCTCTCGCCCGCGGCCTCCTCGTCGGCGGTCGCGCGCAGCAGCTCTTCGGTGCCCACGGCGTCCAGCGGCCCCACCGGCAGCTGATGCACCCACGCCTGAAGGTCCGCGGGCAGTTCGAGCGGTGTACGGGAGGTGACCAGCACCAGGCTGTCGGACCGCTCGGGCACCAACGTGCGCACCTGCTCGGGATCCGCGGCGTCATCCAGCAGAACCGTCACCGGGAGGCCCGTCAGATGATCGTGATACAGCTCGGTGAGCCGCTTGACGTGCTGTTCCTGGGACGGCCGCTCACGGAACAGCAGCTGCTCGCGCGGCGCCCCCAGGCGGTTGAGCAGATGCAGCAGCGCGTCCCGGGTCGGCAACGGCACCTCACCGGGCGTCTCGCTGCGCAGATCCACCACACACGCGCCGCGGAACTGATCGCGCAGCTGATGGGTGGCCCGCACCGCCAGCGCCGTACGCCCCGAGCCCGGCTCACCGTGCAGCACCACCACCGTCGGCTTGGTCTCCGTGCTCGCCCGGGCCGCGTGCACCCACTGCGCGATCTGTGTCAGCTCCGCCCGCCGCCCGGCGAACGGGCCGTCCGGGCGCGGCAGTTGGGAGAAGGAGTGCTCCAGAAGGGACCGCTGCCGGGCCGCCGCGCTACGGTCCGCACCGCGCAGCTGAGGCCCCCGGGTGGTCTTCGAGGCCGCGGGCTTGGCGGCGTTACCGCTGCCCCGGGCCGCCGCCGTCAGCATCCGCTGCTGGTCCAGGAACGGCCGGATGCCCCGCACCTCCAGCGCCGTCAGCCACTGCAGCCGCAGCTGCTCGGGGCCGCCCGGCCGGCCCCGCATCCCCGCCTCCCGGTGCGCCGCCGGCCAGTGGCCCGCGGTCAGCTTCACGACCGTGGCCGCCGCGCCCGCCACCGCCACGGCGGCCCCGGCACCCAGGGCCGCGCCCGCGCCCGTGCCGTACGCGAGGTCCGTGCCGAAAGCCGCCACCGCCGCCACGGCCGTCGCCACCGCCGGGGTGCCCAGTTCCTTGCGCGACAGCCGCTGCCCCAGCGACGACCGACCGGCGGCCTCCTCGTCCAGCGCCCGGACATACGCGGCGTACTCCTCGGCGGCGCTGGCCGCCAGATCCTCCAGCGCCGCCCGCGCTCTGCCGCTCAGCGAGTCCCCGTCGAGGCGCCCGCCCGAGCGCCGCACCTCTTCCTCGACAGCCCTGGTCAACAGCGCTTCCGCTTCCGCCCGGTGGCCGTCGCGCAGCACAGCCAGTGAGCCCGGCATGCCATCCCCCTCCAGCAGTTCCAGCAGTCTCCAGCGGTGATCGTCGCCGTACGCACAGTGTTCCGCGTCCGCACGAATTCCGGCAGGCCTGTGGATAACTCCCTCCGCTCCCGACTCACCGAGCCCCTTTGGGAGAGGATGGACCCATGCCGAACCGCCTGGCTCATGAGACTTCCCCGTATCTGCTTCAGCACGCCGACAACCCGGTCGACTGGTGGCCCTGGTCCACCGATGCGTTCGAGGAAGCCCGGCGGCGCGGTGTGCCGGTGCTGCTCAGCGTCGGCTACAGCTCGTGCCACTGGTGTCATGTGATGGCCCACGAAAGCTTCGAGGACCAGGCCACCGCCGAGCTGCTCAACGAACACTTCGTGGCCGTCAAGGTGGATCGCGAGGAGCGCCCGGACGTCGACGCCGTCTACATGGAGGCCGTGCAGGCCGCCACCGGCCAGGGCGGCTGGCCGATGACCGTCTTCCTCACCCCCGACGCCGAGCCCTTCTACTTCGGCACCTACTTCCCGCCCGAGCCCCGTCACGGCATGCCGTCCTTCGGGCAGGTCCTGGAAGGGGTACGCAGCGCCTGGACGGACCGCCGCGACGAGGTCGGCGAGGTCGCCGGCCGGATCGTCGCCGACCTGGCGGGACGGTCGCTGACCGAGTCGCTGCCCGCGGACCGGCGGCCGCCGCGCCCCGAGGAGCTGCACACCGCCCTGATGGGCCTGACCCGCGAATTCGACGCGGTGCACGGCGGATTCGGCGGCGCGCCCAAGTTCCCGCCGTCCATGACGCTGGAATTCCTGCTCCGTCACCACGCGCGCACCGGCTCCGCGGCGGCCCTGGAAATGGCGCAGGCGACCTGCGCGGCGATGGCCCGCGGCGGCATCTACGACCAGCTCGGCGGCGGATTCGCGCGCTATGCGGTGGACGCGAACTGGACCGTGCCGCACTTCGAGAAGATGCTCTACGACAACGCCCTGCTGTGCCGGACCTACGCCCACCTGTGGCGGTCCACCGGCTCGGACCTGGCCCGTCGGATCGCCGTCGAGACCGCCGACTTCATGGTCCGCGAACTGCGCACCGAACAGGGCGGCTTCGCCTCCGCGTTGGACGCGGACAGCGACGACGGTACGGGCCGGCACACCGAGGGCGCGTACTACGTATGGACGCCGGAGCAGCTGCGCGCCGTACTGGGGGAGAAGGACGCCGAGTTCGCCGCCACTTATTTCGGCGTCACCGAGGAGGGCACGTTCGAAGAGGGCGCCTCGGTCCTCCAACTCCCCGACATCGAGGGCCTGATGGACGCCGCGCGGGTGGTCTCCGTCAAGGAGCGGCTGCTGGCGGCGCGCGCGGAGCGGCCGCGGCCGGGGCGGGACGACAAGGTCGTCGCCTCCTGGAACGGGCTGGCCATCGCCGCGCTCGCCGAGACCGGCGCCTACTTCGGCCGCCCGGACCTGATCCAGGCCGCCACCGACGCCGCCGACCTGCTGGTCCGCGTCCACATGGACTGGCAGGCCCGGCTGCACCGCACCTCCCGCGACGGCGCACCCGGCGCCAACTCGGGCGTTCTGGAGGACTACGCCAACGTCGCCGAGGGCTTCCTCACCCTGGCCTCGGTCACCGGGGAGGGCGTCTGGGTGGAGTTCGCGGGCTTCTTCCTGGACACCGTGCTGCTCCAGTTCACCACCGAGGACGGCGCGCTCTACGACACCGCTGCCGACGCCGAGGCGCTGATCCGCCGCCCCCAGGACCCGACCGACAACGCGACGCCCTCCGGCTGGACCGCGGCGGCCGGCGCGCTGCTGTCGTACGCGGCGCTGACCGGCAGCGAGCTCCACCGGGACGCCGCGGAGCGCGCCCTGGGCATCGTCACCGCACTCGGCGGCCGGGCCCCGCGCTTCATCGGCTGGGGGCTCGCGGTCGCCGAGGCCGCGCTGGACGGGCCTCGCGAGGTCGCGGTCGTCGGCCCGCACGGCGACCCGGCCACCGTCGCGCTGCACCGCGCCGCGCTGCTCGGCACCGCCCCGGGAGCGGTCGTCGCGCTGGGCTCCCCCGGGTCCGACGACGCCGACGAGGTGCCGCTCCTCAAGGACCGCCCCCTCGTCGACGGCGGACCGGCCGCCTACGTCTGCCGCCACTTCACCTGCGAGCGGCCGACCACGGACCCGGAGGAGCTGACGGAGCGACTGCGGGGGTGAGGCGGGAGGGCGGGGTCCTCCGGGGGCCGGTAAAGCGGCCTTCTACCGGGGTCCTCCGGGGGCGTCGGCACAGCGGCCTTCTGCCGGGGTCCTCCGGGGGCGTCAGCACAGCGGCCTCCTACCGGGCCCCGCCTCAAGTCCTAGGACCAGCGACCGGATTGACCTTGACGTGCGCGTCAAGTTTTAGCCTCGGGGCATGACGAACCGCACGCACCGCGAAGTCCGCCTGGCCGCCCGCCCCCAGGGGCCGGTCACCGAAGACCTCTTCGAGATCGTGGAGGTGCCGGTCCCGGAACCCGGGCCCGGCCAGGTCCTGGTACGCAACACCCTGATGGGCGTCGCCGCCGTGATGCGCACCCTGATGGACGAGACCAGCGTTGTGCCGATGCCCTCCTACCAGCTCGGTGAGCCGCTGCACGGGTCCGCGATCGGCGAGGTGGTCGCCGCCCCGGGGACCGACCTCGAGCCGGGCGACCTGGTGGAACACTTCCTCGGCTGGCGCGAGTACGCCCTGCTGGACGCCGGCCAGGCGCACCGGCTCGACCCTGACCTGCTGCCGGACCCGGCCGGCCACCTCTCCCAGGGCCCCACCGCCTGGATGGGCGTGGTGCGCGGCGCCGAAGTGCGCCCCGGCGACACGGTCTTCGTCACCGGTGCGGCGGGCGGTGTGGGCTCCCTGGCGGGCCAGGTCGCCCGGCTGCGCGGTGCCACCCGGGTCATCGGCAGTACGGGATCGCAGCAGAAGGCGGACCGGCTGATCAAGGAATTCGGCTATGACGCGGTGGTGATACGCGGCGCGGGCCCCATCGAGGAGCAGCTGCGCCGGGCCGCCCCGGAGGGCATCGACGCGCTCTTCGACAACGTGGGCGGCGAGCAGCTGCAGGCCGCCATCGCCGTCGCCAACAGGGGCGCCCGGCTCGCCATCGTGGGGGCGCTCTCCCGCCAGCTCTCCCAGGACGGCCCGGCCACCACCGAGATCGACACCTTCTCGCTGCTCTCCCGCAGCATCACCCTGCGCGGCGTCGCCCTCTACGACCACCTGGACCTGATCCCGGAGTGGAACGCGCAGTTCGGCAAGGGCCTGCGCGACGGCACACTCACCTTCCCGCACGCCCGGCTGCAGGGCATCGAGCAGGCACCGCGGGCGCTGCGCGAGCTGACCGAAGGACGTCATCTGGGCGCCGTGATCGTGGAGTTGTGAGGTCAGGGGCAGGGAAGCCGCGGTGAACGGCGAGCAACTGGCCGCTGTCAGTGGCCGGTTGTAGCCTGCACAGCGTGACGACCTTGCTCGGGCATCGACCCCTTGTCCAGGAAGCCGCGGCGTTACGGGCCGGCACGGACGGCCCCGTCGACGCGGTGAACCGTTCGTGTGACCGTATCGACGCGATCGATCCGCAGGTGCGGGCGTTCGTGCCGGAAGACGGGCGGCGTACGCGGCTCCTGGAGGCGGCGAAGCGAAGAGCGGCGGCCGGTCCGCGGGACGCCGCCGGCCGGCCCGCCCTCTACGGCGTTCCCGTAGGCATCAAGGACATCGTGCGGGCCGACGGTCTGCCGACCCGGGCGGGCTCGGCGCTGCCGCCGCAGGTGCTCGGCGGCCGGCAGGCCACCGTCGTCGACCGGCTGTGCGCCGCCGGTGCGCTGATCGCGGGCAAGACCGTGACCGCGGAGTTCGCGGTCACCGCCCCGGGCCCGACCCGCAATCCCCACAACCCGGCGCATACACCGGGCGGTTCGAGCAGCGGGTCGGCGGCCGCGGTCGCCGCGGGGATGGTGCCGCTGGCCATCGGGACGCAGACCGTCGGCTCGATGATCCGGCCCGCGGCCTACTGCGGAGTGGTCGGCTTCAAGCCCAGCTACGGGCGGATCCCGGTCGACGGGGTGATCCCCAACGCCGCCAGCTTCGACACCCTGGGGTGTTACGCCACGGACGTGGCAGGCGTTGCCCTTGCGGCGTCGGTGCTGGTCGACGGGTGGCGGCAGCCGGGTCCGGGGCGGGCGCGGCGCCCGGTGCTGGGCGTGCCGGCCGGCCCCTATCTGGAGCGCGCCGGCGACGAGGCCCTCCGCGCCTTCGAGGAACAGCAGGAAGTTCTACGGGCCGCCGGGTACACGGTGCACGAGGTGCCGGTGATGGACGACTTCGAGAGAATCGTCGAGCAGCTGTTCACCATGAACCGCTATGAGGTCGCGCGGGCGCACGCCGCATGGTTCGCGCGCTACGGCGACCGCTATCGGGAGCAGACCACGGCGGCGATCCGGCAGGGGCACACGATCGGGGACGCCGCCTATGAAGCGGCCCGGATACGACGGGGAGCGTTCCGCGAACGGCTCGCGGCGGACGGGGCCGCCGCCGGTATCGACCTGTGGATCGCCCCGTCGGCCACCGGCCCCGCGCCCGCCGATCTCACCACCACCGGCACCTCCATCATGTGCCTGCCCTGGAGCAACGCCGGCCTCCCGGCCGTCAGCCTGCCCGCCGGCCACGCCGCCAACGGGCTGCCGCTCGGCCTCCAACTCATCGGCGAATACGGCGCGGACGAAGCCCTGCTGTACGGGGCGGCCGGAATCGAGGGCGTACTGAACGGGACGGCGGAGGAAGCGAGAGTGCACTGAAGGGGACAGCGGGGAAGGGGGAACGGCGGATGCGTATCGGAGACGCGGCGGCGGCCGTCGGACTGACACCGCGGACGCTGCGCTATTACGAGCAGCAGGGGCTGGTGGAGGCCCGCAGGACACCGTCGGGCCATCGCGAGTACGACGCGGAGGACATCCGCCGGCTGCGCGCCGTACGCGAACTGCGCGAGGCGGGCCTGACCGTGGGCGATGTACGGGCCTTTGCGCATCTGCTGCGCACCATGCCGCCCAGCGGGGTGCCGGAACTGATTCCCAAGGGCCCGCACTCAGGGGCCTGTTCGGCCGCCGAGACCGTGGTCCGGCACCGGCTCGCCGAACTGGACGCGCATATAGAGAGGCTGACGCAACTACGGACGCGACTGGCGGCCCGGCTGGGCGAGCCGTGAGAGCCGGAGGAGCCGGAAGAGCGGGGAACGGCGAGAGACGCGGGCGCATCGGACCCCGCGCCGGGCCCGCACCTCTCCCCGCACGCCCCCGCCCTCAGAGCGTGAGCCCCCGCGCCAACACGTCCATCGTCTGATGGATCAGCGCCTCCAGGTCGGTGGTCCGGCCCTCCTCGACCCAGCTCAGCATCGCTTCCTGGAGCGCGGCCAGAATCGCCGTGCTGATGACCCGCAGCTCCAGGTCGTCGGCCGGGCGGCCGGAGCGTTCGGCCAGTACGGCGCTGATCATCGCGGCGTCCCGGGCGATGTTCTCCGCCGTACGGCCCCGGATGGCGGGCACCTCGCGGATCAGCCGGATGCGCTGGACGAGTTCGGCACGGTCCTCCGCGGTGATCTTGCGCAGCGCCTCGATGGTGACCTGCCGCATCGACTCGACCATCGGCTCGCCCGCGGGACGGGCCCGGATCCCGGCCTCCAGCACGGTGTCGTACTCGTCCGTGAGCACGATGTCTTCCTTGGAGGGGAAGTAGCGGAAGACCGTGCTCGGCGAGACATCCGCGGCCTCGGCGATCTGATCGATGGGCGTCGCGTCGTAGCCCTGCTCCTCGAAGAGCCGGTAGGCGGCCCGCCGGATCGCCTGCCGGGTCTGGATCTTCTTCCGCTCACGCAGCCCGATCTTCGGCGTCCCGGGCGGCGTAGTGGCGGATGTACGTGCGGAGACCATGGGCCTCATTGTCAGGCATCAGGTGTCCCAGGGGCCACGGCCTCGTCCGCACGCATACCGGGCTCCGCACGCATACCGAGCTTCGTCGGCGTACCGGGCTCCGTACGCCGGCCGCGCCGCCGCGCACGCGGGTCGGGCAGGAAGGCGGCCGTCAGCGCCGCCGCGACCAGCGCCGCGATCCCGCACAGCAGCAGGACCAGGCTCATCCCGTGCAGATAGGCGCGGTCCGCCGATGCGGCCAGTTGCGGTATGCCGGTCCGCTCGGCCACCAAGTGGGCGGCCACCACCGAGTCCCCGGCCGCGTCGGCGGCCCGCGCGGGCAGTCCGGCGGTGTCGACCCGCTCGCCGTACGCCCCGGCGAGCAGACTCCCGAGCAGCGCCACGCCCAGCGAACCGCCGAACTGCCGCACGGTCATCAGCAGCCCCGACCCACTGCCCGCCCGCTCGGCGGGCAGGGCCCCCAATGCGGCGTCCATGGCGGGGACCATGGTGAAACCGAAGCCGACGCCGGCGATGGACAGCCACAGAGCAGTAGCGCCGTACCCGTCGTGCACGTCCGTGGTGGAGCCGAGGAACGCGGCGCAGGCCAGGACGGTCAGGCCGCCGGTGATGACGGGGCGTGGGCCGATGCGTTCGGCGAGCGCGCCGCTGCCCTTGGCCGCGACCATCAGCCCGGCCATCATCGGCAGCATCCGCAGCCCGGTGCCGAACGCGTCATGGCCCAATACGGCCTCCAGGTACGGCGGGAGAAGGAACATCAGGCCGGACAGCACCAGCGTGCCGAGCGCGGCGGCGACGGTGTTCCAGAGAAAGCCGGGGCCGCGCAGCAGCCGCAGGTCGAGCATCGGCCGGTCCAGGCCGCGGCCGCGCAGCACCAGGCCGGTGAGCAGGGCGACGGACGCGGCGAGCGCGGTCACCACGAGCGGGTCGCCCCAGCCGCGCCCCGGACCCTCGATGATGCCGAACACCAGGGCTCCGAGCCCGGCGACGGTGAGCACCGCGGAGAGCGCGTCCACCTTCGGTGAGCTCGGGTCGCGGGTCTCGGGCAGCAGGAAGACGCAGGCGGCGATGCCGATCAGCACCAGCGGGACGTTCACGAAGAAGATCGAGCCCCACCAGAAGTGGTCCAGCAGCCAGCCGCCGACGAGCGGGCCGAGCGGGAGGCCGAGCGCCGAGGCGGCGGAGATCGCACCGACCGCCTTGGGCCGCTCGTCGGGCCTGAAGAGCGAGGGCAGCACGGACATCGCCAGCGGCATGATCAGCGCCGCGCCCACGCCCATCACCGCGCGGGCCGCGACGATGAGTCCGGGGCCGTCGACGAGGGTGCCGAGCAGCGAGCCCACGAGGAAGATCAGGAGGCCGGTGATCAGCATCCGCCGGCGGCCGAACCGGTCACCGAGGAGCCCGGCCGGGAGCATCAGGGCGGCGAACACCACGATGTAGGCGTCGGCGATCCACTGTTGTTGTCCTGTGTCGGCGCCCAGTTGGGCGGCCATCGTCGGCAGCGCGACGTTGAGGATCGTCGTGTCGAAGCCCAGCACGAGCATGGCGGCAACCAGCGCGCCGAGCGCCCACCAGCGCCGGTCGGTCTGTGAAGTCATGGCACACCTCTGAGAGTCGGCCGTCCGAGATCGTGTCGGACGTGAGAAGCCGGGAACGGAACCCGGGCCTGAAGTGACAGTAACTCGCAAAAGAAAGAGACTGTCAATTATTGACGGGATCCTGACTGTCAGTGGCGTGTGTCACTCTGTGGCGTGGGGACCGTTACTTTCGGTGATGTCTTGAGGGGTGACGCCTAAGTGGGGTGTCTTGACTTGAGGGGGATGTCTTGAGGGGTGAGGGGCATGCGACGGCGCGCGAAAGCCCCCACACGCCAGATGGCCGCGGCCTCAAGGCCGCGGCCACGGTGGCGCGAGGGGGCGGGGGTGCCTGCCGGTCAGGGCCGGGGTGGCTCAGGCGTGCGAATAGGCCACCAGCGAGATGCCGACGTAGTGGACGACGAAGGCCGCCAGCGTGAAGGAGTGGAAGACCTCGTGGAAGCCGAACCAGCGGGGTGAGGGGTTGGGGCGCTTGATTCCGTAGATCACGCCACCGGCGCTGTAGAGCAGTCCGCCGACGACGACGAGCACGAGGACGGCGACGCCGCCGCTGCGCAGGAAGTCGGGCAGGAAGAAGACGGCGGCCCAGCCCATCGCGATGTAGCAGGGGGTGTAGAGCCAGCGTGGTGCGCCGACCCAGAAGACTCGGAAGGCGATACCGGCCACGGCCGCCGCCCAGACCGCCCAGAGCAGGGCCTGGCCGCGCGATCCGGGCACGAGCAGCATCGTCAGCGGTGTGTAGGTGCCGGCGATGATCAGGAAGATGTTGGCGTGGTCGAGGCGTCGCAGGACGCCATCGGTGCGCGGGCCCCAATTTCCGCGGTGGTAGAGGGCGCTCACCCCGAAGAGCAGGCAGGCGGTGAGCGTGTAGATGGCGCAGGCCAGGCGGCCACGGGGGCTGTCGGCGAGCGCGGTGAGGATGACGCCTGAGAGGAGGGCGGCGGGGAACATTCCGGCGTGCAGCCAGCCACGCATTTTGGGTTTGAGTGGCGCGGCCGCGGCGGCGACCGCCGCGATCGCGGGCGGCGCGGAGGGGGGCTGGCTCTCGGCGGCGTCGGGCGCGGAAGTCATGGCGCAATGCTACCTACGCAACCGTAAGTTACCGATTCGTGCGGAAGTGGTGACGGTCACGAAGTCGCCCTCTGGACAGAACCTTATTGGGGTCGGATGATCAAATGAGTGCGGTCGGCACCGGATGAGCGGTCACGAAGCATCCGGGTCGCAGCCCCCAAGGGGCAAACAAAAAAAGAAGCGGATTTTCCCCTCAAAACGGGCAGGAATCCGTCCACACCCTCATCTAGGAGCGATCGTGGCGCGCGACAACGCGGCTCCCACCCTTCCGACCCGTCACCAGGACCTCATCTCCTGGGTCGACGAGGTCGCAGCGATCACCCAGCCCGACCGGGTCGTCTGGTGTGACGGCTCGGAGGCGGAGTACGAGCGTCTGTGCGAAGAGCTCGTCGACAAGGGAACGTTCAAGAAGCTCGACCCGATCAAGCGCCCCAACTCGTACTACGCCGCATCCGACCCCACGGACGTGGCGCGCGTCGAGGACCGCACCTTCATCTGCTCCGAGAAGGAGGAGGACGCCGGCCCGACCAACCACTGGAAGGCCCCGGCCGAGATGCGGGAGATCTTCGCCGGCGAGAAGGGCATCTTCCGCGGCTCGATGCGCGGCCGGACGATGTACGTCGTCCCGTTCTGCATGGGCCCGCTCGGCTCCGAGCTCTCCGCCATCGGGGTGGAGATCACCGACTCCGCCTACGTCGCGGTCTCGATGCGCACCATGACGCGCATGGGCCGGCCGGTGCTCGACGAGCTCGGCGAGGACGGCTTCTTCGTCAAGGCGGTGCACACCCTCGGCGCCCCGCTGGCCGAAGGCGAGGCCGACGTTCCGTGGCCGTGCAACTCCACCAAGTACATCTCGCACTTCCCCGAGGCCCGCGAGATCTGGTCCTACGGCTCCGGCTACGGCGGCAACGCCCTGCTCGGCAAGAAGTGCTACGCGCTGCGCATCGCCTCCGTCATGGCCCGCGACGAGGGCTGGCTGGCCGAGCACATGCTGATCCTCAAGCTCACCCCGCCGCAGGGCGAGTCCAAGTACGTCGCCGCCGCCTTCCCGAGCGCCTGCGGTAAGACCAACCTCGCGATGCTGGAGCCCACCATCTCCGGCTGGACGGTCGAGACCATCGGCGATGACATCGCCTGGATGCGGTTCGGCGAGGACGGCCGCCTCTACGCCATCAATCCCGAGGCCGGCTTCTTCGGTGTCGCGCCCGGCACCGGCGAGCACACCAACGCCAACGCCATGAAGACGATGTGGGGCAACTCCGTCTTCACCAACGTCGCGCTCACCGACGACGGCGATGTGTGGTGGGAGGGCATGACCGAGGAGCTGCCCGCACACCTCACGGACTGGAAGGGCAACGACTGGACCCCGGAGTCCGAGACCCCGGCGGCGCACCCCAACGCCCGCTTCACCGTCCCGGCCGGCCAGTGCCCGATCATCGCGCCCGAGTGGGAGGACCCCAAGGGCGTACCGATCTCGGCGATCCTCTTCGGCGGCCGCCGCGCCAGCGCCGTACCGCTGGTGACCGAGTCGCTGACCTGGCAGCACGGTGTCTTCCTCGGCGCCAACGTCGCCAGCGAGAAGACCGCGGCGGCCGAGGGCAAGGTCGGCGAGCTGCGCCGCGACCCGTTCGCCATGCTGCCGTTCTGCGGCTACAACATGGGCGACTACATGGCCCACTGGGTCAAGGTCGGCGCGGACAAGGACCAGTCCAAGTTGCCGAAGATCTACTACGTCAACTGGTTCCGCAAGGACGACAAGGGCCGCTTCGTGTGGCCGGGCTTCGGCGAGAACAGCCGGGTGCTCAAGTGGATCGTCGAGCGGCTGGAGGGCAAGGCCGAGGGTGTCGAGACCCCCATCGGCGTGCTGCCCACGAAGGACGCGCTGGACACCGAGGGCCTCGGCCTCGACGACGCCGACCTCGACTTCCTGCTCACCGTCGACAAGGACGTGTGGCGCGAGGAGGCGGCGCTGATCCCCGAGCACCTCAACACCTTCGGTGACCACACGCCGAAGGAGCTGTGGGACGAGTACCGCGCGCTGGTTCAGCGGCTCGGCTGAGCACCGTGTCCGGTGGCTGATCGCCGTGGTGGCGGGAGAGGGTTTCCCGCCACCACGGCGTCACGGTTCGCGGGACCGCATGACGGCAAGATCACCACCGAGGCCGGGCACGAGGGCCTCGGTTTCGGCTACTCGAAGCGGGCGGGCGGCCCCGGACTGTATGCGCATGCCCGCGAGAGAGCTTGTGGTCGGCGAGCGCCTGCTCCAGGATCCGGCCGAACCGCTGGGCGGTGGCCCGGTCCCACTGCTGGTTGGCGTCCACCATCATCGGGACGTGGTCGCCGAGGTGTCCGCGGACCGTCTCGACACACCGGAGGTCACGTCCGCGGCCGACCGCGTCGCACCGGCCGCCGCGAGATGAACCGCCCCGGATAGGCCGGTGGAGTGATGCCGGAGCCGCGCCGGTGCGCCCGACGGCGGCCCGCCCACCGGCACGTTCACGCCGTGGCGAGATCCCGGAGCGGCGCGGTGTGCGCCTCCATCCGCTCCGTCGCGAGGGCCATCGCCGCGGCGTCGTCCCGGGACGTGGCGACCGCCAGGGCGTTCCCGGCGAGGGTGTGGGCGCGCTGCCGGAGCGCCTCGACCCGGGCGGGGGTGCCGCCGTCGCTGGGCTCGGCGCGCAGCGGGTAGTGGCCGCCGCTCAGCCGCGCGACCTGCTCGGCGATGCGGTCTGCGGCGTCGGACAGCGCGGCGGCGTCCAGCTCCCGGGCCTCCTGGGTGTCGGCCCGCGTCGCCAGCGCATGCAGCTCGTCGGTGACCGTGAGCAGGGCGGTCAGCTGCCCCGCGAGCCGGATGTCCAGCTCCTCCTCGCGGGAGCGGTGCGGGATCTCCTGGGCTGCGGCCATGGTGTGGACCGACTTGGTGCGGATCGGTTCGTACATGGGATGGCCTCCTGAAGAACGTCCAGGAGGCCATCCTAGCTTAGACACTGTCTAAAGTTGTGGTCCGTATAGAAGTCGCGGTGGTTCAGTACTGTCCGTAACCGTCGAGGAAGGAGCCGATCCGGGTGACGGCATCCGTCAGATCGTCCTTGCTGGGCAGCGTGACCAGGCGGAAGTGATCGGGCTCCGGCCAGTTGAAGCCGGTGCCGTGCACGATCATGATCTTCTCGGCGCGCAGCAGATCGAGCACCATCTGCCGGTCGTCCTTGACCTTGTAGACCTTGGGATCCAGCCGCGGGAAGGCGTACAGCGCGCCCTTGGGCTTGACGCAGCTGACACCGGGGATCTGCGTCAGCAGCTCGTACGCCGTATCGCGCTGCTCCAGCAGCCGGCCGCCGGGCAGCACCAGATCATTGATCGACTGCCGGCCGCCGAGGGCGGTGGCGACCGCGTGCTGGGCCGGCATATTGGCGCACAGCCGCATATTGGCGAGGATCGTCAGCCCCTCGATGTACGAGGAGGCATGCGCCTTCGGGCCGCAGACCGCCAGCCAGCCGCTGCGGTAGCCGGCGACCCGGTACGCCTTGGACAGCCCGTTGAAGGTCAAGGTCAGCAGGTCGGGGGCGAGCGAGGCGAACGGGGTGTGGGTGACACCGTCGTAGAGGATCTTGTCGTAGATCTCGTCGGCGCAGACGATCAGGTTGTGCCGGCGGGCGATCTCCGCGATGCCCCGCAGCAGCTCATCGCCGTACACCGCGCCCGTGGGGTTGTTGGGGTTGATGACGACGATCGCTTTGGTGCGGTCGGTGACCTTGCGCTCGATGTCGGCGAGGTCCGGCATCCAGTCCGCCTGCTCGTCGCAGCGGTAGTGCACGGCCGTGCCGCCGGACAGTGAGACCGACGCCGTCCACAGCGGATAGTCCGGGGCCGGCACCAGCACCTCGTCGCCGTCGTCCAGCAGCGCCTGCATCGACATCTGGATCAGCTCGGAGACGCCGTTGCCGAGGTAGATGTCGTCGACGGAGAGGTCGACGCCCTTGGTCTGGTAGTGCTGCATCACCGCGCGGCGGGCGGAGAGCAGGCCCTTCGCGTCGCCGTAGCCGTGCGCCGTCCCGACCGTACGGAGGATGTCCTCCAGGATCTCGGGCGGGCAGTCGAAGCCGAACGCCGCCGGGTTGCCCGTGTTGAGCTTGAGGATGCGGTGCCCCGCCGCCTCCAGCCGCATGGCCTCCTCAAGCACCGGGCCACGGATTTCGTAGCAGACGTTGGCGAGCTTCGTTGACTGGATGACCTGCATGTCCGCCACTTTACGGGCGCGTTTCGGCGCCCGCCCGGTGTTTTTCCCCACGTCGATCAGCGGAAGGTGTGGGATTCCTCACGGACGGTGACGGGATGCGCCGGCCACCGCGGCGCCGATTCCGTGCGTGCTGCTGATTTCGCGGGGGACCGGCGGGCGGAGACGTACGCCGGTACGCTCCGGGCGCATGTCCACTTCGGCGCCCTTACCGCCACCCGCCCCCGCACCGACCGGCACGCCCGCACCGCCCCCGGCGCACGGCCCCTTCGCACTGCTCAACGACGAACCGGTCGCCGAGTCCGGCGCGGATCTGCTCGGCGCCGGCCGGGCCGCCCGCCAGCTCGCCGGGCTGCTGGTCGCCTCCCGTGAGTCCACCCCGTTCACGCTCGCCGTGGACGCCGGCTGGGGCATGGGCAAGAGCAGCCTGATGCGGCTCGTCGATGCGGAGCTGGCGCTCGCTCCCGAGGTGGAGACCGTCTGGTACAACGCCTGGACCTCGACCGGCGCCGACGCGCTGGAAGGGCTGATCAAGTCCGTTCTGATGCGCTTCGACCGGCGGGTGCTGCGCCGCGGACTGCAGCGGGTCACCGAACGGCGCGCGCTGCTGCGGGCCGTACGGGCGCTGACCACGGTCGCCGCCGGGCCGCTCGGGGTGGCCGGCCTGGTCGACGAGCTGTGGAAGAGCCTCTCCGTCAACTCCCAGGCCCGCAACGAGATGCGGGGCGCGATCGGCGATCTGGTGCAGGAGTGGTCGCAGACCGCCGAGTTCCGGCCACGCCGGCTCCTGGTGGTCTTCATCGACGACCTCGACCGCTGCTCGGAGGAGACGGTCCTCGCGGTCTGCGAGGCGGTGAAGGTCTATCTGGACGTACCGGGGCTGGCGTTCGTGATCGGCTGCGACCGCTCGGCGCTGGGGCCGAACGGACTGCTGCGTGATCTGTCGCCGGCCGGCTCGGCGTTCATGGAAAAGATCTTTCAGACCAGCTACCGGATTCCGGCCGCCGACAACCACGGCGTCAAGGAGTACATCCGCTGGTGCGCCCGGACCGCGGGCGTGGAGCCGCTGCTCGACGACGCCCTGGTGGACCTGCTGGCCCAGCGCTCGGACCGCAACCCGCGCCGCGTCAAGCGCCTGGTCAACGGCTTCGTCCTGGAAGCCACACTCAACCCCGTCTGGCGCGACTTCGGCCCCGGCGCGGTGATCAGGACGCTGCTGCTGCAGTACTTCTATCCCGACTTCTACCGGATGATGACCGGCCCGTCGGGCACCATCGACGGCGATGTGATGGCCGAATTCCGTACGTACCGGGAGGTGCGGCGGACGCTGCTGGCCGCCGCGGCCGGGCAGCCGGTCGTACAGTCGCTGGCGGAGGTACGGGACTTTCTCGCGAGGTACGAGCTGCTGCCGCCGGAGCCGCTCAGCGCGTCCGGCGAAGCGGTACTGACCGCGCTGGAGCGCCAACTGCCCAATGAATTCCCGGACCTGGTGATCAATCCGGCGTTCACTTCACTGGTCGACGAGCTGACCGGCCGCCCGGACGCGGACCGGCTGCTCCAGCGGCTGCGCGAGGGCCCCCTCGGCTCCGGCGGGGAGCCGACCCGGATGTCCCAGGAGTGGGCCCCGGTGTGGCAGGAGATGCCGGGGTCCCGCGTGGACGGCTACGCCACGGGCTTCGGGCCGCCGCTGGCGTGGCCGGGGCACGAGCCGTACGGGGGTTACGGGACACCGCAGCCCCAGTCGTTGCAGATGCCGCCGCAGCAGGGCGGGGTGCCGGTGGGGCAGGCGCCGCAGGGCCCGGTGCCACAGGGGGCGTACCCGGCGCCGAGCGGGTACCCGGCGCCGAGCGGGTACCCGCCGCAGAGCGGTTACCCGGCACCGGCCTTCGACGTCCTGTGGGTTGACGACCAGCCGGACCGCAAGGGCGTGGTGCGCGAGGTGCTGGAGGGTCTCGGGGCGCAGGTGAACCACGTGCCGAAGAGCGCCGCCGCCGTGCAGGCTCTCCGCAATCGCACCCCGGACCTGCTGATCTCCGACATCAGCCGGGGCTCGGACCACTCTGCGGGCTTCGAGATGGTGGAGCGGCTCAAGGCGGACGGGAACTACGACGGTCCGGTGGTCTTCTTCACCATCCGTCGCTCCACCGACCGGGAGGAGCGGGCCGCCGCGATGGGCGCCAAGCTGACCAACAACGAGCAGGAGCTGCGCGAACTGGTGCTGGCCGCCATGCAGGACAGGGACGGGGACGGGACCCGGCCCCCGACTCCGCCGCGTGACAAGAAGCCGCCTCGGCGTGCGAAACGGCACTTCGGGGAGACGGAGGGGTGGGCCCCTTTGGCCCTCTGACCCTCAGCCGCGACCGGCCGTCCGCCGCACCGCCCGCCCCGCCAGCACATCCGTCCGCCGCCCGTCCTCGATCACGAACCGGCCGTCGATCAGGACGTGCGGGATGCCGGTCGGGAGCGTGCGTGGGGCGTCGAAGGTCGATCCCGCCGCGACCGTGTCGGGGTCGAAGAGGACCAGATCGGCGCGGTAGCCCTCGCGGACCAGGCCGCGGTCGGGCAGCCGCAGTCGGGCCGCGGCGCGCGAGGTGAGATGGGCGACGCACTCCTCCAGCGACAGCACGCCCAGTTCGCGGACGTACGTGCCGAGGTACTGGGGGAAGGTGCCGTACGCGCGCGGATGCGGCTTGTAGCCCTGGAGGATGCCGTCGCTGCCGCCGGTGTGCACCCGGTGGCGCATGATCTGGCGGACGTTGTCCTCGTGCCCGACGTGCTGGAGGATCGTCGAGCCGAGGCGGTCGTCGATCAGGAGGCGGCGGGCCGTGACCCAGGGTTCCTCGCCGCGTTCGGCGGCGCTGCGGGCGAGGGTCTTGCCGACACAGCCCGCCAGGCCCGGGTCCGAGACCCCGGAGATCTCGATGGTGTCCCACTCGATGGGGACGCCATGGCAGCCGTCGGCGCCCTCCACCTCCATGACGTGGCGGATGCGCTCGGCCGTCGCATCGTCCTTCAGGCGGGCCAGGATCGCCTCGGGACCGCCCTCGCTCGCCCAGCTCGGCAGCATCGCGACCAGGGTCGTACAGCCCGGGGTGTAGGGGTAGGTGTCGAGGGTGATGTCCGCGCCGGCGTCCAGGGCGCCGTCCAGGAGGGACAGCAGCTCGGGCGCGCGGCCCTTGTTGACGCCGAAGTTCATGGTGGCGTGCGCGAGATGGAGCGCACAGCCGGCCTCGCGGGTGAGCGCGACCATCTCCTCGTACGCCTGGAGGGCGCCCGCCCCGTAGGAGCGGTGGTGCGGGCAGTAGTAGCCGTCGTAGCGGGCCACCACCCGGCACAGTTCGGTCAGTTCGGCGTCCGAGGCGTACATACCGGGGGTGTACGTCAGACCGGAGGAGAGGCCGACCGCGCCCTGCTCCAGGCCCTCGGCGACCAGTTGCTTCATCCGTGCCAGCTCGTCGGCGGTGGCCTCGCGGTCGTCCCAGCCCAGGGCGAGCATCCGGACGGTGCCCTGCGGGACGAGGTAGGCGGCGTTGACGGCGATGCCCTGGCCGTCGAAGCCGTGGTCGAGGCGGTCGAGGTATGCGCCGACCGTGCGCCAGTTGAAGTCGAGGGAGGTGTCGCCGGGCGCCCCGCCGTTCCAGCCGGTGATCTGCGCGCGGACCTCGGCGAGCGTGCGGTCGTCGACCGGCGCGTACGACAGGCCGTCCTGGCCGAGGACTTCGAGGGTGACGCCCTGGGCCACCTTGGCCTCGTGCCCGGGGTCACGCAGCAGCGCGAGATCGCTGTGCGCATGCATATCGATGAAGCCGGGGGAGAGGGCGAGCCCGTCGGCGGCGACGACACGGGCGGCGCCCGGGCGCGGGCCGCCGTCCGACTCGCGGTGGATCTCGGCGATCCGGCCGCCGGCCAGGGCGACATCGGCGCGGTAGGACGGGCCGCCGGACCCGTCGATGACGCGTATGCCGCGGAGCACGGTGTCCATGGGCCGGGGCTGCCTTTAGAAGAAGGTGCGGATGAAGTCCGTGACCGTGCCGTCCCGCTCGACCAGCGGGATCAGCTGCCACTTGTCGAAGGATGTGCACGGGTGCGACAGGCCCAGACCGACCCAGTCGCCCACCTCCAGATCGCCGCTCCGCTCGGTGGCGACCCACGCATGCTGGTCGGACAGCCCGGTGACGGTGAGGCCGTCCGCCGGCCGCAGGGTGCCGTCCCGGCCGGACCGTACGACCTGGGCCTGCGGAAGATCCAGGTCGTACGCCGCATCGCGCTTGCCCGCGTTGAGGAACGCCTGCTGGGGCGTGGGGCGGGAGACGACCTGTGCCCACAGACGGAACGCGGGCTCCAGGGCGCCCTCCTCCGGGATGCGGTTGAAGGGGGTCAGACGGCGGTAGTGGCCGTCGTCGTGCGAGACATACGCGCCCGAGCGCAGCAGCTTGAGGACCGGGGCGGACAGGGCGGGGATCTCCGCGAAGACCTCGGCGACCGTATCGAACCAGGCGCTGCCGCCGGCGCTGATGACGATCTGGTCGAGGTCGGCGAACCGGCCCGCCTTGTCGAACTCCACGGCCAGCGCGACCAGTCGGCGCAGCCAGGCCGCCACCCGCTCGAAGTCGGCCCGGGGCACCTCGCCCTCGTAGCCGGCGATGCCGACCAGGCGCAGGGTGTCCACGCCCGCGATGGCATCGGCGAGTTCCAGGCACTCGGTCTCCGTACGGACCCCGGTACGGGCGCCCTCACCGGCGCCCAGCTCGACCACGACGTCCACCGGGCGGGTGGCGCCGGCCGCGCGCAGCGCCGTGTCCATCAGCTCGATGCCGCGCAGCGAGTCGACGTAACAGATGAAGCGGAAGTCCGGATCGTCGGCCAGCTCGCCGGCGAGCCAGCGCAGCGCGGCCGCGTCCACGACCTCGTTCGCCAGGAAGATCTTCTGGATGCCGTAGCTGCGGTAGACACGGGCCTGGTGGGGAACGGCGGCGGTGATGCCCCAGGCGCCGTGCTCCAACTGGCGGGCGAAGAGCTGCGGGGCCATGCAGGTCTTGCCGTGCGGGGCGAAGGCCAGGCCGTGCCGGGTGGAGTAGGTCTCCATCAGCGCCAGGTTGTGCTCGACCGACTCGGCGGAGAGGGCGAGGACGGGGGTGGTGAACCCGTCGGCGAAGAGGTTGCGTCGCTCGGCGGCCAGCTCGCCGACGGTCAGGCCCTCGGCGTCCGGGGGGAGCGCCTTGAAGCGGTGATCGACCCGTTCGTCCGCGAGTCCCTTGAGTCCCTGCGCGAGCCGCTCGCCGGTCATGGGGCCTCCTCAGATATCCTGTTGCACTCTCTGCAACACTCATTGCGCATATCGCTTACAGCTGTCTAACATCCGAGCCAGCGCCCGGTCAATGGTGCGAAACCTGGCGGGAACCAGGCGGGAAACGTCCGCATGCCGTGCGGACACGGCCCCGCCCGGACGCACAAGGACACCGGACATCCGCGTCCGCCGCGTCCCACGCACAGCGAAGGAGCGCAGCCGATTGTGACCAGGCCCTCGAACGTCAGCGACACCACCGGCCCGGACGGCGAAACCGTCCCGGACGTCGATGTCGTCTGCCTCGGCGAGTCCATGGTCACCTTCCTGCCCAGCCTGCCCGGACGGCTCGCCGACGTACCCTCCTTCGACCGCGCCATCGGCGGTGCCGAATCCAATGTCGCCTGCACCCTCGCCCGCACCGGCCACACCACCCGCTGGATCTCCCGGGTCGGCACCGACGGCTTCGGCGACCACCTCGTCGCCGCCATCGCCGACTGCGGCGTGGACACCCGCCACGTCCAGCGCGACCCGCTGCGCCCCACCGGCATCTACTTCCGCACCGCCGGCGAACGTGCCACCGGCGTCGACGGCGAAGCCACCGACCGCGCCGAAGTGCTCTACTACCGCGCCGGCTCCGCCGCCTCCGCCATGGCCCCCGGCCTTCTCGACCACGACGCGCTGCACCACGCCCGCATCATCCACCTCACCGGCATCACCGCGGCCCTCTCCGGCAGCTGCCTCGACGTCCTGCGCACCCTCACCCGCCGCACCCCCGGCCGCCCCCTCGTCTCCTTCGACGTCAACTACCGCGTCGGCCTCTGGCGCAACCCCGCCCAGGGCCCCGAGATCCTCCTCGACCTCGCCCGCGGCTGCGACCTGGTCTTCGTCGGCGAGGACGAGGCCGAGGCCGCCTGGGACCTGCACGGCCCCGACGCGATCCGCGACGCCCTCCCCGAACCCGCCACCCTCGTCGTCAAACAGGGCGCCGCCGGCGCCACCGTCCTCGACCGGCAGGCCGACGGCACCGACACCGTCACCCACGCCCCCGCCCTCAAGGTCGCCGTCGTCGCCCCGGTCGGCGCCGGCGACGCCTTCGCCGCCGGATTCCTCTCCGGCACCCTCCGCGACCTGCCCGTCCACGCCCGCATCCGGCACGGCCACCTCATGGCCGCCGCCTCCCTCACCGTCCCCGGCGACCTCGGCACCCCGCCCGCCCGCGCCCTCGCCGACCGGCTCGCCGCCCTCGGCGCCGCCGACTGGGGCACACTGCGACTCGGCCCCGATTGGACGACCGACGGGGTGCGCACCGCACGGGTGGAGGTCCGAGCACAGTGAACGAGCCAAGCGAGAGAACCATGAAAAGGCGCGTCCCGGACGCACGTCGGGGCGGGACCGGCGAGGTTCGATCATGAGTCAGACAGTCGATCGCGCACTGAGCATCCTTCCGCTGCTCGCCGAAGGGCCGGCCAACCTGGAGCAGGTGGCGAGCCGGCTGGGCGTGCACAAATCCACCGCCCTGCGCCTGCTGCGCACCCTGCACGAACACGGCATCGTCTACCGCCAGCCCGACCAGCGCTACCGCCTCGGCGCCCGTCTCTTCGCCCTCGCCCAGCAAGCCGTCGAAAACCTCGACGTACGCGAGATCGCCCACCCCCACCTCGTCGCACTCAACGAGAAATGCGGACACACCGTCCACCTCGCGGTCTACGAGGAGAACGAGGTGCTCTACATCGACAAGGTCGAGAGCCGCTACCCGGTCCGGATGTACTCGCGGATCGGCAAACCCGTCGCGATCACCGTCGCCGCGGTCGCCAAGCTGCTCCTCGCCGACCTCCCCGAACCCGAGCGCCGCGCCCTCGCGGAAAAGCTCGACTACCCCCTCTACACGTCCCGTTCGACGCCCCACGCCACGGCCTTCCTCGCCGAACTGGCCAAGGTCCGCGAACAGGGCTGGGCCACCGACCTCGGTGGCCACGAGGAGTCCATCAACTGCGTCGGAGCCCCCATCCGCGGGGCGGACGGACGCGTGGTCGCCGCCATGTCGGTCTCCGCGCCGAACGTCGTCGTCACCGCCGATGAACTCCTCACACTGCTCCCGCTGGTACGCCGCACCGCCGACACCATCAGCCGGGAGTACTCCGGAACCGCAATTCCCCATTCACCCACCGGTCCCGTACAGGAAGCCTGAACACCATGACCGAGAAGATCGCGCTCACCCCGGCCACCCACACCACCCCGCCCGCGAAGTTCTCCCACGGCGTCAAGAAGGGCAACCTCCTTCAGGTCGCGGGCCAGGTCGGCTTCCTCCCCGCCGTCGAGGGCCAGGCCCCCACCCCGGCCGGCCCCACACTGCGCGAGCAGACCCTGCAGACCTTCGCCAACGTCAAGGCGATCCTGGAGGAGGGCGGCGCGAGCTGGGACGACGTGATGATGATGCGCGTCTACCTCACGGACGTGGACCACTTCGCCGAGATGAACGAGATCTACAACGCCTACTTCGAGGCCGAGGGCCTCAAGGAGGCGGCATCCGCCCGCACCACGGTCTACGTCGGGCTGCCCAAGGGCCTGCTCATCGAGATCGACGCGCTCGCGGTCCTGAGCTGAGGCGCCCACCCCCTTGCCCCGCCTGCCGTTAACACCGGCGCGAGCGCACCACCCACCGCACGCGCACCCCTCGCCGCACGGCACGGCGTCCCGAACCGACGGGGCGCCGTGCCGCGGTCCCCCCTGCCCTGGAAGCTCCCCTGCCTGCCCACGGAGTCACTCCATGTTCCTCGCTGCCACGACCCCCACCCCGCCGCCACCACCCCACACCGGTGGACTGCTCGCCCTGATACCGGGCACCGCGGGCCTCCTGACGGTCGCCGCCCTGGGCATCGCCCTGCTCCTCTTCCTGATCATCAAGGTCCGGCTGCAGCCCTTCGTCGCGCTGCTCGGCGTCTCCATCGCCGTCGGCCTGGCCGCCGGCCTCTCCGTCACCGAACTCTTCGGCACGGTGCAGAAGTCCGACGCCGTCTCGATGATCGAGACCGGTATGGGCGGCATCCTGGGGCATGTCGCGATCATCATCGGCCTGGGCACCATGCTCGGCGCGATCCTCGAAGTCTCCGGCGGCGCCGAGGTGTTGAGCGCCCACCTGCTCCGGGTCTTCGGTGAAAAGCGCGCCCCGCTGGCCATGGGCCTCACGGGCCTGATCTTCGGCATCCCGGTCTTCTTCGACGTCGGCATCTTCGTCCTCGCGCCGATCGTCTACGCGGCGGCGAAGCGCAGCAGTAAGTCGATCCTCCTCTACTGCATGCCCCTGCTGGCCGGCCTGTCCATGACCCACGCCTTCCTGCCGCCGCACCCCGGCCCGGTCGCCGCCGCCGGCCTGTTCAAGGTCGACCTGGGCTGGATCATCCTCATGGGCATCGTCTGCGGCATCCCGGCCGTGCTCGCCGCCTGGGGCTACGCGGCCTGGATCGGCAAGCGCCTCTTCGTCGCGGTCCCGCAGGACATGGTCGAGGCCGCCGAGGAGGCCAAGGCCGCCGTCACCGCGGAGAAGGCCGATGGGGGTACCCCCTGCTCGAACGAAGCCGAGAGCTTGGGGGACGGCGTCGAACCCCACGAGCGGCCGGTCTCCCTGGGCACCGTCCTCACCATCATCGGCACCCCCCTGATCCTCATCCTCCTGGCGACGTTCTCCTCGATCGCCCTGGCGCCTTCCACCGGCCGCTCGGTCATCGAGTTCTTCGGGCACCCCTTCGTCGCCCTGACGTTCGCCCTGCTGCTTTCCTACCACCTGCTGGGCATCCGTCGCGGCTGGTCCCGCAAGTCCCTGGAGACCGTCTCCACCGCCTCGCTCAAGCCGGTCGGCAACATCATCCTGGTCGTCGGCGCCGGCGGTATCTTCGGCGCCGTCCTCAAGGGCAGCGGCGTCGCCACCGCCCTCTCCGACACCTTCCACAACGTCGGCCTCCCCGTCATCGTCCTGGCCTACCTCCTCTCCCTCGTCCTACGGGTGGCCCAGGGCTCGGCAACGGTCGCCATCGTGACGACAGCGGGAATCGTCGTCCCCCTCATCGAGGGCCAGGGCATGTCGCAGGCCCAT
This sequence comes from Streptomyces inhibens, assembly GCF_022221585.1. Classification (NCBI taxonomy): domain Bacteria; kingdom Bacillati; phylum Actinomycetota; class Actinomycetes; order Kitasatosporales; family Streptomycetaceae; genus Streptomyces; species Streptomyces inhibens. Next base: position 6,320,833 of record NZ_CP084681.1, read on the forward strand.
CTGGCGCTGATCATCATGGCGATCTCGGCGGGGTCGATCTTTGCCTCGCACGTGAATGACGGGGGCTTTTGGATGGTTTCGAAATATTTCGGTATTTCGGAGCGCGACACGCTGAAGTCCTGGACGGTCCTGGAGTCGGTGCTCTCGGTCGCCGGATTCGCGGTGGCGGCGCTGGTGAGCTTGGTCGTCTAGGGCACGCGCCCCGGCACGCCACGAGCCGGCGCCCCGGAACCCGACGACGGGTTCCGGGGCGCCGCGTTGTGCGTCGCTCAACCCTCCTTGCAGTACTCCTGTTCCTTGCCGATCGAGCGGTAGACGCAGTCGGAGATCTCCAGGAACTTGAGTACCGCGTCCTTGTTGCGGGCGGTTTCCTTGGGGATCACGGTGTCCCGCGGATAGAAGCCGCCGCTCCCCGCGGACGACGGGTACATCTCGAACGTGTACGCGAATATCTTCTGGTCCCCCCACAGCCAGTCATCGATCGCGCCATCGGTGATGTAGAGCTCGCTGGACTGCTCGGGGGTGTAGCCGTTGCTGGCGGCCATGTCCTTGCCGATGGTGGCGAAGGCGTCGTGGTCGTCCTGGGTCATGCCGGGGCCGGTTTCGTCATTGGTGAAGCCGAAGGGCCACAGGACGAGTTCGCTGTAGGTGTGGAAGTCGATGGCGGTCTTGATCTGCTGCTTGCCGCCGACGTTGCGGCTGTGGACGAATTTCGAGACGACCTGGACCTCGGGGGCCGAGGCGGCGGAGGGGCCGCGGTAGGTCTCGTCGCCGGGGTCGGTCGAAGAGCCGTCGCAGCAGCCCCATTTGAAGTCCCAGTTGCGGTTGAGGTCGGTGCCGACCTCGTTGGTCCCGGCGTTGGGCTGGCGGTTCTTGCGCCAGCTCTGGAATTTTCCGGAGGCGATGTCGTACTCGCCGCCGTCCGGGTTCAGGTCGGGGATGATCCAGATCTCACGGGAGTCGAGCATCTTGGTGATGCGGTCGTCGCTGCCGTACTTCGAGGTGAACTCGTTGAGGAGGTAGAGGGCCATCTCGACCGTGAGGTGTTCCCGGGCGTGCTGGTGGGCGGTGAAGAGGACCTCGGGCTCCTGCTCGTCCTTGGTGACGTTCTTGCTGAGTTTGAGGGCGAGGATGTTGCGGCCCTCGTGGGAGGTGCCGATGACCTGCTTGCCGAGGATGGCCGGGTACTTGGCGACGAGGGCGTCGATCTCCTTCGTCGCCTCGTCGTAGGTGTGGTAGTTCGTGTAGCCGGCCGGGAAGTCCTTGACGCGGGGCTTGGGGGAGGCCGTGGTGGCGCCCGGCGGATCGGGCAACAGGCGGAGCGTGTAGCCGAGTTGGCGCACCAAGGCGGCCTGGGTGCGGGTCGCGGTGATGACGACGGCGCGGGCGTGTACCTCGTCGATGCTGACGCCGGTCGCGGTGAGGGCGGTGCGCTCCGTGGGGGTGGCGGGGCCTTTCACCTCGTACTGGTGGGGGAGTTCGGCGTCCCGTGCGGCGCCGGGCGCGGGCCCGGTGGGCGGGGATTCCTGCGCCTGGGCGGCGGCTATCGGGGCGGCGAGCGCGAGGGAGAGGAGTGCGGCGAGGACGGTGGTGCGTCCGCCGCGGATACGTGGTCGCATGCGGTCTCCTGTGGGGTGTGAGGCGAAGCGACTGCGCCAGTTTTGGGCGTTGGCATGGCCGGGTCAAGGTGTTGGATGGCCAGATGTGGGGTTGTGGGGCGGCGGCCGGGGTGTGGGTGAACCCGGCAACTTGCCATCGTTTTACGGAAATTCATTGCCTCGGGCGGCTGTGGCACTAACAATGCGCACGACAAAACCGAAGGTGCCGGAAGGACCTTCGGTGACAGAAGCTGAGAGGACCCCCACATGAATCGACCTCTCGTCGGCACCCTGGCCACGGCCGTGCTGGGCGCCGCAGCCCTGGTGGGCACCGTCGGAACGGCCCACGCGGCCCCGCACCACCCGGACCGTCACAAGACCAAGGCGGTGGACTTCGCCGGCACCGTCGCGCTGAGCAACTGCTCCGGTTCGATCGTCAAGATGCCCACCTCGCAGCAGAACGACCCGGCCCTGGTGATGTCCAACGGCCACTGTCTGGAAAGCGGTATGCCCGGCGCGGGCGAGGTCATCGTCGACCAGTCGTCCAGCCGCAGTTTCACGCTGCTCGACAAGTCGGCCGGCAACCTGGGCACGATCAAGGCCACCAAGATCGCGTACGCCACGATGACCGACACCGATGTCTCGCTGTACGAGACCGGGTCGACCTACGCCGAGATCGAGCAGAAGTACGGGATCAAGCCGCTGGAGCTGGCCACCGACCACCCGGCCAAGGGTGCGGGGATCAGCGTCGTCTCCGGCTACTGGAAGAAGATCTACTCCTGCAACATCGACGGGTTCGTGCCCACCCTCAAGGAGGGTGACTGGACCTGGAAGGACTCGGTCCGCTACACCCCCGAGTGCAAGACCATAGGCGGGACCTCCGGGTCGCCGGTGGTCGACACCACCACGGGCAAGGTCACGGCCATCAACAACACGGGCAACGAGGACGGCGAGAAGTGCACCGTCAACAACCCGTGCGAGGTGGACGAGAACGGCAATGTCACGGTGCACAAGGGCATCAACTACGCGCAGGAGACGTACGGGATCCCGAAGTGCTTCGGCGTCGGCAACAAGCTGGATCTGAGCGCCGAGGGATGCACGCTGCCGAAGCCGGCGGCCACCCGCAGGTGATCCGGCGGGAAGCGGCACGTAGCAGGAAATAAGGGCAGCAGGTCGCCAGGTCCCGTGCACGGGGTGCGCGGGACCTGGCTGTGGGGGGCGCCGGGACGCCGGAGGGCGCGGCGCGCGGGTTCCTGTTAGGGCAGGCCGTGGACGTGGGCGCCCACTTGGCCGGCGAATTCATTGCCGTTGGCGGCGTCCCAGTTGGTGGACCAGGTCATCGCGCCGCGCAGGCCCGGATAGGTCTTGGACGGCTTGAACGAGCCGCAGTGGGTGCCCTGGGTGAGGCAGTCCAGGGCGGCGTTGACGACGGACGGCGGGACATAGCCGCTGCCGGCCGCGCGGGCGGAGGCCGGTACGCCGATGCCGACCTGCGAGGGATCGAGGCCGCCCTCCAGCTGGATACAGGCGAGCGAGGTCAGGAAGTCGACCGAGCCCTGTGCGTAGACCTTGCCGTCGCAGCCGTTCATCGAACCGCTGTTGTAGTACTGCATATTGACGACGGTCAGGAAGTCCTTGATGCCGAGCGCCGTCTTGAAGTACTCGTTCTGCGGTGACTGCATGTCGATGGTCTGCGGGGCCATGGTCACCACGACGTCGCTGTGCCGGTCGTGCACGGCCTTGAGCGCCTGCGTCATATAGGTCGAGTCGAGGCCGTTCTCCAGGTCGATGTCGACGCCGTTGAAGCCGTATTCGTCCATCAGGCCGTTGACGGAGTCGGCGAAGTTCTTGGCGGAGGTGTCGTCGGTGACGGACACCGAGCCCTTCTCGCCGCCGACGGAGAGGACCACCGACGTGCCGGCCGCCTGCTTCGCCTTGATATCTGCCTTGAATTCGTCGGTGGAGCCGTATCCGACGGCTGGGTCGAGCTGGAAGGTGACCGCACCGGGTTGGCCGGTGGCCTCGGCGAACGAGACCGCGATGATGTCGTACGCGGCGTCGACGTCCTTGAGTTTCTGCACGGTGGCGCCGTTGTTGAAGTTCTGCCAGTAGCCGGTGACGGCGTGTCCGGGGACGGCGGCGGGGGAGGCCGGGGCCGGGTGTTCCTCGGACGCGCTGGCGGTGCCCGCCGTGACGATGCCGGCCGACGTCAGCACCGTGGCGGCCACTCCTGCCAGCAGCCTTGTCCTGAACCTGCTCTTCGCTCTTCCTGATCGTGCGCGAACCACGACTGCCTCCGGGTGGGGGGAAGGTGGGGGAGTGGTGCGGATGCGCGTTCAGGGGCCCCTGCGCTTGCGGTACAACGTGGTCCAGACCATTGATCCTGTCAAGACTCTTGCCGGAAGCGGGCGTTCCCGTGATTGTCGCTTGGGCGGTATGCGTCATTTCCCTGCGGAGGGATGGTCATGACGAGTAGCCCAGAACGTGTTCTCTGGGACGTATCTCTGTGGATAAAGTGCTGAGCGTATGGCGCCGATGGCGCAGAGCTGTGCCGATCCGCGGTCCCGGGACCCCCGGCGGCCGGAGGGAGTGGGGGAGCGACGTGCCGACCGCGATTGCAGTCACCAGCCCTGACCTCGCGCTGCCGGCGACCGACCGGCAGACCCCCGCCGCGGTCGTCCTGCAGGCCCCGCATCTGCAGCCGCTGGACGACGCCCTTACGGAGACCAGCGCCGTACTCGAACACCACGGCCATCTCGTCGTGCTGTACTCCGCCGCCTGTCCGCCGGAACACATCCGCCGGCTGCACACCCTGCGCGCGGTCCTGGAGAGCGACCGGATCGCCATCCTGCCGCTGTCACTGCCGCCGCTGGGTGTGGCCCTGCTGGCCCGTCAGCTGCGGCAGTTGTCGCTCTGCGACTTCAGCCCCGGGGTGCTGGCCAGTGCGGCGCGGCTGCTGTCCCACTACATCCATGCGGGCGCACTGCTGGGCAGTGTCAGCGGCCTGGACCGGGTCGAGGTCGATCTGCGCTCCCATATGAAGTCCTGGCTGCCCGGTGCGCACTTCGCGGTGCTGGCCAACCCCGAGCCGCAGCTGCTGCATCTGGACCGGCACAGCACCGAGGCCGGGCTGCGGGCGCCCGGGTTCGCCACCCAGCTCGCGGTCGCCCGCGGCCAGCTCACCGCGGAGTGGGTGACCGGGGCGCTCGCGCCGGCCTGGCGGGTGCAGGGGGTGTACGAGGCGCGGCTGCCCGCCGAGTCCGCCCGGTGGTGGGGGACCCAGAAGCTGATCGAATTCGCGGCGGCCATTCCGGACCTGTCGGTCCTCTACCAGCTGGTGGCGTCGGTACGGCGCGAGGAGTGCGGCTGGTGCGGGCTGGAAGTCCTGGGGGACCGCTGTGCGTTCTGCGCGGCGCCCCTGGCCAGGGACCGGGCGGCGGGGGGTGGCGGGTCCGGCAGAGGCCCCGCGGCCATAGGGGGGCCGGGGCCGGTGGCAGGCACCGCCACGGCACCGGCCAAGGACCCGGCTCCGGTTTCCGCGCCGGCCGCCGACTCCGCTCCCGCGCCGGATTCCGCCCCCGCGGCCGCTCCCGCACCGGCCCCCGCGCCGCACGGCTCCGGCGCGCCCGCCGCCCCCTCGGGGCCGGCGACCGAGCCGCCTCCCCCGCCGTGGGCGGAGCGCGGGCTGTCGCCGGTGGCCCCGTCGGGGGTGCCCGGTACGTCCGGTGGACCCGGCGGCACGGACGTACCGGGCGGCGGGCCCGGTGGCCGTGGTGGCCCGGGGCAGCTGGACGTACGCGGCCCCGACGTCGCGAGCGGCGGCCCGGGAGCGCCGGGGAACCCGTACGGGTCGGGACGTCCGGTGCCGGGTAACCCCTATGCGTCCGACGGCCCCTGCACCCCCGGAACTTGGGATCTGCCCGGCCACCCCGATTTCGCCGGTCAACCGGACGGCTTCCGGCATCCGGACCTCCCCGGCCACCCGGATCTGTCCGGTCATCGGGAGGTGCCCGGCGCCCCGCGGACGGTGGCCCGCGTGCGCTGAGCCCGACCGGACCGCCCATGGCCCGCCCCGCGCCGGCCGGCCACCCTCCGCCCCCCCCCGCCGAAACGACCCGCCCGACGACCGCCCCGCCCCCTGACCGTCCGCCCGTTCCGTCCCCCGTCCTGATCGAGGTCCCTCCCCCATGAACTCACGCCAGCGCCGCGGAGTGATCCTGCTGCTCCTGTCGGTCCTCTGTGCGGTCGGCGCGTTCGTCGGCGTGCTGTCGGTGATCAAGAACGTCGAGTCCAAGGTCGGGCCGGAAAAGACGGCGTATCGGCTGAAGACGGATGTCGCGGCCTATAAAGCGCTGGATCCTGGGCAGTTCGAGAAGGTGAAGATGCCGCAGCGCTGGCTGCCGCCCACCGCCGTGACCGATCTGGACCAGGTCAGCGGCAAGATCGCGGTGACCCCGCTGAAGAAGGGGTCGCTGCTCCAGGACGACATGATCGTCGAGCGGCCGGCGCTGAAGGCCGGGCAGCAGGAGATCGCCATCATGATCGACGCCGCCACCGGAGTGGCCGGCAAGATCAACCCCGGTGCCCGGGTGAACATCTACGCCACCTTCGAGGGCAAGCGCCCCGAGGACAAGCCGGTCTCCAAGGTCATCGTGGCCGGCGCCCAGGTCATCGACGTCGGCAAGCTGACGCCGCTGGAGGCCAAGGACCCGGGCAGCACCACGACGGGCCGCCAGGCCGGCGAGGCCGTCCCGATCACCTTCGCGCTCGGCACCCAGGACGCCCAACGGGTCGCCTACGCCGAGTCCTTCGCCTCCCACGTACGGCTCGCCCTGCTCGCCCCCGGCAGCGAGGCCGCCATCCCGCCCGGCCAGCGCACCTACACCCTCGACGGCGACAAGTGACCCGGAGGCTCAGGTGACCATCCGTATCCTCCCGGCGATCGGCGACCCGGACGCGGCGCGAGCGGTGTCCTCGCTGCTCAACCAGCTGCCGGACGCCGAGCCCGCACCCGCGGTCGCCGACTCCACGGCGCTGATCGACGCGCTGGCCGGCGCCGCCGCGGGGGCCGGCACACCGCCCGCCGGTGCCCCGCCCGCCGGTCCGCCGTCCGCCGTCGAGGCGCTGCCCGAGGTCGTGCTCGTCCATGAGCGGATCGGGCCGACACCGGCGCTGGAGCTGATCCGCGAGGTGGCGCTGCGCTTCCCCGCCGTCGGCGTCGTACTGATCACCACGGACGCCGGACCCGCGCTGTTCTCCGCCGCGATGGACGCCGGCGCGCGCGGCATCGTGGGACTACCGCTCGGGTACGACGAGTTGGCCGCCCGGGTGCAGGCCGCCGCGCAGTGGTCGGCGGGCGTACGGGTGCACCTGGGGGGCAGCCCGGAGACGCTGCCCGGACCGAGCGGCACGCTGGTGACCGTGACCGGCGCCAAGGGCGGGGTCGGCACCACCGTCACCGCCGTGCAGCTGGCGCTGGCCGCGCGGGCCGCGGGCCGCAGCGTGGCGCTGGTGGACCTGGACCTCCAGTCCGGCGATGTGGCCTCCTATCTGGACGTGCAGTTCCGCCGCTCGGTGGTCGATCTGGCGGGGATCCAGGACATCTCCGTACGGGTGCTCCAGGACGCGGTGCACGATCACCACACCGGGCTCGGCATCCTGCTGGCGCCCGAGGAGGGGGAGCGCGGCGAGGAGGTCGACGACCGGGCGGCCCGGCAGATCATCGGCGCGCTGCGCTCCCGCTACGAAGTCGTGCTGGTCGACTGCGGCTCCCAGATGCAGTCCGCGAACGCCGCGGCCGTCGAACTCGCCGATGTGGCGCTGCTGGTGGCCACCCCGGACGTGGTGGCCGTACGGGCCGCCAAGCGGCAGGTGCGGCTGTGGGACCGGCTCCAGATCCGTAAGGCGGAGGACACCACGACGGTGGTCAACCGCCTCACCCGAAACACCGAGATCCAGCCGCCGCTGGTCGCCAAGGCCACCGGAACCCAGGTGGCCAGGACGCATGTGCCGGCCGCCTTCAAGGAGCTCCAGCCCTGTGTCGACGCGGGCCGGCTGCAGGACCTGGACGGCCGGTCGACGGTCAAGCAGGCGCTGTGGGCGCTGGCCGGTGAGCTGGGCCTGGTCGACTCGCCGGCCGCGCGGCAGGGGCGGGGCAGCCACCGGGCGCGCCCCTCGCTGACGGGGCGTAAGCGCAAGGCCATAACGGTGGGGGCGGCTCCCGGTTCCGGGGCAGGTCCGGGTCCGGCCTCGGGGTCGGCCTCCGGGTCCGGATCGGGGCCGGCCCCCCGGTTCGGTGCGCGGCGCGGTCCCGCGGCGGCGGCCGGCGGCCCCGGGCCGTTCGATCCGGCCGGTCCGTACGAGGAGGGCTGAGCGGTGCGGCGCCCCCTGGGCGGCAACGACCGCGGGCAGGTCTCCGTGGAGTTCATGGGGCTGCTCCCGCTGATCCTGCTGGTCCTCGTCCTGCTCTGGCAGCTCGTGCTGGTCGGGTACACCTACTCGCTCGCCGCCCACGCCGCCGACCGGGGCGCGCGGGCCGCCACCGCCACCGAGGGCGGCGGCCCGGGCGCCTGCCACACCGCCGCCCAGGACGAGCTGCCCAGCGCCTGGCAGGGTGGCGCCGCGATCACCTGCGGCACCGAGGCGGGCCTGTGGAAGACGACGGTCCGGATCAAGGTCCCGGTGCTCTTCCCCGGCGCGGGCACCTTCCCGTGGAAGGTCACCGGCTCGGCCGGCGCCGCGAAGGAGGACACAGGGTGATCGCCGTACGCCTCCCCGCCCGGCTCCGCGGCCACGGCCGCGACCGGGGCCAGGTGTCCATCGAATTCCTCGGCTTTCTGCCGATCCTGCTGGTCATCGGGCTGGCCGTGGTCCAGCTGGGTCTGGCGGCGTTCACCGTCCAGCAGGCCGGCACGGGAGCGCGCGCCGCCGCCCGTACCGCCTCGATGGACCGGGCCGACCGGGAGGTTGACCCGCAGGCCGCCGGCAAGGCCGCGATGACCGGCTGGGTCGCGGACGGCGCGACGATCTCGGTGGGTGGCGCAGGCGGTTCGGTCCGTGCCACGGTGCGCGTACCGATCCCCTCGATCATCCCCGGCGTCGACTTCGGCTCCGCCAGCCGCAGCGCCACCATGCCCCGCCCCGAAACGCACCGTGCGCTCGGCCCAGCGGCGCGTACGTACGAAGGAGCACCCCCGCGATGAGTCTGAAAGCCCGGATCGTCGCACCCGAGCCGGCCGGCGAGGCGCGCCAGGACAGCCATATGGTCGCCGTCTACCGCGCCAAACTGCTGGAGGAGATCGACCTCGCCGAGATGTCCTCACTGGCCGCGGCCGAGCGCCGCTCGCGGCTGGAACGCGTACTGGGGCACATCATCAGCCGCGAGGGCCCGGTGCTCTCCACCGCCGAACGCGCCCAGCTCATCCGCCGGGTGGTCGACGAGGCGCTCGGCCTGGGCGTGCTGGAGCCGCTGCTCGAAGACGCCTCGATCACCGAGATCATGGTCAACGGCCCCGACCAGGTGTACGTCGAGCGCTCGGGCCGGGTCGAGCTGGTCCCCGTCCGCTTCGCCTCGCACGAGCAGCTGATGCAGACCATCGAGCGGATCGTCTCCACCGTCAACCGCCGGGTGGACGAGTCCAATCCGATGGTCGACGCCCGGCTGCCGTCCGGTGAGCGCGTCAATGTCATCATCCCGCCGCTCGCCCTGAACGGCGCCACCCTCACCATCCGCCGCTTCCCGCGCGCCTACACCCTCGCCGAACTCATCGGCATGGGCACGCTCGACGAGCAGATGCTGATGCTGCTGGCGGGGCTGGTGCGCGCCAAGTTCAATGTGGTGGTCTCCGGTGCCACCGGCGCCGGCAAGACCACCCTCCTCAACGCGCTCTCCGGACTGATCCCCGACGGGGAGCGGATCATCACCGTCGAGGACGCCGCCGAACTCCAGCTCCAGCAGAGCCATGTCATCCGCCTGGAGTCCCGGCCGCCCAACGTGGAGGGCAAGGGCCGGATCACCATCCGCGACCTGGTGCGCAACTCGCTGCGTATGCGCCCCGACCGCATCATCGTCGGCGAGGTGCGCGGCGGCGAGACCCTCGACATGCTCCAGGCGATGTCCACCGGCCACGACGGCTCGCTCGCCACCGTCCACGCCAACAGCGCCGAGGACGCCCTGATGCGGCTGCAGACGCTGGCCTCCATGTCGGATGTCAAGATCCCCTTCGAGGCGCTGCGGGACCAGATCAACAGCGCCGTCGACTGCATCGTCCAGCTAGGGCGGCACGCCGACGGCTCCCGCCGGATCAGCGAGATCGCCCTCCTCGACTCCCGCGGCCACGAGGACTACCGGATCGCCACGGTCTGCCGCTTCGACGCCGAGCCGATGGGCGCCGACCGCGTCGTGCACGGCCGTTTCCGCTACTTCCCGCTGCCCCGCCGGGTCGCCGAACGCCTCTTCATGGCGAGCGAACCCACCCCGCCCGCCTTCGGCGTCGCGGCCACCGACGACCAACTCGCCACCCGGAAGGCCAGCTCATGACCGGCGGGAACCCCTTCGCCCTGCTCACCATCGGGGCCACCCTGCTGTGCGGGGTGCTCGCGATCGCCGGCGTACGCAGCTACGCGGCCGGGCGCGCCCAGCGGCAGGCCATCGTCGACCGGCTCGCCGACGAGCGCGGGCTGCCGGTGACGGGACGGCGCCGCCGCTTCCCGTCCGTCGACCGCACCCTGCGCGGCACCCGCTTCGGCCGCCGGCTAGAACTGCGGCTCGCCGCCACCGGACTGGACGTCACCCCCGGCGAATTCTTCGTCTACATGCTCGGTACGGTCCTCGCGCTGTGGCTGATCGCCCAGGCCACCCTCGCCCCCTTCTTCGGACCGATCGCCGCACTCGTCGCCGTCTGGGCGGCGTTCGCCTTCCTCAACTGGCAGCGCCAGAAGCGCATCGAGAAGTTCATCAACCAGCTCCCCGAACTCTCCCGGATCCTCGCCAACGCCACCCAGGCCGGGCTGGCGCTGCGTACCGCACTGGGCATGGCGGCCGAGGAGCTGGAGGCGCCGGCCGGTGAGGAGCTGGCCAAGGTGTCCGACAAGCTCGCCGTCGGCCACTCCATCGACGAAGCGCTCGGCGAACTGGCCGAACGCCTGCCCTCCCGCGAACTCGTCGTCCTGGTCACCACCTTGGTGCTCTCCAACCGCGCCGGCGGCACCGTCGTCGGCTCGCTGCGCAACCTCACCAAGACCCTGGAGGAGCGCAAGGAGACCCGCCGCGAGGTGCGCACCCAGCTCTCCCAGGTCGTGGTCACCGCCTATGTCGTCCCGCTGCTCGGCATCGGCACCCTGCTGCTGATGAACCGGATCGCGCCGGGCGCCATCGACCGGATGACCTCCTCCTTCCTGGGACAGCTCGCCGTCGTGGTGGCCTTCGCCCTCTACGGGCTCGGCTTCTTCTTCATCCGCCGCCTCTCCAAGATCGACGTCTAGGGCCCGGGACCGGCACCGGTATCGCGATGGGAACAGGAATGGGAATCGGAATTCTGCTGGCCGCGGCCTTCGCCCTCTCGGTCGTCGGCATCTGCTGCGGTATCGCGCTCTACCGCCGCGAGGCCCGGCTCCCGCCCGACCTGGCACTGTCCCTGGAGGTCGGCGCGACGCGCACCACGGCCGTCGGCTCGGCGGTGGACCGCACCGGTATGCGCTACGCGCCGCTGGTGCTGCGGCTGATGGGCGACAAGCGCGTGGCCCGTATCCGCCGGCGGATCGATCTGGCCGGCAATCCGGGCGGGCTGACCGTCGACCGGTACGCCGCCCGGCGCGCCGTCTACGGCGGACTCGGCTTCTTCGGCGCGCTGGTGATGTTTCTGCGCGGTCAGCCGGTTCTCGGCGTCCTGATGGTGCTGTTCGGCCTCTTCTGGACCGAGGTCGGCATCTGGGCCGCGATCCGGCAGCGCAAGGACACCATTGAACGCACCCTTCCGGACTTTCTGGATGTGCTCGCCGTCGTGGTCAGCGCCGGTCTGAGCTTCCGGCAGGCCCTCGACCGGGTCGCGGAGAAGTACGAGGGCCCCTGGGCCGATGAACTCCGCATCACGCTCCGGCAGATGGACATGGGCGTCAGCCGTCGCGCCGCCTTCGACGAACTACGCAAACGCAATGACTCCGAACAGGTCGCCCAGTTCGTCACCGCCCTCCAGCAGGGCGAGGAACTGGGTTCCCCGATCGTCGAGACCCTGATCCAGATCGCCAACGACATGCGGCGCACGGACGCCCAGAACGCCAGGCGGCGGGCCGCCCGCGCGGTCCCCAAGGCCACCATGGTCGTCACCACCTTTATGGTCCCGGCCACGATGATCCTGCTCATCGCCGGTTTCTTCCTGGGCTCGGGCACCAGCTTCGGCTCCCTGATCGGCGATTGACCCATGCCCGAAACCCCGGCCCGGGCCATGGCACCGGCCTCGGTCCTGCCCTCGCTCACCCGGCGCCACTTCGGGCCGTCCTTGCGGATGCACATCGCCGGCCGGGCCGGTCTCGGCTGCGGTCCCGCGGCCGAGGCCTTCGCGGTAAGGACCCGGTACGCCCCCGACCCGTCCGGCGGCCACGACTGCCCGGGCCGGGCGTACGGGCCCGCCGGCACCGTCGCGCACCCGGCCGGATGAGTACGGTCCAGGGCCCGCTTCTCGTCAACGCCTTCGCACGAGCAACGAGTTGTGCCACAGTGGGTGGGCCGGCGGCCGGGTTCGCACTACGGTGCCCTCAGGCCGGCCGGCCCGCATGGGCATCGGAACGGGGCATGGTCCCGGAGGGGGAGCGGGGGTGGACGGGGTGCGACTGAGTGGCCGAAACATGCCGTTGTGCCCGTCAGCCGTGTTGCCAAAAGAGGATTGGGTACGGAATCCCTGTTCCAGGGACACTGTTCCGGCGTACTTTTCTGGTGTCATGAGCGCGGTCGAACGCGCCGACACCACGGGGACAGACCAGCCGGACCAGAGCGGTACGGCCGCCCATGGAGGGGAAATCGATGGCGAAGCGGATTTTGGGGAACGACCGGGGACAGACCTCGATCGAGTACCTCGGCATCATCGCGGTGGTCGTGGCGATCGTCCTGGTCCTGTCGACCACGGACTTCGGCAGTCAGATCGCCAATGCCATCGCCAACAAGATTTCCGACGTCGTCGGTATCTAGGCGCCACCGCCGCCACCGCCGTGACGGCCACCATCACGCGCCATCGTGGGCGCGACGCCGGGCAGGCCTTTCCGCTCTACATCGTTGCGGTCGGGGGCCTGCTCTTTCTCGCGCTCGCCTTCTTCGCCGTCGGCCAGGCGGCGGCCACCCGCAACGGTGCGCAGACCGCCGCCGACGCGGCCGCGCTCGCCGCCGGCCAGAAGTACCGTGATCTGCTGACCAAGGACCTGCTCGACGGCGTCGGCGACGGCAGCTACGAGAGCGACCCGACCGCCTGGGAAGAACTGCTGAACGGGCGCGGCGCCCCGTCCGAAGCGGCCTGCGGGAGCGCGGACTGGTTCGCCGGGCGGAACGACGCCGAGGTCTCGGGCTGCACCCCGGACTCCTGGCCCACCTCCTTCGCCGTCACGGTCAAGACCCGTAACACCGTGGGCGATTCGGTGATCCCCGGGACCGAGAGCAAGCATGCGTCGGCCGAGGCGAAGTCCGTCGTCGGCCCGCGCTGCACCCTCGACCCCGCCAAGGACGACACGAACGGGGCAGACGGAAACGACGGCAACGACAGCAAGGCCAGCGACGGCAAGGCCAACGAAGGCAAGGCCAAGGACGGCAAGGGCAAGGAGGGCAAGGCCGAGGACGCCCCCAAGCCCGCCCTCGTCAAGATCACCTGCGACGGTAAGGGTTGGACGCTCGACCCCGACCGCCCCCAGGATCTCCCCGAGGCCTTTGACCTCTTCTCCGTACGCCTCGCCCATTGACCGCCCGCACCCGCACCCCGACCACCACCCGGCCCGACCGGACGACGATCACCGGCCCGACCGGACGACGATCAAAGGAATCGCATCCATGAGCATTCGGCGCACCACGAAGGCCGCCAGGGGAGCGGTCGCCATGGCGAGCGCTGTCGGCCTGGCTCTCGTCGTGGCCGGCTGCGGTGGTGGCGGCGACGGCGGATCGCAGGCGACGGACGACAAGAAGCCGCCGGCCCGCAGCACCGCCCCCAAGGACACCGGCCCCGGCGCCCCCGCGGCCGACTCCGACAAGGTGATCGGCGAGATGAAGGGCGCGGACGGCATCGCGGTCACCCTGCACTCCGTCGTCCGTGACTCCGGCGGATTCGTCACCGTCAACGGCACGGTGACCAACCACGGCACCCGCGCCTTCAACGCCATCGACTGGCGCTCCAACGAGACCGAGCTGCGCTCCCGTTCCTCCATCTCCGGGGCCACCCTCGTCGACAAGGCGGGCAAGAAACGGTATTTGGTGCTCCGTGACACCAACGGCGAATGCCTGTGCACGACCGGCCTCAGCGGTCTGCTGCCGGGAGCCAGCCGCCCGATCTTCGCGCAGTTCCCGGCGCCGCCGGCCAAGGTGACCGAGGTCGATTTCCAGCTACCGACCCTGCCGCCGGCCAGCGTGCAGATCACGGATTGAGCGGGCACCGATGACCGCGACCCAGATGCCCCGGATGTGTCGAGCGCGCCGAGCGCCCCGTACCGCCGTCACCGCCGCCGTCGCGCTGCTGCTGACCGCGGCGCTGACGGTCCCCGCCGCCCATGCCGACCCGCCGGGCCTGACCGAGGACTCCACCCCGCCGGTGCACATCGACCCCAACGACCCGGATCTGCGGATGGTCCAGGGCGCCAAGCTCGCCCCGTCCAAGGTCCTCAACATCAAGTCCATCGTGGAGACCGACGACGGTTCGGAGCGCCGTCAGGACACCAACGACAATGTGACGTTCGCGCTCCAGGCCGAGGTGCTCTTCGGCAAGGACAGCGCCAAGCTGACGCCGGACGCGCTGTCCCGTATCGGGACCATCGCCGCGGAGATCAAGAAGCAGCACGCCACCAGCCTGCGGGTCTTCGGTTTCACCGACAACCTCGGCTCGGCCGCGCACGGTCTGACGCTCTCCAGGCAGCGGGCCAACGCCGTGCAGCAGGAGCTGGCCAAGGACCTCGGCTCGTCCGTCGGCTTCCAGATCCGCGGCTACGGCGAGCAGTATCCGATCGCCGACAACAGCACCGAGGAAGGCCGCAAGAAGAACCGCCGGGTCGAGGTCAGCTTCCCGCGCGGTTCGTGACCCGGGCCGTTGATACGGGCAGATGGACGCCGTGGGCAAGTATTGGACCGACTGTTCTAATACGTGCTAGCGTTGTCATATGGCACGACCCAGGAAGTTCGACGAGGGGCGGGCGGTCGACGCCGCGATGGAGGCGTTCTGGGCCACCGGCTATGAAGCGACGTCCACCCAGGACCTGTGCGAAGCCACGGGGCTGGGGCGCAGCAGCATCTACAACACCTTCAAGAGCAAGCACGACCTCTTCGAGCGGTCGCTGGCCCGCTACATGGAGCGAAAGAACGGGGAGTTGTTCGAGCTGCTGGAGGGTGACCTGCCGGTACGGGAGAAGATTCGCACGCTGCTGCAGCGGGTGATCGACGAGGAGTTCACGCGGTACACGGACGGTCGCGGCTGTCTGGTCGTCAACACCTGCGTCGAGGTATCGGCCCATGATCCGTCCGTCGCGGCCTCGCTGGAACGCGACTACGGTGTACGACTGGAGGCGATCCGCGCCGCGATCGAGTCCGGCCGGCGCGACGGCGATATCGCACCCGACAAGGACGCTCGTACCCTCGCCCATCTCGTCATCGCATCGGTCGGCGGTCTGCGCGTCTCGGCACGGGCCGGGGTCGACCGTGCGGCGCTGGAGGCTGTCGCGGACGCGGCGCTGGGCGCTTTCTGATCGCCCGCTGAGCGCCTACTGAGCGTCTGCTGACCGCCTGCTGGGCGGACCGCTCGCGCCGCTCAACTGTCAGCCGTCCTCGCCGAGTTACCGGATCCGACACCACTCCAGGTTCTTCCTGGCATCCCTCCCGGGCTCGTTCGAGCTCGTTTTGTACTGACCAATTCAAAATCATGCCCGCAGATCTCCTCCCTCTACGTAACGGAGCGCCGTCTCATGCCACTTGCCGTGCACCTGCTGGGGCTCGCCATATTCGCCCAGGGCACCTCCGAATTCATGCTCTCCGGGCTCCTCCCCGACATCGCCACCGACCTCGGCGTCTCCATCCCCGATGCCGGTCTGCTGATCTCCGCGTTCGCCATCGGCATGGTCATCGGCGCACCGGTGCTGGCCGTGGCCACGCTGCGGGTGCCGCGCCGTACCGCGCTGATCGCCTTCCAGCTCGTCTTTGTCGCCGGCCATGTGGTCGGCGCGCTCGCGCCGGGATACGGGGTGCTGTTCGCGACCCGTGTGGTGAGCGCCCTCGCATACGCCGGGTTCTGGGCGGTGGCTGCGGCGACGGCGGTGAGCCTGGTGCCGTCGGGGGCCAAGGGGAAGGCGTTGTCGGTGGTCGCCATGGGGCTCACCCTCGCCACCATCGTGGGTGTGCCGGCCGGTACGGTCCTCAGTCAGCACGCGGGCTGGCGCGCGGCGTTCTGGGGCGTGGCCGGACTCACCGCGCTCAGCGCGCTCTCGCTGCGGGCCGCACTGCCAGCGGGACGCGCCGAAGGGGCCGAACTTCCCTCTGTGCGACGGGAGTTGGCCGGGCTGACGCGCCCGGCGCTGTGGGTGTCCTACCTCGTCACGACGCTGACCTTCGGCGCCGCGGTGGTCACCTTCAGCTATCTCGCCCCGCTGCTGACGGAGGTGAGCGGGCTGCCCGAGGGCTGGGTGCCGGCGGTGCTCGCGCTGTACGGGGCCGGCGGACTGATCGGTGTGACGCTCGGCGGCCGGGTCGCCGATGTGGCGCCGCTGCGGACCCTGGTCATCGGGGGCGGTGCGCTCACGGTCGCCTCCGCGGCGCTGGCGCTGACGGCCGGGAGCCTCGGTGTCACCATCGCGCTGGTCTTCGTCCTCGGGTTCACCGGATATCTCGTCAACCCGGTGGTGCAGTCACGGGTGTTCCGCCTCGCCCCCGAGGCGCCGACGCTGGTACCGGCCGT
Source organism: Streptomyces inhibens (assembly GCF_022221585.1). Lineage (NCBI taxonomy): Bacteria > Bacillati > Actinomycetota > Actinomycetes > Kitasatosporales > Streptomycetaceae > Streptomyces > Streptomyces inhibens. Next base: position 6,337,556 of record NZ_CP084681.1, read on the forward strand.
GAACACCTCGGCCTTCAACGTCGGGATCACGCTCACCCCGATGCTCGGCGGCCTCACCATCGACGCGGGCCTCGGCTTCGCCTCGGTGGCCTGGGTCGGCGCCGGCACCGGAGTGCTGGCCCTCGCGGCCACGGGGTGGGCGGCGGCCCTGCAACGGCGGTCGGAGCGGAGCGGGGACCCCGCTGCCGACCGCCCGGTGCACGTCGCGGTGTAGGCCGTCGCCGTACGTACGCGCCGCACGTACGCGCCGCGCCCCCCGCACCGCGCCGTATGCCCGCGGGGGCACCGGCTCACCGCGCATCCGCGCCCCGTACCGCCACCAGCGCCGCGCCCGCCGCGGCCAGCGCGGCCACCGCGAGGCCGAAGGCGGTGGCGGCCGCCGGGAGGCCGATGGCGTCGCCGAGGTAGCCGTCGGCGACCGGGAGGGCGCCGGCGAGGAAGTAACCGCCCGCGTTCAGGGCCGCGTTGGCCTCTGCGCGGCGGGTGGCCGGGACCTCGTGGCTCAGCAGCGTCAGCCCGCCCAGCTGGCCCGCGCCCTGGCCCGCGCCGGCCAGGATCACGGCGGCGACCAGCGGGGCGAGCGCGGCGGTGTGCACGGCGGTGACCAGGGCCAGTGTGCCGGCGACGGTGGCGGCGCCGGAGGTGAGCAGGATCGTCCGGACCGCCAGGCGCCGTAGTGCGAACTGCACGCCGGTGGCGGCCAGGAACATCGCCAGCGCCATACCGCCGGCGACCGCGCGGTTCGCCGTATCGAGCAGACCGGCCAGCAGGGACGGCCCGAGGGAGAGGACGAAGGCGGTGGCGCTGATGCCGGGGGCGAAGGCGGCGAGTCCGAGGGCGAGATGGCGGCGGTTCGCGCGGGGGACGGCCGGCAGCCGGACCCAGGAGCCGGTGGCGGCGCCCGTGCTGGACCTCGTACCCGACCCCGTGCCGGAACCCGTACGGCGCTGCGGCAGCGGCATCCTGACGACCGCCGCCAACGCCGTTGCCAGCAGAGCGGCTTCGACGACGAAGACGGTGACGGTCGGCGCGGGCACGGTCTCCGACAGCACCCCGGCCAGTACGGGGCCGATCCCGGCGCCCAGCACCATCCCGGTGGAGGCCAGTAGCGGCCCGACGCCGGTCCCAACCCTGGCGGCGATGTCCGTGACGGCGGCCATGCCGGCCGATACGGCGGCTCCGGTGGCCACGCCGGTCAGCAGCCGGGCGGTGGCGAGGGCGGCCACCGAGGGCGCGGTGGCGTAGATGAGGCAGGCGACGATGCCCAGGAGCAGCGCCGGCACCAGCACCGGCTTGCGCCCGACACGGTCCGAAGCGACGCCCGCCACCAGCAGCGCGCCGAGCAGCCCGACCACGTAGGCGGCGTAGATCAGCGTCAAGGTGCCGGAGCCGAAGCCGAGTTGGCGCTGCCAGACCGCGTACAGCGGCATCGCCGCATTCGACAGGATGAAGATTGCGACCACCGGCCAGGCGGCGAACCAGATCTCGCGGGTGGGCGGCGGCGCCGAGGTCGCCGGCGGCGCGGGCGCGGGTGTCGCCACGGTGCGGGCCGTCGGCGCCGTACGGGTTTCGGGCATAGGGGTCCCCTCCTCCGGCTTGTACGAGATGATTCGTACAAGCGGTACGAGAAGATTCGTACAGGCAGTCGCAGTACGATGCAAGTCGTACTGAGTGATCGGGTGACCGGGAGGAGCGCCGGATGTCGACCAAGACGGGCGTATGTGCCGCGGAGTCAGGTGCGGCAAGCGCGTCACATGAGGCGGGCGAGACAGGCGGGCCGCAGGCCGAGGTGTGCGCATCGCGGCCCGGCTTCGTGGCGGCGCAGCGGCCCGTGCCGGCCGATGCGCCCGAGCCGCTGCCGGAGCCGGAGCGCGCCGATCTGCGGCTGGAGGTCGTGATGGGCGCGCTGAGCGATCCACTGCGGATGCGCATCGTGCGCACGCTGCTGCTGGAGTCGGAGGCGTTCGACCACACCTGTGGCTGGTTCGGCCTCGACCGGCCCAAGTCCTCGCTCACCCACCACTTCCGCGCGCTGCGGGACGCCGGTCTGATCCGTCAGCGGCAGTACGGGCTGGAGCGGCGCAGCCATGTCCGGGTGGACGATCTGGAAGCGCGGTTCCCCGGACTGCTGGCGCTGGTCGCCGACCGGCGGGAGTGAGCGCCGCCCGGCGCGGGCGGTGCGGCGGCCGGCGGGCCGGTCAGCGCGTGCCGTCGGCCGTTTCGATGCTCAGGCGGAGGCCGGGGCGCAGGCCCCAGAGCACCATGGCGCCGGCCTCGGCCTCCAGGATGTGCCGGGCGCGGAGGCGGGGGAGTCCCAGCCGTCCCGGGGACATCGTGCATACGGCCAGCACGGTGAAGTCCCGGCTCAGATGGGCGACATCGATGGCGAACCGCATCCGGAAGGTGTGCACACCGCTCGCCGGGGTCAGCAGCAGCGCCCCCTCGATGCCGTCGCGGCCCAGCAGTCCGCGGGTGCGGGCGCGGTAGGACGCCGCGATCTCCACCGGAATGCCGACATCCGCGCCCCGCAGAACCCCCGGGCCGTTCTCCCAACGCGCCATGCCCAGCGTTCTATCAGCTCCCGCCCTCTAGGGTCGACGCGTGTCAGTGATGCTGATGGTGCTCGCCGCCGCCTACGGGGCCGCGGCCGGGATGCTCATACCGCGGCCCGCCCACCGGATGGCCGTGGAGCCCGGGGAGGAATGGCGCGCGGTGTGTCCCGGGGGACATGCGATCGCGGGGGCGGTGCGGGGCTGGCTGGGGCGGGGGCGCTGTGCGGACTGCGGGACGTACGGGCCCGGGGCGCTGCCGACGGCGACGGTCACCGCGCTGGTCTGCGCCGCCCTGGCGGCGGCCACCGGGCCGCGGCCGGAACTCGCCGTCTGGCTGGTGATGGCGCCGGTCGCGGTGCTGATGGCGGCCGTCGACTGGCGGGCCCGGCGCCTCCCCGACGAGCTGACGCTGCCGCTGGCCGTGGTGGGGGCGGGGGCGCTGGGGCTGGTCGGCTGGCTCACGGGGGACACCGGGGCGTGGCGGCGGGCGCTGCTGGGCGGTCTGTTCCTCGGCGCGTTCTATCTCCTGCTGTACGTCGTCAACCCGCCGGGGATCGGGCTGGGTGACGTCAAGCTGGCGATCGGGCTCGGCGTCGCCCTTGGGTGGTACGGCTGGCGCACCCTGGTCACCGGCGGTGCGGCGGGGGTGCTGATCGGTGCGCTCTACGGCGCGGGGATCATGATCGTCCGGCGCGGCGCACGGAAAGCGGCCATGCCGCTCGGGCCTTTCATGATCCTTGGGGCATTCTGCGGACTGCTCCTGGGCGCCGCCGCGGCCGCCTGACCGCGGCCTGCGCCCCGCCGGGCCGGGCCCGGCGCGTACGCCCCGCATCCGCCCGAGCCACGCCGCCGCGCGCGCCGGTGCACGGAGCATCCCTCCCGCGGGGTTATGGTGGAACCCCCCCCTCGGGCCGGTCCGTATCCCCCCCACGGACCGGCCCGCTTTTTTGTTACGTGCGCAACGGCCGGACGGAGAGCCTTACCGCCGCGCCCAGATGTTCACGCCATCCGTGGTCCTGGCGAACTCGTCGATCTCGGCCAGTTCGTCGTCCGTGATCACGGGGGCGTCGAGGGCCGCGACATTGGCCTCCAACTGGGCGACGCTGCTGGCGCCGATCAGGGCGGAGGTCATCCGCTCGTCGCGCAGCACCCAGCTCAGGGCGAGCTGGGCCAGCGACTGGCCGCGCCGGGCGGCGATGTCGTTGAGGCCGCGCAGCCGCCGTACGACCTCGCCGGACAGCAGGTTCGGGTCCAGCGACTTGCCCTGGGAGGCGCGCGAGCCCTCGGGAATGCCGTGCAGGTACTTGTCGGTCAGCAGGCCCTGCGCAAGTGGCGCAAAAGAGATGCAGCCCATGCCCTCGGCTTCGAGGGTGTCCAACAGTTCGTCGTCCTCGGTCCAGCGGTTGATCATCGAGTACGAGGGCTGGTGGATCAGCGCCGGTACGCCCATGTCACGCAGGATGCCGGCCGCCTCACGGGTCTGCTCGGCGTTGTAGGAGGAGACACCGGCGTACAGGGCCTTGCCCTGCTGGACGGCGGAGGCCAGCGCGCCCATCGTCTCCTCGAGCGGGGTTTCCGGGTCGAAGCGGTGCGAGTAGAAGATATCGACGTAATCGACACCCATCCGCTTCAGTGACGCATCCAACGACGAGAGGAGATATTTCCGCGAACCCCATTCGCCGTAGGGGCCGGGGTGCATCAGATATCCGGCCTTCGTGGAGAGAATCATCTCGTCGCGGTAGCCACGGAAGTCCTGCGCGAAGATCTTTCCGAAGTTCAGCTCGGCGGACCCGGGCGGCGGGCCGTAGTTGTTGGCCAGATCGAAGTGGGTGATACCCAGGTCGAAGGCGCGGCGCAGGATGGCCCGCTGGGAGCTCAGGGTGCGGTCGTCCCCGAAGTTGTGCCAGAGTCCAAGGGAGATAGCGGGGAGTTTGAGGCCGCTGCGGCCCGTTCGACGGTACTTCATCGAGTCGTAGCGGGAATCCGCGGCGCGGTAGTCGGTGCCAGTCATGCTCATCTCCCTATCACGTACCTGTGACCTACCTGATTGGGCTGTCGAGACAGCCGAGAAGTAAAGTTGCCCACTTGAGGCGACGGGGCGACCGCCATTCGGCACGGAGGGGCTGGACCACACATGCTGCGATCTTCCGGGATGCGCATCCCGTATCCGCCTGCACTGCGCAATCTCGTCTACCGGCTGTACGCGCGCCGGGTGGAGGGTCGCCTGGATCACGCCCAGGTGCCCAAGCACATCGGCGTCATCCTGGACGGCAACCGGCGCTGGGCGCGGGCCGACGGGCGGACGACCGAGCAGGGCCACCAGGCGGGTGCGGCCAAGATCGGTGAACTGCTGGGCTGGTGCGAGGAGACCGATGTCGAGGTCGTCACGCTCTGGCTGCTGTCGACGGACAACCTCGACCGGCCCGAGGGCGAGCTGAAGCCGCTGCTGGGCATCATCGAGAACACCGTGCGCGATCTGGCGGCCGACGGCCGCTGGCGGGTGCACCACGTCGGCAACCGCGATCTGCTCCCCGATGCCACCCAGCAGGTGCTCAAGGAATCCGAGCAGGCGACCCTCGGCAACAACGGCATTCTGGTGAATGTCGCGATCGGCTACGGCGGCCGGCAGGAGATCGCGGACGCGGTGCGCTCGCTGCTGCTGGAACACGCCGAGCGCGGCACCTCCTTCGAGGAGCTGGCCGAGATCGTCGACATCGACCTCATCTCCGAGCACCTCTACACCCGCGGCCAGCCCGACCCGGACCTGGTGATCCGGACGAGTGGTGAGCAGCGGCTGTCGGGCTTCATGCTGTGGCAGAGCGCCCATTCGGAGTACTACTTCTGCGAGGTTTTCTGGCCGGCGTTCCGGAAGGTCGACTTCCTGCGCGCACTGCGCGACTACGCGGCCCGTCACCGGCGCTACGGTTTCTAGTTATCTGGTCCCTTTTTGGGGCTGTTGGCCCTGATGAGGCCCGTACCTCCTCGGCACCCGTGATGTGCCGCACATCCTCTATAGCTGCTACGCCCCGGTTTCCGCCGGGCGTCATCAGCCCCCGCCGGCCCCAAAAAGCCCTGGCGGGGGCTTTTTGACGCACCCTCCCTTCCGGGCGCCCGTCCGCTTGCCGACGGTTCGCGATCACGCGTAACCAAAGGTTCATCGACCGTGCGTCATATGCCGTGGCATGGGGGCGGGGGTTCGAGGGAATATCCCTTCCAGGTCGGCGTCCGGAACAAGCCATCGGGCGCCGCATCTCAGCGGACGGCATGGGGTCGTCCGCCCGGGAGGCCCTTTGCACATCACGGAGAGCCGTGCGCACCGCACGGGCGACGCGAGGGGCCGGCGCTCGGCCCATGCATCGTGGCCCGAGCCCGGTCCGGTCACTAGATGGCCGGGGGTCCTGGGGACGCCGCCCAGCGGTTGCTGGGAGAGCGGAGTCCCCAGGAGAACACCGCCCCGCGACGCCGTCGCACCCCAACCTCATCCGAGGGGGTTCGTCCACCCGTGGTGAACAGCAAGCAGCGCCGTGAGAACGACCGGCGTACTTATGTCCTCGACACCAGTGTGCTGCTGGCGGATCCAGGCGCCATGGCCCGCTTCGACGAGCACGAGGTTGTGCTGCCGGTCGTGGTGGTCACGGAGCTGGAGGCCAAAAGGCACCATCCCGAGCTCGGCTACTTCGCGCGGCAGGCGCTGCGCCTGCTGGACGAGTACCGGGTGCAGTTCGGGCGGCTGGACTCGCCCATCCCCATCGGGGATCTCGGCGGGACACTCCGGGTCGAACTGAACCACTCCGACCCCGGGGTACTTCCCGCGGGCTTCCGGCTCGGCGACAACGACTCGCGGATCCTCGCGGTGGCGCGCAATCTGCAGGCCGAGGGGTACGACGTCACGGTCGTCTCCAAGGACCTGCCGCTGCGCATCAAGGCGTCCTCGGTCGGGCTGCTGGCCGAGGAGTACCGCGCCGAGCTGGCGATCACCGAATCCGGCTGGACGGGGATGGCCGAGCTGACCGTCTCCGCCGAGCAGGTCGACGACCTGTTCGCCGACGAGACCGCTCACGTACCGGGAGTCTCCGAACTTCCGGTACATACCGGACTTGTGCTGCAGTCCGAGCGCGGCAAGGCGCTCGGCCGGGTCACCGCGGAGGGTGCGGTCCGGCTGGTGCGGGGCGACCGGGAGGCGTTCGGGATCCACGGTCGCAGCGCCGAGCAGCGGATCGCGCTGGATCTGCTGCTGGACCCGGACGTCGGCATTGTCTCGATGGGTGGGCGGGCAGGCACGGGCAAGTCGGCGCTGGCGCTGTGCGCGGGCCTGGAGGCCGTGTTGGAGCGCCGGCAGCACCGCAAGGTGATGGTGTTCCGCCCGCTGTACGCCGTCGGCGGGCAGGAGCTGGGCTATCTGCCGGGCAGCGAGGCGGAGAAGATGAGCCCCTGGGCCCAGGCCGTCTTCGACACGCTGTCCGCGGTGACCACCAAGGACGTCATCGAAGAGGTGGTGGGGCGCGGCATGTTGGAGGTGCTGCCGCTGACCCATATCCGCGGACGGTCGCTGCACGATGCGTTCGTCATCGTGGACGAGGCCCAGTCGCTGGAACGGAACGTCCTTTTGACGGTTCTGTCCCGTATCGGCGCCAACTCCCGGGTCGTACTGACCCATGACGTCGCACAGCGGGACAATTTGCGGGTCGGGCGGTACGACGGCGTGGTCGCGGTCGTCGAGAAGCTGAAGGGGCATCCGCTGTTCGCCCACGTCACGCTGAACCGCTCGGAGCGGTCGCCGATCGCGGCGCTGGTGACCGAAATGCTGGAGGACGGCAGGATCTGACCCGTTGTGAACCACGCGCCGCCCGGTGAAGCCAAGGAGCTTAACCGGGCGGCGTTCTGCTGCGCTCGAATATCCGAAAATCTTGAGGCGTAAACGAGGTGTGAGCTTTCACACCCGTCGGGGAATTGATTCCCGGTAGCCCGTTCGGGCAGAGTCTGGGTCCTGTCAGGCCCCGCATACGGCATCCAGCACCCCCAGCGGTGCGTAGAGCAAGCGAACTTCATAGTGAGTCGCCGTATGCCGCCCGAGCACCACGCGGACCCCCAGGGGGACGTACCGGGCCAGTGCCTCCCGTGACCAGCCGGTCCCGCCCGCTCAACAGGGCCCGGAACAAGGGGAGACCAGCGCCAGGGGCACGATTGCGTCCGCGAGGTCACCTATGCGGGCGATGCTGGAAGGAAAACGTGTGAGCCGGATCTCGGTCCGGGGATTCGCCGTGGCATCCGCCACCGCGGTCACCACCGTCGGCGCCGTAGTCGGCGTCGCTGCAGGGCAGCCCGCCTCGGTAGGCAACACCGAGGCAGCCGCTGCCGATGCGACGATCGCTGATATCCCCGCGGGCGCACAGGCCCAGGTGCAGACGGCTTCCCTGACGCAGCAGGCGGACGACCAGTCCACCCAGGCGGATGCGGCAGCCCTGAAGTCGGCACAGGAGTCGGCCCGTAAGGCAGCTGCGGAGACCGCGCAGTCCAAGAAGGACGCAGCGGACGAGGCGAAGGCGAAGAAGGACGCCGACGCGCGCAAGGAGAAGGCGCTGGCCGCGTCCCGCTCCGCGGCGCGCGACGCGAGCGACTTCACCGTCAAGGGCTCGTACTCCGTCGCTGAGACGCAGTCCATGGCGCGTCAGATGATGGCAAGCGACCAGTTCCAGTGCTTCAGCAACATCGTGGACCACGAGTCCGGCTGGAACTACCGTGCCACCAACGCCTCCTCGGGCGCCTACGGACTCGTCCAGGCGCTGCCCGGCTCCAAGATGTCCTCGGCCGGCTCCGACTGGCAGACCAACCCGGCCACCCAGATCAAGTGGGGCCTCAACTACATGAACGACCGCTACGGCAGCCCCTGTGGCGCCTGGTCGTTCTGGCAGGCCAACAGCTGGTACTAGGCCCGTCGGCCCAGCACCGGCACTTCCGAAACCCCCGAACGCGACAGCGTCGGGGGTTTCGCGTATCCGGCACAGGTAACGTCGTGCCGACAGTTCGTGGTGCGTGGGAGGGGAAGAGGAAGGACATGTCCAGATTGCCTCAGTGGGTCGGTGGCCTCGGTGCCGGTCTGACGCGGCTCTCGCAGCGGCTGGAGGAGCAGCGCCGCCGCGCGGAGGCTGCGGCGGAGGCCGACGACCCGGAAGAGCTGAGGCGTGCCGGGCACGCGGACGCGCCTGCGGCCGCCGGCTCGGTGGGAGACGGTCCGGTGGGTGACGGTGCGGTGGGCATCCTCACCACGCCCCGTACACAGGTGCCGAAGACGGTGGACGGTGTGCCGCATGACGGCACGGAGCATGCGGCCCCGGCCGCCCGTCCGCCGGAGTCCGTGCCGGCGCCGCCCGCCTACGCGCCGGCCGTCGCGGCCCGCCCCGACCCGGTCGCGGCGGTGCCGTGGGGCGTACGCGTCGCCGCCGAGGTGGGCTGGCGGCTGCTGGTGCTGGCGGCCACGCTGTGGGTGCTCGCACGCGTCATCACCACCATCGAACTGGTCGTGCTGTCCTTCACCGCGGCGACGCTGATCACCGCGCTGTTGCAGCCCACCGTGGGGTGGCTGCGCCGGCGCGGGCTGCCGCGCGGGCTGGCCACCACGCTGACCTTCATCGGCGGGTTCGTCATCATGGGCCTGGTCGGCTGGTTCGTGGTGTGGCAGGTCCAGGACAACATCGACTCGGTCTCCAGCCGCATCCAGGAGGGCATCACCGAGCTCAAGGGCTGGCTGCTGAAGAGCCCGTTCCATGTGACCGAGGGTCAGATCAACAGCATCGCCAAGAATCTGCAGGACGCGATCGGCGCCAACACCGAGGCGATCACCTCGGCCGGCCTGGAGGGCGTCACCGTCGTCCTCGAAGTGTTCACCGGCATCCTGCTCGCGATGTTCACCACCCTCTTCCTGCTCTACGACGGGCGGCGGATCTGGGAGTGGCTGCTCAAGCTGGTCCCGGGCGCGGCCCGTGAGGGTGTGGCGGGCGCCGGGCCGCGGGCCTGGCGGACGCTGACCGCCTATGTACGCGGCACGGTCATCGTCGCCCTCATCGACGCCATCTTCATCGGCATCGGCCTCTACTTCCTCAATGTGCCGCTCGCCGTCCCGCTCGCCGTCTTCATCTTCCTGTTCGCCTTCATCCCGCTGATCGGCGCGGTGGTCTCGGGCGCACTGGCATGTGTCGTCGCGCTCGTCACCCAGGGCGTGTTCCAGGCCCTGATGGTGCTGGCGGTCGTCCTGGCCGTCCAGCAGATCGAGGGCCATGTCCTCCAGCCGTTCATCCTGGGCCGGGCGGTCCGCGTCCACCCGCTCGCGGTGATCCTGTCGGTCGCCGCGGGCGGCCTGACCGCGGGCATCGGCGGCGCGGTCGTCGCGGTCCCGCTGGTGGCGGTCACCAACACCGTCGTCGGCTATCTGCGGTCGCACTCCAGGGAACAGGCGCTACGGATGTCGGTGGCCCCACGCGGCGCCACCGCGCTCGGGGTGGCGCCGACTCTGCCCCCGGCGACGCGCGCCGCCGAGGAGTCGCGGGACTAGGGCCTGTCGGGCCCTGGCCGCCCGGCGCCCCGACGCACTGAACCCCGCAGACGTCCTGTCTGCGGGGTTCAACGTACGCGGCGGTCGACCGGGCCACCGGTCAACCGGCCGACCGGCCGGCCGAATTACTCGGCGAGCGCGGCCTCGGCGTCCAGGGTCGCGCCGACGGCCTGGAGGACGGACGCGATCTTGACGGCCTCCTGGATCGTCTCGCGGTCCACACCGGCCTTGCGCAGCACCTGCTCGTGCGAGTCCAGGCACATACCGCAGCCGTTGATGGCTGAGACGGCCAGCGACCACAGCTCGAAGTCGACCTTGTCCACGCCCGGGTTGCCGATGACATTCATCCGCAGACCGGCGCGCAGGTTGCCGTACTCCGGGTCCGACAGCAGGTGCCGGGTCCGGTAGAAGACGTTGTTCATCGCCATGATGGCGGCGGCCGACTTGGCGGCGGTGTACGCCTCGGCGGAGAGGTTGGCCTTGGCCTCCGGCTCCAGCTCGCGCAGCACCTTCGGCGAGCGCGAGGCGATCGCGCAGGCCAGGACGGTGCCCCACAGCTGCTGCTGCGGCAGGTCGCTGTTGCCGATCACCGAACCGAGGTTCAGCTTGAGGTCCTTGGCGTAGTCCGGTACGGCGGACTTCAGTTCGTCGAGAGCCATCTCAGATCAGCTCACTCGCCCGAGAGGAGAGCGACCGGGTCGAGGGTGTCCTCGCCCTTGCTCCAGTTGCACGGGCACAGCTCGTCCGTCTGGAGAGCGTCGAGGACCCGGAGGACCTCCTTGGGGTTACGGCCGACGGAGCCGGCGGTCACCATCGTGAACTGGATCTCGTTGTTCTGGTCGACGATGAAGACGGCGCGCTGCGCGAAGCCGTCCTCGCCCTCGATGCCGAGGTCACGCATGAGCTCGTGCTTCGAGTCGGCCAGCATCGGGAAGGGCAGGTCGGTCAGGTCCGGGTGGTCCTTGCGCCAGGCGTGGTGCACGAACTCGGAGTCGCCGGAGAAGCCGAGGATCTGGGCGTCACGGTCGGCGAACTCGTCGTTCAGCTTGCCGAAGGCGGCGATCTCGGTCGGGCACACGAAGGTGAAGTCCTTGGGCCATGCGAAGACGATCTTCCACTTGCCCTCGTAGGTCTTGTGGTTGATCTGCTCGAACTCCTTGCCCTTCTCCATCGAGACACAGGCAGTCAGGTCGAACTCGGGGAACTTGTCACCGACAGTGAGCACGCGCTCTCCTTGTTGCACAAAAAGTCCCTTTTGAGGACTTTCCTTGAGGCTTGGACGGGTTACACAGTGCCATAGCAGGCATTGATCAGGGAAATAGCTAGACTGGTTGATGTTGATCGGAGGTGGTTATCAGTGGTGTCACCCGTGAGTCAGGGCGGACGGCCCCGCCAGCCCAGCCTGGCCCAGCTGCGGGCGTTCGTGGCGGTGGCCGAGCATCTGCATTTCCGCGAGGCGGCGGCCGAGATCGGTATGAGCCAGCCCGCGCTGTCCGGGGCGGTCTCCGCACTGGAGGAAGCGCTCGGGGTGCAGCTGGTGGAGCGTACGACGCGCAAGGTGCTGCTGTCGCCCGCGGGGGAGCGGCTGGCGGCCCGGGCCCGTACGGTCCTGGAGGCCGTCGGGGATCTGATGGAGGAGGCGGAGGCGGCCCGTGCGCCGTTCACCGGCGTGCTGCGGCTCGGTGTGATCCCGACCGTCGCGCCGTATCTGCTGCCGGCCGTGCTGCGGCTGGTCCACGAGACCTATCCCGACCTGGACCTCCAGGTGCACGAGGAGCAGACCGCATCCCTCCTGGACGGCCTGGCCCACGGACGCCTCGACCTGCTGCTGCTCGCCGTGCCGCTCGGCGTCCCCCAGGTCACCGAACTCCCGCTCTTCGACGAGGACTTCGTGCTGGTCGCCCCCAAGGAGCACTGGCTGGGCGGCCGCGGCGACATTCCGCGCCAGGCCCTCCAGGAACTGGATCTGCTGCTGCTCGACGAGGGGCACTGCCTGCGCGACCAGGCCCTGGACATCTGCCGGGAGGCCGGGAGGGACGAGAACACCCCGGTCACGACGAGCGCGGCGGGCCTGTCCACGCTGGTGCAGTTGGTGGCCGGCGGGCTCGGGGTGACGCTGCTGCCGCGGACCGCGCTACGGGTCGAGACCGGCCGCAACGACCACCTCACCACCGGCTACTTCGCGGACCCGGCCCCCTCCCGGACGATCGCCCTGGCCATGCGCACGGGCGCCGCGCGCCAGGGGGAGTTCGAGGAGTTCGCGGAGGCGCTGCGGGGGGCGTTGCGGGGGTTGCCGGTGCGGATTGCGAAGGGGTGAGGGTCAGGCTCGCGGCTGCCCGGCCTTGAGCAGCGCCTCGACGTCGAGCTTGACCTCGGCGCCGATGGAGGGAGGAAGGGTGATCTGCTCGCCCGGGGCGTGGACCCGATGGCTGTCGTACCCGTTCTGGGCCGGATCGGTGAGAACGTGGATGCGGTTGTGCTTGCGGTCGATGATCACGTAGACGGGAATCTTGGCGTTGGCGTAGGCAATGACCTTCGCCTTGAGATCGTTGTTGTAGTTGTTCGACGTGACTTCGAGGACCAAGCGGAAGGCCGCGGGGTCGTAGCAATTGTTTGTGATCTTGTGATCGTCGATATCGGCGTCGACCAGGCACAGATCCGGGATGGCGTAGTCCTCGGGGCCGTCCGGCAGCCATACACCGATCCCCTGGAACACCTCCGATTCCTCGCCGTCGTCCAGGCCTGCTGCGGCCAAGGGGGCCGCGATCTTCTTCAGCGCCCGCTCGTGAGGAACGTTCGGTGGTGGGGTCACGACGATGACGCCTCCGATGATCTCGACGCGGTGGCCCGGGTTCTGCTCCATGAGCCTGTTCGCCACGGCGAGCTGCGTCAGCGGCTCGTCCTGGTGCGGTGGCTCGACGGGTGCTGCAGACATCAGATGCCTCCCGTTGGCTGGTGTCGAGGCCATCATCGTAGGCAAAGGCGGCCGCACACGTCTTGTACGACCGCCTTCGTCCGTTCGTGGGTGTCGCCCGTAATCGCTACGCCTCGGCCGCCCGCGTATACGTCAAGAACGCCGCCCCGCTCTTGAGGACCGTGTGCTCGGTCAGCTCCCAGGTGCGCGGGTCGAAGGTGGTGTCCCGGGAGAAGAGGGGGATGCCGTTGCCGAGGGTGAGCGGGCCCAGCTTGATGAGGAGCTGGTCGATTTCCGGGTAGAGGGCGCCGGCGAGTTCGCTGCCGCCCATCAGCCAGATGTCCTTGCCGGGCCGGCTCTTCAGCTCGCGTACCGTCGCGACCGGGTCGGTGGCCACCAGCTCCACCGCCGGGTCGGGGCTCTGCCGCAGGGTCCGGGAGAAGACGATGTGCCGCAGGTGCGGATAGGCGTCGGTGAGGCCGGCCGCGAGGCCGATCTCGTAGGTGCGGCGGCCTTCCAGGACGGTGTCGAAGCGGGTGCCCTCGGCGGTGACGCCGAGCGCCGACCGGGCGTGGACGGGCAGGATCTCCGGGAGCTCGGTGATCAGGTGCTGGAGGTAGTCCTCGGAGATCGGCCAGAAGCCGTCGGGGCCGGTGGGATCCGCGCCGTCCGGGCCGGCGATGAAACCGTCGAGGGTGGCGGCGATGCAGTAGACGAGTTTGCGCATATGGGGTCCCCCGTTGAGTAGTTGGCGCGGCGCCGGCCGGGCGGCCGGGCGGCGGTGGGTGTGGCGGTGCCGGGGAAATGATCTCGCAGGTTCACTCCGTGCGCAGGCCGTCGGGCCGCATCAGGCGCCACAGCAGCGGCAGGGAGAGGGCGGTGACGCCCAGGATGACGGCTGCCGCGGTGCCGGTGATCGTGAGGATGGCCCACCAGTCGGGGTGCAGGGGGCGGCCGGCCGTGTGGACCAGGAGTGCGCCGAGGGCGAGGCCGCAGGTGATCGCCAGGGTCAGGCCCAGGGCGACGGGGACGGCGGTCTGCCACAGGACCGAGCGGCCGAGCAGGGCGCGGGGGGTGCCCAGGGCGTCGAGCGCGGACAACAGGCGGGCGCGTTCGCGGAGTTGGTCGACGGTTGTGATCAGCAGGCCGGAGCCGATCAGCAGGAGTACGGCGGCGGCGCCGGCGGTCAGGCCGCGGCGGGTGAGGTCGACGGCCTCGTTGCCGGTGTCGGTGGTGTAGGTGACCACGTCGGCCCGGATGTCGATGCGGGCGGCGGTGTTGCGGACGTGGTCGACGGCGTCGGGGCGGGCCGGGTCCAGACGCAGCAGAACGGAAATGCCGGGGCGGCGGAGGAGGTTGGGGTCCAGGGCCTTGGGGGTGGCGAGCAGGCCGGGGGTGGTGAGGCCGGGGCTCAGGCCGGTGTCGGCGACGGTGGCGCGGCGGGCGGTCGTGGGGACCGTCCAGGTGGCGGGCGCCCGGTGGTCCGCGCGGCTGCCGACCGGGTCGAGGGCCAGCCGTTCGCCGGGGTGCGGGGTGCGGTGGGCGGCCTCGGGGTCGTCGGTGAGGAAGACATCGCCGTCGGAGCAGGTGGTGAGGTGGGCCGTCCGGCGGAGGGTGGGGCAGTCGGCGACGATCAGGGCGTAGGGCTCGGGGTCGAAGTCCTCGGCGGAGGAGCCGTGTGCCATGGCCTGTTGGTGCCGGGCGGTGTCGGCGTAGCCGGTGAGCAGGGTGCGGGCGTCGAGGACGCCCTCGGTGGCGCGGAGCCGGGCGCGCATCTCGGGGACCCGGGCGGCGGGCACCGCGCCGTCCCGGGTGCTGACCTCGGTGCCCGCGGTGGCGGAGCGGGGCTGTTCGGGCCCGTCGCTCCAGATGCTGGTCAGCAGGAGCTGTACGGCGATGGCGCCGGCCACCGCGACGGTGATGCCGCTGACCGAACGGCTGGCTGCGGTGCTGCTCAACTGGAGCCGCCGGACGGCCAGTTGCCAGGACTGGCCGCCGTGGCCGACGCGGCCCAGGCGGGCCACCGCGACCTCCAGCAGCCAGGGCAGCAGCGCCGCGACGCCCAGCAGAAGCAGTGATGTGCCCAGGATCAGCCGGGCGTTGGCGGCGTCGCCGGAGCGCAGTCCGCCGATCGCCGACGGCAGCAGCAGCGCCACCCCGGCGGCCGGCAGCAGCGTCCGCCACCACAGCCGGCGGCGCAGCGGCGGCGCCGCACGGGTCACGCCCAGCGGTTCGACGGTGACCCGTCGCATGGTGAACAGCGTGACGCCGACCGAGCCGAGGGGGACGGCCAGCGCGACGAGGGCGCCCAGCGCGGTGTCGGGGACGACGTCGGAGGGGAAGACGCCGAAGTTGAAGACGGAGAGCGACGCCAGCGGAATACGCAGGGCGAGGAAGAGGGCGGTGCCGGTGAACAGGCCCAGGAGGGCGCCGGCCAGCGCCTCGCCGGCGGCGATCCGGCGGGTGGTGAGGCGGTCGGCGCCGACCAGGCGGAGCGCGGCCAGCCTGCGGTCGCGGCGTTCGCCGCCGAAGCGTACGGCGGTGGCGATGAAGACGGCGACGGGGGCGAGCAGCGCGACACAGCCCACGCTGATCGCCAGCGCCACCAGGGGGCTGGTCCGGAACGGGGCGCCGCGGTCGCCGAAGGCGGTGATCCGCTCGACCCCGCCGACGGACCGCCGCAGGGCGTCGCTGCCTTGGTAGAAGAGGAGTTCACCGGGGTGGGTGAGGCCCGCGGCGCCGATCTCGGCCGTGATCCGAAGATGCGGGAAGCGGCCCTTGAGCAGTGCGCCGTCGGGGGAGGACAGCAGGTCGGCGAGGGCGGGGGAGACCGCGAGCTCGCCGGGGCCGGGCAGTCGGGACAGGCCCGGCGGTACGGGGGCGTGCGGGCCTTCGGGCTGTACGACCCGGCCTCGCAGCGGCACCTCGCGGTAGGCGCTGTTCAGCGAGGCGGTCAGCAGCGAGTGGTCCGAGGGGCCGGTGCCTTCCACGGCGGGGACGGCGGCCCGGGCCCACTGGCGGTCCATGGCCGCGTTCAGCGCGTTGGGGAGGGCGGCGGCCAGCAGGAGGACGGCGACGCCCAGGCCGACGCCGAGCGCCGTCAGGGCCGTACGGATCCAGCCCTCGCGGCCGCCGGTGACGGCGAACCGGGCGCCCATGGCGAGGTCCGCGCACCAGCGGCGGGCCGCCGGGCCCTTGGGGGGTATCGGTGTGCTCACTCCGTCCGCAGTCCCTCGGGCCGCATCATCCGCCACAGCGGCGGCAGGCTCAGCACCGTCACGAAGAGGATCACGCCGCCGCCGATACCGGTCATCGCCGCCACCACGGGCCAGTCCACGATCACCGCGCTGTCGATCATCGACAGCAGCAGTGACCCCAGCGCGAGCCCGCAGCCCAGTGCGAGGCCCAGGCCGAGCACGACCGGAAGGGTGGTCTGCCACAGCACCGACCAGCCGAGGGTGGCGCGGCGGGTGCCGTACGCATCGAGGGTGGACAGCAGCCGCCGGCGCTCGTAGAGCTGCTCGACGGTGGAGATGATCAGGCCCGCGCCGATCAGCAGCAGGGTGATGGCGGCGCCGAAGAACAGGCCGTTGCGGACGCTGGTGTACTGCGCGGTGTGCGGATTGTCGACCGCGGAGAACTCGTTCAGCGACGGGTCGATATGGGCCGCGGTGTTGCGGATGTGCTCCACCGCGTCCGGGGTGGCCCGGTCGAAGTCGACCTTGATCTCCGTCATGGGGTCGTTGAGCCGGCCCGTGTCGAGCGCGGACGGGGTGGCCAGCAGGTCGTACGAGAAGGTACCGGGGCCGTATCCGGGCGCGATCTGCCGGGCGGTGCGGGCCGTCCCGGGGATCTTCCAGGGGTGCGGAGCCGCCGGGCCGCCCTCGGCGAGCGGGGCGTTGAGGTCGATGGTCGCACCGGGCGCGATGACGCGGTCCCGGGCCGGGACGTCGGTGAGGAACACGTCGCCGTCCCGGCAGGAGCCCAGACGGGCCAGGTGGCGCAGCTCGGCGCAGCTGCCGACGGCGACCGTCGCCTGGGCGCGGTCGGCCGGGGCCCGGCCCGCGAGCGGCATCGGGACGACCAGGCCCTCGATCGTGCCGCGGACCGCCGTCACCCCGGTGGTCCCGCGCAGGGCGGCGAGCGCCCGCTGGGTCTGCGGCCAGCCCTTGGAGTTGCCCCACAGACCGAGCTGCGGGAGCTTGCCGGACTCCGCGTACGCCTGGGTGTAACCGGCCTGCATACCGGTCAGCAGCATATGGATGGCGATCGCGCCGGCCACCGCGACGGTGATGCCGCTGACCGCGCGGGTGGCCGAGCCGCTGCTCAACTGCAGGCGACGGACGGCCAGTTGCCAGGGCACCGGGCCGCCGCGCAGCCGGCCGACCACCGCGTCCACCAGCCAGGGCAGCAGCGCGGTGACACCGAACAGCAGCAGCATCGAACCGGCCGCGAGCCGGATGGTGTTCAGCGGGGTGTCGGACCACGGCCGCTGCCAGACCAGCGGCACCAGCAGCAGGGTGCCCACGGTGGGCAGCGCCAGCCGCCACCACAGCCGCCGGCGGATCGGCGGGCGGTTGCGGACGATGCCCAGCGGCTCGACGGTGATGCCGCGCTGCGCGAACAGCGTCACCAGCACCGCCGCCGTCGGGACGAGCAGGGCGATCAGCGCCGTGGCGAGCGGGCCCGGGGCCACGTCCGAGGGGAAGACATTGATGCCCCACAGTGTGATGACCGAGGCGAACTGCCGGCCGCCCAGGAACAGCACGGCGCCGCCGGCCAGCCCCAGCAGCGAGCCGAACAGCGCCTCGCCGGAGGCGATCCGGCGGGTCATCCGCACATCGGCGCCGACCAGCCGGAGCGCGGCCAGCCGGCGCTCACGGCGCTCGTTGCCGAACCGTACGGAGGTGCCGATGAAGACCATCACCGGCATCATCAGCGCCACACACGTCATGATCACGAGCAGCACGGCGGGTGCCCGCATCGGCTGCGGGTCCCAGCTCTTGCCGAAGTGGTCGATGCGATAGCCGTCGGGCGCGGCCAGGGTGGCGCTCTGCGCGAAGTAGGTGAGCTCCTGCGGGCCGAGCAGGCCGTCGTCACCGATGACACCGGCCACCGTGTAGTCCAGCCGGTCGCGCAGCAGCGCGCCTTCGGGGGAGTCCAGCAGCTCCTTGAGCGCCGGCGAGACCAGCATCCGGCCGGGGCCGGGCAGTTGGCGGATGCCCGGAGGTACGGGCGGATGCGCACCGTCCGGGCGCACCAGCCGGCCGCGGATCGGCGCACCGCGGAAGGTGGTGTCGACGGAGGTGTAGCGCACGGTGTTGTCGGCGGACCGGGGCTCGTGGGCCTGGCCGAGGTTCTCGCGGGCCTTCTCCCGGCCGTGCCAGGAGTCCATCAGCGTCGGCACGGACGAGCCGAGCAGCAGGACGGCCACACCCAGGGCGACGCCCGCGGCCGTCAGCGCCGTACGGATCCAGCCCTCGCGGCCGCCGCCGGCCGCGAACCGCATGCCCATCGCGAGGTCACGGGCCCAGCCGGCGGGTCCGGTGCGCGGGGTGGCGCGCGGGCCCGGGGGCGCGGGTGCGGTGGGCGCGCGTTCGCCGCCGCGCCCGCCGTCGGCACCGGCGTGCGAGCGCAGCAGACTCATATCAAGCCCGCCAGCATGTCCTTCACTTTGCCGTCGCGGACGACGATCTCCCGGTCGGAGTAGGCGGCGACCCGGGCCTCGTGGGTGACCAGGACGACCGCGGCGTTGGTGTCGCGGGCGGCGTTGGTCAGCAGGGTCAGCACCCGTTCGCCGTTGAGCGAGTCCAGGGCGCCGGTCGGCTCGTCCGCGAAGATCACCCGCGGCCGGGTGGCGAGCGCGCGGGCGACCGCGATCCGCTGGCCCTGACCGCCGGAGATCTCACCGGGCCGCTGGCCGTGCACGGACTCGACCTCCAGCCGCTCCATCCACTCCCGGGCCTGCCGCTCGGCGTCCTTGCGCTTGGTGCCGTTCAGCCGCAGCGGCAGCGCGACATTCTCCAGACAGGTCAACTCCGGCACCAGCTGGCCGAATTGGAAGACAAAGCCGAATTCGGTACGGCGCAGGGCGCTGCGCTGGGCGTCGCTCATCCCGGTGAGGGTGTGCGGGCCGTAGCGGACGGTGCCGGAGTCCGGGCTGATGATCCCGGCCAGGCAGTGCAGCAGGGTCGATTTGCCGGAGCCGGAGGGGCCCATGACGGCGACGACCTCGCCGGGGTGGATGGAGAACTCCGCGCCGTCCAGCGCCGGCGTCACCCCGTAGGACTTGTACAGCCCCTCCGCTGCGAGCAGGGATCCCTCCGGCGTCATGTACGGACCGCTTCCGCCAGCTTGTCGAGCCGGGCGGCGGTCAGCTCCAGCCAGCGCAGATCGGCCTCCAGATGGAACAGCGCGTGGTCGCAGATCAGCTGGTCGGCGAGGTCGCCGGTGCGCTTGCGCTCGGTCAGTCCGCGCATCAGCCGCAGATGTTCGGCGCGCTGGGTGTCCAGCAGCTCGGCGGCGTCGCGGTCGGTGAGCAGCGCCAGGACGACCTTGGTGTAGAGCGTCGACTGCAGATACGGCTCGGGCTTCTCCGGGCGGGCCAGCCACTGGGCGACATCGGTGATACCGGCGTCCGTGATCGCGTACCGCTTGCGCTCGGGACCGGCGCCGGCCTCCACGCCGTCCACCTCGACCAGGCCGTTCTTCAGCAGCCGGGACATCGTGGAGTAGACCTGCCCGTAGTGCAGCGGTCGGTCCTGGCCGAAGTGTTCGTCGAAGGCCCGCTTGAGGTCGTAGCCATGGCGGGGGCCGGACTCCAGGAGGCCCAGCAGCGTATGACCGATTGACATGCCGACCACCTTACTCGTGGGTGTATCGCTGGTGTATACGCGTGCTGTATAGCGGACCGGGGCGGTGCGCCCCGGGGCGCACCGCCCCGGTCCGCCGGGATCACTCCGTACGCAGCCCGTCCGGGCGCATCATCCGCCACAGCGGCGGCAGGCTGAACAGAGTGACCAGCAGCACCAGACCGGCGCCGGTCGCGAGCATCGGCCAGACCACCGACCAGTCGAAGGTGGTCTTGCCCGCCATGTTCAGCAGCGCGAGGCCCAGCCCGGCGCCGCCCGCGAGCGCGAGGGCGAGCCCCAGGACGACCGGGACGACGGTCTGCCACAGGACCGACCAGCCGAGGGTGGCCCGCCGGGTGCCGAAGGCCACCAGCACGGACAGCAGCCGGCGGCGCTCACGCAGCTGCTCCAGCGTCGTCACCAGCATGCTGGCGGCGATCAGCGCCAGGGTCGCGGTGGACGCGACCAGCAGCCCGGTGCGCACGCTGTTGTACTGCTTGTCCCGCTCCAGGTTCTGCAGGGTGATGACGCGCATCTGCGGATCGATCCGGGCGGCGGTGTTGCGGACGTACTCGGCCGCATCGGGCACCGCCGGGTCGGTCTTCACCATGGCGCGGGCCATCGGATCGTCCAGCACGGTGGTGTCCAGCGCCCCGGGGGTGGCGAAGATCCCGAAGACCATCTCTCCCGAGGGGGCCTTGCGGGAGTCGACCGTGCGGGCCGACTTCGGAAGGGTCCACAGCCGCGGTGCGCCGTCGGACTCCTCGGTCTCCGGGTCCCGGTTGAAGAGCACCTGGGCACCGGGGCGCGCGGTCTTGAAGAGATAGTCGTCGTCGACCAGCCCGCTGTTGTCCTTGACGATGAAGACATCGCCGTCCTTGCAGGCACCGGTGTGCGCCAGCTCGCTCAGGGTGGGGCAGTCGCCGACGGTGACCTGGGTGGTCGGGGCGAAGTCCTCCCCCTTGCGGACCGGGCCGGGACGGGACGCGGAGGCCTCGACGGTCGCGATCACCCCGCGTACGCCCTCGGTGGTGCGGAACTGCGCCATCATCTTCCGGATCGTCGCGACATCACCGGACGGCAGCGTGAGGGACAGCTGCGCACGGCTCGGGTCCTGCCCGGTGACCTTCATGAAGTCGCTCTGGATGGCGGAGAAGAACAGCTGTAGCGCGATGGCCCCGGCGACCGCGACGGTGATCCCGCTGACCGCGCGGGCCGCCGAGCCGCTGCCCAGCTGGAGCCGGCGGGTGGCCAGCTGCCAGGGCAGCGGGCCGCCGCCGAGCCGTGCCACCACCGCCTCGACGACCCAGGGCAGCAGCAGGGTGATGCCGAACAGGACCAGCACCGCGCCGCCCGCGATCAGATACGGATTGACCACGCCGTTGCCCCGGTCGACCCGGCCGTTGAGCAGCAGCAGGGCGATACCCGCGACCGGGATCGGCAGCCGCCACCACAGCCGGCGCCGCCGGCCGGCGTTGTTCCGTACGATCCCCAGCGGTTCGATGGTCACCCCGCGCAGCGCGAGGAGCGTGACGGCGACGGCGCACAGCGGGACGGCGACGGCGATCAGCGCCGCCAGCGCCGGCAGCGGGGTCAGATCGCCGGGGAAGGCGCTGACGCCCCAGAGGGTGACCGAGCCGACGAACTGCCGTAGGGCCAGGAACATCGCGGCCCCCAGCAGCAGCCCGACGAGCGCACCGAACAGCGCCTCCCCGGCGGCCATCCAGCGCACCATCGGGACATCGGCGCCGACCAGCCGGAGCGCGGCCAGCCGCCGGTCGCGGCGCTCACCGCCGAAGCGGACCGCGGTGGCGATGAAGATGGCCACCGGCATCAGCAGCACCACACAGGCCACGATGATCGTGAGGAGCAGCATCGGGTTCAGCGGCGGCGCCTCCGTCCCGACGCCGAAGCGGGCGAGGCGATGGGCGCCGTGTGCGGTGGAGAGGGTGTCGCTGTCCGCGTAGTACGTCAGTTCGCCCGGCCCGGCCAGCCCGGGCTGCCCGATGGTGCCGACCGTCGTGAAGTGCAGCCGCTCGCGCAGCAGCTTTCCCTCCGGTGAGGCGAGCAGCTCTTTCAGCGCCGGGGAGACCACCATCTCGCCGCTGTGCGGCAGTTCGCGCACCCCGGGCGGGGCCGGCGCATCGGGCCCGTCGGGGCGCAGCAGCGCGCCGGTGATCGCATCGCCGCGGAAGGATGTCTCGGTGCGGGCGTACAGCAGGGTCGCCGAGGAGCGCGCGACCGGCTTCGCCCCCTCGACGGCCGTCCGGGCGTCGCCGCGCTGCTGCCGGGCGTCCAGGACGTGCGGAATCGACGCCGCCGCGAGCAGCAGCATCACACCGAGTGCCACGCCGACGGCCGTCAGGACCGTCCGGATCCAGCCCTCGCGGCCGCCGCCGGCCGCGAACCGTACGCCCAGGGCAAGATGGCGGGCCCTCATACCGCGCCCACCATTTCCCGGGCCACGCCGTCGCGGACCACGACCTCGCGGTCGGAGTAGGCGGCGACCCGGGTCTCGTGGGTGACCAGGACGACGGCGGCGCTGGTGTCGCGGGCGGCGTTGGTCAGCAGGGTCATCACACGTTCGCCGTTGAGCGAGTCGAGCGCGCCGGTGGGCTCGTCGGCGAAGACCACCCGGGGCGTGCCGGCCAGCGCACGCGCCACCGCGACCCGCTGGCCCTGTCCGCCGGAGACCTCACCGGGCCGCTTGGCCGCGACCGTGTCGACCTCCAGGCGCTCCAGCCACTCCAGCGAACGGGCCTCGGCCTCCTTGCGCTTGGCGCCGGTCAGCCGCAGCGGCAGCGCGACATTCTCCAGACAGGTCAACTCCGGTACCAACTGGCCGAATTGGAAGACGAAACCGAAGTCCGCGCGGCGCAGGGCGCTGCGCTCGGCGTCGCTCATCGCGGTCAGCTCGCGGTTGCCGTAGTGGACGGTGCCGGAGTCCGGGCCGATGATCCCGGCCAGGCAGTGCAGCAGCGTCGACTTGCCGGAGCCGGAGGGGCCCATGACGGCGACGACCTCGCCGGCGTGCAGGGAGAAGTCCGCGCCGTCGAGGGCGGGGGTGGTGCCGTACGACTTGCGCAGCGCGCTGGCGTGGAGCAGGGAACCGGCCGGGGTCATGCGTGGGCCTCCGGGAGTGCGGGCAGGGGGCATCGCCCTGGGTGTCCGATGGGCATGCCGAGCACTCTACATCAGGTGTATACGCGCAATGTATAGACGAGGTGTCTAGTCGCTCCGGGCGCCCTGTCCGCCCTGCCCGTCCTGGTCGCCGTCCGGGTCCTTCGCCTTGGGTGGCCGCCCGCGCCGCGGTATCGCCCCCGCCCCCCGGGGCAGCCGCCCCGCATCCGACAGCGCCTTGCGCAGCAGGAACTCGATCTGCGCGTTGGCGCTGCGCAGCTCGTCATCGGCCCAGCGCGTCAGCGCGTCATGGATCAACGGGTCCAGCCGCAGCAGCACCTGCTTGCGCTGCTGCGGCCGGCGCGCGGGGGGCCGCTCGCGCTCGGCGCCGGCCCCCTCGGGAGTGTCGGTGCTCATGCCCAAGCCTCGCTTCGCCCGGCCTCGCACCACTCGATGGTCCGCTCGCTCACTGGTAGAGGGAGCCCGTGTTCAGGACCGGCTGGGCGGCCCGGTCGCCGCACAGCACCACCATCAGATTGCTCACCATGGCCGCCTTGCGCTCCTCGTCCAGCTCGACGATGCCCTGTTCGCTGATCCGCTCCAGCGCCTGCTCGACCATGCCGACCGCACCCTCGACGATCTGCTGGCGGGCGGCCACGACCGCGCCGGCCTGCTGCCGCTGGAGCATCGCGGAGGCGATCTCGGGGGCGTAGGCGAGGTGGCTGAAGCGGGACTCGATGATCCGTACGCCGGCGGCCTGGACCCGGGCGGTCAGTTCGAGGGCGAGCTTCTCGGTGATCTCCTCGGCGTTGCCGCGCAGCGACAGGGCGTCCTCGTCGTGCGCGTCATAGGGGTACTCGATCGCGATGTGCCGGACGGCCGCCTCGGTCTGGGTGGCGACGAACTCCAGGAAGTCGTCGACCTCGAAGAGCGCCTGGGCGGTGTCCTCGACCTGCCAGACGACGATCGAGGCCAGCTCGATCGGGTTGCCGTAGGCGTCGTTGACCTTCAGTACCGCGGTCTCGTGGTTGCGCACCCGGGTGGAGATCTTCCGGGCGGTGGTGAGCGGGTTGACCCAGCGCAGTCCGTCGGTGCGGATGGTGCCGACGTACCGCCCGAAGAGCTGGATGACCCGGGCCTCGCCGGGCGCGACCATCTTCACGCCGGTCATACAGAAGAAGGAGCCGAGCAGCAGCAGGACGCCGACGATGACCATCGGCACACCGGCCGCGTTGTTGCCGCCGGAGCCGAGTATGCCGCCGACGATGATCACGGCGATGCCCAGTGCGACGCCGAGGACGGTGAGCAGCAGGGCGACGCCGCCCGGGATGCTGTGCGCCGGGGTCTCGCGGACCTGTGGCCGCGGCATCTGGGGGGCGTCGACGGTGAGGTCGTCGCCGGGGTCGGTGGTGCGGTCGGCCGCTGTCCGGTCGGACATAAGGGTCCCCGTTTCTCCAGATACGGCGAGTGATGTCCGCCGCAATTGGTGATGTCGCTGGTCTAGCAAAGTGATAGCACTTTAATCCTCGGATCGCCGAGCTGTCCAGCCGTATGCGGAGCCGCGTGCGTGACAAGTTCGCAGGTGAGGGCGTGGCGACGCAGAACACCCACCCGAAGGTTCCGTCAATCCCGGGTGCTGTATGTCACGTCGGAAAAAGCCGTGATCGATGAGTATCTGTTGACAGATGCGGTGTTAGCTTCAACAGCTGAATTAGCTGGGGGCGGAACGACTGGAGTTGCTGAAGCGATGGGCCGAGCGGAAGCGAGACGGGCGCGACAGGGGAGCACCCGCCGGGCCAAACCGAAACAGAAGAAGTCCGGCATACGCCGCCTCTTCACCTGGAAGAAGATCCTCGGAACCTTCCTCGGGGTCTGCCTGCTGGGCATCCTCGGTTTCATCGGCCTGTATCTGTACGTGGACATCCCGAGCGACGGCAACAAGGACGCGCAGCTGCAGAGCAACGTCTACAAGTACGCCGACGGCAAGATCATGGCGCGTACCGGACTGCGCAACCGCGAGAACGTCCCGCTCAACCGCATACCCAAGAAGGTCCAGTTCACCTTCGTCGCCGCCGAGAACAAGTCGTTCTACCACGACTCCGGCGTCGACCTGTTCGGCACCGCGCGCGGCATCCTCAACACGCTGATGGGCCACGGCAAGCAGGGTGGCTCGACGATCACCCAGCAGTACGTCAAGAACTACTACCTGAGCCAGGAGCAGACGGTCAGCCGCAAGCTCCAGGAGATCGTCATCTCGCTCAAGGTGGACAACAAGCTGGGCAAGGACAAGATCCTCGCCGGCTACATCAACACCAGCTACTACGGCCGCGGCGCCTACGGCATCCAGGCCGCCGCCCAGGCCTACTACCGCAAGGACGTCGAGAAGCTCACCGTCTCGGAGGGCGCCTACCTCGCCTCGCTGCTCCAGGCGCCGAACCAGTACGACTGGACCCTGGCGACCCAGGACGGCAAGGAGCGGGTCCAGGAGCGCTGGGCCTACACGCTCAACAACATGGTCGAGATGCACTGGCTCTCCCCGCAGGAGCGCGCCAAGCAGAAGTTCCAGGTCCCGAAGGACCCCAAGCCGCTGCCCGGCCTGACCGGCCAGACCAGCTACCTCGTGGCCCAGGCCAAGCAGGAGCTCTTCGCCCAGGGCGTCGACGAGAAGGCATTCGAGCGCGGCGGCTGGACGATCACCCTCGGTATCGAGAAGAACAAGCAGAAGGCGCTGGAGAAGGCCGTCCAGCGCAAGCTGACCGACGACCTCAAGCCCAAGCAGCGCAAGGTCGACGGGGACGCCCAGCTCGGCGCCACCTCCGTGGACCCCAAGACCGGTCACATCGTGGCGATGTACGGCGGCGCGGGCTACCCGAAGCACTACACGAACAACGCCACCCGCTCCGACTACCAGCCGGCCTCCACCTTCAAGCCGCTGATCCTGGCGTCCGCGTTGGAGAACAACGCGGTCACCACCCAGGACCAGGTGCCGATCACCCCGAACACGATCTACGACGGCCGTAACCGCCGCCCGGTCGTCGGCGGCACCATCCCCTTCGCACCGCCCAACGAGGACGAGCACCAGTACGGGAAGATCAGCGTCCAGATCGCGACCAACAACTCCGTCAACGCGGTCTTCGCGCAGATGGGCGCGGACGTCGGCCTGGACAAGATCAAGAAGACCGCGGTCAGCCTGGGCATGGACGGCTCCAAGATGGACGTCAAGCCCGCCATGACCCTGGGCACCATGGGCGCCAGCCCGCTCCAGATGGCCGGGGCCTACGCCACGCTCGACAACCACGGCAAGAAGGTCACCCCGACGCTGGTGACCAAGGCCGTGCACCCGGTCAACGGCGTCGACACGGAACAGCCGCTGAAGAACCCGATCGGCGACCAGGTGCTCAGCCGTAAGACCGCCGACACCGTCACCTCCGTACTGGCGGGTGTGGTCAACGACGGCACGGCCTCGGACGCCGTGAAGAACACCGCCTACCACGCGGTCGGCAAGACCGGCACCTCCGACGACAACAAGTCGGCGTGGTTCGTGGGCTACACGCCCAAGCTGGTCACCGCGGTCGGCATGTTCGGCGAGTCCCCCAAGGGCGGCGCCCAGGTCACCCTCAAGGGCACCGGCGGCGGCGGCCGGGTCAACGGCGGCGGCTACCCCGCCCAGGTGTGGGCGGAGTACACCGAGTCCGCGCTCGGCGGCAACATCGGCGCCGAATTCGACCTGGACACGGACCTCGGCGCCGGGGTGCCCCCGACCAGCACGCCGACGCCGAGCAACACCCCGTCGACGACCCCGACGCCGAGCAAGTCGCCGAGCGGTACGCCGACGCCGACCGGCACGCCGAGCGGTACGCCGACCCACACCCAGACCGGCCGGCCGACCGGCCCGGCCACACCGACCGGCACCGCGTCCGGCCCGCCGACCGGCGGCACGGACGGCGGCACGGACGGCGGCGTCGACACCGGCGGCACCAGCACCGGAACCACCGGCGGCCCTGGAGGCGACGGCAACAGAGCCAACAGCGTGCCCGGCTTCAACTGACGCCCGAGCGCACACAGCACCGCGGCCCCCGCCTCGATGGCGGGGGCCGCGGTGCGTGTGCGCGGGCGTTTCGGCGGCTCAGCCGCCGTTCACTTTCTTCGCGATCCGGTCGCCCACGTTCTTGTCGATGTTGCGCCAGTACTGGAGCGCGCGGTCGATCACCGGACGGCTGACGCCGTTGAGCAGATGTCCGGAGACGTTGTTGACGAGCCGGTCGCGGGCCGCGTCGTCGAGGACCTGGCGGACCATCGTGCCCGGCTGGCCGAAGTCATCGTCGTCGCGGCGCAGCGTGTAGGCCTCGCGCACCATCTCGCCGGCGGTCTGCCAGCCCGCGGGCTCTCCGTAGCGCAGGATGTCCGCCGCCGGACCGCCGTACCCGTTCGGGGCGTACGGCCTGGCCACACGGTTCGGGTCGTAGCGCATCGGGCCGTCCTTGGCGTACGAGTGGACGGGCACCCGCGGCCGGTTGGGCGGCAGCTGGGCGTAGTTCGGGCCGATGCGGTAGCGGTGGGTGTCCGGGTAGGAGAACAGCCGGCCCAGCAGCATCTTGTCGGGCGACGGGCCGATGCCCGGCACCATGTTGGACGGCTCGAACGCCGCCTGCTCGATGTGGATGAAGTAGTCGTCCGGGTTCTTGTTGAGCGTCATCCGCCCGACCTCGATCAGCGGGTAGTCGCCGTGCGGCCACACCTTGGTCAGGTCGAACGGGTTGAACCGGTAGTCCGGGGCGTCCGCGAACGGCATGACCTGTACATACAGCGTCCATGACGGAGCGTTGCCGCTGTCGATGGCGTCGTACAGATCACGGCGGTGGGCGTCGGCGTCCTCGCCGGCGATCCGGTCCGCGTCCTCCTGGGTGAGGAAGTCGATGCCCTGGTCGGTCTTGAAGTGGTACTTGATCCAGAACCTCTCGCCGCCGGCGTTGACCCACATATAGGTGTGCGAGCCGTAGCCGTTCATATTGCGGTAGGTCTTGGGGATGCCGCGGTCGCCCATCAGCCAGGTGACCATGTGCGCCGACTCCGGCGACAGCGTCCAGAAGTCCCACTGCATGTCGTTGTCGCGCATCCCGTTGTCCGGGCGGCGCTTCTGCGAGCGGATGAAGTCCTGGAACTTGATCGTGTCCCGGACGAAGAAGATCGGGGTGTTGTTCCCCACCAGGTCGTAGTTGCCGTCCTCGGTGTAGAACTTCAGGGCGAAGCCACGGGGATCGCGCCAGGTGTCGGGGGAGCCCTGCTCGCCCGCCACGGTCGAGAAGCGGGCCAGCATCTCGGTGGTCTTGCCCGGCTGGAAGAGATCCGCTTTGGTGAACTGGCTGACGTCGTTGGTGACTTCGAAGTGTCCATACGCGCCGGCGCCCTTGGCGTGCACCACCCGCTCGGGGACCCGTTCCCGGTTGAACTGGGCCATCTTCTCGATCAGGTAGTGGTCCTGGAGCAGGATGGGGCCGTCCGCACTCACAGTGAGTGAATGCTCGTCGCTCTCCACCGGAATACCGGCGTTGTTCGTTGTGCGCGGGACGTTGTGCGCGGTGCTGGTCATGGAGGAGTGCCTCCTGTATCGACGACTGGAGTAGGGGGTCGGTCAGTCCCGAATTGGGTCAGTCAGTCCCTTACGTCCACCCAAGCAGTCAACTCTTCCGACGGCATGTCGGCAAGAGTTGGACCCCATCCGGTCTCGGACGGGGTCCAACATGTGGGATACGGGAACGGGCGCCCCCGGACTCAGCCGCGCGGCGCCCCCGGCGGCATCGACAGCTCGAACCAGACGACCTTTCCCATGCTCAGACGGGTCGCGCCCCAGCGCCGCGCCATCCGGTTGACGAGGTAGAGACCCCGCCCGCCCTCGTCCGACGGCCGGGCCTGACGCAGCCGCGGCAGCTGCGGAACGTCGTCCCCGACCTCGCAGCGCAGTACGTCCGTCCGCAGCAACCGCAGCGTGATCGGCCGCTCCGCGTACCGCACCGCGTTCGTCACCACCTCGCTGACCAGCAGCTCCAGCTGGTCGGTCAGCTCGTCCAGGCCCCAGCGCGCCAGCGCCCGCCGGGCCAGCCGCCGGGCCTGCCCGGCCGTCTGCGCCTTCGGATCCAGATACCAGTACGCGACATCGCTCGGCGCGATCCCGTCGAACCGGGCCGCCAGCAGCGCGATGTCGTCATCGCGGTCGCCGGGCCCCAGCATGTCCAGCACCTCGTCGCACAGCGGCTCCAGCGGCGGCGGGTTGGGACCCGTCAGCCGGGCCGTCTCCGCCAGCCGCTCCCGCAGCTGCTCGATACCGGTCCACACGTCCCGGATCCGCGACTCGACCAGCCCGTCCGTGTACAGCACGAGCGTGGCGCCCGCCGGAGCGTCCAGCTCCACCGCCTCGAAGTCCACCCCGCCGACGCCGATCGGCGCGCCCGACGGCACCCGCAGCACCTCGGCGCGCCCGCCGCGGTGCAGCATCACCGGCGGCGGATGCCCCGCGTTGGCGATGGTGATCCGGTGCGCCACCGGGTCGTAGACCGCGTACATGCAGGTCGCCATGCGGTCCGTACCCAGCCGCTGCGCCTGCTCGTCGAGATGGTGCAGCACCTCCTGCGGCGGCAGATCGAGACCCGCCAGCGTCTGCGCGGTCGTCCGCAGCTGGCCCATGATCGCGGCCGAGGTCATCGAGTGCCCCATGACATCGCCGACCACCAGCGCCACCCGGCTGCCCGGCAGTGGGATCGCGTCGTACCAGTCGCCGCCCACCCGGGCCGTCTCGGCGGCCGGCAGATAGCGGCTGGCCAGCCGGACCCCGGTCGGCTGCGGCAGCGAGTCCGGCAGCATCGTGCGTTGCAGCGCATCGGCGATATACGCCTCGCGGCCGTAGAGCACCGCCTTGTCCACACCCAGCGCGGTGTGCGTCGCCAGCTGCGCCGCCACCAGCAGATCGTCCGGTTCGAACGCCGGCCGGTCCGGGCGGCGCAGGAACACCGCCGCACCGATCACCCGCCGACGGCCGCGCAGCGGCGCCAGGATCACCCGATGGCCGCCGGGCAGGCACGGGTCGGGACCCAGCAGCTCGGGCAGCGCGGTACGCGCCGCCTGCGCCTCGCCGAACAGCGGCCGTACGCCCCGCAGCACCTCGGCCAGCGGACCGCCGGGCCGCACCTCGGCCAGCTCCGCCGCGCTGCCGCCCATCGCCGGGCCCAGATCGGGCTGCGCGGGCAGCACCGGCAGCCGGGCGCCGTTGGTGTCCGGCTCCTCCGGAATCCGGTCGGTACGCCGCAGCCGCAGCACCACCGGGCCGGTCGGCCGCTCATCACCCACCGGCAGCGGATCCCGCAGATAGACGAGGATCGCGTCGGCGAACGTCGGCACCGTCGCGCGGCACAGGCCCAGCACGATCTCGTCGAGATCTATGCCCCGGGCGATCCGCCGGGTGGCCGCCCCGATGAACCGCAGCCGGTCACCGCCCGCCTGACGGGCCGCCGCCACCTCACCGCTCTCGCCCGGATGCGCCGAGCGGGCCGGAGGAACGGGCGGCGGGCCCTGCGGCGGGCTCGCCGGCGGCGGCACCTGGGCCCCGGTGGCCTCCCCGGCCCCCGCCGCCCGTGACGTCTCATCGTGGTGGGCACCCGAAGCGGAGGACCGCCCGTCGTGCGGCGCCGGCGACGGGCCCGGCACCGTCCCGCCCGGATCGCCGCCGCGCGGCCGCGACCGTCCGCCGCCGCCCGGACTTCCGCCTTCGCGCGGCCGCCCGATGCCCTCGCCGCCGTGCCGAGGGCGCTGCCCGCGGTGCGGCTCCTCACCCGGCTCGGGCGCCTCGACGCGACCCACCGCGCCCTGCGCCACCCGCCGCCCGGCTCGCGCCGTCTCCCGCTCCGCATCCGGCGCGCCGCCGGGCCGCCCGCTCGCGGGCATGGCCACCTCCCCGTAAGAGTCGCCGTACGCCTCACCGCACGGGATCGGCGCATCGTCCCGCGCGCCGGCACGACCGGAACGACCGGCGAAATGATCGTCGTCATGACCGGCGGCGCGTGGCGCGGCAGGCCCGCTGGAGTGACCGGCGGCAGTGCCCTCCGCCTCCGCCGCCGGGTCCCGCCGCGCCGCGCCATGGTCCGCGACCGGTTCGTCATCGGCGTGCCCGGCCTGCGGACCCGCCGAGGCTATGACGGCGCCACCGGCCAGACCGACGTCGTCACCGCCGCGCACCGCGAAGCCGCTGCCGGGCACCGGGGCGAACCCGGTCACGGCAGGCTGCTGCAGGGCGCTGCGCGGGTCGGGCACCGCGCCGAGCGGCGCCGTCCCGGCCGGTCCCCGAGCAGGGGACGCCGAGGGCGCGGCGGTCGAGGCCGACCGCCGCGATTCGTGGGAGGTGGGGTGCTCCGTCACGCGTGGGATTCCATCCGTCCGGGGCTGCGCGCCCGACGCTCCGCGTTCCGAGCGCGCCGCCCTGTGCGGGCGCGCCCAACGCGCTGCGTCTCAGGCGCGTCGCAGGTGCAGAAAGAGCTGGATCTCGGGTGGTACGTCCGTACTCGCCGGGGCGTATGCGTAGGCATCCTCCCCGACGACGTCGAAACCCGCGTCGTGCACGACCCGGCGCAGGTCGTCCCGCAGGTAACCCGATACCCGGATCGAGTTGCCCAGGAACGGAATCGTGAAGTCGTCCACATCCGCCTCGACCATCGACAGGGCCAGCAGCCCCTCCGGTCGTAGCAGATCATGCAGCATGCCCAGTGCGTAAGGGATTTCCGCACGGGGCAGCATCAGAAGGGAGAAATAAGCGACGATACCGTCGAAAGAGCCGGGGCCGCCGAGTCGGCCGCCGCGCAGATCGGCGATGTCCAGCCGGTGGAATTCAGCGCCCGGGGCGTTGTCCCGGGCCAGTTTGACCATCGAGGGGGCGAGATCGATTCCTACGACGCGGTGCCCGGCGTCCGACAACTGACGAGCGGTCGGCAGCCCCGTGCCGCAGCCGAGATCCAGGATCCGCGAGCCGTTCGGCAGCGCGTCGGCCAGCCAGGCGCCCGAAGCGATTTGGCCCTCCTTGTGCGGAAAGGCCTCGTTGTACCGGTCTCCGATCGCGTCGAACGCCTCGGCCTGACCGGCCCGGTCCAGCGCTAACCGGTTCAGACCCTCGTATCCGTCGTAGCTAGTCGCACTCACGACCTCGCCCCTCCTACGACCGCGGTCAAGTTCGTTTTCCAGTTCTGGAGTTGCGCCTGTGCAGTCTTGCGGAGGACGATCCTACGTTTGAAGACCCGGGGCGCAGCAAGGGGGCTCGGCCCCGCTCCTCGCCCGGCGAGAAACAGCTTCGCCCATAGGCGCACCTTTCCACGGTTCGCCCCCTTCACTCACGTTGTTTCACTTCACTCCCTCACGACCGCAAACAATCCGGTGCACGGTCCCAGTTCTCCGGCAGCGGGGGAACCTCCCAGGCGGGATCGGGCCGCCAGTCCTCCCAGCCGTCCGCGAACGGCCCGCCCCACGCCGCGATCTGTGCGACCGCGGCCCGGCCGGCGGATCTGACCTCGGCGGCCCGCGCCGCCGTCATCAGCCCGTCCCGCTGCGCCTGCGCGAACTCGTCCTCGTCCCGCCACTCCCAGTGCCGGTCCGGATAGACACAGATGTCGAGGAAATGGTCCTCGGAGTCGATGCCGCCCGTCCAACGACGGCGCGGCTCCTCCAGGTTGACGTACCAGTTCTTGAACTGCCAGCCACGCTCCCAGAACAGCCACACCGACCACGGGTCGCCGGGCCGGGCCAGCTTCAGCACCCCGGTGCCGAACCAGCGGTCGTGGGTGGTCCGGCGGGGCTTGGTGTAGCGGGTGGACAGCGGTTCATGGTGCACCGGTGTGCCGTCCGCGAGCACCGGCTTGATGCAGGTGGTGCCGGGCGCCATCCACACCGCGAGCAGCTCCTCGGTGTCCTGGACAACGGTCACCGGCCGACAGATGTGGATCTGCCGGGCATCGGCGTTGTCGCGATAGCGCCACAGGATATGGTCCCCCGGCGCCCAGTGCTGCGCTGTCGCCGCACCGTCCGCCGCCCGCCTCGCCCCGGCCGTCCCGCGTCCGCCGGCCGTCTCGCCTTCCGTCGTGTCCACCATGTCCGCTGTCATGCGCAGATCTTAGAGGCGCGGCATTACGCCCGCCGTGACATGAGTCGCACCGGGCGTTACGGGCGCGGTAACGCGCGCCCCCTGCGCCGTTACGGACGAGTACGGCGGGTGCGTGCGCCTCACGGGATGCCCGCTTACGGATGCGTCATCCGCAGCACATCCAGCGCCTCGTCCAACTGCTCCTCACTCAGCAGCCCCCGTTCGACATAGCCGCCCTCGATGACCACCTGACGAATGGTCTTCCGCTCGGCCAGCGACTTCTTCGCGACCTTCGCCGCCTCCTCGTACCCGATGTACTTGTTGAGCGGCGTGACGACGGAGGGGGACGACTCCGCGTATTCCCGGGCCCGTTCCACATTCGCCGTGATCCCGTCGACCGTACGGTCCGCCAGCAGCCGCGAAACATTGGCAATCAAGCGGATGGATTCGAGCACATTCCTGGCAATGACCGGCAGCATCACATTCAGCTCGAAATTGCCCGCCGCCCCGGCCGCAGCCACCGTCGCGTCATTCCCCGTGACCTGTGCCGCGACCATCAGCACCGCCTCCGGAATCACCGGGTTGACCTTCCCCGGCATGATCGACGAGCCCGGCTGCAGATCCGGCAGCGCAATCTCCGCGAGCCCGGTCCGCGGCCCGGAGGCCATCCACCGCAGATCATTGGAAATCTTGGTGAGCCCCACGGCAATGGTGCGCAGTTGACCGCTGGTCTCGACGATCCCGTCCCGCGCCCCCTGCGCCTCGAAGTGATTTCGCGCCTCGGTCAGCGGCAGCCCCGTCGCCCGCGCCACCTCGGCGATCACCGCGGCCGAGAACCCGGGTGGAGTGTTGATACCCGTCCCCACCGCCGTACCGCCCAGCGGCAGTTCCGCCAGCCGCGGCAACGAGCTCCGCAGTCGCTCGACGCCGTACCGCACCTGCGCGGCATAGCCGCCGAACTCCTGCCCCAGCGTCACCGGCGTCGCATCCATCAAATGCGTCCGCCCCGACTTCACGACCCCCGCGAATTCCTCCGCCTTGCGCTCCAATGCCTCCGCCAGATGCTCCAGCGCCGGGATGAGAGCGTTGAGGACCGCTGACGTGGCCGCGATATGAATCGAGGACGGAAAGACGTCATTGGACGACTGGCTGGCATTCACGTGATCGTTCGGATGCACCTCGCGGCCCAGCCGCTCGCTCGCCAGCGTCGCGATGACCTCGTTGGTGTTCATGTTCGACGACGTGCCGGACCCGGTCTGGAACACATCGAGGGGAAAGTGCTCGTCCCACCGCCCCTCCGCCACCTCGGCGGCCGCCTCCTGGATCGCCCCCGCGATGTCCTTGTCCACCACCCCGAGCTCGGCATTCACCACTGCCGCCGCGGCCTTGATACGAGCCAGCGCCTCGATGTGCGCCCGCTCCAGCCGCTGCCCGGAGATCGGAAAATTCTCCACCGCACGCTGCGTCTGCGCCCGCCACTTGGCGTGCGCGGGCACCCGCACCTCGCCCATCGAGTCGTGCTCGGTCCTGAAGCCGCCGGAGCCGCCGTCGCCGGATCCGCTGAAGTCGCCGTTTTCGCTCATACCTCTTTCAGTACCCGCGGCCGCCGATCTGTTCCCGGATATGGAAGCCCGCTCACCCAACGGCGCACGCACGTACGAGGGCCCGGCTCCGAAGAGCCAGGCCCTCGTACGTCATCGCAGCGACATCACCGCAGCGACATCACCGCGTGCACTGCTTCGCGTACTGCACCTGGTACGCATCGGCGGCGCTGAACTCGGCCTTCGCCATCCCCTTGTACTGGGCGATCTTGTCCCGGTTCGGGTGAGCCTTGTCGGCTTCCTGCTTGGCGAGTGCCTGGTACCTGTAGCCCGCGTCCACGTGGTGCCTGATGGCCTTCCGGATGTCGTCGCACTTGGCGCTGCTCGCCGCGGCACCAACCGGAGCGGCACTGGCCGGCGCGACCCCGGCGAAGGCGATACCGGCAACCGCCACGGCCGTGACGGCAACTGCCAGTGAACGGCTCATTTTGCGCATGGCTCGTCTCCCCCATGTGGTCATGAACTGAGTGATGTGACACAGGTCTGGTGTCACTCGAACAGTTTAGTGATCATGGCACCGGCGTATGTCACCTGGCTGCGGGCCGCTCACCCTTCAGGCCCGCTATGAACGCGGCCCAGGCATGGTCGGGGATGAGGAGGGCGGGTCCGTGGGGGGTCTTGGAGTCACGGA
Source organism: Streptomyces inhibens (assembly GCF_022221585.1). Taxonomy (NCBI): domain Bacteria; kingdom Bacillati; phylum Actinomycetota; class Actinomycetes; order Kitasatosporales; family Streptomycetaceae; genus Streptomyces; species Streptomyces inhibens. The sequence goes on from NZ_CP084681.1 coordinate 6,372,888, forward strand.
CGGGGACGAGGCCGGGGACGTTGTCGGCGACCTCCACGCAGTCGCCGCCCGCCTGATTGCTGTAGCTGGACTTGCGCCAGACGGCGGCGTGCAGATCGGGACGGGACGCGCTCAGCATCGTGGGTGTCCTCCATCGCGGATCGGATCATGTCGAGCGACATGTTCGGCGGCAGGGCCAGAGCTCGAAGCCGATCGTAGGCGACGCTGTACGACTTCACTTCCTGTGGATCCTCGATGAGTTGACCGTAGTCGGAGCCTTCGGTGTAGGCCACTTCGGAGCCGTCCGGCATGGTCAGGACCGTGAGAGACCCGCCCATCGCGTCGTGCCCGCCGCTTCTGAAAGGCAGAACCTGCAACGTAATGCGCGGATCGGCTGCTGCTGTCAGTAGCCCCGCGAACTGCGCCCGCATTACGGCTGGATCGCTCAGCGGTCGCGCGAGCACCGCCTCGTCGAGGACAGCCCACAGCTCCGGGCCGTCGGACTGCTCAAGCCGGGCCTGGCGACCGAGTCGGGCAGCCACCCGTTCCTCCAGCTGCTCAGCGGATGCGAGCGACCGGTCAAGTCTCAAGAGGTCGCGGGCGTAGTCCTCGGTCTGAAGGAGACCGGGTACGACGGCCGCCATGAACTGCCTGATAACCACAGCCCGCTGCGACTTCTCCATGAATGCCCGCGACCAGTCGGGAAACGTCTCCCGGTAGACATACGGCCACAGTTCAATCAGCAATCCTTCGGCGCCCACCGCCTCGTCCAAGGCGCGTGCCAGCTCAAGCGTGGGTTTGGCGCCGGTGGTTCGCTCGATTTGATTGATGCGTGTGCTGTGCGTGTTTGCCCGCAGGCCCAGCTCAGCCTGCGTCAGACCGGCGCTCAGGCGGAGTCTGCGGAGACGGGATCCGAAAAGCGCCGCCAACGACGCCGAGGGATCAATTTCTTTGGCCACAGCCTCACTTCCGTCCTTACGGCTGCAGGAGTAAGGAGCTCCTCCCTTTCGGAGGCTACGCCGCAGGGCAACGATGTGAACACGGAACGTGATGATCCGCTCGAAGGCGGTGCGGACGGCACAAGTGACCCCGGCGGCCGCGCACACGGCCCCGGGGCATGGCCAACGCTTGATCAGCAAGGAGCGTCAACGTGGTTCAGCCTATTGTCCGTTGCCTCGTGTGGGTGTGGGTTTTACTCACCCCCCGGGCGACGGGACGACACCGGGCGCCCGCCCCCTCGGCGTGCGGCTGCCCGGTGACCGTCCGTACGGTCCTCGTGCTGCCGTGGAGCCCGCCGCAGTTCCCTGGCGCGGCCTGTCGCCGCGGGCCCGCCGAGCGTTCGCTGGACGGTGATGCGACGCCGCTCGTCCGCCCGTACTACGCCGCGTACGAGCGTCGGCCGCAGCCCGCCGAGGTGGTCTGGTGAGCGCCGACCGCACGCTGCCGGGGCCGCCACCCCGGCAGTCCCTGATGACCCTGCGCGTCTACACCGCGACCCGTGACGGTGTCGTGATGGAGGAGCGGGCGACGGTCCATGTCGTGACCGGCGACCGGGTCGACCCGTTCGGGCTCGGTCAGGCCTGGCCGCCCTGTGCCTGTCCTCGTCATCGCGGCAGGTAGGGCGTGGTCAGCGGCGCGCTGCGCAGTTGCTTCGGCTCCCGGACCACGGTCGGCTGCCGGGGTGTTGTCCGAGGGTCTGCACGCAACAACGGTGGCCCTCCCCCCGAGCGCCCCGAGAGGGTCGCCGCAGGTAGCGCAGACGTTGAGATCCGTTTCATCTTGTTTGAACTGGCCGGATCAGCAAGGTGAATTGCTGTGGGCATTGACTGTTTATGTTGTTTTTGGTTCGCTTGCCCGCGCACCGCGTCAGACATCGGATCCGCCGCACCGACTACTCCACCGACGCAACCACCTGGACCGAGGTGGGCACGGTCACCCTGCCGGAGGTGACGACCACTCAGGACATGGGCGTGCTCCCGCCGGTCGAACACACCCGGGTCCCCGGCTCGCCGGCCGGAATCCACCCGGCCCCCCACTCCCTACTGGAGGCCTCCATGCGTGTGCTCTCCCGTCTGCTGTTAGCCCTCTCCCTCACGCTTCCCCTGCTCGGCGTCCCCCTGCTCACCGCAGGCCCCGCCCAGGCTCAGGCCCTGGACAACCACCTGGCCCTCACCCCACCGATGGGCTGGAACAGCTGGAACACCTTCGGCTGCAACGCAACCGAGCAAATCGTCAAGGACACTGCCGACTTCATGGCATCCAGCGGCATGCGCGACGCCGGCTACCAGTACCTCACCATCGACGACTGCTGGATGGAGCGGTCCCGCGACTCCGAAGGCCGCCTCGTCCCCGATGCGACCAAGTACCCCCATGGCCTGGCCGAACTCGCCTCGTATGTACATGGCAAGGGCCTGAAGTTCGGCGTCTACGAGAGCCCGACGTACCACACGTGTCAGGGCTTCCCCGGAAGTCTTGGTTATGAGCAGAAGGACGCCGATACCTTCGCCTCGTGGGGCGTGGACTTCCTCAAGTATGACAACTGCACGGCCAGCGACCCCTCCCAACGGCCCGGCGACGAAAAGCTGCCGCTGGAAACCCGGGACAGCACCATGCGCGACGCCCTTGAGAGGACCGGCCGTCCGATCGTCTTCAGCCTCTCGCTCCAGCCCGCGGCCCAGGGCGAGTCTCCCTGGGAATGGGGCAAGAGCGTGGCCAACATGTGGCGCATCGACGGGGACCGGGACGCCTCCTTCGACGGCCTCAAACGACTCATCCACACCGACTTGGACAAGGCGAAGTGGGCCGGTCCCGGCGGATGGAACGACATCGACATGCTGGGGACCGGCAACTACGCTTTTGCGTCGGGTTCCAACGACCCCAACAAGCGCCTGACGTATGACCAGGAGAAGTCCGAGCTCTCGGTCGCCGCAGTGCTCGCGGCCCCGCTGATCTCGGGTGCCGACCTGCGTACCCCCGCGGCCGCCGGTAGTTCCGGCTTCCCCATCAGCGACCAGGACCTGAGCGTCTACCTCAACAAGGACGTCATCGCTGTCAATCAGGACAGCCGTGGCGAACAGGGCACGGCGGTCACCACCGAGAACGGCTTGAACGTGCTGCGTCGCCCCCTGGCCAACGGCGACGTCGCCGTGGCCCTGTTCAACGAAACGTCCTCCCAGGCCGTCATCTCCACCACCGCGGCGGCCGCCGGCCTCCCGGCGAGCAGCGCTGGCTACAACCTCAACGACCTGTGGGCACACACCAGCCACGTCAGCACCGACGGCACCATCAGCGCCACCGTTCCGGCCGGCGGCACCGTGCTCTACCGGGTGAGCCCGCGGCCCCCCGCCACGGGCCCGACGAATGAGCTCGTCTGCAGGTCGTCCGGTCGCTGCCTGGACGCCAGGAACAATCAGACCTTCCCCGGCGCCGAGATCGAGATTTGGTCCTGCAACGGCGGCGCCAACCGGAGCTAGGCCGGTTGCGAGCGAATCCCCCCGTGCCCTTCTGGGTACGGGGGATTTTCTGCATTCCCGCGTTCCCGCATTACGACAACCCCGCCCACCCGCGAGGGGGAAACAGCAGATGGACGGGGCTGATTCAGCCGGTCGCAGGGGCTGTCACGGAGTTACTTACCGTCGCCGCCCTGTGGAGCGGGGTCGCGGGGAGCCTCCGGGGGCATGGACCCGCCGTCATGCTTCCCGCCGTCGGCCTGGTCGAATACGGGGGGCGAGGAACAACGGAACGAAAACTGGCGCTAAGCCCTTCGCGCGCCTGAGAGCACTTTGACCCGGGGTTCGGCGGAGGCGGAGCCTTCGGCAGTCGTGTTGATCACTGACTGTCCGGAGGTCCGGAGTGCCGGTCGAGTTTCTGACGGATGAGCAGGCCGCAAGCTATGCGGCGTACGACGGGGCGCCGTCGCGTACGGGGTTGGAGCGGTTCTTCTTCCTGGACGATGCGGACCGGGAACTGATCGAGTCCAAACGGCGGTCCCACAACCGGCTCGGCTTCGCGGTACAGCCGACGACCGTGCGCTACCTCGGGGTGTTCCTGGACGACCCGACCGACGTGCCGGCCGGAGTCGTCGACTACCTCGCCGAGCAACTGGGCATCGCGGACGCCTCGGTGCTGAAGGCGTACGGCGAACGGGAGAAAACCCGGTTCGAGCACATGTGGGAGCTGCGGGAGCTCCTGGAGTACACGGAGTTCGCCGACGCGGAGGCGGAGCTGCGGGCGTGGGCGGACGCGCGGGCCTGGACGACCGGGGAGGGCCCGAAGGCGCTGTTCGACGCGGCGACGGGGTGGCTGCGCGAGCGGCGGGGGCTGCTGCCCGGCGTGACCACGCTGGCCCGGCTGGTCGCCTCCGTGCGAGAGGCGGCGAACCAGCGGCTGTGGGACACCCTCTACGGCCTGCTGAGCACCGGTCAGCGGGCGGTGCTGGACTCCCTGCTGACGGTGCCGCCGGGCGCCCGGGTGTCGGAGCTGGACCGGCTGCGCCGGGGACCGGTGCGGATCTCCGGGCCCCAGATGAAGTGGGCGCTGGAGCGGGCGGCGGAGGTCTCCGATCTCGGGATGGGCGAGGTGGACGTGTCCGCGATACCGCCGCGGCGGCCGGCGGAGCTGTCCCGGTACGGCATCGACGGCAAGGCGTCGCTGCTGCGCCGGCACGGCGACTCCCGGCGCCTGGCGACGCTGCCGGCGACCGCGGTCTACCTGACGACCCGCGCGGTCGATGACGCCCTGGACCTGCTCGAAGTGCTCATCGCGACGAAGCTGCTGGCCCGCGCGGAGCGGGAGACGGCGAAGGAGAAGCTGAAGCGCCTGCCGCGGGTGGAGCCGACGTCGGCGAAGCCGGCCGCCGCCTTCCAGATCGTGTTCGACACCACGTCCGAGCAGGTCGACACCGACACCGGGGAGGTCACCCCGCCCGAGGTGGAGACGCTGGACGCGATGTGGGAGCGGATCGAGCAGGTGGTGCCGCGGCACGAGCTGGCCGCCGCGATCGCCGCACTGTTCGAGCTGACCCCGCCGCTCGACTCCGACGCGGACGAGGCATGGCGGACCCAGCTGGTCACCCGGTTCGGCACCGTACGGCCGTTTCTGAAGCTCCTGGTGAGGGTGGTCGACTTCGGTGCCACCCCGGAGGGCCTGCCCGTCCTGAGGGCCCTGCGTTCGCTGCCGGACCTGATGGGCCGCAAGGGGGTCGGCCCCGCCGAGATCGACGCCGGTCTGCTCACCGGCTCGTAAAGTGCCGGGAGCCGTAACACCGGCGGAGGGCGTGGCGGCTATGCGTGGCGGCGCGTGCGGTAGGCGGCCGGTGAGAGCTCCGGGCCGCTGCTGGGCCGGGACTGGGGTGCGGGCGGCCGCCACACCGGGTGGGTGCGGCGGCCGTGGGTGGGATCGGCTCGTGGTTCGAGTCGGTCAGCAGAGCGGCGGATCAGCCCGGCGTCACCGCACCCTCTGGCACTCCGAACCACTCCTCCAGCGCCTCCGCCAGCCCGGCCGTCGACGTCGGCGCCTGCGCCCCCGCGTCGGCCGCCCAGGCCGTGAAGCCGTCCGGACGGACGAGGACCGCCGCCAGTTCCGGGCGGGACGGGCAGCCGGCCGTCAGGGTGTCGACGCGGTCGGCGTACCCCGCGGCGAGGGCGCGGAGCTCCGGGTCGTCGGTGAGGTCGAGCAGGAGCGCCCGGCCGCCGTGGAGGTGGTCCGCGAGGCGGGTGCCGTCGGTGAGTTCGAGGTCCGGGGTGCTGCGGCCGGTCAGCGGGTGTTCGCCCGGCAGCTCGTACCGCACCCCGGCACTGTTGAGCCGCGCGGTGAGGTACGTGGTGCCCGTGACCGTCCCCGCCAGGTCGCTGACGATCTCGCGCAGGGCCCGGGACTGCGGGTCCGGGCGCATGGCCGCGACCTGGGACCGGGTCCAGTCCAGAATCTGCGCGCCGACCGGGTGCCGCTCGGAGGTGTACGTGTCCAGCAGCCCTTCCGGCGCCCGGCCGCCGATCACCGCGGCGAGCTTCCAGCCGAGGTTCATCGCGTCCCCGATGCCCAGGCTCAGCCCCTGGCTCCCGAACGCGGAGTGCACGTGCGCCGCGTCGCCCGCCAGCAGCACCCGGCCCTTGCGGTACTCGGTGACCTGGCGGGCGTGGTCGGTGAAGCGGGTCGCGGTCCGCACCCCGGTGATCGTGACGTCCACGCCGGATACGCGGCGCAGCCGCGCCTGGAGGTCCTCGGTGGTGACCGGCGCGTCCCGGTCGGCCGGCGGGCCGTCGAACTCCACGGTGACGACGCGGCCCGGCATCGGCCCGTAGGCGTACACCCCGGTGTCCGTGGCGGTCCAGCCGACCTTCAGGTCCTCGGCACCGGTCATCTCCACGACCGCCTGGTGACAGGTGATCTCCGGGTCCGTACCGGGAAATTCGAACCCCGCGAGCTTGCGGACCGCGCTGCGGCCGCCGTCGCAGCCCACGAGCCAGCCGGCGCGTATCGCCCCGTCGCTCGTCCGCACGGTGACGGCCTCCTCGTCCGCGTCGAAGCCGGTCAGCTCCACTCCCCGGCGCACGTCGACGCCGAGCTCGTCCGCCCGCTCGCCGAGCAGCCGCTCGATGTCCTGCTGCGTCACGAGAGCGATCTCGGCGGCGGGTCCGGCGTCGCCGAGGCCCGGCTCCGTACGGTCGACCAGGTCGGCGCGCAGCATGATCCCGGCGAAGTGCCCGACGAACCCGAGCCCTTGGCTCGCAGCCCCGCCTCCGTCCCCGCCGTTGCGCTCGCGCATGAACGCGTGGAAGCGGTCCATCGATTGCTGCTGCACCTCGGCCAGCGCGGGCAGCATGCCCCGGCGGTAGAGCGCCTCGGCGCTGGGCGTGGTGATCGCCCCGCCCTTGATCGTCGGGTTCACTTCGGTGAGGCGCTCCAGGACGGCCACCCGCGCGCCTCCGAGCCGGAGCTCGCAGGCCAGCATCAGTCCGACCGGGCCGCCTCCGGCCACCACTACGTCATAGTCCATGGCGCCCACTATGACGGAGGGCCAAAAAGGCCCATTCACCGCCCTGACCAGCCACAACAGGCGCCGCGATGTCAAGGGACCGGCCCCGCCGGGAGGGACGGGAAGCGGGCCGTCCGCGCTCCTCCTCAGCTACCTCAGCTACCTCACCCGCCTCCCGCCGGTGTCCCGGCCGGTCCTCGATCGGCTTGATCAGGTGGTCAGGCGGTCAGCGGCTCATCGGCTGCTGTCGCCGGGAGCGAGCAGGCTCGTGAGCTCGGCGATCGCCTCTGGGGACGGCTTGAAGTAGCGGCGGACGTTCTCCGGCTTCTTGTGCCGGGACTTCGCCATGAGCATCAGGAGCGACGAGCCCTGCTCGCCGAGGTGGGTCAGAGAGGAGTGGCGGTATTCGTGCAGGTCCCAACCCGTACCGGGACCACGGAGGGCAGTGTGCTCGTCCAGCAGCGCTCGGGCCTGCCCATACGACAGCCTGGCCAGCGCGGTGTCCGGGCAGACGTCGCGGGGGCTGACGACCTTGCCCGGCCCCGGACGGCGGTGGGTGACGAACACCGGCCCGCGGATGCGGCCCTTCAGCAGCCGGGGCAGGAGCCGGGCGGTGCCGGCGTCCCAGTACACGGTCTCCAGCACGAAGTCCTCGCGCGCCTGACCCCTGCGGCGGGCCTTGCTCCGCGCGCCCTTGGCCTTGACCAGGCAACGACGCCCGGCGAAGTCCAGCTCCTCGATATTGACGCCCAGGATCTCCTCGGCCCGCCCGGCGGTCTCGTAGAGCATCCGCCAGAGCGTCTTCTCCCGCAGGTGGACCTCGCGCCGCGCGATCAGCCGGTCGATCGCCATCTTGGAGCGCGCCGGGGTCTCGGAGTCCGGCACCGCCAGCCGCTTCGCCCAGGCCGGAACCATCGGCCCCTCGTAGCCGCGCTCACGGCACCAGCCGAGCCAGGACAGCACCCCCGCCCGGCGGGAGTTCCAGGTGTTGACCGCCGCGGTGCCCCAGAGCAGCTCCAGGGTCTCGCCGATCTCGTCGTCCGCGACCGATGCCAGCGGCCGGGCCTCGCCGAGCCGTTCGGCGGTCTTGCCCACGCCGATCCCGTAGTTCCGGACCGTGTTCGGATTGCCGAGCGAGTCGAGGAACACCTCGGCCGCCGCACGAACGGTCAACGCCTTCCCGGTCGGCGTCTGCACAACGGTCGGCACCACTTCCCCCTTGCCGCGGATAACAGGGCCGCTTCACATACGGCCCGGAGAACGTCACCGCAGGTCACGGATCAAGCTACGGCAGATATTGGGGTGTTATCTGTGGAACGACTTCAGACCCGTCCCGGAGCCGACGCACCGTCAGCCGCCCACCAGGGCCGACAGATCCTTGGCGCCAGTTTTCGTTCCGATGTTCCTCAGCCCCCAATACCTCCATGTCGCGGGGGTGCCGGAAGGGGACTCCGCGCCACTCCTCAGCGTCGGGCGTGCGGTGACAGCGACCCGCGGGCGGACCCCCTAGGGGGCCGGAAGCGGTACAACGACAAGAGCCCCTGGCGGATGCCAGGGGCTCTGTGGGGCTCAGGCGGTCAGTTGGCCTGCCGCACCGGAATGCTCGTGAACGTCGGTGCCGGTGCCGGGTCCTGGAAGAAGTCGTTGCCCTTGTCGTCGACGACGATGAAGGCGGGGAAGTCCTCGACCTCGATCTTCCAGACGGCTTCCATGCCGAGCTCCTCGTACTCGAGGACCTCGACCTTCTTGATGCAGTCCTGGGCGAGGCGGGCGGCCGGGCCGCCGATGGAGCCGAGGTAGAAGCCGCCGTGTGCGTGGCAGGCGTCGGTGACCTGCTGGGAGCGGTTGCCCTTGGCCAGCATGATCTTGGAGCCGCCGGCCGCCTGGAACTGCTCGACGTAGGCGTCCATCCGGCCGGCCGTGGTCGGGCCGAAGGAGCCGGAGGCGTAGCCCTCGGGGGTCTTGGCCGGGCCCGCGTAGTAGACCGGGTGGTTCTTCAGGTACTCCGGCATCTCCTCGCCGGCGTCCAGGCGTTCCTTGATCTTCGCGTGGGCGATGTCACGGGCGACGACCAGCGTGCCGGTGAGGGAGAGGCGGGTCTTGACCGGGTGCCTGGTCAGCTCGGCGAGGACGTCGTCCATGGGACGGTTGAGGTCGATGGCGACCGCGTCGAGGTCGGGGCCCGCGCCCTCGGTCAGCTGCTCGTCGGTGGTGTCCGGGAGGAAGCGCGCCGGGTCGGTCTCCAGCTGCTCCAGGAACACGCCCTCGGCGGTGATCTTCGCGACGGCCTGGCGGTCCGCGGAGCAGGAGACCGCGATGGCGACCGGGCAGGACGCGCCGTGGCGGGGGAGGCGGACGACGCGGACGTCGTGGCAGAAGTACTTGCCGCCGAACTGGGCGCCGATGCCGATCTTCTGGGTCAGCTCGAAGACCTTGTCCTCCAGCTCCTTGTCGCGGAAGCCGTGGCCGGTCGGCGAGCCCTCGGCGGGCAGCTCGTCCAGGTAGTGCGCGGAGGCGTACTTGGCGGTCTTGAGGGCGTACTCGGCCGACGTGCCGCCGACGACGATCGCCAGGTGGTACGGCGGGCAGGCGGCCGTGCCCAGCGAGCGGATCTTCTGCTCCAGGAACTTCATCATGGAGGCCTCGTTGAGGACCGCCTTGGTCTCCTGGAACAGGAAGGACTTGTTGGCGCTGCCGCCGCCCTTGGCCATGAAGAGGAACTTGTAGGCGCCGCCGTCGGTCGCGTACAGCTCGATCTGGGCCGGGAGGTTGGAGCCGGTGTTCTTCTCGTCCCACATCGTCAGCGGGGCCATCTGCGAGTAGCGCAGATTCAGCTGGGTGTAGGCGTCGTAGATGCCGCGGGAGAGGGCTTCCGCGTCGCCGCCCTCGGTGAGGACGTTCTGACCGCGCTTGCCCATCACGATCGCGGTGCCGGTGTCCTGGCACATGGGCAGCACGCCGGCCGCCGCGATGTTGGCGTTCTTGAGGAGGTCGAGGGCCACGAAGCGGTCGTTGGCGCTGGCCTCGGGGTCGTCCAGGATCTTGCGGAGCTGGGCGAGGTGGGCCGGGCGCAGATAGTGCGAAATGTCGTGCATCGCCTCGGCGGCCAGCTTGCGCAGTGCCTCCGGCTCGACCTTGAGGAACGTACGGCCGTCGGCCTCGAAGGTGCTCACGCCCTCCGAGGTGACCAGGCGGTATGGCGTGTTGTCCTCACCTACGGGGAGAAGGTCGGTGTAGGCGAATTCCGGCATCGAAGGTCATTCCTTACTCGGAGGGGTCCGGCTGGCATCTACGGCAGCGCCTGAACAGCGTAGAACCCTGGTGCGCGGGAGCCGCTGTGAGGTAGGGCTCAGTTGCCGCGCGACCCGGCTTCGCGTATCCCTGGTCGCGATCTATCGCGTTTCGATACGCTGGGGCCGTGGATGCAGACAACGGGGGACGACCGGGCCCCGAAACCGGACCGCTTCAGAAGCAGGACCAGCGACCGGACCGGCAGCCGGTGAATCTGACCAAGCCCGTGGCCGAGGCGGACCTGCGCGCGTCCGACGCGGACCGCGACCGGGTCGCCGAGATCCTCCGCGAGGCGCTGGCGGAGGGCCGGCTGGACCCCGAGGAGCATGCCGAGCGGATCGACACGGTCTACCGCGCCAAGACCATGGGCGAGCTGGAGCCCGTCGTCCGGGACCTGCCCGCGGCGGGCGGCGGCCGCCCGCAGCCCGGCCCGGGGGCGTACGCGTACGGGCCCGGCAGCCCGGTCCCGGACCAGAACCTCGTCGCGATCTTCAGCGCCTCCGTCCGCAAGGGCCGCTGGCAGGCCCCGGCGCGGATCAACGCCGTCGCGATCTTCGGCAGTGTGGAGATCGATCTGACCGAGGCGGTCTTCCCGCAGCAGCAGATCCAGATCAATGTCACGGCCATCTTCGGCAGCGTGGAGATCCGGGTCCCGGAGAACATCACGCTGCGCAGCAGCGGCTCCGGTGTGCTGGGCGCCTTCGAGGTCGAGACGAACGACGCGGAGGACGCCGATGCCCCGCTGGTGATCGTCAACGGCTATGCCGTACTGGGCAGCGTGGAGGCCAAGCCCAAGCGCGGCGCCTGGATCCGCGATCTGCGCAGCCGGCTGCGCGAGGGGCACCGGGAGCTGCGCCAGCAGCTGCGGGAGGATCACCGCGAGCGGCATCAGCGCATGCGACAGGAGCAGTGGGAGCGGCACGAGCGGCTGCGGGAGGATCACCGCGAGCGCCGGGACCGCTTCCGTAAGGGCGTCGACGGCTGAGGCTGCCGTTCTCGTTGTTTTCTCGTTGTCGCACGATCGCCACGGTGTGCATAAGCGTGCGCACAGCGGGTAGGGCTGGTGCATCGTCTCTCGTACGGCTGCGGGGTGCGAAAAGGCCGTGCGCAGCGAGACGGGCAAGGGTGATTCTCTCGCCGAAGCCGTCGTCAGGAGTAGACCGTGCTGCTACCGCATCAGCCCCTGCAGGATGCCGCTGTTGTTCCGTCCCAGCGCCTGCCTGCGCGCGACGAGGCGGGTCCCTGGCATTCGGAGGCGGTGTGCCGCCGGGACGAAGCCGGGCTGTTCTTCGCCCCGTCCAAGGAACCGACCGCCGCGCGGCTTGCCAGGGAAGAAGCCGCGAAGCGGGTCTGTGCCCGCTGTCCCGTGATGGTCGAGTGCCGCGAGCATGCGCTGCTCCAGCCGGAGCCGTACGGCGTCTGGGGCGGTCTGACCGCGGCCGAGCGACGGGTCGTGCTGACCCGTCGACGGCGTCGGGAGACCGAGCTCCAGCGTGCGGCCCATATGCCCGCGGCAGGCTGACCGCCGCACCAGCGGCTTCGGCCGGCATGCCGGGCCGCAGGGCGCATGGGCCACTTCGCCCCCGCCGGAGAATCTCCGACGGGGGCGAAGTGTGTGTCAGGGCGCCGCTCAGCTGGGGCGCTCGAAGTCCACCGAGCTGTACGCACGCAGCTTGGACAGCCGGTGCTGGGAGTCGATCTGGCGGATGGTGCCGGACTTGGAACGCATCACCAGGGACTGGGTGTAGGCGTTCTCGGCGCGGTAGCGCACACCGCGCAGCAGCTCGCCGTCGGTGATGCCGGTGGCGACGAAGAAGACGTTGTCGCCGCGGACCAGGTCGTCGATCTCCAGGACCTTGTCCAGGTCGTGCCCGGCGTCCAGCGCGCGCTGCCGCTCCTCGTCGTCCTTGGGCCACAGCTTGCCCTGGAAGGCGCCGCCCAGGCACTTCAGCGCACAGGCCGCGATGATGCCCTCGGGCGTACCGCCGATGCCCAGCAGCAGGTCCACGCCGGTGCCCTCGCGGGCCGCCATGATCGCGCCCGCGACATCGCCGTCGGAGATGAACTTGATCCGGGCGCCGGCCTCCCGGACCTCCTTGACCAGGCCGTCGTGGCGGGGCCGGTCCAGGATGACCACGGTGACGTCCTCGACCGCGGACTTCTTCGCCTTGGCGATCCGCTTGATGTTCACGGCCACCGGTGCCGTGATGTCGACGAAGTCGGCGGCCTCCGGGCCCGTGGCGAGCTTGTCCATGTAGAAGACCGCGGACGGGTCGAACATCGAGCCGCGCTCGGCGACCGCCATCACGGAGACGGCGTTCGCCATGCCCTTGGCGGTCAGCGTCGTACCGTCCACCGGGTCCACGGCCACGTCGCACTCCGGGCCGGTGCCGTCGCCCACGCGCTCGCCGTTGTAGAGCATCGGGGCGTTGTCCTTCTCGCCCTCCCCGATGACCACGACGCCGTTCATCGAGACGGTGTGGATCAGCGCGCGCATGGCCTTGACCGCCGCGCCGTCCGCGCCGTTCTTGTCACCTCGGCCCACCCAGCGGCCCGACGCCATGGCACCGGCCTCGGTGACCCGGACGAGTTCCAGGGCGAGGTTGCGGTCCGGGGCCTCGGGGCTGACCTCGAGTTGGGACGGGAGATGATGCTCGGTCATCGAGCGCACCTTTCTGTACGGCGACGGCCGCGAAGGATGAGGGTGGTACGACTGTATCTCCAGGCCGCCAAAATGAGCAGAGGGCCCCACGCATGAGCGGCCGCCGGGGCGTCGGAGGCCACGCGGTCGGCGCAGGTGACAGCCGTCACCGGGGGGCCTGTCGGGGGGCGCCGCGGGCATGGGGGACCATAGGGGCGTGGCAGGTATGCGAGGCAGGCAAACGGTGCGGGACATGGTCCTGTCGCTGGCAGTGATCGGCGTCCTTGTAGGCGCGATCTATTTCTTCATCCCGCACGATGACGGCGCGGACGCGGAGAAGAACGCGGTCAAGGCGGTCGATTACCGCGTCGAGCTCATCACCGCCCGGCGGGCGGCGCCGTACCCGGTCGCCGCGCCCCAGGGGCTGCCCAAGACCTGGCGTGCCACCTCGGTCTCGTACAAGGCGAGCGACGACGGCAAGGGCGGCGCCTGGCATCTGGGCATGCTCGACCCGGAGCAGGAGTACGCGGCCATCGAGCAGAGCGACGCGCCGGCGAAGAAGTTCATCCGGGAGGTCACGCTCGGCGCGTCCAAGGTCAAGGGCAAGCAGGCCGTCGCCAGCAAGAAGTGGGACCGCTACAAGGGCGACAGGTACAAGGCGCTGGTGCGCCAGGAGTCCGGCGTGACCACGGTCATCACCGGCACCGCGCCGTACGGACGGCTTGCGGACCTGGCCGCCGCGTTGGTGGCGAAGAAGGGCTGAGGGCCCAGGGCCCACGGAGACCACGGAGGCCGCCGCACCCAGGAGGGTGCGGCGGCCTCGTTGTCGTATGGGGTCGTCGTACGGACTCCCTACGGCGTGCCCGCTCAGATGCTGGCGACGGCCTCGTCGAAGTCCAGTCGCGGCGAGCGCGGGAAGAAGGCGTCGTCGCCCGGCTTGCCGATGTTGACGACCAGGAACGACTTCTGCTTGCCGTCGCCGAAGAACTCCTTGTCGACACCGGCGAAGTCGAAGCCGGTCATCGGGCCGGCGGCCAGGCCGGCGGCCCGGACACCGACGATGAAGTAACCGGCCTGCAGGGTGGCGTTCTGGGTGCCGGCGACCTCGCGGACGGCTGCCTCGGAGAAGAACGAGTCCTTGATGCCCGGGGCGTGCGGGAAGAGCTGCGGCAGCTTCTCGTGGAAGTCCAGGTCCACGGAGAGGATCGCGGTCAGCGGCGCGCTCAGGGTCTTCGGGCCGTTGGCGCCCATGGCGTGGTTGACCAGACGCTGACGGGCCTCCTCGGAACGGACCAGGGTTATCCGCAGCGGCGACTGGTTGAAGGCGGTCGGGCCGAACTTCACCAGGTCGTAGATGGCCTGGATCTGCTCGTCCGTCACCGGCTCGTCCGTGAACGTGTTGGCGGTCTGGGCCTCACGGAACAGGAGGTCTTGAGCGGCGGTGTCAAGGGCGAGAGACATAAAGGCACCTCGGTGGGTCGGCGTGGGCTGAGGTTCTACGGGAAACCACTGTAATCCAGATAGATTAAGTTTCAACTAAATGGGGGTGGTTGTGAGCCGGTTCACATGACGTGACAGTCGCCTTCCGCGATCCGGAAGGGGTGTGTACGGCGGAGTGCCGCGCCCGCTGCCGGGCCCGCTCCACTCCATTCCCGTTACGCGCGCTCCGCCCCCGCGTCTGCCCCGCCCGACGACTCCGCCAGCGCCGCGTCCAGCCGGGCCCGCGCGCCGTCCAGCCAGCGACGGCAGACCTTCGCCAGCGCCTCGCCGCGCTCCCACAGCGCCAGCGACTCCTCCAGCGTCGTGCCGCCCGCCTCCAGGCTGCGGACGACCTCGATCAGCTCGTCCCGCGCCTGCTCGTAGCCGAGCGTGGAGTCCACCGACGCCACCGCGTCCGCCCGGGGTTCCGCACCGGCCGCCGCGCCCTGCTGCTCCGCGTCCGCCGCGCCGTCCGTCTTCGCCTTTGCCATGTTTCCCACCCTAAGAGTCCGTCTTCGTCCTATGCGGGGGGTGCGACCGCGCCCGGGGCGCCGTCCACCCGCACCGTGAAATCGCCCTCGGCCACCCGGGCCCGCAACGCCTCGTCCGCGCCGACCTCGCGCGGCGAGCGCACCGCCGTGCCGTCCGGCTTCTGCAGCACCGCATAGCCGCGCTCCAGCGTCGCCTTGGGGGAGAGCGCGACCACCCGGGCCAGGGTGTGCGTCAGCTCCGAGTCGGCGCGGTCCAGCAGATGTCCCAGCGTCCGCCGACCGCGCTCCAGCAGCGCCGTGACCTGCTCCTCGCGGTCCTCCACCATCCGGTGCGGCCGCTGTATGCACGGCCGCTGCAGCGCCGCGGCGAGCCCTCGCTCCTCGCGCTGCAGGAAGCCGTCGATCGCGCGCAGCGCCCGGTCCCGCAGCTGCTGGACCCGGGCCAGTTCCTCGCCCACGTCCGGCACCACCTTCTTCGCCGCGTCCGTCGGCGTCGAGGCGCGCAGATCGGCGACCAGATCCAGCAGGGGGGTGTCCGGCTCATGTCCGATCGCCGAGACGACCGGTGTCGCCGCCGCGCCCACCGCCCGTACGAGCTGCTCGTCGGAGAACGGCAGCAGATCCTCCACGCTGCCGCCACCGCGCGCCACGATGATCACGTCCACCTCGGGCAGCGCGTCCAGCTCCTGGACCGCCGCGATCACCTGCGGCACCGCATGCACGCCCTGCACCGGCACATTGCGCACCTCGAAGCGGACGGCCGGCCAGCGATGCCGGGCGTTCTCCAGGACGTCCCGCTCGGCGGCGCTCGCCCGGCCGCAGACCAGGCCGATCAGCTGCGGCAGGAACGGCAGCGGCTTCTTGCGGTCCGCCGCGAACAGCCCCTCCGTCGCCAGCGACTTCTTCAACTGCTCCAGCCGGGCGAGGAGTTCACCGACCCCGACCGGTTTGATCTCGGCGGCCCGCAGCGACAGCTGGCCGCGCGGGGCGTACCACTCCGGTTTGGCGTGCACCACCACCCGGGCGCCCTCGCTGACCACGTCGGCGACCTTGTCGAAGACCTGGCGGTAGCACGTCACGCTCACCGAGATGTCGTACGACGGGTCCCGCAGCGTCAGAAAGACCACGCCCGCGCCGGGCCGCCGGGAGAGCTGGGTGATCTGCCCCTCGACCCACACCGCGCCGAGCCGGTCGATCCACCCGCCGATGAGCCGGGACACCTCGCCGACCGGGATCGGCGTTTCCGGGGACGTAGAGACAGCCATACGAGCGAGAGTAACGGCGGGCACTGACAGTGGCGGCGGTCACGCGGTATGTGGCCGGGCGTGGGGCGCCGGGCGGGCCGCCCCCTACAGCCCCGCGGCCGTCCGTGCTCAGCCCTTCGAGCTCAGCCCCGGCCCTCGGCCCCGCGCCCGGTCCGCCGCCCCCGGCGCCCGTACCGCACCGCCAGCACCACAAGCCCCACCACCAGCCAGACCCCGCCCACGATCTGCGCGGTGGCGGACGCCTCGACGACCACCGCGATCACCACCGCGAGCCCCAGCAACGGCACCACCACATGCCGCAGCACGCTCGGCACCTCCGCTTGCCCACGGACCCGGAACCAGCCGATCACCGACGCATGCAGCAGCCCGAACGCGGTCAACGCGCCCACATTCACGATCGACGACAGCTGATCGAGCCCGTCGTCCCTGCGCGCCGCCCACACCGCCGCCACCAGCGTCACCACGGCCGCCCCCAGCAGCGCCCGGTGCGGCACCCCGCGGCGAGCGTCCACCTTCGACATCGCCCCCGGCAGCCGCCGGTCCCGGGCCATCGCGAACAGCAGCCGGCCGGCCGCCGCCTGCCCCGCCAGCGCCGCGAACGCCGCGCCGATCGCCTTGCTGCCCGCCACCAGCTTCTGCAGCCACTCACCCACGGCCGCGTCGGCCGTCGTGTAGAAGGCCTCCCCCTGCCCGCCCGGTTCCGCCGCCAGCTCGGCCGCCGACATCGGGGCGAGCAGCGCCGCCAGATACGTCTGTACGGCGAACAGCACCCCCGCCACCACCAGACAGGTGAGCACCGCCCGCGCCACCCGCTGCGCCCCGCCCGCGGACTCCTCCGCGAACGACGCGATCGCATCGAAGCCCAGGAACGACAGCACCGCGACCGACACCGCCGCCAGCACCGCGCTCGTCGAGAAGGCGCCCTCGCCGGTGAACGGCGTCGCCCAGCCACGCTGCGCACCGTGCGCGACCAGCGCCCATACGGCCGCGACCACGAAGACCACCAGCACCACGATCTCCATCGCCAGCACCGCGAACCCCACCAGCGCCGCGATCCGTACGCCCCACAGATTCAGCACCGTTGTCACGACCACCGCGAGCGCCGTCCACACCCACTGGTGCACCGACGGCACCAGCGCATGCAGCGCGATCCCGGAGAACAGATACGCCACCGCGGGGATCAGCAGATAGTCCAGCATCGCCATCCACCCGGCGACGAACCCCGCGCCCTCGCCGAGCCCCACCCGGGCGTAGGTGTAGACCGACCCGGCCTGCGGGGCGACCCGCACCATCTGGGCGTACGCATACGCCGTGAACGCCATCGCGACGGTCGCGACGAGGTAGACGACGGTGATCGCGCCGTGCGACGTGGCCTGCAGCGTGCCGAAAATTCCGACCGGAGCCATCGGGGCGATGAACAGCAGCCCGTAGACGATCAGGTCCCGGAACGTCAGCGTCCGCCGCAGCGAACCCATCCCTGCCTCCTCGAAATAGGAAGCCCCAGTCTGGGCCACAGCCCGCGATCTTCCGGCGAGGGGGCACGGCCTTACGATGGGACGCATGACTGCAACTCCCGCCCGCAAGGTCCTGCTCGCCGCCCCCCGTGGCTACTGCGCGGGCGTGGACCGCGCCGTGATCGCCGTCGAGAAGGCCCTTGAGCAGTACGGCGCTCCCGTCTACGTACGCCACGAGATCGTGCACAACAAGTACGTCGTGAAAACCCTTGAGAAGAAGGGCGCGATCTTCGTCGAGGAGACGGAAGAGGTGCCCGAGGGCAACATCGTCATCTTCTCGGCGCACGGCGTCGCCCCGGTCGTCCACGAAGAGGCCAAGCGCGGCAAGCTCGCCACCATCGACGCCACCTGCCCGCTGGTCACCAAGGTCCACAAGGAAGCCGTCCGGTTCGCCGGCGACGACTACGACATCCTGCTGATCGGCCACGAGGGCCACGAAGAGGTCATCGGCACCAGCGGTGAGGCCCCCGAGCACATCACGCTCGTCGACGGGCCCGCGGACGTCGCCAACGTGGAGGTCCGCGACCCGGACAAGGTGGTCTGGCTCTCCCAGACCACGCTCTCGGTCGACGAGACCATGGAGACCGTGGACGCCCTCAAGGGCCGCTTCCCCAACCTGCTCTCCCCGCCCAGCGACGACATCTGCTACGCCACACAGAACCGCCAGACCGCGGTCAAGCAGATGGGCGCCGAGGCCGACCTCGTCATCGTCGTCGGCTCCAAGAACTCCTCGAACTCCGTCCGCCTCGTCGAGGTGGCGCTGGGCGCCGGCGCCCGCGACGCCCACCTGGTCGACTACGCCGAGGAGATCGACGAGGCCTGGCTGGAGGGCGTGAGCACGGTCGGCGTCACCTCCGGCGCCTCCGTCCCCGAGATCCTCGTCCACGGCGTCCTGGACTGGCTCGCCGCGCGCGGCTACGAGGACGTCGAGACCATCACGGCCGCCGAGGAGTCCATCGCCTTCTCCCTGCCCAAGGAGCTCCGCCGCGACCTGCGCGCCGAGGCCAAGGCGGCCACCGAGGGCTGAGGCCCGCCGCAGCTTTGCCGCCCCCGGTCGTCGTACGGCCGGGCGCCGCTCCTCCGGGGGCGAGCCGGTCCCTCCCGGGGCGAGCCGGCCGCTCCCCGGGGCGGGTCGGTCGATCCCGGGGGCGAGGGGCCCCGTCGACGCCTAGCCTTTTCCCATGAGGGTCTTCGGCGTGGACATCGGCGGAACGGGCATCAAGGGTGCCCCGGTGGATCTGGAGCGCGGCGATCTCGCGGAGGAGCGCTACAAGGTACTGACCCCGCACCCGGCCACTCCGGATGCGGTGGCGGACGGCGTCCGGCAGGTCGTGGAGCACTTCGGGTGGTCGGGGCCGGTCGGCGCGACCTTCCCCGGCGTGGTCACCGGCGGTATCACCCGTACCGCCGCCAATGTCGACAAAGGCTGGATCAACACCGACGCCGCGGCCCTGCTCACCGACCGGCTGGGCGGCGAGACCGGCGGCTGCCCGGTCACCGTCCTCAATGACGCGGACGCGGCCGGCCTGGCCGAGCTGCGCTACGGCGCGGGCCGCGGCCGGTCCGGCACGGTCATCGTCCTCACCTTCGGCACCGGCATCGGCAGCGCCGTCTTCACCGGCGGCCGCCTCGTCCCCAACACCGAGCTCGGCCACCTGGAACTGCACGGCCACGACGCCGAGAAGCGGGCCTCCTCCAAGGTCAAGGAGGACCACGACCTGAGCTGGCAGCAGTGGGCGCACCGGGTCAAGAAGTACCTCGCCCATGTGGAGATGCTCTTCTCGCCCGAGCTGTTCGTGATCGGCGGCGGGGTGTCCCGCAAGGCGGAGAAGTTCCTGCCGCTGATCGAGGGCATCAGGGCCGAGATCGTGCCGGCTCAGCTTCAGAACAACGCGGGGATTGTCGGGGCCGCGATGGCTGCGTCCGCCGCTCGGGCTGGCGAGCCACCTGCCGCGGACGGGTACCCGGCCGCGCCCGGTCCGCCGGCCGCCCGGCCGACCGGTCCTGCGGCCCGTACTGCCCGCCCTGCGGTCGACTCGCCGCTCGGCTGGCCCGACGCCGCGCGATGATCAGCGCGCGGCGGACGATCGCGAGCAGCGCGCAGATCAGCGTGCCGGCGTAGAGCCAGCCGGCGTTCAGCGCGAGGACCGTGAAGACGCCCATCAGCAGCCCGCCGAACCCGTCCGCACCGTGGTGGATCGGCAGCGCGCCGATCGTGAACGCGATCGGCAGGGTGACCGGCGCACAGATCAGGTCGTACGGCCTGACCCACATCGCCGCGCCCACGCTGACCAGCAGGAAGAAGAAGCCGTACGCGGGCTGCGCGCCGGCCAGGAGCAGCCGGTCCAGGAACGCGAACGCCAGCAGCGCCACGGTCGCCAGCAGCCAGCAGCCGAGGCCGGTGAGCTTGGCCGCCGGCATCCGGCGCACCGGGGCGGGCGGCGGGGCGGGCACCGGCCGCTGGGGGCGCGCCCGGTAGACGGCAGGCGATCCGGCGCCGCCCGGTGGCGCCGGGGCACGTCCGGGGAAGGCCGCCACGGCTGCCCTGGCGGGCGCACGGGCGGCCGCGGCCTGCGCCGGACCGCGCGCCGAGGCGGGTACGGCCGCGGATGCGGACGCCGGCACGGATGCGAACCCGGAGGCCCGCATCGCGGTGAGGAAGTCGTCGTCGGGATCGGAAGCCACGGCCTCCGCGGGGCGCGGGAGCCGGGCGTCCTGGCCCGCGGCCGGGAGACCGGACCGCGGCGGGCTGTGTTGGGGGGTGCGCGCTTCGTGTTGCTCCACTCGCCAACGGTAGGCCGCTAAGTGGGATTAACCGGTTGCGGGACACGCGGTTTGGCCGAGCTTGGGGCTGCGTTCGATACGGAGCCGGGGCGGGCCGGTGGCGGCCGTCCCTGGTAGCGACCGTTCGCACCGGCCCGCCCCGTAGACTGGTGGATCGCCCCTCCCGGGTTCCGGCATCCGGTCCCGGAGCGGCTGCCCACCCCACCACCTCTCGCGTCGGAAGTCGAGTCGCCACCGTGTCGCTCACGATCGGAATCGTCGGTCTGCCGAATGTCGGCAAGTCGACCATGTTCAATGCCCTGACCAAGAACGACGTACTGGCGGCCAACTACCCGTTCGCCACCATCGAGCCGAACGTCGGCGTCGTCGGCGTCCCGGACCCCCGCCTCGCCAAGCTCGCCGAGATCTTCGGCTCCCAGAAGATCCTCCCGGCAACCGTCGACTTCGTCGACATCGCGGGCATCGTCCGCGGCGCCTCCGAGGGTGAGGGCCTGGGCAACAAGTTCCTCGCGAACATCCGCGAGTCCGACGCGATCTGCCAGGTCATCCGCGCCTTCAAGGACGAGAACGTCGTCCACGTCGACGGCAAGGTCTCGCCCAAGGACGACATCGAGACCATCAACACCGAGCTGATCCTGGCCGACCTCCAGACCATCGAGAAGGTGCTGCCGCGCCTGGTCAAGGAGTCCAGGATCAAGAAGGACGTGGCCCCGAAGGTCAAGGCGGTCGAGGAGGCCAAGGAGATCCTGGAGAAGGGCGACACCCTCTTCTCCGCGGGCATCGTCCAGGGCTCCGGGCGCGAGGAGCTCCTGCACGATCTGCACCTCCTCACCACCAAGCCCTTCCTCTACGTCTTCAACGTCGACGAGGACGAGCTGACCGACGAGGACTTCAAGGACGAGCAGCGCGCCCTGGTCGCCCCCGCCGAGGCGATCTTCCTCAACGCCAAGCTGGAGGCGGACCTCGCCGAGCTCGACGAGGACGAGGCCCTGGAACTCCTCCAGTCCGTCGGCCAGGACGAGCCCGGCCTCGCCACCCTCGCCCACGTCGGCTTCGACACCCTCGGCCTGCAGACCTACCTGACGGCCGGCCCCAAGGAAACCCGCGCCTGGACCATCAAGAAGGGCGCCACCGCCCCCGAGGCCGCCGGCGTCATCCACACCGACTTCCAAAAGGGCTTCATCAAGGCCGAGGTCATCTCCTTCGCCGACCTCGTCGAAACCGGCTCGGTGCCCGACGCCCGCGCGGCCGGCAAGGCCCGCATGGAGGGCAAGGACTATGTGATGCAGGACGGGGACGTGGTGGAGTTCCGCTTCAACGTCTGAGCCGTTCGGTCCCGCACGTGAGGTTGTCCGTCACGTGCGTGGGTCGGAAAGGGCCGGGCTCTGTTGAGTCCGGCCCTTTTCGTATCCGACCGCTCAGCTCAGGAAGGCGCGCCGGCCAGGACTTCCACCTTGCCGGTGTCGAGCGAGTAGTAGGCGCCGACCACGGCAAGGTCGCCCTTTCGCACGAGTGGGGCCAGGTCCTGGTTGGAGCGCAGGGCGGCCGCGGTCAGCTTGACCTGGGCGCGAGCCATGGTCTCGACCGGGTCGGCACCACCTTGCCGGACTGCCAGCTCGTACGCCGGCTGCAGAGCCCTGGCGATCGCTTCGAGCTTCCCGGGCAGAGGTTTGCCGTCACGGAGGGACTTGTACGACGCCTCGACGGCGCCGCAACGCTGATGCCCGAGGACCACGACGAGCGGAGTGCCACTCGTCATGGGCCCGTACTCCACGGAACCCGTGACCACCGGGCCGACCGCTTCCCCGCCCGTGCGCATCACGTACAGGTCGCCCAGCCCGGTATCGAAGAGGAGTTCCGGCGGGACCCGGGAGTCGATGCACGAGAGGATCGACCCGAAAGGTTCCTGCCCCTGGGCTACGAACTCGCGCCGGTTCGGATCCCGGTCGGGATGTTGAAGGTCTCCGCTCACCCAGCGCTTGTTGCCGTCCATCAGTCTTGCGAATGCCGCGGCGGGCGTGGTCGGCCGCGCTTCCGGTGAAGCGCTGGTTGCCAACGGGGCGGCGCTCGTCGATGAGCACCCCGCAAGCGCGGCCGTGGCGACCGCAAGTCCGCCGGCGAGCAGAGCTCTGCGATCCGGATGTCCCGCTCTGTCCATCGGTCGTTCCCCTCAGTCCGCTGAGACGCGTCCGTACGTCTTGACCAGGGCGATTGTTCAGCCCGGTGGGGGAGCCTGACGGCAGGCGCGAGCAGGCGTGGGCCGCTTTGCCACCGACGGCCCACAGAACCGGCCCGGGTGGCGGCAGCGCCCGATGCGACCTTTGGGCCATGACGGCGAACGGAGAGGTTCGGGCCGCGAGATCGTCAGCGGTGGGCCATCTCTTGTGTGCCGTCTTCGTTCGCGCCCCGCCCGTGGTCCGAGGCGCGCCTCGGCGCGCTGCCCAACAGGGGCCGGGGAAAACGGGGTTGATTCATTATGCCGTGAAATGCGCGGCTGTGGCATCACCTGTAGAGATGATCTTGGAGGATTTTTCCGGGCCTAGCGTGCAGGTATGACTCTGAGCGCAGGCAAGGACATGGTGTGTGTGGCGGACGACGGTGTGGAGCTGGCCGTGCGGGACCACGGCGGGGGCGGGGTGCCGGTCCTGTTGTTGCACGGTGCGGGGCGGACGTTGGCGGACTGGGAGCGGGTCGCGCCGTTGCTGGCCGTGGGGCATCGGGTGTGGGCGATGGATCTGCGGGGGCACGGGCGGTCGGGGGACGGTGCGGTGCCGTGGACGTTCGAGGTGGCGGTCGGGGATGTGACGGCGGTATTGGCGGCCTGCGGGGCGCCGGAGGCCGTGGTGGTGGGGCATTCGATGGGCGGGATGGTCGCCGCGCTGTGTCTGGAGCGGGACGGGGGTGCGCCGGCGGCGGTGAATCTGGACGGGCACGGGATGGGGCGTCCGGAGCAGTACGTGGGGCTGGACGCGTCGTATGTGCGGGAACGGCTGGCGGAGGCGCGGAGGTTCGCGGAGGAGGCGGGCGGGCGGCCGTTCGATGCGGGGGCGTTGGACGGTGTACTCGGCTATCAGGCGGCCATGGCCGCGCAGTTGGGGATTCCGGGGGAGCTGATGGAGGCCGGGGTGCGGCGGTCGCTCGGGGAGACCGCGGACGGGCAGCTGTTTCTGCGGCCGGGGCGGAAGCAGGCGGTGGAGGCGCAGGAGGCGATGGCGGCGCTTGATCTGTTCGCGCTCTACCGGCGGGTGGCGCGGCCGTTGTTGATCGCCCGGGCGTTGCGTCCGAATCCGCCGGTGCCGGGCGTGCCGCCGTGGGTCGACGAGCTGATGGCGGCGCATGTGGAGGGACTGCGGCGCGATCTGGGGGAGTTGGCGCGGACACGGCCGCAGGTGACCGTCGCGGGGGTGGACGGGACGCATGCCATGGCGCTGGAGCGGCCGGAGGAGGTCGCGGCGCTGGTGGCCGGGTTCGTGGCCGAGGCCCTGCGGCGGCCCTCCCGGGACACGCCCTAGCGGGGAAAGACCTGGAAGAGCGTCGCGGGGTGGCCCCGGTAGCGTTCGCCGCCGGAGCGGAGCGACTGCTCGATGAACGTGCGGGCGTAGGCGTGCGGGTCCTGTTCGGCGCCGCGCAGGCCCCTGATGTAGGCGCCGTGGGCCGCCAGTGAGGCGACCGCGCGGTCGATGCCGGGGCCGACCTCGGCGGCGTGCGTGGGGTACGGGGATGCGGCCACGGCCACCCAGCGGACGCCGTTCCAGGGCGCCAGTCCCTGTGCGTCGGCGAGCTCGGGGAAGATCCAGCGGTTGCCGGCGTCGCCCGCCGCGTCCAGTACGGCGCGGCCCACCGCTCGGTGGTCGGGGCTGTTCCAGTTCCCGCCGCCCCAGGTGTCGTGGTGATTGAGGGTGATCACCAGCTCGGGGCGGTGGCGCCGGATGGCCGCCGAGAGCTCGCGGCGCAGGGTCGTACCGGCCTCGACGGTGCCGTCGCGGTGGTCGAGGAATTCGACCGTGTGCACGCCGACGAGCGCGGCGCCGGTCCGCTGCTCGGCCTCGCGGACCGTGGCGCACTCCGCGGGTGCCAGTCCGTCGATACCGGCCTCGCCGCGGGTGACCAGGAGGTAGCTGATCTCCCGCCCGGCGGCGGTCCATTCGGCGATGGCGGCCGCCGCGCCGTACTCGAGGTCGTCGGGGTGGGCGACCACGGCGAGCGCCCGCTGCCAGTCCTTGGGCATGGGGGAGAGGTGGGGTTCGGCGGGCATGGGGTCCCTTCCTGCCGGGGTTCTTGTCCGGTGGAGAGCGTGGGCCCGTGGCGACCGTTTCCCGTGGTGGGCGCTTCGCGTGGCGGCCGTGGTCCCGTTTCGATCGTGACACGGGTGGGCAGCGCGTACCGGGAAGTGGGGCCGGAGCGGGGTGGCGTGGGGTGGCGGTGCGCGGGGTGCGGACGGGGCGGGAGGTGCGGGGGCGCCCGGGCGCGCCGGTGCCCGGTCTTGATCCGTACAGGCTGAGCTGGGTTTCATCACATCAGGTGAATATCTGGCCCAAGGTTGCGGTCGGCAACGCGCGGTTGCGACGCTGTTGCTGACTGTCAAGCTGTTGGGAGGGGCACGTGCCTTTCGGTGAGCAGCCCGCGTACCTCCGAGTCGCCGGCGACCTGCGCCAGAAAATCGTCGACGGGGTGCTGCCTCCGCACACCCGCCTCCCCTCCCAGGCGCGCATCCGCGAGGAGTACGGCGTCTCGGACACCGTCGCCCTGGAAGCGCGCAAGGTCCTGATGGCCGAGGGCCTGGTCGAGGGCCGCTCGGGATC
Organism: Streptomyces inhibens; assembly: GCF_022221585.1. NCBI lineage: Bacteria > Bacillati > Actinomycetota > Actinomycetes > Kitasatosporales > Streptomycetaceae > Streptomyces > Streptomyces inhibens. The sequence goes on from NZ_CP084681.1 coordinate 6,398,110, forward strand.
GGGGACGTATGTGCGCGAGCAGCCCGTCCCGCGCCGTATCGCCCGCGCCGGCTTCCACTCGGCCGGTGGGTGTACGCCGTTCCGGCAGGAGCAGACGGACGAACGGGTGCGGGGCACCTGGGAGTCCAGCAGCGAGCAGGAGGCGGCGAGTTCGGCGGTCGCGACCCGGCTGCGCATTCCGCCGGGGGCCAAGGTGATGCGGACCCGCTATGTCTTCCGGGCGGAGGGTGAGCCGTCGATGCTCTCGACGTCCTGGGAGCCGCTGGAGGTCACCGGCCGGACGCCCGTGATGCTGCCGGAGGAGGGGCCGCTGGCGGGGCGCGGGGTGGTCGAGCGGATGGCGGCCATCGATGTGGTGGTGGACAACGTCGTCGAGGAGGTCGGGGCCCGGCCCGCCCTGGCGGAGGAGGCCATGGCGCTGGGCGGGGTGCCGGGGCATGGGGTGCTGGTCATCTCGCGTACCTACTTCGCGGGCGGCCGGCCGGTCGAGACGGCCGATGTCGTCACGCTCGCGGACCGCTATCGGGTCGCCTATCACCTGCCTGTGAAGTGATTGGTGTGTCCGTCCAACGCCCTGCGTGTGCCGCCTGGACGCCCCGGGCTTGCCTTTGGTTCTCAGGTTGATGTCGCATTTGTACGGCATTGTGAGGAAATGCGGCCCTGGTCTCGGTGTTGGATACCTCACAGACCCTCAACTGGGCGGGAGTTTTGCGTAGGTGGGGGAAGTCGACCCTCTGAATCGCTCTTACGATGGCGAAGTTTGTGCACGGCACGGGGGAAGACCAGGAGACCAAGCACGTGAGCACGACGAATACCCCGAGTGCGGAGCAGGACTCGCACTCGAATTACCGTCGGTCCCTCGGGACCATCGCCCTGACCGCCACGGGTCTTGGGTCCATCATTGGTTCCGGCTGGCTCTTCGGGGCCGAGCGGGCCGCCGCCATCGCCGGACCGGCCGCGATCGTGGCCTGGATCATCGGCGCGCTCGTCGCGCTGACGATCGCGCTCACCTACACCGAGCTCGGCTCGATGTTCCCGAAGGCCGGCGGCATGGTCCGCTACGGCCAGTACTCGCACGGCTCGCTCGCCGGATACCTCGCGGCCTGGGCGAACTGGATCGCGATCGTCTCGGTCATCCCCGGTGAGGCCACCGCCTCCGTTCAGTACATGAGCTCCTGGGACTACGGCTGGGCGCATGCGCTCTATGACGGCCAGGAGCTGACCGGCACCGGCGTCGGACTCGCCAGCATCCTGCTGATCTTCTACTTCTTCCTCAACTGGTTCGCGATCTCGCTGTTCGCGAAGACCAACACCGCGATCACGGTCTTCAAGGTCGTTGTGCCGGTGCTGACCGCGAGCGCCCTGATGGCGGCGCACTTCGACACCGGCAATGTCACCCAGCACGGCGGCTTCGCGCCCAACGGCTGGAGCTCGGTCTTCACCGCCGTCGCCGTCTCGGGAATCGTCTGGGCCTACAACGGCTTCCAGTCCCCGCTGAACCTCGCCGCCGAGGCCCGTAACCCCGGCAAGTCGCTGCCGAAGGCCGTCATCTGGTCGATCGTGATCGCGCTGGTCATCTATGTCGCGCTGCAGGTCGCGTTCCTGATGGCGGTCCCCGGTGACAAGCTGGCCGCCGGCGGCGGCTGGGCCGGTCTGGGCTTCAACTCGCCGCTCGCCGACCTCGCGGTGGCCTGGGGCCTGAACTGGCTGGCGCTGCTGCTGTACGCGGACGCCTTTGTCTCGCCGTCCGGCACCGGCATGATCTACGCCGCCACCACCTCGCGCATGATCCACGGTGTGCAGGAGAACGGCCATCTGCCCGGCATCTTCGGCAAGGTGGACAAGAAGACCGGTGTCCCGCGCCCGGCGCTGCTGCTCAACCTCGCGATCGCCTTCCTCTTCCTCGCGGTCTTCCGCGGCTGGGGCTCGCTCGCCGAGATCGTCTCGGTCGCCACGGTCATCTCGTACATCACGGGGCCGGTTGCCGTGATGTCGCTGCGCCGCATCTCGCCGGATCTCAAGCGTCCGGTCAAGCTGCGGGCGATGCCGGTCATCGCGCCGGTCGCGATGGTCTTCGGCTCGCTGGTCCTGTACTGGGGCCGCTGGCCGCTCACCGGCAAGGTCATCCTGATCATGGCCGTCGGGCTGCCGGTCTGGGCCTGGTACGAGATCGGCAAGCCGCTGACCCAGGGCCGTAAGCCGTGGGCCGCGCTGCTCCCGCACCTCAAGGCCGGGGCCTGGATGGTGGCGTATCTGCTGGTCATGGCCGCTGTCTCGTACATGGGCGGCAAGGAATTCGGCGGCAAGGGCTATCTGCCGGAGGGCTGGGACATCCTCCTGGTCGCGGCGATCGGGCTCGCCTTCTACTACTGGGGCGTGCGCAGTTCGTGGCGCAACCCGTCGCTGGTCGGCGCCGAGGCCGAGATCCGTGCGGCGGACGAGGCCCGTGAGGCGGACAAGGCTGCTGAGGCCGACGAGGACAAGGCGCCCGTCGGGGCCTGAGCCGGTCCCGCGCCACCTCAGCGCTTTCGTACGTACGCCCGAGCCCATCGGGCCCCACCGGCCACTCGCAGGTCACTTCCGGTTCGCCGGTGCCCGCGGGTGGCCGGTTCGGTACCTCTTTGTGTAAATCCATATCCGGTGCGTAAAGGTCGGGCGTACGCTCGGGCATATGCGGAATGCGATTTCGGCATCAGCAGACGAGGGGCGCGTGACGGCGCGCTACGCGGCGGACGGAGGGGCGCAATGACCGACGGTGGAGCCGTGCTCCCCTGGCTCGTCATCCGCCAGGACGAAGGTGGCAACCGGTATCGCGTCGGTCGTTATGCCACCCGAGCGGAGGCGGAGCGGGTGGCCGACCGGCTCGATACACGTGGCCACCAGCGGCTTTACGTGGTCGAGAAGGCCGACCGCGCGACGACCTGAGGGGCGCGGAGCGAGAAGCGGGACGAGGGCGGGGGACGTAGGCTGCCGCGCATGACGAGCGTGCGCGTAGTGGTGGGCGCGGCGGTGTGCGAGCGCGGGCGGCTGCTGGCCGCCCGGCGCAGCGCACCGCCCGCGCTGGCCGGCCGCTGGGAGCTGCCCGGCGGCAAGGTGGAGGACGGTGAGACGCCCGAACAGGCGCTGGAGCGCGAGCTGCGCGAGGAGCTGGGCGTCGAGGCGAGGGCCCTGGAGCGGATTCCGGGGGAGTGGGTGCTGCGGCCCGGCTATGTCCTCCAGGTGTGGACGGCCCGGCTGGTGTCCGGGGTGCCGCGGCCGCTGCAGGACCATGACGAGCTGCGCTGGCTGCGGCCCGGCGAGGAGGCGCAGGTCGACTGGCTGGACCAGGACCGCCCGGCGGTCGCCGAGGCGATGCGGCGGCTGGCGGCGACGGCCGGGGTGCCGGGCGTACGGCGATGACCGCCGTCCCGACACATGTGCGGTCAAAATCGGCCAGGTCGTAGCCGGAGCGTGCAGCCCTGGCGAGAGCGTGTCGTCATCCGCCCGCCGCTGCCCACGCCCCGCGTACCGCGGCCCCTCCGCCGCGTGAGGTTGCCCGCCTGACGTGCCTGCCCGGCTCCACTGCCGCAATATGCGCTATTTATGCCACAGTGCACCGTTGAAGGCGATACTTAGCCCTCGATATCGGGTATGTCCAAATTGACCCCTTCATGCGGGCCATTCGACGGGGGATGCCATCAGGCTGGGATGTGATCGGCGTGAGCGACAGCGCAGCGGCAGGGGTCCCGGAACCGGGATCCGGAAACGTCCGCAGGCGCGCCAGGGCCACCGGTTCACCGGTCGCCGAATGGAGCTTTCCGGCCGACCCCGGTGCGGTGCGCACCGCTCGCACCGCGGTCCGCCGGGTGCTGGACGACTGGGGATTGAACGGTGCCGCCGATGTGGCCGTACTCCTCGTGAGCGAGCTCGTCACCAACTCCCTGCGCCATGCCAGCGGACCGATCGGCGTCCGGATGGTGCTGCTGAGTGCCGGCGGGCTGCTCGTCGAGGTCTCCGATCCGCTGCCCGACCCGCCGCAGGAGCGCACCGCCACCCCCGATGACGAGGGAGGCCGTGGATTGCAGCTGGTCGCGTGCAGTTCGCGGCGCTGGGGGACCCGGCGTGGAAAGAGTGGCAAGACAGTGTGGTTCGAGCTGTCGGTGGCTGGTTAGGAGACATGTGGAGTCCTGATCGTTGCCATTTCATCGACATTTTGTAGATGGCCTGCGATCGAGACTGTGCTGTGATCGTGAAGACCGTGTTCCGGATAGCCGTGGTACTGGATACTCAGGCTGGTCCGGTCCGGGCACGATGAGCTGGAGGGGACGGGGCTCGTGAGCGAGATGTCATCTGGCGGGGCAGAACCCGCACAGGCCGATGGTCAGGGTGGTGCGGACGGCCCCGGCGACCCAGGTGGCCGTCCGCGCGCGTGCGATCTGCCGGGTCCGCCCGTATGGCAGAGCAGCCGGCCCGGGTCGATCTACGACTACATCAGAGTGGCCTCCTTCTCGCTCGGCCCCGACGGGCGGATCGACCAATGGAGCGAGCGCGCCGAGCAGATGCTCGGCATTCCCGCCCGTTACGCGATCGGCAAGGACCCCGTCGAGGCGTTCGTGCCAAGCGAGTTGCACGAGACCGGCCACCGCAAGGTGTCCGAGATTCTCGACGGCCGGGAGTGGACCGGCCTGGTGCCCTACCGCAGGCAAGAGGGCGGCGAGGCCGACGGGCTCGCCGAGATCTATGTGATGCCCTCCCGCAACGAGGAGGGCGAGCGCGCCGCGGTCTGCGTCTGCGTCGATGTCCGGGCGCTGCGCGGCATCGAGACCGACCTCGCCGCCTCGCAGGCCGTTTTCGGTCAATCCCCCATGGGCTTCACCCTGTTCGGCACGGACCTGAAGCTGCTGCGGGTCAACGAGCGGTTCGCCACCGTCTTCGGCGGCCCGGCGAGCAAGTACCGCGGCTGCACCCCGCACGACTTCCTGCCGCGCTCCGAGGCCGATCGGATGGCCGCCGCGCTGCGCCGCGTTCTGGACACCGGCGAGCCGGTCACCGATATGCAGTTGGTCGGCCTGGTGCCCGGCGAGGACGACCGCCGCCGCTGGTCGGTGTCGCTCTACCGGCTGCACGGCGCCAGCGGCCGCCCGATCGGCGTCGCGGCGCTCGCCGCCGATGTGACCGGCCGGCGCCGGGCCGAGCGCGAGGCCGCCAACGCCCGTCGCAACCTCGCCCTGCTCAACGAGGCCGGCGCCCGGATAGGCAACTCCCTCGACCTGGAGACCACCGCCCGCACCCTCTTGGACGTCGCCGTCCCGCAGTTCTGCGATCTGGCCTCGGTGGACCTCTACCAGGGCCTGCTGTCCAACGACGAGGCCCCGCCCGGCATGAGCGACGGCAGCGCGGAGCTGCGCCGGGTCGCCTTCGCCAGCGCGGTGTCGGACGCCCCGCTCGCCACCGCCTCCGTCCCCGAGGACGCCTCGGACCCGATCGCGGTCGGCGCCGTACACCGCTACCCCTTCAACTCCCCCTGCGCGGGCGCCCTGCGGACCGCCCAGGCGCAGATCATCCCCGGCCGGGAGAGCGACGACGGGCCGGAGCTCGGCGCGGTGGTGCACTCCACCCTCGCCGTCCCGATGGTCGCCAGGGATACCGTCGTCGGGCTGGTGCAGTTCTCCCGTACGAAGGGCAGCGAGCCGTTCGGGGAGCGCGACACGGCGCTCGCCGTGGAGCTGGCCGCGCGCGCCGCGGTCTGTATAGACAACGCCCGCCTCTACCGCCGCGAGCACGAACGCGCGCTGATATTGCAGCGCAGCCTGCTGCCGCCCGGCGACCCCGAGGCGGCCGGCCTGGACATCGCCTGCCGCTATCTGCCCGGCACCACCGCCACCGAGGTCGGCGGCGACTGGTTCGATGTCATCGAACTCCCCGGCCACCGTACGGCGTTGGTGGTCGGCGACGTCATGGGCCGCGGGCTGCGCGCCGCCGTGGCGATGGGTGAACTGCGCACCGCCGTACGGACGTTGGCCCTGCTGGATCTGGAGCCGGCCGAGGTGCTCTCGGCGCTGGACGAGATCGCCCGCGGGCTCGGCGGCGACGGCGACGGCCGCCGCAGCGCGCGCGCCGCGCGCAGCCGGTCCGGGGCCGCCGATCCCGCGCCCGAGACCGGGCGCTCCGCCCGTACCGCCGATCTCTCCGAGGTCTACCTCGCCACCTGCGTCTACGCCGTCTACGACCCCATCACCCGGCGCTGTACGTTCGCCAACGCCGGGCATCTGCCGCCGGTGCTGGTCGAGGAGGGCGAGGACGCGCTGCTGCTCGACGTGCCGCCGGGGATGCCGCTCGGCGTCGGCGGCGAGCCCTTCGAGGAGATCGAGGTCGAGCTGCCGGACGGCGCGCTGCTCGCGCTCTACACCGACGGTCTGGTGGAGTCCCGCGACCATCCGCTGGACGAGGGGCTGCAGGCGTTCCGTACGGCGCTCTCGGGCGCCGACCGCCCGCTGGAGGACGCCTGCGACCATGTGCTGAGCGCCCTGGACACCTCGCACGGCGAGGACGACATCGCGCTGCTGATGGCGCGGGTGCACGGGCTGCCCAAGGACGCGGTGGGCGACTGGAGTCTGGCGCCGGAGGCCCGGTCGGTGGCCCGCGCCCGCGAACTGGCCCGCGAGCAGCTCACGGACTGGGGCCTTCAGGAGCTGGTCGACACCACCGAGCTGCTGGTCAGCGAGCTGGTGACCAATGCGCTGCGGCACGGCCACGGGGAGATCCGGCTGCGGCTGCTGCTGGACCGCTCGCTGGTCTGCGAGGTCTGGGACGCCGATCTCGCCCAGCCGCGCCGCCGCCGCGCCCGGGACACCGACGAGGGCGGCCGCGGACTCCAGCTGGTCGGTCTGCTGAGCGAGGGCTGGGGCAGCCGCCGCACCCCGCGCGGCAAGACCGTCTGGTTCGAACTCGGCCTGCCCGACGGGGAGTCGCCGGCGGCGGATCCGACGGAAGCGCTGCTGAGTCTGTTCTGAGGAGGGCTGCCGGGACGCGGGGCAGGCGGGAGTTCGACGACAGGGCCTACGGCCCACCGGTCGGGTCAGGCGGCGGTGCGCAGGCGCGCCGCCGCCCGCTCCGCCTCCCGGACCACCCGGGCGGTGTCCACCTCCACCAGCTCGCCCTGCGACTTGCGCAGACGGCCGTCGACGAAGACCTCGCTGACGTTCGACGGCTGCCCGTTGAACACGATCTGGCCGGTCCAGTCGAAGCGCGGGGCGAAGTTGAGCGTGGCGGGGTCCAGGACGACGACATCGGCGCGCTTGCCCGGTGTCAGCGATCCGACGCGGTCCGCCATGCCGATGCACTCCGCGCCGCCCAGGGTCGCCATCCGCAGCACGGCCGGGATCGTGGGATGGATCCCGGCGTCCTCGTGCCGGGCCCGCTGGAGCCCGACGGCCGCCTTCATCACATGGAACATGTCCGAGGTGTCGGTGGGTGTGGAACGAGTGTGTGGCCAAGTCCAAGCAGGTCGGGGTCTGGAACAAGACCCGTTCCGAAGGTGTGGACAAGCGGACCTGCGGGCCGGTGCAGCTTGCCGCGATGCTGACCGAGGCGCGTGCTCGTATCCCGTGGCTGCGTGCGGGTGCATGCGTTCCTCAGCAGCAGTTGATACGCGACTTCGGTAAGTCCCGCGCCAAAGCGCTCAAGGACATCAAGGCCCGGCTGCCTGTGCGGCAGCGGGCCGGGATGCCCAAGTACAAGAAGAAGTGCGAGGCGCTGCCGACCTTTGAATACACCAAGCGCGGATTCCGGCTGAAGGACGGGCGCCTGCACCTGGCGGGCGGGATCGCGGTGGCCGTGGTGTGGTCGCGGGAGCTGCCCCAACCGCCGTCCAGTGTGCGCGTCTACCGCGACAGCATCGGGCATTGGTACGCAAGCTTTGTTGTCCCCACGGTGACCGAGGAACTGCCCGTTGCCGGCGCGGTGATCGGAATCGACTGGGGCGTGAAGGAGACCGCGACCACCACATCCGATGCCCACGACCTTCCGCATGCCCAGCATGGAGAGAAGGCCGCGCAGCGTCTCGCCCGGTATCAGCGGATGATGGCCCGACGGAAGCCCAAGCGCGGGCAGCCCGGATCGAAGGGCTACCACGCCGCGAAGAAGCAGACGGCGAAGCTGCACAAGAAGGTGGCTCGGCAGCGTCAGGACACCGCCCGCAAGTGGGCCAAGCGCGTTGTCCGTGACCATGACGCTTTGGCAGTGGAGGACTTCAAGCCGAAGTTCCTTGTCAAGTCCTCGATGGCCCGCAAGGCCGCCGACGCCGCGATCGGCGCCACCAAGGCGGCGTTGGCCGAGATGGCCCGCAAGCACGGGCGGGCCGTGCACCTGGTACACCCCGCGCACACCACCATGGACTGTGCGCAGTGCGGAGCGAGAACCAAGCACGCACTACCTCTTTCCGAGAGAACCTATGCCTGCACCGCGTGCGGAGCCGTATCCCCCAGGGATAAGAACTCCGCCCGCGTGATGCTGGTCCGGGCTGGTCTTCAACCCGGCTAGTGCTGATCGTGTAAGACCTGTTGGTCCGCCGGGCCGCAGGCGACGTGAGCTAGGAATCCCCCTCCTTTACGAGGGGGAGGAGTCAACTCCCCGGGAGTCATTCCGTACGGCGCCGGATCTTGTTGCCGAGCCAGACCAGCGGGTCGTACTTACGGTCCGCGGCGCGCTCCTTCAGCGGGATCAGCGCATTGTCGGTGATCTTGATGTTTTCGGGGCAGACCTCGGTGCAGCACTTGGTGATGTTGCAGTAGCCCAGCCCGTGGTCGTCCTGCGCGCTGCCCCTGCGGTCGATACCGGACTCCGGCGCCGCGTCCAGCGGATGCATGTCGAGCTCGGCGATCCGCATCAGGAAGCGCGGACCGGCGAAGGCGGCCTTGTTCTCCTCGTGGTCACGGACGACATGGCAGGTGTCCTGGCACAGGAAGCACTCGATGCACTTACGGAACTCCTGCGAACGGCCCACATCCTCCTGCTGCATGCGGTACTCACCGGGTGCCAGCTCCGCGGGCGGCACGAACGAGGGGATCTCGCGGGCCTTGGCGTAGTTGAAGGACACATCGGTGACCAGGTCGCGGACGACCGGGAACGCCCGCATCGGCGTGACCGTGATCGTCTCCGTACGGTCGAACACCGACATCCGCGTCATGCACATCAGCCGCGGCCGCCCGTTGATCTCCGCGCTGCACGAACCGCACTTGCCCGCCTTGCAGTTCCAGCGCACGGCGAGATCGGGTGTCTGGGTCGCCTGGAGGCGGTGGATGATGTCCAGCACCACCTCGCCCTCGTGCACCTCGACCTGGAAATCGGCCAGCTCTCCGCCGTCCGCGTCGCCCCGCCACACCCTGAAGTGCGCCTGGTAGGCACCGGCTTGTCCGGACTTCTCTTTCCCGTCCTGTACTGCCTGCGGCTCGCTCACCGGCTCAGCTCCTCGTCCGTCAGATACTTCGCCAGCTCGTCCTTCTCGAACAGTTCCAGCAGATCGCGGCGGATCGGCGGGGTCTCGCGGCGGGACAGCCGGATCTGGCCCAGGGACGGGTCGGCGGCCCGCGCGTCGCACTGCGGATCGGCGAGTTCGCAGACCAGATTGATGTTGCGCCAGCTCCGGTCCATCGTGGGATGGTCGTCGCGGGTGTGCCCGCCCCGGCTCTCCTCGCGCGCCAGCGCCGCCCGCGCCACACACTCGCTGACCAGCAGCATGTTCCGCAGATCGATGGACAGATGCCAGCCCGGGTTGTACTGCCGGTGCCCCTCCACGCCGGCCCGCCGGGCCCGGACCCGCAGATCGGCCAGCCGCTTCAGCGCCTCGGCCATCTCCCCCTCCCTGCGGATGATGCCGACCAGGTCGTTCATCGCCTGCTGGAGCTCCTGGTGCAGGGTGTACGGATTCTCGGCCGGGCCCTTGTCGCGGCCGGCGGCCTCCTCGGCGTCCCCGGCCTCCTCGGCGCTGAAGGGGCGCAGCGCCTCCGCCTCCGCCGCGTCGATCTGCAGCGGGTCGGCCTGTGGCCGGTCGGTCAGCGATGCCGCGTACTCGGCCGCGTGCAGACCCGCCCGGCGGCCGAAGACCAGCAGGTCGGACAGGGAGTTGCCGCCCAGCCGGTTGGAGCCGTGCATCCCGCCGGCCACCTCACCGGCCGCGAACAGGCCCGGTACGCCGGTCGCCGCCGCGGTGTCCGGGTCCACGTCCACCCCGCCCATCACGTAGTGACAGGTCGGGCCGACCTCCATCGGCTCGGCGGTGATGTCCACATCCGCCAGCTCCTTGAACTGGTGGTGCATGGACGGCAGCCGGCGCTTGATCACCTCGGCCGGCATCCGGGTGGAGACATCCAGATAGACGCCGCCGTGCGGAGAGCCGCGGCCCGCCTTGACCTCGGCGTTGATGGCGCGGGCGACCTCGTCGCGGGGCAGCAGCTCGGGTGGGCGCCGGTTGCGCTCCGGGTCCTCGTACCAGCGGTCGCCCTCGTCCTCGCTCTCGGCGTACTTCTCCTTGAAGACGTCCGGGATGTAGTCGAACATGAAGCGCTTGCCCTCGCTGTTGCGCAGCACCCCGCCGTCACCGCGCACGGACTCGGTGACGAGGATGCCCTTCACCGACGGCGGCCAGACCATCCCGGTGGGGTGGAACTGCACGAACTCCATGTTGATCAGCGGCGCACCGGCCAGCAGCGCCAGCGCATGGCCGTCGCCGGTGTACTCCCAGGAATTTGATGTCACCTTGAAGGACTTGCCGATGCCGCCGGTGGCCAGCACCACCGCCGGCGCCTCCATGACGAAGAAGCGGCCGGATTCCCGCTCGTAACAGAAGGCGCCGGAGACCCGCCCGTCACTCTTCAGTACGCGGGTGACGGTGCACTCCTGGAAGACCTTCAGCCGGGCGTCGTACGCGCCGAACTCCCGCTCGTCCTCCTGCTGCAGCGAGACGATCTTCTGCTGCAGGGTGCGGATCAGCTCCAGGCCCGTACGGTCGCCGACATGGGCCAGGCGCGGGTATTCATGGCCGCCGAAGTTGCGCTGGGAGATCCGGCCGTCCGGGGTGCGGTCGAAGAGCGCGCCCCAGGTCTCCAGCTCCCAGACCCGGTCCGGGGCCTCACGGGCGTGCAGCTCGGCCATCCGCCAGTGGTTGAGGAACTTTCCGCCGCGCATGGTGTCGCGGAAATGGACCTGCCAGTTGTCGTGCTCGTTGGCGTTGCCCATGCTGGCCGCGATACCGCCCTCGGCCATCACCGTATGGGCCTTGCCGAAAAGGGATTTGCAGATCACGGCCGTCCGCATGCCGGCCTCGCGGGCCTCGATGGCGGCACGCAGACCGGCGCCGCCCGCGCCCACCACGACCACGTCCCATGCCTGCCGGTCCACATGCGCCATCTGGGGGCACACCTTTCCTTAGGAGAAGCTGTCGTAGGAGTAGTTGGGGCAGTTGCCGTCAGAAGAAGCGCGGATCCTCGAACGCCCCGCTGGCCAGCAGGAACACATAGAAGTCCGCCAGCGCCACGCTGATCAGCGAGGACCACGCGAGCAGCATGTGCCGCTCGTTGAGCTTGCCGACCCAGCCCCACAGCCGGTAGCGCACGGGGTGCTTGGAGAAGTGCCGCAGCCGTCCGCCGACGATGTGCCGGCAGGAGTGGCAGGAGACGGTGTACGCCCAGATCAGCACGATGTTGACGAGGAACACCAGGGAGCCCAGGCCCATATGGCCCCAGTGGTAGTGCTCGTCGCGGAAGGTGAGCGCGGTGTCGTACGTCAGCACCCCGGCGACCAGCACCGCGAAGTAGAAGAAGTAGCGGTGGATGTTCTGCAGGATCAGCGGGAAGCGGGTCTCACCGGTGTACTTCTTGTGCGGCTCGGCGACCGCGCAGGCCGGCGGCGAGGCCCAGAAGCCGCGGTAGTAGGCCTTGCGGTAGTAGTAGCAGGTCAGCCGGAAACCCAGCGGGAAGATCAGGATCAGCAGCGCGGGGGACAGGCCCCACCAGCTGCCGAAGATCTCCCAGTTGGGCCCGCCGCGCATGGTCTCGCAGTTCTCGGCCAGACACGGCGAGTAGAACGGCGAGACATAGGGCGCGTGGTAGTAGTCGGCGTTCGCGAACGCCCGCCAGGTCGAGTAGACGATGAACGCGAGCAGCCCGGCGGCGGTGCCGGCCGGCGCCAGCCACCAGCGGTCGGTGCGCAGATGGCGGGCGGGGATCGCGGCGCGCGCGGCGGAGTGCACGCCGGTCGCGCCCGTAGCTGATGAGGGTTCGGTGCCAGTGGCCAACGTCGGTCTCCGTGAAGGGCGCTCCGTCGGGGCGGGGGCGGATGGTGCACCGCCGGGGCGGGGCGGGACGGGATGAGGGTCGGACGGTGGGGCTGTTTTCGGCGTCAGGGGGCGTGGCCGTTCCTGGAGCCGAGGCCCTCGTCCTCGGCGTCCGTCCACAGCGCGGAGTTGTAGGGGGCGTCGGAGATCGGCACCATCTCTTCGTCGGCGGCGCCCGGACGGCCGGGTGGCCCGGCGGCCACGCTCTGCTTCAGCAGGGCGAGACTCTCGCGCAGATGGTCCGTGTCACTGCGCACCCGGCGGATGTCCAGACCGGCGCCGATCCGCGCCTCCAGTCTTCCCACCGACCGGATCAGTTCGTCCAGGCCGCGTTCAACCGCCGTCAGTTCGTCCTGAAGGGACATAGCACGTGCCCTCACTTTTGAAGGTGTGGTGGGCGATCTCATGCGCCCGAGAGTGTCGCGCGTCACAGTAGGCGTTGGGAAGGGGTCCGGCGCGATTACGACTCGAACCGGTGCGTTTCGGCAACCATGCGCCGCGGCGGAGATCGAACGCCGATACGAGAGCGGGCGGATGTGCGGTCGTCCGTGCCCCTGGAACGTCCCGCCTTTTTCCCGCCCGCGGGCCCGGTGTTGGGCCGGGTGGGTGGCCTTGACGCGGCGGCCGACGTGTCGGGCGGCGGGCCGCGCACCGGTCGCTTTCAGTAGGGGGCCATAGATGTGATGAGCCGCAAAGTCGGCCGAACGTGGTGCGCCGGCCAGCTCTCGGACAGTGCTCGGCGCGGCGCGGGCGAGCCCGGAGGTAACCGTCATGACCGACCACGACCACCCCTCAGGCCGCCGCGCGGTGTGCCGCGGACGCCGCAGTGCCGCGCTCATCGTGGCGGGGGTGCTGCTCCCGCTGCCGGCCTTGACCGGATGCAGCGGCGACGACCGCGAGGCGTCCGTCGCGGCGTCCCAGGACATCGCCCCCGCGCCCCGCAGCGAGCTCAAGAGCGGCGGCACGCTGCGCTGGGCGATCGACGCGATGCCCGGCACCCTGAACGCCTTCCAGGCCGATGCCGACGCGACCACCGCGCGGATCGCCGGCGCGGTGCTGCCCAGCATGTTCACCGTCGACGCCGCCGGCACCCCGCAGCGCAACGCCGACTACCTCGACGCCGCGGAGATCAGTGCCCGCGACCCCAAGCAGGTCGTCACGTACAAGATCAACCCCAAGGCGCGGTGGAGCGACGGCACACCGATCACCGCCGCGGACTTCATCGCCCAGTGGAATGCCCTGCGCGGCAAGGACAACGCGTACTGGACCGCCCGCAACGCCGGCTACGACCGGATCGGCAAGGTCGAGCAGGGCGCCGGCCCCCGGGAGGTCAAGGTCACCTTCGCCCGGCCCTATGCCGACTGGCGGTCCCTGTTCACACCGCTCTACCCCAAGAGCGTGATGGGCGACGCCAACGCCTTCAACGATGCCGCGCGTGAGCAGCTCAAGATCGGCGCCGGACCGTTCCTGGTCGGGAAGCGGGACGCCGAGGAGGGGCGCGTCGTCCTCGTACGCAACCCGAAGTGGTGGGGCGAGCCCGCCAAGCTCCGCACGATCGTGCTGCAGTCGCTGCCCGGGGACAAGCGGGCCGCGGCGCTGGCCGACGGGAGCATCGATGTCGCCGCGGTCGACCAGATCGCCGCGAAGCGGGTCGCCTCCGCCCTGCGCCCGGCCGCCTCCGGCTCACCCAGGAAGCCCGGCTCCGGCAACGCCGGCCCGCAGGACGACGGTGCGCGGGCCCAGGGACGCTCCGAGGCCAGGTCCGACGCCAAGACCGCCAAGACCGCCAAGACCGCCGCCGCGGAGAACGCGGTACTGCGCGGCTACACCATCCGCAAGGCCCTGGAGCCCGCCTACACCCAGCTCGCCCTCAACGGCAGCAGCGGGCCGCTGGCCGACGACCGGGTGCGTCGCGCGGTGGCCCGCGCCATCGACCGGCAGGCGCTCGCCGATGTCGTCCTCGAGCCGCTCGGCCTGCCGTCCAAGCCGCTCGGCAGCCATCTGCTGATGGCCGGGCAGCACGGCTACGAGGACCACAGTGATGCGCTCGGCGGCCAGGACACCGGCGCGGCCAAGGCGCTGCTCGCCGACGCCGGCTGGAAGGGCGACGGCACCGACCGGCAGCAGGCCGGCGAGAAGCGGGGCGCGTCCGCTCCCCGTGCCGGGCGCGATGCCGACGGATACGGGTACGACGACGGCGACGAGCCGTCGGACGACCGGTACGGGGACGGGCCCGACGGCGACCGGGACGGGTACGACTTCCCCGGCGAGCAGGGCGACGGCGTGTACGACGGCGATGCGGACGGCCGTAACCCGGGACGCCCCATTCCCGGCCATGCCGGCGCGCCCGTCCGGGGCGACCACGAGGCCGGCGCCCGGCCCGCCGCCGCCGAGGCCCCGCTGTCCTTCATCGGCGCGGTCGGCTCCGAGGTGCAGCAGGCCGCCCTGCTGCGGCAGAGCGCCTCGTTCTACAAGGAGGCGGCGGCCAGTGAGAAGGAGGACGCGGACGGTGACACCGGGTCCTCGGCGTATGCGCGGTACAAGCGGTACAAGAAGCGGGCGGCACAGACGCTGACCGCCGCCGAGCTGATCGAGAACGGCCAGCCCCCGCAACTGCCCGGATCCGGCGGCAACCCGGGCGCCCGGCACATCGGCGCCGCGCGCTCCTACGACGCGGTCCGAGTGGCCGGGCCGGCCGGCGGCAAGGCGGCCCGGGTCGCCACCGTCAAGAAGGACGGCAAGCCGCTCACCCTGCGCTTCGTGCTCCCCGACGGCACCGGTTCCGAGCAGCTGCGCGCCGTCGGCCGCCGGATCGCCACGATGCTCGGCAAGATCGGCGTACAGGCCTCCCTCCAGCGGGTCTCCGACGCCAGCTACTTCCAGGACCACATCGCCTCCGGCGACTACGACCTGGCGCTGTACTCCTGGCCCGGCACCGCCTACCCCGCGACCGACGCCCGGCCGATCTACGCCAAGCCGCAGCCCGCGCCGGACGGCTCGCTGACCGTCGAGCAGAACTACACCCGGGTCGGCACCGACCACATCGACCAGCTCTTCGACCAGGCCGCCTCCGAGCTGGACGAGGGCGCCGCGCACACGCTGATGGAGCAGGCCGACGCCCGGATCTGGGCGGCCGCCGGATCGATTCCGCTCTACCAGCGGCCCGCGCTGGTGGCCACGAAGAAGTCGCTCGCCAACGTCGGCGCCTTCGGCTTCGCCACGCCCCGCTTCCAAGACATCGGTTACAAGAAGCCAGGGCTTCCCCAAAGCTAACAATCGGTAAGAAACCGCAGGTCAGGTGGTGTGCACACGGGCTGCGGCGGGTAATGCCGCCGCGGCCACGTACCATGGGGTGAGGCCGTGGCGTGTTTGCCCGGCAGGCGCGCGTACCGGATGGACGTGTCGCCATCCACGATTCCGGGAGAAGCGCCGCCAGTATGCCCACCCGCCACGACATTCGTAACGTAGCCATCGTCGCCCACGTCGACCACGGCAAGACGACCCTCGTCGACGCCATGCTCAAGCAGGCCGGTGCGTTCGCCGAGCACGCCGCCGAGAAGCTCGACGACCGGATGATGGACTCCAACGACCTGGAGCGTGAGAAGGGCATCACGATCCTCGCCAAGAACACGGCGGTGAAGTATCACCCCAAGTCCGGCGGGGACCCGATCACGATCAACATCATCGACACCCCCGGCCACGCCGACTTCGGTGGCGAGGTCGAGCGCGGTCTGTCGATGGTCGACGCGGTCGTGCTGCTGGTCGACGCCTCCGAGGGCCCGCTGCCGCAGACCCGCTTCGTGCTCCGCAAGGCCCTCTCGGCCCGGATGCCGGTCATCCTGTGCATCAACAAGACCGACCGTCCCGACTCCCGGATCGACGAGGTCGTCAACGAGACCTACGACCTGTTCCTGGACCTGGACGCGGACGAGGACCAGATCGAGTTCCCGATCGTCTACGCCTGCGCCCGTGACGGCGTCGCCTCGCTGACCAAGCCGGAGGACGGCACCGTCCCGGCCGACAGCACCAACCTGGAGCCGTTCTTCACCACGCTGCTGGAGCACGTCCCGGCCCCCGAGTACGACGAGTCCGCCCCGCTGCAGGCGCACGTCACCAACCTCGACGCGGACAACTTCCTCGGCCGTATCGCGCTGCTCCGCGTCGAGCAGGGCGAGCTGCGCAAGGGCCAGAACGTCGCCTGGATCAAGCGCGACGGCTCCACCTCCAACGTCCGCATCACCGAGCTGATGATGACCGAGGCGCTCACCCGCAAGCCCGCCGAGGTGGCCGGCCCCGGTGACATCTGTGCGGTCGCGGGCATCCCCGACATCATGATCGGCGAGACCCTCGCCGACCCGGAGAACCCGATCGCGCTGCCGCTGATCACGGTCGACGAGCCCGCGATCTCCATGACCATCGGTACGAACACCTCCCCGCTGGTCGGCCGCGGCGGCACCGGCAAGGGCGCGGACGCCAAGGCCGCGGTCAAGGACCGCAAGGTCACCGCCCGCCAGGTCAAGGACCGCCTGGAGCGCGAGCTGGTCGGTAACGTCAGCCTCCGCGTCCTGGAAACCGAGCGCCCCGACGCCTGGGAGGTGCAGGGCCGCGGTGAGCTGGCGCTGGCCATCCTGGTGGAGCAGATGCGCCGCGAGGGCTTCGAGATGACCATCGGCAAGCCGCAGGTGGTCACCAAGCAGGTGGACGGCAAGACCTACGAGCCGGTCGAGCGCATCACCATCGATGTGCCCGAGGAGCACATGGGCGCCGTCACCCAGCTCATGGGCACCCGCAAGGGCCGGATGGACAACATGTCCAACCACGGCTCCGGCTGGGTCCGCATGGAGTTCGTCGTCCCGTCCCGCGGCCTGATCGGCTTCCGTACGGAGTTCCTGACCAACACCCGCGGTACCGGTATCGCGCACTCCATCCACGAGGGCCACGAGCCGTGGTTCGGCGAGCTCAAGACCCGTAACAACGGTTCGCTGGTCGCCGACCGCGCCGGTGCCGTCACCGCCTTCGCGATGACGAACCTCCAGGAGCGCGGTGTGCTCTTCACCGACCCGGGCACCGAGGTGTACGAGGGCATGATCGTTGGCGAGAACTCCCGCGCCGACGACATGGACGTCAACATCACCAAGGAGAAGAAGCTCACCAACATGCGCTCCGCCTCGGCCGACTCCTTCGAGGCGATCGTGCCGCCGCGCAAGCTGTCGCTGGAGCAGTCCCTGGAGTTCTGCCGCGACGACGAGTGCGTCGAGGTGACCCCGGAGTCCGTGCGTATCCGCAAGGTCGTCCTGGACCAGAAGGAGCGCGGCCGCACCGCCTCCCGGGCCAAGCGGTAACACTTCCGCCGGCCCGGGCCGGTCGACATGATGGGGCGCCCCTTCGCGCGAGGGGGCGCCCCCTTGTCGTACCGCGACGGCACGGCGCCGTGCCGCCGACCCCAACTCCGTTCCGGCATACGAGGGTTTTCTCAGGTCTTCGGAGCACCGGCCGTCGCCGCCGAAGTGCGCTACGTCCGGCTTTGCGATCTTATGTGGCCCAGGGCGGACAGGCCCTAGGCACGATCCGGACCTGAGGAGGCTTCATGCGTGGAGCCCTGCGCGCGAAGTGGGGCGTGTGCGCCGCCGCCGCCGTCGCCCTCGCGGCCACGGCCTGCGGCGGGGGGAGTGCGGGCCGCTCCGGGGTGGTCAGCTCGTCCTGGGGGGATCCGCAGAACCCGCTGGAGCCGGCGAACACCAATGAGGTCCAGGGCGGCAAGGTCCTGGAGATGCTGTTCCGGGGGCTCAAGAGGTACAACCCGAAGACGGGGGCCGCGGAGAATGTGATCGCGGACCGGATCGCGACGACGGATTCGCGGAATTACACGGTGACCTTGAAACCCGGCTGGTTCTTCAGCAATGGGGAGAAGGTCACCGCCAAGTCCTTCGTGGATGCCTGGAATTATGGGGCGCTGCTGGACAACAAGCAGAAGAATGCGGCGTTCTTTCAATATATTGACGGCTTCGACCGGGTGCATCCGGCGCATGGCTCGCCCACGGCCAAGACGCTGTCGGGGCTGGTGGTGAAGGATGACCGGACCTTTACCGTCAAGCTCAACCAGAAGTTTTCCAGCTGGCCGGACACGCTGGGGTACGCGGCGTTCATGCCGCTGCCGCGGGCATTCTTCCAGGACCACGCCGCCTGGCTGCGGAAGCCGGTCGGCAACGGGCCGTACACCGTCGACTCGTACGACAAGGGGTCCGTGCTGCGGATGCGCAAGTGGGAGAAGTATCCGGGGGCGGATCCGGCGCGGAACGGCGGGATCGATCTGCGGGTCTACACGGACAGCAACACCGCTTATACCGATTTGCAGGCGGGGAATCTGGACCTTGTGGACGATGTGCCGGCCGCGCAGCTCAAGAATGTCCGGAAGGACCTCGGCGGTCGCTATATCAATAAGCCGGCCGGGATCATTCAGACCCTGACCTTCCCGATGTACGAAAAGAATTGGGGTGGGGCGGGAAAGGACAAGGTGCGACGCGGGATCTCCATGGCGATCAACCGGGACCAGATCACCAAGGAGATCTTCCAGAAGACCCGGACACCCGCCACGGACTGGACCTCGCCGGTGCTGGGCGCGGGCGGCGGATACAAGGCGGGGCTGTGCGGGGAAGCCTGTGTCTTCAACCCGGGCAAGGCGAAGCAGCTGATCCAGGAGGGGGGCGGGCTGCCCGGCGGGAAGATGACGATCACGTACAACGCGGACAGCGGGTCCCACAAGGACTGGATCGACGCGATCTGCAACAGCATCAACACCTCGCTGGGGAGCGACAAGGCATGTGTCGGGAATCCGGTCGGGACATTCGCCGACTTCCGGAACAAGATCTCGGCCAAGACGTTGTCCGGGCCCTTCCGGGCCGGCTGGCAGATGGACTATCCACTGATCCAGAACTTTCTGCAGCCGCTGTACTACACCAACGCCTCGTCGAACGACGGCAAGTACAGCAACCCCACCTTCGACAAGCTGGTCGATGAGGCCAATGCCGCCGCCGACACCGCCCGGGCCGTCGCGAAGTTCCAGGACGCGGAGAAGATCCTCGCCGCGCAGATGCCGGCCATTCCGCTGTGGTACCAGAACGGCAGCGGCGGCTATTCGGACCGGATCAGAAATGTGTCGCTGAATCCGTTCAGTGTGCCCGTCTACAACGAGATCCAGGTCAACTGACCGACCGGTGAGGGAGGCTGGGCTTCATGGGACGCTATGTGATCCGGCGGCTGCTCCAGATGGTCCCGGTGTTCATCGGCAGCACATTCCTGATCTTCTTCATGGTGTACGCGCTGGGCGACCCCGTGGCCGCGATGTTCGGCGACCGGGCACCCGACCCCGCCACCGCCGCGCAGATCCGCCGCGACCTCTACCTCGACCACCCGCTGTGGCAGCAATATCTGCACTACATGGGGCAGATCTTCCAGGGGAACTTCGGGACCGCGTTCAACGGCCAGTCGGTCACCGAGCTGATGGTCTCGGCCTTTCCCGTCACGCTACGGCTGACCATCGTCGCCATCGTCATCGAGATGGTGGTGGGCATCGTGCTGGGGGTGTTCAGCGGACTGCGGCGCGGGCGGGGCATCGACACCTCGGTGCTGCTCCTCTCCCTCATCGTGGTGTCCATCCCGACCTTCGTCAGCGGCTATCTGCTGCAATTCCTGTTCGGTGTGCGGTGGGGCTGGGCCGCGCCGTCCGTGGCACCGGAAGTGCCGTGGAACGAACTTCTGCTGCCGGGGCTGGTGCTGGCGCTGGTCTCGCTCGCCTATGTGACCCGGCTGACCCGTACCTCCATCGCGGAGAACGCCCACGCCGACTACGTCCGTACGGCCATCGCGAAGGGCCTGCCCCAACACCGCGTCATCACCCGGCATCTGCTGCGCAATTCGCTGATCCCGGTCGTCACCTTCATCGGCACGGATATCGGCGCCCTGATGGGCGGCGCGATCGTCACGGAACGCATCTTCAACATCCATGGCGTCGGATTCCAGCTCTACCAGGGAATCCTGCGGCAGAATTCGCCGACCGTCGTGGGCTTTGTGACGATCCTGGTGCTGGTCTTCCTCCTCGCCAATCTCCTCGTCGACCTGCTGTACGCCGTCCTCGACCCGAGGATCCGTTATGCCTGAGTCCTACGTACCCAAGGAAGCCATCGGCCACGGCGACGGCGGCTCGGCCGCGCTGGCCATCGGCGAGGCGGAGTCGCTGGAGCGCCGGCCGGGCGCCGCACCGCCCGGCGCCGGGCCACCCACCGGAGTGCCCCTGGGCAAACCACGCAGCCTGTGGAGCGACGCCTGGCACGATCTGCGCCGCAACCCGGTCTTTGTGGTCTCCGCCCTGGTCATCGTCTTCCTGGTGGTCATCGCGATCTGGCCGCAGCTGATCGCCACCGGCAACCCGTACCGCGCGGACCTGGCCAAGGCGCAGCAGGGACCCCAGCCCGGCCACCCCTTCGGCTTCGACACCCAGGGCCGGGACGTCTACACCCGGGTGGTCTACGGGGCGCGCGCCTCCATCACCGTCGGCGTCTGCGCCACGGCCGGCGCCGCGCTGCTCGGCAGCCTGCTGGGCGGGATGGCCGGCTTCTTCGGCGGCTGGTGGGACTCCCTGCTCTCCCGGCTCGCCGATATCTTCTTCGGCATCCCGGTGATCCTCGGCGGCCTGGTCTTCCTCTCCGTCGTCGTCAGCACCACGGTCTGGCCGGTGGTCGGCTTCATCGTGCTGCTCGGCTGGCCGCAGATCTCCCGGATCGCCCGCGGCTCCGTCGTCACCGCCAAGCAGAACGACTACGTCCAGGCCGCGCGGGCGCTGGGCGCCGGCAACGGACGGCTGCTGCTGCGGCACATCGCACCGAACGCCGTCGCCCCGGTCATCGTCGTCGCCACCATCGCGCTCGGTACGTACATCGCGCTGGAGGCGACCCTGTCCTACCTGGGCGCGGGCCTCAAGCCGCCCACCGTCTCCTGGGGCATCGATATCTCCACGGCCTCCACCTACATCCGCAGCGCGCCGCACATGCTGCTGTGGCCGGCGGGCGCGCTGAGCATCACGGTGCTGGCGTTCATCATGCTCGGCGACGCGGTGCGCGACGCCCTCGACCCCAAGCTGCGCTGAGGAGCGGGAAGATGACGGACGAGGACGGGCGGCCCACGGGCGCGGCAACGGGCGCGGCCACGGCGTACACGGCCCTGCTCGACGTGCGGGACCTGCGGGTGGAGTTCCGTACCCGGGACGGCGTGGCGAAGGCCGTCAACGGCGTCAGCTTCCGGGTGGAGCCGGGGCAGACGCTGGCGGTGCTCGGGGAGTCCGGCTCCGGCAAATCCGTCACCGCGCAGGCCGTGATGGGCATTCTCGACTCGCCGCCCGGGTTCGTGACCGGCGGCGAGGTCCTCTTCCAGGGGCGCGATCTGCTCAAGCTGCGCAAGGACGAGCGGCGCAAGGTCCGTGGCGCGAAGATGGCGATGATCTTCCAGGACGCACTGTCCTCGCTGAACCCGGTGCTCAGCGTCGGCGCGCAGCTGGGGGAGATGTTCCGGGTCCACGAGGGGATGTCCCGTAAGGAGGCCCGTGGCAGGGCCGTGGAGCTGATGGAGCGGGTCGGCATCCCCGCGGCCAGGGAGCGGGTGGGGGACTATCCGCACCAGTTCTCCGGCGGTATGCGCCAGCGCATCATGATCGCGATGGCGCTGGCCCTCGGCCCCGACCTGATCATCGCGGACGAACCGACCACGGCGCTGGACGTCACCGTCCAGGCGCAGGTGATGGATCTGCTGGCGGAGCTGCAGCGCGAGCTCACCATGGGGCTGATTCTGATCACCCATGACCTGGGCGTGGTCGCGGATGTCGCCGACACGATCGCGGTGATGTACGCGGGCCGGATCGTCGAGACCGCACCCGTCCACCAGCTCTACAAGGCGCCCGCCCACCCGTACACCCGCGGTCTGCTGGACTCCATCCCACGGCTGGACCAGAGGGGACAGCGGCTGTACGCGATCAAGGGCCTGCCGCCCAATCTGACCGCCATCCCGCCGGGCTGCCCCTTCAACCCCCGCTGCCCCCTGGCCCAGGACATCTGCCGGACCGACCTTCCGCCGCTCTACGAGGCCGGGCCCGGCCGGGCCAGCGCCTGCCACTTCTGGAAGGAGACCCTCGGTGACTCCACCCACCACTGAAGCGGCGGGTTTCCTGCGTCGGTGGCTATGCCGCTGCGCAGAGGGCCAGCCCGGCCCTGATTGCTGTGTTGAGCGCACCAACCGTGTCCGCGTGCTCGATGAAACCGCAGGCGGTGCACTCGAAGCCTTCCCCGTCGCGGTTCTGCGCCGACACGTGCCCGCACAGCGGACAGGTGCGGGAAGTATTGCGGGGGTCCACCGCGATCAGCCGACGCCCGGCGCACTCTGCCTTGGCGGTCAAGACCGCGAGGAACACCCCCCAACCCGCGTCCAGAACAGCTCTGTTGAGGCCCGCTTTTGCGGCGGCCCCGTTCGGTTCGAAGGTGCCGTCCCCGCCCGGCCTGGGCTTCGGACGGCGCGTCATGTTTGCGATGTCGAGGCGTTCGTGGGCGATCACGTCCGCGTCGTGTACCACGAAGTTGGCGGCCTTGTGTGCATGGTCGAGACGCTGACGGCGGATCTTCGAGTGCAGCTTCGCGACCCGCCGTACAGCCTGGCGGTGCTTCTTCGTACGGTTCTTCGCCTTGCCCCGCTTCGGGAACTGGTCGAGGTTCCGCTGCGCGGCGGCCAGTTCGGCAGCGGCCTTGGTGAGCAAGCGCGGGTTCTCGATGTGTACGCCGTCGGTGGTGGTCAGGAAGTGGGTGGTGCCCATGTCGATGCCGACCTCGCGCCCAGTGGCGGGCAGGGGCTCAGGAGGCACGTCATCACAGGACAGCACCACGAACCACTTGCGGCCTTGGCGCTTGACGCTCACCGTCTTGACCCGGCCCCTGACCGGCCGGTGCTGGTGAACGCGAACGTGACCGACGCCCTGGAGGCGGACGCGGGTGGTTCCGTCGCGCGGGGTGGAGTCCCAGCGGCAGCCGTCGCCGTCCTTGGGAAAGTCCACCGTGTCGAACCGCGCACGGGACCGAAACCGGGGGTATCCCGGAATATCCCCGGACTTCACGCGCCGGAAGAACGCCTCGAACGCCTTGTTCAACCGGCGCAGCGTCGCCTGCTGGGAGGAGAACGACCAGCGAGCCTGCTCGGGGGCGAAGGCTCGGATGCCCTTGAGCTGCGCGGACTGGTCGCCGTACCGGACCGTCCTCTTCGAGGAGTGTCGCCAGGCGTCCCGCCGCTCCTGCAACGCCGCGTTGTAGAGGTCGCAATGATCCGCGAGCATCGCCACCAGCGCGCCCTGCTGGCCCACCGTCGGCCTCAACAAGAACTTGTAGCTACGGCGCACGGTTGTTCACCTCCCTTCCCCCGTTCAACCTACGGGCCACCACTGACAACACTGCAGATCCATGCTGAAAGCCGAGGTCAGAGCCATTGAAAGAAGGTATTCCCCCCTCGCCTGACGATACGGGTCCCCTGTCTGGACATCCGATGGAGCACGGTGGTGGTGGCCGCGCAGCGGACGGCGTGGAGCCCGGCCGGCTCCAGCAGTTCCGGGCCGCCGCCGCGCGGGCGGTCGGCGAACCGATCCTCGAAGTCCGCGACCTGGTCAAACACTTCCCGCTCACCCAAGGGGTGCTCTTCCGTAAGCAGGTGGGCGCGGTCAAGGCCGTCGACGGTGTCTCCTTCGACCTCCGCAAGGGCGAAACCCTCGGTATCGTCGGCGAATCGGGCTGCGGGAAGTCCACGGTCGCCAAGCTGCTGGTCGGCCTGGAGCGACCGACGGCGGGCCGGATCAGCTACCACGGCGAGGACATCACCCGGCTCTCGGGACGGGCGATGAGGTCCGTACGCCGCAACATCCAGATGGTCTTCCAGGACCCCTACACCTCCCTGAATCCCCGGATGACGGTCGGCGACATCATCGGCGAGCCGTACGAGATCCACCCCGAGGTGGCTCCTAAGGGAGACCGCCGCCGAAAGGTCCAGGAACTCCTGGACGTGGTCGGGCTCAACCCCGAGTACATCAACCGCTATCCGCACCAGTTCTCCGGCGGCCAGCGCCAGCGCATCGGCATCGCCCGCGGCCTCGCCCTGCGCCCGGAGATCATCGTCGCCGACGAGCCGGTCTCCGCGCTCGATGTCTCCGTCCAGGCCCAAGTGGTCAATCTCCTGGAGCAGTTGCAGAACGACTTCGACCTCTCCTACCTCTTCATCGCCCACGATCTGTCCGTCGTACGGCATATCTCCGACCGCATCGCGGTGATGTACCTGGGCCGGCTCGCCGAGATCGGCACCGAGGAGCAGATCTACGACCACCCCACCCACCCCTACACCCAGGCGCTGCTCTCCGCCGTCCCCGTTCCCGACCCGGATGCCCGCGCCCACCGCGACCGGATCCTGCTCGCGGGCGACGTCCCCTCACCCGCCAACCCGCCCTCCGGCTGCCCCTTCCGCACCCGCTGCTGGAAGGCCCAGCAGCTGTGCGCAGAGGTCGTCCCACCCCTGGAAGTACCCACCGCCTTCCATGACGCAAAGGGCCCGGCCCATCACGCCTCGGCCTGCCACTTCGCGGAGGAGCGGCATGTGGTGCCGACCGAATAGCGCCACGGTGAGGAGCGGGTGGTCCCCGGGCGTACAAAGGCCGAAGCCCGCTCCCCATAGAGGGAAGCGGGCTCCGGGCGGGGCAGTCGCGGCCGGCTAGGCGGTCTTGTCGGACCGGTCGGCCGCCGCCTCCTCGATCGCCGCCAGGGCCGGGTCGAGGATGATGTCCTCGTCGCGGGCCGCGGTCGTCGGCTCCTCGGGGAAGTGGCAGGCCGTGAGGTGGCCGCCCGCGTTCCCGGAGATCTGGACCAGCGGCGGCTCCTCGGTCGCGCACTTGTCCTGCGCCTTCCAGCACCGCGTACGGAACCGGCAGCCGGAGGGCGGGTTGACGGGGGAGGGGACGTCACCGGCCAGGCGGATCCGCTCGCGGTCCTCCTCGTCGTTCTCCACCAGCTTGGCCTCGGGCACGGCCGAGAGCAGGGCGTGGGTGTACGGGTGGCGCGGCCGGTTGTAGATGTCGTCGCGGGATCCGACCTCGACGATCTTGCCGAGGTACATCACCGCGACGCGCTCGCTGAAGTGCCGCACGATCGCCAGGTCGTGGGCGATGAACAGGAACGCGATGCCCAGCTCGCGCTGGAGCTTCTGGAGCAGGTTGACGACCTGCGCCTGGATGGAGACATCGAGCGCGGAGACCGGCTCGTCGGCGACGATCAGCTTCGGCTCCAGGGCGAGCGCGCGGGCCACGCCGATGCGCTGCCGCTGGCCGCCGGAGAACTCGTGCGGGAAGCGGTTGTAGTGCTCCGGGTTGAGACCCACGGTCTCCAGGAGCTCACGGATCCGCTTCTCCCGGCCACCGGGCGGGTTGATCCCGTTGATCTCCATCGGGCCGCCGATGATGGTGCCGACGGTCTGCCGCGGGTTGAGCGAGGCATACGGGTCCTGGAAGATCATCTGGATCTCGGAGCGGACCGGCGCCAGTTCCTTGCGGCCGGCGTGCGTGATGTCCTGACCCGCGTACGTGATCTTGCCGGAGGTCGGCTCCATGAGCCGGGTGAGCAGCCGCCCGGTGGTGGACTTGCCGCAGCCCGACTCACCGACCAGGCCGAAACTCTCGCCGGCGTGCACGGTCAGGTCGACGCCGTCGACCGCCTGGACCGCGCCGACCTTCCGCTTGAACGGGAAGCCGCCGTAGATCGGGAAGTGCTTGGTGAGGCCCTCGGCGGTGAGCAGCGGCTCGCCCGGCGTGGGCGCGGCGTCGCGAGGCGCCGGGAGGGTGACGTTGTCTGTCATGGTGGTCGCTCCCTAGCCCAGCCGGGGCTTGATCTGCTCGGTGAAGAGGGTCTGCTTCTGCTCGGCGCTCAGGTGGCACGCGGCGGCGCGCCCCAGCTCCAGCAGCGGCCGCTCGTCGGTGCAGCGCGTACCGCCGACCTCGCCGGTGAAGCCGCAGCGCGGGTTGAAGGCGCAGCCGGAGGGCGGGTTGAGCAGGCTCGGCGGGGAGCCGGGGATCGGGTGCAGCGACTCGCTGACGTCCGAGGAGAGCCGCGGCATGGAGCTCAGCAGGCCCCAGGTGTACGGGTGCCGGGGCTGGGTGAGGATCTCCTTGACGGAGCCGCGCTCGACGGCCCGGCCCGCGTACATCACCAGCAGGTCGTCCGCCGTGTTGGCGACCACGCCGAGGTCATGGGTGATCAGGATGATCGCGGAGCCGAACTCCTGCTGGAGGTCCTTGAGCAGGTCGAGGATCTGCGCCTGGACGGTGACGTCGAGGGCGGTGGTCGGCTCGTCGGCGATCAGCAGCTGGGGGTTGCAGACCAGCGACATGGCGATCATGGCGCGCTGGCGCATACCGCCGGAGAACTGGTGCGGATAGTCGTCCACCCGCAGAGTCGGCTGCGGAATACCGACCTTGGTCAGCATCTCGATGGCGCGCTGCCGGCCCTCGCGCTTGCTGGCGCCGGTGTGCTTCATGAACGGCTCGGCGATCTGCCGGCCGACCGTGTAGTACGGCGACAGCGCGGTGAGCGCGTCCTGGAAGATCATGGCCATCTTGTTGCCACGGAGCTTTTCCAGGGTCTTCTCCCTGGCTCCGGTCAACTCCTGGCCGTCCAGGACGATTTCCCCGCCGATCTCGGTGGCCTTGGGGTTGTGCAGCCCCAGGATCGCGAGGTTGGTCACCGACTTGCCGGAGCCTGATTCGCCGACGATGCCGAGCGTCTGGCCGCGCTCCAGATCGAAGGAGAGACCGTCGACCGCCTTGACGACGCCGTCCTCGGTGGAGAACCGCACATGCAGGTCACGAACGGACAGGAACGGGTCGGACCCGGCCGGCACCGTGGTGCCTTCGGTCTTGGTGAGTGTGGTCACTTCAGGCTCTCCTAGGACAGGCGCACGCGCGGGTCGATGAAGGCGTACGTCGCATCCACGATGATGTTGAACACCAGGATCAGGGCGGCGCTGAAGACCAGCACGCCCAGGACCATGGGCAGATCCAGGGTGATGACGGAGTCGATCGCGAGCCGGCCGACCCCTGCCAGCTGGAAGGTGAACTCGGTGATCATGGCGCCGCCGAACAGCGAGCTCAGGTCCATACCGAGGATGGTCACGATGGGGATCAGCGAACCGCGCCAGGCGTAGCGCATGAAGACGTACGAGCTGGACATGCCCTTGGCCTTGGCCGTCCGGACGTGCTCTTCCTGCAGCTGCTCGATCATCGTCGAGCGGGACATACGGGTGTACTGCGCGGTGAAGATCGTCGCCATCACGAGCCAGGGGAGCAGCAGCCCCATGAACCAGCCCGCGGGGTTGGAGGTGAACTCCACGTACTTGGGCGAGTCCATGAGACCGCTGTAGACGAAGAGGCCCAGCGCGATCGGACCGAGGATGTAGATCTGGGCCGAGCTCAGCACCATCGAGAGCGAGGTCAGCGCCTTGTCCAGGAACGAGCCGCGCTTGTAGGCGGCGAGCAGGCCGGTACCGAGACCCACGGTCAGGAACACCGCGGCGCCGCCGATGGCCAGCGAGGCGGTGGTGGGCAGCCGGTCGATCAGCGTCGACCAGACGTCCTGCTTGGTGGCGAAGGAGTAGCCGAAGCAGGGTGCGTTGCAGTGGCCGATGGAGTAGTCGCGGCCGGCGAAGATGCCGACGAGGAAGTCCCAGAACTGTGTCGGCAGGGGCTTGTCGAGGCCGAGGTTCTGGTGGATCAGCGCGATGTTGTCCGCGGTGCAGTTCTTTCCGCAGGACATCGCGGCCGGGTCACCGGCACCGAAGAACACGAAGAAGGTGAAGGCACTGAGCAGGAGAAGGATGACAACAGCGCCGAACGTCCGGCGAAGTAGGAATTGAAGCATGGCAGTTCGCTGCTCTCAGGACGGCGGCGGCAGTGGGCGTGAGGGGTGGCGGGCAAAGGCCCCGGAGGGCGCGCGTTCCGCCGTGTGCGCGCCGTCCGGAGTGCCTTCGTCAGACGAGGTCTGTTCCTGTAGTGGTCGCTGCCACTACTTCTTCAGGAACAGGGTGTTCGGGTCGAGGTAGCTGACGTCCATGTTGTAGCGGGCGCCGCCGATGTTCGAGCCGTACAGCTGGAGCATCTTGGTGTAGAAGACCGGCGCGGCCGGGTTGACCTTCTCCACGATGTACTGGTGCAGCTTCTGCCACTCCTCGGTCGCCTTGGCGACGTCCGTGATCTTGGAGATGCGGGCGATCTCGGAGTTCACGTGCTTGTCGTTGATGTGGGAGTAGTTCGAGGCGCCGTCCTGGATCGTGGTGCCGTCGTACGACGGCGGGATCACGGTCGAGGCGTCCGGCCAGTCCTGGCCCCAGCCGGTCATGTAGATGTCGAAGCCGTTGTCGACCTTGCCCATCTGCTCGTACCAGGAGGCGGCGTCGACCTCCTTCTTCTGCACGTTGAAGCCGGCCTTGGTCAGCGCGTCCTCGATGACGACGGCTTCCTTCTGGCGCGCCTCGGTGTTGGAGTAGGCGTAGACGAGCTTCATGCCCGTCTTGCCGGCCTCCTTGAGGAGCTTCTTGGCCTTCTCCGGCTCGCCGTTGGGGTGCGTCAGCTTGCCGTAGGGGTCGTAGCCCTTCTTGTAGCCCGCGACGGTCGGGGCGAGCAGACCGCCGGCGATCTCACCGCCGTAGCTGCCGCCGTTGATCCGGACGATCTGCTGGCTCGGCAGCGCGTAGGTGATCGCATCGCGGATCTTCTTGTCCTTGATGCGGTCCATGTTGAAGTTCATCTGCCAGACGTAGGGCTGGTAGCCCTGCACCAGGCGCTTGCTCGCGCTCGGGTTGTCCAGCACGTTCTTCGTCAGCGTGGGTTCGACCGCGTTGGTGAGGCTCACCGCGTTCTTGGCCTCACCCTGGTCGGCCATCAGGCGCTTGGTGGAGTCCGACGCCTGGTGGTTGAAGGTGAAGTTGTAGCCGTCCGGGTACGCGGTGCGCATCGGGTCCGTCTTCGGGTCCCAGTTCTTGTTCCGGACCAGCTGCATGGACTTGCCGGACTTGAACGACGCGATCTTGTACGGGCCGGAGGTCACCGGCGCCACGTCGTAGGCGTCCTTGGTGTCCTTGGCGCTGTCCGGGACCACGCTGTAGCCCGGCATCGTCAGCGCGTACGGCAGCTGCGACTGCGGCTGCTTGAAGTGGAAGATGACGGTCTTCTCGTCCGGCGTGTCCAGCACGCTCTTGGGCAGGTGGTCGCCCTTGTACGGACCGTCCGGCAGCGCCTTGCGGTAGGTCGTGCCGGCGCCCGACAGCCAGGTCTGGATGTAGGTCGGACCGTCGGTGATGAACGTGGCGTACAGCCGCTCTATGGAGTGACGGATGTCCTTCGAGGTGATCGGCTTGCCGTCCTCGAACTTGATGCCGTCCTTGAGCGTGTACTTCCAGGTCTTGCCGCCGTCGGACATCTGGCCGGCGTCGGTGGCGAGGTCGCCGACCACCTTCGCGTTGCCCTTGTCGTCCTGCTTGAAGGCGGTCAGCCCGCGGAAGATCAGCTGCGACAGCGCCTTCATGTCGCTGACGTACATCTGGCCCGGGTCCAGGTGGTTGAAGCTGTCACGCTGGTACACGCGGATGGTGCCGCCGGAGTGGGCGCCCTTGACGGCGACCGCCGGTCCGGTGGAGTCGGCGGCGGTGCCCATCGGGATCGCCTTGGCCTGGGCCGCGGCGTCGGCGTCCGTCTGCGACTTGTCCTTGCCGGAGCTGCCGCCGCTGCTGCAGCCGGTGAGCGCGAGTGAACCGGCCGCGAGGGCCACGATCACCGCGCGTGCTCTGCGCGTAGAAAGTGCGTTCATGAGTTCCAAGCACCTGCCTGTCAGTTTGGTGTCCAGATGTGCTGTCTGACGTCCCGGGCAGGCCCGGCAGGGGTGACAGCAAGCCCCCCTCAAGCGGACGATCAGCGCCCGGACTTGGGATCGAAGGCGTCGCGTACCGAGTCTCCGAGCAGGTTGAAGCACAGCACGAAGATCAGCATGGCCACGGCGGGGAAGAGCAGGAAGGAGGGGTCGTTCTCGTAGTAACGCGCACCCGCCTGGAAAAGCCGGCCCCAGTCGGGGGTCGGTTCGATGATGCCGACGCCGAGGAAGGACAGGCCCGCCTCTGCGGTCACGAAGAGGGGCAGCATGTAGGTGCTCTGCACCAGCACCGGAGTGACGACGTTCGGCAGCAGTTCCTTGCGGATGATCCGCCAGGGAGAGGCGCCGGTGATCTTCGCGGCCTCGACGAACTCCCGCTCCCGCAGGGAGAGCACCTGCCCTCGGAGCAGTCGCGCAAGACCCATCCAGCCCAGGAACCACTGCACGATGATCAGCGCGCAGACCCGCACATAGGTCGGGGTCTCATCGCCCGGGGGCACGAAGAGCGCCACCACGATCGGCATGAAGGCCACGAACGTCAGCTGGCTCGGGAAGGCCAGCAGGAAGTCGATCACGCGGCTCAGGAAGTAGTCGGTCTTGCCGCCGACGTAGCCGGCCGTCACACCGATGACAATGCCCGTGATCACGGTCAGGATGGTCACCGCGACGGAGATGCCGAGCGACATCCGCATTCCGTAGATCAGCTGCATGAACACATCGCGGCCGAGGGACGGTTCGATGCCGAACCAGTGCTCGGGGGAGATTCCGCCGTTGGCGCCGGCGGGGTACCCGAACTCGTCGAAGAGGTTGGGGTCTTCGTTCCCGTAGAGCGTGTACGGGTCCTTGCCGTACAGCGATCCGATCACCGGTGCCAACGCCGCGATGACGAAGAAGGCGAGCACGACGATCGCGCAGACCATGCCGGTACGGTCGCGTTTGAAGCGCGTCCACATCAATTGGCCGGGGGATCGGCCGACGAGCGCACCCCCCTTGCCCTTCTTTTCCTTCTTCAGACCTTCGGGCCCGAGTCCTTGGGTGTCGGACTTGGTAGCCGCGGTCTGGGATGGACTAGTCATCGCGAAGTGCCCCCGCGCCGAGTTCTCTTGGAACGTGAAGCGGCGCCGATTCGCACCGCCGGATGTGCGGACTTTCGCAAGTGATTTATGGCGGAGTCAAGGGGATCGGGTGTGCTTGCGAACAGGTCGTCTACTTCTTGAGCGAAGATTGCGCAGATTGACGCCCGGGCGTGCTTGACAGGTGGGCGGGATATACGGCATGGGGGACATATCGTCACTAACCGCTTTAACATGAAGGCAACTTCACTGTCGCAACACCGATATACGGACGCGCCATGATGAACAACGTACGGCCGTGCGGGTGCCGTGGACCGGCCGGGACGCCAGGTGGCGCCCCGGCCGGTTGTCGTTTGCACGGATTTCGTCCACCGCTCCCTCAGGGGTGTGTTGTCCCGGGGCCGGGACAGGAGTAGACCTGCGGTAGACGCCTCGTATGCCGGGGCGCCCTTTCGCCACCCAGGCACTTCGACACGGACGGGGGGCTGGCCGTGTCCAAGGTTCGGGACAGCGTTCTCACCCGCGGTGCACGCGGCACCGGCGCGCTGGTCTGCCTGCTGCTCGCGCTGCTCAGCGCGGGCTGGATCATCCGGGATCTCGCCATCGCCCAGCACGGCGCGGACATCTGGTGGACCTGGCTCGGAGAGGCGCGCCGGCCACGGGAGTTCACCGCCTGGGCCACCTCGGCGCTCGACCCGCTGCTGGTACTCGGCGCGCTCGGCACCGCGATCGCCGCACTGCGCACCGCCGTCGCCCCCGCCGTGGCCGCGGGCGCACTGCTCTCCGTCGCGGCCGCCACCGTCCTGTTGCGGACCCCGCTGGTCTGGATCCTGGGCGCGGGGTGGCTCCAGGGGCTGGATGCGGACCTCACGAGGTGGGCGCGGCTGACCGCCCTCGCCCAGCTGACGCTGGCGCTCGTACTGATCGTGGTGGTCGCGGCGGGCCGGCGGCCGGGCGGCCGAACGGGTAGGCACACGGGGCGCTTCGCCCACGGACTGCCGGAGGGGGCCTCATCGGCGTACGGAGTCGTCCACGCGGCGGCGTACGGAGCGGACCCCGGCCCGCCCGGACGGCCGCACAAGGGGCCGGCCCGCACCGCCGCCTTCCTCCTGGGCACCGCCGGACTCGCCGTCGCCGGCTGGGAGATCCACCGGCGGGTGCGGCTCGGCGCGGAGGGCTACCGCAAGGGACTGCTCGGCGACGCCTCCGTCTTCCGCGCCCTGCTGCAGCCCCCGGCGCACTGGCAGTCGGCGGCGCTCGCCCTGCTGGCCCTGGGCGCCGCTGCCGCCGCGCTGCGCCGGGCGTCCTGGGTGCGGCCCGCGGCGATGACGGCGGCCGCGCTGCTGTGCGTCCACGGGGCCCTGGCGCTCGCCCTCGCCGTACGCACCGGGGAGTTCGGCCGCCTCGCCGGGCTGCCGGCCGGGGCCCAGCTGGAGCTGGGCATCGCGGCGGGGGTGGCGACCGCCGGGCTGGCCGCGCTGATCGCGGCGGCCCGGCCCGGCGTACCCGGCCCCTCCGCGAGCGCGGACGAGGTGCGGGCGTACGGCTCCGCCCCGGGCGAGGCGCGGCCACCGCACGCCCCGCCCCCGCCGTCCACGCTCCCGCCGGGCTGGTGAGCGGGCCCGTCAGCAGGCTCGTGGGACGGGCTCGGCGGTTCCGGCGAGGCGCCGCCGTATCAGGACGGCATCCCCAGCGACCGCTTGAGGAAGTCGACCTGGAGCAGCAGCAGGTTTTCGGCCACCTGCTCCTGGGGCGTCATATGGGTCACCCCGGACAGCGGCAGCACCTCGTGCGGGCGGCCCGCCGCCAGCAGTGCCGAGGACAGCCGCAGCGAGTGCGCCACCACCACGTTGTCGTCCGCGAGGCCGTGCACGATCAGCATCGGACGGTGCGGCTCCACCGCTCCGGACAGCCCTTCGTCCGTGATCAGCGAGTTCTCGGCGTAGACCGCCGGCTCCTCGTCCGGGTGGCCGAGGTACCGCTCCTGATAGTGGGTGTCGTACAGCCGCAGGTCGGTCACCGGCGCGCCCACCACCGCCGCGTGGAAGACATCGGGGCGGCGCAGCGCGGCCAGCGCCGCGAGATAGCCGCCGAAGGACCAGCCGCGGATGGCCACCCGTGTCAGGTCCAGGGGAAAGGATCCGGCCAACGCCTGGAGCGCATGGACCTGGTCGTCCAGCGCGACCTCGGCGATACGGCGGGAGACCGCCTTCTCCCACGCGGGGGAGCGGCCCGGGGTGCCCCGGCCGTCCGCGACGATCACCGCGAAGCCCTGGTCGGCGAACCACTGGGAGGTCAGATGGGCATTGTGTCCGGCGACCACCCGCTGGCCGTGCGGACCGCCGTACGGGTCCAGCAGCACCGGCAGCGGACCGTCGTCCTCCGTATATCCGCCGGGCAGCAGCACCGCGCACGGAATCTCCCGCTCCCCGGCCAGTACGAGGCGCGGCCGGGCGGTCAGCGTCGGCTCCTCGGCGTACGAACCGATCGTGGCGAGGGTCTTCTCGCCGCCGTCCGGATCCAGCCGCACCACGTCCACCTGGGCGCCCGGCCGCTCCAGCGACGCCTGGGACAGCACGGTCAGCGCCCCGCCGCGCACCGCCGAGGACACCGTCGGATACGGGCGCGCGCCCACCCGCTCCCAGCCGCCCTGGTCCCCGCTGCCGCGGAACCACGCGCGATAGACGCCGATGTCATGCATCTCGGTGCCGCTCGCGGAGAAGAGGACATCCTCCTCGCCGATGTCCAGGACGGCCCGGACGTGCAGCGGCGCCCCGGTCAGCGGCCGGTCGCCGACGAACAGCTTGCGGGCGCCGCCCTCGTCCGCGATCCGCACCAACCGGCCGTCCGGCGTCCAGGCCGGCACCCCGGGGAACGGCTCGACCCACACCTCGTCCTCGTCCTCGTGCACCGTGGTGGTCGTGCCGGTCGCGGTGTCGACGGTCAGATAGCGCTGGTCGCGCTGGTCGCGGGACTGGACGAGCAGCAGCGGCGGGCCGGCCGACGACCAGTGGACGCGGGCGAGATAGGGGTAGCGCGCGGTGTCCCAGCTGATGTCGGTGCGCGAACCGTCCAGGCCGAAGAGCGCCAGGGTGACCTCGGCGTTGGCGGTGCCGGCCGCCGGGTACGCGACCTGGGTCGGCTCGCGGTCCGGATGCGCGGGGTCGGAGATCCACCAGCGGCGCACCGGTGACTCGTCGACCCGCGCGGCCAGCACGGCGTCGCTGTCCGGCGACCACCAAAAGCCCCGGTAGCGGCCCATCTCCTCGGCGGCGATGAACTCCGCGAGGCCCCAGGTCACCTCGGGCCCGTCGGGCACGGCCAGCGTACGGTCCGCGGCCACGGGGCCGCCGTCACGCTCGTCCGACGTGGTGGCGCCGTCCACCGCGACCACCCTCAGCCGGCCCTCCGCCACAAAGGCCACCTGCCGGCCGTCCGGTGACGGGCGGGGGTCCACCACCGGCCCGTGGACCGGGAGTTCACGCGTGGTGCCGGCCCGCAGCTCGGAGACGAAGAGCCGGCCGGAGAGGGTGAACGCCGCCAACTCCACGGCGGAGTCCGCCGCATAGCCGACGATGCCGGCCGAGCTCTCCCGGCTGCGCTCGCGGCGGGCCCGCTCCTGCGGGGGGAGGTCCTCCTCCGCGCCGGCGAACAAGGCCTGCGGATCGGCGGCTGTGAACTCCCGGTCCGCTTCCAGGTCGAGTACCCACAGCTGCTGGCTGCGGTCGGTACCGGAACCGGAACGGAGGAAGACGACGCGCGCGCCGTCCGGGGAGATCGCGAAGCCGCGCGGTGCGCCCAGAGTGAAGCGCTGAGTACGGGCATATTGCCGGGGAAACGAAGGCAGTCCGGTCATGGGGCCGAGCCTAGAGCCTGCTCGCCCGATCAGGGCCGGGTCCGACGTCGATCGCCCGGACAGGCGCTGAAGGGGGGCGGGCTCACTGCGGTCGCGCTCGTGAAGATCGTGTGCGCCCCCGCTCTGCTTCCGTGCTCCGACTTATGCGCTAGCACGGAAAGTTATGATCCCTTGCGCATAGTGGGTACGGGGTAAAGAGCCTTTGGCATACCCCGGTGCGCGGTCCGTGCAGACGGTCCGTGCGCCATCAACTCTGTCCGGACCGTAGGTACTTGGAGGTGAGCCGCCGTGGCACTCTCGATTTCGGCGGTGGTGCTGCTGGCGATCATCGTCTTCTTGCTGGTCAAGAAGTCCGGACTGAAGGCCGCGCATGCCTTTGTCTGCATGCTGCTGGGCTTCTATCTGGCCAGCTCGTCCATCGCGCCGACAGTCAAGCAGCTGACCACGAACGTCGCCAGCATGCTCGGGAACATCAAGCTCTGATCCGTCGCCGGCCGGGCTCGCCCGCCGTGCACCCGTACGTTGATCGGGTGTGCGCCGGGCGGCCCGGATCGCATGGTGAAGGCGGACCGGCCGGCTCGTAGGCTGTCCGCATGACCGCCCACCCTCCCCCAGCTACCGCTGGGAGGTACCCCCGGCCCGCCACCGCCCCCGGCGGAGCTGCCGCGCATCGCAGCGACATCCCCGCCCGCCGTCTCCTGCTGGTGCACGCGCACCCCGACGACGAGTCGATCAACAATGGCGTGACCATGGCCAAGTACGCGGCCGAGGGCGCGCTGGTGACCCTGGTGACCTGCACGCTCGGCGAGGAGGGTGAGGTCATCCCGCCCGAGCTCGCCCCTCTCGCGTCGGACCGCGACGACACCCTGGGCCCGTACCGCGCCGACGAGCTGGCCGCCGCGATGGAGGCGCTCGGCGTCACCGACCACCGCCTCCTCGGCGCTCCGGGCCGCTACCGCGACTCCGGGATGATGGGCGCCCCCCAGAACGAGCGGCCGGAGTCCTTCTGGCAGGCCCCGCTCGACGAGGCGGCCGCCGACCTGGTGGCCGTCATCCGCGAGGTCCGACCGCAGGTCCTGGTCACCTATGACCCGAATGGCGGATACGGGCACCCCGACCACATCCAGGCGCACCGCGTCGCCATGCGCGGCGCCGAGCTCGCCGCGCGGGCGGATTTCCGCCCCGAGCTGGGCGGCGCGTATGCGATCGGGAAGATTTACTGGAACTGCAACCCCCGTTCCCAGGTCGAGGAGGGCTTCGAGCGGCTGCGCGCCACCGGTCACAGCTTCCCCGGAATCGCCACCGTGGACGATGTGCCGGGGGTGGTGCCGGACTCCGATGTGACGGCGTCCATCACCGGCGACCCGGCGTATGCGGCCGCGAAGGCCGCGGCGATGCGCGCCCACTACACCCAGATCGCGGTCGACGGACCGTTCTTCGCGCTCTCCAACGACTTGGGGCAGCCGCTCTTCGGTACGGAGCACTATCTGCTGGTGCACGGTGACCCGGGCGCCGCTGCCGGCGAACGCGAGGACGACCTGTTCGCGGGTATTGGCGAAATGGTGGGTATGGAGGAGAGTGCCCGGATCGAGGAGGCGGCGGAATGAGCACGGCGAAGGGCGGGGGGTCGGCCGGTGACGGGAAAGACGGTGCGGCCGCCGGCAAGAACGGCGGACCCTCGGGCAAGGGCGGGCGGTCGCGGGCGGGCTCGGGCGGTGCGTCCGGCGCCCGTCCTCAGGCGCGGTCCGGCGCTCCCGTGACACCGAGGGCCGGTGCCGCGCTGTCCGCACCGCTGACGCCGGGACGGATCGGCATATATGTGCTGCTCCTGGTCGCGGGCGTCCTGGTCGCGTTCGCCGGGACGCTGGTGCAAGCGGCCTGGTTCCCGGGCGGGTTGGTTCTCGCGCTGTTCGGCGTCGGCGGCCTGTTCTACGGCGGCGCCAGGGCGACCGGTACGCCGGCGGGTGTGCTGGTGCCCGGCGCGGCCTGGCTGGTGACCGTGTTCGTGCTGCTCAGCGATGTCCGGCCGGAAGGTGACTTTCTCTTCGGTGCGGGGCTCGGGTCGTACATCTTCCTCCTGGGCGGCATCCTGGTCGCTGTGATCTGCGCCACCGCTGCCCAGGTGCGCGCTACGGGCATACAACACGGCCGAGTTGGCGGATGACGTGGTCCATACCGGGACGGATGCCGCGCGGGTGCGGGTGATCGGCCCCGGTACCGGGGTTTCGCCCGTGGCGGCGGTGTTCGTACGCTCCCCGGGTGTCCGCCCGCGGCGGACAGTATGGTGGTGCGCGCCGTCGCGCCGCCCTGGGGGCACCCCCCGGCTTCCGGCCGGGGATCATCTCTGACGAGCGGCGGAGCCAACCGGGAGAACCTGCTTTGAGTCGTGAATCTGACAGTTCGTCCTCCGGCCCCCAGGGCCGTGGCGGAGCCGCGTACCCGTCCGGGACGCCGCCGTACGGCTCGCCCAGGGGAGATGCCGACGAGGCGCTGACGCCCGGTGCGGCGGCGCGGCCGGAGGAGCCCAAAACCGAGACCACGCTGACGACGCGGATCAAGATCAACATTCCGGGGTCGCGCCCCATCCCGCCGGTCGTCGTGCGCAAGCCCGTCGGTGAGGAGTCCGGCATGAACGCATCGGCTGGTTCCGGGGGTTCCCGGGGCACGCCCCGGCCCGCCCGCGGCAGCGAGCGGAGCGCGGAGCGTACGGCGAACACGCCCCGGCCCGACGCGCCGGCGGACCAGGCCGCAGCGGGTGGCCGGCCCGAGAAGGCCAGCGAGTGGTTCGCGCCGCGCAAGCCGCAGAGCGGCGCGGCCGGTCAGTCGTCGACCACCGGGTCCCATGCGGCGCCGGCAGCGCCGGGCGGTGCGACCCCGCCGCGCGGCCCGTCGGACGCCACGCCTCCGCAGCGCCCCGATCTGCCGTACTTCTCCGACAACCAGGCCCCGCAGGGCGGCGCTCCCCCAGCTACCGCTGGGAGGTACCCCCAGCCGTTCGACGGCGCTGCCCGGCAGAACGGCGCCTCGCCCTTCGACGGCGGCCCGCGGGGCGGCGGCTCGCCGTTCGACGGCGCGGCACACGGTGGCGCGTCGCCGTTCGACGCCCCCACCGGGCCCGCCCGTGACCACAGCCCCTTCGACGCCCCGGCCGGCGGCCCGAGCGGCCCGACGACCGGGCCGGCCCGCGGGGACTCCGCGCTCAACCTCCCGCCCGGCTTCAGCGACCCGGTGACGGGCACCGGCGGCACGCCCCAGATCAGCGACGACACCGCGGAGCTCACCCCGCAGCCGCCCGCGCCGCTCGCCGGGCCCGGCAGCGGCCTCGGTGCCGGCGGCGGGATCGCCGGCGGACTGCCCGGTGGTCAAAGCGCCCCGGCGCCCGGCGCCCCGAAGGGCAAGCGCGGGGCGAAGAACGGCCCCAAGGGCGGCCCGCAGAGCGGCGCCCTCGGCGGCCCCGACCGGGTCTCCGGCGACACTCTGGTCAGCGGCATCCCGAAGATCCCCGGGGCCGACGGGCCGTCGTCCCCGTCGCCGTTCGCGACGGCCCCGGCCGGCGAGGGCGAGAGCGCGGTGCCCAAGCCGCGGCCCAAGATCCCCGAGCCGATCAACCCGCCCAAGAAGGGCCGCAACAAGCTCGTTCTCCTGGGCGTCGCCGTCGTGGTGCTGGCCGGCGTCGCCTACGGTGCCGGTCTGCTGCTCGACCACGCGGATGTGCCCAACGGCACCACCGCGCTCGGCGTGGACATCGGCGGCACCACCAAGGAAGCGGCCGTCAAGAAGCTGGAGGCGGCGCTCAAGGACCGTCGCACCGCGCCGCTCAAGCTCACCGTCGACGGCAAGTCCGAGACCCTCCAGCCCACCAAGGCGGGCCTGGACATCGATCCGCAGATGACGGTCCGTAACGCGGCCGGCCGGGACTACAACCCGGTCTCCGTCATCGGCTCGCTGTTCGGCGTCAACCGTACGGCCAAGCCGGCGATGATCGTCGACGACGAGAAGCTGCAGATCGCGCTGCAGAACGTCGCCGGGCCCGCGGGCGCCGCCCAGGACGGCGGGATCACCTTCGAGAACGGCAAGGCGGTGCCGCATTACGGCGCGCCCCACAAGGCGATCGATGTGAAGGCGTCCAAGGACAAGGTCGCCGACGCCTACCGCGAGCGCGCCACGACCGGCACCGACACACCGGTGGTGCTGGCCGCGAGCACCCAGCAGCCGCAGGTCAGCAAGGCCGCGGTGGACAAGGCGATGAAGCAGTTCGCCGAGCCCGCGATGTCCGGCCTGGTGACGGTCCGTACGGACGCGACGCATGCGGTCTCCTTCAGCCCGCAGAAGTCCATCCCGAAGTTCCTGTCCTTCAAGATCGTCAACGGCGATCTGGTGCCGTACTACGACCGGCCCGCCCTCAAGCAGCTCTACGGCGACACCTTCAACGGTGTCCTGGTGACCAAGGGCGACGGCTCCAAGCACCCGGTCAGCGTCGAGGAGGTGGCGAGCGCGGTCGGCAAGGCCCTGCTCGGCACCACTCCGGCCGAGCGGATCCAGGCCATCGGGACGAACGGCAGCTGACCGCCGCCGTCCGGCTGACCGCCACCACGTACGGCAACCGACCGCCGCACGGCGCGAAATCGCAGGTAAGAGGCCCCCACAGGGCGTCTTCTCGGAGCACCCCGAGAAGGCCCCTGGGGGGCCTCTGCCATGACAGATGTCATGGCAGAGTGCATACACCCGGCACTGCCGCGTGGTTCGCGGATCCGTGAAGCTCAAAGGCATGACGACCGCAGCGATCACCGAAGCCACCACCGCCCAGGAGGCGGGCCGGGCACCCGTGGTCAGCTTCCGGCAGGTCAACAAGAGTTACGGCGCGGTGCGCGCGGTGGCCGACCTGAATCTGGAGCTGCATCCGGGAGAGACCGTCGCCCTCCTCGGCCCGAACGGCGCGGGCAAGTCCTCCACCCTCGACCTGCTCCTCGGGCTGCGCGGCGCCGACTCCGGCACCGTCACCCTGTTCGGCACGACCCCGCAACGCGCCATAGAGCAGGGCAAGGTCGGCGCGATGCTGCAGAGCGGCGGCCTGATGGAGGGCGTCAAGGTCAAGGAGCTGATCAAGGTGGCCCGCGATCTGCATCCACGCGGCTATCCGCTGGACCAGATCCTGGCCACCGCCGGCATCACCGAGATCGCCGACCGCATGGTCGACAAGCTCTCCGGCGGCCAGGAGCAGCGGGTGCGGTTCGCCCTCGCCACCGCGGGTGCAAACGACCTGATCGTGCTGGACGAGCCGACCACCGGCATGGATGTCTCGGCCCGGCAGACCTTCTGGGGCGCGATGCGCCGGCAGGCCCAGCAGGGCCGTACGGTCCTGTTCGCGACGCACTACCTCGAAGAGGCCGACGAGATCGCCGACCGGGTGATCGTGCTGCACCGCGGCCGGGTGCTGGCCGACGGCACCTCCGCCGAGATCAAGTCCAGGGCCGGCGCCCGCCGGATCACCTTCGACCTCGACGAGCCGGTCGACCGCGACGCGCTGCACGGCCTGCCGTTCCTGACCTCCCTGGCCGTGTCCGACAGCGGCTCCGCCGCGGGCTCCGGCCGCCGGACCGTCCGCATCCAGTCCCAGGACGCCGACGCGACCGTGCACGCCCTCTACGGCCTCGGCCTCCACCCGCACCATCTCGAAGTCGCCGGCCTCGGCCTGGAGCAGGCCTTCCTCGCCCTCACCACGGCGTCCGACGCGACCCCCGCCACCGCCGAGGAGACGGCACGATGACCACCCTGATCAAGCTGGAGATCGTCCGCGCACTGCGCAACAAGAAGTTCATGTTCTTCTCGGTGATCTATCCGCCGCTGCTGTATCTGATCATCGCCGGCGCCGCGGACAGCAAGCCGATCCCCGGCATGAAGCTGGACATGGCGCTCTACTACATGGTCTCCATGGCAGCATTCGGTGCCATGACCGCCGTGCTGCTGGGCAACAGCGAGCGCATCGCCAAGGAGCGCGAGAAGGGGTGGGTGCGGCAGCTGCGGCTGACGGCTCTGCCCGGACGTGGCTATGTCGCCGCCAAGATGGCCGCCGCCGCGACCGTCAGCCTGCCGTCGATTCTGCTGGTCATGATCGTCGCCGCGGCCGTCAAGGGCGTACGGCTCGACGCCTGGCAGTGGATCGCCATCGCCGCCGGCACCTGGCTCGGCAGCTTCGTCTTCGCCGCCCTGGGCGTCGCCATCGGCTATATGGCCACCGGTGACGCGGTCCGGCCGATCGCGATGCTGTGCTACTTCGGCCTGGCGTTCCTCGGCGGCCTGTGGATGCCGCTGACGCTTCTGCCGCAGTGGGTGCAGAACATCGCCGAATGGCTCCCGACGCATGCGTACGCGGCGCTCGGCACCGCCGTCGAGGCAGGCGGCGCACCGCATGTGAAGGACATCGCCATCCTGGTCGGCTATCTGCTGGTCTTCGCCGGCGGCGCGGCCTGGCTGTACCGCAAGGACACCCGGAAGGCGTGAGGCCGGTGGAGACGAAGTGCGAGCCCGGGGACCACAACCCCATGATGATCGGGCAGGCGCCCCACAGCCGCCGCCAGGCCCTCGGCAAGACGATGTGGGTCGGCGTCTGGCTGCTGTATCTGGCCGGGCCGGTGGGCCGGCTGCTGGAGCCCGGGGTGTCCACCGCCGAGCGGATCTGGGGCGGCCTCGGTCTCGCGCTCTTCGTTCTCTCCTACTTCGCGCTGGTCTTCCGGCACATGTGGCGGGTACTGACCCGCCCGATGAAGTACGGCTCGCTGGCCGTGATGCTGGCCCTGTCCATCGCGCTGTCTTCGACGCTGGACTTCTCCTGGCTGGTGCTGTTCATCTTCACCAGCGTGGCCTGCGGAGTGGTCCTGCCCTCGCAGCAGTCCCGCTGGGCCATCCCGCTGGTCACCGCGACCCTGCTCGCCGTCGGGGCGAGCTATCCGGAGGTCCGCAGCTACTACGTCTTCGCCTACGGACTGCCCGCGCTGGGCAGCGGCTTCATGATGGTCGGGGTGCAGTATCTGATCCGTACGACCACGGAGCTGCGCGCCGCCCGCCAGGAGGTCGCCCGCCTCGCCGCCAACGACGAACGGCTGCGCCTCGCCCGCGATCTGCACGACCTCCTCGGCCACTCCCTCTCGCTGATCACGCTCAAGAGCGAACTGGCCGGGCGGATGCTGCCCGACCGGCCCGAGGACGCCGCCCGGCAGGTCGCCGACATCGAACGGGTCAGCAGACAGGCGCTGGTCGACGTCCGGGAGGCGGTCACCGGCTACCGCCGCCCCCGGCTCGTCGTCGAACTGGCCGGCGCCCGGGCCGCACTGCGCACCGCCGGGGTCACGGTCACTGTCGACCCGGCGCTGGAGGGCGAACACCGCGGCCTCGCCGCCGACGAGGAGGGCGCGCTGGCCTGGGCGCTGCGTGAGGCCGTCACCAACGTCGTACGGCACAGCGGCGCCCGCCGCTGTGAGCTGCTGCTGACCGAGGAGTGGGAGGCCGACGAGCGCCGCTATCTGTGCCTCGCCGTGCTCGACGACGGCGCCGGCCCGCCCCGCGCCCGGCAGGACGGCAACGGCCTCAGCGGTCTGCGCGAGCGCCTCGCCCTGGCCGACGGCCGCCTGGAAACCGGCCCCGCCCCCCGCGGCCACGGCTTCGCCCTGCGCGCCTACGTCCCTCTGGGCGCGCCCACCCTGTCCGGTGCCGAGGCCGCCGCCACCCCGGACATATCCCCCGAGCCCGTCGACGACCCGGCGTAGGTACGAGGTGCCGGAGCCCGCGTACCGCCGCGGCACCCCGCCTACCGGACCGGTCCGGTAGGCCCGCACGTCGGGCCGCATGACCCATACGGCGGCCTGTATGCCCCGTACGTCCTAAGCTGGCCCGCATGATCAGAGTGCTGCTGGCCGAGGACCAGTCGATGGTCCGGGAGGCGCTGGCCGCGCTGCTGTCGCTGGAGGCGGACCTGGAGGTCGTCGCACAGGCGGCGCGCGGGGACGAGGTGCTTCCGGCGGCGCGTGCGCAGGCCGTGGATGTCGCGCTGCTGGACATCGAGATGCCCGGCATCAACGGGCTGGACGCGGCGGCCGCACTGCGTGACGAGCTGCCCGGGGTGAAGATCGTCATCCTCACCACCTTCGGCCGCCCCGGCTATCTGCGCCGTGCCATGGAATCGGGCGCCGATGCCTTCCTGGTCAAGGACGCCCCGGCTGCCCGGCTCGCGGACGCGGTACGGCGGGTGCTGCGCGGTGAGCGGGTGATCGACCCGGTGCTGGCGGCGGCCGCGCTCGCCGACGGCGCCAGCCCGCTGACCGAGCGCGAGCGGGAGGTACTGCGGGTGGCCGCCGAGTCCACCAACGCCGAGATCGCGGCCGCACTGCAGCTGTCCCAGGGCACCGTCCGCAACTACCTCTCCACCGCCATCCAGAAAACGGGCACCCGCAACCGCGCCGAGGCATTCCGCACGGCCCGCGACAAGGGCTGGCTCTAGGAACCCCGGCCCCCGGCCCTGCGGCCCGCCCCGGGGCCATCGCCCCCGTCACCCCCTGGGACCCTCGCCCCTGTGCGGTGTCGGGCGGCGTCCCGCAGGCTTGAAGTGTTATGCCTGCCAATCGTCCCCCGGCGAGCGGTCGCCACGCCACCGTGCTGCTGATCCTTGTGATCGCCGCCGTCACGACCATGGACGCGGTCGACATCGGCCCGGAGCTGCACCAGTCCGCCTTCCTGGGCATCGCTCCGCTCTACGCCGCGCTGCGCTGCTCGTACCGGCAGACACTCCTGGTGGCGGCCGTCTACCTCGTGTGTCTGACGTACGTCGACACCTACACGGTGCCCGACTGGGCCCTCGCCAGCCGGATCGTCGCCATCTTCGGCGCGGTCCTGGTGGCGTCCTTCTCCGTGATGCTGTGCCGGACCCGACTGCAGCGGGAGGCGCTGCACGCACGGACGAGCCTGGTGGCCGACACGGTGCAGCGGACGATGCTGCGGGAGCTGCCGCTCAGCGCGGGTCCGGTCGAGGCGTACGGCTTCTATGTCTCCGCCCAGGAGGGGGCCCGCGTCGGCGGAGACATCTACGAGGCCATCGACACGCCGCACGGGCTGCGGCTGATGATCGGCGATGTGCAGGGCAAGGGCATGCCGGCGATCGGGGCGGGGATGGAGGTGCTGGCGTCGTTCCGGGAGGCCGCGTACTACGAGGACTCGCTGGAGTCGGTGGCCGAGCGCATGGAGCAGACGCTGGCCCGCTACAACACCCGCTCGGTCGAACAGGGCACCGACGAGCGCTTTGTCACCGCGCTGCTGATGGAGGTGCGTGGCGCGGTCGGCGCGGCGCAGGGCCGGGTGCTGTCCTGCGGCCATATCCCGTACTACCTGGTGCGCGACGGCAAGGTCTACGAGCGCCGCGAAGGCGAGGGCGGGCTGCCGCTGGGCCTGGGCATGCTCAGCGGCGAGCCGCGCCGCAGCGTACGGGTCCACCCCGAGC
Source organism: Streptomyces inhibens (assembly GCF_022221585.1). Classification (NCBI taxonomy): domain Bacteria; kingdom Bacillati; phylum Actinomycetota; class Actinomycetes; order Kitasatosporales; family Streptomycetaceae; genus Streptomyces; species Streptomyces inhibens. The sequence continues at coordinate 6,442,814 of NZ_CP084681.1, forward strand.
CGAAGGACTGGGTCGTGCTGTGCACGGACGGGGTGACCGAGGCGCGCGGCAAGGACGGCGAGTTCTACCCGCTGGCCGAGCGGCTGGCCGGCTGGACGGACCTGGAACCCGCCGAGCTGGCCGGCACGCTCCGTGCCGACCTGGAGCGCTTCACCGGAGGCGAGCTCCTCGACGATGCGACCGCACTGGTCGTCCGCCGCACCCCCGCCGCCGCTCAGTTGAGCATGGCGCGCGCCGCGGCGGCCTGACGCCGGATCGCGAGCGCACCGGCCGGCTCGACGGCCTCCACCACCCGTGCGTACTCCTCCAGCTCGGCCGCCCCCGCGAGGAACTCACCGCGCTGGACGAGGAGTTGGGCGCGTTCATGGCGCAACCGCGCCGGATGGCTCGGCAGCAGCAGCGACAGGTCCAGCGCCCACAGCTGCACCGCGCTCTGCTCCGGCCGCGCCTGCGCCCAGGCCCGGATGTTGTTGAGCACCCGCAGCACGATCTCCAGCGGATCGGCCGGCGCCGTCATCTGCGCGCTCGGCCGCCCGCCGGTCGCCCCCGTGACCAGCAGCGCCGCGTCCTCGTCGGTGAGCAGCCGCCCGCCCGCGAACGGATCGGCCAGCACGTGCGTACCGGAGGGATCCCCGAAGCCGACGACGAAATGGCCCGGCAGCGCCAGCCCGTAAACGGGTGCGCCGGCCCGCCGCGCCACCTCCATCCACACCACCGACAGCAGGATCGGCAGGCCCCGGCGGCGGCGCAGTACCTCGTGCAGCAGCGATGACTCCAGACGCCGGTAGTCGGCGGGCGAGCCGCCGAAGCCGCACCGGGTGCCGAGCAGCTCGGCGAGGTTGCGGGCCCAGGCGCCGGGGCCGCCTGCCGGGGCGTACGGAAGCAGTCCGGCCAGCCGGTCCAGCTCGATCTGCGCCTCGTCGATGCCTGCCTCGTCCAGCGCCGGATCGGCCTCGGCGGCGAGCAGCAGGCACAGCAGCGCCAGATCGGGCCGCTCCTCGCGCGCGGCCTCGGCGAACTGCTGCCGACGCGCCGCACGGCCGCCGCCCGGCTCCGGCTCGGGTTCCTGGGGCATACGAGAGGGATACCCGTTCAGCGCCGGCCGCCTGGCAGGGCACGCCGGTAGTGGTAGCCGTGGTGGTCGGTGAAACCGAGCCGGTCATAGAGCGCCAGGGCGCCCGCGTTGTCCGTCTCGACCTGCAGATATGCGGCCGAGGCGCCCTCGTCCAGGGCCCGCTCGGCGAGCGCCGCCATCACCAGCGTGGCCAGCCCCTGACGCCGCTCGGCCGGGTCCACCTCTATCGCCGAGAAACCCGCCCAGCGCCCGTCGACGACCAGCCGCCCGATCGCCGCCGTCCCGCCGCCCGCGCCGCGTACCGTCGCGAACCACACCGAGGGGCCGCCGGTCAGCACCTTCAGCGCGTCCGCGGTGGGCCCGCCGGTCTCGCCGGTCCGGTTGTACAGGGCCAGCCAGTCCGCGCCCGGCTCCCGGGTCAGCGCGACGCGGGTGGGGGCACCCCCGGTGGAGTCAGGGGGAGTGTCGGCGAGCGGTGCCAGCGCCGAGATCCGCACGGTGGTGTGCCGCTCGTCGGTCCAGCCCCGCTCCGCCAGCTGCGCGGCCAGCTCGTCGCCGGCGTCCGCGCGCCCGGTGGCGACCACGATCACCGGCGGCAGCCCGCGCTCGCCGTACCACTGAACGATCCGCTCCAGCGCCGCATCCAGCGGAACCCCGGGGTCCCCGAGGGGCAGTACGGAATTGGCCCGGCGGGTAAAGCCCCCGGACGCCCGCAGTGTCCACTCACCGAGAGGCTCCGTCTCAAGGGCCGGCCAGCCGCGCGCCGCGACCTGCTGAAGCTCACGGGCGGTGGCCGCCGGCCCCTTCCTGCGGGCCGGTTCCGCGGGGACCACCTTGGCCGCGACCAGCGACGACTCCTCGATCCCGACGCACTCGCCGCTGCGCCGTGTGATGCTCAGCACACCCTCGTCCCATGATGTGAGAACCCCGACCACGTCCGTGAACGCCCCTTCGCCCGCCACGCCGCCGGTCAGGCGCCGGACGGATACCCTTTTGCCCACGTCAGCACGGGTGATACGGACCTCAGCGCGACCGCCGGCCAGGAATTCCATCGATCAAACCGCCCCTCTTGTTCGTCTCGTGCCCGGGAACGGAGATACTAGGTGGCGGGCATCGACGACGCCGCGCTCCCGCGCGCCCTGCGGCGGTACTGCCAATCGGTCCGCCGGCCCTACCGAGGAGGAACGACAGCGTGACCTACGTCATCGCGCAGCCTTGTGTCGACGTCAAGGACAAGGCGTGCATCGAGGAGTGCCCGGTCGACTGCATCTACGAGGGCTCCCGGTCCTTGTACATCCACCCGGACGAATGTGTCGACTGTGGTGCCTGTGAGCCGGTCTGCCCGGTCGAGGCGATCTTCTACGAGGACGACACCCCCGAGGAGTGGAAGGACTACTACAAGGCGAATGTGGAGTTCTTCGACGAGCTCGGCTCGCCCGGTGGTGCCAGCAAGCTCGGCCTGATCGAGCGCGACCACCCCTTCATCGCAGCGCTGCCGCCGCAGAACCAGTAACGACCCGAGGACCAAGGGGGAGCCCGCCCGCTCCCTCTTGCCTCCGATGTCGGTCGGGGTACCTCCCAGCGTGAGCCGGGAGAAGCCGCACGGCGCCGCCCGGTCCCGTACGGCTGCTTGCCGTACGGGACCGTGGCGTTTTGCCGGCGTCCTTGCACCACCGAGAAAGAGAGCACCGTGGGCGCAGCATCGTCTTCCCAGCCGGAGTCGCTTCGCGACCGTCTTCCCGCCTTCCCCTGGGACCGGCTGGAGCCGTACAAGACCACCGCCGCCGCCCACGCCGACGGCATCGTCGACCTGTCCGTCGGCACCCCGGTCGACCCGGTCCCCGCGGTGGTTCAGCAGGCGCTGACCGGTGCGGCCGACAGCCCCGGCTATCCGACGGTGTGGGGCACCGCCGCGCTGCGTGACGCGCTCACCGGCTGGGCCGCCGACCGTCTGGGCGCCCAGGGTGTGGAGCACACCAACGTGCTGCCGATCGTCGGCTCCAAGGAGCTGGTGGCCTGGCTGCCGACCCAGCTGGGCCTCGGCCCCGGCGACAAGGTCGGCTACCCGCGGCTGGCCTACCCGACGTACGAGGTCGGCGCCCGCCTGGCCGGCGCCGAGCCGGTCGTCTACGACGATCCCTGGGACCTGGACCCCAGCGGTCTGAAGCTGCTCTGGCTGAACTCGCCGTCCAACCCCACCGGCCGGGTGCTCGGCGCCGACGAGCTGCGCCGCACCGTCGCCTGGGCGCGCGAGCACGGCGTGCTGCTCTTCAGCGACGAGTGCTACCTCGAACTGGGCTGGGAGGCCGACCCGGTCTCGGTACTCCACCCGGACATCTGCGGCGGCTCCTACGACGGCATCGTCGCCGTCCACTCGCTCTCCAAGCGCTCCAACCTCGCCGGCTACCGCGCCGCCTTCCTCGTCGGCGACGCCGCGGTCCTCGGCGAACTGCTGGAGATCCGCAAGCACGGCGGAATGATGGTCGCGGCGCCCGTCCAGGCCGCCACCGTCGCGGCGCTGGGCGACACCGTCCATGTCGCCGAGCAGCGCGAGCGCTACGCCCGCCGCCGCACCGCGCTGCGCGCCGCCTTCGAGGCCGCGGGCTTCCGCATCGAGCACAGCGAGGCGTCGCTCTACCTCTGGGCGACCCGCGACGAGCCCTGCTGGGACACCGTCGGCGCTCTCGCCAAGCGCGGCATCCTCGTCGCCCCCGGCGAGTTCTACGGCGCCGCGGGGGAGCGGTTCGTACGGATCGCCTTCACCGCCACCGACGAGCGGGTGGACGCCGCGGTGCGCCGCCTGGCGGAGTGAGCGGCGGCTGAGAACGACTGCGCGCAGGGGCCCGGGGAGAGTGAACTCCCCGGGCCCCTGCGCGCGGTACGGGTGGACCGGCCGGTCACCGCCCGCCGAGCGGCAGACCGCCGAGCAGGCCGCCCTTGGCCGGCGCGCCGGCGAGCTTCTGGACCGGCCCGCCGAGCAGCCCCTTGGCGACGTCGAGCGGCAGCGTGTTGGTCGAGAGGCCGTTCTTGAGGGTCGGACGGACCAGGCTCTCCGCCTTGTCGGTGGCCCCCTGGGTGAGCGGCATGGCCTTCTTGACGACGGGACCGGCGGTCTCGACGAGCGCCGGGGCGAGCTTGGTCGCCGCCTTGTTGCCGGCCGCGTTGAGCAGGCCGACGCCGTCGTGCGCGGTGCGGTCGAGGGTCTTGCTGGTGTTCTGGGAGTCCAGGGGGGCCGTCAGTCCGCCGAGGTCGGGTGTCTTGGCGGGCAGTTCCACGGCGCTCGCGGAACCGGCCGCAGCGACCACGGGAGCGGCACCTGCTGCGACGAGCAGGGCGGCTCGGGCGATCCGACGCGTAACGGGGAGGGACATGGTGCTCCTTTTACGGAGAAGGACTCGTACTTCTGACAGATGTGCCATGTCCGCCGGGCGGACGCACTGACTACCGCGTCAGACCCCCGAAGGTTGCGGTGAACTCCGGTAAAGACTTGGTAACGCATCACATAATCGGCCCTGGCTAATGACGGCCAATATGTGCACACCCCGACGGATTGCGGAAACGTCACAGCCCTTTGCGTACAAGGGAATTGGCCGGGTGTGCCGACTTTGCCGAAACAACTCCCTTACGGTTAAAGGGAATTGATGCCGATGCCCCTTTGGAGGGACTCGGCAAACTATTGCGCGGTGATGATACGAACGTCGCGCGCGGCCGCCGCCGAACCGGCCGCCTTCCGCTGCCAGCCCTTCCCTGAATCCGCCGCCGTCCACGTCCGGCCGGCGTAAGAGATCTGTTCGATGCGCAGCTCGGCGGAGTGCGCGATCGCCCACGTCGCCAGCTCCCAGCCGCGCCGCGGGTCAGCGCCCTCGGCCCCGGCCTGCCGCACCGGCACCGTCAGCCCGCGCCCGCCGCCCGCGCTCCGCCCCCCGGCGCCGTCCGTCCGCGGCAGCACCTCCGGGCCGAACTCCCGCACCAGCTTCTCCCGCACCTTCGCGGCACCGCCCGGCTGTCCGTCCACCGGGCGGCTCTGTGTGCAGCTCATCGCGGCCTGATCGCGGCCGGTCAGCGCGCCGGTCAGCAGCGCGGCGTTCGCCTCGTGCTTCGCATAGGCCTGCGGATAGCCGCTGCGCTGCACCTTCTGCGCGGCCACGGTCAACGGCAGCCGGGAATAGCCGGGCACCTTCGCCAGGTGCCGGTAGAACTCCCCGGCCGAATAGACCGGGTCCAAGATCTGCTTCACGGTGCCCCAGTCCTGGGACGGCCGCTGCTGGAAGAGTCCGACCGAATCCCGGTCGCCGAAGTCGATGTTGCGCAGCCCCGATTCCTGCATCGCGGTGGCCAGCGCAATGGTCACCGCGCGCTCCGGAAGCCCGCGCGAGGACGCCACCGCCGAGATCGTCGCGGCGTTCGCGGCCTGCTCCGGCGACAGCTCGTACGCCTTCGCATCGCCCTCGGCGCGCACCGTGCAGCGCGGCGCCCCCGGGCCGCCGGTCACGTACTGCACCACGAGGTAGACGGCCAGCCCGATCAGTACGGCGAAGGCCGCGGCGGTACGCCACAGGCGCTTGCGGCGGATGGGGGCTGAGGGCTGGGCGGACACGAGCCCACCGTACTGGAGTGCTGCCGATAGGGTCGGATCCATGGAGCGCTCCGCAGACCACCCCGCCCTCGACCTGTCGCTCGACGCCGCGGCACTGACCGCGCAGCTCGTCGATTTCCCGTCCGAGAGCGGCAACGAGAAGGACCTCGCCGACGCCGTTGAGCACGCCCTGCGTGCGCTGCCGCATCTGACCGTCGACCGGTACGGCAACAACGTCGTGGCCCGTACGAACCTGGGCCGCGCCGAGCGGGTGGTGCTCGCCGGACACCTCGACACCGTCCCGATCGCCGACAATGTGCCCTCCCGGCTCGACGAGAACGGCGTCCTGTGGGGCTGCGGCACCTGCGACATGAAGTCCGGAGTCGCCGTCCAGCTGCGGATGGCCGCCACCGTCCCGGCACCCAACCGCGACCTGACCTTCGTCTTCTACGACAACGAAGAGGTCGCCGCACACCTCAACGGCCTCGGCCATGTCGCCGACGCCCACCCCGACTGGCTCGTCGGCGACTTCGCCGTCCTCCTGGAGCCCTCCGACGGCCAGGTGGAGGGCGGCTGCCAGGGCACCCTGCGGGTCCTGCTGCGCACCACCGGCGAGCGCGCGCACTCCGCCCGCAGCTGGATGGGCGCCAACGCCCTCCACGCCGCCGCCCCGATCCTGGCGAAGCTCGCCGCCTACGAACCGCGCCGCCCGGTGATCGACGGCCTCGAATACCGCGAGGGCCTCAACGCCGTACGCATCGAGGGCGGCGTCGCCAACAACGTCATCCCCGACGCCTGCACGGTCACCGTCAACTTCCGCTACGCGCCCGACCGCACCCCCGACGAGGCGATCGCCCACGTACGCGAGGTCTTCGCGGACTGCCCGGTGGACGAATTCATCGTCGACGATCACTCCCCGGGCGCGCTGCCGGGGCTCTCCCACCCGGCGGCCAAGGCGTTCATGGAGTCCGTCGGCGGCACCGCGATGCCCAAGTTCGGCTGGACCGATGTCTCCCGCTTCAGCGCCCTGGGCGTCCCGGCCGTCAACTACGGACCCGGCTACTCCCTGCTCGCGCACAAGAAGGACGAGCGGGTCGAGGTCGACCGCATCCTGCACTGCGAGGAGCGGCTGCGCGCCTGGCTCACGGCCTGACCCGACCCCGGACCGTCCCGGGGACCAGCGGCCGACCGACTGCCGCCGGACCGAGGTCCAGCCGAATTCCCCTGCGCTTCACGTCCGTGGATCTACGCTGAAACGGCAAACGATATGTCTGCGGAGGGAGCACGTCATGGCCAGTCCCGAGGGAGCACCGGTGCCCGAGGAGCAGCGTCTGGGTCCCGTACTGCGGCGTCAGGACCAGGTGCAGGCCGGCACCACGGACCAGCGGCTGCTGGACTCCGAAGGTCCCTCCGAGTGGGTGCACACCGACCCCTGGCGTGTGATGCGCATCCAGTCGGAGTTCGTCGAGGGCTTCGGCGCGCTGGCCGAGCTGGGCCCGGCCGTCAGCGTCTTCGGCTCGGCCCGTACGCCGCGCGACTCCAAGGAGTACGACGCCGGCGTACGGATCGGGCGCGCCCTGGTCGACGCCGGGTTCGCGGTGATCACCGGCGGTGGCCCCGGCGCCATGGAGGCCGCCAACAAGGGCGCCAACGAGGCCGGCGGGGTCTCCGTGGGGCTGGGCATCGAGCTGCCCTTCGAGCAGGGCATGAACGACTACGTGAACCTCGGCGTCGACTTCCGGTACTTCTTCGTCCGCAAGACCTGCTTTGTGAAGTACGCCCGCGGATTCGTGGTGCTCCCCGGCGGGCTCGGCACCCTCGACGAGCTCTTCGAGGCGCTCACCCTCGTGCAGACCCGTAAGGTCACCCGCTTCCCGATCGTGCTGTTCGGCACGGCCTACTGGAGCGGGCTGGTCGACTGGCTGCGCGACACCCTCATCGCCGAGGGCAAGGCGTCGATGCACGATCTGGAGCTCTTCCACCTCAGCGACGACGTGGACGAGGCGATCGCGCTGGTGACGAAGGAGGTCGGGATCTAGGGCCGGGCGGCGGGCCCTCAGGCCAGTCCCCGGCGGGCGACCGCCGGGGGCCGGTGGCCGGCGATGGAGGCCACCATGTCCAGCACCTGGCGGGTCTCGGCGACCTCGTGGACGCGGTAGACCTGGGCGCCCAGCCAGGCCGAGACGGCGGTGGTCGCCAGGGTGCCGAGCACCCGTTCCTTGACCGGCTTGTCGAGCGTCTCGCCGACGAAGTCCTTGTTGGACAGCGAGACCAGCACCGGCCAGGGAGTCTCCGTCATCTCGCCCAGCCGGCGGGTCGCCTCCAGGCTGTGCCGGGTGTTCTTCGTGAAGTCGTGCCCCGGATCGATCATGATCGCGTCCCGCCGGACGCCCAACTCCACGGCCCGGTCGGCCAGTCCGAGCGTCACCCGCAGAATGTCCGCCATCACATCGTCGTACGCCACCCGGTGCGGTCGGGTACGCGGCTCGGCGCCACCCGCGTGCGTGCACACCAGGCCCACGTCATAGCGCGCCGCCACCTCGGCGAGCCGGGGATCGACGCCGCCCCAGGCGTCGTTGAGCAGATCCGCGCCGGCCTCGCAGACCGCCTCGCCGACCTCGTGCCGCCAGGTGTCGACGCTGATCACCACATCGGGGAAGCGCTTGCGCACCTCGGCCACGAAGCCGGCCGTGCGCCGCACCTCCTCCTCGGCGCTCACCTCCTCGCCGGGGCCCGCCTTGACGCCGCCGATGTCGATGATCGCGGCGCCGTCGGCCACCGCCTGTTCCACGCGGGCGAGCGCGGGCTCGTCGCGGAACGTGGCGCCCTGGTCGTAGAACGAATCCGGGGTTCTGTTGACGATCGCCATGATCACCGACTCATGCGCCCCGAACTCGCGATTCCCCAGCCGCAGCATTCCCTGACTCCCTCTCCATGGTCCGGGAGCGACCCTAACTGTCAGACCCGCATGGCACGATCAGTGCAGGCACATAGTCCGGGGAGTTGGTCGTGTTCTGGTTCTTGCTGATCGCGATGGTCGTGGTGGTGGCCGCGGTCACACTCGTGGTCGTCGGCGGCGGTGACGGCGGTGGGCTGCGGGATGCCGAGCCGGACCGGCTGTACGACCCGCTGCCGGACGACCGCCCGGTGGCCCGCGCCGATGTGGACGCCGTCCGTCTGCCGGTGACGGTCCGCGGCTATCGGATGGACGAGGTCGACGACGTCCTGGACCGCCTGGGCGCCGAGCTGGCCGAGCGGGACGCCCGGATCGCCGAGCTGGAGGCGGCGCTGGCCGGTGCGCATGCCGCGGCCATGGGCGGCCCGGGGCTGATACAGGACGGCCCGCCCCTGATCGGGCCGGTGGAGGATGCGCGGCCCGGGACCGGGAGCGGTGGCGGGGAAGCCGCCGGCCGGCCCCAGGCCCCCGGCGGGACCCGCGAAGGCGAGGAGCAGGCATGAACGGCGTGGTGACGGCACCGGACGGCATCCCGCGCTGCCCGTGGGGGATGGAGTCGGAGCAGATGGCCGACTACCGCGCCTATCACGACACCGAATGGGGCCGGCCGGTCCATGGTGACGACGCCCTCTTCGAGCGGATGAGCCTGGAGGCGTTCCAGTCCGGGCTCTCCTGGATCACGATCCTGCGGCGCCGCCCCGGCTTCCGTGCCGCGTTCGCCGACTTCCGGATCGCGAAGGTGGCGCGGTTCACCGACGCCGACGCCGAACGGCTGCTCGCCGACCCCGGCATCATCCGCAACCGCGCCAAGATCGCCGCGACGATCAACAACGCCAAGGTCGCCGCCGCGCTGGCCCCCGGTGAGCTCGACGACCTGATCTGGTCCTACGCCCCCGACCGGGCCGGCCGGCCGGTGCCGCGCACGGTCGGCGATGTGCAGCCGACGACCCCGGAGTCCACGGCGCTCGCCAAGGACCTCAAGAAGCGCGGCTTCCGCTTCGTCGGCCCGACCACCGCGTACGCGATGATGCAGGCCTGCGGCCTGGTCAACGACCATCTGGCGGGCTGCCACGTCCGGGGGACCGTGGAAGCGGCGGCCGGCTGACCCGGGTCGGCGGGGCGGGGGTTCCGGTTGGCGGGACCGGTCCGGCGGTGCCGGGGTCAGTGCCCCAGGAAGGTCGGCTTCTCCTTCTTCACGAACGCCTCGACCGCGATCCGGTGGTCCTCCGACGCCCCGGCCCGGATCTGCAGTTCGTCCTCCTTGCCGAGGGTCTCGGCGAGCGAGTGCCCCGCGCCGTAGGCCAGCGACTCCTTGAGCGCGGCGTAGGCGGCGGTCGGGCCCTGCGCCAGTCGGCGGGCGACGGCCGCGGCCTCGTCGGCCAGTTCGCCGGCCGGGACGACCTTGTTGGCGATGCCCAGCTCGTACGCCTCCTGAGCGCTGATATTGCGGGGGAAGAGCAGCAGATCCGCGGCCCGGCCGTGGCCGATCAGCCGGGGCAGCGTCCAGGACATTCCGGAGTCGGCGGTCAGCGCCACGCCCGCGAAAGAGGTGTTGAAGGACGCGGTGTCGGCGACCACGCGGTAGTCGGCGGCCAGCGCGAAGCCCGCGCCGGCGCCCGCGGCGACCCCGTTGACCCCCGCGACCACCGGCTTGGGCATCTCGGTCAGCGCCGTCACGATGGGGTTGTAGTGCTCACGCACGGTGTTCATGGTGCTGCCGGATCCGTTGGCCCGGTCCTCGGCCAGCAGGCCGATGTGCTCCTTGAGGTCCTGCCCGACGCAGAAGGCGCGCCCGGTGGCGGTCAGCAGAACGGCGCGTACCGCGGAGTCGGCGGCGGCTTCCTGCAAGGTGTCCCGCAGCAGGACCTTCGCCTCGGTGTTCATCGCGTTCATCGCGTCCGGGCGGTTGAGAGTGATCGTCGCGAGTCCGTCGGTCACGTCATAGAGCACGGTGTCGGCCATAGTGGGAGTCCCCTCCGTCGCGGCTCGGACTGCTCGGCAGCGGCAGTCAGCGCTCAGGATGCCGGAGATCATCGGCCGTCGGCATGTGACGTACATCAAACAATGCTGGCGCTTCGGAGGTCCGCGAGGGGAGAAGTATTGCAGCCCGCTCCCCGAATTGGGTGGGTTTGAGAGAGCGCGTTGCCGAAGGGATGCTGCCCGATGTTGGTCATCGGGTCGTTCGATGCGGGATAATGGCCTGGAAGCAATGTGTTCGATGCCGGTGACACGTGCCTATTCGGGCCGTCGGCTGAGGTGAGCTGGTTTCAGGAAGGGGAACGAGCATGGCGGCCATGAAGCCGCGGACGGGCGACGGCCCGCTCGAGGTGACAAAGGAGGGGCGGGGCATCGTCATGCGCGTTCCGCTCGAAGGCGGCGGGCGGCTCGTCGTCGAGCTGACCCCCGACGAAGCCAAGGCCCTGGGTGAGGCCCTGGACAAGGTCACCGTCTGACAAAGACGGAGAAACCGGCGGATTCCCGGGGCTGACCCCGGTACCCCCCAGTCGAATTACCCCGGCCCCGGCAGGCGGCGCGCACTCAAGGTGTGCCGCGTGCCGGGGCCGTTTCGTTCCCCGGATTCGTCTCCCGGATTCGTCGTGAGGAGTTCGGGTTCGCCCGATGCGGGGGCGGGTCAGCCGCGCTTGACCGCGCAGAGCAGCCCGTCGCCGACCGGCAGCAGGGACGGCACCAGCGTCGTGCTCTCCCGTACGGCCCGCAGCAGCTCCCGCAGTCGCAGCACCTCCGCGGGCTGCACCGCCGAGTCGACCGTACGGCCGTCGGCGAAGACGCCCTCGAAGCACACCAGGCCGCCGGGCCGCAGCAGACGCAACGATTCGGCGAGGTACTCCAGGCACTCCATCAGGTCGCCGTCGCAGAAGACGAGGTCGTATCCGCCGTCCGCGAGGCGGGGCAGTACGTCCAGGGCCCGGCCGGGAATGAAGCGGGCGCGGTTGCCCGCGAAGCCCGCCGCGCGGAACGCCTGCTTGGCGAACGTCTGCCGCTGGGGCTCCACATCCACGGTGGTCAGGACTCCGTCGGGCCGCATGCCGTGCAGGAGGTAGATGCCCGACACGCCGGTGCCGGTGCCGATCTCGGCGACCGCCTTGGCGTCCGCGGTGGCGGCGAGCATGCGCAGGGCCGCGCCGGTGCCGGTCGTCACCGTACGGATGCCGGCCTCCCGGGCGCAGTCACGGGACCAGCGCAGGGCGGCCTCGGCGCTGTCGTCGATGGCCCCGGCGCCGTACGCCTCGGCGAATGCCAAGCTCGTCTGCCGGTTGCCGGTAATGGCCCTCTCCTGTCCCCGTAGTTGACGCAACCGTGACTGTATCCGCTGTGTGCGGGAACCCGCAGATGGGACTGGGCGTTAAGGAGGGCGAGGGGGAAGGCGGGGGGGACGCACCGGTGAAGACCGCGCGAGACACGATGCAAGGCCAGAAGCAGGACCAAATGCAGGTCAAAACTGCTTATCCGGAGCTAACGGGCGAGGTGGATATGGTAGTGGCTCTACTGGACACCACCAGAGCCACCAGGGGAGGTGCGGCTGCGGCGGGTGACCGAGGAGTGCTGAGGCGCTTGAAGAGGTCGTTCGCCGAGCCGAAATCCGTGACAAACAATGCTGACCGCCCCCAGAGCCTGAACGGCCTGGGAGGTAACCCCATCCGCCCCACCGCCTCCGCAACTACCGCGACCTTCGCCGCAGACGCGGATGCGCAGGCGTGGACTCCACCCAGCTGGGAGGAGATCGTCAGCACTCACAGCGCACGGGTCTACCGCCTCGCCTACCGCCTCACCGGCAATCAGCACGACGCCGAGGACCTCACCCAGGAGGTGTTCGTCCGCGTCTTCCGCTCGCTGTCGACGTACACCCCCGGAACCTTCGAGGGCTGGCTGCACCGCATCACGACCAACCTGTTCCTGGACATGGTCCGGCGCCGGCAGCGTATCCGCTTCGACGCGCTCGGTGACGACGCCGCCGAGCGGCTCCCCAGTCGCGAGCCCTCGCCGCAGCAGCACTTCAACGACACCCACTTCGACGCCGATGTGCAGCAGGCGCTGGACACCCTCGCGCCGGAATTCCGCGCCGCCGTCGTCCTGTGCGACATCGAAGGTTTGTCGTACGAGGAGATCGCCGCGACGCTCGGCGTCAAGCTCGGTACGGTCCGCAGCCGGATCCACCGTGGCCGCTCCCATCTGCGCAAGGCGCTCAAGCACCGCGCCCCGGCCACCCGTGCCGAAGAGCGTGAGCAGCGGCGGTCGCTGGCCGTGGTGCCCACGGGGGAGGTAGGGATCGCGTGAGCCTCAGTGGCGGTCCGTCCCCCGCCGAGCAGCATCTCGGCGACCGCCTCGCGGCCCTGGTCGACGGCGAGTTGGGGCATGACGCGCGTGAGCGGGTGCTCGCGCACCTCGCGACATGCGGAAAGTGCAAGGCAGAGGCCGACGCCCAGCGTCGGCTGAAAAGTGTTTTCGCCGAAACGGCGCCCCCCGGCCCCTCCGCGGGCCTGCTGGCGCGCCTGCAGCAGCTGCCCGGCGGCGACCCCGACGGCCCTGGCAGCCGGCTCGGCAACGGCGGCTTCGGGCGCGGTGACTACACGAGGGGCGGCGGCTCGTTCCACTATGTCCCCTCCGACAACCACCCCGGCCTCACGATGGCGGCGGTGCCCACACAGTCCCGCTCACGCGGCTTCCGCGTCCATGAGGCCGAGCGGCCCGTGCAGCGGCGCCGGTTCGCCTTCGCGGCGGCCGGTGCGGTCTCGCTCGCGGCCTTCGCGCTGGGCGGCGCCCTCCCGTTGGAGGCGGCGGTCGACGCCACCGGTGGACGCACCGAGGGCAGCGGCACGGCCGTCACCCCGCTCAGCGCCAGCCCCGCGGCCGACAGCGGCTCCCTGCTCCGCAGCGGGGAGTTCCTCTCGACCGGAAACTCCCCGTCGTCGTCCGTCGGTCCGACCATGGCCCCGGCTCCCAGCGCCATGGCCCTGTACGGCCCCGGCGCGCCTTCCGTGCAGCCCTCCTCGGCGCCGGGCGGCCGGTTCGGCCTGTCGCCGTTGATAGCCGCGACCGGTCCGGCATCGGCGTATCACCTCGCGCCACTGGCCGCCGCGACCGGCAACACCCCCGTGCGGAAGAACCCACCCCCGCTGCCACCGCTCGAACCGATGCGCCCGCTGATCGGCTCCGCGGCCGCGGCCGGCTCGTCCGCCCATGGCTCAACCCCCGCCCAGCGCTGACCGTCCCCTGCGCAGCCCCGCGCGGAACTGGTTGAATCCCTGTGGGGCGGCGCACCCCTGACCGGGTGCGTACCGCGAGGTGGTGGTGGCCCGCATGAGCGTGGGCGAAATCTGGGGAGAGCATGGACGACGGTAAGGCCGCCGGGTCGAAGCTGAAGTGGTGGAGCCGCCCGGGACGTACCCCGGGCACGGAACCGTCCGCCGAGGCCGGTCCGCAGGCGATGCCGCCCGCCGACAGCGCGCCGGGCGCGGCACGGACCGAGGTGTCCGGCATGTCCGGCACCTCCGATGTGCAGCAGGCGGGGGACTGGATCGTGCGTCCGCCGGAGCGGGGGGACGGCTCAGGTGTGGGTGTCGGTGCGGGTGAGGCCGGCGCGGCGGGTGCGCCCGTCACACCAGTCACATCTGGCATATCCGGAACATTCGGCATGTCTGGCGCATCTGATCGGCAGGAGGCGGAGGACTGGACCGTCCGCCCGCCGGAGCAGCGCAATGGCTCGGAGGTCCGTACGGCACCGGAGGCGTCCGGGACCGCAGCGACGGCCGGGGCGGCCGAACGGGCCGGTGCGGCCGAGGAGTCGGCCGCGGTGCAGGGTGAGCGAGCAGGGGGCGGGGCGGACCGGGCGGCTGCCGCGACCGTGACGCTCGGTCAGGTGCCCAGTGGCGCGCGGGACGAGGCGAAGGCCGACCCGCGGAGCGAGGCTCCCGGCGGAGCGGCCCCAACGGCCCCGGACGCGGCCACAGCCGCGGCTTCCGGCCCCGCCCCGGCCTCGCCCATGGCGTCGGTATCGGCCGAGACCCCGAGCGCCACGCCGCAGCGCCAGCAGCCGCTGCATCCCGAGGACCCCTACGGCACACCTCCGTACGGCGGTCCCGGACCGTGGGCGCCCGCGCCGCCCGTACAGCGGCCGGTGGCGACCCCCGCACACGGCACCGTGCTGCCGCCGGCCGCCGGGCCGATGCCCCCGTACGGTGCCCCGGCCCCGGCCGCACCCGGCGCCCCCGCTTCGCAGGACACCGCCCCCCAGACCACCGGCTCGCCGGCCCCGACCCCTCAAGCAGCAGACCCGCAGGCTCACACCCCGCAGTCCGGCCCCCCGCAGCCGGCCGCCGCGTCCGGACCGGTCGCGGCACCACACCCGGCGCATGAGGGCACGGACGGTGCGGGCGGCGCGTTCGTCCCGCACCCCGGCGACGGCGGCCCCCGCCCGGCAGGCGCGGCCACCCCGTATCCCGCGCAGCAACAGCAACAGCAACAGCCGCAACTGCAGCCCCAGCCGCATCCCCAGGCCCCGCCCCACACCCCCCGCGGCGCCTGGCAGCAGTACGACCCCTGGAGCGCGCCTCTGCAGGGCGGCCCGGTGGTTCCGCCGCCGCCCGGTGTGCGGCGCAGCCGGCGCGGGATGCTGGTCGCCGGTGCGGTGGCGCTCGCGCTGCTCGCGGGCGGTGTCGGCGGCGGTATCGGTGCGTATGTCGAGCGCTACGGCGGGATCAACGACATCAAGCTGCCGCAGGCCGCCGGCGACGAGGGCGGCCGTAAGCCCGACAGCGTCGCCGGTATCGCGCAGACCGCGCTGCCCGGAGTGGTCACCCTCCACGTACGGGGCAATGCCGAACAAGGCACCGGCACCGGCTTCGTCCTCGACCGGCAGGGGCACATCCTCACCAACAACCACGTCGTCGAACCGGCCGGCACCGGTGGCGAGATATCGGTGACGTTCAGCGGTGGCCAGACGGCCAAGGCCAAGGTCGTCGGCCAGGACGGCGGCTATGACCTCGCCGTCGTCCAGGTGGAGGGTGTCAGCGGACTGCGGCCGCTGACCCTCGGCAACTCCGACTCGGTGCAGGTCGGCGACCCGGTCGTGGCGATCGGCGCACCGTACGACCTCGCCAACACCGTCACCTCCGGGATCATCAGCGCCAAGCAGCGCCCGATCACCGCGGGCGGCGAGAAGGGCGACGGCAGCGACATCTCGTACGTGGACGCGCTGCAGACCGACGCGCCCATCAACCCGGGCAACTCCGGCGGCCCGCTGGTGGACGCCAAGGCCCGGGTGATCGGCATCAACAGCGCCATCCGCGCCGCCGACAGCGGCAGCGGACTGGACGGCGGCGGCCAGGGCGGCAGCATAGGGCTGGGCTTCGCCATACCGATCAATCAGGCCAAGCGGGTGGCCGAGGAGCTGATCAACACCGGCCGGGCGACCCACCCGGTGATCGGCGTCACCTTGGAGATGGAGTACGCCGGGGACGGCGCACGGGTCAGCGAGCGCAGCAAGGACGGCAAGCCGCCGGTCACCCCGGGTGGCCCCGGCGCCAAGGCCGGGATCAAGGCCGGCGATGTGATCACCAAGGTGGACGGCGCCCCGGTGCACAGCGGCGAGGAGCTGATCGTCAAGATCCGCAGCCACCGGCCGGGCGACACGCTGATGCTGACCCTCCAAAGGGGCGGCAAGGATCAGTCCGTACGGCTCAGACTGGGATCCTCCAGCACGGGCTGATCGTTTGCACGGTGTTGGTGCGGGTGACTCCCACCCGACGTACGGGGCCAGGTACCGTGATAGTCGGCCTGGCCCATAGGCCTACGAAGGCCGCGGATAACCCAAGGAGCTGCAAGGTGTTCTTCGACATAGGACCCCTCGAGCTGGTCGCGCTCGTGATCCTTGCCGTGCTCATCTTCGGCCCGGACAAGCTCCCCAAGGTCATCCAGGACGTCATGACCTTCGTCCGGAAGGTGCGGGCGTTCTCGGACAGCGCCAAGGAAGACATCCGCAGCGAGCTCGGCCCGGACTTCAAGGACTTCGAGTTCGAGGACCTCAAGCCCAAGAACTTCGTGCGCAAACACGTCCTGGAGAAGGACGAGTACGGCCTCAAGGACCTTCAGGAGATCCGTAACGGCTTCGACCTGAAGAAGGAGATGGCCGAGGTCACCGACGCCGTCAACGGCCGCGACAGCGCCTCTTCCGCCACGCCCTCGAACGGCTCAGGCCCGAGCCTGACCAAGGAGCCCCCGGCCGGCTCCGGCCGCCTGGACATGGTCAAGCGGACCGGAGACCCGGTGCCGGACGAGCGTCCGCCGTTCGACGCCGACGCCACCTGACACACTCCGGTATGCCCGGGCTGTGTTGACCCCTATGGCTATGCTCCGGGTGTCCGGGGTTCGGTCGCCTGAGGGGGGCGGGCCGCCCACGACGCAGGGCAACAAGGAGGCTCCGCGCAGATGGAGACGACGAGTCGGGCAGCGGAAGAAGAGTCGTCCGCACCGGTCGGCGGAAAGGTCGACGGCTATCTGTTGGCCGAGTTCCCGTGGTACGGCCTCGATGAGGCGTTCACCGGTCCACGCTGGCTGATGCAGGTCGGCGCGGCCTCGGACGGCACCGTCGAACACGGCGCCACCGGGCACGGCGAGGAGCCCACCATCAAGGTGGAATCGCCGCAGGACGAGCGGTTCGCGGTCGTGGTGACGGTCCCCAGCCGCCCCGTACGGCGCAGCGCCGACGGCACCGGCGTACTGGAGGCCACCTCGGTCTCGACGGCCGCCTGGCTCGCCGGGTCCGGGCTGCTCGCCCGTACCTGGCCGACCACGATGGACCGGACGCTGCGCCAGGACTGGCTGGACCAGCAGACGATGCTCGCCTGGGAACTGGCCGACGATCTCGGCGGCGGGGGCTGGAGCGAGCTCATACTGCCGGTGGACGGTGCGCCGACCTCGTTCGCGTACCGCGAGTCCGAGTACGGCTGGGTGCTGGCGGGCTCGGCGAGCGAGGGCCCCGACGGCGTGCACATCGGCGCCTACGGGCGCGGGATGAGCGCGTACGGGCTGGGCTTCTCGGTGATCAAGGACCTGGCGGCGTACCAGGGCTGACCGGCCGCATGCCGGACAGCCGGTCGCACGACGAACAGGGGCGGACCCGTGCGGGTCCGCCCCTGTGGCATCGTCCGGAGCCGTCGACGGCTCCTGGGGACGTCAGAACTTGTTGCGCGGGGTGATCCCCAGCGACATGCCCGACAGACCGCGCTGCCGGCCGCCCAGCTTGCCCGCGATCGAGCGGATCGCCGAGCCGGCGGGCGAGTCCGGGTCGGTCAGCACGACCGGCTTGCCCTCGTCGCCGCCCTCACGCAGACGGACGTCGATCGGGATGGCACCGAGCACCGGCACCTGCGTGCCGGTCGTCTTGGTCAGGCCCTCGGCGACCCGCTCGCCGCCGCCGGTGCCGAAGACATCGACCATCTCGTCGCAGTGCGGGCAGGGCAGCCCGGACATGTTCTCGACCACGCCGACGATCTTCTGGTGGGTCTGGACGGCGATCGAACCGGCCCGCTCGGCGACCTCGGCGGCGGCCTGCTGCGGGGTGGTGACCACCAGGATCTCGGCGTTCGGCACCAGCTGCGCCACCGAGATCGCGATGTCGCCGGTGCCCGGGGGCAGGTCCAGCAGCAGGACGTCCAGGTCGCCCCAGTACACATCGGCGAGGAACTGCTGGAGCGCGCGGTGCAGCATCGGGCCGCGCCAGACGACGGGCGCGTTGCCCGGGGTGAACATGCCGATCGAGATGACCTTCACGCCGTTCGCCGACGGCGGCATGATCATGTTCTCGACCTGGGTGGGCCGGCCGTCGACACCGAGCATGCGCGGCACGGAGTGGCCGTAGATGTCGGCGTCCACGACTCCGACCTTCAGACCGTCGGCCGCCATCGCCGCGGCGAGGTTGACCGTCACCGACGACTTGCCGACGCCGCCCTTGCCGGACGCCACGGCGTAGACCCGGGTCAGCGAGCCGGGCTGGGCGAACGGCACCTCGCGCTCGGCGGTGCCGCCGCGCAGCGACGTCGCCAGCTCCTTGCGCTGCGCGTCGCTCATCACTTCCAGCTCGACGGTGACGCCGGTGACGCCGGCGACCTTCGCGACGGCATCGCGCACACTGTTGGTGATCGTCTCGCGCATCGGGCAGCCGGAGACGGTGAGGTAGACCACGACCGCCACCGCGCCGTCCGCCGCGATGTCCACCGATTTGACCATCCCCAGATCGGTGATGGGGCGGTGGATCTCGGGGTCGTTCACCGTCGCGAGCGCGGCGCGGATCGCGTCCTCGCTGGGTGCGGCGCCTTGGGGGGTCTCGGTAGCCATGACCCGATGGTACGGCGCATGAGGCGGCCTCCGGAAAGGGCGTCAGCGGTCGCGTTCATCACTCTCCGCTTCGACCATCTGCCGTAGCTCCAGATCCCGCAGCATGTCCTCGAGCTCGGAGCGGATCCAGTCGCGGGTGGCGACCTCACCCAGTCCGAGCCGCAGAGCGGCGATCTCCCGGGTCAGATACTCGGTGTCGGCGATGGACCGCTCGTTCTGCTTACGGTCCTGCTCGTGGGTGACCCGGTCGCGGTCGTCCTGGCGGTTCTGCGCCAGCAGGATCAGCGGCGCCGCGTACGACGCCTGGAGCGACAGCGCCAGCGTCAGAAAGATGAACGGGTACTCGTCGAACCTCAGGCCCTTGGGCGCGGCGAAATTCCAGCTGATCCACGCGATGACGATGACCGTCATCCAGACGATGAAGCGGCCGGTGCCCAGGAAGCGGGCGATCTTCTCCGACAGCCGCCCGAACTCCTCCGGGTCGTACTCCGGCAGGAAGGTACGACGCGGTGTGCGCGGCTGGTCCAGGCGCACCCGCGGCCGCTCGGGTGTGCCCCGCCGTAGCGCGGAGGCGCCGTTCAGCCGCGACCGCTCCCGGCCGCTCTCCCGCTCCTCAGCGCCCATTCGCGGCCTTCCCGAGGGGCTCGGTGTCGGTCAGGCCGGCCGCCTCCGGGCCGTGCAGCTCGGCCTCCCGCCAGTCCTCCGGCAGCAGATGGTCCAGCACATCGTCGACGGTGACCGCGCCCAGCAGGGCCCCGCTCTCGTCCACGACCGGTGCGGCCACCATGTTGTACGCGGCCAGATAGCTGGTCACCTCGGACAGCGGGGTGTCCGGCGGCAGCGGCGGCAGATCGGTGTCGGCGATCGAGCTGACCAGGGCGAACGGCGGGTCGCGCAGCAGTCGCTGGAAGTGCACCAGGCCCAGGTACTTGCCGGTGGGGGTCTCGTCCGGCGGCCGGCAGACATAGACCTGGGCGGCCAGCGCGGGCGAGAGATCCGGGTCGCGGACCCGGGCCAGCGCATATGCGACCGTCGCGTCCGGGCGCAGCACGATCGGCTCGGTGGTCATCAGACCGCCCGCGGTGCGCTCCTCGTACGACATCAGCCGCCGCACATCGGCGGCCTCCTCCGGCCGCATCAGGGTCAGCAGCCGCTCCGTCGCCTCCTCGGGCAGGTCGGAGAGCAGGTCGGCGGCGTCGTCCGGGTCCATCGCCTCCAGGATGTCGGCGGCCCGCTCGTCCTTCAGCTTGCCGAGGATCTCGACCTGGTCGTCCCCGGGCAGCTCCTCCATGACGTCGGCGAGCCGGTCGTCGTCGAGCGCCGCGGCGACCTCGGCGCGCCGCTTGGGGGAGAGATGGTGCAGTACACCGGCGAGATCGGCCGGACGCAGCTGTTCGAGGGTGGCCAGCAGACTCTCCGCGCCCTGCCCGTGCTCCTCCCGTGAGAAGCCGGTCACCGCCGACCACTCCACGGTCAGCGTCTCGCCCTTGCGGCGCAGCGCACCGCCCTTGCCCTTGCGTACGAAGACCTTCTCGATCTCCCAGTCGCGGCGGGCCGGCAACTGGGTGATGCCGATGTCGAGGACGGCGACCTCCTCGCCGGTCTCCACCAGCAGCACCCGCCGGTCGAGCAGTTCGCCGAACACCAGCGTCTCGGTCGCCCGCTGCTCGAAGCGCCGCATATTGATCACGCCGGTGGTGATGATCTGGCCGGACTCCATACCGGTCACCCGCGTCATGGGCAGAAAGATCCGGCGCCTGCTGATCACCTCGACGACGAGACCGAGCAGCCGCGGCGGGCGGGCGCCGACCCGGAGCAGCGCGACGAGATCCCGCAGCCGGCCGACCTGATCGCCGTTGGGGTCGAAGACGGCGATGCCGGCGAGATGGGAGACGAAGACCCGGGGAGTCACCACTGCCATGCAGAGCGCCTCCCTTTCTCCCGATCCGTCAGAAATAAGGCATCAATTCGGGTTCAGGCTAACGCGCCCGGGTCCGCGCCGCCCGGGTGAGAGAGGCCGTAGGGTGACCGCCACGCACCCCGCCGACGACCGTGCGCGGCCCAGGTACGCTGCCGTACTGCTGTCGAGGTCACCCGCATCAGGAGGCAGAGCCGACGTGAGCGCAATCCCCCCGGGGACGAGCCCCCGACCCCTGGCCGGAACCCGTCGTACGGGACGGGCCGCGCTCGTGGGGGCGGCCTGCGTGGCACTGGCCGCGGCGCTCGCGGGCTGCGGCGCGAAGGAGGACCCGGACGCCGGCACCAACGGTGTGGGAAAGCTGCCCGCCGCCAAGATCGAATCCAAGGCGCGGGCCGCGGCAGAGCACGCCGATACGGTGCACCTCTCCGGCAATGTCGTCAGCCAGGGCCGTACCTACAAGCTCGACATGAGCCTGGCGGAGGACGGCGCCAAGGGCGAGCTGACCACGAAGGCGGCCGCCTTCCAGCTGCTGCGGGTCGGCAATGCGCTCTATCTGAAGGCGGACGCGGCCTTCTGGGCCGGCGAGAAGAGCGGCTCGTCCGGTACGCCCGATCAGGCGGCGGCGCAGAAGCTCGGCGGCAAATACGTCAAGGTGCCCGCCGCCGACCCGGTCTACAAGCGCTTCAGCGGCTTCACCGACAAGGACACGCTGCTGGCCGGCCTGCTCGGGCTGCACGGCAAGCTGACAACCGGTGACCGCAGCGACATCGACGGCGTCCGCACCATCCGGATCAGCGCCGGCGCGGGCTCCGGCGGCACGCTGGACGTCTCGCTGGAGGGCACGCCCTACCCGCTGCGGCTGCAGCGCGCCGGTGGTGCGGGGGTGGTGCGGTTCGACGCCTGGGACAAGAGCGTGGACCTCAAGGCCCCGGCGAAGGACCAGGTCGTCGACTACGGCACGCGGATCTCCGGCGGGCGCTGAGGCCGGTCACCGGGCGCCGGGGTCAGCCCTTACGGCCCCGGCGCAGCAGCTTCGGCAGTGCGGCCGGGGCGGGCCGCCGGGTGGTCGCGGACGTCGCCAGCGGCGGCGCGGCATGTGACTCCTCCGGCATACGGCCGGGACGCTGCGGTGCCTCGCCGGTCGGCTCCAGCCGTAGCACCCGGCACTCGCGGGCCCAGCGCTCGGTGAGGGTGTCCGCGTCCGGCGCGTTGAGCCGCTTGCCCTTGAGCTCGTCGACCACGGTCTGCCACGCCTCGCTCTCCGGCGCCGGCTCGACGATCCTGGCCTCCCAGGCGATCAGCCGGCCGCCCTTGTCCTTGCTGCGTACGGTGACCGTCGCCGAACCGCCGTCGGTCAGCCCGAGGCCGGCCAGCGGCTGCTCGCCGGGTCCGTCCCCGACGAGGCAGGCGGCCCCGTCGTGCCACACATGCCACAGCGCACGGGTCGGCCCCGCCGGCCCCCGCACCCAGATGAGGCCGGACTTCTTCGTGGCCTCTTCGATGAGCGCCCGATCCTGCAGGGCCTGCGACACGATCTCCGTCATACGACTCAGCCTAATGGCCCCGGCCGCCCCCGCCCGGAGCCGCCCGGGCGCTGAGACGCCCGGGCCGCTTGGCCGGGGCGATCTCCCGCCATGCGGCTCGCCCGACGATGCCGCGCACACTCGCGCTGTCTCCCCGACGCCGGAGGCCCCTGGCCTCAGAGCCAGCCGTTGCGCTTGAACCCGCGGTGGATGCCACAGCAGATGGCGACCGTCACCAGCATCATGGCCGGGTAGCCGAACTTCCAGTGCAGCTCCGGCATGTAGTCGAAGTTCATGCCGTAGATCCCGGCGATCATCGTGGGCACGGCGAAGATCGCCGCCCATGCCGTGATCTTGCGCATGTCCTCGTTCTGCGCGACGGCGGCCTGCGCGAGATTGGCCTGGAGGATGGAGTTGAGCAGATCGTCGAAGGACAGCACCTGCTCGTTGACCCGGGCCAAGTGGTCGGCGACATCCCGGAAGTACTTCTGGATGTCGGAGTCGACCAGCCGCATCGGACGCTCGCTCAGCAGCTGCATCGGCCGCAGCAGCGGCGACACCGCGCGCTTGAACTCCAGTACCTCACGCTTGAGTTGGTAGATCCGCCCGGCGTCGCCGCCCTTGGGGGAGCCCTTGCCGCCGGTGCCCTTGCCGTTGGTGCCCGAGCTGAAGACGTCGATCTCCACCTCGTCGATGTCGTCCTGGACCGCACCGGCCACCGCCATATAGCCGTCGACGACCTGGTCGGCGATGGCGTGCAGCACCGCGGACGGGCCCTTGGCCAGCAGCTCCGGGTCGTCCTGCAGCCGGTGCCGCAGCGCGCGCAGCGAGCCCTGGCCGCCGTGCCGCACCGTCACGATGAAGTCCCGTCCGGTGAAGCACATCACCTCACCGGTCTCCACGACCTCGCTGGTCGCGGTCAGCTCGGCGTGCTCGACGTAGTGGACCGTCTTGAAGACGGTGAACAGGGTGTCGTCGTAGCGCTCCAGCTTGGGCCGCTGGTGGGCGTGCACGGCGTCCTCGACGGCGAGCGGGTGCAGCCCGAACTCCTGGGCGATACCGGCGAATTCGGCCTCGGTCGGCTCGTGCAGCCCGATCCAGGCGAAGCCGCCGTCGGCCCGGACGCCGGCCATCGCCTCGGCCGGGGTGACGTGCTCACTCACGCGGCGGCCCTCGCGGTACACACCGCAGTCGACGATGGCGCTGTTCGCACAGGCCGGGGCGGACTTCTCGTAGCGGTACAGGGGTTCGTCGCGGCGCCGGGAGGGACGGACGGCGGCGCGCAGGTCGCGGATCATCGACATGGCAGGCTCCTTCACGGGCCGGCCGTCAGCTGCTGGCGCGGGGCGCAACGCTGCCCGGAACGTGGACGTACGAGGCGTCATCGGCCGTACGTCCGCAAAGCGGGCGGCGCTCCGTGCGGGGATACTGACGGCAGTTCGCAGAAAACACGGAACAAAGAGACGAAGGCGCTCTTCCGTCATCTACATCCGGCGCAAAGGTGCTTCCTTGGTTTCGCCGCTCAACGGCGGGGTACGGAAGCTCTCGGATCAGGAGATTCGCTGCGCGAGGGGGATGACAGGAGAACTATCGGTACTGCACGGTCGACTCGGATCCACCGCAGCCCCACCTCCTCCGGCCGGTCCCCGTTGGGGGACGACGTCATTCCCTGACCAGACGGCAAGGCTATCAGCCGCCTGAAGCGTTATAGCGCCGCTTTGCCTGTTCGATACCAATGACGGACGCAGCGATGGGGTCCCCCGGACGGAGTCCAGGGCATGGTCATCGAGGGGCGACGGTCGGGCGAGGGGCCGGCCGTATGCTCGCGGCATGTCTGACGTTCTTGAGCTGGTAGAAGCCCGGTTGCGTACGAGCCTGGGCGAGCCGGACGCGCGCGCCGCCGTCACCTTCCTCGGGACCGACCGTATCGAGGTGCTCCGCTTCGCGGACAACGGGGTCCTCCGCTACGCCACGCTGGGGATGTCCGCGCAGCCCATGGCCGACCCCACTTCCGTGGTGGCCGACCCCTTGCGCGGTCCGCGCGCCGAACTCGTGCTGTCCGTACGGGGCGGCCGCGCCGACACCGACAAGGTGCTCCGCCCGCTCGCCGTGCTCGCCGCATCCCCGCAGGTCGAAGGGGTGATCGTGGCGCCGGGTGCCTCGCTGGACGTGGGTGAACCGCTGTGGCCGGGCGCCGCCTTCACCTCGGTCCTGGTCGCCGAGTCCGGCGGGCTCATCGAGGACCTGGAGCTGGACGAGCCGATGGAGCCGGTCCGCTTTCTGCCGCTGCTGCCGATGACGCCCAACGAGGCCGCCTGGAAGCGGGTGCACGGCGCCGAGGCCCTCCAGGAGCGCTGGCTGCAGCACGGTACGGACCTGCGCGACCCGCTGCGCACGGGCGTACCGCTCGACTGACCGGCGGGCGTTCCCGATATCCGCGCGCCCGCCCGCCCTCCGGACAAGAGGGCGGACGGGGCGTCAGATGCCGTACACGGGAAGGCGGCCGGCCTCAATTGGCGAAGACCGCGACCCCGTCCTCCGTGGCGTGCCGCGGCTTCAGCTCCTCGGCCTCGGTCGTCAGCACCCGGCGCCGCACGGCGACGATGGCGGCGCCGATCACCGCCGCGACGGCCGCGACGATGAACGGGACATGGATGTCGGTCCACTCCTCGATCTTGGGTGCGAGGAACGGTGCGGCCGCCGCGGCGAACCATCGCACGAAGTTGTAACCGGCGCTCGCCACCGGGCGCGGCGCGTCCGAGACACCCAGCGCCAGCTCCGTGAAGACGGTGTTGTTCAGGCCGATGAAGGCGCCGGACAGGACCGTGCAGACGACGGCGGTGGTGTGGTTGCCGTAGCCCAGCACGACCAGGTCGACGGCGAGCAGCACCAGCGAGCCGCCCAGCACCTTCAGCGAGCCGAAGCGGTGCTGCAGTCGGGGCGCCACGATCACCGAGAACACCGCGAGCAGCACACCCCAGGCGAAGAAGACGCCACCCGACTTGTACGGCGACATGTTCAGCACGAACGGGGTGAAGGCCAGCACCGTGAAGAACGCGTAGTTGTAGAAGAAGGCGGAGACGGCGGCGGAGGCCAGCCCGCCGTGGCCGAGCGCCTTGACCGGGTCGAGGAGTGAGGTCTTGTACGCCGGCTTCGGCTGCTCCTTGAGGAAGGCCGTGATGGCGAGGAAGCCGATGGCCATCAACACCGCGGTGCCGAAGAACGGGTAGCGCCACTTCATGTCGCCGAGGATCGCGCCGAGCAGCGGCCCGCAGGCCATACCGAGCCCGAGCGCCGACTCGTACAACAGGATCGCGACCCCGCTCCCTCCGGCCGCCGCCCCCACGATGACCGCCAACGAGGTGGAGACGAACAGGGCGTTGCCCAGCCCCCAGCCGGCCCGGAAGCCGACCAGTTCGCCGACCGACCCCGACATGCCGGAGAGCGCCGCGAAGACCACCACCAGGGCGAGGCCGGCGAGCAGGGTCTTGCGGCCGCCGATACGGCTGGAGACGAAGCCGGTGACCAGCATCGCGAAGGCGGTGATCAGGAAGTAGGAGGTGAACAGGAGCGAGACCTGGCTGTTGGAGGCGTGCAGGCCCTGGGCGATCGAGGGGAGGATCGGATCGACGAGGCCGATGCCCATGAAGGCCACGACCGAGGCGCCCGCCGTGGCCCATACGGCCTTCGGCTGGCGCAGGAGGGAGGTGGCGCCGGCCCCGCCCGCCCCGCCCTCCTCGAAGGGATCGCCTTCGGTGCCGCCGCCGTGGCCGCCGCTCTTCGTGCCGCTCATGCTGCGGTTCCCCTTTCCGTTGCCGGTTGCGTATCCGTGATCCGCGGAGGCGTCCGGCCGTCCGGCCGTCCGGCCGTCCGGCCGTCCGGCCGTCCGGCCGTCCGGCCGTCCGGCCGTCCCGAGATCGTTGACGTTTACACACAATAAGTTAGCCGACCTAAAGAATGCAAGCTGCAACTACTTTCCTGGTGGGGGGGTGTGCCGAAGAATGCGGCCAAATGCGCGGCGCGGTAGGTGATTCGGGGCACACCGGTCGGGTGATCGTCCTTGACGCGGCGGCGGGGCTGGAGGACCGTTGGTCCTTATGAGGGGCGAACCCAGTTGCCCGAAGTGCGGAGGCCGGGTACGGGCGCCCGGTCTCTTCTCCGACACCTGGCAGTGCGCCCTGCACGGCACCGTGCACCCACTGCAGCCGGTCGTCCCGCCGAGCGTCGAGGCGCTCGGCGTCGTCGTGCACCGCGCCCAGGTACCCGTATGGATGCCCTGGCCGCTGCCGGTCGGCTGGCTGTTCACCGGCGTGGCCTGCGCCGGCGACGACCGCAGTGGCGGCCGCGCGACCGCGGTGGCCTGCTCGGGCCCCGGACCGCTCGGCGGCCCCGGCGAACTCCTGCTGATCGCCGAGGAGCTGGGCGTCGGACTCGGCGCGCGCTACGCCGGTATCGACGGCCCCGACCCCGGCTCCCGTATGTGCGTGGAGAAACCGCCGCACGGCAAGGTGCTCGCCGCCGGCCGCCCGACCGCGCTCTGGCATGTCGACGGCGCACCGACGGACCGGGCGGTCTTCGCCGGTGAGGCGCGCGGGCTGTGGCTGTGGGCGATCGCCTGGCCCGAGCAGTCGGGGCTGATGATGTACGACGAGCTGGTGCTGACCGATCTGCGCGAGGCCGGCGCCGAGGTGGACCTGCTGCCGTGCGGGGCGCTCTCGCCGCGGATCCTGGGCTGACCGGCCCTCGGCTCCCGCCGGGCCGGGCCGTCGCGTCCCCGGGAACGGCACGGGCGCCGTCCGGCGGCCCGGTATCCTTCTGAGGTCCCCTTACGGTGTACCTGTGCCCGGTGTGCGTCCCGGGCCGTGTCCCCGTATCCGTCCCGCAGCAGTCTGGAGTCCGCGTCGTGCGTATCGATCTGCACACCCACTCCACGGCGTCCGACGGTACGGACACCCCCGCCGAGCTGGTGCGAGGCGCCGCGGCCGCGGGTCTGGATGTCGTCGCGCTGACCGACCACGACACCGTCGGCGGGCACGCCGAGGCGCGCGCCGCGCTGCCCGAGGGGTTGACGCTGGTCACCGGCGCCGAACTCTCCTGCCGGATCGACGGGGTGAGCCTCCATATGCTCGCCTACCTCTTCGACCCCGAGGAGCCGGAACTCGCCCGTGAGCGGGAGCTGGTGCGCGACGACCGCGTGCCGCGGGCCCAGGGCATGGTCGCCAAGCTGCGTGAGCTGGGTGTGCCCATCACCTGGGAGCAGGTCGCCCGGATCGCCGGGGACGGCGCCGTGGGACGGCCGCACATCGCCACCGCCCTGGTCGACCTGGGCGTGGTCGCCTCGGTCTCCGACGCCTTCACCTCGCAGTGGCTCGCCAACGACGGCCGGGCGTACGTGGAGAAGCACGAGCTCGACCCGTTCGACGCGATCCGGCTGGTCAAGGCCGCGGGCGGGGTCACCGTCTTCGCGCATCCGCTGGCCGTCAAGCGCGGCAGCTGCGTACCGGAGAGCGCGATAGCCGAACTGGCCGCGGCCGGCCTCGACGGCATCGAGGTCGACCACATGGATCACGACGAGCCGACCCGCGCGCGACTGCGCGGTATGGCCGCCGACCTCGGCCTGCTGCCCACCGGCTCCAGTGACTACCACGGCAGCCGCAAGACCTGCCGGCTCGGCGACTACACCACCGACCCCGAGATCTACGGTGAGATCGTGCGCCGTGCGACCGGCGCCTTCCCCGTTCCCGGCACGGGCGGCTGAGCCCGCGGCTGCCGGCCGCCGCACCGCGCTCGCGGTGCGCGCCCTGATCCCCGGGATCTTTCCCGCATGCCTCTGGCGCCGCCTGAGCGGTGCGGTTTACCGTACGCACCTCCTTGGCGCCCGCCCCCTCCCGCCCCCTACGGGCTCGCGCCTGTCGCGCCGGCCCGTGCCCTGTTTGTCCGTCTCACCGCCCGTACCACCTCTCGCAAGGCCTTCACCGTGTTCGACGTCGCCGTCTTCAGTACCCTCTTTGTCACGCTTTTTGTCATCATGGACCCGCCGGGTATCACCCCGATCTTCCTGGCCCTGACCTCCGGCCGAGCGGCCAAGGTGCAGCGCCGGATGGCCTGGCAGGCGGCCGCCGTCGCCTTCTGTGTCATCGCCGTCTTCGGCCTCTTCGGCCGGCAGATCCTGGGACGGCTGCACATCTCGACGCCCGCGCTGATGATCGCGGGCGGACTGCTGCTCCTGCTGATCGCGCTGGATCTGCTGACCGGCAAGTCGGAGGAGCCGACACAGACCAAGGACGTCAATGTGGCGCTGGTGCCGCTGGGCATGCCGCTGCTGGCCGGGCCCGGTGCGATCGTGTCGGTGATCCTCGCGGTGCAGCATGCGCACGGGTTCGCCGCGCAGCTCTCGGTGTGGACGGCGATCGTGGCGATCCATGTGGTGCTGTATCTGGTGATGCGGTTCTCGCTGGTGATCATCCGGGTGATCAAGGACGGCGGGGTGGTCCTGGTGACGCGGCTGGCGGGCATGATGCTCTCCGCGCTCGCCGTGCAGCAGATCATCAACGGCGTACTGCAGGTGATTCAGAGCGCCTGACGCCCCGCCCGGACGCAGACGCGGCAGCGCCCCCGTACGACGTGTTCGTACGGGGGCGCTGCTGCGTCGTCCTGGCCGATCGGGATCGGCCGGCAGTCTGCTGAGTCGGGCGGTGGAGTAGGTGTCAGCGGGCGACGGTGTCGGCCGGGCGGATGTAGATGCGCTGGCCTATGGCTGCGGCCTGCTGCACGATCCGGTTGACGGAGGCGGCGTCCACGACGGTGCTGTCCACGGCGGTGCCGTCGACATCGTCCAGGCGCATGATCTCGAAGCGCATACGGCTTCTCCCTTCGTCTGATCCTCCTGCGGAGAACTGATTGGCACGGGTTGCCTGGCTTCGCTGCCAGGCGTTCCGAATACGTACAACGACCTGCCCAGTGCAATCATTCCCTACGCTAAAGAAAAATTTCGACCGCCTAAAGAGGCTGGTCCGGAGACCGGTTGTGCCCGCGGAGCGGCCGCCCGGACAATGGGTCCCGTATGAACGACGTCCAGCCCACGGGCCCCACCGACCTCGCCGCCCTGGCCGCCGGGATCGAGCGCACCAACGAGCTGCTCACCCGGGTGCTCGCCGAGGTCGCCACCACCCCGTCCACCCATGCGGCCTTCGTGGACGCGGGCTATGTCTACGCCGCGGCGGGACGGCTGGTCGCCGGCACGGAGGACCGCAAGGCCTTCGACCTGGACGCCGAAGGGATCATCGAGGCCTTCATCGACAAGGCCCGGATGATCTTCCCGGACAGCCGGCTGCTGCGGGTCTACTGGTACGACGGTGCCCGCCGCCGCATCCACACCCAGGAGCAGCAGCGGATCGCCGAGCTGCCCGATGTGAAGGTCAGGCTCGGCAACCTCAACGCCAACAACCAGCAAAAAGGCGTCGACTCCCTGATCCGTTCGGACCTGGAGTCGCTGGCCCGGCACCGCGCCATCAGCGATGCGGTGCTCATCGGCGGCGACGAGGACCTGGTCTCCGCGGTGGAGGCGGCCCAGGGCTATGGCGCCCGGGTCCACCTGTGGGGCATCGAGGCCTCCGGCGGCCGCAATCAGGCCGAGCCCCTGCTGTGGGAGGTCGACAGCGCGCGCACCTTCGACCTGGACTTCTGCAAGCCGTACGTCACCCGGCGGGCCGGCGTCGAGTACACCGACCAGCCGGCGGGCGAGGGGCCGGCGCCCAGCCGCGAGGACGTCCGCTTCGTCGGGGCGCAGGTCGCCGCCCAGTGGCTGTCGGAACGCGGCCGCGAGTGGGTGGCCGGACTGCTGCCCGGCCATCCGTATCTGCCCGGCACCGTCGACCAGGAACTGCTGACCGCCGCCGAGGCGCTGCTGCGGCACTCCCTGCGCAGCCATGCCGACCTGCGACGAGTCCTGCGGGACGGCTTCTGGGACCACGTCCAGGGGCAGTACTGAGGCCGTACCGCCGCAGCGCGCCGGGCCGGCGGACGAGGCCCGCTCAGGCCCTCGCGAGCAGCTCCGCGAGCCGGTCGAAGAAGCCCGCCCAGCCCGCCTCGGCCTGTCGGTACTGCTCGCTGGTGAGATTGCCGCCGAGCTGGCGGAAAGCCATCTCCGTACGGCTCCCGAGGTCGGTGAGGGTGACCCGGACGATCTCGCCCTCGGTACCGTCCGGCGCCAAGGCGTCCTTGAGGGTGAACTCCAGCAGCTCGGGCGCGGTGACCTCGCGGTAGACACCGGAGAACGGCAGCTCGCCGCCGTCCGGGGTGCGCATGACCAGGCTCCACACACCGCCCGGCCGGACGTCCATCGTCATCCGCTCGACCGGCACCGCCAGCTCCCCGCCGAACCAGTACGCGAAGTGCTCGGGCGTCGTCCATGCCTCGTAGACCAGCTCGCGGCGGGCGTCGAAGGCGCGGTTGAGCGCGATGCCGTGGGGGTCACCGCCGGCGTCGGCCGGAGGAGCCGCCGGATTCTCGGTCATGGTCGAGCCCTTCGTACGAGGCCGGTGGCGGCCGGGCGCCGCCTGCTGCCCGCCTCCCTCGATGCTCGCCGAACCGCCCGGCGCTGTCCTGGTGACACCGCCCGCTCGGCCCACATCCCCGGATCCCGGCTCAGCCCACCCCGCTCCAGAACCCGGTCAGCGCCTCGGCCGTCTTCTCCGGCCGCTCGGCGTTGGGGGAGTGCTCGGCACCCTCGATGACGGTGCGATGGGCGGACAGCCGCTGCGCCATCGCGTCCATCGACGGCACCGGCCAGGCGTAGTCGACGGCTCCGGAGAGGACATGCGTGGCCAGACCCGTACGGGCCAGCTCCGCCACCCGGTCGGGCTCTTCGAGCATCTGACGGCCGGTCGCGATCAGCTGCTCGGGGACGGTCTTCAGCCAACGACGGTGCAGGAACGCGCCGATCTCCGGCGGGGTCGCCGCGCCCGCGGCCTCCGGGGGATCCAGTTCGCGCATCGCCCGCCACACGCTCTCCATGTCGAGCGTGCCGAGCGCCTCGATCAACATCCGTACCCGGGTCTGCTGGGACGCCTCGATGGCCGCGGGCCCCGAACTGAGCACGGTGAGCGAGCGGAACGGGGCGGTGTCCAGCAGCACGGCGGCCCGGGTGATCAGCCCGCCCAGAGAGTGCCCCAGCAGATGCAGCGGACCGCTGTCGCGCTCCTGGACGGCTTGCGTCTGGGCCAGCACATCCAGAGCCAACTCCCTTTGTGCGTACGCCATTTCGTCGCGCGGCCCGGGGGATTCGTGCTGGCCTCGCCCGTCCACCGCGACGGCCCGGAACCCGGCCGCGGCGAGCGGCGCCAGCAAGGCGATGAAGTCCTCCTTGCTGCCGGTGAACCCCGGCACCAACAGGGCGGTCCCGATCGGCGCGCCATCGGGCCGGGCGTCGTGCACGGCGAAGGCACCGCGCGGGGTGTCGAGTCGGTACGCACGGGCGCACGGGGGCAGCGTGAGGGTGGGCGGCCTGCTCATGAGGTGAGGTTATCCGGGCCGGACGGCGAAACCGGGCCGGGACGCCGACGACCCGGCACCCGCGGGAAGCGGGGCCGGGTCGTCGGGCCGGGTGTGCGGCGTCAGCCGGGGAAATCAGCTCCCGGGCGTCGCCTCGACAGCGGCGGCCTCGGCCGCGGGGGCCTTGGCGCGGGTGCGGCGGCGCACCGGCTTGGCCTCGGCGGTGTCCGTTGCCTCCGCGGCCGCTGCAGAGGGCGCGGCGGGGGCCTTACGGGTCCGCTTCGGCTTGGCCGGGGCGTCCTCGGCGGTGGCCGCGTCCGCCGCGGACTTCGCGGTGGCCGCGGTCTTCCGCGTGCGCTTGGGCTTGGCCGGCGCGGCCTCGGTGCCCTCGGCCGTGTCCACGGCGGCCTCGGCGGCCTTGGCGGCAGCGGTCTTACGGGTCCGCTTGGGCTTGGCCGGTGCCTCCACGGCGCCCTCGGCCGTGTCCACGGCGGCCTCGGCGGCCTTGGCTGCAGAGGTCTTGCGGGTCCGCTTCGGCTTGGCCGGCGCGTCCACCACGGCGTCCGCGGCCTCGGCCACGGTCTCCGTCACCACTGCCGGCGCCGTCTCCGCGGCGGCCTTGGCGGCGCTACGGGTACGGCGGCGCGGCTTGGCCGGCGCCTCGACGGGCGCCGTCTCCGCGGCGGCCTCGGTGGCGATCGTCGAGCTCTTCGCCGCCGCGAGCGCGGCCGCGGCAACCTCGACGGTCTGGAAGGTCGTGGTGTCCACCGGACGGACGGCACGGGTACGGCGGCGGCGCGGCTTGGCCGGCTCGGCCGGAGCCTCGGTCACCACGGCGGCGGCCGGCACCTCGGCGGCGGCCACGGCCTCGGTGGCCGGGGCCGTCACGGCCGCTGCGCCCGCGGTCTGGCTGGTGCGGGTACGGCGCCGGCGGCGCGGCTGGCGCGGCCCGGCGGCGGCCTCGGCACCGTCGGTGCCCTCAGCACTCTGGGCGGCATCGAGCGACCCGGTCGCCGTCGCGTCCGAGGTGGCCGGGCCGTCCATCGGCGTGCCGCCGCGGGTGCGGCGGCGCTGGCGTGGCGTACGGGTGCGCTCGGGGCGCTCCTCCTGCACGGCGGCAACGGCAGCCTTGCGGGGCCCACGGCCGCGGCCGCCGGTCTCGCCCAGGTCCTCGACCTCTTCCGCGGCCAGCCCGGCCCGGGTGCGCTCGGCGCGCGGCAGCACGCCCTTGGTGCCCGCGGGGATGTTGAGCAGCTCGTAGAGGTGCGCGGAGGTGGAGTAGGTCTCCTCCGGCTCGTCGAACGAGAGGTCCAGCGCCTTGTTGATCAGCTTCCAGCGCGGGATGTCGTCCCAGTCGACGAGGGTGACCGCGGTGCCCTTGGCGCCCGCGCGGCCCGTACGGCCGATGCGGTGCAGGTAGGTCTTCTCGTCCTCGGGCGACTGGTAGTTGATGACATGGGTCACACCCTCGACGTCGATGCCGCGGGCCGCGACGTCGGTGCAGACCAGCACGTCGACCTTGCCGTTGCGGAAGGCGCGCAGCGCCTGCTCACGGGCGCCCTGGCCGAGGTCGCCGTGCACCGCGCCGGACGCGAAACCGCGCCGCGCGAGCTGGTCGGCGATATCGGCGGCGGTCCGCTTCGTACGGCAGAACACCATCGCCAGGCCCCGGCCGTCGGCCTGCAGGATGCGGGCGACCATCTCCGGCTTGTCCATGGAGTGCGCGCGGAAGACGTGCTGGGTGGTGTTGGCGACGGTCTGGCCCTCGTCGTCCGGCGCGGTGGCGCGGATGTGCGTGGGCTGCGACATGTAGCGGCGGGCCAGGGAGATGACCTGGCCGGGCATGGTCGCGGAGAACAGCATCGTCTGGCGCTTGGCCGGCAGCAGCTGGATGATCTTCTCGACGTCGGGCAGGAAGCCCAGGTCGAGCATCTCGTCGGCCTCGTCCAGGACCAGGCTCTTGACCTGGGAGAGGTTGAGCTTCTTCTGGCCCGCCAGGTCGAGCAGCCGGCCGGGCGTGCCGACGACGACGTCGACGCCCTTCTTCAGCGCTTCGACCTGCGGCTCGTAGGCACGGCCGCCGTAGATGGCCAGCACCCGGACATTACGCACCTTGCCGGCGGTGAGCAGATCGTTGGTGACCTGCTGGCACAGCTCGCGGGTGGGCACGACCACCAGCGCCTGCGGCGCCTCGGTCAGCTGCTCGGGCCGTGCCCGGCCGACCTCGACGTCCACGGGGACCGTGACGCGCTCCAGAAGCGGCAGGCCGAAACCGAGGGTCTTACCCGTGCCGGTCTTGGCCTGGCCGATGACGTCGTTGCCGGAGAGGGCGACGGGGAGCGTCAGCTCCTGGATGGGAAAGGGAGAAATGATGCCGACGGCCTCCAGGGCCTCGGCCGTCTCGGGGAAAATCCCAAGGTCTCGAAACGTAGACAGAATCTTGCCTCTTCTGTGAGACGCGGCGTGAGGCGGCGAAGGGGGTCGTACCGCACCGATGTACGGGTTCGTACGGGGCCGGCCTGATGCAGCCGGTGGCGCGGGACCACTGCCAACGCTCAGGCACTCCTGCCGCGAGCGGTGTCCCTCCTGCTGTGCGTACGTCTCGTACGCGCCACGGGGGAGGGCGGTCGGTTGGAGCCGATCGGGCCACCGACCGGGCATCCGCTTTCGTGGAACGACCCACCGATACTCGGCAGGTCCAATACCACTGTACCCCGGATATGGCGCACCCATCCGAAGGCTTGTATGAGTGAGGAATACGTCACGTCCCGGCGCGGTGCCGGAGCGCCGGGACGGCCGGCCGTTCGTACGGGTGAACGGAAGTGGCTGACCAGGACCTTCCCCGGGCGGCCGAGCGGGCTATTGTGCCGGTCATGGGAACGCCTGACAACGCCGCGGCTGACGCGCAAGAACACACCGGGATCGCCGCCCAGGACTGGGCGCAGGCATCCGCCGACCCGCACTACCGGGCCGCCGTGATCGATCTGCTCGGCGCGCTCGCGTACGGCGAGCTGTCCGCCTTCGAGCGCCTGGCGGAGGACGCCAAGCTGGCGCCGACGATGGACGACAAGGCCGAACTGGCCAAGATGGCCTCGGCCGAGTTCCACCACTTCGAGCGGCTGCGGGAGCGGCTCGCACAGATCGAGGCGGAGCCGAACGAGGCCATGGAGCCGTTCGCCGCCGCACTGGACGAGTTCCACCGCCAGACCGCGCCTTCGGACTGGCTGGAGGGCCTGGTCAAGGCCTATGTCGGCGACTCGATCGCCAGTGACTTCTACCGTGAGGTCGCGGCCCGCCTGGACTCCGACACCCGCGATCTGGTGCTGGCGGTGCTGGACGACACCGGGCATGCCTCGTTCGCCGTCGAGAAGGTGCGGGCGGCCATCGAGGCCGAGCCGCGGGTCGGCGGGCGGCTGGCGCTGTGGGCGCGGCGGCTGATGGGCGAGGCGCTCTCGCAGGCGCAGCGGGTCGTCGCGGACCGCGACTCGCTCTCCACGATGCTGGTGGGCGGGGTGGCCGACGGCTTCGACCTGGCCGAGGTCGGCCGGATGTTCTCCCGGATCACCGAGGCGCACACCAAGCGGATGGCGGCGCTGGGTCTCGCGGCCTGACGTACCGAAGGAGCCGTGCCGGGCGGCGTGCGGGCCTGAAAGACGGGCCTCAGGCCGTCCGGTGCCCCTTCAGTGGCGTGGTCGGCCGCCGAAGACGGTGGCGCGGCGGGCGCACCAGGACCGACAGCAGGGCCGCGCCCACGGCCACCGCGGCGACCATCACCTGGACGGGATGCCCGGGGCCGAGGATGGAGCGGGTCAGCAGGGCGCCGAGCAGCGCCGCGACCGGGCCCGTCGCCAGCGTGAGGGTGCGCGCGGGGAAGCGGTCGGGCAGCCAGTGCGTGGCGGACAGGGCGATGGCGAAGCCGATGAGCACGGCGCCGAGCGCTTCCCAGATCATGCTGAATCCCTCCCGCGTCAACAAGGCCGATCGGACGAACAAATCGGTCGTAGGCGGTCGTACCCAAGGGGCACCGGAAGCAACCCTCCCGACGCCGGTCCCTTGCCTGATCAGCGCAGCGGTACGGACACGAACAGCGGCGGCCCGGAGAACAACTCTCCGGGCCGCCGCCACTGTCCCTGGGGGCGCCGCCTCCGGCGCCCCGTCGATCAGAGCGCCGCGCCGAAGCCGACCTTGCGGCCGGCGGGCTCGCCGAGCTCCACGTAGGCAAGCCGGTCCGCCGGGACCAGGATCTTGCGGCCGTGTTCGTCCACCAGCTTCAGCAGCTCCGACTTGCCGGCCAGCGCATCGGACACCGCGCTCTCGACCTCTTCGGCAGACTGCCCGCTCTCCAGAACGATCTCGCGGGGCGCGTGCTGCACGCCGATCTTGACCTCCACGGCTTTTGTCCCTCCGACGGTCTGGGGTCCCCCTGCGTTGGCTGGGGGAGGGTGCGCGGTCATCCGCGCTGTACCCAGCACACATTAGCCCGGTACGGGGACCCGCAGGACGCCATGGAGCACGCCAGCAGCGAACACGGTCAGTGCGTGTCGCTCCCGTGCAGCGGGAAGCCGGCGATGCCCTTCCAGGTGAGCGAGGTCAGCAGCTGCACCGCGGTGTCCCGCGGAACCTGGCTCCCGGAGGAGAGCCAGTAGCGCGCCACCACCTGGGAGACACCGCCCAGACCCACCGCCAGCAGCATCGATTCGTCCACCGACAGGCCGGTGTCCTCGGCGATCACCGCGCTTATGGCCTCGGCGCACTCCAGCGAGACCTTGTCCACCCGCTCGCGGACCGCCGGCTCATTGGTGAGGTCCGACTCGAAGACCAGGCGGAAGGCGCCGCCCGGGTCCTCCACGTAGGCGAAGTAGGCGTCCATCGTGGCCGCGACCCGCTGCTTGTTGTCGGTGGTCGACGCCAGCGCCGAGCGCACCGAGTGCAGCAGGGACTCGCAGTGCTGGTCGAGCAGCGCCAGGTAGAGATCCAGCTTGCCCGGGAAGTGTTGGTAGAGCACCGGCTTGCTGACGCCCGCCCGCTCGGCGATGTCGTCCATCGCGGCCGCGTGGTAGCCCTGGGCGACAAAAACTTCCTGGGCCGCACCCAGAAGCTGATTCCGCCGGGCGCGGCGTGGCAGACGTGTGCCCCGCGGGCGCGCCGCCTCGGTCTGCTCGATGGCGCTCACGCTGCCTCCCAGAAATTGTTCCGTACGCGGCATGCACAAGGTGGTGCACCGCGCCCGCCATCGTACTTTTGGGTAACGAGGCTGTGCGCGGTCCAGGGCGAGAATTTCTGCCCGGCACCGCTGTGGCAATCCGACATAACGCCCCAGGTCATCGGTATTCGTCTTCGTTGAGCTCCACGACACGGGCCTGTTCGACGCGATCTGCCTCGTTGGCCGCGTCCGGGTCGGAATCGGTCGGCGGCTCGTCGCGGCGCGGCGTGAGATCGGTGTACTGCTCCGCGGCGTCCGCTTCCGGCGCCTCGACGTCAAGCTGCGCGGTGTCGTCCTCGTCCTCGAAGGTGTCCGGGTCTGTCGGGTCGACGCGCATGGTGGCTCCCTTTCTCGCGGGCTCGCTCTGTCGGCTGGTGCCTGGCATGAAAGCAGGGGCCGGGGCTGCTGCCCTTGCCTACGAGCGTAGGAGAGTGGCCGCGGTGGCGCGATGCGGTGTGTGACCGCGAACACACAATCGGGGGCGTGATCGTCTCGTAACATCGACCCCATGTCTTCGACCGAGTCGCCGGACACCGCGACCGCCGCCCTCCCGGTGCCACCGGCCGGCCCCGGCCGGCGCGGCGCGGCGGAGACGGTGCACACCGTGACCCTGCCGGGCCTGACGCTCCATGTACGGGCACCGTCCGGGCGGGACGGCGGACCGGACGGCACCGGAGGCGACGCCGGGCAGGAGCGCGCACCCGCTCTGTACGTGCACGGCCTCGGTGGCTCCTCGCAGAACTGGTCCGCCCTGATGCCGCTGCTCGCCGACCGGCTGGACGGTGAGGCGATCGATCTGCCCGGCTTCGGGCAGTCGCCGCCGCCGGACGACGGCAACTACTCCGTCTCCGCGCAGGCCCGCGCGGTCATCCGCTACCTCGACGCGGCCGGGCGCGGCCCCGTACATCTCATCGGCAACTCCCTGGGCGGTGCCGTGACGACCCGGGTGGCGGCGGCGCGCCCGGACCTCGTCCGCACCCTGACGCTGATCTCGCCGGCGCTGCCCGAGCTGCGGCCGCAGCTGACGGCGGTGCCCACGGCGCTGCTCGCGGTCCCCGGCATCACCACGCTCTTCGGCAGGCTCACCCGGGACTGGACGCCCGAGCGCCGCACCCGCGAGGTGCTGGCGCTCTGCTACGGCGATCCCGGCCGGGTCAGCCCGGAAGGGTTCAACGCCGCGGTCGACGAATACGCCCGGCGGCTCGAACTCCCTTATTTCTGGGACGTGATGGAGCGCTCGGCGCGCGGTCTGGTGAACGCGTACACGCTCGGCGGACAGCACAATTTGTGGCGTCAGGCAGAGCGGGTGCTCGCCCCCACACTTCTCGTCTACGGTGGACGCGACCGCCTGGTCTCCATCCGGATGGCGCGGCGGGCGGCCGCGGCGTTCCGCGGTGCGCGGCTGCTGACACTGCCGGAGGCGGGACACGTGGCGATGATGGAGTACCCGGAAGCGGTGGCGCGGGCCGTCCGCGAGCTGCTCGACAGTGAAGTGACCGATGTGACCGCTGATGCGGGCAGGAGCTGACACGCGCCGTGGGACGCCATAGCCGCCGAGGCCGGCCGGAAGTCGCAGCAGATACAGCTGACACCTCAAGGACGGCCGGTCCGCCCGGCGGCCCGGCCCCCGAGCCGGGACCGGGTCGCCGCAGACGCGAACCGGTCGAGGGCGCCGCGGTGCGCGGCGGTCACCCCGAACAGCATGAGCCGGGCGGCGGTTGGGGCGCGTTCCCCGGCGCGCCGGCGTCCCCGAGGGCGCCCGGGCAGGGCGCGTCGAGGATCCCCCGGCCGCGCGCGGAGATGTTCGGTACGTCCTCGCTCGCCACACCGGGCAGCGGACCGGGGCCGCGGCGCGACTATGTGGAGGCCTTTGACGCGGGGCTGTTCCCGGGCGGCCGGAACGCCTCCGAGGACCCGGCCGACCCGGACGACGATGTGTTCCGGGCCGGTGCGCCCCGTACGGCGGGCCCGACGGCCACTCCGTACGGGCCTCCCGCCGACGGCGTGCCGCCCGGCGGCCGGTTCACCGGACGGTCGGTGGTCTTCGACCGGGACGAGTTCGACGCGCAGGACCGGCGGGACGAACTCGGCGCGGACGGCGTGGAGTCGGCCGACCCGGCGGACGGATCCGATGCGGAGCAGTCGCGGCACGGCGACACCAAGGGCGGCAAGGGCCGGACGTTCACCGGCGCCGCGGCCGCCGCGGTGACCACCGTGCTCGCCGTGGTCATCGCGGGCCAGGTCGCCGACCAGCACA
Source organism: Streptomyces inhibens (assembly GCF_022221585.1). Lineage (NCBI taxonomy): Bacteria > Bacillati > Actinomycetota > Actinomycetes > Kitasatosporales > Streptomycetaceae > Streptomyces > Streptomyces inhibens. The sequence continues at coordinate 6,482,170 of NZ_CP084681.1, forward strand.
AGGACGGCGGCGACCCGCAGCCGCGCAGCGGAAGCGACCGTACCGACGGGGTCGGCGACGCGGCCTCCAGGTCGCAGGCCAGGCCCACCCAGGACGCCAAGCCCGCCAGTTACGACGAGCAGATGACACAGGTCTTCCCGCTGGACCCGCATCTGACGGCCAGCGGCCGCTTCCGGCCGGTGGGCGGCGATGCCAAGGCGCCCGGGCACGGCAAGGTGCTGCGCTACCGCGTCGACATCGAGGACGGGCTGTCGCTGGACGGCAAGCTGTTCGCCGAGGCGGTGCACAAGACCCTCAACGACGACCGGAGTTGGGCGCACGGCGGGCAGCGGACCTTCCAGCGTGTGGGATCCGGTGACGCCGATTTCGTGATCACACTGGCGAGCCCGGGGACCACCGCGAAGTGGTGTGCCAAATCCAGTCTGGACATCACCGAGGACAATGTCTCCTGTGACTCGGCGGCGACCGAGCGCGTCATGATCAATGCGTACCGGTGGGCGCAGGGCGCGAAGACCTACGGCCCCGACAAGATGCTCGCCTACCGCCAGATGCTGATCAATCACGAGGTCGGCCACCGGCTCGGGCACAACCACGAGGCCTGCTCCCGGCAGGGCGCGCTCGCCCCGGTCATGATGCAGCAGACCAAGTTCCTGACCACGGACGGTGTGACCTGCCGGCCCAACTCCTGGCCGTTTCCCACCCAGCGGTGAGCTGACCGGCGCCGGGCGCACGGCGGCGTAAGAACTAGGCGTAAGAGCTAGGCGTGAGACAAGGCGTCTCTTATCGCGAGACACCTTGCCAGAAGGCGAATGTTCGTTCCATGATCTGCGCATGCCGCACCGCCACGCCACCGATCACGCCGCCATAGAGCTGGCGCTGCTCGGCGTGTCCGTGCAGTCCGTGGCCGACATCGACTGTCGCTGAGGCCCTCCCCGGCTTCGTAGAGGCCCGCCTCGCCCGTGCGGATTTCCCCGCGCGGCGCCGAGCCGGGCTCCGAACCGGGCCATCCCCCCGCGTATCCGCGTAATTCACCTCTTTTACGTGTCCGCAGGGGCGGCCTCGCGCCTCATCGCGCCCCCCTGCCGCCTTTTGCGGGTACACCCTGCTGCGAAAGGCACCCTCGTCATGGCCGAGCCGGCCCCTTCCCGTCAACTCTCCGTCATCGCACGCCGGGTGGCCGCCGCCGCGGTGAGCGTCGCACTCGCCGGCGGTGCCGTCGCCTGCGGGCCCAAGGACGGCAGCGCCGCCGGCGGCGCGGAGGACGCGCCGAAGAAGGGCGGCACGCTGACGATCCTGAACTCCGACCCGCAGACCGACTTCGACCCCGCGCGGCTGTACACCTCCGGCGGCGGCAAGGTGCCCACACTCGTCTTCCGCACGCTGACCACCCGCAACCGCGAGAACGGCGCGGCCGGCACCAAGGTCGTACCGGACCTCGCCACCGACACCGGGCGCCCCGGCAAGAACGCCACCGTGTGGACCTACACCCTCAAGGACGGCCTGAAGTTCGAGGACGGCTCACCGATCACCAGCGCCGATATCAAATACGGCATCGAGCGGTCCTTCGCCGCGGAACTCTCGGGCGGTGCGCCCTATCTGCGGGACTGGCTGGTCGGCGGTGACACGTACGAAGGCCCGTACAAGGACAAGTCCAAGGACGGTCTGAAGTCGATCGAGACGCCGGACGACAAGACCCTCGTCTTCCATCTGAAGAAGCCCGAAGGGGAATTCCCGCTGCTGGCGACGCAGACCCAGTTCGCGCCGGTACCGCGGAAGAAGGACAACGGAACGAAGTACGAGGAACACCCGGTCTCCTCGGGCCCGTACAAGGTTGTCAAGAACACCGGCGACGGAGAGCACGTGGTGCTCACGCGCAATGAGAACTGGTCGGAGCAGACCGACAAGGAGCGGCACGCCTACCCCGACACCATCGAGGTGAAGTCGGGGCTGGACTCCGCCGTCATCAACCAGCGGCTGTCCACCGGCTCGGGCGCCGACGCCGCCGCGATCACCACCGACACCAACCTCGGCCCCGCCGAACTCGCCCAGATCGGCAACGACAAGGAACTGCAGAAGCGGGTCGGCACCGGCCACTTCGGCTACACCAATTACCTCGCCTTCAACCCGAAGGTGAAGCCCTTCGACAATCCGAAGGTGCGCCAGGCCATCGCCTACGCCGTCAACCGGCAGAGCGTGGTGAACGCGGCCGGCGGCTCCTCGCTCGCCGAGCCCGCCACCACCTTCCTGCCGAACCAGAAATCCTTCGGCTACACGCCCGCCGACCCCTTCCCGGCCGGAAGGACCGGAAATCCCGGTAAGGCCAAGGAACTGCTGAAGCAGGCCGGCTACAAGAACGGGCTGAGCATCACCCTCACCCACTCCACCGCCAAGAACTTCGCGACCAGCCCGGATGTCGCCACCGCCGTTCAGGAAGCGCTGAAGAAGGCCGGTATCACCGTCAAACTGGCCGGCCTGGAGGACAACGACTACAAGGACAAGGTCCACAGCATCAAGGACGAGCCGGGTCTGTTCATCGGCGGCTGGGGCGCGGACTGGCCCTCCGGCGGCCCGTTCCTCGCGCCGATCTTCGACGGCCGGCAGATCGTCAAGGACGCCTACAACTTCAACCACGCACAGCTGGACGACCCGGCGGTCAACCACGAGATCGACGAGATCAACAAGCTGACCGACCTGACCGCGGCCGCCGGGCGATGGGGTGCCCTGGACAAGAAGATCGGCGAAAAGGCGCTGTCCGTACCGCTGTTCCACCCCGTCTACAAGCGGCTCTTCGGCAAGGACGTCAAGAACATCGTGATCAGCGACTGGGACGGCGTGCTCGACCCCTCGCAGGTCGCGGTCAAGTAGAGCCGGCAGCACCACATGAGTGACCTTCAGGAAACCGGAGTATGGCGGCGGCTGCGCGCCCGTCCGTCGGCCGTCGTGGCCGCCGCCGTACTCGCGGTCCTCGCCCTCTTCGCCCTCGGCGCGCCGCTGCTGTCGGCACTGGAGGGCCAGGACCCCACCACCTACCACGACAGTCTCATCGACTCGGCCCGCGGCGGGGTGCCCCTCGGCCCGTACGGCGGGATCGGCGCCGAGCACTGGCTCGGCGTCGAACCGGGCACCGGCCGGGACCTGTTCGCCCGGCTGCTGTACGGCGCCCGGATCTCGCTGCTGGTCGCCCTCGGCGCCACCGTCGTCCAGGTACTGATCGGCGTCACGATCGGCCTGGCGGCCGGCTTCGGCAGCCGGTTCGTCGACACCGTGCTGTCCCGCTTCACCGATGTGATGGTGGCGCTGCCGATGCTGGTCTTCGGCGTCGCGCTGACCGCCGTCGTACCGGCCGACTTCCCCCGCCCGTTGCTGCTGATCATCGTCGTCGGCCTGCTCAACTGGGGCGGCACCGCACGCATCGTGCGGGCCCAGACGCTGTCGCTCAAGAAGCTCGACTACGTGGCGGCGGCCCGGCTCGGCGGCTCGCGGCCCTGGCGGGTGGCACGGCGTGAGCTGCTGCCCGCGCTGGCCGCGCCGGTGATCACCTACGCGGCGATCCTGGTCCCGATGAACATGGTGGTCGAGGCCTCGCTGTCCTTCCTGGGCATCGGCGTCCGGCCGCCCACCTCGTCATGGGGCCAGATGCTGTCCACGGCCACCACCTGGTTCCGCGCCGACCCGACCTACGTCCTGCTGCCCGCGGCCTGCCTGTTCGTGACCGTGCTGGCCTTCACCGTGCTGGGCGACGCCCTGCGCACCGCACTCGATCCGCGCGAGCGCTCCCGTCTGCGGGTCGGCACCCGAGGCGGCTCACGGGACGCCGAGCGGGCGACGACGAAAGGTGCCGCCGCATGACCGGCTATGCCCTGCGCAGACTGGGCGGCGCGCTGATCGTCCTCTTCCTGCTGTCCGTCCTGGTCCATCTGCTCTTCTACGTCGCACCCGGCGACCCCGCAAGGCTCGCCTGCGGACCGCGCTGCAACGCCGAACAGATCCGCCAGGTACAGGACCAACTCGGTCTGAACGAGCCCCTGTTGACGCAGTATCTGCACTTCCTCCAAGGCATCGTCAGCGGTCGCGACTACTCCACCGGAACCGGCGTACTGCACTGCCACGCACCCTGCTTCGGCCTCTCCTACCAGAACGACCAGCCGGTCACCGAGCTGCTCTCCGCCCGGCTGCCGGTCACCGCCTCGCTCGCGCTCGGCGCCATGGTGCTGTGGCTGCTGCTGGGCGTCGGCACCGGGCTGCTGTCCGCGCTGCGCCGCGGCGGGACGACCGAACGCGTGCTGACCGTGCTCACCCTCACCGGCACCGCCACCCCGGTCTTCATCACCGGCCTGCTGCTGCTGATGATCTTCTGCGCATACCTCCAGTGGCTGCCGTTCCCCACCTATGTGCCGCTGACCGAGGACCCCGAGCAGTGGGCCTGGAATCTGCTGCTGCCCTGGACGGCGCTGGCCCTGCTGGAGTCCGCCAAATATGCCCGGCTGACCCGCTCGGCCACCCTGGAGACGCTGGCCGAGGACCATATCCGCACCTTCCGGGCGTACGGCGTACGCGAGCGGGCGGTCATCGGCCGGCACGCCCTGCGCGGCGCGCTGCCGCCGGTCATCGCGCTCAACGCCATCGATCTCGGCACGATGTTCGGCGGCGCGATGCTCACCGAGACGCTGTTCGGCCTGCCCGGCATCGGCCAGCTGCTGGTCCACTCCGTACGGAGCGTGGACCTGCCGGTGGTCGTCGGCGCGGTGCTGGGCATCGGCGCGGCCGTGGTCCTCGCAGGCGCCGTCGCCGATGTCCTCTACGCGCTCGCCGACCGAAGGGTGACCCTCACATGACCGCGCCACTGGTCGAGGTCACCGACCTCGCGATCACCTTCCCGGCCGGAGAAGGCGCCCGCCCCGAGGACGCCGTACGCGCCGTCGACGGACTCTCCTTCACCCTCGCGCCCGGCCGCGCGCTGGGCATCGTGGGGGAGTCCGGCTCGGGCAAGTCCACCGTCGCCGCCGCGCTGCTCGACCTGCACCGGGGCACCGGCGCACGGGTCGGGGGCACGGTCCGGGTCGACGGACTGGACGTGCTCGCCGCCCCGGAAGCGGAGCTGCGCCGGCTGCGCGGCGGAACCGCCGCGATGATCTTCCAGGACCCGCTGTCCTCGTTGGACCCCTACTACGCCATCGGCGACCAGATCGCCGAGGTCCACCGGGTGCACCGGCCGGACGCCTCGTGGCGCACCGCCCGCGCCCGCGCCGTCGAAGCGCTGGACCGGGTCGGGATCGCGGACGCGGCCCGCCGCGCCCGCTCCCGGCCGCATGAATTCAGCGGTGGGATGCGGCAGCGCGCCCTGATCGCGATGGCGCTGGCCTGCGAACCCCGGCTGATGATCGCCGATGAGCCGACCACCGCCCTGGACGTCACGGTCCAGGCCCAGATCCTCGATCTGCTGCACGAGCTGCGGACCGAGACCGGAATGGGCCTGGTCCTGGTCACCCACGACCTCGGGGTCGTCGCGGGCAGCGTGGACGAGGTGCTGGTGATGCGCGCCGGCCGGGCCGTCGAACACGGCCCCGTCGGCGAGGTGCTGAGCGCGCCGGCCGCGCCGTACACCAAGGAGCTGCTGGCGGTGGTGCCCCGGGTGGACGCGGTACGGGAGCGGCCCGCGATACCGGCACCCCGCAAGGCCGTCCGCCCGGCGCCTTTTGCGGCCCCCGCGCCCGGCGAGCCGCTCGTCGAAGCGACCGGCCTGCGCCGCGAGTTCGGCCGGCGCGCGGCCCGTACCACCGCCGTGGAGGAGGTCTCGCTGACCGTACGGGCCGGCGAAACCCTCGGCCTGGTAGGCGAGTCCGGCAGCGGCAAGACCACCCTCGGCCGGATGCTGGTCCGCCTCCTGGACCCCACCGCCGGGACGCTGCGCTACCGGGGCCGCGAGATCGGCTCCCTGGGCGAACGCCAACTGCGCCCGCTGCGAAGCGAGTTGCAGATGGTCTTCCAGGACCCGGCGTCCTCTCTCAACCCGCGCCGCACCATCGGTGAGTCGGTCGCCGACCCGCTGCGCGCCGCCGGCGAACTGGGCGACGCCGCGATCGTCCGGCGCGTACGTGAGCTGCTGGAGCGGGTCGGGCTCGACCCGGCGTGGTACCACCGCTATCCGCACGAGTTCAGCGGCGGTCAGCGCCAGCGCGTCGGCATCGCCCGGGCGCTCGCCCCCTCGCCCCGGCTGCTGGTCTGCGACGAACCGGTCTCCGCGCTGGACGTCACCACCCAGGCCCAGGTGATGGAACTGCTCGGCGAACTCCGCCGGGAGCTGGGCCTCTCGCTGGTCTTCATCGCCCACGATCTGGCGGTCGTACGGGCGGTCAGTGACCGGGTCGCGGTGATGCGCGCCGGCCGGATCGTGGAGGAGGGGCCGGTCGACACCGTCTACGACCATCCGCAACACCCCTACACCCAGGGGCTCCTGGCGGCCGTCCCGGTGCTCGATCCGCAGGTCGCCGCCGACCGCAGGGCACTACGGACTGTGGCGTAGCGAACACATAGCGCGTCGAAACGCCCTTAGGGGCGGAAAGTTACGTGCTTTCACCCCTTCCGGTGGCGCGATGGACAACCGTCCATCGCGCCACCGGCCCTTTTGCATAGCTTCTTCCTGCAAGTGACGGCCGTGCCGCCGTCGCACCAGGGACGCCGATATGGGAGGACGGGGGTGCACTCATGCGCATTGGACTACTCACCGAGGGTGGCTATCCGTATGCGTCCGGTGAGTCGCATGTGTGGTGCGACCGGCTTGTGCGCGGGCTCACCGGCCATGACTTCGAGCTCTACGCCCTGACCACCGACGCCCAACAGGAAGCCGGCCGCTGGCTCGAACTTCCGGATCATGTACGGCTGGTGCGCAGCGCACCCCTGTGGGGCGACTTCCCCGCCGAACACCACCGGACCGCCGGCGACCGCAGGGGCCGCGCCCCCGGACGGCGCGAACGCCGCCGCTTCGCCACACACTTCGCCGACCTCGTGACAGCCTTCACCACGGCGCCTCCCGGAGCGGCGCAGGCGCCGGCCGGGGATCTGCCGGACGGCCCGGACGACGCCCCCGGAAACTCTGCGACCAGGAAGGCGGACCGTTTCGCCACCGGTCTCTACGGGCTCGCCGAACTCGCCCGCGAGCGCGGCGGACTGCCCGCACTGCTGCACTCCGAAGCGGCCGTACGCATCCTCGAAGGCGCCTGCCACGGCCCCCGCGCGCTGCCCGCCGCCCACGGCGCACAGCTCAACGACCTGCTCGCGGTCGCCGCGCAGCTCGAACTCGCGCTGCGCCCCCTCTCGCTGGACTGGTTCGGCGACCGGTACACCCCCGGACTCGGCGGTGTGGACCTCTGCCACGCCACCTCCGGCGGGGCGGCCGCCCTCCCCGGGCTGCTGGCCAAGCGCTTCTTCGGCACCCCGCTCCTGGTCACCGAGTGCGGCGTGCGGCTGCGCGAGCACTATCTCGCCCGCGCCGCGGCACCGCTGAGCGCGCCCGTGCGCGCACTGCTCGCCGCCTTCCAGGGCGCACTGGCCGCCGAGACCTACGCCCAGGCCGCCCTGATCACCCCCGGCAACACCCACGTCCGGCGCTGGCAGGAGCGCTGCGGCGCCGACCGCGCCCGACTGCGTACGGTCTACCCGGGCATGGACGCCGCCCCCTTCGCCACCGTCGCGGACGCCCCGGCCGACGACTCCAAGACCCTGGTGTGGGTCGGTACCGTCGAGCCCGCCAAGGACCTCGTCGCGTTGCTGCACGCCTTCGCCGAGATCCGCAGGCACGAACCGGAAGCCACCCTGCGCATCATCGGCGGACCCGGGCCCGACCCGCAGGCGCCCGGATATCTCGCGCACTGCCGGGCGCTGGCCGCCCAGTTCTTCCCCGACGAGGCGGCCGACGCCCACACCATCGGCGAGAACCCGGTCAGCTTCGAGGAGATCGGCAGCCCCGACGTGCCGGCCCTGGAGGACGCCTACGCCTCCGGCGCCGTGGTCGTGCTCTCCAGCGTCACCGAGGGCTTTCCGCGCTCCCTGGTGGAGGCGATGTTCTGCGGCCGTGCCACGGTGTCGACCGACGCCGGCGCGGTCTGCGAAGTCATCGGCGGCACCGGCCTGGTCGTCCCGCCGCGCAACCCCCGCGCCCTCGCCGCGGCCTGCTGCGCGCTGCTCGGCGACCCGGACCGCAGGGCCCGGCTCGGCGCGGCGGCCCGGGCACGGGCGCTCGAACTGTTCACCGTCGAGCAGAACGTCACGGCATTTCGTGGCATCTACCTGGAGCTGATCTCGCACGCCCCGGCCCACCCGGCCGACTCCCGCGCGCGGGACGCACACGGCGTACCGCAGCCCTTCGCCCACCCCGCCGAATCCCATGTCCCGGGCCACTGGGCCACGACCGGCGCCGCCACCCGCACCGCCGCACCGGCCGACCGTACGCCGAGCTGGGCGATGCCGGAGGCGGAGCGGCCGGCCGCGGTGCCGGTCACGGCCGGTGCCCGCGGGGGACCGGGGGAGCGGCCGGTGTCCGAGCGGCGGGACGGCCGGCGGGACCGGGACGAGACGGCGATGAGGCAGGCGTGGTCAGCGTGAGGGAGATGGCAATGGTGACGGCTGTGGTGGACGTGATGTGTGCGATGGGTGTGGTGGGCGTGGCCCTGGTCACAGGCATGGCTGATGTGGCGCACGGCGGCATCCGGGACGGCCGCCGGCGCGGCGCCCGCCCCGCGGCCCCGTCATACGCCGGCGAACGCACGACGCCGGAAGGCCGCGGCCGCCCCGGCCACCCGTCCCGGGCGCACACCCCGCACCCCCGCCCCGACCAGGGCGTCCGCACACCGGCCCGGCGGGGGGAGAACGGATCATGACCACACCCGACGGCGTCGCCGCCCAGGCCCCGGCGCAGCGCAAGGACGCCACCGCCCGCCCCGCACGACGCGGCCCCGCCGACCCCGTACGCGCCCTGATGCACCATCACCAGAACCTGTGCGCACACGCCGTCGACGCGCTGGAGATCGCCGCCGGCCTGGAGGCATACGGCGTCACCGACCGCACGGCCGCGCGCTTCCGGCACCGCGATGTCTTCTCGCTCGCCGAGGAGCTCTACGCCCGGGTGCCGCGCGCCGAGCCGGACGCCGCACCCGCGGCCACGGCCGAGTCCGCCTCCACACCCTCGCCCGGGCGCCCGCCCGCCCCCGCCGGCCGGTCCCGGAGCGTGCGCGGGGCGCTGCAACTGCTGCCCGGCGCGGTCTGCCTCGCGACCGTCGCCGCCCTCGCCTCGTCCGGCGAGGCAACCCCACCGGCCCGTAAGGCGGTGGGCATCGCGGGCGTCGTCCTCCTCGCCCTCGCCGTGCGGCTGGCCGTACGCTCCGGACCGCTGCGACTGCGCCACCACGAGCCCCGATCGCGGGCCGCGGCCCTGTGGATCTGCTGGACGGCCGGGTACGCGGTGTACGGCGACTGGCTGCTGGGGCAACTGCTGACCGGCGGCCCCGATCTGCCGGCCGCCGCCCCCCGGCCCGCCGTCGCCACCGCCGTGGCGCTGGCCTGCGCCCTCGCCCCCGCGGCCGGCTGCGCCCGCTGGTTCGCGGTCCGCGGGCGGCGCGGCCTGGCCGCCAGCCGCGGCCTCGGGGAACTCGCCGCCCGCACCCGCCCGTTGCTGCTCACCGCCACCCTGCTCTTCCTCGGCGCGCTGGTGGCGCTCCTCCTCGGCGCGGGAGCCGTCCTCGGGAGCGACGGCGCGGTGGCGGTGGCGGCGGCGGCCGCGCTCGGTGTGCTGCTCTTCCTCGCCCGGCTGCTCGCCGTACACGGCTTCCCCGAGGCCGCCGCCGCGGGACTGGCCTCGGCCGCCGCCCTCGAAGCCCTGGCCCTGTCCCTCGTACTGATCGCCCGGCTCCCCGGCCTGCCCCCGCTCGACATGCCGGTCGAGACCCTGACCACCGCCGCGGGACCGGCCGCCGTACCCGCCGTGGCCTGCAGCGCCGCCGCCCTCGGCCTGCTCGTCCACGGCCTGCGGGCGCTCACCGGCGCCTGCGCGCACTCACCCTGCGAACCGGCGGAGGCGCACCGGCCGTGACCCACCGGACACTTCCCGGCCCGGACCGTCCCCCACCCCCACACGGGCACCCCCACCACGCACCACCCCCGAAGAGGCACCCCGAAACGGCCCCTTCGACCCCGTTGACCACGTCGCCGCGGACCACACCCCCCACGTGGCCCCCGCCCCCGGCCTCGCGGCCGAAGCCGACGTACTTCCCACCATCCGCCTTAGGAGCGCGACACATGAACGTCCAGCCGACCACACGCCACGCGGACCGGGGGGTCGCACGATGAGGGTGCTGCTCATCGGCGCCAACGGCTACCTCGGCCGCTACGTCGCCGACCGCCTGCTCGCCGACCCCGCCGTCCAGCTCACCGCCCTCGGGCGGGGCGATGACGCCGACGTCCGCTTCGACCTGGCCACCGGCAGCCCCGGCGCGCTCACCCGCTTCCTCGACGCGGTACACCCCGGCGTGGTCGTCAACTGTGCCGGCGCCACCCGCGGCGGCGCCCGCGACCTGACCCGGCACAACACCGTCGCGGTCGCCACCATCTGCGAATCGCTGCGGCGCAGCGGCTGCGGCGCCCGGCTCGTCCACCTCGGCTGCGCCTCCGAGTACGGGCCCTCCCAGCCCGGCTCCTCCACCGCCGAGGACGCGGTGCCGCGCCCCGGTGGCCCGTACGGCGTGAGCAAACTCGCCGCCACCGAGCTCGTCCTCGGCTCCGGGCTCGACGCCGTCGTGCTGCGGATCTTCTCACCGGTCGGCCCCGGCACCCCGGCCGGATCGCCGCTCGGCCGGCTCGCCGAGGCGATGCGCCGCGCCATGCAGTCCGGCGACAGCGAACTCAAGCTCGGCGGGCTCGGGGTGCAACGCGACTTCGTCGATGTCCGCGATGTCGCGCGCGCCGTGCACGCGGCCTCGCTGTCCGCCGCACAGGGCGTCGTCAACATCGGGACGGGCCGCGCCGTACGGCTGCGCGAGGCCGCGTCCGTGCTCGCCCGGGTCGCCGGCTTCGGCGGCGCGCTCCACGAACTCGACTCCCCGCCGGCCCGCCTGGTCATCCCCGGCCCGTCCACCGAGCACCCGGTCGGCTCGCCGCCCGCCACCTACCCCTACCCGGACGGCTGCGGCACCTGGCAGCAGGCCGATGTGCGCACCGCCCGCGACCGGCTCGGCTGGCGCCCCCGGATCGTCCTGGAGGAATCCCTCGCCGACATCTGGATGGAGGCCGCATGTCGTATCTGACCACCGCACGGCCTCGTGAGACGGGTGTCCGATTGCTGGGACACCTGGACATGGGCCAGGGCGCGGGCCCCTTCCACGAGCTGATCCCCGACGCGCACCGCTACCGGGAGTGGTACAAGACCGACGGCTCCCTCACCGACCGCCGGGCCGCCGGGGCGGCAGGTGCCGGCGGAGACGCCTGGGAGTCGCTGCCCGGCTACTGGGACGATTTCGTCTCGCGCATCGGACCAGGTGTCTCGGAATGAAGAAGGGCGTGGCAGTGTTACGGGAAGACAATTAGTCCTGAGATACCGACCAACCCCCTTGTTGAGGTCATCCGTGTCGCTGCCACCCCTGGTCGAGCCCGCTTCGGAGCTCACCGTCGACGAGGTCCGCAGGTACTCCCGCCACCTGATCATTCCCGATGTCGGGATGGACGGGCAGAAGCGGCTGAAGAACGCCAAGGTGCTGTGTGTCGGCGCCGGCGGCCTGGGCTCGCCCGCGCTGATGTACCTGGCCGCGGCCGGCGTCGGCACGCTCGGCATCGTGGAGTTCGACGAGGTCGACGAGTCGAATCTGCAGCGCCAGATCATCCACAGCCAGGCGGACATCGGTCGCTCCAAGGCCGCGTCCGCCAAGGACACGGTGCTGGGCATCAACCCGTACGTCACGGTCAACCTGCACGAAGAGCGCCTCGACTCCACGAACGTCATGGAGCTCTTCTCCCAGTACGACCTGATCGTGGACGGCACGGACAACTTCGCCACCCGCTACCTGGTCAACGACGCCTGCGTACTGCTGAACAAGCCGTACGTCTGGGGTTCGATCTACCGCTTCGACGGCCAGGCCTCCGTCTTCTGGTCCGAGCACGGCCCCTGCTACCGCTGCCTGTACCCGGAGCCCCCGCCGCCGGGCATGGTGCCCTCCTGCGCCGAGGGCGGCGTCCTCGGTGTGCTGTGCGCCTCCATCGGCTCCATCCAGGTCAACGAGGCCATCAAGCTGCTCGCCGGCATCGGTGACCCGCTGGTCGGCCGCCTGATGATCTACGACGCGCTGGAGATGACCTACCGTCAGGTCAAGGTCCGCAAGGACCCGAACTGCGCGGTCTGCGGCGAGAACCCGACCGTCACCGAGCTCATCGACTACGAGGCCTTCTGCGGCGTCGTGTCCGAGGAGGCCCAGGAGGCGGCGGCCGGCTCGACGATCACTCCCAAGCAGCTCAAGGAGTGGATCGACGCCGACGAGAAGATCGAGATCATCGACGTCCGCGAGCCCAACGAGTTCGAGATCGTCTCGATCCCCGGCGCCAAGCTGATCCCCAAGAACGAGTTCCTGATGGGCGCTGCCCTCCAGGACCTCCCGCAGGACAGGAAGATCGTCCTGCACTGCAAGACGGGCGTCCGCTCGGCCGAGGTACTGGCCGTACTGAAGTCCGCGGGCTTCGCCGACGCCGTGCATGTCGGCGGCGGCGTCATCGGCTGGGTCAACACCGTCGAGCCGGAGAAGCCGGTCTACTGATCGCAGCGTCCACGCGTAGGGCGCCGGTCCGCACTGCGGACCGGCGCCCTTTGCGTCTCGCCAAATTTGCGGCTGCTGACGGCCGGGTCGGGGCCGCCGCTCAGATCTCGCCCTTGCGCGTCAGGTGCGTGAAGGCCAGCCAGCCCGGCAGCACCGGCAGCCAGAACGTCATCAGGCGGAACAGCAGCACCGCGGGGAAGGCGATGTCGCCGGCGAGCCCGGCGAACGTCAGCGCGGTGAGCAGCGCGCCCTCGACCGCGCCCACACCGCCCGGCGTCGGCGCCGCCGACCCCAGCGCGTTGCCGGCGAGGAAGGCCACCGCGATGCTCGCGTAACTGAGCTGCTCACCGCCGCCGAACGCGCGGATCGAGGCGTCCAGGCACATCACGTTCGCCGCGGTCAGCAGCAGCATCCCGCCGATCCCGGTGACCAGCTTCCGGGGCCGCTGCAGGATGTCCAGCATCCGCGGCACCACACCGGCAAACAGCGACCGCAGCCGCGTCACCACGAACTTCCGCAGCACCGGCACCGCCGTCACCACCAGCACCAGCACCGCCACCGTCAGCAGTCCGGCGATGACCGTACGGGACGGCGACAACTGGTCCTGTCTGCTCTGCATGCCGGTCAGATAGCCGAAGGTCAGCAACAGCAGGATGTGGCTGCCCAGACTGAACAGCTGGGACGCGCCGACACTCGCCACCGCAAGGCCGGGCCGGACGCCGGCGCGCTGCAGGAAGCGGGTGTTGAGCGCCACCCCGCCGATCGCCGCGGGCGCCACCAGCTTCACGAAGTTGCCCGCGATCTGGGCGATGACGGTTTTGACGAAGGCCACCTTCTCGGTGACGAATCCCAGCAGGCTCATCGCCGCCGCGATGTACGTCAGCGCCGAGAAGAACATCGCCACCAGCACCCACACCCACTGGGCCTTGCTGAACACATCGTCGAGGTTGAAGTGCGTCAGCTGCGACAGCAGCAGATACGCGGCGAACGCTCCGGCGATCCAGCTGATCAGGATGCGCGGGCTGAGCCGCTCCAGCTTCGCCGGTTCGATCACCGCCGTCGGCCGGATCAACAGCACCTGCCGGCGGATCTGGGCGAGCAGATCCTCCTCGCGGGCCTCCTCCGACGCCTCGTCCAGGGCCCGCTTCTCGGCGTTCTTCTCCGCGTGCCGCTCGGCCCGCATCGTCTTGCGGTCCTTCGGGCCCGCCGCTTCACGCGCCTCGCGCGCCTCCTTGGCGGCCTGTGAGGCGGCCAGCACCGCCTCCCGCTCCCGCTTGGAACGCTCGCGCGCCAGATGGCGCAGCGTCGCACGGGTGCTGCGGCTGAGCGCGATCGGCTGCAGCAGCGGGAGGCTGTCGGCGACCGCGTCCGGGCCGAGCACCTCGACGGCCGCGGCCACCGCGCGCTCGGCGCCCACCCGCAGCCCGCAGGTGGTCAGCAGCTGGGCGATGTCCATCCGCAGAACGAGATCGCCGGCCGCGATCTCACCGCCGCGCAGCTCGGTCAGGACGATGTTGCCGGAACGATCCACCAGCAGTGCTTCACCCACCAGCCGCCGGTGCGCGATCCGCCGCGACTGCAGCGCCGCGACCTGCCGCCACGCGCTGTGCATCAGCGCGTCGGTGATCTCCTCGTCGGCCAGCGAGTCGAAGCTGCGGCCGCCGATGTGCTCGTAGACCAGCATCACCGCGTCCGGGCCGAGCTCGGAGGTGGCGATCAGCTTGGGCGCGTTGGCGCCGGCCGCGATGGCCGCATACGCCAGCAGCGCCTCCTGCTCCAGCGCCTGGCGCAGCGACAGCAGGCTGCGGCGCTGATTGATGCCGCGCAGCGACAGCCGCCGCCACACCCGGTAGAAGAAGCCCTGCGCCTGCTGCTCACGGTCGACGACGGTGACATCGATCGGCGGGCCGTCCTCCAGCGTGACGAGGTAGCGGCGGCCGCGGTCGGCCTGCTCGGAGTTGGTGGCGTCCTCCGCGCGCATCGCGCTGACCGGGTGGAAGCCGACCCGGCGCAGCCCCGCGAGGAGGTTCTGGCCGGTGGGGCGGACATTGGGGGAGCCGACGGCGTAGAGGGTCCCGTAGGCGACGGTCCAGCCGATCAGCACCGTCGTGATGATCGCGAACGGTGTGGTGTACCGCCCGACCAGCACCGCGACGACGTCCAGCAGCACCACGAACCACATCGCGACCCGCCAGCGGGGTCGCCGGGACATCCCCACCGCCGTCATATAGGCGATCACCGGCGCCAGATAGCTGTGCACCGGCGCGGAGAGGGAACCGTTCGCCAACGGCTGGGTCAGCGCGACCCGGATGGAGGCGGGCGCGGCCTCGGCCACCCACAGGTCGGTCGCCAGTGACACCCCGTGGGCGAGCACCGCGGCCAGCACACCGTCCGCGATCCGCAGCCCGTCCCGCTTGATCAGCCGCTCGACGGCGAACGCCACCGGCACGATCAGCACCAGGACGCTGGAGGCCAGCCCCGCCAGATTGATCAGCAGCGGGGGCGCCGCCTTCGCGCCGGTGCCGATGTCCCTCGCCAGACCCTGGGTGGTGCCGTGCGCGAACGTGGCGAGCCCGAGGACGAGCGCGATCGCGGCCATGCCGAGCAGCAGCCGCAGCAGGTCGGCGGGCCGGTGCACCCGGGCGGGCAGCAGCGGCTCGTCGCCGGAGACCCGGTCGACATGGAACTCGCCGTGCTCGTCGGCGCTGAGGTCGGCACGGTGCGAGCCCGTCCGGGCCTTGCCCCGCGCCGCGCCGGACGCCGGCTCCTCGCCCTTGTCGTGCTCGACCCGCTCGTCCTGCCGCTGCTCGGTCTGCTGCGTGTCGTCCCGCTCCTCCTCGTGCCCCTTGGGTGGTTCGGGCTCCTCGGGCCCATTCGGCCTCTCGGACGCCCCGGGTCGTTCGGCCTTCTCGATCGTGCTCGCCTTTTCGGTAGCGGAAGCCGTGGCCGACTCCCGTTGGTGCTTCCCCTGTTGCGCCACGTGCTGCCGCTCCGGTCGCTCGGTCGGCGCGGCCGGGTAAGGCGCGGCGTCGGCGGCGTCGACGGTCAGCGCGTCAGGAGCGCCCGCCTCCCGTGGAGGCGCTGCGCCCTGCTGCTCGGCCGTCTCTTCTTGATCTCGTATCACCAGTCACCGTCCGGAAGATGGTGGCACGGCCGACCGGTGGAGGGGGGCATCAGGGTGCATTTCGGGGGTACGGGAAGCGGAACGACCGCCCCCGCACCACGGCTGACGGCGCCTTGCCGCCGACCTCCCTGGTGGTGCAGGACCGTGTGTCCGATCCCATTGTCGGTGCCGTACGGCAGGATGGACCGAATGAGTGGGACCGGAGATACGGCGGCAGGTGAACCGCCCGAGTACCCCGAGTACGCGGAGCGGGTCCTCGCCGTCGCCGAGCTGATCCCGGCGGGCCGGGTGATGACGTACGGCGATGTCGCGGAGTGGCTCGAAGGGGAGGAACAGCCCGAAGGGCTTCCGGCGACGGGCGGCGGCCCGCGGCAGGTGGGGCGGGCGATGGCGCTCTACGGCGGCGCCGTGCCCTGGTGGCGGGTGGTGCGCGCGGACGGCCGGCTGCTGCCCGGCAGCGAACTGCGCGCGCTGGCGCACTACCGCGACGAGGGCACGCCCCTGCGCGAGGCCCGGCCGGGTGCCGAAGACCACATACCGCGGCTGGACATGCGGCGGGCCCGGTGGGACGGGCGCCAGGACACCGGCGGGGCACCCTAGTGCGGAGCGCAGCGCGGAGGGCAGCGCACCTCCGGCGGCGGTGGGACGCGGTGCGGCCACGGCGCCGCCTGGCGTAGCGTCGGGCACCGCCGTCACGACGACGGCCCCATCCCGCGGCGCACCGCCGGCCGGCAGCCCGGCCGGCTCCCCGCACCACGGCCCGCACCGCATACGCACCACGACCAGCACCCTCCTCAGGACCGGCGATCCACGTGAGTTCCTCCTTCTCGGCCATCCCGCCGACGCAGCCCCGACGGGCCGCGCGACGGGATGCCTCCGGCGCGTACCGACTGGTGCGTACCCCGCCGGGGCGGGTGGATCCTCCTACCTTGGACGCAGCCCAGCGCGCTGTGGTTGACCACCGGCACGGGCCGCTGCTGGTGCTGGCCGGACCGGGCACCGGCAAAACCACCACCCTCGTGGAGTCGGTGGCACGCCGGGTGCGGGCCGGCGGCGACCCCGAGCGGATCCTCGTCCTCACCTTCAGCCGCAAGGCCGCCGTCGAACTACGGGACCGGCTCGCGGCCCGCCTGCGCACCAGCTTCGTCCCGCAGGCGACGACCTTCCACTCCTTCTGCTACGCCCTGGTCCGCGCCCACCAGGACGCCGAACTCTTCGCCGACCCCCTACGGCTGCTGTCCGGACCCGAACAGGACCTCGTCGTCCGTGAGCTCCTCGAAGGACAGGCGGAGCTGGCCGACGCCGGCCGCGCCCAGGTCCACTGGCCCGACGAACTGCGGGCCTGCCTGACCACCCGAGGCTTCGCCGACGAAGTCCGCGCCGTGCTCGCCCGCAGCCGCGAACTGGGCCTGGGCCCCGACGCCCTCGGCGCCTTCGCCCAGCGCACCGGACGCCCCGACTGGAGCGCCGCGGCCGCCTTCCTCGCCGAATACCTCGACGTCCTCGACGGCCAGGGCGTACTCGACTACGCCGAACTGGTGCACCGCGCGGTGCTGCTCGCCGAGCGCACCGACGTCGCGGCGGAGCTGGCCGCCCGCTACGACGCGGTCTACGTCGACGAGTACCAGGACACCGACGCCGCCCAGGTACGGTTGCTGCGCGCACTCGCCGGCAACCACGGAGCGCCCGGCGCACCCGGTTCCCCGGGACGCACCCTCGTAGCCTTCGGCGACCCCGACCAGTCGATCTACGCCTTCCGCGGCGCCGACATCAACGGCATCCTCGACTTCCCCGAGACCTTCCGGCGCGGCGACGGCACCCCCGCCCCGGTGGCCGTCCTCGACACCAGCCGCCGCTCCGGCGCCACCCTGCTCGCCGCCACCCGGCTGCTGACCCGCCGGATGCCGCTCACCCGCCTCCCGGCCCGTAAGGTCCGCGCCCACCGCGAACCCACGCCCGTACGGGACGGCGGCCGCGTCGAGGTGTACACCTACCCGACACCCGGCGCCGAACTCGACAACATCGCCGACATCCTGCGCCGCGCCCACCTGGAGGACGGCGTGCCCTGGCACGACATGGCCGTCCTCGTCCGCGCCGGCGGACACTCGATCCCCGCCGTGCGCCGCGCGCTCACCTCCGCCGGCGTGCCGCTCGACATCGACGGCGACGACCTGCCCCTGCGACACGAACCGGCGGTCGCCCCCCTACTGACCGCACTACGGGCCGCCGCGCGCGCCGCCCTCGCACCGGAGCCCGCCACCCCCGACGAAGCCACCCCCCGGTGGCTCGACGCCGAAACCGCCCTGGACCTGCTGACCTCCCCCCTGGGCGGCATGGACTCCGCCGACCTGCGCCGCCTGGGCCGCGCACTGCGCGAGGAGGAACGCGCCGCCGGCCAACCACTGCCCCGCCCGTCCGACGAACTGATCGCCCGGGCGCTCGCCGAACCCCAGCGCCTGGTCGCACACGACCCCGCCTACGCCCGCGGCGCCCAGCGGCTCGGCCTGCTGCTGCGCAAGGCCCGCGAACTGCTGGCCGGCGGCGGCACCGCCGAACAGGCCCTGTGGCAGCTGTGGGACGGCACCCCCTGGCCGCAGCGCCTGGAGCGCGCCGCCCGGCGCGGCGGCGCCGCCGGCCGCAACGCCGACCGGGACCTGGACGCGGTGGTCGCCCTGTTCGAGACCGCGGCCCGCGCCGAGGAACGCACCGGCGGCCGCGGCGCCCTCAACTTCCTCGAAGAACTCGACGCCCAGGACATCGCCGCCGACACCCTCACCCGCCGCACCGTGCGCCCCGACGCCGTACGGCTGATGACCGCGCACCGCTCCAAGGGCCTGGAATGGCGGCTGGTCGTCATCGCCGGCGTCCAGGAAGGCCTCTGGCCCGACCTGCGCCGACGCGGCTCGCTCCTGGAAGCCGACCGGATCGGCCGCGACGGCCTCGCCGCACCGCTCACCCCCGGCGCACTCCTCGCCGAGGAACGCCGGCTGTTCTACGTCGCCGCGACCCGCGCCCGCGAACGCCTCGTCGTCACCGCCGTGAAGGCCGCCGCCGACGACGGCGACCAGCCCTCCCGCTTCCTCACCGAACTCGGCACCACCCCCCAGGACATCACCGGCCGCCCCCGCCGCCCCCTCGCGATGGCCGCGCTCGTCGCCGAGCTGCGCGCCACCACCGTCGACCCCGCGGCCACCCCCGCACTGCGCGAGGCCGCCGCCCAGCGCCTCGCCACACTCGCCGCGCTGCACGACGACGACCACCACCCCCTGGTGCCGGCCGCACACCCCGACAACTGGTGGGGCCTCCTCGAACCCACCCACTCCAGCGTCCCGCTGCGCGACCGCGACCGGCCCGTGGTCCTCTCCGGCAGCGCCCTCGACCAGCTCGCCAACACCTGCTCCCTCCAGTGGTTCCTGGGCCGCGAGGTCAAGGCGGACACCCCCGCCACCGCCGCCCAGGGCTTCGGCAACGTCGTCCACGTCCTCGCCGACGAGGTCGCCTCCGGCCGCACCCCCGCCGACCTGACCGTCCTGATGGAGCGCCTGGACTCCGTATGGGACGCGCTCGCCTTCGACGCCCCCTGGAAGTCCCGCCAGGAAAAGGACCACGCGCGCGCCGCCCTGGAACGCTTTCTGCGCTGGCACGTCATGGAGCGCGAAACCCACGGCCGCGAGACCGTCGCCACCGAGCACGGCTTCGACGTCACCCTCCAGGCAGGCGCCTACGACGTCCGCATCCGCGGCAGCATGGACCACGTCTCCCAGGACACCCAGGGACGCGCCTACGTCGTCGACTTCAAAACCGGCAAGCAAAAGCCCACCGGGCCCGAAGTCGCCCGCCACCCCCAGCTCGCCGTCTACCAGCTCGCCGTACGCGAAGGCGCCGTCGACGACGCCTTCGACGGCCGGACACCGGACGCCGGCGGCGCCGAGCTGGTCCATCTGCGACTCGGCGCGCCCGTGAAGGAGGGCGGCGACGCGCTGCCCGCCGTACAGGCACAGCAGCCGCTGGAGGGAGAGTGGGTCGGCGAACTCCTCGCCACCGCCGCCGGCCGCGTCCTGGAGGAGCGCTTCACCCCCACCACCGGGACCCACTGCACCCACTGCACCTTCCGCGCCTCGTGCAGCGCCCAGCCGGAGGGCCGGCACATCGTCGAGTGAGCGCGAAACGATCACGTCGGCAGCCCGGCAGGGATCGTGCGCGCGGGGGTGAGCGCGATGCGATCAAGGCTGTGACCAGCGAAGACGTCGCGGGTGGCGGCGATTGTCAGTGGCGCCCGTTACGGTTTTCGCTGTGTCAGCCCGCATCACCGACCCCGAGCAGCTCAAAGAGCTCCTCGGTATCCCGTTCACACCGGAGCAGACGGAGTGCATCACCGCCCCGCCCGCCCCGCAGGTCATCGTGGCCGGAGCCGGCTCGGGCAAGACCACGGTCATGGCCGCCCGCGTCGTGTGGCTGGTCGGCACCGGCCAGGTCGCCCCCGAACAGGTCCTCGGACTGACCTTCACCAACAAGGCAGCCGGCGAACTCTCCGAACGCGTCAGAGCCGCCCTCCTCGCCGCCGGCGTCACCGACCCCGACGCGCTCCCACCCGCCGGCCACGGCCCCGACACCGACCAGCCCCCCGGCGAGCCACGGATCTCCACCTACCACGCCTTCGCCGGGCAGCTCCTCAAGGACCACGGCCTGCGCATCGGCCTGGAACCCAGCGCCCGGCTGCTCGCCGACGCCACCCGCTTCCAGCTCGCCGCCCGGACCCTGCGCGCCGCCCCCGGCCCCTACCCGGCGCTCACCACCTCCCTGCCCTCCCTCGTGGAGGACCTCCTCGCCCTCGACGCCGAACTCGCCGAACACCTCGTGGACCCCGCCCGGCTCCGCACGTACGACAACGAACTCCTCGCCGCCCTCGACGGCGTGAAACTCACCAACGCCGACCTGCGCAAGGTCCCCGAAACCGCCCGCGGCCGCCTCGAACTGCTCGACCTCGTCACCGCCTACCGCAGCGAAAAACGCCGCCGCGACCTCCTCGACTTCGGCGACCAGATCGCCCACTCCGCGACCCTCGCCACCACCCGCCCCGACGTCGGCCGCATCCTGCGCGACGAATTCCGCGTCGTCCTCCTCGACGAATACCAGGACACCTCCGTCGCCCAACGGCTGCTGCTGTCCGGCCTCTTCGGCGCCGGCACCGGAGCCGCCGCCGGGCATGCCGTCACCGCCGTCGGCGACCCCTGCCAGGCCATCTACGGCTGGCGCGGTGCCTCCGTCGCCAACCTCGACGACTTCCCCGCCCACTTCCCCTTCGCCGACGGCACCCCCGCCCGCCGCTACGCCCTCAGCGAGAACCGCCGCAGCGGCGGCCGCCTCCTCGACCTCGCCAACGGCCTCGCCGCCCCCCTCCGCCGGATGCACGAGGGCGTCGAAGCCCTACGCCCCGCCCCCGGCGCCGAGCGCGACGGCACGGTCCGCTGCGCCCTGCTGCCCACCCACGCCGAAGAGCTCACCTGGCTCGCCGACTCCCTCGCCCACCTCGTCCGCACCGGCACCCCACCCGGCGAGATCGCGGTGCTCTGCCGCACCGCCGGCGACTTCGCCCGCATCCAGGGCGAACTCGTCGCCCGGGACATCCCCGTCGAGGTCGTCGGCCTCTCCGGCCTGCTGCATCTGCCCGAGATCGCCGACCTCGTCGCCGTCTGCGAAGTCCTCCAGGACCCCACCGCCAACGCCTCCCTGGTCCGCCTGCTGATCGGCCCGCGCTGGCGGATCGGCCCCCGCGACCTGGCCCTCCTCGGCCGCCGCGCCCGCACCCTCGTCCACCACAGCAGCCCGTCCGACGACCCCGGACAACGCCTCGCGGAAGCCGTCGAAGGCGTCGACCCGGCCGAAACCATCTCCCTCGCCGACGCCCTCGACACCTTCCTGGAAGCCGAAGGACCCGACGACGGCCTGCCGTTCTCCGCCGAGGCACGGATCCGCTTCGCCTACCTCGCCACCGAGCTGCGCGACCTGCGGCGCTCCCTCGGCGACCCCCTCATGGACGTCCTCCACCGGGTGCTCGCCGCCACCGGCCTGGAGGTCGAGCTGTCCGCCTCACCCCACGCCCTCGCCGCCCGCCGCCGCGAGACCCTCGGCACCTTCCTCGACATCGCCGCCGGCTTCGCCGCCAAACAGGGCGGCGAATCCCTCGACGGCGAAGCCACCCTCCTCGCCTTCCTCGGCTTCCTGCGCACCGCCGTCCAGTACGAAAAGGGCCTCGACAGCTCCCTTCCCGGCGGCGACAACACCGTCAAGGTGCTCACCGCCCATAAATCCAAGGGCCTGGAATGGGACGTCGTCGCCGTACCCGGCCTGGTCGGCAAGCAATTCCCCAGCGAACAGGCCCGCGAGTCCTGGATCAGCCGCCCCAAGGTCCTGCCGCACGCCCTGCGCGGCGACGCCGCCACCCTCCCCGACATCGAGAAGTGGGACGCCCGCGGCCTCAAGTCCTTCAAGGAGGCGATGAAGCACCACCAGGAAACCGAGGAACTCCGCCTCGGCTATGTCACCTTCACCCGCCCGCGCTCCCTGCTCCTCGGCTCCGGCCACTGGTGGGGCCCCAACCAGAAGCGACCCCGCGGCCCCTCCGCCTTCCTCGACGCACTCCGCGAGCACTGCGAAGCCGGACACGGCGAGATCGAAGCCTGGGCCGAGCCCCCCGAGGACGGCGCCGAGAACCCGGCCCTCGCCGAAGCCGCCACCGAACAGGCCTGGCCGCTGCCCCTCGACCCCACGGCCACCGCCCGCCGCCGCGCCGCCGCGGCCACCGTCCGCGCCCATCTGGCGCGCCGACAGGGCGCCGCCGACCCCGCTCCCGCCACGGCCCCCGCGCCGCTGTTCGCGCACGACCCGGAATGGCCGCCGCCCCCGGCGGACGAGGAGTGGGCGGGCGACCCGTACGACGAGTGGGACGGCGATCCGTACGACATCCCGGAAGCCGGCCCGTTCGACGACACCCCGCCGGACGCCGCACCGCCCTACGACGCCCTCGCCGAAGCCGACCCCTTCGACGAGGCTCCGCCGCACGCCACCACCCCCGACGCCGGGCCCACCCCGGCCGCCCGGCCCCGCATCATCGCCCAACGCTCGGCCGAGCCCGACCTCACCGGACCCGAGTTCACCGGATTCCCCGGCCCCGACACCGCCCACCCCACCGACCCCGGCGACACCACCCCACACGCCCTCCTCCCCGAGGAGCGCCGCATCGTCGGATCCTGGGACCGCGATCTGGACGCCCTCGCCGCCGAGCTGCGCCGCTCCCGCGCCACCGTCCGCGACGTCCCCCTCCCCGCCGCGCTCAGCGCCACCCAGCTCCTCCGCCTCGCCGCCGACCCCGACGGCTTCGCCCGCGAACTGGCCCGCCCCATGCCGCGCCCGCCCCAGCCCGGCGCCCGCCGTGGCACCCGCTTCCACGCCTGGGTCGAATCCCGCTTCGAAGAACTGACCCTGCCGTTCCTCGGCCCCGACGAACTACCCGGCGCCGACCCGGGCGACGAAACCGGCATCGCCGACGAACACGACCTCGAAACCCTCAAGGAAGCCTTCGCCCGCACCCCCTACGCCCACCGCACCCCCCACCGCATCGAGGCCCCCTTCCAGCTGACACTCGCCGGACGAGTGATCCGCGGCCGCATCGACGCCGTCTACAAGGAGCGCGGCCCCGACGGCGACCGCTTCGAGATCGTCGACTGGAAGACCGGCCGGGCCCACACCGCCGACCCCCTCCAGCTGGCCGTCTACCGCCTCGCCTGGGCCGAGCGCCACGGCCTGCCGCCGTCCGCCGTCGACGCCGCCTTCCTCTACGTCCGCACCGGCGAAGTCGTCAGACCCACACGACTGCCCGGCCGGGCCGGACTCGAACGCATCCTCCTCGGCGAGACCGCCGACCGGCCTCCCCCGGAAGGCCGATAGGCTCGGTCGTATGAGCACAACCCCGGACAGCGCCGTCCGCGCGTACATCGCAGGCCACCGCGAAGCCTTCCTCGACGACCTCGCCGACTGGCTGCGCATCCCCTCCGTGTCCGCCGACCCGGAACGCGCCGCCGATGTGCGCCGCAGCGCCGAATGGCTCGCCGCAAAGCTCACCGACACCGGCTTTGCCACCACCGAGATCTGGGAGACCGACGGCCTGCCCGCCGTCTTCGCCGAATGGCCCTCCGGGGACCCGGCCGCGCCGACCGTGCTCGTCTACGGCCACCACGACGTACAGCCCGCCGCCCGCGAGGACGGCTGGCACACCGACCCCTTCGTGCCGCAGACCGTCGACGGCAAGCTCTACGCCCGCGGTGCCGCCGACGACAAGGGCCAGGTGTTCTTCCACACCCTCGGCGTACGCGCGCACCTCGCCGCGACCGGCCGCACCGCCCCCGCCGTCAACCTCAAGCTGCTCATCGAGGGCGAGGAGGAGTCCGGCTCACCGAACTTCCCGGCACTGATCGAGAAGCACGCCGACCGCCTCGCCTGCGACGCCGTGATCGTCTCCGACACCGGCATGTGGTCCAAGGACACCCCCACCGTCTGCACCGGCATGCGCGGCCTGACGGACTGTCAGATCGACCTGTACGGCCCCGACCAGGACATCCACTCCGGCTCGTTCGGCGGCGCCGTACCCAACCCCGCTACCGAGGCCGCCCGGCTGGTCGCCGCGCTGCACGACACCGACCGCCGCGTCGCCGTCCCCGGCTTCTACGACGGCGTGATCGAGCTCACCGACCGCGAGCGGGAGCTCTTCGCCGAGCTGCCTTTCGACGAGGACGAGTGGCTGCGCACCGCGCACTCCCACGCCCCCCTCGGCGAGGCCGGCAGCACCACCCTGGAGCGCATCTGGGCCCGCCCCACCGCCGAGGTCAACGGCATCGGCGGCGGCTACCAAGGCCCCGGCGGCAAGACCATCGTCCCGTCCACCGCCCAGCTGAAGCTCTCCTTCCGGCTGGTCGCGGGCCAGGACGCGGCCGCCGTCCAGCAGTCCGTGCGCGACTGGGTCGCCGCGAGCCTCCCTGCCGGCATCCGCCACAAGATCACCTTCTGGGGCGCCACCCGCCCCTGCCTCACCCCGCTCGACCACCCCGCGCTCCAGTCCGTCGTCCGCGCCATGGGACGTGCCTTCGGCCAGAAGATCCGCTTCACCCGCGAGGGCGGCTCAGGGCCGGCGGCCGACCTCCAGGACGTCCTCGGCGTCCCGGTCCTCTTCCTCGGCATCTCTGTCCCCTCCGACGGCTGGCACGCACCGAACGAAAAGGTCGAGCTCGACCTGCTGATGAAGGGCGTCGAGACCGCCGCCCACCTGTGGGGCGACCTGGCGGAAACCTGGCGCACGGCTTGACCGCGCTCTCACCCGTAGCCTCAAAGGCGCGGGTGGGGGTGCCCCCAGCGGTAGCCGGGGGAGTGCCCCATCGCCGTACCGTTCCGCGCCCGTACGCAGCAATCACCCAC
Organism: Streptomyces inhibens; assembly: GCF_022221585.1. Classification (NCBI taxonomy): domain Bacteria; kingdom Bacillati; phylum Actinomycetota; class Actinomycetes; order Kitasatosporales; family Streptomycetaceae; genus Streptomyces; species Streptomyces inhibens. The sequence continues at coordinate 6,507,553 of NZ_CP084681.1, forward strand.
GCCACAGGGGGAGTTGGAAACAGCAGTGACCACCTGGACCGACCACACCGCCGACCGGCCGCTCACTTTCAGCGCGCCGAGCGGAATTGACCGCTCCGCCCATCACCGCCTCGACGAGGCCTGGCTGGCGGCGGCCTGGAGCCACCCGACGACGCGCGTCTTCGTGGTGTCCGGCGGCCAGGCCCTGATCGACGACACCCCCGACGGCCGCACCGAACTGATCATGACGCCGTCCTTCGAGGCGCCACTGACCGAGGCCCACCGCTACTACCTCGGCACCGACGACGAGGGCGTCAGCTACTTCGCCCTCCAGAAGGACGCACTGCCCGGCCGCATGGACCAGTCCGCGCGCCCGGCCGGGCTGCGCGAGGCGGGCCTGCTGCTCTCCCCCCGGGACGCCGGCCTGCTCGTCCACGCCGTCGCCCTGGAGAACTGGCAGCGGCTGCACCGCTTCTGCTCACGCTGCGGCGAACGCACCGTCATCGCCGCCGCGGGCCACATCCGCCGCTGCCCGGCCTGCGGCGCCGAGCACTACCCGCGCACCGACCCGGCCGTGATCATGCTCGTCACCGACGAGGAGGACCGCGCGCTCCTGGGCCGCCAGGTCCACTGGCCCGAAGGCCGCTTCTCCACCCTCGCCGGCTTCGTCGAGCCGGGCGAGTCCATCGAGCAGTCGGTGGCGCGCGAGGTCTTCGAGGAGGCGGGCGTCGTCGTCGGCGAGGTCGAGTACGTCGCCAGCCAGCCCTGGCCCTTCCCCTCCAGCCTGATGCTGGGCTTCATGGCCCGCGCCACGTCCTCCGAGATCCAGGTGGACGGCGAGGAGATCGAAGAGGCCCGCTGGTTCTCCCGCGAGGACCTGCGAGCCGCCTTCGAATCCGGCGAGGTCCTCCCGCCGTACGGGATCTCCATCGCCGCCCGCCTCATCGAGCTCTGGTACGGCAAGCCGCTGCCCAAGCCGTGAGCGACGCCGCGGTGCCCGCCCCCGCGCACGCCTGACGCCGCACGCACACACAGGGCCGCCGACCGGATCCATCCCATGGACCGGCCGACGGCCCTGTGAAACCGCTCACGGCGAACGGACCCGCCCGTCCGTCCGTCAGCTCGTCCGGGCCCTCGGAATCAGGCCCCGACCTTCTGCTTGACCTGCGCCAGGGACGGGTTGGTCAGCGTCGAACCATCGGGGAACAGCACGGTCGGCACCGTCTGGTTGCCGCCGTTCGCCTTCTCCACGAACGCCGCCGACTCCGGGTCCTGCTCGATGTTGATCTCGGTGTACGCGATGCCCTCGCGGTCCATCTGGCCCTTCAGCCGACGGCAGTAGCCGCACCAGGTCGTGCTGTACATCGTCACAGTGCCCGCCATGCGTCCCGCGCTCCTTCGATAAGTCTTGATCAAATACCGCCCGCCGCCCTACTCGGTGCGACCAAGCACCACAACGCACACCGGGCCCCGACCATTCCCGGCCCTCCGGAACGGCTACCGCGGGCCTGCTGGGAGCCCGCTCCCGCCCGCGCCCCCGCCCGGCCGCCCCACCGCTCGTTCGCCCACCGGGACACAGCAAAGCACTCGCCGCGTCCGCGCGTCATGGGTTGTCCACAGTGGCCGTGATGCGTACGACCGGGGTCCGGCGGCTGTGGACAGCTTTCCCGGGCGGCCCCGTGGACCTGGCAGCATGGCGGGGTGACAGCAGCAACGGACTCCTCTCTCTTCCCGCAGGTCCCTGACTCGGCCGACGGGGTGCTCGACGGGCTCGACCCGGAGCAGCGCGAGGTCGCGACGGCTCTGCACGGTCCGGTGTGTGTGCTGGCCGGTGCCGGTACGGGCAAGACGCGCGCGATCACCCACCGGATCGCGTACGGGGTTCGGGCCGGGATCCTGCAGCCCGCGAGTGTGCTCGCTGTCACGTTCACGGCCCGCGCGGCCGGCGAGATGCGCGGCCGGCTGCGTCAGCTCGGTGCGGGCGGGGTGCAGGCCAGGACGTTCCACTCCGCGGCCCTGCGGCAGCTCCAGTTCTTCTGGCCGAAGGCCGTCGGCGGTGAGGTCCCGCGGCTGCTGGAGCGCAAGATCCAGGTCGTCTCCGAGGCCGCCGCCCGCTGCGGCATCCGGCTCGACCGCAATGAGCTGCGCGATGTCACGGCCGAGATCGAATGGTCCAAGGTCACCCAGACCGTGCCGGCCGACTATCCGGCGGCGGTCGCCAAGGCGGGCCGCGAGGCCCCGCGCGACCCGGCCGAGATCGGACAGCTCTACGGCACGTACGAACAGCTCAAGCGTGACCGGGGCACCATCGACTTCGAGGATGTGCTGCTGCTCACGGTCGGTGTGCTGCAGGACCGGCACGACATCGCCGAGCAGGTCCGTGCGCAGTATCAGCACTTCGTCGTCGACGAGTACCAGGACGTCAGCCCGCTCCAGCAGCGGCTGCTGGAGCTGTGGATGGGGGACCGTGACAACCTCTGTGTGGTCGGTGACGCCAGCCAGACGATCTACAGCTTCACCGGCGCCACCCCCGACCACCTCCTCAACTTCCGTACCCGCCATCCGAACGCGACGGTCGTCAAGCTCGTCCGTGACTACCGCTCCAGCCCGCAGGTCGTGCACCTCGCCAACGGCCTGCTCTCCCAGGCCAAGGGGCGCGCCGCCGAGCACCGCCTGGAGCTGATCTCGCAGCGTGAGGCGGGTCCCGAGCCGGTGTACACGGAGTACGCCGACGAGCCCGCCGAGGCCGAGGGCACCGCCCGCCGGATCCGTGACCTGATCGCGTCCGGTGTGCCTGCCAGCGAGATCGCCGTGCTCTTCCGTATCAACGCCCAGTCCGAGGTCTATGAGCAGGCGCTGGCCGATGTCGGTGTGCCGTATCAGCTGCGGGGCGCCGAGCGGTTCTTCGAGCGGCCGGAGGTGCGCGAGGCCGGCATCAAGCTGCGGGGCGCCGCCCGCTTCGGCGGTAACGACGCGCTGCTCGATGACGCCGTGGACCTGCCGTCCGAGGTGCGGGCGGTGCTCAGCGACATGGGGTGGACCGGGCAGCCGCCCACCGGCTCGGGGGCGGTGCGGGACCGCTGGGAATCCCTGGCGGCCCTGGTGCGGCTCGCCGAGGACTTCGCCAGGGCCCGGCCCCAGGCCACCCTCGCCGACCTTGTCGCCGAGCTGGACGAGCGGGCCAACGCCCAGCACGCCCCGACGGTCGAGGGGGTGACGCTCGCCTCTCTGCACGCCGCCAAGGGCCTGGAGTGGGAGGCCGTCTTCCTGGTGGGCCTCACCGAGGGCATGATGCCGATCACCTACGCCAAGACCGATGAGCAGATAGAGGAGGAGCGCCGGCTGCTGTATGTCGGCGTCACCCGCGCCCGGTTGCATCTGGGGCTGTCCTGGTCGCTGTCGCGGTCTCCCGGCGGGCGGGCCTCCCGCAGCGCCAGCCGGTTCCTCACGGGCCTGCGGCCCGGTTCCGGGGCCGGGACAGGCCGCCGTACGCCGGGGGTGGTCTCGGGGGGCGTTGAGCGCGGTGACGGGGCGGCGGCGGTGGCACGGCGCCCCAAGCACCGCAGCCCGGCCCGCTGCCGGGTCTGCAACCGGACGCTGACGGATGCCGGCGAGATGAAGCTGATGCGGTGTGAGGACTGCCCGGCGGAGCTCGACGAGGCGCTGTACGAGCGGCTGTGGGAGTGGCGGGCGGGGGAGGCCGCGCGTTCGCGGCAGCCCGCCTACTGCGTCTTCACCGACAAGACGTTGATGGCGATTGCCGAGGCCGTTCCGGGAACCGAATCGGAGCTTGCGGTCATCTCAGGTGTGGGGCGGCGGAAGTTCGACCGCTACGGCAGCGACGTGCTGGCAATCTGTGCCGGCGAGGAGCTCGGGGGAGCCTTGGGAGACGGGTCCGAAGGCGCCGCGAAAAACTCGTCGGAAAAATAGTTTGCGCGCGCGGAGCGCATCCCCATAGCCTTCGGAAGCAACGGAGACAACGGAATCTTCCGAGATCCGATGGATCCGTGCTGTACTTGAACACCCTGGAACGGGATTCCCGGTCCACCGAGACGCCGAGAGGAGGCGAGCCCAGTGATCAGCATTATCGAGACCAACAAAATGACCGATCTCTCGGTCGTCGCCACCTGCACCCTCGGCTCTTCGCTCCTTGGCACCGGTCTGTCCGGCTTCGGCCGCCTGTCCGGTACCGAGGTCGCGCGCCCCGAGTCCCTCGCTGTTCCGACGTTCAGCGAGCGCACCGCGCGACCGACCGAGGCACCTGCGGTAGCAGCAGCGGCACCGGCGAATGCCTTTGCCTTCGCGGCGGCCAATGGTGCCGAATCCCGGAAGAAGCAGTACCAGACGCAGCATGAAATGTGGGCCTACCGCGGCCTCGAACCCTGGAGAGATCCAGCCTGATCGGCACGATCAGGTCGGCACCTTCCAGGGCCGCGGAACCCACACCGGGATCCGCGGCCCTTTTGTTTGCCCCACGCGCCCGCCACCAGCCGGGCCGAACAGACGAGGAACACACCACCGTGCAACTCCAGACGCACACCCCGTCCGTAGCCACCGACCTGATCCCTCCGCCCGACCCTCAGGAGAACTCCTTGCTGCCCCTCACCGAGCTCGACGACGAGATCGACCGCCTCGGCACCGCCGTTCCGTGCCGTACCTACGACCCGGAGGTCTTCTTCGCCGAGTCCCCGGCCGACGTCGAGTACGCCAAGACGCTGTGCCAGTCCTGCCCGGTGCGTGAGGCCTGTCTCGCCGGCGCCAAGGACCGCCGTGAGCCGTGGGGCGTCTGGGGTGGCGAGCTCTTCGTCCAGGGCGTTGTCGTGCCGCGGAAGCGTCCGCGTGGCCGTCCGCGCAAGAACCCGGTTGCGGCATGAACACCATCGGCACAGGAACGATCGACCGTCCCGTCACACGGGATCCCAAGAAGCAGGACCCCACGATGAACCCGACTTTCACCGACACGCCCGTCCCCGCGAACGCCGACGCGATCGAGTCGCGTCAGAACAGGAACCTCGCCATGCAACTCATCCCAGAAGCCCTGGCGCGTGCGCATATGCATGAACGCCTCCGGGAGGCTGAATCCGAACGCAGGGCTCATCGGCTCGCCGCCGCGCGGCGTATGCAGCGGCGCGCCGAGCGCGCGTCGCTCCGCGCTCGCCGTGCGCTGGCCATGGCCGTGATGCAGTAAGGCGGTGACGCCGCCACCCACGGGGTCCGTCCGACAGGGCGGGCCCCGTGGTGCGTTGTATCCGGCTTCATGCGGTTGACGGGGATATCGTCGGATGGTGGACCAGAAGACGCATGAACAGGCGGAGTTGGCCGACGGGAATACGGTGTGCGCCGGCTGCGGCGCGGTCGCCGCGGGCACTCCGCCGACCTGGACCTGCTCCGTCGAGAACGGCGAGCGCCGTTACTTCTGCGACAACTGCGCGCGGGAGAACATCCGGGCCATCGAGGGGCGCCTGGATTCGAGCTGGTGGTGAGGCCGGGCGGCCAAGGAGATGCGGCCCGGCCGGCAGGGTCAGGCCGTGGTCTCTTCGACGGTCTCCGCACCGATGTCCGCGGCGATGTCCGTGCCGCTCACGGTGCTGATGTCGGTGACGTCCGGGGCCGCGGGCTCTTCTTCGGTGACGAAGCCGGGCATCCACGCCTCGAGCTCGTCGCGCAGCCGCACCGTCGCCCCCAGCTGGCACAGCACCCCGATCGTGCTCAAGGTCACACGGTGGATCAGCAGATACGCGGGCGGCAGATTGAGCCGTTTGCCCAACTGGTACGCGGGGGAGCGCGGATCGCCGACCCGGGCCGCCTGATGGCGCATCCAGCTCCGGGTGAAGGTGAACTCGTCCACCTGCGCGGGTTCGATGATCGGCAGCAGATACTCCAGCACCGCGTCCGGATCCAGCTCGATGGACTCCTTGACGAAGCCCTCCTCGCACAGCAGCTGATAGACCGTGTCCGCCTCGCCGTCCAGCGTCATCCGCAGTGAGGTGCCGATCGTCGGCGGCAGCCCCTCGGGCAGCCGGTCGACGGTGCCGAAGTCAAGTACGCCCAGCCGCCACTCCTCCGCCGGCCCGTCGGGGGAGTCCCCGGCCAGCAGCCGGAAGTTGCCCGGGTGCGGATCGGCGTGCAGCAGGCCGGTGCGGGCGGGGCCGGAGAAGAGGAAGCGGGCGAGGAGTTGACCGGCCCGGTCGCGCTGCTCGTCGGTGCCGTTCGCGATCACCTCGGACAGCGGCACCCCCTCCATCCACTCCGTCACCAGCACCTGATCGCACTGGTGCACCACCGCCGGCACCACCACGTCCGGGTCGCCGGCGAACTCCTCGGCATGTGCCTGCTGGGCCTGTGCCTCCAGGGCGTAGTCCAGCTCCTCCGAGACCCGGTCGCGCAGCTCGGTGATCAGCGGCTTGATGTCCATGCCCGGGATCAGCGGTCCCAACAGCCGGGCGAAGCGGCTCAGCTGCGACAGATCCGACAGCAGCGCCTGCCCGGCCCCCGGATACTGCACCTTGACGGCCACCTCGCGGCCGTCGTGCCAGACCGCCCGGTGCACCTGCCCGATCGAGGCCGCCGCGGCGGGCTTGTCCTCGAACTCCTCGAACAGCTCCCGCCAGTCCTCGCCGAGCCGCTCCGCCAGCACCGAGTGCACCGTGCTGGTCGGCATCGGCGGCGCCGCCTCCTGAAGCTTCGTCAGGGCGGCGCGGTAGGGACCGGCGACCTCCTCGGGCAGTGCGGACTCGAAGACGGACAGCGCCTGCCCGAACTTCATCGCCCCGCCCTTCAGCTCACCGAGTACTTTGAAGAGCTGTTCCGCGGTGCGCTGTTGGAGCTCACGGCCGACGATTTCGGCCGATCTGCCGCCGATCCGCTTGCCCAGGCCCCAGGTGGCGCGGCCGGCGAACCCCAGTGGCAGAGCGGCCAGCTTGGCGGTGCGGGTGACCGCCTTGCGGGGAAGATCAGACATGCGCCCCTCCAACTCACACTGTCCCCCTACCGGGGTTACTCCGTCATTGTGGCGTGTCACGGCCGAGGATCCGAGGTGCCTGTCGTACACAGCGAAGCAGCAGCGCCGCAGCCGCACTCCGGATGTGGTTCGATCCGCGTCGTCCGTACGCTCGCACATGGCAGCGTGAGCTCCATCCGCGCCCCTGTGCACGGCGGGAGTTCACCGTCGAGGAACGCCAGCGCCTGGACGGTGGCGAGCCCCGCGACCGTGGTCGCCAGCGCCGCGTCGCAGGCCGGCACCGCGGGTGAACCGCGCCCCGACCGCCACTGCGCCAGCAGTCGCGGCCAGGCGGGCTCCGCGTCCATACGGCGCAGCTCGTCGCAGCGCGTACAGGCCGAACCGCCGGGCAGCACCAGCGGACCCACCACACCCGTGCCCTCGATCACCCCCGCGTAAAGATGCGGGATTCCGGCGGTGAGCAGCGGCTCGGACAGCACCGGGTCCGGGGCGTACGCGGCGAGCCCGTCGCGCGGGGCGAGCACCACGAGGGACAGTCCGGGCTCGCCGGACTCGCTGACCGGGACCCTCGGCCGCGGTGTGCTGCTCCAGGGGGAGGACCGATGGGCCAGTTGCTGCGCGGCGGCGTTGCGCCGCTCGCCGATCCGCTCGGCCCCCAGCCCGCCGGGCACCACGTCCCATGGTTCGACCACTCCGCCGTCCAGCACCTCCACCTGGCCGATCCCGGCCGATGAGAGCAGCGCCGCGATCGCCGCGCCCACCCGCCCGGCCCCCTTGACCCGGGCCCGGACCGCCCGGCGCGCGCCCATCCTGCCCAGGGCGCCGGCGGGTTCCCGGTGTTGCACCGACAGCGAGGCCAGATCGGGCCGCAGTCGTTCGAAGGCGGGGGCGTCCGCCCGTACGGCGTCGGCCGCCGGACCGCCCGCGGTGGGGGCTTCGAGCAGTCCGGCCGCGCCGAGCCGGTCCACCACACCCCGCGCATGCTCGGGCGGGAGGTCCAGTAACGCGGCCTCCGCGAGCAGCTGCTGCATCGTGCGGGTGCCGTCGATCAGTGAGATGAAGCTGTCGGTCGCGGGGTCGACCGGGCCGACCACCATCGCATGGGCCGGCGTCACGCCGAACCGCACCGTATTCCTGTCCCGCCAGCCGCGCCGCAGCGCGGGCTTGAGCATCGGATGCATGACATCCGCCCCCCGTCCTTCGTCGTCCGGCTCCCAGCATGCTCCGTGCGGCGGATCGGTGCGCAAAGTTATCCACAGACCCCGGCATTAGTCATACAAGCGGTGCACGCCATGGAGTGGTTCGGTGGCGAACCGACCGCGGGGCGGGACTTCCCGCAGTGCCAGCGGGTAACGTCGGGCGCGTGCCCGCCGACCCTTCCGCCCACGGCTCAGGGGAGACACCCCTGCGCCGCGCCGCTGACACATCGCGCAGGGCTGCACCGAGCCCGACGGCCCGTAGCTCAGGGACCAGCGCGGTCGAGGTGCGCCGCAGCTCACGGCGGCGCAGAACGGTCTCCGCGTACCGCGAGGGCGACCGCACGGTTGTCCTGATTCCGGCCCGTATGTCCGAGGCCGAGGAGGAACGCTGGGTCACCGTCATGCTCGACAAGCTCGCCGCCCAGGAGAGCAAGCGGATGCTGGGCGACGCCGAGCTGGCCGAGCGCGCCGAGCGGCTGTCCGGCCAGTTCCTCGACGGCCGGGCCCGCCCCGCTTCGGTGCGCTGGGTCACCAACCAGAACACCCGCTGGGGATCGTGCACCCCGGCCGAGGGCAGCATCCGTCTCTCGCACCGCCTGCAGGGCATGCCGGAGTACGTCATCGACTACGTCCTGCTGCACGAGCTCGCCCATCTGCTCGTCCCCGGCCACGGCCCCCGGTTCTGGCGCCTGTTGGAGTCCTATCCCCGTACGGAACGGGCCCGCGGCTATCTCGAAGGGGTGGTCGCGGCCGACCGGCTGCCCCATCTGCCCGCCGCCCGCGGCGAATGAGAACGGGCCGGCACGACATCCGCCGTGCCCCGGCATCGCCCGCTGTCGGCGCCAGCCGTTAGCCTGGCGCGCAGAGGAACTCACAGCGGGAGCGGGGGACGGGCGTTACGTATGGCCAGGGAATTCCAGCGGGGCCACAAGACCAAGATCGGTGATCTGACGGCGGGAACGGATCTGTACGTCGGCGTGCAGATCGCCGGACCCGGCCTGACCTTCGACATCAGCTGCTTCGGTCTGGACGCCGACGAGCGGCTGTCCGACGACCGGTACTTCATCTTCTTCAACCAGCCCAAGTCGCCCGAGGAGTCGATCCAGCTGCTCGGCGAGCAGGCCGGCGACAGCGAGTCCTTCCGGGTCACCCTCGACAAGATTCCGCCGCACATCCACAAGCTCTCCTTCACCGCCGCCCTCGACGGCGCCGGCCAGGTCTCGCAGATCGGCCCCGGCTACATCCGGATCGTGGCCGGCGGCGAAGAGGTCGCCCGCTACTCCTTCACCGGCAGCGAGTTCAGCACCGAGCGCGCCGTCATGCTCGGCGACTTCTACCTCAAGGACGTCTGGCGGTTCGCCGCGGTCGGCCAGGGGTTCGACGGTGGCCTGGAGGCGCTGCTGAAGAACTTCGGCGGCGAGGTCGCCGAAGAGGCGGAGGCGCCGCCCGCGCCGCCCGTCGCCGCACAGGGCGCGCCCGGTTTCGCGCCGCCGCCCGGGCCCGCCGCCCCCGCGCCGTCCTTCGGCGCGCCCGCCACGCCCGTACCGCAGCAGCCCGCGCCCGATTTCGGACCGCCCCAGGGAGCGCCCCCGGCCGCACCGCAGCCGGCCCCCGCCCCGCAGCCCACCGCCCCGCAGGTCCACAGCGCGCCCACCATCGCCGCGCCGCTGGTCCCGCCCGGCGGTCCGGTACCGCCACCCGGCGTACCCGCGCCCGGACAACAACCACCCGCCCCCTACGGCCAGCCGACGCCCGGTCAGGACCCGTACGGCCAGCCGCAGGCCGCGTCCGGCGGCTTCCCCGGCCAGCAGGCCCCCCAGGCGCCCCCGTACGGCCAGCCCGTCCCGCCGCCCGGCGGATACGGCGCCCCCCAGAGCCAGCCCGGCCAGCCCGGCCAGTTCCCGGGCCAGCCCGCCCCGTACGGCCAGCAGCCCCCGGGCGCCCCGTATCCGGGTGGCCAGGCCCCGGCTGTGCCCCAGGGCGGCGGCCCCGGTCTCGGCGTCGTACTGGAGAAGTACAAGGAAGCCCCCACCGGCCAGCGCTGGACCCCGCAGAACAGCAAGCTGATCCGTGTCGACCTCGGCGTCGACGGCCAGCCGGTGCTCGCCCGCCAGGGCAGCATGGTGCTCTACCAGGGTAAGGTCGACTTCAGCTACAAGGGCGCCGGATTCCGCGGCCGGATCGTCGGCAACGCCACCGGCCAGGAAATGCAGCTGATGCGCTGCACCGGCCAGGGCCAGGTCTTCTTCGCGGAGAACAGCGCCCATGTCCACCCCATCGAGCTGCAGGGCGACGCCATCTGTGTGTCGGCCGAGTCCGTCCTCGCCTTCGACGAATCGCTCCAGCACGAGGTCCGCCGGATCGAGGGCCACGGCATCCCCGGTGGCGCCCTGTTCACCATGCAGTTCCAGGGGAGCGGCACCCTCGTCGTCAAGACCCAGGGCACCCCGGTCGTGCTGCCGGTCACCCCGACCACCTTCGCCGACGCCAACGCCATCGTGGCCTGGTCCGCCGCCTCACAGGTGATCATCTCCAGCCAGGTGAGCCTGCGCCGGCACGCCTATCCGGGCCACTCCGGCGAGACCGTGAACCTCCAGTTCCGCGGTGCGCCCGGCAACTTCATCGTCGTCCAGCCCTACGAGGTCTGAGGGAGCCCGTAAATCATGAACCAGCAGCAACTTTCGGGCTATGTCCCGACCCCGCCCGCCGCCCGTATGGAGAACCACGGCAGCGCCATGGTGAAGATCGCCATGCAGAGCGGCCAGGACGTCTTCGCACGCACCGGCTCCATGGTCGCCTACGAAGGCTTCGTCCAGTACGAGCCCAACCCGCCCGCCGTCCGCCAGATGGCCTCCCAGTGGCTCACCGGTGAGGGCGCGCCGCTGATGAAGTGCACCGGCGACGGCCTGCTCTACCTCGCCGACTACGGCGCCGACGTGGTCTGCATCAACCTCAACGGCGACTCGCTCTCCGTCAACGGCACCAACCTCCTCGCCTTCGACGCCCACCTCCAGTGGGGCGTGCAGCGCGTCAAGGGCATGGCCAAGTTCGCCGGCCAGGGACTCTTCAACGTCGGGATCTCCGGCACCGGCTGGGTCGCGCTGACCTCCCGCGGCACGCCCATCGTCGTCGACTGCGGCCGCGGCGAGGACGAGACCTACGTGGACCCGGACGCCCTGGTCGCCTGGTCGACGAACCTGAAGATGAAGGGCAAGCGCAGCTTCAAGGCGTCCTCGATGATCGGACGCGGCAGCGGCGAGGCGTACCAACTGGGCTTCTCCGGCCAGGGGTTCGTCGTCGTCCAGCCCAGCGAAGACAGCACCGACCGGCTCCGGGCCCGGGGCTGAGGGGGAGGACCGAACACGCCATGCAGAGTCCGCTTTTCGCCTTCACCGAGGCACAGACCCAGGACCGCTACGCCCTGCAGAACAGCCAGCTGCTGCGCGTCGCCCTCCAGGGCCACGAGGACCTCCTCGCCCGCAAGGGCTCGATGGTCGCCTATCAGGGACTGCTCGAATTCGACGGCAACTACCAGACGCCGGGCCAGCACCGTGCCCGCGCGCACTCCGGTGAGGGCCTCGATCTGATGCGCGTCTCCGGGCAGGGCACGGTCTATCTGGCCAACCTCGCCCAGTACGTGCACGTCGTCGACGTCGACCACGACGGCCTGACCGTCGACAGCAGCTATGTCCTGGCGCTGGACTCCGGCCTCCACTGGGAGGTCGTCTCCGTCGACAGCCAGTACGGCATCTCCGGCACCGGCAAGTACCAGCTCAACATCTCCGGGCGGGGCAAGGTCGTCCTGATGACCTCCGGCCAGCCGCTGATGATGCAGGTCACGCCCGACAAGTACGTCAACGCCGACGCCGACGCGGTGGTCGCCTGGTCCGCGTCGCTGCGGGTGCAGATGCAGGCACAGACGCACTCCTCCGGGGTGTGGCGGCGGCGCGGCGGCACGGGCGAGGGCTGGGAGCTCAGCTTCCTCGGCCAGGGCTACGCACTCGTCCAGCCCAGCGAGCTGCTGCCGCCGCAGAACGCCGACATCGGCGCCGGAATGGCCGCCCAGTTCGGCATGGGCCAGCAGGGCGCCCGGGGACAGAACCAGGGCAACATCTTCACCAACTGACGCACCGCCGACGCACATCCGGCGCCCGTCCCGGGAAGGGGCGGGCGCCGGAAGCGCAAAGCAGGGGCGGTGGCCGGCTAGAGCAGTGCGCGGGCGCGGTCCACCAGGCGCGCCACCGACACATCGGCGACGCCCGGCACCTCGTCGTACGCGAACCACCGCAGGTCCAACGACTCGTCGCTGATCTCCGCGACCGCGCCCTCGGGCGCCAGCGCCGCATACTGGACGTCCAGATGGACCGCGCAGGGCGTGTGATGACGGTCCAGCCGCACCGGCCCGCCGGGCAGCAGCGTCAGCCCCTGCGCGATCCCCGACTCCTCACGCGCCTCACGCAGCGCCGCGTCCGCCAGCGAGGCGTCCTCCGGCTCGCAGTGGCCGCCCATCTGCAGCCACATCTCCAGCTTGCGGTGCAGCGTGAGCAGCACCCGGCCGCCGACCGGATCGATCACCAGCGCGCTCGCCGTGAGATGCCCGTCCTTGCAGGGCTTCCACATGCCGTCCTGATGGGCGGCGAGATGATCCAGATACGTCAGCCGCAGCTGCTCCTGATCGGGCGACGGCGCGGGCCACCCGTCGAGCACCCGCGCCGCATCCGCGTGCAGACTCACTTGTCGTTGTCACCCTTGCCGTCGCCGGGCGCCTCGTCCGGGCCCTCGTCCTCCCGGGCGGGCTTGCCCAGATCCGGCTTGCCGCCGCTGGCGGCCTCGCCGAGCATCTTGTCGAGCTCGGAGAAGTCCATCTGCTCGTGGTGCACAAAGCCGTCCGGGTCGTCCAGATCCGCTGCCGTCGGCAGCATGTCCGGGTGCTCCCACAGACCGTCGCGGCCCTCCAGGCCCCGGGCGTCCGTCAACGACGCCCACAGCCGCGAGGCGTCCCGCAGCCGCCGCGGCCGCAGCTGCAGACCGATCAGCGTCGAGAACGTCTGCTCGGCGGGGCCGCCGCTCGCCCGGCGCCGCCGCAGCGTCTCACGGAGCTTGTCCGACGACGGCAGATGCGGCTTGGCCGCGGCGTGCACCACCGCGTCCACCCAGCCCTCGACGAGCGCGAGCGCGGTCTCCAGACGGGCCAGCGCGGCCTTCTGCTCCGGGGTGTCCTCGGGCTGGAACATGCCCTGCTGGAGGGCGTTCTGCAGCTCCTCGGGATGCTGCGGATCGATCTGGCCGACCACATCCTCCAGCTTGGTCGTGTCGACCTTGATACCGCGGGCATAGCCCTCCACGGCACCGAAAAGATGCGAGCGCAGCCACGGCACATGCGCGAAGAGCCGCTGGTGGGCGGCCTCGCGCAGGGCCAGATACAGCCGCACCTCGTCCTCCGGCACGCCCAGGCCCGCGCCGAACGTCGCGATGTTCCCGGGCAGCAGCGCGGCCTTGCCGGCCGGCCCCAGCGGCAGTCCGATGTCCGTCGAACCGACGACCTCACTGGCCAGCACGCCCAGCGCCTGCCCGATCTGGGTGCCGAACATCGCGCCGCCCATGGAGCGCATCATCCCCAGCAGCGGACCCGCCATGGCCTGCATCTCCCCGGGCAGCACATCGCCCATCGCCGCTCCGACACGCTCGGCGAGCGGATTGACCAGGTCCTTCCACACCGGGAGGGTCTCCTCGACCCACTCGGCACGGCTCCAGGCCACCACCGAGCCGGAGCCCGACGGCAGCGACGTCACACCGTCCAGCCACAGGTCCGCCAGCCGCACGGCCTCCTCGACCGCACTGCGCTCACCCGGCGACAGGCTCGCGTCCTTGCTGCCGTCCTCGGCGCCCTGCGCGACGGTCTGCCGCGCGATGTCCTTGGCCATCTCCCAGTTCACCGGGCCGCCCTCGTACGAGAGCATCTGGCCGAGCTTCTGGAAGGCGGCTCCCAGGTCGCCAGGGTTCATTTCGCCGCCAGGGCCGCCCATGCCGCCGAAGAGCGCCGCGAACGGATTGTCCGCGCCGCCGCTCCCGCCGCCGAACCCGAACGGGTCCGCGGGGCCCTGGCTACCTCCCTGGCCGCCCTTCTTCTTGCCGTTGTCGCCGTCCTCCGGCTCCTCCGGCGGAAGGCCGAATCCAAATGGGGTGTCACTCACGGGTTTCCTCGGCTCGTAGGGCCGCCGGCCCGGTGGCCGACGGCGGCTGCCCGACATCACCTCCAGCGTAGACACCCGGGCCGCTTCGGGGCTCGGTGCTTCGCTGTCCCCGTCGCTGCGGCAGGATGGACGTCACCTGGTGCGAACGCGTCAGCACGCGTCCGTACTGAAGACAACCGCTGGAGACGCCCGGTGAGTTCCCCAGATCCGACCGTTCGCGCAGCGCGAAACGCTGCGGCCCCGCCTGAGAAGGCAGGCAATATCGCAGGCGGTGCCACGGACCGGCCGCTGCGCCGGCCCGTCGTCGCCGTCACCGGAGCCGCGTCCGGGGTCGGTGCGCTGCTCACCCGTGCCCTGGTCGCATCCGACGAGGTCAAAGAGGTGGTGGCCATCGACGAGCGGCGCGGCGACGTCGCCGAGGCACACTGGCACGTCCTGGATGTACGCGACCCGGCCATCGCCGACAAACTGCGCGGCGCGGACGTCGTCGTCCACCTCGCGCTCGACCTCGACCTGGAGACCGACGCCGCGGCCCGCACCGCCTACAACGTGCGCGGCACCCAGACCGTGCTCACCGCCGCCGCGGCCGCCGGCGTCCACCGGGTGGTGCTGTGCACCTCCGCCATGGTCTACGGGGCGCTGCCCGACAACGATGTTCCGCTGGCCGAGGACGCCGAGCTGCGGGCCACCGCCGACGCCACCGGTGTCGGCGACCTCCTGGAGATCGAGCACCTGGCGCACCGCGCGCCCCGTGCACACCCCGGTCTGAACGTCACCGTGCTGCGCCCCGCCGTCCTGGTGGGCGGCACCGACACCGCACTGACCCGCTACTTCGAGTCGCCCCGCCTCCTGGTCGTCGCCGGATCCCGCCCCGCCTGGCAGTTCTGCCACGTCGAGGACCTGGTCAGCGCCCTGGAGTACGCCGCCCTGGAGAAGGTCGACGGTGAGCTGGCGGTGGGCTGCGACGGCTGGCTGGAGCAGGAGGAGGTCGAGGAGCTGTCCGGCATCCGGCGCATGGAGCTGCCGTCCTCGGTGGCCCTGGGTGCCGCCGCCCGGCTGCACCGCATCGGCCTGACGCCGTCGCCCGCCGGGGACCTCGCGTACACCATGCACCCCTGGGTGGTCAGCGGCAGCCGGCTGCACGAGGCGGGCTGGCGGCCTCAACGGACCAACGAGGAGGTGCTCGCCGAGCTCCTGGAGGAGGTCGCCGGACGGCACACCGTCGCCGGCCGCAGGCTGGGCCGCAAGGACGCCACCGCCGCGGGGGCCGCCGGTGCGACCGTCGCCCTCCTGGGTACCGCCGCGCTGGTGCGGCGCGCCCGTAAGGCCCGCCGCCGCATCTGAGCGGCGCGGGCCGGCCCGTCTGGAGGAGTCTCCATACGGCGGCAGGGACGCCCGGCGGAAACGGCCATTCCCCGGCGCCCCTCCCGTACGGCACGATGGGGGTATGTCTGGCACGCCCACCCCACCGACCCCCGGCCGCGACCACCCCGGTGAGCAGGCCGCGGCGGACCCGATCCGGCTCCTGGAGATCCGCGATACCGCGCTGTCCGTGGACGAGGTGTTCGCCGCCGTCGGCGACGCGGCGGCCGGCGGCACAGCCCTGTTCGTCGGCACGGTCCGCTCGCACGACAACGGCGCCGACGTCGACGGGCTGGGCTACTCCGCGCACCCGTCCGCCGAGGCGGAGATGCGCCGGATCGCCGACAAGGTCGTCGCCGACTTCCCCGTGCGGGCGCTGGCCGCCGTCCACCGGGTCGGCGATCTGCGCATCGGAGATCTGGCCGTGGTCGTCGCGGTGTCCTGCCCGCACCGGGGCGAGGCGTTCGAGGCCTGCCGCAAACTGATCGACGACCTCAAGCACGAGGTACCCATCTGGAAGCATCAGACGTTCTCTGACGGAACCGAGGAGTGGGTAGGGACCTCTTAGCGTGGGGCGCGGGTTTCGTCACCCGGCGGTGGCGGTTTCCGAACAAGGAGCCGAACCGGTGCGGTGAGTTCCGGTTGCGTAACCCGCCCCCTGGCGTAAGCGTTGACCTGTCAGATGGTTAATCTGCTTATTGGTCGATTGCGGTCGTAACAAGGGGTTGGGAGGTCGCTGTGGGTGCGCTCCTCTGGTTGCTGATTCCGGTTGGCGCCGGGCTGATTGCCGCGGTGTGGAGCAGTTGGGCCCTGCGACACCGCAAGACCGGGGACGTCGCGGAGCTCGCGGGCTACGCCCGGTTCCGTGAGGCGATGGAAAAAGAGCATTCCGTTTCCGACCCCGCCTCGGACCCGGCCTGACGTTCGCCGTCCGTACGCATCCGCAACCGCCGCACCCTGAGGCGGCGACCACGCACGGATGGGTGTTCGGACCCGGACGGACGGCCCCGCGGGCCGGTTGTCATACCCGTCCCGTACTGTCGTTCCATGCCACGCCGCACCGCGACGCTGCTCGCCTCGACCCTGATGCTGATCGCGCTGCTCTGCGCGGGGGTACTGATCCCCGTGCCGTACTCCGAGATGTCTCCGGGGCCGACGGTCAACACCCTCGGTGAGCACGACGGCGAGCCGGTGCTGCAGATCTCCGGGCACAAGACCTATCCGACGACCGGTCACCTCAACATGACCACCGTCCGCGTCACGGGCCCCGACTACACCATGAACCTCTTCGAGGCGGTCTACGGCTGGCTCGACCACGACAACGCCGTGGTGCCGCACAAGACGCTCTACCCCGAGGGGCAGACGGCCGAGCAGGCCGACCAGGAGAACGCCGAGGAGTTCAGCCAGTCCCAGGAGAGCGCCAAGGTCGCCGCGCTCCAGCAGCTGCACATCCCGGTCGCCACCCAGACCGTCGTCGGTTCCGTCGTCAAGGACAAGCCGGCCGACGGGCGGCTGCACGCCGGCGATGTGATCAAGGCGGTGGACGGCACGGAGGTCAAGCGGACCGGTGACGTCGCCAAGCTCGTCACCCGCCACAAGCCGGGTCAGCCGGTGGTCTTCACGATCATCCCCGCCAAGGACGCGGCCGCGGCGGAGAAGCAGGGCAAGCGGCCCACGGCCGGCGCCAAGCAGGTCTCGATCACCACGCAGAAGGCGGACGACGGCCGCGCCATCGTGGGCATCCAGGCCGAGGTGGACCACATCTTCCCGTTCCCCATCGACGTCAAGCTGGCCGATGTCGGCGGCCCGAGCGCCGGGCTGATGTTCTCGCTGGGCATCGTCGACAAGCTCACGCCCGGGAACATGACGGGCGGCAAGTTCGTGGCAGGCACGGGCACGATCGACGACAAGGGCAACGTCGGCCCGATCGGCGGCATTTCGATGAAGACGGTCGGTGCCCGCGACAAGGGCGCGGAGTTCTTCCTGACGCCCAAGGACAACTGCGCCACCGCCGCCAAGGACACCCCGCACGGGCTCACCCTGGTCAAGGTCGGGACCATAGGCGACGCGGTCAAGGCGCTGGAGAAGATCCGTAAGGGAGACACCGCCGGCCTGCCGAGCTGCAGCCCGGCAGGCCGGTCGTAGGGGCTGTCCGGCGGATCAGGGGCGGATCAGAGGCGGATAAGCCCCAGGCCGGATCCACGGGGCCGGACGCCGACGCCCGACCCCCGGCGTCAGCCCTCGAAGGTCGCGGCGAGCGCCTCCGCGAGGCCCGGCACCAGCGCCGAGCCGGTGAGGACCTCGGACGTGGAGTCCTTCTCGCGCAGCCGCAGCGCCGATTCGCGGGAGCCGTCCCGCAGCACGGCCACCGTCATCCGGACCTCCTGGCGGTCCGGGTGCTTGGCGACCCACTTGGCGAGCTGCGCCTCGTCCATGCCCGCGGGCTCGGAGTCCTCGGCGGACGGCGGCAGCATCAGCCGCTCCACGGTCAGCGCGCAGCCGGAGACGGCGTCCGGCCAGGCAATGGTGGCGAGGAACTCGTCCAGCGGCACATCCGCCGGGATCTCGTCCTGTTCGACGGGGGTCAGGGAAGCGGTGGTGGAGTCGTCGATACCGAGCTGGGCGGCGAGCGAGGGCTCCTGCGCACGCAGCTTGGCGGTGTCGACGAGGGCGAACAGTCGGGCGGGCTGATCCCAGCCGAGCCCGGCGCTGTACTCGTCGATTTCGAGTACCGCGCGGGTCAGCGGGTCGGCGGCCAGGGGGGTGCCGTCAACGGGGAGGTTGGTCATGCTCAACATCGTGCCTTGTGTACCCCGGAAATCGGGAACCGAGTAAAGCCTTCGTAAGTTGCATCACTGGGTCCTACTATCGCCGGGCCTGCTCCACACGACAGCGAACTTCGAGGTGCGCACCTTGGCTTTCCAGATGCCGGACCGCGGCGGAGGCCCGACAGGGCCACGGATCAGAGCCGGCCGACCATCGCGGCGGATCCGGACCCTGCTCATGACATTGGGCGTGCTGGCCGTATTGGCCATGCTCTTCGTCATGTTTGCGGGATTTTGGACCGATTGGCTCTGGTATCGCTCGGTCAAGTACTCCTCGGTCTTCACCACCACCCTGTGGACCAAGATCGGTCTGTTCTTCTTCTTCGGCGTCCTGATGGCCGTGGCCGTCGGCGTCAACATCTGGCTGGCGCACCGGCTGCGGCCGCCGCTGAGCGCGATGTCCATGGAGCAGCAGAGCCTGGACCGCTACCGGATGGGCATCGCCCCGTTCAAGAAGTGGGCGTTGATCGCGATCACCGCGGTGATCGGCCTGATCGCCGGTGCCTCCGCGTCCGGTGAGTGGCAGACGTGGCTCCAGTGGGTCAACGGCGTGCAGTTCGGCAAGACGGACCCGCAGTTCGGCAAGGACGTCGCCTTCTACGCGTTCGATCTGCCCTGGTACCGCTTTCTGCTGAGCTTCGGCTTCGCCGCCGCGGTGCTGTGTCTGGTCGCCGCGGCGCTGACGCACTACCTCTACGGCGGTCTGCGGCTGACCAGCCCCGGCTCGCGGGCGACCGCCGCGGCGACCGGCCATCTGTCGGTGCTGCTGGGCATCTTCGTCTCGCTCAAGGCGATCGCGTACTGGCTCGACCGGTACGGACTCGCGGTCAAGTCCAGCGGCCTGAAGTCGGCCGACAACTGGACCGGCCTGCGCTATGTCGACGCCAACGCCTATCTGCCGGCGAAGACCATCCTGTTCTTCATCGCGGCGATCTGCGCGGTGCTGTTCTTCGCCACCCTCTGGCGGCGCACCTGGCAGCTGCCGGTGATCGGCTTCGGCCTGATGGTGCTCTCCGCGATCCTCATCGGCGGGCTGTATCCGGCGATCGTGCAGAAGTTCCAGGTCCAGCCGAACGAGCAGGCCAAGGAAGCGCCGTACATCAAGCAGAACATCAAGGCGACCCGGGACGCGTACGACATCCAGGACTCCGAGGTCACGCCGTACAAGGGCGATTACAAGCCCACCGACAAGGACGACAGCCAGCGGCTGCGCGACGACGCCGACACCACGGCCAGCGTGCGGCTGCTCGACCCGAACGTGGTCTCGCCGGCCTTCCAGCAACAGCAGCAGGTGAAGGGTTACTACCAGTTCCCCTCCACCCTCGACGTCGACCGGTACAAGGACAAGGACGGTGCCGAGCAGGACACCGTCATCGGTCTGCGCGAGCTGAACATCGCCGGTATCCCCGAGCGCAACTGGATCAACGACCACTTCAAGTACACCCACGGCTACGGCGCGGTCGCCGCGAAGGGCACCGAGGCCTCCGACGGCGGCGGTCCGAAGTACACCGAGTCGGACCTGCCCGCCAAGGGGCAGTTCCCCGGGTACCAGCAGCGGGTGTACTACGGAGAGAAGACCTCGCAGTACTCCATCGTCGGCGGTCCGCAGAAGGAGCTGGACTACTCCGACGACAGCGGCGAGAAGAGCTACAGCTACAAGGGCAACAGCGGCGTCAACCTCTCCAACCCCGTCAACCGTGCCGCGTACGCGGTGGCGTTCGGGGAGCCGCAGATCCTCTACTCCGGCGCGATCGGCAAGGGCTCGCGGATCCTGTACAACCGCACGCCCAAGGAGCGGGTCGAAGCCGTCGCCCCCTGGCTGACCATCGACGGCGACGCCTACCCGGCGGTCATCGACGGCCACATCAAGTGGATCGTGGACGCCTACACGACGAGCAACGGCTACCCGTACGCCTCGCGCACCACGCTCGGGGACACCACGGCCGATTCGCTCACCGACGGGCAGCGGGCGGTGGTGGCCCAGCAGAACCAGGTCAACTACATCCGCAACTCCGTCAAGGCGACCGTCGACGCCTACGACGGCTCGGTCAAGCTCTACCAGTGGGACGAGAAGGACCCGGTCCTCAAGACCTGGATGAAGTCGTTCCCGGGCACGGTCGAGAAGAAGAGCGCCATCAGCCCGTCGCTGCGGGAGCACCTGCGCTACCCGCAGGACCTCTTCAAGGTGCAGCGCCAGCTGCTGACCACGTACCACGTCACGGACCCGGGGACCTTCTACACCGGCTCCGAGCGCTGGCAGATCCCGAACGACCCGACGACCAAGTCGGGCAACGCCGTACCGCCGTACTACCTGAGCATGAAGATGCCGGACCAGAAGGATCAGTCCTTCTCGCTGACGACCACCTTCACGCCCAACAAGCGCGACAACCTCGGCGCGTTCATGGCGGTCGACGCCAATGCGACCAGCAGCGACTACGGCAAGATCAGACTGCTGAAACTGCCGTCGCAGACACCGGTGCCCGGCCCACAGCTGGTGCAGTCGAAGTTCAACTCCGATCCGAACATCGCCAATGAGCTCAACATCCTCAAGAAGCTTGGCGACTCGGAGATCGAGTACGGCAATCTGCTGACCGTGCCACTGGACGGCGGACTGCTCTACGTCGAACCGGTGTATCTGCGCGGTGCCAACACCAACTACCCCTTGCTGAAGAAGGTGTTGGTCAGCTACGGCGACAACAAGCCCGTCCTGGAGGACTCCCTCAAGGACGCGCTGGATGTGGTCTTCGGCAAGAAGGCGCCCAGTACGGGCACGGAGAAGCCACCGGGCGGCGGTGACACCGGTCAGCAGCCGCCGACCAACCAGACGGTGCAGCAGGCGCTGTCCGACGCCCAGAAGGCGTACGAGGACGGCGAGAAGGCGCGCGTTTCGGGTGACTGGGGCGCCTACGGCGAGGCCCAGAAGAAGCTCAAGGCGGCGCTGGACCGGGCCGCCAAGGCGTCCGAGAAGGGCGGTAAGCCGGGCGGCTGAGCCGATCCGGAGGATGTCCACAACCCCGCGGCCGTCGGTGCGAACCGGCGGCCGCAGGGCTGCGTCGGTGCGGGGCCGGCCCGGTGCCGTGATAGGTTGAGGACACAACGACGCGGGGTGGAGCAGCTCGGTAGCTCGCTGGGCTCATAACCCAGAGGTCGCAGGTTCAAATCCTGTCCCCGCTACGGAAAGCCGAAGGCCTGGATCCTCAAGGATCCGGGCCTTCGTCATGCGTTCGGGTCGATCCTGGCCGAAGCCGGGTCGTGCGGGGGGATGTAGGGAACCTGTGTGCTTGAGTTTGACAAGTCGTCGTGTCGGGAAGTCGACAAACCGCTGAAGTGACCTCACTGGCTGCGGTATACCAGGTGTACGCGGGTTACAGGTGATGCGACGATGGGGCTTATGGGGGACAAGGCAAGGTTGTTGGAGACGGACCGGTTTGTGCATGCGCCCGACGACGGGCGCGAACCCGAGCTGCAGATGGACGCGATGGAGGCCGCGGAGGCCGCCGAAGCGTCCGATGCCGTGAGCGAGTGCGGCCACCGCCGTGCCGCCGAGGCGGGCGACACCGCCGCCATGAGCGCGCTCGGCGCGATGCTGCTGCGCCGCGGCGACCTCGACGGTGCCGAGCCGCATCTGCGCTCCGCGGCCGCCGCCGGTGACCGTGCCGCGGCCAACAACCTCGGCGTCCTGCTCCACCAGCGTGGCTACGCGGACGAGGCGGGCGGCTGGTGGCGCATCGCCGCCGTCGCCGGTTCCGCCGCCGCAGCGCACGCCCTCGGCCGGCACTACCGCGAGCGCGGCGACGAGCCGGCCGCCGAGTACTGGCTGCGCCAGTCCGCCGAGTCCGGCCACTGCCTGGGCGCCTACGCCCTCGCCGACCTGCTGGAGCACCGCGGCGACATCGGCGCCGAGCGCTGGTTCCGGGCCGCCGCCGAGCGCGGCCACCGCGAGGCCGCGTACCGCCTCGCCCGGCTCATCGAGGACGGCCGCGACGCGGACCGCAAGGCCGCGTACGGCGAGCTGACCCAGCAGGCGGAGGCCGAGCAGTGGTACCGCCAGGCCGCCGCGCGTGGCCACCGGCGGGCCGCGCTGCAGCTGGGCGCCCTCCTGGAGGAGCGTGGTGACATCCAGGAGGCGGGCCGCTGGTACCTGTCCGCCGCCAAGGACGGCGAGGCGCGCGCCGCCTGTGCGCTGGGCTACCTGCTGCGGGACGCCGGCGACGAGGAGAGCGCCGCGGAATGGTGGCGGCGCGCCGCCCAGGACGGCGATGGCAACGCTGCCAATGCGCTGGGCGCGCTGCACGCCGACCGCGGTGAACTGCAGACCGCCGAGCGCTGGTACCGCGCCGCGCTGGACGCCGGGGACGTCAACGGCGCCTACAACATCGGGCTGTTGTGCGCCGAGCAGGGCCGGCCCGGGCGCGGTGAGCAGTGGTACCGCCGGGCCGCCTACGCCGGGCACCGCGAGGCCGCCAACGCGCTGGCCATCCTGCTGCTCCAGCGCGGCGACGCCTCGGGGGCCGAGCCGTGGTTCTCCAAGGCGGCCGAGGCGGGCAGTGTGGATGCCGCGTTCAACCTCGGGATTCTCTTCGCCGGGCGCGGTGCGGAGCGTACGGCGCACGCCTGGTACGAGCGAGCGGCCGCGGCCGGGCACACCGAGGCGGCGCTGCAGGTCGCCATCGTGCAGCTGCGGGACGGTGAGCTGCAGGACGCGGAGCGCAATCTGCGCTGTGCGGCCGGCGGCGGCAGCGCCGAGGCGGCGTTCCGGCTCGCGGACCTCCTGGACCGCAGGGCCGCGGCGGCGGGCGAGGGTGTGCCGGACAGCGAGCGGACTGCGGACGACGAGAGCACACAGTGGTACGAGCGGGCCGCGCGGCAGGGCCACCGCCGCGCCCAGGTCCGGGTCGGCATGTTCGCGGCGGCTCGCGGGGATGCCGTGGAGGCCTCCGAGTGGTACCGCGCGGCGGCCGAGGCCGGCAGCCGCAACGGCGCCTTCAACCTCGGGCTGCTGCTGGCCCGCGAGGGCAGCCTCCCCGAGGCGGCCCTGTGGTGGCAGCGGGCCGCCGAGGGCGGTCACGGCCGGGCGGCTCTGCGGCTGGCGCTGCTCGCCGCCCGGCGCGGCGCGCTCGCCGAGGCGCAGACCTGGTGTGCGCGCGCCGTCGAGATGGGCCCGCCGGAGGTGGCGGAGCGCGCGGCACGGCTGCGTACGGCGCTCCAGGAGGAGCTCAGTGCCTAGGGCGCGGCAGGCACACCCGGGCCCGGGGGGCGGGTCTGCCGGCCCCGGCCCTGGGCCCTGTGGGGAAGGGATTTGCGCTGGTCGTCGGCCCAGGGTTAGAGTAAGGGCACAACGACGCGGGGTGGAGCAGCTCGGTAGCTCGCTGGGCTCATAACCCAGAGGTCGCAGGTTCAAATCCTGTCCCCGCTACTCAAAGACGAAGGCCCGGATTCTCAGGAATCCGGGCCTTCGTCGTGCCGTGCCCACCTTACGGCCGGTGGCCGACCGCCTCCGCGTACAGGGCGCGATCGACGAGCCTGTTCTCCGGCAGCGGGTCCCCCTTGGTGACGCCGGCGTCGCGGTAGGCCCTCTGGAGCCGGGCCGCGGTGCCCTTTCTGATCTCCCAGTCCATCCGGAGCGACGGCACCGAGGTCAGGATCTTCGCATCGATCTTCAGCAGCTTCGCCAGCTCCGCGACGAACGCCGGGTCGGCCTTGTAGTCGCCGGCGAAGTACGTGTTGACGGTGCGGATATAGGCGCGCAGGAAGGCGACGCCGGCGTCCGGGTCCCGCTGGAGCAGATTCGGGCCGTACAGCGCCCCGCCGAGCGGTTCGCCCTGGGGCTGGCCGCCGAGGAACGCGTACTTCCTGTCGCCGTCGACCCGCCGCCAGACCGGGTCGAGCAGCCAGGCGGAGTCGACCCCGCCGCCGGTCAGGGCGGTCAGCACGTCGGACGAGCCGAGCTGCTGGAAGGTGACGGAGTCCATATCGGAGTGGTGCGCGGCGAAGGTCCTGTCCATCGGATACATGA
The DNA here is from genome assembly GCF_022221585.1 of Streptomyces inhibens. Taxonomy (NCBI): domain Bacteria; kingdom Bacillati; phylum Actinomycetota; class Actinomycetes; order Kitasatosporales; family Streptomycetaceae; genus Streptomyces; species Streptomyces inhibens. The sequence continues at coordinate 6,532,089 of NZ_CP084681.1, forward strand.
TCACGGAGCCCTTGCCGATCATGGTGCCCATCCTCGATCCCTTGAGGGACGCCGATGTGGCGCTCTCCCCGTTCTTCAGGCGCACCCACAGGCCGCTCTTGGACTTCGGGTCGGGGGAGAAGTTGCCGGCCACCCAGCGGATGTCGAAGCCGCCGTTGATGCCGTTGACGACGGCGGCCTCGGGGGCCGCCCACAGGGCGTCCAGATCGCCCTTGGCCAGCAGCGGCAGCGCCTCCGGGGTGGGCAGGACCTTCAGCTGGACGTCCAGGCCCTCCTTCTTGAACTCGCCCTTGGCGATGGCCAGGCGCAGCGGGGCCACGTACTCGGCGTTGAGGGTGCCGGTGGCGACGGTGAGCGTGCGGTGCTTCGTGAGGGGGCGGGGGGCCGGGGCGTCCTTGTCGCAGCGGGCCGGTGTGCGGCCCGGGGCGAGGTCGGCGGGGTCGGTCCAGGAGGCCTTGCCGCAGCCCGCTACGGGCTTGATGGTGCGCGGCGCGGCGGAGGCGGCGCGGTCCTGTTCGGCGGCGCAGCCCGCACTGAGGGCGAGCGCTGCGACGATCACGGCGACGGTGGTGGTGCGGGGGCGCATGGGACCTCCGTGCAAGGCGGCGTCCTGACGGGACGCAGGGGGCGGTGGGTCAGCTCTGGGCGCGGCCGCGGTCGCGGGGTGCCCAGGGGGTGAGGTAGCGCCCGGCCAGCCGCACCAGCTCGGAGAAGAGCACGCCGAGGACGGCGACACAGACGATGCCGACGAACATCACGTCGTTCTGGAACAGGGCACGGGAGTCGAAGATCAGATGGCCCAGGCCGTCGGTGGCGGCGATCTGCTCCGAGGCGACGATCACCAGGACGGCCACGCCCGCGGCGATCCGGGCGCCCACCAGGACGGCGGGCAGCGAGGCGGGCAGCAGAACGTGCCGGAACATCTGCCAGGGGCTCGCGCCGAAGACCTGGCCGGCGTCGCGGTGCCCCGAGGGGATCGCCAGTACGGCCGCCATGGTCGAGATCCAGACGAAGAAGAACACGGTGGCGGCGACGAGTGCGACCTGCGGGCCCTCGCCGAGCCCGAACATGTTGAGGAAGACCGGTAGGAGGGCCAGCTTGGGGACGACGTACAGGGCGTCCAGGAGCGGTTCGAGGGCGGCCCGTACGAGGTGCAGGGAGCCCATCAGCAGGCCCAGGAGATAGCCGGTGACGGTCCCGATGGCATAGCCGGCCAGCACCCGCTGGAGGGTGGCCCACACATCCGGCCACAGCTCGCCGGCCAGTGCGCGGTCCCAGCCGTCGGCCAGGATCGTGGACGGGGCGGGGTAGATGCGGTCGTCGATCCAGGACCGGTCGGCGGCGAGCTGCCACAGCAGGACGAGCAGGAGCGGGACGGCGACGGCGAGCGAGATCTCCAGGGTGCGCCGGCGGCGGTGGGTGCGTTCGGGGCGGAGCTCCTGGGGGCCGGGGCGGCGGACCAGGAGGCGGTCGGCCGCGGTGGGCCGGCCGTCCTCGTGGCCGGGTCCGGGCCGGTGAAGGGTGGTGGTCATGCGGGTACGGCCCCCTTGGTGGTCGGGTGCGACGGGCCGGTGTCGGCGCGGCCGTCGACCTCGCCGCGCAGCAGCTGCCACAACTCGGCCTTCAGGGCGGTGAATTCGGGGGTGGCGCGGACCTCGCCGGTGCGGGGGCGGCCGAAGGGCGGGCGGCGTTCGGCGATGATCCGGCCGGGCCGGGCGGACATCACCAGGACCCGGTCGCCGAGCACCAGGGCCTCTTCGAGGCTGTGGGTGATGAAGAGGGTGGTGGTGCGGGTGGTTTGGGTGAGGTCGAGCAGCTCGTCCTGGAGGATGGTGCGCAGCTGGGCGTCCAGCGCCGCGAACGGCTCGTCCATCAGCAGGATCTCGGGCTCCACGGCGAGCGCGCGGGCGATGGCGACGCGCTGGCGCATCCCGCCCGAGAGGGCGGCCGGATAGGCGCCGGCGAAATCGGCCAGCCCCATCCGGGCGAGCCAGGAGCGGGCCCGTTCGTCGGCCTCCTTGCGGGGCACGCGCTGGATGTCGAGGCCGAAGCGGACGTTGGCCAGCACGGTCTTCCAGTCGTAGATGCCGTAGTCCTGGAAGATCATCGCGGCCGGGCGGTCGGCGCTCGCCCGCAGTTCCAGCTCGCCCGCACTGGGGCGCAGCAGGCCGGCGGCGATGCGCAGCAGGGTCGACTTGCCGCAGCCGGACGGGCCGACGACGCAGACGAATTCGCCGGGCGCGATATCGACGTCGACGGGGCCGAGCGCGGCCAGCGCCTTGCTGCCGCGGCCGAACGACCGGGCCAGGGCGCGGGCGCGCACAGCCGGTGGGCGGGTGGACGGTTCGGCGGACGGGTCGGCGGACGCATCGGCGGGTGGGTCGTCGGGCGGGCTGGGCGCTGCGGGGGAAGGGTGCGGCTCTCCCACGGGGTGCTCCTTGCGGAGTGCGGACAGGGTGCCGCCGGGGTGCGGGCCCGGGCCCGGTCGGAACCCATGGCCGAAAAGCGCGGCGCGCAAGACGATATGACGGGTCGTCAGATACGGGCAAGGGGGTGTGCGGGTGTGGGTGACTGGTGTGGGGCGGGGGTCCCGGGGGTGTGGGTCGCTTCGCGGGGGCGGGGTTCCGGGCGGGCGGCCGTACGGGCGGGAGATGCGGGCGGCCGTACGGGCGCGAGAGGGAGCCGGTCGCCGGGAGGGCGTCGGCCGGTGCTCTCAGGGCACACGGAGGAGCCCGCGGCCGGGTGGACGCGGGCTGGTGTGCGGAGTGCGGGGCCGGGCGGGTGGCGCTGTGGGGGGTGGCCCGGACGGGGGCCGGTGCCCGGGTGCGTCAGGAGGTGGAGTTGCAGTGGGGGCAGATGCCCCGGTAGGTCACGGTGACCTCGGAGACCTGGAAGCCGTAGCGCTCCGGCTCGGGCAGGGCGGAGAGCGGGTCGCCCTGGACGTGCACATCGCGGATCGTGCCGCACTGCGAGCAGACGAGGTGCTGGTGGTCGTGGTGGGCGTTGGGGTCGTAGCGCTTGGCCCGGCCGTCCGTGCTCACCTCGATCACCTCGCCGAGCGAGACCAGCTCGCCCAGGGTGTTGTAGACCGTGGCGCGGGAGATCTCGGGAAGCCGGTCGGACGCCAGCGCGTGCACTTCATCGGCGGTGTAGTGGACGTGGTCCCCGTCGAGGACCTCCGCGACAACGCGTCGCTGCGCGGTCAGCCGCCAGCCGCGTCCACGGAGCCGTTCCAGCAGGTCACTCATGCCAATCACCTATCAGTCAGATAGAGCCAGGGTAGCAGTGGCCGGTCCATCACCGGATCGTGTACGAGTTTCGGGTGCTTCTTGACTTAGACATTGTCCAATGTAGGATCGTGATCGGCGCAGGCCAAGGGCAGGTGTAGAAGACTTTCAGGAGGCGCACGTGTCGGTAGAGAGCACCACCGGACCGCTGACCACGGAGTCCGGGGCTCCGGTCGGGGACAACCAGAACAGCGAGACGGCGGGCATCGGCGGCCCCGGCCTCATCCAGGACCAGCTCCTGATAGAGAAGCTCGCGCACTTCAACCGTGAGCGCATCCCGGAGCGCATCGTGCACGCCCGCGGCGCCGGCGCGTACGGCACGTTCACGGTGACCGCGGACGTGACCAAGTACACCCGCGCCAAGTTCCTCTCCGAGGTCGGCAAGCAGACCGAGACCTTCCTGCGCTTCTCCACCGTCGCGGGCAACCTCGGTGCGGCCGACGCGGTGCGTGACCCCCGCGGCTTCGCGCTGAAGTTCTACACCGAAGAGGGCAATTACGACCTCGTCGGCAACAACACCCCGGTGTTCTTCATCAAGGACGCCATCAAGTTCCCCGACTTCATCCACACCCAGAAGCGCGACCCGTACACCGGCTCGCAGGAGGCGGACAACGTCTGGGACTTCTGGGGCCTCTCGCCCGAGTCCACCCACCAGGTCACCTGGCTGTTCGGCGACCGTGGCATCCCCGCCTCGTACCGCCACCTCAATGGCTACGGCTCGCACACCTTCCAGTGGAACAACGACGCCGGCGAGGTCTTCTGGGTCAAGTACCACTTCAAGACCGACCAGGGCATCAAGAACCTGACCTCGGAAGAGGCCGCGGTGCTGGCCGGCCAGGACCCGGACAGCCACCAGCGTGACCTGCGCACGGCCATCGAGCGGGGCGACTTCCCGACCTGGACCGTGCAGGTGCAGATCATGCCTGCCGAGGAGGCGGCGAACTACCGCTTCAACCCGTTCGACCTGACCAAGGTCTGGCCGCACGAGGACTACCCGCCGATCGAGATCGGCAAGCTGGAGCTCAACCGCAACCCCCAGAACATCTTCGCGGAGGTCGAGCAGTCGATCTTCTCCCCGCACCACTTCGTGCCGGGTATCGGGCCGTCCCCCGACAAGATGCTCCAGGGCCGCCTCTTCGCCTACGGCGACGCGCACCGCTACCGCGTCGGCATCAACGCCGACCACCTGCCGGTCAACCGCCCGCACGCCACCGAGGCGCGCAGCCACGGCCGCGACGGCGCGCTCTACGACGGCCGCCACGGCGGGCAGAAGAACTACGAGCCCAACAGCTTCGGCGGCCCTGTCGAGACCGGCCGGCCGCTGTGGCAGGCGGCTCCCGTGACCGGCGCGACCGGCGATCACGTGGCGCCCTCGCACGCCGAGGACGACGACTTCGTGCAGGCCGGCAACCTCTACCGCCTGATGTCGGAGGAGGAGAAGGAGCGCCTGATCAACAACCTGGCGGGCTTCATCTCCCAGGTCTCCCGCGACGACATCGCCCAGCGGGCGATCGAGAACTTCCGCAAGGCGGATGCGGACTACGGCAAGCGGCTGGAAGCCGCGGTCCAGGCCCTGCGCGGCTGACGCGCCCCCTTTGCGGCTAAACCTCCCCCAGCTAACGCTGGGAGGTGCCCCCATCCGCTCTCGCGGAAGTGGTTGCGTGCCGTGGGGGTTGCTCAATTGTCGCTTGCCGTAACAACCGAAGAGGCCGGATGCCAAGGGGCTCCGGCCTCTTCGTGCGTCCGGCCTCTGGGGCGTTCGCGGCTCAGGCGGGTACGGCGCGGGCCCGCTCCGCGGCGGTCGACCAGCAGCGGATGATGTCGCGTACGGACACGACGCCGACCGGTTCGTGGTCGTTCAGCACGATCAGATGGCGGAAACCGCCGCGCACCATGGCGTCCGCGGCATCGTCCAGGGTCCAGTCCGGAGCGGCGAAAACCACGTCCGAGGTGGTGTGGGTCTGGGCCGTCTCCCGGTCGGGGTTCTCGCCCGCGCCGAGCGAATTGAGGATGTCGCGCTCGGTGAGGATGCCGATGCCGCTGTTGTCGTTGTCGAGGACCACGGCCGCGCCGATGCGGCGGGCCGCCATCAGCTGTGCCGCCTGGCGGAGGGTGTGAGCGGGCCCGATGGTGAGGACCACCGTGCTCATGGCGTCTTTGACGTGCATGGGCATGGAGTGGAGCCACCTCCTTGGTGAATGTGCCTTGCGAAGGAATTCACAAGTTCACAAAGTGGGGGGTTCTCATGTTCACATGCCTCGGTGGATGCAACAAGGGGCAAGTGTTGGACGGTTGTCCGAATGCTCGCCCCGTCGCAGGTCAGTGCTTGGCGTCGCCGAGATAGCTCAGCAGATCCTCGTGCAGCAGACCGTTGGAGGCCGCCGCGTTGCCGCTGTGCGGGCCCGGCTTGCCGTCCAGACCGGAGAACTGCCCGCCCGCCTCCTTCACGACCACCGCACAGGCCGCCATGTCCCACAGCGAGAGCTCCGGCTCCGCGCAGATGTCCACCGCACCCTCGGCGACCAACATGTACGGCCAGAAGTCGCCGTAGGCCCGGGTGCGCCAGCAGTCCCGGGACAGATCGAGGAAGCCGGGCAGCTTGCCGCGCTCCTCCCAGCCGGTCAGCGAGGAGTACGCGAACGAGGCGTCCTGGATGCGGCCGACCTTCGAGACCTGCAGCCGGCTGGCGGAGGTCAGACTGCGGCCGGTGAAGGCCCCCAGGCCCTCCGCGGCCCACCAGCGGCGGTTCAGCGCCGGTGCGGAGACGATGCCCACCACCGGGCGGTCGCCGCCCTCGCCGCGCTCCATCAGCGCGATCAGTGTCGCCCAGACCGGCACCCCGCGGACGTAGTTCTTCGTGCCGTCGATCGGGTCGATGATCCAGCGGCGCGGCCCCGCCCCCTCGCTGCCGAACTCCTCGCCGAGCACCGCGTCCCGTGGCCGGGCCCGCTGGAGCTGGCCGCGGATCAGCTCCTCGGCGGCCTTGTCCGCCTCGCTCACCGGAGTCATGTCCGGTTTGGTCTCGACCTTGAGGTCGAGCGCCTTGAACCGCTCCATGGTGGCGGCGTCCGCGGCGTCCGCGAGAACATGGCCGAGGCGAAGATCATCGTGATAGTCGGGCATGTGCGAACAGTATCCATTGGTATACGCAGGAGCCACATGGCCATGCCCGGCCCGGCGTGTGGCGACCCCCGTCCGGCGGGTGAGCCTTGCTGCGACGACCCTTGACAGTGCCTGATACCGCGTCAATTCTGTGCGCACACCGGCCACCTGGGCCGGCGGCAGGGGAGGCGATGGATGCCCGCAGCGCGTGAATCCTTGCTGGATGCCGCTTATACGGCGCTCGCGAACCGGGCCTGGGCGGCCGTACGGATGGTCGATGTCGCGGCCGCGGCCGGGGTCTCCCGGCAGACGCTCTACAACGAGTTCGGCAGCAAGGAGGGGCTGGCCCGGGCCCTGGTCCGCCGGGAGACCGACAACTACCTCGCCGGGGTCGCCAGGGCGCTGGCCCGGGGCGGCGCTCCGGCCGCCGGGACGCGGGGTGATGCGGCGGCCCGGGTGGTGGCGGCGGCCGCCTGGACACTGCGTACCGCACGTGCCAACCCCCTGGTCAGGGCAGCGCTGACCGGCTGCTGGGGCGACCGGCTGCCGACCCCGTCGGGGGCGTCGGCGGACCGCGCGCCCCTACGGGCCGCCCGGTCCGGGGTACCCGCGCAGCGTGCCGCGTCGTCGGGCGAGGGGCCGCTGCCGGGGCCCGCCGAGCTCGTCGGCCGGTTCTGTGATCAGGCGGTCGCCGCGCTGGAGCCCGGCTGGCCCAAGGAAGAGCTGCCCGCGCTGGGCAGCGTCTGCGAGACCGCGGCGCGGCTGACGCTGTCCTGTGTGGTCGCCCCGGTGGCCACGGCGGCGCCGGAACCGGGACGCGTACCGGCACAGCGCACGCGCCCGGAGGCGGAGACGGAGGCGGTGTCCCGGCTCGTACGGGGTGCCTTCGCGCAGCTGCCGGGCGGTACGGAGCCGGGCGACGGGGGCTGACGGACCGTCATGGCGGCGAAGGCCGTACGGAGGCAGCGGAGGACGGGGTCGGTCCTCAGTGCGCCGAGCCGGACAGCTGCAGCCCGATCACGCCCACGATGACCATCGTGATGGAGACGATCTTCAGGGTGGAGACCAGGTCACCGAGGAAGATCATGCCGTAGATCGCCGTACCGGCCGCGCCGATGCCGGTCCACACCGCGTACGCCGGGCCGACGTCGAGCTTGCGCAGCGCCAGCGTCAGCAGGCCGAAGCTGCCGAGGGCGAAGGCCGCGAAGGCGATGGTCGGGAAGAGGCGGGTGAAGCCGTGCGAGAGCTTGAGGCAGACCGCGAAGCCGGTCTCCAGGATCCCCGCCACCACGACCAGCAGCCACGCCATGACCCATTGCCTCCGTCAGCTGGATGAGTGACGACGGGACTTCGTGTCACTCATCTGGGGCCCCGTCCGGGCGATCAGGGCCTGGTGACCAGTTCGCCAGCCTTGGTGTGATTATGCATTTACCTCGGACGGGCGGCAGCAAACGTCGGCGATCAGTCGCCCTCGCGTCGTTCGCGGGTGGCCAGCAGACGGCGCAGCGAATAGAGGCGGGCCGGATCGGCGTGGCCGTCGGTGACCCATGCGTCCAGCGCACAGTCCGGTTCGTCGTGGCTGCATGCGCGCGGGCATTCGGCGGTGCCCGGGACGAGGTCGGGGAAGGCGAGGATGACCCGGGACGGGTCGACGTGGTGCAGCCCGAAGGAGCGGACTCCCGGGGTGTCGATCACCCAGCCCGAGTCGCCGGGCAGCGGCAGCGCCAGCGCGGAGGTGGTGGTGTGACGGCCGCGGCCGGTGACCGCATTGACATGTCCGGTGGCCCGACGGCGCTCCGGGACCAGCGCGTTGACCAGCGTCGTCTTTCCCACACCGGAGTGCCCGACGAACGCCGTCATACGGCCCGTCAGCGTCGCCCTGACCCGCTCGGCGGCGCTGCCGTCGGCGAGTTCGTCGCGGTTGGTGACGAGGTAGGGGACACCGAGCGCGCCGTAGGACTCCAACAGGGCGTCCGCGGACGCCAGATCGGACTTGGTCAGCACCAGCAGCGGGTCGAGGCCCGCGTCGTAGGCGGCGACCAGACAGCGGTCGATGAGCCGGGGGCGCGGTTCGGGGTCGGCGAGCGCGGTGACGATCGCGAGCTGGTCGGCGTTGGCGACCACGACCCGCTCGTACGGGTCGTCGTCATCGGCCGTACGGCGCAGTGTCGAGCTGCGCGGCTCGACCCGGACGATCCGGGCGAGGGTGTCCTTGGTGCCGGTCAGATCGCCGACGACGGCGACCCGGTCGCCGACCACCGCGCTCTTGCGGCCCAGTTCGCGGGCCTTCATCGCGGTGACCGTACGTCCCTCGATGAGGCAGGTCAGCCGGCCGCGGTCGACGGTCAGGACCAGGCCCTCGCCGGCGTCCTCGTGCTTGGGGCGGATGTTCGTACGGGGGCGGTTGCCCTTGGGGTTGGGGCGGACACGGATGTCGTCCTCATCGGGGTTCTTGCCGTAGCGGCGCATGGCGGCGATACCCCTCAGGCTCTCCGGGTGGGGACGGCTGCCGGATCGAGCATGTCCGTCCACATCGCGGGGAAGTCGGGCAGGGTCTTGGCGGTGGTGGCGACGTTCTCCACCTCCACGCCCTCGACGGCCAGGCCGATGACGGCGGCCGCGGTGGCCAGCCGGTGGTCCTCGTAGGTGTGGAAGATCCCGCCGTGCAGCGGGCGCGGCCTGATGTGCAGACCGTCCGCGGTCTCGGTGACATCGCCGCCGAGCTCGTTGAGCTCCTTGGTGAGCGCGGCCAGCCGGTCGGTTTCGTGCAGCCGCAGGTGCGCCACCCCGCGCAGGGTGGAGGGGGAGTCGGCCAGCGCGGCGACCGCGGCGATGCCCGGGGTCAGCTCGCCGACCTCGCTCAGGTCGACGTCGATGCCGTGGATGCGGCCGCTGCCGGTGAAGGTCAGGCCGTGGTCGTTCAGCTCGCAGCTGCCGCCCATGGTCGTGAAGATCTCGCGCAGCGCGTCACCGGGCTGGGTGGTGTGCTCGGGCCAGTCCGGGATGGTGACCCGGCCGCCGGTGACCAGCGCGGCGGCCAGGAACGGCTGGGCGTTGGACAGATCCGGCTCGACGACCAGATCGCGGCCGAGCAGCGCGCCCGGCGTGACCCGCCAGACATTCGGCTCACCGCCCGCCTCCGGGGTGTCCACCTGCGCGCCGACGCTGCGCAGCATGTCGACGGTCATCCGGATGTGCGGCATGGAGGGCAGTGCCGCGCCGACGTGCCGTACCTCGACGCCCTGGTTGAAGCGCGGGGCGGACAGCAGCAGGGCGCTGACGAACTGGGAGGACGAGGACGCGTCGATCTCGACCGGGCCGCCGTCCAGGGCACCGCCGCCGAAGACCGTCATCGGCAGCGCACCGCGGTTGTCGTCGTCGATCCGGGCGCCCAGGGTGCGCAGTGCGTCGATGACGCCGCCGAGCGGGCGCTCGTAGGAGCGCGGGTCGCCGTCGAAGCGGATCGGGCCGTCGGCGAGCGCGGCGACCGGCGGCAGGAAGCGCATGACCGTTCCGGCATTGCCGACGTCGATGGTGGCCGGGCCGTGCAGCCCTGCCGGGATGATCCGCCAGGCCTCACCGCCACCGGGCTGATCGGCGGCGTCCGCGGAGCCGGCGGAGCTGGAGGAGGCGGTCTCCTCGATGCCGACGCCCATGGTGCGCAGGGCCTCGGCCATCAGGAGCGTGTCGCGGGAGCGCAGCGGGCGGCGCAGCCAGCCGGGCTCGGAGGACAGGGCGGCCAGTACCAGGCCGCGGTTGGTGACCGATTTGGAGCCGGGCACGGTGACGGTTGCATCGACCGCCCCGGAGGCGAGGGGGGCGGGCCACAGGGCGGGGTGTGCGGGGCTCTCGGTCATGCCCTTACTTTAATGGCTGGGCAAGGGTGCCGATCTTGATCAAAAGTGGCGCAACCTATGCGAAACACGGCACTGGTAACGCGCTCGCGTGCTAGTAGCGCAAATGCGGCGGAAATACCGGGCACCGGAGTACCGGAACCGGACGCGGTCGGCGTCAGAGGCCGAGCATCCAGCGCCCGCCGCCTATCAGGGAGCACAGCGTCACCACATGGAAGAGGCCGAGCCACACGGCCGCCGGGACATGGGTCAGGCGGGCCAGCTGGTCCGGATCGGAATCCACCGCTCCGCCCCGGCGCCGCTTGCCCTGCACCTCGAACGGCGGCCGTACCCCGCCCAGCAGCAGGAACCACACCACCGCATACGCGAACGCCGCCTGCACATCCGCCGTCGTCAGCCAGGAGACCAGCAGGAACGCGGCGCCGGACAGCACGACGGTGAGTACGCCATAGGCGTTACGGATCATGATCAGCATCGCCAGGAGCAGCGCGGTGGCGCCCCACAGCAGCGCCGTGATGTGCCCCGCGGCGAGCAGCGCGGCGCCCGCCAGGCCCAGCAGGGACGGCGCGATATAGCCGGCCGCGGCGGTCAGCACCATGCCGAGACCGGTCGGCTTGCCACGCGAAACGGTCAGACCCGAGGTGTCCGAGTGCAGCCGGATGCCGTCCAGGCGGCGGCCGGTGACCAGTGCGATCAGCCCGTGCCCGCCCTCGTGCGCGATGGTGACGGCGTTCCGCGACAGCCGCCAGGCGGTGTGCGGGACGACGGCGCCCAGCGCGAGCACCGCTGTGACGATCACCAGCCAGATCGACGGGGCGGGCTGGGTCCCGAAGACTCGGCCCCATATGTCGGTGAGGTGGTCGGTGTCCATGTCTCCCCTTCGTGTGGCATGGCAGTGTGGCATGCATGTGCGGTAGGTATGCAGCGAGCCGACGCCCCGAGGACCTGGTGGGGCTGTTCGGCGTTGAGCAGTGGGAGCCGAAGGAGACCTTGGCGCCCAGTTGGAACGTCGCTCCGACGGACACCGTGCACGCGGTGCTCGAACGTCCCCTCAAGGGCGAGGCGGCGGCCGGTTTCCCGCCGGGCCCGGTGCGCCAGCTGCGAACGCTGAAGTGGGGCCTGGTCCCGTCGTGGTCGAAATCACCCGAGGCCGCGGCGAAGATGATCAATGCGCGGGCCGAGACGGTGCATGAGAAGCCGTCCTTCCGGCAGGCCTTCGCGGCCCGCCGCTGTCTGCTCCCCGGCGACGGCTACTTCGAGTGGGTCACCGACGCCGCGGAGCGGCAGCTGGAGGAGCAGGGCAGGAAGAAGCGGCCCCGCAAGCAGCCGTACTTCGTGACGCCCGCGGACGGCTCGGTGATGGCGATGGCCGGGCTGTACGAGTTCTGGCGGGACCGGACGCTGCCCGGCGACCACCCCCTGGCCTGGTGGGTGACCTGCACGGTCGTGACCACCGAGGCCGAGACCACACCGCTGGCCGGGGCCACCGGTGGCGAGGGCCCGCAGTCGCTGGCCGACATCCACCCCCGGATGCCGCTGGTGCTGACGCCGGACCGCTGGGACGCCTGGCTCGACCCGGCCCGCAACGACCCCGACGAGCTGACCGCGCTGCTGACGCCGCCGCCGACCGGGCTGATGCGCGCCTATCCCGTTCCGACCGACGTCAGCAACGTCCGCAACAACGGGCCCGAGCTGGTCGCCGAGCTCGACGGCCCCGAGGTCGGCACGCTGTTCTGACCTGGAGGTCACGGCCCACCCCGGGCTCTGGCGTGCTGCGACGCCCTTCTCGGCCCGGCGTGGGCAGGATGGGCGCATGAAGCGAGGTTTCGGCATGAGCGAGCGCGGCGAGCGAGTCATTCAAAGGTGCGCGCCTTGCGGATGCGAGGCCGGGTGGAGCGAGGTTTCGGCATGAGCGAGCGCGGCGAGCGAGTCATTCAAAGGTGCGCGCCTTGCGAATGCGAGGCCGAGCGAAGCGAGGTTTCGGCATGAGCACAGGGGCGATGGAGACCGAGACGGTCGGGACGCCGGCGGGCGACGCCCGGATCACCTGGTACCGCGATGCGAAGCCGGCGCGGGCCGTGGTGGCCGTGAGCCATGGCGCCGGTGGTGGGATCGAGGCGCGCGATCTGCGGGCCCTGGCGGCCGCGCTGCCGGCCCGCGGTTACACCGTGGCGCTGGTCGAGCAGCCGTGGCGGGTGGCGGGCAAGAAGCTGGCGCCCGCGCCGAAAACCCTGGATTCCGGATGGACCGCGCTGTGGCCGGCGCTGGAGAAGCCGGGGCTGCCGGTGGTCGCCGGCGGCCGCAGCGCGGGCGCCCGGGTGGCCTGCCGTACGGCGCGCGAACTGGGCGCACATGCCGTACTCGCGCTCAGCTTCCCGCTGCACCCGCCGGGCAGGCCGGAGAAGTCCCGGGTGGACGAGCTGACCGGCGCCGGGGTGCCGACGCTGGTCGTCCAGGGCGGCCGGGACCCGTTCGGGCGGCCCGGGGAGTTCCCGCCGGGGACCCGGATCACCGAGGTGGCACACGGTGACCACGGCTTCGCGGTGCCGAAGAAGGCGGGCGTCGGCGAGCCGGAGTCGATGGCCGTGATCACGGACGCGGTGGTGGCCTGGCTGGACGAGATGTTCGGCTGAGCACCGACCGGGGCGCGGCAGCGGCCGGCACGGTCAGCCGGCCTGCCCGCGCGGACGGGCGCGCACATGCATCCGCTCGCCCTGCCGGCCGAAGAGGCTCAGCACCTCCACCGGCTCGTCGCCCGCGGGCCCGAACCAGTGCGGCAGCCGGGTGTCGAACTCCGCCGCCTCACCGGCCCGCAGCTCCACATCGCGGTCGGCGAGCAGCAGCCGCAGCCGCCCGGACAGGACGTACAGCCACTCGTAGCCCTCGTGCGTACGCTGCTCCGGCGGGCCGCCGACCGGGTCCAGGACCAGCTTGAACGCCTGGAGCGCGGCCGGCTGGCGGGTCAGCGGCAGCACGGTCATGGGCCCGTTGCGCACCGGCACCGTGCGCACCCGTGGATCGCCGACCTCCGGCGCCCCCACCAGCTCGTCCAGCGGCACCTGATGCGCATGCGCCAGCGGCAGCAGCAGTTCGAGGGTGGCCTTGCGGCCGCCGGACTCCAGCCGTGACAGCGTGCTCACCGAGATACCGGTCGCCCCGGACAGCGTGGTGAGCGTCACCCCGCGCTCCTGGCGCAGCCGCCGCAGCCGCGGGCCCACCTCCGCGAGCACCCGTGCGTACGCGTTGTCGTTCACCCCTCCATTGCCGAAGCGGCAAGCGGGTTTGTCAAGCGGTACGCCGGATAGTGCGCCGGAGAGATTCGGGGGTCGGGCCGGGAATGACGCGGCGGGTGCGGCTGTTGAGGCTGTCGTAGGTAGTCGAGTACGTCCAGCGAAGCATGAGGAATGGGAGTCCGCCGCATGGGAATCGCTTGCATGGCCCGCCCGGCCGCTGACCTGCCGTGGTCGCAGATGCAGGTGACGCAGCCCGCCCTGGCTGGAGCGGCGGCGGCACCGGATCGTCGTCTATTCTCCGATTCGAGTGGGTCCGTTTCCGGATCCGTGACGCTGTTGGAGGAGGTGGGTCCGGTCACCGGTACCGACGCAGGGACCGACGGCACGGCTGAGGAGATGTCCGAGGGCCGGCAGGAGAGTGCGACCGAGCGCAATGCGCGCTTCGAGCGGGACGCGCTCACCTTCCTGGACCAGATGTACTCCGCCGCGCTGCGCATGACGCGCAACCCGGCCGACGCGGAGGACCTGGTGCAGGAGATGTATGCGAAGGCGTATGCGTCCTTCCATCAGTTCCGGGAAGGCACCAACCTCAAGGCGTGGCTGTACCGCATCCTCACGAACACCTTCATCAACTCCTACCGCAAGAAGCAGCGCGAACCCCAGCGCAGTGCCGCAGAGGAGATCGAGGACTGGCAGCTGGCGCGCGCCGAGTCGCACATGTCGACGGGGCTGCGTTCCGCCGAGTCGCAGGCGCTCGACCACCTTCCCGACTCGGACGTGAAGGCCGCGCTCCAGGCGATCCCCGAGGAATTCCGTATTGCGGTCTACCTGGCGGATGTCGAGGGCTTTGCGTACAAGGAGATCGCGGACATCATGGGGACACCCATCGGCACGGTGATGTCCCGTCTGCACCGCGGCCGTCGCCAACTGCGCGGCATGCTGGAGGATTACGCCCGTGAGCGCGGGCTGGTCCCGGCGGGGGCAGCGGCCGCGGACCCGCAGGCCGCGCGCACGTCGGAGTCGCACGACCGGAAAGGCTCAGGATCATGAGCTGCGGAGAGCCGCACGAGAAGGACTGCTCAGAGGTCCTTGATCACCTCTATGAGTATCTCGACCGGGAGATGCCCGCCGGGGAGTGCGCAGACTTCCAGGTACATCTCGACGAATGCTCGCCGTGCCTGGAGAAGTACGGCCTGGAGCAGGCCGTGAAGAAGCTCGTCAAGCGCTGCTGCGGCCATGACGACGTCCCCACCGATCTGCGGTCCAAGGTCATGGGCCGGATCGACCTCATCCGGGCGGGGGAGACCGTGCCCGAGGTGAGCGTGCTCGAACAGGCCAAGCAGGAACAGGCACAGCGGGAGCAGTCGGACGCCGCCGCGGCCGGCTCCCAGGAGGCGACCGGCCCGTCCGAGGCGGCGGCCGGCCCGTCCGAGACGACCGGCTCCGCCGATGCACGTGCCGAGGCCGCGCGGACCGAATAAGGCGGCAGATCACCCTAAGGGGTGAGGGGCGGGGCGGTTCGTCCCGCCCGATCCGCTGATGCGCCCACCCCGGCGCCGCGGCCCCTCTATTCTCACCGAACCCAGGCGCATTGCGGATGCGGCGCCCTGGGCTTCCCCCTGCTCCTTCAGGGCCCGGGGGAGCGCAGTGGGCATGGTGAGGAGGGCGCGATGCGGGGACTTCCGGCGGCCGCGCGAGGGTATATCGGCTGCGCCGCCTTGGCCGCGGCGCTGTGTGCCGCCCCCGCCTTACGGCTCGGCGCCGGCGCCCCGTGGACCGGCACCCTGGCCCTGGCCACCCTCTACGGACTGTGCGAACAGGTCCGCCGCTGCCCGCCGCCGGGCAGCCGGGCACCGTACACCGGCGGTACGGCCGCTACGGCCGCTACGGGCGCCGACGGAGCGCCCGGATTCCCCGCCGGATGGGCCAGCCCCGTGCTGCTGGCCGGGGCCTTTCTGCTCCCGCCGCCGCTGGCCGCGCTGGCCGCCGTTCCCGGGGCGCTGATCGCACCGGCCCGGGCGCGCTCGGCCGGCGCCCGCAGGCTCTGGCACGCCGCCGAACTGGCGCTGGCCTGCCGGGCCGCCGCCGAGATCTTCCGGGCCCTCGGCCACCACCCGCTGTCCGCGCCGCAGTTCCCCGTTCTGCTGCTGCCGGCCGCGGCCGCCGCCGGCACCTTCTGCGCGCTGCTCGCGGCGCTGGAGGGCGGGGTGCTGGTCGCCGCCGAGCGGCACCCCGTACGCACCGCCTGGCGCGGGCTGCTGACCCGCTCGCTGGCACCACACCTCGTGCACGGACTCGCCGGGCTGATGATGGCGGTCCTGTGGCGCAGCTCGTACGGGCCGCCGGCCGCGCTGCTGGTGCTGCTGCCGATGTACCTCTCCTGCTGGGTCTTCGACCGGTACCACCGCGAACGCGCCGCCCATCAGGCCACCATCCGCGCCCTCGTCCAGGCCGTGGACATCAAGGACCGCTACACCCGCGGGCACAGTGAACGGGTCGGGCGGGCCTCGGTGATGATCGCCCGGGAGTTGGGCATGGCGGAGGACCGGATGGAGGTGCTGCGGTTCGCCGGCATCCTGCACGACGTCGGCAAACTCGGCGTGCCCACCCGGCTGTTGCGCAAGGACGGGCCGCTGACGCCGGAGGAGCGCCGGGTCATCGAGCTGCACCCCGAGTACGGCCACGAGATCGTGCGCGGCATCGGCTTCCTGGGGGAGGCACGGGCGGCGATCCTGCACCACCACGAGCGGCTGGACGGCCGCGGCTACCCCTACGGGCTTGCGGGACACCACATCCCGGAGTTCGCCCGGGTGGTGGCGGTCGCCGATGCCTTCGACGCGATGACCTCGACGCGCTCCTACAGCCGGGCCCGGCCGGTGCCGGTGGCGGTCGCGGAGCTGCGCAAGTGCGCCGGCGCGCAGTTCGATCCGCGGATGGTCCGGGCGCTGGCGGCGTCGCTCGACCGGTACGGCTGGCAACCGGAGCTGGTGACGGCCGCGGATGCGGAGCCGGGGGTGGTGCGGGGCCGTAGAGGAAACGTCACGCCTCAGAGGGCGGAAGCGCCCGGCAGCGGCGCGGAGCGCCCGGTAGTGGAGCCGGTGCCGCGGTCCGAAGGCGCCGGGCGGGACGGTGCGCGGTGAGCGGCGCCGCGGAGCGGCCCCCGTACACCCGGCCGCCCGGGAGCCGGACGGTGGACGACCTGGCCGCCGGCGCCCCGCGCGCCCGGGTACCGACCGCGTCCGGAAGCGCCGTCATCGCCGCGGTCTACGCCACGGCCGGCGCGCTGGCCTGCTGGGCGCTCGGGTGGACGCTGTGGAACGGCCTGGCCGAGCCGGGGATCGCGCTGGCCTTCTGGGTGCTGATAGCCGTCGGCGAGCTGGTGGGCCGGGGCCCCGACCCGGCGACCGGCGCGGGACGGGAGGCCGCACCGCTCGGTGTGGCCGGCGCACTCGCGTACGCCCTGCTCGGTGAGGCCGGCGGACGGCCGACCACACACGGTGTCCCGCAGACCGTGGCGGTCGTCCTGGCGGCCGGTCTGGTCGGAATCGTCCCGCATGTCGCGCGCGGCCGGGGGCCGGCGCTCGACCCGCTCGCGCGCCGGGTGCTGACCGTCGGCTTCGCCGCCACCTGCTTCCAACCCCTCTACAACACGGGGACGTTGGGCACCTGGGTGGCCTCGGGGCCGGTCTACCCGCTCTTTCTGATCGGCCTGCTGGCGCTGACCGCGCTGTGCGACGCGGTGCTGGCCGCCGCCCTCGCCCGCGCCCGCACGGGCTGGCCGTACGGGCCGCTGCTGCGCGACGCATTGCGGGCGCTGCCCGGCATCGGCTCGGCCATCTGTGCCACCGGAGTGGTGATCTCGCTCGCCACCGCGGTCGCCGGGCTGTGGGCGCTGCCGGTGTTCTGTCTGCCGCTGCTGCTGACCCAGTTCGCCTTCCGCCGGTTCGCGGCCGTACGGGCCACCTACCGCCAGACCATCGCCTCGCTGGCCCGCTCCACCGAGATCGCCGGCTACACCCCGCACGGCCACGCCCGCCGGGTCGCCGCGCTCAGCCGCGCGGTGGGCCGCGAACTCGGCCTGAACGCACCGGATCTGGACGTTCTCGAACACGCCGCCCTGATGCACGACATCGGCCAGCTCTCGCTCCTGGACCCGGTGCCGGACGGCGCGACCGCCCCGCTGCCGCCCGCCGAGCAGCGCCGGATCGCCCTGCTGGGCGGCGCCGTTGTCCGCCAGACCGGGGTCCCGGCGGAGGTCGCGGTGATCGTCGAGCGGCAGGCGGATCCGTACCGGGACCAGCCGGTCACGGCCCGTATCGTCCGTACGGTCAACGCCTACGACGATCTGTCGGGGGAGTCGGCCGGCCCCGGCGGTGCGCTGCGGGCCCTGGAGCGGCTGCGGCTGGCCACCGCGCAGGACCACGATCCCGGGGTCGTCGAGGCGCTCGCCCGGGTCCTGGCGCGCGGCGGCCGGGCGGTGTGAGCGGGCGGTGTGACCGCACGGGGTGAGACGGCCGAGGGTCCCGGGGGCGCGGAACCGGCCATGCCCGGTCTTCCGGCTTGCGGATCGCCTTCCCGGGTGCGTATGCGCCGGTGAGGCCGGAAACAGCCGTTGCCGGCGCCGGACGTGTCCCCCCGCGGTTGAGCCTGCACAGGGTGCCCTATGTCGTGGAACCCATGGGTAATGAGCGCCCTTCGAGATGGGCATGGTTGGATGCGAAGGAAGCCCCTCTCGGGGGGTTCAGGGGGTCGGCGAAGGGCAAGGAGCCGCAGGGGGCACAGCAAACCAGGCTGAGCCCGACGGCAATCTGTGGCAGGTTGTCGAGTGGGCCCCCAGAAGGCCCCGGGCGCCGCTCGGGTCACCTCCGGAGCGGCATCAAGAGCAACCAGCAGGCGGGAATCGTGAGGATCTTCGGCAAGGTACGGCACCGGCCCTCCGCCTCGTGGCGGCAGGCGACCGACCGCGCTTTCACGCTGATCGGCGACGGCCGTTACGAGGACGCGGGGGCGCTGCTGACCCGCGCCGCGGACATGGAGCCGTGGCTGTCGGAGTCCTGGTTCAACCTCGCCCTGCTGCACAAGTTCCGGCACGACTGGGAACAGGCCCGCGCCGCCGGCCTGCGCGCCGTCGCGCTGCTGGACCGCGAGACCGGGGCGCCCGACTGGTGGAACGTGGGCATCGCCGCCACCGCCCTGCAGGACTGGCCGCTGGCCCGCCGAGCCTGGCAGGCGTACGGCCTCAAGGTCCGCGGCGAGGGCTCACCGTCCGGCGAACCGCTCGGTATGGCCCTGGGCAGCGCCGCCGTGCGGCTCTCCCCGGAGGGCGAGGCCGAGGTGGTCTGGGGCCGCCGGTTGGACCCGGCCCGTATCGAGGTGCTGTCGATCCCGCTGCCGTCCTCCGGGCGGCGCTGGGGCGAGGTGGTGCTGCACGACGGCGTCCCGCACGGCGAGCGGACCACCGCCGCGGGCCCCTCCTACCCGGTCTTCGACGAGATCGAGCTGTGGGCGCCCTCCCCGGTCCCCACCTGGGTGGTGCTGCTGGAGGCCGCCACGGAGGCCGACCGGGACGCCCTGGAGCGGCTGGCGGCCGATGCCGGCTTCGCGGCCGAGGACTGGTCGTCCTCCGTACGGCTGCTGTGCCGTACGTGCTCGGAGAGCCGGATGCCCAGCGACGAGGGCGAGGGCGAGCATCTGGACCCGCACGACCACAGTGAGCCGGGCCACCCCGGGCCGCTCGGGCACCGCACCGCGGGCTCGGGTTCCCTGTGGGTGCCCGAGCGCGAGTGCGGTATCGCGGCGCCGTCCGCCCTGGTGCGCGGGCTGCTGGACGGCTGGGTCGCGGACAGCCCGGACACCCGGGAATGGCGCGATCTTGAAGAGGTCTGCTGAGCGCCGGTCCGCGCCCCCGTAGGCTGTAGGGCGACTAATCAGGGTTTTCAGGAAGGCGTACGGCGGAGATGGCCCAGCAGCCTGTGTTTGATCAAGACGATGACCAGCGCGTGGACGAGGCGTTCGTCGATGACGTCACCGACGCCGCGGAGCGGGAGGCCGCCCACCGTGAGCGCGGTACCTCGCGGCCGATCACGGTCGTCGGCAATCCGGTGCTCCACACGGAGTGCAAGGACGTCACGGAGTTCGACGACGAGCTCGCCCAGCTCATCGACGACATGTTCGCCAGCCAGCGCACCGCCGAGGGCGTGGGACTGGCCGCCAACCAGATCGGCGTGGACCTGAAGGTCTTCGTCTACGACTGCTTGGACGACGAGGGCGTCCGGCACGTCGGGGCGGTCTGCAACCCCGTGCTGGACGAGCTGCCCGCCGAGCGCCGGATCCTGGACGACTCCAACGAGGGCTGCCTGTCCGTGCCCGGCGCGTACGCCTCGCTGGCCCGCCCCGACTACGCCGTCGTCCGTGGCCAGAACGCCAAGGGCGAGCCGATCGCGATCGAGGGCACCGGCTACTTCTCGCGCTGCCTGCAGCACGAGACCGATCACCTCTACGGCTACCTCTACATCGACCGGCTCAGCAAGCGGGACCGCAAGGACGCGCTCAAGCAGATGGCCGAGCGCGAGCCGCGCTACCCCGTCGTCGCCAACGACTGAGCGCGGCGCCGTGGCGCCCGGCCGGCGGCCGGGCGCCCGCGTCCGTTACGACGCCTCCTGGTAGGCGGACCAGATCTTCGGCGGGAGGGTCGTACCCAGCCCGGTCTTGGGGCCGCCGACGCCGTTCATCGGCAGCAGCTCGGGCGCTCCCGGCTTGTTGCGGAACATGGTCACGGCGGTGGTCGGCTCGCTGCCGTCACCGGCGCCGGGCGCCTGGCCGGGGCGGGTGCCGTCCCAGCTTCCCGAGCCGGTACCGGGGCCGGAGCCCGGGAGCAGGCCGGCAGCGGGTGCGCTGCCGATGAACCACGCAGACTTCATCCGGTCGCCCGGCTCCGTGAGGCCGGCCGCGACCGGCTGCCGGGCCGGCTTGCCGCCCGGGATCCCCAGCGCGCGCCAGCCCAGCCCCTCCAGGGTCCCGGACACCTGCTGGGCGACCCCGGCGTCGAGGACCTGCTCGGGCCCGGTCCGGTCGAAGCCGGGGAGCTTCTTGCCGTCGTACGTCATTTTGGTCACCGCGTACGGGTCGGCGTGCAGCCCGCCGTTGGTGAAGGTGGTGTAGGCGCTCGCCATCCGGATCGCGCTGGGCGCCGAGGTGCCCAGCGGGAAGGTCTGCTCCAGGCGCGCCATGCTCTCCTCGCGCAGGCCCGCCGCCACCGCGACATCCCGGATCCGCTCCAGCCCGATACGCTGCCCGGCCTGTACGAACGGCGGGTTCTCGGCGTTCATCAAGGCGCCGGTCAGATCCCCGAACCGCTTCTGCCAGTCCACCGGGCCCGCCTCGTCGTCGACTTCGGGCCGGTCGACCTGCTGCTGGAGCGCGGCCGCGAGCACGAACGGCTTGAACGTGGAGCCGGCCGGAACCGCCGTGGTGTCCGCGTTGTTGCTGAAGTGCCGGGTGGCGTCCGTGCCGCCATAGAGCGCGACGATCGCCCCGTCCTTGGGGCGCACGGAGGCCGCGCCGACCTCCACAAAGGTGTCGGCCGCGCGCTTCTTGGGGTCGAGGTTCTGCCGGCGGACGTCATTGACGGCCTTTTCCAGGCGGCGGGTGCGCTGTTTGTCGAAGGTGGTGTGGATGCGGTAGCCGCCGCGCGCCAGGTCCTTGTCGGTCAGGCCGGTGCCGGCCTTGATGAATTTATTGGCGATATCGATGAGATAGCCGATCTGGCCGGCCTGGCTGGTGGGCTTCGACAGTGCGCGGGGCTCCGGGAATTCGCGGTACTTCGCCCGCTCCTGCTCGGTCATCTTCCCGGTGGTGACCTGCCGGTCGAGAATCCAGCTCCAGCGCTCCACGGCCCGTTCGTGATTGGCCTTGCTCAGCCCCGGGTCGTACTGCTCCGAGCCCTTCAGCACGGCGGCCAGCATGGCGCCCTGGCTGGGGTTCAGCTTGTCGGCGTCGATTCCGTAATACGCATGGGCGGCCGCCTGGATGCCGTACGAACCACGGCCGAACCAGCTCGTGTTGAGATATCCGCGCAGAATCTCCCGCTTGGACTTCTGGTTGCTCACCTTCAGCGAGATGATGAATTCCTTCAGCTTGCGGGTGACCGTCTGGTCCTGCGAGAGATAGGTGTTCTTCACATACTGCTGGGTGATGGTGGAGCCGCCCTGGGTGTCCTCGCCGGAGATCATGTTCACCACGGCACGGCCGATGCCCTGGATGGAGACCCCGGCGTCGCTGTAGAAGGTGGCGTTCTCCGCGGCGATCACGGAGTTCTCGACGGAGTCGGGCACCTTGTCGAGCGTGACGTTCTGTCGGTTGACGGCGCCCACGCTCACCATCTGACTGCCGTCCGCCCAGTAATAGACGGTGGCTTCCTGGCCGGCGAGCTCGTTCTCGTTCGGGACGTCGACGTTTGCGTAGACAATGGCGAACAGTCCCGCCAGGCAGATGATGCCGAGCGAGAAGGTGCCGAGCCACTGCCGCCATGACGGCAGCCAGCGGCGCGGACCCTCCCGTCCCTGACGTGGATAGTCGATGAACCGGCGACGCCCGTTCGTGGCCTTGAACCGGCGACGCCCCTTCGTGGCCTTCATATCCGGATAGATGTGGTGGCCATGGCTCCGGTTGCCGAGGTCACCGAATGCTCATAAAGGGCGGGTGGCCCGGCCGAAGGGGCGTCGCGGGTGCGGGAGCCGTCTAGAAGTCGTCGTCGAAGGAGACCGAGCCCTCGACCGCGACCTGGTAGGCGGAGGCCCGGCGCTCGAAGAAGTTGGTCAGCTCCTGGACGTTCTGCAGCTCCATGAAGGAGAACGGGTTCTCCGAGCCGTACACCGGGGCAAAGCCCAGGCGCTGCAGCCGCTGGTCGGCGACGCACTGGAGGTACTCGCGCATCGACTCGGTGTTCATGCCCGGCAGGCCGTCACCGCACAGGTCGCGGCCGAACTGCAGCTCCGCCTCGACGGCCTCCCTGAGCATGTCGGTGACCTGCTGCTCCAGCTTGTCGTCGAAGAGCTCGGGCTCCTCCTCGCGGACGGTGTCCACCACGGAGAACGCGAACTCCATGTGCATGGACTCGTCGCGGAAGACCCAGTTGGTGCCGGTGGCCAGCCCGTGCAGCAGACCGCGCGAGCGGAACCAGTAGACGTAGGCGAAGGCGCCGTAGAAGAACAGCCCCTCGATGCAGGCCGCGAAGCAGATCAGGTTGAGCAGGAACCGGCGGCGGTCGGCCTTCGACTCCAGCCGGTCGATCTTCTCGACCGAGTCCATCCACTTGAAGCAGAACTCGGCCTTCTCCCGGATGGACGGGATGTTCTCCACGGCCGCGAAGGCGGCGGAGCGGTCTTCCGGGTCGGGGAGGTAGGTGTCCAGCAGCGTCAGATAGAACTGGACGTGCACCGCCTCCTCGAAGAGCTGACGGCTCAGGTACAGCCGCGCCTCGGGGGAGTTGATGTGCTTGTAGAGCGTCAGCACGAGGTTGTTGGCGACGATCGAGTCGCCGGTCGCGAAGAACGCCACCAGCCGGCCGATCATGTGCTGCTCGCCCGGGGAGAGCTTGGCGAGGTCGGCGACGTCGGAGTGGAGGTCGACCTCCTCCACGGTCCAGGTGTTCTTGATGGCGTCCCGGTAGCGGTCGTAGAAGTCCGGGTACCGCATCGGACGCAGGGTCAGCTCGAAGCCCGGGTCGAGGAGGTTCTTCGTGCCGGAGGTGGCGGTGTGCGCCGTTGCGGCGTTGGTTTCAGGCGCGGTGGTCATTACTGGCAGGCCTCGCAGGACTCGGGGTTTTCCAGGGAGCAGGCGACGGCCTCGGGGTCGGTGGCCTGCTGCGGTACGGGGACGGGGGTGGCGGCGGCGCCGCCACGGGCCGACTGGGCGATCCGGGTCGCCGGGCGGGAGCGCAGGTAGTACGTCGTCTTGATGCCGCGCTTCCAGGCGTAGGCGTACATCGAGCTGAGCTTGCCGATGGTGGGCGAGGCCATGAAGAGGTTCAGCGACTGGCTCTGGTCGAGGTAGGGCGTACGGGCCGCGGCCATGTCGATCAGGGCGCGCTGCGGGATCTCCCAGGCGGTGCGGTACAGCGCCCGGATCTCCTCGGGGATCCAACTGACGTCCTGCACCGAGCCGTTGGCCTCGCGCAGCGCGTCACGGGTCCGTGCGTCCCACATCCCCAGCGCCTTGAGCTCCTCGATCAGATAGGCGTTGACCTGGAGGAACTCTCCGGACAGCGTCTCGCGCTTGAAGAGGTTGGAGACCTGCGGCTCGATGCACTCGTACACGCCCGCGATGGAGGCGATGGTCGCGGTCGGCGCGATCGCCAGCAGAAGGGAGTTACGCATTCCGGTCGCCGCGATACGGGTGCGCAGCGCCGCCCAGCGGTCCGCCCAGCGGGGCTCGGCGTTCGGGTAGTGGTCCGGGTGCAGCACACCGCGGGCGGTGCGGGTCGCGGACCAGGCCGGGTGCGGGCCGTGCCGCTCGGCGAGGTCGGCGGACGCCTCGTACGCCGCGAGCATGATGCGCTCGGAGATCCGGGTCGACAGCGCCTGTGCCTCGGCCGAGTCGAACGGCAGCCGCAGCCGGAAGAAGACGTCCTGGAGGCCCATCAGGCCCAGACCGACCGGGCGCCAGCGGGAGTTGGAGGTCCCGGCCTGCTCGGTCGGGTAGAAGTTGATGTCCACGACGCGGTCGAGGAAGGTGACGGCGGTACGGACCGTGGCGTCCAGCCGCTCCCAGTCCATCGCCTCCTCCCAGCCGGCGGCCTCGTTGCCCAGGTGCGCGGCGAGGTTGACCGACCCGAGGTTGCAGACGGCGGTCTCCCCGTCGTTCGTCACCTCCAGGATCTCCGTGCACAGGTTGGAGGAGTGCACGACCTGGCCGGGCTCCGCGGTCTGGTTGGCGGTGCGGTTGGCGGCGTCCTTGAACGTCATCCAGCCGTTGCCGGTCTGCGCCAGGGTGCGCATCATGCGGGAGTACAGCACCCGGGCGGGGATCTGCTTGAGCGCCCGGCCCTCGGCCTCGGCCTTGCGGTAGGCGGCGTCGAACTCGTCGCCCCACAGGTCCACCAGCTCCGGCACGTCGGAGGGCGAGAACAGCGACCAGTCGCCGTCCGCCTCCACCCGGCGCATGAACTCGTCCGGGATCCAGTGCGCGATGTTCAGGTTGTGCGTACGGCGCGCCTCCTCACCGGTGTTGTCGCGCAGCTCCAGGAACTCCTCGATGTCGGCGTGCCAGGTCTCCAGGTAGACACAGGCGGCGCCCTTGCGCCGGCCACCCTGGTTCACGGCCGCGACCGAGGCGTCCAGGGTGCGCAGGAACGGCACGATGCCGTTGGAGTGACCGTTGGTGCCCCGGATCAGCGACCCCCGTGCGCGGATCCGGGAGTAGGAGAGGCCGATACCGCCGGCGTGCTTGGAGAGCCGGGCGACCTGGTGGTACCGGTCGTAGATCGAGTCGAGCTCGTCCAGCGGGGAGTCCAGCAGATAGCACGAGGACATCTGCGGGTGGCGGGTGCCGGAGTTGAAGAGGGTGGGGGAGGAGGGGAGGTAGGACAGCGAGCTGGTGAGGCGGTACAGCTCGGCGACGTCCTCCAGCGCCGCCGCGGACTCGTTCTCCGCGAGGCCGCAGGCCACCCGCAGCAGGAAGTGCTGCGGCGTCTCGATGACCTGACGGGTGGTGGGGTGGCGCAGCAGATAGCGCGAGTGCAGGGTACGCAGACCGAAGTAGCCGAAGCGGTCGTCGGCGCCTTCGGCGAGTGCCTTGTCGACCAGCGCGTCCAGCCGGGCCGCGTGGGCGCGGACGAACCGGGCTGTCTCGTCGGCGATCAGGCCCTCGCGGTGGCCGACCTCGACGGAGGCGGAGAAGGCGACCGCCCCCTGTTCGGCCGCCTCCTCCGAGATTGCGAGGGTGAGCAGGCGCGCGGCGAGCTTGGAGTACTGCGGCTCGTCGCCGATCAGACCGGCCGCGGCGTCGATGGCCAGCGACCGCAGCTCGGCCTCGTCGGAACCCGCGTGCCGGCCGCGCAGCGCGGCGGCGGCCACCTTGCCGGGGTCGGTCGCGGCCAGATCCTCGGTCAGTTCGGTCAGGGTGCGCAGCAGCGCGACGCCCGGCCCGTCGGCGGGGGCAGGAGGCGTGGCCACCGCAGGCTGAACTACCTCGGCGTCTGACGCGGACTCCGTTGGCGCGATGGTCACGTGATGCTCTCCCTCACTCGGCGGGGGCCAGGAGGGGCGGGGCGCGACGGTCGCACGCGCGCATGCGGCACCCCGTTACGGTCAGGGGTGCGCGGGCACACCGCGCGGCGCCCACCGGCCCAACCCTCGGGGCCCGGACGTATCGACGTCCGCACCGATGGCGGTGAGGACGTACCGTCGGCAGGTCTTCGGACTTCACGGACGCGCGACAGGGCCGTCATCAGGCCACTGAGCGCGCTCCCACACCGTTGCGGGACAGTTCCGGATTCCCACCGGATTCCCCTGCGGCGACAGCGAGGACGAGCATACATCTTGTGCTGCTCCCCGCATGCACCCCCACATCTTGTGTCGCCACCTCATACCACTCCTACTGGTGT
Organism: Streptomyces inhibens; assembly: GCF_022221585.1. Lineage (NCBI taxonomy): Bacteria > Bacillati > Actinomycetota > Actinomycetes > Kitasatosporales > Streptomycetaceae > Streptomyces > Streptomyces inhibens. The sequence continues at coordinate 6,558,169 of NZ_CP084681.1, forward strand.
GCGAACGGCCATGGGGCCCGGCAGAGTCGGCAACGCGCCCGGAAACGCCATGCGGGCCGGGCCGGGCGGGTCCTTCAGGCCATCTCACGGGTGAACGCCCGGAGCGTAATCCCGGTATCGGCTCCCGGTCCCGCGCACGTTCCAGAGCTCGGCGGCCGGGACGACGACGGGCCGCCGCGCCCCCGAAGGGACGCGACGGCCCGTGATCCGCCGGTGCGGTGCCGGTGGCTCAGTGGCCGGCCGGAGCTCCCGCCGTGGCGGGCGGCAGGTCCGCCGTGACGCCCGCGTCGCCGGCGTCCGCGGTGTAGTCGGCGGGGCTGGTCTCGTCGACGCCGTCAGGGACCTTGGCGGCCTTCAGGGCGAAGGTCAGGACGACGGTCACCACGACGTTCAGGACGAAGGCGGTCAGGCCGATGTAGCCGATCTCACCGATGCCGGGGATCTCCTTGCTGGAGCCGCCGAAGTGGGCCTGGGTCGGGCTGGCCACGCCGTATGCCGCGAGTGTGCCGTAGAGCATGCCGACCGCCCAGCCGGTGAGCAGCGCCCAGCGGTGGAACCAGCGGGTGAACAGACCGCCGACCAGCGACGGCATGGTCTGCAGGATCCAGATCCCGCCCAGCAGCTGGAAGTTGATCGCGACGGTCTTGTCCATGGTGAGGACAAAGACCAGCGCGCCGACCTTCACCAGCAGCGAGACGAGCTTGGCGACCTTGTGCTCCTGCTCCGGTGTGGCGTCCTGCTTGAGGAAGTCCTTGTAGACGTTGCGGGTGAACAGGTTGGCGGCGGCGATCGACATGATGGCCGCGGGCACCAGCGCGCCGATGCCGATCGCGGCGAACGCGACGCCGGAGAACCAGCTGGGGAACATGTCCTCGAACAGCTGCGGGATGGCCAGCTGCGGGTTGCCCTGGATGTCCGTGCCGGCCTTGATCGCCATGAAGCCGAGCAGCGCGAGCAGGCCCAGCATGAGGGAGTACAGCGGCAGGATCGTGGTGTTGCGGCGGATCACATTGCGGCTGCGCGAGGACAGCGTGGCGGTGATCGAGTGCGGATACATGAAGAGCGCCAGCGCGGAGCCGAGCGCCAAGGTCGCATACGCCCATTGGGCGTTGGGGCCGGTGGTCAGCGCGCCGCGCGGCTTGCCGGGTACGGCGCCGGGCTCGGCGAACGCCTTGCCGGCCGCGTCGAAGATCGCGTCGAAGCCGCCCAGCTTGATCGGGATGTAGATGATCGCCACCGCGATGACGAGATAGATCAGGCCGTCCTTGACGAAGGCGATCAGGGCGGGCGCCCGCAGGCCCGAGGAGTAGGTGTACGCGGCGAGGACGGCGAAGGCGATCAGCAGCGGCAGGTCCTTGACGAACCAGTTGGTGTTCTCGCCGCCGCCGATGCCCATCACGTCCAGGACGGCCTGGATGCCGACCAGTTGGAGGGCGATGTACGGCATTGTGGCGAGGATGCCGGTGAGCGCCACGGCCAGCGACAGGCCCTTGGAGCCGAAGCGGCCGCGGACGAAGTCGGAGGTGGTGACGTAGCCGTGCTTGTGCGAGACCGACCACAGCCGGGGGAGGAAGGTGAAGATGAGGGGGTAGACGAGGATGGTGTACGGCACGGCGAAGAAGCCGGCCGCGCCCGCTGCGTAGATCGCCGCCGGGACGGCCACGAAGGTGTACGCGGTGTAGAGGTCCCCGCCGAGCAGGAACCACGTCACCCAGGTGCCGAAACTGCGGCCGCCCAGGCCCCATTCGTCCAGGTTGGCGGACTCCTCGGCCTTGCGCCAGCGGGCGGCCAGGAATCCCATGACCGTCACGGCCAGGAAGAAGAAGACGAAGACGGCGAGCGCGACGCCGTTGACGCCTTGGGTCGAGGAGGCGGCCAGTGGCGTGGTCGCCGTCGTCGCCGTCGTTGCGAGAGTCACTGGGCCGCACCGCCCTTGCGTGCGCGCTGCTCACGCTGCACGAGCTTGTACGCGACCATCGTCAGGACGGTCGAGATCAGCACCCACAGCATCTGGTACCAGTAGAAGAACGGGATCCCGATGAGCGTCGGCTCGATCTTGGCGTACGAACTCACCCACAGCATCGCCACGAACGGAGCGAGCAGGCACAGCCCCGCCACCACACGTGTCGGCGTGATGACCGGTCTGTTGGTCGGTGATGCGGCTGGCTCTGGCATGAGCGTGGCTCCGTCCCTGGCGAACTCCTGTGCAATCGGCTGGAAATCTATGGCAGGGCCGTGGCGCGCGTCACTAGCTGTCCGCATATCGGTATGAAGAATCCGCGGCAGAGAGCAGGCGTCGTCCACGGTCAGCGGCGGCGCAGCGCCTCGGAATCAGTCTGTCGGGCGGCGCAGTCGGGCGACGAATTTGTAGCGGTCGCCGCGGTAGACCGAGCGCACCCATTCCACCGGTTGGCCCTGGGCGTCGAGGGAGTGCCGGGAGAGCATCAGCATCGGCAGGCCGACGTCGGTGCCCAGCAGGCCGGCCTCGCGCGGGGTGGCGAGCGAGGTCTCGATGGTCTCCTCGGCCTCCGCGAGACGGACGTCGTAGACCTCGGCCAGCGCGGTGTACAGGGAGGTGTACTTGACGAGGTTGCGGCGCAGCGCGGGGAAGCGTTTCGCCGACAGATGGGTGATCTCGATGGCCATCGGCTCGCCGCTGGCCAGCCGCAGCCGTTCGATGCGCAGCACCCGGCCGCCGGTGGCGATGTCCAGCAGGCCGGCCAGCCGGTCGTCGGCGGTGACATAGCCGATGTCCAGCAGCTGGGAGGTCGGCTCCAGGCCCTGGGCCCGCATGTCCTCCGTGTAGGAGGTCAGTTGCAGCGCCTGGGAGACCTTGGGCTTGGCGACAAAGGTGCCCTTGCCCTGGATGCGCTCCAGCCGGCCCTCGACGACCAGCTCCTGCAGGGCCTGACGCACCGTCGTACGGGACGTGTCGAACTCCGCGGCCAGGGTGCGCTCGGGCGGGACCGGGGTGCCGGGCGGCAGGGTCTCGGTGATCTCCAGCAAGTGCCGCTTGAGGCGGTAGTACTTGGGCACCCGCGCGGTCCGCGCGCCGCCGCCGCTCTCGGCACTGCCCCCGTCGGTCTCCATGCCCCGCCTCTCCGACTCCTGTCGTGCTGCCGTCACCGGCTCCTCCGTACGTAGCGGCTCACATCGTGGCACGGGCGGGTTGTCCGCGCTCCCTTGCAGGTCCCGGCCCGCCAGATGTCGGTCCGGTAACGGACCTGACAGCGACTCTTATACACCCTTGACACCCCAAAAGGTCTAGGCCAAGCTGCGGGCACTGGTCTAAACCATTAAAGACCACACCCGGCCTTTAGGGGAGAGCGCAATGAAGCGTGGGCTCATAGCGGCGACGGCGGTCGCGGGAATGCTGGTGGGTGTCGCTGCCTGTGGGTCCAGCGGCGGCGACAAGGCGGGCGCGGATGGCTTCAAGGGCCAGAAGCTGACCGTTTGGGTGATGAGTGGTTCGAATCCGGCGCAGTGGACCCGGCAGGTCTCCGAGCAGTTCAGGAAGAAGACCGGCGCCACCGTCGAATTCAAGGTCCAGCAGTGGAACGGCATTCAGCAGAAGCTGAGCACCGCCCTTTCCGAGGACACCCCGCCGGACGTCGTCGAAATCGGCAACACGCAGACCGCCGCATACGCCAATGCGGGCGCCCTGGCCGACCTCGGCGATCTGAAGAAGGAGATCGGCGCCGACTGGAACGACGCCTTCAACAAGGCATCGCTGGTGGACGGGAAGCAGTACGCGCTGCCCTGGTACGCCGGTAACCGCGTGGTGATGTACAACAAGAAGATCTGGGCCGAGGCAGGTCTCAAGGGCACCCCCAAGACCCGCAACGAGCTCTTCAAGGCCTTTGACACCATCAAGAAGAAGACCGACGCCGAACCGCTGTATCTCCCCGGCCAGAACTGGTACTTCTTCGACGGCCTGACCCTCGGCACCGGTGCCGACCTGGTGAAGAAGCAGGGCGGCAAGTGGGTCTCCAACCTCGGTGACCCCAAGGTCGCCAAGGCCATGGACATCTACAAGTCGTACCAGGCCTTCAGCACCGCCCCGAAGAACAAGGACGAGGCCACCCCGCAGCAGGCCGAGGTCTTCGCCAAGGGGAAGACCGGCGCTGTCATCGCCATGGGCTACGAGGCCGCCACCGCCATCAAGGCCAATCCGAAAATCAAGAACGACATCGGCTTCTTCACCATCCCCGGTGAGACCGCGGACAAGCCCGAGGGTGTATTCCTCGGCGGCTCCAACTTCGCCGTCGCCGGCATGGGCAAGAACCAGGAACTCGCCAAGGAATTCCTGAAGGTGGCCCTGTCGAAGCAGAACGACGGACAGATGGTCAAGGAGGTCGGCTGGACCCCGAAGTCCCCGGACCTGGCCGGCGCCGCCAAGGAGAATCCGGCCGCGGCGGCCGCAGCACCCGCGGCGGAGAAGTCCGGTGGCACCACTCCGCTGATTCCGCAGTGGGCCGCGGTGGAGAACGTACCGAACCCGATCAAGAGCTATATGACGGCCGTTCTGAGCGGTAAGTCCCCGGCCGACGCCGCCAAGGACATCGAATCCGAGATCAACGCGCGGCTCGCCAAGCAGTAGGGCGGATCCGGCGGTCCTGAGCGATCAGGCCGCACCACCGGATGCGTACGGGCCGGCCGTCCCCGGCCCGTACGCACTCCGGCAGAGGCACCGAGGTGTGACGGCGAGAAGGGGAGCAGAGGCTCATGGCAGCGCAGCTCGACGACGCGGTGGACAAGACCGCGCCGCGGACCGGCAAGGGGGGCGCACCGCCCGCCCGCCGCTCTCCTCATCGTCCCGCCGGCCGAACTCCTCATCCTCCCGCCCGCCGCACTCCTCGTTCTCCCGCCCGCCGCACTCCTCGTTCTCCCGCCCGCCGCGCCCCGTATCTCCTGCTGCTGCCGGCGCTGCTCGCGACCGCGGTCCTCCTGGGCTGGCCCATGGTCCGCAACATCCTGCTCTCCTTCCAGAACCTCAATATGAAGGAGCTGATCCAGCACCTCACCGACTGGCGCGGGACGGGCAACTACCAGGAGATCCTGGGCAGCGAGCAGTTCTGGCGGGTCACCCTCCGCACCATCGTCTTCACCACGGTCAATGTGGTCCTGATCATGGTTCTCGGTGTGCTGATCGGACTGCTGCTGGCCCGGCTCGGCAAGAAGATGCGGCTGACGCTGTCCCTGGCGCTGGTGCTGGCCTGGGCGATGCCGGTGATCGCCGCCACCACCGTCTTCCAGTGGCTCTTCGACTCCCGCTACGGCGTCGTCAACTGGCTGCTGGACAGGCTCGGCTGGCATGCGATGGCCCACTACGACTGGGTCGGCACTCAGCTGTCGACCTTCTTCGTCATCACCGTACTGATCGTCTGGCAGTCGCTGCCCTTCGTGGCGCTCAACCTCTACGCCGCCACCACGACGATCCCCAAGGAGCTCTACGAGGCGGCCCGGATGGACGGCGCCGGCACCTGGAAGGTCTTCACCTGTGTCACCTTCCCCTTCCTCAAGCCCTTCTTCCTCGCCACGACGTTCCTGGAAATCATCTGGGTCTTCAAGGCGTTCCCGCAGATCTTCGCGATCAACGAAGGCGGCCCCGACCGGCTCACCGAGACGCTGCCGATCTACGCCTTCACCGAGGGCGTCGGCAATCTCCACTTCGGTATGGGTGCCGCGATCTCGCTGCTGACGATCGTGGTGCTGCTGGCCATGACCGCCTACTACCTGCGTCTGACGATCAGGCAGGAACAGCAAGAGGAGAACGAGCTGTGAAGCGCTCTCTCGCCGGCCGCATCTGGCCCAACGCGACGGCGGTCGTGCTCGCCCTGGGCTTTGTCTTCCCGGTCTACTGGATGTTCAACACGGCCTTCAAGCCGACCCAGGACATCGTCACCGAAGACCCCGTGTGGTTCCCGCTCCACGGCACCTTCGAGCACTTCGCGACGGCCGTGAACGCCCCGAACTTCTGGACCCTGGCCGGGAACTCGGTCCTGGTGACCGTGCTCGCCGTCGGTCTGTCGCTGGTGATCGCGCTGTGCGGGGCGTTCGCCCTCACCCGGATGCGCTTCAAGGGCCGCAAGGGCATCCTGTTGACCTTCATGGTCGCCCAGATGGCGCCCTGGGAGGTGATGGTGATCTCGATCTACCTGATCGTCCGGGACGCGGACCTGCTGAACAGCCTGCTGCCGCTCACCTTCTTCTACATGCTGATGGTGCTGCCCTTCACCCTCCTGACGCTGCGCGGCTATGTCGCCGCGGTGCCCAAGGAACTGGAGGAGTCCGCGATGGTCGACGGCTGCTCCCGCCGGCAGGCCTTCCTCAAGGTCGTCTTCCCGCTGCTGGCACCCGGCCTGATGGCCACCTCGCTCTTCGGCTTCATCACCGCCTGGAACGAATTCCCGCTGGTGCTGGTCCTCAACAAGGAGCCGGCCATGGGCACCCTGCCGCTGTGGCTCTCACAGTTCCAGAGCCAGTTCGGGGACGACTGGGGCGCCACCATGGCCGCCGCCTCGATCTTCGCCGTCCCGATCCTGGTCCTCTTCCTGTTCCTGCAACGCAAGGCCGTCGGCGGTCTCACCTCCGGCGCAGTGAAGGGATAACGCAGTCCATGACTCCTTTCGCAGGCTCTGCACACTCCGTACGCTCCACCGACACCCTCACCCGCGACGCACTCGCCGTCCTCCAGCCCGGCTTCACCGGCACCACCGCCCCCGACTGGCTGCTGCGCCGGGTCGGCGAGGGCCTGGCATCGGTCGGCCTCTTCGGCCGCAATGTCGCGGACCCCGCCCAACTCGCCGCGCTCACCGAACGGTTGCGCCGGGAGCGCGAGGACATCCTCGTCGCCATCGACGAGGAGGGCGGCGATGTCACCCGCCTCGAAGTGCGCGGCGGCTCCTCCTTCCCCGGCAACCATGCGCTCGGCGCCGTCGACGACACCGCGCTGACCCGCGAGGTCGCCCGTGAACTCGGCCGCCGGCTGGCCGACTGCGGTATCAACCTCAACTGGGCGCCCTCCGCCGATGTCAACTCCAACCCCGACAACCCCGTCATCGGCGTCCGCTCCTTCGGCGCCGACCCGCAGCTGGTCGCCCGGCACACCGCCGCCTACGTCGACGGTCTGCAGTCCGCCGGCGTCGCCGCCTGCACCAAACACTTCCCCGGCCATGGCGACACCGCCGTCGACTCCCACCACGACCTGCCGCGTATCACCGCCGACCTGACCACCCTCCAGGAACGCGAACTGGTGCCCTTCCGCGCCGCCGTCGCCGCCGGCACCCGGGCCGTGATGAGCGCGCACATCCTGCTGCCCGCCCTGGACGCCGAGCACCCCGCCACGCTCAGCCCGGCCGCGCTGCGCGGCCTGCTGCGCGCCCCCGTCGCCGAGGGCGGCCTCGGCTTCGACGGACTGATCGTCACCGACGGGATGGAGATGCAGGCCATCTCCGCCACCTACGGCATCGAGCGCGGCAGCGTGCTGGCCATCGCGGCCGGCGCCGACGCCATCTGTGTCGGCGGCGGACTGGCCGACGAGGACACCGTGCTGCGGCTGCGCGACGCCCTGGTGAGAGCGGTGCGCGACGGCGAGCTGTCGGAGAAGCGGCTCGCCGACGCCGCAGCACGGGTGCGTGCCCTGGCGCGCTGGACCCGGGGTGCGGGCGCGGGGGAGGGGGCCGTGCCCGCACCCGGGATCGGACTCACCGCGGCCCGCCGCGCCCTGCGCAGCACCGCCGGCGGCCGCCCCTACGAGCCGCTGACCACCCCCGCGTACGTCGCCGCCTTCACCCCCCTCGCCAATATCGCCGTGGGTGACGACACCCCCTGGGGCGTCGCCGCCGAACTGGCCCGTCTCGTCCCCGGCACCGAAACCGCCACCTGCACCGGCGAGTCCGCCGCGGCCGAGGGCACCCCCGCCCTGATCGACGGGCTGCTCAGGGCGGCCGCCGACCGCCGTATCGTCGCCGTCGTCCGGGATGTGCACCGCCACCCCTGGATGGCCGACGCACTGGCCGCCCTCCTCGCCGCCCGCCCCGACACCGCGGTCGTCGAAATGGGCGTCCCCCAGTCCCCGCCCCAGGGCGCCCTGCACATCGCCACCCACGGCGCCGCCCGCGTCTGCGGCCGGGCCGCGGCCGAACTCCTCACGGGCCGGGGGCCGGCGAGCGCGGAATAGACCGCCCGCCGCCCGCCGCCCGCCGCCCTCGGCCCCGTGCCGGGACGGCCCGCACGCCCGGTCGCACGCCCAGCCGCCCGGTCGCGACACGGGACGCCCCGGTACGACGCGGCCGGGGCATCCCGCAGGACCACCCCGGCCGTTAAGCCGGCGGGACGCCCCGCCGGAGGCTGACTAGATGCCCTGCCAGTCCGGCTTCGCGGCGTAGGTGGCGCGGAAGTAGTCGGCGAGCTTCAGCTTGGCGGCCGCGGCCTCGTCGACGACGACCGTCGCGTGCGGGTGGAGCTGCAGCGCCGAGGCCGGGATCAGCGCGGCGACCGGGCCCTCGACGGCATGGGCCACGGCGTCGGCCTTGCCCTCGCCGGTGGCGAGCAGCACCAGGTGGCGCGCCTCCAGGATCGTGCCGATGCCCTGGGTGATGACGTGGTGCGGGACCTCGTCGGGACTGTCGAAGAACCGGGCGTTGTCCTCCCGGGTCTGCTGGGTCAGCGTCTTGATACGGGTACGGGAGGCGAGCGATGAGCAGGGCTCATTGAAGCCGATGTGCCCGTCGGTGCCGATACCGAGCAGCTGGAGGTCCACCCCGCCGGCCTCGCTCAGCGCACGGTCGTACGCCTCGCAGGCGGCCTGGACATCCTCGGCCGAACCATCGGGCCCCATGAAGGAGTCCTCGCTGAGACCGAGCGGCTCGACCACCTCGCGCAGGACCACCGAACGGTAGGACTCGGGGTGCCCGGCCGGCAGGCCGACATATTCGTCGAGCTGGCAGATACGCGCCCGCGAGGCATCCACCGCACCCGCCCGGACCTTTGCCGCCAGCGCCTCGTAAATGGGCAACGGGGTAGACCCGGTGGCCACACCGAGCAGCGCGTCGGGCTTACGGCGCACCAGGGTGGCGATGGCCTCCGCGATCAGCTCGCCGCCTGCCGTGGCATCCGGAACGATGACAACTTCCACGCTTGGCCTGCCGTTCTGGAGAATGATCCATGTGGTATAGACCAATCTATCAGAGGGCGGGCCCACGGTCCCGGTGGCGCTGCCGAACGGCGGGGCATGTTTTTCCGAGGTTCGGTGACCAAGGGGCCGCCGGCTCGCCGGGCGGCCGACGCCTCGTCAGAGCAGTGCGCCTCCCGTCGCGTCGATCCACTGGCCCGTCACCCAGCGACTGTCGTCCGAGGCCAGGAAGGCCACGATGTCGCCGATGTCGGTGGCGTCCGCGATCCGGCCCAACGGGGATATCGCCCTGACCCGCTGCTGCGCCTCGGTATTGGTCTCGCCCCGCAGCCACTTGGCGTTCATATCCGTGTCCACCGCCCCGGGCGCCACCGCATTCACCGTGATCCCGCGCCGGCCCAGGTCCTTGGCGAGCGTCGAGGTGAAGACATCGATCGCGCCCTTGGTCATGGCGTAGGTGATCAACTCGGGCTTGGCCGCGCCACGCGTCAGCCCCGTCGAGGTGTTGATGATCCGCCCGCCGTCCCGCAGGCGGGTGAGCCCCTGCTGGACGATGAAGAACGGCGCTTTGGTGTTGACCGCGAAGAGGTGGTCGAAGTCCTCCGCCGTCACCTCGCCGATCGACTTGAGCGTCCCGTCGACCGCCTTGTTGATCCCGGCGTTGTTGACGAGGATGTCCAGTCCCTCGGACTGCTTGTCGAACGCGGACCACAGTGCTTCGGCGTCTCCCGGCACCCCCAGCTCGGCCCGGACCGCGAAGGCCTGGCCCCCCGCGGCCTCGATCTCCGAGACCGTCTCCTTGGCCGCCGTCTCGTCGCGCCCGTAATGCACGCCGACCCGCGCGCCGTCCCTCCCCAGCCGCTGTGAGATCGCCCGCCCGATCCCCCTGCTGCCGCCTGTCACCAGTGCCGTCTTGCCGCTGAGCGCACCCATGGCAGTGCCCCTCCCCGATTCGTCTATGGACATGTCGTTGCACCGAGCGCTTTCTGTATCGCTCGCTACAGAAAAACCGTAGCATGCGTTCCGTACCGACCGCTATAGAATTCCCGCCATGGCGACCAAGGAGACGAAACAGCGCGGCCGGCCCCGGTCCTTCGACCGGGAGACGGCCCTGGAGCAGGCGGTTCGGTCCTTCTGGGAGCAGGGCTACGAGGCCACGTCCATCTCCGACCTCACCCGCGCCATGGGCATCAGCGCCCCCAGCCTCTACGCCGCCTTCGGCGACAAGCGGGCGCTGTTCGACGAGGTCGTGGCCGAGTACGGGCGGCTCTACGGAGGGTTCCTCTCCCGCGCCGTGGCGGAGGAGCCGACCGCCCGCCGCGGCGTCGAACGCGCGCTGCGCGAGGCCGCGGCCGAATACACCCTGCCCGGCCGCCCCCGCGGCTGCCTGGTCATCAGCGCCGCCCTGAACATCTCGCCCGCGTCCGCCGAAGTCGCGGACTCCCTGCGGGAGATGCGCCTGTCGAACGTCCGGGAGATCGAGAGCGCCGTCCGCGCGGACATCGCGGCCGGCGAACTCCCCGCCGATACGGACGCCGGTGCGCTGGCCGCTTATGTGGGGGCGGTCGTCCAGGGCATGTCCCAGCAGGCGCGGGACGGTGCGGAGCGAACGGCCCTGGAGGCGATCGCCGAGCTGGCGATGCGGGCCTGGCCGCGGCAGGCGACGGAGCCGGAGGCCGGAACGGCCGCACGCCCCGCCTCGTAACACCCCCGGAAAACACCCGCGGGCCGCGGCGCCGGGACAGGACCCTCAACCTGTCCGGCACCGCAGCCCGGAGCTGACATCGGCCGGTCCCGCCTTGCGGGCGGGAGATGTGTCCCTGTGTGCGGTAGGGGCACGGTCCCGTCCTGGGACCGGTCGATCGGAGGCCTCGGCGCAGTCAGGGCAGAGAGCGCCTTCGGCCTCGTTCCGCTCTCCTGTGCGGGGAGAACGGAGGCTTGTGTGGAATTGTGGACTAGACCATTCTCACTTGTCCATGCCCGTGCAGGCACAACACATACACCGTACGCCGGTAGGCTCCAAAGCGTGCCCTCCATGAACGATCTCGTACGCCAGCACACCGCTCTGAGCGACTCCGACCTCGAGTGGCTCCATCTGCTGGTCTCGGAGTGGCAGCTGCTCTCCGACCTGTCCTTCGCCGATCTTGTGCTGTGGGTGCCTACCCTCGACGGCACCCGCTATGTCTCGGTCGCCCAGATGCGGCCCAATACGGGCCCCACCTCCTACCAGGACGACATGGTCGGCCATCTCGTTCCCCGCGGCCGCCGGCCGATGCTGGACTCCGCCCTGGACGAGGGCCGCATCGTACGCGAGGGCGACCCTGAGTGGCGAGAGGAAGTTCCGGTCCGCGTCGAGTCCATCCCGGTGCGCCGCGAGGGCCGGGTGCTCGGGGTGATCGCCCGCAACACCAATCTGCTGACCGTACGCACCCCCAGCCGGCTGGAGCTCACCTACCTCCAGAGCGCCTCCGACCTCGCCCAGATGATCGCTGCCGGAACGTTTCCCTTCCCCGGCCAGCAGGTCGATATGGATGCCTCGCCGCGCGCCGGCGACGGGCTGATCCGGCTCGACGCGGACGGTGTCGTCCAGTACGCCAGCCCCAACGCGCTCTCCGCCTACCACCGGCTCGGTCTCGCCGCCGACCTGGTGGGCCACCACCTGGGCCAGGCCACCGCCGAACTGGCGCCCGCCCGTGGTCCGGTGGACGAGGCCCTGGTCAAGCTCGCCAGCGGCTGGGCCCCCAGGGAATTCGAGGTCGAGGGCGATGAAGGCGTGATCCAATTGCGCGCTATTCCGCTCAAGCCCAAGGGCACACACATCGGTTCGCTGGTGCTGCTGCGCGATGTGACCGAACTGCGACGTCGCGAGCGGGAACTGATCACCAAGGACGCCACCATCCGGGAAATCCACCACCGGGTGAAGAACAATTTGCAGACGGTCGCCGCGCTGCTGCGGCTACAGTCCCGCCGGATGGATTCCGAACAGGGGCGCGAGGCGCTCAACGAGGCCGTACGCAGGGTCGGTTCGATCGCGATCGTGCACGAGACGCTGTCCCAGAACCTCGACGAACGGGTCGAGTTCGACGAGATCGCGGACCGGGTGCTGGCCATGGTCGCGGAGATCTCCCCGGGCCGGGTGACCACCCGCCGCACCGGGCGCTTCGGCATCCTGGACGCCGAGGTGGCCACGCCGCTGTCGATGGTGCTCACCGAGGTGCTGCAGAACGCCCTGGAGCACGCCTTCGACCAGGGGGAGCAGGGCACGGTCGAGGTCGGCGCGGTGCGCGGCGGCAGCCGTAAGGAGCCGCGGCTGCTGGTCACCGTCCAGGACGACGGCCGCGGCCTGCCGGAGGACTTCGATCCGCAGCGCGCCGGAAACCTGGGGCTGCAGATCGTGCGGACCCTGGTGGAAGGGGAGTTGGGCGGAAAGTTCGACATGGTGCGCGCGCCCGGGCGCGGCACGCAGGTCATCCTCGACGTCCCCGTGCGCCCCGAGAAACAGCACTGAAACCGCATCGAGGCCGCGCCGAGACAGGGTCGAGACCAGGCCGGGGCGGCGCTGGGACGGCGCCGCGTCCCGGGCCGCCGGAGGGAAACCCGCCGGTCCGGCCCCGACCCGAACAGCGGAACGTCCCGGAAACAGCAGCAAGCCCCGGACCGAATCGGTCCGGGGCTCAAAGCTATTGCGATGCGATAACAACCGGGCTTTTCAGCGCCGAGGGTGCATCGGGGGTACTGCGCGCTGCGGCTCGGGGGCCACGGGGCTGCTGGCTCAGGCGCTGGCGTTGCGCGCCCGGTTGCGAGCTGCACGGCGCTTCATCGCGCGGCGCTCGTCCTCGCTCAGACCACCCCAGACGCCGGAGTCCTGGCCGGACTCGAGCGCCCACTGCAGGCACTGCTCCATGACGGGGCAGCGGCGGCAGACGGCCTTGGCTTCCTCGATCTGCAGCAGCGCAGGACCGGTGTTGCCGATAGGGAAGAAGAGTTCGGGGTCTTCTTCGCGGCAAACGGCGCGGTGACGCCAGTCCATGGCTGCTCCATCTCCTCGTGTGACGGGATCGTTGCTTGTGAATGTGAACGCTTTCACGAATCCCTCCACAAGGGAAGGCCCGATCTCCAGCTGTGAACTGGTGCGGTCCTGTGGAATGAGGAGGAGGATTCGGGCTCTCAAGGGGGCCGGTAAAGCGGCCGTCCCGATCGCCATGAAGAGACTCGCAAACCTCGGCGACGGATACAACCCCTTCCGGAAACTTTTTTTTGATTCCTTGGTGTCGCCTAGCTCACAGCCGTCATTCCAGGGGGTGGAAACCAGTCTAAACGTTCGAGTGAAAGGACTTTGGGCCCTACTGCTCACACAATCACACGCAGTGCACGGCGTACGCCTGTGAACGTCACACTCGTACGCAGTCCCAGGTGGTCGCCGTCCATCTGGAACGGCAGTGGAACCTGCGAATGCAAGGTGAAGTTCGTGAGGTCGTGAAGTGAGAGTGCGTGCCGGCCATGGGGCCCGCGCTGCGGTGTTGACGCCAGTAGCTGGGTGGCGTACCGAGCCACCGCGCCGGACGAGAGCTTGCTCAGTGCGAACAGATCGAGGCCCGTGTCGAACGAGGCGTCCGGTGACGGGTAGATCGGCCGATTGCCCAGGTAGGACCACGGGGCGGTGTTGCAGATTATGGCCAGCGCGAGGTTCTCGACGCGCTCCGTGGTGCCCTCGGTCCCGCCCGGGCGTTCGAGGGTGATGACGCCCCGCCCGCGGTTCGCCTCGCCCAGGAACTGGCGTACGACCTGTCGCACGTACAGGGCGTGGGTCGAACGCTTGCCGCGTTCGCGCTGCTGCTCGACCCGGCCGACGACGCCGGCGTCGAAGCCGAAGCCCGCACAGAAGGTGAACCAGCGCCCCGGTACGCCCTCGTCCTCGCTGCCCGGTGTGCCCGAGGCGAGGCCCAGGCCGATGGTGCGCTCGCTGCCGTCGCGCAGCGCGTCCAGCAGGGCGCCGGTCGCCTCCACGACGTCATTGGGCAGCCCGAGCGCGCGGGCGAAGACATTGGTGGAGCCCCCGGGGACGACGGCCAGCCGGGGATGCGACTCGGGATCGGGGCCGTTGGCCAGCAGACCGTTGACGACCTCGTTGACGGTGCCGTCGCCGCCGAGCGCCACGACCAGTTCGGTCTCCCCGCCCTCGGTGGCCTGCCGGGCCAGATCACGGGCGTGCCCGCGGTACTGCGTCTCCGCGACCTCCAGCTTGAGGTCGCTGGCGAGTGCGTGGGTCAGTACTTCACGGGTGCGGGCACTGGTGGTGGTTGCTGCGGGATTGACCACGAGAAGTGCGCGCATATGCAGCAGCGTACCTACCTGCGGGTACCGGTCTCACGCCCAGTCCGGCTCCGGGGCATCCCCAAGGTCCCGGAGCGCCGGCGCTACCCTGCTGGGGTGAGCAGCCAGCAGAAGCAGTCCGCGACCCGAGCCGCCGGCACCCCCGCCGTGCCCGAGCCGACCGGCCCGCGGCCCGCCCGGCTGAGCGCCGCAGCGGCGCTCACCGCGGTTGAAGGGCTCGCGATGGCCGCCCTCGGTACGTACATGCTGATCATGGGGCTGGCCGGGTCGCCGGACAGCGCGCAGCAGGCGGAGATGGGCGGGCTGACCGTCCTCGCGCTCGCGGTGCTGCCGCTGGTGGCCGCGCGGGGTCTGTGGCTGCGCCGCCGCTGGAGCCGCGGCCCCTCGCTGATCACGCAGATCGTGGCGTTGCCGGTGGCCTGGACGCTGGTCAACGGCGGCGGTGCGCTGATCGCGGCCGGCGTCGGGCTGGCCGTGGCCGCGCTGGTCGTGCTCGTCCTGCTGGTCAATCCGACGGCCACCGAAGCGCTGGGGATCGGGCCGCGGGAGACCTCTTAGGGGCTGCCCGGTCCGGGGCGCTCCGGCGGGTCGGAGGCGGACGATCACGGGCGGACGGACCCCGGATGCGTGGTGGACCGGCCCTGGAGCGCGTGGTGACCGGCCCTGGAGCGCGTAGGGGACGCACCCCGGAACGCGTAGGGGACCGGCCCCTGAACGCGTAGGGGGCGGCGCCCGTAAGAGCACCGCCCACCTCGGTCATCCGCCGTTCCTCACTCCTCGACGAGCAGCTTGTCGCGCAGCTGGGCGAGGGTGCGGGCCAGCAGGCGCGAGACATGCATCTGGGAGATGCCGACCTCCTGGGCGATCTGCGACTGGGTCATGTTGCCGAAGAAGCGCAGCAGCAGGATCTTCTTCTCGCGCGGCGGGAGATCCTCCAGCAGCGGCTTGAGGGACTCGCGGTACTCCACGCCCTCCAGGGCCTCGTCCTCGGCGCCGAGGGTGTCGGCGACGGCCGGCGACTCGTCGTCCGTGTCGGGGACGTCCAGGGAGAGCGTGCTGTAGGCGTTGGCGGACTCCAGGCCCTCCAGGACCTCCTCCTCGGAGATCGCCAGATGCTCGGCCAGCTCATGGACGGTGGGGGCGCGGCCGTGCCGCTGGGAGAGCTCGGCGGTCGCCGTGGTCAGCGACAGCCGCAGCTCCTGGAGGCGACGCGGGACGCGGACCGCCCAGCCCTTGTCGCGGAAGTGCCGCTTGATCTCGCCGACGACGGTGGGGGTGGCGTACGTGGAGAACTCCACGCCGCGCTCCGGGTCGAAGCGGTCCACCGACTTGATCAGGCCGATGGTGGCGACCTGGGTGAGGTCGTCCAACGGCTCGCCGCGGTTGCGGAACCGGCGGGCCAGATGCTCGACGAGCGGCAGGTGCATGCGGACGAGGGTGTTGCGCAGCTCCGCGCGCTCCGGGGAGCCGTCGGGCAGCTTGCGCAGCTCATAGAACATCGCCCGGGCGCCGCTGCGGTCCTGCGGCTCCTGGGAATGCTGTTGATCCTGCAGCTTGTGCTCGGGCTCCGGCGCATCGTGCTGCTGCGCCTGCTGCCCCTGCTGCTCGCTCTGGTCCATCTGGTCCGCCCGCTCTACCTGCTCCGCCGCATCCAACCGGCCGCCGTGGTCATCTACGCCCACCGGATGCGGCCGGGCCTGCTGCTCGGGGATGGTCGCACTGGACGCCATCCGCCCGCCGCGTTCGAGATCCTTCACGGGGCCCCCTGTTCGGTCATGACGGTCCGGGACCGGCGCCGCGCTCCTTGTACAGACTGATGGTGACCGTACGGTCCTCGGCAACGGTGGAGTCGACCTTGCCGGCAAGTGCGGAGAGCACCGTCCAGGCGAAGGTGTCGCGCTCCGGGGCGCGGCCGTCGGTCGTCGGGGCCGACACGGTGACCTGCAGTGCGTCGTCGATCAGGCGGAAGACGCAGCTCAGCACACTGCCGGGGACGGCCTGTTGCAACAGGATCGCGCAGGCCTCGTCGACCGCGATGCGCAGATCCTCGATCTCGTCGAGGGTGAAGTCCAAGCGGGCTGCGAGCCCGGCCGTGGCCGTACGCAGCACGGACAGGTAGGCACCCGCAGCGGGCAGACGGACTTCCACGAAGTCCTGAGTCCCGGGCTCGCCTGCGATCTGGGACACCCTCACCTCCAAGGTGGCACAAGCTGGTTGAGCTGGAAATGCGCGATATTCGCGTGGTACGGGATATTCGCGCCGGTCCTTTCTCCCCTCGGATGAAAGGAGAACGATTCGGCGCGACACATGGTTCGGCTGTGACGCTATCGCGATCTGCGGGCCGATGTCGCCCGGAAGGAGCACGACCGTCGTCCGGACGACGATCCGGCCCGGGGCACCCGGGCGTCATCGCTGTCACTGATTGTAAAGCCACGGGTACGGACAGTGGCTAGGGGTATGCACCGCCAAATCGAGGCTGATTACGCTCCGTTGACGCGCGTGGTGCCCGCAAGGTTGTGCAGCGCCTTTCCAGTGAGCCGGAAGACCGTCCATTCGTCCATGGGGTGGGCGCCGATGGACCGGTAAAAACCGATGGACGGTTCATTCCAATCCAGGACCGACCACTCGAAACGCTCGTAGCCGCGGGCCACGCAGATCTCCGCGAGGGCCGCGAGCAGCGCCTTGCCGTGGCCGCCGCCGCGCGCCTCGGGGCGGACGTACAGGTCTTCCAGGTAGACACCGTGCGTGCCCGTCCATGTCGAGAAGTTCCGGAACCACAGGGCAAAGCCCACCGGGTCGCCGTCCGCCTCGGCGATCAGCGCGAAGGCGGCCGGCTGCGGGCCGAAGAGGGCCTCCTTCAGCTGCGGCTCGGTGGCCTGCGCGGCCTCGGGGGCCCGTTCGTACGCGGCCAGCTCGCCGATCATGGCCAGGATGACGGGGACATCGTCGGGGGTCGCTTCGCGGATCATTCCTGAAGGCTAAACGGACACCTGTGATCGATTCACACCAGTATTTGATGGACGAAGCACCAGCGCCAGGAGTCGCCCGGTTCGAACGTCCGCATCACGGCGTGGCCGGTCTCCTCGAAGTGCCCGGTCGCATGCCGGAACGGCGAGGAGTCACAGCAGCCGACATGGCCGCAGACCAGGCACAGCCGCAGCTGTACGGGATGGCTGCCGACGGCCAGGCACTCCGGGCAGGTGGCGCTCAGCGGGGCCGGTTCGGCGCGCGGCAGTTCGGCAACGTGTGTGCACTCGCTCATGATGGCCAGGTTAGATCGCCGGGACGGCCGGCGAAGAGTACGGGGACGGGACGGGCCGATGGCTGTGATGCCGCTGTTTTTGCTGGTCGCCGGGAGCGCGGCGGTCGCCGGTATGGCGCGCCGTACGCCCGTTCCCGCGCCGCTGCTGCTGGTCGCCGCCGGGCTCGCGGCGTCCGCCGTCCCCGGCGTCCCGGACTACACCCTCGATCCGCACATCGTGCTGCCGCTGGTGCTGCCCCCTCTGCTGCACACCGCGGCCCTGGACAGCTCGTATCTGGACCTGCGGGCCAATCTGCGGCCGGTGGCGCTGCTGTCGGTGGGCTATGTCCTGTTCGCGACGCTCGTGGTCGGCTACGCGGCCTACCTCGTCATCCCGGACCTGCCGCTGACCGCCGCGCTCGTCCTGGGCGCCGTGGTTGCCCCGCCGGACGCCGTCGCGGCCACCGCCATCGCCCGCAGGCTCGGCCTGCCGCACCGGATCACGACGATCCTGCAGGGCGAATCGCTGGTCAACGACGCCACCGCGATCACCGCCTACAAGGTGGCGCTGGCCGCGGCCGTCGGCACCGCCGCCACCTGGGGCGACGGGCTCAAGGAGTTCGCCCTCGCGTCCATCGGCGGCATCGGCATCGGTGTCGTCCTGATGGTGCCGCTGCACTGGCTGCGGGTGCGGCTGCGGGAGTCGGCGCTGCTGGAGAACACCCTCTCGCTGCTCATCCCGTTCGTCGCGTACGCGGCGGCCGAGCAGGTCGGGGCCTCCGGGGTGCTCGCCGTCGTCGTGGTCGGCCTCTACCTGGGGCACCGCTCCTGGCAGGTCGACTTCGAGACCCGGCTCCAGGAGGACGCCGTCTGGAAGGTGATCTCCTTCCTCCTGGAGTCGGCGGTCTTCGCGCTGATCGGACTGCAGCTGCCGGTCGTGCTGCGCGGCCTGGGGGAGTTCAGCGGACCGCAGGCCCTGGGGTACGCCGCCGTGGTGTTCGCCGTGGTGGTGCTGGCGCGCTTCGTATGGGTCTTTCCCGCGACGTATCTGCCGCGCTTCCTGTCGGCCCGGATCCGCACCCGCGAGCCCGGTACGAACTGGACCGCGCCGGTCATCGTCGGCTGGGCCGGGATGCGCGGGGTGGTGTCGCTGGCCATCGCGTTCTCCATCCCGGCCACCGTGCCCGACGGCGGACCCTTCCCGGCCCGCAACCTCGTGCTCTTCCTGACCTTCACCACCGTCATCGCCACCCTCGTCATCCAGGGCCTGACGCTGCCGGTGCTGATCCGCGTCCTGCGGCTCCCCGGCCGGGACGCCCAGGCCGAGACGCTCGCCGAGGCGCAGGCACAGAACGAGGCCTCGCGGGCCGCCGAGGAGTATCTGGACGAGTTGCTCCAGGACGAGCGGAACGCGCTGCCGGGGCCCCTCTCCGACCGGCTGCGCACCGTCATGGAGCGGCGCCGCAATGCCGTGTGGGAGCGGCTCGGCGCGGTCAACGAGGTGACCGGGGAGTCCGCCGACGAGACCTACCGGCGGCTGGCGAGGGAGATGATCGACGCCGAGCGGCGGGTGTTCGTCCAGCTGCGGGACGCCCGGCAGATCGACGACGAGATGCTGCGGACGCTGCTGCGCCGGCTGGACCTGGAGGAGGCGGCGGCCTACCGGGAGGGCGCCTCGTAGACCGGCGGCGCGGGGCCGCGGCTCAGGGCGTGCCGGTGATCACGGCGGCGACGGTGCTGCCGGGGGCGAAGGCGCCCTCCTCGGCCAGCGTCGTCAGCCCGTAGAGCAGCTTGGCCACGTAGATCCGCTCCAGCGGCAGACCGTGCCGGTCCTCGAAGGTGTCCGCGAACGCGTCCAGTTCCGGGGTGCGGCGGGCATAGCCGCCGCAGTGGAAGCGGTCGTCCAGCCGCCAGTCGCCGCGCGGTCCGCCGAACGCCGCGCGCTGCAGCTCTTCGACCGTCTCCTGGAGGAAGTGCGGGCGGCCGCCCTTCAGGACGGGCAGGCCCAGCGCGCGCTGCCGCGGCCCCAGCCCCGCGGCGAGACCGGCCAGGGTGCCGCCGGTGCCACAGGCCACCGCGACCGTGTCCACGAGCGTGTCCGGGGTCTCGCGGAGCTCCCGGCCCAGCTCCGTACAGCCTTGTGCGGCAAGGGAGTTGCTGCCGCCCTCCGGTATGACGCGGAACGCGCCGAAGCGGTCGTGCAGAGCGGCGAGCACGTCCGGGTCGGACTTGCGGCGGTAGCGGGACCGGTCGATGAAGTGCAGCCGCATCCCGTCGGCGGCGCAGCGGGCCAGCGACGGATTGAGCGGTGCGCCGGCCAGTTCGTCGCCGCGGACCACGCCGATGGTGGCGAAGCCGAGCAGCCGCCCGGCCGCGGCCGTGGCCCGCAGATGGTTGGAGTACGCGCCGCCGAAGGTCAGCAGCGCCCGCTCGCCCGCCGTGGCCGCGGCCCGCAGATTCGGCTCCAGCTTGCGCCACTTGTTGCCGGGCAGATCCGGGTGGATCAGATCGTCCCGCTTGAGCAGCAGCCGTATGCCGCGGCGCGCGAACGGCTCGTCGTCGATCTCCTGGAGGGGGGAGGGCAGGCGGGGGCGCAGGGCGCGGGGGTCGGGGAGCGGCTCGGGGGCGGTGCGGGTCACGCGGTCCATTGTCCCGCGCGCCCGGAGCGGCGGCGGACCGGCTCGTCCCGCCGGGTGCCGTGCCGCCGTGCTCACCACCGGCCGCTCATTTCAGCCGCTCGCCGATCCGCCGGCGCAGCTGGTCCATCGTGAAGCCGCGCGGATCGACCTTGCCCGGCTGCCACTCCAGATGCCCGATCACCGAGCGTTCGGTCCAGCCGTGCGCCCGGCACAGCGCCGCCGTGGCCTTCTCCAGCGCCTCCAGCTGAGCCTCGGGCCACGGGTCGTGCCCGTCGCCGAGGTTCTCGCACTCGAAGCCGTAGAAGACGCGGTTGCCGTCGGTGTCGGCCTCGTTGTCCGGCGGCAGCCGCTTTTCGGCGATCACCGCGCGCAGCACGTCGCCGTCACCGCGGCCCGCGTGATTGGCGCGGCCGCAGCCCACCAGATGCACCGTGCCGTCCTTGGTGATCACGCCATGGCACAGCGGACCGGGCAGGTCGGGGCGGCCGTCGTAGCAGAGCCGGACGGTGCGCGCGGCGCCGGAGGTGCCGGTGTGGTGCACCATCACGCCGTGCACCGGCCCCCACAGCCCCTGGGCGTCGCGGTTGTGCGTCTTCCAGCCGTCGACCTGCACGACGCGCAGCCCTTCGGACGTGAGCGCGTCGAGGAACCGGGTGGCGGACAGCGGTACGGACATGGCCCACTCCGATGCGTACGCGGCGGCCGCCGACCGCGCACCGCCTCCGCTCACGCTTGTACGGGACGGGCCCGCACCGGGAGACGGGAATGCCATTAAACGGATCGGCCGTTCGGGGGCTGTACGAGTGCTTTCGGCCGCCCCCGGAGCCCGGCCCGGTGTCCGTCCGTGCTACCCGCGGTCCGTCGGCGTCACCCGTGCAGGAAGGCGTCGCCGTGCGCGTTGACGTGTGCCTCCAGTGCGTTGAGCGCGTCCTGCGTCGCCGCGGCCGAACCGCTGCCCCGCCGTTCGGCGAAGTACGCGGCGCCCAGCTTCTTCAGCAGTTCATTGCCGGCCCGGTGCTGCTGCACCTCGTCGACCTTCTGCTTGCCTTGGTTGAGCGCACTCTGCGCCTGCTCCTTCGCGCGGTCGAGAAACCCTGACATGTGCCACCTCCGTGAGCTCCGTGTCGTAAGGGATCAACGGCGCGGACGGCCGTGGGGTTCCCGTGCCAGGGTGGGGGATGTGGGCGAAGTGCGCGACACAAGTGAGCCATTCGGCGTATCCGGCGGGTACCGGGAGCGGGCGTCCTCGCTGGCCGGCGCGATGGTGTGGACCCGCCGCACGCCGCCCTCGACGCGGCCTGTGCTGCCCGACGGCTGTACGGATCTGATCTGGAGCCAGGGCCGGCTGCTGGTGGCGGGCCCGGACACCGGGCCGCACTTCCCCGGCGCTCTGCCGCCCGGCACCAGCCCTGACGGCAGGGGAGGCGCCCCCATCGTCGGGCTGCGCTTCGCGCCGGGCCAGGGCCCGTGCGTCTTCGGCGTACCGGCCCATGAACTGCGCGACCGGCGGGTCCCGTTGGCGGACCTGTGGCCCGCGCACCGGGTACGGGAGCTGACCGAGCGGATGGCGGCGGCCGGGGCGCCGGACGGCGCTGCCGCAGTGGGCCGGCTCCTGGAGGAGACCGCCGCGGCCCGCCTCCGGGAAGCCGGCACGGGCACCGGCCGGACCGCCACCGTCGCCGCGGCGCTCGCCCGCGGCCGCCCCGTCGCCGAGGTCGCCCGCGCCGTCGCGCTGAGCGAACGCCAGCTGCACCGGCTCAGCCTGGACGCGTTCGGCTACGGCCCCAAGATCCTGGCCCGGGTGCTCCGGCTCGTGCGGGCGCTCGATCTGGCCCGTTCCGGTATGCCGTACGCACAGGTCGCCCTGCGCGCCGGATACGCGGATCAGGCCCATCTCGCCCGCGAGGTGAAGTCACTGGCGGGGGCTCCTATGGGGGTGCTGCTCGGCCCGGGTTAGCGTGTCCGTCATGGACTACCAGGCCGTTCTCGAAGAGGTAGCGGCCTACGCCAGGCCGTTCGTGCGACAGGGACAGGTCGCCGACTACATACCGGCGCTGGAGCGGGTGTCCGCGGACCGTTTCGGGATCGCGGTGGCCGACATCCACGGCGCGGTGTACGGGGTCGGCGACTGGGAGGTGCCGTTCTCCGTCCAGTCCATCTCCAAAACCTTCTCGCTGGCGCTGGTGATGGCCCAGAGCCCCGGCAATCAGGGCGACGGCGACATCTGGAAGCGGGTCGGCCGCGAGCCGTCCGGTACGCCGTTCAACTCGCTGGTCCAGCTGGAGGCGGAGAACGGCATTCCGCGCAACCCGTTCATCAACGCGGGCGCGCTGGTGGTCACCGACCGGTTGCAGACCCTCACCGGCGACGCCAGCACCTCGATGCTGCACTTCCTGCGCGAGGAGAGCGGCAACCCGGACCTCGCCTTCGACCAGGCGGTGGCCGACTCCGAGGCCGAGCACGGCGACCGCAATGCCGCGCTGGCGCACTTCATGGCGTCCTTCGGCAATCTGGAGAACCCCGTTCCCAGCGTCATCGAGCACTACTTCTGGCAGTGCTCGATCGAGATGAGCTGCCGCGATCTGGCCGTCGCGGGCGGCTTCCTGGCCCGCCACGGGCTGCGCGCCGACGGCAGCCGGCTGCTGGAGGCCCGCGAGGCCAAGCGGATCAACGCGGTGATGCTGACCTGCGGGACGTACGACGCGGCCGGGGAGTTCGCCTACCGCGTCGGGCTGCCCGCGAAGAGCGGCGTCGGCGGCGGCATCATCGCCGTCATCCCCGGCCGCTGCACGCTGTGCGTATGGAGCCCCGGGCTCGACGCCCGCGGCAACTCCGTCGCGGGCGCCGCGGCCCTGGACCAGTTCACGACGCTGACGGGATGGTCGGTGTTCTGAGCCCCTGGCCGGCCGGGACGAGCTGACGTTGTGGCCCCTGACCGGCAGGCGCATCGTATGGGTAGGAGGTGCACCGCCATGGAGCACGAGATTCGCGCTGAGTACGAGGAAGGCGTCCTGCCGCACGAGGACACGCCGGTCAAGATCTGGCACATGACGCGGGTGGGCACCACCACGGCGATGTGCGGGCGGGACCTGGCCCCGGCCGCCGCCACCCAGTCGGCCGACGCCTGGGGTGAAGCCAGCGCCAAGCCGTTCTGCCGCCAATGTGGCGTGATGTACATGGGTGAGCATCCCGCGAGCTAGGGCCTGTCCGGCGGATCATGGCCGGGTCCGCGGCAGCCCTGATCCGCCGGACAGGCCCTAGGGAGACGTGCCCTGGGGCCCGCCCCTAGGGAAGCGGTGCGAACAGGTCCACCCCATGGCCGTCCGGGTCCTGTACGACGGCGTAGCGCTGCCCCCAGAAGGCGTCCCACGGAGCCTTCTCGCCTGTATAGCCGTCGCCCGTGAGCTCCGCGTAGACCTTGTCGACGCCGGTGGGACCGTCGCATTCGAACGCCAGCCCCGTCGGGGCACCGGCCTGCGGCGGCGTCCAGTCAGGGTCGATGGCGCGGGCGGTCGCGTACGAGTCCCACATCAGCCGCAGGCCGCCGGGCAGCTGTGCCTCGGCGTGCGGGGCGGTGTCCGCGTCGGCGGGGATGTCCAGGCCGAGGCGGCGGTAGAAGGCGAGCGCGGCGGCCATGTCGGCGACCACCATGCCGATGGCCGCGAAGCGCGGGGTGGCGGTGGAGGGTGTGGCCGGGGAAGGAGAGGTCGTCATGGGGCGAGCGTAGGCAGCCCGCCCCATCGCGGTCTTGAACGAATCGGACGTGGTCCGGGCCCTTACGGGCAGCGGATGACCTGCCCCGCGTAGGAGAGATTGCCGCCGAAGGCGAACAGCAGCACCGGGTCGCCGGAGGCGATCTCGCGGCGCTCGACCAGCTTGGACAGGGCCAGCGGCACCGAGGCGGCGGAGGTGTTCCCGGAGTCGACGACGTCCTTGGCGACCACCGCGTTGACCGCGCCGATCCGCTCCGCGACCGGCTCGATGATCCGCAGATTGGCCTGGTGCAGCACCACACCCGCGAGATCCGCGGGCGCGATACCGGAGCGTTCGCACACCTTGCGGGCGATGGCCGGCAGCTGTGTGGTGGCCCAGCGGTAGACGGTCTGGCCCTCCTGGGAGAACCGGGCCGGCTCGCCCTCGATCCGTACCGCGCCGCCCATCTGCGGCACCGAACCCCACAGCACCGGACCGATCTGCGGCTCCGGCGAGACGGTGACCACCGCGGCGCCCGCCCCGTCGCCGACCAGGACGCAGGTCGAACGGTCCGTCCAGTCGACCACGTCGGTGAACTTCTCCGCGCCGATGACCAGCGCATTCGTCGCGGAACCGGCCCGGATGGCGTGGTCGGCGGTGGCCAGCGCATGGGTGAAGCCGGAGCAGACGACGTTGATGTCCATGGTGGCGGGTGCGTCCAGGCCGAGCTGGGCGGCGACCCGGGCCGCGGTGTTGGGGCTGCGGTCGCTCGCGGTGCACGTGGCGACCAGCACCAGATCGATGTCGTGCGGGGCGAGGCCGCTGGTGGCCAGGGCCTTGGCCGCGGCGGCGGACGCCATCGCGTCCACGGTCTCGTCCGCTGCCGCGACATGGCGGGTGCGGATGCCGACCCGGCTGCGGATCCAGGCGTCGTCGGTGTCGACGAGCTTGGCCAGGTCGTCGTTGGTGAGCACGCCGGAGGGCTGGTAATGGCCGAGAGCCAGGACGCGTGACCCGGTCATGAGTTCCCCTGTACGTGGATGGGCGAGACCCCTCCAGTCTCACCCGTCGGCTCCGGAGGACGGGTGAGCGATCCGCCAATGTTCCGTCGTCAGAACTGGAGACAGTCGTCAGAACCGGGGACGGGCGTGACGGGCCCGCCCCGCCGCGCGAGGGCGGCGGGGCGGGCGCGCGCAGAGGCAGCAGCCCGCCCGATCCAACGGCAGATGTACGGCTTCCCTGCGGTATTGCTCCGGTCACGGGCGCGTCCCGTACGCGCCCCCGGTACCTAGGCCAGCGCCCGGAAGCGCCGCAGCCGCAGGCTGTTGCCGACGACGAAGACCGACGAGAAGGCCATCGCGGCGCCGGCGATCATCGGGTTGAGGAGGCCGGCGGCGGCCAGCGGCAGGGCGGCGACGTTGTAGCCGAACGCCCAGAACAGATTGGTGCGGATGGTGCCGAGGGTGGCGCGGGCCAGCCGGATGGCGTCGGCCGCGGCGCGCAGATCGCCCCGTACGAGGGTGAGGTCGCCGGCTTCGATGGCGGCGTCGGTGCCGGTGCCCATCGCGAGCCCCAGGTCGGCGGTGGCCAGTGCGGCGGCGTCGTTGACGCCGTCGCCGACCATGGCGACCGTGCGTCCTTCGGACTGGAGTCGTGCGACGACGGTGACCTTGTCCTCGGGGAGGACCTCGGCGATCACCTCGTCGATGCCGACCTCGGCCGCGACCGCCTCGGCGACGGCCTTGTTGTCGCCGGTCAGCAGCACGGGCGTGAGTCCGAGTGCGCGCAGCCGGCGCACGGCCTCGGCGCTGGTGGGCTTGACCGCGTCCGACACGACAAGCACCGCACGCGCCGCGCCGTCCCAGCCGACGGTGACCGCGGTACGGCCCTCGGCCTCGGCCGCTGCCTTTGCGGCGGCCAGCTCGGGCGACAGGAACTGGGTCCACTCGTTCAGCAGCTGCTCGCGGCCCACCAGGACGGCGTGCCCCTCGACGACTCCCTGGACGCCCAGGCCCGGGACGTTCACGAAGTCCTCGGGGGTGGGCAGGTTCCCGGTACGGGACTCGGCGCCGGCCGCGATGGCGCGGGCGATGGGGTGCTCGGAGGCGTGCTCCAGCGCGCCGGCCAGCCGCAGCACCTGCGCCTCCTCGACGCCCTCGGCGAGATGGACCTCGGTCAGCGTCATCACGCCGGTGGTGACCGTACCGGTCTTGTCCAGGACGATGGTGTCCACCCGGCGGGTCGACTCCAGCACCTCGGGCCCCTTGAGCAGGATGCCGAGCTGGGCGCCGCGGCCGGTGCCGACCATCAGCGCGGTCGGGGTGGCCAGCCCCAGGGCGCACGGGCAGGCGATGATCAGGACGGCGACGGCGGCGGTGAAGGCGGCCACCGCGCCCT
The DNA here is from genome assembly GCF_022221585.1 of Streptomyces inhibens. Classification (NCBI taxonomy): domain Bacteria; kingdom Bacillati; phylum Actinomycetota; class Actinomycetes; order Kitasatosporales; family Streptomycetaceae; genus Streptomyces; species Streptomyces inhibens. The sequence goes on from NZ_CP084681.1 coordinate 6,584,609, forward strand.
CGCCGGTGCCGAGCCAGTAGCCGAGGGTGGCGAGGGCGAGCGCGATCACGACCGGGACGAACACCGCGGAGATCCGGTCGGCCAGCCGCTGCGCCGCGGCCTTCCCGTTCTGGGCGTCCTCGACCAGTCGCGCCATCCGGGCGAGCTGGGTGTCCGCGCCGATCCGGGTGGCCTCGACGATCAGCCGGCCGCCCGCGTTGACGGTGGCGCCGGTGACGGTGTCGCCGGGGGAGACCTCGACCGGGACGGACTCGCCGGTGAGCATCGACGCATCCACGGCGGAGGCGCCCTCCACCACCTTCCCGTCGGTGGCGATCTTCTCCCCGGGCCGTACGACGAAACGGTCGCCGACGCCGAGTTCGGCGGTGGGGATGCGGACTTCGCGTCCTTCGCGGAGCACGGCGACATCCTTGGCGCCCAGTTCGAACAGTGCCCGCAGCGCCGCGCCCGCCTTCCGCTTCGAGCGGGCCTCGAAGTAGCGGCCGGCCAGGATGAAGGTGGTGACGCCGGCCGCGGCCTCCAGATAGATGGACCCGCTGCCGTCGGTGCGGGCGATGGTCAGCTCGAAGGGGTGCGTCATACCGGGCATGCCGGCGGTGCCGAAGAACAGCGCCCACAGCGACCAGCCGAGCGCCGCGAGGGTGCCCATCGAGATGAGGGTGTCCATCGTGGCGGCGCCGTGCCGCAGATTGGTCCAGGCGGCCTTGTGGAACGGCCAGGCGCCCCACGCCACCACCGGGGCGGCCAGGGTCAGCGACAGCCACTGCCAGTTGGTGAACTGCAGCGGCGGGACCATCGCCATCAGGACCACCGGGACGGTGAGGACCAGGGCGATCAGCAGGCGCTGCCGGAGCGGGGCCAGTGCGTCGGGGGCCCGGTCGTCCGGTCCGTCCAGGCCCTCGCCGCCGGGCGTCTCGGCGGTGGCCGGCGCGCTGACCGGCGGCTCGGGGAGCGCGGCGGTGTAGCCGGTCTTCTCCACGGTGGCGATCAGGTCGGCGGTCTCGACCCCGCTGCCGTCCGCGACCGCCACCTGTGCCTTCTCGGTGGCGTAGTTGACGGTGGCGGTGACCCCCTCCATCCGGTTGAGCTTCTTCTCGATACGGGCGGCGCACGAGGCGCAGGTCATCCCGCCGATCTCCAGCTCGACCCGGTGCTCTCCGATCGCGGTGGTCATGACTGCTCCTCGGTGTGCGGCGAGTGCGTGTTCCTCCGGAACCATATACCCCCTAGGGGTATTCCGTCACGAGGGTGTCTCCGCGGCGTCCTCCGCCGCCGCATCCGTTGCCGTCCCCTCCGCCCCCGCCGCGCGGGTCACCCGGCCGCCCATCGCCCGCAGATACCCGGCCAGCTCCGGCGGCTCGTGCACCGTGAACTCGCGCCCCAGCATGGCCAGCCGCATCGCCAGCCACTCCAGCGAATCGGGCGCGCTGCGCCAGCGGCAGGACGCCTCGTCGAGCGGTTCGACCTCGCCCGCCGCCGGCCCGCCCAGCCGGGCGGCCACCTCCGCGGCCGGTGCGTACACCGTCGCCACCGCCCGGTGGGTGGGAGCCGTCCCCTGCATCCGCTCCCGGACATAGGCGCCCGCGTCGGCGGCGGGCAGCTCGCGCGGTGGGGTCCGTACGCCGGTGGGGAACGGCTCGCTCAGCCGGTCCACCCGGAAGATCCGCCAGTCCTCGCGGTCGTTGTCGTACGCCACGAGATACCAGCGCCGGCCCGACGCGACCAGCCGGTGCGGCTCCACCAGGCGCTTGCTGCGGGCGCCGGCGCCCGCCCGGTAGCCGAAGCGCAGCCGCTCATGGTTGGTGATGGCCGCGGCCAGCACCGTCAGATGCTCCGGGTCGACGGTCGGGCCGTCACCGGACGGCATCGGGACGGTGGCCGTGCCGAGCGTGCCCACCCGGCGCCGCAGCCGGGCCGGCAGCACCTGTTCGAGCTTGGCGAGCGCCCGTACGGACGCCTCCTCGATGCCCTCGATCGTGTGGCCGGCGGCCGAGCGCAGGCCCACCGCGATGGCCACCGCCTCCTCGTCGTCCAGCAGCAGCGGTGGCATCGCGGTACCCGCGGCCAGCCGGTAGCCGCCCTCCGCGCCCATCGTGGCGTGCACGGGATAGCCCAGATCGCGCAGCCGCTCGATATCGCGGCGGATCGTCCGGGAGGTGACCCCCAGCCGCCCGGCCAGCTCGCTGCCGGGCCATTCGCGCGGGGTCTGCAGCAGGGACAGCAGATTCAGCAGTCGTGCCGATGTCTCGCTCATGGGGTCGATGATGCCCGTCCCAGTAGGACCGGGGCTGTCCTATATGGCTTCTAGTGTCGAAGACGTCGAAAGCGCCGATCCCTGGAGAACCCCATGACCACGACCGTGCCCGCGGCCCACGAGGCGGCCGAACCGGCCCCGGCGGCCGACCGCAGACGCTGGACCGCGCTCGCCGTCGTCCTGACCGCCAGCTTCATGGACCTGGTCGACGCGACCATCGTCAACATCGCCATCCCGAGCATCCAGCGGGACACCGGCGCGACCTTCAGCGCCCTGCAGTGGGTCACCGCCGGCTACGCCCTCGCCTTCGCCATCGGCCTGATCACCGGCGGCCGGCTCGGTGACATCTACGGCCGCAAGAAGCTGTTCCTGCTCGGCATGGCGGGCTTCACCCTCGCCTCCGCGCTGTGCGGCCTCGCCGCGACGCCGGGGATGTTGGTCGGCGCGCGGGTGCTGCAGGGCGCGATGGCCGCGCTGATGGTGCCGCAGGTGCTGGCGATCATCCACGTCAGCTTTCCCGCCCATGAGCGCGGCAAGGTCTTCGGGATGTTCGGCGCGGTGATCGGCCTCGGCGCGGTCTGTGGTCCGCTGATCGGCGCGCTGCTCACCGAGGGCGATCTCCTCGGCCTGCAATGGCGCCCGATCTTCCTGATCAACCTGCCGGTCGGGATCGCCGGCATCCTGCTCGGCCGCCGCTTCATCACCGAGTCCAAGGCCCCGCGCGCACTGCGCCTCGACCTCGTCGGCACCGCACTGGCCACCGTGGGCCTGCTGATGCTGCTCTACCCGCTCACCCAGGGACGGGAGTCCGGCTGGCCGCTGTGGGGCTTTGTCTCGATGGCCGCGAGCCCGCTCGTGCTGGCGGTCTTCGTACGGTACGAGCGCGCCAAGGCCCGCAAGGACGGCTCACCGCTCGTCGAACTCTCCCTCTTCAAGGTCAAGACCTTCGCGGCGGGCGTCGGCGTCCAGCTGACCTTCGGCGCCGTCAGCGGCCTCTTCTTCCTGATCTGGACGCTCTATATGCAGCTGGGTCTGGGCTGGGGCGCGCTGCACGCCGGACTGACCGGAGTGCCGTTCTCGCTCGCCTGCTCGGCCGCGGCCGGGATCTCCGTCCAGAAGCTGGTGCCGCGCTTCGGCCGTAAGGTCCTGCAAGCCGGCGCGCTGATCATGCTCTCGGGTGCGCTGCTCTACATCTGGGAGGCCGGGCACTACGGCACCGCCATGCAGTCCTGGCAGATGGCGCCGGCGATGCTCCTGATGGGCGCCGGTATGGGCCTGATCGTCGCCCCGATCACCGACTCGGCGATCTCCGAGGTACCGGCCGAGCACTCCGGTTCGGCGTCAGGCATCTTCAACACCACCGGCCAGCTGGGCATGGCGCTGGGCCTGGCCCTGTCGTCGGTGGCCTTCTTCGGAGTCGTCGGCGATACGGGCGAGGCGGGCGGCGCCGCGCTCGGTGCCTCGTTCATCGACGCCACCACCCACGCCCTGTGGTGGGTCTCGGGCGGTCTGGTCCTCGTCTTCGGCCTGCTGTTCCTGCTGCCGCGGCGGGTCCGTACGCAGCACCCGGTGGAGCACGAGGCACCCGAGACCGGCGCGGGGACGGAACGACAGCAGCCCGTCCTGGTCTCCTGAGCGACCGCCGCCCGCAGCCCGCCCGGCGCTCCACGGGCCAAGGAGTCATGGCCGTGCCCGCCACCAGCGGGCCGGCGAAACCCTCGATGGCACCGCGGAGTTGATGATCGGCACGGTCGCGGCGGGGCCGCACGTCGGGCCGGCACGGCGGGGAACGGCCCGGGCGGAGCCGTTCGACCGAGCGTCGCCGCCCCGCTCCGCCGGGTAAAAACAGCCCCTTTGCCGTACCGTTCGCGGCCTCTCGCGGGCCATACTGGCCCGGTGTCGATGATCAGCAACCTCCGCAAGGCCGTCCGGCTGCCGCAGCCGCGCACCCGGGGGGTCGACCTCAGCCACCCGGCACGCTCGCCGCTCGGCACCGCCGTGGTGAACTGCGCGGTGTACGTGGACGGGGTGCGGCAGGACGGCAACCAACCGGCAGATGTGGCGATACGGCGGGTTCGTCAATCGAAAAGCGGATTTGTGTGGATTGGTCTGCATGAGCCGTCCGAGGCGGAATTCGCCGGAATTGTCGAGCTGTTCGGGCTGCATCCGCTCGCCGTCGAGGACGCGGTCTACGGCCACCAGCGGCCCAAGCTGGAGCGCTACGACGACTCGCTGTTCACCGTCTTCAAGACGGTCTGCTATGTCGAGCACGACCGGCTCACCGACACCAGTGAAGTGGTGGAGACCGGCGAGATCATGGTCTTCACCGGCGCCGACTTCGTGATCACGGTCCGGCACGGAGGGCACGGCTCGCTGGGCCCGCTCCGCGAGCAACTGGAGCGTGCGCCCGAGCAGTTGGCGCTCGGCCCGTCCGCCGTGCTCCACGCCGTCGCCGACCTCGTCGTGGACGACTACCTCGATGTCACCGCCGCCGTCCAGGACGACATCGACGACGTCGAGAGCGAGGTCTTCTCCGTACGCGGCAGCGGCGGGGCCGGCCAGATCTACCAGCTCAAGCGCGAGCTGCTGGAACTCAGGCGCGCGGTGGCCCCCTTGGACCGGCCGATGCAGCAGCTGGCGACCCAGCCGATGGCGCAGCTCGACCCCCGGATCAAGACGTACTTCCGGGACGTCGCCGACCACCTCGACCGGGTCACCGAGCAGATCACCGCGTTCGACGAACTGCTCAACTCCATACTCCAGGCGCATCTGGCCCAGGTCACCGTCGCCCAGAACGAGGACATGCGCCGGATCAGTGCCTGGGTCGCGATCCTGGCCGTACCGACCATGGTCTGCGGCGTGTACGGCATGAATTTCGACCATATGCCGGAAAGGCACTGGACGTTCGGCTATCCGCTGGTGATGGTGCTGATCGTGGTCGTCTGCTGGGTGATCCACCGCGGCTTCAAGCGGAACGGCTGGCTCTAGGCGGCTCTGGCCGGCTCTGGCCGGCTCTGGGCGGCTCTGGGCGGTACGGCCCTAGGCCGGGGCCTTCGTGAGGTCCACGGTGAACTGGTACTCGTACCGGATGCGGCGGTCCTCGTCGAGAGCGGCGAAGGTGCGGCCGGTCCAGGCGATATCGCCGCCGGCCGAGGGAATCATGTGGGTGGTGAAGCTGACGGCGCCGTGGTGGGCGGTCGCGTCCCCCGCGGAGTGGAAGAGGTAACCGCCGTCCCGCACCAACTGGTTGTGGGCCGAGGTGACCCGCTCCTCCAGCGCTTCCAGGCCCTGGTAGCGCGCCTCCGGGGTGAGTTCGACGGCGTCGGCGGCCCACACTTCGGCGATACGGCGGCGGCGGGCCACGGGGTCGGTCTCGTTCCAGACGGCGATGTAGCGGTCCACGAACTGATCGACATCGACGGCGATTTCTCTGCCGATGTCCCCGGCGCCGATCGCGTTGGTGTGCGTGTTGGAGTGCGTGTTGGAGTTCACGTGGCTGTTCACGTTGGTGTTCACGTCGGTGTTCATGGCGCGGACGGTAACGACGGTCCACTGACACCTTCTGTCAGTGGTGTGCCGGAGACTTTCCCGTATGCGCGCGAGCCGATTGCTGTCCATCCTGTTGCTGCTGCAGACCCGGGAGCGCATGACCGCGCAGGAGCTGGCGGATGCCCTGGAGGTGTCCGTGCGTACGGTCTACCGCGATATGGAATCCCTGGGCGCGGCCGGTGTGCCGCTGTACGGCGAGCCGGGGCACGACGGCGGGTACCGGCTGCTGGGCGGGTTCCGCACCCGGCTGACCGGGCTCACCGGGGACGAGGCCGATGCGCTGTTCCTGACCGGGCTGCCCGCGGCCGCCGCCGACCTCGGGCTGGGCGCGGTGGTGACCGCCGCACAGCTCAAGCTGATGGCCGCGCTCCCCGCCGAGTTGCGCGACCGGGCCGGCCGGATCACCGAGCGGTTCCACCTCGATGCCCCGGGGTGGTACCGCGACGGCGAGCGCACCCCGCATCTGACCGCGGTGGCGGACGCGGTCTGGCACCAGCGCGCCGTGCGGATGCGCTATCTGCGCTGGGCCGAGCCGCACGAGGTCAGCCGCACGGTGTGGCCGTACGGGCTGGTGCTCAAGGCGGGTCATTGGTACCTGGTGGCGGCCGGCGCCGGCGAGCGGGTCCGCGCGGGCGGTACGGACGACCCCGCCGGCCCCCGTACGTACCGCATCGCGCGGATCATGGAGCTGCACGTCCTCGACGAGCGGTTCGAGCGGCCGGACGGGTTCGATCTCGCCGGTCACTGGAAGCGCTATCTGGAGTCGTTCGAGACGCGTCGTCATCAGGACGAGGCGACCGTGCGGCTCGCCCCGGGCACCCTCGACCGGCTGCCCCACCTGTGGAACCCCGCGATGACCGAGGCCGCCCGGCGCACCGCCGCGCGCCCGGACGCCGAGGGCTGGATACGGGTGACGGTCCCGATCGAGTCCGTGGCGCAGGCACTGCCCGAACTCCTCAAGCTGGGCGCCGACGCCGAGGTCCTCGCCCCGGCCGGACTCCGCGCCCAACTGGCCCGGACGCTGACGGCGATGGCGCGTCGCTACCGGCCTGAGCAGCCCCACCCTTGACCTGAGCCGCTACCGCCCCGCGACGTGCCGTGGCCGCGCGGCCAGTCGGCCCATGGCGATCTGCGGGAGCAGCAGTGCCAGAAGGACCGCCAGCGGAACCGTCCAGCTGCCGGAGGCGTCGTGCACCGCGCCCAGGACGGCCGGGCCGGTGGCGGCGAGGATGTAGCCGAAGCACTGGGCCATGCTGGAGAGTTGGGCGGTGTGCCGGGCGTCCGGCGCGCGCTGGACGATGAAGAGCAGCGCCAGGCTGATCGCCGCGCCCTGGCCGAGGCCCAGCAGCACCATCCAGAGGTAGGCGCCATCGGCCGGCGCGAGCAGCAGGCCCACGAAGCCCACCGCGCACAGCAGCGCGCCGACGGTGGCCGGCACTCCGGCCCGTATCCGGCGGCCGACGACGACCGGTGCGAGGAACGACCCCGTGATGCCCAGCAGCGAGGAGAAGGAGAGCATCCAGCCGGCGTCGCCCGGGCTCATTCCGGCGTCCGTGAGCATCGTCGGCAGCCAGGCGGCGGCCGCGTAGTAGCTCAGCGACTGCAGGCCCATGTAGCCGGTGACCTGCCAGGCCAGCGGATCGCGCCACAGGCCGCGCACCGGGTGCGCCGCCTGCCGGGCCGCGGCCGCAGGCATCCGCTTACGGCTGCGGATCCGCGGCAGCCAGACCAGCAGTGCCAGGACCGCCAGTGATCCCCAGCAGGCCAGCGTGGTCTGCCAGCTCAGGCCGGCGGCCTGCTGGACGGGCACCGTGATGCCGGCCGCGAGCGCGGCGCCGCCGAACAGCGACATGGAGTACAGACCGGTCATCAGCCCGGCCCTGGCCGGGAAGTCCCGCTTGATCAGGCCGGGCAGCAGGACGTTGGCGACGGCTATCCCGGCGCCGATCACCACCGTCCCGGCGAACAGCGCCACGACCGGGTCCAGCATCCGCAGCGCGGTGCCCGCACAGATCAGCGCCATCGTGCCGAGCAGCGAGCGCTCCATGCCCCACCGCCGCCCCAGCCGCGGTGCGAGCGGCGCCAGCAGACCGAAGCAGAGCAGCGGCAGCGCGGTGAGCAGACTTGTGGCGGCGGCCGACATCCCGCTGTCGTCGCGGATGGTGCCGGCGAGCGGGGAGACGGCGACCAGCGCGGGGCGCAGATTCAGCGCCAGCAGGACGACGCCGATACCGAGGTACAGGGCGCGGCGCCCGGTGACGCCGGGCGGCGCCTCGGCCGGTGCGGCGACCGGCCCCTCTGGTGTGGCGGTGGCGGGCCGTTCCGCCGTGACCGCCGGTCCTCCTGCCTCAGGCATGCGCGTCGCCTTCGGGGTGGGTGTGGTGGGTGCCGGCCCGGTGCTCCGCCGGCGGCTCGCGCAGGGCGTTCATCGCCTCCGTGAGGTGCGCCAGCGCGGCCCGCTCGGCGGCCTCGGCGTCCCCCGCCTCGATGGCGTCGACGATGGCGGTGTGCGCATCGAGCTGGTGGCGTACCGCGTCGGGCAGCGGCGTGCCGACCACCGCCTGCAGCGTTGCGCGCAAGGCGTCGCTGAGGTGCTCGTACAGCTCGGCCAGCACGCTGTTGTGGGCGGCGGCCGCGACCGCGCGGTGAAAGCGCATGTCCGCGTCGATGAAGGCGGCCACATCGCCGCGGTCCCAGGCCCGGCCGCGCTCGGCCAGCGCGCCGCGCAGCGCGGCGAGATCCTCGTCGGTGCGGCGCTCGGCGGCATAGCGCGCGGCATCGCGCTCCAGGCTGGCGCGCACCTCGTACGCCTCCAGGTGCTCGGCCCGCCGCAGCCGCCGCTGCACGGCCGCGCCGAAGTCGCTGCTGGCGCGGACGTAGGTCCCGTCGCCCTGCCGCGGCTCCAGCATTCCGGTGTGCACCAGCGCGCGGACCGCCTCGCGGACGGTGTTCCGCCCGACGTCGAGCTGCTCGACCAGTACGGGCTCGGCCGGGATCTTCGCCCCGACCTCCCATTCGCCCTCGGTGATCAGCCGCTCCATCTGCTCGATGACCAGGTCGACCAGGCTGGTGCGGGCGGTGCTGCGCAGCGGCATCGGCGCCGTCCTCCTTCTTCGCGCTTCTTCGCGGAAGCGCGGAGCGCTGAAGCCCTGCCCTGCCGTCTTATTCCACCGGTGATGGGAACATCCCATGTTTAGTGGTGTCAAACGAAAGCGGTGGGGCTCGGAGAGGAGCCCCACCGCGTGGACGGCGCAAGAGATGCGAGGACCGGTGGGGATACGAGGGCCGGCCGCCAGGTTCCGGCACTCGTCAGTCCCAGGCCGTTCGCGGGCCCGACCGCCGTCAGCACGGTCAGGACCGCGGGCCACCGCCGAACTTCGTTACTTCATCGGGCCTGCTTCGTGCGTCAGGGACCTTCGCCCGACGTCAGGAGGCCTTGCCGAAGTGGACGCCGGCCAGACCGTTCGCCCAGAGCTGGTCCACCTGGGCGCTCTCGTTCGCGTCCGGCTTGGTGTTCTGGCAGGACGTGCCGGGGCCGCCGCCGGACATCAGCTCGCTGCACGGACCCTCGTAGTGGTCCGGCAGACCCAGCACATGGCCGGTCTCGTGCGCGGTCACGCGGGTGGAGTTGTACTCCTGGTTCTGCTGGTAGTCCAGGAAGACGAAGCCCTTGCCGTGACCGTCGGTGCTGGCGTACGAACCACGCGCGTCGTTGCCCTCGCGGTACTGGAAGTCGCCGCCGCTGCCTTCCTGCAGCTTCACGTTCGAAACGGCGCTGTTCCAGATCGAGGCGCTCTCGGATATCTGGTTCGCGAACGTCGGGGCCGCGCTGGCGTCATAGGTGACGGTGACCGAGGCCGCGTTCGGGTGGGCCTTCATCTTGGCCTTGGCCGACTTCATCACGGCCTCGAAGAACGCCTTGGTGTCTGCCTTCTCGGCCGCCGATCCGTTGTACGCCGCGATCGAGGCGCGGGTGCTGTGGGAGGAGTTGGCGTGGGAGGAGGGGGAAGCTGCCGAAACCGGCGCCGCGACTGCGAGCGCGGCGGCGAGGCCCAGGCCGAGCGCTGCCGACAGCGCCGTCTTGGGAGTTCTCATGTGGGGGGCTCCTTAGTCTCCGAAGGCCGTACGGTCGCCGTGTGGGGCGGCGACCGGGGCCCTGCGGATTTCTTGGTGCCGTTGAGTCTGGACGGAGTTCACCCGTGAGACGGAGATGCCAGGTGGCGATAGCTTCAGCCAATACCCCGGGAAAAAGAACAAGTTCGGACAGGTTTAAGAGTCTGGTGTGACGGATGCCGACGTCGTTATGCTCCCGACGTGGAGCTCGAGGTAAGGCATCTTCGCGCATTGTGCGCCATCGCCGACTCAGGCAGCGTACGCAAGGCGGCGCGGCAACTCGGCATGAGCCAGCCTTCCTTGACGACTCAGTTGCACCGCATCGAAAAGGCCCTCGGTGGCCAGCTCTTCTTCCGTGAACCGACCGGCAGCCGGCCCACCCCCCTGGGGCATTCCGTGCTGTGCCGGGCCCGGCCGATAGTGGCCGAAATGCGGGCGCTTGTCGATGAGGTCGCCTCGGCCTCGCTCCGCGAGCAGGGCGCCCGGTTGAACATCGGCAGCACCAACAGCCCCGCGGTCGCCGGCTGGCTGCGTCGGCTGCGGGTGCGGCTGCCGGAGACGGACACCACGATAAGGACCGATGTGTCCGCCAATGCGCTGCTGCACATGGTCGCGATGGGGCAGCTCGACGCCGCCTTCGTCCATGAGGTCGAGGGCGCGCCGCTACGGATCCCCGACGGCCTGGTCGCGCATGAACTCATCGCCAGGGAACCGCAGTTCATCGCCCTGGCGGATACCCACCCCGCGGCCGCCCAGGAGATCGTCCGGGTGGCGGACCTCGCCGACGACCAGTGGATGGTCGATCCGACCGTGGACGGCGAGTGGGCGGGCCTGCGCCGTATCTGGGCCGCGGCCGGCATCAAACCCCGCGTCGTCCACGGTGATTACCTCACCACCGTGGACCTCGTCACGGCCGGTGAGGTGGTCACCCCCTGCCAGCCGACCGCCCGCTCCCGGCACGGCATGGCCATCCGCCCGCTGTACGGCGACCCGCTGGCGGTCCGCCTGTTCATGGCCTGCCGCCAGGACGGCACCCCGGCCGCCCCCGCCGACGACCTGTTCGCCGACCTGACCGCCGCGTACATGGAGATCGCCTGGGCGAGCGAGGCGTACCGGGCATGGCTCGTACGGCACGACGGACCACTGCCGGTGGGTCGGTAGCGCCCGCCCGGCCGGCTCCGAAGAGGCCCGCGAAAGCGGCTTACACGGGGAACTCCTGCTCCCTGGCCCGCTCCTCCAGCATCGTCCGCTCGCGGGCGTTACGGGTCAGCGCGGCCGCCCGCAGGAACTCCTCCCGTGCCTCCGCCGCGCGCCCCAGCCGGGCTAGCAGGTCGCCCCGTACGCTCGGCAGCAGGTGATAGCCCGCCAGCGCCGGCTCCGCCGCCAGCCCGTCCGCGACGGCCAGACCCTGCTCGGCCCCGAACGCCATGCCCACCGCGACCGCCCGGTTCAACTCCACGACCGGGGACGGCGTGACCTGCGCCAGCGCCTCGTACAGCACAGCGATCCGCGGCCAGTCCGTCTCCTGGGCGGTGCGCGCCCGCGCATGACAGGCGGCGATCGCGGCCTGCAGGGCGTACGGTCCGACCGTCCCGCCCAGCTCCTCGGCGCGGGCGAGGGCGGCCAGCCCGCGACGGATCAGCAGCCGGTCCCAGCGCGACCGGTTCTGCTCCAGCAGCAGCACCGGCTCACCCGTCGGCCCGGTCCGCGCCGCCGACCGCGACGCCTGGATCTCCATCAGCGCCACCAGCCCGTGCGCCTCCGGCTCCTCGGGCAGCAGCCCGGCCACGATCCGCCCCAGTCGCAGCGCCTCCTCGCACAGCGCCGGACGCATCCAGTCGTCCCCGGCCGTCGCCGCGTACCCCTCGTTGAAGACCAGATAGATGACCTCCAGCACCGACGAGAGCCGCTCGGCCAACTCCTCCCTGGCCGGCACCTCGAACGGCACCCGCGCCGCGGCGAGCGTCTTCTTCGCCCGTACGATCCGCTGCGCGACGGTCGCCTCCGACACCAGGAACGCGCGGGCGATCTCATCGGTCCGCAGGCCGCCCAGCAGCCGCAGGGTCAGCGCGACCCGCGCCTGGGTGGACAGCACCGGATGGCAGGCGATGAACACCAGCCGCAGCAGATCGTCCTCGATCACCTCGGTGTCCAGGACCCGCTCGAAATCGGCCTCCGCCCAGGTGGGTTCGCGCTCCGCCTCGTGCCCGAGCGTCTCCACCTTGCGGGCCAGCCGCTCCTGCCGGCGCAACAGATCGATCGCCCGGTGCTTGGCGGTGGCCATCAGCCAGGCCCCCGGATTGTCCGGGACACCGGTTTTCGGCCACCGCTCCAGCGCGGCCACCAGGGCGTCCTGCGCCAGCTCCTCGGCCAGCCCCACATCCCGCACGATCCGCGTCAGCCCGGCGATCAGCCGCGCCGACTCGATCCTGAACACCGCTTCGATCGCGCGATGAGTATCGCCTGTTGCCGTCACGGGCACCCATCAGAGCACCCGGGTCCCGCCGCGGCAATCCGAACCGCGGAACGGGCACCCGGCGCTCCCGTCCGGTACGCCGGATGTCCGGCGGGCCTAGGCACCGGCCCCCGGCGGCTCCTCCACCTGCCGGACCTCGGCCGTCAGCTCCCACTCGCTCCCGTGCATCCGCAGGAACCGCGACGCCCATTCGACCGCCTCCTCCTTCGACGCGGCCTGGATGAGCAGGTATCCGCCGATCACCTCTTTCGCCTCGGCGAACGGCCCGTCGGTCACGCTCAGCTTCCCGCCGGACAGACGCACCCGGGTGCCCTGCGCCGTCGGCGTCAGACCGGCGGTGTCCAGCAGCACCCCGGCCTTGGTCATCTCGTCGATCAGCTTCCCGATCACCTCCATCAACTCGGGGCCGGGCCCGCCGGCCGGCATCGACTTCTCGTCGATCTTGAGCAGCATCATGTAGCGCACGGCGCATCTCCTTTGCGTGTCCATCGGTCTGAACGGGGCGGAATCGGTGGCCTGAAACGGCCGCCGACCGGTGGCCCGATTCCGTCCCCTTGCTAACGCGACGAACGGTCCTCGCCCGGATCGACACCCCCACGGAAATTCCTCCGTCCCCTTCCGTCTCTCTTGCCACCGGCCTTCGACCAACCGTGTGAAAGGCACCGCCCCGGCCTTCCGGGAGCGGCCGGGCACCGTGGCGATGGCCGAGAGTGGGAGCCCCGAAGGCCGGCCCGGCCAAGCCTGGAGACCCCCGTGGACGGCACTTTTTCCCTGGTACTGCTCCTGCTGTTCCTGTGGTGCCTGTGCTCGCGGCGGATGGAGCGCTTCGAACTCACCGCTCCGGCCGCGTTCGTGCTGATGGGCCTTCTGCTCGGCAAGGGCACCGGGGTCCTCGACCTCGCCCTCCCGCACGAGACGGTCAAGGTGCTCGCGGAGATCACCCTGGTCTGGGTGCTCTTCACCGATGCCGCACGGCTCTCCCTCCGGGCCCTGCGGCCGGAACTCGGCCTCTGTGTACGGCTGCTGGGAATCGGGCTTCCCCTGTGTGTGGGACTCGGCACGCTGCTGGCGTCCGTGCTCCTTCCCGGCGTTTCGGGGTGGGCCGCCCTGTATGTCGGGGCCGCGCTCGCTCCGACGGACGCCGCGCTCGGCGCGACGATGATGGTCAACCCGGAGGTGCCGGCCAGGATCCGCCAGGTCATCAACGTCGAGAGCGGCCTCAACGACGGCATCGTCACGCCGCTGGTGGTGCTCGCCCTGGCCGGAATGTCCGCGGCCCAGGGCACCGCGGGACCGGACGCCTCCGGTCATGCCCTGGTGCAGCTGGCCGTCGGTGCGGCGTACGGCGCGGTGGTCGGACTGGCCGCCGGACGGCTGCTGAGGACCACGCTCCGCGGAGGCTGGGCGGCGGAGGACTTCGCCGGCGTGGGCGTCCTGGCCCTGGCCCTCCTGGGCTACACGTCCGCCCTCGCGATCGGCGGCAACGGCTTTGTCGCCGCCTTCGTCGCCGGTCTGGCCTTCGGCGCGACGCACGGTGCACCGCGGCGGGTGCTGCTGTACGTCGAGCAGTCCGCCTCGCTGCTTTCCGTGTTGGTATGGCTGGTTTTCGGCGCCGTCCTGCTTCCGGAGGCGTTCGCCCACTTCACCTGGCAGGTCGTGGTCTACGCGGTGCTGAGCCTGACCGTGATCCGCATGCTGCCGGTGGCGCTGTCCCTGATCGGCAGCGGTCTGGACGCCGGAACGGTGCTGTTCGTGGGCTGGTTCGGGCCCCGCGGCCTGGCTTCGATCATCTTCGGGCTGCTCGCGGTGGAGGAGCTGGCCCCCGCCGGCGCACAGCCGGTCGTCCCGGTGGTCGCCTGCACCGTGCTGCTCAGCGTCCTCGCGCACGGCCTCACCTCCGCCCCGCTGGCGAGCCGCTACGGACGGGCGGCGGCCAAGGGCGTGGGCCCGTCCGGCGCGGCGCCGGCCGAGCTGCCCGTCAGAGGGATGGCCGCCGGCGGCATGCACCGGATCCACAAGCCCCGTACGGAAAACGCCGACGGAAACCACTGACGAAAGACGCCGCCGCCCGTGCCGAGCGTCGGCGTGGATGAGGACCGGTGCCAGGCCCCGGCCCAGGCTTCGGGCCGCTTCTCGACACGGCTGCCCGCCGGCGGGGCGAGCGTCAAGGAGGTCCAGCTGGTTCTCGGCCGCGCGTCCGCCGTCATCACGCTGCGGATCTACGCGCACCTGTGGCCGGGGGAAGAAGACCGCACCCGCTCCGTCATGGACGCCGTGCTCGGCGGTATGCGGACCGGGTGCGGACAGCTGGGCGAGGCGACCCGCGAAAGTGCAGGTCAGACTGCCTAGGTAAGGCTCAAGCCTTCTTGGTCTCCCAGAAGATCTTGTCGATCTGGGCGATGTAGTCGAGGGCCTTCTGGCCGGTCGCCGGGTCGTTGGAACCCTTGGCGGCGCTGAGCGCCTTGAGGGTGTCGTTGACCAGCTGGTGCAGCTCCGGGTACTTCTCGAAGTGCGGGGGCTTGAAGTAGTCGCTCCACAGCACCGAGACGTGGTGCTTGGCCAGCTCGGCGCGCTGCTCCTTGATCAGGACGGCGCGGGTGCGGAAGTCCGCGTCCTCGTTGGCCTGGTACTTCTCCTGGACGGCCTTGACGGACTCGGCCTCGATGCGGGCCTGGGCCGGGTCGTACACGCCGCAGGGCAGGTCGCAGTGGGCGCTGACCTTGACCTTGGGGGCGAACAGGCGGGAAAGCATGTTCAGTCCTTCCTCGTGATCGTCTTCTCAGGTGCGAGATTACTCGGTGCGGGAAGGCTTTTCTCGGGCGGCCCGGGGGACTTAGGGCAAAAGTCCAGTGCCAAGGTGGGACTGATGGAGGATGGACCGGTGAGCGGGTCGGACCGGGGTTTGACCGGGAGGTACGGGATGCCGGAGCGGGTGCACGAGCGCGGGCCGGAGCAGGGTGAGGGCGTGGAGCCGGGGCATGAGCGGAACGGGCTGCTCCGGGCGTTCGGGCTGGCGGAGGTGTACAACCCGTCGATGGTGCCGACGCTGCAGCCCGGTGACCAGCTCGTGGTGCAGTACGGGGCGGCGGTGCGGCCCGGTGATGTCGTCGTGCTGCGGCACCCGTTCCGGCAGGATCTGCTGATCGTCAAGCGGGCCGTGCAGCGGCGCGACGGCGGCTGGTGGGTCCAGGGGGACAACCCGTTCGTCGAGAACGACAGCCGGGAGTTCGGGGTGGTCCCTGACGAGCTGGTCATCGCGCGCGCATGGATGCGGGTGCGGCCGCCGCGGGGGATTCAGCGGTCGGTCACCGGGGTGCTGTCCTGGGCGGTGTCGGCGGTCCGGCCGGTGCGGGCCGAGCGCTCGCTCTCCAGGCGCTTGCGGGCGCGGTAGGCGGCGACGTTGGCGCGGGTGGCGCAGCGGTCGGAGCAGTAACGCCGGGAGCGGTTGGTCGAGGTGTCCAGGTAGACGTTGCGGCAGGGGCTCGCCTCGCAGATGCCCAGCCGGTCCACGCCCAGTTCGGTCAGGTGGAAGGCCAGCCCCATACAGGCGGTCGCGGTGAAGCCCGCGGTCGCGTTGGCGGCGTGGTCGGCGATGTGCATGTGCCAGTTGGGGCGGCCGTTGTCGTCCCGGTACTCGTGGCCGGAGATCTGCGGGCTGACCGGGAACTCCATCATCAGGGCGTTCAGCAGGTCCACGGCCAGGACCTCGTCGCCGGCGTCGGCGGCCTCGAAGATGGCGCGCAGCCGGGCGCGGACCGCGCGCAGCCGGGTGACGTCACTGTCGGTGGCGCGCCGGGCGGCCTGCTGGGCGGGGCCGAAGAGTTCGCGTACGGCCTCCACCGAGGTCAGGGTGTCGCCACCGCGCTCGGGCTGCTCGGTGTTGACCAGTCGCACGGCATAGTCCGAGTAATAGGCCAGTTCCACTTGTAGTCCTTACGGGCGGGGGCTAGGGTGCGGATTACTTGTTCGTGGTAATGGGTGTTGCTAGTACGAGGGTATTACGCCATGGAGGGGAAGCGATGACCGAGACCGCCGTCGGTGCCGATTGGCAGGCGTGGCAGAACAGTTGGGACCGCCAGCAGGAGTGGTACCTCCCCGACCGTGAGGAGCGGTTCCGGGTGATGCTCGACATGGTCGAGGCGCTGGTGGGCCCCGAGCCCCGGGTGCTGGATCTTGCATGCGGTACGGGCAGTATCTCCGACCGGCTGCTGAAGCGGTTCCCCAAGGCCGAGAGTGTGGGCGTCGATCTCGATCCCGCGCTGCTGGCCATCGCGGAAGGGTACTTCGGGGGCGAGCCCCGGGTCAGCTTCGTACGGGCCGATCTCAAGGACCCGCGGTGGACGGCGAAGCTGCCGCACGCGTCGTACGACGCGGTGCTCACCGCCACCGCGCTGCACTGGCTGCACACCGAGGACCTGCGCGGGCTCTACGGGCAGCTCGGCGAGCTGGTGCGGGACGGCGGGGTCTTCATGAACGCCGACCGGATGCCCGAGGAGGCGACCCCGCGGATCAATGCCGCGGAACGGGCGTTCCGGCATGCGCGGATGGACGTGGCGAAGGCCGCCGGCGCGGTCGACTGGGCCGAGTGGTGGCAGCTGGCCGCCGCCGACCCGCGGCTGGCCGGGCCGACCGCCGAACGCTTCGAGATCTACGGCGAGCACGCGGACGGCGACACACCCTCGGCACGGTGGCATGCGGCCGCGCTGCACGACGCGGGCTTCGCGGAGGCCCGGGCGGTGTGGTCCTCGCCCACGGACGCACTGGTGCTCGGCCTGAAGTAGGGCCGAAAACCCGCGGTGGGGCCTTCTCCCGGAGGAGAAGGCCCCACCGCGCGGGGAAAGCAGCGAGCCGTCGCGTTACAGCACCTTCGACAGGAACGACTTCGTCCGCTCATGCTGCGGATTGCCGAGCACCTCGCGCGGGTGGCCGGATTCGACGACCACACCGTCGTCCATGAAGACCAGCGAGTCGCCGACCTCGCGGGCGAAGCCCATCTCATGGGTCACGACGATCATCGTCATACCGTCGGCGGCCAGGTCCTTCATGACGTCCAGAACGTCACCGACCAGCTCCGGGTCCAGCGCCGAGGTCGGCTCGTCGAAGAGCATCAGCTTCGGCTCCATCGCCAGCGCACGGGCGATGGCGACGCGCTGCTGCTGGCCGCCGGAGAGCTGCGAGGGGTAGTTGCCGGCCTTGTCGGCCAGGCCGACGCGGTCCAGGAGCTTGACCGCCCGCTCCCGGGCGGCGGACTTCGACTCGCCCTTGACCTGGATCGGCGCCTCCATGATGTTCTCCACCGCGGTCATGTGCGGGAAGAGGTTGAAGCGCTGGAAGACCATGCCGATATCGCGGCGGCGGGCGGCGACCTCGCGGTCGCGCAGCTCGTAGAGCTTGCCGTTGTGCTCGCGGTAGCCGACCAGTTCGCCGTCGACGGACAGCCGGCCGGCGTTGACCTTCTCCAGGTGGTTGATGCAGCGCAGGAACGTCGACTTGCCGGAGCCGGACGGGCCGATCAGGCAGAAGACCTCCCGCGGCGCGACCTCCAGGTCGATGCCCTTGAGGATGTGGGCCGCGCCGAAGGACTTGTGGACGCCCTCGGCCTTGACCATCGGGCCCCCGGAGGTACCCGCGGCCTTGCTCGTCGTCATCTTGCTTGTGGTCATGCTGCACCTCCGGCGCGGTTGAAGCCGCCGGACAGCCTCGCCTTGGCGCGCTGGAGCGGGGTGGGCGGGAGCTGGCGGCTGGAGCCGCGGGCGTAGTAGCGCTCCAGGTAGTACTGGCCGATGCTCAGCACGGTGGTGGCGATCAGGTACCAGGCGGCGGCGAGGATCAGCATCTCCACCACGACACCGGAGTCCCGTCCGACGTTCTGCGCTGCCTGCAGCAAATCGTAGTACTGGACGGCGATGACCAGCGATGAGGTCTTCAGCATGTTGATGACCTCGTTGCCGGTCGGCGGCACGATCACCCGCATCGCCTGCGGCACGATGATCCGGCGCAGCGTCTTGCCGTGGCTCATACCCAGCGCGTGCGCCGCCTCGGTCTGGCCCTCGTCGACGGCGTTGAGGCCGGCCCGGCAGATCTCCGCCATGTACGCCGCCTCGTTCAGGCCGAGGCCCAGCAGCGCGCACAGGAACGGGGTCATGAAGTCCGACCACTCGTCCTTGTAGATCGGCATGATGTCGATGTACTGGAAGACCAGGCCGAGGTTGAACCACAGGAACAGCTGGACGTAGACCGGCGTACCGCGGAAGAACCAGACGTAGAACCACGCGACCGTGGACGTCACCGGGTTCTTGGACTGGCGCATCACGGCCAGGATCACGCCGCCCACGACGCCGATGATCATCGAGAGCACGGTGATCAGCAGGGTGTTGCGCAGACCCTTGAGGATGTCCCCGTTGAACATGTACTCCGGGATGGCGTCCCAGTTGACGTTCCCCGAGGCGAAGGCCCGGAAGAGCAGAGCGACCAGCCCGATGACGACGATCGCCGCGACCCAGCGCCCGTAATGGCGGACCGGGATGGCTTTGATGGGCTCGGGGTGGGGCGGCGGAGCGTCCGCCGGCGGCTGGGCCGACTTGTCGACGTCAACTGACACGGGTGTTGCCTTTCAGCATTCGGCGGGAGGTGCGCAGAGGGGACGGGGGCACAGCTCGGAGCGGCTCAGGTGCCGCCATTGAGCTTCACTTCCTTGACCGCGGCGTCCTTGACGTCCCACTTGTCCAGGACCTTGGCGTACGAGCCGTTCTTGATCGTGCGTTCCACGGCGGCCTTGAGCGCGTCGCGCAGCTTCTCCTGGCCCTTGGGGACCGCGATGCCGTACGGGGCCGCCTTCAGGGGCGCACCGCCGACCATCTGGAAGTCCTTGCCCTTGCCGGAGACCTTCACCGCGTACGCCGCGACCGGGTAGTCGCTGGAGACGGCGTCCACACCGCCGGTACGCAGCCGGGTCTGGGCCTCGGAGTCGTTGTCGAACGCCTCGATGGCGATCGGCTGCTCGTCGTTCTTCTCGCAGGCCTTCGACTTGTCCTTGGCCAGATCGTGCGAGACGGTGCCGCGCTGTACCGCGATCTTCTTGCCGCACAGCGTTTCCCAGCCGTCGATGCCCTTGGTCTTGCCCTTCTGGGTGTAGAGCGAGACGCCGACGTTGAGGTAGTCGATGAAGTCGACGCCCTGGCCGATCTTCTTGCCGGTGTTGCTGTCGATGCCCTCCTGGCGCTCCTTGGTGTCCGTCATCGCCGACATCGCGATGTCGTAGCGCTTGGACTTCAGGCCGCCCATGAGGGTGTCGAACGTGGCGTTGTTGAAGTTGAGCTTGATGCCCAGCTCCTTGCTCATCGCCGCCGCAAGATCGGGGTCGATGCCCTCGACCGCGCCGTTGGAGCGGAACTCCACCGGCTTGTAGGTGATGTCCGAGCCGACCTGGAGCAGGCCCTTTTCCTGGACGTCCTTGGGCAGCAGCTTGAACAGCGGCGCGTTGACGTTGCGGTTCTTCTGCGCCTCACGCTTGGCGATGGCCGCGTCCGTCTGGTCGCCACAGGCGCTGAGAAGCAGCATCGAGGCGGCGACCGCGGCCACCGCGGCCACGGCTGTACGTGACCTGCCGGCGGCCGGGCGACGGATGGTGCTTGCGGTCATGCTGATCCTCCTGCGGATGGAGAAGCCGACGTGACGAAAAGGGTCGGGCACACACCTTCGAGCGTCGCGACCTCGGTTGGTGACGGAATCCTGCCATCCGGACTCCGGTATTCGGACTGCTGTACAGGTCAAAATCGGATAACGGACGGGTAAGACGGGGTGGCGCCCTTGTGTCGCAAGGGAGACCGGTCACCCGTGAGGCGCAAGGGGCGCCCGGAGCGCTTCGGATGTCTCGGATTCCGGACAGCAGATGGGTGGCTCTTCTCCGTTTTTGATGCATTTCGCCGTTATTGTCGGATCCCTGAACCCGAGAGTAATGAATCTGACTCGTCGGGGCCCGCGCCCGTCCGGTAGAAAGGTTCGTTACACCCCTCATCCGGGGCTCAGGGCGCGTGTGCGGCGCGCCCGGCGTCCGTACCTCCCCCCGCTGGGCGGCCATCCGCCAGGCAGGGCGCGGACGCGGTGCCCGCCCACCCCTTAACCAGGGAGTGGCCACCCTCAACAGATTTACGAATAAAGGGGTAAGACAAGTGGCAGCGGAGATCGTCAATCCTCGCAGCGACGGCAATACGGGCGCGGACGAAGGCGCGGGCAGTGCTCCCGACGGAACCTTCGATCCGGCCTTCGCGCTGCATCGCGGCGGCAAAATGGCCATCCGGGCGACCGTCCCGGTCCGCGACAAGGACGACCTGTCCCTCGCATACACGCCGGGCGTCGCCAAGGTGTGCAGCGCCATCGCGGAACAGCCCGAACTCGTGTACGACTACACCTGGAAGTCCCAGGTCGTCGCCGTGGTCACGGACGGCACCGCGGTGCTGGGCCTGGGCGACATCGGCCCGGAGGCCTCGCTTCCTGTGATGGAAGGCAAGGCCATCCTTTTCAAGCAGTTCGGTGGCGTGGACGCGGTGCCGATCGCGCTCGGCACCACCGACACCGACGAGATCGTGGAGACCGTCATCCGGCTGGCGCCGTCCTTCGGCGGCGTCAATCTGGAGGACATCTCGGCACCCCGGTGCTTCGAGATCGAGCGCCGCCTCCAGGAGGCGCTGGACATCCCGGTCTTCCACGACGACCAGCACGGCACCGCCGTGGTCACCCTGGCCGCGTTGCGCAACGCGGCCAAGCTCACCGACCGCTCGCTCGGCCAGCTGCGTGCGGTCATCTCGGGGGCCGGTGCGGCCGGCGTGGCCATCGCCAAGATCCTCATCGAGGCGGGCATCGGAGACGTCGCGGTCTGTGACCGCAAGGGCGTCGTCTCCGCGGACCGCGGCGACCTCACGGACGTCAAGCGCGAGGTGGCCGGCTTCACCAACAAGGGCCGGCTGACCGGCTCGCTGGAGGACGCGCTGGACGGCGCGGACGTCTTCATCGGGGTCTCCGGCGGCACGGTGCCGGAGGAGGCGGTGGCGAAGATGGCGAAGAACTCGCTGATCTTCGCGATGGCCAACCCCACCCCGGAGATCCACCCCGATGTCGCGCACAAGTACGCGGCCGTGGTCGCCACCGGGCGCAGCGACTTCCCCAACCAGATCAACAACGTGCTGGCCTTCCCGGGCATCTTCGCCGGTGCCATGCAGGTGCGGGCCTCGCGGATCACGGAGGGCATGAAGCTCGCCGCCGCCGAGGCGCTGGCCGCCGTCGTCGCCGATGAACTCAGCGCCGACCGGGTCATCCCCTCCCCGTTCGACGAGCGCGTCGCGCCGGCCGTCACCGCCGCCGTCGCGGCCGCCGCCCGCGCCGAGGGCGTGGCGCGCCGCTGACCCGCCGCCGTACGCCGACGGGCCGGGCCCGCACCTGACACGGGTGCGGGCCCGGCCCGTTGTCGTGGCGGCGCGCTCGGGGCGGCGCGGTGCGTGTCACACCCGTACGCGGTACCGCAGCGCGCGGCCGCGGCCTACGTTGGGATCATGTTTGCTGCCTACGCCGCCCGCATCGACCGTGACCAGCCGCTGAACGGCCTCGAATTGGGGGAGCGCCCGGCCCCCGACGTACGCCCCGGCTGGACGACCGTCAACGTCAAGGCCGCCTCCCTCAACCACCACGACCTGTGGTCGCTGCGCGGGGTGGGGATCAGCGAGGAGACGCTGCCGATGATCCTCGGCTGCGACGCCGCCGGAGTGGACGCGGACGGCAACGACGTCGTCGTGCACTCCGTCATCGGCCAGACCGGTCACGGCGTCGGCCCCCGGGAGAAGCCCTCCATCCTCACCGAGCGCTACCAGGGCACCTTCGCCGAGCAGGTCACCGTGCCCGCCTGGAACGTGCTGCCCAAGCCGAAGGAACTCTCCTTCGAGGAGGCCGCCTGTCTGCCCACCGCCTGGCTCACCGCGTACCGGATGCTGTTCACCAACGCGGGCGTACGGCCCGGCGACAGCGTCCTGGTGCAGGGCGCGGGCGGCGGTGTGGCGACCGCCGCCATCGTGCTGGGCGCCGCCGCGGGGCTGCGGATCTTCGCCACCAGCCGGGACGAGGCCAAGCGCAAGCGCGCGCTGGAGCTGGGCGCCGAGGCGGCGTTCGCGACCGGTGAGCGGCTGCCGGTGCGGGTGGACGCGGTGATCGAGACCGTCGGCGCCGCCACCTGGTCGCACTCCGTCAAGTCGCTGCGCCCCGGCGGCACTCTGGTCATCTCGGGCGCCACCAGCGGATACCACCCCGAGCGCACCGAACTCAACCGGATCTTCTTCCTGGAGCTGAAGGTCGTCGGCTCCACGATGGGCAGCAAGGAGGAGCTGGCCTCGCTGCTCAGCTTCTGCGCGGCCAAGGGCGTCCGGCCGGTCATCGACTCGACGCTGCCGCTGGACCGGGCGCGCGAGGCGTTCACGAGGATGGCGGAGGGCGACCTCTTCGGCAAGATCGTGCTGACGGTCTGACGTTTCTTCTTCAATCGGCGGGTGATCGGAGGCTGGGGAACGTGCGGATCCTGCGGGCGGAGGGGCGGGTCGCCGCGCCGTGGAGCAACGGCGGCGGGGTGACCCGGGAGATCGCCGTCCATCCGCCCGGCGCCGGGTGGGACGGCTTCGTCTGGCGGGTCAGCCTGGCCGATGTGACCCGGGACGGGCCGTACTCGCCGCTGCCCGGCGTCCGGCGGATCCTCACCGTCGTCGACGGCGCCGGGCTGGAGCTGACGGTGGACGGCACCACCCGGCTCCTCCCGGACCGCTACCGCCCGTTCGCCTTCCCCGGCGGCGCGGCCACCGACTGCCGGCTGCTGGGCGGCCCGGTCGTCAACCTCAATGTGATGCTCCGGGACGGGCGGGCCGGCGCGACGGTGGAGCTGGTGCGGGGGAGCCAGGTGGTGCGGCCGGGGGGCGGTGCGGATCCCGGCCAGGGGGCGCTCATCGTTGCCGTGGAGGGGCGTACGCAGCTCACGGAGCCCGGGGCCGGGGAGCCGGGGGAGCGGTTGGAGCGGTTCGACGCGGCGCTGCTGACCGGGCCGGACGCGGCGCCGGTCGCGCTGCGGACGGACGGTGTCGCGGCGGTGATCGGCCTGTCCGGCCCCGGCTCCGTCAGCTCTTCGGGGCGTCGCCCGGCTTCTCGTCGATGAAGTAACTGTCGTGCCGGACGAGGAAGTCCGTGAACTCCTGCCCGCCACGCTGTGCCATTTCGGCGACGCGCTCGAAGTACTCCTCGCGCGGGGCGCCCGGGGAGAAGAGCATCAGCAGCGACGCGGGGTCGTCGGTCTCGTTCCGGAACGCATGCAGTCCGCCCGGCGGGACGTAGAGGAAGTCGCCCGCGCCGCCGGTGATCCAGCGGTCGCCGTCGTAGAGCCGCACCGCGCCGGACAGCACGAAGAACGACTCCGAGATGGTCCGGTGGAAGTGGGTGCGCGCCCCCGCCGCTCTGGGTCCCAAGTCCGCCCGGTACAGGCCGAATTCGCCTCCGGTGGTGGTGTGCGTCGCCAGGTAGTGGGTGCGGTTGGCTCCCGCGACCAGGTCGGGCGGGGTGTCCGCCGGGCGGTGCACCGCGGAGATCTCGCCGTTGTCGCCGAGGTAGCGGGGCTCGGGGTAGGACATGTCAGGTCCCTTCGGTGGGTGTGCGGGCAGAGATGTTGATCAGGCTCTTGTACAGGTGATACTGCGGCACGGCGGGCAGTTGGGGCGCTTCGGGGCCGCCGGGGTCGTCCGCTGCCGTCGCGGGCTGCGCGAGGACCGCCGGGGCCGGTGTCACGCCCGCCAGGGCATCGACCGCCGCCCTCAGCAGCCTGGCCGATGCTCCGTGGTCGACGAATTCCCGCCAGGCCGAAGTGTCCGTCCACTCCGCGACATTGAGCACCCGCTCACCGTCCTGGCTGAGGTGGAAGTGGGCGCCGAGCAGTCCCGGCACCTGTTCACGGGTCAGCAGGTCGACGACGGTGTCGGCGAGAGCGCGCTGGGCGTCCGCGCCGGCCGTGGCGAAGGCGGGGGTGACCAGCAGCGCGGGGCGCCGGCCGACGGGCCGTGGGGGCACATAGCTGCGGTAGCGCCGGTAGCGCACCAGGCCCGGCCGCCGGATGCCGGGGATCGCCGCGTCGATCCGGCCGACGACCGCGGGTCGCTTGGTGCGCCCCCATTCCCGGTGGGCGTCGTCATCCGTCCATTGCGCGTAGTGGAGGACATGGCTGCCGTCGGTGCTCAGGAAGGCGGTGAGCGAGAGCATCGCGTCCGGCCGTTGCCGGTGCTCCCATTCGGCGAGCACCGAGTCGGCCGCCGGGCGCTGGAATGCGGCGTCCGGCACGATCCATGGGCTGAGGAGGACGGTCCCGGCGTCGTCCCGCCGGAAGTCGGGGAAGTCGGGGAAGTCTGTGAGCTCTGTGAGTTTCGTGAATTCCGTGGGAGGGGGCATCGGGGGCTCCGTTCCGCGCCGTGGGTGCTGATGAGTCGGAGCCTGCCTCCTCAAGTGTGCTTGAGGTCAAGGGTGGTGGGCGTGGCGGCGGTTGAGGCGGAGGGATCGTCGCCGGTGGGTGCGTGTCAACGATGGTTGACAGTGGGGAAGTGTCAACGTAAATTGACGTCATGACCGAAGCAACGGATCTCGCCGAGCAGGCGGGTGATCGGGACCCCAGGGTCGGGCTCCGTGCGGTAGCCGCGCTCCGTCGGCTGCTGGAGCAGCTCGAAGCCGTGCAGGTGCGCAGCGCCCGCGCGCAGGGCTGGTCGTGGCAGGAGATCGCGGCCGAGCTGGGGGTCAGCAGACAGGCAGTGCACAAGAAGCACGGGAGGCGCTGATGTTCGAGAAGTTCACGGCCGATGCGCGCGCGGTGGTGCGTGGCGCGGTCGAGCAGACGGACCGTACGGGCAGCGGCACGGTCGGTGAACCGGAGCTGCTGCTCGCACTGCTGGACCGGGCGGATTCGCCGGCCGCGGAGGCGCTCGGCGCGCTCGGTGTGCATGAGCGGCGGGAGTCGGTGGCGGACGCCCTCGCGGCGGTGCGACGGCGGGGCGGGATGTCGACGGCGGACGCGGCGGCGCTGGCCGGGCTCGGGATCGACCTCGACGAGATCGTGGCGCGGGTGGAGCAGGCGCACGGCGTGGGCGCGCTGTCCGCCGACGGGCCTTCCGGGCGTCGCAAGCGGGCGCGCCGGCCGTTCAGTGCGGAGGCCAAGTCCGTGCTGGAGCGTGCCCTGCGGATCGCGGTCGGCCGCGGCGACCGGTACATCGGTGACGAGCATCTGCTGATGGCCCTGACCGCGAGGCCCGGACCGGCCGCCGCGGTGCTGGCGGACCACGGGGTGACGTACGGCGATGTGGTGCGAGAGCTGGGGGAGGCCCGGGGCAGGCGCGCGAGTTGAGTGGTGGGGGCTGCACGTGCGGGTGGCCGCCGGGGGCTGCACGTGCGGGTGGCCGCCGGGGGCTGCACGTGCGGGTGGCCGCCGGGGGCTGCACGTGCGGGGCTGCCGGTGAGCCCGCCCCTATGGGGCTGCCGGTGGGCCTGCCCCTACGGGATTGCCGGTGGGCCCGCCCCTATGGGACTGCCGGTGGGCCTGGCCCCTACGGAGCCCCGACCTTCACCGCCCCGATCCCCAGCGTGCTGCGCCGCGGGAGATAGCCGGCCTCGAAGACCGCGCCCACTACGGGGTGGAGAAGGTGCGCCAGCCGCTCGGCGCGGGAGTGGCCCAGGGCCCGCCACGGTCCGGCCGCCAGCCGGTCCGTCATCCGCTCGATCGCCTCGCGCTCCTTGTGGGCGCGCTCGGTCGCGCTGCCGTCCGGGGCGATCCACCCGCGGGCGGCGAGGCGGTGCCGGGCGTCGCTCCATTCCTGCGCGCTCCAGCCACGCCCCGCGAAGTCGGCGGCCGGCGCGGCTCCGATCGCGGCGAACGACACCAGGGCCTCGCACGGATCCAGTCCGCAGGTCAGCAGCGCCGCCAGATGGCCGTCGCCGCGATGTTCGCGGAGTGCGGTCGCGGCCTGCCAGAGCACCAGATGGGGCGCGTCGGGCCAGGGCAGATCGAGGTTGGCGGCGGCCAGCGGGCGGGCGGCCGGGCCGGCGTTCTCGGCCGCCTGGCGGGCCAGCCGGGCCGCCTCGCCGAGCTGGGCGGCGCTGAGCCGGCCGCCGATGAGGGAGGTCAGTGCGCGGTCCATGGCCAGCAGCCGTGCGTCCAGCACCTTGGCCGGCTCCGCGACGGTCCAGATCTGCGGGATATGACGGGCGATCAGCCGCGGGCTGAAGCTGTAGTACGTCGCGGCCACCAGCTCGGGCCCGGCGGCGCCCAGCGGAGCCGTACGCCAGGCGAAATAGCTGGGCCAGCGGGTGGCGACGTCATAGCCGAGGTCGGCGGCGACCTGGCGGGCCTCGGGGGCGAAGTACAGCGTGGCGTGCAGTGGCTCCAGTACGTGCCACATCCGGCGGGCGACCGAAAGGTATTCCGACATCGCTTTACCTCATGGCCTTCACGATGCGTGGGCAGACAGGGAGGGTTGGACCGTAGTCCGGAACACGGCCGTCGGTCCGAGGAATCGGGCAGCTGGGGCTCCCTGGAACCCGGTGCCGGACGAAAAGCCGTGCGAAATACTGACTTCCCCGATTACGCCGCGTAAATCCAGCACGTAGATGACAACTCTGTGTAGCTGACGCCTGGTTGGGGCGCAGAGGGTTTCGGCCGCCGGTGCAGGAGGCCCCGCGGACCGTCCGCTCGGGACGTCCGCGCGATCTTCGGTCGAACGCGGGCGGCCCCCGCACCTGACGAGGGCCTCGGTGCCCTTGCGACGAATTCGCCCGGAACTTCGCGGAGCGCGGTGAACTCGGCGCCGCGCTCGCCGTGTTCGTGGACGGACGCAAGGTCGCCGACCGGATGGGCGGCGGCGATGACCAGCGCGCCGAACGGCTCATCGGGGCGCTGCGGGACAGCGTCGGGGGGTAGGGTCCGGGGCCCGGCCCCGGGGGTGTCGTGCCGCCGGCGCCGGGCGCTTGGCCGGTCGGCCGCGGTGAGGGCGGGCGCACTCCGGCGCGTCCGCCCTCACCGGGGTCGGGCAACCGGGCGGTTGCCTCGCCCCGCTCGTCCGGCTGGTCGCGGCTAGTCGTCCGGATCCGTGAGCGAGGAGTACTGCTCCGGGTGGCGCAGCAGCGCGCCGATGTGGGCGGCGGCCGTCGACAGCCGGCGGCGGGACTCCTTGAGCTGCTCGGCCGTGACGCCATGATCGCGCGCCGCGTCCCGCAGATCGTCGCGGAAGCGGTCCAGCAGCCGGTCGAAGTCGCGGGCCGGATCGTCGCCGGCCGGCTCTTGCGCCCACTCCGGCGCCGGGGGAGCCTCGGCCGCCGGGCCCTCCTTGGCCGGATCGACGCGCTCGACCGTCACCCGGACCGCGTCGGCGTCGCCGTTCCGCGCGCCGCCGTCCTGCGCACCGGCCCGGTCCTCGCCGGGCTGACCGCCGGTGAAGCGGCCGACCTCGCGGGACACCTCGGACAGCGCCTCGCGCACCGCGCCCGACCAGTCGCCGGTCCGCACCGCCCCCTGGGCCTGCTCCTGTACGCGCTTGATGACCCGCTGGATCTCCTCGCGCGCGAACACCTGGGCCTCCCGGGCCTGCTTACGGGCCCGCTGGGCGTCCTGCCTGGCCCGCTTGCTCTCCTCCTTGGCCCGCCGCGCCTGTTCCTTCCACTCCTCCTTGGCGCGCCCGAACTCCTCCTTGGCCTGCCGCCAGGACTCCTTGTCGCCGAATGCGCCGTCGAAGTAGTCGGAGGCGTCCGAAAACGGCCGTCCGGCGCCGTCGTCCGTGCCGGTCTTCGTCCCGTCGCCGTTCCGCCCGGCCCTACCGGACGCGCCCGCACCCGCGCGGGCCTGCTGTGCGGCTTCCCGGATCTCGCGGCGCAGATGCCGCGCCGAACCGCTCACGTCCTCCCGGATGTCGGAGGCGAGCGCGGCGACCGACTCCCTGATCTCCAGCTCGAGGTCGGCCAACTCGCCACCGCGGTCGGCGAGTTCGGCCCGGCCGGCGTCGGTGATCGAGTAGACCTTGCGGCCGCCCTCGGTCGCATGCGTCACCAGGCCCTCGGCCTCCAGCTTGGAGAGCCGGGGGTAGACCGTGCCGGCGGAGGGGGCGTACAGGCCCTGGAAGCGCTCCTCCAGGAGGCGGATGATCTCGTAGCCGTGCCGCGGGGCCTCGTCCAGCAGCTTGAGGAGGTAGAGGCGGAGGCGGCCATGGGCGAAGACGGGAGGCATGCTCAGAGCACCTTCTTCTCGGCGGGCGGGGTGGTGGGCGAGTCCTTGTGCGGGCCCGGGGCCGGGCCGTCGCCCGGGCCCGCGGGGCCGTCACCGGGGTCGCTCCGCGGGTTCTCCTCGTCCTCGAAGGCGGGCCGGCGCAG
This sequence comes from Streptomyces inhibens, assembly GCF_022221585.1. Classification (NCBI taxonomy): domain Bacteria; kingdom Bacillati; phylum Actinomycetota; class Actinomycetes; order Kitasatosporales; family Streptomycetaceae; genus Streptomyces; species Streptomyces inhibens. Next base: position 6,613,417 of record NZ_CP084681.1, read on the forward strand.
CAGCGCGAGGCCGCCGGAGACGGTGGTGACCTTGAGTGTGCCGGTGCCCGCACCCAGCGAGCCGGTGATCTTCTTCGCCCCCCACTGGCCGCTGACCCGCAGAGCGTCGAAGGCGTTGGCGACCGTGCCGGTCGTGGTGTTGGCGTCCACCGTGGCGTCGGTCGGGTCGGGCAGCCGGATGGCGACCTCCCCGGAGACCGTCGTCAGATGGATGTCGGCGCCCTGCGCGGGGTCCAGATCGAGGACCATGTTGCCGCTGACGGAGTCGGCGTGCACCGCGCCGCCGGCGCCGTCGATGACCGTCAGATCCCCCGAGACGGAGTTGAACCGCAGAGCGCCGGTGAGCGCCTGCACCTCGACATCGCCCGACACCGTGTCGGCCCGCACCGCACCGGCCAGCCCGACGAGCGTGCTGTCACCGGAGACGCCGCGGACGTCCGTACGCCCCGTGATGCCGGAGACCACCGCGCTGGCGCCGACCACGCCGACCTCGACACGGGTGTCGGCGGGCACGGTCACCGAGACCACCGCGCCGCGGTTCCACCCCTTGCGGTCGAGGAACTTCAAGAACCCCTTCCAGGGGAGGTCCTCGTAGCCGACGGACAAGGTGCCGCCGCTGCACGAGACGGTCAGCGGCGGGCCGTGCAGCTCGCTGATCTCCAGGCGGGCAGGGCTGCCGTCCGAGGTGCCGACGACATTGACGGTGCCGCCGACCACGCGCACGTTGAGCGCCTCGACGGGCTCCGTGATCTCCAGCTTGCGTGGTTCGGCCACCTGCATCGGATACTGCGACCACTCGGTCCGGGCTGACATTCCTGGCCTCCCCTGGATAGCCGTGCAACGCAACATATCGCGTCTTCTCCAGACACGATATATCGCGGGTTGCGGAAGTCAAGCGCCCCGCCCCGGAGCTTGCCCCTATTCGCCCCCGACGCGTCCCCTAGGGCCTACGTGCCCAGGGCCTACGCGTCCGGGGCCTACGCGTCCGGGGCCTGCTTGTCCGGGGTCTGCCCGTCCGGGCCTACTCGTCCTCGTCCTCGTCGTCCAGGCGGGCCAGCCAGGTGGCCAGCCGCTCGACCGGAACCTCGAAGTCCGGGTTCAGGTCGACGAACGTACGCAGCTGATCGGCCACCCATCCGAGGGTGACCTCCTCCTCGCCGCGCCGGTTCTCCAGCTCCTCGATGCCACGGTCAGTGAAATACACGCGCTCTCCACCAGGGGTCATGGGACATTCCCGGCCAGGATAGGCAGGCCCACGGACCTCTCGCGCCACAGGCGCCCGCGGGCTAGCCTGATCACCTGTCAACGGTCCTGCGGCAATTGGGGAATTGCCGTCCAGGGGGAGCAGGAGGCCGTGATGCAAGATCGCGCACAGCGCATCGAACTGCCCGACGGCACGGAGGTCTGGGCCCGGGTCTCCCGGCTGGACGCGCCCGGGCTCGACGGGGTGGACGATCCGGACGGGACGGCGGACGAGGATTTCGAGGACGTCGGCGCCTGGGACGCGCTCGGTGCCCGGGTCGAGGGGCTCCGCGAGGTGATCGGCGGGGTCGCCGACAGCGTCCGGCAGGCCACCGAGCGGGTCGCGCCGCACGAGACCAGTGTGACCTTCGGCGTGGAGCTGTCGGCCAAGCCCGGCAAGGCCGTCGCCCTGCTCGCGGACGGTGAGGCGAAGGCCAACCTCTCCATCACGCTCACCTGGCGGAGCGAGCGCGCCGGCTCCTCTCCGGAGGGGCCGCGGCGGGCGAACGCGGCCGACCGCCGGGAGCCGGATGATTCGAGCCGCTGATGGCGACCTCCGAGGGGCAGCCCACCGGCCGCGGTGACCGCGCCCACTACGCACAACTCCTCGACCACGCCGGACGCACCACCGTCGGACTGCGCGCCGCGCCGGACGCGACCGATACCCGGCTGTGGGGCAGCGGTGTGCTGATCGCGCCGGGATGGGTGCTGACCTGCGCCCATGTGCTCGCGGCGAGCGATGGGCGGCGCCGCGAGACCGGCCCGGCCGGTGTCTTCGGGGTCGCGTTCGGCGGCCAGGTCGTGCCCGCGCGCTGGGCGTACGACCTGAGCCGGCCCGACCCGGCGGCCGGGCCCGCCGCCGCCCGCGCCGATCTCGCCCTGGTCCGGCTGCTCGACCCGGAGATCGAGCACCCCTGTGCCTGGCTCAGCGACCAGCCGGCGACGCTCCTGGAGGACGCGTACATCTTCCGCGGGCACGATCGGTCGGGCGGAGGCGGAGGCGGAGGCGGGGGTGCGGCCGGGGCCGGCGGGGTCGGCGGGGCCGGAGCAGGCGGTGTGAGCGGCGGTGCGGCCGGGGGTCCGGCGGGGGAACGCGTAATACGTGAGTCGGAGGGCGACGGGGACGGCGTACGCGGAGCGCAGGAGGCACACGACGGCGGCGGCGCCGATGCCGCACCTGCCGCCCCCCGTACCCCCACCACCCCCGTCGACCCCTTCATCGCCGTCCGCTTCGGCGCCCGTGACGCCCGCGGTCTCCAGTTCGGCAGTGATGTGCGGGTCACGCCCGGCGCGTCCGGCGGGCCGCTGCTGGACTGTGACCGCGGCGAGGTGGTCGGCATCGTCAAGGGCCGCCACCAGCAGGATCATGTCGGGCTCGCGGTGCCGGTCACCGCGCTGCGCGGGCTGGGCCCCGAGCATCTGGTCGCGGGCGCCGAGGGCCTGGGCCCTGACCCGTACCACGCGCTGATGAGCCTGCACGACCGCTGGCACTGGGCAGGTCAGGACCTCGGCCGGAGCGGCGGGTCCACCTGGTTCGACGCCCAGCACGCGATCATGGCGGGCCGGGGCCGGTTGTGGGGCGTACAGGAGCGGCTGCAGGCGCTCGATCTGCTCGCCCGGCTGCCCGCACCGCGCGACCCGCTGGCCGTGGAGGCGGCGGTCGGCGAGGTGCTGGACCGCGGTGAGCGGCCCGGGGCCTGGTCGCTGCGTACCTGGCGGGACGGCCATGGCGCGCTCTACCAGGGCAGCGATCCGTACACCGAGCTCCGCACCTTTGTGCACTATCTGCGCATCGTGGCCCAGCTGACCGCCGACGAGGTGCGCGACGTACCGGGCGAACAGGCCGCCGCGGTCCGCGAAGAGGCGGCCCGCCTCACGGAGTTCGTGCAGGCCAAGGCGGTGGTGCTGCAGCCGCAGGACCGCCGCAGGATCGGGCCGGTGCGGCGCCGGCCGCGCTCCGTGCTCGTCGAGTTCGAGCCGCTCTTCTACGACGAGGGCGGGCACGAGCTGTTCAACTGGTCGGTCAGCGAGGGCTACGGCCAGGGGCAGTGGCTGCGGGTGGATGTCCAGGAGTCGGCCGGCGGGGTGCCCTTCGAGGAGGCCAGGGAGCAGATGCTGCGGCGGCTCGGCGGGCGGCTGCTGCGGGCCGACAGCGACGCCGGGCCGGGCGCCCGGGTGCGCCTGGAGGTCGCCGTCCCCGAAGGCCGCTGGCACACCGCCGCCGGCCAGTGGGAGGTCGCGGCCTCGACCCGGCGCACCGCCCGGCTGCGGCCGGTGGGCCCCGGGCGCGCGGTGATCCTGCGCGACCAGGGACGGCGCGAACAGGTCGATCCGGCCTGGCTGCGCCGCTGGCAGGGCCTTGCCGCCGCGCCCGAACTACAGGCGCTGCGCCTCCCGCCGCGCGCCGGCGCGCGGCCCGGCGCTGGCTCCGCCGAGGCGATCTGGCGGCTGCTGGAGAAGACGGACGAGGGCGCGCTGCCCGCGCTGTGCCACACGGTCGCCGAAGGGTTCGGGCGGGACGCCGTCGGCGTCGCCCTGGACACCGGCTTCCCGGCCGGGCTGTGGCCGGCCCGCGGCCACGGCGAGGAGCGGGAGTGCGATGCCTCGTGCGAGGAATTCCACCGCGGGGTGCGGGAGTTGCTTCAGGGCTCGGGCGGCCTGGTCCGGCTGCCCGAGCTGGTCAGAAAGCTGCGCGCGCAGGCCTCCGAGGCCACGGAGGAGGGCACGCACTGGGCCCGCGACCTGGTGCTCCTCTACGACGATCCGGAGGACCCGATACCGCAACTGTTCACGGACCGGCCACAGGTGTCGCCGCGATGAGCGGGCCGGCGCTGCCCCTGGGCGAAGCGAGCGCCGCGTACGCCCCGCATGCGCCCGGTGCCCGCCCCGGCCGCCTCCGCCCCACTGCGGCAAGTGGCGCCCCGTACACAGCACTTGGCGCCCCGCGGCGCCACCACGCGAGACCGGAAACCGCCCCGTGCGCTTCCGTATGGATGGGTACTGTCATAGCGTCGTGGAAGACTTGTTCGTGACGACGTGATGGCGATGAGTGTGCGTGGCGGGCGCGGGGGAGGCCGGGGCGGATGCCGACGTCTCCGGTGGGCCTCCATGGCCCTCGCTCCAGACCGATGCCTGGCCGGCGACGAGGAGTTCCGACGTGAGCGACTGGCTCATCTACCGTGGCGCGGGGGCACCGCACGACGGAATTGAGCACCTTCCGCCGCCACCCCCCTGGCGCGATTTCGACGGCGGCCCCCTCGTGGCGCCGCCCGCCGCCCTGGACCCCGCCTCCGAGCGCAGGCTGGGCGTCCAGCACCGGGAGGCCAGCCATCACCGCCCCGGCGAGACGGAGCGCGAGCTGGTCAACGCCGCCCTCTATCTGCGCCGGCCGCTGCTGGTGACGGGCGCGCCGGGCAGCGGCAAGAGCACCCTGGCGCATTCGGTCGCCTATGAACTCGGCCTCGGCCGGGTGCTCAGCTGGCCGGTCGTCAGCCGCAGCACGCTCCGCGACGGCCTGTACGACTACGACGCCATCGGCCGCCTCCAGGACCTCCAGATCGCCCGTGTCGCCCCGACCGCCGAGGAGGCCGCGGCGGCAACGGGTGCGGATGCCGCCGATGAACCCGGCGGCGGCATCGGCCGCTATATCCGCCTCGGCCCGCTCGGTACGGCCCTGCTGCCCGCCGCCAGGCCCCGCGTACTGCTCGTCGACGAGCTCGACAAGAGCGATATCGACCTGCCCAACGACCTCCTCAACGTCCTGGAGGAAGGGGAGTTCAGGATTCCGGAGCTGGAGCGGCTGGCCGGATCCGCCCCCGAGGTGGCGGTGCTCAGCGACGACGGCACCCGGGTGACGGTCCGCGACGGCCGGGTGCGCTGTCACGCCTTCCCCTTCATCGTCCTCACCAGCAACGGCGAACGGGACTTCCCGGCGCCCCTGTTGCGCCGCTGTATCCACCTCCACATCCCGGCCCCCGACAAGGAGCGGCTCGCCGCGATGGTGCGGGCCCACTTCGGTGAGGGGGCCGCCGAGCGCTACGAAGCGGTGATCGACCGCTTCCTGGACCGCGAGCCCGGCGATGTGCGCGCCGTCGACCAGCTCTTCAACGCCATCCACCTCACCCAGAAGGCCGGCTGGACGGACGAGGACGAGGAAGAGACCCGGCGGCGTCTGACGGCGGAGCTGATGCGACCTCTTGATCGGACGAGGTGAGTGCGGTGCCCCTCGGGGAGCCCGGCCCCGGCCCCCTTGACGAGCTCGTCGCCCGGCTGACCGCGGCGGGGGTGCCGGCCGATGCCCGTGGCATGGCCGACGCGCTCTGGCTCGCCCAGTGGATCACGCCGCCCGCGCCGCGGCCCGATGCCTCCGACGAGGGCGGTCCCCTTCGCGCGACCTCCGCCGACCGTACAGATCCGGCCACTTTCCGCGTCGGATCGGCCGTATCGTCGGACCCCGTGCCCGACGCCGGGACGCCGCCGAGCGACGGCGGCCCCGCGCCATCGGCCGAGGACCCGTCGTCGTCCGTGCTCCAGGACAGCGCCCGGCACCGGGTCGCGGAGCTGCTGCCCACCCAGGACGACCGGGTGCCCGATCCGGACCATCACCGCCTCGGCGAGGTCGCCGTCCCGATCGCCTCCGCGTTCCCCGGACTGCTGCCGCTGCAGCGCGCGTTGCGGCCCGTCCAGCACTACCGTCCGCCGGCCGCCCCGACCCGCCGCAAGCTGGACGAGCCCGCCACCGCCGAGCTCTCTGCCCACGCCGAAATGATCATCCCGGTGCTGCGCGGGGTGCACCGCCGCGCGTCCGCACTGCGGCTCCTGATGGACGGCTCGTCCTCGATGGCCGTCTGGGAGCAGATGCTGCACGACCTGCGCCAGGTCTGCGAGCGGGTGGGCGCCTTCCGGGACGTCACCGTGCACTACCTCCACCCGCACGGCGAGGACGTCGGCGTCGCCGCGGCCCCGGGCCCCGGCCGCCCGCTGCGCCCCGCCGACCAGCTGCACGACCCCACGGGCCACCACCTCACCCTCGTCATCAGCGACTGCGCGGGCCCGCTGTGGCGGGACGGCAGGATGCAGCGGCTCCTCTACCGCTGGGCGGCCGACGCCCCGCTCGCCGTGGTCCAGCCGCTGCCCCAGCGGATGTGGGCGCGCACGCTTCTGCCCGCCGTCGCCGGCACCCTCGTCCGCCGCCAGGGCCCCTACCAGGCCCTTGACTTCCGGCCCGCCCGACGCCGCCGCCGGCCGGCCGCGACACCGGGCGCATCGGCAGGGGCGGTCCGCGAACGCGCCGTCCCGGTCCTGTCCGCCACCCCCTCCGCCCTCGGCTCCTGGGCCCGGCTGGCCGCCGCCGACGCCGGCCTCTCGCTGCGCGGTGCCGCCTCCGTCGTCCGGGCCGACCACGGCTCCGAGCCCCCGGCCGGACCGCCGCCCGCGCCCGGACGGGGCGAACCGGCCCGTATGGTCGGCGAGTTCGACCAGCAGGCCTCGCCCGCCGCCCGGCTGCTCGCCGTCCACCTCTCGGCCGTCCCGCTCGCGCTGCCCGTCATCCAGCTCGTCCAGCGCGCGATGCTGCCGCAGACCGGCCCGGCCGAGCTGGCGGAGGTGCTGCTCAGCGGCCTGGTCACGCAACTCCCGCCGGACGAGAGACCGTCGGGGGAGCAGGGCGGGGTGGCCGGCCCCTGGTACGACTTCGTGCCCGGCGTCCGCGACGCGCTCCTCGGCCGGCTCAGCGCGGGCGAGGCCGCCCTGGTCCTCAAGCACTGCTCGCTCTACATCGAGCGCACCTTCGGCCGCAGCGCCCGCAACTTCCCGGCCGTCGCGGTCGCCATGCTCTCCGGCAGCGGCCGCGAGCCGGAGACCGGCCAGCTCGCCGTCCCCGAACCCTTCGCCCGGGTCTCCGAACGCGTACTGCGCCGCTTCGAACCCGCGCTGCGCCCGCCCGACCGGCGCCCGTATGTGTCCGACGGCCCGGCCGCGGAGGGCGCGGCCCTCCTGGAGCGCTACGAACAGGACCGCGCCGTCCGCGATCTGATCGAGGCCGTCCGCCTGCTGCGCGCCGCCGCCGGACGGCTGCCACCGGCCGGCACCGACCTCGCCCGCGCCCTGCTGCACGCCTGGGCGAAATGGCGCCAGCCGGACGCCCTGGAGGAGGCGGAGCGGGCGGTACGCGCCGCGGAGCGGGCCACGGCGGGGGAGGAGGACGCCGACGGCGAGGAGAGCGCCGCCCGCGGCGAGGAGAGCGCCGCCCCCGGGCGGGAGGCCGAACGCACCCGGGCGCTGATCGTGCTCGGCCGGGTCGGCCATGCCCGCGCCCAGGAACGCCGCGCCGCCGGCGACCCGGACGAGGAACGCGCCGCGCTCGTCGACGCCGCCCGTCATCTGCACACCGCCTGCGGGCTGATGAGCCTGCTTGACCCCCGTGTCCTGGAGAGCATGGTGCTACGCACCGAGGTCCTGCGCCGTCTGGCCGCCCTGCCCACCATGGCCGACGTGCCCGAGCCCGACGGAACAGCCGTCGCATCGGACGCCGGCGGAACAATGGGCTCCCCCGGCCCTCACGGCCCCCCGGGCCCCGTCGACCCACCCGACCCGCTCGACGAAGCGGAACGCTCCCTCACCACCCTCCTCGACCAGTGGCCCAGCGGCGAGCAGGTCCCCGGCGAGGTCTACGCCGCCCGGGGCGGTGTCCTGCTCGACCAGGCCCGCCGGGCCGCCCATGGCCACCCCGAAGGACCGCGCCCCGCCGAGGCGCTCGCCGTACGCGCCGCCGACGACCTCGACACCGCCACCGTGCTGCTGCGCCGCCGCGGCAGCGCCGCCGACCGGCTGGTCTGCGAGACGCTGCTCGATCTCGCGGCGGCCCGCCAACTGAACGGCGGCACGGGGCTGCCGTCCGTACTCCCCACCCTCGAACGCGCCCGCGCGATGGCCCGCGCACTCGACGACCCCGCCCTGGAAGCCGACAGCCTGTGCCGTACGGCCGCCGCCCAGCGCGCCGTACACACCCGTACCGGCTCCCTGACCGCCCTCGACGACGCCATCGCCGCGCTGGCCGCCGCGCTCCGCCTGACCGCCCCCGATTCGCCCGAGCACAGCTCACTGCTGGCCGAACGCGGCGCGGCGCTGCTGCTGCGGGCCCGCCTGGAGCCGGCCGACGGGCCGGGCAAGCGGCTGGCCAACGAGGCGGTGCACGTCCTGCGCGAGGCGCTGGCCCGGGTCGCTCCCCAGGACCCCGACCTCGGCAACCACCGGCTGCTGTTCGGCCGCGCCCTGCGGCTGCGCCATGAACGCCAGCCCTCGCTCGCCGATCTGCACGAGGCCGACTGGATCCTGGAGCTCGCCGCCCGCGGCGCGGACGTACCGGCCGCGGTGTCGGCCGAGGCATGGCTGGAAGTGGGCGATGTCCAGCTCCTGTTGGACCGCCGCTTCGACTCCCGGGAGCGGCACGACCGGGCCGCCGCCTGCTTCCGCCGCGCCGCCGCGGCCGCCGGTCGGGCCGACAGCGCCCTGCTGGCCGCCCGCGCCCACCACCGCCGCGGCGAGGTCCTGGAGGTCACCGCCGGCCCCCGCTCCGCGCTGTACGCCTACCGCGAGAGCTGGGAGCAGTGGCAGCGCGCCGCCGAGGACAGCGGCCCCGAGGCCCAGCGCACCCGCGCCCGTATGCGCGCCCTCGAATCCACCGCCTGAGCGCCCTGAGCCCCCGGCCGGCCGCCTGGCAGCCGGCCCCCGAACGTGTTTCTGTGGACAGGAGTTCGGGAACACCCCCGTCCAGCCGGCCAGAGGAGAACAGCGTGGCGACTACCCCCCGCACCGAACCGGCTGCGGCCGCCCCCTCGGGGCCTTCGGCCGAGCCGTTGCCGGATTTCGCCGGGGTTGATGTGGGCGTCTTGGCGGCCCGGACGGACCATGCGGTGCTGGGAGAGGTGGTGGCGCGGCTGCTGCGCCACTGGCCTTCGGCGGACGACGCGGTGGCCTATTACGAGGACGGCGCGTAGAACGTCCTGCGCTGATGCTCAGGAACCGTTGTTTTTGGGCAAACGTGCAAGGAAATCGGCCACCTTTTGAGCGAATTTGCTTCTTCGATCATTGGCAGAGCCATGTACCAAGTACCGGGCGGAAGTTGACGAGACCGGACACCGACGAGGGCAGGGGGCGACGCCGTGGCGGGGGTGCAGACCGGCCGGACCGCTGCCGTGCCCTTCCGGCAGTTCGTGCTGAAGGTCCACAGCCGCTGCAACCTCGCGTGCACCTACTGCTACATCTACGCCGGCCCCGACCACAGCTGGCGCCGGCGCCCGCAGACCGTCCCGGCCGCCACGATCCGGCAGACCGCCCTGCGCATCGCCGAACACGCCCGCACCCACGGGCTGCGCGCGGTCCGCATCGATCTGCACGGCGGCGAACCGCTGCTCACCGGCCCCGGCCCGCTCCTCGAACAGGCCGCCGCCATCCGCGCCGCGCTGCCCGCCGACTGCAGCGCCGATTTCTGCGTGCAGACCAACGGCACCCTGCTCACCCCGCAGATGATCGAGGTGCTCGGCATCGCCGGATTCCGGCTGGGCCTCAGCCTCGACGGCGGCATCGCCGGCCTCAACCGCCGCCGTATCGACCATGCGGGGCGGCCCTCCTGGCCCGCGGTCTCCCGCGCGGTGGACCTGCTCTCCGGCCGCCCCGACATCTTCGGCGGCATCCTGTGCACCATCGACATCACCACCGACCCCGCCGAGGTCTACCGCTCGCTGCGCGCACTCGACCCCCCGATGCTCGACTTCCTCCTCCCGCACGCCAACTGGTCCAGCCCGCCGCCCGCCCCCCTCGGGCCCGCCGGCCGCACCCCGTACGGCGACTGGCTGTGCACCGTCTTCGACCTGTGGTGGGACGGCGGCCCCGGCCCCCGGGTGCGGGTGTTCACCGAAATCCTCGGCCTCCTTCTGGGCCGCCCCAGCTCCAGCGAGGCGGTCGGCCTCTCACCGGTCGTCGCACTGGTCGTCGACACCGACGGCGCCATCGAACAGGTGGACTCGCTCAAATCCACCTACGAAGGCGCCGCCGCCACCGGTCTCGACGTCTTCCACCACACCTTCGACGAGGCCCTGGCGCACCCCGGCATGGCCGTCCGCCAACGCGGCCGGGACGGGCTCGGCGCACAGTGCCGCAATTGCGCCCTGGTGGAGGTGTGCGGCGGCGGCAATTACGCGCACCGCTACCGCGCGGATACCGGCGGATTCGCCAATCCGTCCGTGTACTGCGCCGACCTGGAGCGCCTGATACGGCATATCGCCGACCGTCTTGATGCCGCGGTTTCGCTCAACTGATGTGCCTTCAACATGACCTGACGCACTGTCGTCATATGGAGGGACACTTGGGCTATCGTGCCAAAGAGCCAGGGCGTGCCTGATGAGCCAGCCTCCGCACGCGCGCACCATCGCATCTCAGGGAGACGGTCGCATGGTCGATCAGGCCACTTCTTCTGGTTCTTCTGGTCTTTCCGGTTCTTTTGGTCCTACCGGCTCCAATGAACACATCACCATCAGCTATGCGGGCTTCACCCGCCCATGGGCCGCCTGGATCTCCCACCAGCTGGAGCAGCAGGGCCACGGCACGACCATGCTGCGCTGGGACCCGCATGTGGACACCGCGCTGGTGGAGGAGCTGACGGGGCTGCTGGAGGCCGAGGGCCGGCTGCTGATCGTGCTGGACGACTGGTACTTCCGGCTCGGCCCCAAGACGCAGGACGAGTGGACGGCCGCGCTGCGCGAGGTGGTGCCCCAGCACGCCGACCGATTCGCCGCGGTGAGCGTCGCCACCCAGAGCCTGCCGGCCACCGCCTCCCTGCTGCGCCCCGCCGACCTGCGCGACCTGGACGCCCGCGAGGCCAACCGCCGGCTGCTGCACCGGCTGGGCATCAGTACCCCGGGCCGGACCGTGGACGACAGCGCGCCCGGCGCGCCCCGCTTCCCGAACAACCCGCCCGAGGTGTGGAACATCCCGCGCCGCAACAACCGCTTCACCGGGCGCGACCACGTACTCGAAGAGCTGCACGGCAAGCTGGCCGGCTCCGGGGCGGGCGCGGGCCCGCCGCTGGAGACCCGGATCGCGCTGTACGGCACCTCCGGCGTCGGCAAGAGCCAGATCGCCGCCGAATACGCCCACCGCTTCGGCAACGACTACGACGTGGTGTGGTGGATCAGCGCCACCAACCGCGGCGCCGCCCGCGAACAGCTCGCCGAGCTCGCCACCCGGCTCGGCCTCCCCGTCGGCCGGGAGCTGGGCGACCGCATCCGCGCCGTCCACGAGGCCCTCCGCATCGGCCGCCCCTACCGCCGCTGGCTGCTGATCTTCGACAGCGCCGACGACATGGAGCAGATCGAGGACCTGGTCCCCGACGGCCGCGGCCATGTCCTGATCACCACCCTCACCCGCGACTGGTCGGGATCCGGCAGCGCCCAGGAGATCGAGGTACGGCCCTTCACCCGCATCGAGAGCGTCGCCTACGCCCGGCGGCGCGCACCACGGCTGACGCCGATGGAAGCCGACCTGCTCTCCGACGCCGTACAGGACCTGCCGCTGCTGCTCGCCCAGACCGCCGCCTGGCTCGACGCCAACCCGATGTCCCCCAAGGAGTACATCGAGCTGATCCGGCGCGGCGAGCCCAGCCTCGTGGGCATCCGTATCTCCTCCGACTACCCCATGGCCTTCCAGACGAGTTGGGCCATAACCCTCAACACCCTGCGCGAACGCAGCCCCGGGGCGGTCGAACTCCTCAAGCTGTTCGCGTTCTTCGCGCCCGACGCCATCCCCGTGCCGATGCTCGCCAAGGCCCGCCGCGGCGATCTGCCCGAATATCTCGCTGACCTGGCCGCGGAGCCGATCAGCTGGAACACGGCACTGCGCCGGCTGACCGAATCCACCGCCGTACGCCTCGACTACCAGGTCTCCGAGGACTCCGACCCGGCCGTGGAGACCGCGCTCATGCACCGGCTCTACCACCGGTTCCTGCGCAGCGACATGACGGAGGACGAGCGCGACCTGATGTCGGCGGCGGCCTGCCGGGTGCTGGTCACCGCCGACCCGCAGAACCCCGCCGACACCCGCTACTGGGACCGCTACGCCGAACTCATCCCGCATCTGGAGCCGGCCGGCGTCCTGGACAGCCCCGACCCGGCCGTTCAGCAGCTGCTCCTCAACTGCGTCGAATATCTGCGGGTCCGCGGCGAGTACCGCATGGGCCTGCGGCTGTGCGAACTGTTCATGTCCCGCTGGCGCAGCCGCCTCGAACCCACCCAGCGCACCATGCTCGTGCTCACCCACCAGCACGCCAATATGCTGCGCAGGCTCGGCCGCTACCGCGAGGCCGAGGCGGTCGGCAGCGCCGTCGTCGACCAGCTCTCCGCCGAACGGGGCGCCTCCGACGCCGATCTGCTGCGCGCGCAGGACGGCCTGGCCGGCACCCTGATGGCGCTGGGCTCCTACGACGAGGCCCATGCCCTCTTCGACGCCGTCTGGCGCGCCTACGTCGCCCTGCTCGGCCCGGAGGCCCCGCGCACCCTCTCCTCGCGCCACAACCTCGGATGCGTACTGGCGCTGCTCGGCCGCTACGAGGAAGCGCTGGTCACCCATCGCGAGGTACTCGCCTACCGGGAGCGCGAGCTGCGCGCCCGCCACCACCTCACCCTGAACGCCGGCGCCGCACACGCCCGGACGCTGCGCCTGATCGGGCGCTACCGCGACGCCACCTCCAGCCAGGAACTCAACGCCCGGCTGCATCTCCAGGTCATGGGCCCGCACACTCCCCAGACCCTGCGCTCCGAGCACGACCTCGCGCTGTGTCTGCGCCGCTCGGGCGAGGCCGCGCGATCCGGCGAGCTGATGGCCGCCCTCGTCGAGCGGTCCCGCCGGGTGCAGGGGCCCCGGCACCCCGAGACGCTGAGTGTCCGCGCCGACCACGCCACCTTCCTGCGCGAGCACGGTGACCTGGGGCAGGCCCGCGAGCTCGCCGAGGAGGTCGCCGAGTCCTATCGTTCGCTGGTCGGCGAGGGCCACCCGTACACCGTCGGCACCCTGGGGAACACCGGCCTGGTCCGCGCGGAGTTCGGTGAACTGGCGGAGGCGCTGGAGATCGCCGAGCGGTCACTGAGCGGGATGACCCAGGTGGTCGGCCCCGACCATCCGTGGACCCTGGGCTGCGCGCTGAACGTCGGCGCCGCGCGAAACCGCGTCGAGGACGAGGACGGCGCGGTCGAGCTGGGCCGCGACACCCTGGAGCGGGCCAAGTCGATGCTGGGTGACACCCACCCGCTGACCCTCTCCGCCAAGACGGCCCTCGCCGAGGATCTGCGCGCGCTGCGCCGCGGCCAGGAGGCGTCGAAACTGGAGCAGGAGGCGATCTTGCAGCTCTCCGAGACGCTGGGCGCCGAACACCCGCACACCCTGTCCGCCCGGCGCCGTCGGCGCCCGTACTGGGACTTCGAACCGCAGCCCGTATAACGGGCCGCCGCGGCGCGCCGCCACCCGGCGCGCACAGCCGAAGGGCCCGCCCCCGCAGAGCGAGGACGGGCCCTTTCGGCGTTACCGGTTCACCCGGTGGCTCCGGCGCTTACGCGTCGAAGACCTCCGCGACCAGCTGTGCCTGCTCGGCCTGGTGGCGCTTGGCGGAGCCGACGGCCGGGGACGAGCTGTGCGGCCGCGAGATGCGGCGCAGGCGCTCGCCGTGCGGGACGTCGGCGCCGACGGCCAGGTCGAGGTGGTCGATCAGGTTGAGGCCGAGGAACGGCCAGGCACCCTGGTTCGCCGGTTCTTCCTGGACCCACAGGTACTTCCCGGCGTTCGGGAACTTGGCGATCTCCGCCTGGAGTTCCTTGCCGGGGAGCGGGTAGAGGCGCTCGATGCGGACGATCGCGGTGTCGTTGGCACCACGCTTCACGCGCTCGGCCTCCAGGTCGTAGTAGACCTTGCCGGAGCAGAAGACGACCTTGCGGACGTCCTCGGCCTTGACCGTGGAGTCGCCGATGACGGGGCGGAAGCCGCCCGTGGTGAACTCCTCCGTCTTCGACGCCGCGGCCTTCAGACGCAGCATCGACTTCGGGGTGAAGACGATCAGCGGCTTGTGGTGCGGGTTGTGCACCTGCCAGCGCAGCAGGTGGAAGTAGTTGGAGGGGAGCGTCGGCATCGCGACGGTCATGTTGTTCTGCGCGCACAGCTGGAGGAAGCGCTCGATCCGGGCCGAGGAGTGGTCCGGGCCCTGGCCCTCGTAGCCGTGCGGGAGGAGCAGTGTGACGCCGGAGGTCTGGCCCCACTTCTGCTCCGCGGAGGAGATGAACTCGTCGACGACGGTCTGGGCGCCGTTGACGAAGTCACCGAACTGGGCCTCCCACATGACCAGCGCCTCGGGGCGGGCCAGCGAGTAGCCGTACTCGAAGCCCATCGCCGCGTACTCGCTCAGCAGCGAGTCGTAGACGTTGAAGCGGGCCTGGTCCTCGGAGAGGTAGAGCAGCGGCGTGTAGTCCTCGCCCGTCTCGCGGTCGATGAGGACCGCGTGGCGCTGGCCGAACGTACCGCGGCGGGAGTCCTGGCCGGCGAGCCGGACCGGGGTGCCCTCCATCAGCAGCGAGCCGATGGCGAGGGTCTCGCCCATGCCCCAGTCGATGGTGTTGTCCTCGACCTGGGCCGCGCGGCGCTGCAGCTGGGGCATCAGACGCGGGTGGACGGTGACCCGCTCGGGGATGTTGACCTGGGACTCGGCGATCCGCTTGACGACCTCCTGGGAGATCGCGGTGTCCACGAAGACCGGGAACTCGGCCTTGGGCTGCGGCACCTCGGGGGCCACCGGCGCCGTCGTGGCGTCGCGGACCTCGGTGAAGACCTTCTCCAACTGTCCCTGGAAGTCCTGGAGCGCCTGCTCCGCCTCTTCGAGGGTGATGTCGCCCCGGCCGATCAGCGACTCGGTGTAGAGCTTGCGCACCGAGCGCTTCTTGTCGATCAGGTCGTACATCAGCGGCTGGGTGAAGGCCGGGTTGTCCGACTCGTTGTGGCCGCGGCGGCGGTAGCAGATCAGGTCGATGACCACGTCCTTGTTGAACGCCTGGCGGAACTCGAAGGCCAGACGGGCAACGCGGACGACGGCCTCGGGGTCGTCGCCGTTCACATGGAAGATCGGCGCCTCGATCATGCGGGCCACGTCGGTGGCGTACATGGACGAGCGCGACGACTCCGGGGCGGCGGTGAAGCCGACCTGGTTGTTGATGACGACGTGCACCGTGCCGCCGGTGCGGTAGCCGCGCAGCTGGGACATGTTCAGCGTCTCGGCGACCACGCCCTGGCCGGCGAACGCCGCGTCACCGTGCAGCTGGATCGGCAGGACCGTGAAGTCCGTGCCGCCCTTGTTGATGATGTCCTGCTTGGCGCGCGCGACACCCTCGACGACCGGGTCCACGGCCTCCAGGTGGGAGGGGTTGGCGGTCAGCGAGACCTTGATCTGCTCGCCGTCCAGGCCGGTGAAGGTGCCCTCGGCGCCCAGGTGGTACTTCACGTCGCCGGAGCCGTGCATCGACTTCGGGTCGAGGTTGCCCTCGAACTCGCGGAAGATCTGCGCGTAGGACTTGCCGACGATGTTGGCGAGGACGTTGAGGCGGCCGCGGTGGGCCATGCCGATGACGGCCTCGTCCAGGCGCGACTCGGCGGCCGCGTCGATCACGGCGTCGAGCAGCGGGATGACGGACTCGCCGCCCTCCAGGGAGAAGCGCTTCTGGCCGACGTACTTGGTCTGCAGGAACGTCTCGAACGCCTCGGCGGAGTTCAGCCGGCGCAGGATGCGCAGCTGCTCATCGCGCTCGGGCGACTTGTGCGAACGCTCGACCCGGTCCTGGATCCACTGGCGCTGCTTGGGGTCCTGGATGTGCATGAACTCGATGCCGGTGGTGCGGCAGTACGAGTCGCGCAGCACGCCCAGGATGTCGCGCAGCTTCATCATGGACTTGCCGGAGAAGCCGCCGACCGCGAACTCGCGCTCCAGGTCCCACAGGGTGAGGCCGTGCTCGGTGATGTCGAGGTCGGGGTGCTTGCGCTGGTGGTACTCCAGCGGGTCGGTGTCGGCCATGACATGGCCGCGGACCCGGTAGGAGTGGATCAGCTCGAAGACCCGGGCGGCCTTGGTGACATCGTCGTCGTGCGAGGCGTCGATGTCGCGCAGCCAGCGGACCGGCTCGTAAGGAATCCGCAGCGACTTGAAGATGTCGTCGAAGAATTCGTTCTCACCGAGCAGCAGCTGGCTCATGATGCGCAGGAACTCGCCGGAGGCGGCGCCCTGGATCACGCGGTGGTCGTAGGTGCTGGTCAGCGTCATGACCTTGGAGACACCCAGCTTGTTCAGGGCGTCCTGGGAGGTGCCCTGGAACTCCGCGGGGTAGTCCATCGCGCCGACGCCCATGATCATGGACTGGCCGGGCATCAGACGCGGCACGGAGTGGACGGTGCCGATGCCGCCCGGGTTCGTCAGCGACGCGGTGACTCCGGTGAAGTCGTCCATCGTCAGCTTGTTGTCGCGGGCCCGGCGGACGATGTCCTCGTAGGCCTGCCAGAACTCGAAGAACGACAGCGTCTCGGCCTTCTTGATGGCCGCGACGACCAGCTGGCGCTCGCCGCTCGGCTTCACCAGGTCGATGGCCAGACCGAGGTTGATGTGCTCGGGCTTGACCAGCGTCGGCTTGCCGTCCTTCTCCGCGAAGGAGTAGTTCATCGACGGCATGGCCTTGAGGGCCTGCACCATCGCGTACCCGATGAGGTGGGTGAAGGAGACCTTCCCGCCACGGGCGCGCTTGAGGTGGTTGTTGATCACGATGCGGTTGTCGAAGAGCAGCTTCACCGGGACCGCACGGACGGACGTGGCCGTCGGCAGCTCCAGGGAGGCGTTCATGTTCTTCGCAACGGCGGCCGAGGGGCCGCGCAGGGTGACGAACTCGGGACCGCCGGGGGCCAGGCCCTCCGCGGCAGCCGGCTTCGCGGCGGGCTTGGCCGGGGCGGCCTTCGCCGGAGCTGCCTTCGCCGGAGCGGCCTGGGCGGGCGCCGGAGCGCTCGCGGCAGGCTTCGCCGGGGTTGCCGGCTGGGCGGGCGCAGGCTTCGGCTCGGCCGCGGCGGGAGCCGCTGCGGCGGCAGGCGCGGCCGGGGCTGACGGGGCCGGGGCGGCCGGAGCGGGGGCGGAGCCCTCCGTCGGCTTGCTCGGCGCGGTGGCGCCGCCCGGCTTGTAGTCGGCGAAGAAGTCCCACCAGGCTCGGTCTACCGAGTTCGGGTCCTGGAGGTACTGCTGGTAGATCTCGTCGACGAGCCACTCATTGGGACCGAACGCGGCAGCAGGGTTCTTTCCCTGCCCCTCTTGGTCGGTCGAGATGCTCGAGCTGTTGGGGGACTGTAGCGACACGGCGGCAACCGCCCTCTTCCGCTTCCTAAGGTGGTGGACAGCGGGAATAAAGGCTACGCCTCTTGTGACCTTCGGTGCAGTCCGGGAGGGCTACTCGTCGTGTACGTCACATTCCGCGAGGGGTTTCGGGGCAGGACTTGGCGGGAAACACATCAAGTTTGCCCGCGTGCGGGTAGCTCTCACCGCCGTCGCACCCACGGGATGAGTGCTCCTACCACCGACCCTACGTCAGCGGCCGTCAGCTTCGAGCCGACTCCAGCCCCGGAAGAGTGACCCGGATCCGGCAACCCCGAGGTGATTCGGCCACTCCGATGCGCCCGCCGTGCAGATCCACCGCCCAGCGCGCGATCGCCAGGCCCAGGCCCGTGCCGCCGTCGCTGCCGGGACCCGAGGGCGACGGCCCGCCGCGGTTGAACCGCTCGAAGACCCGGTGGCGCTCCGACGCGGGG
Organism: Streptomyces inhibens; assembly: GCF_022221585.1. Taxonomy (NCBI): domain Bacteria; kingdom Bacillati; phylum Actinomycetota; class Actinomycetes; order Kitasatosporales; family Streptomycetaceae; genus Streptomyces; species Streptomyces inhibens. The sequence goes on from NZ_CP084681.1 coordinate 6,631,522, forward strand.
ATGCCGGGCCCCTCGTCCTGCACGTCCAGCTCCAGGCTCTCCGGTCCCTCGCCGCGCCGTGCGTGCACCGTGACCCGGCCGTGCCGGGGGCTGTGCTTGATCGCGTTGTCGATGAGATTCGCCACGACCTGGTGCAGCCGCTCGGCGTCGGCGTGCGCGGTCAGCTCCGGTGGCGAGACATCGAGGTGGAGATGGACGTCCGTACGGGTGTGGGTGCCGGAGCCGGCCAGTCCGGACAGCGTGGAGGCGCCGCGGCTCATATTGGCCTCCTTCAGCACCCCCGACAGATACGGCCAGACCTCGAAGCGCCGGGCGTGCAGCGGCACCACTCCGTTGTCCAGCCGGGACAGGTCCAGGAGGTGCTCGACCAGCCGGCCCAGCCGCTCGGTCTGCTTCAGCGCCGTACGCATCGTCTCCGGATCGGGCTCGCAGACGCCGTCGACGACGTTCTCCAGGACGGCGCGCAGCGCGGCGATGGGGGTGCGCAGCTCGTGCGAGACATTGGCGACCAGCTCCTTGCGGTGGGTGTCCACCGCCTCCAGGTCGGCCGCCATCCGGTTGAAGGCCTCCGCCAGGTCGCCGAACTCGTCGCGGCGCTCCGAGCGCACCCGGCGGCTGTAGTCACCGTGTGCCATCGAGCGGGTGACATCCGTCATCTCGCCCAGCGGGGCGGTCAGGCTGTTCGCCACGAACTGGGTGATCAGCAGCGAGGCGATGATCGAGAAGATCGTGATCACCCGCAGCTCGGTCGCCGAGTGCATCGCGACGAACACCAGCAGTGTGGTGATGATCACCGAGACGCTGACCAGCGCGCCGAGCGCGGCCTTGACGGAGCGGTACGGGTCCAGCGGCCGTAGCCCGTCCCAGACCCGCTGCCACAGCGCGCTCATCTGCGTCCGCCACCGCCGCGTCATGCGGGCGGGGTCTCCAGGGCGTAGCCGACGCCGTGGACCGTACGGATGCGCTCGGCGCCGATCTTGCGGCGCAGCGCCTTGATGTGGCTGTCGACCGTGCGCGTCCCGGAGGCGTCCGCCCAGTCCCACACCTCGGCCAGCAGCTGCTCACGGGAGAGCACCGCGCGCGGGGTGTTCGCCAGGCAGACCAGCAGATCGAACTCGGTGGGCGTCAGATGCACATCGGTGCCGCGCACCCGGACCCGGCGCTGGGCGTGGTCGATCTCCAGCTCGCCCAGCCGCAGGATGCCGCTGCGCGGGGTGTGCGCGGCCAGCGCGGCGCGCTCGACCCGGCGCAGCAGCACATGCACCCGGGCGGCCAGCTCCCGCATGGAGAACGGCTTGGTCATGTAGTCGTCGGCGCCGACGCCGAGGCCGACCAGCATGTCGGTCTCGTCGTCGCGGGCGGTGAGCATCATCACCGGGACCGGCCGCTGTGCCTGGACCCGGCGGCAGACCTCCAGGCCGTCGAAGCCCGGCAGCATCACATCGAGGACCAGCAGATCGGGCTGCCAGGCCTCGGCGGTGTCCACCGCGGCCGGGCCGTCGGTCGCCGTCTGCACCTGGAAGCCCTCGGCGCGCAGCCGGGCCGCGATGGCATCGACGATCGTCGGGTCGTCCTCCACGACCAGTACCCGGCGCTGGGCGCCCGGCGTGGCAGCGGCGGCGCCGCCCTGCGTTGTCTGAGTCTGGTCCATCGCCCGCCCCTGCATGTCCCCTGCGTGGTCGCGTACTGCTGGGCAGCAGCGTACGGGCATGGTGTGACTGTCGGCTACGCACCCTTCCGCGCCAGGTGGACCACGTCCGGGACGCCTCGGACAACGGTGATCTCTTCCGTCCGTACCCCGCTGAACCCGGCATTTCGTAGGGCCTGTTCGAATTTTGGAGAGGGCTGCGCGGACCAGACGGCGAGCACTCCGCCGGGTGTCAGCCGGTCACGGCAGGCGGCGAGCCCGGTGGGGGAGTAGAGGCTGTCGTTGCCCTCGGTGACGGTCCAGTCGGGGCCGTTGTCGATGTCCAGACACAGCGCGTCGTAGGTGTCCTGACCCGCCCCGTCGCAGAGGTGGGCGACCAGGTCGGTGTGCAGGATCTCGGTGCGCGGATCGGTCAGCGCCGCCGCGGAGACGGCCGACAGTGGGCCCGTACGGTGCCAGTCGATGACCGCCTCCTCACGCTCGACGACGGCGATCCGGCCCCAGCGCGGCTGCTCGGCCGCCCTGGCCAGGGAGAAGCCGACGCCGAGGCCGCCGATCAGCACGGCGGGTCGCGCACGGCCGGCCGGCAGCTCGGCGAGCGCGGCGTCGATCAGCAGCCGCTCGGAGCGGCCGTCGGAGGTGTCCATCAGGAAGCAGCCGTTGGCGATGATCTCGTAGACCACGGGCGCCGCGGGGCCTTCGGGTCCGGGCTCCGGGGCCCCGCCCCGCTGCCGCAGCACCACCTCGCCGTACGGGCCCTCGCGGCGGTCGATCGTGCGTGGGGCGGGCGACGGGCCGGTCGTTGCCTGCGGCGGAGTCACGGGAACCATGGCGTCCATGGTGGCCAATACGGGCCGCGGCGGTCCAACACCTTGGGGGAGGCGCGCGCCGTCGGCCGTGCTGACGTGACGTATCGAAGGACGGTTGCCCGGTGTGATGGATATCACTCACACAGGTTCTTCATGGGTTGAGCGTGCAGGCTGGTGCGCGACGTAGTGCAGGGCAGAGCGACCACGGCCGGGCGATCGGGCGTGGCTCACCGGATGCGCGATGGACGGAAGGGGCCTCGGACCGTGAGCTGGCTGGGAACCGCCGGGAGAATGCAGGCCGATCGTGCGCCGGCCGGGACCACGGGACCGGTCACCCGGCCGGGTGACCGGCCGGTGCTGCTCGCGGGAATCCCCCGGCAGCGCGCGGGCCAGGAGGCCGGTGCCGCCGCGGAGGACGTGGCGCCGGACGCCGGCCGGCCGGGTGCGCGAGGGCGGCTGCTGCGGCTGCTGCCCACCCCCGTCGGCACCCCCTTCACCTTCGGCTACGCCGTCCTCCTCGCGGCCACCTCACTCTTCGCCCAGTACGCCGACCCGGCGCTGGTCTCCCAGCTGCTGCAGGGCTCCAGCACCGACGTCGTCCATCTCGCGCAGGCCCCGCTGCTGGTGCTGGTCGCCAGCGCCCTGTGGATCGCCGGCGGGATGACCTCCGCCTACGCGGTCGCCTTCCTCTTCGTGCTGACCGCCCTGGAGCGGCGGATGGGCGGGCTGCGCACCGCCGCCGTCTTCTTCGGTGGGCATGTGCTGGCCACCCTCGCCACCGAAATGCCCGTCGCCTTCTCGGTCGCCGCCGGACAGCTGCCCGAGAGCTCCCTGCACCGCCTCGACTACGGCATCAGCTTCGGCGTGATGACCTGCACCGGAGCCCTCGCCGGGCTGCTGCCCGCCTGGTCGCGGCTGCCGCTGCTGACCGGCGTCGGCTATCTGGCCCTCACCGATCTGCTCGTCTACGCCGACCCGTTGAGCGACTGGGGCCATCTGCTCTCGCTCACTCTGGGGGTGGCGAGCTGGCCGCTGCTGCGCTGCTGGCGCGAGCGCCGCGCCGGGCCCGCGCCGCTCCTCGGTGATCTGGGCCATCCGGCGTTGCGGGGCGTGCGGACGTACTGAGTTCCGGGGTGGGGCCGCGGGGCCTACGGCAGGACGGTCCTGCGGTACGTGTGGGCGATGGCGTACCCGCAGCCGCCCAGCAGCGCCACGCCGGACAGCACACCGCTGACGAACGGCACCCACGCCACGGCGGAGGTCGCCGCCATACCGAGCCCGATCGCGCCGAGCGCGGTCAGCGCCGCGCCGGGCACGGCGATGCTGCGCCGCTTCCAGACCGCCATCAGCGCCACGAAGTGCAGCCCGACGATCAGCGCGATCCAGGCCACCGCGGTCTCCTCGGGGGCTCCCGCCGCGCGCAGCGCCAGATTGCCGCCGATCAGCAGCACCGCCTCGGCCCCGACGACAAAGCCGAACTTCCCGCGGAACCAGTCCGCTCGGGGAGCCTCGGCGTCGTCCGGCGCGGACCGCCCGCGCCGGCCCGCCAGCAGCGCGAGCGCCAGCAGCCCGGCGAAGGTGAGCACCGCGACCACCCGGAGCGCGATACCGACCGCGGGATTCAGCGGATCGTGTGCATTGGCGACCACGAAGATCGTCCCGAAGAGTGCACCGATGAATACACCGGACATCCGCTGCAACATGCGGTGAAGGTAGCAGCCCTGACGAGGTGTGAGGAGCAGCGGCGGGGGACGGCCCCGCCCCGGTCCGCCGGCTGGGCCCGCGTCTCTAGCCGAGCCATATGAGCATGGCGTCCCCCTTGTCCGCGGCCGCGCGGAAGAACGGCCGCAGGAGGTCGTAGTACCCGCTCACATAGTCCAGCGGCTCGCCCCGCTCCCACACGATCGCCGGATACACCTCGGCCCTGGCGAGGTCCTCCGGCCCGACACCGGCCGTCAGGCCGGCGCCGGACATCTCCGCCAGCGCCCCGGCGGCGGTTCGCACCTGCCCGGGTGTGAGGTAACGGGGTGGGCCGTAGCCCCAGTCCTCCGCGTCGGGGACGGCCTGCTCGCCATGGACGATGTCCACCGGGAAGGCCGCGCGGCGCAGCAGGAAACCGAGGGCGTCCCAGGCCTTGTCGACGTCCAGGCAGCGCGCCCGCGCCGGCTCGGGGCGCTGCGCGGACTCGGCTTCCATCCGCCCGATGACCAGCTTCAGCGCCCACTCGGGATCGCCGAGGGCGCGGTCGAGTTCGGCAGGTGTGACACGTGCGTACTCTCCGATCATGCTCATGGTCCCGAGGCTAGGGGCGACCACCGACAACGCCGGGCGGCGGACGGCGCGGTGCCCGGCCGCGGCGATCGAAACCGGCCGGGCGGGGCCCGCTTCTCCTCCTGGGAGAATGGTGGCTTCCTTCCGGGCGCGGCCCTGAGCCACGCCCGCCGGCCGGCCGCAGGAGTACACGCACCTTGTCCCCAGACCGCGCGCGATCGACAGACCGCGAACAATCAATTCCGGACATCGTCGATCTCGGCCTGCAGTCCGACTGCGGCAGCTGCTTCGGACTGTGCTGTGTCGCGCTGCCGTTCGCCGCCTCGGCGGACTTCGCGATCGACAAGGACGCCGGCCGGCCCTGCCCGAATCTGCAGACGGACTTCCGCTGCGGCATCCACACCGAACTGCGGCCGCGCGGCTTCTCCGGCTGCACCGTCTTCGACTGCTTCGGCGCCGGACAGAAGGTCTCCCAGGTCACCTTCGGCGGCCAGGACTGGCGGCAGGCGCCGGGCACCGCCCGGCAGATGTTCGACGTCTTCCCCGTCATGCGGCAGCTGCACGAACTCCTCTGGTACCTGGCCGAGGCGCTGACCCTGCGGCCCGCCCGCCCGGTGCACGCCGATCTGCGCGCCGCGCTGGAGAAGACCGAAGGTCTCACCCGCGGCAGCGCCCAGGAGCTCGCGGAGCTGGAGGTGGCGGCCCACCGGGGCGAGGTCAACGCGCTGCTGCTGCGCACCAGTGAGCTCGTACGGGCCAAGGTCCCGGGCCGTAAGAAGGAGCGGCGGGGCGCCGACCTCATGGGCGCCCGGCTCAAGGGGGCGAACCTCCAGGGCGCCAACCTCCGCGGGGCGTATCTCATAGCGGCCGACCTCCAGGGCGCGGACCTGCGCACGGCGGACCTGATCGGAGCGGATCTGCGGGATGCCGATCTGCGCGGCGCCGACCTGACCGGCGCCATCTTCCTCACCCAGGCCCAGCTCAACGCGGCCAGGGGCGACGCCGCCACCAAGTTGCCGGCGGCGCTGAACCGGCCGGCCCACTGGTAGTGAAGGGTCGCCTGCCCGGCCCAGCTGTCGGCCACGGCCGTGGCGGTGGGCCGGGCGGCGCGGCCGGCAGCCGCCCCTGATCGCTCACAGCGAACGCGCGAGAGGGAACATCCCCTGCCCCGGCTGCATTGAGTGGGTAAAGCTCAACTTGCTTGCCGAAGGGGAGATCATGGCTTCGACGTCCACATCGCTCACTCTGCCCGTGCTGCCCCTCGATGACGAGGTCGTCCTCCCGGGCATGGTGGTGCCGCTGGACCTGTCCGACGCGGATGTCCGCGCCGCGGTGGAGGCCGCGCAGGCCGCCGCCTCATCGGGTAACAAGCCGCGGGTGCTGCTTGTGCCCCGGGTCGACGGCACCTACGCGGGGATCGGCACGCTCGGGCGGATCGAGCAGGTCGGACGGCTGTCCGACGGCGATCCCGGAGCCCTGATCCGAGGCTTGGGCCGGGTGCGGATCGGTTCCGGTACGACCGGGCCCGGTGCCGCGCTCTGGGTGGAGGGGACGACCGTCGAGGAGACGGTCCCCGAACCGCTGCCCGGCTCGGTCGCCGAACTCGTCACGGAGTACAAGGCGCTGGCCACCAGCTGGCTGCGCAAGCGCGGCGCCTGGCAGGTCGTCGACCGCGTCCAGCAGATCGAGGATGTGCCCACCCTCGCCGACAACTCCGGCTACTCGCCGTTCCTGACCACCGAACAGAAGGTCCAGCTGCTGGAGACCGTCGACCCGGTCGCACGGCTGAAGTTCGCCACCGAGGCGCTGCGCCACCACCTCGCCGAGCAGGATGTCGCCGAGTCCATCGCCAAGGACGTCCAGGAGGGCGTCGACAAGCAGCAGCGGGAGTTCATGCTGCGGCGGCAGCTGGAGGCGGTCCGTAAGGAACTCGCCGGGCTCAATGGCGATCCGGAGGACGAGAGCGACGACTACCGCGCCCGTGTGGAGGCCGCCGACCTGCCCGAGGACGTCCGCAAGGCCGCCCTCAAGGAGGTCGACAAGCTGGAGCGGTCCAGCGACCAGAGCCCCGACGCCTCCTGGATCCGCACCTGGCTGGACACCGTCCTCGAACTGCCGTGGAACGAACGAACTGATGACAGCGCTTCCGCCTACGACATCGCCGGCGCCAAGGAGGTCCTGGACGCGGACCACTCGGGCCTGGAGGACGTCAAGGAGCGGATCACCGAATACCTGGCCGTCCGCAAGCGGCGGGCGGAGCGCGGCCTCGGCCTCGTGGGAGGCCGTCGCGGAGGGGCTGTGCTGGCGCTCGTCGGGCCGCCCGGTGTCGGCAAGACCTCGCTCGGCGAGTCCGTCGCGCGGGCCATGGGCCGTAAGTTCGTCCGGGTCGCGCTCGGCGGCGTCCGGGACGAGGCGGAGATCCGCGGTCACCGCCGTACGTATGTCGGCGCGCTGCCCGGCCGGATCGTACGGGCTATCAAGGAAGCCGGGTCGATGAACCCGGTGGTGCTGCTCGACGAGATCGACAAGGTGGGATCCGACTTCCGGGGCGACCCGGCCGCCGCCCTCCTGGAGGTCCTGGACCCCGCGCAGAACCACACCTTCCGCGACCACTACCTGGAGGTCGAACTCGACCTCAGCGATGTGGTCTTCCTGGCCACCGCCAACGTCCTCGAAGCCATCCCCGAGCCGCTGCTCGACCGCATGGAGCTGGTCCGGCTGGACGGTTACACCGAGGACGAGAAGGTCGTCATCGCCCGGGACCACCTGCTGCCGCGTCAGCTGGAGCGGGCCGGTCTGGAGCCCGGAGAGGTGACGCTGGAGGACGACGCGCTGCGCAAGCTGGCGGGCGAGTACACCCGTGAAGCGGGCGTACGGAACCTGGAGCGGGCGATCGCCAGGCTGCTGCGCAAGGTGGCCGCCCAGCACGAACTCGGCGAGCGGAAGCTGCCGTTCACGGTGGGGGCGGACGAGCTGCGCCCGCTGATCGGGCGGCCGCACCACACCCCCGAGTCGGCACAGGACCCGGCCGAGCGGCGCACCGCGGTGCCCGGCGTGGTCACCGGTCTCGCGGTCACCGGCGCCGGCGGCGATGTGCTCTATGTGGAGGCGTCGCTGGCGGATCCGGAGACCGGCGCGTCCGGGCTCCAGCTGACCGGCCAGCTCGGCGATGTCATGAAGGAGTCCGCGCACATCGCGCTGTCGTTCCTGCGCTCGCACGGCGCGGAGCTGGAGCTTCCGGTCGCCGACCTGAAGGAGCGCGGAGTGCATCTGCACGTACCGGCGGGCGCCGTCCCCAAGGACGGGCCGAGTGCGGGCGTGACGATGACGACGGCCCTGGCCTCACTGCTGTCGGGTCGGCAGGTCCGGCCGGATGTGGCGATGACCGGTGAGGTCTCGCTGACCGGGCGGGTGCTGCCGATCGGCGGCGTCAAGCAGAAGCTGCTCGCGGCGCACCGCGCGGGGATCACCACCGTCATCATCCCCAAGCGCAATGAGCCGGATCTCGACGATGTACCGGCCGAGATCCTCGAAGACCTCGAGGTCCACCCGGTCGCGGATGTCCGCCAGGTCCTGGAGCTGGCGCTGACACCGGCGTCGAACGGCGCCGCGCCCGAGGTCCCGGTCGCGGCCTGACCATGGCGGCCGGCCCGCCCCTCGTACCAGGGGCGGGCCGGCCGCCACTGCGCCGTCAGCCGTTGGCGAGCGCCTGGAGCCGGTCCAGCGCGCCGTTGAAGCGGTTGTGGTCACCGACCGTCGGGCCGGTCGAGGTGTACTGCCAGATGGTGTGGAAGCCCCAGCCGGCCGGGAGTTCGCCGACCGAGGAGCCGTAGCGGGGGACCCACAGCGGGTTGATGGCGCCGAAGGCCGCGGAGTTGCCGGTGCACTGCTTCCACCAGCTGGTGGAGGTGTAGATGACGGCGTCCCGTCCGGTACGCGCCTTATAGGTGGCGAACCAGTCCTTCATCCAGTTGACCAGTCCGGCCGCGCTCAGCCCGTAACAGGTCGCCCCGTAGGGGTTGTACTCCATGTCCAGCGCGCCGGGCAGCGTCTTGCCGTCCCTGGACCAGCCGCCGCCGTGGTCGACGAAGTAGTTGGCCTGGGCGGCGCCGCTGGAGGTGTTGGGCGTGGCGAAGTGGTACGAGCCGCGGATCATGCCGACGTTGTACGAGCCGTTGTACTGCTGCGCGAAGGACGGATTGGTGTAGCTCGTGGACTCCGTCGCTTTGACATAGGCGAAGCGGACTCCGCTGTTCCAGAGCGTTGACCAGGCGACATTGCCGTTGTGGCTGCTGACGTCCACGCCCTCGACGGACGCCGCGAGCGAGGAGGCCGGCGGTGCGATGCCGGCCGCCGTGCCCTCGTGCTTGGCGATCTGGGAACCGGCCCAGTCCTGTCCGGGGTGGCTGGGTTCCGGTGCGCGCTGCGTGGCCGCCGCACCGGCGGTGCCGGGCAGGCCGATCAGGAGGGAGACGATCGCGAGAAGGGTCCCGGCCACGGTCGCGAGCGAGCGTGCGGGGCGATGGGGGGAGCCGGATCTGAGCACGGACATACGTGCCTCCGAAGATCTCGGTGGGTTTGACCTGAGGGGGGATGATCTGACGGCATGGCGCCGGCGTGCTGACACGGAGGTGCGCGGTGCATGACGCGCGGTGGAACGTTTGCCGTTTGGTGTGGCCATGCCAGAAATCACGATACGCGCGTAGACCGGCGTGACAAAAGAGGGTCCCTGGGCTGCCGTTGGTCTAATCCTGCGAAATACTGGCCGAGCTGCGGCTTCGGCCGCCGATGGCGGAAACTTTCAGATGAGGGAAAGCGGGAATGGGCGCTGACGTGCACAACACCGGAGCCGACGGTACGGCGGCGGACGGCGAGCCGATTGGTGTGGACCACGTATTTCTCGCCCTGGAACGTGAATTGGCGGTATTTCTCCGCCGGGCCCGAGCCTCTTCCGGCGAATTGGCGCGAGAGGTACATCCCGACCTGGAGCCCGCCGCGTACGGCCTCCTCGTCCGGCTGGCCGACGCCGGCGCCCAGCGCGCCACCGACCTCGCCGGCTTCTTCGGCGTCGGCAAGGCCACGATGAGCCGCCAGCTGCACGCCCTGGAGCGGCTCGGCCTGGTCGCCCGCGAACCGGATCCGGCCGACGGCCGCGCGGTCCTGGTCCGCATCACCGACGAGGGCCGCGACCGCTTCACCCGCGTCCGCACCGGCCGCCGCGCCCAGTACGCCCGCCGCCTCGCTTCCTGGGACCGCGCCGAGGTCGCCGAACTGGCCCGTCTCCTGCACCAGCTGAACGCGGAGCAGGAGGCGGACGAGGCGTAGCGCGCGGCCTGCGACCGCCCGCCGCCGTTGCTCACGGCATCACAAAAATCACCGCCGCGTCATCCCGCGCCTTGCCGCGCGGATGGGCCGCGCCCTCCGGGTCCGCCGCCTCCGCCGCACGTACGTGGTCGATGAGCGACTGCGGGCCCTGCCGGGAAACCAGTGCCACGCAGTCCGCCCAGGAGCCCTCCTGGAAGACCTCGACCCAGCGGCTCGCGCCGTCGCTGAGGGCGGTCAGTGAGCGGATCTCCGCGCGCGGTGTGCTGCCGGTGACCGCGCGGGCGGCCACCGCGGGATCGGCGGCCGCGGTGAAGAAACCCCCCTCGGCATTGCGCAGCGCCTCGACCGCGCGGCCGTACTCCCGGCCCGCGGCGGCCCGTTCCGCCGAGCCGCGGGGCAGCGCCCGTACGGCGGCGCGCCGCTCGCGGAGCGCGGGCGGCAGTTCGTCCAGCCGGGGGTCGAGCACCGGGTGCACCGAGCCGTCCGTCCGCTCCAACAGGAGGACCGAATCGGACAGCACGAGATGCTCGACGGTGTCCCCGGACCACCGTACGGCGACCACAGTTGCCTGCGGAGTACGGACGTGAGAAAGGTCACACGAGGCCCGGTGAATATCGGCCGTCCGGGAGATGGCCGCGGCGAGCGCCTCAGTGAGCGTCATATCCCGGTGTGAAACCGACAGTTGGAGCATTGCGCCACCGAGGCGCGCGGTGAACCACGGCACCGTATGGACGCAGCCGTAGTCCTCCGGGGGTGGCGTCACGCCGTCCAGCAGGACCAGGACTCCGCCCTGGCCGGAGGCCGGCAGGGCTACTGACGCGTAGTCCTCGTTTGGGCGTTGGGGGTCGCCCGGCTCGGTGGCGAGTTCGATGCGCATGCCCGTCAGTCTGCCGAAGACCGCGGTTCTACCCCGGTGGCCGGGTACGCGCAGCGGCGTTGGCGTGCGGCCAGGTACGCGGCTTACCGAAGGTAAGGACCGCAGGGCCGGCGGTGTGCGGGCGCGCATCCTGCCAGGACCGGGACGCATCTCCAAACCCGTCCGGGGGTTGCCCGGGGTTGCGGCCGAAAACGTTGCCGCACGGAAGTTGATGGTCAAACTCCGATTGATGTTCACTCGTTCAGGTGGCCGGGCATGTGTTGCCGAGCCACTGCGCGGCGCCGGTGGAATGGTCGTTGCCCGAATCATGGGGTGGGGCCAGGACGTTCGTCGCGACGCGCAGAGCCGGGCTGTTCCCCTCGCGGAAGTGTGCGCTGCTGCGGTCCTCGCACAGATCCGCACCCGCGAGCGGAGAGCGAGCCGGGTCCGCGACGCCATATGGCGTGGGCAGGCGAGACAGGAATGCGAGCAGCGGTGCGGAAGATGCGGCTTCGGGGCGGCGCAGGGAAGCCGGGTTCACCGGCCGGTTCGGTCTCGGGACCGGGCACGGGCTCGGGTCCTGGAAAGGGGCCGGGTTCGGCCGACGGCGGTGAGGACCGCGAGGGACGGCGTCCCGCACGGGTGCGCAACCGGCTCGTCGGGGCGGTGGCCGTCGTGGCCGCCGCCGTTCTGGGAGCCGGTGCCCCCGGTCTCGCCGGCACGGCCGACAACGCCAACAACAGTCAGCAACTGGTCGATCTCGCCGAGCTGAACGCCCGCGCCATTGCGCTTGCGCACTCCCTCGCGGACGAGCGCGACGGAATGACGGCGTATGTCGCCGCCGGCCGCGGCAGCCGTACGGGCGCGGGGGCCGACAACACCACGGTCAACGGCACCGGGACGAACGGCACCGGGACGAACGGCACCGGAATCAACGGCACCGGGACGAACGCCGCCGGGACGAACGGTACCGGTGCAAACACCACCGGGACCAACACCACCGGGACCAACACCACCGGGACCAACACCACCGGGACCAATGCGACAGCGGCCAACGGCGTGGGCACCGACGCCGCCGGGGTCTCCGGGCCCCAGCGCGCCCGCGTGGACCGGCAGATCGGCGAGCTGCGCTCCGAGGCCCAGGACGCCTCGGGCGACACCGCCGTGTACGCGGCCGCCGCCAAGCTTCTGGCCGCGCTGCCGCAGACCCGCCAACAGGCGCTGACCGGGCCCGGTTCGGCCGAGCAGATCTACCAGGCCTACACCCAGGTCATCCAGGCGCTCGGCGCGATCAGCGACGACATCGCCCGCGGACTGCCCGCCCGCGCGGACTCCGCAGAGGCCGACACCCAGGCGCTGCCCGCCCTCGGCCGCGCCACCGACCAGGCGGCGGGCGCCCGCGCCCTGTTGCTCGCCGGCCTCAACGCCGGCGGCAGCCAGCCCCGGCTGACCGCCGCCGCCCAGGTGGCGCACCTGCGCGAACAGGGCGCGCTGGGCGACTTCGAGCAGTCCGCGAGCCAGGGGGCCCGCGACCGCTACGACCGCACCGTCAACGGCGCCGACGTCAACACCGCCGAGCGCTATCTGACCCGGCTGACCGACCAGCCCCGCCTGGACGCCGCCGATCTGCGGCTCAGCCGCCAGCGGGTGGAGACCGCCCTGACCGCCCGTATCGGGCTGATGCGGGGCGTCGAATCCGCCATGGCCACCGCCGACATCCAGCGGCTCGGCGCGCTGCGTGACGACGATGTGACGGAGCTGGAGATCCGCATCGGGCTGGAGGCGCTCTGCCTGCTGCTGGCCGTCGGCGCCGGCATCTGGGCCGCCCGCTCCCTGACCCAGCCGCTGGCGGCGCTGCGGATCGGCGCCAGGCGGGTGGCCGCCGACCCTGCGCACGAGGAGCCCATCACCTACAAGGGCCGCAACGACGAATTCGCCGCCGCCGTACGGTCGGTCAACGCGCTGCACGCCCAGGTCGGCGAGCTGGCGCGGCGCACCGCGGAGCTGGAGGGCGAGCGCAAGCGGCTGGTCGGCGGCCGGCAGCGGCTGGTCGCCGAGCGCGAGGTTCTCCAGGAGCAGGGCGAGACGCTCAAGGAGGAGATCGCCGATCTCACCGAGCGGCTGGCGGCCGTGCACGCCGGCGTGCACGGCCGGTTCGTCAACCTCTCGCTGCGCACCCTCGGCCTCGTGGAGCGCCAGCTCGGCGTCATCGAGTCGCTGGAGGAGAGCGAGCAGGACCCGGAGCGGCTGGAAACCCTCTTCAAGCTGGACCACTTCGCCGCGCGGATGCGCCGCAACAGCGAGAACCTCCTCGTGCTCGCCGGCGCGGAACAGCACGGCACCAGCCACCCGGGACCCGTACCGCTGCTGGACGTGCTGCGCGCCGCGATCAGTGAGATCGAGCGCTACGAGCGGGTGCGTATCCAGTCGCTGCCGCCGCACTCCCAGGTCGCCGGCTTCGCCGCGGACGACCTCAGCCACCTGGTCGCCGAACTCCTGGAGAACGCCACCGCGTTCTCGCCGCCGGACGCCCATGTCGAGCTGTCCGGCTGGCTGCTGGAGAGCGGCGAGGTCATGCTCTCGGTCCAGGACGAGGGCATAGGGATGACCGCGGAGCGGATGGCCGAGCTCAACGAGCGGCTGACGGACGTCGAGGCCGCCTCGATCTCCGAGACCGTCGACGAGGCGCTGGGCCTCGGCCTGTACGTCGTGGTGCGGCTGGCCGCCCGGCACGGCATCCGGGTCCAGCTGCGGGACGCGAAGCAGGGCGGCGTCACCGCCGTCATCGTCCTGCCCGGCTCGATCCTGCCCACCCGCCCCGCTCCGGCGTCCGCGCCCTCGTCGGCGACCCCGGACGTCACGCACACCCTGCCCGGCTCGGTCGCCGAGGCGAACTCCAACGCGCTGCAGACGCGGGTGACGAGGGTGGAGCCGGTGGCGGTGGGCGGCAGTGCGGCCGCCGCCCCGGTCCCGGCCCAGGAGACCGGTCAGGATCCCGCCGAGGACACCGGCCAGGACACCGCCCAGGACGACTCCCGGACCGCCGAGCAGCCCGCCGGGCACGACGGCGCGCCGGGCCCCGGCCACGACGACACCGCCGACGCGGAGCCCGCGCCCGCCCCGGCCTCCGGCCCCGACCCGTTCGTCGCCGCCGCGGAGCGCGCGATCGACGCGGCCGGGCTCGGCGGCACCGCCGAACCGGCACCGGCGCCCGCCGCCGAGCAGCCCACGGGCCCCACCACGCACGCCGCGGGCGAACCGGGCCCGTACGGCCCGCAGTCGTCCGGCCCGTACGCCGCCACCACCAGCGGCAGCGGCGAACACACACGGCCCGAGGACGACGCGGCCCCGGCCGTGGACCGGGCGGCACAGCCGGCGTCCGACCCGTACGCCATCGGCCCGGACCAGCACACGCGCCCGGGGACGGAATCGACGTCCACGGACGCGGCACCCACGGAGGCGGACCCGGCACCCGCCGACGCCTCCCCGGCCGACCCACAGACCGCCGACGCCCCGCCCGCGGGGAAGCGGCGGACGGCCACGGGGCTGCCCAAGCGCACGCCCAAGGTCGTGGCGCAGCATCAGGCGCCCGCCGCCCCGCGCAAGAGCGGTGCGGCCAACGCCGAGGCGCTGCGGCGACGGCTCGGCGGATTTCAGGCGGGGGCGCGAGACGGCCGACGGGAGGTCGAGGCCGAAATCGCTGAACGTACAGCGGAGCAGACCATCCCACAGACGGACACCGACGGAGCGGGGGCCCCGGGAGAGAGCCACGTTGTCGAGGAGGCACGCGATTGAAGGCGCAAGCGCCCACTGCTTACGGACAAGGACTGAGCAGCCAGGCACGCAATCTGCACTGGTTGCTGACCAACCTGGTGGACGAGGTACCAGGTATCCGCTCGGTTGCGGTGGTCTCCTCCGACGGCCTGCTGCTGCTGAACTCCGATCCGGACCGTACCGAAGAGGCGGCACGGCCGGAGGGGAGTGACGGGCCCAGGGGATCCAGTGCGGACCTGGCCACCATCGTGTCCGGGCTCGGCAGCCTCACCGCCGGCGCCGCCAAGCTCATGGACGGCGGGGCGGTCAAGCAGACGATGATCACGATGGACGAGGGCAGCGTGTTCGTCATGTCGATCAGCGACGGCTCGCTGCTCGGTGTGCACGCCACCCCGGACTGCGACATGAGTGTCATCGCCTATCACATGGCGCTGTTCGTCGGCCGGGCCGGCCATGTCCTCACCCCCGAACTCCGCAGCGAATTGCGCAAGTCGATGGAGAGCGCCCAGTGAGTAATCCCAAACTCCCCATACGCGGCGGGGACCGCAAACCCTCGCGGGTACGGCCGTACTCGCTCACCGGCGGGCGGACGCGCTTCGGCCATGTGCTGCTCGTCGAGACCTTCGTGGCCGCGCTGGAGGCGCCCGAGGAGCGACGCGAGCTGACGTCCGGCGGCTGGGGCGACCGGGTGATGCCGGAGATGCGCGCGATCGTCGAGCTGTGCCGCCGGATGCGCTCGGTGGCGGAGATCTCCGCCCTCCTCAAGATGCCGCTGGGCGTGGTCCGCGTACTGCTCAGTGACCTCGCCGACCAGGGAAAGATTCGCGTCTACGGCACCGGGCACGGCTCCGGCCGGCCCGACCGCGCGCTGCTCGAAAGGGTGCTGAGTGGACTTCACAGGCTCTGACTCGATATCGGCCGGGCCGACGACGACCGCCGGTTTTGTGGGGCAGGCCGACCCGGTGGCTCCGGCCGCCGACGCGGGGCTGCAGAGCTGGCAGACGGACCGTTCGCGGGCGCCGATCGCCACCAAGATCGTGGTGGCGGGCGGTTTCGGCGTCGGCAAGACCACCTTCGTCGGAGCGGTCTCGGAGATCACCCCGCTCCAGACCGAGGCGGTGATGACACAGGCCAGTGCCGATACGGACGATCTGACCGCCACCCCGGAGAAGACCACGACCACGGTCGCGATGGACTTCGGCCGGATCACCCTCGACCAGGAGCTGGTGCTGTATCTGTTCGGCACGCCCGGACAGCAGCGCTTCTGGTTCATGTGGGACGACCTGGTGCGCGGTGCGATCGGCGCGATCGTGATGGCCGACACCCGCCGCCTGGAGGACTGCTTCCCGGCCCTGGACTACTTCGAGAGCTGCGGACTGCCGTATGTCGTCGCGGTCAACCACTTCGAGGGGACCGACTCCTACGACGACGAGGACGTCCGCGACGCGCTGACCGTGCCCCCGCACGTGCCGGTAGTGATCATGGACGCCCGGAAACGGGTCACGGTGATCGAGTCGCTGCTCGCGCTGGTCGGCCACGCCCTGGAAGCCGCGCCGGAATAACCGGCCCCCGTACGGGGCCTCTCCGTCACACCGGCGCACCCCGCACACCCCTCACACCCTTCACCCCCGAACATCAGCAGTAGCAGAGAAGAGTGCCGCCATGCGGAAAATACTCATCGTCGGAGCCGGCCAGTCCGGTCTCCAGCTCGCCCTCGGCCTCCAGTTCCAGGGCTATGAGGTCACCCTCATGTCCAACCGCACCGCCGACGAGATCCGCTCCGGCCGGGTCATGTCGACGCAGTGCATGTTCGACACCGCGCTCCAGAACGAGCGTGACCTCCAGATCAACTTCTGGGAGAGCCAGGCCCCGCGCATCGAGGGCCTGGGGGTCTCGGTCGCCGCGCCCGGCAGCCACGCGGAGCCCGGCGGATCGCAGCGCGCCATCGACTGGGTCGGCAAGCTCGACGGCTACGCCCAGTCCGTCGACCAGCGGGTCAAGATGGCCGGCTGGATGGAGACCTTCGCGCAGCGCGGCGGGCAGCTCGTCATCCATGGCGCGGCCGTATCCGACCTGGACTTCTTCGCGAGCCGCTACGACCTGACCCTGGTCTCGGCCGGCAAGGGCGAGCTGGTGTCCATGTTCGGCCGCAACGCCGACCGTTCCCCGTACGACGCCCCACAGCGCGCGCTCGCCGTCGCCTACGTCCACGGCCTGGGCCCGCGCCCCGAGCACCCCGAGTACGACGCGGTGCGCTGCAACCTCGTCCCCGGCGTCGGCGAACTCTTCGTCATGCCGACCCTCACCACCTCCGGCCGCGCCGACATCCTCTTCTGGGAGGGCATCCCCGGCGGCCCGCTGGACGTCTTCCAGACCGTCAAGGACCCCAACGAGCACCTGGCCACGACGCTGGAGCTGATGGAGAAGTTCCTGCCCTGGGAGTACGCCCGCAGCACCAAGGCCGAGCTGACCGACGCCAACGGCACGCTGGCCGG
Organism: Streptomyces inhibens; assembly: GCF_022221585.1. Lineage (NCBI taxonomy): Bacteria > Bacillati > Actinomycetota > Actinomycetes > Kitasatosporales > Streptomycetaceae > Streptomyces > Streptomyces inhibens. The sequence goes on from NZ_CP084681.1 coordinate 6,648,700, forward strand.
CCGCTACGCCCCGACCGTGCGCAACCCCATCGGCCGGCTGCCCTCCGGCGGTCTGGTCCTCGGCGTCGCGGATGTCGTCGTCGCCAACGACCCGATCACCGGCCAGGGCTCCAACTCGGCCTCCAAGTGCGCGGCGTCCTACCTCGCCTCCATCGTCGAGCGCGGTGAGCAGCCCTTCGACGAGGACTGGATGCAGAGCACCTTCGAGCGCTACTGGAACACCGCTTCGCACGTCACCAAGTGGACCAACGCGATGCTGGCCCCGCCGCCGGAGCACGTACTGAACATCATCGGCGCGGCCGGCCAGCTCCAGAGCGTCGCCGACCGCTTCGCCAACGGCTTCAACGACCCGTCCGACTTCGAGAACTACTTCTACGACCCGGACAAGGCGAACGCGTACCTGGCGTCGCAGACCGGCTGACCGGCTGAGCTGCGCCGACCCCGGCGGGCGGGCGAGGCCCGTACGCCGGGGTGCGCTACCTTCACCCCGTTCGCTCCGCTTCGGAGCGTGAGGGCCGCGGGGGCCGCGGGGGCATCATGCGAGGCAACGGGACGGTCCGGCGCGGACTGCGGTTCGGCATGCGGGTGGGAACGTTCCATGCGGTGGGGTTCGCCATCCCGTGCGGCCTGGCGGGGCTCGCCGCCCTGGTGTCGCGGGCGCCGGTCGACTGGTTGTTCGGGCTCCAGCGCGCCACCGCCGCCATCGGGGGCAGCCTGGCCGTGGGCGCGCTGCTCGGTCTGGCCACCGGCGGACTGCTGGTCGTCCTCCCCAGGTGGATCACCGCGCGTGGACTGCTCCGCGGTCTGCTGACGGCGGTGCTCGGCGGTGCGGTGTACACGGGGGAGACGGTCGTGGTGGCGGTGGCCACCGACGTCGGCTACCTGCCGGTACTGCTGAGCTGCCTGGGGTGGCCCATCGTCGCGGCGGTGACCGCGGCACACAGCGGGGACATCGCGGGCCTCAGCCACTACCACCCGTGGCTGTGGGAGTCCCGTGGCCGGACGCCTACCGGCGTATGCGCTCAGCCGCCGAAGTAGCCGCCGAAGTAGCCGTCGAAGTTCTTCTGGAACTCCCAGTTGCCGTAGCGGTCCCAGTTGACCGACCAGGCCATCAGCCCGCGCAGATCGGGCCAGGCGCCGTGCGGCCGGTAGCCGCCGCAGTCGGTGTTCTTGGTGAGGCAGTTGAGGGCCTTGGTGACGTCGGCGGGGGAGGTGTGGCCGTTGCCCGCGTTGACGGAGGCCGGCAGGCCGATCGCGACCTGGGAGGGCTTCAGGGGCGGGAAGGGATTGTCCTTGTCGCCGGCCACCGGGAAGCCGGCCAGCAGCATGTCCGTCATCGCGATGTGGAAGTCCGCGCCGCCCATGGTGTGGTACTGCTCGTCCAGGCCCATGACCGGGCCCGAGTTGTAGTCCTGCACATGCAGCAGGGTGAGGTCGTCGCGCAGTGCGTGGATGACCGGGAGGTAGGCGCCGGCCCGCGGGTCCTGGCCGCCGAAGGGGCCCGAGCCGTAGTACTGGTGGCCCAGCTGGACGAAGAAGGTCTCCGGCGCCATGGTGAGGGTGAACTTCTCGCCGTACTTGGCCTTGAGGGTCTTCACCGCCGAGATCAGGTTCACGACGGCGGAGGTCTTCGGGTTCTTGAAGTCGGTGTCACCGGTGTCCAGGGACAGCGAGTGACCCTCGAAGTCGATGTCCAGGCCGTCCAGTCCGTAACGGTCGATGATCGCGCCGACCGATGCGACGAACGTGTCCCGGGCCGCGGTGGTGGCCAGCCGGACCTGCCCGTTCTGCCCGCCGATCGAGATCAGCACCTTCTTGCCGGCCGCCTGCTTGGCCTTGACCGCGGCCTTGAACTCGTCCTCGGACTCCACTCCGGGGCACTCGTTCCGCGGACAGAGCGAGAAGCGGATGTCGCCGGAGGTGGTGGAGGTCGGCTCGCCGAAGGCCAGATCGATGATGTCCCAGCTGTCGGGGACGTCGGCGAGCCGGGTGTAGCCGGAGCCGTTGGCGAAGCTGGTGTGGAGATAGCCGACGAGGGCGTGCGAGGGGAGGGCGACGGCGGGCCGCGCGGCGCTCGCCCCGGGGGTGATTCCCAGGACGGACACGGCGCCGGCGAGGGCGGCGGATATCAGCAGGGGGGAACGGAGGCGCATGGGGGCTGCTCCTTTTGCCGACGGCGCTACGAGGGGGTGCGCGCGGGTCGAGTGGGGAGGGGGCCGCCCCTGAGGGGTGGGGCCTGCCGGAGAGGCGCGGGGCGGCTCCCTGGGCAGGCAGCAAACAGGACTAGGGCCTGTCCGATGGGTCATGGCCGGGCCCGCGGCGTCTGGCACGGCACTCCCCCAGCTAACGCTGGGAGGTGCCCCCACGCGGCGTTGTCGAAACGTCCCAATAGCTCCGCTATCGAGCCGCTCCGGCGCCTTGCGATGCAGCTCGGCATCCGAAGGATGAATCAAAGAGCCGAGACGGAGCGAGCGGTGGGGGCCCCTCCCGCGCCCTTAAGGCGTGGGGGAGAGTGCAGTGCACCAGACGCCGCGGCCTTTCCGACCCTGACCCATCGGACAGGCCCTAGACCACTGCTGTCAATGGTCCGGACCAGATGGGTGACGAGGGTGTGCGTCCGGGGCAGGAGGGCTCAAGGGGTCTTTCGCCAGGGCCACTTGAGGCCGCCCGACGGCTTGCCCTCCGGGTCGTACTCGTACTTCCACCCCTTCGGCAGCCCCAGGCGTCCCACCCGCCCCGGGACCCGCCGGTAGACATGCAGCGTGGGCGGCCGCCCGTCGTCGTGGGGCACCGGGACCTCGTACGTCTTCGGTGGCTGGCCGGTCATCCCGAGCAGCACCGGCAGGACCCGGCCGTCCAGCGGCCCGCCGACGAAGAGGGTGTTCTCGCTTCTCACACCCTCAGTCTCACACCACCGGGCGCGCGGCCAGGCCCCGGGCCGCCGGGGCGCGCCGAGCGGTCACCGCGGCGGAGCCGCAGGTCGCAGCAGGTGTGCGGCGTCGGTCACGACGGGCAGTATGCGGCCGGCCAGATCGCCGGCCGGGCCGTCGGAGGTCTCCAGCGCCAGCGCGGCGCGGGTCACCCGTGCGGTCTGCGGATCCCGGGCCGCGGTCGCGGTCAGCAGCGCGATGAAGTGGTCGACCAGCCAGTCCCGCAGCTCGTCGAGGGCGGGCTGCTTGTCCTCGTCGAGCCAGATCAGGGACGCGGCCTCGACGGCCGTGATCCACATCCGGACGGTCATCCGCAGCCGCAGGCCCGGTTCGGGCTCGCCCAGATGCCGCAGGATCTGGTCGGCCGCGGCACGCCGTACCTCGTCCACGATCGCGGACGTACGGGTGGTCTCCACGACGCTGCCGCCCTGCAGCAGGGCGCTGAACCCGGCGTCGTGCTCGTCGACGAACGCCAGATAGCGGTCCAGGGCGCGGGACAGCCGCTGGGTGAGCGGGCCGGTCTCCGGCTCGGCGAAGCAGCGCTCCAGGATGTCGGCCGCGCTGCGCAGCGCGGCCTCGTACAACTGCTGCTTGCCGCCCGGGAAGTAGCGGTAGACGAGCGGGCGCGAGACCTCGGCGGCGGCCGCGACATCGTCCAGCGAGACATCCTCGGGCGCGCGCTGCGCGAACAGGCCGAGCGCGGCGGCGAGCAGTTGGCTGCGGCGTTGCTCGACGCTCAGCCTGCGATAGGCGGGTCGGGGTACTGCTGGGGCGGTGCCGCTGCCGTTCATGAGCAGCAGCGTAACCGCCCCGGATTTCGGTTCGCACATGTGCTCGTGCCTCCGGCGGACGCTTCAGGCCAGCAGGCCCGAGCTGCGCCACAACCTGCGGCCCATACCGCGCAGTACGCCGATCTCGTCGAGGAAGTCGGTCAGCCGCCGGGCGCCGGACTGCATCACCTCACGGCGGTGACCGCTGGCCCTCACCTGGGCGACGGCCTCGCGCTTGTCCAGCCCGACATTGGCGTAGACGTCGGGATTGACGAAGGCGATGGAGAAGACCCGTGCCGCCTCGCCGGAGCTGATGCGGGTCAACTCCCGTTCCCAGCGCGGCGCGGTGACCATCTGGCGGCGCAGCTCCTCGCGGGCGTAGCGGACATGCCGGGCCTCCTCGACGACATGGATCCGGGTCACCCCGCGCACGATGGTCTGTACCCGCTCGTCCGGGAAGGTCAGCCGCTGCATCCAGTCCAGGATCTCCTCGCCGAGCAGGGTGCAGGCGAACGAACCCGGGGTGGTGGAGACCGTCTTCAGGACGCGGGCGAGGTTGTGGTTGAGCCGGGAGACCGGGTACGTCGGCGCCCCGCCCTTCTGGATCATGCGGGCGAACATCTTGGAGTGCCGGCACTCATCGGCTATCTCGGTGAGCGCGTAGCGGACATGTGCGCTGGTCACCGGCTTGTCGTAGATATGCCGTACGAGCAGCTGCATCAGGATGATCTCGAACCAGATGCCCAGCGAGGCGAGCGAGGCGGCCTCGTGCCGGGAGAGATCCTGCTGCTGCTCCAGCGACATCTTCTTCCACAGGGGCGTGTCGTAGAGCGAGACCAGCTCCGGCGGCCAGAACCACTTGCCCGCTTCGAGCGGCGCGTCCCAGTCGAGTTCGGTGTCGGGGTCGAAGGAGTGCTTGGCGGAGGAGTCGAGCAACCGCTCGGCGACCTGTTCCCGGTCCTTGAGCAGACCGAGGGCGTCCCGCAGGACTTCGGTGTCCGTCACGGTCATTGCGGTGGGCGCGCTCGTCATGGCTGTGGCTACCTCGCTAGTGGGTCAGGGACTGTCCGGCGGATCAGGGTCGGACAGGCCCTGTCCGCGGTCAGCTCTTATGAGACTGCTTGTCAGCAAGCTCGTCAATCCCTCGTGCACGAGTTATTGACCCGCCGGTAAGAAACGTGTGAGCCTGCCAACCACCGCCCATGGCAAGGCGTTTGGCGAGCCGAGGAGGCGCCCCGTGTCGACCCGAGACCTCTATGTGCAGGATCCTGGCGACCCGCTGTGGAAGGTGCCCGCCTCCGGCGCGGCCCGCTTCAGCTGGGAGTACGACGACGGACGCGACCGGCTGCTCGCGCTCTATCAGAAGGGCAAGGACAAGCAGTGGGACGCCAATCTGCGGATCGACTGGGAGCTGGAGGTGGATCCCAGGGATCCGCTCGGCACCCCCGATGAGTCCATGTCCCTGTACGGCACCAAGTACTGGGACAAAATGTCCGAGAAGGACCGCGGCGATCTGCGCCAGCACTACACCTCCTGGCAGTTCAGCCAGTTCCTGCACGGCGAGCAGGGCGCCATGGTGTGCGCGGCGCGGATCGTCGAATCCGTCCCCGACCTCGACGCGAAGTTCTACTCCGCCACCCAGACCATGGACGAGGCACGGCACGCCGAGATCTACAGCCGCTTCCTCCAGGAAAAGATCGGGATGCTCTACCCGGTCAACGACAACCTCCAGGCGCTGCTGGGCGACACCCTCAAGGACTCCCGCTGGGACATGCCGTACCTCGGTATGCAGGTGCTGATAGAAGGCCTGGCGCTGGCCGCCTTCGGCATGATCCGCGACACCACCACCAAGCCGCTGCCCCAGCAGATCCTCGCGTACGTCATGCAGGACGAGGCGCGCCATGTCGCCTTCGGGCGGATGGCGCTGCGTGAGTACTACAAGCAGCTCACCGATGCCGAACTGCGCGAACGCGAGGAGTTCGTCATCGAGGGCTGTTATTTGATGCGCGACCGGCTGCGCGGCCTGGAAGTCCTGGAGAACTTCGGCATTCCCCCCAAGGAGGCCGCCGAATTCACCGAGCGCTCCGAATTCCTGCACCTCTTCCGGAAGCTGCTCTTCAGCCGCATAGTGCCGTGCGTGAAGGACATCGGCCTGTGGGGCGAGCGGCTGCAGCGCGCCTATGTGGACATGGGCGTCTTCGACCTGGGCGACTCCAATCTCGATCTGCTGATGGCCCAGGACGAGGAGCTCGCCGAAAAGCTGGACGCGGAACGCTTCGCCGCCGAGGAGGAGGCCCGTACGGCGGAGGTCGCGGCAGCGATCGCGGAGGGAGCGGGGGAGGGCTGAACGGGGCGGGTCATCGCCCCGCGTGGCAGGATTCGGCCATGGACGACCACCCCCACCGGGCCGCGGTGCGCGGCAGCATCGAAGGCCTGGCGTTCGGCGACGCCTTCGGGGAGCGCTTCTTCCCGCTGTTCCGTCCCGTGGACGCGTCCCGTGAGCTGATCGCGGCGCGCCGCACCCCGCCCGACCCGCGCTGGCACTGGACGGACGACACCGCGATGGCGCTCGCCCTCCTGCGCGTGCTCCGGAAGTACGGAGAGGTGGAACTCCAGCCGCTGGCAAGGGAGTTCGCCGAGACCTACCGGGCGGACGCGGGCCGCGGCTACGGCTCGGGCATGCACGCCCTGCTGCCCCGCGTCGCCGCATCCCCCGCCGCGTGGGAGGAACTGGCGTCCGCGCTCTTCGGCGGCGAGGGCAGCCTTGGCAACGGCGCGGCCATGAGAGTCGCCCCGCTGGGCGCCTGGTTCCACGACGACCTCGACCGCGTCATCGAGCAGGCCGCACGCTCCGCCCAGGTCACCCACGCCCACCCCGAAGGCATCGCGGGCGCGATCGCGGTGGCCGTGGCGGCGGCCCTCTCGGCACGCGGCGAGCCGCCGGCGCTCGCCGCCGTCGCCGCCCTCACCCCCGACGGGCCGGTACGGCAGGGCCTGCTGCGCGCCGTCGGCCTGCCACGGGAGACCGACCCCGTCGAGGCCGCCGAGACGCTCGGCAGCGGCCGCCGGATCCGCGCCGACGACACGGTCCCGTTCGCCCTGTGGTGCGCGGCCGGCCACCCAGACGACCTGGAGTCCGCCCTCTGGACCACCGCGGCCGGCCTCGGCGATGTGGACACCACCTGCGCCATCGTGGGCGGGGTGGTCGCGGCCCGTACGGGGGTGGTGGCGCTCCCCGAGGAGTGGCGGGAGCGCCGGGAGCCGCTGCCGGCGGGGGTCCTTCCGGCTCCTTAAGGACCTGGGCGGGGGCCCTCCCTGCTCCTTAAGGGCTTGGGTGGGGATTCCTCCCGCTTCTGGGCGGTGGCCGTGAGCCGGCTCAGGCCGTCAGGAAGTCGAGCACCCGCCGGTCGAGTTCCTCGGCCCGGCCGTCCGGCAACGAGTGATGGCTGACGCCCGCCACGGTCTCGATCCGTACGTCCGCCGGCGTCCGCCCGGCCCCTGCGGCGACCCGCCGCAGATCATGCGCCCGGCTGCGCTCCGCCAGCAGCACCAGGACCGGCACCCCGGTCCCGCCCAGCCGGGCGGCGTCCGGCCGCGGCCCGGTGACCACCTTCGCCCCGCGGAACGCGAGGGCGCCCAGCCCCATCAGCCGCACCAGTTCCGGCGCGAGCGGCGCGCCCCGGGTCTCCCATGCCAGGAACCGCCGGGTGCTCCGCTCCCCGGGCCGTACGAACAGCGGCAGCGCACGCAGCAGGTACGACGCCCGATACCCGGCGAAACACTGTGTCGGGTCGAGCAGCACCAGCCGGTCCACGCGGTCTCGCGCATGCACCGCGTAACTCAGGGCGACCCAGCCGCCGTACGAATGCCCCAGCACCGCGGCCGAGTCCAGACCGAGCCCGTCGAGCACACCGTCGAGCCAGGCCAACAGATCCTCCGGCCGCCGCAGCGCCCGCCCACAGGGCAGGCTGAGCCCCGGGGCGCCCATCTGGTCCACCGCGTAGACCCGGTGCGTACGGGAGAGCGCGCCGGCGTTGGCGTACCAGACGGCCGAGGTGACGCCCCCGCCGTGCAGCAGCACCAGCGGCGGACCGTCGGCGGGACCACAGGCGTTGACGCGGGTGGTCCCGAACTCCGATACCAGATCGAGCCGTTCCACCGGGACCGGCCACAGCGCCATCGCCTGCTCGTAGGCGGCATGGAAAGCGGCACGGGAGGTGGCTGAGGCGGTGGGGGCGGGAGCGTCTGCGGTGATGTCTGCCGGCATGGTGCACATCCCCTCGTTCGGCAAGTATCTCGCTGAACGAGATAATAGGGGGGATGGTTGGGTGAGGCGTCGGAATGAGGAAAGGCGGTCGGCCATGGTGGATCTACCGGAACCGGACGGAATGGATCTGGTCCATCTCCTGCGCGAGGTGACCCTCCGACTGGACCTCGCGGGAGCGCAGTTCGCCGGCCGCAACGGCCTGCACCCCACCGATCTCCGTGCGCTGATCGGCCTGCTGGACGCGGCCCGCGCCGGCACCGAGTCGACCCCCGGCCGGCTCGGCGCCGGGCTCGGCCTGAACTCCGCCGGCACCACGGCACTCATCGACCGCCTGGAGCGGCTCGGTCTGATCCGCCGGGTCCGCGACACCCGCGACCGGCGCCGCGTCCTGCTGGAGGTCGACGAGCGCGCGGTCGCCCTGGGCCAGTCGTTCTTCGGCCCGCTGATCGACCGCACCCTCGCCCTGCTCGCCACCTTCGAGCCGGGCGAACAGGCCGCGATCCGCCGGTTCTTGAGCGGGGTGCGGGACACGGTCGGGGAGGGGGAGACGGCCGGGGAGGGGGACACGGTCGGTGAGAGGGAGACTGCCGGGGAGGGGGAGACGGCCGAGGCGGCGGACAGACCGTAGGGAGGGTCAGCCCTGGCGCCTGCCCGACCTGGCCAGCCAGCGCCCCTCGTGCCGGGACACCTCGATCGGGCGGCCGAAACAGGCCGTCATCCGCTCGCCGGTCAGCACCGCGTCCACCGGGCCGCGCGCCTGTACCCGGCCGTCGCGCAGCAGCAGGGCGTGGCCGATCGCCGGGGACAGCTCCTCCAGGTGGTGGGTGACCGTGATGGTCGCCAACTCCGGGCGCCCCAGGGCCAGTCGGTGCAGCGCGTCGATCAGATCCTCGCGGGAGGGCAGGTCGAGCGCGTTGAACGGCTCGTCGAGCAGCAGCAGCGAGGGATCGGCCATCAGCGCGCGGGCGATCAGGATCCTGGCCCGCTGGCCGCCCGAACACACCCCGTACGGGCGGTCCGCCAGCTCCTTGCAGTCCAGTTCGGCGAGCAGCTCATGGGCGCGCTCGCGGGTGGCCTCGTCGTACTTGCGCCACAGCGGCTGCACGGTCCCGGTCGCGCCGGTCAGTACGACCGTGTGGCCGGTCGCGTCCTGCGGAACCTTCTGCGCGCTGGAGACCAGCCCGATGACGGCGCGCAGCTCACGGACGTCCACCGAGCCGAGCCGGTGGCCGAGCACCTCGACGGTGCCCACGGTGGGGAACATCTGCGCGCCGACGAGGCGCAGGACGGTGGTCTTGCCGGCGCCGTTCGCACCGAGCAACGCCCAGTGCTCGCCGGAGCGTACGGTCCAGTCGAGGGAGTCGAGGATGACCTGGCCGGTGGTGTGGCGACGGACGCCGACGCCCTCCAGGGCGGCGATCACACGCGCTGCTGCGGGCTCAGGGCGCTCCAAGGGCTGTGTAGAGGTCATCGCCGCAGACTAGCTGTGTACGACATCTTTCTGCGCGGGTGTCCGATGCGCGGAACCCGGGGAGGGGAGGGGTCAGGTCAGCCCCAACAGGGCCCGTACCTGTGCGTACTTCGCCGTCAGCCGCTCCCGCGTCGGCGCGTCCAGCACGGCCAGCCGGGCCGGATCGGCGTTGTGCGCGAGATCGGACTCCTTGATCAGCAGCGCGCCGGGCGTGGCCAGGATGCGCGCGGTGTACTCCTCGACCGGCTCACCGGCCCGTTTGGTGACGGCCAGGACCATCGCCTTGGTCGCCTCGCTCAGCGCCGCGCCGGCCAGCCACTCCTGGCTCAGCGCCTTGTCCTCGACCGCGTCGTGCAGCCAGGCCGCCGCGATCTGCTCGTCGCTGCCACCGCGTTCGCGTACGCCCGCCGCGACCGCGGCCAGATGCTCGGCATACGGGCGGCCCGCCTTATCGGTCTGCCCCGCGTGCGCACGCCGGGCCAGCGCCGCCACCTCGGCCAGGGACAGCCGCGGCGGCCGGGCGGGTGTCATGGGCGGGTTCGCGTCAGCCATGCGGCCATTGTGACCCGGGCACGGAGTACGCGGCACGGAGCGCCGGGCACAGGGCACCGGGCATGGTCGAGAGGGAGACGCACCTCAGCCTGCCGCCGCCGCCATCACCGCCCGCGCGATCGGCGCCGCGCTCCCCCCGCCACTGATGTCCTCGCGATCGGCGGCCGCGTCCTCGACGACCACGGCCACCGCCACCGTCGGCTCGTAGGTGTCCTTCTCCCTCGCCCAGGAGATGAACCAGGCATACGGCGTGCCCTCGTTGCGCACGCCGTGCTGCGCGGTGCCCGTCTTGCCGCCGACCGTGAGGCCCTTGATCGCGGCCCGCCGGCCGCTGCCGTGCGCGACGACGTCGATCATCATCTCCTGCAGCTGCTGCGCCGTGGCGGGACCCATCGCCTCGCGGGTGGGGCGGTGCGGACCGGCCGCGACCGTGACACCTCGGGCGTCGGTGACCTTGTCGACGAGGTACGGCGGCATCAGCTGCCCTCCGTTGGCGACCGCCGCCGAGACCATCGCCATCTGGAGCGGCGTGGCGGCGGTGTCGTACTGCCCGATGGCGGACAGGGCGACCTGCGAGGGGTCCATCCGGGTATCGAAGTTGCTCGGCGCCACGCGGGAGGGGATCCGCAGCCGGCGGTCGTTGAAACCGAACCGCCGGGCCGCTTCGACCATGCCGCGCAGCCCGACCTCGGCACCCAGCCGCGCGAAGACGGTGTTGCACGAGACCAGGAAGGCGTCCTTGAGCGGGGCGTCCTCACAGCCCCTGGCCGCATTGCCGAGCCGGGTGGCGGTGCCGGGCAGGGTGTAGGGATCGGGTGAGTCCGTACGGGCGTCGATGTCGGTGATCTTGCCGCTCTCCAGCGCGGCCGCCGCGGTGACGACCTTGAAGGTGGAGCCGGGCGGATAGGTCTGCCGGAGCGCCCGGTTGAGCATCGGCCGCTGCTCGGCACCGTTCAGCCGGCGCCAGGCCTCGCTGACCGCGGGGCTGTTGCCGGACAGCTCACCCGGGTCGTACGAGGGCGTGCTGACCAGTGCCAGGATCCGCCCCGTACGCGGTTCGACCGCGGCCACCGCGCCCTTCTTGCCGCCCAGCCCGTCGAACGCGGCGCGCTGCATCTTGGGGTTGATGGTCGTGTGGACGCTGCCGCCCGCCCGGTGGGTGCGGGTCAGATGGTCCCACCAGGGGAAGGTGGCGAGCCGGTCGTCGGCGCCCGAGAGGATGCCGTCCTCGGCCCGCTCCAGCAGCGAGGTCCCGTAGATCTGCGAGGAGTAGCCGGTGACCGGCGCGTACAGCGGACCCTCGGTGTACGTGCGCTCGTAGCGCAGCCGGCCACGGCTGTCCCGGGACCCGGTGACCGGACTGCCCGCGACGAGCACCGCCCCGCGCGGCTTGTCGTAACGGACGATCGGCACCCGGCGATTGGCCGTATTTCCGGCATAGCCCTCCGCCTTGAAGACCTGCACCCGGGCGGCGTTGACCAGCAGCGCGACGAGGAGAAGGAAGGTGAAGGCGGCGGTATGCCGGATACAGCGGATCAACGGCCGGCCTCCGGGGCGGGGGCGTCGTCGGCGGAGGCGGGCGTCGTCGGCGTCCCGTCATCCGCCTGACTCGGCTTCTGCGCCCGACTCGGCTTCTGCGCCCGACTCGGCTTCTGCGCCTGCCCGCTCCGGGGTGGCCGGCTCTGGTTCTGCTCGCTCTGGGTCTGCTTCATGAACCCGGCCACCCAGCTCCCCGACCCGAACACGGCATCGCTTCCCGCCCGGCGTACGGCGTCATCACTCCCCGCACCGGGCCCCGTCCCACTCCCTGCTCCGCTCACCGCCCCGTTCCCCGCCCCACTCCCCTCCGGCCGTGGCGCCCGCGCCCGGTCGCTGATCCGCAGCAGCAGCGCGATGATGATCCAGTTCGTGACGACGGACGACCCGCCCTGCGCGAGAAACGGCATCGCCATCCCCGTCAGCGGGATCAGCCCCATCACGCCGCCGGCGATGACGAAGACCTGGAGGGCGGGCAGCGCGGCGAGGCCCACGGCCAGCAGGCTGCCGAACGGGTCCCGCAGCCCGAGCGCGGCACGGTAACCGCGCGCCACCAGCAGCGCGTACAGCAGGAACAGCGCGGTGAGCCCGGCCAGCCCCAGCTCCTCGCCGAAGGTCGCCAGGATGAAGTCGGACTTCATGGCGAAGCCGATCAGATACGAGTGGCCCTGGCCGAGGCCGGTGCCGAGCAACCCGCCCTCGGCGAACGCGAACAGCGACTGGGCGAGCTGACCGGGCCCATTGCCCGCAGCGATACCGGCGAACGGATGCATCCAGTCCGCGACCCGGCTGTGCACATGCGGCTCCAGCTTGCCGACGGCGGTCGCCCCGGCACCCGCCAGGATCAGCCCGATGGCGATCCAGCCGGTCCGCCCCGTGGCCACGTACAGCAGCACCACAAAGATCCCGAAGAAGAGCAGCGAGGTGCCCAGATCGCGTTCGAGGACCAGCACCGCCACGCTGACCAGCCAGATCGCGACGATCGGACCGAGCACCCGGCCGGTGGGGAGCCGCAGCCGCCCCATACGGCGGCCGGTGTGCGCCAGCGCGCTGCGGTTGGCGGCGAGATAGGCGGCGAAGAAGACGGTGATCAGAACCTTGGCGAACTCTCCGGGCTGAATGGAAAATCCGGCGATACGGATCCAGATCTTCGCCCCGTTGATGGCCGGGAACAGAATCGGCGCGACCATGAGCAGCAGCGCGAGTGCCGCACAGACGTAGGCGTACCGCTGGAGCATGCGGTGGTCGCGCAGCAGCAGCACCACCGCGATGAAGAGCGCGACCCCGACGGTCGACCACATCAGCTGGGTGGGCGCGGCGTGGTCGGCCGGGGTCTCCAGATCGAGCCGGAAGATCAGTACGAGCCCGAGCCCGTTGAGCAGCACGGCGGTGGGGAGCAGCAGCGGATCGGCGTACGGGGCGCGGAAGCGTACGGCGAGATGCGCCAGCAGCGCGAGCCCGCCGAGCCCCGCGCCGTAGCGGGCCGCACCGGCCGGGAGGGCATGCCACCTGGCGAGGCCCACGACGACATACCCGCAGACGCTGATGAGGACGGCACCCAGGAGGAGGGCCAGTTCGATGCCTCGCCGCTTGGGCAGTAGCGGCAAGGGTGGGGGAGCGTCCGCCGGGCGCGCCGCGGCCGCCGACCTTGCCATTGCCGTCATGCCTGGCAACGTAGCAAGCGGCGGCCGCTATTTCCGTTATGTCGGATACGACGTTCGGGGCGTACCCACTCTCCTCGGAACGGGCCGGGCGCCGGTTAGGAGGCTCAGCACCACCGCGGATCCTCCCCGTCGTTCACGATGTCGCGCACGGAGGACCAGGCGTACGAGGCATCGCTGAGCTTGTACCAGACCGGGTTGCCCCTGACGCGCTGCCCGTTGAGCCTGCAGGTGATGCCCACGACCGCCCCGTACTCCTTCGAACCGACCGTGCTGTAGTGGGTGCTCGGCCCCGTACGCACCACCAGGCCCGACCTGGCGACGACCCGGCCCTCGTACAGGGCGCGGTCCTCGCCTTCGCCCTCATCGTCGTCGGCCGCCACTGCCGGGCCGGCCACCACGGCGCCGGCCAACGCACCGGAAACGACACACAGACCAAACTTGCCGGACTTCGACTTCGGAAACATGCGCTTCCTCCTGCGAAGGGGAGAGCCCTAGGGGAATCCCTGCGGGGTGAATCGAGTGGAGTCGCGGGTGATCGAACGGAGTCGCCGGGCGTCGCTTGACGGACGGGTCGGGGCCTTGTGCCCCGCCGGCGCGGTGCCTGTTGCACCCTTCCCCGGCTGCGAGTGCGGCCTCCGGCTTCCCTCTGCCCTGCGCACCGCTGTCTCGCGCCGCGTCACGCCGCCTACCTCGCTCCCCTCTCACGCTAGAGAGACCCCGTAGGGTCCGCAACTCATCACATTCCGTAATGAAACCCTCCGGCCGCCGAGCCCCGGCAATCCACCCCGGGGCACCAAGCGCCACCGACCCCACCACCCGGCCCCCAACTCACCTCCCTCGGCGCCCCTTTTGCACCCCCGATCAAGCCCCCGGAGACCCCGCCGCCCCGGTCGCCCTCACCGCCCCGCCATTCGCACCGTGCGGTGACCCGAACACCCACCCGCACACACCATCGGGCGACCCTCGCGGCCCACTCACCGGCATCGCACCGCCCCGCAGCCCGCCACTCCTTCCGTTCGCCAAAACGGAACGAGTCACCCCGCTCCCCGGAATGCGCTTTGCTGCTCCCCATGCCGACCGAAGAAATCCCCGCCGCCCAGGCGGACCTGCTCCACCGCATGTATGAGATCTTCAACACCCAGGACGTCGACGACTTCACCCGGGCCGAATTCCACCCGGACGTCGACTGACCGAACGTCCTGGAAGGCAAGCGGATCCACGGCATCGACGGCGTGCTGGCCTACTGGAAGCGCCAGTTCGCCGTCGCGCATCCCCTCGTACGCATCGAGGGAATGGCCGCGGAGCCGGACGGCCGCATCGCCGTCCATGTACGCAAGGGCCTGCGGGACGCGAACGGCGACCACTGGTCCGACGGAATCATCGACCACGTCTACACCTTCCGCGACGGCAAGGTGGCGCACATGGAAGTACGCGAAGGTACCGGCCCCGCATAGCGGCAGGCGCCGCCACCGAGGGGCGCGCGCAGGCGCAGGCGTGTCCAGCGCCGGGCGCCCCGATGAGAGGTTCCCCGGACCGGAGGCCCGCCCGCCGATGTGGCATACCTAAGGGGAGAATCAGGGACTCCCCCGGGGCGATCCAGGGTTGTTCCGGGTTGTTCCGTGAACGCGCCCAATGGCAGTTTGTAAACTCTTCCAGACCGAATAGAAGAAGGCCGAGCTCGTCACGCTGATGCGGACGACCGAGACACCGGTCGATGGCATGGACCTGCGCCATGACCACCGTGAGCGAGGGGCTATGGCGTACGTCACACCCGTGCACGCCGAGGGGAGGTCCCGTGCTGTCCCGGCCCCCTTGGGGCGCCGAGCGCGGGTGACCGTCCCCCTCGACGAAAGGCAGTATTAGCGTCATGACGACTCTCCGTTCCCGGATCATCGCCTGGGCCGGCCGCATGTATCTGGCGAGAACACAGAAGAAAGGCTTCGATCTGTCTCGAATGTCTTTCTTGCCCGAGTCCGTCCTGATGCCTTTGCGGCGCGATGGACTCAACCCTGTGGGCGATTTGGCAGCCGTCCGGGAGCGGGAGCCCATCAGCAAGCTTCCCGTACCGATAGCCGCCAACGTCTGGCTGGTGACCGGCTACGACGAGATCAAGGCGGTGCTCGGAAAGGCCAATGCCTTCAGTTCGGACTTCACCAACCTCGTCGGCAAGGCCGGCGCCGGTGCCGAACAGAATCCCGGCGGCCTCGGATTCGCCGACCCGCCCGTACACACCCGCCTGCGCCGGCTCCTGACGCCTGAATTCACCATGCGCCGTCTCGGCCGGCTCACCCCCCGCATCCACGAGATCGTCGAGGAACGCCTCGACGCCATGGAGCAGGCGGGAAAGAACGGCGACCCGGTCGACATAGTCCACTCCTTCGCCCTCCCCATCCCCTCCCTCGTTATCTGCGAACTCCTCGGAGTCCCCTACGAGGACCGCGCCGACTTCGAGCGCCTCAGTGCCGCCCGCTTCGACCTTTTCAGCGGCGCAAATGCCTCCTTCGGCGCCATATCCGAATCCCTCTCCTATTTCCGGGACATCGTCAAGAAGCAGCGCGAAAACCCCGGCGACGGCCTGCTCGGCATGATCGTGAAGGAACACGGCGACTCGGTCAGTGACGAAGAACTCGCCGGCCTTGCCGACGGCGTCCTCACCGGCGGCTTCGAAACCACCGCCAGCATGCTGGCGCTCGGCGCCCTGGTCCTCCTCCAGGACCCCAA
This sequence comes from Streptomyces inhibens, assembly GCF_022221585.1. Taxonomy (NCBI): domain Bacteria; kingdom Bacillati; phylum Actinomycetota; class Actinomycetes; order Kitasatosporales; family Streptomycetaceae; genus Streptomyces; species Streptomyces inhibens. The sequence goes on from NZ_CP084681.1 coordinate 6,664,611, forward strand.
GCACTTCGCGGCCCTCAACGACGGCGATGACGTCGTCGACCGCTACGTCGAGGAACTCCTCCGCTACCTGACCGTCGTACAGGTCGCTTTCCCGCGCTTCGCCCGCGAGGACCTGGAAATCGGTGGCGTCCAGATCGCCTCCGGAGATGTGGTGCTGTGCTCACTGAGCGGTGCGGACCGGGACGGCAAACTGGGCCCGGACATGGAACAGTTCGACCCCTCGCGCAATGTCCCGTCCCACCTCGCCTTCGGCTACGGAATCCACCGCTGCGTCGGCGCCGAACTGGCCCGCATGGAACTCCGCGCCGCCTACCCCGCCCTGGTACGCCGCTTCCCCCACATGCGCCTGGCAGCCAAACCGGAGGACCTCGAATTCCGCAAACTCTCCATCGTCTACGGAATCGAATCCCTCCCGGTCCGCCTCGACGGCTGACCCCGAGGCCCATCGTCCCCGCCCGACCATGACCGGGCACTTGGCATCTGAGCCGAGTGCCCGGTTTTTGGTGTCCGATGCGCGCGGGAAATCCGGACGGCGTTCCCCAATTCCCTGACCGCGGCATACAGGTGCGAGATCATGGCCGCCAGCAGGGCAACGCCGGGGAGGGGACGCGCGTGCACGCGCAGGAGACCACGTTCAGCAAACTCGTCCAGGGTGAGAAGCAGTTCCAGGTTCCGCTGTACCAGCGCACTTACAGCTGGCAGCGCGAAGAGCTTCAGCAGTTGTGGGACGACGTGCTGGAACTGGTTGACGAGCAGCTGGACGGCAGGCCGCCGGTCGCGCATTTCGTGGGTTCGGTGGTGCTCGCGCCCGGCCGGATCACCGCGGGCGGCATACAGCGCTGGCTCGTCGTCGACGGTCAGCAGCGGCTCACCACGCTCATGCTCGCCTTCACCGCGCTGCGCGACCGGCACCGCGAGCGCGGGGCCGACAAGAAAGCCGCGCGCATCCACGACCTCCTGCTGGTCAACAGCTACCGGGACGGGGAGGAGCGGTACCGGCTGCTGCCGACCCAGGCGGACCGTGACGCGTACACCGCCTGTGTCGAATCCTCGCCGAAGGCGGGCGGCCCCGGCAATGTGGGTGGCGCCTACCGATTCTTCCTGGGAGCCCTGGCCGAGGGCGAGGAGAGCGGTGGCGAGGCGTGGACGGATGCTGTGGAGACAGTGCTGGGCGGCCTGCTGTCGATCGTCGAGATCACCGCGGCCGAAGGGGACAACGTCTACCGGATCTTCGAGTCGATCAACAACACCGGTGTGGGCCTCAGCCAGAGCGATCTGCTGCGCAACTTCCTCTTCATGTGCCTGCCGACCCGCGGCGAGTCGGTTTACCGCACTCTCTGGCTGCCCATGCAGGAGCTCCTCGGCCCGGAGAACTTGGAACTGCTGGTCTGGCTCGACCTCGTCGTCGCGGGAAACGGCAGGGCCAAGCAGAGCGAGATCTACCGTGACCAGAAGAGGCGCCTGGAACCGCTGAGCGGTGACGAGGACGCGCTCCAGGCCGAGATCACCCAGCTGGCACAGCGGGCGGAGCGGCTCATGCGCATCCTCGAACCGTCACGCGAGAAGGAAGGGGAACTGCGGGAAGCGCTGGAGAGGCTGTCCCGCTGGGGAGGCCAGACCCACTACCCACTGGCACTTGGCCTCCTCGACCTGGTCGACAGCGGCCGGACCACCGCGCACGAGGCAGCCCAGGCCTTGGCGTACGCAGAGAGCTACATGGTCCGGCGTCTGATCACCGGGCTCTCGACAACCGGCAGCAACCGGGTCTTCATGGAGCTCCCCAAGGAACTGGAGAAGGACGGGTCCCCGGCCGAATCCGTACGCCGGTTCCTGTCCAGGAACAAGACGGGGGCTCGTGTCTGGCCGGGAGACGACGCCGTCCGTGAGGCGATCCGCACCCGGCCCTTCTACAAGGCGGGCCGGAGCAACCAACGCTTCCAGGTGCTGCGCCGCCTGGAAGAGAGCTACCGCCCCAGCGAGCCCGTCGACTACGACAAGGCGCACCTCACGGTGGAGCACGTCCTGCCGCAGCGCCCGGCGCAGCAGTGGTTCGACCTGCTCGCGGAGGAGGCCGAGGACGGTCAGAGCCCGGACGAGCTCCACAGCCTGCTGGTGCACACACTGGGCAACCTCACGCTCTCCGCGGACAATGCCCGGCTGTCCAACCACCCCTTCCGGCGCAAGCAGCAGATCCTCGACTCCAGCGCCCTACGGATGAACCAGCAGATCGCGGCGCAGGAACGATGGGGCCGGGCGGAGATCCTCACCCGGGCCGACCAACTGGCCGAGAAAACGTTGCAATTGTGGCCCGGCCCCATCGAAGGTCTCGTCCACGCGGATGACGAATGGCCGGGCTGGAAGGAGCTGCGCGCCGCTCTCCTCGCCATGCCGGCCGGGACATGGACGTCGTACGGCGATCTGGCCGCCCTCATAGGGACCCACGCCATCTCGGTCGCCGGCCATGTGGCATCCAAGCCCGGGCTGCACTGTGCCTACCGCGTCATGACAGCGGACGGCCGTATCGCGGAGGGCTTCCACTGGGTCGACGACCAGCACGCGGGCGACCCGCGAGCGTTGCTGGAGGCGGAGGGGGTGCCCTTCGACGACAAGCACCGAGCCGATCGCGCCCACCGCCTGACCACCGCTGACCTGGCGGCTCTGGTCGGAAAGAACGGCTCCGAGGAGGCACCACCAGCAGCCCATGCGGACGACGAGCAGCAGTCAGCGGCCCGGTTCGAGACGCTGCTGCGCGACAATCAGACCCCGGAGACGGTTGAAGGGGTGCTGACCGCCCTACGGTTCTGGGAACGGCAAGGGGGTCACCGCGCGTACGGCACGGCAAGCGAGACAAGCTGCTCCCCACTGATCACCGTGGGCAACGCGCCCGGGGCGCCGGCCCTGTGGCCGATCGCGATCTACCCGGTGACCGGCACCGTCGAGGTGGTCTTCCAACATCTGAAGCGCCGGCCGCCGTTCGACGACGAGCCCATGCGCCGCGAGCTGATGGCGAGACTGAACGAGATCGACGGCATCGATCTGGCCGAGGCGAAACTCGACCTGCGCCCGTCCTTCCCGGTGGAGGTATTCGCCGGCCAGGGGGACGAGATCTCCGCGGTGCTGGAGTGGTTCCTCCACGTGGTGGTGCTCGCGAAGACGCACTGAACGCCGGAGGGGGACGATTCCGCCGCCCGAACCTGAAGAAGACCGGGAGGGGACGCCGCGTACAAGCCAAAAAATCCGGGAAGTCAGGGCTCACCATGACCACTCGACCTGCGCACCACGACCCCACAGAACCCTCCTTCACCGAAGAAGACCTCTCCCGCCTGGCGGGAGCACGCTCCTTCGCACGCGGCCAGAACTACCTCTCCGACGTGGCGGAACTCTCCGCCGCCGAGGACCGGATCACCGCCACCGTGTACGGCTCCGAGCCCTACCACGTCGTCCTGCTCCTGGCCGGCCCGCGCCTCACCGGCTCCTGTGACTGCCCCTACGGCCAGGACGGACACTTCTGCAAGCATTGCGTCGCTGTCGGGCTCACCGCTCTCGACCGGCCAGACGACCTCCCGCGGCTGCGCGCCGAGACGACCCGGCGGGCGCAGACCCTGGACAACTGGCTGAACTCACTCGACCGCAGCCAACTGCGAGAACTGCTGCGGGAACAACTTGCCACGGACGCGGAGTTCCACCGCCGCCTGGAACTACGCGCCGCCGCGGCCGGCTCCGACACCCTCGCCGTACGCGCCCACATCCTCCGCCTGCTCGACACCCGCCCCTTCGAGCAGTACGGCGTCGTCGACCGACGCGACGCCGCCGGGTACGCGGCACAGCTCACCGAGGCGGCAGCCGCCATCCGCGCCCTCGCTGCGACCGAGCAGGATGCCGAGGCGGTCACACTGGCCGAAACAGCCATCAAAGTGATCGGCGAGGCCACCGAGCGGATCGACGACTCGGACGGCGAACTCTCGGACGCCGCCCAGGACATGGCGCAGGCACACCTGGAGGTCTGCCGCCTCCTCCTCCCCGATCCGGTCCGTACCGCCGAGTGGCTCGCCGCCCACCTCCTCGGCGACTGGAGCCATCTGCCGGAACTCGACCCCGCCGCATACCGGGAAATTCTCGGCGAGCCCGGCTGGGCGGAGCTGAGGCGCCTGGCACACGAAGCCCACCGCAGCCATCCCTCGGGCTGGACGGAGCGCTATGTACTGGAGTCCGTGCTCAAGGCCGACGGCAGAGTGGACGAGCTGGTGACCGCTCTCTCCACCGAGCTGGAGCCGGACGGCTCCACGCACCTGGCCATCGCCCTCGAACTGGACCGGGCAGGCCGCCGCGACGAAGCCGTGACATGGGCCGAACGCGGCCTGTCCGACACCGAAACGGCCCCGCCACGCGACCGGCGCCTCGTCGAATTTCTGGCACACCACTACGAGGAGGTGGGCCGCCTCACCGACCTGGTACGCCTACGCCGCGACGACTTCCGCCACCACGGCACGCTCGACACATACCGCAGCCTGCGGACCGCCTGCCGGACCGCCCACTGCTGGTCCGCCGAACGCCCCCGCGCCCTGGCTCTCCTGCGCGCCGACGCCACCGGGGAACACACCGGCCGCCGCCCCCACACCGGCCCGGTCCTGATCGAGGCGCTGCTCGACGACGGCGACGCCGAAACCGCCTGGGAAACGGCGCCGAGCGTGCCGACCACCCTCGCTCAATGGGTGCGCCTGGCCGACGCCGTACGCGAGCAACACCCCGCCGACGCCCTGCCCGTCTACCTGCGCGCCCTCACCCCACTGAAGCAGCAGACCGGCCATCCCGCCTACGAACGTATGACAGAGCTCCTGCTCTCGGCCCGCGCCTGCCATCGAGCCCTGGGCACGGAGCCCGAGTTCACGCGGTACCTCGCAGACCTGCGCGCCGACCAGAAACGCAAGCGCAACCTGATGCGGAGGCTCGACGAACACGGCCTGTGAGCGGGCGCGCGTCTGCGTGCGGGCGGGACCCGCGCTCGTTCGTCGGCTGAGCCACGGGCACGGGCGGGGGAGCCTCTCACCCCGGCAGTCGGCGACCGCGACACGGAGAGTGGCGGGCGCGGCCGCGTTCCGATACGGCGTCGGCGAGCGAAGCCGCACCCCTCCGTCCAGCTTCCTCCGCCGGACCGGGCGGCCTGGAGCGGAGTCGATCGTTCTGCGTCCGATGTCCGCGATCGCAGAAGACGAATATGAAAAGGACCCTCTCCCAGTTTTCACTGGATGGAGGGTCCTTCAGGCACTTCCTGCGAAGTGCCCCCGGCAGGATTCGAACCTGCGCACACGGCTCCGGAGGCCGTTGCTCTATCCCCTGAGCTACGGGGGCGTTGTCGCCGGTTTGTGCGGCGACGGGTAGAACCCTACCAGCTCTGATGGGGTGTTCATGAACAGGTTTCGGGGGAGGCGGGGAAGGGGTGGGGAGAGTCCTTAGCGCATGGCGTGGGCGTGTCGGCGGCGGTCGGGGAAAGGTCCCCCGCATGGGGGCGGAAGTGGGGAAAACCGGGACGCAGTCGCAGGTGGAGCCCTAGTCTCATGGTGTGCCTGGCTTGTCCGGTCGGATCCTTGTTGTGGACGACAACAAGGTGATCCGGCAGTTGATCAGGGTCAATCTCGAGCTGGAGGGCTTCGAGGTCGTGACCGCGGCTGATGGTGCCGAACGTTTGGACGTCGTGCACCACGTGAGACCTGATGTCGTGACCCTTGATGTCGTGATGCCGCGGCTCAACGGTCTGCACACCGCGGCACGGTTGCGTTCCGATCCGCGGACGTGGGACATCCCGATCGCCATCGTCAGCGCATGCAGCCAGGGCGATATGGACAACGGTGAGTCGGTGGGTGTGGACGCCTTCCTTGCGAAGCCCTTCGAGCCGACCGAGCTGGTGCGGACCGTGGGGAAGCTGGTGCGCGAGGGCCGGCAGCGGGAGCGTGGGCCCGAGGGTGGGGCCGGGGAAGAGGGCGGGGGAGGGGTCGGCGAGGAGGGGGAGCGGAGTAGCGGGGAGGAGTGCGCTGCTTCGTCCGGTGTGGGCACGGCGACCGGTGAGGCTGTCGCGTCCGATGGGGTCATGGCGTCCGATGGGGTCATGGCATCCGGTGGGGCTGTCGCGTCCGGTGGGAGTCCGGCGGCCGGTGGGGTGGGGATGGTGGACGCGGGTGGGGAATCCGGGGCGTCCGTGGCCCGGCCCGGGGGATGAGTAAGGGGATGAGGAAGGGGGCGCGGTGCCGGGGGGTGAGCCCTGGAGGCCGTGCTGAAGTGGCGCGCGGAGTGTCCATAGGGCGAAACCGGGTCGCATGTCCACCCCTGTTCTCCCATACGCTTGTCCCGTGACCCCCGCCGAGCTCTCCCGTACCGTCCTGCGCTCCGTGCGTGGTGCCGTTGAGGAGCAGGAGCTCTCCGTGCCTGTGCCGGCGCGGATCGTGGTGCAGCCGCCGCCGCGGCCCGGGTGTGGGGACTATGCCTCCAATGTCGCGCTGCAGCTCGCCCAGCAGGCGGGGCGGCCGGCCCGGGAGGTCGCCGAGATTCTGCGGAAGCGGCTGGTCGGGAGCGCCGGGATCGCCCGCGTCGAGATCGCCGGGCCGGGGTTCCTGAATTTCACGCTGGGGGACGGGGCGCAGGTCGCGCTGGTACGGGATGTGCTGGCGCAGGGTGCCGCCTATGGAGAGCGTGGCGCCGGTGGCCGTGGGGGAGTGCCGGGTCCTTCGCCGGTCCGGACGTCCGCCCGTGAACCGGTCCGAACGTCCGCCCGTGAACCGGTCCGTGAGCCGGTCCGTGTGCCGTCTCCCGATGGTGCGCGAGGGCTGGCCGTGGCCGAGGCGTTGGGGCGGATTCGGGCGGCTGCGGGGGAGGGGCTGCCGGACGCGGCCGGTGCAGCCGGTGCCGTCGGCGACGATGCGTATGTCGTCGATGAGCGGGCTGCTGATGAGCTGGCCGTCCTCGCCGCCCGCCTCGGGGCCGACGAAGCGCGCTGGGTTCTGCTGCGGCCCGCCGCGCATGATCCGGTGCGGGTGCCCGAGCGGCCCGTGCAGCGGGAGAGCAATCCGCGGTTCCGGGTGCAGTACGCGTACGCGAGGGTGCGGGCGCTTGTGCGCAACGCGGCCGAGCTGGGGTTCGAGGGCCGGCCGGGGGACGTGGGGCAGGCGCTCGGCGGGACCGCGGCGCAGGCAGCCCCGGTGGCGCAGTCGCTCCAGGCACTGCTCACCCTCCTCGCCACCTACCCGTCCGAAATCGAGGTCGCCGCGCGGCTACGGGCGCCGGACCGGGTGGCGCGGCATCTGGAGGCGACGGCGGACGCGTTCTTCCGGTGGCATGACGACTTTCCGCCGTTGCCCGTCGGGGAGCAGAAACCCTTGGCCGTGCACCGTGCCCGGCTGGCCCTTGCCGAGGCCAGCGGGACGGTGCTCGCCAACGGCCTGCGCCTGCTCGGCATCTCCGCTCCTGAATACCTCTGAAAGATCTTGAGGGGATCCTCACTGCTATGAGTCGTTCCGCGCATCCCGCAGGGCCCCGGCATGCTGACGTGTTGCCCGAGGGGCACTACGCCGGGCCGCCTGCCGATCTCAACACCCTTGACCCGCGCGTCTGGTCCCGTACGGTCCGGCGCAATGCCGATGGTGTGCTCACCGTCGGCGGGCTCGATGTCGCCGCGCTCGCCGAGGAATTCGGTACGCCGGCGTACTTCCTGGACGAGGACGATTTCCGGGCGCGCTGCCGGGCCTGGAAGGACGCCTTCGGGCCGGGAGCCGATGTGTTCTACGCCGGGAAGGCGTTCTTGTCCCGGGCCATCGTGCGATGGCTGGACGAAGAGGGGCTGAACCTCGACGTCTGCTCCGGGGGCGAGCTGGCCACGGCGCTTGCGGCGGGGATGCCGGCCGAGCGGATCGCGCTGCACGGCAACAACAAGAGCGCCGAGGAAATCACCCGGGCCGTGGAGGCCGGGGTGGGCCGGATCGTGCTGGATTCGTTCCAGGAGATTGTGCGCGTCGCGCATATCGCGGAGCGGCTGGGAAAGCGGCAGCGGGTCCAGATCCGGGTCACGGTCGGTGTCGAGGCGCATACGCATGAATTCATCGCGACCGCGCACGAGGACCAGAAGTTCGGAATTGCGCTGGCCGGTGGACAGGCGGCCGAGGCCGTACGCCGTGCGCTGAAGCTGGACGGTCTTGAGCTCATCGGGATTCACAGCCATATCGGGTCGCAGATCTTCGATATGGCGGGCTTCGAGGTTTCCGCGCGCCGTGTGGTGCAGCTGCTGACCGAGGTGCGCGACGAGCACGGTATCGAGCTGCCCGAGATCGACCTCGGAGGCGGGCTCGGTATCGCGTACACCTCGGACGACGATCCGCGCGAGCCGCACGAGATCGCCAAGGCCCTGGGCGAGATCGTGGGCAAGGAGTGCGCGGCGGCGGGGCTGAGCGTGCCGCGGCTCTCGGTCGAGCCGGGGCGGGCGATCGTGGGCCCCACCGCCTTCACGCTCTACGAGGTCGGCACCGTCAAGGAGCTGGAAGGGCTGCGGACGTATGTGTCCGTCGACGGGGGGATGTCGGACAACATCCGGACGGCGCTCTACGACGCGGAGTACAGCGTGGCACTGGTGTCGCGGACCTCGGACGCGGAGCCGATGCTGTCGCGGGTGGTCGGCAAGCACTGCGAGAGCGGGGACATCGTCGTGCGGGACGCGTTCCTGCCGGCGGATGTCGCGCCCGGCGATCTGCTCGCGGTGCCGGCCACCGGTGCGTACTGCCGGTCCATGGCGAGCAACTACAACCATGCGCTGCGGCCGCCGGTCGTGGCCGTCAAGAACGGCGAAGCGAGGGTGATCATCCGGCGGGAGACGGAGGAAGATCTCCTGCGGTTGGATGTCGGGTAGGGCCGGATCGCCGGGGACCGGCCCCGGATGAAATAAATGTCTCGGCATCCGGACGACGGACGGAAACTGCCGTCCGGTGCGTGAGACTGGTGCACTAGCAAGTTGAAAATCGCTGATCGATGAGAAGCAGAGGTCGAATGATGCGTACGCGTCCGCTGAAGGTGGCGCTCCTGGGCTGTGGTGTCGTCGGCTCAGAGGTGGCGCGCATCATGACGACGCACGCCGACGACCTCGCCGCCCGCATCGGTGCGCCCGTGGAGCTCGCCGGGATCGCCGTCCGCCGCCCCGACAGGGTGCGCGAAGGTGTCCCGGCCGAGCTGGTCACCACCGATGCGACCGCGCTCGTCAAACGTGGCGACATTGATGTCGTGATCGAGGTCATCGGCGGTATCGAGCCGGCCCGTGGGCTGATCACCACCGCTTTCGAGCACGGCGCGAGCGTGGTTTCGGCCAACAAGGCGCTGGTCGCCGCGGACGGCGCGGCGCTGCATGCGGCGGCCGAGGCCAATGGCGCGGACCTCTACTACGAGGCGGCCGTCGCGGGTGCGATCCCGCTGGTGCGGCCGCTGCGCGAGTCGCTGGCCGGCGACAAGGTCAACCGGGTGCTCGGCATCGTCAACGGCACGACCAACTTCATCCTCGACAAGATGGACTCCACCGGGGCGGGCTACAGCGAGGCGCTGGACGAGGCGACCGCGCTCGGATACGCCGAGGCCGACCCGACCGCCGATGTCGAGGGCTTCGACGCCGCCGCCAAGGCCGCGATCCTGGCCGGTATCGCCTTCCACACCCGCGTGACCATCGACGATGTGCACCGCGAGGGCCTCACGGAGGTCACCGCGGCCGATATGGCCTCCGCCAAGCGGATGGGCTGCACCGTCAAGCTGCTGGCCATCTGCGAGCGGGCCGCGGACGGGGCGTCCGTGACCGCGCGGGTGCACCCCGCGATGATCCCGCTGACACATCCGCTCGCCTCCGTCCGCGAGGCGTACAACGCGGTTTTCATCGAGGCCGACGCGGCCGGTCAGCTGATGTTCTACGGACCGGGCGCGGGCGGTTCGCCGACCGCCTCCGCGGTCCTCGGCGACCTGGTGGCGGTCTGCCGCAACAAGCTCGCCGGTGCCACCGGGCCGGGTGAATCCGCGTACACGGCCCTGCCCGTGAGCCCCATGGGCGAGGTCATCACGCGGTACCACATCAGTCTCGACGTGGCCGACAAGCCCGGCGTTCTCGCGCAGGTCGCGACGGTCTTCGCCGAACACGGGGTATCGATCGATACGGTCCGTCAGCAGGGCAAGGACGGCGAGGCATCCCTCGTCGTCGTCACCCACCGAGCGGCCGACGCGGCCCTGTCGTCGACCGTCGGGGCACTGCGCGAGCTGGACACCGTGCGCGGTGTCGCCAGCATCATGCGGGTCGAAGGGGAGTAAAGGAACCCATGTCTGCCAATTCCACCGCGAGCCGTCAGTGGCGCGGAATCATCGAGGAATACCGTGACCGGCTTCCGGTCAGCGACACGACCGAGGTCGTCACCCTCCGGGAGGGCGGCACTCCCCTCGTACCGGCCCAGGTGCTCTCCGAGCGCACAGGCTGCGAGGTGCACCTCAAGGTCGAGGGCGCCAACCCCACCGGCTCCTTCAAGGACCGGGGCATGACGATGGCCATCACGCGCGCCAAGGAGGAGGGTGCCAAGGCCGTCATCTGCGCCTCCACCGGCAACACCTCCGCCTCGGCCGCCGCCTACGCGGTCCGCGCCGGCATGGTCTGCGCCGTGCTCGTCCCCCAGGGCAAGATCGCGCTCGGCAAGATGGGCCAGGCGCTGGTCCACGGCGCGAAGATCCTGCAGATCGACGGAAATTTCGACGACTGTCTGACGCTGGCCCGGGGTCTGTCCGAGAACTACCCGGTCGCACTTGTGAACTCCGTCAACCCGGTGCGTATCGAGGGCCAGAAGACCGCCGCCTTCGAAATCGTCGACATGCTCGACGACGCGCCCGACATCCATGTGCTGCCCGTTGGCAACGCCGGCAACATCACCGCGTACTGGCGCGGCTACAAGGAGTACGCCGCCGACGGCATCGCCACGCACACCCCGCGCATGTGGGGCTTCCAGGCCTCCGGCAGCGCGCCGATCGTGCGCGGTGAGGTCGTCAAGGATCCGCACACCATCGCCACCGCGATCCGCATCGGCAACCCTGCCTCGTGGAAGTTCGCGGAGCAGGCGCGGGACGAGTCCGGCGGCTTCATCGACGACGTGACCGACCGTCAAATCCTCGCCGCCTACCGCCTGTTGGCCGCGCAGGAGGGCGTTTTCGTGGAGCCCGCCTCGGCCGCTTCGGTGGCCGGTCTGCTCAAGGCCGCCGAGGAGGGCAAGGTCGACCCGGGCCAGCGCATCGTCTGCACGGTCACCGGCAACGGCCTCAAGGACCCGGACTGGGCGGTGGCCGGAGCGCCGCAGCCGGTCACGGTCCCGATCGACGCGGACGCCGCGGCCGAGCACCTCGGGCTCGCCTAGAAGCGCCGCCGTACGGGCAGTGACCTGCGCGTACGGCATACGGTGACGGGGCGGTGAGCGCCCCGTCACCACCCGCGCAGCAAATTGCGCAAAGGCTGCAAAGCCCCTGGAAGACAGCACCGGGGCACAGGAAGATGTGCGACACGCATCGTGCGCCTCCTGTGCGCCCTATGTCGCGACAGAACCTTCCTTCGATAGGCTGGCAGCCAACTCCCCTCCCCACGGCATAACGCAGTGGTGTTCAGGGCAGGTCAGAACAGACCCCAGGAGCCGGCCGGGCATTTCGGTGCCGCGGCGCTCCGGGGCAGTACCGCAGCATCAATCAAGGAGAGTCATCGAGCGATGGCCGGTCCCGCGTTCCGCGCCGCCGCCGTCCGGGTGCGCACCCCCGCTACCAGCGCCAATCTCGGTCCCGGCTTCGATGCCCTGGGTCTTTCCCTGGGCCTGTACGACGATGTCGTGGTGCGTGTCGCCGACTCCGGGCTGCACATCGACATCGCAGGTGAGGGCGCCGACACCCTGCCGCGTGACGAGAGCCACCTGCTCGTACGGTCGATGCGCACCGCCTTCGAGCTGCTCGGCGGACAGCCGCGCGGCCTGGAAATCGTCTGCGCCAACCGCATTCCGCACGGCCGCGGTCTGGGGTCCTCCTCGGCAGCCATCTGCGCCGGTATCGTCGCCGCCCGCGCCGTGACGATAGGCGGCGAGCAAAAGCTCGACGACGCCGCGCTGCTGGAGCTGGCCACCGAGATCGAGGGCCACCCCGACAATGTCGCCGCCTGTCTGCTGGGCGGCTTCACGCTCGCCTGGATGGACACCGGAACCGCGCGGGCGATCCGGATGGATCCCGCCGATTCCATCGTTCCGGTGGTCTTCGTGCCCGGGAAGCCGGTGCTGACCGAAACCGCCCGCGGACTGCTGCCGCGTACCGTCCCGCATGTGGACGCCGCGGCCAACGCCGGCCGCGCCGCACTGCTCGTCGAGGCCCTGACCAGGCGCCCCGAGCTGCTGCTCGCCGCGACCGAGGACCGACTTCACCAGGAGTACCGCGCCCCGGCGATGCCGGAGAGTGTGGCCCTGGTGAACCGACTGCGCGCGGACGGCGTCCCCGCAGTTGTGTCCGGTGCGGGCCCGACGGTGCTCGCGCTGGTCGAGGACGCGGCGGCCGAGAAGGTCGCGGCGCTGGCGGGAGAGGGGTGGGCGGCCAACCGGCTGGCCCTCGATGTGGCAGGTGCCTGTGTGCTGCCGCTCGCCGGGTGATCACGCGGGTGATCGACGATTGCCGGTCTTGGAGAGGGGGAATGTTTGTTGGATCCGGTAGTGTTAACCTCAAGTCAGTACTCGACGCCTGAGTGGCGCGGTGCTTCGTGTCCCCCATCGGGACCACTTTCTTCCGGGAGCCTCCCAAACTGCTTGGAGCAATGGCCTGAGCAGTAGTGAGCACGCTCCGGAATCGGCGTGACGACATGGGCCACTGTGCATCTCTTCACGCCGGAGCCATGAACTGATTCTCTCCGCCACTTCCGGCGGGACCACCGCCCCGGCCCGGTCCACAAGACCAAGGACCCAGCCGGACAGCACAACCGGTCGCCGAGCCAGACAGGCCGACGCCCGCTCCAGGGAAGGACCCTTCGTGAGCGACACCACCGATCTGATGGGCGCGCGAACCGACGGCAGTGCCACCGCGCCCGCCACGGACGCTCCCGCCACCACGCGGCGCCGCCGTTCCGGCACCGGCCTTGACGGCATGGTCCTGGCAGAGCTGCAGCAGGTCGCCTCCGGCCTCGGTATCAAGGGCACCGCGCGGATGCGCAAGAGCCAGCTGATCGAGGTCATCAAGGAGAGGCAGGCCGGGGGCTCGGGCTCCGCGGCCAAGGCCGACGCGCCCGCCGAGACCAAGCCCAAGCGCCGTACGACCTCCAAGGCCCGCACCGGCGAGGACGGCACGGCGCCGGCCGCCGGCAAGGCCGAGAAGTCCGACAAGGCCGCCAAGGCCGCGGACAAGGCCGGGGCCCAGCAGCAGATCGACATCCCGGGCCAGCCGGTCAGCGACGAGCAGCCGGCCGGCGAGCGCCGCCGGCGCCGCGCCACCGCCGCCGCGGGCAGCCCCGAGGCCGCCTCGGGCGACCTCAAGACCGAGACCAAGGCCGAGACGAGGACCGAGGTCAAGGCCGAGGCCAAGACCGAGACCGCGGTGTCCCCGCAGGAGACCGGCGAGGGCCGGCCCGCCAAGGGCGCCGAGCGTCAGGACCGTGGCGACCGCCAGGAGCGCGGGCCGAAGGGCGAGCGCGGGGAGCGCGGCGAGCGCGGCCAGCGTCAGCGCGACCGTGACCGTGACCGCGGCGACCGCCGTAAGGGCGACGCGGGCGACTCCGGCCAGGGCAGCCAGGGCGGCCAGCGTCAGCGCGACCGCCGGACCGATGAGGAAGACGACTTCGAGGGCGGCCGCCGTGGCCGTCGCGGCCGCTACCGCGACCGCCGGGGCCGTAGCCGTGGTGGCCGTGAGGACTTCGGCAACGAGCCGCAGGTGTCCGAGGACGATGTGCTGATCCCGGTCGCGGGCATCCTCGACATCCTCGACAACTACGCGTTCATCCGGACCTCCGGCTACCTGCCCGGCCCGAACGATGTGTATGTCTCGCTCGCCCAGGTCCGTAAGAACGGTCTGCGCAAGGGTGACCACGTCACCGGCGCGGTCCGCCAGCCCAAGGACGGCGAGCGGCGCGAGAAGTTCAACGCGCTGGTCCGGCTCGACACGGTCAACAGCGTGGCGCCCGAACAGGGCCGCGGACGGCCGGAGTTCGGGAAGCTGACGCCCCTTTACCCGCAGGAGCGACTGCGGCTGGAGGGCGAGGCCGGCGCGCTGACGACCCGGATCATCGATCTGGTCGCGCCGATCGGCAAGGGCCAGCGTGGTCTGATCGTGGCGCCGCCGAAGACCGGTAAGACCATGATCATGCAGGCGGTCGCCAACGCGATCACCCGCAACAACCCCGAGTGCCACCTGATGGTCGTCCTCGTGGACGAGCGTCCCGAAGAGGTCACCGACATGCAGCGGTCGGTCAAGGGCGAGGTCATCTCCTCGACCTTCGACCGTCCGGCCGAGGACCACACCACCGTCGCCGAGCTGGCCATCGAGCGCGCCAAGCGTCTCGTCGAGCTGGGTCACGACGTGGTCGTCCTGCTGGACTCCATCACCCGCCTGGGCCGCGCGTACAACCTCGCAGCCCCCGCCTCCGGCCGCATCCTGTCCGGTGGTGTCGACTCGACCGCGCTCTACCCGCCGAAGCGCTTCTTCGGTGCCGCGCGCAACATCGAGGACGGCGGTTCGCTGACGATCCTGGCCACCGCGCTGGTCGAGACCGGCTCGCGGATGGACGAGGTGATCTTCGAGGAGTTCAAGGGCACCGGCAACCTGGAGCTCAAGCTCGACCGCAAGCTCGCCGACAAGCGCATCTTCCCGGCGGTGGACGTCGACGGGTCCGGCACCCGTAAGGAAGAGATCCTGATGGGCGCCGACGAGTTGGCCGTCGTCTGGAAGCTGCGCCGGGTGCTGCACGCCCTGGACCAGCAGCAGGCGATCGAGCTGCTGCTGGACAAGATGAAGCAGACGAAGTCCAACGCGGAGTTCCTGCTGCAGATCCAGAAGACCACGCCGGGCATGGGCGGTAACAACGACTGACGCCCGTAGGGCGCGCCCTTGCGCCTGTGAGGGCACCTCCCAGCGTTAGCTGGGGGAGCAAAGCCCCCCTCGCTCTTACGAGTGAGGGGGGCTTTGCGCTGCGGTGCCCCGTACGGTGCGCGCCACGGAGGGGCGGGATGTGACCTGCGCCGCGCTCCAAGGGCTGGGCGGGCGGCCTGTCTGAGACCTTCCGCACAGATCGGGTGCAACCCGCACGGTTCCAGCCATGCCGGAAAACGGGACGAAAGCCCAGGTGGGAAGGGCGACGCTCGCGCGCCCTCGTGGACCGCCGCGGAAGTTTTCTAAGAAAGCACTCATGTCTCGCTGTGCAACCCTTCCCGTCGACCTCCCGTCTGACAAGGAGCAACAAGCCGTGACGGCACGCAGCACGGTGGCGGCGAGGGGCAGCCGAGCGAACAAGGACTGAGGAGCAGATGGCGGACAGCAACGGGACCGCGCAGACGGCCGAAAGCCGTGCCCGCGGCATACGTGCCACCGGCCGCCGGCGCAAGGGGCCGGCCCGACGCCGCCGAGCACTGACCATCACGCTGTGCGCGCTGGTCAGCGTCGTACTGCTCGGTGGCGCCGGACTCGGGTACGTCTACTTCAAGCTCAACGGCAATCTCAAGGGCGTCGACATCAACGCCGCCCTCGGGCACGACCGGCCGAAGAACGTCGACGACGGCTCGATGGACATCCTCGTCATGGGCTCCGACTCCCGCGCGGGCAAGAACGACGAGTACGGCAGGGACGAGGGCGGTGCGCGCTCCGACACCGCGATGATCATGCACGTGTACAAGGGCCGTAAGAAAGCCTCCGTCGTCAGCGTCCCGCGCGACACCCTGATCAAGCGCCCCGACTGCACCAAGGACGGCAGGACCGTCACCGGCGCGCGGCGAGTGATGTTCAACACCGCCTTCGAGGTCGGCGGGCCGGCCTGCGCGGTCAAGACCGTCGAGTCGATCAGCGGGATCCGTATGGACCACTTCATCGAGGTCGACTTCACCGGCTTCAAGAAGCTCATCGACGCGCTGGGCGGGGTGGAGATCACCACCAGCAAGGCGATCAACGACGACAAGAGCCATCTGCATCTGCAGCCCGGCAAGCACACCCTCGACGGCGAGCAGTCGCTCGGTCTCGTACGGACCCGGCACGGCGTCCCCGGCGGTGACGGCAGCGACCTGGGCCGCATCCAGTTGCAGCAGACGTTCATCAAGGCCCTGATGAACCAGGTCAAGAACGTCGGGGTGCTCACCAACCCCACCAAGCTCTACGACATCGCCGACACGGCCACCAAGGCCATCACCACCGACACCGACCTCAACTCGGTCAGCGAACTGACCGGGCTGGCCAAGAGCCTGGGCAACATCGGGTCGGAGAACATCGACATGATGACGCTGCCGGTGGCGTACGACACCGCCGACCCCGACCGGGTGCTGCCGCTGGCCAAGCAGAGCCGGCTGGTCTGGGACGCGCTGCGGCAGGACAAGGACATCCCCAAGTCCGCGATCAAGGGCTCGGCCGGTGACAAGGGCGGCACGGACAACTACGTCAAGTAGGCGGACGGTGTGGTTCCGGGGTCCGGCGGGCCCCGGAATCGGCGGGGGAATAGTTGCGCACGAACCCCGGTTTTGGGAGATACGGCTAGTCCTGGCAGACTGGACCGTCGGCCCCGGTTCACGTGACGCAACCCGCGACACGACCCGGTGCACTCCCGAACCTAGGAGAATCCCTTGAAGCGCGACATCCACCCGGAGTACGTCGAGACCCAGGTCAGCTGCACCTGTGGCGCGTCCTTCACCACCCGCAGCACCGTTGCCGGCGGCAGCATCCGCGCCGACGTCTGCTCCGAGTGCCACCCGTTCTACACCGGCAAGCAGAAGATCATGGACACGGGCGGCCGCGTGGCCCGCTTCGAGGCCCGCTTCGGCAAGGCCGCGGCCGCGAAGAAGTAGCGACGCACAAGGCGCCGGTCTCCGGTCGCCCCTGCCCAGGGGTGACCGGACCGGCGCCTTTTTTGCCGGGGATGCGGGGGATGTCTCCCGGATTCCCGCGGCGTCGCCCTGGCCCTTGGCTCCCTTACGGGGGTGCCGGGGCCCGCGGCGCGGCACCCGATGTGCCCGGCGCCCCAGGTCCCCCGGTCACCACAGCAGCCAGCAGAGGAACCCCACGATGTTCGAGGCGGTCGAAGAACTGATCGGCGAGCACGCCGATCTCGAGAAGCGGCTGGCCGACCCCGCGGTCCACGCCGACCAGCGCGAGGCCATGCGGCTCAACAAGCGCTACGCCGAGCTGACCCCGATCATCGCGACGTACCGCGACTGGAAGCAGACCGGCGAGGACATGGAGACCGCGCGCGAATTCGCCGCGGACGACCCGGACTTCGCCAACGAGGTCAAGGAGCTCGACGTCCGGCGCGACGAGCTGACCGAGAAGCTGCGGCTGCTGCTCGTCCCGCGCGACCCCAGCGACGACAAGGACGTCATCCTCGAGGTCAAGGCCGGCGAGGGCGGCGAGGAGTCGGCGCTGTTCGCCGGCGACCTGCTGCGGATGTATCTGCGCTACGCCGAGCGGGCCGGCTGGAAGACCGAGATCCTTGAGGCCAACGAGTCCGACCTCGGCGGCTACAAGGACGTCCAGGTCGCCGTGAAGACCAAGGGCGGCGGCGGTGCCACCGAGCCCGGACAGGGCGTCTGGGCGCGGCTGAAGTACGAGGGCGGGGTGCACCGCGTCCAGCGGGTGCCCGCCACCGAGTCGCAGGGCCGGATCCACACCTCCGCGGCCGGTGTGCTGGTCACGCCCGAGGCCGAGGAGGTCGAGGTCGAGATCGGCCCCAACGACCTGCGGATCGACGTCTACCGCTCCTCGGGCCCCGGCGGCCAGTCCGTCAACACCACCGACTCCGCGGTCCGCATCACGCACCTGCCCACCGGCATCGTCGTCTCCTGCCAGAACGAGAAGAGCCAGCTCCAGAACAAGGAGCAGGCGATGCGGATCCTGCGCTCCCGGCTGCTCGCCGCGGCCCAGGAAGAGGCCGAGCGCGAGGCGTCGGACGCCCGGCGCAGCCAGGTCCGTACGGTCGACCGCTCCGAGCGCATCCGTACGTACAACTTCCCGGAAAACCGCATCTCGGACCACCGGGTCGGCTTCAAGGCGTACAACTTGGACCAGGTGCTCGACGGCGAGCTCGACCCGGTCATCCAGGCCTGTGTCGATGCCGACTCGGCCGCCAAGCTCGCCGCCGCCCAGTAGGGCAGCAAGACCTGTACCTCATCCCCCCGGGGGGCAACCCCCGGACCCCCGGCCGATCGACGGCGGACCGCACAATGAAGACGCAGCGCACTAGGAGGAAGGCCCCGTGAACCTTCTGCTCGCCGAGGTGGCCCAGGCCACCCAGCGGCTGGCCGACGCCGGTGTGCCCTCGCCGCGCTTCGACGCCGAGGAACTCGCCGCGTTCGTGCACGGCGTCAAACGGGGTGAGCTGCACAACGTCAAGGACGCGGACTTCGACGCCCGCTACTGGGAGGCCGTCGCCCGCCGCGAGGCCCGTGAGCCGCTCCAGCACATCACCGGCCGCGCCTTCTTCCGCTACCTCGAACTCGCCGTCGGGCCAGGGGTGTTCGTGCCCCGCCCGGAGACCGAGTCGGTGGTCGGCTGGGCGATAGACGCGGTACGCGCCATGGACGTGGTCGAGCCGCTGATCGTCGACCTGTGCACCGGCTCCGGGGCCATCGCCCTCGCCCTGGCGCAGGAGGTCCCGCGCTCGCGGGTGCACGCCGTGGAGCTGTCCGAAGAGGCTCTGGAGTACGCCCGCAAGAACGTCGAGGGGTCCCGCGTCGTTCTCCACCAGGGTGATGCGCTGACCGCGCTTCCCGAACTGGACGGGCAGGTCGACCTGGTCGTCTCCAATCCGCCGTACATCCCGCTGACCGAGTGGGAGTACGTCGCACCCGAGGCCCGCGACCACGACCCCCAGCTCGCGCTGTTCTCGGGCGAGGACGGCCTGGACACCATCCGAGGCATCGAGCGGACCGCACACCGCCTGCTGCGGCCCGGCGGAGTGGTCGTCATCGAGCACGCCGACACCCAGGGCGGACAGGTGCCATGGATCTTCACCGAGGAGCGGGGCTGGGCCGACGCGGCCGACCACCCCGACCTCAACAACCGGCCCCGTTTCGCCACCGCGCGCCGGGCGACGCCATGACGCGACCCGTTTCGACGCCCGATGCATCCGGCACCGGTGCATCCGATGTATCCGTTCCGCACGAGGAGGTCCGTTAAATGGCACGGCGTTACGACTGCAGCGACGCGACCGACCGCGCGACCGGTCTGCGCGAGGCCGCCTCGGCCGTCCGCCGCGGCGAGCTGGTCGTGCTGCCGACCGACACCGTCTACGGCATCGGCGCGGACGCCTTCAGCTCCGAGGCCGTCGGCGACCTGCTGGAGGCCAAGGGCCGCGGGCGGGGTATGCCCTCCCCGGTCCTCGTCGGATCCCCCAACACCCTGCACGGCCTGGTCACCGACTTCTCCGAGCAGGCCTGGGAGCTGGTGGACGCCTTCTGGCCCGGCGCGCTCACCCTCGTCGCCAAGCACCAGCCGTCGCTGACCTGGGACCTGGGCGAGACCCGCGGCACGGTCGCCGTACGGATGCCGCTGCACCCCGTGGCGATCGAGCTGCTCACCGACTTCGGCCCGATGGCCGTCTCCAGCGCCAATCTCACCGGCCACCCGTCCCCGCAGGACTGCGACGCCGCACAGGAGATGCTGGGCGACTCGGTCTCCGTCTACCTGGACGGCGGTCCGACGCCTGCCGCCGTGCCGTCCTCGATCGTCGATGTCACCGGCAAGATCCCGGTGCTGCTGCGCGCGGGCGCGATCAGCGCGGAGGAGCTGCGCAAGGTGGTACCCGAGCTCGAGGTGGCCAATTGATGGCGCCCCTGGGGCGTGGCATAGCGGGACCGGGCGACGACACCCTCCTGCCCCCGGCATCCCCTTTTCGGATTCTCCACGTCAGCACCGGCAACGTCTGCCGCTCGCCGATCACCGAGCGGCTGCACCGCCATGCCCTGGAACTGCGGCTCGGTACGGACCGCAGCGGCGGGCTGCTCGTGGAGAGCGCCGGCACCTGGGGCCACGAAGGCGCCCCGATGGAGGCGCACGCCGCGACGGTGCTCGCGGACTACGGCGCCGACCCGGCCGGCTTCATCGGCCGTGAGCTGCTCGACGAGCACGTCATCCGCGCCGACCTGGTGCTCACCGCGACGCGGGACCACCGCGCCCAGGTCATCTCGATGGGGCACTCCGCGGGGCTGCGCACCTTCACGCTCAAGGAGTTCAACCGGCTGGTGCGGGCCATAGACCCGGCAACGCTGCCCGAGCCCGACCCGGACCTGCCGGAGGGCGGGCTGGTCGAGCGGGCCCGCGCACTGGTCGGCGCCGCCGCCGCGCTGCGCGGCTGGCTGCTGGCGCCCAACCCGGAGTCCGACGAGGTCTACGACCCCTACGGCGCCCCCATCACCTTCTTCCGCTCCATCGGCGACGAGATCAACCAGGCCCTCGACCCGGTCGTCACGGCCCTTACGGGACTCCCGGCCCGGGCCTGACGGTCACGGGCGCGGGCGCGGACCTCACAGGACCCCACGGGGCCCACGGGCCCCCGAGCGGCCCGCACACCGCGCCCGATCGCCCCACCGCGCCTACATTGGGACTACGTCCCCGTACGAGGCCGGGAGCAAGCGATGCCTGCCACCACCGCGTCACCCCGTAGCGAGACCCCGGACAGTCGAATTCCGGCCACCGAGCCCCCCGCCGGTGCCGGCGAAACCGAGACGATCGAGGACCGGGCGCGCGCCGCGGCCCGCGACGGTGTCACCCGGCCGGCCGGTGCGCCGGACTTCGGCGCGCTGCTGCGCCAGGACCCCGAGATCGCCGGCGTGGTGCTCGGCGAGAGCGCCCGTCAGAGTGACGGGCTGCAGCTGATCGCCGCGGAGAACTTCACCTCACCGGCCGTCCTCGCCGCCCTCGGCTCCCCGCTGGGCAACAAATACGCCGAAGGCTATCCGGGCGCCCGGCACCACGGCGGCTGCGAGATCGTCGACCTCGCCGAGCGGATCGCGGTGGAGCGCGCCAAGGCCCTTTTCGGCGCCGAACACGCCAACGTCCAGGCACACTCCGGGTCTTCGGCCGTACTGGCCGCCTACGCCGCCCTGCTGCGCCCTGGAGACACCGTCCTGGCCATGTCCCTCCCGCACGGCGGACACCTCACCCACGGATCGCCCGCCAACTTCTCCGGCCGCTGGTTCGACTTCGCCGGCTATGGCGTCGACGAGGAGACCGGGCTGCTCGACTACGACGCGATCCGCGACCTGGCCCGCGCCCGCCGGCCCAAGGCCATCGTCTGTGGCTCGATCTCCTACCCCCGGCACATCGACTACGCCGCCTTCCGCGATATCGCCGACGAGACCGGCGCCTATCTGATCGCGGATGTCGCGCACCCCCTGGGGCTGATCGCCGGGGGAGCGGCGCCCAGCCCCGTCCCGTACGCGCATGTGGTGTGCGGCACCACCCACAAGGTGCTGCGCGGACCGCGCGGGGGGCTGATCCTGTGCGGTGCGAAGCTGGCCGAACGCATCGACCGCGCGGTGTTCCCCTTCACCCAAGGGGGCGCACAGATGAACTCCGTCGCCGCCAAGGCCGTCGCCTTCGCGGAGGCCGCCACGCCCGCCTTCGGCGCGTACGCCCATCAGGTCACCGCCAATGCCCGCGCGCTCGCCGGGGCGCTGGCCGAACAGGGCCTGATGATCACCACCGGCGGTACCGACACCCATCTGATCACCGCCGACACCGCGCCGCTGGGCCTGGACGCGCGCACCGCCCGGGGCCGGCTGGCGGCCGCCGGGATCGTGCTGGACACCTGCGCGCTGCCCTGCAGCGACGCGCCCGCGGTCCGCAGGACCGGCATCCGGCTGGGCACCGCCGCGGTGACGACGCAGGGCATGGGCGAGGCCGAGATGCGGACGGTCGCCGAGCTGATCGTGGCGGCGCTCCAGGAGGACGGCACGGCCCGCTCCAGGACCGTCGCATTGGTCCACGGCTTTCCGCCTTATCCCGATCTTGGATAACGGCGGGAACCATCCGCTGACGCGATGCGTCTAGTCCTGTATTCACGGCCAGGGCGCTGACACGCATAGGGTGTGGGGCTGTGATGGCCAGCTATACCAATGGGGCAGCCCGTGCGTGAATACCTGCTGACGCTGTGCGTCACGGCCGCGGTGACCTACCTGCTGACCGGGCCGGTGCGGAAGTTCGCGATCGCGGCCGGTGCGATGCCGGAGATCCGCGCGCGTGATGTGCACCGCGAACCGACACCTCGGCTCGGCGGTATCGCGATGTTCGGCGGGCTGTGCGCCGGCCTTCTGGTCGCCTCGCATCTGACCAACCTCAAGAGCGTCTTCGAGAACTCCAACGAGCCGCGGGCGCTGCTGTCGGGCGCCGCGCTGATCTGGATCCTCGGCGTACTGGACGACAAGTGGGGCGTGGACGCGCTGGTCAAGCTGGGTGGCCAGATGATCGCCGCGGGTGTGATGGTCCTTCAGGGCCTGACGATTCTGTGGATCCCGATCCCCGGTGTGGGCACGGTCTCGCTGACCCCGATGCAGGGCACGCTGCTGACCGTCGCGCTGGTCGTGATCACCATCAACGCGGTGAACTTCGTGGACGGCCTGGACGGTCTGGCCTCCGGCATGGTGTGCATCGCGGCCGCCGCGTTCTTCATGTACGCGTACCGGATGTGGTTCGGCTACGGCATCGAGGCGGCCGCGCCCGCAACGCTGTTCTCGGTCGTTCTGATGGGTATGTGCCTGGGCTTCCTGCCGCACAACATGCACCCGGCGCGGATCTTCATGGGCGACTCCGGCTCGATGCTGATCGGTCTGGTGATGGCCGCCGGCGCGGTGTCGGTGACCGGCCAGGTCGACCCGGACCTGCTCAACCTGAAGGCGGGCGGTCTGCGTGAGGCGACCCACGCGATGGTGCCGGTCTACATCCCGCTGCTGCTGCCGCTGACGGTCATCGCGGTGCCGGTCGCCGACCTGATCCTGGCGATCGTGCGGCGTACGTGGCAGGGCCAGTCGCCGTTCGCCGCCGACCGCGGACATCTGCACCACCGGCTGCTGGAGATCGGCCACTCGCACAGCCGGGCCGTGCTGATCATGTACTTCTGGTCGGCGCTGATCGCGTTCGGCGCGGTCGCCTACTCCGCGAACAACGCCAGCATGTGGATCGTGCTGGGCATCGTGCTGCTGAGCGCGGTGGGTCTGGTGCTGCTTCTGCTGCCGCGCTTCACGCCGCGGGCCCCGCGCTGGGCGGAGTGGATGGTCCCGCCGCGCTACCGCCGGGTCGTCCGTACGGCGGTGGCTCCGGCCGCGGTGGCCGACGGCGAGGGCGATGCGCCGGAGGAGGCGCGCGAGCCGATCCCCGCGGGCATCCACGGTGCCACCGCGATCGGCGACCGGTCACGCTTCGTGGACCGCCGGAGGGCGAGCAGTCACCACTGATCCCGGGGTCGGGTCGCCCGAACGGGGATCAGAAATCGGGCGGGTTGACCTCATACCAGACAAATGGCTGGCTGCCAGTGCACCAACGCGCACGTTCACGCTCAAGTGTGACAGGCTCCACACGAACCAGGTAAAGACCTCATCAAATAGTTTGTGATACCGTTCACGAAACCCGGCGATAGAGCCGAAGGACCGTAGTGCGACGGTTCTTTGGCCTCAGGTTCCGCCTCAGGCCGGGTCTACGCTCGTCCCTGACGACACACCCCCACCCCTTGCCGGAGCGCCGCCATGCAGTCGAATGACGCCCGACTACTCCTTCACGCCGTTGTGCCCACGCTCGCCATCGGCGCCATCGCCGTTGCTGTGAGCGCAGTGGTCGCGGGCGGGACGGGAGCGATCGGCGCTGTCATCGGCACCGCGCTGGTGGTGCTCGTCATGGGGGCCGGTCTCGTCGCCCTGCAGAAGACCGCGAAGAACCTTCCGCAGCTGTTCCAGATGATGGGCCTGCTGCTGTACACGGTGCAGATCCTGTTCGTGTTGGTCTTCCTCATCGTCTTCAAGGACACAACGCTCTTTGACACCAAGGCATTTGCGTTCACGTTGCTCGGTGCCACCCTCGTATGGATCGCGGCGCAGACCCGCGGTCATATGAAGGCGAAGATTCTGTACGTGGATCCCGACTCCGCCGACCCTAAGAAGGCGGAGACGGCGGGGTCGCCGACGTGACACGTAGGGCCGAAATAAATGCCCTCATGCGGGCCTGCTATCGTCCGGTGCCAACTGCGGCACAGATGGCGCAGGCGGCTGAGCTCCCGAGTTTCACTCGATGGAACGGGCAGTTCTCGCGGCCGATGCCTGTGATTCGGCCCGGCCCAGCGCCGGCCGGCCGCCGCCCCCTAATCCGTAAGACCAGTCCAGTGCCGCTCCGTGGCTCAATGCCGCGCCGACACAACGAGGTTGCCGTACCCATGCGCCACGCTGAAGGAGCCCGCGGTGAGTGCTGAAACGATGCTCGCCTTCGACACGGAGTGCCACCTCTTCATTCCGGGGTGTGGCTTCGAGGCCCCGGGTCTTCATTCGTTCGTATTCGAACCCCTCTTCACGATCGGTGGCTTCGAGTTCAACAAGCCGATGCTGCTGGCCTTCCTCAGCACGGTCGTCGTGGTGGGGTTCTTCTGGGCCGCCTTCGGCAAAGCCAAGGTCGTGCCCGGAAAGCTGCAGATGGTCGGCGAGGCGGGCTACGACTTCGTGCGTCGCGGGCTCGTCTATGACGCGCTGGGGAAGAAGGAGGGCGACAAATACGTCCCCTTCATGGTCTCGCTGTTCTTCTTCGTGTGGATCATGAACCTCTGGTCGGTGATTCCGCTCTTCTCGTTCCCCGTGACGTCGGTCATCGCCTTCCCCGTAGGCCTTGCCCTGGTCGTCTATGTCCTCTGGCTGTTCCTGACGTTCAAGAAGCAGGGCTTCGTCGGCGGTCTGAAGAACATCTCGGGTTACGACAAGTCGCTCGGCTGGGTGCTGCCGCTGATCATGGTGCTCGAACTCCTCCAGCACCTGATCATCCGCCCCTTCACTCACGCGGTCCGACTCTTCGCGAACATGTTCGCGGGTCACCTGCTGATCCTGCTGTTCACCATTGCCAGCTGGTACATGCTGAACGGCATCGGCATCGTCTACGCGGGGGCATCCTTCGTGATGACCATCGTGATGACCGCCTTCGAGCTCTTCATTCAGGCCGTCCAGGCGTACGTCTTCGTCCTCCTGGCCTGCAACTACGTCCAGGGCGCGCTCGCCGAGCACCACTGAGCACCCCGCCTCCCAGCCCAACAGCTGTCCGGTGGCCAACCCCCACCGGTCCGTGAAATGAGAAGGAAGTAACGGCATGTCCGCTGCTCTCGAAATGGTCAACCTCGCCGTCGGCTCTGCCAAGACCACTGTCGTCGGCAACGTCGCCTCGATCGGCTACGGCCTTGCCGCGATCGGCCCCGGCGTCGGCGTCGGCATCATCTTCGGTAACGGCACCCAGGCTCTGGCCCGTCAGCCCGAAGCTGCCGGCCTGATCCGCACCAACCAGATCATGGGTTTTGCCTTCTGTGAGGCGCTCGCCCTGATCGGCATCGTCATGGGCTTCGTTTACAAGTAAACGAACCGCATCGACTATCCATTCAGACGGAAGGCACTGATGTGAACGCCCTGGTCAACATGGCGGCGGAGGTTCCCGAGAACCCCCTGGTCCCGCCGATTCCAGAGCTGGTCATCGGCCTGATCGCTTTCTTCATCGTCTTCGGCTTCCTCGCCAAGAAGCTTCTCCCGAACATCAACAAGGTTCTGGACGAGCGCAGGAAGCAGATCGAAGGCCGGATTGAGGACGCCGAGGCGACTCAGGCCGAGGCTCAGCAGGTGCTCGCGGACTACCGGGCACAGCTGGCCGATGCCCGCCATGAGGCCGCGCGACTGCGCCAGGAGGCGCAGGAGCAGGGCGCGACGCTCATCGCTGAGATGCGCGCCGAGGGCCAGCGGCAGCGTGAGGAGATCATCGCTGCCGGTCACGCCCAGATCGAGGCGGACCGCAAGCAGGCTGCGCACTCGCTGCGTCAGGACGTGGGCAAGCTCGCCACCGAACTGGCCGGCAAGCTCGTCGGCGAGTCCCTCGAGGACGTCGCCCGGCAGAGCCGGACCATCGACCGCTTCCTCGACGAGATCGAGGCCCAGGCGGCGTCGGACGCGACGAAGGCCGAGGCCGGGCGATGAACGGAGCCAGCCGCGAGGCACTCGCCTCCGCACGCGAGCGACTCAACGCGCTGACGGACGACACCTCCGTCGACGCCGCGAAGCTCGCCGAGGAGCTGGCTGCCGTCACCGCTCTGTTCGACCGCGAGGTGTCGCTGCGTCGGGTCCTGACCGACCCGGCGCAGGCCGGCGAGGCGCGTGCCGAACTGGCCGGACGGCTGCTCGGCAGCCAGGTCGGCGGCCCGGCCGTCGACCTGGTCAGCGGCATGGTCCGCTCCCGCTGGTCGCGCTCGCGTGACCTGGCGGACGCGCTCGAGGAGCTGGCGTTCAGCGCCGACCTCGTCGCGGCACAGCGGGCCGGCCAGCTCGACGACGTCGAGGACGAGCTGTTCCGGTTCGGCCGGATCGTCAGCTCCAACGTCGAGCTGCGCCGTGCGCTGACCGACCGGAACGCATCGGTCTCGGCCAAGACGGAGCTGCTGCACTCGCTGCTGGGCGGCCGGGCCAACCCGGTCACCGAGCGGATCGTGATCCGTCTTGTCGTACAGCCGCGGGGTCGTAGCCTGGAAGCGGGGCTCGATGCCCTCTCCAAGCTGGCGGCGAGCCGCCGGGACCGGATGGTCGCGGTGGTCACCTCTGCGGTGCCCCTCAGCGAAGGGCAGCGGGAGCGCCTGAGTGCTTCCCTGGCCGCGCTGTACGGACGGCAGATCCACCTGAACCTCGACGTGGACCCCGAGGTCCTCGGCGGAATCCAGGTCCGGATCGGCGACGAGGTCATCAACGGGACCATCGCGGAGCGCCTCGAAGAGGCGGCCCGGCGGATGGCCGGCTGACCCAGCCACCAACTCAAGAGCTGCACAACCGGCGGCCAGGCGCCGGACCAGCCGGCCGGACCGAGAGGTCCGGCTGCGGTCCGGAAGAAGCCCCGGGGACCAGCACATGCATGACGGCGGCCCGAGTTGGGCCGTAAGCGGAAACCCCCTGGGGGACAGCCCCCCAGACCCCCGCAAGTAACTTCGGGCCCAACAAGGAGAGCAGGGAACCCAGATGGCGGAGCTCACGATCCGGCCGGAGGAGATCCGGGACGCGCTGGAGAACTTCGTCCAGGCGTACAAGCCGGACGCGGCCTCGCGCGAGGAGGTCGGCACGGTAAGCGAGGCCGGAGACGGCATCGCGAAGGTCGAGGGCCTTCCCTCGGCGATGGCGAACGAGCTGCTGAAGTTCGAGGACGGCACGCTCGGTCTTGCGCTGAACCTGGAAGAGCGCGAGATCGGTGCGGTCATCCTCGGCGAGTTCAGCGGCATCGAGGAGGGCCAGCCGGTGCAGCGCACCGGTGAGGTGCTCTCGGTCGCCGTGGGCGAGGGCTACCTCGGCCGCGTTGTCGACCCGCTGGGCAACCCGATCGACGGCCTCGGCGAGATCGAGTCCGAGGGCCGCCGCGCCCTGGAGCTGCAGGCTCCGGGCGTCATGGTCCGTAAGTCGGTGCACGAGCCGATGGAGACCGGCTACAAGGCCGTCGACTCGATGGTGCCGATCGGCCGTGGCCAGCGTCAGCTGATCATCGGTGACCGCCAGACCGGCAAGACCGCCCTGGCCGTCGACACGATCATCAACCAGCGCGACAACTGGCGCACCGGCGACCCCAAGAAGCAGGTCCGCTGCATCTACGTCGCCATCGGCCAGAAGGGCTCCACCATCGCGTCCGTGCGCGGTGCGCTGGAGGAGGCCGGCGCCCTGGAGTACACCACCATCGTCGCCGCCCCGGCGTCCGACCCGGCGGGCTTCAAGTACCTGGCGCCCTACACCGGCTCGGCCATCGGCCAGCACTGGATGTACCAGGGCAAGCACGTCCTGATCATCTTCGACGACCTCTCGAAGCAGGCCGACGCCTACCGCGCCGTGTCCCTGCTGCTGCGCCGTCCGCCGGGCCGTGAGGCCTACCCGGGCGACGTCTTCTACCTGCACTCGCGTCTGCTGGAGCGCTGCGCCAAGCTCTCCGACGAGATGGGCGCCGGCTCGATGACCGGTCTGCCGATCGTCGAGACCAAGGCGAACGACGTGTCGGCGTTCATTCCGACCAACGTCATCTCCATCACCGACGGCCAGTGCTTCCTGGAGTCGGACCTCTTCAACGCGAACCAGCGTCCCGCGCTGAACGTCGGTATCTCGGTCTCCCGTGTCGGTGGCTCGGCCCAGCACAAGGCCATGCGCCAGGTTTCCGGCCGGCTCCGCGTGGACCTCGCCCAGTACCGCGAGCTGGAGGCGTTCGCCGCCTTCGGTTCCGACCTGGACGCGGCCTCCAAGGCGCAGCTGGAGCGCGGTAAGCGCATGACCGAGCTGCTCAAGCAGGCTCAGTACGCCCCGTACTCCACCGAGGACCAGGTCGTCTCCATCTGGGCCGGCACCAACGGCAAGATGGACGATGTCCCGGTCGAGGACGTCCGCCGCTTCGAGCGGGAGCTCCTGGACCACCTGCACCGGGAGAAGAAGGACCTGCTGACCAGCATCCGCGAGGGCGCCAAGATGTCCGACGACACCATCGGTGCGATCTCCGAGGCCGTCGACGGCTTCAAGCGGCAGTTCGAGACCTCGGACGGCAAGCTGCTCGGCGAGGACGCCCCGGCCGGCACCAGCAAGTGACGACGGAAGGGACCTGATCCATGGGAGCCAAGCTCCGGGTCTACAAGCGTCGCATCCGCTCCGTCACCGCGACCAAGAAGATCACCAAGGCGATGGAGATGATCGCCGCCTCGCGCGTCGTCAAGGCGCAGCGCCAGGTGGCGGCGTCGACGCCGTACGCGAGTGAACTGACCCGCGCGGTGACAGCGGTTGCCACGGGCTCGAACACCCAGCACCCGCTGACGACGGAGGCGGAGAAGCCCTCGCGGGCCGCGCTGCTGCTCGTCACGAGCGACCGCGGTCTGGCCGGCGGCTACTCCTCCAATGTCATCAAGGCCGCGGAGCAGCTCACCGAGCGGCTCAAGGCCGAGGGCAAGGAGGTCGACGCCTACATCGTCGGGCGCAAGGGTGTGTCGTACTACAGCTTCCGCGAGCGCAAGGTCGTGGAGTCGTGGACCGGCTTCACCGACAACCCGACGTACGCGGACGCCAAGGCGATCGCCGCACCGCTGATCGATGCTGTCCAGCAGGACACCGCCGAGGGTGGCGTGGACGAACTCCACATCGTCTACACCGAGTTCATCTCGATGATGACGCAGACCGCGCTCGACGACCGCCTGCTGCCGCTCAGCCTCGACAAGACGGTGGCGGAGACGGCTGCGGAGTCCAAGGGCGAGATCCTTCCGCTGTTCGACTTCGAGCCGTCGGCCGAGGACGTCCTCGACGCCCTGCTTCCGCGGTATGTCGAGTCGCGGATCTACAACGCGCTCCTGCAGGCCGCCGCCTCCAAGCACGCCGCCACGCGTCGTGCGATGAAGTCGGCGACCGACAACGCAGAAGACCTCATCAAGTCGCTCTCGCGGCTTGCCAATGCGGCCCGACAGGCCGAAATCACCCAGGAAATCAGCGAGATCGTCGGTGGCGCCAGCGCCCTGGCCGACGCGACCGCGGGGAGTGACAAGTAATGACGACCACTGTTGAGACGGCCGCCGCCACGGGCCGCGTCGCCCGGGTCATCGGCCCGGTCGTCGACGTGGAGTTCCCCGTCGACGCGATGCCGGAGATCTACAACGCGCTGACCGTCGAGGTCGCCGACCCGGCCGAGGCCGGGGTCAAGAAGATCCTGACCCTCGAGGTTGCCCAGCACCTGGGCGAGGGCCTGGTCCGTGCGATCTCGATGCAGCCCACCGACGGTCTGGTCCGCCAGGCCCCGGTGACCAACACCGGCGCCGGGATCACCGTCCCGGTCGGCGATATCACCAAGGGCAAGGTGTTCAACACCCTCGGCGAGATCCTGAACAAGCCCGAGGCCGAGTCGGAGATCACCGAGCGCTGGCCGATCCACCGCAAGGCTCCGTCCTTCGACCAGCTCGAGTCCAAGACCGAGATGTTCGAGACGGGCGTCAAGGTCATCGACCTGCTGACCCCGTACGTCAAGGGCGGCAAGATCGGTCTGTTCGGTGGTGCCGGTGTCGGCAAGACCGTTCTGATCCAGGAAATGATCTACCGCGTGGCCAACAACCACGACGGTGTGTCGGTGTTCGCCGGTGTCGGCGAGCGCACTCGTGAGGGCAACGACCTCATCGAGGAAATGACGGACTCCGGCGTCATCGACAAGACCGCGCTGGTCTTCGGTCAGATGGACGAGCCCCCGGGCACCCGTCTGCGCGTCGCCCTGGCCGGTCTGACCATGGCGGAGTACTTCCGCGATGTGCAGAAGCAGGACGTGCTCTTCTTCATCGACAACATCTTCCGCTACACCCAGGCGGGTTCCGAGGTCTCCACGCTGCTCGGCCGTA
This sequence comes from Streptomyces inhibens, assembly GCF_022221585.1. NCBI lineage: Bacteria > Bacillati > Actinomycetota > Actinomycetes > Kitasatosporales > Streptomycetaceae > Streptomyces > Streptomyces inhibens. The sequence goes on from NZ_CP084681.1 coordinate 6,695,398, forward strand.
TGCCGTCCGCGGTGGGTTACCAGCCGAACCTGGCGGACGAGATGGGTCTGCTGCAGGAGCGCATCACCTCGACCCGCGGTCACTCGATCACCTCGATGCAGGCGATCTACGTCCCCGCGGACGACCTGACCGACCCGGCGCCGGCCACCACCTTCGCCCACCTGGACGCGACGACCGTTCTGTCGCGCCCGATCTCGGAGAAGGGCATCTACCCGGCGGTCGACCCGCTGGACTCGACGTCCCGGATCCTGGACCCCCGCTACATCTCGCAGGACCACTACGACTGCGCCTCGCGCGTCAAGACGATCCTGCAGAAGTACAAGGACCTCCAGGACATCATCTCCATCCTGGGTATCGACGAGCTCGGCGAGGAAGACAAGCTCACCGTCTACCGCGCCCGTCGTATCGAGCGGTTCCTGTCGCAGAACACCCACGTGGCGAAGCAGTTCACCGGTGTCGACGGCTCGGACGTCTCGCTGGACGAGTCGATCACCGCGTTCAACGCGATCGCGGACGGCGACTACGACCACTTCCCCGAGCAGGCCTTCTTCATGTGCGGTGGCATCGAGGACCTGGAGAAGAACGCCAAGGAGCTGGGCGTCTCCTGACCCCGGCATCGGTCCCGGGGGCGGCCCTGGCCGCCCCCGGCCCGTACGACCACTAGTATTTGACCCAACATCTGCCACGCCAGGCAGGTGGAGACCCGAGGAGCCATCGTGGCTGAGCTGCACGTCGAGTTGGTCGCCGCGGACCGTCAGGTCTGGTCCGGCGAGGCCAGCCTGGTCGTCGCGCGCACCTCGTCGGGCGACATCGGCGTCATGCCCGGACATCAGCCGCTGCTCGGCGTGCTGCAGTCGGGCCCGGTGACGATTCGTACGACCGGCGAGAGCGGGGACGGCACCGTCGTCGCCGCTGTGCACGGCGGCTTCATCTCGTTCGCCGACAACAAGCTGTCCCTGCTTGCAGAGGTGGCCGAGCTGTCGGACGAGATCGATGTCCAGCGCGCGGAGCGGGCCCTGGAGCGAGCGAAGTCGGACGCTGACGCGGCCGCCGAGCGTCGCGCCGATGTCCGGCTGCGTGCGGTGACGGGCGTTCACTGAGCCCCGTCGCCGACGAGATCGATCCTCAGCCGCGGGCTGCCCGGAATTCTCCGGAGCGGCCCGCGGCTGAGGCAATGCAGGTGCGTTTCCCTCCCCCGGATTCCGTCCGGGGGCACCCCCATCGAGGCGAGGAGGTCGGTCGAGATGGTCCTCGCTCTGCTTGTGAGCGGCGCGGTCGTGGTACTGGTGCTGCTGGGACTGTTCGTCTTCGGACTGAGAAGGCGGCTCATCCAGCGGTCCGGCGGCACGTTCGACTGCAGCCTGCGCTGGAACGTGCCGGAGAACGAGACCGGCGGCAAGGGCTGGATCTACGGTGTGGCGCGCTACAACGGCGACCGGATCGAATGGTTCCGGGTCTTCTCGTACGCGCCCCGGCCACGCCGCCTCCTGGAGCGCTCCGCCATCGAGGTCCTGGAGCGCCGCACCCCCCAGGGTGAGGAAGAGCTGGCACTGCTCTCCGACTCCATCGTGCTGGCCTGCCGGCACCGCGGCACCCGCCTGGAACTGGCGATGAGCGAGGACGCCCTCACCGGCTTCCTGGCCTGGCTGGAGGCGGCGCCGCCCGGCCAGAGAGTCAATGTGGCGTAGGTAGGGGTTCTCTTTGGGTGGGCCCCCGGACGGAGTCCGGGGGAGCGGTGAATGCGGCGTGACGTCGCGCGCGCCCGCTAGGGGCCGTCCACCCCCAACTCCTGTGCCAGCACGGCTGCTTGGACCCGGCTGCGCAGATCCAGCTTCGCCAGCAGCCGGCTGACATGCGTTTTGACGGTGGCCTCCGCCATCGCCAGCCGTAACGCGATATCAGCGTTGGACAGCCCCCGCCCCAGACACCCCAGCACTTCCCGCTCGCGCGGCGTCAGCGCGTCCAGGACCGCCGGATCCGGCGCGTCGCCGTCCCGGGCCGGGCGCCGCCTCGCCGTACGGGGGCTGGCGAACTCCGCGATCAGCCGCCGGGTCACCGCCGGCGCGATCAGCCCCTCGCCGGACGCCACCGTGCGCACCGCGGTCAGCAGCGCGGCCGCATCACTGTCCTTGAGCAGAAAGCCCGCGGCCCCCGCGCGCAGCGCCCCGAAGACATATTCGTCCAGGTCGAAGGTGGTCAGCACCAGCACATCCGCCAGCTTTTCGGTGACCACCTGCCGGGTGGCGGACACCCCGTCGAGCCGGGGCATCTGGATGTCCATGAGGACGAGGGCGGGGCGCAGCTCGCGGGCGAGCCGTACCGCCTCCTCGCCGTCCTCGGCCTCCCCGACGACCTCGATGTCGGGGGCGGAGCGCAGGATGAGCACCAGCCCCGCCCGTACGGCGGACTGGTCCTCGGCGACGAGAACCCGGATCGGCTGCGCGTCGGCGCCTGTCATCGTTGTTCTTCCTCCTCGGCGGCGGGCAGCACTGCCCGCACCAGCCAGACTCTGCCGGCCGGCCCGCTCTCCGGGCCGGCCTCGAATGCTCCGCCCAGCAGGGCGATCCGCTCGCGCATCCCGACCAGGCCGGTACCGGAGCCGGGTGCACGGGGACCCGGCCGGTCGGCGAACGGGCTGCGCACGGCGACGGTGAGCGCTCCGCCGCGCTCGTGGGCGATCCGCACCCGCACCTCGCCGGGCGCGGCATGCTTGAGCGCGTTGGTCAGTGACTCCTGGACGATGCGGTACGCGGCCAGTTCGACCGCCGCCGGTGTCCGCCCGGCTCCCTGGCCGTCCGGGCTCCGGGCGTCGTCCAGCACAAAGGTCAGCCCGCTGGACGTACCGTTCGCACGGGTCTGGGTGATCAGCGCGTCCAGCCCGTCGAGCGTGGGGGTCGCGGCGGGCTCCTCCGCGGTTTCGGTCGTCTTCGGGTCCCGCAACAGCCCGATGAGACGACGCATTTCGGCCAGACCTTGCACGCTGTTCTCGCGGATCACCCCGAGCGCCTCGTGGGTCGCCGACGGGTCGTCGATGGACTGCGCGGCGGTCGAGTGGATCGCGATGGCGGACAGATGGTTGGCGACCATGTCGTGCAGTTCACGTGCCATCCGCGCCCGCTCGCCCGCCACCGCCTGCGTCCGGTCCCGCTCCGCCAGCAGCGCGATCCGCTCGGCCCGCAGCCGGGCGGACTGGGCGGCGTCCCGGTGATTGCGGATGATGATGCCGGTCCAGGCGGGCGCGATGGTGACCAGCGCGATGCCGATGACGGCCATCACGACCTGCGGGTCCTGCCACAGCGCGGTCAGCGCGATGGCCGCCAGCACCGTCACCAGCACGGAGTGCTGCGGGATCCGGCGGGCCGCGCTCGCCGGGCCGTAGAGCACCGCCGCATAGACCACGTCCGTGAACATCAGGACGGTGGCGACCAGTGTGCCGGTGCAGATGTCCAGCACCAGCGCCGGTACCGCGATGGCCAGCGCCGTCATCGGGGCCGTACGGCGCAGCAGTTCCGCCGCCGACATCGCGGTGAGCGCGACCAGGGTGAGTGATGTCGGCAGCCCCAGGCGCGCCGGACCGCCGTGCAGATTCATCGCCCAGAGCAGCAGCCCGCCGAGCAGCCCGCCGCCCGCGATGAGCACATCGAGTCGGTGCGGCCGGCCGACGGCGGCGAGGGATCTGGCGGTCACCCCTCCATCAAACACGGCGCCGGGGCCCGCTGCCTCCACGTCCGCGTCATCCGCGCCCTTCGCGCGCTACATCGAAAGATGCAGTCCGGGATCATCGCGTGCGACGACGTACCGGGCGCCGGCCGCTGGGAGGCTTGAGGTGTTCGGTCGGAGAGCCCCGAGAGGAGACTGCCGTGGTCGTCGCGTTGATCATCGCTTGCGAGGTCGGCTTCTGGGTGCTGCTGGTCGCCGGCCTGGCGCTGCGGTACCTGGCACGGATGCCGCGCACCGGAGCCATGCTGCTCCTGATGGAGCCGCTGCTGGAGTTGATCCTGCTGGTCGTGACCGCGATCGACCTGAAGAACGGGGCCGCGGCGGACTGGAAACACGGCCTGGCCGCCGTCTACATCGGCTTCACGGTCGCCTACGGCCACTACACGATCAAGTGGGTCGACGGGCACTTCGCCCACCGCTTCGCGGGCGGCCCGCCGCCGGTCAAGCTCTACGGCCTGGCCCGCGCCGCGCACGAGGGCAAGGTGTGGCTGCGCACGGTGCTGATGGCCGTGGTCGCGTGCGCGCTGCTACAGGTCGCGATCTGGTACGTCGGTGACGGCGGCGACACCAAGTCGCTGCACGAATGGCAGGGCACCTCGCTGAAGATCGTCAGCATCCACGCTGTGATCGCGCTGACCTACCTCATCTGGCAGAAGAAGGACCCCGGCCGGACCACCGCCACCGAGGAAGCGGCCCGGCCCCAGGAAAAGACGCTGCGTTAGCGGTCCGGCAGCCGGTCAGCGCTCGCCGCCCGGCACCCACAGCACGTCTCCGACCTCCTTGTTGGCCGTACGGGCCAGGATGAACAGGAGGTCGGACAGGCGGTTGAGGTAGGTGGCGGTGAGGGGGTTCATCGTCTCGCCGTGTTCCTCGAAGGCCGCCCAGGTGGAGCGCTCGGCGCGGCGGACGATCGTGCACGCCTGGTGCAGCAGGGCCGCACCGGGCGTACCGCCGGGGAGGATGAAGCTGCGCAGCTTCTCCAGCTCCTCCAGGAAGCGGTCGCAGTCGGCCTCCAGCTTGTCGATATAGCTCTGCTCGACGCGCAGCGGCGGGAATTCGGGGTTCTCCACCACCGGCGTCGACAGGTCCGCGCCGACGTCGAAGAGGTCGTTCTGCACCCGCAGCAGCACCGCGGCGACCTCCTCGGGCAGCGAACCGAGCGCCAGCGCCACGCCGATCGCCGCATTGGCCTCGTTGGCGTCCGCGTACGCCGAGATCCGGGAATCGGTCTTGGCGGTACGGCTCATATCGCCCAGGGCGGTGGTGCCCTTGTCGCCGGTGCGGGTGTAGATGCGCGTCAGATTCACCATGTGGGCGAGCCTACGCCGCGGGCCTGCGGAAGGCCCGGGTGCAGAAGGTCACGGACACCACGGCGAAGGCGGCCGCCACCAGGACGCCGTAGAGCAGCGCCGAGGAGGCGTAGGAGCCGACGAACGCGGCCCGCACCGCGTCCACGAGATAGCGGAACGGCATGAAGTGCGAGAGCACATCGAGCCACGCGGGCCCCAGCGTCATCGGCAGCATCAGCCCGGACAGCAGCATCGAGGGCATGGTGACGGCATTGATGACCGGCCCGATCTCTTGGGCGGCGAGCGTGTCACTCGTTCGAGGTTCGTTTGAGCGAATGCGGGCAGTAGGGGGCACCGAGGTTGCAAGCTGTGTCACATGGGGGACGGAGAGCAGAGGCGACCACGGCGCACCAAGCAGACCGCCGGGCAGTCCGGAGTACGCCGCATGGTGAAGCTGCGGTTGTACCCGACGCCTGAGCAGGAGCTGGTTCTTGTCGGTCAGGGACACGCCGCTCGGACGCTCTGGAATCTGCTGCACGAGTGGTACACGTTCCACGCCCCACAGCGGTGGCCGTCGATTGCTGAGGCGGATGAGGCCATCCGCCAGGCGCGGCGTGAGATCGACTGGCTCTCCGCCCTGCCTGCCCAGACGTGTCAACAGGTGCTGAAGCTGTACGTCCAGGCGTGGCAGGCCGCTCGCAGGGGCGCCCGTCGCCGTCCGCACTTCCACTCGCGTGCCCGAACGCGGTTGTCGATCGACGTGCCCCAGGCAGGCGCGATGAAGATTGCGCGTCTGAACCGCAGATGGGGCGAGGCCAGCCTTCCATTGGTCGGGCGGGTGCGTTTTCGGTATTCACGCGAGTTGCCGGGGCTCGGCGATCAGGCCCCGGCCGGCAGGGTCACCGGAGCGCGGTTGGTACGGGAGACGGAAGGCTGGTATGCAGCCTTCCGCTGCGCGTTCCAACGAGAAAACCCCGCGCCGGGGTCTCACCCCGGGCCTGCGGTAGGGCTGGACCGAGGCGTAGCGGTGCCACTCGCTACCTCGGACCCCGGCAGGCCGTTTGTTAGTCACGGGCCGTGGTTGCACCCGAAGGAAAGGGAACGCCTGCGCCGCCTGGAGCGCAAGGCCGCCCGTCAGCGGCGGTCGGCTCAGCGAGGCCAACCGGCATCGAGCCGGCTGCAACGTACGTACGCGCATATTGTGGAGCTGCGCGGCCGGGAGAAGCGACGCAGGGCGGACTGGCACCACAAGGTGACCACGGAGCTTGCTGCTCGCTACGGCTTGGTCGGCGTCGAGCAGTTGAATGTCCGCGCGATGACTGCCTCCCCTCGCGGCAGTGCCGATCGGCCGAGCAGACGTGTGGCGCAGAAGACCGGCTTGAACCGGGCGATTCTCGGCGAAGGGTGGTCACGCGTCCTCGCACTGTTGGATTACAAAGCTGTTGAGCGCGGTGGTGTCGTCGTGCCGGTGCCAGCCAGGAACACCTCGCTGAGATGTTCCGCCTGCGGGCACGTGGATGCGAAGAATCGCAAGAGCCAAGCGGTCTTCGAGTGCACGAATCCCGAATGCGGCTATGGACCGGTGAACGCCGATGTGAATTCCGCGTACAACATCAAGACCGATGCCATCCATACCTACGAGTGGCCGCGTGGACTGGCATGCTTGACCGCCCTGGGGAGCAGGGTGGACGGACGCAGCGTCCCCGCCTGGCGGAGACGCAGGCCGCGGCGTTGGCTGCAGCCGAATCGTCAACCGAATCGCGTGGTAACCGCATGAATGGCGATGCGCGAGGGAAGCCCAGGCGGCAATCCTGGGAGACTTCACAACTACTTCCCGTCCAAGGAGGACCTCTTCCTGGACCGGAGCAAGGGGCTGGTCGACCGGCTGTCCCGCTTCGTACGGGCCCGGGCCGCGGGGGAGTCGGCCGCCGCCGCCGTACTGCGCGAGCTGCGCGAGGAGGTGGAGAGCGTCTCGCCCAAGGTCGGGCTGATCGAGGGGTTCGACCGCTTCATGAAGGTGGTGCACGGCTCGGCCGCCCTCCAGGCCCGCCTCTGGTACGTGCAGCGGGAGCAGTACGACAACCTGGAGGCCACCCTCAGGCAGGAGACCGGCGCCGCGGACGACGACCCGATGCCCGGTCTGATGGCCGGCCAGATCGGCTGGGTGCACGAGACCTTGATGGCCGCCATCGCCCACGAGATGATCGCCGGCCGCAAGCCGTCCGTCGTCTCCCGTGAGGCCCTCGTCCTGCTGGACGAGATGGAGGAGCTGCTGAGCGAAAAGGTCCTCAACTACGCCGTACGCGCGGCCGACTGACGACGGGCTGTCCGGATCGCGCTCCACGGGGCGCACCCCGTCGGTGTGATGTCCGTCATGAAAAATTGGCGCTGCGGCCCGAAGGGCCTCGTTGAGGGGAGGGTGGTCGGGTGACGGGCGGGCGTGACGCGCATCTCTTACCCACCAAAGGATCGCTTACGACCGCTAACGTCACCCCAAGACCGACAGGCTTTCAAATGCACAGGGTGTGAGGGGACAGCAGTGGCAAAGAAGCTCGCCGTCATCGGCGCCGGACTCATGGGGTCCGGTATCGCGCAGGTCTCCGCCCAGGCGGGCTGGGACGTGGTCCTCCGCGATGTGACGGACGGGGCGCTGGCCCGCGGCAAGGGCGGCATCGAGGCCTCGTACGAGAAGTTCGTCGCCAAGGGGAAGCTGGCGGCCTCCGACGCCGAGCAGGCGCTGGCCCGCATCACCACCACGACCGACCTGGAAGCCACCGCCGACGCCGATATCGTCGTCGAGGCCGTCTTCGAGCGGATCGACGTCAAGCGTGAGATCTTCCAGACGCTGGACAAGCTCGTCAAGGACGAGGCGGTGCTGGCCTCCAACACCTCCGCGATCCCGATCACCAAGATCGCCGCGGCCACCTCCCGTCCCGAGCGGGTCGTCGGTACGCACTTCTTCTCGCCGGTGCCGATGATGCAGCTGTGCGAGCTGGTCCGCGGCTACAAGACCAGCGACGAAACCCTCGCCACCGCCCGGGAATTCGCCGAGTCGGTCGGCAAGACCTGTGTCGTCGTCAACCGCGATGTGGCCGGCTTTGTCACCACCCGCCTGATCTCGGCGCTGGTCGTCGAGGCCGCCAAGCTCTACGAATCCGGCGTGGCCAGCGCCGAGGACATCGACACCGCCTGCAAGCTGGGCTTCGGCCATGCGATGGGGCCGCTGGCCACCGCCGACCTGACGGGCATCGACATCCTGCTGCACGCCACCGACAACATCTACACCGAGTCCCAGGACGAGAAGTTCGCACCGCCGGAGATCATGCGCCGAATGGTCGATGCGGGCGATATCGGCCGCAAGAGTGGGCAGGGCTTCTACGAGCACTGATGCCGCGTCAGGGCCCCCGTCAGGATCAGGGGTCCGATGGTGTCACCCTCCGGGGTGAATTCGGTATCGGTTCGCTTACAGGCGGCAACTTCGCCGCATGAGAGGCAGTCAGTTCTGTAGACGTCCAAGCACCACCACCCATGACACCGGGGAGCGCATATGCACATCAGGGGCGACCACGCCGAGCTGGTCGTCGAGGGCCGCCTCGACGTCCGCAGCGCGGCGGACGCCCGTACGGCCCTGCACACCGCCGTCGACTCCGGTCGGGGTGATCTGGTGCTGGACCTGACCGAGCTGGATTCCTGGGACGCCACCGGCCTCGGCGTGATCATGGGCGCGCACCGCCGCGCGGGCCGGGTGGGCCGCCGGCTGGTGCTGCGCGGAGTGCCGCCCCAGATGCAGCGTCTGCTGGTCGCCACCCGGCTGCACCGCATCCTCGCCATCGAGGGCGGCATCGAAGCGGAATCGCTTCCTCGGGTGTGAGACACGGGCCGCGGCCGCCCGACGGCCGCGCCCGGGACGCCCCCCGAACGAACAGGACCGCACGGCAAAGCGCGACGAAGCATCCACGGTCTGCCGGCGGAAATGTCGTCAACCGCGCGATACCGGCCAATCCCGGAAGTTCCGGTCAGGACCGGCCCCCGGCGGTGCAACGTTTTGCTCGCCAGGTCTAAGGTTCGGTTCCCGCCGTATGCCATCATCCGCGACGGGCACCGGACCGGACGCGACAGCTGAGGACGACTGCCGGAGCCGGCGGGGTGCGGACGGCCGGAAGCGCAGTCGGCACGCCGCTCCGCCTCCTGGGCAAGGACGCGTGGCGGAGGCGGAGTGGAACGAAGCATCTGGGAGCTTGCAGCATGGACCCGAACACTCACCGGGGACCTGAGGAGTACGGCGAGCAGGACCACCCTGCCGAACCGCCGGCCCCCGCGTTCGGCGGCGCGCAGGGCGGCTCCGGAGGGCTCGCCCGCGTCGTCCGGCTCATCTCGGGCAATTACCTCGTCACCGTCAACCCTGTCGACGGCAGCGAGATAGAACCCTGCCCGCCCGGAGAGCGCCCCGCGGCGCCCGGCAAACTCGACCCGCAGGAGCGCGCCGCGGCCGCCCGCGCCGCAGCGCCCCCGCTGCCCCCGGGACCGCCCGGATTCGCCGGGCACGAGACCGCACTCGAAGAGCGCACCGAGGACACCGAGCGCCTGGTACGGCTGCTCTCCCGCGGCCGCTCCGTACGCGTCACCGGGCCCTCCGGCTCCGGCCGCACCCGGCTGCTGGACGCCGTCGCCACCGCCTGCGCCGACCTCGCCCCCGACGGCGTGGTTCGGCTCTCCGGCTACCACCGCACCGCCACCGACCTGCTGTACGCGCTGTTCGCCGCCGTCCACCGGGCCCCGCAGCACCGCCCGGAGCGGCCCGAACTGCTGCGCATGGTCGCCGAGATCGGCGCGATCGTCGTCCTGGACGACCTGGAGTTCGGCGGCTCCGCGCTCGACGAGCTGCTCGACGCCACCCCCGAATGCGCCTTCCTGCTCGCCGCCACCCCCGACGTCGCGGCCCCCAGCGCCGGCTCGCACCTCGAAGAGGTCTTCCTCGGCGGGATCGGCCGCGACGCCTGCGTACGGCTGCTGGAGCGCGCCGTGGACCGGCCGCTCACCGACGACGAGCGGGCCTGGGCCGCCGACCTGTGGTTCGAGTCCGAGGGGCTGCCGCTGCGGTTCGTCCAGGCCGCCGCCCTGCTGCGGCAGTGCGACCGGATGAGCTCCGCGCCGGGCGCCCTCGACGACGGCTACGGACTGTTCCCCGAGAAGACACCGGACGCCAACGCCGCCGCGGAGTCCGGCGAGCGCCCCGACGTGCCGCTGCCCTCCCTCGGCGAGGCCGCAGCACCCGCCCCGCTGCTCGCCTCGCGGCTGAGCGCCGCCGCCCGGGAGTCGCTGCGCTTCGCCGTCGCGCTCGGCGGCGAGCTGCCGCACCAGGCGCATCTGCCGGCCCTCACCGAGGACACCCACGCCGACGCCGCCCTCGGCGAGCTGCTGGCCTGCGGCCTGATCACCCCGGTCGGCGGCCACTACCGGCTCGCCGCCACCGTCCAGGACCAGCTCACGGCGGCCGGCTACGCCGAAGGCGCCGCCACCCGTGCGCACACCGCCGCCCAGCACTACGCCTGGTGGGCCGGGCACCCCTCGGTCACCCCCGAGCGGGCCGCCACCGAGTCCGATGTCGCGCTGGCCGCGATGGGCGTGCTCACCGGCAGCCGCGAGAGCGGACACGCCAGCGCGGCCGTGCTGCTCGCCCGTACGGCCGCCCCCGCCTTCGCCGCGGCGCTGCACTGGAGCGCCTGGGAGCGCAGCCTGCGGCACGGCCAGGAGGCCGCGCGGCTGGCCGGTGAGGTCGCCGAAGAGGCCTACTTCCACCACGAGCTGGGCGTGCTGGCGCTGTGCACCGGCAACGTCGACCGGGCGCGCGCCGAGCTGGAGGCGTCCATCGGGCTGCGCGGGGTGCTCTCCGACCGCAACGGCGCGGTGGCGGGACGCCGGGCGCTGGCGCTGGTCACCGACCGTTCGCGGGCCGCGTCTGCGGCCACCACGGCCGTCCCCAGGGCCGCCGCGGGAGCGCAGCAGCCGGTCCCGCCGAAGACCTCCGCCGCCGGGTCGCCCGACGCCGTATCGACCGCCAAGCTGCGGTTGGCGCGCGCCGAGGAGACCGCGGCGACGGTCGTGGGCCGGGCCGCCGCACCGACCGCCGCCCGCACCGCCACCTCGACCGCCGCCACCAAGGCCGTCCCGGCCGCGGCCGCCGCCGGCCCCGGAGCCGGCAAGGGGGCCAAGCGGGTGTTCGGCGGGGCCCGCCGCAACCTCGTGGCCGCGGGCGCCGGCGCACTGCTGGTGGCCGTCCTCGGCACCGTCGTCACCCTCGGCGTGACATCCGGCGGCGAGGACACCCACGACGGCAAGGTCAACACGGAACAGACCACGGACGACGGCGACAGCCCGGAGCTGCCGGCCGAGGAGCCCGGTACCGGCTCCAGCCTGCCGCCCACCGGCCACGGTGCGTCCAAGCCCGGCACCCCCGGCCACTCGGCCGACCCGTCCCCGTCGACCGGCGGCCCCGCCACCAGCGGCTCGCCGACCGACCCCGGTGACGAGCCGACGGACGACCCGACGGACGACCCGACCCCGCCGACCGGGAAGCCCAGCACGCCCACCGGCCGGCCGACCCCCACCCACCACCCGACCGTCGAGCCGACCGATCCGACGCCGACGGACGAGCCGACGCCGACGGACGACCCGACGCCCACCGGCGACCCCACGCCGACGACCGGGAGCCCGTCACAGACCGCCGCCTCCGGCAGCAGCCCGGCGGGCGACCCGTCGTCGTCCGGAGCGAGCACCCCGTCGGACAGCTCCTCCGGTACGGGGAGCACCCCGGTGGCCTGACGCCCCTCCCGGCACAGAACAGCGCAACGGCCCGGTCATGTACCGGGCCGTTGCGCTGTGCCGCCCCTCCAGGGGGCCGGCGGGTCAGAACAGGCGGAGCTTGTCGTCCTCGATGCCGCGCAGCGCGTCGTAGTCCAGCACGACACAGCCGATACCGCGGTCGGTGGCCAGCACCCGCGCCTGTGGCTTGATCTCCTGAGCGGCGAAGATTCCCTTGACCGGGGCCAAGTGCGGGTCACGGTTGAGGAGTTCGAGATAACGGGTGAGCTGCTCGACCCCGTCGATCTCACCACGCCGCTTGATCTCGACGGCGACGGTCTGGCTATCAGCGTCCCGGCACAAGATATCCACCGGGCCAATGGCAGTGGGGTATTCACGCCGAATCAGGGAGTAGCCCTCCCCGAGGGTTTCGATCCGGTCCGCGAGCAGTTCCTGGAGGTGAGCCTCCACACCGTCCTTGATGAGCCCCGGGTCGACACCGAGCTCGTGCGAGGAGTCGTGCATGACCTCTTCGAGGGTGATGATGAGCTTCTCGCCACCCTTGTTCTCGACCGTCCACACATCCCCGTCACCCTCCTTGAGAGTGCAGGGCGGGGACATCCAGTTGAGGGGTTTGTAGGCCCGGTCGTCCGCGTGAATGGAGACGGAGCCGTCCGCCTTCACCAGGATGAGACGAGGGGCCGAGGGGAGGTGGGCAGTGAGCCGGCCCGCGTAGTCCACGGAGCAGCGGGCGATGACGAGACGCATGGGGCGTCACGCTACTCGACCGGAGGCCCCCTACGCGATTCGCCCCGGACCACGGTGCCTTTACGGCGGAAACCCCCGCACCCCCGGCGCTCGCCATTGGCCGGTTGTATGTGCAATCTCCTGGTGCGGGCCCCTTGTGCGGCATACCGTTGAAGCGGGGGGTTGTGAGGCGAATACGCTCCGTCGCGGAACCCCTAGTCCCGTCCCTAGGCCCCGTCCGTCCCGACAGGGCCGCGAGAGGAGAACCTCATGTCGCTCGACGTCTCACCGGCCCTCCTCGAACAGGCCGAGCGAGGCGAGGTCGACGAAGCCGCATTTGTCGACTGCGTCCGGAACTCCCTGCCCTTTGCATGGGGGATGATCAGCTCTCTGGTGGCACAGCTGAAGGTGGACGGCGGAGAGTTCGCCGACAATCAGACGCCGCCGCCGGACGAGCAGGCGCGCGGCCAGCTGCTGCGCGCGCTGGCGAGTGACGCCATCCGCGGTTCGCTGGAGCGTCACTTCGGAGTGCGGCTCGCCTTTCAGAACTGCCACCGGGTCGCGGTCTTCCCGCTCGACCCGGCGGTGGACGACCGCCTGGCCCGATTCACCTCCATCCGCGGTCAGCTGCTGAACCAGTCGCCCGAACTCCGCGACTGCTGAACGGAGTTGCTGCCGCTGCGCACAGGGTTGCGACACGCACCGTTCCGGTGCGCCAGCGGCAGCACCACCACAGGACGATGACCTCCCCGGAGCACGGCGCCGTCGCACCACCGCACCGCAGGCACCACACCCAGCCGGCACCCGCATGCCGACCGCTGCTCGCCGTCCCGCCGCACTCTGCCGGATCACCGCAGCTGCGGCAGGACCTCCGCACCCAGCCGGCGCACGTTCTCCTCCGTCGCCGCGAGGTCGCCGGAGCCCTCGACGAGCAGCGCGAACCGTGTGATGCCCGTACGCTCCGCGGACGCCGCCAGTCGGTCCGCGCACAGCTGCGACGGTCCGACGGGGTGCAGCCCGCACAACAGCTCCGTATAGGCCAGCGGGTCACGCATCGCGCGATAGCGGCCGTCGACCGTCACATGCGCGCCCAGGCCCTGCCGCAGCCAGCCGGGCATCGCCTTCGTCAGGCTCTCCGCCGCGGCCGCGCGGGAATCGGCGATCTGCACCACACCCGCCGAGAGATGCTCGGCCGCGGCCACCTCGTCGCCGTCCCGGCCGGCCGCCAGCGCGGCCGACCGCCACAGCGCGACCATCTCCGCCTTCTCCTCGTCCCCGCAGTGCATGCCCAGCATCATCGGCAGCCCGCGCTCGGCGGCCGTCCGGACCGACGAGGGTGAGGTGCAGGCGACCACCACCGGCGGGCCGGGCGGGACGGCACCCGGATCGTCCGGGGCGCCCAGCGCCTCGGACGGCCGCGGCACCACCGCCACCTCCCGGAAGGAATAGCGCTCGCCCTGCGCGCCGACCCGCGGCTCCCGCAGCCAGCGCATCAGCAGATCGAGCGACTCCGGGAAACCGTGGTCGTACGCGCCCAGCCCGGAGCCGAAGACCTCGAGATCCACCCAGGGGCCGCCCCGGCCGACGCCGAGCGTGAAACGGCCGTCGGAGGTGAGATGCAGCAGCGCCGCCTGCTCACCGAGCGCCACCGGATGCTGGGTCGGCAGCACACTCACCGCCGTCCCGACGCCGATCCTGCGGGTCCGCCCCAGCAGCAGCGCGGCCAGCGTGACCGCATTCGGGCAGACGCCGTAGGGTACGAAGTGATGTTCCGCCAGCCAGACATCATCGAGTCCGGCCTCCTCCGCGACCTCCGCGGAGCGCACCGCGCGGTGCAGTGCTTCCCCCTGTCCCTGACCGGGGAATTGAGCGGCCAGGATGAAAGCGCCAACGCGCATCGCTCTCTGCCTCCTCGCAGCCGACGCGACTCCCCCCTTACAGGCACCAACGTCCGACACGTGCCAAGGGCACGGCCTGACGGGAAATTTCCCGATGATCGCAGAATCCTGCCGAGCGGCGCCTACCCCTGACCGCGCCGCGTACGCTGGTGACATCCCGTGACCCCGTAACTATCCGAGGTGTGCTGTGTCTCCGCGTCGAAACCGCCAGCACGGCGGTGCGAAGCCCATCGACCGCGCGGGCGGTGACCGCGACGGCCGGATGGGGGCACCTCCCAGCGGTAGCTGGGGGAGGACCGAGGAGTGGCGCGGCGAGGACTGGGTCGTCCGGCAGGTCGGGGGCGGCGGCGCGGCCAAGCACTACCGCTGCCCCGGCTGCGACCAGGAGATCCCGCCTGGGGTGCCGCATGTCGTCGCCTGGCCGCAGGACGGCGATGTCGACGACCGCCGGCACTGGCACAGGGCGTGCTGGAACGCACGGGACCGCCGGAGCGCGAGGCTCCAGCGGTCCCGGAATGCACCCAGATATTGACGCGTTACACGTCGCGCTTCTGCATGGCCGCGTAAGCGCCGCCAAGGGCCAGGGCGACGAGCCCCGCCATGATCCACAACGGCTCCCAGCCGGACGGGCCGCCGTCCACGAACGGGAACTTGCTGCCGTACATGACCGTGAGCTGGTTGGGAATCGAGTAGCCGAGCAGGAAGTTCCGCAGGTCGTCCAGGCTCTCGGTGAGCATGAACATCGAGAGCACGAACGGCAGCAGAACGACGCCGATCATGATCGTGATCGCGCCGGCGGAGTGCCGGATCAGCGAGCCGACGGCGAGCGCCAGCAGCCCCAGCAGCGAGACGTAAAGGGCGATACCGACGGTCGACTTGAGCCACTCACCGCCGGTGACGTCCACCCTGCTCAGGTCGCCGAGCAGGGCGTTGTCGATGACCGCCACGAGGCCGGTGACGACGGTGGTGACGACGAAAGTCAGCGCGAAGAAGACGATCGCCTTGGCGCTGAGCACCCTGCTCCGGCTGGGGCAGGCGGTCAGCGTCGTACGGATCATGCCGGTGCCGTACTCGGAGGAGGTGACCAGCACCCCGAGCGGCAGGACGCAGAGAATGCCCAGCAGCATCCCGAAGAATCCGAAGAAGAGCGGGGACACCGCGCCGATGGATTCGTTCGTCGAGACGGTCGTGGCGACCAGCGCGCCGACGCCGAGGACGAGGAGGGCCATCATGCCCAGCGTCCAGATCGTCGAGCGCACCGAGCGGATCTTCGTCCACTCCGAGGCCAGCGCATGGCCGAGGTGGGTGGGGCGCACCGGGATGGGCGATACATAGCCGCCGGCGGCGCCCGGTCCGGCGTAGGAGGCCTGGGGGTGGGGCTGGGCCGGCTGCTGCTGTGGCTGCTGGGCCTGGGGATGAGGATGGGGATGGGCTTGGGGATGGGCGGGCGCCTGGGCCGGGGCCTGGGCCTGGGCCTGGAGCATCATCGTGCCCGCTTCCTTGCCCGGCCCGTGCGCCGCGAGCGGCTGCGGCTCGGGGAACGGCTGCGCCTGCAGCATCATCGTGCCGGCCTCCTTGGCAGGAGCCGGGGCCGGGGCCGGCGCCGGGGCCGGCGCGGGCTGCTCGGGCGCCGGCTGGGCCTGGAGCATCATCGTGCCCGCTTCCTTGGCCGGCGCGGGCTGCTCCGGTGCCGGCTGGGCCTGGAGCATCATCGTGCCGGCCTCCTTGGCGGGCGCGGGCTGCTGTGGCTGGGCGGGCGGGGCCGGTGCGGCCTGGGCGGGCGGCTGCTGCGGTGCGGCCGGCGGTGCGGTGGGCGGCATCGGCGGCGCGGGCGGCACCGGCTGCTCCTGCGCGCCGGTGTCGTGCGGTCCGCGCTCAGGCTGCGGCTGGGGCTGCGGCTGCTGAGGGCTGGTCATCGGGCGTCCTCGTTGTGCGGCGTGGGCATGGCGGCGGGGGCGGTGGGCGCGGGCTGCGCGGGGGCCGCGGGCGGCATCGGCGCGGCGGGCTGCTGCCCGTAAGGGTGGGGCGCACCGTATGACGCGGGTGCCCCGTACGGGTGACCCTGAGGCTGTCCGGGCGGCGGATATCCGGGCCCCGGAGCGGCCCCGGGCGCCTGCTGGGCGTACGGATCGGGCTGGGCGTACGGATTCGGCTGCCCCTGGCCGGGGACACCGGCCGGAACCTGGCCGGGCATCTGGGGCTGACCGGCCGGGTACCCCGGGCCACCGGCGTACCCCTGCGGTGCGCCGCCCTGCGGGGCGTACCCGGCGGGGGCTTCCTGCAGACCGGCCCGCGGGTCGGCCGTCGAGCGGTAGTCCACGGCGCCCTGCGTCATCCGCATGTACGCCTCTTCCAGGGAGGCCTGGTGCGGCGACAGCTCCCACAGCCGGACATCGGCCCCGTGCGCGAGATCGCTGATACGGGGGAGCGGCAGCCCGGTCACCCGCAGCGCACCGTCCTGCTCGGGCGTGACCTGTCCGCCCGCCTCACCGATCGCGGCGGTCAGCTTCTCGCGCTGCTCCGGCTCGGTGTCGGGTGTACGGACCCGGGCGAAATCGGCGGAGTTGGCCGAGATGAAGTCCTTGACCGACATGTCCGCCAGCAGCTGCCCGCGGCCGATCACGATCAAGTGCTCGGCGGTGAGCGCCATTTCACTCATCAGATGCGAGGAGACGAAGACCGTACGGCCCTCGGCCGCCAGCTGCTTCATCAGATTGCGCACCCACAGGATGCCTTCGGGGTCGAGACCGTTGACCGGCTCGTCGAAGAGCAGCACCTGCGGATCGCCGAGCAGCGCCGCCGCGATGCCCAGGCGCTGGCCCATGCCGAGCGAGAAGCCCTTGGAGCGCCGCGCCGCGACCTCCTGCAGGCCGACCACGCCGAGCACCTCGTCGACCCGGCGGGCCGGAATGCCGGACAGCTGGGCGAGCGAGAGCAGATGCTGGCGCGCGCTGCGGCCGCCGTGCACGGCCTTGGCGTCGAGCAGCGCGCCCACCTGGCGGGGCGCGTTGGGGAGGTTGCGGAAGGGCCGGCCACCGATGGTGGCGTGCCCCGAGGTCGGTGCGTCCAGGCCAAGGATCATGCGCATGGTCGTCGACTTACCGGAGCCGTTGGGCCCCAGGAAGCCGGTCACCGTGCCCGGCCGTACCTGGAACGACAGGTTGTACACGGCCGTCTTGGCGCCATAGCGCTTTGTCAGGCCGACTGCCTCGATCATTCTCCGCCCCTCGCGAGATTGGTCGGGGCAGAGGCGCCCTCGTGCCCCCGTGAGGGTTAGGAGGCTATCGGTCCGTTGACGGTTCCCGTCAAAACGGAAGGGACGTGAGGATCACCCCAGGGGACGGGCGCGTCCGGCGGTCAGGCGTCCCGTTTCTTCAGCAGGACGTACCCGCCGATGAGCGCGGCCGCCGTCCAGGCGATCATGATGCCGAGCCCGCCCCACGGGCCGTACGGCACATTGTCGTTGGCCGGCGCGACCACCTGCATGATCTTCGAGCCCGCCTGGTCCGGCAGAAAGCGGCCGAGCTTCCGGGTCGCCGAGACATTTCCCAGAATGTTCGAGATCAGGAAGAAGAACGGCATCAGGATGCCCAGCGAGAGCATCGGACTGCGCAGCATCGTGGCCACCGCCATCGAGAACAGCGCGATCAGCGTCATATAGAGCCCGCCGCCGATCACCGCCCGCAGCACCCCGGGATCGCCGATGTACGCCCGGAGGTCGCCCAGCGCCGCCTGCCCCGCGAAGAACGTCAAGAAACTGGTTACCAGGCCGACGGCGAAGACCAGCGCGGTGGCCACCAGCAGCTTGCAGAACAGGAAGGTGCCGCGCTGCGGTACGGCGGCCAGCGAGGCGCGGATCATGCCGGTGCTGTACTCGTTCGAGACCACCAGCACCCCGAAGACGATCATCGCCAGCTGCCCCAGGCCCATCCCCGCGAAGCTGATATTGGTGGCGTCGAAAGAAAGCCGGTCCCTGACCGGCATCGAGTCGAAGTCGTTGCTGGCCAGGGTGCAGATCAGCACACCCAGCACGATGGTGACCACCACGGCGATGCCCAGCGTCCACACCGTCGACCGCACCGACCTGATCTTGGTCCATTCGGACCGAATGACCTGCCCGACCGCCGCCATCCGTCAGCTCCTCTTCCTCTGCCAGTCCGTGCCCCAGCCGGTCGGCTGCGGCTCGCCCGGCGCTGCCCCGGCCGACTGCGGTTCTCCCGGGGTCCGGGTGTGCGGCGAGAGACCGGCCTGTGCCGGTACCGGATCGCCGTCGTGCGCGTGATACTCCACCGACTCGGCCGTCAGCTGCATGAACGCCTCTTCCAGTGAGGCCTGCTGAGGGCTCAGCTCGTGCAGGGCCAGCCGGTGCTCGGCGGCCAGTTCGCCCAGCCGGTCGGCGGGCACCCCGTCGATCTCCAGCGAGCCGTTGCCGACCGCCACCGCGTTGATGCCCGCGGTGTGCAGCACGTCCAGCAGCCGCTGCTGCTCCGGGGACCGCATCCGGACGTACGACCGGGAGTTTTGGTGGATGAAGTCCTTCATCGAGGTGTCGGCCATCAGCCGGCCCTGTCCGATCACCACCAGATGGTCCGCGGTGAGCGCCATCTCACTCATCAGATGGGAGGAGACGAAGACCGTACGGCCCTGGGCCGCGAGATTCTTCATCAGATTGCGGATCCAGTGGATGCCTTCGGGGTCGAGGCCGTTGACCGGCTCATCGAAGAGCAGCACCTGTGGATCGCCGAGCAGCGCCGCGGCGATACCGAGCCGCTGCGCCATTCCGAGCGAGAACCCCTTCGAACGCTTCTTGGCGACCGTGCTCAGCCCCACCATGTCCAGCACCTCGGCGACCCGGTTGCGCGCAATGCCGTTGCTCTGCGCCAGACACAGCAGATGGTTGGCGGCGCTGCGGCCCCCGTGCACCGCCTTCGCCTCCAGCAGCGCGCCGATGTACGTCAGCGGATCCTGCAACTGCCGGTAGTGCTTGCCGTCGATCCGGACCGTCCCCGAGGTCGGGTTGTCCAGGTCGAGCATCATCCGCATGGTCGTCGACTTGCCCGCACCATTGGGGCCGAGGAAGCCGGTGACGATGCCGGGCCGCACCGTGAAGGTGAGGTGGTCCACGGCGAGCTTGTCGCCGTAATGCTTGGTCAGCCCCTCGAGCTCGATCATGTACCGCACGCTAGGCGCGTCCGGTGCCCCCTGCCACCGGGGCGGGGCCGCCCGGCTGACCCCCCGTACGACAGCGCCCCCGTGACCGCCACAGAGGGCGGTACGGGGGCGCTGTCGTACGGGGCGAAACCTGCCGGCGGTTCAGCGGGTCTGCTGGGCGGGGACGCCGCGGGAGATGGGCTCCTCCTCGCCGGGGGCACCGGCCGCGGCCACCGCCGCACCGGTCAGCGTCGCCAGCATCTCGCGGACGTTGGTCAGCTGCGCGTTGATCGAGTCGCGGCGGTTCGTCAGCGCCGCCAGCTCGCGCTCGGATTCGCTGCGGATACGATCCGCCTTCGCGTTGGCGTCCGCCACGATGTCCTCGGCCTGGCGCTGCGCGGTCTCCACCGTCTGGCGGGCCCGGCGCTCCGCGTCCGTACGCAGCTTCTCGGCCTCCAGGCGGAGCTGCTCGGCGCGGTGCTCGATCTCCGCGAGGCGCTTCTCGGCCTTGGCCTGACGCGAGGCCAGGTCGCGCTCGGACTGCTCACGGCGCTTGGCGAGGTTGGTCTCGAAGTCGGCGGCGGCCTGCGCGGCCTTGGCACGGGTCTCCTCGAAGAGGGAGTCCGCCTCCTCGCGCTTGGACTGCGCGTCCTTCTGCGCCTCGGAGCGCAGCGTGGACGCCTCGCCCTTGGCCTTCTCGACGATCCGGGCGCCCTCGTCCTCCGCCTTCGCCTTGCGCTCGGCGGCGAACGACTCGGCGTCGTTACGGACCTGCTGGGCGGCCGACTCGGCCAGCTCACGGTGCTGCTCGGCGGCCCGGCGGGCCTCCTCGCGCAGGTCCTTGGCCTCCTCCTCGGCGAGACGGAGGATCTTCTCCACGCGCGCACCGAGGCCCGCGTAGGACGGTTCGGCGTCATTGACCTGCGCCTGGGCGTTCTGCGTTTCGAGGTGCAGCTCCTCGATCCGCTTTTCCAGCGACGTGATGCGGGCCAGCGCGCTGTCGCGGTCGGCGACGAGCTTCGTAATGCGGTCGTCCACCTGACCGCGGTCGTACCCACGCCGCACGAGCTCGAAGCCGAAGGGGGAGGAAGTGTCGCTCATGGGGTTCCTGTCGAAAGAGACCGGTGAGGTGATAAGGAGAATCCTAGGGGTCACAACGGCGTGTCATCGAGTCATTGCCCGTTTGATCTGGAGAATGACCCCTCGTTTGAGTGGCTACCCCTCAGACTGCTTGCCACTCGAACGAGTTGCACCCGCCCCCGCGGCCGCCTTCACCCCGCCGCCCTTGCCGTCGCCGCCCCCGCCGGGTGTTTCGAACGATTCCAGGGCTTCCAGAACGTCCTGAACTCGGGAGATTTCGGTGTTGATGTCCTCGCGCCGGCGCACCAGGACCTCCAGCTCCCGCTTGCCCTCGTCCACGATCCGGGCGGCCTCGGCCTTGGCCTCGGAACGCATCCGCTCCGCGTCGCGCACCGCCTCGGCCTTCTTGTTCTCGGCCTCCTTGATCAGACCCTCGGCCTTCTTCACCGCCGAGATCCGGACCTTGCTCGCCTCGCTGTTCGCGTCCGACACCAGCTGGTCGGCCTTCTCCTCGGCCTCCACCTGCTGCGCCGTGGCCTGCGCGATGAGCTTGTCGACCCGCTCGCCGGCGTTCTTCATCGTCTCCGCCGACTCCCGGCGGGCCCGCTCGTGCAGCTCCTCGATCTCGGACTCGATCCGCTGCCGCAGCTCCTCGGCACGCTCCCTGATGGCCGTGGCGTCGCCGCGGGCCTCTTCCAGCAGCGTGTTCGCGTCCGTACGGGCCTTCTCCACCCGGGCATTGCTGTCGGCCGTGGCCTCCGAGACGAGCCGCTCGGCCTCCTTGCGGGCCACCCCGACCATCGTGTCGGCCTGCTCCTCGGCGGCGGTGGCCGCCTTCAGCGCCTCCTCCTGCGCCTTGGCGACGAGCTGGTCCGCCTGCTCCGCGGCGTCCCCACGGCGCTTGGCGGCGTCCTTGCGCGCCTCGTCGAGCAGCCGGTCCGCCTCCTGCTGAGCTTCCGTACGCAGCTGCTCGGCGGCCGCCTCGGCGTCCTCCTTGACCTTCGCGGACTCGTTACGGGTGCGGTTGGCGTGCTCCTGCGCGGCGGTGACCGTCTCGGCCGCCTCTGCCCGCAGCCGGTCCGCCTCCGCGGTGGCCGTCGCGATCATCCGGTCCGCCTGCTCCCGGGCATCGGCCCGGGCACGGTCCGCGTCCCGCTCGGCGTCCGCGGTCGTCTCCGCCGCCTCGGTGCGCAGCCGCTCCGCCTCGGAGGCCGCCTCCGACATCAGCTGGTCGGCCTGCTCCGCGGCGTCCGAACGCGTCTTGTTGGCCGCCTCGCGCGCCTGGTCGCCGGTGCGCTCCGCGTCCGTACGCGCGCTCTCCAGCACCTCGGCCGCCTCGGCCCGCAGCCGGTCCGCCGCCTCGGTCGCCTCCGCCACCAGGGCGCGCGCCTGCTGCTCGCCGTCCGTACGCAGCTGGTCGGCGGCCTGCTGTGCCTCCCGGACCGTACGGTCCGCGTCGTCCTGCGCCGAAGACGTCAGCTCGGTCGCCTCGGTGACGATCCGTTCGGCCTCCGCCCGCGCCTCGGTGATCAGGGCATCGGCCTGCTCCGCGGCGTCCGAGCGCATGCGGTTCGCGTCGTCCCGCGCCTCCGCACGGGCCCGCGCCGCGTCCTGCTCGCCCGCGGCCAGCGCGTCCGAGGCCTCCGTACGCAGCCGCTGCGCCTTCGCCGAGGCGTCCGCGACCAGCTTCTCCGCCTGCGCGGTCGCCTCCGACACCAGCTGGTCGGCCTGCTCCGCCGCCTCGGTCCGCGCCGTGTTGGCGTCCCGGCGCGCCTCGTCCAGCACACCGGCCGCTTCCGTACGCAGCCGCTCGGCCTCCTCGATGGCCTCGGAAACCGCCCGCTCGGCAAGGGACTTCGCGGCCTCCGACGCCTCCTGCGCCTCGTGCCGCACCCGCGCCGCGTCCTGCGAGGCGCGCTCCCGCTCCTCGTAGGCGTCCTTGCGGACCCGGTCCGCCTCGTCCTGCGCCTCGGACTTGGTGCGCTCGGCCGCGTGTTCGGCCGCCGAACGCAGCCCGGCGATCTCCTCACCGGCCTGCTCGTGCAGCCCTGCGACCGCGTCCCGCACCTGCTGCGCGGTCTGCTCGGCCGCCGCCACCAGCTCGCCGGCCCGCCGGTCCGCGTCCTCGACCAGCCGCGCGGCCTCCTCCTGCGCCTCGGCGACCCGCGTACGGGCCGATGCCAGCAGCTCCTCGCTCTGCTCGCGCGCCGCGGTGCGCTCCTGGTGGGCCTCCTCGCGGGCCTCGCCCAGCAGCTGCTCGGCCTCCCGGCGCCGCCGCGCGGCCTCCTCCTGGGCCGCTGCCAGCGCCTGCGCCGCCTCCGTACCCGTGCGCTCCGCGGCGGTCGCCGCCTCCGCGCGCACCCGGTCCGCGGTCTCCTGCGCCTCCGCCTTGAGCCGCTCCGCCTCGGCCGCCGCCTCGCTGCGCAGCCGTACGGCCACCGACTCGCCCTCGGAACGCGCCGCCGAGGCATCCGCGGCGGCCTCGGTACGCAGCCGCTCGGCCTCCTCCTCGGCCTGCTGCTGCAGTGTCCGCCGACGCTCCGCGGCCTCCGCCTTGAGCCGGGCCGCCTCCTCCTGCGTCTCGCGGCGCAGCCGCTCCGCCTCGGCACGTGCCTCGCGCAGCGACTCCTCGGCGGCGGTGACCCGCTCCTCCGCCTCGCTGCGCAGCCGGTCCAGCTCCGCCTGCGCCTCGGCGCGCCGCTCCTGCGCGGCCTCCTCGGCCTCCGAGCGCAGCTTCGCGGCGGCCTTGTCGGCCTCGGTGGTCACCAGCTCCGCGGCCTCGGCGCCCTCGGTCAGCAGCTGCTCGGCCTCCGAACGGGCCCGCTCCAGCGCGTCCTCGGCCTGCCGGCGCAGCGACGAGGCGCGCTCGATGGCCTCCGTCCGCACCCGCTCGCTCTCCGCGACGGCACCCGAACGGGTCTCCTCGGCATCGGACTTGGCCTTGGCCAGCAGCTCCTCGGCGGTACCGGCCGCCTCCTCGATCTGCTGGACCGCCTCCCGGCGGGCCTCGCCGCGGATCCGCTCGCCCTCGGCGACCGCGTCCGCCCGCAGCTGCTCCGCCTCACCGCGCAGCCGCCGTGCCTCCTCCTGGAGTTCGACGGTCTTGGCGCGGTACTCCTTCGTGTCGTCCTTCGCCGCGCCCTTGAGCTGCGCCGCGGTGTCATGCGCCTCTTCGCGCAGCCGGTCCGCCTCGGCCTCGGCCTCGCTGCGCAGCCGTTCGGCCTCCTCCGCGGCCGCCTTGGTGGTGGCCTTGGCGTCCTCCGACGCCTTGGTCAGCACCTCCTCGGCGGTGCGCGCCGCCTTCGCCAGTTGCGCCGCGGAGTCCTCCGCCACCTTGGACCGGGCGGTCTCCTGCGCCTCGGCGATCAGGCGCTCGGTCTCCGCGCGGGCATCCGCCCGCAGTTGCTCGGCCTCCGCCTTGAGCGCCTCGGACTCCTTGGTGGCCTCGCCGACCAGCCGCGCGATCTCCGCCTTGGCCGTACGGGTGCGCTGCTCGTTTTCCGACTCGGCCGCCGTCAGCCGCTTGGTGGCGTTCTGCTGCGCCTCCTCGACGAGCTTGTCGGCCTCGGCGCGCGCCTCGCGCAGCGCCGCATCCGCCTCCTGGATACGGGCCTCGGCGGCGCGGGTCAGCTCGGTGGCCTGCCGGCGCGCCTCCTCCGACTCGGTGCCGGCGCTGGTACGCAGCTGCTCGGCCTGATCGGTGGCCTCCTGGGCCTGGTTGGAGGCGGCGTTCAGCAGCCGCTCGGCGTCCGTACGCGCCCGCCGCAGGATGGATTCCGCTTCGGCACGGGCCTGCTCGGCCTCGGTGCCCAGCCGCTCACGGGCCCGCTCCGCCAGCCGCTGCGCCTCGGCCCGCGCGGACGCCAGCGCCTGCTCGGCCTCCGCCCGGGACTCCTCCATCAGCCGGCGGGCCTGCGACTCCGTACGGGCGCGCAGCTGTTCGGCCCAGGCGACGTTCTCGTTGACATGCGATTCGACGGTCTGCCGGCGCTCGTTGAGCTCCTCGTCGAGCCGCTGCCGGCGGCTGACCGCCTCGGCGTGCAGCTCGGCCTCCAGCCGGGACTGCCGCTCGGCCTGCTCCTGCAGCAGCCGCTGGGTCTGTGCCCGCGCCTCGCGCAGCTCGCGCTCGGCGTCCGAACGCAGTTGGTCCGCCTGGATCTGCGCATTGCGCAGCAGCTGTTCGGCCTGGTGACTGATGTTGTCGTAGGCAGGGCGGGTCGCGAGGTTGCGGCGCGCCTCATGCAGCTTGGCGCGCAGCACCTCGACCTGATAGCCGAGATCGTCGGCGTGCTGGACGGCCTTGTCCCGCTCGGTCTTCAGCCGCTCCATCTCGGCTTCGAACTGCGAGAGGTGGTCGTCAGCCTCGTAGCGGTCGTTGCCCCGCACTGCGCGGTCCCATCCGTCCCCTGGTCATGGTGGCGGCCGTCTCCGTTCCTGCAGTGCTCGTCCCGTACACGTCACGTCGTACCGGACTGGCACCCATCGGAGCTGACCCTTCCGAAGAAATGGTGTCAGATCATCGGCAGAGTATGGACCGAGCCCCACTCCCGTACCCCGGCCGAGGCTGCACTCTACCGGCCGGGGAACGTGAAGGTCAGTGGTCCGTCTCGGAGGGAGGCGCCGCGGTGACGAGTTCGGTCAGCACACCGTGGCAGTCCTTGGGGTGCAGAAAGGTGATCCGGGACCCCATCGAACCCTTCCTGGGCTCGTCGTAAAGGACCCGGACGCCCTTGCCCCGAATGGCCTCGGAGTCGCCGTCCACGTCCGCGGTACCGAAGGCGATGTGGTGGACGCCCTCACCGTTCTTGGCCAGCCACTTACCGACCGCGGAGTCCTCGCGGGTCGGCTCCAGCAACTGCAAATACGAGGCGCCGCCGTCCGACGTCTCATTGATCTTGAGCATGGCTTCCCGGACACCCTGCTCCTCGTTGACCTCGGAGTGGAACACCTCGAAGCCGTACGTGGCACGGTAGAACTCGACAGTCTTGTCGAGGTCGAAACAGGCGATCCCGATGTGGTCGATTCGCGTCAGCATGGCTCCAGTGCACCGCTCACACGGCTGGTTACGCAACGTGCGCGCGATCACACCCGCTTGCCGGTGACCCGGCGCGTACCGCTCAGTACATTGACGGGAACCCTCGTTAACTTCCCTGCAAAGGAAGGCCGCACCGCATGTCTGCAACGAACGGCACGAACGGCACCACCTCAGTGATCGTGGCAGGAGCGCGCACCCCCATGGGCCGGCTCCTGGGGTCCCTGCGGACCTTCTCGGGCGCCGACCTGGGCGGCGTCGCCATCAAGGCGGCACTGGACCGGGCGGGCATCGGTGGCGACCAGGTCCAGTACGTGATCATGGGCCAGGTCCTCCAGGCCGGGGCAGGGCAGATCCCGGCGCGCCAGGCCGCCGTCAAGGCCGGTATCCCCATGAACGTCCCCGCGCTGACCGTCAACAAGGTCTGTCTCTCCGGCCTCGACGCCATCGCCCTGGCCGACCAGCTCATCCGCGCCGGTGAGTTCGACATCATCGTCGCCGGCGGCCAGGAGTCCATGACCAACGCCCCGCACCTGCTCCCGAAGTCCCGCGAGGGCTTCAAGTACGGCGCCGTCGAGATGCTCGACGCGATGGCGCACGACGGCCTCACGGACGCCTTTGAGAACATCGCCATGGGCGAGTCCACCGAGAAGCACAACACCCGGCTGGGTATCGCCCGACCGGAGCAGGACGAGGTCGCCGCGCGCTCCCACCAGCGGGCCGCCGCCGCCCAGAAGAACGGGCTCTTCGAGGCCGAGATCACCCCCGTGGAGATCCCGCAGCGCAAGGGCGAGCCGGTCATCTTCAGCAAGGACGAGGGCATCCGCGGCGAGACCACCACGGAGTCGCTCGGCAAGCTGCGGCCGGCCTTCGCCAAGGACGGCACGATCACCGCCGGCACCTCCTCGCAGATCTCCGACGGCGCGGCCGCCGTCGTCGTCATGAGCAAGGCCAAGGCCGAGGCACTGGGCCTGGAATGGATCGCGGAGATCGGCGCGCACGGCAATGTCGCGGGCCCGGACAACTCGCTCCAGTCCCAGCCCTCCAACGCCATCAACCACGCCCTGAAGAAGGACGGCCTGACCGTCGACGATCTTGACCTGATCGAGATCAACGAGGCGTTCGCGGCCGTCGCCGTGCAGTCAATGAAGGACCTCGGGGTATCCCCGGAAAAGGTGAATGTCAACGGCGGTGCCATCGCGTTGGGCCATCCGATCGGTATGTCCGGCGCCCGCATCGTGCTGCACCTCGCGCTGGAGCTGCGCCGGCGGGGCGGTGGCGTGGGTGCCGCCGCGCTGTGTGGTGGCGGTGGCCAGGGCGACGCGCTGATCATTCGCGTACCGGGTAAGTAAGCGCGTACGGCCGAGCCGAACGCGTACGAGCGAGCCGAAGGAGCCGAGCAGCGATGGTGGACGTCCCACAGCTGGTGGAGCAGGCACGGCAGGGCCGGCCCAGGGCGGTGGCCCGGCTGATCTCCCTCGTGGAGGGGGCGTCACCGGAGCTGCGCGAGGTGATGGCGGCGCTGGCACCGCTCACCGGCAACGCCTATGTCGTCGGGCTGACCGGCTCACCCGGCGTCGGCAAGTCCACCACCACGTCGGCCCTGGTCACGGCGTACCGCAAGACGGGCAAGCGGGTCGGCGTGCTCGCCGTCGACCCGTCCTCGCCGTTCTCCGGCGGTGCGCTGCTCGGCGACCGCGTCCGGATGAGCGAGCACGCCTCCGACCCCGGCGTCTACATCCGCTCGATGGCCACCCGCGGCCATCTGGGTGGCCTGGCGTGGGCCGCACCGCAGGCGATCCGGGTGCTGGACGCGGCCGGCTGCGACGTGATCCTCGTCGAGACGGTCGGCGTCGGCCAGTCCGAGGTGGAGATCGCCGGGCAGGCCGATACGAGCGTGGTGATGCTCGCTCCCGGCATGGGCGACGGGATCCAGGCGGCCAAGGCCGGAATCCTGGAGATCGGCGACGTCTACGTCGTCAACAAGGCCGACCGGGACGGGGCCGACGCCACCGCCCGCGAGCTCAACCACATGCTGGGGCTGGGCGAATCCCGCGCCCCCGGGGACTGGCGGCCGCCGATCGTCAAAACGGTCGCGGCCCGCGGCGAGGGCGTCGACGAGGTCGTCGAGGCCCTGGAGAAGCACCGGGCCTGGATGGAGGAGCACGGCGTACTCGCCGAGCGCCGCCACTCCCGCGCGTCCCACGAGGTCGAGACGATCGCGGTGACGGCTCTGCGGGAACGGATCGGCGATCTCCGGGGGGATCGCCGCCTGGACGCGCTGGCCGAGCGGATCGTCTCCGGTGAGACGGATCCGTATCGGGCGGCGGATGAGTTGGTCGATGGGTTGACTAACGGGGGCTGAGCGCTCCTTTGCGGCTGCCGCCGGGGTGGCGGCTGGGGCCTTGCGGGTTGCGTGTGTGTCGCGGGGGCCGGAGGGGCCGCACCGGAACCCTCCCCCAGCCTTCGGCCGGGAGGTGCCCCCACGGCGCGGGCGTCTCGGGTCCCAGATATCCGCACCCCGGCGTTTGCTCCAGGTCCTGCGGGCGGGTCCCGGTACGTCCCCTCCGGCCTACGTGTCGTCCCGTCTGCCGCCCGGCGGCACCGCCCGTCACAGACCACAGACCACAGCCCCAGCGCCGACACTTACGGCGAGACCCGAGCCGCGTCAGTTCGTAACAGTCATAGGTACGGCGGGACGGTCGCCCACGCGCGGAGGCCGGAGGGGATGCCCGGTGCCCCGCCCGCAGGACCTGGAGCAAACGCCGGGGTAATCAATCCCATGGAGCCGCGACGCCCGCGCCGAGGACGGGGTACCGGGTGTCCCCTCCGGCCCACCCACCCACCACGCGACAGCGAACCCGCCTCAGCCACGAACGACGGCGGCGGAACCCGCCCCCAGGGCCCCGCCGCCAGGCGTGAAAGTGGCTCAGTCGTCCGCGCCACGCGCCGCGGCCACACTCAGCCTGCCCGACTGCGGGTCGACCAGCAGCTTGTGCTCCTTGCCGTCCTTGGTGACCGTCTCGACCTCCCAGACGGCCTTCGCCCGGTGGTCGTCGTCCAGTTCGACGGAGGTCACCGTGCCGTACGAGGCAGCGGCGGTACGGGCGGCCGTCGAGGCATCGGTCTTGGCGGCCTTGAGGTCGTCGCGGAGCTGACCGCTGTCGTCGTCCTCGTGCTCGATGTGCTGGTTCAGCACCCGCGCGGTACCGGCGTCGAGGGTGATCTCGTGCCACTTGCCGTCCTTGCCCAGCACGTCCGCGTCCCAGACCAGGCCGGGACGGTCCGCGTCCAGGTCGAGTCCGGCCACGGTGCCGGGGACGGCCTTCAGCGCGGCGGCCGCGGCGTCCGGAGCGGTCACCTTGGCGGCGTTGGCCTCGCGGATGTCCTCCCGGCCGTTGGCGTCGTCGTCCTGCATGCGGATGCTGGACCTGCCGCCTTGTGCCGCGCCCTGAGCACCCGTGCCCTCCGTACCCGCGCCCTGCGCACCCGAGTTCTGCGCGGCCGGCTGTGCCGAGATCTGCGCGCCGGAGCGGGCGCTGCCGGCGCCGTCGTTGTTGCTGACCGCGACGGCGGTGACCGTGCCGCCGGCGACGAGGGCGGCCGCGGCGGCGGTGGCGATGACGAGGTGGCGCTTCATGTGTTCTCCCCTTGCGATCGGCTGTGCCATCACAGTGGCCGAGGGAAGCTGAAGGGGAGCTGAAGCCACCTGAAGGGGTCTTCAGGTTCGGGGTGGCATGGTGAGCGCATGCTCCCACCCGTCGCCCACCACCGCCCTGCCGGAAGCTCCCCCGGACTCCGTCCGGGGGGACCCCCACCGCGCCACCCCTTTCGACTTCTGATCGTGGAGGACGAGAAGCGGCTGGCCCTGTCGCTGGCCAAGGGCCTGATGGCCGAGGGGTATGCGGTCGATGTGGTGCACGACGGCCTGGAGGGGCTGCACCGGGCGGGTGAGGGCGGCTACGACCTGGTCGTGCTGGACATCATGCTGCCGGGGATGAACGGCTACCGCGTGTGCGGGGCGCTGCGGGCGGCCGGCCATGACGTGCCGGTGCTGATGCTGACCGCCAAGGACGGCGAGTACGACGAGGCGGAGGGGCTGGACACCGGCGCGGACGACTATCTGACCAAACCGTTCTCGTACGTGGTGCTGGTGGCACGGGTGAAGGCGCTGCTGCGACGGCGTGGCCGGAGTGCGCGGACGGTGGTGCGGGTGGGGCCGCTGGCCATCGATCAGGGGGCGCGGCGGGTGGAGCGGGACGGCGCCGAAGTGGCGCTGACCGCCAAGGAGTTCGACGTTCTGGAGCAGCTGGCGGTGCGGGCGGGGGATGTGGTCTCCAAGGCGGAGATCTTGGAGCATGTCTGGGACTTCGCCTACGAGGGCGATGTGAACATCATCGAGGTGTATGTGAGCGCACTGCGGCGCAAGCTCGGCGCCGGGCACATCGAGACGGTGCGCGGCGCGGGGTACCGGCTGGTGGCCGGTGGGTAGGGTGCTGGGCTCCGTACGGGCCAGGGCGGCGGCCGGCGCGACGGTGGTGGTGGCGCTGGCGCTGATCGCCGCGGGTACGGCGGTGCTGCTGGTGCTGCGCAGCACTCTGCAGGACCAGGCGGGGCTGCAGGCCGAGGTCGCGGCGCGCGAGGTGGCCTCGCAGATCGCCACGGGCACGGCGTACGGCAACTTGGATCTGCCGGACGGTGATGAGCATCCGGTGGTGGTCGCCGATGACGACGGGCGGGTGCTGGCCGTCGGCGAGGACGTACGGGCGGTGGACGGGAAGCCGGTGGGGCGGGCGCAGCAGGGGGCGGGGAGTGCCGGGCCGGGGCGGTCGGGTGATGACGAGGGCGGCGATGACGATGACGACGATGTCGGCGGGCTCCGGCCGGGTGAGGTTGATGAGGATGTGCGGTATCGGGATGTGACCGCGGATGTCGACGGCACGGTGGCCGACTACCGGTTCGCGGTGGTCGAGGCGAAGGACACCCGTGGGGAGAAGGCCACGGTGCGGGCGGGGTCGGCGCTGGCGCCGGAGCGCAATGCCGTCGGGTCGGTGCGCACCGCCATGCTGATCGGGCTGCCGCTGCTGCTCGTGGTGGTGGCCGGGGTGACCTGGCTGGTGACCCGGCGGGCGTTGCGGCCGGTGGAGGGGATCCGCGGGGAGATGGCCGCGATCACCGCGAGTACGGATCTGAGCCGGCGGGTGCCGGTGCCGTCGTCGCGGGACGAGATCGGCCGGCTGGCGCGTACGACCAACGAGACGCTGGCGGCGCTGGAGTCGTCCGTGGAGCGGCAGCGGCGGTTCGTCGCGGATGCCTCGCACGAGCTGCGCAGCCCGATCGCGAGTCTGCGGACACAGCTGGAAGTGGGCGTGGCGCACCCGGAGTTGCTGGATGTGCCGGGCGCGGTGGAGGACACCGTACGGCTGCAGCGGCTGGCGGCCGATCTGTTGCTGCTGGCCCGGCTGGACGCGGGGGAGCGTCCCGCGCAGGCCCGGGTCGATCTGGCGGCGATGGTGAGTGAGGAGAGTTCGCAGCGGGTCGGGGACCGGGTTCCGGTGCGGGTCGGCGAGCTGGCCGGCGTGGAAGTGGCCGGGGCGCGGGGCCAGTTGGCGCGGGTGCTGGGGAATCTGCTGGACAACGCGCAGCGGCATGCCGCCTCGTCCGTGCGGGTGGCCGTGGTGCGCGAGGGGGAGTGGGCGGTGCTGCGGGTCGACGACGACGGGCCCGGGGTGCCGACGGGGGAGCGGGAGCGGATCTTCGAGCGGTTCGTACGGCTCGACGATGCGCGGGCGCGGGACGACGGTGGGGCCGGGCTGGGGCTGGCCATCGCGCGGGATGTCGCGGTGCGGCACGGTGGCTCGCTGGCCGTGCGGGAGGGCTCGGTGTTCGAGCTGCGGCTGCCGGTGGCCGGCTGAGCCGGCCACCGGCGCCGCGGCCCCGGTGCGGGGGCCGCGGCCCCTGGGTCAGAGGCTGCCGCGCTTGCTGCGGAGGTGTTCGGCCACAGGGGTGAGCGAGGTGCGGAGCGCTTCGAGGTCCTCGGCGGTGAAGAGGTCGATGAAGTGCTTGCGGACCGAGGCGACATGGTGCGGGGCGACCCGGCGCATGGTGTCCCAGCCCTCCTCCGTCAGGACGGCGTAGAGGCCACGACGGTCCGACTCGCAGCTCTCGCGGCGTACCAGACCGGCGTTCTCCATCCGCGTGATCTGGTGCGAGAGACGGCTCTTGGACTGCAGGGTGCTGGTTGCCAGGTCGCTCATCCTCAGCCGGCGGTCCTCGGCCTCGGAGAGGTTGACCAGGATTTCGTAGTCGTTGTTCGTCAGGCCGAACGGTTGCAGATCGCGCTCGAGCTGGTGCATCAGCAGCCTGCTGACGTCCAGATGAGTGCGCCAGGCACGCTGCTCCTGGTCGGTCAGCCAGGGGGTGTCGCTGTCGGTCGTCATGGATGAATTCTACCCGTGAAAGTTGAATAATGAATTAATCGCCGTGAGGATGGTGCCGTCGGCCGGCCGGGGCCGGTGTTGGTCAGACGTTCGAGGTCACCGTGCGCAGAGTACCGCTCACAGCCCGAAGCGGCGCTGGAGGCTCCCGAGGTTGCCGGGTAGCTGGGGCAGTTGTGAGCCACTTTGCGGGACGTGTCCGCCCCCGCCCGGAACGCCCGCTTCGGTCGGTACCGCGCCGGTCGCCAGTTCCGGCATCAGCTGCTCCGTCGACTGCAGCAGGACCGTGCCGGCGCCCACGAACTCGAACTGGTGCTCCTCGCCCGAGGCTCCGCCGATCCCGGTGTGCGCCCGCAGTCCGCCCAGGAGTCCTCGCAGGTACTGATGGTCGTAGTGGTGGCAGGGGGAGGGGCAGTCCGCCCAGCCGACGAGCGCCTGCGGGTCCACCCGGATCGGCGGCTCCATGAAGACCACCGGGCCGTTGGACGCGGCCACGAACTTGCCCGTTCCGATGAGGGTGAGGAAGCCCGGGATGATCGACTGCTTCAGCGACAGAGATGGCTGAAACGCGAGCAAGTTGCCTGAGCGAATAGTGAGGTTGCCCTCATCGAGATCGAAGGAATTCACATCGAAGGCACGGTCCGCGAGCAGCATCTTTCCCTGGCCCTCGGCGACGACCCAGTCCGCGGCGTGCAGTGGCGAATGAAAACTTCCGGCGATGAGGCGGTCCAGCCGGCCGTGTCCGATGCCCTGGAAGTCGATCTGCCCGTAGTAGGCGATCATCTTCCCCTTCTGCAGGAACCACTGGCCGTTCAGATCGACGCTGAAGGCATAGGGATTGACGTTGTCGTCGACGGGGAGCGAGTAGACGTCGTGGACGACGGGACCGGTCACAGCTTTTCCTCCGACGCCTGTACGTAGACGGTGCCCTGGCCCGACAGCTCCAGCTGGAAGGCCTCGCCCGAGCCGCGGCCGACCATGTCGCGCCAGCCGAGCGCCGTGGACAGTTTGTTGCGGACGTCGCCGCGGTGGGCGACATAGGCCTGCGGGTCGACATGGACCGGGCCCCGCGGGGTGATCGGCAGCTCGATGACGCCGCCGTGTGCCATCACCGCGGCCGAGCCCTGGCCCTTGAGGGTCGTGGTGAACAGGCCCTGGCCGGTGACCTGGCCGCGGACCATGCCCATCACGCCGCCCTGCGAGCCCATGAACATCGTGCCCTGCTGGAGCGAGCCGTCGAAGGCCAGCAGCCGGTCGGCCTCGACATAGAGCGTCTCGCCCGTCAGATCGACGACATGGACGTGGTGGCCGCCGTGTCCGAACATGACCGTGCCGCTGCCTTCGACGGTCATCAGCGGTGTGGCCTCACCGGCGACCCGGCGGCCGATCATCGAGCCGACGCCGCCCTGGCCGCCCTGGATGTTCGGGGTGAAGGCGACGTCGCCGCGGTAGGCGAGCATCGCGCCACGCTGGCTGAACATCCGCTGGCCCGGACCGATCCTGGCCTCCACCATGCGGGAGTTGAGCACCGTGAACGGCATCAGACCTCACCTCCCACGGTGTTGCGCTCGCTGGGCTGTACGTAGACCAGGCCCTCGCCCTCGAAGCGGATCTGGAAGGCCTCTCCGGAGCCCTCTCCCATGAAGGTGCGGAAGTTCACCCCGGACTGGAAGTGCTGTTTGAGCTCGCCGGTGTGCGCGACATACGCGCCCGGGTCGACCTGGAGGGGGTACTGCTTGGTGACCCGCAGCACCACCGCATGCCCGTGGGAGGTGATCGCCGCCTGGCCGGTGCCCTCGACGGTGGTGGTGAACAGGCCGTTGCCCTGGGAGGCGCCGCGCAGGCCGGTGAAGGTCGTGCCCGTACGCAGCGCCGCGTCCGTGCACAGCAGGTTGCTGGCCTCGACGTACAGCTTCTCGCCCTGCAGCTGGACCAGGTTGATCTCGCTGGCGCGGTCCGCGAAGTAGCAGGTGCCGTGGCCCTTCACCTCCATCACGGCCATCTGCTCACCCGTGAGCCGCCGGGTGACCATGCCGCGCAGGCCCTCGCCGCCGCCGGTCATCTTCTTGAACGACATCTGGCCGTCGTACGCGACCATCGCACCGTTTTTCGCCTTGACGGCGTCGCCGGTCATATCGACGGCGAGCACCTTGCTCCCCTGGAGCCGAAACTGAGCCACGCGTCAGACGGTAGTCGGCCGGGGCCGTGTGGGGGAGGTCCTTCGCCCCTGACGTCGCCCTGAGTTCTCCCTGATGCCGGCCGGGGCGGACCCGGTGGCGGTCGTCTTGTACCTCCCCCCGGCGCGGTGATCCACGGGGCGGCTGTAACAATGGGACGAAGCTTGTGAACTCTTGCACAAGCAGTGCTCCTCGCCCGCCACCCGAACGAGGTTCCCGTGGACATCAAGACCGCCGCCGCCCTGCACCGCCTGCGCCTGGCCTCCATCCCGGAGGCCATCTCCTTCCCGGCGCTGCTGATCTTCGGCACCGGCTTCCGTCTGGCCTTCGACTACGACTCCCTGGTGATGCCGCTCGGCCTGATCCACGGCCTGCTGTTCATCACGTACGTGGTGCTGCTGCTGGACGTGTGGAACCGCACCAAGTGGCCCTTCAAGCGCGTCGCCTTCTTCTTCCTGCTCGCGGTCGTGCCGTTCGGCGGCCTTTACGGGGACCGGGTCCTCAAGCGTGAGGAGGAGGCCGGCGTGATCGCGGCCCGCGCCCGCAAAGAAGGAGTGGTGAACGCATGATCGTTGCCTTCTCCGTGAGCCCGCTGGGCGTCGGTGAGGACGTCGGCGAGTATGTCGCCGACGCGGTCCGGGTCGTGCGCGAGTCGGGGCTGCCCAACCGTACGGACGCGATGTTCACCTCCGTAGAAGGTGAATGGGACGAGGTCATGGACGTCGTCAAGCGTGCCGTCGCGGCCGTCGAGGCACGCTGCGGACGGGTCTCGCTGGTGCTGAAGGCCGACATCCGGCCCGGCGTCACGGACGGCCTGACGTCGAAGGTGGAGACCGTCGAGCGCCACCTCGCCGGGGGCGAAACCCCCGGCAACCCCGAGCAGCCTCCGGCCGCTCCCTGATCCACCCCTGAGCAGCTCTTGAGCCGCCCCTGAGCGCTCCCGGGGCGGCTTCAGCCGCCGGCCGCCAGGGCGATGCCCAGCGGTGTGCGCTCGTACAGCACCTGATGTCCGTGCCGGCGCGAGGCCAGCAGACCGGCGTCGCGCAGCACGGACAGATGCGCCGAGACGGACGACGGCGCCAGGCCGAGACGGTGGGCCAGGGCGGACGTGGTCGACGGCGCGTCGAGGGCGGCCAGTACGGCGGCGCGGTTCACTCCCAGCAGCCGCGCCAGCGCCGGGCCGGTCTCCGGTTCGCTCCACAGGCCGCCGATACCGCGCGCCGGATAGATGACGGTGGGCTGCCACGGCGGCTCGAAGCCGCTCACCACGTCCGGCCATACGAAGACGCTCGGCAGCAGCAGCACCCCGCGGCCGTCCAGATCCTGCATCTGGAGGACATCGGTACGGGTGCGGACGGTGAGCGTGTCGTCCGACCAGGACAGCCGCGGATACAGATCGGCGAACAGCCGCTGGAGTCCGCCGCCCGCCAACTGGCGCGACCGATAGCCGATCTCGGCCTCCAGCAGCGCCCGCAGTCGCGGCCAGTCCGGGGCGAGCAGCGCGTGCCAGGCCCGCTCGGTGACATCGGCCAGCTCATGGATCGCCCGGGCCGGATCCGCCAGCGCCGCGCGGCCGCGCGCCGATTCCGCGGCACCCGGCGTACACGCCAGGGACTTGGCCATCTCGGCACGGGCCAGGGCCGGGTCGGTGGCCCGCAGCCGTGCCAGCTCCTCGTCGAAATCGGCCATCGGGGTGTCCGGCGGGCGGCCCAGGAAATCCGGTGTGTAGCCGGGCGGCGGCGACGGCATGAACAGCCACAGCGGTGTCAGGTCCAGCCCCGCCACCGTCGCGCGCATCCGGCGCAGCCACGGTGTGTGATAGCCGTGCCGGTCGGCGCGGCGCAGGGTCCGTACAGCCTCATGGGTCTCGCACAGGGGCGAGATGGCGAAACGGATACGGAGCAGATCGT
The DNA here is from genome assembly GCF_022221585.1 of Streptomyces inhibens. Lineage (NCBI taxonomy): Bacteria > Bacillati > Actinomycetota > Actinomycetes > Kitasatosporales > Streptomycetaceae > Streptomyces > Streptomyces inhibens. The sequence continues at coordinate 6,731,640 of NZ_CP084681.1, forward strand.
CGGCGCCGAAATGCAGGTTGATCGGCATGGCCGCGCTCCCCCTCCCTCCGGGATTCGGCTGCAGCCGAAAGACTACGAGGCGGCTTCGGCCTCCGGCAGGCTTCCGTCATGCCGCTGCCTTCCGGGCCCGTGCCGCCGGGCCGTACCCCAGCCTGCCCCGATGCGGGCACCGATGCGGGCACCGATGCCCGCCCCGATCCGCCCGCCGGTCCGGGCCCGAGTGCGGACCAGGAGCGCTCGGCCGGCTATCGCGCGGTCTTCGCCGTCCCCGAATTCCGGTTCGTCTTCGCCGCGCATCTGCTCTCCTCGCTCGGCGTGGTCGTCTGCGAGATCGCGCTGTCCGTCCTGGTCTTCACGCTCACCGACTCGCCGCTGCTGAGCGCGCTGACCTTTGCGCTGGGGCTGCTGCCGTACGTCGTCGGCGGCACGCTGCTGTCGGCCGTCGCCGACCGGTATCCGGCCCGGCGGGTGCTGGTCGGCTGCGATGTGCTGTGCGCGCTGGCCGCGGCGGGGATGGTGCTGCCGGGCACACCGGTCGCGGTGCTGCTCGTGCTGCGCTGCGTCATCGCCGCCATCGCGCCGGTCTTCGCCGGGACGCGCGGGGCGACGCTGGGGGAGATCCTCGGAGAGGGGGAGCTGTTCGTCCTGGGGCGCTCGGTGATCCGCATCGTGAACCAGAGCGCGCAGCTCGCCGGGTTCGCGGCGGGGGGTCTGCTGCTGGCCGTCGCGTCTCCCGGGGCGGTGCTCTCGATCACCGCGGCCACGTTCGCCGGCTCGGCGCTGCTGCTGCGGCTGGGGACCGTGGCGCGGCCGGCGCGTGACGGGGCGCGGGGTGCGGAGCGCGGTGCCCTGCTGGGCGCCTCGCTGGGCGGGGTCCGGCGGCTGCTGGCGGACCGGAGGGTACGCGCGCTGCTGTTGCTGTCCTGGCTGCCGCCGGCGTTCGTCGTGGTTCCGGAGGCGCTGCTGATCCCCTACTCCGATCTGCTCGGCGTCGGGCCGGCCGGCATGGGGCTGCTGATGTGCGGCATGCCCATCGGTGCGGTGGTGGCCGAGACCCTGGTGGGCTCCTTCCTCGGCCCGCGGACCCGCGCCCGGCTCACGTTCCCGATGGGCGTCTTCACGGTGCTCCCCTCGCTGGGCTTCGCCGCACGGCCCTCGCTCGGCTGGGCGGTGCTGCTGCTGGTGCTGACCGGCACCGGGATCTCGTACAACTTCGGTGTCGACCGGTGGTTCGTCGCCGCGGTCCCCGAGGAGCTGCTGGGGCAGGCGATGACGGTGATGCAGGCAGGGCGGATGACGGCGATGGGGCTGGCGATGGGGCTGGCCGGCGTGGCAGCGGAGTACGCGCCCCTACGGGTCGTGATGCCGGCCGCGGGGGTGGTGGGGGCCGTCTGCGTGGTGGCGGTGATGGTGGAGGTACGGCGTACGGAGGGTGGGGCGCAGGGAACGCTCGGACCGGTTCGTACGACCGAAAACTGAGACAAGGCTGACCACAATATGACCGCCGGGTAGGGTCAGATGCGTGCCGAAGCCGCTCAGCCTTGCTTTCGATCCCATCGCGCGCGCCGACGAATTGTGGCAGCAGCGATGGGGCGCCGTGCCCTCGATGGCCGCGATCACCTCGATCATGCGCGCGCATCAGATCCTGCTGTCCGAGGTGGACGCGGTGGTCAAGCCGTACGGGCTGACCTTCGCGCGCTACGAGGCGCTGGTGCTGCTGACCTTCTCCAAGGCCGGTGAGCTGCCGATGTCGAAGATCGGCGAGCGGTTGATGGTGCACCCGACCTCGGTGACCAACACCGTCGACCGCCTGGTGAAGTCCGGGCTCGTCGCCAAGCGGCCCAATCCGAATGACGGGCGGGGCACGCTCGCCTCGATCACGGAGAAGGGGCGCGAGGTGTGTGACGCGGCCACCCGTGACCTGATGGCGATGGACTTCGGGCTCGGGGCGTACGACGGCGAGGAGTGCGCGGAGATCTTCGCGATGCTGCGGCCGTTGCGGGTGGCGGCGGAGGATTTCAAGGACGAGTAGGCGCGGGCCGGCCTTCCGGCGAGGGCGGTCCGGCGTCCATGGACACAACGGTCCGGCGTCCGCAGGGGGGTGGCGAAGATCGCCCCGGAACGGGTGGTTACGCTCATGGGCATGAAGCGAAGCGTCCTGACCCGTTACCGGGCGATGGCCTACATCACCGCCGTGATGCTGCTGGTGCTCTGCACGTGCATGATCTTCAAGTACGGCTTCGGGATGGGCAAGGACCTCACCCTCGTCGTCTCGCAGATCCACGGCGTGCTCTACATCATCTACCTGGTCTTCGCCTTCGACCTGGGCTCCAAGGCCAAGTGGCAGTTCGGCAAGCTGCTGTGGGTGCTGATCTCGGGCACGATCCCCACCGCCGCGTTCTTCGTGGAGCGCAAGGTCGTGCGGGAGATCGAGCCGCTGATCGCCGGCGATGTGCCGGAGCCGGTCAAGGTCTGACGCCGGCCGACCTCCTCCTACGCGCCTGTCCCTTCGGTGGACGGGCGCGTTTGCGTTGTCCGTAGCGGTTACGGACGGTAATGCACCACGACTCATGGCCCTCTGCCGTCGACAAGTACTAGGACGTCCTAGTAAATTCGAAGGTATGAACGCTGACGCGATCGATGAGGGCCGCCGCCGCTGGCAGGCTCGGTACGACTCCGCCCGGAAGCGGGACGCGGACTTCACCACGCTTTCGGGCGACCCCGTCGAGCCGGCGTACGGGCCGCGGCCCGGGGACTCGGTCGAGGGGTTCGAGCGGATCGGCTGGCCGGGCGAGTACCCCTTCACGCGTGGGCTGTATCCGACCGGCTACCGGGGCCGGACCTGGACGATCCGCCAGTTCGCGGGCTTCGGCAACGCCGAGCAGACGAACGAGCGCTACAAAATGATCCTGAAGGCGGGCGGGGGCGGCCTCTCCGTCGCCTTCGACATGCCGACCCTCATGGGCCGCGACTCCGACGACCCGCGCTCGCTCGGCGAGGTAGGGCACTGCGGTGTGGCCATCGACTCCGCCGCCGACATGGAGGTCCTCTTCAAGGACATCCCGCTCGGTGATGTCACGACCTCGATGACGATCTCCGGCCCGGCCGTCCCGGTCTTCTGTATGTACCTGGTCGCCGCCGAGCGTCAGGGCGTCGACCCGGCCGTCCTCAACGGCACGCTCCAGACGGACATCTTCAAGGAGTACATCGCGCAGAAGGAGTGGCTCTTCCAGCCCGAGCCGCATCTGCGTCTGATCGGCGACCTGATGGAGCACTGCGCGCGCGGCATCCCCGCGTACAAGCCGCTCTCGGTCTCCGGCTACCACATCCGTGAGGCCGGCGCGACGGCCGCGCAGGAGCTGGCCTACACGCTCGCCGACGGCTTCGGCTACGTGGAACTGGGCCTCTCCCGCGGCCTGGACGTCAACACCTTCGCCCCCGGTCTGTCCTTCTTCTTCGACGCGCATCTGGACTTCTTCGAGGAGATCGCGAAGTTCCGCGCCGCGCGCCGGATCTGGGCCCGCTGGATGCGGGACGTGTACGGCGCGACCAGCGAGAAGGCGCAGTGGCTGCGCTTCCACACCCAGACCGCCGGCGTCTCGCTGACCGCCCAGCAGCCGTACAACAACGTCGTACGCACCGCCGTCGAGGCCCTGGCGGCCGTGCTCGGCGGCACCAACTCGCTGCACACCAACGCGCTGGACGAGACCCTGGCGCTGCCCAGTGAGCAGGCCGCGGAGATCGCGCTGCGCACACAGCAGGTGCTGATGGAGGAGACCGGTGTCGCCAATGTCGCGGACCCGCTGGGCGGTTCGTGGTTCATCGAGTCACTGACCGACCGCATCGAGGCGGACGCCGAGAAGATCTTCGAGCAGATCAAGGAGCGCGGCAGGCGCGCGGTCCCGAGCGGTGAGCACCCCATCGGTCCGATCACCTCCGGCATCCTGCGCGGCATCGAGGACGGCTGGTTCACCGGCGAGATCGCCGAATCCGCCTTCCGCTACCAGCAGGCGCTGGAGAAGGGCGACAAGAAGGTCGTCGGCGTCAACTGCCACCACGGTTCGGTCACCGGCGATCTGGAGATCCTGCGGGTCAGCCATGAGGTCGAGCGGGAGCAGGTGCGGGTGCTCGCGGAGCGCAAGGCCGCTCGCGACGACGCCCGCGTACAGGCCGCGCTGAAGGCGATGCTGGAGGCCGCACGGAACGGCGGCAACATGATCGAGCCGATGCTGGAGGCCGTACGCGCCGAGGCCACACTCGGCGAGATCTGCGGCACGCTGCGGGACGAGTGGGGCATCTACACCGAGCCGGCCGGATTCTGAACGGCTGCCGCCCCGGGGGGGGCGGCCCGGGTGGGGCGGGCCGCCGGTGGCCGCCTAGGGGACCGGCATCCGCAGCCGGAAGAGCGCGCCGCCCCCCGGGGCCTGTTCCGCGGTGAGGTCGGCGCCGTGTGCGCGGGCGATCTGGCGGGCCATCGCGAGGCCCAGGCCCGAGCCGGGGAGGGCGCGGGCCGACTCGGCGCGGTAGAAGCGGTCGAAGACATGGGGCAGGTCGTCCGCCGTGATGCCGGGGCCGTGGTCGCGTACGGTCAGTTCCAAAGCGCCTTGTACGCGGGCGAGTTCGGTCTCCACGGGGCCGCCCGGTGGTGAGAATTTCGCGGCGTTGTCGAGAAGGTTGGACAACAGCCGGGCGAGGCGGGCGGGGACGCCGGGGCGGGTGAGCTCGGTGGTGGACGGGGCGATGGCGGTGGTGAAGGTGATCTCCGGCCAGTGTTCGCGGGCGGCGCCCACCGCGTGTTCCAGGAGGGCGGCCGGGCGTACCTGTTCGACCAGCGGCTGGGGCTCCTCGTCGCGGGCGAGTTCGATCAGGTCGTTGACGAGGGTGGTGACCTCGCGCAGCTGACGGCCGAGGGCCGCCGAGGCGCGGTCGCGCTGGGCGTCGGTCAGGCGGTCGGCGCGGGCGAGGAGTTCGGCGTTGGTGCGCAGCGCCGTCAGCGGGGTGCGGAGTTCGTGGGAGGCGTCGGCGACCAGCCGGCGCTGGGCGGTGACGGACTGCTCCAGCTCGGCGAGCATGGTGTTGAAGGTGGTGGCGAGGCGGGTGATCTCGTCCTCGCGGGCCGGGGAGCCGGCCGGCAGTTCGATGCGGTGGCGGGCGTCGCGGGTGGCGGCGATGCGTTCGGCGGTGGCGGTGAGGCGGGCGACCGGGGCCAGGCCCGTACGGGAGACCCAGTAGCCGAGCGCGGCGGCCAGCAGGACGCCGGCGCCGCCGACCGCGAGGAGCGCCCAGGCGGCGTGCTGGACGCCGCGTTCGACGGTGTCCGAGCGCAGCGCGACCTGGAGGGCCTCGTGTCTGCCGGGGAGGCGGGTGGTGTACATCCGCACCGGCCGGCCGGCGACCGTCAGTTTGCTGTAGTACGCGGCGCGTTCGCCGTTCGCCACCTGGCGGGTGGCGTCGGTGACCGGCAGGGTGGTGAAGCCCTTGCGCGGGTCCTTGGCCGGGTCGGCGGGGACGATCTGGACGCAGGGGACGGCCTGGTACTGACAGGAGGCGTCGCCCGGGGTCGGGCCCCAGTTGCGGGTCCGCTGGGTGAGCTGGGTGGCCGTCTGGGCGAGGTTCAGTTCGAGCTGGCGGGTCATCTGGTAGTGGATGATGGCGAAGGCGGCGGCGCAGACGCCGATGGCCACCAGCGCCACCGCGGCGGATGCGGCCAGGGCCAGCCGGGTGCGCAGCGGGCGGCGGCGTCGCCAGCGGGCGCCCAGGCCGCGGGTGCCGGTCATCGGCCCTCCGGGTGGTCCAGGCGGTAGCCGACGCCGTGCACGGTGTGGACGAGGCGGCTCTCGCCGCCGGCCTCCAGTTTGCGGCGCAGATAACCGATGTATACGGCCAGCGAGTTGGAGTCGGGGCCGAAGTCGCGGCCCCAGACCCGCTCCAGGATCATCTCGCGCGGCATCACCTGGCCCGGGTGCAGCAGAAGGAGTTCCAGCAGTGCCCATTCGGTGCGGCTGAACTCCAGGGGGCGGCCCGCCCGGTGGCCGGTGCGGGTCAGCGGGTCGACGACCAGGTCGTCGAAGGAGAGCCGGGTGTCCTCGACGGCGGTGGTCGCGGCGCGGCGCAGCAGGGCCCGGATGCGGGCGACCAGCTCGTCCAGGGCGAACGGTTTGACGAGGTAGTCGTCCGCGCCGGCGTCGAGACCGTCGACCCGTTCGCTGACCGAGTCCAGCGCGGTCAGTACGAGGATCGGGGTGCGGTCGTCCAGCGCGCGCAGCCGGCGGCAGACGGCCAGGCCGTCCAGGACGGGCATCATCACGTCCAGGACGATGGCGTCCGGCTGCCAGGCGGCCACCTCCGAGAGGGCGGCCAGGCCGTCGGCGGCGCCGCGTACCGTATAGCCCTCCACGGCGAGGCCGTCCTCCACGGCGGCGCGCACCTCCGGTTCGTCGTCGACGACGAGGATCTTGGCGGCTGGGGTGTTCCCGGGAGTGGGCGGCATGGACATAGGCTGCCAAACACCTCTCTTAGAAGCTTCTTAGGGCACAGGGCGAGCGTGGCGGCCATGCGCACACCACTCTCTGTCGTGATCGGTGCGGGCGGCACCGGCGGCCACATCTACCCCGGACTCGCCCTTGCCGACGCGCTCCGCCGGGCCGTGCCCGACGCGGTGATCTCCTTCGTGGGGACCGAACGCGGGCTGGAGACACGGCTGATACCGCAGGCCGGATACCGGCTGCACACCGTCGACATGATCCCCTTCGATCCCTCGCTCGGCGCCCGACGCTATCTGCTGCCGGCCGCGCTGCTGCGATCGGGCGCCCAGTGCCGGGCCATCCTCAAGGAACAGAACGCCCAGGTCGCGGTCGGTATGGGCGGCTATCCGAGTGCCCCGGTGATCGTCGGGGCGCGGCTGGCCGGGTTGCCGAGCCTGGTCCACGAGTCCAACGCGGTGCCCGGCCGGGCCAACAAGTTCGCGGCCCGGCTCACCCCGCATCTCGCGCTCGCCTTCGACCGCAGCCGGGAGCATCTGGCGGGCGGCGAGCGCGCCGAGACGGTGGGGATGCCGCTGGTGGGGCCGCTGGCCGAGCTGGACCGGGCGCGGCTGCGGCCGTCCGCGCGGCGGGCGTTGGGCGTCCCGGACGGGGCCCGGCTGCTGCTGTTCAACGGCGGGAGCCTGGGCGCGGCCCGGCTCACCGAGGCCGCGGTGGGCCTCGCCGGCCGCTACCGCTCGCGCACCGATCTTCGGCTGCTGATCAAGACCGGGCCCGCGGCCCTGGAGGAGACCCGGGCGCTGCTGGTGGCGAACGGCGGGGTCGCCGTCGCCGAGGCGGTGCCGTATCTGGACCGGATGGATCTGGCGTATGCCGCCGCTGATCTCGTGGTGTGCCGGGCCGGTTCGGCGACCGTCGCCGAGCTGGCCACGATCGGGATGCCCGCCGTCCTCGTGCCGTATCCGCATGCGCCGGGCGACCACCAGACGCACAACGCGCGGGTGCTCTCCGATGCCGGGGCCGCGCTGCTGCTGGCCGACGCGGAGACCACCGCGGAGCGGCTGGACGCACTGGTCACCCCGCTCCTGGCCGATCCCGACCGGCTGGCCGCGATGGGCGCGGCCGCCGACCCCGGCACCCATGCGCGGGCCGCCGACCTGCTGGCCGCCAAGGCGCTGGCGCTGGCCGGCCACCCGTACGCCGATCACCTCACGATGAAGGAGTCAGCATGAACAGCAGTACGCAGCAGTGGGCGGGACGCAAGGTTCTGGTCACCGGGGCCGAGGGTTTCATCGGGTCCACCCTGGTCGACATGCTGGTCGAGGCCGGGGCGCAGGTGCGCGCCTTTGTGCACTACAAGCCGTATGCGGAGAAGGGCAATCTGGCGCGCTATCTGGCGCCGGGCGGTCCGGTCGAGATGATCGCGGGGGATGTACGGGACGCGGGCCGGGTGATGGACGCGGTCGCCGGCTGCGACACCGTCTTCCATCTGGCCGCCCTGATCGGGATTCCGTACAGCTATGACGCGCCGGGCGCGTATGTGCAGACGAATGTGGTGGGTACGGAGAATGTCGCGGAGGCCTGCCGGCGGCATGCGGTGCGGCGGTTGGTGCACACGTCCACGAGTGAGGTCTACGGGACCGCGCTGACCGCGCCGATCGGCGAGGACCACCCGTTGCAGCCGCAGTCGCCGTACTCCGCCTCGAAGATCGGCGCGGACATGATGGCGCTGTCGCACTGGCACGCCTTTGAACTGCCGGTGACGGTGGTGCGGCCGTTCAACACCTACGGGCCCCGGCAGTCCGCGCGTGCCGTGATCCCCACGATCCTGGCGCAACTCCACTCGGGCGCCCGGCAGATCAAGCTGGGCTCGCTCACCCCGACCCGCGACTTCACCTATGTCACGGACACCGCGGCGGGGTTCCTGGCGATGGCCGACTGCGACCGGGCGCTCGGCCAGGTCGTCAATCTGGGCACCGGCCGGGAGATCGCCATCGGGGCGCTCGCCGAGGCGCTGATCGCGGCCTCGGGCCGGGAGGCCGAGGTGGTGGTGGACGCCGAGCGGTTGCGGCCCTCGGGCAGTGAGGTCGAGCGGCTGCTGTCGGACAACTCCCGGGCGCGCGAATGGGCTTCGTGGGAGCCGCGGGTGTCGCTGGAGGAGGGGCTGGAGCGGACCTCGGCGTGGGTGGCCGGGCATCTGGAGCTGTTCCGGGCGGACCGGTACCAGGTCTAGGGCGTCTCCGGCGGGCCGTCAGCTCAGGCCGCGCAGACCCGCGAGCAGCACCGTCGAGAACTGGTGGGCCCATGCGGGGTCCACCGGTTCGGCGGTGACCAGGGTGCGGTGCACGATCGCGCCGGCGATGACGTCGAAGATCAGGCCGACGGCCTGTGCGGCGGCCAGTTCGCCCTCGGGTCCGGTGCCGTCCGGCGGGAGTTCGCCGCGCTGCTGGGCGCGTTCGCGGCCGAGCACGACCAGCCGCTTCTGGCGGTCGACGATCGCCGAGCGGATCCGTTCGCGCAGCGCTTCGTCGGTGGTGGACTCGGCGACCACGGCCATCAGGGCCGTCTTGGTCTCCGGCCGCGCGAGCAGCGCCCCGAACTGCAGCACCACACCCTCTATGTCGGATTGCAGACAGCCCCGGTCGGGGAGTTCGAGCTCGTCGAAGAGGACCGCCACGGCGTCTACGACGAGCTCGTTCTTGTTGGCCCAGCGGCGGTAGAGCGTCGTCTTGGCGACTCCGGCGCGGGCCGCCACATCGCTCATGGTGAGCCGCCCCCAGCCCAGATCGACGAGCGCGGCACGGGTCGCGCGGAGGATCGCATGGTCGGTCTCGACGCTGCGCGGGCGGCCCGTGCGGCCCTTGCGGGGGCTGGCGGAGTGGTGCATGCGGGCGACCATACCGGCCGGTAAGACGTGAGCCCCGGGATTCCCCGTGCGCCCCGTGAGGGAGATCACTTCGTGCGGGGCCGGAACCGGTTGTCGTGCGGGGGTCGCCCCGAGTTACGCTACGGGTCGTAGCGTAAGAGCGACAGCCACTGGCTGTGGGTGGGGACCCACGGCCGCGCACGACGGTCCTCCTCGGGACCGGACACAGGTCCTCCTCGGGACCGAACGGGCAGCGAACCCGTCCGTACGCCGGCATTCCGGCGGGGCGTACGGACGGATGCGGTGCCCGGCAGAAGGTCCGGCGGCGCGGCCGGACCGCTACCGCAGCACCGGTTTCCGCACCATTTGCGTCGCCGACCGCATCGCTTTCCGGATCGCTTTTCGGAACGGACCGTCCAGGGGGGAGGATGGACCCATGCAGCCACGCAATATGTCCATGAGTGGAGTCGTCGACCTCGCAGCCGTGAAGGCGGCCGGGGAAGCGAAGCAGAAGGCGGAGCAGGCGCGCGCCGAGGCCGCCCGTACGGGTCAGGCGCCCGTGAGCGGTGCCCGTCTGGTGTTCGACGTCGATGAGGCGGGGTTCCAGCAGGACGTCCTGCAGCGCTCCACCGAGGTTCCGGTCGTCATCGATTTCTGGGCCGAGTGGTGCGAGCCGTGCAAGCAGCTGGGTCCGCTGCTGGAGCGCCTCGCGGCGGAGTACGCCGGCAAGTTCGTGCTGGCCAAGATCGACGTCGATGCCAACCAGATGCTGTTCCAGCAGTTCGGGGTGCAGGGCATCCCGGCGGTCTTCGCGGTGGTCGCGGGCCAGCCGATCCCGCTGTTCCAGGGCGCGGCCCCGGAGGCGCAGATCCGGCAGGTGCTCGACCAGCTGGTGCAGGCCGCCGAGCAGCAGTTCGGCATCGTGGGGGCGCCGGTCGACCCGCAGGCCGCGGGCGAGCAGCCGGCGGCCGAGGCGCCGGCGCCGGTCGGTCCGTACGACGCGCTGCTGGAGGCCGCCAATCAGGCGCTGGACTCCGGCGATCTGGGCGGTGCCATCCAGGCGTACAAGAACGTGCTCTCCGACGACCCCACCAACCCGGAGGCCACCCTCGGTCTGGCGCAGGCCGAACTCCTGCAGCGGGTGCAGGACCTGGATCCGCAGGCGGTGCGCAAGGAGGCCGCCGAGAACCCGGCCGATGTGCAGGCGCAGATCCGTGCCGCGGACCTCGATCTGGTCGGCGGTCATGTCGAGGATGCGTTCGGCCGGCTGGTCGACGCGGTGAAGCGGACGGCCGGTGACGACCGGGAGGCCGCGCGGCTGCGGCTGCTGGAGCTGTTCGAGGTCATCGGGGCGGATGATCCGCGGGTGACGGCGGGGCGTACCGCGCTTGCCCGGGTGCTGTTCTGACCCGCTGTCTCCGAGTCGCCCGCTTCTGACCTGTACGACCTCCCGGCGTTGACCAAACAAACGGAACAGCGGCTACGTTTTACCAAAACTTGGTAAACGTAGCCGCTGTTACTTGTAGTAAGTCCCGACGACCCCCTTGCGGCGCTGTGTCCGCAATTGCCCAATGCCCCTTCGTAGCGAGTGGCGACCCTGTGTGCCCGGTCGATCCCGGTCGGTCGCCCCTCGGTTATCGGGCCGTTACCCGCAAGTAACGAGCCCCTTGTGCGGCGGCCGCGAATGCACCACGATCGGCCACGCTCGGTCCCTTCCCGCAGCTCGGCATCCGGTCGGTGCAGCGGGGTACTTGGGGTCCCCACCGAGTGGTCGGCGGCAGTGGCGCCGGCCGTGGACAGGGGGGTCTCTGCCCCATCCGGCAGGGCCTGTCCAGGAGGTTGCGCGAGAGCGTGGCCAGTGGTTGTCGCTCGGGGGTGATCGCCGGTGTTCGGAACACGATGTGCCTCCGAGGACGGGCGCTCTCCTTCCCGAGGACGTAGCACTTCTCCCATCCCAGGTACCGCAGTCCCAACCGGGGCGAGGGGTACCGGAGATGTACGTCCGAGAAGGAGGAAAGTCATGGAGTCCCTGGCTCGTGGCGGGACCAGATGGAAGCGGTTCGCCGTCGTCATGGTGCCGAGCGTCGCGGCGACTGCCGCGATCGGTGTCGCCCTCTCGCAGGGTGCGCTCGCGGCGTCGTTCAGCGTGTCCGGCCAGCAGTTCAAGGTCACCACCGACCGGCTGGAAGGCACCGGCTTCGTTCAGTACGGAGCCATTGACGCCCAGAAGGGCGGCAAGCAGGTTCCGGTGGCGGTCTCGGGGTTCTCGAGCGCCAAGATCAAGAACCTGTGCCAGTCGGTGGTGGTGCCGGTACCGGTCTTCGGCGATGTGTCGATGAAGCTGTCGGCCGGTGGCGGTGACACGCCTGTCGAGGCGAAGAACCTCTACATCGACCTCGACCAGCTGGACGCGGACGCGACCTTCAACAACATCAACATCGGTGTTGCTGCGGGCTCGACGTCCAAGGGCCCCGGCATGCACAAGGGCGACAAGGCAGACCCGGGCTCTTTCGCCCAGGAAGCCGACTCGGCCGTGCTGACCCACGTCAAGCAGACTGCCTGGGCCACGACGGCCGGCACGTTCAAGCTCAGCGGCCTCAAGATGAGCGTCGCCAAGGGCAAGAGCGAGTGCTACTGACGCACTGAGCGTGCGGGCGCGGGGCGAGCTGTGCGGCCAACGCCGTTCCCCGTGCCCGTACGCCGGGTAGCGCCAAGTAGCACACCCCAGCTCAGAACCACCGATTTGCCAGTCCCGAGGAGCTGTACGACATGAGCGCCGAAACGCGACCACGGCTGATCGAGACTTCCGGCCGGAAGCGGCTTTCGTTCCGGGAATGGCGCGGACTCCGCCCGTTCTGGGGCGGTCTGCTGACTCTGCTGGCCGGCATCCCGATCATGTACCTCCCTTACGCGAATCTCACGATCGGTTCCCTGACCGTCCGCATGGCGACCACCGCCGGCGCCGGCTCGCTGATCATCGGCGTACTGCTGGTCGTGCTCGGTCTGACCATGTGGTTCCAGCCGGCCTCGCGCGTCTTTGCGGGCGTGGCGGCGATTTTGCTCTCCCTGGTCTCCCTGGTCGTCTCGAACTTCGGCGCCTTCCTGGTCGGCTTCCTTCTGGGGCTGATCGGCGGAGCCCTGGGCGTCTCCTGGGCACCGGGCAAGGCGGCCGCCGAGGCGGAGGACGGGGCCGACGAGCCGGCTCGTCCCACGGCCGGCCCGCCGGTCTTCGTCGATGCGCGACCCGCGGCGGCGACCGGTCACGACCCGGAGTCGGGCAACGGACTGGACGACCTGTCAGGAACGAGCCCGACCAACGGAACGAACGGGAGGCACCGTGCCGGGTGACGAGCTGCACGAGGAGAACGCAGCCGCCGGGGCGAGAACCGGGCCGAGGCACGCGGCACCGAGGAAGCCGCTGCTGACTCGGCTGCACGTGCCCGCGGGCAAGGCGATAGCCATCGCCGCGATGCCGTCCGCCGTGCTCATGGGCATGGGGCTGACGCCCCAGATGGCGATCGCCAAGTCGGCGCCCAAGAGCCCCTACAAGGACGGTCCGTGCGTGACCGCCCCGGACAAGGTGGACGAGAAGGACACCAAGTCCAAGGACGGCGCGAAGGACACGAAGGACGACGCCAAGCCGTCCGACAAGCCCTCCGCCTCGCCCTCGCCCTCGCCCTCGGCGAGCAAGGAAGCGAGCAAGGCGCCCGAGCCCGAGCCGTCCGGCTCCGCGAAGACCGACGAGCCCTCCGGCTCCGCGACCCCGTCGCCGTCGGCCTCCGAGGAGAAGAAGGACGACGGGGGTCTGCTGGGCGGCATCGGTGACGCGCTCGGCGGTCTCCTGGGCGGCGACAAGTCCGAGGAGCCGAGCGCTTCCGCCTCCCCGAGCCCCTCGCCGTCGGCGTCCGCTTCCAAGGACGAGTCGGCCACGGGCGACCCGGCCAAGGACACGGCGTCCGCCACCGACAAGGTCACCAAGCCGGTCACGGACACGGTCGACGGCCTCAAGGACGGCGCCGACAAGGCCGGTGACGCCGCCACGAACGGGTCGAAGACGGTCAACGACACCGTCCACGGCGCCGTGGGTGCGGCGGACAACGCCCTGCCGGGCGGCGGCCTGGACGGCAAGGACGCCAGCGGCAAGAAGGCGTTCCCCTGTGTCGTCGAGAACAAGCAGAAGGGCAAGGACGAGCAGACGCCCGTCACCCTGCCCGACGCCCCCTGGCACCTGGAGTCCAGCGGGCTCACCCTGCGCGGCCTGGACTACGAGGGCGTCGTCAATGTCACGACGCAGGGCGGCCGTACCAAGCAGGCCCTGAAGTTCACGGCGGACAGCATCGACATCGGCGATCTCCACCAGATCGTCGACGACCCGGCGTCCGGCAAGAAGTACCACGTCCGGTCGACACCGGGGTCCACGTCCACCATCCGTGGCGGCAAGGTGACGTTGTACACCGAGCGGCTGCAGGGCAACCTCTTCGGCCTGATCCCGATCGTGTTCGACCCCGAGCACCCGCCGCCCATCAATGTCCCGTTCGCCTACTTCACCAAGGTGAAGCTCGACCAGGCGGGCCAGTTCGGCGGCAATCTCCATGTCCCGGGCATGCATGTGACCATCGAGAACTGACCGGGAGAACCACCCGGCCGGAGCTTTTCCGGGAGTCGCGAAAACGGCGGTGGGCCGCCCCCGACAGGGGGCGGCCCACCGCCGTTCGTCATGACGGCCGGGTCAGGCGCTCTGGCCGCCGAGGTGGTGCACCCGGACCATGTTGGTGGTGCCGGGGACGCCGGGGGGCGAACCGGCGGTGATCAGCATGGTGTCGCCCTTGCTGTAGCGCTGGAGCTTGAGCAGCTCGGCGTCCACCAGGTCGACCATCGCGTCGGTGTTGTCGACGTGCTCCACCACGAAGCTGTCCACGCCCCAGCTCAGGGTGAGCTGGTTGCGGGTGGCGGCGTCGGTGGTGAAGGCCAGGATCGGCTGGGCCGCGCGGTAGCGGGACAGCCGGCGGGCGGTGTCGCCGGACTTGGTGAAGGCCACCAGCGCCTTGCCGTCCAGGAAGTCGGCCATCTCGCAGGCCGCACGGGCCACCGCACCACCCTGCGTACGCGGCTTCTTGCCGGGCACCAGCGGCTGCAGGCCCTTGGAGAGCAGCTCCTCCTCGGCCGCCTCGACGATCTTCGACATCGTCTTGACGGTCTCGATCGGGTAGGCGCCGACGGACGACTCCGCGGAGAGCATGACCGCGTCGGCGCCGTCGAGGATGGCGTTGGCGACGTCGGACGCCTCGGCGCGGGTCGGCCGGGAGTTGGTGATCATCGACTCCATCATCTGGGTCGCGACGATCACCGGCTTGGCGTTCCTGCGGCACAGCTCCACCAGGCGCTTCTGCACCATCGGGACCTTCTCCAGCGGGTACTCCACCGCCAGGTCGCCACGGGCGACCATGACGGCGTCGAAGGCCATCACGACCTCCTGCATGTTCGCCACCGCCTGCGGCTTCTCGACCTTGGCGATGACCGGGACCCGGCGGCCGACCTCGTCCATGACGCGGTGCACGTCCTGGACGTCCTTGGCGTCCCGCACGAAGGACAGCGCGACCATGTCGCAGCCCATCTTCAGGGCGAACTTGAGGTCCTCGATGTCCTTCTCGGACAGCGCGGGGACGTTCACCGCGGCGCCGGGCAGGTTGATGCCCTTGTGGTCGGAGATGACCCCGCCCTCGATGACGATGGTGCGCACCCGCGGGCCGTCGACCTCGGTGACCTGGAGGGCGACATTGCCGTCGTTGATCAGGACCGGGTCGCCCTTGGAGACATCGCCGGGCAGGCCCTTGTAGGTCGTACCGCAGATGGTCTTGTCGCCGGGTACGTCCTCGGTGGTGATGACGAACTCATCGCCGCGCACCAGCTCCACGGGGCCGTCGGCGAAGGTCTCCAGGCGGATCTTGGGGCCCTGGAGGTCGGCCAGTACGCCAACGGCGCGGCCGGTCTCCTCGGAAGCCTTGCGGAGGCGGTGGTACCGCTCCTCGTGCTCCGGCTGGGTCCCGTGGCTCATATTGAATCGGGCCACGTTCATGCCGGCCTCGATCAGCGTCTTCAGCTGGTCGTAGGAGTCGACGGCGGGGCCCAGGGTGCAGACGATTTTGGAACGGCGCATGGCGGAATCCTATCGGTTTGTTTCAGAGCGGAATATTCCGGTAGGTGGAAACACCAATGTCTAGGCGTTGACCAGGGCGTATGTCTGCTGGGCGATCTCCAGTTCCTCGTCGGTGGGTACGACGGCGACCGCGACCCGGGCGGAGTCGGGGGAGATCAGCCGGGGCTCGTCGGACCGTACGGCGTTGCGTGAGGCGTCCACCGCCATGCCCAGCTCCTCCAGACCGGCGAGGGCGGCCTCACGCACCGGGGCGGCGTTCTCGCCGACGCCCGCGGTGAACGCCACCGCGTCGACCCGGCCGAGCACCGCGGTGTAGGCGCCGATGTACTTCTTCAGCCGGTGGATGTAGATGTCGAAGGCCAGCTCGGCGCGCTCGTCGCCCTCGTCGATCCGGCGCCGGATCTCCCGCATGTCGTTGTCGCCGCACAGCCCGACCAGACCGCTCTTCTTGTTGAGCAGCACATCGATCTCGTCCGTCGACATCCCCGCCACCCGCCTGAGGTGGAAGGTCACCGCCGGGTCGATGTCACCGGAGCGGGTGCCCATGACCAGGCCCTCCAGCGGCGTCAGGCCCATCGAGGTGTCCACACAGCGGCCGCCGGCCACCGCCGAGGCGGAGGCGCCGTTGCCCAGGTGCAGCACGATGACATTGACCTCGGAGGGGTCCTTGCCCAGCAGCGCCGCGGTCTTGCG
The DNA here is from genome assembly GCF_022221585.1 of Streptomyces inhibens. NCBI lineage: Bacteria > Bacillati > Actinomycetota > Actinomycetes > Kitasatosporales > Streptomycetaceae > Streptomyces > Streptomyces inhibens. The sequence goes on from NZ_CP084681.1 coordinate 6,747,838, forward strand.
CGAGACATAGGCGTGCGAGGTGCCGTGGAAGCCGTAGCGGCGGATGCGGTGGGCGTCGGCGGTCTCCACGTCGATGGCGTAGCGGGCCGCGTACTCCGGCATCGTGGTGTGGAAGGCGGTGTCGAAGACCGCGACCTGCGGCAGGTCGGGGCGGAGCGCCTGGGCGGTCCTGATGCCGGTGAGGTTGGCCGGGTTGTGCAGCGGCGCGACCGGCACCAGCCGCTCGATCTCCTTGAGCACCGCGTCGTCGATCACGGTCGGGGCGGTGAACTTCAGCCCGCCGTGCACCACCCGGTGCCCGATCGCGGCCAGCTCCGGCGAGTCGAGACCGAGACCGTCCGCGGCCAGCTCCGCGGCGACGGCCTTCAGCGCGGCGTCGTGGTCGGCTATCGGGCCTTCCGTCTCGCGCTTGTCGCCGCCGGTGGCCAGTGGGGTGTGGGACAGGCGCGAGGTCTCTTCACCGATCCGCTCGACCAGGCCGACGGCGAGCCGGGTGCCGGAGCCCATGTCGAGCAGCTGGTACTTCACCGACGAGGAGCCGGAGTTGAGGACGAGGACGCGGGTGGCATTGGCAGTCATGTAGCGCTTTCCGATGGGGAGGGGGACGGGTGCGGGGGCCGGGTCAGGCGGTGTGCCCGGCGCCGGGCTGGGCGCCCTGCGCCTGGATGGCGGTGATGGCCACGGTGTTGACGATGTCCTGGACCAGGGCGCCGCGCGAGAGGTCGTTGACCGGCTTGCGCAGGCCTTGCAGAACCGGGCCGACGGCGACCGCACCGGCCGAGCGCTGCACGGCCTTGTAGGTGTTGTTGCCGGTGTTGAGGTCGGGGAAGATCAGCACGGTGGCCTTGCCGGCGACGTCGGAGTCGGGGAGCTTGGTCTGCGCGACCGCCGTGTCCACCGCCGCGTCGTACTGGATCGGGCCCTCGACCAGCAGATCGGGGCGCAGCTCGCGGACGATCTCGGTGGCTTTACGGACCTTGTCGACGTCCGCGCCGGACCCGGAGGTGCCGGTGGAGTACGACAGCATCGCGATCCGCGGCTCGACACCGAACTGCGCGGCGGTGGTGGCCGACTGGATGGCGATGTCCGCCAGCTGCTCGGCGTTCGGGTCCGGGTTGACCGCGCAGTCGCCGTAGACCAGCACCCGGTCGGCCAGGCACATGAAGAACACCGAGGACACGATCTGGGCGCCCGGCTTGGTCTTGATGATCTCGAAGGCGGGGCGGATGGTGGCCGCGGTGGAGTGCACCGCGCCCGAGACCATGCCGTCGGCCAGGCCTTCCTGGACCATCAGCGTGCCGAAGTAGGAGACATCCGCGACGACGTCGAAGGCCAGCTCGACGCTGACGCCCTTGTGGGCGCGCAGCGCGGCGTACCGCTCGGCGAACCGCTCGCGCAGCTCGGAGGTCTGCGGGTCGATGATCTGGGCGTTCGCCAGGTCGATGGCCAGGTCGGCGGCGCGCTTGCGGATCGCCTCCTCCTCGCCCAGCAGCGTCAGATCGCAGACGTCGCGACGCAGCAGCACATCGGCGGCGCGCAGCACCCGCTCCTCGGTGCCCTCCGGGAGGACGACGCGGCGGCGGCCGGAGCGGGAGCGCTCGATCAGCTCGTGTTCGAACATCATCGGCGTGACCCGGCCCGAGCGGGCCACGGAGATACGATTCGTCAGCTCCACGGTGTCCACATGCCGCTCGAACAGGCCGAGGGCGGTCTCCGCCTTGCGCGGCGAGGCGGCGTTGAGCTTGCCCTCGATCGCGAACAGCTCGGCCGCGGTCGGGAAGGACCCACCGGGTACGGAGACGACCGGGGTCCCGGGGGCGAGCCGGCTCGCCAGCGCCATGATGTCCGGGCCGGGCTTCTCGTCGAGGGTGAGCAGCACACCGGCGATCGGTGGGGCGCCGGCACTGTGCGCGGCGAGCGAGCCGATGACCAGGTCGGCCCGGTCCCCGGGGGTCACCACGAGGCAGCCGGGGGTGAGCGCCTTGAGGAAGGTCGGCAGCATGGCGCCGCCGAAGACGAAGTCACGGGCGTCCCTGGCGAGCCCGGAGTCGTCGCCGAGCAGCACCTCGGCGCCCAGGGTGTGCACGATCTGGCCGACGGTCGGCGCGGAGAGCGAGCCGTCCTCGGGGAGCGCGTAGCAGGGCACGGGCAGGCGGGCGGAGAGCCGGTCGACGACGGCCTCGCGATGCTCGGGGGCCACCCGGTTGACGACCATGGCCACGACATCGCAGCCCAGCGAGTGGTAGGCGCGGTAGGCGTTGCGGGCCTCGGCGCGTACGGACTCGGCCTCCTGGCCCTGGCCGCCGACGACGGCCAGCACCGCGGCGCCGAATTCGTTGGCGAGCCGGGCATTGAGGTTCAGCTCGGCCGGGAGGCTGGTGGCGGCGTAGTCCGAGCCGAGGACCAGGACGTACTCATAGTCCCTGGCCACGGCGTGAAAGCGGTCGACGAGCCGGGAGACCAGCTCGTCGGTGCCGCGCTCGGCCTGGAGGGTGGCGGCCTCCTCGTAACTCAGCCCGTATACGGTGTCGGCGGACTGGGTGAGCCGGTAGCGGGCCCGCAGCAGGTCGAACAGTCGGTCGGGTCCGTCGTTGTGGACCAGCGGGCGGAAGACCCCCACCCGGTCGACGTGGCGGGTCAGGAGCTCCATGACTCCCAGCTCCACGACCTGGCGGCCGTCGCCGCGGTCGATACCGGTCACGTACACGCTGCGCGTCACGCGTGCTCTCCGATCCATTCCGTTGGTCACAAGGTCAAAATCAGCCGTTATTGTGCGCTTGTCCCTCTTGACAATACCTGCGCGTGTGGCTAAGTCGCTCTCCCAGTTTCCCTTGTGGAGCCCGTGCGGGGACAGTAGGGGTAGGGGCCAAGAGTGAGGCGGGTGTCTGTCGGACCGTGAAACAATCGGACCGGGTCAGGAACCGACAGCGAGCACAGGAGACACAGCACGATGCGTATCGGAGTCCTCACCGCAGGCGGCGACTGCCCCGGCCTGAATGCTGTGATCCGGTCTGTTGTCCATCGCGCCCTCACCGGCCACGGTGACGAGGTCATAGGTTTCGAGGACGGCTTCGCCGGTCTGCTCGACGGCCGCTTCCGCAAGCTCGACCTCGAAGCCGTCAGCGGCATCCTCGCCCGCGGCGGCACCATCCTCGGCTCGTCCCGGCTGGAGCGCGCCCGGCTCCGTGAGGCCTGCGAGGACGCCAAGGACCACTCCAAGGACTACGGCATCGACGTCCTGATCCCGATCGGCGGCGAGGGCACCCTCACCGCCGCCCGGATGCTGTCGGACGCCGGACTGCCGGTCGTCGGCGTCCCCAAGACCATCGACAACGACATCTCCTCCACCGACCGCACCTTCGGCTTCGACACCGCCGTCGGCGTCGCGACCGAGGCGATCGACCGCCTCAAGACCACCGCCGAATCGCACCAGCGCGTGATGGTCGTCGAGGTCATGGGCCGGCACGCCGGCTGGATCGCGCTGGAGTCCGGCATGGCCGGCGGCGCCCACGGCATCTGCCTGCCCGAGCGCCCCTTCGACGTCAACGACCTGGTCACGATGGTCGAGGAGCGGTTCGCCCGGGGCAAGAAGTTCGCCGTCGTCTGTGTCGCCGAGGGCGCGCACCCGGCCGCCGAGACCATGGACTACAAGAAGGGCGCGATCGACCAGTTCGGTCATGAGCGGTTCTCCGGCATCGGCAACCACCTCGCCATCGAACTGGAAAAGCGCCTCGGCAAGGAGGCCCGCCCGGTCATCCTCGGCCATGTCCAGCGCGGTGGCACCCCGACCGCGTACGACCGGGTGCTCGCCACCCGCTTCGGCTGGCACGCCGTGGAGGCCGCGCACCGCGGCGACTTCGGCAAGATGACCGCGCTGCGCGGCACCGACATCACGATGGTGCCGCTGGCCGATGCGGTCACCGAGCTCAAGACGGTGCCCGAGTGGCGGATGGACGAGGCCGAGTCGGTCTTCTGAGCCCGCTTTTGCAGACCACAACGGCGGCGCGCCTCCCCTCGGTCGAGGGTAGGCGCGCCGCCGTTCGTGGTGCGGGATCACTGCGAGCCGATGGCCTCCAGCATGTTCAGCCGGGCCGCCCGCCGGGCCGGCCACAGGGCCGCCAGCACGCCCACGACCAGCGCGATCAGCAGGAACAGGCCGAGCCTGCCCCAGGGCAGCACCATCTCGTACGTCGGGAACGACGAGCCGACCATCTTGCCGCCGGCCCAGGCCAGGAAGATGCCCACGCCCATGCCGAGCACCGCGCCGAACAGCGAGATCACCACCGACTCCAGCCGCACCATCTGCTTGATGCCGCTGCGCGCCAGACCGATCGCCCGCAGCATCCCGATCTCCCGGGTCCGCTCGAACACCGACATCGCCAGGGTGTTGACGACGCCGACCACCGCGATGATGACGGCCATGGCCAGCAGTCCGTAGACCATGTTCACGACGGTGTCGATCTGGCCGGCGGTCTCCTTGCGGAGATCGTCGCGGGTTTGGACCTTCAACAGCGGGCTGTCGCCGAGCGCCCGCCGGATGTCCTTGACCAGCGCCGGGGAGCCGCCGCCGGCCGCCTTCACCAGCAGCTCCTCGTTCTTCACCTGCGTCAGATGCGGGTCGAGCAGCGAGACATCGGCGAAGGACTCACCCAGCACCTCGTTGTCCGCGTACACGGCGGCGACCTTCAGCCGGGTCTGCTTCTTGTCGTCGAACCCGACGCTCACCGTGTCACCGGCCCGCCAGCCGTGCTGCTTGGCCACCGTCTGCGAGACGGCGATACCGCCGGCCCGTACGGCATCCAGCGAGCCCTGCCGGAAGGTGAGGTGGGTGACCTTGTCGATCTGCGAGAGGTCGGTGCCCCGGATGTAGCCGAAGCCGCCCTTGGAGGTGAAGCCGGTGCCGCGCAACGGGGCCACCGCTTCGACGCCCGGGACCTCCGCGACCTTCTTCGACAGCCGGGGATCCAGCCCGACATAGGTCGAGGTCTTGATCTGGTAGTCGGCGGTCAGCCCGTTGGCCGCCATCTTGTCCATGCCCAGCTGCGCCGAATGCCCGACGACCGTCATACCGGTGATCAGGGTGAGGCCGATCATCAGCGCGGACCCGGTGGCCGCCGTACGGCGCGGGTTGCGCAGCGCGTTCTCCTTGGCCAGCTTGCCGCCGATGCCGAACAGCCGGGTGGTGACCCGGCCCGCCAGCGAGACCAGCGGACGGGACAGCAGCGGCGCCAGGACGATCACGCCGATCAGCGTCAGCATCGAGCCCAGCATGGCGATCGGCAGATCGTCACCGGACCTGAGGGTCGAGACCCACAGCATCACGGCGACGCCGAGACCGGTGATCACCGAGCCGATGATGTTGCGGACGACCAGGCTGCGCAGCGCGGGCGGCGCCTCGACGCTGCTCAGCGCCTCCACCGGCGCGATCTTCGCCGCCTTACGGGACGGCAGCCAGGCGGCCAGTACGGTCACCACGACACCCACACCCAGCGCGGAGAGCACCGCGGTCGGGCTGATGACGAGCGGCCCGTCCGGGAAGCCCGCCCCGTTGGCGTTCAGCACCGCCCGCAGCCCCACCGCGATCCCCGTACCCAGTGCGAAGCCGACGACCGAGGAGATCAGCCCCAGCAGCCCGGCCTCGGCGAGCACCGAGCGGACGACCTGCCGGCGCGAGGCACCGACCGCGCGCAGCAGCGCGATCTCACGACTGCGCTGGGAGATCAGCATGGTGAAGGTGTTGGCGATGATGAACACACCGACGAACAGGGCGATACCGGCGAAGGTCAGCAGGGTCTTGCTCATCGTGCTGTTCTGCTCGGCGATCATCCGGGACTGCTGGGCGGCCAGCTCACTGCCGCTGGTCGCCTCGGCCCGCTTCTTCGGCAGCAGTTCGCGGACCTTCGCGGTCAGCGCCTGCTGGTCGGTGCCGGGCGTGGCCGTCACGATCAGCTCGTCGAACTGGCCGGGGTGCAGATAGAGCTTCTGCGCGGTGGCGGTGTCGAACAGAGCCAGGCTGCCGCCCGCGGTCACCTGCGGGTCGTCGCTCGCCACGACGCCGACCAGGCGCTTCTTCAGCACCGGCCCGTCGGTGGCGAACCGTATGGTGTCGCCGATCGCGACGCCTGCCGCCTTCGCGGTGGTCTCGGCCAGCGCGATCTCGTCGTCGGCCGCCGGGCCGCGGCCCAGGACCAGCGGATAGCGGCTGTCCTTGCCGTCCTTGCCCGGCTGGTAGTTGGTGGCGCGGTTCTGCCAGCCGTTGCCGATCGGCTGGTTGTCGGTGTCGGCGAGCGTCGCCGAGCCGGTGACGCCGGTCCGTACGGACTGCACGCCGGGCAGTGCGCGGATCCGGTCCGCGAGCTTGTTGTCGAGGGCGGTGGCCCGCTTTTCGCCCGGCTCCGGCATGGGGCCGTCGGAGGCCGAGATGGCCTGTACGGAGACGGCCACGTCCTTGAGGTTCTTGGCGGAGGCGTTCTTGACGGCCTCGCCGACGGTGTCGCTGAAGATGAGGGTGCCGGCGACGAAGGCGACGCCGAGCAGGACCGCGAGCGCGGTCATCATCAATCGGGCTTTGTGCGCAAGAACATTGCGCAGGGCGGTACGCAGCATGGTGGTGGTGTCAGTCCTGGGGTCCGGTGCTCGGGATACGGAAGGGCGGCGCGCGGTGCGCCCGCGTCAGCCGGTACGGCCCTTGGCTAGCTCGTCCGGCCCTTGGCCTCGAAGAGCCGCATCCGCTCCAGGACGGCGTCCGCGGTCGGGTCGTGGAGCTCCTCGACGATCCGGCCGTCCGCGAGGAAGACCACCCGGTCGGCATAGCCGGCGGCGACCGGGTCATGGGTGACCATCACCACCGTCTGCTCCATCGCCCGCACCGACTCCCGCAGGAAGCCCAGTACTTCGGCGCCGGAGCGGGAGTCGAGGTTGCCGGTCGGCTCGTCCGCGAAGATGATCTCCGGCTGGGCGGCCAGCGCCCGGGCGACCGCGACCCGCTGCTGCTGACCGCCGGAGAGCTGCGCCGGCCGGTGCGTGAGCCGCCCCGACAGGCCGACGGTCTCGATGACGGCGTTCAGCCACCCCTGGTCGGGCTTACGGCCCGCGATGTCCATCGGCAGCGTGATGTTCTCCAGCGCGGACAGCGTCGGCAGCAGATTGAACGCCTGGAAGATGAAGCCGATCTTGTCCCGGCGCAGCCGCGTCAGCTGCTTGTCGTTGAGCGACGCCAGCTCCACATCGCCGATCCGGGCTGAGCCGGTGGAGATCGCGTCCAGCCCGGCCATGCAGTGCATCAGCGTCGACTTGCCGGAGCCGGACGGGCCCATGATGGCGGTGAACCGGGCCTTGCCGAACTCGACCGAGACGGAGTCCAGCGCGACCACACGGGTCTCCCCCTGGCCGTAGACCTTGCTCAGATCCGTAGCCCGCGCGGCGACGGCACGGGTGGGGGCAAAACCGGGGAAACCGGAAACGGCGGCCGCGTGGGACACGGGTACTCCTGAAAGGGGACGGAAAATTCGACGTCCCCATTCTTGAATGCGCAGGTCATCGGGGCGTCACCCGCGGGGACCGAACCCGGACCGGCCGGAAGTGCCATCACCGTCCCCGGTGTCATCCTCTGGGGGGACGGCGGTCCGACCTGTGGCCGACGGGATGTCTCAGGGGTGGCTCAGGGGCGCTGCCTGCCGACCCGCTCCCAGAACTCCGCCAGGATGTCGTCGAGGAAGGCGCGCCCCGCCTTGCCGGAGTCATCGGTGCCCTCGCCGCCGCCCCAGTTGAGCGTAGCCGTCATGGACGCCTGATAGTCGGTGTGCAGCTCCTGGAGGACGTCCTGGATGTGCTGCTTGGGCAGCGGGACGAGCTTGCCGACCGGCCGGACGTAGGCCTGCCAGCGGGTGGCGGCGGCGCTGGTCAGCAGCTCGGTCAGCTTCTTGTCCTGCCCGGTGAACCGGATCAGCGCGGGCAGCGGCAGATCCAGCTGCTCGGCGAGCGCCGCGGCCTGCCGGTCGTTGCCGCTCCACTTCCCGCCGGCCTCCAGCCGCTCGTACGCGCTCTGGTCCATGCCGATGCGCAGCGCGAGGTCGTCGGGGGCGAGGCCGAGCGCGAGGCGGTATTCGCGCAGGGTGCCCGGTGCGCCGAGGAGCTCCGCGGGGGCGCACCACAGGGCGCCGGCCAGCGCGGTCAGTTCGGCTTCCGTTGGGGCGCTTTCCGCCAATTCCCAGGAGGCCACCGTCGCGGGCGATATCTGTATTCCGTAGGCGGCCCATATTCCGTAGGCGACATGGGCGGGGGTCATGCCGAGGGCCTCGCGGAGCCGGCGGGCGGCTTCGGCATTGAAAGGGGGCGTGCGCGGCTCCCCGGCTTGCGTGTTCACCGGCACACGGTAAGTGACGAAGTGGCTTCGCACCTATCGTGCGGATACACAGGGTTGAAAGTCGTAGGAAGCTACTAGTCAGCCGGTTTTCCGGTCTGGCCTGGGCGGGCTTTCCGCCAAGGAGTCGCGCTCAGCCCTTCACCGCACCGCCCAGCGCAAAGCCGCCGCCCAGCCGCCTGGAGATAAGGATGTACAGCAGGATGACCGGTGTCGAGTACAGGATCGAAAATGCCGCGAGTTCGCCGAACGCGATGGCGCCGTAATTGCCGAAGAAATTGAAAATGCTTACCGAAGCGGGCAGTTGCTCCGGGGAGAGCAGCAGCATGAAGGGCACGAAGAAATTGCCCCACATCATGATGAAGGTGTAGATCGCGACGACGGCGAGGCCGGGGCCCATCAGCGGCAGAATCACCCGCAGCAGGGTCTGCGACCAGGAGGCGCCGTCCGTCCACGCCGCCTCCTCCAGGACCCTCGGGACCCCGTCCATGAAGTTCTTCATCAGCCAGATGGCGAACGGGAGTTGGGCGGCGGCCAGGAACAGCGCGGTGCCGTACCGGGTGTCGATCAGATTGACCTGCACGAACAGCCCGTAGACCGGAACCATGATCGCGGTGATCGGCAGACAGGTCGAGAACAGGATCGTCAGCAGGTACGGGCGGCTGAAGCGGGAGCGGAAGCGGGACAGCGGATAGGCGGCGAGCGCCGCGCAGGCCACGGTGAGCAGCGTGGCACCGCCGCAGATCAGCAGGCTGTTGAGCATCGGGGTGAAGGTGATCTCGTCGGTCAGCACCGCCGAGAAGTTGTCCACCGTCGGGGACTTCGGCAGCCGCACCCGCAGCGTCGCCTCCGTATCCAGCGACGACAGCACCAGCCAGACCAGCGGAATCGCGAACGCCACCGCGGCGACCAGCAGCCCGGCGTCGGCGGCCAGCCGCTGGCGGCGCCCCCGGCTCGGAGCTTGTCGGAGAGCTTGGGGGAGGAGGCGGCGGGGGAGACGGTGGAGGAGCGGCACGGCTCAGACCTCCTCGCGCATCAGGCGCAGATAGACGACCGAGAACACCGCGCCCACCAGCAGCAACAGCAGCGCCACCGCGGTGCCGTAGCCGATCAGGGACTTCAGGAACGCCTGGTCGTACATGAACACCGGCAGGGTCTGGCTGCGGTTTCCCGGTCCGCCCCGCGTCATCGCCCAGATCAGCCCGAAGACGGAGAGCGTCTGGAGGGTGTTGAGCATCAGATTGGTGCCGATGGAGCGGCGGATCATCGGCAGCGTGATGTGCCACAGCCGCCGCAGTCCGCCCGCGCCGTCGACCTGGGCGGACTCGGTGATCTCCTGAGGGATCTCGGAGAGCGCCGCGGAGTAGATCAGCATCGAGAACGCCGTGCCGCGCCAGACGTTGGCGAACGACACGGCGAGGATGGGCAGGGTGAACAGCCAGTTCTGGGTGGGCAGATGGAGCCAGCCGAGGAGCGCGTTGAGGGTGCCGCGCCGCTCGAAGAAGGTGTAGAGCAAGAAGCCCGCGACGATCTCCGGGAGCACCCAGGCGGTGATCACCATCGCACCGGTCAGGGACCGTACGGGCCGCGAGGCCCGCCGCATCAGAACGGCCAGCGCAAGACCCAGGGTGTTCTGTCCGAGGATCGAGGAGATCACGGTGAACACCAGGGTCAGCACGACCGCGTTGAGGAAGGCCGGGTCGCCGAAGGCCTGCCGGAAGTTGGCCAGGCCGACGAAGGACGCCGACTCCTGGCCGGTCAACTGGGTGTCGGTGAAGGCGATATAGACGCAGTAGCCGATGGGGCCGGCGAGGAAGAGCAGCAGCAGGACGGTGGCCGGGGCGAGCGGGGACCAGCGCAGCAGACGCGTACGGGCGCGGTGGGCCTTCGGGGTGTGCGGCGTAGGGGCATGCGGTGTGCGGGCACGCGGTGTACCGGCGCGGGGCGCGGTGCTGTCGACGGCGCCGGTCATGGCTTGGCGACGGTTCGGCCGTCCACGAGGGACTTCAGCGCCGTGTCATAGTCCTTGGCCGCCTTGTCCGGCGAGGAGTCGTCGGCGGTGACCGCCTCCATCGCCTCACCGATCGCCGCGGCGACCTTCGGATAGGCGGGCAGCGCGGGCCGGTACTGGCTGATCTTGACCAGCCCGGTGAAGAAGCCGATACCGGGCACGGACTTGAGATAGCGCGGGTCGGCCGCGACGTCCTTGCGGACCGCGATCTGGGCGCCCCGTACACACCACTCCAGGGCGTTCTGCCTCGACTGGAAGGTCTGGATCAACTTCCAGGCCAGATCGGGCTGTTGGGACCGCTGCGGCACCGACCAGGTCCAGCCGCCGGCCAGGCTCACCTTCCCGGGCGGGGTGCCGTGCTGGGTGGGGAACGGCGCCTGGCCGAGCGTCGTCGACCACTCGGGCCACGGGTTGCCGCCGCCCGTCTTCTGCCACTGCTGGCCCAGCCACGAGCCGTCGAGGTCGATGGCGAGCTTCTCCTCGGGCAGCAGCTCGGCGGCCACATTGGTCTGGATGTTGGGGCTGAGCGCATCGGAGACCTCGGGCCCGAGCTTCTCCTTGTAGACCGTGTCGATGAAGGTCAGGCTGTCCTTGAAGCCCTTGGTGCCGGTGACCCACTTCTTGCTGCCCGGGTCGTAGAGCTGGTTCTCGCCGGTGCCGTACAGCAGCATCTCGAAGCCCTGCATCACGGCGGCCTCGCCCGCGCCCTTGCCGGTGAAGACGTTCAGCGGGATGACGCCGGGGACCTTCTTCTTGATCGTCCGGGCCGCGTCCAGCACCTCGTCCCAGGTCCTGGGCTGCCAGTCGGCAGGCAGCCCGGCCTTCTTGAAGATCTTCTTGTTGAACCACAGCCCGCGGGTGTCCGTGCCGTCCGGGACGCCGTACGTCTTGCCGTCCTGCCCTCTGGCCGCGGCCTTGGCGGCCGGCTCGAACTGCCGCCAGTCGTCCCACTTGCCGATGTACGGATCCAGCGGCCGCAACAGCCCGGCCTTGATGTCGGAGTTGACCAGGAAGGTGTCCTCGTAGACCAGGTCCGGCGCGGTCCGCGGGGAGCGCATCATCTGTTGGATCTTGGTGTAGTAGTCGTTCTCCGACGCCTGGATCGGGACGAGTCTGACCTTCTTGCCGGGGTTGTCCTTCTCGAACTGCTTCGCCACGAGGCGGATGTAGTCGTCCCGGACCGTGACCTTGCTGTTGGTGTCCTTGATGAAGGCGACCTTGACGGTGTTGCTGTCGCTCCCGGACCCGCTGCCGCAGGCGGTGAGCGTGCCGGCGGCCACGACGGCGGCGGCGAGAAGAATCAGCGGGGCGGTGGGGCGCACGGCACGACCTCCAGCGACGAACCACGGTCAACACACCACGGTCAACCAACCACGGCGTACTGCCCGCTGAAAGTAAGTCACCGCTCACAGCGGGTCAATGGCCCGACCAGCGATAGCGCAATTCGGGGCGGCCGACCTGGCCGTACTGCGGGGCGCGGGCGGCCCGGCCGCTCTCCACGAGATGTTCCAGATAGCGGCGCGCGGTGATCCGGGAGATGCCCACGTCGGCGGCCGCCTCGGTGGCCGTCAGCCCGCTCTCGGCGGCCCGCAGCACATCGGTCACCGCCCGCAGGGTGGCCGCGGTCAGCCCCTTGGGCAGCGCGGCCGGGCGCGGGGAGCGCAGTGCGGCGATCGCCCGGTCCACCTCGTCCTGCCCACTGGCCTCCCCGGTGGTGGCGCGGAACTCGGCGTAGCGGGTGAGCCGGTCGCGCAGCGTCGCGAAGGTGAACGGCTTCAGCACGTACTGCACCACGCCGAGCGAGACGCCCTCGCGCACCATCGCCAGATCGCGGGCGGAGGTGACCGCGATGATGTCGGCGGTGTGGCCGGCCGCACGCAGCGTCCGCACCAGTTGCAGCCCGTGGCCGTCGGGCAGATAGAGGTCGAGCAGCAGCAGATCGACGGCGTGCTGCTCCAGGTGGCGGCGGGCGTCGCCGCCGGAGTGCACGGTGCCGGAGACGGTGAAGCCGGGCACCCGACCGACGTACAGGGCGTGCGCGGCGGCGGCCACCGGATCGTCCTCGACGACCAGGACCCGGATGTCGGCGGAGGTCACCGGGCACATCCTCTCGTGGCCGCACGGGCTTTCGCGGCCGTACGGACCGGACCGGCCGCCGCGCCGGCGCCGGCTGACGCCGTGGGCGGGGCCGTCATGCCGTCGCCTCCGCCCGCAGTGGCAACCGTACGGTGAACCGCGCGCCGCCCTCCGCCGCCCGGTCGAGCGTGAGGGTGCCGCCGTTGCGCCGTACGGCCTGCCGGACCAGGGCCAGGCCCAGCCCGCGGCCCCGCGCCAACGGGCCGGTCCCGCTCTGCTTGGTGCTCCAGCCCCGCCGGAAGATCTCCTCGGCGGCCTCCGCGGCCACCCCCGGCCCGTTGTCCGCCACCCGCAGCAGCAGCTCGCCCTCGGCCGCCCGCGCGGTGACCCGCACCCGCGGCGGCTCGATGGCGCCGTGCTCCTGGGTCGGGGCCGCGGCGTCGATGGCGTTGTCGATGAGATTGCCCAGCACCGTCACCAGATCGCGGGCCGGCAGCCCGGGCGGCAGCAGCCCGTCGTCGATCCGGCTGTCCGGGGTCAGCGTCAGCTCGACGCCGCGCTCATTGGCCTGCGCCGCCTTGCCGAGCAGCAGCGCGGCGAGCACCGGCTCGGCGACCGCGCCGACGACCTGGTCGGTCAGCGCCTGCGCCAGCTCCAGCTCCGCGGTGGCGAACTCCACGGCCTCCTCGGCCCGCCCCAGCTCGATCAGCGAAACCACCGTGTGCAGCCGGTTGGCGGCCTCGTGCGCCTGCGAGCGCAGCGCCTCGGTGAAGCCGCGTACCGAGTCCAACTCGCCGGACAGCGCCTGGAGTTCGGTGTGGTCGCGGAGGGTGACCACACTGCCGCGGTGCTCGCCGCCGGAGACCGGTGCGGAGTTGACGACCAGTACCCGCTCGCTGGTCAGATGCAGCTCGTCGACCCGCGGACCGGGCGAGCGCAGCGCCTCGGTCAGCGGCTCCGGCAGCCCCAGCTCGGTGACGAGCCGGCCCACCGCATCGCCGGACAGTCCCAGCAGCTCCCGTCCGCCGTCGTTGATCAGGGCGACCCTGCGCTGCCCGTCGAGCATCAACAGCCCCTCGCGTACGGCGTGCAGCGCGGCCTGGTGGTAGTCGTGCATCCGGCTGAGCTCCTGGGCGTTCATCCCATGGGTGTGCCGCCTCAGCCGGGCATTGATCACATACGTACCCAGCCCGCCGAGCGCGAGAGCCGCCGAGGCCACCCCGACCAGCGCGAGCACCTGGTCACGCAGCTGCTGACTGATCGTCTTGATGGTGATCCCGGAGCTGACCAGCGCCGTGATCCGGCCGCCGCGCCGCGGGTCACGGACCGGCGCCACCACCCGTACGGACGGGCCGAGCACGCCCATATGCGTCTCGGGGAAGATCTTGCCGTGCAGCGCCGGGCCGATGTGCCCCAGGTACTTCTTGCCGATCGCGGACGGCTCCGGGTGCGTCCAGCGCGTCCCGTCCGGGGCCATCACCACCACGAAGTCGACGCCCGCGTCGCGCCGCAGCCGCTCGGTGTACGGCTGGAGCGCGACCGTCGGGTCCTTGGTGCGGGCCGCCGCCACCACGGCCGGGGAGTCGGCGACGGCGGTGGCCGCCGCGGTCGCCTGCCGCCGCGCGGTCTCCTCTGCCTGCCGGCCGGCGCTGACGTACGCGAAGACGGCGCAGCCCGCCACGACCACCGCCACCAGCACCACCTGCATGGCGAAGAGCTGCCCGGCGAGGCTGCGGGGGCCGCGCAGCCGGCGGGGTCGCCGGGGTCGGGGGAGTCGCATACAGAACAGTCTGCACGGTCACTTTCACGTGAACGAAATGTACGTAAGGGTGACGGGCGCCACAGCGGCGTGCATAGTCGCCGGGACTTGTTGTGTCGCAGAGCCGCAGATCAGCGCACAGCCGTAGACCCGAGGAGGCAGCCGTGGCTGCACACACCCCGCCGCGTGGGGGCATCACCGAGGAGACCGTGCCGGTAAAGCGGGACCGGACCCACTTCCTTTACATCGCCGTCATCGGGGCGGTGCTGCTCGGCATCATCGTGGGCTTCGCCGCCCCGGGTGTCGCCGTCGAGCTCAAGCCGCTCGGCACCGGGTTCGTGAACCTGATCAAGATGATGATTTCGCCGGTCATCTTCTGCACCATCGTGCTGGGCGTCGGCTCGGTCCGTAAGGCCGCCAAGGTCGGCGCGGTGGGCGGACTGGCCCTCGGCTACTTCATGGTGATGTCCACCGTCGCGCTGGCCATCGGCCTGGTCGTCGGCAACATCCTGGAGCCCGGCTCCGGGCTGCATCTGACCGAGACCGTGCGGCACGCGGGCCAGGCCCAGACCGAGGGCGGCGGCGGCGAGTCCCTGCCCGAGTTCCTGCTCGGCATGATCCCCAAGACGCTGGTCTCCGCCTTCACCGAGGGCCAGGTGCTGCAGACGCTGGTGGTGGCGCTGCTGGTCGGCTTCGGGCTGCAGGCGCTGGGCTCGGCGGGCGAGCCGGTGCTGCGCGGTGTCGGGCACCTCCAGAAGCTGGTCTTCCGGGTGCTCTCCATGATCATGTGGGCGGCGCCGGTGGGTGCCTTCGGCGCCATAGCGGCGGTGGTCGGCGAGACCGGACTGGACGCGCTGAAGTCGCTGGCCATCATCATGGTCGGCTTCTACACCACCTGTCTGCTGTTCGTGATCGTGGTGCTCGGTGCGCTGCTCCGGCTGTTCGCCGGCGTCAACATCTTCCAGCTGCTGAAGTACCTGGCGCGCGAATTCCTGCTGATCCTCTCCACTTCCTCCTCGGAGTCGGCGCTGCCCCGGCTGATCGCGAAGATGGAGCACCTGGGCGTCAGCAAGCCGGTGGTCGGCATCACCGTCCCGACCGGCTACAGCTTCAACCTCGACGGCACCGCCATCTACCTGACGATGTCCTCGCTGTTCGTGGCCGAGGCGATGGGCAAGCCGCTCGCGCTCGGCCAGCAGATCTCGCTGCTGGTCTTCATGATCATCGCGTCGAAGGGCGCGGCGGGTGTCACCGGCGCCGGCCTGGCCACGCTGGCCGGCGGACTGCAGTCGCACCGGCCCGAACTGGTCGACGGCGTCGGACTGATCGTCGGTATCGACCGCTTCATGAGCGAGGCGCGCGCCCTGACCAACTTCGCGGGCAACGCGGTCGCCACGGTCCTGATCGGCACCTGGACCAAGGAGATCGACAAAGCCCGGGTGACGGAGGTGCTGGCCGGCCGGGTGCCGTTCGACGAGAAGACGTTGGTCGACGACGCGCACGGCCGGCCGCCGGCCGCGCAGATCATCGAGCCGCGTGACGGCGGGGCGGCGAAGACGTCCGCCAAGGTCTGATTCCCCGAGCCCCGGGCCGCGTAGGAGGGGAGAAGGGGCGGGTGCCGGATCCGGCACCCGCCCCTTCGGCGTACCCGGGGTGAAGCTGCCCTTCATGCCGCTCTGACCTGCTGCTTTCCCCGCCGCGGGTCGATTGTCAGTGCCCCCTGGCACCATGCAGATGACGGGGAAAACGCAGCCGGCCGGGGCCGGTTGCGCAGGGGGTACGAGCACGTGAGGAGCCAGGTATGGGGACGTGGAGGACGGTTGGGTTCGGCGGGGACTCGGGGTCGTTCTGAGGCGGGGCATGGCGGGGGCGGCGCCGGTCGATGCCGCGGCGGACGGAGCAGGATCCGACAAGCACGCGCCGTAAGGGCTCAGGCCGGTCGCAGCCAGAGGGTGGCCAGCGGCGGGAGGACGAGGGCGAGGGAGGCGGCGCGTCCGTTCCAGGGGGTCGGTTCGGTCTTGAGGAGGTCGGGGTTGGCGACGCCGCTGCCGCCATAGCGCGGATCGTCGGTGTTGAGGATCTCGCGCCAGGCGGGGACGTGGTCGGGGACGCCCAGCCGGTAGGCATGGCGTACGACGGGGGAGAAGTTGGTGACCGCGATCAGGGGGAAGCCGTCGGCGGCGAAGCGCAGGAAGGAGAAGACATTGTCCTCGCTCGCATCGCCGTCGATCCAGGAGAAGCCGGCCGGATCGGTGTCGCGTTCCCACAGCGCGGGCGTGGCGGCGTAACGGCGGTTCAGCTCGCGTACGAGATCGCGTACGCCCCGGTGGTCCGGCTCGGCCTCGTAGGACGGGTCGAGCAGCCACCAGTCCGGCCCATGGCTCTCCGCCCACTCCGCGCCCTGGGCGAACTCCTGCCCCATGAAGAGGAGTTGCTTGCCGGGGTGGGCCCACATGAAACCGAGGTACGCCCGGTGGTTGGCGCGCTGCTGCCACCAGTCACCGGGCATCTTCGACACCAGCGCGCGCTTGCCGTGCACGACCTCGTCGTGCGAGATCGGCAGCACATAGTTCTCGGAGTAGGCGTAGATCATGGAGAAGGTCATCTCACCGTGGTGGTACTTACGGTGCACCGGCTCCTTGGACACATAGCCGAGGGAGTCGTGCATCCAGCCCATGTTCCACTTCAGCCCGAAGCCCAGACCGCCGAAGCCGCCGGGCCCGACGTGATGCGTGGCGCGGGTGACACCGTCCCACGCCGTGGACTCCTCGGCGATGGTGACGACACCGGGGCAGCGGCGGTAGACCGTCGCATTCATCTCCTGGAGGAAGGCGACCGCGTCGAGGTTCTCCCGTCCGCCGTTGACGTTCGGGGTCCAGCCGCCGTCCTCGCGCGAGTAGTCGAGATAGAGCATCGAGGCGACCGCGTCCACGCGCAGCCCGTCGATATGGAACTCCGCGCACCAGTACACGGCGTTGGCGACCAGGAAGTTACGCACCTCGGTGCGGCCGTAGTCGAATTCCAGGGTGCCCCAGTCCGGGTGCGCGGCCCGTGCCGGGTCCTGGTGCTCGTACAGCGGGCGGCCGTCGAACTCCGCCAGTGCCCAGTCGTCGCGCGGGAAGTGCGCGGGGACCCAGTCCATCAGCACCCCGATGCCGGCCCGGTGCAGCGCATCGATCAGGAACCTGAAGTCGTCCGGGGTGCCCATCCTGGCGGTGGGCGCGTAGAACCCGGTGACCTGATAGCCCCAGGAGCCGCCGAAGGGATGCTCGGAGACCGGCATGAACTCGACGTGGGTGAAGCCCAGGTCCTTGACGTAGGACGGGAGTTGAGCGGCCAGCTGGCGATAGGTGAGACCGGGGCGCCAGGAGGCGAGGTGTACCTCGTAGACGGAGAACGGCGCCTCGTGCACCGGACGCTCACCGCGCCGGGCCATCCAGCCGTCGTCCTGCCAGCGGTGGTGCGACGCGTCCACGATCGAGGCGGTGGCGGGCGGGCACTCGGTCCGCCGGGCCATCGGGTCGGCGCGTACGGTCCTGGAGCCGTCCGGCCGGGTGATCTCGAACTTGTACAGCTCGCCCTCGCCGATGCCCGGGAGGAAGAGCTCCCAGACGCCGGAGGAGCCCAGCGAGCGCATCGGGTGGCCGGTGCCGTCCCAGCAGTTGAAGTTGCCGACGACCCGGACGCCCTGCGCGTTGGGCGCCCAGAGCGTGAAACGGGTGCCGGTCACCCCCTGGTGGTCCATGGTCCGTGCGCCGAGCGCCTGCCACAGCTGCTCGTGGCGACCCTCGGCGAACAGATGCAGATCCATCTCGCCGAGCGCGGGCAGAAAGCGATAGGGGTCCCGCACGGTCACGGTGGACGTGCCGTGGTCGACCAGCAGCTCGTAGTCCGGGACGGTGTGCAGCGGCAGGATCCCGGCGAACAGCCCGTCGCCCTCGGGGTGCAGGTCGGCGCGGAGCCCCGGCGCCAGGACGGTGACGCCCTGCGCACACGGCCGCAGCACCCGGATGAGCAGCCCGCCGCGCACGGGATGCGCGCCGAGCAGCCCGTGCGGGTCGTGGTGGGCGCCGCCCAGCAGCCGGCCGCGGTCCTCGTCGGACAGCGGGGTGGCGGCCCGGACCCCGTGGCCCCCGGGCCGCGGCCTCGCCGTGGGGGACGGGGCCGCGGGCTCGGCCGCCCCGTCGGGTGCCGCGGCCGCCTCCCGGGGAGCGGGCGGTCGCGAGGCGGACGCGGGGTCGCCGGGAGCGACGGTGTCGGGAGTGGTGCGGCGGGACGGCGGACGGGCGGTCACGAGAAGTGCCTCCTAGGGGGCGGGGTGTCGGTCGGATCACTGGGAGTCGTACGGGCGGCGGTGTGGCGGATCGTCTGCGGCGCCCTCACCCCCGGCCGTCGGTCCGGGACGGGCCGGCCCCGTCCACCTCCACGGCCCGCTCCCCGCCCGCCGCCAGCCGACGGATGGCGGCCATCGGGACGGCCAGCCAGTCCGGCCGGTGCCGGGCCTCGTAGAGCACCTCGTAGACGGCCTTGTCGGTCTCGTAGGCGCGCATCAGTTCGGGTGCGGAGCGCGGATCGAGCCCGCCGGCCTCGGCGTATCCCCGGCAGAAGGCGGCGCGGGTGCGCCGCGCCCACTCCAGCGCCCAGGGGTCGGCACCGGCCGGCCCGCTGCGCGCGGCATAGTCGAAGGAGCGCAGCATCGCCGCGACATCGCGCACCGCCGGCTGCGGGCGGCGCCGTTCGGCCAGCGGACGGGCCGGTTCGCCCTCGAAGTCGATCAGTGACCAGCGGCCCTCGTCGGCGGAGCGCAGCGTCTGGCCCAGGTGCAGATCGCCGTGGATGCGCTGGGCCGCCCAGCTGCGGCCGTCGTGGCCCATGGCGGCGAGCGCGTCGAAGGCGGTGCGCAGCCGGGCGCGGTAGGGCTGCAGTACGGGCACGGCACGGGCGGTGGCCTCCAGCCGCTCGTTCATCTGGGCGGCGATCACATTGAGCTGCGGGCGGCGCAGCTCGGTGGTCGGCAGCGTCTGGGCGAGTGCGGTGTGCACCTCGGCGGTGGCATGGCCGAGCGCCCGGGCCGAGCCGGTGAAGTCGGCGCGTACGGCCAGCGCATTGAGCGCCAGCTGCCAGCCGTCCGCCGATCCCGGCAGGAAGGGCTGGAGCACGCCCAGCGTCGTCGCCTCGCCGTTCGCCTCGGTGGTCGCCGACTCGAACCACGCGGCGGGCGCCGGCACCCGCGCGCACTTGGCGTCCGCCAGCGCCCGCGGCAGCTCCAGATCCGGGTTGATGCCCGGTTCGATCCGCCGGAAGACCTTCAGAATGAACGAATCTCCAAAGACGATCGAGGAGTTGGACTGCTCGACGGCGATCGGCCGGGCAGGCAGCCCGGAGGGGATGTCCACGTCGGATTCCCGGCAGAAGCGCAGCGCGCCGAGCCGTCCCGGTACCCGCAGCCGCTCCAGCAGCAGCCCGCACAGCCGGTTGTCGAGCAGGGCGTCATAGACCGTGCGGCCACGCAGCGGGCCGCCGGCCGGGCGGCCGATCACCGCGGGCGCCAGCTGCGGCGACAGCGCCGGGTGCACCCCCAGCAGGAGTTGGTAGCGGTCGCCGCCGGCCGGGGTACGGGTCGGTGGCGCGCTCTGCTGGGCGCGCACGAGCAGTTGCAGCAGGCCCGGTGCGCTGCCGTCGGCGGTGCACGGCAGCAGTTCGGTGGCCGAGAGCAGCGTGAAGCCGGTGAGCAGCCGTCCCTTGCCGGCGAACCAGCGCTGGCGTGGCACCCATTCGGCGAGCAGGGGTGCCAGGGAGGACAGCAGATCGGGTGCGGTGACGAGCGGGCGGCGGTCAGGGCTGTTTCGGGTGGCACGGGTCGGGGCGGTGTCCGACATGGCGTCGCGTCCTTTCCCCGGGCACACGACAGGTAGGGCAAAGTGTCCCGGAATGCGGCCTTCACAGTGCGGTGGCGCGGTGGCGGTACCCCCGGACGGAGGCGCTGTGGGGGTCCCCCCCGGACGTACTCCGGCAAGAGCGCCGGGCGAGACCGTCCGTACGGCAGCGGTGTTTCGGCGTGTGCGCTTCCGCTGCGCGGCGGTCCCCCTCCCGAGCCGGGGACCGACGAGGGCTCACCCGGCCCGTGCGGTAGTAGGGAGACTGCCCGAACGAAAGGTCAAAAAACGCCCGTACGCGCCATGCGGCCGCGTACGGGCGGTGTCCTCGGCGCCCGTGCCCGGTCAGGGCACCGGCGCTAGGCTGCTTTTCCCGCGTTCTTGCGCAGCCGGAACCAGTAGAACCCGTGGCCCGCCAGGGTCAGCAGATACGGCAGTTCCCCGATGGCCGGGAAGCGGACGCCGCCGATGAGTTCCACCGGATGGCGGCCGCTGAACGCCCGCAGATCCAGCTCCGTCGGCTGTGCGAAGCGCGAGAAGTTGTGCACACACAGCACCAGGTCGTCGTCCGCGCCACCGGTGCCCGGCGACTCCCGCAGGAAGGCCAGCACCGCCGGGTTGGTGGACGAGAGCTCGGTGTAGCTGCCGAGCCCGAACGCCGGGTTCTGCTTACGGATCTCGATCATCCGGCGGGTCCAGTGCAGCAGCGAGGAGGGCGAACTCATCGCGGCCTCGACGTTGGTGACCTGGTAGCCGTAGACGGGATCCATGATGGTCGGCAGGAAGAGCCGGCCCGGGTCGCAGGAGGAGAAACCGGCGTTGCGGTCCGGCGTCCACTGCATCGGGGTACGCACCGCGTCACGGTCGCCGAGCCAGATGTTGTCGCCCATGCCGATCTCGTCGCCGTAGTAAAGAATCGGCGAGCCGGGCAGCGACAGCAGCAGGGCCGTGAACAGTTCGATCTGATTGCGGTCGTTGTCGAGCAGCGGGGCCAGCCGTCGGCGGATGCCGATATTGGCGCGCATCCGCGGGTCCTTGGCGTACTCCGCGTACATGTAGTCGCGTTCTTCGTCCGTGACCATTTCGAGGGTCAGCTCGTCGTGGTTACGCAGGAAGATGCCCCACTGGCAGCCGGAGGGGATCGCCGGGGTCTTGGCGAGGATTTCCGATACCGGGTAGCGCGATTCGCGGCGTACCGCCATGAAGATGCGCGGCATGACCGGGAAGTGGAAGGCCATATGGCATTCGTCGCCGCCGACACCGTAATCGCCGAAGTAGTCGACGACATCCTCGGGCCATTGATTGGCTTCGGCCAGCAGGACGGTGTCCGGGTAGTGCGCGTCGATTTCCGCGCGGACCCGCTTGAGGAAGGCGTGCGAGGCGGGCAGATTCTCGCAGTTGGTGCCCTCCTCCACGTAGAGATACGGCACCGCGTCCAGCCGGAAGCCGTCGATCCCCAGGTCGAGCCAGAACCGCAGGGCGGAGATCATCTCCTCCTGGACCGCCGGGTTCTCGTAGTTGAGATCCGGCTGGTGGGAGAAGAAGCGGTGCCAGTAGTACTGCTTGCGGACCGGGTCGAAGGTCCAGTTGGAGGCTTCGGTGTCGACGAAGATGATCCGGGCGTCGGCGTACTGCTTGTCGTCGTCGGCCCAGACGTAATAGTCGCCGTACGGCCCTTCGGGATCGTTGCGCGATTCCTGGAACCACGGGTGCTGGTCACTGGTGTGGTTCATCACCATGTCGATGATGACCCGCATTCCGCGGTGGTGCGCGGCGTCCACGAATTCCACGAAGTCGGCCAGATCGCCGAAATCGGGGAGCACCGCGGTGTAGTCGGCGACATCGTAACCGCCGTCCCGCAGCGGGGATTTGAAGAACGGCGGCAGCCAGAGGCAGTCCACCCCCAGCCACTGCAGATAGTCGAGCTTGGCCGTGATGCCCTTGAGGTCGCCGATGCCGTCGCCATTGCTGTCCTGGAAGGAGCGCACCAGGACTTCGTAGAAGACGGCCCGTTTGAACCAGTCGGGATCGCGGTCCTTCGCCGGGGTGTCCTCGAACGTGTCGGGGACTGGCTCATTGACGATCAATTGGGTGACCCTCCGATCGGTGAGGACGGTCGCAGCGACAGCACATGAGCGGGCGCGAGAGAGCGGCCCGGCTCAAGGCGCACATAGTTGTCCCTGCCCCAGTGGTAGGTATCGCCGGTGAGCTCGTCGCGCACCGGGAAGGACTCGTGCCGGCCGAGGCCGAGTTCCGGCATGTCCAACGACACCGTCGCCTCGTGGGTGTGGTGCGGGTCGAGGTTGACCACCGTGAGCACCGTGTCGGCCGCGTCGCCGTGACCCGCGCGCTTGGAGAAGGCGAGTACGGCGTCGTTGTCGACCCGGTGGAACTGCAGATTGCGCAGCTGTTGCAGGGCAGGGTGCCGGCGGCGGATGCGGTTGAGCGCGGTGATCAGCGGGGCGATGGTGCGCCCCTCTCTGGCCGCCGCATCCCAGTCGCGCGGCTTGAGTTGGTACTTCTCCGAGTCGAGGTACTCCTCGCTGCCGCGGCGTACCGGCGTCGACTCGCAGAGCTCATATCCGGCGTAGACGCCCCAGGTGGGGGAGAGGGTGGCGGCCAGCACGGCGCGGATCTCGAAGGCCGGGCGGCCGCCCTCCTGGAGGTAGGCGTGCAGGATGTCCGGGGTGTTCACAAAGAAGTTGGGCCGCAGGTAGGAGGCGCTCTCGCCGGACAGCTCGGTGAGGTAGTCGGTCAGCTCCCGCTTGGTGTTACGCCAGGTGAAGTAGGTGTACGACTGGTGGAAGCCGATCTGGGCGAGGGTGTGCAGCATCGCGGGCCGGGTGAAGGCCTCGGCGAGAAAGAGCACGTCGGGATCGGTGCGGTTGATGTCGCCGATCACCTTTTCCCAGAACGCCACCGGTTTGGTGTGCGGATTGTCCACGCGGAAGATCCGTACGCCCTTGGCCATCCAGAAGTGCAGCAGCCGCTCGGTCTCGCGTACCAGCCCGCGGAAGTCGGTGTCGAAGGCGAGGGGGTAGATGTCCTGGTACTTCTTCGGCGGATTCTCGGCGTAGGCGATCGAGCCGTCGGTGCGGTGGTGGAACCACTGGGGGTGCAGGGTGACCCAGGGGTGGTCGGGCGAGCACTGCAGCGCGAAGTCCAGCGCCACCTCCATCCGCAGATCGCGGGCGGTCCGTACGAAGTGCTCGAAGTCCTCGAAGGTGCCCAGGTCCGGGTGGAGGGCGTCATGGCCGCCGGCTGCCGAACCGATGGCCCAGGGGGAGCCGACATCGTCCGGGCCGGCGGACAGCGCATTGTTGGGGCCCTTGCGGAAGGCGGTGCCGATGGGGTGGACGGGCGGGAGATAGACCACGTCGAAGCCCATGGCGGCGACGGCCGGCAGTCGCTCGGCGGCGGTGCGCAGGGTGCCGCTGACGGCCGTACCGTCCGGTGCGACGAAGGCGCCCTCGGAGCGCGGGAAGAGTTCGTACCACGAGCCGTACAGGGCCCGGCGGCGCTCGACGACCAGCGGCATCGGGCGCGAGACGGTGAGCAGTTCGCGCAGCGGATGGCGCTCCAGTGCCTCGATGACCTGGGGGGAGAGCGCCGCGGCGAGCCGGGTGGCGGCGGGGAGTTTTGGGTTGCGCAGCGCGTCCACGGCGCTGAGCACCGACTCCCGGCCGTCGCTCTTGGGGACATCGGCGGCCGCCCGCTCATGGAGTTCGGCGCCCTCGGCGAGCATCAGCTCGCTGTCGATGCCCGCCGGGATCTTGATCGAGGCGTGCTTGCGCCAGGTGGCGAGCGGATCGGACCAGGCCTCGACGGTGAAGGTCCAGCGGCCCTCGATGTCCGGGGTGACCTCGGTGCTCCACCGGTCGGTACCGGGCGCCCGCTCCTGCATCGGGGTCCAGGGGCCGCAGCGGCCGGCGGGGTTGCGCAGCACCACATTGGCCGCGACCGCGTCATGCCCTTCTCGGAAGACGGTGGCCGAGACCTCGAAGGTCTCACCCACCACGGCCTTCGCCGGGCGGCGGCCGCAATCGATCTGCGGGCGGATGTCCAGAACAGGGATGCGACCGATCATGGGCTCACCTGGGCTTGTGATGCTTTGCGGGGTTTTGTCCTTTGTATCCGCTCCACGGTAGGAGGACCGGGTGCGGGCATGGGCGCTCGTGTCCGCTTTCACTCGGCTGGCGGATGACACGGCCGGCCGAGTCGATGCTGCGCCGGCCGGTGGTCGGGAGCGCCCTCGGCGGAATGTGTGCTGCGTCGTCGGTGCGTCGCGAGGGGGGAACGGCGTACCCGGTGAGCCTTCCCGCGGACGACGGCCGGGAAATCCGGCGGAATGTGAACTACTGGTACGTAACCAAGGGCGCGACGTGACCCGGTGGACATACCCCTGCCCGCTCGCGGGCGGCTGCGGAGCTGCGCTGACACGGTCGGCGTTCGCCTCCTCAACTCGGTGTGATCACAGCGGAGTTGCGGTGTGCGGATGTCCGGTGTCGCGCCGGGGCCCATCGACGCCACACCGCAGCCTCCCCCCAGGAGGGAGTAGGTACAAGAGCGCATGAGGGGGTGGAATCAGCCATATCGGCGGACGCGGCGGTAGGGCAGGGTTCCGGGCCCGGATGAATCCGTCGACTCACCTGCACGGTAAGCGAGTTGGGGATGTCGGATCGCCCTAGCGGTCCCGGCGGTGGACGACGCCTCGTCCGACCAGTCGGTCGTCGGCGAAGCAGAGCTCGTAGGCGGAGACGGTGTCCGGGTGGACGCTGTAGTACGCACAGGACCAGCCGTGCGGGGGTGGCGGGGTGCCGTCCGGCGGGGAGTCCAGGGAGAAGAACGGCACCACGTCGGCCACCTGCGCGCGCGGCATACCGATCCGCAGACGGTCGTAGTCCGCCCGCTCCAGCACCGTCCACGGGGAGCTGACCAGCGCAAAGACGGCCATCAGGAGCAACAGGGCGGCGGTCGCCGCGAGCGGGACGGCCACCGTCTGGCGCAGCCGGCGCCGTACCTGACGGCGGGCCTGCGCCAACTTCCGTGCGGCGGCGGTCGGTTCGGGCGCCCCGGCCTGGGTGACCGGCCCGCCGGTCAGCGGCAGCCGGGCCGTGACCGCGAAGCCGCCCACCGGCGTCCGGCCGCTGTGCAGCGTCCCGCCCGCCAGCCGTACCCGCTCGTCCAGGCCCACCAGCCCGCTGCCGCCGGAGACCGGATCCGGCGCGGGACCGGCCGGGCGGGGACCGTTGGCCACGGTGAGGTGCAGCTGCCCGGCGGCCCGGACGAGCCGGAGGTGGACGGCGGCGCCCGGTGCGTGCTTGGCGGCGTTGGTCAGGCATTCCTGGACGACACGGTGCAGGGCGTGGCCGGTCATGGGCGGCAGCGCGGCCACGGGGTCGCCGCCCGGCGCCTCGCCGGAGCCGCGGGCCTCCTCGTCCACCCGCTCCAGCGTCACCGTCATCCCCGACGCCCGCGCGCGCTCCACCAGCCGCTCCACGCTCTCGTCCGCCGGCACCCGGGGCGCACTCTCATCGTCCGTGCGCAGGACGCCGATGATCTCCCGCAGCCGTTCGGTCGCCGCGCCGGCCGCCTCGCGCAGCTCCCCGGCCGCCGCCCGGCGGTCCGCGTCCAGCCCGGGATCGACCTCCAGCGCCCCGGCCCGCAGCGCGAGCAGCGCCAGGTCATGGCCGAGGGAGTCATGCATATCGCCGGCGATTCTGGCGCGTTCGCGCAGCCGGGTACGGTCGGCGACCGCCTGCTGTTCGAGCTCCATGCGCTCGGCGAGCTGCCAGCCGGTGCGGACGAGCTCGCCGTACTGGCGGCGATAGCGGCCCAGCAGCCATGGCAGCACCACATTGAGCAGCAGCGCCATCAAGAAGTTGAACCAGGGCCACAGACTGCGGCTGACGACCGCGCACAGCGGTACACCGGCCGCCGCGATCCCGGCGAAGAACCACAGCGCGGGGCGGGCGCGCACCATCCGGACACCGGCGAGATAGCCGAGCACGGCCAGGGCGAGGCAGTACGCGGCGGTGAACAGCTGCACCGAGAGCACCAGGCTCGTCGCGAGCGGGATCGCCACCGACACCAGTGGCCAGGACCTGCGCAGCAGCACGGACAGACCGAGCAGAGGAAAACCGGCCAGCGTCGCCCATCGCTGGAGGCCCGAGGGGGCGTCGAGCGTCCAGGCGGGCGGGGTGCACAGCGTCAGCCAGAGCGCGAACCCGGGGAGCAGTGCGCGCAGCCGCCGCGCGTCCGGGCGCCGCCGGGGCGTCATGAGGCCGGAACCAGGCCCGCCTCGTACGCGAGGATCGCCGCCTGGACGCGGTTCTTGACGCCGAGACGGGCGAGGATCGCGCTGACATACGCCTTGACGGTGCCTTCGACCAGGAACAGCCGCCGGCCGATCTCCGCGTTCGACAGCCCGGCGCCGACCAGGCCGAGCACCTCGCGTTCGCGGCCGGTCAGCTCGGCGACCCGGGCGCGGGCGGCCGCGCCCCGGCCCAACTGCCCGTCCCCCAGGCGGGAGATGACGCGCCGGGCGACGGACGGCGAGAGGCAGGCGCCGCCCTCGGCGACGGCCCGCACTCCGGCGATCAGCTCCCGTGGATCCCCGGACTTGAGCAGAAAGCCGGCGGCGCCCGAGCCGAGGGCGCCGGCGATGTACTCGTCCTCGGAGAACGTCGTCAGCATCACCACGGCGGTCTCGGGCAGCGCCTTGGCCAGTTCGGCGGCGGCGCCGAGGCCGTCCAGGTGCGGCATACGGACGTCCAGCAGGCAGACATCGGGCCGGTGACGCAGGGCCAGGTCGAGGGCCTCGCGGCCGTCGGCGGCCTCCGCGACGACCTCGATATCGGGCGCGGCGCCGAGAATCGCGCGCACACCGGCCCGCATCATCGTCTCGTCGTCGGCCAGCAGCACTCTGGTCATTCGGCTCATCCGGAACCCCCGTTACACGCGAAGGCGGTGTCCGGAGGGTCTCCGGACACCGCCCGCTCCGGGTTCACGTTACCCCGGGACGATCAGCGCGTTCCTGCGCATCGCGTCACTTGACGGCGACACCGGTCCAGGCGGCCTCGACGCCCTTGACCTCGGCGCTGTCCTTGCCGTAGAGGTCGGTGGCGGCCTTGACGGTCGCCTCGCGCGCGGCCTTGTAGTCCGTGTTCGAGGTCATGTACGCGGTCAGGGCCTTGAACCAGATCTTCTCGGCCTTGTCCCGGCCGATGCCCTCGACCTTGGAGCCGTCCGCCGTCGGGCTGTCGTACTTGACGCCGTTGATCTCCTTCGCGCCGCTGCCCTCGGACAGCAGGTAGAAGAAGTGGTTGGCGACGCCCGAGGAGTAGTGCGGGTCCAGGCCCCCGGTGTTGGAGTCCCAGTTGTCCTGCGACTGGCCGTCCTTGCTGGGCTTGTCCATGTAGCGCAGCGGGGTGCCGTCACCGTTGATGTCGATCTTCTCGCCGATGAGGTAGTCGCCCGGGTCCTTGTCGTTCTTGGCGTAGAACTCGACCGAGGTGCCGAAGATGTCCGAGGTGCCCTCGTTGAGGCCGCCGGACTCACCGCTGTAGGTGAGGTTGGCGGTGGCGGAGGTGACACCGTGCGACATCTCGTGCGCCGCGACGTCGATGGCGGTGAGCGGCTTCTTGTTGCCCTCGCCGTCGCCGTACGTCATGCAGAAGCAGCTGTCGTCCCAGAAGGCGTTGACGTAGCTGTCGCCGTAGTGGACGCGCGAGGAGGCACCCTTGCCGTCGCCCTTGATGCCGCTGCGGCCCTGCACGGTCTTGTAGTAGTCCCAGGTCTCGGCCGCACCGTAGTGCGCGTCGACGGCCGCGGTCTGCGGGTCGTCGGGCTTGCCGGTGCCCCAGGCGTCGTCGTCGTCCGTGAAGGCCTTGCCGTCGCCGGACTCGCCGTTCTCCAGGTTGGTGGTCTTGTGACCACCGCGCTCGCCGTCGGTCAGCGTGAAGCCGTTGCCCTCCTTGGAGGTGCCCAGCTCGACGCTGCCGCTGTACTCGCTCTCGCCCTTGCCGGTGCGGATCTCGTCGTACTGGAACAGCTTCTTGCCGCTGTTGGCGTCCGTGATGATGTGCATCCGGCTGGGCGTGCCGTCCTTCTGGACGCCCTTGACGACGGTGTCGTAGGCGAGGACGGGGGTGCCGGAGGCGGCCCAGACGACCTTCTTGGGCGTCTGCGCGTCGGCCTTCTTCGCGGCGAGCGACTTGGCCGCGGTGCCCTGCGCCGACTTCGCGGCGGCCTGCGGGGCGATCTTCGCCGTGGTGGAGGCCACCTTGATGGTCTTGTCGGTCGACTTGGTGGTGCTCTTGATCGCGCCGCCCTTGGCGGTGTGCACGATCAGGTCGCCGCCCAGGACGGGCAGTCCGCCGTAGGTGCGCTCGTAGCGGGTGTGCGTGGTGCCGTCGGCGTCCTTGATGACGTCCTTGACGACCAGCTTCTCCTGTCCGCCGAGACCGAGTTCCTTGGCGGTCTGCGCCTTGACGGCGCTCGCGTCACGCAGCAGTTCCGCGCGGTGCGAGGCACTGAGCTTGAGAGGCGAACCGTCCGCGGTGGGGGTCTGTGCGGGCGAGGCGCCTGCGGTACCCGCGGTGATGCCGGCGGCCAGCAGGGCCGCGGCAGCGAGGGCGGTACCGGTCACACGGGTCTTACGGGATATGTGGGGGGTCACGCGTGCTCCTTCAACTTTGCCAAGTGGTGGGGGTGCAAAGCGATGCGGGTGTGACTGCGTCCGGAAGACTGCCATTCGAACGCGTTCATGTCAGGAGGGTGTTAACAACTTGGCTGAAAATCGTCCGCAGGGAGGTGATCGCTGTTCGCATAACGGAGCTGGGCG
Organism: Streptomyces inhibens; assembly: GCF_022221585.1. Taxonomy (NCBI): domain Bacteria; kingdom Bacillati; phylum Actinomycetota; class Actinomycetes; order Kitasatosporales; family Streptomycetaceae; genus Streptomyces; species Streptomyces inhibens. The sequence continues at coordinate 6,776,767 of NZ_CP084681.1, forward strand.
CCGCCCCCGGAGTTCCGGGAACGACGCCCAACTAGGTTGTCCAGCAGGTCAGTTGTGGTTCGGTGTGCTCTTCCGACCCGCCTATTTCACACGAGGGTGACGCCGAAGTGCTGCCGTTGGGTCAGAACGTCAGCTTCCAGCCGTTGATGTAACCGCTGTCCTGTGCGTAGACGTCCTGGACCCGCAGCTTCCAGGTACCGCTCGCGGCCTTCGAGGAGGCGTTGACGGTGTAGGTCGTCTTCACATTGGCCGCCGAGTCCATCGCGTTGGAGTTCTTCAGCCGGTAGGCCGTACCGTCCGGGGCGATCAGGTCGATGACCAGGTCACCGCGGTAGGTGTGCACGATGTCCACCCCGACCTTCAGCGTGCTCGGCGCATTGCCGCTGCGGCTGACGGTGATCGGCGAGGTGACCGCCGCGCCGGCGTCCGGGATCTGCACATCGTCGGCGTTCTCGAAGACATTGCCGCCGCCGGCCGGGTTGACCGTCCAGGTGAAGGCGGCCGTACCGGTCTTCTTCGCGGCGTCGGTGACCGTGACCGTCACGGTGCCGGTGCCGGCCGTGGTCGGCGTACCGGAGACCAGACCGGTGCTCGCGTTGATCGACAGCCCGGCGGGCAGCCCGCTCGCCGCGTACGACAGCGCGCCCGCGGTACCGCTGGTGGCCTTGATCTGCAGGCTTGCCGCCTGGCCCACGGTGCTGGTCTGGTTGCCCGGGTTGGTGACGGTGACCCCGCCGTCCGGGACACGGGAGCCGACGTTGACCGCCGCCCAGGTGTTGGCGACCGTGTTGTACGACGCGCTGCCCTGGCCGAAGAGGTCGGCCGCGGCCTTCAGAGTGGCGTCACGGGCGCCCGCGTAGTTGGTGTTGGCGCTCATGTACTGGCTGAGCGCCTTGAACCACACCTTCTCGGCGTTGGCCCGGCCGATGCCCGGGACCGGCTGGTTGTCGAAGGTCGGGCTGTCGTAGTGGACGCCGCCGATGTCCTTCGGGCCGCTGCCCTCGGACAGCAGGTAGAAGAAGTGGTTGGCGACACCGGACGAGTAGTGCACGTCCTTGTTGCCGACGTTGCTCGACCAGTAGTCCGCCGACCCCCCGTCCTTGGACGGCTTGTCCATGTAGCGCAGCGGGGTGCCGTCACCGTTGATGTCGATCTTCTCGCCGATGAGGTAGTCACCGGGGTCGGCGGCGTTGTTGGCGTAGAACTCCACCGCCGTACCGAAGATGTCCGAAGTCGCCTCGTTGAGGCCGCCGGACTCACCGCTGTAGGTGAGGTTGGCGGTGGCCGCGGTGACACCGTGCGACATCTCGTGGCCGGCCACGTCGATGGACGTCAGCGGGGCGGCGTTGCCGCTGCCGTCGCCGTACGTCATGCAGAAGCAGCCGTCGTCCCAGAACGCGTTGACATAGCTGTTGCCGTAGTGGACGCGCGAGTAGGCGCCCACGCCGTCACCGCGGATACCGCTGCGGCCGTGCACGTTCTTGTAGTAGTCCCAGGTCTCCTGCGCGCCGTAGGCCGCGTCGACACCCGCCGTCTGGGCGTTCTGCGGTGTGCCGTCGCCCCAGGTGTCATCGGCGTCGGTGAAGAGCGAACCGGTGCCCGACGAGCCGTGCTTGAGGTCGTACGTCTTGTGGTTGCCGCGGGTGGGGTCGGTCATCGAGAAGTTCGGCGCCGAGCCCGACGTCCCGAGGGTGACCTTGCCGCTGTACTCGCTGTTGCCGACGCCGTTCTCGATCCCCTGGTACTCGAAGATCTTGGCGCCGGTCGTGGCATCCGTGATGACGTGCAGCTGGTTGGGGGTGCCGTCTTCCTGCAGCCCGCCGACCACCGTCTCGTACGCGAGTACCGGCTTGCCGTCGGCGACCCAGACCACCTTGCGCGGTGCCTTGGCGGCTTCGGTCTTCTTCGAGCCGAGCGCCTGGGCCGACTTGACGGCCTTCGCCTCGGCGGTGGCCGGCTTCACCTTCGCGGTGGTGGTGGCGACCTTCAGCTGGGACCGTACGGCCTTGGTCACGCCCTTGAGCTTGCCGCTCTTGCTCTCGTGCACCACGAGGTCACCGCCGAGGACGGGCAGTCCCTGGTAGGTGCGCTCGTAGCGGGTGTGCGTGGTGCCGTTGACGTCCCGGGAAACGTCCTTGACGACCAGCTTCTCCTGCGCGCCGAGCTTGAGCTCCCGCGCGGTCTCGGCGGTGGTCGCGCCGGCTGCCCGTATCAGCTCCGCACGCTGGGACGGGGACAGCTTGACCGGCAGTGCGCCGGGGTCGGGCGTGGCATGCGCGGTGCCCGGCCGCGGGGCGGCCGCCGTGCCGGTGCCGGCCTGAACACCGACGGCCAGCATCGCCGTGACGGCGACCAACGCGCCGGTCGCAACGGCGCGTCTATGGGGGGTGCGTCTCACACTGACTCCTTCTGCGGTGGCCGCTACATGACGGCGGCCGAGGGGGACCGGGCGGCGAAGCGGCCGTCCGGGCAGAGCGAGGCAGAACACTTGGAGCGTGTGGGGGGAGACGTACGCGAGATTCCTGACGTACTGGTGGAGCGGATGGTGCAGTGGAAATCGCCTGCCGCGGGGCGTGGTGCTGTGGGGGCCCGTGCGGCGGTTGCCGGGAAGAGTCCCACCGCACCTGGCTTGTTGTCAGGGTCCGCTCAACTAATTGGCCGGAAACCGTCCGTTGCGCGAAATCGCTGTCCGGAAACCGGACGGTTTGTGATCTTCCTCACGGGTAACCCGGCTCCGCCGTGCCGTTATCCGTGCCAGGACCGCCAGAGCGCGGCATACGCACCATCCGTCGCCACCAGGTCGTCGTGGGTGCCGAGTTCGGTCAGCCGGCCGCCCTCCATGACGGCCACACGGTCCGCGTCATGGGCGGTGTGCAGACGGTGGGCGATGGCGATGACCGTACGGCCTTTCAGCACGGCGGCCAGTGCGCGCTCCGTGTGCCGTGCCGTGCGCGGGTCGAGCAGCGCCGTCGCCTCGTCGAGGATGAGTGTGTGCGGATCCGCCAGCACCACGCGGGCCAGGGCGAGTTGCTGGGACTGGGTGCCGTCGGGGCGGTGCCCGCCGGCACCCAGCTCGGTGTCCAGGCCGGCCGGCAACTCCTCGGCCCACTCGGCTCCGACGGCGGCCAGCGCGGCGCGCAGCGCGGTGTCATCGGCATCGGGCGCGGCGATCCGCAGATTGTCGCGGACGGTGCCCAGGAAGACATGGTGCTCCTGGGTGACGAGGACGACCTGGCGGCGCAGCACCTCGGGGTCCAGCTCGGCGATCGGCACCCGCCCGACCGTCACCGACCCACTGCGCGGCGCGTCGATTCCGGCCAGCAGACGCCCCAGGGTGGACTTGCCGGCCCCGGAGGGACCGACCAGGGCTATCCGCTCCCCGGGGCGGATGGTCAGGTCCACGCCGTGCAGGACATCGCGGTCGGGGGCGGGGTCGGGGGCGCTGTCGCCGTCGGGGCCGCGGCCGGCGGCCCCGTTGTCGTAGGCGTAGTGGACGGCGGTGACGTCGATGCGGTCGTCGGTGGGGAGGGCGGGGGAGGGGGCCGCGGACTGGTGCGGGACGGCCTTCGTGGCGGCGGGGGTCCGGCCCAGGCCCTCGACGCGGGCGAAGGCGGCGCCACTGCTCTGCAACTGTTCGATCCAGAGCAGGATCGTCGCCATCGGCTCGGACAACTGCCGCAGATACAGCGCCGCGGAGACGACCACACCCAGGCTGATCCCGTCCCGCCCGTGCAGCGCCCCGCCGACCAGCAGCACGCCGACCACCGGGATGACGTACGAGACCTCCACGGCGGGCAGCAGCACGCTGCGCAGGAACAGCGTGCGGGTACGGGTGCGGCGGCACCGCTCGATCGCCCGCTCGCTCGCCGCCGTCCGGCGCTCGTGGAGCCCCAGCGCCTCGACGGTCCTGGCGCCCGCGGCGGTGGCCGCGAGCAGCTCGGCGAGCGCCGAGGTCGCCGCCCCCTCCGCCAGATACGCGGTGTGTGCCCGGCGCAGATACCACCGGACGGCCAGCAGGCCGCTCAGCAGCCCCAGCCCGCACAGCCCGAGCAGCGGATCGAGCACCACGACCGCACCGAGCAGGAACAGCGCCTGCGCCGCCGCGATGAACACCTCCGGCGCGGCGTCCCGCAGCGTTCGGGCGACCGAGGTGACATCCGTCGTGCCGCGGGCCGTCAGATCGCCCGTACCGGCCCGTTCCACGGCCGCAGCGGGCAGTGCCAGCGCCCGGTCGACGTACTGCTCGCGGACCCGCGCCACGGTCCGCTCGCCGAACCGGTGCCCGACATAGCGGGCGTAGCGCGCCAGCAGCAGCTGCGCCAGCGCGCACACCAGGATGACCAGCGCCAGCCGGTCCACCGTGCGTACCCCGCCGCCGTTGCGCACCGTGTCCACGATCCGGCCGAGCAGCCACGGGCCGACCAGGCCGGCGCCGGCCGCCAGCGCGTTCAGCGCCAGCATCAGGGCGAACGCCCGCCCGTCCAGCCGGATCAGCCGCCTCGCCGCCCGACGGGTCGTGGCCGGGTCGGCCACCGGCAGCGCCGCACCGTCCGGCAGATCGTCGGCTCCCGTGGTGCGGGTGGTGCTCGCCGTCATCGCGCGCCCTCCTCGGTCACGGCCACTTCGGCCCCGCCCTCTGTTTCGTCCTCGCCGCGTGACACCAGGCGGCGGTATCCGGGCTGCCCGGCGAGGAGTTCACGATGGCTGCCGGCGGCCGTGACCTTGCCGTCGACGAGGAAGTACACGAGGTCGGCCCGGTCGAGCAACAGCGGTGAGGTGCTGGTGACCACGGTCGTACGGCCCGCCCGGGCGGAGTGCAGCCGGGCCGCGATGCCCGCCTCGGTGTGCGCGTCGACCGCCGAGGTCGGTTCGACCGCGAGCAGCACCTCGGGGTCGGCCAGCAGCGCCCGCACCAGGCGGAGGCGCTGCCGCTGCCCGCCGGAGAGATTGCGGCCCTGCGCCTCGACCACGGAGTCGAGGCCGTCCGGCAGACCGCGGACGATGTCCTCGGCCAGGGCCGCACGGACGGCGCGGTCGATCGCCTCCTCGGTGCGGTCCCGGCGTCCGCCGACCACCTCGCGCAGCGTCCCGGCGAACAGATCCGCTTCGTTGTCCGCGACCAGGATCCGGTCGCGGATCCGGGACAGGGCGATCTCGTCGAGGCGCAGCGCGCCCCAGGTCGCCGCCGAATCCGCGAACCGTCCCAGGCGGTCGACCACCGCCGCCGACTCGGCCGGCCGGGTGGCGGCCAGCGCGGTCAGCAGCCCAGGCACCACCTCGACGCCCGAGGCCGGATCCCGTAGCGCGGACGCCGCTTCGGGCGCGTCCTGCGCGGCGGCCGCCGTTCTCCGGCCCCCCGCGGAATCCGGATCCAGATCCAGGAACCGCACCACCCGCCGGGCGGCGACCAGCCCCCGGGTGAGGTCGTAGCCGCCCTCGATGAAGAACGACACCGGCACCACCAGCGCCGCCGCATACCCGTAGACCGCAACCAATTCGCCGACGGTGATGGTCCCTTGGGCCGCCATCCGCGCCGCGAGCCAGGTCACCGCGGCCAGGAACAGCGTCGGCAGGCCGACGCCGAGCGCCTGGATCCAGCTGGTCACCGAGCCGACCCGGTAGCCCTCGCTCCGCAGCGCCTGGGACTCGCGCCGGTAGCGGTCGGCGAACACCTCTTTCCCGCCGAGGCCGTTGAGCACCCGCAGCCCGCCGACCAGGTCCGTCAGCCGGGCCGCCAGCCCGCTCTGCCGCTCGCGGTACCGGGTCTCCACCCCCTGCAACCGCCCCAGCAGCGGCCCGACCAGCACCGCGAGCAGCGGTACGCCCAGCAGCACGACCACGGCGAGCAGCGGCGAGACGGCCAGCATCAGCACGGCGACGACCACATAGGCCAGCACCGCCCCGACGCCCGGCCCGGTCATCGTCAGCGTCTGGCTGATCACGCCGACATCGCCGATCCCGATCGTGACGACTTCCCCGGCCGTCGCCTTGCGGGGCAGCGCGGCGCCCAGCCGCAGGGTGTGCGCGACGATGGCCCGCACCGTACGGAAGGTGGCGTCCATCCGGATCCTGGTCATCGTGCGATGCCGCATGATGCCCAGCCAGGCGTTCAGCACCCCGACGGCCAGCAGCACCGCCGTCCAGCCGATCAGCGCCGGCATCCGCCCCGGCGCGAGCCCCTCGTCGATCGCCCGCGACAGCACATACGGCGGCAGCATCAGCCCGGTCATCCACAGACTCCCGTACGACGCCCCCGCCGCGACCCGCCCGCGCTGACTGGCCACCAGCCACCACAGATAGCGCCCGGCACTGCGGTGGTCGGGGACGCCCGGCCCCCTCGCGGTGTCCGTCATGTCATCCGCCCCCCCCCGCATCGACTCCGCCCGTTACCCCACGCTGTCCCGCCACGCCTGATGCAGCGCGGCGAACCGGCCGCGGTCGGCGATGAGTTCGGCGGGTGAGCCGTCCTCGACGATCCGGCCGTCGGCCATCACCAGGACCCGGTCGGCGATCTCGACCGTCGAGAGGCGGTGCGCGATCACCAGTGCCGTACGTCCCTGTAGGACAGTGTCCATGGCGCGCTGCACCGCGCGTTCGCCGGGTATGTCCAGAGAGCTGGTGGCCTCGTCGAGGATGAGGACGGCGGGGTCGGCCAGCAAGGCCCTTGCAAAGCCGACCAGTTGGCGCTGACCGGCGGAGATGCGGCCGCCGCGCTTGCGGACGTCGGTGTCGTACCCGTCGGGCAGGGCGGTGATGAAGTCATGGGCGCCGATGGCCTTCGCGGCGAGTTCGATCTCCTCGCGGGTGGCGTCCGGGCGGCCGATGGCGATGTTGTCGGCGACCGTGCCGGAGAACAGGAACGCCTCCTGGGTCACCATGACGACGCCCCGGCGCAGCTCGGCCGTGGACAGCTCGCGCAGATCGACGCCGTCGAGCAGGACCCGGCCCTCGGTGGGGTCGTAGAAGCGGGCCAGCAGCTTGGCGAGGGTGGACTTGCCGGCGCCGGTGGCCCCCACCACGGCGACGGTGGTGCCGGCCGCGAGGTTCAGCCCGAAGCGGGGCAGCACCTCGCCGCCGGTGCGGTAGGCGAAACGGACGTCGTGGAAGGCGACCTCGCGCCCCGGCCGGGTGGCCGCGACGGCCGGCAGCGTGACGGGCGCCGCCGGCTCCGGGACCGTGGGCCGCTGGGCGAGCAGCCCGGCGATCTTGTGCAGCGAAGCGGCCGCGGACTCGTAGGAGTTGAGGAACATGCCGAGCCGGTCGATCGGGTCGTAGAGCCGGCGCAGATAGAGCACCACGGCGGCCAGCACGCCGAGCGCCAGACTGCCCGAGGCCACGCGGTAGGCGCCCCACAGGACGATCGCGGCGACCGCGATATTGGCCACCAGCCGGGAGGAGACGACATAGCGCGCCATCTCCAGGAGCGCGGAGCCGTTGACCCGCTCGTGGTGGTGGTTGAGCCGGGCGAACGCGGCGTTGTTCGGCCGCTCGCGACGGAACGCCTGCACCGGGCGGATGCCGTTGAGGGTCTCGGTGAACTGCACGATGACGCTCGCCATCGCCGTGGACTTCGCGCTGTAGACCCGCTGCGAGCGCTGCCGGAAGGAGCGTACGAAGAGGTGGAGGGGCCCGGCGGAGGCGAGGGCCGCCGCGCCGAAACCCCAGTCCAGGTAGAGCAGGGTCGCGGTGATGAAGACCGTCGAGAGGACGATCGTGATCAGTTCCTGGAGGCCCTCGTCGAGGAGTTCGCGCAGCGCCTCCACGTCGGTGGTGGCCCGGGAGATCAGCCGGCCGGACGTATAGCGCTCGTGGAAGTCCAGGCTCAGCGCCTGGCCGTGCCGGAAGATCCGGCCGCGGAGGTCGAGCAGCACATCCTGGCTGACCAGGGCGGAGATCCGGATGAAGCCGAACTGCAGGCCGCCGGAGAGCGCGGCACACAGCGTCGCCACCACCGCCACGGCGATCAGCGGCCCGTGGTCGCCCGCCCGCAGCGCCGGCACCGCATGGTCGAGCGCATAGGCGACCAACAGCGGACCGGCCTGCACGGTGGCCTGCTGGAGGAGCAGGACGACGGCCACCGCCCAGAGACGGCGCCGGTGCGGCGCCAGCAGGGAGGCGAGCAGGGAGCGGGAGGCGCCCTTGGGGGTGGGGAGCCGGTCCTGTGCGAAGGAGTCCCCGGGCTCGGGTTGTTGTGGGTGCGGTGGCTGGCCGGTCGTGGTGGTCGTCATCGGGCGCCCTCTCCCTCGCCGGACATCAGCGTGGCGTACTCGGGGTTGTCCCGGAGTAGTTCGTGGTGGGTGCCGACGGCGGTGATCCGGCCGTCGGACAGCAGCGCCACCCGGTCGGCGAGCAGGACCGTGGACGGGCGGTGCGCGACGACCAGGGCGGTGGTGGTCGCCAGGACCTGGCGCAACGCCGCCTCCACCAACGCCTCGGTGTGAACGTCGAGGGCCGACAGGGGATCGTCGAGGATCAGGAAGCGCGGCCGGCCGACCACGGCGCGGGCCAGGGCGAGCCGCTGCCGCTGTCCCCCCGACAGGCTCAGGCCCTGCTCGCCGACCTCGGTCGCGCCGCCGTTCGGCAGGGCGTCGACGAATCCGTCGGCCTGCGCCACCCGCAACGCCCGCCGGAGATCGGACTCCTGGGCGTGCTCCCCGCCCATCAGGACGTTCTCCGCGGCGGTCGCCGAGAAGAGCGTCGGCTCCTCGAAGGCCACCGCGACCAGAGCGCGGGCCTCGCCCCGGCCGATCGTCGCCAGATCGCGCCCGTCGAGGGTAATCCGGCCGGCGGTGGGGTCGTAAAGCCGTGGTACCAGCGCGGTCAGTGTGGTCTTCCCGCTGCCGGTCGCCCCGACCAGCGCCATGGTCTCGCCGGGCCGGATGTGCAGAGTGATGTCCTTGAGGGTGGGTGGGCTGTCCGGCGCGGCATCGGGGTAGCGGAACTCGACGCCGGAGAAGACCAGTCCGCCGGCTGCGTCGTCGTCGTCGCGGTCGCGGTCGCGGTCGCTGTCTCTGCCGCTGCCGCCGTTGGCGCCGACGTCGCTGCCCTCGGTCCGCTCGCCGTCACCGCCGTCACCGCCGCCACCGTCCGCGTCGTCGCCGTCGTCCGCCCTCGCCCGCTCGTCCATGACCTCGAAGTACCGGTCGGTGGCCGCCGCCGCCTCGTTGCTCATGGCCAGCAGGAAGCCGATCGACTCCACCGGCCAGCGCAGCGCCAGCGCCGCCGACAGGAAGGCGACGAGGGTGCCCGCGGACAGCGCGCCGTCGGCCACCTGGAGCGTGCCGAGCACCAGGGCGCCGCCGATCGCGATCTCCGGTAATGCGGTGTTGCACCCCCAGATCCAGGCCAGCAGTCGCGCCTTGCGGAGTTCGGACGCACGGAGCCTTTGCGTCAGCTCCTTGAAGGCGCGCGCCTGGCTGCGGTGGCGGCCGAAGCCCTTGATGATGCGGATGCCGAGCACCGACTCCTCGACCACCGTCGTCAGATCGCCGAGCTGGTCCTGGGTCCGGCGCGCCGCGCGCCCGTACTTCGCCTCGAAGACCGAGCACAGCACCATCAGCGGCAGCACCGGCGCCAGCAGCACCAGCCCCAGTGACCAGCGCTGGGCCAGCAGGATCACCCCACCCACCAGGATGGTGGTGCCGTTGACCAGCAAGAAGGTCAGGGGGAAGGTGAGGAACATCCGCAGCAGCTGAAGGTCGGTCGTGCCGCGCGACAGCAATTGGCCCGATGGCCAGCGGTCGTGGAAGGCGACCGGCAGCCGCTGGAGATGGCGGTACAGCGCCTCCCGCATCGCCGCCTCGACCCCGGCCAGCGGGCGCGCCACCAGCCAGCGCCGCAGTCCGAACAGCAGCGCCTCCGCGAGCCCGAGCAGCAGCACATACCCGCCGCCCAGCCACACCCCGCCCGGATCGCGCTCCGCCACCGGCCCGTCCACCAGCCATTTGAGCACCAGCGGGATGATCAGTCCGATGCACGAGGCGATCACCGCCACGCACGCGGCCGTGATCAGCCGCGCCCGCACGGGGCGGACGAACGGCCACAGGCGCAACAGCGAGCGCACTGCGGAGTGTCGGGTCGGGGCGGTCCGGTCGGTCTCGGGCGTTCGCGTGGTCTCGGCCATCACTCGCGAGCGTAAGGTGCACCACTGACAACGCTCCTGGGAATTTTCCCGAACGGCCCTGCCGGGCTGTTGTTTTGAGCCCGGCCGGGCCGCCGTCCCGCGCCGGTGCGGCGGGCCGCCGGCCTCAGCCCGGCACCGCCCGGAACAGCATCACCGACCGCCCGGGAAGGGTGAGCGTGCTGCCGGCCGGGTACCCGGTCTCCGCCGTCCCCGGCTGCTCCTCCCGTGTGGTGTCGACAAGGAGCTCGTACGCCCGGGCCCAGGGCGGGCCGGGGAGGGTGACGGGGCGAGGGTGGGCGCCGGCGTGCAGCACGACGAGGAAGCTGTCGTCGACGATGCGGATGCCCCGGGCGTCGCGCTGCGAGATGTCGTTCCCGGAGAGGTACATGCCCAGCGTGGCTCCCGGGGTGTACCAGTCCCGCTCGGTCATCTCCGTACCGTCCGCGGTGAACCAGGCCAGGTCGCGCAGACCGCCCTGCTGATCCGGCCGGCCGGAGAAGAACGCCCGGCGGCGGAGTACGGGGTGCGCGCGGCGCAGCGCGATCAGGCGGGCGGCCAGATCGGCCAGCGGGCGCCAGCCCGGGTCGTCCAGGAGCGACCAGTCGAGCCAACTGGTCGGGTTGTCCTGGCAGTAGGCGTTGTTGTTGCCGTGCTGGGTGCGGCCCATCTCGTCGCCGGCGACCAGCATCGGCACGCCGGTGGACAGTAGGAGGGTGGTCAGGAGGTTGCGCAGCTGGCGGCGGCGCAGCGCGGTCACCGCCGGGTCGTCGGTCTCGCCCTCGGCGCCGCAGTTCCACGACCGGTTGTCGTTGTTGCCGTCGCGGTTGTTCTCACCGTTGTCCGCATTGCGTTTGTGCTCGTAGGTGACTAGGTCGCGCAGGGTGAAACCGTCGTGCGCGGTGATGAAGTTGACCGAGGCGTACGGGCGGCGGCCGCCCCAGGCGTAGAGGTCGCTCGATCCGGAGAGCCGGTAGCCCAGGTCGCGGACGTCGTGCTGGGCGCCGCGCCAGAAGTCGCGGACGGTGTCGCGGTAGCGGTCGTTCCACTCCGTCCACAGTGGTGGGAAAGCGCCGACCTGATAGCCGCCGGAACCCACGTCCCAGGGCTCGGCGATCAGCTTGACGCGGCGCAGCACCGGGTCCTGGGCGATCACCGCGAGGAACGGGGAGAGCATGTCGACGTCGTGCATGGAGCGGGCCAGCGCGGCCGCCAGGTCGAAGCGGAAACCGTCCACGCCCATTTCGGTGACCCAGTAGCGCAGCGAATCGGTGATGAGGCGCAGCACATGGGGCTGTACGACATGCAGGGTGTTGCCGCAGCCGGTGTAGTCGGCGTAGCGGCGGGCGTCGCCGGCAAGGCGGTAGTAGCCGCGGTTGTCGATGCCCCGCAGGGACAGCGTCGGGCCCAGCTCGCCGGCCTCCGCGGTGTGGTTGTAGACGACGTCGAGGATCACTTCGATGCCGGCGTCGTGCAGCGCCCGCACCATCCGTTTGAACTCGCCGACCTGCTGCCCCCGGGTGCCGGTGGCGGCATAACCGGCGTGTGGCGCGAAGTAGCCGATGGAGTTGTAGCCCCAGTAGTTGCGCAGCCCCCGGCGCACCAAGTGGTCCTCGTGTGCGAACTGGTGGACGGGCAGCAGCTCGACGGCGGTGACGCCGAGCCGGACGAGGTGCTCCAGCGCGGCGGGGTGCGCCAGGCCCGCGTAGGTGCCGCGCAGCTGCTCCGGGATACCGGGGTGGCGCATCGTGAAGCCGCGCACATGCAGCTCGTAGAGGATGGAATCCGGCCAGGGTGTCTTGGGGCGGCGGTCATCCTGCCATTCGTCGTGGCTCCCGTCGTCCCCGGTGTCGTCGCCGACCACAACGGCCTTGGGGACGTACGGTGCCGAGTCGCGGTCGTCGCGGACGGTGTCGGCGATCTGCTGCTGCGGCCAGTCGCGGACATGTCCGTAGAGCTGGGCGGGGAGCGCGGCTCCGGTGCCGGACGGCTCCGTACGGGCGCCGAAGTCGCCGTCCACCGCCCTGGCGTACGGGTCGAGCAGCAGCTTGGCCGGATTCCAGCGCGCGCCGGTCCAGGGGTCCCAGCGGCCGTGCACCCGGTAGCCGTAGCGCTGCCCGGGGCGGACACCGGGCACGAAGCCGTGCCAGATCTCATGGGTGAGCTCGGTCAGCCGATGGCGGGTCTCGTGCTCGGCGTCGTCGAAGAGACACAGCTCCACGGCCTCGGCGCCGCCTGCCCACAGGGCGAAGTTGGTTCCCGTGACGCCATCGGGCCCGGTGCGGCAACGGGCCCCCAGGGGCGTCGGACTGCCGGGGCGGATGTCCGCGGGTGGGGCGAGTGGTTCGTCCGCCACCGCCTCCTGCTCGGGTGCGCTCGACACGTGCCGGCCTCCTGCGGCTCATGGCTCGGTCGGGCGGTGCCCCCGGCCCGGCGGTCCCGGCCGTGCAGGTGACTCCGCCCTCCCCGTTGTTCTTCCCGCAACCGGGCGTTGCCTCACGTTTCCCGGCACGGGGGCTCATTGTTCTGTCCATGCCCTGTCCGTGACATTCCGTTACGCGGCATACCTCCTAACTCAGGCATCATCCGTCACAATTCGGTATATGACCGCCCATCAGCAGAGCCGAGCAGGGGACCGAGCGACGAACCGCGGGAGTGTGCGCGGGCGCATGACGGACCGGGCGCGGGGCCGGGCGGGACACCGGGCGACCGGGCGGGCGGCCCGCCGGATCCGCGTCGCCCTCGCCGCCGTGGCCGGGATCGCCGGGGCGGTGGCGCTGACCGGCTGCGGGGACCCGGACGTGATCGTCGGCGGCACCCCGCGCACTCCGGAGGAGACGATCAGGGTCGTCCCGCACAACGGCGCACACGGCGTACGCGCCGACGGGCGGTTCGAGATCCGGGTGCCGGAGGGGCGGCTGGAGCGGGTCGAGGTCAGCCGGACCGGGGGCGCCGGCCGGCGGTCCGTCGCCGGCCGGATCTCGCCGGACGGGATGGTCTGGCGCCCGGCGCCCGGACGCCTCCACCTCGGCGCCAAGTACACCGTCGACGCGGTGGCGCTGGACGGCGCGGGCCGCCGCTCCGCCCGCCACACCACCTTCACCACCTCCGCGCCCACCCGGCACTACGCCGGCTACTTCTCGCCCCAGCGCGACGCCACCGTCGGCACCGGACTGATCTTCTCGATGGTCTTCAACCGGCCGATCGCCGACCGCGCGGCCGTCGAACGCGCCGTCAGAGTCAGCGCCGAGCCACACGTGGAGGTCGCCGCCCACTGGTTCGGCCACCGCCGGCTGGACTTCCGGCCGCGCGACCGCTGGCGTCCGGGCACCGAGATCACCGTGCAGCTGCGGCTGCGCGGGGTGAAGGCCGGGCCGGGCACCTACGGGACGCAGCGCAGGACCGTCCGCTACCGGGTCGGCCGGGACCAGGTCAGCAGCATCGACGCCGCGCGGCACACCATGACGGTGCGGCGCGGCGGCCGGGTGGTGGCGGTGCTGCCGGTCACCGCCGGCGACGCCGAGAACCCCACCTACAACGGGCGGATGGTGATCCTGGAGCGGGCCTCGATGACGCGGATGGACGGCGACACCGTCGGCTTCGGCGGCGAGTACGACATCGCGGACGTGCCGCACGCCATGCGCCTCACCCGGTCCGGGACCTTTCTGCACGGCAACTACTGGGCGCCGCCCGAGGTCTTCGGCGGCTTCAACACCAGCCATGGCTGCGTCGGGCTGAAGGACATCAAGGGCGGCGGCCCCCACACCCCGGCCGGCTGGTTCTTCGGCCAGTCGATCGTCGGCGACACCGTAGTGGTGCACAACTCCCCGGAACGCATCGTCGCACCGGACAACGGCCTCGGTGGCTGGAACATGCCGTGGGCGCAGTGGCGGGCCGGTTCCGCGCTGAACCGAAGTGGCGCCCGGCCGGCTCCGTGAGCCGGTCCGCGCCCCGCCTCCGCACCATCCCCCTGTCCCACCCCCGCACTTGGGACTAAACGGTGACATTCGCGGGGAGTTCACTGTCACCGCTGTGTGGTTATCTAACGGCAAGCGCGCGGCTGTCCGCAGACGCGTGCGGGGGACCGCGGGCCGTGCGAGGGGAAAAGGGGCCAGTCGTGAACGTCCAGCCGAATCCGGGGGTGCCGGCTCGCCGGCGTCGGTGGCCGAAAAACAAGGGCGGGGGCCCGCTCGCCGTAGTGCTCGGCGCGATGCTGCTGTTGGTGACCGCGTGCGGTGGCGATGACGGCGACGACAAGCAGCCGGCCGGCAAGGCGGGCGGCGACAAGGCCGCCTCGCAGGCGGCCGTGACGATAGCGCCCAAGGACGGCGCCGACGACGTCGCCACCAGCGGCGCACTGAAGGTCACCGCCCAGAAGGGCAGGCTCAGGTCCGTCAAGGTCAAGGACGGCAAGGGCAACGAGGTCGACGGGAAGATATCCGGCAACGGTGCCCTGTGGCAGCCGAGCGGCCATCTGGGCGCCTCGACGGAGTACACCGTCGACGCGATAGCGGTGGACGGCCAGGGCCGGGCGGCCGCCGAGCACTCGACCTTCACCACGCTCGTTCCCAAGAACACCTTCATCGGCCAGTACAGCCCCGAGAACGGCCAGCAGGTCGGCGTCGGGATGCCGGTCTCGATCCACTTCACCCGCGGTATCACCGACCCCAAGGCCGTCGAGGACGCCATCAAGGTCAGCGCCGAGCCGTCGGTCCCGATCGAGGGCCACTGGTTCGGCAACGACCGGCTCGACTTCCGCCCCGAGAAGTACTGGGCGCCCGGCACCAAGGTCACCCTCAAGCTCGACCTCAACGGCGTCGAGGGCCGGCCCGGGGTCTACGGCACCCAGGCCAAGAAGGTCTCCTTCACCGTCGGCCGCAGCCAGGTCAGCACGGTCGACGCCGGCTCCAAGAAGATGACCGTGGTCCGCGACGGCAAGACGATCAAGACCATCCCGATCACCGCGGGGGCGCCGGGCACCGAGACGTACAACGGCACGATGGTCATCAGCGAGAAGCACATCGTGACGCGGATGAACGGCGACACGGTCGGCTTCGGCGGCGAGTACGACATCAAGGACGTTCCGCACGCGATGCGGCTGAGCACGTCCGGCACGTTCATCCACGGCAACTACTGGTCGGGCAGGCCGACCTTCGGCGCGCGCAACGCCAGCCACGGCTGTGTGGGCCTCTTCGACCAGCGCGGCGGCGGCGACGGCTCCACCCCGGCGGCCTGGTTCTTCCGGAACTCCGTCGTCGGTGACGTCGTCATCGTCAAGAACTCGCATGACGAAACGATCCAGCCGGACAACGGCTTCAGCGACTGGAACCTGTCCTGGGAGAAGTGGAAGGCCGAGCAGTAGCCGAGCAGCAAGGCGGCCGGAACGGCGGCGGGCCCGGTGCACTGTGACACAGCGCACCGGGCCCGACACCGTTAACGCATACTAACCTTCCCGCATGACTGTGAATCTCGAGGTGGCCGACGGCGTCGGCACCATCCGCCTGGACCGCCCGCCGATGAACGCACTGGACATCGCCACCCAGGACCGGCTGCGCGAGCTGGCCGAAGAGGTCACCCGCCGCGACGATGTGCGCGCCGTTGTCGTCTGGGGCGGCGAGAAGGTGTTCGCGGCCGGCGCGGACATCAAGGAAATGCAGGCCATGGACCACTCGGCGATGGTCGTACGTTCCAAGGCGCTCCAGGACTCGTTCACCGCCGTGGCCCGGATCCCCAAGCCGGTGGTCGCCGCGATCACCGGCTATGCGCTGGGCGGCGGCTGTGAGTTGGCGCTCTGTGCCGACTTCCGGATCGCGGCCGACAACGCCAAGCTCGGCCAGCCGGAGATCCTGCTCGGCCTCATCCCGGGCGCCGGCGGCACCCAGCGGCTGGCGCGGCTGGTGGGCCCCTCGAAGGCCAAGGACCTGATCTTCACCGGCCGTCATGTGAAGGCCGAGGAGGCGCTCGCCATCGGCCTGGTCGACCGGGTGGTGCCGGCCGCCGAGGTCCATGAGCAGGCGCACGCCTGGGCGGCGCGGCTGGCGGCCGGGCCGGCGCTCGCGCTGCGGGCCGCGAAGGAGTCCGTCGACGTGGGCCTGGAGACGGACATCGACACCGGTCTGACGGTTGAACGCAACTGGTTCGCGGGGCTGTTCGCGACCGAGGACCGGGAGACCGGGATGCGGAGCTTCGTCGAGGAGGGCCCCGGCAAGGCCAAGTTCCGCTGAAACGACCGTTGTTGGCGTGGTGTGTGAGGTTTGGCCGGGACTGGATGCCTCGTGTGGGCGAATCGCGGAAAACTTAACCGCGGCTTAAGGCAACCTTGTTGACGCACCGGGTTGAGCATTCGTATGCCAGGCGTCGTCGCAGGTCAGCCCGGTCCCGCCGGAACCTTAACTGCCGTTGGCATATGTCCCGCAGGGGGTCTGGAACCGACAATTCCGGGCAATGGATTACGTCGGTTCCGCCCCCGTGACCGCCAAGTAACAGCCATGATGGGGGACATGGCGGGCCTCGAAGGAATGGAGCAGCCGCGGCCGCGGAGCGATACGGCCGCCGCACGTCGGGGCATCCCCGGTGCGGACAGAACCCCGGCACCGGCTCCCTGCGGCCCGGTGTCCGCGGCACTCGATCTGGTCGGCGAGCCCACCCTCGGTGAGGTCCGGCTCCCGTCCCGCCCCCAGTCCGCCGGCATCGCCCGCCGGCTGACCGCCGCCGTACTCCTGAAACAGTGGTCCCTGACGCCCCAGCTCGCCGAGCACGCCGTGCTGCTCGTCTCCGAGCTCGTGGGCAACGCCGTACGGCACACCGGCGCCCGCACCTTCGGGCTGCGGATGCTCCGCCGCCGTGGCTGGATCCGTATCGAGGTACGCGACCCGTCCCGTGGTCTGCCCTGTCTCATGCCGGTCCAGGAGATGGACACCAGCGGCCGAGGACTCTTCCTCGTCGACACGCTCTCCGACCGCTGGGGCGTCGATCTGCTGCCGCGCGGCAAGACGACCTGGTTCGAGATGCGGGTCTCCGACCGCTGACACCCCTGCCATCCGGCCGGTGCTCCGGTCGCGCGCCGGCGATCCGTAGGATGGGCTGTTCATGCTCGCGCCCGGTACGGAGAGGAAGGGACATGCACCACGTGCGCCGCTCGGCCGCGCTGACGCTGCTGTTCCTCCTCGCGGTCACCTTCGGGCCGCTGCTGTGCCGGATCGGCGGCGACCAGGCCTGGCTGGCCGGCCGGGCGGCGACCGCCGCGGCCACACCTGCGACGGACGCGAGCACCGTTGCCGACGCGAACGCCCCTGCCGACGCGACCGCCGCTGTGGACACAACGCGCCCGGCCGTGGCCACCGTGCCCAAGAGGTGCTCGGACCGGCATGCTCCGGGGCCCGACGAGTCCGCCCCGCTGCCCGCCCCGCACCGCGGTGAGCCCCTTGCCCCCACCATCACCGGCCCGGGGCCGCTCGCCGCCGACCTGCCCGCGCAGTTCGCGCTCGCCCGGCCGCCCACGGGCACCGCGCCCGCCGTCGACCACACCGCGCTCCTCCCCGTACTGCGGATATAGGCCGCTGCCCCGACGCACAAGGCCGAAATTCCCTCCCCGTACGTCTGGAGCTTCCGCATGCCCACTTCTGCCTCTCCCACCCGCAAACTGGCCGCCATCGGCGCGGTCCTCGCGCTCGTCGTGGCCGTGATCGCCATCGGGATCGCCGTCGGCAAGTCCGTCGAGGGCGGTCGCGGCACCACCGGCGCCGATGAACCCGAGGCCGCCGCCTCCGTCGACCCCCAGGAGGACGCCGCACAGCAGAAGATGTTCGACGACCTCGCCCGGCGGACCAGCCGGCGCGCGGACGGCGACCCGCTGGCCGTCGGCAAGAAGGACGCCCCGGTGATCCTGGTCGAATACGCCGACTACCAGTGCTCGTTCTGCGGCCGCTTCACCCGCGACACCCAGCCCGAGCTGATCAAGAAGTATGTCGACGCGGGCACCCTGCGCATCGAGTTCCGCAACTTCACCGTCTTCGGCGCCGACTCCGAACGAGCCGCCCGCGCCTCCTGGGCCGCCGGGCAGCAGGGCAAGTTCTGGCAGCTGCACGACGCGCTGTACGCCAAGACCCGCAAGGGCGCCGCGCTCGCCGAGGACAAGCTCGTCGACCTGGCCCGCGCGAGCGGCGTGGCCGACCTCGAAAAGTTCCGTACGGACATGAAGAGCGCGGGCGCCGAGCGGGCGCTGAAGAAGGATCAGGACGAGGGCTACCAGCTCGGTGTGCAGTCCACACCGTCCTTCCTGATCAACGGCCGGCCGGTCGCCGGGGCCCAGCCCACCGAGGTCTTCGCGCAGGCCGTCGAGGCCGCCGCGGCACGGGCGGCCAAGAACGGGCCGGCGGCCAAGGGGGCCGGGAAGTGACCGACATCGGCTACCTCGCGGCGTTCCTGGGCGGTGCGCTCGCCCTGCTCAGCCCGTGCAGCGCGCTGCTGTTGCCGGCGTTCTTCGCGTACTCCCTCACCGGCCCCGGCCGGCTGCTGGCCCGCACCGGCGTGTTCTATCTGGGGCTGGCCACGACGCTGGTGCCGCTCGGCGCGGCCAGTACGGCGGCCAGCCGGCTGTTCAACGGCCACCGCGATCTGCTGATCGCCGTCGGCGGCTGGGTCGTCATCGCGATGGGCCTCGCACAGATCCTGGGCCTGGGATTCGCCTCCCGGCGCGCCCAGGCCGCCGCCGCCAGGATCACCCCGCGGTCGGCGGTCTCCACCTTCCTGCTCGGCTGTGTCTACGGCCTCGCCGGATTCTGCGCGGGCCCGATCCTGGGCGCGGTGCTGACGGTGACGGCGGTCAGCGGCTCACCGGTCTACGGCGCCTCGATGCTCGCCGTCTACGCGCTGGGTATGGCGCTGCCGCTGTTCGTCCTGGCGCTGCTGTGGGACCGCTGCAAGCTGGGCAGCCGCGGCTGGCTGCGCGGCCGTGAATTCACCCTCGGAAAGCTGCGCTTGCACACCACCTCGCTGCTGTCCGGGCTGTTCTTCATCGGCATCGGCGTGCTCTTCCTGCGCTTCAACGGGACCAGCGCGCTGCCCGGAATGCTCGACGCGGACGCCGAATTCCGGCTTGAGGAAGGGGTGACGCGGATCGGGAACGGCGTACCGGACTCCGTACTGATCGCGGTGGCCGCGCTGGTGGTCGCCGCAGCGCTCGGCCGGATCGCGCTACGGCCGGAGAAGAAGCCGCGGGGCGGGGACGAATAGCGGCTGCGACGGGGGAGGGCCGGGACGGACGGGGGACGGGACGGACGGGGGACGGGGCGGACGGGGGACGGGACGGACGGGGGACGGGGCGTGCTGGGGGGCGTGGGCGCGACGCGCCCACGCCGCCTTCCCCTCGTCCCTCCCCGGCCCCCGGCCCCCGTCCTCCGCTCTACAGCCACACGTTGTCGTTGACCGAGCCCAGGCCCGTGCCGGACAGCCGCCGGTGCAGGGCCAGCGCCTGGTCCTCGGTGAGCGAGGCGACATGGTCGGCCGCGGCGCGCAGCCGGTCGCCGTGCAGCGCCAGTTCCTCGGCGCGGTCCGGCGGCAGCAGCTCGGGTGCGTCATGCGTCCAGCGCAGCAGCTCGCCGACCACCCGCCGCTTGCCGTGCTGCTGGGTGGCCAGCGCGGGGCGGTCGATGACGTAGCACCACACCAGCTCCTTGAGCAGATCGCAGGTGGCCCGCCGCTCCTCGGGGATCACCAGGCGCGCCCCGTAACGGATCGCCGCCGGGCCGCCCACCTCCAGCTCGATCCCGCGGGTGAAGTACGAGATCAGATCGGCGGTGCGGCGGTTGACCGCGACCGCGTCCTCATGGCTGCCGCTGTACGGGGCGGGCACCGCCAGCCGCTTGCCGATGTCCGCCATCATCACCAGCGCCGCCTCGCGGTCGAACGGCTCGCCCTCCCGCGCCCGCTTGGCCTGCACATAGTCCAGGAAGCGGCGGATCTCCCGTTCGGTGTCACCGCCCGCGGCGCCGTCCGGCGGGAACAGCGCGGCCAGCGGGATCAGGCCCGTACGGTAGAAGTCCTCGACGTCGTGGCAGGCGTAGGTGACATCGTCCGCCCAGTCCATGACCTGCTCCTCGACCGGTACTGCGGTGTCTTCGCGGCCGGCCCGCACCCAGGCGAACGCCTCCCGGTCGGCGACATACACCCCCCACTTCACATGCCGCGCCGGATCCTGGTCGACCGGCGCCCGCTCCCACGGGTATTTCGTGGCGGCGTCCAGACAGGCGCGGGTCAGATGCAGTCCGCGATGGCCCGGGTACTTGTGGGCGGCGAGGAAGGTCAGCACCCGCAGGGTCTGCGCATTGCCCTCGAAGCTGTCCAGCACCCCGTCCGCGAAGTGCAGCTCGTCCATCGTGGCGCGCAGGGCCAGCTCACCGGCGTGCCCGAACGGCGGATGGCCGATGTCGTGGGCCATGCACGCCGCCTCGACGAGCGCGGGATTCGGCCCGCCGTACTGGCGCTCCAGCCGCTCCGCCATCCGCCGGCCCAGCTGGGCCACCTTCATCGAATGCGTCAGCCGGGTGTGGTACGCGCCCAGCTCGGCGCTGGCCACCACCTGGCTCTTGCCGGCCAGTGCCCGCCATTGCGTCGAGTACAGGATCCGGTCGACGTCATGCTCGAACCCGGACCGCTGTCCGTCGTCGGACACCCGTCGGCGCAGGGAGTGCTGTTCGAGATCCTCATCGCTGTATCTGGCAGGTCGCATGCGCGGATGGTAGTCCTGCCCCGTCGCCCACCCCTAGGCGCTCAGCCGTCGCCGCCAGTGCGGATGCGGGCGGGCGTGGGGGCGGGCGTGCGGATGGTGGGCGTCCGCACGGCGCCGGCGGTCGTTGCAGAGCAGGCACTTTCCGTAGCCCGGCGGGAGGGGGTCCTCCGGGTCGCCGTACAACGGGTCGACCGCGCCGTTCGGATGTATGGCGCAGCCGGTCGGGCCGGTCTCCGCGCCCAGCGAGCTGGCAGCGGTCAGCGCTTGGCGGAGGACGTCGACGAGTTGGTCCGCATCGCGCCGGGTGGGCGCGGACTGCAGGGCGGAGGCAAGGTCGGAGGCGGTGGTCAGCGCGGTCTGGAGTTCGCGCAGGTTTGCGTAACCCATGCCCTGGAGCGTAGGCGGACCCACTGACAGTTGATCTTCCGATCGCACTTCGTGGCTTCCCATGGCCGGATGCATGCCCGCTCACGCCCACGATTTAGCACCGGGACGGTGACAGTCCCCTAGCCGGTCCATGACATGTGAGGGGTGGGGGTGGGGCCCCGCCCCTCCCGCGGGCAGCTGCCGGGCCGCTGAAGCGGCCACGGCTCACGGCGCGACCGGCCACGGCTCACGGCGCGACCGGCAACGCGCGCTTGTGATCGGTGAGGCGGTAGCGGCGGACGATGGCCTGGAAGGCGGTGTCGTCGACCGGCTTGCCCTCCAGGAAGTCGTCGATCTGGTCGTAGCTCACGCCGAGCGCGTCCTCGTCGGGCTTGCCCGGGTCGAGCGTCTCCAGGTCGGCGGTCGGAACCTTTCCGACCAGTTCCGCCGGGGCGCCCAGCGCCGCCGAGACGGCCCGCACCCGGCGCTTGGTCAGCCCGGTGAGCGGCACGACATCGGCCGCGCCGTCACCGAACTTGGTGAAGAAACCGGAGACCGCCTCGGCCGCGTGGTCGGTGCCCACGACCAGACCGTCATGGGCACCGGCGACCGCGTACTGCGCGATCATGCGCTGCCGCGCCTTGATGTTGCCGTGGACGAAGTCCTGGTGGTGGGCGTCACGGAAGGTGAGCCCGCCGTCCACCGCGGCCTGCAGCGCCGCGTCGCTCGCCGGGCGGATGTCGACGGTCAGCTCCCGGTCGGCGCGGATGAACTCCAGCGCCCGCTGTGCGTCCTTCTCGTCCGCCTGGACGCCGTACGGCAGCCGCATCGCGTAGAACGTCGCGTCGTGCCCGGCGGCGCGGGCCCGCTCCACGGCGAGCTGGCAGAGCCGGCCCGTGGTCGTGGAGTCGACGCCGCCGCTGATGCCCAGGACCAGCGAGCGCAGGCCCGTGGAGGTCAGCCGCTCTGTGAGGAAGGCCACCCGGCGCTCGATCTCCTGCTCGGCGTCGAAGGACGCGGTCACCTGGAGATCCCGGGCGATCTCCTGCTGCAGGGCCTTGGACGCCGGGTCGCTCACGGCTGCTCCTCTTGTTCTCGTGCTGCGTCGTGCGGTTTTGGTGACGCGCTGTTCCTGTGCGGCGTACGCAGTGTTCCCCTGGCGCGTACGCACGGTTCCTGGATACGCGAATCCGCGTGCCGAAAGGAAACCTTAAGCGGGACGCGCCCAGTTCTTGAGGGCGGCCTTGCTCTCGAAGGCCGCCACGTCCTTGTCCAGCGGCCGGTCGGTGTACTGGTGGATGCGCCACTTCGCCTTGATCCGCGGATGCCCGGCGGAGACATAGTCGGCGATCCACAGGCCGTCGGCGGCGTAGGACGTGGTGTCGTGGTTGAGCCAGAATTCGCGGTTGCAGTAGAGCATCACGCGGTGCGTGGGCCGCAGCTTCTTCACCTCGACTAGGAACTGATCCTTCTGCGCATTGCTCGCGTAGGTGCCCTCGCCGGTGCGCTCCCAGTCGCAGGCCAGGATGTCGCCCTGGACCGATGCGCACTTCTCGACGAAGTATTTCGCCTGGGCGGCGATATTCCCCGGCCACAGAAAGTGGTAGAAACCGACCACGCATCCTGCTTTACGGGCCTTCGCGGCCTGCGCGGACTGGTGGGGATTGATGTAGGAGCGGCCTTCGGTGGCCTTGACGAAAACGAAGTCCAGCCCCTCGGTGGAATACGAGGTGTTGTAGGAGCTGACATCGACACCGTGCAGCATGAACGGCCTCCTGCCGATCGGACCTGCGGATTCGAAGCGTCAACTGCTCGAAGCATCAACTGCGTTGCAGCGTGTTCCGTGTGCCCTGCGTTTCGTGCGTTTCCGTGCGTTCCTGCGTGCTGTGCGAGCCGAGCGTTCCGGGAGTTCCGTGCGATTCAGTTTCGTTCCAGCAGTTCAGCATGTTCGCTACCGGGGACGCCAGATCGTGGTCGAGAAGTTCCTTACGCCGTACGCGGGTTGAAGGCGGGGCCGGTCCCGCCGACCGGACCGGCACCGCCGGCTCGCCAGAGCCGCTGGCTCTACCGCCGCAGGGCCCGCCGCAGCACGCTCCGGGCGCGCGCCCGGCCGCGCCCCAGAGCGCGCTGCCAGGCGCGGCCGGTGCGGGTCGAACACAGTTCCTGGAAGAGGAGTTGATAGCGCTCGGCGATGGGTTCCGGGTCGTAGCGGCGCGAGCTCTTCAGCGCGGCCTCGGCCATCTCCCGGCGGCGCGCGGGGTCCTCGATGAGGTCGAGCAGCCCGCCGGCCAGCGCCCGCCCGTCACCGGGCGGCACCAGCAGCCCGTCCCTGCCGTCGTGAATGATCTCCGCGGGGCCCAGCGGGCAGTTGGTGCTGACGACGGGCACTCCGCAGCGCATCGCCTCGACGAGCGTCATGCCGAACGACTCGGCGTCCGAGGCCGAGGCGACGATCGACGCCTTGGCGAACTCCGCCTCGATCGGCGAGCGCGGCCCGGTCAGCACCGCCCGATCGGCCAGCCCGAGCCCGTCGATCAGCCCCTGGAGCTGCGCGCGCTCGGCGCCGCCGCCGTGTATCCGCAGCCGCCAGTCGGGGTGCTTGGCGGAGACCGCGGAGAACGCCTCGATGAGCAGGTCGAAGCGCTTGCCGCGGACCAGCCGGCCGGCCGCGGCGATCACCTTCGAGGTGCCCGAGGAGGCCGGTCCGGCCGGCGCGGGCACGATGTTGGGTACCGCCAGCACCCGTACGCCGGGCAGCGGCATCCGCGCGCGGTAGACGGCGGCATCGGCCTCGGTGGTGGTGACCAGGGCGTCCAGCGTCCGGTAGTGGCGGGCGAGTTCGGTGCGCAGCCGCTTGCTGTGCGCGTCGTGCCGGAGGTGCTCCTGGGCGATCCGCAGCGCCCGGCGGGGGCCGAAGCGGGCCAGGTAGACATTGATGCCGGGCCGGGTGCCGATCAGTACGTCCGCGTCGGTGGTCCGCAGGAACTCCGCGGCGCGCACGTCCATCAGCCGGTTGTACTGGTGGTGCCGCTTCTCGGCGAGCGGGAAGTCCCGCGCGGGCTCGCCGAACCGCGGGTCCGCCATGTCCTCGCTGCCGACCCGCGTGTCCACCAGCGGCACCAGCCGCACCCGGGGGTCCACGGTGAACCGCGGGACCTCGCGGTGCCGCATCATCGAGACGATCTCGACGTCATGCCGGTCGGCGAGCGCGGCGGCGAGGTTGAAGGTGGTGCGGATGGTGCCGCCGATGGCGTAGGCGTTGTGCAGCAGCAGGGTGATCTTCATACGGTGTCGTGTTCTTCCCGAGGTGTGCCGAGTCGTGGCGACCGGCTGGGAGCTCGTCGCGGCCGGGTCGCCGCGCGAGGCCCGTCCGGCACGGGGCAACCGTGTCGGCAAGGGGTAAGCCGAGGGCGTGGCCGGGGTGAGAGCCCGGTAAGACCCCGGGTGAGAGCCGGGTAAGAAACCCACCGCCGGACCGGCCGGCCGCCGCCGCACCCCCGCGGCCTTGGCAGACTTGCCGGGTGACCCATTCCGTACTGCTCGCCGAGGACGACCGTCCCATCCGCACCGCGCTGGAGCGTGCCCTGACCCTGGAGGGGTACCAGGTCACCGCCGTCGCCGACGGCATCCAGGCGCTCGCCGCGGCGCACCGCGAACGGCCGGACGTGATCCTGCTGGACGTGATGATGCCGGGCATCGACGGGCTGCAGGTGTGCCAGGTGCTGAGGGCCGAGCAGGACCGCACCCCGATTCTGATGCTGACCGCCCGGGTCGAGACGGCGGACCGGATCGCCGGCCTGGACGCCGGGGCCGACGACTATGTGGTCAAGCCGTTCGAGGTCGAGGAGGTCTTCGCCCGGCTGCGGGCGCTGCTGCGCAGGACGACGGCGGGCGCGGCGGCGCCCGGGGCGGAGTACGGCGCCGGTGGCGAGGAGGCCGGTGAGTTCGGCGAGGCCGGTGCGGCCGGTGGGGCGTACGACGTCCGGGTGGCGGACAGCGGTCTGGTCGAGGCGGCCGATCTGCGGATCGACGGGCCCTCGCGCCGTGCCTGGCGCGGGGAGCGTGAGCTGGAGCTGACCCGGACCGAGTTCGAGCTGCTGGAACTGCTCGCCCGCAACGCCGGGATCGTCCTGGACCACTCGACGATCTACGACCGGATCTGGGGCTACGACTTCGGACCGGGCTCGAAGAACCTCGCGGTGTACGTGGGCTATCTGCGCCGCAAGGTCGATGTCCCGGGCAGCCGCCCGCTGATCCACACGGTGCGCGGCGTCGGCTACGTCCTGCGGGAGGACTGAGATGCCCGGGCGCGGCGGTCGGGCCGGCTCCGGGCCCCGGGCCCGGCGCGGCCGTCGGCTGCGCGCCCGGCTGCGTGCCTGGACACGTGCCGTGCGCGGCGGCGGGTCGGCCGCCTGGCTGCGCACCCGTAAGCCCGCCAGCCTGCGCACCGCCTTCGCGGTGGCGTTCGCCATCGGGGCCGCCGCGGTGACCCTGCTCGTCGGATTCCTCAGCTACGACGCGGCGGCCCGGCTGGTGCGGGTCGACGAGAAGTCGGTGTTCTCCGGGGTCGTACGGGATCTGCGGACCCAGGTCCGGGAGAAGCCGTTCGCGCCCTCCGACTATGCGACCGCCGACCCCGACCACGACGGGCCGCGCGACGACCTCACCCGGCCCACCCGTACCGATGTACAGATCCTGGGCGCCGGCGGCCGGATCGTCGAGCTGGGGCGCCCGGCCCTGCCGGTCGGTGCCGCGGAGCGCCGGATCGCCACGGACGCACACGCCGGCGGGTACACGGAGCGGGAGGCGGACATCGGCGACGAGGAGTACCACGTCGCCACCGTCGCGCTCGGCGGCGGCCGCGGGGCCGTCCAGGTCGCCCAGAAGTTCAGCGAGACCGAGGATCTGCTCTCCGCGCGCCAGCAGCGCACCGCCCTGCTGGCGGCCGCGGTCATCGCGCTGTCCGGCGCGGCCGGCTGGTGGCTGGCGCGCCGGATCACCGGCCGTCTGGTGCGGCTGACCTCGGTCGCCGAGAGCGTGGCGGAGCACGGGCGGCTGGACGTACCGGTGCCGGTGGCGGGCCGGGACGAGGTCGCCCGGCTCGGGCGGGCCTTCGACGACATGCTCGGGCGGCTGGCCAGCGCGGTCCAGGACCAGCAGCGCCTGGTCCAGGACGCCGGCCATGAGCTGCGCACCCCGCTGACCTCGCTGCGTACCAACATCTCGCTGCTGAAGCGGTTCGAGGAACTGCCGCCGGACGCCCGCGACGAGCTGCTGACCGATCTGGCGGGCGAGGCCAGGGAACTCAGCGATCTGGTCAACGAGCTGGTCGATCTGGCGGCCGGGCAGCGCGACGACGACCCGCTGTCCGAGGTGCACCTGGCCCAGGTGGCGGAGAAGGCGGCCGCGTCCGCCCGGCGCCGCACCGGCCGTGAGATCACCGTACGGACCACGCGCCCGGCGGTGGTCGAGGGCCGCCCCGCCGCGCTGCACCGTGCGCTCACCAATCTGCTGGAGAACGCGGCCAAGTTCGACGCGGGCGGGACGGAGCCGATCGAGGTCGTGGTCATCGGCGCCCGCATCGAGGTCCTCGACCGCGGTCCCGGCATCGCCGAAGCCGACCTCACCCGGGTCTTCGACCGCTTCTACCGGGCGCCGGCCGCCCGCGGCCTGCCCGGCTCCGGCCTCGGCCTCGCCATCGTCCGCGAGATCGCCACCGCCCATGGCGGCTACGCCTTCGCCGTCCACCGCCCGGGCGGCGGTGCCACGCTGGGCTTCACGGTCGGCAGGGGGAAGGGCGGCGGTACGGGAACCGGGGCGCACACGGGAACCGGGGCGGGAGAGTAGGGCCCGCCACCCGTTCCCCGGCAGCTCAGCGCGCCGTCTCTCCCTGGGCGACCTCCACCGTCTCGTGCAGGTCGGCCGCGGCGTCCAGGGCGGCGCCCGCGGAGAAGGCGATGCAGGCGAGCAGGGCCGCGGCGATCAGCCGGCGGCCGCGGAAGCCGGTGCGTATCGGGGGGTGACCGGCTGTCCGGTCGGGGGTCAGGAGGGCGGCGACCCGGCGCGGTACGGGGCCGGCCGTCGCGGCGAGGACGGCGCCGGGACGGAGCGGCCCCCGGTCATGCGGGCGGGCGGCCAGCGCGGCGCGGCCGATGGCCCGGGCCGTGACCCGGCGGTCGCCCACCCGGGACGCGGCCGCTTCATCGGCCCAGCGCTCCAGGGCGTACGCCAGCGGCGCCCGCAGCGAGCGGAGCAGCGGATGGCAGGCCGAGGTAAGCGCGACCGTGAGCAGGAACAGATGGTGCCGGCCCGCGAGATGGGCACGCTCATGGGCGAACAGCGCCTCCCGCTCGGCCGCCGGCAGCGCCCGCAGCATGCCGGCCGTGACCACCACCCGGCCCGGCCGCCCCGGCAGGGCGTAGGCGTCGGGCGCGGAGTCCGGCAGCACGCACAGGTCGCCGGACACGGGGTGTGCCTCGGCGCTGCGCCGGGCGGTGCGCAGCTCGGTGCCGTGGCGGCGGGCGCGGTGGACGACGGCGACCGCGCAGACGGTGAGCAGCCCACCGGCGGCATACGCCACGGGGACCGTCACGTCGGGATCGCCGCCGAGCAGCGGCAGGGAGAGATGGCCCAGGGCGGCGACCGGTGGCAGCCGCAGCGCCCCGGCGGCCACCAGCAGGCCGAGCGCCGCGGTCGTACAGCCGGCCAGCGCGACGGCGCAGCCGGTCAGCAGCCAGGCCGCGGCGCGCGGCGGCAGCGACTCCGCCAGCCGACGGGCGGCCGGCACCGCGAGCAGCGGCATCAGCAGCGGAATCCACACGGCGACGATCACGGGGCGGCCCCGGGGCCGGACCGCGGACCGGCGGCCGGCTCCTCCGGGGCGCCGTCGGCACCCTCCAGAAGCGACCGGAGCAGCTGCTCGTCCTCGCTGGTCAGCTGCGAGACGAAGCGGGCGAGCGCGGTGGTGCGGTCGTCCTGCTTGTCGAGCTCGCTGCGCATCCGCCGGGCGGTCAGCCCCGCGGAGTCCTGTATCGGCGAGTACACGAAGCCGCGGCCGGCCCGGGAGCGGGACACCGCGCCCTTGTCGTGCAGCCGGGTGAGGATCGTGGTGACGGTCGTACGGGCGAGCCGGCCGCCCAGGGCGCTCTGCACCTCGGCGGGGCTCAGCGGCCCGTCGGCCGCCCAGAGCGCCGCGAGGACGCTCGCCTCCAGCTCGCCGGACGGGCGCCGCTGCACGGGTGATGTCTCCGACATGGAACGCCCTTCACCTTTTTCGTCGTCTACAGTTCCGTAGACCGTCTACGTGACTGTAGTCGGTCGGGTCGGCCGCACGGCAGGCCCGCAACCCATTATGGGAGGGCCTGCCGACATGGCCGTAGCCGCCGCATTTGCGCAGGTGACAGGCGTGACCCAGGCCGCCGTCAATGTGCTCGACGCCGGTTCGCTGCTCGCGGCGTTCGGCGCGCTGGGCGTCGCCGTCGTGCTGTTCGCCGAGACCGGACTGCTGGTCGGCTTCTTCCTGCCCGGCGACTCCCTGCTGTTCACCGCCGGACTGCTGTGCGCCCCCGGCACCGGTGGCGCCGTGCATCTCGCGCTGCCGCAGGTGCTCGCGGCCGCCGCGGCCGGCGCGCTCGCCGGATCCCAGACCGGCTACTGGATCGGCAGACGCGGCGGCCGCGCCCTGCTGACCCGCAGCCGCGCCCGTCGGCTGCACGAGGGCGCCGCCCGCGCCGAGGAGTACCTGGCCCGCTACGGCCACGCCAAGGCGATCGTCCTCGCCCGCTTCGTCCCCGTCGTCCGCACCGTCCTGAACCCGCTGGCCGGCGCCCTGAACGTGCCCGCCCGCACCTTCACCCTCTGGCAGATCGCCGGCGGCCTGATCTGGACCCTCGGCCTCACCCTCGCCGGATACGCCCTGGGCGCGTCCGTACCGAACGTCGACCGCTATCTGCTGCCGCTGGTCGCCCTCGTGGTGCTGGTGTCGCTGACCCCGCTCGCCGTCGAACTGCTCCGCTCCCGCAAACGCCCGGCAACGACGACCGGCCCCCGGACGCCACCCGGCGCCTGACCCCCGCACGGCTGCGCACCACCCCGCACCACCGCACCACGCACGAGGCACCACGCCGCCAAGGAGAACCCCCGTGAACCACCTCGCCCTCGGCGGAGCCTCGATCGACGGCGGCCCGTACACCCGGATCACCGCCGCCGCGGTCGCCCTGCTGCTGTGCGACCGGCGGCTCGGCCGGATCGCCCGCCGTGCGGCCTCCGCCGTCGACCGCCTCCGCGCCACCCGGCTGCGCCCCCTGGTGGCAGCGAGGTGACGGCGTCCGGGCGGGAACCGGAAGGCGGCCACCGGCCGGAGCCGGGCCCCGGCCTCCGCCCCGGCCCGCACCGACGGCCCGGTACCGGCCCGCTCATCGCCCTCGCCGCGGTCTGCGCGGCGCTCTTCGCCGCCGCGGCCGTCACCGTCTCCGTACGGCACGGCGCCCCGCTCGCCCCCGAACGGGGCGCCGTCCACTGGTCCACGGCACACCACGGTGAGCCGCTGCGCTCCCTGGCCCGCGCGCTGACGGCCACCGGCACCGGCGTGACCCCGTACGCGATGGCCGTACTCGCCGGCCTGCTGGCCGGCCGGAGCGCCCTCGGCCGGCTCCGCGCGGTGACCTGCGCCGTGATCGTCCTCGCCGTCGGGCAGGCGCTCCGTTACGGCCTGATGGAGCTGCTCGCCCGCCCCCGTCCGCCGGCCGTCGACTGGGCCGGGCACGCCTCCGGCCATGCGTTCCCCTCCGGCCACGCCACCACCTCGGCGCTCGCGGCCGGACTGCTGGCCTGGGGCATCGCGCAGCGCGCCCGGCCCTCCATCGCCCGCACCTGGTGCGCGGTGCTCGCCCTCTGGGCCGCCGGGGTCGGCCTCACCCGCGTCTACCTGGGCGTCCACTGGCCCGGCGATGTCCTCGGCGGCTGGCTCCTGGCCGCCGCCCTGCTCGCCCTCGCCCTGCTCCTGGAGCCGTTCGCCCTCCGCCGCCCCGACCGCTCCTGATTCCGTCCCCCTGAAGCGCATTTCCATGAATAGCTGACGATCGGACCAGGTCTTCCCCAAGGCGGCATGGACGCGCCCCGCACCGAGCAGCACTGTCCTGGGCGCCGGGGCCGTGGGAGCGATCCGGCCACCGGCACCGCTCACGCCAGGTACCACCGTGCCATCAGGGGGACATCGCGCATGAACCAGCCACTACCGCACCCGTCGGCCCACGAGGGGGCCGCACCACCCACCGCCCCGCACAGCCGCTGCCCGGCCGCCGCGGCCAAGGACCCCACCCCGTGCGAAGGCCCGCACGACGCCGCCACCATCGTCGACCGCAACGGCCGGGAGGTCGCCGGCTGCGTCCAGCACTGCGCCCGCATCCTGGCCGGCCTCGAAGGCGCCCGTGTGCACCCCTTCGTCCCCGCGCACCACGCCCTGGACATCTACTCCCGGGCCCGTGAACTCCCGCCGTTCGCCTGGGAGATCGGCAGATAGCGGCGTGGTCAGGACGAGACGCGCCGTGATCGGCCTCCGCTGCCGCTCCTCAAGGGTGCAGGCCACGGGCGGGAAACGGCGGACATGCTCCGGCCGGTTGACGATGCATCCGTAGATTTGACGCATGGACGAAGACGGCTTTCCCGCCCTGTCGCCGAGAGGGCGGCGCACCCTGGCCGCGCTGATCACGGCGTGGCTCCTGCTGATGGGGCTGGCGGACATCTGGAGCCGCATGCCTCTGGAGTACATGCGCACCCTCCCCGCCAGTGCGTGGCTGCCGGTGCTGTCGGGGGTGGCCATGGCGGTGGTGGTGTTCGCGCCCGTGCGGGTGCGGATCGAGGGGCGCGCTGTCGTGGCCGCCGGGCTGTCGTTGACGGTGACCGGGTGGTTGGTATGGGCGTCGGAGGGCGGGCCGGGCTCGGGGACGCTGGAGTCCGCCGTGCTCCTTGTGCTCCTTGCCCGCACCGCGCGCACCGCCCGGCCATGGGCCGCACTCGGCCTGTGCCTGCTGCTCGGCGCGACGATCGTGGCCGGGCCGGCGCGCAGCGGGCTGCGGTATGCCGCGTACTGGTCCGGGTTCTCTTCCCTGTTGCTGCTGGCCGCCGTGGCCGCGGCCGGGTTCGGCTGCCATCTGCGGATGCTGGACGACCGCAGGGCCAGGGCGATCATCGCCGTACGCGAAGGGGAGCGGCTGCAACTCGCCCATGATCTGCACGACTTCGTCGCCCACCACGTCACCGGCATGGTCGTCCAGGCCCAGGCCGCCCTGGCCATCCGCGAGCACGCCCCCGAGCAGGTGGAGCCGCTGCTTCGCGGCATCGAAAAGGCGGGCAACGAAACCCTGGACTCCATGCATCGCCTGGTACGCGTCCTGCGCGAGCAGGACCGCGGCACCGTACGCCCCGACGATCTCCTGGCCGAACTGGCCCTGCTCATATCCCGGTTCGGGCAGGCAGGCCACCCCACCGCCCGGTTGGACGTGTCCGCCGAGGCGCGTGCGGCCGAACTCGACCCCGAGGTGGAAACCACCGTGCACCGCCTCGTCCAAGAAGCCCTGACCAACATCACCCGACACGCGCCCGGCGCGCGGGACGCACGCGTCAGCCTGACGGCGAGCCCCGGGACACTCACGGCGGAAGTGGTCAACGGCCCACCCTCAGGCGCGATGCCTCCCGGTGGCAGGAGCGGGGGCTTCGGTCTCATCGGCCTGCGCGAACGCATCGAGGCGGTCGGCGGCACGCTTACCGCCGGCACCGCACCCGACGGTGGCTGGCAGGTGGCAGGCACTTTCCCCGTACGCCCGCAGCGCCCCGTCACCGCCGCGCCCGGGCTGGGAGGATCGCAGGCATGAATGCTCTGCCCAGCGCACGCACCCGGGTCCTGATCGCGGACGACCAGGAGATGGTGCGCACCGGATTTCGGCTGATCATCGACGCCCAGCCGGACCTGGAGGTGGTGGGGGAGGCCGGCGACGGCGCCCGGTGTGTGGAGCTGGCCCGGCGGCTGCGCCCCGATGTGTGTCTGGTCGACGTGCGGATGCCGAAGCTGGACGGCCTGGACGTCACCCGCGCGCTTGCGGGCGCCGGTGCCGTCGCCCCGCTCAAGGTCGTCGTGGTCACCACCTTCGACCAGGACGACTACCTGTACGGGGCGCTGCGCGCGGGCGCGCTGGGGTTCCTGCTCAAGAACGCCGGGCCGGAGCTGCTGCTGGAGGCGGTACGGGCCGCGGCCCGCGGCGACGCGCTGGTCTCGCCGGCGGTGACCCTGCGCCTCCTGGAGCACCTGCGCGAACAACAGGGGCCGTTGGCCGGACGGCCCCCTTCGCAGGCCGCCGGGCTCGCACCGCTCACGTCGCTGTCCGAGCGCGAACGTGAGGTCGTACGCCTGGTGGCCCGCGGCCGCACCAACCAGGAGATCGCCGACGAACTGTCCATCACCCTGTCCACCGTCAAGACACATCTGACCGGCATCCAGGCCAAACTGCGGCTGCGCAACCGCGTCGAGATCGCCGCCTGGGCCTGGGAGACGGGCTCTGTCACGGCCTGCTGATTCTCCGGTCGTACGGCTCAGTGCCCGCGCCGACCCTGTGACTTGGTGATCGGCACCAGCTGCCACCAGGTCACACACCGCCAGGCCCACTCCAGCGGCCCGTACCGGAAAGTGCTCAGCCACAGGCGGCTCAGGACGGTCTGCACGGCGAGGATGACGGCGGCCAGGCCGAGCGCCGCGCCCCAGCGGGTGGACTCGAACAGTTCAAGCACGGGTGCGACGGCGACAACGATCAACGTCGCGGTGAGGTAGTTGGTCAGCGCCATCCGACCCAGCGGCGCGAAGACCGCCGCCATGGCGCCACGCAGGGGGGTGCGCAACAGCAGCAGGAAGCCACAGGCGTAGGCGAGGGCCATCAGCAGCCCGGCGACGGACGCCGCGCGGGGGCCGAGGTCGGTCGCCCAGGCGTCCCGCTGCCAGAAGGCGGCGGCCACGGCGGCGGGCGCGGACACCGCGAGCAGCACGGCCAGTTGGCCGTCACGCCGCTCCAGCGTGTCCGCGACGCCGTAACGGGCGGTCGCCGCACCCAGCAGGAACAGCCCCGGGATCACCGCTTGCCCCCCGCTGACCAAGGTCGTACCGGCCACGGTCAGCACGATGCCGCCGATCAGCACAAGCCGGCGCGAGAGCCGGGTCGAGGGCAGCAGTACGAGCAGACCGACGATCGCGTACGGCAGCAGTGCCTCACCCGGTTGCAGAGCGTGGTGCCCGACGCCCAGCACACCCAGCGCCAGGAGCCGGCGCAACAGCAGAACGCGGGGCTTGGCTGCGCGAGCCGCGGCGCCCTCGTGGAAGAGGACGAAGCTCAGCCCGAAGAGGAAGGAAAACAGGGGAAAGAACCGGTGCTGGACGAACAGGTCCAGTGCTTCGCGCACGGGCAGCAACTCACCGGGCACCCTATAACCCCGCATATGGGTTATCTGTGGAATGTTGACCAGCAGAATCCCGCAGAGCGCGAATCCCCGCAGGGCATCGAGCGCGTCGATACGACGCCGGGGCACGGGGACGGGCACAGGGGGCGACTCGGGTACGGCGGTGGTCACTGACTCTCCTGACACGGGTGGGCCTTCCGTCCACATTGCGGCGCCCTGCGTCTGCCGTGCCTCCGCCGCGAGGGTGAGCCCGCCGGCCGAAAGTACGGTCGCGGACATATGGCGGCTCTGCCCCTGGCCTGTGTCCAGGAGGGGGCGGGCGAGGAAGGCCGGATCGCCCTGGACAGGGCTACGGCGAAAATCCGGTGCGAAGCGTCCCGTCCCTGACCATGATGCTGATCATGACCGTGTTCGCCGACGAACCTGCCCGGCTCGGTGAGAGCCGTCTGTCCGATGGACGGTTGCTCGGGTGGGCCGAGTGGGGGCCGCCGGACGGGGCGCCCGTTGTGTTGTGTCCGGGTGCGGCCACGAGCCGGTGGCTCGGGTTCGGCGCGGGTGTCGTTGAGGCGCTCGGAGTGCGTCTTGTCTCCGTGGACCGCCCGGGGCTCGGTGTCTCCACACCCGCACCCGGTCGGACGTTCTCCGACTTCGCCGGTGACATCCGTCAACTCGGCGTGCTACGAGGGCTGGGGCGCCCGGCTGTGGTCGGGAACTCGCAAGGTGCGCCGTTCGCTCTAGCCTGTGCCGAGGAAGGCGTCGCTTCCGCACTGGCTGTCGTCTCCGGGGCGGATGAGGTCGCCGCGCCGGAGTTCGCTTCCGCGCTGGCGGCGGATCTGCGTGGCCTGGTCGAGCGGACCGCGTGCGACCCGGTGGGCGCCGAGGAGTTCTTCGCGGGCTTCAGCGCGCAGGCGATGTGGGGCATGGTCATGACCGGAAGTCCGGGGTGCGACCTCGCGGTGTACCGGGATCCTGATTTCGCGGTTGCCTACCGCAGGGCCTTGGACGAGGGCTTTGTCCAAGGTGCGGCCGGTTACGCCCGCGACACGGTCCTGGCCATGGGGCGGTGGCCGTTCGCCCTCGACGAGATCGATGTACCGGTCGACATCTGGTACGGCGAGCGGGACACCAGCCACTCTCCCGACAACGGAGCACTGCTCGCTACCCGTATGCCCGGTGCGCATCGCCGTGTCGTACCGGGGATCGGCGGCGCGCTGCTATGGACACACGCCGAGTCGATCCTCACTTCGCTGCTCGGGAAGGCCTCCGCCGACCGGTAAAGGGCGGTTCAGGGGCTTTCCGCCGCGTGCGCAGAGAAGGCCCTGACAGCGCTGAAAGAGAGGAAACGCGCTGGTCAGGGCCTACAACCTCAGCACTCGATGATGTTGACGGCGAGTCCGCCGCGTGCGGTCTCCTTGTACTTGACGCTCATGTCGGCGCCGGTCTCCTTCATGGTCTTGATGACCTTGTCGAGGGAGACTTTGTGGCTGCCGTCGCCGCGCATGGCCATCTTCGCGGCGGTGACGGCCTTGACGGCGGCCATGCCGTTGCGTTCGATGCAGGGGATCTGGACGAGGCCGCCGACGGGGTCGCAGGTCAGGCCGAGGTTGTGTTCCATGCCGATCTCGGCGGCGTTCTCGACCTGTTCGGGGCTGCCGCCGAGGACTTCGGCGAGGGCGCCGGCGGCCATGGAGCAGGCGGAGCCGACCTCGCCCTGGCAGCCGACCTCGGCGCCGGAGATGGAGGCGTTCTCCTTGAAGAGCATGCCGATGGCGCCGGCCGCGAGCAGGAAGCGGACCACGCCGTCCTCGTCGGCGCCGGGCACGAAGTTCATGTAGTAGTGCAGGACGGCGGGGATGATGCCGGCGGCGCCGTTGGTGGGGGCGGTCACGACGCGGCCGCCGGCGGCGTTCTCCTCGTTGACGGCCATGGCGTAGAGGGTGATCCACTCCATGGCGCGGGCCTGCGCGTCGCCTTCGGCGCGCAGTTGGCGGGCGGAGTTCGCGGCGCGGCGGCGGACCTTGAGGCCGCCGGGCAGGATGCCTTCGCGGGACATGCCGCGTTGGATGCAGGCCTGCATGACGCCCCAGATGTCGAGCAGCCCGGAGCGGATTTCTTCCTCGGTGCGCCAGGCTTTTTCGTTCTCCAGCATGAGGGCGGAGATGGACAGGCCGGTGTCCTGGGCCAGGCGGAGGAGTTCGTCGCCGGTGCGGAAGGGGTGCCCCAGGACGGTGTCGTCGGGGACGATGGGGTTTTGGCCGGCGACCGCGTCCTCGTCGACGACGAAGCCGCCGCCCACGGAGTAGTAGGTCTTCTCCAGGAGGGGTGCGCCTGTGGTGTCGTAGGCGAAGAGGGTCATGCCGTTGGCGTGGTAGGGCAGGGCGCGGCGGCGGTGGAGGATGAGTTCGGTGGATTCGTCGAAGTCGATTTCGTGGGCGGTGCCTATTTCGGCGCCCATCAGTCGCAGTCGTTTGGTGGTGCGGATGCGTTCGACTTCGTCGTCGGCGCTTTCGACGTCGACGGTGCGGGGGGAGTGGCCTTCCAGGCCCAGGAGGACGGCTTTGGGGGTGCCGTGGCCGTGGCCGGTGGCGCCCAGGGAGCCGAAGAGTTCGGCGCGTACGGAGGTGGTCTGGGCGAGCAGACCGTCCTTCTTGAGGCGTCCGACGAACATCCGGGCGGCGCGCATGGGGCCGACGGTGTGGGAGCTGGAGGGGCCGATGCCGATGGAGAAGAGGTCGAAGACGGAGATGGCCACGGGGGCGGACTCCCTTGTCTGCTCGTGGTGGACGGTGGAGCTATGGGACAGGAGGTACGTTTCTGCGCCGATTGTCGAGCGTAACCCGGACCCGGCGCGGTGCCGTCAGACGGAAACCATCGGGCGTCCGTCGTCGGGGGTAACAGGGGGTGTCGAAGCGGATACGGGAGCGGCGGGGGCGGGGCTGTGCGCGGGTTCCGCGTTGCCCGCCGTCCGGTCGGAAGCGTGGCCGTGGGTCCGGTCGAGCACCGGGTCGGGGCCCGGGAGCCCGGCCCGGTGGGCCGCGATCCCGGCGCGTACGGCCCAGAA
Source organism: Streptomyces inhibens (assembly GCF_022221585.1). Lineage (NCBI taxonomy): Bacteria > Bacillati > Actinomycetota > Actinomycetes > Kitasatosporales > Streptomycetaceae > Streptomyces > Streptomyces inhibens. Next base: position 6,813,484 of record NZ_CP084681.1, read on the forward strand.
GTAGAAGGCCGGCGCCGAGAGGGCGACCAGGGCGATGTCCAGGCCGCCGGGGATGATGCCGCGGCCGCCGAAATCCGGGCTGCCCAGCGCCGACAGGGTCGCCATCCAGACCAGGAAGAGGATCATCCACCAGGCCGGCGCGAACTGCCGCAGCAGCCGCGTCTCGCCCTTGCGCCGCAGCACCAGCGCCGCGATCGGCACGGAGACCAGCGTCAGCAGGGTCACCTTGCCGGTGTCGGGCCACTTCGACCAGTACAGGGCGCAGGCGGCGAAGGCGAAGGTCACGGGGCAGAGGATCGTGGCGGCGGGGAGCCGGAAGGGGCGCGGCAGATTCGGCTTGGTGTGCCGGAAAACACCCACCGCGATCGGGCCGATCAGATACGAGATGACCATGGCCGCCGAGACCACCCCGGCCAGCGCCTGCCAGCTGCGGCCGACGGTGACCAGGAGCAGGGCGGAGAAGCCGAGATTGACCCACATCGCGGGGCGCGCGGTGCCGTACCGCGGGTGCACCGCCGCCAGCTTCTTGGGGAAGAAGCCGGTCTCGGCGAGATTGGTGACCATGTACGCGGCCGAGGCGACGTTGGCGATGTTGGATCCGGCCGGTGAGATGAACGCGCCGAACTGCAGCATCATGACGACCCAGTGCAACATCAGCAGCTGGGCGAGATCGGCGAACGGCGAGCTGAGGTCCACGCCCTGCCAGCCGCCCGCCCGGGCCAGCTGCTCGGGCGGCACCGACCCCAGGAACGCGGTCTGCAGCGCCAGATAGATCACCAGGCCCAGCGAGAGCGCGCCGACCAGGGCGATCGGGATGGCCCGGCCCGGGTTCTTGGCGGCACCGCCGAGGTTGACCACGGCCTGGAAGCCGTTGAAGGCGAAGACCACACCGCAGGTGGTGACGGCGGTGAGCACGGCCGGCCAGCCGTACGGGGCGAAGCCGCCCTGCGAGGTGAAGTTCGAGGTGTGGAAGCCGGACCCGATCAGCGCGAGCACGGCGAGCACCGGGATCGCGAACTTGACCAGGGTGAGGACGGTGTTGGCCCGGGCCAACAGCTGGACCGACCAGTAGCAGGTCAGCCAGAGCGCGACGGTCAGGATCAGCGCCACACCGGTGCCGGAGAGGGTGAGGTGTTGGCCGGCCGGATCGACCAGGTCCTTCGCCCAGGCGAAGCCCCATGACGTCATGTACTGGGTGGCGGCGATCGACTCGATCGGGATGAGCGAGGCGACCGCGATCCATACCGCCCAGCCGGTGAGGAAGCCGAGGACCGGGCCGTGGGAGAGATGGCCGTAGCGGGCCATGCCGCCGGGGATCGGGTAGGCCGAGCCGACCTCCGCGTAGGTCATCGCGATCATGCCGATGAAGACGGCGCCGATCACCCAGGCGAGCAGTGCCGCGGGGCCCGCCACCTGGGCGGCGGCACCGGCGCCGAAGAGCCAGCCGGAGCCGAAGATCGAGCCTATGCCGATCATGATGAGGGCGAAGAGGCTGAGCCCCTTCCGGTCGCCCGCGCTCATGTCCATGGGGTGAGTGGTCCGTCCTGCCGTTGCCGATTGCCCCCTCGCCGTTGAAGGGCCGCTGCCGTGTGCAGCTGACACCTTATTTCTCGCGAATCATCAGAATTCGCCGCGATTTCGCACAAGGGGAAGGGGAAATCGAGCATGCAGACCATGAGCCCGGGACCAACGGCCCCGGGCTCACGGCCCGTTCAGCCTTCGCCCGCCGATCACCGGCGGTGCGAGGGCTCACTGCATGAGACGCGTCACAGCGACGGGTAAAGGGGGAACTTGTCCGCCAGCGCGGTGACCCGGGCCTTGAGGGCTTCGGTGTCGTAGGTGGGCTTGAGTGCCTCGGCGATGATGTCGGCGACCTCGCGGAAGTCTTCGGCCTGGAAGCCGCGGGTGGCCAGTGCCGGGGTGCCGATGCGCAGACCCGAGGTGACCATGGGGGGTCGGGGGTCGTTGGGGATGGCGTTGCGGTTGACGGTGATGCCGACCTCGTGGAGGCGGTCCTCGGCCTGCTGGCCGTCCAGTTCGGAGTCGCGCAGGTCGACCAGGACGAGGTGGACGTCGGTGCCGCCGGACAGGACGGAGACGCCGTGCTGCTTGATGTCGTCCTGGATGAGGCGTTCGGCGAGGATCTTGGCGCCGTCGAGGGTGCGCTGCTGGCGCTCCTTGAATTCTTCGGAGGCGGCGACCTTGAAGGAGACGGCCTTGGCGGCGATGACGTGTTCGAGGGGGCCGCCCTGTTGGCCGGGGAAGACGGCGGAGTTGATCTTCTTGGCGAGTTCCTGGGTGGAGAGGATCACGCCGCCGCGGGGGCCGCCGAGGGTTTTGTGGGTGGTGGTGGTCACGACGTGGGCGTGCGGGACCGGGTTGGGGTGCAGGCCCGCGGCGACGAGGCCGGCGAAGTGGGCCATGTCGACCATGAGGTAGGCGCCGACCTCGTCGGCGATGCGGCGGAAGGCGGCGAAGTCGAGCTGGCGGGGGTAGGCGGACCAGCCGGCGACGATCAGCTTGGGGCGGTGTTCCTTGGCGAGGCGTTCGACCTCTTCCATGTCGACGAGGTTGGTCTTCTCGTCGACGTGGTAGGGGACGACGTTGTAGAGCTTGCCGGAGAAGTTGATCTTCATGCCGTGGGTCAGGTGCCCGCCGTGGGCGAGGTTGAGGCCCAGGATGGTGTCGCCCGGCTTGATGAGGGCGAACATGGCGGCGGCGTTGGCCTGTGCGCCGGAGTGGGGCTGGACGTTGGCGGCTTCGGCGCCGAAGAGGGCCTTGATGCGGTCGATGGCGATCTGTTCGACGACGTCGACGTGTTCGCAGCCGCCGTAGTAGCGGCGGCCGGGGTAGCCCTCGGCGTACTTGTTGGTCAGGACGGAGCCCTGGGCCTCCATGACGGCGACGGGGGCGAAGTTCTCCGAGGCGATCATTTCGAGGGTGGACTGCTGGCGGTGCAGCTCGGCGTCGACGGCGGCGGCGACGTCGGGGTCGAGCTCATGGAGGGAGCTGTTCAGAAGCGACATGAGTCTTTCCTGGAGGAGTCAGGGGCGGGGTGGGGGTCCCCCGCTCGAGCGAAGCCGCGAGTGGGGGAGGGGCCGGACGGCTCAGCCGGTGATGAAGGCGGCGTACTCGTCGGCCGAGAGCAGCTCGCCCGGCTCGCCGCTGATCTTCAGCTTGAACAGCCAACCGCCCTCGAACGGGGCGGAGTTCACCAGCGAGGGGTCGTTGACGACATCCTCGTTGATCTCGACGATCTCGCCGTCGACGGGCGAGTAGAGATCGCTGACCGACTTGGTCGACTCCAGCTCACCGCAGGTCTCGCCCGCCGCGACCGTGGCGCCGACCTCCGGGAGCTGCACGTAGACGACGTCGCCGAGTGCGTTGGCCGCGTGCTCGGTGATGCCGACCGTCGAGACGCCGTCCTCGGCGCCCGACAGCCACTCGTGCTCCTTGCTGTAGCGCAGCTGCTGGGGGTTGCTCATGGCTCGATTCTCCTGTACGCGAGGGTGTGATCGTGAATCGGGGCACTCCCCCAGCTGCCGCTGGGGGACCCCACCCGGACGAAGTCTGGGGGAGGGTCTTGCACAGTGAGACGCGCGGGCGCGCCACTGCCGGGCCTGCCGTGGGTGAACCGCTACTTCTGCCGCTTGTAGAACGGCAGCGCGGTGACCTCGTACGGCTCATGGCTTCCACGGATGTCCACACAGACACCCTCGGTACCCGGTGTGGCGTAGGCCGCGTCGACGTAGGCGATGGCGATCGGCTTGCCGAGCGTGGGGGAGGGGGCGCCGGACGTGACCTCGCCGATGACCGTGCCGTCGGCCGCGACGACCGGGTATCCGGCGCGCGGGACGCGGCGGCCCTGGGCGATCAGACCGACCAGCTTGCGCGGCGGTTGGGTCTCGGCGCGCTCGGCGGCCGCCGCCAGCGCGGCGCGGCCCACGAAGTCACCGCCGTTGGTCGTCTTCTCGAACTTCACGACCCGGCCCAGGCCCGCGTCGAACGGGGTGGTCGCGGTGGTCAGCTCGTGCCCGTACAGCGGCATGCCCGCCTCCAGGCGCAGCGTGTCGCGGCAGGACAGACCGCAGGGGACCAGACCGACGTCCTTGCCGGCCTCGGTCAGCGCCTCCCAGAGGGCGACCGCGTCCGCCGGCCGGACGAACAGTTCGAAGCCGTCCTCGCCGGTGTACCCGGTACGGGCGATCAGCGCGTCGACACCGGCGACCGTGCCGGGCAGGCCCGCGTAGTACTTCAGACCGTCCAGATCGGCGTCCGTGAGCGCCTTGAGGATGCCGGGGGACTCCGGGCCCTGCACCGCGAGCAGCGCGTAGGCGTCCCGGTCGTCGCGGATCGCGGCGTCGAAACCGCCGGCGCGCGCGGTCAGCGCGTCCAGCACCACCTGGGCGTTGGAGGCATTGGCGACGACCATGTACTCCTGGTCGGCCAGGCGGTAGACGATCAGGTCGTCGAGGATGCCGCCCTCGGCCTCACAGATCATGGTGTAGCGGGCGCGGCCGGTCTTGACGCCGCCGATGTTGCCGACCAGCGCATAGTCGAGGAGGTCGGCGGCCTGCGGGCCGGTGACGGTGATCTCGCCCATGTGGGAGAGGTCGAAGAGACCGGCGCGGGTGCGGACGGCGACATGTTCGTCGCGCTCGCTGCTGTAGCGCAGCGGCATGTCCCAGCCGGCGAAGTCGGTCATGGTCGCGCCGAGCGCGCGGTGCGTGGCATCCAGCGCGGTGCGGCGGGGGGCATCTGTCATGGTTCTGGGCTCCCAGGCATGGGTGACAAGACGTTCTCCCCATCTGTCATCGGAACCTGAGAGGTTCACCGGGATCCCACGAACGGACCCGGTTTGCACCTTGGGTGGAGCCGTCCCGTAGGCCGGGCAGTGGCTCGCTTTTCAGATCTGCCTCGCCCGCGCGGTATAGGGGCCTGAGAGATTCAAGGGAGGACTTGCTCCTTCGGCGCCCCGCCGTGGCGGCCGGGGACTCTCCCGCGCGGATTCAAGCGGCCGGTATGGAGTTGGCGGTGCACAGGTGAGCTGAGATGTGCACGTGGCGGCCACATCATTGCACGGGATCGCCGGATACAGGAGACCCGGTCGGCGCACCGCCCACGACGTGGGCAGATCGGACAATCGCCTTGATGGGCATTACCTTTTCTTGACACTCTGCGGGTAAGGGACGGACTCCAACCGGACCAGTAGCGGGCGGGGAGGGCGATCACGGTGCACAGGGAAGCGGCATGCGCGGCCACTGCAGGGGCCGTGCCCCCGGACGCCCTGCCGGTGGCGTCGTCCGCCGGATCCCGGGCCCGGCGCCCGGCGCGGTCCGTCGTCCGCCCGGGGCGCGGCGCCCAGGTCGAGGACCTGCGCGCCGAGGAGACCGGGTCCGCCACCACCGAGCTGCGGTTTCCGGCCGGTGACCTGGTCGTGGTCTCCGGACTGCCGGGCAGCGGCAAGAGCACCCTGATGCATCGCCTCGTGCCACCGCTGGACGGGCACGGCGTCACGGTGCACCGCATCGATTCGCAGGACGTACGCGAGCGCTGGGAGCGCGGCAGGCTGCGCCGGCTGCCCTACGGCCTGTACCGCCCGCTGGTCCGGGCCGCCCACTATCTGGCGCTGCGCCGTGCGCTGCGCTCCGGCGACAGTGTGGTGGTGCACGACTGCGGGACGCTGGCGTGGGTGCGCCGCTGGATCGCGCGGTCGGCAGCGCGCGGTGGCCGCGGGCTGCATCTGGTGCTGCTCGACGTACCGCCCCAGGTGGCGCTGTCCGGCCAGGAGTCGCGGGGGCGCGGGGTATCGGGGTACGCCTTCGCGCGGCACCGCAGGGCGGTGACCCGACTGGTCGACGCGGCGGAGTCGACCCGTCTGCCCAAGGGCTTCGGCTCGGCGGTCCTGCTGGACCGTCGGGCGGCGACCGCACTGGAGACGGTCACTTTCGACTGAGGAGACGGCCGCTTTCGGTCAGCGGCGTGCACCTGTCCCCGGGCCCGCCCCCGCACGCTCCACCTCCCGCTTTCTCGTCTAGTGTTTTCGGCCAGACGGCGCGGTTTTGGAGCGGGTGGGTGCAGATGACTTTTCCGGAGCAGCAGGGGATACCGCAGCTGGCGTGGCCGGCGAATGAGCTCGAAGAGGTGCTGGGCGCTTCGGTCGGGCATCCGGGCGCCGGCGGGCGGATCGTCGAGGTCCTTGGCCGCAGCCGGGTGTGGGTGCCGCTGCCCAACGGCGGTGGCCCGGAGAGCGCCGGGCCCGGCTCCCGCGGCCTCGATCTGCCCACCGTCGAGATCGACGGTGCGGCCTATGTCCCGGTCTTCAGTTCCGAGCAGGAGTTCCTGAGGGTCGTCGGCTCGCACATGTCCTTCACCGTGGCCCCGGCCCGGGAGTTCGCCCGTGGTCTGCCGCCGCGGATCGGTATCGCGGTCAACCCCGACGGCATGATCGGCGTTCCGCTGCCGCCGCCCGCGGTGGCCGAATTGTGCCGGGAGGGGCGTCATGAATCGGGCCCGCTGCCGAGCGGCGGCCGGGTGCGGCTCTTCGAACCGGACTGGCAGGAGGAGCCGGTGGACTTTCTGGCCGCCGCCGGACTGGAGTTCTCCGGCGCCGGAATTGTCCTGAGTGCCCGACGTGCCCTGGCAAGTGTCGAGGGCGACACGCCCGCACTGTTCGTCGGTGTTCAGGTCGCGGCACCCCCCGCCGCACTGCACGACGGCAGCGCCCGCGAGACGGTCCTGGCAGCCCTCGGACGTGCGCTCGGCGCCGTCCCGGTGCCCTGGCCCGTACAGCTCGTCATGCTCGATCTGGCCCAGGGTGACCCGGTCGCGGACTGGATGCTGGAGCGTGTGCGGCCCTTCTACTCTCCGCACCACTCGTAAGCTGGTTGGATGACGGGCGGGCGCACCCACACGTGCCCTGCTGACAGAAGGGACGGACACGTGAGCGCGGGTGCGCATCAGGGACCGGCGGCGGCCGGACAGCTGGAGCAGCTGCTACAGCAGGTCTCGCCCGGCCGTTACGACGCCTATGAGGCGCTGCTGCAGGCACTCGCCGCCGGCCAGGTCTGGATGCTGCTCTGGCACGGCCGGGCCGGTATGCCCGATGCGCAGTACGGAAACATGGAGGTCGACGGCCTCGGCTATGCGCCGTGTGTGACCTCGGCGCCCGAACTCGCCGCCTCCGGCTGGAACCGCGACCACGAAGTCGTCACCGGCGTCGAGATCGCCGCTTCGCTCTTCCCCGACCGCTGGGGCCTGTGGCTGAATCCGCACGCTCCCGGCGGTGGTGTCGGCATCCCCTGGCTGGATCTGCGCCGTATCGCCGGCGGCCTCGACCGGCTGCCCGCCGGACCGCTGCGGATCTCGGAACCGGTCATCGACATTCCGCAGTTCTACGCCCTGCTCGCCCAGAACGCCCACCGTACGCCCGCCGTACGGTCGTTGCGCCGGGCCTGGGTACAGCCCGCGCTCGGCGCCCCTTATCTGGCGATCGGGCTGGATCTGTACGACACCGGCCAACAATCGGTGGATTCGGTGCGGTTGATGATCCAGCAGTCGATCGGTGCGGTTCCGGACGGCTTGCCGGTCTCCACGGTCGCGATGAACGACGAGTACGACCCGGTCGGGATGTGGATGCGGGCCTCCGCCCGACCCTTCTTCGACCGCGACGGCTACGCCCAGCCGTCGGCCGTCGCGCCCGCGCCCTCGTACGGCTACGGCTACCCGCGCCCTTACTGACAGTCTGTCTCCGACTCCCGACCGTGCCACTCCGGCGCGGCTCCGGCGTCGATCTTGGGGTGAATTCGCCCAGTACGCCCGGCGGTTGAGGCCCTCTCCCGCCGGCTTTCGCTCCGCTCAGCCCGAACTGCTGTCCGTATAACGGAAAGCCGTGGACCACATCACAGTTACGCATCCATTCACCTTCAGGACTGGTGAGTGATCGCGAGTGGGATGAAGACTCCCGAAACAGAGGGCCTCGGTCCTTTGTACGAGCGTCATCCCGTACGGCGTCGCGCGAGCCTTCCGGCTTCGACCGAGCGAACTCCCGCGATGTCCCGAGGACTTGCACCAGTGATGTGAATCAGGCCGCTACCGCGGCGGGCATGGGCCGGCCATCGTCGGCCGAGAGGGGTCAAAAGCACCGTGACCGCACCGATCGAGACCACCGGGGCGGCTGCTGAGGCGCAGCCGGAAGCGGTGCTGAAGGGCGTGGAGGGCAAGCGCATCGAGGGGCGCTCGCTCGGGCAGATCGCATGGCTGCGCTTCCGGCGGGACAAGGTTGCGGTGGCGGGTGCCATCGTTGTCATCCTGCTCATCGCCGTCGCCGCGCTCTCGCGCCCCCTCCAGGCCTTGCTGGGTCTGGACCCGAACAGTCCCAATCAGTCGCTGATCGACCCCAACACCACGCTCCCCAAGGGCGACTTCGGCGGTATGAGCGGGGATCACCCGCTGGGCGTGGACCCGAAGTTCGGCCGCGATCTGCTCGCCCGGATCCTGGAGGGCTCCTGGGTGTCGCTGATCGTGGCATTCGGCGCGACCCTGCTGTCGGTCGCCATCGGCACCGTCCTCGGCGTCGTCGCCGGCTTCTACCGCGGGCGGGTGGACTCCTTCATCAGCCGGATGATGGATGTCTTCCTGGCCTTCCCGCTGCTGCTGTTCGCCATCGCGATCTCCGCGTCGCTGCAGGGCGGGGCCTTCGGTCTGGAGGGTCTGCCGCTGCACATCTCGGTGCTGATCTTCGTGATCGGCTTCTTCAACTGGCCGTACATGGGGCGGATCGTGCGCGCGCAGACGCTGTCGCTGCGGGAGCGCGAATTCGTGGACGCCGCCCGCGGCATGGGTGCACGCGGCCCGTTCATCCTCTTCCGGGAGCTGCTGCCCAACCTGGTGGGTCCGGTCATCGTCTACTCGACGCTGCTGATCCCCTCCAACATCCTCTTCGAGGCGGCGCTGAGCTTCCTGGGCGTCGGCATCCAGCCGCCTCAGGCGTCCTGGGGCGGCATGCTCAACCAGGCGGTCAAGTACTACGAGGTCGACCCTCAGTACATGATCGTCCCCGGCCTCGCGATCTTCGTCACCGTGCTCGCGTTCAACCTGCTCGGTGACGGTCTGAGGGACGCGCTGGACCCGCGCAGCCGCTGACGGCGGTGCGGGGCGCCCGCCCAGATGTCTCAACTGTGTTTGTGACGTTTCGAAGTTTCACGTTTCTCGACGAACGAAGGGGACACCGACCATCATGCGAAGGTCAGTTCCGGTCGCGGCGGTCGCGGCCATCACCAGTGCGGGCCTTTTGCTGGCCGGCTGCAGCGGGAGCAAGGGCTCCTCGGAGGGCTCGGGCGAGGCGAACGCCGCCACCAAGGGCATCGTCAACGCCTCGGACGCGAAGGGCGGCACGGTCACCTACGCGATCAGCGACGCCCCCGAGTCGTTCGACCCGGGCAACACGTACTACGCCTTCATCTACAACTTCAGCCGGCTCTACGCGCGCCCGCTGACCACCTTCAAGCCGGGCCCCGGCTCCAAGGGCAACCAGCTGACCCCGGACCTCGCCGAGTCGATGGGCAAGCCCAGCGACGGCGGCAAGACCTGGACGTACAAGCTCCGCAAGGGCGTCAAGTACGACGACGGCTCCACGGTCACCTCGCAGGACGTCAAGTACGCCGTCGAGCGCAGCAACTTCGCGCGTGACACCCTCTCGCTGGGTCCGAACTACTTCCAGCAGTTCCTCAAGGACAACGACGGCGGCTACAAGGGTCCCTACAAGGACAAGAGCAAGGCCGGTCTGAAGTCCATCGAGACCCCTGACGACCAGACGATCGTCTTCCACCTGAAGAAGCCGTTCGCCGAGTTCGACTACCTGGTCAGCGCCCCGCAGACCGCCCCGGTCCCGCAGGCCAAGGACAAGGGCGCGGACTACACCAAGTCCGTGCTGTCCACCGGCTCGTACAAGTTCGAGAGCTACGAGGAGGGCAAGCAGCTCACCCTCGTCCGCAACCCGCAGTGGTCCGCGAAGACCGACCCGCTGCGCAAGCAGCTGCCGGACAAGATCGTCCTCAAGCTGAAGGTCGCCCAGTCGACCATCGACAAGGACCTCCAGTCCGGCAACACCCTGGTCGACCTGGCCGGCCGCGGCGTCGACGGCCAGACGCAGGCCCAGCTCCTGACGGACCCCAAGGAGAAGGCCAACACCGACAACGCGCTCGGTCAGCGTCTGGTCTACACGGCGCTCAACACCAAGGTGAAGCCGTTCGACAACATCGAGTGCCGCAAGGCCGTCGAGTACGCGATCGACAAGAAGGCCGTGCAGACCTCGCTCGGTGGCCCGATACGCGGCGAGCTGGCCTCCACGGTCCTGCCGACCGACATCGACGGCTACCAGAAGTACGACCTGTACCCGCAGAAGTACGACGGTGACAAGCTGGACCTGACCGAGGCCAAGAAGCACTGGGACAAGTGCGGCGCCGGCAAGACCACGACCACGATCCTGGCCCGCAACGACCGCCAGGACGAGGTCGACGCGGCCACCTCGGTCATCGACTCGCTCAAGAAGATCGGCGTCACCGCCAAGATCCAGTCGTACCCCACCAGCAAGTACTTCTCGGACTACGCCGGTGTGCCGAAGTTCAACAAGAAGAACAACGTCGGCCTGATCATGATGCAGTGGGGCTCGGACTTCCCGACCGGCTACGGCTACCTGCAGCAGATCCTCAACGGCAAGGCGATCAGCCAGTCCGGTAACACCAACCTCTCTGAGCTGGACGACCCGGAGATCAACAAGCTGCTCGAGAGCGCCATCGCCAACACCGACAAGGCGGCCCGCGAGAAGGCGTACGCCGAGATCGACAAGAAGACGATGGAGCAGGCGGCGCTGGTCCCGCTCACCTACTTCAAGGTCCTGATGTACCGCTCGCCCAAGGCCACCAACCTGGTGTCCACTTCGGCCTTCAGCGGTCAGTACGACTACCTCAACATCGGCGTCAAGAAGTAGCAGCCCTGGAAGGCAGGTGAAGGCATTGGTGTCCGCGGGCCGGCCCAGGCCGGCTCGCGGCGCCGACGCCGCATCCCCGTGTTCTCGTACATCATCCGCAGGTTGATCAGCGCAGTGATCCTGCTGCTGATCGTCAGCGCGGTCACTTTCGGCATCTTCTTCCTGCTGCCGAAACTGGCCGGGCAGACCACCGACCAGCTTGCCCAGCAGTACATCGGAAAGGCCCCCACGCCCGCGGACATCGCCGCGGTCAAGAAGAATCTCGGCCTGGACAAGCCCGTGTACGAGCAGTACTGGGAATTCCTCAAGGGCATCTTCGTCGGCGTCGACTACAAATTCGGTCCGGAAGCGGCCAAGTGCCATGTGCCGTGCTTCGGTTACTCCTTCAAGACGCATATCGAGGTCTGGCCCGAGATCCAGTCCCGGCTCCCGGTGACGCTGTCGCTGGCCGCCGGTGCCGCCGTGCTCTGGGTCGTCTCCGGTGTCGCCACCGGTGTGCTGTCCGCGCTGCGCCCCGGCTCGGTCTTCGACCGGATGGCGATGGGCGTCGCGCTGGCCGGTGTCTCCCTCCCGATGTTCTTCACCGGCGCCCTGGCGCTGGCCCTGTTCACCTACCAGTGGCCGATCTTCGAACGCAGCGACTATGTGCCGCTGCTGGAGGATCCGTTCCTGTGGGCCCGGACCCTGGTCCTGCCCTGGGTCACGCTGGCCTTCCTCTACTCCGCGCTCTACGCCCGGCTCACCAGAGCGGGCATGCTGGAGACGCTGAGCGAGGACTACATCCGTACGGCCCGCGCCAAGGGCCTGGAGGAGCGCAAGGTGGTCGTACGGCACGGTCTGCGGGCCGCGCTCACCCCGATCATCACGGTCTTCGGTATGGACCTGGGCCTGCTGCTCGGCGGTGCGCTGATCACCGAACAGGTCTTCTCGCTCAAGGGAGTCGGTGCCTTCGCCGTCGAGGCGATCAACGCCAACGACCTGCCGAACATTCTCGGCGTCACCCTGCTCGCCGCGTTCTTCATCGTCATTTGCAACCTGGTGGTGGACGTTCTGTACGCCGCCGTCGACCCGCGGGTGAGGCTCTCGTGACCGACTCCTCCGAGGACAAGACCGCCACAGCGGTGGACGAGCCGGCCGCGGCCGGCTCTCGGACGCCCTCCGCCTTCCTCGAAGTGCGGGACCTGAAGGTGCACTTCCCCAGCGACGACGGCGTGGTGAAGTCCGTCGACGGCCTGACCTTCAGCCTGGAGAAGGGCAAGACGCTCGGCATCGTCGGCGAGTCCGGCTCCGGCAAGTCCGTGACCTCGCTCGCCGTGATGGGGCTGCACCGGGCCTCCCGCCAGCAGCGCAGCAAGGTGAACATGTCCGGCGAAATCTGGCTGGACGGCAAGGAGCTGGTCTCCGCCGATCCGGACGAGGTGCGCCGGCTGCGCGGCCGCGAGATGGCGATGATCTTCCAGGATCCGCTGTCCGCGCTGCACCCCTTCTACACGGTCGGCCAGCAGATCGTGGAGGCGTACCGCGTCCACAACGACGTCGACAAGAAGACCGCGCGCAAGCGGGCGATCGAGATGCTCGACCGGGTCGGCATCCCGCAGCCCGACAAGCGTGTGGACGACCATCCGCACCAGTTCTCCGGCGGTATGCGCCAGCGCGCCATGATCGCGATGGCGCTGGTCAACAACCCCGAGCTACTGATCGCGGACGAACCGACCACCGCCCTGGACGTCACCGTCCAGGCGCAGATCCTGGACCTGATCCGCGATCTGCAGAAGGAGTTCGGCTCGGCGGTCATCATCATCACCCACGACCTCGGTGTGGTCGCCGAGCTCGCGGACGATCTGCTGGTGATGTACGGCGGGCGGTGCGTCGAGCGCGGCCCGGCCGAGAAGGTCTTCTACCGGCCCCAGCACCCCTACACCTGGGGGCTGCTCGGCTCCATGCCGCGCATCGACCGTGATCAGACCGAGCGGCTGATCCCGGTCAAGGGCTCTCCGCCCAGCCTGATCAACGTCCCGTCCGGCTGTGCCTTCAACCCCCGCTGCCCGTACGCGGATGTGCCCAAGGACAACCTCACCCGTACGGTCCGCCCCGAACTGCGCGAGGCAGACGGCGGGCACTTCTCCGCCTGCCATATGTCGCAGGAGGAGCGGGAGCGTATCTGGACCGAAGAGATTGCGCCGAAGCTGTGACCGAGACGACTGACGACCAGAACAAGAAGATCCCGCTCCAGAAGGAGGCGGAGTCCGCGGAGACCTCCAAGGAGTCCTCCTCCGCCGACGCCGAGCCGCTGCTCAAGGTCCGCGGTCTGGTCCGGCACTTCCCGATCACCAAGGGCCTGCTCAAGCGGCAGGTCGGGGCGGTGCAGGCGGTCGACGGCATCGACTTCGACGTACGGCCGGGCGAGACGCTCGGTGTCGTCGGCGAGTCCGGCTGCGGCAAGTCGACCATGGGCCGGCTGATCACCCGGCTCGACGAGCCGACCGGCGGCTCCATCGAGTTCCAGGGCCAGGACATCACCCATCTGTCCACCGGGAAGCTGCGGCCGATGCGCCGTGACGTCCAGATGATCTTCCAGGACCCGTACGGTTCGCTGAACCCGCGGCACACCATCGGCGGGATCGTCTCCACCCCCTTCCGGCTCCAGGGCGTCGAGCCCGAGGGCGGCGTGAAGAAGGAGGTGCAGCGGCTGCTGGAGCTGGTGGGCCTGAGCCCGGAGCACTACAACCGCTATCCGCACGAGTTCTCCGGCGGTCAGCGACAGCGCATCGGTATCGCCCGGGCGCTGGCGCTCAAGCCGAAGCTGGTCGTCGCCGACGAGCCGGTCTCGGCCCTCGACGTCTCCATCCAGGCGCAGGTCGTCAACCTCATGGACGACCTCCAGGAGGAGCTGGGCCTGACGTACGTCATCATCGCCCACGACCTCTCGGTCATCCGGCATGTGTCGGACCGGATCGCGGTCATGTACCTCGGCAAGATCGTGGAGTTGAGCGACCGCAAGGGGCTCTACGAGACGCCGATGCACCCGTACACCAAGGCGCTGCTGTCCGCCGTGCCGGTGCCCGACCCCAAGCGGCGCACCCAGCGCGACCGGATCCTGCTCAAGGGCGATGTGCCCTCGCCGATCAACCCGCCCTCCGGCTGCCGGTTCCGTACCCGCTGCTGGAAGGCGACCGAGGTGTGCACCACCACCGAGCCGCCGCTGGTCGCGCTGCGGACGGGCCATCAGGTGGCCTGCCACCACCCGGAGAACGCGCCGGACCAGGCCCCGGCCGCCGCCGCGGCGACCGAAGGTCCGGTCGGTAAGGCAGCAACCGACAAGTAACACCTGAGGAATTGGCAAAGTCCTGGGTAAAGCGGGACGGGAGAGTGCAGAGTCAGCACGGTTGTTCGAACTTTTTTCGACTTTATCCGTGTGTCCGAAGGGATGGCTCATGGCACTCTCCCGTTCTGCGCGTCGCACCTCCCGCTGGCTCGCCCTGGCGACCGCGGTGGCCTCGGCCGCCACCATCGCCGCCGCACCCGGCGCAAGTCCCGGTGCCCCGGGCGTCGGCGACTCCTACTTCCCTGACCTGGGCAACGGCGGCTACGACGCCCTGCACTACGACCTCGGCGTCAGCTACCACCCCGACAGCGGCCGCCTCGACGGCCGCACCACCCTCACCGCCAGGGCCACCCAGAACCTCTCCGCCTTCGATCTCGATCTGCAGAAGCTGACGGTCGACTCGGTGAAGGTGAACGGCCGGCGGGCCCACTTCAGCAGGTCGGGCGACGAGATATCCGTACGCCCCGACTCCCGGCTGCGCAGTGGCGGAAAGTTCACCGTCACCGTCACTTACCACGGCGTCCCCAAGCCGCTCGGCGGCCCGATCATCTTCGGCTCCGACTACGGCTGGATGAAGACCAAGGACGGCGTCTTCGTCGCCTGCGAGCCGAACGCCGCCTCGACGTGGTTCCCCTCCAGCGACCACCCCGCCGACAAGGCCACCTACGACATCCGTATCGACGCCCCCAAGGGCCTGACCGGTGTCTCCAACGGCCGGCTCATCAGCTCGGGGGAGGCGCACGGCCGCTCGTACGCCCACTGGCGCGAGAAGCGCCCGATGGCGACGTACCTGGCCACCGCCACCATCGGGAAGTTCGACGTCCGTACGGGCACCACGCCCGGCGGCACGCCCATCTACGTCGCCACCGACCCGACCCTGCCCACCGGCAAGGTCGATGTCTACGGCATCACCTCCGAGGCCACCGACTACTGGTCGAAGGTCTTCGGTCCGTACCCGTTCGAGGAGACGGGCGCGATCGTCGACGACATGCCGCAGGCCGGCTTCTCGCTGGAGGTGCAGTCCAAGCCCGTCTACTCGGCGGTCCGCAGCGAGTCGACGATCGTCCACGAGCTGGCCCACCAGTGGTTCGGCGACTCGGTCTCGGTCAAGCAGTGGAAGAACATCTGGCTCAACGAGGGCTTCGCCACGTACGCGCAGTGGCTGTGGGCCGAGCACCGCGGCACCCAGAGCGCCCATGACGCCTTCCGCAAGGCCTACAACGCCCTCCCCGCCGACGACGGCTTCTGGAAGCAGAAGATCGCCGATCCCCAGCGGGACACCATGTTCTCCAGCGCGGTCTACCAGCGGGGCGCGATGACGCTCCAGTCGCTGCGCGAGCGGATCGGTGACAAGGCGTTCTTCAAGCTGCTGCCGGCCTGGACCTCCGCGCACCGCTACGGCAACGCGGAGACCTCCCAGTTCATCGCGCTCGCCGAGAAGATCTCCGGTCAGCAGCTGGACGATCTCTTCGACGTCTGGCTGAACACGGAGAGCAAGCCGGCGCTGCCGGCGAAGTAGGGCCCCGGCCCGTACGGGTCGAGCACATCGACCCGTACGGGTCAGTCGGAGTCCTGCTGTCCCGTACGGGTCAGTCGGAGTCCTGCTGTCCGCTGCGGCTGCGCAGCTGCTGCGGCCGCGGCAGATGCAGCCCCAGATAGACCGCGCCCATGCGCAGCGCGAACACCACCCCCGCCGAGACCGCCGCGGCGGGGGTGGCCCCGACGCCGAGGTGGTGCAGCAGCAGATAGCAGCAGCCGCCGGCCAGTGCGGCGATCGCGTATACGTCCTCGCGCAGCAGCAGCGGCGGGAACTCCCCGCACAGCACATCGCGGATGACCTCACCGGCGACACCGGTCAGCACCGCCAGGATGATCACGGCGAGCGGGGTGGCGCCCGCGTCGATGGCCGCCCGGGCGCCGATCACCGTGACGACGGACAGTCCGACCGCATCGACCACCAGCAGCGATTTGCGGGGCAGCGACCAGAACCGCAGATAGATCATGGTGCCGACGCCGACACAGATGATCACGGTGAGCAGTACCCAGTCGTGCGTCCAGTACAGCGGCTGCCGGTCGAGGACGAGATCGCGCAGTGTGCCGCCGGAGATCGAGGCGGCGAAGGCGAGCACCAGTCCGCCGAAGGGGTCCATGTTGGCGCGGTAGGCGGCCAGCACTCCGCTCGCCGCGAAGGCCGCGACGCCGGCCAGGTAGAGCACATGAAGCATGGCGCCATAATCGCAGGCCCGGAGGGAGTGCTTCCGCGCGAGGCCGTTAAATCTGACACTACCGGTCGGTAACTATCCGGTGTAGCGTGCAACCCATGGCTCTGGTGACCATAGGCAACAGCGAGTTCGACCGCGATACGGCGGTCACCCGTCGCACCCCCGGCGTGTACGACGCCCATCTCTCCGCCGGCTGGACGATCATCCGCGCGGTCAACGGCGGCTACCTCCTCGCCCTGATGGGCCGCGCCCTGGGCGACGCCCTCCCGCACCCCGACCCGCTCTCGGTCACCGCGCACTATCTGACCGCCTCCGTGCCGGGCCCCGCCGTGATCCGCACCGAAGTGGTCCGCACCGGCCGCGCGATGTCCACCGGCACCGCCACCCTCGTCCAGTTCGCGGACGACGGCAGCGAGGTCGAGCGGCTGCGGGTGCTCGCCACGTACGGCGACCTCGGCGCGCTGTCCGACGACGTCCGCACGACCGCCAAGCCGCCCGCCATCCCGCCGTACGAACACTGCCTGGGCCCCGACAGCGCCCCCGGCGAGCGCCCCGCCATCCCCGGCAGCACGGCCATCGCCGACCGGCTCACCCTCCGGCTGGACCCGGCGACCGCCGGCTGGGCCGTCGGCGCCCCGTCCGGCAAGGGCGAGATGCGCGCATGGTTCGGCCTCGCCGACGGCCGCGACCCCGACCCGCTCTCCCTTCTGCTGGCCGTCGACGCGCTGCCGCCCACCGCCTTCGAAATGGGCCTGTCCGGCTGGGTCCCCACCGTCGAACTGACCACCCACATCCGCCACCGCCCGGCCCCCGGCCCGCTCCGGGTCGCGATCACCACCCGCAACCTGGCGGGCGGCTTCCTGGAGGAGGACGCCGAGGTGTGGGACGCCGAGGACCGTCTGGTCGCCCAGTCACGGCAGTTGGCGCGCGCGGTACAGGCGGCGTAGCCCACCGTCCCCGGCGCCGCTGCCGGTGCCCTTTTCGCAGGTGGCTCCGGGTGAACAAGCGGAGACTGTGACGTGAAACCGCGCGCGGTGGCGGTGCGGCTCATGTCAGACTGATCGCCATGGGGGACGTGGCACTGAAGATGGATGACGGAACCGTCGTATGGCTGCGGGCCGAAGTGCCGGTGGCCGACGGGCACTTTGGCGCGGCCCCGGACCAACCCCCGGCCGCCGACGGCGAACTGGAGCTGCCCGACGGGTTCGGGTCCGCGCAGCCGGTCAGCGTGGACAGCCGGGCGGCCCGGGCGCTGACCCGCGGCGGGGAGGTCCTGGAGGAAGCCCTGCGTCCGCTCGGCGGCGTACTCGGCCAGATCCACCGCTCGATCTCCAGCGGCAGCCACCGCCCCGACGAGGTCACCGTGGAGTTCGGCGTCACGCTCGGATCCGATCTGCGCCTCGGTGTGTTCTCCGGCAACGGCGAGGCGAGCTTCAAGGTCTCCGCCACCTGGAACCTCGGCAGTGGCGCGGGTGAACCCGGCGGGACGGCGCCGTGATCGAAGGCGCAGGCCCGGACACCCCGCTCCAGCTCTCCTTCGTCTCCGTGCGCCACGGCGGGCAGGCCGTCGGCGCGGGCGTGCTGGTCGCCGAGCGGCTCGTCCTGACCTGCGCCCATGTCGTCAACAGTGCGCTGGGCAGGGGACGTTTCACCCAGGACACCCCCGGCCACGACGACACGGTCACGCTCCGGCTGCCCCATGTCGCGGCCGGCCGGGATCTGACCGCGCGGGTGGTGCGCGAGATGTGGGTGCCGCCCAGGGCCAAGGCGACCGGGAGGGATCCGGTCGAGCCCGGACGGGTGCCGTACCACGGTGACCTCGCCGTACTCGAACTGACCGCCGCCCCGCCCGACGGCGCCGAACCGGCACCGTTCCTCCAGCACAGCTACGCCAACGAAACCATCGCGTTATGGGCCAGCGGCAATCCGCTGCCCACGGTCCGCGCGGTGCCCCGGGTCTCGGCGCCGCCCTGGATCGCGCTGGATGTGCTCGGCGGCGCCCAGGTCACCGAGGGCTTCAGCGGCGGGCCGCTGTGGGACCGCGAGCGGCAGGCCGTGGTCGGCCTGGTCGCGGCCGTGCACCGGGCCCCCGAGCCGGCCGCCCCCGGGGACCGGCCGACGACGATGTACGCCATCAGCGTCCCGGCCGTCGAGGCCGAACTCCCCGACCTTCCGCCCTCGGCGGTGCCCACCGCCCGGCGCGGGGTGCAGCAGCTGCTCACCGCACTGGAACGCGTACTGAAAGGCCGGGAGGCGGTGCTCGCCTGCGAGCAGCGGCTCGCCGCCCGGCTCGGCAGGCCCTCGGCGGGCCCGGCGGCCGACCTCGAACGGCTCGTCGGCCTGGCGGTCGGCGTCCGCCGCGGTATCCCCGAACTCCTCGACCTGGTACGGGACTACGAGCCACCGGTCCTCGCCGACCCCTACGACCCGCATGCCCGGCCCGGCCTCTACGGCGCCCGCGAGGACTGGGAACGGCTCCGCCGCGCCGCCCGCACGGTCCGCCCCGGCGAGTATCTGACCACCCGCCAACGCCGTGACCTCTCCGGCCTGTTGGCCCACTGCACCCGCACCGACCCTCGCACCCTCCTGGAACGCGTACTGCCGCACGCCCCCGAGTTGCCCGCCGTCACCGGCCTGGCCGATGCCATGGACGCCCTGGAGGGCTTCAGCTCCACCACCGGCGCGCCGGTGCCGCCGCTGCTGCAAGGGGTGGTGCGGATCAGCGTCGAGGAGCGGGCGGCCGGTGCCTATCCCGCCGAGGACCTGGATGCCTGGGTCGAGCGGGTGGCCGCCCGGTCGGGTGTCGACGAGGCGGCGGTCAGCCAGTTCCGTGCGGATGTCGAGGCGGCCGCGACACCGGTGCGCGCCCCCGGCCGGCCGGGCGGCGGACCCGAGGCGCCGGCCACCGCTCCCCGCGTCCAGGTGGAGCTGCTGCCCACCCCCACCGGACGCCGCTTCACGTACCAGATCTGGACCTTCGCCGACCGCCAGTCGCACCGCCTCGCGCTGGTCAGGGACGCCGAGGCGGGCAGCGAGCAGGTGGTCGACGACATCCGCCGGGTGCTGCGCACCGAGGTCAGGGAGGACCCGGAGACCGCACTGGTGGAGTACTTCCTGCCGTCCGCCTGGCTCGGCCTGGACGTCGACTCCTGGGAGTCGCCCGACAGCGACGAGGACGGGCCGTTCGCGCCGGGTATCACCCGCCGGGTGGTGGTGCGCACCACGGAACGCTCCCGGGAGAGCTACGCCGGCTGGAAACAGCGCACCGCGGCGCTGCCGCACGCCAAGCGGCTGGTCCTGGACCACCGGCACACCGACCGCAAGGTCGCCCGCGCGCAGCTGGAAGTGCACCGCGACGCCGGCACGGTGATCGTGTGCTGCGAACCGCACCACCACGGAACGCTGTTGCGGCAGTGCGTTCAGGCGGGCGTCCACACGGTCCTGTGGCACCGCGCCGAACACGGCGAACGCATCGCCCAGGACCTGCTGGCCCTGGTGGACGGCACGGACCACTCCGAGGTCCCCGAGGTGGTGCGCCTGGAGCGGGCCAAGGCGATGGCCGAGCCGGAGAGCGACACCCACCACGGCAGGCGGCTGTCCCTGCTGTACGACGCGCCGGACCACCGGCCCCCGCAACTCGCCCCTGATGCCTGGGTGTTGACGCAACCATGAACGCCTGTGTGGGGGACGCAGCAATGAACGAGGAGAACGTGCGGTGACCGGACAGAGCGCAGCAGGCGCACATGACGACCCGGTGGCGGAGCCGGAGGGCTGGTGGGTCTTCCGCGGCCCGTCGGACCTGCCCGCCCCACCGCCCTGGCGACGCTTTCCGGCCACTCGCGGCACGGCGCCCCGCGCGCCGTACCTCCTGGAGCGCAACGAGATCTCCGTCGTCAACGCCGCGCTGCATCTGCACCGCCCCCTGCTGGTCACCGGCCGCCCCGGCGCCGGCAAGAGCTCGCTGGCCCGCGCCGTCGCCGAGGAGCTGGGCCTGGGCGACGTACTGCGCTGGTCGGTCAACAGCCGCTCCACGCTCCAGGACGCCCTCTACCGCTACGACGCCGTCGGCCGGCTGCGGGAGGCCTCGCTGCGCCGCGAGCACGAGACGGCGCCGCGCGGCTCCGCCCGCCGCCCCAGGGCCCGGCGTACGCCGTCGGCCGGCGACATCGGTCAGTACCTGCGCCTGGGCCCGCTCGGCAGCGCACTGGCCGCCGACCGGCCCCGGGTCCTGCTCGTCGACGAACTCGACAAGGCCGATATCGACCTGCCCAACGACCTGCTGGTCGTCCTGGAGGAGGGCGAGTTCGAGATCCCGGAACTGGCCCGGCTGCCCGAGCACCAGCAGGAGGTCCAGGTCCTGCTGAGCGGAAGCCGGGAGCGGGTGACGGTCCACCGCGGGGTGGTCCGCTGCGCCCACTTCCCGGTCGTCATCATGACCAGCAACGGCGAACGCGACTTCCCGCCCGCGTTCATGCGCCGCTGCGTACGGCTGGATCTGCCGGAGCCGACCGGCGACCGGCTGCGGAAGATCATCGAACACAACCTGGGCGAGCGCGCGGTCGCCGCCGCCGAGGACCTCATCGAGGTCTTCCACCAGCGCTCGAAGACCCAGACGCTCGCCACGGATCAGCTGCTGGCCGCCGTCCATCTGCGGATCAGCGGCGCCGATCTCAGCAAGGAAGAGCTGCTCGCCGCCGTGCTGCACCGCCTCGACGAGCCCATGTCGCCATGATCGAACCACTACGACAGGCGATGTCGGCCGCCGGCTACGACCTCGGGGCCACGGAGCTCCTCGATGTGCTGTGGCTGGCGCGGGTGATGGAGGGGCGCGGGACGCCGGGCGAGCCGCGCGAGACGGGTGAGCCGGGCGAGACGGGCGGTGCGGCGGACCCGGGAGAGTGTGCGGCCGGGGCGGGTGACGGTGCCGGACCTGCGGCTGCCGAGAAGACGGAGGCCGCATCCGGTGAGCCCGCGCGGGCCGACGGGGCGCCCGCCGGGTCCGCCGACGCCTCGGCGTCGGCCGGGCGCCCGGGCGGCACCGATCCCGCACGCCCTGCCGATCCCGCTGATCCCACCGATTCTGCTGATCCCACCGGGCCCGACGATCCCACCGGGCCCGACGATCCCACCGGGCCCGACGATCCCACCGATCGCACGGAGCACGCCGATCCCGCCGATGCCACCGACCCGCAGGGTTCCACCCGCCTCACCGATCACCCTGAGCCCGTGACTCCCGCCGGCCCGCCCCGTCGCGCCCTCTACGCGATGGGCAGTCAGGGCGGCGAGGCGGGCGCCGACCGTGTCCGGCCGGCGCGGGTCCCCGGCGGGCGCGCGCTGCCCGACGCCCAGCAGCTGGGCCGGGCGCTGCGCCCGCTGCGCCGGTCCCGGGACCACCCGCAGCGCACCGTCACCGACATCGAGGCCACCGTCCGGATCGCCGCCGAGACCGGCTTCCTCGACGTCGTCTCCCGCCCGGACCAGGAACGGCGCTGGTCGGCCGTGCTGTTGGTGGACTGCTCGCCGTCCATGCAGGTGTGGGGGCCGCTGGCCGCCGAGCTGCGCGCACTCCTCACCCGGAGCACCGTCTTCCGCTCCGTCCAGGTCCATACGATCGACCCCCAGGACCCGAGCGGCCCGGCGCGGCGCCGGCCGGCCGCGGGCGCGGCGGTGACCTTCCTGCTCACCGACGGCACGAGCCCGGGATGGCGCGCCCCGCAGGCCGTCCGGGCCCTGTCCGCATGGGGCCGCGGCGGCCCGGTAGCCGTACTCAACCCGCTGCCCCGGCGGCTGTGGCGGGGCACCGCCCTGGACGCACGGCCCCGGCTGCTCACCGCACCGGGCGAGTTCGACGGCGTCGGGCGGCTCCTCGTCTGCGATGCGCTCAGCGGTGAGCCCGACCCGGAGGCGGACGGCGTCCTGGCGCTGCCCGTCCTGCATCCGACCGCCTCCGCGCTGGAGCAGTGGGCCGGGCTGCTCACCCGCCCCGGAGTGCCGCACCTGATCGAAACGGCGCTGCTGGACGAGGCGCCGCCGCCGGTCCTGCCGCGCCAACCGCACGGCACCGCCGAGGAGTTGCTGACCCACTTCCGGGGAGCGTTCTCGCCCGAGTCCTATCGGCTCGCCGTCCGGCTCTCCGCGATCCGGCCCCTGACCACACCGCTGATGCAATTGGTGCGGGCCGCCACGATGCGCGACGCGGGCCCCACCCATGTCGCGGAGATCCTGCTCGGTGGCCTGCTGGAGCGCACCGACCAGGGACGGGACGCGGCCGCCGCGCTGACACTGGACCGTGCCCTGGGCGCCCCACCACCGGGCCAACCGGTGCAGCCCGTATACGACTTCCGCCCCGGCGTACGGGAGCTGCTGTTCTCCGGGCTCGGCGCCGAACAGGCCGTGGAGGTCGTCGAGGCCGTCGGCCGGTCCCTGGAGCCGTACATGGGCCGGCTGCCGGACTTCCCCGTCCTGATGGGCGACGAGGAGGGGGAGCTGCGGCTGCATGCGTCGGCGCGGGCCTTCGCCGTCCTCGCGAGTCCGGTGCTGGAGCGGATGGGGGGTGTGGTGCCGGAGCGGCTGGACGGGGTGGTGCCGGGGCAGCGGACCGGCAGCCCGGACAGCGCCGGGCCGCGGTCCGTGCCCGCTTCGCCGCCGCAGCCGGTGCGCTTCGCGGTGCTCGGTTCCGTACGTGCCTGGCGCGGCCGCACCCCGGTCCGCCTGGGCAGCTTGAAGGAGCAGGCGCTGCTCGCGGCGCTCCTGCTGCGGCCCGGGCGCTCCGCCACCGCGCCCGAGCTGGTGGCCGACATCTGGGGCGATGAGCCGCCCCGGAGCGCGCTCGCGACGCTGCACGCATACGCCTCACGGCTGCGTACGGCGCTGGGCGCGGACGTGCTGGCACGCGAGCCGGGCGGCGGCTACACCCTCCGCCGCCCCGGAGCCGGGCCGCACGACCCCGCCCTCGCCCCCGACCCCGACCCGGACCTCGACCTCGACGAGGCCGACCGGCTGATCGCCCGTGCCCGCGCCCGCCACGCCGAAGACCCGGCCGAGGCCCGCCAACTGCGCGATGCGGCACTGGCGTTGTGGGAGGGCGCACCGCTCGCCGGGCTGCCGGGACCGTTCGCCGAGGCGCACCGTGCGCGGCTGGAGCGGTGGCGGAACGACCTCATGGCCGAGGTGTACCGCCCGTTGGCGCAGGACCGCGAACCCGAGCCGGCACCCGTGGCCCTGCCCCGCGCCCTGCCCCCCGCCCCCGAGCACTTCTTCGGCCGTACGAAGGAGATCTCCCGGCTCGTCGAGGAGCTGACCCGCACCGACGGCGACTCGCCGCCCTGCTGGGCCGTTCACGGACCGGCCGGCGTCGGCAAGACGGCGCTCGCGCTGCGGGTGGCGCACGAGGCGGCGGAACACTTCCCGGACGGGCAGCTGTTCGTGGACCTGCGCGACAGCGGACCCGAGCGCCTCACGCTCTGCCGTACGTTGCTGGCGGAGCGCCGCGTCCTGATCGTGCTGGACGATGCGTCCGATGCGGCGGAGACGCTGACCTCCGTGCTGCCGGGCCCCACGGGCACACCGTCGGCCCGGGGCGGCGCCGTACTCCTCACCGGCCGCCGCCGCCCACAGCACCGTTCGCTCACCGGCGCCCTCGCGCTGGACCGGCTGACGGCCGCCGAGGCGCACCGCGCCCTGCCCCGGCGCCCGCTGCTCCAGTGGCTCGACGCCCAGCTCACCCCGCCCGCGCGGCGCGCCTTCCGGGTCCTCGCCGTGCCCGAGGCGGACCTCTCGTCCGCGGTGATCTCGCTCGGCGCCGCAAGCGCGCTTCTCGACACGACGGCGGACCGCACCCGTTCCTCCCTGGACGAGTTGCAGGCGGCCGGTGTGCTCCGCAGGACGGCCCCCGGCCGCTGTCACTACGCGGGTGAACTCCGGGCCCTCGCCCGCGAGACCGCCGTTCAGGAGCTGCCCGAAGCACAGCACGACGAGGCGCTGTCCCGGCTGCTGGACTTCTATCTGGCCCTGGGCCGCCAGGTCCATGAGCGGCGGTATCCCGGGGAGCGGTGGCGGAACGACCTCACCCGCGTCGCGTCGTCCGCCCTCCCCAGGACGGGCCTGCCCAAGATGAAGGACAGCACGTCCGCCCTGGCCGTCTGGGCCGACGAGACGCCCCAACTGCTCGCGCTGGTCCGCCAGATCGCGGTGCGGAGCCCGCGGCATGTCCGGCGCGCCGCGGATCTCCTGCTGCTCGCCCAGGTGACGGCGGATTCCGGGGTGCTCTCCGCGGCGTACGAACCGGCCGCGCGGGCGGTGGCCGAACGGGCCGCCATGGCGGACGACGACCGGGCGGAAGGCCGGGCCCGGGCCGCGCTGGCCGAGGCGTACCTCACGATGGGCAAGTTCACCGAGGCCGAGCCCGAAGCACGGCGGGCGGACCGGCTCGCCGGCCGCTCCCGCGACCCGCTGACCGGCTTCCGCGCCCCGTACGCACGCGCGGTCATCGCCCTCCACCAGGGCAGGCACGACGAGGCGGAGCGCCATCTGACCGCGGTCTGGGAGCGCTGCCGCACCCGCGACGACCAGCTGGGGGAGGCGGCCGTGCTCGGCGCGCTGGCCCGGGTCTGGGCGGCGACCGGCAGCAGCAACGACGCCGTGCTGTTCGCCGAGCGGAGCGTGGGGATCCACCGCCGGACCGGCGGCGACTCCCCACGGCTGGCGCACGGTCTGTACGCGCTGTCCGAGGCGCTGTCGTCGGCCGGCCGGCATGCCGACGCGCTCCGGGAACTGGTCCAGGCCCTGCCGCTGTTCGAGGAGGACCGGCAGCACCTCTGGGCGGGCCGCACCCGCTGCCGGACGGCCGAGGCGATGGTCGCCCTGATCCGGCCGAGCGACGCGGCGGCCGCCGCGGAGGTCGCGGCGAAGCGGCTGCTGGTGCCGGGCGGTGAGCGCTGGCGTGCCGACGCGCTGGTCGCGCTGGGGCACGCGGAGACGGCCCTGGGCCGCAAGCAGGGAGCCCGGGCGCACTGGCGGGAGGCGCTCGCCGTCTACGAGGCGTTCGACGCCCCGGAGGCGCGCGGTGTGCGGGCCCTGCTGCGGGACAAGACGGGCCCGTCGTCGGCCGGTTCGCGCGGACCCGGCGTCTCGCGCACCGCGGACACCGCGAGCACCGGCACGGTCCTGCGCGATCTGACGGCGGCCGTCCGCACCCTCCACGACCGGCTCAGGCTCCAGCAGGCCGTCGTGCAGCCCGACCACGGGACGGCCGACCCGGGAGCCGACCCGGCCGGCGGACCGGCCGCCCCCCGCGGCACCCTCGAAGCCCTGGAGATCCTTGGCGCCGTCGAGGCCGAACTCGCGGATCGGGTCGCCGAGTTCGCGCGTACGGGCCGCCCTCCGCGCGCCGACCTGACACGTCTGCGGTCATCCCTGGAGACGGTGACCTCCCACGAGGCGCTGACGGAGTCGACGTCCGGAGCGGTCGGAGTGGCCGATGCGGCCGCCACGGTCCGCGACCTCGGCCGCCGGCTCACCCGGTAGGAGTCCCCCGGCCCCCCTCACCCTCCCGGAGGAAATCCGCCAGCGCCGCCGTGAGCTCGCCCGGGGCATCTTCCTGCACAAGATGCCCCGCGCCCTCGATGATCCGGAGCCGGGCACCCGGAATCCGCGAGGCCAGCTCGCGGCCCTTCGCCACCGGGATCCAGCTGTCCTGGGCGCCCCAGCAGATCAGTGTCGGCAGCTCGTATCCGCGCGGCCGGTCAGCCTGCCCGCCCGATGTGGATGACGATGATCGTCACCGTGGAGTCGTTGATCTCGTAGAGCGCGCGGTACCTGCCGCTATGGATGCGGCGCAGATCCGGGGAACCGTACGGAAGGGAGCCCGCAGGCCGAGGGGAGCCGGCCAAGAGGTCGATGGACGCGAAAAGCTGACGTAAGCCCTCCGGGTCGTCCTTGAGGAACCGAGCCGCCGTGTCCAGGGCGGACTCGTCCCAGATGATGGTGCAGCTCACTCGGGCTCCAGGCCGAGTCGGGCGCGTACCTCGTCGTGCGGGATGCCGCGGAACGTCCCGGAGGCTTGGCGCGCCCGGTGCTCGTAGAGCGCCAGTGCGTCCTCCAGATCCGCCAACTCCTGTGGGTTTATCAAGACGGCCGCGGCCTGGCCGTGGTCGGTGATGGTGATGCGCTCTCGTGCGAGTGCGGTCCGGCGGACCAGCGATCCGAAGCGCGCTCTGGCCTCTGTCATGGGCACCGTGTCACTCATGTACAGAAGTGTACACTTCTGTACAGTCGAGTGGAGAAGTCCGCGTCTCGAACGAATGCGCCACCGCGCCCTGCCTGCGCCCTGGCGGCGCCTCGTAGAATCGGCACACCATGGTTTACCTCGACCACGCCGCCACCACCCCGATGCTCCCGGAGGCGGTGCAGGCGATGACCGCCCAGCTGACCGTCACCGGCAATGCGTCCTCTTTGCACGCCGACGGCCGGCGGGCCCGGCGCACCGTCGAGGAGGCGCGGGAATCCCTCGCCGCCTCCCTCGGCGCACGCCCGAGCGAGATCGTCTTCACGGCGGGCGGCACCGAGGCCGACAACCTCGCGGTCAAGGGCCTGTACTGGTCCCGCCGGGCCGCCGATCCGGCCCGCACCCGCGTGCTCGCCAGCCCCGTCGAACACCACGCCGTCCTCGACGCCGTGCAGTGGCTCGCCGAGCAGGAAGGCGCCCATATCGACTGGCTGCCGGTGGACACCTACGGCCGGGTGCACGCCGACGCCCTGCGCGAGGCCATCGAGCGCAACCCCGCCGATGTCGCGCTCGCCACTGTCATGTGGGCCAACAACGAGATCGGCACCATCCAGCCGGTCCGTGAACTGGCCGAGGTGGCAAGGGAGTTCGAGATCCCGCTGCATGCGGACGCGGTGCAGGCGGTCGGCCAGCTGGAGGTCGACTTCGCCGCCTCCGGACTCGCCGCGATGACGGTCTCCGGCCACAAGATCGGCGGGCCGTACGGCATCGGCGCGCTGCTGCTGGGCCGCGAGTACGCCCCCGTTCCGGTGCTGCACGGCGGCGGCCAGGAGCGGCATGTGCGCTCCGGCACCCTGGACACCCCCGCCATCGCCGCCTTCGCCGCCGCCGGTCGGCACGCCGTCGCGCACCGCGAGGACTTCGCCCGCGACATCGGCGCACTGCGCGACGACCTGATCAAGGCGGTACGCGCCGCCGCCCCGGACGCCGTCCTCGGCGGCGACCCGGACCCCGCGGGCCGACTGCCCGCCAACGCGCACTTCTCCTTCCCCGGCTGCGAGGGCGACTCCCTGCTGCTCCTCCTGGACGCCCAGGGCATCGCCTGCTCCACGGGCTCCGCCTGCACCGCCGGCGTCGCCCAGCCCAGCCATGTCCTGCTGGCCACCGGTATGTCGCCGGAGCTCGCCCGCGGCACCCTGCGGTTCTCCCTGGGGCACACCTCCACCGCGGAGGACGTGGCGGCGCTGGCGCAGGCCATCGGCCCGGTGGTGGAACGGGCGCGGAGCGCGGGGCTGAGCTAGCTCTCCCGTAGGGGGCTAGCTCTCCCGTACGGGCTTGTGCCCCTTCGGCCGTACGGGCTTGCGCAGCTCGGCCCGTACGAGCCGCAGGTAGCGGTCCCAGTCCCAGTGCGGTCCGGGATCGGTGTGATCCGTTCCGGGTACCTCGACATGCCCCACGATGTGCTCCCGGTCGGCCGGGAAGCCGTACCGCCGGCAGATCCCCGCCGTCAGCCGCGCGGACGACGCGTACATGGCAGCCGTGAACGACTCCGGCCGGTCCACGAACCCCTCGTGCTCGATGCCGACGCTCCGCTCGTTGTAGCCGCGGTTCCCGGCGTGGAACGCCACATCCAGCTCGCGGATCATCTGGGCCATGTGCCCGTCCTTGCGGACGACGTAGTGGGCGGCGGCTTCATGATCCGGGTCCTGGAACACTTTCAGCGCCGTCGCGAAGCTGCCCTGGACGACATGGACGACCACCCGGTCGATCTCGTAATCCGCCGGCCGGTCCGCCCGCCGGTAGTTCTCCGGGGACGCCTCGACCCACTGGGCGCCCGGATGGTCGACCGCGCCCGGTGTGCGGGGCTTGTCATGCCCCGGCAGCCGCCACCACCAGTGCGCCAGCTCGTCCCGCCCCGCGAGCGCGGCGGCCCCGGTGGCCACCGCCCCGCCGCCGATCCACAACGCCCGCCGCCGTGTGACCCCGGACGAGCCCCCCTTGGCGCCGCTCCTGCCGCCCTTTTCCCCAGCCCTCATCCCCATGCGCTGCATAACGCTTTCCGACCTGTCGGCGGTTCCGTCTACTCTGGACGGGCTATGACTGATGACGCCCCCCGCCGCCTCCGCGTACTCGCCGCCATGTCCGGCGGTGTCGACTCCGCCGTCGCCGCCGCCCGCGCCGCCGAGGCCGGCCACGATGTGACCGGCGTGCATCTCGCGCTCTCCGAGAACCCGAAGTCGTTCCGTACAGGTGCCCGCGGCTGCTGCACGATCGAGGACTCCCACGACGCGCGCCGCGCCGCCGACGTCATCGGCATCCCCTTCTACGTCTGGGACCTCGCCGAACGCTTCCGCGAGGACGTCGTCGACGACTTCATCGCCGAGTACGAGGCCGGGCGCACCCCGAACCCCTGCCTGCGCTGCAACGAGAAGATCAAGTTCGCCGCGCTCCTCGACAAGGCCCTGGCCCTCGGCTTCGACGCGGTCTGCACCGGCCACTACGCCACGGTCGTGCTGCGCGAGGACGGCAGCCGTGAGCTGCACCGCGCCTCCGACATGGCCAAGGACCAGTCGTACGTCCTCGGTGTCCTCGACGACCGCCAGCTGGCGCACGCCATGTTCCCGCTCGGCGACACCCTCACCACCAAGGCCGAGATCCGCGAAGAGGCGGCCCGCCGCGGTCTGTTCGTCGCCAAGAAGCCGGACAGCCACGACATCTGCTTCATCGCCGACGGCGACACCCAGGGCTTCCTCGCCAAGCGGCTCGGCACGGCCCAGGGCGACATCGTCGACGAGTCCGGGAACCGCCTGGGCACCCACGAGGGCGCGTACGGCTTCACGATCGGCCAGCGCAAGGGCCTGCGGATCGGCCACCCGGCCCCCGACGGCAAGCCGCGCTATGTCCTCGACATCTCGCCGGTCGACAACACCGTCACCGTCGGCCCCGCCGAGTCCCTCGACGTCACCGGCCTCACCGCCATCCGCCCTCGCTGGTGCGGCCGCCCCCCGACCGCCGGCCCCGCCACGTACACCGCCCAGCTCCGCGCCCACGGAGGCGAGACCGAGGTCACCGCCGAGCTGGTCGACGGCGGCGAACTCCAGGTGTCCTTCACCGAGCCCGTCCGCGGTGTGGCACCGGGCCAGGCGATCGTCCTCTACGACGGGACGCGGGTGGTCGGCTCGGCGACCATCGCCACCACGGAGCGGCGGGCGCGAGCAGAGGCGTAGCGCGCGGACAGGCCTGGCGCGCGGACAGGCGCAGGGCGCGTGCAGGCGTAGGGCGTGTTTTTTCGGCGCCCGGCCTGACAAATGTCATGCCGAACCCAGGACAGTCGAAACTGTTGCCGGGCGGGGCTGTGGACGAAGCTGAATGCGTTGCAGGAAGCAGCAGTTCACAGCCCAACTTGGGGGAGTGCGCCGTGAGTCAGAGCCAGCCCGTCGCCGAGGGCAAGCGGAGCAACCCGCTGCTCGACAGCTTTATGCCGCTGATCGTGGACGCCGGGATTCCGCTCGCCTCGTACTACCTCCTCAGCGAAGGCTTCGGGATGAGCACGGTGGCCGCACTGGGCTGGAGCAGCGTGGTCCCGGCGCTGCGCACGGTCTGGGGCCTGGTCAGAAGCCGCAGCGTCAACGGCCTCGCACTGCTGATACTGATCGTCAACGTCGTGGGCCTGGCGCTGAGCACGGTGGCCGGCGATCCGCGGCTGATGCTGGCCAAGGACAGCGGCGTCAGCAGCGTCGTCGGCATCGCGATCCTCCTCTCCGTACGGACGAAGCGGCCGCTGATGACCGCGGGCCTCAAGCCCTGGGTCACCAAGGGGAGCGCGGCCGGCAACGCCGCCTGGGACCGGCTGCTGGCCGGCTCGGAGCGGTTCCGGCGGGCCGAGCGGCGGTTCTCGGCGATATGGGGGACCGCGCTGCTGACCGAGTGCGTGCTCAAGGTCATCGGCGCGTACACCCTGCCGGTGCACACGATGGTCTGGCTGAGCACGGTGCTGACCATCGTGGCCATCCTGCTGGCCATGTTCATCGCGGGCGCAAGCTCCGCCGAACCGATGGAGAAGATGGTCAAGGCCGAGATCGAGCGCACCGCCGGGACCGGTGAGGGCGAAGCGGGGACGGCGGCCGCGCCTGCCGCTGCCGACGCCTCCGCTGCCACGGCGGTGGTCGGCGCCGGCGGCTGAAGCCGGGCGGCCGATACGGGGGTCGGCCGGCTCAGGCACCTCGCAGGGCTGCCCAGGTCAGCGGGCCGACCACGCCGTCGACGAGGAGGCCCTTCACGTCCTGGAAGCGCGCCACCCAACTCTCGGTGCGCGGACCGAAGTCGCCATCGACCTCCAGCGGGGTGCCTCCCCTCCAGTGGTTGATGAGGCACTGGATCTCGCGGA
The DNA here is from genome assembly GCF_022221585.1 of Streptomyces inhibens. Lineage (NCBI taxonomy): Bacteria > Bacillati > Actinomycetota > Actinomycetes > Kitasatosporales > Streptomycetaceae > Streptomyces > Streptomyces inhibens. Next base: position 6,844,633 of record NZ_CP084681.1, read on the forward strand.
CCCGGTAGCCGGTATCGCCGAACCCGGTTGTCGCATCGCCGTCGTAGTAGCCGCAGTGGGCGACCACCCGCGCCGGGGAGACGGCGGTGTGTGCGGCCGCCGGGGTGACGGCGTGGGCGAGGGCGGGTGCCATGGCGAGCAGCAGACCGGCTGCCATGGCGGAGACGGTCGTGGTGGTGCGCCGAAGCGTGAGCATGAGGAGATCTCTCTTCGCTGTGAGTCCCTGTCCGGGGGCTGTGAGGCGAGATGGCCTGTGTCTCAGGACAGCCACGGAGAGGGTGGCACCCGGAGTTCCGCGTTATGCGCATACCGTCCGAAATCCGCCCCTGTGAGTGACGGTGTCCCTCGCCAGGCGGCCGAACGGGGCGGCGGGCTCACGGCGGGTCAGGGCGCGGCGGTCCACTGTGAGGTGTCGCACAGCGGGCGATGGGCGTGCGAGGCCGGGCGTGGCCGACGCCGGCACGCTGACCTGGGGGCATGGCGTACGGAAGGGGCGGGCCCGGGGGAGTGGGCGGGGTGGTGCGCCTGCATAGGGGATCGATTTGTCGTGTATCCCACAGCCGGCCGGTGGGGTGTCGGCAAATAGGGTCGGCGGAGCGACGGGAGGGCACAGGCAACTGCGCCAAGGATGGGTGACGCCGAGGACTCGTGAGGAGTTGAAGGACTCGTGAAGGCGCGTCACGGTCCGGACCGCAGGCGGCCTTTCCTCGGCGACGAAGGGAACGGAAGTCATGTCGACTGTGCAAACTGAGGTCAAGCCCGGCGTTCATAGGGCCGGGCCGGCATCCCTGTACGCCGAGCTGGTCCGGCGGAATCCCGGGGAGCCCGAATTCCACCAGGCGGCTCTGGAGGTACTGGAGACGCTCGCCCCCGTACTGACCGCCCGCCCGGAATTCGCCGAGGCGAGAATTCTGGAGCGGATCTGTGAGCCGGAGCGGCAGATCATGTTCCGGGTTCCCTGGCAGGACGATTCCGGGGCGATTCACGTCAACCGCGGATTCCGGGTGGAATTCAACAGCGCGCTCGGTCCGTACAAGGGCGGTCTGCGCTTCCACTCGTCCGTGAATCTGGGGATTGTGAAGTTCCTCGGCTTCGAGCAGATCTTCAAGAATTCCCTGACCGGCCTGAACATCGGCGGCGGCAAGGGCGGCAGCGATTTCGACCCGCACGGCAAGTCGGATGCCGAGGTGATGCGGTTCTGTCAGTCGTTCATGACGGAGCTGCACCGCCATCTCGGCGAGCACACCGACGTACCCGCCGGCGACATCGGCGTCGGAGGCCGGGAGATCGGCTATCTCTTCGGCCAGTACCGGCGGATCACCAACCGCTGGGAGGCCGGTGTACTGACCGGCAAGGGCCTGGCCTGGGGCGGCTCCAAGGCCCGTACGGAGGCCACCGGTTACGGCAATGTGCTGTTCACCGAGGAGATGCTCAAGCAGCGCGGTGAGGAGCTGGACGGGCAGCAGGTGGTGGTCTCCGGGTCCGGCAATGTCGCGATCTACACCATCGAGAAGGCGCAGGCGCTCGGCGCCAACGTGCTGACCTGCTCGGACTCCGGCGGCTATGTCGTCGACGAGAAGGGCATCGATCTGGCGCTGCTGCGGCAGATCAAGGAGGTCGAGCGCGGCCGGATCAGCGTGTACGCCGAGCGGCGCGGGGTGTCCGCCACCTACGTGCCCGGTGGGCGGGTGTGGGATGTCGCGTGCGATGTGGCGCTGCCGTCGGCGACCCAGAACGAGCTGGACGCGGACGCCGCCCGGATCCTTGTCCGTAACGGCGTCAAGGCGGTCTCCGAGGGCGCCAACATGCCGACCACGCCGGACGCGGTGACGCTCCTCAAGGAGGCCGGGGTGGCGTTCGGCCCCGGCAAGGCCGCCAACGCGGGCGGCGTGGCGACCAGCGCGCTGGAGATGCGGCAGAACTCCGCACGTGAGGCGTGGCCCTTCGAGCGTACGGAGGGCGAACTCGCGGCGATCATGCGCGGGATCCACCGCACCTGCTACGAGACCGCCGAACGGTTCGGGCTGCCCGGTGACTACGTCGCCGGCGCCAACATCGCCGGTTTCGAGCGGGTCGCGGACGCGATGCTGGACCAGGGGCTGATCTGATCCGGGCGCGGGGCCGGAAGGGCGAGCCCGGGGGCGGGGCCGGTGACGCCGGCCGCGCCCCCGCCCCCGGCCCCGGCTCGTAAGGTGGCCGCATGAATATCTGTGTCTTCTGCTCCGCGGCCGATCTCGACGACCGTTATGTCACCCCCGCCCGTCAGTTCGCCGAGCTGATAGGCAAGGGCGGGCATGCGCTGGTCTGGGGCGGTTCGGACGCCGGTCTGATGAAGGTCATGGCCGACGGGGTGCAGGAGGCCGGCGGGAAGCTGATCGGTGTCTCCGTGGAGTTCCTGGCGCACAAGGCGCGCAAGGGCGCCGATGAGATGGTCGTCACCAAGGACCTCGCCGAGCGGAAGGCGCAGATGCTGGCGCGCGCCGATGCCATCGTCATCATGGTCGGCGGTATGGGCACGCTGGACGAGGCCACCGAGATCCTGGAGCTGCGCAAGCACGGGCTGCACACCAAGCCCGTGGTGCTGCTGAACACCGCCGGTTTCTACGACGGGTTGAAGGAGCAGTTCCAGCGGATGGAGTCGGAGGGGTTCCTGCCGCTCCCGCTGACCGACCTGGTCTTCTTCGCGGCGGACGGCGTGGGTGCGCTGGCGTACCTGGAGGAGAAGGCGGGCGTGCAGGCGTGAGCCACCGCCCGCCCCGCAGCCCGTCGCCCGCGTCCGGCGCCCCGGTGGAGCCGGGCCTTCGCCGGCCCGCTCGTTAGGATCGGCCTCATGGGTACGCACTTGATCACGGGCGCAGGGTCGGGCATCGGAGCGGCGGTCGCACGGCGGCTCGCCGAGCGCGGGGAGGACCTGTGGCTGCTGGCCCGCAACGCGGTCCGGGCCAAGGAGCTGGCCGCGCAGTTCCCCGGCGCCCGCACGCTCGTGGGTGACCTCGCCAACCCTGAGAAACTGTCCTGGGCCTTCGGGCAGCAGCCGCTGCCGGACCGTATCGACTCCCTTCAGCACATCGCGGGCGTCATCGAGCTGGGCGCGGTCGCCGATCTGCCGGCCAAGGCCTGGCAGCGGCAGCTCGCCGCCAATCTCGTCGCGCCCGCCGAGCTGACCCGTCTGCTGCTGCCGCTGGTACGGGTCGCCAAGGGGCATGTCGTCTTCGTCAACTCCGGTGCCGGGCTCAACGCGCACGCCCAGTGGAGCGCCTACGCCGCGAGCAAGCACGGCCTGAAGGCGCTGGCCGACTCGCTGCGGGCGGAGGAGCACGGCAACGGCGTCCGGGTGACCTCGGTCTACCCGGGGCGTACGGCCACGCCGATGCAGGAGAGCACCCACCGGCAGGAGGGCAAGGAGTACGACCCGTCCCGCTGGATCGACCCGGAGTCGGTCGCGACGGCCATCCTCACCGCCATCGATCTGCCGCGGGACGCGGAGATCAACGATGTGTCGGTGCGGCCGGGGCGCTGAGCCCGCAAGGGCCCGCCGAGGCGACGTACGCTGCTGGGGTGACCACTGAAGCGAAGTCGACCGCGGCGGCGGGGTGCGGGTTCCGGGAGATCCGGGGGCTCGTCACCGAGCTGAGCCGCCGGCTGGACGCCCATCAGCGCAGCCGGATCGCCGAGCTCGATCTGACGCCGACGCAGGCCAAGGCGCTGGAGGAGCTCGGTGAGCCGAAGACCGCGCGGGAGTTGGCCGGGGTGCTGTGCTGTGAGCCGCCGAATGTCACGTATGTCATCTCCAAACTGGAGAAGCAGGGCATGGTCGTGCGGCAGCCGCACCCGTTGGACGGGCGGGCCAAGCAGCTCGTACTGACCGAGGCGGGGCGGGAGTTGCGGCTCGATCTGCTGCGGCGGATGGGTACCGCATCGCCGCTCGACCATCTTTCGCACGAGGAGCGGATCGCGCTGCGCGACGATCTGCTGAAGGCGTTGGGGCGGGGCGAGTAGCCGCTCGCGGCCGCCGGCCGCTTTCCAAAGGACCTTGCCGAGGCCCCGGGTGTCTGCCCGGGGCTTCGTTCGTATGCGTTCAGTAAAGTTATAGCTGTAACTATTGTCGGTGAGGATGGATACAGCTTTAACTAAATCCATGATCACTGAGAATGCGGCGCCGGACGCGACGGCGAGCGAGGGGCGGACGGCCCGGGACCAGGACCGCACGGCCCAGGGCGGGACGGACGACCGCACCCGGACCCGTTCCCGTTCCCGTGGCGGGGCCCAACTCGTCGTCCTCGCCCTCGGGTTCGTGATGGCGAGCCTGGACACCGGCATCATGAATGTCGCCTCGAACGACCTGCGGGCCCGGCTCGGACTGAGCATGTCCGGCCTCACCTGGGTCGTCGACGGCTATGTTCTCGCCTTCGCGTCGCTTCTGCTGCTCGCCGGCTCGCTGGCGAAGCGGTTCGGTGCCCGCCGGATCTACCTCGTCGGACTCGCCGCGTTCACCGCCGCGTCCCTGCTGGGTGCCGTCGCACCCGACGGCACCGTCCTGGTGGCGGCCCGCTTCGCCCAGGGGGTGGGCGCCGCGCTCTTCATGCCCAGCTCGCTGTCGCTGCTGATGAACGCCTTCCCGGAGCCGGCCCGCCGGGCGAAGATCCTCGGTATCTGGTCGGCGATCGTCTCCACGTCCGTCGGGCTCGCGCCGACCATCGGCGGCCTCCTGGTCGGCACCCTCGGCTGGCGCAGCATCTTCCTGGTCAACCTCCCCATCGGTGTCGCGGGGCTGTTGCTCACCCGGCGGGTCGTCGCGGCGATCCCGGCCCGCGGCTCGGCGCTCGGCGGCAGCGGCCACGTCCTGGGACTGCTCGCCCTCGGATCTCTCAGCTACGCGCTCATCGAAGGGCCCGACAAGGGCTGGTCCGCACCGTTCGTCCTGGGTGCGTTCGCGGTCGCGGCGGTCGCGGCGGCCGGCTTCCTCGTCCGCGAACGGACCGCCCGCACCCCGATCCTGCCGGTCGCGCTCTTCTCGGACAGCCGGTTCTCCGCGGCGAACGCGGTCGGCTTCCTCTTCAACTTCGCTTTCTACGGGGCGCTGTTCGTCCTCGGGCTCTTCCTCCAGACGGCGCGCGGTGCGAGCCCGGTGACGGCGGGGCTGCAGATGCTGCCGGCCGTCCTGGTCATCCCGTTCGGCAACATGCTCTACGCCCGGATCGGACTGCGGATCGGCAACCGGGTCGCGCTCGCCGGCTCGCTGGCGCTCTCCGCGGCGGGCTATGTGCTGCTGTTCCTGATCCTCGCGCCCGAACTGCCGTACTGGGTGATCGCGGTGGTCCTCGCGGTCACCAACATCGGCAGCGGGGTCAGCTCCCCGGCGATGACCGGTGTCCTGATGGAGGCCGCGGGCCGTGAGCACGCCGACATCGGCAGTGCGACCCTCAACGCCAACCGCCAGGTCGGCTCGCTGGTCGGCATCGCCGGGATGGGCGCCGTACTGACGGCGGCGGGCGGCGGCTACCAGGGCGCGGTGCACGCCTTCGCGCTGACGGCGGGTGCGCTGGCCGTCGCGGCGGTGGCCGGCTGGGCGGGCATGCGCGAGCGGGCCTGACCGGGGGGCGGGTGGGGTGGGCGCGCCCCGGCCACCCCACCGCCGCATACCCTTCCTGGGTGAGCGAGAACAGCACGTACGAGTGGGCCGCGGGTGCGGCGACCGGGATCGGGTCGATGCCGGGCGGTGACGCGCGGGAGGCGGCCAGGACCGTCACCGGGTCGCTGGAGACCTTCCCGTATTTGCCGGAGCTCCCGGCGCGGGGGCCCGGCGCCGACATGATCGGGCGGACCATCGGGATGCTCGTCGAGGTCTACGGCCATGTGGAGCCCAGCGGCTGGCGGATCAGCGACCGGCCGGGCCGGGACACCCGGCGGGCCCGGTCCTGGCTCGGTGAGGACCTCGATGCCCTGGAGGAGTTCACGCAAGGCTACGAGGGGCCGCTGAAGGTCTCCGCGGTCGGCCCGTGGACGCTGGCCACCGCACTGGAGACGCGCAACGGCGAGGCGGCCCTGCATGACCCCGGGGCCTGCCGGGACCTCGCGGCGTCCCTGGCGGAGGGGCTGCGCGGCCATCTCGCGGAGGTGCGGCGACGGGTGCCGGGCGCGCGGGTGGTGCTCCAGCTCGACGAGCCGTCGCTGACGGCGGTGCTCCAGGGGCGGGTGAAGACCGCGAGCGGCTACCGCACCCACCGGGCCGTGGACCGGGCGGTCGTCGAGGGCGCGCTGCGTGATCTTGTCGGGGTGGCGGAGGGCGGTCCCGTGGTCGTCCACTCGTGCGCGCCCGAGGTGCCGTTCGGGCTGCTGCGACGGGCCGGTGTCACGGGCGTCTCGTTCGATTTCTCGCTGCTCACCGAGCGTGAGGAGGAGGCGATCGGGGAGGCGGTCGAGGGCGGTACCGCGCTGTTCGCGGGCGTGGTGCCGGGCGTGGACGGCCGATTGTCAGACCCTGCCGGTAGCGTCATGGGTGTCAGGACGCTGTGGCGCAGGCTGGGGCTGACGCCGGGGACTCTCAGCGAGTCCGTGGTCATCACTCCGTCGTGCGGACTCGCGGGCGCTTCGCCCGCATATGCCCGCTCCGCCCTCGCCCACTGCGTCCGGGCGGCGAGATCACTCGCAGACAACCCTGAGTGACCGCACTCAAGGACCACGGGAGGACAAGACGGTGGCTGGCGAACAGCACGCAGCGGAATCCAAGGTGCCCGCAGCGGCGCGGGAGAAGCACGCGCAGCTCGCTGAGCAGATCGAGGAGCATCGCTTCCGGTATTACGTGAAGGACGCCCCGATCGTCAGCGACGCGGAGTTCGACACGCTGCTGCGCGCCCTGGAGGCCCTGGAGGACGAGTACACGGAGCTGCGCACCCCGGATTCGCCGACCCAGAAGGTCGCCGGGGCGTACGCCACGGAGTTCACCGAGGTCGAGCACCGCGAGCGGATGCTCTCGCTCGACAACGCCTTCGACAACGACGAGTTGGCGGCCTGGGCCGAGCGGATCGCCGGTGAGCTGGGCGGCGATCCCAAGAGCGCCGGCTATCACTTCCTGTGCGAGCTGAAGGTCGACGGTCTCGCGGTCAACCTCACCTACGAGCAGGGCCGGCTGACCCGCGCCGCCACCCGTGGCGACGGGCGTACGGGCGAGGACATCACCCCCAACGTCCGTACGATCGCCGAGATCCCGCACCGCCTGAAGGGCGAGAGGATCCCGGATCTGGTCGAGGTGCGCGGGGAGGTCTACTTCCCGATGGAGAAGTTCCTGGAGCTCAACGAGCGGTTGGTGGCCGACGGCAAGCCGCCGTTCGCCAACCCCCGTAACGCCGCGGCCGGTTCGCTGCGCCAGAAGGACCCCAAGGTCACGGCCGGCCGCCCGCTGCACATGGTCGTGCACGGCCTGGGCGCCCGCGAGGGCCTGGAGATCGACCGGCTGTCGCAGGCGTACGACCTGCTCAAGGAGTGGGGCCTGCCGACGGCCACGCACAACAGGGTCGTCGACTCCCTGGAGGAGGTGCGGGAGTTCATCGCCCACTACGGCGACCCCGAGACCCGCCGTACGGCCGTCGAGCACGAGATCGACGGAGTGGTCGTCAAGCTGGACGAGATCCGCCTCCAGGGACGGCTGGGCTCGACCTCGCGGGCGCCGCGCTGGGCGATCGCCTGGAAGTACCCGCCGGAGGAGGTCAACACCAAGCTGGTCGACATCCGCGTCGGCGTCGGCCGCACGGGACGGGTCACGCCGTATGCCGTGGTCGAGCCGGTGACGGTGGCCGGGTCCGAGGTGGAGTTCGCGACCCTGCACAACCAGGACGTGGTCAAGGCCAAGGGCGTGCTGATCGGCGACACCGTCGTGATCCGCAAGGCCGGCGATGTCATCCCGGAGATCCTCGGTCCGGTCGTCGATCTACGGGACGGCGACGAGCGGGAGTTCGTGATGCCGGCCGAGTGCCCCGAGTGCGGGGCGGCGCTGCAGCCCGCCAAGGAAGGCGATATCGACCTGCGGTGCCCCAACGCCCGTTCCTGCCCCGCCCAGATCCGTGAGCGGCTCTTCTACCTGGCCGGCCGCAAAAGCCTGGACATCGAGAACTTCGGCTATGTCGCGGCCACGGCGCTCAGTCAGCCGCTGGAGCCCGCCGAGCCGCCGCTGAAGGACGAGGGTGATCTTTTCAGCCTCTCCATCGAGCAGCTGCTGCCCATCAAGTCGTACGTCCTCGACCCCGACTCCGGTCTGCCCAAGCGCGATCCGAAGACCGGCCGGGAGAAGGTCGTCACCTTCTTCGCCAACCAGAAGGGCGAGCCGAAGAAGAACGCCCTGGCCATGCTGGAGAACATCCAGGCCGCCAAGCAGCGCCCGCTGGCCCGGATCCTCACCGGTCTGTCGATCCGCCATGTGGGCCCGGTGGCGGCCGAGGCACTGGCGCGCGAGTTCCGCTCGATCGACCGCATCAGGGACGCGGACGAGACCGAGCTGGCCGCCGTGGACGGTGTCGGGGCCACGATCGCCGCCTCGTTGAAGCAGTGGTTCGCCGAGGACTGGCACCAGCAGATCATCGAGAAGTGGCGGGCCGCAGGGGTCCGAATGGAGGAGGAGCGAACGGGTGATGAGGGCCCGCGGCCGCTGGAAGGCGTCACCGTCGTCGTAACGGGCACACTTCAGTCACACACCAGAGATGGCGCGAAAGAGGCCCTCCAGAACCTCGGAGCGAAGGTGACCGGATCCGTTTCGAAGAAGACCGGTTTCGTAGTGGTGGGCGACAACCCCGGTTCGAAGTACGACAAAGCCATGCAGTTGAAGGTCCCCGTATTGGACGATGATGGCTTCGCGGTGCTGCTGGAGCAGGGTCCTGACGCGGCACGAGCGGTAGCTGTCACTCCGCCTGAGGAGGAGTGAGGTGTCACCCCATCGGCGCATACCAGATTGATCCGGGACGCCAGGTCGCATTCGGGCAACCGTCGTCGATCGCTGCCCGCAGCGGCCTTCCGCGGCCTACTGTTGAGGTGTGCGCCTGCCGTGGCGCGGGCACAGCCGGCTGTGAGAGGGATCGGAATGAAACCGACCGACAGCGCCGCTCCGGCGTCGCGGCTCCGGCGGCTCGTCGTGCCCGCGCTGCCCGCGACCATCGTCATCGTGGCGGGCCTCGCGCTCGCCACAGGTGTCATACGCACCCTGGGCGAAGGTGACGCACTGTTCCCCGGGGGCTCCGTAGGCTGGTCGCTGGCGATACTCACCGGCGTCATCGTCGGGCACCTGGTCGCCCTCGGCCGGGACCGCTGGTGGGGCGGCACGGGCTCCGGCGCCGCGCTCTCCCTCGCCGTCCTGCTGCTGTACGGCTGGCTGCCCGCCACCCTCGTCAGCCTCTCCGTCGTCGTCCTCGTCGGTGCCGCCCGCCGGCACCGCTGGCGACAGGCCCTGGTGCACGGTGCCGTGGACATCCTCGGCATCGGCGCCGCGGCGCTCGGCCTCGCCGCGTTCGGCGTGGTCTCCAGCGTCCGCCGCCCCTGGACCCCGGAGGCCTGGAACCTCTCCGTCCTGCCCGAGGTCCTCGTCACCGCCGCCGGCTACCTCCTCGTCAGCCGCGCCCTGCTCTGGGTCAGCCTCGCCCCGCGCAGCGGCGGGCTGCCCGCCATCCCCCGAACGGCCGTCGTCCGCCAGGCACTCGTCGGCATCGCGCTGCTCGGCATCTCCCCGCTGATCGCCATCTGCGCCGTCCACGCGCCGCTGCTGCTGCCGCTGTTCGCGGTCCCGCTGATCGCACTGGACTCCACCCTCTGGATAGCCCGCGCCCGCGCCGAGGAACAGCTGCGCGACCCGCTCACCGGCCTGCCCAACCGGCAGTGGCTGCTGGAGCGCACCTGGACCGCGCTGGACGACGCCGAGCGCGTCGGCACCCGCTCGGCGCTGGTCCTCATCGACCTGGACCGCTTCCGCTCCGTCAACGACACCCTCGGCCACCTCGCGGGCGACCGCCTGCTGCTGCAGATCGCCGACCGGCTGCGGCACGCCCTCCCGCGCGGCGCCGAGGCGGCCCGGCTCGGCGGCGACGAGTTCGCCGTCCTGCTGCCCACCACCGACTCCCTCACCAGCTCCCAGCGGGTGGCCCGCAACCTCGTCGCCGCCCTCGGATCCCCCCTGGATCTCGACGGACTGACCCTCGTGCTCGAAGCCAGCGCGGGGGTCGCCGTCTTCCCGGACCACGCCCTGGACGCCGAAGGACTGCTGCGCCGCGCCGATGTGGCGATGTACCAGGCCAAGCGGGACCGCAGCGGCGTCGAGCTCTACGAGGCCAAGCGGGACGGCAACACCCCCGACCGGCTCGGCCTGTTGGGCGATCTGCGGCGCGCCCTGGACGCCGGCGACGTCGAGCTGCACTACCAGCCCAAGGTCGGCTTCGACGGCCATGTCGCCGGGCTGGAGGCCCTGGTCCGCTGGGTGCATCCGGACCGCGGCAGGGTGCCACCGGACGAATTCATCGCCATCGCCGAGTCCTCCGGCCTGATGCCACGGCTGACGGAGTACGTCCTGGAGACGGCGCTCGCCCAGGTGGCGCGCTGGCGCGCGATGGGCCTGGAGGTGCCGGTCGCGGTCAATGTCTCCCCCCGCGATGTGCACTCCCCGGGCTTCGCCGGAGCGGTCGCAGCCCGGCTGGCCCGGCATCGCGTCCCACCGGGCGCCCTCCAGCTGGAGATAACCGAGCATGTCCTCCTGGAGGACCCGCAGCGGGCCGCCGACACCCTCGCCGGGCTCACCGCCCACGGCGTGAAGATGTCCCTCGACGACTTCGGCACCGGCTACTCCTCGCTGGTCCATCTGCGGCGCCTCCCGGTCAGCGAGCTCAAGATCGACCGCTCCTTCGTGGCCCGGCTCGCCGTCGACAACGAGGACGCCGAGATCGTCCGCTGCACCCTCGACCTCGCCCACTCCCTCGGCCTCCTGGTCGTCGCCGAGGGCGTCGAGGACGACGAGACCTGGGAGCGGCTGCGCGACCTCGGCTGTGACGCCGTACAGGGCTGGCTGGTGGCGGCCGCGATGCCACCGGACGAAACCACGGCCTGGCTGAGAGCCCGCGGCGAGCACGGCTGGCACCGCGAATCGGAGACGGCCGCCCTGGCGGCGGAGAAGGCCGCCGAGCGCCCTTCGGGACAGGTCTTGAACTGACCCGGCCACCGGCCGTCCCGTGTCCCCGCTCCGAAGACCCCTCGCAGGTGCCCACAGCGCAGGACCGGCCCGATGAGTCCGGGCCGGACGACGAGTCCGACGCATCCGTCGAGCCCGACCCCTCCGGTGGGACGGACGAGGCCGACGGGACGGGCGACGCGGACGCGGCCGAGGGTGCCGCCGAGGCGGAGGAAACGCCCGGGCAGGAGGCTCCCTAGCAGGCCACACCCCCTCCGGCCGATCGTGGAGAGCCGCCGCTCCCGGCGTTCGCCGGCCGCCCCGGGGAAAGGGTTTCGCGGCAGCTCTCCCGTACGCCATAGGATTGGGCCGGAAAAGTTCACAGGAGCATTCGCCAAGAAGGCTCCGCCTGGACATTCCACCCGGAACACTCCGCCAAGAACACCAGAGGATCGCTGCATGCCTGGCATCACGCGCGAGGAGGTCGCTCACCTCGCCCGGCTGGCACGTCTGGAGCTGCAGGGCGAAGAGCTCGACCACTTCGCCGGACAGCTCGACGACATCATCGGCGCGGTCGCCCGCGTCTCCGAGGTCGCCGACCAAGACGTACCGCCGACCTCCCACCCGCTGCCCCTGACCAATGTCATGCGGCCGGACGAGGTCCGTCCGTCGCTGACCCCCGAGCAGGCGCTCTCCGGCGCCCCGGCCCAGGAGCAGCAGCGTTTCAAGGTGCCGCAGATCCTGGGTGAGGAGTGACCGACATGGCAGACCTGATCAAGCTCACCGCCGCCGAGATCGCGGCGAAGATCGCCGCCGGCGAGCTCACCGCCGTCGAGGTGACCGAGGCCCACCTGGCCCGGATCGAGGCCGTCGACGAGAAGGTGAACGCCTTCCTGCACATCGACCGCGAGGGCGCGCTCGCCCAGGCCCGCGCCGTGGACGAGAAGAAGGCCCGCGGCGAGAAGCTCGGCCCGCTGGCCGGCGTCCCGCTCGCGCTCAAGGACATCTTCACGACGGAGGGCATTCCCACCACCGTCGGCTCGAAGATCCTCGAAGGCTGGATCCCGCCGTACGACGCGACCCTGACCAAGAAGCTCAAGGCCGCCGACGTCGTCATTCTCGGCAAGACCAACATGGACGAGTTCGCCATGGGGTCCTCCACCGAGAACAGCGCCTACGGGCCGACCGGCAACCCCTGGGACCTGACCAAGATCCCCGGCGGCTCCGGCGGCGGCTCGTCCGCCGCGCTCGCCTCCTTCCAGGCCCCGCTCGCCATCGGCACCGACACCGGCGGCTCCATCCGCCAGCCGGCCGCCGTCACCGGCACCGTCGGCGTCAAGCCCACCTACGGCGGCGTCTCCCGCTACGGCATGGTCGCCTTCTCCAGCTCCCTGGACCAGGGCGGGCCCTGTGCCCGTACGGTCCTGGACGCGGCGCTGCTGCACGAGGTGATCGCCGGGCACGACCCGCTGGACTCCACCTCCATCGACGCGCCCGTACCGCCGGTCGTCGAGGCCGCCCGCAACGGCAGCGTCGAGGGCATGCGCGTCGGCGTCGTCAAGCAGTTCCGCGGCGAGGGCTACCAGGCCGGTGTCATCCAGCGCTTCGACGAGTCGGTCGCGCTGATGAAGGAGCTGGGCGCCGAGATCGTCGAGCTGGACTGCCCGTCCTTCGACCTGGCGCTGTCCGCGTACTACCTCATCGCGCCCTCGGAGTGCTCCTCCAACCTGGCCCGCTTCGACGCCATGCGCTACGGCCTGCGGGTCGGCGACGACGGCACGAAGTCCGCCGAGGACGTCACCGCCCTGACCCGTGAGGCCGGCTTCGGCCCCGAGGTCAAGCGCCGGATCATGCTCGGCACGTACGCGCTCAGCTCCGGCTACTACGACGCGTACTACGGCTCCGCCCAGAAGGTGCGGACGCTGATCACCCGCGACTTCGAGAAGGCCTTCGAGCAGGTCGACGTGATCGTCTCGCCGACCACGCCCACCACCGCCTTCCCGATCGGCGAGCGGGCCGACGACCCGATGGCCATGTACCTCGCCGACCTGTGCACGATCCCCACCAACCTGGCAGGCAACGCGGCCATGTCGCTGCCCTGCGGCCTGGCCCCCGAGGACGGGCTGCCGGTGGGCCTGCAGATCATCGCCCCTGCCATGGCCGACGACCGGCTCTACAAGGTCGGTGCCGCGGTCGAGGCCGCGTTCACCGCCAAGTGGGGCCACCCGCTGCTAGAGGAGGCACCCGCACTGTGAGTGGAAAGCTTGCCAAGGCCAAGGGCTTCAAGAAGTCCAAGCCCGGTACGTATCTGTCCATCGGCACCACGCTGTTCGGCGCGGTGAGCGTCGTCAAGCAGGCGAAGAAGGCCAAGCTGGAGCAGGACAAGCTCCAGCTGGTCGACGCCGTAGTCTCCGCCGCCGCCATCGTCACCGGCGTCGCGCTCCTCATCCGCGAACTGCGCCGTCTCAACGACGACGACGTCCTCGCGGACTGATCGGCGCCGGACCTGAGAGGTTAGTTTCACCGTGACTGTCACCGACCTGGTGTCGTACGAGGACGCGCTGGCCACCTACGACCCCGTCATGGGGCTCGAGGTACACGTCGAACTCGGAACCAAGACCAAGATGTTCTGCGGGTGTTCCACCACCCTCGGCGCCGAGCCCAACTCGCAGACCTGCCCCACCTGCCTCGGCATGCCCGGCTCGCTGCCGGTCGTCAACGCGATCGGCGTCGAGTCCGCCATCAAGATCGGCCTGGCGCTGAACTGCACCATCGCCGAATGGTGCCGCTTCGCCCGGAAGAACTACTTCTATCCGGACATGCCGAAGAACTTCCAGACCTCCCAGTACGACGAGCCGATCGCCTTCGACGGCTACCTCGACGTACAGCTGGAGGACGGCGAGGTCTTCCGGGTGCACATCGAGCGCGCCCACATGGAGGAGGACACCGGCAAGTCCACCCACGTCGGTGGTGCCACCGGCCGTATCCAGGGCGCCCGGCACTCCCTCCTGGACTACAACCGCGCCGGCATCCCGCTCATCGAGATCGTCACCAAGCCGATCGAAGGAGCGGGGTCGCGGGCTCCGGAAGTCGCCAAGGCGTACGTCGCCGAGCTGCGCGAGCTCATCAAGGCGCTGGGCGTCTCCGAGGCCCGGATGGAGCAGGGCCAGATGCGCTGCGACGTGAACCTCTCGCTGCGCCCCAACGGCACCGAGAAGTTCGGCACCCGTAGCGAGACGAAGAACGTCAACTCCCTGCGCTCCGTGGAGCGTGCGGCCCGCTTCGAGATCCAGCGGCACGCCGCGGTGCTCTCGTCCGGCGGCACGATCATCCAGGAGACCCGTCACTTCCACGAGGAGGACGGCTCCACGACCTCCGGCCGGGTCAAGGAAGAGGCCGAGGACTACCGCTACTTCCCCGAGCCGGACCTGGTGCCGGTGGCCCCCTCCCGCGAGTGGGTCGAGGAGCTGCGCGGCACGCTGCCCGAGCTTCCGCGCGTACGCCGTAACCGGCTGCGCGAGGAGTGGGGCATCTCCGAGCACGACATGCAGTCGATCCTCAACGCGGGCGCGGTCGACCTGATCACCGCCACCGTCGAGGCCGGTGCCGACTCCGCCGCCGCCCGTAAGTGGTGGATGGGCGAGCTCGCGCGCCGCGCCAACGAGGACGGCGTGGAGCTGGCCGCCCTGCCGATCACCCCCGAGCAGGTCGCCCGGGTCACCGCGCTGGTCGCCGACGGTTCCCTCAACGACAAGCTGGCCCGCCAGACGATCGAGGGCGTGCTGGCCGGCGAGGGCGACCCCGACACGGTCGTCGAGAAGCGCGGTCTGAAGGTCGTCTCCGACGAGGGCGCCCTGGGCACCGCCGTCGACGAGGCGATCGCCGCCAACGCGGCCATCGCCGACAAGATCCGCGGCGGCAAGGTCGCCGCGGCCGGCGCCCTGGTCGGCGCGGTCATGAAGGCCACACGTGGCCAGGCCGACGCGGCACGCGTACGGGAACTCATCTTGGAGAAGCTGGGCGTCGAGGGCTGACGCACCACTGATCCGGTAGCGCGAAGCGGCCGTCCTCCTACGGGAGGGCGGCCGCTTCGCGTACCCCCACCCGTTTGGCCCGGCCCGGGAATGCCGGGGCGTTCCGCCGTGCTGTGATCAGGGAGAGGCCCCGTCCGCCGCGGACGCGGACGGGGTCGCCGGCTCCAGCTAGTGGAGGCCCCGGTCTCCTCTCTCCGACCCACGGTGCAAAGTAGCGGTGCGCTTGCTGAAGCCCCGTTTCATTCTTGGCTGTGTCGGGTCCTGACATGACACGTCGGGTGGGGCCTTGGCACAGGTCAGTGGCGTGAGCTGCTTCGACGGCTTCGGGGTACGCCTCGTGCTTGGCGTGCTCGGCGAGTGCCCGGTAGATGCTCGCCACGGACGGGTTCTGTCCCTTGCGCTCGCCGGTGGGGATGAACAGGTCGGGCTGAATCTGCTCGCGGACTCGCCGCCGGCGCGGCGCCGTTGCACGGTGTGCAGCATGTCGTCGGTGATGACGGGCGGCCCTCCGCCGTGCTTGCCCTTGTGGGCCGCCGCGTCGAGTCCTTCGAGGGGCGACTCCTGGATGTTCTCCCGCTCGTTCTTCGCCATTGCGGCGAAGAACGCGAACAGCAGGCGGCCGGGTCAACTCGGGTCGTACATCCCGCCTTTGCGTGAGAGCGAGTTCTGCGAACCCGACCGGTTCTCCGCGACCTTCGCGCGGCTCTTTTTGATCTTGCTCGGACAAAGGGACGTTCGTGCGAATCACTCGCTGCCGGGGGCGGTGTCGCTCGGCTGTACACCCATGAAACAGCAGTGAGTTGAGGTGCAGGCAATCCCGGTGTGATTGATCTTGGTGGGGTTCGCCGTTATGCGTGAGCTTCGAGTTGGCAGGGTGCGGCGCCTCGTCCGCAGTCCGTTGAGGTCCCCGGATGTGGTTACAGGTGACAGATTCCCGTGCGGATTAACGAAATTGGCCATGGCCGTCGATTCACGTTTACGCGCAGCCGCCCAGATGGAACCGGGGCCCCGTCCTTACGGGGAGTCACGAAAGTGCCTCTTGTGAGGGACGGCAAAGGGGGGCATTCCTGTCGAGGGGCGCGCGCCGGGACTGAAAAAGAAGGTTCGTGTTCTGTGTTGGCGCCGTGGTGCGCCTGCCTTCCCAGGAGAACGCTGTCCAAATTTCGTTCTTCCCAAAGGGCAGGGGGGTCATGAGAATGATGTTTCATCCGCTGGAACGCACCATTTATTCGATTCGGGGGTGGCCATTAAATTCCATTAGGGCCGCCAGCCTTTGTGAAGGGGCAGGACATCCGCGGCTCCCGCGCTGTGATCGTTCCCTCCCATACGGAGGGGTTCGGGCTCGTAGGTCTGGAAGCCACCGAGCAGGGCGTCCCCGTTCTGATGGCTGAGGAGAGCGGGCGAAACTCCTGATCGGCGCCATCCGCATGCCGGCGAGTATCGCTGCCCCCTGCGTGGTCAGGGACGAGGGGCATGCGGGCGTCCGGCCGCCCCTGTGGTGGAACGTCATCAACGACCTGAAGAAGCCCCGGCCGCCCACTATGTCGGGGGCCAATCAGCCGGTGGATACACATGGCCGCACGCGGCGCAGGCAGTCATGGACGTCGCACGGAACACACCACGACTACGACACACGCCAAGTCCCGCGGAAGAAGCATCGCGGCATGTTCTGAGTGCGCAACACAAATCCGAGCAGGAGGAACACTCATGACCAACTCAGGCCCATCCTTGGCGGAGCGGCTGGCCTATCTCGGGGCTCTGTCCTTGCCCCCTGAGGACGAGGCTCCACCTCAGGGGGAGGTCCGGGTCCAAGAAGACCGGCCCGCAGGCTATGTCGATGACGGCAGCCTGGTCTCGTTCGTCGCCGAGGTTAAGGGACTGGCGCGGCAGGACGTCCTGGACAGCGCTCTCATCGCGCAACTGGCGGCGAACAAGGCCCACCCCCGCGAGGACGACGTGATCGCTTGGTATCACAAGTACACCGAAGTCCTGGAGTACCTTTGCGGCTGGGTCATTCAGGGCAAAGAATTCAGCCACTGGGAAGCACATTCCGCCTCGTTCACGGTCGACAAGGTGATCTTCGAAGTGCTGGCGGCGATCCTCATCGGTGACGACTTGACGGTCGCGGAAAGCACCGTCAACGCCATCAGGGGACTCCCCAAGGAGGACGAGAAGGTCAAGATCTTCGAGTCGGAAAGTTCCGAGAGCCACGGTGGGAACTTCCAGATCGGCCTGTGCAGTCAGATGAACGACGCCGTGGCGATGAAGCTTGGTGCCTTCTACTTCTCCGCAGGGCAGGAAGTAACCAATTTCCTGTGGTTCAACTTCAGCGCATCGGACGCCACCTTCTACAAGGGCACCCGCACCATGACCTTCAACCAGCAGGCATACGCGGACGTCCGCCAGGACATCATCGAGAAACTCGGCGCCCGACGCAAAGCGTACCTCCGGGAACTGGAGATCTAGACGCCCGCCAGGACATCATCGAGAAACTCGGGGTCCGGCGCAAGAAGTACATCCGGGAAATCGGCATCTCGTCGCAAAGCAACACGGAGCGCGCATCTACCTCTCCGCGGCCTCCCAGCGAGAGACACCACCCACCAGCACAACCCAAAGGAGAACACGCCATGGCCGGAGTGCACCAAAAGGGAAACGAAGAGTGGGGAAGCTGGACCAGTTTGGGCTCGCGCTACAACGGCCATCATTGGTCGCCTGCGACTGCGGTCATCGGCCCGTCAGAGGAGGAAAATCAGGGCCCCGCTCTCACCGTATTCCATTCCAGTGGCGAGCAGAAGCTGTACGGCCTCTACAGTTCAGGTAAGATCGCCCACAGTGAAGATGGGGACGCATGGTACCTGTCCGGCACCAAAGCTCTTCCCTTGAGTCCTCAGGGGAAGAAAAGCTCCCCCGCTCTTGTAACCGGTGAGCTGGAAACCGGAAGGGAGCAGATGTATGCCGCGTGGGTCAACTGGAGTTTGGATACAGGCCCAGATGAGGTGTACTACTCCACGAGTACCGACGGCGAGTCCTGGGAATCCCCGCTCACCATCCCTCATGTCGCCATCACGCCCGATAGGGAGCTATGCGCTGCGGTATTCAAGGGCAAGCTTTTTGTGATCACGTGCAATAACGCGACCTCAATGGCCTCATTCGATGGAGTGGGATGGACGAGCGCACCCGCCCCCTCAATTCCAGTGGCAGGTAGGCACAATTCATCTGCCGTTTTCGGCGGACTCCTGTACTGCGGGTGGTACTATAATAACGATTTGCAATATCAAACCTACGACGGCAGCGGATGGGGCCCCGTAAAGACAGTCCCATCCCGCGACAGCCCTTTTCGCCCCGCGCTCGCCGCCTTCCAGGATGACATCCTGGTCTGCACCTTTCAGGCGTGGGACTACCCTAACCGGAAGCTGTCGACGATGTACACCGAGTCACGTAATGGCGATACATGGGGCCCAGTCGAAACCTTGATTTCCCATCAAGGTAAAAACGCTCCCATGGGAAATGCTCTGGCAAAGTTCGGAACATCCCTGAACTGTGTTTCGACATGCGTTTCCCTCGTGGACAGTGCACCACCTTCCCCTTGAGCCGAAACTGTTCCGCACCGTGGTCTGCTACAAGACCGCCTACCGGGACGATCCGGACTTCGCCGGCCACCGCGCACCGCCGACCCACGACTTCCGCCAACCGCCCGCCGCCGACCCGGAGTCCGCACTGACCGGCGTCCTCTACGAGGGCTACCCCACGGACGCGCCCTATGTCGTCCACAGCGCGGACCACTGGCTCTTCGCGGGCACCGGAGCGAAGCGCGGCGAGGCCTTCGACCACCTCATCGGGGTCGAGTACGACCGGGTCACCCCGGAGGCGCCCACCCCGGCGCGGCTGGAGATCCTCGCCCACTCCCCGCTGGTCTGCAACGGCCGGAGCAGCCACGCGGACTCCGCGTACCACACCGTGCCGAGCGGCGCCGGAGTCTTCTCCTCCGGAACGATGCGGTGGGTCGAGGCCCTCATGGCCGGGACGCGCGAGAACGGCCGCAATCACGGCATGGACGGCCGAACGGGAGCCTTCGTCACCCGCACCACCGAGAACCTCCTCCGCGCGTTCGCCGTGGGCCCTGCCGCGAAGACACGGCCGGCGCCGCGGAACAACGTGGCGAGTGTGTACGGGACTTAGCGGTCTTCCCGTGCCGCTTCGGCGGTATCCACCGTGTTCGACGACCCGAATTCGATCGCGCAGGCCCGGCTGGTCCCGGTGATGCGGCCGGCCGAGCGGTGCGGGCCCTCACGGCTGGTGGCCGAGAAGGTGAAGCTGACCGGGCGCCCGGCCTACCTCTGCGGGGCCATGAGGGGGAGCAGTACCTCGTCCACGATCGCGTAGACCTCCTCCTCGGGAACGGTTCCCTTCGCCATCAGCTCGGCGAAGATCATGCGTGGGCCCACCGAGGCGATACGTGGTGTGACGCACCGCGGGTCCGTCTCGCCCCGGTCGGCAGCGGCGCGGAGCATGCCCAGCAAGATCTTCTGGTTGGGCAGGGTGACCAGTCTCTGGACCTGGGCGAACAGTTCGGGGTGGCAGGCCCGCTGGGTCAGCAAGGGCAGCAGGGCGCGCCCGCGGGGCTCGTCCAGGACACGCGCGAACGCGCCGAGCGTGGCGATGAGATCGCCGCGCAGCGTTCCGGTGTCGGGGACGACGGGGGTGCCGAAGCCCGCGACCGGGTCTGCCAGGGCGGCCAGGACCAGTTCGGCGGGGGTCGACCAACGCCGGTAGAGCGCCGACTTCCCGGTGCCCGCGCGAGCGGCGATCTTGTCGAAGGCGAGCCCTTCGAAGCCGGTGGCGGCCAGCGCCTCGAAGGTCGCCTCATAGATCGCCAGGGTGAGCGCGCCTCCGCGCCGACGCGTCGACTTCCCGGCGGGAGCAGGCGCGCGCGAGGCGTCAGCCGCCCCCTCTTCTGTAGCGGCGGGGGGAGGAGGGTCGGCGGAGGCCCCAGGAAGTCCGGTCACCTCTCCGGTTATAGCCGTGCCCGCTGCCGTGCGTCGAACCGAGCGGCGGTAGCGTAAGGTTAGTGGACAAAACTGTCCCCTATTTTGGAGGTGTCGTATGGCCACCACATCCGCTGCCAAGACCGCACTGACCAACGTGCGTGTCTTCGACGGCCGGGAACTG
The DNA here is from genome assembly GCF_022221585.1 of Streptomyces inhibens. Taxonomy (NCBI): domain Bacteria; kingdom Bacillati; phylum Actinomycetota; class Actinomycetes; order Kitasatosporales; family Streptomycetaceae; genus Streptomyces; species Streptomyces inhibens. Next base: position 6,864,973 of record NZ_CP084681.1, read on the forward strand.
TCCGCACCCTGCACCGTCGTCATCGATGGCGGCGGGATCGGTACCGATGCCCGTGGTGCGCAGGAGCTCGACGCGGACGGCGCCGTCGTGCTGCCGGGGCTGATCGACAGTCATGTGCACCTCCACGACTCCCGGGCGCTGGAGCAACTGGCGTCCTACGGCGTGACCACCGGGCTGGACATGGGGGCCGGGCCCGCCGAACTGGTCGCCACGCTGCGGAAGGTCACCGGCTACGCGGACTTCCGTACTGCCGGGTTGCCCGCCATCGGCCCCGACGGCGCCCACTCCCGCTTCCCGGGGATGCCTCCGGAGGCGATCATCCGCACTCCCCAGGACGCCCGGAACCATGTCGCCGCCCGCGTGGCGGAGGGCGTCGACTACATCAAGGGCATCGCCGAGGCTCCCGGCGACGGCGGCCCGAGCGGCGAGAGCCTGAGGGCCCTGGTCACCGCCGCCCGCGCGCACGGCATGAAGACGGTCATCCACGCGGCCGGCGTCGGCGCGTTCACGATCGCCGTCGACTCCGGCGCGGACTTCATCACCCATGTCCCCAACGATGGGGTCATCGCGGAGACCGACGTCGCCAAGATGGCGGCGGCAGGCCAGATCGCCATCCCCACGATCACCATGATGGAGGGCGTCCTGGCAGGCAGGGCGCCCACCACCCACCTGTTCAAGAGCGTCGCCAACCTCCACCACGCACACGTGAACGTCCTGGCGGGCACCGACGCCAACACCCTGCCCGGCATCCCGTTCGCCGTTCAGCACGGCGAAAGCCTTCACCACGAGCTGGAACGCCTCGTCCAGGCAGGCCTCTCCCCTGCGGAGGCGCTTCGGGCCGCCACCATCCTGCCCGCCCGAGCCTTCGGGCTCACCGACCGCGGCGCCGTCGAGCCGGGCCTACGGGCCGACCTCCTCCTCATCGACGGCGATCCCCTGGCGGACATCACCGCCACCCGCAAAATCCGCAACATCTGGTGCGGCGGCCACTCCATCGCCCCCGCCCGGCACCCGATGACCTTCAACGACTGACCTTCAACGACTGACCTTCAACGACTGACCTTCAACGACGGAATTGCGGGAACCGGGCGACGGATTCCGCCTCCCGGGAGATGAAGGTTCCGTTGACGTGAAAGGAACCCGGCCGGTGATGTCCCTGCTCCGTTCACGTACTGACGCACAGAGGCGAGGGCATGGAGCATTCCACGGGCGCTTCTTCGGCCGGGAGACCGAGATGGCGGAATCGGCCAGGCCGGCGGCATTCGCTGCGACGGGTTCGGGGCAGACAGCGTTCAGGCGGCGTTCCTTGTCGGTGAGGCCGGAATGGGCGAGTCCGCCGTGCTGCGGCTGGTGGCGAGGGCCGCGGAGAGCCTGGGGGCGGGGACGTTGTGCGGGGCGGCACACCGCGGCGAAGCAGTCGACTCCCGCGGCGCCCGGCCCGGCTCAGTGGCCCAGTCGGGCCAGGGCGGCGAGCGGGTAGCGTTCCCCGGCCACGGCGCCGTCGGGCACGACCGCCCGGAGCCGGGCCGCCTGCTCCGGGCCGAGCGGGATCCCGGCCGCCGCCGCGTTCTCCTCCAGGTACGCCCGGCGCTTGGTGCCGGGGATCGGGACGATGTCCTCGCCCTGGGCGAGCAGCCAGCCGAGCACGGCCTGTGCCGGGGTGCGGCCGAGGGACTCGGCGGTGGTGCGAACGGCCTGGACGAGGCGGAGATTGCGGTCGATGTTCTCCTCGGAGAACCGCGGCCACCGGCGCCGCGCGTCCTCGGCGGTGAGGTCGTCGCGGGACGCCAGCGCACCCGTCAGCATGCCGCGCCCGAGTGGGGAGTACGCCACGACGCCGATGCCGAGTTCCCGGCAGGTCGCCAGCATCTCGCCCTCCACGACATCGCGGGTGAAGAGGGAGTACTCCAGCTGGACGGCGCTGATGGGGTGGACGGCGTGCGCCCGGCGCAGCGTCTGCGGGCTCACCTCGCTGAGGCCGAGATGCTGTACGGCACCGGCGGCGACCAGCTCGGCCAGCGCACCCACCGTCTCCTCGATAGGGACGGCCGGATCGCGGCGATGCATGTAGTAGAGGTCGATGCGGTCCGTGCCGAGGCGGCGCAGCGAGGCGTGGCACGCCTCGCGCACCCAGGCGGCGGAGGTGTCGACCGCGTTCACCCGCCCGGTGGCGGCGTCGTGCCGCAGCCCGAACTTGGTCGCCACGACCAGCCCGTCCCGCTGCGACGCCGTACGGCGTCGCAGCCAGCGGCCGACGAACTCCTCGTTGGCGCCCCGCCCGTAGGCGTCCGCGGTGTCGAGCAGGGTGACGCCGAGCTCGACCGCGCGGTCGAGGGTCCGCACGGACTCCGCGTCGTCCGGGACGCCGTACGCGGTCGACATCCCCATACAGCCGAGGCCGAGCGCGGAGACGTCCGGACCGTGCGTACCGAGCCGACGGCGCTTCATCGTTGCCCCGGCGCCGGTCAGGCGGACACGTTCGCGACGAAGGCGGCCCAGGCGGTGGCGCTCAGAGTGAGCGCCGGGCCGTCGGGGTTCTTGGAGTCGCGGACGTGGATGGTGGGGTGGGGGGACGAGCAGGTGGCGACCTCTACGCAGTCGCCGCTGGCGCTGTAGCTGGACTTGCGCCAGGCGTAGGCGACCTCGACGCAGGCACCGCCCTGGTCGCTGCTGTAGCTGGACTTGCGCCAGGCGTAGGCGACCTCTACGCAGTTGCCGCCCGCACTGCCGCTGTAGCTGGACTTGAACCAGGCAAGGCCGTTGGAGAAGGACTGGGCTGGTGTGCTGGTCATGGCTCTCCTAGCAAGTCGTCCAGCAGGCCCCTGGTCTCCTCAGGGGTGAGGGCCTGCGACCGCAGCATCCCATACACCTGTTGATACACGCTGACCTCATCCGGGTCATCGACCAGGAAGCTGATCCGTTGTGCCTCGATGTATACGAGGTGTTCGTGATCGGGCGTCTCCAAGAGGACGAGCGGCCCATCCAGTGAAGCGTGGGCGGCTCGGGCGGTCGGCATGATCTGGAGCCCCAGGAAAGGAAGTTCGGCGCACCGCCGCAGATGGCGGATCTGTTCACGCCAGGTGTCCGGCCCTCCTAGCGGCCGGTGCAGCACCACCTCCTCCAGAATGAAGTTGAGCATCGGTCGAGGCTTCTTGCGTTCCAGCAGCTTCTGCCGGTCGAGCCGCCCGGAGACCCACTCGTCCGCCTGATCCTCGTCGAGTGGCGGATAGAGGCAGTCGAAGACCGCCCGCGCATACGCCTCCGTCTGTAGCAGCCCAGGCATCACCTGGTTTTCGTACGACAGCAGCGTCAGCGCCTCCTCCTCGTGCTCCACCAGGTCCTGTACGAACGCAGGCAGCTTCTCTCTTTCCGGAACCTTCGACACCGCGACCGCCAACGCGCCCTTGGTGCCGAGTAGTTCATCGAAGGTCTCGGCCAAATCGATCTTCAGTGCCCTGCGGCCCTGCTCGATCGAGCCGATCGTGTCCTCGTGCAGACCCACCGCCTCGGCCAGCGCCGGCTGCGTTAACCGGGCCGCCTTCCGGAAGTGGCTCAACTGGGCGCCGATCACATGCCAGGAAGTGATCCTCTGTGGTTTGTTCGCCGGGTACATGCGGCTTGCCCTCCCCCCGTCGTGACTGTCTGATGCGGCGGAATGTCGTACATCGCATCTGTACGACTTCACGCTGTGGCTCAGTCTAGTCACTCACTGTGACATTGGCGGCATGCAAAAGGAGATGCAGGCGCTCTGCGCCCGTACGGCGTTCTACCGGCGAGAGCGCCGATCCGTGCCGCTGGCAAGGGAGTTCGCGCGTAACGCGCTCGCCGACTGGGATCTGGAGCACCTGGCGGACGACGTCCTGCTGTGCGTGAGCGAACTGGCCACCAATGCCCTGCTGCACGGCGTCCCGCCCGGCCGCGGCTACCGGTTGTGGTTGTCGCTGGAAGGGGACGGGATGGTGCGCGTCGAGGTGCATGACAGCGGTGACGGGGAGCCGCGGGTTCCGGTGCCGTACGACGAGGTGGAGGGGGAGGCCGGGCGGGGGCTGTTGCTGGTGTCCGCGCTCGCCGACGCGTGGGGCGTCGGCGAGCGCGTGCCGGGGAAGGCCGTGTGGTGCGCGTTCCGCGGCTACGGCAAGGGCTACGGCAGGCTGTGAACGTGCGGGCCGACCGCGTTCGACCAGGCGTTGCCGCTCGCCGCGTCCCAGTTGGTCGACCAGGTCATGGCGCCCCGTACGCCGGGGTAGGTTCGGGCCGGTTTGAAGGAGCCGCAGTTGGTGCCCTTGGCCAGGCAGTCCAGGGCGGCGTTGACGACGCTCGGGGCGACATAGCCGCTGCCCGCGCCGCGGGTGGAGGCGGGCAGGCCCAGGCCCACCTGGGAGGGGTCGAGGCCGCCTTCGAGCTGGATGCAGGCCAGCGCGGTGAGGAAGTCGACGGTGCCCTGGGAGTAGACCTTGCCGTCACAGCCGTTCATCGAACCGCTGTTGTAGTACTGGGTGTTGACGACGGTGAGGATGTCCTTGATGTTCAGCGCCGTCTTGAAGTAGCCGCCTGCGGTGGACTGCATGTCGATGGTCTGCGGGGCCATGGTGATGACGAGCTTGCTGCCCGCCTTCTGGGAGAGCGAGCGCAGCGCCTGGGTCATATAGGTGGGGTCGAGGCCGTTCTCCAGGTCGATGTCGACGCCGTTGAAGCCGTACTGCTGCATGAGGGTGTAGAGGCTGTCGGCGAAGTTGTTCGCCGAAGTGGTGTCGTTGACGGAGACGGTGCCCTTTTCGCCGCCGATGGAGAGGACGACCGACTTGCCGGCCGCCTGCTTGGCCTTGATGTCGGCCTTGAACCGGTCGACGGTGTAGCCGCCCAGGCCGGCCGAGTCGAGGTTGAAGGTGACGGCGCCGGGTGTGGTGGTGGCGTCCGCGAAGGCGACCGCGATGATGTCGTACTGGCCCGGTACGTCGCTGATCTTCTGGACGGTGGCGCCGTTGTTGAAGTTCTGCCAGTAGCCGGTGACCGCGTGCTGGGGGACTGAAGGGTCGCTGCCGCCGCCGGACGGGGAGGTGGTGGCGGTGATCTCTGCCGAACGGGCCGATTCTCCGGCCGCGTTGGTGGCCGAGACCTGGAAGCGGTAGGCGGTGGCGGGCGATAGTCCGGTGACCGTGGCGGACGTCCCGTTCACCGTCCGGTCCTTGGCGCCGTCGCGGTAGACCGTGTAGCCGGTGGCGCCGGAGACCGGGTTCCAGGAGAGGGCGACAGATGACGAGGTCACGGAACCGGCGGCCAGGCCACCGGGCGTCGCCGGGATCTCGGGGCCGGGGTCGGTGCCGCCTCCGCCGTCGGGGCCCAGGACGCTGATGTCATCGGCGTAGTAGGGCGGTTGGGCGTACCAGCCGTGGGTGTAGACGGTGACGGAGGTGGTGTGGGGGCCCGTGGTGAAGCTCGTGGTGAGCTGCTGCCAGGTGGGGGCGGACGGGGTCCAGGTGGAGACGTCGGTGGTGCCGGTGCCGGAGGCGCCCAAGTAGACGTAGGAGCCCTGGACGTACGCGCTGAGCCGGTAGGTCGAGTCGGGCTTGACGGCGACGGTCTGGGAGCAGGTGGCGTTGTCCGAGGCGGTGGGGGTGGCCTTGAGGGCGGCGGTGCCGCTGTGGGTGGGCGAGCTGACGGTGCTGCCGCTCGACGCCGAGCAGGTCCAGTTGCTCAGCCCGGATTCGTAACCGGCGTTCTTGGCGACGTTGACGTCGGCGGCTGCGGTGGGCGCGGCCGAGGCGGTCGTGGTGGCCGCCGCGGCGGCGACGACCGCGAGGAGTGTGGTGAGCAGGCGTCTGTGGCGGGACCGTCTGATGCGTGCGGTGCGAGGCATACCTGTCTCCAGTGCCGAAGGGGGAACACGGGGAGAACTGCGCGAGACGGTGGCCACCGCTACTGGGCCAACAGAATGGTTCAGACCAATGGGCCGGTCAAGAGGTAGGGCGCATCGGGGACTTGCGCGAACCAACCGTTCCCAAAGTTGTCACCCCGAGACCTATCGCCCGTCACGGCAGTTCGCTACCGTCCCCGTCGCATCATCTCAATGGGCTGAGTGCAAACCATTGACTGACGACTGGGAGGTCGGGCGTGGCACCGGAGGTATCTCGTAGACGCGTACTGGGAGTTGGCGCTGCCGCGGCGGGTGCGGCGATGGCCGGCTCACTGTTGCCGCCGTCGTTGCAGCAGGCGATGGCCGACGACGCGGCGCGGCCGGAGCGAGGGCAGGGCGGGCTCAAGGACATCAAGCATGTCGTCGTGCTGATGCAGGAGAACCGTTCCTTCGACCACTACTTCGGGATGCTGCGCGGCGTACGCGGCTACGCCGACCGCAATGCGGTCGAGCTGCCCGGCGGCCGGAGCGTCTTCGAGCAGCCGGGGCTGCTGGGCGTCGGGACCGTGCTGCCGTTCTCGGTGCGCGAGGCGGCCGCCGCGCAGAACAAGGACCTCCAGTACATCGGGGCGCTGGACCACGGCTGGGACGGCGGGTCCAAGGCGTGGAACGGCGGCTGGATGAACAACTGGGTCACCGCCAAGACCGCCGCCACGATGGCGCACTACGACCGTAAGGACATTCCGCTGCACTACGAGCTCGCGGACACCTTCACCGTCTGCGACGCGTACCACTCCTCGATCCACTCCTCCACCAGCCCCAACCGCAACCACCTGGTCAGCGGCTGGACCGGCTTCGAGCCCAACGGCAAGCGGGCCGTGGGCAACGACGCGTACGACGAGGACACCCACACCGGCTACACCTGGACGACCTACGCCGAGCGGCTGGAGAAGGCCGGCCGCAGCTGGCGGGTCTACCAGGAGTGGGACAACTTCACCGACAACAACCTGGAGTTCTACGCGAGCTTCAAGGCGGTCGCGAAGAAGGCCCTGGCGAAGGTGGACGGGGTGCACACCATGACCGCCTTCTACGGGAAGGTGGCCGGCGCCGACAAGGCCGGCCAAAAGCGGCTGCAGGGGCTGCTGGACGAGGGTGTCAAGGGGCTGAGCCGCGCCGAGCGGAGCCTGTTCGAGCGGGCGCTGCGGCGGGGCGAGCCGGACACCACCGCGACCGCCTTCGCCGCCGATGTGGCGAGCGGCAAGCTGCCCGAGGTGTCGTACATCGTGCCGTCCGCCGCGGACTCCGAGCACCCCGGCGATTCCTCGCCGGTCGAGAGCGCCACCATCGTCTACAAGGTGCTGGACGCGCTCGGCAAGAACCCGGATGTCTGGCGGCACACCGCGCTCTTCCTGACGTACGACGAGAACGACGGGTTCTTCGACCATGTGCCGCCGCCGGTGCCGCCGGCCGGGACGGACGGGGAGTTCTGGGACGGGCGCCCGACCGGCCTGGGCATGCGGGTGCCGATGATCGTCATCTCGCCGTGGACGGTCGGCGGCTACGCCTGCTCGCAGGTCTTCGACCACACCTCGATCAACCGGTTCCTGGAGCGCTGGACGGGGATCAAGGAGCCGAACATCAGCGCCTGGCGGCGGACCGTGTGCGGCGATCTGACCGCCGCCTTCGACTTCTCCCGTGGGCGCAAGCAGCCGGCGGTGCGGCAGCCGGGCGAGATCCCGGCGTTCAGCGGGCGCTGGTCGCCGCTGCCGCCGGCCCGGCAGGCGCTGCCGCGGCAGGAGCACGGCAGCCGGCGGGCCAGGGCCCTGCCGTACCAGCCGGACGCGGACGGCGGCTTCGACCCGGCCGCCTCGGTCTTCCGGATGGCCGTCCGCAACGCCGGGAAGGCCTCCGCGCATCTCGCGCTCTATCCGTACGCGAAGGAGTTCGACGCGCCGCAGCACCGCGATGTGCGCGGCACGGCGGAGTGGGACGTGCCGGTGAAGGACGGTACGTACCGCTTCACGGTCACCGGGCCGAACGGCTTCCGACGGGAATTCGCCGGTACGGGCCAGGGCGCGGCCGCGGCCGTCAAGATCAGCACGCGGATCGACGCCGGGCGCCGGGAGCTCCATCTGACCGTCGTCAACCACGGCCGCCACGATCTGACCTGCACCCTCAAGCCGCTCGCGTACGCGGACACCGCGCCGCGCACGGTGAAGGTGAAGGCCCACAGCACCCGCACCGTCGCGCATGCCGCCGCCGACGCGCACGGCTGGTACGACCTCGCGCTCACGGTCGCCGAGGACGCGACCTTCCACCGCCGGCTGATGGGGCATGTGGAGAACGGCGAGGAGTCGATCACCGGCTGAGGTGGCGGGCAGCAGCCCGCGGGAAGAGTTCCCGCTTCCCGTCCCTTTGTGGGGAAATCCACAAAGGCGACAAAGGATCTTTTCGGACTGACAGTCTGCTCAGTCGGGGGCCCGCCACTCCTTCGTCGGCAGCGGCGGGCCCCCTTCTACCCGTACATCCGCGCTCGGCACCACCCGCCCCCGGGAGATATCGACGCACAACCCGGGAAGCAGACGAGATCCGTGACCGCTCTGGCTCGGTGGTGTCTCAGGCGCCGCATCGTGGTGATCGTCCTCTGGCTCGCCGCTTTCGCGGGGGTCGCCGTCGCCGCGGGGGTGGCCGGTTCCGCGTACTCGAACAACTACGAGGTGCCCGGGACCGAATCCGGGCAGGCCTCGGCCCTGATGGCACAGGCCTTCCCCGGCCGGTCCGGGGACAGCGACAGCATCGTGTGGCACACGGAGTCCGGCACCGTGCGGGCCGGCGCGGTCGAGAAGACCATGTCGCGTACGCTGGCGAAGATCGCCGAGCTGCCCGGCGTCTCCGAGGTGCAGAGCCCGTACGGCAAGCAGGCCGACGGAGCGCAGGGCGGGCGGCAGATCAGCAAGGACGGGCACACCGCCTACGCCTCCGTCGTCTTCGACCGGCCCACCGACGAGCTGGACCCGGCCCAGGTCCACAAGGTCGTCGACACCGCGCAGGCCGCTGCCGGCGACGGGCTCCAGGTCGAGCTGGGCGGCGCCGGGATCGCGCTGACCGAGGCACCACGGGCCCAGCTCCCGGAGATCATCGGACTGTGCGCCGCGGCCGTGGTGCTCTTCCTCGCCTTCGGGTCGCTCGCCGCGACCTTCCTGCCGATCATCACCGCGGTCGCCGCCGTCGGCACCGCCTCGGCCGGCATCACGCTGCTCAGCCACGCCATGACCGTCGCCGACTTCGCCCCGATGCTGGGCATGCTGATCGGCCTCGGTGTCGGCATCGACTATGCGCTGTTCATCGTCACCCGGCACCGCAAGGGCCTTCGAGCGGGCCTCACTGTCGACGAGGCCGCCACCCGTGCGGTCACGGTGTCCGGGCGCGCGGTCGTCTTCGCCGGGGCCACCGTCTGTATCGCGCTGCTCGGCATGCTGATCCTGCGGCTGAGCTTCCTCAACGGCGTCGCCCTCGCCGCCTCGCTCACCGTCGTCCTGACCGTGGCCGCCTCCATCACCCTGCTGCCGGCGCTGCTCGGGCTGATCGGGATGCGGGCGCTGAGCCGCCGCGAGCGCCGGCAGCTGGCCGAGCACGGACCGCGGCGCGAGCGGCCCACCGGTATCGCCGCCCGTTGGTCGGGCTTCGTCGAGCGGCACCCCAAGCTGCTGGGCGTGGCCGCGGCCGCCTTCATGATCGTGCTCGCACTGCCCACCTTCGGCCTCCACCTGGGCACCTCCGACCAGGGCAACAACCCCGCCACGTCGACCAGCCGCAAGGCCTACGACCTGCTGGCCGGCGGCGGGGCCGGCGCCGGCCGAGGGGGCGGCTTCGGGCCCGGCTTCAACGGGCCGCTGACGCTCGTCGGCACCCTCGACGGCGCCAAGGACCGGCTCGCCTTCGACAAACTGCCCGACCGGCTGCGGCACACGCCCGGCGTCGCCCAGGTCAGCGGCCCCGAGTTCAACGGCAGCCGCGGCACCGGCGTGATCACGGTGGTACCCACCAGCTCACCGCAGTCCCGGCAGACCTCCGACCTGGTGGCACGGCTGCGTACGGACGTACTGCCGGCCGCCGAGGGGCGGACCACGATGCAGGTGCGGGTCGGCGGCGTCACCGCGAGCTACGACGACTTCGCGTCCGTCATCGTCGGCAAGCTGCCGCTCTTCATCGGCGTCGTCATCGCGTTCGGCTCGCTCCTGCTGCTGCTCGCCTTCCGCAGCATCGGCATCCCCCTCAAGGCCGCGCTGATGAATGTCATGGCGGTCGCCTCCTCCTTCGGGATCGTCACCGCGATCTTCCAGTGGGGGTGGGGCAGTGAGCTGCTGGGGCTGGGCAGCGCCGGCCCGATCGAACCGTTCCTGCCGGTCATCATGGTGTCGGTGCTCTTCGGACTGTCCATGGACTACCAGGTCTTCCTGGTGAGCCGGATGTACGAGGAGTGGCAGCTGACGCGGGACAACTGCCGGGCGGTACGGGTCGGACTCGCCGAGACCAGCCGGGTGATCAACTCGGCGGCGGTCATCATGATCGCGGTCTTCGCGGCGTTCATCCTCAGCGGCGACCGGACGATCGCGATGTTCGGCATCGGCCTGGCCTCCGCCGTCGCCCTGGACGCCTTCGTCCTGCGTACGCTGCTGGTGCCCGCCCTGATGCACATGCTGGGCGGCGCCAACTGGTGGCTGCCGTCATGGCTCGACCGCCGGCTGCCCCGGATCAGCATCGAACCGCCGCCGGAGCCGGACGGTGCGGCGGGCCCGGCCGAGCCGGCCGGCGAGAAGCCGCTGGTCGGGGTCTAGGAAATGCCCTCGGGGCGCCAGGACACGACCTGGCGCCCGGGCGGCGTGTCGCCGCTGATCGCCCGCCCGTCGTAGCGGCTCTCATCCGACTCTCAGACGCGGCCCCTACGGTCGCGCCCATGGGAACGACCAGGACGACCGAGAAGCGAACCGACGACGAGACCGTGCCGGCGCAGGCCGCCGCCACGGAGGACTCCACGAGCAAGGAGGCCGTGGACGCGGCCGCCACAACGGAGGACGCGGACGCGGCCGACGGCCGGGCCGTGGCCGCCGAGCACGACGAGGACGGCAACGACAGCGACCTCGACGCCGAGAGCGCTGATGACGATGCCGAGGACGACGACGAGGACGCCGCGCCCGTAGGGACCGCCACCGGCATCGCCGCCGGCGCCGGTGCCGTCGTCGCCGCGGGGCTCGGCCTCGCGTCCGTCACCGGCACCTGGCTCGGCACGCTGATGGCCGAGCGGCAGGCGCTGCTGGGCCAGATCAAGCTCCAGTCGCGCCAGGCCACCGACCAGATCTCCGCCGTCTACGGCACCCCCTGGCACACCACCGCCCTGGTCAACGGCGTCTTCGCACTGCTCGCCGTGATCGTCGCCGCGGTGGTGCTGAGCCGCCCGCGCGCCACCTGGGTGCGGGCCGTCGCCTGGGGCGGGCTGGCGCTCGGTGTGCTGGGGATCCTGATCTCCGCCGGCATGTACTTCGACCTGTTCGCCAGCATGCCCAGCATCCCTAAGGGCCCCGGGGCAGGCTCCTGAGTCCCCCACGGCCGACGCAGCCGGAGTCTTAGGTTCCGGACGGCCGCGGACGCAGGTTTCCCCACTCCGTACGGGTGCCGCGGACGGTGCCTAAGGAACCCGCGGACAGCGCGGCGGGTTTCTAAGCACCGCCCGGGCGCAAAGATCGGGAACTCGCCCGATGTGGCGGACCCCCCTTGGCGACGAGGCTTGAGCACATCGACAAGCCGTCGAGACACCACCTCACCGCCGTCAGGGGAGCGACACCATGTACACCTCCGAGCTGGAGATCCGGGTCCGTTACGAAGAGCTGCGCCGCGAGGCCGACCGGCAGCGCCTGGTGCGCGAGGCGACCGAGGGTCGGAGCGCCGCCGCCCGATCCGGGGCGAACGATCCCGAAGGGCGGGTGAGTTCACGGTGGGGCCGGCGGGTGCGGGTACGCCGCGCCGCCGCCTGACCGCGAGGCGCACATGCCGTCCCGCGCGCCGGCCCCACCGCCGGCCCGACCGCACTCCGCCCGGCCCCGGGTGCTCCGCACACCGGGCCGGGCGTTTTGCGTGGTGAAGCCCACTGCCGGATTGTCGGACCGCTGTGCGATGCTCCTCAGCGTGGAGACCAGGTCCGTCAGTCCCGTGTTCGTCGGCCGCGCGGCCGAACTCGCCGCGCTGGGCGACGCCCTCGCCCGTATCGCGGCCTCAGGCGAGCCCCAGGCCCTGCTGATCGGGGGCGAGGCCGGGGTCGGAAAGACCCGCCTCATCGAGGAGTTCACCGAAGCCGCCCGCGCCCAGGGCGCGCTCATCGCCCTCGGCGGCTGCATCGAGATCGGCTCCGAAGGCCTGCCCTTCGCGCCGTTCTCCGCCATCCTGCACACCCTCAACTGGCATCTGCGCGACGAGCTCGCCGCCGCCGTCGCCGGCCAGGAGGGCGAACTCTCCCGCATCCTGCCCGAATTGGGGGAGACGCCCGGCGAGGCGCACGACGAGGAGATCGGCCGCGCCCGCCTCTTCGAGCTGACCGCCCGCCTCCTGGAGCGGCTCGCCGCCCACCGCACCCTCGTCATCATCGTCGAGGACCTCCACTGGGCCGACCGCTCCACCCGCGAGCTGCTCGCCTACCTGCTGCGCGCCCTGCACGACGCCAACGTCCTCCTGGTGGCGACCTACCGCTCCGACGACATCCACCGCCGCCACCCGCTGCGGCCCTTCCTCGCCGAGATCGACCGGATGCGGACCGTCCGGCGCGTCGAGCTGGCCCGCTTCAACCGCGACGAGGTCCGCTCCCAGATCGCCGGGATCAACGGCAGCGACCCCGAAGAGGACACCGTCGACCGGGTCTTCAAGCGCTCCGAGGGCAACGCCTTCTTCGTCGAGGAGCTGGCCCGCAGCCTCGCCGACGGCTGTCTGCACGGCCTCAGCGACCCGCTGCGCGATCTGCTGCTGGTGCGCGTCGAGGCGCTGCCCGAGGACACCCAGCGGGTGGTGCGCACCGCCGCCGAGGGCGGCTCCACCGTCGAGCACGAACTCCTCGCCGCCGTCTGCCAGATGCCCGAGGACGATCTCATCGAGGCGCTGCGGGCCGCCGTCGGCACCAACACCCTCGTGCCCACCCAGGACGGCACGGGCTACCGCTTCCGGCACGCCCTCGTCCGCGAGGCCGTCGTCGACGATCTGCTGCCCGGCGAGCGCACCCGCCTCAACCGCCGCTACGCCCAGGCCCTGGAGACCAACCCCTCGCTGGTCCGCGCCGACGTCTGCGCCGCCCGGCTGGCCAGCTACTGGTACAAGGCCCATGACGCCGCCAAGGCGCTGCCCGCCGTCCTCGCCGCCTCCGTCCAGGCCCGCCGCCGCCACGCCTACGCCGAGCAGCTGCGGCTGCTGGACCGCGCCCTGGAGCTGTGGGACGACGCGCCCCCGGAGGTGCGGCAAGGGGTCCGCCCGGTCGACTACGCCGAGACGTATCCGGCCTACGGCTGCGACGACGACGCCCTGCGCTTCCTCGACCTGCTCGCCGAGATCGCGGTGGCCGCCCGGCTCTCCGGCGACGGCGAGCGGGCCTTCACGATCACCAAGCGCGCCCTGCGGTTCCTGCGCACCGAGCAGGACCCCCTCCGCACGGCGTGGTTCCTGGTGCAGCGCTCCCGGCTCTGCCAGGGCACCGGCCGCGGCAACGGCTGGGAGGACCTGGGCAAGGCGCAGGAGCTGATGCGCGGACTGCCGCCGTCGTCCGTGCATGCCGAGGTGATGGCCGCCGTCGCCAGCTGGGCGGTGCTGCACGAACCGGGCCCCGGCACCTTCGCGACGGCCGAACGCGCCGTGGAACTAGCCCAGTTGGTGGGCGACGAGGAGGCCGAGATCAACTCCCGGCTGACCCTCGCGGGGCTGCGGGTCGACGCCGGCGAGGTGGACGAGGGCCTCGCCGACTTCCGCGCGGGCCTCGACCGCGCCGTCGACCGCGGCTACTTCGCCGTCATCGGACGCGGCCATGTGAACCTCCCGTCCTCTCTGGAAGGCGTCGGCCGCTCCCGCGAGGCCGTCGAGGTCACCACACAGGGCCTCGAACTCACCACCCGCTACGGCCTCAAGGACAAGACCTGCTGGGTGACGGCCAACCGCGCCGAATCGCTCCAGTCACTGGGCCGCTGGGACGAAGCGGCCCAGGCCGCCGCCGACTGCCGCCGCCTCGCCCAGAACGCCCGCTCCCTCGCCCTGGCCGCCAACCGCCTCACCGACCTCGCCCTGGACAAGGGAGAGATCGCCGAGGCCGAGCGCGAACTGGCCGTCGCCCGCGAGCACTACGGCACCCACGACCCCCAGCCGCAGCACGCCCTCCCGCTCGCCCGCCACGCCCTGCGGATCGCCGCGGCCCAGGGCCGGATCCTCGACGCCCGCGGCATCGTCCGGCAGGCCCTGGACGCCGGCTTCCCGCCCGGCACCCAGCGCTACGCCTGGCCGCTGCTGTGGTCGGCCACCGCCGCCGAATCGGACGCCCGCGGACTGCCGGCCGCCGAGCCCGGCCGGGTCACGCTCCTCGCCGACATCCGGGACGCCGCGAAGAAGCTGCCCCGGCTCTCCCCGGTCTGGGAGGCGTACGGATGCGCGGTCGACGCCGAACTCCGCCGTGCCGAGGGCCGCGACACCCCCGATGCCTGGGCCGAGGCGGTCGCCGCCTTCGAGCCCCTGGAGCGTCCGCACGAGCTCGCCCGGGCCTGCTACCGCTGGGCCGAATCCCTGCTGCACGGCAGTGAGCGGGCCACCACCGGGCTGCACGGCCGCACCCCGCGCGAGGCCGCCGTCCTCCTGCTCACCCAGGCACACACCGCCGCCACGGCGATGGGCGCCCGCCCGCTCGCCGACGAACTCGAACTCCTCGCCCAGCGCGCCCGTATGCCGCTGCCGGGCCTGATATCGACCGCCGCGCCGCGGACGACCGCCGGAGCCGTCCGCGGCGCCGACGAGGACGCCTCATCCGCCGGTGCCGCGCCCGCCGAATCCCTCGGGCTGACCCCGCGCGAACGGGACGTCCTCCGTCTGGTCGCCGACGGCCGCAGCAACCGCCAGATAGCCGACGCGCTGTTCATTTCCCCGAAGACCGCCAGCGTCCATGTCTCCAACATCCTCGCCAAGCTGGGCGTCTCCGGCCGCGGCGAGGCGGGCGCGGTCGCCCACCGTCTGCGGCTGTTCAGCGAGCCGGCGCCCAGCTAGCGCTCTTCCTGGGTCTCGCCCTGATCCTGCTGCCGCCGTGGCGCCTTGACGACGACGGTCCCCGAGGAGAGGTCTATCGGGCCCTTCCCGGGATCGCCGTCGCCCACGTCATCGACGACCAGCGACATCTTCTGCCGCTCCTCGTCGGTGTGCTTGCGACCAGGTGCGAACAGTTCTTCCGCGATGTTGAACATGGTGCCCTGCCCCCTTTTCGGCGTAACGCGCACCCGCCCCCTGGCATCCGAGTGTAGGCAGGTCACGCGAAAAGGGGACGAGCCGGATCAGTTCACTTCGAGGCGGAGAATCCGGTCATCGCCCTTGCGCGGCTCGCCCCGTCCGTCCGTGTTGCTGGTGACCAGCCACAACGCACCGTCATCGGCCGCCACAACGGTCCGCAGCCGCCCGTAGGTGCCCTTCAGAAAGGCCTGCGGCGCCGCCACCGGCTTCGTCCCGTCCAGCGCGATCCGCCACAGCCGCTCGCCGCGCAGCGAGGCCATCCAGATCGAGCCCTTGGCGTAGGCGATACCGCTGGGCGAGGCGTCCGCGGTCTTCCACTGCTCGATCGGGTCCACGAACCCGGAGCCGGCCGCCTTGTCCTTGGCCTTGCCCTCGACCTTCGGCCAGCCGTAGTTCTTGCCCGGCTCGATGAGATTGAGCTCGTCCCAGGTGTCCTGCCCGAACTCCGAGGCCCACAGCCGCTTGTCGCTGTCCCAGGCCAGCCCTTGGACGTTGCGGTGGCCGTAGTCGTACACCACCGAATCCGCCTCGGGGTTGCCGTGCGCCGGCTCGCCGTCCGGCGTCATCCGCAGGATCTTGCCGGCCGGCGAGTCCTTGTCCTGCGCCAGCCCGGTGTCACCGGTCTCGCCGGTACCGGCGTAGAGCATCTTGTCCGGGCCGAACGCGATCCGGCCGCCGTTGTGGATCTGCCCCTTGGGGATGCCCTTGAAGATCGTGTCGGGCGCGCCCAGTTGATTGCCCGGCGGGCGCTTCTCGTCGTAGATCATGCGGGCGATGCGGTTGTCGGAGGCGGTGGTGAAGTACGCGTACACCTGATGGTCCGCGCCGAACGTCGAGGACACCGCGATCCCCAGCAGACCGCCCTCGCCCCCCGGGTCCACACCCGGCACCGAACCCAGTTCGGTGGTCTTCCCGCAGTCCGCCGCGACCCGGACGATCTTCCCGGTGTCACGGGAGGCGACCAGCAGATCCCCGCCCGGCAGCACCGCCACGCCCCACGGCGACTTCAGACCGGTGGTCAGGGTGTCGGTCACCTTCACCGAGCCCTTGGCGGGCGGGGCGGTGGACGACGGCGTGGCGCTCGGCGAGGCGGCACCGGCGGAGGCGCCGGGGCTCTTCGCCGGGGCGGAGGGACTCCCGCCGCTGTGGGGCTGCGCGCCGCCGGACGAGCAGCCCGCTGCCAGGAGCAGCGAAGCGGCGGCCAACACGGCGGTCTGGGAACGGCGTTGCACGGCAGGGGTCCTCTCGTCGGCAGGGCGTGCACAAGAACACCACATCGCGGGCCACCGCGCCGTGCGTTACGGGTTCCGGAGCCGCCCCTACCTGCCATGATCCGGCACGGGCGGCGGGCGGGCGAGCCGGCGGAACCCAGGGCGTGTCCGACCCGGGGCGTGTCCGACCTAGTACCAGGAGCCGCGCGCCGGCGGCAGGGCGGCTATCTCCGCCAGGTCCTCGCGGGTGAGCGCCAGCTCCGCGGACTTGGCGTTCTGCGCGGCCCAGCGCTCCTTCTTCGTGCCCGGTACGGGGACGACATGACGGCCCTGGGCCAGCACCCACGCCAGCGCCACCTGCCCCGGTGTCGCGCCGTGCCGGGCGCCGACCCGCCGCAGCCCCGCCACCACCGGCTGGTTCGCGGCCATCATCTCGGCGGTGAAGCGCGGATGGCGGGCCCGTATGTCCTCCGGTTCGAAGCCCTGCCCCGGGGTGAGGGTGCCGGTCAGATAGCCGTTGCCCAGCGGCATCGCCGCCAGGAAGCCGACGCCCCGCGACTCGCACCACGGCAGCAGCGCCTCCAGCGCCTCCGGTGACCACACCGACAGCTCGGCCTGCACACTGCTGACCGGGAACACCTGCTGGATACGCTCCAGTTGGGCCAGTGTGCCGTCGTGCAGCCGGGAGCGCGGGCGCAGCCCGCCACGGCCCGCCGGCCGCCGCTCCGTACGGGCTGTGCGTGCCTGCCGTACCGCCCGGGCGCCCACCGCGCACAGCCCCAGCGACCGCACCTTCCCGGCCGCCACCAGCTCCGCCATCGCCCCCCAGGTCTCCTCGATGGGCACCTCGGGATCGGCCCGGTGCAGCTGGTAGAGGTCGATACGGTCGGTCTGCAGCCGGCGCAGCGAGGCGTCGCAGGCGCGCTTGACGTAGCCGGGCCGCCCGTTGGCGACGATGTGCTGCTCGCCGACCAGCAGCCCGCACTTGGTCGACACGAACGCGTCCGCCCGCCGTTCCCTGAGCACCCGGCCCACCAACAGCTCATTGGTGAACGGCCCGTACATGTCGGCGGTGTCCAGCAGGCTGCAGCCCTGGTCCAGCGCGGTGTGCACGGCCCGCAGCGAGCTGTCCAAGCTGCGCTGCGACTCGGTGTACCCCCAGCTCATCGGCATACAGCCGAGCCCGACGGCGCCCACTTCGAGGGCCGCCGCACCGATTGTCCTGCGCTCCACCTGGTTGTGCCTCCGTCCCCTCGCCCCCGATCAAGGGCCAGACCAAACTAACGTCTGAGCAGAACGTCTCTTCGCATAGCCTCGGGCCATGGCAACCGCAGACCGGCGCAGCGGCGCGAACGACGTATGGCTCCCGATCCCGCCCGACGAGATCGACGGCCTCCCCGAGGGTCTCCACTACGTCCATTGGGACGCCGGTCCCGACTACCCGGCCGATCCGGCCCGGTGCGTGTTCTACGCCGTCCCCTACATGAAGGGCGCGGAGGTCAGCCTGCGGCCGCTGTCCTGGATGAGCCGGGTGCGGGTGGTGCAGACCCTGACCGCCGGCATAGAGCACATGCTCCCCGGGCTGTCGCAGATGCCGTCCGGTGCCCAACTGTGCAACGCCCGCGGACTGCACGACGCCAGCACCGCCGAGCTCGCGCTCACCCTGATCCTGGCGTCACTGCGCGATATCCCGGACTTCGTACGGGGGCAGGACGCGGGGGAGTGGCGGCAGGGCTTCCGGCCGGCCCTTGCCGACAAGTCGGTCCTCATTGTGGGCTATGGTTCGATCGGCAGTGCCATCGAGGACCGGCTCACGCCCTTTGAATGCGCGCGGGTGGTGCGCGTCGCGCGCACCGCGCGTGACACAGTGCGCGGTCCCGTGCATCCACTGTCCTCCCTGTCCGCCCTCTTGCCCGACGCGGACGTCGTCGTTCTGGCGATTCCGCTCACCGACGGGACCCGTGGCCTGGTCGGAAGCGATTTCCTGGCGCGGATGAAGGACGGCGCACTGTTGGTGAACATCGCGCGCGGCGGGATCGTCGACACCAAGGCGCTGCTCGCCGAACTGGAGTCGGAGCGGCTGCGTGCGGCGCTCGATGTCACCGACCCGGAACCGCTGCCCGCCGGGCACCCGTTGTGGCACGCTCCGGGCGTGCTCATCACTCCACACGTAGGTGGCCCCAGCTCTGCATTCCTGCCCCGTGCGAAGCGGCTGCTGCGCGACCAGTTGACGCTTTTCGCGGCCGGCGAACCCCTGCGGAACGTGATCGCCACGGCCGACTGAAGCGGTTGCGGGTAGCGCTACGGGGCCGTACGACTGCAAGGAGTATTCGTCAACCCCCCATCAGTCACGCTCCGTAGAGACGCTATGTCCCTGAGTGACGGATCTGGTGTATCGTCCCGATCGGGGACGGCGCCGGGACGGATACGGCGCAATGCGAAGGATCCGGAACTCGAGGGGGGCGACGGGCGATGTACGGCCGATGGATGATTCGCGAGATGCGCGATCCACGAGCGCCCGCGGGAATACTGCGAGGCCCCCTGGCGCACCGCCCACGACGGCGCCCGGTACGGGTGAACGGGAGTGCGCGGTGAGCGCCCCCGGGGCGATGCTTTCCAGGCCACCGGCGCCGGGCGACCGTCCGCCGAGCACGGTGCCGCAGATCGCCCTGGCCGTGCTCTGTGGTGGCTATGCCGTCGGTGCCGCCCTCGGCTGGGGGTCGCACGAAGTCGCGCTGATCATGGGGGACTTCGGCCTCAGCATCGCGGCTCTGGTGGCGGCCGTCTCCTGCGGTCTGTACGCACGCAGGCACCGCAGCCGGTTCCGCCCGGCCTGGATGCTTTTCGCCGCATCCTCGGCGATGGCCGGTCTCGGCAACGGCGTATGGGGCTGGTACGAGGTCATCGAGGGGACCGCGGTCCCCAGTCCCTCGCCGGCCGACTTCTGCTTCCTGCTGTTCGCGCCGCCGGCCATCGTCGGCCTGCTGGTGCTCGCCAAGAGGCCGGTGACCAGGGCCGGTTGGGTCTGCCTGGGCCTCGACTCCTGGCTGATCGCAGGGTCGCTGCTCACCCTCTCATGGAGCCTCGCGCTCGCACACACCGCCCACTTCCACGGCCGCAGCGTGGCCCAGAGCGCCCTGTCGCTGGCCTATCCGCTGCTGGACATCGTGCTGGTGAGCATGGTGCTCGCGCTGCACTTCCGGCGCTCCTCGGTGCACCGCTCCGCCATCAACACCGCCGTCGCGGCGCTGGCGTTGACGGTGCTGTGCGACGCGCTGTTCAGCTCGCCGCTGCTGCGCGAGCACTACCGCTCCGGCCAGATCCTGGACGCCGGATGGTTCGCCGGCTCGATGCTGCTCGCGTACGCGCCATGGGTCGCCCGCCGCGCGGGCGAGGAGTGCGTCGAAGAGGACCTCAAGCCCACCGCCCGCCGGCCCCAGCCGCACGGCAGCCGCCCGATCGCGGGCTCGCTCGCCGCGCTGACGCCGTATCTCGCCGCCGCCGTCTGCACGCTCGGCATCCTCACCAACGTTCTCGACGGGCGGCGGATCGACCGCGTGGTGCTCTTCACCGGCTGCACGGTCGTTCTCGCGCTGGTCGTCCGCCAGGGCATCATGCTGCTCGACAACATCACCCTCACCCAGGAGCTGGCGCAGAAGGAGAACCACTTCCGCTCCCTGGTGCAGGGCTCCAGCGACGTCATCATGATCGCCGCCCCGTCCGGTGTGCTCCGCTATGTGAGCCCGGCCGCCGCCGGTGTCTACGGGCGGGACGCGGAGGAGCTGGTCGGCTCCGAGCTGGCCTCGCTGATCCACCCCGAGGACCTGGGGCGGGTGGTGCACGAGGTCCGCAGATTCCTCGCCGCCGCCCCCGAGGACGAACCGACCACCCGTATCGAGTGCCGCTTCCGTGCCGGTGAGCGGCGCCTGGGCGGCGACGGCTGGCTGAACGTCGAATCCACCGTCAACCGCCACCACGGCGGCCTGATCTTCAACTCCCGAGACGTGACCGAACGGGTCCGGCTGCAGGCTCAGCTCCAGCACAACGCCTCGCACGACGCGCTCACCGACCTGCCCAACCGTGCGCTGTTCACCGAGCGCGTCACCAAGGCCGTCACCGGCCGCCGGGCCAGCGACCACGACACCGCCGTGCTCTACATCGACCTCGACGGCTTCAAGCAGGTCAACGACACCATCGGGCATCAGGCGGGCGACGAACTGCTGGTGCAGGCCGCCCGCAGGCTCGGTGAGTCCGTGCGCTCGGGGGACATAGCGGCCCGGCTGGGCGGCGACGAGTTCGCCGCGCTGATCACGGGCGACGGCACCCGCGACAGCGCCGCACGTGACTTCCGTATCCACGAGATCGCCGACCGGCTGCGCATCAAGCTCTCCGAGCCGTACCGCATCGACGGCCGGGATGTGCGGGTGGCGGCCAGCATCGGGGTCGCCTTCGCCGAGCCCGGAGTCACCCCCGCGGGCCTGCTGCGCAACGCCGACCTCGCGATGTACCGCGCCAAGCAGGCCGGCAAGGGCCGGGTGGAGCTGTACGCCCCGCAGATGCAGGACGAGGTGGCACACCGCGCCGAGCTCGCCACCAAGCTCCGTACGGCGCTGCACGAGGGCGAATTCGCGCTGCTGCACCAGCCTGTCGTGGACCTCTCCACCGGACGGGTCACCGCGGTCGCGGCACACGCCCGCTGGCGCTCCGCCCAGGGCATCCTCTTCACCCCCGCCGAGTTTCTGCGGGTCGGGGACCGCGGCCGGTTCGTCGAGGACGGCAACCGCGCCGCCGAGCTGGACCGCTGGCAGCTGGAGGAGGCCGTCGAGCAGGCCGCGGCGCGGCACCGCGCCGGTCATCCGGTCCCGGTCGCGGTACGGCTCTCCGCCCGGCGGCTGCTGGACCGCGCACTGTCCCCCAAGGGCGTCGAGTCGCTGCTCACCCGGCACGGTCTGCCCCCGCGCGCGCTCGTCCTGGAATTGTCCGAAAGTGATCCCCGTATCGCGCTGGACGACCTGGAGCGCCGACTGGTCGCGCTGCGCCGTCTGGGCGTACGGATCGCGCTGGACGGCTTCGGCAGCGGGTACGCCGCGATCAGCGCGCTGCGCCGGCTCCCGGTCGACGTACTGCGGCTGGACCGCGGGCTGGTCGACGGTGTGGTGGAGTCCGCCCGGCTGCACAAGATCACCGCCGGGCTGCTGCGGATCGCCGGTGACCTGGGCATGCAGTCCGTCGCGGACGGCGTCGATCTGCCCGAGCAGGTCCTCGCGCTGCGCTCGATGGGCTGCACTCACGGCATGGGCACGGCGTTCTCCGGACCGCTCGACGAGCACCGGCTGCGGCGGTCCCTGGCGCACGACGGCTATCCGGTGCCGGACGTGGCGAGCCAGGGCCGGGCGGTGGTGCTCAGCGGCAGTGCGCTGCCCGTCCGGCACGGCGGGCCGGCCGGACCGGATGCGCTCGTGCATCCGCCATTGCGCTCAAATAGTGAGACCTCCGTCCCACCCACTTGACACTCGGTGCACGGCGGGGGGAGGGTCAGTGCCATGCGCACCCGAATTCTCGTACTTGGAAAGCGCGTCGGCTGAAGCTGGGTCCCTGACGAAACCCGGCTAATCGCACCGACGCGCTCCCCTCGCTTGCCACCTGGCACGGGGGGTTTTTTGTTGCACAGCAACCTCACAAATCCCGTCAAAACCCTCAGCTTCGAGAAGAGACGCAGATGACCGAGCAGGCCTCCGGGGCCCACCATCCGCAGCCGCGGGCCCGTAACTCCGGCGGACCGCAGCAGCCCGCCACCGTCGAGCACGTCACGGGCGCGCAGTCCCTCATCCGTTCGCTCGAGGAGGTCGGGGCCGACACCGTGTTCGGCATCCCCGGCGGTGCGATCCTTCCTGCGTACGACCCGATGATGGACTCCTCGAAGGTCCGGCACGTCCTGGTCCGCCACGAGCAGGGCGCCGGCCACGCCGCCACGGGATACGCCCAGGCCACCGGCAAGGTCGGCGTGTGCATGGCGACCTCCGGACCGGGCGCCACCAACCTGGTCACCCCGATCGCCGACGCCCACATGGACTCCGTCCCGTTGGTCGCGATCACCGGCCAGGTCGCGTCCAAGGCGATCGGCACGGACGCCTTCCAGGAGGCGGACATCTGCGGCATCACGATGCCGATCACCAAGCACAACTTCCTGGTCACCGACCCGGCCGAGATCCCCCGGACGATCGCCGAGGCCTTCCACATCGCCTCCACCGGCCGCCCCGGCCCGGTCCTGGTCGACATCGCCAAGGACGCCCTCCAGGCGCAGACCACCTTCGTCTGGCCGCCGCACACCGAGCTGCCCGGCTACCGCCCGGTCACCAAGCCGCACGCCAAGCAGATCCGCGAGGCCGCCCGGCTGATCGTCGAGTCCAAGCGCCCGGTGCTCTACGTCGGCGGCGGAGTGATGAAGGCCGGCGCCACCGCCGAGCTCAAGGTGCTCGCCGAGCTGACCGGCGCCCCCGTCACCACCACCCTGATGGCGCTGGGCTCCTTCCCCGACAGCCACCCGCAGCACGTCGGCATGCCCGGTATGCACGGCGCGGTCACCGCCGTCACCGCGCTGCAGAAGTCGGACCTGCTGATCACCCTCGGCGCCCGCTTCGACGACCGCGTCACCGGCAAGCTGGACTCCTTCGCGCCGTACGCCAAGGTCGTGCACGCGGACATCGACCCGGCGGAGATCGGCAAGAACCGCGCCGCGGACGTGCCGATCGTCGGTGACGCCCGCGAGGTCATCGCCGACCTGATCGTCGCCGTCCAGGCCGAGTACGACGCCGGCCACAAGGGCGACTACAGCGCCTGGTGGAAGGACCTCAACCGCTGGCGCGACACCTACCCGCTCGGCTACGACCAGCCGGACGACGGCACCCTCTCCCCGCAGCAGGTCATCGAGCGGATCGGCAAGCTCGCCCCCGCCGACACCATCTACGCCGCGGGCGTCGGCCAGCACCAGATGTGGGCCGCCCACTTCATCGACTACGAGCAGCCCGCGACGTGGCTGAACTCCGGCGGCGCCGGCACGATGGGCTACGCCGTTCCGGCCGCCATGGGCGCCAAGGCCGGTCAGCCCGGCCGTACGGTCTGGGCGATCGACGGCGACGGCTGCTTCCAGATGACCAACCAGGAACTGGTCACCTGCGCGCTGAACAACATCCCGATCAAGGTCGCGATCATCAACAACGGCGCGCTGGGCATGGTCCGCCAGTGGCAGACCCTGTTCTACAACCAGCGCTACTCCAACACCGTGCTGCACTCCGGCCCCGAGTCGGACGGCGTCGCCGAGGAGGGCAAGCCCAGCGGAGGCACCCGGATCCCGGACTTCGTGAAGCTGTCCGAGGCGATGGGCTGTGTCGCGATGCGCTGCGAGGACCCGGCCGAGCTGGACGCGGTCATCGCCAAGGCCAATGCCATCAACGACCGTCCGGTCGTGATCGACTTCATCGTGCACGAGGACGCCCAGGTGTGGCCGATGGTCGCCGCCGGCACCTCCAACGACGAGGTCATGGCCGCCCGGGGCGTGCGTCCCGACTTCGGCGACAACGAAGACGACTGAGCCCAGGACGTCACGGACGCACGGAAGAAGAGAGAAGACCATGTCCAAGCACACGCTCTCCGTCCTGGTGGAGAACACCCCCGGCATCCTCGCCCGGATCGCCGCCCTGTTCTCCCGCCGCGGCTTCAACATCGACTCGCTCGCGGTCGGGGTCACCGAGCACCCCGACATCTCCCGCATCACCATCGTCGTCAGCGTCGAATCGCTGCCGCTGGAGCAGGTCACCAAGCAGCTCAACAAGCTCGTCAACGTCCTGAAGATCGTCGAGCTGGAGCCGGGCTCCGCCATCCAGCGCGAACTCGTCCTGGTGAAGGTCCGCGCCGACAACGAGACCCGCTCGCAGATCGTCGAGATCGTCCAGCTCTTCCGCGCCAAGACCGTGGACGTCTCCCCGGAGGCCGTCACGATCGAAGCCACCGGATCCAGTGAAAAGCTGGAGGCGATGCTCAAGATGCTGGAGCCGTTCGGCATCAAGGAATTGGTGCAGTCCGGCACCATCGCCATAGGCCGGGGTTCCCGGTCCATCACGGACCGCTCGCTGCGCGCCCTGGACCGTTCGGCCTGATTCCCGCGGTCCAACTGGACCGTATGGCGAGACCCCGCAACCTTCCCGACCCCGCCCGACGTACTGTGTGGGCACCCCGCTAGATCCAAGGAGATACCCGAAGTGGCCGAGCTGTTCTACGACGACGATGCCGACCTGTCCATCATCCAGAACCGCAAGGTCGCGGTCATCGGCTACGGGAGCCAGGGTCACGCCCACGCGCTGTCCCTGCGCGACTCGGGCGTCGACGTGCGTGTCGGTCTGCACGAGGGTTCCAAGTCCAAGGCGAAGGCCGAGGAGCAGGGCCTGCGCGTGGTGACCCCTGCCGAGGCGGCCGCCGAGGCCGACGTCATCATGATCCTGGTGCCGGACCCGATCCAGGCCAAGGTCTACGAGGAGTCCATCAAGGACAACCTCAAGGACGGCGACGCGCTGTTCTTCGGTCACGGTCTGAACATCCGCTACGGCTTCATCAAGCCCCCGGCCGGCGTGGACGTCGCCCTCGTCGCCCCCAAGGGCCCGGGCCACCTGGTCCGCCGCCAGTACGAGGAAGGCCGCGGCGTCCCGTGCATCGCGGGCGTCGAGCAGGACGCGACCGGCAACGCCTTCGCGCTCGCGCTCTCCTACGCCAAGGGCATCGGCGGCACCCGCGCCGGCGTCATCAAGACCACGTTCACCGAGGAGACCGAAACCGACCTGTTCGGTGAGCAGGCCGTCCTCTGCGGTGGCGCCTCGGCGCTGGTCAAGGCCGGCTTCGAGACCCTGGTCGAGGCGGGCTACCAGCCCGAGATCGCGTACTTCGAGTGCCTCCACGAGCTGAAGCTGATCGTGGACCTGATGTACGAGGGCGGCCTGGAGAAGATGCGCTGGTCGGTCTCCGAGACCGCCGAGTGGGGCGACTACATCACCGGCCCGCGGATCATCAACGAGAACACCAAGGCCGAGATGAAGAAGGTGCTCGCCGAGATCCAGGACGGCACCTTCGCCAACAACTGGATGGCTGAGTACAACGCCGGTCTGCCGAAGTACAACGAGTACAAGAAGGCCGACGAGAACCACCTGCTGGAGACCACCGGCAAGCAGCTGCGGAAGCTGATGAGCTGGGTGGACGACGAGGCGTAAGCCCGACGGACAGGGGGCCGCGAAGCAACTCGCGGCCCCCTCGTCCATGTGTCCGCCCAAGCGCCGTCACGGCGCCTTGTCCACCGCGTAGAACCACGCACGGGTGATCCTTCCGCAACGGCACAGGACGCGCCCCCCACCGCCACTACACTGCCAATCACAAGCGCGTCAGGCTCACAACGTCGTGTGTCTTCCACGCGGCTTTCCCCCTTCACCGCCTTCGGCCGTCGGGACGGCCGTCCGCGAAGGACTAGTGAGGACTGAAGACCACGTGAGCTCGAAACCTGTCGTACTGATCGCCGAAGAGCTGTCGCCCGCCACCGTCGACGCCCTCGGGCCGGACTTCGAGATCCGGCACTGCAACGGCGCGGACCGCGCCGAGCTGCTCCCCGCGATCGTTGACGTCGACGCCGTCCTCGTGCGCAGCGCGACCAAGGTCGACGCCGAGGCGATCGCCGCCGCCAAGAAGCTGAAGGTCGTCGCCCGTGCGGGCGTGGGCCTGGACAACGTCGATGTCTCCGCCGCCACCAAAGCCGGCGTGATGGTCGTCAACGCCCCGACCTCCAACATCGTCACCGCCGCCGAGCTGGCCTGCGGTCTGCTCGTCGCCACGGCCCGCAACATCCCGCAGGCCAACACCGCCCTGAAGAACGGCGAGTGGAAGCGCAGCAAGTACACCGGTGTCGAGCTCAGCGAGAAGACCCTCGGTGTGGTCGGCCTCGGCCGGATCGGCGTCCTGGTCGCGCAGCGGATGTCGGCGTTCGGTATGAAGGTCGTCGCCTACGACCCCTACGTCCAGCCGGCCCGGGCCGCGCAGATGGGCGTCAAGCTGCTGACCCTCGACGAGCTGCTGGAGGTCGCGGACTTCATCACCGTCCACCTCCCCAAGACGCCCGAGACCGTCGGTCTCATCGGCGACGAGGCGCTGCACAAGGTCAAGCCGTCGGTCCGGATCGTCAACGCCGCGCGCGGCGGGATCGTCGACGAGGTGGCGCTGGCCAGCGCGCTCAAGGAGGGCCGGGTGGCCGGCGCGGGTCTGGACGTCTACGCGACCGAGCCCTGCACGGATTCGCCGCTCTTCGAGTTCGACCAGGTCGTCGCCACCCCGCACCTGGGTGCCTCGACGGGTGAGGCCCAGGAGAAGGCCGGTATCGCGGTCGCCAAGTCGGTGCGACTGGCGCTGGCCGGCGAGCTGGTGCCGGACGCGGTCAACGTCCAGGGCGGGGTGATCGCCGAGGACGTCAAGCCGGGCCTGCCGCTGGCCGAGCGTCTCGGCCGGATCTTCACCGCGCTGGCCGGCGAGGTCGCGATGCGCCTCGACGTCGAGGTCTACGGCGAGATCACCCAGCACGACGTCAAGGTGCTGGAACTCTCCGCGCTCAAGGGCGTGTTCGAGGATGTCGTGGACGAGACGGTGTCCTACGTCAACGCCCCGCTGTTCGCGCAGGAGCGTGGCGTGGAGGTGCGCCTGACGACCAGCAGCGAGTCGCCCGAGCACCGCAATGTGGTGACCGTGCGCGGCACGCTCGCGGGCGGCGACGAGGTGTCGATCTCCGGCACGCTCGCCGGCCACAAGAACATCCAGAAGATCGTCGCGGTCGGTGAGCACTCCATCGACCTGTCGCTCGCCGACCACATGGCGTTCATGCGCTACAGCGACCGTCCCGGTGTCGTCGGCACCGTCGGCCGGATCCTGGGCGAGGCGGGCATCAACATCGGCGGGATGCAGGTCTCCCGGGCCGATGTCGGTGGCGAGGCGCTGGTCGCGCTGACCGTCGACGACACCATTCCGCCGAATGTGCTCGCCGAGATCGGTGAGGAGATCGGCGCGACCTCGGTGCGCGCGGTGAACCTCGGTCACTGATCGGTAGGTTTTCGCAGGTCAACGGGCCCGGGCCCCGCTTCGGCGGAGTCCGGGCCCGTTCGTGTGCGGGCATCGTCCGCACGCCGCCGCGGACCGGCGCCCGGCGTTGGCTGATGCGTCAACCATTCACCCGAATGGCCTATTCGGTGGTGAGGGCGAGGGGGCCGCCAGCAGCGTGGTGGGGACGTCGGAGCCGGTGCCTTGTGGGCTTCCCGAGTCGCTGGGGAGATGTTCGCGGCGCGCAATGGGAACTGTGCGTGCCCCCGCCGGCGCGTGCGGAAGGAGAACAGACGCCATGAACGCACCTCTGGGTGACGCCCCGCAGAGTCTGACCGGCCTGCATGTGATCGATGCGACCGGCGCGAAGGTGGGTACGGTCCAGCAGGTCTACCGGGACGATGCCACCAACGAACCCGAGTGGATCACCGTGCGTACCGGGCTGTTCGGTATGAAGGAGACCTTCATACCGCTCGCCGGGGCCCGCCGGACCGGCGATGAACTGCACGTTCCGCACGCCAAGGACACCATCAAGGACGCGCCGAGGATCGACGCCGACGGCCATCTCGACCCCTCCGAAGAGGCCGAGCTCTACCGCCACTACGGGCTGGACCGGCCGGGCATGTCCAACCCCGGCGAGCTGGGCGAGCTGGAGAGCCCCGGCGGTGCCGCCTCGCGCGCGGACACCGTGGTGTCCTCCGGTCCCCGGCCCGACACGACCGGCGACCCCTCCGGTGCGGCGGGGGCGACCGGCATCAGGCACCGGGCGAGCCAGGACACCGCACAGCACGCCCGTCCGACGGCGGACACCGCACACCACCCCCCGGCGGGCGGCGAACGCAACAAGCTGTTCGACCGGCCGATGGCGATGTCGCGCGGCCGCGACGAGCTGGACACCGTGAACGGCAAGGAGCAGGCGCCCGAGATGGTGCTGTCCGAGGAGCAGATGGAGATCGGCACCGAGGAGCGCGAGAGCGGCCGGGCCCATGTGCGCAAGCACGTCGTCACCGAAGAGGTGCACCGCACCGTCCCCCTCACCCATGAGGAGGTGCGGGTGGTCCGCGAGAAGATCACCGAGGAGGAGCGGCGGACGGGACGGACCACTCATCGGCTCGGCGAGGGCGAGGTCGAGATCGTGCTGCACGAGGAACAGGCCGTGATCAGCAAGAAGACCGTGCCGGTCGAACGGGTCCGGCTGGAGACCGAGTGGGTGACCGAGCAGCAGGAGGTCAGCGCCGAGATCCGCAGGGAAGAGCTGGAGATCGACGATGGCAGGGGCGGCGGACGCAAGGAGTCCGGCCCGGACCGCCCACGGTGACCCGGGCCCCCGACTCCCGGCAGATAGACGCCCGTCCCAGACGTACGTATTAGACGTTCGTCTGGTACGAGCGTATGGTCCGGGGATAAGCTGCCCCCATGGGACACCGTGAAGATCTTCTGGAGGGCGCCAAGCGCTGCCTCCTGGAGAAGGGATATGCGCGCACCACCGCCCGCGACATCGTCGCGGCATCCGGCGCCAACCTCGCCTCCATCGGATACCACTACGGATCCAAGGACGCGCTGATGCGCCAGGCGGTCATCGCCTCCGCGGAGGAGTGGGGCAGGGGCATGGCCGAGGTGCCGGCCGAGTCCACCGGCGACGCGACGGAGGCCGGCGACCCGCTGGAGCGGTTCGCCGTGGTCTGGGACAAGGTCCTGCAACGCATCGCCACGGAACGGGAGTTCATCGCGGCGCAGGTCGAGGTGCTGGGGCTGCTGCCGCGTGACGAGGGGTTGCGCGAGGCGCTCGGCGCGGTGCTGCCGGAGGGCGGCGAGGGACTCGTCGCGATCTTCGAAGGGGTGCCGGACACCGAGGTCGACGCGGAGGCTGCCCGCATCGTCGGCTCCTTCTACCAGGCCCTGCTCACCGGCCTGATGGTGCAGTCGCTGATCCGGCCCGACGCGATGCCCTCCGGCCAGGACCTCGCGTCCGCGCTGCGCCGGGTCAGCGCGGGCGAGGTGCTGGGGCGGAAGTAACGGACGGCGGCGCGACACCCGGCGACGACGGCCGCCGCGCCGGTCCGGCCGCCGGCCGCCGGGTGTTACGAGGTGGCGGGCTCCGCGGGCAGCACATGGTCGCCGATCCGGTCGGTGCTCAGACACAGCGAGCAGACCACCGCATCGTGGGTCCGGCAGGCGGCCACGTCCGGGCGCTCGAACTCCTGCCGGCACACATGGCAGGTGTACGTGGTCGCGCGGGGGTTGCCGTCCGCGTCCAGCAGCGGCTCGTCGATCCCGTCGCCGGTCCGCCGCAGGTAGTACCGGCCCTTGGTGACCACGGCCACCAGCGGGGTGAGGACGAACGCGATCAGGGCCGCGGCGACCGGCGAGTACGGCTGGAGCGCGTCGCCCAGGGCATGGAAGTACATCGCGATCGACAGCCCGGAGGCGGCGACGAAGGCCACCACGCCCACGGGGTTGACCGGGTAGAGCATGCCCCGGCGGAACTCGGGCGCGTGCGGAGACAGCTTCAGCAGATACTTGTTGATCATGATGTCGGTGGCGACGGTGACGACCCAGGCGATGGCGCAGTTGGAGTAGAAGCCCAGGATGCCGTTGAGGAAGCTGAACATGTCGGCCTCCATCAGGATCAGCGCGAAGGCCAGGTTGGCCAGTACGAACACCATCCGGCCCGGGTAGCGCTTGGTGACCCGGGTGAAGGAGTTGGTCCATGCCAGCGAACCCGAGTAGGCGTTGGTCACATTGATCTTGATCTGGCTGATCACGACGAGGACCACGGCAAGCGGGATCACCAGCCACGACGGCATCATCGCGGCGAAGGCGCCCTTGAACTGCTGGATCGGTTCGGTGGCCGCGGCCGGGCCCACCTCGGCGAGGATGTAGACGGCGAGGAAGAGCCCGATGGCCTGCTTCAGGGCGCCCAGCACCACCCATCCGGGGCCGGCCATCACCACGGCCGTCCACCAGGTGCGCTTGTTCGCCTCGGTCTTGGGCGGCATGAAGCGCAGATAGTCGATCTGCTCACCGATCTGGGCGATCAGCGACAGGCAGACGCCGGCGCCCAGCAGCACCGAGGCGGTGTTGACGCCGCCGTGGCCGTCTGCGCCCGCGTACGACAGAAAGCGGTTCACCGTTCCCGGGTCGGTGGCGACCAGGTAGAGCAGCGGCCCCACCATCAGCAGCAGCCAGACCGGGGTCGTCCACACCTGGAGCTTGCTGAGCGCCTTCATCCCGTAGATGACCAGCGGGATCACCAGGAAGGTGGAGACCAGATACCCCAGCCACAGCGGCAGGCCGAGGCCCAGCTTCAGCCCCTGCGCCATGATCGAGCCTTCGAGCGCGAAGAAGATGAAGGTGAAGCTGGCGAAGATGACGCTGGTGAGCACCGAGCCGTAGTACCCGAAGCCGGAGCCGCGGGTGATCAGGTCCAGGTCGATGTTGTAGCGCGCCCCGTAGTAGGCGAGCGGAAAGCCGGTGACGAAGATGACCACGGCCGCCAGGAGGATCGCGGCCAGCGCGTTGCCGGTGCCGTGGGCGAGGCCGATGCCGGCGCCGATGGAGAAGTCGGCCATGTAGGCGATACCGCCCAGCGCGGTGGTCGCCACCACCATCGGCGTCCAGCGGCGGTAACTCCGCGGGGCGAACCGGAGGGTGTAGTCCTCCAGGGTCTCCGTGACCGCCTGGTCGGGGCGTAGGTGATCGGCGGCTGCCTGCTCGGCGCTCGGCCCGGCCGGTGGCAACCGCCGGCCGCTGTCGGGTGCGGTCAGTTGTGGCTCGACGCTCATGCCAGGCCTCCTGGGGTGCGGTGGGGACTGCGACCCGGAGGCTAGGAAGAGTGTGTTACCGGTGACCGCTTTCCGGATGACGCGGCTGTTTCCGGGGGTTGTTCGCCGCCGGGCCCCGACGAGGGCGTGTCTTTCGGATCAGCCCGGACCCGCGTCCGGTTCACAGCCGCGCCGCCTTGAGCGCCATGTGCAGCAACAGCCGGTGCTCACCGTCGTCCAGGTCGAGGCCGGTCAGCTTCTCCACCCGGCCCAGGCGGTAGTAGAGCGTCTGGCGGTGGATGCCCAGCGCCTGCGCGGTGCGGCTCGCCTGGCCCGCGCAGTCGAGGAACACCTCGGCGGTGCGGGCGAGTTCGGCGTGTGCCGGGGCCAGCAGCGGGCCGATGGCCGGGTCCGGTGCGGCGGCCGGCAGCGCGGTGAGCATGCGGTACCCGCCGATCGCATCCCATTGGGCGATCGGACCCAGCCGGGGCTCGGCGCGGGCCGCGCGGGCCGCGTCCAGCGCCTCCCGCCAGGTGGCCGGCAGATCGGCCAAGTCCCTTGTGCCGATGCCGATTCCGGCGGCGCCCTGACCGGCCGGGCCACCGGCGCGCGCGGCGCCGCGCCCGGCCTGCCCGTCCGCCGGGCCGCCGGACCGGCCCGCGGCGGCCGGTGTGCCGCCCGCGCGCGGCGAGCGCAGCAGATGCTCGGCCACCGTATGGGCCGGGGCGAGCGCACCGGTCGAGCGCAGTCGTACCAGCGCGGCCAGGGCCGGTGCGGGCCCCGTGGGCCGAGGGCGGACGGCGGCGTCCCCCGCGCGGCCGCGCCCCTTGCCGTTCGGCGCGGCGGTGTCCGGCTCGTCCGGCCCCACGGGCGCGGGCTCCACGGCGTCGGCCGGGCCGCCGCCGGCCGGCAGCGCACAGGCCGCGAGCAGGCCCGGCAGGCTCGGCAGCGGCGCCACGTCGGTGTCCGAGGTGTCCCAGGGCAGCACCGCGACCAGGGCGAGCGGGACGCCCGGGGTGAAGCGCAGGGTGTCCCGCAGCGCATCGCGCAGCGCGGCCGCGGCACCGGGCCGCCCGGCGGGCTCCGAGATCAGCAACTCCCGCAGCAGATCGCCGAGTTCGGACCCGGCACGGGCCTCGTCGGCCAGCAGCGCGCCGATCCGGGCGGCGGTCTCCATCGCCTGTGCGATCCGCGGGTCGGGCGGTGCGCCACGGCCGCCCAGCGCGAGGTCGGTCAGATGCCCGTCGTCCAGCAGCCAGACATAGCCGTGCACGATGCCCCGATGGCGTACGGGCAGGCAGATCCGGCCCCTGAAGACCCCGGCCGCCGGGTCGGGCGGAATGCGCAGCGCCGTCTTGGCGCGGGCGATCCCGAACGCCTCGAACCAGGCCCGTACGGCCGCCGACGAGCGGCGCTGCAGGATCGAGCGGGTCCGCACCGGGTCCATGACCTCGTCGTCGTCGCCCTCGTGCGCACCGAACGCAATCAGCCCGAAATCCCGGTCCTCCAGCGTCGCCGGCGCACCGAGCGCCGCCGAGATCTCGTCCACAAGCTGCTGGTAGTCGCCCCTCATCCGCCGTCCGGCCCCTCTCCTGTCACCACACCACCGGCACCGCCGGCATCTCGGACACCCGTCACACCACTGTCACCACTGGCATGGGTGTCCTACCCCTATTCTCATACATCTGTCTGAGATCCCGACCACGAAGGCGTGACAGCTGTCGATGGCCGGGAAGTGGCGCGATCCTTAAATTTCAGGTGGCTCAATCTTGCCGACGCGTCCGCCCCGTCCGGTGTCCGCCCGGCACTTGTCACCCTGAAACGTGGAGGTGCCCCATGCTGGGTCCCGTGCTTCTCGCCGCATCGCGCAGCGACAGCATCCGCCGTATCGTCGCGGCCGCTCCGGTCACCCGCCCCGTGGTGGACCGGTTCGTCGCCGGCGAGCACCTGGACGAGTCCATGGCGGCGGTGCGGAACCTCGCCGCGCGAGGCCTGGAGGTCACCCTCGATCACCTCGGCGAGGACATCACCGACCCGGCCGAGGCGCTGCGCAACCGCGACGCCTACCTCCAGCTGGCCGCGGCCCTCAAGGAGCACGGGCTCGGCGTGAAGGCCGAGATGTCGGTCAAGCTGTCCGCCTTCGGCCAGGCGCTGACCGGCGGGCACGAGCTGGCGCTGAAGAACGTCACTCCGGTGGTCGAGGCCGCCGCCGAGGCCGGAACGACCGTGACCCTCGACATGGAGGACCACACCACGGTCGACTCCACCCTCGCGATCCTCGCCGACCTGCGCGAGCGCTTCCCCCAGACGGGTGCGGTGCTGCAGTCCTACCTCTTCCGCACCGAGGACGACTGCCATGCGCTCGCCGGGGAAGGGTCCCGGGTGCGGCTGGTCAAGGGCGCGTACAAGGAGCCCGCGACCGTCGCCCTCCAGGACAAGCGGGAGGTCGACAAGGCCTATGTGCGCTGCCTGAAGATCCTCATGGCCGGGAAGGGCTACCCCATGATCGGGTCGCACGACCCGCGGATGGTGGCCATCGCCCAGGACCTGGCGCACCGCAACGGGCGCAAGCCGGCCGACTACGAATTCCAGATGCTGTACGGCATCCGTGAGGCGGAGCAGCAGCGGCTGGTCGCCGAGGGGAACCGTATGCGGGTGTACATCCCCTATGGCACCGACTGGTACGGCTACTTCATGCGCCGGCTCGCCGAGCGCCCGGCGAACCTCGGATTCTTCCTGAGGTCGCTGGCGACCCGCGGCTGACGGAACAGGGCCCGAGGCTGATCGCCTCCGGCGGCGCCACGGGTGGATGCTGGAAGCCGGGGGGATGACCCCGATGTGGCCGCCCGCAGCCGCCCACCCGACGTGGCCGCGGCCGCACCCACCGACGTACGAAAACCGACGAGCGAAATCGAAGGAGACACGGCCGCTATGGACGCTGTGAC
Source organism: Streptomyces inhibens (assembly GCF_022221585.1). NCBI lineage: Bacteria > Bacillati > Actinomycetota > Actinomycetes > Kitasatosporales > Streptomycetaceae > Streptomyces > Streptomyces inhibens. The sequence continues at coordinate 6,899,378 of NZ_CP084681.1, forward strand.
CCAGGTCCCCGTGCCGGTGAACGAGCCGGTCCACACCTACGCCCCCGGCAGCCCGGAGCGTTCCCGTCTGGAGGCCAAGCTCAAGGAGCTGGCCGACAACCCGATCGAGCTGCCGATGACCATCGGTGGCGAGCGGCGGATGGGCGGCGGCGAGCGCTTCGACGTCGTGCAGCCGCACAACCACTCCGCCCGTCTCGGTACGTACGCCAACGCCACGGCCCAGGACGCCCAGGACGCGGTCGACGCCGCGCTGGCCGCCGCCCCGGCCTGGCGTGCGCTGTCCTTCGACGACCGCGCGGCGATCATCCTCAAGGCCGCCGACCTGCTCGCCGGCCCCTGGCGCGAGACGATGGCCGCCGCCACCATGCTCGGCCAGTCCAAGACCGTCCAGCAGGCCGAGATCGACACCCCCTGCGAGCTGATCGACTTCTGGCGCTTCAATGTGCACTTCGCGCGCCAGATCCTCGCCGAGCAGCCCCCGGCGAACTCCCCGGGTGTCTGGAACCGCTCGGACCACCGCCCCCTCGAAGGCTTCGTCTACGCGATCACGCCGTTCAACTTCACCGCGATCGCCGGCAACCTCCCGACCGCGCCCGCCCTCATGGGCAACGTCGTGGTCTGGAAGCCGTCCCCGACCCAGACCTACGCCGCCGTGCTGCTGATGCAGCTGCTGGAGGAGGCCGGGCTGCCCAAGGGCGTCATCAACCTCGTCACCGGTGACGGCAAGGACCTCTCCGAGGTGGCGCTGACCCACCCCGACCTGGCGGGCATCCACTTCACCGGTTCGACCAAGACCTTCCAGTACCTGTGGAAGACGGTCGGCCTCAACATCGAGAACTACAAGACCTACCCGCGGCTCGTCGGCGAGACCGGCGGCAAGGACTTCATCGTCGCCCACCCCACGGCCGACCGCGCCGTGCTGAAGACCGCCATGACCCGTGGCGCCTTCGAGTTCCAGGGCCAGAAGTGTTCCGCGGCCTCCCGCGCCTACGTCCCGGCCTCCCTCTGGAACGACGGCTTCAAGGAGGAGTTCGCCGCCGAGGTCGACTCCCTCAGCATGGGCGATGTCTCGGACCTGTCGAACTTCATGTCCGCCGTCATCGACGAGCGCTCGTTCGCCAAGAACAAGGCGGCGATCGACCGTGCCAAGGCCGACCCGACCGTCGAGGTCGTGGCCGGCGGCACGTACGACGACAGCGAGGGCTACTTCGTCCGCCCGACGGTCCTGGTCTCCACCGACCCGGAGAACGAGATCTTCAAGGACGAGTACTTCGGCCCGATCCTCGGCGTCTACGTCTACGACGACGCCGACTACGACGCCATGCTCACCCAGATGGAGTCCGCCTCTGCCTACGGCCTGACCGGTTGCGTCATCGCCCGGGACCGTGCCGAGGCGGCCCGCACCTGCGAGCTGCTGCGCTTCGCGGCCGGCAACTTCTACATCAACGACAAGCCCACCGGTGCCGTCGTCGGCCAGCAGCCCTTCGGCGGCGGCCGCGCCTCCGGCACCAACGACAAGGCCGGCGCCAAGCAGAACCTGATGCGCTGGACCTCCACCCGCTCCATCAAGGAGACCCTGGTCCCGCCGACGGACTACCGCTACCCGCACATGGGCTGATGCCCGCGTGAACACCGACGGCCCGGCGCCCCTCCTCACCAGGGGCGGCCGGGCCGTCGGCGTGCTCCCGGGCACTTCGTGTGGCGCAGCCGACACCGCCGAGCCGGATCGGGTGGGACGCCTGTGACCTGCGGATATCCGGGGATCACCGGTTCGGGAACACGGTCGCCGTCTCAGATAGTAGGAAGCCCAAGTAATTGTGCAGACATCACGGCCGAGCTGCCCTAGCTTTGTAGAAGCCGAACGTAACGCTCCATCGAGCGACTGCGGATGCGGCCCGGTGCACGAGCGCAGGTGACCCCTGCGGCGCCGAGGCCCCCGCCCCTACCGGCCGCTTCTGGATCGACGCTTCCCCACCGTTCTCGGGGCTTTGGCATTGGAGACGTGAATCATGGCCGAGACTGCCGTCCGCAGGACCCGTCACTCCGCCCGTACGACCAACGAAGCCGACCGCCGGAACGCCGCGGCCGCTCTCCAGCGCGCCCTCGACCGCCGCGACAACGGCGGCTCCACCGGGCACTGAAGTGATGCGCGCACAAGTTGGGCCCCTGCCGTCGCGGCTGTCGTCGGAGCTGTGCCACTGCTGGTGGCGGATCCGGTCGTCGCTGGCCCGTTGGATCGGTCCCTCGTAACGCCACAAGGGCGCCCGGATCCGGGGCGCCCCTGCGGGTGGGTGTGAGCCGGCTCAGTGTGAGCGGGTCACCTCGAAGTGGTCGATGCGCTCGCCGGATTCGGCGAGCGCGGTGACCTTCATCCTGGGGCGGTGGCCCGGCGAGACCTCGACGGCGATGAAGGAGTAGCCGGTGTAGCGGACCCGGGACCACTCCACGGTGTCCTTGGTCTTCACCTGGCCCTTGGACCAGTGGTAGGTGTCGACGTGGTCGAGGTCCTTGACGTGGCCCTCGTAGCTGTCGGGTACGGGGAAGTCGTAGAGCGACTTGCCCGCGCCGCCGGCGGTGACGTAGACGATGCCCTCGTGTGCGGAGTCGACGCTCTCGCCGATCGGCATCTTCTTGCTGACCCGGCCGCCCTTGATGGCGTCGGTCCGCTCGTAGACGTGGTTGTGGCCGTTGATGACCAGGTCCACCCGGTGCTTCTCGAACAGCGGCAGCCAGGCGTCGCGCACCCCGCCCTCGGAGGCGTGCGAGTTGGTGGTGGAGAAGGCGCAGTGGTGGAAGAAGACCACGATGAAGTCGATGCCCTTGGCGGCGCGCAGCTCGGCCAGCCGGCGGTCCAGCCAGCGGGTCTGCCTGCCGTCGGTGTAGCCCTGGTTGGCGGGGATCTCGTACGAGATGTCGTTGGCGTCCAGGGCGACGACCGCGACATTGCCGTAGGTGAAGGAGTAGACGCCGGGGGCGTTCTTGGCGTCCGGGCCGTTGCCGGGCAGCGTCCAGCGGGCGTTCTGGCCGCCGTAGCCGTTGGGTGAGTACCAGGCCTCCATGTCGTGGTTGCCGGTGGTCACCATCCACGGCACGGACTTGGCCACCGACTCGGTCTGGGCGAGGAACTGGTCCCACACCCGTGCGTCATAGGTGTCGTGGTCGGAGCCCTGGCCGTCCGGGTCCGCGTAGCAGATGTCGCCCGCGTGCAGGTGGAAGGACGGGTTCTGACCCAGGATCAGCTGGTCGTTGGCGAGCGCGTGGTAGCTCACGCCCTGGTCGCCGAAGGCCGTGAAGACGAACTTCTCGGCGCGGGCCGGGGCGGTACGGAAGGTGCCGACGGTGGAGAAGTGGCGCGGGTCGGCGGGGTCGAAGCCGTCGTGGCCGACGCCGTAGTAGTACGTCGTTCCCGGGCGCAGTCCGTCCAGCGCGGCGTGCAGGTAGTACTGCTGCACGGCGGGCAGCTTCGCGGACAGCGACGGTGTGTGCAGATCGCGCACCTCGGCCTCGATCTTGCGCCCCAGGTCCCACGGCTTGAGGCCCACCCGCAGATACGGCCGCTTCACCGCGAACGGCACCTGCCAGCCGACGCGCATCTGGCTCTTGGGGTCGGCGCCGAAGGCCAGATGGCGGCCGAAGGGGGCCACCAGCGAACCGTCGACGGTGGCGGTGGCCCGCGAGGCGAGGAGGGTGGGGGAGACGGCCTGGGCCGAACCGGCCAGCAGACCGGAGCCCGCGACCACTCCCGCGGTGGCGGCAGAGGTGCGCAGCAGGCCCCGGCGGGTCAGCTTCGTACGGAGGTAGTCATGCTGCTCGGGCATGCTCATCCGGGCCGCGAGCTGCTCCGGTATACCGACGCGAGGGGTGTGCGAGGGCAGGGGTTCGGCCCCCCGGGGGTTTCCAGTCATGCTGCCGAATTTCGCAGCATCACCCGACCACAGTGGGGCGTTGGGGTGAACGGCAGCTGACCGGCTTCCCATGTGTCCGTATGGCGGACGTTACGTGTCAATCAATGGGACAGCGAGTAGGGTCCAAACATGTCTCGCAGCATTCGCCTCGCAGTGATCCCCGGTGACGGTATCGGCCAGGAAGTCGTGGCCCAGGGCCTGAAGGTCCTGACCGCGGTCCTCCCGCAGGACATCAAGCTGGAAACCAAGGAGTACGACCTTGGTGCCAAGCGATGGCATGCGACCGGCGAGACCCTGCCGGACGCGGAGCTGGAGTCGCTCAAGCAGCACGACGCGATCCTGCTCGGCGCCATCGGCGACCCGTCCGTACCCTCCGGTGTGCTGGAGCGCGGTCTGCTGCTCAAGCTCCGCTTCGCCTTCGACCACTTCGTCAACCTGCGCCCCTCGAAGCTCTTCCCGAACACGGCCACCCCGCTCGCCGGCCGCCCCGACATCGACTTCGTCGTCGTGCGCGAGGGCACCGAAGGCCCCTACACCGGCAACGGCGGCAGCCTGCGCACCGGCACCCCGGCCGAGGTCGCCACCGAGGTCAGCGTCAACACCGCCTACGGTGTGGAGCGCGTGGTCCGGGACGCGTACGAGCGGGCCAACGCCCGCCCCCGCAAGAAGCTGACGCTGGTTCACAAGAACAACGTCCTGGTCTACGCGGGCCACATGTGGAAGAACATCTTCGACAAGGTCGGCCAGGAGTACCCCGAGGTCACCACCGACTATCTGCATGTCGACGCCGCGACGATCTTCTTCGTCACCCAGCCCGAGCGGTTCGACGTGATCGTCACCGACAACCTCTTCGGCGACATCCTCACCGACCTCGCCGCGGCCGTCACCGGCGGCATCGGCCTGGCCGCCTCCGGGAACATCAACCCGACCGGCGAGTTCCCTTCGATGTTCGAGCCGGTGCACGGCTCCGCGCCGGACATCGCGGGCACCGGCAAGGCCGACCCGACGGCGACGATCCTCTCCGTCGCCCTGCTGCTGCGCCACCTCGGCTTCGAGCCGCAGGCCGCCCGCATCGAGGAGGCCGTCGCGGCCGACCTGGAGGCCCGGGACGGCACGGCGCGCAGCACGGACGAGATTGGCGATGCGCTCGCGGCACGCGTAGCGGGCTGACGCCCGCGCACCGAGCAGAACGTGACAGCGCCGGGCCGCCTACGGTCCGGCGCTGTCCGCGTTAATCCACTCTGGGCTACCGCCCGGTTGGGTGCGACCATCGGAGCCGGACCGCGCACACGGTTCCAGCGGCGGAGAGCCACGGGCGATAATCGGACGTGGTGTCGCCGTCCGCGAGGAAACTCGGACGTCCCAGTAACGACCGGTACGTTCAAGATCTCGTCGTGCGCGCGGCCGCCACAAACCGCACCGGTGCCGCAAGGTGGGGGGCCGACCCCCCGACCCCCGGCCGGAGGGCTGGGCCGGTGACCCTCCCCCAGCGCACGCTGGGAGGTACCCCCAGGTATCGGAACACGCAGTGAAGGACATGCATTCATGACGACGCCCACGATCGAGCTCAAGCCCTCCTCGCACCCGCTGTCCGACGCGGAGCGGGAGCAGATCCTGGCCGCCCCCGGCTTCGGCCGCCACTTCACCGACCACATGGTGACGATCAAGTGGACGGAGGGCCGCGGCTGGCACGACGGGCAGCTCGTGCCGTACGGGCCGCTCTCCCTCGACCCGGCGACCAATGTCCTGCACTACGCCCAGGAGATCTTCGAGGGCCTCAAGGCCTACCGCCAGCCCGACGGCTCCGTCGCCACCTTCCGCCCCGACGCCAACGCCCGGCGCTTCCAGGCCTCCGCGCGCCGCCTGGCCATGCCGGAGCTGCCCGTCGAGACCTTCATCGAGGCGTGTGACCTGCTCGTCCAGCAGGACAAGGACTGGGTGCCCGCGCACGGCGGCGAGGAGTCGCTCTATCTGCGCCCGTTCATGATCGCGACCGAGGTCGGCCTGGGCGTGAAGCCCGCCAACGAGTACCTCTTCGTCGTCATCGCCTCGCCCGCGGGCGCGTACTTCGCCGGTGGCGTCAAGCCGGTCTCCATCTGGCTGTCCGAGGACCGGGTGCGCGCCGTCCCCGGCGGCATGGGCGACGCCAAGACCGGCGGCAACTACGCCGCGTCGCTGCTCGCGCAGGCCGAGGCCGCGGTGCACGGCTGTGACCAGGTCGCCTACCTCGACGCCGTGGAGCACAAGTGGGTCGAGGAGCTCGGCGGGATGAACCTCTACTTCGTCTACGGCGATAAAATCGTCACCCCCACGCTGACCGGCTCCCTGCTCGCCGGTGTCACCCGTGACTCCCTCCTGTCCGTCGCCCGCGACCTGGGCTACGCGTCGGAGGAGGCCCGGGTCTCCATCGACCAGTGGAAGACCGACACGGAGAACGGCACGCTCACCGAGGTCTTCGCCTGTGGCACGGCCGCCGTGATCACCCCGGTCGGCACCGTCAAGAGCGCGGGCGGCGCGTGGACCCAGTCCGACGGCGAGCCCGGCAAGGTCACGCTGAAGCTGCGCGAGGCGCTCCTCGACATCCAGCGGGGCGTTGCCGCGGACACGCACAGCTGGATGCATCCCCTGGGCTGATCCCGCCCCGGGGCGCTGCCCCGAACACGACCGAGGCCGCCTCCGACACGATGTCGGGGGCGGCCTCAGCCATGGTCACGCCGGCTCAGCCGACCTCCGCGGAGGCCTCCACCGGGGCGGCCGGCGGATGTGGCGCAAGGGTCCGCAGCGCCGGTACCGGCCGCGGCTCGCGCGCGGTGAGCGCCAGGTAGGCGACGGCGCCCACGGCCGCCGCGAGCAGGAAGCTGACGTCGATACCGCCGGTGAAGGGGAGCAGCGGCCCCGAGTAGAGCGGAGTGTCCACGCCCATCAGGCCGACCACCGAGCCCAGCGCCCAGGCGAGGGCCGCCTTGATGTTCCAGCCCGCCCGGTACCAGTACACGCCGCCGCGCGTACCGCGGTTGTAGACCTGTAGCGCATCCGGGTCGTACGCACCGCGGCAGCGCACGAAGCCGATCACGGTGATCACCGCCCACGGCGTACCGACGGCGGTCATCAGCAGGACGAAGGAGGTCATCGCGTCCTGCGCGGCCCACAGGAAGTGGCCGGCGTAGACCAGCGCGGTCGCGATCGCGGCGACCACGTACGTGGCCTGGGTGCGGGTCGCCCGCGGCAGGATGGCGTCCAGGTCCAGGCCCATGCTGTAGAGCATCAGACCGGAGTTGCCGACCGATCCGGCCGAGGCGTTGAGCAGCAGCAGCGCCAGGTACCAGAAGGGGGCGCCGGCCACCAGCGGGCCCGCGTAGTCCTCGCCCGCGCCGACCGCCAGCGCGGTGAACGTACCGAAGAGCTGCGGCACCAGCAGACCGACCACCAGGCCCAGACAGGTCGCGCCGAAGACCTTCTTGGAGCTGTGCCGGCGCGGGGAGATGTAGCGGCTGTAGTCGCCGAGCAGGGTGATGAACGCGATGGGGCCGCTCAGGCCCGCGGAGACGGCGGCCAGCAGCCAGGTCGGCCAGAAGCCGCCGAGCAGATACGAGCTGCCGTGCGGCGCCGCGGTGGTGAAGGTACCGGCGTAGGCGACGATGCCGACGGCCAGCAGGACGGTCAGGCCGATCGCGAGCACCTTGCTCAGCCGCAGCAGCACCCGGTAGCCGTAGACCGCGCCGACGGCGGTGGCGCCCGCCAGCAGGGCGTAGACCAGGGCGTACGTCGGTCCGCCGGTCGGCAGCCCGACGAGGCGGTGCAGAGCGCCGACGACCGCGTCGCCACCGACCCACAGGGTCAGCGCGGTGTAGCCGAGCGACAGCAGCAGACCGATGACCGAGCCGATGAGCCGGCCGCGTACGCCGAAGTGGGCGCCGCTGCTGGTGGAGAGGTTGGTGGCGCTGCGCAGCGAGACCAGCGCGAGCGGGGCGGTCAGCAGGGTGCCGACGAGGGTGCCCGCGACCAGGGAGGTCACCGAGGGCCAGAAGCCGAGCCCGAAGGAGACCGGGAGCCAGCCGAAGATGACCACGCCGAGGGCGAGGTTCGAGCCGAGCAGGATCGAGATGAGGTCGCGGGGACCGCTGGTGCGTTCCTCGTCCGGGATGGTGTCGACTCCGCGTTGTTCTATCGGCATGAGGGCTCCCCTGAGAGGCCGGACAACAGTGTGCGAGCAGTGCTCCGAGTGCAGTGCTCCGTGTTCTGGACAGTGCTCCGTCGAGTGGTACTCGCGGTGCCGGTGAGGGGCACTCTTGGCGCGAGATCATTTAGAGCGGCGTTCAATTCGCTGCTTAGTTAGAGCAGCGCTCAATGTCGCTCATCCCCATGCAGTAGGTCAATGCTTTCGCGTTGACCATTTTGTTGGTTAGAGTGCTGCTCTAATCGAGCTGGAAGGTGTGACGGGATGCGGTTGACGCCGACGGAACGCGACCGGCTGCTGCTGTTCGGCGCAGCCGAGCTGGCGCGGACGCGCCGGGCCCGCGGACTGAAGCTGAATGTGCCCGAGGCGACCGCGTTGATCGCGGACACAGTCTGCGAGGCGGCGCGGGACGGGCGCCGCCTCGCTCAAGCCATCGAGGCGGCACGCGGCGTGCTCGGCCCGGACGATGTGCTGCCGGGCGTGGCCGATGTGGTCACCGAGGTGCATGTCGAGGCCGTTTTCGACGACGGCTCCCGGCTCGCGGTGGTCAGCGACCCGATCGGCGCCGGCTCGCGGGCCGCGGAGCGCGACGAGGCCGCGGCCCCCGCGCCCGGCGCGGTGCTCCCCGGCCCGGCCGACCCGCAGCCCGAGCCCACGGTGGTGCTGACCGTCCGCAACACCGCGACGGTGCCCATCAGCGTCACCTCACACTTCCACTTCTTCGAGGCCAACCCCCGGCTGGACTTCGACCGCGGCGCCGCGTACGGCATGCGGCTGTGCGTCCCGGCCGGCTCGTCGGTGCGGTTCGACCCCGGCGGCGCCGCGGAGGTCGGTCTGGTCCCGATCGGCGGCGACCGGATCGCGATCGGCTTCGCCGGTCTCGTGGACGGCCCGCTGGACGCGCCGGGCGCCAAGGAAGAAGCGCTGCGGCGGGCCACCGCCTGCGGCTACCTGGGAGCGGAGGAGCAGGCATGACCAGCAGCATCGACCCCTACGAGTACGCGTCGGTGCACGGCCCGCGGGCCGGCGACCGGGTCGTCCTCGGAGACTCGGGCCTGGTCGTCCGGGTCGAGTCCGACGCCCAGAAGCCCGGCGACGAGTTCCTGGCCGGCTTCGGCAAGACCGCCCGTGACGGGCTGCACCTCAAGGCCGCCGCGGTGCGCGAGACCTGCGATGTGGTGATCAGCAATGTGCTGGTCATCGACGCGATCCAGGGCATCCGCAAGGTGTCCGTCGGCATCCGTCAGGGCCGTATCCACGCCATAGGGCGGGCCGGCAACCCCGACACCCTCGACGGCGTCGATGTCGTCGTCGGCACCGGCACCTCGATCGTCTCCGGCGAAGGCATGATCGCCACCGCGGGCGCCGTCGACACCCACGTCCATCTGCTCTCGCCACGCGTCATGGAAGCCTCGCTGGCCTCCGGCGTGACCACCATCATCGGCCAGGAATTCGGGCCGGTCTGGGGCGTCGGCGTCAACTCTCCCTGGGCTCTGGGGCACGCCTTCGGCGCCTTCGACGCCTGGCCGGTCAACATCGGCTTCCTCGGCCGCGGCTCCTCCTCGGGCGATGCCCCGCTGGTCGAGGCGCTCGCCGAGGGCGGTGCCTGCGGCTTCAAGGTGCACGAGGACATGGGTGCGCACGCCCGCGCCCTGGACACCGCGCTGCGGGTCGCCGAGGACCACGACGTCCAGGTCGCGCTGCACAGCGACGGCCTCAACGAATGCCTCACCGTCGAGGACACCCTGCGCGTCCTGGACGGCCGCACCATCCACGCCTTCCACATCGAGGGCTGCGGCGGCGGACACGTCCCCAACGTCCTGAAGATGGCCGGGGTCCCCAACGTCATCGGCTCCTCCACCAACCCCACCCTCCCCTTCGGGCGGGACGCGGTCGCCGAGCACTACGGCATGATCGTCTCGGTCCACGACCTGAAGACCGATCTGCCGGGCGACGCCGCCATGGCCCGCGACCGCATCCGGGCCGGCACGATGGGCGCCGAGGACGTGCTGCACGACCTCGGGGCGATCGGCATCACCTCGTCCGACGCCCAGGGCATGGGCCGCGCGGGCGAGACCGTACGCCGTACCTTCGCGATGGCCGGCAAGATGAAGGCCGAGCTCGGGCCCCTTCTTCCCCAAAACGGGGAGGCCGGCGACGGCGCCCATGACGACAACGCGCGGGTGCTGCGCTATATCGCCAAGCTCACCATCAACCCCGCCATCGCCCACGGCCTCTCGCACGAGATCGGTTCGATCGAGGTCGGCAAGATGGCCGACATCGTGCTGTGGAAGCCGCAGTACTTCGGCGCCAAGCCGCAGCTGGTACTGAAGTCCGGCTTCCCGGCCTACGGCGTCACCGGCGACCCGAACGCCGCCACCGACACCTGCGAGCCGTTGGTGCTCGGCCCGCAGTTCGGGGCGTACGGCGCCACCCCCGCCGAGATCTCGGTCGCCTTCGTCGCCCGCGCCGCGGCCGAACAGGGCGGCGACCACCTGCCCACCCGTCGCCGCCGGGTCGCCGTCCGCGGCACCCGCGGCATCGGCCCCGGCAATCTCGTCCGCAACTCCCGGGTCGGACAGGTCCAGGTCGACGGGCACAGCGGACTGGTCACCCTCGACGGCGACCCGATGCGCTCGGAACCGGCCGACACCGTCTCGCTGTCCCGTCTGTACTTCTTGTGACACCCGTACGTCTTGTGACACCCGCCTGCTCCACCGGCACCCTTGCCCGACTCCCACTGTGAACCGTGAGGACCTCCGCATGAACACCCCTGTCGCCGACGGCTTCCGTATGCCCCCGGAGTGGGCGCCGCACGAGCGCACCTGGATGGCCTGGCCCGGCCCCAACTTCACCTTCGGTGAGGAGGGCGGCGAGACACTGGCCGAGGCCCGTCGCGCCTGGGCCGCCGTCGCCCGGGCGGTCCGCCGCTTCGAGCCGGTCACCGTCGTCGCCGGCCCCGGCCAGTCGGAGGGCGCCCGCGCACTCCTCGGCGCGGACATCGACCTCGTCGAGCGCCCGCTGAACGACGCCTGGATGCGCGACATCGGCCCCACCTTCCTCACCGACGGCAGGGGCTCGCTCGCCGCCGCCGACTGGGTGTTCAACGGCTGGGGCGCCCAGGAGTGGGCCCGCTGGGAGCTCGACGAGAAGATCGCCGAGCAGGTCTCCGCACTCGCCGGAGCCCGCCGCTACGCCACCCCCCTCGTCAACGAGGGCGGCGGTATCCACGTCGACGGTGAGGGCACCGTCCTGCTCACCGAGACCGTGCAGCTCGACCCGGGCCGTAACCCCGGCCGCACCGCCGAGGAGGTCGAGGCCGAGATCCACGCCCACCTCGGCACCACCAAGGCGATCTGGCTGCCGCGCGGCCTCACCGCCGACTACGGCCGGTTCGGCACCCGCGGCCATGTCGACATCGTCGCCGCCTTCGCCCGCCCCGGCGTCGTACTCGTCCACACCCAGCCCGATCCCGACCACCCCGACCACGCGATCTGCCACGAGATCGTCAAGCTGCTGCGGTCCGCCACCGACGCCAAGGGCCGTCAGCTGGAGGTCGTGGAGGTGCCCGCGCCCACCGTCATCGAGGAGGACGGTGAGCTGGTCGACTACTCCTACATCAACCACTACCTCTGCAACGACGGTGTGGTGCTGTGCGGATTCGACGACCCGCGCGACGAGCACGCGGCCGGAATCTTCCGCCGGCTCTTCCCCGACCGGACGGTCGCCCTCGTCGACGCCCGTACGATCTTCGCAGCGGGTGGCGGTATCCACTGCATCACCCAGCAGCAGCCGAAGGTCTGATCGCCCCCGACAGGCCCCGTCCACAGCCGACCCCGGAGGTCCCCGTGCCCGGTCCCGCGCGCCGTCCCCGGCGCCGGCTCAACCAGCCCCGCGAGCAGGTCCTGGCCGCGGCGATGGCCACCATCGCCGCGGAGGGCCTGGACCGGCTGACCATGGCCGGACTGGGCCGCGAGGTCGGCATGAGCAGCGGCCACATCCTCTACTACTTCGGTACGAAGGACGAGCTGCTGCTACAGACCCTCCAGTGGAGCGAGGAGCAGCTCGGCGCCGAGCGCCGGGCCGCTCTCTCCCGCCGTGTCCCGGCCCGCGAACGCCTTGACGCCCTGGTCGACCTCTACCTCCCCGAAGGCCACCGCGACCCGCGCTGGACGCTCTGGCTGGAGGTCTGGAACCGCTCCCAGAACGCCGACGAGGAGACCCGCGAACGCCAGCTCGACCTGGAACTCGCCTGGCACCGCGACCTGGTGGCGCTGCTCGTCGAGGGCACCTCGAAGGGCGAGTTCCAGCCCGTCGACGCCGAACGATTCGCCACCCGCACCCGCGCCCTCCTCGACGGCTTCGGCACCCACCTCGTCGTCGGCCTCCCCGGCACGGACCGCGCCCAAGTGCGGGAACATATAGGCGACTTCCTCGATGAATCGCTCGGCACCGTGCGCCCGTGACCACAACGCACACAAGTACGCACGATCGTTGCCGCCACGGCTCTTGCCGACGGCCCCCGGGTCCGCGACCGTGATCGGCTATGGGACGAGAGCAATGGAAGAAGATCTGGGTCGGCTCGGCCGGCAACATGGTCGAGTGGTTCGACTGGTTCGTCTACGCCAGTTTCGCGGTCTACTTCGCGGATTCGTTCTTCCCCAAGGGGAATGACACCGCGAACCTCATGAACACCATGGGGATCTTTGCCGTCGGCTTCTTCATGCGCCCGGTGGGCGGCTGGGTGCTCGGCCGGGTCGGCGACCGCAAGGGGCGTAAGGCCGCGCTCACCCTGACCGTCACGCTGATGTCCGCCTCGGCGATCCTTATCGCCGTCGCGCCTACGTACTCCGTCGCCGGCTACGGCGGTGTGGCCGTACTGCTCATCGCCCGGATGTTGCAGGGGCTCTCGGTCGGCGGGGAGTACGCGGCCAGTGCCACCTACCTCACCGAGGCGTCCGCGCCCGGGCAGCGCGGCTTCGCCTCCAGCTTCCAGTACGTGTCGATGACCGCCGGCCAGCTGCTCGGCCTCGGCCTGCAGATCGTGCTGCAACGCACCATGTCCGAGGACGCGCTGCACAGCTGGGCCTGGCGGATCCCGTTCATCGTCGGTGCGCTGGGCGCCGCCGTCGTCTTCTATCTGCGCCGCAACATGCTGGAGACCGAGGTCTACGCCGCGGACGAGGACGCCCACGCCGACCCGGAACGCGGCACCATCAAGGCGCTGCTGGCGCACAAGCGCGAGGCGTTCCTGGTCATCGCGCTCACCATGGGCGGCACGGTCGCGTACTACACCTACACGACATATCTGACCAAGTACCTCTCGGGCAGCGCCGGATTGTCCAAGCCGACCGCCTCCCTGGTCAGCTTCTGTGCCCTGTTCCTCTTCATGTGCCTCCAGCCGTTCGCCGGAAAGCTGTCCGACCGGATCGGGCGGCGTCCGCTGCTGATCACCTTCGCGGTCGGCTCGACGTTCCTGACCGTGCCGATCATGACGCTGCTCCAGCACGCCGGCAGCTTCTGGCCGGCCCTCGGGCTCTCGCTGCTGGCTCTGGTCGTGGTCACCGGCTACACCTCGATCAACGCCTGTGTGAAGGCCGAGCTGTTCCCGACCGGCATCCGCGCGCTGGGCGTCGCCCTGCCGTACGCCATCGCCAATGCCCTGTTCGGCGGCACCGCGGAATATGTCGCCCTGTGGTTCAAGAACGGCGGCATCGAGTCCGGCTACTACTGGTACGTCGCCGGTTGCGCCGCCGTCTCGCTGATCGTCTACATCACGATGCGCGAGACCCGCACCATCGATCTGCACCACGTCGGCAAGAAGGACGCCGGCGAGGGCAGCGGCGAGCGCGTGCTCGCATCCTGAGACGACCGACGCCGCGGGGGCAGTTTGTGCCAGACTGCCCCCGTGCTCTCGTTCGCCATGATTATTGGCAGCAGGCGCGCCGGTCCGCAGTGACTGCCCGTACGAACCGAGTACGGCGTAGCCACCGTCGTCCCAGACCCGCGCGCAGACCTCTCGCACCCGCGAGAGGTTTTTTCGTTTCCGGCCCACACCTCACCGGAGGCGGAGCGCGAGGGATCATGGAGGGACGGTGGAACCGGTTATTCCGGTAGACCGAGATCCCGACAGGAGCCAGATCAGCATGACGGACGCACACGAGCCCTCCCCGTCCTCGACCCCCCGGCCCGAAGGCGCGGTGTCCGACGACTTCCATGTGTTCGACACGACGCTGCGCGACGGCGCGCAGCGCGAGGGCATCAACCTGACCGTCTCCGACAAGCTGACCATCGCCCGGCACCTCGACGAGTTCGGCGTCGGATTCATCGAGGGCGGCTGGCCCGGCGCCAACCCGCGCGACACCGAGTTCTTCCAGCGGGCCCGGGAGGAGATCGACTTCCGGCACGCACAGCTGGTCGCGTTCGGCGCCACCCGCAGGGCCGGCGTCCGCGTCGAGGACGACCCGCAGGTCGCCGCGCTCCTGGAGTCCGGGGCCCCGGTCATCACGCTGGTCGCCAAGTCCCATGTCGGGCATGTGGAGCTGGCGCTGCGCACCACGCCCGAGGAGAACCTCGCGATGGTGCGGGACACCGTCGCGTATCTGCGCGCCCAGGGCCGCCGGGTGTTCCTCGACTGTGAGCACTTCTTCGACGGCTATGCGCTGGACGCGGTCTACGCCAAACAGGTCGTCCGGACCGCGAGTGAGGCCGGCGCCGATGTCGTGGTGCTCTGCGACACCAACGGCGGCATGCTCCCCGCGCAGGTCACCGCCGTTGTGCGGACCGTCCTCGCGGACACCGGCGCGCGGCTGGGCATCCACGCCCAGGACGACACCGGCTGCGCCGTCGCCAACACCCTGGCCGCCGTCGACGCGGGCGCCACCCACGTCCAGTGCACCGCCAACGGCTATGGCGAGCGGGTCGGCAACTCCAACCTCTTCCCGGTCGTCGCCGCCCTGGAGCTCAAGTACGGGCGCCGGGTGCTGCCCGAGGGCAAGCTCGCCGAGACCACCCGGATCTCGCACGCCATCGCCGAGGTCGTCAACCTCACCCCCTCCACCCACCAGCCCTACGTCGGCGTCTCCGCGTTCGCCCACAAGGCCGGGCTGCACGCCTCCGCCATCAAGGTCGACCCGGACCTCTACCAGCACATCGACCCGGCGCTGGTCGGCAACACCATGCGGATGCTGGTCTCCGACATGGCCGGCCGGGCCTCGATCGAGCTCAAGGGCAAGGAGCTCGGCATCGACCTGAGCGACGACCGCGCGCTGGTCGGCCGGGTCGTCGAGCGGGTCAAGGAGCGTGAACTGGCCGGCTACACCTACGAGGCCGCCGACGCCTCCTTCGAACTGCTGCTGCGCGCCGAGGTCGAGGGCCGCCCGCGCAGCTACTTCCAGGTGGAGTCCTGGCGGGCGATCGTCGAGGACCGTCCGGACGGCACGCACGCCAACGAGGCGACCGTGAAGCTGTGGGCCAAGGGCGAGCGGATCGTCGCCACCGCCGAGGGCAACGGCCCGGTCAACGCGCTGGACCGGGCGCTGCGGGTCGGCCTGGAGCGGATCTACCCGCAGCTGGCCCATATGGAGCTGGTCGACTACAAGGTCCGCATCCTGGAAGGCGCGCTGGGCACCGGCTCGATCACCCGGGTCCTGGTCTCCACCAGCGACGGCCGGGGCGAGTGGTCCACGGTCGGCGTCGCGGAGAACGTCATCGCCGCGTCCTGGCAGGCGCTGGACGACGCGTATGCGTACGGGCTGCTGCGGGCCGGGGTCGAGCCGCAGGACTGAATCCGGAGTGTGCACCGCCGCGGCGGTGGCACGGCCGCGGCCCCGCACGGCCCTCGGGGGAAGGGCGGGTGCGGGGCCGCGGGGCTGTGTGGGCCTGTGCGGGGTCAGGCCTGCGGGGCCGCCTTGACGGCGGAGATGTCGAAGGTGAGCTTGACCTTGTCGCTGAGCATCACGCCGCCGGTCTCCAGCGCGGCGTTCCAGGTCAGGCCCCAGTCGGAGCGCAGGATCTCGGCGCTGCCCTCGAAGCCGACCCGCTCGGCGCCGTAGACATCGGTGGCCGAGCCGTTGAACTCCAGGTCGATGGTGAGCGGCTTGGTGACATCGCGGAGGGTCAGATCGCCGGTGATGCGGTAGCGGTCCCCGGACACCTGCTCGGCGGCGGTGCTGCGGAAGGTCATCAGCGGGAAGGTCTCGGCGTCGAAGAAGTCGGCGCTGAGCAGATGGCCGTCGCGGTCCGCGATACCGGTGTCGATGCTGGCGATCTTGGTGTCGATGGACGCGGTGGAGCGGGACGGGTCGGCGCCGTCGAGTGTGAGCGTGCCCTCGTACTCGCCGAAGGAGCCGCGGACGTTGGTGACCATGGCGTGCCGGACGGTGAAGCCGATGCTGCTGTGGGCCGGGTCGATGGTGTAGTCGCCGGTCAGCGCGGCGAGCGCGGGGTCCGCCTCGAGGACGGCGGCCCCGGCGGTCGCGGCGGGGGCGGTGTCGGCGGGGGCGGCAGTGCGCTTGCGGTTGAACAGAGCCATGGCTCCTCCTCAAAGACGGGTCGCTCGGTGCGAGCAGGTTTGTTTAACCTTCAACGAGATTCACCGTAGCGGCATGTCGTTCAAAATTCAACCTCTTGTCTCGGTCGGGTGTTGCCGGGCTCGGCCGGGCGGGTGGCGGAGGGTGGGTGGCGGCCGGCGTTCCGGCGCGGCCATTGCCGCTCCGCCACGGCCCGTGCTAGACCGTCGAAAACTCCCAAGTGCGCAGCGCCACACCCCAGTTGACGCCATGGAGAGGACCGACCGTGCCGCCTGTCTCCGCCACGTCCGTCTGGTCACGCAGAGGATTTCTCGCCGTATCCACCGCGAGCGCGCTCGGCCTCGCCGCCCGCCCCGGGTACGCCGCCCCCAGGCCGGCAGCACCGGCTGCCGCGGCCGGGGGAGAGTACGACGCCCTCCGCGCCCGCTGGTGCGCGCTCACCCTCGGCGCCGGCTTCGACCCCGCCGCCCCGCCGTACGCCGCCGTCCTCCAGGAGACCGGCACCCTCGCCGGCACCTTCCGGGCGGGCATGCGGCCGGCCGCCGGCTCGCTCTGGCCGGACTGCCGCTACGACCCGCCGTCCGGCATCACCCAGAGCTACAGCCGGCTGAACACGATGGCCCAGGCCTACGCCCAGCCCGGCACCGGCCGCACCGGCGACCCCGGCCTCGCCGACGACCTCCTCAAGGGCCTCGACCACCTCGAAGCCACCGTCTACAACACCGCCGCCACCCGCTACGGCAACTGGTGGGAATGGCAGATCGGCAGCCCCAGACTCCTCCTGGACACCCTCACGATCCTCGACGAGCACCTGCCCGACGGCGGTCTGCCCGACGATCTGCGCGCCCGCTGCCTCGCCGCCGTCGACCACTTCGTCCCCGACTCCCTGCTCGGCGACTACACCGGCACCAGCACCGGCGCCAACCGCGTCGACCTGTGCCGGGTGGTCGCACTGTGCGGCATCCTCGGCCGCGACCCCGCCAAGATCGCACTCGCCCGTGACGCCCTCTCGCCGGTCTTCCCCTACGTCACCAAGGGGGACGGCCTCTACGCCGACGGCTCCTTCGTCCAGCACACCTGGGTCGCCTACTCCGGCACCTACGGCTATGTCCTGCTGGACGGCCTGGGCCGGCTGTTCACCCTGCTCGGCGGCTCGTCCTGGGAGGTGACCGACCCGGCCCGGCAGATCATCTTCGACAGCGTCGAGCATGCCTACGCGCCGCTGCTCTACAACGGCCTGATGATGGACAGCGTCAACGGGCGCGCCATCAGCCGCGGCTACCTCCGCAACGACGAGCGGCACATCCTGCGCAGCGACCACTACCACGGCCATGCGCTGATCGCCGCCGTCGCGCTGCTCGGCCAGGCCGCGAGCGGCGCCGAGCGGGACCGCTGGCACGCCATGGTCAAGGGCTGGACCGCCCGCGACCGTACGCTGCCGGTTCTCACCGACCGGCAGTACACCGTCGCCGACCTCGCCCGCCTCCAAAAGATCGCCGACAGCTCCGTGGCCGCCGCCCCCGAACCCGTCGGCCACCGGCTCTTCCCCGCCATGGACCGCGCCGTGCACCGCCGCCCCGGCTGGGCCGCCGGCCTGGCCATGGCCTCCGACCGCATCGCGTACTACGAGAACGGCAACGGCGAGAACCCGCACGGCTGGCACACCGGCGCCGGCATGCTCTCTTGGTGGGGCGCCGATTTCGCGGGCGACCAGTACACGGACGCTTTCTGGCCCACCGTCGACCCCTACCGGCTCCCCGGTACGACCGTGTCCACCAAGCGCCTCGCCGACAACGAAGGCGGCGGCTGGGGCGAGCCCAAGCCCGCCGCCCGCTGGGTCGGCGGCACCACCGACGGCGAATTCGCCGCGATCGGCCAGGACCTGCGCGGTCTGGCCTCCACCCTCACCGCCAAGAAATCCTGGTTCGCGCTCGCGGACTGCATCGTCTGCCTGGGCGCCGGCATCACCGGCCGCGACGGCGTCCCCGCCGAGACCATCGTCGACAACCGCTGCCTGGGCGAGTCCGGCGACGCGGTGCTCACCGTCGACGGCGTACGCCGGCCCGGCACGACCGGCTCCTTCGGCCGCGCCCACTGGGCCCACCTCGACGGACACGGCGGCTATGTCTTCCCCGGCGGCGCACCCCTCCAGGCGCTGCGCGAGGCCCGTACCGGCTCCTGGCACGACATCAACACCACCTCCTCCACCCAGCCGTTCACCCGCCGCTATCTCACCCTCTGGCACGACCACGGCACCGACCCGACCGACGGGGGCTACGCCTACCTCCTCATGCCGGGCGCCACCGCCCGCACCGTCGCCGCCCGCGCCGCCGACCGGCGCTGGCTGACCGTCCTCGCCAACGACGCCGGCCGGCAGGCGATCGCCGTCGACCCGCTCGGCCTAACGGCCGCCAACTTCTGGCGGGCGGGCCACGCCGGGCCGCTTCGCAGCAGCGGCCCGGCGAGCGTGCTGGTGCGCGAGCGGCGGACGGCGGGACACGGCCGGACGGCGCGGCTGTGCATCGCCGGCCCGGAGCGCTCCGGCGATACGCTGGAGATCACCTGGTCGCGGCCGGTGCGCGCGGTGCTCGACCACGACCCGTCGGTCGAGGTGCCGGCCACCGGGCGGGCCCTGCGACTGCGCATCCGACCCGGTACGAGCTGCGCCACCCACACCTGCACGGTGCGCCTGCACTGACCGGATCGGCCCCCTGCCGGTCCACCGGTTACGACAACATCCGT
The DNA here is from genome assembly GCF_022221585.1 of Streptomyces inhibens. Lineage (NCBI taxonomy): Bacteria > Bacillati > Actinomycetota > Actinomycetes > Kitasatosporales > Streptomycetaceae > Streptomyces > Streptomyces inhibens. Next base: position 6,918,733 of record NZ_CP084681.1, read on the forward strand.
CCGCTGTCGTTTGTCGGGCCCCTACAGACGAGGGGCACTCCCGCCACCCGAACGGACGCCGGGCAGCAGGCCGCGTACAGGACGGTTCTGTGCTGCCTGCCCACCAAATCGCATGCGACGTTGTACGAAACCGACATCGGTGTGCGGCGCCTCGCCCACGTACCGTCGATACATGACCACTGTCGAAGATGTGCCCGCCGGCGCCAACGACGCCCGCGGGCGCGTCGCCGAGCTGCACGCCATCCGTGAGCAGGTTCGGCGAGGCCCCAGCGAGCGTGCGACCGAAGCGCAGCGTGCCAAGGGCAAGCTGACGGCACGCGAGCGGATCGAGCTGCTGCTGGACGAGGGTTCGTTCAACGAGGTCGAGCCGCTGCGGCGGCACCGCGCGACGGGTTTCGGCCTGGAGGCCAAGAAGCCCTACACCGACGGCGTGATCACCGGCTGGGGCACCGTGCACGGCCGGACCGTGTTCACCTATGCCCACGACTTCCGGATCTTCGGCGGCGCGCTGGGCGAGGCGCACGCCACCAAGATCCACAAGATCATGGACATGGCCATCCAGGCCGGTGCCCCGCTGGTGTCGCTCAACGACGGCGCCGGCGCCCGTATCCAGGAGGGCGTCTCCGCGCTGGCCGGCTACGGCGGCATCTTCCAGCGCAACACCAAGGCCTCGGGTGTCATCCCGCAGATCTCCGTCATGCTCGGCCCCTGCGCGGGCGGCGCCGCCTACAGCCCGGCGCTGACCGACTTCGTCTTCATGGTCCGTGAGACCTCGCAGATGTTCATCACCGGCCCCGACGTGGTGCGTGCGGTGACCGGCGAGGAGATCACCCAGAACGGTCTGGGCGGCGCCGATGTGCACGCCGAGACCTCCGGTGTGGCGCACTTCGCCTATGACGACGAGGCCACCTGCCTGGAAGAGGTCCGCTACCTCCTCTCCCTCCTGCCGGCCAACAACCGCGAGAACCCGCCGACGGTGGCCTGCGAGGACCCCGCCGACCGCTCCGGTGACGCGCTGCTGGACCTGGTGCCGGCCGACGGCAACCGCCCGTACGACATGCGCAAGGTCATCGAGGAGATCGTCGACGACGGCGAATACCTCGAGGTCCACGAGCGCTGGGCGACCAACATCATCTGCGCGCTGTCCCGGCTCGACGGCCGGGTGGTGGGCATCGTCGCCAACCAACCGCAGTCGCTGGCCGGTGTGCTGGACATCGAGGCGTCCGAGAAGTCCGCCCGCTTCGTCCAGATGTGTGACGCCTTCAACATCCCGATCATCACCCTCCTGGACGTGCCCGGGTTCCTGCCCGGCGTCGACCAGGAGCACGGCGGCATCATCCGGCACGGCGCCAAGCTGCTCTACGCCTACTGCAACGCCACCGTCCCCCGCATCTCCATCGTGCTGCGCAAGGCCTACGGCGGCGCCTACATCGTCATGGACTCGCAGTCCATCGGCGCCGACCTGACCTACGCCTGGCCCACCAACGAGATCGCGGTGATGGGTGCCGAGGGCGCCGCCAACGTCATCTTCCGCAAGCAGATCGCCGAGGCGGACGACTCCGAGGCCATGCGCACCCGCATGGTCAAGGAGTACAAGTCCGAGCTGATGCACCCGTATTACGCGGCCGAGCGCGGCCTGGTCGACGACGTCATCGACCCCGCCGAGACACGCCACACCCTCATCCGCGCCCTGGACATGCTGCGCACCAAGCACGCGGACCTGCCGGCTCGTAAGCACGGCAACCCGCCCCAGTAGCCACACGCACCGCACCGCACCCGGCACCACGCCATCGCGACGACGGAGAAGACACCGTGAATCCTGCCCAACGCACCGACCCCATCCGCGTGGAGAAGGGCCAGGCCAGCGAGGAAGAACTCGCCGCCCTGACCGCCGTCCTCCTGGCCCGCGCCGCCCACCAGCCGGCCGCCGCCCCGGCCCACCCGCGCGCCACGGCCGCCCGCTGGCGCCGGCTGGAGCGCCAGAGCGGCTTCCACGGGGCGACCAGCTGGCAGCGTTGATCGAGTCGTTGAAGGTCTGAGGGGCCCCGCGCTGTTGCGGGGCCCCTCGGTCGTTTGCCGTTCTCCCTCTTGCCGGTCGGTGGGGGCTGAGGTCTTGCGGGTTGCGTGTGTGTCGCGGGGGCCGGAGGGGCCGCACCGGCACCCGTCCTCGGCGCGGGCGTCTCGGCTCCCAGATCTAGGCACCCCGGCGTTTGCTCCAGGTCCTGCGGGCGGGTCCCGGTACGTCCCCTCCGGCCTACGTGTTGTCCCGTCTGTCGCCCGGTGGCACTGCCCGTCACAGACCACAGACCACAGACCACAGACCACAGACCAAAGACCAAAGACCACAAGCCCCTGCGCCGACGCGTACGCCAAGACCCGAGCCGTGTCAGTTCGTAACGGCCATTGGTACGGCGGGACGGACGTCAACGCGCGGAGGCCGGAGGGGATGCCCGGTGACCCGCCCGCAGGACCTGGAGCAAACGCCGGGGTAATCAGTCCCATGGAGCCGCGACGCCCGCGCCGTGGGGGCACCTCCCGGCCGAAGGCTGGGGGAGGGTTACCGGGTGTCCCCTCCGGCCCACCACCCACCAAGCGAACGCGCAACCGGTCCCAGCCATGAGACGGTGAAGCCTCAACTACCGCCACAACAAAGCGACTTGAGGCCCCATCACTTTCCAGCCGAGGTGTACCGGTTCGGCAGCCCGCGGCCGGATCAAGGCGTAGGTTCGCCTCAATCCTGGGGAGTAGAGCTGTTCAAGCCGAGATTCCCGTGCTGGCATGCGCTCGTCATCCCACTCCTGGTGTTCCCGCACCGCGGGCCCTAGGACGACCGGAAGGAAGAGCCCATGCTCAGCACGCTCAGTGCTGGTGCCGCAGTGGCATCCTTGCTCCTCGCCGGATCGGCATCCCCCACAACGCCAGCACGGTTCGGCGACGAACCGCCGACCGGCAAGATCACGATAACCGTCGCGACGGTCAACGGATCGGGCTGCAGACCCGGCAGCGCCGCAGTGGCCATCGCACCCGACAACACCGCCTTCACCGTCACCTACAGCGAGTATCTCGCCCAGGCGGGCGGCTCCAGCCAGCCCACCGACGCCCGCAAGAACTGCCAGATCGCGCTGAACGTGCATGTCCCGCAAGGCTTCACCTACGCGATCGCCCGGGCCGACTACCGGGGCTACGCCTCCCTGGCCCCGGGCGCCAAGGGGCTGGAGCAGGCGAACTACTACTTCCAGGGCCAGCAGCAGACGGCCCGTAAGAGCCACACCTTCGCCGGGCCCTACGACAACAACTGGCAGTCGTCGGACGAGACCGACATCGATGCGCTGGTGTACGCACCCTGCGGCGAGGAGCGCTACTTCAACATCAACACCGAACTGAGGGTGGACGGCAAGTCGGCGGACCCCAAGGCCACCAGCTTCATGGCCATGGACTCCACCGACGGCAGCATCAACACCCTGTACCACTTCGCATGGAAGCAGTGCCCCCCGCGCAGGTGATGCCGGGATGCTGACCCGGGGCCCGTACGCCGGTGCGTACGGGCCCCGGGGTCAGGCGCGTACCCGCGCGGCCGGCTCGACCGGGGGAGTGGCCGGGGGAGAGGCCTGGGCCGGTTCGTCCGGGAGCTTCAGACCGAGGAAAATACTGACGATGGCCGGGCCGACGAACGCGGCGCCGCCCGCGCAGAAGACGTTGGTGCCGTGGATGACGGCGAGCAGGGTCGGCCAGCGGCCCTCGCCGAAGCCCAACTCCTTGGAGAAGAAGGTGGGCAGGAAGACCAGGAAGCCGAATTCCGGCGCGGTGTTGATGATGCGCACCACGCAGCCGACGGCGACCTTGGGGTGCGTCGAGCACCTTCGGCGCCGCTTTCGCCGGCTGCTCACCGCCGGCCTCGCCCTCGCGGCGCCTCGTGTGGCGCCTCGGGCGCCCTGTACGGCGCGCTGCTCGCCGAGACCGGCGCCGGTCCTGGTCAAGGCCGAGGCGGCCGCGGAGGCCGCCACCCGGGCCACTGCCGACACCGCCGACACCGCTCAGCTCACCCCGGCCCGCGGCCGTGCGGCCCGTATGGGAGCGCTGGGTTACGGCCATCCGGACGCCGGCGCGGTCTCCCTCGCGCTGATCCTCACGGCGGCCGGCGAGACCCTCGGCCGAGGGCGGCCCCGGGCCGGACACGCTGAGCGCCGCCCCGGACACGACGAAGGCCCCCGCACCTGACCGGTGAGGGGGCCTTTCGTCATACGGCGCGAGCGGGCACGGGGAGCCCGTACGCGTCCTAGCGCAGGCGGGCCATCAGCGCGTGCTCCACGAGCGTGATGAGCGCGCTCTTGGCCTCGCTGCGGTGCCGCGCGTCGGTGATGATGATCGGCGCGTCCGGGCCGATCTGCAGCGCCTCACGGACCTCGTCGGGCGTGTAGGGCTGGTGTCCGTCGAAGCCGTTGAGGGCGATGACGAACGGCAGGCCGCTGTTCTCGAAGTAGTCGACCGCGGGGAAGCAGTCGGCGAGCCGGCGGGTGTCGACCAGCACCACCGCGCCGATCGCGCCGCGGACCAGGTCGTCCCACATGAACCAGAAGCGGTCCTGACCGGGCGTACCGAACAGGTACAGGATCAGGTCCTGGTCCAGCGTGATACGGCCGAAGTCCATCGCCACGGTCGTGGTCGTCTTGTCCGGCGCGTGCGTGAGGTCGTCGATCCCCGCCGAGGCGGAGGTCATCACGGCTTCGGTACGCAGCGGATTGATCTCTGAGACGGCCCCGACGAACGTGGTCTTGCCCACGCCGAAGCCGCCCGCCACCACGATCTTCGCGGAGGTGGTGGAGCGGGCTGCACCGCTAGAGCTTGCGAAGTCCACTGAGCACCCTTTCGAGCAGTGTCACATCTGGCTGTCCGCCGGCGGTCTCGTCCCCGCCGGGCTGATGGATGGCGACGAGTCCGGCCTCCGCCAGGTCGGCGACGAGGATCCGGGCGACGCCGAGGGGGATGGAGAGAAGCGCGGAGATCTCGGCCACTGACTTGATCTCGCGGCAGAGGTGGCAGATGCGCTGGTGCTCCGGCAGCTGGCCCTGCAACTTGGAGGGGTCGGCGGTCGTGCTGACCAGTGCCTCGATGGCGAGCTGGTAGCGCGGCCTGGTCCGGCCTCCGGTCATGGCGTACGGGCGCACGAGCGAGTTGTTCGTGCCGCCGGAGGGAGAGGCCTCCGGCGCGCGCCGCTGCGGCTGAACCGGCTGGATGCGCGGTGCCTGCGGCTGGTCGTACACCGACGGTTCGTACGGCTGGGAGTCGTACGGCCGGGGCTGTTGCTGCTGGGGGCGCTGTGACTGCGGCGGCTGGAGCCGCTGCGGCCGGCGGCTCGGCGCAGACGGGAAGTTGAAGCGGTTGTTATGGGTCTCGCCCTGTGGCCCGGACTCCTGCCCGGAACCATACGGGTATCCGCTCGGGGGCGTTGCCACGTCTCCTCCTCCAACTTGCCTGTCTGACGCCGGTCGCGCCACCGAACCATAAGGCTCGGTGGCGGGAAACGCACTGCCTGTCTGTTAGTTGAGAAGGCTGCCCTGCAGTTCGGCGCGCAGGTCGGGCGTCAGGACGCTACCCGCACGGTCGACCAGTAGAGCCATCTCGTAACCGACGAGGCCGATGTCGCACTCGGGGTGCGCGAGAACGGCCAGCGACGATCCGTCGGAGACGGACATGATGAAGAGGAAGCCACGCTCCATCTCCACCACGGTCTGGTTGACGCTCCCGCCCTCGAAGATGCGGGACGCGCCCGAGGTCAGCGAGGTCAGCCCGGAGGCCACCGCCGCCAACTGATCGGCTCTGTCACGAGGGAAGCCCTCGGACATCGCGAGAAGGAGTCCGTCGGCGGAGACCACGACCGTGTGGGACACCCCAGGGGTGTTGTCCACGAAGTTGGTGATCAACCAGTTCAGATTCTGCGCCGCCTGGCTCATCGGGCTCACACTAACGCTCCTGATCGTAGGTGCTGCCGGGGCCGAAGCCCTGTTGGTCATTCTGGGGGACCCCGGAGGGGTCCGTGCCGACGTTGCGTCCCTGCTGGACACCGCGGCGCAGGTTGCTCAGCCTGCCGCGGACATCCTCCGGGGCGCGGGAGACCTGAGGGCCGCCCTGCGGGGTCTGCTCCGCGGCGCCCTCGACCAGGTTGGCCTTGGGCACCCGCCGGGGGAGGCCGGAGGCTGTGACTCCGCCCGCCTTCGGCTCGCGCAGCCGCTCCGCCCGCTCCCAGCGCTCGTCGTTGGAGCTGCGCCAGTCCGAGTCGTCCTGGCCGGTCTCCGGCGCGCTCCGCTGCTGTTGCACCTGCGGTGCCTGCTGGTCGCGGCCTCCGCGGCGCGGAAGGCCGGCGTCCGTCAGCGAGGGAGCGTCGCTCGGTGTGGGGCCCGGACGCTCGAATGGTACGCGCTCAGGAGCGCCAGCGGGAGCGGCAGTTGTATTCCGGTCGGATTCCGCTTCGGTCCCGAAGTAGCCCTCGAACGAGGGGCGTTCGGCCCATTCGTCCGGCTGTGCCGCTTCGTGGGAGACATAGGGCTGCTGGCCCGTGGTCTCCGAGAAGCCCGGATCGCCGAATGCCTGGCCGCCGTGGGAGCGGTCGTCGTAGAGCGGCTGATCAGCTTCCGCATATCCCTGGGCGGGGTAGCCCTGGTAGCCGCCGTCGGCCGGTGCCTCGTCCCGGAAGAATGGATGCTCAGCGCCCTGCTCGGCCGGCTGATCACCCACCGTCTGGGCCTCCAGCGCTGCCCGGCGCTCCTCGCGGAGCAGCGAGCGGCCCACCATGTCCAGCTCCGCGGCGTCGCCCGACCGGCCGTAGCGGCTGTCGTCGAAGCCCAGCTCGGCGGCGGTGCGCTGCTGGCTGTCGTACGAAGCGTGCTGATGCTCCGGCACGATCCGCGAGACCGTGAAGTCGTCCTCGTACTGCTCCTCGCCGCCACCACCGTGGGTGATCGCCTCGGGCAGCATGACCAGGGACGTGGTGCCAGCCTGCTCGCCGGAGGGGCGCAGCTGCACCCGGATCCCGTGCCGGTCGGCCAGCCGGCCGACCACGAACAGGCCCATGCGCTGGGAGATCGCGGCATCCACGCTCGGCGGGTTGGCCAGCTTGTGGTTGATGTCCGTGAAGTCCTCGGGGGTCAGCCCGATGCCCTTGTCGTGGATCTCGATCATCACCCGGCCGTCGGGCAGCCGGGTCGCGGCCACCCGCACCTTGGTCTGCGGGGAGGAGAACGTGGTGGCGTTCTCCAGCAGCTCCGACAGCAGGTGCACGAGGTCGGTCACGGCGGTGCCGTGGATCTCGCTCTCGGGGACGCCGGTGAGGTCTATTCGCTCGTACGACTCGACCTCACTGATCGCCGCCCGCAGGACGTCGACCAGCGGCACCGGCTGGTTCCAGCGGCGGCCGGGCTCCTCGCCCGCGAGGATGAGGAGGTTCTCGCCGTTGCGCCGCATACGCGTGGCGAGGTGGTCGAGCCGGAAGAGGCTCTCCAGCTGGTCCGGGTCCGCCTCGTTGTTCTCCAGGTCGGTGATCAGCTCCAGCTGGCGCTCGATCAGACCCTGGTTACGGCTGGAGAGGTTGGTGAAGATCGCGTTGACGTTGCCCCGCAGCAGGGCCTGCTCGGCGGCGAGCCGGACGGCCTCACGGTGCACCTGGTCGAAGGCGCGGGCGACCTCGCCGATCTCGTCGGTGGTGGAGATCGGGATGGGCGTCACGCGGGTGTCGACCCGGCCCGGGTCCGTCCGCGAGAGCTGGTCGACCAGCATCGGCAGCCGCTGCTCGGCGATGCCGAAGGCGGCGGTGCGCAGGGCGCGCATGTTGCGGCTCATCCGGCGGGCCATCATGCCGGCCACCAGGAACGCGACGATCAGCGCGGCCACCACGATGCCGGAGTCGACGAAGGTGGACTGCCGGGCGTCCTCGGCGATCTGCGCCGCCTCGTTCACGGCCTTGTCCGCCAGGTCCTTCTCGATGGACCGGTACATGTCGAACTTGCCGGACGCGGCCGCGAAGTAGGTGTCGGAGGTGACGCCCCGCACGCTCAGCGCCTCCGGCGCCGCGCCGGTGGCGATCAGGGAGGACATCTGGTCGATCGACGGCGGGGTGCGGAACGGCTGGCCGGCGGCCTGCGCCTGCTCCTTCGCCTGTGCGATCTTCTGCTGCGCGGCCTTCTTGAGGGCCGCGGCGTCGTCCGTCAGCCGCTGGACGTCCTCGGGCGTACCGCCGGAGGTGTACTCGCCGATGGCGATGCCCTCCAGGTAGCGGTACGACGCGAAGGCGGTCAGCTGCAGCTTGTGCTCCTTGCCGCCCTGCGGGGACGCCGGGTCGACCAGGAGGTGGGTGCCGATGGAGCGCTGCAGCGACTCGGCGGCCTTGGCCAGCGCGACGGCGTAGACGGTACGGCCGTAGGAGGTGATGTTGCCGGTGCCCAGGCCCAGTTCGTTGGCGAACTCCATGAGCGGGTGCTGGATCCCGACGTAACCCTCTTCGGTCTGCACGCCGCGCAGCTTGGAGGTGTAGGCGGCCTGGCGCAGCTGCTCCAGCTTGGGCTCGGTCTTCTCGAACGCCGCGAGCCGGCGCTTGAGGCCCGGCTTGTCGGGCATCGCCTTGGCGGCCTCGTGGAACTTGTCCCCGGCGGCGTCGGTGGCGTCCCGCGCCTGCTGCACGACCGGGTCGTCCTTCTTGCCCTTGAGCAGCGGCGCCGCGGTGCGGTCACGCTCGTCGATGAGGGCGGTGCTGTAGGAAAGCGCGGCGCGCACCAGCTTCGCGGTGTTCTCCGCGTCCTGCGCTTCCTGCCAGGTGCCGAACGAGCTGTTCACCCGCAGGCCGCCGAAGACCAGGGCGACGAGTACGGGGATCAGCAGGATGGCGTTCAGACGGGTCGCCACACGCCAGTTGCGCGGGGAGTACTTACCGCCGCTGACCGGAGGCTTCGCGACCGTGTCTTCGGGCGCGTCGGAAGCCGGTAGGCCACCTCTGGGTGGCGGGGTGAAGTTGCCCCGCCGCGGTTCCTGCGGCTCGGGGCTCGACTTGCTTCGCCTCACTCGACCAACAACCTCTCGGCGCCGGCACTGACCTGCTGTGCCGTTTCTTCTGGGCGTTCCTACTCCGGAGTTCAGCGAATTTCAGCACGTCAGGGCTGTGCGTTCCAAACACTGGACAAAGTCGGAGCGGGCGAAGAAGAGCCTTAGATAAAAGGGGCGTTAAGGGCGAGCCGCGCCAAAAGGCAGGAGAAATGTGAGCGCAGCGAAGCCGGGCATGCGCGCGGGGTGTCGAAAGCCCGCTGATTCACTGTCGAAACGTTATGAAGCAAATTTGTGGGCGTGTCGAAGGACACAGATCCATTGATGGATGGCGGGAACCGGCCCGGGGCAGGGCGGCGCACCGGGCCGATCACTACTCCGTACGGCCCGTGCCGGTTGTGGGACGGGCCGTACGCGAGCCCTAGCGCAGGCGGGCCATCAGCGCGTGCTCCACGAGCGTGATGAGCGCGCTCTTGGCCTCGTTGCGGTGCCGTGCGTCGGTGGTGATGATTGGGGTCCCGGGGCCGATCTGCAGCGCCTCACGGACCTCGTCGGGGGTGTACGGCTGGTGCCCCTCGAAGCCGTTGAGGGCGATGACGAACGGCAGGCCGCTGTTCTCGAAGTAGTCGACGGCCGGGAAGCAGTCGGCGAGCCGGCGGGTGTCGACCAGCACCACCGCGCCGATCGCGCCGCGGACCAGGTCGTCCCACATGAACCAGAAGCGGTCCTGACCGGGCGTACCGAACAGGTACAGGATCAGGTCCTGGTCCAGGGTGATACGGCCGAAGTCCATCGCCACGGTCGTTGTGGTCTTGTCCTGGACGTGGCTGAGGTCGTCGATCCCCGCCGAGGCGGAGGTCATCACGGCCTCCGTACGCAGCGGATTGATCTCCGAGACCGCACCGACGAAGGTGGTCTTGCCCACACCGAAGCCGCCCGCCACGACGATCTTGGCGGACGTCGTGGCGCGGGCCTGGCCCCCGCCGCTGTCAGAGGTTGCGAAGTCCACTGAGCACCCTCTCCAGCAAGGTCACGTCCGGCGTGCCACCGGCCTCGCCACTGCCACCGGGCTGGTGGATCGCCACCATCCCGGCCTCGGCCAGGTCCGCGACCAGAATCCGCGCCACACCCAGCGGGATGTGCAGCAGTGCGGAAACCTCGGCGACCGACTTCACCTCGCGACACAGGTGGCAGATCCGCTGGTGCTCGGGCAGCAGCCCGGGCAGCTGAGAGGGGTCGGCGGTCGTGCTGACCAGTGCCTCGATGGCGAGCTGGTAGCGCGGCCTGGTCCGGCCTCCGGTCATGGCGTACGGGCGCACCAGCGGCTGGTCACCTTCGCTCCCGTACGGCGCTTGGCTGTAGGCGCCGTACGGGCCGGAAGTGGCAGGTGGCGGGGTCATGGGTCCTCCGGACGGGACAGCTGACTGTCGTCGGGTTGGGCCGGTGGGGGGTGCGGCTTGAACGGGTGGTGGATTGCTGAACGGGGGCGCTGCGGACGCCTCAGTGCAGCAGGCTGCCCTGCAGTTCGGCGCGCAGGTCGGGCGTCAGCACCGTGCCCGCGCGGTCGACCAGCAGAGCCATCTCGTAACCGACGAGGCCGATGTCGCACTCGGGGTGCGCCAGGACGGCCAGCGACGATCCGTCGGAGACGGACATGATGAAGAGGAAGCCACGCTCCATCTCCACCACGGTCTGGTTGACGGTCCCGCCCTCGAAGATGCGGGACGCACCGGAGGTCAGCGAGGTCAGCCCGGAGGCCACCGCCGCCAACTGGTCGGCACGGTCGCGGGGAAAGCCCTCGGACATCGCGAGGAGCAGTCCGTCCGCGGAGACCACCACCGTGTGGGACACCCCGGGGGTGTTGTCCACGAAGTTGGTGATCAACCAGTTCAGATTCTGCGCCGCCTGGCTCATCGGACTCAACTAACGCTCCTGCTGGTGAGTGGGGTCGACAATGCCGTGGTTGCCCGTGGACGATGTCCCGGCCTGCCGGCCCTGCTGGATACCCCGACGAAGATTGGTCAGCCGGCCCCGTACCTCGCTGGGCGCACGCGAGACCTGTGGACCGCTCTGGGTGGACTGCTGCTGTTGCGCGGTGCCCGCGACGAGGTTCGCCCGCGGGACCCTTCGGGGCAGCCCGGAGGTGGTGATACCGCCGGCTGCGGGCTGGCGGATCTGCTCCGCCTGCCGCCAGGTCTCGTCGTTCGGCGAGCTGCGCCACTGCGCGGCTTCGGCCGGCGCACTGTTGCGGGCGCCGTTGACCGGCGCGTCGGCGCGCGGGGCGCCGTCCTGCGCGGCCCCGCGGCGCGGCATCCGCGGCGCGTCGGCCGGCTCGACCGGCTCGGCGCCCTGCGGCGGCACACCGGCAGCGGCGGCCGCCGGGTGGTTGAACCAGTTGGACTCGATCGTGTCGAAGATCGGCGTACGGCCGTCACCGGGACCGGCGTCCGCGCCGCCGAGCACATCCTCGGACCGCGCATCGCGCTCCTGCGGCTGCTGCTGCACGGGGAACTGGCCGGTGTTCTGCCGCTCGTCGGCGAACCCGGCGCGGTCCGCTTCCGGCCGCTGGAACTGGCCGGTCTGGTACTGCCCGGTGTCGTACTGGCCGGTGTCGCTGTCGGGCTGCTGGTAGCTACCCGTCTCGTACTGGCCGGTGTCGCTGTCGAGCTGCCGGAACTGGCCCGTCTCGTACTGGTCGTTGTCGTACGCGCCGCCGGCACCCCGGCCGGCCGGGAGCGCGTCCTGGGAGCCTTCCGCCGCGGGCGGCGGGCCGTTGAAGTCGGGACGGGCGAACGGCGTGGTGTCGCCGGGGCCGCCGCTCGGCGCGGGGCGCTCGAAGCTGCCGGTGGTGTCCGGCTCCTCGTGGCCACGCGGCCGGTCCTGCGCCTCGCGGGGCGCCAGCGGCCAGTCGTCGGCGGCGCCGCGCTCACGGCGCGAACCCCAGCTCGTACCGCCCGGCTGCTGACCGCTCCGGTCCTGGCTGTCCTGGCCGCCCTGGCCGCCGGTGGACGGACCGCCCGGCAGCTCGGCCGCGGCGTTGCGCGGCGGCAGCTGCGGACGCTCCTCGCGGCGCGGTGCGCCGGTCGGCGGCGCCACGGTGGGCGCCGGGCCGCTGTCCGCACCACGGGTGGGCAGCGAGGGGCGCGGGGCACCGGGACGGCCGGCGGAGGGACGGGTGTCGCCGCCCTGCGCCGGTGCGCCAAAGGAGGCTGCGCCGGGGGGAGTCGCGCCGGGGGGAGTCGCACCGGGAGGTGCCGTACGGCCCGGGGCCGCGGGGGCACCGAAGGCGTTCGGCGCGCCGCCGCCGGGACCGCCGCGACCGGGCAGCGCGGGGCGCCCGCCGGCCGAGGGGCCCGCACCGACCTGACCGCGCGGCTGCAGCCCCGCGAGCCGGCTGGACTGCCCGCCGCCGACGTCGCCGGCACCGCCCTTGGCGTTGCTCGGCGCCGGCTTCTTGCCGCCCTGTGCGACATCGACCGGCAGCATGACCAGCGCGGTGGTGCCGCCGGAGTCGGAGGGCCGCAGCTGGATACGGATGCCGTGTCGCAGCGACAGTCGGCCGACCACGAACAGACCCATCCGCCGGGACACCGAGACGTCCACGGTCGGCGGGCTGGCGAGCCGCTCGTTGATCGCCGAGAGGTCCTCGGGCGACAGACCGATACCGGTGTCGTGGATTTCGACCAGCACCCGGCCGTCGGGCAGTGCGTGACCGGTGACCTTGACCTTGGTCTGCGGGGAGGAGAACGAGGTGGCGTTCTCCAGCAGCTCGGCGAGCAGGTGCACGAGGTCGTTGACGACCCGGCCGGCGACCTCGGTCTGCGGAACGGCGCTGAGCTCGATCCGCTCGTACTGCTCCACCTCGGAGGCGGCGGCACGGAGCACGTCGACCAGCGGGACCGGCCGCGTCCACCGGCGCCCGGGCTCCTCACCCGCGAGGACCAGGAGGTTCTCACCGTTACGGCGCATACGCGTGGCGAGGTGGTCGAGCTTGAAGAGCGAGGACAGCTGGTCCGGGTCGGCCTCGCGGGACTCCAGCTCGGAGATCAGCGAGAGCTGGCGCTGGATCAGACCCTGGGAACGCCGCGAGAGGTTGGTGAACATCGCGTTGACGTTGCCCCGCAGCAGCGCCTGCTCGGAGGCGAGGCGGACCGCCTCGCGGTGCACGTCGTCGAAGGCCGCGGCCACCCGGCCGATCTCGTCCCGGCTGTGCACACCGACCGACTCGACGGAGGTGTCCACGTCCTGCGGGTCGGACTCGGACAGCTGCTTGACCAGCTCGGGCAGCCGGTCCTGGGCGACCTTCTGCGCGGTGTCCTGCAGTCGGCGCAGCGAGCGGACCATGGACCGCGCCACGACGAACGCGCCGACCAGCGAGACGCCGAGGACGAGCAGGATCAGCGCACCGCTGATGATCGCGGACTGGGTGGCCTCGTTGCGCAGCTCGCGGGACTTCTGCTCCATCTCCGAGAGCAGCGTGGTCTCGATCCGCGACATCTCGTCGATCTTGACGGTGTCGGAGTCGTACCAGTCGAGGTACCGGTAGTCCTGGCTGCGGATGCCGTCACTGCTGTTGAAGGCGCGGTGCGCGAAGGCGACCGCGGCCTTGATCTCGTCGTTGCTGCCGTCCAGACCGCGGGTGAGCCCGTCGGCGCTGTTGCCGGTGTTGTTGGCGTAGATCTGCGAGAAGCGCTCGCGGGCCGCCTTCTCGCTGTCCTCGGCGTTACGGCCGGCCAGCCGGTCGTTGGAGGACAGTTGGGGGCCGCCGCTGTGGGCGAGGCCGGCACTGACCAGGGCGCGCTGGATCGACGCGTACTCCTTGGCCGACGAGAACGCCGCCAGCGCACGGGTACTGCGGATCATCTCCGGGTTGCTGGTCGCCTGCGCCATGTCCTGGGAGAGCGACAGCAGCGAGTTGATCAGCTGGTTGTAGCTGGTGACGGTCCGCCCGCTGTTGTCTTCGTCCTTGTACGCGTTGGTGCGGATCTCGTTGAGCTTGTTGAGCTGGCGGGTGATCTCAAGGACGGTCGAGTGGATACCGGTCATCGTGGCGTCCTGGCCACGGATGTCGTCGGTGGCCTGGTTGAACGACAGCCGGGCGCGGTCGGTCGCCTCACGGGGCGCGACGACGTTGGCGTCGTCCTTGACGTTGCCGCTGCCGGCCAGCGGACCGGCCGACTTGTCCCGCTCCACCTGCAACGCGTCGGCGAGCTCGGTCGCCTGCCGGGTCATCTCGGTGAGCAGCTGCATCTTGTCGAGCTGGTCGATGTTCTCCAGCGACGTGGCGATGCGCATGCCACCCAGCGTGGTCGCGGCGACAACGGGTAGCGCGAGCAGGGAGACCAGACGGGTACTGATGCGCCAGTTACGCAGCGCTATTCGCGAGCCGGGCCCAGTGGGGCCCTTCGGCTCCTTGGGCGCAGTGCTGTCCGCGGCCTCGACGGCCGGCGCCTGGCCGCTCCGGTCGGCCGGCACAGTGCCGCCCGCGGAGCCGTTGCTCTGGGCGCGCTGGGGCGAGGAGGCGCGGTCTGTCCCGCCGCGCAGCTCCGGGTCCGCCGCAGCGCTGCCATCCCTCTTGAAACGTCCCTGCACTAGCGTCGCAACCTCTGGACCAGGCGTCCCACCACAGCGGGACGGTGTCGAGTCGTATAGGGGACCGCTAAGTCCCCCATGGCGGTCGTGATTGACCGGCGGGCTGCCCCCTCTGGCCGAGAGAGCGGCACCACCGCGCGGCGCCACTTTGCGCCCTGCGCGCCGGCTGAAACGTGCGGCGGTCCGTGGAATTCCAGCACAGTGCAGGATCTCCAACAAGAGCAGAGCCGCTCGCTGTGCAATGAGTGACGCAATGTACGGGCCGCGTCACGACTTGTAGAGAGTCTCGCGGTAAATAACGGACTTTTGCCCGCGAGTCGTGCGCCCTTGCGGGCTGTCCCAGGTGCGGTGATCCAGAGCGGAACGTGCGGTTCAATCCGCCATTGTCCGATTCGCCCATAGATGTTGATCAAGGGAAATGCGGCATTTGTCGCACAGTTCGTGAGCAAACTCACAAGAAGATCGTCGAGTTCCCCACCACTTCGCAGGGAATAGCGCGCTTAGCCTGACGCTTTACATGGTTGCCGGAAACGACAAGGCAGGTTTCCGCAACCCCTTTCCCGACCCTTTCGACATCGCGAGGCATACAGCAGTGAAGACGACGACGATGTTCCGCAACATAGCCAACCCGCGGCGCACCACCCTGGCCCACCTCACGGACGCCGACGAGCTCGGCACCGCGGCCCCCGAGGTGCCGGAGCACACCGTCGAACTCCCCGCGCAGACCGCCAACCCTCGCCGCACCGTCCTGATGGACGCGCCCAAGCAGGACGTCCCGGCGTAGCGGAAGCAGGGGAACAGGCCATAAAGGACGACGGAGCGGCCGCGCCCCCGCGATAGCCTGGAGTGTCAACTCCGGCCAGTGATCAATGAGGGGCAGCGGCAACCCGTGCGCATCGCCAGATTCTCCATCGACGGCAACGTCGGCTTCGGCGTCGTCGAGGGCGACGAACTCGACGTCATCAAGGGGCACCCCTTCGCCGAATTCGAGCGCTCGGGCCAAAAGGTCCCCCTCGACAAGATCCGCCTGCTGCCGCCGGTCCTGCCCAACAAGGTCGTGGCGATCGGCCGCAACTACGCCGAACACGCCGCCGAGCTGGGCAATGCGGTCCCGGACGTGCCGGTCACCTTCTTCAAGCCGTCCACCTCCGTGATCGGCCCCGGCGACCCCATCGCGTACCCCTCCTTCTCCCAGGAGGTGCACCACGAGGCGGAGCTCGCCGTCGTCATCGGCCGGATGTGCCGTGAGGTGCCCCGTGAGCGCGTCAAGGACGTCATCCTCGGCTACACCTGCGCCAACGACATCACCGCACGCGACGTCCAGCAGCGCGAGAAGCAGTGGGCGCGGGCCAAGGGCTTCGACAGCTCCTGCCCGCTCGGCCCCTGGGTCGAGACCGATCTCGCCCCGGCGGATATCGCCGAGGGCCTCACGATCCAGTGCACCGTCAACGGCGAACAGCGCCAGCTCGGCCGCACCAGCGACATGCTCCGCCCGATCGAGGACCTGATCGTCCACATCACCGAGGCGATGACGCTGCTCCCCGGCGACGTCATCCTCACGGGCACCCCGGCCGGGGTCGGCCCCCTCAACGTCGGCGACGAGGTCGCCGTCACCATCGAAGGCATCGGCACTCTCACCAACAAGGTGATCAAGCGTGGCTAACGCGACCCCCGTCCGCGTCCGTTTCTGTCCCTCCCCGACCGGTAACCCCCATGTCGGCCTGATCCGTACCGCCCTGTTCAACTGGGCCTACGCACGGCACAACAAGGGCTCCCTGGTCTTCCGCATCGAGGACACCGACGCGGCCCGCGACTCCGAAGAGTCCTACCAGCAGCTGCTGGACTCCTTCCACTGGCTCGGCTTCGACTGGGACGAGGGCCCTGAGGTCGGCGGCCCGCACGCGCCGTACCGCCAGTCCCAGCGGATGGACATCTACAAGGACGTCGCCGACAAGCTCCTCGCCGCCGGCCACGCCTACCACTGCTACTGCACCACCGAAGAGCTGGACGCCCGCCGTGAGGCCGCCCGCCAGGCCGGCAGGCCCTCCGGCTACGACGGCACGTGCCGCGAGCTGACCGCCGAGCAGAAGGCCGCGTACGAGGCCGAGGGCCGTACCTCCATCGTCCGCTTCCGGATGCCCGACGAGCCGATCACCTTCACCGACCTGGTGCGCGGCGAGCTGACCTTCACCCCGGAGAACGTCCCGGACTACGGCATCGTCCGCGCCAACGGCGCGCCGCTGTACACCCTCGTCAACCCCATCGACGACGCCCTGATGGGGATCACCCACGTCCTGCGCGGCGAGGACCTGCTCTCCTCCACCCCCCGCCAGATCGCCCTCTACAAGGCCCTGATCGAACTGGGTGTGGCCAAGGAGATTCCGGCCTTCGGCCACCTCCCCTACGTCATGGGCGAGGGCAACAAGAAGCTCTCCAAGCGCGACCCGCAGGCGTCCCTCAACCTCTACCGCGACCGCGGCTTCCTGCCCGAGGGCCTGCTCAACTACCTGGCGCTGCTCGGCTGGTCGTTCTCCGCAGACCAGGACATCTTCTCCGTCAGCGAGCTGATCGAGAAGTTCGACATCGCGGACGTCAACGCCAACCCGGCCCGCTTCGACCTGAAGAAGGCCGAGGCGATCAACGCCGACCACATCAGGCAGCTGGACGTGAAGGACTTCACCGCGGCCTGCGAGCCCTGGCTGAAGGCCCCGCACGCCAACTGGGCCCCCGAGGACTTCGACCAGGCCGCCTGGGAGGCGATCGCCCCGCACGCCCAGACCCGCGTCACCGTCCTCTCCGACGTCACCGCCAACGTCGACTTCCTGTTCCTCAAGGAGCCGGTCGAGGACGAGGCGTCCTGGGCGAAGGCGATGAAGGGCGACCCGGCCGCCCTGCTCACCACGGCCCGCGCCAAGCTCGCCGACGCCGACTGGACCAGCCCCGAGTCCCTCAAGGAGGCCGTCCTGGCCGCCGGCGAGGAGCACGGCCTCAAGCTCGGCAAGGCCCAGGCCCCCGTTCGGGTGGCCGTCACCGGCCGCACGGTCGGCCTCCCGCTCTTCGAGTCCCTCGAAGTCCTCGGCAAGGAGCGCACCCTCCAGCGCATCGACGCGGCCCTGGCCAAGCTGGCCGGCTGACGTCGCCGTACGCCCCTGGGCCCGGAAGCCGCACGGCTTCCGGGCCCGTGGTGTATCCGGGGGCTCCGCTAGATTGCCCGTATGCCCGTTCGCGCCGTCCTGTGGGACATCGACGACACCCTCTTCGACTACAGCGGGTCGGACCGTGCCGGTGTACTGCGGCATCTCCGGGCCGAGGGGCTGGTGGCCGCGTACGGCGGCGAGGAGGTGGCGCTGGCCCGCTGGCGCAGCGCCATGGAGACCGAGTTCGCCCGGTTCCTCGCCGGTGAGGTCGGGTTTCTCGATCACCGCAGGGGCCGCGCCCGGACGTTCTTGGGAGTGGCGCTCTCCGACGCCGAGGCGGACGCCTGGTTCGCCCGGTACGTCGCCCACTACGAGGCGTGCTGGACCCTCTTCCCGGACTCCGGACCCGCGCTGGAGGCCCTTGCGCCGCTGGTGCGGCAGGCGGTGTTGTCCAACTCCTCGACCGCCAACCAGGAGCGCAAGCTGACCGCCCTGGGGATCCGCGCCCGCTTCGAGACGATCGTCTGCGCCGACGAGCTGGGTCATGCCAAACCGGCCCGCGAGGCGTTCCACGGCGCCTGCGAGGCGCTGGGCCTGCCGCCCGCCGAGGTCGCCTACGTCGGCGACCGTCTCGACATCGACGCGCTCGGCGCGCGGGATGCCGGGCTGACCGCCATATGGCTGGACCGTACGGACACCGGGGAGGACCTGCCGCCGGGCGTACGGCGGATCGCCGGGCTGGCGGAGCTCCCCGAGCTGCTGCGCGGAGTTATCGGTTTTGGAGCCCCGTCCACGATCGGGTAATGTTCTTCCTGCGCCGCCCGAGAGGGCCGAGAGGTCCGGCCGGGAAGCGTAAGTCAAACAAGACCCCCAGCACAGGGGGTTGCGCTTTGATGGCCTATGGTGTAATTGGCAGCACGACTGATTCTGGTTCAGTTAGTCTAGGTTCGAGTCCTGGTAGGCCAGCTCGCAGAGCTTATCTGCAACGCCCCCGTTGTGTAGCGGCCTAGCACGCCGCCCTCTCAAGGCGGTAGCGCCGGTTCGAATCCGGTCGGGGGTACAGATCCTTCCCAGGGAGACAGTCGGGTCGCACCCACTGTCACTCATGCAGGATCGCTAGGGCCCCCGTTGTGTAGCGGCCTAGCACGCCGCCCTCTCAAGGCGGTAGCGCCGGTTCGAATCCGGTCGGGGGTACTGGTCTAAACCACCATGGGCTATGGTGTAATTGGCAGCACGAGTGATTCTGGTTCATTTAGTCTAGGTTCGAGTCCTGGTAGCCCAGCGGAGCGTGTCTTTACGACAGGCTCAACTGCAAGAAAACTTGCCCCCGTTGTGTAGCGGCCTAGCACGCCGCCCTCTCAAGGCGGTAGCGCCGGTTCGAATCCGGTCGGGGGTACAAGAAGAGAAGGCCCCCCGCATCATGCGGGGGGCCTTCTTCGTGTCAACGGCCGGTTCCGAAGCGCCTGTTGGACTCCTCGGCCTCCGCCAGCCGGCGCAGGCTCAGCAGTACCGGCTCGTAGAGCACCGTCAGGGCCACCGCCGCCTCCACCTGCTCCGCCGGCGTCCCGAACTCCTCGACCAGATCCAGGTCGACCACCGCGAGCTGTGCCGCCCGGTGGGCGTAGGGCAGCAGATGTGTGATGTCGCAGGCGTAGCCGAGGCGGTGCAGCGCGGCGATGGCGGCGACGAGCATCCGGAAGGCGGGGAAGCCGTCCGCGATCTCGAGGTTGAAGCGCCAGTCGAGCCGTCGCAGCAGCTGGGTGGCGGTGCGCCGGCCGACCGCCGTCGAGGGGTCGCTCTCGTCGGGCTCCGGGCCGTGGGGGAGCGCCTCGATGGCCGTGCCCAGGCGTGAGAGCTGGTCGCGGGCGTCGTCCTCGACCGCGGCCAGCACTTCCCGGGCGGTGCTCACCGGTATCCGGCCGACCTGGATCAGGGCCCGCACGAGCCGCAGGCGGCGCAGATGCTCCGCGTCGTACTCGGACTGGGTGGCGGTGATCCGGCGGCCCGGAGGTAGCAGCCGTTCACGCAGGTAGTACTTGATCGTGGCGGTGGACACCCCGCTGCGCTCGCTCAGCTCCGCAAGTCGCATACCCCTTGCACCTTCCATTGGAGAGTGTCACTATCTAATCATGGATAGCGACGCTATCCAATGTGTCGAAGGGGGCTGTCGTGGGTGGCAAGCCGGTGCAGGGTCGGATGACGTCGGACGGCGACGGGGAGGTGGTGATCTTCCTCGTCGGGATGCGGATCAACAGCTGGCGCGCGGTGCGCAGTTGGCTGCCGGTGTTCCGGGCGATGCCGCGCATGATCAAGGAGCTGGCCCGGGACCGGGATAGCGGGATGCTGGGCTATCGCCTGCTCCCGGGACTCCCGCGGCATTTCGCCGTCATCCAGTACTGGGAGTCGAAGGAGAAGCTGCAGGCCTATGCGATGGACCGGAGTGGCGAGCACCGGCCGGCGTGGGCGGCGTTCAACCGGCGGGCGCGCGAGGGGAAGGACAAGGTCGGCTTCTGGCACGAGACCTTCGCCGTCCCGGCGGGCGCGCACGAGAGCATCTACATCAATATGCCGTCGTTCGGGCTGGGGGAGGCCCTGGGTGCGGTGCCGGTCGGCCGCCGCGGGGAGCCGGCCGCGGGCCGGCCGGCGGTCTGAGCGCCGGGCCCCGGCCCCGTCCCGCCGATCCGCGGGGATCGTGGGGCAGGGGCGGGGCCGGGCGCTGTGATCAGCTGTTGCGGCGCAGGCCCTCGGAGAGGCGGGCGGCCGCGTCGATGACCGCCTGGGCGTGCATACGACCCGGGTGGCGGGTCAGCCGCTCGATCGGTCCGGAGACCGAGACGGCGGCCACCACGCGGTTGGAGGGGCCGCGTACGGGGGCGGAGACGGACGCCACGCCCGGCTCGCGCTCACCGATCGACTGGGCCCAGCCGCGGCGCCGTACGCCGGAGAGCGCGGTGGCCGTGAAGCGCGCGCCCTGTAGACCGCGGTGCAGCCGCTCGGGCTCTTCCCAGGCCATCAGGATCTGGGCGGCCGAACCGGCCTTCATGGGGAGCGTGGAGCCGACCGGGACGGTGTCCCGCAGTCCGGACAGCCGCTCGGCCGCCGCCACGCAGATACGCATATCGCCCTGCCGGCGATAGAGCTGGGCGCTCTCGCCCGTCACATCGCGTAGGTGGGTGAGTACCGGTCCCGCCGTGGCCAGCAGACGGTCCTCGCCGGCCGCCGCGGCCAGCTCGGAGAGCCGCGGGCCGAGGATGAACCGGCCCTGCATGTCCCTCGCCACCATCCGGTGGTGTTCCAGAGCCACGGCCAGCCGGTGAGCCGTGGGTCGTGCAAGCCCTGTCGCCGCGACCAGCCCGGCGAGGGTGGCCGGACCGGACTCCAGGGCACTCAAAACCAGAGCTGCCTTGTCGAGAACGCCGACGCCGCTAGAGTTGTCCATGCAACGATACTCGCGTCTCACACTGTGAAACGCAAGTTCAATTTTCCAGGGAAGTCGTCAGTCTGTAGGTGTGGCCCTCGACCAGGGCCCGGCGTACGGCCCGGCAGGGGGATTTCTGCGGGCACCGCGCATGGACGAGCAAGGCCGGCAAAGCGGCCGGTCGGAGGGAAAGCGATGGGACGGACACTCGCGGAGAAGGTCTGGGACGACCATGTCGTCCGGCGCGCGGAAGGCGAGCCCGACCTCCTCTTCATCGATCTCCACCTGCTGCACGAGGTCACCAGCCCGCAGGCGTTCGACGGCCTCCGCAAGGCCGGCCGCCAGGTGCGCCGTACGGACCTGACCATCGCCACCGAGGATCACAACACCCCGACCCTCGACATCGACAAGCCGATCGCCGACCCGGTCTCGCGCACCCAGCTGGAGACGCTGCGCAAGAACTGTGCGGAGTTCGGCGTCCGGCTGCACCCGCTGGGCGATGTCGAGCAGGGCGTTGTCCACGTCGTGGGACCGCAGTTGGGACTGACCCAGCCCGGCACCACCGTGGTCTGCGGTGACAGCCACACCTCCACCCACGGAGCCTTCGGCGCGCTGGCGTTCGGTATCGGCACCAGCCAGGTCGAGCACGTCCTGGCCACCCAGACGCTGCCGCTGGCCCCCTTCAAGACCATGGCGATCACCGTCGACGGCGAGCTGCCCGACGGCGTGACGGCCAAGGACCTGATCCTGGCGATCATCGCCAGGATCGGCACCGGCGGCGGCCAGGGCTATGTCCTGGAATACCGCGGCTCGGCCATCGAGAAACTGTCGATGGAAGCCCGGATGACCATCTGCAACATGTCCATCGAGGCGGGCGCGCGGGCCGGCATGATCGCCCCCGACAAGACCACGTTCGACTATCTGCAGGGCCGCGATCACGCCCCCGAGGGCGAGGACTGGGACGCCGCGGTCGCGTACTGGAAGACGCTGCGCACCGACGACGACGCGGTCTTCGACGCCGAGGTGCACATCGACGCCACCTCCCTGGCGCCGTTCGTCACCTGGGGCACCAACCCCGGCCAGGGAGCACCGCTTTCGGCGAGCGTCCCCGACCCGGCTTCGTACGAGGACGCCTCGGAGCGCCTGGCCGCGGAAAAGGCCCTGGAGTACATGGGGTTGACGGCGGGTCAGCCGCTGCGCGAGATCAACGTGGACACCGTCTTCGTAGGTTCGTGCACCAACGGCCGCATCGAGGACCTGCGCTCCGCCGCCTCGATCCTGGAGGGCCGCAAGGTCGCCGACGGCGTACGGATGCTGGTCGTTCCCGGCTCGGTCCGGGTCTCCCTGGAGGCCGTCGCCGAGGGTCTGGACAAGGTCTTCACCGCGGCGGGCGCCGAATGGCGGCATGCGGGCTGCTCGATGTGTCTGGGCATGAACCCCGACCAGCTGGCGCCCGGTGAGCGCTCCGCGTCCACCTCCAACCGCAACTTCGAGGGCCGGCAGGGCAAGGGCGGTCGTACGCACCTGGTCTCGCCACAGGTCGCCGCCGCAACAGCGGTTCTCGGCCATCTGGCCTCACCGGCCGACCTGTCCGACGCCGACGTCGCCACGCCCGCGGGAGTCTGAACCATGGAAGCTTTCACCACACACACCGGCCGGGCCGTCCCGCTGCGCCGCAGCAATGTCGACACCGACCAGATCATCCCGGCCCACTGGCTGAAGAAGGTCACCCGCGACGGCTTCGAGGACGGGCTGTTCGAGGCCTGGCGCAAGGACTCGCAGTTCGTCCTCAACCAGGAGCGCTACAAGGGCGCCACGGTGCTGGTCGCCGGCCCCGACTTCGGCACCGGCTCCTCGCGTGAGCACGCCGTCTGGGCGCTGCAGAACTACGGCTTCAAGGCCGTCATCTCCTCGCGTTTCGCGGACATCTTCCGTGGCAACTCCCTCAAGAACGGGCTGCTGACGGTGGTCCTGCCGCAGGAGACCGTCGACCGGCTCCAGCAGCTGGTGGAGGCGGACCCGGCCGCCGAGGTGACCGTCGACCTGGTCGACCGGCAGGTCCGTGCGGAGGCCCCCGGACAATCCAAGCTGACGGCGGACTTCGAGCTGGACGAGAACGCTCGTTGGCGGCTGCTGGAGGGACTGGACGACATCAGCCTCACCCTTCGGGAGGAGTCGTCCATCGTGGAGTACGAGGCGAACCGCCCGTCGTTCAAGCCGCGTACCATCGAGGTCTGACCTCGGGTTTTGGCTCAAAGAGTTATTGCGTACTATGCGCCCCCTGTGCAGTTGGCAGGGGGCGCATCCGCTTGTGAAGGCGGCTGTTGAGGGCCCGTGAAGCGACAACTCGCCGCAGATGGCACAATTAGCGCATGGAACGCGACGACCAACTCAAGCTCTACGGTCTCGTCGCCGACCGGCTCAAGGTCGCACACGCAAGAGTGCGGACACTGCAAGTCCCGGAGGGCGTACGGATGGCGCTGACCCGGAAGCTGCTCGTCATCACGGCCGCGGCTAAACACGATCTTGCGGACGCGGCAAGGCGTCTGGAGTGGTTCATGGAAGACCTCGACGAAGGTCGTTATCCCGAAGATGTGCACGCCGACGGAAGTCCGTGAAGGTCGAGTTCGTTGCGGCACAAGGGTGATTAGCCCGTTTCGTGTTTGATTTGCGGTATATATCTGCCTAACGTGCGAAAAAGCTTGGAAACTTTCGTTCCAGCAATGTCTCCGAAGGGGAAGACGTGAACAAGGCGCAGCTCGTAGAAGCCATTGCCGACAAGCTCGGCGGCCGCCAGAACGCCGCGGAGGCGGTCGACGCCGTACTGGATGCAATCGTCCGTGCAACTGTCTCCGGCGACCGTGTTTCGGTCACCGGATTCGGCTCGTTCGAGAAGGTTGACCGCCCCGCCCGCTACGCCCGCAACCCGCAGACGGGTGAGCGCGTACGGGTCAAGAAGACCTCGGTTCCGCGTTTCCGCGCCGGTCAGGGTTTCAAGGACCTGGTGAGCGGCTCGAAGAAGCTCCCCAAGGGCGGCGAGGTCGCCGTCAAGAAGGCTCCCAAGGGCAGCCTTACCGGTGGTGTTGCCATCAAGAAGGCCGCCGCCAAGAAGGCCACCGCCAAGAAGGCCGCCGCGAAGAAGGCGGCACCGGCGAAGAAGGCCGCGGTGAAGAAGACCGCAGCGGCGAAGAAGGTCACCGCCAAGAAGGCCGCCGTGAAGAAGGCGACCACGGCCAAGAAGGTCACCGCCAAGAAGGCCGCCGCGAAGAAGGCGGCACCGGCGAAGGCGACGGCGAAGAAGACCGCCCCCGCCAAGAAGGCGACGGCGAAGAAGGCCCCCGCGAAGAAGGCCACCGCCCGCAAGACCACCGCGAAGAAGACCACCGCCCGCAAGCGGTGAACCAAGCAGCGGCGACGCCATGCGTCGGGCCGGTCTCCCTCCGGGGAGCCCGGCCCGCGGTGCTTTCCGGCCCCGGCCGCCGTCTAGGCTCTCTCCCATGCAGGCCACCGCGTATACGTACGACTCCGAGACCCGCTCCGGCAGTGTGCTGCTGGACGACGGCACCCCGCTGCCCTTCGACGCGGCGGCCTTCGACGCCGGTGGTCTGCTGCTGCTGCGGCCCGGTCAGCGGGTCCGTATCGAGGTCACCGGCGACGGTGCCGAGCGGCACATCGCCCTGATCACGCTCCAGACGCTCTGACCTGCGGCGGCAGCTGCCGCTCCGGCCCGCCCCGAGTCTTTGCGCCCCTTGCCGCCCCACCCGCGAGATGCGGCGCCTGGAGCGCCGTGTGCGGGCCCACGCCCAGTGCCAGCGCGGCGAGCAGATCCTCGCCGGTGTCCACGTCCCGGCGTACCGAGGGCGCATCCGGTGCGGTGATCTCCTGCGCTCCGGATGCCAGGTGACGGGCCCGTGACGCACCTCCGAATGCCGGTTCCAATTCCACTCCGGAAGTCGCGGTCAGAAGTGTTGTCCCGATATCCGCCGCATCCGCGAGAAATGCACGGGGAAATAGCGAAGCGGAATGGAGCACCAGTTCCAGCTCGGCCGGGCGCAGTGCGGGAAGGTCGGCGTTCAGCGCGGCGACGGCCGCACCCGGGCGGTGCGCCCGGATCGCCGCGGCGCCATGGGCCAGCGCCGCGTTGAGCCCACGGGCCGGTGTGTCGGGCAGGATGAGCGCCCCCAGGGCCGCCAGACGCTCCCCGGCCAGTTGATCGTCCGTGACAACCGCCACATCCCGCACGTCCGCGCAGGCCAGCGCCGCTGTCACGGTGTCCAGGGCGAAGGCGAGGGCCAACTTGGGCCGAAACTCCTCACCGGCGGCCCGGGAGAGCCTGCTCTTGGCCCGCACCAGCGGTTTCAGCGGCACCACCAGGCTCCAGCCCACATCCGCTCCGTCTCTTCGCATCCGCGCCATTCTCACCTGCTGCCGCCGCTCTCCCGGAGCGCCGGGGTTACGGTGTTCTCGACATAGCGGGTACCTGGGGCGACACTTGTGCGGCTGCCGGCCCGCAGCAGCTTCACAGGTCCCCACAAGGAGGGTGTCCCAGTGTCCCGCCGCAGAATCGGCTTCTGGTACCGCTTGGCCGCGGTCATCTGCAAACCGCCGCTCTTGGTTCTGTTCAAGCGGGACTGGCAGGGAATGGAGCACATTCCGGCCGACGGCGGATTTATCACCGCGGTCAACCACAACTCGTATCTTGATCCGCTCTCCTATGCGCACTATCAGTACAACACCGGGCGGGTCCCCCGATTCCTCGCCAAGGCCGGACTCTTCAAGAGCGGCTTTGTCGGCCTGATGATGCGCGGTACCGGACAGATCCCCGTCTACCGGGAAACCACCGACGCCGCCACCGCCTTCCGCGCCGCCGTCAGCGCCATCCACAAGGGCGAATGCGTCGCCTTCTACCCCGAGGGCACCCTCACCCGTGACCCCGATCTGTGGCCCATGCAGGGCAAGACCGGTGCCGCGCGGGTCGCGCTGCTGACGAAGGCGCCGGTCATCCCGGTCGCGCAGTGGGGCGCCAACGACGCGATGCCGCCGTACGCCAAGGAGAAGAAGCTCCGCCTCCTCCCGCGCAAGACGCTGCGGGTGAAGGCGGGACCGCCGGTCGACCTGAGCGCGTACTACGACCAGGAGCCGACCGCCGAGGTGCTGCGCGCCGTGACCGACGCCATCATGGCCGCGATCACCGAGCAGCTGGCCCAGCTCCGCGGTGAGCCCGTGCCGGCCGAACCGTACGACTGGCGCAAGGCGATCGCCCGGGAGCGCCGCGCCGCCCGCGAGGCCGCCAAGGCCACCCAGGGCGACGCAGCGGCCGAAACCCCCGCCGAGCCGGCCGTCGCCGCCGAACCGGCCGTCGCCCCGCAGCAGGCCCGAAGCACCCAGCAGGCACAGGAGGATGAAGGCAAGTGACGCGCTGCGCCGTCTACGGCACGGGGTCCTGGGGCACCACCTTCGCGATGGTGCTCGCCGACGCGGGATGCGAGGTGACCCTGTGGGGGCGCCGCGCGGCCCTCGTCGACGCCATCAACAACGGCCGTACGAACCCCGACTATCTGCCGGGGGTCGAGCTCCCCGCGTCCGTACGGGCCACCACCGACCCCGCGGAAGCGGCCCAGGGCGCGGAGTTCACCGTCCTGGCCGTCCCCTCCCAGACGCTGCGCGGCAATCTCGCCGAATGGGCGCCCCTGCTGCCCGCCGACACGATCCTGGTCTCCCTGATGAAGGGCGTCGAACTGGGCACGGCCAAGCGCATGAGCGAGGTCATCGAGGAGGTCGCCAAGGCGCCGGCGGAGCGGGTCGCGGTGCTGACCGGCCCCAACCTCGCCAAGGAGGTCGCAGCGAGGCAGCCCGCCGCCGCGGTCGTGGCCTGCGCCGACGAGTCGGTCGCCCGGCGGCTGCAGGCCGCCTGCCACACCTCGTACTTCCGGCCGTACACCAACACCGACGTGGTGGGCTGCGAACTCGGCGGCGCGGTCAAGAACGTCATCGCGCTCGCCGTCGGCATCGCCACCGGCATGGGCCTGGGCGACAACGCCAAGGCGTCCCTGATCACCCGCGGCCTCGCCGAGACCACCCGGCTCGGTCTCGCCATGGGCGCCGACGCGCACACCTTCGCGGGCCTCGCCGGCATGGGCGACCTCGTCGCCACCTGCTCCTCACCGCTGTCCCGCAACAACACCTTCGGCACCAACCTCGGCCGCGGGATGACGCTGGAGGAGACCATCGCGGTCACCAAGCAGACCGCCGAGGGCGTCAAGTCCTGCGAATCCGTGCTGGATCTGGCCCGCAGGCACGGCGTCGACATGCCGCTCACCGAGACGGTCGTGGACATCGTCCACGAGGGCAAGCCGCCGATGGTGGCCCTCAAGGAGCTGATGTCGCGCAGCGCCAAGTCCGAGCGGCACTGACCGCCGATTTCCCCCCGTCCGTCCCCCGCCCCGCCGCAGCGCCACCGGTGCCGCGGCGACGCGATGCCACCAACGGCCGCCGGGGCACTGACTCCGCGACTACCAGCAGGTACCCTCAAGCCGATATGAGCAGCGAGACCTCCTCCCACAAGCCCCGCGTCGCCGTCGTGTTCGGCGGGCGCAGCTCCGAGCACGCCATCTCCGTACTCACCGCCGGAGCCGTGCTGCGCGCCATCGACCGCGAGAAGTACGACGTGCTGCCCATCGGCATCACCACCGACGGCCGCTGGGCGCTGACCGCCGACGACCCCGAGCGGATGGCCATCGCGGACCGGCAGCTGCCCAGCGTGGCCGCGCTCGCCGAGTCCACCGAGGGCGGCGTGGTGCTCCCCGTCGACCCGACCAACCGCGAGGTCGTCTACACCGAGCCCGGCTCGGTGCCCAAGGCGCTCGGCGAGGTCGATGTCGTCTTCCCCGTCCTGCACGGCCCCTACGGCGAGGACGGCACCCTGCAGGGCCTGCTGGAGCTGTCCGGTGTGCCCTACGTCGGCTCGGGCGTGCTCGCCTCCGCCGTCGGCCAGGACAAGGACTACATGAAGCGGGTGTTTTCCTCCTTCGGGCTGCCGGTCGGCCCGTACGAGGTCATCCGCCCGCGGGAGTGGGAAAAGGACCCGGCCGCCGCCCGTAAGAAGATCGTGGACTTCGCGGGGGAGCACGGCTGGCCGCTCTTCGTGAAGCCCGCCCGGGCCGGCTCGTCCATGGGCATCACCAAGGTCAACGACCTCGGAGGCCTGGACGAGGCGATCGAGGAGGCCCGGGCGCACGACCCCAAGATCCTTGTGGAGTCGCTGCTGAGCGGCCGCGAGATCGAGTGCGGGGTGCTGGAGTTCGAGGACGGCCCGCGGGCCAGCGTGCCGGCCGAGATCCCGCCGGTCACCGCGCACGACTTCTACGACTTCGAGGCCAAGTACATCGACTCGGCCGACGGGATCGTGCCGGCGCCGCTGACCGCCGAGCAGACCGCCGCGGTCCAGGAGCTGGCCGTCGCGGCCTTCGAGGCGGCGTCCTGCGAGGGCCTGGTGCGCGCGGACTTCTTCCTCCAGGACAACGGCGAGTTCGTGATCAACGAGATCAACACGCTCCCCGGATTCACGCCCATCTCGATGTACCCGCGGATGTGGCAGGAGAGCGGAGTGAGCTACCCGGAGCTGATCGACCGGCTCCTCCAGGCGGCGCTGAACCGCTCCACGGGCCTGCGCTGAGCCTCCCGCCGGCCCCTACACCCCTTGGGGAACGGTCTTCTTCACGGCGCCCGCGAGGTCGATGAGCACATCGACCTCGGGGGCGTACTTCCCGGGCACGGTCACCTCGACATAGACCTTGCGCAGCACGGTCGTGAAGCGGTAGCCGTCGTCCTGCTTCTCGAAGAGCCATCTGACGCCGTTGACTTCCGCCGCGTCGGGGTTGGGGTTGTAATGTTCACTCCCGTACATCAGGACGCCGGGCTTCGGCACCCCGCAGCGCAGTTTCACGGCAGGATCGCCCCATATGGCAGTGAAGTCGGAGACGGGCTCGGCGGTACGCCGCTCCAGCCCGTTCACCGTCCGCGGCAATTCCTTGTGGAGCGCCCGGCAGTGCCTTGCGGCCTCGCCCTTGGGGGAGGGGACGGCCACGTCTTCGGAAGAGGAACAGCTCACCGCGGCGAACAGCACGGCGACCAAGGGCAGGGCCAGGTACCGGCGTCGCGCACTGATCACCCGGCCGAGCATACGGGGAGCTAGAGATGAACGACCGGGCAGGTAAGGGTGCGGGTGATGCCCTCCACTTGCTGGACCTTCGCGACCACCATGCGGCCCAGCTCGTCGACGGTGTCGGCCTGCGCGCGCACGATGACGTCATAGGGGCCCGTCACGTCCTCGGCCTGCAGCACACCTTCGATCGTCGAAATCACTTCGGCTACCGCCGAGGCCTTGCCGACCTCGGTCTGGATCAGGATGTAGGCCTGTACCACGGAACCTCCAGGGCGGCTACGAGGATCATGTGGGAAGAAGGGACGCCACGGTACCGCGTCACCGTGCGGAGCGGGGAGACCCGCGCGGTGAACACGGCAAGTGCGGCACAGTCGTCAGCCACGTACGGACCGTCCGTACACATGGGAAGGGCAACAGCATGAAGGGCACCGTGGGCGAGCTGGGGGAGTTCGGGCTGATCAGGGAGCTCACCTCCCGGATCACCTCCACCCCGGCGGTACGCATCGGGCCGGGGGACGACGCCGCGGTGGTCACCGCGCCGGACCGGAGGGTGGTCGCCAGCACCGACATCCTCCTGGAGGGACGGCACTTCCGCCGCGACTGGTCCACTGCCTACGACGTCGGCCGCAAGGCCGCCGCACAGAACCTCGCCGACATCGCGGCGATGGGCGCGGTGCCCACCGCGATCCTGCTCGGCCTGGTCGTTCCCGCCGAACTCCCCGCCACCTGGCCGACCGAGCTGATGGACGGGCTGCGTGACGAGTGCCAGGTGGCCGGCGCCGCGGTCGTCGGCGGCGACGTCGTACGGGGCGACACCATCACCGTCGCGATCACCGCGCTCGGCGATCTGCGCAACCAGGAGCCGGTCACCCGGGCCGGCGCCCAGCCCGGCGATGTCGTCGCGGTGACCGGCTGGCTCGGCTGGTCCGCCGCCGGGCACGCCGTGCTCTCCCGCGGCTTCCGCTCGCCGCGCGCCTTCGTGGAGGCCCACCGCCGCCCCGAGCCGCCGTACCACGCGGGCCCGGCGGCCGCCGGACTCGGCGCCACCGCCATGACGGACGTCAGCGACGGACTCGTCGCCGACCTCGGGCACATCGCCGAGGCCAGCAAGGTCCGGATCGATCTGCGGTCCGCCGCGATCGACATCCCCTCGCAGATGTCCGACATCGGCACCGCGGTCGGCGTGGACCCGATGCAGTGGGTGCTCAACGGTGGCGAGGACCATGCGATCGTGGCCACCTTCCCGCCGGATGTGAAGCTGCCCGCCCGCTGGAAGGTCATCGGAGAGGTGCTCCATCCGTCCGCGCTGCCGCAGGTGACGGTGGACGGCGCCCCCTGGGCGAAGGCCGGCTGGGACCACTTCGGGGACAACGGCGACGCCGAGTAGATTCGGCCGTATGCACATACCTCCACGCGTCCTGACCGTCGCCGGGTCCGACTCCGGCGGCGGCGCGGGTATTCAGGCCGACCTGAAGACGATGCTCGCGCTCGGCACCCATGGCATGAGCGTGCTCACCGCCGTCACCGCCCAGAACTCCCTGGGTGTGCAGGGCGCGTGGGAACTGCCCGCCGAGGCCGTACGCGCCCAGTTCCGCAGCGTCGTCGACGATATCGGCGTCCAGGCCGTGAAGACCGGGATGCTCTCCTCGGCGGTGCTCGTCGAGACCGTCGCGGAGCTGCTCGCCGATCTGCGGGTCCCGGTCGTCATCGACCCCGTGGGGGTTTCCAAGCACGGCGATGCGCTGCTCGCCGCCGGCGCCCTGGACGCGGTCCGCACCAAACTCCTGCCGACGGCCACGGTCGCCACCCCCAACCTGGACGAGGTCGCCCAGCTGACCGGCGTACGCGTCGAGGAGGAGGCCGATATGCGACGGGCGGCCGCCGCGATCCTGGACTTCGGGCCCCGCTGGGCGCTGATCAAGGGCGGCCATCTGACGGCCGGGCACGGGGACGGTGAGCAGGCCGTCGATCTGCTGACCGACGGCACCGAGGAACACTGGCTGCGCGCCCCGCGCCACGACAACCGGCACACCCACGGCACCGGCTGCACCCTCGCCAGCGCGATCGCCGCGCAGCTCGCCAAGGGGGACACCGTCCCGCGGGCCGCCACGGTGGCGAAGGACTATGTCACCGGCGCGATCGCGGCCGGCTTCCGGCTGGGTGGTGGCATCGGCCCCGTGGACCACGGCTGGCGCTTGCGCGGCGAGCACTGACCGCGTTCCGAGCGGCGACAGGCCGGGTATGGCATCGGCAGCGCCCGGACGGAGTTCTCAGGCCGGAGTTCTCAGGCCTGATTTCTCAGGCCTGATTTCTCAGGAAAAGGCGAAAGCCGGCCCACCTGAGAGGTGGACCGGCTTCACAAGCAACCGGTTGGGGCTGCGCTACGGCTAAGTCGTCAGCGCGAGACCTTGCCGGCCTTGATGCACGAGGTGCAGGCGTTCAGCTTCTTCGGCGTGCGCCCGATCACTGCACGCACCGTCTGGATGTTGGGGTTCCAACGACGGTTGGTACGGCGATGCGAGTGCGAGACACTCTTGCCGAAGCCCGGCCCCTTGCCGCAGACGTCGCAGTTGGCAGCCACGGGTCACTCCAAAGACTTCAGATGCACTTACGGTGAATCCTGACGAGCCGAGTGCATTACCCGACCGGCACCGTCAGGAGAGGAATGGCCCGATCTTCATCGGGCAACCGGAGCAGCATACAACGACCGCTCCCGTAGAACGAAACTACCACGCAGCCCCGGGCCCCCGCTCCGGCCTCCCCGCCGCAGCGCGGCTACTGTGCGGTGCATCCCGCGACCCAGGAGGACGACGTGCCGTACCCGTTCGACGCCACCGCGGTCCGCTCCTGGTGCGGACTGGCGCTGGAGGCGCTCGGCCGGGAACGCGAGCGGATCGATGCGATCAACGTCTATCCCGTGGCCGACGGAGACACCGGCACCAACCTGTATCTGACGGTCGAATCGGCCGCCCGCGCGGTCGAGGCCGCCTTCGACGGGCACGCCTCGGCCGGCACCTCGCTCCGTCTTGCCGACGCCATCGGCGCCATGGCGCACGGCGCCCTCATAGGAGCCCGCGGCAACTCCGGCACCATCGTGGCGCAGCTGCTGCGCGGTATGACCGAGGTCCTGGTGACGGCCGACGGAGCCGCCGACGGCGCCACGGCCGGCGCGGCCGACGCGCTGCGGCGGTCGCTGCGCCGGGCCGCCGCCTCCGCCTACGAAGCCGTCGCCCACCCCGTGGAGGGCACCGTCCTGACGGTGGCCACCGCCGCCGCCGACGCCGCCGAGCGCGCCGGGCACGAGACCGGCGACGCCGCCGAGGTCGCCCGCGCCGCCCACGACGGCGCCCGTACCGCCCTACAGGCGACCCCCGGGCAGCTCGCGGTCCTCGGCCGGGCGGGCGTGGTGGACGCCGGCGGCTGCGGGCTCGTCGCGCTGCTGGGCGCGCTCGCCGACGCGCTGTCCGGTGAGGTCTCGGTGACGCCGGTCGCCGTACGGGCCGATGCCCCGCTCCCCGAAGCGGCCGGCTGCGAGGTCGCGGGCCGGGTGGCGGCGGACGGCTGCGACCCGGACGGCGAAGGGCCCGCCTTCGAGGTGATCTACCTGCTGGAGGCCGGTGACGCGGCCGTGGCGCGGCTGCGGACCCGGCTCGACGGGCTCGGCGACTCCCTGGTGGTGGTCGGCGGCGACGGCCTGTGGAACGTCCATGTCCATGTCGACGACGCGGGCGCGGCGGTGGAGGCCGGCATCGAGGCGGGCCGTCCGTACCGGATCCGTATCACGCACTTCGGCGGCGCCACCCGCGCCAAGGAGCCGGCGATGGCGGCGCGGGCCGTGGTCGCGGTGGTGCCGGGAGACGGGCTCGCCGGACTGTGCGCGGAGGCCGGCGCGACCGCCGTCTCCGTACGCCCCGGGGAGCCGCCGGCCAGCGGCGAACTGGTGCAGGCGATCCGGCAGGCGCACGCCCGCGAGGTGATGCTGCTGCCCAACGACCCCGAACTGCGGCACACCGCGGCGGCCGCCGCGGAACAGGCCCGCACCGAAGGCGTACGCGTCGCGCTGATCCCCACCCGCTCCGCCGTCCAGGGCCTCGCGGCGCTGGCCGTGCACGAGCCGGGCCGCAGCTTCGACGAGGACGTGGTCGCGATGACCTCGGCCGCCGGCGCCACCCGCTACGCCGAGCTGGCGGTCGCCGAGCGGCAGTCGTGGACGATGGCCGGCGTCTGCCAGGCCGGGGACGTCCTCGGCCTGATCGACGGCGATGTCGCGGTGATCGGCTCCGACCTCACCGGCACCGCGATGACCGTGCTCGACCGGATGCTGTCCGCGGGCGGGGAAATGGTGACCCTGGTCCTGGGCGCGAAGGCGCCCGACTCCCTCGCCGAGCGGCTGGAGCGGCATGTGCGCGAGCGGCATCTCGCCGTGGACACCGTCGTCTACGACGGCGGCCAGTACGCGGCACCGCTGCTCATCGGCGTGGAATGAGCGCGGAGCGGGCCGGACAGCACGCCGGGAATGAGCCGGGACGGGCACGGAATGGGCCCGGAACGAGCGTGCGGTGAGAGCGCCGGGCCGCCGGGCACACCGCGATTGTCAGAGGCGTGGTGTGCAATAGACGCGTGGCAGCGCTCGACGAACCCCTGAAGAAAACCCTCGGCGGCACCACCGCGAAGGTGTTGGCCGAGCATCTCGACCTGCATACGGTCGGCGACCTGTTGCATCACTATCCGCGGCGCTATGCCGAGCGCGGCGAGCTGACCCGTCTCGCCGATCTCCCGCTCGACGAACATGTCACGGTCGTCGCGCAGGTCGCGGATTCCCGGGTGCTGAAATTCAACAGTGGCCGGGGACAGCGTCTGGAAGTGACGCTCACCGACGGCAGCGGCCGGCTCCAGCTGGTCTTTTTCGGCAAGGGCATCCACAAGCCGCACAAAGACCTGCTCCCGGGGCGCCGCGCGATGTTCGCCGGCAAGGTGTCGCTCTTCAACCGCAAACTGCAGCTCGCCCACCCCGAATACGAACTCCTCGACCGTGACGCCGACAGCGGGGCCGACGCGGTCAGCGCCTTCGCCAATCAGCTCATGCCGATCTACCCGGCCTGCCAGCAGATGGCGTCCTGGAAGCTCGCCAAGGCGGTCGACGCGGTGCTGCCCAGCGCACAGGACGCCGTCGATCCGCTGCCGGAGGCGCTGCGCGAGGGCCGGGCGCTGGTCCCGCTGACCGAGGCGCTGCTCAAGATCCACCGGCCGGGCAGCAAGGCCGATATCGCCGATGCGCGGGCCCGGCTGAAGTGGGACGAGGCGTTCGTCATGCAGGTCGCGCTCGCCAGGCGCCGCCTCGCCGACACCCAACTCCCCGCCGTACCGAGGACGTTGGTCGAGGGCGGAATCCTCGACGCCTTCGACGCCAAGCTGCCCTTCACGCTCACCGACGGCCAGCAGAAGGTCAGCCGGGAGATCTTCGACGACCTGGCGACCGAGCACCCCATGCACCGTCTCCTCCAGGGCGAGGTCGGCTCCGGCAAGGCGCAGCCGCTGGATGCGCTGGTGCTGACACCCCGCGGCTTCCGTCCCATGGGGGAGATGGCCGTCGGCACCGAGGTGGTGGTGCCGAGCGGCGAGATCGCCGTGGTGGACGGCGTCTTCCCGCAGGGGGAGCGGGAGGTGTGGCGGCTCGTGCTGTCCGACGGGAGCGCCGTCGAGTGCGATGACGAGCATCTGTGGATCGTCGGGGCCGGCGGCGCGGGGGAGCGGGTGCTGACGACGCGCGAGCTGCGGGCCGCGCTCCTTGACGGCGACGGCCGGGCCCGGTGGTCCATCGCGCCGGCCACCCCCGTGGACCTCGACGGCGGTGCGGAGCGGGTGCTCGATCCGTATCGGGTGGGGCGGATGCTGGGCGACGGCCGGGCTCCGGGCGCCGGCGAGGACCTCGACGGGGCGACGGGCCGGGCGCTGTGCGCGCGCCGGGTGCCGGACGCCTACCGGAACGCACCGCTCAAGGACCGGCTGGCCGTGCTGCAGGGGCTGATGGACGCCGGGGGTGAGCCCTCAGGGCCCGGCGCGGCGTTCCGTGCGGCGCCCGCCCCCCTCGCCGACGATCTCGCCTGGCTCGTGCGCTCCCTGGGCGGCCGCGTCCGGCTTCGGCCCGTAGGGGACGGCGCGTACGACGTGTCCGTGGCGCTTCCCGAGGCGTACCCGTCCTTCCGCGAGGCGGCGGACGGGGGCGCCGTGCGGGCGTCCGCGGGCGACGACGGCTTCCGGCGCACCATCGACGCCATCGAGTACGTCGGCCGCAAGCCCGTCCAGTGCATCAGCGTCGCGCACCCCGCTCACGCCTATGTGACCGACCACTTCACCGTCACGCACAACACCATGGTCGCGCTGCGCGCCATGCTCGGCGTGGTCGACAGCGGCGGCCAGGCCGCCATGCTGGCGCCGACCGAGGTCCTGGCCCAGCAGCACCACCGCTCGATCACCGAGATGATGGGGGAGCTGGCCGAGGGCGGCTTGCTGGGCGGGGCCGAACAGGGCACCAAGGTGGTGCTGCTGACCGGGTCCATGGGCACCGCGGCCCGCCGGCAGGCGCTGCTCGATCTGGTCACCGGCGAGGCCGGAATCGTCGTCGGCACCCATGCCCTGATCGAGGACAAGGTGCAGTTCCACGACCTGGGACTGGTCGTCGTCGACGAACAGCACCGCTTCGGCGTCGAGCAGCGGGACGCGCTGCGCGGCAAGGGGCACTCCCAGAGGGAAAAGCAGACGCCGCACCTCCTGGTGATGACGGCAACCCCCATTCCGCGCACGGTCGCCATGACCGTGTTCGGTGATCTGGAGACCTCCGTCCTGGACCAACTCCCCGCCGGACGCTCGCCGATCGCCAGCCATGTGGTGCCCGCCAAGGACAAGCCGCACTTCCTCGCGCGCGCCTGGGAGCGGGTCCGCGAAGAAGTGGCGGCCGGGCATCAGGGCTATGTGGTGTGCCCCCGGATCGGCGACGACGAGGAGGAGACGCCCAAGGGGCCGAAGAAGGGCGCGGCGGGCTCCAAGGGCGCGGCGGCCAAGGCGAGTTCACCGGAGGACGTGGTGGAGAAGCGGCCGCCGCTCGCGGTGCTCGACATCGCCGACCAGCTCTCCAAGGGGCCGCTCGACGGCCTGCGGGTGGCGGTGCTGCACGGCCGGATGGCGCCGGACGACAAGGACGCGGTGATGCGGTCCTTCGCCGCCGGCGAACTGGATGTGCTGGTCGCGACGACGGTCATCGAGGTGGGGGTGAACGTCCCGAACGCCACCGCCATGGTGATCATGGACGCGGACCGCTTCGGCGTCTCCCAGCTGCACCAGCTGCGCGGCCGGGTCGGCCGTGGCTCGGCGCCCGGCCTGTGCCTGCTGGTCAGCGAGATGCCCGAGGCCAGCCCGGCCCGTGCCCGGCTCGCCGCCGTGGCCGGCACCCTCGACGGCTTCGAGCTCTCCCGTATCGACCTGGAACAGCGGCGCGAGGGCGATGTCCTCGGGCAGGCGCAGTCCGGCGTCCGCTCCTCGCTGCGGATGCTCACGGTCATCGACGACGAGGAGATCATCGCGGCCGCCCGCGAGGAGGCCACCGAGCTGGTCACCGCCGACCCCGAGCTGACCGGCTGTCCGGAGCTGCGGATCGCCCTGTCCGCCCTGCTGGACGAGGAACGGGAGCAGTATCTGGACAAGGGCTGAGGGGTGCCTACGGACCGGAGCCGCCCGCCGCCGCGTGAGATCGATCACGGGCCCGGGTGCCTTCGGGGCGCCCCGGCCGGGCGCCCGCGGCCTCCTGACGGAATATCGTGGAGGGGCGGAGCCCGCCCGGCTCCCACCCCACAGCACACCACCACGCGCAACGTAAGGACGGGCCCATGACCCGCGTGATCGCCGGTGCGGCCGGCGGCCGCCGCCTGGCCGTACCGCCGGGAAACGGCACCCGCCCGACCTCCGACCGGGCGCGCGAGGGCATGTTCTCCACCTGGGAGTCGCTCGACGGACCGCTGGCCGGCGCCCGGGTCCTCGATCTGTACGGCGGTTCCGGCGCGGTCGGCCTGGAGGCGCTCTCCCGCGGGGCCGCCCATGTCCTGCTGGTGGAGGCCGATGCCCGCGCCGTGCGCACCATCCGGGACAACGTCCGCGCGGTCGGCCTCCCGGGCGTCGAGGTCCGGGCCGGCAAGGCCGAGCAGACCGCCGCCGTACCTGCCCCGGGCGAGCCCTACGACGTCGTCTTCCTCGACCCGCCCTACGTGGTCACCGACGAGGAATTGTGCGAGATCCTGCTCACACTCCGTGGTCAGGGGTGGCTTGCGGACGAGGCACTCGTCACCGTGGAGCGCAGCACCAGAGGCGGCACGTTCCCATGGCCGGACGGATTTGAAGCGATCAAGGCCCGTCGCTACGGCGAGGGGACGCTTTGGTACGGTCGCGCCGCTTCGACGTCCGCCGAATCGACGTCAACAAGCGTGTCATGACCGGATCGGAGAGCGAGGAACCCGAGTTGCGCCGCGCCGTCTGTCCGGGGTCGTTCGACCCCATCACCAACGGGCACCTGGACATCATCGCCCGTGCCTCCAAGCTGTACGACGTCGTCCATGTCGCCGTGATGATCAACCAGTCCAAGCAGGGGCTGTTCACGGTCGAGGAGCGGATCGACCTGATCCGCAGGGCCACCGCCGAGTACGGAAATGTCGAGGTCGAGTCCTTCCACGGCCTGCTCGTCGACTTCTGCAAGCAGCGCGACATCCCCGCGATCGTCAAGGGTCTGCGGGCCGTCAGCGACTTCGACTACGAGCTGCAGATGGCCCAGATGAACAACGGCCTGTCCGGCGTGGAGACCCTCTTCGTCCCCACCAACCCCACCTACAGCTTCCTGTCCTCCAGCCTCGTGAAGGAGGTCGCCGCCTGGGGCGGCGACGTCTCCCACCTGGTCCCGCCGTTCGTCCTCGAAGCCCTCACCGAGCGCCTGCGCAAGAAGGGCTGACCCCGTCCGTGGCGCACTGAGCGCGATGCCTGACTGACGGGGCGTCAGTTGGTGTCGGGCAAAGGGCCCGTGGACGTACAGTCGTCCCGTTCCGTCGTTCCAACCCCTCAGAGAGTGGCGAGTCCAAGGTGGACGTGCAGAAGAAGCTCGACGACATCGTCGCGACCGTCGGCAGCGCCCGGTCCATGCCCATGTCGGCATCGTGCGTGATCAACCGCGCCGAGCTGCTCGCCATGCTGGAGGAGGTGCGCGCGGCGCTGCCCGGCTCCCTCGCGCAGGCGCAGGAGCTGCTCGGCGGGCGGGAGCTGGTGGTCGAGGAGGCGCGGGCCGAGGCGGAGCGGATCATCGAGTCCGCGCACGCCCAGCGCGGTTCGCTGGTCTCCGACACCGAGGTCGCCCGGCAGTCGCAGGACGAGGCGGACCGGATCCTCGCGGAGGCCCGCCGGGAGGCGGAGGAGATCCGCGCCGAGGCCGACGACTACGTCGACAGCAAGCTCGCCAACTTCGAGGTCGTCCTCACCAAGACCATCGGATCCGTCGACCGCGGCCGCGAGAAGCTGCTCGGCCGCGGACCCGGGCTCGACGAACAGGGTTACGAGGACACCGAGGCCCCCGAGCGCAGTGCCGACCCGGAGACCCTCAGGCAGCGCGCCGACGCGTACGTGGACGCCAAGTTCGGGGCGTTCCAGGCCGTGTTGACCAAGACGCTGGAGGCGGTCGGCCGGGGCCGCGACAAGCTGCAGGGCGCCCGGGCGATCGACGAGCTCGGTGCCCACCTGGCGGCACAGGGCGATCTGCAGTCCGGGCAGCCGCAGGCCGACGCCGAGTATCTCGCCGGGCTGGCGGGCATCAGCGCCGACCAGGACCTGCAGACACCCCAGGCGCCCCCGGCGCCCCCGATGCCCCAGGTGCAGCCCAAGCCCCAGGAGCTCCAGCAGCCACTTCAGCCCCAGGTCCAGCAGCAGGAGTACTACGACCCGGCGGCCTACCAGCAGCAGGACGTCTACGGCTATCAGCAGCCGCAGCAGGTGGCGTACGCCCAGCATCAGGATCCGTACGGCTACGACTGGCAGCAGCAGGCCCAGCAGCAGGGCTACGACCCGAACACCGGGTACCAGCAGCAGGTGCCCCAGCAGCCCCAGCACGCCCCGCACGACCATGCCGCGCAGCCCGGTGCGCTCGACGAGACCAGCCTGTTCGACACCAGCATGATCAACCTGGATCAGCTGCGGCAGTACGAAGAGGGGCGCCAGTAGGCGACCCGGCCACGGACCGGTGGCCGCCCGGGAGCGGATTGGGCCTATCGGGGCCCGTCCAGTATCCTGGCTCTTCGGTCGCGCGTATGTCTGCGATCTCTGCTGCCCGAATTTCACAGCTGGGATTCGGGCGGCGCGAAAACCCCGTAGAAAGCAGGAAGCCATCAACGCCCGCCTCGACCACCGCTCCCCTCTCGTGTTCGACACACGCGAGCTGGGCCGGCGTCCCGGTGCGCTCAAGAGGGTCTCCCGCTCCGTCGAGGCCCCCCGGGACCTCGGCAACGAGGTCATCGGAGTTCCCGAGGGCGCATCGATCGAGCTCAAGCTCCGCCTGGAATCGGTCATGGACGGGGTGCTTGTCACAGGCACCGGCCGTGCAACCGTCACGGGGGAGTGCGTAAGGTGTCTGGAGCCGCTGGAGCGAGAGCTCGACGCGGACTTCCAGGAGATGTTCTCCTACCCCGACGCCGATGCCCGGGTCCCTAAGACGGACGCCGGCGACGACGCCGAGGACGAGGAGGACACCCTCTTCCTCGAGGACGACATGTTCGACCTCGAGCCCGTGCTGCGTGACGCGGTGGTGCTTGCACTGCCGATGCAGCCGGTGTGCCAGGACGACTGCCCGGGCCTGTGCTCCGACTGCGGAGTGCGGCTGGCGGACGACCCGGACCACCACCACGACGCCGTCGACATCCGTTGGGCGGCACTGCAGGGACTCGCCGAGACCACCCAGGACGGCGAGAAGGACAACATGGGCGGCGCCGAAGCGGGCGTCGACGAGAAGCAGGAGAAGTAGCCGTGGCTGTTCCGAAGCGGAAGATGTCGCGCAGCAACACGCGCCACCGCCGGTCGCAGTGGAAGGCTGCGGTCCCCACCCTGGTGGCATGCGCAAGCTGCCACGAGCCGAAGCTGCAGCACATCGCGTGCCCGAGCTGCGGCACCTACAACAAGCGCCAGGTCCTCGAGGTCTGAGCGGCTGGTGACAGGCTCCATGTCAGATGCCAATTCGTCTCTCCGCAACCGCGGAGGTGAACCGCGCGGCGGTGAACCGACAACGGCAGACACAGCCTCGTCCCACACGCTTCTGGAAGGGCGGCTCGGGTACAAGCTCGAGTCCGCCCTTCTGGTGCGTGCGCTGACGCACCGCTCGTACGCATACGAGAACGGCGGTCTGCCCACCAACGAACGGCTCGAATTCCTCGGGGATTCGGTGCTCGGCCTGGTGGTCACCGACACGCTGTACCGCATCCACCCCGACCTGCCGGAAGGCCAGCTGGCCAAACTGCGGGCCGCGGTGGTCAACTCGCGTGCACTCGCCGAGGTGGGCCGCGGGCTCGACCTCGGCGCCTTCATCCGCCTCGGACGGGGCGAAGAAGGCACGGGCGGCCGGGACAAGGCGTCCATCCTCGCCGACACCCTTGAAGCGGTGATCGGCGCGGTCTATCTCGACCAGGGCCTCGACGCGGCCGGCGAGCTGGTGCACCGGCTCTTCGACCCGCTCATCGAAAAGTCCTCCAGCCTGGGCGCGGGCCTGGACTGGAAGACCAGCCTCCAGGAACTCACCGCGACCGAAGGTCTCGGCGTCCCGGAGTACCTGGTCACGGAGACCGGCCCGGACCACGAGAAGACCTTTACTGCTGCCGCCCGCGTCGGTGGTGTCTCGTACGGCACCGGCACCGGCCGCAGCAAGAAGGAAGCCGAGCAGCAGGCGGCGGAGGCCGCGTGGCGTGCGATTCGCGCCGCGGCGGACGAAGCGGCCAAGGCGGCGGCTTCCGGCGACAGTGCGGCGCCGGCTGCTGACGACTCGGCTCCGGCCTCGGGCGACAGCCCGTCGTCGGCACACTGAATCACCGTTTCTGACCCCTTCCGGGCGGCCCCGCGCCGCTCCGGACGGGGTCAGAAGTCTTTCTCAAGGAGCCCTGCCGTGCCCGAGCTGCCCGAGGTCGAGGTCGTACGCCGCGGACTGGAGCGCTGGGTCAGCGGCCGCACGATCGACGCCGTCGAGGTGCGGCATCCGCGCGCGATCCGCCGGCACACGGCCGGCGCGGCCGACTTCGCGGCCCGGCTCAAGGGCCTGCGGATCGGTGTGGCGTGCCGACGCGGCAAGTACCTCTGGCTCCCGGTGACCGGCGGCGGCCCGGCCGCGCAGACCGCCGCGGAGGGCATCGGCCCGATGATCACGCCGTCCGTCACCCACGGTCTGGCGATCCTCGCCCACCTCGGCATGAGCGGCCAGCTGCTGGTCCAGCCGCAGGACGCCCCCGACGAGAAGCATCTGCGGATACGGGTCCGCTTCGCCGACGCGCTCGGCACCGAACTCCGCTTCGTCGACCAGCGCACCTTCGGCGGCCTCTCGCTGCACGACACCGTCCCCGGCGACGTCGACCATCTCCCCGACGTCATCGC
This sequence comes from Streptomyces inhibens, assembly GCF_022221585.1. NCBI lineage: Bacteria > Bacillati > Actinomycetota > Actinomycetes > Kitasatosporales > Streptomycetaceae > Streptomyces > Streptomyces inhibens. The sequence goes on from NZ_CP084681.1 coordinate 6,960,725, forward strand.
CCACATCGCTCGCGATCCGCTCGATCCGGCCTTCGACGACGCCGCCTTCCACGACGCGCTGCGCCGCCGCCGGACCACCATCAAGCGGGCGCTGCTCGATCAGACGCTGATCAGCGGCGTCGGCAACATCTACGCCGACGAGGCGCTGTGGCGCGCCAGGCTCCACTACGAGCGGCCGACCGCCACCTTCACCCGCCCGCGCACCGCCGAGCTGCTCGGTCACGTACGGGACGTGATGAACGCCGCGCTCGCCGTCGGCGGCACCAGCTTCGACAGCCTCTACGTCAACGTCAACGGTGAGTCCGGGTACTTCGAGCGGTCCCTGGACGCCTACGGCCGCGAGGACGAACCCTGCCGCCGTTGCGGCACCCCCATCCGCCGCCGCCCCTGGATGAACCGCTCCAGCTACTTCTGCCCCCGCTGCCAGCGGCCGCCGCGCCCCTGAGCGGGGCGCCCCGGCGCGGCCGAGCGGCTCATCGCGCGGTGTGCCGGGCGTCGTAGCGCTCCCGTGCCTGGAGCACCTGCGGCATCCGGTCCTCCACCAGGGCGATCAGCGTCCGTAGTTGACGGGCGACCTGGTCCCCCAGCGGCGTCAGCGCGTAATCCACCCGAGGCGGGTTGGTCTGCTGTGCCTCGCGGTGCACGAGTCCGTCCCGCTCCAGTGCGTGCAGGGTCTGGGCCAGCATTTTCTCGCTCACCCCTTCGACCCGGCGCCGCAGTTCGTTGAAGCGGAAGGTCCCGTCGAGCAGCGCGCCCAGCGTCAGGCTGCCCCATCGGTCGGTGACGTGCTTGAGCGCGTCACGGGACGGGCAGTCGCGCGCAAAAACGTCGAAGGCCAGATCGTCCGTACAGCCGGAGCCGGGCTCCTCGGTCGTCTCGGCACGGGATTCGGTCGCCATGGCGACACCATACTCCTGCGCAGCGCTAACTGTTGGGTTGCGCTTTCTAATAGTTAGTGTTTCTCTTTCTCTCATCGCAGCCCACCGTTCCCGGGCACCGACCGCCCCGGGATGCCGTGACCTCAAGGAGAAAATCCGCCGTGACCACCGCTGCCCTGCCCGCCCCCGTCGTCTCCATCGCGTACCACTCCGGCTTCGGCCACACCGCCGTACTGGCCGAGGCCGTCCGGGCCGCCGCCACCGAGGCGGGCGCCACCGTCCACCTGATCAAGGTCGACGAGATCACCGAAGCCCAGTGGGAGCAGCTCGACGCTTCCGACGCGATCGTCTTCGGCTCGCCGACCTACATGGGCACCGCCTCCGGCGCCTTCCACACCTTCGCCGAGGCGACCGCCAAGCGCTGGGCGACCCGCGCCTGGCAGGACAAGCTCGCGGCCGGCTTCACCAACTCCGCCTCCAAGAGCGGGGACAAGCTGCACACGCTGCAGTTCTTCACGGTGCTCGCCGCCCAGCACGGCATGAGCTGGGTCAGCCTCAACCTGCTCCCCGGCTGGAACTCCTCCACCGCCTCCGAGAACGACCTGAACCGGCTGGGCTTCTTCCTGGGGGCCGCCGCCCAGTCCGACAACGACCAGGGCGCCGAGGCGGTCCACAAGGCGGATATCGCCACCGCCGAGCACCTCGGCCGGCGGATCGTCGAGCAGGCCCGCGTCTTCACCGCGGGACGGGCCGCCCTCGCCGCCTGACCGGCGCACCACGGTCCGTTCCCCCCCAGGGCCCCGGTACGCAGACGCCCGCGCCGCCCCGTGATCTCTCGCGGGGCGGCGCGGGCGTCCGGTGTGAGCGCGGCCGTGTCACGCGGGCCGGGGAGGCCGCCTCAGAAGCCGAAGTCCTGCGTCCACCACGGGCCACCCGGGCCGAAGTGGGCGCCGACGCCGAGGGTCTTGTACTCGCAGTTGAGGATGTTGGCGCGGTGGCCGGGGCTGTTCATCCAGGAATCCATGACGGACTGGGCGTTGGCCTGGCCGCGGGCGATGTTCTCGCCGCCCAGGTCGGTGATGCCCTGGGTGCGGGCCCGGTCCCAGGGGGTGTTGCCATCGGGGTCCGTGTGGTCGAAGAAGCCGCGCCGGGCCATGTCGTCACTGAACTGCTGTGCGAGACCGGCCAATTCCTTGTCCGCCGTCACGGGGGAGCAGCCGGCCTGGGTGCGCTCCTGATTGACCAGCGACAGCACCTGGGCCTCGGCTGACGACTGGGCGTCGGGGGTCTTCGACGGGGTCGCGGAGCGGCGGGGCGCCGCGGAGGAGGGGGCGTCGGTGGGCGTGGCGGTGCGCTGTGAACCGGACTCTTCGACGGGGGATTTGGACGGCCGGTGGGGGGAGGGCGAGGTGGAGGGGGTGGCCGCGGAGGACGGGCGGCCGGTGTCCGGGGCGGTGGTGGGGCGGATGCCGCCGCGGCTCGCCGGGGCCGTGGTGCGGTCGGACGGGGCCTCGGAGAGGCTGCCCATCGGCGCGGTGGCCTCCGGCAGCGCGTCGGCACGGACCCGGTCGCCGCCGCTCGTACCCCCGTCGAACTGGCCGCTGCCGGGGATCAGTCCGGAGGCTACGGCCACCGCTCCCATCGCCATCGCGGCGGAGGCGCCGAGCAGTCCGGTGCGTACCGGAGCCATGCCGCGGGCGCGCGGCGCGCGAGGGGCGCGGTGCCGCACCCGGCCTTCGGGCAGCGTTGCCGTCGGTGCGTCAACATGCCCTGCACCGGGGGCTTCGGGCGTGTGGGGAGCAGAGCGTCGATGGCGGCCCATCCGCTGTCTTCCTTCCGTCCTCAGCGTCAAAGCGACTCACCCGTATGGGTGAGCCTCGCTGTCGGGGGACTGTACGCCATGACGCAAGGGGCAGAAGTGCCTGCTGAGCAATTGGCCAGTTAACGTGCACACATGAATGAGGATGTTCGTGTGACCGCGTGGGTACGGGGTCAGGTCCAGGGCGTCGGCTTCCGCTGGTTCACCCGAGCCAATGCTCTTCGCATCGGCGAACTCGCGGGATTTGCAGTGAATCTCGGCGACGGCCGCGTCCAGGTGGTCGCCGAGGGGCCGAAGGATCACTGCGATCAGCTTCTGGACTGGCTGCGTACCGGAGACACGCCCGGGCGGGTCGACGGAGTCACTGAGATCTGGGCCACGCCCCGCGGTGGTTACGACGGCTTCGAGATCCGCTGAAACGGCCCGCCGAAACCGTCCGTACGGCCGTCACGGGCGATCTTGCCGGTGCGTCTTTGTCAGCTGCTTACGGGAGATAAGGCCTGGTGGTTGCCAACTCGGCCGACCCGTGCAAGGCTGCCGCTGTACGGATGATCTCCACGCCCCCGCGGGACCTTTCTGGGGAGTCGGCGCAGCGCCCTCGCGGCCGCGCACTCTCAGGTGCCCGAGGATACGGGGCGTGATCGTGTTGACCGTCAAACCGTTTGGTGAGACTCTGGAATCCCCGCGCACCTTAGCTGTTTGGCATTGAGTACACCAGAGAATGACAAGCACCGCGGGTGCGAATCCCTCACGACCCACACCGCTTCGGTCGGTCACTCATTGTGGAGGACCATCCATCATGGCAAAGGCGCTTCTCGGTTACGTCGGCGGCTCCGACCCCCGAGTCCTCTCCGAGATGCGACGGCTTCAGCAGCGCGTCCAAGACCTTGAATCCGAGCTTATTCGGATGCAGGCCGAAAACGACATGCTGTCCGCTGCCGCACGTCGCGACGACTCGATGCTCGACATCGACGTACCCCAGGCGGAGCCCGCGCTCACCTGACCCCAACCCGAGGGCCGGTAGAGCTGCTCGCGAGCCGCTTGAGGCACCGCTCTCTTCAAGATCTGCAAGGGACGCTTCGGCGTCCCTTCGTCGTTTCCCGGTTCGTCGTTTCCCGCATTTAATGCGAACAATGCGGCCACTTCAGCCGTGCCGCGCCTCCCTTACCGCATGATGTGCCCTGCACTTTCCTCGGTGAAACCGAAAATGAACGGCGCGGTATACCCGGGGGCGTACGGGGTGGTGCCCGGAGCCGGAATGTTGGGGTCACCCGTCGAGAGGCGGCCGGTAGAGTCCAACGGCGTGCATCTCAAGAGTCTGACCCTGCGAGGTTTCAAGTCCTTCGCGTCCGCCACGACGCTGCGGTTCGAACCGGGCATCACCTGTGTCGTGGGCCCCAACGGCTCCGGCAAGTCCAATGTCGTGGACGCGCTGTCCTGGGTCATGGGCGAGCAGGGTGCCAAGTCGCTGCGCGGCGGGAAGATGGAGGACGTCATCTTCGCCGGGACGACCGGGCGGCCGCCGCTCGGGCGCGCCGAGGTCTCGCTCACCATCGACAACTCCGACGGTGCACTGCCGATCGAGTACGCCGAAGTCACCATCACCCGGATCATGTTCCGCAATGGCGGCAGTGAGTACCAGATCAATGGGGACACCTGCCGGCTGCTGGACATCCAGGAATTGCTCTCCGATTCCGGTATCGGCCGGGAGATGCATGTCATCGTCGGGCAGGGCCAGCTCGACTCCGTGCTGCATGCCGACCCGATGGGGCGCCGGGCCTTCATCGAGGAGGCGGCCGGCGTCCTCAAGCACCGTAAGCGCAAGGAGAAGGCGCTGCGGAAGCTGGACGCGATGAAGGCCAACCTCGCCCGCGTCCAGGATCTGACCGATGAGCTGCGGCGCCAGCTCAAGCCGCTGGGGCGGCAGGCCGCGGTCGCCCGGCGGGCCGCCGTCATCCAGGCCGATCTGCGCGACGCCCGGCTGCGGCTGCTCGCCGACGATCTGGTCACCCTGCGCCGGGCGCTGCGCGCCGAGATCGCGGACGAGGCGGCGCTCAAGGAACGCAAGCAGACCGCCGAGGCGCTGCTGCGCACCGCCCAGCAGCGGGAGGCGGCGCTGGAGGAGGAGGTACGTACGCTGACGCCGCGGGTGCAGCGCGCACAGCAGACCTGGTACGAGCTGTCGCAGCTCGCGGAGCGGGTGCGCGGCACGATCTCGCTGGCCGAGGCCCGGGTCAAGAGCGCCTCGGCGGCCCCGCCGGAGGAACGGTCCGGGCGCGATCCCGAGGACATGGAGCGGGAGGCGGCCCGGATCCGCGAACAGGAAGCGGAGTTGACGGCCGCGCTGGAGGCGGCGAGCCGGGCGCTGGAGGACACCGTCGAACACCGCGCCGGGCTGGAGCGGCAGTTGGCGGACGAGGAGCGGCGGCTGCGGGACGTGGCCCGGGCCATCGCCGACCGGCGTGAGGGCCTCGCCCGGCTGAGCGGGCAGGTCACCGCCGCCCGCGGCCGGGCCGCCTCGGCGCAGGCGGAGATCGGCCGGCTCGCCGAGGCGCGGGATGCCGCCCGGCGCCGGGCGGCCGACGCGCAGGAGGAGTACGAGCAGCTCAAGGCCGAGGTCGACGGGCTGGACGCGGACGACGAGGAGACCGAGGGGCGGCATGACGCCGCCCGCCGGGAACTGGCCGGGGCGGAGGCCGCGCTGACCGCCGCGCGCGAGGCGCTGACCGCGGCCGAGCGCCGCCGCGCCGCGACCGCCGCGCGGCACGATGCGCTGGCGCTCGGGCTGCGCCGCAAGGACGGTACGGGGGCCCTGCTGGCCGCGGCCGACCATCTCGGCGGGCTGCTCGGCCCGGCTGCGGAGCTGCTGACCGTCACCCCGGGCTTCGAGATCCCGGTGGCGGCCGCCCTCGGCGCGGCCGCGGATGCCGTCGCGGTCACCGATCCGGCCACCGCCGCCGACGCCATCCGCCTGCTGCGCAAGCAGGACGCGGGGCGGGCGGCGATGGTGCTGGGCGGAAGCGGGAGCGGGAGTCCGAGCGGTACGGGGCGGGTGCCGGGGCCTGCGCGGCCGGTGGAGGCCCCGGCGACAGCCGGCGGGGTGGCCGAACCGGCCGCGGCTGCCGTGGCCGGCGGTGTGGCCGGTGCGCCGGGTGCCCCTGAGCCCGAGGCTGCCGCGCATCGCGTCCCCGGCCCCCGTTCCGAGCCCGTACCGGCCGGGGAACTGGTGCAGGGTCCGGCGGAGTTGACGGCTGCCGTGGCCCGGCTGCTGCGGGACGTCGTGGTGGTCGGGACGCTGGAGGACGCCGAGGATCTGGTGGCCGCGCGGCCGGAGCTGATGGCCGTGACCGGCGAGGGCGATCTGCTGGGGACGCATTTCGCGCAGGGCGGTTCCGCCGGTGCGCCGAGTCTGCTGGAGGTACAGGCGTCGGTCGACGAGGCGGCGGCCGAGCTGGAGGAGCTGGCGGCACGCTGTGCGGAGCTGGCCGAGGCGCAGCGGGCGGCGGCCGAACGGCGTACGGAGTGTGCCGCGCTGGTCGAGGAGTTGACCGAACGGCGGCGGGCCGCGGACCGGGAGAAGTCGAAGGTCGCCGGGGATCTGGGGCGGCTCGGCGGGCAGGCACGGGCGGCTGCGGGCGAGGCGGAACGTGGTGACGCGGCGGCGGCCAAGGCCGAGGAGGCGCTGGTGCGGGCCACCGAGGAGGCCGAGGAGCTGGCCGAGCGGCTGGCCGTGGCGGAGGAGGACCCGGGCGTCGGCGAGGAGGAGCCCGATACATCCGTACGGGACCGGCTGGCGGCCGACGGCGCGAATGCGCGGCAGACCGAGATGGAGGCCAGGCTCCAGGCGCGTACGCACGAGGAGCGGGTCAAGGCGCTGGCCGGACGGGCGGATGCGCTGGACCGGGGGGCGCGCGCCGAACGCGAGGCGCGGGCGCGGGCCGAGCGGCGGCGCGCCCGGCTGCGGCACGAGGCGGCGGTCGCCGGGGCGGTGGCCTCCGGTGCGCGGCAGCTGCTGGCGCATGTCGAGGTGTCGGTCGTACGGGCCGAGGAGGAGCGGGGCGCCGCGGAGCGGGCCAAGGCCGAGCGGGAGCAGGCGCTGGTGGCCGCGCGCAACCAGGGCCGGGAGCTGAAGTCCGAGCTGGACAAGCTGACGGACTCGGTGCACCGGGGCGAGGTGCTGGGCGCGGAGAAGCGGCTGCGGATCGAGCAGCTGGAGACCAAGGCGCTGGAGGAGCTGGGGGTGGAGCCGGCCGGGCTGATGTCCGAGTACGGCCCCGATCAGCTCGTACCGCCCTCACCGCCCGCCGACGGCGAGGTGCTGCCCGACGATCCGGAGCATCCGCGCAATCAGCCGGTGCCCTATGTACGGGCCGAGCAGGAGAAGCGGCTCAAGGCCGCCGAGCGGGCGTATCAGCAGCTCGGGAAGGTGAACCCGCTGGCGCTGGAAGAGTTCGCCGCGCTGGAGGAGCGCCACCAGTTCCTCAGTGAGCAGCTTGAAGACTTGAAGAAGACCCGGGCCGATCTGATGCAGGTGGTCAAGGAGGTCGACGAGCGGGTGGAGCAGGTCTTCACCGAGGCGTACCACGACACCGCGCGGGAGTTCGAGGGCGTCTTCTCGCGGCTCTTCCCGGGCGGCGAGGGGCGGCTGGTGCTGACCGACCCGGACGACATGCTGGCGACCGGGGTGGATGTGGAGGCGCGCCCGCCGGGCAAGAAGGTCAAGCGGCTCTCGCTGCTGTCGGGCGGTGAGCGTTCGCTGACCGCGGTGGCGCTGCTGGTCTCGATTTTCAAGGCACGGCCCAGTCCGTTCTATGTGATGGACGAGGTCGAGGCGGCGCTGGACGACACCAATCTGCAGCGGCTGATCCGGATCATGGAGGAGTTGCAGGAGAGCTCCCAGCTGATCGTGATCACGCATCAGAAGCGCACGATGGAGGTCGCGGACGCGCTCTACGGCGTATCGATGCAGGGTGACGGCGTCTCGAAGGTCATCAGCCAGCGGCTGCACTGAGCGTCGCCGGCGCGTGCGGTGACCTGGGTCACCGCCTTGATCGCGCGCATGATCGCCCGGAGTGCCCGACACCCCATCAGTTCACAACTTGAACGAACGCCCCTCGGGGTGGCCGGGAAACAAAATCATTACGCCCTATTGACTTCGAAACTTGAAGGCATAGTCTCTGCAACGTTGCTTTTACCTTCAAGTGGTGGGTACCCCCAACCTATGCACCACTAGAAGGGCCAGCCCCCGACGCCCGGCAGCGCAGCCGGGCCACTGGAGTTCACGTTGACCAGCACCGCGCAGCCGACGGTTCCGGAAGGCCGCAAGGCCCATCCCGACCACCTCGGCCATGTCATCTTCATCACCGCGGCTGCCGCAATGGGCGGCTTTCTCTTCGGCTATGACAGTTCCGTGATCAACGGTGCCGTCGAGGCGATCCGTAGCCGCTACGACGTCGGATCAGCACTCCTTGCCCAGGTGATCGCCGTCGCGCTGATCGGCTGCGCCATCGGCGCCGCCACCGCCGGCCGGATCGCGGACCGCATAGGCCGTATCCGCGTGATGCAGATCGCCTCGGTGCTGTTCACCATCAGCGCCGTCGGCTCCGCACTGCCGTTCGCCCTGTGGGACCTCGCCTTCTGGCGGATCATCGGCGGCTTCGCGATCGGTATGGCCTCGGTCATCGGCCCGGCCTACATCGCCGAGGTCTCGCCGTCCGCCTACCGTGGCCGGCTCGGCTCGTTCCAGCAGGCCGCGATCGTGGTCGGCATCGCCGTCTCCCAGCTCGTCAACTGGGGCATCCTCAACCTCGCGGACGGCAAGCAGCGGGGCACGATCGCCGGCCTGGAGGCCTGGCAGTGGATGCTCGGCGTGATGGTCATCCCGGCCGTCCTCTACGGTCTGCTCTCCTTCGCGATTCCCGAGTCGCCGCGCTACCTCATCTCCATCGGCAAGATCACCCGTGCCAAGGAGGTGCTCACCGAGGTCGAGGGTCACACCGTCAACCTCGACACCCGGATCACCGAGATCCAGGAGGGGATGCGCCGCGAGCACAAGCCGAGGTTCAAGGACCTGCTCGGCAGCAAGATGGGCTTCCTGCCGATCGTCTGGGTCGGTATCGGGCTGTCGGTCTTCCAGCAGCTGGTCGGCATCAACGTCGCGTTCTACTACTCGTCGGCGCTGTGGCAGTCCGTCGGCGTCGACCCGAGCAGCTCGTTCTTCTACAGCTTCACGACCTCGATCATCAACATCATCGGTACCGTGATCGCGATGATCTTCGTCGACCGGATCGGCCGCCGTCCGCTGGCGCTGATCGGCTCGGCCGGTATGGCCATCGCCCTCGCGCTGGAGGCCTGGGCCTTCTCCGCCAAGACCGCGGCCGGCACCCTGCCGACCACCGAAGGCACCGTGGCCCTGATCGCCGCCCACGTCTTCGTGCTCTTCTTCGCCCTCTCCTGGGGCGTCGTGGTCTGGGTCTTCCTCGGTGAGATGTTCCCGAACAAGATCCGCGCCGCCGCGCTGGGCGTCGCCGCCTGTGCGCAGTGGATCGCCAACTGGGCCATCACGGCGAGCTTCCCGAGCCTGTCCGACTGGAACCTCTCGGGTACGTACGTCATCTACACATTCTTCGCCCTGCTCTCGATCCCCTTCGTGCTGAAGTTCGTGAAGGAGACGAAGGGCAAGGCGTTGGAGGAGATGGGCTAACCCCCCGCCAGTCCTTCTCCTCGCTACTGGGTACTGCCCCGGGTCATAAGGGACCCCGGGCAGTACCCCTTTTTGTGCCTGCTTCTGTGCCTGCTTCTGTGCCTGCGGTGCCGTCCTTTGTGCCCGCGCTGTTGTCGCTCTACCGGGACCGCGCGCCCGTCGTACGGAACGCCCGCCGGTACGCGGCCGGTGTGGTGTGCAGCGCCTGCTGGAAGCGCCGGCGGAAGTTGGTCGCCGAGGACAGGCCGACGCGCAGCGCGATCGCCTCGACGGTCAGATCGGTCTCCTCCAGCAGGGTCCGGGCCGCGGTGATTCGGCGGTCCAGCAGCCACCGGCCGGGGCTGGTGCCGAGCTGGTCGGCGAACCGGCGGGCGAGGGTGCGCGCGGAGATCCCCAGCCGGCCTGCCATGTCCTCGACGGAGACCGGCTCGGGCAGCCGCCCGGTCACCCACTCCAGCAGCGGGGCCAGCGAGCGGTCCATGGCGGGCGCGCGGTCGATCCGGTCCGCCGGGGGCGGGGCCGCGTACTGGGTCTGCCCCCCTTCGCGGTGCGGCGGCATGACCATGTGGCGGGCGATCCGCGCGGCATGGGCCGCGCCGTGGTCGCTGCGTACGAGGTGCAGACACAGATCGACACCGGCCGCCGCCCCGGCGCTGGTCGCGAGGTCGCCGTGGTCGAGGTACAGCACCGCGGGGTCCACCTCGATGCGGGGGAAGCGCTCCGCCAGGGTGGCGGCCAGATTCCAGTGGGTGGTCGCCCGGCGGCCGTCGAGCAGCCCGGTCTGTGCCAGGGCGAAGGCGCCGGAACAGATGCTCACCAGCCGGGCGCCCCGGGCGTGCGCCCGCCGCAGCGCCTGACGGGCGGCGGGCGCGAGCGGTTCATCGACCGGCGTCCAGCCCGGGATGACGACGGTGTCCGCGCTCTCCAGTGCGGACAGGCCCGCGGTCACCAGCATGTCGTAGCCCGCCGTCGTCCGTACGGGCCCGGGGTGCGGCGTACACACCCGGAAGTCGTAGCGGACCGGCAGGCCGGGGCGCCGGGTGCCGAAGACCTCGGCGACGCAGCCGAGTTCGAAGGTCGACTGGGGTGGGCGCACCAGCGCCACCACGCGGTGCACGGGGTCCTGCGGCGGTGCCTGCCGCGGCGGTCCGGCCATGGCAGAAAAGTACCTCAGGACGTTATTTCTGACACTGGGGGAGTGTGCCGCGCTCGGCCAGGGTGGAGGCATGAGCGAGACGGACACGACCAGAAGCGTGAGCACGGACACAAGCACCGGCACGACCGCGGACACGGACACGGACACGACGAGGGACGGACGGCAGGCGCCGGGCGGACGGACCGCCGGGGGCGTGGGCGGCACCCCGGGCTATGTAGGGATCGCGGTGGCCGACGCACCGGTCAAGGAACTGTTCCCCGGGATCCGGAGCCGGCCGCTGTGGACCGGTGACAACGGAGCCAAGGCCCAGGTCCTGGAGATGGACCCGGGCAGCTGCTGGGAAGGCATCGATGTGCACGAACCGGGGCCCGAGGAGGTCTTCGTGGTATCGGGCACCTTCAACGACGGGGAGCGTGACCATCCGGCGGGGTCCTTCATCCATGCGCCGGCCGGCTCCTGGCACGTACCCCGGTCGGCGGAGGGCTGCAACCTGTTCGTCTTCTATCCCGAAGGCTGAGCCCCGCCCGCCGGGCGTCAGTCCTTGAGGCGGGGCAGCACCCGCTCGGCGAACAGATGCAGCGAGCGCCAGCCCTCGTCGACGGGCATCCCGCCGCACAGCGGATGCAGGATCAACGAGCCCTGGGCGCCCGCCTCCTGGGCGATCCGGAGGCACTCGTCGGGGGTGATGATGCGGTAGACGCCCTCGGCGCGCAGCGCCTCGACGTCCCGCGCCGTCGAGCGCACCGCGGAGCGGATGCCGGCGGACTGCCAGGAGGCGTACGTCCGGGCCTCGTACAGCAGATGGCCGCCGCACTCGGCCCAGGTGCGGTCCGGGTCCTCGGAGACGTGGAGCAAGGAGGTCCGCCCGGGCGGCTGCATCACCCAGCCCTCGGTGCCGAAGGCGGCGCGCCGTTCGTGGTAGTAGGCCTCCAGCTCGGGGAGGTGGGCGCTGGGGAAGAGGGGGAGCCCCAGGCGGGCGGCGCGCCGGGCCGCGGCCCGTGAGCTGCCGCCGATCAGCAGCAGCGGGTGCGGTCGGGTGTACGGGCGCGGGGTGACCTGGACCGTACGGCCCCGGTAGGTGAACGGTTCGCCGGTCCAGGCGGACAGCAGGGTTTCCAGCACCTCGTCCTGGAGCGCGCCGCGGCCCGGCCAGTCCTTGCCGTGTGCCGCGTACTCCTCGGGCCGGTAGCCGATGCCCGCGACGGTCACCAGCCGGCCGCCGCTGAGGAGATCGAGCGAGGCGATGTCCTCGGCCAGCCGCAGCGGGTCGTGCAGCGGGGTGATCAGTGCGGAGACGGTGACGCCGATGCGGCGGGTGGCGCCGAAGACGGCGCCCGCGAAGGTGAGCGGGGAGGGGATCCAGCCGTTGGTGGTGGCGTGGTGCTCCTCGGTCTGGACCATGGTGAGGCCGCGGTCGTCGGCGAACGCCGCCATCTCGACGGCGGCACGGTAGCGCGCGGACAGCGTGGCGGGTGTGGGCGCGGGGTCGACGAGGTTGAAGCGCACGACCGTGACAGGCAGGGCGGGCAGGGCAGACATGGCAAACGTCCCCTTCGCCAAGGTGGTTGGCGAAGGGGACGTTAGCTGACGTTGCGTCAGGTCGCTAGAGGGGGAACCGGGCCCCCGGACCGGTGCCGGCTCAGCCCACCTCGACGGGCTGCCGGTCCTCGGCCGCCCGCTCGGCCCCGGCCGCCGGGACGGACTCCTTGGGCGTCGGCAGTACGGCGAAGACCACCGCGGCGATCGCGATCGTGGCCGCCCAGCCCAGGCCGTTCTCGCCGATCCAGGTGGTGGCCAGCGGACCGGTGAACCACTGGACCTTGGTGAAGCACAGGCCCGCGGCGAGCGCGACGCCCCAGGCGGTCATGGCCTGCCAGCAGAAGCCGCCGACGTACCAGTAGCGGCTGGTGCGGCCGGTGTTCATCAGGCCGTCGGCGTCGTAGCGCACCGCCAGCTTGCGCCGTCGCGCCATGTCGATGCCGTAGACGCCGATCCAGGCGGAGAAGGAGACCGCGAGCAGCGTCAGGAAGGCGATGAACTGGCCGATGAAGTCCTTGGCCACCAGCATCATGAACAGACCGCCGACCAGGCTGATGACGGCGTTGATGCTGACCGCCAGGGCGCGCGGGAGCTTGACGCCCATGGTCTGGGCGGTGAAGCCCGCGGAGTACATCGACAGGCTGTTGATCAGCACCATGCCGACCAGCGCCGTGATCAGGTACGGCACCGCGAGCCAGCCCGGCAGGCTGTTGCCGAGGAACGACATCGGGTCGGTGTTCTGGCCGGCCAGCTTCGGGTCGGAGACGGCCATCACGCCGCCCATCAGCACCATCGGCAGCAGCACCAGGGCCGCACCGGAGACGGTCGTACCGACGATCTTCTTGCCGGACGCGGAGTGCGGGAGGTAGCGCGCGAAGTCGGGGCCGGTGGGCACCCAGCTGATGCCGCCGGCCGCGATGGTGCCGATACCCGCGATGACCATCGCGGTGGTGCCGGCCTTCTTGGCGAAGATCGCGTGCCAGTCCATCGTGGCGACCAGGTAGATCAGCACCATGATGCTGAACAGCCCGAACAGATACGTCGAGTACTTGTTGCAGATGTTCAGCGCCTTGCGGCCCAGGCCGCTCACCAGGTACGTGACGGCCACGAACGCGAGCAGGGTGACCACGATCAGGACGTTGTTGCTCTCGATGCCGAACAGCAGATGCAGCACGGTCAGCACCGCATACGCGCCGGTGACCGCGTTGATCGTCTCCCAGCCGAAGCGGGCGACCCACAGGATCGCGCCGGGGAAGTAGTTGCCGCGGACGCCGAAGGCGGCCCGGGAGAGCATCGCGCCGGGCGCGCCGCCCCACTTGCCGGAGACCGACAGCACACCCACCATGCCGAAGGCGACGGCCGCGGCGATCGCGGCCACCAGCAGGACCTGCCAGAAGTTCAGTCCGTTGTTGACCACGAGCGAGGCGCCCATGGTGAGCAACAGCACGCTGATGTTGGCGGCGACCCAGGTCGGGAAGAGCTCGCGGACGCGGCCCTGCCGTTCGTTGTCGGGAACGGGTTCGATGCCGCGGGTCTCGACGGCGCCTTCGGTTTCGGGCGTGGAAGGGGACGTGGTGCCCATGGTGCAGGTATCTCCGTGCGGGGATCTGGAGGCACCCCCGGGGGAGGAGGTGCAGGCAGCGGCTGTGGTGCCTGGCCTGGATTTTGCTGCCAGGACTCTACGCGCGTTGCGCGGCCGCCCACCATCGTACTTTGATCCAACTTCTGCCTTTACGCACCGTTGGAACCCTCGACGAGGGCGAGTGTCACCCACACTCGTCGAAGGGTCCAGTCGTACGTCTCTGATCAGGCCGGGGAGGGTGCGGGCCGGCGCTGGCTGACGCGGTGGTCGGCCTGCCGCAGCAGCTCGCACGGGTCGTCGAGCGGCGGGGAGATCCATGTCTCGTTGATGGCCCGCTTGAGCTCCTTGGCGAAGCCCTCCGGCCCCTCCCGCAGCGTCCGGTCCCAGCCGCTCGTGGCCACCGCGCCGGCCGCGCCGAGATCGAGACAGGTCGAGTACGGATCGGGTGCGAAGTCCACCGGCGGCAGACCGAGCAGATCGGCGGCCGCGTTGTGGCCGGCCACCTTGCCGAGCGGGGTGGCGTGCTGACAGCTCTGCAGCACGGTGCGGCCGCCCTCGGCCCCGGCCGCCGCGGTGTCCCCGGCCGCGTAGACGCCCGCGACGCCGCGCACCCGCAGTCCGGCGTCCACGGCGAGCCGCCCCAGCGCGTCCCGGGGCGCGGGGATCTGCGCGGTCAGCGCGCTCGCCCGCATCCCCGCGGTCCACACGGCCGTACGGGCGGGCAGGGCGCTGCCGTCGGAGAGGCGCACCGTGTGCTCGTCCAGGCCGGTGACGGTGGTGCCGGGGCGGCGCTCGATGTCCAGCTCGTCCAGCGCCTCGGTGATCACGGGGCGGGCCGCCGCGCCCAGTCCCTCGCCGATCACCTGCGCGCGCTCGACCAGCACCACCCGCACCTCGTCCGCGGCGCCGTACGGGGCCGCCTTCGCGCGCAGCCGCCCGACCAGCTCGGTGGCGATCTCCAGCCCGGTGAACCCGGCGCCGACCACCACCGCGGTCCAGCGGCCGGGCCCGTCCGGCGCCTCGGGCAGCGACCGCAGATGCTCCTCCAGCCGCACCGCGGCCGGCAGGGTGTCGATGTCGTGCAGCAGCGCGGCGCCGGGCAGCTCGGGGCGCATCACCGCGCTCCCGGTGGCGAGCACCAGGCGCCGGTACGCCACCTCGGTGCGGCTGCCGTCGGCCGCGGTGGCGGTCACCCGGCGCCGGGCGGTGTCCACGGCGGTCGCGGTGGCGGCGATCCGCCGTACGCCGACGGGGCCCAGCACCCGGTCGAGCGGCACCCGCAGCCGGGCCGGGTCGGCCTGGTAGAGGCGTGGCCGCAGGGCCAGATCCGGGTGCGGGGTGAGCAGCGCCACGGAGTGCGCGGCGGGTCCGGTCTTGTGCGCGCGCAGCAGCCGGGTCGCCGCGGCGGCGCTCCACAGTCCGGCGAAACCGCCGCCCAAAACCAGGACATCAAACATCCGGATTCCCTTCACAGTGCCCCACGGGCCGGCCCCGGGGAGTGAATCCGGATGCTACACATCCAGATTGATTCTGGATACGGTCAATCCAGAATCGGCGCGTGCAGTCCCCACGGGTGGGGCGTGGCTGATACTGGAGGGGTTATGGAAATCGTCATCCTTGCTGTACTCATCGCCGTGGTCGTGCTCGGCGCGATCAGCGGGCTCGTCGTCAGCGGCCGCAAGAAGAAGCAGCTGCCGCCGTCCCCGCCGGCTGCCCCCAAGCCCTCCGTCACCGCGCCCCCTGCCGAACCCCATGTCGGCGAGGAGGCCGAGACCCCCCGCGACGAAGAGCGTCGCACCATCGAAGAAGTCACGCTGCCCACCGCCGAGGCCCCCGAGGCCGAGGCACCGGCAGCCGAGCCCGAGGCACCGGTCGCGCCCGCGATCGAGGTCCCCGAGCCCACCGCCGGACGGCTCGTCCGACTGCGCGCTCGGCTCTCCCGCTCGCAGAACACCCTCGGCAAGGGCCTGCTGACCCTGCTCTCCCGCGAACGCCTCGACGAGGAGACCTGGGAGGAGATCGAGGACACCCTGCTGACCGCAGACGTCGGCGTCGCCCCCACCCAGGAGCTGGTCGACCGGCTGCGCGAGCGGGTCCGGGTCCTCGGCACCCGTACCCCCGAGGATCTGCGCGCGCTGCTGCGCGAGGAGCTCCTCGCGCTGATCGGCACGGAAGCCGACCGCACCGTGCACACCGCCAACGGCATCGGCAACGGCGGCGACGAGATCCCCGGCGTCGTCCTGGTCGTCGGCGTCAACGGCACCGGCAAGACCACCACCACCGGCAAGCTCGCCCGTGTCCTGGTCGCCGACGGCAAGTCCGTGGTCCTCGGCGCCGCCGACACCTTCCGCGCCGCGGCCGCCGACCAGCTCCAGACCTGGGGCGAGCGGGTCGGCGCCCGTACGGTCCGCGGGCCCGAGGGCGGCGACCCGGCCTCGATCGCCTTCGACGCGGTGAAGGAAGGTATCGCCGAGTCCGCCGATGTCGTCCTGATCGACACCGCCGGCCGGCTGCACACCAAGACCGGTCTGATGGACGAGCTCGGCAAGGTCAAGCGGGTCGTCGAGAAGCACGGCCCGGTCGGCGAGGTGCTCCTCGTCCTGGACGCCACCACCGGCCAGAACGGTCTGGTGCAGGCGCGGGTGTTCGCCGAGGTCGTGGACATCACCGGCGTGGTGCTCACCAAGCTCGACGGCACCGCCAAGGGCGGCATCATCGTCGCCGTCCAGCGCGAGCTCGGCGTACCGGTCAAGCTGGTCGGGCTGGGCGAGGGCGCGGACGACCTGGCGCCGTTCGAGCCTGAGGCGTTCGTCGACGCGCTGATCGGCGACTGACCGCGCGCCCCCCTGCGCCGGAACCGGCGCCGGAGCACGATCACGGAAGGGCCCCTCCGCTCGCCTGCGGTGGGGCCCTTCTCGTACCCGGCGGCCATCGATCGGGCCACCTCTACAGGGAGTGGTTCCCTCCGCCGGAGCGGCGGCGGTTCAGCCGCAACGAGGTGTACGCCAGGGTGCCCAGCAGCAGCCGGGCCTGCGGCGGGCGGTCGGCGGTGTCCAGCGTCGGGGGGCGCAGCCAGCGCATCGGGCCGTGGCCGCCGAAGTCGGAGGGGGGCGCGGTGATGTGGTCGCCGGCGCCCAGGGGGCGCAGGTCGAGTGCGGCGTCGTCCCAGCCCATCCGGTAGAGCAGATCGGGGAGTCCGGCGGCGGCGCCCGGGGCGACGAAGAACAGCGCACGGCCGGTCGGGGTCACCGCGACCGGGCCGAGCGGCAGCCCCATCCGCTCCAGCCGCGCCAGGGCGTTGCGGCCCGCCGCCTCCGGCACGTCGAGGATGTCGAACGACCGGCCCACCGGGAGCAGGAGGGCGGCGCCCGGGGTCTCCGCCCAGGCCGCGGCGGCCTTCTCCAGTGTGGCGCCGGCCGCCAGCTCCTCGCCTAACGCCAGGGGGTGCGCGCCGGGGGAGGGGCAGTCGGCGACGCCGCACGAGCAGTCCGTACGGCTGCCGGTGCGCACCGCCCGGGCGCCGGGGGTGACATCCCAGCCCCACAGCCCCGTGTACTCCGCCACCGCCGTGATCTCGGTCGAGCGGGCGCGGCGCCGGGAGCCGGAACGCATCTCCCGGATGCCGCCGATCGTGAAGCCCATGCCCCCTCCAACGGGTGGTGCGTGTCAGTGGTTACGAGTCGGCGGGTTGACGACGGGTCTTCTTCACGCTCCGTCCACGACCCGCGGCGCCGGTGGTGCGACGTGGTGTGCCGGGTGGTGCGGTGGGCCGTGCGAGCCCTCGCGTGCTTCGCTCCGCCCGCTCCTGCTCGACCTGTGTCAAGTCAATCGCGAGAGCCGGCCGGGGAGTTCATTCGAAGGGGTGGCGAATGGTGGCGTTTCCCCGATCGCCCTCGCGAGGGGCGTGATCGTAGGATTACTTTCAGTGCACGAACCCCGGAGAGGCACCCTTCGCACGGGTATGCCGATGGCAACGCACCGGTTGACCACAGGCCAAAAGGTGTGGGCGGAATCCGTGATCGGGTAGATGTACCCCGGACAGGCGTCGCAACGTGCTGCAACCTGTGGGTGGTTCGCACCAAGCACGAGGCACCAGGCACCAAGGCAGCTATCGGGATGGGAGCTTCCAGTGGGCGGCAATGGCGGCACGGGCGGCACCGACGCTGTCAAACAACCCAACGCACAACTGGGTTCGTGGTTCATGCGCAGCGGCTGGTCCAAGGGCGAGCTGGCGCGACAGGTCAACCGCCGGGCGCGCCAGATGGGCGCGCATCACATCAGCACCGACACCTCCCGCGTACGCCGGTGGCTCGACGGCGAGCAGCCGCGCGAGCCCATTCCCCGGATCCTGTCCGAGCTGTTCTCCGAACGCTTCGGCTGTGTCGTCGGCATCGAGGAACTGGGGCTGCGCTCCGCCCACCAGTCCCCGTCCGTCTCCGGCGTCGACCTGCCCTGGGCGGGGGCCCAAACCGTCGGCCTCATCAGTGAGTTCTCCCGCAGCGACCTGATGCTGGCCCGCCGCGGATTCCTCGGCACCTCCCTCGCACTCGCCGCCGGACCCAGCCTCATCGAACCGATGCAGCGCTGGCTGGTGCCGGTGCCCGCGGGCACCGCCGGCCCCGAGGAGCCCGACCGCACCAAGCGGCACGCGCGGCTGTCCAAGCCCGAGCTGGACCTCCTGGAGGCGACGACCGCGATGTTCCGCCAGTGGGACGCGCAGTGCGGCGGCGGACTCCGGCGCAAGGCGGTGGTCGGCCAGCTCCACGAGGTCACCGACCTCCTCCAGGAGCCACAGCCCGCACCGGTCGCCAAGCGGCTCTTCAAGGTCGCCGCCGAGCTCGCCGAGCTCGCCGGCTGGATGAGCTACGACATCGGACTGCAGCCCACCGCGCAGAAGTACTTCGTGCTGGCGCTGCACGCCTCCAAGGAGGCCGGCGACCGTCCCCTGGGCTCGTACATCCTCTCCAGCATGAGCCGGCAGATGATCCACCTCAGCCGGCCGGACGACGCGCTGGAGCTGATCCATCTCGCCCAGTACGGCAGCCGGGACACGTCCACCCCGCGCACCCAGGCCATGTTGTATGCGATGGAGGCCCGCGCCTACGCCGGGATGGGCCAGCCCAGCAAGGTCAAGCGGGCCGTCCGGATGGCCGAGGACACCTTCTCCGACGTCACGCCCGGCGAGCCCGAACCGGACTGGATCCGTTTCTTCTCCGAGGCCGAGCTGAACGCCGAGAACGCCCACTCCTACCGCGACCTGGCCTATGTCGCCGGCCGCAGCCCCACCTACGCCTCGCTCGCCGAGCCCGTCATGGAGCGCGCCGTGGAGCTGTTCCGCAAGGACCCCGAGCATCAGCGTTCGTATGCGCTCAACCTGATCGGGATGGCCACCGTACGGCTGCTCCAGAAGGAGCCGGAGGCCTGCGCGGAGATGGCACGGCAGGCCATCCCGTTCGCCCGGCAGGTCCGCTCGGAGCGGGTCAACACCCGGCTGCGCAAGACCGTGGACTCCGCCGCCCGGGAATTCGGCGGTGTCGCCGAGGTCATCCGGCTCAGCGACGAGCTCGCCCGGCAGCTGCCGGAATCCGCGGAGGCCGTCTGACGGCCCCAAGAACACCGGCCACGGCCCGCCGCCCCGTACAGCCCGACTCGGCTCCCCCCTGCCAGGTCATGCGGACGGCGGCCGTGGTCGGGCCCCCCTTTGCGCCTGAACCGGCGCCGCTTTCGCGGAGGTGGCTGGTCGCCGTGGGGGTTGCTCAATTGATGGTTGCGGTGGGCGGGCGGTGGACGGGCGGTGGGGGTTTTCGTGGGCTGAACGGGTGGGGTGTCCGCTGATCTCGGAGTTCACCAGGGCGTAACACTCATGGGGTCTTCGTCACTGCGGTGAAACACCGGCAAGGTTTGGCCGAAACCACGCTGCGACAACCTCATCGCGAAGTCGGCCCACCAGAAACACGCCCGCACGGGCCGCATCGACGACGAGGAGACGCCGATGCCCCCAGGCATCCTGACGCTTGCAGCAGACAAAGTGACACTGAGCCCGGCGAACACCGGGTTCATACTGATCTGCTCCGCACTGGTGATGGTCATGACCCCCGGGCTCGCCTTCTTCTACGGCGGCATGGTCCGGGTCAAGAGCGTGCTCAACATGCTGATGATGAGCTTCATCAGCCTCGGCATCGTCACGATCCTGTGGGTCCTGTACGGATTCGGGCTCGCGTTCGGCACCGACAAGGGCGGCTTCATCGGCTGGAACGGCAGCTTCGCCGGCCTCAGCGGTATCGGCCTGACCGAGCTGTGGGGCGCCACCACCATCCCGATCTATGTCTTCGCGGTCTTCCAGCTGATGTTCGCGATCATCACGCCCGCGCTGATCAGCGGTGCGCTCGCCGACCGGGTGAAGTTCACCGCCTGGGCGCTGTTCATCGCCCTGTGGGTCACCGTCGTCTACTTCCCCGTCGCCCACTGGGTGTGGGCCGACGGAGGCTGGCTCTTCAAGCTGGGCGTCATCGACTTCGCGGGCGGCACGGCCGTGCACATCAACGCCGGTGCCGCGGCCCTCGGC
Source organism: Streptomyces inhibens (assembly GCF_022221585.1). NCBI lineage: Bacteria > Bacillati > Actinomycetota > Actinomycetes > Kitasatosporales > Streptomycetaceae > Streptomyces > Streptomyces inhibens. Next base: position 6,980,967 of record NZ_CP084681.1, read on the forward strand.
GTGATCCTGGTCGTCGGCAAGCGCATCGGCTTCAAGAAGGACCCGATGCGGCCGCACAGCCTGCCGCTGGTGATGCTCGGCGCCGGACTGCTGTGGTTCGGCTGGTTCGGCTTCAACGCCGGCTCCTGGCTCGGCAACGACGACGGCATCGGCGCGGTCGCCTTCGTCAACACCCAGGTCGCCACCGCCGCCGCGATGCTCGGCTGGCTGGCGTACGAAAAGCTCCGGCACGGTTCGTTCACCACGCTCGGCGCGGCCTCCGGCGCGGTCGCCGGACTCGTCGCGATCACCCCGGCCTGCGGCTGCGTCAGCCCGCTCGGCGCCATCGCGGTCGGCGTGATCGCCGGTGTGCTGTGCGCCATGGCCGTCAACCTGAAGTACAAGCTCGGCTACGACGACTCCCTCGATGTGATCGGAGTCCACCTCGTCGGCGGTGTCGCCGGGTCGCTGCTGATCGGCCTGTTCGCCACCGGCGGTGTGCAGAGCAAGGCCAAGGGCCTGTTCTACGGGGGCGGCTGGGACCAGCTCGGCAAGCAGGCCGTCGGTGTGGTCTGTGTGCTGCTGTACTCCCTGGTCGTCAGCTACGTCCTTGCCAAGGTCATCGACCTGGTGATGGGCTTCCGGGTCAGCGAGGACGAGGAGATCTCCGGAATCGACCAGGCCGCGCACGCGGAGACCGCCTACGACTTCACCGGCGCGGGCGGCGGCACCGCGGCCCGCAAGGGACCGGCACTCGGCGAGGCCCTGACAAAGAAGGTGGACGCGTGAAGCTCATCACGGCAGTAATCAAGCCGCACCGGCTGGACGAGGTGAAGGACGCCCTGCAGGCCTTCGGTGTGCACGGACTGACCATCACCGAAGCCAGCGGCTACGGCAGGCAGCGCGGGCACACGGAGGTGTACCGCGGCGCCGAGTACACCGTCGACCTGGTGCCGAAGATCCGCATCGAGGTGCTCGTCGAGGACGCGGACGCCGAAGAGCTGATGGACGTCGTCGTCAAGGCGGCCCGCACCGGCAAGATCGGCGACGGGAAGGTGTGGAGCATCCCCGTCGACGACGCGGTACGGGTGCGGACCGGCGAGCGGGGCCCGGACGCCCTGTAGCCGGCCGGCGGTTCCGGCTCCGGTCCCCGCCGGGCCGGAGCCGCCGCCCGAGCGGCGGATAGCCGCACGCCCCGCGGCGGCACAGACTGATCGTGCGGCCCGCGGCGCGGGGGACGGCCCGCAGGGGGACGGGTCGTACGAGGACGAAGGTGACGGCGGGGGACAACACGACCAAGGAGCGCGCGAGTTGACCGAGAGCGTCGAGGAAACGGCAGGACCGGCCGGAACACCGGGCCCAGCGAGCGCGTCCGGGCCCGCCCTCGAAGGCGGCTACCCCGCGGCCCGGCTGCGGCTCCTCCAGGACGAGGCGCCCTCCGGACCCGACCGCCGCGCCGCCCTCGCCCGGCTGACCGACGACTGGCTGGCCGGCCTGCTGAAGCGGCACGCCGGCGCCGCCGGACTGTCCGGCACCGCGCTGGTCGCCGTCGGCGGCTACGGCCGCGGAGAGCTCTCCCCGCGCAGCGACCTCGACCTCCTGCTGCTGCACGACGGCCGCGCCGACGCCGGCGCCCTCGCCGCGCTCGCCGACCACCTCTGGTACCCCGTCTGGGACCTCGGCCTGGACCTCGACCACTCCGTACGCACCCCGGCCCAGGCCCGCAAGGCGGCCCGCGAGGACCTCAAGGTGCAGCTCGGCCTGCTCGACGCCCGCCACCTGGCCGGGGACCCCGAACTGACCGCCGCGCTGCGCACCACCGTGTACGCCGACTGGCGCGAGACCGCCCCCAAGCGGCTGCCCGAACTCCACGACATGTGCCAGGAGCGCGCCGAGCGGCAGGGCGAACTGCAATACCTCCTCGAACCCGACCTCAAGGAGGCCAGGGGCGGACTGCGGGACGCCACCGCGCTCCGGGCGGTCGCCGCCTCCTGGCTCGCCGACGCCCCGCGCGGCGGCCTGGAAGCCGCCCGCAGCCGACTGCTCGACACCCGCGACGCGCTCCACCTGACCACCGGCCGCGCCACCGACCGGCTCTCCCTCCAGGAGCAGGACCAGGTCGCCGAGGCCCTCGGCATGCTGGACGCGGACGCACTGCTGCGGCAGACCTACGAATCCGCCCGCACCATCTCCTACGCGGCCGATGCCACCTGGCGCGAGGTCGGCCGGGTGCTGCGCGCCCGCTCCGTCAAACCCATGCTGCGCGGACTGCTGAACGGCCGTGCGGCAGGCAGGGGGGAGCGCTCACCGCTCGCCGAGGGCGTCGTCGAGCTCGACGGAGAGGCGGTACTGGCCCGCACCGCACGCCCCGAGCGGGACCCGGTCCTGGTGCTGCGCGCCGCGGCTGCCGCCGCCCAGGCCGGACTGCCGCTGGCCACCCACGCGATCCGCCGCTGCGCCACCGCGTACGCCACCCGGCCGCTGCCCGTGCCGTGGCCCGCCGAGGCCCGCGAGCAGCTGGTGACGCTCCTGGGCGCGGGCGCGCACACCGTGCCCGTATGGGAGGCGCTGGAGGCCGAAGGCATCATCACGCGGCTGCTGCCCGACTGGGAGCGCGTCCGCTGCCGCCCGCAGCGCAACCCCGTCCACACCTGGACCGTCGACCGCCACCTCGTCGAGACCGCCGTCCGGGCCTCCGCGCTGACCCGCCGGGTGCACCGCCCCGACCTGCTGCTGGTCGCCGCCCTGCTGCACGACATCGGCAAGGGCTGGCCCGGCGACCACTCGGTGGCCGGCGAGACCATCGCCCGCGACGTGGCGGGCAAACTCGGCTTCGACGCCCGCGACACCACGGTGATCGCCACCCTCGTACGCCACCACCTGCTGCTCATCGAGACCGCCACCCGGCGCGATCTGGACGACCCCGCGACCGTCGGGGCGGTCGCCGACGCGGTCGGCGGCACCGGCACCCTGGAGCTGCTGCACGCCCTGACCGAGGCCGACGCGCTGGCCACCGGGCCCGCAGCATGGAGCGCCTGGCGCGGCGGGCTCGTCGCCGACCTGGTCAAACGGGTCGCCGCGCGGCTCGCCGGCGAGCCCGAGGAGGACGTACGCGGCGCGGACGAGCCGACCGCGGAGCAGGAGCGGCTGGCGATCGAGGCCGGGCGCACCGGCGGCCCGGTCCTGGCCCTGCGCGCCCGCACCGAACCCGCCACCGAGGACGCCGACGAAGCGCCCGCCCAGGAGCCGGTCGGTGTCGAGCTGCTCATCGCCGTCCCCGACCAGCCGGGCGTGCTGCCCGCCGCGGCCGGCGTGCTGGCCCTGCACCGGCTCACCGTCCGCGCCGCCGACCTGCTGCTCCTCGATCCGATCGGCGACGGTCCGGTCCTGCTGCTGAGCTGGCGGGTGGCCGCCGAATACGGCTCGCTGCCGGACGCCGACCGGCTCCGCGTCGACCTGGTCCGCGCCCTGGACGGCTCCCTCGACATCCCGGCCCGGCTCGCCGAGCGGGAACGCGCCTACGCCCGCCGCTCCCGCGTCGTACTGGCCCCGCCACCGCGTGTCACCGTCGCCGGCGGCAGCTCCCGCACCGCCACCGTCATCGAGGTCCGCGCCCAGGACGCACACGGCCTGCTGCACCGCATCGGCCGGGCCCTGGAGGCCGCCGGCGTCGCCGTCCGCAGCGCGCACATCAGCACGCTGGGCGCGAACGCGGTGGATGCGTTCTATGTCACGGGGACGGACGGTGCGCCCCTGGCGGACGGGGTGGCCCAGGGGGTTGCGGCGGCCGTGCAGGCCGCGCTTCAGTAGACGCCCGGGAACAGGCCAGGAACGGTTCGCTTGCGTGGCCGGATACCCTAGAAGCCGACTGGACCCCGCCCCCGACCCCGAGGATCGACGACCGCCGTGTTCGATACGCTTTCCGACCGCTTGGCGAGTACTTTCAAAAACCTCCGGGGCAAGGGCCGCCTGAGCGAGGCGGACATCGACGCCACGGCGCGCGAGATCCGCATCGCGCTGCTCGAAGCGGATGTCGCCCTGCCCGTCGTCCGCGCCTTCATCAAGCAGGTCAAGGAGCGCGCGAGCGGCAGCGAGGTCTCGCAGGCGCTGAACCCCGCCCAGCAGGTCATCAAGATCGTCAACGAGGAGCTCGTCGGCATCCTCGGCGGCGAGACCCGCCGTCTGCGGTTCGCCAAGACCCCGCCGACCGTGATCATGCTGGCCGGTCTCCAGGGTGCCGGTAAGACCACCCTCGCCGGAAAGCTCGGCCGCTGGCTCAAGGCGCAGGGCCACGCCCCGCTGCTGGTCGCCTGTGACCTCCAGCGCCCCAACGCCGTCAACCAGCTCGCCGTCGTCGCCGACCGCGCCGGCGTGGCGATCTACGCGCCGGAGCCGGGCAACGGCACCGGTGACCCGGTCCAGGTCGCCAAGGGCTCCATCGAGTACGCCCGCAGCAAGCAGCACGACGTCGTCATCGTCGACACCGCCGGCCGCCTGGGCATCGACCAGGAGCTGATGCAGCAGGCCGCGGACATCCGCGACGCGGTCAGCCCCGACGAGATCCTCTTCATCGTCGACGCGATGATCGGTCAGGACGCGGTCAACACGGCCGAGGCGTTCCGCGACGGCGTCGGCTTCGACGGTGTGGTGCTCTCCAAGCTCGACGGTGACGCCCGCGGTGGTGCCGCGCTCTCCATCGCGCATGTCACCGGCAAGCAGATCATGTTCGCCTCCAACGGCGAGAAGCTGGACGACTTCGACGCGTTCCACCCGGACCGCATGGCGTCCCGCATCCTGGGCATGGGCGACATGCTGTCGCTCATCGAGAAGGCCGAGCAGACCTTCAGCCAGGCCGAGGCCGAGAAGATGGCGGCCAAGCTGGCGAAGGGCCCCAAGGAGTTCACGCTCGACGACTTCCTGGCCCAGATGGAGCAGGTCCGCAAGATGGGCTCCATCTCCAAGCTGCTCGGCATGCTGCCCGGCATGGGGCAGATGAAGGAGCAGATCAACAACCTCGACGAGCGCGAGGTGGACCGCACCGCCGCCATCATCAAGTCGATGACCCCGGCCGAGCGCCAGGAGCCGACGATCATCAACGGCTCGCGCCGTGCCCGTATCGCCAAGGGCTCCGGCGTCGATGTCTCCATGGTCAAGAACCTCGTCGAGCGGTTCTTCGAGGCCCGCAAGATGATGTCGAAGATGGCTCAGGGCGGCGGGATGCCGGGCATGCCCGGGATGCCGGGCATGGGTGGCGGCGCCGCCCGGAAGAAGAAGCAGGTCAAGCAGGCCAAGGGCAAGCGCAAGAGCGGCAACCCGATGAAGCGCAAGGCCGAGGAAGAGGCCGCGGCGGCCCGCCGCGAGGCCGCCCAGGCCGGCAACCCGCTGGGCCTGCCGCAGGGCAACGAGGCCCCGCAGAACTTCGAACTCCCCGAGGAATTCAAGAAGTTCATGGGCTGAGCCACCGAGCTCCGGTTCGTGAGCCCCTGGCCACCACGGTGTGGCCGGGGGCTCCTGCCGTCTACACCCGCCCACCCCCCGAAGGGGGGTGGGCGGCGGGGAAAAAACAAAGGCACGGGTGGGCGGCGGGTAGGGGGCACGCCCATGGGCCCCGCGCGCCTCTTGGACGCCCGCTGCTACGGCTCCGCGACCGGCCGCCCCCACGGGTCGTAACACCCCGTCAATTCCGGTGTGCCGCCCGACAGTCCGGACACGACGGCGACCGTGCTGCGGGTGACGAACACCTGGGTGCGGAAGGCCAGTACGGCGGTGTCCCCGGGCCGGGCGTCGCCGGGCGAGAGCAGCCGGTAGTAGTCGATGTGCTCCGCCGGGGCGTGCTGTACCGCCAGGCGGGCGCCGGTGCGCGGGATCAGCGCCGAGCCGACCCCGGACCGGGGGTAGAAGCCGCCACCGAACAGCGCCGGCCGGCCGTCGGCCAGGACATGCGCCACCTCGCTGACGTACACATAGCCGGGGGCCTCCGGCTGCCCCGGGTCGACGGCGTGCAGGGGAGTGGTGCCGGTGAGCGCATGCCCCGGCTCCCCGTGCGTGGCGCCGAGCCGGGCCAGCAGCGGCAGGCTCGCCATCGACGTGGCGCCCGGCGCGCTCAGCAGCAGCTCCGCCGGGTCCGCCCCGGCGCGCGCGGCGAGCATCTCCCGAGCGCGGAGGGCGAGCGGGAGGTTCGGGGTGGGCAGCGGCCGGCCCGTACCGGGAGCGCACTGCAGGCACGGGAACGCCGTGACGCCCGCGATCCGTACGCCCGGCAGCCGCTCCGCCCCGGCCGCGAACGCCTCCAGCCCGGCCGGCGGCACCCCGCCCTCCTGCCCCGGATACCCCGCGCCGGGCGCCGCCTCGATACGGACCAGGATGTCCTGGACGAGGCCGAGTCGGCCGGCCGCTTCCGACACGGCGCGGGCGTTGGCGAGGTCGTAGACGGTGACCGCCTCGGGGCGCCGGGCCAGCATCCCGGGCAGCGCACGGTGCGGGATCTGCACCAGATGGCCGAGGTTCCCGGCCCGCGCGCCCGCCGCGTACAGCGCCCTGGCCTCGGGCGGGTCGATGGCGGCGAAGCGCGGGATGTGCCGGGCGATGGCCCGGATCAGCTCCGGATTGCGGCCGAGCTGCTTGACCACGAACCAGAGCGAGAGCCCCAGCCGGTCGGCCTCCTCGGCCAGCAGCGCGGCGTTGGCGGCCACCGCGTCCAGATCCATGACGTATGTATCGGGCCCGATGGCGCCGCTTCGGTGCAGCTCGGTCGCGCAGGCGACCAGCCGGGGATTGCGGGCGAGGACGGTGTCCAGGAACACGGTCAGTCCTTGGGCTCGGGCGCGACGGCCGGGCCGGGGGTGCCGGGGGCGCCGGGCGTTGCGCGGCCTTCGGGGGCGGGGCGACTGGGGCCCAGACTCAGGCCCCCGTCCACATCGCGCCGTTGCGCCCCGTCGCGCCGTTGCGCCCTGTCGCGCGGTTCCGCCCCGTCGCGCGGTTCCGCCAGCGCCCGCCGCAGGATGTCCAGCACCAGGTCGGCGCCGGCCCGCATGGGATTGATCCGTACGGTCCAGTCGGCGAGCTCGGGGGCGTCGGCCAGCGCGGAGCCGGACAGGCGGTAGAAGAGCGGGGCGATCTCATAGCGGGAGTTGGCGCCGACCGGGTAGGGGGCCGCGCCGTGCCGCGCCGCGGCGGCCGGCAGCCCACGGGCGACCGGCCGGGCCAGGCGCACCAGCACACAGCGGTCCTGCGCATTGGCCAGCGCGGCCTCCGCGACGCCCGGCACCTCACCGGCCGCCAGCCGCCCGGCGACCTCGGCCGCCACCTGCGACTGCACCGCCCACATCACCGGCACATGCGTCAGCGCCCGCAGCGCGTCCAGCGCCTGATGGCCCTGGACCTGACCGCCGCCCGAATAGTTGTCCTCGTGCACCCGCGCCACCAGGTCCGCGGCGCCCACGACGACGCCGACGCCCTCCGGGCCGTGCAGCTTGAACAGCGAGAAGCAGGACGCGTCGGCGCCCAGCTCGACCCCGCACGCCGGCACCCGCAGCGCCGCGTAGTTGTCGTCCACCACGGTGCGTACGCCCGCGGCCCGGCACGCCGCCAGCACCGCGCCCAGGTCGTAGGAGTCGGCGAGCCGCTGCCGGGTGTGCTGGACGTACGCCCAGCGGAAGTCCCCCGACGCGAGCGCGCGGGCCGGCTCCCGCGGATCGTTGAAGTCCGCCTCGACGGTGGCCGCGCCCAGGCCGCGCAGGGTGTGGGCGGTGGTGCGGTAGACCGGCGCACGGTGGATCAGCAGCGGATCGCCCGCCTCCAGGACGGCGCCGAGTGCGGCTCGGATCGCGCCGGTGCCCGCGCCCTGCACCAGCGCCGCGGCCTCGGCCCCGAAGAAGTCGGCGAGCACCGCCTCGACCCGTGCGGTCGTCCGCGGACGACCGAGGCCCGGCACCACCCCGGCGTCCGCCGCGAAGAGCTGGGGGCCTTCGAAGTGCCGGGCGGTGCACTCCAGCAGCCGGAACTGCCGGGCCAGCGCGTCGGGCACACCAACGGCCGGCAGCGGGCTGGTCCGTGGCAGACGCACGCTCATTCCGGCTCACGCCCCGGCAGGCACCCGCCGGCGACGGACGACGCGCCGTCCGCCCCGTCCCGCCCGGTGAGGAACCGCAGCGGATTGCGCCGCGTCAGGGTGTCGATCAGCGTCTCGTCCACCCCGGCCGCCCGCAGCTTCGGCACAAAGGACCGGAACAGATGCCCGTAGCCCGTGCCGCCCTCGCTGACCAGATAGCCGTGCCGGGAGACATCGCAGCTGAGCAGCGCCCGGTCGGCGTAGCCGGATTCCAGCAGCGCCAGCAGCAGCCGCAGCCGCACCCGGTCGCTCTGGTAGCCCTCCTTGCCGACGGTGTCGAACGCGACATACGCGCCGGCCGCCGCCAGCTCCCGGTGCGCGGCCGGATCGTCCAGCAGGTCCTGATGGCCGATGCTGACGCGGTGCGGCGGCAGCCCGGCCGCCGTCAGCAGCTCCAACTGGGCGAGGCCACCGCGGCCGAGCCGGGCGTGGGTGGCCACCGAGAGACCGGTCGCGGTGGCGGCGAGCGCCGCCGCGGTCAGGGTCCGCGCCTCCGCCTCGCTCGGCAGGTCGCCATGGCTGCCGACCTCGCCGATCACCCCGGGGCGGATGCCCGAGCCGCCGCAGCCGCGCTCGATCTCCCCGACCAGTGTCCCGGCCAGCTGCTCGGCGCTGGTACGGCTCAACTCACGGGGGTGGAACGGCTCGTAGTACCAGCCGGTCCCCGCGACGACCGCGACCTTGGAATCCGCGGCGATCCGGGCCATCCCGTCCACATCACGCCCCATGCCCCGGCAGGTCAGCTCGACGACCAGCGAGAGCCCGAACTCGGCGCGCAGCGACGCCAGTTCCTCGGTGATGGCGGCCCGGTGCCCGGCTGTCAGACGGGCACCGCTGTCGGCGCCCCGGGTGAGATCGAGCGCCAGATGCTCATGCGCGAGCACCGGTCCGCGCACGGCGGAGGCGGGCAGCGGGCCCGTGACGGTGTGCAGCAGATCGTTCATGCCTGCCTTCCCGGCCGTATGGGGCGGCCGAACCCGTCAGGAGCGAACTCCGTCAGGAGGTCAGAGGGGTGAACAGGTCCAGCCCATACAGGACGTTGAGCAGGACGCCGCCGACGACGACCGCGGCGGGGCCCGCGGCCATCCGGACCACGACCCGCCCCATCGCCTCGTTCAGCAGATACAGCCCGCCGACGATCAGGATCCCCAGCCCGCCGCCCATCGCGTTCGCGGCCATCAACGAGCCGAACAGGATGGCCAGTTGGAGGGTCGCACCGATCGCCGCGCGCAGCTGCTCGGAGGAGTCGCGTACGGACGGCAGCCCGCCGAGCACCCGGCCGATCCCGCTGAGCGCCAGCACCTCGACGGCGAGCACCAGCGCCCCGCACACCAGCGCCAGCCAGGGGCTCGGCAGCAGATAGCCGATCGGGTAGACGAAGGTGAAGCCGGCGATGCCGTACGCGCCGGAGGCCAGCGCGGTGGTGGCGATCAGCGGCAGGAAGCCGAAGGCACGGTAGAAGTCGACCTGCGCCGCCTCCGTGGTCCGCCCCTTGGCGATCAGGAAACTCGTCGCCTCACCGCCGCCGAATATGTGCAGCTGCGCCAGCAGACAGACCCCGGCGCCCAGCACCATGAACAGCGGCAGATGGCGCCGCAGCCGGGCCGCGCTCGCGCCGAACAGCGAGGCCATGGGGTCGTCGGCGGGCAGCTCCGCCCGGCCCCCTCCGGTCGCCGCCCGCTCGCTTCCGGTCGCCGCCCGCTCGCTTCCGGCCCCCGCCCGCTCGCCTCCGGCCCCCGCCTCTTCCGCCCGGGTCGTCGCCGGGTCCGTACGCCGCTGCCGCAGATCCCTGACGACCGCGAAGCCGATCAGCAGCAGCACCCCGACCGCCATCGCGAGCGCCCCGGCGAACACCTTCGGCCACAGCTTCATCGTCAGCACGACGAGGACCAGCTCCACCGCGCCCGCGAGCGCGCCGCGCAGCCTGCCGAACTGCTTGCTGATCGCCAGCACCGGGAACAGCGTGAACAGGAACAGGATCGGCGTCGACATCTGCTGCATGGCCGTCAGGAAGTCGACCGGCAGCTCGTGCGCCACCTTGTCGGCGCCCTTGAGGCCGAAGACCACCACCGCGCCCCAGGCGCCGCCCAGGACCGGCGCCAGCCACTTCTTCGGCGCGAGCAGCCCCAGCAGATCGGTCGGCAAGAACACCAGCCACGGGTTGAGCACACCCGACGACAGCGCCATCGGCGCGCCCAGACCGAAGATGAACCCGGCCGACAGCCCGAAGGAGACCGCGGTGGTCGCGCCGCGGGTGGTCCGCCCCTGTAGGAAGTCCAGCATGAAGGGCCGTACGCCGTCGTTGAAGACCGCCAGCGCCAGATGCGCCAGGAACGCGGTCAGCGCACACAGTCCGATGACCGTCAGCTGCTCGGCCGGCGAGAAGTCGAGACCGCCGGCCGCGGTGGCCAGTTGGGGGCCCGCTCCGGGGAGGCTGCCCACGGGTCAGGCCGTACGGGCCGCGATGGCGCGGGCGAGCGCGGGGGTGACCGCGTCGATCTGGTCGACGGCGAAACCGAAGACCTTCTTGCCCTCGTCGAGCAGTGCGTCGATCTGTTCCGCGGTGGGCACCGAGCGGCCGAAGGTGTGGCAGGCGGCCGCGCCCAGCAGCCCGACCAATACGCCGAGCGAGGCTCCGGCCCCGGTGTGGCAGGTGCCGAGAAAGTAGTCGGCCCGCCCGGCGCGCAGCTGCACCGCCGCGTCCATGTCGTTGCTGAGCACGATCTCGACGCCGGGCAGCCCGAGCCCGGTCACCGTGCCGGCGACCTCGGACTTGCCGACGCCGCCGGTGAGGATCTTGGTCATCCTTGTCATCTCGGTCATGTCGATCATCTCGGTCATGGGGTCTCCCTTCGCGGTGCGGCCGTGGGCAGGGGCGGGGCCGGCGGCGACGGCGGCGCCGTGGGCGGCACCGGGGCCGGATGCACCGCCCTGCCCTTGTCCAGGACGGCCAGATGCAGTGCCAGGAAGTTGATCTCCGATTCGGGGAGCGTGGTGCCCAGCTCGCGGTCGGCGCGTACGGCGACGGCGCGGGCGCGGGCGAGCGCCTCGGGACGGCCCGCGAGCTCCTCGGCCACCGCCGCGTCCGTGGGGAACGCCTCCAGGGGCGCGCCGTCCAGCAGCCGGGTCAGCGCCATCAGCAGATGACTGGTGAGCATCCCGGCACTGTCCTCGGTGACCGGCCGGCCCTCGGCGGCCAGCGCCGCCAGCTCGTCCGTCACGAACGCGGCGACCTCCGGCCGTACCTGGCCGCTGTCACGGAAGAGGCGGATGCGCCGGGCGAGCCGGGATTCCATGGGCGGCCGTCCTTCCCTCGAAGTTAAACAGTAACCAGGATTCTGGATTCTGTTCCTTAACGTGCCGTCACTTTTTGCCGGCGGCAGGGTCCGTGGGTGGCTGCCGCTCCGTCAGTACGCCGGGACGCGCTCGCCCCGCAGCACCTCGCCCTGTACGGCCGTGACCGTCGACAGATCCAGCACGTCCCGCACCGCCGCCAGCGCCCCGGCCCCCTCCTCTTCCTGCGCACGGCCTATCAGCGCGGCGCTCGCATGGCGCACCGCCAGATCACGGGTCAGCTCGTCGCCCAGCGGCAACACCTGTACCTCCGAGCCCAGTTGCCCCGGCACCTCGTCCAGATTCCACACCGTCGCATCGGCTCGGCCCTGCGCGAACACCTCCCGCAGCTGCACAGGAGAGCACGGCACCCACTCCACCGCCGTGCGATGCGCGAAGAACCGCTCGGCGAGCATCCGCTGATCCTCCGAGCTGTCGTCCACGGCGACCCGCAACCTGGGAGACCCGAGCGTGGCACCGGGCCGCAGCAGCACACCGTGCGCGCCGGCGTACGTGGCGGGGCCGAGGTCCGCGATCAGCTCGACGGGCTGCCGCTCGACCATCCGGTCGGCCGCGAAGCGGGACAGCACCGCCAGCTCGACCTTGCCCTCGACCAGCGCGGCGACCCGGGCGGCCGCGCCCCGCCGGAAGGTCATCGCGAACGGCGCGCCGGCCTCCTCGAAGGCGACCCGCAGCCCCGTCGCCAGCCCCTCGTAGCGCCGGGAGTACGGCAGTGGCATCGCGGCCAGGAGCGTGCCGAGGCCGGACAGTCGCCACAGGGCCGCCCGGTCGGCGGCGACGAGGAAGGTGCCGAGATGGCCCCGGGCCACGGTCTTGATCGCGCCCGCCTCCTCCAGCAGCCGGAGCCCCGCCTGCACCGTGCCGTTGCCGACCCCGAGCCGCTCGGCGAAGTCCCGGACCCGCGGCAGCCGCCCGCCCACGCCGTCGGCGCCCTGCCGGACCAGCAGGGCCGCCAGCTGCCGGGCGGCGTGCCCGTTGCGGGTCAGAAAGCGTGCGTCGATGCCGCTGAGGGCGGTGCTGCCATGGCTGCCGTTCACACAAATGACAGTAAACAGGATCCTGGATACTGCCAAATGCGCTCCGAAAGGCACCTCCCACCCCATGCTCCCCACGCCCTGCCGGTCCGCCGGCGAGCCGCCCGCAGCCTCCTCCTGACGGCCCGCCCTGCCGCCCCTACCGCCCTATCGTGTCCGCGCGATCAGATACCGGAACACATTCGGCATCCAGACCGTCCCGTCCGCCCGCTGATGCGGATGCAGCGCCTCCGCCAGCTCCTTCTCCACCTGACGCTGCTCGGCCACCTCCAGCGCCGCATCGAACAGCCCCGTCGACAGCAGCCCGCGCACCGCGCTCGCCATGTCCGCGTACCCGAACGGGCAGGCCACCCGCCCCGAACCATCGGGCCGCAACCCGGCCCGGTCCGCCAGGTCCTCCAGATCGTCCCGGCCGCTGGGCAGCCACCCGGTGGAGCCGACGACGTAGTCGCTCGGAGGATCGGCCAGCCGCTGCGCCACCCGCAGCACCCCGGCCGTGGCACACCGTTCCACCGGGCCCCAGCCGCCCAGCACCACCGCGCTGCCGCGCTCCGCCAGCCCGGCCGCCGCGGTCAGCGACGTCGTCAGCCCCTCGATCGTGCTCACACAGCCCACCGGATGGAACGCGGTGACCACGTTGAAGGGCGCATCCCCGGGCGCCGCGGCCTCCAGGCCGCCACTGACCACCCGGGTGTGCTCCGGCATACCGTCCGGCGTGAGCCGCTCGCGCGCCAGCTCCAGCCGGGTCTCGTCCGCGTCCACACCGCTGACCTGCGCCCCGCGCGCCGCCGCGAGCAACAGCGCCAGACCGGACCCGCAGCCGAGCCCCAGCAGCCGGGTGCCGGGGCCGACCCCCAGGCGGTCGTAGGTGGCTTCGTAAAGGGGCACCAGCATCCGCTCCTGGATCTCGGCCCAGTCACGGGTGCGCTCCCGTGACCGGGCCGGAGCGTGTGGGCCGTCGCAGCGCATGGATCCGGAGTGCGGAAGCTGGTGCCGCACAAGCGTGGGTGACATCGATAGCGCCCCTATTCGCCGAGAACCAGAAGCTGTTCGGTACCGATCGCCCCCGTGATCGCGCGTTGTGCGCCCCCGCAATCCAGACAACTGCGCATCCGTCCGGGCGTCCAGGGGATGCGCCGGGGTTGTCTCCCGCGCGCCCCCGTATGCGCCGGGCCCGCTCCCTGGAGCGCCGTTCCAGGGTGCCCCGGCGCGCGTGGTTCCGCCACGGCAACGCCCGCCGCCCGAACGCTCCACGCGCCCCCCGGGCCACGTCGGCCGGCCGTGTCCGATGCCCCTACGGTGGGATACGGGCCGGTGCCTGCGGGCACAGGTTGCCCCCGTACCATCGCCGCGGTGATCGTCGCGCCGGCGGCCAACCGGCTTACGCCATGCGGCGTACGCGGGGTTACGTACCGGCTTGCGGGTCACTGGGCGTCTTCTCCACAGATCGGCGCACCACGCACTCGGCACGGCCCATGACCGGAAACTGACTGGTACGTGCAAATTATTTGGGATGGCCCGGAATCGGAACACTGGGCGACCCCGGCTCGTTGTCACGACGTGAGCACGACACCGCCTGTTCTCGCCGCCGAGCTGGCGCTCGCGTGGGCCGATATTCAACGGCACCACCCCGAGCTGCCGGACCTGGCCGCGCCCGAGTCCCTGATCGGAGAGTCCTCGTCCGCCTGTGGCGCCGAACTCTCCTTCGAACGGCTGCTCCATGAGGCAGTCCACGGCATCGCCGCCGCCCGCGGCATCCGCGACACCTCCCGCGCAGGCCGCTACCACAACCGCCGATTCCTGGCGATCGCCGAGGAACTGGGCCTGGACCACGCCGACGAGCCGCACCCCAGCAGCGGCTTCTCCCTGGTCACGCTCAATCCCGAAGCCAGGAGGCGCTACCGCCCCACCATCGAACGACTGGCCAGAGCCCTCAAGGCGCACAGCGCCGCGACCGCCACCGACACCGCCCGCAGTTTCCGCGGCCCGGCCGCCCGGCACGGCTCCTCCGGAGGCGGCGTCCGCGTCAAGGCCGTCTGCGACTGCGGCCGCAATGTCCGGGTCGTACCCTCCGTGCTCGCCCAGGCGCCGATCGTCTGCGGCGGCTGTGGCAAGCCCTTCCGGATCCCCGAGGTGGCCGCGGTCGGCTGACCCAAAGGCGTGTGGCACAATGGCTAGCTGTACTCGACAGTCGCACAGGACCCCTCTCTCCTCCGGCTGACGCGTCCATCGGGCACCCGAGTACCGCAACCCCACGTGGCATCTTGTTGTGCCCAACCACGTCAAGACCAGGAGACACCACTTCCGTGGCAGTCAAGATCAAGCTGAAGCGTCTGGGCAAGATCCGCGCGCCTCACTACCGCATCGTCGTTGCCGACTCCCGTACCCGCCGTGACGGCCGGGCCATCGAGGAGATCGGCCTGTACCACCCGGTGCAGAACCCCTCGCGCATCGAGGTCGACTCCGAGCGTGTCCAGTACTGGCTGGGTGTCGGCGCGCAGCCGACCGAGCCCGTCATGGCCATCCTCAAGGTCACCGGCGACTGGCAGAAGTTCAAGGGCCTGCCGGCCCCGGCGCCGATGAAGGTCGCCGAGCCGAAGGTCGACAAGCGCGCCCTCTTCGAGGCCGCCGCCAAGGCTTCCGGCGACGAGCCGAAGGGTGAGGCCATCACCCCGAAGGCGAAGAAGGCTGACAAGAAGGCGGACGAGGCTGCGGCCGAGTCCACCTCCGAGTCGACCGAGGCCTGAGCATGCTCGAGGAAGCCCTCGAGCACCTCGTCAAGGGCATCGTCGACAACCCCGATGACGTGCAGGTAGCCTCGCGCACCCTGCGCCGCGGGCGCGTGCTCGAGGTCCGGGTCCACCCCGACGACCTCGGCAAGGTGATCGGCCGCAACGGCCGTACCGCCCGCGCGCTGCGGACCGTCGTGGGCGCCATCGGCGGCCGAGGCATCCGCGTCGACCTCGTCGACGTGGACCAGGTCCGCTGACAAGTTGAACACCGGCTCGGGCCGGGGAGGGCCTGTGGCCCGCCCCGGCCCGTACCCGTTTGCGGCGATGGCTTGCCGGCCGCAACCATCAATCGAGGAACCACGAGGCGAGTGACCACCTCCGCGAAGGCGGCGGCGGTTCTGCCGCAAGGAGCAGCAGTGCAACTGGTAGTCGCGCGGATCGGCCGGGCCCACGGCATCAAGGGCGAGGTCACCGTAGAGGTGCGCACCGACGAGCCCGAGCTGCGGCTCGCCCCGGGCGCCGTCCTCGCCACCGATCCGTCCTCCGTCGGCCCGCTGACCATCGCGACCGGCCGGGTGCACAGCGGCCGGCTGCTGCTGCGCTTCGAGGGCGTCGCCGACCGTACGGCCGCCGAGGCGCTGCGCAACACCCTGCTGATCGCCGAGGTCGACCCGGAGGAAGTCCCCGAGGACCCCGAGGAGTACTACGACCACCAGCTGATCGACCTCGATGTCGTCACCCGTGACGGCACCGCCGTCGGCCGGATCTCCGAGGTCTCCCACCTGCCCTACCAGGACCTGCTGATCGTCCGGCGGCCCGACGGCAGCGAGGTCATGATCCCGTTCGTCACCGAGATCGTCCCGGAGATCGACCTGGAGGAGCAGCGCGCGGTCATCGACCCGCCGCCCGGCCTCCTCGACGACAGCCGGGCCGAGGTGGCCTCCAGCCGCGAGGACAGCTGATGCGGCTCGACGTCGTCACGATCTTCCCCGAATACCTCGAGCCGCTGAACGTCTCGCTGGTCGGTAAGGCCCGGGCCCGCGGACAGCTCGATGTGCGCATCCATGACCTGCGGGAATGGGCGCACGACAAGCACAACACCGTCGACGACACCCCCTACGGCGGCGGCCCCGGCATGGTCATGAAGCCCGAGCCGTGGGGCGAGGCGCTCGACGAGATCCTGGCGTCCGGTGACGGTGAACCCGTCATCGTCGTCCCCACCCCGAGCGGCGCCCCCTTCACCCAGCAGCTCGCCGTCGAACTCTCCGCCAAGCCCTGGCTGGTGTTCACCCCGGCCCGCTACGAAGGCATCGACCGCCGCGTCATCGAGGAGTACGGCGACCGCCTCGACGTCCGCGAGGTCTCCATCGGCGACTACGTCCTGGCCGGCGGCGAGGCCCCGGTCCTGGTCATGGTCGAGGCGGTGGCCCGGCTGCTGCCCGGCGTCCTCGGCAACGCCGCCTCCCACCAGGACGACTCCTTCGCCCCCGGCGCGATGGCCGACCTCCTGGAGGGCCCCGTCTACACCAAGCCCCCCGAGTGGCGCGGACGCGGCATCCCCGAGGTCCTGCTCAGCGGCCATCACGGCAAGATCGCCCGCTGGCGCCGCGACGAGGCCTTCCGCCGCACCGACCGCAACCGCCCCGATCTGATCAACCGCGCCGACCCCGCCGCGTTCGACAAGCACGACCGCGCGATACTCGCCGCCCTTGGCTGGTCGGAGGGCGACGACGGCCGATTTGGGCGGACGGCCGAGGCCGTGGAAGAATAGGCCGCTGCTGTGTGCGTCCGGCGCGCGCCCCTGCCACAGGGGGAACGACGCCCGCCCGACGGAACGGCATCCGAAACATCCTTTCCGATATCCCGTTGATGACCTGTGGCATCAGCGAAGAAAGCAGTAGGTCATGCACCTTCTCGACTCCGTCGACGCCGCGTCGCTGCGCACCGACGTCCCGGCCTTCCGCCCGGGTGACACCGTCAACGTCCACGTCCGCGTCATCGAGGGCAACCGCTCCCGTGTGCAGCAGTTCAAGGGCGTTGTCATCCGCCGTCAGGGCGCCGGCGTGCGCGAGACCTTCACGGTCCGCAAGGTCAGCTTCTCCGTCGGCGTGGAGCGCACCTTCCCGGTGCACACCCCGATCGTCGAGAAGATCGAGGTCGTGACCCGCGGTGACGTCCGTCGCGCCAAGCTGTACTTCCTGCGTGACCTCCGCGGCAAGGCCGCGAAGATCAAGGAGAAGCGCGACAGCTGAGCCGCGCCGCCCCGGAGCGCGATTTTTTGCGCCCCGGCAACGCAAAGCCACGCTCGCGTCCGGTGTCCGGATCCGGCCGGATAGGCTCAGGGCCCGATGGACACCGACGCACAGCTCACGGAGCGCGACCCCTCTCCCACCCCCGACCAGGGGCCGGAGCAGGGGTCGCGCTCCGCGCGTTTTCTCTCGCGTACGGCTCGCCTGCGCCGACGGCCGGTGACTCTGCTGGTCCTCTGCCTGGCGTTCGTACTGCTGCTCAGCGCGTTCATCGCGCAGCCTTTTCTGATTCCCAGCTCCTCCATGGAGAACACCCTGCAGATCGGGGACCGGGTGCTGGTCAACAAGCTGGCGTACCGTTTCGGCAGCGAGCCGGCACGGGGCGATGTGGTGGTGTTCGACGGCACGGGCTCCTTTGTTCACAGGGAGCAGGGGGAGAATCCCGTCCCGGGGCTGCTGCGCGGAGCCGGCGCGGCGCTGGGCCTGGCCCGGCCCGCCGAGACGGACTACGTCAAGCGCGTGATCGGTATCGGCGGTGACCATGTGACCTGCTGCGACAAACGGGGGCGGATCGAAGTGAACGGTGAGCCCGTGAGCGAGGGCTATCTGCACCCCGGGGACGCGCCGTCCTCGGTGGAGTTCGACATCGTGGTGCCGGAGGGGAAGCTGTGGGTCATGGGGGACCACCGCGCCAGATCCAGCGATTCCCGCGACCACCTAGGTGACCCGGGCGGCGGCACGGTCCCCGTCGACAAGGTCATCGGCCGCGCGGACCTGATCACCTGGCCGGTGAGCCGCTGGCGCACCATCGACGCACCAGGGTCCTTCGACCGGATACCCACCGCGGCGGGCCCCCATGGGTAACCGCGGACGCCCCCGCCACGGGCGCCAGAGCGCCAAGGGGACCGGAAGCGCTGCCGACGGCTCGTACGGCGCCTCCGCGCCGACCGGCGACACCCAGGAGCCCCGCGGCGGCGACGGCACACGGGCCGGCCGGCCCGCGACCGGCGGACGGGCCGAGCGGCGGCGCCAGGCCCGGCGCATCAAACGCCGCAGGCGCCGCTCCTACATCAAGGAAATCCCCATCCTCATCGGCGTGGCGCTGGCCATCGCCCTCGTCCTGAAGACCTTCTTGGTCCAGGCGTTCGTCATCCCGTCCGGCTCCATGGAGCAGACGATCAAGATCGGCGACCGGGTGCTGGTCGACAAGCTCACGCCCTGGTTCGGCTCCAAGCCGGAGCGCGGCGATGTCGTCGTCTTCAAGGACCCCGGCAAGTGGCTCAAGGACGAACAGCATCAGCCCGCCGACGACGGGGGCGCCTTCCAGCCGGTCAAGGACGCCATGACCTCCATCGGGCTGCTGCCGTCCGCCGATGAACAAGACCTGATCAAGCGGGTCGTGGCGGTCGGCGGCGACACCGTCAAATGCTGCGACAAGCAGGGCCGGGTCACCGTCAACGGCACCCCGCT
Source organism: Streptomyces inhibens (assembly GCF_022221585.1). Classification (NCBI taxonomy): domain Bacteria; kingdom Bacillati; phylum Actinomycetota; class Actinomycetes; order Kitasatosporales; family Streptomycetaceae; genus Streptomyces; species Streptomyces inhibens. The sequence goes on from NZ_CP084681.1 coordinate 6,999,895, forward strand.
GACCGAACCGTACGTCCACCCGGGCAACCCGCCCTCCCAGCTGAAATTCACGGTGAACGTCCCCACCGGACGGATCTTCGTGATGGGCGACCACCGCTCCAACTCCGCGGATTCGCGCTTCCATCTGGACGAGCCGTACCGTGGCACGGTCTCGGAGGACAGCGTCGTGGGCCGGGCCGTGGTGATCGCCTGGCCGTTCAGCCACTGGCGACGCCTCGAAGAGCCGGACACCTTTGCGACGGTGCACGACGCGCCGGGCGCCAGGGCGTCCGCAGCGGGTGCGCCGCATAGGGTGTCACCCGAGAGTTTGACCGTACTCCCGACCCCTGCGGAACTCCCGCTCGTTATGGGAGTGGTGGGCCTGCGCCGGTTGACGGGCGGGCGAGTGCGTGGAGTGAGGAGCAGATGTGGGGGACTTGGCGGTCGGCGCGCGGTCCGGAACCGAAGAGCCCGAGGAGCCGGCAGGGGGCGGTGAGACCCCGCAGCCGGTGACGAGTTCCGTACATCAGTCACCAGCACAGTCACAGCCGGAGTCATCGGCGCGCGCGCCGCGTTCGGCGTCGTCGGACCGGCCGGGTGGGTCGGATACGTTGGACACACCTGCGGGCGAGGAGGCGAGCGGCAGTATGAGGAAGGCCAAGAAGCCTCGTGCCTTCTGGAAAGAGCTGCCGATCCTCATCGGTATCGCCCTGCTCCTCGCGCTGCTGATCAAGACGTTCCTGGTGCAGGCGTTCTCCATCCCGTCCGACTCGATGCAGGACACCCTGCAGCGCGGGGACCGGGTCCTGGTGGACAAGCTGACGCCGTGGTTCGGGTCCAAGCCGGAGCGCGGTGAGGTCGTCGTCTTCCACGACCCGGGCGGCTGGCTGAACGAGACGCCGACCCCCGAGCCCAACCCCGTCCAGAACGTCCTCAGCTTCATCGGTCTGATGCCCTCGGCCGAGGAGAAGGACCTGATCAAGCGGGTCATCGCGGTCGGCGGCGACACCGTCGAGTGCCACGGCAGCGGCCCGGTCAAGGTCAATGGCAAGGCGCTGAAGGAAGACTCGTACATCTTCCCCGGCGTCACCCCCTGCGGGGACCGGGCGTTCGGCCCGATCCACGTCCCCAAGGGCCGGATCTGGGTGATGGGCGACCACCGAGACGACTCACTCGACTCCCGCTACCACCAGAACCTCAAGGGCCACGGCACGGTCTCGGAGGACGAGGTCGTCGGCCGCGCGTTCACCATCGCCTGGCCCATCAACCGCTGGGCGACTCTGCCCGTACCGGACACCTTCGACCAGCCCGGGATCAACAAGGCAATGGCGGCGGCTCCGGCCGCCCTCGGCCTGGCCGGCGCGGTACCGATCGTGATGTGGCGCCGCCGGAGGCTGACCGGAGAGCGTAACCCCAGGTAAGGTGCCGTCCCGGATCTTCGACGCGGGCCCGGTCCGCGGGGTGGGAGCGCTGGGATGAGCAGCAGTACGGAAAGCAGGACCGACGGCCGCGGCCGGACCACGGGCAGTGTGCTGTCCGGTCTGACCGTGGCCCTCGGCTGTGTGCTGTTCCTGGGCGGCTTCGTATGGGCGGCGCTGATCTACCGCCCGTATACGGTGCCGACCGATTCGATGTCGCCGACGATCGCGGCCGGGGCCCGGGTCATCGCCGAGAAGGTGAACGGATCCGAGGTGCGCCGCGGCGACATCGTCGTCTTCAAGGACTCCGTGTGGGGCGACCTGCCGATGGTCAAGCGCGTCGTCGGCGTCGGCGGCGACAAGGTCTCCTGCTGCACCAAGCAAGGCCGGCTGACCGTGAACGGAATCCCCGTCGAGGAACCGTATCTGCAAGGCAGCGGCCCCGCCTCACCCGTCGGCTTCAAGGCCAAGGTCCCCACCGGCCAGCTCTTCCTGCTCGGCGACCACCGAAGCGACTCCCTCGACTCCCGCGTCCACCTCACCGACAGCGACCACGGCTCCGTCCCGCGCAGCGCCGTCAACGCCCGGGTCGACGCCCGCGCCTGGCCGCTCGGCAGCATCGGCATGATGCAGCGCCCGACCAGCTTCTCCGCCTTCCCCGGCGGCACCTCGCAGCCGGGCCCGCTGCAGCCCATCACCCTCGCCGTGATCGCCGGCGCGGTCCTCATCCTCGGCGGCTCCGCCTACGGGCCCATCGCCCGGCGCAAGGGGCGGCGGCGTGCGTGAGGGACTGGCGGCCGAGGAGCCGGGCAAGGGCCCGGGCCCTGGGGTAGCGCCCGCCGAGGGGGCGGCCGAGGGCCGTGAGGCTTCCGCGGTCGCCGACGAGCCCGAGCCGGCCGGCGTACGCCAGGTCTCCCGCGTCGTGCTGCTCGACCCCGACGACCGGATCCTGCTGCTCCACGGCTTCGAACCGGACCGCCCCGCCGACACCTGGTGGTTCACCCCCGGCGGCGGCCTCGAAGGAGCCGAGACGCACGAGGAGGCCGCCCGCCGCGAACTCGCCGAGGAGACCGGCATCACCGACGCGGTCCTCGGCCCCGTCCTGTGGAAACGCCACTGCGCCTTCCCGTTCGACGGGCGGCGCTGGGAGCAGGACGAGTGGTACTACCTGGGGCGAACCGAGCGGACTGTCACCGACACCGGCGGGCATACGGACCTGGAGCGACGCAGCGTCTCGGGACTGAGGTGGTGGACTTCGGAAGAACTGTCAGCATCACGTGAGACGGTGTATCCGACCAGACTCGCCGAGCTGCTGCGCACACTGCTCGACGAAGGGCCCCCGAGTGCGCCGGTGCTCCTGGAGACCGAGCGGGTCTGACGCACAATAGGGGGACGCACGGCTGAAGGGGATCTGCCATGAGCGCCGAGGACCTCGAGAAGTACGAGACCGAGATGGAGCTGAAGCTCTACCGGGAGTACCGCGACGTCGTCGGGCTGTTCAAATATGTGATCGAGACCGAGCGACGCTTCTACCTCACCAACGATTACGAGATGCAGGTGCACTCGGTCCAGGGCGAAGTCTTTTTCGAGGTCTCGATGGCCGACGCCTGGGTCTGGGACATGTACCGTCCGGCTCGCTTCGTCAAGCAGGTGCGAGTGCTCACGTTCAAGGACGTGAATATCGAGGAGCTCAACAAGAGCGATCTGGATCTTCCGGGGAGCTGAGGCGGCCGGATACTGCTTGCCGGCCGGCGCCTGCGGGGCGACGGCCGGGCCTGCTTCGGGCTGCCCGGTATGCCCTCCGTGACGCGGGCCGCCCCGGACGGGTGAGCGGGTTATCCACAACCGGCTCGTTGTCCACCAAGATCCAATAGATCTGCGTGAGGGCGTCAGAGTCGGTGCCGGAGGTGGTACCGCATGAACGCCACGAACGGCATGCAGCACGGCCGGCCGACCGCGGACGACACAGCGGACGGCACGCAGGTCAGGGATCCACAGGTCAGGGACACGCAGGCCAGGGACACGCAGGCCAGGGACCGGGTGCGGGGGGCGTTCTCAGAGCCCCGTAAGGGCCCGGAGCGTGGCGGGCGAGCGAGTGATCGCCGAGGGCCCGGGCGCCGGGCCAGGCCGCGTACGGGCTCCCGGAACGCTGCCGCCGGTAGCGCTGGCAGCCCTGCCGAAGCGACCCCCGGCACCACCGCGCCGACGGCGACCAAACCGACCGACACCCGACGACGCGCTCTCGGCCGCTACGGCGAAGACCTGGCCGCCCGGCGGCTCATCGAGGCCGGGATGCGGATCCTGGATCGCAACTGGCGCTGCCGCGACGGAGAGATCGACATCGTCGCCGCCGACGGCGACGCCCTCGTGGTCTGCGAGGTCAAAACCCGCCGCGCCGGCTGGTACGAACACCCCATGGCGGCCGTACGCCCCGAGAAGACCGCCCGACTGCGCCTGCTGGCAGAACGCTGGCTGGAGCGCCACGGCGGCCCGCCACCCGGCGGCGTACGGATCGACGTCATCGGCGTCCTGCTGCCGGCCCGAGGCGCCCCGGTCGTCCAGCACGCACGAGGGGTGGCGTAATGGGATTCGCCCGGACCTGCTCCGTCGCCCTGGTCGGCGTCGAAGGCGTCGTCGTCGAGGTCCAGGCCGACCTGGAACCAGGCGTCGCGGCATTCACCCTCGTCGGGCTGCCCGACAAAAGCCTGATCGAGTCCAGGGACCGGGTGCGCGCCGCCGTCGTGAACTCCGGCGCCGAATGGCCGCAGAAGAAACTCACCGTCGGCCTCAGCCCGGCGTCCGTACCCAAGAGCGGCAGCGGATTCGACCTGGCCGTGGCCTGCGCGGTCCTCGGCGCCGCCGAACGCCTCGACCCCCGTGAACTCACCGACCTGATGATGATCGGCGAACTGGGCCTGGACGGCCGCGTCCGCCCCGTACGCGGAGTGCTGCCGGCCGTGCTGGCCGCCGCCGACGCCGGATACCGCCAGGTCGTCGTCCCGGAACGGACCGTCGCCGAGGCCTCCCTCGTCCCCGGCATCTCCGTCCTCGGCGTCCGCAGCCTGCGCCAACTCATCGCCGTCCTCGCCGACGAACCGGTGCCCGACGAAGAAGAACCCCAGGAAGAAGGCCGCCCCGACCCGCTGCTGGCCGGCCTGATCGTCCCCGGCACCGGCATCAGCGCCGGCCTGCCCCGCGGAGAACACGCTCCCGACCTCACCGACGTCGCAGGCCAGCACAGCGCCCGCCGCGCCCTGGAGGTGGCAGCCGCCGGGCGCCACCACATCTTCTTCAAAGGCCCGCCCGGCGCCGGCAAAACCATGCTCGCCGAACGGCTCCCCGGGCTGCTGCCACCCCTGTCGCCCAAGGAATCCCTGGAGGTCACCGCCGTCCACTCGGTGGCCGGCACCCTCCCGCCAGGACAGCCACTGGTCCACCGGCCGCCCTACTGCGCCCCGCACCACTCCGCGACGATGGCATCCCTCGTCGGCGGCGGCACCGGACTGCCCCGCCCCGGAGCCGTATCCCTTGCCCACCACGGCGTGCTGTTCGTGGACGAGGCCGCCGAATGCAGCCCACGCGTCCTGGACGCCCTGCGCCAGCCCCTCGAATCCGGGCATGTCGTCGTCGCCCGCGCCGCCGGCATGATGCGCATGCCCGCCCGATTCCTCCTCGCCCTCGCCGCCAACCCCTGTCCCTGCGGACGGCACGGCACCACCAGCGGTGGCTGCGAATGCCGCCCGTCCTCCATCCGCCGCTACCGTGCCCGCCTCTCCGGGCCGCTGATGGACCGGGTGGACCTACGGATCGCCGTGGAGCCGGTCGCCCGCTCCGAACTGATCGCGTTCGGTCGCTGCGCCGAATCCACCGCGACCGTGGCCGCCCGCGTACAGGCCGCCCGCGAACGCGCCGCTGACCGCCTCGCCGGCACCCCCTGGAACACCAACAGCGAGGTACCCGGCCATGAACTGAGAACCCGCTGGCAGGTCCACCCCGGCGCACTGGCCCAAGCGGAACGCGACCTGGAATGCGGCCTCCTCACGGCCCGCGGCCTCGACCGGGTCCTCCGCGTCGCCTGGACAGCCGCCGACCTCTCCGGCCGCGACCGCCCCAGCAGAGAAGACGTCAACTGGGCCCTGGAACTCCGCACAGGCGTACGCCGCGGCACGCTCACGGCGGTGGGCGGCGGCGAAAGCAATCGCGAGACCGCGGCCGCGCGGCCCCCGCAAGAGAGCGGCCTCCGCAAGAAAAGGGGTGAGCAATGAACCGCACCGACGAATGGGGCTTCGCGACGAGCGCCCCGCAGACCGCCGCGGACGACCGGCGCCACCCGCCCGACGCGGCCCCTGCCTCGCCCCCGACGGCCGCCCGACCGCCGGCTCCCCGGGCAGCGTACGAACCGCAGCACATGGCCCGCGCGGCCCTCACCCGGATCCTCGAACCGGGTGACGAAATCGCCGGCCGCTGGCTGCGCGAAATGGGCCCGGTGGCCCTGTGGCACATGCTGTCCGACGAGGACGCGGCCCCACCCAAGGGCGCAAGCCCCGCCAAGATCGCGGGCCTGAGGCTACGGGCCGCACGGGCACGCCCCGCCGCCGACCTCGCCGCCGTCGCGACTCTCGGCGGCCGGTTCATCTGCCCCGGGGACGACGAATGGCCGGGCCAGCTCAACGACCTCGGCGATGCCCGCCCCGTCGGCCTATGGGTGCGCGGAACGGCCAACCTCCGGCTGTGGGCGCTGCGCTCGGTCGCCGTCGTCGGCGCCCGCGCCTGCACCGAATACGGCGCCCACCTCGCCGCCACCCTCAGCGCCGGACTCGCCGAGCGCGGCTGGGCCGTCGTATCCGGAGCCGCGTACGGCGTCGACGGCGCAGCTCACCGCGGCGCCTTGGCCGCCGACGGCGCGACCATCGCCGTACTCGCATCCGGCGTCGACTACGCCTACCCGCGCGGCCACACCGAGTTGATCGGCCGCATCTCCGAACAGGGCCTGGTGGTCGCCGAATTACCACCGGGCGACCACCCCACCCGCACCCGCTTCGTCCAGCGCAACCGCGTGATCGCCGCGCTCACCAGAGGCACCGTCGTCGTGGAGGCCGAACTCCGCAGCGGCTCACTCGTCACCGCCCGACGGGCGCTGGCCCTCGGGCGATTCACGATGGGCATGCCCGGCCCGGTCACCAGCGGTCTGTCCGCCGGTGTGCACCAACTCCTGCGCGGCGAGGCCGCGGTGGTCACCGACGCCGACGAGGTCATTGAACTCGTCGGCAGCATCGGCGACCTCGCCCCCGAGCGCCCAGGCTCCACCCGCATCCGCGACCTCCTCGACCCCGTCGCGACCCGCGTGCTGGAGGCACTGCCCGCGCGCGGCAGCACGGACACCACCCACCTTGCGCAGGAAGCGGGCACGCCCCGCGATGTCACCCAGGGCAAACTCTTCGAGCTCCAGTCCCTCGGATTCGTTCAAAGGTGCGGTGATCGCTGGGAGTTGGCGCGACGCGCCGAGGCGACCGACGGTTCCCGGCGAGGCGGTACTTGACCTGGGGCGAACGGGTGAAAGGGTGAGGGGAATGACCGCAGAATCCAGGTTTGCCGTGCTTCGGCGCACGGGCCCGACCCGTGGGGAGACGGCGATGTGGCGCAACGGACGCACGGGGTCGCACCCGACGCGTCACGGCGTCCGCCCACACGGCCCGCCGGAGACCGGTACCCGGCACCGTGTCCGGGTATCGCCACGCCGTACGAGGTAACCCTGAGGTGCGGGCAGCGGAACGTATCTGCGCACCCCCGAACCTGCCGCCATCGCGCACCGCGACACTCCGGTCACGCTACGCTCACAGACAATTCAGCCCTCACACATCCACCCACCCGCGTCTCGGCAGAACGGCTCAAGGCGACGAATGCCCCAGCACACCTCCGGGTCTGACCGTGCGGCAGTACCACCCGCCGCGCGCGGCAGCGTGCGCCCCGCCCCGCCCACTTCGCTCGACGAATTGTGGCGCGCCTACAAGGCATCAGGCGACGGCCGGCTGCGGGAGCAGCTGATCCTGCACTACTCGCCGCTGGTCAAATACGTCGCCGGCCGCGTCAGCGTCGGACTGCCACCCAATGTCGAACAGGCCGACTTCGTTTCCTCCGGAGTCTTCGGACTGATCGACGCCATCGAGAAGTTCGACCCCGAACGCTCCATCAAGTTCGAGACCTACGCCATCACCCGCATCCGCGGCGCGATGATCGACGAACTGCGTGCGCTGGACTGGATCCCGCGCTCCGTGAGGCAGAAGGCCCGCGCCGTCGAACGGGCATACGCCACCCTCGAAGCGCAACTGCGCCGCACCCCGTCCGAGGCGGAGGTCGCGGCGGAGATGGGCATCGCGCTGGAGGAACTCCACAGTGTGTTCAGCCAGCTGTCCCTGGCGAACGTGGTGGCCCTGGAAGAGCTGCTGCACGTCGGCGGCGAGGGCGGTGAACGGCTCAGCCTGATGGACACCCTCGAGGACACGGCGGCCGAGAACCCCGTCGAGATCGCCGAGGACCGCGAACTGCGGCGCCTGCTCGCGCGCGCCATCAACACCCTCCCCGACCGCGAGAAGACCGTGGTCACGCTCTACTACTACGAGGGCCTCACGCTCGCCGAGATCGGCAACGTCCTCGGCGTCACGGAGAGCAGGGTCAGCCAGATCCACACCAAGTCCGTGCTGCAACTCAGAGCCAAGCTCGCCGACGTCGGGCGCTGAGCCACTGCCCGGCCTGAGCTACCTCTCGGCCGCCGAGTCTCGTCGGGGAAGCCGCATCGCCTCCCGGACCCGACTCCGATCGGGGACCGAGTCACCTCCCGGACCGAACCTCCGTGCACACGTCGAGCCTCCCCACAACCATCGAGTCTCCCTGAGCCGTGTCGCCATGCGGAGTGCCGCGACCGGCGCGCCATCCGTAGAGTGGTGACGTGCCCAGGATTCGAGCGGCCTCTGTGGCCGAGCACCGGACGATGCAGCGCGGCGCCCTCTTGGACGCCGCCCGCTCCCTGCTGTCCGAAGGCGGAACGGAAGCGCTGACCTTCCCCGCCCTCGCCGAGCGCACCGGACTCGCGCGCTCCTCCGTATACGAGTACTTCCGCTCGCGCGCAGCCGTTGTCGAAGAGCTGTGCGCCGTCGATTTCCCCGTCTGGGCCGCCGAGGTCGAAGCGGCGATGGAGCGCGTCGACACGCCCGAGGAGAAGGTCGAGGCGTACGTGCGCCGGCAGCTGGCGCTGGTCGGCGACCGGCGCCACCGTGCCGTCGTCGCCATCTCGGCCGGTGAGCTGGACGCCGGCGCCCGCGAGAAGATCCGCGCGGCGCACGGCGGACTCATCGCCATGATCATCGAAGCGCTCGCTGCCCTCGGCCACGAACAGCCCCGACTCGCCGCCATGCTCCTCCAGGGCGTCGTCGACGCCGCGGTCCGCCGCATCGAACTAGGCGCCGCCGAAGACCCGGGCGAGATCACGGAGGCAGCGGTCGCCATGGCCCTCCGCGGCGTCCGCGGCTGACCCCGGGGGGGGCCTCCCCCCCGCCCCCGGCCCCCACCCCTCCTCCACCACCCCAACGCTCGTTGGCCCCGCAGCCCGCAGCCCGCAGCCCGCAGCCCGCAGCCCGCAGCCCGCAGCCCGCAGCCCGCAGCCCGCAGCCCGCAGCCCGCAGCCCGCAGCCCGCAGCCCGCAGCCCGCAGCCCGCAGCCCGCAGCCCGCAGCCCGCAGCCCGCAGCCCGCAGCCCGCAGCCCGGCCGGACCCATGGCCTGGACGTTGGTCTACGGCGCGGTGCCATCAGATCGGGCCGGTCTCTCCGCCCCGCGCTCCTCTGTCGCTACCGCGCGGCCGCCGCTACCTCTGCGCGCCCCTCACCTCCCCGCGTGCCTCTGTCGCTACCGGGCGATCGCCGCTACCCCCTGCGCACCCTCACCTCCCCCCGATCACCACCACCTCGCTCGCGATCACCCCTCATCTCGCCACTGGCCGAGCCGACCGCACTCCCGGCACCCGTCACCCGCGCCCCCGCATGCCCGCCCCTCCCCGCCGACCGGCCAGGCGGCAGACGGCCCAGTGCCCAGAGGGCCGCGGCCGCGAGCCCGACCGTCCCCAGGAGGGCGGCGCCGGTCGGCCTCGACCGTGTCTCCTGAGCTGCTGGTTCCGGTCGCCGAGGATCCGTGCGGCCGCCAGCGGGCAAGGGAACCCCGAAGACCGGCAGGAGCCGCGACGGACCGCCGCCGAGCATGCTCTCGGGCAGCAGTGACAGCGGGTCCAGATACGTCTTCCCGCGGCGCAGGCCCCAGTGAAGGCAGGGCCCGCGGCAGTGGAACGGGCCGCGTTGCAGTACGCCGACCGGCTGGCCGGCCGTGACGCGCTGGCCCTTCCGGGCCGTGGAGCGTACGGGCTCGTAGGTGGTGCGTAGGGGAGGTCGACCCGAGCGGGACAGCTCGATGGTGAGGACGCCACGGCCGGCGACGGTCCCCGCGTACGCAACCCGGCCGGGCGCGGCCGCCCGCACCGTCGCGCCGGCGGATGCGGCCAGGTCCACGCCGCGGTGGCCGGCCGCCCAGGGGGAAGGGGGCGGTTCCCAGCCACGTGACACCGCGGGACGTATGCCGGCCGTTCCCACAACAGGCCAGGCACGGTCCCCAGCGGAAGCCGGTGGCTCGGGACGCTCCGCAGCTCCAGGTCGTCCCGCTGTGTGGGGCCGTCCCGTCGTGTCAGGGCTTTCCGCGTCCGCAGGCCGAGCCGCTACGAGCTCCACCCCGTGCCCTGCCAGCGTGGCCAGGGACGGAGCGACAGCGTGTATGAGCGGGGGGACCAGGATCATCCCCGGCAGGGAGAGCACCGCTGCCAGCGTCGGAGCCAGGAGCGCGCACGCCACGCGGGCCGGAAAGAAGCAGCTCGTCCCGTGTCCGTTCGGCTTCCGGCTCGGCGCCGGCGGTAACGGCGCAGGCGGCCGGAAGCGGGACCGGTGCCGGGGGAAGGGAAGGGAAACGGGGAGGGTGGGGAGGGGCACCGGCGCGCGGCGCGGTCGGCTGTGGGCTCGGCTCCGCCGGCGGCTGAACCGGTCTGAGGAGCCTCCACGGAAGTTGCGGAGCCCAGGGAATCCAAGGCGGCCGTGCTGGCCCTGTACGCCCTGCACGGCCTCCAAGTCCTGGAAGCCGGGCAAGTCCCCGCCCCGGCCCCCGCCCGAATTTCGTCGCGTTTCCGGTCGCGTCTCTCGTCGCATCTTTCGTCGCATTTCTCGACGGTGACGCAGGCGCCCGCGGCGTGGGGATCTTGGTCCATAGCTGTGGACGACCGGCCGGTTGTGGATAACGGCGTCACTCGCGCGGGGTTCGAAATGGTGTGTGTCGCCCGGTGCATCGGCAGTCCCGTACACTTCTGGTGGCGATCCGGGTCACCGGGTCGACTTCGCACGCCCCGCCGTCAGTGCACCAGTCCCATTCGGGCAGCACGACGGCCGCGCTCCTCGGTCCTCGGACGGCTCCGCAAGGTGCCTTCCCCGGCAGGCGCGTCGGGGCGTCAGGCACTGCGGCCGACCGGCCGCAGTGGAACCGAGAACAACAAGGAGTACGGCCATGGCCGTCGTTACGATGCGGGAGCTGCTGGAAAGCGGCGTCCACTTCGGGCACCAGACCCGCCGCTGGAACCCGAAGATGAAGCGTTTCATCTTCACGGAGCGCAACGGCATCTACATCATCGACCTGCTCCAGTCGCTGTCGTACATCGACCGCGCCTACGAGTTCGTCAAGGAGACCGTCGCCCACGGTGGCTCGGTCATGTTCGTCGGCACGAAGAAGCAGGCCCAGGAGGCCATTGCCGAGCAGGCGACCCGCGTGGGCATGCCCTACGTGAACCAGCGCTGGCTCGGCGGCATGCTGACCAACTTCTCGACCGTCTACAAGCGCCTGCAGCGCCTGAAGGAGCTCGAGCAGATCGACTTCGAGGATGTGGCCGCCTCCGGCCTCACCAAGAAGGAGCTCCTGGTTCTCTCCCGCGAGAAGGCCAAGCTGGAGAAGACCCTCGGTGGTATCCGCGAGATGCAGAAGGTGCCCAGCGCCGTCTGGATCGTGGACACCAAGAAGGAGCACATTGCCGTCGGTGAGGCGCGCAAGCTCAACATCCCGGTCGTCGCGATCCTCGACACCAACTGCGACCCGGACGAGGTCGACTACAAGATCCCGGGCAACGACGACGCGATCCGCTCCGTCACCCTGCTCACCCGCGTGATCGCCGACGCCGTCGCCGAGGGCCTCATCGCCCGCTCCGGTGCCGCCACCGGCGACCAGAAGCCCGGCGAGAAGGCTGCCGCCGCCGAGCCGCTGGCCGAGTGGGAGCGCGACCTGCTCGAGGGCGAGAAGAAGGCCGACTCCGAGAAGCCCGCCGAGGCCCCCGCCGCCGAGGCTCCGGCTGCCGAGGCCGAGGCCGAGGCCGAGGCTGAGAAGCCGGCCGCGGACGCCGAGCAGGCCTGACCCGCAGCATCCGGTTGATGACGGCGGGGGAGGGCGCAACACGCGCCGCCCCCGCCGTCCACCCGTAGATCTTTCGACTTCGAGATTTCGAGAAGAGATTCACAGACCATGGCGAACTACACCGCCGCCGACGTCAAGAAGCTCCGCGAGCTCACCGGCGCAGGCATGATGGACTGCAAGAAGGCCCTGGACGAGGCCGAGGGCATCGTCGACAAGGCCGTCGAGGCGCTGCGCATCAAGGGCCAGAAGGGCGTCGCCAAGCGCGAGGGCCGCTCCGCCGAGAACGGCGCGGTGGTCTCCGTGATCGCCGGCGACAACACCTCCGGCGTCATCGTCGAGCTGAAGTGCGAGACGGACTTCGTCGCCAAGGGCGAGAAGTTCCAGGCCGTCGCCAACGAGATCGCCGCGCACGTCGCGAAGACCTCTCCGGCCGACATCGAGGCCCTGCTCGCCTCCGAGATCGTGGCCGGCAAGACCGTCCAGGCGTTCGTCGACGAGGCCAACGCCAACCTGGGCGAGAAGATCGTCCTGGACCGCTTCGCGCAGTTCTCCGACGGCTACGTGTCGGCGTACATGCACCGCACCATGCCTGACCTGCCGCCGCAGATCGGTGTCCTTGTCGAGCTCGACAAGGAGAACGCCGAGGTCGCCAAGGGCGTTGCGCAGCACATCGCCGCCTTCGCCCCGAAGTACCTCTCCAAGGACGACGTCCCGGCCGAGGTCGTCGAGGCCGAGCGGCGCGTCGCCGAGGAGACCACCCGTGCCGAGGGCAAGCCCGAGGCCGCCCTGCCGAAGATCGTCGAAGGCCGCCTCAACGGCTTCTTCAAGGACGCGACGCTGCTCGGCCAGCCGTACGCGCTCGACAACAAGAAGTCCGTCGAGAAGGTCCTGCAGGAGGCCGGTGTCACCCTGAAGCGCTTCTCGCGCATCAAGGTCGGCATCTGAGCCTGCCGCGAAGGCAGCGAATGACCTGCGACCCCGCTAGGGTCGTACGCAGTCGGCCGCTCAACGGCCGGCCGCAGATGTGACGAGGAGGCCATTGCCGCAAGGGGATCTGAACCAGACCCACGGCAATGGCCTTCTTCGTATGTGCACGAGGAGAGCTCAATGAATCACGGTGCCGACGGCGCGCACACAGACCATGCCGGTAACGGCGGCAGGCGGCGCTTCCTGTTGAAGCTGTCGGGCGAGGCGTTCGCCGGCGGCGGCGGACTCGGTGTCGACCCCGATGTGGTGCACGCGATGGCCCGCGAGATCGCCGCCGTGGTCCGCGACGGCTACGAGATCGCCATCGTGATCGGCGGCGGCAACTTCTTCCGCGGGGCCGAACTCCAGCAGCGCGGCATGGACCGGGCACGCTCCGACTACATGGGCATGCTCGGTACGGTCATGAACTGTCTGGCCCTCCAGGACTTCCTGGAGAAGGAGGGCATCGACTCCCGCGTCCAGACAGCGATCACGATGGGCCAGGTCGCGGAGCCGTACATTCCGCTGCGCGCGGTGCGCCACCTGGAGAAGGGCCGGGTCGTCATCTTCGGCGCCGGTATGGGTATGCCGTACTTCTCCACCGACACCACCGCCGCCCAGCGTGCCCTGGAGATCGACGCCGAGGCCATGCTGATGGGCAAGAACGGTGTGGACGGGGTCTATGACTCCGACCCCAAGAAGAACCCGGACGCGGTCAAGTTCGACGCGCTCGAATACGGTGAGGTCATCACCCGCGACCTGAAGATCGCCGATGCCACCGCCATCACGCTGTGCCGGGACAACAAGCTCCCGATCCTCGTGTTCGAGCTGCTCGCCGAGGGCAACATCGCGCGTGCGGTGAAGGGTGAGAAGATCGGCACGCTCGTCAGCGATCAGGGCACCCGGGCCTGACGGCCCCAACTGCCGTGATTCCGTACGGGCATCGGCCTGTACGGGCGGCAACTCCCGGCCGGGGGAAGACCTCGGCGCGGGGATGGACAACTGCCTGCCGGTCGGACACCGTGCAGGAGAAGACGCGCGGCAGGGGCGAGGCTCTGCTTCTTACCGAAAAGACCAGGAGCAAGTGGTGATCGAAGAGATCCTCCTCGAGGCCGAGGAGAAGATGGAGAAGGCCGTCGTGGTCGCCAAGGAGGACTTCGCCGCGATTCGCACCGGGCGTGCGCACCCGGCGATGTTCAACAAGATCGTGGCGGACTACTACGGCGCCATGACGCCGATCAACCAGCTGGCGTCGTTCGCGGTTCCCGAGCCGCGGATGGCCGTGGTGACCCCGTTCGACAAGAGCGCCCTGCGCAACATCGAGCAGGCGATCCGGGACTCGGACCTCGGCGTCAACCCGAGCAACGATGGCAACATCATCCGAGTGACCTTCCCTGAGCTGACCGAGGAACGTCGCAAGGAGTACATCAAGGTCGCCCGGAGCAAGGGCGAGGACGCGAAGATCTCGATCCGCAGCGTGCGCCGCAAGGCCAAGGAGACCCTCGACAAGCTCGTCAAGGACAAGGAGTCCGGCGAGGACGAGGTGCGCCGCGCCGAGAAGGAGCTCGACGACACCACCGCGAAGTACGTCGCGCAGGTGGACGAGCTGCTCAAGCACAAGGAATCCGAGCTCCTCGAGGTCTGATGAACGAGTCATCCTGGGGGGCCCCGCCCGGCGCCGGTCAATGGGGACCGCCCCACAACGGACCGGCCTCCTCGCTTCGCGGGGTGGCGCCCCCCGCCTCGGCGGGTCCCGTGCACGACTGGGGCGACGCGGCGCAGACTCGGCCCATGCCCATCGTGCCCGAGCCAGGCGGACACCAGGACGACGACCGGGAACATCGGGACATCCGGAATAACCGGGACCACCCGGACGACCGGGGGGCTGCTCGACTGAGCGGCCCCCTGTTCCGCGACGAAAAGCCGCAGGAGCCCATGCCCACTGCTTTCCCCGGTTCCTCCGGGCACCACAGCCCGCAGGACTCAGAGAAGCCGAAGAAGAAGAGCGCAGGCCGCAACCTGCGTGCCGCGATAGGGGTCGGCGTCGGTCTCGGCGTGATCATCATCGCGTCGCTCTTCGTCTACAAGCCCGTCTTCATCGGCGTGGTCGCGATCGCCGTCGTCGTGGGGCTGTGGGAGCTGACCTCGCGGCTGGCGGAGCGCAAGGACATCAAGGTGCCGCTGGTGCCGCTCGCGGTCGGCGGCACCGCCATGGTCGTCGCCGGATATGTGCGCGGCGCCGAGGGCGCATGGGTGGCGATGGCGCTCACCGCGCTGGCCGTCCTCGTCTGGCGGATGACCGAGGCGCCCGAGAACTATCTGCGGGACGTCACCGCCGGTGTCTTCGCGGCGATCTATGTGCCCTTCCTCGCGACGTTCGTGGCGCTGATGCTCGCGGCCGAGCCCGACGGGCCGCAGCGGGTGATGACGTTCCTGCTGCTGACGGTCGTCAGCGACACCGGTGCGTACGCGGTCGGCTGGCGGTTCGGCAAGCACAAGCTCGCGCCGCGCATCAGCCCCGGCAAGACCCGTGAGGGACTCGTCGGCGCGGTGCTCTTCGCGATGGTGGCCGGCGCGCTGTGCATGGAATTCCTGATCAAGCACGGCGCCTGGTGGCAGGGCCTGCTGCTCGGCCTCGCGGTCGCGGCCAGCGCCACCCTCGGCGACCTCGGCGAATCCATGATCAAGCGGGACCTGGGCATCAAGGACATGGGCACCTTGCTCCCCGGCCACGGCGGCATCATGGACCGCCTCGACTCCCTGCTGCCGACCGCCCCAATCGTCTGGCTGCTGTTCGTGATCTTCGTGGGATCCGGCTGAATCACGGCTCTCCGCCGCCCGGGAGGGGCCTGCCGCAGTACGTGGCAGGCCCCTCTTCGCGCATCTGCGACACTGGATGCACCATGCCTGCACCCGGAGAACTCACTTTCGTTGCGCCGCGCGGGGCCAAGAAGCCCCCGCGGCACCTTGCCGATCTCACTCCTGTGGAGCGCCGCGAAGCGGTGGCCGCGATCGGTGAGAAGCCGTTTCGTGCCAAGCAGCTGTCGCAGCACTACTTCGCCCGTTACGCGCACGACCCGGCGCAGTGGACCGACATCCCGGCGGCGGCGCGCGAGAAGCTGGCGGCGGCGCTGCTGCCGGACCTGATGAACGTCGTACGGCATATCTCGTGCGACAACGACACCACCCGTAAGACCCTGTGGAAGCTGCACGACGGCACGCTCGTCGAGTCCGTGCTGATGCGCTACCCGGACCGGGTCACCATGTGCATCTCCTCACAGGCCGGCTGCGGTATGAACTGCCCGTTCTGTGCCACCGGGCAGGCGGGGCTGGACCGGAATCTGTCCACCGCCGAGATCGTGCACCAGATCGTGGACGGGATGCGTGCGCTGCGCGACGGCGAGGTGCCGGGCGGACCGGCGCGGCTGTCGAACATCGTTTTCATGGGAATGGGCGAGCCGCTCGCCAACTACAACCGTGTGGTCGGCGCCATCCGGCGGCTGACCGACCCCGAGCCGGACGGGCTGGGCCTGTCCCAGCGCGGCATCACCGTCTCCACGGTCGGCCTGGTCCCGGCGATGGTGCGGTTCGCCGACGAGGGCTTCAAGTGCCGGCTCGCGGTGTCGCTGCACGCACCGGACGACGAGCTGCGCGACACGCTCGTGCCCGTCAACACCCGCTGGAAGGTGCGCGAGGTGCTGGACGCGGCGTGGGAGTACGCCGAGAAGTCCGGGCGGCGCATCTCGATCGAGTACGCCCTGATCCGGGACATCAACGACCAGGCGTGGCGCGGTGACCTGCTGGGACGGCTGCTGAAGGGCAAGCGGGTCCATGTGAACCTGATTCCGCTGAACCCGACGCCGGGGTCGAAGTGGACCGCGTCGCGTCCTGAGGACGAGCGGGCGTTCGTCCAGGCCATCGAGGCGCACGGCGTGCCCGTGACCGTCCGGGACACCCGCGGCCAGGAGATCGACGGCGCCTGCGGGCAGCTCGCGGCCTCGGAACGCTGAGAGCCCGCTGGTACCGTGTGATCGAACAAATGCACATTCCGACAGGGGAGCGCCACAGCGCTGAGAGTGCGGAAGCGTCGTAGCCATACGGTGCCCGCAGACCCTTGAACCTCGCCCGGGTCATTCCGGGTAGGAAGTTCGGTCGTCACTCATGCTGTTGCGCCCTGCCCGGAGTCCCCTCCGTACGTCATCGGACGTCGAGAGCCGCGGACACCGGGCGGGGCCGCGTCTCTTCCTGGCCAGCCAGGAGGAAATCAGTGAGCACCACCAGCAGGATCACCGCGACAGCGCTTGCCGCCGCGGTCGGTATGACCGCACTCGCCGCGTGTGGTTCCTCGGGCGGTGACAGCGCGGACGCCAAGACCGTCACGCTCGTCAGCCATGACTCGTTCAGCGCCTCGAAGTCCGTCATCGCCGCTTTCGAGAAGGAGAGCGGCTACAAGGTCAAGGTCCTCATGGGCGGGGACGCCGGCAAGGCCGTCAACCAGGCGATCCTGTCCAAGGACAATCCCCAGGGCGATGTCTTCTTCGGCATCGACAACACCCTGCTCTCGCGCGGCCTGAACGCGGGCCTCTTCAGCCCGTACCGGGCCAAGGGGCTGGACAGCGTCCCGGCCGCGCTGCAGCTCGACAAGGGCGAGCACCGCGTCACCCCGCTCGACTACGGCGACATCTGCGTCAACTACGACCGCGGCTACTTCACCCGGCACAAGATCGCGCCGCCGAAGAGCTTCGACGATCTGACCAAGCCGCAGTACAAGGGGCTGCTCGTCACGGAGAACTCCGCGACCTCCTCCCCGGGCCTCGCCTTCCAGCTCGCCACCATCGCCAAGTACGGGGACGCCGGCTGGCAGAACTACTGGAAGAAGCTCAAGGCCAACGGTCTCGAGGTCGTCGACGGCTGGGAGCAGGCCTACAACGACCGGTTCTCGGGCTCCGCGGCGAGCAAGGGCAAGGGTGACAAGCCGCTGGTGGTCTCCTACGCCTCCAGCCCGCCCGCAGAGGTGCTCGGCAAGAAGCCCGCGCCCAAGGAGGCCCCGACCGGCGTCGCGACCGGCACCTGCTTCCGGCAGATCGAATTCGGCGGCCTGCTCAAGGGCGCGAAGAACGAGAAGGGCGGCAAGGCGCTGCTGGACTTCCTGCTCAGCAAGAAGTTCCAGGAGGACGTGCCGCTGCAGATGTTCGTCAACCCGGCACGCAAGGACGCCAAGGTGCCGGAGCTGTTCACCAAGTACGGCGCGACGATCGGCCAGCCGGCGACGCTTGCCCCGGAGACGATCACCAAGAACCGTGATCAGTGGATCAAGCAGTGGTCCTCGCTCGTTCTGAAGTAGTCGGCGGCCGGCGCCGGCGGCCCGCACGGGGAACGGCGGTGCGGCTCGGCCTGATGGCGGTGCCGCTCGCCTTCTTCGCGCTGTTCTTCGCCTATCCGGTCGTCGCGATCGTCGGGCGGGGGCTCAAGGACGGCGGGCAGTGGCAGCTGGGCCGGTTCGGTGCGGTGCTGAGCGATCCGGACGTCGTGCATGTGCTGTGGTTCACCGTCTGGCAGGCGGCGGCCTCCACCGGGCTGACGCTGCTGATCGCGCTGCCCGGGGCGTATGTCTTCGCACGCTTCGACTTCCCGGGCAAGCAGCTGCTGCGGGCCGTGGTGGCGGTGCCGTTCGTGCTGCCGACCGTTGTTGTCGGCTCGGCCTTCCTGGCGCTGGTGGGGCGCGGCGGGCTGCTGGACGACCTGTGGGGCGTGCGCCTGGACACCTCGGTGTGGGCGATCCTGCTGGCGCATGTCTTCTTCAACTACGCGGTGGTCGTACGGACCGTCGGCGGCCTGTGGGGGCAGCTCGATCCGCGTCAGGAGGAGGCGGCGCGGGTGCTGGGCGCCGGACGGTTCGCCGCCTGGCGGCGAGTGACGCTGCCCGCCCTGGGGCCGGCCGTTGCGGCAGCCGCCCTGATGGTCTTTCTCTTCACGTTCACCTCCTTCGGGGTGGTGCAGATTCTGGGCGGGCCCACCTTCTCGACACTGGAGGTGGAGATCTACCGGCAGACCGCGGACTTCCTGGACCTGCCGACGGCCGCGGTCCTCACCATGATCCAATTCGTGGCGGTGCTGGGAGTGCTGGCGCTGCACGCCTGGACCGTGCGCCGCAGGGAATCCGCGCTGCGGCTGGTGGACGCCGCGCAGACCGCCCGCAGACCGCGCGGTGGTGGCCAGTGGGCGCTGCTGTGGGGGACGCTCGCCGTCATCACCGTCCTGCTCATCGTGCCCCTGGTCGTGCTCGTGGAACGGTCCTTCGCCGGGCCGGACGGCTATGGACCCGTCTTCTACGACACGCTGCGGTCCGCCGCGGCCGCCGACAGCACTTTCGCCGTCGCACCCCTGGACGCGCTGTGGAACTCCCTCGCCTACGGGGCCGCGGCCACGGTGATCGCGTTGGTGGTGGGCGGGCTGGCGGCCGCCGCCCTGACCCTCCCTCAGCTGCGCAGGGGGCCGTCCGGGCGGACTCCCGTGATCAGCCGCTTCGTCCGCGGCTTCGACGTGCTGCTGATGCTGCCCCTCGGGGTCTCCGCGGTGACCGTCGGCTTCGGCTTTCTGATCACCCTCGACAAACCACCCCTCGACCTGCGGTCCTCCTGGTGGCTGGTCCCGCTCGCCCAGGCACTGGTGGGCGTCCCGTTCGTGGTCCGGACGATGCTGCCCGTCCTGCGGGCGGTCGACGGACGGCTACGGGAGGCGGCCGCCGTGCTCGGCGCCTCACCGTGGCGGGTGTGGCGCGAGGTGGACCTGCCGATGGTGCGGCGGGCGCTGCTGATCGCCGTGGGCTTCGCCTTCGCCGTGTCGCTCGGTGAGTTCGGCGCGACCGTCTTCATCGCACGGCCGGACCGTCCGACGCTGCCGGTGGCCGTGGCACGACTGCTGGGCCGGGCGGGCGAGCTCAACTACGGGCAGGCGATGGCCCTGTCGACCATCTTGATGGTGGTGTGCGCCGGCGCCCTGCTGGTCCTGGAGCGCATCCGTCCCATCGACCAGTCCGGGGAGTTCTAGATGACCGCACGGGCCGACACCACCGCGCGGGAGCTGCTGCGGCTGGGCGGGGTGACCGTCCGCTTCGGCACCTCCGGGCGTCCCGCCCTCGATGCGGTGGATCTGGACGTCACCGCACACGAGATCGTCTGCGTACTGGGGCCGAGCGGCAGCGGCAAGTCCACACTGCTGCGCGTGGTCGCCGGTCTCCAACAGGCGGACGCGGGGCAGGTGTTGCTGGAGGGACGGGACCAGTCGGGAGTGCCCACGCACCGGCGCGGGGTCGGGCTGATGTTCCAGGACCACCAGCTCTTCCCCCAGCGCGATGTCGCCGGAAATGTCGCCTTCGGGCTGCGGATGCGGCGTTCCTCGCGTGCCGACCAGGAGCGTACGGTCGCCGAACTGCTGGACCTCGTAGGACTGCCGGGCGCCCAGCGGCGCGCGGTGGCCTCCCTGTCCGGCGGCGAACAGCAGCGGGTCGCGCTGGCCCGCGCGCTGGCCCCGCGCCCCCGCCTGCTGATGCTGGACGAGCCGCTCGGCCAGCTCGACCGTGGTCTGCGCGAACGACTGGTCGTCGAACTCCGCCGCCTCTTCCACGAGCTGGGCACCACCGTGCTCGCCGTCACCCACGACCAGGGCGAGGCCTTCGCGCTCGCCGACCGGGTCGTGGTGATGCAGGACGGCAAGATCGCGCAGATGGGCACCCCGTTGGAGGTCTGGCAGCGGCCGGCCACCGAATTCGTCGCCCGCTTCCTCGGCTTCGACAATGTCGTCGAGGCGACGGTGCAGGGCGACGCCGCCGTCACCCCATGGGGCAAGGTGCCGGTCCCGGACGGGACTTTGGACGGGCCGTGCCGCCTGCTGGTCCGCCCGGCAGGCGTACGGCTGACGCCCGTCCCGGAGGGCCTGCCCTGTACGGTCGCGGCCCGGACGTTCCGTGGCACCCATGTCGCCCTGCTGCTCCAGCCCACCGGCGGGCCGCAGGTGGAGGCGGCCTGCGCACTGCGGGACGCGCCCGAGGTCGGTCAGCGGGTGGGCATCGCTTTCGCCGCGCGGGATGTGGTGGTGCTGGAGGCTTCGGCCTGACTTCGTCGTTGGAGCGGCGACAACCCTGGGTCCGCTGGTTCTCGTAGGGGCTTCGGGTGACGCTCTCGATGTTGCGTGCGGAGGGGCCGTTCCCAGGCGGAGGGAACCGTCCTGGGAGGAGCCGGCGCTATGGCCGGCCGGCGGGGGTGGCGGGCTGCTCGTCGGGCGCGGGCCTGCCATCGGCCTGTTGGCCGCCATCCGGCGCCGAGTCGCCCGTAGGCGCGGCCTCGGCCTCCGCATCCGTGGAGCGCGCTGCCGGTGAGCCGGGTTCCGTCTCCGACCCCGACTCCGGCTCGCCGAACCAGGCCACCGCCACGGCTCCGGCCACGGCCAACACAAAACCGAGGATGGCCACCCAGGCGAAGCCAGGACGGGAGGCGTCGCCCAGCCACAGCACGCCGAGGAGGCCGGGGACCACGGTCTCGCCCACCACCAGAGCCGCCGTGGCGCCGTTCACCGAACCGATCTGCAGGGCGACGGTGTGCAGATACATCCCGCCGATGCCCGCGACCAGAATCGCGTACAAGGCGGGGTCGCTGAGCAGCGACGGCAGGTGGAAGGGGGCCGCGCCGTTCAGGACCCGGACGCCGACGCCGAGTGCGCCGAAGCCCAGGCCGGAGAGCAGGCCGGCGAGGATCGCGGCCCGTCCGCCGAGCATCCGCACGATCACGGTGCCGCCGCCGATGAGCACGATCGATGCGACAAGCAGCCACCAGTGCGTGGCGATCGGTGTGTGGCCGGTGCCCTCCGGCCCGGCGGCCGTCGCCAGCAGCACCAATGCAGAACAGACCACCGCGATGGAGGCCCACTCGGCGCGGGTGAGCCGGATGCCGAGGAGCTTGACGCTCAATACGGCGGTGATCACGAGGTTGGCGCTGATCACGGTCTGGGACAGGAACAGCGGCAGCAGCCGGGCGGCCAGCGCGCCGAGCCCGAAACCAATGAAGTCCAGCACCGTGCCGACCATGAACTCCCAGGTCACAGCGGCCTTCGCGGTGGAGGAGAGGCTGGGGCCGCCGTGCTGGGTGACACCGGCGGTGGAAGCCTTGGCCGCCTCCTGGCGGGCGGATTTGCGCGAACCCACCGCCTGTAGGACCGAACCCGTGCCGTAGCAGGCCGACGCCGCCACGGCCGTCAGAAGGCCGATGATCACCAAGAGCTCCGTTCGCGTGCTGCCTGCATTACCTGTTCATTACCTGGCTTGGCAGACGTGCAATTCGGGACGTGAGTTGCCTCGGACGGGCAAACAGATCGTGCGGCCGGCCGGGGAGGGCGGCGACGAAGCCTTCGGCGGGAGAGCTGAGAGGGCCGGGGCCGGCTCAGGATGGCACCTCGGCCTTGAGGCGGGCCAGCGCCTCCGGGGCTTCGTCCACCGAATCGACCAGGGCGATCCGGGCCGCCATGGGGCGGTCCGCCGCGAGCGCCTGGAGCAGCGGCCAGGTGGGCAGCTTCTCGGTCCAGTGCTCGCGGTTCACCAGCACCATCGGGGTCGGCCCGCCCCGCGACTCGTAGTAGTTCGGGGTCGCGTTGTCGAATATCTCCTGCACGGTCCCGGCCGCGCCCGGAAGGAAGACGACGCCGGCGTTGCAGCGCGCCAGCAAGCCGTCCTCGCGCAGCGCATTGACGAAGTACTTCGCGATGTGGGAAGCGAAGGCGTTGGGCGGCTCATGTCCGTAGAACCAGGTGGGGATGCCGACCGAGGCGCCGCCGGCCGGCCGGCTGCGGCGTACGTCGAAGGCGGCCCGCGCCCAGTCCGTGATCGAGGGCGTGAAGCGCGGCGCCTTGGAGAGGAGTTCCAGGGCCGAGTCGAGCATGTCGTCCTCGAAGGGCGCGGCGTACGCACCGAGGTTGGCCGCCTCCATCGCGCCGGGGCCGCCGCCGGTCGCGACGGTCAGGCCGTCACGGGTGAGCCGGCGGCCGAGCCGTGCCGCGCCCGCATAGGCAGCCGAACCGCGCTCCAGGGCGTGGCCGCCCATGATGCCCACCACCTGCGCACCGGCGAGGTGTTCGTCCAGGGCATCGGAGACGGCGTCGTCGTGGATGCTGCGGAGCATCGAGGCGAAGATGTCGCCGTCCGACTTGGTCTCCTGGTACCAGTGGTACGTGCGGGCGTCCGGGGTGGCGTCGTAGCCGGCGTCGACCAGCCCCTCGAAGAGCTCGTCCGGTCCGTACAGGCTGCCCCGGTACGGATCGAACGGCAGGTCCGGTATGGGCGGGAAGACCAGGGCGCCACCGGCACGCACCTTGGCGGCGGCGTCCGGTTCCATGGGGCAGCCGAGGAACACCGATTCCGTGGTGTCCGTACTGAGCAGCGCGAATGTACGGTCCGTCAGATCGACCGACTGGACGCGGTGTCCGGCGAGACTGCCCGAGGCGATGACGCGGTCGAACTCCTGGAGGGATTCGATCTCACGGTCGTGGTCGCGATGGTGGTGGGACGCTGGGGGCTCTGAATTCGGCTGCACGCCCGCCATGTTAGGTCCGCAGCGACTCGACCAGGGGCCTGAGGTGCCCGTCCGCGGCCGCCGCGTCGAGTGCGGCGCGCAGCGCGCCGTCGTAGGTGGGGCGCGCCTTCTTCTGCAGGTCCCGGCCGTCGTCGGTGATCACGCTGTATACGCCGCGCCGGTCGTCGTGGCACAGGTCGCGGCGGGTCAGACCGGACGACTCCAGGCGGGAGGCCAGCCGGCTCACCGAGCTCTGGTTGAGGCCGATGAGGTCGGCGAGCTCCTGCATGCGCAGCTCACCGTCGTCCGCCTCGGCAAGTCGGGCCAGCGCGCGGTACTCGGAGAGTCCGATGCTGTGGTGCTGCTGGAGGGCTTTTGCCAGCTCCTGTTCGACGCGCGTGTGCAGTGCTCCGAGCCGGTCCCAGTGCTCCGCGTCCATCGCCATCTGCCTTCTTCTGCCGTGTTCCGCCGGGCTCTTGACAGCAGCGTACATGCAGCGGAAACTTATGTATGTGCATGCAAGGAATGTATGTGCATGGAGCTGAGGGGGAGAGCGTGACGATGACGACGTCGGTGGACGGAGTTGCGGAGAATCAGGGCGTCCGGGAGATCGAGCGGATCGCCACCACACCGGACTGGTACGAGCCGTACAAGATCTCGCAGGCCGTCAA
This sequence comes from Streptomyces inhibens, assembly GCF_022221585.1. Lineage (NCBI taxonomy): Bacteria > Bacillati > Actinomycetota > Actinomycetes > Kitasatosporales > Streptomycetaceae > Streptomyces > Streptomyces inhibens. The sequence continues at coordinate 7,023,971 of NZ_CP084681.1, forward strand.
GGCGGGCGGATGGATCCATGTCTCGGGGCAGGCGGGAATCGACGAGCAGGGACGGACGGTCTCGGACGACTTCCTGACCCAAGGGCGGCAAGCGTTCGCCAATGTCGAGCGGGTCCTCGCCGCGGCGGGCGCCTCGCTCGCCGATGTGGTGAAGGTGGGCATCTTCGTCACGGACATGGCCGCCCACCTCGACCATGTCATCGCGCTGCGCGGGGAGTTCCTGTCCGAGCCCTACCCCGCGGACACGCTGCTGGAAGTGTCGTCACTGGCCCAGCCGGACTGGCAGATAGAGGTGGAGGTCACGGCGCTGGCCCGCTGAGCGCATCGGCTCCCGGGCGGCGGGGGTCGCCTCCGTCCGGGGCACTCTCTCCAGGCCGAGCGAGGGGTGCCACCCGCGCCACCTCCTGATCCCCATCCCTCATCTCGGCCTCGGCCCCGGCCTGTTCACCCCTCAATGCACCAGCGGAAGTGTCGCCATCTCGGCCACGGTCCAAGTCAGGGGAGCCAGCACGAGGAGCAGCGTCAGGGTGCGCAGGGCCGCGGCGCGGTGGAGGACGGAGGCGGAGGCGCCCAGGCGGCGCAGGGCGGCGGTGGTGTGGGCGCGTGCCGAGCGGGATTCGAGTGCGGCGGTGAGCGCGCTGGCGGTGACACAGGCGAGGACGACCGCGGCGCCGAGGGCGGTGAGCGGTCCGAACGGACGGGAGGGAGAGGCTTCGTACACCTTCACGGCGGCGTACGCGGCGGAGGCGACCGCGCACAGAACGCCGAGCGGGCGGCCGAGGCGGTGCGACTCCTCCTGGAGTACGCGCCCGGACAGCAGGCGCAGCGCGCCGGGACGGCCGGCGCACAGGAGACGGCCGCACAGATGCACCAGGCCGGGGCCGGCCAGGACGAGGCCGAAGGCGGACAGTGCCCAACCGGCCAGCACGCCCGGGGGGCTGCCGATCATCCGGCCGGGGAGTGGCAGCAGTCCGCCGGGGGCGTCGGTGCCGGGGCTGGTGTACGCCTCGATCGCCAAGCCCGCCGCGGCCAGGGCGATGCCCCAGGGGAGGCCGGAGGGCGGGGTGGTCCGGAGGCGGACCTCGGGCTCGGTCGAGCCGGTCTCGTCGCGGGGGCGCAGCGAGACGGCGGTCGCGGCGGCGGCGGTCACCGGCACGGTCGCCAGCAGCATCAACGCACCGACGAGCGGTACGGGGTGGCCGGCGCCGAGCAGGTCGGAGTCGACGCCGGCGGACGACGAACCGCCGAGATCGCCACGGAGGTGCAGGAAGACGAGCAGCGCGAGGAGGACACCGAGGATGCAGGTCAGCGCGGTGGAGGTGGCGGCGAGCAGGGTGAGACGGAGCGGGCCCAGGCCGGCGGCGGTCATACCGCGCTGGAGGCGGGCGGCGGGGTCCGTGCGGGCCGTGGACACCGCGAACTGGGCGGTGGCGGCGAGCGGGGCGGCGCACCACAGCAGGCGTACCAAGGAATCGTCGGCCGTTGCCGGGTGGCCGGCGGCGTGGCCGACGGCGGACAGCAGGAGGAAGCCGGTGCCGGCCGCTGCGATGGCGACGAAGAGACGGCGCAGCAGAACGAGGGGGTGAGAGCCGCGGGCTAGACGGAGAGCGAGCACGCTGCCCTGCTTTCCTCATCGGAGGAGCCGGTGGTGGCGGACGCACCGTTCGACTGCCGGCCGTCGAGGAGCGCGATGGACCGGTCGGCGAGCGTGGCGACGTCGGGGGCATGGGTCGCCAGGACCACGGTGATCTGGTGCGAGCGGGCCGCGGTGGTGAGGGTGCGCAGCACCTGGGTGCCGTCGGCGCTGTGCAGCGGGGCGGTCGGCTCGTCGGCGAACAGCACCTGGGGGGTGGTGGCGAGCGCGCGGGCGATGGCGACACGCTGGCGCTGCGGCTGGTCGAGTTGCGCGGGGCGGCGGCGGGCGCACATGCCGACGTCGAGGCGGTCCAGCCATTCGAGGGCGGTGTGCTTGGCGGAGCGGGTGCCGGTGCCGCGCAGCAGCAGCGGGAGGGCGGCGTTCTCCCAGGTGGTGAGTTCGGGGACGAGGTGCGGTTCGGTGTCGATCCAGCCGAACCGGTCCAGGCGCAGCCGTTCGCGGCTGGGGGAGGAGAGGGTGTGCACGGGGGCGCTGTTGAACCAGACTTCGCCCTCGGTCGGGACGAATTGACCGGAGAGGCACTTCAGGAGGGTGGTCTTGCCGCTGCCGCGCGGGCCGGTGACGGCGAGGATCTCGCCCTCGCGGACGCCGACGGAGACTCCGGCGAGGGCGGTGGTGCCGCCGAGCGTGTGGTGCAGGCCGCGGGCCCAGAGAACGTCGTTGTCAGGCGGGGCCACCATCTGCGCACCTCTTGCTTGTTCGCGTCGATTCGTTCCCCCGACCGGGTGAACGACCATGGAGGGTATCGGTCACTAGCACGGTAAGTACTGGTGACCCCCGGTATTCGTCGCTTGGCAGCACAACGGCCCAGATTCACTCGTATGGCTTGAAGTGAGTGAATCTGAGCCGGTGGATGTTCAGTTGTGTATCAGCTCAGCGCGCCAGGAGGTGACGTGATGCTCAGAGCTTGGTCCAGGCCTCGGTGAGGACCGAGCGCAGAATCTGCTCGATCTCGTCGAAGACCGGCTGGTCGGCGATCAGCGGCGGGGCGAGCTGGATGACCGGGTCGCCACGGTCGTCGGCGCGGCAGTAGAGACCGTTGTCGTACAGCGCCTTGGACAGGAAGCCGTACAGGACGCGCTCGGTCTCCTCGTCGGAGAAGGACTCCTTGGTGACCTTGTCCTTGACGAGCTCGATGCCGTAGAAGAAGCCGTTGCCGCGGACGTCGCCGACGATCGGCAGGTCGTGCAGCTTCTGCAGGGTGCTCAGGAAGTTGCCCTCGTTGTCGAGGACGTGCTGGTTGAGACCCTCACGCTCGAAGATGTCGAGGTTGGCGATACCGACGGCCGCGGAGACCGGGTGGCCACCGAAGGTGTAGCCGTGCAGGAAGGTGTTATCGCCCTGGTAGAACGGCTCGGCCAGGCGGTCGGAGATGATGCAGGCGCCGATCGGGGAGTAGCCCGAGGTCATGCCCTTGGCACAGGTGATCATGTCCGGGATGTAGCCGAACTTGTCGCAGCCGAACATCGTGCCCAGACGGCCGAAGGCGCAGATGACCTCGTCGGAGACGAGCAGCACGTCGTACTGGTCGCAGATCTCGCGGACCCGCTGGAAGTAGCCGGGCGGCGGCGGGAAGCAGCCACCGGCGTTCTGCACGGGCTCGAGGAAGACCGCGGCAACGGTCTCGGGGCCCTCGAAGAGGATCTGCTGCTCGATCTGGTCGGCGGCCCAGCGGCCGAAGGCCTCGGGGTCGTCGCCGTGGAGCGGGGCGCGGTAGATGTTGGTGTTCGGGACCTTGTGCGCGCCGGGGACCAGCGGCTCGAAGGGGGCCTTCAGACCGGGCAGACCGGTGATGGACAGGGCGCCCTGCGGCGTGCCGTGGTAGGCCACCGCGCGGGATATCACCTTGTGCTTCATCGGCTTGCCGACGAGCTTGAAGTACTGCTTGGCCAGCTTCCAGGCGGTCTCGACGGCCTCGCCGCCACCGGTGGTGAAGAAGACCTTGTTGAGGTCGCCGGGGGCGTGGTGGGCCAGACGCTCGGCGAGCTCCACCGCCTTGGGGTGGGCGTAGGACCACACGGGGAAGAAGGCCAGCTCCTGGGCCTGCTTGTAGGCGGTCTCGGCGAGCTCGACCCGGCCGTGGCCGGCGTTGACCACAAAGAGGCCGGCGAGGCCGTCGATGTAGCGCTTGCCCTTGTCGTCGTAGATGTTGGTGCCTTCACCGCGCACGATCGTGGGCACGGGGGCATTCTCGTACGACGACATGCGGGTGAAGTGCATCCACAGGTGGTCGTATGCCGTCTTGGAGAGGTCGCCGCTCATTGCTATCTCGTTCCCCAGGTGTAGGTCTGCTTCCGGAGCTTGAGGTACACGAAGCTCTCGGTGGTCCGGACGCCGGGAAGCGTGCGGATCCGCTTGTTGATCATTTCCAGAAGGTGGTCGTCGTCCTCACAGACGATCTCGATGATGAGATCGAAGGAGCCTGCCGTCATGACGACGTACTCGACCTCCTCCATGGTCGTCAGGGCGTCGGCCACGGGGTCGAGGTCACCCTCGACGTTGATGCCGACCATTGCCTGCCGACGGAAACCGACCGTGAGGGGGTCGGTGACCGCGACGATCTGCATCACGCCTTGGTCGAGCAGTTTCTGTACGCGTTGACGTACCGCCGCCTCGGACAGGCCGACGGCCTTGCCGATCGCGGCGTACGGACGGCGCCCGTCCTCCTGGAGCTGCTCGATGATCGCCAGGGAGACGGAGTCGATCGACGGGGTGCCGTTTCTGTCACGAGTGGCCACGTCCCTCACTGTGCACGAGCCTCGTCGGTCTTGCAACCCTAAATCGATGAAATTAGTCGTGTCGCGATCAGAATTTCACTGATTCCGTTGTTTCCGGGTGGCGGGTGTGTTGAAAGCGTGGGTTCCGAGGCTAGGGTGGGTGTCCAACCACCGGACATCTGACTGAAGGGGGCGCACAGTGACCACCGCACTGCGTCGTCTGCGCAACTACATCGACGGGGAGTTCCGGGACGCCGCCGACGGGCGGACCACGGAGGTGGTCAATCCCGCGACGGGTGAGGCGTACGCCACCGCCCCTCTCTCGGGCGCCGCTGACGTGGACGCGGCGATGGCTGCCGCCGAGGCTGCTTTCCCCGCCTGGCGTGACCTCGTCCCGGCCGAGCGCCAGAAGGTCCTGCTCAAGATCGCCGACCGCTTCGAGGAGCGGGCGGAGGAGCTGATCGCCGCCGAGTCCGAGAACTGCGGCAAGCCGATCGCGCTCGTACGCTCCGAGGAAATCCCCCCGATGGTGGACCAGATCCGCTTCTTCGCGGGTGCCGCCCGGATGCTCGAGGGCCGCTCGGCCGGCGAGTACATGGAGGGCTTCACCTCCATCATCCGCCGCGAGCCGGTCGGCGTCTGCGCCCAGGTCGCGCCGTGGAACTACCCGATGATGATGGCCGTGTGGAAGTTCGCCCCGGCGCTGGCCGCGGGCAACACCGTCGTCATCAAGCCGTCCGACACCACCCCCGCCTCGACGGTGCTGATCGCCGACATCATCGGCAGCGTGCTGGACGAACTGGGCCACTCCCGCGGCGTGTTCAACGTCATCTGCGGTGACCGTGAGACCGGCCGCCTGATGGTCGAGCACAAGGTCCCGGCGATGGCCTCGATCACCGGCTCGGTGCGCGCCGGTATGCAGGTCGCCGAGTCCGCGTCGAAGGACCTCAAGCGGGTCCACCTGGAGCTGGGCGGCAAGGCGCCGGTCGTCGTCTTCGAGGACACCGACATCGCCAAGGCCGTCGAGGACATCACGGTCGCCGGCTACTTCAACGCCGGCCAGGACTGTACGGCCGCCACCCGCGTGCTCGTCCAGGACTCCATCCACGACGAGTTCGTCGCCGCGCTGGCCAAGGCCGCCTCCGAGACCAAGACCGGTGCGGTCGACGACGAGGACGTGCTCTACGGCCCGCTGAACAACGCCAACCAGCTCAAGCAGGTCAAGGGCTTCATCGAGCGGCTGCCCGCGCACGCCAAGATCGAGGCCGGCGGCGAGCAGGTCGGCGAGAAGGGCTACTTCTTCGCCCCGACCGTCGTCTCGGGCCTCAAGCAGGGCGACGAGATCGTCCAGCAGGAGGTCTTCGGCCCGGTCATCACCGTCCAGTCCTTCTCCGACGAGAAGCAGGCGGTGGAGTGGGCCAACGGCGTCGAGTACGCGCTGGCGTCCTCGGTGTGGACCAAGGACCACGGCCGCGCCATGCGGATGTCCAAGAGCCTCGACTTCGGCTGTGTGTGGATCAACACCCACATCCCGCTGGTCGCCGAGATGCCGCACGGCGGATTCAAGAAGTCCGGTTACGGCAAGGACCTTTCGTCCTACGGCTTCGAGGACTACACCCGCATCAAGCACGTGATGACCTCGCTGGACGGCTGAGCCGGCCGGCGGATCCGCGGGATCCACACCGTCGAGCGGCACGGAACGCTCGACACACCGTCGCGGGCGGAGGCCCGGCAACTGACGCTCTGTCTCTTGCCGCCTCCGCCCGTGGCACGTGAGAGTGCTCGCCATGGCTGATCTTTCGCGGCGTGCGCTGCTCCGAGGTGCGGGCGCAATGGGTGTGACGGGGGCGCTGGCCGCCATGACCGGATGCGGGGTGCCGCCCGCGTACGTCGAGGCGGCGGACCGGGGGAGCACGGACCGCTCGGCGCGGGACCGCAAGATCGTCTTCGCCAACTGGCCGCTCTACATCGACGTCGACGACCACGACAAGCAGCGCCGGCCCACCCTTGACGCGTTCGAGCGGCGCAGCGGGATCTCCGTGACCTACACCGAGGAGATCAACGACAACGACGAGTTCTTCGGCAAGATCAGCCCCGCCCTGATGAACCACCAGAGCACCGGCCGCGACCTGATCGTCATCAGCGACTGGATGTGCGCCCGGTTCGTCCGCCTGGGATGGGTCCAGAAGATGGACCGGGCCGCCCAGCCGCATGTCGCCAAGTACCTCGATCCGCTGCTGCGCACCCCGCACTTCGACGAGGGCCGTACGCACTCCGTGCCCTGGCAGTCCGGGATCACCGGGATCGCCTACAACCGCAAGAAGCTCGGCCGGGAGATCAAGCACACCTCCGACCTGTGGAAGGACGATCTGCGCGGCCGGGTCACCCTGCTCTCCGGGCTCGATGAATCGTTCGCGATGCTCATGCAGGGCAATGGCGTCGACATCACCCGCTGGACGGCCGACGACTTCCACCGGATGACCGACCAGGTACGCGGCCTGGTGAGCAAGGGCCACATCAGGCGGTTCACCGGCAACGACTACATCAAGGACCTGGACTCCGGGGACGTGCTCGCCGCGCAGGCCTACTCCGGCGATGTGATCCAACTCCAGGCGGACAACCCGGACATCGAGTTCGTGGTGCCGCAGGAGGGCGCCGAGCTGTGGGCGGAGAGCCTGATGATCCCCAACCTCGCGGACCACAAGCGCGACGCCGAGCGGCTGATCGACTACTACTACCGGCCGGAGGTCGCCGCGGATCTGGCGGCCTGGGTCAACTACGTGTGCCCCGTGCCGGCCGCGCGTGAGGTCCTCGCCTCCTCCAAGGACAAGGAACGCGCCGCGCTCGCCGAGGACCCGCTGATCTTCCCCGATGACGCGATGCGCAAGCGGCTGGCCATCGCCCGTGACATCACCGCCAAGGAGCGGACCGCATTCGCCAAGGAGTGGAACGGGATCGTGGGGCTATAGGGGCGGACGCCCCGGGCGGAGCTCGGTGACCGTGCTCGCTGCAGTCCGCGCTGATGGTTCCCGATGTGCGATGTGCGATGTGATGCGCGAGGGGCGATCGCGATGTCAGGTCCGGCCGTGGTGGAGGTCCCGCAGTGGCAGGGATCGGAGGCGAATCCGAGCGCGGCCCGTGCGGCGCTGGAGCGGGTGGACGAACCGGTCGCCGTGACGGTGGGCGGGGACCGCGGGGTGGAACTGGCGCCGATCGAACGGGCCCACGGCCGGCACGGTGACCGGCCGGCGGTGGTGTGGTTCGAGGAACCGGCCCGATCGTCGGAGGCGACGACCGGTGGGCGGGCTGCGGTTCATGGCGTGCGCCGGGGCGAAGGTGGTGCCGGTCCTTCCGCCGGCAGGGGCGACCGGGAAGCGGCGCGGGCCAGATGGCCAGCGGCCGACTCTGCCAAGGTGCGGATGGCCGGGTGCCAGGGGCGGGCGTGCGGGCCGGTCAGTACGAGGCGGCGCGAGGTCTGGGGCCTCAGCGGCAGCAGGATCAGGTCAGGAGGGATCAGCGAGCGGGAGACCTCGGACAGGACGGTCACGCCGATGCCAGCCTGCACCATGCTGATCAGGGTGGCCAGGTCCCGGACCCGGTGAGCGGGTGTGAAGCGCAGCCCGGCCAGGCTGTGGATCGCGCGGATGCGGGCTTCGCAGCCGTTGGGCGAGATCAGGAACTGGTCGTCCTCCAGATCGCGGATGTCGATGAACGGCTCGTCCGCCAAGGGGTGGTCGCGGGGCAGCACGGCCCGGTAGTAGTCCGTGGCGAGCTGGATGCCGGGGCCGGGCTGGGGGCACCTCCCAGCGGTAGCCGGGGGAGGGTCGATCAGTACGGCGACATCGGCCGTTCCGTCCTCCAGCCAGGCCGAGACCTCGGCGCTGTCGCCCTCGAAGACCCGCACGGTGATCCGTGGCTGGTCCTCGCGCCAGTGCCGGAGCAGGCCGGGGATCAGCCCCTGGCAGACCGTTGGTGTGGAGGCCAGCCGCACGGTGCCGGTCATGGTCTCGGTGGCATCGGCCGCGATCTGCTCCACCGACCGGGCCGCCGACAGCGCGATACGGGCGTGCGGCAGGACCCGGTCCCCGAGCGCCGTGGTCCGCACCGGGGTGGCGCGGACCAGCAGCGGGGCGGTCAACTCGCGTTCCAGGGAGGCGACGGCGTGCGACACCGCCGATTGACTCATGCCCAGCTCGGCGGCGGCGGCGCTGAAGCCGCCCGCATCGACGACGGCGAGGAAGGCCCTCAGCTGGGGAAGGTTCACGGTCATGCAGCGGCCTCATATACCTATGACACGTATGCGTTGGATCTATGGTGCCAGGTTCGGTGACGCTTGCTCCGTGCCGCCAACTCCGGCGGAAACACACCCACTACGTACCGAGGAGAGGCATGCCGTACCTCCGGGTCACCGTCACCGATCCCGACCTCCCCACCGACGTCCAGCGCACCCTTGCCGAGGGGCTGACCCGGCTGGCGGTCTCGGTCCTGCACAAGTCCAGCGCGCGAACCATCGTCCACATCAACCTCGTTCCGGCCGGCAGCTACTACGTCGATGGCAAGCCCCTGACCGGCGGCCGCGATGCGCACATCGAGGCCAGCATCACCGTGGGCACGAACAGCGCCGCGGAGAAGGCCTCCTTCATCGCCAAGGCCGGTGCGCTGCTGTCGGACACCCTCGGCCCGCTCCCACGGTGCGGCGTCGCGCTGCACGAACTGCACCCCGAGAGCTACGGCTACAACGGGGTGACCCAATTCGACTACTACCGCCGGGCGGGGGACGTGCCGGCTGCCGCCGCTGCTCGCTGAGCTGCCTGTCGTCGGCCGAGCTGCGCCGACCGGGCACCGGCCGTGCCCTGCACCAGAGGCCGCAGGGCGGCGACACGGTTGGTGGTGACCGCATCGACCCCGGCGCGCAGCAGGCGGCGGACCGCGCGCGGAGTGTCGACGGTCCAGGCCGCGCAGGCGTACCCGTCGTCGTGTGCACGGCGGACCAGATCCGCCGTCACCAGGCCGAAGTGGTAGTTCAGCCAGCGCGGCCGGATCCGGTCCAGCAGCGCCGGGCGGGGCGGAGCCGCACGGGACCAGGACAGGGCGAGCTCGGCGTCCGGGTCCTCGGCGCGTACGGCGAGCATGGCGAGCCCGCCGCCGCAGTAGTACACGCGGTCCGCGGCGCCCGATTCATGGACCTCGGCGACCGCGGCGTACGCGGCCGAGGGGTCGGGGAGATCGATCAGCGCGCGGGCCGCGGGGTAGCCGGCGGTCAGCGCGAGGGCGTCCCGCAGCGTGGGCACACCGCCCGCCGTCACATCGCCGACCTCGGTGAAGGTCAGGGACGACAGCGGGCGGTCGTGGCCCCACAGCCGCTTGAGCGTGGCGTCGTGCAGCAGGACCGGGGTGCCGTCGGCGGTGCGGCGGACATCGATCTCGACGGCGTCCGCCCCCGCCGCCAGCGCGCTGCGCAGCGAGGCGAGGGTGTTCTCGCGGTAGGCGTACGGGTCGCCGCGGTGGCCGATGAGCGCCGGGCGCCGGGCGCCCGCAGCCTCCGATGCGGGCGCCGCCTCCCGGGCGGGCGTCGCCCTCGCTACCCGCGCCACGTCGCCGTGTAGGTGTCGATCTCGGCCGCCAGCCGCGCCTTGGCCGGCGCGTCCATGAAGGAGGCCGCGACGGCGTTCTTGGCGAGGCCGGCCAGCCCGGCGGTGTCCAGGCCCAACAGCCGGGCGGCGACGCCGTATTCGGTGTTGAGATCCGTGCCGAACATCGGCGGGTCGTCGCTGTTGATGGTGACCAGCACGCCCGCGTCGACCATCTCCTTGAGGGGGTGCTCGTCCAGGGTGCGCACCGCGCGGGTGGCGATGTTGGAGGTGGGGCAGACCTCCAGCGGGATGCGGTGCTCGGCGAGATGGGCCAGCAGCTTGGGGTCCTGGGTGGCGCTGGTGCCGTGGCCGATGCGCTCGGCACGGAGCTCGGTGAGCGCGTCCCAGATCGTGCCGGGGCCGGTGGTCTCTCCGGCATGCGGTACCGAATGCAGACCGGCCGCGAGGGCGCGGTCGAAGTATGGCTTGAACTGCGGGCGCGGCACGCCGATCTCCGGGCCGCCGAGACCGAACGAGACCAAGCCCTCGGGCTGCAGGTCACAGGCGATCCTCGTGGTCTCCTCCGCGGCCTCCAGGCCCGCCTCGCCGGGGATGTCGAAGCACCAGCGCAGCACCACGCCCAGCTCGGACTCCGCCGCCTTGCGGGCGTCCTCGATGGCCTCGACGAACGCGGCGTCGGGGATGCCGCGCCTGGTCGAGCTGAAGGGGGTGATGGTCAGCTCGGCGTAGCGGATGTTCTGCCGCGCCATGTCCCAGGCGACCTCGTACGTCAGCAGCCGGACGTCCTCGGCGTCACGGATCAGGTCCACGACGGAGAGGTAGACCTCGATGAAGTGCGCGAAGTCGCGGAAGGTGAAGTAGTCGACCAGCGCTTCGGGGTCGGTGGGGACGGCGGAGTCGGGGTGCCGGGCGGCGAGCTCGGCGACGATACGCGGCGAGGCCGATCCGACGTGGTGGACGTGCAGCTCCGCCTTGGGCAGGCCCGCGATGAAGGCATCGAGATCGGACAACGGTTCCTCCTGGTCAAGGTGTGTGCAGGGCGCACGGAACGGCCTGGCCATGCTATGCGGGGCGGTGGAGCGGCCACGGACCAAGGTCCGCAATCGGTCACCCCTGCTCCGCCGCGGCCCCCTCCCGCAGTCGCTGGCGGGCCTCCATCAGTGCGAAGCCCAGGAGATTGAGCCCCCGCCAGCGGGCCGGGTTCAGGGCGCGCTCGTCGTCGGCGGCGAGGCCGATGCCCCATATACGGTCCAGCGGGCTGGCCTCGACCAGCACCCGGGAGTTCGTGCCCAGCAGAAACTCCCGGAGCGCGGGATGCTGTCCGAATTTGTGGATGCTGCCCTCGATGACCAGGTCGAAGCGGCGCTGCCGCCAGATCTCCTCGTCGAAGCCGCGGACCGTACGCCCGGCGTCCTTGGCCTGTTTGGGGTGGACCGCGGCCATGGCCCGGCGCTCGGCCTCCGCGTCGTCGAACAGCCGGGCCTTGCCGGCCATCATCCAGTGCTCCGCGGTGGCGTACTCGGCCCCGTCGACCGTGAAGGGGGAGGGCCACCACTGGCTGAAGCAGCTCGCGCCGAGGCTGCCGTCGCGCCGCGGGCTGTGACCCCAGAAGTGGACGTATCTGACGCGCTCGCCGGCGGCCGTCGCCGAGAGAAGTTCCTCGACCGAGCGCGGCCCGTCCGCGGCCCGGCCGGCCATGATCCCCGTGTTGATCCCCGTGTCGTGCATCATGCCGGGATTCTGTCAGCGGGCACTGACAACGTGTCGGGGCCCGAACCGCGAAAATCACAGAATTCGTCGCGTAACCAAAAGGCAACAACGGAATCCCTTGTTGAGGATGCCTTCCTCTGTCAAGATCGGCCATCAATTCCGGAAGCAGCTACGCCAGGCAGTGCCGCTGAGCGGCCCCGGCGCCCGGCGGAGGAGAGCACCATGGATCACCGGTTCGATGTCAACGAGCGATTCGCCGAGGGCGCGCAATTCATCGCGGGCAGCCTCCGCAGCGGCAGTTCCGGACGTACCCAGGCCGTCGTGGACCCGGCGACCGGCGAGACGGTCCACACCTACGAACTCGCAGGTGCGGCGGATGTGGACGCGGCCGTGGAGGCCGCGGAGCGGGCGTTCGTGGAATGGGGCGGCGCCACGCCCGGCGAGCGCTCCGACACCCTGCACCGCTTCGCCGCGGCGCTCGCCGAGGACGCCGCCGATCTCGCCTACGCCGAATCGCTGAACTGCGGAAAGCCGATCAAGCTCAGCAAGGAGTTCGACGTACCGGGCACGATCGACAACGCCGCGTTCTTCGCCGGCGCAGCCCGCCATCTGGAGGGCAAGGCGGCCGGCGAATACAGCGCCGACCACACCTCGGTCATCCGCCGCGAACCCATTGGCGTCGTCGGCTCCATCGCACCGTGGAACTATCCGCTGCAGATGGCCGCCTGGAAGGTGCTGCCGGCCATCGCGGCGGGCAACACCATCGTCCTCAAGCCCGCCGAGATCACCCCGCTCACCTCGCTGCTGTTCGCGCAGGCCGCACAGCGCGCGGGGCTGCCGGACGGCGTGCTCAACATCGTCTCCGGGGCGGGCCGGGACGCCGGTGAGCGCCTCGTCGGCCACCGCTCCGTCGCGATGACCTCCTTCACCGGCTCGACCGCAGTGGGCAAGCGCGTCGCCGAGATCGCCACCGGTACCGTCAAGCGGCTGCACCTCGAACTCGGCGGCAAGGCCCCCTTCGTCGTCTTCGACGACGCGGACCTGGAGGCCGCCGTCCACGGAGCGGTCGCCGGAGCGTTGATCAACACCGGCCAGGACTGCACCGCCGCCACCCGTGCCTACGTCCAGCGCCCGCTCTACGACGCGTTCGTCAGCGGCGTCGCCGACCTGATGGCGACCGTACGGCTCGGCGACCCCTTCGACCCGTCCACCGACCTGGGCCCGCTGATCTCGCACGCCCAGCGCGACCGGGTGGCCGCCTTCGTCGACCGGGCGCGCGGGTACGCCACCGTCGTCACCGGCGGTGAGGCGCCCCAGGGAGAGCTGGCCAAGGGCGCGTACTACCGGCCCACCCTGGTCGCCGGGGCCGCGCAGGACAGCGAGATCGTGCAGTCCGAGATCTTCGGTCCGGTGCTGGTCGTGCTGCCCTTCGACAGCGACGACGAGGGCATCGCGCTCGCCAATGACACCCCCTACGGGCTGGCCGCCTCCGCCTGGAGCCGGGACGTCTACCGCACCGGCCGCGCCACCCGTGAGATCAACGCGGGCTGCGTCTGGGTCAACGACCACATCCCGATCATCAGCGAGATGCCGCACGGCGGCGCCAAGGCCTCCGGCTTCGGCAAGGACATGTCGGCCTACTCCTTCGAGGAGTACACCCAGGTCAAGCACGTCATGTACGACAACACCGCGGTCGCCAGGAAGGACTGGCACCGCACGATCTTCGGGGACCGCCCGTAAGGGCCTGCCCCCGTTCACGGTGGGGCTCCCCCGTAAGGGATGCCCCACCCGACGCGGCGGGACCCGCCCCCGTCGCACCCCTGCGGCCAGCGCCGCGCGGCACTGTCACCACCGGCCGAGCGCCGGGCTCATCCCCTGAAAGGGCATTGCGCATGGAGCACCACGAGCAGCCCGAACCCTTGTCCCCGGTGGAACTCGCCGCCATGCGCCGTAGCGCCACCCACGGGCGGCTGGCCATGACCCGCCGCTCGCTGCTGCGGGCGAGCGCCTCCATGGCGGCCGCGACCGGCGGCCTGGGCGCCCTGGCGGCCTGTGGCATCCCGCCCGCGGGCCGCAACGACGCCGCCCGTTCCGAGGACCACTCCAAGGCGGAGAAGCGGATCAACTTCTCCAACTGGACCGAGTACATGGACGTCAGCGAGGACGGCAAACACCGGCCGACGCTGGACCACTTCACCCGGCGCACCGGCATCGCCGTCAAATACACCGAGGACATCAACGACAACGACGAGTTCTTCGGCAAGATCCAGGCGCAGCTCGCCGCCGGCCAGGACACCGGCCGCGATCTGATCGTGCTCACCGACTGGATGTGCGCCCGGATGATCTCGCTCGGCTGGATCCAGGAGCTGGACCCGGCCAATCTGCCGCACGCCTACGCCAACCTCTCGGCGCAGTTCCGCACCCCCGCCTGGGACCCGGGCCGGGCGCACTCCTACGTCTGGCAGGGCATCCCCGCGATCATCGCGTACAACAAGAAGGCCACCGGCGGCAGAAAGGTCGACTCGGTCAGCCAGCTGCTGGAGGACCCGAAGCTCAAGGGCCGGGTCGGCTTCCTCTCCGAGATGCGCGACAGCGTCGGTCTGACCCTGCTGGACATGGGCAAGCGCCCCGAGGACGTCACCGCTGACGACTACGACGCGGCGATAGCCCGGCTCCAGAAGGGCGTCGACTCCAAGCAGATCCGCCGCTTCACCGGCAACGACTACACCACCGATCTCGACAAGGGCGACCTCGCCGCCTGTGTGGCCTGGGCGGGCGACATCGTTCAGCTGCAGAACGACAACCCGGACATCGCCTACGCCATCCCCAAGTCCGGCTACATGACGTCCACCGACAACCTCATGGTGCCGAACAAGGCACGCCACAAGCAGAACGCCGAACGGCTCATCGACTACTTCTACGAGCCGAAGGTGGCGGCCCGGCTCGCCGCGTACATCAACTACGTCTGCCCCGTCGACGGCGTACGTGAGGAACTTGCCAAGATCGACAAGGAGGCGGCGGACAACCCGCTGATCATCCCGGACAAGGAGATGGCCGCCCGGTCCCACTCCTTCCGCGCCCTGACCGCCAAGGAGAACAAGGCGTTCAGCCAGAAGTTCTCCGACCTCACCGGCGCCTGATCCCCCCCCCACGCCCACGCCCAGGCCCGCCCGAGCCGTTTCGCCCTCCGACCCACGGGACGACCGACATGACCAAGACCGCGACCCCCCAGAGCAGCGGCGGCGATGTCCGCCTCCACGGGATAAGCAAAACCTACGGCTCCTTCACCGCCGTCCATCCGCTCGACCTCACCGTCCCCGCGGGCTCGTTCTTCGCGCTGCTCGGCGCCTCGGGCTGCGGCAAGACCACCACCCTGCGGATGATCGCCGGGCTGGAGGAGCCCACCACCGGGACCGTCGAACTGTCGGGCCAGGACGTCACCGTCCTGCCGCCCTACAAGCGCCAGGTCAACACCGTCTTCCAGAACTACGCGCTCTTCCCGCACCTGGACATCTACGAGAACGTCGCCTTCGGGCTGCGCCGGCGCGGCATCAAGTCCGTCAAGAAGCAGGTCGAGGAGATGCTCGACCTCGTCCAGCTCGGGCCGATGGCGCGCCGCAAGCCGCAGCAGCTGTCCGGCGGCCAGCAGCAGCGCGTCGCGGTCGCCCGCGCGCTGATCAACCACCCCCAGGTGCTGCTGCTCGACGAACCGCTCGGCGCCCTCGACCTCAAGCTGCGCCGCCAGATGCAGCTGGAGCTCAAGCGCATCCAGACCGAGGTCGGCATCACCTTCGTCCATGTCACCCACGACCAGGAGGAGGCCATGACGATGGCCGACACCGTGGCCGTGATGAACGGCGGCCGGGTCGAACAGCTCGGCGCCCCCGCCGACCTCTACGAGAACCCCGCCACCACCTTCGTCGCCAACTTCCTGGGCACCTCCAACCTCATCGAGGCCGAGGTCGTCGAGGCCGGCGGCGAGGAGCTGCTCCTCAAGGCCGGCGACGCCAAGCTGCGGCTGCCCGCCGGCCGATGTAGCGCCTCGGCCCGTACGGGCGAGAAGGTGCTGGCCGGCGTACGGCCCGAGAAGGTCGCGCTGAAGCACACCGACGACGCCGGCACCATCACCGAAGGCCACAACCGGCTGCCCGGCCGCATCAAGGACGCCAGCTTCATCGGCGTCTCCACGCAGTACGTCATCGAGGTGCCGGGCCTGGGTGAACTCGCCGTCTACGAGCAGAACATCGAGCGCGACGGCCGTCTCGTCCCCGGCGCCGAGATCGTGCTGCACTGGAACCCGGCGCACACCTTCGGCCTGGACGCCGCCCAGGACATCCAGGCCGGCGCGGACCTCGACGAGGAGGCCGCGTGAGCATCACCGAGACACCCGCGCCACCGGACGAGCAGGCCGAGCCCGCGCCCCTCGAAGTACGCAAGACCCCCGCCCGCAAACGCCTCGTCCCCTACTGGCTGCTGCTGCCCGGCATCCTGTGGCTGATCGTCTTCTTCGCCGCCCCGCTCGTCTACCAGGCGTCGACCTCGATCCAGACCGGCTCCCTCGAAGAGGGCTTCAAGGTCACCTGGCACTTCGCCACCTACTGGGACGCGATCGGCGAATACTGGCCGCAGTTCCTCCGCTCGGTGCTCTTCGCCGCCACCGCCACCCTGCTCTGCCTGCTCCTGGGCTACCCGCTGGCGTATCTCATCGCTTTCAAGGCCGGCCGCTGGCGCAACATCGTGATGATCCTGGTCATCGCCCCGTTCTTCACCAGCTTCCTGATTCGTACGCTTGCCTGGAAGACGATCCTGGCCGACGGCGGACCGGTCGTCGGCGTCCTGAACTCGCTGCACATCCTCGATGTCACCAGCTGGCTGGGCATCACCGAAGGACAGCGCGTGCTGGCCACCCCGCTCGCGGTGGTCTGCGGACTGACGTACAACTTCCTGCCGTTCATGGTCCTGCCGCTCTACACCTCGCTGGAGCGCATCGACCCGCGCCTGCACGAGGCCGCCGGCGACCTCTACGCCCGCCCGTCCACCACCTTCCGCCGGGTGACCTTCCCGCTGTCCATGCCCGGAGTCGTCGCGGGCACCCTGCTCACCTTCATCCCGGCCGCCGGTGACTACATCAACGCCGAACTGCTGGGCTCCACCGACCAGAAGATGATCGGCAACGTCATCCAGTCGCAGTTCCTGAGGGTCCTGGACTACCCGACCGCCGCCGCGCTCTCCTTCATCCTCATGGCGGCCATCCTCGCCATGGTCACGATCTACATCCGCAAGTCCGGGACGGAGGATCTGGTCTGATGGCCGTCCACGAGACCACCGAGAACACCAAGACCACCGCGGCCACCGCGGCCCGCACCCCCAACCGGGGCCTGCGCTGGCTGCGCCGCCACATCATCACGATCGCGGGCCTGTGCACGCTGGGCTATCTGATCCTGCCCAACATCGTCGTGATGGTCTTCTCCTTCAACAAGCCCAACGGCCGCTTCAACTACCAGTGGCAGCGCTTCTCCACGGACGCCTGGAGCGATCCGTGCGGCGTCGCCGACCTGTGCGGTTCGCTCGGGCTGAGCCTGCAGATCGCCCTGTGGGCCACCATCGGCGCGACCGTACTCGGCACCATGATCGCGTTCGCGCTGGCCCGCTACCGCTTCCGCGCCCGCTCCGGCGTCAACACCCTGATCTTCCTGCCGATGGCGATGCCCGAGGTCGTGATGGCCGCCTCGCTGGCGACCCTCTTCCTCAACATGGGCATCCAGTTCGGCTTCTGGACGATCCTCATCGCGCACATCATGTTCTGCCTGAGCTTTGTCGTCACCGCCGTCAAGGCGCGCGTGATGAGCATGGACCCGCGTCTGGAACAGGCCGCCCAGGACCTCTACGCCTCACCCGTTCAGACGTTCCTGCGGGTGACGCTGCCGATCGCGGCCCCCGGTATCGCCTCCGGCGCGCTGCTGTCCTTCGCCCTCTCCTTCGACGACTTCATCATCACCAACTTCAACGCCGGCTCCACCGTGACCTTCCCCATGTTCGTCTGGGGATCGGCACAGCGGGGCACACCCGTTCAGATCAATGTCATCGGTACGGCGATGTTCCTGGTCGCCGTGTTGTGCGTAGTCGTCGGCCAGTTGGCCGGCAAACGCCGCAAGAGGAGCTGAGAACCATGGCACGAGCTGCCATGAACCCGTCCCCCGTCCACGCGCTCGCGGACGCCGCCCCCACCCCCTTCTGGCTCGACGACCCCGACCGCCCCGACGCCCGGCCCGCCCTCGTCGGCGACGAGACCTGCGATCTGCTGGTCGTCGGCGGCGGCTACTCGGGGCTGTGGACCGCGCTGATCGCCAAGGAACGCGACCCGGAGCGCGATGTCGTCCTCATCGAGGGCGCCGAGATCGGCTGGGCCGCCTCCGGGCGCAACGGCGGCTTCTGCGCCGCCTCCCTCACCCACGGCCTCGGCAACGGAATGGCCCGCTGGCCCGGCGAACTCACCAAGCTCGAAGAGCTCGGCATCCGCAACCTCGACGCCATCGGGGAAGCCGTCGCCCGCTACGACATCGACTGCGCCTTCGAGCGCACCGGCGAGATCGACATCGCCACCGAGCCCCACCAGATCGCCGAACTCAAGGAAGCCGCTGAGGACGCCGCCAAGCTCGGCCTCGACCGGCACACCTTCCTCGACGAGGACGAACTGCGCGCCCAGGTCGACTCACCGACCTTCCGCGCCGGCCTGTGGGACCGCGACGGCGTCGCCATGCTCAACCCGGCCCGCCTCGCCTGGGGCCTGAAGAAGGCGTGCCTCGGCCTCGGCGTCCGCATCTACGAGCGCACCCGCGCCACCGCCCTCGCCTCCGAAGGCACGGGCATGGCCGTCCGCACCCCCTACGGCCGGGTCTTCGCCCGCCATGTCGCGCTCGGCACCAACGCGTTCCCGTCGCTGGTCCGCCGGGTACGCCCGTACATCGTCCCGGTCTACGACCACGCCCTGATGACCGAGCCGCTGACCGACGAGCAGCTCGCCGCCATCGGCTGGAAGAACCGCCAGGGTCTCGCCGACAGCAACAACCACTTCCACTACTTCCGCATCACCGCCGACAACCGCATCCTGTGGGGCGGCTACGACATCGTCTACCGCTACCGCGGCGGCGTACGCGCCGAATACGACCACCACCCGGCCACCTACGAGAAGCTCGCCCGGCACTTCTTCCGCTGCTTCCCGCAGCTGGAGGGGCTGCGCTTCAGCCACACCTGGGGCGGCGCCATCGACACCTGTTCCCGCTTCTCCGCCTTCTTCGGCACCGCACACGCCGGCCGGGTCGCCTACGCCGCCGGCTACACCGGGCTCGGCGTGGGGTCCACCCGCTTCGGCGCCGAGGTGATGCTCGACCTGCTCTCCGGTGAGCGCACCGAGCGTACGGAGCTGGAGATGGTCCGCAGCAAGCCGCTGCCGTTCCCGCCCGAGCCGCTGCGCTGGGCCGGCATCGGCATCACCCAGTGGTCGATGACCCGCGCCGACAACCACGGCGGCCGCCGCAATCTGTGGCTGAAGGCCATGGACAAGGTGGGGCTGGGCTTCGACAGCTGACGCACCATGAGGGGGCGGGCGGCCTGGCGCCGCACGCCCCCACATGCAGCAATAAGCCGTCGTCCGCCCGCCCAGCCATCCGGGAATCTACTCACCCCGCTGGACGCGACCCGTCCCGCATCATTCCTGCCGCGATTCCCGTCCCTGCCGCGATTCCCGTCCCTGCCGCGATTCCCGTCCCTGCTGTGATTCCCGCTCCTACTGCCTGCGATTCCCGCCCCTGCTGCCGCGGGCGCCCGACCACCCGTCGCACACCGCGCACCACACCGCGAGCAGCACCCCGGCCAGGCACCAGCTGCCGAGCACATCCAGCGGCCAGTGATAGCCCCTGCGTACCAGCCCGATGCCGACGCCGACGTTGAGCAGGACGACCCCGGCAGCGACCGTGAGCGTGAGCGCGCCGGTGGCCGGGCGGTCCGCCCGCGTGCCCCGCCGGCCGCGGGTCAGCAACAGCGCGGCCACGCCGTACGCGACGGCCGCCGTGGCGCCATGCCCCGACGGATAGAAGCCGTCGTGCGCCCCGCCGGCCATCTGCGGCGGGCCCGGCCGGGCGAGCCACAGCTTCAGCGGGACGACCAACGCGGGCACCACGGCGAGCGCGAGCCCGGCGGCGAGCGACGGCACCCACCACCGCACGGAGGTGCCACCGTCGTCGGCCCCCCGATCCCCCTTCTCGCCGCGCTGTCCCTGCCGTCCGTGCCATCCCTGCCGCCCCCGCCATCCCCGCCACCCGGCCCACACCAGGACGACCGCCAGCACCGGCAGCGCGACGACCGTATTGCCGAGATCGGCGAAGAACTCGGCGAGCCCGGAGGGGATGCCGATGCCGCCGGCGGCGACCGTGCGGCCGAGCCGTTCGTCGAGGGTGCGCAGCGGGCCGTGGTCCGCCACCTGCCAGGTGATCGCGGCGAAGAACAGCGCGCAGAGCAGGCCGACCGACAGGGGCGAGAAACGGCGGGGGCCGGGGACAGAACCCGGGAAAAGGGTCGGCCGCCTCGGAACAGGGGGGGTGGTTCCGAGGCGGCCGCGCTGACCGGTGTCCCGCGCGCCCCGGGGGGTGTGGGGCGGGCGGACATCCGATCGGTGAGGATTCCCGGAACCAGAAGCTCCGGTGTTGTGCGCGAGGGCACGGCCTGATCGGAGCCGGGGAAGCGCCGACCGGGCGTCGCTCGCAGTCCCCTGCGAGCGGGGTGTTTCTCTCATCTGCAGAAACCGTACGGCACGGGGAGCGCACCTGACAGGCGCATCACCTGGCCGCCATTGGCCCCGCACATCTTCTTCACTCCATGCCTCCAGCTACGCGCGTCCGCCCAGAAATGCACACAGAAATGCACACAGAAATGCATACAGAAAGGGACACGGAAGGGGCACAGAAAGGGACGCGGGGTGGCGCACCCAAGGGCGCGGCGAGCCGGCACACACACCGGTACGGCCCCGGCACACGAACAGGCGCCGCCCCGGCACACGAAGCCGCGCCGCCCGGCAGAGCGACCCCGGCGCCGCCCCCGCACACAAACGGGTCCGGCCCGGGGCACGACATGAAGCCGTGCCCCGGGCCGGACCGGACCAGCTCAGACCGGATCGGACCAGGTCAGGCCGGATCGGACCAGCTCAGACCGGACCGGACCGGACCGGATCAGAGCTTGGCGAACACCGCCTCAAGGATGTCCAGACCCTCGTTGAGCAGGTCCTCGCCGATCACCAGCGGCGGCAGGAAGCGCAGCACATTGCCGTACGTACCGGTCGTCAGCACCAGCAGGCCCTCCTGGTGGCAGCCCTTGGCGAGCGCGCCGGTGGCCTCCGGGTTCGGGTCCTTGGAGCCGGACTTCACCAGCTCGATCGCGATCATCGCGCCGCGGCCGCGGACCTCGCCGATGATGTCGTACTTCTCCGCCATCGCGCTCAGGCGCGCCTTCATGATCTCGCCGATGCGCAGCGCCTTGGCGTTCAGGTCCTGCTCGCGCATGGTCTCGATCGAGCCGAGCGCCGCGGCGCAGGCCACCGGGTTACCGCCGTAGGTGCCGCCGAGGCCACCCGCGTGCGCGGCGTCCATGATCTCCGCACGGCCGGTGACGGCAGCCAGGGGCAGACCACCGGCAATGCCCTTGGCCGTGGTGATCAGGTCCGGCACGATGCCCTCGTCCTCGCACGCGAACCACTGGCCCGTACGGCAGAAGCCGGACTGGATCTCGTCGGCGACGAAGACGATGCCGTTCTCCTTCGCGAAGTTCGCGATGGCGGGCAGGAAGCCCTTGGCCGGCTCGATGAAGCCGCCCTCACCGAGCACCGGCTCGATGATGATCGCCGCGACGTTCTCCGCGCCGACCTGCTTGGTGATCTGCGAGATGGCCTGGTCGGCGGCCTCCTGCGCGCAGTTCTCCGGGCCGGTCAGCCAGCGGTAGGGGTAGGCCAGCGGGACGCGGTAGACCTCGGGCGCGAACGGGCCGAAGCCGTGCTTGTACGGCATGTTCTTGGCGGTGAGCGCCATCGTCAGGTTCGTCCGGCCGTGGTAACCGTGGTCGAAGACGACGACCGCCTGGCGCTTGGTGTACGCACGGGCGATCTTGACGGCGTTCTCGACGGCCTCCGCGCCGGAGTTGAACAGCGCCGACTTCTTGGCGTGGTCGCCCGGCGTCAGCTCGGCCAGCTGCTCACAGACCTCGATGTACGGCTCGTACGGCGTCACCATCACACAGGTGTGGGTGAAGTCGGCGAGCTGCGCGGTGGCCCGGCGGACGACCGCCTCCGCGCTGTTGCCGACCGAGGTCACCGCGATGCCGGAGCCGAAGTCGATCAGAGAGTTGCCGTCCACGTCCTCCAGGACACCGCCGCCCGCGCGCTTCACGAAGACAGGCAGCACGGCGCCGACACCACTGGCCACCGTGGCCTGCTTACGGGCCCACAGCTCCTGCGACTTCGGGCCGGGGATCGCGGTGACGACGCGACGCTCCTGGGCGAGGGCGGGGCCTCCGGACAGTTCGGTCATGGCAGTCTCCTGGGGGTGGAACGGGGACGTACAGAAGTGTTGTTCTCGCAGGCTAGGGGCGCGCGGGCGGGTCTGGCATGTTCCGTTCGGGAGAAGTGCGCGTGTTGCGTTGTCCGCACCGGACATAGCGACGGCCCGCGGCCAGTAGATTGAGCGACGGCGTGCCCGGCAGCGGAGGGCACGAGCGCGGGCATGACAATAGGCAGGGCCGCCGACCGACACGGCGGCCGGCCCACCATGCAACAGGCCACGGCTCAAGGGGGACAAGGGGCACCGGATGGACACCGAGGGCACGCACGACGCACGCAACACCCGCTCCGATCATGTCCCGCGGCCGGCGGCACCCCCGGACGTGCCACCGCGGCCCAGTGCGCCTCCGCGGTTCACCGACGCCCCCGTGGCAGGCGGTGGAGCCGCGGCGCCCGGCGTATCCGCACGAGCGGGCGAGGCTCCGCAGTCCCCGTTCATGGCCTGGCTGAGCGCTCCGCGTGTCCTGGCAGGGCCGGGTGTCTGGGCCTTCGAGCACAAACCCAAACCGAAGGACGAGCCGCAAGAGATTGCGGTGCCGCAGCTCATCGCCGGGGCGGTGATTTCGTTTCTCTGCGCATGGCTGATCTGGTCGCTGCTGATGAACGATTACCTCGGGCCCTACTGGAAATGGCCGCGCGAGGTGATGTTGCCCGATTCATGGAAGACGGGAAATGCCAACATCGTCTCGTCGTTCGTGTACATGGCGCTCGTTCTCGGCGCGATCGTCATCGTCTTCGGCCGGGTGGGCCGATGGCCTGCGCTCTTCCGCCGGTTGCTCGCCCCCTTGGCGAATCGCGTATGGGGCAGGCTCCCGTCATGGCTGGCCCCCAAGGACACGGGTTCGCTCCCGGGCGGGCAGCTGATCGCGCGTGCGGTCCTGACCTTGGTGCTCGTCTGGTTTCTCTGGCAGTGGTGCACCGACAAGACAACCGATTCGTCCGTCCTGATGCTGCAGTTGGAGAATCTGACGCCGGTATCGGGACAGCAAGAATCCTATTTCTACTACGCCACCAGCTATTCGCTGATAGACCTCGGTGTGCTGCTGGCTGTCTTCAGCAGGTTTGCATGCCTGTCCGAACTGCGGCGCCGCTATGTCTCCTCGGAGCGACGGGACAGGTCCGATGCTGGGAAGTCGGGCGAGAGTACCGCCCGGGTTCTTCAGGTCGACCAGGCCGAGTGGACCGATCTGCGTGGTGCCGGTGCTCCGGCGGCCGCCGACCGCTTGGCGTACGAAGCCCGGTCCGGACTCATGAACGACGTCGATCACGCGCGGATCACCAGGGCGTGGCAATCCGTCCGTGCGCAGCCGAGCCGTCTTGCGGCATTCATCGACAGCGTCCAGAAACATGGCGCCGCCGCGTGTCTGCATCCGTCCGGGGCACGCGATCTGACGACGCGGACCGCACGGCATGACCTTCTCACCTCACAGGTACGCATCGGCACGGCGTCCGAAGACGTACGCAATCCCTATGACCGCCGCGGCACGGGGTTCGCGCTCGAGCCGGACGTGCTCGGCACCTCGCTGCTCGCGGTCGGCCCGCCCGGCTCAGGAAAGACAACTCGCCTGGTGCGCCCGTTGGTCGAGTCCTTGTGCCTTCTGGCCCTCTCCGGGCGCGCCGCTGTCGTGTCCATCGGGACGGCCACGACGGCGCCCGCGGCCGATGACGCCTTTGACGCCGTGATCAGGGTCGGTCATCGCGATTCGGAGTGCGACCTGGACCTGTACGGCGGAACGACCGACGCCGATGAGGCGGCCGGGATTCTTGCTGAGGCGCTGGTGGGGGACTTGCCCGGGGGAGACGGGCGACGGGCGACGACCGTGCTGGGGCAGTTGTTGGGGCCGTTCCGGGTGGCACACGGGCGGTTCCCCGGGGTGCCGGAGCTACGGGAGTTGCTGGACGGTTCGCGGGAGGCGATGGCAGGGCTGCGGGCCGCGCTGGAGACAGCCGGGGAGAACAGCGCGCTGAGGGAGCTGGACGCGCGGGAGCGGCAGGCGGAGCGGCCCGGGGATGCCGGGGCTCTGCTCGCCGACCGGATCGCGCTGCTGGACCGGCCGGCCTTTGCCAAGTTCTTCGATCCGACCGGGCGTTCGCGGCAGGTGTCGCTGCGCTCCCTGGACCATCCGTTGCGGGTGAGGATCGACCTGCCCGAGCGCGGGCACGCGGATGCCTCGCGGATTCTGGCGCGGCTGGTGCTCGCGCAATTCACGGAGTGTGCGGTGGCGCGGTCGGACCGTTCGGTCTTCGCGTGCCTGGTACTTGACGACGCGTCACACGTGATCACGCAGGAGGCGCTGCGTGGGCTGCAGCGGCTGCGGTCGGCGAACGCGGGGGCGGTGTTGACCCTGCGGGCGCTGGACGACGTCCCGGAGTCACTGCGCGGTGCGCTGCTGGGTTCGGTCGGCTGCCGGATGGCGTTCGCCGGCGTGACGACCTGGGACGGGGCGCGGTTCGCGGAGGTGTGGGGCAAAGCGTGGGTGGAGACGCGGGACGTCACCGACCGGCAGATCGTCTCCGACGAGCCGTTCACCAAGGTCATGCACTCCATCCGGCGGCTGGTCACGGGGAAGAACGTGACCGCCAAGGCGGTGACGGTGCGGACGGTGGAGCGGGAGCGCTGGTCGGCTTCCGATCTCGCCAATTCGGTGCCGCCCGGGCACGCGGTGCTCTCCGTGACGTCCGTGACCGGGGAGTCGGCACCGCCGGTACTCGTCGACCTGCGCTCCTGACCGGCGGCCGGAAGTCGTCGCACCTGGCCATCACGTCCCCCAGAGAGGCGCCGGCCGCCGCGAGCTGGAGGTGAGGTTGGCGAGTGCCCGGCGGATTTGTCCGTCGTGGAGGTCCCCCGGATTCCTCCGCTGAGGCAGAATCGACACGGGTCGTTCATACGGGGCGGCGCAAACAGCTGGGCGGTGGTGTTCGATCGGGCGCCGGCGCTCGATGGCCCACCGGCCGTGATGCCCCGTGCCGGTAGGGCCGTCGGCTCCATGCCCTGGCCACCCTGGTCACCCTGGTCACCCACGCCAACGTCGTCGAAGTCATCGAAGGTCCCATGCCGCACACCCTCGCTTCCCTGGTCAACCACACCGCGCTCAAGCTGACCGTGCTTGCGGGCGAGGAGCGGCTGGACGTCCCGGTGCGCTGGGCACACGCCAGTGAGCTGATCGACCCGGTGCCGTACATGGAGGGCGGCGAGCTGCTGCTGATCACCGCGCTGAAGCTGGACGCGGAGGATCCGGAGGCGACCCGCAGGTATGTGCGGCGGGTCGCCGAGGCCGGGGTCGTCGGGCTGGGCTTCGCGGTCGGGGTCAACTACGAGGACATTCCGGATGCGCTGGTCGCGGCGGCCAGGGAGCAGGGGCTGCCGCTGCTCGGGGTGCCCCGCAGGACGCCGTTCATCGCGATCAGCAAGGCGGTCTCGGCCGCCGTCGCCGCGGACCAGTACCGCGCGGTGACCGCCGGCTTCGAGGCGCAGCGGGAGCTGACCCGGGCGGCGCTCAGCGCGGAGGGGCCGGCCGAGCTGCTGGCCAGGCTCGCCGCGCATCTGGACGGCTGGGCCGCGCTCTACGACGCGTCGGGTGCGGTGGTGGCCGCGGCCCCCGACTGGGCGGCCCGGCGGGCGGCCCGGCTCGCGGACGACGTGGGGCGGCTGCGCGAGCGACCCGCCCCTGCCAGCTCGGTGGTCAGTGACACGGACGGCGACGACCGGGTCGAGCTGCAGTCGCTGGGTACGGGCCGCCGGGCGCGCGGGGTGCTCGCGGTCGGGACCGGCGCGCCGCTCGGCACCGCCGAACGCTACGCCGTGCACTCCGCCGTCGCGCTGCTCACACTGACCACCGAGCGGTCCCGGGCGCTGCAGGACGCCGAGCAGCGGCTGGGCGCCGCGGTGCTGAAGATGCTGCTCGCGGGGGAGCCGGACCACGCCCGGGCGGTGGCCGGGCGGCTTTACGGAGGGCTGCTGGACGCGCCGTTCCGGATGGTGGTGGCCGAGCCGGTGGCCGCCGACGACCCGTCGGCCGGAGGGGCCGCGGACGCCGGGGCGCAGGGGGTACTGGACGCGCTTGCCGACGCGATGGACGCGGCGGCCGCCAGGACCGGTGAGGCGGTGCTCGTCGTGCCGGACGGTGGCCGGCTGATCGTGCTGGTCGCGGACGGCGGGGCGGCCGCGGACGCCTGTGCCGCGTACGCCGCCGAGGTCGAGGCCCGGGCCGGTGCACAGGCCCGCCCGCGCGGCCGGGCGGCCCGGAGCGAGACGGGCCACGGCGGCCCGGGCGTGGCGGTCGGGCTGTCCGCGCCGACCGGGCCGATGGCCGCCGCGAACGCCTATCGCCAGGCCGAGCAGGCGCTGTCGGTGGCCCGCCGGCGCGGCCGGACGCTGGTCGAGCACGAGGACGTGGCGGCCGGGTCGGTGCTGCCGCTGCTCGCCGACGACGCGGTCCGGGCCTTCGCCGACGGGCTGCTGCGGGCGCTGCGGGAGCACGATGCGACCGGCCGCGGCGATCTGGTGGCGTCGCTGCGCGCCTGGCTCGCCCGGCACGGCCAGTGGGACGCGGCCGCCGCCGACCTGGGCGTACACCGCCACACTCTGCGCTATCGGATGCGGAGGGTGGAGGAGATCCTGGGACGCTCGCTGGACGATGCGGATGTCCGGATGGAGCTGTGGCTGGCCCTCAAGGCGACGTCGGCGTCGCAGGGGGAGTAGGGAGAAGCGGGGGAGGAGCAGGGAATGTGAGGGGCGGGGTGTGAGGGGAGGGGCGCGAGGTCCCAGGGCGAGTAGGGCGAGTAGCGCAAGCAGGGCGCGCTTCCCCCCCCGGATCCCCCCACCCGCCCCCTCCACCACGGAGAGACCCGCCCGCTGATTACGCCGCTTCGGACAAACGCCATGACGGCGCCGCGCCCCTACGGTGGGTCAGAGTCGAAACCGCAGAGCCGCTCCCTGAGCCATGCGCACCACCCACCACTTCTGAAGGGCCGGGTTCCACTGTGCCGATCCCCACTGATGCAGCCCCCACCGCCTTTTGGCTCGCCGGCCGCAAGGCCACCGGCGAGGCCACCTTCGATGTCACCTCCCCCTGGGACGGACGTCTCGTCGGCACGGTGAGCGTTCCCACCGAGGCCCAGGTCGAGGAGGCCATCGCCGCCTCCGTCGCCGTCCAGGACGAGCTCGCCGCCACCCCCGCGCATGTACGGGCCGCGGCCCTGGACCATGTGCAGCGCCGGCTGGTGGAGCGTACGGAGGAGATCGCCCAGCTGATCTCCGCGGAGAACGGCAAGCCCATGAAGTGGGCGCGCGGCGAGGTCGGCCGGGCCGTGTCCGTGTTCCGCTTCGCGGCCGAGGAGGCCCGCCGCTTCAACGGTGGCGAGGCGCAGCGCCTGGACACCGACGCGGGCGGCGCCGGCCGGCTCGCGCTGACCCGCCGCTTCCCGCGCGGCACGGTCCTGGGCATCGCCCCGTTCAACTTCCCGCTGAACCTCTGCGCCCACAAGGTCGCCCCGGCCATCGCCGCCGGCGCCCCGATCATCCTCAAGCCGGCCCCCGCCACCCCGCTCTCCGGCCTGATCATCGGCGAGCTGCTGGCCGAGACCGAGCTGCCGGCCGGTTCCTGGTCGATCCTCCCGGTGCCCAACGAGCGGATGGAGGCGCTGGTCCAGGACGAGCGGCTGCCGGTCGTCTCCTTCACCGGCTCCGAGAAGGTCGGCTACGCCATCCTGGACTCGGTGCCGCGCAAGCACTGCACCCTGGAGCTCGGCGGCAACGGCGCGGCCGTCGTCCTGCCCGACTGGTCCTCCGAGGCGGACCTGGACTGGGCGGCGCAGCGCATCGCCACCTTCTCCAACTACCAGGGCGGCCAGTCCTGCATCTCGGTGCAGCGGGTGATCGCGGACGCGTCCGTCTACGACCGCCTGGTGCCCAAGATCGTCGCGGCCGTCGGGGCGCAGGTCACCGGTGACCCCTCCGACGACGCGACCGAGGTCGGCCCGCTGGTGAACGAGGACGCGGCCAAGCGTGTCGAGTCCTGGGTGGACGAGGCCGTCGAGCGTGGCGCGAAGCTGCTCGCGGGCGGTAAGCGCGACGGTGCCTCCTACGCGCCGACCGTGCTGGCGGACGTGCCCGCCGACGCGACGCTCGCCTGCGAAGAGGTCTTCGGCCCGGTGCTCACCATCAAGAAGGTCGACGGTGTCGACGAGGCGTTCGCAGCCGTCAACGACTCCAAGTTCGGTCTGCAGGCGGGCGTGTTCACGCACGATGTGCAGACCGCCTTCCGTGCCCACCGCGCGCTGGAGGTCGGTGGCGTGATCGTCGGCGATGTGCCGTCCTACCGCGCCGACCAGATGCCCTACGGCGGCGTCAAGCAGTCCGGTGTGGGCCGCGAGGGTGTGCGCTTCGCGATGGACGACTACACCTACGAGCGGGTGCTGGTCCTCACCGGACTGGCGCTGTAACGCTGTAACACCCGACGTCACGCAATACCCGGCGCCATGCAATACCCGGCGTCACGCAACACCCGACGTCATGCAACACCTGGCGTTATGTAACACCCGACGTCACACCCGACCCGGCCTGGACCGGTGGACAGCGACGGCCATGCCTTGGGCCGTATCACCGTCCGGGCCCCGGCCGGCGCACCCCCCGGCGCCGGCCCCTGACGCGGCGCGCTCCGGCACCCTGTTTCCGGAGCGCGCCGCGTCCCCCGTTTCTCCCCCCGGCATCGGATCCC
Organism: Streptomyces inhibens; assembly: GCF_022221585.1. NCBI lineage: Bacteria > Bacillati > Actinomycetota > Actinomycetes > Kitasatosporales > Streptomycetaceae > Streptomyces > Streptomyces inhibens. The sequence goes on from NZ_CP084681.1 coordinate 7,052,971, forward strand.
CCGTCATGCCGGATCTTGACGGTACGGCGCGCGCACCCCCCGATTCCTCCTGTCTGAGGTGGAGCGGCGGCCGTGCCGCAAGGAGGAGCCGCGGCCGTACGTACAACCAGCGCGGTACGCCGTACCCCCCGAAGGGCCGATACGGCGGAGCCCACTCGGGCTCATGCCCAGGCGTATGCCGCCGTTGGCCAAGAGGCGCCGTCCGGGCCCTCCCCTCCCCGTAGCTCCAGTGGTGCAACCCGCGTGGATCGGGTAACTCTCACAAGTAGCGCTGTTCCAGCGGCCGACCGGCCCGCCGGCGCAGAACTCCCGATTCCGCGGCGAGGTGAGCTCCTGATGACCGCTCCATCCATCCGCAACGTTTCCGAGCGCGAAGCACGCCAGGTCGCCGAGGCGGCCCGCGAGCAGGACTGGCGCAAGCCCAGCTTCGCCAAGGAACTGTTCCTGGGGCGCTTCCGGCTCGACCTCATCCATCCGCACCCGACCCCCGCGGTCGACGACGTACGCCGTGGCGAGAAGTTTCTCGCCACACTGCGGGAGTTCTGCGAGACGCAGATCGACGCCGCCCGCATCGAGCGCGAGGCGAAGATCCCGGACGAGACGGTCAATGGGCTCAAGGAGCTCGGCGCGCTCGGCATGAAGATCGACCCGAAGTACGGCGGCCTCGGACTCACCCAGGTCTACTACAACCGGGCCCTGTCCCTGGTCGGCACCGCCAGCCCCGCGATCGGCGCACTGCTCTCCGCGCATCAGTCGATCGGCGTACCGCAGCCGCTGAAGCTGTTCGGCACCAAGGAGCAGAAGGAGACCTTCCTGCCGCGCTGTGCCCGTACGGACATTTCGGCGTTCCTGCTGACCGAGCCGGATGTCGGCTCGGACCCGGCCCGGCTGGCGACGCTGGCTGTCCCGGACGGCGACGACTATGTGCTCGACGGCGTCAAGCTGTGGACCACCAACGGTGTGGTCGCCGATCTGCTGGTGGTGATGGCGCGGGTGCCCGCGTCCGAGGGACACAAGGGCGGCATCACCGCCTTCGTCGTCGAGGCGGACTCGCCCGGCATCACCGTCGAGAACCGCAACGCCTTCATGGGCCTGCGCGGCCTGGAGAACGGGGTGACCCGCTTCCACCGGGTACGGGTCCCCGCCGCCCACCGCATCGGCCCCGAGGGCGCCGGCCTGAAGATCGCGCTGACCACCCTCAACACCGGCCGGCTCTCGCTGCCCGCGATGTGCGTGGGCTCCGGCAAGTGGTGCCTGAAGGTCGCCCGTGAATGGTCCGCGGCCCGTGAGCAGTGGGGCCGGCCGATCGCCAAGCACGAGGCCGTCGGCGCCAAGATCTCCTTCATCGCCGCGACCACCTTCGCCCTCGAAGCGGTCGTCGACCTCTCCTCCCAGATGGCCGACGAGAACCGCAACGACATCCGCATCGAGGCCGCCCTCGCCAAGCTCTACGGCTCCGAGATGGGCTGGCTGATGGCGGACGAGCTGGTCCAGATCCGCGGCGGCCGCGGCTTCGAGACCGCCGACTCGCTCGCCGCCCGCGGCGAACGCGCCGTCCCGGCCGAGCAGATGCTGCGCGATATGCGCATCAACCGGATCTTCGAGGGCTCCACGGAGATCATGCATCTGCTGATCGCCCGGGAGGCGGTGGACGCGCATCTGTCCGTCGCCGGCGACCTCATCGACCCCGACAAATCGCTCGCCGACAAGGGCCGGGCGGCGGCCAAGGCCGGCGGGTTCTACGCCCGCTGGCTGCCCAAGCTCGTCGCCGGACCGGGCCAACTCCCGCGTACGTACCAGGAGTTCGGTCAGCTCGCGGGCCATCTGCGGTTTGTCGAGCGGGCCGCCCGCAAGCTCGCCCGCTCCACCTTCTACGCGATGTCCCGCTGGCAGGGCCGGATGGAGACCAAACAGGGCTTCCTCGGCCGGATCGTCGACATCGGCGCCGAACTCTTCGCGATGAGCGCGGCCTGTGTACGGGCCGAGTATCTGCGGGAGACGGACGACCACGGCCGTGAGGCACAGCAGCTGGCGGATGTGTTCTGCAGGCAGGCGCGGATCCGCGTCGAGGAGCTGTTCGGCCGGCTGTGGACCAACACCGACGAGCTCGACCGCAAGGTCGTCTCCGGCGTCCTCGACGGCGACTACACCTGGCTGGAGGAGGGTGTCATCGACCCCAGCGGCGAAGGCCCCTGGATCGCCGACGCCACCCCGGGCCAGAGCCTGAAGGACACCGTGCGCCGCCCCATCCGCTGAGCGGCCACCGCCTCGACACCTGGGGCCGGTCCGGCGAAGATCCGCCGGACCGGCCCCGGCGCGTGTCTTTCGGATCGGGGCGGCCCCGTGGGCCCGGCATGATCCGAAAGACGCCCTAGGTGTCCACGCCGCCTCGCCGACCGGCCACAATGGACCACATGACGGACTCCCTCGCCCATCCGCACCTGCGTTTCGAGCCGGCCTCCGGCGACCCCGACGGCCCGCGCCGCATCGTGATCCTCGGCTCGACCGGCTCGATCGGCACCCAGGCGATCGACATCGTGCTCCGCAACCCCGACCGCTTCCGGGTGACCGCGCTCTCCGCGGCCGGCGGCCGGGTCGAGCTGCTCGCCGAGCAGGCGCACCAGCTGCGGGTGGCCGCCGTCGCGGTGGCGCGCGAGGACGCGGTGCCCGCGCTGCGCGCAGCGCTGGCCGACCGGTACGGCGCGGGTGAGCCGCTGCCCGAGGTGCTGGCCGGCCCCGACGCGGCCACGGACCTGGCCGCCTCCGACTGCCACACCGTCCTCAACGGCATCACCGGCTCCATCGGCCTCGCCCCGACCCTGGCCGCCCTCCGGGCCGGCCGGGTGCTCGCCCTGGCCAACAAGGAGTCGCTGATCGTCGGCGGCCCGCTGGTCAAGGCCATCGCCAAGCCCGGCCAGATCGTCCCCGTCGACTCCGAGCACTCCGCGCTGTTCCAGGCGCTCACCGGCGGCGACCGCGCCGAGGTGCGCAAGCTCGTCGTCACCGCCTCCGGTGGCCCGTTCCGCGGCCGTACGAAGAGCGAGCTGGCCGATGTCACGCCCGAGCAGGCGCTGGCCCACCCCACCTGGTCCATGGGGCCGGTCGTCACCATCAACTCCGCGACGCTCGTCAACAAGGGCCTGGAGGTCATCGAGGCGCATCTGCTCTTCGACGTCCCGTTCGACCGCATCGAGGTCGTCGTCCATCCGCAGTCCTACATCCACTCGATGGTGGAGTTCACCGACGGCTCGACGCTCGCCCAGGCCAGCCCGCCCGACATGCGGATGCCGATCGCGCTGGGCCTGGGCTGGCCGGAGCGGGTTCCGGACGCCGCACCGGGCGTGGACTGGACGAAGGCGCAGACCTGGGAGTTCTTCCCGCTCGACGAGAACGCCTTCCCGTCCGTCCCGCTGGCCCGCCACGTCGGTGATCTGGGCGGCACGGCCCCGGCCGTGTTCAACGCGGCGAACGAGGAATGCGTGGAGGCGTTCCTCAAGGGCGGGCTGCCGTTCACCGGGATTGTGGATACGGTCGCCGAAGTGGTCGCCGAGGGCTTGGCTTCCGGGATAGTAATGAGCCAAGGCGGAGCGCAGCGGAGCGGCACGCCCGCGCAGGGAACCTCCCTGACCGTCGCGGACGTCCTGGAGGCGGAGACCTGGGCGCGCGCCCGCGCCCGCGAACTGGCCGCCCGTGCGGCACGGACACCTTCGGAGGCTCGCGCATGACGACCTGGATGACCATCCTCGGCATAGTCGTCTTCGTCGTCGGCCTGCTGTTCTCCATCGCCTGGCACGAGCTCGGCCATCTCTCCACGGCCAAGATGTTCGGTATCCGCGTGCCGCAGTACATGGTGGGCTTCGGACCGACGATCTTCTCCCGTAAGAAGGGCGACACCGAGTACGGCATCAAGGCCATCCCGCTCGGCGGCTATATCCGCATGATCGGGATGTTCCCGCCCGGGGACGACGGAAAGCTGCAGGCCCGCTCCACCTCGCCGTTCCGCGGCATGATCGAGGACGCCCGCTCGGCGGCCTTCGAGGAGCTGCAGCCCGGCGACGAGAAGCGGCTGTTCTACACGCGCAAGCCCTGGAAGCGCATCATCGTGATGTTCGCCGGGCCGTTCATGAATCTGATCCTGGCGGTCGTGATCTTCATGAGCGTGCTGATGGGCTTCGGTATCAACACCCAGACCACCCAGGTCGGCTCCGTCTCGGACTGTGTGATCTCGGCCGCCGCCAAGACCGACAAGTGCCCCTCCGGCGCCAAGGACTCCCCGGCCAAGGCTGCGGGTCTGCGGGCCGGCGACAAGATCGTCTCGTTCAACGGCCACGCCGTCCCGGACTGGGGCGCCCTCCAGCGGCAGATCCGCGACACCACCGGGCCCGCCACGCTCGTCGTCGAGCGGCACGGCGCCCGCAAGACGCTGCACGCCGACCTCATCGAGAACAAGGTCGCCAAGACCGACGGACACGGCGGCTATGTCCCCGGCGAGTTCGTCACCGCCGGATTCCTCGGCTTCACCCCGGCCAGTGGCGTCGTCCAGCAGTCCTTCGGCCAGTCCGTGGACCGCATGGGCAACATGGTCGAGCAGGGCGTCTCCTCGCTGGTCCATCTGCCCGCCAAGGTCCCGGACCTGTGGGACGCGGCCTTCAACGGCGGCGAACGCAAGCAGGACTCCCCGATGGGCGTGGTCGGCGCGGCCCGGGTCGGCGGCGAGGTCTTCTCCCTGAACATCCCGCCGGAGCAGCGGGTGGCGACGATGCTCTTCCTGGTCGCCGGCTTCAACCTGTCGCTGTTCCTGTTCAACATGCTGCCGCTGCTCCCGCTGGACGGCGGGCACATCGCCGGCGCCGTGTGGGAGTCCGTCCGGCGGGCCTTCGCCAAGATCGTCCGGCGGCCCGACCCCGGCCCCTTCGACGTCGCCAAGTTGATGCCGGTCGCGTACGTCGTCGCCGGGATCTTCATCTGCTTCACGCTGCTGGTGCTGGTCGCCGATGTGGTGAACCCGGTGAAACTGACCTGAAAGCACGTTTGGCGGCGGCCGGGCACACCCGAGGCGTTTGGGGGTGTCCGGCCGCCCCCTTTCGAGGGGGCACAGGGGAGCGATGTGCTTACGGCAACCCCTGTGCCGTAATCTCGAAGACCGGAGCCCGCCGATTCGGGACCTTGATCCATACCTTGGGGTTGCTCGCCAGATGACTGCCATTTCACTGGGAATGCCGGACGTACCGACCAAGCTCGCCGACCGCCGGGTCAGCCGCAAGATCCAGGTCGGTACGGTCGCCGTGGGCGGAGACGCACCGGTCTCGGTGCAGTCGATGACGACGACGCGGACGTCCGACATCGGCGCGACGCTGCAGCAGATCGCCGAGCTGACGGCCTCCGGATGCCAGATCGTCCGGGTCGCCTGCCCGACGCAGGACGATGCCGACGCGCTGCCCATCATTGCCAGGAAGTCGCAGATTCCGGTCATCGCGGACATCCACTTCCAGCCGAAGTACGTCTTCGCCGCCATCGACGCCGGCTGCGCCGCGGTCCGGGTGAACCCCGGCAACATCAAGCAGTTCGACGACAAGGTCAAGGAGATCGCCAAGGCGGCCTCCGATGCCGGGACCCCCATCCGTATCGGCGTGAACGCCGGCTCCCTGGACCGCCGCCTGCTGCAGAAGTACGGCAAGGCCACCCCCGAGGCGCTGGTCGAGTCCGCGCTGTGGGAGGCGTCCCTCTTCGAGGAGCACGGCTTCCGCGACATCAAGATCTCGGTCAAGCACAACGACCCGGTCGTGATGGTCAACGCCTACCGCCAGCTCGCCGCCCAGTGCGACTACCCGCTCCACCTCGGCGTCACGGAGGCCGGTCCCGCCTTCCAGGGCACCATCAAGTCCGCCGTCGCCTTCGGCGCGCTGCTCAGCGAGGGCATCGGCGACACCATCCGGGTCTCGCTGTCCGCGCCGCCCGCCGAAGAGGTCAAGGTCGGCATCTCCATCCTGGAGTCGCTCAACCTCCGCCAGCGCCGTCTGGAGATCGTCTCCTGCCCGTCCTGCGGCCGCGCCCAGGTCGATGTCTACAAGCTCGCCGACGAGGTCACCGCGGGCCTGGAGGGCATGGAGGTGCCGCTGCGCGTCGCCGTCATGGGCTGCGTCGTCAACGGCCCCGGCGAGGCTCGCGAGGCCGACCTCGGTGTCGCCTCCGGCAACGGCAAGGGCCAGATCTTCGTCAAGGGCGAGGTCATCAAGACCGTCCCCGAGTCGAAGATCGTCGAGACCCTGATCGAAGAGGCCATGAAGATCGCCGAGCAGATGGAGAAGGACGGCGTCGCCTCCGGCAGCCCGGTCGTCTCCGCCGCGGGCTGACCCACCCCGCCGTACAGCCGCCGAGCCCCGCCGCCCGCCCCGGGCCGCGGGGCTCACGGCTGCCCGGGGCACTTGCCACCGCAGCGGCCGGGTGCTCCCGTGCAGGTGGAGGTAAAGTGCCAAGACCTGCTCCCGCCTGGCCTCCCAGGCCCGTAACGGTGAGGCATTCCGACACGTGCTGACGACCACCACCATCAAGGTCCTCGAGCCCGGAGAGCTCGACGACGCTCTCGCGGTCCTGGACCGCGATCCGGTCGCCAATGCCTTTGTCGCCGCCCGCGTACAGATCGCCGGCCTCGACCCCTGGCGGCTGGGCGGCGAGATGTGGGGCTGGTACGTCGACGGCCGGCTGGAATCGCTGTGCTACGCCGGCGCCAACCTCGTCCCCGTCTGCGCCACCTCCGAAGCCATCCGCGGCTTCGCCGAACGCGCCCGCCGCCAGGGCCGCCGCTGCTCCTCCATCGTCGGGCCCGCAGGCCCCACCGCCGAGCTGTGGTCGCTCCTGGAACCGTACTGGGGCCCGGCCCGCGAGATCCGCGCCCACCAGCCCCTGATGGTCACCACCTCGCCGTCCGCCGAGATCGCCCCCGACCCGTACGTCCGGCGGATCCGCAAGGACGAGATGGACCTGATCATGCCCGCGTGCGTGGCCATGTTCACCGAGGAGGTCGGCATCTCCCCGATGGCGGGCGACGGCGGGCTGCTCTACCAGGCCCGGGTCGCCGAACTCGTCGGCTCCGGCCGCTCCTTCGCCCGCATCGAGGACGGCAAGGTCATCTTCAAGGCCGAGATCGGCGCCGCCACCCACCGAGCCTGCCAGATCCAGGGCGTCTGGGTCGACCCCGCCTACCGCGGCAAGGGACTGTCCGAGACGGGCATGGCGGCCGTGCTGCGCTATGCGCTCAGCGATGTCGCGCCCGTGGTCAGTCTGTACGTCAACGACTTCAACACCGCCGCCCGCGCCTCCTACCGCCGGGTGGGCTTCGAGGAAGTCGGCGCGTTCATGAGCGTACTGTTCTGACCCGGCGCCGTTCCGAGCCGCCGCCTTGTACGCTCCGACCATGGATGACGTCGCGGTCGGCCCCCTCGATCTCGCTGCCCGGGTGGACGACGCGCTCGCCGTCCAAGCGCTCGCCTTCGGCCTGAGCAACGAGGAGATCGCCGTCCGCCGGCACATCGTGCTGCGCCATCTCGGCTGCACCGGCGCCCGCGCCCTCGGCGCCACCACCTCCGCCGGCCGGCTCGTCGGCTTCGTCTACGGCATGCCCAACGACCGCGCCCACTGGTGGTCCACCGTCGTCGAGCCCTATCTGCGCAGTGAGGGCCTGGACCACTGGCTCGACGACTCCTTCACCATCACCGAGCTGCATGTCCACCCCGCCTACCAGCACCGCGGCATCGGCCGGGCGCTGATCACCCGCATCACGGACGAGGCGAGCGAACCGCGCTCCATCCTGTCCGCGATCGACATCGAAAGTCCGGCCCGGGGGCTGTACCGCTCGCTCGGCTACCGCGATATCGCGCGGCGGGTGCTGTTCCCCAGCGCGCCCACGCCGTATGCCGTGATGGGGGCGACATTGCCGCTGCTGCGGCCCTGAAGGCGCCGTTCCGCCCGGCCCGGCCGGCCGCCTGTGGTGGAACGCATTTCCTTGCGCCACACCCCTGCGGCTAACCTCCTGGGAGTCACCTTTCTTACGCAGGAGAAACTCCCATGGCCAACGCCGCACAGGTCCAGCGCATGTCCCGCTTGATGATCAAGACACTGCGCGACGACCCGGCCGACGCCGAGACCGCCAGCCACAAGCTGCTCGTCCGCGCCGGGTACGTCCGCCGCTCCTCCGCCGGCATCTGGACGTGGCTGCCGCTGGGCAAGAAGGTCCTGGAGAACGTCTCCCGCATCGTGCGCGAAGAGATGGACGCCATCGGCGGCCAGGAAGTCCTGCTGCCGGCGCTGCTGCCCAAGGAGCCCTACCAGGCCAGCGGCCGCTGGGAGGAGTACGGCGACCTGCTCTTCCGCCTCAAGGACCGCAAGGGCACCGACTACCTCCTCGGCCCCACCCACGAAGAGATCTTCACCCTCACGGTCAAGGATCAGTGCACGTCCTACAAGGACCTGCCGGTGATCCTCTACCAGATCCAGACCAAGTACCGCGACGAGGCCCGCCCCCGCTCCGGTGTGCTGCGTGGCCGCGAGTTCCAGATGAAGGACTCGTACAGCTTCGACACCACCGACGAGGGGCTGGCGCAGTCCTACGCGCTGCACCGCGAGGCGTACCAGAAGATCTTCCAGCGTCTGGGTCTGGACTACCGCATCGTCTCCGCCGTCTCCGGCGCGATGGGCGGCTCCGCCTCCGAGGAGTTCCTGGCGCCCGCTTCGGCCGGTGAGGACACCTTCGTGGACTGCCCGTCCTGCGACTACGCCGCCAACACCGAGGCCGTGACGGTCAAGGTCGCGCCGGTCGACGGCGGCGCGCACGGCCCCGTCGAGGAGCTGGACACCCCCGACACCCCGACCATCGAGGCGCTCGCCGAGCACCTCGGTGTGCCGGCGTCCGCGACCCTGAAGAACCTCCTGGTCAAGGTCGACGGCGAGATCGTCGCGGTCGGTGTCCCCGGCAACCGCGAGGTCGACCTCGGCAAGCTCGGCGAGCACCTTGCGCCGGCCACCGTCGAGCTGGTCACCGCCGAGGACTTCGTCGACCGCCCCGACCTGGTCCGCGGCTACGTCGGCCCGCAGGGCCTGGCCGGCAAGGCGTTCCGCTACATCGCCGACCCGCGCATCGCCCCCGGCACCGCCTGGATCACCGGCGCCAACAAGGAGGGCAGGCACGCCAAGAACGTCGTCGTCGGCCGTGACTTCGAGGTCGACGACTACCTCGACGTGGTGGTCGTCGAGCCCGGCGACCCCTGCCCCAAGTGCGGCACCGGCCTGAAGATCGACCGTGCCATCGAGATCGGCCACATCTTCCAGCTCGGGCGCAAGTACGCGGACGCCTTCGAGCTCGATGTGCTCGGGCAGAACGGCAAGCCGGCCCGGGTCACCATGGGCTCGTACGGCATCGGTGTGTCCCGTGCGGTGGCCGCGCTCGCCGAGCAGACCCACGACGAGTCGGGGCTGTGCTGGCCGCGTGAGGTCGCGCCGGCCGATGTGCATGTCGTCGCGGCCGGCAAGGCCAAGCAGACCGAGCTCGCGCTGGAGGTCGGGGAGCGGCTCGGCGCGGCGGGGCTGCGGGTGCTGGTCGACGACCGGGCGGGTGTCTCGCCGGGTGTGAAGTTCACCGACGCGGAGCTGCTGGGTGTGCCGACCATCGTGGTCGCCGGGCGGCGGGCCGCGGAGGGGGTCGTCGAGGTCAAGGACCGGCGGACGGGTGAGCGTGAGGAGATGACGGTCGAGGAGGCTGTTGCTCGTCTCAGCGCGTGATGTGAGTGATGTGTGATGCGGCGCTGTCGGTCTGTGGCCGGCAGCGTCGTGCTTTTGGTGCCGAACCGATTTCGGCGCTGGGTGTCGCCATTTCGCCGTTGCCGAGCTGGTGTCCGTGGGGTGCGCCTGTTGTACGTGGGTGAGGTCGGTGCCGCACCGGGGTATCTCTCCCCCAGCCTCCGGCCGGGGGCACCCCCACGGGGCATGCGCCCTCGGGTGCGTGCGCAGAATGAGCCCGCTGTTGGCGCAGGTCCCGCTGCGTGGACACCCCGGTACGGCCCCTCCGGTCCGTACGCGGCCGACCGGTCGGTGGGGCGCCTCGTGGGGCTAAAGCCAGGCGGCGAACTCCAGTAGTAGTTCGCCGCGTTGGCGGTCGCCCGTTGCGAGCTCTCGTACGGCCGTGTCCACCGCGCGGTAGAGGGTCCAGTCGCGGAGGCGGTCCCGGTCCACGTCCAGGGAGTCGGCCAGCTTGGTCACTCGGCGGCGGGCCGCGGCGGACGCGCCGGAGCCGGCCATCAGGTCTTCGAAGCGGTCCAGTACCAGTGCGGCGAGGTCGTATGCGCGCTCGCCGACCACGGGGGACGGGCCGATCGCCAGCCAGGGCGAGCGGTCGCCGGCCAGGACCTTGCCCTGGCGGAATGCGCCGTGCAGGAGGAACTCTTCGTCGGATGTGGTGGGGAGGGTGCGGCGTAGTTCCAGTGCCTCGTCCACCAAGGGGGCTGCTGTGGGGGGCAGTTCTTCGGCCGTGCGTAGTGCTTCGGTGGCTTGTGCGGTACGGCCGGACAGGGTCTCGAAGGGGTGGGGTGCGCTTGGCGCTACCCAGAGGCGGCGTACCGTGCCGGCTGCCTCCAGGAGGGCCTTGGCCTCGGGGAGCGAGCGGAGCGACACCCCGGCCTGGAGGCGCTCCAGCAGCAGTGCGCCGGTCGTGTCGTCGGAGCGCAGGAGTCGTACGGCGCCCCAGCCGTCCCATATCTCCAGTGCTGCCGCCTCGTGTGCGGACGCCCGGCCGGGTACCGGGAATTTGAGCGCCGCGGGGGTCCCGTCCTGCTGGTGTACGAGTGCGAGCAGGCTGCTGCGGCCACCGGGGGCGTGCACCCGTTCCAGCGTCAGGTCCCAGGCGTCCAGCTGGTGCTGAACCAGTGTCGGCAGCGCTGTGAGCCACTCCCGCCCGTCCTGATCGCCGCTCAGCGAACTCACCAACCGCTGCGGTGGTTCGATGGGTGCCGTTGCCATGCTTGAGCTGTCCTTTTCCTGGGGCGGAGACCGCGGGGCGGCCGGTCGTTCAGAGCGCGTCGGCGGAGGCGCTCGCGGAGCCGGACGGAGCGGCGGCCGTGGCCCGCTCCACGAGCCCAGGGAAGGCTACGCCGCTGCCGCGCCAGCGCACCGCCCGCACTGCCGCCTCGCGCAGCGCGGCCGCCGCCTCCCGGCGCCTGGCCTTGCCGCCGGCCCGTACGAGATCCGCGTAGACGGCGGCCAGGCGGTCCTCCAGCTCCGCCGCCAGCCGGGCCGCGGCGGCCGCGTCGGGGACCGGGAAGGGCAGTTCGTAGGCGGCGGCCGCGGCCTGCGGGGTGCCGCCCAGATCGCGTACCTCGCGGTGCAGTGCGTCCCGGCGGGCGCGATGTCCGTCGTACGCCGTCTGGGCCTCGGTGCGCCGGTTGCGGGCGATGCGGCCGCCGACCACGCCGTAGCCGTACACGGCTGCGTGCTCGGCGGCCAGCGCTGCCTGCACCGCCGTCAGCTCGTCCTCGTGCCTGTTCGCCATCGTGTGCACGCCCCTCGTCTCGCTCATGCGGTCGGCTCCGTCAGCAGGTAGGCGTGGACCGCGCCGGACGCGGCGACCGAGGCGAGCAGCCGGGCCAGCTCGGGGGGTGCGGTGGTCAGTGCCTGGGTACGGGCGTCGGCGAGCTTGCGCTCCGCGTCGGCGAGCGCCGTGCGGGCGGCCCGTTCGTCCTGGGAAACCGGGGGGCCGGACGGCCGCGCGGCGTGCGACGGCCGGCCGGATGCGGAGGCGCCGGCGTCGTGCGCGGGGGTGCGGTCGTCGGTGAACGCCTCGGCGTGCCGGGCGACTTCGGTGCGCAGCGGGCGCAGCCGCGACTCCAGCGCCGGGTGTGCGGCGAGCGTCGCGTCATAGTGGGTCAGCAGGGTCGTACTGTCGCGGGCCGAGCGCTCGCGCAGTCGGTCGGCGGCGGAGGAGTGCTCGGCCCGGTCGGGGCCGGAGTCCTCGGAGCAGCCCGTGAGCAGGGCGGCGCCCCCGAGGGCGGCACCGGCCAGCAGGGTCCTTCTGCGCGTGAGCGCCACTTTCGGCACGTTGCACTTCCCGGGGTCTTTCGTAGTGATCACCGCAGGCGAGAGTATCCGTGACCACCCACCGAATCGTCAGTACCCCGCCGGAACCGATAGGCTTTGACCCGACACGCGACCTACCCACAACAGCACACGCGGCCGAGGAGTCACCCGGATGAGCACCACCCAGAGCGAGAGGCTGCGCGGATTGCTTGAACCGCTCGTCGCCGCGCGAGACCTGGATCTGGAAGAGATCGAGGTGACACCGGCAGGCAAGCGGCGGGTACTGAGGATCGTGGTCGACTCCGACGAGGGCGTCCAGCTGGACGAGTGTGCCGAGCTGAGCCGCGAGGCCTCCCAGGTCCTGGACGACTCCGAGGTGATGGGCGGCGCGCCGTACACCCTCGAGGTGACGTCGCCGGGCGCCGACCGGCCGCTGACCGAGCTGCGGCACTACCGCCGCGCCGTCGGCCGGCTCATCAAGGCCCAACTCCACGAGGGTGGGGAGCTGGTGGCCCGGATCATCGCCGTCGACGACGCCGGACTTGATCTTGAGGTGCCGGGTGTCAAGGGGCGCAAGCCGAGCGCACGCCGGGTCTTGTTCGACGAGATCGCCAAGGCGCGTGTCGAGCTGGAGTTCAACCGCAAGTCCGACAAGCGCGACGCGCAGCACGACGAGAAGATCGACGAGAACAAGGAGGAGGCGTAGCCGTGGATATCGACATGAGTGCCCTGCGGGGTCTGGTGCGGGAGAAGGAGATCTCGTTCGACCTGCTGGTCGAGGCGATCGAGTCGGCCCTCCTCATCGCCTACCACCGCACCGAAGGCAGCCGCCGGCGGGCGCGGGTGGAGCTGGACCGCAGCACCGGCCATGTGACGGTGTGGGCGAAGGAAGACCCGGAGGATCTGGAGGAGGGTGCCGAACCGCGCGAGTTCGACGACACCCCGTCCGGCTTCGGGCGCATCGCGGCGACCACCGCCAAGCAGGTCATCCTGCAGCGGCTGCGGGACGCCGAGGAGGAGATCACCTTCGGCGAGTTCGCCGGACGTGAGGGCGATGTCATCACCGGCGTCGTCCAGCAGGGCAAGGACCCCAAGAACGTCCTGGTCGACATCGGCCGGATGGAGGCCATGCTGCCGGTGCAGGAGCAGGTCCCCGGTGAGGACTACACGCACGGCACGCGACTGCGCTCGTACGTCGTACGGGTGGTCAAGGGCGTACGCGGTCCCTCGGTGACGCTGTCGCGCACCCATCCCAATCTGGTGAAGAAACTGTTCGCCATGGAGGTGCCGGAGATCGCCGACGGGTCGGTGGAGATCGCCGCCATCGCGCGGGAGGCCGGGCACCGTACGAAGATCGCGGTGCGGTCCACGCGCTCGGGGCTGAACCCCAAGGGTGCCTGCATCGGCCCGATGGGCGGCCGGGTGCGCGCCGTGATGGCCGAGCTGCACGGCGAGAAGATCGACATCGTGGACTGGTCGGACGACCCGGCCGAGCTGGTGGCGAACGCGCTGTCGCCGGCCCGGGTCAGCAAGGTCGAGGTCGTGGACCTGGCGGCGCGCTCCGCCCGGGTCACCGTCCCCGACTACCAGCTGTCGCTGGCCATCGGCAAGGAAGGGCAGAATGCCCGGCTCGCCGCCCGCCTCACGGGCTGGCGGATCGACATCCGGCCGGACACCGAGCAGCACGCACCGCAGGGCTGAAATCACCTGCGGTAGCCGGCGCGCGCCGCGGCCCTCCGGGAAATTCGGTGGTGCCGCGGCCGTCCGCCGGGAATTCTGAGCAGCGCTCCGGCCTTTACCCCATCGGGGTAGGGCTGGCGCGGGGAGGTAGACTTAAGCAGTGTCTGGCCGGACGCATGCCCGCGCATGCCCTGAGCGCACGTGTCTGGGATGCCGGGAGCGAGCGGCCAAGGGCGATTTGCTGCGCATCGTGGAGATCGAGGGTGAGTGTGTCCCCGATCCTCGCGGTACGCTGCCCGGCCGGGGTGCTTACGTGCACCCGACATTGGTCTGCCTCGACCTGGCGGTTCGCCGCCGGGCGTTCCCCCGGGCCTTTCGGGGCCGGGGACCGTTCGACACGGCGGCGTTGCGTCGGTCCCTCGAGCGGGGCGCCGGTTGAAGCCGCCATTGCAATAACGCACAGCAAGACGAACAGCGCACGGAAAACCGTGCGGTCAGGTACCTCGCGAGTCGGAAGTAGGTCGAGATTGCGATGAGCACTCGATGAGTACGCGATGAGTACGCCCATGAAGTAGCGACGGTCCGGTGGACAACCCGGACCTAGAAGGAGCGAAGTGGCTAAGGTCCGGGTATACGAACTCGCCAAGGAGTTCGGCGTTGAGAGCAAGGTCGTCATGGCCAAGCTCCAAGAACTTGGTGAATTCGTCCGTTCGGCGTCCTCGACGATCGAGGCGCCGGTTGTTCGCAAGTTGACCGACGCTTTCCAGGCAGGCAGCGGCAATGGCCGCGCCGCCGGTAAGCCCGCGGCGCCGCGCAAGTCGGCCCCCGCGAAGCCGTCCGCGCCGTCCCCGGCGCAGGCGGCACGTCCTGCTGCCCCGAAGCCGGGCGCCCCCAAGCCGGGCCCCGCGGCTCCGGCTCCGGCCGCCCCCGAGGCGCCGGTGACCCCCGTGGCGCCCAAGAGCACGACCCCCGCCGCCGGCCCGACGCCGGGCCCGCGCCCCGCGCCGGCCCCGAAGGCCGCGGCACCCAAGCCCGCTCCGGCTGCGCCCGCGCAGCCCGAGTTCCAGGCTCCGCCGTCCGCGCCGGCCGCTCCCGCCGCCGGCTCGTCGGCTCCCCGTCCCGGTGCCACCCCCGGCCCGCGTCCGGCCCGTCCGGCGCCCGCGCAGGGTGGTCAGGGCCGCGGCGGCGCGCCGCGTCCCGGTGGCGACCGCCAGGGCGGCCGTCCCGGTGGTGCGCGTCCGTCCGGTCCCCGTCCGGGCAACAATCCCTTCACCTCTGGTGGCTCCACGGGCATGGCCCGTCCGCAGGCCCCCCGTCCCGGTGGCGCCCCGCGTCCCGGCGGCCAGGGTGGCCCCGGCGCCCCGCGTCCGCAGGGCGGCCAGGGTGGCCCCCGTCCGCAGGGTCAGGGCGGCGCCCGTCCGACTCCCGGTGGCATGCCTCGTCCGCAGGGTGCCGCTCCCGGTGGCGCTCCGCGTCCCGGCGGCGGCGGTAACCGTCCGAACCCGGGCATGATGCCGCAGCGTCCCGCTGCCGGCCCGCGTCCGGGCCCCGGTGGCGGCGGCGGTCGCGGTCCCGCGGGTGCCGGTCGTCCCGGTGGCGGCGGCGGTCGTCCCGGTGGTGGCGGCGGCTTCGCCGGTCGTCCCGGTGGCGGTGGCGGCGGTCGTCCGGGTGGCGGCGGCGGTTTCGCCGGTCGTCCCGGTGGCGGCGCCCCCGGTGGTGGCGGCGGCTTCGGCGGTCGTCCCGGCTTCGCCGGTCGTCCGGGTGGTCCCGGTGGCCGTGGTGGCACGCAGGGTGCGTTCGGCCGTCCCGGCGGTCCGGCGCGTCGTGGCCGTAAGTCGAAGCGGCAGAGGCGTCAGGAGTACGAGGCCATGCAGGCCCCGTCGGTCGGCGGCATCATGCTGCCGCGCGGCAACGGTGCGACGGTTCGCCTGTCGCGCGGTGCCTCGCTGACGGACTTCGCCGAGAAGATCAACGCCAACCCGGCGTCGCTGGTCCAGGTCATGCTGAACCTGGGCGAGATGGTCACCGCGACGCAGTCGGTCTCCGACGAGACGCTGCAGCTGCTCGCCGACGAGATGAACTACGTCGTCGAGATCGTCAGCCCGGAGGAGGAGGACCGCGAGCTGCTCGAGTCCTTCGACATCGAGTTCGGCGAGAACGAGGGCGGCGAGGAGATGCTCGTCTCCCGTCCGCCGGTGGTGACCGTCATGGGTCACGTCGACCACGGTAAGACCCGACTGCTCGACGCGATCCGCAAGACGAACGTCATCGCGGGCGAGGCCGGCGGCATCACCCAGCACATCGGTGCCTACCAGGTCGCGACCGAGGTCAACGACGAAGAGCGTCGGATCACCTTCATCGACACCCCGGGTCACGAGGCGTTCACCGCCATGCGTGCCCGTGGTGCCAAGTCGACCGACATCGCGATCCTCGTGGTGGCGGCCAACGACGGTGTCATGCCGCAGACGATCGAGGCCCTGAACCACGCCAAGGCGGCCGATGTGCCGATCGTGGTCGCGGTCAACAAGATCGACGTCGAGGGCGCCGACCCGACCAAGGTGCGCGGCCAGCTCACCGAGTTCGGTCTGGTGGCCGAGGAGTACGGCGGCGACACCATGTTCGTCGACATCTCCGCCCGCCAGGGTCTGAACATCGACCAGCTGCTCGAGGCCGTCGTCCTGACCGCGGACGCCTCGCTCGATCTGCGCGCCAACGCGGAGATGGACGCGCAGGGTATCGCGATCGAGGCCCACCTCGACCGCGGTCGCGGCGCCGTCGCCACCGTCCTCGTCCAGCGCGGTACCCTCCGCGTCGGCGACACGATGGTCGCCGGTGACGCCTACGGCCGAGTCCGCGCGATGCTCGACGACAACGGCAACAATGTCGAGGAAGCGGGTCCGTCGACCCCCGTCCTGGTCCTGGGTCTGACCAACGTCCCGGGTGCCGGCGACAACTTCCTGGTGGTCGACGAGGACCGTACGGCCCGTCAGATCGCCGAGAAGCGCGCGGCGCGCGAGCGCAACGCCGCCTTCGCCAAGCGCACCCGCCGGGTGTCCCTCGAGGACCTCGACAAGGTGCTCAAGGCCGGCCTGGTGCAGGACCTCAACATCATCATCAAGGGCGACGCGTCCGGTTCGGTGGAGGCTCTCGAGTCCTCGCTGCTCCAGCTCGACGTCGGCGAAGAGGTCGAGATCCGCATCCTGCACCGCGGTGTGGGTGCGGTCACCGAGTCGGACATCAACCTGGCGACCGGCTCCGACGCGATCGTGATCGGCTTCAACGTCCGCGCCGAAGGCCGTGCGACGCAGATGGCCGAGCGCGAGGGCGTCGACGTCCGGTACTACTCGGTCATCTACCAGGCGATCGAGGAGATCGAGGCGGCCCTCAAGGGCATGCTCAAGCCGGAGTACGAGGAGGTCGAGCTCGGTACCGCGGAGATCCGCGAGATCTTCCGCTCGTCCAAGCTCGGCAACATCGCGGGTGTGCTCATCCGCTCCGGCGAGGTCAAGCGCAACACCAAGGCGCGCCTCATCCGCGACGGCAAGGTGGTCGCGGAGGACCTCAACATCCAGGGTCTGCGTCGCTTCAAGGACGACGTCACCGAGATCCGCGAAGGCTTCGAGGGCGGTATCAACCTCGGAAACTTCAACGACATCAAGGTCGACGACGTCATCGCGACGTACGAGATGCGGGAGAAGCCGCGCGGCTGATCGCGTAGCTGTACTGGGGCCGGTCGGCGGAGCGAAAACTCCGTCGATCGGCCCCGGCCGTTGCGTGTACGGTTCGAAAAGACACGTACGCCCCCGGCTGACGCTGGGCGGTGCCCCGAAGGCCCCACGGGTGGCTTTACCCGTTTTGCATGTACGTAGGGACGCTGTCCTTTGACCTGCTTCTCGGCGACATACGGTCGCTGAAGGAGAAGCGCTCCGTCGTCCGCCCGATCGTCGCCGAGCTGCACCGCAAGTACGCGGTGAGCGTCGCGGAGGTCGGGGACCAGGATCTGCACCGTAGGGCCACGATCGGCCTGGCGGTGGTTTCCGGGGACGCCGGGCATCTCACCGATGTCATGGACCGCTGCGAGCGCCTGGTCGCCGCACGGCCCGAAGTGGAGCTGCTGTCGGTACACCGGCGGCTGCACGGCGACGACGACTGACCTCATGACCGGACACGTCGCTGCCGGTGGAAGCACAATTGTGGAAGACAAGAAGGAGACGGACCAGTGGCCGACAATGCGCGGGCGAAGAAGCTGGCGGACCTCATCCGGGAGGTGGTCGCCCAGAAGCTGCAGCGCGGTATCAAGGACCCGCGGCTCGGCTCGCATGTGACCATCACGGACACCCGGGTCACCGGCGACCTGCGGGAGGCTACGGTCTTCTACACGGTCTACGGAGACGACGAGGACCGCGCCAGCGCCGCTGCCGGGCTGGAGAGCGCCAAGGGCATCCTGCGCTCGGCGGTCGGGGCCGCGGCCGGCACGAAGTTCACGCCGACCCTGGCATTCGTGGCGGACGCCCTGCCGGAGAACGCCAAGACGATCGATGACCTGCTCGCCAAGGCACGGGCCGAGGACGCCAAGGTGCGCGAGGTGTCCTCGGGCGCCCAGTACGCCGGTGAGGCCGACCCGTACCGCAAGCCGGGCGAGGACGAGGACGACGAGGGCACCGCGGCAGAATGAAGCGTGAGAGCAACAAGCCGGGCGGTCTTGTCATCGTCGACAAGCCGGCCGGCTTCACTTCGCACGACGTCGTGGCGAAGATGCGCGGCATGGCCCGCACCCGCCGGGTCGGGCACGCCGGCACCCTGGACCCGATGGCGACGGGCGTGCTCGTCCTGGGCCTCGAACGGGCGACCAAGCTGCTCGGCCATCTCGCGCTGACGGAGAAGGAGTACGTCGGCACGATCCGGCTGGGGCAGACCACGGTCACCGATGACGCCGAGGGCGAGATCACCGCGTCCAAGGCGGCGCACGGCATCGCCCGTGAGGACATCGACGCCGGTGTCGCCCGGCTGTCCGGCGCGATCATGCAGGTGCCGTCGAAGGTCAGCGCCATCAAGATCAACGGCAAGCGGTCGTACTCGCGGGTCCGCGACGGCGAGGAGGTGGAGATCCCGGCCCGTCCGGTCACCGTCTCCTCGTTCGTGGTGCACTCCGCGCACGAGGCCGAGGCCGAGGACGGCACCCCGGTGACCGATCTGCTGGTCTCCGTCGAGTGCTCGTCGGGGACGTACATCCGCGCCCTGGCCCGCGATCTGGGCGCCGGGCTCGGTGTCGGCGGCCATCTGACCGCCCTGCGGCGTACTCGCGTCGGCCCGTACAAGCTGGACCGGGCGCGCACCCTCGAACAGCTCCAGGCCGCGGTCGACGATCCCGAGGGGGAGGGGCTGCCGATCATGCCGGTCGGTGACGCGGCCGCCGCGGCGTTCACCCGCTGGGACGTCACCGAGGCACAGGCGCGGCTGCTGCTCAACGGCGCGCGGATCGCGATGCCGCGCTTCGAGGGCGACGGACCGGTCGCGACGTTCGGGCCGGACGGCACGTTCCTGGCGCTGGTGGAGAACCAGGGCGGGAAGGCGAAGAGCCTGGCGGTGTTCGCGATCTAGGGGCGTCTCGGGGTGCCTACGGGCGTCCAGGGGGCGTCTGCGGACGGGCCGGTGGGGCTGGTCCCGACCGCTGAGAGCTGATGGCCGGGGCCGGAGCGTGCACATACGCTCCGGCCCCGGCCATTGCGCTGTGTGTACGGGGGCGCCGGCGGCTGCCGGGGGACGGTGGTGGAACGCGGGCCGCCCGGACCGGCCGGAGCGTCGGCCCGCGCTCCACCATCCCCCTCCTCTGTGTCTCTATCCAGCCGGCGTCGGCCATTCACTCATTCGGTGAGGCGCTCGGAGTGAATCAAGGAGTGGACGGGGGCGCTTTCGACGAGTGTCCTGTCGAGACGATCACCGCCTGCCTACCGTCGGGGTTTCGGGACCGGGCGGGGAGGATCGGCAATGGCGTTGCTGGATGCCGATGCGGACATGGCACTGGTGCGTATCCGCGATCTGGCAGGTCGGACGCGCGGCACGGGGTTCCTCGCGGACCACGACGGCACCGTGGTCACCAGCCATGAAGCGGTGGACGGGGCGGAACGGCTGGTACTGCAGACCATGCTGCAGCCCGTGGCGGACGCGGGCGGAGGCGCGTCCGGGGGCGCCGTCGGATGGACCTGCCGGGTGGAGCCGGACGCCATCACGCCCCTCCCGGAGGCCGGGCTCGCCCTCGTAC
This sequence comes from Streptomyces inhibens, assembly GCF_022221585.1. Taxonomy (NCBI): domain Bacteria; kingdom Bacillati; phylum Actinomycetota; class Actinomycetes; order Kitasatosporales; family Streptomycetaceae; genus Streptomyces; species Streptomyces inhibens. Next base: position 7,072,973 of record NZ_CP084681.1, read on the forward strand.
GGGCCGGGGGCCTCGGCCCGCACCGGCTCTCGCCGCTGCCGATCGCCGCGGGTCGGCCGGCGCCCGGCACCGGCGCACGGCTCTGGGCCGCCGGCTGGCTGGACGGCACGGTCGTCGGACCGGGCTCCGGCGTGGCCTACACGGCGACGGACCGGGTCCATCCCCTCGACGAGACTCTGGAGTTGGGACTGTGCGCGGGCGGCCGCGAGGCGCTGCGGCTGGGCGGGCCGGCGGTCGGCGGGCCGGTGCTGGACGCGCGGACCGGCGCGGTGCTCGGCGTCCTGGGCACCGCGCTGCACTCCGGGCGCCGGGCGGGCGGCTTCGCCGTTCCGCTGCGCGCGGTCGCCGAGGCCGCGCCACGGGGCCCGTTGGCCGCGCTCCTGAAGCGCAATGCGGCAACCGTCCCCGCCTACGGCAGCGAGCTCAATCCGGCCGGCGCACTACGGCTGGCCGCGGCGTCCGTGAGCTCGGCCGAGCGGCCACGGCTGTGGCGGGAGCCGGTCGAACGGCCGGATGTGGCGGGGGAGTTCGCGCGCTTCACGGCGGGCGAGGGGGCGGTGGGGGCGCGGGTTCTGGGGCTGGTGGGGGAGCCGGGGACCGGGCGGAGCACGGAGCTGGCCGGGCTTGCCGCACGACGGTCGGGGGGCGCGGCCCCCGCTCCGACCGTCTGGCTGCGCGGCGCCGAGCTGCGGGCCGACGACGACGGCGTACGCACCGCCGTCGGGCGCGCGCTGTGCGCTGCGGGCCGGACCGTCGCCGCGGAGGGGCGTACGGCCGGTGACCCGGCGGACGCCACCCCCGAGGCCGTGGCCCGGCTCGCGGCCGCGGCCGGGCGCCCGCTGCTGGTGCTGCTCGACGGGCCGGAGGAGATGCCGCCGGCGCTGGGGCGGCAGCGGCTGGCCGCATGGGCCGAGGCGACGGCCGCCTGGCTGCGTACGGCCGGTGTGCGGCTGGTCATCGCCTGCCGCCCCGAATACTGGGAGCGGGCCGGTGCGCTCTTCCCGCCCGGCCTGCTGTACCGCCCGCGCCGGCCGGTGCCCGCACTGCCCTCCTGCGTGGGGATCGGCGATCTCCCCTACGGGGCGGCGGAGCGGGCCCGCGTCCACTACGGGCTGCCGCCCGGCGCACCGGCCGCACCGGACGCCCGCCATCCGCTGGCCCTGCGACTGCTCGCGGAGGTCCGGGCGGCGCTCCCCAAGGGGGACGAGGCCGGGCGGTGCGCCGACGGGCCGGTGGGCATCGGCACGCCCGACCGGCACCAGATCTTCGACGCCTACCTGGACCTGGTGTGCCTGCGGACCGCCGTACGCATCGCGGCCGCGCACCGGCCCCCGCTGCGTGGCACCGCCGTGCGCCGGCTGGCCGCCCAGGTCGCCGGCCAGGTGCACGAGGCGGCTCGCCGCTGCCTGGCCGCCGGGCAGGGCGCGCTGGACCGTACGTCCTTCGAGGAGGTCTTTCCGCCGGAGGCGGGCTGGGCCGCCGCGGTGCTCGCCGAGGGGCTGCTGGCCCCGGCCGGCCCCGGATACCGCTTCGTACACGAGGAGTTCGCGGAGTGGCTGGAGGGCGCCCATGCCGACCTCGACTTCCTGCCCGTTCCCGGACCCCGCGTCGGGCCGGTCGTGCAGGCGCTGCTGCGGCTCGCCCGGCGGGAGGGAACGGTGCAACTGACCTTCCGGCTGGCGGAGTTGGTGCCGATGGCGACGGCTCCCGCCGGCACCCCGGCGACCGCGCAGTCGCCGGACGGCCGCCGGTGGGCCGGTCGTCTCCTGGCCGGTGTGCTGCTGCGGGTCCCCGACGCCACGCCGTACGCCGGTGTGCTGCGGCTGCTCGCCGACCGGATCACCGAACGGTCCCTCCGGGCGGGCGGCTTCGCGCATACGGGCCTGGAGACGTTCGGGCCCTGGTTCTGGGAGCGGCTGGCGCTGGCGGACGAGGACCGGATGGATCTGCTGCGCCGCCTGCTGCCGGCGGACGGGCCACCGGCCGTGGGGGGAGGGCGGCGGAGCGGGGTGCGGGACAGGGGGCGGAGCGGCGTGCGGGACGGCGTGCGGCGCGGTGGCGGGCGGGGCGCCACGGCCGGCGCTTCCGGCACCTCTGCCACTGCCGGCACCTCTGCCACCTCTGATACCTCTCACACTTCCGGCACCGCAGACGCCGCCGACACCCGCGGCCCGGACTCCGCCGGCGCGCGCCCCGACCACCCCTTCGCCCGGCCACCACAGGTGCGGGTGCACCCCGCCGACGCCCCCGCGTCCGCGCGCGAGGGCGACGGCCGGACGGATGCCACCACCGGCCCGCGCCCCGCGCCCACGTCCCCAGGGGCCGACGCCGTCGCCGACGGCGAGACGCCCGAAGCGGCCGCCGCACCAGCCATGTCCGCGCCTGCCGCGGCACGCCCGGCGCGGTTCCTCGACGCGGCGGCCGAGCTGCTGCGCGCCGACCCCGAGCGGATGCAGCCGCTGCTGTGCGCCTGGTTCGACGACACCCGCCCCCTGCAACGCCCCGGCGCGGACACCGAGGGCCCGGCTCGCCGCGCAGGCGCCGTGCCGCGTGAGATCACCGTCGCCGCCGCCGCGCAGGCCCTGCTGCACACCCATCGCCGACGGGCGCCCGACGCGCTCACGGAGGCGCTGGTGGCGGCCGCGCACCCCAAGGGCGACGAGCTGCTGGACGCGCTCGCCGAGGACGAGCCGGAGGCGCTGTGCCGGGCCGTGGACCGCTGGGCGCACGACCCGCGTGCCGAGCGCCGGCTCGCCGCGGCGTCCTACGGGCTGCGGGTCGCCCCGTACGCCACCGCCGAGGCCGACCGCGCCGTACTGAGCCAGGCCGCGCACCGCCTGCTCTCCCGGACCGCCGACGGCGCCCAGCACGGCTCCGCGCTCGCCCTGCTGATGGGCGACCCGGCCACCCGCTCCCACTTTCTGGACCGCGCGCTGGCCCGCTTCGTCGCCGGGGATCCGCAGCTGCCGCCCACCGTGTTCGCGGACGCCCTGACCGACCACCCCGGGCCGGTGCTGGACGCCTTCCGGGCCCGGCTGGTCGGCGGTGGGGGCCCGCCGGTGGCGGCCGCGCTGCTGCGGATGCTCGCCGGTATCGACCTGCCGGACCTCGCCGCGCGCGCCGCCGATCTCGTCCGCGGCTATGCGCGGGACTGCCCGGACCGCGCGGCACGGCCGGTCGCCGAGTTCCTCGCCCATCGCCTGGAGCGCGGTCCGGCCGCCCGCGCCGCGCTCCGCCCGCTCGCCGAGGAGCTGTTGACGCGCTACCCCGCGCCGGTCCGCTGCGCGCTCGCCGCAGTACTGGCCGAGCCGGGCTCCGGCGACTCGGCCCCGTTGCGCCGCGAACTGCTCGATGTGCTGCTGGCACAGGAGGCGTCGTACCCGGCGCCGCACGGCGCGTACGGGGGAGCCGGCCGTGACACCCGCGTTCTGGAGGCGCTGCTGCGGGCGGCCGCCGAGGGCGCGGAGCGGCGTCCTGCGGACCGTACCCGGGAGCTGGTGCACCGCACCGGCATGCTGCTGGTCCGTACGCCGGAGGGCGCGGCCTGCTTCGACCGGCGGCTGGTGGAACTGGGGCGGCGGGTGCCCGGCTTCGCGCGGCGGGTGCAGGACTGGGTGGCGGCCGAGCCGGGGGAATGGGCGGCGGTGGTGGGCCCCAGCGCCCGCGCCACACTCGCCGGCTGCCGTGGCTGACCGCGACCCGACCAGGGCACCCGCCACCGCGTTCCCGCCCACGAAGATCCACTGCCGGGGCCCCGGACCTGTCCGGCGGATCAGGGTCGGACGGCCCCTAGGGCACCCTTCGCGCGAAGCACCCCTCGCGGCATGGCAGTCTTAGACCTGCGTCATGCCGAATTGGCGCAAGGAACGGACAAGGGTTCGGGCGAGGAGCGGGCACAGTGCAGCGCTGGCGTGGCTTGGAGGACATCCCCGAGGGCTGGGGACGCAGCGTCGTCACCATCGGCTCGTACGACGGAGTGCACCGCGGCCACCAATTGATCATCGGGAAGGCCGTCGAGCGCGCCCGCGAGCTGGGGATCCCCGCCGTGGTCGTCACCTTCGACCCGCACCCGAGCGAGGTCGTACGCCCCGGCACCCACCCGCCGCTGCTGGCGCCGCACCACCGGCGTGCGGAGCTGATGGCCGAGCTGGGGGTGGACGCGGTGCTGGTGCTCCCGTTCACCAAGGAGTTCTCGAAGCTGGCGCCGGCCGACTTCGTGGTCAAGGTGCTGGTCGACAAGCTGCATGCGCAGGTGGTCGTCGAAGGCCCCAACTTCCGCTTCGGGCACAAGGCGACCGGCAATGTCGCCACCCTCGGCGAGCTCGGCGCCACCTACGACTACACCGTGGAGGTCATCGACCTCTTCGAGCGCGGCACGGCGGGCGACGGCGAGCCGTTCTCCTCCACGCTCGTCCGGCGCCTGGTCGCCGAGGGCGATGTGGCCGGCGGGATGGAGGTCCTGGGGCGGCCGCACCGCGTCGAGGGCGTCGTCGTACGCGGTGCCCAGCGCGGCCGCGAACTGGGCTTCCCGACGGCCAATGTGGAGACCCTGCCGCACACCGCGATCCCGGCCGACGGCGTCTACGCGGGCCTGCTGCAGGTCGAGGGCGAGGCGATGCCGGCGGCCATCTCGGTCGGCACCAACCCGCAGTTCGACGGCAAGACGCGCACGGTCGAGGCGTACGCCATCGACCGCGTCGGCCTGGATCTGTACGGCCTGCACGTCGGGGTGGACTTCCTCGCCTACATCCGCGGCCAGGAGAAGTTCGACACCCTCGACGCCCTGTTGGAGCGGATGGCGGTCGATGTGAAGCTGGCACGGGGGCTGATCGCCGCGGCGCGCTGACCCGCGGCGCGCGTCTGCGCGAGGGGACCGGCCGACGCCAACTCGGCCGGAACCAGGCGGAGTTCGACCGGAATCGGTTCACTCGTCCGGAGGACGACGTGATACGGGGCGGGGCCCGGCACCTTACTGGTGCCGGGCCCCGCCCCGTATTGCCCTACGGCCTTCCGCCCCGCCTCACTGCGGGGGCGGCTGCTGCTGCCAGCCCGGCGCCAGACCCGGCTGTTCCGGCTGCGGCGCGTCCGGAGCGGGCTGTTGCTGCTGCCAGTGCGCCGGCGGCTGGGCGGGCTGCTGGGTCCAGCCGCCCTGCTGCGGCGGGTAGCCAGCCGGCGGCTGGCCCTGCTGGGGCTGCTGCGCCTGCTGGGGCTGACCCTGTTGCTGGGGCTGGCCCTGCTGGGCGTACTGCTGCTGGGCGTACGGGTCCCCGCCCATCTGCTGCTGCGGGTACATCCCCTGCGCCTGCTGCGCCCGCGAGAAGTCCTCGGCCACCAGGGCGGAGAGGTTGAAGTACGCCTCGCGGGTCTTGGGCCGCATCATGTCGAGGTCGACCTCGGCACCGGCGGCGAGATGCTCGTCGAAGGGGACGACCACCACACCGCGGCAACGGGTCTCGAAGTGCGACACGATGTCATCGATCTTGATCATCTTGCCGGTCTCACGGACACCGGAGATCACCGTGATACCGCGCTGCACCAGGTCGGCGTAGCCGTGCGCGGACAGCCAGTCCAGGGTGGTGCTCGCACTGCTCGCACCGTCCACGGACGGGGTGGAGATGATGATCAACTGGTCGGCGAGGTCGAGGACTCCACGCATCGCGCTGTAGAGCAGACCGGTACCCGAGTCGGTGAGGATGATCGGGTACTGCTTGCCGAGGATGTCGATCGCCCGCCGATAGTCCTCGTCGTTGAACGTCGTGGAGACCGCGGGGTCCACGTCGTTGGCGAGGATCTCCAGGCCCGAGGGGGCCTGTGAGGTGAACCGGCGGATGTCCATGTAGCTGTGCAGATGCGGAATCGCGTGCACCAGGTCACGGATGGTCGCACCGGTCTCCCGGCGCACCCGTCGGCCGAGTGTGCCGGCGTCCGGGTTGGCGTCGATCGCCAGGATCTTGTCCTGCCGCTCGGAGGCGAGCGTGGAGCCCAGCGCGGTGGTCGTGGTGGTCTTGCCGACACCGCCCTTGAGGCTGATCACCGCGATCCGGTAGCAGGACATCACCGGCGTACGGATCAGCTCCAGCTTGCGCTGCCGCTCCGCCTCTTCCTTCTTCGCGCCCAGCTTGAACTTGGACGGCTGGGCATTGGCGCCCGGCTTGCGCTTCTTGGGCTGGTTGCGCAGCAGCCGGTCGGAGGTCAGCTCGACCGCGGCGCTGTAGCCCAGCGGCGCGCCCGGAGCGGCCCGCTGCTGTGGCTGCTGCTGACCCGGCTGCGAGTACGAGGCGTAGTTCGCCGCCGCGTTCGGGTCACCGACCTGCTGCCCGGGGAGCGGCTGGTACGGGGTCTGCTGTGCCTGCTGTGCCTGCTGCGCTTGCTGAGCCTGTTGGGCCTGGGCTGCCTGTTGGGCCTGCTGTGCCTGGGCTGCCTGTTGGGCCTGCGCTGCCTGTTGGGCCTGCTGAGCCGCCTGCTGCTGGTCGTAGCCGGGCTGCGCCTGCTGACCCTGCTGCGGGTAGCCCTGCGCTCCGGTCTGCGGATAGCCGTAAGCGGGCTGCTGCGCGGGCACGTTGGGGTGGTGCTGCGCCTGCTGTTGGCCCTGCTGGGGGTAGCCGTAAGCGGGCTGCGGATAGCCGTACGCAGGCTGCGGCTGCGCGGGCGCACCCTGCTGCTGTTGCGGGTAGCCGGCCTGCTGCTGGGGCTGGCTCTGCGAGTAACCGGCCTGCGGCTGCTGCTGTGCCTGCGGCTGCTGCTGCTGGACCGGTGCCTGCTGCTGGCCCTGCTGCGGCTGCTGACCGGCCTGTGCCTGCGCCACCCGCGGGTCCGCGGGCTGGAACTCCGGCGGCAGCGGTGGCAGCGCGCCCTGTCCCGGGACACCCTGCTGCTGACCGTCCGCCGCGGCACCCCAAGGAGCGCCCTGCTGAGGCATCCCCTGCTGCGGAGCCCCCTGCTGCGGAGCCTGCTGCTGGGGAACACCCTGCGGGGCCGCCTGCTGCTGCGGAACGCCCTGCTGGGGCACCTGCTGCGGCTGGGGCTGGCTCTGAACGGGCTGAGCGGGCGGCCCGCCCTGCGTGGCGGCTTCGGGGGCAGGCTGGGCGGGTACAGCGGCCTCAGGGGCCGGCGCACCGCCCTCGGCGGGGGAGTCGGCCGCGGGTGCGGCCTCCGGCTGGGGCGCCGGGGCAGTGGGTGCGGCCTCCGGCTCGGACGCGCTCGCCGTCTCCGGCTCCGCGTCATCGTCGTCGTCCCAGAGCGAGGCCGAGGGGTCGACACCCGTGCCCGAGCGCTGATTGCCGGCACCGTCGTTCGCGGCCGGCGCGGCCTCGGCGGGAGCCTCCGCCGCCGGGGGAGCGACGGCGGCCGGCGCGGCATGGCCCGCGTCCTGCGGGCGCAGCGTCGGGAACCCGGGCGGTGCGGCCTCCACGGGCGGCGGGGCCGTCGGCACACCCTGCTGCGGAACTCCGGGCACCGGCGCGCCCTGAGCGGGCCCCGGCAGCGGCTGGCCTGTGGGAGGTCCGGGAGGCGGAGTGGTGGGCGAAGACGCAGGAGGAGCCGAGGGACCGGGTGCGGCACTTGTGCCGCCACCACTGGTGTCGTTGCTCGCGTACCAGGCCGGCGCGGCAAAGTCGATCTTGAACTCGCCGGTCAGGTCGAACTCGGACTGGTCGTCGTCAGGATCGTTTCCGTCCGGACGGAAAGCCTCCTGCTCGTTCACTGTGCCTCCTGGTGTACTGCAACGCACCTGAACGGCAGGACCGGATACAGGCGGATCGATCGGATGTAGCGGAAGTCGGAACACACCACCCGGGGTTGCGCCAACACTAACTGTCTCCATCCCCGTATCTACTGCCGTCGTGCTGTGCTCCTGCGGCTCTCCCACACAGCCTAATCAAGAGTCGGCCCATAACGGCAGTCGATGTCATGTCGTCTTCAAGCCCCTTCGGCACACTTACGGGCGCATCCGAGGATGCGCCCGTAAGTCGTGCCCGCGGCCGGTTGTCTGCTCGCTGCGCTCAGCGCCTCGCGGCCAACCGGCCCGCAACTACGGTCAGTCCATACGGCGCGGCCCGCCGAGCAGGTTGGTCTCCGCCTCCGTGGGCTGGGTCATGACGAACTGATGGCCCTCACGCGAGCACCACAGCATGGCGTTGTCGCTGAGCGTCGGCAGCACCGCACCGACCTGCTCCGGCAGCCGCATGATTCGCGTCACAACCTCCGCCTCCTCGGGCGAAAGCCGCTGCAGACCGACCAGATCGGCGCGGCCGAGCATCTGCGGCGACCGCGGCCCGAGGAACGGCAGCACGGTCAGCACCGACTGCCAGGGGCTCGGGGCGAGCTGATTGCGCGGCGGTCGCGCGCCCATGTCCCGTACGACCAGCACGGGGCTGGAAACCGACGGTCCCTGGGGCGCGATCTGGCGTACGTCGTGGATCGAGACACACTGCTGGCCGCCGCCCGCTGACTGCGCCATCTGGGCCCAGGCCGGCGGCCGCGCCGTCTCGACCGCGACCCGGGCGCCGGTGGCGACCGTACGCAGCGCCAGCACCTGCGCCATCCACATGCTGCCGACCAGCGCGATCTCCAGCGGCGCCGGCCGCAACAGGCTCAGCACGGCGGGCTGGTTCTGCGGGTCGATGCCGATGATCACGCCGTCGTCGCCGACCGGCAGGGTCAGCGCGGCGAGCGACTCCGCCGTCAGGACGTGCGGGCTGCGCCGCGGGCCGCGCAGGCCGAAACCGGGCCGCGGCTTCGGACCGGTCGGACCCGACTGCTCCTCGTCCGGGCGCGGCTGGTGCGAGAGCCGGCGGCCGCCACCGCCGGTGCCACCGATCGGGGGATTGCGCCAGCCGTTGCCGGTGGTGTTGACGCGGGGCTGATAGGTGGGAGAGGCCATCAGCGGGTACCTCCGAGGGGAAGCGTGGCCAGCAGGCCGGGCAGCTGTTCACGGTCGAGTCGTACGAGCCCGACCTTCACGGAACCGGAACGAAGCTCCAACTCGCTCTGGGCGGCGGAGAGTTCGTTCTCACTGCGGGTGGAAAGACGGACGTAACCCGAGATGGCCGGGGCGCGGCCGCCGCCGTGCGTGGCGGTCAGCGCGAAGGTGCTGGCCATCGCCCTGGTGCTGGTCAGCAGCTGCGTGACGGCCGCCAACGGCGCGCCGCCCTGGCCCAGTTGGGGCCACCGGCCGATCCAGTACGTGGAGTGCCAGCGGTCGTCACAGCGCATGGCTCGGGTCGTCTCCTGGGTGCGCCGGGCCGCCCGGCCGTCACGCCCCATCGCACCGTTCGCGGCCCGGGGGCTGACACACACCGCGGTACCGATCGCGGCCACGACCTCGCGCTCGGAGAGCACCCTGGCACGTACGCCGTGCGCGGTCAGCCGGCTGACGAGCTGGTCGGCGGCGCGCAGCAGCGAACGCTTGGTGCCCTCCATCCCGCCGCCGCGGGCCTCGATCGCCTCCGAGCACAGCTCCGGGTCGAGCTTGAGCGCGATCCAGGTCAGCTGCAGGGCCGGCGTCTGCGCCTGGGCCTGCAGGGGCGCGTACGAACGGGCCGCGACGGCCTGTTCGGGCAGATGCGGTGCAGGCGCGGGCTGGGTGTACTGCACGAACTGCACGGACTCCAGGTGGATGTCCTCGATGTCGAGCGCGGTGTGCAGCACCTCGAGCGGCAGCATGTGGCTGCCGCGCTGCGGCCGCAGCGGCTCGTCCCGGGCGTCCACCTGGACGATGGCCGTCAGGAACGTACCGTCACCGACGAACCCGATGGCGCGCTGGTCCGACTCGGTCGTGAACTCGTAGGTCCGCAGTGCCGGTTCGCACTCCACGACGGGGGCGAACGCGGGGTCGACGCCCTGCGTGGCCGCGACCGCGGAGGCGCTGTCCTTCCCGCGGCGCTTCATCGCGCGCACGGTCGTGATCCACTCCGGCAGCGGGATCCGGCGCCGCCGGCCGAGCGCGAAGACGACCAGAACGGCCGCCACCACGATGGCCGCGATCAGCGCGACGGGGTGATGGATCGACAGGCCCACCAGCACCAGCGCCGCGGCGAGTTCGATGATGGCCAGCTGCTGTACGCGCACCCCGCCGATGGTTCCGGCCTGTTGGCGCAGCCGCGGCGACACCGGACCGGCCGGGCGGGCCGCAGCCCGGCCGCCATTTCCTCTGTTGCCCGGCGCTGTACCGTTTTGGCCAGCATTTCCCGCGTATTGCGGTGCAGCGGAAGGCTGTTGCTGCTGTTGCCGCCCATTGCGGCGTCGAGCCCTGGTGGCGCTGGACATCCCCCGGCCTGCTCCTCTACTGGTGGTGTGGCCTCTAGGCGTATCGACCGCCGCCGAGACTGGTGCGTTGGAAGGTGGCACCCGTACCGTACGGGTCGATCGATACACGGCATAGTAGAGGGCGCTACGGCGTGAGTGCCGGGGGCGGTCGATGTGGATCCAACAGGCGGGGAGAGAAAGCAACAATGGCATCACGTCGGGACGAGCTGAATGCGTATTCGTTCGCTCGAAAGCGCACGAATGCGGCATTTCTGAAGCCGCTGCCGAACGGTTCGATCGAGAGCGCCCCCAAGCCACTCAAGGCGGTGGTGCCAGGCATCGTGGTGGGCGTCCTGATTCTCGTGGGATTCGGCGCCTGCGGCATTATCAAGCCGGTTGCGCCGCAGGGGTGGGACACCGTGGGGGCAAATGTCCTCGTCGGTGACGAATCGACCACGCGCTATGTCGTTCTGCCCAATACGGATGCAAACGGCCACAAGCAGAAGCTTCTGCACCCCGTCCTGAATCTCGCCTCGGCAAGGCTCCTTCTCGACCCCGACAAGTTCCAGGTCGTCAAGGTCAAGGAATCCGAGCTGGACGGCAAGCTGTCGCACGGCCCGGCCGTCGGCATCCCGTATGCGCCCGACCGGCTGCCCAACGCCAAGATCGCGGACAAGCCCAAGGTCTGGGCGGTGTGCAACCGTCCCGGCAGCGGCGCCAACAGCAAGCCCCAGCAGTCCGTGTTCGTCCTGGACGGCAAGGACAAGCAGATCGTCGACGACAACAACAAGGGCAAGCTCGACTTCCACCAAGCCCTGTACGTCGAGGACGAGCAGGGCAAGAAGTGGCTGGTCGACCACAACGGGATGGCCTTCCCGTTCGACTCCACGCGCGGAGGATGGACTCCGCAGGGAGGGAAAGAGGCGGGCGACGAGGTCCTGCGCCAGATCGTCTTCGGGGCGAAGGCCGAGCCGCAGAAGGTCACCGACCAGTTCATGGGCACCCTCATCAAGGTCGACAAAGTCCCGATCACCATGCCCATCGTCCCTGGTGTGGGCACCATGACCACGGACAGCCAGGTCCCGGAGAAGGCCAAGAAGGTCGGCTCGCTTCTTGTGGACAGCGACGGCCAGAAGTACGTCGTCCTCAAGGACGGCGTCGAGCAGGTGTCGAACTTCGTCGCCAACCTCCTGGAACAGGGCGAGAACGCGAGCCGCCTGTCCTCGGACCACGAGGCGCTGACTCCCGTGTCGGTCTCCACCGGTATCCAGGCCAAGAAGGACGAGGCTGAGCACCCGGAGGTCTGGTACGGGAAGATCATGGGCTTCCCCTCGCCGTGGCCGACCGAGGACGTCAGCGTGGCGAACGGACAACGCTCCCAGGCCGGCGGCCTGACCACGCCCACGGGCAACGGCGTGTCCTGCAGCGTCTACAAGGGCACCAGCACCAAATACCCCGGCACCGACAAGCTGGGCTACCCCAACGGCGTGCCGGACATGACGACCTGGGTCGGCAAGGACTACCCGGCCAAGATCGCGCCTGGTGCGACCGCGTACGTCACTCCCGGCAGCGGCCTGCTCTACCGCCAGGTGTCCACACCCGCCTCGACCTCCGGCAGCCTGTTCCTGGTCACCGACACCGGTCTGCGCTACTCGATTCCCGAGAACAACGACGGCGGCAACAAGGCCGGCAAGGCGGACCAGGAGCAGGGTCAGTCGCAGCTGCGCCTCGGCTACAAGGGAGCGCATCCGCCGCTGGTCCTGAAGGCGTGGTCCGAACTGCTCTCCGCGGGTCCGTCGCTGGATGCCAACAGCGCCAAGAAGCCACAGGCTTCTTGAGGACAAAGGCCGCGCCGACAGCCCCTGCGCTTGCCGGTGCGGCCCCCTGCCGCATCGCGACCACTGATCTCCCGGTGCCCGGTGGTCTTTTCCTGCCGCTGTGACTTTCGAATTCTGACCGATAGCGACGCATCTGCCCGAATTCCATGAACAGCGCTTTCCAGACGGGTAGTTGACAATGTTGTGATCCCGTCACAAGTCCCCGCCCCCTGTTGGGGGCAGGCGTGCGGAGTGGTTAAAGTGGTCGGAGGCGTCAGCAGGAGACGCCGACCACGCAAGCCGGCTAGCCGGTACGGCGCGGAACAACGTACGAGTCTCATGGGGGACGTTGACTATGGCTGGTCAGCAGTACACAACCACCGAGGAGGAGATGGTCGCGTTCAGCGGCAAGATCTCCTCGGTCAACCAGTCGATCCAGGGCGAGATCTCGCGCCTGAACACGGTCGTCGACACCATCACGTCTGGGTGGAAGGGTGCTGCGGCCACCTCGTACAACCAGCTCCAGTCGCAGGTGAACGAAGACGCCAACCGTCTCAACCAGCTCCTGGGTGAGATCAAGGAAGCGATCGACGAGACCACGAAGAACTACTCCGCCTCCGAAGAGGAGCAGGCCCAGTCGATTTCGCACGTCGCCTCCTCGGCTTCGCCGTTCGGATGATGGGGCCGCGTCGCTGACCGCGGCGCATGGCCCACCGCCGCAGCCCGGGCCAGCCGGCCAGTCCGCCGGCCCGCTGCGGCATGAATCGACCAGGCATCATCAACTCCTGAGGAGACACCATGTCAGGCCAGATCCTCGTTAATTTCGCGACGATCTCGCAGGCCAGTTCCGACGTGCGCGGTACGGCCAACAACATCCGCCAGCAGCTCGACGACCTCGAGGCGGGCGTCAAGAAGATCGCCGCCAGCTGGGAAGGTGCGGCGCAGGAGGGCTACCAGGCCCGCCAGCGCGAGTGGGACCAGCGCGCGGCATCCCTGCACTCGACGCTCGAGGCCATCGCCAAGGCGCTGGACACCGCCGCCCAGAACTACCAGGCCACCGAGCACAAGAACTCCGGTATCTGGGCAGGCTGACCTCGCGTCAGCACAGGTACGGACGGCGATCGGCTGAGCAGCCCCGACGGCTCGCACAGTGGTCAATGAGGGCGAGCGCGCTGCAACAGTGCGCTCGCCCTTCTGCCGTCCATACCGGCCTAGCCCCTGTACCTCCGGTTTTCCTCACCCCTCGTTCCCGCCCCTTTCGCCACACATGGAGAGCAGACAACCCGTGGGATCTCGCGCCATTGGTCATCGAGCCGGGCACCGTCGCCGAGCGGCGGGCGCACTGGTTACGGCGGCGTGCATTGTCGGCCTTTCGGGCGTCATCGCCGCACCGGCGGTCGCGGACGAGAATGTGCCGCTCAACAGCGGTGAGTGCAAATTCGGCGCCGACTACATCAAAGAGACCCCCTGGTCGTTGCAGCGTCTGCTGACCAACCAGCTGTGGGCGAACGGTCGGATGATGGGGCAGGGCATCAAGGTCGCCGTCATCGACACCGGTATCGACGCGGGCAACAAGCAGCTCGCGGGCGCGATCGGCAGCGGCGGAGCGAGCCTGGTCAAGGTCAAGGGCGCCAGCAAGACCCAGGACACGGTGGGCCACGGCACCAAGGTGGCCGGCATCATCGCCGCCCGGCCCATGTCCGGCTCAGGTTTCTACGGAATCGCGCCCAAGGCGACGGTCATCCCCTTCCAGCAGACTACGCAGGAGAAGGCCGGCGACTCGAAGAGCCTCGCCCAGGCCATCAACCTGGCCGTTGCTCAGCACATAAAGATCATCAACATCTCCCAGGGAACCGACGCCAGCCCGGCCCTTCTGCGCCCCCTCGAGGACGCGGTCAGCAACGCCGAGCGGAACGGTGTCCTCATCGTCGCTTCCGCGGGCAACGGCGGAGCCGACGGCGGGGAGAAGAACACCTACCCCGCTGCCTACTCGGACCGGTACTCCAACGTCCTGGCCGTGGCCGCCTCGGACCGTAACAACGAGCGCGCGCCCTTCTCGCAGTCCGGGAAGTTCGTCAATATCGCCGCACCCGGCGTGGAGATGGTCTCCACGGTCCCTGACGGCGGCAACTGCGTGGACCAGGGCACGAGCTTCGCCGCTCCCTACGCCGCCGGAGCCGCGGCCCTCCTCAAGGCCAAGCACCCGGACTGGAAGCCGCAGGAACTGATCTGGCACCTCGAACAGACCGCTGAGCGCGTCAAGAGGGGCCGGGACGACTTCATCGGCTGGGGTGTCATCGATCCGGTCGCGGCCCTCAACGACGACACCAAGCCCACCGGCGAGCCGAAGCCGGACCAGCCCTCCAGCGTGGCCGACGGCTCCAACATCCATCCGGTCGCGGTCACCCTCGGCGAGAGCCCGGAAGACCAACGTGCCCGCATTTCCATCTACATTGTCGGTGGCGGGCTTCTCGCCGTCGGTACGGTTGTAGGGTGCGCCATCGCGCTTCGCGACTGGCGACGGAAGAACGCATAGCAAACACGGGGAGGCCAGGTATGGCTAACGAATCCTATCGCGTTGATCTCGACAGACTCGATGAGGTCGTCAAGAAGCTCAACAACGTGCTCAAGGACATGCAGAGCGCCTCGGGCAAGGCGAAGAGCGGGACCCATCTGCCGGAAGGCGCGCTGGGCAAGGGCTTCGCGGAAGAGGGCGAGCTTCGGCAGACGCATTCCGAGATGAAGACCTTCATTGAGAATGACGTTCTTCATAAACTTGAGCGTCTGATTGATGATCTCCAGAAGAAGACTACGAAGACTCATGGCGCCTACCAGGACCAGGAGCAGGACACGAGCAACGCGATGAAGAGCGGCCAGTCTTCGTCGCACAACAAGTACTCCTGAGCGACAGTGATGAGCTCGCAGAGGAAGAGGGGGCAGGGGCGTGGGTAGTTACGCGGACAACAAGTACGCACCACAGGACCAGTGCTACGCCATCGAGAACACCACGAAGTTCTACAAGATCGACTTCACGTCGCTGAAGGCCATGGTGGCCGATGCGAAGCCGGAGACGGTCGCCGGCGTTGCCCACGCCTGGGAACAGGTGCACAACACGATGGTGGTCGACAACGGCGGTGGCATCCGCGCGTACTTCGACAAAGCCATCGACGAGGTCTTGGAGCACTGGGAGGGCGACGCAGCGAAGGCGTTTCGTGAGCGCGCCAAGAAGCTCAGCGAGAGCATCGGGAACGGTGCTCTGTACGCCAAGCGCGTGAGCGAAGGCATGGGCCGTGCGCATGAGGCTCTGAGCGCGTACAAGCAGCACCTCGACGGCATGGAGATGCCTGACTGGGGCGACCGGGCCTGGGACTGGGCGACCGACCACGTCGACCGCCAGGACAAGAACGCTGACGCCCAGCTGGCCGGCGGCAAGAGCGCGACTCAGGTTGTCGAGGACAACGAAGACGACCTGTCAGCGCAGAAGGAAACCCAGCTGAAGGCTGCGGCGACCATGGAGTACCTGGGCGCCGCCTACAAGACCAATGCGGTAGCTATGGGAAAGCCGCGCGGGAGGGTTGACGAGGACCCGTCCAGCATTCCGCCGCCGGACAACCCGGGTATTCCGCCGGTTCATTACCCTCTGCCGGGGAGCGTCACCAAGCCCAAGGGAATGCCCAAGGGTTCGATGAAGCCCATGGGGCAGGGTCCGGGGTTCTCCAGCGACGGCCTGAAGACGCCGGGGATCAATGGCGGCATCGGCAACACGACGCCGATGCCGGGCAAGGGCTCCTTCACGCCGAGTGTGGGTACGGGGCTTGACAGCTTCACTCCGCCGCAGGGTGTCGGTGGAGGTACCGGTGGTGGTACCGGTGGCGGTGTCGGTGTCCCTGGTGGCATCGGTGGAGGCGCTGGTACCGGCGGCTTGAGCGGTGGTGGCGGCGGCGGCGTGGGCGTGCCGGGCGGCATCGGTGCCGGCGGTATGGCCGGTGGTGCTAAGGGTGGCCGTACCGGTGGGGTTCCCGGTGGCCGTGCCGGCGCTGCTGGTGCCGGCGCCGGAGCAGCCGGCCGTGGTACCGGACGTCCAGGCATGCCCGGTATGGGTGGTGCCGGTGCTGCAGGTGCAAAGGGCGGTGCCAAGGGCGCTGGGGCAGCGGGTCGCGGTGGCGCCCTCGCCCGCCAGAAGGGTGGCCTCATCGGCGGCGCTGCCGGAGGTAAGGGAGCTGGTGGCTCACAAGGCGGCTCGGGTCTGCACCGCAGCCGTGGAGGCGCCCAGTCGGGTGCCGGGGCTTCCGGTAGCCGGCGTCCGGCCGGGATGCCGGGGGCGCATGGTGCCCATGGCGCCAAGGGCAAGGATGACAAGGGGCAGAACGGCGAGCGGCCGGACTACCTGGTTGAGGACGAGGAGACCTGGACAACCGAGCGCAATGTGGCTCCGAAGGTGATTGAGTAGTTAGCCTTCGGGTGTGACAGCGGCGGAAACGAGTTGGGCCCGCAGTCTTCGGGCTGCGGGCCGCAACCTGTTGAGGAGAGGTGTTACAGCATGAGCTTCACGCGGACGCTGCGTGCGGTGGGTGGCGTGGCAGCGGCAGGAGCGCTGCTCTTCACCGCCGCGCCGACTGCTTCGGCGGACTACATCCGGGACGGACAGTGGGCGCTTGACGCGTTCAATCCGCAAAAGGTGTGGAAAGAGTCGACCGGTAAAAACGTCACCGTGGCGGTCATTGACTCGGGTGTCAACGGGGATCACGTTGATCTCAAGGGCAATGTGCTTCCCGGGAAGAGCTTTGCTGGCGATGGCGGTACGGCAGATCATGAAACCGGTGATGATCACGGTACTGCCATGGCTGCTTTGATCGCGGGCCATGGACACGGGCCTAATCGCGCCGATGGAATCATGGGGCTGGCGCCGGATGCGAAAATTCTCCCTATCAAGACCAGGGAAATCGGCGGCGATAATGGCATCGATGGCCCCATTCGGTACGCGGTTGATCACGGCGCAAAGGTCATCAACATGTCCTTTGCCGGTTCCTCTCTGAACGACCTGGAAAAGAGTGCTGTCAGCTACGCTCTCAAGAAGGACGTGCTGCTGGTTGCTGGTTCCGGTAACAATGGCACCAACAAGCCTCTTTACCCTGCTGCGGCGCCCGGCGTGCTGGCAGTAGGGGCGGTGGCGAAGGACGGCAAGGTCCTTGGTCTGTCAAACTATGGCCCCCACATCCGTTTGATTGCTCCTGGCGAGAAGATTTATTCCGCTGGCACTTCCCTGAAGTATCGGCAGGCCTCGGGTACGTCCGACGCAACAGCCTATGTATCGGCCGCCGCAGCCCTCGTCCGCTCGAAGTTCCCGGACCTCACCGCGGGCCAGGTGGCCAATCGCCTCACGAAGACCGCGATCACCCCGGACGGCAAGACGGGCATCAAGTCTCCCGACCCCAAGTACGGCTACGGCGTGATTCGCCCGTACCGGGCCCTCTCGGAGAACATTCCTGCCGGGTCGAAGAACGGGCCGCTCACCATGCCGAAGGATTCTGAGCCTTCTGCCGGTGCGGGTGCGGATGCTCCAGGGAACGAAGCTCAGGGGAGCGCGAGCGAAGAGAAGAGCGGCCTGAGCCCCATCATGGTCATCGGCATCGGTGTCGGCGTGATCGTCGTTCTGGGAATTGTCATCGGTGTGATCGTCGCCAATAAGAAGCGCCGCAATGGTCCGCCTCCTGGTGGCACGGGCTTTGGCGGTCCGGGTGGCGGTGCTGGAGTTCCTCCTCAGCAGCAGTTCGGTGCCTACCCGCAGTCGGGAGGCCCTGGTGCTTACCCGCAGTCGGGAGGCCCCGGTGCTTACCCGCCGGCACCGCCCACTCAGCCTCCGGGGCACTGAGGTGGCACTGAGATCTTCCCGGTCGCTCGTGTCAGGGCCGCGGTCAACGGTCTCTGTGTGAGACAAGGGTTGTATCAGGCGCGGGGCCGCAGTCGACGACTGCGGCCCCGCGCCTCGTTGTCAGAGCGTGGTGCAGCCCCGGTCGGGGCAATCGGAAGGGGCCCACAGCCGAGGAGGCTGTGGGCCCATTTTTGGTGTGACCGTGGGATGCCGGATCAGCCGAAGACCGAGCGGACCTCGTCCGTTACGTCCTGGTGGCGGGTGGCCGCGCCACCTGTGCGGCGGTCGACGTGGCGCTGGCCGGCGTCCAGGCCTCGGTTGGTGAGGTCTTCCTTGGCGTGGTCGACGTAGGTGCTGGGGTCGGCCAGGCTGGTGACGCCGTCGACGTACTCCTTGGCGCCGTCCTTGACGTCGCTGACGTATTCGCCGGCCTTCTCCTTGCCGATGTCGGCGGTTTCGCCCCAGTCGATTCCGTCGCGCTCGCCGAAGTGGCTCTCGATGCTCTGCTCGGCGACGTTCTGGGCCATCTCCGTGCCGGCTTCTTTGGCCTTTTCCTTGGCGCCTTCGACGACCGTTTCCCGGGCGAAGTCCTTGGCGCCCTGGACGACCTTTTCCTTGACGGTTTCCTTGACGGTCGTCTTGACGTAGTCCGCCGCCATCTTGCGGGCTTCCTTGGAAACGGCCTTCTTCGCCATCTTCTTGATGGCGTCCATGGTGGCGTGCTCCATGGCTTTGGTGGCCGCTTCCATGACCTCGCGTTTGATCTTGTCGAGGATCTGGCGGACCATCACGCGGGTCGCCTGGGTGGCGCCGGCCGCGCCGATTTCGGACAGGCCGAGGGTGAAGGGTGCGGCGGCCTGTGCGGCGATGATCTCGGCAGCCAGCATCACGAGTTGGACGATGACCGCGACCTTGCCGGCGAGAACGGCGATGGCGGCCGCGTCGAAGGCGACGGCGATTACTTCAGCCGCGGCTGCGGCATCGCGGAGGTAGTTGTCCCCGCTGTCCCCGCTGCCGGCGAAGGAGCCCCATTCGTTGGAAAAGCCCTCGATCGCTTCGCCGGAGTTGGCGGAGACGACTTCATTGGCTGCCGAAGAGCCCTGGGAGGACGCTTGGTTGACGGACTCGGCGAAGTTGCGCCAGGCCTGAGCGCATTCGTGGAGCTTGTCCTCGTCGGCATCCGGCCAGTTGTAGCCGAGCAGATCCAAGATCCAAGCTACCTCGCTTGGCAGCATCAATGACACAGCGATCGTCCCCCGTGCAGTTGTAGCCGATTGCGGAGTGCAATGGAGAAGGCAGGAACAGGAATGAAGAGCGTGGAGTGGGGCTCAGGAAGTCGGCCCGGACTCATGCGGGGCAGGGTGTGCGTCAGATGGCCGGGCGGCCGACGGCGCTGATGGTGTGGATGCCCTGCTCGTCGGATTCGGTGTACGAGCGCGCCATGTTCTCGAGCTTGTCGCCGATACCTTCGAGGCGCTCGCCGAGGGAGTCCATCGACTTAAACATGCCGTCCCTGATGGGCGTGTAGATCATTTCGAAGGCGTCGCCGAAGTCGCAGTTTTCCCAGGGGCTACCGAGGCCCTCGAGGTCGTCCTGCAGCTTCTTCGATGCCTTGGAGAAATCATCGCCGATGTGGACGAACGCATTGCCCTGTGTGCGCAGAACATCCGGATCGACGTCAAACGCCTTACCTGCCACCATTGCCCCCGATTTCCGGTGTGTCCCGCGCTGTTTCTTGGCGCGATCCTAACGATCCCACATTAGGCGATCTGAACACAGGCATGTCAAGGCGACGGGTGTGGAGGGAACGTGGGCATCTTGATGCCGTAACTCTGGTGAGAATCTGGGGAATTGACCCAGCTGAGGCGTTGGCGAATCTTGTGGATGCGGGGAGGGGAGAGGCGGGGCGGGGAAGGTGTGGGCGCCCCGGCGGCGTACTGAAAGGGCAGGTTAAGTATTGGTAGGGCGTTGGTCAATCGTTTGGAGTGCGGGGGGTGTGGGGCGTAGGGGGTGGCGGACCGGTCGACAGGGAGTTCGAGAGGGGGAGTTCGGGCGGGACCTCGGGTTTGTTGTTGATCGGCCTCGGTTCATTGCCGAGGGGTGGATGCACGGTCAATGACGTGCGGCTTTGCCGTCAACCGCGTGGGTGGAGAAATGATCCGTGGGGGTGGGCGTGGCACGTTGACGGGCGTGTATGGCGGCGGCCGGGAATTTGATCGGGTGCGCAGGCCGGCGGGCGGCGTAATTGCGCGCAGTATGTGCTCGGTTGTTCATCGAGCTGGTGCCGATCTCGAGCGGCGTGGTGATCGTTTTGGATTTCGTCGAGCGGTGGGTGGCGGGCTCGATGTGGCGGGGCGGGTGAAAGAACCGGCCCAGGGGCGGGGCTAGTTGGAGGCGCTGCGCAGGGGAGCGGCGCGCGCGGACGATCATCCGTCCCGTAGCATTCCCGCTCATGGACGCACCCGGCAACGAAGAGCAGCCCGACCCCGAGAGTGGTGAGGGGCTGACGCCACGACAGGCACGGAAGATACGCATCGTCCTGGCCTCGGTGCTGATGGCCGCGATGGCGGTGGTGCTCGTGGTGCGTCTGGCGTCACGTACGTCGGTGCTGGTGGTCGGGGTGTACGGAGCCGCGCTGGTGCTCTGCGGCGTAGTGATCGAACTCAGCCGGAACGGGCGTACCCGGCTCGGCACCTGGCTGCTGGGTATAGGTCTGGCGGCCGCGCTGGCCGCCGACTGGTTGCTGTTGCCCTGACGTCGGCCGGTGGTCCAGGAGGGCGACGGACGGCCTGGCTTGGTGCAGGCATCGTGCCTCGTTCATGACGGACAGAGGCCAGGCCCCTGAACGGGGCCCGACCCGTCACAGCTTTGAGGCCTTGGCCTCAGCCCCGAATCCGGCCTCAGCCCCGAATCCGGCCCCGGCCCGGAGACGCCCCGCGCGCACGCCCCGAAGCCCAGCCGCCCGAAGTAGTCCGCCATTCTCAGTCCGGACCGTGGCGGCGCCGGGCCCCCACCTCAGTCCGGACCGTGGCGGCGCCGGGCCCCCACCCCAGCCCGGACCGGAGCGACGACTGTCAGCCCGGACCAAGGCGACCCCCTCGGCCCGGACCGAACAACCGCCCGACCTCAGAACAACCCCAACCGCCCGACCTCAGAACAACCCGTGCCACATCTGCTCGATGACCAGCGACCACCAGTTGCCGGCGTCATCCAGGGCCCACGAGTCGATCGCCGCGATCTGTTCCTGGAAGGTGGCGACCGCGGTGCCCGCCGCGTGGGGGTCCATGCCCTGCATCTGACGGCGCGTGGTGGTGAGCAGCGCGAGTGAGCGCAGGTACGCGGAGAGGGTGCGGTTGACGAACCGGCCGCCGCCGGAGGACGGCTGGACCGCCCAGACGGTGCCGATCAGGCTCTGGTTCTGCTCCGGAGCGGTGCACTGGACGGCGACGGTGTAGAGGCCGTCCGTGCCGATCCGGACGTAGCCGGCGAGGGTTGCCAGGGTCTGCTCCTGGGCCTCGGTGCCGATCCCGCGCAGATATGTCGCCACGTCGGTGAACATCCCACCGGCCGGCGGGGTGCCGGGCTGGTCCGCGGTGAAGAAGTACGGCACCTGGGCCGGCAGCCCGGACCAGATCAGCGTGCTCTTGGTGGCCTCGGGCAGCTGCGTCGGGGCGAGGTCGTCGGCGTCCGGGCGGCGTACGCCCTCGGGGCCGAAGACCTCCACGAGGTGCTTGCCGAGCGCCACATCCCGCATCTGCGGCGCGGCCTCGACGCCCTGCGGAACCGGCAGCCGGTGCGGCTGCGGCGGCGGCTGCTGGCCCGCCACTTGGTGCATCATCGCGACGTGCCGCAGCAGCCCGGCGATGCCCTCGGCGCGCTCCTCGGGCCGCATGCCGTAGCCCTCGGTGCAGGAGAAGGTGGCGTTCGGGAAGGTGCGGAGGATGAAGTCGCCCGGGTAGCCGCCGGGCAGCAGGGCCGGCCGCAGGTCGGTGTGGACCGCGCGGACGTCCGCGGCGTTCACGCCCAGCCGCCGCAGCTCGTCGTACAGCTGGTACTCGACGGGCGGCTGTCCGGGCGCCGAGACGCGGGCGAGGCTGGTCTCCTCGCCGGTCGAGGGGTCGTTGTAGGTGGCGACGGCGGTGTTGCCGGGTCCGGTGACCGGCGGCCCGGCGGGTTCAGCGGGGGCCGCGTCCGTCCCGGCGCCGTGCTTTTGCTGGTACATCCGTACGACCTCGTCGACGGGTACGGACGGCCATACCGTCAGATCGCCGGATGCCCGGTCGACGACACCGCATGCGGCGCCGACCTCGGCGGGCGGGCGGCGCTGCCCGGTCTCCGGGTCGACCTCCGGGGGCGGCGGTACGGCCCACACCACCCAGCCGAGGTCGAACTCCTCCATGGCCACCTCACGCGGCGGGCCCTGATGACCTTCGGGGTTGAGCCAGCGGGCGGCGGTGGCCTGTGCCTGCGCCTGGGTGATCACGAGTGGTCTCCTTCGAGGCCGTGGGAAGCGTCGGCATCAGCGGTGCCGGCGCGCTGGGCCGGCACGGTGGGGGTGGTGGCGGGGACGGCCGCGATGATCTGCCGGGCGGTCACGCCGCGCTCGGTGGCGACGACGAGCACACCGTCCGGCGAGAGATCGGCGCCGGTGATCGGGGAGTCGGAGAGCAGCGCGGCCACCACCTTCTGGCTCGTGCGGGCCCAGATCCGCAGATAGTCGGCGCCGTGGCTGAGCCCGAAGGGCGCCGCCGCCACTGCCTCCTCCGAGGGGCGCAGCACCTGCGACGGGTCGGCGTCGAGATAGCCGGGGGCCAGCAGATCGTGGAGGAGGAGGGCCGGTCCGCCGTTCTCGGGCGCCTCGCCGTCCGGGCCGGGCACCGGACGCGATCCGGGGGTGCCCACGGGGACGACGAGGGCGGCGACGGGGCGTGTGGCGGCGGTGCCACCGGGTGCCGGGGCCGGGCTCTCGCCGCCCTCGGTCGCATCCGCTGCGGCGCCGTCCGCGCCCTCCAGAGGCAGCGAGCCGGTCGTCACGGCGCGGACACCGGTCAGTGGCACGCTCCAGAGCGTGCGCCACGGCAGGGCGAAGCCGAGCGTGTGCAGCGCCTCCGCGTACGGCGCCAGCCCGTCCTCGACGAAGGCGCTCTCCAGGAGCGCCGCCCGCAGGTCGGCCGGCGCCTGGGAGCGGGTGAGCAGCGGGGCGATGCGCAGGTACGTACGGGCCGGTGCGCCGAGCTGTTCGAGCGGTACGGCTTCGATGGCGGTCCGCAGCGTCACCGGGTCGGCGTGTGCGAACAGGCCCGGGTCGGTGAGGAGTTGGGGGAGCAGACCGGCTTCGAGGGTGTGTGCCGCGAGATGGTCGCGGATGTACGGATCGGCCTGGGACCAGTCCTGCTGGGGCACGGCTTCGAGCAGCGCCATGGCGAGCTTGGTCTGCGCGTCGCGGACGTCGGGCAGGCCGGAGCGGATCTCCTCGGCGATACCGGGGTGCATCAGGCGCAGCAGCGTACGGCCGTCGCCGGGGCCGTCGGCCCCGTCCTCGTCGGCGTCACCGCTGTCGCCGTCGCCGTCGCCGTCCTCGTCCTGGGAAGCCCCGACCGGCTCGATGAACGGCGCGGCCAGCAGCATGCCGTCGGCGATGTCCTGGCTCAGGTCCCGTCCGGCGACCGCGTTCGCCAGCGCGCCCCACAGCTGGACGGGCAGGCCCTCGCCCTCGGCGAACGCGAGCGGAGCCAGCATCAGCCGCAGGGTCTGCGGATCGGCGCCCAGCCGGCGGGCGTGCAGATCGAGTGCCTCGCCGACGCTGCCGGGCAGCAGGGAAGCGTCCGCCGGGTCGAAGCCGTCGGGCTGCATGAGCACCGACTGCACGGCGAGCTGGAGGGTCAGCCGACTGCCGTCCGCGCGCTGTGCCATCGCCTCGGCGAGCGCCCGGCGCCCGGACGGGTCGGTGGTGTACGGGAGTTGGGGCGCCCCGAACTCGGGGTTGAGCGCGGTGTCGGCGTGCCGTACCAGGCCCTTGGGGTCGGCCCACTCGGGCGCGTCGAGGTCGATGATCCGGACCTGCCCGTGCGGCAGCGCCTCGGCCAGCTCCGCCGCCAGTTCGCGCGGCACATCGGCGAGCAGCTGAACCGTTTCGGTGGCGGCGAGCGGCTTGAGCACGTCCCGTACGAGGCGCGCCGGCTCGTGCGCGGCGCGTACCGGACCGGCCTGGTCGACGTCCGGCACCACGATCGTCACCGGCTCTTCACGAGCGGCGAGTTCGGTGAAGATGTCCTCGCTGCGGTCGGCGCTCAGGTCGAAGTGATCGGCGAGCAGCCACAGCACCTGGGCCGCGGTGAGTCCCGTGGGGCTCGGCACGGCGGGCGCCGGAAGCTCCGGAGGCACCGTCGCCGGGTCCAGGTCGTCCAGCGGCAGCCGCTTGCGGTAGTCGGGGTCGCACATCATCAGGAAGCCGGTGACCAGGCGCGAACACCCGCTGCCCGGGTTTCCGGTGAGCACGATGACGCGCGGCGCACCGGGCCACCGCATACGCCAGGCCGCGAGCGCGCGGAGCGCGGCGGTGCGGCCGCCGATGTACGGATGCGGTGCATATCCGGCCGTTGCGGCGGTTCTTTCGTCTGAGGCGCTCATGGCTTCCTCGTCCCCCATCAATCCCGCTCTCCACCTTCGTGGATTCGTGCGTGTACCGGCTCGATCTTATGATCCGGGCCGCGCGCACGGGACGGCGCGGGGCCGGCTGTTCCGGAACTGGAACACGCAGGCCGGGGCGGGTGTGCGGGCTGTCGCGTCGGTGACTCGTGGGGCGAGCGTGATGACGGTTGTCCCCGTGGCCCGTTGTGGAGAAAACGAGATCGCCTTGTGCGGAAAGGAAGCAGATCTACCCTCTGCCCGATTTACTCCGGCGGCGGATCTGCTTTCTTCCGTATCGGCTCTTTGAACTCTCTGAACGCTATGAACTCTTTGAACTGATTTCGGCGACCGTAAGCCGGCGTAAGAGGAGAGGAATTACGTCCAGCCGCCGAGCCGTCGGTCCACTGGGCGCCGGGTGGCCGGGGCGATCACCCCGGACCGCCCGCCCGTGATCCGGTCAGCCCCGGTGGCTGCGGCCACCGCGCCGCGGGGCGGTCACGATGTTGCCCGACGGACCGTCGCGCTCGGCGCGCTCCTGGTCTTCCTTCTCTTCCTGCTCCTTCTGCCAGGCGGCGAACTTCTCGCGCGACTCCTCGCGCTCGGCCATCGTCTGGTCCTCCGCGGCCCGCCGGATCTGGTTCATCCGGTCGCCCAGCGCGTCCATGTACCCCGGCGTCTCGATGGCGTCCTTCATGCCGATGCGGCCGGAGAGCACCTCCTGGGCCATCTCCTGGAGCTTGCCGCCGACATTGGGGTTCTCCGCCAGGACCTTCAGTGCCTTCCGCAGCCGGTGCGCCTGCTCCGGATCCTGGGCGACGTCCATCAGGTCCTCGTCCTGGATCTGCCGCTCATTGCTCATGTCTGCCCCCTTGAACGTGGTGGCACAGCAACCGCATGTGCTGCACCGGCGTCCTGAGTCTAATGACGGATGTGAACAGGTCGTCAAGGCGGGGGTTGTCGGTATTGCCGCATATTGCTCCGTATGCATTCCATGGTCCGCCGGCCGGCCGCTCCACTGAGGGCTTCGGGCCTATTGCGGGTGTGCTAGACCTGAGGCGATGTTGGCAGGCAGCTGTCATTCAATTCGGGGAGAAATGATGTCCGACGAAGTCCGGCTCAGTACGGAGGAGTTGCACAAGCTAGGTGCGACCTTCGAGATTCGCGCGGAAGAACTGAGCCGGCAGCTGGCCGCATTCAGACGGCGGGCGGATGCCGAGGCCCTGCGGGACGGATTCGGCAGCCACGAGGCGGCCCGTCCGTACCGTGAGCTGTACGAGCAGGCCGAACACGCCCTCGTGCAGCTGCAACAGCGGCTCGCCGAGGTCGGCAGCGGCATCAAGGAGACCGTCGCGAACACGCAGGCGGCCGAGGACGAGATGGTCGAGATGATGCGGAGCGTCAAGTGAGCGAGCGACGCAACCCCGAGGCACTGCACGAAGCGGCGGCCGGCTGGCGGGAGATGGGCAAGCACCTCGACGGCCTCGTACGCGACCTGGACCGGCACGTCGGCACCGCCGCCGCGGCCAACTGGCACGGCCCGGCGGGCGAGGCGTTCGCGGGGGAGTGGCACCGCCTCAAGCGGTCCGTCGACGACTCGCTGCCGGCCTTCGAACTGGCCGCGGCGGACCTGGAGACCGCCGCGGCGCAGCCGGACGACAACGACGCGCACGGCGAGCAGCACGAGGCGTCGTCCGCCAACAGCTCCTCCAGAGGCTCGCAGTCGTCCTCCGGCCCCGAGCTCGCCTACGGCTTCATGGCGCTCGGCCAGCTCGCCAACGGCCTCGGCGGCGCGTTCGGCAAGCGCGGCGGAGGCGGCGGCCAGCGCCAGGGACCGGTCGTACGGCACCAGTGGGAGACCTCCACGGCGGCGCACGGGCCCGACCCGTTCGGACCGGCGCAGGCCGGCGAGGCCAAGACCCGCGGCGGCGAGGGCCTCGCCAAGGGCGTACGGACCCAGCCGGCCGGCGCGGAGCCGGCCCCGGGCGACGAGCGGGACCCGAAGGCCAAACCGGAGAAGAAGGGCGCGGACTCCAATCCCGCCGTCCTTGCCGCCCCTGCCGCCGCGGCCGAGCCCAAGGGCGCCCCGGCGTCCGGGGGCGAGGCCGGGCCCGACACCACCCAGCACGGCGCCTTCGGCTGACGCACACAGGCCGGCACGCCGACGCGGACGTACCGGGCGCACAGACGAAACGGCGGTGGGGCGCCCCTCCCAGGAGGGACGCCCCACCGCCGTTGTGCGTGTGGCCGGTCAGCGGCCGTTCGCCGGCAGCCAGCCCGTCTGGACCAGCTGCGCACCGCGCTTACGCGTGATGAACGTCGCCCGTCCGGGCGTCAGGCTCTGGCCCTTGATGTTGCCCATCAGCGGGCCCTCGGCCGGGTCGGCCGAGAGGATCAGACCCTGCGCACCGAGCTCCTTGGTGCGCTGCATCACGGGCTCGAACGAGGACCGTCCGGCACCCGAGGAGCTGCGCGCGATGATCAGGCGCAGACCCAGGTCACGGGCGAACGGCAGGTACTCCAGCAGCGGCTGCAGCGGGTTGCCGCTGCTGGTCGCCACCAGGTCGTAGTCGTCCACGATCACGAACGCGTCCGGCAGGTCGTACCAGCTGCGGTTGCGCAGCTGCTCCGGCGTGACGTCCGGCCCGGGCATCCGTCGGCCCAGCGAACCGGCCAGACCGCTGATGACCTCCTGCAGCTGCGGTCCCGCGGCGCAGTACTTGTACAGATGGCTCTCGGGGACCTCGCCGAGCAGCGCACGGCGGTAGTCGGAGACCACCATCAGCGCCTTGTCGGAGGGGTACCGCTCGGCGATCTGCTTGGTCAGCAGACGCAGCAGCGACGACTTGCCCGACTCGCTCTCGCCGTAGATGACCAGCAGCGGGTCGGTCTCGAAGTCGATGAACGCCGGCGACAGCGTGGTCTCGTCGACACCGATCGCGATGCCGTGCTCCGGGTAGTCGCTGCCCTTGGGCAGCTCGTTGACGTGCAGCATCGTCGGCAGCATCCGCACCTTGGGGGCGGGCTCGTGCTGCCAGTGCTCGCTGACCGTCGACACCAGGTTCGCAATGCCGTCGCTGAGCGTCTCCGGGTCGCTCATCCCGTCCAGACGCGGCAGCGCCGCCAGGAAGTCGAGCTTCTCGGGGGACATACCGCGACCCGGCTTGCCCATCGGGACGTTCTCCGCGCGCTTGCGGTCGAACTCCGACTCCATCGGGTCACCCAGGCGCAGCTCGACGCGGTTGAGGAGCTGGTCGCGCAGCGCGGGCCGCACCTCGGTGTAGCGCGCGCCGGCGATGATCAGGTGGACACCGAAACCGAGACCCCGGGCGGCGATGTCCAGGATCACCGGGTCCATCTGCTCGTAGTCGGTCTTGAACGTCGCCCAGCCGTCGATGACCAGGAAGACGTCGCCCCACTTCTGGTCGGGGAAGGCGCCCGAGGCCCGCCGCTGGCGGTAGGTCCCGATCGAGTCGATGCTGTTGGCCCGGAAGAACTCCTCGCGCTCGTTGAGGATCCCGACGACCTCGGAGACCGTACGGCGCACCTTCTCCGCGTCCAGACGCGAGGCGACACCGCCGACGTGCGGCAGCCCCTCCATGGTCAGCATGCCGCCGCCGCCGAAGTCGAGGCAGTAGAACTGCACTTCGGACGGGGTGTGGGTGAGCGCGAACGAGGCGATCGCGGACCGGATCAGCGTGGACTTGCCGGACTGCGGACCACCCACGACCAGACCGTGACCGGCACCGGCGGAGAAGTCCAGGTACATCACGTCACGACGCTGCTCGAACGGCTTGTCCACCAGCGCGACCGGCACCACGAGCTTGCCGAGCGCGGTGTACTCCGGCGCGTGCACACCCCGTTCGGGCGTGACCGCGAGCGCCGGCAGCAGCTGGTTGACCGTCGGCGGCTCGTCCAGCGGCGGCAGCCACACCTGGTGCGCCGGCGGGCCCTGGCCCTGCATGCGCTGGACGATGACGTCCAGCACGGTGTCGGCGAGCGCGTCGTCCTGCTCCGGCTCGACCGGCTCGATGGGGGTGGGGTCCTCGATGATCTGCTCGATGACCGGGGCTGCCGTGAACGGCACCGGCATCCGCGTCGTACGGCGGCCGCCGGGGCCACCGCCGGCACCCGGGCCGCGGTACGGACCGGAGACATACGCGGCCTTGAACTGGACCATCGTCTCGGTGTCGTACTTCAGGATGCCGGAACCGGGAACGTTCGGCAGGTGGTAGGCGTCCGGCACACCGATCGCGGTCCGCGACTCGGCCGCGGAGAACGTCCGCAGACCCAGCCGGTAGGACAGGAAGGTGTCCAGACCGCGCAGCTTGCCCTCTTCCAGACGCTGCGAGGCGAGCAGCATGTGCACACCCATCGAACGGCCGATACGGCCGATCTGGATGAACATGTCGATGAAGTCGGGCTTGGCGGTCAGCAGCTCGGAGAACTCGTCGAGCACCATCACCAGCGACGGCAGCGGGTCCAGCGGGGCACCCGCGGCACGCGCCTTCTCGTAGTCGGTGATGTTGGCGTAGTTGCCCGCCGAGCGCAGCAGCTCCTGACGGCGCTGGAGTTCACCGGTGATCGAGTCGCGCATGCGGTCGATCAGTGTGACGTCCTCACCGAGGTTGGTGATGACCGCCGCGACGTGCGGCATCTCCGACATACCGGTGAAGGTGGCGCCACCCTTGAAGTCCGCGAGGATGAAGTTGAGGGTCTCCGAGGAGTGCGTGACCGCGAGCGCGAGCACCAGGGTGCGCAGCACCTCGGACTTACCGGAACCGGTCGCACCGACACACAGTCCGTGCGGGCCCATGCCCTCCTGCGAGGCCTCCTTGATGTCGAGCATGACGGGCTGGCCGTCCTTGTCGACACCGATCGGCACCCGCAGCCGCTCGTGCAGCGTCCGCGGCCGCCACGTACGCGACACATCGACGGAACCGGCGTCACCGATGTTCATCAGGTCGGTGAAGTCCAGGTTCGACAGCAGCGGCTCCTCGCCGTCCGCACCGGAACCCGCCCGCAGCGGGGCCAGCTGACGCGCCAGCGCCTCCGCCTCGGGGATCGACAGGGTGTCGCAGACACCGTGGTAGACCGCGCCGCTGGCCGACTCCAGCACCAGCTTGCCCGGCCACACTTGTACGGCCAGACCGCCGCGGATCTCGTCCAGATCGCCCGGTACGACCTCCAGGATGGTGACGCCCTGCAGGCCCTCGGCCCCGGCGATCACCGAGTCCATCGGCACCTCGCCGCCGTCCAGCACGAGCACCACATGCGGGGTGTCGGTCACCGGAGTGCCCTGCGGGTTGAACCGCCCACGGCCCTCCAGGTCGTCCGCCAGCAGTTCCTCGATCTCACCGAGGTCGCCGACCACCAGCCGGCGCGAACCCGCACCGTCGGTGGTCTTGTCCTGCACCTGCGGCAGCCACTTCGTCCACTCCCACTCCGCCTGCGCACCGGGCGCGGCGACGACCGCCACCACCAGGTCCTCGGGCGAATGCAGGGTGCAGAGCTGGGCGATGATGGCGCGGGAGGCGCCGTAGACCGTGTCCGGGTCACCGGAGACGGTCAGGTGGTAGAAGGCGCGCAGCGAAACCGCCAGCGGCAGGTTGTCCAAATGGCCGTGCTTGTCGAGGAATTCCTTCATCGCATGCGCGGTGAGCGGCTCCAGCTCGTCGACCGGAGCGGTCTCCGGAGCCCTGAGCGGAGTGGACAGCTGCTGCGGCCCGAGCCCCAGACGTACCTGTCCGAAGTCCGGATCGGTCGCCCGGCGTTCCCATACCCGTTTGCCCTCGGCCACGATGGACCACAGCTGGCTCGGGTCGGGATGGGTGAACAGCTGCGCGTCCCGCTGCTTGCGCGCGGTGCGCCGTACCTCTTTCCGCTTCTGCGTAAGGTACTTGAGGTAATCCTGGCGCTCCTGAACCATTTGCCCGGAAGGCCCTTGCCGAGCCTTGACGATCTGTACGATCGCCATTGCCAGGGTGGACGCCACCATAAAGCCGCCCATGATTTTCATGAACGGCTGGTTCCCCATGAACAAGAAACCCGCCGAGGACGCCATACCCATCATGGGCATCAGGGTCATCAGCATGTTCTCTGATTCGCCCTCACGCGGAAGCTCCGGAGGCGCCTCGAGTGTCACCTCCTCCGAGGGGACTTCGGGTGGCAGCGCGCGGGGCGGGCGCTTGACGATGACAACGCTCACCGAGGCATCAGTCCTTCATGCATGTCGCAGACTCGGACCGCCCCCGTTGGTTCGACGGTCCCCCGAGCCAAGTCCTTGGCCCGACGCAGGCGTTGATCCTACTGTTAAGCGTCAAGTCTCGGGGTGGGTGGGGCGGTCGCCGAATCGGACGGTACGCTGACGCACCGCGAGCGCGCCACGGCCCCGCAGAGACGGCTCTATATATACGGCGCGCGAAGCGACAAAACGCCCAACGGATAGGGGGAACCGCCAGGTGAGCACGAGCACTGGCACCGGCTTTTGCCGGGTCACAGTCGCCGCGCCGGATGCACGGATCGATGTGGCTCTGCCGGAGGACGTCGCACTCGTCGACATTTATCCGGAGATCCTGCGGCTCTCCGGGCAGTCCCAGGCCGAGGGTGCACCCACCGGCTATCACCTCGTACGCCGCGACGGCACGGTTCTCGACGCCGGACAGTCGCTCGCGCAGCAGCAGATCCTCGACGGCGACCTGCTTCTCCTGAAGCCGTTCGCCGAGTCGCTGCCGCTCCCGGTCTTCGACGATGTCTCCGACGCCGTCGCCTCCGCGGTCAAGCGCAACCGCAGCCGCTGGAGCGACGACCTCATGCATGTCGTCGGCCTCACCGCCGGTGTGCTGCTGCTCGTCATGATGGCGTTCGCCCTGTGGTTCTCGAACCCCGTCGACCGCGACATGCACCGCCTGCCCGGCATCATCGCCGGCGTCGTCGGCATCGTCCTGGTCGCACTGGCCGGCGTCCGCGCCCGGGTCTACGACGACCACGGCTCCTCCATCGCGCTGGGCCTTTCCGCCCTGCCGCATCTGCTGCTCGCCGGCTCCGGCATCTTCCCCGTCGAGGGCGGTGGCGGCCCCGGTCGGCTGCACCTCCTCGTCGGCTGTGTGACCGTACTCATCGCCTCCGTGCTTCTGGTGGTCCTGCTGCCGCGCGGTGACGCCCCCTTCGTCGCGGCCGCCTTCCTGGCCGCCATCGGCACCCTCGCCGTCTTCGCCGCGATCCTCACCGACGCCGCGCCCCGCGAGGTCGCCGCCGTCACCGCCGTCGTCTCCATCGCGCTGGTCGCCTGGCTGCCCGGACTCTCCGCCCGCTTCGCCCGTCTGCCCATCGGCTACAAGTCGCCCGACCAGATCGCCAAGGGCTCCTTCGACAACGGCGGCGAGACCGAGTCCGTCGACTTCGTCAAGATCGGCAACCAGGCCAAGCGCGGCCACGAGCTGCTGCTCGGCCTCGTCGCCGGCTGCGCCGCCCTGGTCGTCGGCTCGGCCGGTATCGTCCTCGGCTTCTCCGACAACATGTGGGCCCAGCTGCTCGCGCTGGCCGCGGGCATCACGATCATGCTTCGGGCCCGGCTCTTCGACTACACGGCGCAGGTCGCCTGTCTGACCATCGCCGGCATCCTGACGATCGTCCTGCTGATCCTGGGTATCACGCTGCACCCGCCGCAGAACATCTTCGTCGACCTCCTGCAGTACCAGGACTCCGGTCCGCTGAACATCCGCACCGTCTGGTTCTCCAGCAGCATCGCGGCGGGCGCCGCCCTCCTGGTGGGCGTCGGTCTGGTCGTCCCCCGCAAGGGTGTCACCCCCTTCTGGGGACGGATCTTCGACATCTTCGACGGTCTGGTCCTGCTGTCCCTGGTGCCGCTGTGCCTGGCGGTCCTGGACGTCTACGGCAAGGTGCGCGGCCTCACCAGCAGCTAGTACGCCCACCGTCCCCGGATACGGCCCCCCGACCACCCGGTCGGGGGGCCGTTTTCCAACTGGTACGCTGTGTGACGGTCCGGTCGAGTCATCCAAGATTCCCTGTGAAGCAAACCAGGGGCGCTCACGGGCCGAAACCACTGAGGAGTACCGCGTGTCGCTCGACGCCGCTACGAAGAAGCAGATCATGGCCGAGTTCGCCACCAAGGAGGGTGACACCGGCTCCCCCGAGGTTCAGGTTGCGATGCTCACCCGCCGCATCTCGGACCTGACCGAGCACCTCAAGACCCACAAGCACGACCACCACTCCCGCCGTGGTCTGCTGCTGCTCGTCGGCCAGCGCCGTCGCCTGCTGCAGTACCTGGCGAAGAAGGACATCACGCGCTTCCGCGCGCTGGTCGAGCGCCTGGGCATCCGCCGCGGCGCGGCGGGCGCCAAGTAGTCCAAAAAAAGCGCCGCAGAGGGAGCGGTTCCCACCGGGGGCCGCTCCCTTTGCCGTACGCACCGGATGCCTACGCCACCTCATAGTGGACGGAAGCTTTGTAGTCTGGTGCCATATCGCAAAAGCGAACGCGGTAGGAGCGCCTCCTGGCCGCCGGTCCTCGGTAGTGGCCCCCGGATGATCCATGGACACCATGCGTCACCACTCCGGGTGCTTCGATCGAAGACCGGCCCGCACCGGCGCTCCACCGAAGACGGTCTGCCGCCACACGGGCAGCAGACGCAGACGAGGAGATATTCCTGGTGGAGAACGAGACCCACTACGCCGAGGCCGTTATCGACAACGGTTCCTTCGGCACCCGCACCATCCGCTTCGAGACGGGCCGCCTGGCCAAGCAGGCCGCCGGTTCCGCCGTGGCGTACCTGGACGACGACACCATGGTGCTGTCGGCCACCTCCGCTTCCAAGACGCCGAAGGACCAGCTGGACTTCTTCCCGCTGACCGTCGACGTCGAGGAGCGGATGTACGCAGCCGGGAAGATCCCCGGTTCCTTCTTCCGCCGTGAGGGCCGTCCCTCCGAGGACGCCGTCCTCACCTGCCGGCTGATCGACCGGCCGCTGCGCCCCTCCTTCAAGAAGGGCCTGCGCAACGAGATCCAGATCGTTGAGACGATCATGGCGCTCAACCCCGACCACCTCTACGACGTGGTCGCCATCAACGCCGCCTCCTGCTCCACGCAGCTGGCCGGTCTGCCCTTCTCCGGCCCGATCGGCGGCACCCGTGTCGCGCTGATCAACGGCCAGTGGGTCGCGTTCCCGACCCACACCGAGCTGGAGAACGCCGTCTTCGACATGGTCGTGGCCGGCCGTGTCCTGCCGGACGGCGA
Organism: Streptomyces inhibens; assembly: GCF_022221585.1. Lineage (NCBI taxonomy): Bacteria > Bacillati > Actinomycetota > Actinomycetes > Kitasatosporales > Streptomycetaceae > Streptomyces > Streptomyces inhibens. The sequence goes on from NZ_CP084681.1 coordinate 7,106,787, forward strand.
CGTCGCGATCATGATGGTCGAGGCCGAGGCCACCGAGAAGACCATCCAGCTGGTCAAGGACGGTGCCGAGGCGCCGACCGAGGAGGTCGTCGCCGCCGGTCTCGAGGCCGCCAAGCCCTTCATCAAGGTGCTGTGCAAGGCCCAGTCGGACCTCGCCGCCAAGGCCGCCAAGCCGACCGGCGAGTTCCCGGTCTTCCTCGACTACCAGGACGACGTCCTGGAGGCGCTGACCGCCGCCGTCAAGGACGAGCTGGCCCAGGCGCTGACCATCGCGGGCAAGCAGGACCGCGAGGCCGAGCTGGACCGCGTCAAGGGTCTGGCCGCCGAGAAGCTGCTGCCGCAGTTCGAGGGCCGCGAGCGGGAGATCTCCGCCGCCTACCGGTCGCTGACCAAGTCCCTGGTGCGCGAGCGCGTCATCAAGGACAAGGTCCGCATCGACGGCCGTGGCGTCACGGACATCCGTACGCTCGCCGCCGAGGTCGAGGCGATCCCGCGGGTGCACGGCTCGGCCCTGTTCGAGCGTGGCGAGACCCAGATCCTGGGCGTCACCACCCTCAACATGCTCCGCATGGAGCAGCAGCTGGACACCCTCTCCCCGGTGACCCGCAAGCGCTACATGCACAACTACAACTTCCCGCCGTACTCCGTCGGTGAGACCGGCCGCGTGGGCTCGCCCAAGCGCCGCGAGATCGGCCACGGCGCGCTGGCCGAGCGCGCCATCGTGCCGGTGCTGCCGACCCGCGAGGAGTTCCCGTACGCGATCCGTCAGGTCTCCGAGGCGCTGGGCTCCAACGGCTCGACGTCCATGGGCTCGGTCTGCGCCTCGACCATGTCGCTGCTGAACGCCGGTGTGCCCCTCAAGGCCGCTGTCGCCGGTATCGCCATGGGTCTGATCTCCCAGGAGATCGACGGCCAGACGCACTACGTCGCCCTCACCGACATCCTCGGTGCGGAGGACGCCTTCGGTGACATGGACTTCAAGGTCGCCGGTACCAAGGAGTTCGTCACCGCGCTGCAGCTCGACACCAAGCTCGACGGCATCCCCGCCTCGGTCCTGGCCGCCGCGCTGAAGCAGGCCCGCGACGCCCGCCTCCACATCCTCGATGTGATGAACGAGGCCATCGACGTCCCGGACGAGATGTCCCCGAACGCCCCGCGGATCATCACCGTCAAGATCCCGGTGGACAAGATCGGTGAGGTCATCGGCCCCAAGGGCAAGATGATCAACCAGATCCAGGAGGACACCGGCGCCGACATCACGATCGAGGACGACGGCACCATCTACATCGGTGCCGCCGACGGCCCGGCCGCCGAGGCCGCCCGCGCCACGATCAACGGCATCGCCAACCCGACCATGCCGGAGGTCGGCGAGCGCTACCTGGGCACGGTCGTCAAGACCACCACCTTCGGTGCGTTCGTCTCCCTGCTCCCGGGCAAGGACGGCCTGCTGCACATCTCGCAGATCCGCAAGCTCGCCGGTGGCAAGCGCGTGGAGAACGTCGAGGACGTGCTCGCGGTGGGCGCCAAGGTCCAGGTCGAGATCGCCGAGATCGACCAGCGCGGCAAGCTCTCCCTGATCCCCGTGATCGAGGACGAGGAGGCCGCCAAGGCCGACACGAAGGACGACACCGACAAGTGACGTCCCGTACGCACAGGACGACGGCCCGCACCTCTTCGGAGGGGCGGGCCGTCGCCCGTACCCAAACGCTTCTCAAGGGCACCGCGGGCGCCGGCACGGTCCGCCGGACCACCCTCCCCGGCGGCCTGCGTATCGTCACCGAGACGCTGCCGACGGTCCGCTCGGTCACCTTCGGGATCTGGGCGCACGTCGGCTCCCGCGACGAGACCCCGTCCCTCAACGGCGCCACGCACTACCTTGAGCACCTGCTCTTCAAGGGCACCGAGCGGCGCAGCGCCCTGGACATCTCCGCCGCGATCGACGCGGTCGGCGGCGAGATGAACGCCTTCACCGCGAAGGAGTACACCTGCTACTACGCGCGGGTGCTGGACACCGATCTGCCGCTCGCCATAGACGTGGTGTGCGACATGCTCACCGGCTCGCTGATCGAGGCCGAGGACGTGGACGCCGAGCGCGGCGTCATCCTCGAAGAGATCGCGATGACCGAGGACGACCCGGGCGACTGTGTGCACGACCTGTTCGCGCACACCATGCTCGGTGACACCCCGCTCGGCCGCCCCGTCCTGGGCACCGTCGACACGGTCAACGCCCTCACCCCCGAGCGCATCCGCCGCTTCTACAAGAAGCACTACGACCCCACCCACCTCGTCGTCACGGCCGCCGGCAACATCGACCACGCCAAGGTCGTCCGCATGGTCCGCCGCGCCTTCGAGCAGGCCGGGGCCCTGGACCGCGTCGACGCCACCCCGATCGCGCCGCGCTCCGGCACGCGCGCCATCCGCACCGCCGGCCGCGTCGAGCAGCTCAACCGCAAGACCGAGCAGGCCCATGTGATCCTCGGAATGCCCGGTATGGCGCGTACCGACGACCGGCGCTGGGCGATGGGCGTGCTGAACACCGCCCTGGGCGGCGGGATGAGCTCCCGTCTCTTCCAGGAGGTCCGCGAGAAGCGCGGCCTGGCCTACAGCGTGTACTCGTACACCTCGGGCTTCGCCGACTGCGGCCTGTTCGGCGTCTACGCCGGCTGCCGCCCGAACCAGGTGCACGACGTACTCAAGATCTGCCGCGACGAACTCGACCAGGTCGCGACCCATGGCCTCAGCGACGACGAGATCCACCGGGCGATCGGCCAATTGCGCGGATCGACCGTCCTCGGTCTGGAGGACACCGGCGCGCTGATGCACCGCATCGGCAAGAGCGAGCTGTGCTGGGGCGAGCAGATGTCGGTCGACGAGATGCTCGCCCGGATAGCGGCCGTCACCCCGGACGAGGTGCGCGAGGTGGCCCGCGATGTACTGGGCCAGCGCCCCTCGCTGGCCGTCATCGGCCCCCTGAAGGACCGGCAGGCGGCCCGGCTGGACGAGGTCGTCGCGTAGGGCCGCAGGGCCTGCCGCCGTACCACCGAGAGAGAGACTGGAAACGATGAGCAAGCTGCGTGTGGCCGTACTCGGAGCCCAGGGGCGCATCGGCTCCGAGGCCGTACGGGCCGTCGAGGCCGCCGAGGACATGGAGCTGGTCGCCGGACTCGGCCGGGGGGACAAGCTGGAGACGCTGGTCGAGGCCGGCGCCCAGGTCGTCGTCGAGCTGACCAACCCCGGCGCGGTGATGGGCAACCTCGACTTCTGTGTGCGTCACGGCATCCATGCGGTGGTCGGCACCACCGGCTGGACCGATGAGCGCCTCGCGCAGCTGCGCACCTCGCTCGCCGCCTCGCCCGGGGCGGGCGTGCTCATCGCCCCGAACTTCTCCATCGGCGCGGTGCTGACCATGCAGTTCGCGCAGCAGGCGGCCCGTTTCTTCGAGTCGGTCGAGGTCGTCGAGCTGCACCACCCGAAGAAGGCGGACGCCCCGTCCGGCACCGCGGCCCGCACCGCCCAGCTGATCGCCAAGGCCCGCGAGGAGGCCGGCTGCGCCCCGCAGCCGGACGCCACCAGCACCGCCCTGGAGGGTGCCCGCGGCGCGGACGTGGACGGCGTTCCCGTGCACTCGGTACGGCTGCGCGGTCTGCTGGCGCACCAGGAGGTGCTGTTCGGCGGGGAGGGCGAGACCCTCACCATCCGCCATGACTCCCTCCACCACAGCAGCTTCATGCCGGGCATCCTGCTCGGTGTGCGCCGCGTGGTGACCACTCCGGGCCTGACCGTGGGCCTGGAAAACTTCCTCGACCTGGGCTGACGGCATGGGCGGAAAGATCACGTACTTCTTCCTCGCCACCGTGCTGGTGATCGTCTTCGGCGTGGTGGGACTGGAGGGCGTGCTGCTTCTGCTGACCGGTGAGCCGGCGGCCATGGGCATGGGGGCGGTGGCGTTCCTGCTGCCGTGCATCGGCGCCTGGTTCCTCTGGCACAACACCCGCTTCGCGCGCGACGCCCACCGGCTGGCGCATGCGCTGGAGGTCGAGGGCGGGCTGCCGGCCGACGAGCCGGCGCGGACCCCCGGCGGCCGGATCGACCGGGACGCGGCCGACGCGGTGTTCGCCAAGCGGCAGGCCGAGACGGAGGACGCGCCCGGCGACTGGCGCACATGGTTCCGGCTCGCCGTCGCCTACCACGACGCCCGGGACACCCCGCGCGCCCGCAAGGCCATGCAGCGCGCCATCGCCCTGCACGACAAGAAGCCCGTACGGACCGCCTAGCAGGCCTGTCCGTACGGGCTCGGTACGACGCCCGGTGCACGCGAGAGGCGAGCGCCGGGCACCGGGGCTCAGTGGCGGTACTCCGCCTCCCACGCCTCCAGCACATCCGCGGCCCGCTCGAACGCCTCCGGGCGGGACAGAAAATCGCCGTTGTGGTCCGTGAGCAGCGCCCGCAGCGGCTCGCCCTGCCTGCGCTCGATGATCAGCGCCTGCCCCTGCACCGTCCGAGGCAGCCCCAGCCAGCGCACCGGCTGCTGCACCGTACGGACGGAGGCGATGGCGCTCCACGGCTCCGTCGCCGTACGCAGCAGATTCACCTGCCGTAGTCCTTGCGCGCTGACCCATACGCCCACCCTCAGCAGCCGTACCGCGAGGGCGATCATCAGCGCCGCCACCACGGAACAGGCCGCGGCGCCGGGCAGCGAGCCGGCCATCGCGGTGATCATCGCGGAGAGCAGCACGAACGAGGCGAGCAGCAAAAGCACCGCCGCCGCCCCTACGCGCCACGGTCCGGGGCGGTAGGGACGGCGCCAGTGGTCGGGCTCGTCGTGCGGGAGCGCGGCCGATTCCGCGTCATGGGTCTCGAGGTCGCGGTCGGCCGTCAGAAAGGGCAGGGGCACGGCTGATCCTCACTCATGGGCACACTGGAGCTGTGACCGGTGAGGTTATCGGGACCGGCGGGACGGAACCACTTTGCGGCACGCCCCGCCCGCCCGTTCAGCGGTGGGCGGCCTCTGACTGATGCACCCGACTCGAGGTGGAACTGTCCTGCTGCAGTGCGGGAACGCCGAACAGCAGGGCGCCGGCCAGGCCGCCCACGACTGTCAGCGTGATCAGTGACTGGCCTACGAGCTGCGCGCGGGACGCGCGCTGGCGCGGCGGGGGAGTGACATTGCTGCGGAACCGGTCTGCCTCGGCAACGAAGGCGAACGGGACGGGCTCTCGCCGGCGGAACATGAGCGGGCTCTCCTAGGAACCTCGAAGTGGGCACTGTCACAGGGGTAGACGTCTGCGGCGCCCGATTGGTGCCCGTTTTCCGGCACTTCTGTGAAAAATATCAACCGCCGTTCCGCGCCCTGCTATAGAGCGTCCCTTTTGCGGCTAACGCGGCATCACGACGCATTTCCCGGACTGTCGGTGGCGGGCCGTAGGCTGGTCGCGCACGAGGATCGATTGGAAGGAACCGCCGGTGTCCCACACCCCCGCCGAGAGCACTGAGAGCCCTGACAGTGCAGCCGTCAGCTTCCGGAGCGAGGTGACGGTCGAGCTGGTCAAGCACAGCGCCGCGGACAGCGACGTGCTCTGGGCGGCCCGTGTCTCCACGGCCGGCGAGCAGTCCCTCGAGGAGCTCCAGAAGGACCCGGAGCGCTCCAAGGGCTTGATCAACTACCTCATGCGGGACCGTCACGGCAGCCCCTTCGAGCACAACTCCATGACGTTCTTCATCAGCGCACCGATCTTCGTCTTCCGCGAGTTCATGCGGCACCGCGTCGGCTGGTCCTACAACGAGGAGTCCGGCCGCTACCGCCAGCTGGACCCGGTCTTCTACGTCCCCGGTGAGTCCCGCAAGCTCGTCCAGCAGGGCCGCCCCGGGAAGTACGAATTCGTCGAGGGCACCCAGGCGCAGCACGAGCTCACCGGCCGTGTCATGGAGGACTCCTACCACCGGGCGTACGAGGCCTACCAGGAGATGCTCGCCGCCGGCGTCGCCCGCGAGGTCGCCCGCGCGGTGCTCCCCGTCGGCCTGTTCTCCTCCATGTACGCGACGTGCAACGCACGCTCCCTGATGCACTTCCTCGGTCTGCGTACGCAGCACGAGCTCGCCGCGGTCCCCTCCTTCCCGCAGCGCGAGATCGAGATGGTCGGCGAGCAGATGGAGGCCCATTGGGCCAAGCTCATGCCGCTCACGTACGGCGCATTCAATGCGAACGGCCGGATCGCTCCGTAAGGCCAGGCGGCAGGCCGGATCCCGGAGCGCGCAGGACAGAAGTGCGAAGTGTCCGGATTGCGGCATTTTGAGAAGTTCATCTACGCTGAACAGACGGACCCGGCACTGCTTGAACCCCCGAGCAGGCAGTGCCGGAGTCCACATCCCTGCTCCCCAGGGGCGCATCCCGCGGTGAGCTACGAGTAGCGTGGGACCCATGGCTCCGACTTCCACACCGCAGACCCCCTTCGGGCGGGTGCTGACCGCCATGGTCACGCCGTTCACGGCGGATGGCGCTCTCGACCTCGACGGCGCGCAGCGGCTCGCCGCCCATCTGGTGGACGCCGGCAATGACGGCCTCGTCGTCAACGGCACCACCGGAGAGTCTCCGACCACCAGCGATGCGGAGAAAGCCCAGCTGGTCCGCGCGGTGGTCGATGCGGTCGGCGACCGCGCCTTTGTCGTAGCCGGAGCCGGCACCAACGACACCCACCACAGCCTTGAGCTCGCCCGCGCCGCCCAGGACGCCGGCGCCCATGGCCTGCTCGCCGTGACGCCGTACTACAGCAAGCCGCCCCAGGAGGGCCTGCTGCGGCACTTCACGGCCATCGCGGACGCCACCGACCTGCCGGTCATGCTCTATGACATCCCCGGCCGCAGCGGTGTCCCGATCAACACCGAGACCATCGTCCGGCTGGCCGAGCACCCCCGGATCGTCGCCAACAAGGACGCCAAGGGCGACCTCGGCCGCGCCAGCTGGGCCATCGCCCGCTCCGGCCTCGCCTGGTACAGCGGCGACGACATGCTCAACCTCCCGCTGCTCTCGGTCGGCGCCGTCGGTTTCGTCTCCGTGGTCGGCCATGTCGTCACCCCCGAGCTGCGCGCCCTCCTGGACGCCCACCTCAACGGCGATGTCACCAAGGCCACCGAGATCCACCAGAAGCTGCTGCCCGTCTTCACCGGCATGTTCCGCACCCAGGGCGTGATCACCACCAAGGCCGCGCTCGGCCTCCAGGGCCTGCCCGCGGGTCCGCTGCGCCTGCCGCTCGTCGAGCTCTCCCCCGAGGAGACCGAACAGCTCACGCGCGATCTCGCCGCCGGCGGGGTACAGCTCTGAACACAGACTTCATAACTGAATACGGACCAACAACCGCCACATAGCAAGTGCACGAATGTCATGCGCGCCACGTGCCTCGAAGGCAGCGTGGCGCGTGTGGTGAGGAGAGTCTTTTGAGTCATCCGCATCCCGAGCTCGGCGCTCCGCCGAAGCTTCCCAAGGGCGGCCTGCGCGTCACCCCCCTCGGCGGCCTGGGCGAAATCGGCCGCAACATGACGGTCTTCGAATACGGCGGCCGGCTGCTGATCGTCGACTGCGGAGTGCTTTTCCCCGAGGAGGAGCAGCCCGGAATCGACCTGATCCTGCCGGACTTCTCGTCCATCAGGGATCGCCTCGACGACATCGACGGCATCGTGCTCACGCACGGCCACGAGGACCACATCGGCGGTGTCCCCTACCTCCTGCGCGAGAAGCCGGACATCCCGCTCATCGGCTCCAAGCTGACCCTCGCCCTGATCGAGGCCAAGCTCCAGGAGCACCGCATCCGCCCCTACACCCTTGAGGTGAAGGAGGGGCACACCGAGAAGATCGGTGTCTTCGACTGCGAGTTCGTCGCGGTCAACCACTCCATCCCCGACGCGCTGGCCGTCGCCATCCGCACCCCCGCGGGCATGGTGGTGCACACCGGCGACTTCAAGATGGACCAGCTCCCGCTGGACCGGCGCCTCACCGACCTCCCCGCCTTCGCGCGGCTCGGCGAGGAAGGCATCGACCTTCTCCTCTCCGACTCCACGAACGCCGAGGTCCCGGGATTCGTCCCGCCCGAGCGGGACATCTCCAACGTCCTGCGCACGGTGTTCGCGAACGCCCAGAAGCGCATCATCGTCGCCAGCTTCGCCAGCCATGTGCACCGCATCCAGCAGATCCTCGATGCGGCCCATGAGTACGGCCGCCGGGTCGCCTTCGTCGGCCGCTCGATGGTCCGCAACATGGGCATCGCCCGCGAGCTGGGCTATCTGAAGGTCCCGGCCGGCCTGGTCGTCGACGTCAAGACCCTCGACGATCTCCCCGACGACGAGGTCGTGCTGGTCTGCACCGGCTCCCAGGGCGAGCCGATGGCGGCCCTCTCCCGGATGGCCAACCGCGACCACCAGATCCGGATCGTCCAGGGCGACACGGTGATCCTGGCGTCGTCCCTCATCCCGGGCAACGAGAACGCGGTCTACCGCGTGATCAACGGCCTCACCAGGTGGGGCGCGGACGTCGTCCACAAGGGCAACGCCAAGGTCCATGTCTCGGGCCACGCCTCGGCCGGCGAGCTGCTGTACTTCTACAACATCTGCAAGCCGAAGAACCTGATGCCGGTACATGGCGAATGGCGCCATCTGCGCGCCAACGCCGAACTGGGCGCACTGACCGGCGTACCGAAGGACCGGATCGTCATCGCCGAGGACGGCGTCGTGGTCGACCTCGTCAACGGCGTCGCAAGGATCGTCGGCAAGGTCCAGGCCGGCTACGTCTACGTCGACGGCCTCTCGGTCGGCGATGTCACCGAGGCCCACCTCAAGGACCGCCGCATCCTGGGCGACGAGGGCATCATCTCGGTCTATGTGGTCGTGGACAGCAGCACCGGCAAGATCGTCAGCGGCCCGAACATCCACGCTCGTGGCTCGGGTATCGATGACGCGGCCTTCTCCGGCGTGATCCCCAAGATCGACGAGGCGCTGGCCAAGTCGGCGCAGGACGGCATCACGGAGCCGCACCAGCTCCAGCAGCTGGTCCGCCGCTCGGTCGGCAAGTGGGTGTCGGACAACTACCGCCGCCGCCCGATGATCCTCCCTGTGGTCGTCGAGGTCTGACGCACAGAGCCGTACGAAGGCACTCAAGTCGGAGCGGGGCGCCCGGATTTGCATCCGGGCGCCCCGCTCCAGTACGTTTACGTCTCCGCCAGAACGGGAAGCCCCACACGCTTGTGCGTACGGAGCGCCTCCCGAAACCGGCGGAATTCCGACCCAGAGCAATCTGATAAAGTCGGATCAGCCGAAAGGCAAACCCCCTCCGACGGGAAATCGGACCGAATTCGAACCGACTGCGACTTTCGAGAAGCAGGGAACGAAAAGGGTCTGATAGAGTCGGAATCGCGAAGAAGCCGAAAGGCCGAATCGCACCGGCGAAAATCGGAGCCGCAAGGATCTGATAGAGTCGGAAACGCAAGACCGAAGGGAAGCGCCCGGAGAGCCTGGTGAGACAGGCACAAAGGAAGCGTCCGTTCCTTGAGAACTCAACAGCGTGCCAAAAGTCAACGCCAGATATGTTGATACCCCGTCCAGCCGGAAGCATCCGGCGGATGAGGTTCCTTTGAAAGTCCTATCGACACTATGTGCCGGTAGGCAACACACAGCGAGGACGCTGTGAACGAGAGGGCTTATTCCGCCCACTCGTTCCGCTCAACGCGAGTGTCACCCGCAGTTTTTAATTAAACGCAGCCGGGAAAACATTCACGGAGAGTTTGATCCTGGCTCAGGACGAACGCTGGCGGCGTGCTTAACACATGCAAGTCGAACGATGAAGCCTTTCGGGGTGGATTAGTGGCGAACGGGTGAGTAACACGTGGGCAATCTGCCCTTCACTCTGGGACAAGCCCTGGAAACGGGGTCTAATACCGGATATGACACACGACCGCATGGTCTGTGTGTGGAAAGCTCCGGCGGTGAAGGATGAGCCCGCGGCCTATCAGCTTGTTGGTGGGGTGATGGCCTACCAAGGCGACGACGGGTAGCCGGCCTGAGAGGGCGACCGGCCACACTGGGACTGAGACACGGCCCAGACTCCTACGGGAGGCAGCAGTGGGGAATATTGCACAATGGGCGAAAGCCTGATGCAGCGACGCCGCGTGAGGGATGACGGCCTTCGGGTTGTAAACCTCTTTCAGCAGGGAAGAAGCGAGAGTGACGGTACCTGCAGAAGAAGCGCCGGCTAACTACGTGCCAGCAGCCGCGGTAATACGTAGGGCGCAAGCGTTGTCCGGAATTATTGGGCGTAAAGAGCTCGTAGGCGGCTTGTCACGTCGGATGTGAAAGCCCGGGGCTTAACCCCGGGTCTGCATTCGATACGGGCAGGCTAGAGTTCGGTAGGGGAGATCGGAATTCCTGGTGTAGCGGTGAAATGCGCAGATATCAGGAGGAACACCGGTGGCGAAGGCGGATCTCTGGGCCGATACTGACGCTGAGGAGCGAAAGCGTGGGGAGCGAACAGGATTAGATACCCTGGTAGTCCACGCCGTAAACGTTGGGAACTAGGTGTGGGCGACATTCCACGTCGTCCGTGCCGCAGCTAACGCATTAAGTTCCCCGCCTGGGGAGTACGGCCGCAAGGCTAAAACTCAAAGGAATTGACGGGGGCCCGCACAAGCAGCGGAGCATGTGGCTTAATTCGACGCAACGCGAAGAACCTTACCAAGGCTTGACATACACCGGAAAACCCTGGAGACAGGGTCCCCCTTGTGGTCGGTGTACAGGTGGTGCATGGCTGTCGTCAGCTCGTGTCGTGAGATGTTGGGTTAAGTCCCGCAACGAGCGCAACCCTTGTTCTGTGTTGCCAGCATGCCCTTCGGGGTGATGGGGACTCACAGGAGACTGCCGGGGTCAACTCGGAGGAAGGTGGGGACGACGTCAAGTCATCATGCCCCTTATGTCTTGGGCTGCACACGTGCTACAATGGCCGGTACAATGAGCTGCGATACCGCGAGGTGGAGCGAATCTCAAAAAGCCGGTCTCAGTTCGGATTGGGGTCTGCAACTCGACCCCATGAAGTCGGAGTTGCTAGTAATCGCAGATCAGCATTGCTGCGGTGAATACGTTCCCGGGCCTTGTACACACCGCCCGTCACGTCACGAAAGTCGGTAACACCCGAAGCCGGTGGCCCAACCCCTTGTGGGAGGGAATCGTCGAAGGTGGGACTGGCGATTGGGACGAAGTCGTAACAAGGTAGCCGTACCGGAAGGTGCGGCTGGATCACCTCCTTTCTAAGGAGCACTTCTTACCGACTTCGGTTGGTCAGAGGCCAGTACATCAGCGAATGTCTGATGCTGGTTGCTCATGGGTGGAACGTTGACTATTCGGCGCACTTGGTTGGTTGTCACTAGTACTGCTTCGGCGTGGAACGTGGGGATTGATGGAGTGGGTCGGGCACGCTGTTGGGTATCTGAGGGTGCGGGCTTTCGAGTCTGAACCTTCGCGATGCCGGCCCCGGTGAAAATCTGCTTCGGTGGGTTGTGACGGGTGGCTGGTCGTTGCTTGAGAACTGCACAGTGGACGCGAGCATCTGTGGCCAAGTTTTTAAGGGCGCACGGTGGATGCCTTGGCACCAGGAACCGATGAAGGACGTGGGAGGCCACGATAGGCCCCGGGGAGCTGTCAACCAAGCTTTGATCCGGGGGTGTCCGAATGGGGAAACCCGGCAGTCGTCATGGGCTGTCACCCGCTGCTGAACACATAGGCAGTGTGGAGGGAACGCGGGGAAGTGAAACATCTCAGTACCCGCAGGAAGAGAAAACAACCGTGATTCCGGGAGTAGTGGCGAGCGAAACCGGATGAGGCTAAACCGTATTGGTGTGATACCCGGCAGGGGTTGCCAGTGCGGGGTCGTGGGAGTTCTCTTTCATCGTCTGCCGGCGATGAGACGAGTCAGAAACCGTTGATGTAGGCGAAGGACATGCGAAAGGTCCGGCGTAGAGGGTAAGACCCCCGTAGCTGAAACATTGACGGCTCGTTTGAGAATCACCCAAGTAGCACGGGGCCCGAGAAATCCCGTGTGAATCTGGCGGGACCACCCGTTAAGCCTAAATATTCCCTGGTGACCGATAGCGGATAGTACCGTGAGGGAATGGTGAAAAGTACCGCGGGAGCGGAGTGAAATAGTACCTGAAACCGTGTGCCTACAAGCCGTGGGAGCGTCGCGCATCGAGTTTACTCGGTGCGTCGTGACTGCGTGCCTTTTGAAGAATGAGCCTGCGAGTTTGCGGTATGTTGCGAGGTTAACCCGTGTGGGGAAGCCGTAGCGAAAGCGAGTCCGAATAGGGCGTTGAGTAGCGTGCCCAAGACCCGAAGCGGAGTGATCTAGCCATGGGCAGGTTGAAGCGGAGGTAAGACTTCGTGGAGGACCGAACCCACCAGGGTTGAAAACCTGGGGGATGACCTGTGGTTAGGGGTGAAAGGCCAATCAAACTCCGTGATAGCTGGTTCTCCCCGAAATGCATTTAGGTGCAGCGTCGTGTGTTTCTTGCCGGAGGTAGAGCACTGGATAGGCGATGGGCCCTACCGGGTTACTGACCTTAGCCAAACTCCGAATGCCGGTAAGTGAGAGCGCGGCAGTGAGACTGTGGGGGATAAGCTCCATGGTCGAGAGGGAAACAGCCCAGAGCATCGACTAAGGCCCCTAAGCGTGTGCTAAGTGGGAAAGGATGTGGAGTCGCAGAGACAACCAGGAGGTTGGCTTAGAAGCAGCCACCCTTGAAAGAGTGCGTAATAGCTCACTGGTCAAGTGATTCCGCGCCGACAATGTAGCGGGGCTCAAGCACACCGCCGAAGTCGTGTCATTGCAGCAATACTCCTAACGGAGGCTGTGATGGGTAGGGGAGCGTCGTGTGCCGGGTGAAGCAGCCGTGGAAACGAGTTGTGGACGGTTCACGAGTGAGAATGCAGGCATGAGTAGCGATACACACGTGGGAAACGTGTGCGCCGATTGACTAAGGGTTCCTGGGTCAAGCTGATCTGCCCAGGGTAAGTCGGGACCTAAGGCGAGGCCGACAGGCGTAGTCGATGGACAACCGGTTGATATTCCGGTACCCGCTTTGAAACGCCCAATATCGAATCAGACGATGCTAAGCCCGTGAAGCCGGCCTGGAGTCTTCGGACAAAGGGACGTGGTGGAGCCGGTGACCCGGATCTGTAGTAGGTAAGCGATGGGGTGACGCAGGAAGGTAGTCCAGCCCGGGCGGTGGTTGTCCCGGGGTAAGGGTGTAGCCCGAGAGATAGGCAAATCCGTCTCTCGTTAAGGGTGAGACCTGATGCCGAGCCGATTGTGGTGAAGTGGATGATCCTATGCTGTCGAGAAAAGCCTCTAGCGAGTTTCATGGCGGCCCGTACCCTAAACCGACTCAGGTGGTCAGGTAGAGAATACCGAGGCGTTCGGGTGAACTATGGTTAAGGAACTCGGCAAAATGCCCCCGTAACTTCGGGAGAAGGGGGGCCATTTCCGGTGATGAGACTTGCTCTCTGAGCTGGGGGTGGCCGCAGAGACCAGCGAGAAGCGACTGTTTACTAAAAACACAGGTCCGTGCGAAGCCGTAAGGCGATGTATACGGACTGACGCCTGCCCGGTGCTGGAACGTTAAGGGGACCGGTTAGTCAATCTTCGGGTTGGCGAAGCTGAGAACTTAAGCGCCAGTAAACGGCGGTGGTAACTATAACCATCCTAAGGTAGCGAAATTCCTTGTCGGGTAAGTTCCGACCTGCACGAATGGCGTAACGACTTCTCGACTGTCTCAACCATAGGCCCGGTGAAATTGCATTACGAGTAAAGATGCTCGTTTCGCGCAGCAGGACGGAAAGACCCCGGGACCTTTACTATAGCTTGATATTGGTGTTCGGTTCGGCTTGTGTAGGATAGGTGGGAGACTGTGAACTCTGGACGCCAGTTCAGGGGGAGTCATTGTTGAAATACCACTCTGGTCGTGCTGGATGTCTAACCTGGGTCCGTGATCCGGATCAGGGACAGTGTCTGGTGGGTAGTTTAACTGGGGCGGTTGCCTCCTAAAGAGTAACGGAGGCGCCCAAAGGTTCCCTCAGCCTGGTTGGCAATCAGGTGTTGAGTGTAAGTGCACAAGGGAGCTTGACTGTGAGACTGACGGGTCGAGCAGGTACGAAAGTAGGGACTAGTGATCCGGCGGTGGCTTGTGGAAGCGCCGTCGCTCAACGGATAAAAGGTACCCCGGGGATAACAGGCTGATCTTCCCCAAGAGTCCATATCGACGGGATGGTTTGGCACCTCGATGTCGGCTCGTCGCATCCTGGGGCTGGAGTCGGTCCCAAGGGTTGGGCTGTTCGCCCATTAAAGCGGTACGCGAGCTGGGTTTAGAACGTCGTGAGACAGTTCGGTCCCTATCCGCTGTGCGCGTAGGAGTCTTGAGAAGGGCTGTCCCTAGTACGAGAGGACCGGGACGGACGAACCTCTGGTGTGCCAGTTGTCCTGCCAAGGGCATGGCTGGTTGGCTACGTTCGGAAAGGATAACCGCTGAAAGCATCTAAGCGGGAAGCCTGCTTCGAGATGAGGGCTCCCACCCCCTTGAGGGGTTAAGGCTCCCAGTAGACGACTGGGTTGATAGGCCAGATATGGAAGCGCCGTAAGGTGTGGAGTTGACTGGTACTAATAGGCCGAGGGCTTGTCCTCAGTTGCTCGCGTCCACTGTGTAGGTTCTGAAGTAATGACCTGTGTCTTTGCCGGGTTGGTTAACTTCATAGTGTTTCGGTGGTCATAGCGTTAGGGAAACGCCCGGTTACATTTCGAACCCGGAAGCTAAGCCTTTCAGCGCCGATGGTACTGCAGGGGGGACCCTGTGGGAGAGTAGGACGCCGCCGAACAATTCTTCAGCTCCGGTCTCTGAACCCTCGTGGTTCAGGGACCGGAGCTTTTTTGTTCTGATTTTCGGGTGGTGGGTGTAACGCGACGTTCACCTCATCTGACCAGGATCCGCGTCATGGGGACAGTGGAGACGCTCAAGTCGGCCGGTGTGCGTGCAGGTGACGAGGTCGTGGTGCCGGCGTACGGCAACGCCGAAGTGGCACGGGCCGTGGTGGAGTTGGGCGCGGTGCCGGTGTTCGCCGATCTGGAGGGCGACAGCTACTGCCTCGACCCGGCCGCGGTATCGGACGTGGTGACCAGTCAGACCGCCGCGGTGGTGGCGATCCACCGGTTCGGGCGGCGGGCGGACGTCGGATGGATCCGTGAAGTGGGACAGCGGCACGGGCTGTTGGTGCTGACGCAGGAGGAGCCCGGGGCGGACCCGGCGGGGGCGGAGCTGCGCCGGGCGCATGCGTCGTACCTGGACGCCAGGCTCAGCGGGGTCCGGACGCCGACGCCGGCCGTGGGGCACACGTACGAGCAGTATGTGGTGCGGGTGCCGGGCAACGGGCGGCCCGACCGGGACGCGTTCGCGCGGACGTTGCGGGCCAAGGGCGTGCCGTGCAAGGTGCCCGTACAGGCGCCGGTGTACCGGATGCCGGGGCTGCGGCGGGATGTCTTTCTGCCGCAGACCGAGCGGGCGGTGGACGAGACGCTGGCGCTGCCCGTGCACGAGGGGATGTCGCGGCGGGACCTGCAGAAGATGGTCAGCGCGTGCAATGCGCTGGGGGGATTGCTGCAGCCGGCTTTTTAGGCGAGTGGCGGTGGACGGTTCGGAACTGCCGTGGAGTTGGGGTAATATCTATTCCGTTGCCGCGCCCCAATAGCTCAGTCGGCAGAGCGTCTCCATGGTAAGGAGAAGGTCTACGGTTCGATTCCGTATTGGGGCTCCAGAAGGCAAAGGCCCCCGCCACATGGCGGGGGCCTTTGTCGTATTCGGGTGTGGTGGTACGGCGTGCGTCAGTTTTGCGGGGATTCGATATATGCCAGGCCGTGCGCGCCGGAAATGTCGGCGCGGTCGACTTCCAGGGTGGCTATGGGGCGCAGCGCGGTGAGGTCGACGACCGTCACGGTGCTGGAGAGGTTGCCGGAGACATAGCCGAGGCGGCCGTCGGGGGAGGAGGTGATGGTGAGCGGGAAGCGGCCGACCCTGACTTCTCCGATCAGGTCGAGGGTGCCGGCGGCGAAGACGCTCAGGACGCCCGGGAGCTGGGAGCCGAGCGGGCCGCCGGGGGCGGTGTCCGGGCGCAGTTCGCCGGCGAGCAGCGTCCCGGTGGCGGTGACATGGACGGGCATGACCGTTCCGCGGGTGGGGAGGGTGCGGACGATCTCGTTGGTGGCGGTGTCGATGACGCGGATGCCCGGTGGTGCCGAGGGCGGGGCGGCGAAGTCGGCCTTGGGGGCCGCGACGTAGAGGTGCTGCCCGTCGGGGGAGAGGGCCAGGCCTTCGCTGCCGGGAACGGGGATACGGCCGGTGCACAGGCCGCGGTCGAGGTCGACGACGGAGACGAACGGGGCTTCCTTGTTGGTGGCGTAGCCGTGCCGTCCGTCGGGGGTGAGGGCGAACCAGTGCGGGCCGGGAGCCATGGTGGGGATGCGGCCGAGACGGGCGTGGGTGCGGGTGTCGAGGATCAGGACGCCGCCGGGCTCGGTGTCGGTGGCCTCGACGCTCACGTACAGGCGGGCGCGCTCACGGTCCAGGGCCAGGCCGTGCGGGGCGTGATCGGGGGAGGTGTCGAGAATGTCGACGACGGTGCGGGTGTCGACGTCGATGACGGTGAGCTCGTGGGCCCGGCCTTCGTTGGCCTGGTAGAAGCCGGAGCGGTAGGTGTTGGTGCAGTACAGCAGCCGGCTGTCCGGGGCGAAGCACAGTTCGTGCGGTTGCGGGGGGACCTCCAGGACGTCGAGACGCTCGTGGGTCGCGGCGTCGAAGAAGGTGACGGTCGGTCCGGTCTGGCTGACGACGGCGAGCAGATCGCCGGGCGAACCCGCGGTGGTGGGAGTCATGGCCCGTATCCTGGGCGCCCGTTGGGGGTGACTCCAGTGCAGGGCGGGCAGGGGTGCCGTGCGTCCCGTGCAAGGGTGCTGATGGCGGCGGGGGAGCGGCCGGTGGGCTGTGAGCCGGCCCACACGGGCCGCTGTCCCCGGGGTGGTCAGCCGGCCTGGAACTCGGGTACGCGCATGGCGAGGATGGCCATGTCGTCCGAGGCCGGTTCGGCGGCGAAGCGTTCCACGGCGCGCAGTACGCGGGCCGCGACGGCGCCGGCTGTCAGGCCCGTACAGGTCGTCAGAACGTCGGTGAGACCGTCGTCGCCGAGCATGCGGGTGCCCTCGCGGCGTTCGGTGACGCCGTCGGTGACGCACAGCAGGACGTCGCCGGGGTCGAGGGTGACGGTCTGTTCGTAGAGCTCGAGGTCGTCCATGACGCCGAGGAGGGGCTGGGGTTCGGCGGCCGGTTCGACCGTGCCGTCCTGGCGCAGGCGGAGCGGCAGGGGGTGGCCCGCGCAGACGACCTTGAGGAGGGCGCCTCCGTCGGGCTGGGGCCACAGCTCGCCGTAAAGGAGCGTCAGGAAGCGGCTGCGGGCGCCTTCGTCGAGGATGGCGGCGTTCAGCCGCTCCAGGACGGCGGGGCCGCCGAAGCCCTCGCGGGCGAGCAGGCGCAGGGCGTGCCGGGCCAGGCCGGTGACGGCGGCGGCTTCGGGACCCGTACCGCAGACGTCGCCGATGGCGAAGCCGTAGACGCCGTCGCGGATGGGGAAGAGGTCGTAGAAGTCGCCGCCGACCTCGTTGCCCTCGCCGGCCGCGCGGTAGATGACCTCGACCTCGACACCTTGGATCTCGGGCTTCTCCGGGGGCAGCAGGCTGCGCTGGAGGGACTGGCTGATGGCCGTGCGCTCGGAGTAGAGGCGGGCGTTGTCCAGGGCGAGGGCCGCCCGGCGGGAGAGGTCCTCGGCGAGTTCGAGGATCTCCTGGCGGAAGTGTTCCTCGGTGGGCTTGCCGAGGGTGAGCATGCCGATGACGCGGTTGCGGGCGACGAGGGGGAGGACGACGGTCTCGCCGCCGACCGCCGCGGCGGTGGCCAGGGTGGCGCCGGGGCCGCTGGACGGGCGGGCGGAGTTGCCGAGGCCCAGGCTGCGCATGGAGGTGCGCAGGGCGGCGTCCTGTGCGGCGTCGCTGGGGGCGGTCCAGACGCGGGCGCCGGGGGTGGGGACCGGCTCGGGCGGGTCGACCTTCATCAGGAGCGTCTTGAGGCCGTCGATGCGGTCCTCGTCCTCGTGCAGGACGTAGGACAGCTCGGGCTCGGAGGTCTGGTCGGCGACGGTGTAGACGGCGCACCAGGTGGCGAGCGTGGGGACGGTCATCTGGGCCATCAGGGCCAGGGTCTGGTCGCGGTCGAGGGTGCCGGCCAGGAGGTCGGAGGCCTCGACGAGGAAGGACAGCGAGCCGCGGCGCAGCTTTTCGAGCTCGGTGAGGCGGGCGCGCTCGACGGCGAGGGCGATGCGGTCGGCGGCGAACTGGAGGCGCAGCGCCTCTTCGTTCGTGTAGCGGGCGGGGCCCTCCGCGGCGACGCCGAGGGAGCCGGTCAGCCGGCCCTCGACCTTCAGCGGGACCGTGACGACCGAGCGCATGCCCGTCCCGCTGAGCAGCGGGACGGCGCCAGGGACGGCGGTGAGGTCTTCGTGGACGGCGGGCATTCGGGCGGAGCCGTAGCGTCCGGATCCGGCCTCGACGGGGACGCGGGCGAACCGCTGGCGCGCGGAGGGCAGGCCCGTGGAGGCGCGGACCTCCAGCTCGGTCTCGTCGTCGGTGGCCAGCAGGAGGTAGGCGGCGTCGCCGTCGAGCATGTCGCGGGCGCGCTCGACGGTGCGCTGGAGCAGTCCGTCGAGGTCGTCGGGGGCCGGCGAGCCGATGAAGACCTCGAACGGGTCGGAGGGGCGTCCCTCGGACGGGGCGGTCTGCGAGGCGGCGTCCGGCGCGGGGGTGCGCTGGGGGCTCTGCAGAATCGCCCGTTCGTGGTCGCGCACCAGGAGGCAGACCGTGGAGGCCTCGCCGTCGGCGTCGCGGACGCGCAGATGGGAGGCGTAGACGGGGATGACCCGGCCGTCGGCGCCCCTTATGCCGTAGGAGCCCTCCCAGCGGGAGAGCTGGAGCGCCTCGGCGATGCCGGTGCCGGTGCCGGGGGTGTGCGGCCAGGCGGCGAAGTCGGTGAGCGGTTTGCCGATGACCTGTTCGGGGTCGTACGCGAAGAGGTCCTGGGCGTCCTCGTTCCAGAAGCTGATGCAGCCGCCGCGGTCGATCTGGATCACCGCGACGCGTACCCGGGCGTCGGTGACCGGGAGGGCGTCCACGGGGAGGGCGGGGCCCGCGGAGCGGGTGCCGGCGGGGCGCTCGGGGAGCTCGAGCTGGAACCAGACGTGCTTTTGGGCGGCGGTGTACTCGACGCCCCAGCGGGAGGCCAGCGCGCCGCACAGCAGCAGACCGCGGCCGCCCTCGCGGTCCGGGTGGACGAGGACCTGGCCGGCGTTCTGGAGCGGGATCTCACGTTCGGGGTAGCGGTCGGCGACGGAGATCCGTACCCCGCCGTCATCGCGCAGACACAGCACGTCGGCGGCGGTGCCGGCGTGCACCACGGCATTGGTGACCAGCTCGCTGGTCAGGACGACCGCGTCGTCGACGATGTCGGCACAGCCCCAGCCCTGGAGGGTGTCGCGGACGAACGCACGGGCAGTGGCGACCGAGCGCCCCACCGGCTCGAATGTTGCGGCGGCCCGCGCGGTGATCACGGTTCTCCTCAAGCGTGTGTCGGTGATCTGCTCCCCCATGGTCGCGGCGCCCCTCCGAATACCTGTTGTGCTCGCACCACCGCCCGCGCTCGATGGCCGGGGCAGGTGGACAGCCGTATGCCAGGTTACTTACCTTCGCCGCGCCCGAGGATGCCGGTCACGTGTGTTTCCGCCCCAATCGTGCCCCGGGACGGTGTGCGATGCTGCCGAACTGTTATGGCCTGGTTGAGCCATGGTGAAACACTGGGCAAGTATCAAGAGAAAGCCCGGGTAGAACGGTCGACCCTGCGGGAGGGACACGGTGGAGTCTGGCGCAGCTGCGCGGGGCGCAAGCACGCGCGCGAAAGGCGGACGATCCCGGAACAACGGGACGACCGAGGTGGATACGGCTGCGCTGAATCGGCTGTTGGTCGCTCTCGTCGCCATGCGGGACGGGAACTTCCGCAAGCGGCTCACGGTTTCCGGCGATGGCGTCATGTCGGAGATCGCGGCGGTCTTCAACGAGGTCGCGGACCGCAATCTGCATCTGACCGGCGAGCTGGCGCGGGTGCGCCGGGTCGTCGGACGTGAGGGAAAGCTCACGGAACGGCTCGAGGTCGGTGCTGCCGAAGGCTCCTGGGCCGCGGCCATCGATGCCTCGAATGCCCTGGTCGACGACCTCGTACGGCCCGTCTCCGAGGTGGGACGGGTGCTGTCGGCGGTGTCCGAGGGCGACCTGGAACAGCGGATGGATCTGCGTTCGCGCAGTTCGGACAGCTCCTCGGAGCATCCGCTGCGCGGTGAGTTCCTCAAGGTCGGCCGTACGGTCAACGGGCTGGTCGACCAGCTCTCCGCGTTCACCGACGAGGTCACCAGGGTGGCCAGCGAGGTCGGTACGGAGGGCAAGCTCGGCGGTCAGGCGCGGGTGCGCGGAATGTCGGGTTCGTGGAAGGACCTCACGGAATCCGTCAACACCATGGCGTCCCGGCTGACGGCGCAGGTGCGTGACATCGCTCTCGTCACCACCGCGGTGGCCAAGGGGGATCTGTCGCGGAAGGTGACGGTCCATGTCGCCGGCGAGATGCTGGAGCTGAAGAACACCGTCAACACGATGGTCGACCAGCTCTCCTCCTTCGCCTCCGAGGTGACCAGGGTCGCCCGTGAGGTCGGTACGGAGGGCGAGCTGGGCGGTCAGGCGCAGGTCCCCGGCGTCGCTGGCGTGTGGAAGGACCTGACGGATTCGGTCAATCTCATGGCCGGAAATCTCACCGCGCAGGTGCGCGGGATCGCCCAGGTCACCACGGCCGTGGCCAGCGGTGATCTGTCGCAGAAGGTCACGGTCAGCGCACGCGGCGAGGTCGCGCAGCTCGCCGACACCATCAACACCATGACCGAGACACTGCGTACCTTCGCGGACGAAGTGACGCGGGTGGCGAACGAGGTCGGCGCCGAGGGCCAGCTCGGCGGTCAGGCGCAGGTGCCGGGCGCGGCCGGTACGTGGAAGGACCTCACCGACTCGGTCAACACCGCGTTCCGCAACCTCACGGCGCAGGTGCGGGACATCGCGCAGGTGACGACGGCGGTCGCCAACGGCGATCTGTCGCAGACGGTCACGGTCGATGTCGCCGGTGAAATGCTGGAGTTGAAGAACACCGTCAACACGATGGTGGGTCAGCTCTCGTCGTTCGGTGCCGAAGTGACGCGGGTGGCGCGGGAGATCGGCGTCGAGGGTGAACTGGGCGGCCAGGCAGCGGTGCCCGGGGCCGCGGGGACGTGGAAGGACCTCACGGACTCCGTGAACACCGCGTTCCGCAACCTGACCGGGCAGGTGCGCAACATCGCGCAGGTGACGACGGCGGTCGCCAACGGCGATCTGTCGCAGAAGGTCACCGTCGATGTCTCCGGCGAGATGCTGCAGCTGAAGAACACCGTGAACACCATGGTGGATCAGCTGTCGTCGTTCGCGGACCAGGTCACGCGGATGGCCAGGGACGTGGGCACGGAGGGCCGGCTGGGCGGTCAGGCCCGGGTGGACGGCGTCAGCGGCACCTGGAAGGAACTGACCGACTCCGTCAACTTCATGGCGGGCAATCTGACCTCACAGGTGCGGCAGATCGCGCAGGTGACGACGGCGGTCGCGCGCGGTGATCTGTCGCAGAAGATCGACGTCGACGCCCGCGGCGAGATCCTGGAACTGAAGAACACCATCAACACGATGGTCGACCAGCTCTCCGCGTTCGCCGAGCAGGTCACCCGGGTCGCCAGGGAGGTCGGCACCGACGGCCGGCTGGGCGGCCAGGCGCAGGTGCCGGGCGTCGCCGGTGTCTGGCGCGATCTGACCGACTCCGTGAACGGCATGGCCGGCAACCTGACGGCCCAGGTCCGCAATATCGCGCAGGTCGCCACGGCGGTCGCGCGCGGTGATCTGTCGCAGAAGATCGATGTGGACGCCCGGGGCGAGATCCTCGAGCTGAAGAACACCCTGAACACGATGGTCGACCAGCTCTCCTCCTTCGCGGAGCAGGTCACCAGAGTCGCCCGCGAGGTGGGCACCGAGGGCATCCTGGGCGGCCAGGCCGAGGTGCAGGGCGTCAGCGGTACGTGGAAGGACCTCACCCAGTCCGTCAACTTCATGGCGAACAACCTGACGTCGCAGGTGCGCAACATCGGCGAGGTGACGACGGCGGTCGCCCGCGGTGATCTGTCCAAGAAGATCACCGTCGACGCCAAGGGCGAGATCCTCGAACTCGTCACGACCGTGAACACGATGGTCGACCAGCTGTCGCTGTTCGCCGAGCAGGTGACCCGGGTCGCCCGCGAGGTGGGCACCGAAGGCCAACTGGGCGGCCAGGCAAGGGTTCCGGGCGTCACCGGCATCTGGAAGGACCTCAGCGACAACGTCAACCTGATGGCCAACAACCTGACCATCCAGGTGCGTAACATCTCGCAGGTCTCGGCGGCGGTCGCCAACGGAGACCTGACGAAGAAGGTCACGGTCGAGGCGCGCGGCGAGGTTGCGCAACTCGCCGACACGGTCAACACGATGGTCACGACGCTGTCGTCGTTCGCCGACGAGGTCACGCGAGTGGCCCGTGAGGTGGGCACCGACGGCATCCTGGGCGGTCAGGCCCGCGTCCCCGGCGTCGCCGGTACGTGGAAGGACCTCACCGAGTCCGTGAACTCCATGGCCAACAACCTGACCGGCCAGGTCCGTAACATCGCCATGGTCACCACCGCCATCGCCAAGGGCGACCTGACCAAGAAGATCGACATCGATGCGCGCGGCGAGATCCTCGCGCTGAAGACCACCATCAACACCATGGTCGACCAGCTGTCGTCCTTCGCCGAGCAGGTCACCAGGGTGGCCCGCGAGGTGGGTACGGAAGGCCAGCTGGGCGGTCAGGCGCAGGTGCGGGGCGTGGCCGGCACCTGGCGGGACCTGACCGAGTCGGTGAACGAGATGGCCGGCAACCTGACCCGTCAGGTGCGCGCCATCGCCGCGGTCGCCGCGGCGGTCACCCTCGGCGATCACAACGTCCGCATCGATGTGGACGCGGCCGGCGAGATCCTGGAGCTCCAGGACAACGTCAACACCATGATCTCCACGCTCCGTGAGACCACCCTCGCCAACGAGGAACAGGACTGGCTCAAGGGCAACCTGGCCCGGATCTCCGGTCTGATGCAGGGCCGGCGCGACCTCAAGGACGTCGCCACGCTCATCATGAGCGAGCTGTCGCCCGCGGTCTCCGCACAGCACGGCGCGTTCTTCCTCGCGGCGCAGCCCGACAGCCAGGAGATCGGCGCGGACGGCGGCGAGCCGGGCGCGTACGAGCTGCGGCTGATGGGCTCCTACGGCTACTCCATGGGCGGGATGCCGACGACCTTCCGGCCGGGCGAGACGCTGATCGGCACGGCCGCGGAGGAGGGGCGCACCATCCTGGTGGAGAACGTCCCCTCCGGCTATCTCAAGATCGCCTCCGGGCTGGGCGAGGCGCCGCCGGCGAATGTGATCGTGCTGCCGGTGCTCTTCGAGGACAAGGTGCTCGGCGTGATCGAGCTGGCGTCCTTCCAACCGTTCACCCAGATCCAGAAGGACTTCCTCAGCCAGATCGCCGAGATGATCGCGACCAGCGTCAACACCATCTCGGTCAACACCAAGACCGAGGTGCTGCTCAAGCAGTCGCAGGAGCTGACCGAGCAACTGCGGGAGCGCTCGGCCGAGTTGGAGAGCCGGCAGAAGGCGCTGGAGCTGTCCAACTCCGAGCTGGAGGAGAAGGCCGAGCAGCTGCGCGCGCAGAACCGCGACATCGAGGTGAAGAACACCGAGATCGAGGAGGCGCGGCAGGTCCTGGAGGAGCGCGCCGAGCAGCTCGCGGTCTCGATGCGCTACAAGTCGGAGTTCCTGGCGAACATGTCGCACGAGCTGCGCACACCGCTGAACTCGCTGCTGATTCTGGCCAAGTTGCTGGCCGACAATGCCGAGGGGAACCTCTCCCCGAAGCAGGTCGAGTTCGCCGAGACGATCCATGGTGCGGGTTCCGACCTGCTCCAGCTGATCAACGACATCCTCGATCTGTCGAAGGTCGAGGCCGGCAAGATGGACGTCAGCCCGACGCGGATCGCGCTGGTCCAGCTCGTCGACTATGTCGAGGCCACGTTCCGGCCGCTGACCGCGGAGAAGGGACTCGACTTCTCCGTACGGGTCTCCCCGGAGCTGCCCGCGACGCTGCACACCGACGAGCAGCGGCTGCTCCAGGTGCTGCGCAACCTGCTGTCCAACGCGGTGAAGTTCACCGACAGCGGCGCCGTCGAGCTGGTCATCCGGCCGGCCGGCGCGGACGTCCCGGTGGCCATCCGCGAGCAGCTGCTGGAGCACGGATCGCTGCGCGACCCGGACGCCGACATGATCGCCTTCTCGGTGACCGACACCGGCATCGGGATCGCGTCCAGCAAGATGCGGGTCATCTTCGAGGCGTTCAAGCAGGCGGACGGCACGACCAGCCGCAAGTACGGCGGTACGGGCCTGGGCCTGTCCATCAGCCGGGAGATCGCCCGGCTGCTGGGCGGCGAGATCCACGCCGCGAGCGAGCCCAACCGCGGCTCCACCTTCACGCTCTATCTGCCGCACAACCCCGGCGGGCTGCCGCCGCAGGGCTACCCGCAGCTGGTGGCCGGCGGGATCGCGATGGACGCCGAGGCGCGTGAGACGGAGGTCGGACGGCAGGAGGCCGAGGAGCAGCAGGGCTTCGAGCAGGGGCTGGGCGGCAGCCTCAACCGGCGCCGTCGCCGGGCGATTTCGGGATCCCAGCGCCGGTTCGCGCTGCCCAGCCATCAGCCGCCCGCCGCGCCCCAGCAGGCCCCGCAGCCGCCGCCGTCACAGCCGGCCCCCCAGCAGCCCGCCGAGGAGCCCTGGATCGGCAACGGCCAGGATCTGGTGGACCCGGGCTTCGACGGCGGCTTCCACGGTGAGAAGGTGCTGATCGTCGACGACGACATCCGCAATGTCTTCGCGCTCACCAGCGTCCTGGAGCAGCACGGCCTGTCGGTGTTGTACGCGGAGAACGGCCGCGAGGGCATCGAGGTGCTCGAACAGCACGACGACATCGTCCTGGTCCTGATGGACATCATGATGCCGGAGATGGATGGTTATGCGACCACGGCCGCGATCCGTCGGATGCCGCAGTTCGCCGGACTGCCCATCATCGCGCTGACCGCGAAGGCGATGAAGGGCGACCGGGAGAAGAGCATCGACGCCGGGGCCTCCGACTATGTGACCAAGCCGGTGGATACCGATCATCTGTTGTCGGTCATGGAGCAATGGATGCGCGCGGAGTGACGGGGCGTCCAGTATGGATCCGAAAGGGGATCACCGCGTGCTGACTCAGTGTTGCCGCGCACGTGTGGAAGCGCGGGATTCGGGGAACCTTCTGGTCTCTGTCTGCGTTTCTGCTACGTGCACAGTGACATCGCGGTGACAGGGTGTGGCGACAGGCGGGGTGCAGCTACCATGACCGGCACAAGGACGGGCGGCATGACGGAGTCGTCCCCTGGGGCGGCGTCCGGTTCCATGCCGGGGCGAGGAGGACGGGCCATGGTGCAGAAGGCCAAGATCCTCCTGGTCGATGACCGGCCGGAGAATCTGCTGGCGCTGGAGGCGATCCTCTCTGCGCTCGATCAGACACTGGTGCGGGCATCGTCCGGGGAGGAAGCGCTCAAAGCACTGCTCACGGACGATTTCGCGGTGATTCTGCTCGATGTGCAGATGCCGGGAATGGACGGTTTCGAGACCGCCGCGCACATCAAGCGGCGCGAGCGTACCCGTGACATCCCGATCATCTTCCTGACGGCCATCAACCACGGCCCGCACCACACCTTCCGCGGGTATGCGGCCGGCGCGGTGGACTACATCTCCAAGCCGTTCGACCCGTGGGTGCTGCGCGCCAAGGTTTCGGTCTTCGTCGAGCTGTACATGAAGAACTGCCAACTGCGGGAGCAGGCCTCCCTGCTGCGGCTGCAGCTCGAGGGCGGCCGGCCCAGCGCCGACGAGGCGAAGGAGTCCGCGGGGCTGCTCGCGGAGCTCTCCGCGCGGCTGGCCGCGGTCGAGGAGCAGGCCGAGGCGCTGTCCAAGCAGCTGGACGAGACGGCGGACGCCGCCGCGGTGGCCACCGCGGCGCATCTGGAGCGCAAACTGACCGGCCTGCGCAGGGCCCTGGACGCCCTGGAGCCGGGGGCGGGGAGCGTCGCGGGGTAGAGGGCGTGTCCACGGATCGGCTCGGGCCGGGACGCGGGACACGCACTGACGCCCTTTCATGAGGCGGGCGCGCGACACGGATGGGTGAAGCGCCGTGCGCTCGTGTCATGCCCGCGTTCGCCTGTAATCTCGTCGCCATGGCCTCACGTACGTCCGGCAAGGGAACCCAGAGCACGGCGGGCCCCTCGAAGCAGCGCGCCGGACGGTCCGGGGGCGCCGCCAAGAAGGTCGTCGCGAAGAAGGCGCCCGCGAAGCCGCCGGCCAAGAAAGCCGCGGCCGCGAAGAAGGCCCCGGCCAAGAAGTCACCCGCCAAGAAGGCCGCGCCCAAACCGGCGCCGTCACCCACCGGCGGTGTCTACCGCCTCGCCCGCGCCTGCTGGCTGGGGCTCGCGCACGCCATCGGGGCGATGTTCCGCGGTATGGGCCGCGGTGCGAAGAACCTCGACCCGGCGCACCGCAAGGACGGGCTGGCGCTGCTGCTGCTCGGCCTGTCGCTGGTCATCGCGGCCGGCACCTGGTCCAACCTGAGCGGCCCGGTCGGCGAGCTCGTCGAGCTGCTGGTGACCGGCGCGTTCGGCCGCCTCGATCTGGTCGTACCGATACTGCTGGGCGGCATCGCGCTACGGCTCATCCGCCATCCCGAGCGGCCGGAGGCCAACGGCCGGATCATCATCGGGCTGTCCGCGCTCGTCGTCGGCGTCCTCGGACAGGTCGCGATGGCCTGCGGATCGCCGGGCCGGGGCGAAGGTCTCGCCGCCATACAGGACGCCGGCGGCTATCTCGGATGGGTCGCCTCCAAGCCGCTGATCTTCACCGTCGGACAGACCCTGGCCGTGGCGCTGCTGGCGCTGCTGACCCTCTTCGGGCTGCTGGTGGTCACCGCGACGCCGGTGAACGCCATTCCGCAGCGGCTGCGGGCGCTGGGCGTCCGGCTGGGCGTGGTGCACCCCGCGGAGCCCGAGCCGGATGCCTACGAGGCCGACGAGTACGAGGAGTACGCCGAGGAGTGGCGTGAGCAGCCAGCCCGCAGGCCGCGCCGCGGCGCCGCCGCCGGACCCGCCGCGACCGACCCGGACGCGATAGAGGAAGCGGCCCTGGCCAAGCGGCGCCGCCCGCGCCGGGCCTCCGTACAGCCCGCCATGGACCGGCCGATGGACGCGGTGGATGTCGCCGCCGCGGCCGCCGCCGCGCTGGACGGCGCGGTGCTGCACGGCGTCCAGCCCTCACCGCTCGTCGCCGGACTCAGCAGCAGCATCTCGGGGGAGCGCCGGGAGAGCGACGCCGAGGACACCACGGGGGAGAGCGGCACGGTGCCGCCGGCCCGCGGCGCGGACCCGCAGCCGACGGCGGTCTCGCACACCCCGTCCGTCCCGGACTTCACCAAGGCCCCGCCCGAGCCGTCCGGCGATCTGCCGGCGCGCGCCGAGCAGCTCCAGCTGTCCGGCGACATCACCTACGCGCTGCCCTCGCTGGACCTGCTCTCGCGCGGTGGTCCGGGCAAGACCCGCAGTGCGGCGAACGACGCCATAGTGACCGCGCTGACCACGGTCTTCCAGGAGTTCAAGGTCGACGCCGCGGTCACCGGCTTCACCCGCGGCCCGACGGTCACCCGCTACGAGGTCGAGCTCGGCCCGGCCGTCAAGGTCGAGAAGATCACCGCGCTGGCCAAGAACATCGCCTACGCCGTGGCCAGCCCCGACGTCCGCATCATCAGCCCGATCCCCGGCAAGTCCGCGGTCGGCATCGAGATCCCCAACACCGACCGCGAGATGGTCAATCTCGGCGATGTGCTGCGGCTGGCCGACGCCGCGGGCGACGAGCATCCGATGCTGGTGGCGCTCGGCAAGGACGTCGAGGGCGGCTATGTCATGGCCAACATGACGAAGATGCCGCACGTCCTGGTCGCCGGTGCCACGGGTTCCGGCAAGTCCTCCTGCATCAACTGCCTGATCACCTCGGTCATGGTGCGGGCCACCCCGGAGGACGTCCGGATGGTGCTGGTCGACCCCAAGCGCGTCGAGCTGACCGCGTACGAAGGCATCCCGCATCTGATCACGCCGATCATCACCAACCCCAAGCGCGCCGCTGAGGCGCTGCAGTGGGTGGTCCGCGAGATGGATCTGCGCTACGACGATCTCGCGGCCTACGGCTTCCGGCACATCGACGACTTCAACGAAGCGGTGCGAGCCGGCAAGGTCAGCTCGCCCGGGGGCAGCGAGCGCGAGCTCTCGCCGTACCCGTATCTGCTGGTCATCGTCGACGAGCTGGCGGACCTGATGATGGTCGCGCCGCGGGATGTGGAGGACTCCATCGTCCGCATCACCCAGCTCGCCCGCGCGGCCGGAATCCATCTGGTGCTCGCCACCCAGCGCCCGTCCGTCGATGTGGTCACCGGTCTGATCAAGGCCAATGTGCCCTCCCGGCTCGCGTTCGCCACCTCCTCGCTCGCCGACAGCCGGGTCATCCTGGATCAGCCGGGCGCCGAGAAGCTGATCGGCAAGGGCGACGGGCTGTTCCTGCCGATGGGCGCCAACAAGCCGGTCCGTATGCAGGGTGCGTTCGTGACCGAGGCCGAGGTCGCGGCCATCGTCCAGCACTGCAAGGATCAGATGGCGCCCGTCTTCCGCGAGGACGTCACCGTCGGCACGGCGAAGAAGAAGGAGATCGACGAGGACATCGGCGATGACCTCGATCTGCTGTGTCAGGCCGCTGAGCTGGTCGTTTCCACCCAGTTCGGGTCGACGTCGATGCTCCAGCGCAAGCTGCGGGTGGGGTTCGCCAAGGCCGGGCGGCTGATGGACCTGATGGAGTCACGCAACATCGTCGGGCCCAGCGAGGGGTCCAAGGCGCGCGATGTCCTGGTGAAGCCGGATGAATTGGACGGAGTGCTGGCGGTGATCCGGGGGGAGGCTACCGAGTAGCACACTCATGGGTCACCTGTGCGAGAGAAGAAAGCAACCGTTTCTCCTGCCGATACGTCAAGTTGAGGGAGGTGAGGGAACGATGCTTCATCATCAAGCTCCCTGGCACCGCCGCGGGCGTTCTGATGGCGTACAAAGTGCGCTCTCCCGCTTGCCCGACCCTTTCGCTCCACCCCTAGACTGAACTTCCAGCAGGTGGCTACACGCTCGAAAGGCGCCCCCGTGTCCATCGGCAACTCCCCCGAAGCAGACCGGCCTTCCGTCGGTCATGCCCTCCAGCAGGCCCGTATCGGAGCGGGACTGACCGTCGAAGAGGTCAGTACGACGACACGGGTGCGCATTCCCATCGTGCACGCGATCGAGCAGGACGACTTCTCGCGCTGCGGCGGCGACGTCTACGCCCGGGGACACATCAGAGCGCTGGCCCGCGCCGTCGCCCTCGACCCCCAGCCGCTGATCGACCATTTCGATGCCGAGCACGGCGGCCGGCCCGCGCCTACCACCCTCGCCGCGCCGATCTACGAAGCCGAACGGATCCGCTCCGAGCCGCGCCGCCCCAATTGGACGGCCGCGATGGTCGCGGCGATCGTCGCGGTGATCGGGTTCGTGGGCTTCACGCTCTTCACCGGCGGTGACAAGAGCGGCGGCGGCCCGATCGCCGGCGGCGACACCCATGCGAAGCCGGCGCCCGCGCCCACCCGCCATCCCTCGACCATCAAGCCGCCCATCAACCCCGAGCCCTCCGACAGCGCCGTCGCCGGCCTGCCGAAGGACAAGGTCACGATCAAGGTGACCGCCCGCGACGGCCAGAGCTGGATCTCCGCCAAGGACGCCAACGGCAAGCTCCTGGAGGACGGCCTGCTCAAGCAGGGCGAGTCCAAGACCATCACCGACAAGGAACGGATCGACCTGGTCCTCGGCAACGCCGGAGCCGTACAGCTGTACGTCAACGGCAAGGAGGTCAAGGAGATCGGCGACAAGGGCACCGTCGAGCGGCTCAGCTACACCCCCGGGGACCCCCAGGCGGGCTGAGACCGCACGCCAGGGGGCGTCCGCCGCCCGGCCCGGAGCGCCCGGGACCGGCGGCGGAGACCTGCGCGCCAAGGAGGTGGCCGGGACGAAGTAGGCTGAGGCCTATGCCCGAACGCCGTACCGTCGCCCTTGTCACTCTTGGCTGCGCCCGTAACGAGGTGGACTCGGAGGAGCTCGCAGGCCGCCTGGCAGCGGACGGCTGGGAGCTGGTCGAGGAAGCCGCCGATGCCGATGTCGCCGTTGTCAACACCTGTGGTTTCGTCGAGGCCGCCAAGAAGGACTCCGTCGATGCCCTGCTGGAAGCCAACGATCTGAAGGATCATGGCCGGACCCAGGCCGTGGTCGCCGTCGGCTGCATGGCCGAGCGCTACGGCAAGGAGCTCGCCGAGGCGCTGCCCGAGGCCGACGGTGTGCTCGGCTTCGACGACTACAGCGATATCTCCGACCGTCTGCAGACCATCCTGAACGGCGGCATCCACGCCTCGCACACCCCCCGCGACCGCCGCAAGCTGCTGCCGATCAGCCCGGCCGAGCGCCAGGACGCCGCCGATGTCGCACTGCCCGGTCACGCCCAGGACACTGCGCCCGAGGATCTGCCGGAGGGCGTCGCACCGGCCTCCGGGCCGCGGGCGCCGCTGCGCCGCCGGCTCGGCAGCAGCCCGGTGGCCTCGGTGAAGCTGGCGTCCGGCTGCGACCGGCGCTGCTCGTTCTGCGCCATCCCGTCCTTCCGCGGCTCGTTCATCTCCCGCCGGCCCTCCGATGTGCTCGGTGAGACGCGCTGGCTGGCCGAGCAGGGCGTCAAGGAGATCATGCTGGTCTCCGAGAACAACACCTCCTACGGCAAGGACCTCGGCGACATCCGGCTGCTGGAGACGCTGCTGCCGGAGCTGGCGGCCGTCGACGGCATCGAGCGGATCCGGGTCAGCTATCTGCAGCCCGCCGAGATGCGTCCGGGCCTGGTCGAGGTGCTGACCGGCACCGACAAGGTGGCGCCGTACTTCGATCTGTCCTTCCAGCACTCGGCGCCCGGTGTGCTGCGGGCGATGCGGCGGTTCGGCGACACCGACCGCTTCCTGGAGCTGCTGGAGCAGATCCGTACGAAGGCGCCGCAGGCCGGTGCCCGCTCCAACTTCATCGTCGGTTTCCCCGGCGAGAGCGAGGCCGATCTGGCGGAGCTGGAGCGCTTCATCACCGAGGCCCGGCTCGATGCCATCGGCGTCTTCGGCTACTCCGACGAGGACGGCACGGAGGCCGCCTCGTACGAGAACAAGGTCGACCCGGACGAGGTCGCCGACCGGCTGGCGCGGGTGTCGCGGCTGGCCGAGGAGCTGACCGCGCAGCGCGCCGAGGAGCGGGTCGGCGAGACGGTGCGGGTGCTGGTGGACCGGATCGACGACGAGGACGGCGTCGTGGGGCGGGCCGCGCACCAGGCGCCGGAGACCGACGGCGTCACCCTGCTCTCGACCGACCAGGAGCTTTCGCCCGGTCGTATGGTCGAAGCAAAGGTGGTGGCGAGCGAGGGCGTGGACCTCGTGGCGGAGGTGCTGTCGGTGGACGGCACGGGGTGTACCGAGGAGGCGGGCAGATGACCGGAGTCCCGGCTTCCGCAGCCGGTGGGCCGCGCACGGCGCCGGTCGTCCGGCAGGCCGGGCTGTGGAACATCGCCAACGTCCTGACGATGCTGAGGCTGGTGCTGGTCCCGGCCTTCGTCCTGCTGCTGATGCACGACGACGGAACCGACCGGGCCTGGCGCGCCTTCGCCTGGGCCGCGTTCGCCGTCGCCATGATCACCGATGTCTTCGACGGGCATCTGGCGCGCGCCTACAACCTGGTCACCGACTTCGGCAAGATCGCCGACCCGATCGCGGACAAGGCGATCATGGGAGCCGCGCTGATCTGTCTGTCGGTGCTGGGCGATCTGCCCTGGTGGGTGACGGGCGTGATCCTCTTCCGTGAGCTCGGCATCACCCTGATGCGGTTCTGGGTGATCAAGCATGGGGTCATTCCGGCCAGTCGTGGCGGCAAAATCAAGACATTGGCGCAGGGCACCGCGGTGGGCATGTACGTCCTGGTGCTGACCGGTCCACTCGCCACCTTCCGCTGGTGGGTGATGGCGGTGGCCGTCGTGCTGACGGTCGCCACCGGTCTCGACTACGTCCGGCAGGCCGTGGTGCTGCGCCGGGCGGGACTGGCCCGGGAGCGGGCCCTGCGGGCCGAGCAGGCCGAGAGGGACACGGCCCGGTGACCGGGCCGGGTTCTGTCGCGGCCGGGGCGCTGGAGCTGCTCGCCGGGCGTGGGCAGAGCCTGGCGGTGGCCGAATCCCTGACCGGCGGCCTGGTGTCGGGCGCACTGACCGCCGTCCCCGGGGCCTCGCGGGTCTTCCGTGGCTCGATCACGGCGTACGCCACCGAGCTCAAGCAGGAGCTGCTGGGCGTCGACGGCGCCCTGCTGGCCGCGCGCGGAGCCGTGGACGGCGAGGTCGCGCGGCAGATGGCGGCCGGTGTGCGGCGGGTGCTGGGCGCCGACTGGGGCATCGCCACGACGGGAGTGGCCGGGCCCGGGCCGCAGGACGGGCAGCCGGTGGGCACCGTTTTCGTGGCGGTCCAGGGCCCGGACGGTGCCGGAGCGGTGCGCCGGCTGGCGCTCGCGGGGGATCGTGACCGGATCCGCCAGGACACCATCGACGCCGTGCTCGCACTGTTGTTGAGCGAACTGACAGAAAATATGCGGGCACAGGATACGGAACAACACGGGGGGAATGGATGTTTGCAGCCCTGAGTGAACACGTACTTGCGCCCGGCACTGGTACCGCCCGAGGCGGTACGGTGGGGCGAGAAGGATCCGGATCCGAGGTCCGAGGAGG
Source organism: Streptomyces inhibens (assembly GCF_022221585.1). Taxonomy (NCBI): domain Bacteria; kingdom Bacillati; phylum Actinomycetota; class Actinomycetes; order Kitasatosporales; family Streptomycetaceae; genus Streptomyces; species Streptomyces inhibens. The sequence goes on from NZ_CP084681.1 coordinate 7,140,055, forward strand.
GAGCCAGCGATGATTCTGCTTCGTCGCCTGCTGGGTGACGTGCTGCGCCGACAGCGTCAGCGCCAGGGCCGAACCCTGCGCGAGGTCTCTTCCTCCGCTCGGGTATCGCTCGGCTATTTGTCCGAGGTCGAGAGGGGGCAGAAGGAGGCCTCCTCCGAGCTGCTCTCGGCGATCTGTGACGCGCTGGATGTGCGCATGTCCGAGCTCATGCGGGAGGTCAGCGACGAGCTGGCGCTCGCCGAGCTGGCAGCGTCCGCGGCCGCGAGCGACCCGGTGCCCGCACCGGTGCGGCCGAAGCTCAATTCGGTGTCGGTCACGTCCCTGGCCGGTGTGCCGGAGGACCGCGTGACCATCAAGTCCCCGGCAGACGTCGTGGATGTCGTCGCGGCCTGACACCCCTGTCCGTACGCACCGAAGCCCCGGTGGGCAGCAGCCCACCGGGGCTTTGTGCTGTCCGGGTGCGCGCCCGGCCGGCCCGTCCGGGCAGCTCGGAACGGGCGATTCATTTGTACGATGGCGAAATCGGATATATCGGATGGATCGCCCGAACAGGAGTATCTGGATGTCTGTCGTCAAGAGCACGCTGTCCGACGAAGACCGCACCACCGTCGGGAACGCCCTGCAGGGAGCGCTCGTGGACCTGGTGGACCTCTCTCTCGTGGCGAAGCAGGTGCACTGGAACGTCATCGGTCCGCGCTTCCGCTCCGTACACCTCCAGCTCGACGACGTGGTTGCCAGCGCGCGCACGCACGCCGACACGGTGGCCGAGCGGGCGTCCGCGATCGGTGTGTCCCCCGACGGGCGGGCCGTCACCGTCGCCAAGACCAGCGGCATCGGCGAGGTGCAGGACGGCTGGATCAAGGACGGCGAAGTGGTGAAGGTCATGGTGAAGGGGCTGAGCGCGGTCATCGGCCGGATGCGCGAGCGGATCACCGCCACCGCGGAACCGGACCCGGTCAGCCAGGACATCCTCATCGGTCTCACCGCCGACCTGGAGAAGCACCACTGGATGTTCCAGGCCGAGTCCGAGTGACGCACGACGCCGCTCGCTGAGCGGCTCGGGCCCTCGGCGCCTTCCGGGGCTCGCGGTGCCCCCTGTGCGCCGGAAATGCCCCGGTGCGCCCTCCCGCCGGGCGGCGGGCCCCGTCTAGCGTCGGCCGCAGGAGGCAGCCATGGCGTGGCGTGACTTCGCGGCTCGTGGGCCGGCCGGACGGCGCTCGGCCGGTGAGCCGTCCGGCCGGCGTCCGCGGTCCGTGCCGGGGCGCTGGATATCCGCGGCTCTCGTCGGCGGACTGTGGTGGTGGGCCGCGGTCCGGCTGGCGGTGTGGCCGCGTACGGCGGGCGTGGTCGAGGGCGCCGTGGTGCTGGGCGGTTGGGGGCTCAGTCTGCTGCCGGTGCACTGCGTGCCGTGGACGGGGCGCCGCGAGGGCACCCGCCGGCGGATCACGGCCCGAGAGGTGCGACAGGCCTGCCGGGCGGCGCTCACCAGGGCATGGCGACGCCGCCGTTCGGGCGGAGGATCTGGCCGGTCGTGAAGGACGAGGCATCGGACGCCAGGTGGAGCACGGCGTGCGCGATGTCCTCGGGCTCTCCCACCCTCCCCAGAGGTGACATCCGGATCATCGGCTTCTCCGCCTGCTGCTGTGCCTCGGCGGTGTGCCGGTCGGTCATCGCCGTACGGATCCAGCCCGGGGCGACGGCATTGACGCGGATGCCGTGCCGGCCGACCTCCGTGGCGAGGGTCTTGGTGAGCTGTACGACGGCGGCCTTGGCGGCGCCGTAACAGAGCAGGCCGGGCGCTCCGGTGTCGATGGCGCCGGAGGCCATGGTCACGATGGAGCCCCGGGTGGCGGTGGCGATCATGGCGCGGGCGGCCTCCTGGCAGCCGTACAGCACGCCCTTGAAGTTGGTGTTCCAGACCCGGTCCAGATCCGCGTCCTCGGTCTCCAGGACGGCGGAGGAGTGCATGATCCCGGCGATGTTCGCCATCACATCGAGGCGGCCGGTGGCGTCGAGGGCGGCATCGACGACGGCGGCGACCTGGTCGCGCCGGGTGACATCGAGGGGGCGGGGGTGTGCCGAGCCGCCCGCCGCGGTGATGGCGGCGGCGGTTGCCTCGATGCCCCGGTCATCGAGGTCCGCGCAGTACACGGTGGCGCCGGCCTCGGCGAGGAGGGCGGCGGTGGCGCGGCCGATCCCTCTCGCCGCGCCGGTGACGATCGCGGTGCGGCCCGTGAGGTCGTACGCCGTGAGAGGCATGGTGTGAGAGTAGGGAGAGATCTGACGGGTCGTCAATTGGTGGGACGGTGCGCAGAGGTCAGCCGACGGGCCGGTCGGGCGGCGGGGCGGGCTGGCAGGTGGGGCACCAGTAGGTGACGCGCTCCTCGGCGGTGGGGTCCTGGTCGGCGGTGCGGACCTTCGTACCGCAGCGCAGGCAGGGGCGACCGGCCCGGCCGTAGACCCACAGCCGGCGATCGGGGCGGGCTCCCCCACTGCCCTCAGACGGACGTGGGCGGTACCCCCAGGGGGTGGTGGTGCGGGCGGGGCGTTGCCTGTTGGCTTCGAGGAGCTTCCTGGCGAGGGCGGGCACGCGTTCCGGGGTGGGCAGCTGCCCCAGGGGGAGCCAGGGCGAGGCGCGCAGCAAGAAGCACAGTTCGGACTTGTAGACATTGCCGATGCCGGCGAGATTGCGCTGGTCGAGCAGGGCCTCGCCGAGCGGCCGGTCCGGGGCGGAGAGCAGCCGGCGCAGTGCCTCCGCCGGGTCCCAGTCCGGGCCGAGGAGGTCGGGTCCCAGGTGGCCGACGACCCGGGCCTCGTCGGCGGTGCGCAGCAGATCGAGCACGGGCAGGCGATAGCCGACGGCGGTGTGTTCCGCGGTGCCGAGGATCGCCCTGATCTGGTGGGCGGGGCCGCCGCGCCAGCGCTCGGCCGGCGCGTAGATCTTCCAGGCACCGTCCATCCGCAGATGGGAGTGCAGGGTGAGGCCGCCCTCGAAGCGGGTGAGGAGATGCTTGCCGCGGGGGACCACCTCCAGCACGCCGCGGCCGGTCAGATCCACCGTCGCGAGCCGGGGGACGCGCAGATCGCAGCGGGTCAGCGGGCTGCCGGCCAGCGCATTGTGCAGCCGCTGGGCCAAACGCCAGACGGTGTCACCTTCGGGCATGCCACCATCATGCCGGGAGTGGTGATCGCGGGTGTCGCCCGCGGTTCGGGGGACGCGGGGGAGCGATGGAGAAGAGCGGGGAGCCGGGGGCGGCGCGGGGCGCGCGGGTGCTGACGATCGTGGGGGCACTGCTGGCGGTGGTGCTCGTGGTGTGCGGTGCGGTGCTGTTCACCAGGGGCGGGCACGAGGAGGCGAGGGCCGCGGGGAGGCCGGACGACGGCGGTACGCCCCGGGCGACGGCCGCCGCGGCGATCCCCTGGCGGCGCGGAGCGCCGTCGTCCATCGATGCGGTACGTACCGAGGGCGGTGGGCGGACGCTCGCCGTGACGGTGCAGGTGGCCGCGGCCGCCGGCGGGCACGGGGAGGAGCGCTGTGCCCGCGGGCTGCGCGGCGTGGTCGACACCGTGGAGCACGGCACGGTGTACGTCACGGTCACCTACGAGTCCCGCTCCGCGGACCGGTGGTCGGGATGCACCGTGTCGCGACCGGAGACGACCCGGGTGCGGCTGCCGAAGGCCGTGGGCGACCAGCAGGTCTTCATCAACAGCCAGGACGTCTTCACCGCCCATGGCGCCAAGGCGCCGGCGCTGCGCCGCTGCGGTGACCAGGGCTGTGATCCGGCGCCGGTCGGCTGCACGGGCGCGTCGTACCAGCAGGCGCTCGCCGACGCGGATGTCCCGCAGCACTCCCAGTGGGACCGGCGCGGCTGCGACGGGCGATGGCTGGTGCTGGACATCTCCTCGCGGACCGGGGCGGCGTGCGGCGACCCGGGCCCGGACTGCGTCTCCGGCGTCCGTACCACCCGGTGGTTCTACCGCGCGACGGCGGACGCCTGGCGCGCGATCACCACGACGCAGACCGCCGGCTGCGCGGCCGTCCGGCGCGCCGAGCCGGCCTTTCCCGAGGCACTGTGCGCGGGGCTGGCGGCGCTGCGCGACCCGTCGGCGACGGGCGAACCGGTCGGCTGATCCCGTCACCCCCGCAGCCGCAGCCCCCGCGGGGTCGGGTGGAATCCGGCGGATTCCAGGAGGGCGGCGAAGGGGGAGGTCAGGGCGGCGGAGCCGTTGATGCGTTCGGTGGTGATGGTGCCCACGGCGCCGGCGCGGGCGGCGTCGGTGAGCGCCTCGACGGCGAGCTGGAGACGGGAGTCGGTGGCGGCCTCCGCGGGGTCGTGGCCGAGCGGCCACAGGAGCAGGGTCTTGCCGCCGCGCTCCATGTAGAGCGTCAGCTCGCCGTCGACCAGGACGACCAGGGAGCCCGCCTTGCGGCCGGGCTTGTGCGTCGAGCCCTCGGGCGGGTCGGGCCAGGGCAGGGCGGCACCGTAGGCGTTGGCCGGGTCGGCGGCGGCCAGCACGACGGCGCGCTGCGGGCCGCCGCGCCGGGACTGCGCAGGGGCCGTGTCCGGGAGGGCGTCGTCGGCGGTGCGCTCCCGCTGAGTGCTGATCGCGCGCAGCCGGTCCACCGCGCCGTCCATCGCGAACTGGGCGGCGCCCAGCCCCTCGACGACATAGCCGCGGCGGGCCTGTCCGGATTCCTCGAAGGCGGCCAGTACGCGATACGCGGCGGAGAACCCGCCCTCGACCCCCTCGGCGGCGACCGCACCGCGGGTGACGATGCCGTGCCGGTCCAGGAGCGCGCGGGCCAGGGCATGGGCGCGGTGGGTGGCGTCCGTTTCCGGGGCGGGCAGCAGGGACCAGCGGCCGCCCACGGTCGGCGGACCGGAGCGGGAGGCGGTGGGGCGGCCGCTGCGGCCCGTCGCCGCGGTCAGTGGGCCTCCCCCGTGCCCCCATCGGCCTCGGGGGACGGCTCGCCGGGCGCGGTGGGCGGTCGAGCCGGCCGTACGGCCCGAGCCCAGAAGGGCGCGCAGCGGGGCGAGGGTGTCATTGGTCAGCCGGCCCGACCAGGCCAGATCCCACAGGGCGTCGGCCAGTTGCGGGTCGGTGGCATCGGGGTGGGTGGTGGCCCGCACCTGGTCGGCGAGCTGGCGGAAGAACAGGCCGTATCCGGGAGCGAGGGCGGCCAGCAACGACTCGTGCAGCGCGGTCAGTTCCAGCGGGAGCGGCGGCTGGAGCAGCAGCGGGGCGGTGTCGGCGAGATGGAGGGAGAGCCAGCCGTCCTTGCCGGGGAGCGCGCCGGCGCCGGCCCACAACACCTCGCCGGTGGAGGTGAGTTCGTCCAGCAGGGCGGGGGTGTAGCCGCCGACGCGGGACGGCAGTACCAGCTTCTCCAGGGCGGAGGCCGGCACCGGCGCGCCCTGCAGCTGCTCGATGGCGCGCACCAGGCCGTCGATGCCGCGCAGGCCGTGCGACGAACCTGGCGCCTGCACCCCGCTCGCCGACGCCGGGCGCGGGGCGCCGACGTGCTGCCACTGGGGGAGGAAGGCGGCGAGGGCGGCGGGCGGCACCGGTTCGAGCTCCTCGCGCAGCGCGGCGAGCGAGCGGCGGCGCAGCCTGCGCAGCACCTGGGCGTCGCACCACTCCTGGCCGATGCCCGCGGGGTGGAACTCGCCCTGGACGACCCGGCCGGCGGCGGCGAGGCGGTGCAGGGCGCCGTCGGTGACGGCCGTGCCGAGGCCGAAGCGGGCGGCCGCCTGCTCGGAGGTGAACGGGCCGTGCGTGCGGGCGTAACGGGACAGCAGGTCGCCGAGCGGGTCCTTGACCGGTTCGGTGAACGACTCCGGGACGCCGACGGGCAGCGCCGTGCCGAGGGCGTCGCGCAGCCGGCCGGCGTCCTCGACGGCGGCCCAGTGGTCGGCGCCGGCGATCCGCACCGTGATGGCGCGGCGGGCGGCGGCCAGCTCCCGCGGCCACGCCGGATCCGCGCCGCGCTCGACCAGCTCGGCGTCGGTCAGCGGCCCCAGCAGCCGCAGCACATCGGCGACGCCCTCGGCGTCCTTGACGCGCCGGTCCTCCGTACGCCACTGGAGCTCATGCTCCAGCTCGGCCAGCACCTCGGCGTCCAGCAGCTCGCGCAGCTCGGCCTGGCCCAGCAGCTCGGCGAGCAGCCGGGAATCCAGGGAGAGGGCGGCGGCGCGGCGCTCGGCGAGCGGGGAGTCGCCCTCGTACAGGAACTGGGCGACATAGCCGAACAGCAGCGAGCGGGCGAACGGGGACGGCTCGGGGGTGGTGACCTCCACCAGGCGGACCCGGCGGGCCTCGATATCGCCCATCAGCTCCGTCAGGCCCGGTACGTCGAAGACGTCCTGGAGGCACTCGCGGACGGCCTCCAGCACGATCGGGAAGGACCCGAACTCGCTGGCCACCTGGAGGAGTTGGGCGGCGCGCTGGCGCTGCTGCCACAGCGGGGTGCGCTTGCCGGGGCTGCGCCGCGGCAGCAGCAGGGCCCGGGCGGCGCATTCGCGGAAACGGGAGGCGAAGAGCGCGGACCCGCCGACCTGGTCCGTGACGAGTTGGTCGACCTCGCCCTGGTCGAAGGCGACATCGGACGCCCCCACGGGGGACTGCTCGGGGTCGTACTCCGCGCCGCGGGCGAGTGGGCCCGGGTCGGAGGCCGGATCGAAACCGTCCCCGTCGAGGAGGTCGAGGCCCATCAGGTCGGCGTCGGGCAGCCGCAGCACGATGCCGTCGTCGGCGTGCATCACCTGGGCGTCCATGCCGTAGCGCTCGGCCAGGCGGGCGCCGAGGGCCAGCGCCCAGGGGGCGTGGACCTGCGCGCCGAAGGGGGAGTGGATGACCACCCGCCAGTCGCCGAGCTCGTCGCGGAACCGCTCGACGACGATCGTGCGGTCGTCCGGCACATGGCCGCAGGCCTGCTTCTGTTCGGCGAGATAGCCCAGCACATTGGACGTCGCCCAGTCGTCCAGCCCGGCGGCGGCCAGCCGGGCCCCGGCGTCCTCCGGGGCGAGCGAGCCGATCTCCCGGAGGAACGCGCCCAGCGCACGGCCCAGTTCGAGGGGGCGGCCCAGCTGGTCGCCCTTCCAGAACGGCAGCCGGCCGGGAACCCCGGGGGCGGGGGTGACCAGCACCCGGTCGCGGGTGATGTCCTCGATGCGCCAGGACGTCGTGCCGAGCGTGAAGACATCGCCGACGCGGGACTCGTAGACCATCTCCTCGTCGAGCTCGCCCACCCGGCGGCCCCCGCCACCCTTGCCGGAGTCGCCCGCCAGGAACACACCGAACAGACCGCGGTCGGGGATCGTGCCGCCGGAGGTGACGGCCAGCCGCTGGGCGCCGGGGCGGCCGGTGACGGTCTGTGCGACGCGGTCCCACACCAGGCGCGGCCGCAGCTCGGCGAAGGCGTCGGAGGGGTAGCGGCCGGCGAGCATGTCCAGCACCGCCGTGAACGCCGACTCGGGGAGCGCGGCGAACGGGGCGGCCCGCCGGACGACGGCCAGCAGCTCCTCGACGTCCCAGGTCTCCATCGCGGTCATGGCGACGAGCTGCTGGGCGAGGACGTCCAGCGGATTGGCGGGCACCCGCAGCGCTTCGATGGCACCCGAGCGCATCCGTTCGGTGACCACGGCCGCCTGCACCAGATCGCCCCGGTACTTGGGGAAGACGATGCCCGTCGAGACCGCGCCGACCTGATGGCCGGCCCGGCCGACCCGCTGCAGCCCGGAGGCGACCGACGGCGGCGACTCCACCTGGACGACCAGATCGACCGCGCCCATGTCGATGCCCAGCTCCAGACTGGAGGTGGCGACCACGGCCGGCAGCCGGCCCGCCTTCAAGTCCTCCTCCACCTGGGCGCGTTGCTCCTTGGAGACCGAGCCGTGGTGGGCGCGGGCCAGCAACGGCGGCGCCCCCTTGGCGGCGCCGGACCCGCCCATCAGCTCCGCCGGGGAGTGGTGCTCGGGCAGCGCCGTGGCGGAGCCGTGCGCATCGAGCACAGCGCCCGTGGAGCGCTCGTAGGCGATCTCGTTGAGCCGGTTGCACAGCCGCTCCGCCAGGCGGCGGGAGTTGGCGAAGACGATCGTGGAGCGATGGGCCTGGACGAGATCGGCGATCTTCTCCTCGACCTGCGGCCAGATGGACGGCTTCTCGCCGGTCTCGCCCTCCTGGACCGGTGAGCCGCCCAGCTCGCCCATGTCCTCCACCGGGACGACCACCGAGAGGTCGAACTGCTTCCCGGACGGCGGCTGGACGATCTCCACCCGGCGCTGGGGCGACAGATAGCGGGCCACCTCCTCCACCGGGCGGACCGTCGCCGACAGCCCGATCCGGCGCGCGGGCCGGTCCAGGAGCTCGTCCAGCCGCTCCAGGGACAGCGCCAGATGCGCACCGCGCTTCGTGCCGGCGACCGCATGGACCTCGTCCAGGATCACCGTCTCGACGCCCGCCAGCGCCTCGCGGGCCGAGGACGTCAGCATCAGGAACAGCGACTCGGGGGTCGTGATGAGGATGTCCGGCGGGCGGTTGGCGATCGACCGGCGCTCGGCGGGCGGAGTGTCCCCGGAGCGGATGGCGACCGTGATGTCCGGCTCCGGCAGCCCGAGGCGGACCGACTCCTGGCGGATGCCCGTCAGCGGACTGCGCAGATTGCGCTCGACATCGACGGCCAGCGCCTTCAGCGGCGAGACATACAGCACCCGGCAGCGCTTCTTCGGCTCGGCGGGCGGGGGAGTGCTCGCCAGCGCGTCCAGCGACGCGAGGAAGGCGGCGAGGGTCTTGCCGGAGCCCGTCGGCGCCACCACCAGGACGTCGGAGCCCGCGCCGATCGCCCGCCAGGCACCTTCCTGGGCGGCGGTGGGCGCGCTGAACGCCCCGGCGAACCAGCCGCGGGTCGCGGGGGAGAAGGATTCGAGCGCTGCCTGAGCCATGTCCCCCATCGTGCACCGGACCACTGACAATGCGGCGTCCGCGCGGTGCACCGGCCGCTGCCGCGGGGGTGTGCCCGGGCCGTCCACGCTTCGGACGCGCAGGTCGGCGGCCGTCCGGCGGACGCAGAATGGTGGCATGGTCACGGTCAGCGGGGACGGCGCGGCCACCGACGGCGGGCCCGGCACGGGCGCCACGCCGCGGGCGCGCGGCGAGTGGGCGCGCCACTGGAGGTACGCCGGGCTGCCCGGTCTCGACCTGCTGCGCGCCCGCTACGTCCGGCACTCCTTCCCCCGCCACGCCCACGACGGCTATGTCGTCTGCGCGGTCACCTCCGGCATCGAGGAGGTCGGGCTCCAGAAGGGCACCGTCCGGGCCGGCCACGGCGGCATCATCATGATCAACCCGGAGGTCGCGCACACCGCGCGGGCCGGCGCACCCGAAGGCTGGGCCTACGCCACCCTCTACCCCTCGTCCGATGTCGTCGCCGAGATAGCCGGGGAGACCACCGCGCTGCGCGGCACCGCGGGATTCGCCCAGACCGTCGCCGAGGACCCGCACCTCGGTCGCCTGATCACCGAGGTCCACCAGGCCGCCGAGGCCGGCAACGCCCTCGCCGCCGACAGCCTGCTGCGGATCGCCGTCGCCCGGCTGCTGCGCCGCTACGGAGGCCCGCTCCCGGCGCGTACGCCGCGCAGCGCGGGCGCCCGGACCGCCGCCCGCGCCCGCGCCGTACTGGAGGAGCGGATGACCGACCCGCCTTCCCTGGAGAAGCTGGCGCAGGAGCTCGGGACCAGCCCGTTCGCGCTGCTGCGGGCCTTCAAGGGCGCGTACGGCATGCCGCCGCACACCTGGCTCACCGATGCCCGGGTGCGCGCCGCCCGCAGGCTCCTGGAGGCGGGCAGCGCGCCCGCCGAGACGGCCGTCGCGGTCGGCTTCACCGATCAGCCGCATCTGAACCGGCACTTCACCCGGATCGTCGGTGTGCCGCCCGGTGCGTACCGCAGGGAGCGGTCGGCGTAGGCGCGGCCCGCGGTGCGGGGGTACGGGCGGCGTGCGGTACGCGAGGCGCAAGAACGTACAAGACCACCGGGCGCGCCGGCTCCTAACGTCGGGGCGTGGCAGAACAGACAGACATACGCACCACGGAGCGGGCCGCGCCCCCGGGAGAGGCGCGGCCGGCGAAGCCCGACTCGGCCGTCATCCGGGACGCGCTCGGCGTCGGCGTCGCCGTCGGCCTCTCCGGATTCGCCTTCGGCGTGACCTCGGCCGGCGCCGGCCTCAGCCTCCTGCAGACCTGCGCGCTGAGCCTGCTGGTGTTCACCGGCGCCTCGCAGTTCGCCCTGGTCGGCGCGCTCGCCGCGGGCGGCAACCCGCTCACCGCCGCGGCCGGCGCGTTCTTCCTGGGCGCCCGCAACGCCTTCTACGGACTGCGGCTGTCCGCCGTCCTCGGCTACCGGGCCACGGTCAAACCCCTCGCCGCCCACTGGGTCATCGACGAAACCTCCGCCGTCGCCCTGGCCCAGCCCGACCGGCGCAGCGCCCGGCTCGGCTTCACCGTCACCGGGCTGACCCTCTACGCCCTGTGGAACCTCACCACCCTCGGCGGTGCCCTGGGCGCCGAGGCGCTCGGCGACACCGACGCGTGGGGCCTGGACGCGGCCAGCCCCGCGGTCTTCCTGGCGCTGCTCGCGCCGATGCTCAGGACCACCGTCGAGCGGGTCGCGGCCGGCCTCGGAGTGGTGCTGGTCATGGTGACCCTGCCGGTGCTGCCCACCGGTGTCCCGGTGCTGCTCTCGGCGCTCGCCGCACCCGCCGTCCTGTTCGTACAGGGGCGACGGGAGCGGGCGAAGGAGCCGGCGGCGGCGCCCGCCGGGACCGCGGAGATCCGCCACACCGCAGAGGAGGACCGGGTATGAACGTCTGGATCGCGATCGCCGTCACCGCCGTCGGCTGCTACCTGGTCAAGTACCTCGGTCTGTCGGCGCCCGCCGGCGTACTGGAGCGCCCGCTCGTCAAGCGGCTGGCCGCGTTGCTCCCGGTGGCCCTGCTGGCCGCGCTCACCGCGCAGCAGACCTTCAGCGACGGCCGGCACCTGGTGCTGGACGCCAAGGCCGCGGGGGTGGCCGCCGCGGCCGTCGCGCTCGCCCTGCGGGCGCCGTTCCTGGTGGTCGTCGGGGGTGCGGTGGCCGTCACCGCCGGGGTGCGGGCCCTGGGCGGGTGACCGGGCCGGGGGGAGGGGCCCGAGCCCACCGGGGCCGGCCCGGCGGCCCGGTCCCGGCAGGGCGGCCCGGCGCTCAGGACAGCGGACGCCCGTATGCCCGGAGGGTCAGCAGCGCCTTGAGCGTCACCATCGGGCGGCTCTCCAGCGCCGTCCCCGGAGCCCACGCCCGCCAGTTGATCGGCCAGCCGCCGTCCTCCCCCTGGAGCGCGGAGAGGTGGTCCAGCGCCCGGGCCATCTCCTCGTCGGTGAACCAGCCGCGGGCCAGCGAGCCGGGCGCGGGCGCGTAGTCGTACGCCAGGTGATGCTCCCCGGGGGCGTACCCCTGCGCCACCGGGACGTCCGCGGCGTCCTTCGGATCCAGCAGCACCAGACCCTGCTCCCGTACGATCCGGCCGAGCCGCTGCGCCGCCGCGGCGGCCCGTGGCCGGTCCGGCGCACCGTCCAGGAACGCCACCGCCGCCTCGGCCTCGTACGGATGCGTCTCCTCCAGTGACTCCACGGCCGCCCAGCAGTAGTCCGTGGCCCGGAACAGCCAGGCGTGCCACACCTCGTTGCGGTGCAGCACCCCCACCACGGGGCCGGTGGCCAGCAGCGCGCTCGGCGGATCGTCGACCACCGGGATCCAGGGCGCGGCCGGATAGCCGCGCAGCGAGGGGTGCAGCGCGGGCAGCGCCCCTTCAGGGGTCGAGATCTTCGTCAGATAGCGGCAGATCCGCTCCACCTGGCGGCCGTCGCAGCGCCCGATCAGATCGAGGACCTTCAGGGCGTGCGCGGTGTGCAGCGGTTGACTGACCGGGCCGCGCAGATCGGGCTCCAGCGCGTGACCGTAGCCGTCGTCGTCATTGCGGTACGCGGCGAGCGCGGTGTCGACCGGGTCCGCCCCGCCGCCGAGGAAGTGGTACTCGAAGAGCCGCTGCTCAAGCACCCGGGCGGTCAGCCAGATGAATCGCTCGGCACGCGCCAGCGGGGGCGGAGGTGGGCTTGCGTTTTCGGCCATGGCCCGACCGTAGGGCCGAACTCCCCCGGCGGCACCGGCTCGCGCACCGCTGCCCTCCCAGGGCGGGATACTGAAGGCATGCGGTTGACGGTCTTCTGGCAGCGGAAGAGCTGTCGACCTGCGGAGACCTTCGTCAGTCAGTGCCATGAACTGCACTGTTGTGCGGAAGTGAAAGCCCTTCGCATCCCGGTCCGTCCCACGCTGAGACTCCCGGAAAACTCCCTCGCTCCGTGCTCGAACTCCCTGGAAACCCCCTGGAAACCCCCTGGGGTGAGGCCACCCGCCGCGCCCGGGGATGACAGCGCCCTGTCGTTGCGCGAACGGCCGGCGGTCAGTTCCCCCCTGCCGGCGGTCCGGGTCACCAGTCGGGCGGGGAGTCGAATCACTTATCAATCCGCCTTCTGTCGTGGCGAGTTGCTCGGTTCGGGGTGGTACACGCACAGCATGATCCATTCCATGCGCGTTCAACCTCCCAACCCCTGGGCTGTGCATGCGGGGATAGGAACGTGTGGGCTCTGCGGAAGCGCTGGGGTCGCTGGTGCGCGGGTTCCGGCATACCGCGGGCATGACTCTTGAGGAACTCGCGGAGGCCTCCGGGGTCAGTGCCCGCGCGATCGGTGACATGGAGCGGGGCCACAGCCGGGGGACCCCGGACGCCTGCCATTCAGGCGGGAGGTCCCGGCCGAGCCGCAGGCGCTGCGCGGCGTCGAGCATCATCTCGAAGCCGACGTCGAGCGCCTCGGCCGCCGTCACGTGATGTGCCGCAGGAGCGCGGCGACCGCCGGGGGCGCCTCGCCGGGAGGCCGTACCACCATGATCTTCCAGTTCGGTGCGTGTCGGTCGAACCGGTACTGGGGCAGATCGGGGAAGCGGTCCGCGATCGACCTGGGCATGATGCAGACTCCCAGGTCATTGCGGACCAGTTCGGCTGCCGCGACGATGTCGTTCACCTCAAAGGTCGTGCTGCGGTCGACGCCGGCGGCACGGAATGCCCGATCGACCGCGTAGCGGATCGCCCAGCCGGGCGTGAAGTCCACCAGGGGCAACCGGGCGACGTCGGCGAGCCCGACTTCGCCGTTCGGCGTCGTCACGGTGAGAACCCGCCGGGGCGAGGCCACCAGCACCATCTCCTCGCGGGACAGCAGCCGAGTGGTCAGGCCTCGCTGCTGCTGGCGGTCGAGTGCCACCACGGCCAGGTCCACGGTGCCTTCGCGCAGTGCCTGCCGAATGTCGGCCACCGCGGCCTGCCGTAGCTGGACCACCACGCCGGGATGTTCCGCCCGCAGCGCGGCCAGGGCGTGGTGAAGCCCGGCCCAGACTCCCTGCATCGTGCCGACCGTCACCTGTCCACGCAGCTGCCCCTGTACCGCATCGACCGCCTCCCGTGCGAGTTCGGCCGCCCGTAGCGTCGCGCGCGCGGCGGGGACGAATGCCTCGCCGGCCGGTGTCAGGGCAACCCGGTGCGTGGTGCGGTCGAACAAGGGGGTGCCCAATTCGCGTTCGAGGGCCCGGACCGTGCTCGACACGGCGGACTGCACCACGTGCAGCCGTCTTGCCGCTGCCGTGAAACCGCCTGCCTCCGCCACCGAGACGACGACCTCCATCTGCCGCAGATCCATAATCCGCTCCCGGTGAAGCAGCGCTCCGTCGCGTCCGGCGGTGGCGAGGGGTACGGGCGCAGGGTGGTACGTGCCGGGCTTCCGGTGCGAGCACCGGAAGCTCACGCCCTCTCAGGCGCGGAATCGACGTGATCTCCGCGACGTGCCGCCGGATGCCGCACGGTGCACGATGGATGGGCCGCGCGGACGCGATACGGGGGAGTCCGTCCGCGCGGCTGTCTGTGACGCCCCGTCAGCTCGTCGCCCGTACCGCGTCGCGGATCAGGTCGGCGACCTCCTTGGGCCGGGACACCGCCACCGCGTGCGAGGCACCCTCGATCTCGACGACGATCGCCCCGGCCCGCTTCGCGCCGAAACGCTCGACCTCGGGGTTGATCGCCTGGTCCGCACCGGCCACGAGCGCCCAGGAAGGCGTGGTCTTCCACGCGGCCGCGGAGGCTGTCTCCGTGAACGCCGCGGCGGCCAGCGGACGCTGTGTCACCGCCAGGACCTTGGTGACGGCGGCGGGGACATCGGCGGCGAAGACGGCCGGGAAGGCATCCGGGTCGATCGTGACCTCGACCGCGGGCTCCGCACCCGCTACGGGATACGTCGCCTGCTTCAGGTTGCTGGTGAGCGGTGAGTCGGGGAAGCGCCCTTGCAGCTCGCCGAGGCTCTCGCCCTCGTCGAGGACATAGGCCGCCACGTAGACCAGTCCGACGACGTTCTCCGCGGCGCCGGCCACGGTGATGAGCGCACCGCCGTAGGAGTGGCCGACCAGCACGACGGGGCCGTCGATCTGCGAGGCCACGGAGGCTATGTACGCGGCATCGGCCGCCAGGCCGCGCAGCGGGTTCGGCGGTGCGACGACCGGGATGCCGTGGCTGTGCAGTTCGGCGATGACTCCCGACCAGCTGGCGGCGTCCGCAAAGGCTCCGTGGACGAGAACGGCCGTGGGTGTGGCGCTTGTGGTCAAGGTGGGGTTCCTTGTTGTCGATGAGGTGGTCAGTGAGCGTGGAGCGCGGTACGGAGGGTGCCGGTGGCCAGCGGGGAGAGGTCGTACGCCGGGAAGACCACGGCGGCGTCCGCGCCGAGGATCACCGGCAGCGTCCCCTCGGCACCGGCGGGCCTCACCATCCGGGCGCGGACACCGCCCGTCGGACCGCCCGGGACAGTGATCCACCCCTCGGCGATCTCCGCCTTCTCGATCTCACCGGACCGCACCTCGTCGACCGCCTTGCGGCCCTCGGCCGGCGGCAGGTCAAACAGATACGGCGGATGGTGGCTTCCGCGAAGGCGGCTGCCGCAGGCTCCAGGACCGGTGGAACAGGGTCGGCGGTATCGGACATGTGATTCTCCTGGAGTGTCGTGCGGTATGCCGGTCTCTCCGGCGAGGTGAGGCGACTCCGGGCAGATACAGAGAGCTGTGATGTCGTCGATCACCACGTTAAACGCGCAAGCCCGGCCGTTTCGTCCATGTGCGCACCGAAGTTGACCTCACAGTGCACGGAGCAGTTCTCAGCGGCCGCGAGGTCGGCACCCCGGCCGGCCGTGTCCCGCCACTCGCTGGGAGACATGCCGTACGTGGCCCGGAACACCCGGCTGAAGTGCGTGGCACTCATGAACCCCCACCGGTTGGCCACCGCCGCGATGGTCTGGTGGCCCCGGACCCGGAGCAGCAGGTTGCGTCGGCACTCCTCGAGGCGGCGGCGCTGTATCCACCGGCCGACCGTCGTGCCCTCGTCCTGGAAGAGCCTGTGCAGGTACCGCACCGAGATGTGCTGGGCCCTGGCGATCACCTTGGGGGACAGGTCCGCGTCGGTCAGATGCAGGTCGATGAACTGCAGGATCCGGGACATCAGCGGTGACTGGCCGTCAAGCGTGCCCGTCACGTGCCTGCCCAGGTGCTCCGCGGCGAGGGTGGCCAGGAGGTTCACGGCGTTCCAGGCGAGCATGTCGCTGACCGGGGGCGGGGACGACGAAGCTGTGTCCGCGAGTTCGGAGAGGAACGGCGACAGCAGCGTTGCGAGCCGGGAGGTCCGGGTGACAGGGGCCTTCATGAGCTGCTGCACGTCGCACTCCTCGAGCCCGAGCGACTCGCGCCGTACGAGGAAGACCTTCATACGGAAACGCTCGGGAGAGTTCAGTGTCGGCGGATGGCGTGCGTCGTAGAAGCAGATGTCTCCCGGCTCGAGGAAGATGTCCCGGGCGTGCCGCACGGCAGCAGCGCCGTGGCCGCCTCGAACGCCCACGAAGAGATACTCGCCGCTGTACCGCGCGATCAGCCGGTGAGCATGGCGAGCCGGCCCAGGAACGTCGGCCGGCTGGGATTGCCCCGGCAAGGGCAACCGTGCGGGAGCCGCATCCGTGCTGACGATGTCGAGGCCCATGGGCATCCGGCAGACCCTCTTCTGCCTGCGGGACACCTGCGTTGGCGAGCCACTCTCACCGCCTCCAGCCTCGATGGTGCTGGTGTCGCACGTCATCTGCCGTCGCCTCCGAGGTCAGCCGAACAAAACCGTCGTCCACTTCGCTCGGAGCCTAGGAAGGAGAAAGTGCAAAAAGAGTGACCGCGGAGTGACAGGGGCCCCCGTCGGCATGCGTGGCGCGCGGGGTCGTCGACAGCGGTCGATCCTGGGACTCGGCCTGTTCCCTGACCTGCGCCCTGACCTGTGCCGATGAGTGGTTGGCACACCAGTGGTCCGCGTCCGGTGGCGATGCCGCCTTCAGGAGATTCCCTTCGGCTCCCAACGGCTCGCCGACAAAGTGGTCGGTACCCGAGGAGTGATCGAGCAGGCGCTGCCGCGCGGCATGACGTTCAGCCGGCGAATCATGCGCTTCGGTGAGCTCGGCGGCGAACACGCGCAGAAGGTCGTGTGCGGTGTAGCGACCCGGTGCGTGTTCGGTGACCAGGTGGGCGTCGGCCAGTTCGCCGAGGATCAGCCGGGCCGTCCTGGCAGGGAGGGCGGCGAGGGTGGCGGCCGCATCCACTGTGAGGTCCGGGCCAGGGTGCAGTGACAGGAGCCGGAACAGCCGTGCGCTCTCAGGCTGCAGGCGCCGGTAGGAACAGGTGAAGGCGGCGCGAGCGTCGGCCGCCCCTCCCGAGCCGGAGAAGGCGTCGAGACTGCCGTGGGAGTTACGCAGTTCGGCGGCGATTGCCGCCAGCGGGAAGTCCGGACGGCTGATGACGCGGGCGGCCACGATGGCCAGAGTCAGCGGCAGGCGCCGGCACAGCGTGATGATCTCGTCGGCCGCATCGGGATCGGAGGCCAGGCGCTCGTAGCCGATACGCAGGGCCAGCGCGGCGCGGGCGTCCGTGGCGGACGGCAGATCGAGGCGCAGCGGATGAGCCCCCGAGGCGATCAGGCCGGGCAGTCCGTTGCGGCTGGTGACCAGTGCCAGGCAGCCGGGCGAGGCGGGCAGGAGCGGCCGGACCTGTCCGGCGTCGGTGGCGTCGTCGAGCAGCACGAGGACCCGACGATCGGCCAGCAGACTGCGGTACAGACCGGCGAGTGCGTCCAGGCTGCTCGGGAGGCCCCGGGGAGGCATGCCGAGCGCTGCGAGCATCCCGCGCAGTGCCTCCTTGGGGTCGAGAGCCCTCCTGACGGGGTCGAAACCCCGTAGCTCGACATGGAGCTGACCATCCGGAAACCGATCGGCGACTTCATGGGCCCAGTGGACTGCGAGTGTGGTCTTCCCCATGCCCGCCATCCCGCTGATCACGACCGTCGTGGGTGCTCCGGCGGAGGCCGCCGTCGAATCGGCGATGTCCAGCAGGCTGCTGAGCTCCGCCCGCCTGCCGGAGAAGACCGTCAGATCGGGCGGTAACTGGGCGGGCCGGGTAAAGGGCCCCGGCGATTCTCGCGGCACCGTCTGCTTCCCGTGGCCAGGTGTGGGCCCGGTCGGCGGCAGTTCCTGACGGAGCACCCGGGTGTGGGCGGCGGACAACTCGGCGCCGGGAGAGACCCCCAACTCCTCGGCCAGCAGCTGTCGTACGTTCTCGTACGCCGCCAATGCCTCTGCCTGCAGCCCGGAGGCCGCCAGTGCCATGACGAGCCTGGCGTGCAACGGCTCGTTCAGGGGATCGAGTTCGACGGCCTGGCGGAGTCTGGGCAGGACGAGCTCCGTCCTGGCGCACAGCAGTGCGGCGTCGGCTGCCATCTGCGTCGTGCACACGAGCTCGCGCTCCAGGGCGGTGAACAGGGGGTGTGCCCGCGCGGACGCGGGGAGGCCCATCGCCACCGGACCGTGCCACTCGTGCAGTGCTTCGGTGAAGTGCCGCACCGCCACCTCGGGTCTCCCGGTGGCCACGGCCCGCTTGCCCTGCTTGGTGAGGCTGCGGAACCGCAGCAGGTCGACCTCGTGCTCATCCGCCTGCAGAAGGTAACCTCCGGCGTGGCGGAGCAGCCGATGTCCGGGCGCCCGGGGCGGTAGCCCCGGTTCGAGCAGCCGCCGCAGCGAACCGATGTAACGGTGCACCACATTCATCGCGCTGACCGGCGGTTGCTCGGCCCAGAGCACGTCGACGACCTCGTTCATCTGCACCGGTCGGCCCGCCTGAACCAGGAGCAGGCCAAGCAGGGCGCGCTGCTGGGGAAACCCGAGATCGAGTTCTCTCTCCGTATGCCATACCCGCAGGGGGCCCAGCACCTCGAACCGCATCAATGCATCGCACTCCGTCTTGCTTCCGCGGGGGGCGGCGCCCGGTGATACGGAGCCGCCGGCCGCCCAACCCCTTGCGGCAGCCTAGAAGGGCGGGCCGGGGAATGTCCTGGGCCGGGGCGCTACGGGACTACAGCCGGGGCACTCTCAGACAAAGCCCCAGGTCAGCGGTTCCCACCGTGGCGGTCGGCGCCACCCGCACGGCACACGCGAAACGGTCATCGACCCGACCCTGTCCGACCACTGCCGGCAACAACCCGGGCGTCGCGAGAAACCGTGCGGTCGTCATGCGAGACGGCGCTGCTCGTCCCCTCCCCGGAGTCGTGCGCGGACCTGATCGACGTCGGGGTGGCCGAGTGCGGTGAGGATGGTCAGCGCCGGCTGCCAGGCGGCGCGGGCGTCATCGTCGTTGCCCATCGCAAGATGGGTGTCGCCTATGCGGGTGAGGGTGCCGGCCTCCAGGTACGGCGCGCCCAGGTCCTGGTAGAGGGCGAGCGCGTTGCGGTAGCCGAAGAGGGCGTGCGGGTGGCAGCCGAGGTGGTGGTAGGCGTAGGCGATGCTGTCCCAGGTGGATGCCTGGCCGTAACGGTCGCCCAGATCCCGCAGCATGGCCAGGGCCTGGAAGCAGCGATTCAGGGCCCGCCGGTACTGGCCGAGAAGGGCGTGGTACCAGCCGACGGAGTTGAGGACGCTGGCCTGCGCAGCCTGGTGGCCGCCGGCCCGGAACAAGTCCAGGGCCAGCTGGTTGTGCCGGAGGGCGCCGGCGAGGTCGTCCTGCTGATCGCATACCCAGCCCAGGCTCCGGTGGGTGCCGGCCCGCCCGATGCCGTCTCCCAGCTCGGTGAAGAGTTCCAGGGCACGGTCGAGGCGGGCGCGGCATCGGTCGAACAGGCCCAGGCGGCCCTCTGCCCGGGCCAGCCCCCGAAGGCC
Source organism: Streptomyces inhibens (assembly GCF_022221585.1). Taxonomy (NCBI): domain Bacteria; kingdom Bacillati; phylum Actinomycetota; class Actinomycetes; order Kitasatosporales; family Streptomycetaceae; genus Streptomyces; species Streptomyces inhibens. The sequence continues at coordinate 7,159,406 of NZ_CP084681.1, forward strand.
GTGGGCCTCCATGGCGGGATCGGCCAGCCGCAGGGCGGCGTCGAGCGTGGTTCGCTGGGTGGCCGCCCAGTCGTGCCAGTGCCCCCGCCGGTCGAAGAACGGCTCCAGGCACCAGGCGAGCAGGCAGGCAAGCTCGTTGCGGCCGGAGTTCGCCGCCGCGTCGATGACGGCGAGCAGCACGGGGTAGTCGGCTGTGAGCCAGGCCAGAGCCTGCCGGTCGTCGATGAGTGGTTCGGCGTCGGCCCCCGTTGGGGCCGGCCCCAACGGCATGGGATCCGCGTGCGGCGCGAGCAGCAGGCCTGCGGCACGGGCGGTACGCAGATAGTGCTCGAACAGTCGGTCCACGGCCGCCCGGCGCTCGGCCTCTGTGTGATGGGTGTGTACGAGTTCGGCGGCGTGGGCGCGCAGCAGGTCGTGGAAGGTGTAGCGGCCGGGAGCGTGCTCGTTGATGAGGTGGACGCCGGAAAGTTCGGCCAGGAGCAGACGTGCGTCCCTTACCGGGAGTTGGGCCAGGGCGGCCGTGGCCGGTACGGAGAAGTCCGGGCCGGGATGCAGGGCGAGCAGCCGGAAGAGGCGGGCCGCCCCGGACGAGACGGACTTGGAGGACCAGGAGAAGACCGCGCTGACGTTCGCGGACGTGTCGATCCGGGTGAAGGCGTCGAGGCTGCCGTGGGCTTCCCGCAGTTGGGCCGCGATGGCCGACAGCGGGAAGTGGGGGTGGGCGGCCGCGCGGGCCGCGGCGCAGGCCAGGGCAAGAGGCAGCCCGGCGCACAGTGCCGTGATCTCGGCCACCGCCTCGGGCTCGGCCACGAGCCGCCCTGCGCCCAGACGGCGGCCGAGGAATGCCCGTGCCTGCTCGGCGTCGAGCGGACGCAGGGCCAGTGAGTGGGCGCCGTGGGCGGCCACCAGCCCGGACAGCTGGTTGCGGCTGGTGACGAGGGTGAGGCAGCCTGGCGTGCCGGCAAGCAGCGGCCGTACCTGATCGGTGTCCCGCGCATTGTCCAGCAGGACGAGGAACCGCCGTCCGGCCAGCAGGCTGCGGTAGAGCGCGGCTTGTGCGTCCACACCGTGCGGGATGCGCTCGGGCGGCACTCCCAGTGCGTCCAGGAAACCGCGGACCGCCTCACCCGGGCTCATGACCGTCCCTGACGGGTCGAAGCCTCGCAGGTTGACGTAGAGCTGTCCGTCGGGGAACCGGTCGGCGACCTGATGGGCCCAGTGCACGGCCAGCGTGGTCTTGCCGATCCCCGCCATTCCGCCGATGGCGCTGATCACCACCGTGTCGGCGGGCTTCCCGTCGCTCGGCAGCAGCGCGAGCACCTCGTCCAGCTCGGCACGGCGCCCGGTGAACGTCGGCAGGTCGTGAGGCAGTTGCGCGGGTGTGGGTACGGAGGCCGGCTGCGGACCGGGGAGATACGAGGCCGGCACATCGGGATCAGGGTGAGTCCCGGTGGACCACTCGGCCGTCGAGGGCGCGTCGTGCAGCACGGCCCAGTGGGCGTGGCGCAGTTCAGGTCCCGGGTCGATGCCCAACTCGTCGGCGAGCCGGGCGCATGCGGTCCGGTAGGTGCTCAGTGCCTCGGGCAGCCGTCCGGTGGCCGCCAGAGCGAGGATCAGCCTGGCCAGCAAAGGCTCGTCCAAGGGGTTGTCGGCAGCGGCTTGCTGGAGCTCGGGCAGGGCGGCCGCCGGGATGCCGGCGCGCAGCGCCGCGTCGGCCGCCTCCTGCACGGTCGCGAGGCGCTCGCGGTCCAGCGAGCCGAAAGCCGCGTGTTCGCGAACCTCCGTGGGGATTCCGGAAGCGACCGGCCCGCGCCACACGGACAGAGCCTCGGTGAGGAGTTCCACGGCTCGCGCGAGCGACCGGTCCGCGGTGGCCTGCCGGGCCTCCTCACGGAGTCCGCGGAAGTGCAGGAGGTCCAGGGAGGCACTGTCGGTCGCCAGCCGGTATCCGCCGGCGTCCCGTATGAGCCAGTGGCCCGCAGCGCGGGTGGGGAGTCCGGGTTCCAGCAGGCGGCGCAGCGACCCGACATGGCGGCGGATCACATTTACCGCGCTGTGCGGTGGGCGTCGGCCCCACAGCACGTCGACGATCTCGCTCACAGCAACCGGTTGACCTGCCCGTACCAACAGCAGGGCCAGCAGCGCTCTTTCCTGGGGACGTCCGAGTGTCAGCTCGGTCCCCGCCCGCCAGACCCGGACCGGACCCAGGACCGCGAACTGCAGCGGCTCCAGCGGCAACTTGTCCTCCTTGGAACTGGCATTCCTCGCCATGACTCTATGTCACCCCTTGCATTACCCGCGTTACAGACCGTCTGCGTCCCGCCTCGCTGTCTGCGGCTGCCGGCGTTCAGTGGCCCAGTAGAGGAGGGCGAGCAGCGGCAGGGCCGACCCGAGGACGGTGACCCCGGTCCAGCCGCCCGCACGGAAGGCGAGGGAGCCGAGCTGTGAACCGAGGGCGCCGCCGATGAAGAAGGTGGCGATGAAGGCGCTGTTGAGGCGGGCGCGGGCGGTCGGGTCGAGTTGGTAGATGGTGTGCTGACCGAGGATGAGGGTGGTCTGCACGGCCATGTCGATGAGTACGGCGGCCAGGGCGATCGGGACGATGTGGCGCTGTCCGACTCCCGCGAGGGCGAAGGCCAGGGCAGCGACGGCGAAGGCGGTTGCGGTCATGGGGCGTACGAGTTTGCGGTCGGCCCAGCGCCCGGCGAGCGGGGCGATGGCCGCGCCGGCCGCGCCGACGAGGGCGAAGATGCCGACCCCGACGGGGGAGTAGTGGAAGCGGGGGCCGGTGAGCACGTACGAGACGGTGGTCCAGAAGGCACTGAACGCGCCGAACATGGCCGCCTGGTAGAGGCCTCGGCGGAGCAGCACCGGGTGTGTGCGCACGAGTTGGAGGGTGGAGCGCAGCATGTGCGCGTACGGGAGGGTTGTGGTGGGCGCGTGCTGCGGCAGGGCCGCGTGCAGGGCCAGGGCCAGCAGGGCCATCAGTACCGCGGAGCCGAGGTAGACCACGCGCCAGCCGGCGACGTCGGAGACCAGGCTGCTGACGGTGCGGGAGAGCAGGATGCCGGCGAGCAGGCCGCTCATCACCCGGCCGACGATGCGGCCGCGGGCGTGGTCCGGGGCGAGGTTCGCTGCGAAGGGAACCAGGATCTGGGCGACGACCGAGGTCCCGCCGCTGAGCAGGGAGGCGATCAGCAGCATGGGGAAGCTCGTGGCGAGGCCGGCGGCGACCAGGGCGAGTGTGGTGACCGTCAGCAGGACGGTGACCAGTCGGCGCTTCTCCAGGCGGTCGCCCAGCGGGACCAGGAAGAGCATGCCCAGGACGTAGCCGACCTGGGTGAGGGTGATCAGCCCGCCGGCCGTGGCCGTGCTGATGTGGAACACGCCGCGCAGCGAGGACAGCAGTGGCTGCGCGTAGTACAGATTGGCGACGGTCATGCCGGAGGCGACGGCCAGGAGCGCGACCAGCCACCCCGGAACGCCGGACGCGGCCTTGGCGGTGGCGGACCGGCCCGGGGTCTGGAGGGAAGGCGATGTGGACACGGGCACCTTCTTGAGGTGGAGAGCCGGATGGTCCGACTCGGGCGGAAACACTTTGCGGTGATCGAGCAGCCTCTTCGCTGCCTTCACACAGGCAGAAGCACCCGCCTGCTCCTCGTACTTCCTCAACTGAGGCGATGGTTCGGGATATCAGTCATCTCGATGGGAGATGGGTCTCGCCCGCGCGAGCGCGGCCTGGAACGGCCGGACCAGCTGTACCGGCTACAGCGGTAGCGCATGAGACCTGACCTCAGAGCGCACAGTATCCACCTGCCGCTACGTACCCGCTTGAAACGGCGGTTAGCGTCGAATCCGCTGAATGCATCCGGGCGCATTTTCTCGCCAATAGGTTCGCCCGGGAGGGTCGAATTCGCCGGCACGCATTCTGCACACGTGTGGCGATCACACGGGCGATTCCCGCAATAACACGAGCGCAGAGGTGTGTAGTTGTGGAGCAATGGACAAGGCGTGAGGATGAACGGCTGCTCACCGGCCGAGGGCGCTATGTCGCCGATATGAAAGTGCCGGGATCCCTGGACGCCGCGTTTGTGAGATCCAACGTCGCTCATGGCGCACTGCGTGAGGTGAATTGCGCCTCCGCTCGTGAGGTGCCCGGCGTCATAGGGGCCTGGTCCGCAGCGGATCTGCCGGACCTGCCTCCGGTCCCCCACACCCTGCTGGCCAGGCTGTCCACGAACGAGGCCGTGGCCGGCCGGGAGTGGCCGGCGCTCGTGAAGGACCGTGTGCGGTACCCAGGTGAAGCGGTGGCGGTCGTCGTGGGGGAGGACCGCTACCGAGCCGAGGACGGAGCTGCCGAGGTCGCTTTCGCGATCGATCCGCTGCCCGCCGCGGTGACGACGTCCGCCGCGGCGAACGACTCCGTACGTCTCTTCGACGGCCTGAGCAACATCGCTCTGCGAGGCGAGACCGGGCAGCCGATCGAGGAGTCCGTCTGGCGGGAAGCGGCGGCCGTGGTGGAGGGCCGATACCGCCAGCAACTGCTGATGCCCAGTCCCATGGAGTGCCGGACGATCCTCGCCGTGCCCGAGGGGGACCGGCTGACGGTCTTCTCGGGGCACCAGATGCCTCATCGGCTGCGCCGCGAACTGGCCGCGCTGTTGGGCTGGTCCACCGACCGGGTGCGGGTGGTGGTACCGGACACCGGCGGCGCGTTCGGGTCGAAGAGCGCGGCGTTCCCGGAGTTCGTCGTGGTCGCCTTCCTGGCAGTGAAGCTGGGGAGGCCCGTTCGATGGATCGAGGACCGTCTGGAGTCGATGATGGTCGCCACTCGGGGCAGGGGGCAGGACCAGAAGGTCCGGCTCGCAGCCGACGCCGAAGGACGGCTCCTCGCCTACGAGTTGAAGATCGACGCCGACGTCGGCGCCTATCCGCACCTCGGCGTCGGCCTGCCGATGCAGACCGCCTGGATGGCGACGGGCCCGTACACCACGCCCCGGGTCCACGCCACCCTCCGTTCGGTGCTGACCAACACGATGCTGACCTACCCCTATCGGGGCGCCGGGCGGCCCGAAGCGGCGATCGCGCTCGAGCGGTCGATGGACGTGCTGGCCCGTCGGCTGGGGATGGACCCGGTCGAACTGAGGCGGCGCAACTTCATCCCACCCGAAGACTTCCCGTACGAGACGCCGACCGGTCGGCGCTACGACAGTGGGAACTACGCCGCCGCCCTCGATCTGGCCCTTGAGACGCTCGACTACGACAAGTGGCGTGCCGAACAGGCCAGGCGCCGCAGCGACCCGGACGCCCTGCCGCTGGGGATCGGACTCTCCTGTTACGTGGAGCGCACCGGTGGCGAATCAGGTGGACTCCACGAGTTCGGCGGTGTCGAGGCTCACGAAGACGGTACGGTCACCGCCCGGTGTGGGGCGGCCCCCAGCGGCCAGGGCCACGAGACGGTCTTTCCCGCGCTGGTCGCCAAGACCCTGGGCGTGGAGGAGACGCGGGTCCGGCTCGTCGAGGGGGACACCGACGAACAGCCGGAGGGCCTGGGCTCCTTCGCCAGCCGTTCGGCGCAGGTGGCCGGCGCGATGCTGCAGCACGCCTCCTCCCTCCTCATGGAAGCGGCCCGGGAGCGGGCGGCGCGGTTGTGGGGTCTGCCGGTCGACGACGTGGAGTGGTCGGACGGAACGGTGCATGCCGCTCACGACGGCTCGGCGACCGTGAGCCTTGGCGAACTGGTGAAGACCACCGGGCCGTTGCGCGTGGACGACCGGTTCGAGGCGGGCATGGCGTTCCCGTTCGGCGCCCACGCCGCCGTGACCGAGGTCGATCCGGAACTGGGCACCGTGCATGTACTGCAAGTGGTGGCGGTGGACGACTGCGGGGTGGTGCTCAACCCCACCGTGGTGCACGGGCAGGCCTTCGGGTCGGCCGTGCAGGGCATCGGCCAAGCGCTGTACGAGGGCATGACGTTCGACGAGCAGGGGGTGCCCGTGCTGGCCAAGGGCCTGCTGGACTATCTGCTGCCGACGTCCACCGAGATCCCGCCCATCGAGATCAAGGACACCTGCACACCCAGCCCCAGCACGCCGCTCGGCGCGAAGGGAGCGGGCGAGTCCGGCTGCATCGGCACGCCGGCCGCCCTCGTCAACGCCGTGGCCGATGCGTTGCGGATCGCCGACCCCGACCTGCTGCAGATGCCGCTCACCCCGGACGTCGTCTGGCGAGCGGCGCGCGCTCCGAAAATCGACGAACTTGAGGAGGAGGGCCGGTGAAGCCCGCTGCCTTCGACTACATCGTGCCGCGCACGGTGCGCGAGGCCGTCGATGCGCTCGGCGACACCGGGCGGAAGGCTCAGGTGCTCGCCGGTGGACAGAGCCTCATCCTGGAGATGCACCTGCAACGCATCCGCCCGGAGCTCGTGGTCGACATCAACCGCATCGCGGAACTCGATCACATGAGCATCGACGACAACACGCTGCGCGTCGGCGCCCTGGTCCGTCACAGCGTCTTCGAATCGGCGCAGGCAGTGCCGGGCCCGCTCGGCACGCTGCTCTCACGCGCTGTCGTCAACATCGCCCATCCCCCCATCCGTTCCCGCGGGACCATGGCGGGCAGCTTCGCCTGGGCGCATCCCGCCTCGGAGTGGTGCGCCATCGGGGTCGCCCTCGATGCCGGTGTCGAACTGCAAGGCCCCGACGGGGTGCGCCGGGTCGCGGCCGGTGACTACTTCCACGGTCCGTACCGCACCGCGCGCCGCCCGCAGGAGTTGATCACTTCGGTGTGCCTTCCGCTGCTCGGCGAGGACACCGGGGTGGGCTTCATCGAGCACCGGCGCACACACTTCTGCTTCGCCCAGGTGGCCGTCGCGGCGACGCTGACCGTGCGGGACGGTCTGATCAGCGAGGCACGGATCGGGCTGGTCAACTCCGCCGACAAGCCCGTACGGGCACACGCCGCCGAGCAGGCGCTGATCGGCGCCGAGGCCCGCTTCCCCCGGGCCGGGTACCGGCTGCCCGAGGACCACCCGTTCGCCCGCGCGGGCCGGATCGCCGCGGACGAGGATGCCGCGCCCGTGGCCGAGCCGTACGCCGACGTCGAGTACAAGCGCCAAGCCATCGCGGTCCTGGTCGGCAGGACGCTGTGTGAAGCGGCGGCGGACCAGCGGTCGCGGGTCGCCGCACTCAAGGGAGACCACCGATGAAGATCACCCTCAACGTGAACGGCGTGGACTACGCACTCGACGTGGAACCACGGCGGATTCTCGCCGACGTACTGCGGGAGGACTGCGGCCTCACCGGTACGCACCTCGGGTGCGAGCACGGGATCTGCGGGGCTTGCACCGTCCTGGTGGACGGCGCGGCCGTCCGTTCGTGCCTCATGTTCGCCGTGCAGTGCGAGGGCAGCTCGGTGCGCACCGTGGAAGGGCTCTCGGGACCCGGCGGCGAGCCCCACCCCCTCCAGCGGGCCTTCTCGGCCGAGCATGCTCTGCAGTGCGGATTTTGCACTCCGGGCTTTCTCATGGTGGCCGCCGGGGCGCTGGAGTCCGATCCGGGCCTCGGTGACGATCCCGAGCGCGTCGCCGGCCTGGTCGGCTCCAACCTCTGCCGGTGCACCGGCTACGAACCCATCCGGCGCGCCATCACACGCGCCGCCAAGGAGCAGCAGGAAACCACCACATGACAGCTGCGCGTGCGACGCGGGACCGCGGCACGCGTGATCAGCCGTCCCCTGGGGACGATCGAGGAGAAGAACATGGCTGTAACCGGTGAGATCCGCGCGGGGATCATCGACATCCACGCGCACTGGCTGCCGCGCGAACTGCTCGCCCTCCCGCCCGGGAACCCGCTCGGAGGCATGAACGACCGGGACGGCGAACTGTTCCTCGGCGACATCCCGTTGTCGTTTCCGACCGCGGCGATGACCGACATCGACACCGTCGTCGCCGACACGGTGCGGGCCGGTCTCGGCACCCGCGTCATCTCGGCACCTCCCTTCGCCTTCCCCGTCCACGCGCCGTCCGAGGCCGACGACTACGTCGCGTCCTACAACGAACAGCTCGCCCGGGCCGTGTCCACCACCGGCGGAATGCTCGTCGGACTCGGGCTGGTGCGGCTGGACGACGTGGTGGCCGCCCGACGGGAGCTGACGCGGCTCGCGGAGGCCGACGGTGTCGCAGGCGTCGCCGTCCCCCCTCTCGCACAGGGCCGCTCCTACGGCGAGGGCGTCATGCGTGAGGTGCTCGGTGTCGCCGCGGAACTCGGTCTCGCTGTGCTGGTCCACCCCATGCAGTCGCCGCGGCCTGAGTGGGAGCACCACTACCTGGTCAACCTGATCGGCAACCCGGTGGAGACCACGACCGCCGTGGCCTCGGTGCTCCTGGGCGGTGTCATGGAGGAACTGCCGAACCTGCGGATCTGCTTCGTCCACGGTGGAGGCTGCGCGCCGTCCCTGGTGGGGCGGTGGGGACACGGATGGCGCTCACGCGGCGATGTACGTCAGGGAAGCAGCCGTCCGCCGGCCGAATCGTTCGCCCGGCTCTACTTCGACACGGTCACGCATGACCCCGAGGTGCTGAGGCTGCTCCGTTCCCATGCCTCGCCGGACCGGATCCTGTGCGGAAGCGACTACCCCTTCGACATGGCCCAGCCGGACCCCGCCGGCTTCCTCCTGGACAACGGAATCGACGCCGCGACGCTCGAAACCAACGGCCGCGTGTTCCTGGGCATGACGCCCACCGCCGAGCCGCCTGCCCGGACCTGACAGATCGGAGAGCTTCCGTGCGACACCTGGCGCCACGTCTGCTCGAGTGGCAGGCCTCCGGTTCCCCCTTCGCCGTCGCCAGCGTCGTGGCCGTGCGAGGCAGCGCGCCGTCGGGCTGACCTGCGGAGGTGCGATCGACGTCTTCGTGCAGGCCGTGGAGGGGGAGACGGCTCGGGTCCTCGCTGCCGCGCACCGGGCGGTGACAGCCGAGCGACCGGTCGTCGTGGCGAGGGTGACGTCCGGTCCGGACGGCCGGGCAGGACGCACGATCGCATTGCTGGAAGACCGGCACCTGGGAAGTACCGGCCGGGTGGATCTGGACGCCGCTGTCCTGGCCCACGCCCGCACGATGCTCGGCACGGACGACGCCACCGTGCGGGCGTACGACCCGGGCGACCTCACCGAACCACAGGAGACCGCCGTGTCGATCGCGGCGGAACTCATCGCCCTGCGACGGCCGCAGCGGGCGGGCACTCTCGGCAACCTCCCGACGACTCTTGCGCACACCGTCCACCAGGCATGACGCCACGGAAAACCTTCCCCAAACCCTTGACGCCGCTCGGCCCCCTTCTTAATCTCGCACCGTAGTTCGTGCCGCGGCGCTTTCCGCGGTGTTGTGACAGGCACAGACATAGACCACCTGTCGGTGGTTTCGTCGTGCCTTTTTTCGTTGCCGTACCGCCGACAGGTCTTCCCCGAAGGCGGATTCATGGCACAACGTCCGAGCGTCAAAGGCGTCGCCGATGTCGTTGCGCTCATCGACAGGCTGGGAAAGATCAGCGGCCGGGCGCGCATCATGTGGTTTCTGGTGTTCGGCGGGCTGTTCCTCGACGCCTATTCGAATGCGGCTCTGAGCGCGGGCCTGGGCCCGATGACGGCACAGATGGATCTCAGCAGCACCCAGATCTCGGTCCTCACGGCCACCGCTCCGGCACTGGCCATCGTCTTCAATCCGGTCGGCGGCTGGCTCGCGACCCGGATCGGCCGCGTTCCCCCGCTGCTGATCGCCAAGGTGTTCGCCGCCGCGGGGGCGCTACTCGCCGCGTGCGCCGGGGACTTCACCACCGTCTGGCTGGGCCGGGTGCTCGTCGGTATCGCGTACGGCATCGATTTCGCCGTCGCGATGGCTCTGCTCGCCGAGTACACGCCCGCGAAGCTCGGCGGGCGGCTCAATCTGTGGCAGGCCGTCTGGTACATGGCCAGCACCAGCAACCTCGTCCTCGCGCTGGTGTTCTTCAACCTGGACGTCGGCGAGGACATCTGGCGCTGGTCGGTTGGCTCCGCCGGTGTCGTCGCCGTGGTTCTCCTCGCCCTGCAGTGGGTCGTGCTGGTGGAGAGCCCCGCCTGGCTGGCGAGCAGGGGCCGCCTCGACGACGCGGTCCGCAATCTGGCGAGGATCTACCGGATCAACGCCGTCGCCGGTACACCCGATGGCGTCACCCGCGCCGCCACCACCGCGCCCGCCATCGGATTCCGCCAGGCAGGGCTGCTGTTCAAGGGCGATTACCTGCCGCGTACCGTCCTCTCCTCGGCGATCTCGCTCGGGCAGTCGATGCAGTACTTCGCGGTCGGCTGGTACCTCCCGGTGATCAGCCTCACGATCTTCGGCGACAGCTTCGAGAAGGCCACGGTCGGCTCGATGGTGTTCAACGCCTTCGGCATCGTGGGCGGCCTTGCGTCGGCCTACTTCGGCCGCCGGCTCGGGCTGCGGCTGAGCTCCGCCACCGGCTTCGCCGGGGTGTTTGTCGCCCTGTTGGTGATGGGCCTGACCTTCGGGAAGATCCCCACTGCCGTGGCGTTCCTGCTGCCGGTCGTGTTCATCCTCTGCCACTCCGCGGGCCCCGGTGCCAACGGCAAGTCCATCGCCGCGCTCTCGTACAGCAGTGATGTGCGCGCGCTGGGGACCGGCGTCACCGGCATGATCGGCAGCTTCGGCAGTGTCGTCGGCCTCTATGCGTTCCCGCAGATCAAGGACTCGCTGGGGCTCGGCCACACCTTCCTGGTGCTCTCGGTCGTGCCGTTGCTGGGCCTGATCACCTGCCTTGCGATCAAGTGGGATCCGATGAAGGCCGAGGTGTCACCCGACGAGGCGGCCGCGGCGCACGGACCGGCAGGCGGCACGCACGCCGGCCCCGCGGCGACCACCACCGCGAGCTGAACCGTCCGGCCCCGTACCGCCGCAAGCTCGCAAGGAAAGGGCTGCAATGACACATACGTTCCTTGGCGCCGCCCCACGGCGCGGTGTGCTGGCCATCGATGAGGGCACCACAGGCACCAGGGCCGGCGTCGTCCTCGACTCCGGTGCCGCCCACGAGGTGTTCTACCGTTCGATCAAGGTCAGCCATCCGGACGACCTCTCCGTCGAGCAGGACCCGATGGAGATCTGGACCGCCACCCTTGAGGTGTCGCGTCGCGCTGTCGGCCGCGCCCGCGCGGACGGCATCGAGATCACCGCGATCGCGCTCTCCACCCAGCGGGCCACCGCGATGCTCTGGGACCGGGTCACCGGGCTGCCGTTGCTGCCCGCCGTGGTGTGGCAGGACCGGCGCTACGCGCAGGAACTCGCCGCCTACGAGGCGAAGTGGGAAACCCTCCTGCTGGCCCGGCAGGGCAGGCCGGTCGGCGCCCGCTCCCCGTTCCTCTGGGCCGCGCGGCAGATCGCCGCGCACCCGGAGGTGGCGGCCGCCCACCGCGAGGGCCGGCTGCTCTTCGGCACCGTCGACACCTGGCTGATCTGGCGCCTCACCGGAGGCGCCGTGCACGTCACCACACCCACCAACGCCGCATCGAGCGGCGGTTATCTGCTCAAGCAGCACGCTTGGGACGAGGAATGGATCAGCCGGCTCGGCTTCCCCCTCGACCTGCTGCCCGAACTCCGCTCCGACGACGCCGGATTCGGTACGACAGACCCGGCGGTCCTGGGTACCTCCGTCCCGCTGGCCGCCTCCATGGGCGATCAGCATGCCGCCCTGATTGCCCTCGGTGGTCTCGCCGCCGGGCAGGGCATGTGCATGTACGGAACCGGCGCCTTCGTCGCCGCCGCGACCGGCACCACGCCCGCCCTGCCCCGGCCGGACATCTCCGGGGTCGTCGCCCAGCCCGGCCGACGGCAGGGCGGCACCACCCACTACAGCCTGGAGGCGTACACCTCCACGGCCGGTTCGGCGCTGCGCTGGCTCTGCGACGACCTGGGACTGTTCCCCTCGCCGAAGGCACTCGGTGAGGAGGCGGGCCGGGTGCCCACCCGGCCCGGCCGCACCCCGCGTTTCGTCCCGGCGCTCGCCGGGATCCGTACGCCGGTCTGGCGCCCGGAGGCCACCGCCGCCTTCACCGGGCTCACCCTCGCCACCACCCGCGCCGACCTCGCACGCGCCGTCCTCGACGGCATCGCCCACTCGGTGTGCGATCTGATCGACGGCGTCTCCGACACCATGGGCGCGCCGTTCACCCGGCTCAGGGTCGGCGGTGGAGTCTCCGGCAGCGACCCGCTGGTGCAGATCCAGGCCGACCTGACCGGCCTGCCGCTGGAGCGGATCGCCGACTCCGCCACCGCGAGCCTGCGCGGCACCGCCTATCTGGCCGGGGTCACCGAGGGGTTGTGGTCCTCGCTCGAAGAGGCCGTCGAGGCGCAACCGCACGGCCGGATCTTCGAGCCGTCGATCAGCACGGAGGCACGGGACTGTCAACGGGCGGACTGGCACGACCTGTTGAGCAGCCACCTCAAGGATCCCGAACTGCCGCCCCGCACACCGCACACCCCCCACTGACGGCCCGCACCGTCGCGCTGACGGCCCGGAGCCGACCACCGGCCGTCGCGCCGGAACACCAGGAGTTGATGTTGTGATCACCATGCCCGCCCGGAAACCGCGGCGCAGCGCCGCGGCGACCCGCCGAACGCCCCTGCTGCTCGACCGCGCGGCGGCCAAGCGCCGGCTGGCCGACGAAACCTACGACGTGGTCGTGATCGGCGGTGGCATCACCGGGGCGTACGCCGTGCTCGACGCGGCCTCGCGCGGGCTGCGCGCGGCGCTCGTCGAGAAGGACGACTTCGCCTCCGGCACGTCGTCGAAGTCCTCGAAGATGGTGCACGGCGGTCTGCGCTACATCGAGCAGGGCAACGTCAATCTCGTACGCCACTCGCTCCTGGAGCGCCACCGGTTCCGCAAGAACGCCCCGCATCTGGTGCACCGGCTGCCGTTCCTCTTCCCGGTCCTGGAGAAGGAGGGCATCTTCGACGCCCGCCTCGCCAAGGGCTTCGAGGGTCTGCTGTGGACGTACGACCTGGTCGGCGGCTGGCGGATCGGCAAGCTGCACCAGCGGCTCACGGTCCCCGAGGTCCTCGCGCAGGCGCCGACGTTGCGCGCGGAGAACCTCAAGGGCGGGCTGATGTACTTCGACGCCCGCACCGACGACGCCCGGCTCGTCCTCACCGTCCTCCGGACCGCCGCCGCGCTCGGTGCGACGATCCTCAACGGTGCCAAGGCCGAGGGCCTGCTGATGCGGAGCGGCAAGGCGTCCGGCGCCCAGGTCACCGCGGACGGCGACACCCTCGACATCCGGGCGCACGCGGTCGTCAACGCCACCGGGGTGTGGGCCGACCACGTCGACGCGATGGCCGACGACGGGCACATGCCGCAGATCCGCCCCGCCAAGGGCGTCCACATCGTGGTGCCGTGGGACAGGGTGCGGATCAACTGCACGGTCACCGTGCCGATCCCCGGCCGGGCCCGCCGCGCGACCTGCACCCGCTGGGGCAACAGCGTGGTCCTCGGCACCACGGACGAGGACTTCGAGGGATCCCCCGACGAGGTGCACTGCACGCGCGCGGAAATGGACTTCCTGCTGGAGGGCGCCAACACCGCCTTCGACGGGAAGCTCACCCCGGACGACGTGGTCGGCTCCATCGGTGGTCTGCGCCCGCTGGTCGGCGGCAAGGAGGGTGCGACGCTCGACATGCGCCGCGACCATCACATCACCATCGGCGGCACCGGGATGGTGACGGTGACCGGAGGCAAGCTCACCACGAGCCGTCACATGGGTGAACTCGTCATCGACAAGGTGATGACGGTGCTCGGCCGCAAGGGCGCCAGCCGTACCGCGAAACTCCCGCTGCTCGGCGGCGCGGGCTACGACGCCGAGGCGGTCGCCGCGTCCGGCGGCCTGGCCGCGCACCTGGGCGAGCGCTACGGCACCGAGGCCCGTTTCGTCGGTGACCTCATCGCCGACGACCCCACGCTGGCCGAGCCGATCGTCGCGGGACTGCCGTACACCAAGGCGGAGGTCGTGTACGCGGCCCGCGCTGAACTGGCCCGCTCCGTCGACGACATCCTGTCCCGCCGACTGCGCGCCCGCCTGTTCGCCCGGGACGCCTCCGCCGACGCGGCAGCCGCCGTCGGAACGATCCTCGGCCGGGAACTGAACCTCACGGAGACCGAGGTGGACCGCTCGGTCGCCGAGTACCTCGAAGCCGTCCGTCACGAAAAGTCCGTCCTCCTCGAAGGAGCAGCAGCGTGATCAGCCGTCAGACCATCACCCACCCGTTCAACCGGGGCCGCTACACCGTCGGCGCCCCCAGCCCGGCCAAGTGGGCGCAGAACACCCCCATCGGCGAGGGCGAGGCCGCGCTCCAGACCGAACCGGTCGAGGTCCCCGAGCCGGTGGTCGAGGCGCTGCGCGCGGCCGCGCACGCCGTGCATACCGACCGCGACGAGGTCGTCACCCGGACCCGTGACTGGTGGGCCGGTTCGATGATCGGCGAGACCGAGGGCCGCCCCGCGACGCCGCACGCCGTGATCGTCGAGGCGGCAGACGCGGACCAGGTGGCGGCCGTCCTGCGGATCTGCCACGACGCCGGCGTTCCGGTCACCCCGTCGGCCGGCCGCTCGAATGTCACAGGCGCGGCGCTCCCCGTCTTCGGCGGTGTGGTCCTGGACGTCTGTGCGCTGAACCGCATCACCGGCTTCGACGCCGAGTCGAACGTGGTGGACGTCGAGGCCGGCATGTTCGGTGACCTCTTCGAGAAGCAGCTCCAGGAGGAGTACGGCGTCACGACGGGCCACTGGCCCTCGGCGTTCGCGGTCTCCACGGTCGGCGGCTGGATCGCCTGCCGCGGCGCAGGTCAGCTCTCCACCCGGTACGGCAAGATCGAGGACATGGTCGTCGGCATCGACGTCGTGCACGCGGACGGTACCCGCGCCACGTACGGCGACTACGCCCGCGCCGCGGTCGGCCCGGACCTGCGCCAGCTGTTCGTCGGCTCCGAGGGCACACTCGGCGTCATCGTCTCCGCCCGCCTGCGCGTTCACCCGCTGCCGGAGTACGCCGCCGCGCTCGCGTTCGGCTTCCAGACCTTCGCGGAGGGACTGGACGCCTGCCGAAAGATCCTGCAGCGCGGCGCGACCCCGGCGGTGCTGCGCCTGTACGACACCCTGGAATCCGGTACCCACTTCGGTCACCCGGAGACCAACCTGCTCCTGATCGCCGACGAGGGCGACCCGGCGATCGTCGACGCGTCGATCAAGGTGGCGGGCGAGGTGTGCGCCGCGTACGGCCCCGAGCTGGACAGCAAGGCGGTCTTCGAACGCTGGCTGGACGAGCGGATGTTGGTCGGAAAGTCGGCGGACGGCTTCACACCGGGGCCGGGCTTCGTCGCCGACACCCTGGAGATGGCCGCGTCCTGGACAGCCCTGCCGGTCATCTACGACGAAGTGGTCGCCGCGATCCAGTCGGTGCCCGGCACGCTGGCGGCTTCGGCCCACCAGTCCCACGCCTACACCGACGGCGCCTGCGTGTACTTCTCGTTGCGCGGTGAGGTGGCGCCCGAGTCACGCCGCGACTGGTACCGCTCGGTGTGGGACGCGGCCAACGCCGTCCTCATCAAGCACCGGGCGGCGATCAGCCACCACCACGGCTGCGGACTGCTGCGTGGCCCCTACCTGGAGGAATCCCTCGGAGCCGGCTTCGCGACCTTCGTCGCGGTGAAGACGGCCCTGGACCCGGCCGGGATTCTCAACCCAGGCAAACTCGGCCTTCCCAGTCGATTCGGTACGTCTCCGCTGAACTGACCTCAGCGGTCACGCCCCTTCCCCCGTCAGGCAGGCTGTCGCCATGAATCCTTCCTCCCGGTCCGGCGCCGCACTCGACCCCCGGATCGCCCCGGCCTTCGCCGAGGTCCCGATCGTCGCTTCGGTCTTCGGCCCTCAACTACTGCGGCAGTTCCTGACCGCACCGGCGAAAGCGTGCATCCTCGCGTCGTTCGCGGTGGGGCAGTTGCCCCAGGTCGTGCCGACGCTGGCCCGGGCGGGGAAGACCGTGTTCGTGAACGTGGACAGCAGCCCCGGTCTGGCTCAGGACCGGGGCGCGCTGGAATTCATCAAGAACATGGGCGCGCACGGCGTGGTGAGCACCCGGCTCTCCCTCACGGAGAAGGGCCGCCCGCTCGGCCTGCTGACCATGATGAAGGTGTTCGTCACCGACCGGTCCAACCTGCGCCGCTCCATGGACGCGATCTCGCGCGGGGCACCGGACCTGGTCCAGATCATGCCCGCCCCGATCATCGGCTGGATGAGTGCGCAGGCGCTGCAGGCGATGTCCCCGTCGGTCGCCGCGGGCTTCGTCGAAACGCCCGCGGACGTGGCAACGGCACTGGCCCTCGGCTCAGCCGCGGCCGCCACATCCGACCCCCGCCTCTGGCACCTGCGCCGCGACCAGCTGCCCCCGGTCCCGCCGTCCGCCCTGAAGAGGCCCGGCACACCCAGGAGTAATCCCCCGTGACCTACGTCGTCATAGCCCGCTACCGCACCCGGCCCGACGCGGAGCGCACCGTCCTCCCGCTCCTCGACGTCATGGCCACCCTCTCCCGCCAGGAACCCGGCTGCCTCTGCTACCGGGTTCACCAAGGCATCGAGGACCCGCGGACGATCGTGCTGTACGAGGAGTACGCCTCCGAGGCCGACTTCACCGCACACTGCGCGTCCCCCCATTTCCAGGAGATCGTGCTGGGCACGGTCGTACCGCTGCTGGAGAGCCGCGACGTACTGCGTTGCGAGCCGCGCCCGGAGGTGGTGGCGTGAAGACCCGTGCGGCGGTGCTGCGCGGGACGTCGACGGCCCGCCCCTACTCCGCATCCCGCCCCGTCCAGGTCGAAGAACTCCACCTCGGCCCGCCCCGGGAGGGCGAGGTGCTGGTCCGTGTCGCCGCGGCCTCGCTCTGCCACTCGGACCTCTCGGTCGTCAACGGCGACCGGGTCCGCCCCTTGCCCATGGCACTCGGCCACGAGGCGGTGGGCGTGATCGAGGAGACAGGGCCGGGCGTCCACCGGGTCTCGCCCGGTGACCACGTCGCCCTGGTCTTCGTCCCGAGCTGCGGCTTCTGTCACGACTGCGCACAGGGCCGCCCCGCCCTGTGCGGGCGGGCGGCAGCGGCGAACGGCTCGGGGGCCCTGCTGCACGGCCCGTCGCTCCTGAAGGACGCGGTCGGCGGCACGGTCCACCACCAACTGGGAGTCTCCGCATTCTCCGAATATGCGGTGGTGGCGCAGGAGTCGGTGGTCCCGATTCCCCCGGACGTCCCCTTCTCCGTGGCATCGATGTTCGGCTGCGCGGTCCTGACGGGCGCCGGCGCGGTCATCAACACGGCCGCACTCCGCCCCGGACAGTCGGCGGTGGTCTACGGCCTGGGTGGCGTGGGCCTCTCCGCGGTTCTCGGCGCACGCGCGGCGGGGGCGTACCCGATCGTCGCCGTGGACCCGGTGGCCGAGAAGCGCGATCTGGCTCTACGGCTGGGCGCGACACAGGCGTACACCCCCGGCGATGCGGTCGAGGCCATACGCGAACTTACGTCCGGGGGAGCGGAGCTGGCGGTGGAAGCGGTAGGCAGTCCCAACGTGATGGCCGTGTGCCTGACAGCCGTGGCCCGGGGCGGCAAGGTCGTCTCGGTGGGCCTACCGGCTCCCGATCGTGTACTCGAAGTCCCGGCGCTGGCCTTCGCGGGCGAGGGCAAGTCCCTGCTGGGCTCCTACATGGGCGACGCAGTGCCACGCCGCGACATACCGAGATACCTGGACATGTGGCGGGCCGGCCTGATGCCGGTGGAGGAGATGCACACCGGCACGCTACGGCTGACCGACATCAATGCGGCGCTGGAGGAACTGGCGTCCGGGCGGGCGATTCGCCAAGTGATCAACACTTCGGGGATGTCGGACGCCTGACAACCCGATTCCGACGGGAGCAAGTGGGAGCCGTCGCGCGAGCTCGGCTTCCCTGCCCTGCGTCACACCTACGCCGGCGTCCAGCTCGAAGCCGGCGAGTCGATCGTCTCCCTTGCCCGCTGGCTTGGGAGCGCCGGCCCTGGCTTTACTCTGCGTACCTACACGCACTTCATGCCCGACGCAGGCACGCGAGGTCGCGCCGCCATGGATGCTTGGTCCGGCGGGGAGGTGAACTCCCTGGGCTCCCCTGACGGCCGTGCAGGGGCGGGATATATGGGAAAATTCAGGTCAGAGCGGGTATGGAGCGGAATTCATGCGGTTGACGGTCTTCTGGGAGCGGATGGCGGACCACTTCGGTGCGGCGTACGCCGAGTCCTTTGCGCGCGATCATGTGATGTCCGGCCTCGGCGGCCGGACCGTCCACGAGGCGCTGGACGCGGGGTGGAGCGCCAAAGAGGTGTGGCGGGTGGTCTGCTCGGTGATGGATGTGCCACACGAAAAGCGCTGAGCGGGGCCCTCGGGGGCCGGGCGCGGGGCCCTGACCTGGACGGAAGCGCCCTTGGCGGCCGGGCATGGCGGACGGTTGCACGGGCTGGGACCGGGGATGCCGGCGCCGTGCGACACACTTGGCTTTGTGCCTGCGCCTGATGAGATCACCAGCAACGACATCCCCCGACCCGAGGGCCGGTCCGATGCGCGGATGCCGCGCTGGCTGCCGCGCGCCATGGTGCTCGCACTCGCCCTGGTGGCCTGCTACCAGCTCGCCACCTGGGGATTCCACCAGCTGATCACGCTGCTGCTGAATGTGCTGATCGCGTTCTTCCTGGCGCTGGCCGTCGAACCGGCCGTCGACTGGATGGCCGCCCGGGGCATGCGGCGCGGGCTGGCCACCGCTGTGGTCTTCCTGGGCTTCCTCGTCACCGCGGCCGGTTTCTTCGCGCTGCTGGGCTCCATGCTCGCCGGCCAGATAGCCACCATGGTCGAGGAGTTCCCGCAGTATCTGGACTCCGTGATCAGCTGGATCAACAGCACCTTCCACACCCACCTCTCGCGGGTCGAGGTGCAGAACAACCTGCTCAAGTCCGACTGGCTGCAGAAGTACGTCCAGGACAGCGCCAACAACGTCCTGGCCGTCTCCGCGACGGTGCTGGGCAGCCTGTTCAACCTTCTGACGGTCGCCCTGTTCTCGTTCTACTTCGCCGCCGACGGCCCCCGGCTGCGCCGCGCGCTGTGCTCGGTCCTGCCGCCGCACCGGCAGACGGAGGTGCTGCGCGCCTGGGAGATCGCGGTCGCCAAGACCGGCGGATATCTCTACTCCCGCGGCCTGATGGCGCTGATATCCGGCGGTGCGCACTACGTCCTGCTGGAGATGCTGGGCGTGCCGAACGCCCCGGCGCTGGGCATCTGGGTGGGCCTGGTCTCCCAGTTCATCCCGACCATCGGCACATATCTCGCGGGCGCGCTGCCGATCCTGATCGCCTTCACCGTCAACCCCTGGTACGCGCTGTGGGTCTTCGGTTTCGTCGTGATCTACCAGCAGTTCGAAAACTACCTCCTGCAGCCGCGGATCACCGCCAAGACGGTGGACATCCACCCCGCCGTCGCCTTCGGGTCGGTCATCGCCGGCACGGCCCTGATGGGCGCGGTGGGCGCACTGATCGCCATCCCGGCGACGGCGACGCTGCAGGCGTTCCTCGGTGCGTACGTCAAGCGGTACGAGGTCACCGACGATCTGCGGGTCCACGGCAGGACGCGCCGTATGCGCGGTGCCAGGGTGCTCGCCCGCGTCCGGCGGACCCTGCGCGACGAGCAGCCGACGGCCCCGCTGGCGGAGCGGGCGGCCGGCGGCGACCAGGGGGACGACCGGGACGTCCGCTGACGGTCTCGGTTCGTCGCGGGCCTCGCCGGCGGGCCTCGCCCGTCAGGCGGAGGGGGATCATCCGGGCGGGCGACGTCCCCGGGCCGCGGTGGATGCGACGTTCGGCACATGACTGATGCCGCAACCGATGACACACGAACGGCGAAGCCGCACCGGGCGGGGTACGCGACGATCTGCTGGGCGGTGGTCCAGGGCGGGTTTGCGCTGCACTGCGCGCTGACCGCCGCTTCGCCCGCCGACCGGAGCTTCGGCCCGGCCGGACTGGGCCGCTTCGTCGTCGTGGTGGCCGCGCTGGCGGCGGTCGCGGCGGTGGCCGCGGTGCGCCTCGGGAACCGGCCCGTGGTGCGGGCGCTCTTGTGGGTGGCCTGCGGGCTGTCGCTGGTCTCGGCGTTCAGTCTGCTGATGGACGTGGTGAGGCTGTTGTTCGCCCAGGGGGTCGACAGTCCGGCCGCCGCCGTGCTGCACGCGCTCGGGCTGCTCGGTGCGGTGCTGCTGGCCGCCACCGCCCGCTCGTACGGGTCCGCCGTCTGCGCCCGCTGCGGCACGGTGCACGAGACCGTGGTCAGGCCCGAGCCCTCCCGGGCACCGCGCCCCGTGCGCCTCGCCTGCTGTGCGGGGGCCCTGGCGTTCCTTCCGTTCGTGGGGATGAAGGTGACCTGGGCGGTGGGCGGAACGTTCGCCGGGGTCAGCAGTGCGGAGATGCTCGCGGCCTCCAGGCGCAACGGCGCCTCCGGGGTGTGGCTCACCCTGGAGTCCTGGGGCCTGGACGGCACCACGCTGCTCGCCGCGCTCGGGGTGTTCCTGCTCTTCGGACTGATCCGCCCCTGGGGCCAGGTCTTCCCCCGCTGGACCCTCGTCCTCGCCGGCAGAAGGGTTCCCCGCCGGCTCCCCCTCACCCCGGCTCTCATCGGCGCCGCCACGCTCGCGCCGTACGGCCTGATAGGCACCGGCTACACGGCCCTGGCGACGGCCGGTGTGGTGCCCGTCCGGCGCGGCGATTTCCACTCCTCGTCGGACGTCCTGCTGGTGGGCTGGATCGGGTTCGGCGCCTTCGCCCTCTACGGCGGCGCCCTGATCCTCGCCGCCCGCTCCTACTGGCTCCGCACGCGCCCTCTCTGCCGCGCCGAATTGCCGGTCGACTGGCCTGAGGTCGACCGGCCTGAAGGTCGACCGGCCTGAAGGCCGAACCCGGGCACAGCTGTCCCGGCCGGCTTGTCCCGGGGCACCCGGCTCCGGTCACGGCTGCGCGCAGCCGTGACCGGAGGGGCGAGCGCGGTCGGGTCAGCCCTCGGTGATCTCGCGGAGCTCGGCGGTGACGGTCCAGTGTTCCGGGTGGATCCGGAGGAACCGGTTGGTCCACTCCAGCGCCTCGGCCTTGTCCTTGGTCTGCATGATGGCGTAGCCGCCGATGACCTCCTTGCTCTCGGTGAAGGGCCCGTCGGTGTAGCTCAGCTTGCCGCCGGACCAGGTGACCCGGGTACCTTTGGAGGTCGGGGTGAGCCCGGCCGTGTCCAGCATGACCCCGGCCTTGGTGATCTCCTCGAACAGCGCGCCCATGCGCTCCGCGAACTCGGGGCCGGGGTCCTCGGCGGGGGCGTTCTGCTCGTCGATACGGATCATCGACAGATAGCGCGGCATGGTGACTCCTCGGTGCGGAGGGCGGGGGCTCTCCCTGCCTCTCACCCTTGCGTCGAACGGGAGACGGCCGGATCGACAGCTCCTCGGGAATTCTTCTGAGAATTTTCCGGGGCGGCCACCGGTGTCCTGTGACAACGAACTTTGAGCGTGCCATCGAAGTTTGAGCGGCGCCGGTCAAGCCTGCTCTTGCGGTGCATCGGTGCCAGCGTGTTTCCGTGGCTCGAACACCCTGTTCCAGGCCGCGGTCAGCACCGTGACGGCGTCGCTGTCCGTCAGGTGCGGTGCGCCGAGGGCCATAGCGGCATCCAGGAGCGCGCCCAGGGCTGTGTCCCATGGGTCCGCCAGAGCCTGATCGCCGTCCTCATCGAGGGTGAAGGACCCCGCGCTGCCTCGATCCTGGGCGGCTGTGCCGACCATCCTCCAGATCAGGGAGAATCCGTCCCCGATCGGTGATCCCGAAGGGCCGGCCCCGGGGATCGACAGGGTCCATACGTGATCCTGGTTTCGGTAGGCCGCGCCTTCTGGCTGTTCAGCGAGCCACCGGTCCCATGCCCTGCCGTACTCCCCCTCGGCTGCGGGATGGCGAGCGGACTCAAGTGCCCGTGCACGTCCCTCATCCAGGGCGCTTCCGGCCTCGATGATGTGGCGGACAGCGTCGCCATGGGGGCCGAAGAGCACGGATGAGGAAAGCTCCTCCAGCAGGTCGACGGCGATGGCACGTGTGTAGCCGGCGTGCGAAGCCAGGCCCGCGGCGGCTCGTGCCATCGCGGCACGCTCCTCGTCTGTCGTCGGAGGCACCGCCTGCACCCGGAAAAGCCGCCCCGGCCATCCGGTGACAGGCACTCGTTCCAGCGCGTGATCGACCACGATCCACGGCGGCGTGAACACAGGAAGCGTCACCCTTGTGCCGGCCGTCGCCGTCTTCAGGTAACCAGGGGACTCATCACTGATGAAGACGAAGCCCGCTGACGCGGGCGGATCCGCCAGGTCCTCCACCGACACTCCTGAATCCCTGTTCGCTCAAACTTCCATGGCACGAACCTACTGGTCATCAACCTTCAGTGACAGTGATCAAGCTTCGATGGCACGGGACAACCGGAGCGGTCCGTCGTGGGGATGCGCTTGACACCAAAATCGAACATCCATTCTCATAGGGGATCCGGCCTGTGTTTCCGGGCTTTCCGCGGAGTTATCCACAGGTCGCAGCCGGGTCCGGGCGCATTGTCAGTGGCAGGCGTTAGCGTCATGGACGTGAAGCGATCGACTCAAGCAAATCGGGTGGAACCCATGGCAGGCACTGACCGCGAGAAGGCGCTGGACGCCGCGCTCGCACAGATTGAACGGCAATTCGGCAAGGGCGCCGTGATGCGCATGGGGGAGCGCCCGAACGAACCCATCGAGGTCATCCCGACCGGATCCACCGCACTCGACGTCGCGCTCGGCGTCGGCGGCCTCCCGCGAGGCCGCGTCATCGAGGTCTACGGCCCGGAGTCCTCCGGTAAGACGACCCTGACCCTGCACGCCGTCGCGAACGCCCAGCGGGCCGGTGGCGCCGTCGCGTTCATCGACGCCGAGCACGCCCTCGACCCCGAGTACGCCAAGAAGCTCGGCGTGGACACCGACGCCCTGATCCTGTCCCAGCCGGACAACGGCGAGCAGGCCCTGGAAATCGTGGACATGCTGGTCCGCTCCGGCGCGCTCGACCTCATCGTGATCGACTCCGTCGCCGCCCTGGTGCCGCGGGCCGAGATCGAGGGCGAGATGGGCGACTCCCACGTCGGCCTCCAGGCCCGGCTGATGAGCCAGGCCCTGCGCAAGATCACCAGCGCGCTCAACCAGTCCAAGACCACCGCGATCTTCATCAACCAGCTCCGCGAGAAGATCGGTGTGATGTTCGGCTCGCCGGAGACCACGACCGGTGGCCGCGCGCTGAAGTTCTACGCCTCGGTGCGCCTCGACATCCGCCGCATCGAAACCCTCAAGGACGGCACGGACGCGGTCGGTAACCGCACCCGCGTCAAGGTCGTCAAGAACAAGGTCTCCCCGCCGTTCAAGCAGGCCGAGTTCGACATCCTCTACGGCCAGGGCATCAGCCGTGAGGGCGGCCTGATCGACATGGGTGTGGAGCACGGCTTCATCCGCAAGTCCGGCGCTTGGTACACCTACGAAGGCGACCAGCTCGGCCAGGGCAAGGAGAACGCCCGTAACTTCCTCAAGGACAACCCGGATCTCGCCAACGAGATCGAGAAGAAGATCAAGGAGAAGCTCGGCATCGGTGTGAAGCCGCAGGACCCGGCGGCGGATCCCGGCGCGGACGCCGCGGGGGCGGCGGCCGACCCGGCCACCGCGGCTCCGGCAGCCAAGGGCGCCAAGGCTTCCAAGGCCGCCGCGGCCAAGAGCTAGCCCGCCATGACACGGCGAACGGAATGGCCGGACAGCGCGGACGACACCAGCAGCGCTGCCGGCGACGCCGAGACCCGTAACGGCCGCCGGGGCCGTCGTGGCCGTGAGGACGGCGGTGGTCCCTCCTCGTCGAGGGCCGAGACGGGACCACCGCGTACGCCCGAGGAGCAGGCGCGGGCCATCTGCCTGCGCCTGCTCACCGGGAGCCCGCGTACACGCAAGCAGCTCGCGGACGCCCTGCACCAGCGGGGCATCCCCGAGGAGGCCGCCGAGGAAGTGCTCTCCCGCTTCGAGGACGTCGGACTGATCGACGACGCGGCCTTCGCCGACGCCTGGGTGGAGTCCCGCCACCATGGGCGCGGCCTGGCCCGCCGTGCCCTGGCCCGCGAACTGCGCACCAAGGGCGTGGACTCCGCTCTGATCGATGTGGCCGTCGGTCGCCTCGATTCCGAACAGGAGGAGTCCACCGCCCGCGAGCTGGTCGACCGCAAACTGCGCGCCACCAGAGGCCTGGACCGTGAAAAACGCCTCCGCCGCCTGGCCGGAATGCTGGCCCGCAAGGGCTACCCGGAGGGCCTCGCCCTCCGCGTCGTCAAACGGGCCCTGGAGGAGGAAGGCGAGGATCCGGAACTGCTGGAGCAGCATCTGCCGGAGGCTTGAGCCGGAGGCGTGGTGGCTGAGGCGCAGAGCCCAGGTGCGGGGGCGCGAGACCCCGGGGGGCGAGTGAGCCGGCCATGGGTGGACGCCATGGGTGGACGCCAGGGCTGGAGCGGGGGTGGGGGAGGGGCGGGGGAGAGAGAAGCCGGGGTCGGGTGTCAGCCCCGTACCGCCAGCCCCGCCCCCCCCGCCAGGCCTGGAACCCGCCCACCAGGTCCGTCGCCCGGCGGAGGCCCAACTCGCGCAGTGAGAGCGCCGCGAGGCTGGACGCATAGCCCTCGTTGCAGATGACCACGACCGGAAGATCGTGGTGGGTCGCCTCGGGGGCGCGGTGTTCGCCCGTCGGGTCGAGCCGCCATTCGAGCTCATTGCGCTCCACGATCAGCGCGCCGGGGATCGTACCGTCACGCTCCCGCAGCTTTGCGTACCGGATGTCGACCAGCAGCCCGCCGGCCTCCTGGACGGCGGCGGCTTCCCGGGGGCCGACCCGCCGGCCCAGTTCGCGCCGGGCCCGCGCCAGCAATGCGTCGACGGCGCTCATGTCCACTCCTCCGGCTGCTCGACCGCTTCGAGCCGCAGTACCTGACCGGTGCGGCTGTAGCGGCGCATCAGCGGCAGCGGCGGGTAGTAGGCGTGCACCGACACCGCATGGGTGTCCTCGGAGGTGTTGAGCACCTGGTGGACATGGTGCGGGCCGAACGCCCGGCCGTGGCCGTCGCTGAGCTTGCGCTCCCGGTCCACGCCGTCGGCGAGTTCCAGGGTCTTCCACCCCTCGGTGGGCAGTTGGGCGGCGAGCGACTGTTCCGTCAGCTCGCCCGTGGCCGCCGCGAAGGCGCCGCGCGAGCCGCCGTGGTCGTGCCAGCCGGTGCCGGTGCCGGGCGGCCAGCCGATCAGCCATGCCTCACTGCCGCCCGGTCCGTCCAGCCGGATCCAGGTACGGCCTTCGGGGTCGAGCGGGAGCGAGGCGACGAGCGCCGGGTCCGTGGCGCTGCGGCGGGCGAAGTCGAGGAGTTCGGATGCGCTGGGCCCGCCGTCATGGCCGGTGGCTTGCGGGCGCGCAGGGGTACGTACATCGGGCACGGAAACCGTCCTGAGTGATCGCGAAGAGACGCGGCTGCCGGACAGAGGCAGGCGGCCGCGCGGGGAAGGAGCTGCGGATCAACAGGACGGACGACACATACAGCCCGCATAGCGGACCAGGTCCAGATGGACCCTCCGCCAGAATCGCGAGCTGTGATCAGTCACTCTCGGAGTGAAGCATGGAGGTTCCCACAGGGTCAACAGCGGATGCGCCGTCCTCGCCGGCTTCGCGCCGCCCGGACGCCTCGGAATCCTCGTACTCCTCGGCTTCGTCGGTCCGCCGAACCGCGTCGCCGGTCCGTCGAGCCGAGTCGTCGCTCGGTCGCGCCGCCTCGGCCTCCCGCCCGTGCGCCCCGCCCCGTACCGCGTCCGCGCACGCGTGCATCTCGGCCGGTCGGACGCCCGAGAACGCCGTGACCAGATGGCCGTCCGGCCGTACGAGCAGCACGGTGTGCGCCGCCGCGCCCGGGTAGGCCTCGGTCACCAGGATCTCGGCGTCCATCGGCAGTGCGGTGACCGCGTCGGTCAGCCCCGGCATCAGGCCCGCCGACTGCCAGTGCCGCCGGTCCCAGACGCCGGTGCCCGGCGCCACCAGCACCACCAGCAGGCCGTGTCCGAGGCGGTCGCGCAGCCGCACCACCGAGCCGTCGGGCGCGGTCACCGCCACATCCGTCACCGGTGCACCGGGGAACGTCTCGACGAGCGGCCCGCCGGTGTGCTCGGCGGGCGGTGCGAGCGGGGTGCGGGCGTAGACCGGCGGTGCGCCCAGCGGGCCGCGGCCCAGGTGGCCGTCGGTCAGCAGGGTGCTGCGGCCGCGCGCCGCGCCCGGAAGTACGGTCCGCCAGCGGGCCGCGCGCCCGTCCCGGAGCAGCGGCAGCGCCTGGTCCGCGGCGCGCAGCCGGGCCGCGACCGCGCCCCGGCGCTCGGCCTGGTAGCTGTCGAGCAGCATCTCGGAGGCGCCGTGGTGCCAGGCCAGTCCCAGCTTCCAGGCGAGGTTCTCGGCGTCCCGCAGTCCCTCGTCGAGGCCTTGAGTGCCGAGCGCGCCCAGGAGGTGCGCGGCGTCGCCGGCGAGAAAGGCGCGGCCCTGCCGCCAGCACCGGGCCAGCCGGTGGTGGACGGTGTGCACGCCGGTGTCGAGGAGCTCGTACGGCGGGACCAGCCGGCCGTGGCCGCGGCCCCGCGCGAGCGGCTCGCCGCCCTCCGCCCCGGTCCCGTCGGCCGGGTCCGCCGGGGATTCGACGGTCCAGCCGGCCAGCGAGTCGCGGATCCGGGCGACCAGGGCGTCCGGTGTGACCAGTTCGCGCCCCGGTGGCAGCAGCCAGTCCAGCCGCCAGAGGCCGTCGGCCAGCGGACGGGCGGAGACCTCGCTGCCCGGGCCGCCGCCGTGCCGGGGCGGCGAGCGGTGCAGCAGGGCCTCGCCGGGCCAGGGGAGCTCACAGCGCAGCGCGGCCACCGCATGCCGTTCGACGGCCGTACGTCCCGGGAAGCGGATGTCCAGCAGCTTGCGGACGGTCGAGCGCGGGCCGTCGCACCCGATGAGGTAACTCCCGCGCCACCACGTCCCGTTGGGGCCGCGGGTCTGAGCGCTGACGCCGTGCTCGTCCTGCTCCAGATCGGCCAGCCGGCTGTCGGTGACGATCGTGGCCAGCTTCTCGTGGGCCAGGGCGGCGCGCAGTGCGCGGGTCAGTGCGTGCTGGGGGAGGTGCACCGGGGACGCGGTGGCGGGGCCGGCCGCGCCGTCCGGGGTCCGCGGGGCGAAGGGGATGCGTTCGAGCAGGCGCCGGCGGCGCATGGTGCGCCAGGCCGTCCAGCGGGTGCCGGCGCTCTCCAGGGTGTCGGCGCAGCCGATCCGGCCGACGAAGGCCGCGGTGTCCTGGCGGAGTACGGCGGTGCGGGCGGGCCGGGAATCCTCCTGGCCGGTGGTCTCGTCGAGGACGATGGAGGGGACGTCGAGCCGCGCGAGGGCGAGCGCGAGCGAGAGGCCGACCGGGCCGGCCCCGACGACGATCACCGGGTCCACGGCGCAGCTCCCTGGGGCCGCTGGTTCGTACGGGTCGTGCGGGAACTGGCAGTTGGAGCCCGGTGCGTGATCACACAGCGTATGCAACCCACTGCGGCCGCTCGCGTCAAGTGACGGAGGCGGTGGCGAGGGTGCCACCGCCTCCGGACGGTTCGGTATCAGCCGCGGAACGGCCTGTCGTGCCGTCAGCCCTTCTTGGTGACCGGCCCGTCGGGCACCGCGTCGGAGACCTCCATCGCGTCGGTGGCGGCCACCGGCTCACCGGCCGTGGCGACCCCGATACCCGTCTTGGCCCGCCGGCCGCGCCGCTCGATCCAGTTGGCGAGGGCGGACAGCGCCAGGCACATCGCGACGTAGATGCTGCCGACCACGATGATGACCGGGACGTAGGTGTCGTTGCCGTTGACGATGATGTTGGTGCTCATCTGGCGGGCGGTGAAGAGGAGTTCCTCGAAGGTGATGATGTAGCCGAGGGAGGTGTCCTTCAGGGTCACTACGAGCTGGCTGATGATCGTCGGCAGCATCGCCCGGACGGCCTGCGGGATCAGCACCGTCGTCATGACCTGTGTCTTGCTCATGCCCAGCGCGTAGGCGGCCTCGCGCTGCCCCGTGGGCACGGAGTTGATACCGGCCCGCAGCACCTCGGCCTGCACCGAACCGTTGTAGACCGTCAGCCCGAGGACCAGCGCCCAGAACTGCGGCTGGCTGCCGGAGAGGCCGAGGGCGTCCCGGTTGCTGAGGAGGATCACCCACACCGCGTAGATGGTGATCAGCAGCGGGACGGCGCGGAAGAGCTCGACGAACCCGGTCGCGAACCAGCGGACCGGCTTGTGGTCCGACAGCCGCGCCACTGCGAGCAGCACGCCCAGGGCCAGCGACAGCACCGCGGCGACCGCGAAGACCTGAAGCGTCGTCAGTACACCGTCGCGGATGCTGGTCCGCACACCGGCGTTGTTGAAGATGTTCCACACCTCGGGGTCGAGCTGGCCCTTGGCGCTCAGCCGCAGCACGGCGAACGCGATCAGCGCGAGTACCGCGAGGGTGCCGAGGACGGTGTAGACGCGGTTGCGTGCCTTCGCCTTCGGTCCCGGTACGTCGTAGAGAACGCTGGCGCCGATCATGCCCTTACCTCGCTTTGTTCCGCCCCGCCTGCGCGTGGCACCCACGTCGTGCTGATCCGCCGGTCGCATCGGCTCATCGGGCGACCCCCATCCGGCGCTCCAGCAGCCGGAAGATGCCGCTGATGGCGAAGGTGATGACGAGGTAGGCGAGCGCGACCCACAGGAAGATCCAGGCGACCGCGTATCCCTTGTCGTTGAGGAGCTTGGAGACGTTGAACAGCTCGCCGAAGCTGAAGGCGCCGGCGATCGCGGAGTTCTTCGTCAGCGCGATGAAGATGCTGCTCAGCGGGGGGAGTACGGTGCGCGTCGCCTGCGGCAGCACGATCATGCGCAGCGTCTGGCCGAACGTCATGCCGAGGCTGCGCGCGGCCTCCGCCTGTCCCAGCGGGACGGTGTTGATGCCGGACCGCACCGCCTCGCAGACGAAGGAGGAGGTGTAGAAGCCGAGCGCCAGCGTGGCGAGCACGAAGGGGCTCGCGCCCTGGAAGAGGATCTGCGGAATGACGAAGAACGCGACCAGGAAGAGCAGCGTCAGCGGCGTGTTGCGCAGCACCGTGACCCAGGCCGTCCCGAAGGCGCGCAGCGGCGGAATCGGAGAGACCCGGAAACCGGCTATGAGAACGCCGAGTACCAGCGCGAGCAGGGCGCTGGACGCGGTGATCGCCAGGGTTCCGAGGAATCCGTCCCGGAACTCGGGCAGATAATCGAGGAGTACGTTCATGGGGTCTCCGCGGTAGCGGTCATCAGGTCGACGGCGGGATGAGAGTCAGAAGCGGGGGAAGGCAGCGCGCCCCGCACACCCGCCGCGGCGGGCGTACGGGGCGGCGCGGTCCGGTGGGTGCCCGATGCCTCAGTACGTCGGCAGCGGGGTCTCCGGGGCGACGTACTTCGCGCCGGACTTGCCGAGCGTGCCCTTGTACGCCTTCTCGTAGTCACCGTTCTTGATGTGGTTCTCCAGGGCCTTGGTGATCGCGTCGCGCAGGGCCTTGTCGTCCTTGTTCATACCGACGCCGTAGGGCTCCTTGGTGAACGGCTTCTCGACCACCCGGAGCTTCTCGGAACGCTGGGCGGCGTAGCCCTTGAGGATCGCGTCGTCGGTGGTGACCGCGTCGGCCCCGCCGTCCAGCAGGAGCTTCACACAGTCCGAGTACTTCGACAGCTCGGTGGTGTCGGCGCCGTACTTCGCCTTCTTGATCTCCTGGAGCGGGGTGGAGCCGGTGATCGAGCAGACCTTCTTGCCCTTGAGGGTCTCCGGTCCGGTGATGGACTTGTCGTCCTTGCGCACCAGGAGGTCGGCGCCGGCCGTGTAGTACGGGCCCGCGAAGCCGACCTGCTTCTTGCGCTCTTCGTTGATGGTGTACGTACCGACGTAGTAGTCGACCTGTCCCTTGGAGATGGTGGTCTCACGGACGTTGGAGTCGATCGTCTGGAACTTGATCTGGTCCTTGGAGAAGCCCAGGTCGGCCGCGATCATCTTGGCGATCTCGATGTCGAACCCGGAGTACTTGCCGGTGGCCGGGTCCTTGAAGCCCAGGAAGGGCTGGTCGGCCTTGACGCCGATGACGATCTTCTTGGCCTGCTGTGCCTTCTTCAGCACCGCCGAGTCGATCTTCGGCGCCGAGGCGACCTTGTAATCGCCGCTGTAGACCTCGCCGCCGGCCGGCTTGTCGCCTGCCGAACCCGACTCGCCGCCGCACGCGGTTGCCGTCGCCGCCAGCGCGAGCACCACCGCACCGGCCGTGGCCGTCTTACGAATCCTCATGGTGAACATCCTTTGGTTCAACAGGTGTTGGCAATCATGGTGGCCCAACCACGGCCTCAGTGGTGGAGGATCTTCGACAGGAAGTCCTTGGCGCGGTCGCTGCGCGGGTTGTTGAAGAACTGGTTCGGCTCGGCCTCTTCGATGATGCGGCCGTCCGCCATGAAGACGACCCGGTTCGCTGCGGAGCGCGCGAACCCCATCTCATGGGTGACCACGACCATCGTCATGCCGTCCCGGGCGAGCTGCTGCATCACGTCCAGCACCTCGTTGATCATCTCCGGGTCCAGCGCGGAGGTCGGCTCGTCGAACAGCATCACCTTCGGGTCCATCGCCAGTGCCCGGGCGATCGCCACGCGCTGCTGCTGGCCACCGGAAAGCTGTGCGGGGTACTTGTCCGCCTGGGTACCGACGCCGACCCGGTCCAGCAGGGCGCGGGCCTTCTGTTCGGCCGCCGCCTTGTCCGTCTTGCGGACCTTGGTCTGGCCGAGCATCACATTCTCCAGCACCGTCTTGTGTGCGAAGAGATTGAAGGACTGGAAGACCATGCCCACGTCGGCGCGCAGCCTGGCCAGCTCGCGGCCTTCCTGCGGCAACGGCTTCCCGTCGATGGTGATGCTGCCGGAGTCGATGGTCTCCAGGCGGTTGATCGTGCGGCAGAGCGTCGACTTGCCCGAGCCCGAGGGCCCGATCACGACGACGACCTCGCCCCGGGCGATCGTCAGGTCGATGTCCTGGAGCACGTGCAGCGCGCCGAAGTGCTTGTTCACGTTGTCCAGCACGACCAGCTGGTCCGCTGCCGCCGCGGGACCCTCGGCGTTCTTGGTCACCGATACTTCGCTCATCGGCGTGTAGCTCCGTCCTCCTCGGTTGGGGAGGACCCTAGTGACGCCCCTCGACCAGCGTCATTACATCTGAGGGGAACTTGAGCATAACGATCCGGTCGCAGAGGAGAACTCTGTGTGAAGCCGGGTATCGGGGGCTGCGCGCTGTGATGAAGTGCCCCGGGCGTACCGGCTGGGTAACGGATGGCGGCCGGGAGGTGGCCTCCTCTTGACGCGCACACCTCCTATCGCCGTAGATGCCCTGTGGCCTGTACACACGCACCCGGGAAGGAGGGCTGATGAGACTGCTGCTGGTCGAGGACGACGATCATGTGGCCGCGGCGCTGTCCGCGGTGCTCGCCAAGCACGGCCTGGCCGTCGTGCACGCGCGCAACGGCGAGGAGGCGCTCAAGGCCCTGCTGCCCGACAACGCCGAACCGTTCGCGGTGGTGCTGCTCGATCTCGGGCTGCCCGACCAGGACGGCTTCGAGGTGTGCGGCCGGATCCGCAAGATCTGTGCCACCCCCGTCATCATGGTCACCGCGCGGTCCGATGTGCGCTCCCGCATCCACGGCCTCAATCTCGGCGCGGACGACTATGTCGTCAAGCCGTACGACACCGGTGAGCTGCTGGCCCGTATCCATGCGGTGAGCCGGCGCAACGCGTCCGGCGGCGGGGAGCAGCCGGCCGAGGAGAGCGCCGCCGACGAGGGGCTGCGGCTGGGCGCGGTCACCGTCGAACTCCCCACCCGCCAGGTGTCCGTGGACGGCACCGCGGTCCCGCTGACCCGCAAGGAGTTCGACCTGCTCGCGCTGCTCGCCCAGCGCCCCGGCGTGGTCTTCCGCCGGGAACAGATCATCAGCGAGGTATGGCGGACGAGTTGGGAGGGTACCGGCCGGACCCTGGAGGTGCATATCGCCTCACTCCGGGCCAAACTGCGCATGCCCGCCCTGATCGAGACGGTGCGCGGCGTCGGCTACCGCCTCGTCATCCCGGCCTCCGGCGCCTCGGCGGCCGCGCGGCCGCCCGCCTCCCCGGCGCCCTGACGGTCGTTACCACCACGTGCGCACCCGACTCCTCCCGCTCCTCATCGTCCTCATGGCCGGTGTGCTGCTCGCGCTCGGCGTCCCGCTCGGGGTCATCACGGCCGGGGTGGAGCAGCAGCGGGTGGTCGTGGACCGGATCGACGATGCCGCCCGGTTCGCCTCGCTCGCCCAGTTCGTCACCGCCCGCCCCGAAGCGGATGAAAAGAACAAAACCCCCGAAGAGGACGAGCGCCGCGCCACCCTCCGCGCCGAACTGGCCCGCTACTACGGCCTCTACGGCATACGCGCCGGCGTCTTCTACCGCGACCACACCCCGATGGCCGCCGCACCGCAGGGCCTGCCGGTGCCCCGCGAGGGTGAGGGCGCCCAGGCGTTCAGCGAGGCGCTGGCCGGCCGCCGCAGCCATGACCCGCACCAGATCTGGCCCTGGGACGACACCGGCCGCATCCCGGTCGCCTCACCCGTCATCCGCGACGGCGATGTGGTCGCCGTGGTCTTCACCGACTCGCCCACCGGACAACTGCGCCCGCGCATCCTGCGCTGGTGGCTGCTCATCGCGGCCGGCGAATGCGCGGCCATGCTCGTCGCCGTCGCCGCGGCCTTCCGGCTCACCGGCTGGGTCCTGCGGCCCGTACGGGTCCTGGACGCGGCCAGCCACGACATCGCCACCGGCCGGATGAACGCCCGCGTCGCCGCCACCGCCGGCCCGCCCGAACTGCGCCGGCTGGCCCGCTCGTTCAACGAGATGGCCGACAACGTCGAAGACGTCCTGGAGCAGCAGCGCGCCTTTGTCGCCGACGCCTCCCACCAGCTGCGCAACCCGCTGTCCGCGCTGTTGCTGCGGATCGAGCTGCTGGCCCTCGAACTCCCCGAGGGCAACGAGGAGATCGCCTCGGTCCGTACCGAGGGCAAACGGCTGGCCCGCGTCCTGGACGATCTGCTCGACCTCGCGCTGGCCGAACACACCGCCGCCGACCTCCAGCTCACCGATGTCGCGGCGCTGGCCGCCGAGCGCGTCGACTCCTGGCGCCCGCTGGCCGACGACAAGGGCGTCCGCCTCACCTACGAGGGCCTGGGCGCCGTCACCGGCTGGGCCGACCCGGTCGCCCTCTCCAGCGCCCTGGACGCCGTCGTCGACAACGCCCTGAAGTTCACCCCGGCCGACGAGCCGGTGACCGTCGCCGTGGCGCCGGACGGCGAGCACGTCCACATCACCGTCGCCGACCGCGGCCCCGGCCTGACCGACGACGAGCTGGCCCGGGTCGGCGACCGCTTCTGGCGCAGCGGCCGCCACCAGAACATCTCCGGTTCCGGCCTCGGCCTGTCGATCACCCGCGCACTGCTCGCCGCGGGCGGCGCCACCATCGCCTATGCGCCGCACGCTCCGCACGGTCTGAAGGTCACCGTGACCGTGCCGCGTACCGCACCGTGACGGGGTGTGCACACGGCGGCGCCGTACTCCTGTGCTAACGTTGACGGCGTTGCAGTTGTGGTACCCATGAAACTTTGTGCGCGCCCGGAGGCTGGATGCCCCGGGCGTTCCTTGTTTACGGACCTGTTCCGGTGTGGGGCGATCATCTCGGCGACAAGGAGGCCGCGCAGTGTGGTCTTCGGCTTGCCCCATGAAGGAGAAAAACATGGCTTCCGGCACCGTCAAGTGGTTCAACTCGGAAAAGGGCTTCGGCTTCATCGAGCAGGACGGCGGCGGCCCCGACGTCTTCGCCCACTACTCGAACATCCAGTCGCAGGGCTTCCGTGAGCTCCTCGAGGGCCAGAAGGTCACCTTCGACGTGACCCAGGGCCCCAAGGGCCCGCAGGCGGAGAACATCGTCCCCGCCTGACGCACCTCGCGTCCCGCGATCGGGGCCCGCACCGGACTGTCCGGTGCGGGCCCCGACCCGTTCGGCGTCCCGCCTCAGGGCCTGGCGGCCACGCAACCGTCAGTGCCGGCCGGCCACGCGGTCGTCAGGGCTTGACGGACACGTAATAGCGCCGGGCGCCCTCGTGCAGCTCCAGCGGATCGGTGAACACCGCGGTCCGCAGATCCACCTTCTGTGCGGCATGCACCTCGCGCCCGATCCAGTCCCGGCTGTTGATCACGGTCCGGGTGATGCCCTCGGTCAGCGCGGCATCCTCCCGGTCCAGTGTCACCAGCAGATTCGCCACCGCGATCGTCTTCACCGCCTCCCCGTCCTGGGCCAGCGGATAGGCGTCGGCGGGCATCACGGCCGCCCGGTAGTGGCGGGTGCGCTCGCCCTGCCGGTGCAGCGCCTGGCTCAGATCCCCGAGCTGGACCAGCCGTACGGGGAAGTGCTGCGCCAGATGCTGCACGGCCGTCGTCGGCAACCCGCCCGACCAGAAGAAGGCGTCCAGCTTGCCGCGCTCCAGCAGCTTGGGCATCCGGTCGATGCCGACCCGCACCGGCGTGATGTCCTTGTCGAAGTCCAGCCCGGCCGCCTCCAGCAGCCGCCGGGTGATCAGCTGGACGCCGGAGCCGTCGGCACCGACGCCCACCCGTAGCCGCCGCAGATCCTTCGTCGACCGCACCGCGGACTTCTTCGGCACCACCAGCTGCATGTAGTCGTCGTACAGCCGCGCGCAGGCCCGCAGCCGGTCCGCACCCCGTTCGCCCCGGATCTTGTACGTGGCGACCGCGTCCGCCGTCGCGATGGTGAACTCCGCACGCCCCGCCACCAGCTGGCGCAGATTGTCGATCGACCCCTCGCTGCGCGTCAGCCGAAGATCCACACCCGGCAGGTCATGGGCCAGATCCTGCTTCAGCAGCTCCCCGTAGCGCGCGTACACCCCGGTCGGCACGCCCGTCGCCAGCGTCACGCGCCCACCGGGGGAGGGTGCACCGCCCATCGAGAACAGCCACCACAGCGCCGGCCCGAGGGCGACCAGTGCCGCGATCGCCGTCAGGACGGTCCGGCGGCCGGTGGTGCGGGGGAGTGCTGTGACCATGGGCGGGATCCTGCCAGTAGCGCGGCGCAAAAGGGAGGGGCGGGGCCCGGCCCCCGGATGTCAGCGGCGGTCGAGCCGGGCCGCCAGGCCGTCGAGGACCCGCTGGAGGCCGTAGTCGAAGTTCTCCTCGCGGACCGTGCGCGGGTCCTTCCCCTGCCGTGCGGACTGCCCCTCCCGCAGCCGCGGGTGGTCCTGCATGGCCTGCTCGGAGGCCGGCCGCAGGCTCTCCAGCCAGTCGCGCTCGTCCTGGCCGCTGCGGGCGAGCAGGGACAGATACGCGGCCTCGCTGGTCGCCGTCCCGATGACATAGGCGATGACCGTCTTCATGGCTTGATCGGCCTCGCCTCCGTCGAAGCCCGCCGCCCTGAACAGGGCGAGCATGCGGTCCGACATGTTCATCAGGTTCGGCCCGAGATGGGCGAGGCCGACCTGACCGAGCACGGAGGCGACCCAGGGGTGCCGGAGCGCCATCGCCCGCAGGCTGTGGGCGCTGGCGCCGACCGCCGCCCGCCAGCCCTCCGGAGCGTCGGCCTCCGGCACCTCCAGCTCGCCGTAGACCTCGTCCACGACCAGTTCGATCAGCTCGTCCTTGTTGGCCACATGCCGGTAGAGCGAGGTGGCCCCGGCGCCCATCCGGGTGCCCAGCTTCCGCATGCTCAGGGCCTCCAGCCCCTCGGCGTCGAGCAGGGCCACGGCCTCGGACACGATCTGCTCCCGGCTCAGCGCCGGCTGTTCCCGCTGTCGGCGCGGACGGGTCCACACCGAGGGGACCTGCTGCTTGTCGGCTGACATGCGACCTCCTCTTCCTCGGCCGCCCACGATAGGGCACGCCGTACGCCGTTGCGTACGCCGTTCCGCTGTGCGTACAGTGTGCGCATCGAGAGCACGGCGTACGCAATCCCTTTGCACGCAACCAACTTGAGGAGCAGCACGATGACCTTCGACCTTGCGCACTGGCAGACCCGGCTCGACGAGCTGCGCGCCACCCACCACGTGCCGGGCGCCACCCTGGCCGTGCTCACCGGCGGGCACCTCCACGAGCTGGCCAGCGGCGTACTGCACCGTGGAACCGGGGTAGAGGCGACGACCGACTCGGTGTTCCAGCTCGGCTCGATCGCCAAGATCTACACCGCCACGCTGGTGATGCGGCTGGCCGAATCCGGCGACCTGGACCTCGACGCACCGGTCGTGACCGTACTGCCGGACTTCGCCGTCGCCGACGCGGAGGCCACCAAGAAGATCACCACCCGCCAGCTGCTCAGCCACACCAGCGGCCTGACCTGCGACTTCACCCATGACACCGGTCGCGGTGACGACTGCCTCGCCAAGTACGTCGAGGCCGCCCAGGGGGTGGCGCTGGACTGCCCGCCCGGCACCGCGGTCTCCTACAGCAGCGTCGGCTACAACGTCCTCGGTCGCATCATCGAGGTGCTGACCGGCCAGACCTGGGACGAGGCCCTCAAGGACAGGCTCCTCACCCCGCTCGGCCTCACGCACACCATGACGCTGCCCGAGGAGGTACTGCGCTTCCGCGCCGCGATGGGCCACCTGGGAGAGCCCGGGCAGGACCCCGACCCGGCGCCCGCGTGGGACCTGATGCCGCGCTCGGCGGGCCCGTACGGCAGGGTCATCGCCTCCGCCGGCGATGTGGTCCGCCTCGCACGGATGCACCTCGACGGCGGCACGGCGCAGGACGGCACCCGTGTCCTCGCCCCCGGGACCGTCGCGGCGATGCAGCGGCGCGAGGTCGACTGCCCCGACAAGTGGACCGTCAGCTCCGACGGCTGGGGCCTGGGCTGGACGCTGTACGACTGGTTCGGCACCCCGGGCTTCGGCCACGACGGCGCCTCGATCGGCCAGTACGCCTACCTGCGGGTGGCACCGGAAGCAGGGGTGGCCATCGCCCTGCTGACCAACGGCGGAGGCGCCCGCCGGCTGTACGCCACCCTCTTCCGTGAACTCCTCGACGAACTGGCCGACGTGCGCATGCCGGACGCCTTCGAGCCGGCGGCACAGCCGCCCACGGTGGACATGGCACCGTTCCTCGGCACCTACCGGCGCGAAGGCGTCGTCATCACCGTCACCGAGCACGACGGCACACCCCACCTGGTGTACGAGTTCGTCGACGGCATGAAGGACTTCTCCCCGCCGCTCGAAATGAACCTGACCCCCGTCTCGGACACGGTCTTCGCCGCCTCGGGCGCCGGCCCCTCCTTCAGCGAGGACTGGATGCCGGTGGTCTTCTCCACCCTGACCGACGGCACCATGTGCTGCTACATCGGCATGCGGGCGGCGCCGAAGGCGGGATGAAGCAGCACTCGGTTCGGGGAGCTGAGGACGACCAGATGTGCGGTGTCCTGGCCGGCGTAAGTGAGGAACACGTGGTCTGCCCGGCGCACCGGGCGGTGCCACTCCGAGCACCGCCTACCCTTGTCGCATGACCAGCAGCGACCGGAGCCAGGCAGTGGACAGTGTGAAAACGTACGAGGTGCGCACCTACGGGTGTCAGATGAACGTCCACGACTCCGAGCGTTTGTCGGGCCTGCTGGAGGACGCCGGATACGTGCCCGCGCCCAAGGACGCCGACGGTGCCGATGTCGTCGTGTTCAACACCTGCGCGGTGCGGGAGAACGCCGACAACCGGCTCTACGGCAACCTCGGGCAGCTCGCGCCGAAGAAGGCCGCGCGCCCCGGTATGCAGATCGCCGTGGGCGGCTGTCTCGCGCAGAAGGACCGGGACACCATCGTCAAGAAGGCCCCCTGGGTCGATGTGGTGTTCGGGACGCACAACATCGGCAAGCTGCCCGTACTCCTGGAGCGCGCCCGCATCCTGGAGGAGGCACAGGTCGAGATCGCCGAGTCGCTGGAGGCGTTCCCCTCGACCCTGCCGACCCGGCGGGAGAGCGCGTACGCGGCCTGGGTCTCCATCTCCGTGGGCTGTAACAACACCTGTACGTTCTGTATCGTGCCCGCGCTGCGCGGCAAGGAGAAGGACCGCCGGCCCGGCGACATCCTCGCCGAGGTCGAGGCGCTGGTCGCCGAGGGCGTCAGCGAGATCACCCTGCTCGGCCAGAACGTCAACGCCTACGGGTCCGACATCGGCGACCGCGAGGCGTTCAGCAAGCTGCTGCGCGCCTGCGGGCGGATCGAGGGCCTGGAGCGGGTCCGCTTCACCTCCCCGCACCCCCGCGACTTCACCGACGACGTCATCGCCGCCATGGCCGAGACGCCGAACGTCATGCCGCAGCTGCACATGCCGCTGCAGTCCGGTTCCGACCGCGTCCTCAAGGCGATGCGCCGCTCGTACC
The DNA here is from genome assembly GCF_022221585.1 of Streptomyces inhibens. Lineage (NCBI taxonomy): Bacteria > Bacillati > Actinomycetota > Actinomycetes > Kitasatosporales > Streptomycetaceae > Streptomyces > Streptomyces inhibens. The sequence goes on from NZ_CP084681.1 coordinate 7,198,079, forward strand.
GCCAGGAGCGCTTCCTCGGCATCATCGAGAAGGTACGCGCCGCGATGCCGGACGCCGCCATCTCCACGGACATCATCGTCGGCTTCCCGGGCGAGACCGAGGAGGACTTCGAGCAGACCCTGCACACGGTCCGCGAGTCCCGCTTCGCCCAGGCCTTCACCTTCCAGTACTCCAAGCGCCCCGGCACCCCGGCGGCCGACATGGAGGACCAGATCCCCAAGGCCGTCGTCCAGAAGCGCTACGAGCGCCTGGTCGCCCTCCAGGAGGAGATCTCCTGGGAGGAGAACAAGAAGCAGGTCGGCCGCACGATCGAGGTACTGGTCGCCGAGGGCGAGGGCCGCAAGGACGACGCGACCCACCGTCTGTCCGGCCGGGCCCCCGACAACCGCCTTGTGCACTTCACCCGCCCCGAGCAGCCGGTCCGTCCCGGCGATGTCGTGACCGTCGAGGTGACGTACGCCGCTCCGCACCACCTCCTGGCGGAGGGGCCGACCAAGGCGGTCCGCCGTACGCGTGCCGGCGACGCCTGGGAGAAGCGCAACGCCGCCCCGGCGGAGAAGCCCAAGGGAGTGCTGCTGGGCCTGCCCACCATCGGCGCCCCGGCGCCCAGCCCCGCGCCCGCCGCGGGCTGCGGCTGCGACTGACCCGGCCGCGCGTCAGGTACGACAGCAGGCGCGCCAGGCGCGACATCAGGGCAGGGAGACCGGCTCCGCACCGGGGGCGTTACGCTGCGTCGCATGCTCGTAGCCGCCGCCATCTGCCCCTGCCCGCCGCTGCTCGTCCCGGAGGTGGCCGCCGGCGCGGCGCCCGAGCTGGACGCGCTGCGCGCCTCCTGCCTGGACGCGGTCGGCGTGCTCGCCGCGGCCCGTCCCGACCGGCTGGTCGTCCTGGGCCCCGCCGATCAGGCCGGCCGGGGCCCGCACCCGCAGGGCGCCGTCGGCTCCTTCCGCGGCTTCGGGGTGGACCTGGAGGTGTCGCTGGGCGCCGCGGAGGCCGTGCGCGAACGGGAGCTTCCGCCGTCGCTGGCCGTCGGCGCGTGGCTGCTGTCCCGTGCGGACTGGGCCGATGCCCCCGTGGAGGGGCTGGGCGTGGGGGAGCCGCTGCCGCGTGACCGCTGTCTGCCGGTGGGCCGGGAGATCGCCGTGTCCGCGCCGCGGGTGGCGCTGCTGGTGATGGGCGACGGAAGCGCCTGCCGGACGGTGAAGGCGCCCGGCTACTTCGACGAGCGGGCCGAGGCCTTCGACGCCGCCGCGGCAAGCGCCCTGGGGGCCGCCGACCTCGCCGCGCTGACCGCGCTCGACGAGGAGCTGGCCTTCGACCTCCAGGCGTCCGGGCGGGCCTGCTGGCAGGTCCTTGCGGGCGCGGCCGAGGGTGCGAGCCTAGGTGGCCGGCTGCTGCGCGAGGAGGCCCCGTACGGCGTGGGCTACTTCGTGGCGGCCTGGTCGTAGGCGGCCGTCGGGAAGCGGTCGCGGGAGCCCGTGCCGGCACGACGAGCGCATCGCCGCTATGACGGGCGGGCGCCATGGCCCTCGCACGGCAGCGGCCGCGGGGTGAGTCACCCCGCGGCCGCTGCGCCTGCCCGTTCCGTCCGCGCCGGACTACTTCCGCGCGCCCTCGCCGGACTCGCTGTCCGCCGCGGCCTCCGCCGACTGCTGCCGGGGAATCCCGGCGCTCTCGGCGGCCTTCTCCGCGCGCGGCCCGCCGTCGGCGGCCGTCGTCCCCTCCGCGTCGTCGGACGCCTCCGGAGCCGCGGCATCCGCCGAGGACCCGCCGTCGTCGACGGTGTCCTGGACGTCCTTGGCGCCCTCGGCCTCCTCGGCTCCCTTGGCGTCCGCCGGAGCGGCCGCCTCCGCCGGTTCCGCCGTCTCCGACTCGGCCGTCACCGCCGCAGCGGCACTCTCCTCCGTCGACGCTTCGGCCTTACGGCGACGAAACCGCGAAAACACGCCCATAACTGCTCCTACGCTCTTCATGTGGGCGAAACCCCGTGCCGCCCGGAGCGGACCGTTGCGCCACCCACGGGCGCCGGTACTGCAACCGGCTCTCGGGACCTCGCAACAGGCAACGACGTCATCGGTAGCCCGTCACGTCGCTCGTTCGAGATGGGGGCGTGATGTTTGCGAGACTGACGGGGTGAACACCGCCGTCCCCGCTCCGCGGGTCATCGCCGTCGTCGGCCCCACCGCGGCCGGAAAGTCCGATCTGGGCGTCGCGCTCGCCCAACACGTGGGCGGCGAGGTCATCAACGCCGACTCCATGCAGCTCTACCGCGGCATGGACATCGGCACCGCCAAACTCACACCCGAGGAGCAGCAGGGCGTCCCGCACCGCCTCCTGGACATCTGGGACGTGACCCGCGCCGCCAGCGTCGCCGAGTACCAGCGGCTGGCCCGCGCCGAGATCGACCGGCTGCTCGCCGAGGGCCGCACCCCGGTCCTCGTCGGCGGCTCCGGCCTGTACGTACGCGGTGCCATCGACGCCCTCGAATTCCCCGGCACCGACCCCGACGTGCGCGCGCGTCTGGAGGCCGAACTGGCCGAACAGGGCAGCGGCGCCCTGCACGCCCGGCTGGCTGCCGCGGACCCCGAGGCCGGCCGCGCGATCCTGGCGAGCAACGGCCGCCGCATCGTGCGCGCCCTGGAGGTCATCGAGATCACCGGCCGCCCCTTCACCGCCAACCTCCCCGGCCATGAAGCGGTCTACGACACCCTGCAGATCGGTGTCGATGTCGAGCGCCCCGAGCTCGACGAGCGGATCGCGCGACGGGTCGACCGTATGTGGGAGGCCGGCCTGGTCGACGAGGTGCGCCGCCTGGAGGGCGAGGGGCTGCGCGAGGGCCGTACGGCCTCCCGGGCGCTCGGCTATCAGCAGGTGCTCGCCCAGCTGGCGGGGGAGTGCACCGAACAGGAGGCGCGCGATGAGACGGTGCGCGCCACCAAGCGCTTCGCGCGCCGTCAGGACTCGTGGTTCCGCCGGGACCCGCGGGTCCACTGGCTCAGCGGCGCCGCCGACCACCGCGCGGAACTTCCCAGGCAGGCGCTGGCGTTGCTCGAACGACCGGTCACAGCCTGATCACGTCATGGCATCGGGACGCTCCGGCCGTCATCCGGCCCCCTGAGGGCGTGTCATCATCGACCTTCGATCGAGGCGTGCAGTCTGGAGTGGGGAGGGCGCGTGGCAATGGAGGCCGGCCCTCGCAACAGAGCGCAGCAACCGGACAGCGACGCTGACACGGCAGCGCTGACCGACGACGGACCGGACGCGCAGGACGGTCTGTCCGGCGCCGGTGGCATCGGCGGCGACCCGCTCACCGACCCGGACACCCTGGACGACTCCGACGGCCCGGGCGCCGGGACCGACGGGCCCGGTGAGGGCGGCGAGTCCTTCCGGGAACTGCGGCCGCCGCGCCGGCTGCGACTGTGGCAGCTCGCGCCGATCGTCGGGCTCGCCGCCGTCGGCTCGTTGATGTTCGCCTTCCCCCTCGCCTTCGAATTCGGCGGCGACGGCGGCGCGGTGATCGCGATGCTCGGCCTGCTGCTGTGCTGCTGCGCCGCCGGCTGGGGCATGATGGCCGCCCGCCGCGTCGGCCACACCTGGCCCGGTCTCCCCGTACGCGGCTCCGGCCGCCGCGCCAACTGGCGCGTGGTGCTGATCTACGCGGTCCTGGTGGCCATCCCCGCGTCGCTGGCCATCTGGCGCGTGGCGCGGCTGCGCTGAGCGCCCGTATTCCGCGCCTCCTGCCTTTCCTCACCTCCCACCCTTTTTCCCCACCCCACCTTTTTCCCCGCCGCCCACCCCCCTTCGGGGGGTGGGCGGGTGTATGAGCGCGTTTCCCCCCGGGGCTCCGTTTCCCCCGCCTCCCCGTACGATGCAAGGGTGACCAGCACGCAGCGCCTCGCCTTCCTCAAGGGCCACGGCACCGAGAACGACTTTGTGATCGTCCCCGACCCGGACGGCCGGCTCGATCTGCCCGCGACCGCCGTCGCGAGGATCTGTGACCGGCGTGCCGGCCTCGGCGGCGACGGCCTTCTGCGCGTCGTACGCTCCGCCGCGCACCCCGAGGCGCACGCCCAGGCCGACGAGGCCGAGTGGTTCATGGACTACCGCAACGGCGACGGCTCGATCGCCGAGATGTGCGGCAACGGCACCCGGGTCTTCGCGCGCTATCTGCTGCACGCCGGCCTGGTCGAGGCCGGCGATCTCGCCATCGCCACCCGCGCCGGAGTGCGCCGCGTGCACCTCGCCAAGACCGGCGATGTCACGGTCTCCATGGGCCGCGCCGAGCTCCCCGAGGAGAGCGTCGTCGTCACGCTCGACGGCCGCAGCTGGCCGGCCCGCAATGTGAACATGGGCAATCCGCACGCCGTCGCGTTCGTCGAGGAGCTGGCCCACGCCGGTGACCTGCTGGCCGTACCGCCGTTCGGCCCAGCGTCGGTTTATCCCCACGGCGTGAACATCGAGTTCGTCGTCGACCGCGGTCCGCGCCATGTGGCGATGCGGGTCCATGAGCGCGGCTCGGGCGAGACCCGCTCGTGCGGGACCGGCGCCTGCGCGGTCGCCGTCGCCGCCGCACGCAGGGACGGCCTGGACCCGGCCGAGACCGGCGCGCCCGTCACGTACCGGGTCGATGTGCTCGGCGGCAGCCTGACGATCACCGAGCTGCCCGACGGCACGGTCGAGATGACCGGCCCGGCCGAGATCGTCGCCGAGGGCACCTTCGACCCCGCCTGGCTGACCGCCGCGCTCGCCTGACGGGGCCCGTGGCGGACCTGGGCCGGTCCGGCCCGGGTGAAACGGTTCCGGCCAAAAGATTCGCTCGAACGGGTGATCCGTATCACTCTGAGCGAGAGGCGGACAGCGCTGCGTGATGGGCTCGATAGCATACAAGCACCGGCCCGGACGTCCGAACTGACGCGTCCCACCGCCGGTCGACGCTGCCGGAGGTGCCCATGAGCGCAGAGGCCACTAACCCTGGTAACCCTGGAGCAGCGGGCCGCAAGCGCGGCCGCCGCCGACTGGAACTCAGAGGGCTGCGCCGCATCGGGCGCGCCGCGCTCCTCGGTCCGGCCCCGCGCGACGGCCTCCCGCACGCCCTCGAACACGTCGCCAAGGTGCACCGTGGCCACCACCCGGACGCCGACCTGGACACCCTTGCCAAGGCCTATCTGCTCGCCGAGTCCTCGCACCGCGGTCAGCTGCGCAAAAGCGGTGAGCCGTACATCACCCACCCGCTCGCGGTGACCCTCATCCTCGCCGAACTCGGCGCGGAGACCACGACCTTGACCGCATCCCTGCTCCACGACACCGTCGAGGACACGGAAGTGACGCTCGATCAGGTCCGGGACCTGTTCGGCGCGGAGGTCTGCTATCTCGTCGACGGCGTCACCAAGCTGGAGAAGGTCGACTACGGCGCGGCCGCCGAGCCGGAGACCTTCCGCAAGATGCTGGTGGCCACCGGCAACGACGTCCGGGTGATGTCCATCAAGCTCGCCGACCGGCTGCACAACATGCGCACCCTCGGGGTGATGCGCCCCGAGAAGCAGGCCCGGATCGCCAAGGTGACCCGCGATGTGCTGATCCCGCTCGCCGAACGCCTCGGCGTCCAGGCGCTCAAGGCCGAGCTGGAGGACCTGGTCTTCGCGATCCTGCATCCGGAGGAGTACGCGACGACCCGGAGCCTGGTCATGGAGTACGCCGCCCGGCCCGATCCGCTCGCCGCGATCGCCCAGCGGGTGCGTACGGTCCTGGACGAGGCCGGCATCGACGCCGAAGTCCTCGTCCGGCCCCGGCACTTCGTCTCCGTGCACCGCGTGCGCCTGGCGCGCCGCGAGCTGACCGGCGCGGACCTGGGGCGGCTGCTGGTGCTGGTGACAGAGGACGCCGACTGCTATGCCGTCCTCGGCGAGCTGCACACCTGCTTCACACCGGTGATCTCCGAATTCAAGGACTTCATCGCGGCCCCCAAGTTCAACCTCTACCAGTCGCTGCACACCGCCGTCGCCGGCCCGTCCGGGGAGATCGCCGAGACCCTGATCCGTACGCACCAGATGCACCGGGTCGCCGAGGCCGGGGTGATCGCGCTGGGCAACCCGTACGCCCCCACGGACGGCGCGGACGCCCCCGAGGGCGAGCGGGCCGACCCGACCCGCCCCGGATGGCTCTCCCGGCTGCTGGAGTGGCAGCGCACCACCCCCGACCCGGACACGTTCTGGACCTCGCTGCGCGACGACCTCGCCCAGGACCGGGAGATCACCGTCTTCTGCGCCGACGCCGCCTCGGACGGCACGGGCGGCCCGTCCGGCGCCGCGGGCGGCACCATCGGCCTGCCCGCCGGGGCGAGTTGTGTCGACGCGGCCTACGAACGGCACGGCGAGGGGGCGCACTGCTGCATCGGCGCCCGGGTCAACGGCCGGCTCGCCACGCTCGCCACCGTCCTGCACGACGGCGACAGCCTGCAGCTGCTGATGGCCCCGGACTCCGCGGCCGGCCCCTCGCCCGAATGGCTCGACCACGCCCGTACACCCGCCGCCCGGCTCGCCATCGCCCGGTGGCTGGCCGGGTCGCCAGAGCCCGGCGCCCGCCCGGCAAGCCCCGGCGAGGCGCCCGCCGAGACGCCCCTTACGGGCCGCCCCACGGTGGATCACCACCGCTCCGGAGCGGGCTCGGTCACCCCCGGCTCGGTCCTCGCGGTGGCGGATCTGCCCGGCGCCGCGGTCCGGCTGGCCGGCTGTTGTACCCCGGTGCCGCCGGACGCCGTCACCGGATTCGCCGTACGGGGCGGCACGGTCACCGTGCACCGCGCCCTGTGCCCCGTGGTGGCGCGGATGGCGGCCACCGGCCGTCAGCCCGTCGGGGTGCGCTGGCGGGGCGCCGGCCAGGGTGGCCACGGCTGCCGGGTCACCCTCCTGGCCGAGGCCTTCAGCCGCCCGCATCTCCTGGCCGACCTCACCGAAGCGATCGCCTCCCAGGGCGCCGCCGTGGTGTCGGCCGCCGTCGAACCCCCGCACGAACAGCGGGTCCGCCACACCTACACGCTGCATCTGCCGAACGCCTCGGGGCTGCCGTCCCTGATGCGCGCCATGCGCCAAGTGCCCGGCGTCTTCGACGTGTTGCGGGCCGGCCGGGCCCGCCAAGCCGCGGCGATGCGCCCCTGAACGGCGGTACGGCCGGTCTGCTGACGGGCCGTCGGCAACATCCGGACCGGTGGCCCGGACCCTCGGACAGGGCCTGAGACGGACGCACGATCCGCCGCCCGTTCGGGTGCCGTTTTCCGGCTCGCCCACGGGTGAGGCGGCCGCGTTGGTAGCCGTAGTGCATGTCCCTTCCCTTGCGCCGCCCGTCCCGCGACCCCGACGGTCCCGTCCCCGTCCGCGTCCTGCCCCGTGGCCCGAGCGGCCGGATCCGGTGGTCCGGCCGCAAGGCGGCCGCCCTCGGGCTGGCCGCCATCGCCACCCTCGGCATGGCCGAGCCGCCGGCCGTAGGGCCGCAGGGCCTCGGTGACCGCCTCTTCCCCACGCTCGGCAACACCGGCTACGACGTCACGTCCTACGACGTCACGCTGGACTACTCCGGCCACAACGACCAGCCGCTGAACGCCACCACCGAGATCACCGCCCGGGCCACCACCGAGCTCGACCACCTGAATCTCGACTTCGCCCGCGGCACCGTGCGCTCCGTACGGATCGGCGGCCTGCCCGCGCGGCACGAGCAGCACGGCGAGGACCTGGTGCTCACCCCGGCCTTCCACATCTCCCGGGGGCAGGAGGTGAAGATCTCCGTCGAGCACACCAGCGACCCCGGCGGCAAGCGTGACGGCGGCTGGATTCGCACCGCCGACGGGCTGGCGATGGCCAACCAGGCGGACGCCGCGCACCGCGTCTTCCCCTGCAACGACCACCCCTCCGACAAGGCGCTCTTCACCTTCCACATCACCGCGCCCCAGGAGCTGACCGCCGTCGCCAACGGACTGCCCCTGGGCGCCGCCCCCCGCGCCGCGGGCCGCACCTGGACCTACCGCACCGCCCACCCCATGGCCACCGAGCTGGCGCAGGTCTCCATCGGGAAGTCCAGCGTGCTGCTGCGCCGCGGGCCGCACGGTCTGCCGATCCGCGATGTCGTACCGACCGCGGACCGCACCGTCCTCGCGCGCTGGCTCGCCAAAACCCCCGACCACCTGGCCTGGATGGAGCAGAAGGTCGGCCCCTACCCCTTCGAGACGTACGGGGTGCTGATCGCCAACGCCAGGACCGGCTTCGAGCTGGAGACCCAGACCCTGTCGCTCTTCGAAAAAGCCCTGTTCAGCGCCGATCACCTGCCCGACTGGTACGTCGAGTCGGTGATAGTGCACGAGCTGTCCCACCAGTGGTTCGGCGACAGCGTCAGCCCGCGCCGCTGGTCCGACGTCTGGCTCAACGAGGCCCATGCCACCTGGTACGAGGCCCTCTACGCCCAGGAGAAGGGCGACCACCGGGCCTCCCTGGAGGACCGTATGCACCGGGCGTACCAGCAGTCGGACGGCTGGCGCGCCGAGGGCGGGCCGCCCGCCGCGCCCAAGGCACCCCGCCCCGGCCAGAAGATCAGCATCTTCCGCCCGATCGTCTACGACGGCAGCGCACTGGTCCTGTACGCCCTGCGGCAGAAGATCGGCCCCACCGCCTTCGAGCGCCTCGAACGCGAGTGGGTGGCCCGGCACCATGACGGCGTGGCCGACACCGCCGACTTCATCGCGCTGTCCTCCCAGGCCGCCGGACAGAACCTCGCCGGTTTCTTCCAGGAGTGGCTCTACGGAGCCCGGACACCGCCGATGCCGGGGCGCGCGGAGTGGCGGCCCGCGGGCACGCCCGAAACCCCCGGAAAACCCGCGTGACGGCCCTCCGCGGCCGTGGGACCATCAACAGGTCGACGCCGACGGGTCCGGGAATCTCCGGGCCGGCTCGGACGTTGACATCATCGACAACGGCAGCATCACCGAGGCAGCATCACCGACAGTCCTGGTGGGACCACCCGGCCCCCCTGAGGGCTTCCCAACGACGCAAAGGATCAAATGACCTCCTCTTCTTCCCTTCCGCAGGACCGGCAGCGCCTCCCCGAGAGCCTTCGGGCCGACGCCCTGATGGAAGAGGACGTCGCCTGGAGCCACGAGATCGACGGGGAGCGTGACGGCGACCAGTACGACCGCTCGGCCCGTGCGGCGCTGCGCCGCGTGGCGGGCCTGTCCACCGAGCTCGAGGACATCACCGAGGTCGAGTACCGGCAGCTCCGGCTGGAGCGGGTGGTGCTCGTCGGCGTATGGACCACGGGGACGGTGAACGACGCGGAGAATTCGCTCGCCGAGCTCGCCGCGCTGGCGGAGACCGCCGGCGCCCTCGTGCTCGACGGCGTCATCCAGCGCCGCGACAAGCCGGACCCGGCCACCTACATCGGCTCGGGCAAGGCACTGGAGCTGCGCGACATCGTGCTCGAATCCGGGGCGGACACCGTGGTGTGCGACGGTGAGCTCTCCCCGGGCCAGCTGATCCATCTCGAGGATGTCGTCAAGGTCAAGGTGGTCGACCGGACCGCGCTGATCCTCGACATCTTCGCCCAGCACGCCAAGTCCCGGGAGGGCAAGGCGCAGGTCTCCCTGGCGCAGATGCAGTACATGCTCCCCAGGCTCCGTGGCTGGGGCCAGTCGCTGTCCCGGCAGATGGGTGGCGGTGGCTCCGGTTCCGCGGGCGGCGGTATGGCCACCCGTGGCCCCGGTGAGACCAAGATCGAGACGGACCGGCGGCGGATCCGCGAGCGCATGGCGAAGATGCGCCGGGAGATCGCGGAGATGAAGACCGGCCGGGACATCAAGCGCCAGGAACGCCGGCGCAACAAGGTCCCCTCGGTCGCCATCGCCGGCTACACCAACGCCGGCAAGTCCTCCCTGCTCAACCGCCTCACCGGCGCCGGCGTGCTGGTGGAGAACGCCCTGTTCGCCACCCTGGACCCGACCGTCCGGCGGGCCGAGACGCCCAGCGGGCGGCTCTACACCCTCGCCGACACCGTCGGCTTCGTCCGGCACCTGCCGCACCACCTCGTCGAGGCGTTCCGCTCCACGATGGAGGAGGTCGGCGAGTCCGATCTCATCCTGCATGTGGTCGACGGTTCGCATCCGGTGCCGGAGGAGCAGCTGGCCGCCGTACGCGAGGTGATCCGCGACGTGGGCGCGACGAACGTGCCCGAGATCGTGGTCGTCAACAAGGCCGACGCGGCCGATCCGCTGGTGCTGCAGCGCCTGCTGCGCCAGGAGAAGCACGCCATCGCGGTCTCGGCCCGTACGGGCCAGGGCATGACGGAGCTGCTGGCCCTGCTCGACGAGGAACTTCCCCGGCCGCAGGTCGAGATCGAGGTCCTTGTGCCCTACACCCAGGGCGCCCTGGTCTCGCGGGCGCACGCCGAGGGCGAGGTCATCTCCGAGGAGCACACCGCCGAGGGCACGGTCCTCAAGGCGCGGGTGCACGAGGAGCTGGCCGCCGAGTTCCAGCCGTTCGTGCCGGCGGCGTAGCGGCCCCGGGCGCCGAACGACCCGCATACGACGAAGGCCCGCCCCCGGTCTCCCGGAGGCGGGCCTTCGTCGTACCCATGGGCGGGGCGGGCAGCGCCGTCACCGGCACCACCCGCCTCAGCTGACTACTGCTTGGTCGCCCACTTCTTGCTCATGGTGTCGAACATGCTCTTGGCCTCGGGGCCCAGGTGCGGGCCGGCCGACCAACGGGCCGGACGCGGCCCCATCGACATGTTGGAGACCAGCACCGGCTTGCCGTCGGCGCCCTTGATGAACCAGGGGCCACCGGAGGAGCCACCGGTCATGGTGCAGCCGATCCGGTACATGGTCGGCTTGGCGTCCATCGACAGGCGGGTCGGCTTGTCGGTGCACTGCTGCTGGGCCGCACCGTCGAACGGCGGCTCGGCCGGGTAGCCCTGCGCGGTCAGGCTCGGGATCTTGGCCATCGCCGGGGCGTTGAAGTCGACGGTGTAGGCGGCGCCGGCAATCTCTTCCAGCGACTTGCCGCCGGTGTTCTGCTCCGGCTTCACATGCATCAGCGCGAAGTCGTACGGGGCCATCGGCACGCCCGGAACGGCGCCGCCGCCCTTGATCCACTCGTTGGACGTCGCCATGTCGTCCGCCCACCACTTGCCCGACGGGACGCGGTCCTCGAAGGGCGCGGCCTTCAACTTGTCGGCGGCGACACCGTTCTTGTTGAAGTTCGGCACGAACATCATGTTGCGGTACCAACCGCCGTTCTTGCCGGCGTGCACACAGTGCGCGGCGGTCCACACGAGGTTGGACTTACCGGGGTGCGCCGGGTCCTTGACGACGGTGGCCGAGCAACGCGACTCGCCCTCGGGGGTGCTGAACAGCAGCAGGCCCACGCCGGGGGCGGTGGCGGTGTACGGGGTCTTGACGGGCTGAGCGTCGACGGCGGCCGGCTCAGGGTCGGTCTTGCCCTGGTCCTCCGAGATGTCCTCGGGCTTGCTGGGGTCCTGGGGCGGCTTGACCTTGTCGATCTTGTCCGGGTCCCAGAAGTTCTTGATGATCGGGTTGATGAACTCCCCGGCCTCCCGGAGCCACTTGTCCTTGTCCCAGTTCTTCCACTCGCCGTTCTTCCACTTGTCCAGGTCGATGCCGTGTTCCTTGAGCTTGTCCTGGATGTCCTGGGGGATCTTGATTTCACCCCCGCCCGTGTCCTGTGCCGCGGACTGGCTCGGCTTGGCGTCCGCGTTGTCGCCCTCCGGGCCGCAGCCGGTTGCGGTCAGCGCCACAACGGCGGTGAGAGCGGCGGCGGCCAGGACTGGCCGACGTATGGATCGCATGGGTGGGTCCCCCTGAAGAATTCGAACTGAACCATGTGGCTTGAACGGAGTCGCGCCGTGGGGAGCTTGTCATGAACCTCAAGATCCCGGCGCAGCACCCCATGATGCCGGTGTCGAGGGGGACGGCGGTACTCGGGTCCCCGGTTCCGCGCCAACAAGGATCTTGCCATCAGCCGTGATCCGGCGTCGGCCTCGTCGTTGGTACGTACGGGGGACGGCCGGGCCGCCCGTAGGGCCCGCGCGGTATTCAGCAGCTCACCAGCAGGAGGACACAACTGCCGTGGCGTTGACCGAAACCGTGCCGGCGGCCGCGCCGCCGGCCCACGAGGGGATCCTGCGCCGGCAGTCCCTGCGTGAGTCCGCTGCCCGAACCTACGCGCGCTCGCTGCCCATCGTCCCGGTGCGCGCCCGTGGGCTGACCATCGAGGGCGCCGACGGCCGCCGCTATCTCGACTGCCTCTCCGGCGCCGGCACCTTGGCGCTCGGCCACAACCACCCGGTGGTGCTCGAAGCGATCCGTACGGTCCTCGACTCCGGCGCACCGCTGCACATCCTCGACCTGGCCACGCCCGTCAAGGACGCCTTCACCACCGAGCTCTTCGCCACCCTGCCCGGGGAGTTGGCCGAAAAGGCGCGCATCCAGTTCTGTAGCCCGGCCGGCACGGACGCCGTCGAGGCCGCCTTCACACTCGTTCGCACCGCGACCGGCCGGGACGGCCTGATGGCCTTCTCCGGCGCGTACCACGGGATGACCTCACAGGCGCTCGCCGCCTCCGGAGGAGCGCAGCACACCGGCGTGGTCCGGCTGCCCTACCCCTACAACTACCGCTGCCCCTTCGGCACCGGCGGCGAGCGCGGCGCCGAACTCTCCGCACGCTGGACCGAGAGCCTGCTCGACGACGACAGGAGCGGGGTGCCCAGGCCGGCCGCGATGATCCTGGAACCCGTCCAGGGGGAGGGCGGGGTGATCCCCGCACCGGACCGCTGGCTGCGCCGGATGCGGGAGATCACCACCGCCCGGCAGATCCCGCTGATCGTGGACGAGGTGCAGACCGGCGTCGGCCGCACCGGCACCTTCTGGGCGGTCGAACACAGCGGCATCGTGCCCGACGTGCTCGTCCTGTCGAAGGCGATCGGCGGCAGCCTGCCGCTCGCGGTGATCGTCTACCGGGAGGAACTGGACGCCTGGCAGCCCGGCGCACACGCCGGCACCTTCCGCGGCAACCAACTCGCCATGGCCGCGGGCAGAGCCACCCTCGCCTACGTCCGCGCGAACGGACTCGCCGAGCGCGCCGGGGAGCTCGGCGACCGGATGCTCACCCGGCTCCGCGCCCTCGCCGCCGCCCACGACTGCATCGGCGACGTCCGCGGCCGCGGACTGATGCTCGGCGTCGAACTCGTCGACCGGGCGGCCGACGCCGACGCCACGGGCGCCCGCCCCGCCGACCCACAGCTCGCCGCCGCCGTCCAGCACGCCTGTCTGGACCGCGGCCTGATCGTCGAACTGGGCGGCCGGCACTCCGCCGTCGTCCGGCTGCTGCCACCCCTGACCATCACCGACGAACAGGCGGACGCGATCCTCGACCGCCTCGCCGACGCCATCACGGCGGCGGTCCGCACCACCCCCGGGCCGACGGGCTCGTCCCCCACGACACTGCGAGGCACCTCCCCATGACCGAACGCCCCGGCCCCGACAACGCCCAGCCCGCCGAGTGCATCCCCGTTCACCACCAGGGCGCGGGCACCATCGAGTCCGTACCGCGCCAGCAGCGCCGCGCCCCGGACGACACCTGCCACCAGCAGACCCACGAGGACCCGGCGCAGACCGCCGGCCACGACGCCCCCGCTTCCTACGACCGGACCCGGACCGGCGACCACGACCCGCTCGACCACCCGGATCCGGCGGTCGCCGCCGACGCCGCGGGCATCGAGCACCTCCTGCGCTGCTGGCTCCGCGAGAACGGCACCCCCCGCCCGCCCGGCGGCCGGCTCCGCGTCCCCCTGACGGCTACCGCGAACGCCCTGCACATCCCCGTCCGCTACTGGTCACCCACCGGCTGGCACCGCCTGGGCGCCCCCACCCTCGAAGGCGCCCCGGCCGGCGCCGCCCCGCTGGACGCCGTCACCCTCGCCGCGCTGCTGCGCCGGGAGGCCGCGCACGGCGGCGACCGCCGGGCCTCGGACGGCGGCGAGCACCGCGTGGCGGACGCCGGCGAGCGCACGGACACGGACGGCGCTCAGCAGCGGACACCGGACGGCGACGGCGCCGAACTCGTCGGCCGGGTCGCCGACTCCGTACGCCATGTCGCCGCATTCCTCGCCGACCGGCGCGCCCGCCCCGCCGACGACCACGGCGCGCTCTTCCTCGAAGCCGAACAGTCCCTGCTCTTCGGCCACCCCCTGCACCCCACACCCAAGAGCCGCGAGGGCCTCTCCGACGCCGAGACCCGCGCCTATTCGCCCGAACTGCGCGGCGCCTTCCCGCTGCACTGGATGGCCGTGCACCGCTCCGCCGTCGCCGCCGACTCCGCCTGGACCGAACGCGGCAAGCCCGTACCGGCCGAGCAGCTCGCCAGGGACCTCGCCGGGGACGGCCTCGAACTCCCCGACCAGACCGTGCCGTTGCCGCTGCACCCCTGGCAGGCCCGGGAACTCGCAGGCCGCCCCGACATCGCCGCCCTCCGCGACGCCGGCCTGCTGCACGACCTGGGCCCCCACGGCCCGCTCTGGCACCCCACCTCCTCCGTCCGCACGGTCCACCGCCCCGACGCGGATGCCATGCTCAAACTCTCCCTCGGGCTGCGCATCACCAACTCCCGCCGGGAGAACCTCCGTAAGGAACTGGTCCGCGGTGTCGAGGTGCACCGGCTGCTGCGCACCGGTCTCGCCGAGGAGTGGCAGGCCGTCCACCCCCGCTTCGACATCGTCCGCGACCCGGCCTATCTCGCCGTCGACGGTCCCGACGGCGAACCCGTCCAAGGCCTCGACGTCGTCATCCGGCACAACCCCTTCAGCCGCACCGACGACGCCGTCTGTATCGCCGGCCTCACCTCTCCCCGGCCCTGGCCCGGCCACTCCGGAGTCCGTTCCCGCCTCGAAGATCTCGTCGCCGCGCTCAGTACCCGTACCGGCCGCACCCTGGGCGCGGTGGCCACCGAGTGGTTCCTGCGCTACCTCGAAGCGGTCGTACGGCCCTTGCTGTGGCTGGACGGCACCGCCGGCATCGTCCTGGAGGCCCACCAGCAGAACACCCTGGTGCTGCTGGACCCCGACGGCTGGCCGGTCGGCGGCCGCTACCGCGACAACCAGGGCTACTACTTCCGCACCTCGCGCCGCGCCGAGCTGGAGCGCCGGCTGCCCGGTATCGGCATGGTCAGCGACACGTTCGTCGCCGACGACGTCACCGACGAACGGTTCGCCTACTACCTCGGCATCAACAACGTCCTCGGCCTGATCGGGGCCTTCGGCGCCCAGCGCCTGATCCGCGAGGAGATCCTGCTCGCCGCCTTCCGGCGGTTCCTCGCCGATGCCGCCGCGGCCCCTCGCGCGCACCGCTCGCCGCTGCCCGAGCAGCTGCTGGCCGCCCGCACGCTGCGCTGCAAGGCCAACCTCGCGACCCGGCTGCACGGCCTGGACGAACTCGTCGGCCCGGTCGAAACCCAGTCCGTCTACGTCACCCTGCCCAACCCCCTCGCCCCGTAGCCGCCCACCACCCCCGACCGCACCTTCCGCCCCCCCCGTCCCCGGCGCCGACGCGACCCACAAGGCCACGCGGCCCCCGCCCCCAGAGGAGAGAGTTGCCGTGCCATCCACCGATTCCGGCCTCAGCTCCAGCTCCGACGACACCCTCGACCTCCAGCTACCGCCGGAGTTCAGTGCGTTGTTCGCCGACGGCGGGCGGCAGCCGGCGTCCCCCGACGTCCCGGCCGCCGGCCCGCTGCTCGACAACCTGGCGGGCTGGGGAGCGGCCGACACCCCCGCCGGGCCGTTCGAGCTCGTCCCCGTCGAGCCGGCCCGCGATCTCGACCGGATCACCGGCTGGATGAACGATCCTGCCGTCGCGGCCTTCTGGGAGCTGGCGGGCCCGCCGGAGATCACCGCGGCCCATCTGCGGGGCCAGCTCGACGGCGACGGCCGCAGCGTGCCCTGCCTGGGCGTCCTGGCCGGCGCCCCGATGAGCTACTGGGAGATCTACCGCGCCGACCTGGACCCCCTCGCCCGCTACTACCCGGCCCGGCCCCAGGACACCGGCGTCCATCTGCTCATCGGAGGCGTCAGCGACCGCGGCCGGGGCCTGGGCAGCACCCTGCTGCGGGCCACCGCCGATCTCGTACTCGACCACCGCCCGCACTGCGCGCGCGTGGTCGCCGAGCCCGATCTGCGCAACACCGCCTCCGTCGCGGCCTTCCTGACCGCGGGCTTCCGCTACGCCGATGAGATCGAACTTCCCGGCAAACGCGCGGCGTTGATGGTCCGCGACCGCGCCCATCGCCCTCTGCTCTGACCCCGGGGCCGTCCGTCGACGGCCCCGCTCCGGTCCGCCGTCCACCCCGCCGCCCCGGTTGTCCCCCGTACGTGCCGGGCCGGTCCCGCTTCGAGGAGTCCCGCCTTGTCTCCTGAGCCCCAGCCTTCACGCCGCGCCTGGCAGCACGCCGCCCGCCGACTGTTCGCCAAGACCCTGGCGGAGTTCGCGTACGAGGAAGTCCTCACCCCCGAGCCCGACGGCACCGCCCCCGACGGCACCCCGCAGTACCGCCTGTCGGTCACCGACGACCTGGTCTACCGCTTCCGCGCCCGCCGCGGCGCCTACGGACACTGGCGCATCGACCCCGACTCGATCACCCCCGACACCGATCCCTTCCGCTTCCTCACCCACGCCCATGACACCGTCCTGGGCCTGTCCGGCGACACCACCGGCCATCTCATCCGCGAGCTGACCGCCACCCTCGCCGCCGACACCCGCCTGGACGCCACCGCCGTCAGCGCCGCCGACCTCGCCGACCTGGACTACGCCGACCTCGAAGGCCACCAGACCGGCCACCCCTGGCTCGTCGCGAACAAGGGCCGGCTCGGCTTCTCCGCCACCGACGCGGCCACCTGGGCCCCGGAAGCCCGCACCGCCCAGCGCCTGCCCTGGCTCGCCGCGCACCACAGCATCGCCCACTACCGCGGCATCCCCGCGCTCGCCACCCCCGACCGTCTCTACGGCGAGGAACTCGCCCCCGCCACCCGGCACACGTTCGCCCGCACCATCACCGACCAGGGCCACGACCCCGCCGACTACCTCTACCTGCCCGTCCACCCCTGGCAATGGGACGAGACCATCGCCCCGCTCTTCGCCCCGCAACTCGCCGACAGATCCATCATCGCGCTGCCCACCGACAATGACCTCCGCCTGCCACAGCAGTCGATCCGCACCTTCCTCAACGTCAGCCGCCCCCGGGCCCGCACGGTCAAACTGCCGCTGTCCATCCTCAACACCCTGGTCTGGCGCGGCCTGCCCACCGAGCGCACCCTCGCCGCCCCCGCCGTCACCCGCTGGGTCCACGGCCTGCGCGACGCCGACCCGTATCTGCGCGACGAGACCCGGGTGATCCTGCTCGGCGAGACCGCCTCGGTCACCGTCGAGCACCCCCTCTACGACCGGCTCCCCGGCGTCCCGTACCAGTTCAAGGAGCTCCTGGGCTGCATCTGGCGCGAACCGATCGGCGGCCATCTCGACCCCGGCGAACGCGCCCGCACCCTGGCCGCGCTGCTGCAGACCGACCCCCGGGGCCGCGCCCTGACCGCGGAGCTGGTGCACCGCTCCGGCCTGGCCCCGCGCGACTGGCTCGGCCGGCTGTTCGCCGCGCTGCTGCCGCCCCTGCTGCACTTCCTCTACCAGTACGGCACGGTCTTCTCCCCGCACGGCGAGAACGCCATCGTCGTCTTCGACGAGCACGACGTCCCCACCCGCCTCGCGGTCAAGGACTTCGTCGACGACGTCAACACCAGCTCCCGGCCGCTCCCGGAGCACGACTCCATGCCGGAGGACGTCCGCACGGTGCTGCTCACCGAACCGCCCGCCTTCCTCACCCAGTTCATCCACTCCGGCCTCTTCGTCGGGGTGTTCCGCTATCTCGCCCCGCTGTGCGAGGACCAACTGGACGTTCCCGAGGCCGAGTTCTGGTCACTCGTACGGGCGGAGATCCTGCGTCACCACGAACGCTTCCCGGCCCTCAAGGAGCGGCACGAGACCTTCGACCTGCTCACCCCGCGGATCGAGCGGCTGTGTCTGAACCGTAACCGTCTGCATGTGGACGGTTACCGCGATCGGTGTGACCGCCCGCACGCCGCCGTGCACGGCACCGTCCCCAACCCCCTGCACGTCCCGTGACCGGGCCGATTGTCAGTGGTCCCGCGTAGGCTTGCAGCGCTATGACGAAGCCCTCCCTCCCCGATCTGCTCCATGCCGCCGTCACCGCCGTCGGCGGCACTGAGCGCCCCGGCCAGGTGGCGATGGCTGAGGCCGTCGCCGGCGCCGTGGACGACGCCTCCCATCTGCTCGTCCAGGCGGGCACCGGCACCGGAAAGTCCCTCGGCTATCTGGTCCCGGCGCTCGCCCATGGCGAAAGGGTCGTCGTCGCCACGGCCACCCTCGCGCTGCAGCGCCAGCTGGTCGAGCGCGATCTGCCCCGCACGGTCGACGCGCTGCATCCGCTGCTGCGCCGCCGCCCCGAGTTCGCCATGCTCAAGGGCCGCGCCAATTACCTCTGCCGGCATCGCCTCAACGAAGGCGTCCCGCAGGAAGAGGAGGACGGCCTCTTCGACGTCTTCGAGCAGGCGACCCCGACCAGCAAGCTCGGCAAGGACCTGCTGCGCCTGCGGGAGTGGGCGGACGAGACGGAGACCGGCGACCGCGACGACCTCACCCCGGGCGTCTCCGACCGCGCCTGGGGCCAGGTCTCGGTCTCCTCCCGGGAGTGCCTGGGCGCCTCGAAATGCGCGTACGGGGCGGAGTGCTTCGCCGAGGCCGCCAGGGAGCGGGCCAAGCTGGCCGATGTCGTCGTCACCAATCACGCGCTGCTCGCCATCGACGCGATCGAGGGCGCGCCGGTCCTTCCGCAGCACGAGGTCCTGATCATCGACGAGGGCCATGAGCTGGTGTCCCGGGTCACCGGCGTCGCCACCGGCGAGCTCACCCCCGGCCAGGTCAACCGCGCCGTCCGCCGGGCCTCCAAGCTCGTCAACGAAAAGGCCGCCGACCAGCTGCAGACCGCGTCCGAGACCTTCGAGCGCCTCATGGAGCTGGCGCTGCCCGGCCGCCTCGAAGAGATCCCCGAGGACCTCGGCTACTGCCTGATGGCGCTGCGCGACGCGGCCCGTACGGTCATCTCCGCGCTCGGCTCGACCCGCGACAAGTCGGTCCAGGACGAGGACGCCGTCCGCAAGCAGGCCCTCGCCTCGCTGGAGACCGTCCATGCCGTCGCCGAGCGCATCGCGAACGGCTCCGAGTACGACGTGGTCTGGTACGAGCGCCATGACCGCTTCGGCGCGTCCCTGCGGGTGGCGCCGCTCTCGGTCTCCGGGCTCCTTCGCGAGAAGCTCTTCGACGACCGCTCGGTGGTCCTCACCTCCGCCACCCTCAAGCTGGGCGGCGACTTCAACGGTGTCGCGGCCTCCATGGGCCTGGCCCCCGAGGGGACGGAAGGCGAGGACATCCCGGTCTGGAAGGGCCTGGACGTCGGCTCCCCCTTCGACTATGCGAAGCAGGGGATCCTGTACGTCGCCAAGCATCTGGCCCAGCCGGGCCGCGAGGGCAGCCGCACCGACATGCTCGATGAGCTCGCCGAGCTGATCGAGGCGGCCGGCGGCCGCACCCTCGGCCTGTTCTCCTCCATGCGCGCCGCCCAGGCGGCGGCCGAGGAGCTGCGGGGCCGTCTCGACGTGCCGATCCTGCTCCAGGGCGAGGAGACTCTTGGCGAGCTGATCCGGACCTTCGCCTCGGATGCCCGTACGTGTCTGTTCGGCACGCTGTCCCTCTGGCAGGGCGTCGATGTGCCCGGCGTGAACTGCCAGCTGGTGGTGATGGACCGGGTGCCGTTCCCGCGCCCGGACGACCCGCTGATGAGCGCCCGCCAGAAGGCCGTGGAGGAGGCCGGCGGCAATGGCTTCATGGCGGTCGCGGCGACGCATGCGGCCCTGCTGATGGCCCAGGGCGCCGGCCGTCTGGTCCGGGCCACCGGCGACCGAGGCGTGGTCGCCGTCCTCGACCCCCGCGTCGAGCGCGCCCGCTACGGCTCCTTCCTCCGCAAGTCGATGCCCGACTTCTGGTACACCACCGACCGCAACCAGGTCCGCCGCTCCCTCGCCGCCATCGATGCGGCAGCAAAGGCCCAGCCCGAATCCTGAGACGTCGCCAAGTCCGGTCTTGTACCGCAACCATCAATGGAGCAACCCCACCGGACAACAACCCCTTCCGCGAAAGCGGCCGCGGCTTAGCGGCAGAGGGCAGCAATAACCAAGCCCCGGAACCGGCGCAGTGGTTCCGGGGCTCGGTCGTGAGGGGTGGGTCAGACGCGGCGGAGTACCGCCACCACCTTGCCGAGGATGGTCGCCTCGTCGCCGGGGATCGGCTGGTATGCGGAGTTGTGCGGCAGCAGCCACACATGGCCGTCCTCGCGCTTGAAACGCTTGACGGTGGCTTCGCCGTCCAGCATGGCGGCGACGATGTCGCCGTTCTCGGCGACCGGCTGGCGGCGGACCGTGACCCAGTCGCCGTCGCAGATCGCGGCTTCGATCATGGAGTCGCCGACGACCTTCAGCACGAAGAGTTCGCCGTCACCGACGAGCTGGCGGGGGAGCGGGAAGACGTCCTCGACCGATTCCTCCGCGAGGATCGGGCCGCCGGCGGCGATCCGGCCGACCAGCGGGACGTAGGACGCGGCGGGTTTGCCGGCGGTCTCCGTCGCCGCGGTGGAGGTCTGGTCGGAGCCGCGGACCTCGTACGCCCGGGGGCGGTGCGGGTCGCGCCGCAGGAAGCCCTTGCGTTCGAGGGCCATGAGCTGGTGGGCGACGGACGAGGTGCTGGACAGACCGACGGCCTGGCCGATCTCGCGCATCGACGGTGGATAGCCGCGTCGCTGTACCGAATCCCGGATCACTTCGATCACCCTGCGCTGGCGGTCGGTGAGTCCGGAACTGTCGGCTCGGATTCCCGGCGGTCGGCCGGGCAGCGAGCGGGCGGGCTTCTGCTCTTCGGAGTCCAACGTGGCGTCGTCCATCGGTGGCCGCTGTGCCTTCTGCGGATGCTCGAACCGGCTCTGGGAGTGGCTTTGTGCGGTGATGGTCGCGCTGTCTGCGGTGGTGGTCACGTCGGCCCCTCTCGAAATGTTCTCCCTAGTTAGCCAACGGTAGTTGCTTTCGAAAGGTTGCGCCAAACACACGTTCGAGTGAAATATTCACCGATTTGCTGACCCGATCAAGTGGCTGGGTGTATGGCCGAAGGGCATTCCGGGCCTTCGCCGCACGCTTTCGTCCGGCACGTCCGGTCGGCCGGCGAGCCGGATCGGCGACGTATCGACGACGTAGGGAGCCCGCGCCGGCCGGGCCGCCGCGGCCCGGCCGATTCTGTCATCCCGGCCCCGCCGCACCGCCGCCCGGGTGGCTTCCCGTACCCTCGTGGGCGACCGTCCGGCCCGCCTCCACCGCGACACGCGGTAGGCAGATGTAAGCGGCCCGACACCACATCTAGTGGTTGGATGCGGTCGGTCGCCCAGAAGTTGTGGTGCCTGGTCCTTCAAGGCCCCGGTATCGCCTATGCTGGTGGCTGCTTCGGAGGGCCCGTACGGACCGGCCGGGGGTTATTCGTCGTACGCCGGGATCGATGGCGTACGTACGTCCGTATAGCGAGTGTTGAGGAGGGTGGAGCGATGCACTGCCCCTTCTGCAGGCACCCGGACAGCCGGGTCGTCGACAGTCGCACCACGGACGACGGGACGGCGATCCGCCGGCGCCGCCAGTGCCCCGACTGCTCCCGCCGTTTCACCACCATCGAGACGGCATCGCTGATGGTGATCAAGCGGAGTGGGGTCACCGAGCCCTTCAGCCGCAACAAGGTCATCGCGGGAGTGCGCAAGGCATGCCAGGGGCGCCCGGTCACCGAGGACGCCCTCGCCAAGCTCGGCCAGCGGGTCGAGGAGGCGGTGCGTGCCACCGGCAGTGCCGAACTGTCCACCCATGACGTCGGCCTCGCCATACTGGGCCCGCTGCAGGAACTCGACCTCGTCGCGTACCTGCGCTTCGCGTCCGTTTACCGGGCGTTCGATTCACTTGAGGACTTCGAGGCGGCCATCGCCGAGCTGCGGGAGCAGCGCGAGCAGGGACCGCCCGGGCAGGACTGCGGGATCGACGGGGAGGCCGGCGGTCCGGCAGTCCCCGTGCCCGCCACCGCCGCCGACTGAGCTCGGCGCGCATCCAGGACCTGTATCGGGGCGCGAGCAGGGCGTCCCGGTATCAGAAAGACATACACCGTGCCACGGAATGAGTGCGCACATATGGGCGTTTGCCCGTATACAGGGAGGCGGCATGACAGAGACGACGAGCGGCCCGGCACGAGGCTCCCGCGCCAAGGGCAGCAAGGCGAGCAAGGGTCTGCGTATCGAGCGCATCCACACCACACCCGGCGTGCATCCGTACGACGAGGTGGAGTGGGCGCGCCGTGACGTCGTCATGACCAACTGGCGCGACGGCTCGGTCAACTTCGAGCAGCGTGGCGTCGAGTTCCCCGACTTCTGGTCGGTGAACGCGGTCAACATCGTCACCAGCAAGTACTTCCGCGGCGCGGTGGGCTCCCCGACCCGGGAGTCGAGCCTCAAGCAGCTCATCGACCGTGTGGTCAAGACGTACCGGAAGAGCGGCGAGGAGAACGGTTACTTCGCCTCCCCGGCGGACGCCGAGATCTTCGAGCACGAGCTGGCCTACGCGCTGCTGCACCAGGTCTTCAGCTTCAACTCGCCGGTGTGGTTCAACGTCGGCACCCAGCAGCCGCAGCAGGTCAGCGCCTGCTTCATCCTCTCCGTGGACGACTCCATGGAGTCGATCCTGGACTGGTACAAGGAAGAGGGGATGATCTTCAAGGGCGGCTCCGGTGCCGGCCTGAACCTCTCCCGTATCCGCTCCTCCAAGGAGCTGCTCTCCTCCGGCGGCAACGCCTCCGGCCCGGTCTCCTTCATGCGCGGCGCCGATGCGTCGGCCGGAACGATCAAGTCGGGCGGCGCCACCCGCCGCGCGGCCAAGATGGTCGTCCTGGACGTCGACCACCCGGACGTCGAGGCCTTCATCGAGACCAAGGTGAAGGAGGAGGAGAAGATCCGCGCGCTGCGCGACGCGGGCTTCGACATGGACCTGGGCGGCGACGACATCACGTCCGTCCAGTACCAGAACGCCAACAACTCGGTCCGGGTGAACGACGAGTTCATGAAGGCCGTCGAGGCCGGCTCGAAGTTCGGGCTGCGCGGCCGGATGACCGGTGAGGTCATCGAAGAGGTCGACGCCAAGGGCCTGTTCCGCAAGATGGCGGAGGCCGCCTGGGCGTGCGCCGACCCCGGCATCCAGTACGACGACACCATCAACCACTGGCACACCTCGCCGGAGTCGGGCCGGATCACCGCGTCCAACCCCTGCAGCGAGTACATGCACCTGGACAACTCCTCGTGCAACCTCGCCTCGCTCAACCTCCTGAAGTTCCTGCGCGACGACGACCTGGGCAACCAGTCCTTCGACGCCGAGCGCTTCGCCAAGGTCGTCGAGCTGGTCATCACCGCGATGGACATCTCCATCTGCTTCGCCGACTTCCCCACCGAGAAGATCGGCGAGACCACCCGCGCCTACCGCCAGCTGGGCATCGGCTACGCCAACCTCGGCGCCCTGCTGATGGCCACCGGCCACGCCTACGACTCCGACGGCGGCCGCGCGCTGGCCGGTGCCATCACCTCCCTGATGACCGGCACCTCCTACAAGCGCTCCGCCGAACTGGCCGCGGTCGTCGGCCCGTACGACGGCTACGCCCGTAACGCCGACGCCCACAAGCGCGTCATGAAGCAGCACTCCGACGCCAACGGCTCCGCGGTGCGCATGGACGACCTGGACACCCCGGTGTGGGCCGCGGCGACCGAGGCCTGGCAGGACGTGCTGCGCCTCGGCGAGAAGAACGGCTTCCGTAACGCCCAGGCCTCCGTCCTGGCGCCGACCGGCACCATCGGCCTGATGATGGACTGCGACACCACGGGCGTCGAGCCGGACCTGGCCCTGGTCAAGTTCAAGAAGCTGGTCGGCGGCGGCTCCATGCAGATCGTGAACAACACGGTCCCCAAGGCGCTCAAGCGGCTCGGCTACCAGCCCGAGCAGGTCGAGGCGATCGTCGCCCACATCGCCGACCACGGCAATGTCGTCGACGCCCCCGGCCTCAAGCCGGCGCACTACGAGGTCTTCGACTGCGCCATGGGTGTCCGGTCGATCTCCGCCATGGGCCATGTGCGCATGATGGCCGCCGCTCAGCCCTTCCTCTCCGGTGCGATCTCCAAGACTGTCAACGTCCCGGAGACGGCCACCGTCGAGGAGATCGAGGAGGTCTACTTCGAGGGCTGGAAGCTCGGCCTGAAGGCGCTCGCGATCTACCGCGACAACTGCAAGGTCGGCCAGCCCCTCTCCGCCAAGAAGAAGGAAGAGACCAAGGTCGAGGCGAAGGCCCCGGCGGAGAAGAAGGTCGTCGAGTACCGCCCGGTGCGCAAGCGCCTCCCCAAGGGCCGTCCGGGGATCACCACCTCCTTCACGGTCGGCGGTGCCGAGGGCTACATGACCGCCAACTCCTACCCGGACGACGGTCTCGGTGAGGTCTTCCTGAAGATGTCCAAGCAGGGCTCGACCCTCGCGGGCATGATGGACGCCTTCTCCATCGCGGTGTCGGTCGGCCTCCAGTACGGCGTGCCGCTGGAGACCTACGTCTCGAAGTTCACCAACATGCGCTTCGAGCCGGCCGGTATGACGGACGACCCGGACGTGCGGATGGCGCAGTCGATCGTCGACTACATCTTCCGCCGCCTGGCGCTGGACTTCCTGCCGTTCGAGACCCGCTCGGCGCTCGGCATCCACTCCGTCGAGGAGCGCACGCGCCACCTGGAGACCGGCTCCTACGAGCCGTCCGAGGACGAGGTCGACGTCGAGGGCCTGGCCCAGTCGGCGCCGCGCCAGACGGAATCGGTGAAGGAGTCCGCCCCGGCGATGAAGATCGTCGAGGAGGCCGCCGCGCCGGCTCCCAAGCAGGCGCACACCAACGCCGAACTGGTCGAGATGCAGCTGGGCATCAACGCCGACGCACCGCTGTGCTTCTCCTGCGGGACGAAGATGCAGCGGGCCGGCAGCTGCTACCTGTGCGAGGGCTGCGGGTCGACCAGCGGCTGCAGCTGAGCATGAGCGGGCCCGCGCGGGAGAGCTTCTCCCGCGCGGACCGCGGCGCGGGCTGAGGTAGCTCGTGGGCTTTGAAGGGGACCGGCCGAGTGCCGGTCCCCTTCGTCGTGCCCGGGGTCATGGAACCGGCGGCTGTCCGGGGAGAGCTCAGGGGAGGGCCCGGTGGGGCGCCTGCGGCACCCGGGCCGGCGGGTGCGGGGCGTCGCCGCCGGGGCGTGCCCCACGACGGATCAGCGTGTACAGGAGCGCGGCGGCTAGCTGGACAGCGGCGATCCCGAGCAGCAACAGGGGCGGCGGTCGCGCCGACGAGGGTGGCTCCGCAGGCCGCGGCCGTGATCTTCAGCCCGGCCCCCAGGGTGAAGACCTGCGCCCGGGTACGCGGCGGGGCGTACCTGGCTCGGATGCGGAGGGTCGCGGTCAGCAGCGGACCGTCGCACACGCCCGCCAGGACGAACAGCGCCGCACCGGCCGTCGGTGACGGTACGAGCGCGGCGGTGGCCAGCGCGAGGCCGGTGCCGCACAGGGCGAGCGTGGCCAGGCGCTGGTCCGAGAGGGGCGGCTGCCACCGGGCCACGGCCAGCGAGCCGAGGAGTGCCCCGATGGCGAACGCGGTCATCAGGATGCCGCCCGCTCCCGGATGGCCCCGGTGGCCGGCGAGCAGCACCGTGGTGGTCGTCAGGCCGCCGATACCGCCGAAGGCCAGACAGGTGCCCGCGGTGATCGCGCGCAGTTCAGCGGTGCGCCAGACGGCTGCCAGCCCCGCCGCCAGGTCCGCCCGCAGCGAGGTGGCCGGCGCGGGGCCCGCCGAGGCCTGCTCGGCGCGCCCGTACGGCAGCCCGGCGACCAGCGCCGCCGCGGTGGCTGCCGCGCAGCCGAGCAGCATCATCGCCGCGCCGGGCGACGCCAGGACAGCCACCACGCTGACCGCGGCGGGACCGGCCACCGAGGCGGCGTTGTAGACCGCCGCATCCAGCGCGTACGCACGGTCGCGCCGCGCGCCCGGTGGCAGCAACCCGGCGATCAGGCTGGAGAGCCCGCCGGAGACGACCGGACCGCAGCCGCCGCCGATCAGGGCGACGGCGAGCGTCAGCGGGGCGGGGGCACATCCGACGAGCCGGGACAGCGCCGCGATGGCGGTGGCGAAGCCGCCCAGGGCGCCGAGATAGCACAGCCGGGGGCGCCGTATCCGGGTGGTAAGGGCGCCCACCAGGGGCGCGGCGACCACATGCGGCGCCATCCAGGCGGTGAGGACGAACGCGCCCTGGGCCGCGCTTCCGACGCGCTGCAGTGCCAGCAGCACCATCGCCACTGCCATGCCCTCCTCCGCGAGGCGGGCGAAGAAGGCGGTGGCCAGGTAGAGCGGTAATCCTGATCGTGCTCCTGAGGCGGCGGGGCGCCGGGGCATGCGCATCTCCAGGTCCGATTTCCGTGGGGTAACGGCTTCTTTGTTCAAGACGTTACATTGGAGGGGTGCACGAGCCCATGGGGCAGGGGAATGCGGTTTGAGGAGTGGGCGGATCGTGAAAAATGGTGCGGTGATCGAGCCAGGCTTCCGGCCTGCCGAGCGGCTGATCGATCTCGCGAACGCGGTCCGCGCGGATCCGGATCTCTCCAGGGACGCACTGGCCGGACTGCTCGCGCGCCACGGGGAGAGCCCCGACGATCTCACCGAGCAGGCGTTCTCGGCGGACGATGCCGACGGCCTGCGGACGGCCGCCGCCCGTCTGGCCGCGGTCCTCACCGAGACCGACACCGACCGGGCGGCCCACGCCATCAATGCGCTGCTCGCGGCATGCGGTGCCCGGCCGCGCCTCTCCCGGCACGGCGGGCACGCCTGGCATCTGCATGTCGATCGCGGTGACGATGCGAGCTGGGCGGACTGGTTCCTCGCCTCCAGTGCCCTGGCGCTGGCTCAGATTCTCACCGAATACGGGCGCGTCCCGTGGGGAGAATGCGCGGCCTCCCGGTGCACCACTCTCTACCTGGGCACCGGCCCCGGGAGCGCGCGCCGCTACTGCTCGACCGCCTGCGCCTCACGGGCGCGGGTCGCGGCCCATCGCCGCCGCAAGAGGGAGGGCGCCTAACGGCGCGAAGGGGGGCGGTCGTCTGCCGCCTCCCCTCGCTTGCCGTGGTGCGGTTCCTTCAGCGCCCCATCAGCCCGGCGAACGCCTCCGGGTCGGTGTCGAAGCCCCGGAGCGCCGCACGGAATCGCCAGTTGCCCGTCTCGTCCCGGGTGAACTCGGCGACCGTCGCCGCGGTGGCCCCGGCGACCTCGGTGAAGTCGCTCTGCGCCAGGTCGGTGTACCCCTCGCGGATCCGAACGGCGGTGTTCTCTATGTCGCCGAAGACCTTGCGGCCCTCGCCCTGCTGGATGGCCACTCCGACGACGACCCGGCTGTAGGTGTCGGCCAGCCGGTCCAGTTCCAGCGTCATGATCTCGTCGAAACCGAACCCCTGGCCGGTCCGGCTGTCCCGGTTGAGGGTGATGGTCCCGTCGGGTGACCGGCTGTCGAAGTGCACCAGATAGGCCGGGTCGCCGTGCGGTGCGTCGGCCGTGTAGGTCGCCGCGACGATGTCGAGGTCATTGTCCGGGGTGCCGATGGGGCTGGGGTCCCACTTGAGCGTTACCTCGACCTTTTCGATCCCTTTGCTGAGCGTGCTCACCGGGCTTCCCTTCCTTCATCTCCCGGGGATGCGGCCCGACCTGCGCGGTCACGCGGCCAATCTCCCGGGACTTCCCGTTGGCTGACCATCGTGCCACGCCTGACGCCCCGTGGGGTGGGATGAACTGTCCCTGGTCAGAGGCGGATTGAGGCTGGTTCAGATGGCTTGAAAGTGCCGTCCGGCCAGTTGGGTCGCGGGGGTCCGGATCAGGATGCGCGCTCGTTCCAGAGGCGGTTGAGGTGGCCGTCGAGCACGTCCAGCGCCATGGCGGGGGAGAGATGGCCGATCAGGACGTGGGTGGTGAGGCCGTCGGCGAGGGCGAGGAGGGTGCGGGCCGCGCGGTCCGGGTCCGGGGTGTCGGCGGCCTCGGTGATCAGCCGGGCGAACGCCGTCTGCAGGCCGGCGTAGTTGGAGCGCAGAATTTCGGCCAGCGACGGGCTGACGGCGGCCTGGGCGACAAAGGCGAGCCAGACCCGGGCCTCGGCGCGATGCTCCTCCTGGAGCAGCGAGACCTCGGTGGTGGCGTGCCCCAGTGCCGTACGGGCCGACTGGGCGGGCGATTCGACGAGCCGGGCCGTCACCCGTGCGGCGATCCGTTCGCCGATGTGGCCGAGCGCGAAGACCAGCATCTCCTCCTTGGTGGCGAAGCAGCGCTGGACGGCCCCCATGGACACCTCCGCGCGGGCCGCCACATCGCGCAGCGTCACACCTTCCAGGCCGCTCTCGTCGGCGAGTTGACACACGGCCTCGGCGATCTGTCGGCGTCGGCTCTCGTGGTCGACCTGCTTGGGCATGCCGCGCACTCCGGTTATTCGATGCGTACGTATCGGTGACAAGGTTACGATGCCGAAGTGATGCAAGCGCATCGGAACGTCTTCGTGCCGGGAACTGCGGCCCTCTGCGCCGGGGTACGCGGATGAGGCATCCAGGAGGGCCCCAGGGGCCGGGGAGAAGGGGAGGTCATGCGCAACGCGCTGTGGAAAATGGCGGCTCGCGCCCAGGCGACGGCGGTACGCAGCGGAGAGGTGTCGGCGGTGGAGCTGGTCGACGCCCATCTGGAGCGGATCGCGACGGTCAATCCGGCCGTCAACGCCGTCACCCAGCTGCTCGCCGAGCGGGCACGGGCCGATGCGGCGGAGATCGACCGCAGACGAGCGGCGGGCGACGAACTGGGGCCACTGGCCGGTGTGCCGTTCACCGTCAAGGAGACCACCGCCATCGAGGGTGTGCCGACGACCTACGGCGCAAAGCGCTTCCGCGACTTTGTCGCGCGCTCCGATGCGCCCCCGGTGGCGCGGCTGCGCGCGGCGGACGGCATCCCCATCGGGCACAGCAATATGCCGACGCTCATCCTGGCCGGTGTCCACACACGCAGCGAGCTGTTCGGAGACACCGCGAATCCGTGGAGCGGTGCGGTCACTCCGGGCGGGAGCAGCGGCGGCGACGGCGCTGCCGTGGCGAGCGGGATGGTCGCACTGGGGCTCGGCAACGACTCCGGAGGGTCGGTGCGCATCCCCGCGTCCTTCTGCGGCGTCGCGGGACTGAAGCCGACCTACGGGCGGTTCGCCGCCGATCACCGCATCGGACCGGACGATCCCGCGCTCGCCGCGCAGGTCCTCGTGGTCGACGGCCCCTTGGCCCGTACGGTCGATGATCTCCGGCTCGCGTACGAGGTGCTGGCCGGGGCCGATCCGCGCGACCCACGGACGGTGCCGGTGCCGCTCCACGGCGAGCCGTTGACCCGTCCCCCGAAGGTGGCGATGGTGACGGACCCCGGTGGGCGCGGGGTACACCCCGCGGTGCGCAAGGCCGTGGAGAGCGCCGCGGGCGCGCTCCGGGATGCCGGGTACGAGGTGTGCGAGGTCGCCGACGTACCGCGGCTGGACGATGCCCTTGAGGTCTACGGCCGGATGACCCGCACGGAGTTCGCCACCACCTGGCCCGTCGTCAAGCCGCTTCTCGGGGAGGGTGGCCATCGCTATATCGAGATGGGGATGGCGAAATCCGCCCCTGTGGAGCTGGCGGAGTATCTGCGGCTGACCGGGGTGCGCATGGGCATCCAACGGGACTGGGCGGTGTTCCTGGACGAGTATCCGCTGGTCCTGGGGCCGGTGTTCACCGATCCGCCGTTCGCGCCGGACGAGGAGGTGCGCGACGAGGAGAGCCATCAGCGGGTGCAGCACGCCATGCGGCTGTGCACCGCGACGAGCTTCGTCGGCGTGCCCGCGGTGGCCGTGCCCACCGGGGTGGTGGACGGGCTCCCGTACGGGGTGCAGGTGATCGGGCGCTCCTACCGGGAGGACCTGTGTCTGGAGGCGGCCGAGGCGGTGGAGCGGCGGCTGGGCGTGCTGACGCCCATCGACCCGCGCCCGTAAGGAAGTTCGGGGTGGTCGGAATGTGACGCGCAGTGATCCCGGTTTGCTCTCGGGCCGTACGATGGCGCGGTGCTGGTCAAGTGGATTCGCCTCACCGTTGTGGACCGTCGAGGGTTCGAGCGGGGGCAGCGGAAATGGGCGGGGCTGCTGGGTGAGCCGGGGTTTCGAGGGCAGGGCGGGGGGTGGAGCCGGGGGCGGCCGGGCGTCGCGCATCTGGTGGCCTTCTGGGAGAGCCGGGCGTTCTACGACTCCTTCATGGCGCGCTCGCACGACCGGCTGGCGGCCGCCCAGGTCGGCACGTACAAGGACGCCCAAGTACGGCTGTTCGAGCACGAGTTTGATGTGAAGGTCGGCTTCCGCCCCGTGTTCATGGACGTGGATGTGCTGCGGCTGGCGCACTGCCAGGTGCGCCAGGACCGCGTGGATCACTTCATGCTGATGCAGGAGAAGGTCTGGAACCCGGCGATGGCGGGTTCGCCGGGAATGCTGCGGGGGATGCTGGGGCGGGCTCCGGGGGAGGAGTTCTTGGTGCTGTCGATGTGGCAGTCGGCGGCCGAGCGGGGCAAGTACCGGCCCGAACGGGTGGAGCGGCTGGCGCTGCGTGCCCAGATAGCCGCGGACGTCCGGGCGATCGCGGGAGATGTGGTGCAGCTCGAACCGTCGTGGACGGTGTGAACGGCGGAGGCCTTCGGGTGAGCGGGCTCAGGGAGCCGCGCCGGGGATGGTATCGACGGGGCCGCGGGTGGTGAACACCCCTGCGCGGGCCGCGGCCAGCGCTGCCGCCGCGGCCTGGTCGGCGAGCGCGTCGTCGACCGGCTCCCGGGTGATGAACAGACGGAAGAACAGCGGCGCCGAGACGGAACGGACGAGCGCGCCGGCATCGATGGTGCTGTGCGGGGCGGAGTCGTCGTACCGGGCGGCGTCGGCGGCAGCGCCCGTCGGCGCACGGCCCGGACCCGGTGCCGCAGGCAACTCCCCGCGGTGGACCGCGCGTTCGACGATGACCTCGCAGCGCGCGAACCGCTCGGCGTAGTACGCGCGCAGCGCGGCGGCCGCCCGCTCCGACTGGAAGCCGGCGGCGATCATCGCGGAGCCTGACGCGGCCACCGCCGGATCGGTGAAGGACGCCACGACCTCGCGGGCGAGGGCGCGCAGATCGCCCTCCAGGGAACCGGTGTCGGGCGGGACCCAGCTGTCCTCGCCCGCCAGGTCCAGGGCGTCCGCCACCAGGCCCTCGACGTCCTTCCAGCGGCGATAGAGCGTCGTCTTGTGCACGCCGGAGTGCTCGGCGACATATTCGACCGTCAGGCCGGGGTAGCCGTGCTCGGTGAGGCCTGCCAGCACGGCGTCGCGGACGGCGGCGCGGGTGCGTGCCGTGCGGCCGCCGGGGCGCCGGGTGCCGGGCGTGGGCGCGCCGTCGCCGGTCCCGCCCGCGTTCTCGTTCACCTTCTCGTTCGCCGTCTCGCCAGACAAGTGCAACTCCTGTTGCGTTAGTGGGTTTCGTGTGCCATTCTCATCGTAACGCAACTCGGGTTGCATTTGCCTTTGGAGGATGGATTGCCCACTCAGATCTCCTTGCGTGACATCACCAAGTCCTACGCCGACCGACTGCTGCTCGACGGCGTCTCACTGTCGATACGCCCCGGCGACCGCATCGGGATCGTGGGGGAGAACGGCGCCGGAAAGTCGACGCTGCTGCGCATCATCGCGGGCGCCGAGCAGCCCGACGAGGGCCAAGTGGTGCTCTGCGCCGACGGCGGCATCGGCTACCTCGGCCAGACCCCCGACCTCCCGCCCGACAGCACCGTGCAGGACGCGATCGACGCCGCCCTGGCGGACCTCAGGGACATGGAGCGCAGGCTGCGGTCGCTGGAGAGCGGGCTCGGCGACGCCACGCCCGGCAGGCTGGCGGAGTACGGCGATCTGCTCACCCTCTTCGAGCTGCGTGGCGGCTATGAGGCCGACGCCCGCGTCGACAAGGCGCTGCATGCCCTGGGCCTGGCCCAGGTGGACCACGACCGGCTGCTCGGCAGCCTCTCCGGAGGCGAACAGGCCAGGCTGGGGCTCGCCTGCCTGATCGCCGCGGCACCCGAGATCATGCTCCTCGACGAACCCACCAACCACCTCGACGCCGCGGCCCTCGACTGGCTGGAGGACGCCCTGCTCGCCCATCGCGGCACGGTCCTCACCGTCTCGCACGACCGGCTCTTCCTCCAGCGGATCGCGACCGCGATCGTCGAGGTCGACGCCGACCGCCGCGGCATCGTCCGCTACGGCGACGGCTACGGCACCTTCGTCGCCACCAAGGCCGCCGCCCGCCGGCGCTGGCAGCAGGACTACGCCCAGTGGTGCGAACAGATCGCCCAGCTCACCGACTTCGCGGCGGGCACCGCACGCGACGTGGCCCCTGGCCGAGCCATCAAGGACGGCAACAAAATGGCGTACGACCGGGACAAGGGGCGCGTCCAGGCCTCGGTGGCCGGCCGCGTGCGCAACGCCCAGGAACGACTGCGTAGGCTCCGCGAGAAGCCTGTCCCCAAGCCCCCCGAGCCGCTCCGCTTCCGGGCGGCGCCGGGCATCGGCGAGGCCGAGGGCACCCTCGTCCGGCTCGACGGGGTGCGGGTCGGGGACCGGCTCGCGGTGGACTCCCTCACCGTCGCCGCCGGCGAACGCCTCGTGATCCACGGCGCCAACGGCGCGGGCAAGACCACGCTGCTCCGGGTCCTGGCCGGCGTCACCGCACCGGACAGCGGGACGGTCCAGCGCCGAGGGCGGATCGGCTACCTCGCGCAGGAAATACCCGTCTCCCGCCCCGCCGAGCCCCTGCTGACCGCGTTCTGCCGGGGCCTGGCCGGGGACACGGAAGAGCTGACCGCCCTGCTGCTCTCGTTCGGCCTGTTCCGGGAG
Organism: Streptomyces inhibens; assembly: GCF_022221585.1. Taxonomy (NCBI): domain Bacteria; kingdom Bacillati; phylum Actinomycetota; class Actinomycetes; order Kitasatosporales; family Streptomycetaceae; genus Streptomyces; species Streptomyces inhibens. The sequence continues at coordinate 7,231,312 of NZ_CP084681.1, forward strand.
CGCGACCTTCAGGTGCCCGTCGGGGCTCTCTCGGCCGGCCAGCGACGCCGGCTCGCGCTGGCCCGCCTGCTGGCCCGCCCGGCGGACCTGCTGCTGCTCGACGAGCCCACCAACCACCTGGCGCTCGACCTTGTCGAAGAGCTCGAAGCGGCCCTGGCCGTGTGGCCCGGCGCGCTGGTCGTCGTCTCCCACGACCGGCTGCTCCGGCGGCGCTTCGACGGACGCCTCTACGAGATATGTGAAGGCCGCCCGGCCCTGGCCGCCCACTGACCGCACGCACGCCTGCCGACCCAACGTCGCGCGCCCCGATCCCGCATGAACGATCGACCGCAGCCGCAGCCCCGAGAGCCGGCAGGTCACGGCCGGCTCCCGTGCGTAAGGGGACACGGTTGCGACCACAGCTGCGTGCGACGTGTACAGGGCAGGCGCCTAGGCTGGCGGCATGGCTCGGCCCCGACGCATCGTTCTCATCCGGCACGGAGAATCGGAGGGGAATGTCGACGACACCGTCTACGAGCGGGAACCCGATCATGCGCTCTCCCTCACGAAGACCGGGCGGCGGCAGGCGGAGGAGGCCGGTGGCCCACTGCGCGAGATGTTCGGCGACGAGCAGATCTCCGCGTATGTCTCGCCCTACCGCCGCACCCACCAGACCTTCCACGAGCTCGGCCTGGACCCCGACAAGGTCCGGGTGCGCGAGGAACCCCGGCTGCGCGAGCAGGACTGGGGCAACTGGCAGGACCGTGACGACGTACGACGGCAGAAGGCCTACCGCGACGCCTACGGCCACTTCTTCTACCGCTTCGCCCAGGGCGAGTCCGGCGCGGACGTCTACGACCGGGTCGGAGCGTTCCTGGAGAGCCTGTGGCGCAGCTTCGAGGACCCCCACCATCCGCCGAACGTCCTGATCGTCACGCACGGCCTCACCATGCGGCTGTTCTGCATGCGCTGGTTCCACTGGACGGTGGCCGACTTCGAGTCGCTGTCCAACCCGGGCAACGCGGAATGGCGCACCCTGCTGCTCGGCCCGGACGGCCGCTACACCCTCGACCGGCCCTTTGACCGCTGGTGTAAACCCGAGCCTTATGGCGTCACCGGTTAGAGTGCACAGCGATGACCCTCGACCATCGTGACGCAGACCGCTGTGCGCGGGCTCTGGCGAGCCTGCGCGGACTTTCCGTGGGCGACGCCCTCGGATCCCAGTTCTTCGTCCCCGCCCATTACCCCTCTCTCAAGCGCCGCGAGCTGCCCCCCGCTCCCTGGCAGTGGACCGACGACACCGAGATGGCCTGCTCCGTCCTGGCCGTGCTCACCACCCACGGCCGGATCGACCAGGACGCCCTCGCCCACTCCTTCGCCGACCACCACGACTTCGACCGTGGCTACGGCCCCGCCGTCAACCGCATGCTCCGGCTGATCCGCGAGGGCGGCGACTGGCGCGAGCTGGCGTCCGGACTCTTCAACGGTCAGGGCTCGTGGGGCAACGGCGCCGCCATGCGGATCGCTCCCCTCGGCGCCTGGTACGCCGACGACCCCGAGCAGGCCACGCACCAGGCGGAGATCTCCGCCTACACCACCCACCAGCACCGCGAGGCCGTCGTCGGCGCCATGGCCGTGGCCGCCGCGGCTGCCCTGGTGGCCGACCCGACGCGCGAGATCGGCCCCGAACAGCTGCTGAACGGAGTGCTGGAGCTGATCCCGCGCAGCGCCGTACAAGCCGGACTGCGCCGGGCCCGCGACATGCTCGACTACGCCGACCCTGGGACCGTCGCCGCCGTCCTGGGCTGCGGACGGCGCACCAGCGCCCACGACACGGTGCCCTTCACCCTCTGGGCCGCGGCCCAGCACCTCGGTAACTACGAGCGGGCGTTTTGGACCACCGTCCAGGCGGGCGGAGACGTCGACACCACCTGCGCCATCGTCGGCGGCATCGTTGCCGCCGGCCGCGCCGGCACCCCGCCCGAGCCATGGCTGGAGAGCACCGAGCCCCTCCCGTCCTGGGCCCCCACCCTCGCCGGCTGATCACCGCAGCACCGCCCTTCTCCTCACCCGACACGCGATGATCGTCCGCGTCCGCTCCCGTGCGCGCCCCTGACCCCAACGGGCGGCGCCGGGCGGCGACTTCACCCCCGTACGGTCACGCGCGCCCCGGGGAACAGCGGCCTCCGGCGCGGGCCCCACCAGGCCCCCGCGCCCCCTCGCATACCCGTCGGTAGCGGAACCGGCCGGTCCGCCTCCCGCGGTCACCGGGACCGGTTGTCACCAGGTTCGGATCCGATGCGGACGCCTGGGCCGAATAGGCGTAACCTTGCTGGCGCCATGCCGTACGAGCCCCCCACCCATACCGTCGAACGATCATTGCGCGCCACGACGGGCGCCAAGATCGTTGCAGGTATCGACGAGGTCGGGCGCGGAGCGTGGGCCGGCCCGGTCAGCGTCTGCGCCGCCGTCACCGGCCTGCGCCGGCCGCCCGACGGTCTCACCGATTCCAAGCTGCTGACCCCCAAGCGCCGCGCCGAACTGTGCGCTGTGCTCGGCGATTGGGTCACGTCGTACGCCCTCGGGCACTCCTCACCGGAGGAGATCGACGAACTCGGCATGACCGCGGCACTGCGGCTCGCGGCCGTACGCGCCCTGGAGGCGCTGCCGGTCCGGCCGGACGCGATCATCCTCGACGGCAAGCACAACTACCTGGGCGCGCCATGGCGGGTCCGCACGGTCATCAAGGGAGACCAGTCCTGCATCGCGGTCGCCGCCGCGTCCGTGATCGCCAAGGTGCGACGCGACGCGATGATGGCCGAACTGGGCCTGGAATACGCCGACTTCGACTTCGCGGCCAACGCCGGCTACCCCTCGCCGACCCATCGCATCGCCCTGGAGGAGTACGGTCCTACGCCGCACCACCGAGTGTCGTGGTCCTACATGGACGCCCTGCCCCGGTGGCGGCATCTGAAGAAGGTGCGCGTCACCCCCGAAGCAGCCGCTCTGGAGGCCGGTGGCCAACTCGGCTTCGACTTCTGAGCGGTGCGGACATCAATTCGGTACCCGATGACGTGTTCCGCACTTACGTTTGATAGACATCCCTTTATGCCTCTCATCCCCGAGGAGCCTCAGATTCACGAGAGTGTCCCGGGTCCCCGCGCAACCCCGGCCGCCGGCCGTACCGCGCCGACCCCCCGTCCCGTTCCTGGCCCCGGTCCCCGCCCCGCGCCTCCGCGTGGCGCCCCCGCGTCCAGTGCCCGTCCGGGCAAGCCCGGACCCGCTGCCCCGCCGCGTGGGCCTGTCGCCGCTCCGCCGGCGCAGCGCACCGGCTCCCCGCAGCCTCCCGCCGACCCGACCGGCACCGCGGGAGCGCAGCTCCAGCTCATTCCGGCACCCGCCGCCGGCGCCGTCGACGCTGCCGACGAGGCCGTCGACCTGCTGCTGGACTCCGGGCGTGCGCCGGGCGACATCCTGGTGCTGACCACCGGCGAGACCCACCCGTGGGCCGCGCATGAACTGTCCTTCGGTGAGGCGTCCTACTGGGCCCAACACGACGCCGTGGACGATGTGTTCTACGCGGACGCCACCGCCGAGCGGGCCACCGGCCGGCCGGTCGTGGTCGTCGCCGTCAACGGCGGTACGGACGAGGTCACCGCGCGGGCGCTGCCCACCGCGATGGCCCGTGCCGGAGCGTTGCTGATCGTCTGCGGTGACCCGCAGCGGATCAACAGCGTTCTCGGCGCGAACGCCTGACCGCTGTCGCTCGTAGCAGCCCGTCGGCCCCTGAGGCCGTCGGGCTCGCTCGCGCACCCGGACTCGAGGGGGCGTACACCTGCGCGAGCCGGTATGCCCCTGTCCTCTTCGGTGAGCGGTCCGGTTCGGCGGGCTGTCCGGCCGTGCCGGCCGAGGGGGCCCGCCTCCTTCTCGCGAGGGCTACGTCCGCCTCTCCTCGGTCAGCGCGCTGCCGTGTGCCGATGGGCTTCCGGGGCACCACCACCGGTGCGCCGGGGCGCCGAGCGGCTCTGTGCGACGGAAAGATTCGCGGCCGTGCGCTGCACATCAGGACGCGGCGCCGCCGGGCGACGGGCCGCCGTCATACGAACCGCCCCCGTACGGCGTGGTTCCGTGGCCGGCTTGTCCATGGGAGACGGCCTGGGACGGCGCCCGCCACGACCCTCGCCCAGTACTTGCCAGCGGTCGGGAGTCAGCGCGATGTACGCGCCGCAACGGAGCCCGTGCAGGGTGCAGGCGTCGCGCAGCCCCCACATCCACGCGCCGTCCGTCTCCGTCCAACGGGGCTCGCCCTCACGGCAGTAGAGCAGCACGGCCGTCCGGACCGGGGCGCGCAGCCGCAGGTCGTGCGGGGTGACCCGGCGCAGATGCGCCAGCAGGGCATTGCGGAACTCCCAGCCGTCGGGTGCGGCCGCGAACTCGGTGAAGGACGCACTGGCCGTCAACCGCTCCTGCGGATCAAGCACCGCGACAATGGCCGTCGACGGCCCCGGGCGATGACGATCGTGCAGGCCGGCGACGACCTCACGAGGGTTGCGCAGCAACGGAATACCGGCCGAGGCCCACTCTGCGGGCTCCAGCATCCGGCCCAGTCGGGCGGCGGGATCGGCGGACGCGGGCGGGGACACATGCGGGGGCGGGCCGAAGCCGAAGGTCACGTTCCTCCCTTCGTCTACGCGTCCGCAGGTCGGGCGGCGACCGGGCGCGCGTACGCACCACGACATGGCCCTGCCTGACCACGGACGGCCGGTGTACGGGGAAGCAACCCCAATTCTCGCGGTCGTACAGTCATGCGGCAACGAGCAATTTCCGCAGCCGCCCGCAATCACCCGGTACTTCGCAAATATCCCTGCCCGCTGCACCGGGCGGGGCTACGGCCTCTAGGCCTGTACGGCGAGGACCAGCGGGAACACCCCCGCTGCTCCGGCCCTGCGCAGCAGCCGCGCGGCCACGGCCAGCGTCCAGCCGGTGTCGGCGTAGTCGTCCACCAAGAGCACCGGGCCGCCCGCCGACGCCAGGGCCTGCGCCAGCTCCGGCGGCACGTCCAACGAACTGTGCAGGGCCCGCAGCCGCTGGGCGCTGTTGCTGCGCGGAATCCTGCCGTCGGCACCGTCGTCCACCGAGGTCACCACGCCCAGGAACGGCATCCGGCCGACCGCGGCGATCCGCTCGGCGAGCGACCGGATCAGCTGTGGGCGGCTGCTCGACGAGAGGCACACCACGCCCACCGGGCGGGGAGGGGCGTCCGCCGCACCGGATGCCCAACCCCCAGGGCCCTTGGCCCAGTCGGCGAGCACCGTGACCACCGCGGCCGCCACATCGTCGGGGACCGGTCCGTCCGGCGACTGCGGCGCCAGCATCGGCCGCAGCCGATTGCCCCAGCCGATGTCCGAAAGTCGCCCCAGGGCCCGGCCGGTGGAGGCCAGCTCGCCCGCCGGGATACGCCCCTTGAGGTCCACACCGACCGCCGGCAGTCCCGTCGGCCACATCCGTCGCGGCTCCACCTCCACGCCCGGGCGTCCCAGCTCACCGCGCGCCGCATCCAGCGATGCGGCGGACACCTCGGTGGTGAACCGCGCCCCGCCACAGTTGTCGCAACGGCCGCACGCCACCGCCGCCTCGTCGTCCAACTGCCGCCGCAGAAACTCCATCCGGCAGCCCGTCGTGGAGGCGTACTCCCGCATCGCCTGCTGTTCGGTCTCGCGCTGACGCGCCACCCACGCATAGCGTTCGGCGTCGTACGACCACGGCCGCCCGGTGGCCGTCCAGCCACCCTTGACGCGCTGTACGGCCTCGTCCACGTCGAGCACCTTGAGCATGATCTCCAGGCGCGAGCGGCGCAGTTCGACCTGCGGCTCCAGCGCCGGCAGCGACACCGGCCGCCCGGCGGCCGCCAGGACGTCCAGCGTCTGCCGCACCTGCTCCTCCGGCGGGAACGCCAACGACGCGAAGTACTTCCAGATCGCCTCGTCCTCACGCCCCGGCAACAGCAGCACCTCGGCGTGCTCGACCCCACGGCCGGCGCGGCCCACCTGCTGGTAGTACGCGATCGGGGACGACGGCGAGCCCAGATGCACCACGAATCCCAGGTCGGGCTTGTCGAAGCCCATGCCCAGCGCGGAGGTCGCCACCAGCGCCTTGACGCGGTTGGCGAGCAGATCGTCCTCCGCCTGCTGACGGTCGGCGTTCTCCGTCTTGCCCGTGTACGAGGAGACCGTGTGCCCCCGGTGCCGCAGGAAGGCCGTGACCTCCTCGGCCGCGGCGACGGTGAGTGTGTAGATGATCCCCGAGCCCGGCAGCTCGTGAAGATGGTCCGCGAGCCAGGCGAGCCGGTGTGCGGCGTCCGGCAGCGGCAGCACGCCCAGGCTCAGACTCTCCCGGTCCAGCGGCCCGCGCAGCACCAGCGCCTCGGTGGAGCCCTCACCCGTACCGAGCTGCTCGGCGACGTCGGCGGTCACCCGGGCGTTGGCCGTGGCCGTGGTGGCGAGCACGGGCACACCCGGCGGAAGGTCGGCGAGCATCGTGCGCAGCCGTCGGTAGTCCGGCCGGAAGTCATGACCCCAGTCCGAGATGCAGTGCGCCTCGTCGACGACCAGCAGGCCGGTCGCCGCCGCGAGCTTGGGCAGCACCTGATCACGGAAATCGGGGTTGTTCAGCCGCTCCGGGCTCACCAGCAGGACATCCACGTCGCCGGCCGCCACCTCGGCCTGGACGGTGTCCCACTCCTCGGTGTTGGCGGAGTTGATCGTGCGCGCGCGGATCCCGGCCCGCGCGGCCGCCTCGACCTGATTACGCATCAGCGCGAGCAGCGGGGAGACGATCACGGTCGGTCCGCTGCCGCGCTCCCGCAGCAGCGCCGTCGCGACGAAATAGACCGCGGACTTGCCCCAGCCCGTGCGCTGCACGACCAGCGCGCGGCGGTGGTCGGCGACCAGCGCCTCGATCGCCCGCCACTGATCTTCGCGCAGCCGGGCCGTGCCGCTGGAATCCCCGACGAGACGGGTCAGGACGGCATCGGCTGCGGCACGCAGCTCTTCGTTGCTCATGCCCCCATGCAACCCGATGCCACTGACATCGCGCGAACCCCGGCCCGAAGCTGTGGATAACCTCGTCGCCCGCGAGTTATCCACAGGGGTCGCGGCTCGGCGGCCGGACGCGGGATCTTCGAGCCATGAATCCGCACAGCGAACCGCGCAAGCGCATCACTGACATCGACTCCGACTCCGCCGCGACACCCTCCGCCTCGTCCGCCTCGTCCGCCTCGTCCGCCTCGTCCGCCTCCTCCACCCCGGACAACGCGAACACCTTGCATTCCCCCACCGCCTCCCACACCACCGAGCCGTCGGCCCCTGACAACCCCACAAACGCATCCGGCTCATCCGGCCTCACTGAACACATCGGCCCCACCAGCACCACAGACCGTGTAGAAACCTCCAGCCCCACTGGTCCTGCCAAAGCCACCAATCCCTCCACCTCCTCTCCTCACTCCAACCCCTCTGGTTCCTCCGGCCCCGACCACATCACCAGCTCCCCGACCCCGCCCAATGAGTCCAACCCCTCCGGCAGCTCCCACTCCTCCCATTCCTCAGCCCCCTCCGGCGCGGCCACGACCCCGCCCGCCGAACCCCGGGTCACCCTGCGCGGCCCGGCCGAGCTCGCCGACGCCCTGCCGTATCTCATGGGCTTCTATCCGGACGACAGCATCGTGATGGTCGCGCTGCACGGCGAGCGAGGACGCTTCGGAGGCAGGGTCCGGCTCGGGATCCCGACGGACACCGCGCAGTGGCCGGACGTCGCCGACCAACTCGCCGACTGTCTGATCTCGGCAGGTCAGGAGCGTGATGCCCGGCCCGCGGCGATCATCGTCTACCTCTGCCAGGAGCCCGCGGCGGGCGAGAGCGGCAAGGACGTCAAGGACCGGCTGCGGCCGCTCGCCCAGCGGCTGCGCACCGCCTGCGGCGCGCTCGACGTACCCGTCCTAGAGGCCCTGTGCCTCTCCAACGGACGCTTCTGGTCCTACTGCTGTCCAGACTTCCGGTGCTGCCCCGTCGACGGCACACCGATGGTCATGCCGGGCACGTCCGTGATGGCCGCGGCCGCCGCGTACGCGGGAATGCAGGTACGCGGCTCGCTCAAGGAGATGGAGGCCAGGCTGGCGCCCCGCACCGGCCCGCGGGCCGCCGAACAGGAGCAGACGCTGGACGCGGCAGCCGGCGCGCTCGTCCCGCGGATGCTCCGGCGGGACGGTGCGATGGCCGTCCGCCGGGAGACCCTCGACCTGGCCGCGGCCATGATCCACCGATTCCGTCAGGACACCCCCTCGGGCAGCAACCGGGCCAGGGACGCCTGCGACGACGCGCTGATCACCGACGCCGAGGCTGCTGATCTCATCCTCGGGCTCCAGGACCGGGTCACCCGTGACCGGGCGGCCGAGTGGATGGACGGTCCCGCCGCTGCCCCTGCCCTCCGGCTCTGGCGTGCCCTCGCCCGCCGCTGCGCCGGCAGCTACTCCGAACACGCGGTGGCACCGCTCACCCTCACCGGGTGGGTCTGCTGGTCCACCGATGACGGGCCCTCGGCGCGCGTCGCCCTCGGCTGCGCCCTGGCCATCGACCCCAACTACACCTTCGCCCAGTTGCTGCACCGCGCCATCAACGAAGGCCTCGATCCGGAGCCGCTGCGCCGCTGTCTGCGCGAGCAGCACCGGGAAGCGGCGAGCGCCGACGATGGGCCCGCACCCGCGGCAAAGGAGGTACCGCAGCCCGCGAAGCGAACGGGACCGCCCCGGCCCGGACCTGCCGGCCGTCCCCGCGGCCCCCGCGGTGGCACCGGTCCCGGCACCCGTACGACCGACGGGCGCGGCCGGCGCCGGGCCGGGCGGGACAGCGACCGGAGCCGGCGGTGAGCGCGCCGGCGCTGCGTGGCTGGCGTGACCTGGGCGCCGGCCGGACCGTTCACCTGTATGGCGCAGGCCGTACGGAGCCCCGACCTCACCAGGGAGCGCAGAGCGTGCCAGGCATCGTCCGCACCACTCAACCGGTCCGCCGGCCGTCCGGAGAGCGGCGCCCGGCACCACCTCCGGCCCCTCAACCGCAACCCGTCCACTCCTCACTGGTCTGCGTGGCACTGCCGGCCCTCGCCGTATCCCCGGCCTCGGGGCAGCTGACCGGCCACGGCCTGGACGGCTTCTACCGTGACGGCCGACGGGTCCTGTCCCGCTGCGAACTGCGGGTCGCGGGCGGCGAACCGCTCGTCCTCCAGGGGCGCTTGACCGGCGCGGACCGTGCCCGCTTCGTCGGGACGATCCGCAGGACCGGCGAGCGCGGACCGGACCCGGAGATCCGCATGGAGCGGCTGCGGTCCGCCGACGGCACCGAGCGGATCACGTTGTGCAGCAGCGCCACACGGCCCGTCCGGCTGCCGGTCGAGATCCATCTGGGCACGGACCTCGCGGAACTCGGAGCCGTCGCGGTCGGCCTCCGCGGCCCCGAACTGCGGGCCGCGGTCCACGGCTCCGGGCTCCGCTGGTCCGGGCCCGGTGTGCACGCCGTGGTGTCCGCAACGCCGACGCCCGAGGATGCGCTGGCCTCGGCAGGCCTGCTGCGCTGGGAAGTGGACCTGCCACCCGGCGGCCGCCGCACCATCGAACTGCGCGTCGCGCTGGAACACGACGCCGGCCGACGGCCCGGCACCGGACCCGCCGGCAACCACCGGCGCCCCGGCGATGCCCGCATCCCCGGCCCGCGCTCCGGGACGCTCGCTCCGCGGACCCGCACCGACCGGCCACCGCGCCCCTGGACGGCCGCCCGGCTGGAGTGCGACGACCGGCGGGCCGATGCCCTCATGGCGGGCAGCCTCGACGATCTGCACGGCCTGGTGATGCGCGACCCGGTCGCACCCACCGACATGTACGTGGCCGGTGGATTCCCTTGGCGCTGCGGCTTTGCACCGGCCGAGGCACTGTGGACCGCCCGGATGCTGCTACCACTGGGCACCCGGCTCGCCGCGGGCACACTGCGCGCGCTCGCCCGCAGCCAACAAGCCGCACCAGGGGCGGATTTCGGCCGAATTCCCGGCGCTCTCCGCGACGCGGGACCGCACGCCCCACCGAGCTGCACCGGCATCGAGGCAACCCTTCTGTTCCCCACCGTGCTCGCGGAGGCGCGCCGCTGGGGACTGCCCGACCAGGAGACCGAGCGGCTGCTGCCTGCCGCGGAGCGCTGCCTGAGATGGCTGAGGATCGCCACCGACCCAGCGGGGGGCGGACGCGGCTACGTCCCCGACCCCGCGCCCGACGGGCCGTACCGCTGCGAGACCCAGGCCCACGCCCACCGTGCCGCCCTCCTGGGCGGCGATCTCCTCGACGCCATCGGATCGTCCGACGCGGCGGCACTACGGGACTGGGCCGCGGACCTGCGCACCCGGTTCCGTACGGACTTCTGGCTGGAGGACCGCGCGGGCGGCCGCCCCGCGGCCCTGCTCACCGCCGACGGGCGGCCCGTCCCACAGTTCGGCTCCACCACCGCGCATCTCCTCGACACCGGACTGCTCGGCGGCGGCGCCCTCGCCCCCGGCCTGCTGGACGCGGCACAGACCGACCAGCTGGCCAGGCTGCTCGGTGGCCCGGCCATGGACTCCGGGTGGGGCCTGCGGGGGCTGGGCGCCAAGGAGAGCGGTTACAACCCGTTCGGCCACCGCAGCGGCGCGGTCCGCGTCCACGAAACGGTGATCGCCGCCGCCGGACTGGCCGCGGCCGGCCACGAGCGGGCAGCCGGCGTCCTGACCAAAGGCGTCCTCGACGCCGCCGACAACTTCGGGCACCGGCTCCCGGAGATGTACGCGGGGGAGCAGCGCACCTCCCACGGCGCCCCCGTCCCGCACCCGGCCGCCTGCCGTCCCGCGGCGCTGGCCGCGGCCGGCGCGGTGCACATACTGCTCGCGCTCGCCGGTCTGCGCCCCGACGTCCCCGCCGGGACGGTGGCCCTGCGGCCGCTCGGCACGGCCCCGCTCGGCGCGATACAGCTCACCGGCCTGAGCGTCGCGGAGCAGCCGTTCGCCATACGGATCAGCAGACTCGGCATGGGGATGGTGGAGGCGGCGGCGGATGGTCTGCAACTGGGCTCCTGAAGCGCTTCGGGGCCTGTTTATCGTCAAGCGGACGACTATGATCACGCCATGCCTCCCTACGACCCGTCGGCCTTCCCGCCCTTCGCCGTAACCGTCGACCTGGTCGTGCTCACCGTGCGCCGCCACGCCCTGTGCGCGCTGGCCGTGCGCCGCGGTGAGCCGCCGTTCCAGGGCCGCTGGGCGCTGCCCGGTGGCTTCGTCCGGGCCGACGAGGACCTCGAGGACGCGGCCGCCCGGGAGCTCGCCGAGGAGACCGGTCTGCACGCCCAGTCCCCGACGGGCCCGGCACCCGCCTACGGCGCACACCTCGAACAGCTCGCCACATACGGAGACCCCAAGCGCGACCCCCGGATGCGGGTCGTCAGCGTCGCGCACCTGGTCCTCGCCCCCGACCTGCCCGCCCCCACGGCCGGTGGTGACGCCCACAGCGCGCGCTGGGCACCGGTGGAGACCCTCCTGGAGCAGGACGACGCCCGCGAGGATGAGCTGACGGCCCCGCTCGCCTTCGACCACGCCCGGATCCTCGGCGACGGCGTGGAGCGCGCCCGTTCCAAGATCGAATACTCCTCGCTCGCCACGGCCTTCTGCCCGCAGGAGTTCACCGTGGGCGAGCTGCGCCGGGTCTACGAGGCGGTCTGGGGTGTCGCCCTGGACCCCCGCAACTTCCACCGCAAGGTGACCGGCACCCCCGGATTCCTGGTGCCCACGGGCGGCACGACAACCCGCCAGGGTGGCCGCCCCGCACAACTGTTCAGGGCCGGCGGCGCGACGCTGCTCAATCCGCCGATGCTGCGTCCGGAAGTCTGAGCCGACGCCGCATGTCGAGCTGCCGGAGGGGCCGGAAGGCGCTCGCATGGACACGACGAACCGTCATGATTGAACAATAACGAGAAAATAGGACATATCGCGGTACCTTGGTCGTGCGGGTCCCCTCATATCCCCGACAGCTCCCCACCGGCCTCACGCCCCGCGAGGGTGCCCGTCCGAAGCGCGGCCCCATAGCGACCGCGCCGGCCCGCCCGCCCATAATTGCCGCCCCGATCCTCGAACCCCCGGCCCCCGCACCGCTGTTGGCGCGATCCGGTGACGGTTCGACGCCCCGCTGCGTTCACGGGGCGGCCCGGCCCGATCAACTGACCTTCCCTGCCTGGCTGTATTCGCCGGCTGTACGGCCCCCGCGGGTAACGAGGCCGCGATCCCTGCCCTGTTCGGTCCGCCTGCCGCCGCCGACGCCATCGAATGGCTTCCTCTTGTCGCCGGTTGGGCGATGGGTGCGGCGGCGCTCCATATTGGACGGAAGGTGCCGCCCTGCTACGTACTCGAGTCCACCGCAACAGGGTTACCGCCAATGCCTCGGAGTCTCGCCATAATCCGGGTCGGAGGCCGTCAAGTGGTCATCCGGCGGCCGTCAAGCGCCAGTCCGGAATCGACCGACGCGTATCGATCGTGAGGTAGTGCGCGATCCAATCCGTGGGCAGCGCAACGATGTTGCCGCCAGCCGTCCTGGCCTGCGGTGATGTGGGTGCGGTGCGGCCTGGTTTTATGTTCTGATCGAGTAAGGCGCCTGTTTCGGCGCAGTGTTGTTATGGCTGCTGCCCATAACTCGCCACGGAGAGCGCATTTCTTTCCGATAAAGCGTCAATTCGGGGATGGGGGGCGATCACCCTTTCGTGTGCTTTTCACCAAAGACCTCAAGGGTGTTCAGGGTGTCGCCGACAAAGGATGCGTGAGTACCCTTGCGCACACCATGATGACCGCGGCTCGCCCTGGCGACACCGGCCTCGCAGGCCCGGGCGAGCTTGACCGCTACCCCTACGCGAACGCCGCCAACGCCGCGAACGCCACCAACGCAGCAGGCCCGGACCGTGCCGAGCGCGTTTCGCAGGTCTGGGACGGCTCCGAAGCAGACATCGGCCGGGTCGGCCGTCGCGCGGCCGGCAGTCGCGGCCGCGGCCTGCACGGCCAACTCGTCCAACAGCTCGGCCAGATGATCGTCTCCGGCGATCTCGGCGCCGACCGCCCGCTCGTCCCTGAGGAGATCGGCCAGCGCTTCGAGGTCTCCCGCACCGTCGTCCGTGAGTCGCTGCGCGTCCTCGAGGCCAAGGGCCTGGTCAGCGCCCGACCCAACGTGGGCACCCGGGTGCGCCCGGTCAGCGACTGGAACCTCCTCGACCCCGACATCATCGAATGGCGGGCCTACGGCCCACAGCGCGATGATCAGCGCCGCGAGCTGTGTGAGCTGCGCTGGACGATCGAGCCACTCGCCGCCCGCCTCGCCGCCGGCCACGGCCGCGAGGACATCCAGCAGCGGCTCGCCGACATGGTCGAGATCATGGGCCACTCCGCGGCCCAGGGCGACACCATGACCTTCTCCCGTGCCGACGCGGAGTTCCACTCGCTGCTCCTGCAGCTCGCCGGCAACCGCATGCTCGAGCACCTCTCGGGCATCGTCTCCGCCGCCCTGCACGTCTCCGGCGGCTCTGCCGGCGGCTGCGAGCGGCCGGTCGAGACGTCCGTGGGTCAGCACATGAGGGTCGTCGACGCCATCGGCTCCGGCGACGCCACGGCGGCCGAATCCGCGATGCGCCAGCTCCTCGCCGCTCACGGCGAGGCCGTCGGCCACGGCCCCGGGGCGCCCGTGGACCACGTCGTCCCCGCGCCCCGCGAGCACTGAAGGCCCGTACTCGACCGTGTACGGACCGTAGGCGCCGCGCGGCCCCCGTGCCCCGCGTCCCCCTCGGGCGGGGCACGCCGTACGCGGCGAAGGCGCACAAGATCGCCGGATCCGGGGCGTCGACCGGATCCGGCGAGAGACCTTGGGAGGGTTGCATGTCATATGACTGGGAATGGGTCGTTATGGGGTGTGACTCGGGCCACGCAGATTGGGCGTAACGCTCTTCCGGGAAGCGCGATGACTTAAGAGGTGATAGCCGAGGAGGGAATACGGACGGCGTTCGTGACGCTGTTCAACTCCCCGGTTGCCCCTGCGCCGTCGGTCCATCCCCACCGGCGGTCGTCGGCCCCGATCCACAGTGGACGGGGTCGGAAGCCGTTTCCATCGTTCCGAGAGGTTGTTCGTGTCGGCCAGCACATCCCGTACGCTCCCGCCGGAGATCGCCGAGTCCGAGTCTGTGATGGCGCTCATCGAGCGGGGAAAGGCTGATGGGCAGATCGCCGGCGATGACGTGCGTCGGGCCTTCGAGGCTGACCAGATTCCGCCAACCCAGTGGAAGAACGTTCTGCGCAGCCTCAACCAGATCCTCGACGAGGAGGGTGTGACGCTGATGGTCAGTGCCGCAGAGGCGCCCAAGCGCACCCGCAAGAGCGTCGCAGCGAAGAGTCCGGCGAAGCGCACCGCCACCAAGACCGTCGCGGCAAAGGCCGCCACGGTCAAGAAGACCACCGCCGCCGCCCCCGCATCTGTGGGGGACCCGTCGGCCGGTGAGTCCGAGTCCGCGCCCGCAAAGAAGGCAGCGGCGAAGAAGACGACCGCCAAGAAGGCGACCGCGAAGAAGGTCACGGCCAAGAAGGCCACGGCCAAGAAGACCGGCTCCAAGAAGGACGTCGACGAGCTGCTCGACGACGAGGCGACCGAGGAGACCTCGGCGCCCGGCAAGGGTGACGCTCCCGAGGCCGCCGAGGGCGCGGAGAGCGCCGGTTTCGTCCTGTCCGACGACGACGAGGACGACGCCCCCGCGCAGCAGGTCGCCGCGGCCGGCGCCACCGCCGACCCGGTCAAGGACTACCTCAAGCAGATCGGAAAGGTTCCGCTCCTCAACGCCGAGCAGGAGGTGGAGCTCGCCAAGCGCATCGAGGCGGGTCTGTTCGCCGAGGACAAGCTGGCGAACTCCGACAAGCTCGCGCCGAAGCTCAAGCGCGAGCTGGAGATCATTGCCGAGGACGGCCGCCGGGCGAAGAACCACCTCCTGGAGGCCAACCTCCGACTGGTCGTCTCCCTGGCCAAGCGGTACACCGGCCGTGGCATGCTCTTCCTGGACCTGATCCAGGAGGGCAACCTCGGTCTGATCCGTGCGGTCGAGAAGTTCGACTACACCAAGGGCTACAAGTTCTCGACCTACGCGACGTGGTGGATCCGCCAGGCCATCACCCGCGCCATGGCCGACCAGGCCCGCACCATCCGTATCCCGGTGCACATGGTCGAGGTCATCAACAAGCTCGCGCGCGTCCAGCGCCAGATGCTCCAGGACCTGGGCCGCGAGCCCACCCCGGAGGAGCTGGCCAAGGAGCTCGACATGACCCCTGAAAAGGTCATCGAGGTCCAGAAGTACGGTCGTGAGCCCATCTCGCTGCACACCCCCCTGGGTGAGGACGGCGACAGCGAGTTCGGTGACCTCATCGAAGACTCCGAGGCGGTCGTCCCGGCCGACGCGGTCAGCTTCACGCTTCTGCAGGAGCAGCTGCACTCGGTGCTGGACACCCTCTCCGAGCGTGAGGCCGGCGTGGTGTCCATGCGCTTCGGCCTCACCGACGGCCAGCCCAAGACGCTGGACGAGATCGGCAAGGTTTACGGCGTCACCCGTGAGCGGATCCGTCAGATCGAGTCCAAGACGATGTCGAAGCTGCGTCACCCGTCGCGCTCCCAGGTGCTGCGCGACTACCTCGACTAGTCCAGCCGGCCCGGACAACGCCGTGAGCCCGGTCTCTCCTTGGTGGAGGGGCCGGGCTCACGGCCGTCCGGGTGCGCCGGGCCGCCGTTTGGGTCACTCTAAGTAGGCGAGCATTGCCCCAGAGTCAGGAGTTCGCATGCGTTCGACCGCACACGCTGCCCTCGGAGCCCTTGCGGTGGCTCTCGCCCTGCCGACGTCGGCGGCCGCGGACGAGGCAGTGATCGGCGGAAAGCCCGTCGCGCTGTCACGGAGTCCCTGGGCGGTCGCGCTGGCCTCCCACGACCGCTTCGGGGCCCAGCGCTCCGGACAGTTCTGCGGCGGCGTGCTCGTCGGGCACTCGACGGTGGTGACGGCCGCGCACTGCCTGAGCAAGGAGGTACTGGGCGTCCCCTGGCGGCAGGTGCGGGATCTGCGGGTGGTCATCGGACGCGACAACCTCACCGGCGGTGGCGGGCAGGAGCTCAAGCCCGCGAAGGTATGGGTGAACCCGCGCTACGACAGCTGGACCAACGAGGGCGATATGGCAGTCCTCACGCTGGACAAGCCCGTCCCCAACCGGCCCATCCCGATAGCGGGACGGCATGACAGCGCCTATCAGCCGGGCAGCAGGGCCACGGTCTACGGCTGGGGGGACACCACCGGCGGCGGCAGCTACGCGTCACGGCTGCGGTCGGCGCACGTCAACGTGCTGCGCGACGAGGTCTGCGCGCGGGCCTACCCGGGCAACGCCGACGGCAAATACAGGCCGCGGTCGATGGTCTGCGCGGGGGAGCCTGAGGGTGGCCGGGACGCCTGCCAGGGGGACAGTGGCGGGCCGCTGGTCGTGCGTGGACGGCTGGTGGGGCTGGTGTCATGGGGGACCGGCTGCGGTCAGGCAGGCAGCCCCGGGGTCTATACGCGGGCGTCGGCGCTGGTCCCGGCCGTGTCCGCACACGGGGCCGGCTGAGCGGCACGGGGAGCCGACCCGCATGGGTGCGCGTACGAGTGCGGGCGGTCTCCCGGTGGTGCCGGGGTGACCGCCCGCTGCACGGCGCTGGGCCGCTGCTCGCTCGTCGTGGATGCGAAGTGTCAGCGTTCCTCATCGGACGCAGACGCCGGAGGGGCGGTCAGCCGCTCCGTCTCGTCCTGTATTTCCGCGGCGATCTTCTTGAGTTCTGGCTCGAACTTGCGACCGTGGTGGGCGCAGAAGAGCAGTTCTCCGCCGGACATCAGGACGACGCGCAGGTATGCCTGGGCGCCGCAGCGGTCGCAGCGGTCAGCGGCCGTCAGCGGGCTCGCGGGTGTCAGAACAGTAGTCACGTCGCCTCTTCTCTAGCTCGACGAGCTGTCGTACCAGGGTCAACATCCAACCAGGCCGAAAACGTTCCCGCTCGTGCCTTTTCCTCGAAAAAAATTCTCGGAGGGGGCCGGGTGCTGCCGGGTGGCGGCGAATGAGCCGTATTGCTTGGTGGTCTGATTCACGTTGGTTGTTGGTCTGTCCCCCCGGCTGGCTTGCCGGTTGTTGATGAGGACGTGCCCGGAGCCTAAATGGTTCATGCCTCGAAGGGAACGTGATGTGCACGTCACTCGGACGTCACCTCTTCGAGGGATCGAACGTACGAGCGAAATTCTACTACCATGGGCATGCTTACGGGTGGCGTCACATCGGCTCTACTAGGCCTCGGTACCCTCTGACCGGCGACACCGCCACAACCGAGTCCGCGGAATGCGGACTGCCAGAAATTCAGCGAGGAGCGAACCGCGTGACCGCCGAGATGTCCGTGCCGTCCACCGCAGTGCTGACCGGGGCAGACCGGGACGGTTCCAACTACACCGCGCGGCATCTGCTCGTCCTCGAGGGCCTTGAGGCCGTCCGGAAGCGTCCCGGCATGTACATCGGCTCGACGGACAGTCGCGGCCTGATGCACTGCCTCTGGGAGATCATCGACAATTCGGTCGATGAGGCGCTGGGCGGCTACTGCGACCACATCGAGGTGATCCTCCACGACGACGGGTCGGTGGAGGTCCGCGACAACGGCCGCGGCATCCCCGTCGACGTCGAGCCCAAGACCGGTCTCAGCGGCGTCGAGGTCGTGATGACCAAGCTGCACGCCGGCGGAAAGTTCGGCGGCGGCTCGTACGCGGCCTCCGGCGGCCTGCACGGCGTCGGTGCCTCGGTCGTCAACGCCCTCTCCGCCCGGCTCGACGTCGAGGTGGTCCGCAACAGCAGGACACACTCGATCAGCTTCCGCCGCGGCGTCCCCGGCATCTTCACCGAATCGGGGCCCGACGCCCCCTTCGACCCGGGCAACGGGCTGCTCAAGGGCAAGCGGATCAACAAATTGAAGACCGGCACCCGGGTCCGTTACTGGGCCGACCGGCAGATCTTCCTCAAGGACGCCAAGCTCTCCCTGGAGACGCTGTACGCCCGCGCCCGCCAGACCGCCTTCCTCGTACCGGGCCTCACCCTCGTCGTCCGTGACGAGCGTGGCATCGACGGCGCCGGCAAGACGGAAGAGATGTTCCGCTACGACGGCGGCATCAGCGAATTCTGCGAGTACCTCGCCCAGGACAAGGCCGTCTGCGACGTGCTGCGGCTGACCGGACAGGGCACCTTCAAGGAGACCGTGCCGGTCCTCGACGACCGCGGTCACATGACACCGACCGAAGTCACCCGGGAACTGGGCGTCGACATCGCGCTGCGCTGGGGCACCGGCTACGACGCGACGGTCAAGTCGTTCGTCAACATCATCGCGACGCCCAAGGGCGGCACCCACGTCTCCGGTTTCGAGCGCGCGGTCGCCAAGACCGTCAACGAGGTGCTGCGGTCGAGCAAGCTGCTCCGGGTCGCCGAGGACGACGTCGTCAAGGACGACGCCATGGAGGGCCTCACCGCCGTCGTGACCGTACGGCTCGCGGAGCCGCAGTTCGAGGGGCAGACCAAGGAAGTGCTCGGCACCTCCGCCGCCTCCCGGATCGTCGCCCAGGTGGTGAGCAGGGAACTCAAGGCGTTCCTGACCTCCACGAAGCGGGATGCCAAGCAGCAGGCGCGCTCCGTCCTGGAGAAGGTCGTCGCCGCGGCCCGTACGCGCATCGCCGCCCGTCAGCACAAGGAGGCCCAGCGGCGGAAGACGGCGCTGGAGTCCTCCTCGCTGCCGGCCAAGCTCGCGGACTGCCGCAGCGACGACGTCGACCGCAGCGAACTGTTCATCGTCGAGGGCGACTCGGCGCTGGGCACCGCGAAACTGGCGCGGAATTCGGAGTTCCAGGCACTGCTGCCGATCCGCGGCAAGATTCTGAATGTCCAGAAGTCGTCGGTCTCGGACATGCTCAAGAACGCCGAGTGCGGCGCCATCATCCAGGTCATAGGGGCCGGATCCGGCCGCACCTTCGACATCGACGCCGCCCGCTACGGCAAGGTCATCTTCCTGGCCGACGCGGACGTCGACGGCGCCCACATCCGCTGTCTGCTGCTGACCCTCTTCCAGCGCTATATGCGCCCCATGGTGGAGCAGGGCCGGGTCTTCTCGGCCGTCCCGCCGCTGCACCGCGTCGAACTGATCAACCCCAAAAAGGGCCAGGACAAGTACATCTACACCTACTCGGACAACGAGCTGCGCCAGACGCTGCTCGAGCTCCAGCGCAAGAAGGTCCGCTACAAGGACAGCATTCAGCGCTACAAGGGCCTGGGTGAAATGGACGCTGACCAGCTCGCCGAGACGACCATGGACCCGCGGCACCGCACCCTGCGCCGCATCAACATCAGCGATCTCGAAGCGGCGGAGAAGGCCTTCGACCTCCTCATGGGCAACGAAGTCGCCCCCCGTAAGGAGTTCATCACCAACTCCGCGGCCACCCTGGACCGTTCCCGCATCGACACCTGAGCAGACCGCAGCTCCCGACGGGCGCCTCTCCACCCCTGGGTGGACAGGCGCCCGTCGCCATTTCCACCCGGGCCCCACCCTGGCTCCGATCCGCGCGACCGCCGCTCTCCATAGCGTCAAAAGCGTCGAATCCCCGCCCCGAGGAGGCTCAGGTCATGAGCGGCTTGCTCAACATCGTTGTGATCATCGCGGCTGTCGCGGTCGTGTTCATCCGGCAGTTCAAGGCGCAGCGCATCACCTCCGAGGGCAAGAAGTGGTGGCTGATCCCTGCCGTCCTGACGGTCATGGCGGTGCGGCAGGGCAGCCTCCTGGACGCCGGGCACCCCACGGCATCCGCCGCCCTGCTCGCCGTGGAGTTACTGATCGGGCTGGCCTGCGGCGCCGGCTGGGCCTGGACGACGCAGATCTGGACGGACGCGGACGGCGCGGTGTGGACCAAGGGCGGCTGGGCCGCGGCCGGCGTATGGCTCTGCGGTATGGCGCTGCGCGTCGGACTCATGGGCATCGCCGCGGTCATAGGCATCCACCAGAGCAGCGCGGCCATCATGCTCTCCGTCGCCGCGATGCTGATGACCCGGGCCGGCGTCACCGCCTGGCGGGCCCAGGCGGTGCAGCAGACGTACCGTGTTCCTGTCGCCGGCTGATGCCCGGCGCGCGCCATCGGAGGGACCGTACGTGCCGCTGAACTCCTGGACGAGCTGGCCCCTGCGGGAGTCACTGTCCCATGAAGGCATCAGCGGCACCCGGCTGTGGATCGGCCGGTCGGTGCGTGTCCTGGTGGTCGCCGGGCTGGTGTGGACCACCCTGGCGGGGCCGGGCTTCCGAGGGTGGGGCCTGGTGGCGGCCGTCGCCGGGATGGCCATTACCGTGCTGGCCTTCCGCGGCTTCTTCCGTACGACGCTGGAACGCCGCCTGTGGCCGTCCGTCGCACTGTTCGCCGTACTGGAGGCCGCGGCTTTCGGCTTCGAGTTCGCCGGGGCACGGACACCTGCGATCGTCCTGTGGTGCGCCTGCGCCATCACCGCCATGGGGCGGCTGCCGCTGAGCGTCGCCGTGCCCTGCTCCGCCGCCGCCCTCGGCGCGTACGCAGCGGTCAACACCGACAACTGGATGGCGACCGCCGCGACCACCGTGGGCCTGGCGCTGGCGGGCTATGTCACACGGCTGGACGCCGAGGCACGTGGCAACGCCCATCGGCTGCTGGCCCAGGAACGCGCGGCCCGTAAGGCCGAAGCCGAAACGGCGGCCCTCACCGAACGGGGGCGCATCGCACGCGAGATCCACGACGTGCTCGCCCACAGCCTCAGCGCCCAGCTGGTTCACCTGGAGGCGGCGCGACTGCTGATCCAGCGCAGCACCGACCTCGAGGCCGACCGTGACCATCTCCTGGAGCGGGTGGTGGCGTGCCGGGGAATGGCCCGAGAAGGGCTGGACGGCACGCGTGAGGCGCTTTCCGCCCTCCGCGGGGAGGTGATCCCGGTCGAAGACTTTCTGCGCCGTCTGACCAGCGCTGAGGGCGCTCAGCTGGACGTCTCGGGCGAGGCCCGCCCTTTGCCGGCCGAAGCGGGGCTCGCGGTCCGCAGGGTCGTCCAGGAGGCGCTGACGAACGTACGCAAGCACGCCCCGGGCGCCCGGGTGCATGTGCGGCTGGAGTACGCGGTGGACGACGTAGGACTCGAGGTGCGTGACTCCGGTGGCCGCGGCAAGCCCGGTGAACTCGCGAAGAGCGGTTCCGGGTACGGTCTGCTCGGGATGCGCGAGCGCGCCGAACTCCTCGGCGGAACGCTGGAGTCCGGCCCCGACGAGGAGGGTTTCGTGGTGCGGCTGCGGGTGCCTGCATGACGGCACGCACGGTGGCGCGTGTCGTGGTCGCCGATGACCAGACGGTGGTGCGCGAGGGAATCGTGATGCTGCTGGGGCTGCTGCCGGGAATCGAGGTCGTCGGATCGGCCCCGGACGGCGAGGAAGCGGTCCGTATGGTCGCCGAACTCGCCCCCGACGTCGTCCTGATGGACCTACGCATGCCACGCTGCGACGGCGTCGAGGCCACCCGCCGGATCCGCACCGATCACCCCGGCACCCAGATCGTGGTGCTCACCACCTACGCCGACGACGACTCGCTCTTCCCGGCCCTGCAGGCCGGTGCCCGCGGCTATCTGACCAAGGACGCGGACGGCGACGAGATCGTCCGCGCCATCGACGATGTGCTGTCGGGCGAGGCCGGACTGTCGCCGAAGATCCAGCGCAGACTGCTGGAACGCTTCACGGAGCCCGTACGGACCCCGCCACAGCCGCCGGCCGAGCCCCCGGACGGGCTGACCGCCCGCGAAGTGGAGGTGCTGCGGCTGGTCGCCGAGGGCCGGTCGAATCCGGAGATCGCACGCACGCTGCATGTCTCCACCGCGACCGTGAAGACCCACATCAACAATCTCTTCGCCAAAGCGGGGCTGCGGGACCGGGCCCAAGCCATCCACTACGCCTACCGCCACGGACTCGCACAGCCGCCCGGATGATTCATCACCTGATGGGGTGAAGGGTCCGGAATGGAGCATCCGAGATCCTCCTTTCTGTCCACCCTTGGGCCGCACGGACAACAGACCCGTGCACCAAGGAGAGTTCGGTGGACAAGCAGGACGGCCGCTCGGCCGGTGAACCAGGGGCCGTACGGCTCGATGAGCCCTGGTACGACGCTCTCGCCTCCGGGTGGGGCGATCTGGACGGCACGGCGGACGCAACGGGTGAGCGGGACCGCGCCCAGGCGCCGCTGCCGGAACCGGAACCGGAACCGCGGCCCACGCCGTACGGTGAGGTCTATCTGGCGGTGCAGCGGAGCGCGGCCTTCCAGGAGGTGCGCCGCCGCTACCGACGATTCGTTGTGCCCGCCACGGCAGCCTTCCTGGCCTGGTACCTCGCCTACGTGACCGCCGCGATTGCCGCGCCGGGTCTCATGGCGCACCGCGTTGCTGGTGCCCTCAACGTCGCGATGCTCGCCGGGCTCGGCCAGTTCGCCACAACATTTCTGCTCACCTGGGCATACGCACGCCATGCGCGGCTGCGCCGGGACCGTGCGGCGCTCGACCTCCGCTGGGAGACCCAGGAACTGACCGGAGGGAACGCCCGGTGACCGGCGACCACCAGACTCTCGCGCTGGTCCTGTTCAGCGTGTTCATCGCGGTCACCCTCGCGATCACCACCTGGGTGAGCCGCCGCAGGCGCGGCTCCACCGAGGAGTTCTACGCGGGCGGCAGGCTCTTCTCGCCCATGGAGAACGGGTTCGCCATCGCCGGTGACTACATGTCCGCCGCATCCTTCCTCGGCATCTCCGGACTGATCGCCCTCTACGGCTACGACGGCCTGCTGTACTCGGTCGGCTTCCTCGTCGCCTGGCTCGTCGTCCTCTTCCTCGTCGCCGAACTGGTCCGCAACTGCGGCAGGTTCACCCTCGCCGATGTCGTCGCCGCCCGGATGCGCGAACGCCCCGTCCGCATCGCGGCCGGCGCGGCGTCCGTCACCGTGTCCGTGCTCTACCTGGTGGCACAGATGGTCGGCGCCGGCAGCCTGGTCGCGCTTCTCCTCGGTGGAGCGGGCCCGCAGGCCCGTACCTGGATGGTGATCGGGGTCGGCGCGCTGATGGTGGTCTACGTCGCCCTCGGCGGCATGCGGGCCACGACCTGGATCCAGGTCGTGAAAGCCGTGCTCCTCATGGGCGGCGCCATCACACTGACCGTCCTGGTGGTCATCCGTTTCCACGGCGACATCAACGCACTGCTGAACACCGCAGCCGAACGCAGCGGCCACGGACGGGACTTCCTCGCACCCGGCCTCAAATACGGCGGCGACTGGACCTCGCGGCTCGATTTCATCAGCCTCGGCATGGCGCTCGTGCTGGGGACGGCCGGGCTGCCGCACATCCTGTCCCGCTTCTACACCGTCCCCACGGCGCGCGCCGCCCGGCGCTCCGTCGTCTGGTCCATCGGCCTGATCGGTGGCTTCTACCTGATGACCATCGTGCTCGGCTTCGGCGCCGCCGCGGTGCTCGGCAGCGACGCCGTCCGCACGTCCAACACGGCCGGCAACACCGCCGTCCCACTCCTCGCCCTCGACCTGGGAGGCGGCGCCGGTTCGACGGGGGGAACAGTTCTCTTCGCCGTGGTGGCCGCGGTCGCGTTCGCCACCATCCTGGCCGTGGTCGCCGGCATCACGCTCGCCTCGTCGGCCTCCGTGGCACACGACCTGTACGCCTCGCTGCGACGCCCACGCGGCACGGCGCGCGACGCACAACGTCGTGAGGTGGCCGTGGCACGCATCGCGGCGGTGGCCGTCGGCGCGGTCGCCATCGGCCTCGCCCTGCTCGCCCAGGACTTGAACGTCGCCTTCCTGGTGGGCCTGGCATTCGCCGTCGCCGCGTCGGCCAACCTGCCGGCTCTGCTGTACGCCCTCTTCTGGCGCCGCTTCACGACCCGGGGCGCGGTCTGGTCCGTGTACGGCGGTCTGATCCCGGCGATCACCCTGGTCGTCCTCTCACCGGTGGTCTCCGGCAGTCCGCAGTCACTCTTCCCCCGACTGGACTTCGCCCTCTTCCCCCTCGACAACCCCGGGGTCGTATCCATCCCGCTGGGCTTCCTGATGGGCTGGCTGGGAACGGTGCTCTCCCCAGAGCCCGCCGACGAGGCCCGGCACGCAGAGACGGAGGTACGGGCGCTCACGGGGGCAGGAGCGGCTTAGGGCGTTGCCGATGCTGCTCCGTCGGACGGTTCCTAGACCCACTCGTAACGGTGCTCGGGGCGGCCGGTCTCGCCGTACTTGAGGGTGAGGCGCACCCGCCCGGTGCGTTCCAGGAGCTTGAGGTAGCGCTGGGCGGTCTGCCGGCTCAGCCCTGCCCGGAGGGCGACGTCCTGGGCGGACAGCGGGGCCTCCGCGGAGCGCAGCACCGAGCGCACCCGGTCGGCGGTGGCGGTGGAGTGCCCCTTGGGCAACTCGGCGGGGCCTGCGTTGGCGGCTCCCAACGCCCCGAAGATCCGGTCCACTTCGGACTGCTCCGCTTGCCCGCCACCCGCAAACGTACGGTGCAGCGCCGCGTACCCCTCCAACTTGGAGCGCAGACCCGCGAAGGTGAACGGCTTGACCAGGTACTGAAGCGCACCGTGGCGCATGGCCGCCTGCACGGTGGCGATGTCCCGGGCCGCCGTCACCATGATCACGTCGGTGAGCAGACCGCGCCGCCGCAGATCGCCGACCAGTTGGAGCCCGGTTCTGTCGGGGAGATAGTGGTCCAGAAGGATCAGGTCGACGGGGTGTGTTTCCAGGGCGGTAAGGGCCTCTGTGGCGGTGTACGCGAGGCAACTGACCCGGAATCCCTCGACCTTGGCGACGTATGCCGCGTTGATCTGCGCGACCCGCACATCGTCGTCCACGACCAGTACGTCGATCATCGGCCGGCCTCCGTGGCGTCTTCGGGGTGGCGAGAGCCCTCGGCGGCTTCGGCTCGCCCGGTGGCGTGGCTGTCTGCGACCGCTTCCTGGCGGGTCGCTGAACGTGACCCGGGCAGCTCCTCGGACAGCGCGTCGGGGACCGTCACGGTGAACATCGCGCCGCCACCGGGGCGGTCGCCGACCTCGACGCCACCTCCGTAGCGCTCGGCGAGACGCCGTACGAGCGCCAGGCCGATGCCGCGCTGCCCGTGGGCGGGCGGCTCCTTGGTCGTCCAGCCCTCGGTGAAGATCTCCGCGCGACGTGCCTCGGGCACGCCCGGCCCGTTGTCGCTCACGCGTACAACGGCGGTCCGGCCGTCGGCGCGGACCGCCACCTCCAGTTGCGCGTCGCGCTCACCCGACGTGGCGTCCAGGGCGTTGTCGACGAGGTTTCCCAGGACGGTGACCAGGCTGTGCGGGTCGACCAGACGGTCGGGCAGATGCGTATCGGGGGAGATGCTCAAGGAGACGCCGCGCTCGGTGGCGACGGTGGCCTTGCCCACCAGGAGGGCGGCGAGCAGCGGATCGTGGATGCGCTCGGTGACCTGTTCCGCCGTCGCTCGGTGCACACCCACGGCCTGTGTCACAAAGTCCACGGCCTCCTCGTGCAGCCCCAGTTCGAGCAGGCCGAGGAGGGTGTGCAGCCGGTTGGCGTGCTCGTGGTCCTGGGCGCGGAGGGCATCGATGAGGCCGCGGGTGCCGTCCAGTTCGCGGCCGAGCCGTTCCAGCTCGGTGCGGTCGCGAAGGGTGACCACGGCGCCGCCGTCGTCAGTCGGCATGCGGTTCGCCACCAGGACCCGGTGCCCGCTGACGGCCAGCAGGTCCGCGCCGGAAACCCGGCCGGCCAGCACGTCCGTCGTACGGCCGGGCGGGAGGGCCGCGTCCAAGGGGCGGCCGGCGTCCTCGGCACGCAGGTCGAGGAGGCGCTGCGCCTCGTCGTTCATGAGGCGGATGCGGCCGTTCTTGTCGAGCGCGAGGAAGCCCTCACGGATGCCGTGCAGCATGGCCTCGCGCTCGGTGAGCAGCGCGGAGATGTCGGAGAACGCCAGGTCGTGCGTACGGCGCTGGAGGCGGCGGGAGACGAGATAGGCGGCGAGTGCGCCGACGGCGAGCGCCCCGCCCGCGTAGGCGAGCAGCTGGGGGACGGTGGAGAGTAGCCGTTCCTGGACGCTCTCGTACGCGATACCGACGGAGACGGCGCCCACGACCTCGCCGTTCTCGTCGCGCAGCGGGACCTTGCCGCGCGCGGAACGGCCGAGGGTGCCCTCGTCGATCTGCATGACCTCCCGGCCGGAGAGTGCGACGCTCGGGTCGGTCGAGACATGGTGGCCGATCTCGTCCGGGTCGGTGTGGGACCAGCGCACTCCTCGCTTGTCCATGATCACTACGTACTCGGCACCAGTGGCGGCGCGAATGCGTTCCGCCTCGTTCTGGACGGGGCCGTGCCGTGTCGGGCGGGAGGACTCCAGGGCGTCGTCGAGCCGCGGCTGGGCGGCGGTGGTCTGCGCAATGGCGAGGGCGCGGCGCATCGCCTGATCGTCGAGCTGGGCGCTGAGAGGGGCGAGGAACAGGCCGGTGGCCAACGCTGTCACACCGGTGGCGATGGCCAATTGCACCATCAGCACCTGGGAGAACACGCGCCGAGGCCAGCCCAGGCGCGGCAGGGGCACGCGCAGTTTGGTGGCGGCCGGTCTGCGGTCGGCCGGAAACGTCGCGGAACCCGAGAGCCCTGCGGCGCTCGGGCGCGGAGCCGACGCTTCCTTTTCGCCCATACGAACGAACAGTAAGGGCGGCGCCGGTCGGGCGGGTAATCCCTCGACGGACCGAATGCGGAGGGTGTCCGGGCGGCGACGCGCAGCGGGGTGCGAACGACGAGAGAGGGCCGCGAGGAGTTATCCACAGGCCTGTCGGTCGCGGATTGTGTGCGCTTAGCCTCGCATTGTGAAGCCGGGTCTTGCGCGGGCCGCCAGGGCCGATGACGTGCAGGGGGATGCGTGCGAGGGGCGCGCGGAGAGGAGCCGTTATGTGGGCGGCGGGGGATTGGCTACGGGGCGTGGCGCTCAGCGTCGCAGGTCGCAAGGCAAGGCAAGCGACGCCCCGCCAAGAGCGACTCGACGAGCGGCAGTCCTCAAGAGCGACTCATTGCTGTTGCTGCCCTCACAGGAGGCACGCCGCTCATCTCGGTCAACACGCCGCTCATCTCGGTCAAGGAGACAACCGCCATTCGCGCCGGTGGACCGAGCGGCGCACCACAGCTAGCGGGCGCCGGAGCACCATCGGCCCGCTCTTCGACAGCCACCCGCCACATGCGGCCGTCCGCGTGCCCGACGGTAACGGTCCACGCGGGGGAGGTTCCCGTAGCCGTCCCGCTGACGGGCGCCAGGCTGTCGGTCGCCACCGGTTCGGGCCGCACCGTGTCGGTCCGTACGACGTCGAGTGCGTCCGCCCGGTCCTCTCCGATCAGCGCACGGACCGCGAGGTCGGCGGCCTGGGCCGGCCGGTCCCACGCCGAGCGGCCGCGGCAGTGGTCCCTCGTGATCCGTCCGTCGCGCGCCGCCTCCACGGCGTCCTTGACCAAAGGGGCCGCGGCGCGTCCGTAGGCGTAGCCGTAGGGGAGGACGAAGAGGGTGGGGGAGAAGCGGTGTCCTCCGATGTGGGTGACCTCCCAGGCCTCGGTTCCGCCGGCGACGAGCTCGGCGGCCAGCGGGCGGCCGAGGAGGGCGCAGCAGCGGTCCCGCTTGCCGTTGGTGCACACGAGGACCAGCGGCTCACCGGTGTACGGCTCCCAGAGGCCGTCATGCTCTCCTGCCCCGAGGGCGGAGAAGTTCAGGCCGAGGGCCGCTCGCGGGTCGGTGACGCTGGTCGTGCGGATCCAGGAGCGCCCCGGGGTGGTGTGCGCAAGGAACAGCCGGCGCCGGGAGACGCCGTGACAGTCGGCGTGGCGCCCGGGCCTGCGGATGAGGGCGACGCGTACGCCCGTCCCCTCTGCCGCGGCTTCCAGAGCCCGGCCGACGTCAGGGTCGAGGTGACTGTCCGTCAGTGCCTTGGCTCCCCAGGGCCCTGTCTGCTCGATGAGCAGCCAGGTCCGGGCGGTGGCGGCGGTCCCGGCGAGAGGTTCGGCCGATTCACGGGAAGTGGTGGCGCAGGTACTCACAAAGGTGAGCCTAACCTCATTCGCCCGCAGTCGGATCGCGGGAGTCTCCCAAGGGAGCCGGTGGGCAACCCGCAGCCTTCCTATCAGGGAAGCGGCTGCGGCGGGCGGGGGCCGTGGTACTGCCCGCTGGGGCGCATGCGGAGTGGGCGTTCGCCGTACTCCTCCAGTGCGTGCGCGACCCAGCCGGCCGTCCGGGCAATGGCGAAAATTGTTTCGCCCGCCTCGGTCGGCATGCCTGTCGAAACCGTCAGCACGGCCAGCGCGAGGTCGACGTTGGCGTGCAGTTCCGTGTGTCTGGCCGTCGTGGTGATCACTTCGCGTGCGGCCTGCAGGGCGGGGTGTGCCCGCGGTACGTCCTGCAGAAGCCGGAAGAGGGTGCGGGCCCGCGGGTCCTCGCCCGGGTAGAGACGGTGGCCGAGGCCCGGCACCCGGCGACCTGCCCGCAGGTGGTCGGCGACGACGGCGGCTGCGCTGCCGCGTTCCAGCACCTCCACCAGCATCCGGTGGGCGAGTCCGCTCGCCGCGCCGTGCAGCGTGCCGTCCAGTGCCCCGAAGCCGGCCGAGACGATCGCGTACGGATGGGCGCGTGCGGAGGCGGCGACCCGGACCGCGAGTGTGGAGGCGGCGAGGTCGTGGTCGATGAGCAGGACCAGTGCGGCATCCAGGACGCGCAATGACGCAGCGTCGGCCGGCTCGGACGTAAGTCGCGACCACAGGCGCGGCGCTAGCGAGTCCGCGGCGTGCTGCTCAGGGAACTGTGACGGCAAGGCGTCGACGAGGGTCGGGATGAGGCTGCGGGCGGTGTTGAGGACGGCGTCCTCGGACAGATCGAAGCGCAGGGGGTCGGCGGCCGCCGCGGCGATCAGGGCGACCCGCAGCCGGTCCATCGGACCGCTGTGTGCCGGCAGTGCCTGTACGGCGCGGCGGGCAGCGGACAGCGCGTCGTGCGGTGCTGCGAAGTGGGTGCCGCGGTGCAGGTCACCGGTCCACAGCCACTCGGCGACTTCCTCGTAGCTGTAGTGGGCGGCGAGCTCCGATGTGTCGACGCCGCGGAAGTAGCAGTGGTCGCGGTCGATCAGTGTGATGCCGGTACGGACCGCCAACTCGCCACCCGAGGCCGCGGGTTCGCGCCGGCCGCCTCGGCGGGCGAGTGCGTCGACCTCCTTGGCGTCGAAGGTGCTGCCCCGGCCGCCCGGCTCGCGACGGCTGGTGAGCTGGCCGCGGCTTACGTAGGCGTACACCGTCTCGGGCTTCACGCCCAGCCGGTCGGCCGCCTCCCGGGTGCTCAGCCGCTGCCCGCCCGTGTCCTGCGCCGTTTCCTGATCCGCCATGGGGCCACCGTATCCAGGCTCATCCATATTGATTCAATCAACATTGACAATGTTGAGTCAAGCATAGACAGTCGAATCAATATTCAGGGAGGAAGAACAAGGAGATCCGCCATGCCGATCGCCGAGGCGAACGCACCCTTCGACGCGCCCCGCGGACTCGCGGGCGTCATCGTCACCGAGACCCAACTCGGCGACGTCCGGGGCATCGAGGGCTTCTACCACTACCGCCAGTACTCCGCCGTCGAGCTGGCCACGACCCGCAGTTTCGAGGACGTCTGGTACCTGATGTTTCACGGCGCGTTGCCGGACGCGGCGCAGCTGGCGGCCTTCCGGGCCGAGACCGCCGCCCTGCGCCCGCTGCCCGCGGCCGTACGCGACGCCTTGCCCGCCATCGCCCACGCCGGCGCACTCTCCGGCCCGCTCGCCGGGCTGCGTACCGCGCTCTCCCTGCTCGGCGCGACGGCCGGCTTCCGGCCGCTGTACGACATCGACGCCGACCGCCGCCGAGCCGACGCCCTCGCCGCCTGCGCCGCTGTACCGACCCTGCTCACCGCGCTCCACCGGCTAGGCCAGGGGCAGCAGCCCGTGGAGCCACGCGCGGATCTCGGCTACGCCGCCAACTACCTCTACATGCTCACCGGCGAGGAGCCGGAGCCCGACCGGGTCCGGGCGATCGAGGCGTATCTGATCTCCACCATTGACCACGGCTTCAACGCCTCGACCTTCACGGCCCGCGTCATCACCTCCACCGGCGCCGATCTCGCCGCCTGCCTCGTCGGCGCCGTCGGTGCGCTCTCCGGGCCGCTGCACGGCGGCGCACCCAGCCGTGCGCTGGACACCCTCGACGCCATCGGCACACCGGACCGGATCGATGCCTGGATCCGCGACCGTGTCCTGCGCGGTGACCGGATCATGGGCTTCGGGCACCCCGTCTACCGCACCGAGGACCCGCGCTCCCGGATGCTGCGCGGTATCGCTGAGGGCTTCGGCGGCCCGCTGGTGGAATTCGCCGTCCAGGTGGAGGCCCGGGTCGAGGCGCTGCTGGCCGAGCTCAAGCCCGGCCGCGAGCTGCACACCAACGTGGAGTTCTATGCGGGCGTCGTCATGGAGCTGTGCGGACTGCCGCGCGAGATGTTCACGCCCACCTTCTGCGCGGCCCGCGTGGTCGGCTGGAGCGCCAACATCCTGGAGCAGGCGGAGGACTCGAAGATCATCCGCCCGGCGGCCCGGTACGTCGGCCCGCGCCCGCCGCAGCCGCTGCCTGCTGTCGCAGCCCGCTAGACGGGAGGCGTTGAGGCGGTGCGGGGCGACAGAGCCCGCACCGCCGGCGGTCCGTTACGATCGACAGCTCGTCCGCCGCCGGTCCGCGCGGCCCGCCACCCGCACCATGGAGGCGCCCCCTTGGCCACGCCACAGATCCCGGTCGTCGTCCTCGCGGGCTTCCTCGGGTCGGGCAAGACGACCCTCCTCAACCACCTGCTCAGCGCCGGCGACGGCACCCGTATCGGCGCGATCGTCAACGACTTCGGCAGCATCGAGATCGACGCCATGACCGTCGCGGGCCAGGTGGACTCGATGGTCTCGCTCGGCAACGGCTGTCTGTGCTGCGCGGTCGACACCAGCGAACTGGACACCTACCTGGAGCGGCTGGCCCGGCCCGCCGCCCGTATCGACGTGATCGTCATCGAGGCCAGCGGGCTGGCCGAGCCGCAGGAACTCATCCGGATGATCCTCGCCAGCGACAACGAGCGGATCGTCTACGGCGGGCTGATCGAGGTCGTGGACGCCGCCGAGTTCGATGACACGCGGGCCCGGCACCCCGAACTGGACCGGCATGTGAGCATCGCCGACATCGTGGTGCTCAACAAGGCCGACCGCATCGCCGATGTGGCACGCCAGGAACTCATGGACACTCTCGCGGACCTCGCTCCCGGCAGGCCGGTGATCTGCACGGCATACGGGCGGGTCGACCCGGAGCTGTTCTTCGACCGGGGACCGGGGGAAGACTACGACCCGGCCGTGCGTCAGCTGTCCTTCGAGGACCTGCTGCGCGAGGCCGCAGCGAACCGGGAGCCCGGCCGCGACATCGCCGACAGCCACCACGACAGCACGCCCGGCACGTCCTGCACCCAGGGCGAGCACGGCCCCGACTGTGACCACCCCGACCATGTCCACCACCACGCGGGCCACCTCCACGCCGCCTACCAGAGCGTGGAGTTCACTTCCTCCGAGCCGATGCACCCGCGCCGCCTCATGGACTTTCTCGACAGCCGCCCGGCCGGCCTCTACCGCATCAAGGGCTTCGTCCACTTCGACGTTCCGGAGAACCGCCAGAAGTTCACGCTGCACGCCGTCGGCGACTTCCTGCGCTTCTACCCCGCACCGTGGCCGAAGGGCGAGGAACGCTGCACCCAACTCGTCATGATCGGCAGTGGCATCGACGCACCGGCGCTGCGCAAGGAGCTGGAGAACTGCCGGGAGACCGCACCGTCGGATGCCGATGTGAACAGCATGTGGGGCGTGCTGCGGTATGTGGCCGCGCGCGAGGACGACGAGTGACGCCGTCGGGCCGGTTCTTCACCGGCCCGACGGCGTCGGCCTCCACGCAACAGCGACTACCGGTTACACCGGCCCCGCCAGCGACGCCACGGGCTTCGCCAGCGGCACACCCGAGCCGTCCCGCCGCGGATCCGTCTCCGGCAGCTCGACCGGGGAGCCCTTGGCATCCGCGGCCCGGACCGGCGCCGGCCCGGCCCACGCCTGGGTCAGGCAGTCCTCGCCCTTCAGGAACCGCTGGCAGCGCACACCGCCGGTCGCCCGGCCCTTGCGCGGATACTGATCGAACGGGGTGATCTTGGCCGTCGCCACCGAGTCGTCCAGCGTGCCGTGCGAGCCGGCGACCGTGAACACCATGGCGTCGGCGGCCGGATCGACCGCCGCGAACGAGATCACCTTCGCGCCCTCGCCCAGCTTGACGCCCGCCATACCGCCCGCGGGCCGGCCCTGCGGCCGCACCTGCGACGCCGGGAAGCGGAGCAGTTGCGCCTCGTTGGTGATGAAGACCAGGTCCTCCTCACCCGTACGCAGCTCGGCCGCGCCCACGATGCGGTCGCCGTCCTTGAGGGTGATGACCTCCAACTCCTCCTTGTTGGCGGGGTAGTCGGGCACCACCCGCTTGACGACGCCCTGCTCCGTACCGAGCGCCAGGCCCGGCGAGGACTCGTCCAGCGTCGTCAGACAGATCACTTCCTCGCCGTTCTGCAGCGTCAGGAACTCGGACAGCTGCGCGCCACCGGAGAGATTGGGCGCCGCCGCCGTCTCCGGGAGCTGCGGCAGATCGATCACCGAGATCCGCAGCAGCCGGCCCGTGGACGTCACCGCGCCCACCTCGCCACGGGTCGTCGCCGGCACCGCCGAGATGATCACGTCATGCTTGACGCGCTTGGCCTCGGCGTCGAAGGGCACCTCGCCGGTGACCGTACGCGCCAGCAGGCCCGTCGAGGACAGCAGCACCCGGCACGGGTCGTCGGAGACCTCCAGCGGCACCGCGCCGACCGTGGTGCCGGCCGACTCCAGCAGGACCGTCCGCCGGTCCGTGCCGTACTTCTTCGCGACCGCGGCCAGCTCGTTGGAGACCAGCTTGCGCAGCTCCGCGTCCGACTCGAGGATCTGCGTCAGCTTCTCGATCTCGTCCTGCAGCCGGTCACGCTCCGACTCCAGCTCGATACGGTCGAACTTGGTCAGCCGGCGCAGCGGGGTGTCGAGGATGTACTGCGTCTGGATGTCGCTGAGAGAGAAGCGCTCGATCAGCCGCTCCTTGGCCTGTGCGCTGTTCTCGCTGGAGCGGATGAGGCGGATCACCTCGTCGATGTCCACCAGGGCCGTCAGCAGGCCCTCGACCAGGTGGAGACGGTCACGCCGCTTGGTCCGCCGGAACTCGCTGCGCCGGCGCACCACCTCGAAGCGGTGGTCGACGTAGACCTCCAGCAGCTCCTTGAGGCCCAGCGTCAGCGGCTGGCCGTCCACCAGCGCGACGTTGTTGATGCCGAAGGACTCCTCCATCGGCGTGAGCTTGTAGAGCTGCTCCAGGACGGCCTCGGGGTTGAAGCCGTTCTTGACCTCGATCACCAGCCGTAGGCCGTGCTCACGGTCGGTGAGGTCCTTGACGTCCGCGATGCCCTGCAGCTTCTTGGAGCCGACCAGGTCCTTGATCTTGGAGATGACCTTCTCGGGGCCGACTGCGAAGGGGAGTTCGGTGACAACCAGGCCCTTGCGGCGGGCGGTGACACTCTCCACCGTGACCGTCGCGCGGATCTTGAACGTGCCGCGGCCCTTCTCGTACGCGTCCCGTACGCCGCCGAGGCCCACGATCCGGCCACCCGTCGGCAGGTCGGGACCCGGCACGAAGCGCATCAGGGTGTCGAGATCGGCGTTCGGATGCTTGATCAGGTGGCGGGCCGCGGCGATGACCTCGCCCAGGTTGTGCGGCGGCATGTTCGTCGCCATACCGACGGCGATGCCGGAAGTGCCGTTGACGAGGAGGTTCGGGTACGCGGCGGGGAGTGCGACCGGCTCCTGCTCCTGGCCGTCGTAGTTCGGCGCGAAGTCGACGGTGTCCTCGTCGATGGACTCCGTCATCAGGGACGTCGCGGACGCCATCCGGCACTCGGTGTACCGCATCGCGGCGGGCGGGTCGTCGTTGCCCAGCGAGCCGAAGTTGCCGTGGCCGTCCACCAGCGGGACCCGCATGGAGAACGGCTGCGCCATGCGCACCAGGGCGTCGTAGATCGACGCGTCGCCGTGCGGATGGAGCTTACCCATCACCTCGCCGACGACCCGGGCGCACTTGACGTAGCCGCGGTCGGGCCGCAGGCCCATCTCGTTCATTTGGTACAGGATCCGGCGGTGCACGGGCTTGAGACCGTCGCGGGCGTCCGGCAGGGCGCGCGAGTAGATGACCGAATACGCGTACTCGAGGAAGGAACCCTGCATCTCGTCGACGACGTCGATGTCGAGGATCCTCTCCTCGAAGTCGTCCGGCGGCGGGGTCTTCGTGCTGCGGCGGGCCATCGCGGCTGCGGCTCCTTCTGCTGCGTCTACTGCCGAGGTCGGGGAGGCGACGTCGGGACGACGTCGGTCAATCGGTCGGGTCAACCAGCTGTGGGATCAACCCGCGAGTATCTCTGAGTCTGACGCGGACCATTGTGGACCGCCCCACTGAC
The DNA here is from genome assembly GCF_022221585.1 of Streptomyces inhibens. Classification (NCBI taxonomy): domain Bacteria; kingdom Bacillati; phylum Actinomycetota; class Actinomycetes; order Kitasatosporales; family Streptomycetaceae; genus Streptomyces; species Streptomyces inhibens. The sequence continues at coordinate 7,266,102 of NZ_CP084681.1, forward strand.
AACGCCGACCGCGACTCCCCCTTCGGCGACTCCGGGCGCCGAGCGCGGGGCACGTTCGGGGCCGGTCGCACGGGAACTTCGCCAGATGCCGACGCGCTTGCATACAGTGACAGAACTTCCTCGCAAGCGGATCGAAGGGACGTACATGCCCATGGGTCACACGGCCACAGAACAAGCCGGCTCCGGCGGCCTGACAGCAACCGAGCACCGGCTGGCCAACGGCCTGCGCGTGGTGCTCTCCGAAGACCACCTGACACCGGTCGCAGCGGTCTGCCTGTGGTACGACGTCGGTTCCCGCCACGAGGTCAAGGGCCGTACGGGCCTGGCTCACCTCTTCGAGCACCTGATGTTCCAGGGCTCCGCGCAGGTGAAGGGCAACGGCCACTTCGAGCTGGTGCAGGGCGCCGGCGGCTCGCTCAACGGCACCACGAGCTTCGAGCGCACCAACTACTTCGAGACCATGCCCGCCCATGAGCTGGAGCTCGCGCTCTGGCTGGAGGCGGACCGGATGGGCTCGCTGCTGACCGCGCTCGACGACGAGTCCATGGAGAACCAGCGCGACGTCGTCAAGAACGAGCGCCGCCAGCGCTACGACAACGTCCCCTACGGCACGGCCTTCGAGAAGCTGACGGCCATGGCGTACCCCGAGGGCCACCCGTACCACCACACGCCCATCGGGTCGATGGCCGACCTGGACGCGGCGTCCCTGGAGGACGCGCGGGCGTTCTTCCGCACGTACTACGCGCCCAACAACGCCGTCCTGTCGATCGTCGGTGACATCGACTCCGCACACACGCTGGCCTGGGTGGAGAAGTACTTCGGCTCGATCCCCTCGCACGACGGCAAGCAGCCGCCGAGGGACGGCACGCTGCCCGACAACATCGGCGGCGAGCTGCGCGAGGTCGTCGAGGAGGATGTGCCCTCGCGTGCCCTGATGGCGGCCTACCGCCTGCCGCACGACGGCACCCGTGAGGCGGACGCCGCGGACCTCGCGCTGACCGTCCTGGGCGGCGGCGAGTCCTCCCGCCTGTACAACCGGCTGGTGCGGCGCGACCGCAGCGCCGTGGCCGCAGGCTTCGGCCTGCTGCGGCTGGCCGGCGCGCCCTCGCTGGGCTGGCTGGACGTGAAGACGTCCGGTGGGGTGGAGGTCCCCGACATCGAGCGCGCGGTCGACGAGGAGCTGGCCCGCTTCGCCGCCGAGGGGCCGACCCCGGAGGAGATGGAGCGGGCGCAGGCCCAGTTGGAGCGCGAATGGCTGGACCGTCTGGCGACGGTCAGCGGCCGCGCCGACGAACTGTGCCGCTTCGCCGTCCTGTTCGGCGACCCGCAGCTCGCGCTGACCGCCGTCCAGCGGGTCCTGGACGTCACCCCCGAGGAGGTGCAGGCGGTCGCCAAGGCCCGGCTGCGCCCCGACAACCGCGCGGTGCTCGTCTACGAGCCCACCGAGCCGACCGACGCCGCCGACACCGAGGAAGGGGAGGCGGACCAGTGAGCGACGCCACCACCCACGCGGGTTCCCCCGCGAGCACCATGGACTTCCACCCGCAGCCCCAGGGCGGCGCGCCCAAGCCGTGGGCCTTCCCGGCCCCCGAGCGCAGCCAACTGCCCAACGGGCTCACCCTGCTGACCAGCCACCGCCCCGGCCAGCAGGTCGTCGCCGTCGAGATCAATCTCGTCGCCCCTCTGGACGCCGAGCCCGAGGCCCTGGACGGCGTCGCCACGATCATGGCGCGCGCCCTGTCCGAGGGCACCGACAAGCACGACGCGGAGGAGTTCGCCGCCGAGCTGGAACGCTGCGGCGCCACCCTGGACGCACACGCCGACCACCCCGGCGTACGGGTCTCCCTCGAGGTGCCGGCCTCCCGGCTGCACCGCGCGCTCGGCCTGCTCGCCGACGCGCTGCGCGCCCCCGCGTTCCCGGACAGCGAGGTCGAGCGGCTGGTGCGCAACCGCCTCGACGAGATCCCGCACGAGCTCGCCAACCCGGCCCGGCGTGCCGCGATGGCGCTGTCCAAGGAACTGTTTCCGGCCACCTCTCGCATGTCGCGGCCCCGTCAGGGCACCGAGGAGACCGTCGCCCGCGTCGACGCCGCGGCCGTCCGCGCCTTCTACGACGCCCATGTACGGCCCGCCACGGCCACCGCCGTCATCGTCGGTGACTTCACCGGCATCGACCTGGGCGCGGCGCTCGCCGACACCCTCGGCGCCTGGAGCGGCTCCACCGCCGAGCCGCTGAAGGCCTCGCCGATCATCGCCGACGACACCGGCCGTGTGGTGATCGTGGACCGCCCCGGTGCCGTCCAGACGCAGCTGCTCATCGGCCGTATCGGTGCAGACCGGCACGACCGGGTGTGGCCCGCGCAGGTCCTCGGCACGTACTGCCTGGGCGGCACCCTCACCTCGCGGCTGGACCGCGTGCTGCGTGAGGAGAAGGGCTACACCTACGGGGTGCGCGCCTTCGGCCAGGTGCTGCGCTCCACCGCCCCCACGTCTCCCGAGGGAGCCACCGGCGCCTCGCTGCTCGCCATCAGTGGCTCGGTGGACACCGCCTCCACCGTCCCGGCGCTGGAGGACCTGTGGCAGGTGCTGCGGACCCTCGCGGCAGGGGGGCTGACGGACGAGGAGCGGGATGTCGCCGTGCAGAACCTCGTCGGGGTCGCGCCGCTCAAGTACGAGACCGCGGCGGCCGTCGCGGGCACTCTCGCCGACCAGGTGGAGCAGCAGCTCCCGGACGACTTCCAGGCGCAGTTGTACGTCCGTCTCGCGGAGACCGGCACGGTCGAGGCGACCGCGGCGGCGGTCAACGCCTTCCCGGTGGACCGACTGGTCACGGTCCTGGTGGGTGACGCGGCGCAGATCGCCGAGCCCGTCAAGGCGCTGGGCATCGGTGAGGTGACGGTCGTCAGCGGCTAGCCCGTCATGTGACGGATGGTCACATATCGACAAAGCGGCTCCCGTGGTGCTCGTTCACCGCGGGAGCCGCTGTATGTCCGGTTTATCACGGCTGGTTGCCGGATTCTTGTGGCATCCCGCACAAAAAAGCGGTTCTGTTTGCCGATTGAAAGTTGCCCCGATTAGCGTCGGTCCGGCTGTTCGTCACAAGTCCGCCACAACAGTGGCACCGAACAGTCATCGCCGAGTCCCCGTACGGCGCGAGCCAGGGGAGCCGGGGACCCACATGTCCCCTGGGGTGAATCGGACTCCTCTTCGGAGGAGCCCGTAGGAGACCTTCCTGCTCCGAACCCGTCAGCTAACCCGGTAGGCGAGAAGGAAGGAAAGGACAAGCCAGCACATGGCGTTCACCCGTGCCACCGGGAAGCACCGTCGTGCGAGCCGCACCGCTCGGACGACCCGCAAGATCGCCGGCATAGCCACCCTCGCGGCCGGCGGCGTTGTCGCCTCCGTGGCCTCGCCGGCGCTGGCCGCCACGGACGAGGCGCGCACCCACGACACCGGTCTGCAGCAGGCCGTCGTGCTGGGTGACGAGCTCGCCAACAGCATCGAGGCCCAGGCCGACGCGCAGCAGGCCGCCGCCGAGGTCGCCGCCGCCAAGGCGAAGGCCGAGGCCGTCGCCAAGAAGGAGGCCGAGCGGCGCGCCGAGGAGGCCCGGAAGAAGGCCAAGGCCGCCCACGAGGCCAAGGTCCGCGCCGCCCGCGACGCGGAGCGCAAGCGCCTCAACGCCTTCGTCGTCCCCATCGCCGACTCCTACGTCTCCACCGCGTACAAGGCCTCCAGCGGCCTGTGGTCCTCGGGCAGCCACACCGGCATCGACTTCCACGCGGCCTCCGGCACCTCCGTCCACGCCGTGGGCGCGGGCACTGTCGTCGAGGCCGGCTGGGGCGGCGCGTACGGCAACAACATCGTGATCAAGATGCACGACGGTACGTACACCCAGTACGGCCACCTGTCGTCGCTCGGCGTCTCGGTCGGCCAGACCGTCGCCCCGGGCGAGCAGATCGGCCTCTCCGGCGCCACCGGCAACGTCACCGGCCCGCACCTGCACTTCGAGGCCCGCACCGGCCCCGACTACGGCTCGGACATCGACCCGATCGCGTATCTGCGCTCCCACGGCGTCAACGTCTGAGGCGCCGCCTCGCCGACGCCTGAGGCACCGCCTCGTCACTGTCCGAGGCGCCGCCTCGTCGGTGTCCGAGGCGCCGCCTCGTCGGTGTCCGAGGCGCCGCCTCGTCGGTGTCGGCCTTGTCCGGCACCCCGCCTCGCACCGTCTTCCGAAGCCCCGGTCCCCCAGCCGGGGCTTCGGTATATCCGGCGAGCGGTCCATGCACGCCGGATACATCGATGACGGCCTGCGACTGGCCAAAAAATAACCATGAATAACAGGAGTCCGCCGGAAAAGCCGTCCCGGTCGAATAGAGTCACGGAAAAGTCGCCGACCGGCGGCGTTTCCAGGAGATTACGGCGGAGGCACGGACGATGCGAGGCCATATTTCCGCGCATGCGGTGTGCACGGCGATTCGCGAGGACATTGTGTCCGGTGCGCTGGCGCCGGGGAGCAGGCTGATCGAGGAGATCCTGGCGGCCCGCTACGGCGTCTCGAGAGTGCCGGTCCGTGAAGCGCTGCGCACCCTGCAGTCCGAGGGGTTCGTCACCACCCGCCACCACGCGGGCGCCTGTGTCGCCGAGCCCACCGAGCAGGAGGCCGCCGATCTCCTGGACGTCCGCGGCCTGTTGGAGCCGCTGGGCGCCGCCCGCGCGGCCGCCCGTCGCAGCCCGGCCCATCTCAAGGTGCTGCGCGGCCTGGTCCGGCTCGGCCGCGAGCGGGCGCGCCACGGCAACCCCGCGGACCTGCGCCAACTGGACGGCTGGTTCCACGAAACGCTCGCCCAGGCGGCCGGCAGCCCCAGCCTGACGGCGCTGTTGACCCAACTGCGGCGCAAGATCGAGTGGATGTACGTCGTCGAACTGCCGGCCCGGGTGGGTGAGTCGTGGGACGAACACGGCGCGGTGCTGGACGCGGTGGCCCGGGGCGATGCGGAACGGGCCCGCGCCCTGATGGCGGCTCATATCGAGCGCTCCCTACCGGTGTACCGGCTGCGGCGCAGCGCCACGACAGAGGTGAGGGATCCGAAACGGTCCGTCAACACGGCACGCGTCCGCCCTTAACAATCACCCCGTATACAAAGAGGCGCGGAATGGGCTTCGGCGGGGCGGGGGCCGATGGGGGTGGCATCCCCTATTCGGCGCTCCGCTTTATGCCGTCCAGGGTGCTTAATGAGTGCGCGCGTTTTTCTGGCACCTCTTGGATATCGGGCACCCGGAAATTCGGTGTGCGTCCCTGAAGTAATGTCCGAAGGGTGTAGGCAATACCCGTACGCCGAATCCGGCGACCATTCATCCGGCGACCGGGCATCCCGCATCCGCGCATCCGGCGACCATCCATGCATCGACCGGGCAAACCGCCACCCGATTTTTTCAGACGCAACGAAACGGCCCCGTCGCGGCAACCGTGTCCCGGTCACCGCGGCGGGGCCGCCGCGTACAGCAGAGGTCCTGGCGGACTCAGACGGTCTCCGGGAGCTCCTCGAGGCCCTCGGCGACGAGCTTCGCCAGGCGGTCGAGCGCGATCTCGGCGCCCTCGGCGTCGGAGGCCAGCACGATCTCCTCGCCACCCTGGGCACCCAGGCCCAGCACCGCGAGCATGGAGGCCGCGTTGACGGGGTTGCCATCAGCCTTGGCGATCGTCATCGGCACGCCGGAGGCGGTGGCCGCACGGACGAAGATCGACGCGGGGCGGGCGTGCAGGCCCTCGGCCCAACCGACATTGACGCGGCGCTCAGCCATGGTGTTGCCCTTCAAAGTCGTGACTGTTGTCTAGACCAGTCTCTCACGGTGTCGGGAGTGCTCCGGCGGCCCATTTGTCCAGGCCTTCCGGCCTTTGGTCCCGAGGGAGGCCAGGCGGGCCAGGTCGGTACCGTAATGGTTCCCACGGCGTTCCCGGCCTGCCCCGCATCCCGAGCGTACGCGCGCGGGGTCGGTTGTCAGTGCCCGGTCGTACGCTGTCCGCATGCAGAAGCCGCCGGACCACGCATACCCGACCCACTGGGAAGCTGACGTGGTGCTGCGCGACGGCGGTACGGCGCGGATCCGCCCCATCACCCCGGACGACGCCCACCGGCTGGTCTCCTTCTACGAGCAGGTCTCGGACGAGTCGAAGTACTACCGCTTCTTCGCGCCGTATCCGCGCCTGTCCGACCGTGATGTGCACCGCTTCACCCATCACGACTACGTCGACCGGGTCGGGCTCGCCGCCACCGTAGGCGGCGAGTTCATTGCCACCGTCCGCTACGACCGGATCAACGACCAGGGGCTGCCCGCCAAGGACCCCGAGGACGACCAGGCCGAGGTCGCCTTCCTGGTCCAGGACGCCCATCAGGGGCGCGGCGTCGCCTCCGCCCTCCTGGAGCACATCGCGGCCGTCGCCCGCGAGCGCGGTATCCGCCGGTTCGCCGCCGAGGTGCTGCCCGCGAACTCCAAGATGATCAAGGTGTTCACGGACGCCGGGTACACCCAGAAGCGCACCTTCGAAGACGGCGTGGTCCGGCTCGAGTTCGACCTGGAGCCGACCGAGCAGTCCATGGCCGTGATGCGCGGCCGCGAGCAGCGCGCCGAGGCCCGCTCCGTGCAGCGGCTGCTCGCGCCCGGCTCGGTCGCCGTCATCGGCGCCGGCCGCGCCCCCGGCGGCGTCGGCCGCACCGCGCTGCGCAACCTCCTCGACTCCGGCTTCACGGGCCGTGTGCACGCCGTCAACCACGCCTTCCCCGAGGGCACGCAGCGGCTCGACCCCGAGGGTGTGCCGGCCGTCCGTGCCCTGCGGGAGATCCCCGAGCCGGTCGACCTGGCGGTCATCGCCGTCCCCGCGGACAGCGTCCCCGACGTGGTCCGCGACTGCGGCGAACACGGGGTCCAGGGCCTGCTGATCCTGTCCTCCGGTTACGCCGAGGCCGGCCCGGAGGGGCGTGAGCAGCAGCGCGCCGTGCTCCGCCAGGCCCGCTCGTACGGCATGCGGCTCATCGGGCCCAACGCCTTCGGCCTGATCAACACCGCCCCCGACGTCCGGCTGAACGCCTCGCTCGCCCCGCAGATGCCCGGCGCCGGCCACATCGGCCTGTTCACCCAGTCCGGTGCCATCGGCATCGCCCTGCTCAGCGGACTGCATGCGCGCGGCCCCGGTGACGGCGGCATCGCCGGTATCTCCGCCTTCGTCTCGGCCGGCAACCGCGCCGATGTCTCCGGCAACGACCTGCTCCAGTACTGGTACGACGACCCTGACACCGATGTCGTGATCCTCTACCTGGAGTCCATCGGCAACCCGCGCAAGTTCGCCCGGCTCGCCCGCCGTACCGCCGCCGTCAAACCGGTCGTGGTCGCCAAGGGAGCCCGGCACAACGGCACCGCCCCGCCCGGCCACGCCGTGCCCACGGTCCGGGTCCCGGACAGCACCGTCGCCGCCCTGATGCGCCAGGCCGGCGTGATCCGCGTCGACACGGTCACCGAGCTGATCGACGCCGGTCTGCTGCTGGCCTCCCAGCCGCTGCCGGCCGGCTCGCGCATCGCCATCCTCGGCAACTCCGAGTCGCTGGCCCTGCTGGCGTACGACGCCTGCCTGACCGAAGGGCTGCGCCCGCAGCGCCCCCATGTGCTGCCCTCCGCGGCGGCGCCCGACGACTTCCGTGCCGCGCTCGCCGAAACGCTGTCCGGCGACGCCTGCGATGCCGTGGTCGTCACGGCCATTCCCTGGGTGGGGGAGGGGGACACCGCCTCCCCCGGTGCCGGCGAGGGCGCCGCGCTCGCCGCCGCTCTGCGTACCGCGGCCGAGGCCCACCCGGAGAAGCCGGTCACGGTCGTCCACCTGGCGATGGACGACCTGGCCGAGACACTCGCGGCACCGGCACCGGCACCGGCACCGGCACCGGCACCGGCACCGGCACCGGCACCGGCACCGGCACCGGCACCCTCGTCCGGCCCCCGGGCAGCCGCCCGCCCCGACGCCTCGGCCCGCCCCGAGGGCCCGGCCCAGACACCCCCGCCGCATTCCCCGAACCCGGTCACTCACCCCCGCCCCGTAGTGCCCCCGGGCCCGCCGCCCCCCTCTGCCGCCGCCCAGGCGCCGCCGGCCCGCGAGGTCGAGACCCCGGCCCCGCGCCGGCTCGCCCCCCTCCGTATCCCCGCCTACCCCGCCGCCGAGCGCGCCGTGCGCGCGCTCGCCGAGGCCGTCCGCTACGCCGCCTGGCGCAGGGAGGCCGCCGAACCGGGCCGGGTGCCCGAGTACGACGACATCCAGGAGGCGGCCGCCGGCGCCGACATCGAACGCCTCCTGGACCGGCTCACCCCGGATGCCCCCACCGGCCGCTCCGTCCCCGTGCCGCCCTTGGACGCCGAGGCCCTGCTCGCCCGCTACGGCATCCACACCCGACCCGTCCTCCCGGCCCCCGACCCGGACACCGCCGTCCGCGCCGCCGCCCGGCTCGGCTATCCGGTGGCCCTCAAGACCACCGCCCCCCATCTACGCCACCGCGCCGACCTTGGCGGCGTCCGCCTGGACATCGCCGGCGAGGCCGAACTCCGCCGCACGTACAGCGAATTGACCGACTTCCTCGGCTCTCCCGAAGAGCTGCGCCCGGTCGTGCAGTCGATGGTGCCGCGCGGCGTCGACACGGTCATCCGCGCCGCCATCGACCCGGCCGCCGGCGCCGTCCTCTCCTTCGGCCTGGCCGGAGCCCCCTCCGAGCTGCTCGGCGACATCGCCCATCGCCTCATCCCCGCCACCGACCGTGAGGTCGCCGAGCAGATCCGCTCGATCCGGGCTGCGCCCCTGCTGTTCGGCTGGCGCGGCTCCCAGCCCGTGGACACCGCCGCCCTGGAGGAGCTGCTGCTGAGGGTCTCCCGGCTCGTCGACGATCATCCCGAGGTCGTCGGTGTGGACCTCGAACCGGTCGTCGTCGCCCCGCACGGCCTCTCCGTCCTGGGAGCCACCGTCCGGCTGGCCCGGGCCCCCGCCACGACCGACCTGGGCCCCCGCCGGCTGCCCACGTACTGAGGAGCCCGTCGCCGTTACCGCTGGGGGCCGTAGAGGCCGGCAGGCCCCGTAGGATGGACCTCATGGCTAAGACCGGTACGACGACCCAGGGGCTGCGCGCGGCGATCGAGCGCAGTGGCTACTACCCGACGCTCGTGGCCGAGGCGGTGCAGGCCGCGGTCGGCGGGGAGCCGGTGGTGTCGTACCTCGTCCATCAGGAGACGACCTTCGACGCCAACGAGGTCCGCCGCCATGTCACCGTCCTGGTCCTGACCGGCACCCGCTTCATCGTCAGCCACACCGACGAGCAGGCAGCCGACGCCACCTCCCCGTCGCCGTACGCCACCACCTCCACCGAGTCCGTCAAGCTGGGCCGGATCTCCTCCGTGGTGCTCAGCCGCGTGGTCGCCAACCCCGAGTCGTACACCCCGGGCCAGCTGCCCCGCGAAGTCGTGCTGACCATCGGCTGGGGCGCCGTCGCCCGCCTGGACCTGGAGCCCGCCGCCTGCGGCGACCCCAACTGCGAGGCGGACCACGGCTACACGGGCTCCTCCACCGCCGACGATCTCTCGCTGCGGGTCAGCGAGGCCGGCGACGGACCGGACTCGGTGCGCGAGACGCTCACCTTCGCCCAGGCGCTCTCCGAGGCCACCGCGGCCACCACCACTGCCCGCTGATGGTCCACATCGCCCCCGCCTGGCCGGAACCCGAACCGCTCGACCCCCTCGGCGCCCCGGTGCCGCAGTACGGCACCGCCTCACTCGCCGATCTGCTGCCCACCATCGTCGCCGGGCTGGGGGTGGCCGACCTCGCCACGACGATGGAGCTGGCCCCCGCAGACCGGGCCTGCGTCTTCCTGATCGACGGCCTCGGCTGGGAGCTGCTGCGCGCCCACCCGGAGGAGGCGCCGTTTCTCGGCTCGCTCCTGGGGACGTCGTTCAACGGCACCGGCCGCCCGCTCACCGCGGGCTTCCCCTCCACCACGGCCACCTCGCTCGCCTCGGTCGGCACCGGCCTGCCGCCGGGCGCCCACGGACTGCCCGGATACACCTGCGAGGACCCGGCCACCGGCGCCCTGATGAACCAGCTGCGCTGGTATCCGTGGACCGACCCGTATGTCTGGCAGCCGTATCCGACGGTCTTCCAGCTCGCGGACGCCGCCGGCATCCACACCTGCCAGGTCTCCGCGCCGAACTTCCAGCACACCCCGCTCACCAAGGTCGCGCTCAGCGGCGGCACCTTCCACGGTCGGCTCTCCGGCGAGGACCGGATGGACCTCGCCGCCCAGCAGCTCGCCGTCGGCGACCGTTCGCTGGTCTACACGTACTACTCCGAGGTCGACGGCAAGGGGCACCGCTACGGCGTCGACTCCGATGCCTGGCGCGGCCAGTTGATGTACGTCGACCGGCTGGCGCAGCGGCTGGCCGAGCAGCTCCCGCCGCGCAGCGCGCTCTACATCACCGCCGACCACGGCATGATCGACATCCCCTTCGACCCGGAGTCCCGGATCGACTTCGACGAGGACTGGGAACTGCGCGCCGGCGTACGCCTGTTGGGCGGCGAGGGCCGGGCCCGGCATGTGTACGCGCACAAGGGTGCGGCCGCCGATGTGCTCGCCGTATGGCGCGAGGTGGTCGGTGAGCAGATGTGGGTGGCGAGCCGTGAAGAGGCCATCGCCGCGGGATGGTTCGGACCGCATGTCGACGACCGGGTGCGCGCCCGGATCGGTGATGTGGTGGCGGCCGCGCACGCCGACATGGTGATCATCGCGACCGAACAGGAGCCCCGGGAGTCGGAGATGGTCGGGATGCACGGCTCGATGACGCCGATGGAGCAGCTGGTGCCGCTCCTGGAAGTCCGTACCTGACCCCTACGGCTCCCGCCGCCCGCCCACCGACCACCGGCCCCCAGCCCCGCCGATGGCCTCCCGCCCCGCCCCTCCCCACGAGCCCGAAAGGCCCGCAACTTCCCATGCCCGAGCTGGTGTTCTTCTCCGGAACGATGGACTGCGGAAAGTCGACACTCGCTCTGCAGATCGAGCACAACCGCTCATCCCGTGGACTGCAAGGCCTCATATACAGCCGCAACGACAGGGCCGGCCGCGGCAAACTCTCCTCCCGCATCGGCCTGGTCACCGAGGCCGTCGAGGCGGCGGACGGCATGGACTTCTACGCCCACGTCGTCGGCCAGCTCTCCTCCGGCGGCCGGGTCGACTACGTGATCGCCGACGAGGCGCAGTTCCTCGCCCCCGAACAGGTGGACCAGCTCGCCCGCGTGGTCGACGACCTCGAACTGGACGTCTTCGCCTTCGGCATCACCACCGACTTCCGCAGCAAGCTGTTCCCCGGCTCCCAGCGCCTGGTCGAACTCGCCGACCGGATAGAGGTGCTGCAGGTCGAGGCGCTGTGCTGGTGTGGCGCCCGCGCCACGCACAACGCCCGCACGGTGGACGGCCGGATGGTCGTCGAGGGCGCACAGGTCGTCGTCGGCGATGTCGTCGCTGACGTGGACAGCCCGCCGGCCGAGGTCGGTTACGAGGTGCTGTGCCGGCGCCACCACCGCCGCCGCCAGACCTCGGCGACCGCCCGCGCGGCCGCGCTCTCGCCGGACGTACTGCCGGTCGACAGCACGAAGTAGCCGGCGAGGCCGTCGGCATCGGCGGAGAGGCTCGTGGCAAGAGGCCGCACACCGACGGCGCGGCCGCCGAAGCGGGGTACAAGCTGTCGTGACCGGCGGTCAGCGCTGCTGGAGGATCGTGAAGACCGCGCCCTCGCTGTCGGCGACCGTCGCCAGCCGGCCGTGTGCGGAGTCCCGGGGCGGTTGCAGCACATGGCCGCCCAGTTCGGTGACCCGGCGGGACGCCGCGTCGGTGTCGGAGACGGCGAAGTACGTCATCCAGTGGGATCCGCGGTCGCGCGGCAGCGCGTTGCCCACCCCGTGGATGCCGGCCACCGCCTGCCCCTTGAGTTGCAGCGTCAGATAGTCGAAGTCGGCCGAGGCCGACGGCTCCGCCTCGAAGCCGAAGACATGCTCGTAGAACGGCCCGACGGATTCGGTGTCCTGAGTGACCAGTTCGTTCCACACCGGGGTGCCCGGTTCCCCGGTGATCGCGGTGCCCATCATCGACCTGCCCTGCCAGATGCCGAAGATCGCGCCCTGCGGGTCGGAGCCGATCGCCATCCGCCCGGCGTCGTCGTCCGCGTCCAACGGGCCGACGCCCACCGTCCCGCCGCAGCAACGGATCTGTTCGGCGGTCACATCCGCGTCATCGCTGGCCAGATACGTGGTCCAGGAGACCGGGAGATGGCGGTCGGGCGCCAGTTCGCCGACCCCGGCGACTTCTCTGCCGTCGAGGAAGGCCCGGGCGTACGGACCGAAATGCTGCGGCCCCGGGCGGAACTCCCAACCGAACAGCGCGCCGTAGAACTCCTGCGTCGTGGACAGACTGTTTGCCAGGAGGCTCACCCAGCAGGGCGCGCCGGGCATCCGCCGAGTCGCTGCCTCGGTCGTCATTGTCACTCTCTCCTCGGAGCGTCGGTGTGCTGACCATGTGCGGTACGTGCGGTACGGGCGCGGGTCCCGAGCAGATGCTCGCACCCTGTGACCTGCTGTGCGCCCCGGCCGCGCCGTCCACGGCACGTTCGCGAGGGAGAATGCCCGTTTTGACGTTTCCCATCCGTTTCGGCGACGTTACGCCACGGCGTAACTGCGTCATACGGAGGGTGGGCACCCGCCTTCTGTACGTAGTCGTCGCTACGCAAGGATGAGTCCCATGAATGCCATCATCACCGCTACCGAACTCGCGAGCGAGTTGGCACAGCCCACCGCTCCGGTGCTCCTGGACGTCCGTTACCAACTCGGCGGCCCGCCCGGCCGCCCCGAGTACGAGGCCGGCCATGTGCCCGGCGCGGTCTATGTCGATCTCGACGGCGAACTGGCCTCACCCCCCGGCCCGGCCGGCCGGCACCCGCTCCCGGACCTCGAGGTCTTCGCCGCGGCGATGCGGGCCGCCGGTGTCCGCGCGGACCGTTCCGTGGTCGTCTACGACGGCGGCCAGGGGTGGGCCGCCGCCCGCGCCTGGTGGCTGCTGCGCTGGGCGGGTCACCCGGATGTGCGTGTCCTGGACGGCGGCCTCGCTGCCTGGCAGGCATCCGGTGGAGCCATGAGCATCGACAAGTCGACTCCGTCGGCAGGTGACTTCACGCCCGCGCCCGGGGCGCTGCCGCTGCTGACGGCTGACGACGCGGCCGCGCTGGCCCGCCGCGGTGTCCTCCTGGACGCGCGGGCCGCCGAGCGCTACCGCGGCGAGGTCGAGCCCATCGACCGGGTCGCCGGCCACATCCCGGGCGCCGTGTCCGCGCCGACGACCGAGAACATCGCCGAGGGCGACACGGTCTTCCGCGACGCGTCCGAACTGGCCGAGCGGTTCGCGTCGCTGGGCGCCACGCCGGACGCGGAGGTCGGCGTCTACTGCGGCTCCGGCGTCTCGGCGGCCCAACAGGTGCTGGCCCTCGCGGTCGCGGGCATCCCCGCGGCCCTGTACGTCGGCTCCTGGAGCGAATGGTCCGCCGACCCGTCCCGTCCGGTCGCCACCGGCCCGCAGCCCGGCTGAGCCCCAGCCGGGGCCCGTAAGGGGCCGGTAACGGGCCCCGTACGACGCCGTCCGCCCGCCCCCTGGAAGCAGGGGGCGGGCGGACGGGTCTTTGCCGTGGGGAGCTGCCGGGCAGGCCGCCCCGCTACTCCGGTTTCTTTCGCCGGGTGCCGAAGACGATCTCGTCCCAGCTGGGCACTGCGGCCCGGCGTCCGGGCCGTACGCCGTCGGCCTCGGCCTGCCGGTCCGTCGTCCCCGTCAGCCGGTCGCGGTGGCCGGCCACGGCCCGCGGCATCAGTACATCGGCGTACGCGGAACCCGCGCCCGCACTCGCCGCCGGGGCGGGCGGCTCCTCGACCTCGGCCGCGGGCTCCTCGTCGGTCTGCGGCGCCTTGGCGCTGTCCGGTACGACCATGTCGCCACGGAAGCTCGGTACCGCCTCCAGCAGGCTGGTCAGCGAATCCCGCTCGCGCTCCCGCTCACCGACGGCCTCCTCGGCGACCCGCGGCTCGCCGTCGTCCCCGCCGGACTGCTGCGCACGCTCGCCGCGTTCGGGCGTCTGCCGGTCCAGGGCGCGGTCCAGCGGCCGGTCGCGCGGCAGCCGCGCGATCCGGGGTACGAACGGGAAGCTCGGCTCGGGCGTGTCGTCGCTCTCGCCGATCAGCGCCCGTGCCTCGTCGTCCACGGCCTGGACGAGTCGCCGGGGCGGGTCGTAGGTCCAGCTCGCCGAGTGCGGTTCGGTCGCGACGCGGTAGACCAGCAGCACCTCCCAGGTGCCGTCGTCCCGGCGCCAGGAGTCCCACTGGACGCTTTCCTTGTCGGCGCCGCGCAGCAGCAGCCGCTCCGCGACCGCCTCGCCGAGCTGAGGACCGGTGTTCTCGCCGGGCCGGCGCACCGGGGTCTTACGGGCCCGCTCGGCCATGAAGGCACGCTCGGCGAGCACCGGGCCCTCGAAGCGGCGCACCCGGTCGACGGGGATGCCGGCGAGCTGGGCGACCTCTTCGGCGGAGGCTCCGGCTCTTATCCGCGCCTGGATGTCCCGCGGGCGCAGATGGCTCTCGACCTCGATCTCGATCTGGCCCAGCCGCGCACGGTCGTTGCGGACGGCGGCGCGCAGCCGTTCGTCGATCGGAAGCGTGTACTCGGTGCTGTCCGCAGCTTTGAGCACCAGCCGTGTGCCGTCGTTGGAGACGGCCACGACACGCAGTTCGGGCATGGGGACCTCCCGGGTGGTGCCTGCCGACGTCACGTGCGTCGCTGCTTCCGCTAGTCGAGTGTGGCCTGCCCGGGTGCAGCCTGCCACAACATTGCCGAGTTGCCCGGCGTGTCGGGGCTTGGCCCTGAAACGCCGTTATGACACGGTTACCTGTTCGCAACGCTCAGTGACCATGCCGCTTGTCCTGTGCCGATCACCCGTGCCGAGCGGCGGCGCCCCGGGTGAGTGCCGCCTCAAGGGCCCCTCCCGCGGGTTCCGGGCAGCCGGACGGGAACCGGGGCCAGGGCTCGCCACAGTACTCCATTCGGGCCACCGAGGTGGACCGCCGCGCCGCTGAACTTATGGGCGGACAACGGAGTTGAGTCGCCTTGTCGACCTCTCTACCAGGCACACGGGTGGCGAGTTTCACAGATTCCCCAAATTCGGAACTAATCACTCCGCCAATTGGTCACTTCTCTATGCAAGATGGATCGAAGGGGCTATCAAAGGTTGGAGATGGACGAAGAAACCGAAAGCGCCACGAAGAAGAAGGAGAAGCGGATAGACCTGAGCGTTGCTCAGGTAGCAGGCAGCGCCCTTGCTGCGGCCGTCGCCGCGTTCCTCGCGGGACGCCTCGGCGTCTACGGAACCATCATCGGCGCGGGTGTGGTCAGTGTCGTGGCCACGACCGGCGGCTCGATATTCCAGCACCTGTTCCGCCGCACCGGCGAACAGATCAAGGAGGCGACGGTCACCACCCGGCCGAAGCCACGCCGCTCCTCCTCCACCCGTCATCGATCCACCACACCGCACGCACCGCAGGCCGGCCCCACCATGGTGTTGCCGACCTTCGACAAGCAGGGCACGGAGGACAAGGTCACCTCCGTCGCCGCGAAGACCTCCGGGCCCGGCACGGCCCGTACCCAGCTGATTCCGCGGGCCGAACAGGCCCGCCGCCGCGACCCGGCGAGTGCCCACCCCGTTCCGCCGGCCGACGAGGCGACGCGGATGCTGCACCCCGCCGACGCCGACGCGACCCGCGCACTGCGCACGGCGGACGGCGCCGGACCGGGCCGGCCCACGGACAGGACGCAGCTGGTGCCGCGTCTCGACGAGCGGACCATGGCGCTGGTGGACCAGGCGCCCGCCCGCCCGGCCGCCGCCGGTGCGTGGCCCATGGCCGGACAGCCCGAGGAGCTCAGCACCACGACGTACGGCACGCGGCTGCGCGGCTGGAAGCGGCCGGCGCTCGGTGCGCTCGCGGTCTTCGTGCTCGCCATGGGGGCGGTCACCGGTACCGAGCTGATCGCCGGGGAGACGCCGAGCGGCGAACAGGGCACCACGCTGAGCAACCTCACCCGTACCGGGGGATCGAGCCGGCACCAGCCCAGTACCCCGCAGTCGCCCGACCCCGGTCACTCCACGGGTGACGGCAGGCGGCACGGCAGCAGCGACGAGCCGACCCCGGACCCCGGCCGGTCCGGTGAGAGCGGTAACGGCAAGGGCGATGAGCAGGGCACCCCCTCGCCGACCCCGAGTCCGTCCGACGGCGGCAAGAACTCGCCGGACCCCTCCACGTCCCCGTCCCCGAACCCCTCCCCGAGCGGCTCCACCGACAGCGGCGGTGGCACCGACACCGGCGACGGCTCGACCGGCGGCGAGAACCAGGGAAGCCAGCAGCAGGAGTCCGGCGCCCAGCAGTCTCCCGGCGCCGACGCTTCCTGACCCGGGGCGGACCCGCCACGTGCGACGGCCGCGACCCGGTGTCCCCTCAGGGCACCGGGTCGCGGCCGTCGTCGTCGGTCAGTCGCCCAGCACCCGCCGCAGATACGCGTTGGCGAACCGGCGCTCCGGGTCCAGCCGGTCGCGTACCGCGGTGAACTCGCCGAACCGCGGATAGGCGTCGGCCAGATGGCCGGCGTCGCGGGTGTGCAGCTTCCCCCAGTGCGGGCGCCCATCGTGCGCCGTCATGATCCGCTCGGCGGCTGCGAAGTACGCCTCGAAGGGTGTCCCGCGGTACATGTGTACGGCGATGTAGGCGGTGTCCCGGCCCGAGGCGGTGGACAGCGCGAGGTCGTCGGCCGGCGCGGTGCGCACCTCCACGGGGAAGCTGACCTTGAAGTCAGAGCGCTCCACCAGCGCCTTCAGCTCACCCAGCGCAGCGACCGCGGCCGCGCGCGGCAGCGCGTACTCCATCTCCACGAACCGCACCCGGCGCGGTGAGGTGAACACCTTGTAGGGGATGTCGGTGTACGTACGGGCCGACAGCGCGCGGCTGGAGATCTTGGCGATGCCCGGTATGGCGGCCGGTACCGCCCGCCCTACGGTGCAGGCGAGCTGGAAGACACCGTTGGACAGCAGCTCGTCCTCCACCCAGCCGCTGACCTTGCCGGGCGGCGCGGCGGGGCCCTGGCTGCGGTTGTTGCGCTTGGTGTTGCAGCTGCCGGTGTGCGGGAACCAGTAGAACTCGAAGTGCTCGTTCTCGGCGACCAGCTCGTCGAACCGGCCCGTCACCTCGTCGAAGGGCATCGGCTCCTCGCGGGCGGTCAGCAAGAACTCCGGCTCCACGGCGAAGGTGAGCTCGCTGATCACACCCAGCGCGCCCAGGCCCAGCCGCGCCACGGCGAAGACGTCCGGGTTCTCCTCGGCGGAGCAGGTCAGGACGGAACCGTCGGCGGTGATCAGTTCGAGAGCGGTGATCTGAGCGGCGATCGATGCCGAGTCGCGGCCGGTGCCGTGGGTGCCGGTGCTGGTCGCCCCCGAGACGGTCTGCTCCATGATGTCGCCCATGTTGGTCAGCGACAGCCCGTGCGTGGCCAGCGTCTCGTTGAGGTGCTTGAGCGGCGTACCGGCGGCCACCGTCACCGTCCCGGCCTCGCGGTCGATCTTGCGTACCCCGGTCAGCCGGTCGGGGCGGATCAGCAGTCCGTCGGTGGCGGCCGCCGGGGTGAAGGAGTGGCCGGTGCCGGCGGCCTTGATCGTCAGCCCGTCCGTGGCGGCGGCGCGGACCGCGGCCGCCAGCTCCTCGGTGCTCGCCGGGGCCACGCTGCGGGCGGGGCGGGCGGTGACATTGCCCGCCCAGTTGCGCCAGGGCCCGGCTGACGAGCCGCGCCCTCCCGAGCCGCCGACGGCGTTGCTGACTGCCATGGTGACGTCCCCTCCCTCGCGGGCCGGCCGCGTTCGGCCGCCGTTGGTGTGAGCGCATGATGTCAGTCACCGACGCGACATCCAGAGGGGGTGACGGGAATCACATGATCAAGGAATCGGCCGGAATCGCCCGGCTCCCGGACATGTCGTACCGCCGGTAACTCGCCGGCGGGCGGCGCGAGTCGGCGCACCGGGCCGGGCGGCGCTACGCGACGCGCTCCTCGCCCTGCCGCTCGGTGACCGGACCGCCCTGGGCGGGCAGACCCCCGGCCGCGGCCGGACCCGCCACCGGAGAGGCGGGCCGCGGACGGAGCCATCGGTAGCCCGCGAACGCCACCAGTGCGGCGAGCACACCCGCCACACCCGGTACCAGATAGCCCCGGGCGGCCCCGGCGGCGTCCACCACCCAGCCCGCGGCCGACGAACCCAGCGCGACGCCCACCGCCAGACCGGTGCTGGTCCAGGTCATGCCCTCGGTCAGCTTCGCCCGCGGCACATGCTCCTCGATCAGCGCCATCGTGGTCACCATCGTCGGCGCGATGGACAGCCCCGCGAGGAACAGCGCGGCCGCCAGCAGCGGCAGCGTGCCCACCAGTTGGAGCGGCACCATGCTCACGGCCATCGCACACACGCCCACCACCCAGCGGCGGGAGGCATGCCCCTTGAGGTGCAGCAGTCCGAAGACGGCACCGGCGGCACACGAGCCCAGCGCATAGACGGCCAGCACCAGACTGGCCGCGGCCTTGTGCCCGACCTCCTCGGCGAACGCCACGGTCACCACGTCGATCGCCCCGAAAATCGCGCCGGTCGCCACAAACGTCACCACCAGCACCTGCAGCCCCCGCGAGCGCAGAGCCGAGCCCTTGGCGTGCTGCTCACGCGGATGCGGCACCGGCTCCGTACGACGCTGCGCCGTCAGCCAGAAGACACCGGCCGCCAGGAAGCCGGCGGCCAGCAGCGGCCCGGCCTCCGGGAACCACGCCGTGGACAGGCCGATCGACAGGATCGGCCCGACGATGAAGCACATCTCATCGACGATCGACTCCCACGAATACGCCGCGTGCAGCATGCGCGGGGAGCCCCGGTAGAGCTCTGCCCAGCGCGCCCGGATCATCGAGCCGACGCTCGGCACACAGCCCACACAGGCCGCGAAGACGAACAGCATCCAGTCCGCCCAGCGCTGCTGCGCGCTCAGCAGCAGACCGGCGACCGCGGCGATCGAGACCAGGGTCGCCGGGCGCAGCACCCGGCGCTGGCCGTGCCGGTCCACCAGCCGGGAGATCTGCGGGCCGATGACCGCGGCGGACAGTGCGAGGGTCGCGGACAGCGCGCCCGCCAGGCCGTAGCGGCCGGTCAGTTGGGAAATCATCGTGACGATCCCGATGCCCATCATCGACAGGGGCATCCGGCCCAGCAGTCCGGCGGCGGAGAACGACTTGGTGCCGGGGCGGCCGAAAATGGCGCGATAGGGACTGGGCAACGGGGGCGCTCCGCCGGATCGAGGACCGAAGATCGGTAAGGAATGTCTATGGCCGATACAGCTTACGGGCGGTGCGACATCCGGCGCCTCCGAGTTTCGGTCGCCGCACCGGGTCCGCCGGCCCGCCTCCGCACCCGGCCCGCCGGCCGCCTCCGCACCGGGACCTGCCCGCCGCATCCGGGGGAGGGGTGGCAGGATCGATGGCATGCCCGAACAGTGCGACCCCCGCCCTTATGACGCCCTGCTGCTGCTGTCCTTCGGCGGCCCCGAAGGCCCCGACGATGTCGTCCCGTTCCTGGAGAACGTCACCCGTGGCCGCGGCATCCCCCGTGAGCGCCTCAAGGAGGTGGGTCAGCACTACTTCCTGTTCGGCGGCGTCAGCCCCATCAACGCCCAGAACCGGGAACTGCTGGACGCGCTGCGCAAGGACTTCGCCGAACACGGCCTGGACCTGCCGGTCTACTGGGGCAACCGCAACTGGGCGCCCTACCTGACCGACACCCTGCGCACGATGGTCCAGGACGGCCACCGCTGCATCGCCGTCCTGGCGACCAGCGCCTACGCCTCGTACTCGGGCTGCCGGCAGTACCGCGAGAACCTCGCCGACGCGCTCGCCGCCCTGCAGGCCGAGGGCCTCCCGGTGCCGCAGGTCGACAAGTTGCGGCACTACTTCAACCACCCCGGCTTCGTCCGTCCGATGATCGACGGCGTGCTGGCATCCCTCGCCGAACTGCCCCAGGAGGCACGGGACGGCGCCCATATCGCCTTCACCACGCACTCCATCCCTACGGCCGCCGCCGACACCTCCGGTACGCCCGCGGACCACACCCAGGACGGTGAGGGCGGCGCCTATGTCGCTCAGCACCTGGACGTGGCGCGGGTGATCGCGGACACGGTGCGTGCGGAGACAGGTGTGGACCACCCCTGGCGGCTCGTCTACCAGTCCCGCAGCGGTGCCCCGCACATCCCCTGGCTGGAGCCGGACATCTGCGACCACCTGGAGGAGCGGCACGCCGCCGGTGTCCCCGCCGTCGTCATGGCCCCCATCGGGTTCGTCTCGGACCACATGGAGGTCAAGTACGACCTCGACACCGAAGCCACCGCCAAGGCCGCCGAGCTGGGCCTGCCGGTTGTCAGGTCGGCCACCGTGGGCGCCGACCCGCGGTTCGCCGCGGCCGTCCGTGACCTCCTCCTGGAGCGCGCGGCGACCGAACGGGGCCTCGCCCCGGAACGCTGCGCACTGGGCGCGCTCGCCGCCGGCCACGACCTGTGCCCGGTCGGCTGCTGCCCCGCGCGGGCACCGCGCCCGGCCGCCGCCGGCGCCGACTGGCGGGGCCCGGTCGCGGAAGCCTCCGCGTAAGCCCGTACGCCGCCCGCACGCCCGTACGTACGCCCGCGTGAAGCCCGCACGCCCGCGCCGGCCGTACGCCCGACCACCGCTCGTCCGAGCAAGGAGCATCGTGTCCGACCCGCTGCACCCCGACGCCGCGCCGACCGACCCCACGCAGACCGAAGCGCTCTACGACGAACTCCTCGAGCTGGCCCTGGAGGCCGCCCGCCGTGCCGGGGCGCTGCTGCGCGACGGCCGGCCCGCCGACCTCGGTGTGGCCGCGACCAAGAGCAGCCCCATCGACGTCGTCACCGAGATGGACATCGCCTCGGAGAAGCTGATCACCGGCTTCCTGGGGGAGCGCCGCCCGGACGACGGCTTCCTGGGGGAGGAGGGCGCCAGCACCGACGGCACCAGCGGCATCCGCTGGGTCATCGACCCCATCGACGGCACCGTCAACTACCTCTACGGCCTGCCGTCCTGGGCCGTGTCCATCGCGGCCGAGAAGGACGGCGAGGCGGTCGTCGGGGTCGTCGCCGCCCCGATGCGCGGCGAGACCTACCAGGCTGTCCTGGGCCGTGGCGCGTTCAACAACGGCGAGCGCCTTCACCACCGGCCCGCGCCGCCGCTCTCCCAGGCGCTGCTGGGGACCGGCTTCGCCTATCTGGCCGAGCGCCGGGCCGCCCAGGCCGAGGTGCTGCGCACCCTCCTGCCGCAGGTCCGCGACATCCGACGGGGCGGCTCGGCCGCGATCGACCTGTGCGATGTGGCCTGCGGCCGGCTCGACGCCTACTACGAGCGCGGCCTGAACCCCTGGGACCTGGCGGCGGGCGCGTTGATCGCCCGCGAGGCCGGCGCGCTCACTGGCGGCCGGCCCGGACAGGCGGCCTCCCACGAGCTGACCCTCGCCGCTTCCCCGGCCCTCTTCGAGCGGCTCCAGCCGCTCCTGGACGAGCTCGGTGCCTGGCACGACTGATCCGCCCCGTATCCGGGCGCGACAGCGCCCCGGCACCATCCCCTGGATGCCGGGGCGCTGTCGTCGTACGTCGGCGAACGGTCAGGCGGTGCTGACCGCCCTGTAACGCACGCCGTGCTCGGTCGCCAGGCGCTGCAGGTCTTCGAGCTCGGCCTGCTCGACCTCGGCGAGGAAGTCATCGCCCGCAGCGCGGGCCCGGTCCAGATCGGCTTCAGTGTTCTCTATGCGCTGCAAAATGCCTGCGGTGAACGCGTCCATGTGCGCCCCCTCGTCGTGGGTCGGTGGCACGGGGGTGTGCCGACGGGTGGGTCGATCACGGCGTAGCCCCTGCGATGGTTCAGTTCATGGCAAGTTGCCAACTAAACAGGGCGTGATCGCGGGTGTGCAGTCGTCCTCCCCACACGCACCCTCAGGGAAACCTCAACCCGCCCAGGAATCCCGCCCATAGGGCGCCACGGCCCTGCCCTCCACCCCCGCGGCACCCCTCTTACCGCCGGTTTATGGCTCTTCGGGGCAGGATGGAAGGGCTCTGAGACATTGTTGTGCCTGCCCGAAAGGGCTCTGAGGAAGGACTAGCGACGTGCGTGTTCTCGTCGTCGAGGACGAGCAGCTGCTCGCCGATGCTGTGGCCACCGGACTACGCCGGGAGGCCATGGCCGTCGACGTGGTCTACGACGGCGCTGCCGCCCTGGAACGGATCGCGGTCAACGACTACGACGTGGTCGTGCTGGACCGTGACCTTCCGGTCGTCCACGGTGACGATGTCTGCCGCAAGATCGTCGAGCTGGGGATGCCCACCCGCGTGCTGATGCTCACCGCCTCCGGCGACGTCAGTGACCGCGTCGAGGGCCTGGAGATCGGCGCGGACGACTACCTCCCCAAGCCGTTCGCCTTCACCGAGCTGACCGCCCGGGTGCGCGCCCTGGGGCGCCGTACGACCGTCGCCCTGCCGCCCGTCCTGGAGCGGGCCGGCATCAAGCTCGACCCCAATCGCCGCGAGGTCTTCCGCGACGGCAAGGAGGTCCAGCTCGCACCGAAGGAGTTCGCGGTGCTGGAGGTTCTGATGCGCAGCGAGGGCACGGTCGTCTCGGCCGAGCAGCTCCTGGAGAAGGCCTGGGACGAGAACACCGACCCGTTCACCAACGTCGTACGGGTCACGGTCATGACGCTGCGCCGCAAGCTCGGCGAGCCCGCGGTGATCGTGACCGTCCCCGGCTCGGGATACCGGATCTGACCGGCGATGCCTTCCCTGCCCTCGTTCTCCAAGGCGGCCACTCCGCCGCCGCCCATGCCGCCCAAGCCCACCTGGGATCCCCGGCCGGTCAATGTCCGGCCGTTCCCATGGCTGCGCCCCACGATCCGGATACGGCTGACGCTGCTGTACGGCGGCATGTTCCTGATGGCCGGCATCGTGCTGCTGACGATCATCTACATGCTGGCCGCGGACGCGCTGCACGACGGCAGTGCGCTGCCGCTGAAGATCCTCGGAGGCAAGTTCCAGTCGACCAGTGACATCTGCGACCTGCCCACCGAGACCTCAGGGCAGCTGCTCCAGGAAGCCGTCAACCAGTGCCTCCAGCACCAGCGTGCGGTGGCCCTCAACAGCCTCCTGAACCGCTCCCTGCTGGCCCTGCTCGGCCTGACGATCGTGGCCTTCGCCTTCGGTTACGCGATGGCCGGCCGGGTGCTCTCCCCGCTGGGCCGCATCACGCGCACCGCGCAGCGGGTGGCGGGCTCCGATCTGCATCGCCGGATCGAGCTGGGCGGGCCCGACGACGAGCTGAAGGAGCTCGCCGACACCTTCGACGAGATGCTGGACCGTCTGGACCGGGCCTTCGAGTCGCAGCGTCGCTTTGTCGCCAATGCCTCGCACGAGTTGCGTACCCCACTGGCGATCAACCGGACGCTGCTGGAGGTCCAGCTCGCCGACCCGGACGCGTCACCCGAGCTCGCGCAGCTGGGCAAGACGCTGCTGGCCACGAACGAGCGCAGTGAGCAGCTCGTGGAGGGTCTGCTGCTGCTCGCCCGTAGCGAGAACAAGGTGGTGGACAAGAAACCGGTCGATCTGTCCGAGGTCGCCTCGCAGGCCGTCGATCAGGCTCGCGAGGAGGCGCAGACCAAGGGTCTGGAGCTGCGCGGGGTCCGCCAGCAGGTCTTCGTCCAGGGCAACGGTGTCCTCCTGGAGCGGATCGCGCTCAATCTCGTCCAGAACGCGGTGCGCTACAACATTCCCGAGGACGGATGGGTCGAGGTCACCACCGAGCCGCAGCCCGGCTGCGCGGTCCTGGTGGTCACCAACACCGGACCGGTGGTCCCCGCCTACGAGGTGGAGAACCTCTTCGAGCCGTTCCGACGACTGCGCACCGAACGCACCGGCAGCGACAAGGGTGTCGGCCTGGGCCTGTCCATCGTGCGCTCCGTGGTGCGCGCACACGACGGCACGATCACGGCCGAGCCCCGTGAGGGCGGCGGACTCGTGGTGCGGGTGGTCCTGCCGCTCTGAGGCAGGCCGCAGGGCGGTTGTACGGCCGCTGGGGCCGCTGTGCGCCCCGCCGGGCGGTCGTCGGACATCTGTGCGTACGATCGCCCGTCTCACGGCCGTACACCGTCTCGCCTGCCGGTTTGACGAGAAGGGGGGTGGGCGTGGATCCTTCGCCGAGTTCGCTTTGCGCGGAATTGAACCGGTCCGCACGCCGGTCTTCGCATGTGTGATCGCTCACAGACGCGAATTTCCAGCCATCTACGCTCCGTGATCAAAATACCCGGTGGAATGCCGGGGAAGTCCGGGTTTCCGGAGGGTCAGATCACGGGAAGTACAGGTGATGGGCTGCGCGAGGTGCGACATTCGGACCGTGTACGGTCCTGATCGCCATCCAAACCGATCACCTCTTCAGGGGTGCGGTTGGGTGTCGATTGAGTAACAGACCTTGATGTGAGGCAAAATCTCCGCCTCAGGTCGGGCACAAGTCCGGCCTCTCATGCGTTACGAGCGCTGAGACACCGCAGACACCCAGAGGGGGAGAGCGAATATGGCTACGGATTACGACACCCCACGCAAGACCGATGATGACCTCAACGAGGACAGCATCGAAGAGCTGAAGTCGAGGCGGAACGACAAGTCCGCGTCGGCCGTCGACGTCGACGAGTTCGAGCAGGCCGAAGGCCTGGAGCTGCCCGGCGCCGACCTGTCCAACGAAGAGCTCGCCGTGCGCGTGCTGCCCAAGCAGCAGGACGAATTCACGTGCATGAGCTGCTTCCTGGTCCACCACCGCAGCCAGCTGGCCGCGGAGGACAAGAACGGGCAGCCGATCTGCCGCGACTGCGCGGCCTGACCGGTCTACGCCGTGGCAGGCGTGAACCCGTTCCGTAAGGGCCCCAAGGGCGCCAAAGGCCCGGCGGCCGGCGCACGATCACGCGAGGAAACCGCGCCCGTGCCCGCCGACCCGACCGCCCTTCCTGCGGAACGGATGCCCGGTGCACCGCAGGGGCGAGGCCGCAGGGCCTCGCTCGCGGCCACGGTCGGCCGCGGTGCCGGGAAGGGCGGCAGGGTGCGGGCAGCGATCGCCGACCACATCATCGACACCGCCCCGCGGATCCCGGTCCGCGACCTCGCCGCGCTGCGCGCCCAGTTCCCCGGTCTGACCCCCGAGGACCTGGCCGACAAGCTCATCGCGGGCGCCTGTGCGGGCACCGCGACCGTCGGAGCGGGCGTGGGCGCGGCAGCGATGCTGCCCGTACCGCCCGCCATGCCGGCCGAGCTGGCCGCCGAGGTCACCGGCGTGGCCTCGGTCGAGATCAAACTCATCGCCGAGCTGCACGAGGTCTACGGGCTGCGGCCCGCGGGGAACTTCCGGCAGCGCGCGATGGCCTATCTGGCGTCCTGGACGGAGGAGCGGGGCATCGACATCGCCAATCCGGCCTCGCTGAACTTCGCCCTCGGCGGGCAGATGAAGCGCGAACTGCGCCAGCAGATCATGAAGCGCACGCTGCGCAACCTTCCCAACCTCACGCCGTTCCTGGTCGGCGCTGCCGTCGGCGCGTTCATGAACCGCCGCGACACCAGAAAACTCGCGGAAAAAATCCGCAAGGACCTCCGCGCCGGACAGGTCCCCTGGGACGCGCTCCCCGACTCCGCGCCGGCCGCCCTGAAAGACGGCAGGCGGGCCAGGAAGGCCCCGTCCCCGCCGGGCGACTAAGTGGGCTCCCCAGGCCCCCCACGCGCCGCTGGTCAGCCGCGTACGGCCGCCAGCGCCGCCACCAGCCGCTCCGGCTCCCGCGTCGAGAGATACGCGTACGGCGTCGGGTCCTCGGGGTCCGTGATCTCCACCCGCACCGCGGTGCGGATGTAGCTGCGCAGCAGCATGAACGCACGGGCGTCGGCCTTGTGCGTACGCCAGGCCAGCGCCTCCGCCGCGTCCAGCGCCCGGGCCTCGCCCAGCGCCGTCGCCGGGATCTTCGCGTCGCCGGCGATCAGCGCACCGCCCACCACCCGGATCCGCGCCGAGCCGTACGTGCTCACCGCCACCGCGGACAGCGCGGCGCCACCGATCAGCCCGCCGAGCATCGGGAGCGTCCCCACCGGGAGCAGCATCAGGGCGCAGGAGACGCCGACCAGTGCGGCGATCACCCACCAGGAGCGGGGCGCGGTGAGACGTTCTTCGTACGACTGCATGGCTCCAGCTTGGCACGGCGGCGCAGGCCCCTTACGTGCGCGGGTAGGGTCTGCACTCGTGAGTGGAACTGACGAACCCAGGGCGCGGCTGACGCCACCGACGGACGCCGTCGCTCCGGTCCGGCATGCCGACGCGCCGGCGCCCGGAGATCTCCTCGGCGCGCACTACGACCGCTGCTTCGGCTGCGGCACGGGACAGCCGCACGGGCTGCACCTGGAGGCGCGGGCCGGCGAGGGCGTGAGCGTACAGGCGGAGTTCACCGTCAAGGAGGCCCACCAGGGTGCGCCGGGTCTGGCGCACGGCGGAGTGCTGGCCACCGCGCTGGACGAGACGCTCGGCTCGTTGAACTGGCTGCTGCGGGTGATCGCGGTGACCGGCCGGCTGGAGACCGACTTCGTACGGCCGGTGCCGCTGGGCACGGTGCTTCATCTGGACGCGCGGGTCACCGCGGTGCACGGGCGCAAGATCTACTCGACGGCCGTCGGGCGGATAGGCGGGCCGGACGGCGAGGTCGCGGTGCGCGCCGAGGCCGTCTTCATCGAGGTGAAGGTCGACCACTTCATCGACAACGGTAGGACCGAGGAGATCCAGGCGGCGATGGCCGACCCGGACCAGGTCAAGCGAGCGCGTGCCTTCGAGGTGAACCCGTGAGTCAGGTACGGAATCCGGTGGATGTGCTGCTGCGGCGGCTGGACCCGGACGTGCCCGTTCCGTCGTACGGGCATCCCGGCGACGCGGGCGTGGATCTGGTGACCACCGAGGCCGCCGAGCTGGCGCCGGGGGAGCGCGCCGTGCTGCCCACGGGGGTGTCGATCGCGCTGCCCGACGGGTACGCCGCTTTTGTGCACCCGCGGTCGGGGCTGGCCGCGCGCTGCGGGCTGGCGCTGGTGAATGCTCCCGGGACGGTGGATGCCGGGTACCGTGGAGAGATCAAGGTGATCGTGGTCAATCTGGACCCGCGCGAGAGTGTGCGGTTCGAACGATTCGACCGGATCGCCCAATTGGTCGTCCAGCAGGTCGAGAAGGTGCGCTTCCACGAGGTGGCGGAACTTCCCGGCTCGGCGCGGGCCGAGGGGGGATTCGGTTCCACCGGCGGTCATGCGGCGGTGGGCGGCTCCACGGGCGGGAATGAATACGCATCGGTCGGTGCCGACCGGGAAGGACAGTGACGTGTTCGGACGTCGCAAGAAGAACGAGGCTCCTGAAGAGTCGGCCAAGGACACCCTGCTCGACGACGAGCAAGCGGTGAGCGACGCCGACGAGGACGAGGCGACGCAGCAGCGGCTCAATCTTCCGCCCGCGCCGCGCCCCGACGGCCCCTGGGACGCGTCGGAGGTCTCCCAGCCCGCCGAGGGTCGGGTGGACCTCGGCGGGCTGTTCGTGCCCGGGGTCGAGGGCATGGAGCTGCGGGTGGAGGTCGCCGGGGACGCGATCGTCGCCGCGACGGTGGTGCTGCAGGACAGCGCCGTACAGCTGCAGGCTTTCGCCGCCCCCAGGAACGAGGGCATCTGGGGCGAGGTCCGCGAGGAGATCGCCTCGGGCATCACCCAGCAGGGCGGTGTCATCGACGAGGTCGAGGGCCCGCTGGGCTGGGAACTGCGCGCCCAGGTACCCGTACAGCTGCCGGACGGCACCAACGGTGTGCAGGTCGTGCGCTTCGTCGGTGTCGACGGCCCCAGGTGGTTCCTGCGCGGTGTGATCTCCGGCCAGGGCGCGGTGCAGCCGCAGGCCGCCGGCGTGCTGGAACACATCTTCCGGGACACGGTCGTCGTCCGTGGCGATGGCCCGATGGCGCCGCGTGACCCGATCGTCCTGAAGCTGCCGGACGACGCCCAGATGGTGCCGGACGGTGTGCAGCAGGAGTCGGTCGAGCAGTCGCGCTTCGGCGGTGGCGTGGAGCACCTGGAGCGCGGACCGGAGATCACCGAGATCCGCTGAGTACATCGCGCTGCGAAGCGGCGCGAAGTCGTCCGCATCGCGGCCTGATAACGACGGTCGCAAGGGCCCGTGCCCCCTTGAGGGGGCCCGGGCCCTTGTCGTTTGTGCAGGTCAGATCGAGATGCGTATGAAGTTCGTCAACGGAGCGCTAATGGCCGTAAGGGAGGCGTCAACAGTGTTCAAGCCGCGTCGGAAGGACGCTTTGCTTTGGGGGTCCTAATCCCCATCATCTAGGAGCACACGATGGCCGACGTGGCCTTCGTCGTTGTCACGATCGCGGTCTTCGCGCTGGTGGCTCTCGTCGCCAAGGGGGTGACGAAGCTGTGACCATCGAAAACATCGTCGGCCTGATCGTTGCCGTCGCCCTGCTGGGATACCTGGTCCTCGCTCTCGTCTTCCCGGAGAGGTTCTGAGAGCCATATGAGCCCCGTTCTCGCAGGCGTGCTCCAGCTGATAGCGCTGACCGCCGCACTGGCCCTGGCCTACCGTCCCCTCGGCGACTACATGGCCGCCGTCTACAGCTCCCCCAAGCACCTCCGCATCGAGAAGGTCATCTACCGCTGCATCGGCGCCAACGCCGACACCCAGATGCGCTGGCCTGCGTATCTGCGCGGCGTCCTGGCGTTCTCCGTGGTGGGTGTGCTCTTCCTCTACCTGCTGCAGCGCGTCCAGGGCAGCATGCCGCTGTCCCTCGGCTTCGCCTCGATCAGCCCGGACCAGGCGTTCAACACCGCGGCGTCATTTGTCGCCAACACCAACTGGCAGTCCTACAGCGGCGAACAGGCCATGGGCCACGTCGTGCAGACCGCCGGCCTCGCGGTGCAGAACTTCGTCTCCGCCGCCACCGGCATGGCCGTCGCCATCGCCCTGGTCCGCGGCTTCGCCCGCTCCCGCACCGGCGACCTCGGCAACTTCTGGGCCGACCTGGTCCGCGGCACCGTGCGGGTGCTCGTCCCGATCGCCGTCATCGGCGCCATCATCCTGGTCGCCTGCGGCGCCATCCAGAACTTCTCCGGCATCCACGGGGTCGGCCAGTTCATGGGCGGCTCCCAGCAGACCAATGGCGGCGCGGTGGCCTCCCAGGAGGTCATCAAGGAGCTGGGCACCAACGGAGGCGGCTACTTCAACGCCAACTCCGCCCACCCCTTCGAGAACCCCAACGCCTTCACCAACCTCTTCGAGATCTTCCTGATCCTGGTCATCCCGTTCGCGCTGACCCGCACCTTCGGCAAGCTCGTCGGGAACGTGAAGCAGGGGTACGCCATCCTCGCCACGATGGGCATCATCTGGCTCGGCTTCACCGCCCTGATGATGTGGACCGAGTTCGCGCACGGCGGCCCGGCCCTGCAGGCCGCGGGCGCCGCCATGGAAGGCAAGGAGACCCGCTTCGGCGTCGGATCCTCCGCGATCTTCTCGGTGGCCACCACCCTCACCTCCACCGGCGCGGTGGACTCCTTCCACTCCTCGTTCACCGCATTCGGCGGCGGCATCCAGCTGCTCGGCATGATGCTCGGTGAGATCGCACCCGGTGGTGTGGGCTCAGGCCTCTACGGCATGCTCGTGATGGCGATCATCGCGGTGTTCCTCGCCGGGCTGATGGTGGGCCGTACGCCCGAGTACCTCGGCAAGAAGATCGGCACCCGCGAGATCAAGCTCGCCGCCTGCTACATCCTCATCACCCCGACGCTGGTCCTCGGCTTCACCGCCGCCTCGATGGTGCTGCCGGACGCGCTGGGCTCGATGCTCAACACCAAGGCGCTGGGCGCCGGTTCGCACGGCTTCTCCGAGGTGCTCTACGCGTTCACCTCCGGTGCCAACAACAACGGCTCCGCCTTCGGCGGCCTGAACGCCAACACGCCCTGGTACAACACCACGATCGGTCTGGCCATGCTGCTCGGCCGCTTCCTGCCGATGGTGTTCGTGCTCGCACTGGCCGGCTCGCTCGCCGAGCAGAAGCCGATCCCGGAGACCGCGGGCACCCTGCGTACCGAAAAGCCGCTCTTCGCCGGGCTGCTCGTCGGCACGATCCTGATCATCACCGGTCTGACCTACTTCCCGGCGCTGGCCCTCGGGCCGCTGGCGGAGGGGCTGTCATGACCGCTCCCGTGAAACCAGAGGAGCCCGGCTCCATGTCCACCGCCACTCCGACTCGCGCTCCGCACCAGGACGTCCCCAGCGGGCACAAGCCCGGCGACGGCCGCGTGGGCGGCGGTCTCTTCGACCCCAAGCAGCTGATCAAGTCCTTCCCGGACGCGATACGCAAGCTCGACCCGCGGGTGATGGTCAAGTCCCCCGTGATGTTCGTGGTCGAGGTCGGCTCCGTCCTGACCACGATCTTCGCCCTCAAGTCCCCCTCGGACGGGTTCGGGTGGGCGATCGCCGCCTGGCTGTGGCTGACCGTCATCTTCGCCAACCTGGCGGAGGCGGTCGCCGAGGGCCGCGGCAAGGCGCAGGCCGACACCCTGCGCAAGGCGAAGACCGACACCGTGGCGCGCCGGCTGAACGGCGCGGTGGAGGAGCAGGTACCCGGTACCGAGCTGCGCATCGGCGACCTGGTCGTCTGCGAGGCCGGCGACATCATCCCCGGTGACGGCGATGTCGTCGAAGGTGTCGCCTCCGTCGACGAGTCCGCGATCACGGGTGAGTCGGCTCCGGTCATCCGCGAGTCCGGTGGTGACCGCTCCGCGGTGACCGGCGGCACGAAGGTGCTCTCCGACCGCATCGTCATCAAGATCACGACGAAGCCCGGTGAGACCTTCATCGACCGGATGATCAACCTCGTCGAGGGCGCCGCACGGCAGAAGACCCCCAACGAGATCGCGCTGAACATCCTGCTCGCCTCGCTCACCATCGTCTTCCTGCTGGCGGTCGTCACCCTCCAGCCGTTCGCGATCTACGCCGGCGCCGAACAGCCCATGATCGTGCTCCTGGCGCTGCTGGTCTGTCTGATCCCCACGACGATCGGCGCACTGCTCTCGGCCATCGGCATCGCCGGCATGGACCGGCTCGTCCAGCGCAACGTCCTGGCCATGTCCGGACGCGCCGTCGAAGCCGCAGGCGATGTATCGACATTGCTGCTCGACAAGACCGGCACCATCACCCTCGGCAACCGCCAGGCCGCCGAGTTCGTGCCCGTACGCGGCACCACCGAGGCCGAGGTCGCCGACGCCGCCCAGCTGTCCTCGCTGGCCGACGAGACCCCCGAGGGCCGCTCCATCGTCGTCCTCGCCAAGGAGAAGTACGGCCTGCGCGAGCGCCATCAGGGCGAGCTGGAGCACGCCGAGTGGGTGCCGTTCACCGCCCAGACCCGGATGTCGGGTGTGGACGTCGACGGGCGCAAGGTCCGCAAGGGCGCGTCCGGTTCGGTCATCGCCTGGGTCAAGGAGCGCGGCGGCACGGTCGCCGCCGACGCCCAGCAGCTCACCGACACGATCTCGCAGGCCGGCGGCACCCCGCTGCTGGTCGCCCTGGAGGACGAGGGCGGTCCGCGCGTCCTGGGTGTCATCCACCTCAAGGACGTCGTCAAGGACGGCATGCGCGAACGCTTCGTCGAACTGCGCAAGATGGGCATCAAGACCATCATGATCACGGGTGACAACCCGCTGACGGCCAAGGCCATCGCCGACGAGGCGGGCGTGGACGACTTCCTCGCGGAGGCCACGCCCGAGGACAAGATGGCGCTCATCAAGCGCGAGCAGGCCGGCGGCAAGCTCGTCGCCATGACCGGTGACGGTACGAACGACGCCCCGGCGCTCGCGCAGGCCGATGTCGGCGTGGCCATGAACACCGGAACCTCGGCCGCCAAGGAGGCCGGGAACATGGTGGACCTGGACTCCAACCCGACCAAGCTCATCGAGATCGTCGAGATCGGCAAGCAACTCCTGATCACCCGGGGCGCGCTGACGACGTTCTCGATCGCCAACGACGTCGCCAAGTACTTCGCGATCATCCCGGCGATGTTCGCGGTGGCCTACCCGGGCCTGGACACCCTCAACATCATGCGGCTGTCCAGCCCCAACTCCGCGATCCTCTCGGCGATCATCTTCAACGCGCTGATCATCGTCGCGCTGGTGCCGCTCGCCCTCAAGGGCGTGCAGTACCGGCCGGTCAGCGCCGACAAGATGCTGCGGCGCAACCTCGCCGTCTACGGGCTCGGCGGCCTGATCGCCCCGTTCATCGGCATCAAGCTCATCGACCTGCTCATCTCCCTCATCCCCGGAATCGGGTGACCGTCATGAACAACTCCGTACGCAACACTGCCCGGTTGATCGCGGCGGGGCTACGTGCCCTGCTCGTACTGACCGTGGTCTGCGGGGTCGTCTACCCGCTGGTGGTCACCGGAGTGGCGCAGGCGGCCTTCCCCGGCAAGGCCAACGGGTCCGAGGTGAGCTCCCACGGCAAGGTCGTCGGCTCGTCACTGCTCGGCCAGCGCTACGACAAGGGCAAGGACAAGCACGGCAATCCGATCCCGGACCTGAAGTTCTTCCAGCCGCGCCCCTCGGCGGGACTGGGCAGCAACAAGACCAACGGCGTCAACACCCAGTACGACCTCCAGGTCTCCGGAGCCTCCAACCTGGGCGCCACCAACACCGACCTCATCAAGGCGGTGCAGGAACGCAAGAAGTGGGTCTCCGAGACGTACGGCGTCCCGGAGTCGAAGGTTCCGGCGGACGCGGTGACATCCTCCGGCTCCGGCCTCGACCCGGATATCTCCCCGGACTACGCCCAGTTGCAGACCGACCGGGTTGCCAAGGAGAACCACCTCCCCGCGAACACGGTGGAGAAGCTGGTCAAGAACCACACCAACGGACGCCTCCTCGGCTTCATGGGGGAACCGCGGGTGAACGTCCTGGAGCTGAACGTCGCTCTCAAGGACCTGGTGCAGAGCCAGGGCAGGGGCTGACCCACCACATACCGGGCGGCCTTCGGGGAGAGATCCTCGAAGGCCGCCCGGTCTTGTGCGTCGTCCTGCGCCTCACCCGCTTTCGGAATCCGAACCGCCCATCGGGACAAGGCGGTTGATTACCCCACTCTTCGGCGTCAGTTGTTGACGCCACCTCTCGACGCCGAGTCTTGACGCCGCGATGGCTTGCCCTTACGTTCCCCAGCCATCGCAGGTGTTCATGTCAACGCCTGCCGTTCATGTACGAGAACAGCTCCCGTCCATCGAGCATCTCGGCAGGAAGGCACCCACCCCCCATGCGCAGAAAGCTCACCCTCGTCTCGGCGCGCTGCTCGGCGCCCTGACGGCAGGCCTGCTCACAGGCGCCCCGTCCACCGCGGCGCCGGCCGCCTTCACCCACCCCGGCGTCCTCGTCGGCACCGCCCAACTCGACCTCACCCGCAGCAAGGTCAACTCCGGCGCCCAGCCCTGGAAGAGCGCCTTCGACACCATGATGGCGAGCGCATACGCCTCGCTGTCGCGCACCCCCAAGCCGCGCGCCATCGTCGAATGCGGCTCGTACTCCGACCCCAACTACGGCTGCACCGACGAACGCGAGGACGCCCTCGCCGCCTACACCCTCTCGCTGGCCTGGTACATCACCCGCGACAGCAAGTACGCGAACAAGGCGATCCAGATCATGGACGCCTGGTCCGGCACCATCAAGGACCACACCAACAGCAACGCCCCACTGCAGACCGGCTGGGCCGGCTCCACCTGGCCACGCGCCGCCGAAATCATCCGCTACACCTACAACGGCTGGTCCAAGGACCGCATCGACCGCTTCGCGGGCATGCTGCGCACCGTCTACCTCCCCAAGGTGATCAACGGCTCGCACAGCAACGGGAACTGGGAGCTGAGCATGATGGAGGCGGCCGTCGGCATCTCCGTCTTCATCGAGGACAAGGCCTCCTACGACAAGGCCATCGCCGCGTTCCGCGCCCGGGTGCCCGCGTACATCTATCTGAAGTCCGACGGCGACCTGCCCAAGACCGCTCCGGGCAGCGGCCTGAACACCCGCGACAAGATCATCAAGTACTGGCAGGGCCAGTCCACCTTCGTCGACGGCCTCACCCAGGAAACCTGCCGCGACTTCACCCACACCGGATACGGCCTGTCGGCCATCTCGCACATCGCCGAGGCCAGCCGCCTCCAGGGCCAGGACCTCTACCCCGAGGTCGCCGACCGGCTGCGCCACGCACTCGGCTTCCAGGCCACCTACGAACTGGGCACCGCCCCGCCGTCATGGCTGTGCGGCGGCAGCGTCAAGCGCGGCCTGGGCCCCATCACCGAGGTCGGCTACAACGCACTGCACAACCGGATGCATTACGCCATGGCCAACACCCAGAAGCTGACCGAGCGGCAGCGACCGGCCGGCTCCAACAACCTTTTCGTCGGCTGGGAGACCTTGACGCATGCGGAAAACCCCAGCTGATGCTGGGCTGATCCCGAACTGATCCGGAAGTGATCCCGGGATGTGTCTGGGTCGATCCGGGGCCGATCCGAGAGTTATCCACAGGCGTTGCCTGCCGAAGTGCGCGGTACGCATACTGACGCAACCGGCAGGCAACGCGGGCGGTACGGCGGACCAAGCCGTCAACACGACAACGCGACAACTCGGCGTGCAGTCGGTGCAGTTGGCGCGTGGACGAAGTGGGGGAGCGGACCATGAATGGCGGGGGAAGCACAACAGGCAACGGGGTGTACGCGGGGACGGCGGTCGCTGATGCGACGCAGGTCGGCGCGATGGTTGTCGTCGAGGACCTGCACCGCAGTTACGGCACCGGTGCCGGCGCCGTACACGCGCTGCGCGGGGTGTCGTGCAGCGTTCCGCGGGGCGAACTCGTCGCCCTCCGTGGGCGTTCCGGATCCGGCAAGACGACTCTTCTCAATCTCATCGGTGGCCTGGACGTCCCCGACTCCGGGCGGATCACCGTCGACGGGACGCCGCTGGCCGACCTCGGCGAGAGTGGGCTGCTGGAGATGCGCCGCGACAGCATAGGTTTCGTCTTCCAGTCGTTCGGGCTGATACCGATACTCAGCGCCGCCGAGAACGTCGGTGTCCCGCTGCGGCTGCGCAAGGTCCCACCGCGCGAGCGCGAGGAGCGTGTCGCACTCCTGCTGTCCCTGGTGGGCCTCGCCGACCATGTCGAGCAGCGGCCCGGCGAACTCTCCGGCGGCCAGCAGCAGCGCGTCGCCATCGCCCGCGCACTCGCCAACCGGCCCGCGTTGCTCATCGCCGACGAGCCGACCGGGCAACTGGACGCCGAGACCGGCATGGAGGTGATGGAACTGCTGCGCGCCGTCGTCCGCAGCGAGGGTGTCACGGCCCTGGTCGCCACCCATGACACCAACCTCCTTGGCCTGGCCGACCGTGTCCTGGAGCTGAACGACGGGGTGATCACGGAGGAGGGTGAGAGCTGAGGGGAGAGGTCTGAGCCTGTCAGGTTTGTGTCTGCCAAGTCCATGTCCACAAAGCCCTGTTGACGCCGAGAGCAATGCATCCAGCAACCCTCTGAACGGAGTCTCGCCGCTATGTCCCGCACCACCTCGGCCGCTCTCAGCGCCCGCGAGATATTGGACCGTTTTCACCGCGCGATGCTCGACAAGTCCGCGGATGATCTGGCAGATCTGTACGCGCCTGACGCGGTGCACGAGTTCCCGTTCCTCTTCCCCGGTATGCCGGAGCGCTACGAGGGACGCGAAGAAGTCCGTGCGGGGTACAGGGCGGCCTGGGGCGCGAGTCGGGCGGAGCCGCAGGAGATATGTGAGGTAGTCGTCCACGAGAGCGTCGACCCCGAAGTGATCACTGTGGAGCAGACGGTGTGTGGAGTGGTGACGACGACCGGTGAGTCGTTCAGCTTCCCCGGCCTCCTGGTGCTCCGGGTGCGGAACGGGTGATCGTGCATGCCCGCGACTACATGGACGGCGTCCGCGTCGCCCACACGATGGGCCGACTGGCCGCCGTCGCCGCCAGCCTGGGTGACGGCCAGCCTGGGTGACGGCCAGTAGGGCTGCCTGTTCCGGGGGCGGCTGCTCTTGTTTCGGGGGTGGGGCGGGGGAGGGGGAGGGGCCCGCCATCCGCATGTCGTACGGGTCCTGAGGTGCGGCCGGCTCGGTCGTCGGCGCGGCGCCGCACGTCACCTCACGTCACCACACGTCGCCGTCGCGCCAGTCGCAGGTGAGGTCGGTGTCGAGGTCGAGGGGGATGGACGGGGTCGGGAGGACGTAGATGCAGCCGTCCTCGTCGGGGGTGCGCCGGATGCCGTCCGGGGTGAGGGTCCAGGAGCGGCCGCGCCACAGCTGCCAGCCGCGGGCCGCGTAGAAGGCCGCGGCCTCGTCGGCGGCGCCGAGCGCGCCGAGGTCGTAGGCGCTGTGCACCACCCGCTCCAGGGCGGCCATCAGGGCCGCGCCATGGCCGCGGCCGCGCCGGTCCGCGCGGACCCCGACGCCCTCCACGTATCCGCAGCGCAGTGCCCGGCTGCCCTGGAGCAGGCGGCGCTGGACCACGGAGGCATGTCCGATCAGTTCGCCGTCCTCGTGGACCAGGGCGTGCAGGCCGCCGAGGGCGTGCTCCCAGTCCTCCGCGGTCATGTCGTCGAAGACGTCGTAGAGGAGGGTGCGGGCCGCCTTGAGGGTGGCGGTGTCCAGGTCGGCGGTGTGGGCGATCCGTACACCGGTCGTGCGGGGCGTCGTCAGAGGTGCCTCGGTCATGGGGGCATCGTCGCAGTCGGCTCGTGGCCGGGCGAGGGCATTTTTCCGGCCATGACGCGCACTGATCAAGGCGCCGTCAGCGATGCGTCAGCGATGCGTCAGTGACGGCGGGTTGGGCTGGTGTGCCAGGGGTCCGCCCGGTGTGATGGAGGCATGACCGGGCGATTCGCGCCGCCGACCCCGGCCGCCACACGGCGGCGCGTGGTGTGCGCCGTCCGGCCGGGCCGGCCGGTCAGCCGGCTGCCACGGCGGGCGCCGCGTACCTCTTCGCGCGGCGCCCGCCCGCATGTATCCAGATCCGTATCACGCGGATCCGTATCACGCGGATCCGTATCACGCGGATCCGTATCACGCGGATCCGTATCACGCGGATCCGTATCACGCGGATCCGTATCACGCGGATCCGTATTACCTGGATCGGTATCACCCGAATCCGTATCACCGGGATCCCTGGCTGCCCGGATCCGCACCCGGATCCGCACCCGGACCCCCATCCACCCGTACGGGTGGCGTCCGGGGCGACCACTCCGCCCGACGGCTCTCACCCCGCTCAGCGCCACGTGGCTCGCACCCGGTTCACGTCACCCAAGAGCCCGCACCCGGTCCGTGAACCCCGCAGCCCCCGCCGCCCCGCCGCTCCCGTGCCCCGTATCAGAGTCGCGTCAAGACCGGGCCCGAAGTCGCCAACTGCGTCTTTTGTCCACTTGTCAGGTCGGTAGGGTCGCACCAGGTTCAGCCCGGTGGGGGCGGCCTTCACGTAAGACAATGGGGCCATGGCACGCGGCAAGCTACGGATCTATCTCGGCGCGGCACCGGGCGTCGGTAAGACGTACTCGATGCTGTCCGAGGCGCACCGGCGCGTGGAGCGGGGTACGGACGCCGTGGTGGCGTTCGTCGAGCACCACGGCAGGCCCCGCACCGAGGTCATGCTGCACGGCCTGGAGCAGATTCAGCGCCGGGAGCTGGAGTACCGCGGCACGGTTTTCACCGAAATGGACGTGGACGCGGTCCTGGAACGCAAGCCGGCCGTGGCGCTGGTCGACGAGCTGGCGCACACCAACGTGCCCGGTTCGCGCAACGGCAAGCGCTGGCAGGACATCGAGGAGCTGCTGGAAGCCGGGGTCGATGTGATCTCGACGGTGAACATCCAGCATCTGGAGTCGCTCGGTGATGTCGTCGACTCGATAACGGGTGTGCGGCAGCGCGAGACGGTGCCCGACGAGATCGTCCGGCGTGCCGATCAGATCGAGCTCGTCGACATGTCGCCACAGGCGATCCGTCGGCGCATGGCGCACGGGAACATCTACCAGCCGGACAAGGTGGACGCCGCCCTGTCCAACTACTTCCGCCCGGGCAACCTCACGGCGCTGCGCGAGCTGGCGCTGCTCTGGGTCGCCGACCGGGTGGACGAGTATCTGCAGGAGTACCGGGCGGAGCATTCGATCCGCTCCACCTGGCAGGCCCGAGAGCGCATCGTCGTCGGACTGACCGGCGGGCCGGAGGGGCGTACGCTGATCCGCCGCGCGGCCCGGATGGCGGCCAAGGGGTCGGGCAGCGAGGTGCTCGCCGTCTACATAGCCCGCAGCGACGGGCTGACCTCGGCCTCGCCCAAGGAACTCGCCGTCCAGCGGACGCTGGTGGAGGACCTGGGCGGTACGTTCCATCACGTCATCGGCGATGACATACCGAGTGCGTTGCTGGAGTTCGCGCGTGGTGTGAACGCCACCCAGATCGTGCTGGGCTCCAGTCGCCGCAAGGCCTGGCAGTACATCTTCGGGCCGGGTGTGGGCGCGACCGTGGCCCGCGATTCCGGGCCCGATCTCGATGTGCACATCGTCACCCACGAAGAGGTCGCCAAGGGCCGGGGGCTGCCGGTGGCGCGCGGTGCGCGGCTGGGACGGGCCCGGATCATCGCCGGCTGGCTCGTCGGCGTCGTCGGCCCCGCGCTGCTGTCCCTGCTGCTGACCAGCATCGCCAACGGGCCCGGCCTGGCCAACGACGTGCTGCTCTTCCTCTTCCTGACCGTCGCCGCCGCGCTGCTCGGCGGGCAGCTGCCGGCACTGGCCTCGGCCGCCGTCGGCTCGCTGCTGCTGAACTTCTACTTCACGCCGCCCACCCACACCCTCACGGTCAGCGACCCCAAGAACATCGTCGCCATCGTGATCTTCTTCGCGGTGGCCGTGGCGGTCGCCTCGGTGGTGGACCTCGCCGCCCGCCGCACCCAACAGGCCGCCAGACTGCGCGCAGAGTCGGAGATCCTGTCCTTCCTGGCGGGCAGCGTGCTGCGCGGCGAGACGACCCTGAACGCCCTGCTGGAGCGGGTGCGGGAGACCTTCGGCATGGACACGGTGGCGCTGCTGGAGCGCACCAGCGACGTCGATCCGTGGACCTGCGCGGGCCGTGCGGGCGGCACCGAGGCCGGCAAGCCGCTGCTGCGGCCCGAGGACGCGGATGTCGACATGCCGGTGGGTGACCACATGGCGCTGGCGCTGACCGGCCGGGTGCTGCCCGCGGAGGACCGCCGGGTGCTGGCCGCGTTCGCCGCCCAGGCCGCCGTCGTACTGGACCGGCAGCGGCTGGTGGGCGAGGCGGAGCGGGCCCGGGAGCTGGCCGAGGGCAACCGCATCAGGACGGCGCTGCTGGCCGCGGTCAGCCACGACCTGCGGACCCCGCTGGCGAGCATCAAGGCCTCGGTCACCTCGCTGCGTTCCGACGACGTCGCCTGGTCCGAGGAGGACGAGGCGGAGCTGCTGGCCGGTATCGAGGCGGGCGCGGACCGGCTGGACCACCTGGTCGGCAATCTCCTGGACATGTCCCGGCTGCAGACCGGCACGGTCACGCCGCTGATCCGCGAGATCGATCTCGACGAGGTGGTGCCGATGGCGCTGGGCGGAGTGCCGGAGGGCAGTGTCACACTCGACATCCCCGAAGAGCTGCCGATCGTCGCCGTCGACCCGGGGCTGCTGGAACGTTCCGTCGCCAATCTCGTCGAGAACGCCGTGAAGTACAGCCCCGACGGTGAGTCGGTGCTGGTCGCCGCCAGCGCGCTGGGCGACCGGGTGGAGCTGCGGATCGCCGACCGCGGCCCGGGCGTGCCGGACAGCGCCAAGGACCGTATCTTCGAGCCCTTCCAGCGTTACGGTGACGCTCCGCGCGGCGCCGGTGTGGGCCTGGGCCTGGCGGTGGCGCGCGGTTTCGCGGAGGCGATGGGCGGCACGCTCGCCGCCGAGGACACCCCTGGAGGCGGGATGACGATGGTCCTCACCCTCCGGGCCGCGCCCGGCCGGCCGCCGGTCAGGCCCGACCTTCCCGCCCAGGCCACGACATGATCCGGGCCGCACGGAGCACACTCACCACACGCCCCGCGGGCCCGGCCCGCCGGGACACGACAGACCTTGACCAAAGGGGAGAACGCCAGTGAACCGGGTGCTTGTGGTCGATGACGAGCCGCAGATCGTCCGCGCCCTCGTGATCAACCTGAAGGCGCGCAAGTACGAGGTCGATGCCGCCCCCGACGGGGCCACCGCCCTCAAACTCGCCGCCGCCCGCCACCCCGACGTGATCGTGCTTGATCTCGGGCTGCCCGATATGGACGGCGTCGAGGTGATCAAGGGGCTGCGGGGCTGGACGCGGGTGCCGATCCTGGTGCTCTCCGCGCGTCAGACCTCCGACGAGAAGGTGGAGGCGCTGGACGCGGGCGCGGACGACTACGTCACCAAGCCGTTCGGCATGGACGAGCTGCTGGCCCGGTTGCGGGCGGCGGTGCGCAGGGCCGAGCCGACCGGGCCGGCCGACGACGAGGTGATCGTGGAGACCGAGGGCTTCACCGTCGACCTCGCCGCGAAGAAGGTGAACCGCGGCGGCCGGGACATCCGGCTGACCCCCACCGAATGGCATCTGCTGGAGGTCCTGGTCCGCAACGCGGGCCGGCTGGTCAGCCAGAAGCAGCTGCTCCAAGAGGTCTGGGGGCCCTCGTACGGCACCGAGACCAACTATCTGCGGGTGTACATGGCCCAGCTCCGCCGCAAGCTGGAGAGCGATCCTTCGCACCCGAAGCACTTCATCACCGAGCCGGGGATGGGGTACCGGTTCGAGCAGTGAGGTGGTGGGGGCGGTCGGGGTTCCGAGGGGCCGGCCCCCGGGGGACATGGCGAGCGCCGCGTACACAGTCCGTGTGCGGGCCGTGATTCCGGGACCCGGCCACCGGTACGCTGGGGTTATGAGTGCTGGGACCCGATCCGAGAAGCCGGCCGGTCGCTTCCGCCGGATGCTCGACAGGCTGTCCTCCTCCGAGGAGGAATTGCAGTCCGCCGAGCTGCAGCAGGATGCGCAGGACGCGGGGTGCACCCGTATCTGCGACTGCGACGACCGCCAGATAGTCAAGGTCACCGGCACCCTGCGGCATGTCACGCTGCGGCCGCGCGCCGGTGTGCCCGCGCTCGAGGCGGAGCTGTTCGACGGCTCCGCGGCGCTCGACGTGGTGTGGCTCGGCCGCCGCTCCATCGTCGGGATAGAGCCGGGCCGTAAGCTCATCGCCTCGGGCCGGGTCTCCTTGAGCCATGGACGCCGGGTGCTCTTCAATCCGAAGTACGAACTCCGACCGCTCGGACAGGAGTAGCCGGTGACGTCTCACGACCGACCGACCACTGACGCGGATGCCGACGCTTCCGCACCCCCCTCGCCCGGCCCCGGCACGGACGGGGGCGCCGACGGCAGACAGGTGACCGAGGCGGCGCTGTTCGAGGCGTTCGGCGGCGTACGCGGCATGGTGGAGACCGTTCTCCCCGGCCTGCTGTTCGTCACGATCTTCACGATCAACAAGGATCTGCACATCTCGGCGATCGCGGCGCTGGCCGTGTCGCTGGTGCTGGCGGCCGTCCGCCTGGTCCGCAAGGACACCGTCAAGCACGCCTTCAGCGGCGTCTTCGGGGTGGCCTTCGGCGTGGTCTTCGCGATGATGACCGGCAACGCCAAGGACTTCTACCTGCCGGGCATGCTCTACACCCTCGGGCTGGCCGTCGCCTACATCGTCACCACGCTCGCGGGCGTCCCGTTGATCGGGCTGATCCTGGGCCCGGTGTTCAAGGAGAACCTCTCCTGGCGCACCCGCAACCCGGGACGGAAGAAGGCGTACGCCAAGGCCAGCTGGGCCTGGGGGCTGATCCTGCTCGCCAAGTGCGCGATCCTCTTCCCGCTGTACTGGTGGGCGGACACCACTCAGCTCGGCTGGGTGCTGATCGCGCTGAAGATCCCGCCGTTCCTGCTGGCCGTCTATCTCACCTGGGTCTTCCTGGCGAAGGCGCCGGCGCCGATCGATGTCTTCGCGGAGATGGAGGCGAAGGAGAAGGCCGAACAGGAGGCCGAGGAGCGGCGCCGCGGCGAGCGCGAGGTCCTGGACCGGGTCGCCGACGATGTGTACGGGGAGATCGCGACGCAGGCCGCCACGGAGGCGTCCGCCCCCGAGCGCCCACGGGGGGCGCGCCACCGCCGCTGACCGATACAGGGCGGCACGCCACTCTTCGGGCGGCATCCGTCCGCATACGTCGGGGCCCGGGAACCAAGCGGTTCCCGGGCCCCGGCGTATGCGCGGTACGAGCGGTTGCGGCGCCGACGGCGGCTAGGCCTCCTCGCGCCGCACCGACAGCAGGTCCTCCAGCTGCTCCTCACGCGACTGGGCCGCGACGAACAGCAGCTCGTCGCCCGCTTCCAGCGCGTCCTCCTTGTTGGGCGTGAGCACCCGCGTACCGCGGATGATCGTGACCAGGGAGGTGTCCTCGGGCCAGTCCACATCGCCGACC
The DNA here is from genome assembly GCF_022221585.1 of Streptomyces inhibens. Classification (NCBI taxonomy): domain Bacteria; kingdom Bacillati; phylum Actinomycetota; class Actinomycetes; order Kitasatosporales; family Streptomycetaceae; genus Streptomyces; species Streptomyces inhibens. Next base: position 7,308,923 of record NZ_CP084681.1, read on the forward strand.
CGGGTGCCGGCCAGCGCGGCCTCGGGCGGCAGCGTCAGCTCGACGAGGTTGGCGTCGCCGTGGCTGAAGCGCAGCAGCCGGACCAGATCGCCGACGCTCACCGCCTCCTCGACCAGGGCCGACATCAGACGCGGTGTGGAGACCGCGACATCGACGCCCCAGGCCTCGTTGAAGAGCCACTCGTTCTTCGGGTTGTTGACCCGGGCGACCACCCGCGGCACGCCGTACTCGGTCTTGGCGAGCAGCGAGACGACGAGGTTGACCTTGTCGTCGCCGGTCGCCGCGATGACGACGTTGCAGCGCTGCAGTGCCGCCTCGTCGAGCGAGGTGATCTCGCAGGCGTCGGCCAGCAGCCACTCCGCCAGCGGCACCCGCTCGACCGAGATGGCGGTCGGCGCCTTGTCGATGAGCAGGATCTCGTGACCATTTTCCAGGAGCTCGCCCGCGATGGAACGGCCCACCGCGCCCGCGCCTGCGATAGCGACCCTCATGCGTGCGCCCCCTCAGGACCCGTGGCGAATGCCGCTTCGACCTTCTCGACCTCGTCGGCGCGCATCATCACATGCACCAGATCGCCTTCCTGCAGCACCGTCTGCGAGGTGGGCAGCATCGCCTCGCCCAGCCGGGTGAGGAAGGCGACGCGTACGCCGGTCTCCTCCTGAAGCGTGCTGATCTTGTGGCCGACCCAGGAAGGGGCGGTGTGCACCTCGGCGAGCTGGACGGCGCCGCTCGGGTCCCGCCACAGCGGCTCGGAGCCCGACGGCAGCAGCCGGCGCAGCATCTGGTCGGCCGTCCAGCGGACGGTGGCGACGGTGGGGATGCCCAGGCGCTGGTAGACCTCGGCACGGCGCGGGTCGTAGATACGGGCGGCGACATTCTCGACACCGAACATCTCGCGGGCCACCCGGGCGGCGATGATGTTGGAGTTGTCACCGCTGGAGACGGCCGCGAAGGCGCCCGCCTCCTCGATGCCGGCCTCGCGCAGGGTGTCCTGGTCGAAGCCGACGCCGGTCACCCGACGGCCGCCGAAGGTCGAGCCCAGGCGACGGAACGCGGTCGGGTCCTGGTCGACCACCGCGATGGTGTGCCCCTGGCTCTCCAGGGTCTGCGCAAGTGCGGAGCCCACGCGCCCGCACCCCATGATGACGATGTGCATGCTGATTACCCCGTGCCCTGTACTAGCGCGCTGACCTGCACAAACACCCTGCTCACTACTTCCTTCTCCAAGTACCGGCGACACGAAGCTACGGCTCGCGATACGGACCGGGTGCGTCAACGGGAGTGCTGGGCGCACCGTGGTCCGGTACAACCGTAGCCGTAATGCCGCTCCTGGTAAGGGGCGCGGTGGGACGCGGTCGGAAGCGGACCGGTCCGGCGGCGCGGCATCATCTCGCACCGGGCTGCGCCCCGCCGCGCCCGTAAGGCACGCTACGAGGTGTGCCCAACCTGCCTCTCCAGCCCCAACAGGGCTCTCTCACCCCGCACATGGTGGTTGCCGGCGACGATGCGCTCGCGCACCGGCTCGCCGCCGAGCTCCGGGACGTCTACGGCGAACGGGTGACGCTCATCGTCCCCTCCGCCTTAGAGCCGCATCGCCCCCGTATTCCGCCGCCGGCCCGTGCGCTGGGCCGGGCCACCGCGCTGCTGGGCCGGATGTCGGCGGCGATGGCGCGGACCTCGCCGCTGCCGCCGGAGGCGCCCGGTGACGGCGAGGGGCCACCGGAGGCGACCCTTCGGATCCTGGAGGCGGCGCAGCCGGACGATGCGGCACTGATCGAGGCGGGCATCGCCGAGGCGGGCGCGCTGGCGCTGGTCCATGACGACGACGAGCTCAACATCCACGCCGCACTGCGCGCCCGCCGCCTCAACCCCCGGCTGCGCCTGGTGATCCGGCTCTACAACCGCAAACTCGGTCAGCATCTGGAGGAGTTGCTCGACCAGGCCGCGGCGGTCGCCGGCCGGGGCGCCGAGCCGGCCGGAGACGCGGACGCGGTGAGCGACGACGCCTCCACGACCGTGCTGTCCGACGCCGACACCGTGGCCCCCGCGCTCGCGGCCACCGCGGTCGCCGGCACCAGCAAGGTCATCGAGGCGGACGGGCTGCTGCTGCGGGCCGTGGAGCGTGCGCCGGTGCCACCCGGCCGGCCGGGCGACCCCGGGCTGTGCACCCTCGCGCTGTTCTCCGCCTCCGTCAACGACCCTGCGGACGCGTCGAGTTCGGGAGCCGGTGACGAGGGGCCGGTACTGCTGCCGGACGATGCCGCTGTCGAGGCCGCCATCGGCTGCGGCACCGTCGTCCTGGAGACCGTCTCCTATACGGGGCGGACGGCGCGCCCCCGCGGGCTGCGCGGCCGGGGCGCACCGCTCACCTCGCTGTTCTCCCGCAGGCTGCGCTGGTCGCTGGCCGGTGTCGTCGGCGCGGTGCTGGCGCTGGCCGTCGCCTCCTGGCTCACCACCGGTGAGAAGCCGTTGCACGCCGCGTATCTCTCGCTGCTGGACCTCTTCGCGATCAACGATCCGGCGATCGGCGCGCCGCTGCCCCGCAAGATCTTGCAGCTGCTGTCCGGGCTGACCGGTCTGTTGCTGCTGCCGGTGCTGGTCGCGGCGGCGTTCGAGGGGCTCGGTACGTTCCGCAGCGCCTCCGCGCTACGGCGTCCGCCGCGCGGGCTGTCGGGGCATGTGGTGCTGCTCGGCCTCGGCAAGGTCGGCACCCGGGTCCTGGCCCGGCTGCACGAGATGGGCATCCCCGTGGTGTGTATCGAGGGGGACCCCGAGGCGCGGGGGATCGCGCTGGCCCGCCGACTGCGGGTGCCGACCGTCCTGGGGGACGTCACACAAGAAGGTGTCCTGGAAGCCGCGATGATCGAGCGGGCGGCCGCGCTGCTCGCTCTGACCAGCGAGGACACCACGAATCTGGAGGCCGCCCTCTACGCCCGCTCGGTCACCCCGCGGCTGCGGGTGACCCTGCGGCTGTTCGACGACCGGTTCGCCACCGCCGTCTACCGCACCCTGCGCGCCGCGCATCCCGGGGCGCTCACCCGCAGTCGCAGCACCTCCTTCCTGTCCGCGCCCGCCTTCGCCGGCGCGATGATGGGGCGCCAGATCCTGGGGGCCATTCCGGTCGAGCGCCGGGTGCTGCTGGTCGCCAGGGTCGAGGCACGCGGCCATGCCGCGCTGGAGGGCCGTACGGTCGCCGAGGTGCTGCGCCCGGGACGGCTGCGGGTGCTGGCGGTCGACACCTCCGCGCCCGACGCCCCCGAGCCGGATGCCGCGGCCGCCCCGGCGCCGGCGGATGCGGAGCGCGCGCCGGCGCACCTGGTGCACGAGTTGGGCGACGACTACGTCCTGCGACCACAGGACCGGGTGCTGCTGGTCGCGACGCGGCAGGGGCTGGGCGATCTGCACTCCCGGCGTGCGCGGGCCGCCGCCGGGGCCGCGGTCCGGCGGGACTGATCGCCTCCCTGTGACGCATTCGTCGCGCTCTGTGACGTACGCCCGCGCGCACGGCACACACCCGGTCGTCCCGTGACGAACACCACGAAGCGCGCCCGCGGCGGCCGTGGCGTGCGCGCGACGTGCGGATCCTGTGGAGGTGCCGGGGCCCGAAGCGCCTCCGAGCAGGACAGGTGCGCTTCGGCCGCGTCCACCCGCGCGGGTGGCGGGTGGGCGCGGACCTTGACGAAGGCTTAGCATCCTCTGCGTGTCCAAACTGACCGACGTGCCCAAACGGATCTTGATCGGGCGCGCACTGCGCAGCGACAAGCTGGGGGAGACCCTCCTTCCCAAGCGCATCGCACTCCCCGTCTTCGCCTCCGACCCGCTCTCCTCCGTGGCCTATGCGCCGGGCGAGGTGCTGCTCGTCCTGTCCGTCGCGGGTGTGTCGGCGTACCACTTCAGCCCGTGGATCGCGGTCGCGGTCGTGGTGCTGATGTTCACCGTCGTCGCGTCGTACCGGCAGAACGTGCACGCCTACCCGAGCGGCGGCGGCGACTACGAGGTCGCGACCACCAACCTCGGTCCCAAGGCCGGTCTCACCGTCGCGAGCGCCCTGCTCGTCGACTATGTACTGACCGTCGCGGTCTCGATCTCCTCCGGAATCGAGAACCTGGGCTCCGCGATCCCGTTCGTCGTCGAACACAAGACGCTTTGCGCGGTCGTCGTCATTGTTCTCCTGACCCTGATGAATCTGCGCGGGGTCAAGGAGTCGGGCAAGCTCTTCGCGATCCCGACCTATGTCTTCGTGGCCGGCGTCTTCATCATGATCATCTGGGGCATCATCCGCGCCGTGGTCATGGGCGACACGATGAAGGCCCCCACCGCCGACTACACCATCCACGCCGAACAGGGCGGCCTGGCAGGCTTCGCGCTGATCTTCCTGCTGCTGCGCGCCTTCTCCTCCGGCTGTGCGGCGCTCACCGGCGTCGAGGCGATCTCCAACGGTGTGCCCGCCTTCCGCAAGCCGAAGTCCAAGAACGCGGCGACCACCCTCGCCCTCATGGGCGGTCTGGCCGTCACCATGTTCTGCGGCATCATCGGCCTGGCCATGGCCACCCACGTCAGGATGGCGGAGACCCCCGCCAAGGACCTGCTCGACCACGGCAAGCCGCTCGGCTCCGGCTACACCCAGGACCCCGTCATCTCGCAGGTCGCCTCCGCGGTCTTCGGCAACGGCTCGTTCCTGTTCGTGGTCCTCGCCGCCGCCACCGCCCTGGTCCTCTTCCTCGCCGCCAACACCGCCTACAACGGCTTCCCGCTGCTCGGCTCGATCCTCGCCCAGGACCGCTACCTGCCGCGCCAGCTGCACACCCGCGGCGACCGGCTCGCGTTCTCCAACGGCATCGTCCTGCTAGCCGGCGCCGCCGCGATCCTCGTCTACCTCTACGGCGCGGACTCCACCCGGCTCATCCAGCTCTACATCGTCGGCGTCTTCGTCTCCTTCACGCTCAGCCAGACCGGCATGGTCCGCCACTGGAACCGCCATCTGCTGACCGAGAAGGACCCGGCCAAGCGCAACCGGATGCACCGCTCGCGTGCCATCAACGCCTTCGGTGCCTTCTTCACCGGCCTCGTCCTCGTCGTCGTCCTCCTCACCAAGTTCACCCACGGCGCCTGGGTGGCTCTCCTCGGCATGGTCATCTTCTTCGTGACGATGTCCGCGATCCGCCGCCACTACGACCGGGTCGCCGACGAGATCGCCGCCGAGGACACCCCCGACGACGACGTCGTACGCCCCTCCCGGGTGCACTCCCTGGTCCTGGTCTCCAAGGTGCACAAGCCCACCCTGCGGGCCCTCAACTACGCCAAGCTGATGCGCTCCGACACCCTGGAAGCGGTCAGCGTGGATGTGGACCAGGCCGACACCAAGGCCCTGAAGGAGGAGTGGGAGCGCCGCGGCATAGAGGTGCCGCTCAAGGTCCTGGCCTCTCCCTACCGCGAGATCACCCGGCCGATCATCGACTACGTCAAGTCGCTGCGCCGGGAGAGCCCGCGCGCCGCCGTCTCCGTCTACATCCCCGAATACGTCGTCGGCCACTGGTACGAGCACCTGCTCCACAACCAGTCCGCGCTGCGCCTCAAGGGACGCCTCCTCTTCACCCCCGGCGTCATGGTCACCTCCGTGCCCTGGCAGCTGGACTCCTCCGAGGCCGCCAAGCTCCGCGCCCGCAAGCGCGCCGAGTGGAACGCCCCGGGTGCGGTGCGCCGCGGGCCGGTCGCCCAGCCGAAGAAGGAGAAGGCGGCGACCAAGAAGTAGGGGCGCTGAGAAGCGGGGCCGCCGGGGAGTAGCGGCGGCCGCCGCGGGGCGGGACGGCCCGGAGGCCGGACGGCCGCCAGGCACTACGTATGGATACGGGTACGGGTACGGGTACGGGTACGGGGTACAGGGCCGGGGCACGACACGGCGCGACGTAGAATGGACGGCTGGCGTCCCGCCGTACCGCCCCGGCACCACCCCACCTCAGGAGCCCTCCCGCCATGCAGGCAGAACCCAAGAAGTCGCTGGTCGGCGAGGAGTACGAGGTCGAGGTCGGCCCGGTCGCGCACGGCGGTCACTGCATCGCCCGCACCGACGAGGGCCAGGTCCTCTTCGTACGCCATGCCCTGCCCGGCGAGCGCGTGATCGCCCGCGTCACCGACGGTGAGGAGGGCGCCCGCTTCCTGCGCACCGACGCCGTGGAGATCCTCACCGCCTCCAAGGACCGCGTCGAGGCCCCCTGCCCCTTCTCCGGCCCCGGCCGCTGCGGCGGCTGCGACTGGCAGCACGCCGCCCCCGGCGCCCAGCGCCGCCTGAAGGCCTCGGTCATCGCCGAGCAGCTGGAGCGGCTGGCCGGGCTGTCGCCCGAAGACGCCCACTGGGACGGCACCGTCGAGCCCGCCCCCGGCGACAAGGTCGCCAAGGGCGAGGTACCGGCCTGGCGCACCCGCGTCCAGTACGCCGTCGACGCCGACGGCCGCGCGGGCCTGCGCAAGCACCGCTCCCACGACGTCGAGCCGATCGACCACTGCATGATCGCCGCCCCCGGCGTCTCCGAACTGGGCATCGAGCAGCGCGAGTGGCCGCAGATCGCCACCGTCGAGGCGATCGCCGCCACCGGCTCCAACGACCGCCAGGTCATCCTCACCCCGCGCCCCGGCGGCCGCCTCCCCATCGTCGAACTCGACAAGCCCGTCTCCGTACTCCGCGTCGACGAGAAGGACGGCGGGGTCCACCGCGTCCACGGCCGCCCCTTCGTCCGCGAACGCGCCGTCGGCCGCACCTGGCGGGTCGGCAACGGCGGCTTCTGGCAGATCCACCCGAAGGCCGCCGAACTCCTCGTCGAGGCCGTCATGCAGGGCCTGATGCCCAAGAAGGGCGACATGGCCCTCGACCTCTACTGCGGCGTCGGCCTGTTCGCCGGCGCCCTCGCCGAACGCGTCGGCGACAAGGGCGCGGTCCTCGGCATCGAATCCGGCAAGCGCGCCGTCGAGGACGCCCGCCACAACCTCGCCGACCTCGACCGCGTCCGCATCGAACACGGCAAGGTCGAGGCGATCCTCCCCCGCACCGGCATCACCGACGTCGACCTCATCGTCCTCGACCCGCCCCGAGCCGGCGCCGGCAAAAAGACCGTCGAACACCTCGCCGCCCTCACCCCCCGCCGCCTCGCCTACGTCGCCTGCGACCCGGCCGCCCTCGCCCGCGACCTCAAGTACTTCGCGGAGGCGGGGTATGTGCCGCGCCGGATGCGGGCGTTCGATCTGTTTCCGATGACGCATCATGTGGAGTGCGTCGTGATCCTGGAGCGGGCGACCAAGAGCGCCTGACCTGCGGTTTTAAGCGTGCACCTTATGTGCGGCGTGGGCGTTACGGACGATATCTGACGCTGAAATGACGCTCGCGACGCTCATTTGACGCTCGTTCTGATGGCCCGATGGTTCGTCCCATCGCTGCTCGTGCAGGTCACGCACGGCGGATGGTCCGGTTCCCGGGGTCTGGCTTCACGGACCCGGCAGAGCGCCGCCAGCAGCCGCCGCCGTGGTGAGCACGCCGCAAGCCGTCGTTCGGCGTAGTTCCGCGGTCGGTTGGATGCACGGAGCAACCCTCGGCGCCTGGACTCCTGGCACTCCGGTGCCAGGCACCAGGCGCTTGCATCTCCGGTTTTGGAGGTGTGGTGCATGGGCTGGGGAGCCCTCTGGTCCTATGAGGAACGGCCCTTGTGGCGTCTCAGGCGGTGCCCTCGTCTGCCTGCTCCAGCTCTTCCGACGGGGCCGCCGAGACCGTCGAGGCGCTGTTGGCCGCCGCCGAGCGCCGCCGCGACGGCGGCGCTCGGAGCAACGGCGGCGCTCGGAGCAACGGCGGCGCTCGGAGCAACGGCGGCGCTCGGAGCAACGGCGGCGCTCGGAGCAACGGCGGCGCTCGGAGCAACGGCGGCGCTCGGAGCAACGGCGGCGCTCGGAGCAACGGCGGCGCTCGGCGCACCTCCTGGACAGCGGCGAATCCGTCAGCGGAGTGGGGGGGGGGAGGGCAGCAGCAACGCTCAACGCGGTCCATCACGTCCCCCTCGCAGGCGGCCTACCACTGCGACTGTGCTGACCCGGGACAGATCATCGGATACGCCTGCCTTGTGGGTGCCCCGGTGACCAGGTGGTCCGGCGACCTGGCGGTCCGGGACAGCTCGAACCACCGCGGACGTACCCCCCAAGTCGTGCCGCACCCATAGGATCGTGTAAGTTCTTCGAGTTGCCACAGAGCCGACAGGTTCCACGGCAGCCATCCCGCCGCTTCAGCGGCACACCACTACTGCACGGCCCCTCACCGGGAACAATTTCGGCATGCCGGAATTCGGACCGCGGTGCGATTATGCGTCAACGAGGAATTCCGCTAAAGTAGTGATCACGCCGAAAGGCGCGGCAGATTGAATTGCCGCACCACGGCGGAACCCCCTCCGAAGGGGAATCGGAAAAGAATTCGGACCGGCAACGGAACGAAATCGGATCTGATACAGTCGGAAAGGCCGAAAAGCGAAAGCCGAACGGCCAACCCCGCTCCAACAGGGGGCCGGAGACGGAAACGGATCTGGTAAGGTTGGAACCGCGAAGAAGCCGAAAGGCCGAATCGCACCGGCGAAAATCGGAACCGCAAGGATCTGATAGAGTCGGAAACGCAAGACCGAAGGGAAGCGCCCGGAGAGCCTGGTGAGACAGGCACAAAGGAAGCGTCCGTTCCTTGAGAACTCAACAGCGTGCCAAAAGTCAACGCCAGATATGTTGATACCCCGTCCAGCCGGAAGCATCCGGCGGATGAGGTTCCTTTGAAAGTCCTATCGACACTATGTGCCGGTAGGCAACACACAGCGAGGACGCTGTGAACGAGAGGGCTTATTCCGCCCACTCGTTCCGCTCAACGCGAGTGTCACCCGATTACGGGTAAACATTCACGGAGAGTTTGATCCTGGCTCAGGACGAACGCTGGCGGCGTGCTTAACACATGCAAGTCGAACGATGAAGCCTTTCGGGGTGGATTAGTGGCGAACGGGTGAGTAACACGTGGGCAATCTGCCCTTCACTCTGGGACAAGCCCTGGAAACGGGGTCTAATACCGGATATGACACACGACCGCATGGTCTGTGTGTGGAAAGCTCCGGCGGTGAAGGATGAGCCCGCGGCCTATCAGCTTGTTGGTGGGGTGATGGCCTACCAAGGCGACGACGGGTAGCCGGCCTGAGAGGGCGACCGGCCACACTGGGACTGAGACACGGCCCAGACTCCTACGGGAGGCAGCAGTGGGGAATATTGCACAATGGGCGAAAGCCTGATGCAGCGACGCCGCGTGAGGGATGACGGCCTTCGGGTTGTAAACCTCTTTCAGCAGGGAAGAAGCGAGAGTGACGGTACCTGCAGAAGAAGCGCCGGCTAACTACGTGCCAGCAGCCGCGGTAATACGTAGGGCGCAAGCGTTGTCCGGAATTATTGGGCGTAAAGAGCTCGTAGGCGGCTTGTCACGTCGGATGTGAAAGCCCGGGGCTTAACCCCGGGTCTGCATTCGATACGGGCAGGCTAGAGTTCGGTAGGGGAGATCGGAATTCCTGGTGTAGCGGTGAAATGCGCAGATATCAGGAGGAACACCGGTGGCGAAGGCGGATCTCTGGGCCGATACTGACGCTGAGGAGCGAAAGCGTGGGGAGCGAACAGGATTAGATACCCTGGTAGTCCACGCCGTAAACGTTGGGAACTAGGTGTGGGCGACATTCCACGTCGTCCGTGCCGCAGCTAACGCATTAAGTTCCCCGCCTGGGGAGTACGGCCGCAAGGCTAAAACTCAAAGGAATTGACGGGGGCCCGCACAAGCAGCGGAGCATGTGGCTTAATTCGACGCAACGCGAAGAACCTTACCAAGGCTTGACATACACCGGAAAACCCTGGAGACAGGGTCCCCCTTGTGGTCGGTGTACAGGTGGTGCATGGCTGTCGTCAGCTCGTGTCGTGAGATGTTGGGTTAAGTCCCGCAACGAGCGCAACCCTTGTTCTGTGTTGCCAGCATGCCCTTCGGGGTGATGGGGACTCACAGGAGACTGCCGGGGTCAACTCGGAGGAAGGTGGGGACGACGTCAAGTCATCATGCCCCTTATGTCTTGGGCTGCACACGTGCTACAATGGCCGGTACAATGAGCTGCGATACCGCGAGGTGGAGCGAATCTCAAAAAGCCGGTCTCAGTTCGGATTGGGGTCTGCAACTCGACCCCATGAAGTCGGAGTTGCTAGTAATCGCAGATCAGCATTGCTGCGGTGAATACGTTCCCGGGCCTTGTACACACCGCCCGTCACGTCACGAAAGTCGGTAACACCCGAAGCCGGTGGCCCAACCCCTTGTGGGAGGGAATCGTCGAAGGTGGGACTGGCGATTGGGACGAAGTCGTAACAAGGTAGCCGTACCGGAAGGTGCGGCTGGATCACCTCCTTTCTAAGGAGCATCTAGGCAGCCGCAAGGTTGTCCAGAGCCATAACGCAGGCGAATGTTCTGCGGTGGTTAGCTCATGGGTGGAACGTTGACTATTCGGCGCACTTGGTTGGTTGTCACTAGTACTGCTTCGGCGTGGAACGTGGGGATTGATGGAGTGGGTCGGGCACGCTGTTGGGTATCTGAGGGTGCGGGCTTTCGAGTCTGAACCTTCGCGATGCCGGCCCCGGTGAAAATCTGCTTCGGTGGGTTGTGACGGGTGGCTGGTCGTTGCTTGAGAACTGCACAGTGGACGCGAGCATCTGTGGCCAAGTTTTTAAGGGCGCACGGTGGATGCCTTGGCACCAGGAACCGATGAAGGACGTGGGAGGCCACGATAGGCCCCGGGGAGCTGTCAACCAAGCTTTGATCCGGGGGTGTCCGAATGGGGAAACCCGGCAGTCGTCATGGGCTGTCACCCGCTGCTGAACACATAGGCAGTGTGGAGGGAACGCGGGGAAGTGAAACATCTCAGTACCCGCAGGAAGAGAAAACAACCGTGATTCCGGGAGTAGTGGCGAGCGAAACCGGATGAGGCTAAACCGTATTGGTGTGATACCCGGCAGGGGTTGCCAGTGCGGGGTCGTGGGAGTTCTCTTTCATCGTCTGCCGGCGATGAGACGAGTCAGAAACCGTTGATGTAGGCGAAGGACATGCGAAAGGTCCGGCGTAGAGGGTAAGACCCCCGTAGCTGAAACATTGACGGCTCGTTTGAGAATCACCCAAGTAGCACGGGGCCCGAGAAATCCCGTGTGAATCTGGCGGGACCACCCGTTAAGCCTAAATATTCCCTGGTGACCGATAGCGGATAGTACCGTGAGGGAATGGTGAAAAGTACCGCGGGAGCGGAGTGAAATAGTACCTGAAACCGTGTGCCTACAAGCCGTGGGAGCGTCGCGCATCGAGTTTACTCGGTGCGTCGTGACTGCGTGCCTTTTGAAGAATGAGCCTGCGAGTTTGCGGTATGTTGCGAGGTTAACCCGTGTGGGGAAGCCGTAGCGAAAGCGAGTCCGAATAGGGCGTTGAGTAGCGTGCCCAAGACCCGAAGCGGAGTGATCTAGCCATGGGCAGGTTGAAGCGGAGGTAAGACTTCGTGGAGGACCGAACCCACCAGGGTTGAAAACCTGGGGGATGACCTGTGGTTAGGGGTGAAAGGCCAATCAAACTCCGTGATAGCTGGTTCTCCCCGAAATGCATTTAGGTGCAGCGTCGTGTGTTTCTTGCCGGAGGTAGAGCACTGGATAGGCGATGGGCCCTACCGGGTTACTGACCTTAGCCAAACTCCGAATGCCGGTAAGTGAGAGCGCGGCAGTGAGACTGTGGGGGATAAGCTCCATGGTCGAGAGGGAAACAGCCCAGAGCATCGACTAAGGCCCCTAAGCGTGTGCTAAGTGGGAAAGGATGTGGAGTCGCAGAGACAACCAGGAGGTTGGCTTAGAAGCAGCCACCCTTGAAAGAGTGCGTAATAGCTCACTGGTCAAGTGATTCCGCGCCGACAATGTAGCGGGGCTCAAGCACACCGCCGAAGTCGTGTCATTGCAGCAATACTCCTAACGGAGGCTGTGATGGGTAGGGGAGCGTCGTGTGCCGGGTGAAGCAGCCGTGGAAACGAGTTGTGGACGGTTCACGAGTGAGAATGCAGGCATGAGTAGCGATACACACGTGGGAAACGTGTGCGCCGATTGACTAAGGGTTCCTGGGTCAAGCTGATCTGCCCAGGGTAAGTCGGGACCTAAGGCGAGGCCGACAGGCGTAGTCGATGGACAACCGGTTGATATTCCGGTACCCGCTTTGAAACGCCCAATATCGAATCAGACGATGCTAAGCCCGTGAAGCCGGCCTGGAGTCTTCGGACAAAGGGACGTGGTGGAGCCGGTGACCCGGATCTGTAGTAGGTAAGCGATGGGGTGACGCAGGAAGGTAGTCCAGCCCGGGCGGTGGTTGTCCCGGGGTAAGGGTGTAGCCCGAGAGATAGGCAAATCCGTCTCTCGTTAAGGGTGAGACCTGATGCCGAGCCGATTGTGGTGAAGTGGATGATCCTATGCTGTCGAGAAAAGCCTCTAGCGAGTTTCATGGCGGCCCGTACCCTAAACCGACTCAGGTGGTCAGGTAGAGAATACCGAGGCGTTCGGGTGAACTATGGTTAAGGAACTCGGCAAAATGCCCCCGTAACTTCGGGAGAAGGGGGGCCATTTCCGGTGATGAGACTTGCTCTCTGAGCTGGGGGTGGCCGCAGAGACCAGCGAGAAGCGACTGTTTACTAAAAACACAGGTCCGTGCGAAGCCGTAAGGCGATGTATACGGACTGACGCCTGCCCGGTGCTGGAACGTTAAGGGGACCGGTTAGTCAATCTTCGGGTTGGCGAAGCTGAGAACTTAAGCGCCAGTAAACGGCGGTGGTAACTATAACCATCCTAAGGTAGCGAAATTCCTTGTCGGGTAAGTTCCGACCTGCACGAATGGCGTAACGACTTCTCGACTGTCTCAACCATAGGCCCGGTGAAATTGCATTACGAGTAAAGATGCTCGTTTCGCGCAGCAGGACGGAAAGACCCCGGGACCTTTACTATAGCTTGATATTGGTGTTCGGTTCGGCTTGTGTAGGATAGGTGGGAGACTGTGAACTCTGGACGCCAGTTCAGGGGGAGTCATTGTTGAAATACCACTCTGGTCGTGCTGGATGTCTAACCTGGGTCCGTGATCCGGATCAGGGACAGTGTCTGGTGGGTAGTTTAACTGGGGCGGTTGCCTCCTAAAGAGTAACGGAGGCGCCCAAAGGTTCCCTCAGCCTGGTTGGCAATCAGGTGTTGAGTGTAAGTGCACAAGGGAGCTTGACTGTGAGACTGACGGGTCGAGCAGGTACGAAAGTAGGGACTAGTGATCCGGCGGTGGCTTGTGGAAGCGCCGTCGCTCAACGGATAAAAGGTACCCCGGGGATAACAGGCTGATCTTCCCCAAGAGTCCATATCGACGGGATGGTTTGGCACCTCGATGTCGGCTCGTCGCATCCTGGGGCTGGAGTCGGTCCCAAGGGTTGGGCTGTTCGCCCATTAAAGCGGTACGCGAGCTGGGTTTAGAACGTCGTGAGACAGTTCGGTCCCTATCCGCTGTGCGCGTAGGAGTCTTGAGAAGGGCTGTCCCTAGTACGAGAGGACCGGGACGGACGAACCTCTGGTGTGCCAGTTGTCCTGCCAAGGGCATGGCTGGTTGGCTACGTTCGGAAAGGATAACCGCTGAAAGCATCTAAGCGGGAAGCCTGCTTCGAGATGAGGGCTCCCACCCCCTTGAGGGGTTAAGGCTCCCAGTAGACGACTGGGTTGATAGGCCAGATATGGAAGCGCCGTAAGGTGTGGAGTTGACTGGTACTAATAGGCCGAGGGCTTGTCCTCAGTTGCTCGCGTCCACTGTGTAGGTTCTGAAGTAATGACCTGTGTCTTTGCCGGGTTGGTTAACTTCATAGTGTTTCGGTGGTCATAGCGTTAGGGAAACGCCCGGTTACATTCCGAACCCGGAAGCTAAGCCTTTCAGCGCCGATGGTACTGCAGGGGGGACCCTGTGGGAGAGTAGGACGCCGCCGAACAATCATTGTGGGAAAGCCCCGCACCTTATGGTGCGGGGCTTTTCTGCGTTCAGGGCCCGTTCGCCCCCTTCCATGCGCCGGTCCCCTGCGCCGGCTCTACGGATTCATCCGTCGAGGCCGTCGGAGGAGACGGGCCGGATAGGGGTTCTGGGCGCACAGAGGGCTCTTGAGCGCGCAGGGTGGCGGCCGCCCCGCCGCTAAGAGTCGGCTCCATTACTTATGCCACTGCTACGCCGCCCTGCTCGATTCCCCCTGCCCTGCAAAAAGCCCTCGGTGAGGGAGGGCTGGACACGGTACGGCAAGAGCGTCCCGGCAGGATTCGAAGTTGGGCCCAAGTGTTGAGAAGGCGCCTGGTGGGAGCCGTAGCAATAGGGCTCTGAGCTGCATGGACGCGGGAAGCTGACCAGTCGTCACGGCAACCTTCGAGGGAAGACGGTTACGACTTGGCTGCCAAAGGCAGGATCCGCACCGGGGCGCTGGCCGGTGGGAAGAAGGCGAGACGGCTCGGTGCACGAACGTCTTCGTCGTCGTAGGCCCAGCCCACGGCAGCGGAGACCACGTAGTTGGCACGGCCATCTGAGGTCTCCAAGATGTGGACACGGTCGCTGCGGCCGACCCTGCCGGTCTCCGCGAGGATGCGGGCGTGCTCCTCAGCTGTGGTGCACCGGATGACGAGGCCGTCGTAGACCATCCCTGTCCGTACCGCCTCGACCGGTTTGAAGGGTACGTCGATTCTTGGAGCGTTTTCGGCGAGCTCGCTGCGCAGCAGGAGCTGGTTGTGGCTGGGGGATCCTGCCAACCTCGACCGAAAGCCCCTCCAAGGGACTCTCAAATGATCACGTGAATCGTGGGAAGGGCCCGAGCGGCGATGCAGATCAGGCCCTTGACCCGGGCTTCCGAAGTCGGGAGCCGTGAACCCACGACCTCTTCCTCCCGAATGAGGTCCGGAGACTGATCTTGCCTGCACGGATAATATTTGCCCAGGTCAGAGGCGTGGTGCCGATTGGTCTCGGGTGGCGTCGAAGGGTTTTCGGGCGTAGGCCGGCTCCCAGATAGCTCGCAGAAGGGGCCTGTGGCTTCCCGCGGCGATCGAGGCAGGCATCGCCTTGATTCGTGAACCTGGGTGGCAGGTGGGTTGGGTGGCGTGGCACCCCTGTTGACCGTGGTTTACCGCTGGATCTGGCAGGAAACTGGCACGGAGGTGTCCTGCGCCCATCGTGGTGACGGAGCAGCTGCGATGTGCGGTGCCCATAGGGCGGAGCGGTGATGCCGTTGGCGGTGGCGGTGCGGGAACGAAGGGGTGTCACGCGGGTGCCCGCCCGCCGCGTAGGGGCGAGTGGTCTGCTTGGCGCGTACAGGTCGAACAGCGCGGTCTCACCGGGTTCGCAGGGTTTTCCATTGTGCCTGCCCGCTGAGGGCACCGCCAGGAGCTTCTTGCCGTCGGCGGTCAGGATGGTCTTCCCGTTCGCCGTCAGTGGGCAGCGCCGCCATCTGACCGCAAGTGTGGCCGTTGAGTTGCAGACCAGGACGGCGACCCGCGGCGGCGACCCGCGGCGGCGACCCAGGGGCCGGGGTGTGCCCGGCCCCTGGTGGTCTCAGTCGACCGGTCGTCACAGGCGTTGGGCCGCGCGCAGGCTGACGGCATAGGTGCCGGCGCCGTCGATGCGCGCGCTGCCGCCGATGTCGCCGAACGTGGGGCCGTTGTTCTTCTCCCGGCTGGAGATGAACCGGGGGTGGCCGTCGGTGTCGAGCCCGAGGTAGATGCCCATGTGGTCCAGGCGGGGCCCGTTGCGCCGATCGGTGTCGAAGAAGACGAGGTCGCCGGGTTGCAGGGTGTCCAGCTCCGAGGGGCGTGCGTCGCGGTTGGGGATCACCGGGACGCCGGGGCCTACCGAGGCGATCCCGTTGGTCGTGCGCGGCAGTCCGGGGCCCTTGCGGTCGGTGCCCAGGAGGGCATAGCCGCCGCGGTAGCCGTAGACCAGCCGTACGTAGCCGGAGGAATCCACCGCGCCGTAACGGGACTTGTCGGGGAGGGCGTTCTTGCGGTCGGGGAACGTCCAGGGCTTGCCCAGGTAGTGGTAGAAGTCCGACGGCCTGCGGTGCGGGCCGCCTGCTGGTGAGCCGGGTGGAGTGGGTGGGCCAGCGGTAGCGGGGCCGGCGTAGCGCAGCCCCTGCCGGTCCTTCTTCTGCGGCGCTCCTTTGACGTACTGCTGGGAGACGGCGAGCAGATCAGGCCGTGCGCTGCGGTGGAATGCGGCGAACCAGTCGGTGAACCACTTCTGTTTCTCCGTGCCCGCTTTCCAGGGTTTGGGCATCAGCCGCACCCAGCTGTCGGTGACGATTTTCGCCTTGGTGGTGTGCGGCTCGGTGAAGGTGCGGCTGGGCCCGGTCAGCACGGCGGTGCGCGCGCCGTCGGTCAAAGTGGCGGCCACACCTCCCTTCGCGTCGCGCACCACGGTCCTGGCCGGGCCGGCCAGGCGGTCGTAGGTGTAGGAACTGGCGCCGGGACCGGGGTGGCTCGGGAGTGGTGCGGACACCGCCGTGGGGTCGGCGTCCTTCTCGGTGTGATGGAGCTGGTAGGTGAGCGCCGTGCTGGTGAGGGTGAGGACGGCCAGGGCGGCCAGGGACAGATGTTTGGTCCGGGGGGAACGTACGGTCATGGGTGCGGGCGTTCTCTCTCGTCAGGTGCTGGGCAGGGCGCCGAGCAGCATCCCGGCGGCGAGGATCACGTAGGCGCCGAGGGTGACGGTGGCGGTGGACATCAGCGTGGCCTTCGGCGGCTGCCGGACCAGCTGGTAGGCGATGAGGCCGGGCACGATGAAGCCCAGGGTCTGGTGGGCGAACAGCGTCGGGAACTGGTTCTGGAGCACCAAGTACAGCGTTGCCTGCAGCAGGACGCCGCACATCACGACCGCCGCGAAGAGCCGCTTGCCGTAAAGGATCATCGTGTTCTGCATCACCCTGGTGCACAGGTACGTCAGCAGAGTGACGCACGCGACCATCCCGGCCAGCCGCACGTCCTCGACGAGGGTGAGGGCGAGCCAGCCCGGGGTGATCATGCCGCCGGGTGAGAGGTTGGTCGTCAGATAGCAGATCAGGGAGAACAGCAGGCCGAGGGCGATGCCGACGGCGGCCATCTCCGGGGCGAGGGCGACGGGTGTCACAGGGTGGCTCCAGTGGGGTCGGTCTCGGTCGGCAGTGCCTCGGCGGCGGGGAGCCGCTCCAGCCGCTTCAGCAGGTGTTCGCCCTGTCCGTGGATGTTGCCGATGGCGACGAGCGAGGCGTCACCGTCGATCGCGTCGAGCAGGGCGTCCAGCAGCTCGTCGGGGTCGCGGTGGTCGCCGCCGAGGTCGACGACCCGTCCCGTCCAGTGACCGGGTATGCCCTCGCTTGCGCTCTTGGTGGGGTGGCCGATCAGGAAGACGGTCTGCGGGTCCAGGCTGGGCACGATCGCGCCCATCTGGCCGTTGCGTTCGACCCGGTCGGGGCGGCAGTTGATGACGACGTGCAGAGGGTGGTTGATGGCCCCGAGGCTCAGCAGCTGGCCGACGTTCATCAGCGTCGACTCCGGGTCGTTGGCGGCGAAGACGTTGGCGAAGTTCAGCTGCCCGCCTCGTGGTGTGCGGTACTTCTGCACCGACAGCACGCCGGGGTCGGGCGGCGCGTCCCACATGCCCTGCAGTGCGGTCCGGCGGTCCACGCCGAGCAGCTCGGCCACGGCGAGGGCGATGGCGACGTTCTCCTTGAAGGTGAACCAGTTGAAGCCGCGCAGCTCCTCGTCGGTGACGGATTCGGGGTCGACAGCGATCAACTCGCAGTCACGGGCGGCGGCTTCCTCGCGCAGGATGGGCAACCGGTCCCGTTCGGCGGTGATGCAGACTCCGCCGACCGGCATCGAGCGGGACAGCGAGCGGGCGACGTCGTCGAGCGTGGGGCCCATCTCGGCGAGGTGGTCCTCGCGGACGTTGCACAGCACGCCGATGGTCGAGCGGATCAGCTTGGTCTGGTTGACCTCCTGGAGGGCGGGCATCACGGCCATGCACTCCATTACCAGGGCCTGCGGCCGGTAGGCCGCGGCCCGTCGCACGATACCGATCTGTTCAACAACGT
This sequence comes from Streptomyces inhibens, assembly GCF_022221585.1. NCBI lineage: Bacteria > Bacillati > Actinomycetota > Actinomycetes > Kitasatosporales > Streptomycetaceae > Streptomyces > Streptomyces inhibens. Next base: position 7,327,087 of record NZ_CP084681.1, read on the forward strand.
TGGCGATGCCGAACTTCCGGTAGACGGGCTCCTCGGTGGCGTCCGGGTGGATGAAGCGGGCGGCGGTGCCGGTGGTCTTGGCGACCGTGACCAGCCCTCCGCCGCGGAGTGCACCGGCGCACAGCCGGGTGATGGAGCTTTTGCCACGGATGCCGTTGACGAGCACACGGGTGGGTATCTGGGTCAGGTTCGCGAAGTGTCTGCGTTGCTCGATGATCCCGGCGACGAGCAGCCCGAGCGAGCAGACGAGGAAGACGCTGTAGAGGAAGAGCATGTCTTTCGCTTGTCAGTTGTGGGGGGACGGAGTGGGGGGTTCCGGCGGGGTTCAGGAGCGCGGCGACGCGGCGACGCGCGGTGCGTCGGCGTCCGCCTGTGCTGCCGCCACGCGCTGCCGGATCAGCTCCAGGCTGCGGACGATTGACCCGACCTCGTCGTGGTGGCGGGGGTAGAGCACGGTGGAGGTGTCGCCGGCGGAGAGGGCCGCGGCCGTGCGCTCCAGGGCGCGCAACGGCCGCAGTACCGTCAGGTGCAGCCAGCCCAGGCACAGCACCGCCGCGCTGAAGGCGAGCAGTGCGGCCAGTTCTGTCTGCCGCCGGGTCTCGTAGGAGGCGAGCGGCAGCCTGGACATCGGTTTGCGGGTGACGACGCGCCATCCGAGGCCCTTGGCGGCGTGGGTTCCGCGTACCTCGGCCGCCGCGGTGAGCGCCGGTCCATCGCCGGAGTCCTGGCTGGGCAGCGAGTCGAAGGCGAAGAAGCTCTGGTTGGATCCGATGATCTTGCTGTCGGCGTCGACGAGCCAGGCGCTGCCAATGCCGGGGCGGGTAAGTGCGCCGCTCAGCGCCTCGGGGCGGAATTCGGCGACCAGCGCCTCGCCGCCTCCCGCGCCCACCGGGATCACGGCCGCGGACAACGGGACCTTGCCGTCGTGGTTGAGCTGCACGATCGCCGGTGTGCCGTTCTTCACCTTTGCCAGAAGGGGCTTGTGGCCCATGCCGTACGGGGCGTCGCCGGCGTACTCGGGAATGCGCCCGTCACGGTCGACGAGGTACAGGGAGCGCCATGTGTTGTGCCGGGTCAGCGCCGTGTCCAGGGCCTTGCCGATCTGCTCCGGCGTACCGTCCGTCAGGCGGGCCACCGAGGACAGGCCGGCGACACCCTCGCCGAGCATGCGCCGCACGCGGTCGGAGGCGGCGGCGGTACGTTCCTGCTGGCCGTGTACGACGGGGGCGGGCACCGGCACCCGGCCTTCGCCCAGGGTCATCAGCGGCAGCGCACACGACCACGCCGTGACGAGCGCGGCGCAGCACAGGGTCGTGTTGCGCATCGTACGGCGGCGGGCCGGTGCCTTCGGCACGTCGTCGCACCCGATCGCGCCCGTCAACTGCAGCCTCAGGGACTCCAGGGAACGGCTGATACGGGCCGCCTCGCCGGTTCCGTACGCCGGCACCGGGCGCTGCAGATCGCCGTGGGCGAGGCGGCGGGCAGCCATGTGCAGTCGCAGCAGAGGGCGTTGGATCCAGCGCCACAGCACCCAGGTGACGGCGAGGCAGATGGCGAGCAGCGCGGCCGCTGCACACAGGCCCAGGAACCGGTCGCCGGCGACGGCGGTGCCTTCAGGGACGCGGATGCTGGTGACCAGGGTCAGGCCGAAGTTCTGGCCGTCCGGGCCCGCGGGCACCGGCGCGTAGCCGACGACGTCGTGGTGGGCGTTGTCGCGGCGCTCGGTGCGGCTCCCGTTGGCGCCGCTCCTGGCCTGCCCTGACTGGCTGGCGAGCTTGCGAAGGGCCGAGTCGTCGGCCTGGTCGCCGGCGGCGGCCAGGATCCGGCCGCCGGAGTCCATGACGAAGGTGGTGCGCCCCTCTTTCTGCTCCGGCAGGCGCAGGGAGCCGGAGGCGATCAGCAACTGCCGTTTCCCGCCCGCTGTGTCCAGCAGCGCGAAGGACAGCAGCCGGGGCTGGAGCGAATCGAGGGTGACCAGGCGGGGCTGCAGAGCGTCCGCGCCGCCCCGCTGGGAGAGCCGGTCCAACGGTACGTTCTCCCCGCGTGCGGCCAGTAGCTTGCCGCTGGCGGGGTCCACGGCAGCGAGGCCGCGCCACTTGCCGTAGGAGCCGGAGAGCCTGCGTAGCGCCGTGTCGGGGGAGTTGGCAGCGCCGAGGCCGAGCAGGTCGGTGGCATTGCGCAGATCGTGGGAGCTCTGCTCCAGCGAGGAGCTGAGCGATCCGGCGGCGTCGGCGGCCATGAGCTGCTGGGACTCGACGACGGCCTGCGAAACCGCGCTGTCGCTGGAGCGGCCCACGGTCATGGCGGTGATCCCGGAAACGGCGAGAAGCAGCGCCGATATTGCGGCTATGGGTGGTCGGACGCCCCCGAGAAGGGGCATATCTGCGCGCTTTCGCCGCACCCGATGTGGTGGATGCGGAGCAGCCCTTGAAGCTGCCGACATAGGCGATCAACCTTCCTAGGCGTTCCTTACTCCCTTACAGATGGCGGTATTTATCCGGGTGTTGAGACCAGAGGACAGGTGAAACGGTGATCCTTGTCACTGCCGTGAAGCGGGCCGTGAGCAGGCTGCGGAGCCGGCGCTTCCTCGCGGTCGTCGCACTACTCGTCCTCAGCGTGACGGCGACGCTCATCACCCTCGCGCTCCGAGCCACGCACGGGCCCCCGGCCGCCGCGCCGACGGTCGACCTGGAGGAGCACATCCGTGGGTACATCCGGCACTTCCCCTCCGATCACGAGTACCGGATCCCCGACGCCGCCGAACGCGCGCGGGTGAGCGAGGGGATCGCGGACATCGTCGACGGCAGACTCGACGCGGCGCGTGAACCACTGTCCGAGGTCGGTTACACGGTGCGCACCGTGCGTCTGGCGGGCTCGCACCGGATGGTCGCCCAGGTCGCCGAGGCCACCGGGCAGCGAGCGCAACCGCGCGGCTGGGGCGAGGTATTCGTCGATCTGAGCCGGCGTGTGCAATGGAGTGCGCAGGTGCCGCACCCGGTTTCGGACCAGCACACCGAGCTGCTCGGCGCGGAGCTGTTCTCCCGGTCCCCCGGCGGGGTCCTGGTGCTGGCGGGCGCCACCCGCGATTCGGGCCGCGGCAACTCGGCAGATGTGGCGCACCGCCAGGACTCGGTCTTCAACGCCGTGTGCGCGGCGCTGGCTGCCCGTCGGATCCCCGGTATTCAGGTGCACGGCTTCGCCGACGACAGTTCGCCGGGCAACGACGTGGTGGTGTCAGCGGGGCCGGGCGAGGCGAGCCACTGGGTGCGCGAGGCGGCGCGCCCGCTGTCCTCCGCCGGGTTCACGGTGTGCCGGGCGTGGGACCAGGACTGCGGTCGGCTGGAAGGCACCACCAACGTGCAGGCAGGCATGGCGGCGGCGAGTGGCGTCCCCTTCTTGCACATTGAGAACAGCCGCAGTGTCCGCGACTCCCGGACCGGGCGCGCTCGGCTGGCCGCCGCGCTGGCCGAAGTGACGGGGCGGCTGGCCAAGGGCGGGGCCACCGCCGCCTGAGAACATGGAGCGGCCGCAGCCCGGGCGCGGCAGCCGGAGCAGGGGCCTCCGCACAGCGCGCTGTTGGCGCTTACCTTCCCTCTGATCTGGTGAAACGCTTGCTTCCGGGGGCTGGAGACCTGCCACAGAAATCCGCGAGACGAGGCATGCGGAGGGCACAACTGCTCCTGAGCGGGGTGCCGGAGGTTACTCGCGAAGGCGGATTCCGTGGACGGCGGTGTCGAAGACCGGCCGGTATTCGTGCCATTGCGCGTCCGGCGGGGACAGGTAGACCACGTACTCGGTCCCGTCGGCGCCGGCGAAGGCCAACTTCGCTGCCCAGTAGTCCCGCACATCACCGGAATGTGAACTCCCCATACCCCGCGGGCTGTCCCCTGGACTCGTGGGGTCCATCCTCACCCGCCCATAGCCCCGATTGTCCCGATGTGTCTGGGCGTCTTTGGGTTCATGCCAGAGGCGGAGAGGATCGGGCCACGCGAACTCGACGACATTGCCCCTCAGGCCCACCCGCTCGGACGGGTCCAGGTAGGCGAGTTCACCCCCGGACAATTTCCTGGGCCTCCATCCGTCCCGTACGGGGATGGAGAAGCCCTGGCCGGCCTCCTTGAGGTGTCACACGTTCCGGCCGCGTGAGCGCACCGACCCCGCGGCCCGCAACTCTGCCACCACCCCTGGCCGCCGCCGACTCATCGCAACTGCCCAGGCCACCGGCAGCCCACACCAGCTCTCCCAAACGCCAACCCCACAGCAGCCCCGACTTGTTCAGGGGGAAAGTAGCTAGACCGACTCGAATGTGCGGGCGTGCGCCGTAGTCCGGTCGTCTTCCGCCGTGCGGGGCCCGGTGGGTGTTGTGGTGCGGGGCGCCGGGCGTGTCTGCGGCGAGGTGTGACGTGCTGGCGGACATCGTCGATGCCTGGGCGCGTGGTGGTGCGGAGCCACTTTCCGAGGGGGTGTTCGATGAGGCGGTGGATGAGCCAGGCGGTGACCAGCATGCGGTCACCGAGGCCACCAGGACCGGGGTGGGGATCTGGTCCCGGTAGTGGTGGATGAGGGCATGCCGATGTTCAGGTGGATGAGGTAGAGCGGGTAGGTGAGCGCTCCCGTGGTGGTGAGCCACTTCCACTGGATCCGGTCGCAGGCGCCGAGCGCGAGCGCGCCGATCAGGGCGAATGCGGCGATGATGATGAAGCGGGCGGGCCAAGTGGGCAGGGCGTCCACGGCGGCCTTGCCGAGGTTGGTGGCCAGGCGATTGTCGATGTAGCGCTGGGCGAGCAGCAGTTGCAGGATCACGATCGCCCACAGGATCGCGTTGGGCCGGTGGCGGCGCATCAGGTAGAAGGCGATGCCCGCGATGAAAAACGGCGCGTACTGCGACATCGCGAACTCGGTGACCAATGGGGGTGTTCAGGACCGGCGCGAGGGCGGCGGCCACTGTCCACACCCCGCACAGGATCAGACAGTTGCGGTAGGTGACGCCGAACATTACTCGATGAGGTCCCGCGCCGGTTCTGCTCGACTTGCTGCTTGCTTCCCGCTTATGGGTTCCGCTGCCCGATTCCGGGCCCGTCGCGCTCGGTCGCTGGCGCGCATGGCCTACCTTCCGGCAGCTCTTCGAGGAACGTCGGCGACTACCGGCCTGGGTGCCGAAGCGGGACTTCTCTCATCGGCCGCTGCACGGGATCGGCGATCGACTGCAGCGTTGCCGCGAGTGTCGCATTCGCGCGGTAACCGGCCCAGGTCCACCAGCGCACGTCGCTGCCCTGCCGTGCCACCAGCATGCCACCCGTATGCACGATGTCAGGAGCTTCTTCCTCCCGCCACGCGGCGAGGCATACCTCAGCACGCCGTGTGAGCGACACGGAGGGCTCGGCTCCCAGGAGGATTTCTCGCATCGCGCGCGTGAGGGCGTGGGAGAGTCCGGCGAGCGACCCACTGGTCCACTTGGCGACGCCACCGCCGTCGGCCGGCTCGACGAAGGCCCGTTTGCGAGCCCAGTCGATGAACGTCACCTGCCAGCTGCGCCCGCCGAGGAGGAGACGACGAGGACCCGGACGTTCCTCCGTGAGTACGGAGGGGTCTATCTGCCCGATCTCGGTGCGCCCGGACAGGACCGTGAACTGCGGGGGCGCAGTGAAGGACGCCGTCAGCTCGATGAAGTGCCGACGACCGAAGCGTCGTTCGGCTTCGGGACCGATGAAGAGCGGGCCATCGTCCTCGTGGAGGAAACCCTGCGCTACCAGGTGGCGCACGACAGGTGCCGCCGAGCGGTCGAAGGGAGCCAGCCCGTTCCACTGTTGGTGCCACAGCTGGTCACCGATCCGCTGCTGCTGGAGGGTGGCGGCCAGGAGCTGTTGCGCCACCAGGTGGCGCGGCTCGGGCGGTGCGGTCACCGGCTCGACCCAGCCCCTTCCCCAGAGCAGGAGCATCGCCGCTGCCTGGAGGAGGCTGTCTTTGCGGGTCGCCAGGAACAGACAGTTGCGTGTGCTCCCTGGGCGCCGCCCCGTACGCCCGATGCGTTGCAGGAACGAGGCGACAGTGCTGGGAGAGTCGATCTGGATGACGCGGTCCAAGTCACCGACTTCGATGCCCAGTTCCAGGGTGGAAGTGGACACGATCACGCAGTCCCGAGCCTCGGCGAAAGCCTGCTCGGACCTGGCTCTCTCCTCCGCCGACAGCGATGCGTGCGACAGGAACACCGTCACCTCACGCTCGCGCAGCGCCGCCCCCAGCTGTTCGACCTGCCGCCGGGAATCACAGAAAACCAGCCGCTTCTCACCCCGGTGCAGCGCGGCGATGAGCTTGGCGGCATTGTCGAGGGAACCGACATAGTCCAGCTCCACCTCACCTGCCGGGCGCACGCCTTCCGGGGCCGCCCCGCCGTTCGACGACACATCTGGTGCGGGGGCCAGGTCCGGTGCGACGACCTGTGCCGTTCGCGCTTCCGGCCATGCTCACCAGCACGCTGGCTGGAAAGCCTCGCCCTGCTGTTCCCCTTGCTTACAGTCGCGCTACTCGGCGCAAGCATCACAGGGTGCCGTGGCTGCAGAACAACTAAGGGCTGTCCCGCAATGATCGTGCGGAACGGTGTTGCAGGCGGCTGCCGACTGGTCGTGGGTCAGCACAGGCCGGTCGCCCATGCCGTGAGCGCGGCGAAGTCGTCGCTGGTAAGGCCGCATCGGGGGTCGATCCGGTGCAGTAGAGCAGGACCGCTGTGATGCTCCTTCACCCAGGCGCGATCCGCCTCGGTGATCTCGTCATCGATCCAGGCGAACGCCTGGCCTTTCGCCCACGAGACGATCTCCGGCGTCTTCCAGAACACACCGCCTCCGGGCCCGGTCCGCGGCGAGGGCCAGGAAATGAAGGGTAGCTCGGGCAGTCCCAGGACCGGTGCGACGAAAGCGTTGGCTTCTTCCTCCCACGTCGTTGCCCACACCAGGTCGAAGGGAAGCGCGTCCAATGCCGGTCCGTGAGTCGGATTGAGCCACACCCGCAGTGGTTTCACCCGCTTGTTCGTCAGCCCCCACTCAGCCAGCCGGCGTCGCTCGGCGGCCTCCCAGCGGGGCGTCAGAAGCTGGTGTGTCTGGTAACCCTCGGGCCGCCGATGCGGCTTCGCGGCAAACGGATTGAGCGGTCCGTCCACATCCACGATCAACACTGGGCGCACCGGCCCACCCCCATCTCTGTCCTGCATCGCACCGTACCGGCCGATGGCGAGACCGCCCAGCAAAATCCTGGCAGGTGACGATCCTCGCGAGTCTGGCCTCCGGGCGGTGGGACGATCTTGATGTGACAGCAGTGATCACGGCGTCGGAGCTGTCTTGGATAGCCCCGTTTACAGGGCTGGACCCGCGCGCCTTCCGCAAGCTGATCACGATGCTGCGCCGCGAAGGAGCCGAGGTGCTGCGGCCGGGGCGCCCATGGTCGTTGCCGCTGGAGGACCGGGTGTTGCTCGTCGCCGCCTACTGGCGAACCAACCTGACACTGCGGCAGCTCGCCCCGCTGTTCGGCGTCTCGAAGTCCGCAGCCGACCGGATCGTTGCCCGCACCGGCCCACTGCTCGCACTCAAGCAGCGGCAGCGGTTCCGCAAGGACACGGTGCTCATCGTGGACGGCACCCTAGTTCCTACCCGTGACCACAGCATCGCTGAGAAGTCGAAGAACTACAGGTACTCCACCAATCACCAGGTCGTCATCGACGCCGACACCCGTCTGGTCGTCGCGATCGGACGGCCGGTGCCGGGCAACCGGAACGACTGCAAGGCATGGGCCGAGTCCGGAGCAAAGGCGGCTGTCGGGAAGACGACAACAATCGCCGATGGCGGTTACCCGGGCACCGGTCTCGTGATCCCGCATCGACGCTCCGCTGAAGGTGACCTTTGTGATTGGAAGAAGGAGCACAACCGCTCCCACAAGCGCGTCCGAGCACGGGTCGAGCACGTCTTCGCGCGAATGAAGACGTGGAAGATCCTGCGCGACTGCCGGCTCAAGGGTGACGGCGTCCACCACGCCATGCTCGGCATCGCCCGCCTGCACAACCTCCTCCAGGCCGCGTAGACGGACCGCCGCCCTGGCTGCCTGGCATGCCTCGGCATACCTGAGGATTGATTACGGGACACCCCTTAGGGGGCGGGAATGACCGAGGGGACGGCGCCGCCGTATCCGGTGGAGGAGTTGCTCGCGGCGGTGCGTCTGGAAATTGCCGCGGAGCTGCGCAGCGACGGCAAGGATGGCGCGAAGGTCTCCCTGTCCGCAGGGCGCAGGATCTCAGCCGCCGAGGACAGACATGAGTACCTGTTCGACTGCAGGAAATGGCTGGAGACGCTGGACGGCAAGCCCGCTCTGGTCCGTGCGTCCCGCTCCACCGGTGAGTGGGCCCAGGCCGAGGTGTCACGGATGCCCGACAACAAGGTACGGGTCGTCACCGCATCGGACCTCGGCGGAGCCCCTCCTCATGTCCAGATCCGGGAGGACGACGCCGCATCCTGGCGCGCCCTGGCGGAGCGGCTGGAGACGGTGGGACAGCCGAAACACCCGGTGCGCGTGGAGAGCGCGGGATGGACGCTCGGGCGAGGTACCCCGAGCCTCGGCAGTTCGGCGAATTCTGAGCAATGGGTGGCGAACTGGGCATCCCTCCGGCTCAATTCGCGTCAACGCCAGGCCATTGTGCAAGCACTCACCAGCGAGGTGCTGTTCCTCTGGGGGCCACCGGGGACGGGCAAGACCGACGTCGTGGGTCACATCATCGAAGGCAGCTACCGCCAGGGCCTCTCGGTGCTTTTCCTCGCGCCCACCAAGGTCGCTGTGGACCAGGCACTCGAACGAATCTGTGACCTGCTCGCGAAGGAAGAGGGTTTCGACGGCGGGCTCGTGCAGCGCGCCGGGGACATCACTGTGGCCTCGCTCCGTGAGAAGTACGGAGACCAGATCGACAGGGAGCGGATCGCGGCGCGACTGACGGCTCGCCTTGACGATTCCCTTGCGCCGCTCGCGGCTGCTCTGCGCACTGCGCACTGCGCGAGTGTGCATCGCCGTACACGACAAGGTGGAGGGGTTGCGCTCGGACCTCGCCTCAGCGCAGCAGAACCATGCTGATGCGGGAAGGGGCTCGGCCAGCACACGCCGAGGCGCAGAGCGCGGCACGCTCCTCCATATTTGTCCAAGAGGCAGTGATCGCGAAGATCGGGATGCCGAGCGGCATGTTCACCGCCCGGAAACAAGCCCAACTCGAGAGTGCGCAGGCGGCTGTTCGTCAGGCAAGGTTCCAGATCCAGCAGGCGGCCACGAACCTGGCTGCAGCCGACCGTGATCTGCGCAGAGCCACTGCCGAGATCACGCGACTCCGGGACGCGCTCTCGTCCGAGCTGCCGAAACTCACCGGACTGCCCGGCCGCCACGCCCTTGCCACTCAGGCCGAGCACCTTCAGCAGCAGATCAGCGCGCTGGAGGAGCAGCGCCGGCAGATCGAGGAGACCGTCCGTTCGAAGTGCCGAGTGCTCGGTGCGACGGTCGCCAAGGCCGTGCAGTCCCGGAAGCTGCTCGACGGCGTCGATGTCGTCGTTATCGACGAAGCAGGAATGGTCGATCTGCCATCTGCTTGGTACGCGGCCGGTCTGGCCGGTAAGCGGCTCGTGGTGGCGGGCGATTTCCGGCAACTGCCCGCCGTCACGAAGGGGGACGGTGATCGCAAGGCGACCCCGGCGGAGCACGACCACGCCCGTCAGTGGACTGCGCAGGACGTGTTCCACACGGCAGGGCTGGTCACTGCCGGCGGGTCCGTGGCCCGCAACGCCCGGCTTGTGGCGCTGGACACGCAGTACCGCATGCGCAGTGCTATCTGCGATCTTGTGAACACCGTCGCCTATCCTGATGCGCCGCTGAGGACCGGCCGTGGAGACGAGTCCCGTATCCCCTTCAACGCTCTGGCCGATGCGCCGGTGATCCTCGTCGACACCTCACATCAACGTATCTCCGGCCGGGATCACCTCACGAACACCGTGCACGAGGTTGCCGTACATGAACTGGTCCGCGGTCTGCAGTACGAAGGTGTGCTGCCCGGCTGGAAGTGGGAGGAGGCGTCTGCGGGGGAGCGTGCCACCGACCGCCTCGCCGTGATTGCTCCGTACCGGGCACAGGTGAAAGCGTTGAAGGGCAGCCTCGCTTACCGCTTCGGTGAACAGTTCGAGGGACTGGTGGACACGGTGCACCGCTTCCAGGGAAGCCAGCGCCCCATCGTCATCCTCGACACCACAGCCGGTGCCGGAGCGAAGCCGGGGTTCTTCTTTCAGGGCACCGGATTGTCCTCACACACCTGCCGCTTGCTCAACGTTGCTCTCAGCCGTGCCCAGGACCACCTCGTCGTCGTGGCCGATGTTGAGCATCTACGGGAGCACCTGCCCGCAGGGAGCGAAGCGAGCCGCATGCTGGACCACCTTGAGGCGTACGCCCAATGCATATCCGTCGACCAGCTCATCCCCGTCCGCGAAGCTGCCCAGCTCTCCTCGCTCACGGACGAGGAACTGTCGCGGCCGGCCTTCTTCCCGGCCGACGAAGTGGCCAGAGCGGTGGAGTGGGACATCGACCGCGCCACCCGGAGCATCGAGATCTACTGCCCGTTTCTCGATCCGCGGCCCGTACGCACCTGGTCGGCGCAGCTTGCCAAGCGGACAGCCGACGGCGTCAACGTCATCGTCCGCACACGTGCCCCGGAGGAGCAGACCACAGACGCGGCGGTCGAACGGTCCAAGGGTTGGTAGAAGAGCTGCGGGCGGGCGGCTGCCGGATTGAGTTCCGTGAGCGCATGCACGAGAAGGTCCTCGTCCTCGACGGCTCAGTGCTCTGGCACGGATCTCTCAATCTGCTGGCCAACTTGGGTCCGACTGATCTGATGATGCGGCTCACCGACCCCGCCGCGTGTGAGCGTGTCGGCCGTGTGATCGAGCGGGCACGTAAAGAGCGGGCGGCGTGGAACCCGAGGACTCCGCGGGCTTCGGCCCGCGGAGTCGCAGCTCAAGCGGGAGCAAGACTGTACTTGCACGTCCCGTACGCCGAGAAGGACGAGGCGAAGCGGTTGCTCGGTGCACGCTGGGACAAAGAACGACGCCAGTGGTATGTGGATTCCGATCGCGTCAGTCGCGAACAGGCGGCACGATGGCTGCCGCCTTCCTCCTGAATCAACGGCGGGTATCGGCTGAGCGCTGGCCCCGAGGTGGCGGTGAGTATGGCTGGCGCGTTCGGTGCGCATCCGCTTCCTTCGTGTCGCTTTCTCAAGCTGGTCCCTGCTTGCTCAGCGGGGCCAGGACCTCAGGCCCTGGCCCCGTCAATGCCCCTTCGCATAGGTGACTGACGGGTTCCCCATGTGACCGTCGAGGAGGCAGCAGCTCGGTTGATATGAATCAGGGTTGGTCGGGCGTGACGCTCCAGGCACCCGCGGCGCCGGTCATAGGGTCAAGAAAACCCTTCTGAACTGCAAGCTTTCCCGGCTACATCTCGGCCGACATGATTCCTATGACGCATCATGTGGAGTGCGTGGTGGTGCTGGAGAAGGCGAACAAGGGCGCCTGACCTGCGGTTTTGTGGCGTCCCTGGTCCGCTTCACCTGTTTCCGTCCGTACAACAGCTGAAACGCGGGGCTGGTCGGCCATACGCGCCTGACCTGCGGATTCATCGGGGATCGACGACGGTGGCACAAGCCGTGGCTGCACCTTCGTCATGTTCTTGACGCTCGCATGACGCTGGTTCTGAAGGCCCATCACATTGGGCGGGTGGGGTTCGACGTGGCCAAGTGGCTCAGCTAATAGGGGCCCGTGGTTGCCTGGTATCCGGCGCCAATCAGCGGGATTGGCTCCATCGGGGTCGACGTGATTCGGTCCAGTTGTCGTCCGTGTGGATCGCGAGGTCTATGCGCCTACGGCGAGGTTGAAGGCGAGCCCCGAACGCGATGCATCTTTCGCTCGACGGGAGTGCTGGTCGCTGCCGCATCCTCGGACTGCGCCATGGTCCGATGGTCCTCGACCCGTAACAACCCGGCTATCTGGAAGGGGAGAAGACCTGGTTGCCGAGCCGAAGGGGCGGCCTCCGGCGAGAACTGGAGTCACAGGGAAGTGCCGCTCCCTTCCACGTCCTGGAGGCAGTTGAGCCGACATCCACCGGCTCGATCGGGAGGCAGTGGTGTTCACCACGAACACGATCACCATGGGAAGGGCCGGACGACGACTCGACAACCGGAACTGGCGTCGCACTACCCACCGCACTCGATGCGCCACACCTGCGCCTCGTGGCTCGTCCAGAAGGGAGTCTCGCTCTCCGAGGTCCAGCACCTCTCGGCCACGAGAATTTCCACACCATTCAGCGCTATGCACACCTGTAACCGGGTGCCCACAAGGCTGTCCTCGACACATGGAAGCGCCTTGACGCTCGGCTCGTCATCGCCACACAAGTGCCCCCTCCGCCCTGTCCCTCAAAGACAGGGCGGAGGAATGAGACCGGGTGCGCTATGCGACCCCCTTCTCTGGCGAATCGATCCGGACTACAGGGGCAGGAATGGGCTGGGCTTGCCGTGCCAGGAAAATCGCAGCGTGTCGCGGGCTCGCGTCGCGGCGACAAAGAGCTGATTGCGGCTCTTCTTGAGTTCGCGTTCGTAGCGCTTGGGGTCGGTCGTCGCGTATTTTTCGATGAGGGCGGTGCGTGGAAGGACGCCGTCGCTCGCGCCGACGACCGCAAGCTTCTGGTATTCGAGGCCCTTGAAGCGGTGCATCGTGCCGATGTGGACCTCTCCGCCCCCCTGCGGGCCGTCCTTGGTGAGGGTCGCCGTGGTGATGCCGTGTTTCATCTCCAGGTCGGTGGCGACACGGCCGGCCATCTCTCCGTCGGTGACGCATACGGCCATGGTGCCGCTCGGGTCGCGAACGGTGCCGTCCTCGGCGGGCTGGGCGATGTCCTCGCGCCACTGCTTGAGGGCCTCGGCGAGCCGAGTGATCTCGTCGGTCCAGTCGGCACAGGCGACGTACTCCGGCGCCGGGCCATGCAGCAGGGAGTGGTAGCCGTCGAGGGTGTCGGTGCCGTCGTCGAGGTCGTCATAGGTGGCCCCGCGGACGACCCTGGCGGCCTGGTCGAGGATCTCCTGTGTGGTGCGATAGCTGAGCGTCAGCTTTGAGGACCTCCCGCGGATGTTGACGCCGACGGTGGAGAGGGTGACCTGCCGGTCGTAGATCCGCTGGTGGGTGTCACTGGCGATGAACAGGTCGTCCGGGCCGGACGCGACCATGGCGCGCAGCATCTTCCAGTGGGCGGGACTGAGGTCCTGGGCCTCGTCGACGACGATATGGCGGTAGCGGTGGCGCAGGTAGCGCATCGCGGAGCTGTTGTCGTCGAGGTGGGCCAGGTCGCCGCCGCCGATCTCGGCCTTGTGTCCGGCCCGATGATGGATCTTGCGCGCGCGCTCCATCTCGTAGCGCGCCGCGCGTTCGGCGGCCTGCGCCCAGGTCTCACGGCCCATGCCCCCCAGGCGCAGGGTGAACTGGTCGAGCAGTTTCCAGACGGCGGCGCGTTCGGGGCGGTTGAGGGCACGGCCCATACCGGCACGGCGGGCCTTGAAGTAGTCCTGGCGGGTGGCGAGGGACTGTCCGAGGACGATCTGCTCCCATTCGTCGAAGAGGAACTCGGCGTCCCAGCGCTGCTCGTCGTGCTCGAAGAGGACCTCGCGCAGCACGTCCAGTGCCCGGTCGTCGGTGATCAGGCCGCGCTGCGCGCCGGGTGCGGTGTTCTCGTTCAGGACGTTCTGGGCGAGCTGGTCGATGTGCTTGATGTCGATGCGGCCGAGCAGCGCCGGATCCATGAGCGAGGTGAGCCGGGAGCGCAGGTCGGCGGTGAGGTTCTTGGTGTACGTGGTCAGCAGGATCGGCTTGCCGTGACCGGGCGGTAGGGCGGCGGCGAGGCGGGCGACGCGGTGCAGGGCGACGATGGTCTTGCCGGTGCCGGGGCCGCCGCTGACCCGGGCGGGGCCGCTGTAGTTCCGTTCGACGGTCTTGCGCTGGGTGGGGTGGAGGTAGACCTTCCAGGCGCGGAAGTCGCCCTCGGCCAGGACGTTGCGGATGTCGTCGTCGACTGTGGTGACCGTGGTACGTGTGAGGGCCGCCGCCATGTCGTCCTCGAAGCCCGGTTCGAGTTCGGCGGAGGCGGGCTGGGTGATCTCGCGCTCGACCTCGTCGACGGACATGCCGGAGCCGAGGCCGGTGAGGACCTCGGCGGTCAGCCGCGGGGCGCCGGCGATGAGCTGGTCGAGTTCCTCTTCGGTCGTGACCGTGAGGACGACGTCGATCAGGGCATCGGCGACACCGAGACGGCGCAGGTCCTCGGGGGCGCAGCCGGTGAGGAATGGTTCGGCGGGTGCGGCCGGTTGCTCCGTCACGACGGGCGCGGGCGTGGGTTCGGCCGGTACGGTCTGCTCGTCCGGGGCCGGTGCGTCGTGATCGTCCGTGGCCGGAGTGAGCTGGAGTCCCGCGCGCTGAAGGACACTCTGTCCGACGACGCCGAGGTCGACGAACTCGATCTCGCCGGTCACCCGGTTGACGGCGATGCTGAGCTGGTCGTAGACGTCCTTGCGGTGGCGGACGGCGACGATCAGCCACTGCTGGATGCCATCGGCGCCGACACCCGCCCGGGCGAGGAGCGCCCGGTACGAACGGTCGATCTTGGCGCGGAAGATCCGGCCGTCGCCCTTGAGAGGCTTGAGGTCGAGGCTGGGGTGATCCGGGTCGAGACGGAACTGGTGGCAGAAGTCGTAGAACTTCGTCTTGACCGACGAGTCCATCTTGTAGAGCTCGTTCTCGGCCTTCTGGTAGAGGCTCAGGCGTGCGGTCATCGTGCGGCACTCTGTTCTTCGGAGTCGGGACGGGCGGTGGCGTCGGGGAGCATGGTCAGCAGAGCGTCGAGGCCGGTGAGCCAGTCGTCGGCCGAGCGGATGGTGTACCCGGCGTCGCGGTAGGCGCTCCAGGTTTTGTCGCTCTCCTCGTTCGCCTGGTCGTGCGGTTCGGCCATGACGGCGATTCGCTGTTCGCCGTGGTCCCAGGCGAAGTCGGCGAGCCAGCCGCGTTCGCCGAGCTCGTAGCCGTAGGCGGGGGCCTTCTTGCCGCCGTCGGCCAGGATGTGGGCGAGGCGGGTGAGGGGGGCGTCGGGTTCGTCCTCGTCGAGGTATTCGAGGATCTCCCGGTCCCACAGCAGATCCCGGACCGCCGCTTCGAGAGGAGTCTCGGCAGACGTCTCCGCGGGCTCGGGTCGCGTCGCGGTTACGCCGGTGCCGTACCGCACGACGAGGGATTCGAGTTCGCCGAGGCCGCCGAAGGCCTTGAGGAGCGCGGTGTCGAAGCGGTTCGCGGTGGTGGTCGTCAGTTGGACACCGTCGCCGCCGTCGTGGGCGAGGAACTGAAGAATGTTGGACCACTGGAGCCAGGAGCGCCAGCGCGCCTTGTGCTCGGGCGTGCCGAGCTGGTCGGGTGCGGTGTCGTCGAGGCAGGTCAGGGCGGACCAGCGGCCGGTGGCCCCGTCGACGAGGAAGGCGACGGGCAGATGGGACTCGTCGCATGTCTGGAACAGGTTGAGCGTGCCAGTGCCCTGGACGGGCGCCGTGTCCATGCCGTCGGTGCGGCCCCAGGCGTCGAGGAGACGGTCGAGCGTCTGGCGGGTCTGCTCGGGGGCGCCGTTGCCGACGAGGATCTCCTTGCCGGTCCCGAGGAGTCCGCCGACCACCGCCGATGCCCGTCGTCCCCAGGCCGCGTCGTCCGGACTGCGCAGGTACGCGAGGAGCATGGTCATGGGGTCGGTGAAGGCGGTGTCGGTGAGATCGTCGCTACCGTGTTCGGCGTGGAGCCGCTTGGCGACGTCCTGGGCGCTGCGCGGATACGGCGGCCACACCGGCTCGGATGCCTCC
Organism: Streptomyces inhibens; assembly: GCF_022221585.1. NCBI lineage: Bacteria > Bacillati > Actinomycetota > Actinomycetes > Kitasatosporales > Streptomycetaceae > Streptomyces > Streptomyces inhibens. The sequence continues at coordinate 7,343,024 of NZ_CP084681.1, forward strand.
CGCCCCGCGGAGGACTCCGCCGTGTTCGTCTGCCGCTCGAAGGCGTCGAGGTCGTCCCAGGTGAGCTGGAAGACGACGCGGCCCTCGGCCCGGAGCCGGTTGCGCTTGTCGGCGTCACCAGCGAGCCGGTTGTGACGGCGGGTGGCGTGGAAGCGGTGTCCGTCGAGGTAGACGGTGATCTTCCGCTTGGGGCCGTCGATGCGCTCGAAGGTGAAGTCGGTACGGGTGAAACCCTCGTTGCGCTGAGCGGTCAGTCGCCAGCCGTGCACGGTGCCGAACTCGTCGAGCCGCAGATAGGCGCTGTTGTCGCCGCTCTCCTCCAACACGGCGTCGGCGCGCTGTCCGACCCACCCGCGCAGGGTCTTGAGGAAGCGTGCCTCCAGGTCGGACTCGACCTGTCCGTCAAGACCGATCTGGTCGGTGTTACCGACCGCCTTGGTGTCCCAGGCGTCGGTGTCGGTACCCAGGAGTTCGTCGAGGATCTCCAGGGCGGCCTGGCGGGAGACGCGCTCGATGTGCTGTTCGTCGGCGTACAGGTACAGACAGCGGTGGCAGGCCTGTCGGCCCTCCCCGTTGCAGGGGCACCCCACGAGCAGCCGGCGCGCACCCTCCAGCACCTGCCGGAAGTTCAGGGGGTCGGTCAGGCGGTCGAGGTAGCCGGTGCCGTGCGGGAGGCGGTCGTACAGGACCAGGAAGTGCCGTTTCTCCGCGGTGTCGCGGTCCGGCATGGTGGCGAGGGTGGTGGCGAGGTGGTGTGGGTCGCCGCCGAAGGCGCCGTCCACGCCCAGGCGCAGCGCTGCCTGGAAGGAGTGGACCTTCTCTTCGACGAGGACGGTCGCGGCGGGCAGCAGGACCCGCAGTGCTTCGGTCTCCAATTCGTGGGCGAGCAGGACTGGTTCCTGATCCACACCCTTCTTGCCACGCCGTAGTGGGCACCAGGGGGTGTGGTGCTTGAGTTCGCGCTGGCGGTTGGCGGAGTTGTCGACGGCGTCCTGGTCGTCGTCAAAGACGGGCCGGCCGTCGGCGCTCGCGGCTCCGCACGCGGTGCACACGTGGAAAGGGGCGATGCGTACAGGCTTCCCGGCGAGCTGGTCGTTGTCCTGGGCGCCGATGCTCAGCGGACCGGCGTTCACGCGGCGGATGACGGCGCGGCGGGTGTAGTCGACGCCGAAGATCTCCTTGGTGTGGCGCCAGGACTTGCCCACCGCGAAGTCCTTGGGGTCGATGTCCACCATGTCGATGACCGTGTAGAAGCGCCGGTCGCGGTCGTCGCTCTCGTCGCCGATCCTGGCATCCTCCCGCTTGTCGCGGGCCGTGACGACACTGGGCTGGACGATCTGCCGCAGACTGCCGGAGTCGGCGATCCCCGCATCCCCGCACCGCGGGCAGGGCGTGACGTCCGTCTCGGCGTTCTCGGTGCGGACGTAACCGCACGAGGGGCAGAAGCGCCATTGGCGCCAGTCCTGGTCCCGGCCGGTGACGATGTCGATGCCGGTGATCCGGTGCTTGTAGCCCTCGGCGTAGAAGGTGTTGCCGGGAGCGAGTTCGGACAGGGCGAAGCCGCGTGGCCGCCCGTAGGAGAACGACTTCGACGTGTAACGGACCCGCCCCTCGGGCGTGGTGCCCTCCGGCCAGAAGACTGTGGCGTCGAGGGTGGTCGTGGCGTCGATGAGGGCGTAGTTGGGCAGTAGGCCGAGGTCGCACAGCACGGTCTGGGCGGGCCGGCGCTGGCGCGTGGCGCCCTGCTTGGAGACGGCGCCCAGTTCGGCCTCCAGCTCGGCCTTCGTACGGGCCTGTTCGTCGTCGCCTTCCTTGAGCTCGTCGATCGCGGAGCGGATCGTATGGATACGGGTGCGCAGCTTCTGGTTCTCCCGCTCCCACTCTCGCTCGGCCTTCTCGATGGCGCTGCGGATGCCGCGGACCGCGTACTTCGTCAGCTCTTCCCGGGCGGCGTCGCTCACGCCGGTGGGGAAGAGCGCGAGGAAGCCCGCAACGAGTTCCTCGCCGTGGGCGAGGGCGGCGTCGGTGAGGTCGGCGAGGTAGCCGGAGGGGCCGAAGAGTTCGTCGACCCTGCGCGACAGGGCGGCCAGCGGCCTGCCGTCCTCGCGCAGCAGCCGGCCGCGCGCCGCGAGGTCGAGGAGGTGCGCGGTGTACTGGCGGCGCAGAATCTCGATGGCCGACAGATACGAGCCCGGCGGCACGATCCGCCCGTCGATCATGTCCCGTGGCCGGTCGAGGAAGTACAGGTCACGGCGGGAGCGGTCGGGGATGGTCAGCAGGAAGGCGTTTCCGGTACGGCGCCCGGCCCGCCCCGCCTGCTGGGCATAGTTGGCAGGCCGGCGCGGCAGGGCACCGAGGACGACGGCGGACAGTTCGCCGATGTCGATGCCCATCTCCAGCGTGGGCGTGCAGGACAGCACATTGGGGTCGTTGAACCCCTTGCCACTGCGGAAGGCGGCCTCGACGCGTTCGCGCTTGCCGCGCGAGAGCAGACCGGTGTGCTCGGCGGTGATGACCTGGTAGGTGCCGGCTCGCCGGTACAGGCTTCGGTAGTAGTCGTCGCGGTAGTCGCGGTCCCGGTCGTGCCGGTCCACGGACTCCAGCCACCGGTCACCCGCGATCAGGCGTCCGGTCGTGCAGCGGTACGCCTGGCAGGGCTGCCCGTGATACTGAGCCAGTAGTGAGGGGTGGACGGTCTGCTCCCAGAAGCACTTAGGGCAGCGCACATACGACTCATTGACCTGGCCGTCAGTCAGCAACTGAATCTGAACGGCCCCCGGTTGGAGACCGTAGAGCCGGGCGGCCGTGTCGCCCGGGGTGCGGGCCGAGAGCAGACCGGCGTCCGTGAGTCGGGGCAGCAGCCGCACCCAGAACTCGTCGGCCTGCTCGCGGGTCATGTCGAGGCAGCGTTGCGCCCAGGTCTGGTACCAGGACAGACGCCCTGCGGCGAAGTCGAACTCGCTTCCCTGCTTGGGCCGCGCGAGCAGGAACGTCGGCGCGGAGACGCCCTTCGGGAAAGCCTTCATGCCGCGCGGGCGGCCACCCCAGATGAAGTAACGGCTGGTGCCCGCCTCGTCGAGGAATTTCTCCTGCCACCGGTGCCCGACCGCGCCCCGCATACGCAGCCGCTCCAACAGCCCGCGCAAGAACGCGAGATAGCGTCCGTCGTCGTGTGCGGTGAGTGCCAGCCCGTGATCGGTGGATTCCTCGTGGGCGGCACGTGTGATTGCCACGGCCACCCGTATGTCGGGGATGTCCACCCAGGCGGCCGCGGTACGGGTCAGTTCGAGGGTACGGCCGTTGCGCGAGCGGTGGCCGAACTCCATGACGGCCTCGAACGCGAACCGTTCACCGATCAGGTCCCACGTCTTCCTGTCCCCGCCCCGCCCCGCGCCAGACAGCAGACGCGCCACGCCCGTGTCGTCGTGCAGGTCCGGCGGGACGACGGCGGCCAGCGTCTCACGGTCGGTGGTGGCCGCGACGACGTCGGCGACGAGGTCGTTGAGCGCACTGGGCCGCTGCTCGCTCAGGTGCTTGGTGAACAGCGCCCGCAGGGAGAAGGTGTACGAGCGGGATGCGACGAACCCGGCCCGGTGGGCGGCATCCTGCACCGAGTCGTTGAACATCAGCGTCTTCGTCTCACGCTGCTCCTTGTCCATCTCCCCGCCGGTGAACAGCTGGGTGACGGACGCGGCGGCGAGCGCGGCGGCGCCCGTACCGACGAAGCGGATTGCGTTGTGCGTACCGCACGCCGGGCACCAGTCGTCCTTGGCGGCTCGTTCCGCGGTGTCGCCGAGCTGGACGAGGACGAAGGCGGAGTCGGGACCGGCGGGCGCCGGGTTGCCCTCGTCGTCGTAGTCGGCCTGGGGGGCGGGCAGCCGCAGGCGCTGGGACAGGCCGTCGAGCACCATGAGTACGCCAGCACCGCCGGTGGTCAGCGACTTCTGCGCGGCCCGGTCCATGGCGGCACGGCCGCTGCCCTCACGGGCCTCGTTGTCGGTGGCCGCCACCAGGGTGCGCACCTTCGCCTTGTCGGCGGTGACGGTGGCCCGACGGATCTTGTGGGGCTCGAAGTTCAGCTCCTCCAGGTCCGACTCGGGGGCGAGGACCGACCAGCCGGAGCGCCCGCACTCGCGGCAGTACACCGCGGGTAGGAAGATCTTGGTGTCGCGGGAGGTGGTGGTGTTCGGTGTCGTACGCGACTGGCTCTGTGCCCCGGTTGTGTCCCACGCGAACTCGGCCTTGGGCCACGGCAGTACGCCACGAAGCATCCGCGTCACGGACCGCGCCCACTGGTGCACCTCGATCTGGACGAGCGGACGGCTCATCCCGGCCGGCGCCTCCGGTGCCCGCGCCACGGCCAGCAGGGCGACGAAGCGGGTGAGTGCCACCGCGGCGATCTGCGGCCGTGTCGTTATCGCCTCGTCCCAGCTCCTCGCCCCACTGCGACGCATCACGTCGAGCACTTCGTCGTATGTGCGCACCGTGCCGCCGAAGGCGTTCAGAACCGCGTACGTGAGTCGGTTGCGCTTGAGCGCGGCACCGAGGACGACCGGATCGGTGGTACGACTTCCGGTGACGGCCTCGGCTAGGTCCGCGAGCGCCTCGGGGCCGGCGGCCGGGTCGGGTAAGGCGGTCAGTGTCTCGGGGGGAGTGGCCTGGCCGGGGAGGAATCTCGCGTCAGGGATCGACTCGTCATTGCCGAGCATGAACTCGTCGACCGTCAGCCGGTCTTCGCCGACGATCGCGTCCTCGGTGAACTCGGCGCCGAAGACGTTGGTGGCCACGGAGAGGAGTTGACGAACTCCGTCCTCATCGGTGCCGGAGGCGAGGGTCGCGGAGGTGGCGACGGGGGTGATCGTGCCAAGCGGCTTGCCGGGTTGGTTGGCGTCTACGGCGATGGCGAGGCGGCGTAGCAGCATGGCCACGTCGGTGCCTTGCGCGCCGTCGTACGTGTGGAACTCGTCGACGACGACGTATCGGATGTCGCTGCCGTCCCACAGCGGTGCGTCGGCGGCACGCTGCAGGAGCAGGTCGAGCATCTTGTAGTTGGTGATCAGGATGTCCGGCGGGGACAGCTGCATGTCCTGGCGGCGGGTGTAGACCCGCTCGTAGTGCGTCGCCGCCTTCTCTCCGATGTACAGGCCGGCGCGTACGCCGCTTAACTCGTCGTAGTCAGTAAGTAGTTGGTTGATACGGGCCGCCTGGTCGGTGGCCAGGGCGTTCATCGGGTAGAGGAAGACTGCCTTGACCGCGTTGTTCCCGGCCGCGCGTTCGCGGGCGCAGTGATCGAGTACGGGGTAGAGGAACGACTCGGTCTTGCCGGAGCCGGTGCCTGTGGTGACGAGGGTGGGCTGGGGTGCGTGGCCGTCCTTGGAGGTGAGACGAGCGAAGGCGCGGGCCTGGTGAGCGTACGGCGTCCAGCCGTCAGTACGTACCCAGTCCAGGTGCTGCTGCCAGCCGTCGTTGGCCGGGGTGAAGGGGGTACGCAGGCGGAGGTACGGTCCGCGGAACATGCCCGTCGTCTCGTCCCCGAGGAAGGTGTGCAGGGCCTTTCGGGCACCCTCGTCCGCAAGACCGTACGTCGTGGACAGGTACTGGAGCAGGCTCTCCTTGAGTCCCTGTGCTTCGAGGGTCGGCCTCACGGGGTCGGCACCTCCATCTTCTCCGGGTCCCAGAGACCCTTGCTCACGGCTTCATCGAGGCGCTTCTGGAAGTAGGCGTGGGCCTCGCGCATTTCGCGTTCGCGGTTGGCTTTGTAGAAGGGGGCGGTGTAGCCGTGGGGAGGTGTGGCGTTGGGGCCGGCGGGGAGCACACCTTCGGAAGACGGCTCACCGACCGCTTCGCGGTAGGCCTCGAACTGAGTCCAGGTCTCCTTGGTCTGACGCTGACCGATGGTTCGGGCATTGCTCGCCAGCTTCCACCCCTCGGCGTCGAACCAACTTGCCGCCTCATACTTCTGGAGCACGGGGAATCGTCCCTTGTATGCGGCGATCAGGGCATCCGCATCCATGCCGAGCCAGACGGCGACCAAAGCGTCGATCTCGACGAGTGCGGCGCGACGGGCGTACTCGGTACGGAGGGGGGTGTCGCGCTGCCAAGTCGGGGTCACGGCGTGGAGTTCCGTGTTCATCACTGGCCAGCTGAGGGCCCAGGGTTCGTACGCCGACCAGGTGGGGTCGTAGAGGTCCTGCCAGAGATCGGCGTAGGCGGTGGTGAGGCAGTTCAGGCGGAGGGTACGGAGGAGGAGGGCGGGGGCGAGGGGGTGAGCCGGTGCTGGTGCAGGAAGGGCACCAGCGCGACCCACGTCGAGATGGCCCGTGCCTGTGATGCGTAGGAGGTAGTCGATCGGCACGGAGGACCACAGTCCCGAAGCGAGTACAGACAGGTGGTTGTTACGCAAGGCTGTGCTGCGAACCACGTTGGTGTGAGCGGTACCCGGGGGGACCACGGCGGGGTAGAGACTCCGCTCCGTGTTAGGAGCGATCATTTCTCGCCAAGCCACCCGATAGAACGCGGTATACCGTCTCTGCGCCCGTCCAACGAGTAGCGCATCAACCTTTTCCGGATCGGCATCCTGGGGAGCATTCCCCGTCGTCTCGGCCACCTGAGCCCGCGCACGGGCCACCGCCTTGTCGTCCTCGCGAAGGCGTTCGAGCGCCTGGTGGTCGATCCAGCGATCCTGAACCTTGAGGTACTCCTGCGCACGGCCTGGCACCCTCACGTACTCCGTGTCCGGGACGAAGTCCGAAGGCAGCGAGACCAGGTCGGCGCCGAAGGGCGCGTTGGAGTTGGCGTCATGCCGCTTGAAAACCGGTGTGGCGACGCTGATTTGCGTTCCCTTGAGGATCACGTGGCGCCACCGGTCGGGTTCGTACGGCTCGCCCGTCTTCGGGTCCGGCCGGTTGTAGTCGATCAGGCGATCCTTCTTGGCTCCGCTCTCGTGGTAGCCGGGCGTGATCTGCGGCTTGAAAGCTGAGAGACGCAGTGGATAGTTCGCCAGGGCCTCAATAGCGGTCGCCTCGGCCGTGCTCACGGGAAACAGCAGACGTGCCTCGTCCACCGGACCCGTGTCCCCGAACAGCCGCTTCCAGACCGTGAGCAGCTCCCTGTTGACGTGCACCACGCGCGTCCTGTGCGGGCGCTCGTCGAACTCCCCGTTCTGGTAGCGGATTCCCGGGGCCTCTCCCGAACCGTCATGGTTCGCCGACAAGCGCAGGGCGTCGGCCGAGACCAGCCAGGAGAGGTGGCTGAAGTCGATGTCCTGAGGGCGACCGTAGACATGCACGCCGAAGTGCGTGGCGTCGCCCACGGGGCGAGGGAAGAAGCGCTGACCGGAGTTCACGAAGTCTCCGTGGATCCGCAACCGCCGATACGCCGCACCCCGCAGCGCACCCTCCCTGTCCCCGGTGAAGTGTGTGTCCGAGTGCAGGAATCCGGTCGTCCCCCGCACAGACGCGTGGTCCCACACCTGGCACATGAAGGCGCGGTACAGATCGGGCTGGGTTCCTTCCAACAACGGATACACCTGTGGCGCTCCGTAGAACGCGACCTGTCCGACGTTGTCCGTGATCTCGCCCACCACATAGGTGGCCGCAGCCGGCGTCTTCAGCAGGTCATCCCGGCGCTCCGCCTTCACCGACGTGGAGACCCGCTCCTCCAGCTCGAACCACGGTTCGCGCTCCGCCAGCACCAGGGACTCGTTCCAGCGCGGCCGCACCCATGGCGGATTCCCCACCTGAAGGTCGAAGCCCCCCGCCTCACTGGCGAACACGCCCGCGAAGTCCAACTCCCAGTGCAGGAAGCCCTGCTCCTTCGCGATGTCGCGCACGACACGCATCCACGGATAACGGCTCTCGACCGCCTTTCGGGCATCGTCCATGTCCATCTCAGGCTGAGTCTGGATCAGGTCCTCGAGGTCTTTCAGCTCCTCGAGAGATTCGACAGACGACACGATGGTGCCCTGCTTCACGTCCTTGGTGCCGAGCATGGACTCGAGGAAGTCGAGCCAGTCATCGAGGTCGGCCATCGGCACGATGTCGCGGCGTTGGGTCGGCCCCCCGCGCTTCTTCGCCCCGGCCTCAGCCACTCGCTTCTTCCTGATCTCCTGCTTCTCGACAAGGTCGCCGTCGCCTGAATCGTCACCAAAGGACATCTGGTCACCCTCGAGGGCGAACAGCAGCCCGTTCTCGACGAAACGCGGTTCGGGTTCGGGCTCCGCCTGTGACGTCGCCCCGACCTCGCCGACGACTCCTGCCGACAGCAGAGCGTCCACCGACACGACCGGCGCAGTCTCGTACTCCGCGTCCGTGCCATCCAACAGCCCGACCTTGTCGAGCGGCCAGAACCACAGCGCGCACCACGCGTCCATGACCTGCTTGAGGCGCCAGTACGGCGAACCTTCCGCCTCGAACAGGTCCTTGAAGACCCGTTCCTTGGTCTGCGGCAGATCGTTGTCCCCAGCGCTCTCCTTGTCACGGCGCAGGAACGCGTACTCCTCTGCGTCCTCCTCCCGGCCCGTGCCCCACACGTCGATGGTTCGGGCGATCTCGCGCTCGCTCAGTTCCATGCGTTTGGCGACGAGCTGCCACAGGAACTCAACTCGTCTGGCCGCGGCCTGAAGTCGGGCCAGCTGGCTGCTCTTGCCGCCCACCGTCTTGGGTTTGGCCTTGATGCTGTTCTTCCATGCCTTCAGGTGCTCGACATGCGGCCCGGCAAGCTGCTCGGCAAGCTTCTTGGCGTCACCGCTCGCCCCCGCGACCGCACCCCAGCCGGGCGTCGGAAGCAGGAACTGGTGCACGGCGCCGTCCGGCAGCGGCTGCTCCGCGCCGTTCCCCTTCTCCCGGAATGGCAGCTTCGTCGGCGTCTGTGCGCCGATAGCCCGCTCCTTCTTGATGCGCTCGGCCTCGTACACCCAACGGCGCGCCCCTATAAGGGAGTTGCCGTGTCGCAGATGTAGCCCGAACCACGGTGCCCGCATGCCGGGGTGCATGGTGTTGAGCCACAGGGACACCTCCGCCAGCTCCACGCCCGTCGGGTTGAGGTCGATCCCGTACGCGTTGTGCAGCGCGATGTACGCCTTCACCTTCTGCTTGGCGTCGAGCGATTTTGACGTATCCAGTGTGACGCCGAGTTCTGCCTGGCGGCGCTTGAGGTACTCCTCCGCGACCTGGTTGATCGCTTCGTTGAGGAACGCGCCAGACCCCAGGGCCGGTTCACAGATCGTGTAGCGCAGCAGCTCGCTCGCCCGCGTCTCGTCGGTGATGCGGTGCTTGAGCGCCAGCTCGACCGTCACCTTGGTGAGCGACTGCGGCGTGTAGTACGACGCTGACGTCTCCCTGTCCCGCCCCGCCAGGCGGTACACGAACGTACCCTCGGGGTACTTCTTCGGGCCGCGCAGGCCGTACTGTTCGGCGTCCTGAGCCGAGTACACGACGTGCGTGTTCTCCCTGTACTGACTTAGCCGGTCGGCGGGGATGAGCCAGGAGCCCTTCTCGGGGTCGCCGTACTGCTTGTCGCCCTGTCTCGCGCCAGGTTTGGCGACCTCGGCGAGTTCTTCATCGGCGATGATGCCGGTGTACGAAATAAGCCCCTCGTACACGGCGCCGAGCTGGTTGATGCTGAGATTGCGATACGAGATGAAGCCGCCCTGGCGGCCCTTCTGACCGGCCTCCTTCATGGTCAGCAGGCGCAGCACCTGGTGCAACGCCTCGTTGCGCAGCCGCAGGTCCAGCCAGCGAGGCGGCTCGTCCCCGTCCTCGTCCCACCGGGGGTCGAGGACGCGGCCGCCGATGAGGGTGATTGACCTCGGGTCGAACAGCTCGCTGCGCAGCGGCTCGAATCGCAGGCCGCGCAGTTCACTGCGTTCCTCGGCGGGCTTGTCGTCGTCCGCCTCGGTGCCGTGCGGGCGGTGGCCGTAGTTGACCTTGTTGAAGAGGACGTCGAGGGAGGCGTAGAGGTGGAAGCCGCCTCGGCTGTCCTCGTCGACCAGCTTTCGCTCGCGTGCCACCAGTTCGCGGAGCCGGGCGATCGAGTATCCGGCCTCGTACGTGGAGTCGTCGGCGGGCAGGATGCCCAGCTCGGGGCGGGCCTCGGCGTACAGGAGGAAGAGGATGCGGTAGAGGTAGCGCAGGGATTCGCGGGTGAGCTGCTTGGCGAACGGGCCCTTCTTCAGGTCCTCGATCTCCCGTGGCTCGACCTCCGCCTTGCGTAACCGGGCGAGCACCTCGTTCGCGATGATCTCGACGGAGTGCTGGAGCCCCTTGCGCAGCTCTGAGTTGACGCCGACGGCGTTGTCACGGGAGGCATTCAGCAGGTCGTCGATGCGGCGGCCCTTGCCGTCGGGGCGGGGCGCGAGCATGTCGTGGGAGAAGAGGGCGGCGAGGAGGGCGAGTTCGCCGGCCTTCGCGGTGTCGTTGCGGGTGAGGGCCGCGTCCAGACTTGCGGCGAGATAGCGGCCCTCGGCCCAGGCGTTGCGGTCGCCTAGGACGAGCACGCCACCGCAGAGCAGTAGGACGAAGCGGGGTGCGTCGCCGCCGGGCTCGTGCAGTTCGCTCTGGAAGAGCCAGCCCGCCAGCTTCTCGCCGACTTCGAGGAGGCTGTCTGCGGTTTTGTGGGGGTGGAGGAGCCGTCCGGCCTTGTCGGGGTCGAGAGCGTCGTCGAGTTTGGCGGTCCAGCCGCAGTCGACGGCGAGGATGCCGTCACCGTGCCAGGCGACCTGGAGTGCGTACTCCCTGCCCGCGTTGTGCACGGTGATCGGACCGGGCCGGTCTCCGCTGTAGCCGAGAGCCTTGAGGACGGTGGTGTGCCAGGTGGTGACGCGCTCGGTCCACTCGCCCGTCGGGTCGTCGTAGGTGCTGCCGAACTCTTCCTGCTGGGCGCGGGAGGCCAGGAAGGGGCGCACGGTGGACAGGTACTCACCGCGGAGCCGGGGCAGGAGTTCACGCGGGGTGGGCTGCGGGTCGTGCGGGTCGGTTTCGCGGCTGGTCCACAGTGTGAACAAGCCCGCGTCGCCGGCCTTGCTCCTCTTGAGGGTGTTCTCCAGCTCCTCGCTGAAGTAGTGGGCGGAGAGGTACTCGCCGCGGTTGGCGAAGGAGTCGTAGGTGTAGCTCATCGTGCGGACTCCTCGGCGTGCGCGGCGGACACGGTGGTGGTGTGTAGGGGTTCGAGGACGCCGAGGACCCGCAGCATCGGGTCGCCGTCGGTCCGCAGGCGGCGTACGAGGTCGCGGCGGCGGGCGGCGGTGTCGTACACCTGCTTGCGGCGTTGCTGCTGATTGCCCACGGCGATCAGGGCGCCCTGCTCCCAGACCTGTACCTGGTCCTCGTACGGGGCCAGGTAGGAGTCGACTTGCTTGTCGTAGTCGGCACGGCGCTCGCGCAGGTGGGTCTCGGCCGCGTCGACGGCCGCTGGGACGAGTGCCTGGAGGAGGTCGGGGTCGACGGGCCGGCCGCGGCCGGGCATGCCGGGGCCCACACCGCAGGCGGCGAGGAACGCCGAGTCCATGCGCCATACGCGAGGGGCGGCCTCGGTGAGACCGGTGACGGCCATCCACTCCACGACCGTCGGCTTCCCCGCCGCGTTGGAGTAGACGCCTTGGAGGAGGTAGACGGGGCTGGTCAGGGCCTCGGGCAGGGCGGCATCGATCCGTTTGGCCTTGTCGGTGTCGGGCTGGTGGGCTAGGACGAACGCCTCGTCATACCGGAGCTTGGCGAGGACCTTGTCCGTCACCCAGTCGAGCACGGGGTGGATGTCGGAGACGTAGGAGACATTGGGCCACTGGGAGGTGGGCTGGTCGCCCTTGCCCTGCTTGGCGTTGCGGGCGGCGTCCAGGCGGTCGGCGGCGTACCGCTTGTCGAAGGTGATGCGCAGTGTGCCGTCGTACTTGGGGGTGGTGAGGATCTTCTCCTGCTCCAGGTACGACTTCGGAAGCTCCCGGAAGCGGTACTGCAGGTCGCCGGGCGGAGTGAACTCGATGCGCCCGTGGGCCGTTTCGGGCTTCCAGTCGAGAGCCTCGCGGTCGGCCTGCGGGTAGATGAGGTCCATCGCGGCGTGGAAGTACGCCTTGGTGTCGGCGAACACGTGGGGCACGTCGGCTTCTGGCACCGAAGCCGTGCCGAGGGCGGCCGGAGCGGCTGTGGGGTCGGCGAGCCGGGCGTTCGCGCCGGCGAGGAGGTCGGCGAGGATCCCGCCGGACTCCTGCTGGGACTGCTTGATGGAGCGTTCGACGGTGCCGCCCTTGATGAGGTCACGGGTGAGGCGATCCTCTTCCTTCTTGTCGTCGTAGAGGCCGGTGACGGCCTCGGCGCTGCCCTCGCCGGTCTCGATCTCGTGCGCCTGGGCCTCGCGGCGCAGCAGGCGGGCGCCGACGAGCCGGTCGTCGAGCGTGAGCGCCTCACCGCTCTCCTCGTCGTGCCGCCAGGGGACGTCGGCGGTGAGGGTGATCGCACGGAACTCGGGGCTCACCGCCTGGCCGTAGCGGTCGATGCGTCCGTTGCGCTGCTCGATGCGGATGAGGGACCAGGGCAGGTCATAGTGGACGAGGTCGTGGCACTGGTGGTGCAGGTTGACGCCCTCGGAGGCGAGGTCGCCGGTGAAGAGCAGCCGCACCGGCTCCTCGGCCCGACCGAAGCGGTCGATGATCTCCCGCTGCTGTTGGTCGTTGGTGGTGTCGCCGTGCATGACCTCGATGACACCGCCGTACGCCTGCCAGGGGCGCGTCTTGTCGGCCTTGGCCGCCGGTTTCTTCTTGAAGCCGAGCAGGGCCGGGACCTCCTGGGCCAGCCAGTCCAAGGTGTGGACCCGCTCGGAGAAGATCACGACGCGGCGCTCGCAGCCCGGGCCGACCTTGAGGTCGTTCTTCAATGTGCGGACGAGCGCGTCGAGCTTGGAGGAGTCCTGATCGGTGAAATCCGCGACCAGTGCCTCCAGTTCCGCGAGGGCTGTGCCCTCTGCCGTCAGGGCGGCGCGGCGCTCGGGAGAGTCCGCCTTCTTGCCGTCCTTGCCTTGCACCATGGCGCTCCTGGGGTTGTCCAGGTAGGCGCGGCGGGCGGTGAGGGATTTGCGCAGGGCGACGTGGGAGGAGAGGAACGCCTTCAGGAAGTTGTAGCCGACCAGCGGATCGGCACACACCGATGAACGGTTCGGCTCCCCGGGCGTCCACTCGCTCGCGAGCTTCTCCAGGACGGCGACCTCCTTGCGCGTCGCCGGAGCCGGCACCGGCAGGGACTCGCCCCGTTCGGCCCAGGGCTTGTCCTTGAGGCCGTCGCGCACCTCGCGGTCGGACTTGGTGCGCCGGATGTAGAGGTGGTCGAGGGCGGCCACCTTGTAGTTCTTGGGGTCGGCGATCGCCGCCGGATCGAGCATCCCGATCAGCTCGGCGAAGGACTCCGCGTCGCCGTTGTGCGGAGTGGCAGAGGCCAGGATCAGCGCGTCGGTCTGCTCGGCGAGGCGGCGGGCGAGGCGGTTGTTGCGGGTGCCCTTGTTCACGAGGTTGTGCGACTCGTCGATGACCACCGCGTCCCAGGTGATCTTCTCCAGGTGGTGGGCGTACGTCGCCGACTTGAGGGTGTCGACGGAGACGATGACCCGCTTGAAGTGGGCGAACGGGTTCCGGCCCGCCGGGATCTCCTGCTGGATGCGCTGGATACCGGTGGAGTCCAGGCGCACCAGCGGCAGGGCGAAGCGGGTCCACAACTCGCGCTGGAACTGCTCCAACACATGGGCGGGCGTGACCACGAGAATGCGCTCGCCGCGCCCGCGCCGGATCAGCTCCGAGAGCGTGACGCCGATCTCCAGCGTCTTACCCAGACCGACGACGTCGGCTATCAGCAGCCGGGGCTGCGGGTTGCGCATGGACAGCGCCAGCTCGGCGGGGCGCAGCTGATGCTCCTGCCGGTCCATGAGGAAGGAGTCGGCGAGCGCGATGCCGTGCTCGGTCTGCGGCAGCGCGGTCTTGCGGATGACCGCCTCCAGGTACAGGCGGGCCTTGGCGTGCTTGGAGGTGTCGTCGGGCACGAGCCGGGTCTTGCGCGGATCGAGTACGTCGATCTGGTCGAGGCCGGAGTAGAACACCGCGTCCGTGCCACGGACGAACGCGGAAACCCCGCTGACCTCGACCATGAGTCCGTCGCGCGACTCCGAGACGGACTTCACGAGCCACTGCTCGTCGCGGATGCGCACCTGGGCGCCGGGGGCTAAGACCGGCTTCGCGCCGGTCGGGTACTGCGGATGTGCCGGATCGGCGTCGCGCGGCTCAGGGACCTCTGGCTGCATCGCCGTGGTCACGTGGTGCTCCTCTGTGAACGGTCTACTCGTGCTGTCCGGTGTGCTTATGGGGGGCCTGCGCGGTCGTCCGGTGAGCCGGGTGCGCTGTATCCAGGGCCATACCGACGCCCCGAGTTCCGCACTGTGTCGGCTCGTTGGCAGGAGGGCGGAGGAGGGCAACGGCTCAGCGCTTCGACCAGGCGAGTGCCGGTCGTCTCGCGTAGCGCTCGCGCAGCTCGTCGGCAACCCTGCGGGAAGCGGGGGGACGGCCTCGCTGCGGTACGGGCTCCGCCGGTCTTCCGCTCCCGGGTTCGGAACCAAGCGCGGTCAAGGGCTCGGGCGATAGAGAGATCTCGACGCTGATCTCGCCCGCAGTGTTCGTACCGGGCTGAACAGCGACGGTGGGGACAGGGGTGTTTCGCTCCCCGGACACCAACTCTTCGCGCAGCAGCCTCTCGAGCGAGTCGAGCCGGTCAAGCATCGGTGCGTCCGGCTGCGGAAGCACCATCGTGGGGTGATCCTTCGCCGTCGTCTCCTGGATCAGCGCGCGTCGTGCGCGGGCTGGACTCGTACCCAGCAGACGCATGAGATCGGCGCACTGCCGGGTCACCTCCTCCAAAGAGGGGCGGTCATCCGCTTTGTGCGCCAGCATCGGCGTCACGACGGAGGCAAGTTCCTTGGGCAGCCCGGACAGATCGGGGTCGACCTCGGGGTTGACCACCTGCGCGGCCACCGCCTCCCACCGGGCGCCGTCGTACGGGTAGTGTTCGGTCGCTGCGTAGAGAAGCACCGTGCCCAGGCCGTACACATCGGCGGCCTGCGTCATGTCCACCTCGCCCAAGGCTTGCTCGGGTGGCATGCAGCGCACTGTGCCGATGACAGTGCCGGCCTGGGAGAGCGAGCCCTTGGAGGCTCCGAGGAAGGCGCCGAGACCGAAGTCGATGATCACTGGGCCGAAGTCGCCCAGAATGACGTTCGGCGCCTTCAGGTCGCGGTGGACCAGGCCCACGGCGTGCACGGCGGCCAGGCCCTCGGCTAATAATGCGCCCAGGCTCGCCACAAGAGGCGCGGCGAGAGGGCCTTGGTCCTTCACGAGGTCGGAGAGCGCGCGACCCGGGACGTAGTCCATGGCCAGCCACGGCTCCTCGGCGAACGGGTCCGCGTCGATGAAACGGGCTACACGGCCCGTGCCGGAGATCGTGCGCGCGATCGTCGCTTCGCGTTCGAAGCGGGCGCGGGTGTGCGGATCCGTGCGGTCGGGCCGGATCACCTTCACCGCGACCGGTTCACCCGCGACGGAGTAGGCGAGGTACACCTCCCCCATGCCGCCCGTGCCGAGCCGCCGCTCGACGAGGTACGGACCGATACGCGGCGGCAAAGTTCTGCCGTTCACCGCACCCCCCTGACTCCCGTAACGACAGCGCGACCTCGCTCGGTGTGTGCATCCACGCGGCCGCAAAAGAACGGCGTGGGTGACGTGGACACCGACGAATCACTGCTACAAGCCTACTGATCGACATCCCGCCGTAGGAAGCGATCACACAGGACTGGATCGACCTTCCGGCCTCTACGTCCGGGACAGGCCGCTGCGGAGGGTTCCCTGATCTCCGGAGACGGCATTCCATCCGGTTCGGATGCCGCTGCATGGCTCAGATCGCGGCGGAAGGCGATGTCTTGGTCGTCAACCGGGTTGGGACTTGTTCTGTATCAGAGCATTTCGGAGGTCTGCACACAGTGAATCCTTGGAGGGCAGCGTGATTGCGGGAGCGCCTCGGAGAGATGGCCTGCGCGTGACCGCGGATTTCGAGGGGCCATCGCTCGTGACAGGACGACTGAGGCGACGGACGAGGAAATGGCGCGGGACTGGGCGCGGTAGTCGTCGGCATCTTGCACCGGCTCCAGCAAGGGCCGTGCGCTCGCTTCTGACTATCCATCACACAACCTCGCTGTATGTCACTTAGTGGGCGTGGGTAGATTTGTCGCTCCGGACACGAGGGCCACAGACAGGGGGACTGGCACGTGGGCTGGCGCGAGGAGATCGCCACGGCGCTCGGTGAGTGGATCAACGTCGAAGGCGGTGCCGGCAAGCAGCCCCGCTGGCAGCGCATCGGTCGGGCGGCACGCACCGGCGATGCCGGCCAGTACGCTGTCGACCTCCGTGGCTCCGATATTGGGCCCGATCAGCTCGACAGCCTGCGGCTTGCCGGACCGGAGAACGACAGCGTCGAGACGAACGGCTTCGCGGTCTCAGAAATGGTCCAGAACGGTTCCCTGCTGACTTTACGGGTGGCCGAGTTCTCGGACGTGGCCGACCCGCACCTGTGGATGCTGAAGCAGCCGCCCACCTTCCTCATCGAGGCCCTGCGTGACGGCATTTCCGGCCTCAGTGAGCACCCTCTGGCGGCAGCCCTGGCGGCTGGCCGCATCGGCGGAGCACCGGCCCACGAGGCAGACCCGCCCGGCTTCCACCCCGCGCAAGGCGACGCGTACCGGGCCTGCCTCGGCGAGGGGGTATACCTGGTGTGGGGCCCTCCGGGAACAGGGAAGACGACCGTCCTGAAGCGTGCCATCGGCGATCTCATCGCAAGGGGCGACCGGGTACTGCTGGTCTCGGCCACGAACATCGCCGTGGACAATGCTCTGCTCGGAGTGGTGCGGGCCAAGCAGCACAACCCCGGCGACATAGTCCGGGTGGGCCCACCGCATCTGCGGGAGGTGGCCGAGGACGCTTCGGTGTCGCTGCCGCTGATGATCAAGGCGCGCTTAGCGGACACGGCTGCCCGGCGCAGCGCCCTCGAAGCCGAGCTCGTCGCGATCAAGCACCGAGCCGAACAGCTCGCCACCCTAGATAGCAGTCTGGCCGGATTCGACTCCTCTTCCTACTTCGCAGCGCTGAAGCTGCTTCGCACGCCCGGTGAGGATCTCGCATCGGCGCGGTCGCGTGAGGAAGCTGCCAGTCGACGTGTGGCTGACTCCGAGGCGATGTACCGGGACGCATTGTCCGAGGTCGAGACGGCCGCGGCCCGCGACAAGGCTGCGGAGTCGTCGCGGGCGCAGTGGCGCCAGGTCGACCGGCTGTCCGAGGAAGTGGTCCAGGTGCGGAAGGCAGCAGAGCGCCGTGAGGCAGCTGCGCTGCTGGCGGAAGGCGCCTGCGACCCCCTGCGCCAGGAGCTGGAGGAAATAGAGGGCAAGGGCGCTATGAAAAAGTGGCGTCTGCGCGAAAAAGTCGGCGAGCTGCAGCGGCAGTTGGCCGACGCCGAGCAGGCTGCCGTGTCCGCCAAGCAGTCGGCGACTGAGGCACGCGCCACGGCCACCACCCACATCGCGGCCCTCGGCGCCCAGATCACAGCTCTGGTCGACACCATCGCGCTCACTCGGGAACAGACCGCTGGCCTGGCGGCCGACGTCAAGGCCCGGCTGGCGGCAGAACAGCAGGCCGGACGTCACTACGACAGGTGCAAAGAGGACAAGGCCCGGGCGGAGGAGGCCGCGGAGCGGGCTCAGCAGGCTGGCGATCTGACGGGGCGGGCCGAGCAGCAGGGCTGGCCGGCCCGGTTCGATCTGGCCCGCCGCCTACGCCCGGCGGTAGCCGCCGACACGACCCGGCAGCCTGCGCTGGAGAAGCAATACCAGGAAGTCCAGGAGGAGTACGAGCGCCTCGCCCGCGACGCCCAGAGCGAGATCATCAAAGGCGCCAAGCTGGTCGCCACGACCCTGGCCCGGTTCCGCACGAACCGAGCGGTCTTCGAGGGCCCGTACGACGTCGTTCTCGTGGACGAGGCAGGCGCAGCCACCCTGCCCGAAGTTCTGCTCGCCACGGGCAAGGCCGGTCGGACCGCGGTCCTTCTCGGGGACTTCATGCAGCTGGGCGCGGTCATCCCGCCCGAGCTCAAGGGACAGGATCGCGCGGACATCAAACGCTGGCTGCTTCCGGACGTCTTCCAGCATTGCGGGATCGCGGAACCGTCCGACGCCCAGGCGCACCCGGCCTGCGTCACCCTCACCCAACAGCACCGTTTCGGCCCCGCCGTTATGCAGTTGGCCAACGACCTCGCGTATGGCGGAGTGCTCGGCGGAGGCAGCCAGACACAGGCAGCCCGCCCCACAGACGACCCGGAGATCGTGCTGATCGACACGGACGGGCTGCACGAGCTGGCAAGGGCGCACCTGACCGGAAGCCGCAGCGGCTGGTGGCCGGCGGGCTCACTGATCGCGAGGGCGCTGGTGGAGCTACACCGCGAGCTGGGCGAGGAAACGGGCATCGTCACGCCCTACCGAGTCCAGTCCGACGCCACTCTGGAGGCCCTGCGGGACGTCGAAGGCTCGGGAGGGGGCGCGCTGGCAGAGGTCGGCACCGCGCACAAGTTCCAGGGCCGGGAGTTCGACATCGTCGTCTTCGACACGGTGGAGGGAGGGGTGGGCAGCCGCGAGCTGTGGATGGCCTGCGCCCACCTCCAGCCGGCGGCCAGCAGCTGGCCCCGGGACGGCGTCCGCCTCTTCAACGTGGCCGTTACCCGGGTCAAGACCCGCCTGTACGTCATCGCCAGCGGCGAACGCGTCAAGAATGCGAAACCAGGAACGGCCCTGGCGCAGCTCGCGGCGCTCATCGATACCCGACGCGGCGTGCGGGTCCTCCAGGCCAAGACCTTGATCACCCCATCGACCGCGCCGCCCACGTTCCGTGGGGAGTTCGGCACCGCGCTCGCCGAGGTGCTGAGCCGGCATGTCGAGGTGACGGAGATCGACGACGAACGCGACTTCTACCGTACGTTCACCGAAGAGATCCGCCACGCACGACATTCCCTGTGGCTCTGGGCCCCCTGGGTGGCGAAGCGGGTCAGCTCCCTGCTGCCCGAGCTACGTGCGGCGGCCGACCGCGGAGTGCGGATCAGTGTCTTCATCCGAGACGACACCGACCAGCTCCAGAAGAAGCCGGCCAACCAGAAACTCATCACCGACCTGCGAACCGTTGCGCATGTGGTCGTACCGATGAACGTCATGCACCAGAAGATCGCGGTCATCGACGAGCGGACGGTCATGCTCGGTAGCCTCAACGTCCTCTCGCAGTACTGGACACGTGAGGTCATGCTGACGATGCGGGGTGCGCACTTCGCCCGGAAGCTGCTGGAACACGAGCATGCGGCGGTCTTCGCGGCTCCGCCCCGCTGCGGACGCTGCGACGGGGCGGAGATCGAGATCCGCCGCAGGCAGAACGGCACCTGGGTCTGGCGCTGCTACACCACCGCCTGCAAGATCACGCCGAGGGGTGGGACGAACGCCTGGACCCAGAACATCCGCTTGGGACGCGGGCGCTGACAGGCTTCTGATGACTGCTTGAATGGTTCCGTCATCGCCTCAAAGTGTGGGTCGTGGTCGTGAGCTGCGCAGACGTCCTGGGCCCGAAGGGGGGCGCGTAACTCGTCGCATACGGGGATGACGCGGGTAGCCCGGGTGCTCGGGCAGTTCGGGCTGGGCAGGAAGCCTGGCAGTGAGAGCACCGAGGGTCTTCCGGGCTGGCGCGGCGGCAGGTGTACGGACTTGCAGCAGTCCGTAGCAGTGTCGTTGCTTCTCTGTCGTGACGCCCATTTGACGCCCCACGCCTCTGATAGACCGCGACGGAAAGGAAAATGTACCCCTGACCTGCTAATTCTCTCGACACCCTCGTGGTGACGCGATTTCTATGACGCATCACGTGGAGCGACCGAGCTTGTTGAGCGGCTCGTCGCCGAAGGTTGCAGTGTCTCCAGCGGCCCCGCTGGGTCGGTGGCACCACCCTCAGGTCATGCGATCGACGGGAGGGAACGGTCTTACGGGGCTCGGAGGCCAGCGGACCGCATGCAGGACCGCGAAGAGCATCGCGGGAGCACTCCAACCGGGGCGTCCCTCGGCCGGACCGGCACTCCAGGCCGGATCCGCATATCCCTGGCCCGAGGCAGGGGGCGCCGGTCCGGGTGAGGGGGAGTCTGCCGTCAGTTGTCAGCGGGCTGCGTGGACGCTTGTGTGTCGTTACCGCAGTTCACTTGGGGGTGAACCGAGCGTACGGCCGGTGCCGGTGCCGGTGCCGGCACCGGCCGGCGGGTGGCGGTGGGAGGGCAGCCGGATGCCGACCGGCGTCGGTTGTCGCCCCACCGCCACCCGCCGTTCGGGACGACGGATCCGACGGTCAGCCGTGATCGACCGCCGGGGCCGGGTAGGTCGGGTACTCCACCCCGGAGACGTGCTGGACGACGCGGATGACCTGGCAGGAGTAGCCGAACTCGTTGTCGTACCAGAGGTAGAGGATCGCGTTGTCGCCGTCGACCTTGGTGGCGCCGGCGTCGATGATCGAGGCGTGACGCGAGCCCATGAAGTCGCTCGAGACCGCATCGGGGGCGGTGGTGAAGTCGATCTGGCGCTTGAGCGGCGAGGTCAGCGACACGTTGCGGAGGTGGTCGAGGACCTCCTCGCGGGTGGTCTCGCGCCCGAGCCGCAGGCTGAGGATCGCGATCGAGACGTCCGGTACCGGGACGCGGATCGAGCTGCCCGTGATCGGCGCCTTGAGGTCGGGCAGCGCCTTGGCGACGGCGGAGGCGGCACCGGTCTCGGTGATGACCATGTTCAGCGGCGCCGAACGGCCGCGGCGGTCGGCCTTGTGGTAGTTGTCCAGCAGGTTCTGGTCGTTGGTGAACGAGTGGACGGTCTCCACGTGGCCGCGCAGGACGCCGTACTCGTCCGCCATCGCCTTCAGCGGCGGGACGATCGCGTTGGTGGTGCAGGAGGCGCAGGACAGGATCTGCTCGTCCGGCTTGATCGTGTCGTGGTTGACGCCGTGCACGATGTTGGGGACGTCGCCCTTACCGGGCGCGGTCAGGACGACCTTGTCGATGCCGGGGCGCAGGTGCTTGGACAGGCCCTCGCGGTCGCGCCACTTACCGGTGTTGTCGATAAGGATGGCGTCCTTGATGCCGTACGCCGTGTAGTCGACCTCGGACGGGTCGTTGGCGTAGATCACCTTGATCTCGTTGCCGTTGGCGATGATCGTGCTGCTCGCCTCGTCGACGGTGATCGTGCCCTGGAACTGCCCGTGGATGGAGTCGCGGCGCAGCAGCGAGGCGCGCTTGACGATGTCCTGGTCGCCGCCCTGGCGGACGACGATGGCGCGCAGGCGCAGGCCGTTGCCGGAGCCGGCCTTCTCGATGAGCAGGCGGGCCACGAGGCGGCCGATGCGGCCGAAGCCGTAGAGGACGACGTCGCGCCCCTCGCGGCACTCGATCTTGTTGTCGCCGGTGGCGCCGGCGACGGCCTGGGCGGTGAACTCCTCCACGGAGAGACCGCGCTCGTCGGTCTTGTACGTGGCGGCGAGCATGCCGATGTCGATCTGGGAAGGGCCGAGATCGAGCGTGGTGAGAGCCTGCAGGAACGGCAGCGTCTGAGTCACCGAGAGTTCCTCGCCGGCGATCTGCCGGGCGAATCGGTGGGTCTTGAGGATGCTGACCACCGACTTGTTCACCAAGGAGCGGCTGTGAAGCAGGACCGTGACGTCCCGCTCCCTGTGCAGCTTCCCGATGATCGGGATCATCGACTCCGCGATCTCCTCGCGGTTCTTCCAGTTGGTGAACGAGTCGTCGTTGACAGTCACAGGTTTATCTTTCGAGCTAGGCGGTGCTCATATGCTAGCCCCTCGCTACTTTGATCATTCAAGCGGTGTCACCTGAGCGGGATGCCGTGATCGGGTCCCAGGGTCACGGCGGCGTGGGGAGGGGGCCGCTGGGCGGGTGTAGAGGTGTTCTGTTTGGGGTGATTTGGGCCGGTTGGTGTGGTCTGAATGGTCCTCGGTATCGGGTCCCGTGGCGGGGGCGCTATGAGCGACAAGGTGCCGTGCAACTCGTTCAAGGGTGCGGTGGCCCGGCGTGACATGCCCCACGTGGTGGCCGGGATTCTGTCCGGCGAGCTGGGGAGCAGGTTGCGGTCCGTGGTTTGTGGCCGGTGCAGGACTGATGGGCCACGGAGACACCTCGTCGCCGAGGCCCGGCTCGTCGGGGGGACGTGGGACGTGGGCGGCGCCGACGTCGCGGCCGAGAATGCCCTGGGCCTCTACGAACGGGTCACCTCGGAGCGCGCCGGCAGCCGGCTGGTCGGGCTGTGGGCGCGCTTCCTACAGTGTGAGGCGATGGTCGTCGCCCGGTAGATCGACTTTGCGCACTACGGCGGCACTGGACGGCGAACTCCGGACGCCGGCCCCCTGCGGCTGACCCGGGCCGGGCGGAGGTGCTAAGGGCGGCGCCCGTCCGGTCGCCCGGCACGGTGGCGGACCGACCGCTGGGCTGTATAGCCCGGTGGCCCGGTGGCCCGGTGGCCCGGTGGCCCGGTGGCTCGGTGGCTCGGTGGCCCGGCGGCTCGACTGTCCCTGATCCCGGCGGACTTGGAGGAGAAGAGACCTTGCGCATCACGTATGGCGCCCCGCTCTCGCCGATGACCACCCTTCACCTGGGCGGGCCGGCCAGGACCCTCGCGGAGCTGGGGGATCTTCGCGACTTACCCGGTGTCGTCGAATGGGCCCGGCAGCACGGCGGCCCCCCGGTCTGCCTGGGGTCCGGCAGCAACGTTCTGGTCAGCGACGCGGGGTGCGACCGGCCCGTGCTGCGGATCGCCACCCGAGGCGTCCGGGTGCTCGGGCCCGCCGGTGACGGGCGGGTCCTGGTCGAGGTCCAGGCCGGGCACCCTCTGGGGGACCTGGTGGACACCGCCATCGGCGAGGGGCTGTCCGGACTGGAGATGCTCAGTGGCATTCCGGGCACGGTGGGCGCCACGCCCGTGCAGAACGTCGGTGCGTACGGCCAGGAGATCGGTGACTGCCTGGTCCGGGTCGAGGCGTGGGACTGGAAACTGGGCCGCAGGGTGACCTTGTCGGCCGCCGAGTGCGCCCTGGGGCATCGCACCAGCAGGTTCAAGGGCTCCACCCGCTGGACGCTCCTGGTGCTGACGCTCGCGCTGCGGCCCTCCAGGCTCAGCGCGCCGCTCACCTACCGGAGCGTGGCCGAGGTTCTCGACGTACCGGTGGGCAGCAGGGTGCTGCTGACGGACGCGGTGCGGGCGGTGCTCACCGTCCGCCGTGGGAAGGGCATGGTGCTGGACTCGGGCGCAGACCACCGGACGGTCGGCAGCGTCTTCCTCAGCCCCAGGGTCAGCGGGGCGCAGAGAGCCCGGCTGCGGGCGGACGGTGCGCCGCTGAACTCCTTCTCCGACGGCTCGACCAGGGTCAGCGCCAGCTGGCTGATCCAGCAGTCCGGTTTCGCGCTGCGCAGCCCGCTCGCCGAGGGGGTACGCGTGTCCTCGCGGCACTACACGCTGGTCGCGCGGTCGGGGGCGAGCGCCACGAGCTTCGGTGAGGCGGCCGACCGGGTGTTCCGGACGGTGCTGCACAGCACCGGCATAGCGCTCACCTCGGAGATCGATTTCCTCGGTGACCCGTCGAGCCGCCCGCTCTGCCTGTCGTCACCGGCAGCATCGGCAGCGTCAGTAGGTACGGTCCGTCGACCACTCACGTGAGCGCGCCCATCGGCAACTCGACCGGCGGGTAGGTGTGTTGGGTGATGGCGTCGGAAGGCAGTGCGTGGCGTGTGGCTGGTGCCCCCACCGGGGTCGAGGCCGTCAGGGTCGGGTCGTCGCCCGCCACCACACCCGCCGCCTGGGCGCCTCTGACCGGCGACCAGGCCCCGTCCCGCGCCGTCCAAGAACGTGTTGTGACTCACGTTCAGTGAGCCGCCTGTGGCCAGGTGTTGACCGTGACCTTGCAGCAGACGGCGGAGATGCCGGTGCGGCCCGAGTGGGACGGCTCTTGCCGATCTTTCCCGGTGGTCCCTGTGTTCCCGATGGTGAGGGAGAGGGCCGGCTGGTGTGTTCGCCGGGCCTCGTCACTTCGGGAGAAGGAGAACTGGGCCGATCACTCGGGACGTTGCGGGTGTGCCGGGTGTGCCGGGTGTGCCGGGTGTGCCGGGTGGACGGGAAGACCGGAAGGAGCGGAAGGAACCGGCTCTGTCGTCGTCGAGTCGAGGTGGGCGTGGAGATCAGCGACTGCAGTACCGCGTACGAGCTCCATCTGGACCCTGAGCGAGTGACGGCAAGCGATGTGGTCGGCAGCGAGAGTGGTCGGCAGTGGTCGGCAGTTGTCGGCGCGCAAGGCGGAGTGGCGGGAACTTGCCTGTTGGGCCGGGGGTGTGAAGTGGAGGTCATGTGCGCTGCGCCGTAAGGGTGGTTGTGTGTCAACGCGATTGTCCGGTGACAACCCTTCTGGGTTACTGGTGAGGCCTGGTCGGTGGGCCGTCCATCCCCCTCGGGCTTCAGTAGTCGGCCCACCCGCCAGCCCTCTTCGCTGTAGGGCTTCGAAGGACGGCCAGTAGCGCGACGGCCCTTTGCACGCTCCATGTGTGAGCGGGCCGGGTGTGCGCCGCCTGTGTTGTCCTCCCGTACGGCCGACTGCTGCCAGTGCTCGGGCTCCGGTTTGTGAGCCGTATCTGTCACGAGCGGGGCCGAGCGACAAGCCGCAGACAGCAGGAGGACCTTCATGTCCAGTCCCACACCCCAACTGACCTTGCCCGTGCAGCTGCCCGGCTTCGGGCCGATTCTGCTCGCCGTGCTGCCGAACTCGGGGCCGGCCGCTGGCAACAACACGGTGACACTGTTCGGGCTCGGCCTGGCCGGCACCAACAGTGTTCTGTTCGGGGGCCAGGCGGCCACCATCGTCGGACAGGACCCGGTGGGGCTGACCGTTACGGTGGTGCCTCCGGCGCACGCACCTGGTGCCGTGCAGGTCACCGCCACCAACGGGGCGGGCACCACCAACCCGGTGACCTACATGTACGTGGCACCGACCCCGCCGGTCGCCGCGGCCATCGTCCCCGTTTCGGGACCGACCTCGGGGAACACCCCGTTCACCATCGCCGGTTCCGGTCTGCAGAACTCCAGCGTGAACTTCGGTATCACCCCGGCGACCGTACTGGGCACGGACCCCACCGGCACCCTGCTGTTCGGTGTCGTCCCGGCCGGGCCCGTCGGCGGAGGCAACGTCCCGGTCACCGTGTCGAACCTGGCCGGCAGTTCCACCGTCCCCGGTGGGTACACCTACCTTCCGCCGGTACCGACGGTCACCGGAACCGTGACGCCGGCTTCCGCTGTCGCGGGAGCCGCCTTCACCATCACCGGTACCAACCTCACCGGAGCGACCGTGCTCTTCGGGGGCACTCCCGCCACCGGAGTGGTGGTCGGCGTGGGCGGCACCTCCCTGACCGGGATCGTGCCTCCGGGCACGCCCGGGTCGACCGTCGGGGTGATCGTGCAGACCGCGGGCGGCACCGCGAACGCCGGGTCGTTCACCTATCTGTGAGGGCCCGCTCCGACGGACGACGGCTCGGGCCGCGGCTCCTGAGGTCCATCAGCAGCGTATGACCTGCCTGGACCTCGCTGAGCGGCCCGGTGCTGTCGCCCCGTAGGAGGGCGCACGCACACCGTTCGGCCCCCGTCCGGATCACGGGCGGGGGCCGAACCTGACCGTGGCTCCCAAGTCGCTCTGTGCGCGGCCGGGCTGCCTGTCGGGGGGCAGATAGCGCCGGGCGGTGTCCAGCGAGGGGTGACCGGCGACGCTGCACAGCTCGGGCAGCGAGAGTCCGGCGTCGGCCAGCCACGTCAGCCCGGTGTGGCGCAGATCGTGGCGTCGCAGGTGCTCGTGACCGAGGCCGACCACGACGTCGTCCCAGTGGGTCGCGCTGCGTAGCGCCGCGGTGGTGAACCGGCTCCCGAGCGGACCGGTGAACAGCCGGACCAGAGGGGTGTGACGCGCGGCCGCCAGCCGCCCGGCCACCAGTTCCCGTGCGGCCGGGCGCAGCGGCACCACACGCTGATTCCGGCCCCGGTACGCGCGGTCGGCCAGACCGTCCGGCTCGGAGGTGGTGAAGCGGCGGACCTGCCAGGTCCAGGTGCTGATATCGATGTCCTGTGCCTGCAGTCCGGACACTTCACTGAAACGGGTACCGGTCCACGCGGCGAACCGGACGATCTCCCCCCACCCTTCGTGGCCGTCCGAGGAGCGTTGGACGAGTGTGGTCGCCAGTTGGTCGAGTGCCTCCGGATCCGGCAGGGCCAGCGAACGGGGCGTTGTGCGTTCGGTCTGGGCGCGTTGGTACTCCTGCTGCCAGCCGGCCACCCGGGCCGGATTGGCGTCGAGTACACCGTCGCGTACGGCCTGTTCGAGGACGCGGATGAGCACGGCAAGGCTGTTCTTCACCGTCGACAGGCCGCATTCGTCGGCGATCCAGCAGTGCAGCGCGCGGTTGACGACACGGCGGGTGACCTTCGGGACGAGGATGTGTCCGATGCTGGGGACGACACGCAACCGCCACCCGGCCCGGTAGGGAGACATGGTCAGCGGTTCCAGGCCGTCCATCGCCGCCGACCACCTCCGTTCTCCGTAGTCCGTCAGTGACGTCGTGTGTGCGCCGGTCTCCAGGGGAGACCGGAACACGCCATTACTGTTCATTCTCGAATCACCTTGCCTGAGAGAGAGTTTCCGGCCGTTCGGTGTTCTGAGTGCGATGGACTCTTGAGCGCGAAACCGGTGTTCCGGAGCGGTGCCACATGACACGAGGGACGGTGCTGTGAACGGTGCTGTGAACCGAGCGCGCCCTGTCGGAGAGCGCTTCGATGTGCCGCCTTGTGTGCGGGGGTGACAGCCGTACCGGGGGCTGAGAAAGGCCGGGCTGTGCCTCGCGCCGACGCCGCCTATTGCCGTTGCGTGGGCGGTAGTTGAGTTCCGCGCAGGGGAATGACAAGCGGCGAGCTCTCTGCTGCACACGGTTTCATTTCGCGACCGAGCAGGAGCAGTGAGCAATCGAGCGCTTCATCAGTCATGGGTCGAATAAAGGCATCAACTAAGGCCACTGCGCAAGTTGGTACGAGATTGCTCTTTTCACGCTGCTCCGATCGGGTGGCCTTATCGGTTGACTGTTGTAGCGCGCCGTGGCGCATGGATAACTAGTTGCATCCAACCGGTGGGCCGCCCATCCTCTCCGGGGAGCGGCATCTGGCCTACTCGTTGGCCCGGCCCCGTGCCTGGTTGCGGTCAGACCGTGATGCCGTATGGGCGTCCCCGGTAGAGGGTTTTGGATCCGTCAGCCGGTGTCGGTAACTCGGCACCGGCTGACCGGCCACCGCCACCCGATCCAGGGGGCGCGTCATGCGAATCATTTCCACCATTCGTTGGGTCAACGGCGTATGCGCCTTGATCCTGGGCCTCACCGCGACACCGGCAAGTGCCCGGTCCGGCGGTGAATCGGACCAGGCGGTCCCGGTGCCCGGCGAGGAATCGGCGCTCGTCGTAGCGGTCAACGCGGTCAACGCGGTCAACGCGGTCAACGCGGCAAACGCAGTCAATGCAGGTGCGGCGGGTCTCCCGCGTCCTACCACCGTGGTTTCCCCGGTGGGACTGCGCACCCCTCCCGCTCGCGCGGAATCCGCCCGGAATTCCCTCGCCACCGAGGTGGACGCAGATCGCTACGTCCCCGGTACCGCGGCGCGACCCGGACCGGACGCGATCACCCTCCCCGGCAGTTATGCCGAATCCCCCTGTCCGGGCAGCGGTATTGCCCACGTCGTCGGGGGTATCTCCCGCCACTTCGGCCCGGTCACCCTGCCGGCCGTAGTTGTCCGGGACAACGCACCGGACAACGCGCCCCGCACGGCGGTGTCGCCGGTTGTGCCGGTTGACAACTGACCTCCGGACGCAGGGGTCCGGCCGCTTTCCGGTCGACCCCACATTCGGATATGTCCCGCAACTCCAGAACGCCCGCAACTCCAGAACGAAGGAAGAGCGATGCTGCTTTCCCCGAGCCAGGGTTCTGCCGGTGGTGGAACCACGGTCTCCATGGCCGGCAGCCTCGCCCGCGTCACCGCAGTGAAATTCGGCGACGAGCCGGCGGCCGTCGGCACCCACGCCCCGGTGTCCGTGCGCGTCACCCACGTGCCGGGCCCGGGCGTCTGACCGGCCGGCCACCGCTCCACCGCTGCCCCGGGCGAGCCTGACCGGCTCCCGCAGCCGGCCGGGACTGCCCCCACGGGAAGGGATACGGCAGTGCAGGCTTCACCGAGCAGTCCAGCCCCTTTGGCACCGAAATCCCGGACCGGCATTCCCCGCCACTCCCTCGACGCCCCCCAACTCATGGCCATGGCACCTCAATTGGGGCCGCTCGCGGGTGGCAATGCCGTGACTCTGACCGGCATCGGCCTCTCCGATGCGACCGAGGTGCACTTCGGCGCCGTGCGTGCGGGTCACTTCACGGCGGGCTCGGACACCCGGATCGAGGTCACGGCCCCCGCCGGCAGCGCCGGGAACGCGCCGGTCACCGTGACCACCGCCGGCGGAACCAGCGACGCGGTCTCCTACGCCTACCTGCCGCCACCGGTGGTGACGACGGTCTCTCCACGGACACGGCCGAAGTCCGGCGGCGCCCTGGTCACCCTGACCGGCACCGGACTCGGGCGCACCGTCGCCGTGTTGTGCGGGGCCGTGCCCGCCGCCTTCACCGCCGTCGACGACCACCGTGTCGCCGTCGTCGTACCGCCCGGCCCGGCGGGCCCGGTCCCCGTCATCGCCGTCACCCCCGGCGGCAGCAGCACCGCGGTGACGTGCACCCGGGCCCTGCCGCCTCACCTGTGAAGTCGGCCGGCACAGAAATGAGGGAGGCGGCCGAGAAATCCACCGCGAAAGAACACGGGAGTGAAATATGCCTCGTAGAAGGTTAGTGATCCTCGTCGATGGGCCGGAGGGAAAGGCCCTGCCGCAGAATCCACGCGACGATACAGGCAATCCGATAAGGCTCGTGCGGGGAAACGGGTACGAGCGTTTCGAATTCTACGGCGAATACGTAGAGGTGGATGGAGATCGGGTCCCCGTATATCGCTGGTGTTACCGCACGTCCATTGCCGAGTAGGCGCTGTGCGGTACGAGGAGCAGGCCCATCCGAAGAGGGGAAGAAACATGAAGATCCTCGTTGGTCACCTCGTGAGTGACCTAGGGAGTAACGGAGTTGTGTCGTGAACAGAGAATCCGAGAAGTTCGAAGAGCGCGACGCCCGCCGGAGCGCTGTGGTGACCGGTGTCGGATTCTGCCTGCCCGGTCAGGCAGAGCCGGTCTTCACGGCCGACGACGTGTGGAACATCGCCGCCAACGGCCAGTCATGCCTCCAACGGAACGAGGTCTACTACGGTTCCGTCGAACTCACCCAGGAGATGTTCGACGAACGCCTCCCGGACGTGCCCCCGTTCTTCTCCCGGCATTACACCTCGGCGCACCGTTTCGGTCTGGTGTCGATGGCGGAGGCATGCCTCGATGCCGGGCTGAGTTTCCGCGACGGAGCGCTGAGTGAAGCCGCGATCCTGGTGGGCCGCGGCGGCGTGGACGCGAACATCGAAAGCTACTTTTCGGTGCTGCGGGCCGATCCCGGCACGACCACCGCACCGGAAGCCATGGAATTGTTCGTCGCGGCCCAACAAGCCGTGACACCCTCCGATGTGGCACTGGTGCAAGGGGCGCTGACCCGGTCCAACGGCCCCTGCTACACCGTCTCGTGCGGCTGCGCCTCGTCCGCCGTACAGATCGGCAACGCCCGGCGGATGATCGCCCAGGGCGAGGCCGACATCGTGGTGGTGACCGGCGTCGACGTCTTCGACGTCCACCTCATCCAGAACATCCAACGCCTGTTGTTCGGTGCGCAGGGAAGCTACGACTCCCTGCGCACGCCCGGGATGCCGGACCTGCTGCCGTCCTTCAGTTCCCTGATGCGGCCCTACGACCGGCGGGCGGACTGCATCAACCACGGCGAGGGCGCGGCAACCGTGATCATGGAAAGCCGGGAACACGCGGCCCGGCGCGGTGCGCACATCTACGGCCAGGTGCTGTCCACCGCCATGACCCGGGACGGGCTGGCCAACCCCCTTGCCTGTGACGCGACCGGCGCCGAACTCGTCACCGCCGTCCGCCGCTGTCTCGGCGACCGGTGGAGCATCGACGACGTGCCGTACGTGCACGGCGGCAGCGACGGCAATGTCGTCGTCACCGCCTTCGAGGCCAACGCCATCAGCGAGCTCTACGGGCCCGAATCCCAGGTGCTGATGACGTCCCAGGAAGGCTGCTTCGGCCACAACGGCGCGCCGGCCGGATGCCTGGGCGTCGCCATGACGCTGATGATGATGGAGCGAGGGCAGGTGTGCCCCACCGCCAACTGCGAGCAGCCGGCCGACCTGCCGTTCGACCCGGTCCCCGGTGTGCGGACCCGCCCGCTCGACTTCGACTACGCCCTGACCTTCAACTACCAGGTCGGCGGCGTGAAGAACGCCATCCTCCTCGGCAGCCCGGATGCCGTGTGACCGCGGACGGACTGCGCCGACGTACGGAGACGAGATGAACAACGACACGCATGACTCGACATCCACCACACCATCCACGCAACAGGCGGAGCAGATCGCCGTGATCGGCATGGGATGCCGGCTCCCCGGAGACACCGACTCACCGGCAGCCCTGTGGCGGCTGCTGGTTGACGCACGCGACGCGGTGGGTGAACTTCCCGCCGAGCGCCGGCGCCTCGCCCCGGGGGGCTCCCTCGGCCGGGGGGATCCTGAAGCGGCACCCCCTGCGCAGGGCGGCTTCCTGCGCGATGTCACGGGCTTCGACGCCGCGTTCTTCGGCGTCTCGGGCCGCGAGGCCGACGTCCTGGACCCCCAGCATCGTCTGCTGCTGGAAGTCACCTGGGAGGCCCTGGAACACGCGGGCCTCCCGCCGGACCGGATGGGAGGCACACCGACCGCCGTCTTCACCGGGATCAGCTACAGCGACTACATGGACCATCTGGCGGGAGCGCCCCAGGAACTGGCGGGGTCGATCCTGACCAATGGCCACTGTGTGGCCGCCGGCCGTGTCTCCTACCTGCTCGGACTGCAAGGACCCTGTGTCGCACTGGACACCGCCTGCTCCTCCTCACTGGTGGCCGTGCACATGGCGCGCCAGGCGCTGTGCGCCGGTGAGTGCGACCTGGCCCTCGCCGGAGGTGTCACGCTCACCTTCCAGCCGCGCATCACACGGTCCTTCGCCAGGATGGGGATGCTGTCGACCGGCGGACGCTGCCGGACCTTCGATGCCGACGCCGACGGGTTCGTCCGCGGGGAGGGCTGCGGCGTCGTCGTCCTCAAACGCCTCGCCGACGCGGTACGGGACGGTGACCGGATCCTGGCGGTGCTGCGGGGCTCGGCGACCAACCAGGACGGCTCGTCCGAAGGGCTGGCGGCACCGTCGGTCACCGCCCAGCAGGCCCTGTACCGGGAAACCCTCATGCGCTCCGGGGTCGACCCCCGGGACGTGGGGATGGTGGAGACCCACGGCACGGGCACCCCGGTGGGTGACCCGATCGAATTCGCCAGCCTCGCCGACGTCTACGGCGACGGGCCGGGCCGGTGCGCCCTGACGTCGGTGAAGACCAACGTGGGGCATCTGGAACCGGCCGCCGGAATCACCGGACTGATCAAGAGCGTGCTGTGCCTGCAACGCGGCACCATTCCGGCGAACCTGCACTTCAGACGGTGGAACCCGGCCATCACGGCACGGGACACCCGCTTCTTCGTCCCCACCGAGCTGACGGCATGGCCCGTTCAGGCGCCCACCCGCCTGGCCGCCGTGTCGTCCTTCGGTTTCTCGGGGACCAACGTCCACGCCCTGCTGGAGCAGGCCCCGCAGCCGTCGGCCGCCCGGCGCCGTACCTCCGCCGAGCGGCCGACGCAGACCGCGCCCGATGTCTTCCTCGTGGCGGCCGGTTCTGCCGACGCGCTGCCCGCCGCGGCCACCCGGCTCGCGGACTGGATGGAGGGCGAGGGCGCGAACGTGCCGCTGCGGGACATCGCCCACACCCTGGCCCTGCGACGCTGCGCGGGCCGGGGCCGGATGGGGCTGGTGACGTCCACCCGCAGGGAACTCACCGGCGCCCTGCGGTCCTTCGCCGCCGGGCAGCGGCAGCCCTCGGTCGTGACCGGCGCCGTGGGCGCCGCGGTGGAACGGCAGCCGGTGTGGGTGTTCTCCGGTCACGGTTCACAGTGGCCCGGCATGGGGCGCGGCCTGCTGCGGGCCGAGCCGGCGTTCCTCGACGCGCTGACCGAGGTCGACGAGCTGATCCAGGCGCAGAGCGAGGTGTCGGTGCTCGATGTGGTGCGTCATGGCAAACCTGTCCACGGGTGCGCCACGGTGCAGCCGGTGCTCTTCGCCCTCCAGATCGCCCTCGCCGCCACCTGGCGCTCCTACGGTGTCGAACCCGCCGGGGTGATCGGCCACTCCATGGGCGAGGTCGCCGCGGCGGTGGTGGCCGGAGCGCTGACCCTGGCCGACGGCGTCCGGGTGATCTGCCGGCGCTCCGGTCTGCTGAGCGATATCGCCGGCACCGGCAGCATGGTGAGCGTCGGCCTGGACGCCGCCGCGGTGCGGGAGGAGTTGGCGGACAGTGCGGTCGACACCGTCTCGATCGCCGTACTCTCCGCGCCCGACTCGACCGTCATCGCCGGACGAACCGCGGAGGTGAGCCGGCTGGCCGCCGCCTGGGAGGCGCGGAAGATCCCGGTGTTCCCGATCGCCGTGGACGTCGCCTCCCACTGCCCACTGGTGGATCCGGTGCTGCCGGCCCTGCGCACGGCCTTGGCCGATCTTGCTCCCCGGCCGCCCAAGGTGCCGTTCTACTCGACCGTCGTCGCAGCCGGTGAGACGCCGGCCTTCGACGCCGACTACTGGTGCGACAACCTGCGCCGCCCGGTCCGGTTCGCCGAGGCGGTGGCCGCCGCTGCGGCCGACCGGCACGCGGTCTACGTCGAGATCTCGCCCCACCCCGTGGTCGTGCACTCCGTCGACAAGAGCCTGGAGGGTCTGGTCGGTGACCCCGTCGTGCTGCCCACGCTGCGCCGCGACGAGGACGACCAGACCATGGTGCGGACCCAGCTCGCCGCACTGCACTGCGCCGGTGTCCCGGTCGACTGGCACCACCTCTACGGTGACGGAAACCTCGTGGACGCTCCCACCGTCACCTTCCACCGCCGCCACCACTGGGCGGCCGCCGCGCACCCCGCGGACGGCGCCACCGCCCCCAGAAGCCATCTGCCCGGCCAGCACACCGAAGTGCCCGGTGAACCCACGCGGCACTGCTGGCACGCCGACACCGGCACCGACGCACTGCCCTGGCTCGCCGACCATCGTGTCCACGGCAACCCGGTCTTCCCCGGAGCGGCCCACTGCGGCCTCGCCCTCATGGCGGGCTGCGAGGTCTTCGGCGTCGCCCCGCACGAGGTGGAGGTCACCGACATCCACTTCGAGCAACTGCTGCGGCTGGAGCGGCAGACCGAGATCAGCACGGTCGTCACGATGACGGCACCGGACCGGGCGCACTGCGAGATCCTCGCGCGCGACGAGGAGGGCGCATGGGAGCGGCAGGCCGACGCGGTGCTGCACCGGCTGAGCGTACGGCCCGAGCACCGGCAGCGGTCCGTCGACGCCATGAGCCTGCGTCACCCGTTGCCGCTGGATCCGGCCGACCTCTACCAGAGCCTGCGCCGCCGCGGACTGGAACACGGCCCGGCCTTCACCGGTGTCACGCAACTGCACACCACCCGCCACCACGACAGCTTCTGGGCGGAGGTCGGCGTCCCGTCCGAGGCGGACACGCCCGCACCCGGGCTGCCGGTCCACCCGGT
Source organism: Streptomyces inhibens (assembly GCF_022221585.1). Lineage (NCBI taxonomy): Bacteria > Bacillati > Actinomycetota > Actinomycetes > Kitasatosporales > Streptomycetaceae > Streptomyces > Streptomyces inhibens. Next base: position 7,377,035 of record NZ_CP084681.1, read on the forward strand.
ACTCCTCGACATCTGCGCCCAGCTCGCCGTGGCGACCCTGATGGACCAGGAGGACCAGGGACTGGTGCTGCCGGTGGGCATGCAGGCGCTGCGCGTCATCGGCGATCCCTTGAGCGCCGCGTACTGCCACGCACACGTCAGCGAGGTCACGCCGGAGGCCGTCGTCGCGAACGTGCGCCTCCTGGACGACAGCGGTGCGGTCGTCCTCGTCGTCAACGGCCTGCGCTTCGCACGACGGGCGGTACGCGGAGCACCGGCGGTGGACGACTGGCTCCTCGAGGTCGGCTGGCGGTCCGCGCCCCGTGCGACGCCCGACGGGGGCCACGCACCGGGGAGTTGGGTGATCGTGGGGGAGGCGGACGGCTCGGCCCGGGCGCTGGCCTCGGCCCTGCGGGCGCGTTGTGCCCGCACGGTGGTCTGGGATCCGCCCCTGGAAGACACCCCCCTCGACACGTTCCGCGACTCCCTCACCGAGCGTCTGGCCGCCGCGCTCGACACCCCGCGCGGTGTGGTGCTGGTGTGCGGAGGCGCGAGTGGCGGGGAACCGACGGAGCAGTCCTTGTGGCGCACCCGCAGGCTGCTCGGCGCCGTTCAGGCGATCACCGCCACCAACACGTCACCGCGTCTGTACGTCGTCACCCGGGGGGCCCGTGGCGTGGTGCCGGGGGACGTCATCGACGTCGGCCAGAGCGCGGTGCGCGGACTGGTGCGGGTCGGTGCGCTGGAGCATCCGGAGCTCCGGCCGGTGCTGGTGGACGCCGATCCGCACGATGCCGATCCCGAGGAAGTGGCCCTGGAACTGCTGGCGGACGCGGACGACGACGAGGTCGCCCTGCGCGCGGGCGGCCGGCATGTGGCCCGTCTGGAACGTGCCGCACCGACACGCGACCGGGACCAGATCGCCACCCCCTGCACCGTGCGGTACGGAGTGGACGGGTTCCGGCTGCGCGCCGGCAGCCTGGGCGATCTGTCCACCCTGGAGTACGCCGTCACCGGACGGCGTGCCCCACAGGCCGGTGAGGTCGAGGTACGGATCACCGCCGCCGGTCTGAACTTCCGTGATGTGCTCACGGCCATGGGCCTGCTGCCCGGTGACTCGGACGTCCGCTACCGGATGGGTTTCGAATGCGCCGGTGTGGTGAGCGCGGTCGGCGCCGGGGTGCAGCGTCCGCAGGTCGGGGACGAGGTGATCGCCATCGATCTGCGAGGCGGAGCGTTCGGCTCCTTCCTGACCGTCCCGGCCGAAGCGGTGGCCCCCGTCCCGTTCGGCATCGAACCGATCGCCGCGGCCGGGCTGCCGATCGCCTTCGTGACCGCCTGGTACGCGCTGCGCCGGGTCGCCCGGCTCACCTCCGGGGAACGGGTGCTGATCCACTCGGCCACCGGTGGCACGGGTCTGGCGGCGATCGCGGTGGCCCGGCTGCTGGGCGCCGAGGTGCTGGCCACCGCCGGCAGCGAGGACAAGCGCCGCTATCTGCGGAGCATGGGAGTCAGCCATGTCATGGACTCCCGCACGCTGGACTTCGGCGAGCGCACCCGCGAGGCGACAGGAGGCGAAGGCGTCGATGTCGTCCTCAACTCACTGTCCGGAGCGGCCATCCGGACGGGTCTGGAGACGCTGCGCCCGTTCGGCCGTTTCGTGGAGCTGGGGGTGCGCGACATCCTTTCGGACGCTCCGTTGGGGATGCGGCCGCTGCGGCACAACGTCACCCTGAGCACCGTCGACCTGATCGAGCTGCAGCGGAACCGCCCCGAGACATTCGCCGAGGTGTGGAAGGAAGTCCTCACGGCGTTCGAGGACGGCCGGCTCAAACCCCTGCACTGCACGGAGTATGCGCTTCCGGAGGCCACAACGGCCTTTCGCACCATGGCAGCCGCCGACCACGTCGGCAAGCTGGTACTGACCGTGCCCCGGCATGGGTCCGCGCCCGCCGTGCTGCCCGAGATGGACCTGCCCGTACAGGAGGGCGGGGCCTACATCGTCACCGGCGGGCTGGGCGGCCTCGGCCTGGCCACCGCGAAGTGGCTCGCGGAGCAGGGCGCCGGGCACCTTGTGCTCAACGGCCGCTCCGCCCCGTCCCCGGACGTCGCGCAGACGCTCGCCACATGGTGCGGCGACACCACCAAGGTGTCGGTGATCCTCGGTGACATCGCCGAACCGGGCACCGCGGAACGGCTGGTGTCCACGGCGGTGTCCGAGGGGCGCACACTGCACGGTGTGGTGCACTGCGCCATGGTGCTGGACGATGCCGTGATCACCAACGTCACCGACGACCAGCTGAAGCGGGTCTGGCTGCCCAAGGCCGTCGGCGCCTGGCATCTCCATCACGCCACGGCGGGACACACGCTGGACTGGTTCGCGGTGTTCTCCTCGATGGCCTCACTGCTGGGCAACCCCGGTCAGGGCGCCTATGCCGCGGCGAACTCCTGGCTCGACGGCTTCGCGGCCTGGCGCTCCGGACGGGGCCTGCCCACGTTGTCGGTCAACTGGGGGCCGTGGGGCGAGACCGGTGTGGCGACGGACTTCAGCCGCCGCGGTTACCGCACCATTCCCACGGATCAGGGCCTCGCGGCCCTGGACGCGTTGCTGTCCCAGCGACGGGTCCAGACCGGTGTCATCCCCGGCCCGCCGGACACCTGGGTGCCGCCCGCGGGCCGGCATCTTCCGTTCTTCGGCGGGGTGTCCGGCGATGCCGCGGCGGAGCAGGCCGCGCCCTCCCAGGCCGGCCCCGAGGACATGCGTGCCCGGCTCGCCGCCCTGCCTGCCGGTCTGGCGAGACGGGCGGCGCTGGAAGACCATCTGTCGGACCATGTGCGCGCCGTTCTCCGGCTGGGGAAGGGCTCTCTCGACCCGCAGACCCCGTTGAAGTCGCTGGGGTTCGACTCCCTGTTGGCCATGGAGCTGCGGGCGCGCATCGAACGCTCCTGTGCCGTCACGCTCGCGCGGGACTTCGTGTGGAAGCATCCGACGATCGCGGCGCTCGCCGTCGGTGTCGCCGAGCTTCTGGGCGTGGAGCTGGCGGCGACGTAATACCCTCACCGGTCCTTGCGGATCACTCGGCGTTCGGCGGGCACAATCGTGTGCCCGCCGAACGCCGATTTGTTCAAGCGTGCTTCCTGAATTTACCGGGCGGAACCAGTACCATACATAACTGGGCGCACCGGCCCGGTAATTGCTAATTCACCTGCGCTCCGGCCGCTGTTTTTCCAGCGTCCCGCCGCCACCTGGTCGTCATCTGCAAGATGCCGTCGCCTTCTCGCGTATTTCTGTCAATGCACAACCGTTTTCTTGTGCTGATATTACTTCACCCCTCAATCTTCCGGGTTGCTCTCTTCGCTTCGCTGTGCGCCTTCCGGGGCGGCCTGCGCACTGCTTGAATGAATGAGGTAAATCGAGGTGCGGAATCCCAGTACGCGGCGGCCCGGTGAACTCCGAAAGCCGCCGGCGGAACAGAGCGAGGATGGCGCCGGTAGCCTCACAAGGCGAAAGCGGCATCGGGGTCCGTGAGGCACGTACGAAAGGGGTAGTCGTGTTACCCACCACCATGCACGGGGCCGAAGTCATATTGACCGCCCGGCACATCGACAGCTGGCCCGCGGCGGCGAGCGCCCTGATACCAACCGACTGCTGGCGTTCGGCGCAGCGCGTAGTGCTTCATCTGCCACCGCTCAAGCGGGCGGTGCCGGTGTGCCGAAGCCTGGCACGTACGTGGCTGGACGGACATCGGATCCACGATGCCGACACACGCTATCTGGTGTTGCTCGTCCTGTCAGAGCTCTTCACCAACGCGATCCGGTATTCCGCCAGCAACCGCATCACCTGCCGACTGTGGAGGTCGGAGAACCTCCTGTATGTCGAGGTGCACGACCGTGGAGGCACGCCATCAGTGCCACGAATGCGCCGCCCGGGGCAGGGGCAGGAGCATGGCCGCGGTCTGGAATTGGTCGCCAAGTCGTCCTCGAAATGGGGGCGCAGAGTAGAGGCCGACAACAGCTGCACCGTCTGGGCAGCGGTGCCACTCACGGTCGAATCGGGGAATGAGTGCGGAGCCGTAACGAACGCGCACGACGGCAACTCCCGACGGCAGAGCGGCAATTACCCGAATCGGATGGAGCTTTCAGGCTCTCTGGCGCACGACGAAGGGCCGGAATCGGCAAGGCAGGTCGCGACCAGCGACCGGTAATCCCTTGCCACTTCACCCCCTTGGGGGTGGAACCCCGACAGCCGACGGTCAGGCAGGCACCGGTTCCGCATTCCTCCCCACGGGACCGGACGAGCCACCTGGCCGTCGGCGCCCCTGTGACAGGCCGCCGCATCCCCCGATGTGCCCTCCCCCTGGTGGTCGTTACAGCGGCACCCGCATTCCGCTCTCCTGCACAAGCGCGTCGAATTCGCGTACCGGATCCGCGTCACTGCAGCGCGCCAGCTCATTCCGGAACGTCTCCAGGTAACGCTCGCCGAGCGCCGACCGCAGCCTGGCGAGCAGAGTGATCGCCTGCTTCGCCACCTGGCACGCGTCTTCGATGTCGCCCGCCTGCACCAGCGCGGAGGCGAGCAGCAGCAGATCGATCGTGCGGCGGCGCACCCGGGTCTGGGAGTGCCGGGCGAGTGCCTCCTCGGCCCGGCGGGCGGCGAGGCGCGGCTGTTTCAGATCCCGGTAGCAGTGTGCCAACTCGTCTGCCAGATAGGCCCGGTCGAAATGTGCGATCCAGTCAGGAGTGTTGTCCGGATCGACGTGCGTCATCGCCTCGGTGGCCTTGTCCATCAGTATTCCGCACGTACGCGCGTCGCCGAGCAGGGCGTATCCGCGCGCCTCGGTCACATAGAACATGGCCCGCGCGGCCAGTGGGGCCTGCCCCCGGGTGCCTTCCTGGGCGGCCCGGGCGAGCTGAACCGCTTCCCGGGAACAGCCGAAGCCGAGGGCGAGATGACTCAGGCCGGCCGCCAGTACGTAGCCGCCGTAGCCGCGGTCGTCGGCCGCCTGCGCCAGACGCAGTGCCTGGATGTAGTACCGCTGCGCCAGGCCCGGCTGACCGGTGTCCAGAGCCGTGTAGCCGGCCAGCTCCGTCAGCCGGGCGGCCGCGGCGAACAGATGCCGCCCGGTGGTCTCGCCGTAACTCCCGTCCATCAGCCCGGACAGCACACTGCTCAGGCACGCCACGACGACCGGCCGTACATGACCGCTGCCCACCCTGTGGTCGAGCTCCACCAGCGCCTGTGTGGTCGTCCGCACCAGCTCCACGTCGGTCATCCCCACCCGCGGCCCCAGCCGCCGGCTGCGGGCCACCTGGGGGTCCGAGGAGCTGACCAGCCAGTCCCTGCTGGGCTCGACCAGGGCCGAGGCGGTCATGGCGGAGCGGGACAGCAGCCCCCTGGATTCGGCGTCCATGTGCCACAGTTCGCGGACCTGGGCCAGGGTGTCCTCCACCGTCGCCGCGAAGTGCAGCCCCACCCCACAGGTGACGCTGTTGCCGTTGGCCATGCCGATTTCTTCCGTCGACACCGTACGGCCGAGCTTGCTGCTGAGCGCTTCTGCGATGATGGCCGGTACCCGGCCCCGCGGGCGCTGACCTCTGAGCCACCGGCTCACGGATGTCTTGTCGTAGCGCAGATCCAGACCCTGCTCCTCTCCCAAGACGTTCACCTGACGGGCCAGCCCGGAGTTGGACATCGAGGCTTCCTGGATCAGCGACCGCAGGCGCTGGTTGATCTGACGCGCGACGAGTGGTCGGGCGGCCATGGTGTGCCTCCAAGCACATGCCGCCAACGTTTCACGTTGGCATATCCGTAGAGACCGTGACTGGACAGTCATTACCCACCATTCGGGACAGAATCGCGATGACCAAAGTCAAGTCGTTGCCTTGGCATCGCGCACAGTGGCGAGGATGCACAAGGAGGCTCCAGGCGGTTCGCGCTTGCGCCGGACTGCCTTACGCGCTCCTGCTGATCCGTTCAGCACAACCCGGCACGCACCGCGCACAACCTCTGATGAACACACGCCCCTTCGCACGTCCGGGAGCTCCCCTTGAGCGACGGCCACAGAGACCCTGAGATGATCGATCGTGTGACCGGTTGGATGCGGAAAGCCCCATGGTGGGTGGTCGCGATGGTCGTGGTGTACGCCGGCGTGCTGGTCTTCGTGGGGGCCGCCGCCCATTTCACCGACCTCGTCCACAGCGGCCTGCACCCCTACCGCTGGGCTCCGGAATGGCTGAACCTGTTCTGGTCCTCGCTGGCGGTCTTCGACTCGCTGGCAGCCCTGCTGCTGGTCGGCGGGAGGCGGGCGGGGGTGGACCTGATGTGCGCCATCATGGCGACCGACCTGGCGGCGAACTGGTATGCCGCATACGGCATCCACCACAGCGACTTCTTCGCCGAGCCGGGCCTGCAGCGGCTCACCGCCTTCGCCTTGCTCGTGTGCGCAACGGGACCGTTCGTCAGGAGGACGCTGGGTCGGGGACTTCACCTCCGACCCCCTCGCCCGTAGGTTCCCCTCCCCCGCCCCACCCCGGCGGCACCACACCCGCCCCCTCGAACCGCACCCCGTGAGCGAGACAGGACACATGACCACCACCCGAACCACTGCCCCCGCGGCCGACCTCGCCGTCATCGGCGGCAGCGGCTTCTACGAACTCCTCGCCGACGCCGAGCGCATCACCGTGGACACCCCCTACGGCGAACCCTCCGACGCGATCACCCTGAGCCGGGTCGGCGGCCGGCGCGTCGCCTTCCTGCCCCGTCACGGGCGCGGCCACGCACTGCCCCCGCACCGGATCAACTACCGGGCGAACCTGTGGGCACTGCGCTCGCTGGGCGTCCGCCAGATCCTGGCACCGTGCGCCGTCGGTTCGCTCCGCCCCGAGCTGGGCCCCGGCGCCGTCGTCGTCCCCGACCAGCTGGTGGACCGTACGAGCGGCCGCGTCCAGACCTTCTACGAGGAGGGCGCGGTGCATGTCTCGTTCGCCGACCCGTACTGCTCGCACGGGCGGCAGGCGGCATTGGAGGCGGCCGCCGCGGCCGGGACCGGGGCGACGGACGGCGGGACGATGGTCGTCATCCAGGGGCCGCGGTTCTCCACCCGCGCCGAGTCGCAGTGGTACGCCGCCGCGGGCTGGTCGCTGGTCAACATGACCGGGCACCCCGAGGCGGTGCTGGCCCGTGAACTCGCCCTGTGCTACACCGCGATCGCCTTGGTCACCGACCTCGACGCGGGCATCGACGCACAGCAGAGCGTGTCGCAGGAGGAGGTCTTCAGGGTCTTCGCCGAGAACACCGAGCGGCTGCGCGAGCTCGTTCTGGACACCGTCGACCGGCTGCCGAAGGAACGCACCTGCGGCTGCCCCGACACGCTCACCGGCCTGGAGCTCCCCTTTCCCCTGCCGTGACGGACGCCCGCGCCGGGCGCAGCGCGTGCGCGACCACACCGGCGGCGACCTCCGCCGCCTGGACGCGGATCTCGGGGATCGCCGTGGTCTCCCACAGGTTGCCCAGCCGCAGGGATCCGAGGGTCCACACGGGCGCCGGGCGGCGCCCCGCGGACGGGAGGAGCCTTCCGTCGTCGGCCGTGTCGAGACCAAGGCCCAGCGGGCCGGCGCGGCCGAGGCCGGTGCTCAGCAGGGAGCTGATGAGGGGGTCGGTCGATTCGTGCAGGGCGCGCTGCGCTCCGGTGCAGTTCACGACGGCACCGACGTGCAGGGGGCGTCCGTCGGAGAGCCGGAGGTGTACGCCGCTGTCGGTGGGCGTGGCGCGGACGATATGGCCGGCCGTGATGCCGACCCTGCCGTCCGCGCGGGCCGCGGACAGCGCGTCGGCGGTCTGCGGAGGCATCCGGTGCCGGTGCACCTCCCAGTGGCGGTGGTCCTCGGCGAGGAAGCGGCGCCGGTCCTCAGGCGTCATCCGCTGCCACAGTGCGGCGGTCCAGGGCCGCAGACCGTCGATCGCCGGACGCCAGTCCCCGTAAAGACGCCGGCAGACGGCTGCCTGGTGCAGCACCATCCGGCGCAGGGAGGACAGATCGCCGCACTCGCGGTACGGGGGCGGGGTGACCGCGGGCAGTGGCCGCGGTGCGTGGCGCTGCGGTACGAGGCCGTGGCGGGAGACCGCGTGGACGACGCGGCCCGGCCGCGCCAGCGTGAGTGCGAGGTCGCTCATCGTCAGCCCGGTGCCCACCAGCAGCACATCGGAGTGCGGCGGAATCATGTCGAGCGCGCCGGGCGCCCAGGGATCGGAAATGATCCCCGGTGAGGTCACCGGGCCGGGCAACCAGCCGCCGCCGGCGGGAAGTGGGCCGAGCGCGAGCACCACGGAGTCGGCACGCAGCTGCGCTCCCGACGAGAACACCGGCCGCAGACCGTCGTCGTCGACCAGGTCCACGACGCGCTCGTGCCGTCTGCGGAAGCGGCCGTGGGCGGTGCCGTCGATGGCCCGTGCCAGGTGATCGGACAGATAGTGGCCGTAGTGGAGGCGCGACACATACTCCCCGGAGCCGACCCTCCGGGACAGTTTCCCGGTGAGCCATGCGGTGAAGTCGTCCGGCCGGTCGGGGCGGGCGCTCAACTTGCCGGCCGGCACGTTCAGGAGGTGCCGCGGGTCGGTGGTGGCGTACGCGGCTCCTTGCCCGGTCGCCGCCGCCGGGTCGATCAGCTGGACCTCGACGGGAAGCCGCGCGGTGTCCGCCGCGTCGAGCAGCCGGGCCGCCGTGAGGGTGCCGGCGGCACCGGCCCCCACCACGGCGACGGTATGGACTCTGGCCGCCCCCATCACACGGCCGTGCTTGCCATTCCGGCGGCGAGGGTGGTGCCGTCGGCCGGGTCGATGAGGAGGAAGGAGCCGGTGCGCCGGGAGTCGGCGTAGGCGTCCAGGGCGAGGGGTTCGGCGGTTCTGACGACGATACGGCCGATGTCGTTCGCGGTGAGCGCGCCCGGTGCGGGGTGCTGCGAGAGGTCGCCCAGGGTCAGGCGGGAGGGGATCTCCTTGACGATGGCCTGGACGGTGCGGGTGGTGTGCGTGAGCAGTACGCGGTCACCCGGATGGAGCGGGCGGTCCGAGACATGGCAGACGGTCGCCTCGACGTCCCGGGTCGGCGTGGGGGCCGAGGCGGCCGACGCGATCAGGTCGCCGCGGGAGACATCCAGATCGTCCGCCAGCCGGACGGTGACGGACTGCGGGGCCCAGGCCGCGTCCGTGGCCTCCCCCAGGACGTCGATCGCCTCGATGGTGCTCGTACGGCCGGACGGCAGGACGGTGACGGCGTCGCCGACGCGCAGCACACCGGAGGCGATCTGGCCCGCGTAGCCGCGGTAGTCGGGGTGCTCGGCGGTCTGCGGCCGGATGACGTACTGCACCGGGAAACGGGCCGCGTCCCCGGCCGGGTCCGCCACGACGGCCACGGTTTCCAGATGCTCCAGCACGGTCGGTCCGCCGTACCAGTCCATATGGGCCGAGGGCTCCACGACGTTGTCACCGGCCAGCGCGGAGACCGGGATGGCCGTGATCTCGGGGACGCCGAGCGAGGCCGCGTACGTCGTGAACTCCTCGGCGATGGCGGCGAAGACGGGCTCGGCGTAGTCGACCAGGTCCATCTTGTTGACGGCCAGGACGACATGCGGGACGCGCAGCAGCGCGGTGACCGCGGCGTGCCGGCGGGTTTGTTCCACGACGCCGTTGCGGGCGTCGACGAGGACGACGGCGAGGTCGGCGGTGGAGGCGCCGGTGACCATGTTGCGGGTGTACTGCACATGGCCGGGGGTGTCGGCGAGGATGAAGCGGCGCCTGGGGGTGGCGAAGTAGCGGTAGGCGACGTCGATGGTGATGCCCTGCTCGCGCTCGGCGCGCAGCCCGTCGGTCAGCAGCGCGAGATCCGGTGCCTGCTGCCCGCGTCGCAGCGAGGCCGCTTCGACGGCTGCCAGCTGGTCGGACAGCACCGACTTCGAATCGTGCAGCAGTCTCCCGACGAGGGTGGACTTGCCGTCGTCCACCGAGCCGGCGGTCGCGAAACGCAGTGTGTCAACGATCATCAGAAGTACCCCTCGCGCTTGCGGTCTTCCATGGCGGCCTCGGAGAGCTTGTCGTCGGCGCGGGTGGCGCCGCGTTCGGTCAGCCGGGAGGCGGCGATCTCGGCGATCACCTTCTCGACGGTGTCGGCATCGGACTCGACCGCCCCCGTGCAGGACATGTCACCGACGGTGCGGTAGCGCACCTGCCGGAGTTCGAGCTGCTCACCCTCCTTCGGGCCGCCCCAGCCGCCCGGCGCCAGCCACATCCCGTTGCGGCGGAAGACCTCACGCTCGTGGACGTAGTAGATCGACGGCAGTTCGATCTTCTCGCGGGCGATGTACTGCCATACGTCCAGCTCGGTCCAGTTGGAGAGCGGGAAGACGCGGACGTGTTCGCCGGGGGAGTGCTTGCCGTTGTAGAGCTGCCACAGCTCGGGGCGCTGGCGGCGCGGGTCCCAGCCGCCGAACTCGTCGCGCAGCGAGAAGACCCGCTCCTTGGCGCGTGCCTTCTCCTCGTCGCGCCGGCCGCCGCCGAAGACCGCGTCGAAGCGGTTCTTCTCGATGGCGTCCAGCAGCGGCACGGTCTGCAGCGGATTACGGGTGCCGTCGGGCCGCTCCTGCAGCCTGCCCGCGTCGATGAACTCCTGCACCGAGGCGACATGCAGCCGCAGACCGTGCCGGGCCACCGTACGGTCCCGGTAGTCGAGTACTTCGGGGAAGTTGTGCCCGGTGTCCACATGCAGCAGCGCGAAGGGCGGCGCGGCCGGGGTGAAGGCCTTGAGCGCGAGATGGAGCATGACGATGGAGTCCTTGCCGCCGGAGAACAGGATCACCGGCCGCTCGAACTCGCCCGCCACCTCACGGAAGATGTGCACCGCTTCCGATTCCAGCACATCCAGGTGCGCGAGCGCGTACGGACTGCCGGTGTCGCCGGCGCGTGGTGCCGCGGTGGTCATGCCAGTCCCTTCTCTATGAGCAGCGTCTGTACGGCCGCCGCGGACTCGTCCACGGTCTGCAGATGCGACTCGATCCGCAGATCCGGTGCTTCCGGCTCCTCGTACGGGGCGTCGACCCCGGTGAGCCCGGAGATCTGCCCGGTGGCCTGTTTGGCGTAGAGCCCCTTCACATCCCGTGCCGAGCACACCTCGACCGGCGTGGCCACATGCACTTCCAGGAATGCCGTCCCGCTCTTCTCGTGCCGGGTGCGCACCGCCTCACGGACATCGGCGTACGGCGCGATCACGGGGACGAGCACGGTGACGCCGTTACGCGCCAGCACCTCGGCCATCAGGCCGATCCGTTGCACATTGCGGCGCCGGTCCTCGGGGGAGAAGCCCAGTTCGGGGGAGAGCGACATCCGCAGCTCGTCGCCGTCGAGCACCTCCACCCGCCGGTCCCTGGCGCGCAGCAGCTCCGCGACGGCGCGGGCGATGGTGCTCTTGCCGGCGCTCGGCAGACCGGTGAGCCAGATGGTCGCGCCGGGCCGGCAGGTGCAGTACGGGGCGTGGCTCACAGCGCGCTCCACTCTCGGACCGCCGTGGCCAGCACGGCCCGGGCCGCCCGGAACTCGGCCACGTCGATGTGCTCGTGCGGGGTGTGATCGAGCTTCGCATCACCGGGCCCGTAGGCCACCATGGGGATGTTCTGCCATGTGGTTGCCAAGGTGTTCATATCGCTGCTGCCCTTCTTGAGCAGGAACCGAGGTGTCACACCAGCGGTCCGGAACGCACGCTGGAAGACCTTCACGAGGCTGCTGGAGCGTCCTGTCGAAACCCCCGGGGTCGCCCGCAGGACCTCGAGTTCGACCGGAGCGGCGACCGCGGCCCGCAGCGCGGCCAGCAGCTCGTCGACGGCGAGCTGCGGCGGGACTCGTACATCCACCACCGCTTCGCCGACCTGCACATCGCCGTGGTTGAGCGCATGGATCCCGAGCACCGCGGTCATGGCCTCCTGGTCCAGCCGCTCGACCGCCTGGCGGACGGCGTGCAGCGATTCGACCATCCGGTCGCCCGCCGTGCTGACCCCCTTGCCCGCGGTGTGCTCGGTGTGCTCGGAGACGCTCAGCCGGACCTTGACCAGGCCGTAGTAGCCGATCGTCAGCGCGGCGGCGCCGCTCGGCTCACCGATGATCACCGCGTCGGCCGGATAGTGATCGCGGACGTGGAAGGCACCGGCCGCGGTGATCTCCTCCTCGACCGCCCCGACCACGCGCACCTGCACATCGTCGGGAAGGTCCAGTTCGGCCAGCGTCTCCAGATACGTCACCAGGCTGGCCTTGGCGTCGACGGAGCCGCGTCCGGTGAGGACCTCACCGTCCCAGCGGGCGGGCCAGCGGTGCGGCACGGTGTCGATATGACCGAGCATCAGCAGCCGCCGGGAGCCCGTACCGCGGGTGGCCACCAGATTGCCGGCCGCGTCGATCTCGGCGTCGATCCCGTTCTCGGTACACCACCGGACGAGGAATTCCGCGATCTCCCTCTCGTCCCGGGAGACGGAGGACAGCTCGACGGCGCGGGCGAGGAGGGTGAGGTCCGCCGCCGGAGCCGGTGCCCGCCAGAACCAGGTGGCCTCGGAGGTGGCCAGGGTGTGCGGCCCGGTGATGGCGATGTCGCAGGTGCCCGCGAGGGCGATCTCCGCGGCCCGGACCTTCTGCCGCATCCGGCCGCGGGCGTAGTGCGCTCCCTCGCCGGCGACGGCGTGGCGCAGGGTGCTGGTGGGCGAGTCCGGGTCGGTGAGCAGACCCGCGGTGCCGGTGACCAGCCGGAGATGGTCGGCGTCCAGGGCCTTCGCGGCCTCGGCGGCCAGCACATCGGCGTCCACGTTCAGGGCCGTGCCGCCCTCGGTGTCGGCGACCGGCGGCGACAGGCACACCACGTCGAAGGTGGCCAGCAGACTGGTCAGCCGGGGTACGTCCACGGAGCTCACGGTGCCCGCGCGATGGTCGCGGACCAGCCGCGTTCGGCCGTCCTCGACCACCCGCAGCGGGCCGTTGGCCGTCGCCCGTACCAGGGAACCGGCACGGGCGACCGTGGCGAACACGGACATGCCGCGGTCGGCCAGTTCCTTTTCGATCAGGGGCAGGGTGATCTGCTCGTAGGCCGCGACGATATGCGGTATTTCATCCGGCGGGCAGTACCGAATCGCGTCGCCGTCGCGCGAGGTCACCGTGCGGATCTCGCGTCCGGTGCGGCGGTAGTGCTCCGTGATGCCGGCCGCTCCGCCCGCGATGACCAGCAGCCGGGCGCCGCGCCTGTGCAGCGCGAGGAGTTCGTCGAAGACCTGGCTGTGGGCGAGGCTCGCGCTGCCCAGCTTGACCACGTAGAGCGCGGCATCGCGAGAGCTGGCTACTTCTCCCAGGGTGGGCATGCTTGCGTTCCCTTTCATGCGTGGACGGGAAGAGTGCTGTGCGGATCGGGCGGTCAGCGGGCCTACAGCCCCAGCGCCTTGTTGCGGCGCCGGGCCGCGACGGTGCCGGTGAACAGCGAGCCCAGGACGGCCACCGCGGACAGCAGGAAGGTCGCGGTGTAACTCACCTCGGCGAGCAGCCCGCCGAGCAGCCCCGCGATACCGACAGCGATATCGAAGAAGGAGGTGATGGCGCCGAGCGCGGCGCCGCGTTCGGCCTCCGGTGAGGTGTCGATGGTGATCAGGGCCAGGGCGGGGTAGAGCAGGGTGAAGCCGCCGCCGGCGATGAGCGCGCCGACCGCCGCCGGCCACAGGGACGGGGCGAACGCGATCAGCACCATGCCGATGGCCTCGACCGAGGCCGAGACGACGATCACGGGCAGCGCGCCGATCCGGTCCGGCATCCGCCCGGCGACCAGCCGCACGACCACATACGCCACGCTGAACAGGCTCAGCAGCAAGGAGCCGTTGGCGATACCGCGGGAGGTCAGCGACAGCGCCCCGAAGCTCGCGACCGCGGCGTACCCGAAGGCACCGCAGCCCAGGGAGAGGCCGGGCAGCACCGACGAGGGCGGCAGCAGTCGGCCGGAGACCGCGGTGCCCAGACGGGTGCTGTTGGGCAGCAGCGTCAGCACCACGACCGCGACGGCGGGCAGCGCCGAGGCAAGGATCCACACGGTGGTGTACGAGCCGGTGCGGAACACCACCTCGCCCAGGACCGGCCCCACCGTGAGCCCGGTCCACATCGCCAGCCCGTAGAAGCCGACGATCTGGCCGCGCCGCTCCGGGGGAGTCAGCGACACCGTCCACACCGACCCGGCGGTGAAGAGAAAGGCCTCTCCCACACCCATCACCAGACGCGCCACGAGCAGGCCGGGCAGGCCCAACGGCAGTGCGTACAGCGCGCCGACGACGATGATGAGCAGCGCGCCCAGCATCATCACCGGCCGGCTGCCCCGCCGCTGGGCGACCTGTCCCGCGTACGGCCGGACGAGCAGCGCCACCACGCCCGACACGGTGAAGGTCGCCCCGACCTCGAACGGTGACCCGTGCAGCTGCTCGGTGACCAGCCGCGGAATGACCGGAATCACCAGGCCGAACGAGGCGAAGGTGCAGAACAGCGCGGTGATGACACCCAGGAAGGTGCGCACCCAGGGCTGCTGTGCCTCCGCTCCTGAGGACGGCGCGACCTTTGTGCCTGCCGGCAACGCTTCCTTGCTCACATTCCCCTCCGTCAGCTTCATCAGCTCCGTCAGCCGATACCGCGTGTGTTGCCGCCGTCCGCCACCAGCACGGTGCCGGTGACGAACGCCGCCTGCTCGCTGGCGAGGAAGGCGGCAAGGCTGCCCAGGTCCTCGGCCCGGCCTATCCGGCCCAGCGGCAGCTCCCTGGCGACTTCGGCGATCCGCTCCTCCACCTGCGCCCCGTACTGCTCGTCGAGGATCGGTGTCCGGTGGAATCCGGGGGCCAGGACGTTCACGGTGACCCCGTTGGCGCCGAGGGAGTGCACCAGCCCCTTGACGAACCCCAGCACGCCCAGCCGCGCGACGGAGGACAGACCGCTCCCGGGGTGCGGCTGGCGCACCGCCTCGGAGGTGATCATGACGATCCGGCCCCAGCCGGCTTCGGTGAGATAGGGCGCGGCGGCGAGCGAGAGCGACACATGGGGGAGCAGATTGTCGTTGACCGCCTGCCGGTACTCGGCGACCTTGAAGCTCTCCACCGGGCCGAACGGCACACCGCCGGAGTTGGTCACCACGATGTGCAGCCCGCCGAACTCCTCGGCCGTCTGCCGTACCCACGCGGCGGCGGCGTCCTCGTCGCGCAGGTCGACCACGGTGCTCACCACCCTGCCGGGGCCGCAGCCGTCCACCTCCGCACGGGCCCGCGCCAACTTGTCCGGATCCCTGCCGCAGAGCGCGACATGGGCGCCTTCCGCCGCGAGGGTGCGCGCGACGGCGAGGCCGAGCCCGCTGCTCGACGCTGCGACCAGGGCGACCCGGCCGTCGAGTCCGAGATCCACTATCCGAGGTCCTTTTCTGGCGAGGGCCACACCCGGCCGGGCAGCACCGGGTAGCCGTAACGGGCGAGCAGAGGAGCGGTCAGCGCGGTCACCGTGGCGGTGTCGGCGGCGGAGAGCTCGGTGTGCCAGCGGCTGTCGGGGCGGATCAGGGTCTCGCCCTGGCGCAGCCGGTCGGGGTTGCCGGTGACCGTGTGGTTCCCGCTCAGGTGCACCTTTCCGGACTCGTCCACCGGTGAGGCGTCGTCGAGTCCGGCGAACCGCAGCACCTCGGTGACGACGTCCTTCGGCCGCTGCGAGAGGTCCTCGTGCCGGATCCGCAGATACCGGCCGCCGGCGCTCTCGCCGATCAGCTCCGAGGCGAGGTTGAAGGCCGTCCAGTAGTTGCTGCTGCGTGCCGGGCTCATCGGGTCGATGTACTGCTTGCTGCGCCGATAGGACAGCGCGGTGGCCCGCGGGTCCCGTACGACGTGCAGCACACGGACGTCGAGGTCGCTGCGCCCCAGCAGCGCCGCCGCCTCCGCCGGGTACTTCGAGCCGTCCACGATCAGGCGGTCACCGCCCTCGCGGGCGACCAGCCGGTAGATGTCCGCCGTACGGTCGAGGAGCTCGGTGATACCGGGTGCGGGCACTGCCTCGCCCCGCGCCTCGGCGAGCCGGGTACGGGTGTGGCGGGTCCTCAGCAGGGCGTGCTGGCGCATCGTCACGTGGTGGGCGGTGGCGGTGGCATCCGGTGTCGCCGACTGGGTGGCCGTCAGCACGGCCGACCACAACGGACAGTCACGCAGACTCAGTCCACAGCCGCAGTCGGAATTGGTGCCCGATTCCAGCACTCCGTTCTGCCACAGATAGTGCAGTTCTCCGACATGCAATACCCCGGGGAGTTCATTGAGGACATTGCCCAGCAGCGTACTGCCGCTGCGCATCCAGCCGGTGACGTAGAGGATGCGTGGGGGCTTTTCGGCCATCGGGGGGAGGGATCCTTCCGTCGTCATCGCGGTCGTCCGATTTCTCCGGCACGTGCTTCAGTCGCGCGACAGCAGCAGGAAGTGCTGCGGCAGGTGAACGGCGAGGCCGACACGGGTGGTTGCCTCGATCAGGTCGCAGCCCTCCGGCCCGGCGCCCCTGCGCAGCGCCAGCGACGCCACGTCCGGCACGAGGAGGGTGGCCGCGGCCCGGAAGTCGCCGAGTAGCACCTGGTCACGCGGGATCATGCGGGTACGGGAGACGGTGATGCCGGCCCTGGCGAGCAGTTCGAGGACGCCGCCCTTGACCAGCTCCCAGTAGGTGAAGGGGTGGACGACGATGCCGTCACACGAACCGCCGGTCTCCTCGACCTCCGCGGCGGCGGAGGTGAGGGCCTCGGCGAGGTCGTCACCGAGCGGGGCCTGGCGGCTCTCGGGAAGGGTGAGCAGTCCGGGAATCTTCTTGTCCGCGGTGCCGTGCAGCAGCGCGTCGTTCTCCACGGCGGACAGCCGGACCAGCACCCGGTAGTCGACGAAGGACGCCAGCAGGCTCGGCTCGTCCAGCAGGCCGGCGGGCAGCGGTACGGCCACCGACAGATCGGTGAGCTCGGCCTCGCTCATACGCGGCGCGAAGGCCGCCTCGGGCGTGGTGTCGTACGAGGTGCCGGACGCGCTGAGCGTGGTGGCGGGCGGCTCGTGCACAAAGGGCACCGTGCGGTCGGGCACGGACGCGGTCTTCAGCAGATGACGCACCGCGTAGCGCGGACGCGTCGCGAACAGCGGGAACACCGCCGGCAGATGGGCCCGGAAGGGGATGACCCGGTCTTCCGCGGTACCCGCTCCCCGCACGGACCAGGCGAACTCCTCGCCCGGGGTGCGGGTGTGCAGCGCCGGGTCGGCGAGCGAGACCCGGACGCCCTCGTGGACGGCGGTACTGGCGACAGCTCCCTGCATGACAACTCCTAGCGGTACGCATGGATATGCGGAAGAAATCTTGAGGTGATGCCGATGGACACTAGATGCTTCCTCCGCCGGGTCAGGGCCGTTACTCGTTGCAGGTCTTTATGGCCCGCATAATGGCACCTTATTTGTCGCTTCAAATAAGCTCCGGTGATGGGATCGAAAACGATCTGTGCATGGTTCCCCTGCTCGTTCCGGCGTTACTGTTTCCTGGCCGCGCCGCAGTGAATTCATGCACTGCGGCGGAGCGCAGCAATTTCGGATCCATTGGAGGGCACATGTCCGTCGCGGCATGTCCTGAGTGTGATGCTCAGGTAAACATCGAACCCGATACCCGGGTGAGCGAAATCGTCGAATGCGGTGACTGCCGAAGCGAATTGGAGGTGACCTCGTTGGAACCGGCGACCCTGGCCCAGGCGCCGGAGGTCGAGGAGGACTGGGGAGAGTAGCGGTGAGTTCTCCGGAACCTTCCATCACCGTGCTGGCGTCCAGAGTCCGCACGGAGGAGAAGCGCATCATGGCCGCGCTCGAAAAGCGCTCGGTCGCCTTCAGTTACCTCGACGCGCGGGAACTGTCCGTCACTCTCGGCGGGAGCCTGCCGGCCCACCGGGTCGTTCTCAACCGGGAGATCGGTCAATACCGCGCGAGCTATGCGGCCACCGCCCTGGAGGCGACGGGCGCGACCGTCGTGAACACCGCGGCCGCCACCGCGGTCTGCGGTGACAAGTGGCTGACCTCCGTGGCGCTGCAACGACGCGGACTGCCCACGCCGCGGACCGCGCTGGCCATGACCCCGGACGCGGCCCTGGCCGCGCTGGACGAGATCGGGTACCCGGCGGTGATCAAGCCGCTGGTCGGCTCGTGGGGCCGGCTGGTCACCCCGGTGGAGGACCCGCGGATCGCGGCCACGGTCCTCGAACACATCGCGGCACTTCCCTCGCCGCAGTCCCACATCGTCTATGTGCAGGAAATGATCCCCAAACTCGACCGCGACATACGCGTCATCGTGGTGGGCGGTGAGGTGCTCGGCGCCATCCACCGCCGTAGTTCCGAATGGCGCACCAATGTCGCACGCGGCGGAGCCAGTGAATTCCTTGCGCTCAGCGAGGAGGACGCCAAACTCGCCGTCACCGCGGCGGACGCGGTCGGGGCGGAAATCGCCGGCGTCGACCTCGTCGTCGACGACGAGGGCATGACGTCGGTGCTGGAGGTCAATCACCGGGTGGAATTCGCGGGATTCCAGGAGGCCCAGGGAAACCGGGTGGACGTTGCCGACCGCATTGTGCGGTACATGCTGACCAAGGTGGCGACATGATGCGCGTTGCCGTGGTGGGCGGTGCCGGATACATCGGCGGAGAGCTGCTGCGCCTGCTCGTGGGCCACCCGGAGGTGGAACTGGCGGCCGCCACGTCCCGCAGCTTCGCCGGCCGGGCGGTCGCCGGAGTCCATCCGAACCTGCGCGGACGCACCGAACTGCGCTTTTGCGATCCGGCCGCGCTGGGCGAGTACGACCTGTTGTTCCTGGCGGCGCCGCACCGGGAGACCATGCGGCGCATGCCGGAGTTCCTCGGTCATGCGAAGACGGTCATCGACCTGTCGGGCGACTTCCGGCTGCGTTCCCCGGAGGTGTACGCCGATTACTACGGCGTACCCCACGAGGCGGCCGATCTGCTCGACTCCTTCACGCCCGGCCTGCCGGAATTCCACCGGGAAGAACTGCGGACGGCCGACCGGATCTCCGTGCCCGGCTGCATGGCCACGGCCGGAATTCTCACCCTGGCCCCGGTGGCCCGGGCGGGACTCGTCGAGGGCGAGGTCACCGTCGACGCCCGGACCGGCTCCAGCGGATCCGGCGCCACCGCGGGGCCGGGCAACCTGCACGCCGAACGGAGCGGCGCGCTACGCGTGTTCGCGCCGAACCGGCACCGGCACGAGGCGGAGATGGCCCAGGCGACCGGGCTGACCGTACGGATGACCGCCAGCGGGGTGGAGGCCGTACGCGGCGTCCAGGTGCTGTGCCGGGTGCGGCTCGCGGACGGAGTGGACGAGCGCGCGCTACGGGCCGCCTATCGCACGAGCTATCAGCACGAGCCGTTCGTGCGGATCGTGGCCGAACGCCGCGGGCTGCACCGGTTCCCCGATCCGAAGATCCTCTCCGGATCCAACTTCTGCGATGTGGGTTTCTCGGTGGAAACGGGATCGCCGCACGCGCTGCTGATCGGGGCACTGGACAACCTCGTCAAGGGCGGCGCCGGGAACGCCGTGCAGGCCATGAACATCCGATGCGGCCTGCCCGAGCACCTCGGCCTGGAGTTCACCGGTCTGCATCCGAATTGATGCCAGTCACAGCGGGATGGAGAAAAGGATGAATGGCGCGATCGCGCCGCCGGACATACGGTCCGTGCCCGGCACCGAGCAGTTGAGGGCCGCGGCCGGCCGTATCCGGGAACGCATCGTCGACATGTGCGCCAGCCAGGAAGGCGGCCACATCGGCGGCTCGATGTCCCTGGTGGAAATTCTGGTGGCGCTCTACTTTGACGCGCTGCGGATCGACCCCGAGCACCCGGACGACCCGGACCGGGACATCCTGGTGCTCAGCAAGGGCCACGGCGGCATCGGGCTGTACGCCACGCTCGCCGAGCGGGGATTCTTTCCCGTCGAGCGGCTCGCCGAATACGGCACGGCCGGCAGCGAGTTCATGGCACACCCCCATCCGGAGATCCCCGGCGTGGAGATGCCCACCGGCTCCCTCGGCCATGGGCTGGCACTGGGCCTGGGCTTCGCCCTGGCCGCCCGGCTCGACCGCAGCGACCGGCGCTCCTTCGTCGTCATGGGGGACGGAGAGCTCCAGGAGGGCTCGGTCTGGGAGGCCGCCGCGGTGGCGAGCAGCCAGGGCCTGGACAACCTCACGGCCGTTATCGACCGCAACGAGCTGCAGATCACCGGCGGCACCGAGGAGGTCGTCCGGCTCGAACCGCTCGCCGACCGCTGGCGGGCCTTCGGCTGGCACACCTACGAGGTGGACGGCCACGACCTCGACGCGCTCAGGGGCGTACTCCACGCGGCCCCCGAACCCGGCAGACCGACGATGGTGATCGCCCGGACGGTCAAGGGCAAGGGACTGCCCTTCGTCGAGGGACAGGCCCGCAGCCACTACGCGCGACTGAGCGGCCGCCAGCGGCAACGCGCGATGAGCGCCCTGCGCGCCGCGACCGAGAGGAGCCAGGCATGAGCAACGCCACCGCCGCCGAGCCGAAGACCGTGCTCTCCTCGCGGGAGATCTACCGCAACGCCCTGATGGAGCTGCTGCCTTCGGACGAGCGTCTGGTCTGCCTGGACACCGACACCGGGCTGTTCAACGGCGTCGACCTCACCCCCGCACAGGACCGCTACGTCAACCTCGGCATCGCCGAGCACACCCTCATGGGCGCCGCCGCCGGGCTCGCCAGGAGCGGCCGGATCCCGGTCGTGAACACCATGGCGACCTTCGCCGCGAGCCGGGCGGTGGAAGCGGTCAAGCTCGACATCGCGCTCAACGACCTGCCGGTGAAGATCGCCGCCACCCACTCCGGGCTGTCCGCCGGGCACTTGGGGCCCACCCACCACTCGCTGGAAGACCTGGCGGTGATGCGTGCGCTGCCGAACATGACGGTCGTCGTCCCGACGGACGCGGACACCACCGACCGGCTCTTCAGGCAGTCCCTGGAGCTGCCGGGCCCGGTCTACCTCCGGCTCGGCCGCAACGCCACCCCGGACCTGCCCGCCGGCGCGCCCCCGGTGGAGCTGGGCCGCATCCAGGTCCTGCGGGAGGGCGGCGACATCACGCTCGCCGCCTGCGGCCCCTACCCCGTACACATCGCCCTGGAGGCGGCCGACCAGCTCGCCGCCGACGGTGTCGCGGCGACGGTCCTCAACGCCCACACGGTCAAGCCGCTCGACACCGCCACGCTGCGCGAGGCCGCGGCGGCGACCGGTGCGGTGATCACCGTCGAGGAGCACTGGATCGGCGGCGGATTCGGCGGCGCGGTGGCCGAAGCGCTGTCCGAGATGCCGCACACCACCGTCAGCGCGGTGGGTGTGCCCGGGGCGTTCGCCTCGGTCGCCGGCGGCCAGCAGTACCAGCTGGAGCGCGCCGGCGTCACGTCCTGGGCCGTCGCCGCCCGGGCCAAGGAAATCCTCGGCTCATGAGCGCACCACCGAGCCCACAGACGATTGGAGAGGACCCACGGTGACCCACGAGCCGAACACCTCCGACGCGGCGGCCGGCATCCCCGACCTCCTCAGCAGCAGGTACCGCGAAGCCGGCTGGTGGCGCGCGGAGACCCTGCTCGACGACCTCCGCCGGGCGGTCGCCGAGCACCCCGAGAAGACCGCGCTCGTCTGCTGGTACACCGACGGCCGGCCGGCCGAGTCGCTGACGTACCGGAAGCTGGCCTGGTACGTGGAGCGCCTTGCCGCCGCGCTCGTCGGGCTGGGCGTCAAGCCCGGCGACGTCGTCACGCTCCAGCTCCCCAACTCCTGGGAGTTCATCGCGCTCAGCCTCGCCTGCGCACGGGCCGGCGCGGTCGCCGGACCGGTCGTGCCGATCATGCGCAGGCGCGAGGTGGAGTTCATGACGCGGCTCACCGGCAGCCCGCTCTATGTGGGCGCCGCGGAGTACCGCGGCTTCTCGTACGCGCAGATGAGCGCCGAAGTGGCCGAGGCCGTGCCGACGCTGCGGCACCGGGTGCTGCTCGGCGGGGCCGCGGCCGGGGCCGAGGACGCCCTCGACTTCGAGCGCGATCTGCTCGGCAGGGTCTGGGAGAAGGAGCATCCGGCGGCGGAGCTGGACGCCCTGGAGGCGGGGCCCGACGACCCGGCCCAGGTCATGTTCACCTCCGGGACCACCGGCGAGCCCAAGGGCGTCGTACACAGCCACAACACGCTGTACGCGATGAACAAGGCACAGGCGGACGTGCTGCGTCTGACGTCCGACGAAGTCACCGCGATGGGCTCGCCCACCACCCACCAGGGCGGCTACACCTGGAACTTCGTGATGCCGCTGCTGCTCGGCGCGACCTCGGTCCACATCGACGCATGGGACCCGAAGCTGATGCTGCGGATCCTGGAACAGGAGGGCGTCACCTTCTTCATGGGCGCGCCCACCTTCCTCGCCGACCTGATCGAGGCACAGCGCGCCGACCGGCGGGACCTGTCGGAGCTGGCCACCTTCGCCACCGGCAGCGCACCGGTGGCCCCCGTGGTGGTGGAGCGCGCCCGGGAGGTGCTGGGCTGCCGGGTGTACGCCCTGTGGGGCATGACGGAGAACGGCTGTGTCACCGTCACCCGCCCCGAAGAGCCCGTACTGCGCGCCGCCGAGAGCGACGGCACCGCGGTCCCGGGCATGGAGGTCAGGATCGTCGACCAGGAGACCGGAGTGCCGGTCGCCCCGGGGGCGACCGGGCTGCTACAGGTCCGCGGCGCCAGCCAGTGCCTGAGCTACTTCCGGCGGCCCGAGGTCTATGCGGCGTCGCTGACCGAGGACGGCTGGTTCGACACCGGCGACCTGGCGCGCGACGACGGCCACGGCGGGATACGCATCGCCGGCCGGACCAAGGACGTCATCTCACGCGGTGCGGAGAACATCCCGGTCACCGAGGTGGAGGCCGCGCTGCTGCGGCACCCCGCCATCCGCGATGTGGCGGTGGTCGGCTACCCGGACGAGCGGCTGGGCGAGCGGGCCTGCGCCGTGCTGATCGCCCACGGCACCCCGCCCACCCTCGACGATCTGCGCGCCCACCTCGACGGCCTGGCCATGGCCAAGCAGTACTGGCCCGAGCGCGTCGAGGTCGTCGAGACGCTGCCCAAGACCCCCTCGGGAAAGATCCAGAAGTTCCTGCTGCGGGCACAGCTGCAGTCGAACTGAGAGGAAGACACATGGACTTCGAGTTCACCGACGAGCAGAAAGCCCTGCGCGCACGCGTCCGCGCCTTCGCGGCCGAGCGGATCGCGCCGGACTACCAGGAGAACGACCGCCGGGGCAGCTATCCGCCCGGGCTCCTCAAGGACATGGCGGAGCAGGGGCTCTTCTCCCTGCGTATCCCGGTCGAGTACGGCGGGCAGGGCCTGGACGCGGTCAGTACGGGCATCGTGCTGGAGGAACTGGCGAAGGCCGACCAGTCGGTGTGCTACCCGGTCCTCAACGCCGCCCTGATCGCCGGAGTGCTGGCCGCCAACGGGACCAAGGAGCAGCTCGCACGGTGGCTGCCGCCGATCGCGCGCGGTGAGTCCGTCGTGGCGCTGTGCCTGACCGAACCCGAGCACGGCACCGACGCGGCCGGCATCGAGCTGCCCGCCCGGCCCGACGGCGCCGGATGGCGGCTGACCGGCCGCAAGACGTCGATCATGATCGGCAGTTACGCCACCCACGGCCTGGTCTTCGCGCGCACCGGTGAGGCCGGCGCCCGGGGCGTCACGGCGTTCTTCACCCGGCTCGACGAGGACCGGGTGTCCCGGACCCAGCTGTCGGACCTCGGGTGCCGGTCGGCCGGGCGCGCCGAGCTGGAGTTCGACGACCTTCTGGTCACACCGGACGAGGTGGTCGGCGGGCCGGGGCTGGGCTTCGTCCAGGTCATGCGCGGCTTCGATTACTCGCGGGCGCTGATCGCCCTGATGGCGGTCGGGGCCGCCGGCACCTCCATGGACAAGGCCTTCGCCCACGCCCGGGAGCGGGTGGCGTTCGGCCAGCCCATCGGCACCTACCAGGGCGTGGCCTTCCCCCTCGTCGAGCACGCCACCTACCTGCACGGCGCCCGGCTGCTGGCCTACGAGGCGCTGTGGCGCAACGACGTCGGCAAGGACCACCGGGTCGAGGCCAACATGGCGAAGTGGTGGGCGCCGAGGGCGGCGATGGAGGCGGCCCACCAGGCGCTGCTCACCCTCGGCCACTTCGGCTGGTCGGAGGACCAGCCCGTGGCCCACCGCCTCCGTGACGTCATCGGTCTGCAGCTGGCGGACGGTACGGAGAACGCGACCAAACTCGTGGTCGCCCGGCAGCTGCTGGGCCGCGAGTACGCGCCGTGAGCACACCGCCGGCCGGCTGTGTGAGCCTCGGTGACGGGGTGCTCGTCGCGGATTCGACCATGGCCGGCTACCCCGGCATGAACGGCGTCTTCCTGATCCCCGGCGCCCGCCCCGCCTTGATCGAGACGGGCACCGCGCTGTCCGTCGCCCGCACCCGGGCGGCCCTGGACGCCTTCGGGCTCGCCCCCGGCGACCTGGGGTGGATCATCGTGACGCATGTCCACCTCGACCACGCCGGCGGGGCGGGCGCGCTGAGCCGTGCCTTCCCCGCGGCGAAGGTCGTGGTGCACCCCTTCGGCGCGCGTCATCTGGCCGATCCGGCGCGGCTGGAGGCCAGCGCACGACGGGTCCACGGGGCCTTGCTGGACCGGGTGTACGGATCGATGACCCCCGTGGAGGGGAGCCGTATCCAGGCGGCCGAGGACGGTGCACGGATCGACCTGGGCGACCGGGAACTGCGCATCCTGCACACCCCGGGCCACGCCCCCCACCACCTCGTCGTGCTGGACGCCGGCACCGGGGTGCTCTTCACCGGGGACGCGGCCGGAGTCCGGGTCGACGGTATGCGGTCGGCCCGCCCGGCCTGCCCCCCGCCGCACTTCGACCGCGACGCGGCGGTGGCGAGCATGCGCCGCATGGCAGAGCTGAGGCCGGCCCGGCTCGTACTGACCCACTTCGGGGATCCCGGCGATCCGGCGGCCTTCCTCGCCGACGCGGAGGACCGGCTCCAGCGGTGGTGCACGGTCGCGGAACGCTCGGCCGCCGACGGCCTCGACGAGGGCCTGGAGGCCGAGCTGCTGCGCCGGTTCGCCGCGGAGGAAGGAATGCCGGCCGACGAGCCCGAGCGCTTCGCGGTCATGGGCGGTTTCGAGTCCAACGCCGCGGGACTGCGGCACTGGCTACGGATGCGGAACGAGGAGCGCGAGTAAGTGCGTTACGACGACCTCTGGATCAAGGGTACGGGCAGCTACCTGGGCGAACTCCGCCCCGTGGCACCGGACATAGCCGACGGCAGTTACGCGGAGAAGGACGCCCGGGAGGCCGGTACGGTCTCCGTGTCCACCGCGGACCTCGCGCCCCCCGAAATGGCGGTACGGGCCGGCCGCGCCGCGCTGGCGGCGGCCGGCACCACCCGGCCCTCATCGACCCTGCATCTGCACGGCAGCACCTACTTCCAAGGGCTCGACATGTGGCCCGCCGCCTG
Organism: Streptomyces inhibens; assembly: GCF_022221585.1. NCBI lineage: Bacteria > Bacillati > Actinomycetota > Actinomycetes > Kitasatosporales > Streptomycetaceae > Streptomyces > Streptomyces inhibens. The sequence continues at coordinate 7,402,647 of NZ_CP084681.1, forward strand.
CTGGATCGCCGGGCAGTTGCTCGGCGAGACCCTGGACACCCTCTCGATGCAGGCCTCCGCGCTGTCGAACAGCTCGCTGGCGTGCCTGGAGCTCGCCGGCAGCCTGCTGGCCGGCCGTCCCGACCTGTCCGGCGCCCTGCTGACCTGCGCCGACCGGTTCGCGCCCCCCGGGGTCGACCGCTGGAACATCGACTCGGGGATGGCCTTCGGAGACGGCGCCGCGGCTGCGGTTCTGGGGCGGGGCGGCGGCGCGCTGCGCGTGCTGTCCGTCGTCTCGTACACGGACACCTCGCTGGAGGGCCTGCAGCGGGGCGACGAGGCGTTCCACCCGGTGTCGCCGACCGCGCTGGAGACGCTGCCCATGCGGCGCAGGGCCCGCGAGTTCTTCGCCCAGGGCACCATGGCGCCGAAGGAGGCCCGACAGCGCTCGGTGGACGCCGTCCAGCGCGTGGTCACGGCCGCACTGAACGAGGCCGGGTGCTCCATCGGGGAGGCCCGCTGGGTCGTCCCGCCCTTCGTGGGCCGCCGGCTCTTCGAGTCCGGCTTCGTCGAGCCGCTCGGGCTGGACCCGGAGCGGACCCTCTTCGAATTCGGCCTGACCACAGGGCATCTGGGCTCGGTCGACCAGCTGCTCAGCCTCGACCACCTGCTGGGCAACGGACTGCTGCGCCCCGGGGACCGCGTCGTGCTGATCGGCACCGGAATGGGCTTCACCTTCACCTGCGCCGTGCTCACCGCCTGAGGAGGAACCGTATGCCGATGGAACACGCCGAACACGCTGCACACGTCGAGAACGCCGCACACGCCGAATTCTCCGTGCTGTTGGGCGCCGACTTCGCGGGAAAGTCGTCGGTGATGGCCGAGCTGGCGGCGACCGTGCCCACCTGGCGTCTGCTGTCCACCGACGGAAAGTTCACCGAAACCGCATTCCCCCTGGTGGCCCAGCTCCGGCGCAATGTGGTCAGCGACGTACTGCCAGACCTCGGCACCACCTATTCCGCGGACTTCCTCGCCGCACTGCTGCAGACCGCGGTCGTCCATCTCCGTGACCGGATCCGGGCGAGCGAACCCGGCGCGCCGATAGTGGTGGACTCCTACTACTACAAAATTCTCGCGAAATGCCGGCTTGCCGGTGTCGAGGAAAACCCCATGTTCACATGGTGGCGTTCCTTTCCGCGGCCACGTCGGATCGTGTACCTGGACGTGACCCACGAAACGGCCTGGCGGCGGAGCGGGCAGGGCACGCGACTCAACCGGCTGGAGCACTCCGGAGCCCTGCCGCACGAGCACGCATTCGAGAGCTACCAACGCGACCTGCGCAAAGTCATGCTCGAGGAGACGAGGGACGTCCCCATGACGGTGATCGAGGAATGCGGTGACGTGGCACGCACCGCGGCAGCTGTACGAGAGGCGCTCGCTGATGACTTCCACTGACGGATGGGGTTCGCCCGGCCACGAACAGCGCTACCGGGAGCGGGTCTTCGCGGAACGCGCCCGGCTGGACGGCGCCGCCGCCGAATTCGCCGGCCACCAACAGCGGGTGCTCGCCGACCTCCTGGAATTCAACGCCGATACGGCCTTCGGGAAGGCACACGGATTCGGGAGTATCCGCACGATGGAGGAATTCCGCCGTGCCGTCCCCGTCCAGGACTACGCCGACCATGCCCCATGGATCGACCGCACCACGGCGGGCGAGGCGAATGTGCTGACCGCGGACCGGCCGACCGTGTACTTCACCAGCAGCGGAAGTACCGGTGCACACAAGAAAATACCGGTCACCCCACGCTTTATGAGCTCCACCTTCTTTCCTTTCTATTACGCGGCCTGGGCGCCGTTGATCGAGCACTTCCCGGATGTACTGGCCCGCCCGGACGCGGTACTGAACCTCAAGCACGACCCCCTGGCCGCCCCGCCCACCGCCGCCGACGGCCGCCCGCACGTCGGCGCGAGCCAGGTCGACTTCGGGGAGAAGTTCGGCGAGCCGCTGTCCGCCGAACCGGGAACCGCCGCGCCCTGGGCGGCACTCCCCGTCCCCGTGGCGGCCGACGCGCATCTGGAGAAGATGTATCTGCGGCTCCGGCTGGCCGTGCAGAGCGATGTCCGGTGCCTCATCGGGATCAACCCCGCGATGGTGGCCGCCGTGCCGTACCAGCTGAACCTCTGGTGGCCGCGGATCGTCAAGGAGGTGCACGACGGCACCCTCGGCGGAGTGCCGTACGGCGCCCCGGCACCCCGGCGGGCCGCCGAACTGGAGCGACTGGCGGACCACTTCGGAACCGTCCGCCCCGCGCAGATCTGGCCCCACATGCGGGCGCTGTTCTGCTGGACCACCGGTGCGGCCTCGCTCTATCTGCCCCGGCTGCGCGAGGAGTTCGGCCCCGGCGTGACCGTCCTGCCGGCACCCGTGGCCGCGTCGGAGGGCCCGGTGGGCGTCGCGCTCGACCGGCACCCCTCCGCGGGAAGCCTGGTGGCCACCGCATCGGTGTACGAGTTCGTGGACGCCGATCAGGACCTCACGCCCGACGTCGCGACGCTGCTCGCGGACGAACTCGAACCGGGCCGCGACTACCACGTCCTCTTCAGCCACGTCGGCGGGCTGTACCGCTACGCGGTGGGCGACGTGGTCCGGGTCGTCGACCGGGTCGACGGGGTGCCCCGGGTGGAGTACGCGGGCCGCGGCACACGGTCCGACGCGGCCGGTGAGCGGCTGCGCGAGGCCCAGGTCATCCGCGCGCTGCGGGCCGCGCTGAGCGCCACGGGTCTGGAACTGCGCAACGCCACCTGCCAGGTGGCAACGCCGCCCACCGGGCAGCCGCACTACCGCTTCGCCCTGGCACCGCACACCCCGTGGAGCGCGCAGGAGACCACCCGCTTCGCCCGGTTGCTCGACAGCCACCTCGGTGAGCAGTCGCCCGGCTACCGGCGGGCCCGCGAGGCCGGCCGGCTCGGTGATCCGACCCTGCACCTCCTGCCGCGCGACGCCTTCCAGCGCGACTGGCACGACGCGGTCGGCGCCGGAGTCCGTCCCACGCAGGTCAAGGACCGCATCTTCCGACAGGATCCCGCCCTCTGGCAGCGGCTGACCCAGCTGCCGGCCACTCACGAAGGGGAACACAGATGACCGAGGCCCTGGATGCCGTGGAACGTACGGCTCTGCTCACCGCCGCGCTGCGCGCCGCCGAAACGCGGCGCGCGGACCGGCTGTACGAAGACCCGTACGCCGCCCGACTCGTCGGCGACAGCGGCCCCGGGCTGCTCGCGGAGGTACGGGCCGCGACCTTCCCGCCCCACCGCGCCCGCACGCTGCCCAGCACCCCTGACTACAACGCCATCCGGACCCGGTTCTTCGACGAGTACCTGCAACGGGCCGCGCGGGAACCGGAGATGCACCAGATCGTCCTCGCCCCCGCCGGCATGGACTCCCGCGCCTACCGGCTCCCGTGGCCCGAGGGCACCCGCTACTTCGAGGTCGACCGGCCGGCCGTACTCGCCTTCAAGAAGGAGCGGCTGGGCGACGCCCGGCCGCAGGTGGAGCACCACACGGTCGCCGTCGACCTGACGGCGGACAACTGGGAGGACGAGCTCATCGCCGCGGGCTACGACCCCGCACTGCCCTCGACATGGCTGCTCGAAGGGCTGCTCTACTACATAGCGGAGCCCGACGCCCGACGCATGCTGGACCGGGTGGCCGCCATCGCCGCACCCGGCAGCCGTTTCGCCGCCGACATCGTCAACACCGCGGCCCTCGAACTGCCCCACATGCGGGCGCTGCTGGACGTCTTCGCCGGGTGGGGCTGCCCCTGGCTGTTCGGCACCGACGACCCTGAAGGTCTGTTCGCCGGCCATGGCTTCGACGTCGAGGCCGTCCAGCCGGGCGAGGACGGCGCCGACTTCGGGCGTTGGCCCGACCCCGTGCCGCCGCGCCATGTCAAGGACGTCCGCCGGGTGTTCTTCGTGCACGGATACCGGCGCTGACATGGACACCGCCGTCATCGCCGGGGGCAGCGTCGCGGGCCTGGCCACCGCCCTCGCACTCGCGGAGGCCGGGTACCGGGTCCGGGTCCTGGAGCGGGCCGCCCCGCCGCCCGAGGGCCCGGCCGGGAGCGCGGTGGCGGGCTGGCGCCGCCCCACCGTCCCGCAGTCGCACCATTCGCACACCCTGACCTCATTGGGCGTACGGGTACTGCGCGAGCGGGCGCCGCAGGTCCTGCACGCCGCCCTGGAAGCGGGCGGCACCCTGCTAGACCTGACCACCGCGGCGCCACGGGCGGACGGCGGCTTCTCCCGGGAGCCGGCCGACGCCGAGCTGGCGGCCCTGGCGATCCGCCGCTCGGTCCTCGATCTGGTGCTGTACCGCGTCGTCCGCGCCGACCCGCGGATCGAGATCAGCCACGGGGTGACGGTGCGTCATCTCGTCCTGGACGGCAGCCGGCGGCGCGTCCGCGGCGTGGTGGACGCCGGCGGCCGGCACCTGGCGGCCGATGTCGTCGTGGACGCCGGCGGCCGCAGGGGGCTCGCCCGGTCCTGGCTCGCGGACGCCGGGGTCCCGGTCGCCGAGGACCTCAGCTCTCCTTCCGGCCTGCGCGGCTTCAGCCGTTTCTACCGGCTGACCGGCACGGCCGCACCCGCCCCGCTCAACCGGGGCAATGCCGCGGGCGGCGTCTGGGACCACTACGCGGGCGTTCTGCACCCCGGTGACAACCACACCTTCGCCATCGCGCTCGCGGTGCTGCCTGACGACGCGACGATGACCGCGCTCCGGCACCCGGCGGGCTTCACCGTGGCAGCGAGCGCCAGCCCGTACGTGGCGCCGTGGGTCGCCGAGGGCGTGAGCGAGCCACTGGGCCCCGTGGAGGCGATCACCTGCCCGCCGAATGTGCTGCGCGGTGTCGCGACCCGCCGTCAGGAGCCGGTGGCCGGCCTGTTCTCCGTCGGCGACGCGGCCTGCGTCACCAACCCGCTCTTCGGCCGCGGCCTCTCGCTGGCGCTGACCCAGGCCTTTCAGCTGGCCGACATGCTCGGCGCCGCCCCTGCCGTGGACGAGACGCTGAGCGCCCAGGTGGCGGCCGCGGCCGAGGATCTCCTCCGGCCTTGGTACGAGCAGTCGGCGCAGGCCGACGCGGACCGTATCGCCGCCTGGTCGGCGGCAGTGGCCGGAGAGCCGCCGAGGCGGCCCGGCCCACGGGTGCCCGCGGGCCGGCCCTCGTTCCACGAGGTGGCGGCCGCGGCCTCCGCCGACGGGCACGTATGGCGGGGGCTGACGCGGATGCTGATGAGCCTGGAGACGCCGGCGAAGGTCTTCGGCGACACGCTGTTCCGCGAACGGGTGGCCTCCGCCCGCCCGCGCCCGGCACCGGCGGCCGCCCGTCCGCCGGCCCGCGACGCGCTGGCGGCCGCGGTCACCGCGGCGAAGGGAGCGGGGCGATGACCACGCGGCGACGGGTGCTGCTGGCACCGGTCACCATCACCCCGTCCAAACCGCTGACCCCCAGCCATCTCAAGGGACTGCTGTGGACGGATGTGATGTACCGAGCCACCGCCCACCTGGCCGAGGTCTCCTACCGCTACAGCCACACCACCTACGACCCGACGGAACAGACCCTCGGCTTCTGGGAGTACCTCGACCGCGCGGTGGGCCGGGCCGACTACTCCGGTCTGACGGAGGAGGAGATAGGGGAGCTGTATGTCGCCTACCGGGCCGAGCGGCGGCACCCGCCGGCCACGGCGCTGCGCCCGTACGCCGAAGCGGTGGAGCGGTACGGCTGGCGGCACCCGGCGGGGGAGCGGGTCCTGGAGATCTGGGCGTCCCACTACGCACGCCTGGGACTCCACGACCCCGGGCTGACGGAGCATCAGCCACCCGGGCTGAGCCTGGACGAGATGCTGGACCGGATCGGCGAACTCGGGATCTGTCTGGACCACCGGCCGGCCGGCGGCCCCGTCTACCTGGACCTGACCCGCCACGGACTGCCCCTGCGGCAGATCGTCACCCCGGACGGACAGCCCAACTATCTGGCCTGTGCGCTACGGGAACTGCTGCCGCTGGCCCCGCGCTTCGACGAGGTGGTCCTGCTCTACGACAAGGAGCTCGACCCGGACTACCAGCTGCTCGCCCGCGTCCTGGGCCGGCTCGGCCCGCAGGTGCGGCGCACACCCATCGGCAGGGTTCCCATCGACGGGCGGATCACCTCGGCCCGCCACGGAAACTGGCATGCGACCACGGCCGGTGCCCTGTTGCGCGCCTGCTCTCAGGAGCATGACGCCGCTGCCGTACGGCTCGGCATGCGGCTCTACTTCATCGCGACGCTGGGCCCGGGACAACAGCAGTCCTTCCGGCGCGATCTGCTGCACCAGTGCATGACGCGCGCCGAACGGCTGCTGAGCGCCGCCCGAGCGACGGAGCCGGAGACGGCCGGCATGCCCGCCGCCCTGGCCCGGCACCGGCGCGACCACGTCTATGTCGACCCCTACCGCCTCACCTCGTCCCTGCTAGGCAAGCGCCGCCCCACCCCGCCCCTCGACCTGATCTCCTCGGTGTTCCTATGACGCTGTCCGCGGATCGTCTGCTGTCCCTCGCTCTCGAACGGCTCCACACGGCCAGACCGGAGCTGAGGGCCCGCCGGGACCTTTCCAGCACGGAAGCCCTGCGCGCGTTCAGAGCCGAACTCACCGGGGACGCCCCGGGGGACGAGGCGGTGGCGGTGGTGGTCATCGGCACCCTCGACCTCTTCCAGTGGGTGCGCGAGACCTGTGTGTTCGCCTCTTCCCTGACACCCGAAGACGCACAGACCTGGCGCCGCTCCCTGACCCGGACCGTCTATCTGGCCGGCGCGCCCGACCGTCTCCAAGGCCGGTTCGCCTTCGACCATGTCGCGCCGGACGGGGCGACGGCCTGGCTCGGCCCGGCGCCCGCCGCCGCGTCGACCGGGCTGCGCCGCCTGCTCAAGAGCTTCGACGGACGACGGGTGGTGGCCGGACTGCCGGCCACCACCGTGGTGATCCCCCCTGGCCCGGAGCCGGGGCACCGGCCGCCCGTACACCGCGCCGTGCACCTCGCCACGGACGGCGTCACGCTCACCGACGCCCTTGTCCACCTCAACCACCTGCTCGCAGAAGCGGTCATGGACCGCCTGATCATTCCCGGCGACCGGCTCACCGTCCGCTGTGTACCCCAACTCGACGACTCCGCAGGGACGTTCGCCGCCCTCCGGATCGACACCGCCACCGACGCGCCCGACAGGCTGCACGCCTTCGCCGGGCTGACCCAGGAGATTCCCGATGCCGTCCCGCACCACCGCTGACCACGGACCCATCCGGTTCGGCTACCACGGCTCATCGACGCTCGTCCGGAGCCTGATCCGCGACGTGGGCTTCGATGACACCGGCTTTCTGCTGCGCGAGTACGACGTCATGGACCCCTTCCGGGCGCTGCGGGCGGGCGAACTGGACGTGATGTCCGTCAAGTTCCGGGTGGACGAGCCGGATCTCGCCGTCAGCCCGGTCCTTGCGTACGACGCCAGGGCGGCCGTGGTCGCCGCCGGGCACCCGCTCGCCGGCCGGGAGTCGGTGTCCATCGAGGAACTCGCCGACTACGAGGCGTTCGACCGGCCCGGGCGGATGCCCGCCTACGTCTGGGACGAGGTCGTACCGCCGCGCACCCCCTCCGGCCGGCCGATCCGACGCAGCCACCAGGTGTCGACCATTGCGGAGATGATGCGCCTGGTGGCCGGGTCCACCGCCGTCCATATCTCGCTGGCCTCGCTCGCGGAGGTGGCACCGCCCCAGGTGGCCATCGTACCGATCCACGATCTGCCCAGTGCTCCGGTCGCCGTGGCCTGGCGCCGTGCGGAGCCACTGACCGAGCGGGTGCGGGCCTTCGTCGAGAGCGTGCGGCGCGGGGACGGTGAGCGGTGACCGCCCGGAGGACCGAAACCGTCGTCCTGCTCCACGCGCTGTTCCTGGACTCGTCGATGTGGCAGTCCCAGCGCCGTGCCCTGGAGCGGCTCGGCCACTCCGTCCTCGCCTTCGACCAGCGGGGATTCGGAGGCACACCGCTCGGCACGGACGTCCCCGCACTGGACACGGTGGCCGACGACCTCGCCGCCGCCCTCGATGCCGAGGGGCACGACCGCGTCGTGCTCGTCGGCTCCTCGATGGGCGGGTATGTGGCGATGCGGTTCCTCCAGCGTCATCCGCACCGGGTGTGCGGCCTGGTGCTGTCCGCCACCCGGGCGTCCGCGGACTCCCCTGAGGAGGTGGCCCGGCGCGAGAGCTTCGCCCGTCTGATGGAGGACGAGCGGGTGCGGGACGGCCTCCTCGCACAAACCATGCCCCTGCTGCTCGGCGCCACGACCCGGGCCGACCGCCCCGAGCTGCTCGAACGGCTGCTGCGGGACGTGGCGCAGGGGCCGCCGGCAGCCGTGGCGTGGGCCCAACGGGCGATCGCGGCACGGCCGGACTCCTTCGCCGTGCTAGGGGCCACGACCGTGCCGGCGGTGGTGGTCGCCGGCACGGAGGATGAGCTGGTCCCGCTGGAGGAGGCGCGGCGGATGGCCGCGGCACTGCCCCAGGGGCAGCTGGTCACGGTGGCGGGGGCCGGCCACCTCCAGCCGCTGGAGGCTCCCGAGGTCTTCACCGGGGTGCTCACGCGGCTGCTGGACGACATCGACGAGCAGGAACGGGTGCCGGGAGGGCGCACATGCTGACGGACGACCACAAGGACTGGGGATACGCCTCCTCCACCGGACTGGGCTTCACCCACCAGGAGATCGTCGAGGCCCACTTCCGGGCGTGTGCCCCGCAGTACCGGGCGGCGCTCGATCGGGTGGGGATCCGGCCCGGCTGGCAGGTGCTGGACGCGGGCTGCGGCAGCGGCGCGTTCCTGCCCTGGCTGGCCGAACTGGTGGGGCCCACCGGCCGTCTCTCGGCCGTCGACCTGGCCGCGGAGAACGTCGGGCTGGTGACCGAACTGGCCCGCCGGGAGCGGCTGGAGGCCCCGCTGGAGGCCCGGCAGGGTGATGTGCTGCGCCTGCCGTACGAGGACAACTCCTTCGACGCCGTCTGGTGTGCCAACACCACCCAGTACCTCGGCGACCGCGAACTGGAGCTGGCTCTCGCGGAGTTCATCCGGGTCGTACGGCCGGGCGGTCTGGTCGCCGTCAAGGATCTCGACGCGGGTCTGATCACGGCACGGCCCGCCGACCCCTTCCTCTTCACGGACTTCTTCCGAAGGGCCGGCGGGTCCCCGGGGTACGCACACCAGTTGCTGCGCGCCCGCGATCTCTACCGCCGGCTGTCCGCCGCCGGGCTCGGCTCCGTACGGCAGCACACGCTGCTGATCGAGCACTATGCGCCCTTCGACGCCGCCGTCCAGCGGTTCTACGGGCTGGCATGTGCGCGGGTGGCGGAGCAGGCCCTGGCGATGGGCGGCACGGAACAGTGGCAGGCATTTACGGATCCGGAGGCACCGGACAATCCTCTCCGGGATCCGCAGGCGTATATCAGTGAGGGGAATGTCGTCGCGATAGGAACCGTGCCCGGCTGAGCCGCCCGGTCCGCGATGCGGCGGGCGGTACGTGGTCCCGTCGTAAGAAACGCCCCAGGGCTTTTCTTATGAGTGCTGCGGGACCGCGAGGGGGTATGTGTGCAGCGCTTCGCGGATGGACTTCAGCGCGGCGCGGGCGTATTCCTCGGGGACCCGGGAGGAGATGGCCAGACCGGTCGGCACCGGCCCCGGCGGCGGTGGGAGGGTGGGACGGACGGCTGTGGGCAGCCCCCACAGCTCGTCCGCGTTGGCGACCAGACAGGCGACTCCGAGACCGGCCTGGATGGCGGCCCGCAGACCGATCAGCTCGGATCCCTCGTAGCCGCGCTTCCACTTGACGCCGTTCTCCTCGAAGGCGGCCAGGGTCCGCCCGCGCAGGGTGCACGGCTCGGTGAACAGGACCAGGGGCAGCGGTGCGTCGCTGCCGACCGCCGGGCGTCCGAACCAGGCCATCTTCAGATGCCCGATCTCCTCGATCCGGTAGGCGGGGTCCGGCCACGGATTGATGAGCAGCGCCAGATCGAGACTGCCGGCGGTGATCTGCTCCGTGAGCGACTCGCTCAGTCCGGTCCGGATGGTCACCTGGGAATCGGGATCCACCCGCTTCAGGCCCCGCAGGATTTCCGGTAGTGCGTCACTGAATTGGTCGGATATGCCAAAGGTGATGCGTATACCGTCGCGTGGTGGTGTGAACCGCGCGACGGCCTCGTCATTGAGTCGCAGCATCTTGCGTGCATAACCGAGCAGCTCCGCCCCCGCGGGGCTGAGTCTCATGTTTCGGCCGGTTGTGGCGAAAACGGGCTGCTTGAGAAAAGATTCCAGACGGCGTATCTGTTGGCTTACGGCGGGCTGGGTGAGGTGCAAGGCCTCGGCCGCGCGACCGAACCCGCCCAGGTCGACAATTGTCGCCAGTGTTCTCAGCGTCCCGATCTGCAGGTCGTGATTCATCGTTCCCCCGTCTTCCCGTAAGGAGCCGGCTACCAACTCGGATACGTGCAACTACCATCAACTGATGGTCGATCAGCTGCGGTTTGTGATTGCACATGAGTCGATGAGTGCTACAGCTCGGGACTGTAAGCAGCCGCTGTGATCGGTGTCAACGGGTATAGGATGCGGGCCACTTCGGCTTGCACACGAGTGTGAGGTTAGGTTGTTCTGATGCCCAACGGGATGGAGGCGTGGTCGTGACCGATACGGGCAACACGGCAGGACGCACGCTGGCCGCCAAGTTGAATCATCTCTTCGAGACAGTGATTCCCGCAGGCCGCGGCCCCTACAGCACGGAGGAGGTCGCGCGCGCCATCACCACGGACGGCGTGTCGATCTCGGGCAGCTACATCTGGCTGCTGCGCAGAGGGCAACGGGACAACCCGACGTTGCGCCATCTTGAGGGTATGGCAAGATTTTTCGGAGTTCCGCCGGCCTACTTCTTCGACGACCAGGTGTCCGCGAAGGTCGACGCCGACCTCACGCTGCTCACCGCCCTTCGGGATTCGCAGGTGCAGCAGGTCGCACTCCGCACCGCCGGTCTCTCGCCGCAGACACTCAGCTCGATCAGTGAAGTGATCGAACGGGTGCGGGAGTTGGAGGGGCTCCCGCGTAGGCCTGCGGGCGAGGATTCCTAGCCACCACCATGCACGTCAGGTCTCTGATGTCGGCCAGACGTGAGCACCGACCGAACCAGGGGGCCAGTCAGTGAGTTCTCGGGCGGTGAACCGGCGCTGTCGAGCTCTGGTCCGCGATCTCGAAATCACCTCTCCATTGGATGTGCGGGCGCTGTGCGACCGTGTGGCACAGCACACGGGCCGTCCGATCCGGCTCGAATCGATTTCGCTCCCACCCGACGGCCCGTGCGGTCTGTGGGTCGCGGTCGGCGAGACGGACTACATCTTCTACGAGCAGGAAACCAGCCCGCTGCATCAGGAGCACATCATCGCCCATGAACTGGGCCATGTGCTGTGCGACCACCGCACCAGCGCCGTGGTGGGCGAGGAATCGTCACTGCTGATCCTGCCCAACCTGGACCCCCGGATGGTCCAACGGGTGCTCCAGCGCACGCAGTACAACAGCGTGGAGGAGCAGGAGGCCGAGGTCATCGCCTCATTGATCCTCCAGGAGGCGCACCGCAGAACCCGGGAGCCCACCTGGACGGTGCCCTCCGGATCCGCCGAGGTGATCCAGCGGCTGGACCGTTCGCTGCGGCACATCCCCAAAGGGGGCCGGTGAACGTCTATCTGCACCCGGTGTGTGCGGTGGTCGCCTGGCTGGCCTTTGGATACAAACTCAGCGCCTTACGGAAATCGCCACGCGACTACGCACTGATCGCGCTGTGCGGGGCGCTCATGTGCTCCGCCCTGAGCTTCACGGTGTCCCACCCCTACGTCTGGGGATATGTCGACCGGCTGTTCGGCTTCCCCAACAGCGCGGCCCTGGTGTCCATGGTGTGCGTCGTGCTGGTCCTGACGAACCAGCAGATCGTCCTCACCTTCTGGGCGCATCCGCCCGAACGTGCCTGGCGCAGAGCACGGCCCAGGGTGCTCGCCGCCGCCCTCGTACTGGCCGCGCTCATCACCCTCTTCGCGATGACGGCCCCGTCCGAGCCGCGCCCGAAAGACTTCTCGCTGTACTACGCCGGCCACCCGCTCTACGCCGTCTACCTCCTGATCTACCTCGTCTTCTACACCATCGGTGAAATCGAGACCGCACGCCTGAGCCAGCGCTACGCCAAGGTCTCGCACCGCCTGTGGCTGCGCAGGGGCCTGCGGCTGACGGCCGTGGGGGCATGGACGACCCTGGGCTTCAGCCTGATCAGGATCACCGACGTCATCCTCTCCCCGTACGCGGTGGACCTGCGGCCGCTGGAACCGGTCGCCTGGGTGTGCGGTGACGTCGGGGCGCTGCTGACCCATGTCGGCTGGACCCTCCCCGGCTGGGGCCCGACGCTGAACGCGCCGCGCCGCTGGCTGCGGGCCTGGCGCCAGTACCGTCGGCTGCGACCGTTGTGGAACGTCCTGCACGAACTTGCGCCGATGATCGAACTCACCGCCCCCGCGAACGGCTTCTGGAGCCGATTCCGGCCCTCCACCCTGGAGTTCAAGCTGTACCGCCAGGTCATCGAGATACGGGACGGTCAGCTCGCCCTGCGTTCGTACACCGATCCCGAGGCGGTCCGTACCGCGACGGAACTGGGCCGCAGGGCCGGGCTGACCGGCAAGGAACTCCAGGCGATCGAGGAGGCCGCCCAGCTGGCCTCCATGGTCAGATCCCGGGAACGCAATGTGCCGCCCTCGGCACACCCGGCGCCGCGGACCGTCACGGGCCCGCAGGGCGCCGACCTCACCGACGAGATCGACTGGCTGGTCAAGGTCGCGGAGACCATGAACTCTCCCTACGTCGCCGCCGGCGTCGAGGGAAGCACCACACATGACACCGATATGGCCCTTGGAGGGCGCGCGTGCGCACGATGCAAGACACCCTGCTCGCACTGAACGATTACTGGGCGGAGCAAGGGTGCCTGGTCGCCCAGCCGATGAACAGTGAGGTCGGCGCGGGAACGCTCAACCCCGCCACCTTCCTGCGTGTCCAGGGCCCCGAACCCTGGCGCGTGGCCTACCCCGAGCCGAGCGTCCGCCCCGACGACTCACGCTACGGCGAGAACCCGAACCGACTGCAGACCCACACCCAGTACCAGGTGATCCTCAAGCCCGAACCGGGCAACGCCCAGCAGCTGTATCTCGGCAGCCTGCGGGCCATCGGCATCGACATCGCCGCACACGACATCCGCTTCGTCGAGGACAACTGGGCCTCACCCGCCCTCGGCGCCTGGGGACTCGGCTGGGAGGTGTGGCTGGACGGGCTGGAGATCACCCAGTTCACCTACTTCCAGCAGGCCGGCGGCATCACGCTCGACCCGGTGTCCGTGGAGATCACCTACGGCCTGGAGCGCATCCTCATGGCGCTGCAGAACGTGAGCCACTTCAAGGACATCACCTACGCGCCCGGCGTCTCCTACGGAGAGATCTTCGGCCAGGCCGAGTACGAGATGAGCCGCTACTACCTCGACGACGCCGATGTGACGACGCAGCGCGCGCTGTTCGAGACCTACGCCGAAGAAGCCCGCCGCATGCTGGACGCCCGGCTGCCGGTCCCCGCGTACACCTATGTGCTCAAGTGCTCCCACACCTTCAACGTGCTCGACGCGCGCGGAGCCATCTCCACCACGGAGCGGGCCCGCGCCTTCGCCCGGATGCGGGCGCTCGCCCACGATGTCGCGGGCCTGTGGGCGGCGCGGCGCGAGGAGCTCGGTCACCCGCTCGGCCGGGCCGAGGCCGTACCCGCCGCACAGCCCGCGGCCGACGCCGGACAGCCGCCGGCCGGCCCCGCCACCCTCGCCTTCGAGATCGGCGTCGAGGAAATGCCCCCCGCCGAGGTGAGCCGCACGGCACAGGCCGTACGCGAGGCGCTCACCGAGAAGCTCGGTGACACCAGGCTCCCGCACGGCGCGATCAGCGTCGTCGCCTCCCCGCGCCGGGTGGTGGCGCTGGTGCACGAGGTGGCGGGCCAGGAGGCGGACCACGAGCGGACCGTACGCGGACCCCGGGTCGCCGCGGCCTTCGACAAGGACGGCAACGCCACCCAGGCCGCACTCGGGTTCGCGCGCAGCCAGGGCATCGAGGCGGATGAGCTGGCCCGCGCCGAGTTCGGGGGGCACGAGCATGTCGTGGTGACCCGCCAGGTGCGCGGCCGCACCGCGTTCGAGGTGCTCGCCGAGATCCTGCCGCAGATCGTGACCGGACTGCGCGCCGAGAAGAACATGCGCTGGAACGCCCCCGGCCTGGTCTTCACCCGCCCCATCAGGTGGATCCTGGCGCTGCTGGGCGACCGCGTCGTGCCCTTCTCGCTCGCCGGCCTCACGGCAGGGCGTACGACACATGTGCACCGCGACGCGCCGTCCCCCACGGTCGAGGTCCCCTCGGCCGACGGCTTCCTGGACCTTCTGACGGACCACGGCATCCTGGCCGACGCGGACGTACGACGCCGGCTCGTCGAGGACGGTGCGGTGCGGCTCGCCGCCGGAGCCGGTGGCACCGTCGACCTGGAGGAGCACCGCGACCTCGTCTCGGAGATCACCGATCTCGTCGAGCGTCCCGTCCCCCTCCTCGGCAGCTTCGACCCGGGCTATCTCCAGCTGCCGGCGCAGATCCTCACCACCGTCATGCGCAAGCACCAGCGCTACCTCCCGGTCCAGGACTCCGAGGGCACGCTGCTGCCGCACTTCATCGCCGTCGCCAACGGCAGCTGCGACGAAGCGGTCGTCCGCGCGGGCAACGAGGCCGTGCTGCGCGCGCGTTACGAGGACGCCGCGTTCTTCTGGCGCGCGGACCTGGCCACGCCGCTGACCGAGATGCGGGACAAGCTGACCCTGCTCACCTTCGAGGAGCGACTCGGCTCGATGGCCGACCGGGCCGGGCGTATCGCGGCCATCGCGGCGCGGCTGGCGCAGGCCGTCGAACTGGGCCCGGACGACCGGAGCACCCTGGACCGCGCATCCCGGCTCGCCAAATTCGACCTCGGCTCCCACATGGTCACCGAACTCTCCGGTCTCGCCGGTGTCATGGCCCGGGAGTACGCCGACCGCGCCGGCGAGGGCGAGGCCGTCGCCACCGCGCTGTTCGACATGGAGCTGCCGCGATTCGCCGGGGACGCGCTCCCCGCCACCCGCGCCGGCGCCCTGCTGGCCCTGGCGGACCGCTTCGACCTCCTGGCGGGCCTGTTCGCCATCGGCTCCGTCCCCACCGGAAGCTCGGACCCCTACGGCCTCCGCCGCTCCGCGCTGGGCGTGGTCAACATCCTGCGCAGCCGCCCCGAACTGGCGTCCCTCACCGTCGAGGACGGTCTGCGGATCGCGGCGGAGCACCAGCCGGTGACCTGCTCGACGGAGGCGCTGGCCGATGCGCGGCAGTTCGTACTGCGCCGCTTCGAGCAGCAACTCCTGGAAAGCGGCCACTCGGTGGCACAGGTGCGGGCGGTCCTGCCGCGCGGCGGCAGCCCCCTGCACACCGAGCAGACCCTCGCCGAACTCGACTCGCTGCTCGGCACCCCGCCGTTCACCGCTCTCATCGCGGCGCTGCAGCGCGTCCGGCGCATCCTTCCGCAGGACACGGAGCCCACGTGTGACCCGGCGCTGTTCGACAGCCCGGCGGAGCACGACCTCCACGCCGCGGTGCAAAAGCTCCGCAGCACGCTCGGCGACGACACCTCGCTGCTCCGTTTCGCGCGCGAGACCGGCGAACTCGTCACCGCGATCAACGCGTTCTTCGACCAGGTGATGGTGATGGCCGAGGACCCGGCCAAGCGCGCGAACCGCCTCGGTCTGCTCGCGCTCGTCCATTCCCCGGCGGCCCGCGTCCTGTCCTGGAGCGAGCTCGGCTGACCCCTGCCGAAGGCGGGGCCCCGCACACCGTGGCCCTGCCTTCGGCCGCGTCCGATACCCGGTGGTCCTCCCGCCGACAGGCAGCGACCGCGACCCGGAAGGGACAACCTTTGTTGCCGTTTCCGGAACGAGCTTGTGCAATGGGCGGCGTGCAGCACTCACCCGCCCTCACCCAAGTCCTCTCCGACGTCGGCCCCCGCCTCAAGCGCCTGCGCGCTCAGCGTGGTGTGACACTTGCGGCGCTCTCCGAGGCCACCGGTATCTCCAAGAGCACCCTGTCCCGTCTGGAGTCCGGTCAGCGCCGTCCCAGCCTGGAACTGCTGCTCCCCATCGCCCAGGCCCACCAGGTCCCGCTGGACGAACTGGTCGGCGCCCCCGAGGTCGGCGACCCCCGCATCCGGCTCACGCCCCAGCGCGTGAACGGCAACACCGTGCTGCCCCTGACCCGGCAGCCCGGCCCGCTGCAGACCTTCAAGATGGTCCTCCCGCACACCCGGAGCACACCGGAGCCCTGTACCCATGAGGGCTATGAGTGGCTCTACGTCCTCGCCGGACGCCTGCGTCTGGTCCTGGCCGATCACGATCTGGTCCTGGGCCCGGGCGAGGCCGCCGAGTTCGACACCCGGGTGCCGCACTGGTTCGGCAGCACCGGCGAGGGCCCCGTCGAACTCCTCAGCCTCTTCGGCCGCCAGGGCGAGCGCATGCACGTACGCGCCCGGCCCCGTGCCCGGTCCGCCGACGGGTGACATGCCGCTGACGGCGTAATGGGCGGGTTGGGCTGTTTGGCCGCGTCAGGCTGTGGCCCTCGGTCGCGGTCGTGTCAGGAGCCCGTGTGAACAGTTCGGGTGAGTCGATCTTTGAGCGGATCCGTCGTGGTCGCCGGCCGGGCCATGGCCGAACGGCCGGGCGGCCGGCGGCGATTGCGGACAACGGCGGCAGCGAGGTGACCCGCCCGCCGGCGTGGATGCGCTGGCTGCCGGCCGCCTACGTCGTGTTCGTGCTGCTGCTCGAAACCGTGACCCCCACGATGTGGGCGGTGAGCTTCCTGCTCATCGCGCTGCCGGTGATCGCCGCGTACACCCTCGGCCCCGTCGGCGTCGCCGCCGTCACGGTCTTCGCCGTCGTACTGGAAGGCGTCCTGGCCGGCACCCCGTGCTGCACCGGCCACAACATCCACCAACTGTGGGCGAACCACTATGTCGCCGCCTACATCGCCACCGGTCTGGTCGGCATCCTCGGCGTGGCGCTGGCCGCCCACCGCCGGCGCCAGGAACGCCACCTGGTACGCGCCAACTCGGTGGCCGAAGCCCTGATGCGGACCCTGCTGCGGCCGGTGCCGCACCGGGTCGGACAGGTACTCGCGGCCGGTCTCTACCGGTCCGGCGAGGTCGGCACCATGGTCGGCGGCGACCTCTACGACATCCGTGCCACCCCGGACGGTGAGCGCGCCATCATCGGCGACGTCCGCGGCAAGGGGCTCAAGGCCGTACGCACGGTCGCCGACATCCTCGGCAGTTTCCGCGAGGCCGTCTACGAACAGGGGGATCTGCTGGCCGTCGCCGCCCGTATGGAACGGCGGCTGGCCCGCGAGGCCGAAGAGCTGCCCGACGACGAGCTGTTCGCGACCGCCGCCCTGATCGAGTACGACGCCCCGGCCGGCCGGGTGACGATCGTCAACCATGGGCACATCGAGCCGGTCCTGATCTCCGACGGCGAGGTGACGGCCCTCACCGGACCACCCGCGCTCCCGCTCGGCCTGGGCACCCTGGCCGATGAGCCGCCCGTCGCCTACACCCACCGCTTCACCCACGGCGACGTCCTGCTGCTCTGCACCGACGGACTGATCGAGGCCCGCGACCGGACCGGCGCCTTCTACCCGCTTCTCGACCGCCTCAGCCACCGCTTCGCCGGCCGCCCCGCGCCCGGCCCCTGTGACGTCATCGACTTCCTCAACACCGACCTGCCCCGCCATACCCGCGTCTTCCATGACGATGTCGCCCTCCTGGCCATCGCACCGCTGAGACAGAAGTAAAAGTGTTACGATTATGTCGCCAGCTGGACTTGCAGCTGGATTTGTCGCAGCGGAGGAGCGCACGATGGCGATGACGACGTACGAGGACTCGCGAGCCGCACAGCTTCTGGGACGGCCGTTCACCCTCGGGGATCTGACCCTCAGGAACCGGATCGCCATGGCGCCGGTGACCCGGTGCTTCTCGCCGGGCGGGGTGCCTGGTGAGAACGTCGCCGCGTACTACGCGCGGCGGGCGGCCGGCGGGGCCGGGCTGATCGTCACCGAGGGCACCTTCATCGACCGCGCGGCCGCGGCGGCGTACCACGATGTGCCGCACTTCTACGGAGCGGACGCGCTGGCCGGCTGGGCCCGGGTCGTCGACGAGGTCCATCGCGCGGGCGGCCGCATCATGCCGCAGCTGTGGCACACGGGCATGTCGCGCGAGCCCGGGAGCCTGCCGGCCGGCGTCCCCGCCGAGGGCCCGTCCGGCGTGGGCCTCGACGGCCGTCCGTACGGCTCCGCGATGACGCCGCGGGACATCGACGAGGTGATCCGGGCCTTCGCCGAGGCGGCCGCCACCGCGGAGCGCATCGGCTTCGACGGCATCGAACTGCACGGCGCCCACGGCTACTTGATCGACAACTATCTGTGGGCGGCCACCAACCGGCGTACCGACGAATACGGTGGCGCCCCCGCCTCCCGGGCCCGCTTCGCCGCCGAGATCGTGGCCGCGGTGCGCGCCGCCGTCTCGCCCGGATTCCCGGTCGTCCTCCGCTTCTCGCAGTGGAAGACCGACTACTACCAGGCCCGGATAGCCGAGACCCCCGAGGAGCTGGAGCAGCTGCTCACCCCGCTCGCCGCGGCCGGCGTGGACGCCTTCCATGCCTCCACCCGCCGCTACTGGCTGCCCGAATTCGAGGGCAGTGAGCTGAACCTCGCCGGATGGGCCAAGAAGCTGACCGGCAAGGCCGTGATGACCGTGGGATCCATCGGCCTGGACAAGGAGTTCTCCGGCCCGCGGAGCCGTACTCAGCAGTCCGGCGTCGCCGGGATCGATCTGCTCCTGGACCGCCTGGAGCGCGACGAGTTCGACCTGGTCGCCGTCGCCCGCGCCCTCGTCGCCGACCCCAACTGGCCGGACAAGGCGCTGAGCGGCCGGCTGGACGAGGCGGTGCCGTACGACGCGGCGCGGCTCGGCAGCCTGGTCTGACTGCCACAGGGGAAAGAACCCAAATGATGTTACTTCTTATGGCGGATCTTGCATAACGGCAGGCGTCTCGTACGCCTGTGAAAAGATGGCCCGCCCGTAAGACGTCCAGGAGGTGTGATCGCGATGACCTGGCCCGCCAACGCCCGCTACCACCTGGACCCCGCGCCCGACGGGCTGGGCCTTGCCCAGGACCTGCTCAACACCGTCGCCGCGGGCACCCCTCGGAAGCCGGACCTCCTCGCCTCCCTGGAGGACGCGCAGGCGTGGGCGAACGAGGCGATCGCCCAGTGGTCGCAGGCCACCGGGCAACCCGCCCCTCAGGTGGAGCTGGACGCCGACGGGCTGGAGGAGCTCCGGGCCTTCCGCGATGCTCTGCACGAGGCGACCGCGACGGCGCAGGGCGCGACATCCGGGGCGGGGGTGGCCGCCGCACCGGTGGTGCACAGCGCCACCGCCGCGCTCCAGCTCGGCGAGGACGGACTCGTCCGCCTGGAGCCGCGCGGCACGGGGTGGCGGCGCCTGGTCTCGCTGATCCTCGCCGCCATCCTGGAAGGACAGCAGGCGGACACCCGCCGCCGCCTCAAGACCTGCCGCAACCCCCGCTGCCGGGTGGCCTTCTACGACCGCTCCCGTAACAACAGCGGGGTCTGGCACGACGTCAAGACCTGCGGCAACGCCGCCAATCTGCGCGCCTACCGCGCGCGTCAGCGCGTCCGGAACCCCTGAGGACGCCCGGCCCGTCGCCCGCCCGGCTCGCCACTCCCACCACCCCCACCACCCTTCACCGCAACATCGTCTCCACCAGGTCCGTCCCGATCCGCGCCGTTGCGTCCCGCTGTCTCACTCGCTCTGATGGGCGTCCCGCGCCGCGTCCACGAACCTCTCCAGCGCCGCCCAGAAGGGGCTGTAGGCGGCGTCGAAATCGGGCCGGCGATCGGAGTCGCCGGCCAGATCGGCCTTGACGGCCTCGTAGAAGGGGCCGGTCGCCTTCTGGAGGGCGAGCGCCGCGGCGGCGGCCGAGGGCGGGCCCTCCAGTTCGACCACCCGCGCGCAGCGACGGATCTTCGCGTACTCGGCGACCTCCCGGTCGTGCAGCGCACCGAGGGCGGCGGTACGGGCGTCGGAGCCGGGCAGCCGTAGCGCCGCGGAGATCTCCCAGTACAACTCGCCCATCCGGTGGGTCTGTTCGATCAGATCCAGATAGGCGGTGCGCCGGCTTTCGCGCAGCCGCTCGGCGCGCTGCGCACGCGCGCCGATCTCGGCCTGGATCCTGGCGGCCCGGGTGCTGCCGCGGCCGGTGACCCAACTGGCGAGCACGGCCGTGCC
Source organism: Streptomyces inhibens (assembly GCF_022221585.1). Classification (NCBI taxonomy): domain Bacteria; kingdom Bacillati; phylum Actinomycetota; class Actinomycetes; order Kitasatosporales; family Streptomycetaceae; genus Streptomyces; species Streptomyces inhibens. The sequence continues at coordinate 7,423,171 of NZ_CP084681.1, forward strand.
GCCGGTCACCGCCGCGATCGCCAGAGTCCATACAGTGCTGTCACCCACGTCGCCACGATACCGAGCCGCTGCGGCGCCCCGGCCACCGCTACGAGGGGAACTCGCCCGGCGGCACCTGACTCGTGGTCGCATTGCCGCCGATCACCTTGTTCAGGGTGAACTTCAGCACGGTGTACTGCGTTCCGCCGGACACCTGGACCGTCCGGAAGTTCGCCTTGTCGTCGAACTTCTCGAAGCTGCACCCACGGGTGAAGGACCGCTTGCCCGCGCTCCAGTCCTCACCGGTGGTGAAGTACACCGTGTACGAACCGCTGTTGACGCTGCGCACGGTCGCCTCGGAGCCCTTGCGTACATACACGGAGAACGCCGTCCGCTCGCCGCGGGTCAGCGTCACCACCGCATCGCTGCTGGTGCCGTTGTTGATCGTCAGCCGCCCCAGACCGCCCCGGCTGCCGTCGCGGACGAACGAGCCGTTGGCGAGCCGCCGGTGCTTGGCCTGCTCCGTACGCGGCAGCCGCAGCGAGGCGTCGTACCCGAGGGCGGTGAGCGTGCGACCGGCCTCCTTGACGCTCTTCGGGCCCTGGGCCGTCCCGAGTTCGACGCGCGGCGAGGTGGCGCAGCGGCCGCCGTCGCCGTGGGCGCTCTTGAGGTCCTGACCCAAGGCGCGTAGCGCGAGGGCGAGTTGGCTGTTGCCCGTGGTGGCGTTGTCCGGCGTACGGGCCGTCTCCAGGGCGTCCGCGGCGGCATCGGCCTTGGTGGCGGCGGCGTCCAGGGCCTTGTCCAGCGATCCGCCCTCGTCCGCCTTGTCGACCGCGCGCAGTGCGCTGTCGAGCGGGCCGAGGGCGCCGGTCAGCGCATGACGGTAGGCGTCGGGGTCGACGGTCGGGGTGGGGCTGGGGGAGGGCGCCGAAGCGGCCGCCGAGCTGCCGGCGCCGCCCGCGGGATCCTCGCCTCCGCCGTCCGACGAACAGGCCGCCAGCGGCAGGGCGAGGGTGAGGACCGCGGTGCCGAGGGCGGCGGCCCGGCGCGTAGGGCGGGTGGGTCGAGGTCGCTGCCGCCGGTCTCCGGTTGCGGCGCGCGCCGCGTCGTACGCCGATGTCCGGCCCGTCGCGCGCGCAGACGTGTACCTCATGATGAGTCCCCCGATTCCCCCGGTATCCCCCGACTTCCGGCAACTGCCGAAAGAACCAGGCTTCTCCCCCCACAGGAGACTGTCAAGGCCGTTGCCCCGGAGGGAAGTTGGGAGACAGACTCCCGGAATTTCGGCCTTCCGCACCGATGTGCCGGCCACCTGCGCGTAGGTAGAGTCCCCTGCCATGGCAGCGCTGAGTGATCTTCTCCCCCTGGCGGCCGTACGCCTGGACGTCCCGGCGGCGGACTGGCGCGAAGCGATCAGGGTGGCGGGCGGGCTGCTGGTGGAGACGGAAGCCACCACCGACGCGTACACGGCCGAGATGATCCGCAACGTCGAGGACAACGGGCCGTACCTCGTCATCGCACCCGGTTTCGCCCTGGCCCACGCCCGGCCCTCACCCGCCGTGCGCAGGACCGGGCTCTCCTGGGTCCGCCTGGAACAACCGGTGGAATTCGGCCATGAGGCGAATGACCCGGTGCATCTGGTGGTGGGGCTCGCCGCGCAGGACTCCGGCGCGCACACGGCGGCGATGGCCGCCCTCGCCGAACTGCTGGCCGACCCGGTGACGGCACGGGCCCTGCGGGACGCGGCCGGTCCGGAGGAGCTGCATACGGTGCTCGCCGGGCCGACGGGGGAGGGCGCGGAGCGGCCGCGCGGCGGGCCCGCCGTACACAAGATCCTTACCGTCTGCGGTAACGGCGTGGGCACCAGTCTGTTCCTCAAGAACACGCTGGAGCAGGTGCTCGACCGCTGGGGCTGGTCCCGCCATGTGACGGTGGAGGCGACCGACACCATCTCGGCCAAGGGCAAGGCGTCCGAGGCCGTCGCGATCCTCACCTCCCGGGAGATCGCCAGGACGCTGGGCGAGCTCGGCGTACCGGTGAAGGTCGTCGAGGACTTCACCAGCGGCTCGGAGGTCGACCGCGTACTCCGCGACACCTACGACGTCTGAGACGCCGACGGCCGAGACGCGACGTCTGAGAAGCGGTGCCTGCCTGAGGCGCGGCGCCTGAGAAGCGACGCCACCACCCCACCGATCCGGGAGGACGGACAGCCGCCATGGACTGGCTCATATCCCTCGCCATGTTCCTCGTGAACGAGATCCTCAGCCAACCCGCGTATCTGATCGGCCTGATCACCGCGGCGGGCCTGATCGCGCTGAAGAAGACCGCCGGGCAGATCGTCGGCGGCGCCCTCAAGGCGACGCTGGGCTTTCTGCTGATCGGCGCCGGTGCCGGACTGGTGGTCAGCTCGCTCGCGCCGCTGGGCGGCATGATCCAGGGCGCGACCGGCGCGCACGGTGTGATCCCGACCAACGAGGCGATCGTCGGTATCGCCCAGGCGCAGTTCGGCGCCCGGGTCGCCTGGCTGATGATCCTCGGCTTCGCGGTCGCCCTGGTGCTGGCCCGCTTCACACCCCTGCGCTACGTCTTCCTGACGGGCCATCACATGCTCTTCATGGCCACCCTGCTGACGATGGTCCTGGCCACCTCCGGACAGTCCTCCGTGAGCGTGGTGGTCGTCGGCGGACTGCTGCTGGGCATACTCCTGGTCGCCATGCCGGCCTTCGCACACCCCTGGACCAAACGCGTCACCGGCAACAACAGCATCGCCATCGGCCACTTCGGAACCGCCGGGTACATCGTCGCGGGCGCCACCGGACAGCTCGTCGGCAAGCGCAGCCGCAGCACCGAGGACATGAAGCTCCCCGAGGGCCTGCGCTTTCTGCGGGACTCGATGGTCGCCACCGCGCTGTCCATGGTGCTGATCTACGTCATCATGTCGCTGGTCCACCTGGCCAAGGCCGGCCGGGCGACGGCCTTCAAGGCGTTCGCGGCCGACGGTGGCAGCGCGGCCGGTGACCTCGGCAACTACGTCATGCAGTCCGTCATGCAAGGCCTGCGGTTCGGCATCGCGGTCGCGGTGATCCTCTTCGGCGTCCGTACGATCCTGGGCGAACTGGTCCCGGCGTTCCAGGGCATCGCCGGCAGGTTCGTACCGGGCGCGGTGCCGTCCCTCGACGCGCCGATCGTCTTCCCGTACGCGCAGAACGCCGTGCTCATCGGCTTCCTCGCCAGCTTCGTCGGCGGCCTGGTCAGCCTCGGCCTGCTCACCTGGGTGGGGCATCCGGCGTTCGGTCTCGCGCTGGTCCTGCCGGGCCTCGTACCGCACTTCTTCACCGGCGGTGCGGCCGGCGTCTACGGCAATGCCACCGGCGGCCGACGCGGTGCGGTGCTCGGCGCCTTCCTGAACGGCGTGCTGATCACCTTTCTACCGGCGCTGCTGCTCAAGGTGCTCGGCGCCTTCGGCAAGGAGAACACCACCTTCGGCGATGCCGACTTCGGCTGGTTCGGCACCCTGATCGGCAACGCGGCCAAGGCGGGCGCGACGGGCGGCGTCCTGGTGATGCTGGCGCTCGGCGCCGTACTCCTGGGCGCCGCGATTCTGTTCCAGAAGCGCGTCGTGGACACCGGCTGGGACCCGGGCGCCCGCCGCGACGCCTTCCTGCCCCGCGAGGCACCCGCGACGTCCGCCACGGCCGTTGCCGAGATCCGGGTCCACGCGAAGATCACGCCGCCACCGGGGGCGCCGGTTCCGCCCCCGCCTCCCGGACAGCACTGAGCGACGGGCCGCTGGACCGAGCGAGGGGCCGCTGCACTCGGCGAAGGGCACCGCAGACCGCTGCCCTGAGCGTCAGGCCCTCGCCCCGTGCCTATCCGTCGCCGAAAACGACCGTCAGCGCCTGATCCACCACTTCGGTCAGATACCCGCGGTCGGCGGCCTTCTCCATCACCCGCAGCCCCTGTGTGAACGTGACCAGGAACCGGGCCGCGCTCCGTACGTCCGTGCCGGGCGCCAGCTCCCCGTTCGCGCGGGCGCGCAGCAGCACGGCGGCGAAGGCCTCCTCCATCGACCCGAGCGCGCCCCGCAGGCGGGTGGCGGCCTCCGGGTCACCGGGGAGGCGTTCCATCACCCCGTGGGTGACCATGCACCCCGCGCGCTCCGGGTCCGTGAGCGCGGCATCCACGGAGGAGAGCAGAAACGCGCGCAGGGCGGGCAGCGCCGGCCCGGTGCCCGCCAGGTCCTCCTGCGCCTTGGCGGCCTCACCTGCGCTGTAGCGTTCCAGGGCCTTGAGGTAGAGGTCGTGTTTGGAGCCGTAGGCCGCGTACATGCTGGAGCGGTTGATGCCCAGCGCCTGTACGAGATCCTGTACGGAGGTGCCCTCGTAGCCCTGGCGGCGGAATGTCTCCACCGCCACCGCGAGCGCGGCGTGCGGGTCGAACTCCTTGGGCCTGGCCATGGGGCGTGATGCTACCGGGTGGGCCGTTCGGCGCCCCGCCCGCGCGTGTCCCCGGCACTACCTCTCACTCAGAACTAAAATTGAGGCATGGCTGCAGGGGAGTTCCCCGACTCGCTCGCCGATGTGCTGTCTGTTGTTCCGCGGCTGATCCGGCGCCGGCTGCGGGCCGGCCTGACCACCCCCCGGCTGCGCGGCGCCGAGGTGGAACTCCTGCGGCTGGTCGCGGCCCGGCCCGGCATACGGGTCTCGGCCGCCGCGAAGGAGCTCTGTCTCGCGGGCAATTCGGTCTCGACCCTGGTCAATCAGCTCAGCCGGGCCGGCTGTCTGCGCCGCGAGACCGCCCCCGACGACCGCCGCTCGGCACTGCTGTTCCCCACCGCCGCGGCCCGGGCGCGGCTGCACGACTGGGAGACCCGCCGCAGCGCCCTGGTCCGCGAGCAGGTCGCGCGCCTGCCCGAGGCCGACCAGGCAGCGCTCGCGGCGGCCCTCCCGGCGCTGCGCAGGCTCGCCCACAACCTGCACGAGGAGGCGGACGGCACATGACCACCGACGACGAGCGCGAGCCGGGACCGGCTGCCGGTCCAACACCCGCCCCGCCCTCCCCCCACGCCTCACTCTCCTCTCCTTCCCCTCCATCTCCTCCTTTCCCTTCTTCCCCTCATTCCGACGCCGTGACCTGCCACGCCCTGCGCTACGCCTTCGGCGAGACCAAGGCCGTGGACGGCGTGGACCTCTCCGTCCGCACGGGCGAGGTCTTCGGTCTGCTCGGCCCGAACGGCGCGGGCAAGACCACCGCGATCCGCTGCATCACCACCCTCCTGCCCGTCCCGCCCGGCATGGTGCGGGTGTTCGGGCACGACGCGGCGAAGGAGCGGATGGCCGTCCGCCGGCTGCTCGGGTACGTACCGCAGCAGCTGTCCGCCGACGCCGGGCTGACCGGCCGCGAGAACGTCGAACTCTTCGCCCGGGTCTTCGACGTCTCCCGCCGCGAGCGCGCCGCACGCGTGACCCAGGCGCTGGAGGCGGTCGGCCTCACCGACGCGGCCGGCCGGCTCGCCAAGACGTACTCCGGCGGCATGATCCGCCGCCTCGAACTCGCCCAGGCACTGGTCAGCGCGCCCCGTCTGTTGATGCTCGACGAGCCGACGATCGGCCTCGACCCGATCGCCCGCACCAGCGTCTGGGCACACATCAACGCGGTACGGGCCGCCACCGGCATGACCGTGCTGGTGACCACGCACTACATGGACGAGGCCGACCAGTACTGCGACCGCGTCGCCCTGATGCACCACGGACGGATCCGCGCCCTCGGCACACCGGACGAACTCCGCGCCGCCCTACGCGCCCGCCGCCGCGCCGCCCACACCGCGTCCCCACCCACGACACCGCCCCCAACAGCCACACCCACCCCCTCGACCCCCTCGACCCCATCGGCCCCATCGCGCTCGTCCGACGCCGCACCGACACTGGAGGACGTCTTCCGGGACGTCGCCGGCAGCGGCCTCGACGAGCAGTCAGGAGACTTCCGCGATGTCCGAAGCACCCGCCGCACCGCAAACCGAGTCGGCTGACACCGCCACCGGCGCCGGACGGCTGGACCTGCTGCTGGTCCCGCCGCGCGCCCGCACCGGCTGGCGGGTGCTGCCTGCCAGGGTCGTCGCGATGTGCATGGTCGAACTGCAGAAGCTGCGCCACGACCGGACCGAGCTGTACACCCGCGCCGTCCAGCCCGCCCTGTGGCTCCTGGTCTTCGGCGAGACCTTCACCCGCCTCAACGCCATCCCGACCGGCGGTACCCCGTACATCGACTATCTGGCGCCCGGCATCATCGCCCAGTCGGCCATGTTCATCGCGATCTTCTACGGCATCATGATCATCTGGGAACGGGACGCCGGTATCCTCACCAAGCTGCTGGTCACCCCGACCCCACGATCCGCCCTGATCGCCGGCAAGGCCTTCGCCGCCGGGGTGAAGGCGCTGATCCAGGCCGTGGTGGTGATCGCCATCGCCGCACTGCTCGGTGTGGCCATGACCTGGAACCCGCTACGCCTGCTCGGCGTGGTCGTCGCGGTGGTCCTCGGCTCGGCCTTCTTCTCCTGCCTGTCGATGACGATCGCCGGAATCGTGCTCACCCGCGACCGTCTGATGGGTATCGGCCAGGCCATCACCATGCCGCTCTTCTTCGCCTCCAACGCCCTCTACCCGGTGGCGATCATGCCCGGCTGGCTCCAGACGGTCAGCAAGCTCAACCCCCTGAGCTACCAAGTCGACGCCCTCCGCGGCCTACTCCTCGGCACCCAGGCCCACCTGGCCCTGGACTACGCCGTCCTGGTCGCGGCCGCGGCACTCGGCATCGCCGCAGCCTCCTCACTCCTGGGCCGCCTGGCCCGCTGACCCCACCTCACTGCTCCGCCCACGCACCCCCTCCGGCAGTACGCACCGCCTCCTTGAGCCCGCCCCCACCATACGAGCCACCACTGACAACGCACCGTTCCGCTCGGTGGCCGGCGGGTGCTCGTCCCCGTCAGAGCCAGTCCCGCCGCTTGAAGACGAAGTACAGGCTCACACAGACCACAGCCATCAGCCCGATCGCGAAGGGGTAGCCGAAACCCCAGTGCAGTTCCGGCATGTTCTGGAAGTTCATGCCGTAGATGGTGCCGACGAGGGTCGGGGCGAAGAGGATGGCGGCCCACGACGAGATCTTCTTGATCTCCTCGTTCTGTTCGAAGCCGGCCTCGGCCAGGGCCCGCATTTCGGCGTTCTGCTGCTGGTTTACCAGTGTGGCGTTGACGGTGAGGATGTCCTGCAGCGCCTGCCGGAAGCTGTCCACGCGGTCCGTCGTGTGCAGCGCATGGTCGGCCACGTCGCGCAGATAGCGGCGCAGCTCCTCGTCGATGGCGTACTTCTCGAAGCCCGCGGTCAGGCTTTCCAGCATGTCGTTCAGCGGGCGGGTGGCGCGCTGGAATTCCACGACCTCGCGGGAGAGTTCATAGATACGGCGGGAGACCCGGGGGTCGCCGCCGAAGACCTCGGTCTCGATTTCGTCGATGTCGTTCTGGACGCCGGCGACGACCGGCGCGTAGCCGTCGACGACGGCGTCGAGGATCGCGTAGAGCACGGCTTCGGGGCCGCGCTTGAGGAGTTCGGGGGCCTCCTCCATGCGGTGGCGTACGGCCGACAGATCGGGGGCGCCGCCGTGCCGCACGGTGATCACGAAGTCGCGGCCGACGAAGACGTGCAGCTCGCCGAAGTCGACCACCTCGCGGTCGTCGAGATAGCGCGCGGCGCGCAGGACGACGAAGAGGGTGCCGCCGTAGCGCTCCAGCTTGGGCCGCTGGTGGGCCTCCAGGGCGTCCTCGACGGCGAGCGGATGGAGGTCGAACTCCGAGGCGAGGGTGACGAGTTCGGCCGGGGTGGGGCGATGGAGCCCGATCCAGGCCAGGGTGCCGGAGGCGTCGCGCTGCTGCCGGAAGGCGTCGGCGAGTGTGTCGTGGGTGCTGACGCGGTGTCCGTCGCGGTAGAGGGCGGCGCTGATGACGCTGCTGGTGGTTTCGGCCGGCGGTTCCGGCGCGTCGGACTGGTCCGTGGTTTCGGCGGGCGGGGGCCCGGCGGGCCGCTTCTTCGCAGGTTTACGCAGGCCACGCAGGCCGCGCAGACGGCGACCGGGAGGCTCAGGACTCACGACAGAACCGACCTCCGTCACAAGGGGGGATGAACAGGCACACACAATCTCGACGCAGGATATCTGTCGAGGATGTCGGCACAGGTCAGGGGCCATGGTGCAGGATGGAACGGGACGTGGCGCGGCGTGTGTCGCGTGCGTCGAGCTTTGTATGTTTATCTCTAGAATTGTGCGATGCAGATACCGCAGACAGCCAGCGCTCCTCTGGGTGAGGTGATTCGGTGAACGGCCCCGATGCCACCGACGAGCAGTGGGAAGGGCTCGCCGAGGTGGTCCCGCTCCGCAGCAGCAGCGAATGGCCTTCCTGGTCCGACCACCGTGCCCTCCCCGAGGAGGAGCCGGCGGAAGAGCCGCGGCGGTTCATCGTCATCCGCGTCCAGACCTTCGCGGACGCCCGTGAGGTCGCCGAGTACTTGATGACGCAGATCCCGGTCCTGCTGGACCTCAGCAGCGCCGACACCGATGTCGCCAAGCGCATCCTGGACTTCTCCAGCGGAGTCGTCTTCGGGCTGGGCAGCGGGATGCACCGCGTCGACACCAATGTCTTCCTGCTGGCACCGGCCGGCACCGAGGTCGCGGAAGCGGCAACGGGGGCCGTCCCCCGTTCGTAGGAAGAGCAGTTGGGCGTAACGGTTCTCCGGTCGGGGCGCTGCGTAGCGTCCCCTCATGGATACCGACAGTGTGCGACCGGCGGTCACCGAGTTACGGCTGTCCGCCTTCAAGACCCACCGTGGCATCACCCTGCCGCTCGGCCCGCTGACGCTGTTGAGCGGCGAGAGCGGAAGCGGTAAGTCCAGTGCGCTGCAGGCGTACGAGATCCTCGCCCGGCTCGGCAGCGGGGAGCCGCTCGCACGGGCCGTGGGGGTGGCGGGCGGTCCGTCGGCGTGTGTGCCGGCGGGGGCGCGTCCCGACGGGCAGGGGCGGCGCGGGTTCCGTATCGGCTGTACGGTCGACGGCCCGGCCGGCCCCGTCAGCCTCGATCTCGCCGTACAGGCCGAGCCCGAACTCCGCATCGTCGGCGAGCGGTTGACCGGTGGCGGCGAGACGCTGCTCACCACCGCGCTCACCGACCCCACCCGCCCCGCCGTCCAGGCGGCCTGGCACACCGCCGGCGCGACCCCGGTGACCCGTGCGCCGCTGCCCGACGACCGGCTGGGTACGTCTCTGCTGCCGTTGCGGGTCGCGGGCAAGACGGCGGGCCAGCGGCTGGTTCTGGCCGCGGCCGAGCAGGTCGTGGTCGCGCTCCGGTCGGCGTTTGTGTGCGACCCACGGCCGGAGGCCATGCGCGGAGCGGGGGCGGGTGGGGCTGGTGGGAGTGGTGGATTCGGCGTGGGTGGTGGGGCCGGTGGTGGTCGGGGGAGTGCGGGGCAGGGGAGCGGAGCCCGTGGCGGTGGTCGGGGAGGGGGCGCGGGGAGCGGCTCGGGGAAGACGGGAGGGTCCGGAGGGGCCGGAGCTGGCGGGGGTGCTGTCGGGGCCTGGGGCACGCGGGGGCGCAGGGGGAACGGAGGCGGCGGGGAGGCCGGCGGCTGGGGGCCGGACGTGGGGGAGGAGCGCGACGAGGGGCGGCTGCGGTCGTCCTGCGACAACCTGCCCGCCGTGTTGGAGCGTACGAGCCGGGAGTGCGCGCGGCGGCATGCGGTGCTGGTCGCGGCGGTACGGGAGGCATGTGCCGGCCCCGTCGACGGGCTGCGCGCGGTGCCGCGGCAGTCGAGCGGTACGAGCGAGGGGACGGCCGCGGCTTCGACGGCGGCCGGGCACGGCACGGCACACGGCCCGCAGACCGGGCAGGAGGCGGGAGGTGCGGCGGGTGTGCGGGCCGTGCTCGACCGGGGTGAGCTCGGGGAGATGCCCGTCGAGCAGCTCGGCGACGGTGAGCTGCGCTTTCTCGCGCTGGCGCTGGTGCTGCTCACCGGGCCGGGCGTGCTGGCCATGGATCCGGCGGGGGAGATTCCGTCGGCCCGGCAGCAGATGACGGTCATGGCGGACGGGATGGACCGCTGTATGGACCGCAGACAGGCGCGCGAGCTGATGTCGCTGGCCGTACGGATGGCCGAGCGCGGGCACGTCCGGTTGCTGGGGACGGTGCGGGACCCGTCGGTCGTCGACGGGCTGCCCGGCGTGCAGGTGCTACACCTAGGGGCATGAGTGAGGATCTTCAAGCGCTGCAGCGCCGCCTGGCCGAATTCGCGGCCGCGCGGGACTGGCAGCAGTACCACACCCCCAAGAACCTGGCCGCGGCGCTCAGCGTGGAGGCGGCGGAACTCGTCGAGATCTTCCAGTGGTTGACGCCGGAGGAGTCGGCGAGGGTGATGTCCGATCCGCGGAAGGCCGGCCGGGTCGAGGACGAGGTCGCGGACGTACTGGCGTATCTGCTGCAGTTCTGCGAGACGCTGGGGATCGACGCCCTGACGGCGCTCGCCGCGAAGATCGAGCGCAACGAGTCGCGATTCCCGGCGGTCCGTGACGCACGGCCGGACCGGCCGCGGGAGGGTGAGGAGTAAGAGGGCGGCGGTGCGGACGGGGCCGGCGGGGTGGGTGCGTCGAGGCGGGGGTGGCGAGGCGGGGGCGTCGGTCCCGCCTCGTATTCGTTGAATTCGAGCTCCCGGCTCATTCCGCCCCTTTCCGGATTTCCTGTGACCTGTGCCGGCCATGTGACGGGTGGGGGCGCTGTGGCGTGCGGGGGAGGAGCGGATCCGTATCCACCCGCAGTCACTCTCCGGAGTCATGGATCTTTCCACATCGCCTCGCTTGTCCACAGATTTGCGAATTCCCCTGGCTTTTTTGGGTGTTCGCCTTCACTCTGGGTAGTGGAAAGAGTGCAGGGTGCATGCGAGTGACGAGGGAAGGAGGGGCGCGGATGGACGCGGTGCGGATCATCGCGGCCAGTCGGCGCAGTCTGACGGAGGCGGCCACGCTTCAGGACGTGATCGTCGAGGCATGGCAGGCGCAAGCCTTGGCGGAGGCGATCGGCAGCCATCTCGCGATATTCGGGCCGTATGAAGTGCGGTCCAGAGCCCGAGGGTTGGGCGACGCGGGCGGGCGGTTCAGCGGGGGACTGCTGTGCCCGGCATCGGCTACCGGTGGGCTGCGGGCGGCTCAGCTGTCCGAAGTGCGCGACGTCAGGGCCGCTTTACACGGCCTGTGCCGACTACTGCAAGAGGTGTGCGAGGCGCTGGTGGGAGTGGTGCTGCTCGCGGACGAGGAGGCGATGTACTGGAACTGCGTCGAGGCCATGGACACGGTCGACGAAGCGAGAGATCGCGTGTCCGGAATACTGGAGAAGCTGGAGGTGCGCGACCGGAATCCTGCCTGAGGTGAGACAACACCAGACCGACCGCGTCCACGCGGAATGCAATGCCCCGGACGGTGCCCGCCGGCCGCGGGGCCAGGAGCGCTCACGCCCCACACCTCGACGGTACGCCCACCGTCGGGCTCGCCTCCCCAACTGCAACTGCAACTGCAACTGCAACTGCGCTGCCACTGCCGGGCGGCTTGACCCGCACCTGACTGAAGCGGATGCAGTACCGGCCTGGCCTGCCGGAGGGCCTCGTCGCCGAGACCGGCCCCTCATCCTGACGCCACCATGACGTCGCCTCGAAGCGAGAACTCAGTAGCGAGCTTGGGCCGTCACAGGCGAACATGCAATGCATGAGTGACCAACCCGCGCGATGGACCCAGGCAACCGTCTACCCCGACATGTGGACCGATCCGGACGACGACCCCCGCGACAGCGAAGGTCCTGGTCCGGACGGCGAGCTTGCGACGCTGCAGGACTTCCTGACGAACTACCGCATAACCCTGCGGATGAAGTGCGACGGCCTGGATGCGGAGCAACTGGCCCATCGCTCGGTTCCGCCGTCGACGATGTCGCTGCTCGGTCTGGTTCGGCACCTCGCCGAGGTGGAACGGGACTGGCGCAACTGGATCAGCGACGGTGACCCGCTGCGGAAGCTGTACGGCGAGAAGGATGCGGACTTCCACGGAGCGGTCGCGGAGCAGGCCGTGGTCGATGCGGCGTTCTCTGATCTGGAGCGCGAGCAGGCCGCGACCGACGCCGCGCTGGCCGAGCACCCGGACCTGGGCAAGCGCGTGGGGAAGGACAAGATCGCGGTTCGGGAGCTGATGGTGCATAGGGTCGAGGAGTATGCCCGTCACTGCGGGCACGCCGACCTGTTGCGCGAGCGCATCGACGGAAGGGTGGGCCAGTGACGAGGGCCAGGGTTTACACCCGCCCCTACCAGCACGTCACCTCGAAGTGAAACCCTCAGCTGCGACTGGTCCGTGCTCGTCTCGTTGACCCGGGCACGGGGCGTGGCGCTCTGACGCATGAGGAATGGGCGAGGCTGGAACGGCATCTGCCCAGGCCAGGGCGGCGTGGTGGTCGTTGGCGTGATCACCGCACCGTGGTCAACGGGATCCTCTGCGGGCGTCGCGCGGGGGTCCGCCGCCCAGCGCCGGTGGCGACCGGATCCCGGCCGCCGTCCAGGCCGATGCGGCCGCCGCCGGCCGCATCGACCGGTCCATGGTGAGCGTGCACTCCACGTCGTGCCGTGTCCACCAGCACGCGGCCGGCGCACGCCACAAGCCGCCCCGGGGGCCGGCACAAGACCCTCGCCCGCAACCACCGGCCCCGGGTACCCCGGCACGGCGGCGGACGTCCGCCCGCCCCGACCACCTCGGCGGCGACAAGGCGTACTCCTCCCGCAGAAACCGCCGCTACCTGCGAAGACGCGACGCGGCGGCCAGGGCGGCAGACCCGCCGGACCTGGTCACCCGCCGCCGGATGGGGACAACTCCACACATGCCACTGCGGATCCACGTGCCACTGCGGATCCACGTGCCACTGCGGATCCACGTGCCACTACGGATCCACGTGCCACTACGGATCCACGTGCCACTACGGATCCACGCACCACTACGGACCGCGTTCCGCCCGTGGGCCGCCCGGTAGCGCCGCCCGCACGGCCGACACCACTTGCACCCCTCGCACGGTCCGAACGGTTCCCGCGGCTCGAACCGTCCCCGCCCTGACGGTTGGTCCGCCGCTCGGTGTGCAGGATGGAGGTATGGATCTACGAATCTTCACCGAGCCCCAGCAAGGGGCTTCCTACGACACCCTTCTGAAGGTCGCCAAAGCCACGGAGGATCTCGGGTTCGATGCGTTCTTCCGCTCGGACCACTATCTCCGGATGGGCACCACCGACGGGCTGCCCGGCCCGACGGATGCCTGGATCACCCTGGCCGGCCTGGCTCGTGAGACCCGGCGTATCCGGCTCGGCACGCTCATGACGGCGGGCACGTTCCGGCTGCCGGGTGTGCTGGCCATCCAGGTGGCCCAGGTCGACCAGATGTCCGGCGGCCGGGTCGAACTCGGCCTCGGCGCGGGCTGGTTCGAGGAGGAGCACAAGGCGTACGGCATTCCGTTCCCCAAGGAGAAGTTCGCGCGGCTGGAAGAACAGCTGGAGATCATCACCGGCCTGTGGGCCACGGAGACGGGAAAGGAGTTCAGCTACGACGGGACCTACTACCAGCTGGAGAAGTCGCCCGCGCTGCCCAAGCCCGCCCAGGGCAAGGTGCCGGTGCTGGTCGGCGGGCACGGTGCGACGCGTACACCGCGGCTGGCGGCGCAGTACGCCGATGAGTTCAACATCCCCTTCGCCTCGCTCGAAGACAGTGAGCGCCAGTTCGGAAGAGTGCGGGCGGCCGCCGAAGCCGCCGGACGGAAGGGTGAGGAGCTGGTGTACTCCAACGCCCTCGTGGCGTGCGTCGGCAAGAACGATGCCGAGGTGGCGCGGCGGGCCGCGGCCATCGGGCGGAGTGTGGACGAACTGAAGGCCAACGGCCTTGCGGGCTCACCCGCCGAGGTCGTCGACAAGATCGGGCGTTACGCCGCCATCGGCGCCTCCCGTGTCTACCTCCAGATGCTGGACCTCGATGATCTGGACCACCTCGAACTGATCTCGGCGCAGGTGCAGTCGCAGCTGAGCTGAGCCGGGCGAACCGGGCTGAGCTGAGTCGCGCTGACTGAGTCGCGCTGAGCTGGGCCGAACTGGGCCGAACTGGGTCGAGCTGGGCCGAGAAGGGTCGAGCTGAGTCGAGATGACGTCGGGCCGAGTCGAGATGTGGCGTCGGGCCGAGTCGAGATGTGGCGTCGGGCCGAGTCGAGATGGCGTCGGGCGGTGCGGTCGGAAAACCGGTGTGGATCGGGGCGCGTTGCGGCAATACTCGGACGCGTGTTTCTGACGATAACCACCACCGGCAGCGCCGACCGTCCCGCGACCGACCTCGGATTCCTGCTGCACAAGCATCCTGACAAGTCGCAGCAGTTCTCGACGTCGCACGGCACCGCGCATGTCCTCTACCCGGAGGCGGACACACAACGCTGCACGGCAGCGCTGCTGTTGGAGGTCGATCCGATCGCCCTGGTCCGCCGGAACCGCGGAAAGGGCCGTGGCGGCGCTCCGGATTCGGCGCTCGGTCAGTATGTGAACGACCGGCCGTATGCGGCCTCCTCGCTGCTGGCGGTGGCGCTGCGGAGCGTCTTCGCGAGCGCGATGAAGGGGCAGTGCACGGCGCGGCCCGAGCTGGTGGCGCGGGCGATGCCGTTGCGTATCGAGGTGCCGGTGCTGCCCGCCCGGGGCGGTGCGGAGCTGGTGCGCAAGCTGTTCCAGCCGCTGGGCTGGACGGTGCTGGCCGAGCCGGTGCCCCTGGACGAGACGTTCCCGGAGTGGGGCGACTCCCGCTACGTACGGCTCGTTCTGGAGGGGGAGCGCACGCTCGCCGAGGCGCTGCGGCATCTGTATGTGCTGCTGCCGGTGCTGGACGACGCCAAGCACTACTGGGTCGCGCCCGATGAGGTCGACAAGCTGCTGCGGGCCGGCGAGGGCTGGCTGGAGGACCACCCGGAGCAGCGGGTGATCGTCGGCCGCTATCTCGCGCGGCGCTGGTCGCTGACCCGCCAGGCCATGGAGCGGCTGGAGCTGGAGCGGCTGGCCGAGTCGGACGATGTGGCCGCGGAGGAGATCGACAACGCGGTGGACGAGGAGGCTGACACCGAGGAGAAGCCGGTGCCGCTCGCCGTACAGCGGCGGGAGGCGATCCTCGGCGTGCTGCGCTCGGCCAAGGCGGCGCGGGTGCTCGACCTGGGCTGCGGGCAGGGCCAGTTGGTCGGTGCGCTGCTCAAGGAAGGGCAGTTCGCCGAGATCGTCGGCGTGGATGTGTCGATGCGGGCGCTGCACGAGGCGCGGCGCCGGCTGCGGCTGGACCGGATGTCCGAGCGGCAGTCCGAGCGCGTACGGCTCGTACAGGGGTCGCTGGCGTACACCGACAGCAGGCTGAAGGGGTATGACGCGGCGGTGCTGAGCGAGGTCGTCGAGCATGTCGATCCGGCGCGACTGCCGGCGCTGGAGTACGCGGTGTTCGGGGCGGCCAGACCACGGACGGTCGTGGTGACCACGCCGAACGTCGAGTACAACGTGCGCTGGGAGTCACTGCCGGCCGGTCGGGTACGGCATGCGGACCATCGCTTCGAGTGGACACGGGAGGAGTTCCGGCGGTGGGCGCGGGAGGTCGCCGCGCGGCACGGCTACGAGGTGAGCTTCGGACCGGTGGGGCCGGACGACCCCGAGGTCGGCCCGCCCACCCAGCTTGCGCACTTCCGTATCGCCGGTGAAGGCACCAGCGGTGATGACACCAGCGGTGATGACGCCAGCGGTGAAGACAGCAGTGGTGCAGGCAGTGGCAGGGGCGATAGTGGTAATGACGGCAGGAGCAGTTCGGTGAGCGGGAAGGAGGTCGCGGCATGACGGACGCCGACCGTACGGAGCACGAGAACCAGTACCGGAACGAGAGCGGGAACGGGAACCGGAACGAGAACCAGAACCCGAACCGGAACGAGAGCCGGAACGGGAACCAGCACGGGCACGAGGCCCCGCAGGAGAGTCCGCACCAGCACCAGCCGCAGCCGAATCCGCCGCAGTCCCGGCCGCTCCCCGGCCCCCAGCCGGCGTCGCGTGCGCTCGCCGTCCCCGACCTCTCGCTCGTGGTGCTGGTCGGAGCCACCGGTTCCGGCAAGTCCACCTTTGCCGCGCGGCACTTCAAGCCGACCGAAGTGATCTCCTCGGACTTCTGCCGGGGCCTGGTCAGCGACGACGAGAACGACCAGAGCGCCAGCGGCGACGCGTTCGAGGTGCTGCACTTCATCGCGGGCAAGCGGCTGGCGGCCGGGCGGCTGACGGTCGTCGATGCCACCAATGTGCAGCCCGAGGCGCGCGCCGAGCTGGTGCGGCTGGCCCGTGAGCATGACGTACTGCCGGTGGCGATCGTGCTGGACGTGCCCGAGCAGGTCTGTGCCGCGCGCAATGCGGCGCGCGCCGACCGGGCCGGGCTGCCGCGCCGTGTCATCCAGCGCCACCAGCGTGAACTGCGCCGGTCCTTGCGGCATTTGGAACGCGAGGGATTCCGCAAGGTGCACATCCTGCGCGGCCAGGAGGAGGTGGAGTCCGCCGAGGTCGTCATGGAGCGGCGGTTCAACGATCTACGCCATCTCACCGGCCCGTTCGACATCATCGGTGACATCCACGGCTGCCGTTCCGAGCTGGAGACACTGCTCGGCCGGCTGGGCTATGCGCTGGTGCGCGACGCGCTCGGCAGGGCCGTGGACGCGGCGCATCCGGAGGGCCGTGTGGCCGTCTTCGTCGGTGACCTCGTCGACCGCGGGCCGGACAGCCCCGGCGTGCTGCGCCTGGTGATGGGCATGGTCGGGGCCGGGCATGCGCTGTGTGTGCCGGGCAACCACGAGAACAAGCTCGGCCGCTACCTCAAGGGCCGCAAGGTGCAGCACACCCACGGACTCGCCGAGACCATCGAGCAGCTGGACAAGGAGGACGCCGCCTTCCGTACCGAGGTCGGGGAGTTCATCCAGGGCCTGGTCAGCCACTACGTCCTGGACGGCGGCGGGCTGGTGGTCTGCCACGCCGGACTGCCGGAGAAGTATCACGGCCGGACCTCGGGCCGGGTGCGGTCCTTCGCGCTGTACGGCGACACGACCGGCGAGACCGACGAATTCGGCCTGCCGGTGCGCTACCCGTGGGCCGAGGACTACCGCGGCCGCGCCGCCGTCGTCTACGGCCACACGCCCACCCCGCGCGCCAACTGGCTCAACAACACCATCTGCCTGGACACCGGCTGTGTCTTCGGCGGCACGATGACCGCGCTGCGCTGGCCGGAGCGTGAGCTGGTGGACGTACCGGCGGAGCGGGTCTGGTACGAGCCCACCAAACCGCTCGCCACCGAAGCGCCCGGTGGGGCGGACGGCCGTCCGCTCGATCTGAACGATGTGGCGGGGCGCCGGATCGTGGAGACCCGGTACATGGGCCGGCTCGCGGTCAAGGAGGAGAACGCCGCGGCCGCGCTGGAGGTGATGAGCCGCTTCGCGATCGACCCGCGGCTGCTGCCGTACCTCCCGCCCACGATGGCGCCCTGCGCGACCTCGACGGAAGAGGGATACCTCGAACACCCCGCGGAGGCGTTCGCCGGCTACCGGGCGGACGGTGTGCGGGAGGTGGTGTGCGAGGAGAAGCACATGGGGTCCCGTGCGGTGGTCCTGGTGTGCCGCGACGAAACGGTGGCCGCGGACTTCGGGGTGCCGAAGGGAGTGTCGGGTGCCCTGTACACCCGCACCGGCCGGCCGTTCTTCGACGACCCGGAGATGACCGAGTCCCTCCTGCAGCGGGTCCGCGAGTGCGTCGAAGGGGCCGGCCTGTGGGCGGAGCTGGAGACCGACTGGCTGCTGCTGGACGCCGAGTTGATGCCGTGGTCCCTGAAGGCGACCGGCCTGCTGCGCAAGCAGTACGCGGCCGTGGGCGCGGCCTCCGGGGCGGCGTTCCCGGGGGCGCTCGGCGCGCTGGAGGCGGCCGCCGCCCGGGGCGTCGATGTGGCGTCCCTGCTCGACCGGCAGCGCGACCGGGCCGCGGACGCTGCGGCGTTCACGGAGGCGTACCGGCGCTACTGCTGGCGCGTCGGTACGGAGGCGGCGGACGGTGCCGGTGAGTCGGCCGGGGAGCAGCCGGCCGGGCTCGGTGCGCTGGACGGGATCCGGCTCGCGCCGTTCCAGATTCTCGCGGTGCAGGGGCGCAGCCTCGCCGGGCTGGCGCACACCGAGCAGCTTGCGCTGATCGACCGGATGATCGCGGCGGAGGGTGTGAGGGCGGCCCGGGACGGTGTCACGGCCGCCGAGGGCGCGGCGGACCGGCCGGGGCTGCTGGCGCCGACCCGGCGGCTCGTCGTCGACACCGAGGACGAGGCGTCGGTCGCGGCCGGTATCGCCTGGTGGCTGGACCTGACGGCCGACGGCGGTGAGGGCATGGTCGTCAAGCCGCTGCGGGCGCTGATACGGCAGGCCGACGGGCGGCTCGTACAGCCGGGCGTCAAGTGCCGTGGCCGCGAGTACCTGCGGATCATCTACGGACCGGAGTACACCCGCCCGGAGAACCTCAAGCGCCTGCGGATCCGTCATCTGGGCCATAAGCGCTCGCTGGCCCTGCGGGAGTACGCGCTCGGCCTGGAGGCGCTCGACCGGATGGCGGACGGCGAACCGCTGTGGCGGGTGCACGAGGCGGTCTTCGCGGTGCTCGCGCTGGAGTCGGAGCCGGTGGACCCGCGGTTGTAGGGGACCGAAGGGGGGAGGGGCGCCGGTTGCTCCTCCCCCGTCACGCCACTCGTGCCGCCCGGTAGGACCGCCGGTAGTCGATCGGCGGTACGCCCATCGCCCGGGTGAAGTGACGGCGGAGGTTGGCGGCGGTGCCCAGGCCGGAGACCTCGGCCACCCGGTCCACGGGAAGGTCGGTGCCTTCGAGCAACTCGCGGGCCCGGGCGATGCGTTGGGACTGCAGCCACTGCATGGGGGTGGTGCCGGTCGCGGCGTGGAAGCGGCGGACGAGGGTGCGCGGGCTGGTGTTGGCCTGGCGGGCGAGGTCGGCCACGGTCAGCGGCCGGCGCAGACGTTCGGTGGCCCAGTGCAGGAGGGGCGCGAGGGAGTCGTCGCGGCGTTCGGGCAGCGGCGTCTCGATGTACTGCGCCTGGCCGCCGGGGCGGTGCGCGGGGGCGACCAGTTGGCGGGCCAGCGAGTTGGCGATCTCGGTGCCGAAGTCCTCGCGTACCAGATGCAGACAGACGTCGATGGAGGCCGTCGATCCGGCGCCGGTGAGCACATCGCCGTGGTCGACGTAGAGGACCGACGGGTCGACGGTGACGGCCGGATAGCGCTCGGCGAGCAGGGACGCGTACATCCAGTGCGTGGCGGCCGTGCGGCCGTCGAGGAGTCCGGTCGCGGCGAGGGTGAAGGCGCCCGAGCAGAGGGAGACCAGCCGCGCGCCGCGGCGGTGGGCCTCGCGCAGCGCCGTGACGAGTTCGGCCGGCGGATCGCCGTGCACATCCGCCGAGCCCGGTACGAGAACGGTGTCGGCGGAGATCAACTCCTCGGCCCCGTACGGGGTTCGGGTGCTGAACCAGGCGTCGGTGCGGGGTGCGGCGCCGTCCGTGCCGATCGCGCACACCCGCAGGTCGTACCAGTCGGGCGGGGTCTGGATCCGGTCGAAGCCGAAGATGTGGCAGGGGATGGCGAGTTCGAAGAACGGCATTCCTTCGGTGGCGGCGACCGCGATGGAGGGCATGCGGCGAGTATGGCAGGACGAGTGGCAGGAATGTAGCGGGTGTTGTCAGGGCTGCCACTCGTGACGGTCGGGCGCGGGGCCGATGCTTGATCGACATGACCACTCCTCTTCCGGGGCGCCAGGGGACGGGTACGCCCGCAGGCGCCTGTGACCTGCACGATTCGTCCACGCCGCGCCCCGACGCCTCCCAAGCTCGCGACACCTCCCCAGCCCCCGACACCTCCCCAGCTCCCGACGCTCCCGGAGCCCCCGACCCACGCCGCTGGCTCGTCCTGGCGATAGCGTCCGCGGCCCAGTTCCTGGCCGTGCTCGATCTGCTCGCGGTCACCATCGCGTTCCCCGAGATCGGCCGGGACTTCGCGCCGGCGCCCGCCTCCGCGCTGTCCTGGGTGCTCAACGGCTACACGATCGTGCTCGCCGCCCTGCTGGTACCGGCCGGCCGGATCGCCGACGAGGCGGGGCGGCGGCGCTGCTTCCTGATCGGCATGGTGCTCTTCGGCCTCGCCTCGGCGGCCTGCGGCGCGGCGCCCACCCTCACCCTGCTCATCGCGGCCCGCGTGGTGCAGGGGGTGGCCGCCGCGGTGCTGATCCCCACCTCCCTCTCCCTCGCGCTGCCCGCCTTCCCGCCGCACGAGCGGGCCACCGCGGTCGGCGCGTGGACGGCGGTCAGCGCCGTGGCGGCGGGTTCGGGCCCGGTGATCGGCGGCTTGCTCGCCGCCTCCGACTGGCGGCTGATCTTCCTGATCAATGTCCCGGTGGTGCTGCTCGCGGTCGGCGCCGGCGTCCGGCTGCTGCCCCGGTCCGTACGCGGCGAGCGGCACGCCCTCGATCTGCCGGGCACGGGGCTGGTGCTGGTGTGCATCGGCGCGTGGGTGACCGCATGCGTCGAGGCTCCAGAGTGGGGGTTCACCGGCCCGGCCACGTTCGCCGTCCTCGCCGTCGGCGTGGTGGCCGGAGCGCTGGGCGTACGGCATGTGCGCCGGGCCGCGGAGCCCGTCGTGGATCCGGCGCTCTTCAGGACGCCCGGGTTCACGGCGGCCACCCTGGGGCTGCTCAGCTACTTCGTGGCGTACTCCGCGATGACGCTCGGCGCGAGCCTGCTGTTCACCGATGTCTGGCACTACTCGGTCCGCACGGCCGGCCTGGCGCTGGCGCCCTGGCCGGTCACGGTGCTGGTGGTCTCCGCACTCTCCGGCCGGCTCGTCGCGGCGATCGGCGCCCGCGGCACCGGCGTCATCGGGGGCCTGTGTTTCGTGGCGGCCGCCCTCTGGTGGCTCGTCCTGGCCGACGACGGCAGCGCGGGCACGCACTACGCGGCGCACTTCCTGCCCGGCCTGATCCTCGCCGGGTTCGGCACGGGTCTGTACCAGCCGGTGATGTTCGCCGCCACGGGTCTGCTGCCGTCCCACCGGCTGTCCCTCGGCTCCGGCGTCCTGATGGTCTCCCGGCAGTTCGGTACGGCGCTCGGCGTGGCCGTACTGATCGCCGTCACGGGAGGGCAACAGAGCCCGGGGACAGAGGGATTGCGGGGCGGCTGGATCATTGCGGCGGTGGCCGCGGCGGCCGCGGTGGTCGCGGCGCTGACCCTGCGGCCGGCCGGTGGACGGGACGGCGGAGAGGAGGGCGGAGAGGACGGCTGAGGGGACGGCGGAGAGGGCGACCGACGGGCCGGCCACCCCGACATCTCCCCGACATCCCCCGACTCCCTCCGCCGGGCCCCGGAAGCGGCCAAGATGGGGAGATGGGATTCCAAGTCGACTCCGAGGCCGGGCGGCTGCGCCGGGTCATCCTGCATCGCCCCGATCTGGAGCTGAAGCGGCTGACCCCCTCGAACAAGGACGCCTTGCTCTTCGATGACGTGCTGTGGGTGCGCCGGGCGCGGGCCGAGCACGACGGGTTCGCCGATGTGCTCCGCGACCGGGGCGTGGAGGTGCATCTCTTCGGGGATCTGCTGGCCGAGAGCCTGCAGATCCCCGAGGCGCGGACACTGGTCCTCGACCGGGTCTTCGACGAGAAGGAGTACGGGCCGCTGGCCACCGACCATCTGCGGGCCGCCTTCGACGAACTGCCGGTGCCGGATCTGGTCGAGGCGCTGGTCGGCGGGATGACCAAGCGCGAGTTCCTGGAGCGCCATCCCGAGCCGACCTCGGTCCGCTTCCATGTGATGGACCTGGACGACTTCCTGCTGGGCCCGCTGCCCAACCACCTCTTCACCCGCGACACCTCCGCCTGGATCTACGACGGGGTGTCGATCAACTCGATGCGCTGGCCCGCCCGGCAGCGCGAGACCGTGCACTACGAGGCGATCTACGGGTACCACCCGCTCTTCCGCGGTGCGGACTTCCATGTCTGGTCGGAGGGGCAGGCGGACTTCCCCTCGACGATCGAGGGCGGCGACGTCCTGGTGATGGGCAGTGGTGCGGTGCTGATCGGGATGAGCGAGCGGACCACCCCGCAGGCCGTCGAGCTGCTGGCGCGCGGGCTGTTCGCGGCGGGTTCCGCGCGCACGATCGTGGCGCTCGACATGCCCAAGCGGCGGGCCTTCATGCATCTGGACACCGTCATGACCATGATCGACGGGGATACCTTCACCCAGTACGAGGGGCTGGGGATGCTCCGCTCGTACACCATCGAGCCGGGCTCGGGCGACCAGGACCTCAAGGTCACCGACCATCCGCCGGAGCATATGCACCGCGCCATAGCGGCCTCGCTGGGCCTGTCCGACATCCGTGTGCTGACCGCGACCCAGGATGTGCACTCGGCCGAGCGTGAGCAGTGGGACGACGGCTGCAATGTGCTGGCGGTGGAGCCGGGCGTGGTGGTGGCGTACGAGCGGAACGTCACCACGAACACCTTTCTGCGCAAGCGCGGCATCGAGGTGATCACCATCCCGGGGAGCGAGCTGGGGCGGGGGCGGGGCGGGCCGCGCTGTATGAGCTGTCCGGTGGCGAGGGACGCGGTGCCGGGGGCAGCCTGAGGCGTGACGGCCGCGCAGAGGTGACGGCCAAGGGGCGTGCCTCACAGGCAGCCGTATAGAGATGCAGGGGTTCGTATACACTTCCAAGGGTACGAGTCCATGTACGAGTCCGTACGAGCCCCGTCCCGACCGCCGCGAACCAGGAGCCCACCCATGGCGATAGACCTCACGGGCCGCCACTTCCTCAAGGAGCTGGACTTCAGCGCCGAGGAATTCCGCCGACTGATCGACCTGGCGGCCGAGCTGAAAGCGGCCAAGCGCGCCGGTACCGAGGTCCCTCGCCTCCAGGGCAGGAACATCGCCCTGATCTTCGAGAAGACCTCGACCAGGACCCGCTGCTCCTTCGAGGTCGCGGCCGCGGACCAGGGCGCCTCGACCACCTACCTCGACCCGTCCGGCTCGCAGATCGGGCACAAGGAGTCGGTGAAGGACACCGCGCGGGTGCTGGGCCGGATGTTCGACGGTATCGAGTTCCGCGGCAGCCGGCAGTCCGACGTCGAGGAGCTGGCGGCGTACGCCGGTGTGCCCGTCTTCAACGGGCTGACCGACGACTGGCACCCGACCCAGATGCTCGCCGATGTGCTGACCATGGTCGAGCACGGCGGCGGCCGCCCCTTGGAGGAGACCGCCTTCGCCTACCTCGGCGACGCCCGCAACAACATGGGCAACTCCTACCTCGTCACCGGTGCGCTGCTCGGCATGGACGTACGGATCGTCGCGCCCCGGCAGCTCTGGCCCGATGACGCGGTGGTCGCGCAGGCGCGCGCGCTCGCCGAGAAGAGCGGCGCCCGGATCACGCTCACCCAGGACGTCGCCGAGGGCGTGCGGGGCGCGGACTTCGTCACCACGGATGTCTGGGTCTCCATGGGGGAGCCCAAGGAGGTCTGGGACGAGCGGATCGCCCTGCTCGCCCCGTACGCGGTCACGATGGAGGTGCTGCGGGCCACCGGCAAGCCGGAGGTGAAGTTCCTGCACTGTCTGCCCGCGTACCACGACCTGGGCACGGCGATCGGCCGGGAGATCCACGCCCGGCACGGGCTGTCGTCGCTGGAGGTCACCGACGAGGTCTTCGAATCCGCGCACTCCGTCGTCTTCGACGAGGCGGAGAACCGGATGCACACCATCAAGGCCGTTCTGGTCGCGACGCTCGCCCGATAAGGCGGCCCTCACGCCGTATAGCCATACGCCCGAGCGGGCGATCATGCGGTATCAGCGGTTACCATCGAGCCGCTCGCGGGGTTCGGACCCACCGGTCCGGACCCCGCTCTGCGTGTGGCCCACCCCCGCCACGCGCACCGCACCACCAGAGAGAGAACCACCCATGCGCCCGCCCGTCTCCCGCCACCGCCCCAAGGAGGCGCTGCGCGCCGCACCTCTTGCAGGTCCGTCCGGACTGCGCATCAAGTCCCCCGACGTCCTCGTCGCCGAATCAGGCGCGGACCTCGAAGGCAACGGCCTCAAGCGCAGCATGGGGCTCTTCCAGCTCGTGAGCTTCGGCATCGGCGCCATCGTCGGCACCGGCATCTTCGTCGGCCTGTCCGACACCGTCGCCGAGGCCGGCCCCGCCGTCATCGTCTCCTTCCTGCTGGCGGCCGTCACCTGCGTCTTCACCGCCTTCTCCTTCGCGGAGCTGGGCGGCGCGATACCGGTGTCCGGTAGCTCGTACTCCTACGCGTACGCCACCCTCGGCGAGCGCACCGCCTTCCTCGTCGGCTGGTGCCTGCTGCTCGAATACGGCATCTCGGTCTCGGCGGTCGCCGTCGGCTGGGGCCAGTACCTGAACGAGCTGCTCGGCAGCCTGACCGGCTGGCAGCTGCCGGCCGCGCTCTCCAACCCGCCCGGCGACGGCGGCATCGTCAACATCCCGGCCGTCGTCGTGATCGCGCTCGCCGCGCTCCTGCTCGTCCGCGGAATCCGGGAGAGCGCCCGGGCGACCGCCGCGATGGCGGTGCTCAAGCTCGCCATCCTGGCCCTGTTCTGTGTGATCGGCTTCAGCGCCTTCCAGGACGGCAACCTCGCGCCGTTCGCCCCGCAGGGCGTCGCCGGCATCACCTCCGGCGCCTCGGTCGCGTTCTTCTCGTACATCGGCTTCGACGCGATCACCACCGCCGGCGAAGAGGTCAAGAACCCCCGGCGCAACATCCCCGTCGCGATCATGGTCTGCATCGGTGTGGTCACCGTCCTGTACTGCCTGGTTGCGGTCGCCGCCATCGGTGCGCTCTCCTCCGACCAGGTCGCCGATCAGCCCGCCGCGCTGTCGCTGATCGTCAACCACGTCACCCACTCGGCGTTCGGCGGCGGGGTGATCGCGTTCGGCGCGGTCGTCGCGATCGCCTCGGTCGTGCTCGCGGTGATGTACGGCCAGACCCGCATTCTGATGTCGATGTCGCGGGACGGTCTGATCCCGCGGATCTTCGAGCGGATCTCACCCCGTACGTCCACCCCCGTCGCCAACACCTGGATCGTCGCGGCCGTCTTCGCCGTGCCGGCCGCGGTCGTCCCGCTGGACGTGGTGATGAATCTGACCACCATCGGCACGCTGGCGGTCATGGCGGTGGTCAACCTCAGCGTGATGGTGCTCCGCCGCACCCGCCCCGATCTGCCGCGCCGCTTCCGGGTCCCGCTCTTCCCGGTCAGCCCGGTGCTCGGCATCGGCTTCTGCGGCTACCTGATGTACGGAACGGGTCCGGCGACCTGGCTGCAGTTCGCCGCGTTCCTGGTGGTCGGCGCGCTGGTCTACGCGCTGTACGGGCGCCGTCGCTCGCGTCTCGGGACGACGACACCTCAGTCGCCCGCGGCCGGGACCGGGGAGGCCGTGGCGGCTCCCGGGACGCCCGTGGTCAGTGTCGGCGCGGCCCCCGCAGCTCGGGAAGGGTGAACCAGACGGCCTTGCCGTGCGGCGTCGGGCGGCAGCCGGAGGCGGAGCTCAGCGCCCGGATCAGCAGCAGGCCACGGCGGTACGCGCAGCCCCGGCCGGTGCGGTCGTCGGCGGTGCCGGCGCCCTCGGCCTGCTGCGCCGGGTGGCGGCCGTCCGCGAGGTGACCGCCCTCCGTCGCCGCCGGCGCGGGTCCGGTCACCGCCATCGCCGGCACCGGAGCACCCGGCCTTTCCACGGGGAGCGGAGCGCCGAGCCCCTCGACGGGCATCGGATCGCCGTCGTGCACCTCCACCCGGCAGCCCTCCGGCCCCCGCTCCACCACCAGCTCGATGGGGTGGTCCGTACCGCGGGTGTGCTTGACGGCATTGGCGACCAGCTCGGCGGTCAGCAGCTGCGCCGTGGTGCGGTCGGCCGTGGCCCGGAGGTCCTGCATGGCGCATCTGACCATGGCCCGGGCAATGGGGACGGCGGCCGCGCTGTGCGGCAGCGTGAGGCGCCAGGTGGTGGGGGCGGGCGGTGTGAACATGAGCATTGCGCTGTTCGTTCCATTCACAAAAAGGCCTGGTCGAAGACCTGTGGGCCAGATCGGACACGTCCACCGTAGAGAGCGCGGGGGTGGCCGGGTGAGGGGCGAGCGGCCGGGAATGGGGTGACCTAAGTCATCCGGTGGCCGGGACCTTCGGCCCATCCCCTGTGGCCCGGTCGGCCCTGCCCGCGCCCCGGCCTCGGTCGGCGGGATCTCCGGGAACCGAAACTCCGCAGCTCCCGTGGGCTGCTACGGGCGGCCGGACGGCGCCGGGCGCGGGGTGCGCCACGCCGCTGTCTCATATCGCGTCCTCGTGACGAGAGTCATGAAGCGGTGATAGCTTCGAAGGGCATCCAGAAGATGCGAGGAGCATCCGGAAGAGCAATCCACCGGCCGACCGGCCAAAGGGGGCAGGCAGTCCGATGAGCCCGTTCGCAGGATCCGCCCGCAGCACAGACACCTGGCAGCACATCCGCGTGACCAGGAAGGACGGGATCGCCACCGTCACCCTGGCGCGCCCCGAGAAGCTCAATGCACTCACCTTCGAGGCCTACGCCGACCTGCGCGACCTGCTCGCCGAGCTGTCCAGGGAACGCTCCGTACGCGCCCTGGTGCTCGCCGGCGAGGGGCGCGGATTCTGCTCCGGCGGCGATGTCGAGGAGATCATCGGCGCCACCCTGGGCATGGACACCGGGCAGCTGCTCGACTTCAACCGGATGACCGGTCAGGTCGTGCGGGCGCTGCGGGAGTGCCCCTTCCCGGTGATCGCCGCCGTGCACGGCGTGGCGGCCGGGGCCGGCGCCGTGCTCGCACTGGCCGCCGACTTCCGTGTCGCCGACCCCTCCGCCCGCTTCGCGTTCCTCTTCACCCGGGTCGGCCTGTCCGGCGGTGACATGGGCGCGGCCTATCTGCTGCCCCGCGTCATCGGCCTCGGCCACGCCACCCGGGTGCTGATGCTCGGTGACGCCGTACGGGCGCCGGAGGCCGAACGGCTCGGTCTGATCAGCGAGTTGGCCGAGGAGGGCCGGGTCGACGAGGCGGCCGCCGCGCTCGCCAGGCGGCTCGCCGAGGGGCCCGCGCTGGCGCACGCCCAGACCAAGGCGCTGCTCACCGCCGAGCTCGACATGCCGCTGGCCGCCGCTGTCGAGATGGACGCCGCCACCCAGGCGCTGCTGATGAACAGCGCCGACTACGCGGAATTCCACGCCGCGTTCACGGAGAAGCGGACGCCCAAGTGGCAGGGGAAATAGCCATGCGGGTCGCCATCATCGGCGGTGGGCCGGGCGGACTGTACGCAGCGGCCCTCCTCAAGCGCCTCGACCCCACCCGCGAGATCACCGTATGGGAGCGCAACGCCCCCGACGACACCTTCGGGTTCGGCGTCGTGCTCTCCGACGAGACCCTCGGCGGCATCGAGCACGCCGACCCGGAGGTCTACCGCGCGCTCCAGGCGGAGTTCGTCCGCTGGGACGACATCGACATCGTGCACCGGGGTAGCACCCTCACCTCCGGCGGACACGGCTTCGCGGCGCTCGGGCGGCGCCGGCTGCTGGCCGTACTGCACCAGCGCTGCCGCGACCTCGGCATCGAGCTGCGCTTTCGTACCGAGGCGCCGCCCGCAGCCGAACTGGCCCGCGCGTACGACCTGGTGATCGCCGCCGACGGGGTGCACAGCGCGACCCGCACCGCGCACGCCGACGCCTTCGGCCCGCGGTTGACCACCCACCGCTGCCGCTACATCTGGCTCGCCGCCGACTTCGCCTTCGACGCCTTCCGCTTCGAGATCGCCGAGACCGAACACGGCGTCGCACAGCTCCACGCCTACCCGTTTTCCAAGGACGCCAGCACCGTCATCGTCGAGATGCGCGAGGAGGTCTGGCGGTCGGCCGGACTCGACCGCTGTGACGAGCGTGAGTCGGCCGAATGGTGCGCGAAGGTCTTCACGGACGCGCTGCGTGGCCGGTCGCTGCGCTCCAACAACTCCAGCTGGATCGCCTTCCGCACCGTCGTCAACGACCGCTGGTCGCACGGCAATACGGTGCTGCTGGGCGATGCCGCGCACACCGCGCACTTCTCCATCGGCTCCGGCACCAAGCTCGCCGTCGAGGACGCCCTGGCGCTGGCCGCCTGCCTCCAGGAGCAGCCCGACACCGCCGGCGCCCTGGCCGCGTACGAGGAGGAGCGCCGCCCCGTCGTCGCCTCCACCCAGCGCGCCGCCCGCGCCAGCCTCGCCTGGTTCGAGGAGCTGGCCACCTATATCGACCAGCCGCCCCGCCAGTTCGCCTTCAACCTCCTCACCCGCAGCCGCCGCGTCACCCATGACAACCTGCGGCTGCGCGATCCCGGATTCGTCGCGGCCGTCGAGGACGAGGCGGGTACCCCACCCGGCACGCCACCCATGTTCACCCCTTTCCGGCTGGGTGAACTGACGCTGCGCAACCGGGTCGTGGTCTCCCCGATGGACATGTACTCCGCCGTGGACGGCGACGGCACCCCCGGCGACTTCCACCTCGTCCACCTCGGCGCCCGCGCGCTGGGCGGCGCCGGGCTGGTGATGACGGAGATGGTGTGCGTCAGCCCCGAGGCGCGGATCACCCCGGGCTGTACGGGGCTGTATGCGCCGGGCCACGAGACGGCCTGGCGCCGGGTCACCGACTTCGTCCACACCTCCGCCCCCGGCACCGCCATCGGCGTCCAGCTCGGCCACTCCGGCCGTAAGGGGTCCACCCGGCTGATGTGGGACGGCATCGACCAGCCGCTCCCGGAGGGCAACTGGCCGGTCGTGGCGCCCTCCGCGCTGCCCTACCACGCCGGCGTCAACCAGGTCCCGCACGCCCTGACCGAGCCCGAACTCGCCCTGATCCGCGAGCAGTTCGTACGCTCCGCCGAGTCCGCGGCCCGCGCCGGATTCGATCTCCTCGAACTGCACTGCGCCCACGGCTATCTGCTCTCCAGCTTCCTCTCCCCGCTCACCAACCACCGCACCGACGCCTACGGCGGCGACCGCACCGCCCGGCTGCGCTTCCCGCTGGAGGTCTTCGACGCGGTCCGCGCCGTCTGGCCGGCCGGACGCCCGATGACGGTCCGGATCTCCGCGACCGACTGGGCGGACGGCGGCACCACCGCCGACGACGCGGTGGCGATCGCCCGGGCCTTCGCCGAGCACGGCGCCGACGCCATCGATGTCTCCACCGGGCAGGTCGTCCCCGACGAGCGCCCCGACTTCGGCCGCTCGTACCAGACGCCGTTCGCCGACCGGATCCGCAACACCCTCGGCGTGCCGGTCATCGCGGTCGGCGCCATCTCCTCCTGGGACGACGTCAACTCCCTGGTGCTGGCCGGGCGCGCGGACCTGTGCGCGCTGGCACGGCCGCATCTCTACGACCCGCAGTGGACGCTGCACGCCGCAGCCGAGCAGGGTTACGCGGGGCCGGGCGCCCCCTGGCCGCTGCCCTACCAGGCGGGCAGCCGCACACCGCCCACCGGGCGCACCGACGCGCCGAAGCCCCGCCTCACGCTGCGGTGAGGTGCGGCTCTCAGCGCCCTGACGGGCTGAGTCCGGCTGACGGCCCTGCGGCACTAAGATGCGGGCCGTGTGGTTTGTTTTCCGGTGCCAAGGGGGCTGTTCCTCTGTCGGTGCGGTGGGTCGGTGGCGTCAGACGGAGAGCTCCACACAGCGGCCGTGCGGGTCGAGATGGCTCATCGCGCCGGGCGACGCCAGACCCGGCAGGGTGTGCTTCCACAGAGCCGTGACGCGCTCGGGAAGATCGGCGCGATTGGTCGCGGCCCGCGAGAACAACTGCACGCCCATGTAGGCGGCGACAAAGAACTCGGCCGCCCGGTCCGGTGCCACACCGGGCAGTAATTCCCCGTTGTCCCGCGCCTCGGTGAACATCGTGGTGATGATGTCGGTCCAGGCCTGGTAGGGCACCAGGGGCTCCTCGCTGAAGGTCGTCTCGACCGCGATACGGGTGCCGGCCTGCAGTAGCGGGTCAATGCGCAGGGCCAGCGCCACCTGGTGGGTGAAGTCGATGGCGTCCTGCAGCCGGGACTCGCTGACTTGCGGAAGGAACGGATCGGTCTGTTCCGTGATGACCGCGCGCGCCAGTGCGTCCTTGGACGTGAAGTGGAAGTACACCGCCCCTTTGGTCACGCCGGCGCGCTGGATGATCTCGGCTATCGTGGCGGCCTGGTACCCGCGGGCACCGATGACATGAGCCGCTGCTTCGAGGACGGCGCGTCGGGTGCGCACTGCGCGTGCCTGCTTGACCACCGATCATCCTCCGTATGCTCTCTTGGAGTTGTTGTGCCTGAGCGCGACCCGCCGCCTGTGGCCGCGCAGTCTATTTCCGCATCATAAAGAAGCCAACCATGCGGTATTGAATTCGCGCCCACTGAGCGCGGTGCGGCTCGGCGGCCGTGGCCCGTCGGAGCGCTCCGGTGTGACACCGTCGAGTGCCACAAGTGCAAGGAGCTTCAACGATGTCCCCCACCGCTGTGCCCGCCCCGCCCGCCGTGCACCGGGAGGTCCGGCTCGCCGCCCGCGCCGAGGGAGAGCTGACCGCGCACCACTTCACGATCGCCGAGGTCGCGGTGCCGGAACCGGAGCCGGGACAGGTGCTGGTGCGCACCCGGGTGATGGCGGTGACCGCCGCGATGCGGACCCAGATGACCGGGGCCCCGCTGCCGATGCCCTCCTTCGTGCCGGGCGCGGCGCTGTGGGGCTCCGCGGTCGGTGAGGTGGTGGCCGCCCCCGGCGGCGGCTTCACCCCCGGCGAACTCGTCCATCACCCGTACGGATGGCGGGAGTTCGCTCTCGTCGAGGAGTCGCGGATACGACGCCTCGCACCGGACGCGCTGCCCACCGCCGCCGCGCATCTGTCGCAGGGCGCGACGGCCTGGGGCGCGCTGCGTCGGACCGCCGAAGTCCGACCCGGTGACACGGTGTTCGTCACCGGCGCGGCGGGCGGTGTGGGCAGCCTGGCCGGTCAGCTCGCCCGGCGGCTGGGTGCCGGCCGGGTCGTCGGCAGCACCGGCTCGGAGCGTAAGGCCGCCCGACTGCGTGCCGAGTTGGGGTACGACGACACGATCGTGCGCGGCGCCGGGCCGATCGAGCGGCAGCTGCGCCGGGCGGCACCGGATGGTATCGATGTACTGCTGGACACCGTGGGCGGCGAGCAGCTCACGGCGGCGCTTGCGGTGGCCCGTCCCGATGCGCGGTTCGCGCTGGTCGGCGCGCTCTCCAGCCAGTTGGGCGGGGACGGCGGTGCCGTTGCGCCCGTGGAGCTGGACGCGGGGCTGATCATCACGCGGCGGGTCGCGCTGCGTGGCTTCGGGCTGCACGCACACCCGGATCTGCCGCGGGAGTGGACCAAGGAGTTCGGTCAGGGCCTGCGGGACGGCTCCCTTGTCTTCCCGCATGCCCTGCTGAAGGGGATCGAGCAGGCGCCGAGGGCGCTGTGCGAGCTCACTCAGGGGCGCCATGTCGGGGCCGTGCTGGTCGAGTTGTGACGCCGGACGGGGCGCCTTGTTCCGGGGTGCGGTCGTACGGCCGTGACGGCCGGGTCGGATCAGCCCGCGGCCGGCATCTGTGCCGGCGTCGGGATGCCGGCGGCCGGGACCCGGCTCGGCGCGGCCGGCAGCAGCCGCCACAGATCGACGACGGCCTCCTTGTCCCACCACGTTCCGTCCTCGCCGCCCAGATGCAGCAGGCCCACCACGAGCGAGGTCAACAGCTGGGCGGTGCGCCGCGGTTCGGCGTCCGGCGCCTGCGAGGGGGCGCGGCCGCCGGGCTCACCCGTGCCGCAGGTCACCGCCTTGTCGAGGAAGAGCGCGTACCAGCGCTGCTCCAGGGCGTAGATGCCCAGGCCCGGTGCGGTCTCGGGCCGCAGCCGCAGTCCGGCGCGCAGGACGACGTCCGACTCCACCCGGCCGAAGAGCTCGACGGCGAAGTCCCGTACGGCGGTGGCCAATGGCTGTGTGGAGCAGGTGAAGCCGTTCTCGATCTCCTGCAGGGTGGCGAGCGCGGCGTCCCGCACCGCGAGGGTGAGGTCGTCCTTGGACGTGAAGTGGAAGTAGAGAGCCCCTTTGCTCAGCCGGGCCCGCCGGCTGATCTCGACCATGCCCGCGGCGGGAACCCCCTTCTCCAGGAAGGTCTCTGCGGCCGAGCGGATGAGAGCCTGGCGGCTCTGGATGGCGCGATGCTGGGTGGGCACAGTGTCCGTCCCGTCTCTAGTACGGCTGCTGATTGCAGTCTACATAGAAAACCAACCGTGCGGTTCGATATGCTCAAGAGGATTGGCTGGAACTCTCGCGCCCTGACGCGAAGACGACGCTAGCCCCGCTCGTTCGGTCTTGCAGTGGCTCTCGGGGGAGGCGTGTCACCAGTGTGGCTCTGATGGGGTGTGTTGTCGACCCGTCAGGGTGTGACCAAGGCACATTGACAAACAGCGCGGGCGGTTTTTAAATCTGAAGGCGGTAAACGGGACGATCCCTTCCGTTGCAACTGCCCCGACGGCCGCGTACCGCCCTTGGACAGCGGTGCGCCATGGCGAGACCGCCTCTGCCTTCATCAGTCGTCGACAGCAGGCCGCACGGACCAGCCGAGCCAGCAACGTCACCCGAGCCCCTGCACCCACCATCGGAATCCGGAAAGGTCTCCAGCCATGCGCGTAGCAACGGAAGTCGGCGAACGTCCCGTCAGAGGAGCACGGGGCGCCGGAGGCGAGACGATCAGGGCAGCTGTCTTCGATCTGGACGGCACGCTCGCCAACACTCTGCCGGCGATCAGCAAATTGCTGGTCAAGGTTGCCTCGGAGCAGGGGTGTTCGGTGACCGCACGGCAGGCGGCCTCCGCCATCGGCAAACCGCCCGGCCCCGCCTTCGGCCGGCTGCTGGGCAAGCCCGAGGAGGACGGCCGGGTGCAGGCCGCCATCTCCCGCTACCGCGAACTGTTCGCCTACGAAGTCCTGTGCCAGGGACCGCAGCTGCTCTTCCCCGGCGTGACCGCGGGACTGTCCGCGCTGCGCGCCCACGGCGTCGAACTTGCCGTCGCCACGTCCAAGAGCACCCGCAGCGCCGAGGCGCTGCTCGATGTCATGGGCATCCGCGACCTGGTCGGCCCGGTCATCGGCCAGGACATGGTCCGGCGCGGCAAACCGCACCCGGAGATGGTGCTGCGGGCCGCCGGCCGGCTGGGCGTCGCGGCCTGGCAGAGCGCGTATGTGGGGGACACCGTGGGGGACATGAGGATGGCGGTCACCGCGCGCATGGAGCCGGTCGCGGTGACCTACGGCGTCGGCACGTTCGGCGAACTCGCCGCGGTCGCCGGCACCCGGATGTGCAGCTCGTTCAAGGACGTGGTCTCCG
The DNA here is from genome assembly GCF_022221585.1 of Streptomyces inhibens. NCBI lineage: Bacteria > Bacillati > Actinomycetota > Actinomycetes > Kitasatosporales > Streptomycetaceae > Streptomyces > Streptomyces inhibens. The sequence continues at coordinate 7,456,710 of NZ_CP084681.1, forward strand.
TCATCGCCGCCGCCCGCCCGCGGCCGGCCGTCACGGTGGGAGCCCAGCAGCGGCGCCGCTGAGGCGCGGGGGGAGTGGAGGGGGGTTACGGCCCGGCTGTCGCCTCGCGCACGTAACGGGCGCCCGCCGCCCGCAGTTTGCCGTGCAGCCGGCCGAACACCTCCGCCGCACGGCCACCCGGCCAGTCCTCCGGCAGGAGGGGAGAGGGCAGTCCGGGATCCGCGTAGGGCAGCCGGCGCCAGGCGTCCAGCGCCAGCAGATAGTCGTGGTAGGCCGCCTCGGGGGGCACCGACCGGCGCCGCGACCACCGTCGCAGGACCGGCTCCTGCTCCTCCAGGAAGGCGCGGTGCTGCGCGGCGATGGCGTCCAGGTCCCACCACCGCGCCACCGCGTCCGCCGTGGCGGTGAAACCGGCGTGCGCACCGGTGAAGAGATCGACGTACGGGGCCAGTTGCAGCCGCTCCAGGGTGTGCCGGGTCTCCTCGTAGAGCTGTGCGGGCGCGATCCACACGCCCGGCGCGGCGGTCCCGAAGCCGAGCCGGGCCAGCCGTGAGCGCAGCAGATGCCGCTTGTGCCGCTCCTCCTCGGGGACCGAGAAGACGGCCAGCACCCAGCCGTCGGACAGCCGCGCGGCCGGCCGGCCGAAGATCCGCCGGTCGCCGTCCTCCAGCAGCTGCCGGGCGGCGTCGGACAGTCCGTACGCGGCCGCCCCGGTGGCCGTACGCGCGGGCACCAGCAGTCCGCGCCGCTTGAGCCGGGAGACCGCGGAGCGCACCGACGGCGGGTCCACACCGAGTACACCGAGCAGCCGGATCAGCACGGCGACCGGCACCGGACCGGCCGTGCCGCCCGCCGCGTCGGGCTCGCCGCGCCCGTAGGCGCCGTAGAACGTGACGATCAGGGACCGTGGGGTGCGCTGCGTTTGCCGGTCGTTCACCGGGTCACTCTAGATGGGGCCCGCGTAGCCGGAAGCGCTGGAGTTTGCCGGTCGGGGTGCGGGGCAGCGAGGTGCGGAAGACGATCTCGCGGGGGCATTTGTACGGCGCGATCCGGGCCTTGGTGAAGGCGCGCAGCGCGGCCACGGTGTCCTCCCCCTTCGGGACGCCGGCTCGCAGTACGACATGGGCGACCACCACCTGCCCGCGGTCCTCGTCGGCCCGCCCGACCACCGCCGCCTCGGTCACATCGGGGTGCCGCAGCAGCGCTTCCTCCACCTCGGGACCCGCGATGTTGTAGCCGGCCGAGATGATCATGTCGTCCGCGCGGGCCACATAGTGGAAGTAGCCGTCGGGCTCGCGGACATAGGTGTCGCCGGTGATGTTCCAGCCGCCCTGTACGTACTCCGTCTGCCGGGCGTCCGCGAGATAGCGGCAGCCCGTCGGCCCGCGTACGGCCAGCAGCCCCGGCTCACCGTCCGGCAGCGGCGTACCGTCCGCGCCCACCACCCGTGCCTGGAAGCCCGGCACCGGCAGGCCCGTGGTACCGGGCCGGATCGCCTCGTCGGCGGCCGAGATGAAGATGTGCAGCAGCTCCGTGGCGCCGATGCCGTTGATGATCCGCAGACCGGTCGCGTCGTACCAGGACTGCCAGGTCGCGGCGGGCAGATTCTCACCGGCCGACACACACCGGCGCAGCGAGGAGACGTCGTACCCGGCGAGCTTGGGCAGCATCGCGCGATAGGCGGTCGGCGCGGTGAACAGCACCGAGATCCGGTGCTGGGCGATATCGCCCAGCAGCCGCTCCGGCCCGCCCCAGTCCGCGAGAAAGGCCGAGGCACCGGCCCGCAGCGGGAAGATGACCAGCCCGCCGAGACCGAAGGTGAAGCCGAGCGGCGGGCTGCCGGCGAACACATCGTCCGGGCCCGGGCGCAGCACCTGCGCCGAGAAGGTGTCCGCGATGGCCAGCACATCGCGGTGGAAGTGCATACAGCCCTTGGGGCGGCCGGTGGTGCCCGACGTGAAGGCGATCAGCGCGACATCGTCGGCGGAGGTCGCCACCGCCGGGTACGGCGCACCGCCGGGCCGGGCGAGCTGCCGCAGATCGCCCGGCCCGTCCCCGCCGAACGTGGTGATCCGCAGCCCCGGGACCCCGGCCTTGGCGAGATCGTCGACGGAGCGCACATCGCACAGCGCATGCCCCACCTGAGCGATCTCACAGATCGTGGCGAGCTCGTCGGGGCGCTGCGTGGCGAGCACGGTCACCGCGACCGCCCCCGCCTTCATCACGGCCAGCCAGCAGGCCGCGAGCCATGGCGTGGTGGGGCCGCGCAGCAGGACGCGGTTGCCCGGCAGCACCCCGAGCCGGTCGGTGAGCGCATGGGCGATCGCGTCGACCTGCGCCCGCAGCTGTCCGTACGTCCACACCGGTCCGCTCGCGTCGCGGACCGCGGGCCGGTCCGCGCCGAGCCGTCCGATGGTGCCGTCCAGCAGCTCGGCGCCGCAGTTCAGCCGGTCGGGATAGCCCAGATCGGTGAGGTGTGGCCACTGCTCCCGGGGCGGCAGCCGGTCGCGCGTGAAGGTGTCGGCGTGGGCCGAGGACCGTAGCTCCATGGCGGATGCGCCCCCTAGGGCCGGGTGGCCGACTCGGTCGGCTGCTCGTGCGACCGCTCGTCGACCGGCTCACGACCGGTCGATGAGTGGTCGAGGACTGCCGTTCGGATGCGTCGTCAGCGTAACGTGTTCATGACGGCAGTCAACAGACCGCGATAGAGGACCGCTACCAGGGAGCCGCCTCGTGACCGTATTCGCGCTGGGACCGGACGAACAGGAATGGTGCGCCGACTTGCGCACCATGACGGCCGAACGGCTGAGTCCGCTCGCCGAGAAGGGCGAACCGGGCCGGGTCAACCGCCCCCTGGTCGCCGCCCTCGGCGAACTGGGCCTGCTGCGCCGCCTGTTCCCCGCCGACGGGGCCCTGCGCGCCCTGGACCTGTGCCTGCTGCGGGAATCCCTCGCCCAGGAGTGCACGGAGGCGGAGACCGCGCTGGCGCTCCAGGGGCTGGGGGCCTATCCGATCGTGCAGTCGGGGACCGGGGCCCAGCGCGCCCGCTGGCTGCCCGAGGTGGCCGCCGGGCGCGCGGTCGCGTCCTTCGCGCTCAGCGAGCCGGGCGCGGGCTCGGACGCCGCCGCGCTGTCCCTGGCCGCCGAGCCGGACGGCCCGGACGGCTGGCGGCTGACCGGCGAGAAATGCTGGATCTCCAACGCCCCGGAGGCCGACTTCGCCACCGTCTTCGCCCGTACAGGCGGCGCGGCGGGCGCGCGCGGCGTCACCGCCTTTCTCGTCCCCGCCGACCGGCCGGGCCTGAGCGGTGAGCATCTGGACATGCTCAGCCCGCACCCCATCGGCACGCTGGTCTTCGACGGCACGCCTGTGACCAGGGCGGATGTGCTGGGCGAGGTGGACGGCGGGTTCGCCGTCGCGATGGCCACGCTCAACCTCTTCCGGCCGAGCGTCGGCGCCTTCGCGGTGGGCATGGCGCAGGCCGCGCTGGACGCGGCGCTGGCGCACGCGGGCGCGCGCACCGCGTTCGGCGGCCCGCTCAAGGACCTGCAGTCCGTCGGCCACCAGCTCGCCGAGATGGCCACCCGGGTCGAGTCCGCCCGCCTCCTGGTGTACGCGGCCGCCTCCGCGTACGACATGGGGGCCCCGGACATCGCCCGCCGCTCGGCCATGGCCAAACTGCTGGCGACCGAGACCGCCCAGTACGTCGTCGACGCCGCCGTCCAGATCCACGGCGCCCGCGCGCTGCGCCGTGGCCACCTCCTGGAGCACCTCTACCGCGAGGTCCGCGCGCCGCGTATCTACGAGGGCGCCACGGAGGTGCAGCGCTCGATCATCGCGAAGGAGCTCTACCGGTCCTGAACCCCGCCGTTCGGCACGGCCGTTGCCGGCCTCAGCTGTTGGCCTTGTAGACCTGGCCCAGCTTGCACTTGCCGGACGTCGGCCCCTGGCGGTTGGGGTTCTTGATGAAGGTGCCGGAGACCGAGGCGGGCTGGGTCTGGCCGGCCGCCACCTGGACCGACGAGATCAGCGCGGAGCCGAAGGTGGCGCCGGTCTCGTCGGTGAACTCCACGGTGCCGTTGTAGGTCGCCGTGCCCTGGGAGTTGCCGTTGGTCACGCTCAGCTTGGCGCTCAGCGTGCCGGCCGCGCTGTCGACCTGGCAGTCGGTGATCCGGATGTCCGACTCGGGCGACGTGGTGGATCCGGCGGTCGGCGAACCACCGGTGGTGCCGCTGCTGGTGGTGCTGCCGGAACTGCTGTATCCGCCGCTGGTGCCGCTGGTGCCACTGGTGTCGGAGCTGTGACTGCTGCCGCAGCCCCCGCCGTGCGAATGGCGCGCGCCGGTCAGCGCGACGACCACCAGTGCGCACACGGCGACAGCGCGAACATGGCGAAGCTTCATCTGGATTTCTCCCCCGTTGTGATCGGCCGCCTACGTGAACGGCCGCTCGGTACCCCTCCGGGTACGCGTACCTATGCGCATACCGACACGCGTATCCGCTCGGTGATGCTCTTGACGATGCGCTCGCCGGTGTCGGTTTTTGACGAGCGCGCGTCAGGCTAGCAAGAGCGCGCCGGGACGCCGAATCCCGGCCGACGGGCGATTGTCAGTGGTCGATGTCAGGCTGAAATCACAGAGGATCCGCGAAGGGACGCGAAGGGAATCGCCATGATCACTACCGACTTCGTCCCCGGCTCCCCGTGCTGGCTCGACCTCGGCGCCCCCGATGTCGAGGTCGCAACGGCTTTCTACCGAGCCGTGTTCGGCTGGCAGGCCGAACCGCACGGTGACCACGCGGGCGGATATACCCTCTTCCGGCACGACGGCAAGGCTGTCGGCGCGGTCGGCCCGCTCACCGAGGACGGCGCCCGATCCGCCTGGACGATCTACTTCAACACCCCTGACGCGGACGCCACGGTCAAGGCCGTGGAGCAGGCGGGCGGCGCGGTCCGCTCGGCGCCGACCGAGGTCGGTGCGGACGACGGCCGGTTCGCCCAGCTCACGGACCCGCAGGGCGCGGAGTTCGCCGTCTGGCAGCCGGCGAGATACCCCGGCATCGAAGCCGCTGACGGGCCGGGCAGCCTGAGCTGGACGGAGCTCTACACCACCGATTCCGCCGCCGCGCAGACCTTCTACAAGACCGTGTTCGGCTGGAGCACCCAGGACATGCCGCTCCCCGGCGGTGGCGGCGGCACCTACACGTTGCTCACCCCCGCGAACTGCGGCGAGGACCGGATGCACGGCGGCCTCATGGGTGTCCCCGCGGATCTGCTCGGTCCCGGCGGGAAGCCGTACTGGCACCCGGTGTTCGGCTCCAAGGACTGCGACGCCACCGTCGGCCTGGTGAGCGGCAACGGCGGCACGCTCTCGATGGGCCCGGAAACCGCCGAGGGCGTCGGCCGGCTGGCCGTCTGCACGGACCCCTCGGGCGCGGAGTTCGTGGTGCTCACTCCGGAGGCGCCGCTCTGAGGCGGGCGTACGCGAGCGAGCGCGGGCGCTCGTTCTACCCGGAGGCGAACGCCGACCGCAGCTGCTTGCCGTTCACGATCATGACGACACCGATCAGAAGGGCTCCGCACACGCCCTGTTCAACTCTCAGCCAGACCGGAAAGGCGCCGGGCAGCGCAACGATGACCGCAATGGCCACCACCATGATGCCTGAGGCCAACCGCAGTCGGAGATAAGACCGGCTGTGGCCGCGGGCCGTCCGGGCGGCGAACGAGACCATGAGCAGGGAAGTGGCGGCGACGATGATCGCCCGGACCCCGACGGCGTCGGTCACCATGTCGGGATGGTTGCGCAGCAGGATGACGGCAACGAGGGTGAGCACGCTGAGGCCGGCATAGCAGCCGACGAGCCGCTTGGTGCTGCGGAACGCCTGCCGGGTGCGCGGATGACTCAGGTTCTCCTCGGAAACCCCGACGGGGTGCGCCCTGCGCGTGTTCATGCTGATCCTCTCTCCTTCTCGCACCGCCGCAGCGGCGAACTCCCGCCTCGCGTACGGCTGTTACCAGGATCCGGCCCGCCCGCCGCCCGTTCATCGTTCACCCGGACGAGACGCGGGCCGATCGATCTCAGGGACCTGCTGGGGGCTGCCCCGTAGTGGATCCGGCCCGGCGCTTCGAACGTGCCCCGCTCGGTGGCGCTCGAGGCGGTTGATCCCCCTTCTCTGCTCCCGAGGCTCGATGGCGTCCTGCTCGAACTCACCGCAATTACCGTCGCGATGACGTGTCTGACGCGTCTGACGTGTCTGACGTGTCTGATGTGTCTGACGTGTCTTCAGGGTCGAGCGGCGACTCCGAGTCCCTGAGAGGGCGTCGTCACAGCCGCGGGGGCCGTTGTCAGTGGTCCATGTGACGATCGATCGCGTACGGCCGGTGTGTACGTACCGACTACCGGCCCGGCTGCAGCACGCGAAGGGAACCACCCGTGAACCACACCACCCGCCTCGCCCTCCGCCTGGCGCTGAGCCTCGTCGACCCGGCCACCGCCGATGAGCTCGCCGAGCGGCTGCGCCCGGAGCTGCTGGATCTTCTCGCCGACCGGTTCGGGCTCCCGAAGGGCGTGGTCGAGGAGCTGTTGGGCGGGGACGCCGCGCAGATGCGGGCCGCGCTGTCCATCGACCCCGAGGAATGGCTCCTGGGGGCGGCGGAGCTCGGCGATCCGGTGGTCGGCCTGGCGCTGTGGCACGCGGTGTTCCGCGACGCCGAGGAGGACCGACGGGGCGCGATGATCAAAATCCCCGACCTGTTGGCGACGCTGCTGCACGCCGCCGACCTCGCGGATCCGCGCTGGTACGACGACGGCGGCCTGTTCCCGGTCCTCTACGAGACGCGCGTCGGCCGCTCTCTCGTCCCCATCCTCACCAGCGGATTCCCCGGGCTGAACGTCGTTGGCCTGGCCGTGTTCGGCGTGCATCTTCCCCCGCCGGCCGTCGTGGACGCCTGCCTCGGCCTTCTGGAGCTCTGGGGCAGCACCGAACCGTTCACCCGCTTCCTCGACCTGCTGGAGGACATCCCGACCCTGGATCCCGGGCATCCCTGGCTGCCCGATCTGCTGCGGCAGGCCATCGACGCCCCCGATCCGGAGTCCCTCCTGAGAGAGCACCGGCCCGCCGGGGAGTGGGCCGACCCCGACCACCTCCGCGCGCTGCTGGAGCTCCGCTATGGCGAGGGCCCCTCGGTGAAGCCCGACGGCCTCGACTGGGACCTGATCCGGCGCGAGCACGAACGACTTCCCTTGGGAAGGGCACCGGGGTACTCCGGCAACTACGGCCCGGGGCTGCTCCGGCTCACCCAGTGGGAGGGCTGCCCCGCCGACCTGATGAGGGAGAGCTTCCGCAACGCCCCCTATGAGACCGGCCGGTGCGCCGCCGAACTCTCCTTCGAGTTCCTCGCCGAAGCCGCGGCGCACGACATCCCCTTGAGCCACATCCTCCAGCGCGGCATCCGCGAGGGCTGGCTGCCCCTGCACCGGGTCCTGACCGAGATGACACCGGCGGCGGACATCCTGCGCGCGCTGCCGTACGACCACGAACCGACCCGCAAGGCCGTCGCCGACCTGGTGGACCCGCTCGGTGCGGACCCCGTCAACTGGCTGACGTACTACGACCGGATGCGGCGCTTCCCTCGTAACAGCGTCGCCGGGCTGATCGCGGACGTCACCGACCCGGGCTCCCGCAAGAAGCGCTGCACCAGCTGGCCACGGCCGCGGAAGGCGAACTTCCCGCCCGGCCACACCCCCGAGGCTTCCCGGGAGGCCTTCCTCGGGATGTTCGAGTGCGCCCCACAGGAAGTCCAGATCGCCGTCGTCCCGTACTTCGATCCGCTGGCCGTACAGCAATTCCTCCGGGAGGGGAACCCGTCCCCCGCCGTCCGCGACGCGGTGGCGGCCGCCCACGGCCTCCCGGCCCAGATGGCGATGGCCGCCGGACACGTCCGCGATGACAAGCTGGAGTACCTCCTCGATCTCGATGAACCGGCGGTGGACGCCCAGCTGTTCCGCCGTTTCTCCCTCGACCGGTCCGAGCGGGCGCGGCTGCTCGCCGGGCGGCTGCGCGGCGGCGGCACCCGCCCGGTCCCCGAGGAGCTGCTCGCCGAGCTGGACGACATCGTCGTCAGCCAGGACCGCGACCGGCTGCTGGCCGGCCTGGGATCCGGCGACCTGAGCGTGGCCCGCCGGGTCCTCGGTCTGCTGCGGCTCCATCTGCCGGCCAGTCGGCTGCGGCTGCTGATCGCGGTGTGGGAGCGCGGCGGGCCGGACGCCGTACGGGAGATCCTGGCCATGGACCGCCTCCCGGTCACCCTTCGCCGCCGGACGGAGAAACTGCTGGACGTCCCCGACGGCCTGGAGCGGCTGCGGGCCCGGCTCGTCGAGGAAGAGGCCCCGGACCGGCTTGCGGCGTATCTCATCAGGCCGGGCGACCGGCCCGAGAAGCGGCTGAACCGGCTCCTCAGCGAGGGCATGGAACCGCCCTGGTCAGCCCTGGTGGCCGCGCACCGCGCCGGCACGCTCTCCGCGGACCTGGTCGACGCGCTCGTGGAGGAGCGCCCGGACTGCCCCCGCGAGCTGTTGCTGGCAGGTCTGGGCAACGGCCCCGAGAGATGGGGAAGTTGGACGGATGCCGCCCTACGGAACGGATCACTCACCCTGGAGGACCTCCTCGACCACACAGCCCCCGCCGAGGCGGCCCTCGACCTCCTGCACCGGTACCGGTACGGGCATCCCGACGACCGGTTCCCCGAAGAGAAGTGGCGGCCGGTCCGGGCGCGGGTCGCGGCGCTCGCCCGGGAACATCTGGGCTCGGACGCGGAAGCCTGGTCCGTCTGCCTTCGCCTGCTCCCGACGTTCGCCGGCACCCTCCCCGAACTCGCCGCAACGGCCGGGGCGATAACCCGCGTTCCGGGCTGAGCAGCGGCTGCCGGATCCCTGAGGGAGCCTCAGCCACCGAGGATGCGTCGACGCAACCAGACCGTCCGGCGCGGTGTCCGCCCAGCGGCTCGTCCACTCGGCGCCAAGCCCCCAAAGCGGGTCCCACGGATGCCGCCGCACCCTCTCCTGATCGGCGTTCTTGCAGGTCAAGAGGGAGTGCGGCGGCATTCCCCGGTCAGATGTCCCGGAAGAGACCAGCGAGGCCCGTGACCTGCTGCGACGGACTCCTGTGCAGCGGTGACCTGCGTAAATGTCCTTTCGGCTGTTTCACGTTCATGCCCGTTGACACAGCCGGAAGTCCCAGAAAAGTCCCAGGGGACTCCCACGCCCAGCCATCAATCCTTCGGCTCCCTGCACGGTGGGTGCACGGGAAAGGTGTGGACTGGTGCTCGTGCCTCGCCGGTCTGCCCTGAACGAACGGCAATGCACTCTTCTCGGATTGCTTGCGGCCGGTGAGGATCACGGAGTTTGGGAGCCGGGTGAATGACGCTTGGCCTACGCGGACAGCCGCGCCGGGGGACCGCTCCCGGATGACGAGCGGATTCAGGGCCGCTGGCCGAGCCTGGGGCAGTCGTAGCAACGACGCCTGCGCGCTTCATGTCCCGTGTCGTCACACGAGGAAACGCGGCCATCGACGCGGTCTTCGCGCATCCCGAGCCAATTGGGAGCACTTCAGTCGAGTCTCAACGTCCCTGAGAAGTCCCAGAGGCACCGTCGCATCCCTCCTGACCTGCATTCGTGCTGGTCAGGAGGGATGCGACGGCAGTCCTCCGTAGGGCGCTCAAATATCCCGGAAGAGACCTGGTGGTCTCGCACCTGGCGGGATGGGTGCTCGCGGGGCGCTGACCGGACCGCGGGAATCGTCTTCGCCGTCGTGGCCGCACTGCCGCTGGGCTCCTGGGTCGCCGAGCGGGAGCAGGCCGACTCGCGCTCCCATCGGCGTTGAGTCCCCTGAGTGCGGTGTCCTTGCAGGCCGCAGCGCGGCGGGGTGGGGTGGTATGCCCGGGTGGGGGTGATGTTCCCGGATGTCTGTTGATCGCCCGGTAAGTGTTTGTTGATTGGCTTCAAGGACTCTGCGGCAGTCCGTAAACGGGGGCGAGACGAGGAGCGCGAGTGCTCGAAAAACGTGTCACGGTGACCGTGCACGCCTCAGACCCGCTTGGCCGGGCCGGAGTCGTGAGCCATTTACAACACCAGCCCTCCGTCGAGATCGTCGAGGACCAGGGCGGCGCGACGGCCAGGGAGCGGGCTGAAGAAGGAAGGGGGAAGGACAGCGGGGAGACGGTCGGGACCGTGGCCGTCACCCTCGTCGAGCGGTTCGACGAGCTCGCCGCGGCCGAGCTGCGGCGGCTCATACGCGGTGGCGACCAGCGGGTGGTGCTGATCGCCCGGGATCTGCGCGAACCGGAGCTGATGACCGTGGTGGAGTACGGCGTACGGGCCATTCTCTGGCGCCATCAGGCCACCCCGCAGCGGCTGTTACGAGCGGTGCAGAGCGCGGCGCGCGGTGAGGGCCACCTGCCGCCGGACCTGATCAGCAGGCTGCTCACGCAGGTGGGGCAGTTCCGGCGATCCGCGATGGCCTCCACCTCGGTCGCGCTGGTGCCGACCGTCGGCATGGCGCCGCGCGAGGTCGATGTGCTGCGGCTCATCGCCGACGGACTGGACACCAGGCAGATATCCGAGAAGCTCGCCTACTCCGAGCGCACCGTCAAGAACGTTCTGCACGCCCTGATGACGCGGCTGCAACTGCACAATCGCGCGCACGCCGTCGCCTACGCACTGCGAGAGGGATACATCTGATGAGCTCCGGAGCAGATGCGGAAGCAGGTAAGACAGCAGCAAAGACAGCAGCAAAGACAGCAGGTAAGACAGCAGGCGTCGCGTACCGGCGCCCCTGGGCGGGGGAGCGGGCATGATTCATGAGGTCGACGAGGCTTTGCGGCGTGTGCTGCGCGGAGGGGCTCTGCCGGACGGCGCGGGGGACGTCGCGTTCGAGGCACCGAACCGCGACTGGGCGGCGCGGCGCAACACCCCCACGCTCAACGCCTACCTCTACGACATACGCGAGAACGTGGCCCGCCGCGAACGCGGGGCGATCGCGCAGCGGGATGCGACCGGCGTGGTGGTGCGCAGACATCAGCCGCCGCGCTGGTTCCGGCTGTCCTACCTGGTCACGGCGTGGACCAGCCGCCCGGAGGACGAGCACCGGCTGCTGTCGGCCGCGCTGGGCTGCCTGCTCGCGCGAGAGACCCTGCCGCCGTCCGCGCTGACGGACGCACTCCGGGCGCTGGAGGCGAGCATCCCGCTCACGGTCGCGGTGCCACCTGCCGAGTCGCGCTCGATCGCCGACATCTGGTCCGCGCTCGGCGGCGAACTCAAACCGTCCCTGGATGTGGTGATCACCGTGCCCTTCCCGGTCACGCCCTCGTACGAGGTGGCGCCACCGGTCACGGAGGGCGCGGCGGTGGTGGTCCGGGGCGTCAACGGCCCGCCGGACGACTCCCGGCTCCGCATGCTCCGGTCCGCTCCGGACGCTTCGCCGTCCGGGACCGGCCATCGTGAGGAGGAGCGGTGAGCGGCACAACGGCGAGTGGTGCTACGGCGGTGGGCGAGGACGCGAGTGGTGCGCTGCTCGGACGGTTGGCGGGGCTGCGTGAGCGGGTCGCCGGACTCGTCGAGCGGCGCAGCGCCGGCGATCCCACGGCCTCGGACCCGCTGCGCGGGCTGTATGTGACCCCGGAGACGGCTCGACGGCTGGCCGCACAGCCTCCGGCGGTCGGTACGGGTGAGGCGCAGGAGGACGAGGCGTGTACGGGGGCGGCGGTGGCTGGGGAGCCGACGGATCGATCCGGGGCGCTCGCCCGGCGGTTCCGGCTGTCCGCCTTGGACCTGCGGATCCTCCTGGCCGCGCTCGCGCCCGATGTGGACCGGCGCTTCGAGCCGCTCTACGGCTACCTCAACGACGATGTCGGGCGCCGCCGCGCCACCGTCGCCCTGGCGCTGGATCTCGCGGGCACCGGCCCGTACGAGCCCGCGGCGCGCGCCCGTTTCCATCCAGCCGCGCCGCTACTGTCCGGTGGACTGCTCGTCGTCGAGGACGAGGACCGGCCGCTGCCCGGCCGCGCGCTTCGGGTGCCGGAGCGGGTGGTGGCTCATCTGCTGGGGCACGACGGCCTTGATTCAGAACTGTGGGGTGGTGGAGTGGAGTTGTTGCCGCCCGGGGAGAGGGCCGAGGAGCGCACGGACGGCGAAAGCGACGCGCGGGCGTTCTTCGGGCGGCTGGCCGCTCTCGCGGGTGAGCGGCCGATCGCCGCACATCTGCGGGAGCGCCGGCCCGGTACCGCCGCCGGGCCGGTGACCGACGTGCTGCGGGGCATCGGCCTGCCCGTGCTGCGGTACCGGCCTGACGGCCGCCAGGGCGACGGTACGGGGCCGGCAGGCGCGCTGTTGCGTGAGGCGCGGCTACGGCGGGCGGTGATCGTCGTGGGGCCGCTGCCGGAGCGGCCCGAAGGGCTCGTACGGGCGCTGTCGGGCCGGGACGTGCCGGTGGTGTTCTTCGGGGGCGAGCCGTACGACCCGGGGTGGGCCCCCGACGCGGGGCTGCTCGCGCTGGACGCGCCGGACGACGGGGTGGCGGCGGCCGAGCTATGGGGTGTCGAACTCGGCGCCATGGACGGCGACTTCGATCTCGGCGCGGCCGTTGCGCCGTACCGACTGGCTGCCGGGCAGATCCGCCGGGCGGCCCGTGCGGCCACCGCCCTCGCCGCCTTCGACGGTACGCCGCTGACCGCCGCTCATGTCCAGCGCAGCGCGCGCCAGCAGTCCGCCCCGCTGTTGGACCGGCACGCCCGGCGTGTCCGGCCCGCCGTCGGCTTCGACGGCCTCGTTCTGCCGCCCGAACCGCTGACTCTGCTGCACGAATTGGTGCAGCGTGCCCGGCACCGGGAGAAGGTGCTCGGCGAGTGGCGGCTGCGTACCGGCGGCGGGCGCGGCAGGGGCGTGGTCGCCCTGTTCGCCGGGGAGTCCGGTACCGGAAAGACGCTCTCCGCCGAGGTCGTGGCCGGTGAACTGGGCCTGGATCTCTATGTGGTGGAGCTGTCCGCGGTGGTGGACAAATATGTGGGGGAGACGGAGAAGAACCTGGAGCGGATCTTCTCCGAGGCGGACCGCACGGACGCCTTGCTGCTCTTCGACGAGGCCGACGCCGTCTTCGGCAAGCGCTCGGAGGTCAAAAGTTCACACGACCGCTACGCGAACCTGGAGAGCGCGTATCTCCTACAGCGGCTGGAGGCGTTCGACGGGATCGCCGTTCTCACCACCAATCTGCGGGCCAACATCGACGACGCGTTCACCCGGCGGCTGGATCTGGTGGTCGACTTCCCGTTTCCGGACGCCGAGCAGCGGATCGCGCTGTGGCGTTCCTGTCTGACGGCCACGCCCTGTGCGGACGATCTCGGACTGGACGTCTGCGCCAAGGAGTTCGAGCTGTCCGGCGGGGCGATCCGATCGGCCGCGGTGACTGCCGGCTATCTCGCCGCGAGCCGTGGCGGGCCGGTGTCGGCCGAGGACATACGGGCCGGATCCCGGCGCGAGTACCGCAAGATGGGGCGGCTGGTGCCGGACGCGTCGCCCTTGTGGGACTGAGGCACCGGGGACGGTGCCACCGGGACCGGACGGGCGATCCGCCGGCCGGTCCCGGCCGGTCCCGGACAGTCCTGCCCGGCGCTCACGGCCCGTCGGAGATCTTCCACTCCTGAACGTCGTTGGGCCCATCGGCGCACTTCCAGGTGATCGCACCCTTGTCGTTCTGCATATCGGTGAGGCACTCGTTGTTGGCCGTGTTGACGATGCGGGTGCGGCCGTTGCCCGCGTCCACCAGCCGCCACTTCTGGTGCGGGGGCAGTTTGCCCGACTCCAGGTTCTCCGCGGGAACGCCCTCGATCTGGACCTCGTTGGTGTTGACCTTCACGTCGACGACGCTGCCCGGGGCGCTGGCCGCCTCCAGGGCGACCGAGTTGTTCTCGGGGTAGTGATGGACGATCCACAATTGGTTGCGGCCGAACTGGTCCCCCGTCCACTGGGGGTTCTGGCCGACCTGGGTGCCGTCCGTCTGACCACCCTGGTTGACCTGGAGATACCAGCCGCCATTGGCGGCGTCCCGGATGGCCTGCGCCTTCGGGCCGTCGTCCTTCTTGTCGCCGCCCTCGGGATTCTCCGGCTGCTGCGGGGAAGCCGCGGGTTCGGACGGCGCCGGGGGCGCCGGTTTCTTGGGGGACTCGATCGGGCGTCCGGTCTGGCCGGGCTTCTCCTTCGCGCTGGTGGCCACCGTGGGCTGGGCCTTGAACCACAGCGCCACGAAGGCCAGCGCCGCCACGATCAGCAGCGAGCACACCGCCATCGCCCAGCGCGGCAGCACGGACGGCTGGAGGTAGGTGCCCCGCAGCTCGGTCGGTTCCGGCACTCCGGCGCGCAGCGCGGAGACGGTGAAGGGGTGCTTGCTGGTGCCGCCCACCCAACTGACCGTGGCAGGGCGGATATGGAGTTGCGCGAAGGCGGCGCGACCTGGGGCGACCTGGACCGAGCCCGGCTCGGCCTCGACGGTGAGGGCGTCGCCGTTCTCCCGGCCGGAGAGGGAGACCGTCAGCGGTTGGTTGCCGAGGTTGTCGACGGCGACCGCCGCTTTGGCGCGCCATCGGCCGCGTACGGCCAGTGGGACCAGCTCACAGCGGAGTTCGGTGAACGGCCCGACCGTGACCTGCCCCTCGACCACATCGCGGATCTCGGGGTGCTCGGCCGGCTCGACGCGGATACCGAAGGGCGTCGGCCCGGCCGCGGCGTCCGGTGTCCGCGGGGGCGCGAAGGTGACCTGCGCGGTGCCCTCGGCCCCCGGGTACAGCCGCAGTACGTCCGGCTCTACCCGCGTCCATCCCGCGGCGTCGCCGGCCGGCCGCAGCCGGTACTCCTCCACGGTGTCCCCCGTGTTGCGGATGCGCAGCCGTACGCTCGCGACGGCACCTGGGTCAACGGTGATCGCGGCCGGTTCCAGTGAAGTCCACATACTCACCCTGGCAGTCAACCCTTCCGGCGGGCGCGGGTCAGTGTCCGCAAGGGCAGAGCGGGGGCAGACCCGGGTGTACTGACGGCCCCGGGTGAGCGGACGGGCTTCCACCGCACGGCCGGTGCACCGGTCCCGGCTCGGGCCTCCCGCCTTCCGCCGTCCGCCAGCTCAACGCCCCGGCCGCTCCGGCCGGTTCACGCTTCCGCCGACCAGCGCGTACAGCGTCCGGTCGTCGACGGTCCCCGTCGCGAGCAGTCCGACCGACTTCTGGTAGTCGCGGATATGGGCGGCGGTGCCGTCGTCGTAGCGGGCCGTGCGCGGGGCCTCGCCGTCGTTGCGGAAGTAGTCGTTGCCCAAGGCCGCATACGCCCGGTCGCGCTTCAGGTCCCCGTCGCTGCCGGCTCGATGCGGGCCCAGCCCGCCGGCGCCCCCACGAGCGAGAGCCGGTACTCCTCGACCGTGTCCCCGGTATTGCGCACGCGCAGCCGGGCGGTGGCGCGGGAGCCGGGATCGACGCTCACGGCGGTCGGGTCGAGAGAGACATCACCACGTCATACCCGCACGCTGGAGCCACCTCCGCCGCGTCCCGCACCGGGACGACGGGGCCGGGCGGTCGGGGCGGTCCGGGGCCCATCGGGCCCACCACGGCGCCGCCCAGGTCCCATAGCAGCCGGGCGACGTCCGCCGCTTCGGCCGAGCCGCGCCGTTCCAGTACCGCCTGCGCCGACAGCAGGGAGCGGGGGGCCCGGTCCGGCTCGCCCAGAGCCAGCCGCGCGCGGCCGCGCGCGGCCTGCGCCGGCCCCCGGCAGAAGGCATCGCCCACCTCCCGTTCGATGGCGAGGGCTTGCTCGGCGCACTCCAGCGCCGCCCGCTCCCGGCCGCCCCCGGCCAGTTCGCAGTACGCGAGCCGGGCCCAGGTCAGCGCCTCCCGGCGCGGGACCCGCTCCAGGCGGGACTGTCGCTGCGCCTGCCGCAACTGGACCGCCGCCTGCCGCGGACGGCCGTCCCGTGGCAGCGCACAGCCGGCCTGGTACCGGACCAGCGCGAGCGTGCCGTCGCTCCCTGACTCCCGCGCCCGGAACGGCGCTTCATCGATGACCGAGTCGGCCCCGACGGGCCGGTCCAGCGCGACGTACGCGCCTTCCGTGTGCGAGAGGACGCGGATCACAGCGGCCCGGCCGCCGAGGGCGCCGAATCCGTCCCGCGCCGCCTCCAGCAGGGGCAGCGCCTCCGTCTCCCGGCCCATGGCCACGAGCACCACGCCCCGTTCGTGTGCGGCCTCGGCGCTGACCAGCGGGTCACCGGACGACTCGGCCGGACGCAGGTTCTCCCGAAGCGCGCACTCCGCCCGCCGGTAGGTTCCGGTGCCGTGCTGCGGGGCTCCGAGCAGACGCAGGGTGCGCGCCGTGGCCAGGTCGTCGCCGTGCCTCCGGGCGGCGGTCAGCGCGCGCCGGACGAGCGGTTCGAGGTCGCGGTGGCGCGCGGTGCCGCTGAGCGCATGTGACCAGGCGGTGAGGAGATCCACGGTGGAACTCATCAGGCCGGGTGTGGCGTCCAAGGACCGCTCCACGGCTGCGTACAGCCACGTGTGCGCGAGGTTCAGCCACTCGTGCGCCGCGTCGGCGTCGGCGAGCGCGCGGCCGGGGGAGTCCGGTTGCCGAAGCAGCTCCGGCATGATGCTGTACGGCCTGATCAGTCGCACCGCCGTCAGAACGGTGGCCAGCACATAGTCGAGGAAACGACGCTGTGCCGCAGCGCGCTCCCGCGGGCTGTCGTGCCGCTCGCCCAGCAGCCGCGCGAAGATCCCGACCAGATCGTCGTAGCGGTAGCGGTCGTCGCCGTGCAGCTCCACGAGCCCCGCGTCGACCAGCGCCTCGACCGCGGCCTCCGCCTCGTCGTCGGTGGTGTTGAGCAGCGCGGCCGCGGCGCCCCGGCAGAACGTCGGCATACTGCACAGGGCAAAGGCCCGGAAGGCGTGCGCGAGGTCGGGCCCGAGCGCCTCGTACCCGAGCCGGAAGGTCGCCTCCACGCCCAGGTCGCCCACGCGGAGTTCGTCCAGCCGTCGCCGCTCATCGCTCAGCCGGGCCACGAGATCGGCCATCGCCCGGCCCGGCCGGGCCGCCAGACGGGCCGCGATGATCCGCACGGCGAGCGGCAACCCGCCGCAGGCGGAGACCAGCCGGCGCGCGGCATCCGGATCGGTGGCCACCCGCCGCGCCCCCACGAGTGCCGAGAGCAGCCCCAGCGCCTCCGCTTCGTCCATCACCTCCACGTCGACACGGCGTGCGCCGGACAGCGCGAGCGTGCGCGCACGGCTGGTGACCAGCACCGCGCACCCGGGCGCCCCGGGCAGCAGCGGCCGCACCTGCGCGCCGTCGCGGGCGTTGTCGAGGATGACGAGCACCCGGCGGTCCGCGAGCAGCGAGCGGTACAGGGCGGCCTTCTGCTCCAGCCCGTCCGGTACCGCGCCCTCCGCCACGCCGAGGGCGCGCAGGAAGTGCGTCAGCGTGGTGCCGCTGTCGGCCGGTGTCCGGTCCGTGCCCTGCAGGTCGACATACAGCTGCCCGTGGGGGAAGCGGGGCCGTACGGTGTGCGCGACATGCACCGCAAGCGCCGTCTTGCCGGCCCCGCCGAGCCCGCTGAGGGTGGCCACCACTGGGGCCTGTCCGCCCGCGGCCCCGCACAGGACATCCTCCAGTTGCGCGACGGCCTCCGTACGCCCCGCGAAATCGGCGATATCGGGCGGCAGCTGCGACGGTACGTGCGGGGTCGGGGCGGTGAGCGGGGGGCGACGGGGAGGTGGTGCGGCATCGGCGGCGGGGCCGGGGCCGGGACGAGGACCAGGAGAATTCGCTGATCCCGCTGATCCCGCTGATCCCATCGACCTGGCCGCACCCTCTCGTAATTCCTCGGACAGTGCGCGGAGTTCGGGGCCCGGCTCGGCGCCGAGCTCGGCGAGGAGGGTGCGGCGGGTGGCCGTGTACACCGCGCGGGCCTCCGCCTGCCGGCCCTCGCGGTGCAGGGCCAGCATCAGCAGGGCCTGAGTGCGTTCGCGCAGCGGATGCTCGGCGGCGAATGCGCGCAGTCCGGCGATCGACTCGGCCATCGAGGCGGCGCGCCGGCCCGACTCCACCACGCACGCGAAGAGCTCCTCCTGGGCGGTGACACACAGTTCGGTGAGCCGGTCGCGCTGCCGCTGCGCGTACGGTCCGGGAAGCCCGGCCAGCGCCATGCCCTCCAGGAGCGCCAGCGCGCTCCTCAGCTGCTCGTACGCCCCCGCGAGGTCGCCCGCCGTCCGTAACCGGCGTGCGGTGACCAGCCGTACCTCGAACCTGGCCGAATCCAGCGCCCGGCCGGGCACCCGTAGCGCGTACCCACCGCCCGCCGACACCAACAGGCGCGCGGTCTGCCGGGGCCTGCGGTCCGGCTCCAACAGGGCGCGCAGCCGCGAGACGTACGTACGCAAGGTGCCCACCGCCCGCGGCGGCGGCTGCTCGCCCCACAGTGCGTCCACCAACTGCGGTACCGAGACCGGCCGACCTTCGTGCAGGAGCAGCACCGCCAGCACGGCGCGCTGCTGCGGCGGGCCGAGATCCAGCCGTCGGTCCCCCCGCCAGGCCCGCACCGGGCCGAGCACCTGGAACCGCAACCGGTCCCCCCGGCACGGCCGCGCAAGTTGAGCCGGCCTGCTCGCGCCCTCCGCGGCTGCCGAGCCCTTCGCGCCCTCCCTGCCCTCCGAGTCCGCTGTGTCCTCCCCCTCGTCCGCGTCGGCGCGCACTGCCTGCTCGCCTCCCTGCCCATGTCGCCCTGTGAGACCGCCCTTTTGGACCAGCACATCTGTGCCAGCTACATCAAACGGTAGCTGGGTGCACTGACACCGACTTCCCGGTACCAACCCGCGAACGTCCGATAGTGACCCACTATTTGCTCCCTCCTTCAGCCGGCCGCCCAGCTGCTCACCGGTGCATCACCGATGCCCACCCGGTGTTCGGCAGGGCAACCGCCCTGCCCTTTCGGCTCCCCTTCCGCCTCTGGGCGCGGCCCCGCTCCGGCCGAAAATCGGCAGAAAGCCCATCACGAACGAACGGACCAACGGACCAACGGACCAACGGACCGAGGGGCCATCGGGTCCATGGGCCGACGTCCGCCAGAACGGAGCCAACGTGCACGCACACGAACGGCGGGTCACGGGCGAGGAACCGGCGTCACGCGCCCCGACCCGCGGACCCGAGCACACCCGCACCCCCGCCTCGGCCCTCTCCGACCGGCGACCGCACACGCTGCGCACCCTCCAACGGACAGCAGGCAATGCGGGGGTCGCCCGTGCGCTGGGTCCGGGACCGGGTCAGCAGAGCGTGCGGGACGTACAGCGGTACGTGGCGGGGGAGGCCGCCCTGGGCTTCGACAAGGTCTCCACGAACGGCCGCATCGCGGTCCGGGGCCGCTACGAGGCGTATGCCGAAGCCGACATGATCACGGCCGCCGCGCGCGTCCTCGACACCCAGGACCGGGTGGCGATCACCCTGGAACGCGGGGCGGCGGTGCAGGCAGGGGAGCGCACCCTGCACCGGGTGCTGCCCGTGTACAAGGATGAGGCCAGGGCCGCGGCCGCAGTGCGGGCCGCGGGCCGGGACCCCGCGGGAGCCGGTCACGAGCCGGTACGCGGGGACAGTGCGGCGCAGCGCGAGGACAAGCGTGCCGCCTACCAACGCTCGCTGGCCGAACCCCGGGAGGTCCAGCAGCTCATCGCCCTCACCCGCCGCATCGTGACGGCACGCCAGGCACGGGACGAGCCCTCGCGCGGCGTCGTCGCCGGGCTGCGGGCCGAGGCCATGACGCTGGCGATGGCCACGATGGGCGGAGGCTGGGTCGCCGGGCGGTTCCCGTACCCGGAACGCACCGGCCGGGACGGCCTGACGGACCTCGCCACCCTCATGCCGGGCCTGACCGCCGACGTCCTCTCCGGATTCCCCGCCGTCGAGTACCAGGAGAGCCGGGTGCACGAGCTGCTCATCACGCTCCCCAATGACTGCCAGGGGGCGGCGGCGCAGCTCATCGGCAGGCCGGCGGACGGTGGCCTCAGTGTGCGACGCGAGGCGCCCGCCGTGGGCGAGAACCACTTCATCGACCTGACCGGAGCGGCCGCGGACGGCTGGGCCAACCACTTCGCCGCCGTCGTCCTGCGGGACGGCGACGACACCCTGACGTACGAGACCGCCGCCGACCGCGCGAGCACACTGCAACACGGCAAGTCCCTCGGCTACTTCGCCCTGTACGGCCGGGCCGGGAGCGACCAGTCCTTCGACAGCGTCATCCGCGCCCAGAACCTCGACTACGCGGCGCGCGCGGCGGCTCCCGCGTGACCGAAGGGGCAGGGCTCTCTGCCCCCGGCGGGGCCCGTTCGTCTCTACAGCCGGGCCTGCCCGTCCGCCAGGGTCGAGAGTGAGGAACGGCAGGACTGACCAGCGGTGATCAGCACTGACCGGTAGCGGTCAGCAGTGGTGAAGGGGATGGGGGGGGACCGTCATGCGGGCTCAGGACCGGCAGCCGGGCTCCGGACGCGACCGCTCGGGGGCGGCGCCCGCCGCGCGTACGACGGCCTCGCCCGCACCCGAAGCGGCCCGCCGGACGGCGGCGACCGGGGAGGCAGGGCGCCTCACCCCGGAGGCAGCCGCCGCCCTTCAACGGACCGCGGGCAACACGGCGTTCTCGGCCGCCCTGGCCGACCAGGAGCAGCACCGGCACGGCGTGGGCTGCGGACACACCACACCCCCCGTCGTGCAGCACTCCCCTGTCCAAGACGTACTGCGCACGCCCGGCCGCCCGCTCGAGGACTCGGTACGGGCCGACATGGAATCCCGGCTCGGCGCCGACTTCTCCGGGGTACGCGTCCATACGGACGCCACGGCCCATGAATCGGCCGAGTCGGTCAACGCCCATGCATACACGTCCGGTTCGCACATCGTCTTTCAGCGCGGACGGTACGACGGCTCCTCGGCGGCCGGCCGCCACATGCTCGCCCATGAGCTGACCCACGTCATCCAGCAGCGCAACGGGCCGGTCGCGGGGACGGACCGGGGTGACGGGACGAGGGTGAGCGATCCGTCGGACCGGTTCGAGCGGGAGGCGGAGGCGACCGCGGCGCGGGTGCTCTCCGGTGCCGGCTCGCATGACGAGCTCGCACCGCATCCCGAGGCTCACGACCACTCCGGCGCCGGTCCCGCGGTGCAGCGGAGTTCCGGTCCTGCGCCGATGGAACTGGACGGCGCACCCGGTACCACGGACATGGACACGAACATGGACGTGGACGTGGACGTGGACGTGAACACCAGCTCACCGGAAAGGGTGGACAAGGCCAAGGTCGCGGAGATCAAGGAGTCGCTGCTGAAGAGCTTCGACGCAAAGGCGAACTCCCTGTCCGATCTGGGACGGCACCTGAGCGCGAAAGTCCACAGCGCACGTCGGGAGCTGCGCCCGCGCAAGCTCTCCGACACCGACTGGAACACCATTCGGGACCTCTACTTCGAAGACCCGGGGCCCCAGGAGGGTGACAGCTACAGATGGGCCGATGCCGACTGGTCGCAGGTCCGGGCCGAGGTGGAGGCCATTTATGAACACCTGAGCACCAAGCCCGGATTCGCCGACGGGGGCGGTCTGATGGTCAAGCGCAGCGACCGGCAGTGGCTCCTGCACAAGCCCGAACTCGGCCCCGGGCAACAGCAGGTGATCTCGGCGGAGTTGCGCACGGCAGGCCACTACGCCTCCCCGGAGGTCAAGCCGACTCCCGGCTCGGCCACACCCCGCGAGGTATCGCTGGCCGACGGCACGGAACTCAAAAAGGGAACGACATACGCCTTTGACTCGCCCGGCGGCACCAGTCACCGCGTCATCACCTACGCGAAGGACATGCCGGACATGGAAGAACTGGTGCTTCCGCCCTCCGTGATGGATCGCGAGAGCAAGCCCGCGCAGGGCTCGCTGGGCCGGTTCTCGGGGACGGAGAAGAGCGTCGGCCCCATTACGGTCAACAAAACCCTGCTCGATAAGTGGGGCGGCGGTGAACGGAGTGGCTGGAAACCCGATCAGAACGCGGCGATGAGCGGGACATCCGCCAAAAACGCTGCCCTTGCCAGTGGCATGAGTGAAGGCGGCACATGGCAGTGGCTGCACCTTCTGGCTTTCACATTCGGCGGACACGACGGAAAACAGCCCAATGCTCCCCACAACCTCGCCGCGGGACTGGCAGCC
Organism: Streptomyces inhibens; assembly: GCF_022221585.1. Taxonomy (NCBI): domain Bacteria; kingdom Bacillati; phylum Actinomycetota; class Actinomycetes; order Kitasatosporales; family Streptomycetaceae; genus Streptomyces; species Streptomyces inhibens. The sequence continues at coordinate 7,478,951 of NZ_CP084681.1, forward strand.
GCCAACGGCCATCACCTCGTCCTGGAAAACCTGGTCAAGAAGATGATTCTGGACGGCGGAATCGGCAAGGTGGTAATCAAGGCCAAGGCGCGTATGGTGCCGCACAGTTATCACGTCTGCTCTTCCATCGACTATGTCCTGGAATGGGAAAAGGACGGCAGAAGCCATGCTGACACCTTCCACATCGACGCCCTCAATCCGCAGAAGTCCATGGGTGGTCAGCTCGAACTGCTCTACAAGCTCTATGTGCTCCACCACCCGTGACCGGCCCGCGGCCCACCGCGCCAGGTGCCCCTCGGCGCACCTGGCGCAACGACACGCCCAGTACACCCGGCGCAGTGGACGCCTGGTAATACCCCGATCCACCTGAGGAGAGAAGACCGTGCCCACCTATCTGTCTCCCGGCGTCTACGTCGAGGAAGTCGCCAGCGGTTCACGCCCCATCGAAGGTGTCGGCACCTCCGTCGCGGCCTTTGTCGGCCTGGCACCCACCGGCCCACTCAACGAGCCGACGCTGGTGACGAACTGGTCCCAGTACGTAGCGGCTTTCGGGGAGTTCACGGACGGGTATTACCTGGCGCATTCCGTGTACGGGTTCTTCAATAACGGCGGGACGGCGGCATACGTGGTGCGTGTGGGCGGGGCCGCGGACGGCCCGCAGCCTTCCGTGCCCACGGAAGCGAAGCCCAGGGAGCTGACCACCGGGGAGCCGGTGTCGCTGGGGGCCTTCAAGGTCGCGGCGATCGCGGCCGGTTCCGCCATCGGCGGTGCGCTCACCGTCGAGGTGCAGGACGCCGAGGGTGAGGGCAGCGCCGACCGGTTCAAGCTGGTGGTCAAGGACGGCGACAAGGTCGTCGAGAGCTTTGACGTCAGCGCGAAGAAGAGCGCGCGGAACTATGTCGTCGCGCAGGTGAAGCAGCGGTCCAAGGCGATCGTCGTCGAAGAGACCGTCGCGGCCGCACAGTTGGCGAAGCCGGACGCCCAGAGCGTCACCCTCTCCCCGCCCGCCCCGGCCCCCGCCACCCCCGCCGCGAACGGCGCCGTCGAGCAGTTCAGCTCCGGCCAGTTCATCGGCGACTCCGCCGACCGCACGGGTTTCGGCGGCCTGGAGGCACTCGACGAGGTCAACATGGTCGCCGTACCGGACCTGATGGCCGCCTACCAGCAGGGCCTGATCGACCTGGAGCACGTCAAGGCCGTGCAGCTCGGGCTGGTCGCGCACTGCGAGCTGATGGGCGACCGGATGGCCGTCCTCGACCCGCCGCCCTCGCTGAACGCCCGTGACATCCGTAAGTGGCGCCAGGAGGTCGCCGGTTACGACTCCCGGTACGCCGCGCTCTACTACCCCTGGATCAAGGTCTTCGACCCGGCCTCCGGCCAGTCGCGCACCGTGCCGCCGTCCGGCCACATGGCCGGCGTATGGGCGCGTAACGACTCCGAGCGGGGTGTCCACAAGGCCCCGGCCAATGAAATCGTCCGTGGGGCGGTTGACTTGGAACTGCAGATCACCCGTGGCGAGCAGGACTTGCTCAACCCGGTCGGTGTGAACTGCATCCGGGCATTCCCCGGACGCGGGATCCGGGTGTGGGGCGCGCGAACCATGGCTTCCGATCCGGCGTGGCGCTACCTGAACGTCCGGCGCTACTTCAACTACCTGGAGGAGTCGATTCTCATCGGCACCCAGTGGGTGGTGTTCGAGCCGAACGACGAGGCACTGTGGGCCCGGATCCGACGCAATATCTCGGCGTTCCTGGTCAATGAGTGGCGCTCGGGAGCATTGTTCGGGCAGCGGCCCGAGGATGCGTTCTATGTGAAATGTGATGCGGAGACCAACCCCGTCGAGTCCGTCGACCTGGGACGGGTCGTATGCGAGATCGGCATCGCACCGGTCAAGCCCGCCGAGTTCGTGGTCTTCCGGCTGGCGCAGTTCTCGGGCGGTGGCGGGGAGCTGGAGGAGTAACAGCCTATCCGGGCCCGTCGCCCCGTCCCCTTTCTCTCGCCCGTCACCATTTTCTTCCCCCAACAGGAGTGAACCATCTTGTCCCTTCAGCCCGGTGATGCCCTCACCTCACATAATTTCGGCCTGCAGATCGACGGCGTGATGGTCGAATATTTGCAGGAGGTCAGTGGCCTGACCATGGAGCAGGACGTCATCGAATACCAGCAGGTCTCGGCGGACGGAAAGCCCGTCGTGAAGAAGATGCCCGGCACGAAGAAGGCCGGCGAATGCACGGTGACCCGCGGTATGACGCAGAGCGGTGCGTTCAGCGAGTGGATCAACAAGTCCATTGCGGGCGATATGGGTTCGGCCCGTAAGAACGCCACCATCATGATGATGGACTACCAGAACAGCCCGGTGAAGCGCTACAACATGCGCAATGCCTGGTGCAGCAAGGTGGAGACCAGCGGGGTCAAGGCGGGCGACGCTGCCGCGCTGACCGAGCAGGTCACCATCGTCTTCGAAGAGCTGGTCATCGAATAATGCGGCGCGACGGCCCGGCGGGGGCGCAACAGCAACGCGAGCCTTTGCGAACGGAGTTCGAGTTCGAGCTGCCGCGCGGATTCGTGGACGAGTCCGGGACCGTCCACCGCAATGGCGCCATGCGTTTGGCGACGGCACGGGACGAACTGATTCCGCTGCGGGATGTGCGCGTACGCGAGAACCCGGCCTATCTGTCGGTCGTGCTGCTCGGCCGGGTCATCACCCGGCTCGGCACGCTCGGGTCCGTGCACGACGGCACGGTGGAGAACATGTTCGCCTCCGACCTGGCCTTTCTGCAGGACTTCTACCGGCAGATCAACGCCGAGGGGCACACCCGTGCCGCCGTGGCCTGCCCGCACTGCGAGGAGTCCTTCGAGGTGGAGCTGGCCGGGAGTCGCCTGGGGGAATCGTGACGTACGCGGCCGATCGCATCGAGGAGGAAGTCGCCTATCTGGCCTACCACTTCCACTGGGGGATGGACGAGATCCTCGACCTCGAACACGCCGACCGGCGCGCGTACGTGTCGCAGAGCGCGGCCCTGGTGGAACGGGCCGAAGGGAAGCAGTGACTGGGGATGGGCTTGTTCAATTGGCGACGGGGGCCTCGGAGTGCGCGGGGCGCGCAGCGTGCGCAGGGGCCTGAGGGCGGGGCAGCTGTGGACGCCCGTGCCGGGAGCGAGGGGAGTGGCGGGGGTGGCGGCTGGTCAGCTGTGCCCCCCGTCCAGAGGATGCTGGGGGCGCCCCGCACCGTCTCGGAGGCCGGTTTCGCCTCGTCGCTGAGCGCGCATCGTGATCCCTCCTTCGGAGGTGACCTGGGGCATGACGTACGTGCCTCGGCACCCGGCGGGATGCTGCGCGGTGTCCTCACCTCCATTCCGGCAACCGGCGCGGGCACCCCGGCCCGCCTCGACCTGCCGGTGCTGCGACTGCCGGTCGCGGGGCGGGGCAGCGACGCGGCGGAGGGCGACGAGCGTGGTGGGGTTGGCGGGGTCGGCCAAGGGGCGGTAGGACCGGTCCCGGCCCGGCCGCCGGCCGTGCAGCGGGTGGCGTCCGCGCCCACGGCCGTGCGGCGGGTGTCGCGACGCCCCGCGCTGATGTCGGCGCCACGGGTGGCCGCCGTACCGCCGCGTCGGCTGATGCCGGTCGGCATGGCGCCAGTTGGCATGGCACCGGCAGGCGGGTCTCGGGCAGGCGTGACTCCGGGCGTGACGGCCGATGCCGCCCAGACGCCGGGCTTGGCCACGCCGGGCTTGCCCATGCCTGACCCGCCCATGCCGGGCTCTCCGAGGCCGGACTCCTCGGTGCCGGACTCCCCGGCGCCGGGCGTCGCGGAGTCGGCGGCCCCGGCCGATGCCCGGCCCACAGCTGTCCCGGGCCCGATTCCCCCGCCGGGACCCGGGACACCCGCCGCGACTCCCATGAACGCGGCGGCGACGCCGGCCCCCGTCCCCGTACGCCCCGACATCCCCGTGCGGGCAGTACAGCGACGGGCGGTCGTGCGCCGGGTACGGCGGCCCGCCCCGGAACCGGCGGCGGAGGCGAGCACGCCCCCGCCGAAGACGCCCGTGCACCCGCCTTTGCGGGCTGCCCCGGTGCCCCCGTCCAGTCCGCCGGTTACACCTGCTGCATCAGCTGCACCCGAGACTCCCGCGACGCCGAACGGTGCGCCCACGACTGCCCCCGGAGTTGCACCCGGGGCCGCTTCCGTCGCGCGCGGTCCTGGGCGCGGCCCGGATCCCGTAGCGGCCCCGCCGAGCAAGCCTCGCGGTGGATCTTCGTCTACGTCACCAGCCACGCCGACGGCACCCTCCACGCCCACGTCGGCCAGGCCCATGACGACGTCCACGTCCGCCCCCGCCGTCACGCCGAGCGGGTACGAGTCCCGAACGGACCACCCTCGAACGGACCACCCCGTGCAGCGGTCGACGCCGAACCAGCGGCCCGACAGGGGACTTGGGGCGCCGCTTCCCTCCTCCGACAGCCCCGGCGAACCGGAGGTCACCGCGTCGCGGACGGTGTCACGGACAGGCACAACGCCCCCGGGGAGCGTCACCACCCCCGCAGCCACCGCCCCGAGCGACTTCGGCAGTCGTCCGCTGCCCGTCACGCCGGAGGGAGACCGTCAGGTGACGCGGCGGACGGCCGGGGCCGACGTTCCCTTGCCCTCGGGCCCGGTGCGGGGGGCCGAAGGTGGCGCCGCGCCGACAGCGCGTGCCGGCCGGCGACGCCCGTTGATCGGCGCACCGTTCGTTCCTACTGAGCCGTTGGGAGGCACGGTGGCGCCGACGCCCGTCCAACGCGCGAGCGCGCCGCCGGTTCCACCGCTGCGCGACGATGCCCGCCCGCCCGGTCCTTCCGAAGCCAACGCTGCCCCCGAGCAGCCTGTGGCCATGCCCATGCCCATGCCCATGCCCGCGCCCGCGCCCACTCCTGTTCCGGTGCCCCCGAGCGGAGCCCCTTCGCCGGCCGTGCCCGTGCCCGTGCCCGTATCCGTACCCGCATCTGCGGACAACCCTGCCGTCCAACGGGTCGCGCCCGCCCCCAGCCGGTCGCCCCGCCGCCAAGGACAGCCGGATCCGGATCCGACAGCCACGGCCCGTCCCCACGCGCCTCGTCGCCCTACCGCGCTCCCGGCCGGTGAACCGCTCCGGTCCGTGAGGCCGCTCACCGGTACCCAGCCCCCGCTTGCCCCCCTTCAAGACTCTCCGCGTTCCACCGCACGGCCACCGGAAGCTGTCGGCCGGACCGCCGTCCAACGCGCCACGGCACGTACCGCACCACGACCCGAACCCATAAAGTCGGACACACCACCGCAGCAGGCGCCGACCGGCGCCGAGGCGCCGCGAACCTCCGTACCGACACGCGAAGCGGCGACCGGGAGCGGCGCCGCGCCTGCTGCCTCGGGCCCATCGCCGGACGTACGACGTGCCCCTCTCGCGACGGCTCGGGCACTGGCCGCGCGGGGGCCTGCCCACAGAAGTGCCGGGCACGCCGGGGCGGGCGGATATGGCGGATACGGCGCAGCACCGGGTCCGGGGCCGAGGCCGGGACCTGGGCCTCGGCCCACGCCCGTCGTGCCGTTGCGCGCGCCGAACACGAGCGCGCCCGTTCGAGCCGGGGGGCCTGCGCCGCAGCCGCCGGCTCACCGTCGAACGGTCCAGCGGACCTCGGCTGCCTCCCTGGCCCCTGCTCCGGCCCCGGTCCCCGACGGGCACCGGCGCATCGCCATGCCATCAGCGCCACCGGTCGTGCCCTTGGCCGGGCCCGCGTCCGTGGCCTCCCCATCTCCCACGCTCATCCCACCGGTGATGCGGCCGATCGTCCCGTCCCCCACGTCCCGGCTGCCCGTGCAACGCACCAGCGGCGCTCCGACACGCGCCCCAGCAGGCACCCCCACAGGCATCTCGGCGCACGCCCCGGCAAGCCCCTCGGCCCCGGCCCCGGCCCTGACATCCGTCCAGCGCACCGCACCCTCAGCCCGCCCCACCACCCCCCTGCCCCCCTCAACGCCTGCCACGTCCACCCCCACCCCATCGACCCGCCCCACCCCGACCCGGACATCCGCCCCCGCATCACCCCCCACTCCCGCCCCACCCCCCGCACTCCCGCCCCCGCCCCCGTCCCCACGATCCACCCCCGCCGAGCTCGACGAGCTCGCTCGGCGCCTCGTGGCGCCGCTGTCGCGGCTGCTGCGGGCGGAGTTGCGCAGTGACCGCGAACGCGTCGGCCGACTGCGGGACCGCGGCCGCTGACCGAACAGAGCTGTCCGAACACAGCTGACCGAACAGAGCTGACCGAACAGAGCAGCACCCACGCTCGCACCACCACCGCACCCCCAGCCCCTGAGACCCCAAGAGAGAACGGCCATGCCCGCGCCCCAGGACCCCGGATCCACCGTCTTCTTCAAGCTGTCCATCGACGGCCAGGACCTCGGCCTGTTCAACGGCTGTGACGGGCTGGCCTCCGAGGTGGAGGTCGAGCAGCGGCAGGAGGGTGGCAACAACGGATTCGTCTGGCAGTTGCCCACCCGCGTGACGTACTCCACGATCCGTCTCACCCGGCCCCTCACCGCCGACACCTCCCGTGTGGCGGCCTGGATTTCCTCCATCGCCACCGGTATCCGCAGGCCCACCGCCCAGATCGCCGCCCTGCGCGCAGACGGTTCGATCGTCGCGCAGTGGGGTCTGGTCGAGGTGCTGCCCGTGCGTTGGCAGGGGCCGAGCCTGGACCCGGCCAGCCCGGCCGTGGCGACCGAGACGCTGGAGATCGCGCACCACGGTTTCACCGACGCGGGAGGTGCCTGAGGTGGCCGCGCCGACCGGCGGGAAGGCGGGCGCGAGCCTCGTACGGGCCGCGCTCGCGATCCACCAGCCCCCCACCGACCTCGGCGGCTCCATCGGCGGCCGCATCGGTGAGGTGGAGTTCCAGTTCAACCCAACCCAGTTGCAGCTCGGGCGGGAGGCGGAGTGGCACACCCAGGCCGCGGTCGCCTATACGCGCGGCGCACCGCCGAAGTTCACCGGCACCCGGCCCGCCACGCTCCAGCTGGAGGTGTTCCTGGACGCCTCCGGCACCCCGAACGCCGGGAAGGTGCAAAAGCAGGTGGAACTCCTTCTTTCCTGCTGTGAGGTGACACCCCAGAGCGTCAACTCCAAGCGCCCTTCGCCGCCTTGGGTCCGCTTCTCCTGGGGGGCGTTCAACACCGTTCAGTTCGTCGCGTACGTGACGAGCGTCAGCGCCACGTACACCCTCTTCAACCCCACCGGGGAGCCGATCCGGGCCACCTGCGCCTTGTCCCTCACCGAGGTGGCCATGCCCACCAAGGGGCAGAACCCCACCTCCGGCGCGCTCTCCGCCCGCCGTATCCACCGCACGGTCGCGGGTGACTCGCTCGCCTCGCTGGCCTGGCGGGAGTACGGGGACGCGACCCGCTGGCGGCTGATCGCGGAGGCGAACGAGATCGACGATCCGATGCGGCTGCGGCCGGGCACCGAGCTGCTGCTGCCCGCCGCCGACGAAGGCCCGCCCGATGGCCGTCCCGAAGGCTCCTTCGAAGGCCGTCCCGCGCACAGCCCCTCCGGTCATCCCACAAACCAAGAGGCCAACCGATGAGCGAGAAGACGTACACCAGCGTCCTGCACGTCGAGATCGGCGGCGCGGTGCTGCCCGACCGGCTCGCGGCCCTCCTCACCGAGGGCTGGGTGGACGCCAGCGTCAACGTCCCTTCCGCCTTTCAGCTCACCTTCGCCGACCGCGGCTCCGACATCCTCCAGACCTTCCCGCAGATGAAGATCGGCGCGAAGGCGGTGCTGTCGCCCTTCACCGACGGGCAGCGCGGTACGCCCATGCTGACCGGCGAGATCACCGCTCTCGAAGTGGACGCGGACGCGAGCGGCAAGTCCCTGGTCGTCCGGGGCTACGACCCGGGGCACCGGCTGCTGCGCAACCGCCGGGTCGCGGGCTACCCCAACATGACCGCGAGCGACATCGTGCGCCGCCTCGCCGGCCTCAACAAGCTCTCCATCGGCACGGTGGAGGCCACCCCCACCGTCTACGAGCTTGCCACTCAGCCCAATATCACCGACTGGGACTTCCTGCTCCGCCTGGCCCAGGAGAACGACGTCCATCTCTCCTTCGACCCGCAGGGCAGGCTGCGGTTCGGCAAGCTCGCCCCCGCCTCCTCCGCGCCCGCGGACACCACCCCGGCCGCACAGAGCCCGTACGTCCTGGAGTTCGGCCACAACGCGCTGCACAGCCGGATCGCCGTCACCGCCGCCGGGCAGGTCGCCAAGGCGGGCGCGCGCGGCTGGAACATGCGCGCCAAGCGCGCCCTGTCCGCCGAGTCCCCGGCCACGGCGAGCAAGGACATCGTCGCCGATATCGCGCCCGGAGCGCTCAGCAAGCCCTTCGGGGCCTCCGAACTGACCGCCACGGACACCCCGTTCACCACCCAGGCCCAGGTCACCCATGCCGCCCGCGCCCTCGCCGACGATGTGGCGGGCTCCTTCGCGGAGCTGGAGGTGGCGGTCACCGGGAATCCGCAGCTGACCCCGGGCCGGCCGGTCGCGCTCAAGGGCGCCGGCTTCCCCTTCGAGGGGAAGTACACCGCGACCGGCGTACGCCATGTCTTCGAGTCCGGACGGCAGTTCACCACCTGGCTGACCGTCTCGGGACGGCAGTTCCGGTCGCTGTACGGGCTCGCGTCCGGCGGCGTGGACGCGACGCCGCCGATGCCGGGCGTGGCCATGGCGCTGGTCAGCAACGCCAAGGACCCGCTGAAGCTGGGCCGGGTCAGGCTGCGTTTCCCCTGGCTGTCGGACACCTACGAGAGCGACTGGTGCCGGGTCGCGCAGTTGGGCGGCGTACGGGGCGGCGGACTGATCCTTCCGGAGGTCGGCGACGAGGTGCTGTGCGCCTTCGACCGGGGTTCGCTGGAGCATCCGTACGTACTGGCCGGGCTCTACAACGGCATCGACAAGCCGACCCCCGACCCGGACGGGCTGCCCGCGGTGGATCCGACCAGCGGCCGGGTCAACTGGCGCTCCCTTGCCTCGCGCAGCGGCCACACCGTCGAGCTCGTCGACGCCAAGTCCCGGATGAAGAGCGGCATCAGGCTGCAGACCGGCAACGGCAAGCTCACCGTCCACATGGACGAGACGCGCACCCAGGTCACCATCCGCAGCGACGGCTCCGTCTCCATCACCGGGACCCGGAACGTGAGCATCAAGGCGGGCGGCAACCTGTCGCTGACCGCGGGCGGCTCGCTGACGATGAGCGCCGGCGGGGCGGTCGACATCAAGGCGGGCGCGAAGTTCGGCGTCATGGCGGGCGCCGTTGCGGACATCAACGCGACCGGCGCCATCAGCCTCAAGTCGGCCGGCGCGGTGGCCGTCAACGCGGTCGGCGCGGTAGCCGTCAGCGCGGTCGGCGCGATAGCCGTCAACGCGGGCGCCGCGGCAGCCATCAGCTCGCCGGCCACGGTCATGCTGAACGCACCGGCCGTCCTGCGCAACGGCATTCCTTTCTAGGGGCTTGAGGAAGTTGAGGGACATGCATCTCAAGGGGGTCACCGGACATGAGTGAACAGTTCGTCGGCGCGGGCTGGACCTTTCCGCTGCGTACGGACGCGGGCGGCGGTATCGCACTGGCCCGCCGTGAGCGTGAGGTCGAGGAGTCGATCCGGCTCGTTCTCGCCACCGCGCCCGGAGAACGGCCGATGCGGCCCGAATTCGGCTGCGCTGTCCACGACATGGTCTTCGCTCCGGTCAACGAGGCGACGGCCGGCCGCATCCGTTACGAGGTGCGGTCCTCGCTCGACCGCTGGGAGCCGCGCATCGAGGTCCAGGACGTCGAGGTGAGCCCGGCGCCCGACGACCCGTCCGTGCTGTTCATCGATGTGCGCTACAGCGTGCGCGGCACCAACAACCCGCGCAGCCTCGTCTTCCCCTTCTACGTGATCCCGTCCACGGAATCACCGTCCACCGAAAGCGAAGCCTGATGGCCCTGCCCGCACCCCACCTCGACGACCGCCGCTTCCAGCAGTTCGTCGACGACGCCAAGCGCTATGTCCAGCAGCGCTGCCCCGAGTGGACCGACCACAATGTCTCGGACCCGGGCGTGACCCTCATCGAGGCCGTCGCCCACATGGCCGACCAGATCGTCTACCGCCTCAACCGGGTGCCGGAGAAGAACCATCTGGCCTTCCTCGACCTGCTCGGCGTCACCCTCTTCCCGCCCTCCGCCGCCCGCGCCGATGTCACCTTCTGGCTCTCCGCCCCGCAGCCCGAGCCCGTGGTGCTGCCCGCCGGGACGGAGGTGGCCACCGGCCGTACCGAGACCGAGGAGGCGGTGTCCTTCGCCACCGAGGACGATCTGACCGTCGTGCCCTGCGAACTGGCCGCCGTGCTGCGGCAGGAGGCCGGGACCACTCCCGAGGACTGCGGTCAGGACATCTTCGGCGGCCGGGATGTCGCCGTCTTCGCGGCCGCCCCGCAGCCGGGCGACACCCTGCTGTTCGGGCTGTCGGCGGCGGTGCCGCGGTGCGCGGCCGTACTGCGGCTGGACAGCCGGGTGGACGGGGTCGGCGTCGACCCGCGTCAGCCGCCGCTGTGTTGGGAGGCATGGACCGCCGACGGGTGGACGGAGTGCGACACGGAGGAGGACTCCACCGGCGGCCTCAACCGGCCCGGTGAGGTCGTGCTGCACATCCCTGCCGGGCACCTCGTCTCGCGCGTCGGCCGGATCGACGCCGCCTGGCTGCGCTGCCGGGTCGTCGAGGCCGCACCCGGCCAGCCCTTCTACAGCGCTTCGCCGACGGTACGGTCCGCCTCCGCGTTCACCATCGGGGGCACGACCAGGGTCGCGCATGCCGAGGTGGTACGGGACGAGCCGCTCGGCGAGTCCGCGGGCGTGCCCGCCCAGCGGCTGCGCCTGGCGCAGGCACCCGTCGTCGCGGACCGTCCGCCGCTGCGGCTGGAGGTCTCCAACGGGGACGGCTGGCAGGCGTGGGAGGTCGTCACCGACTTCGCCGCCTCGGGCCCGCACGACCGGCATCTCACCCTCAACGCGGCCACCGGCGAAGTCGCCTTCGGCCCCTCGGTACGCCAACCCGGCGGTGAAATACGGCAGTTCGGGGCCGTACCGCCCAAGGGTGCGGTCATCCGGGCGGCGTACTACCGCACCGGCGGCGGGCGCTCCGGAAATGTGGCGCGCGGCGCGATCCAGGTGCTGCGCAGCTCCATCCCGTATGTGGCGCGGGTGGAGAACAGGGAGGCGGCGCGCGGCGGGGTCGACGGCGAGACGGTGCAGGAGGCGAAGGTGCGTGCGCCGATCGCGCTGCGCGCCCAGGAACGGGCCGTGACCGCCCGCGACTACGAGGAGCTGGCGCGGCGCGCGGCCCCCGAGGCGGCTCGTATCGCCTGCCTCGCGGTCGATCCCGCCGAGCCCGCCGCGAGCGCCGGCACCGGCGGGATGGGCCAGGCCGGCGCGGCAGGCCGGACCGGTGAGAACGCCGTCCGTGTCCTGGTCGTCCCTCAGGGCGTCCCCGACCGCGGCGGGCGCCTGCGCTTCGAGCAGCTGGTGCCCGGCGAGGAACTCCTCGGCCGGATCACGCGGTTCCTGGACGAGCGCCGCCCCCTGGGTACCCGCCTCGCGGTCGGCCCGCCCTTCTACCAGGGCGTCACGGTCGTCGCGACGCTGCACTCCTTCCGGGCGGCGCGGGCCGAGCGGGTACGGGCCGAGGCCCTGGACGCGCTGTACGCCTACCTCGACCCGCTGACCGGGGGCGCGCACGGGGAGGGCTGGCCGTTCGGCCGCCCGCTGCGCTCTGGTGAGATCTTCGCGGCCCTGCAGCGCGTACCCGGCGTGGAACTCGTCGACGAGGTCCTGCTGCACCCCGCCGACCCGCTCAGCGGCCGCCGCGGCGACGCCACCGACCGCATCGACCTCGCCCCGTCCGCCCTGTTGTTCCCGTTCGACCACCGCGTCCGTGTGATCGAGGCACGGTGAGGGGCACACCCGCGGGGATGGTGTCCCCGCACCCCTTGGGCGCGGCGCTCCCCGCCGTTTACGCCGACGACGACTTCACCCAGCGCTTCGTGGAGGGCCTCGATATCGTCCTCGCCCCTCTCTTCAACGTGCTCGACTGCCTGGAGAGTTACTTCACGCCCGCCCTCGCGCCGGAGGACTTCGTCGACTGGCTGACCACCTGGGTCGGTACCGAACTCGACGGTACGGAACCGCTGGCCACCCGCCGCCGCGCGGTGGCCACGGCCGTCTCTCTGCACCGCGTCCGCGGCACCCGGCAAGGCCTGTCCGAGGCGGTCCATCTGGCCTTCGGCGCACGCCCGGAGATCACCGAGAGCGGCGGCGCGACCTGGTCCACACGCCCCCTCGGCCCGTTCCCCGGCTCCCCACGCCCCGGCCTGCGGGTGACCCTGCGGGTCCACGACCCCGCCGCCGACCCGCACCGTCTGCATGCCGTCGTCGCGGCGGCCCGTCCCGCGCACCTCCCCTTCACGGTCGAGGTGACCTCACCACTCGCCCCTGAAGTCGTCCCCGAAGCCACGCCTGAAGCCACCTCCGAAGGAACCTGACCCATGGCAACCGATAACACCACCTGCCCGGACTGCGGCGCTCCGGCTCCCCAGAGGGGGCAGTCGTTCTGCGACTCCTGCGGGGCTTTTCTGCGCTGGGAACGGCCTGCGGCGTCGACGTCCTCGCCGCCTGCGTCCTCGCCGTCGGTGCCGTCGCCCGGGACTCCGCAGCCCGCGTCCCCGCCGGACGCGGCGCGTACGCACCCTGTGGCGAGCGGTCCGGACGGCACTCACGGCCGCCCGGGCGATCCGGCCGCGCCTCGCCCCACTACCGGGGGCGCCACCGACGCGGCCGCCGTCCCGCATCAGGGCAGCGGCGAGGACCCGACCACCCCGCTCCCGGCAGCCGCCGCCGACGACAGGGGAGCGGGCCTGTCCCGGCCCGCCCCGAACAGCCCGGAGCACCCGCAGAGCCCGGACCACCCGCACGGCCAGGGCGCCCCGACGCATCGTCCGGCCGCCGGGGGGAACGTCTCCGACACCGGCATCCGCGCCCTCCTGGTCCCCGTGCCGGATGCCTCGCCCACGGCGCCTCCGGAGGCACCCGGCAGTGTGCTGCCCGGTCGGCCCGATGCGGGCCGGCCCCGGGTCCGTACCCCGCAGGCGGCCCCCGCGCCCGAGAACGGAACGCCCTGCCCGAGCTGTGCCACGCCCAACGCGCCGCGTCGTCACTTCTGCCGCAGCTGTGCCACCCCCCTCACCGACACCGCCCGCCCGGAAGCCGAAGGCCCGTACGCCGGACAGCGCCCGGGGCTGCGCCGCGACCGCACTCGGTGGATCACCCGTGCCGTGGTGGCGGCCGTGATCGCCGCCGTCGTGGTAGGAGGCATCATCGGGGGGCCGCCGGCCGCGCGGGCCGTCCAGGACCACTTCGCCAAGCGCGTCCCGGTGCCCGCCGCCAAGTGGAAGGCATCGCACTCCGGGCCCCGCAACGGTCCCAAGCTCGCCTTCGACAACTACTCCAACACCTGGTGGGGGACGGGCTATTCGGGCGCCTCTGACGGCCAGTACCTGGAGGCCGGATTCGGCCAGCCCACCGATCTGCTGAACGTGCTGATCACGCCCGGCGCCTCCGCGCGCACCCCGCAGGCCACCGACCCGGCCCGCCCGCACGAGTTCGACCTGATCGTGACGGACTCCGCGGGCACGCGGCAGATCTCGCACCACCGGATCAACGACGGCGGGGTGCAGAAGATCGATGTGCGCGTACGGGACGCGATGACCGTACGGCTGGTGCTGCACTCCGCGTACGGCGCCACGGATGCCAAGCAAGTGGCCATCGCCGGGCTGGAGTTCTTCGGCCGGTCGGCGGGATAGCGGCGGCCGTACGGCCGCCGGCCCCGGAGAGTGACCCGTAGGAGCCCCCGCTCAGGCGCAAAGCCGCAGAGAACACCACAGGTGCCACCGCCCCCCTCACGGCCCGCATTCCAGCAGGCCGGACGGGGTGCGGCGGCACCTGCCGTCAGATGTCCCGGAAGATCTCGATCTGTGCGCCGATCGAGTTGAGGCGTTCCGCCAGGTCCTCGTAACCGCGGTTGATGACATAGACGTTGCGCAGGACGGAGGTGCCCTCGGCGGCCATCATGGCCAGGAGGATGACGACGGCCGGGCGGAGGGCCGGGGGGCACATCATTTCTGCGGAGCGCCAGCGGGTCGTGCCGTCGATCAGTACGCGGTGCGGGTCGAGCAGTTTGACCTGGGCGCCGAGGCGGTTCAGGTCCGTCAGGTAGATCGCGCGGTTGTCGTAGACCCAGTCGTGGATGAGGGTCTGGCCCTGGGCGCTGGCCGCGATGGCCGCGAAGAAGGGGACGTTGTCGATGTTGAGGCCCGGGAAGGGCATCGGGTGGATCTTGTCCAGGGGGGCCTGGAGTTTGGAGGGGCGGACGGTCAGGTCGATGAGCCGGGTGCGGCCGTTGTCGGCGGCGTACTCCGTGCTGCGCTCGTGGTCGAGGCCCATTTCCTCGAGGACGGCCAGTTCGATCTCCAGGAACTCGACCGGTACCCGGCGGATGGTCAGCTCCGATTCGGTGACAACTGCCGCCGCCAGCAGGCTCATTGCCTCGACCGGATCCTCGGACGGTGCGAAGTCCACATCGCGTTCGATGTGCGCGGCGCCGTGGACGGTGAGCGTGGTGGTGCCGATGCCGTCCACCCGGACGCCCAGCTCCTCCAGGAAGAAGCAGAGGTCCTGGACCATGTAGTTGGAGGAGGCGTTACGGATGACCGTGACGCCGTCGTGCCGGGCGGCGGCCAGCAGCGCGTTCTCGGTGACGGTGTCACCGCGTTCGGTCAGGACGATCGCGCGCTTGGGGGCGACGCTGCGGTCGACCTCGGCGATGTAGGTGCCGTCGGTCGCGGTGATCTCCAGACCGAAGTGGCGCAGCGCCGTCATGTGCGGGGTCACGGTCCGGGTGCCGAGGTCGCAACCGCCCGCGTACGGCAGCTTGAAGTGGTCCATCCGGTGCAGCAGCGGGCCGAGGAACATGATGACGCTGCGGGTGCGGCGGGCCGCCTCGGTGTCCATCGAGTCGAGGTCGAGCTCCGCGGGCGGGATGATCTCCAGGTCGTTGCCGTCGTTGATCCACCGGGTGCGTACGCCGATGCTGCCCAGCACTTCGAGGATGCGATAGACCTCCTCAATGCGTGCGACTCGGCGCAGAGTTGTGCGTCCCGCGTTCAGGAGAGTGGCGCAAAGCAGCGCGACGCAGGCGTTCTTACTCGTCTTCACATCGATGCTGCCGGACAGCCGGCGACCGCCGACCACCCGTAGATGCATCGGCCCGGCGTAGCCGAGCGAGACGATTTCGCTGTCGAGCGCCTCGCCGATACGGGCGATCATCTCAAGGCTGATGTTCTGATTCCCGCGTTCGATGCGGTTGACCGCACTCTGGCTGGTGCCGAGAGCCTCGGCGAGCTGCGTCTGTGTCCAGCCACGGTGCTGCCGTGCGTCACGGATGAGCCTGCCGATGCGTACGAGGTAGTCGTCTGCCATGGGGCGACCGTATCTCAGATATGAGATGGATGCGCAATTGCCGGCGGTTGAGTTGTTCTACTATTATGCGAACAACTGAGAGGTTGTCATGAAGAGTGCACTGCGTTCCGCCCCACCCTCAATCGGCCCCCTGCGGACCTGGATTGCCGCGTTACCGTTCGTCGCGGTGATCGCGGCCCTCGCCGCCGTCTACACCTCCGTCTCCGGCCGGCTTCCCGAGCCGCTCGCCACCCACTTCGACGCCGACGGCCAGGCCAACGGCTTCTCCTCCACCCATGGCTTTCTGACGGGGGGTCTTGCCCTGCTCCTCGTCGTCGGCACCGGCTTCGGCCTGCCCGTCCAGCTGCGGGTGCCCGCCACCGGTGCGCACTGGCTGATCGCCGGCGGATACGCCACCGCTGCCGGGCTCGGCTACCTCGACTGCCTCACGCTGCTCACCAACGCCGACGTCACCGATGCCTCGGCCGTCCGGCTGCCGTTGTGGCAGGTGGCGGTGGCGCTCGCCGTGGCCCTGGTCGCCGGTGCGCTGGGACGGCTGCTGGCCGGTCCCGCGCTCCGGCCGCAGCATCCGGCATTCGGCGATGCACCCCGGCTCGATCTGCCGGCCGGCATGTCGGCCGGCTGGTCGCGGACCATCAGCTCACCCCCGCTGGTCGCGCTGGGCGTCCTGCTGCTCGGCGCCGGGCTCGTCGTCGGCATCCTCACCGACTGGCTGACCAGCGCAAGCCTGCTCCTCGGCGGCGCCGTGGTCGTCGCCGTCAGCTCGGTACGGGTGACGGTCGACCGACGCGGGCTGTCCGTCGCGCCGACGCTGCTGCCCTACCGCATCCGCTTCCGGCACATCCCCCTCGACCGTGTGGCCGAGGCCGGCAGCCGGCAGATCGCCGCCCTGGCCGAGTTCGGCGGCTGGGGCTACCGCGTCCGGGCCGGCCGCAGCGGCCTCGTACTGCGCTCGGGTGAGGGGATCGTGCTGCGGCTGACCAACGGCAGGGAGTTCGTGGTGACGGTCGACGACGCGGCGACGGCCGCCGCGCTGCTCAATACGTACGCGGACCGCGCGCGTTCGAGGCAAGGAGGCTGACGTGCTCTTCCGGGTCGATCCCGGCTCGTCCGTCCCGCTCGGCGACCAGATCGCGGCCTCGGTCCGCGGCGCCATCGCCGACGGTTCGGTACACACCGGGGAGCGGCTGCCGGCCGCCCGCGAACTCGCCGCGTCCCTCGGGGTGAATGTGCACACCGTGCTGCGTGGCTATCAGCGCCTCAAGGAGGAGGGGCTGATCGAACTCCGCCGCGGCCGCGGCGCGGTGGTCATCGGCGCCGCCTCCCCCGCCCGCGCCCGTCTCGGCGAGACCGCCGAGCGGCTGATCGCCGAGGCCCGCAACCTGGGACTCTCCGACGAGGAGATCGTGACGGTGGTGCGGGTGGGGCTGGCGGGAAGGTGAGTGCCCCAAGTGTGACTGAGCGCTTCAGTGGCGGGGGTCGCCATCTGAAGCGCTCAATCTGTCGGGGTCGCACCTGGGGACGTCGGGTCTGCCTCAGTCGAGCCCGGCCAGTTCGGCGATCGTCCCGCCGAGCACCCGGTCGCGTACCTCGCCCGGGCTGGTGACCCGCTCCACCATCGCCCGGGCCAGGACCGGGTCGCCGTACGGGGCGTCCGAGCCGAACAGGGTCCGGTCCGGGATCTCCTTGATGGCCAGCCGGACCGCGAAGACGATGTTGGCCGTGGACAGCTCCAGGTACATGTTCGGGGTGTCCCGGACCAGCTCGACGGCCTGCATCCAGTTAAGGCCACCGAGCTGGCTGACCACGAGCGGAACCGATGGGTACCGGCCGGCGAGCGCCGCCGGCGTCCTCAGATCGTCCGGCGTGGTCGGGGCGAATCCGTGCACGACCACGGGCAGCCGACCGTGATCGGCCGCCGCCTGGAGCACCGGTTCGATCATCCCTGCCCGTCCCGGCGGCGGTGTCAGCTCGCCGATCCCGTGCAGCCCACGCCCGACGACCTCGCGTTCCACCGTCGCGGCGATCTGTTCCGGGTCCAGGTCCAGCGGTACGGACAGGAAGCCGATGAACCGTTCCGGCCGTGCGGCGAGTGCGGCGTCCAATTCCCGCCACGCGCCGCGATACCCCTCGGCCGTGCCGGCCCGACCCCCGATGGCCTCGTCCAGGATCGCCATCTCCCGGCGCAGCGAGGTAAGGTCACCGGCCCGCTCCGGGTGTGGGCGGGTGGCGAACAGCACGGCGCGGTCCACCCCGGCCTCGTCCAGTAGCCCCACATGTGCCTCGACGGGGTCGTGGACGTGGCTGTGTGCATCGATGATCAATGATTCACTCCCTCCTTGACGATCGGCCCGGAATGCGGCCGACCGGTGCACTGTTGCTCCCTGACACCGTGGGAAGGTCAAGCTGGAGGGAGTCGGTCGGTGCTGATGGGGGAGCTGTCGCGTCGCGCCGGAGTCAGCGAGCGCCTGCTGCGCTACTACGAGCGGATGGAGCTGATCCACTCGGAGCGCCGCGCGAACGGCTATCGCGAGTACGACGACCAGACGGTGGAGACGGTGCGGCGCATCCGCGCCCTGCTGGCCGCCGGCCTGCCCACCCGCGTCATCCACCAGGTTCTGCCCTGCACCTTTGACGAGGCGACGCTGCGCCCCTGTCCCGGCGTTCTCACCAGCCTCCGCGACCGGCTGAACGTCCTCGACCAGCGTGCCGCCGACCTGGAGACCGCGCGCCTCCTTCTGCGCCGGACGATCGCCGCCACCGAGAACGCGGCAAACTGAGACCGGATGTCGGGCGCCCGAGTCCCGGGCATCGCTAAGTTCTCGCAGGTGAGAACCGTGGTCACCCTCTCGTCCGCCGGTTGAAGGACTCAGGCCCGCCAAGTCGGACGCTCATCCGCCGCCTGAAGGACTCAGGCCCGCCAAGTCGGACGCTCATCCGCCGCCTGAAGGACTCAGGCCCGCCAAGTCGGACGCTCATCCGCCGCCTGAAGGACTCAGGCCCGCCAAGTCGGACGCTCATCCGCCGCCTGAAGGACTCAGGCCCGCCAAGTCGGACGCTCATCCGCCACCTGAAGCACTCAGTCACACCGTGGCAGGGGCCCGGGTGTCATCGCTCCTCCGTGACCGTCCGCTGACCGCTCTTCGGGGCTCGTAAGCGGCGTACCTGCGGGGAGAGCAGGGCGGCACTCGTGGCCAGGACGATCAGTGCGGCGCAGCCGGCGAGCGTGTGGCCGATGCCGATCTGCGTCGCGATCGGGCCGGCGACCAGCAGGCCGAGGGGCGCGAAGGCCAGTGAGCCGAACCAGTCGTACGAGCTGACGCGGGACAGTGCCGCCTCGGGGACCTCCCGCTGGATGGTGGTCGCCCACAGCACCCCGAAGATGTCGGTGGCGATCCCGGCGCAGAACATGGCGAGCGCGATCAGCGGCACCGGGGCGCGTACGGCGAGCAGGGCGATCGGCAGGGCGACCGGGAACGTGGCCAATACGGCGACCAGCACCGGCCGGCGTACCCGTATTCGGGCGGCCAGTCCGGCGCCCGCGATGGTGCCCAGCGCCTGCGCGGCGACGATCAGCGACCAGGCCCGTGCGCCGCCCAGATCGCGTGCGGCCGCCAGCGGTCCGAGCACCCCGGCGTTGGCGTTGAGCGCGGCGACGACGACCGAGTACTGCGCGACGACGACCCAGAGCCATTGCCGCCCGGCGAACTCCCGCCAGCCGTCCCGTAGATCCGCCCACCCCGAAGTTGCCGCGCGGGGGCTCGCGGTGAGCCGAAGTCCTCGGATGAGTGCCGCGCTCACCAGGAAGGATGCGGCGTTGAGGGCCAGTGCCCAGCCGGCGCCGACGAGCGCGACGGTCACACCGGACAGCGCGAGCCCCAGCAGCATCGCGCTGTTCATACCGACCCGCAGCAGCCCGTTCGCCTGCTGTAGCCGCCCGGCGGGGACGATCAGCGGAATGACGCCGTCCATCGCGGGGGAGAAGAGCGCGGTGGCGGTACCTGCTAGCACCGCTAGCGCGCAGAGTGCCGACAGTGGCGCATGCCCCGAGAGCACCATGGCGGCGAGGCCGGCGTATGCGGCCGCACCGACGAGATCGGCGATGATCATCAGCCGGGAGCGCGACACCCGGTCCGCGATCACCCCGCCGATGAGGATGAACGCCAGCTGGGGCACCGCCTGACAGGCCAGCACCAGCGACAGCCGGCCGGGCCCGGCCCCCGGCAGCGCCAGCACCGCGAAGGACAGCGCGACCCGGGCGAAGCCGTTCCCGAGGACGGAGAGGGTACGGGCGGCGGCGAGCAGCGCGAAGCGTCGGTCGCGCCAGAGGGACGGGGGAGGGGATTCAGGGGGAGCGGCTTCGGGGGGAGCGGGTTCGGGAGGTGCGGTTTCAGGGGGAGCGGACGGAGATAAGTGCGGGCGCTGGCGTGGGGACACGGGTTCCGGGGTTTCCGTCACGGCGTCAGCGTAGGAGTCGAGTGCGCGGTCGCGCAGCGGTTGCACATCGATCGCGTAGGGAATCGCCTCCCGTTGCCGTGTCGTACGGACCAGACTGTGGTGATGACTTCAGCCCCGGAGCCCGGCGCACCCGTTGATCCCGACGCACCGGCCGGGGCCGGCCCACCAGCCGGGCCCGCCCCGCTACCCGAGCCGACCGCCCGCCTCCTGCACCGCTTTCTGGCATCCCTCCGATCCCGCCTCCCGCTGCGCGCGCTCTGGGCGCATGGATCGCTGGCCGGCGGCGACTACCGGCAAGGCCGCAGCGACCTCGACCTGATCGCACTCCTCGACCGCCCCTGCACGCCGGAGGAGGAGCGGCACCTGGGCGAGCTTCACAAGACCCTGGAGACGACGGACTCTCTCGCCGCGAAGCTGCACTGCAGCTACCTGGTCGCCGACGGGACGGCCGTCGACCCCGAACGCGATCACCTCACCTGGGCCCACCAGGAACTGATGCACCGTCCGGTCACCCCCGTCACCCGACGCGAACTCCACACGTTCGGCCGCGTCCTCCACGGTGAAGCCCCCGCCGCATTCCTCCCACCGGTGACCGATGCACAGCTCGCCGCCTTCGTTCTCACCGATCTGCGGGACTTCTGGCGGCCCGCCCTGGACCACCCGGAACGCTGGCTCCAGGACATCTGGGTCGACCTGGGGCTGCTGACCCTGGCCCGCGCCACGGTCACCTTGCGCGACGGCACGCTGATCAGCAAGGGCGAGGCGCTGGCCGTCCTCGACGAGCTCGGTGCCCCGAGGGACGTCGTCACGGACATCAGGAACCGCCGCTACGGGCCCCCGGCCTCAACACCCGCCTCAACACCCGCCTCAACACCCGCCTCAACACCCGCCCCAACACCCGCCCCAACACCCGCCCCAACACCGGTCCCGGCACCGCCCCCGGCCCCAACACCGCCGCAGCCCCCGACCCCTGCCCGCCCCCACCCGCCCCACTGGCCCACCCACCGCGCCGCCCTGACCCGAGCCTTCCTCGGCCCGGCGATCGACCGGACACTGGCGACGTACGGCGACACGCTGCCGACCCCGAACCCCATGCCCACCCCCATGCCCCTCCCCACCCCTACGCCCACCTCCACGCCCACCTCCACGTCCACGCCCCCGCCGAAGGCGCCCGACTAGGTCCTCTCCGGCGGAACTTGGCGGGGCGCGGCCCGCTGCCTGGTGGTGGCAACACCAGGCTCAGCACACACTCCCGTCCCACCGCGCCGCGCCGCCAGGATGGCGGCATGAGCCGACGCACCCTCTTGATCACCGGCGCGACCCAGGGCCTGGGCCGCGGCATCGCACACGACCTCGCCGCACGTGGCCACACCGTCCTGCTGCACGGCCGCGACCGCACCCGTCTGGACGCCGCGGCGGCCGAGCTCCGGGCCGCCGCCCCTGACGCCGTCGTACGCACCTACCTGGCCGATCTGGCCGACCTCGACCAGGTGCACGCGATGGCCGGCCGGATCCGGGCCGCCGAACCCCGGCTCGACGGCCTGGTCAACAACGCCGTCGCGGGCGGCGGCGCCGATCCGCTCCGGCGGGAGCTGAGCCGGCAGGGGTACGAGCTGCGGTTCGCCGTGAACCACCTCGCCCCCTATGCCCTCACCCGCGATCTGCTGCCGCTGCTCACCGCGTCGGCGCCCGCCCGCGTGGTCAATGTCGCCTCGATCGGGCAGGAGGCCATCGACTTCGACAACGTCATGCTGGAGCGGGACTACGAGGGACTGCGTGCCTACTGCCGCAGCAAACTCGCGCTGATCATGGCCACTTTCGAGCTCGCCGCCGAACTCGACGGCACCGGCGTCACGGTCAACACCCTCCACCCGGCGCACCTGATGGACACCAACGGGGTGCGCGAGTACGGCCTGACTCCGGCCACCAGCATCGACGAGGGAGTACGGCCGACCGTACGGCTGCTCCTCGACCCGGAGCTCGACTCCACCACCGGCCGCTACTTCGACCAGTTCGCCGACACCCGGGCGCACGACCAGGCCTACGACGCCGACGCTCGGAAACGCCTGATGAAGCTGACCGACGCCCTCATCAACCAGCCCGCTCAACGCCCCTGACGTCCCCCAACGCCCCTTCCACCCCCAGCTCTTGATCCAGCTTGGCCACCAGGGGCGAGGCATACGGAGGCGCGCAGTCCTCGGCCCACCGTTCCACCTGTCGCAGAAACCCCCGCAACTTCTGCTGTACATCCCCCAGCAGGGTGGGCAGTTCGGCGACGGAGAGTTCGATGGGCCGGCGGGCGGATCCCCCTGCCGACTCCGTGTGCCCGCCCGGCCACAGGTGGACGACCGAACCGAGATGCTCGACCCGCGGTTCGGGGGAGTGGCCGAGCCAGGGCGTCTCCCCGTGCGTGAAATCCAGCCAGTCCCGCCAGCTTTCCAGGCCGAAGCAACAGCCGGGATACACCGTGGAGTTGGTGGCCGGGTCCTGGATGCGGAGGCCGCCCTGGGCGATGACGCACTCGGCCTCGGTCAGGCGGCGGATCAGCTCGGCGGCGTTCCCGGCGGGCGCGTCCGTAGCGTCGTTGTACATGGCGAGCGACGCCAGCGCCGTACCCACCTCCAGCCGCGACAGCCCGCCGGAGAGCGCCAGATGGCCGCACGCGGGTGGGTCCGCGACCGGCCACAGCGTGAAGCCGGTGGCTTCGGACGTCTCCAGTACGGGATCCAGCGTCAGCATGCCTTCATTGTGGCCGCACTGCTTAGGGCAACCGCAGCGCTTATGGCAACCGCAGCGCTTAGGGCAACCGCACCGGGGACCGCGACCGCACGGGGGCTGGACCAGGGCGTGTGAAACGGGGCAATTGCCTTGACCTACATTGACGGTGTGATCACTCGCCCCTCCCACAGCGAAGCCCCGTCCCGCCCCCGCGCTCTCTCGCGCCCCCGCGCCCTCGCGCTCAGCGCCGTACCTCTCGTGGCGCTGCTGGCCGTCGCCGGGTTCGCGCCGCTGCCGTACTCCGTCGCGCGGCCCGGCCGGACCACGGATGTGCTGGGTACGCACCGCGGCGGCGAGGTGATCTCCATCAGCGGCGCGCCGGTGCGCAAGACCTCCGGTCAGCTGCGGATGGTGGCGATCCAGGCGACCGCGCCACGGGTCGATATCCGCCTGGGAGAGGTGATCGACGGGTGGTTGCGCGAGGATCGTGCGGTGATGCCCAGAGATGCCGTCTTTCCTCCGGGTAAGTCCGACGCGGAGATCGAGAAGCACAACATCGCGGAGATGAAGTCCTCGCAGCACGCCGCCACCGCGGCCGCGCTCGGATTTCTCAAGAAGGACCCGGACCGGGTGAAGGTGGCGCTCAGGCTGGAGGACGTCGGCGGGCCCAGCGCCGGGCTGATGTTCTCGCTGGGCATCGTCGACAAGCTGGACGGCGACGGCAGCGGCGGCGATCTCACCGGCGGCCGCACCATCGCCGGAACGGGGACGATCGAGGCCGACGGGACGGTGGGCGCGGTCGGCGGGGCGGCGCTGAAGACGCAGGCGGCCAAGCGCGACGGGGCGAGCGTCTTCCTCGTACCGAAGGCGGAGTGCGCACAGGTGCGGCCCGCCCCGGACGGGCTGCGGCTGATCCCTGTCACCACCCTCAAGAACGCGGTGCAGGCACTGCGCGCGCTGGCGAAGGGCGGGGCGGGCGGCTCGGTCCCCAGCTGCTGACCCGGCCGCCTGCCGCCTTGGGCCCGCCGTCCGTCAGTCGTCGAGGATCGTCAGATCCAGCCGGTTCAGCCGCGCCAGGTCGGCGAGGATATTGATCTCGACGATCTTCCCGTGGGTGATGGTGAAGCCCATGATGGAGAACGGCTGCCCGCCCTGTGCCGTGACGAGCCCCGGCGCGCCGTTGACGAGCGCAGGCCGCGCGAAGTGGGCGAACCGCGAGAAGGTCAGCGCCTGCTCGACGACCGCACGTGCGCCCCGCACCAGCTTCGACAGGCCCGCGGGCGCGGCGCCGGCGTCCGCGCGCAGCACCACGTCAGGGTCGAGGACCGCGAGAAGTGCCTCGAAATCGCCACCGCGCGAGGCGGCGAGGAACGCGTCGACCACTTCCCGCTGGCGGGTGAGATCGGTGTCGGGGGCCGGGGCGGTGCCCTGGACACGGCGGCGGGCGCGGCTGGCGAGCTGCCGGGCGGCGGCGGGGGTGCGGTCGACGATGGGCGCGATCTCGTCGAAGGGCACCGCGAACATGTCGTGCAGCACGAAGGCGAGCCGCTCGATGGGGGTGAGGGTCTCCAGGACCACCAGGAGCGCGAGGCCCACCGAATCGGCCACCAGCGCCTCATGCTCCGGGTCGACGGTGTCCAGACGGCTCACGATCGGCTCGGGGACATGCACATCGAGCGGATCCTCGCGCCGCGACTTGCGCATCCGCAGCTGGTCCAGGCACACGCGTCCGACGATCGTCGTCAGCCAGCCGCCCAGATTCTCCACACCGCTCACACCGGACCGGCTCAGCCGCAGCCAGGCCTCCTGGACGGCGTCATCCGCCTCGGTCAGGGAGCCGAGCATCCGGTAGGCCACCGCCCTCAGATGCCCGCGGTTCTCCTCGAACCGCTCCGCCAGCCACTCGTGGTCGTTCATCAACTTCCTGCCTCCCCGTCGAAGTCCGTCATTGTTCATGACGCACACGGCCGGCCAAATGTGACACGAGGAAGAGGAGAACGTGGAAGAAGTGGCGGAAGAGAGGAAAGGGAATGAAGTGACATGGCCGGCAGCCCGCTCACCGATCTGCTCGCCGGGCTGTTCATCGCCCCGCTCGCTGACCCGCTCCGGCCGGTGTCCTGTGCCATCGATGGTTGATCTCGTGTCATCGAATTTTGCGTGGCGTGGGTCAGTGAGTCATATGCCGGACTCAGCGCCCGGGCGGACGGTAGCGGGTGGTGTAAAGCGGTGGCCTTTGTCGTCGGAGAAGTCGCCGACAACGTCCCTCATGAGCCGGACTCCCCTTTGCACCCGGGCGTGGTCGCGCCGTTTGGTGTGCCGGGAGAGGGATTGGTCGCTGAGATCGCGGACCCAGGAGTTTCCATCGGCGTCCGTGAAGATGACAGCCGGCGCAGCACTGACGCTTGTGTCGGTCGTCTGTTGGCCGGCGGCGAGGACATGTTCGATCATCCAGGCGCCCTCGACGTCGGCCTCGACCTCTTCGGCGTAGTGACGGCCGACTACGTACACCTGGTAGACAGGGCGTTCGGCGGTGTTGTGGACCGTTACGTCGCTGACGGTCCCTTCCAAGGGCTCGTGCGTACTCTCGGCCCAGCAGGCGACGCGGGCCGCATCGGTGCGCCGATCCTTCCTCCGGTCGTTCAGGATGATGAAGAGAGTCGCGGCCAGAGCTCCGGTAGTGCCGATGGCGCTGAGCCAGGCGGGAACCGTGCCCCGGTCCAGGGACCTGATCCAGCCGAGGAAGGCCAGGTACTCCTCGTTATCCGTGCTGGCCGGGCTGGTAGTCGCCGGCGGGCTGCTGGGTGATGACGTTCAGGCGGTTGAAGGCGTTGATGACGGCGATGACGCACACCAGGGCGGCGAGCTGGTCCTCGTCGTAGTGCTTGGCGGCATTCGCCCAGGCCTCGTCGGTGACGCCACCGGCCGCGTCGGCGATGCGGGTGCCCTGCTCCGCCAGTTCCAGGGCGGCGCGCTCGGCATCGGTGAAGACCTTGGCCTCCCGCCAGGCCGCGACCAGGTTGAGGCGCACCGAGGTCTCCCCGGCGTGCGCGGCCTCCTTGGTGTGCATGTCGATGCAGCCGGCGCAGCCGTTGATCTGACTGGCGCGGAGCCTCACCAGCTCCTGCGTCGCGCTCGGCAGCGTCGAGTCCGCGAGCGCGTTGTTCGCCGCGATGATGTGCTTGAGGGCCTTGGTTGCGACAGGGCTGTCGAGGGGGTTCAAGCGAGCATCCATGGTGCACTCCTTGCCGTTGTCGGTGCTTGCACCTTTTGGACGGAACAGCTCGGTGAGATGTGACATGAGCGAACGTGACGTGCGTCTCCCCTCTCGCGCCGTGGCAGAGGCCACCTACGACGACGTTCACCGCGTTTCGGCCGGGCGGAATCCGACGACAGGGTCCAGCGCCGGGAACGGCTGAAGCAGGGGGAGACGTTGGCCTGGCATGGTTCTGATGCTGATCGTCTCGGTGCTCATGGCGTCCGTGATCGTCGTGCCGTTACTACTGTCCGGCGCCCGGCGTCTGGTGCTGCGCACCGGTCGTCCTGTGTGGCTGCGGCAGGTCGTGGTCCGAATGACGACGGGCGGCGCCGGAATCGGCGCCGGAGCGGCTGTCGCCGACGAGCTGGCCGCCGCCCTGAACCCGAACAAGCGGGTGGAGATGGAACAGCGCCGAACGGACCAGTTGGTACGTCATGACAGCGAGGCCGGTGCACCACCGCACGCCACTGATGTGGACCTGGCGGCGGGGCGGGCGGTAATCAGGCGCCGCTAGGGCCTGTCCGATGGGTCATGGCCGGGCCCGCGGCGTCTGGTGCGGCACCTCGCGGCGTTGCCGAAACGTCCCAATAGCTCCGCTATCGAGCCGCTCCGGCGCCTTGCGATGCACCGCACCAGACGCCGCGGCCTATCCGACCCTGACCCATCGGACAGGCCCTAGGTGTACTCGGCCAAGAGGTTGGTGACCCGCGTCGGTAGTTGATCAAGAAGAGACCTCCGGGCGTAGTGGAGATGCCTGTCTTCACCACAACCGGAGGTCTTGATGGCCCACGCTAATGCCCGGCTGACCTTTCACGGCAGATGCCTTCTGGTGCGCCGTGTCGTCCACGACCGACGTCCGGTGGCGCATGTGGCCAAGGAACTGGGAGTCTCCCGGCAGTGCGCGCACCGATGGGTGGCACGCTTCCGGGCCGAAGGCTGGAGCGGCCTGCACGACCGCTCCAGCCGCCCCCACACCTGCCCGAGGCGTACTCCCGCACACATCGAGGCCGCAGTGCTCAGCGCACGGCACGTCCACCGGCGGGGGCCGGACTTCCTCGCCGCCGAAACCGGTGTCCCCGCACGGACTGTGACCCGCATCCTGAGCCGCCATCACATGCCTCGCCTGGCATCCTGCGACCCGCTGACCGGACAGCCCATCCGCGCCGAACGCCGCAGCCACGCCCGCTACGAACGTGCCCGGCCCGGGGAACTCGTCCACCTTGACGTCAAGAAGATCGGACGGATCCCGGACGGCGGAGGATGGCGGGCCCACGGCCGCCAAGCCGGCAAGACCTACGCGCAAAAGCAGGCCAGGATCGGCTACGACTACGTCCACGCCGCCGTCGACGACCACTCCCGGCTGGCCTACGCCGAGATCCATGCTGATGAGAAGGCCGACACCTGCGCCGGCTTCCTCACCCGCGCTGCCGGCTTCTTCGCAGCCCGTGGCATCGGCCGCATCGAGCGCGTCATCACCGACAACGCCTGGGCCTACCGCAAGAGCACCGCCTTCCGCCGGGCCGTGGCCGACCTCGGTGCCCAGCAGCGGTTCATCCGTCCCCACTGCCCCTGGACCAACGGCAAGGTCGAACGCTTCAACCGCACCCTGCAAACCGAATGGGCCTACCACCAGGTGTTCACCAGCAACACCGAACGCGCCCAGGCCCTGGCGCCGTGGCTGAGCTTCTACAACACTCGACGCCGACACACCGCGCTCGAAGGCCAGCCCCCGATCAGCCGACTGTCACCAAAGTCATGACCGAGTACACCTAGGGCCCCCGAGGAGGAGGCGTTCAAGGACGCTCCACCCGGCGCCCAACTCGGTGCGACGGCGCCGCCCACCGTCGAAGAAGTCCAGGTCGAAGGCGCTGAGCACGGGATCGCCGTACGTAGGTAACGGTTCCCCACCGTCTCCCCAGGCAGTCACAGCCCACAGTGGCCACTCAACCTTCGCTGAGAAAACCTGGCGGTCACCAATCTTCGCTGACAATGCTCAACCTCGCTGCGACAGGTCGGCCGGTGTCCGTTCTCACAGAAGCCAGTCCCTGTCTCATCCAATCCAGTCGGGATACGGCTGGCTTCTGCGTATCCCCCAACGCGGGACTGGTGCCCGACGCCCGGTACTCATGGGTGGCGATCGCGGGGGGACGCATTGAGCATGTGCGCTCAGGGGAGTTGAGTACGCGACCGGATCACCACACGCGGGGCGGTGCGCTGGGATGAGGACATGAACCCCGCTCCGCAGCCCGGCGCAGCGCGCGTCGTCACCAGATGGTCCGTCGCCGGACTCGTCCTGCTCGTGCCGACCGTCGTCGTCGCGTGGATCGCCGTACTCAGCACCTATCGCGGCGGCCGCTGCCTGACGTACGGCGAGCAGTGCTCGACGGTCCCGGGCGAGGCCCTCTACGGCTGCTTCTGGGGCGCCCTCGCGGCCGGTCTTCTGGCACTGGTGTGGCCCCGAGCCAGGTGGACGGGCGCCAGGGTGGGGGTCGTCCTGCTGCAGTGGGGTGCTCAGATCACGCTGGGCGCGCTCATCCTCAGTGGCGCGTGACGTCCCCCTCCGCAGGCCACGCCGATGGCAGCCGGTCAGGGCATGACCCCGCCGCGACGATGTACTAGAGTTATCTCGACATCGAGATATCTGCCGAGAGGCGTACCGCTGCCGCGCCAGTAAGGCGTGCCTAACTAAGGCTTACCTTAGCGGATGGGGCAAGGGCCTGTGACGCAGGATTGCGGTGGTACGCGCGAATTTCATGCATGAAGGAGACTGTCGTGTCGGCGAACAGCTTCGACGCCCGCAGCACGCTGCAGGTGGGCGACGAGTCGTACGAGATCTTCCGGCTGGACAAGGTCGAGGGCTCCGCCCGTCTGCCTTACAGCCTGAAGGTGCTGCTGGAGAACCTGCTCCGCACCGAGGACGGTGCGAACATCACCGCCGACCACATCCGGGCGCTCGGCGGCTGGGATTCGCAGGCCCAGCCCAGCCAGGAGATCCAGTTCACGCCGGCCCGCGTGATCATGCAGGACTTCACCGGCGTGCCCTGTGTCGTGGACCTCGCGACCATGCGTGAGGCCGTGAAGGAGCTGGGCGGCGACCCGGCGAAGATCAACCCGCTCGCGCCGGCCGAGCTGGTCATCGACCACTCCGTCATCGCCGACAAGTTCGGCACCAACGACGCGTTCGCGCAGAACGTCGAGCTGGAGTACGGCCGTAACAAGGAGCGCTACCAGTTCCTGCGCTGGGGCCAGACCGCGTTCGACGAGTTCAAGGTCGTCCCGCCCGGCACCGGCATCGTCCACCAGGTCAACATCGAGCACCTGGCCCGTACGGTCATGGTCCGAGGCGGCCAGGCCTACCCGGACACCCTCGTCGGCACCGACTCGCACACCACCATGGTCAACGGCCTCGGCGTGCTGGGCTGGGGCGTCGGCGGCATCGAGGCCGAGGCCGCGATGCTCGGCCAGCCGGTCTCGATGCTCATCCCGCGCGTCGTCGGCTTCAAGCTGACCGGTGAGCTGAAGCCGGGCACGACCGCCACCGACCTCGTGCTGACCATCACCGAGATGCTGCGCAAGCACGGTGTCGTCGGCAAGTTCGTCGAGTTCTACGGCGAGGGTGTGGCCGCCACCTCGCTCGCCAACCGCGCCACCATCGGCAACATGTCGCCGGAGTTCGGCTCCACCGCCGCGATCTTCCCGATCGACGACGAGACCCTGAAGTACCTGCGCCTGACCGGCCGCGACGAGCAGCAGGTCGCGCTCGTCGAGGCGTACGCCAAGGAGCAGGGCCTCTGGCTGGACCCGGCCGCCGAGCCGGACTTCTCCGAGAAGCTGGAGCTGGACCTGTCGACGGTCGTCCCGTCGATCGCCGGCCCGAAGCGCCCGCAGGACCGCATCGTCCTGGCCAACGCCGCCACGCAGTTCGAGCGCGACGTCCTCAACTACGTCTCGACCGCCGATGAGTCGGGCGAGGAGTCCTTCCCGGCCTCCGACTCCCCGGCCGCCGCCGACGGTGTGCCGACCCGTCTGACCACGGTCACCGCCCCCGACGGTTCGACGTACGAGATCGACCACGGCGCCGTCACCGTCGCCGCGATCACCTCCTGCACCAACACCTCGAACCCGTACGTCATGGTCGCCGCCGCCCTGGTGGCCAAGAAGGCGGTCGAGAAGGGCCTGACCCGCAAGCCGTGGGTCAAGACCACCCTCGCCCCGGGCTCCAAGGTCGTCACCGACTACTTCGACAAGGCGGGGCTCACCCCCTACCTCGACAAGGTCGGCTTCAACCTCGTCGGCTACGGCTGCACCACCTGCATCGGCAACTCCGGCCCGCTGCCGGAGGAGGTCTCCAAGGCCGTCAACGAGCACGACCTGGCCGTGACCTCGGTGCTCTCCGGCAACCGTAACTTCGAGGGCCGGATCAACCCCGACGTCAAGATGAACTACCTCGCCTCCCCGCCGCTGGTCGTCGCGTACGCCCTCGCCGGTTCGATGAAGGTGGACATCACCAAGGACGCGCTCGGCACCGACCAGGACGGCAAGCCGGTCTACCTGGCCGACATCTGGCCGACCGAGGCCGAGGTCAACGACGTCGTGGCCAACGCCATCGGCGAGGACATGTTCAACAAGTCCTACCAGGACGTCTTCGCGGGCGACGCCCAGTGGCAGGCGCTGCCGATCCCGACCGGCAACACCTTCGAGTGGGACCCCGAGTCGACCTACGTCCGTAAGCCCCCGTACTTCGAGGGCATGACGATGGAGACCACGCCGGTCAGCGACATCGCCGGTGCGCGCGTCCTCGCCAAGCTGGGCGACTCGGTCACCACCGACCACATCTCCCCGGCCGGTGCGATCAAGGCCGACACCCCGGCCGGCAAGTACCTCACCGAGCACGGTGTGGAGCGTCGTGACTTCAACTCCTACGGCTCGCGCCGTGGTAACCACGAGGTCATGATCCGCGGCACCTTCGCCAACATCCGCCTGCGCAACCAGATCGCGCCGGGCACCGAGGGCGGCTACACCCGCGACTTCACCCAGGCGGACGCTCCCGTCTCCTTCATCTACGACGCGTCGCAGAACTACCAGGCCGCCGGCGTCCCGCTGGTCATCCTGGCCGGCAAGGAGTACGGCTCCGGCTCGTCCCGCGACTGGGCCGCCAAGGGCACCGCGCTGCTCGGCGTCAAGGCCGTCATCGCCGAGTCCTACGAGCGCATCCACCGCTCGAACCTCATCGGCATGGGCGTCCTGCCGCTGCAGTTCCCGGAGGGCGCGTCCGCCGAGTCCCTCGGTCTGACCGGTGAGGAGACCTTCTCCTTCACGGGCGTCACCGAGCTGAACAACGGCACCACGCCGCGCACGGTCAAGGTCACCACCGACACCGGCGTGGAGTTCGACGCGGTCGTCCGCATCGACACCCCCGGCGAGGCGGACTACTACCGCAACGGCGGCATCATGCAGTACGTGCTGCGGTCGCTGATCCGCAAGTAGGTCCCCGCAACACCACGACGGGCCGCACTCCCTCGACCGAGGGGGTGCGGCCCGTCCGCGTACCGGTGGCCCGGGCGGCCCGGTCTCAGAACATCAGACGGTAGCTGCCGAAGGAGCCGTGTGCCTTGACGGGCTTGGCGTACGGCGCGGATTCCTTGCCGGTGCCCTGGTAGATGTACAGCGTGCCGTTGCCGGCGCGGGCCAGCAGATCGGCGATGCCGTCGCGGTTCACATCGCCGCTGGAGTGCAGGTAGTTGTAGCTGTTCCAGCCCCCGCCGATCTTCTTGCGGGACGCGAACGGCGCCTTGGGGTCGCCGGTGCCCTTGTAGAGCCAGAGCACCCCCGCCTTGTCCTTGGCCACGATGTCGGCACGGCCGTCACCGGTGAGGTCGCCCTGTCCGGCGAGCTGGGTGTAGCCGCCCCACCCGGCGCCGACCCGGATCCGCGGGGTCACCGTGCCGTCGGGGCGGGCCAGGTAGACCCACAGCACACCGGCCTTGTCGACGGCGAGGATGTCCGACTCCTTGGCGCCGCCGACGGTGCCGGGGGAGAGGACCTTGGAGTAGATCTGCCAACCGCCGCCGATGGTGCGGGTCTTCACCATGCCGTCGGCATCGGTGTAGGTGAACGACAGGGCGCCGTTGTTCATCCAGTAGTAGGTGGCGTCGCCGTAGCCGTCCTTGTCGTTGTCGACCTGGGCCGCGGCCTTGAGGTACTTGAAGTCCCCGATGTCATCGCCGTCGAAGATCTTGTCACGGGGGCCGAAGTTCCCCGTGCGGTCCGGCGCGTACATGAAGAGACTGCCGTCCCGCTCGACACCGTCCAGGACGAAGAAGAACGGGGTGTTGTACACCGTGCCGGCCGCGGCCTTGCCGCGCTCGGGGGTGGCCGCTGCCGTGAGCCGCGAGGCGTCGGCCGGTGCGGGGCTGTCGGCCAGCGCGGTGGCCGCGGTCGAACCTGCCAGCGTGGTGGCTAGCGCAACGGCCGCGAGCCGGGCAAGGGTGCGTCCGCGCCGACGGCCGAAGGGAAGTATCACCTGATGTCTCCCAGTATTCAGATAAGAGACGTGACGCGCCCCATAAGGGACGCGTCACGTGATCATCTGAATAGTTCCACAGGAACCCCACCGGTCAACCGGTTTACGGGGCTCCGAGCAGCTCGATCTCCGCGAGGGTGACCGTCTTGCCGTCGCTCACCACGCGGTAGTGCTGGTAGGTGCCCGGGTGCGCGATGCCGAACACCCGGGTCTGTCTGTCCCAGCTGAAGCTCTCGCCGGATCGGCGGTCCAGCTCCTGCCAGTGCCGGCCGTCGGCGGAGCCCTCCAGCCGCCAGGCGGTGGGGGCCGCGGTGCGGTCGGCCGAGGTCAGGGTGTACGAGGCGACCTGGGTGGGGCCGGTCAGGTCGGCCGCGGCGGTGGTGAACGCGGCCGAGGTGTCCGAGGTGTTGTCGAAGAGCGGACCGGCGGCCGGCGTGGTCACATCGGCCGGCGGCGTCGGGATCTTGTCGTCCTTGGTGAGGGAGGTCGGGGCGGCATTCGCTCCGGTGCCCCAGGTGGACGGTGTGGCACCCATGGCGAAGTCCAGGGTGCCGCCGCGGGCGAGAAGCCGGTGCGGCAGGGCGGTGGAATTCCAGGGTTTGCCGTTCACCCGGAGGCTTTGGACATAGACGTTGCGTGCGTTGTTGCGCGGGGCCTTGATGGTGAGATCGCGGCCGTTCTCCAGATGGACCGTGGCCTTGGTGAACAGCGGTGAGCCCACCGCGTATTCGCCCTGGCCCATTACCAGTGGATAGAAGCCGAGCGAGCTGAAGACGTACCACGCGGACATCTCGCCGTTGTCCTCGTCGCCCGGATATCCCTGGCCGATCTCACTGCCGAGGTAGAGCCGGGACATCGCCTCGCGGACCTTTTCCTGGGTCTTCCAGGGCTGTCCTGCCGCGTCGTAGGTGTAGGCGATGTGGTGCGAGGGCTGGTTGCTGTGCCCGTACATGCCCATACGGGTGTCGCGGGCCTCGGTCATTTCATGGATCACCTCGCCGTAGGAGCCGGCGAATTCCTTGGACGCGGTCTCCGGGGTGGAGAAGTACGCATCCAGTTTCTTGGCCAGACCGGAGCGGCCGCCGTAGAGGTTGGCCAGGCCCCGGGTGTCCTGTGGCGCGGTGAAGGCGAAGGTCCAGGCGTTGGTCTCGGTGTAGTCGTTGCCCCAGACGCGGGGGTCGAACCTGTCCGGGGGCAGCCGCCAGTCGCCCCGGGCGTCCTTGCCCTGGAAGAAGCCGACCTGGTCGTCGAAGAGTTTGACGTAGTTCTGGGCGCGACTCAGGAAATAGGCCGATTCTTCCTTGTAACGGGGCTTTTTGGTCTTCTCGTACAGCGCCTTCCCCATACGGGCGATACCGAAGTCGTTGAGATAGCCCTCCAGCGCCCAGGACATGCCCTCGCGGGTATCGGTGCTCGTATAGCCGAGGAAGGGGGCGGTGTTCATGCCCTTACGGCCGACGCCTGGATTCGGCGGGGCGACGGTGGCGTTCTTGACGGCCGCGGCATAGGCCGCCTCGGCGTCGAATTCCACTCCCTTGACGTAGGCGTCGGCGAACGCCACATCAGAACTTGTCCCGGTCATCAGATCCGCGTAGCCGGGCGAGGACCACCGGGAGATCCAGCCGCCGTCCTTGTACTGCTGGACGAAGCCGTCGACCATCTTCCCGGCCCGTTTCGGGGTGAGCAGCGAATAGGCGGGCCAGGTGGTCCGGTAGGTGTCCCAGAATCCGTTGTTGACGTACACCTCACCGTCGACGATCTTCGAGCCGGTGTGCGTCGGGGTGTCCTGGCCGATCTGCGGTGAGAAGGGGCTGGCGTAGCGGCTGCGCGAACCGACCTGTTCGAAGCCGGAGTTGGGGTAGAGGTAGAGGCGGTAGAGGTTGGAGTAGAGGGTGGTGAGCTGGTCGCGGCTCGCCCCCTCGACCTCGATCCGGCCCAGCAGGTCGTCCCACTGCGACTGCGCCCGGTGCTCGACGCCGGCGAAGGAGGCATCGGCGGGGATCTCCCGGGCCAGATTCTCCTTCGCCTGGTCCACGCTGATCAGCGAGGTGGCGAT
This sequence comes from Streptomyces inhibens, assembly GCF_022221585.1. Lineage (NCBI taxonomy): Bacteria > Bacillati > Actinomycetota > Actinomycetes > Kitasatosporales > Streptomycetaceae > Streptomyces > Streptomyces inhibens. The sequence continues at coordinate 7,513,529 of NZ_CP084681.1, forward strand.
CCGCATGGTGACGGTGCGGTCCGCGCCGGGCCTGAAGCGGAGATAGCCGGTGACGTCCTTGCCGTCCAGCTTGCCGCCGCCGGTGACCGGGGCGTCGAAGACGCCGTAGACGAAGAGCCGGGTGGCGCCGACCGACAGTCCGCTCTTGACGTCCGAGAAGCCGGTGACGATGCCGCGCTCGGTGTCCAGGCTCAGCCCGCCCTTGTTGTTGACATTGTCGAAAATCAGGCTTGCGTCGTCGCCGGGGAAGGTGAAGCGCATCAGCGCGGCGTGGTCGGCCGGGGTGATCTCCGTCTTGAGGCCGTTGTCGAAGGTCACGCCGTAGTAGTGCGGCTTCGCGGTCTCGTTGGCGTGGTGGAACGGCAGCGCGCGGCCGGTGCGCGAGGCGTCCGGGGTGCCGGCCGCGACGGACGGCATGACCTGGAAGGTCTGCCGGTCGCCCATCCAGGGGCTGGGCTCATGGCTGGCACTGAAGGCCTGCAGGGTGGGCAGATTGTCGGCGTTGTTCTTCCGCGCGTATTCGTAGAGCCAGTCCGCGGAGCCCGCGTTGGTCACCGGCGTCCAGAAATTGAAACCGTTGGGGACGGCGGTGGCGGGGAAGGTGTTGCCGCGCGAGAAGCTGCCGCTGGAGAGGGTGCCGCGGGTGGTGACGGCGTAGTCGGAGAGATGGGCGAGCGGCTTGTCCGGGGCCTTGGGGCCGACGGTGATGTCATCGACCCAGCCACGGAAGGCCGGTGCGGTGCGCGGAGCCTTGGGCGCGTCGTAGGCGACCAGGATCCGGTCGACGGTCTTGCCGGCGGCGACCGTGCCGATCCGTGACTCGCGGTGGTTCCACTGGTTGACGTAGAGCGTCTTGGAGGCGGCCTGACCCTGCGGCGTCAGCGGGACGCCGTGCTGGTCGACGGCGTGCAGATCGCTGAGGTACGTGCCGTCGGTGAAGGCCAGATCGAGGGAGACATGGGTCGCGGGGTAGGCCGGATCGGTGGTGGCCATCTCCGGGAAGAGCTTGTACGAGAGCGACGTTGACGCGGTGACGGGGGTGTCGACGTCGAAGATCTTGTTGTACGAGTAGCCGCGGCCGTCGGCGGTGTGGGTACCGGCGTAGCGCAGCGCATGGCCGCCGGTGAAGCCGGCGTGCGCCTTGGCGGTGGGGGAGTCGGTGGGGCCGGTGTCGGTCCTGGTGCTCATGCCGGGCGCCGCGGGGGTGGTCTCCGGGGCGACGCCCGAGGTCCTGGGCCTTCCGTCGGGGCCGGTATCGACGGTGTCGGTCCAGTCCGGCCGCGGATCGCCGGATTCGAAGGAGGAGCTGAACTCCGCCGGCCCCTGGGGCTTTTGGGGCGGCGCGGCCTGGGCTGCGCCGACCGGGCCTTGCACGGTGATGACGAGCAGAGCGGCCGCCACGAGGGCGGCGGGGCGGGCGATCGCCCGCAGGGGACTGTGCTGGTGTCTGAGCCGCACGCGAGCCCTTTCAACATGAGTGACATCGTTGTCAGTTGAATGACGCCAAGGCAAACAGAGATAAGTAAGGTGCGTGGGGACTTTGGTGTCAAGGGTGTCGCTGCGATCGGTGGGCCGGTCGTGTCGCCCGGCCGTCCGGCGATCGGACGGAGGGCGGATCCGCCGCATGCCGGCGAGGTCTCAACTAGGGAAAGACTCCCGTCCAACCCTGCATTCGATCTTGCCCCTTCGGCCGGAAGTGGACTATACCTGTCGGCGTCCGACCGGCCGTACGACCAAGGCCGTGGATGCCGGGGGGAAGGCGGGGAACAGATGATTTCCCCGCATTTCTCTAGCGCGCCCGGTGCACATCCCGTACAACTCAGCTTCATCTGACCCGCGGTGCCGGGGTGGCTCCGGTACACCGCCTGAGTCCTGAAGAAGGCGAGGACTTGAGCATGGGATCCACCTCAGAATTCAACCGTCGTGATCTGGTCAAGCGAGCCGCGGCCCTGGGGATCGTCGCCGTACCGGCCATGAGCATGCTCTCCGCGTGTGCCAGTGGCGGCGGCGACGGCGATGGCAAGGTCGAAAAGGGCAAGAAGTCGGCCAAGAATCCGCTCGCGGTCAATGAGTCCGCCGGCCTTGACGTGGTCATCTTCGACGGCGGATTCGGCGACAAGTACGCCAAGGACGCGCAGGGCGAGTACATCAAGGCCTTCCCCAAGGCCGACGGCAAGGTCAAGCTCTCGTCGACCCAGAAGATCCAGTCGACGCTGCAGCCGCGCTTCAACGGTGGAAACCCCCCGGACCTCGTCGACAACTCCGGCGCGGAACAGATGGATTTCGGCACGCTGGTGGCCAAGGACCAGCTGACCGATCTCACCGCACTCCTCGACGCCCCCTCCGTCGACGACCCGAACAAGAAGGTGCGGGACACCCTGCGCCCCGGTGTCGTCGAAATGGGGCAGTTCGGCGGCAAAGAGACCTGGATCCTCTACTACGCGTACACGGTCTACGGCGTCTGGTACTCCAAGAGCAATCTGCAGAAGCTGGACGCGGAATACCCGGAGACCTGGGACGACATGCTGGCCCTGTGCGCGAAGGCCAAGAAGAAGGGCGTCGCGGGCTGGACGTACCCGGGTAAGTACCCCTACTACCTCCCCTTCAGCCTCTACCCGTTCATCGCCAAGATCGGCGGCGCCGAGGTCCTGCGGAAGATCGACAATCTGGAGCCGAACGCCTGGAAGGACCCGGCGGTCAAGGCGGCATTCGAGGCCTACTACGAGCTCTACAAGAAGGGCTATGTCCTCAAGGGCTCGCCCGGTCTCGACCACCTGCAGTCGCAGAAGGCGTGGGCCGAGGGCAAGGCGCTGTTCATCCCCAACGGTTCCTGGGTGGAGAACGAGTCGGCCAAGCAGATCGCGAAGAACCCCCAATTCGATCTCGCGGTCGGCGCCCCGTCCAGTCTGTCCACCTCCGACAAGATGCCGTACGGCACCATCTGGGCCTCGGGCGGCGAGCCGTACATCGTCCCGAGGAAGGCCCGGAACGCCGAGGGCGGCATGGAACTGCTGCGCATCATGCTCAGCAAGAAGTCCTCGCAGAATTTCATCAAGCAGGTTTCCTCGCTCACCTCGCTCAATGGCGGCACCGAGGGGCTGAAGCTCCCGCCGGGCCTGGCATCGGCGCAGGTGGCACTGCAGAAGGCCGGCCAGAACATCGTCAACCCGCGGTTGCAGGACTGGTATGTGGCGCTGCAGAAGGAGAAGATCGGTGTCGGTGCGCTGGGCGAGATGATGGCCGGCCGTATGACGCCCGACGAGGCCATCACAAAGATCCAGAAGTACGCGGATGACACCCGCGACGACTCCAGCGTCAAGAAGTACAAGCGCTGACCGGCACGTTCGATGCGGCACCGATGGTGGCACACGCAGGGAGAGTACGGGATCGGGAGTCATGAAACACGGTAAGTACCGTTTCATCGCGGGGTTCTTGGTCCTCCCGCTGGCGATTTACGCGATCTTCGTGATCTCGCCCTTCTTGCAGGCCATTTACTACTCCTTCACGGACTGGACCGGGCTGAGTCCGGACATGAAGATGGTCGGCTTCGACAACTATGCGCGCCTCTTCACGGACGATGTCTTCTGGTCCGCCGTGGGCAACAGCGTGACGTTGTTGTTGCTGCTGCCGGTGGTGACGCTCTCGCTCGGGCTGTTCTTCGCCTTCATGCTCAACGTCGGTGGCCGCCGCCGGAAGAAGGCGGTCATCGGCGGAGTCCGCGGCTCGGGCACCTACAAAATTCTCTACTTCTTCCCGCAGGTGCTGTCGGTCCCGATCGTCGCACTGCTGTTCCAGTTCGCCTACAACCCGGAGAGCGGTGCGCTCAACGCGTTCTTCAAGGCGATCGGGCTCGACAATGTGCAGCCGGACTGGCTGGGCGATCCGCAGATCGCGCTGTGGTGCGTCATGGCCGCGATGGTGTGGGCCAATGTCGGCTTCTATGTCGTGCTCTTCTCGGCCGGGATGAGCTCCATTCCGAAGGACTTCTACGAGGCGGCGATGCTGGACGGCGCAAACCGCTTCAACACGTTCTTCCGGATCACCCTGCCGCTGTTGTGGGACACCGTGCAGACCGGCTGGATCTATATGGGCATCCTCGCCCTGGACGTTTCCGCCTTCGCGTTCGTGCAGATCATGAGTGTCGGTCCGGGCGGCCCCGACTATTCGACCGAGGTTCTTCCGCTGTACGTGTACCAGAAGACCTTCCGCGACGGTCAGGCCGGATATGCGACGGCCATCGGCGTTTCCCTGCTGATCGTGACCCTCATCTTCTCGGCCATCGTGATGCGGCTGGGACGACGCGAGCGACTGGAGTTCTGATGAGTGCGCAGACAGATCCCGCGGACCTCCCGGGTGTGACGAAGGAGCAGGGGCGTCCCCAAGACGGCGCGGACGGCGCGGGCACCTCGCGGCTGCCCGGGCCGCGCGCGGGACGGGGCGGGAAGGACGGCGCTCCGGCCGGCGGCACCAGCAGTGAGGGCAAGGTCCTCAACGTCTTTTCGCACGGAGTCCTGGTGATCTGGGGCCTGTTGGTCACCATGCCGCTGCTGTGGGCGGTGGTCAGCTCCTTCAAGGACGACACCGAGATCTTCGGCTCGCCCTGGGGACTGCCGTCGGTCCTGCACTTCGACAACTGGTCACGCGCCTGGGACAAGGCGAACATGGGCCAGTACTTCCTCAACTCGCTCATCGTCGTGGGCGGTTCGCTGATCGGCACGATGCTGCTGGGCGCGATGGCGGCGTATGTGCTGGCCCGCTTCGACTTCCCGGGCAACCGCTTTGTGTACTTCCTGTTCGTGGGCGGGATGGGCTTCCCGGTCATCCTGGCGCTGGTCCCGCTGTTCTTCGTCATGAAGAACATGGCGCTGCTGGACACCTACCACGGGCTGATCCTGGTCTATATCGCCTACTCGCTGCCGTTCACGGTCTTCTTCCTCAGCGGATTCTTCAAAACGCTGCCGACATCGGTGGCCGAGGCGGCGCTCATCGACGGCGCCTCGCACACCCGCACCTTCTTCCAGGTGATGCTGCCGATGGCCAAGCCCGGGCTGATCAGCGTCGGGATCTTCAACTTCCTCGGGCAGTGGAATCAGTATCTGCTGCCGACGGTGCTCAATGTCGGGGACCCGGACAAGAAGATGCTGACCCAGGGGCTGGTGGCCCTGGCGGTGAGCCAGGGATACAAGGGCGACTGGTCGGGGCTGTTCGCGGGGCTGACGATCGCGATGCTGCCGGTGCTCGCCGCGTACATCATCTTCCAGCGGCAGGTGGTCGCCGGTCTGACCGCCGGGGCGCTCAAGTAGCGCCGCGTGTGCCACGCCCCCGAGGCCTCCCGCCGGATCGCCGGTGGGAGGCCTCGCGCATGGACGGTCGTTTCCCACTCGCGCAAGGACTTGACGGGAGGCGGCCCGGGCAGCTCAGCTTAGATTCACATGTTGGAGACAAGCCGGGCCCCGCTGATGTGGCCCGGCCCGGCGGGCGGTCGTCGTGCCTTCCTCAGCTGCCGCTGGGAGGAGGTACCCCCAGCCCCAGTCAGGAGTGGATGAGTCGATGGAGACTCCCGGGTCGCAGTCCTCGCTGCACCGAGCCAATCTGGAGCGGGTCGTACGCGCGGTGCGTATGGCGGGCTCACTCACGCAGGCGGAGATCGCCCGGAGCACGGGGCTGTCCGCAGCCACCGTCTCCAACATCGTTCGTGAGTTGAAGGACGGCGGGACCGTTGAGGTGACCCCGACCTCGGCGGGCGGGCGGCGGGCGCGCAGCGTCTCGCTCTCCGGCGATGCGGGCATCGTCGTAGGGGTCGATTTCGGGCACTCCCATCTGCGGGTGGCGGTCGGAAACCTCGCCCACCAGGTGCTCGCCGAGGAGGCCGAGCCGATCGATGTGGACGCCTCCGCCGCCCAGGGCTTCGACCGGGCGGAACAGCTGGTCAACCGGCTGATCGAGGCGACCGGGATCGACCCGGGCAAGGTCGTCGGCGTGGGCCTGGGTGTGCCGGGCCCCATCGACGTGGAATCGGGGACGCTGGGCTCGACCGCGATCCTGCCGGGCTGGTCCGGTACGAACCCCAGCCAGGAGCTCTCCGAGCGGCTCGGGGTGCCCGTCTACGTCGACAACGACGCCAACCTCGGCGCGCTGGGCGAGCTGGTGTGGGGCGGGGGCCGCGGGGCCGCCGACCTCGCGTACATCAAGGTCGCCAGCGGTGTCGGCGCGGGCCTGGTGATCAGCGGGCAGATCTACCGCGGGCCGGGCGGTACGGCGGGCGAGATCGGGCACATCACGCTGGACGAGTCCGGCCCGGTGTGCCGCTGCGGCAACCGCGGCTGTCTGGAGACCTTCACCGCGGCCCGGTACGTCCTCCCGCTGCTGCAGCCGAGCCATGGCGCGGATCTGACCATGCCGCGGGTGGTGCAGCTGGCCCGCGAGGGCGACCCGGGCTGCCGAAGGGTGATTGCGGACGTAGGCCGCCATATCGGTAGCGGTGTGGCGAATCTGTGCAATCTGCTCAATCCCAGCAGAGTGGTGCTCGGCGGCGATCTCGCCGAGGCCGGTGAGCTGGTGCTCGCGCCGATCCGGGAGTCGGTGTCGCGGTACGCGATCCCCAGCGCCGCACGGCAGTTGGGCATCGTTCCCGGCACGCTCGGCGGCCGCGCGGAGGTGCTGGGCGCGCTGGCGCTGGTGCTGAGCGAGATGGGCGATTCGACCCTTCTCGACGGCGCGCAGAGCGCGGACGCACCCGCCATAGCGTGAGCGCGCTGAGTTCACACAGCTAACGCATGGCACCGTTGCCATCTCGTTAAGGATTTACTTCTTGACGGTCGGCTGACGGCCGAGTTGACTTCCAGCCACCTCGGCCGCAACGACGCGGCCTCGTCAGGGAGGCAACCCCAATGAACGTTTGGACGCGTCGCGTCGTTATAGGAACCGCCGCCGTTTCGATGGCGCTCTCCGTGGCCGCCTGCGGTAAGGCCGGAGACGGCGCCAAGGGCGGCGGTGGCGACAACAAGACCATCGGCCTGCTGCTGCCGGAGAACAAGACCACGCGTTACGAGACCTTCGACCGCCCGCTCATGGAGGCGAAGATCAAGGCGCTGTGCAGCGACTGCACGGTGAAGTACAACAACGCGGCGCAGGAGACCGAGACCCAGAAGAAGCAGTTCGACGCGCTGATCACCCAGGGCGTGAAGGTGATCATTCTGGACGCGGTCGACTACAAGGCCACCAAGTCCTGGGTGAACCAGGCCGCCAAGAAGGGCGTCAAGGTCGTCGCGTACGACCGGCTGGCCGAGGGCAACATCTCCGCCTATGTCTCCTACGACAACGAGAAGATCGGCCGCCTGCAGGGCCAGGCACTGGTCAAGGCGCTGGGCGACAAGGCCAAGGACAGCAATGTCGTCATGATCAACGGCTCGCCGACCGACCCGAACATGCCGTTCTTCAAGAAGGGCGCCCACAGCGTCCTCGACAAGCAGGTCAAGAAGATCGCTTACGAGCAGGACATCCCGGACTGGTCGCCGGACGAGGCCAACCGGAAGATGGGCGCGGCCCTCGACTCGCTCGGCAAGGACGGCTTCCAGGGCGTCTACTCCGGCAACGACGGCATGGCCGGCGGCATCATCACCGCGCTCAAGCAGAAGGGCGTAAAGGTCCCGGTCGGCGGCCAGGACGCCGAGCTCGCGGGCCTGCAGCGGCTCCTCAAGGGCGACCAGGCGTTCACGATCTACAAGCAGATCAAGCCGCAGGCCGACTCCACGGCCGAGATCGCCGTCAAGCTGCTCAAGGGCGAGAAGATCGACTCCCTGACGTCCACCAAGGTCGACAGCCTCAGCGGCGAGGTCAAGGGCATCCCGGCGAAGCTCTACGACGCGCAGATCGTGACCAAGGACAACATCGCCTCCACGATCATCAAGGACAAGGTCTACAAGGCGAGCCAGATCTGCACCGGCGACGTCAAGAAGGCCTGCGAGGCGGCCGGCATCAAGTAAGGCACCCGGGCCCCGGCCCCAGGCCCCCGGCCCCCCGGCCCCAGGCCCCCGGCCACCCGTCAGTCGGGGCCCGCGGCATCGCCCGCGGCCCCGGCCCCGGTCCGCCACCCGCCCTGTGCCACCCCGTCCCGGGCGTGTGCACCGGACCGGACCTCGCAAGCCCCCCTGCTCCATGCACCACCATCCCCGCCGTTGTGACGGCGGCGAAGGAGATGATTCACGTGTCCGCTACGCCTGTGCTGGCGTTGCGCGGAATCTCCAAGCGGTTCGGCGCCGTCCAAGCACTCACGGACGTCACCCTGGAGATCCACCCCGGTGAGGTGGTCGCCCTCGTCGGCGACAACGGCGCCGGCAAGTCCACGCTCGTCAAGACCATCTCGGGCGTCCACCCGGTGGACGACGGCGCCATCGAGTGGGAGGGCAAGACGGTCGGCATCAACAAGCCGCACGACGCCCAGGAACTCGGCGTCGCGACCGTCTACCAGGACCTCGCGCTCTGCGACAACCTCGATGTCGTCGCCAACCTCTACCTCGGCAGCGAGATCCGCACCGCGGGCGTCCTGGACGAGATCGCGATGGAGAAGCGCGCCAAGGAGCTGCTGGACACCCTGTCCATCCGCATCCCCAGCGTCCGTATCCCCGTCGCGGCGCTCTCCGGCGGTCAGCGGCAGGTCGTCGCGATCGCCCGTGCGCTGATCGGCGACCCGAAGGTCGTCATCCTCGACGAGCCCACCGCCGCCCTCGGCGTCGAGCAGACCGCCCAGGTCCTCGACCTCGTCGAGCGGCTGCGTGAGCGCGGCCTCGGCGTCATCCTCATCAGCCACAACATGGCCGATGTGCAGGCCGTCGCGGACCGGGTCGCGGTGCTGCGGCTGGGCCGCAACAACGGTGTCTTCGACGTCGAGGGCACCTCCCACGAAGAGATCATCGCCGCGATCACCGGCGCCTCGGACAATGCCGTGACCCGCCGCAAGGCGCGCACGAACCAGGTGAAGAAGGAGGCCGGAGCATGAGCGACCTCACCAAGCAGCCCGCCGGCGAAGAGCAGGCGACGACCGAGGCACCGGCCGCCGCCGACACCCCGCAGCCGGCCGCCGTCGACCCCCGGCTGCTCGTCCGGGAACAGGGCTTCACCGGCTATCTCAACGACTTCAAGCGCCGGGTGCGCGGCGGTGAGCTGGGCTCGCTGCCGGTCATCATCGGCCTGATCGTCATCGCGGTCGTCTTCCAGCTCAAGAACAGCAGCTTCCTGTCCGCGGACAGCATCGCGAACATCGGTGTCTACACCTCCGGCCTCGGCATCATGGCCGTCGGCATCGTCTTCGTGCTGCTGCTCGGCGAGATCGACCTCTCCGTCGGCTCGGTGGCGGGCGTCGGCGCGGCCGTATGGGCGGTACTCAGCGTCACCAACGGCGTCAACGACTGGCTCGCGGTCCTGATCGCGATCGTCGCGGGCATCGCCATCGGCGCCCTGCACGGGTTCTTTTTCGCCAAGATCGGTGTGCCGGCCTTCGTCGTCACGCTGGCCGGCTTCCTCGGCTGGAGCGGCCTGCAGATCTGGATGATGGGCAACGAGGGCTCCATCAACACGCCCAGCGGCAGTGTGGTGGAGAACCTCACCGGCTACTACTTCGAGGACAAGGCAGCGGGCTACGGCCTCGCGCTGGTCGCCGTCCTCGCCTACGCCGGATCGCTGCTGCTGGACAGCAAGCGCCGCAAGGCCGCCGCGCTGCCGTCCCGGCCGCTCAGCGAGATCCTGCTGCGCACCGGCGTGGTCGCGGTGATCGCCTTCGTCGTCGCCTACGTCCTCAACGAGCCGGCCGGTGCCCGCGGTCTGCCGCTGGCCCTGGTGCTGTTCCTCGCGGTCCTGGTCATCGCCGACTTCGTGGTGCGCCGCACCACCTACGGCCGGCAGATCTTCGCGGTCGGCGGCAACGCCGAGGCGGCCCGCCGGGCCGGTATCAATGTGCACAAGATCCGGATCAGCGTCTTCGCCATCTCCGGCATGCTCGCCGCGTTCGGCGGACTGTTCATCGCCAGCCTCTCCGGCGGCGCCACCAAGAACCTGGGCTCCGGCAACACCCTGATGAACGTCATCGCGGCGGCCGTCATCGGCGGTACCAGCCTCTTCGGTGGCCGGGGCAAGATCTGGTCCGCGCTGCTGGGCATGCTGGTCATCCAGTCGATCCAGCAGGGCCTGAACCTGCTCGGCATGGCCAGTGAGATCCAGTACATGATCACCGGTGCGGTGCTGCTCGCCGCCGTCGTGATCGACTCCGTCTCCCGCCGGACGCAGAAGACCGCCGGGCGCACCTGAGCACCGGCCGTCGTCCGACGGCATCGGCGCAGCGGGCGCGCCTGAACCGCGCCCGTCGGCAGCCGACGGCACCGGCCCCCACCGGGCAATGATCCGGTGGGGGCCGGTCCGCGTGTGCGGCCGCACCACACCGTCGGCCGAAAGCCCGTGTCACCCGAGTGACATACATCGCGAGGCCCGGGCGTCGCCACCGAAGACGCAACATTAGACTCATCTGATCGGCAAGCTCGCTCACAGCAGCAGGCTCGCTCACAGCAGCAAGCTCGACCACAGCAGCAAGGAGGCAGGGGTGGCGTTGCTTTCCCGTATCAGGGGACCGCGCGATCTGGACCGACTGGGCCCGGAGCAGCTCGAGCAGCTGGCGGGGGAGATCCGTACCTTCCTTGTCGACGCGGTCTCCAAGACCGGCGGACACCTCGGCCCGAACCTGGGCGTGGTCGAGCTGACCATCGCCCTGCACCGTGTCTTCGACTCCCCCAAGGACCGGGTCCTCTTCGACACCGGACACCAGTCCTACGTCCACAAGCTGCTTACGGGCCGTCAGGACTTCTCGGGACTGCGCACGAAGGGCGGCCTGTCCGGCTACCCCTCGCGGGCCGAGTCCGCCCACGACGTCATCGAGAACAGCCATGCCTCGACGGTCCTGGGCTGGGCCGACGGCCTGGCCAAGGCCAACCAGGTGCGCGGCAAGGACGACCATGTCGTCGCCGTCATCGGTGACGGCGCGCTGACCGGCGGAATGGCCTGGGAGGCGCTGAACAACATCGCCGTCGCCAAGGACCGCCCGCTCGTCATCGTCGTCAACGACAACGAGCGCTCCTACGCGCCGACCATCGGCGGCCTGGCCAACCACCTCGCCACCCTGCGCACCACCGACGGCTACGAGCGCTTCCTGGCCCGTGGCAAGGACCTCCTGGAGCGCACCCCGGTCGTCGGCAAGCCGCTCTACGAGACGCTGCACGGCGCCAAGAAGGGCCTGAAGGACTTCATCGCCCCGCAGGGCATGTTCGAGGACCTGGGCCTGAAGTACGTCGGCCCGATCGACGGCCACGACCTGGAGGCCCTGGAGTCCGCGCTCCAGCGTGCCAAGCGCTTCGGCGGCCCGGTCATCGTGCACTGCCTCACCGAGAAGGGTCGCGGCTACAAGCCCGCCGAGCAGGACGAGGCGGACCGCTTCCACGGCATCGGCGTCATCCACCCGGACACCGGGCTGCCGGTGTCCTCCGGCGGTGCCAGCTGGACCTCCGTCTTCGGCGACGAGATGGTCAAGCTGGGCCAGGAGCGCGACGACATCGTGGCGATCACGGCGGCCATGCTGCAGCCGGTGGGCCTGGGCAAGTTCGCCAAGGCGTTCCCGGACCGGGTCTACGACGTCGGCATCGCCGAGCAGCATGCGGCCGTATCGGCGGCGGGCCTGGCCACCGGCGGTCTGCACCCGGTCTTCGCGGTCTACGCCACCTTCCTCAACCGCGCCTTCGACCAGATCCTGATGGATGTCGCGCTGCACAAGTGCGGTGTCACCTTCGTCCTGGACCGGGCCGGGGTGACCGGTGACGACGGTGCCTCGCACAACGGCATGTGGGACATGTCCCTGCTCCAGGTCGTCCCCGGTCTGCGGATCGCCGCGCCGCGCGACGCCGACCAGGTGCGCGCCCAGCTGCGCGAGGCCGTCGAGGTCAAGGACGCCCCGACCGTCGTGCGCTACTCCAAGGGCAAGGTCGGCCCCGCCGTCGAGGCCGTGGGCCGGGTCGGCGGCATGGACGTCCTGCGCAAGCCCGCCGAGAGCGTCACACGGCCGGATGTCCTCCTGGTCTCCGTCGGCGCACTCGCCCCGATGTGCCTGGAGATCGCCGACCTCCTCGACAAGCAGGGCATCTCGACGACCGTCGTGGACCCGCGCTGGGTCAAGCCGGTCGACGAGGCGCTGCCGGGTCTGGCCGACCGGCACCGCGTGGTGATCACCGTCGAGGACAACTCGCGTACGGGTGGCGTCGGTTCGGCCATCGCCCAGTCGCTGCGGGACGCCGGGGTGGATCTGCCGCTGCGTGACTTCGGCATCCCCGAGCGGTTCCTCGACCACGCCTCCCGCAAGGAGGTCATGGCGGAGATCGGGCTCACCGCGCCGGACATCGCCCGCCAGGTGACCGGCCTGGTCGCCAAGATCGACAACCGTGCCGAGGACGCCGCCGACACCGTGGACGCCCCGGCGGCCGCCGGCGCCAAGGGCGCGTCGGAGCCGGCCGAGGTCGCCCGCGACTGATTCCGCGGACGGCGACGATGGGCCGGGCCGGTCATCCGTATGGATGTTCCGTCCGGCCCATCGGCATAACCGCTGCCGCGCCCCATCGGGTGAATCCCCACCGCATGGAGGCCCGCCGAGGCTGACTGTTTCCTGACATTGCGGAGACTCGGTCAGTTCAGGAGAGTTGCGAGGGTCGTCCAGGCGGAGGTTCGCCCATGAGCACACAGCACGGCACACCACACGATTCACGCCGCGATCGCGGCCTGTTCCGGACAAAGACTGTAGAGCAGTCGATCCTGGACACCGAGGAGCCGGAGCACACGCTCAAAAAGTCCCTGTCGGCGCTCGATCTGACCGTCTTCGGTGTCGGTGTCGTCATCGGCACCGGCATCTTCGTCCTCACCGGAAAAATCGCCAAGGAGCAGGCCGGGCCCGCGGTCGCGCTGTCCTTCGTCGTGGCGGGCGTGGTCTGTGCGCTGGCGGCGCTGTGTTACGCGGAGTTCGCCTCCACCGTGCCGGTCGCCGGATCGGCCTATACCTTCTCGTACGCCTCGCTGGGTGAGCTGCCGGCCTGGATCATCGGCTGGGACCTGATCCTGGAACTGGCCCTGGGCTGTGCGGTGGTCGCCGTCGGCTGGTCCGGCTACATCCGCTCACTGCTCGACAGCGCCGGGTGGCATCTGCCTGTCGGCCTGTCCGGCACCCACGAGGGGCACTTCGGCTTCGATCTGCTCGCCTTCATCCTCGTGCTGGTGCTGACCGGCATCCTGGTGCTCGGAATGAAGCTGTCCTCGCGGGTGACGGCGGTGGTCGTCGGGATCAAGGTCACCGTCGTCCTGCTGGTCATCTTCGCCGGTGCCTTCTTCATCACCGGCGCCAACTACACGCCGTTCATCCCGCCCAGCGAGCCCAGTGCGGGCGGCGGCGGACTGGCCGCGCCGCTGGCCCAGCTGATGTTCGGCTTCGCCCCGTCCAACTTCGGCACCATGGGCATCTTCGCCGCGGCGGCCGTGGTCTTCTTCGCGTTCATCGGCTTCGACATCGTGGCCACCGCCGCCGAGGAGACCCGCAACCCGCAGCGCGATGTGCCACGCGGCATCCTCGGCTCGCTGGCCATCTGCACGATCCTCTACGTCGCCGTGTCGGTCGTCGTCACCGGCATGCAGAAGTACAGCAAGCTCTCCACCGACGCCCCGCTCGCCGATGCCTTCAAGGACCTCGGGCACCCGTTCTTCGCGGGCGTGATCAGCTTCGGCGCGGCCGTCGGCCTGACCTCGGTCTGCATGATTCTGCTGCTGGGCCAGAGCCGGGTGTTCTTCGCGATGAGCCGGGACGGGCTGCTGCCGCGGGTCTTCTCGCTGGCCCACCCGAAGTACGGCACCCCCTACCGGTCGACCGTCGCGCTGGGCGTCGTCGTCGCCGTGGTCTCCGGCTTCACCTCGATCGACGAGCTGGCCGAACTGGTCAACATCGGCACACTCTTCGCGTTCGTCGTGGTCGCCGTCGGCGTCGTCCTGCTCCGCCGCTCACGGCCCGATCTGCACCGCTCCTTCCGCACCCCGCTGGTGCCGCTGGTGCCGGTGCTCTCGGTGCTGGCCTCGGTGTGGCTGATGCTCAATCTGCCCGCGGAGACCTGGCTCCGGTTCGCGATCTGGATGGTGGCCGGCTTCGGCATCTACTTCCTGTACGGGCGCTCGCACAGCCGCCTCGGCATCCGCAACCGGCAGGCTCGCGAACGCTGACGTCCGGCCGCTGTAGGCCTGCCCCGGTCTTCTGTGAGCAATGCTCTGGACTTGTGGATCGGCTCCGGGAGGGCACGCGGAGGGCGTGCCTTCCCGAATGATCCTGTGATGGTCACCGAGTAGGCCCGCGTTCGTAGCGCGGGCCGGGAAAGCACGCCCGTGCTCAGCGTAGTCACCGACGACGGTGCTACCCAGTCCGGTTCCTTGATCGACGAGATCGTCCGTGAGGGCGCGCGCAGGATGCTGGCCGCCGCTTTGGAGGCGGACGTCAACCAGTACATGGCCGAGCCGGCTGCCGAGACCGATGAAGCCGGGCGTCGCCTGGTGGTCCGCAACGGCCACCACCGGCCCCGGACCGTGGCCACCGCCGCCGGAGCGGTCGAGGTGAAAGCCCCGCGGGTCAACGACCGGCGAGTCGATGAGGCCACCGGCGAACGGCAGCGGTTCTCCTGGGCCGACCTGCTGCGCGACGGTCGCCGCCGCGGCATGCGCGACCCCGAACCGGTCGTCGGCGACGGCGCGATGGGGTGGCCCGGCCGTCGTGGTCGTTGCGCTGATCCACCGGCCGCGTCAACGCGTGGACCGGGCGCCCGGACGGAGGTTCCGTCCGGGCGCCCGGTCCGTAGTGATCAGTGGCGCAGGTTGAGACGGTGCACGCCGCCGTCGACGGTGCCGACGTAGAGCGTGCGGCCGTCGGGGCTCGCGGCCAGTTTGGTGGTGTCGGTGTTCTGCAGGCCGGTTGAGATGTTGTGCCAGCTCAGACCGTGGTCGGTGCTGCGCAGTACGCCGCGGCCGCCTTGCAGGAGGCCGCTGGCCCCGGAGCTGGTGGTGGCCGCGTAGAGCGTGCCCTCGACCCGGAGCAGATCGGAGACATGGATCGCGAGAGCGCCGGTGTCCGCGGTGCGGAAGGTCCGGCCGCCGTCGGTGCTGACGCGGACGCTCTCGCCGCCGACGACGAGGCGCCGTCCGTCGAGGTCGATCGCGGTCACCGGGCCGTCGGCGACTTTGGTGACCGTCACCCCGCCGTCGTCAGACCGGTAGAGACCGGCCGTGTTGCCGAGCCACAGGCGCAGCGGATTTGCGGGGTCGCCCGCGATGGTGTCGAAGGAGCGCTCGTGGTAGAGGTTCTTCCACGTCGCGCCGCCGTCGCTGGTGGCGAACAGCCCCTGGCCCAGAAGGCTTCGGAAGCTGACCATGACCCGGTTCGGGTCGGCGGGGTGGACCAGGAGCGCCGTCGGCACCTCCGCCGAACTGCCCCTCTTCTCCCAGGTGGCACCGCCGTCGCCGCTGCGCTCGACGGTGAATGAGCCGAACGCGGTGCGCCGCACCTTCCAGATCACCTTCGGATCCTTGGCCGACACGGCAAGTTGCGAGACGGTGACACCCCTCTTGCCCTCGCCGCCCGACTGGCCCCACTCCGGGCTCGCGACGGGAAGGGCGGTGCGGTAGACCGCGCTGTCGGTGGCGGCGAGCAGACGGCCGTCACTGACCGCGAGATCGTTGACGGTCAGTCCCTGGACGCCGATCCGCCGATATCCGGTGCCGTCCGCGGCACCCCGGTAGAGACCGTCCTGCTCGCTGGAGACGGTGACGGAACCGTCGGCCCAACGGTCGTAGTCCATCGGTACCGCTGCGCGCGACGGCGCAGCGACCGTGGTCCACGTCTGCCCGTGGTCGCGGCTGAGACGGCCGCTGCCGGACAGTGTGCTCAGGTGCAGGTCGTCACCCGAGATGGTCAGGCGGAGGCCGCCGTTCGGCATGGACAGCAGGGTGGTCCAGGTCGCCCCGCCGTCACGGGAACCGACAACTCCCCGGCCCGGGACATACACCGCCACGACCGAGGAGTCGGCGGCCAGCCCGCCGACGGTCTCGCCGGACGGGTCGAAGAGCAGGCGTGCCTTGCCGGGGTTGCCCGAGCCGATGCCGGAGCGAGCCCAGACGCCGTGATACGTCGTCATATAGAGGGTGTCACCGGTGACGGCGGCGGCGGTGATGCCGCCGGTGACGCCGGTCGGATACGTCGTCCAGTGGTCGCCCGCGTCCGTGCTGACCAGCAGTGCGTCCGAGGTGACCGCGACCAGGGTGCGGGTCCGTTCATCGGCGGCGAGCGCCGCGATGCGGGTGTCCGGGACGTCGAGCGTGCGCCAGGTCCGCCCGTTGTCATCGGTGCGCAGGATGGCGCCCCGGCGAGTGCCGTCGTGAACGCTGTTCACGGCGTACCACCAGCGGTCGGGATTCTTCGCGTCCACCACGAGCGGACCCGTGCCGTCCGCGACAGGCAGTCGTCCCAACTGGCGCCAGGAGGCGCCGTTGTCGGTGGTCAGCCAGGGAGCCGCCTTCTGGTACTGGGTGAGGACGGCCTGCTTCGGCCGGCTCGACGAGAGGGCGATGGAGCCGGCCTGGCTGTTGGGACCTACCGGCTTCCAGCGGTTCCTGCGGCTGTCGACCGGGGTGACCTCGAAGGCGCCGGCGCCGGTGAGCCGCTGCCCGGTGCCAGCGGTGCCGCGAACCGAGACCCGGTAGGCGCCGGCCACGCTGCCGGTCACCTTGGCCCGGTAGTAGCCGCTGGCGGGATCGAGCGTGGAAGTGACGTCGACGGCCTTGCCGCGAGGCGGAGTGACGGTGACGACCGGCGGTGCGGCCAGCCGGGTCGGCGGGGCGATGTGCACGGTCGAGTGACCGTCGCTCGGGTCGGGTGCGGCCTGGACGGCCAGATACCGGACGGCGAGCAGGTAGGGCACCCTGATCGCCGATCCCTGGTCGGGAGTCGCCGTGAGACGGCCGCTGATCTCGGTGTCGGCCGTCGGTCGGGCGACGCGCAGCGAGACCGTGACGGTCGCGGTCCCCCCGGCCGGTATGGTGACCCGCTTCGCCGAGACCGTGGCCGGACCGTCGGTCCGCAGCGAGGTCGCGACCGGCCGCTTGCCGGAGTTCCGCAGCGTCACCTTCGCGATTCCGCCGACGTGACGCCGGGACAGATCGGCGAGTCCGAACGACACCGACGCCGGCGCGGCGCTGACCGTGGCCGAGGCGGCCGCGGCCACATCGAGCCGGCCCGAGCCCTGCGTCGTGAGCCCGCTGCCGCTCAGCGGCTTCGCGGTGCCGACCAACGCGGCCTTGATCTCGGCAGGCGCCCGGCCGGGATGCAGCTGGCGCAGTAGGGCCGCAGCGCCGGCGACGTGCGGGGTCGCCATCGATGTGCCCGACATGCGGTACTGGCCGGGCCCGTACAGTGCCTTGGGCACGGTGGAGCGGATCTCCACGCCCGGTGCGACCAGATCGGGCTTCAAACCGAAGTCCTGTGCGGGACCGCGTGAGGAGAACGAAGCGATCCGGTCGGTGGTGTCGGTGCCGCGCAGCGTCACCGAGACCTTCCCGGCGGCGAGTCGGGCGCTCAACTCCGTGTACTGGGTCGAGTCGATGCCCATGACCACCAGGTGGTCCATGCGCAGCGAGTCGCCGGAGGCGTCGATCCGCGCGGACGAGGACGGCACCTGGGCCACTCCCGGCTCAGGGTTCACCTCCGGCGGCCGGACCTCTCCCGGTGCTCCGGCGAACACCGGGCCGTCGTTGGAAGGCAGGCCGGCCAGCACGGCGATCGCGCCGCGCTTCTCCGCCTCCTTCGCCCACTCCACGGCGCTCGCCGTCAGGTACTGGGTTTCGGAGGCGATGAGCATCTCGGCCCGTACGATCTTTCCGCGTACGTCGCCGACCCGCTTCCAGTCCTCGGCGGTGCCCTCGCCGACATCGACCAGCGGCGCCGTGACGGGGTGCTCCGGCGGGTTCGCGGACAGGATGCCGCGGTAGGTCTGGATCAACTCGGGTTTCTTGCCGGCCAGATAGGCGCTGGGCAGCCGCAGATTGCTTGTCGACGCGCCGACCGCGACCACGCCGTCGGCCGTTGCGGGGCTGCTGACCTTACCCGTGCCCGGTCCGTCGTTGCCGGCCGCGGCCACCACCACCACGCCGGCTTGTACGGCCGCGGTCGCGGCGCGGCCCAGCGGGTCGGTGCCGTCGCCGGGGCCGCCGAGGCTCATGTTGATGACATCGGCGCGGTGTGGGTTGGCCGGATCGGAGGCCGCCTCGATTCCGGCGATGATGTCCGACGTGTAGCCGGAGCCGTCGGCGTCCATCACCTTGTAGGCCAGCAGATTCGCGTCGGGCGCCACGCCGGTGACGCCGCCCTTCTCGGCCGCCTTGCCCGCGATGGTGCCGGCGACATGGGTGCCGTGGCCGTTGTCGTCCATCGGGTCCTCGTCGGCGTTGACGAAGTCGTGCCCGCCGACGACCTTGTGCCCCTTGCCGAGTGCGCCGCCCAGGTCGGGGTGGGTGTAGTCCACGCCGCTGTCCAGGATCGCGACGGTGGTCCCCTTGCCGGTGACGCGGCTTCCGGCCGGGTCCTTGCGCTGCCAGACGTCGGGTGCGCCGATCAGCGGCACGCTCACGTCCGTCTTCGTCAGCACCCGGGTGTCGGGGCGGACGGCGGTGACGCCCGGCAGCGAGGACAGCCGCCCCACCTCGGACGTGGGCACCGTCATTGCCACGGCATCGATGAACAGACCCAGTTTGCGGGTCGCAGAAGGGTGCAGCCCAGCGCTCTTCGCCGAGCCGAGGAACGTCTCCTGCCGCGCGTCGAGCGCGCGGCGGGCGGCGCCGACGCCGCGGGCGGCCTCGGCGGACAGCAGCGATCCACCGGGCGCGGCGGTGACCGCTGGGTTCCCGGACAGTTCGACGAGCACTCGTTGCGACGGGCCGGGAGTGGACGCGTCGGCGGCACCCGGTGTCACCGCTATCGTGCCGGCGAGAACAACGGCGGCGAGGGCGGCATGACGCGATCTTCGTGACTTCATTGCCATGCGTAAAGGTCCTAGTGGTGAGGGCACTTGACGCACAACTGATCTCCGTGGCCCATTGCTGCCGCTGGCACAATTGGGCCACCATCCGTCCATGACTCCCGAGACACCGCAACTCACGGCGGCAGGCATCGATCCATTCGACGAGAGCGTCTACCGCGCCGTCCTGACCCGGCGGACGGCGGCGCCTGCCGAACTCACCGCGGATCTCGGCTGTTCGGCCGAGCGCGTCGCCAGGGCGCTGGACCGGCTCCGCGACCATGGGATGGTCGGCCGGCTCGCCGGCTCCCGCCGCCGGTACGCCGCGATCGAGCCGGGCGCCGCCGTCGAGGCGCTGGTGCGGGCCAGAAGCAATGAGCTGGAGCGGGTCCGTTCGGCGGCCGACGAGCTGTCCCGGCTGTTCACCGCCGCGCGCACCGGCGCGACCTATGAGGACGAGGTGGAGATCACCACCGGCAGCGAGGCGCTCGGCCGCTGGTTCGTCCGCCTTCAGCAGGAGGCCCACGAGGACGTGATGACCCTGGACCGGCCGCCGTACGCCCTGACCACCTCCAACCCGGTGGAGGCGACGGCGCTCGGCCGCGGCGTACGATACCGCGCGGTCTACGCCCCCGAGGCCCTGGAATGGCCTGGCGTCCTCGACGACGTCCGCGAGCTGGTCCGGCACGGCGAACAGGCCCGCGTCCTGCCCGGCCTGGGCATCAAACTCGCCATCGCCGACCGCAAGCTCGCCCTGATGCCGCTCTCCCTCGACCTCAACGACGTCCGCGCCGCGGTGATCCGCCCGTCCACCCTGCTCGATGCCCTCACCAGCTACTGGGAAATGTGCTGGAAGCAGGCCCTGCCCCTCAACGCCCCCGCCGAGGACCCCCTCGGCGAGGAGGGCCGACTCGTCCTCACTCTCCTGGTCAGCGGCCTCAAGGACGAGGCGGTAGCCCGCCAGCTCGGCTGCTCCGTCCGCACCATGCGACGCCGCATCAGCCGTCTGCACGACCTCCTCGGCGCCGCCAACCGCTTCCAGGCCGGAGTGATCGCGGCCCGCCGCGGCTGGTTGTGAGACAGCACGCCGGCAGCAGGTGGGGCGGCAAGGAGTGGATGTGGTCTCGGCGCGCGTTCCATGCCTGCACCATTCGGCTTGTGACTGATGAAGACCCGTACCTGTGGCTGGAAGACATCGAGGTCGAGGCCGCGCTCGAGTGCCTGGTCGTTGGCACCCGCCGCATCGCGCCGAGCTCCGTTCACCCCTCGACTGGTACTTCTGTCCCCCAATGGCTCCGCGATGGCAAGGAGTCGGTCCGCTGTCTCCCGAGGCCGCCGCCGCACGGACCACCTTCGCGGAGATCCCGATATCGCGCACGCCGTTGCTACCTGTTCACCGAGGCTCGAAGTGACCCAGGGAGGATTCGCCGACGACGTCGCGGTCGCGGCCAAGCTGGATGACTGCGAAACGGTGCCTATCCTCACCGACGGTGCTTTCACCCAAGCCGGCTGACGCCGAACGACCGTGATCGAACGTGCCCGTTGGCCGAGCATCCGGCTCTCCGCAACGTAGGCACGGACGATCCCGTACGAAACGTCGACCGCGCCGTACTCACTGACCAGCCGGTCGAAGATGAGCAATGCTCAGGACTTGTGGATCGGCGTGACGGAAGGAGGCGCACCTTCCCGATGGATTGATCGATAGGTCATCGAGCAAGGCCGACATTGCAGCGTCGGTCGGGAAGCACGCCCGTGCTTACGGTAGTCAACGGGGAGGGCAGCACATCAAGCGGCAGCTCGCTGCTGGACGAGATCGTCCGCGAGGGCGCGAGGCGGATGCCGGCCGCAGCGCTGGAGGCCGAGGTCAACGCCTACAGCGCCGAGTTGACCGAACAACGGGACGAAAACGGGCGGCGTCTGGTGGTGCGCAACGGCTACCACCGGCCCAGGCCGATCACCACCGCAGCCGGACTGGCCATGGTCTTCAAGCTTGTCGAGTCCGCCCAGGACCGCCGGCGGGCTGTGAACGCCCCCACCTCGTCGCCCTCGTCCGCGCCGGAGCCCGCTTCGAAGGCGGCCACCTCGTCCAAGCCGTGTGCCGGCCCTACGCCCCGCCGCGCCCGCCACCGCGCCCCCACACCGCCCGCGGCCCGGTCACCCGCGCCCCCAGCGCCTGGACCCGCTCCCGCAGCCCGCGGTCCGCGGTGACCACCAGGCAGTCCCGCCCGCCGCCTTCCTGTGCCACCAGCTCCACGATCCGGTCGTCGCCGCTGCCGCCCGCGGACACCACGCGTACGCCCTCGACGGATGTCACCCCGCGCGCCGCGCCCTCCACCACGAGGACCATCTCCAGGGGCGGCGCGAGCAGCCCCGGCAGCCCGTCCGCGGCGTACCCGGGCAGCGCGTCGCGCAGCCGCTCCGCCGCACCGTGCCGGTCCCGCCACCAGCCGTCGGGCACCGAGCCGACGACATTCGCGCCATCGACAATGACCAAGGAATCCATGCCGCAACCCTCCCACGCCGGGGCACCACCGCCCGCGCCCCGGATGCACGAATGCGCGGGCCGGCTCCGCCGAGCCGGCCCGCGCATTCCGCAATCAGCTGCGCCCTTACGCGGGCACGCTCGCCACGCCCGGGGCCAGGAACTTCTTGCCGGTCACCCGCTCGGAGACACCTTCACGGTCCAGGTACGGCGTGATGCCGCCCAGGTGGAAGGGCCAGCCGGCGCCGGTGATCAGGCACAGGTCGATGTCCTGGGCCTCGGCGACGACACCCTCGTCGAGCATGAGCCCGATCTCCTGGGCCACGGCGTCCAGCACGCGGTCGCGGACCTGGTCCTCGGTCAGCACCGAGTCGCCCTGCTTGAGGAGGGCGGCGACCTCGGGGTCCAGCTCCGGCTTGCCGGAGTCGTAGACGTAGAAGCCGCGCTTGCCGGCCTCGACGACGGCCTTGAGGTTCGGCGAGACCTTGAAGCGGTCCGGGAAGGCGCCGTTCAGCGTCTCCGACACATGCAGACCGATGGCCGGGCCGACCAGCTCCAGCAGCACCAGCGGCGACATCGGCAGACCGAGCGGCTCGACGGCCTTCTCGGCGACCTCGACCGAGGTGCCCTCGTCGATGACGTTCTGGATCTCGCCCATGAAGCGGGTCAGGATCCGGTTCACGACGAACGCCGGGGCGTCCTTGACGAGAACGGCGGTCTTCTTCAGCTTCTTGGCGACACCGAAGGCCGTGGCCAGCGACGCGTCGTCGGTCTTCTCGCCGCGCACGATCTCGAGCAGCGGCAGGATCGCGACCGGGTTGAAGAAGTGGAAGCCGACGACCCGCTCGGGGTGCTTCAGCTTCGAGGCCATCTCGCTGACGGACAGCGAGGAGGTGTTGGTGGCGAGGATCGCGTGCGCCGGGGCGACCGCCTCGACCTCCGCGAACACCTGCTGCTTGACGCCGATCTCCTCGAAGACCGCCTCGATGATGAAGTCGGCGTCGGCGAAGCCCTCGGCCTTGTCGAGGACACCGGAGACCAGGGCCTTGAGGCGGTTGGCCTTGTCCTGGTTGATACGGCCCTTGCCGAGCAGCTTGTCGATCTCGGCGTGGACGTAACCGACGCCCTTGTCGACGCGCTCCTGGTCGATGTCGGTGAGGACCACCGGCACCTCCAGGCGGCGCAGGAAGAGCAGCGCGAGCTGCGAGGCCATCAGGCCCGCACCCACGACGCCGACCTTCGTGACCGGGCGCGCCAGGCTCTTGTCGGGCGCACCGGCGGGGCGCTTGCCACGCTTCTGCACCAGGTTGAACGAGTAGATGCCGGCGCGCAGTTCGCCACCCATGATCAGGTCGGCGAGGGCCTGGTCCTCGGCGTCGAAGCCCGCCTGGAGGTCACCGCTCTTGGCGGCGGCGATGATGTCGAGCGCGCGGTAGGCGGCCGGGGCGGCGCCGTGCACCTTGCCGTCGGCGATGGCCGTGCCACGCGCCACGGCCTGGTCCCAGGCCTCGCCACGGTCGATCGCGGGACGCTCGACGGCCACCTCGCCCTTGAGGACGTTGGCCGTCCAGATCAGCGACTGCTCCAGGAAGTCCGCGCCCTCGAAGATCGCGTCGGCGATCCCGAGCTCGAAGACCTGCGAGCCCTTGAGCTGCTTGTTCTGGTTGAGCGAGTTCTCGATGATGACCGAGACCGCACGGTCCGCGCCGATCAGGTTCGGCAGCAGCGCACAGCCGCCCCAGCCCGGGACGAGACCGAGGAAGACCTCGGGCAGCGAGAAGGCCGGCAGCGCCTTGGAGACGGTCCGGTAGGAGCAGTGCAGACCGACCTCGACGCCACCGCCCATCGCCGCACCGTTGTAGTACGCGAAGGTCGGCACGGCGAGCGCGGACAGCCGCTTGAAGACCTCGTGGCCGCCCTTGCCGATGGCCAGCGCGTCCTCGTGCTTCTTCAGCAGCTCGACGCCCTTGAGGTCGGCGCCGACGGCGAAGATGAACGGCTTGCCGGTGAGGCCGACGCCGACGATGTCGCCGTCCGCGGCCTCCTTCTCGACCTGGTCGATCGCCAGGTTGAGGTTCGCCAGCGACGCCGGGCCGAAGGTGGTCGGCTTGGTGTGGTCGAAGCCGTTGTCCAGCGTGATGAGGGCGAACCTGCCCGCGCCGAACGGCAGATCGAGGTGGCGTACGTGCGCCTGGGTGACGACCTCGTCCGGGAACAGCTCGGCCGCACCCTTCAGAAGCTCGGCGGTGGTGGTGCTCACTTGTTGCCTCCGTCGAAGTTCGGGTTCTCCCAGATGACCGTCGCGCCCATGCCGAAGCCGACGCACATCGTGGTCAGGCCGTAGCGGACCTGCGGCTGCTCCTCGAACTGGCGGGCCAGCTGCGTCATCAGACGGACGCCGGAGGAGGCCAGCGGGTGGCCGAAGGCGATGGCGCCGCCGTACTGGTTGACGCGCTCGTCGTCGTCGGCGATGCCGTAGTGGTCGAGGAAGGCGAGCACCTGGACGGCGAAGGCCTCGTTGATCTCGAAGAGGTTGATGTCCTCGATCGACAGACCGGCCTTGGCGAGGGCCTTCTCGGTCGCCGGGATCGGGCCGTAGCCCATGACCTCGGGCTCGACGCCCGCGAAGGCGTACGAGACGAGGCGCATCTTCACCGGGAGGTTGTGCTCGCGGGCGAAGTCCTCGGAGGCGATGATCGAGGCCGTGGCGCCGTCGTTGAGACCGGCGGCGTTACCGGCCGTGACGCGGCCGTGCGTACGGAACGGCGTCTTGAGCCCGGCGAGGTTCTCCAGGGTCGTCCCCGGCCGCATCGGCTCGTCGGCGGTGACCAGACCCCAACCGGTCTCACCGACCTCGGAGTTGGTGTTCCGCACGGAGATCGGGACGAGATCCTGCTGGATCTTCCCGTTCGCGTACGCCTTCGCCGCCTTCTCCTGCGAGCGCACGGCGTACTCGTCGGCGCGCTGCTTGGTGATGTGCGGGTAGCGGTCGTGGAGGTTCTCCGCGGTCATGCCCATGAACAGGGCGGACTCGTCGACGAGCTTCTCGCTCACGAACCGCGGGTTGGGGTCGACGCCCTCACCCATGGGGTGCCGGCCCATGTGCTCGACACCGCCCGCGATGACGGCGTCGTACGCGCCGAAGGCGATGGAGCCGGCGGTGGCCGTCACGGCGGTCAGTGCACCGGCGCACATGCGGTCGATGGAGTAGCCGGGCACGGACTGCGGGAGGCCCGCGAGGATGCCGGCGGTACGGCCCAGGGTCAGACCCTGGTCGCCGATCTGGGTGGTGGCGGCGATGGCGACTTCGTCGATCTTCGCGGGGTCCAGGGCCGGGTTGCGGCGCAGCAGCTCCCGGATGGCCTTCACGACGAGATCGTCGGCGCGGGTCTCGTGGTAGATGCCCTTCGGGCCCGCCTTGCCGAACGGGGTGCGGACGCCGTCGACGAAGACGACGTCCCTAGCGGTACGAGGCACGTTGGCTCTCCTCCAGGTGCGGGATGGCACTGCTGCGGGGCGCCCCCCAGGGACGCTTCACACCCACATGCTACTTACGGGTAACCAGGCTGCACACCCCCACCGCCCGGAGCGGTGAAGGTCACACCGGACAGATGTGTGGCGGATGCGGCCCGAATGCGCGGACTGCCGGGTGATTGCGCCGTGAGTGGCGGATGCGGCTGATCGAAAAGGGCCAAATACCGCCGGGTCTTGGCGTATTTCATCCGATCCCACACTTAAAGTGCCCGTATGGACACGAAAAGGAGTGGTGTGGTGACAGGGAGTAGCCGACCGTCGGGGCCGCATACGATCCGCCTCGTCTGCGCCGTCGCCGCCGCGGGCGCGCTGCTGACGGGCTGCGGGAGCGACAGCGCGGGCAGCACCGCGCAGCCCGAGAAGAACGCGGTCCCCTCGCGAGCGGTACCCGCCTCGGCGCCCGCCTCCCCGAGCGCCGGGCTCACCATGGACCAGATCAAGCGGAAGGCGCTGATCCCCGCGGCCAAGGTGGGCTACGAGCAGGCGCTGCGCGCGGCGGTCGCGGCGGCCCCCAAAGTCGCGGCGGCCCCCAAATCGGAGCCGATCGCCGCCGAGCTCAAGGGAACGCCCACCAGCCCGTACTGGGAAACCGCGGTCGCGGCATCCGACGGGACGGTGCACTCCGTGCGCGTCGACGCGGTCTCCGGCAGGGTGACCCAGTCGTTCACCGAATCGGACGACGCCTACGACAAGAAGCGGCTGGCCGCCCGGCTGGCCAAGGCCACCGTCACCGCCCAGCAGGCCGCGCAGACGGCCACCGAGAAGACGAAGGGCACCGTCAGCTCCCTGGAGCTCGGTGACGCCGACAACGGCAACGACAAGGTGGCGTGGTCCGTGGACGTCGTGACCACCGACGACTGGTACAAGACCACCTACGAGATCGACGCGACCAACCGCAAGGTTCTGCACATGGACGTCGACAGGGACTGAGGTCCGGTCCGTGAACCCCGGGACGCGAACCCCGGGCCGGTGTTCCCGGCCCGGGGTTCATGGCGTCAGTCGGCGTCCGTCAGCAGCGCCTCGGTGAGGATCGGCGCGACCTGCTCGATCTGCCAGGGGCGGGCGCCGTGGCTCACCAGAACCTCGGCGACCGTTTCCCGCGTCGGCAGGGCCGGCGGCTCCCAGCACAGCCGGCGCACGGTGTCCGGGGTGATCAAGTTCTCCTGCGGGAGGTTCAGGCGTTCGGCCAGTGCGGTGACCGCGGCGCGGGCGGCCGACAGCCGGGCGGCCGCGACCGGGTCCTTGTCGGCCCAGGAACGGGGCGGCGGCGGGCCGTTGAGCGGCTGGCCGGGCTGTGGGAGGTCGCTCTCCGGCAGCGCGCGGGCGCGGTCGACGGCGGCCTGCCACTGCTCCAGCTGCCGGCGGCCCATGCGGTGCCCGAAGCCGGGCAGCCCCGCCAGCGCGTGGCTGTTCGGCGGCAGATTCAGCGCCGCCTCCACGATCGCGGTGTCCCCGAGCACCTTGCCGGGGGAGACATCGCGCCGCTGGGCGACCTGGTCGCGGGCCGTCCACAGCTCCCGTACGACGGCCATCTGGCGGCGCCTGCGGACCTTGTGCATACCGGACGTACGGCGCCAGGGGTCCTTGCGGGGCGGCGGCGGGGGAGCGGCGGCGATCGCCGCGAACTCCTGATGGGCCCACTCCAGCTTGCCCTGCTGCGTCAGCTCCTCCTCCAGCGCATCGCGCAGATCCACCAGCAGCTCGACATCGAGCGCGGCGTAGCGCAGCCAGGGCTCGGGCAGCGGGCGGGTGGACCAGTCGACGGCGGAGTGGCCCTTCTCCAGGGCGAAGCCGAGGACGTTCTCGACCATGGCGCCCAGGCCGACCCGGGCGAAGCCGGCCAGCCGTCCGGCCAGCTCGGTGTCGAACAGCCGGGTGGGGACCATTCCTATGTCGCGCAGACACGGCAGGTCCTGGGTGGCGGCGTGCAGCACCCACTCGGCGTCGCCGATCGCCTCGCCCAGTGCCGACAGGTCGGGGCAGCCGACCGGGTCGATCAGCGCGCTGCCGGCGCCCTCACGGCGCAGCTGTACGAGGTAGGCGCGCTGGCCGTAGCGGTAGCCGGAGGCCCGCTCGGCGTCGACAGCCACCGGGCCCGTACCGGCCGCGAAGGCCGCCACTACCTCGGCGAGCGCCTCGTCCGTGGCGGTCACCGGAGGGATGCCCTCACGGGGCTCCAGGAGAGGGACCGGCGCCGGTCGGGAATCCGGAGGCGAGTCTCCGGGTGCTCGCAGTGTCGTGTCTGCTGCGGTCTTTTGGGCGTCGGTCACCAGTCAAGGGTATCTGTGTATGCACGTCGCCCGTCGAGGGAACGTTCCCTCGACGGGCGAGTGGGTCGTGCCAGGGGTCAGTGGATGATGCCGGTGCGCAGCGCGACCGCCACCATTCCGGCCCGGTCACCGGTGCCGAGTTTGCGGGCGATCCGGGCGAGATGGCTTTTCACGGTGAGCGCCGAAAGCCCCATCGAGACGCCGATGGCCTTGTTCGACTGGCCCTCCGCCACCAGCCGCAACACCTCGACCTCACGTCCCGACAGCTCGCGGTAACCACCGGGGTGCCCGGGGGCGCCCGGCGGACGGCGCTGCATACGGGCAGCGTTGGCACCGATGGGCGAGGCGCCGGGGCGCCCGGGAAGGCCCAGGTTGGTGCGGGTTCCGGTGACGACATAGCCCTTGACGCCGCCGGCCAGGGCGTTGCGTACGGCGCCGATGTCGTCGGCCGCGGACAGCGCGAGGCCGTTGGGCCAACCCGCCGCCCGGGTCTCGGACAGAAGCGTGAGGCCGGAGCCGTCGGGAAGGTGGACGTCGGCAACGCAGATGTCGCGCGGGTTGCCGACGCGGGGACGGGCCTCCGCGATGGACGACGCCTCGATCACGTCACGCACTCCGAGGGCCCACAGATGGCGGGTGACGGTGGAGCGGACGCGAGGGTCGGCCACGACGACCATGGCCGTCGGCTTGTTCGGGCGGTAGGCGACCAGGCTCGAAGGTTGCTCGAGGAGAACAGACACCGGGCCTCCTGGGGGGAGTGGCGGGGACGGAAGCCGACTTGGGAGAGCCGGAATGATCCGTGTTTGAAGGGTCACTGACCTCTTCGGCAGCAATCCGGCAGGACTTTAGACTTTGATCACGATTTAGTTAGGGGCAATTCGGGCAAATCGGATGCATGATCGATCAGAGGTGAGCACCTAGTGCATACCGAGGTGATCAGAGCCGTACGCGATCCCGCACGGACCTCTCCATCGGTTGACGGCAGCGTGATCACTGCGGTAGCGCGCGAAAAATCAGCGGTACCCGCGGTGCACGAACGTGATCATTGCGGCCGGGCCGCGCGCCCGACGTACGGTCGGCGGGGCTCAGCGGGGCTGCGCACCGCGGCGCTGCGGCAGCGGTACGACCCCGCCGCGCGGCGCCATGTCGAGCGTGGCCGGCGGCAGGCCCGCCACCTGGCACAGCAGATCGCACCACGCTGACAGATGCGCCGCCAGATCCGGCACCCCGCCAGGACCCTCGGCAGGCGTCCAGGACGCCCGGATCTCGATCTGCGTAGCCGGCTCCCGTGCGGCCAGCCCGCCGAAGTAGTACGACCCGGCCCGGGTCACCGTGCCGCTCGGCGCGCCGTAACGCACCCCGCGCGCATCCAGCGCCCCTGTGAGCCACGACCAGGACACCTCCGGCAGCAGCGGATCGGCGCCCATCTCCGGCTCCAGCTCCGCCCGTGCCAGCGTCACCACACGGAAGGTGCCCTGCCAGGCGTCGTCGCCGGCCGGATTGTGCAGCAGCACCAGCCGCCCGTCCGCCAGATCCCGGTCCTCGCCGCCGGGTGCCGAGGCGCGCTCGACGACCGCCGCCTCCAGCGCGTACGCGAAGGGGGCGAGCCGTTTCGGCGCGGGCGTCGGGTCGATCTCGATCTCCGGCCGCAGTCGTGCCGCGCGGAGCGCCTCGACCGCCTGACGGAAGGGGATCGGGGCCTCGTCCGCGCTGTCCGCGAGGTGTTCGTGAGCCGCAGCCATGCCCGGAAGATTAGGCGGAACCGGCCCCGCATACGGGGAGGACACCCGGTGCGCGCGTCGCCCATTCGGAGGCGCCCGGGGAGTGTCGTCCGCGCGCATGCGAAGATTTGGGGCGTGAGCGCCAACGACCTTCCCCAAACTCCCCGCTCCGATCGAGCAGCGGCAAGCCCTCTTGAGGGCCGGCAGCGGACCGGTACGCACGACTCGGCCTTCCTCAAGGCCTGCCGCCGTGAGCCGGTGCCGCACACGCCGGTGTGGTTCATGCGCCAGGCCGGGCGCTCACTGCCCGAGTACCGCAAGGTCCGTGAGGGCATCGCGATGCTCGACTCCTGCATGCGGCCCGAGCTGGTCACCGAGATCACGCTCCAGCCCGTGCGCCGCCACAACGTCGACGCCGCCATCTACTTCAGCGACATCGTCGTCCCGCTCAAGGCCATCGGTATCGACCTCGACATCAAGCCCGGCATCGGCCCGGTCGTCGAGAACCCGATCCGCACCCGCGCCGACCTGGAGCAGCTGCGCGCCCTGGAGCCCGGCGATGTCTCCTACGTCACCGAGGCCATCGGCCTGCTCGTCCGCGAGCTGGGCAGCACCCCCCTCATCGGCTTCGCCGGCGCGCCCTTCACGCTCGCCAGCTACCTCGTCGAGGGCGGCCCGTCGCGCAACCACGAGCGCACCAAGGCCCTCATGTACGGCGACCCGCAGCTGTGGGCCGACCTCCTGGACCGCCTCGCCGACATCACCGCGGCCTTCCTCAAGGTCCAGATCGAGGCCGGGGTCGGCGCGGTCCAGCTCTTCGACTCCTGGGTCGGCGCGCTCTCGCCCGCCGACTACCGCCGCTCCGTGATGCCGGCCTCCACCAAGGTCTTCCAGGCCGTCGAGGGCCTTGGCGTCCCGCGTATCCACTTCGGCGTCGGCACCGGCGAACTCCTCGGCCTGATGGGCGAGGCGGGCGCCGATGTCGTCGGCGTCGACTGGCGGGTCCCGCTGGACGAGGCGGCCCGCCGCGTCGGCCCCGGCAAGGCCCTCCAGGGCAACATCGACCCGGCCGTGCTCTTCGCCCCCCGTGAGGCCGTGGAGACCAAGGCCGCCGAGGTGCTCGACGCGGCCGCCGGCCTGGAAGGCCACATCTTCAACCTCGGCCACGGCGTACTGCCGAACACGGACCCGGACGCGCTGACCCGCCTCGTCGAGTACGTCCACACCCGTACGGCGCGCTGAGCGGAACTGCTCCCCACCCGTGGGGCGTCGTGCAGGTCATGCACGCCACCCCCGCCGCCCCGATAGCGGATCTCGCCGCCACCTGGGAAGAGATCCGCGCCGAGTACTACGCAGGCCACGACACGGATGCCGTCCTGGCCTGCGCCCACGCGCTCGCCGCCGACCCCGGCGGCGAGCGCGCCTGGCTGTGGACCCTCGGTCTGCTGATGACGGCCGACTACGTCGCCCTGCAGCCCGTCTCCGACGGCACCGCGGCAACGGTCCTCGACGCGCTGCGCGCCACCGACCGGACGCTGCGCCGGCGCCCCTGCACGCATGAGACACACCCCTACGAGGGCGATCTCGACGACGAGCTGGAGTGCCTCGTCTCCTACCTCCCGCTGCTGGGCAACGGCACACCGTCCGGGGAGGACACGGACTGGACCGCCCTCGCGGTGGGATCCAAGGAGGAGTGGCGCTGCCCGCGCAATGTCGCCGGGTACGCCCGGGTGGCCGTCGACATCCTCGCCCCGGGAACCACCGACGGCATCCCGGCCCGGCTGTCCACCGCCGACCAGGAGGAGATCCAGGATCTGGCCGCCGTCCTGCGCGATTGTCCGACGTCCGGGGTCAGCGTGTCCTGGACGCTGTCCCACTACGGCGCCGCCCTCGCGGCGGCGAGGGCGGACGCCGAGCGGGCCGGACTGGTCGTCATCGTCAGCGCGCTGTCCTGGTACGCGGCCGCCGGCCTGGTCACGTCTCCGGGGCCGATCGACGACCTGATCGCGGGGCTGGCCTCCGTACCGGCCGCGGCCCGTGAAGCACGCTGCGCCCACGGCGAGTTGGGGCACCCCGTCCTCGGCAACGACCCGGAGGACGTCGTCACGGCCGGGATGCGCCTGAAGAGTCCCGGCGGCCGGCGGCTGCACGAGGAGCGGCGCGCGGCATCCGGGACCGGCGCTCCGCTGGACGCCTGGCTGTGCCCGGTGTTCCTCGCGGGGCTGGCCCGCGAGTCACTGGACCGGCTGCGGGCGGCCCGCGCGCTGCAGTTCGGCCCGCTCCGGGGCGGCCGGTAGGCGGGTCAGCTCCCCGCGGCCCGTACCGCCCCGGTCGCCTTGCGGGCGGCCACCAGAACGGGATCCCAGACCGGCGAGAACGGCGGCGCATAGCCGAGGTCGAGGGCCGTCATCTGCTCCACCGTCATACCGGCCGTGAGAGCGACCGCCGCGATGTCCACCCGCTTGCCGGCACCCTCGCGGCCGACGATCTGCACCCCGAGCAGCCGGCCCGTACGGCGCTCGGCGAGCATCTTGACGTGCATCGGGCTGGCACCGGGGTAGTAGCCGGCGCGGTTGGTGGCCTCCACGGTCACCGTGACGAACCGCAGGCCGGCGGCGTGCGCCTGGCGTTCCAGCAGCCCGGTACGGGCGATCTCCAGATCGCAGACCTTGCTGACGGCCGTGCCGACGACCCCGGGGAAGGTCGCATAGCCGCCGCCCACGTTGGTGCCGATGATCTGACCGTGCTTGTTGGCGTGGGTGCCCAGGGCGATATGGCGGGTGTGCCCGGAGACCAGATCGAGGACCTCGACACAGTCGCCGCCCGCCCAGATGTGGTCATGGCCGCGTACCCGCATCGCGAGGTCGGTGAGCAGCCCGCCGGACTCGCCCAGCGGCAGCCCGGCCGCGGCGGCGAGCGTGGTCTCCGGGCGTACGCCCAGGCCCAGCACCACCACATCCGCCGGATACTCGGCGTCCTCGGTGGTGACCGCGCGGGCCCGCCCTCCCCCAAGCTCTCGGCTTCTCCCCCAAGTTCTCGACTTCGCTCGAACAGGGGGGACCCCCATGAGCAGGGAGGTACCCCCATCATCGGTCAGCACGCCGGTGACAGTCGCCCCGAGCACCGTCTCGATGCCCATCTTGCACATCGCCTCATGGACCAGCGCGCCCATGTCCGGGTCGAGGGTCGACATCGGCTGTGCGCTCTGCTCCAGGACGGTGACCTGGTAACCGCGGCGGATCAGCGCCTCGGCCATCTCCACACCGATGTAGCCCGCGCCGACCACCACCGCCCGCCGGCCCGGGGACGCCGCGAGGGTGTCCAGCAGGGCCTGGCCGTCGTCGAGGGTCTGCACGCCGTGCACTCCGGGCGCGTCGATTCCCGGCAGCGGGGGGCGCCGCGGCCGTGCGCCGGTCGCCAGCACCAGCTTGTCGAAGCCGGTCCACGACTCCCGGCCGCCGTTGTCCAGCTCCCGGGTACGCACCCGGCCGCGGTCCAGGTCGAGTTCGGTGACCTCGGTACGCATCCGCAGATCGATGTCCCGGGCGCGGTGCTCCTCGGCCGTACGGGCGATCAGCGCGTCCGGCCCCTCGACCCGGCCGCCCACCCAGTACGGGATGCCGCAGGCGGAGTAGGACGTGAAATGGCCGCGCTCGAACGCGGTGATCGCCAGCTCGTCGGGCTTTCGCAGCCGACGCGCCTGCGAAGCCGCGGACATCCCCGCCGCGTCGCCACCGACGATCACCAGCCGCTCCGTCGCCGCCATGCCGTACCCCTTCGTCGTGTCCGTAGGGCGCCGAGCCGCTTCCCGTACGGTCCGCTCGCCACCCTTCGCTACGTTACGGCCCGTTAGGCGGCATCCCGGGGTCCACGGTCCGCTCCCGTGGCGTCCGGCAGCGTCTCGGCGCTCAGCGCTCCAGGACGAGGGCGAGCCCCTGGCCCACGCCGATGCACAGCGCGGCGAGCCCGGTGCCCGAGCCCAGTGCGGCGAGCTGGTGGGCCACCGAGCCCGCGAGGCGGGCGCCGGACGCGCCCAGCGGGTGGCCGATGGCGATGGCGCCGCCGCGCGGGTTCACCACGGACGGGTCGAGTTCCGGCCACTGGCCCAGGCAGCCCAACGCCTGTGCCGCGAACGCCTCGTTGAGCTCGAACGTCGCCACATCGGCGAAGCCGCGCCCGGACCGCTCCAGCGCGCGCCGTACCGCCTCCACCGGGCCCAGACCGAACAGCTGCGGCTCGACGCCGGTCACCGCGCTCGCGCGGATACGGGCCAGCGGCTCGCGCCCGGTGGCCCGCACCCCCTCCTCGTCGGCCAGCAGCAGCGCGGCCGCACCGTCGTTGAGCGGCGAGGAGTTCCCGGCGGTGACGGTGCCCCCGGCCGTACGGAACACCGGCTTCAGCTTGGACAGCGACTCCAGGGAGGACCCCTCGCGGATCGTCTCGTCGCGCACCAGCTCCACGCCCGGCAGCGGCACGACCTCGGCGTCGTAGCCGCCCTCCCGCCAGGCACGTACCGCCTTTTGGTGGCTGGCCAGCGCGAACACGTCCTGCTGCTCGCGGGTGATGCCGTGCCGGTCGGCGATCAGCTCGGCGCCCTCGCCCAGCGCGACGGTCCACTCGGGAGCCATCCGCGGATTGACCATCCGCCAGCCCAGCGTCGAGGAGAACATCTCCTGATGGTCCGCGGGGAAGGCGCGTTCGGGCTTGCGCAGCACATACGGCGCGCGGCTCATCGACTCCACGCCGCCCGCCACCGCGATCCGCGCATCGCCGAGCGCGATGGCCCGGGCGGCCTGGATGACCGCCTCCAGGCCGGAACCGCACAACCGGTTCACGGTGACGCCGGGGACGGTGACCGGCAGCCCGGCCAGCAGCACCGCCATCCGCGCGACATTCCGGTTGTCCTCGCCGGCGCCGTTCGCATCACCGAAGCAGACATCGTCGATCCGCGCCGGGTCGAGGTCCGGTGTGCGGTCCACCAGGGCCTTGAGCACATGGGCGGCCAGATCGTCGGGCCGGACACCGGCGAGCGCGCCGCTGTACTTGCCGACGGGGGTCCGTACGGCATCGACGATGTAGACATCCCGTACGCGTGGGTCGGTCATCAGGCGCTGTCCTCGCTGTCCCGGCTCGACGGTCGGCGGGCAGTACGAAGATCGCCGCCCGCCGACCCGAGTCTTTGCCCGCCGCTGCCCGCTGTCAACGGGTCCCTCGGTCACCTTCCCCCGGCGTATCGGCCGTGTCGGGTGCGTCGGCCGCGTCGGGGGCTCCGGCCGGGGCGCCGGCGCCGGAAGCGTCCTGGGCTCCGTCCGCCGCACCGTCCGCCGGCTTCGGGGCGCTGCCGCCGTCCGTACGCCGCCGGACGCGGCGGGCCACCGGCAGCCGGTCACGGACCAGCCGCCACAGCGTGTACAGCAGGGCCGCGGCCACCGCGAACGGCAGCACCGCGCCGATCGCCACCAGCACCCAGCGCACGGCCGTCATGAAGGCGTGCCAGCCGCCGGACAGCGCGTCCCCGAAGGACGCCGGCTCGTCGTCGGGCTTCTCCTCGGGGGTGGCGTCCGGCTGCCGCAGCAGCAGCGTGACGGTGGCCGTCCCGGTCCGTTCCTTGAGCGACTTCAGCTGGGCCTCCAGCGACTCCAGATTCGCTTCCCGGGTGCCCAGTTCGGACTCCAGCGAGACGATGTCGCTGATCGACGTCGCCTTCTCCATCAGCGCCCGGACCCGCGACACGCTGGCCCGCTGCGTCCTGATCCGGCTGTCGACATCCACCACCTGGTCGGTGACGTCCTTCGCCGAGACCTCGCGGGAGAGCAGCTTGCCGAGCCCGGACAGCCGCCCCAGCACCGCGTTGTACTCCGCGGGCGGCACCCGCAGCACGATCCGCGACCGGTCATGGCCCCCGGCGTCCCGGTCGGTGGTCTCGTCGGCGGCATAGCCGCCCGCGCCGTCGACCGCCGCCCGCGCCTTGGCCAGCGCCGTCGCGACGTCCTTGGTCTGCACGGTGAGGGTCGCGGTGCGGATGATCTGCGAGGGCGCGATCTTCGGCGTCTTGGCGCTCCGGTCACCCCCGTTGGACCCGTCCGCCGCCCCGCCGCGGCCGCCCTCCGCCCCGCCGCTCGGTGCGTTCGCCGCCCGGCTCGGCGCGACCGCCGCCTTGCCTGCCATCGCGTCGCCGGTGGCGCTCTCACCACCCGACGCGCTGCACCCGGCGGCCGCCAGCGACGCGGCGAGCAGCACCCCCGCCGCAGCGCCCCGGCGGCCCCCGGTGGCCCGCCCGGCCCGTACCCCGCGCTCTCGTACCGCTCCCCGCATGGCTGCTCCCCCTCGAAGTGGCGTGCTGCTGTTGCCCCTTCGACGGTGACCGGCGGGCCGGGGTTGCCCTTCGTGGATCGCGATCCGGTCACGGTCCCGGTGGTGTGCTCTGAGAGAGTGGAGGCATGAGCACAGCGCACACCAGTACGGGCCGCGGGCCGGGTCGCGTCGGTCACGTCGTCGTCATCGGCGGAGGCATCTCGGGACTGGCGGCCGCACACCGGCTGCTCGAAGGCGGCGCCCATGTCACCGTCCTGGAGGCATCGGACCGGCTCGGCGGCAAGCTGCGCGCGGGTGATATCGCGGACGTACCGGTCGACCTCGGTGCCGAGTCGATGCTGGCCAGGCGCCCGGAGGCGGTGGACCTCGCCCGCGCGGTCGGGCTCGGCGACCGGCTGCAGCCACCCGCCACCGCCACCGCGTCCCTGTGGACCCGTGACGCGCTGCGTCCGATGCCCAAGGGCCATGTCATGGGCGTCCCCGGGGACCTCGGTCTGCTCGCCGCCTCCGGTGTGATCTCCCCCGAGGGCATGGCGCGGATCGCCGAGGACGAGACGCTGGCGCGGACCGAGGCCGGCGAGGATGTCGCGGTCGGTGAGTATGTCGCGGCCCGGCTCGGCCGTGAGGTCGTCGACCGGCTCGTCGAACCGCTGCTCGGCGGCGTCTACGCGGGCGACGCCTACCGCATCTCGATGCGCGCCGCCGTCCCGCAGCTCTTCGAGGCCGCCCGCACCCAGCGCTCCCTGATCGAGGGCGTACGGGCCCTCCAGGCGCGCGCCGCCGCCACCGCGGCGCCCGACGGCCCCGTCTTCATGGGGATCGACGGCGGGATCGGGACGCTGCCGGCCGCCGTCGCCGACGCCGTACGCCGGGCCGGCGGCGAGATCCTGCTCGGATCCGTCGTGGACGATCTTCACTGGGCCGACGGCGACGGCTGGCGGATCCGCCTCGGCGCCCGGACGGTCACGGCCGACGCGGTCGTCCTGGCGGCGCCCGCGGGCGCCGCCGCGCACATCCTGCGCCACGACTGCCCCGCCGCGGCCGCCGAGCTCGCCGCCGTCGACTACGCCTCGATGGCGCTGGTCACCATGGCCTTCCGCCGCGCCGACCTGGACCGGGTGCCCGGCGGCAGCGGCTTCCTCGTACCGCCCGTCGACGGCCACCGGATCAAGGCCGCCACCTTCGCCGGCCAGAAGTGGGGCTGGATCGGCGCCGCCGACCCGGACCTCTTCGTGCTGCGCACCTCCATCGGCCGGTACGAGGACGACGCCGACCTCCGGCGCGACGACTCCGAGCTGGTCGATCTCTCGCTCGCCGACCTCGCAGCGGCGGTCGGCCTGAGTGCCCGGCCGGTCGCGAGCCGGGTCACCCGCTGGGAGGGCGGGCTGCCCCAGTACGCCGTCGGTCATCTGGAGCGGGTGGCCAGGATCCGCGACGCGGTCGCCCGGATGCCGGGTGCGCTGCGGGTGTGCGGCGCGGTCTACGACGGCGTCGGCATTCCGGCCTGCATCGGCTCGGCGCGCCACGCCGCGGACGAGATCCTCGGCACCCTGACGCCGGACGCCACCCCGGGCGAGTGAGAATGGACGACATGACAGACGCTTCCACCCCCGCTTCCGCGCCCCGGAGCCCCGCGGCGCCCGAGAAGGCTCCCCACGCCGGCAAGAAGGCCAAGGACCTCAACGAGGTCATCCGCTACACCCTCTGGTCGGTGTTCAAGCTGCGCGATGTCCTCCCGGAGGACCGCAGCGGCTACGCAGACGAGGTCGAGGAGCTGTTCGAGCAGCTCGCCGCCAAGGACGTGGTGGTCCGCGGCACGTACGACGTGTCCGGCCTGCGCGCCGACGCCGACCTGATGATCTGGTGGCACTCGGAGAGCTCGGACGCGCTCCAGGAGGCGTACAACCTCTTCCGCCGCACCCGTCTCGGCCGGGCGCTTACGCCGGTGTGGTCGAACATGGCGCTGCACCGCCCCGCCGAGTTCAACAAGTCGCACATCCCGGCCTTCCTGGCCGACGAGGTGGCCCGCGACTACGTCAGCGTCTACCCCTTCGTGCGCTCCTACGAGTGGTACCTCCTCCCCGACGAGGACCGCCGCCGGATGCTCGCCGACCACGGCAAGATGGCCCGCGGCTTCCCGGACGTGCGCGCCAACACCGTGCCCTCGTTCTCGCTCGGCGATTACGAGTGGGTGCTGGCGTTCGAGGCCGATGAGCTCTACCGCATCGTCGACCTGATGCGTCATCTGCGCGGCTCCGAGGCGCGGATGCACGTCCGCGAGGAGGTCCCGTTCTACACCGGCCGGCGCAAGCCGGTTGCCGAGCTGGTCGCCGGCCTGGCCTGATCCGGGGCCGGCACGCAGCGAGCGTGCACACAGCGATACGGGCCGCCCCCCTTGGGGGACGGCCCGTATCGCATCCGGCGGGTGCCGCTACTTCCCCGGCCGCGCGTGCTGCGCCCGGGTCACCTGCTGGCCCGGCACCGGCTCGGCGCGCCGCGGGCAGTACACCTTGTGCGCCGGGATCTTCCCGCGCAGCAGATACGCCTCCGCGTACGCGTTCACACAGGCGTTGCTGCCGAAGGCGATGCCGTGGGTGCCCGCACCGTTCTCGGTGACCAGTGAGGAGCCGGGGAACCGCCGCTGCAGCTCCAACGCTCCCCGGTACGGCGTCGCCGCGTCCCGCTCGGCCGCCATCAGCAGCACCGGCGGCAGTGCGCCCGGCTCGGTGTGGACGTCGAGCGGACCGTGCCGCCCGTGGAACGCATCGTCCAGCGCGGTCTCGGCCGCATGCCCGGTGGCGTCCCTCAGCTCCTGTCCCGCATCGCGGCCGGTCGCATGGCGGACCGCGGCGTCGAGACCGGCCTCGGCCGACTCCGACCGGTCGGGCCAGAAGGCGCACGGCAGATTCATCCAGGCGTTGTCCCAGGTCTCGAACGGCGCGGTTCGCGCGATATCGGTGTTGTCGCGGTTCCAGGTCTTCCAGGAGCGCGGCCAGATCGCGTCGTTGCACTCCACGGCGGTGTAGACGGCGTTGCCGTTCTCCGCGTCCTTGGCGCCGCCGGACCGGGGCAGGGCCTGCGCGATCAGTGGCTTGGGGTCGCCGTGCAGATACCCCGACAGCGCCTCGGCGCGCATCGGCCAGAACGCGTCGTTGTAGCCGGTCTTGAGGAAGGCCGACTGCAGCTGACCGGGGCCGATCTTGCCGCTCAGCGGATCGCGGCGCAGCTTGTGGGTGGCCCTGTCGTAGGCGTGCTGCACCGCCCTCCTGGACTTGCCGAGGTGGTAGTGGTCATCGTGCCGGGCGACCCAGCGCAGCCAGTCGCCCCAGCGCCGCTCGAAGGCGATGCTCTGGTCGAGGTTGTTGTGGTACCAGATCTTCCGGGGTGAGGGATTGACGACGCTGTCGAAGATCATCCGCCGGACATGGCCGGGGAAGAGCGTCGCATAGACCGCACCGAAGTACGTCCCGTACGAGGCGCCCATGAACGTCAGCTTCTTGTCGCCGAGGGCCGCCCGCAGCATGTCCAGGTCGCGGGCGTTGTTGACGGAGTTGTAGAACGGCAGATCGGCGCCGGCCCGGCGGGCACAGCCGCGGGCATACGCCCTCGCCTGCGCGACCTTCTTGCGCTTGAAGTCCGCATCCGGGTGCATCCAGCTGTCGGTGGGCGCCTTGACGAACTCCTCCGGGTCCTGGCACGACAGCGGCGCCGAGCGGCCGACCCCGCGCGGCGCATAGCCGACGAAGTCGTAGGCGCGGGCCAGTTTGCTCCACTTGGGGAGCGCGCCGTAGAGCGGGAACTCCATGCTGGACGCGCCGGGGCCGCCGGGGTTGAAGACCAGGGAGCCCTGCCGTTCGCCGTGCGTGGTGGCGCGGATCCGGCTCACGGTGAGGCCGATCTTCTTCCCGTCGGGGCGCGCGTAGTCGAGGGGAACGGTGAGCTTGCCGCACTCGACGGATGACGGCAGATGCTCCACCGGTGCGCACCGGCCGAAGTCGATGCGGTGCGCAACGGGCGCGGGCGGCGCGGAGGAGGCCCTCGTGGCGCCGCCTGCCGGAGCAGTGGCGAGGGCGGTCACGATCAGCGACCCGATGGTGCCGTACAACGCAAGTGCTCTCACTGGCCGTCCCTTCGTGTGTGCATACAAAAGGGATAGTTGAGGCGGTGGTTGTCGATGTAAAGCACCTGGGTCCGGTGTCGGACGCTATGCCCCGGAAGAGTGGAGCGCGGCGCGCAGGGAGGGGTCGGTGAGGGCGGTGGGGCCGTGGAGAGCAAGGGTGGTGAGGGGGGCAGGGGCGGCGGGGGAGCCCGGAGTGCCGGGGGATTGCTGAGCATCGGGCAGGCACCGTTCGCCCGCGTCGGTTGCCCAGTCGTGGTACGGATGGAGCTCGAAGCGGGCCACCGCCCACGTGCCGAGGGTGAGGATCAGCGGGAGCGCGAACCAGGCCAGGACCAGCCCGTTGTCCTCGCCGGACGGCGCCATCCAGTAGCTCGCCGCGGCGGACAGTAACACCAGGAGGGCGGCGCCCTGCACCAGGCGGACCGCGCCGCGGATGCCCGGACGGGCCGCGGCGGGCAGCGCGAGCCCGGCGGCCACCAGTCGGTCGGCCACCGCCCGCACCGCGTCGTCGGCGACGAGGGCGTCCCGTATCGCGGGTATCCGGCGCTGGCCTTCGGGTCCTATGGCGGTGAGGGTGGCGCGCTCGACGGCGTCCTGGGCGACCGGCTCGACGACGGTGGCCCAGCCGGTGTGGGCGAGCAGCAGCCGCCGTTTCTGGGCCATCAGCACCAGGACCACATCGGCGAGCCGGTGCGGGCCACCGGAGAGATAGGCCATCTCGTAGAGGGTCAGTCCGGGCCCGGGGTGGTCTTCGGCGGACGGATCCAGGGTGGTGCGGGGCGCCGGCCGCGGGGCCGGTCCGGTGGTGCGGGCGGCGGCCACCGCGGCACGGCAGACCCGGGCGCAGGAGAGGACCGCCGCCACCCAGGCGACGAGGAGGAAGAGAAGCCACATAGCGGCAGGTTTACGGGACAGGGCATGACAGCCGCCACGAATTTTTCTCACATCCGGGCGGACGCAAGCGATTTACGGGCCGGCGCGGGGGACGCGGCGTCAGCTGCTGCCGCAGCCGGACCCGCCGCCGCAGCTCGATCCGCCGCCGCAGGACGAGCCGCCCCCGCAGCTCGAACCGCCCCCGCCGCACGACGCCCCGGCGCCGCACGAAGAACCACCGCTGCCGCAGCTGGACCCCGAGCCGCCGCCGGAGGAGCCGCACCAGAAGGTGCTGTCACCTGACGAGCCTCCCCCCGAGTCGTAACCGGACGAACTGCCGGACGAGGCGGATCCGCCGGACGAAGCGGCGGCTGCCGCGACGTGTTGCGCCTCCGCGAACTGCTGCCGCAGCAGCTCGTCCGTGATCAGCGCCGTACCGCCGAGCGCCACCACGAGCCCGGCGGCCTGCCAGGCCCCGCCCACGCCCCCTGCGGGGTTGGCCGTCTTCGCGGCGCGCAGGGCGAAGGAGCCCGCCTTGGTGATCCGATGGGTGAACCCCTTCCGGCACAGCGAGCCCACGATCAGGCCCCCGATCAACGCGGGCACGATCGTGATGACCGGCGGCGCATCGGACGCGTCGTCCCAGCCGTTGCCGATGATGGAGATCAGCACCCCGACGAAGAAGAGCACCGCACACGCCGCCATCTGGGCGCTCGCCCACCGGCGCCAGCCCCGGCCGAGCCGCGGATGGCGCAGCAGCCCGCGGGCGGCCAGCCGGTCGCCGATGCCCTGGACCGCCGGGCTGCGCATCGCGGTGGCGCGCAGCGTGGTCAGCGCCCCACCGGGCGTCGAGGCGACCGCTTCCAGTACGGCCGCCTCGACCGCGTCGTGCGGGGTGGCCTGACGTACCGTCACCACGCCCGGGCCGCCGACCGTCAGCCGGCCGTCCTCATGCATACCGGCGATCGCGGCGTCCACCACCCGCCCGGGGCCGCCGGTGAGGAACGCCATCTCCCACACCTCGTGGGTCACGGCATCCGCCTTGCGGACGGACGGGGTCCGCAAGCGCACCAGGATCGCGCCGATGATGAGCACCAGCGACGAGGCGCCGATCCCCAGGTACACCCACTGCGCGAAGGAGGACACGTGCTCGAAGAACATGGTGGTCACCTCTGGTGCAGGGCGCGCCGCACGGCGCGCGTCAGTCGGGCCATCGGCCGGGCGGATGGCGGCTTCGGGCCCGCGCGATCTTGCCACCAGCGGGTCAACTGCTGCCGGGCGGCCGGGTCCTCGGGACGGCCCTGGGCCAGCAGATGCGCCGCGAAGTCCAGCGCGTCCTGGCGGTAGCCGCCGCTCATGGGCCGGTGCCGCGCATAGCCGACGAACGCGGCCCGGTGGCCCTCGCCGAGAATCTCGGGCAGCTCGGGCGCGACCTTG
Source organism: Streptomyces inhibens (assembly GCF_022221585.1). Taxonomy (NCBI): domain Bacteria; kingdom Bacillati; phylum Actinomycetota; class Actinomycetes; order Kitasatosporales; family Streptomycetaceae; genus Streptomyces; species Streptomyces inhibens. Next base: position 7,555,399 of record NZ_CP084681.1, read on the forward strand.
GCGACGACCGCGGCTCGCTTGGCGGTCAGCGCCCGGCTCTGTACGCGCAGTCGTGCGCGGTCGAAGCCTTCCGGGGCCGGCGTCCCGGCGACCAGCGCGGACAGCAGCGCGGTCTGCGCCAGCGCCAGACGCTGCCGCGCCGCGTCGGTGCCCGTGTCCGGGTGCGCGTCCGGGTGCGCGTCCGCGTGGGTGCCGGCGTGGGTGCCGGCGTTCGCTTCCGGGCGTGTGTCCGGCACGGTGTCCGCAACCGGCTCAAGCCACCTGGGCATGGCGGGCCTCCTTCAACACGGTGCGGATCGCGTCGAGTTCGCCGGCCAGCTCCCCGCCCTCGGGGAAGTCGTCATCGCGCTCCAGCAGCACGCCGGGCGGGGTGATCCGGGCACACAGCTCGGCGAGCACGTTCAGCACCGGCCGGGTCACCGGGTGGGCATGGCTGTCGTGCCACACCCCGTCCCGCTCCACACCGCCCGCGACATGGACGTACGCGATGGCCTCGACCGGCAGCTCGTCGAGGGCGACGGCCGGGTCCTCGCCCCGGTTGATGTGGTTCGTATGGAGGTTGGCGACATCGATGAGCAGCCGCACCCCGGTTTGCTCGACGAGCTCCGACAGGAACTGCCCCTCGGTCAGCTCCTCGCCCGGCCAGTTGATGAGTGCGGCGATGTTCTCCAGGGCCAGCGGCACCGGCAGCGCGTCCTGGGCGATCCGTACGTTCTCGCAGAGCACCCGGAGTGCATCACGGGTACGCGGAACCGGCAGCAGATGTCCGGCCTCCATGACCGGCGAGGCGGTGAGCGGCCCGCCGGCCCGGACGAAGGCGATGTGTTCGGTGACCAGCGGCGCGCCCAGCGCCTCGGCACGCTCGGCGAGCGCGGTCAGCCGGCCGGTGTCCGGCCGGTCGGCGCCGCCGAGGCCGAGCGAGACCCCGTGCGGAATGACGGTGGTGCCGCGCTCGCGCAGCTCCTGCAGGGCGTACGGCAGATGGCCGGGGCAGATGTTCTCCGCCACGACCTCGACCCAGTCCACCCCGGGCAGCTCCGCGATCTCCGCGGCGATCTCCGGCCGCCAGCCGATTCCGGTACCAAGACGCTCCATGGTCCCCCCTCTCGCTCCGTGGTCGGGGTACTCATGGCCGCGCCACGGGGGGCCGAACCCTGCACCGGCCGAGTTCAGAGGTTGATTTGAGCTTCGTCCAGCGCCCTGCGCAGCGCGCGGTGGTCGGCGACGACCGTGCACGAGCCCGGTGCGATCTCGTTCGGGGCCAGGACCTTGCACCGCGCTCTCACCTGCTCATTCCCTCCTCCTCTCATTCCCTGTCCGTTCCTGACAGCTGAGGACTCCACGGGTTGTGACGCTGGGGCCTCGGACAGGGACGCGTTCTGAACCCGAGACCCGGTGGTCGGACAGCCGGGCGCTTCGGCCGGTTCTGGCCGCGCTTGCGTGACGAGTACTCCAGGAGGACGGCCTGCGTTCAGGGGAGGGAGTCACCGCGCAACCGGCGTGGCCGGGTGAACGGTCCGTCGGCGACGAAGCGCCGGAGGTGACTCGCGAAGGCTGCGGCTTCGTCGGCCGGCCATGAGGACAGGCTGGCCGTGATGTGGTCGGACAGGCGCCGGCGCAGGGTTTCCACGGTGCGTTCTCCCTCGTCGGTGAGGGCGAGCAGAGTGGCGCGCCGGTCGGAGGGGTCGGGTTCGCGTCGTACGAGTCCGGCTGCCTCCAGTCTGGAGGCGCGGCGGGTGACATTGGACCGGTCGAGCCCTACGTCGGGAGCCAGGTCGGCCGCACTGCGGGGCCCGGTTCTGTCCAGCCCGCTGAGAATCGGGTACGTCAGCTCGTCCACCGCTTCCCCCATGCCGGCGGTCAGGGTCCGGTGCAGCTCAATGCGGGTGCTGCGTTTGAGCAGCACACCGAGGGCATCGGCGATCTCTCGCCCCACGTTGTTCTCCACCTTCCCAGAATAGCGTGCGTCTCGCACGCATATGGGTTACAGTGACAGGGATGCGTGCGCAGCGCACGCATTGTCGAAACGTGAAACGCGAAAAGGAAACCCGCCATGAATCGCACACACATCGCCGCGGCACTCACCGACCTGATCTTCAACCCCGGACTTGACCTCCATGAGGCCGCCGACCGGCACTTCGCTCCTGACTATCGTCAGCGCACCAACGGACAGTGGGCCGACCGCGAAGGCTTCCTTGAGCACATCGCCCATCTGCGCACGGTTGTGGCCGAGGGCTCCGTCGAGGTCCACGACGAGCTGTCCGACGGCAGCCACTACGCCGACCGCCACACGGTCCACGTCAACAAGAAGGACGGATCCACCGTGCGCACCGAGGTCTACCTGTTCGCCGACTTCGCTCCCGACGGCCGCTTCAGCCGCATCGAGGAAGTAACCCTCATGCTCGAAGGTGACGAGGCCGACCGGAACCTGGGCAGCGCCCGCTGAGGCACGACACCGAGCACCCGCCGGCGCGGCTGGCCACATACAAACCTTGGCCAACAGCGGGGGGAGGAGGGCTGACCGCCCGCCCTGGGGGGGCGATCTTGGTCGCCCCCGGCTCAGTGCACCTATGCGTGATCTGTGGGCGGCCGCCGCTCGGGCGGCAGGCGGATCGAGACCTCGGTCAGGCAGCCCCCGGAAAGATCCGTGCAGGCCGACCTCCGCGAAGTAGGCGGTGGCGGAGCCGAGGTCGCGGCGGGTATGGCCCGGCTCCAGGCGTCCGCTGTACCAGTGTTCGTGTGCAGGGGAGAGCGGCACGTCAGCCCGGCCGGACCGGTGTGGCGCCGGCACCTCTGCCGGACCGGCAGGGTCGGGTAGACCTGGCCGCTGTGGCGCGGGCCCGAAGTCTGCTGAGGCAGCGTTTCGCCGAGAATATCGGTGCCGATGAGCTGGCCCGGCCGGCCGGATGCCCCGCTGAGCGCGGCGAACATGTTTTGGTGGGCTCGTCGACAGCACCGGCCGGTTGTAGCTGTCGTCCACCGGCCGGTGGACCCGTGGACGGCGGGGCATCCCTGTCACCCACGGGGTCCGCGCGGCGCGGTGCCGCTACGTGCGGTGCACCTTGTGCTGGGCGGCCTGCGCCCGTGGGCGTACCACCAGCAGGTCGATGTTCACATGGCTCGGGCGGGTGACCGACCAGGCGATCGTGTCGGCGACGTCATCGGCCGTCAGCGGCATCGCCACGCCCGCGTACACCCGGTCGGCGGCCGTGCGGTCGCCGCGGAAGCGGTTCAGCGCGAACTCCTCGGTGCGCACCATGCCGGGGGCGATCTCGATCACCCGTACCGGTGCGCCGCACAGTTCGAGCCGCAGGGTCACGGCGAGCGCGTGCGCGGCGAACTTGGCCGCCGCGTACCCTCCGCCGCCTTCGTACGCCCCATGCCCGGCGGTGGAGGACACGATCAGGACCGTGCCGTCGCCACTGGCGGTCAGCTTCGGCAGCAGCGCCCGTGTGACATGCAGGACGCCGAGGACGTTCACCTCGTACATCCGCCGCCACTCCGCCGGGTCCGCGTCCGCGACCGGCTCGCTCCCCAGCGCGCCACCCGCGTTGTTCACCAGGACGTCCACCCGGTCCAGCCGGCCGGCGAACTCCGCCACCGCTGTCTCGTCCGTGACGTCCAGCGTGTACGCGGTGCCGCCGATCTCGTCGGCGAGTTCCTTGATGCGGTCGGTGCGGCGGGCGGCGAGCGCGACGTGGTATCCCTCGCTCGCCAGCCTGCGGGCGGTGGCCGCGCCGATGCCGCTGCTCGCGCCGGTGACCACGGCGGTGCGCGGCCGTTCCGCCGTCGGCCGTCGTTCCGAAGCCGTCGCTGTCGCGGTCATGATGCCGTCCTCGTCGCGGGCTCGGTGGCGGGCTCGGCGATGGGCTCGGCGATGGGCGCCACCCGCGGCCGGGCCAGTCGCCGGTAGTCCTCCGTGTCCAGGGCCAGGGACAGATGCAGCTCGGCCGCGTTGAAGAAGATCTCCCGGTGCTCCAGCAGGCCGGGGTCGACGATCAGCTCCAGCGTGGGGTCGAAGGAGAACGGCACGATGGAGCCGCTGACGCAGCCGGACAGGCGTTCCGCGGTGGCCGGGTCGGCGAAGGACACATGCCGTGCGTCGTACAGCTCCTTGACCCGGCCGAGGTCCACCCGCCGGTCACCGGGGACGACGGCGAGGGCGTAACGCGAGGACTTCTTGGTGACCTTGACGCGCATGATGATGCACTTGGCCGCCTGGTCCAGGGCGTTCCCGCGCAGCGCGCTGACCACGTCCGTACGCCCCTCCGGGGCATGTTCGATCAGCTGGTGACGGGCCCGGCCGTCCTGCAGCAGGGCCAGCAGCCGGTCCGATGTCGTGCCGGGCGTGCTGCCCGCTTCCCGTGCCGCGTCCGCCCGCGCGGGGGCGTCGGGAGAGACCGTGTGTGCCGTCATCCCCACACCACCGCGGAATTGAGCGTGTCGGTGCCGAAGCCCATGAAGAAGCCCATGGTGAGCCGGTCGGATCCGGTGACCCGCTCGATGGAGTGGTACTGCATCGGGTTGATCAGGTACACGTCTCCGGTCTGCGGCTTGAACTCGTGGCAGGGGTACCCGTCGACCACGGCCTCGTCGTACCCGAGACCGTCCTGGATCTTGTACGTCTCGTCCGCGGGCTCCCAGGGCTTGCGGTACATACGCAGCTCGCCGCCCCCGTCGCACTCCTGCAGGCAGACCACGCAGCTCAGCTGGTACGCGAGGCCGGTGAGGGCGATGCCGGTGCCTTGCGCGTCCCGCATGATGTTGTCGTTGTGCAGCGGGTTGCGGACGCCGTCGGCGTGGATGCGGACGACGGACGCCGCGTAGTCGCGGCCGTCCGGCTCCTGCGCGACCGACACCGCGTCGAGGCCGAAGGCGTCCCTGAGCCGGGCGCGGACCTGGTCGGCGAGGTCGAAGTCGGCGGCGTCCAGCATGCCCTTGGCCTCGTCGGCGGCCTGGAAGTAACCGTCCAGGTCCTGGAGGTACTTGGCCAGGTAGGGGCCGATGGTGGTGAGGGCGCCGTTGGCGTAGCTCGTCGTGGAGGCGTTGGCGAAGAGCTTGCCGATGCGGGTCCGGTTGTCGGCGAACGCCTCGGCGGGCAGCAGGTTGCGCAGCACGACCACGGCGGTCTCGCCGTGGGCCAGCCGGCGGAGCAGATCGGCGTCCGGGCGCTCGGCGGCGGCGTCGATGACAACGCGGGTCCAGGCATCAGTCGTGGACATGGGTCGGTGCTCCTTCGAGGTCGTAACGGTTGCGGGGGGTGAGGCCCGTGGTCCACGGGATCTCCGTGACGGTGTCCGGCTTCAGCGGCTCCCAGTGGTCCGCGGGGGCGAGGTCGGGGACCACCTCCGAGGCGATCACCAAAGAGCGGTCGGTCTGCAGCCGGAACATGCCGAAGTACCGCGGCGAGACGGTGTCCGGTGAGGTCCAGTGGATGACGTAGGCGGAGTAGGGGTTCACCGCGATGGCGTTACCCGAACTCCCACCCCTGGGAATGGAGTTGAGCCGGTCGAGGGTTTCCGCCTCGTCCAGCCGGCGGGCGCCGGCGGGCACGACGTAGTCGAAGTACTCGCGGGAGTCGAACTCCGATGACTCCATGCCGAGCAGGCGGTGGACCGTCGGCAGGAAGCCGTTGTGCATGAACAGCCAGGGGACGGCGCCGCCGGTGCGTTCCAGGGGGTGGGTGAAGCGCGGGCCGTGGTTCTTGGCCAGTGTGGCGTGGCGTGCGTGCACGGCCAGGAAGTCGGTCGTGAGATCCGGTACGGGCGACTCGCGGAAGCTCTCCGTGAGGGGGCGCACGTCCCGGTGGCGGCCCAGGCCGTACGGTGCGTCCGCCTGGCGCCATACCGCGCCCCAGCCGTTGGGGTGCACCTCGGTGGGACCGTCGTGGTCGGCGGTGCGGCCACAGCTCATCGCCTCGGCCGCGGCCAGGATATCCGCGGCACGGAAGTCCCCTGAGGCCACGATGAGTCGGCACATGAAAGGTCAGCCTCGCAATCGGTGGGCAACGAGTGAATGCAGCAGTGCGGGGATCCGGTCGCCGGGGCCGCCGCTGACGACGACCCGGCCGACCGCGCCGGTGTGCCGGGCGAGGTCGGAAGCGAGCACGGGCAAGTCGTCCGCGGGCAGCGCGGCGGGGTCCGGCGGGGGCGCGGCGCGCTGGATCTCGACGGCCACGCCCGGTTCCTGGAGGGCCTCGGCTGCCGCCAGTTCCTGTTCCGACACGGCCGAGATCTGGCCGGCGATGCCCGTGCCACCCGCGCCGTGCGGGCCGTTCGGGGCATCCGGGACGGACTCCCCGCCGCTACGGCCACCGTCCGGGGACGGCGGCCGTACCGGCGCCGCGTCGCCGAGGTGGGCACGGAAGGCCAGTTCCGCCCAGTCGGCGCCGGTCGCCTTCTCGACCAGCGCCACCAGCCCGCCCCCGGAGAGCCGGAACCCCATCTCCACGAAGGCCGGACCGGCCGGGCCCTGGATGACGTCGACGTGGAAGGGGCCCGCACGGTAGCCGGTGGCGTCCAGGCAGGCCTGCGCCAGTTCGCGCAGCGCGGGCGGCGCGCCGTCGCCGGGCCTGGCCACGTGGCCCACCTCGCGGAAGCCCGACAGGCCGGACTCGCCGCGTACCTCTTCGAGGCAGGTGAGCTTCTCGCACACGCTCAGCAGCACGGCGCTGCCCTCGTGGGCGACGCCCTGGAGGGAGAGCTCGGGGCCCTTGACGAACTCCTCCGCCACGATGCCCGAGAACGCGCCGCCCCCGTAGTTGACCAGGCCGCGGACGCGGTCCAGGGCGCGGCGGCGCTGTGCGACGCCGTCCACGAGCAGTACGCCGAGCCCACCGCCGCCATCCGCCGGCTTGATGACCTGCGGGAAGCCGAGCCGGTCCGCCGCGTCCCCGTCGCCGGGGCCCAGAGGTACGAAGCGGGGCTGGGCCACCTGCGGAGCGCCGCGCAGCAGAGCCTCGCGCTGCTCGCGCTTGTCCAGCGGCCGGAAGCCGTCGCCTACGCCCGGCCACGGTGCCACGCGCAGCGCACGGGCCAGGGCGAACCCGGCGTACACATAGCGCTCGAACCCGGTCAGGACGAGGCCGGGCGCGACCGCGGCGGCGGCGAGCGCCGCGCGGACCGCGTCCGGGTCCTGTGGCCGTGCCACGGCCACCTCGACATCGAACTCCCGCCGTCCGAGCAGCCTGCGCCAGCGCAGATAGGCGGGCGTCTCCACCAGTACCGCCCGCATGCCGCGGCGGCGCGCGCAGTCCAGGTACGGGTCCAGACCGTCGCGGGTGGCACCTACTTGTACGAAGTCCCCCGAGGGGGTGCCGGCCGTCACGGTCACCGGCCGGAGAGCAGCTCGGGCACCACGGGGCCCTCGGCACTGTGCCGGGTGTGTACGACCTGCTTGTGCGGGTCGCCTTCGAGGATGGCGTCGATGAGCTCGCCGCCGGCGGGGGTGAGGCTCGGCAACCGGAGCGAGCTGCCGTAGAGCACCTTCAGCTGATCCAGCGTCAGGCCGGTGAGCTGTTCCAGGCGTTCGGTGACCGGGACGGCCTCCCCGTCCGCCGCCGGGACCGAACCGTCCAGGAGCCCACGTATGAGCGGGGCGTGGGCGAGAAGGTCAGGCTGCTCGGCGGCGAGGTACGTCTCCAGGTTCGTGCCCTTCTCCGTGAACGGCGCGTGGACCATGGCGACGAGCTGTTCCTCGGTGAAGCCGTACGCCTGTGCGGCGTAGGCGTCCATGGCCGCCCGCATCCGGTCGGCCCGGCCCTCGTAGCGCTCCCGCATGATTTCCACGAGCTGCGGCGGGAACTCCTTCTTGTGCATGAGGGAGATGGCGAACTCGACATATCCGGCGAGCCCTTCGGCGTACGACTGGCCGTAGCGGTGCTCGCACTTGAGGGCGCGCAGGTGCGCCATCAGCGCGGGGTTGCCGCAGTCGGACTCGGTGAAGCTGAAGGCGATGTCGTCGAAGCGGAAGCCCAGGTAGTCCGTGAGCAGCTCCCAGTGGTCGCCGGAGGCGTAAGCCGTGTCGTCGTAGATCGAGAAGAACTGCAGACCGGTGCGGACGTCGGTGGTGATCGCGTGCTCGGCGACGACGTCCGACGCGTCGGGGCCGTGGATATCGGCGAAGTACGCCTGCGAGATGTTGTTGAGCGAGGCGAGGAAACCCTGGAAGCCGGCGCGCATGTCGCGCGGCGGCTGCAGCCCGAACTTCCGGGCGAGCCGGGTGACCCACAGGTAGTAGTCCCGCTGCTCCTGCTGGGAGTCGCCGGTGATGATCAGGTCGACGCCGCCGTCGTACCCCGCGGCCAGGCCGAAGGAGTTGACCATGCTCAGGTTGCAGGCGTTGCAGAACGTCGGGCGGGCGTCGGCGGCCGTGCGGTGGCCGGTCATCAGGATGTCGAGGCGGTTGCGCCCCACGACGTCGTCCGTCTGCGGCAGCGTGGCGTCGAAGGTCCGCACCTGCTGCCCGTCGATCAGCAGCAGCTCGCAGTCGGGGTCCTCTAACAGGCGCAGGGAGCGGTAGGCGCGGTCGATGTTGTCCATCACGGCCTGCGGCATGCCCGCGTGCCGGTTGGTGGCGACCCGCATGCGGAACGTCGCGCCGTGCTCCTGGGAGAGGATGAGCTGCATCGTCCGCACGAAGGCGAGGGTGTACGAGCTGTCCTTGCCGCCGCCGTAGGCCACCAGGACGACATTGCGGACGAGTTGCTCCTTGTCCGGGAGTGCGTCGTACAGGCGCGCCGCGCAGCGGACGGCGCCTTCGTAGTTCTCTGCGGACAGCACCGTCCGCAGCTCCTGGAGGGCCGAGGCATGGTCGGGTGCCGCTGAGGGAGTGGGCATGGACGCGTCAATTGCCATGACGGACAAGCACCTCTTTCAACCGAACGACGGTGGGCCGGCGCCAAGGGAAGGCGCGTGGCACGAAGAAACGGGTCTGGTGGCCTGGCATTGCGCCAGAAGAAAGGAAAGGGAAGCGGGCAGGCGGAATCGCCCGGCGATCAGTAATCGTCGAAAGAAGGGAACTCTGCTCAGCGCGGCCAGGCGTCTGTGCGTGAAATCCCCGATGGTGCGCCAGCCGATCTGGTCGTCTCCTGCGGAGACGTCTAATCAGCCGTGCGAGAAAAAGAAGCCCTCCGGTACTGTCCCCCATCCGGAAATCGTCAGCGCTTACGGGCTGCGCTGTCAGGACCTACTCTTGATCACGATTCTCGGGCTTGTCAATCGTCGGTCCCGGGATGTGAGTCGTCCGGCTATTAGCTAAAGCTCGAATGTCCCCGTGGAGTTGACCCGGTGTTCATGCGGATTCTCGGGCCGGCCGGCCGGAATCCGCGTGAGGCCAGTGCCCGCGCAGCGCCGCCAATGTGGCGTGAATCGCGGGCCTGCGGTCGGCCTGGGAGCGCCAGATGGCCGAAAGTCGACGGGAGGGTGCGGGCTGCATCGGGACGACGCGGACGGTGGACGGCAGGGTGCCGCGGCCGAGTCGGGGCAGCATCGTGACGCCCAACCCCGCCGCCAGAAGCGATACTTGGGACTCGTATTCCTCGATCTGGTAGGCAATGTCCGGTTCGGTGCCGAGTTCGGAGAAGGAACGCAGCAGCCACTCATGGCACATGGCCCCGGAGCCCTGCCCGATCCACCGCTCTTCCCGCAGGTCGTACGGGGTCAGCACGTCCCGCTCCGCGAGCGGGTGCCCTTCGGGCAGGGCGACGTCGGCGATGTCCTCGCCCAGTTCGGTGACGGACAGCGAGGCGGGCAGCGTCAGCGGGGTGTTGTGCCAGTCGTGCACGACCGCGAGATCCGCCTCCCCCCGTACGACGAGGCTGATGGCGCGGTTGGGGTCGGCCTCCACCAACTGGCAGTCCAGGGCGCGGTGGCGCCTGACGAGGTCGGCGAGCGCGGCGGCGGCGAAGCCGCGGCAGGCCGTGGGGAACGCGGCGAGCATCAGCCGCCCGGTGGGCCGGTCGCGCTGCTCCTCCAGGCGCGAGCGGGTCCGCTCCAGCACCGCCACGACCTCGTCCGTCGCCTCCGCGAGCAGCCAGCCCGCGGGCGTGAGCTCCACCTTGCCGCCCTGCCGGTCGAGCAGTGCGGAGCCGGTCTCGCGCTCCAGCTTGGCGATCTGCTGGGAGATGGCGGACGGCGTGTAGCCCAGGGCTGCGGCCGCACCCGTCATCGAGCCGTGGGTGGCCACAGCGCGCAGGGCGCGCAAGCGATTGAGGTCGAACATGAAGCGATGCTAATACCCCACCTTCAGAAACCTTTGCTGGCCCTTACGGGCGGCGACTGTTGTGATGGAAAATCCCGAAGGAGCGCGTCCCCAGGAGCCATTGGCATGAAGCCCGTACACGTTGCCCTGGCGGTGGTTGTCGCTGCCGTATGGGGCGCGAACTTCGTTGTGATCGACGTGGGGCTGCGCGATTTTCCACCACTTCTCTTCTCTGCGGTGCGTTTTCTCCTGGCCGCGCTGCCCGCGGTCTTCTTCGTCGGGCGGCCCAAAGTCGCCTGGCGCTGGGTGATTGCGGTCGGTGTCGCGCTCGGCATCATGAAATTCGGGATGCTGTTCATCGGTATGCATGCGGGGCTGCCCCCGGGGCTGGCCTCCCTGGTGCTCCAGGGCCAGGCGGTGTTCACCGTGCTCTTCGCCGCGGTGCTGCTGAAGGAGCGCGCCCGGCGGGTGCAGATCGTCGGCATGGCCATTGCCTCGGTGGGCATCGTGCTGGCCGGGCTGGACTCGGCAGCCGGCACACTCGCCGGATTCCTGCTGGTCGTGGGTGCGGGGGCATGCTGGGGCCTGTCGAACATCGCCATGCGCAAGGCGAGTCCGCCGGATGCGTTCCGGTTCATGGTCTGGGTGAGCGTCGTGCCGCCCGTCCCGCTCGCGCTCATCTCCGTGCCCTTCGAAGGCTGGGACGCGGATCTGCGGGCGCTGCAAAATCTGAACCTCAGCGGAGTGGGCGCCGCGCTCTATGTGGCGTGGGGCGCGACGCTGTTCGGTTTCGCCGCCTGGGGATATCTCCTGCGTACCTATGACGCACCGACCGTCGCCCCGTTCTCGTTGCTCGTCCCGGTATTCGGCCTGGCGTCCGCCTGGATTTTCCAGGGCGAGCGCATGACCGCACTGACCTTCTGTGCCACGGCTCTTGTCATCGCCGGCATTGCGGTCGGAATGCTGCGCCGTACGAAGAAGCCGATGCCGGTCGAAACCGAGCGAACGGCCGTAACGGCCGCGGCGCCCTGAGGCCCGAGAACCAACGGACCGTCAAAAATGCAGGAGGGCCGCCTCTTTCACAGGGGCCGTCCTGGATTTTGCGTCCAGTCGGTCATCCTTGGGAAATTCAATGGACTCGGTTGAGTCTTTCCGGGACATGATTTTGTCTCTCTTTTGCCGGGAGTTCACTCTCCGACTCTCCGGGAATGGCTGTACGCGGGTGCTGTGGCGACCGTCTCGCGCCCTGGTCGCGGACTCCGCACAGCACCGTTTTCAGGTGCCCGGAAATCGGGCATGCGAGCGTGCTTACTCGGCGTGATTGATCTCGACTTCTCAACTTTCCGGCTTTCCGGCTGTGAGGGCTATTGAGAGTTCGGCGAGCGCGGCCGTCATCTGCCGGCTCGTCAGACGCTGATGAGGCGAATGCCGACACACGCCGTACTGAGGCTCTCCCGCGATACGGAGGAAGTTGACAGCGGTCAGATCTTCACCGCTGTCCCGCGCATGGATGAGTTGGCTGAGGTAGCGATGGACGACGGAAAGTCGCCGGCCGTACGTACGCACGGAGCGTACGCGCAAACCCGAGGGAACCTTCGAGGGGTTGTGCGCCTCCTGGCGGGGTGAACGCGGCTTCTCACATCCGGCGAAGGGATTCCCTCGTGATCAACAGCAACCGTCCCATGCCCCCGCTGGAAGGGGTCGAGCACCGGTGGGTGACGCTCCGCGGGGCCCGGCTGCACATCGCCGAGTCCGGAACCGGCGAGCCCGTAGTGCTGCTGCACGGCTTCCCGCAGCACTGGTACGCGTGGCGCGCGCTCGTCCCGCTGCTCGCCGACGGCCACCGGCTGATGTGCGTCGATCTGCGCGGCTTCGGCTGGTCGGAGCAGACCAAGCGCGGTTACGACACGGACGGACTCGGCGACGACATACTCGCGCTTCTCGACGAGCTCGGCCTCGGCCGGGTGACCCTGGTCGGGCACAACTGGGGTGCCGGAGTGGGCTTCCGGCTCTGTCAGCGGGCTCCGGATCGGTTCCGTGCCTTCCTGGCGCTGAACATGGCGCACCCGTGGACGCGGCACCGTGACGTCCTGCCGAATCTGTGGCGGATGTGGTTCACGGCTTTTATCGAGTACCCGGTACTCGGACGGCTGGTCCTGCGGCACTGGCCGGCCTTCACCCGGTATCTGCTGCGGCGCGCGGTCGCCGACCGCGCGGTGTGGCGGGACACGGATCTCACGGAGTTCGCCGGGGCGGCACAGGCCTCGGCTCACGCCGGGCAGGCGATGTTCTGGCAGTACGTCGTGCGGGACATCCCGGCGGGCTTCCGGGGCACCCACCGCCGACGGCGGCTGACCGTCCCGACGCTCGTCCTGGGCGGCGAGCACGACCCGGTGATCCCGCCGGCCCTGCTGCGAGGCGGCGATCCCGACGCGGACGATCTGACCGTAAGGGTGGTGCCGGGCGCGGGGCACCATCTGCACGAGGAGCGGCCGGAGTTGGTGGCCGAGGCCCTGCGGAAACTCATCGCCAGGGCCGGCTGAGGGCTCAGCGCAGGGCGGCGCGGCGCTCCACGGCACGGAAGAAGGCGCGAGTGCGGCGTGCGCCGAGCAGACTGCGGTACACGCGCTGCACGGGGCCGAGGGCGGCGGGCCGCGCCGCGCCGCACACGGCGAGCCGCGTCCCGGTGCCGTCCGGCGCCGCGGCCATTCCCATCGTCACCAGGCGGGACTGCATGAGGCACCACCCGGGGCTCAGCCGCACGTCGAACGGCCCGCGCAGGCCGAGTACGTCCACGGCCTGCGCCGTTTTGCGTTCGCTGTCGCCGGGCGGGACCCTGAACTCCCGTACGAAGGAGATCAGATGGGGCAGCTCGTCCTCCAGGTCGGCGACGACCGCCCACACCTGGTCGAAGGGCAGAGCGATCCGGGTCTCGGCGTACAGGGGGGCGCGCAGTCCGGCGGCCAGTACGCGCAGCCGGGCGACCGGGTCGGGGGCGTTCACGATGTCCACGCCTTCCGGAAGGAGGAACGGGCCCTGCTCAGTCGTGACTTCACGGTGCCCTCGGGTACGCCGATCAGCTCGGCCGTCGTCCGCTCGTCCATTCCTTCGAGTTCCCGCAGCACCAGTACGGTGCGATGCCGGAGGGGCAGCCGGGCGAGCAAGTCACGTACCTCCACGCTCAGTTCGCCTCCGACACCGGGCAGCAGGTCCCGCAGCCGGGCGATCTCCTCGGGGTCCGCGGGCGTCTCGCTCGCGGAGCGCCGCGCCACCCGGACGGCCTCCCGCACGGTGACCGCACGCACCCAGCCGTAGAACGCCTGCGGATCGCGCAGCCCGCGCAGCCCCCGGAACACCGCGAGAAGGGACTCCTGCACGGCGTCCGCGGTATCGGTCAGGGCGATCGGAGCGCACAGCCGGGTGACATACGGCGTCACCAGCTTCAGCAAGTCGTCCATGGCGAGGGCGTCACCGCTCTGCACGGCCCGTACGAGCGGCGCCGCCGCGTCCCAGGGCCGCACGTCGTCATCCATCGCCGCACACCGTACCGCGACCGCCTACGGTCGCCGTCGGCGCGGGAGAGGGCAGTAGCGATCGCCCCCCTCGACCACAAGAGTTTTCCCGGGGGCGATCTCCGTGAAGCCGGCATCGCGCACCACGGGCAGCCCGCTGCGGGTCAGCGCCGCCCAGTCCGCGGGCGCCGCCGACCGCACGGCCAGCGGGAAACCGGCCGCGCGCCAGGCCGCCCGCTCCTCCTCGGGCAGCTCCCACCACGCCAGCTGTGCGCCGTGTCCGGCCTGCGCCATCTCCTTGCCCGCGGACATCTTCAGCTCGGGGTTGAGCCACAGCACCGGCCCGCCGGCGGCGGGCGCCCCGGGCGGCTGCGGATCGGTCAGCTCCGTGCCCGAAACCTGCAACCGCGCCAGGTCCTTCGGCCAGCCGTCCAGCGGCACCGGAGGGAAGACCCGCACCTCGGCGCGGTCGCCGGTGACCGTGATGCCCGGCAGCGCCTCGGCCCGCCGCCACTCCGCGCCGCGCGCCCGCCGCACCACCTTCCGGATCCGGGCGTCCTCCCAGTCCCGCACCGCCTCGGCCCACTCGCCGTCCCCGGCCGACCGCTCGTCCGACAGCAGCACCAGCACCGCCCGCGCCGCCGTCTCCAGCGCGTCCGTACGCGCCGGCGGCTCGGCGCGCTCGATCCGGGCGACGAGCGGCAGCACGAACTGCGGCGCCGCGTCCCGGTCGGTCTCTTCGTGCAGGAAGGGGCTGCCGGTGCTGTTGCCGGGCTCCCCGGCGGTCTCGGTGCTGGTCACCCGGCCAAGTCTGCCAGCCGCCACCGACAACGCCGCCGGCGCCGGCCCCGCCAGGGCCCGCCGCGGGCCTGCCGTGTCCGGATGCCGGCCCGCCACGGCTTCGCCCCGGCCGCCGGGGGGGCAGACCAACTCCGCCCGTCCGGTGCGCGGTTCGCTCCCGTACGGCCGGCCGCGTCAACCCCGTCCCCGAGCGGGCACCGGTCCGCCGGTCCGGCTACCGTCGGGTTCGACGGAGCGGCGGGGGACGCCGACAGACAGCGGAGGTGCCGGAACGCATGAGGCTGGACGGGGTAGGGCGGCGCTACGGGGTGCGCGGCCCCTGGGTGCTGCGGGACGTACATCTTGAGGTGCCGGCACGCGCGCTGGTGCGCGTCGAGGGGACCAACGGCAGCGGGAAGTCCACCCTGCTGCGGCTGTTCGCCGGGATCGACCGGCCCAGCACCGGCCGGATCACCGGCCGGCCGCGCAGCGCGTATGTGCCCGAACGGTTCCCGGCCGCGCTGCCCTTCACCGCCGCCGGCTACCTCACCCACCTCGGACGCATCCACGGTCTGCGCGGCCCTGAGGCGGCCCGCCGCGCCAGCGAGTGGCTCGAACGCTTCGGGGCGGCCGGCCATGCGCGGACCCGGCTGGCCGAGCTGTCCAAGGGGACCAGCCAGAAGGTCGCGGTCGCCCAGGCGCTGCTCGCCGAGCCCGAAC
Source organism: Streptomyces inhibens (assembly GCF_022221585.1). Taxonomy (NCBI): domain Bacteria; kingdom Bacillati; phylum Actinomycetota; class Actinomycetes; order Kitasatosporales; family Streptomycetaceae; genus Streptomyces; species Streptomyces inhibens. The sequence continues at coordinate 7,570,611 of NZ_CP084681.1, forward strand.
TCCTCGTCCTGGACGAGGCCTGGACCGGCCTGGACCGCGGCGCGCGCGAGGAGCTCGACCGCGCGGTCGCCGAGCGGGTCGCGGCCGGTGGCACGGTCGTGTTCGTCGACCACGACCCGCAGCGGCTCGCCGGCGCGGCCGACGCCCGCTACCAGGTCGTGGACGGGCGACTGCTGCCCCGGGAGGAGAGCGGCCGGACGGCGGACCCGGCGGCCGCGAGCGGGCCGCGCGTGGTCATCGACGTCGAGGGCGCACCGGGCAGCGTGCTGCCGACCGGGCCGGGCGGGGTGGCCGCCGGCCCGGACCGGGCGCCCGCCGGAGCGCCGCGGCTGCCCGGCGGACCGCAGATCGCGGCGGGACCGGACGGCACGACCCGGCTGACGGTCCCGGCCGCGCACTCCGACGCACTGCTGCGCGCCCTGCTCACCGCCCGTCCGCCCTGGCACATCCGCTCGGTCACCACGGTCCCGGCCCCGGACGACGGCCCGGCCCCCGAGCCCCCCTTCGCACCCGACCCCGTGTCCGCCCCCGACCCCGACGAGGCCCCCCTCCCGTGAACGCCCTCCTCCGCTATCAGGCGGCGCTGCTCGTCGGCTCGCACCGCTGGCTGCCGCCGGTCATCCTCTACGCCGCCTTCCTGGCCATCGGCGTCCAGAGCGGCGGCCCGATCCTCGACGCCTACGGGTACGCCGCCGCCGGCCTGCTGCCGGCCGCCGTATGGCTCACCCGGGTCTGTGTCACCAACGAACCGCCGGCCGCCCGCAATTGCGCCGCGGCCGCCGCCGGTCCCGGCCGGGTCCACCTCGCCTGTGTGCTGACCGCGGCCTGCGCCGGGCTGCTGCTGGCGCTCCTCGGTACGGCGGCGGTCGTGCTGCTGTCCGATCCGCACTCCGCCGACCACCGCGTGGCCGTCCCGGTCCTGCCGGCGACCGGCGCCGGACTGCTCGCCGCGCTGGCCTGCCTGCTCATGGGCACCGCGATCGGCGCACTGTGCAACTGGCCGGTGCTGCGCAGCCCCGGCTGGGGCATTCCGGCGGGGATGTTCGCCGCGTTGCTGCTCGCCGTACTGGGCGCCTCGCCCGCCAACGCCGCCATCACGGGCCTGGTCACCGGCTCCGCGCACGGCACGATCAGCGCCCCCTGGCTGCCCCTCGCCGCCACCGCCCTGATCGCGACCGGTGCCACCGCCGTCGCCTGCGCCCTCAGCTCGCGCCGCAACTGAACAGCGGGGGAGCACGTGGGGGGCAGAAGGAGCAGGCGTACGCTCGGCGGCATGCCGGACACCGATGAGCACGACCACCTGACCACCTGCGCCGGTGCGGGCGCCGCCGCGCGTCAGGGCGGCGGCCCCGCCGCCGCGGGACCGCTGTACGCCGACTGTCTGCAGTGCGGCCGGCCGACCGAGTACCCGGTCGACCGGCCGGGCATCGTGCTCTGCCCGGTCTGCGAATGGCAGGAGGCCCAGCGGTCCGCCTGCTCGGGCTGACCGGCGCCCCGCGGGGTCAGTGGTGCCAGGGGCCCGTCACCGCGAACGTCGTCCCCGGCGTATAGCAATTGACATACATCGTCCGGTGGTCGGGCGAGAACGTCACCCCCGCGAACTCACCCCACTCCGGCTTCTGCGGGGTGCCGATGTTCTGCCGGCCGCGCGCCATCGCATAGACCTCGCCGCGTCGGGTGAGGCCGAAGACATGCTGGGCCCCCTCGCCGTCCTCACAGACCATCAGCCCGCCGCTGGGCGCGAGGCAGATGTTGTCCGGGGACTCGCCGGGCAGCTGGAGGTCGGTGTCCGGGCCGAAGACGACGACCAGGGTGAGCCGGCGCTTCTTCGGGTCGTACTTCCAGATCTGGCCGTAGTGGTCGGCCGCCGAGCCGGCGGCACGGTGCGCGAAGCTGGAGACGAAGTAGACGCAGGAGCCGCCCCAGTAGCAGCCCTCCAGCTTCTGGGCGTGGGTGATGCCGCCCGGGCCGAAGTCCTGGAATCGGATCGGGGTCTTCCGGGCGAGCGGATCGGGCACATCCACCCATCTGACCTGGTCGAACGTGGTGCCGGGCTGCTGGACGGTGGAGAGGTCGGGCACATCGGGGACGCGCAGCGCCTGGAGGCGGCCGCCGGCCCGGAGCGAGCCGCGGCCGCCCATCGGCTTCTCGGGCAGGAAGCGGTAGAAGAGTCCGAACGGCTTCTCAAAGGCGTCCTCGGTCTCGTAGACCGTGCCGGTGCCGGGGTCCACGGCGATCGCTTCGTGCTGGAAGCGGCCCATCGCGGTCAGCGGCACCGCACCGGTGCGCCGCGGGTCGTACGGATCGACCTCGAAGATGAAGCCGTGGTCCTTGGTGTAGTTCTCTTCACCGGCCCGGAGCTCGGTCTCCTCGCAGGTCAGCCAGGTGTTCCAGGGGGTGTGGCCGCCCGCGCAGTTGGTGGAGGTGCCGGCGATGGCCACCCGTTCGGAGCGCACGGTGTTGTCCCGGTCGAGTTCCAGCGCCGTACAGCCGCCCTCGCCACCGGGGTCGTAGGTCAGCTCGCGGACCCTGGGGACGGCGGAGCGGGAGTGCGTACGGTTCTCGTGGTTACGGACGAGAAAGGTGCCGCCGCGGCGGCCGGGGAACGCCGACATCCCGTCGCAGTTGCTGGGCACCTTGCCCTCGCCGGAGGGCAGCGGGTCGCCCTCCCGGGAGAGGACCTTGTAGCGGAAGCCCTTGGGGAGGTCGAGCAGGCCGTCCGGGTCCGGGACCAGCGGGCCGTAGCCGCTCCGTCCCATGCTCTGTGCGGTCGCGGTCCCCGCGAAGATCTCCGTGAGGCTGCCGGAGAAGGCGATCGCCGCCCCCAACGCACCGGTTCTGGCCAGGATCTGACGTCGTGTCGCGGACATGGGCAACTCCCTGTTGGCGGACAGGTGACGTGACCCGCACGTGTGTACCACGCACCCGGGCCGCCGGGAACCAGGCGGCACGGGTGCGTCGGCGTTCTTTGTCCCTCAGGGGTTGGCGCCCGCCACCAGCGGCCCCGCGTCGCGCGCCAGTGCCGTCAGGCGGGAGATCGCGCGGAAGTACTTCTTGCGGTAGCCGCCGCGCAGCATCTCCTCGCTGAACAGCTCGTCGAAGGCCTTGCCGGAGGTCAGCACCGGCACCTCGCGGTCGTAGAGCCGGTCCGCGAGGACCACCAGGCGCAGCGCGGTGGACTGGTCGGGCACCGCCTGGACATCGGTGAGGCAGACCGCCTCGATGCCGTCGCACATCGCGCCGTAGCGGCTGGGGTGCACCTTGGACAGATGCTCCAGCAGGGAGGGGAAGTCGTCGAGCGAGGCGCCGGGCGTGCGGTACGCGGTGCGGGTGACGGTCTCGTCGTCGTACGGGGCGGGCGCCTCGGGCAGACCGCGGTGGCGGTAGTCCTCGCCGTCGATGCGCAGCGGACGGAAGTGCGCGCTCAGCCCCTGGATCTCGCGCAGGAAGTCGGCCGCCGCGAACCGGCCCTCGCCGAGCTTGCCGGGCAGCGTGTTGGAGGTGGCGGCCAGCGCCACGCCGGCGTCCACCAGCTTGCCGAGCAGGGTCGAGACCAGGACGGTGTCGCCGGGATCGTCCAGCTCGAACTCGTCGATGCACAGCAGCTTGTGCTCGCCGAGCGTGCGCACGGTCTGCTGGAAGCCGAGCGCGCCGACGAGGTTGGTCAGCTCGACGAAGGTGCCGAAGGCCTTGAGCTCGGCCGGGGCGGGGGTCGCGTGCCACAGGGAGGCGAGCAGATGGGTCTTGCCGACGCCGTAGCCGCCGTCCAGGTAGACGCCGCGCGGGCCCTTGGGGGCCGCCGGCTTCCTGGCGAACCAGCGCCGCTTGGCGGCACCGGCCCCGGCGCCCCCGTCGATGGTCGTCGCGAAGTCGCTCAGGACCTGGACGGCCTCGGCCTGGCTGGGCTGCTTCGGGTCCGGGATGTAGGTGTCGAAGCGGGCGTCCTGGAAGCGCGGCGGCGGCACCATCTCGGCGACCAGGCGGTCGGCCGGGACGTGCGGGGCGCGGGCGGTGAGCGCGGCGGGGGCCACGTCGTCCCCGTCGGCCGGCGGTCCGGCTATGGGGTCGGGCTGTGGCGAGGAGGGCTGGGAAGGCGACACAGCCGTCCAGCCTATCTCCTGTGCGGTATCGCCCGGTCCGCCGAGCGTCGCATGTCACACTGCCGCCATGCGACGCCTGTTCCCTCTCACCGCCCTGCCCGCACCGGCCTCCGACGTCGAGAACGCCCAGGTGGCGGCGATCGATGGCATGGACCGTCCGTGGACGCTGGACGAGCTGGCCGACGCGTACGCGTATCCGGCCGCGGACGACCCGGCGCGTGCGGGGCGCACCGGCTGGCTGCGCGCCAACATGGTGTCCTCCATGGACGGCGCGGCCCACCACGAGGGCCGCTCGCAGCCGCTCTCCAGCGATGCCGACATGCGGATCTTCGGAGTGCTGCGAGGGCTCGCGGATGCCGTGGTGGTGGGCGCCGAGACGGTCCGGAAGGAGGGCTACCGGCCGGCCCGTGCCCGGGAGGCGTTCGCCGCCCGCCGGGCCGCCGCGGGCCAGGGCCCTGCCGCGGCCATCGCGGTGGTGACCGCCGGGCTCGGGCTGGATTTCAGCCTGCCCTTGTTCACCGAGCCGCTGGTTCCGACCCTCGTACTGACCGGTGCGGGCGCGCCGGCGGACCGGGTGGCGCAGGCCCGTGCCGCGGGCGCCGAGGTGCTCTTCGCCGGCGAGGGCCTGGGCGTCGACCCGGCCCGGGTGGCCGGGGTGCTGGCCGAACGGGGGCACGCCCGGCTGCTCACCGAGGGCGGGCCGAAGCTCCTCGGGCAGTTCGCGGCGGCCGGTGCGCTGGACGAGATGTGTCTGTCGCTGGCTCCGGTGGTCGCGGTGGGCGACGCGCCGAGGATCATGGACGGCCCGGCCGTGCCGGTTCCGGAGCGGTTCGCCCTGGCATCCGTATTGGAGGAGGCCGGGTTCCTGTTCACTCGTTACCGTCGGTCCTGACAATCAGCGGAATTACCTGTTCCGCTTAGCTTCCGTTGGGCACACTAAAAGCCAACAGGTCCCGTGTGGCGACGGGGCAGGATGGTTTCTGTCGGGCGCAAAGCGGCGCCCTGAAGAGAAGAAGGGCGTCCGTCGTGTTCACGAGCGTATTGATGATCGAGAAGCCTCTGACGCCCGCGGACGTGGAGTTTGTGACCACCCTGCACGGCGATGACCGGACCTCCTTCGTCGTCCTCATGCAGCCGCGCGGCAAGCAGGACGTCCTGCTGCGGGCCATCGACGACGTCGCCCTCGGCGAATTCGACGACGCCGTACGGGAGGGCGAGGAGCCGGGCGGCGAACAGGCGCAGGCCCCCGCCGAGCTCGCCCTGTCCCACACCCTGGCCGCCCTGCGCGCTGCGGGCGCGGAGGCCATCGGACAGGTGGTCGAGGACCATCCGCTGGACCTGCTGCAGTCCGTCGTCGCGGAGACCGGCGCCGATGAGGTGATCGTGCTGACCACCCCGCACTTCGTCGAGGAGTTCTTCCACCGCGACTGGGCCTCCCGCGCCCGTCACAAGGTCGGCGTACCGGTCCTCAAACTTTTCTCGCACGCGGCCGACGAGCAGCCCCAGGGCTCCGCCGAGGACTGACCGCGGCCCGCGCACCGAGGGGCACGGGCGGGCGCCCGGCCCGGGGGAGCCGGGCTTTCGGCGGCCCGGCGCTCAGGGGCGGGCGCCGAGCCGGGGCCGCAGCCGGCCGTCCCGCACCTCGGCGATCTCGTCCGCCGCGTCCAGATGCGTGTGGTCGTGGGTGACCAGCACCGTCGCAGTGGCGCGCTGGTGCGTCAGCCGGAGCAGCAGGTCGAGCACCGCGGCGCCCCGTTCGTGGTCCAGCGCGCTGGTCGGCTCGTCCACCAGCAGCACCGCGGGCTCGTTCATCAGCGCCCGCGCGATATTGATCCGCTGCCGCTGACCGCCCGACAGCTGATGCGGCCGCCGGTCGGCCTGACCCTCCAGGCCGACCGCCGCCAGCAGCTCCAGCGCCCGGGGCCGTGCCTTACGGGACGAGCGGCCGTCCAGATGCGCCATCACCTGTAGCTGCTCGGCGGCGGTCAGGGACGGCAGCAGGTTCGGCTGCTGGAAGACCGTGCCGATGGTGGTGCGGCGCAGCGTCGTCAGTTCGGCGCGGCCGAGCCCGGTGGTGTCCGTACCGTTGATCACCACCCGCCCGTGGTCCGGGCCGATCAGCGTGGCGGCCACCGCGAGCAGGCTGGACTTCCCGGACCCGGACGGCCCGATCACCGCGGTCAGGCATCCGGCAGGTACGGCCAGCGAGACCTGGTCCAGCGCGGTCAGCCGGGCACCGCCGTCGGGGTAGGTGAGGGTGACATCGGTCAGTTCGAGGCTCATCGGGCACTTCCCAGGGCGGTCAGCGGGTCTACGGACGTGATGCGGCGGATGGACAGCGCGGCGCCCATGGCACCCAGCGCGATCGTGATCAGGGCCGGGATCAGCACGGTGGACGGGTCGAGCACGAACGGCACCGCGTCGCCGATCCCCGCGCCCACACCGGCCACGACGGCAGTGCCCAGGCCGGTCCCGATCACCAGCAGGACGACGGCCTGGCCGAGCGCGTCCCGCAGCAGAGCGCGGGTCGAGGCGCCCAGCGCCTTCAGCACGGCGACATCGCCGCTGCGCTGGATCGTCCACACCGTGAAGAACGCGCCGATGACCAGTGCGGAGATGGCGAACAGAAAGCCGCGCATCAGCTGTAGCGAGCCGTTCTCGGAGGTGAACGAGCCGATGGCCCGCAGCGCGTCGTCGGTGGTGACCGTCGTGGTGCCGAGCTTCTCGTCGGCGGCCGTCAGATCGGCCGTCCCGGTGGTGGAGAGGGCGAGCACGGTCGCACCTACGGAGGCACCGGATGCGCTGCCGCTCCCGGTGGCGCCGGATCCGCCGCTTCCCCCGGAGTCGCCGCTTGTGCCGGCCGCCCCGGAGCCGCCCGTCAGCCGCCGCCAGTCACCCAGCGACGTCCAGACCACCGGCGTATGGCTGTACATCGCCGCGCCCGACACCGCCGCGACCCGGACCGCCCGGCCCCCCAGCGTCAGCGCCCCACCGGCCCGCACACCGAGCGCGGCGGCGGCCTTCTCGGACAGCACCACCGCACCGTCCCCCACCCCGCCCGGGCCGGGCGCCAGCCGCGACCCGGGCCGCACCCCGAACGCGGAGACCGCGGCCGTCCGGCTGCCTGCCTCGGCCTTCGTCGTGGCGATCCCCAGCGGTTCGGCGTGCCGTACGCCCGGCACCCCCGCCCAGTCCCGAACGGTCCGTTCCGGCAGCCGCGAATCGGTGAACGCGACGCCGCGCCCGTCGGCGGGCGCCGAGAACACCAGATGGTCGGCGGGCAGCGCGGTGATCGCCGAGGTGTTCTCCCGGCCCAGGCCCGCCGTCAGCCCCGACAGCAGACCCACCAGCACCGTGATCAGCACGATGACGGTGCCCATCAGGGCGAACCGCCCCTTGGCGAATCTCAGGTCTCTCCAGGCGACGAACACAGGCTTGGCCATCCTCGGGTTCCGGGCGCCGGACCCACTGCCCGGCGGCTGGCCCCACCGTCGCCCGTCCGACGGGGCCCGGACATCGCGCCGGGGAGTGGTTCACCGGCATCGAAAGGTGCGCCCCGGGTTCAACCCTTTGATTGATGCCGCAGGTCGGGCGGCCCCTTAGCCTGAAGACGCCGTGACCGATCACTCCCTCACCCCCGTCCTGCGGGTCCTGCGCAGCTGCCTCCATCTGATGGTGGCCGCGCTGCTCGCGCTCGCCGCCGTACGGGCGGTGGTGGACCACGCCCCGGACGCCCCGGCCGTCATCGCCACCGCCGTCGTGCTCTTCGCCCTCTACGCCGTCGGGCCCGCGCTGCCCCGCCTGCGCAGCTCCACCTCCGCCGCCGCCCTCTGGCTCGCGGCCGTGGCCCTGGTCTGGCTGGTGCTGCTCGTCCTCACCCCGGACGGCGTCTGGGTGGCCTTCCCGCTCTTCTTCGTCCAACTGCATCTGCTGCCGCTGCGCGGGGCGCTGGCCGCCGTCGCGGCCACCACCGTCGCCGCCGTCGCCGGATTCCGCTGGCACAACCACACCCACGCGCTCACCGTCGGCACGGTCATCGGTCCTGTTCTGGGCGCCGCCGTCGCGATCGCCGTCGTCCTCGGCTACCAGGCCCTCTACCGGGAGAGCGAACAGCGCCGCCGCCTGATCGAGGAGCTGACCGCGGCCCGCGGCGAACTGGCCGTCGCGGAACACGCCGCCGGTGTGCTCGCCGAGCGCGAGCGGCTGGCCCGCGAGATCCACGACACCCTCGCGCAGGGCCTGTCCAGCATCCAGCTGCTGCTGAGGGCCGCCGAACGCGCCATACCGGAGCGGCCCGAGGCGGCCCTCGGCCACGTCCGGCAGGCCCGCACCGCCGCCGTCGACAACCTCGCCGAGGCGCGCCGTTTTGTACGGGCGCTGAGCCCGCCGGACCTGGAGGCCGGCTCGCTGCCCGCCGCCCTGGAACGGCTCTGCGCCACCACCGCCCGTACCTCCGGTCTCGCCGTGCACTGCCAGGTCTCCGGCGCGCCCACCGCCCTGCCCACCCCGCACGAGGTCGCCCTGCTGCGTATCGCCCAGTCCGCGCTCGCCAACACCGTCCGGCACGCCGCGGCCGACCGCGTCGAGCTGACCCTCAGCTACATGGACACCGAGGTCGCCCTGGACGTCGTCGACGACGGCGCCGGGTTCGTCCCGGCCGAGGTCCCGGCCCCCGGCTCCGCGGCGGTCACCGGCACCGGCTTCGGCCTGGCCGCGATGCGCGCCCGGGCCCGCGCCCTGCGGGGCACCCTCGTCGTCGAGTCCGCCCCCGGGGAGGGCACCGCGGTCGCCGTCACCCTGCCCTGCCCCGTCGCCCCCGCCCCGTCCGGAAGCTCCACCGCCCCGGAGGCCGCCTCGTGACCGCCATCGGTTCCCCCATCCGGCTGCTGCTCGCCGACGACCACCCCGTCGTACGCGCCGGACTGCGCGCGGTCCTGGAGACCGAACCGGACTTCGAGGTGGTGTCCGACGTCCCCACCGCCGAGCAGGCCGTCGATCTCGCCGCCCGGCTCGATGTCGACGTGGTCCTCATGGACCTCCAATTCGGCGGCCGGATGCTCGGCTCCCAGGCCACCGCCGCGATCACCGCCTGCTCCGGCGCCCCACGGGTACTCGTCCTGACCACGTACGACACCGACGCCGACATCCTCGCCGCCATTGAGGCCGGCGCCACCGGCTACCTCCTCAAGGACGCCCCGCCGGAGGAACTGGCCGCCGCCGTACGCACCGCCGCCGCCGGAAAGTCCGCGCTGGCGCCCACCATCGCGCTGCGCCTGATGGACCGGATGCGCTCCCCGGCCACCGCGCTCTCCCGCCGCGAGACCGAGGTCCTCCAGCTCGTCGCCGACGGTCTGTCGAACGCGGCGATCAGCAAGCAGCTCTTCCTCAGCCAGGCGACCGTCAAGTCCCACCTCGTCCACATTTACTCCAAACTGGGCGTGGACTCCCGTACCTCCGCGGTCGCCGCCGCCACCGCCCAGGGCCTGATCCGCCGCTGACCGCCGGTCTTCGGCCCCCCGCCGCCCCGGAACGGCCCCGGCCGGGGTCCGAGGACCGCCCTTGTCGGTGCCGGGTGCGAGAATCGTCCACGGCATCACCGCTCGCGACGATCAGGGAGACCCGCCCATGGCACCCGCCATCCCAGCCTCGATGGACCGGCCGCACTTCATCGGCATCGGCGGAGCCGGTATGTCGGGCATCGCCAAGATCCTCGCGCAGCGCGGCGCCCGGGTGGCGGGCAGCGACGCCAAGGACTCCGCGACCGCCCAGGCCCTGCGCGACCTCGGCGCCACGGTCCACATCGGCCATGCCGCCGCCCATCTGGCCGAGGACGCCACCAGCGTCGTCGTCTCCTCCGCGATCCGCCCGGACAACCCCGAGCTGGCCGCCGCCCATGAGCGCGGCATCCCGGTCGTGCACCGCTCAGACGCCCTCGCCTCCCTCATGGACGGCCTGCGTCCCATCGCCGTAGCGGGCACGCACGGCAAGACGACAACGACCTCCATGCTCGCCGTCTCCCTCGGCGCCCTCGGCCTCAAGCCGTCCTACGCCATCGGCGGCGACCTCGACGCCCCCGGATCCAACGCCGAGCACGGCAGCGGCGAGATCTTCGTCGCCGAGGCCGACGAGAGCGACCGCAGCTTCCACAAGTACGCCCCCGAGGTCGCCATCGTCCTCAACGTCGAGCTGGACCACCACGCCAACTACGCCTCGATGGACGAGATCTACGAGTCCTTCGAGACCTTCGTCGGCCGCATCCGCCCCGGCGGCACCCTGGTCATCTCCGCCGACAATGAAGGCGCCCGCGAGCTGACCGCCAAGATCTCCGGCCGCTACGACATCGAGGTCGTCACCTACGGCGAGTCCGCCGACGCCGACGTCCGCATCCTCAAGGTCAACCCCCGCGGCCTGACCAGCGACGTCACCGTCTCCCTCACCAGCGGCAAGATCCTCACCTTCACCGTCTCCGTCCCGGGCCGGCACTACGCCCACAATGCCGTCGCCGCCCTGGCCGCCGGCGTCGCCCTGGACCTGCCGCCGCACAACCTCGCCTCCGCGCTCGGCAAGTACACCGGCGTCAAGCGCCGCCTCCAGCTCAAGGGCGAGGCGGCCGGTGTGCAGGTCATCGACTCCTACGCCCACCACCCCACGGAGATGTCCGCCGACCTGGATGCCATCCGCGGCGCCGCCGAAGGCTCCCGCGTACTGGTCGTCTTCCAGCCGCACCTCTTCTCCCGCACCCAGGAGCTGGGCACGGAAATGGGCCAGGCGCTCGCCCTCGCCGACGCCTCCGTCGTCCTGGACATCTACCCGGCCCGTGAGGACCCGATCCCGGGCGTCACCAGCGCCCTGATCATCGATGCCGCGCGCGCCGCGGGCGCCGATGTCACCGCCCAGAGCGACCAGGCCGCCGTCCCGGACGTCATCGCCGGAATGACCAAGCCCGGTGACCTTGTTCTCACCATGGGCGCGGGCGATGTGACCGACCTCGGCCCCGCCATCCTGTCCCGCCTGGGCAGCTGAGCTGAGGAGGCACGGCAGATGCCGTACGAGATCGACAAGCCCGACGAGCAGTGGCGCGCAGAGCTGACCCCCGCCGAGTACCAAGTACTCCGCGAGGCCGGCACCGAGCCCGCCTTCGTCGGCGAATACACCGACACCAAGACCACGGGCGTCTACTCCTGCCGCGCCTGCGGTGCCGAACTCTTCCGCTCCGACACCAAATTCGAGAGCCACTGCGGCTGGCCGAGCTTCTGGGATGCACGCAACTCGGACGCGGTAGAACTTGTGGCCGATCATTCACACGGGATGGTGCGGACGGAGGTGCGGTGTGCGCGGTGTGGCTCGCATCTCGGGCACGTCTTCGAGGGGGAGGGCTATCCGACGCCGACCGACCAGCGGTACTGCATCAACTCGATCTCTCTGCGCTTGGTTCCAAACGAGGGCTGATTTCCCTTCTCGTGTCCTCGCTGGAGAAGCGCGTGGCCAAGTGCGTGCTTGTGCGCGGTGCTGCAAGAGCGGCGGCGGGAGCGACGGTCGCGTCCGCGTCCAGCGGTGCGATCGGGGTGTGCGCGTGCAGGAGTGCGGCCGCGCGCTGCCGGGCAAGGGGCCTCCCGCTCCGCCCGACGAGCGCGGCCTCGCGCAGGTCTTCTCCACGGCCGCCGGCTTCGGGCACTCTTACACGCTCGCCTACGTCGCCGAGCAGCCCAGGTCTCCACCGCCCAGGGACTGCCGCTGGTGGCCGGGCTCAACTGGCCCGAGCTCAGTCCCGAGGCTCTGATCGTGGTGCCCGGCTGGCGGAAAGATCCCCTGGCTGATGCCCCCGCTATCGGCGTCGCCTACCCACAGGTCCTCCGGGACCATCACGCCAGGGGCGGGACGGTGCCAGCGTCTGCGCCGGAGCCGAGGCGCTCGGCCAGGCTGGCCTGCTCGACGGCCGCCACTGCGCCATCGACCACGATGTGCAGGACCTGGCCCTGCGCCACCCCAAGGTAGTGGTCGTCCGCGACGTCCTGTTCACCGCCGACGACCGGGTGATCACATCGGCCGGCATCGCCAGCGGCATCGATCTGGCCCTGCACCTGGTCGCAAACCCGGCACGGCCCGGCCGTCGCAGCCCAGGAGGCCCGGGACATGGTCGTCGCAACGGCGCCATGAGCCGCAGTCCAGGGCGATGCTCCGGCATCGGTCCTACCTCGACGACACCGTGCACCGCGCCCAGGACCTCATCGATGTCCGCTTCGACCAACTGCTGCCCCTGCCCACCCTGGCCTCGCCGTCGGCGTGAGCGAACGCACCCTCACCCGCCTCTTCATCCGCGCCACCGGTCTCACCCCCACTGCGCTACCAGCAGACCCTCTGCCTCGAACGCGCCCAGCGCTTCATCAGCCATGGCGCGACGATCGACGCCGCCCCCGCTTAGTCGGTTTCGAGGACCCGCGCATGCTGCGACGTCTCTGAGCCCGCACGCCCGACTGCGTTAGATGACCGCCCCCCCTGGTTAGTGCAACTGTCTCCCGTGCTTACCTACTGGTGGAGGCTCTTAAAGCGGCGTCAACCGCCATCGGCTGCCGCCGTGGTGGCGTAGCAGCCGCTGCGGCAGGATCATTACCTCACGGCCAACGCTTCGGGGGGACCGGACCGGCGATGACATCTTTCCCCAGGTGTTCCTTGATGAGGTGGACGAGCTCGGGCCCCTCGATCAGCTGCGGGCGGCCGTGCGCGGCGGCGAAGGTGTGGCTGGGACCTGCCCCGAGCCGCCCAGAGCACGATCTGCGCCCGCACCCTGGCCCGGTGCTCGGTCTTGTGGCCCCAGGCCGCCTTCTTCAACCGGTGCCGCTCGGCGGCGGTCCGGACTATCGGGCGCGCGGCGGCAACAGGCAAGGAAGGCAAGCCGATCAGCAGAAGTGGATCACGACGGTCACAGCCTGCCGCATCCGCTTCCCGGCCGGTCGGGCAGGATATCCGCCATACCCACCACACCGTCCGACTCCACCAAGGCCCACCTCGACCAGCGACTCGCCGCACACGCCCGCAGCACCTGGCCACAACTGACGGACCTGCGCATCTGCCACCGCGGCGCCGACACCTTCGCCTACATCGACGGTGAACTCGCCGACGGCGAAGTCCTCAAGCTCATGCGCCTGGGCTACGCGGGATCCGCCGACATCTGGGGCTTCGCCCCCTACTTACGCCAGCTGCGAACCGCACGCAGACTCCATCCTGCCCACCGGTGGCTTCGCCGGCCCACCCGAGGACGCCCTCGACTGCGCCGGCCAGCTCCACCCGGGCCGTGCTGGGGCAGCCGCACCCGGGCGCTCACGAGGATTCCGGAGGGCGTCGACAACGATCGGGCAGCTCAGGAGAGTTCGTGCCGAGTGCCGTCGGCGACGGCGTGGAGCTTGTCCGGGTTGGCCACGTTGTGGATGGTCGAGATGCGGCCTTCCGGGTCGAAGTCGAAGGTCAGCGTGGCGACCACGCGGTCCGGGCCGCGGAAGACCACGCCCGGGCCGCCGTTGATCCAGGTGAGCTCTGCCCGCATCTGCCCGGGCTCGATGCCCTGGTAGGTCACGGTGCCGAGCGCGGCGAACCAACGGGCCACGGTCTCCAGGCCGACGACCGGCTTGAGGGCCTGGCGGACCTTGCCGCCGCCATCGGTCCACAGCGTCACGTCCGGGGAGAGCAGCTCCATGAGGGTGTTGATGTCGCCGCCCGACGTCGCCACGAAAAAGCGCTCGGTGACGTCGCGTTGGCGGGCGCGGTCCGCGGTGAAACGGGGCCGGCGGGCCTGGACGTGCTGGCGGGCGCGGTGCGCGGCCTGCCGGACCGCCGTCTCCGAGCGTTCCACCGCCTCCGCGATCTCCGCGTAGCTGAAGGCGAAGACCTCCTTCAGCACGAAGACCGCGCGCTCCAGGGGGCTCAGCGTCTCCAGGACGACCAGCAGGGCCATGGAGACCGAGTCCGCCATGGCGACGCCGTCGGCGGTATCCGGGCCGGTGAGGATCGGCTCGGGGAGCCATGGCCCGACGTAGGTCTCGCGCTGGTGGCGGGTCGAACGAAGCCGCTCCACCGCCAGGTTGGAGACGATCCGGGTCAGATAGGCCTTGGGGTCGGCGACCTGGGAACGGTCGGCCGCCGACCACTTGAGCCAGGCGTCCTGGACCACGTCCTCGGCATCGGCGGCGGTGCCGAGGAGGCGGTAGGCGACGGAGAAGAGCAGGTTGCGGTACTGCTGGAAGGCGAGCTGGTCGGGGCCGATCTGCTGCGGCTGGGTCACTTGGCGCTCCGTATCCGGGTGTAGCGGCCGCCGTGCGGCCAGAGGGCGCCCGAGACGGGCATCTTCTTCATGCGGGCGAAGGTCGGCCACGGCGCGGCGGTGACCGTCTCCTTGTACTTCGCGGCTCGCCTGCCGGTCAGCACGAGCCGGCGCGGGCTGTCGTCGGGGTGGGTGAACTGCACGACGGCGTCGTTCCGGCCCAGGCTGACGGGTGTGTGGTAGTAGCCGAAGCGGAAGGGCTTGGGCTCCTTGCCGGCCAGCACCCGCAGGATCGAGAGGGCCGCGTGCACGCCGGTGGGCATGCCGCCCTGGCAGGTCCCGTGCATCACGCCGTAGCCCTGACGGATCGCCGCGGCGTCGCCCACGGCGTAGACATCCGGGTGGGAGACCGAGCGCAGCGCACTGTCGGTGACCACACGGCCGCGCTCGTCGACGGTCAGGCCCGCGGTGGCAGCCAGCGGCGAGACGCGGGTGCCGCTGGTCCACAACACCGCGGCCGCCGGGATGCTGGAGCCGTCCGCGAGCTCGACGCTGTCCGGCAGCACCTTGGCCACCTCGACGCCGCTGCGCACCCGCACGCCGACCCGGGCGAGCGCCGCGTCCAGGTAGGCCTTGGCCTTCGGATGCATGCTCGCGCCCGGCTCCTGCCGGCCCAGCAGCACCACCTGGAGCTCCGGGTGCCGCTCGGCGATCTCCGCGGCGGCCTCGACGCCGGTGAGGCCGCTGCCGCCGACCACGACGGTCCCGCCGTCGAGCCGGGTCAGCCGGTCGGCGAGGAGGGCGGCGTCCTCCGGGCTGTTGAAGGTGTAGGCGTGGTCGTCCACGCCGGGGACGGTGACGGTGTCCGCGATGCTGCCCAGGCCGTAGACCAGGGTGTCGTAGCGCAGGACCCGGTCGTCGTCGATCCGGACGGTCTTCGCCTCGGTGTCCACGGCTGTGACCCAGCCGCGGACGAAGGCGGCGCCGGTGCCGTCCAGCAGCTCCGGGATGTTCATCTCGGCCGTCTCCTGGCCGGTGGCGGTCATGTGCAGTCGGAGCCGCTCGGTGAAGTTGTCGTAGGGGTTGACCAGCGTCACTCGCAGGTTCCCACGCTTCCTGGTGCGGGCCGCGAGCTGGATCGCGGCGGAGAGCCCGGCGTAGCCGGCGCCCAGGACCAGGACCTCGTGCTGCTGCGCTGCTGTCGCGTTCATCGCTCTGCTATCTCCTTCGTGTTGGTCGTTCCCGCTGTGCGGACGACCACCAGACGCAAGCTGCCCTTCCGTTCGTGACATGGGGCTGATATGACCCGCGTCACATCGTGAAGAGAGGGCGGGCGGGCGCGGCATCAGCGCCCCGAGCACCGCGACGCGCAGCATTCAATCATGATCGACTGGCTCCGCACGGGAACTGACGGAACAACAGGATCCGCAGGTCAGCGGCGGGGCTTGGTGCTTCCACGCCGCCCGCGAGCACGACCGGCTCTACGCCACCCCCGACCAGCGGAACGACGCCCTCACCACTTGATCGCGAGCTTCACTCGAAACGAACCGGACCCAGATCGCCGATCCTCATCACCTCGACACCTGAGCGGCGGCGCCCACGACCGGCTCCACCGGGCGCTCGCCTCCGTCACGCCCAGCCTGGCCGCCGACCCCGTGCCGACACCGCGGCTGTCTTCGTGGGCCGCGTCAACGAGCCGGAAGGCAGGGCCTGGCCGGCGCCGCCGCGGGCGGAGGACGGGTTGCCGTTCACCGTTGCGGCGCCCGACCCGAACCGGCTGGAGCTGCAATCGGTGCTGATCACCGCCGGTGTGCCGCTCGTCCCCGGGGGCCGCGAGGCGGTCCGGCGCATCGCCGAACTAGCACCCCGGTCGTCGACGCGGTCGTGGGCTGGCTCGGCGGGCGCCGCTGAGGTGAGAGGCGCCGGGATCGGTGTGAGACTGGGGGCGGAAGGGGTGATCCCCGTGCCGGACCCATCGCAGGCGCGCGCCGATCCCGGCGCCGCCGTCGACGAGAGTCTGCTGGAAGAGCTGATCACCGAGGCGCAGATCGTCCTTCCGGTGGATTTGTCCGCACTGGCGAACCGGTGCGCCTCGGCCCTCGGCCTGAAATCGGCGCTGATCTACCTCGTCGACCTGCAGCAATGGCTGCTCGTCCCGCTCGACGAGTCCCTGGAACCGCTACCGGTGGACGCCTCGCAGGCCGGCTGGGCGTACCGCACGGTCTCCCCGCGGGTGACGGACGACGGCGACGGCGTGGTCGTCTGGGTGCCGCTGGTCGACGGTGCGGAGCGGCTGGGGGTGCTGGCGGTGCGGACCGCCACACTGGACGGGCCGCGGATGCGGCGCAGCCGGATGCTGGCCGATCTGCTCGCGATGGTCGTCACCTCGAAGCGCGCCTACAGCGACTGGATCGCTGCTCGCACCCGCACCGCGACGATGCGGCTGCCCGCCGAGATGGTGCGGGCCTTCCTGCCGCCCCGCACCATCGGCAGCAAGCAGTGCGTCTCGACCGCGGTGCTGGAGCCGGCGTACGACGTCGGCGGCGACGCCTTCGACCACGCGGTGGTCAAGCAGGTGCTGCACACCATGATCCTCGACGGCATGGGCCACGATCTGGCCTCCGGTCTGACCACCTCGGTGGCCATGGCCGGCGCGCGGAACGCCCGTCGCAGCGGCGCCGACCTGCCCGACCTCGTCGGCTCCGTCGACCGTGCGCTCGCCCAGTGGCTGCCCGACCACTTCTGCACCGGTGTGGTGTGCCGGCTCGACGCCGACACCGGGGAGTTGTGCTGGATCAACTGCGGTCACCCGCCACCGCTGCTGATCCGTGCCGAGCGGGTGCTCGACGGGGCGCTGGACAGCCCCCCGCAGCCGCCGATCGGCCTGTACCTCGAACTCGCCCCGGCCGCCCTGCAGGTCCACGAGACCAGACTCGAACCGGGCGACCGCGTCCTGCTCTACACCGACGGTGTGGTCGACGCGCGCGACGCGAATGGCGTTGAGTTCGGCCTCGACCGGTTCACGGACTTCATCATCCGCGCCTCCGCCGCCGGCCAGCGCCCGGCCGAGGTGCTGCGGCTGCTCATTCACGCCATCCTCGACTACCAGCACAACGACCTGCGGGACGACGCCACCATCCTGCTCTTCGAATGGCACCCGCAGTATCCGTGAAGGGGTATTGCGCTCCGCGCCGTCCTGACAGACCGTGAGCCCCCCCCGTGATGCGCTGGACACGTCCACCGTCGGGATAGACGCCTGATGCCCCACACACCGCACACCCGCCGCAGACGGAAGTGAGGAGAGGCGGACAGCGCGGTGATCCCGTCTACCAACACGCAGGTGCTACCACTTCTCGGCAGCCCCTCCCGCCAAGCGCACGCCCCGGCCTCTCCAGCCGATGCAGGTTGCCGAGCCGAATACCCGCCGGAAGGTGCACAGGAGAAGCGTGAATCCGCGAAGCATGACGGCTGGCCGTCCTTCTACGACCCCAAGGCCTCCGACGCCGTCGAACTCCTGGAGGACCGTACCCACGACATGGTCCGCACCGAAGTCCGCTGCGCCCGCTGCGGCTCCCACCTTGGCCACGTCTTCGAGGGCGAGGGCTATCCGACCCCTACGGATCAGCGGTACTGCATCAACTCGATCTCGTTGCGACTGGTTCCGGACGAGGAGTGAGTGGCGGTTCGATGGAGTCCTGTGAATCCGGTGACTCGCGAAGTCGTTGAGTTCCGCTTCAACGCCTAGCGCGTTCCTTGGCAGCGGCGTAGCGATCTGGCCAACGTGCGGTCAAGCGGGGTCGACCCCACGCCGGGTCGACCCCGTCGCCGTTCCCGTCACTGGATCCGTGCTGGCAGGAGCTGCAGACAAGGGCCGGTCGTGCCGGACATGCGAGTGCCGCGGTCTTGCTGGGGCCCGCCAAACGCTGTCGGTTGAAGTGCGCGAAGCCGGCCAGCTCACCCTCGACGTGCACCCCACCGATCAGAGTCGCCGCCGCAGAGCCCCCCGCCGACGGGCACTGCTGCCGGGGGTGCGCAGTTCGAACCAGATGGTCTTCCCCGCGGCGGTGTGCCGTGCGCCCCAGCGGGTCGAGAGCTGGTCCACCAGGTGCAGCCCTCGGCCGTGGTCCTCGTCGGCGCGGGCGGGTGGACGGTCAGCGGGCGGAGCGGCGGGGCAGCCGTCGGCGATGTCGCAGCGCAGCGTCCGGTCAACGGGGGAGTGGGACATCCGCAGATGGAGGGGGCCCCAGGCGTGCTGGAGCGCGTTGGTGACCAGTTCGCTCACCAGGAGTTCGGCGATCTCGACATGCTCGGACAGCCCCCATCG
This sequence comes from Streptomyces inhibens, assembly GCF_022221585.1. Taxonomy (NCBI): domain Bacteria; kingdom Bacillati; phylum Actinomycetota; class Actinomycetes; order Kitasatosporales; family Streptomycetaceae; genus Streptomyces; species Streptomyces inhibens. The sequence goes on from NZ_CP084681.1 coordinate 7,589,290, forward strand.
GGCCAGCTCGGTCCGGATGATCCGCCGGGCCTGGGGCACGGCGCGCACATGCGATTCGAGCGGCAGCGAGACCACTTTGCCGCGTGTCCTCCTCAGGTACCGGGCCAGCTGAGCGACCCGCGCGGCGGCGGTCGCCGCCAGCCGCCCCAACAGACGGCACAGCGGGAGCAGTACGCCCTCACGTACGGCGACACAGCGGGTGCGAATGACGGTACTCATGACGAAGCTGTCCGGCCGAGCGGAATCCGCCGCAGCGGGAGGCTGGAATGGCAGGGGTGAGGGCCGCCATACGGGAGCCCTCGCGTGAGGCCCGGACCAGGAGAAGCCGTACGGCGTCAGGTCTGAGCCCGCCGTGGGTTGCTGGGCCGTGCCCGGGGACGATTCCGGTTCCGGGAACATCTTTCCGCCCTCGCTTTTCTCTCCGGGACCGTGGGCGGCTGGTGGAGTCAGGAGGCCACGCGGGCTCCGGTGGGGCACCCGGGAGGGCTGTGGTGTGCGAACAACGACCCGGGTCATCACGTCCACCCCACCTCTTTCCGTGCCGTCGGCTGTGCCGGGGAGCTGACGTATGCCTTCACCGTGCACCCGGCGCCCTGTGGCAGTCGTTAGGGGAACCCCCTAGTACGACCCCTAATCGGGGGCCGGCTGCGGGGCGGTGCGGTGGCCGGGGAGACGGGACGGTGGTGGAGGAGGCGGGGACGGGCCGGCGCCGGTGTACCGCACCCGCCCGGCCGGCGCGGGTTACGTCAGGCGAGCAGGGGTTACTCAGCGTGGCGGGCTGCTCCCGGGCGTCGTGCGCCTACCGCTCCGACGTCACGGCCGCGAGTTGCTGAAGCTGTCGTGCCAGACGGCCGACCGAGTCGGTTTGCCCGGCGACCTGGTCCAGGGCTCCCGCCGGGAGCGCACCGCCGGCCATGGCCTGCACGGCCTCGGTGAGCTCGGCGAGCGCCTTTTCCACCTGCTGGAGCCGGATCTTCAGCAGGATGTTGTCGACCCTGGAGGTCAGCAGGAGATGGTCCAGGGGCTTCGGCAGATAGTCCTCGGCGCCCATTTCGAGGCAGCGGATGACACTGTCCAGCTCGCCGACGGCCGACATCATGATCACGGGCGTGCGGCTGAGCTGCTGATCGTGCTTCATCAGATCGAGCGTCGCGTAGCCGTCCATCCCCGGCATGAGGATGTCGAGCAGCACCACATCGAAGTCGCTCTCCCGCAGCATCTGGAGAGCCTCGAGCCCGTTCTCGGATGTCGCGGTCTCAAGCCCGGCCATTTCCAGGCGATAGGTGAGCATCATGCGGTTCGTGCGATCGTCGTCCACGACCAAGATGCGCCCTTTCCTTTCGGTTCTGTCCGTCACGGCGTTGCTATCGGTCATGGCCAAGCTCCGCTCTCTGGGCGACCAGCCCGTCTCTCGCAGCGCGGTACTCCCCTTCGATGCGGGTCACCAGCGGTGCTGCTGCGCTGGGATCCCCGCTGGCGCCGATGTCCTCCGCGTCCTGGCACGGCCGGACGAGACGCGGGAATCCAAAGGTGTTCGCGTGGGACTTGAGCGTGTGGGCCGCTCTGCGGAATTCGCTTCCGTCCCCCTGGTCGAGGCTGCGGCGAAGGCTTTCGATCAGTTGGGGGGAGTCCTCCAGGAAGGCATCGATGAGCTGGCTGACGAATTCCTTGCCGAAGGAGCCGACCAGGCGCTCGAAGGTGGGTTTGTCGAGGACGGGCAGCGCCGACGCCTCGGTGCCGGCATCGGCGCCGGCCTCTGGCTCGGGCTGCGCCGTCTCCGGGCCGGCTGCGGGCGGTACCGCTCCCGGCTCCCCTGCGGGCGTCGCTGTCTCCGGGCTCCGTGCAGGCTGCGCCGTCTTTGGACTCCGCGCGGGGGGACCGAGGGGCACACGGTCGAGTGCCTCGGCGAGATCGACGCCGCGCAGGGGCTTTCTGAGGTAGTCGTCCATCCCGGCGGCGAGGCAGGCGTCGCGGTCCTCACTCATCGCATTGGCGGTGAGGGCGATGATGTACGGCCGTTCCGCGGCGGACAGGGACTGGTGGATCTGCCGGGAGGCGTCCAAGCCGTCCAACACCGGCATCTGTACGTCCATGAGGACCACGTCGTAGCGCGTGTGCTGCAGTGACTCCAGAGCTTCGGCTCCGTTGCCGACGGTATCCACCGAGTGACCGATCTTCCGGACCATCCGCACGATCAGCTGCTGGTTCACCAGGTTGTCCTCGGCCAGAAGGATGCGCAGGGGAGCGAGGCGGCTCTCCTTCACCTCCGGCCGCTGTGCCGTGCGGGACGATTCGACGGGCACCGTGACGCCGAGCAGCGTGCGGCAGAGGTCCGTGTAGAGTTCGGCCGCCCGGATGGGTTTGGTGTGGTATCCGGAGAACTCCGCCAGACTCTCTCGGGTCGCCATGGGGCGGCCAACAGAAGTCAGCAGGTACAACGGCAGCTCTGCCATGCTCCGGTAGCGGCGGATTTCTTCCGCGAGCATGACGCCGTCCATGTCCGGCATCTGCATATCCAGAATTCCGATGTCGAACGGATCGCCTTGCCGGACCCATTCGAGGGCCTCCCGCGGGGATCCGGTGGCGCGTACCACCATCCCCCAGGCGCTCGCCTGGCGCGTGAGAATCATCCGGTTCGTGGATTTGTCGTCCACGACCAGCAGGTGTCTTCCTCGGAGCTCGATACGGGAGACCACCTGGCTGGAACGCATCGCTTCGGGAATTTCTCGCGTTTCCACCGTGAAGTGGAAGGTCGACCCCACGCCCAGTTCGCTCTCGACCCACATCGTGCCTCCCATCAGCTCGGCCAGCCGCTTGCTGATGGCGAGTCCGAGTCCCGTCCCGCCGAAGCGCCGGGTGGTGGACGTGTCGAGTTGCTCGAAAGGCCGGAACAGCTGAGCCAGGTGGTCCGCGGCCATTCCGATTCCGGTGTCGCACACGGAGAAGTGGAGGCGCATGATGCCGTCCGTGTCCTCGGAAGCGGGCTGGTGGAGCGTCTCCGGCGGCTCCGGGAAAGAGCCCGATTCCGCGTCGGCCAATGCGGCCCTGAGGACGACTTCGCCGGTTTCCGTAAATTTGACGGCGTTGTTGAGCAGATTGATGAGGATCTGGCGCAGCCGGTCGACATCTCCGATGATTTCTTCCGGCAATTCCGGATCGATGATGTAAGCCAAGTCGAGGTCCGGCTTCTCCGCGGCCATCGGAGTGACGAAGTCGAAGGCTGATTCCACACACTGTCGAAGCTGTAGCGGCTCAAGCCGGAGATCGAATTTTCCGGCCTCGAACTTGGAGAAGTCGAGGATGTCGTTGATGATGGTGAGCAGGCTGTTACCGCTGTTCTGGATGACATGAGCAAATTCGGCCTGCTCGGCATTGAGCGGGGTGTCCAGCAGAATTTCGGTCATGCCGATCACCGCGTTCATCGGCGTGCGGATCTCATGGCTCATGGTCGCGAGGAACGCGCTCTTTGCCTGGGTGGCGACCTCTGCCGCCTCCTTGGACGCCTGGAGCTCCGCGGCAGCGCGGGACCGTTCCAGTACCCGTCCGAGCTGGGTGCTGACGTTGAGCATCAGCCGCAGCAAGGCGTCGTTCGGCTCCATGGCCTCCGGGGTCAGGAAGTCGAGGACCGCCGCGACGTCCTTCCCGATGACGACCGGGACGGCGATCCGGCCTCTCACCCCGGCACTCTCGGCGACGCCGAGCGGCGTCGGGCGAGGCCCGGCGGACCCCGCGGTGATGTCACGTATCCAGGCGGGGCGGCCGGTGGCGCGCACCGTGGCGGGCAGGCCCTTCGGCTCGTACAGTCCGGCTGCTGCGGCGATGTCGTGCAGCGGCACCCGCAGGTTCTGCTCCTCGACGTGCCGGATGGGTGACGTGGTGAACTCCGGATCCGGAGTGGGTCGGCCGGTGCGGGAGCCCGAGCCGGACGTGGACTCGACGAGGTGGACGTGGCCGACCGGCCACCCCATGTGCCGGCACACCAGGTCCAGGACCGTCTGCACCGCGTCCTCCCAGCTGTCCGCCTCGTTGGCGGCGGCAGCCACATGCTGGAGGAGGCCGAGCGACTCGGTCTTCTGGTTCAGCTCCGCGGTGCGCTGGCGGACCTCTTCCTCGACGGCGGAGTAGCTCTCCTGGAGCCTCCCGGCCATGACGTTGAAGGCGGTGGCCATCGTGCCGACCTCATCGCGGCTCCGTACCGTCGCGCGGCGCGTGAGGTCGCCCGCGGCCAGAGCCTGCGCGGCGTGCACCACGGCCGCCACATTGCCGGTGATGCGTCGGGAGAGCAGCGCGGCCACCACGGTGATCACGGCGAGGACTGCGGCGATGCCGGCCAGGACCCGCAGGTTGCGGTCGTGGAGGTTGTCCAGGCGGGCGTTCAGCATGTGGTCTTCCTGGTCGAACAGGGCTTTCCACAGGTGCGAGTTCGCCCGGATGGCGCCGGCGGCCTGGGCCTGCCAGACGGCCCGCGGGAGCGCACTCCGGTCGCTGGTCGTGAACTGCCGGTTCGCGGTGCCGGTCACCTCGCGGACCGACGAGGTGGCCTTGGCCAGCAGGGGCTGGATCGCGGGGCGGAGCCCGGTGTGGGAGGTGGCCCCGAACGCCCGGTTCAGATCGCTGTTGAGCTGGAGGAGGTTCTGGTTGAGCACCGTGGTGTCGTAGGCGATGCGTACCCGGTTGCCGGTGGACCGGTCGCCCTGGGCCAGTATCGAGTCTCCCCTCTCCGCCATCTGGTAGAGCTGGTTCATCATCTGCGGCTCGCGGAGCAGCAGCCCGGCCATCGTGTAGTACGTGTCGAGGTCGGGGTCGAGAATCAGCTTCGAGGTGTCGCCGACGTAGGAACCCAGCGCCAGCAGGTTCCCGATGAGCCGGGTGTACCGCGGCACGTCGGCGCGGACGTCGGACGGAGCAGACGCCAGCCGCGCCCAGTCGTGGCGCAGAGCCGCGGGCGCCAACCGGCTCTTCCCCTTGGCGGAGAGGTCGGGGACGGTCGTGTGCAGCGGCTTCCGCAGTCGCTGGTCGACCTGCATGAGCGCCGTGAAGTCCGCGCTGACGGCACGGTCGGCTGCCGCGATGCGGCTCCTTGGTACGGGCTCTCCGGTGATCTCGCGGTGCAGCAGCGCACGGCGGTCGGAGACGTCCTGCACCAATGCGCTCAAGGGACGCAGGTACTGGACGCCGTCCAGCTCGGTCCGAGCAAAGTAGATCTTGCTGTTCTGCTGGTCGACCAGGGAGAACGTGGCCACCCCGAGGGGGATCATGAGGGCGATGCAGAGGGCCAGCAACTTGTGCCAGATGCGGGGCGCGAAGCGCATTCTGCGGCTGCTGCGGGCTCCGCCCTGCGGTCCGTCCGGGGCTGGGGGTGGCTTCGCGTCGGGCACGGCGGACATGAGTCACTCCGGTTCGTCCGCTGCGTGGGTCTGCTCCGACAGCGCGCCGAGCTGGCGTCGGCTGGTGACGCCGAGCTTCCGGTAGACGCTGGACAGGTGGACCTCCACGGTCTTGGCCGTGACGAACAGCTGCTGCGCGATCTCCCGGTTGGTGTGCCCGGCGACGGCGAGGTCGTAGACCCGTTGCTCACTCGGTGTCAGCGACTGCAGACCGGTGACCGCGTGGCGCCGCGGGCGAATTCCGGCCACATGCAGCTCGTCCAGGATCTGCTGGACGAGGGGCGCCGCGCTACGGGCCTCGGCGATGTCCAGGGCGTCGCTGAGCAAGGTCCGCACCTGGCTCCGTACGCCGTGCCGACGCAGCGCCGCGCCGTAGTCCGCCAGCGCCTTGGCGTACTCCAGGCGGGCCGGGGAGCCCTCCAGCCGGGTGACGGCCTGGCGCAGTAGACCGACGTCCGCGTCGCCCTCGCTCAGCGTGCCGGCGATGCGCAGCGCGCGGCCGAGGGCCCGGGGCGCACTCCAGTAACGGGCCAGTCTGAGCTCGGCGTCGGCCATGGTCCTGGCCTCCTCGTCCCGGCCGAGCAGATGCAGGCACAGGGCTGCCTCCGACCGCCAGGGGACGATGGCGGGGTTGTCCCCGCCGGCCGCGCTGAACGAAGCGCCCGCGGCCAGCGCGGTGTTGAGGGCCTCCGTCGTGCGGCCCTGGAGGCGCAGGAGGTGGGAGCGGCTGTACAGCACGTAGTACATCAGCCCGGTGAGCGGCGCGGGATCGGGAACTCCGGTCCACTCCAGTGTGGCCTGCGCCCGCGACAGCGCACCCTGCTCGATCTGCACCTCGGCCTGGACGGGGCCGAGGACCAGCCGGCGCAGATCCAGCGAGGACGCGTCGACGGTGTGCATCGCGTCCGAGGCGTCCGCGGCGGCCTCGTCGAGATTGCCCTGGTACAGCCACGCCATCGCGCGGTAGACGAGAGCCCCGGTCAGGTCGTTGACCGACCCCTGCCGGTGCGCCTGCTCGACCGCGGCGTCCAGACTGCCCAGGACCTCCCTGCGGTCGGCGCTGATCAGGGCCAGCCAGCCGAAGGACAGCGACATCTGTCCGTCGGACGGCCCGGCCGGCGCGTCGTGGAGCGCGCGCTGCGCCCGGACGACCGCCCGCGGGTCGCCGATGACCGCGTCGTGCCCGGCGATGACGCAGTCCAGGTACCGGCCGCCCATGCTCTCGCTCGGTTTGGGGGAGCGCAGCGCCGCAACGCGGCCGAGGATGTCCTTACGCAGATCCGGCCGGCCGGGTTCGTAGAGCGGGATCGAAAGGATGCAGGCGTTCAGCTGGTAGAGCAGTTCGGTGTCCTGCGGTGTCGTATCGGCCAGGGCCTGTTGCCAGATCGCCAGGGCTTCTTCGGCGCGCCGCAGCGCGAGCAGCGCGTCGCCGAGGGACAGTGCGATTTCGACGCGCTGCCGGGACGGCCCGGCCAGCTCGTGTGCCTCCGTGAGATACGGAACGGCTGCCGCGCTGTCCACCCGCCGCATGGCGCTGCCGAGGGCGAAGAGAAGGTCGAGCCGGTCACCGGTCGGCGGGGGCTCGGCCAGGGCGCGGCGCAGATACTTCGCCGCGGTCTCCGGGGAGCCGCGGGCCAGGGCGCTCCGCGCCGCCGACCACAGCAGGGTCACGGTCTCGGCGTCCCCGGAGGGCAGGGTGCGCAGCAGGTGCAGGGCGACCTTCTCGATCTCGGCCTTGGAGTCCCGGAGCAGGTGCGCGGCGGTCCGGTGTGCGCGGTGGCAATCGGCCGGTGTGATCTCCTCGTACACGGCGGCACGCACGAGCGGATGGACAAACCCCCACCGGGGGTTCATTACGTCCGACGGTACGGCGGTGTGGAGGATCTGGGCGTGTTCGAGGCTCTTCGCCGCCTGAAGTGCCTCGTCCCGGTCAAGCCCCGCCAGCTCCGCCGCATGACTGAGGTCCGCACCGTCCCCGAGCACCGCGATGGCGCAGGTCAGTGGCCCACAGCTGTGGGGGAGGCGCCGCATCCACATCGCCACCCGCCGGGCGATCGCGCGCGGGCCCAGGGCGTAGACCTGCGGGATGTGCGCGGCGGTGGGTTCGACGTGCTCGGCGGCGAGTGCCTCGGTGAGCTCCTTGAGCAGGAGGGGATTCCCGCCGGTCGCGGACCAGCAGGCGGAGAGGAAGTCGTCGTCCTCCGGTTCGGGTGACCCGGATTTCGCGAATTCACTGATGACGAGCGAGGCCGATGCCTCGGCACTCAACCTGGACGGAGAAACGAGCACCGAGGGCGCTGCGGTGACAATCTGGTCGAGTGTATGCGACTGGGAATTTGTTTCAAATGGTCTGAGGGTTCCCACCACGCAGGCCGGGATATCCTCAAGGCGTGGCATTAGATAATCAAGAAACTTCAGCGAATCGCTGTCCGCCCAGTGCAGATCGTCGACCGCAATCATGAGGGGCTGCTCATCGCAGATATCTGCGGTCAGCCAGTACAGCCCATGAAGTATGGAGAAATCCCCGCCGGGGGAGCGTTCGGGAACCACTCTCTTCAGTACGATCGCGGCCTGGCCTGCGGTGCCGGACAGGATACGCTGCCGATTTTCCACCGTCATCCGTGCAAGGAGCGGTTCGAAGAGCTGCCGCACCACTCCGAAGGGGAAGTCGCTCTCGAATTCCGATCCTCGCGCGCCGGCCACCTGAAAACCGGCGGAAACAGCGATCCGCTTGGCTTCGGACAGCAGACTGGTTTTTCCGATTCCGGGCGCACCCTCGATCATCACGGCTTCTCCATGGCCGCCACGGGTCGCATCCATCGCCGCCCGCAAGACCTTGAGCTCGCCGCTTCGCTCGTACAGTCCAGCCATATGCGGCATACATTCCAGTATGCGCGACAGGACCATGGGGATGCCTGTTCCCGAGTGCCCGTGGACCCGGTGCAGCCAGGGATTCAACGGGCCGTGCTCCTCCCGGGCGAACCGGCCGCGGCGCTCATTCGCCGGGAGGTCGACCGCCTGGCCGCGCAGCTCAAGCAGCTGGAGGATTTGGAGGAGAAGCCGAAGGTCAGTACGCCGACGCCGATCACGATCAGGGCGGTGATCGCCACGACCTTGATGGTGGCGAACCAGAACTCCAGCTCGCCGAAGAGCGTGACAGGGACCAGGTTCGCGACGAAGAGCACGATCAGGGCCCCCGCGGCCGTGGCCCAGACCGGGACGGCGGGCCACCAGTAGGCGATGTAGTAGCCGGCCGCGGTCACCTCGGCCATGCATGCGGCGACCCATGCGGCCCATTACGACCAGCCGGTTTGCGCGCTTCCCTGACATCGTGGACGCCGATCCGCTGCGGGTTCCGGTCGACACCCGGGGCGGCGGGATCTCCGGCCACGAGTCCCGGCGTCGTCTGATGCACGACCACCGCATCATGGTGGAGGGTCGCCACCGACTCGGCGATCGTCGCCGTGGTCGGCGCGGGGGCGGGGCCGGACACCCACCGCTTGCTCCGGGCCCTGCGCGCTCTCCCGGCCCCGCTCGGCGAACAGGCTGCGGCTGCCCGCCCCCGGACCGGTCGCGCTGACCGCCCGCAAGGGATTCCTCGCGCCCAGCCGCAGCGTCCCGGCCCACGAGGCCATCGGACGGGTGTCCGCCGACACGCTCGCCGCGTACCCACCCGGTATCCCCAACGTCCTGCCGGGCGAGGTCATCACCGCCGAACTCGTCGACTTCTTCCACCGCCCCGCGGCCGTGCCCAATGGCCACGTACGGGGCGCCGCCGACCCGGCCGTGACGACGCTGCGCGTAGTGGACACAACCGCTGGTGCGTGAGGCATCTGCGGGCGGCGGTGCGGCAGGTTCGCACCCTGCCGAGGGCTCGGACCTGCGCAGCACCCACCTGCGGGGCACCCGGCGCGAGACTTCGCACGATGTGCCGCCACCTGTACGGCCAGGGAACCTCGAACCTCCGCAGCTCACTGGGGGACGGCAGGACCGGCGCTGGTCTGCGGCTCCGGTCGGAGACCCGAATCGACAGCCAAGCCCATATCTCGCTGACGGGCCGTCAGGTCATCGAGCGCAGACCCGGCAGCGCTGCGGAACCCGGGTCTGTTCGGGTATGGCATGTCACTTCTGGAACAGTGGGCGGGGGTTGGGCTCTTCGACCGTGCCATGCTGTGGTCGTGGCCTCCGACGTTCCGTTCAGAGGTGAAGTAGGACCTTCGCCGATCCCCGGCTCTGCGCGGCGATCACCGACCGGCTCACAGGCCCCCTCATCCAGAGCGGCTCCGACTCCTGCCGGCTGAAGGCCACCCGGAACGAGGGCCGATCCACCAGGGGCTCATGATGGCCAAGGACGACGAGGAACCACAACGGCCGCCCGTCTCCGATCTGGGGCGACTACAGGAGGCCGAGCTGGGCGATATCGCCGAGCGACTGCGGGAGCTGGCCGCTACCAAGGACCGACTGCAGGGACTGCTGTACGCGGTGCTGGCCATCAGCCGGGAGCTGGAACTGTCGTCCGTACTGCACCGCATCGTCACCACCGCCATGGACCTGGTCGGCGCCCGCTACGGCGCCCTGGGGGTACTGCACGAGTCCGGCGAGTTCCTGGAAGAGTTCATCGCCGTCGGACTGACGGAGCAGGAGCGGGACGATCTGGCCGAGGTGGAGTTCCCGCACGGCCGTGGCGTGCTCGGACACCTGATCCGCCACCCCGAATCCCTGAGGGTCGAAGACATCCGCTCCCATCCGGCCTCGGCCGGGTTTCCTCCCGGCCACCCCCGCATGCGCACCCTCCTCGGGGTGGCCATCAGCGTCCGCGGCGAGATCTACGGTGACCTCTACCTCTCCGAACGCCACGACGGACGCCCCTTTGACGGAGCGGACGAGGAAGTCGTCGTCGCCCTCGCCGGCGCCGCCGGCATCGCGATCGAAAACGCTCGTCTGTTCGGCCAGATCCGCGACAGCGCCGAGACCTTCCAACGCCTGCTCCTGCCCACCCTCCCAGACGTGCGGCCCTTCACCGCCGCCGCGATCTACCGGCCCGCCGCTGAACCCAACCGTTTAGGCGGGGACTGGTATGACGCCGTCATCCTGCCCGACGGAGCCGTCGGTGTCGTGATCGGAGACGTCGTCGGCCACGACCTCCATGCCGCCGCCGCAATGGCTCAAACCCGCAGCATGCTCCGAGCCCTGCTCTACGACCGCCGCACTCCACCCAGCAGCATCCTCACCCAACTCGACCACACCCTGCACGCCACCACCCCCAACCCCATCACCACGGCACTGCTGGCTCGCATCGAACCCCGAGACGACGGCTGGTCGCTGCACTGGAGCACCGCCGGACACCTCCCCCCACTGCTGATCACCGCCGATCAGCGAGCCGAATACCTCCGCGCCGACCCCGGCATCCCACTCGGAATCAACACCGCCCACGCCCGCCCCGACCACAGCCGCCCCCTCCCCGCGGGCGCCACGCTGATCTTCTTCACCGACGGACTCGTCGAACACCCCGCCCACGCCATCGACGAGGGGCTGGACGCCCTGGCCGCAGTCGCCACCACGCACGCAGACCAGCCACTGCAAGACTTCGTACAGACCCTCGCCGACCACCACCCGAGCGACGGCCACGACGACATGGCCATCCTCGCTCTGCGCACCCCACCCGCCACCTGACATCGCTGCATAAGGCGGGCCCACAGGACGCCACTCGATCGGGGTCACTGCCGACCTCATTGCCGATTCACACCTGCGGCAGGGGCATCCCGCTCCACCAATGGAGCAATGGGACTCGTGATCAACTTTCCGGGGCGGCTCTCATCGACTCTGTCGGAATCAGCCTGTGGCACCAGCGAGCTGTCCCACACGACGAAGATCGGTGTGGCCGAAGTCATGCCGCGCCTTGCTGAGGTCGAGGCGGATGTGCAGAGACTCGTCGAGGAGAACATGAAGGCGATGCCGGGCGTCACCTTCCTCGCGAGCGAGTACGTGATGGATTGCGTCGACGGCGGACGCATCGACCCGCTCGGGATCGATGAGAACGGGGCGCCGGTCACCGTCGAGTACAAGCGCGGCACTGACACCGGCGTGCTCAACCAGGGCTTGTACTACCTGTCCTGACTCACCAGGCACAAAAGCGCCTTCGACGGCCTGATCCGCGACCGGCTCGGGGTATCAGCCGCGGCCCACGAGCGCGAACATGCCCGTCAGCGTACGGAAGAGACGACTTCGTCGAGGGTATCGGCGAGTTCGACGGGCCTGGACAGCATGGGCCAGTGCCCCGTGGGCAGATGGAAGTGCCGCCACGGTGACTGGTTGAGGAAGGCCAGCGTCGGCAGCGCGGCATCCAGCAGAGCCTTGGCGTCGTTGCAGGCGACCACCACGCGGTCCACGTCGGGGCCGAACTCAGCAGGACCGGTGAGCCGCTGCTCGAAGGTGCGGAACGGCTGGGGCGTGGCACGGGTACGCAGGAGGTCGCGCTGGTCCTCGTCGAGCCCTTCGATGCTGCTGAATGCGCCGAGAAGCCCGAACGGCGGCAACGGGAGCCGCCATCCGCCTCCGTGCTCGGCAACCTGCTCGCACAGCTGGTCCACGACATCTTCCGGCATGACATCGAGCAGGCGCGTGCCCTCGCTGAAGGGAGCGCTGTCGAGATAGACCACGCGCTCCAGCCGCGGCCCGAGGCGGCCCGCAGCGCCGGTGACGGGGACCGCCGCGTAGCTGTGCGCCACGAGGGTGACGTCCCGCAGATCCTGTTCCATGACGAACGCGGTGATGTCGTCGATGTGGGTGTCCAGTCCCACCTCCGGGGTGGCAACGTCGGATCGTTCGCCCAGGCCGGTCAGCGTCACCGGCAGCGCCGCGTGGCCTCGCTCGCTCAGCGCACGGGCGGTGTCCTCCCATGCCCAAGATCCAAGCCAGGCGCCGGGAACGAGTACGAAGGTAGCCATGCGGATTCTCCTTGGATTTAAGGGGTTGAGGCGAGAGTAGAGTCCATACAGGACAGTTTCCGCCCTGAAACCACGAGTGATCCATGTCATATCCCTTGACGCGCGTACTGGCCCTGCTGGAGCTCCTCCAGACACACCCAGGACTGACCGGCACGCAATTGGCCGACCGTCTGGGGACCGACGTCCGCACCGTGCGGCGCTACGCGGCGCGCCTGCGCGAGCTGGGCATACCCGTGGAGTCCGTCCGAGGCCGCTTCGGTGGGTACCGACTGGCCCGCGGCTACCGGATGCCACCTCTGATGCTCACCAACGAAGAAGCCCTCGTGGTCATGCTGGGCCTACTGGCCGGCGAACGTCTGGGCATGAGCACCACCGCCCCAGCCGGCGCCGGCGCCCTCGCCAAGATCGAACGAGTGCTCCCCAACGCCCTGCGTGAACCACTCGCCGCCATGCGGGACACCGTGGACTTCACCGCCAACACCGTGCTCGCACAGGCCCCTCGGACAGGCATCCTGCTGACCCTGGCGCAGGCATGCCGCTCCGCTCGTACCGTCGGCCTGCACTACCGTTCCTGGCACCAGGAACACACAGAGCGCGACGTCGATCCCTACGGCGTGATCTTCCACGCCGGCTGCTGGTATCTCGTCGGTCACGACCACCTCCGTGACAGCCTGCGCACCTTTCGCATGGACCGGATCGCATCCGCCACGCCCAGCGCCAGCACCTTCACCGCCCCCGACGACTTCGACCCGGTTACCTACCTCACCGCATCCCTGGCCCGGACACCCTCCCTATGGCAGGTCGAGGTGCTGATCGATGGCCCTGTCGACGACATCTCGCGCCGGCTGCCGCGCACGATCGCAACCCTCACCTCCACACCCACCGGGGTACTGCTGCGCGCGCAGGTCCAACGGCTGGAGTCCATGGCCCACCTGCTCGCCTCCCTGGAATGGCCCTTCATCATCCGCAGCCCCGATCAACTGCGCCAGTCCCTCAAAGACCTGGCCCAACAGCTCATGACCGCCGCCGAACGACCACCCGAGGACAACAGCATCCTGCGCCGAGGAATGTGAATCCGCGAAGCATGACGGCTGGCCGTCCTTCTGCGACCCCAAGGCCTCCGACGCCGTCGAACTCCTGGAGGACCGTACCCACGGCATGGTCCGCACCGAAGTCCGCTGCGCCCGCTGCGGCTCCCACCTCGGCCATGTCTTCGAGGGCGAGGGCTACCCGACCCCGACGGATCAGCGGTACTGCATCAACTCGATCTCGCTGTGTCGACGCAGCGATCTGGCAAACATGCAGGTCAGGCTGGGTCGGCCCCCTTCGGGGCCGGCCTCGCTGTCGTGCCGGTTGCTGGATCCGCGCTGGATTTCCTGACGTATCGTCATCCGCCGTCATCCCTGGTCATCCGTACCGCTGCTGGATCGGGCCGGCGGGGCGTCAGCGGGATAGGGCGCGTCCGTCCGGATTCCGTCGCTGGGGGTGGCGAAGGCTGGTGGCGCGGCCGTGTGTCGTATTCCCGGAACGCCGGTCGGGGCGGCTGTGAAAGTCGTCCGCCGCGAGATCGACAGCAATGATGACGTGCTGGTGACCGTGGCCCGGACCCTCGCCTCCGCATTCCTCGACCACATGGCCCGTGACACAGGACGGCACCTCATGGAAAGCCACGGCCACCTGCCCTGCTCCGTGCCGGGGAACCGACGGGCGTGCCGGCGGGCTCACGACATGGCCCGCCGGTGGCCGGTTCGACCGCGCCCCGAGCTGGGGAGACGAGCCGTCAGGGCGGGTTCGGCGGTGCGATCCAGCCGAGCGAGCGCTCGACCGCCCGCTTCCAGTTCTCGTACTCCGACTGCCGCCGCTGGGGGTCCATGTCCGGCAGCCACTCGGCGGCCCGGTGCCAGTTGCGGCGCAGGACCTCCAGGTCGGGCCAGTAGCCGGCGGCGAGCCCAGCGGCGTAGGCGGCGCCCAGGGAGACCGTCTCGACGGCCATGGGGCGCACCACGGGCACGTCGAGCACATCAGCCAGGAACTGCATGAGCAGGTTGTCGGACGTCATGCCGCCGTCCACCTTGAGCACCTTCAGGGCGAGCGAGGAGTCGGCGTTCATGGCGTCGACCACCTCCCGGGTCTGCCAGCCGGTGGCCTCCAGCACGGCTCGGGCCAGGTGCTCCTTGGTGATGTACGAGGTGAGGCCGACGATGACCCCGCGGGCGTCGCTGCGCCAGTGCGGCGCGTACAGGCCGGAGAACGCCGGGACGATGTAGCAGCCGCCGTTGTCCTCGACGGCGCGTGCGAGGGTCTCGATCTCGGGGGCGGTGCTGATCAGCCCCAGCCGGTCGCGGAACCACTGGACCAGCGCGCCGGTGACGGCGATCGGGCCTTCGAGTGCGTAGACCGCGGGCTGGTCCTCGATCTTGTAGGCGACGGTGGTGAGCAGTCCGTGCCGGGACCGTACGAGTTCGGTGCCGGTGTTGAGCAGCAGGAAGCTGCCGGTTCCGTAGGTGCACTTCGCCTCGCCGGGGGCGAAGCAGGTCTGTCCGAACAGCGCCGCCTGCTGGTCACCGAGCGCCGCGGTGATACGGACGCCCGGGAGGACGGAACGGGCGGCTCCGTAGGTCTCGGCCGAGGAGCGGATCTCCGGGAGCATCGGGCGGGGGACCCCGAAGAACTCCAGCAGCTCCTCGTCCCAGTCGAGGGTGCTGATGTTCATGAGCATGGTGCGGCTGGCGTTGGTGACGTCGGTGAGGTGTATGCCGCCGGCCGGCCCGCCGGTGAGGTTCCAGACCAGCCAGCTCTCCATCGTGCCGAACAGCACCTCGCCGTCCTCGGCGCGCTGCCGCAGCCCGTCGACGTGGTCGAACAGCCAGCGGATCCGGGGGGCGGAGAAGTACGTGGAAGGGGGCAGGCAGCAGCGCCGGAGGAAGAACTCGTCCCCGGGCCGGCTTCTGAGCTCCTCGACCAGCGGGGCCGTACGGGTGTCCTGCCAGACGATCGCCCTGCCCAGCGGGGTACCCGTATGCCGGTCCCACAGCACGGTCGTCTCGCGCTGGTTGGCGATCCCGATGGCAGCGACCTCATCGGGGCCGACATCGGCGTCGGAGAGCGCCTGCGGCACCACGCGCTGCAGGGTGTGCCAGATCTCGACGGCGTCGTGCTCGACCCACCCCGGCCGGGGGAAGTGCTGCTGGTGCTCCCGCTGGGCGACCGACACCAGCCGACCCTGGTGGTCGAACAGGATGCATCGGGTGGAGGTGGTGCCCTGATCGATGGACATCACATACCGCTCAACCATGATCAGCCTTCCGTTGCGGTGCACGAGGCGGCGGGGCTCACCAGCGGGCGGCCCCCAGATCTCTGGAGATCGCCCGGGCGGCATGGCGGACCTGGGTGACCAGCGCCGTCTGCGGGACCCCTTTGGCGTCGCAGATCCGCTCGACCGTGCCGGAGATGCCGATGGCGCCCACCACGAGGCCGCCGTGGCCCCGGATCGGCGCGGCGACGCCGGCCTCGTCCGTGACCATCTCTTGTACTTCGGCAGCCCACCCGAGCTCCCGGACCTCGGTGAGCGCCCGGGTGAGGCGCTCCGCGGTGATCAGGGTGTGCCGGGTGTACGCCTCCAGCCCGGCCTCCACGGCCGGCTCCAGGGGCACACTGCCGAAGGCCAGCAGCACCTTGCCGAGCGAGGAGGCGTGCAGGGGCAGCAGCGCGCCCACGTCCAGGGTCTGGAGGGTGTCGTCGGGGCGGAAGACGTGGTGGACGATGAGCACCTTGCCCTCCAGGGGCGCGCCCAGGCGGACCGCCTCCCCGCTGCGGGCGGCCAGGGCGTCGGCCCAGTTGATGGAGCGGGACCGCAGCTCGTTCACGTCGAGGTAGCTGGTGCCCAGGTGCAGCAGCGCGGCCCCGAGCTGGTACTTTCCGGTCGCCGGGTCCTGCTCGACGAAGTCGATGTTCTGCAGGGTGCGCAGAATGCCGTGGGTGGTGCCCTTCGCCAGTCCGAGGGACGCGGCCACCTCACCGAGCCCGAGCCGACGGGGCCCGCTGGCGAGCAGACGCAGGATTGCCGCCGCCCGTTCGATCGACTGGACCGGGCCGGCCATGGGGCAATCGTAGTCCCGCGGTCGGCATCTGCCGAAGGGATGAGCCCTCCGCAGGTCGACGTTCGGTAATGCCGACCGATGTTCATTGACCGCCTCCGCCGTCCCCCCATAGCGTCCCTCTCAAGCCCGGCGTCCAGCCGGTAGAGCCCCGGAGGAGGAGGCATGACGGCACAGCTTGACGCGGTGGTTCGGGAGGCGGTCGAACATGTCTGTCCGCTGCCGCACATCCCCGAGGCCGTCTCGGTCGTACGCCGGCGGGTGCGTACGGTCCTGGCCGACTGGAACCTGGCCCCGGACCTCGCCGAGGACGCGCTCCTCGTGATCTCGGAGCTGATCACCAATGCGGTCGTCCACGCCCTGCCGCCGGCGGCGCTGCGGCTGTCACGGGTCGGGGCCGACGGGCGCAGCGCCCTGCGCGTCGAGGTCACCGACGCGGGGCCTGTGGCGGCGGACGGGCGGCCGGCCGTCGAGCCCTACGCGGACGAGCACGGCCGCGGGCTCGGCATCGTCACCGCCCTGTCGGCCGAGTGCGGCACGCGGGTCCACGCGGGCGGTATCACACGGTGGGCGGAGCTCCTCGCCGCGTGAGCCGTGAGGCCCCGGCCGGCCGGGACAGCGCACGCACGACGAGGCTCTTGCGGGCGGCGTCCCCCGTCCACGGCGGGGGGGTGCTACCTGATCCGAGCGCTGTGGACGGCCGCTCAGCTGCAGGTGATGCGGGGGCCGGCCCAGTCGGCGTGGTCGGAGTTGTTCCCGTTGCCGCCGTCAGTGACCACGAGCCGCAGCTTGGTGCCGCCGGTGAGGTCCGCAGTGAGGTGCTTCGCGGATTGGTCGACCGTCATCAGCCCGCTGTCGGCGACCTTCGTGCCGTCCCGGTAGATCTGGAAGACCACTGAGCCGTTCGCGCCCACCTCGTCGTCGATGCCCACGTCCACGCTGAGGGCGGAGCAGGTGCCGCCGAGGTTGTAGGTGATCTCGCTGTCGGCGTGGGCCCCCAGGCCTTCGGGGTAGCCGGCTCCCTGGATGGTGAGGGGGCGTCCGTCGATACTGCGATTGAGCCTCACCGGCCCCCAGCCGCTCTTGCTGGAGGTCCACGGCCGGGCGCCCAACGCGGTGGTGTGGGCGGTCGACGGGTTGCCCTCGGTGTCCGGGCGCCCGGAGGGCGACGGCTTCGCCGACGACGAAGGCCGGGAGCTCGGTTGCGTCGACGCCGTGGTGGGGGTTGCGGTCGGTGTGCCCGACGTCGAGCGGGGGGCGGTCGCTGAGCTTCCGGGAGAAGCCGTCGACGGCTGGTCCGGGGTGGGGGCCGAAGAGAGACCGGACCCCCCGGGGCCAGGGGCCGAGGCATCGTGGCGGGCCGGGCCGAGCAGGGGGCCGACGGATATGGCAACGCCGGCCAGGACGGTCACGGCAACAGCGAGCATGACGATGCGCGCCGGTGAGCGTCGGGATACCTGGGCCTTGCGCGGTTCGGCGGACGGGTTGCGCCCCACGGGGCGCGCGGCGGCGGAGTGTTCGCCGCCGGTGGAGGACTCCTGTTCGGCGCCGGAGGGATCGGGTCCATCCCCCGGGTGCCGGCCGGCCAGCCAGGACGCGAAGTCGTCGCGCAGCTCGGTGCTTCGGGATTTCCGGTGCCAGGCGGCGGCGGTGTGGCGTACCGCCGCCAGCAAGCTGCCCCGCCAGGCCGCACCGGGATCTTCTCCCGGGTCGTGGGACCGCAGGACGCCGGCGATGGCTTCCGCCGCCAGATCCGCTGCGGCCTGGGAGGACCCGCAGCACTCGCGGGCGAAGGCCAGTACGGCGGCGTAGTGCCGGCGGTGGAATTCGTTGAGGGCTTCCTCGCCTGCCTCGGCTGCGCCGCCCGGAGCCGGCACGCCACACGGATCAGCCGCCGCCCGGCCGTCGATCAGGGCTGCCGCACGGATGCGCTGGACCAGTTCGGTATCGGACAGTTCTGTCCCACCGATTGTGTCGAATTGCTCATGCATGGTGGGCTACTGACCCTTCAACGTCCTGACGATCAATGAAAGTACCGTAAGGCGTGGACGGATGCGGCGGCCGGCCCGTTGTTGCCGCCGACCGGTGGTGGAAGGACGGATGTTGATGCGGTGTGACGTGGTGGAGAGCGCATTCGCGAGTTGCGATCTTCCCATGCTCCGGGGGCCGTTGATGCCGTGTCCCATGAAGCGAAATGGGGCTGGCCGGCGGCGAAGGTGACTTCGACGCATGGGCGGTCGTCATTCATGGTGAGCGCCGAAGGGCAATGCCCGGGGGCTGACCGGATGCGTGTGAATCGACATATGAGCAAAGCCCGTTACACCGTGTCGGATGTCCGCGAGCCCGCCGGTTTTTGCGCGTACGAGCGCGGAATCGGCTACCTGGACGCCGTGGGATGGGTGAGCGGGCGCGAGAGGTCCAGGCCCCCCGCGCCCGCCGCACCCCGTCCCTCTCACACCATCAGCTCACGCCATCAGCGCTATGGCCGTCACCACCAACCCCGAGCCGATCAGCCAGCGCCCGCCGAATTCGGTGAGTTCGCTGCCGTCGACCACGGGGCCGGGGACGAGGAGGCGGGCGGTGAAGGTGGCGTTCGTGGGGTCGAGGGTGAGCAGGGCGTCCTCGAAGCCGAGCCAGCGGCCGGTGAGCGGGTACCACGCCTTGTAGACGCTCTCCTTGGCGCTGAACACCAGGCGGTCCCAGCAGACTTCGGGCTGCAGGGCCGCCAGCCGGCGGAGCTGGGCGCGCTCCTCGGGGAGGGTGATGAGGTCGATCACCCCGGGGTCCTCCACGGGCTGGTGGGGCTCCGCGTCCAGGCCTATGGTCACCGCGTCCGTCGAGCGGGCCACCGCGGCCGCGCGGTAGCCGGTGCAGTGCGTCATCGCGCCGACGATGCCGGCCGGCCACTGCGGCGCCCGGCCGGGGCCGGGCAGCAGGGGCGCGGGGGCGATGCCCAGCTCGGCGAGTGCGCTGCGGGCGCAGCCGCGTACGGTGCCGAACTCCTGCTGCCGCCGGGGGACCGCGCCGGCCACCAGCGCCCACTCCTCGGGGTACATCTCGGACACCGGGGCGTCGTGAACGGCCGCGGCGGTGGCTATCGGCGCCGGCAGCAGCTTGTCGATCATGCGCGGGTCCCTGTGGTGTCGGAGGCGACCGTGGTCGGCGTGGGGAGGATCTGGACCGGCCGGCCCGGTGCGCCGGAGCGGCGCCGCCATTCTCGCGGGTAGCCGAGCGACACCTCCTGATGGGGCACGCCGTCGCAGATCAGCAGCCGAGGGATGTGGAGATGGCCGTAGACCACGGCGGCGGCGCGGAACCGGCGCGGCCAGTCGGCGGTGGCCTCCGTACCGCACCACAGCGCGAACTCCGGGTACCACAGCGGCCGGGTGGGCTCACGCACCACCGGCCAGTGGTTGATGAGCACGGTCGGCAGCTCCTGCGGAACGGCGGCGAGCCGGCTCTCGGTGGCCGCCACCCGCGCCTGGCACCAGGCCTCCCGCGTCGGATAGGGATCCGGGTGCAGATGGAACTCGTCGGTGCACACCACCCCGGCCTCCTCGGCCTGGGCGAGCGCCTCCTCCTTGGACGCCATCCCCGGCTTCCGGAAGGTGTAGTCGTAGAGCAGGAAGAGCGGCGCGATGACGGCCGGGCCGCCCGCGCCCTGCCAGACCGGGTACGGGTCCTCGGGGGTGAGCACGCCCAACTCCCGGCAGATTTCCACCAGATGCTCATAGCGCGCCACGCCGCGCAGCTGCACCGGGTCGTCTGCGGGCGTCCACAGCTCATGGTTGCCCGGCACCCACACCACCTTGGCGAACCGGTCGCTGAGCAGGGTGAGCGCCCAGCGGATGTCGGCGACGTACTCGCCGACGTCGCCGGCGATCAGCAGCCAGTCGTCGTCGGACTCCGGCCGTAAGCGCTCGACGATGTCGCGGTTCTCCTGATAGCGCACGTGCAGATCGCTGACGGCCACCAGCGTGCCGTGCCCGTCGCCCCGTGGGGAGCCGGGCGCGGGCGCGGCGGTGGGGCCGGGGGTGCCGGCGGCGCCGGGCGCGAGGGTGCGGATCTCGTAGGTCACCATCGAAGTAAAGACGGTGCGGGGGCGAGAGTGAAGGGCGGACCGGGCTACGGGGTGTCGGTCACCGGGCCGGCGGTGGCGGAGCGGTTCCTCGGCGCGCCGGACGTGACGAAGGCGGCGGGGCCGGCCGTCCACCGGTCCCGGTGGACGGCGCGCCGCCGCGGCGGATGCGGGTGGCCAGCCACAGGTCGAAGCGGTCGTCGGGGTCGTCGAGGCGGCGGCCGGTGAGTTCCATGGCCTTGTCGAGGCGGTTGCGTACGGTGTGCCGGTGGACGCCGAGCCGCCGGCTGGTGGCGTCCCAGGCCCCGCCGGTCTCCAGCCAGGCGGCCAGGGTGGCGATCAACTCCTCGCCGTTGTCCGCGAGATCGAGCGGGCCGAGCACGGTGTCGGCGTAGCCGTGCAGCGTACGGCGGTCGCCGAGATCGAGCAGCAGCCGGCTGGCCTGGCTCTGCCGGGCCTCGGCGGGCTCACCGCTCGACCGGCTGACGGCGAGCAGACCGGCCGCCTGGCGCAGCGACACCCGTACCGCTTCGGGGGCGGTGGCCGGGCCGATACCGGCCGGGCGCCGCGGGGCGAAGCGGGCGAGCACATCGTGGATGTCCAGATCCTCGCCGACCACCGCCTCGATGAGCCCGCCGGTCGGCCCGTCCGTGACCCTGACCAGGCCGCCGGGCATCGCCAGCGCCAGATCGGCGGCCACCTCCTGCGCGGCGCCGTCCGCACCCCCGGCCCCGCCCTCCGTCTCCACCACGACGCCCCGCACCCGCTCGGAGGTCAGGCCCACCGAGTGCAGCATGTCCCGGGCCCGGTCCGCGGACGGATCCTCGTCGGCCAGCAGCTCCGACAGCAGCGCCGACCTGCGGCGACGCTCGGGCTCGTCGCGCAGATGGCGGCGTTCGAGCTCCAGGGACAGCAGCGAGACCAGGCCCGGGACGACCGAGCGGGCGGCGTCGTCCGGGCGGCCGGTGAGCAGCAGCAGACCGCGCAGCCGCCGCGCGCCCAGCGGCTGCACCTCCAGCTGTCGCGCCCCGGCCGTGCTGGACGCGCTGCCGCGCAGCCCGCGCGCGGCGACCCGCTCGATCAGATCGCGCGCCTGCGCCAGCGACGTCCCCTGCTCCCGCTCGCCGGCCGCGAGCAGCCGCCCCAGCGGGTCGAGCACCGCCGCGCCCACGCCGGTGGCGGCCGTCCACTCCTCCAGCATCGGCCGCAGCCCGCCGCCGGTCGCCGCGGCCGTAAGCCGCCGCTGGGTGGCGAACGCCCGGTGCAGCACCTCGCGCTGTTCATCGGCCCGCGCGTCGAAGACCGCCTTGGTGACGGCGATGAACGGCACCTCGTCCGGCACCGTCAGCAGCGGCAGCCCGGCCTCCTCGGCCGCGGTCACCAGCGGCTCCGGCGCCTCCTGGTACGGCAGCCCCTGCCCCAGCCCGAGCGCCAGACACGCGGCCCCGCCCTCGGCCACATCCCGGACGTACGCCCGGCAGGCGGCCGGCTCCATCGGCAGCAACAGGCCGATCGTCATCAGGAGTTCGCCGCCCTGCAGCCACTTCCCCGGCGTCAGCAGATCCGAGACGGTCGCCGCTTCGATCGTGCGGGCCAGCAGCCGCGGTGGCACGTCATAGGTGACGGACAGATTGAGGGCGCGCCGGGCGAGGAGGTCGGAGATCTGCAGTGGCATGGACATAGTGTCCATCACATATCTACGGAATGGACGATCGGGCGATCGAGTCCGGGCGGAGGTACCCCCAGATTCGCACCACCGTGGCCCAAGTAACCGGTATGGGTGAGGGGCAGACCGTCCGCCGGCGCCGTCCAGCGGATGAGCGAATGCGGTTCGTCCCGTTATGGTCGGGAAGTGGGACGGCGGGATCCCGTGGATCCCGCCCGACTTCCCGATCCATACGAAGGGACGTGATCGCGCTGTGCAGGCGGCGTTTCTGGTGGCCCATCAGGGCACCGAACAGGTCGAGCTGACCAAGCCATGGCGGGCGGTGACCGCCGCGGGTGGCACCCCGAAGTTGGTCTCCACCTCGGCGGGGAGGGTGCAGGCGTTCCATCATCTGGACAAGGCGGACACCTTCCCCGTCGACCTGACCGTGGCCGAGGCGACCGCGGCGGACTTCGACGGCCTGGTGCTGCCCGGCGGGGTGGCCAACCCGGACGCGCTGCGCCTGGACAAGCGGGCGGTGGCGTTCATCAAGTCGTTCTTCGACGCCGGGAAGCCGGTGGCCGCCATCTGCCACGCACCCTGGACGCTGATCGAGGCCGATGTGGTGCGCGGCCGCACCCTGACCTCCTGGCCGAGCCTGCGGACCGATATCCGCAACGCGGGCGGCACCTGGGTCGACGAACAGGTCAACATCTGCACCGCGGGACCGAACACGCTGATCACCAGCCGTAGGCCGGCCGATCTGGACGCCTTCTGCGCGGCGTTCGTCTCGGAGTTCTCCCACTGATCCACCGGCAGCGGCCGCCCTACGGCCCGAGGATCACCACCGACTCCGGTGGCAGACGCAGCACACCGTCGACACCGGGCAGATGTGCCTCGGGCCAGCCCGCCAGCGCCTCCAGCCCGGCGCTGCCGCCGTCGCCGACCGGAATGGCCGCCGTGGCCTCCCGCCCGAGATGGACCGCCACCCGCAGCGGCCCGCGGCGCAGCAGCAGCCAGCGGGCGTCCTCGTCGTAGTGGACGTCGGTGTGCCGTGGCTCCGGGTCGGTCAGCGCGGGCAGCTCGCGGCGCAGCGCCAGCAGCGTACGGTGCCAGGCCAGCAGTGCGGCATGCGGTGCGCGGGCCGGTTCGGACCAGTCCAGGACGCAGCGGTCGCGGGTGGCCGGGTCCTGCGGATCCGGCCAGTCGCCGGCCTGCCCGGTCCATTCGTGCGCGGCGAACTCGCGCCGCCGCCCGGCCCGTACCGCCTCGGCCAGCTCCGGATCCGTGTGATCGGTGAAGTACTGCCAGGGAGTGGTCGCACCCCACTCCTCACCCATGAACAGCATCGGTGTGAACGGCGAGCACAGCACCAGCGCGGCGGCGCAGGCGAGCAGGCCGGGGGAGAGGCCGGCGGCGAGCCGGTCGCCGAGCGCCCGGTTGCCGATCTGATCGTGCGTCTGGGCGTAGGCCAGCAGGCGGTACGCGGGCGTCACCCGCAGATCGAGCGGCGCGCCGTGCACCCGGCCACGGAAGCTGGAACAGCTGCCGTCATGGAAGAAGCCGCCGGTCAGCGTCTTGGTGAGGGCGGCGAGCGGGGCGCGTGCGAAGTCGGCGTAATAGCCCTGGGATTCGCCGGTGAGCGCGGTGTGCAGGGCGTGGTGGAAGTCGTCGTTCCACTGGGCGTGCAGGCCCTGGCCGCCGCTCTCGCGCGGCGCGGTGGTGCGCGGATCGTTGAGGTCGGACTCGGCGATCAGGAACAGCGGGCGGCCCAGCTGCCCGGCCAGCCCGTCCACGGCGGCGGACAGCTTGGTCAGGAAGTGCGGGGTGTGGTCGTCGTGCAGCGTATGGATCGCGTCCAGCCGCAGCCCGTCGAGCCGGTAGTCGCGCAGCCAGGAGAGCGCACTGCCCAGGAGATAGCCGCGCACCTCCTCGCAGCCGGGGGCGTCGAGATTGACCGCCGCGCCCCAGGGCGTGTGGTGGGTGTCGGTGAAGTACGGCCCGAATTCCGGGAGGTGGTTGCCGGACGGGCCGAGATGGTTGTGCACCACATCGAGGATGACGCCCAGCCCGTAGCCGTGTGCGGCGTCCACGAACCGTTTGAGCCCGTCGGGCCCGCCGTACGGCTCATGCACCGCCCAGGGGGCGACCCCGTCGTACCCCCACCCATGGGTGCCCGGGAACGGGCAGACGGGCATCAGCGAGACATGGGTGATCCCCAGGTCGGCGAGGTGGCGCAGCCGTGCGGCGGCGGCGTCGAAGGTGCCCTCGGGGGTGTACGTCCCGATGTGCAGCTCGTAGAGGACCGTGCCGGGCAGCGGGCGGCCGGACCACGGATGCCGCCAGTCGAACCGGTCGTGCTCGACGACCGCGCCGGGCCCGCCGGGGCCCTCCGGCAGCCGGGCGGCGCGCGGGTCGGGGAGCGGCGGCCCCCCGTCGAGCCGGTACGCATAGCGGTCGCCGTCGTGCGCCGGTGCCTCGGTGCGCCACCATCCCGCCCGGCCGACGTCGCGCTCCATCGGGATCGCCGGCTCATCGGCCCGGTCCCCCGCCCATTGGAGAGCGACCTGCCCGGCGCCCGGCGCCCACACCTCGAACAGCATGGCCGTCCTCCTTCGTTCGCTCCCGGTCCAGACGACCAAAGCATGTCGTCGCGCCGCCCGACAGCCCGACGTGGCGGCACGGGCCGACATCGCGCCATCACACTGGGCCGTTCCGGCGAGCCGGCGTGCCCGCCCGCAGCGCCCCGCACGCCGACATCGCCTGGACAGCGGCTCGCGGTGGCCCGAGAATCACGGCATGACTTCGCTCGAGTTCCCCGCGCACCCGGTGCGCCCGTCGGACGCGGACCGGGAACGCGCCCTTGACCTGCTGCGCGACGGTGCGGCGCAGGGACGACTGTCCCAGGACACCTTTCTGCGTCGGCTGGAACTCGTTCTCACCGCCCAGCAGCGCTCCGAACTCGACCTGGCCACCGCCGACTTGGAGAGCCGCGGCAAGGTCCAGGGCACGCTGCTGAGGGTGGTCGGCCGGGTGTCGGCGTTCCACATCCGGGTGCGCAGGGCATGGCGCATGGAGCGGCTGCCCAAGCTGCTGTTGCCGGAGCCGGGCCCGTTCCCGCTGCTCATAGGCCGGGCGCCCGGCGTGGGCCTGCGCCTCAACCACGACACGGTCTCCCGTGCCCACGCCGAACTCCGCAGCGCCGGCAAGGGCTGGCTGCTGCGCGACCTCGGCTCCACCAACGGCACCTGCGTCAACGGCCGCCGGGTGGTGGGCGAGGTCCCGGTCGGACCCGGCGACCACATCACGTTCGGCCGGGTGGATTACGTCCTGACAGAGCGTTGAGCCGGGCCGCGGCCCGGGCCTGCGTCATGCGGACCCGCCCCGCGACGGCCACCCCTCCTCCCGCACCGGACGGTCGCCCGACGGATGCGACGTCCACACCCCTTCACCGTGCGTCAGCCCGGGCAACAGCCCCTGGAATTCCTGTACATGGCGCGCGGGCAGGGCTCCGCTGAGCAGCCACGACTGCCGGCCGCCGGAGGTCTCGGCGAGCTCCGCGCCCAGCGCCGCGAGCCGGGCGGTCACCGGCGCGAGCGCGGCGAGCGGGATCTCGGCCTCGAAGGCGTGGCAGGGCTCGTACACCCGGGTGCCGGCCCGGTCGAGCGCCCGCAGCAGGACGACGGGCGTGACCGTACGGAAGTCGCCGGCCGCGCTGACCGGGCCGACGAATCCGGAACGGGTCAGCACCACCCGGCAGTCCGTCACCGCCCGGCCGCGCGGGCCGTTCCGCAGGGTCGCCCGGACGGTCTCCTCGATGGCTTGGTGGAAGGCGTGCGGCAGGGCGCCCAGTTCGGTCTCGTAGGTGAAGACGACGCCGGAGCCGCGGGCGCCCGGCTCGACGCGCAGCCCGACCGTGGCCCAGGGGCCGGTGTGGCCGCGCTTGGCGATCTCCTCGTACGCCTCGCCCACACCGATCGGCCGCTCGACGCACACCACCCGGCTCGGCGCGAACTCCGCCTCGATGCCGTGCTCCTGACGCAAGGTGGCCGCGATGATCTCCTTCTGCACCTCGCCGTGCAGCAGCACCGAGGTCGCGCCGCCTGGTGCGGGGCGGACCTGTAGCAGCGGATCCTGGTCGGCGAGCGTCAGCAGCGCGGCGCGCAAGGCGGCGGCATGCGCCGGTCGGCGGGCGTGGACAACGGTCTCCAGGGTGGGGGAGGGGAACAGTGCGGTGTCGGCGGGGGCGTCGGTGGCCGGGCCGAGACGGTCGCCGGTGCGGATACCGGGCAGCCCGCGGAGCACCGCGATATTGCCCGCGGTGAGCGGCCCTTCGTGGCCGGGCGGCCGGCCGACGATGTCGAGCGAGGTGATCCGGCCGGTCAGCGTGTCGCCGGTGCCGTCCGCCGCACGCCGGTGCAGCTCGATCTGCCGGCGCGGCCGCAACTCGCCCGCATGCAGCCGGATATGGGCCGTCCGCTCGCCGTTCGGCGGCTGGTGGACGGCGAACACCGTGCCCCGCGGCACCGCGTCCGCGCCCGCCGGCGCCGGTGGGATCAGCCGGAGCATGCCCTCGACGAGCGCGCCGACGCCCTGGCCGCCGAGCGCCGAACCGAAGTACACCGGGTGCAGTGAACCGTCGGCGGTCCGGGCGGCCAGCGCCGCGCGAAGCCGCTCCGCGGTCGGCGGTGGCCCCTCCACCAGCTGGGACAGGATCGAGTCGTCCGCCTCGGCCACCGTCTCGGCGATCCGGTCGCGGACCCGCGGGTCCTCCAGCGCGTACGCCGTCGAGCGGGCCCGCGCGGTGCCGAGGCCGGCCACGGCCGTCATCGGGACGGCGACGGGGGCCAGCAAGCGGCGGATGTCCGCGAGCAGCGCGTCGCCCCGGGCGCCGACCCGGTCGATCTTGTTGACGAAGAGCAGGGTGGGCAGCCGCAGCCGCCGCAGCGTCTTCATCAGTACCCGGGTCCTGGCCTGGACGCCCTCCACCGCGGACAGCAGCAGCACGGCGCCGTCGAGCACCCCGAGGGCGCGCTCGACCTCGGCGATGAAGTCGGAGTGGCCCGGGGTGTCGATGAGATTGACCTGCACCTCGCCGACGGTGAAGGACGCGACGGCGGAGCGGATGGTGATGCCGCGCTGCCGCTCCAGCTCGCCGGTGTCCGTCCGGGTGTCACCGGCGTCGACGCTGCCGAGCCGGTCGATGGCACCGGTGTCGAACAGCAGCCGCTCGGTGAGGCTGGTCTTACCCGCGTCGACGTGGGCGAGAATCCCGATGTTCAGGGTGTGCGAAGGGTGCGAAAGAAGCATGGAAGGTGCGGTCCTCGAGAACTGTCGTCCGGCTGGGGCGATGAGTAGTTCCGAGGAATCGGCGCATTCCGGGCTCCTTGGTGCGGGGATGTCGGGCGTACGGGGTCATGCTGGCCAGCCGTACGCCCGACCGCAACCGAATTGAGCGGCCGCCGCCCGCACCCTCAGTGCTGATGCAGCCCCCGCCCCGCCAGCGTCAGAAAGGTCTCGCCGACCGCCTCCGACAGCGTCGGGTGCGCATGGATGTGCTGGGCGACATCGGCCGGTTCGGCGTCCCAGGCCACGATCAGCTGGCTCTCCGCGATCATCTCCGAGACATGCGGCCCGACGAGATGGACGCCGAGCACCGCGCCGGTCGCCTCGCCGCCCGCCCCGTCGGCCGCCGCGATCACCTTCACCATGCCGCCCTGACCGTGCACCATGCCCTTGGCGGTGGCGGTCAGCGGCATGGTGTTGACCTTGATCTCCAGGCCCCGGGCGCGCGCCTGCGCCTCGGTCAGACCGACCGACGCGGTCTGCGGGGAGGAGTACGTCACCCGCGGCACGGTCGCGTAGTCCACCGGACGCGCCGGGATTCCCGCCAGCGTCTCGGCCACCAACAGCCCCTCCGCGAACGAGGCATGGGCCAGCCCGAGGGACGGCGGCGGCAGCAGATCGCCGACCACATGGATGCCCGGCACGGCGGTCTCCAGCCGCGACCAGTCCGCCGGCGGGACAAAACCCCGCGCATCCGTCGACAGCCCGGCGGCCTCCAGGCCGAGCCCGTCCGTCACCGGCACCCGCCCCACCGCGACCAGCAGCCGCTCGGCCTCGATGGCCACCTCCTCGCCCTTGGGGGTGCGTACGGTGGCCCGTATGCCGTCCGGCAGCAGCTCGGTGCCGGTCAGCGTTGAGCCCGTACGGACCGCGATGCCGCGCTTCTTCAGGCCGCGCGCCAGATGGCGGCCGACGTCCTCGTCCTCCAGCGGAAGCAACCGTTCCGCGGCCTCGACGAGGGTGACCTCGGCTCCCATGGAGCGGTGGAAGGAGGCGTACTCGACGCCGATCGCACCGCCGCCCAGCACCAGTACGGACGCCGGAAGTTCGGCTGCGAACAGCGCATCATCGCTGGTCACCACCCGCTGGCCGGCTTCCGGAAGGCCCGGCAGCAGACGCGGCCGGGAGCCGGTGGCCAGCACGATGCCGCGCCGGGCGGTGAACTCTCCCGCGCCCTCGATCCGGACCGTACGCGGCCCGGTCAGCCGCGCCGAGCCCTGGACGACCCGCACCCGCGCCGTCTGCAAGTTCCCCGCCACGCCCTGGTGGTTGCGGGCGACGATGCTGTCGCGGGTGGCCACCAGCGCCGGCCAGTCCAGGGCGTCGACGGTGGCCTTGACGCCCCACCGTTCACGGGCCTCCGTGATGCCGTCCACCAGCTCGGCGGCGTGCAGCATGGCCTTGCTGGGGATACAGCCGCGGTGCAGACAGGTGCCGCCGATCAGATCGCGTTCGGCCAGCACCACCCGCAGCCCCAGGGACGCGGCGCGCAGAGCCGTGCTGTAGCCGCCCGTGCCGCCGCCGATGACAAGGACGTCCGTGGTGTTCATGTCTGACTCACTCATGCGACAAGGCTCCGCCCACCTGCGGCGATGAGTCCAAGGCAATGTTTCTATGGGGATGATGAAGATGCTTCATGAGATGCGCCGGGCGCGGTGGGAGGGGTGGGGATGAGCCTGCGGCAGATGGAGTACCTCGTCGCGGTCGTCGAGGAGGAGTCCTTCACCCGCGCCGCCGAGGCGTTGCATGTCACCCAGTCCGCGCTCTCGCACCAGATCAAGGCGCTGGAGCGGGAGGTCGGCGGCCCGCTGCTGGAGCGGATGACCCGCGGGGTGCGGCTGACCGCGATGGGCCGGGCCTACTTCCCGTACGCCGAACTCGCCGTCCGCAGCGCCCGGCAGGCCCGCCGGGCCGCGCTGGCCGCCGGCGGCGCGGAGAGCGGCGAACTGCATATCGCGACGGTGCACGCCCAGGCGATCGGCGTGCTGCCGGAGGTGTGCGCACGCTGGGCCCGCGCCCACCCCGGTATGCGCCTGGTGCTCCACGAGTACGCCACCACCGAGGAGTTGTACGAGCAGATGGCGCGCGGCATCGCCGATATGGCGCTCGGGCCGCGCCCCAAGGACTGGCAGGGGCCAGTCACCGTCGTGGGCCGGGAGCGGATGGTGCTGGTCGTGCCGCACGACGATCCGCTCGCCGCCCGGGACTCGGTACGTCTGGCGGAGCTGGCGCACCGGCCGTGGGTGCGCTGCAGCCTGGAGCCGGTGGTCGAGGGGCGCCGCTGGCTGGACCTGGAGTGCGAACGCGTCGGCTTCACACCGCGGACCGCCGTCCGTACCCAGCACAGCTCGACCGCGGTCCGGATGGCCTCGGCCGGCGTCGGCGTACTGCTGACCGCGGCCCATGAACTCATCGGCCTGGACTGTGCGTACGTGCCCACCGATCCGCCGTGGCGCCGCGACATCACGGTCTTCTCGCGCGTCGAACTGACCGGCGCGGCAGCCGAGTTCACCGAGCTGCTGCGGAACACGGCGAAGGAGAGTCCGGAGATAGCCAGCTGACGGTATGTCACATTCCTGAAGCCGTACGGCTACTCGCCCTCCGCTCCCTCGCTCACGAACAGCGCGACCGGCGACATCTCCAGCAGCTCGCTCAGCCCCACCACCGCACCGCCCGGCAGCTCGCGCCCGGTCAGCAGCTCGCGCCAGGGGCCGCCCGGCGGCAGCCGCAGCCCGGTGTCCCACCAACCGCCGGTCTCCACCAGCCGCAGCGACAGCCGGGTCACCACCGTCAGCACCCGCCCGCTGCGGCAGAACGCCACACAGTGCTCGGACGCCGGCCCCTCCGCGTACACCGGCTCGTACGACGCGGTGGCGCCGAACCACTGCGGGCGGTCGCGCCGCAGCCGGAGCGCCGCCGCGGTGAGCCGTAGCTTCTCACTGGACAGATCGCGCGGCGCGGCCCCGCCGTCCAGCTCGGCCAGCAGCTCCGGCCGGAAGCGGGCGGGCCGCCGGTTGTCCGGGTCGACCAGCGCGGCGTAGCCGAGCTCGGTGCCCTGGTAGAGGTCGGGCACGCCCGGCATGGTGAGGTGCAGCAGCGCCGCGCCCAGCACATTCGCGCGGATGTGCGGGGTGAGCTCCTCGTCCAGAGCGGTGAGCGGGGCGGCCGTGGGACCGCAGGGTCCGCTGCGGATGAACTCCGCGACCGCCTCCTCGTAGTCCGGGTTCGGCTCCGTCCAGGAGGTGCGCAGCCCGGCCTCCCGTACGGCCTTGAGGACCGCGGGCCCGACCCTCCCCCAGCTGTCGCCGGGTGGGGGTGCCCCCACCGCCGCCGGGCCGTCGGCGGGCGCGCCCAGCCCGAACGCGGTCTGCCAGGCCAGCCAGGACACCATCGGGTCCGGCGGACCCGCGCCGTCCACCCCCTTGACCCCGATCCCGCACATAGCACCGTCGGCCATCCCGCCCAGCACATCCCGCCACCGGTCGGGGCATTCGGACAGCACCGCGATCCGCGCCCGCACATCGGCGCTGCGCTTGGTGTCGTGTGTGGAGAGCACGGTCCCGGTCACCGGCCAGTCCCGCTGGATCCGCGTGCAGTACGCATGGAACGCCTCCGGAGGGAGTGCCGGCTCGCCGGGGTCGCCGCCGACCTCGCAGGCCGACAGCAGCACCGGATAGCGGTAGAAGGCGGTGTCCTCCACGGACTTGGCGTGCAGCGCGGACGCGGTCTGGGCGAACCGCGCGGCGAAGTCGGCCCGGTCCGGGTCGGCGCCGTCCGGGGTGCCGTGGCACCGGTCGTCACCATCGGAGTCGTCGTGACCGGCGCCGCCCGCCCCCACACCGAGCGCCAGATCGTGGATCAGATCCACCGCCCGCGCCTCCTCGGGCACCCGGAACGCGGTACGCGCCCGCACCGCCGCTCTGCCCAGCATCGCCCCGTCCGGCACCGCCCGGGTCGCATCGGCGGCGTACGGGCGGTAGACCGGCAGCCGCACCAGCAGCTCACGGATCGCATGGCGCAGCGCCCACGGCGCATGGTCGCCGGGCTCGGGGAAGCGTTCGCTGATCCGCACTGCCGTCCGCACCAGCCGCTCGACCTCCGTGGCCAGATCGTGGGTGACGACCTCGTACGCGGCCCGGCGCACCGTCTCCTCCCAGTCGCCGCCCTCGTCGGCCAGCGGGGTGACGAAGTCCCGGTAGTGGGAGAAGAGCCGCCCGATGCCCTGCGGGCAGACGAACAGCCCGTCGATGTGGCGCAGCGCGTCATACCCCGTCGTGCCCGCGCACGCCCAGCTCTCGGGCAGCCGCTCGTCGCCGGTCAGGATCTTCTCCACGACGGTCCAGCGGCCGCCGGTCCCCTCGCGCAGCCGGGCCAGATAGCCGCCGGGGTCCACCAGACCGTCCGGGTGGTCGATGCGCAGCCCGTCGATGACGCCCTCGCGGATCAGCCGCAGCACCGTGCCATGGGTCGCCTCGAAGACCTCGGGGTCCTCCACGCGTACCCCGATCAGCTCCGAAATGGTGAAGAAGCGGCGGTAGTTCAGCTCGCTGCGGGCCAGCCGCCACCAGGCGAGCCGGTACCACTGGGCCTCCAGGAGGCGTGCCGTCGGCAACGTCTCCGTACCGGGGCGCAGCGGAAAGATGCGGTCCTGATAGCACAGCCACCCGTCTTCGTCGACGAGGAAGTGCCGCGCCTCCTCACCGAGCCGCCCGCCGAGCACCGGCAGCAGCACCCGCCCGCCGTGGCCGGCGTCCCAGTCGATGTCGAACCACCGGGCGTACGGGGATTCCGGGCCGTTGCGCAGCACCTCCCACAGCGGCCCGTTCCGCCAGACCTGCTCCGGCACCGCCATATGGTTCGGCACGATGTCGACGATCAGGCCGAGGCCGTGCGAACGGGCCGCCGCCGCCAGCGCCCGCAGCCCCTGCTCACCGCCCAGCTCGGCCCGTACGGCCGTATGGTCGACCACGTCATAGCCATGGGTCGACCCCGGCACCGACTCCAGCACCGGCGAGAGGTGCAGATGGGACACCCCCAGCGAGGCCAGGTGCGGGACGGCCCGTTCGGCGGCGGCGAACGGGAAGTCCGGCTGGAGCTGCAGCCGGTAGGTGGCGGTCGGCGACGGACTCGATGGCTGCGTCATGGGAACACCCGTACCCCGCTGACGGCTCGTTGTGTCATCTCCCATCGGCATTGCTGTCGTTGTTCCTCCAAGGAAGCGGGGCCGGTGCTGCGTAGACCTTCGTATTCAACCGGCTCAAGCAGAACAAAGCCCTCGTCACCCGCTACGACTGTGAGGATGTGGGGGGTGCCAAAAGCACCGTCCACTACAAAGCCGTGGTCACCCTCGCCTGCCTATGACTCCGGCTGACCTGACTGTGCGGACAGACCTCGGCCCTTGTCCGCCACATCCACCGGCCGGTCGTTGCGCAGTTCCGTGAAGAGCTTCTTCGCCCGTGGCATGTCCCACTTCACGGCGCTGCCCTTGGAGGTCGGGAAGCCGAGGCCGGCGACGGGGACATTGAGTCGCTTGCCGGCGCCGGTCGTCACACTCTTCATCGCCTCGAAGAGCGAGGTGAGGTTCCACAGGCTCATGTCGTCGTCCACGATGAGCGTGTCCAGCCCGGCGCTCATCGTGGGGTAGACCTTGGACGGGTTGAGCAGGACGCCCGGTGTGGCGGTCTTGTGGGCGAGTGCGGCCAGGAATTTCTGCTGGTTCTTGCTGCGGCCGAGATCGCCCTGGGCCTCCTGGTGGCGCTGGCGGACGAACGCGAGCGCCGTGCGGCCGTCGAGCCGGTGGCAGCCCTTCGTCAGGTCCTCGCCCGACTTCTCGTCCTTGACGTCCTTGTCCAGGCACATGGGCACACCGCCCACGGCATCCACGATGCCCACGAAGCCCGCGAAACCGATCTCCGTGTAGTGCCCTATGTGCAGGCCCGTGTTGCGCTCGATGGTCCGTACGAGCAGGTTGGGGCCGCCGAGGGAGAAGGCCGCGTTGAGCTTGTTCTTCGAGGCGGCGTAGTGCTTGCCGGTTTCGGGGCGGATGTACGGCGGGATCGTCACCCATGAGTCGCGCGGCAGGCTCACCATCGTGGTGCCGTGGGCGCCGGTGTGCAGCAGGATCATCGAGTCGGTGCGGCGGCCCGCATCGGCCGAGCCACCGGTGTGCAGGTCCTTGAGGTCCTTTTCGGACAGGCCCACGCGGCTGTCGGAACCCACGATCAGATAGTTGGTTCCCTTGCCTTGCGGCGTCCGGTCACTGATCTTGGCGAGGTCGACATCGCGGTTGAGCTTGGTATCGGCCCAGACGTAGGTGCCGATGGAGGTGATGATGAGCACGGCGACCAGAAGGATCGCCACCCGTATGAACCGGCGGCGCCGGCTGGGGCGGGGCGGGGCAGACCTGACCCTGGAGCCGCGGCCACGACGGCCGGCGCCGCCCCTGCGACCGCCGGACCGGGGCGGGATGCTCCCGCCGCCGTGCAGGGCGCCGTTACCCGGGAGGCCCGGCAGCGGCTGCGCGGGGCCCGCCTGCGACGGGTAGGCGGTCTGGTGCCAAACCTGTCCGGTCGCGGCGTGCGTCGCGTCCGCGTCGCCTCCGTACCGGTCCATGTTGGGTGTCCCGTCCAGCCAGTTAGTCATGGGCGGACAGTCTGCACGCTCACGGGCTCTTCACCAAACCATCCGCAGTTCTTCACCGTGGGACGCAGCGGTGACTGTACAGGGCGCCCACCTGGCCCGGAGGCGGGTGGGCGCCCTGACGGCGGCTCAGCGCCTGGTCACCTCGATGACAGGCTCTGGTACGCGACCGGCTGCCCGATCTGCTGGGCGGCGGTGCCGGAGCGGTGCATACGGTGCCATTTCAGCCGGGTGCCGAGCAGGAAGGCCACCACGGACTGGATGACCACCAGATACATCAACTGCCGGTAGACCAGGAGCTGGAACGGCATCGCCCACAGCGCCCGCACCTTCTCGCCGTCCAGCCGCAGTGCGTATCCGGCGCAGGCCAGCTGGAGGGTGAGGAAGCCGAGCCACACCCCGGCAGACAGAACGGGCCCGCGGAAGAGGGCACCGTACAGTGCGAAGACGTCGACGATCGGCGCGAGCAGCGGCAGGGCGACCTGGAAGAGCACGAGGTAGCTCAGTCCACGGCGGCCGAAGCGCCCGGCCGGGCCCACTTCGACGGCGGCACGGCGGTGCTTCCACATGGCCTGGAGCGTGCCGTAACACCAGCGGTAGCGCTGCCGCCACAGCTGGCCCAGCGAGGTGGGTACCTCGGTCCAGGCGATGGCGTTCTCCTCGTAGACCACCCGCCAGCCCGCCTGCCACAGGGCCATCGTCAGGTCGGTGTCCTCGGCGAGGGTGTCCTCGCTGACCCCGCCGACGCCCATCAGCGCGTCCCGGCGGAAGGCGCCGATGGCGCCGGGGACGGTCGGCATGCACTCCAGCACCTCGAACATCCGGCGGTCGAGGTTGAAGCCGAAGACGTATTCCAGGTGCTGCCATCTGCCCAGCAGGCGGCGCCGGTTGCCGACCTTGGTGTTGCCGCTGACCGCGCCGACGGCCGGGTGGGCGAGCGGCTGGATGAGGCGTTGGATGGCGTCCGGTTCGAAGACGGTGTCGGCGTCGACCATGACCACGATGTCGTACCTCGCATGGGCCAGGCCGGTGTTGAGGGCGGCGGCCTTGCCCGCGTTGGACTGCCGGATCACCATCACGCGGGGATCGTTGATCCAGGTGGCGATGTCCGCCGTCTGGTCCGTCGACCCGTCGTCGATCACGATGATCTGCAGCTGCCGGTGGGTGGAGGCGAGCAGCGAAAGGACGGTGGACTCGATGCCCGCCTCTTCGTTGTAGGCGGGAACGAGGACCGTCACGGGGTCGGTGACCTCCCGCAGCCGGGGCGAGCCGGGGCGGAAGCGCGTCAGCCGCCGGACGTGGGTGCGGGCGAAAAAGACCAGCATCAGCAGCCGCAGCACCCCGAGCCCGCCCGCTATCCCGAGCACCCAGGTCATCCCGCTGACAAACGCGTGCCCGAGGGCCTTGGCCCAGATCAGGGCGGTGCCCTGCCATCGCTCGAGGGTGGACACCGGCGTGTCGGTCGAGGGCAGCCCGACCCCGGACGTCACAGTGGTGAATTTCTTGACATTCCGGTTGCTGAGCAGCTTTTCGGTTTCTTTGTACGCGATGTCGTTCTGGTCGAGCTGCCGGATCATGCCCTGCGACGGCTTACGGAACCACCGGTCGGCGGCGACCAGCGTGTACCCCTCCGCGCCGGCCTGCCGGGCCGCCTTCCACTCGCCGCCGCACATGGTGTCCACGGCGGTGGTCTGCGGCAGCCGCAGCAGACCGGTGTGGATGCCCGCGGTGCCCGCCAGCGCCTTCTGCGTGAGCGACAGCTCCAGCGAGGCGCGCAGCGGCGAGGCCGAGCCCATGACGGCGCCGGTGTAGGTGTTCGAGCCGATCTCGTGGCCCTCGGCCTTGATCCGCCGTACCAGGTCCGGGTGTTGAGCCGCCTGGGCGCCGTAGAGGAAGAAGGTGGCGTGGGCATGGTGCTTGCGCAGCAGGTCGAGCAGACGGGGCGTCCATACGGGGTCGGGTCCCCCGTCGTAGGTGAGCGCCACGGTACGGGCGGGCACCGCGGCGGACTTCACCTTGTCACCGTCGAACCGGAGCACCGGGCCGCCCTTGCCCACGGCCCTGGGTACGGGGCTGGTGCAGTCCTGCCGCGTCTTGGCGGCGTCGACCTCGTGGGTGGTCCAGCCTTCGAAGAGCAGGGCGCCGAACATCACCGGGAGGACGAGGATCAGGAGCAGCCAGTGTCCGCGCGGGTCACGGGACTGCGCGTGCCGACGTCGGTTCGAGCGGCGCCTCACGCCACCCCCGAGGTGGCAGTGGCCGGGGCGGACGTGGCGTGTCTTCGGGCGGCAAGCCTGTGACACGAGGCGGTATAGATCGATACGGCCGTGTTCGGTAGGACTTCCACACGCCGGGCACAACCGTCGGCGCGTGGTCGGTAATCGCGTATTTTCTGCCGTTTTCTAAACCGTCTAGCCTCACACATGGTGGGCGAGTGTACTCATGGCCGATCGGGGGTACGCGTCACAGGCCACAAGCGCCCGGCTTCTTGAGGGCGTGGTAACACCAGGGCTCGGCGCGGCGCTGATGTAGGCGTAGGCGGATACCGGCCGCGGTCGGTCTGCGGGCCGGGACCGGCATTTCCGGACAGAGGGGGCTGCACCGGCTCTCCCCCTGGCGAGTTGAGCCGGGGGGCGCGGCGGCTGGAGCGTTGCGGGCGGCGTACGGAGGAGATGAGGTGCCAGAGGACGCTGGTGACCATGACGACAGGGGCGAAGAGCCGGCGGTGACGGTAAGCGCTTCCAGGACCTCGGGGCGGGTGGCGCAGCCGTAGGTCAGGGCTCGTAGCGTCGGTTTGTGGATCTTGGAGACCAGGGCGACGGCGTGGACGCGCGAGGGACCGGCTGCTGGCGCATGTGCAACAGCACTGATGAGGGCCGCCGCCGGGCTCTCGCCGGCGCTGGTGCCCACCACCCGGCCGGCCGAGTCGATGGCCTTGCTCACCAGTGCGGTGGTCGGTGGCCAGGCCCTGTCCCTGGCCGTCTCCGGCCGGCTCGCCGAGGCCTACGGCCCGTCCGACGCCTTCGGGGTCGCCACCGGGGCCGCCGTACTGATCCTCGGTATCGCCCTCGCCACCCGGGCCATGTCCCGTCCGCCCGGTGCGGCTACGCCGGCCGTTGCAGCACCAGCAGGCTCCGGCCGACGAGCGTCAGCCGATCGCCGGCCTTGACCTTGGCGCCACCGCCGTCCGCCACCACAGACGGCCGGTCGGTGTCCACCACGATCTGCCACTGCCGGCCGAGGTACTCGGGAACCATGAACTGCTTCTCCTGGTCGTGGGCGTTGAACATCAGCAGGAACGAGTCATCGGTGATGGGCTCACCGCGCGGACCCGGCTCGGAGATCGAGCTGCCGTTGAGGAACACCGTCAGCGACTTGGCGTGCACCGACTGCCAGTCACGGGGCCCCATCTCCTCGCCGCCCGCCGTGAACCATGCGATATCGGACAGCTCGTCATGGGTGCCCTCCATCGGGTGGCCCTGGAAGAACCGCCGGCGCCGGAACACCGGATGGTCACGCCGCAGCCACACCATCTGCCGGACGAACGCCAGCAGCGCCAGCTGCTCCTCGTCCGCCCGCGGTGTCCCCTCCGGACCGTCCGCCTCGTCGGGGTCTTCGGTGTCTGGGTCATCGGGGTCGTCGGGGTCGTCGGACAGGTACGGCTCCCCGGCGCCCCCGCCCCGCCCGGGCTCCGGCCAGCGTACCCACGACAGCTCGTTGTCCTGGCAGTACGCGTTGTTGTTGCCACCCTGGCTGCGCCCGAACTCGTCCCCGTGGCTGAGCATCGGCACGCCCTGCGACAGCATCAGCGTGGCCAGGAAATTCCGCATCTGCCGGGCCCGCAGCCGTCGCACCCCGGGATCGTCGGTCGGCCCCTCGGCACCGCAGTTCCACGACCGGTTGAAGCGCTCACCGTCCCGGTTGTCCTCGCCGTTGGCCTCGTTGTGCTTCTCGTTGTACGCGACCAGATCGTGCAACGTGAAGCCGTCATGGCAGGTCACGAAGTTGACCGAGGCCAGCGGCCGCCGACCGTCCTCCTGGTAGAGGTCCGACGAACCGGTCAGCCGGGATCCGAACTCCGCCAGGGTGCGGGGTTCGCCCCGCCACAGGTCCCGCACGGTGTCCCGGTACTTCCCGTTCCACTCGGTCCACAGCGGCGGGAAGTTCCCCACCTGATAGCCGCCCTCACCGACATCCCACGGCTCGGCGATCAGCTTCACC
The DNA here is from genome assembly GCF_022221585.1 of Streptomyces inhibens. Classification (NCBI taxonomy): domain Bacteria; kingdom Bacillati; phylum Actinomycetota; class Actinomycetes; order Kitasatosporales; family Streptomycetaceae; genus Streptomyces; species Streptomyces inhibens. The sequence continues at coordinate 7,627,650 of NZ_CP084681.1, forward strand.
TGGCTGACGACCGGGTCCTGATGCACCAGATCGAAGAACGACGACAGCCGGTCCACCTCGTGGAACTGCCGGGCCAGCGTCGCCGCCAGATCGAAGCGGAAGCCGTCCACCCGCATCTCCTGCACCCAGTAGCGCAGCGAGTCCATCACCAGCTGGAGCACATGCGGGCTGCGCATCAGCAGCGAATTCCCGGTGCCGGTGGTGTCCATGTAGTACTGCCGGTCCTCCGACAGCCGGTAGTACGAGGCGTTGTCCAGCCCCCGGAACGAGAGCGTCGGGCCCAGATGGCTGCCCTCGGCGGTGTGGTTGTAGACCACATCCAGGATCACCTCGATGCCGGCCTGGTGCAACGCCCGTACCGCGGTCTTGAACTCCAGCACCTGCTGTCCGCGGTCGCCCCAGGACGCATACGCGTTGTGCGGGGCGAAGAACCCGATGGTGTTGTAGCCCCAGTAGTTCGTCAGCCCCGCATCCACCAGCCGGTGGTCCTGTACGAACTGATGCACCGGCATCAGCTCCAGGGCGGTGACCCCCAGCTTCGTCAGATGGTCGATGATCGCCGGATGCGCCAGCGCGGCATAGGTGCCGCGCAGCTCCTCGGGGAGCTCCGGATGGCGCATCGTCAGGCCCTTCACATGGGCCTCGTAGAGCACCGTCTCGTGGTACGCGGTGCGCGGCGGACGGTCGTCGCCCCAGTCGAAGTACGGATTGACCACCACCGACGCCATGGTGTGCGGTGCCGAATCCAGGTCGTTGCGTACCTCAGGACGCCCGAAGTGGTAGCCGTAGACCGCCTCGTCCCAGTCGATCCGGCCGCTCATGGCCCGTGCGTACGGGTCGAGCAGCAGCTTCGCCGAATTGCAGCGCTGCCCCCGTTCCGGTTCGTACGGACCGTGCGCCCGGAAGCCGTAACGCTGCCCCGGCATCACCCCCGGAAGATATGCGTGCCGCACAAAGGCGTCGCTCTCGCGCAGCTCGACGGCGGTCTCCGAACCGTCGTCGTGCAGCAGACACAGTTCGATGCGTTTCGCGGCTTCGGAGAACACCGCGAAGTTGGTGCCCGCCCCGTCATAGGTGGCACCCAGCGGATACATCTGTCCCGGCCAGACCTGCATGCGTAGACTCTTCCACTTTCTCGTCGGCCGCTGCGGCGACTCCACGACACACATGCGCAGACCGAATCGAATTCCTTCCCCAACTTGTCGCAACTTGTCGCACACAGAGGTCTTTTAGCCAGATCTCGGCTGAATGGGGGGCAACCCGTCGCGATGTCGGATCGTCCTACTTGTCGTCTAACTGGAGGACCGACGGGGGACCGATATGCGAGTCACGGAATGTGACAGCAGGGGGGAACCTTGCACCAACTGATGCACCGCCACCTCGGCAAGGTCGTCGCAGGCGCCGCCATCGCGCTGACCGGCACCGCCGCCATGGTGGCGATCACCTTGCCGGCCGACGCCGGGGCCGCCGACGGACCGGGCACCGGCGGCCGGCCCGCCGCGGCCGGCGCACCCGCACCGGGGCGCGACCCGGGACAGCCGCCGCCGGGCGTCGTCGAGGGCGTCCGCGCCCAGGGGGAGCGCGGCCGGGGGCGGGACCCGCTCACCGACGACGAACTCCGGCGCGCCGAGGATCTGGCGCTGCCGCGCACCCCGCGCGGCCTCGTCAAGGACGTCACCGGCAAGCCGGGGCCCGAGCGCCTCACCACCGACCTGGCCGAACTCACCCCCGCGGAGGCCGGCCTCGCCGACCCGCCGCGCCGGGCGAATGTCTCCTTCTACGACTACAAGAGCGACAGCTACATCACCAAGACCGTCAACCTCACCACCTCGAAGGTGGAGTCGACGGACACCCAGCACGGCGTCCAGCCGCCGCCCAGCCACACCGAGGCCGTCGAGGCGGCCCGGCTGCTGATCGCCGCCCCGCTCGGATCGGGGCTGCGGCAGGACTACCGCGACGCCACCGGACGCGAGCTCACCGGACCGGACCCGCTCAGCGTCACCGGCTTCGTCTACCGGGGCCGCGCGGAAGGCGACGCGCCGGGTGCCCTGGCCGACTGCGGGGAGCACCGCTGCATCCGCCTCTTCACAAAAGTCAAGAACGGTCAGTGGATCGACACCCGGCGCTTCGTCATCGACCTCAGCGCCCGCACCGTCGCCCGCCTGGGCTGACCGCGCCCTCCTTCGACCGCCACTCCTTGGGACAGGAGCCACAGCCGTGCCCGAAAGACGCACCATCGGAGACCTGATCCGCCGCCCGCACCGGCGCGCCGCGGCCCTCACCGCCGCCCCTCTGCTGCTCGCCGCCACCGCCCTCACGATCGCCCCGTCCGCCCACGCCGCCCCCGAGGCCCCCGCCGCGCCCGCTCCCGCCCCCAGCTGCAGCGCCGCCTACCGCATCACCCAGACGCTCGACGGCGGCACCGTCTGGCGCATGTGTTGGCACTACGAAGGCAACGCCGGCCTGGTCCTGGACGACATCTCGTACCAGCCCAAGGGCGAACGCGCCCCGATCAAGGTGCTCACCACCGCCAAACTCGCCCAGATCCACGTCCCCTACGACGACGGCCGTAACGAGTACGACGACCTCACCGGCCAGGGCTTCGCCCAGGGGCTGATGAAACTCGACCCCGCCGAATGCCCCGGCGGCACCATCAAGACCGTCAAGGTGCCCGGCGCCTGGGACCCCGCGCACCCCAGCGTCAGCGGCCTGTGCGCCACCACGCGCGCCCGCGGCCACGCCTACCGCATGGGCCCCTACCCCGGCGAGAGCGCCAAGACCTACCAGCTCCAGGGCAAGGACCTGCTGCTCTACACCGTCAACAAGGTCGGCTGGTACGAATACATCACCGAATGGCGGTTCTCCGGTGACGGCACCATGACCATGCAGGTCGGCGCCACCGGCACCGTCTCACCCGGCGACTACGACGCCGGCGACGGCCGCGGTATGCCGATCGGCAAGGGCGCCAAGGACTACGCCACCAGCCACAGCCACAATGTCTTCTGGCGGCTGAACTTCGGGCTGGACGGCTCCTCCGCCAACAAGGTCGAGCAGTTCGACTCCGCCACCACGACCCGCCCCGGCGGCCTCACCCCCACCATCCGCACGACCCGCACACCCGTCACCAAGGAACTGGCCGGTGACGCGGGCGCGATGCGCTGGTGGCGGGTGGTCAGCCCGCTCAAGAACAAGGACGGCCACCCGCGTTCCTACGAGATCGTGCCGGGCCATACAAACAAATACACCGGCCGCGGCTACACCAAACACGACGTCTATTTCACCGAGTACAACAAATGTGAGCAGTTCGCCAGCAACAACCTGGCCAACTGCGGCGCCCGCGCGGGCAAGAGCATCGACACCTGGGTCAACGGCCAGCCGCTGAAACACCCCATCGCGTGGGTCAACATCGGGTTCCACCACATCGCCAAGGACGAGGACCAGGAACCGATGCCCGTCCACTGGCAGGGCTTCCAGCTGGCGCCACGCGACGTCACCGCTATGAATCCGCTCACTCCACCCGCGCTGTCCGGTCACAACGGGCACTATGAATAAGGGGAGTTGGTAGTCGACTCGAACCATCCTGCTGCACCGCCTCCCGCACCGCAGTAGTCTGCCTTGATCGTTGGCACGGGGGTTCGGAAGGCGGTGGCAGGTGAGCGGCGGGCTGGAGTTGCCCCCTGGTGACGAGAGTCACGAGGGACACGAGGGCGGCTCCGTCGACGCACCGCCCGGCGCGGTGTCCCTGGCACGACCACTGGAGATCGGTGCGGAACTGGACTGGGGCGCCGACGCCTGGAGCGAGGTGCGCACCCGCGCCCGCCGGGCCGGACGCGCCTACATCTGGCTGAATCTCGTCGAGCAACGGCTGCGGGCCGTCGTGGCGGCGGTCCTGCGCCCGATCTACGAGCCGGTGCACGGCGACGAATGGGTCATCGCCGCGGCCGGCCCCGCGGGCCAGGAATGGGTACAGCGCGCGGTCGCGGTCCGCGAGGTCAGCCGCCGCAAGGGCTACCTCCTCGACCCCGCCGACGACAACATCGTCAGCTTTCTGACGCTCCCGCAACTCCGCGAACTGATGGTCCAGCACTGGCCCTGCTTCGAGCCGTACTTCGACGACCGCCGGGACGTCGAGCTGGCCCTCGACGAACTGGAGGTCGCCCGCAACATCGTCTCCCGCAACCGCGCCCTGTCCGAGACCGTCCTCGCCCAGGCCGAGCGCGCCTCCGCCCGCCTCCTGGACATACTCGGCTCCGGCGTCGGCACCCGTATCTCCGGACGGCTGCCCATCGACGCGGTCGAGGATCTCGTCGGCGACCGCTACGCCGACGTCATCGGCGTACACCCCGACCGGGTGCGCCTGCAGCGTCAGCTCCCCGCCGAGGACCTCTTCGGCGGCGCCCGCCGACTCGACGCCGTCGGCATAGGCCTCAACCTCCTCGTCCAGAACTACTCCGGCCGCCGCCTGGTCCGGCTCGCCGAATCCGGCTGCCGCGTCCGCCTGCTCTTCCTCAACCCCGCGAGCAGCGCGGTGCGCCGCCGCGAGCGCGAAATCGGCCTGAAGAAGGGCGAGATGAGCCGCTCGATCGAAATGAACATCCTCCACATGCGACGGGTGCGGGCCCGGCTGCGCGACCCCGGCGCGTTCGAGATCCAGGTCTTCGACGAGACCCCGCGCTTCACCGCCTACCTCGTCGACGGCGACGGCCCCGACGGCATAGCGGTCGTGCAGTCCTACCTCCGCAAGAGCCGTGGCATGGAGTCCCCCGTCCTGGTCCTCCGCGGCGGCAGCCGGGAGATCGTCCGCCAGGACGCCCGCGAAACCCGCGACGGCGACCACGGCCTGTTCGAAACCTACCGCGAGGAATTCGAGGGCATTTGGGCGGATTCCCGCCCCGTGTCGTAAAGGCAACTCGGCTTCTCCCTCACCCCCACCGGGGCGGGACCCCACCACGGACGGGAGGTGGTGGGGCCGCAGGGGCGGGGTGTGTGGACGTAAAGCGAAGCAGTCCACACACCCCGCCCCGGAGGCCGCACCACCGCCACCCCCACACACCCGGGCCCCGCCCCACAACACCCCACCGCCCCGCCGAAGGCAGGGGCAAAAGACAAGCCCCCACGGTGGGAGCCACCCGACAACGCGGGCCGCCCCCCACTACCGTGGGGCAATGCACTTCCGCGTACTGACCCCCCTGGACGTGCGGTCCTCCGACGACCGCCCCGCCCCCGTCCCGGAGACGAAGGTACGCGCCCTGCTGGCCGCACTCCTGGCACACCTCGGCCGCCCCGTGTCCACCACCCGGCTCGTCGAACACCTCTGGGGCCCGCGGCCGCCCGCGAACCCGACGGCCTCCCTCCAGAGCAAGGTCTCGCAGCTGCGCCGCGCCCTGGACACGGCGGAGCCCGGCGCCCGGAAACTGGTGACGGCGACCCCGCCCGGCTACCGGCTGGACATCACCGCCGAGGCCGTGGACGCCGGCCGCTTCACGGCACTGACGCACCGCGCCTACGCGTCCGCCGGCGCGCGGGAACGGGCCGATCTGCTGGGCGAGGCCCTGGACCTGTGGCACGGCCCCGCATTCGCCGGCTTCGCGGACAGCGACCTGGTGCGCCCGGTGGCCGAGAGCCTGGAGGAGCAGCGGCTGACGGCACTGGAGGAGCGGGCCGCGGCCCGCCTGGAACTGGGTGAACACGCCCTGTTGACCGGCGAGTTGGCCGGCCTGGTCGTCCGGCACCCGCTCCGGGAACGGCTGCGCACCCTGCAGCTGACCGCCCTCTACCGGGCCGGCCGGCAGCGCGAGGCGCTGGCCGCGTACGGCGAGATACGCACCCGGCTGGCCGAGGAACTGGGGGTGGACCCCGGCCCCGAACTCACCGCGGCCCACCAGGCGATCCTGCGCCAGGAGCCCTGGCGGACGAGCGCCAGTGGCCCCAATGGCACCAGTGGCACCAGTGGCACCAGTGGCACCGGGAGCGCCGGGAGTACTGGTGGTACCGGCGCCATCGGGAGCACGGGGGCCGATGACCGCACCGGCGACGCCGCACCCCCCGTAACGACGGCCATCGGCTCCGCACCACCCTCCGTCGCACCAGCCCCTGCCGCACCACCCACCGCCCCCCAGCCACGCCCCCGCACCAACCTCCCCACCCCCCTCACCGAACTCCTCGGCCGCCAGGACGCCGTACGCCAGGTGGAGGCGCTCCTCGCAGCCACCCGCCTGGTGACGCTCACCGGCCCCGGCGGCGTGGGCAAGACCCGCCTCGCCCTGGAGACCGCGAGCCGGCTCACCGGCACCTTCCCGGACGGCGTCTGGTTCGTGGAACTGGCCGCGCTGAGCCGCCCGGACGACCCCGCACGCGGCCGGGAGGCCAAGTGCACCGCCGCCGAGCTGGCCGAGGCGGTGCTGGCCGTGCTCGGCATCCGGGAGGGCGCCGCGGCCGGCCCGGTGGCCGAGCGGCTCGTCGGCGCGGTGCGCGGTAAACGCCTGCTGCTCGTCCTGGACAACTGCGAGCACATCGTGGAGGCGGCCGCCGAGGTCACCGCCGAGCTGCTGGCCGCGGCCCCGGAGCTGCGTGTGCTGGTGACCAGCCAGGAACCGCTGGGCCTGGCCGGCGAGGCGCTGTGGGCCGTACCGCCGCTGGAAGGTGCCGGCGCCGTCGCGCTGTTCGCGGCCCGGGCGACCGCCGCCGATCACGCCTTCGTCCTGGACGCGGACACCACACCCGCCGTGGCGGAGATCTGCCGCCGGCTGGACGGCATCCCGCTCGCCCTGGAGCTGGCCGCCACCCGGGTGCGCGCGCTGGGTGTACGGGAGTTGAGCGTCCGGCTGGACGACCGGTTCCGGCTGCTGGCAGCCGGTCGGCGTGGTGCACCACCCCGTCAGCAGACTCTGCGCGCAATGATCGACTGGAGCTGGGAGCTGCTGCCCGGCCCCGAACGCACCGTGCTGCGCCGACTGGCCGTACAGGCGGACGGCTGCACACTGGAGGCCGCCGAAACGGTCTGCGCGGGCGGCGAGGTGGGGCGGGACGAGGTGCCCGAGCTGCTGGCGCGCCTCGTGGACCGCTCACTGGTGACGGTGTCCCGGACGCCGGACGGGCTGCGCTACCGCCTTCTGGAGACGGTCGCCGCCTACTGCCTCGAACGCCTTCGGGAGGCCGGCGAACTGGACGCGGTCCGCCGGCGCCATCACCGCTATTACACCGAACTCGCCGAAGGCGCCGCCCCGTTGCTGTACGGACCGGCCCAACGGGAGTGGCTGGAGCGGCTCGACCAGGAGGCCGCGAATCTGCGGGCCGCGCTGGACGGTTCGGTCCGCGAGGGCGCCGCGGACCGTGCGCTGCGGCTGGTCGACGCGCTGGCCTGGTACTGGTTTCTGCGCGGCCGGCTCGCGGAGGCGGGCCGCTCGCTGGAGGCGGCGCTCACGGCCGCCGCATCGCGCGGCACAGAGGCCGAGGGGGCCGGCGACCTCACCCCCGGGGGCGCGGGCGAGGTGGCCTTCGAGGGCCGCCGGCTGCGGGCCGCGGCCTGGCAGGTCGGCATGGCGTCGCTGGCCGGCGGCGACGCCGACCCGGTGGCACGGGCCGCCGCCGTTCTCCGGCAGTACGAGGGCTACGACGACCCCGGCGGCCGGGCCTGGGCCCAGTGGTTCCTGGGATACGCCCAAGTGGGGCTCGGCGACCCGGTGGCCGCGGCCGAGCGGCTGGGGCGCTCGCTGGCCGCCTTCCGGGCGCTGGGTGACCGCTGGGGTACCGCCGCGGCGCTGAGCAGCCGCGCCCAGACCGGCGGTGGCGACCTTCTCGCGCGCCGCCGCGACGCCGAGGAGAGCGCCGCGCTCTTCGGCGAACTGGGCGACCGCTGGGGCCAGTTGCAGGCCGCCGAGGTACTCGGCACGATCGCGGAGATCACCGGCGACTACGCCCGCGCCGCCCGGCTCCACCAGGACGGGCTGCGGATCGCCGAGGAGCTCGGGCTGTGGATCCAGGCCTCGTACAAGCTCTCCGGCCTGGGCCGGATCGCGCTGCTGACCGGCGATCTGACGGGCGCCCGCGACCTCCACGAGCGCGGCCTGCGGCTGGCCGGGGAACAGTCGCACCGGCGCGGTGAGATGTTCGCCGAGACCGGACTCGCCCTCGGCGCCAGAAGGGAGGGACGGCTCGACGACGCCGAGGCGCATCTGCTGCCCTGGCTGGAGTGGTGCCGTGGCCGGGACGGCGACCCCGGTACCGCTTTCGTGCTGGCCGAGTTGGGCTTTGTCGCCGAGCAGCGGGGCGATGCGGCGGCCGCGCGCCGGCGCCACCTGGAGGGCTTCGCGGCGGCGCGCGCCACCGCCGACCCCCGCGCCGTCGCGCTGGCGCTGGAGGGCCTGGCCGGTGCTCAGGCGCTGGCCGGCCGCTTCGCCTCCGCGGCCCGGCTGTTGGGCGGCGCGGCGGCGAGCCGTGCCGCTGCCGGGGCACCGCAGCCCGCGGCGGAGCGCGGCGACGTGGCACGCAGCACGGCCGCGGCACGCCGGGGCCTGGGCGATGCGGCCTTCGGGACGGCGTATGCGAGCGGTGCGGGGGTGGCACCGGAGGCGCTGGTGACGGAGGTGCGGGTGGCGGACCTCCCGTCGAGGGAGACGGCGGCGGAGGTGCCGGACTACGGCGTCCCCGTGATGCCGCCGTCCACCCGCAGCTCGATCCCGTTGACGTAATCGGCGCGCGGGCTCGCAAGGTAGGCGACCGCGACCGCGATGTCCTCCGGGCGCCCCAGCCGGCCGCTCGGGTTCGGCGCATACTCCGAGACGAGGTCCGCCTCGTCCGGGCCGTCCCCCGGACCACCCGCCTGACCGCCTTCCGTACCGCTCTGCGAGGCGCCCCCGTGGTCCTCGCTCGCCGCCCGCTGCTCGAACATCCGGTACATCGACGGGCTGACGATCACCCCCGGGCTCACACAGTTCGCGGTGACCCCGGTTCCGGCGAGGTGCCGGGCCAGGCTCGTGGTCATGTTCACCACGGCGGCCTTGGCCGCGGAGTACGCCACCATGTTGGGCAGCGGTGTCCGTACGGCCCGGCTGCCGATGGTGATCACCCGGCCCCAGCCGTACGCGCGCAGCGACGGCAGCAGCGTCTGGCTGACCCGCATCGTCGGCAGTACGTTCCCTTCGAAGGCGGCCCGCCAGTCGGACGGCCGGGAGCTCTCCCAGTCGTGTTCGGCGAACGGACCTGCGTTGTTGACGAGGATGTGGGCCCCGAAGTCGCGTGCGGTGAGCGCGACCTGCTCGGCGACGCCCGGTTCGGTCAGATCGCCGAGCACCACTTCGGCCCGTACGCCGCGGGCGGCGATCCGCTCGGCCACGGCCGCGGCGGCCCCCGCGTTCCGCCCGTGGACGAGGACGTCACACCCCTCGTCCGCCAGCGTCTCGGCGATCGTCGCCCCGATACCCGAACTGCTGCCCGTCACCAGCGCGCCGTGTCCTGCCAGCCGTAGGTCCATGGTGGTCAGCCTAGGGCGTGTCCGGCGGATCGGGGCCGGGCCGGCGAGGTGGCGGGCGGGTGTGGCTGCCCTGCCGCGACGGGCGGCCGGTCGATTGTCAGTGGTGCGTGCGAGAGTGGGCGGGCAACGGGGGAAGTACCACCGAAGGAGGCCGCATGAGCGAGGGCAGCGTGGGGGTTCCCCCGGCCGAAGGCCGGGGGAACCGCGAAGGCGCGCCGAGTGAGTGCGAGGCCGAGCGAAGCGAGGTTTCGGCATGAGCTGGCATCAGGAGCTGTTGGTCGGCTTCGACCTGGAGACCACAGGCACCGACGTCGAGCAGGACCGCATCGTCACCGCAGCCCTGATCCGGCTGGAGGGGGACGGCCGGGCGGCCGGGAAGCGGACCTGGCTGCTCGATCCGGGGGTGCCGATTCCCGACGAGGCAGCGGCCATTCACGGCATTTCGACCGCATATGTCCAAGAACACGGCCGCCCGCCGGCGACCGCCATAGAGGAAATCACCGAGGCGCTGGCCGACGCCCTGCGCGCGGAGATCCCGCTGGTGGTGATGAATGCGCGCTACGACCTCTCGCTGCTCGACCGCGAGTGCCGGCGCCACGGCCTGCGGACCCTGACCGAGCGGCTCGGACACACCCCCGCACCGGTCATCGACCCCCTGGTCCTGGACAAGCATGTGGACCGCTACCGCAAGGGCAAGCGCGCGCTGCAGGCGCTGTGCGGTCACTACGGCGTCCGGCTGGAGGGCGCACACGAAGCCGGCGCCGACGCGGCTGCCGCGGCCGGCGTCGCCCGGCGCATCGGGGAGAAGTTCCCGGCCGTCGCCATCCCGTCGCCGCGTGCCCTGCACGACCTCCAGGAGCAGGCGGCCGCCGAACAAGCCGCCTCGTTCCAGGCGTATTTGCGGCGCTCGGGAGACCCACGGGCGATAGTCGAACCGGCCTGGCCGCTGATCCCGTACCAGGCCAGGGCCTGACCGGCAGCGGTGGCGGGCCGTCCGGTCGGGACAGCTCGGCTTCTCTGCCCGTCACTGTCCCGGTCCGGCTGTCGCTCGGTCCGGTTGTCGCTGGGTCCGGCTGTCCCTCGGTCCGGCTGTCCCTCAGTTCGGCTCTGCCTCGGCTCGGCTGTTCCCGCCTCGGCCCGGCGGTCCCTGCCCCGGTCGTCCGGGCCGTGCCGGCCTCAGAACGGATACCACCGCACCGTCGCGTCCTTCTCGCGCAGTGAGGCGATCCGCCGCCGGAATTCCTTGAGCGCCGCCGGGTTTCCGGGCGCGTGCTGGGAGACCCAGGCGCAGCTCGCCGTCTCCCGGGACCCGCGCAGCACGGCGCAGCCCTCCCAGTCGCGTACGTCCCAGCCGTAGACGGAGACAAAAGTGTCGTAGGAGTCCGGGGACAGGCCATAGCGGTCCCGGCTCAGCGCCATCACGACAAGGTCGTGTTCCCGCAGATCGGAGGCGAAGGTTTCCAGATCGACCAGCACCGGCCCGTCGGGGCCGACATGGACATTGCGGGGCAGCGCGTCGCCATGGATCGGGCCGCGGGGCAGATGCGGCTCCAGCGCCGTGGCGGCCGCCACGAACGCATCCCGCCGACCGCGCAGATACTCCGCGTCCGGCGCCGATACGGCGTCGCCCGCCAGCCGCAGCCAGCGCTCGACGCCGCCGAGCAGTTCGCGCCGGGGGAGTGCGAACGGCGGCTTCGGCAGGCTGTGGACCAGCTTCAACAGCGCGGCGAGATCATCCGGACCGGCGGGCCGGACGGCCTCCGGCAGCCGCTGCCAGTACGTCACGGGATGCCCGTCGACCAGCGCGGCCACGGGCTCCGCGGCCCGTACGGCCGGCACGCCCTCGGCCGCCAGCCACTGGGCCACGCCCAGCTCCCGCTCGGCCCGCTCCAGGAGTTCGGCGCTGCGGCCCACCCGTACGACCGGACCGCCGTCGCCGAGCGCGAAGACGGCGTTCTCGCCGAGCGAGAGCAGCCTGGCGTCGGCCGCCGCGTCCGGCCGCCCGGCCGAGGCCAGTACGTCCCGGGCGCGCGCTTCCGTGAAGGCGGCGGGGCTCGCTTCGGTCATGGTGATGCCTCCTGCGGTGCGTGATCGCGACCAGTGTCGCAGGTTGGGCGGACCGCCCAGGTGGGGAGATCCTTCAAGGAATCCGGCCGGGACCTTGACTGTGGTGGCAGCCCTCACGACGATGACGGCGGCCGGCTGCCCCGGAGCACCTCCCGACGGGAGAGCCCGGGCCGGAACGACCTCGCCGCACCCTGCCGTACGGACACGGTGCCGGTGAGGGCGGGCAACGGGGAAGCGGGCAACGGGGGAGAGGGGGAGGCGCGATGGCAGCACAACCGACGGCGGGAGATGCGGCGACCGAGCCGGCGCGGTAGCGCGGTGGCTCCCGATCGCAGCAGCGAGCAACGGACAGCCGTATGCCGCAGCGCCAACGGGTGCCGCGGCTCCGAGCCCCGAACCAGCAGACCGCATACCCGACCCGGGGGCCGCGCACAGCGCCCGCCGGACCGGGCCGCGCCCTAAGGAGCCCCTGCCGTGACCCTTGCGACCGCGCCACAGCGGTCAACCGCAGCGGACGCGGGCCGCGCCGCCCGGCCCCGACCCGACCACGGCGCCTGGTTCCTGGTGCTGCCCGCGCTGATCCCGATCCTGGTGCTGAGCGTGGGACCGCTGCTGTACGGCATCGGGCTGGCGTTCACCGACGCCCAGTCGGGCCGGACCCAGGCCACCCGGTTCGTGGGGCTGCTCAACTTCTCCGATCTGTTCCAGGACTCCCTGTTCTGGGACTCCTTCCGGATCGGTCTGGTGTGGGCCTTCGGCGTCACCGTCCCGCAGTTCTTACTCGCCCTCGGCCTCGCCCTGCTGCTCAACCTGAATCTGCGGCTGCGCTGGCTGGCCCGCGCGCTGGCGATCATCCCGTGGGCGATGCCCGAGGTCGTCGTCGGCATCATGTGGCGGCTGGTCTACCACCCGGACGCCGGAGTCCTCAACGAGACGCTGCGCAGCCTGGGGCTGTCCGGAGCCGACGGCCGGGACTGGCTGAGCGGGCTGGCCACCGCGCTGCCCGCGGTCATCGTCGTCGGTGTCTGGGCCGGGATGCCACAGACCACCGTCACCCTCCTGGCCGGCCTGCAGAACGTCCCGCGCGAGCTGCACGAGGCCGCGTCCATGGACGGCGCGGGCGCCTGGCGCCGCTTCCGTACGGTCACCTGGCCCGCCATCAGGCCCATCGCGCTCGCCGTCACCGCGCTCAACTTCATCTGGAATTTCAACTCCTTCGCCCTGGTCTTCGTCCTGACCGACGGCGGCCCCGGTGGCCGGACCCGACTGCCGATGCTCTTCGCGTACGAAGAGGCCTTCCGCTACGGCCAGTTCGGATACGCCGCCACGATGGGCCTGGCGATGGTCGCGGTGATCTCCGTCCTGCTGGCCATTTACCTGGCCGGCCGGCTGAAGGGGGGCGACGACCAGTGAACGACACCAAGCACCGGGGCTCCGCGGGCGGGGGGAAGAACGCCGCCACCGCGCGGCGCACCGCCACCCGCACCGGCCAGTACGCCGCCCTCCTCGCCTACCTGATCTTCCTGGCCTTCCCGTTCCTCTGGCTGATCTCCACCGCCTTCAAGCCACCGCGCGAACTCGGCAGCATCCACCCCACCTGGATACCCGAGGCGCCCACCCTGGAGAACTTCCGGCAGGCCTTCGAGCAGCAGCCGCTGCTGGCGGCCGCGGGCAACAGCCTGCTGGCCGCCGCGGTCTCCGCGCTGATCGCGATCGTGCTGGCGACCCCGATGGCGTACGCACTGGCCCGTTACCGCAACCGGCTCTCGCGGGCGGCCACCGGCTGGGTGGTGATCAGCCAGGCCTTCCCGCTGGTGCTGGTGATCATCCCGCTGTTCCTGATCCTGAAGGGCCTCCATCTGGTGGACTCCCGGATCGGTCTGATCATGGTCTATGTGGTCTGGTCGCTGCCGTTCGCGCTGTGGATGCTGACGGGCTATGTCCGGGCCGTGCCACCCGAGTTGGAGGAGGCGGCGGCCGTGGACGGCGCCGGCCGGATCCGTACGCTCGTCTCGGTCACCGCGCCGCTGCTCGCGCCGGGCATCGTCGCCACCGCGCTGTTCGCCTTCATCACCGCCTGGAACGAGTTCTTCTTCGCCCTGGTCCTGCTCAAGTCGCCCGAGAAACAGACGCTGCCGGTCGTGCTGACCCACTTCATCGGGACGGAGGGCGTCGCCGACCTCGGCCCGCTCGCCGCCGCCGCGCTGCTGGCCACCCTCCCGAGCCTGCTCCTGTTCGCCGCCATCCAGCGGCGGATCACGGGCGGGATGCTCGCCGGGGCGGTGAAGAACTGATGCGCCACGACAACACATCCGGTGCACCCGCCCGCCTCGACCGGCGGAGACTGCTCACGGCCGCCGCCGCGCTGCCCGCGGCGGCCCTGCTGCCGGGCTGCTCCACCGGCCGCCGGCGGCGCACGGCCGGCGGCCGGATCACCCTGCGCTTCCAGTCGCTGGCCTGGCAGCAGGACTCCCTCAAGGCCAACAAACAGCTGGTCGCCGAGTGGAACGCCCAACACCCCCGCGTTCAGGTGCGATACGTCCAGGGCGCCTGGTCCACCGTCCACGACCAGCTGCTGACCGCCTTCGAGGGCGGCGAGGCGCCGGACATCATCCACGACGCCTCCGACGACCTCGCGGACTTCGCCTACGGCGGCGACCTCGCCGATCTCACCGACCTGCTGCCGCCGCGCCTCCAGCGCGACATCCCACGGCAGAGCTGGGAGACCGGAACGTTCGACGGCCGGGTCTACGGCGTTCCGTTCCTCCAGGAACCACGGGTGCTGATCGCGAACCGCGCGAAGCTGCACGGCTCCGGCGTCCGCGTTCCCACCCCCGAACACCCTTGGACCTGGGACGAGTTCGCGGAGGTGGCGCAGCGGCTGACCCGCGGCGCCGACCACGGCGTCGCCTGGCCGTTGAAGGAACCGGTCTCGGCCACCCTCAACCTCGCCCTGTCCACGGGCGGCCAGGTCTTCCACCGCCGCCCCGACGGCAAGGTGCAGGTCCGCTTCGACGCCGTCGACCAGGTGGTGCCGCGCACCATCCACGACCAGGTGAACGTCGACCGCAGCGCCTCCCGTACGACCCTGGGCATGGGCGGCTCCGACACCCTCCCGGGCTTTTTCGCCGGGCGCTATGCGATGGTGCCGCTCGGCTTCTCGTACCGTCAGCAGATCGCCCAGCAGGCACCCAAGGGCTTCGACTGGACGGTGCTGCCCGCCCCCAAGGGCACCACACCGGCCCAGGGGGTGAGCCCGCAGACCCTGTCGATCGCCGAGGACTGCCCGTACAAGGAAGAGGCGATGGCCTTCATCGACTTCCTCCTCAGGCCGCCGAACATGGTCCGGCTCGCCCTGGGCGACTGGCTGCTGCCGACCGGTCGGGAAGCGCTGAAGGATCCGGCGCTACGGGTGACCGAGTACGAGTGGGCGACCGGCACCGCGCTGGCGGGCTCGCTCCGCTCCGCCCCGGCCCAGTCGGTCCGTGGCTACCCGGAGTGGAAGGACAAGATCGCAACTCCCGGACTGCAGGAGTACTACAGCGGCGCCATCGATCTGGACACCTTGCGCAAGCGGCTCGTCAAGGACGGCAACCTGGTCCTGGCGCGCTACCAGCGCTGAGGGACGCAGACAGGGAGACACGCGGGGACACGGCCAGGGATCCACGCGGTGACGCACACAGGGAGGCACAGAGGGATTCGCGCAGGGCACTTCCGGCGACCGCAAGCCAGTTGCACGAGACGTATCGTCTCGTCTAGCCTGCGAGGGCACCCACGTCCCTTCCCTCCGTGCGTCCTCGCCAAGGAGTGTGCTCGCCATGTCCCGCACCCAAAAGCCCGCCCATATCGCGATGTTCAGCATCGCGGCCCACGGTCATGTCAATCCGAGCCTTGAGGTCGTACGGGAGCTCGTAGCCCGCGGCCACCGCGTCACCTACGCCATTCCGCCCGGCTTCGCCGACCTCGTCGCCGGCACCGGTGCCGAGCCCAGACTCTGGAACTCCAGCCTGCCCACCGAAGACAAACCGGAGGACTGGGGCACCGAACTCATCGACAACGTGGAGCCGTTCCTCAACGACGGCATCCAGGCGCTCCCGCAGCTCCTCGCGGCGTACGAGGGCGATGAACCCGACCTCGTGCTGCACGACATCACCTCGTACCCGGCGCCCGTGCTCGCCCACCGCTGGCAGGTCCCGGCGATCCAGCTCGCCCCGAACATGGTCGCCTGGGAGGGCTACGAGGCGGAGGTCGCCGAGCCGATGCGGGCCGAGCTGCTCGGCACCGAACGCGGCCGGGCGTACTACGCACGCTTCCAGGCCTGGCTCGACGAGCACGACATGACCTCCCGCACCGACCCCGACCGCTTCGTGGCCCGGCCCGGCCGCTGCCTGGTCCTGATCCCCAAGGCCATGCAGCCGCACGCCGACCGGGTCGATGAATCCGTATACACCTTTGTCGGCTCCTGCCAGGGCGACCGCTCCCACCAGGGCGACTGGCGGCGGCCCGCGCATCTGACGCCCGGCACCAAGGTGCTTCTGGTCTCCCTGGGCTCCGCCTTCACCAAGGAACCCGCCTTCTACCGGGCCTGCATCGAGGCGTTCGGCGGGCTGGCGGACTGGTATGTGGTGCTGCAGATCGGCAAGTTCGTCGACCCGTCGGAACTCGGCGCGATCCCGGACAACTTCGAGGTGCACCAGTGGGTGCCGCAACTCGCCGTCCTCCGCCGGGCGGACGCCTTCATCACGCACGCCGGCATGGGCGGCAGTCAGGAGGGGCTGGCGAACGGGGTGCCCATGGTGTGCGTACCGCAGGCCGTGGACCAGTTCTCCAACGCCGACATGCTCCAGGCGCTCGGCGTCGGCAAGCATCTGCCGAAGGAGGAGGCCACCGCGCAGGCGCTGCGCGAGGCGGTGCTGTCGTTGGTGAACGATCCCGAAGTCACCGCGCACGCCGATCGGTTGCGTCGGCAGATGGCCCGCGAGGGCGGCACCCGACAGGCGGCGGATCTCATCGAGGCGGCGCTGCCCCGCTGATCCGTACAGATCCGTGCGGGACCGCACATACGCGGGACCGCACCTACACGGAGCCGCGCACATATCTTGCGGAGCGCGAGCCTGCCATACCGCGCAACCCATCTGACGGACCGTTCGCCACGATGTCACCGTCTATTACACGAACGTAAACGGAGTTGAGTCCACCAGGTTCAACTCACCAAACTTTTTATGACCAGTTCTGCGACTTTTTGCATTTTTGCAGGGTTGTTGCTTATCTCACACGGCTCGGCTGGCCTTGAATTGGACCCGTCAATCAGACAGGGTTTCGAGCCAGTCCGTCGCAGATCTTCCGGTCTCCACGGGCTGTTGCGCAACGCTTTCCCCCCACACCACGAACGAGGAGAACCCTCGCAATGGCTCACAAGCGTTCCAGCAAGAAGCGGCTCATCACGGCAATATCCGCCGCGGTCGCCGCCACTGGTATCGCCGCCGTCACCGCGGTCACCGCGGGCGCGTCCACGGCTCCCGTCGAAGGCAAGATCTACGGTGCCGAGGCCAAGGGTGCCGTGAACGACAGCTACATCGTCATGCTGAAGAAGTCGGTCCGTACCGCGGAGAGCGGCGACCTGGCCGCCAAGTACGGCGGCAAGGTCAAGCGGAGCTACTCCTCCGTCGACGGCTTCTCGACGACCGGTCTGAACGAGGAGGAGGCCAAGCGCCTCGCCGCCGACCCGGCCGTCGACAAGGTCGTACAGAACAAGAAGTTCCACATCGACGGCACCCAGGACAACCCGCCGTCGTGGGGCCTGGACCGCATCGACCAGGCGGACACCAAGGGCGACGGCAAGTACAACTACCCCGACAGCGCGGGTGAGGGCGTCACCGCCTACGTCATCGACACCGGTGTCCACATCAGCCACAAGGACTTCGGCGGCCGCGCGTCGTACGGCTTCAACGCCATCGACAACAGCGACAAGGCCGAGGACGACAACGGCCACGGCACGCACGTCTCGGGCACCATCGCCGGTGAGGCGCACGGTGTCGCCAAGAAGGCCAAGATCGTGGGCGTCAAGGTCCTGGACGCCCAGGGCTCCGGCACCACCGAGCAGGTCGTCGCGGGCATCGACTGGGTCACCAAGAACCACAAGGGCCCCTCGGTCGCCAACATGTCGCTCGGTGGCGGCGCTGACGAGGCGCTCGACGCGGCCGTGAAGAAGGTCATCGACTCCGGTGTCACCTTCGGTGTCGCGGCGGGCAACGAGTCCACCGACGCGGGCCAGGGCTCCCCGGCGCGGGTGAAGGAAGCCATCACGGTGGCCTCCAGCACCAAGGACGACCAGCAGTCGGACTTCTCCAACTACGGCAGCGTGGTGGACCTTTACGCCCCCGGCTCCGACATCACCTCGGACTGGAACACCGGCGACGACGCCACCAAGACCATCTCCGGTACGTCCATGGCGACCCCGCATGTCGTGGGTGCCGCCGCGGTCTACCTGGCCGGCCACCAGGACGCCAAGCCGGCCGACGTGGAGAAGGCCCTCACGGACGGCGCCACTCCCGACAAGATCTCGAACCCGAGTGAGGGTACGCCCAACAAGCTGCTGAAGGTCGTCGAGTAAGAACCTCACCGCCTCAGCTCCACACGCCGGCCGTCGCGCTCGCCCCCACGGGGCGCGGCGGCCGGCGTCGTTGTGTTTTCCGGCACCGTCGGCGGGCGAGCCCCGTCGCCGATCGGTCGGCGAGCGGGCGGCCGTGTAGACACTGTCTACTCGATTTGGTAGACAGTGTCTATGAATGATCAAGAGGCGGGCCTGCGTGCCCGTTTGGTCGAGGTCGGCGTCGATCTGCTGACCAGAGAAGGAATTCAGGCGCTGTCGCTGCGCGAGATCGCCCGCCAGGCCGGGGTCTCGCACGGAGCTCCGCGCCGCTACTTCCCGACCCATCTGGACCTGCTGTCCGCCATCGCACGTCAGGGCTTTGCCGACCTGGGCGACCGGGCCGCCGAGGCGATCGGCGACGGCCGGGCGAGCCCCCGCGCCCAGCTCATGGCGCTGGGACGCTGCTATCTCGACTTCGCGCTGACCCACCGCGGGATGTTCGAGCTGATGTTCCGCCATGACCTGTTGGAGAGCAATCAGCTCGGTCTGCGGGAGACCAGCCTGCCGCTCTTCGGTGTCCTCGTCGACCTCGTCACCCGGGCACAGCCACCGGTTGATGCGGCGCCAGCGGTTGTCGCGGGCGCGCTGTGGGGGAACCTGCACGGCATCGCCCAGCTGTGGGGGTGGGGCAGCCTCCCGCTCGCTACGGGGACCGACGACGTCGAACCGTTGTTGCGTGCCGCGCTGAACGCACACCTAGGGTCGGAGGGCCGATGAGCTCAGTACGCCATCGTCGCCTCACGCTCGTCGGCAGCATCACCGGGGCCGTGATCGTCGCCCTGGACGGCACGGTGCTGACCGTGGCCCAGCCCACCATGCAGCGGGCCCTGCACGCCTCGTTCGTGCAGGTCCAGTGGACCAGCACCGGCTATCTCATCGCCGTCGCGAGCCTGCTCGTCTTCGCCGGCCGCCTCGGCGACCGGTTCGGCCACCAACAGATCTTCGCCGTCGGGATCCTGGGCTTCGGCGCCACCTCGGCGGGGATCGGCCTGGCCTCCGACGTCGGCTGGGTGATCGGCCTACGCGTCGCCCAAGGTGTCTTCGGCGCACTGTTGCAACCGGCCACCCTGGGAATGCTGCGCGCCACGTACCCGCGCGACCAGCTCGGTATGCCCCTCGCGCTGCGCACCAGCGCCATCGGTCTGGCGGCCGCCGCCGGCCCGATCGTCGGCGGCGCACTCGCCGCCCATCTGGGCTGGCGGGCGGTCTTCTTCCTCAACGTGGCACCCGCGCTCGTGATCGGCGTACTGGCCCTCACCGTCCACCTGCCGACGCCTGCTCCTACGCCTGCACATGCTCCTACGTCTACACCTAACTCTTCGCCGGTGACCGGAGCCGGCACCTCCGCCGCCCGGCTCGACCTGCCCGGCGCCTGTCTGCTCGCGATAACCCTGGTGTGCCTGGTCCACACCCTCGTCGCGATACCGGAAACCGGCTGGACGGCGGCGACCACACTGGGAGGCGTCGCGGCCGCGGTCACCTGTGGCGCGTTCATCCGGCACGAACGGCGTACCGCGAGCCCGCTGGTGCCGCTGAGCGTGCTCGGATCGGCAACCGTCCTCTCGGCGCTCACCATCCTGCTGTCCGCCTCGGCAGCCCTGTTCGGTGCGCTGTTCGTCGGCACGTACTTCTTGCAGGACGTCCTCGCGCTGGATCCCCTGGAGAGCGGTCTGCGCGTGCTGCCGCTGGCCGTGATGATGGTGCTGAGCGCGCCGGCCTCGGCCGTCCTGCAGCGCAGACACGGCCCCCGCCGGACGACCATGGCGGCGATGGTGCTCCTGACCCTCGGCATCCTTCTGCTCTCCCAACTCGACCAGAGGGCCACGCCGGTGGAGATCGGCGCCGGTTTCCTTCTGCTGGGCGCGGGATTCGGCACGGTGATGGTCACCGCGACGGCCGTCATCGTGCACCAGGCGTCCGTGGGCAACGCCGGGGTGGCCGGCGGGCTCCAGCAGACGGCGATGAACATCGGCCCGACGCTGGGCGTCGCCGTGGCCACCATGCTGCTCACCCTCACCGCACCGACTGCTGCCGGCGGCCGGCCGTACGGCGGCGCATCACACGGCGGCGGATCACGTGGTGGCGGAGCACTCGCCGACGGACCGCACTGGACCCACGACGCCTTTGTCTCCGCGATGGGGTCCACGCTGCTCGCCCTCGCGGTCCTCGCCGCGGTCGGTGCCCTGGCGGCAATCAAGCTGCCCCGGCGCCTCGACGCCGAACGAACTCGCAACCCCCGCCGAGGAGTTATCCACAGGCGGCAGCCTCGCCCACCGCATGCGACGGAATCTCGCTACCGTCGGTGACATGCACGGAGGACTGCCGTTCATCGGCATCAGCACCATCGTCTACGGCGTGATCGGACTGATCGCTGTCGTAGTCCATGCGATCCGCACAGCGGGGGGAGCTCGACATGCACACCATTACCGTCATCGTGCCTGCTCACAACGAGGAGGAGGGGCTACCGGCCACACTGGAGTCCCTCGCGTGTCAAACGGTCCGGCCTGACCGCGTCCTGGTCGTGGACGACGCTTCCACGGACCGTACGGGCGAGGTGGCGGCGTCACACGGCGTGACCGTGCTGCGCCCGCCGCGCAATCTCGGCAGCAAGGCCAAGGCGCAGAACCACGCCCTGCCGCACTGCACCACCGACCTCGTCCTGGCCGTCGACGCGGACACCGTTCTCGCACCGGACTACATCGAGACCGTCGTCCCCGTCTTCGACGACCCCAGCGTCGCGGTCGCGGCCGGCACCGTCCGCACCCGCCATACCCGCACGATCTGGGAGCGCGGACGGTCCACGGAATATCTCTTCGGCTTCCACTGGCACCGCCCCATCCAGGCCCTGGCCAACAGCCCCATGGTCTGCTCGGGTTGCTGCTCCGTCTTCCGCCGCGACGATCTGCTGTCCTTCGGCGGATTCCCCGAACGCACCATCGTCGAGGACATGGACTTCACCTGGTCCCAGCAGATCGCGGGCCGCCGCGCGGTCTATGTCCCCGACGCGGTAGCCCTCGCCGCCGACCCCGAAGACCTCACCTATCTCCGCAAACAGGTCTGGCGATGGATGGCCGGCTTCTGCCAGAACGTCCGGCTCCATCTGGGCCGGCTGATCCTCCACAAACCCCTGCTGGCCGTCTGGGTGCTGCTCGCTCTCTTCGAGATCCTCACCGCACCGCTCTGGTGGGCGACCCCGTTCGTGCTCGCCGCGACCACGGACCAGCCACCCGCGCTCGCCTTCGCCTGGTGGGCCGGCGCCGAACTCCTGCTGACGACACCACCCCTCATCTACGCCGCCCGCCGCCGCAAACTCCCGCTTGTCGGCGTGCTGTTGAACATCCCCTGCGTCTACGCGACCAAGGCGGTCAATCTCGTCTACGCATGGAAGGCGCTCATCGTGGAGCTGCTGCTGGTGCCTCTCCGACTGGCGCGGGGGCTCACCGTCTACGAGAAAGGGCGAGCCGACACTCCGGCGGGGCGGACGGCGCTTGCCGGGGCGGGGTGAGGGCCGGCGGTCGGGTGCCGGTGCCGGTGGCCTCGCGGGTGACGTCGGCGAGCGCCGCGGCTCGCCGGCGCACTGCCGCCCCGGTGCGTCGGTCCGAGGCACCGGGGCGGCAGTGGGTCAGTTGGCGGGGACCAGGTGGAACATCACGCTGTCCGCCGGGACGGAGATGGGGTGCGCTTCCACGAGACGCCAGCCGGCCTCTTCGAAGACCGGGCCCCACTCCTCCAGCGTGGGCAGGTAGTCGCCCATCACCGCGTGAGCGAACTCGAACGCCATGCTGAAGACCGGCATTTCGGTGTCCGAGTACGTGGTCGTCCGCGTCGCGTCCGCGAGCAGGAAGTGCTTCAGATCGGGGAAGACCTCCCGGATGCGCCGCAGCGAGGCGACCGCCTCGGCGCGGGGCCAGAAGTCGTGTCCCATCATGAAGGAGGTCAGCAGGTCGACCCCCGCGTACTCGGCGCGCGGTTCGAGCTGCGTGGCATCGCCCTGGGTGATGCTGATGCGGTCCGACAGGCCCGCATCGGCCACCGCCTTGGTGGAGACCTCGATGGCTCCGTCGGCGGCGTCGATGCCGAGGCCCCGTACGCCCGGCCGGGACTGAGCCAGCCGGATCAGCCGCTCGCCGCTGCCGCATCCCAGGTCGGCGACGTAACTGAAGTCCAGCCCGCTCACCACCGGCCGGAACACCGGGTCCCACCACTCGGCGTTGATCTCACGGCACGCGACGCTGATCGCCGCCGCGTCACGCCGGTAGAAGGAGCCCACCCGGTTCTCTTCGCGGATGAGGTCCGGGAGAGTGCTGAACAGCTCGCCGCAGCCCTTTGTCATCCAGTGGAACAGCGACTTGGACCGGTCCGCTTCCTCGAAGTTCGGGCCGGGACGGACCTTGACGCCCTCCCGGCTGACCACGTCCGCCGCGGCCAGCGCGCGGAACAGCTCCTGCACCGAGCCCGCGTCCAGCCCTTGCTCGGCCGCGAAAGCCTCGGCATCCAGGGGCCCTGCCTCCCGGAGCGCGTCGAAGATACCGACCTCCCACGCCGCACTGATCGCCGAAGCTGCCAGGGCGTGGTTGTAGACCTCGGCTATCGTCGTAACCGTCTTGCTCATGCGACACCCCTCATCATGTTCACCAAGCTCTTCGGACGCATATCCGTCCATTCCTTTTCGATGTAATCCAGGCAGGTCTGCCGGTCGCTTTCTGGATGCGCGACCGTCCACCCGTCGGGAAGTTCCGCGAACACCGGCCACAGCGAGTACTGCGCCTCGTGATTCGTCAGCACCACGAACGAGCTGTCCGGCTCGTCCAAGGGATTGCTCATATCCGGGTTCCGTTTTCTTGTGTCGGCAAGGCGAGGTGTTGATCCGTGGCGACCGCCGGCCGGAATTCCGCCGGCCGGTCGGTTCCTCGCCTCACACGAGTACCTCGCGAAGCCCATCGGTGAGGTGCCCGAAGACGGCCTGCTCGTGACGGTGAATGAAGAAGTGGTCGTCGTCCACGAGATGCAGCCTGAATTCGCGGGCCGTGTGGCTGCGCCAGTTCTCCACCGACCAGGTGGGGACCTGAGGATCGCGGGTGCCGCACAGCGCCGTGACCGGCACGGCCAGCGGAGTCCGCTGCTGGTACCGGTAGCTCGCCAGCACGGAGAAGTCGGCGCGGATGCGCGGCAGGCACAGGTCGAGGAGGTCCTCGTCCTCGAACACCTCCTGCGGGGTGCCGTTGAGCCGTCGCACCTCCGCGACGAATTCCTCCCTGGGCAGATCGTGAATGCGCCAGGAAGGGCGTTCCACGTCGGGCGCCGCGCAGGCGGACACGGCGAGCAGTTCGGCCGGCCGTCCCGTCAGCTCCTGCAGTCGGTGCGCGAGTTCGTACGAGAGCAGACCGCCCATGCTGTGCCCGAAGAGGGCGTAGCGCTCGCCCGTCCACGGAGCGATCGCCTCCGCCAGCCGTGCGGCGAGGGCGTCGAAATCGTGCTCCGGCGGCTCATGGAGCCTGTTCTCACGCCCCGGCAGCTGTACCGGGACGACCGCCACACCGGGAACAGTGCGCTGGCTCCATGCACGGTAAAGGCCGGCACCGCCGCCCGCGTACGGCAGGCAGAAAACCCGGACGGGCGCTGCAAGGTCAGGGGTACCAAAGGGAAACAACACACCCGGATCGTCAGCCGTGGCGTTCATGTGGTCCTTTCGAAAGTAAACGGCGCTCTTTCCGCGCTCGCCGGGAAAAGCGGCCGGTAATGACCGGTGGGAACAAGGTGGCCGGAGCTCAGTTCGCCGACGGCTCGTTCGTTCCGGTCGCCAGCGCCTGCGTGAGCGCGGCCGCGCAGTCGACGACGGTTCCGCCTTCCAGCACCGCTCGCACGGAGAATTCCACCTGCCATTCCTGACGTATGCGGGACGCGATACGCGTGGCCTTGATGGAGTTACCGCCCAGCGCGAAGAAGTCCTCGTGCGCGCCCACGCCGTCCAGTCCCAGCGTCTGGGCCCACACCTCGGCCACCTTGCTCTCCAAGGGGGTGAGCCGCGCCGACCGCCCGTCGGCCGCGACACTCCGCTCGGGCTCCGGCAGGGCCGCGTAGTCCAGCTTGCCGTTGGACGTCAGGGGGAGGGCGTCCAGCGTGACGAAGGAGTTGGGCACCATGTAGTCCGGCAGCGTCTTGCGCAGGAAGAGGCGCCAGTCCTCGTCCGGCCGCTCGTCACCCGGCCGCAGCAACAGGTAGGCCACCAGCCTCTGGTCGGCATCGTTCCCGCCGATGCCGTCGCGCACCTGGACGGCGGCGTCCTTGACCTCCGGATGCTCACGCAAGGCGCTCTCCACCTCGCCCGTCTCGATGCGCAGGCCCCGGATCTTGGCCTGTCCGTCCACTCTGCCGACGAAGTCGAGCCGTCCGTCGGGACGCCTGCACAGCAGGTCTCCGCTCCGGTAGAGACGGGCGCCGGGGACGCCGGAGAAGGGGTCCGGCTGAAAGCGTTCGGCGGTGAGGCGGGCCCGGTTCAGGTAGCCACGGCCGACTCCGACACCACCGAGACAGAGCTCACCCGGGATGCCGACCGGGACCGGCTGTCCGTTGCCGTCGAGCAGATGGAGCTGGATGCCGCGGATCGGCCGGCCGACCGACGGGGGACGCCCGTCCGCCACGCACTCCTCCACCGTGGCCCAGATGCTGGTCTCCGTGTGCCCGTACACATTGAAGATCCGTCGGCCGGGGCACCAGCGGTCGAGCAGCGCCGTGGAGATCGATTCGCCCCCGAGCACGATGCTGCGCAGCCCGGGCAGCCGCGCCGGCGCCTCCAGCGGGAGGGCGGCGAGCGCGGAAGGAGCCATCACCAGACAGGTGATGCGCTCGCGGTCGAGCAGGTCGACGAGCCCCGGGCCGGGGATGACGTCCTCCTGGGAGGCGAGGCACAGGACCGCCCCCGCACCCAGAGCCAGGAAGACTTCGAACACCGATGCGTCGAAGCTCGGGGACGCCCACTGCAACACCCGGTCCTCGGCGCCGATGCCGAACGCGTCCTTCTGCGCGAGGCAGCTGTTCACCAGCCCGTCGTGGGGGATGAGCGCCCCCTTGGGCCGCCCGGTCGACCCCGAGGTGTAGATGACGTACGCGAGGTCGCTCGGCTGCGGACCGCCGGCGACGGATGCGGTGCTGTGCCGGTCGAGCGCCTCGGTCTGCTCGTCCAGCAGAAGGCTGCGGACATCGAGCGCGGGCAGGTGCGCCTGCGCCGTGGTGCTCGTCAGCAGCAGGGACAGCTCGGCGTCCCGGCTCATGAAGTCAAGACGGTCCGCGGGGTACGCGGGGTCGAGCGGTACGAACGCTCCACCGGCCTTGAGCACGCCCAGCATCGCGACGATGAGCTCGATCGAGCGGTCCAGGCAGAGCCCGACACGGGACTCCGGCCCGATGCCGTGTTCTTGCAGCAGGTGCGCCATCTGGTTGGCGCGCTCATCGAGTTGACGATACGTCAGAACCTGGGATCCGAAGGTCACGGCCGGTGCGTCCGGTGACAGCTCCGCATGCTCCTCGAACAGGCGCTGCGCGCACAGGCCGGGTGAGGCGACGGTCTCGCCGGCGCTCCACTCGTCGAGCTGCTGCCGCTCCCCACCGGTCAGCAGGGAGATCCGGCCGGCCGGCAGCGTGAAGTCGGCGGCCACCGTTTCCAGGATCGTGGCGAAGTGCCCCAGCATGCGCTCGACGACGGCCGTGTCGAAGCGGCTCCGGTCGTAGCCGATGCGCAGGCTGATCTCCTCGTCGGGGATGACGAGAACGGCCAGCGGATAGTTGGTGTGGTAGCGGTATTCGCCCCCTCGGACGTCGAGTTCGCCGGTCCGGCGTCCCAGGTTCGTGATCCGCGGCACGTTGAGGATCGTCATGATGCTGTCGAACAGGGACTCACCCGGTGCGGCATCGCTCCACTGCTGCACTTCCGCCAGGGGACTGGCCAGGAAGCCCCGCATTCTCGTCTGCGCGGCCTGC
This sequence comes from Streptomyces inhibens, assembly GCF_022221585.1. NCBI lineage: Bacteria > Bacillati > Actinomycetota > Actinomycetes > Kitasatosporales > Streptomycetaceae > Streptomyces > Streptomyces inhibens. The sequence continues at coordinate 7,653,818 of NZ_CP084681.1, forward strand.
ACCCGGGCGCACGACTCGGCGAACGGACGGTGCGGGGCCGTCCGTATCCGCAGCGGCAGCGTGTTGATGAACAGCCCGAGGGTGTCCTCGATCCCGTCCAGCTCGGCCGGCCGGTGCGTCATGGTCATCCCGAACACGACGTCCTGCTGATCGGTGTACCTGCTCAACAACAGGCCCCACGCGGTCTGCAGCACGGTGCCGAGGGTGAGCCGGTGCTCACGGGCGAGCCGGCGCAGGGCGTCCCCGGTCTCCCGGGTGAGCACCCGCGACACCTCCGGGTTCTCCCGGCCGGTGTCCGTGCCGGTCTCCGCCGGTGCGCCGTCGGTGCCCTCCGGGGCGGCCACGGCCAGCGGCGCGGGCCGGAAGCCGGCCAGTTCGGCGCGCCAGAACTCCTCGGCCCGGCTCATGTCCTGGCGGCGAATCCACGCGACGTAGTCGTGGTACGGCCGGACGGCCCGGGAGGGCAGCTGCCGGCCCTGCACCAGATGGTCGTAGGAGGACAGCGCCTCCTCCAGCAGCATCAGAGCCGACCAGGCGTCGAGCAGGATGTGGTGGTAGCGGAAGACGAAGAGGTGCCTCCGCTCGGCGACACGGATGAGGTGCAGCCGGAACAACGGCGGGCGGTCCAGCTGGAACCCCCGGCGCCGGTCGGTGCGCAGGAAGTTCTCCAGCCGCTCCTCGACGTCGTCACCGGTCTCGACGTCGTCACCGGATCCGGTGTCCCGCCAGTCGTGCCGCTCGATCCGCGCGGTGCCGGCGGCGTACACGACCTGCGCGGGCTCCTCGATCTCTTCCCAGTGGTACGAGGACCGCAAGATGGTGTGCCGGTCGACCGCCCGCTGCCACGCCTGCTCCAGCGCTTCGGGGTCCAGGTCGCCGTCGAGCTTCTGGATCACCTGGTCGACGTAGAAGGACGTACCGGGGTCGAGGATGGTGTGGTAGAGGAGGCCCTGCTGGAGGGGAGAGAGGGGATGTACACCCTCAATGCTCGTGGTCATCGGCTCCGCCTTTCTGTGGTGCTGTCGTTGGCCGCATCGCCGTTTCGCGCCGTGACATCAGGGGCCTCGGTCGCGGCGGACCCGATACGGGACAGCAGCCGCCGCAGGTCGCCCTCGGCCAGATGAGTGCTCTGGACACCGACGCCTTGAGGTGCGTCCGCCGCCGGGCCGTTCTTCTCCGGCCCGCTGTCCTCCGGCGTGGGAACCGTGCTCGCCGCGGCCGCCAGCTCCGCCACGGTCGGGTGGGAGAAGAGGTCGGCCTCGGTGAGCCGGATGCCCGCCTGCTTGGCCCGGCTGATGATCCGCAGGCTGGTGATGGAGTCGCCGCCCAGCTGGAAGTAGTCGTCCTCCACCCCGATGGGATGGATGCCGAGCAGCGACTCCCAGATGGCGACGAGCTTCGTCTCCGTCTCATTCCTCGGCGCGAGCGCGGCCCCGAGGGCGGCGGGCCGGTCGTACACGGACTGCTGGGCCGCGGACGGGCTTTCCCGACGCGCTCCTCCCGGCAGGCCCGCCCCGGCCGGTCGCACGCCGGCCGGCTCACCGGCATAGACGTACGCATGCGGGATACCGGCCCGCAGCACGTCCTCCAGCGCGCGGAACGCGGGCTCGGGCTCCAGCATGCCGAAGCCGCTCTCCCGCACCCGGCGGCCGGCGTGCGCGTCAAGGGTCGCGACCATCCCGTCGCCGCTCCACGGGCCCCATGCCACGCTGGTGCCGGTCAGCCCGAGGAACTCCCGGTGGTGAGCGAGAGCGTCGACGAAGGAGTTGCCGGCGGCGTAGCCACTCTGGCCACGAGAGCCCATGAGGGCGGCCACGGAGGAGTAGAGGACGAAGAAGTCCAGCTTCGCGTCTCGGGTCAGCAGGTGGAGGTTCCATGCGCCGCGCGTCTTCGGAGCCATCACCGAGCGCAGACGATGGGCGTTCTGCCGCTGGATACTGCCGTCGTCCAGCACACCGGCCGCGTGGATCACTCCGCGCAGCGGCGGCATGGAGGTTTCCAGCTCCGCGAGTACCCGCTGCACGGCGTGGAAGTCCGCGACATCGGCCTGACGGACGACCACCTGGACGCCTGCCCGCTCCCACTCGCGGATGCTGCGGTCGGCGTCCTCCGACGGAGCCCGGCGCCCGACCAGAACGAGATGCCGGGCACCGCCGTTCACCAGCCAGTCGGCCGTGTGCAGGCCCAGCGCACCGAGCCCGCCGGTCACCAGATAGGTGCCGTCCGGCCGCACCAACTCCTCGGCCGCGGCAGTGTCGTGCGCGAGCGCCGGCACCGCCGTCCCGGCGATATGACGCCGGCCGCCGCGGAAGGCGATCCGGTCGTCGCCGACGGCCCCGAGTGCCTCCGCGCAGAGCGCTTCGGCCGCGCTCTCCGCCGCCCGCTCGTCCGGGTCGAGATCGACCAGGACGCAGCGTACGTCCGGGTTCTCGGCGTTCGCGATGGCCGCCAGGCCCCACAGCGGAGCGTGCACGACCCCGACCGGGTGCCGGGAGAGCGACTGCGCGCCACGGGTCGCCACCAGCACCCGTGCGTCACGCCCGGCGCTGCCCAGCTCCTGGAGGAGGGCCAGCAGGGCCGCGGACACCGTCCCCTGAGCCTGGTCGAGCGCGTCCGCGGTGGGCTCGTCCTCGGGCTCGTCGAGCCCCCACAGGAAGGCCACGTTCAACGGGCCGCCATCAGCGGTCCGTTCCCGTACCAGCGTCTTGAGGCCCGCCTCTTCGTGGGCACCGGCCTCGACCACCGTGACCCGGTGCTCGTTCGCCCGCAGCCGTGCGGCCAGCGCGGCGCCGACACCCCGGCGGTCGGCCAGGACCAGCCATTGCGCGGTGGGCAGCGTGCCGTCGGCGGGTACCGGCCGAGCTTCCGTGGCCTCCCAGACGGGCTGCCGGACGACGGCGGCGTCCCGGCGCAGCAGGGCATCCCCCGACACACGGCGCAGCCACAGGCCGTCCATCTCCAGAACGGTGTTGCCGTCGTCGTCGAACAGCAGCAGGTCCGCCACGACGGTGTCGTCGTCCGGGCTCTGGTCCGGGCGCTCCTGAACGTGGCACCACAGGGGCGCGACCGGCGGCGCCTGGTGGAACCGCATACCGTCCAGGCGGATGGGCACCCGTACGCCCAGCTCCTCACCCGGCCGGCCGGCCCAGACCAGGGCCACCACGGCCTGTACGCACGAGTCGACCAGTCCCGGAGGCAGGAGGAAGCCGCCGTCCCTGTCGTCCTGCTCCGGCGGGAGCATCCGGATCAGGACCTCGCCTGGATGGCGCGTCATCTCGCTGAGGTAGCGGAAGCCGGGGCCGAGGTCGGCGCCGCTCTCCCGCATCGCGGCGTAGAAGTCGGCACCGTCGAGGCGCCGGCCCTGCCGGCCCAGCAGCTCGTCCACCGCGGGCACCCGACGTGCCGTCCCCGCTGCCGACGATCCGCGCACCGTGCCCGTGGCGTGGGTTGTCCAGGCCTGCTGGTCCGTGGTCCCCGCAGGCGCGCTGACCACACGGAAGGCCCGGGGCTCCGCATCGTCGTCGCCCTCGATGATCAGCTGAATCTCTCGCTCGGCGTGGTCCACGGTCAACGCCTGGGGGAAGGAGACGCCTTCCAGCAGAGCGCCCGCGCCCTCGCGCCCCTGCACGGCGGCGGAGACGGTCATGGCCAGGTGGGACGCGGCGGGAACGACCACCGCGCCGAAGAGCACGTGATCGGCCAGGAAGGCCGGGGAGTCGGCCGTGAACCGGCTTTGGTACACCGTGTCGCGCAGCGCGGGTGAGCTCAGCCGGGTGCCCGGGAAGACGGGGGTGCCCACCGGGCGGGTGCCACGAGTGGCCCGGGTGTCCCTCCAGTAGCGCTTGCGCTGGAACGGATAGGTGGGCAGCACAACCCTGTTCCGGGCGAACCCGGCGTCCACGGCGTGCCAGTTGATGTCGGCGCCGGCCGCGTACAGGCTCCCCACGGTCCGGAGGACCTGCTGCCAGTCGTCGGTGTGGCGGGACAGGGAGGGCAGCCAGCGGCGGTCCTCGCGGGGATCCAGGCCCTGCTTGCCGACCAGACGGGTCAGGACCGGCTCCGGGCCGATCTCCAGGACCGCGTCGAACCGCCGCTCCAGCAGCGTGTGGACGGCCGGCAGGAAACGGACCGTCTCGCGGGCGTTGTGCCTCCAGTAGTCCTCCCGGAGCATCTCCTCGCCGCGGATCTGCCGACCCGTGACCGTGGAGATGACCGGGACGTTCCCCTGCCGGTGCGCCACGCCGGCGGCCAGGGCGCCGAACGGCTCCAGCATCGGGTCCATGAGCGCGGAGTGGAAGGCGTGCGAGGTGTTGAGCCGGCGGGCGCCGACCTCCTTGTCCCGCAGCGATCCGAGCAGTTCGTCCAGGACGTCGACGGGACCCGACACCACCGTCTGGAGCGGGCCGTTCACCGCCGCGACGCTCAGACGCCCCGCATAGGGTTCGAGCATCGCGGACACGGTCGGCTCGTCCGCGAGGACGACGGCCATCCCGCCGTCACCCGGCAGCCGCGACATCAGCCGGCCGCGTTCGGCGACCAGCGTCAGCGCGTCCTCCAGCCGCAGGATCCCGGCGGTGCAGGCTCCCGCGAGCTCGCCGACGCTGTGGCCGAGGATGACGGACGGCGTGATGCCCCACGCCTTCCACATCGACACCAGTGCGTAGGCCACCGAGAAGAGAGCCGGCTGCGCGTACTCCGTGCGGTCGATCAGCGACCGGTCGCCGTCCTCCGCGTAGAGGACGTCGGTCAGGGACCATCCGTACCGCTCCCGCAGCAGCTCGGCGCAGGTGTCGATCGCCTGCCGGAACACCTGCTGGTTGGCGTACAGCCCGGCGCCCATACCGAAGTACTGCGACGCCTGCCCGGTGAAGAGGAACGCGGTGCGGAAATCGCGGCCGGGGCCACGGGAGGTGGCCGGTGTCCTGGGCGCCTCCCAGGACGCCAGTTGTGCCGTCAGGTCTTCGGTGTCCGACGCGACGAAGAAGGCGCGGTGCGCGAAGTGGGCGCGCCCCGTGTTCGCCGAGTACGTCATATCCGCGCAGGCCACGTCCGGGTGCCGTTCGAGGTGGCGCCGGTAGCGCTCGACCAGGCCGCGCAGGGCCGGTTCGTCCCGGGCGGACAGCGCGACGGGGTGATGTGACCGCTCCGGGACACCGGCCGGCGCCGGGGCGACGGACGGCGCCTCCTCGACGATCACATGCGCATTGGTGCCGCCGATCCCGAACGAACTGACTCCGGCCATACGGGCCCGGTCGCTCCGGAGCCACGGCCTGGCTTCGGTGGGGACGTCGAGCAGGAGCTCGTCCCAGGCGATCTGCGGATTGCGGTCCCGCAGATGGAGATGGGCCGGTATCTCCTCGTGGCGCAGGGACAGCACCACCTTCATGAGACCGGCGATGCCCGCGGCCGCCTCCAGGTGCCCGACGTTCGTCTTCACCGTGCCCATGAGCAGCGGACGGTCGGAGGTCCGGCCCTGCTTGTAGACGGCACCGAGCGCGTTCGCCTCGATGGGATCGCCGATCGGGGTGCCGGTGCCATGCGTTTCGACGTAGTCGATGTCCGCAGGCTCCGCCCGCCCGGCCTTCAGAGCACTGCTGATCAGGTCCTTCTGGGCGCTGCCGTTGGGGACGGTGAGGCCGCTGCCGCGGCCCCCGTGGTTGACGGCGGAGCCCCGCAGCACCGCCAGCACCGTGTCACCGGCGGCCTGGGCGTCCGCCAGGCGCTTGAGGACGACGATTCCGGCGCCCTCGCCACGGGAGTACCCGTCGGCCGACGCGTCGAAGGCGCGGCTGCGCCCCTGGGGCGACAGCACACCGGCCTGGGAGAGATAGACGTTCATCTCCGGGGCGACCATGAGGTGGACACCCCCGGCGAGCGCGAGGTCGCACTCGCCCGAGCGCAGGCTCTGCATCGCCAGGTGGACCGTCACCAGGGACGAGGAGCAACCGGTGTCGACGGCCAGGGAGGGGCCGCGCACGCCCAGGAGGTAGGACAGGCGCCCGGCAGCCGCGCAGAAGAGGTTGCCGGTACCCATGTGCCCGTCGATCCGTGACAGGTCGCTGGTCTGCAGGAGCTTGTAGTCATCGATCCCGATGCCGACGAAGACACCCGTCTGGGTCCCCTGCAGCGCCGTGGGCGCCTGCCCCATGTGTTCCAGGGCTTCCCAGGCGACCTCCAGCAGCAGCCTGTGCTGAGGATCGAGGGTTTCCGCCTCCCGCGGGGGAATACCGAAGAACTCGGCGTCGAACGTGTCGATGCTGTCGAGAAAACCGCCGCGCTTCGAGCGCACGGTGCCGGGCCGCGCCGTCTCCGGGTCGTGCAGGAGCTCGGCGTCCCAACGGCCGGCGGGCACGGTGGAGGTCGCGTCCGTCCGGGACTTCAGCAGTTTCCAGAAGGTCTCGGGATCGCTGACCCCACCGGGGAAGCGGCATCCCATGCCGACCACGGCGATCGGTTCAGGAGCCGGAGCGGCGGCGCGCTGTTGCTTCCGCAGTCGTTCTTCCAGCAGGGCCCGCTGGGACGCGGGGAGCGCCGCGATCCGATCGGCGATGCTACTCATGCGTCTGGTCCCCTCCGGACTGGTTTTCCATGGTGAGTTGGTCCAAATACAGCGCTGCTTCGTCGGCGGAGAGCCGTTCCACTTCGGCCAACAGCTCCTCCACGCCGTCCTCGTCGGGCTCTGCCGCGTCGCCCGGGGCGAGCGCCAGCTCGTCGAGGAGATGGGCGGCGAGGGACGCGCAGGTCGGATGGTCGAAGGGCAGCGTCCCGGACACGGTCAGCCGGTCGCCCAGGTCCTCCCGCAGGCGGGTCACCAGCTTCAGCTTCATGAGCGAGTCCATGCCGAGCTGGAAGAAGCCGATGTCGGGGTCCACGACGTGATCCGCGGCGAAGCCCACGATGTCGGCCACCTTGGCGGCCAGGTGCGCGACCAGGTGCTCCATCCGGTCCCCGGGATCGAGCGCGGCCAGCTGGTCGGCCAGGGAGGACGCGGTGTCCGTGTCGTCCTCGGCGCTCTCCGCTCCGGCCGAGGCGTGCACCAGAGCGAGCAGTTCACGGTTGGCCGTGGGGTGCAGCCAGTCGCGGTACACCCCCCAGTCGACCGAGAACACGCCCACTTGGGGTGCGGGACGTTCCAGGATCCGGTCGAACAGACGGGCACCCTCGTCACGACCGATCGTCCGGGCCCCGCGTTCGCTCCAGCGGTACCGCGCACCGGCCGCCGAGTCCGTCATGCCGACGTTCTCCCACGGTCCCCAGTTCACGCTCGTGGCGGGGAGCCCCAGCGCACTGCGGTGGTGAGCCAGGCTGTCCAGCGCGGCGTTCGCCGCCGCGTAGTTGCCCTGCCCCGGGGATCCGAGGACGGCGACGAACGAGGAGAACAGCACGAAGAAGTCGAGCGGCAGGTCCCGGGTGCAGAGGTCCAGGTGGTGCGCGCCGATCACCTTGGGAGCCAGGACGGCCCGGTACCGGTCCCAGTCCTGCTGGAGCAGCGTTCCGTCGTCGAGGACGCCGGCGGCGTGGAAGACGCCACGCAGCGGGGGGCGTTGCCGCCCGAAGGCGCTCACGACGTCCCGTACGTCCTCGACACGGGTGACGTCGGCCTGCAGGACGTCCACGGTGGCACCGGACGAGGTCAGTTCGGCGAGTGTGGCGAGGGCGTCCGCGTCCGGCGCGCGACGGCCCAGCAGCACCAGGTGCCGGGCTCCCGCGGCGATCAGCCGGCGGGCGACCACAAGACCCAGTCCGCCGAGTCCTCCGGTGATCAGGTAGCCGCCGTCCGGACGGACCGAGGTCTGCCGCGCGGACCCGGGGTCCTGCTCGTCGAGCGCCACCCGTGCCACATGGCGGCCGCCGGCACGGAAGGCCACCTGGTCCTCACCGTCTCCGGCGAGGAGTTCCTTCACCAGCGCGCCCGCCGCCCGTGCCGGGTCGGCCGGTGCCGGGTCGAGGTCCACGAGGCCGCCCCACACCTCGGGGTGTTCGAGGGCGACGACCCGGCCGAACCCCCACAGGGCGCCGTGGGCCACGTTGCCCGTGGCGGGCTGCTCGCCCACGGGCTGTGCGCCCGAGGTGACGAGCCACAGTCGCGGCGCGGACCGCTCCTCCCAGGAGGCGAGAGCCTGCACCGTGGCAAGGGCCGGACGAAGGATGCGCTCCAGGGACTCCTCGGGCCCCGCCTTCGGGCCTTCGCCGGCGAGTTGCAGCACGCCGCGACACGGAGCGCGGAGCTCCCGGGCGGCCTGCCGCAGCGCGGCCGACAGCTCCTCCTTCGGCCCTGCCGGTACCCGGACGAGGCTGCATTCCTCCCCGGCCGAGCGAAGGGCCTGCGACACCGAGCGGGCGAGCGGCCCCTCCGGGTCGTCGGCCACAACGATCCAGCTGCCGGAGCCGGCGGTCTTCGCCGGGGCCCCGAGCGGCTTCTCACGCCAGACGACGCGGTGCAGCCACTCGTGCGTCTGCTCGGCCCCCACCGGCGCAAGCCGCTGGAGGATCTTCGGCAGCAGACCGATTTCCTCGTCCGACAGGCCGCCCTGGCGGGCGATCTCGTCGGTGACCCGGGCCACGTCACCGCGGGCCAGCAGTTCCAGCATCGTTCCGGTGACGGGTTCCCGCCTGGTCAGCGGCGCCGGGTCGAGCCAGTACCGCTCACGCTGCCACGGGTAGTCCGGTGTGGTCACCAGCCGGCCGGGACGGGACCGTACGGCCTTCCAGTCGACGGCATGCCCGTGTGCCCACAGGGTGCCGGCCGTCTCGCGGAGGGCCTGCTGCTCCCCGGCCTCCCGGCGCATGGTCGGTATGACGAGGCCCTCGTGGCCGGCCTGCTCCAGGCACTGGGACGCCGGGGCCACGAGCACAGGGTGCGGACCGAGCTCCACGAACGACCGGTGACCTTCGGCGCCGAGCGCCTCGACGGCCGCCGAGAACCGTACGGGTTCGGCGATCGTCCGGATCCAGTAGGCGGAGTCGAAGTGCTCTCCCGGGCGGAAGCCCGCGTCGATGGTGGAGAACACCGGAACGTCGCCCGCCTGCGGCCGGATGTCCGCCAGCAGGCTGCCCAACTCCTCCTGGTACACGCGCATCTGGGGGCTGTGCGAGGGGTAGCCGACGCGGAGCATCCGCCGGAAGACGGCGGGGTCGAGGCCGTCGAGCAGCTCCTTCAGGGCCTCGGTCTCACCGCTCAACAGCGTCGTACGAGGGCCGTTGACGGCAGCGATGGACACCGCGCCCGCACGACCGTCCAGCAGGCGCGCCACCTCCTGCGCCCCCAGGCCCACCGCGGCCATGCGGCCCCTGCCGGTGGCCCGCTGCAGTATGCGGCCCCGGTGGAGTGCGACGAGGAGCGCGTCCTCGAACGTGAGAACCCCCGCGCAGTAGGCGGCCGCGATCTCACCGGCGCTGTGTCCGATGACCGCGGCGGGCCGGATGCCCCAGGACCGCAGCAGTTCGGCCAGCCCGGCCTGGAGAGCGAACAGGGCAGGCTGAGTGATCTCCGTCTCGTCGATCCGGGACGACGCCTCCGGCTCCTGGAGCTCGGCGATCAGCGACCAGCCCGCCTTCTCGGCCAGCCACTGGTCGCACCGTTCGAGGACGGCGCGGAAGACCGGCTCGTGGGCGAACAGCTCACAGCCCATACGGGCGGCGTGGGCACCCTGACCCGAGAAGAGGAACACCGGGCCCGTCGTCCTGCGCAGGGCCTTGCCCGCCACAAGGCCGTCCACCGAGCGGCCGGCGGCGAATTCCCGGAGCTGTGCGCCGAGTTCCTCGGACGAGGTGAACACCGCCGCCGCGCGGTGTTCATGGTGGTCGCGACCGAGTGCCGCGGTGTGGCTCAGGTCGTCCAGGCCGATGTGCGCCGGCCCGGCGAGCAGGGTCTCCGTCTCCCCGGCGAGTTGACGCAGCGCCGGAAGGGAATGGGCGCTCAGCGGGAGGGTACGGATGCGCCGGCCCTCCGCCACGGGGACGGCGAGTCGGTCCGCCGCCGGAGGAAGCGCGACGAGACGCAGATCCGCCGGGTAGACAGGGCGCCATGCGATGTCCCGCCCCGAGCGGTACAGCTCGCCGAGGGTGTTCAGCATGACCTCGCGCGCGTCCGGTCCACGACGCTGGGACGGCAGGGAACGGGCCTGCGCACCGCGGTCCCCGGCGACCTCCGCCACCGAGCCGGTGAGCACGGCGTGCGGGCTGACCTCCAGGAAGTGGTCGTACCCCGCATCGAGGAGCCGCTCGACCGCCGGAGCGAACAGAACCGGTTCCCGCAGATTGCGCACCCAGTACGAGGCGTCGAGCGCACTGCCGTCGACGAAGTCCGCGGTCACCGAGGACATGACCGGAACCCCGGCCTGCGACGCCCGTATGTCGGACAGCGCCGCGCGCAGTTCGGGCAGCAGCGGGTCGCACTGTCCGCTGTGCGAGGCGACGCCCATGTTCACCCGTCGGCACCGGACACCGCGCGTGCTCAGATCCGCCAGGCACCGGTCGAGTGCCGCGGCGTCTCCCGAAAGGACAGAGCTTCGTGTGCTGTTCGTGCCGGCGGGGTAGAGGCCGGGGTAGTCGGCGAGCAGGCTCCGGACCTCGGCGAAGGGGAGGTCCACCACCGCCACGGCCCCCATGCCGTCGATCCGGTCCATGAGACGGCTGCGCTCACAGACGACCCGTACCGCGTCCTCCAGACGAAGCGCGCCCGCCACATGGGCCGCCGCCACCTCACCGAGGCTGTGCCCCACCACGCCGTCCGGCTCGATGCCCCACGAGCGCCACAGCGCCGCGAGAGCGACCTGGACGGCGAAGACGGCCGGCTGCATCACGGTCGTGGTGTCCAGCCGGGAATCGCCGGTGTCCCGGCCCAGTTCCTCGACGACAGAGATTCCGGAGTGGGTGTGTATCAGGCGGTCGCACTCCAGCAGCGCCTCGCGGAAGACCGGCTCGGTGTGCAGCAGGTCGAGTCCCATGCCGCACCACTGCGAGCCCTGGCCGGAGAAGACGAAAGCGAGGCGAGGCGGGGTTGTGACGGCGGAGGGGGCGTCGCCGGAGGCAATGCCCTTCAGCGCACTGCGCAGTTCGTCCCTGTTCCGGACGGTCACCGCCGCCCGGTACGGGTGTGTGCTCAGGCGCATGGCGGCGGTGCCGCACCAGTCGGGGACCGAGCCCGACGGTGCCTTCGCCACCGCGTCCAGCATCGCGTCCGCGGCCTCCCGCAGTTCCTCGGGGGTGGGGGCGGACAGCGGCAGAAGCTGTGCGGGGTCGGCGGGCGGACCCTCCACGACCACATGGCAGTTGGTGCCACCGAACCCGAAGGAGCTGACCCCCGCCAGGGCCTTGTCGCCGTCGGCCGGCCAGTCGGTGAGAGCGGTCGGGACGGCGAGACGCAGCTCGTCGAAGGGAATGTCGGGGTTGGGCTTGTCGTGGTGGAGCGTCGGGGGAATGACCCGGTGGCGCATCGCCAGGGTCACCTTGATGAGCCCGGCGATTCCGGCCGCTGCCTCCAGGTGACCGATGTTGGCCTTCACCGAACCGATCAGCAGCGGCGACTCGGTCGTCCGCCCCGCGCCCAGCACCTTGCCGAGCGCATGGGCCTCTATCGGGTCGCCCAGCCGCGTTCCGGTCCCGTGCGCCTCCACGTACTGGATGTCGTGAACGTCGACACCGGCCCGCGAGTAGGCCGCACGGAGCATGGCTTCCTGCGCAGAGGGGTTCGGCGCGGTGAGGCCGTTGCTCGCGCCGTCATTGTTGACCGCGCTGCCACGGATCAGACAGTGGATCCGGTCCCCGTCGGCCAGCGCCACCGACAGCGGCTTCAGCACCACGATTCCGCCGCCCTCGCCCCGGACGTAACCGTCGGCGGACGCGGCGAACGCGGCGGACCGCCCGGCCGGACTCATGGCCCCGAGCTTCGACATCGCGGTGCTGCTCTCCGGCGCGAGCACCAGGTTCACGCCGCCGGCGAGAGCCAGGGTGCTCTCACCGGAACGCAGGCTCTGGCATGCCAGGTGTACGGCGACGAGCGATGACGAACAGGCGGTGTTGATACCGATGCTGGGACCCTGGAGGCCCAGGGTGTACGACACACGGGCCGGCACGATGCTCGGCTCCTGGCCCGTGGCGGTGTGCTGCTGGATCTCGTCCAGGTCACGCCCGGCAAGCCGTGCGTAGTCGCTCCACAAGGTCCCCAGGAAAACCCCCGTACTACCGGCGCGCAGTGACGCGGGCGGTATCCCGGCGTCCTGAAGGGAAGTCCAGGCGAGTTCGAGGGCGAGTCGCTGCTGGGGGTCCATCTGGGCGGCTTCTCGCGGCGAGATGCCGAAGAACTGCGGGTCGAATGTGTCCACATCGGACAGGAAGCCACCACGGCGGGTGCTCATTTTCCCCGGCATGGACGGATCCGGGTCGTACAGCGCTTCGGTGTCCCAACGCTCCGCGGGAATGTCGGTGACCGCATCGATTCCGGACCGCAGCAGGTTCCAGTACGCCTCGGCGTTCGACGCACCCGGGAACCGGCACGCCAACCCCACGACAGCGATGGGCTCGTCGGACCGCACCGCGCTGCCCGCACCCGCCGACGCCGCGGAAGGCGCCGGAGAGCCGGTACCGCCGGTGAGGGCTTCGGCCAGGGTCGAGATGGTCGGAAAGTGCCAGGCGACAGTGGGGGAGAGGGGCGCCCCGAGCTGCGTTGCCAGCTGCGCGGTAAGGGCGGTCATCCCGGCGGAATCAATGCCCAGGTCCCGGAACTGGGTGTCCATGTCGACATCGCCGACCGCCACCCCAAGGTCGTCCCCGATTTTTTGCCTAAGCCAGCCCGCAATGTCGTCGGCGGTCTTCATTTCCGCATCCCCAATTTCATGACAATAGAAAGCAGCTATCGATGATTGCGCCCCGGGATGAAACCGGTCGCCCTATCTCAAAGCACTTGTGCGGGCACGACAAAACCCCCGCACCGAAAACGGATCACCTGCACGCCGGCGCACTTTTCGAGGCTGCCAACGAAGATCAACTTAGTTCTAACCCGAGGAGTGAAAACTAGTCAACCCTGGCGAGAAAGTTACCTGGCCCCAATTCCTGTACGCCCTGGTGGATCGCTACAGGCGGTCCATGCGGCGTGCGGAATCCTATGAATCCCGTCGATTGAACGGGAACAGCAAAGATTGGTGTCCACGTATGCGGCAGACCATGCGCCACCGGCGGTCGCCGCTGTCGAGGGAAAGGTTTCTGCACGGCCGATGGAAAGTCCGCTGCCGAGGGAGAGGCAGGGCCGACGGTAGGAGCGCTCAGCGTTCAACCACCGTGATGACATGACGACATGGTGGGCCTGGCCCTCGATGTCGTCATCGATTGCGCCCGGCACGGGCGTGCTCAGGCGGGAGTGGTCGTGGACCTCGCCCCGCCCGGGTCACGACCCGTCAGGCGGGGTCCCTGTCCTGGGCGGTCCCGGCCGAGGGGGAAAACGGTCCTCATCGAGGGACCGCAAGGCTGTCGCCATGGTGCGGAGGAAAATCTCTCCACCCAGGTCCCGGAAGCGCGTGTCGAGGTCGACATCACGGACAGCCGTCCGAAGGGCTTCCCCGTTTTTACGCTTCAGACAGTCCGCAATGCCGCCGGCGGTCTTCACTTCCGCATCCCCCGTTTCGTGGCGACAGGTACCAGCCATCGCCGAATGCGACCCGAGATAAATCCGGTCGCCCTATCTCAAAGCTTCGGTGCGGGCACGGAAAAACCCCGCACCGAAAACAGGTCACCCTGCATGCCGGCGTACTCTCCGAGTGCCGCCAACGAAGATCAACTTAGTTCTAACCCGAGGAGTGAAAAATAGTCAACCCTGGTGGGAACCGAACTCCTCATAGTTCATCCGGCCCACTCCGGACGGTCCATACAGTGCACGGGAATCCATGAATCCCGTCCACTTCCGGAACAGTAAATTCCGCATCAACCCATGCGCGGACCACGCCCGGCGGCCGCAGTCGCAGCCGCCGGCGTCAGGGCAGGGCAGAGCTGAGCCGCAGGGCGAGGCCGACCCCAATGGCGTCGGAGGCCATCAGCGCCGGCAGGCACGGACATGTCATGTCGTGTGGTGGGCCGTGCGTCGTCCGGACAGGGGCATGCTCAAGCGGGAGTGGTCGTGGCCCCCCCGCCGCCCAGGTCACGACCCGTCAGACGGCGCCCCTCCCTCGGGCGGCCCCAGCCGCGGAAGAAAGCGGTCACCGTCGAGAGAGCGCAAGGCATGCTCCATGGTGCGCACATGGATCTCTTTTTCTTGACGCTCGAACATCAAGGACAGGGCGTCCCGCAGTTCTCGTGTCTCGGTCACGAGTGCCTGCGCGGCTCTGAGCGCCGTGTATGTCCCCGTCGTCTGTGTGGGGTTGACGCCGCTCAGGCGTTTCAGAACCGCCAGATAGGAATCTACGACCTTGCTCTCGGCTTCGGTGAGAGCCGGAATCTTGGGACCCTCGGGGTACATCACGGACGCGACCGCCTGCCTGCACTCGTCTTCTGACAATGCCGCTTTGCCACCCTTCCGGCGCCGGGCTGCCACCGACGCCGTCAGGCTGGCCGATTAACCAGTGTGCGATTAACCAGTGCGCGATTCAGCGCATTTGGCTGTTACGCGGCACGACAACCTGGTCGACAATCCCGTACTCCAGTGCCATGTCAGCCGTGAGGATCTTGTCGCGCTCGATGTCGTCGCGGATCTTCTCGATCGGCGTGCTGGAGTGCTTGGCGAACATCTCTTCCATCTGGGAGCGCATGCGCAGGATCTCGTTCGCCTGGATCTCCAGGTCGGAGACCTGGCCCCGGCCGGTCTCGGTGTACGGCTGATGGATCAGCACCCGGGCGTTGGGCAGCGCCATCCGCTTGCCGGGCGCACCTGCCGCCAGCAGAACGGCAGCGCCGGAGGCCGCCTGTCCCAGGCAGACCGTCTGGATGTCGGGCTTGATGTACTGCATGGTGTCGTAAATCGCGGTCAACGCGGTGAAGGAGCCGCCCGGGCTGTTGATGTAGAGGGAGATGTCCCTGTCCGGGTCCATCGACTCCAGGCAAATCAACTGGGCCATGATGTCGTTGGCCGAAGCGTCATCAATCTGCACGCCGAGGAAGATGATGCGCTCCTCGAAGAGCTTCGCATAAGGGTCGTACTCACGGACGCCCTGCGAGGTGCGCTCCACGAAGCGCGGAACCACGTAGCGCGCCTCGGCCTGGGGCAGTCGCGCATAAGAGTCGGAAAAATTCCTGGGATTCACAATACCGTCCTGTCAAAGAGAATGATCTGTCTGATCTATCTGGCTGTTTGAGCTGTCTGATCTGCCTGGCAGTCAAATAAAGAACCGGAAACCGGGGTGATTCGGGCTCCAGTACGTCGTCCGAATCGGCGGTCAGTTGGAGGGGTGGAGCTCACGTCTTCGCAACAGGAGCGACTCCATCGTGGGGCGCCAGGTCGCCCGGATCCCCCGGATCGCCCGCCCAGCTGTCGATGGCTTGCTCGATGATGCGCGCGACATCTCCCAGCCTGCTGTCGTCCATCATCGTGTAGTGCGTACCTCCGGCCCAGGCAATGGATGCGGGGCGGTTGACCACCTCGGACCAGCCGAGACAGTCCGGCGCCGCATTCCAGCCGGTTTCGTCACGCGCCCGGATCACCAAAAGCGGCGCCGCACAAGGCTTGGCCTGCCAGCTTTCGTCGAATATCCCCTGATGCCAGCTGTATATGTCCCAGAAGGGGCGCAGGTCTTGGCCCGTCAGCCCCGGCGTATCGCTCGACACGGCGATCACGGCCGCCGCATGGTCCAGCAGTCCGTCGACCGAGGAGGCCTGGGACTGGGACATGTCGATCCCGAAGAGCCCGCCCACCTCCGTGGCGAGATCGGTCGTCCGGGTTCCCAGAACCTCATGGGTCGCGCTGTCCAGCAGGATGACGCCCGCCGGCTCGACTCCTCGTTCCTCGCAGAGGCGCGCCATCTCCACGGCCACCGGCCCGCTGAAGGACCAGCCGACGAAAACGGGCGTTGAGCGGGAGTCGGCGCTCAGAAACTCCGTCAGATAGGCCTCTGCGATGCCTTCGATGGACCGGGGGCGGTCAGGGCTGATGCCCGGCGACTGGAAGGCGTAGACGGAACAGTCCGACCTCAAGTGCGGCTGCAGGGCGCGGAACGAGGCGGCTGACCCGCTTGCGGGATGGATGAAAACCACGGCGTGCCGCCCACCGGACGCCTTCAAGCAGACCAGGCTACCGCCCACTTCGCACCGCTCCTTGTCGATCATGTTCACAGTCGGCCGACGGGGACCATGACGCGGCTCTCCCCCCAGCGCGAGCGTTCGCACCAACTGTACAGGACGTACAGAATCTAAGATGGTCAGCATGGCTTATGAGATTCCGGTGACGCAAGCCCGGGCCGAACTCGCAGAACTGATCAACCGTGTCGTCTACGGCGGGGAGCGGGTGGTCGTGACCCGCCACGGCAAGCCGCTCATCGCCCTTGTGTCGGCCGCGGAGTTGGAGCGCCTGGACACCGCCGCGCAGGAAGCGTCGGAGCGGGTGATCGGCACCGTGTCCTTCATGTCGGAGGTCCCGTCCTCCAGCAGCGAACAGAGCCAGTTCGGCCTCGTCGCCAAGTACAACTCCCCGTACGGGCCTTAAGGGCCGACCGCCACGGTGGGGACGATGCCCGCGCCGGCGGCGAGGGCCGGGCCGGGCGGCGTGTGTCCAGCACGCTCCGCCCTCGTGCGAGGTTCTTCACCCGGCCCTGGACGAACACGCGGGCCTGGGCCGGGCGTAGCCGGTTGCTCTCCGCGCGGGCGCGCCGGCGGGAGGTGAACGCACCTCATCTCGTCGCCCTCGTCCGAGCGGTGCTCGCTTCGAGCGCGGTCGAATCAGCCAACGCCCCGAGCCCCTCGCCGCACAAGGTCCGTGCACCATGACCGACCACCACACCTACGGCACCAGCGCGCACTCTGCGAACGCGCTGGCTCGGCTCGTCGCCGACCGCCTCGGGCTGCTCTTGACCGAGCGCGAGAGCGACTACCGGGGCGTCTACTACCGCGCCGACGGCCCCGACGGTCGCATCGAGGTCCAGCCCAACCTCGCACCCGGCGACGACGGCGAAGACGACCTCTACGACCCCGTGCACCCCGCGATCCGGGTGCTCCTGCTGACCACCCCCCCGGCCCCGGACGCCGCTCTGCAAGCCCGCCTGGGCTCCATCGAGGGACTCGCCCACCTGAACCACGAGCCATGGCGAACAGCTCGGTCACCGGTCGCAGGGGTGGCGGAAGTCGACCTTGCGCGCTCGACGCGCGTGCGTGGCGGGGGTGGCATCAGTCCGTGTCAAGGCCGTCGATCAGGCGGTCGAGGAAGCGGGTGAACGTGGCGTCGGGGGTCAGGGGGCGGCCAGGTGCGGCGAGGGCTTCGGCGAGTTCGGGGTGGTGGCCGTCGGCGGCGACGGTGGCGAGGTAGCGGGCTTCGGCGGCGGCCCGGTCGGGCGAGTCCGCGGCTGCGGCCTGTGTGATCTCGTAGCCGACGTGTCCGGCGACGAAGCCGGTGAGCAGGCTGAAGACCTCCAGCTTCGCGGCGCCGTCCAGCCGGG
Organism: Streptomyces inhibens; assembly: GCF_022221585.1. NCBI lineage: Bacteria > Bacillati > Actinomycetota > Actinomycetes > Kitasatosporales > Streptomycetaceae > Streptomyces > Streptomyces inhibens. The sequence continues at coordinate 7,671,388 of NZ_CP084681.1, forward strand.
TGGGCCGCAGGGCGGCGAGTGCGCGCTCCAGGAATGCCAGCGTGTGCGGGCCGAGTGTCCGGCGGGCGGACAGCGCGGCGGGGAGCCAGGGGTGACGGAGCATGAGGGCGCGCTGGAGGTGGCCGATGGCCTTCAGATCGGTACGCCAGTCGCCCGTAAGGGGATCTGTCGTCGGGAGTTCGCCACTGACGTGGTCGACCATCAGCTCCAGCAGTGTGTCCTTGTCGGGGGCGTAGCTGTAGAGCGACATGACGCCGGCCCCGACCTGGGAGGCGACTCGCCGCATGGTGACCGCTTCCAGCCCCTCGGCGTCCGCCAGGGCGACGGCCGCGGCCGTGATCGCCTCGCGGCTGAAGGAGGGCTTGCGCCCTCTGGCGGGCCGACCGGAACTCAGCCAGAGCTGCTGGGGGTCGACGCCTGTGGCGCCGGCCCCGTCACCACGGGTCACGATCTTTCTGTTCCTCTCCTGACCGTTGGGACTTGCCAAGGCCATCCAAGCACCCACTATTCTCGTACACTGTACGTAAATAAGTGGAGGGGAACGATGACACCGCACACGCACGACGTCGTGCCAAGGCCCAACTGGACCGCGCCGCCCGGGAAGCCGCCGTTGTCCTCGCGGATGATGAGGGCGACATGGCGCGGCCTCCCGGCCAAACAGCACGAAGTCGGCTGGGAACGAGGGCTCGTGGTACCGGCCGCGGACGGCAGCCCCTTGCTCACCGACCACTACTTCCCCCGCACCGAGGGCGACTTCCCGACCCTTCTCGTGCGCTCGCCTTACGGCAGGGGCCTGCCGTGGTCGCCGCTGTACGGCTTGCTCTTCGCCGAACAAGGCTTCCACGTGGTCCTGCAGAGCTGCCGCGGCACCAGCGGCTCAGGGGGCCGGTTCGACCTGTGGCGCGACGAGCCCGCCGACGGCCGGGCCACCGTGTCCTGGCTGCGGGAGCAGCCCTGGTTCACCGGAACACTGGGCACGATCGGCCCCAGCTACCTGGGCTATGTGCAGTGGGCGCTCGCGCTGGACCCGCCACCGGAGCTGAAGGCGATGGTGGTGCAGGTCGGCATGCACGATCCCCGCTCCTTCTTCCATGCGGGCGGTGCGCTCAACCTGGAGAACGCCCTCGTCTCCGGCGCCGGCATCACGTTCCAGCACCAGGGGCTGGCACCCATGCTGAAGGCGACGCTGCGCCTGCATCGCCGTCTGCGCGAGATCACCACCGCGCGGCCGCTGCGCCGGGCGTACGAGTCCGCCTTTGGAGAAGTGCCCTGGCTGGACGACGTGATGACCCATCCCGACGCCGACGACCCGTACTGGCTCGGCACGTCCCTGGGGGAGGTGGCGGAACGGCTGAGCGTGCCCACCAGTTTGATCACCGGGTGGCACGACGCGCTGGCCGACCAGACCTTCGAGCAGTACGGCCGGCTGCGCCGGGCCGGCTGTGAGACCGCCCTGCTCGTCGGCCCCTGGACACACACCTCCGCACTTCAACAGGGCTGGCCGGAGGTGTTCTCCGAGAGCCTCGCCTGGCTGCGGGCGCACCTGTGCGACGACCCCGCCGGCCTGCGTCCCCACCCCGTACGCGTGCACGTCGGCGGCGAAGGCGCGTGGCGGGACCTCGACGACTGGCCGTCGGCCCCCGACACGACTGCCTGGTTCCCCGCCGTGAACGGGACTCTCACCCAACAGACCCCTACGGGATCCGCGCCGCTGACGTCCTTCCGCTACGACCCCGCCGACCCCACCCCTTCCCTGGGCGGGCCCCTGCTCTCCCGCGGCGCCGGCCCCCGCGACAACAGCGCCCTGGAGGCGCGGGAGGACGTCCTGACGTTCACCACCCCGCCGCTGACCGAGCCCGTCGACGTCCTGGGCCCGGTCTCCGCGCGACTGCGGATCTCCACGGACACCGGATACGCCGATGTCTTCGCCCGCCTGTGCGATGTGGACGCGCAGAGCCGATCCACCAATGTCTGCGATGGGCTGGTTCGGCTGCAGACCGCCGGGCAGACCCCCTCGGAGGTCACCGTACCGATGAGCTCCACCGCCCACCGCTTCGCTGCCGGGCACCGTATTCGCCTCCAGGTCAGCGGAGGCGCCCATCCGCGCTACGCCCGTAATCCCGGCACCGGGGAGCCGTCGGTCGATGCCACCGGCCTCGTGCCGGTACGCATCACGCTGCACACCGGCTCAGCGTTGAGCCTTCATTCGATTCATCCGAGTTGAGCTCGGTCGTGGCCGGGCGCAGCGGTCGGTGGTGCCGTGGCCAGCCGGGCGAGGGCGACGGCCTCCTGGCTGCCCTCCTCGGCGCTGAACACATGCACCACCAGGCCCGTCTCGCCGGGCGCGGCCGGCACGTGCAGCGTCTCGAAGTCCAGGGTGAGCAGCCCGGCCACCGGGTGCCGCAGCCGTTTGCGGCCCGCCGCGCACATCACGATCTCGCCGGTGGCCCAGATCCGCCGGAACTCGGCGCTGTGCGTGGACAGTTCGGTGATGAGTGCGGCCAGCTCCGCGTCGTCGGGGTAGCGCCCCGCGGCGACCCGTAGCTGGCCCACGGCCTCGCTCGCCCTGTCCTCCCACTCGGGGTGGACGACCCGGGAGCCCGGGTCGAGGAAGAGGTATCTGGCGTTGTTCCGATCGCGGCGGGCCGGGTCGGCCAGACCGCCGATGAGTTCGGCGCCCAGGCTGTTCCAGGCCACCACGTCGAGGCGGTGGTCGGTCGCGAAGGCCGGCATCGGGGTCTCCCCTGTGCGAGCGGAGTCGAGAGCTCGGGGAAGGGCCATGGCGTCCAGGACCCGTTGCAGCAGGGGGCTGACCCGGGCCGTGGGCGCGGGGTCGCGCCTGGCGCCGGCCAGGGTGGCGAGGTGACTGCGCTCCGCCGTGTCGAGCCCGAGTGCCGCGGCGAGCGCGTCGAGCACCTCGGGGGAGGGCTGGGTGGCCCGGCCCTGTTCGAGGCGTACGTAGTAGTCCACGCTGATCCCGGCGAGCTGGGCCAGCTCCTCGCGGCGCAGCCCGCGCACCCGCCGGCGACGGCCGCCGGCGAGCCCGACGTGCTCCGGTGCGACGCGCCCCCGGCGGGCGCGCAGAAAGCCGCCGAGCGCCCGCCGGGTGTCGCCGACCCCGTCGATCCCGTCGATGCGGTCGATCCCGCCGCCGTTCTCGACGCCGTTCCCGATGCGGTTGTCCACGCCGTCTGTGCGCTCGATGCGGTCCACGCCGTCCATGGGCTCAAGTATGGGTGGCCCTCGCGGTACCAGGATCACGGGTCCGCCGGTCGCACAGGGATCTGGCTACCGGTCGCCGCCCGGGAGACGGTGGCGGCATGAAGAAGATCCTTGTCGTCAGCGCCCACCCCGAACCCCGTTCCCTCAACGCCGCGTTGACCGGCTTCGCGGTCGACCACCTGCGGGCGGCGGGACACGAGGTGCGCGTGTCCGACCTGTACGCGATGAAGTGGAAGGCCTCGGTCGACGCCGACGACTTCCCGGATGACGCCCCCGACCGTCGCCTGTACGTGATGGACGCCTCGGAGCGGGCCACGCTGGCGGGGAAGCTCTCGGCGGACATCGCGGCCGAGCAGGAGAAGGTGCGCTGGTCGGATGCGGTGGTGTTGCAGTTCCCGCTGTGGTGGTTCTCGGCGCCAGCGATCCTGAAGGGCTGGATCGACCGGGTGTTCACCGCCGGGTTCGGTTACGGACCCGAGGTCCCGCCTCCGTACAGCGAAGGCGCCCTGGCGGGGCGGCGCGCGCTGGTCTCGGTGACGGCCGGCGCCCGCGAGTCGTCCTTCTCCGACCGGGGCATCCACGGCCGCCTGGCGGACGTCCTCCACCCGATCCAGCACGGACTGTTCTGGTTCACCGGCATGACCCCGCTCGAACCCTTCGCGGTGTACGGCTCGAACGACCTGCCCGAGGAGCGGTTCGCGGCGGCGAAGCGGGAGTACGGGCGACGGCTCGACGGGCTCTTCACGGACGAGCCGGTCGCCTTCCGGTCGCTCGTCGGCGGCGACTACGGCCGCGATATGCGGCTGCTGCCGGGCGTGGAGGCGCCGGGGACGGGCGGACTGGATCTCCACGTCCGTCCGCGCGGCTGAGCGGCCGGGCGATCTCTACGCCCCCCGCCGCCAACTCCCGCTCGTCGCCGTTCTGTTGACCATGCCCCGCCGCCGGCTGACGGCCGACGAGGAGCTGGAGTGGATCAGCGGCGGACGAGCGGCGGTCACCGGGCTGTTGCACTTCCGCCGCTCGGGCGGCCGGGAGTGTGTGGCGAACCTGTCGGCCGAGCCCTGTTCGCTGCCGGACGGCGAGGCGCTGCTGTCCTCCGCACCGGTCACCGGCGACCGGCTGCCGCCGTGGACCACCGTCTGGATACGCACCACGGGAAGCTGAACCGCGGCGCCCGCCGGGCAATCGCCCTCAGGCGGTCAGCGCCGCCGCTTGACCGCGGGCGACGGCCATGACCGACCGGTCGTAGCGCCGGAGCAGCAGCCGGGCCAGCTCGGGAGCGGGGCCGAGGACGGGGGCGAGGATGTCGGCGCGGGCCTCGCGGGCCCCGGCGGCGATGCGGTCGGGGAGGAAGCCGGGGGCGATGACGTACGGGGCGACGGCCACCCGGTGGGCGCCTTCGGCCCGCAGGGCCCGCACGGCGTCGGCCGTGCGGGGAAGGGATGCGGAGGCGAACGCAGGTCGCACGGCACACCAACCAGCGGTGCGCCGCCACTCCCGCGCGATTTCAGCGATCACTGCGATCGCCTCCGGGTCTGAGGAGCCCGCCGAGGCCAGCACGACCCCGGTCGAGCGGCGGTCGCCGGGCCGCAGCCCGGCCTCCTCCAGCCGCCGCTCCAGGGCGGCGGTCAGGAGGGTGGAAGGGCCGAGCACCTCGGCCTGACGGACCGTCAGCAGCGGCAGCCGCGCAGCGGCCTCCCGCAGTACCGCCGGGATGTCGGACTTCGCGTGGAAAGCACGCGTGAGGAGGAGCGGCAGCGCCACCACATCCCGCACGCCCTCGCCGGACAGGCGCTCCAGCACCCGGGGCACCCGGGGCGCGTTGAAGTCGAGATAACCGACCTCGACCCGCAGCCCCGGCCGCAGCGCCCGGACCCGCGCGCACAGCGCGGAGACGGTCGCCGCGTGCCGCGGGTCGCGGCTGCCGTGGGCGATGACGAGAAGAGTGGGGCGTGCGTCCATGGCTCAGCTCTTCACGAGGAGGCCGCGGCTGCGCAGCACCCGCCGCTCGATCGGCGCGAAGATCAGCAGCTCGATGCCGATACCGACGATCAGGATCAGCAGAATCGCGGCCAGCACCCAGGACATGTCCTGCAGTTCGCGGCCCTGCTCCAGGAGCTGGCCCAGGCCGGTGCCCAGATCGGGCGCGTTGACGATGAGTTCGGCGGCCATCAGGGAACGCCAGGAGAACGCCCAGCCCTGCTTGAGGCCGGCGATATAGCCGGGCAACGCGGCCGGCAGCAGCACATGCCGTACCCCGGCCGGCCCCGTCGCGCCGATGGTGCGGCCGGCACGCAGATAGAGCGGAGAGATCTGGTCGACGCCCGCCACCAGGCCGTTGGCGATGGAGGGGACGGCGCCGAGCAGCACCACCGCGTAGATCGTGGCGTCGCTCAGCCCGAACCAGATGATCGCTGCCGGGACCCAGGCCACGGAGGGCAGGGACTGCAGACCACTCAGGATCGGCCCGATCGCCGCCCGTACGGCCTTGACCTGGGCAACGATCAGCCCGAGCACCGTACCGATGGCGACCGAGGCCAGGAAGCCGAGGGCGCCGCGCGAGACGCTGGTCCACACGAAGTTCAGCAGCGTGCCTTCGAGCCACTTCTGCTGGAGCGAGCGGCCGACGTCCACCGGGCTCGGCAGCAGATAGTGCGGCTTCAGCTCGAAGTGGTACGCGAGCTGCCACAGCGCGAGCACGATCGCGAGGGCGACGACGGGAGGGAGCGCCTTCGACGCGGTGGTACGCAGCCACGGCTGCCGGGCGACGACCGTGGATTCGAGGGCATCGAGCCCGGCCTCCAGGCCGGCGAGGTCACCGGAGGCGACACCGGCCTTGGTGACGGTGGTGCCTGCCGTGGTGTCGTCACCGGCCGGTGCGGCGGTGGACTGGGCCTCGGTTTCAGTGCTGGCCATGGCGGCGGATCTCCCCACGGAGCTGTTCGGTGATCTCGATGGAAAGGTCGGCGACCGCGGAGTCCTCGATACGGCGCGGCTGCGGGATGTCCACCTGCCACTCGCGGGCGATCCGGCCGGGCCGGGAGGACAGCAGCACCACCCGCTGGGCCAGCCGCACGGCCTCGCGGACGTTGTGGGTGACGAAGAGGACCGAGAGGTTCGTTCCCGCGGCGGAGTCGCTTTTGGATGCAGCCCAGATGCGGGTCAGCTCGTCGTGCAGGACGTCACGGGTGATCGCGTCGAGCGCGGCGAACGGCTCGTCCATCAGCAGCAGTTGGCTGTCCTGGGCGAGCGCACGGGCCATCGCGACGCGCTGGCGCATACCGCCCGACAGCTCGTGCACCCGCTTGCCGTACGCGCCCTTGAGACGGACGAGTTCGAGCAGCCGCTCGGCCTCGTCGCGGCGCTCCGCGCGCGGCACCCCGCGCAGCCGCAGCGCCAGTTCGATGTTGCGGCCCGCGGTCAGCCACGGGAACAGCGCGTGCTCCTGGAACATCAGGGCCGGCCGCCCGCCGGGCGTTTCGATGGCGCCGGCGGACGGCGCGTCGAGGCCGGCCACGAGGTTGAGCAGGGTGGACTTTCCGCAGCCCGAGGCCCCCAGGAGGCAGACGAATTCGCCGGGTGCCACATCGATGCTGATGTCGTCCAGCACCTGCTGCTGCGCGCCGGGGCGGCCGAACGACTTCGAGACATGGTCGATGCGAGCCGCGTACGGCACGGTGGTGCCCGTGTCCGCCGTGGCGGGCTGCTGCTTGGTGAGCGTGGTGGTCGTCATCGGTGTCACCTCCTGGGGGAGTGCGGAGCTGCGAGGGCTACTTGCTGCCGAGACCGGCGTCGTCGACCGGCTGCTTGCCCTCGGACTTGAGCACCTTGTTCAGCAGCGTGAGGTCGTAGATGCCCTTGAGGTCGGGAGCCTTCAGCAGGCCCGCCTTGACGGCGTGGTCCGCCTCCTGCTGGAGGGTGGCGGCCAGCGGGTCATCGGTGACGTCGATGTTCCGGAACGCCGGGTCGATCACGTTCTCCGGCAGCGCCTTGCCGGCGATCTGCGGATCGGCGAGCTTGGCGTTGAGCGCCTTCTTCGCCTCGGCCGGGTGCGTACGGATCCAGGCGTTGGTCTTCACCGAGGCACGCAGCACCGCCTCGACGGCCTTCGGGTGCTCCTTGAGGAACTTCTGCGAGACGATCACGTTCGTGATGACGAACTTCCCGTCCTTCCACAGCTTCTTCTCGTCCAGGATCGTCTTGCCGCCCTGGGCGACGAGCTTGGAAGCGGTGGGCTCGGGCACCCACGCACCGTCGATGGAGCCCTGCTCGAAGGCGGTCGGCGTCACCTTGTTGTCGGTGCGCTGAACGGTGACATCACCCTTGCCGGTGGTGGCGTCGACCTTGTAGCCCTTCTCGGCAAGGTAGTTCAGCAGCGCGACGTCCTGGGTGTTGCCCAGCTGCGGGGTCGCGATCGTCTTGCCCTTGAGATCGTTCAGGCTCTTGATCTTCTTGGGGTTGACCACGAGCGAGACACCGCCGGAGGCCGAGCCGGAGATGATCTTCAGGCTCTTGCCGTGCGACTTGGCGTAGCCGTTGATCGAGGGGGAGGGGCCGATCCAGCCGATGTCGATGGCGTCCGAGTTGAGCGCCTCGATCTCCGCGGGGCCCGCGTTGAACACGGAGGACTTCACCGCGGTGCCGCCCAGTTCCTTCTGGAACAGGCCCTTCTGGAGGCCGATCAGGGGAGTGGCGTGGGTGGTGTTGCCGAAGAACCCGATCTTCACCTGATCAAGTCCGTCGGTCTTCGCGCCCTTGGGCGCGACGCCGGACGAAGTGTCCTTCTTGGCCTCGGAGCCGTAGCCGCAGGCGCCCAGCGCGCCGATCAGGAGCGGGACGGTGGCGGCGGCCGCCAGCAGGCGGTGTCGAACGGCAGACACGGGAGGAGTTCCTCTCGGAGGGCCGGGGCAGTACGCGCCCTGTTAAGGCGCGCCCGGCGGAGCTATGGATCTTCGGAAGGGTGGTGTGGGGGGCACGGAGTCGAGCATCGTCAGCACACACATCGGCCGACTCCGCCCTGGCCGCTCCCCAGGGCGCCGCTGCCGATGCGGCCGCCCTCCTTCGCGAAGGTCGAGAACATGTCCTTGAGCATGATCAGAAGTCCCATCCCTCGTCGTCCGCCGCGTCGGCCGGCGCGGCGTCGGCCACCGCCTCCGCGAAGGCGGTGCCCGCCATTCCCGCGGTCAGCGTCGTACCGTCCGCCGGGTCGATCAGCAGGAACGAACCGGTGCGCCGGGAGTCGGCGTAGGCGTCCAGAGCCAGCGGTTCGGCCGTACGGACCACGATCCGTCCGATGTCGTTGGCGACCAGCTCACCGGGCGCCGGGTGCTGGGACAGGTCGTCCAGCGTCAGCCGGGACGGGATGTCCTTGACGATCGCCTTGACCGTGCGGGTGGTGTGCTTGAGCAGCACCCGCTGGCCGACGGTCAGCGGCCGGTCGGCGACATGGCAGATGGTGGCCTCGATGTCCTGGGACACCGACGGCGCCGTGGCGGTCGGGGCGATCAGGTCACCGCGCGAGATGTCCAGGTCATCGGTGAGCCGGACGGTCACCGACTGCGGCGCCCAGGCGACGTCCACGGCCTGGCCGAGTGCGTCGATCGCCTCGATGGTGCTCGTACGGCCCGAGGGCAGGACGGTGACGGCGTCGCCGACGCGCAGCACACCGGAGGCGATCTGGCCCGCGTAGCCGCGGTAGTCGGGGTGCTCGGCGGTCTGCGGCCGGATGACGTACTGGACCGGGAAACGGCCGGGGTCGTCCGACGGGTCGGCGACGACGGGCACGGTCTCCAGGTGCTCCAGCACGGTCGGTCCGCCGTACCAGTCCATATGGGCGGACGCCGTCACGACGTTGTCACCGGCCAGCGCCGAGATCGGGATGGCGGTGATCTCCGGGACGCCGAGCGAGGCGGCGTACGTGGTGAACTCCTCGGCGATGGTGGCGAAGACGGGCTCGGCGTAGTCGACCAGGTCCATCTTGTTGACGGCCAGGACGACATGCGGGACGCGCAGCAGCGCGGCGACCGCGGCGTGCCGGCGGGTCTGCTCGACGACACCGTTGCGGGCGTCGACCAGCACCACGGCCAGCTCGGCGGTGGAGGCGCCGGTGACCATGTTGCGGGTGTACTGCACATGGCCGGGGGTGTCGGCGAGGATGAAGCGGCGCCTGGGGGTGGCGAAGTAGCGGTAGGCGACGTCGATGGTGATGCCCTGCTCGCGCTCGGCGCGCAGCCCGTCGGTCAGCAGCGCCAGGTCGGGCGCCTCCTGTCCGCGGTTGCGGGAGGCGTGCTCGACGGCCTCCAGCTGGTCGGCGAGCACCGACTTGGAGTCGTGCAGCAGCCGGCCCACCAGGGTCGACTTGCCGTCGTCCACGGACCCGGCGGTGGCGAAACGCAGCAGTGAGGTGGCACCCGCGTCCACGGTATTGATCGTGCTCATGGTTAGAAGTACCCCTCGCGCTTGCGGTCCTCCATAGCGGCCTCGGACATCTTGTCGTCGGCCCGGGTGGCGCCCCGTTCGGTCAGCCGGGACGCGGCGATCTCCGCGATGACGGCCTCGATGGTCTCGGCGTCGGAGTCGACCGCGCCGGTGCAGGACATGTCGCCGACCGTGCGGTAGCGCACCTGCCGGGTCTCCAGGCGCTCGCTGTCCTTGGGGCCGCCCCACTCACCGGGCGCCAGCCACATCCCGTTGCGGGCGAAGACCTCACGCTCGTGGGCGTAGTAGATGGCGGGCAGTTCGATCTTCTCGCGGGCGATGTACTGCCATACGTCCAGCTCGGTCCAGTTGGAGAGCGGGAAGACGCGGACGTGTTCGCCGGGGGAGTGCTTGCCGTTGTAGAGCTGCCACAGCTCGGGGCGCTGGCGGCGCGGGTCCCAGCCGCCGAACTCGTCGCGCAGCGAGAAGACCCGCTCCTTGGCGCGTGCCTTCTCCTCGTCGCGCCGGCCGCCGCCGAAGACCGCGTCGAAGCGGTTCTTCTCGATGGCGTCCAGCAGTGGCACGGTCTGCAGCGGATTACGGGTGCCGTCGGGCCGCTCGCGCAGCTCACCGCGGTCGATGAACTCCTGCACGGAGGCGACATGCAGCCGCAGGCCGTGCCGCTCGACGGTGCGGTCGCGGTAGTCGAGGACCTCGGGGAAGTTGTGCCCGGTGTCGACGTGCAGCAGCGAGAACGGCACCGCGGCCGGCGCGAACGCCTTCAGCGCCAGGTGCAGCATGACGATGGAGTCCTTGCCACCGGAGAACAGGATCACCGGCCGCTCGAACTCGCCCGCCACCTCGCGGAAGATGTGCACCGCCTCGGACTCCAGGGCGTCCAGGTGCGACAGTGCGTAGAGGTTGTCGCCCCCCGAGTCGCCGCCGGTCTCGGTCAGAACGGTCGCGGTGGTCACGCCAGTCCCCTTTCGACGAGCAGCGCGTGCAGCGCGGCTGCGGACTCCTGCACGGTCTGGGTGTGCGACTCGATGCGCAGATCGGGCGATCGGGGCTGCTCGTAGGGGTCGTCCACGCCGGTCAGACCGGAGATCTCGCCGGCCGCCTGCTTGGCGTACAGACCCTTCACATCACGCTCGGAGCAGACCTCGACCGGGGTGGCCACATGCACCTCCACGTACGCGGTGCCCTCGGTCTGGTGGCGCCCCCGGACCGCCTCGCGGCTGTCCTCGTACGGCGCGATCACCGGCACCAGCGCCTTGACGCCGTTGCTCGCCAGCAGCTCGGCCACGAAGCCGATGCGCTGGACGTTGGTGTGCCGGTCCTCGCGGGTGAAACCGAGGCCCGCGGAGAGGAACTCGCGGATCTCGTCGCCGTCGAGCACCTCGACGGCGTGGCCCTCGCCGCGCAGCCGGCCGGCCAGCTCGTGCGCGATGGTCGTCTTGCCCGCGCTCGGCAGACCGGTCAGCCAGATCGTGGCGCCCGTCATTGCTCTCTCCTGATGCTCTGTCATCCGTGCAGCCCGCACTCGGTCTTGTTGCTGCCGGCCCAGCGGCCGGCCCGTATGTCCTCGCCCGCCTGCACCCGGCGGGTGCAGGGTGCGCAGCCGACGGAGGCATAGCCGTCCATCAGCAGCGGGTTGGTGAGTACACCGTGCTCGGTCACATACGCGTCCACGTCGGCCTGCGTCCAGCGGGCGATCGGCGAGACCTTGACCTTTCGGCGCTTGGGGTCCCAGCCGACGACCGGGGTGTTCGCCCGGGTGGGCGACTCGTCCCGGCGCAGGCCCGTGGCCCATGCGTCGTAGCCGGTCAGACCCTCTTCGAGGGGCTTGACCTTGCGCAGTGCGCAGCACAGGTCGGGGTCGCGGTCGTGCAGCTTCGGTCCGTACTCGGCGTCCTGCTCGGCCACCGTCTGACGGGGAGTCAGGGTGATGACGTTGACGTCCATCACCTCGGCCACCGCGTCCCGCGTCCCGATGGTTTCCGGGAAGTGGTAGCCGGTGTCCAGGAAGACCACGTCCACGCCGGGGAACGCCCGCGACGCCAGGTGCGCGACGACCGCGTCCTCCATGGACGAGGTGACGCAGAAGCGCGGACCGAACGTCTCGGCGGCCCACTTGAGGATTTCCAGGGCCGGCGCGTCCTCCAGGTCACGGCCCGCCTGCTCGGCGAGCTGCTGAAGGTCGGCAGCGGTGGTAGGGGTGGTCACGACTCACCTCCGGGGGAAGCGGCGGGGGAATGTCCGGTCCGTCCCGGGGCCAGCAGGCCCAGGAACTTCAGCCGGAACGCGCGGCTGCAGGACCGGCATTCCCAAGCACCGTGGCCTTCGTCCTCCGAAGGCCGCAGGTCCTCGTCCCCGCAGTACGGGCAGTAGAAGGGTGCGGCGCGTTCGCTCACTTCAGCGCACCCTCTTCCGCACGGGCCGCCCACTGGGCGAACCGCTCGCCCTCGGTGCGCTGCTCCTGGAAGTTGCGCACCACCCGCTCGACGTAGTCGGGCAGTTCGTCGGCGGTGACCTTCAGACCGCGGACCTTGCGGCCGAACCCGGCCTCCAGCCCGAGCGCACCGCCCAGGTGCACCTGGTAGCCCTCGACCTGGTTGCCGTTGTCGTCCAGGACCAGCTGACCCTTGAGGCCGATGTCCGCGACCTGGATACGGGCGCAGGCGTTGGGGCAGCCGTTGATGTTGATGGTGATCGGCTCGTCGAACTCAGGGAGCCGGCGCTCCAGTTCGTCGATCAGCGAGGCGCCACGGCCCTTGGTCTCGACGATCGCCAGCTTGCAGAACTCGATGCCGGTGCAGGCCATCGTGCCGCGCCGGAACGGGGACGGCTTGACCCGCAGGTCGAGCGACTCCAGACCGGAGACCAGCGAGTCGACCTGCGACTCGTCGATGTCCAGCACGATCATCTTCTGCTCGGCGGTGGTCCGCAGCCGGCCCGAGCCGTGCTGCGCGGCGAGTTCGGCGATCTTGGTGAGGGTGGTGCCGTCCACCCGGCCGACGCGCGGGGCGAAGCCCACGTAGTAGCGGCCGTCCTTCTGCTTGTGCACACCGACGTGGTCGCGCCACTGCTGCCCGGGCTGCGCCGGAGCGGGCCCGTCGGTCAGCTTCCGCTTGAGGTACTCGTCCTCCAGCACCTGGCGGAACTTCTCCGTGCCCCAGTCGGCGACCAGGAACTTCAGCCGGGCGCGGGTGCGCAGCCGGCGGTAGCCGTAGTCGCGGAAGATCGAGATGACGCCTTCGTAGACATCGGCGGCCTCCTCGCGCGAGACCCATGCGCCCAGCCGGACACCGAGCTTGGGGTTGGTCGACAGTCCGCCGCCGACCCACACATCGAAGCCCGGACCGTGCTCGGGATGCTCGACGCCGACGAACGAGATGTCGTTGATCTCGTGCGCGACGTCCAGCAGCGGCGAGCCGGAGACCGCGGACTTGAACTTGCGCGGCAGGTTGGAGAACGCGGGGTTGCCGATGATCCGGCGCTGGATCTCCTCGATGACCGGGGTGCCGTCGATGATCTCGTCCTCGGCGATCCCGGCGACCGGCGAGCCGAGGATGACACGGGGTGTGTCACCGCATGCCTCGGTGGTGGACAGGCCGACGGCCTCCAGCCGCTGCCAGATCTCCGGTACGTCCTCGATCCGGATCCAGTGGTACTGGACGTTCTGCCGGTCGGTGAGGTCCGCGGTGCCGCGCGCGAACTCCTGCGAGATCTCGCCGATGACGCGCAACTGCTCGGTGGTCAGCCGCCCGCCGTCGATGCGGACCCGCAGCATGAAGTACTTGTCGTCGAGCTCCTCCGGCTCCAGGATCGCGGTCTTGCCGCCGTCGATCCCGGGCTTGCGCTGGGTGTACAGGCCCCACCAACGCATCCGCCCGCGAAGGTCGTTGGGGTCGATCGAGTCGAAACCGGCCTTGGAGTAGATCGTCTCAATGCGTGTCCGCACATTGAGACCGTCGTCGTCCTTCTTGAACTGCTCATTGCCGTTGAGCGGCGTGAAGTGACCAACGGCCCACTGGCCCTCGCCGCGGTGGCGTCCGGCCTTGCGGCGGGTCGTGGCGGCTGCGGGGCTTTCCGGGGTGGCGGCCATGGGTGTACGTCCTTCTGGGCGGGCTCAAGGGATGCGGACCTGGGCGCCGGGCACCCACGATGACCTGCGCGGACATACCGAAAGACGGCGCGTGGCGACGCGTCGGAGGAGGTCTGCGGGTCGTGGGGTCTCAGCGCGTCCACGACGATGGGGACGGCGGGAAGTGCGGTGGTGCTGGGCGCTGCCCGGGGCCGAAGGCCCCTGGTGAATACAGCCTCAGCCCGCCCGACAAATGGCGCTGGACATGCGGCCGAGGTCGACGTGCCGCCGACTCACCAAGGCAATTCCAGCTCGAGACATGACGGAAGCCTGGCACGACGCTCTCCGGCCAGTCCACCGTTATCCAGGATTCGGACACCATCGTCTCGTATGACGAGACGATGTGTCGTGGGTCACTTTCCGGCGGGTGTGTGGGGCGTCAGCGGACCCGCGCCGGGCCAGGGTCCCGGAGCCGGTACATCGGGCTCCTCGGTCACCGTGGTGTCGTAGAGCCGGAAGCCGCGCCGCTGGTAGTTGGCCATCGCATGCGGACCGTCCTGGGTGCAGGTGTGCAGCCACACCCGCTTGGTCTGCGCCTGTCCCGGTCGGTGCTCGGCCAGGTCCCAGGCGCGCTCGATCCCGTACGCGAGCAGATGCCCGCCGATCCGGCGCCCCCGGAAGCCCGGGACGAGCCCGAAGTAGACGATCTCCACGGATCCGTCCGGAGACGCGTCCAGCTCGATGAATCCGGCGGGCGTGCCGCGCTCGTACGCGACCCAGGTCTCCACCCCCGGCCGCCCGAGGTACTCCGCCCACTGCGCGTACGACCAGGTCAGCCGGTCGGTCCAGGTGACATCCCCGCCGACCGCCGTATAGAGGAAGCGGCTGAATTCCGGCGAAGGCACCTCGGCCCGGAGGATGCGGACGCCCTGCTCGGCCGGCGGCTCCTGTGCGGCGGACAGGTCGGCACGAGAGGTCTGCTCCAGATACCAGGTGGTGACCGAGATGCTCATGCGGTCAGCACATCACACACGGGCGCGGGGGGTGGATCCGGGCCAGGGGGCGGCAGGGAGGGGGCAGGGGCCTGCCCCCTGGTGGCGCGACCGGAGAACATCCGAATTGTGAGACATCGGCTCACCGTGTGGAATGCCCCTCTCCGGGCCCGCCCCTCAGCGGGCCCGCCAGAGCTCGCACGGCCGCCCGCCCCGGTGTGCTTACCGCGGATACGCCTTGTTGTAGAGGGCGCGCAGCTGCGGGTTGGCCTCGGCGCTGTAGCCGCACAGGCTGACACGGCCGTCGTCGGCGGTGACGAGGTAGCGCCGGCCGACCTTGAACTCCACCCCGCTGAGCAGCGGGACCATCTCCGTGTCGTTCCGGAGCCGGACGATGGAGGCGTCTCCGCCGTGATACCAGTGGTCCACGCGGAGTTCGACCTGGTTGCCCTTGACGGAGGTCGCCGTGCCCTCGAATGCGGTCTGCATGCTGCGCAGCGTGTCGACCGTGACCGCGGCGCACTTGGCGGTGGTCGCCTCCGGGACGGTCAGGGTCAGCGGGCCGGCCGGGGACGGCGAGGATGCCGAGGGCGACGGATTGCTGGTCGGCGCCATTCCCCAGGCGATGCCGCCTCCCACGGCGAGCACTGCGGCTGCTGCCGCGGCAAGCACCAGGTGCCGGCGGCGTCCGCCCGAGCCGTTTTCGGTGGAGCGGGCCTTGGTGTCTGCGGTCATGGTGGCCTCCAGGAGGCGGTCGAGGTGGGGTGGGGGAGCGTGAGAGGTCCGAGCCGGGTCGATGGCCCTCAGCCGGGCGAGCAGTTCGTCGTCGTTCACCGGTTGCTCCTTCCTTCACCTGTGCCATGTCCGGCGTGGGCGCCGTTCTTTCGGTCGAGCAGCGAGGCGAGTTTCTTCTTCGTCCGGTGCAACCGGATGCTGACGGCGTTGGGGGTCAGCCCGGTCGCCTCGGCGATCGCGCGCGGCGGCAGCCCCTCCCATGCCCAGAGCAGCACCACCTCACGGTCCAGGGCGCCGAGCGTGCCGAGTGTGGCGTGCAGTTCGGCGTGGTCGGCTTCCCCCGGCCCCGGCACCGGCATCGGCGGCGGTGCCGTACGCGTCAGCCGTTCCACCAGCCGGAGCCGACGCCGCTCCGCCCGGTGTGCGTTGGTCAGACAACCGCGGGCGACGCCGTAACACCAGGGCAGCACGTCGTCAGGGTCGATCTTCGGATCCGCCCCCAGCCCTGGCACGTCCTCTAGACGGCGCCACAGCACAAGCATCGTCTCCGCGAGGATGTCGTCGACCGCGCCGGCGTCCGCCCGGCGCAACAGGTATCGGTGCAGCGGCTCCATCACCACGCGCATCAGCGCCTCGTAGCGGGCCTCTCGGGCCCGGGCAAGCTCCTGCCTCAGCATGGATTCCACGTCCCGTACGTGTCCGGTGCCGGTCGATTCCTTTCATGACCGCGGATGTGACGCAGACCACGCATTCACAACGGTCACTGACCGGATTCCGCCGGACTGGTGGTCATCCTGGCGAAGACCACCACGTTGCCTGTGTAGCCGGAGCCTGGAGAGTAGGTGCCACCGCAGGTCAGGACGCGCAGTTCGGGGCGGCCGGTGTCGGCGTAGACCTTCCGGGCGGGGAAGTTCCGCTTGTCGAAGACCTGGACGCCGTAGACCTCGAAGACCGCGGTCCGCCCGTCCTCGCGGGTCACCCGGATCGTCCGGCCCTTCTCCAGGGCGCCCAGTCCGTAGAAGACGGCGGGCCCGTTGAGACCGTCGACATGCCCGACGAGGACGGCGGTGCCGCGCTCGCCCGGGGACGGCGCGTCCTCGTACCAGCCCGTGAGACGGGGGTCGTCGGCCGGCGGGGCCTCGATCCAGCCGTCCTTGTCCAGGCCCAGCGGCAGCACGGGGGCGGACACCGCGAGCGAGGGGATCACCACCCGGGAGGGGGCGGAGCGGGGCAGCGGTGGCGGGGGCGGGCCGTCGGGCGGCAGGTCACCGGGGAAGAGCGAGGTGGCGGCTCCCGGCTGCGGCGGCCCGTCCGCCTCGTCGGACAGTCCCTGGCGCAGCATGCCGAACCCGACGAGACCGACCAGGGCCAGCACGCCCCACCGGGGCCGGCGCGCGGGGGCCGGCGCTTCCGGAGACGCCTCGGATGCCTGCGCCGCCTCCGGTTGGCCTGTCGGGCTCATCGCTCACCTCCCGGGGCCGCGCGCCCCGGGGTGCACGGGGCCCCGGTGGGCACGCTAGACCGGGCCCGGGACGGCGGCGACGGCAGAGGCCCGAACGGGTGGCAGGCCCCGCCGCCCCAGGGACAGCTGCCCCACACGGGTCTTACGGGGGCGCGGTGCCGCCGACAGCGGCTATTCGGCCGTGAACGGCGGCTACTCGGCCGTGAACACCGTATCCGCCAGCCGCTCGACCTGATCCGGATCCGGGGACCAGCAGTAGAGCATCACCTCGTCCGCGCCGATCGCCCGGTAAGCGGCCACCGCCTCGCGGATCTGCGCCCGGGTGGTGAGCAGCCCCTTCACGACGTGTTCGGTGTGGTCGGCCGGCTGGTAGTACGCGCGCAGCTCCTGGCGGGCGCGGTCGAGGGTCGCCTCCGGACCGAGGGCCACATTGACCTGGGCCAGCAGCCGCGGCCGGCCCGTACGGCCGACCCGGGACCAGGCCGTCTCCACCTGGCGGAACATCCCGTCCATCTGCCGGGGCGGCAGCGCGGCGCCCAGAAAGCCGTCGCCCCAGCGGGCGACGCGCTCCACCACGGCGGGCACGAAGCCGCCGAACAGCACCTCGGGCCCACCGGGCCGGGCGGGGGCGGGGCCGATCGGGCCGACGTCCTCGGAGAGCGGCTCACCGGACCAGATGTGCCGCAGGGTGGCCATCTGCTCATCGAGCCGGCGGCCGCGGGTGCGGACATCGACACCGGTGGCCAGGTAGTCGTCGACGCGTCCGCCGATGCCGATGCCGAGGGTGAAACGGGAGCCGGAGAGCAGATCGAGCGTGGCGGCCTGCTTGGCGAGGAGCGTGGTGCGGTGCAGCGGGGCGAGCAGCACCTCGGTCTGCAGCCGGATCCGGGAGGTGGCGCCGGCCAGGGTGGCCAGGGTGATCAGCGGCTCGGGGTTGCCGAACACCAGCCGGTCTAGCAGGGCGACGGTGGTGAACGGGGCGGCTTCGGCGCGCCGGGCCCAGCTCAGCAGCTGTGCGGGGTCGCCGATGGGAAGGCCAAGGCCTACGGACATGGAGGGTCCTCCAGAAGGGCATGTGGGCATGCGTGAACGCGGATTGTCGTGTCGCCCACTCGTTTGACCACGCGCGTGCCGTACGCGCGGGCTGCTCCCGTTCTGCGACGTCCTTCTGGAGAGCTGTCCTCAGAGTGCGGCCACCCTACGAGAACGGGATGGGCGCCCGCACCGCATTTATTTCCGCCCCGCACCCCGAAGGGCGCTCACCCCCGCCGCGCCGCCGCCACCGCCGGCGCCGACGACTGCGGCAGCAGCAGCGCGGGCCGCGACGGCAGCCGAAGCTCCACCTCCACCCCGTCGGCGAAGCGGTACGGCCGGTGCGCCAGTACGCCCGCGAGATGGCGGCGCAGCCGGGACAGCTCGGCGCGCACCGTGACCGTACGGCTGCCGTCCCCGAACAGGTCCTGGGCGAGTTCGGTGGCGGTGCGGCCCTGCGGATGCGCGGCGAGCACGAACAGCAGCTCGGCATGGCGCGGGGTCAGCTCGTGCGACCAGCTGCCGGCCGGCCCGCTGACGGTGACCGTCGAGCCGTCGCGCCCGCTGACATCCAGCACGACCCGGCCCGGCCCCACGTCCCGCTCCGGCCGGCCGACGCGGATCAGCCAGCCGCCGGGCAGCGGCTCCAGGGTGCACATGCCGTACCGCGGCAGCCACAGCGGCCCGGCCGCGGGCGCCTTGGGCAGCGCCACCCGATCCGGCGGGGTCATCCCCGTCACGCCCACGGTCCAGCCGCTCGGGTCGACGGCCAGCGCCCGTCCGCCGATCCGCGCCAGCACCGGCGCTGCGCTCGACCGCAGCCGCTCCAGGGATGCGTGATGGCGGGTACGCAGCTCGCCCTCCGCGAGCCGGGCGACCGCGGACACCAGCGAGAGCGTCGTGGGGTGGAAGGTGTGCGCCGGACCGCTGACGTCCACGGTGCCCAACAGGCGCCCGTCGCGCGGGTCGTGGAGCGGTGCCGCCGCACAGGTCCACTGGTGGTGGCTGCGGACGAAATGCTCGGCGGAGTGCACCAGCACGGGGCGCCGGGCCACCAGGGCGGTGCCGATGGCGTTGGTGCCGACGACCTCCTCCGTCCAGTCGGCGCCCTTGTCGAAGCCGAGCCGGTCGGCCATCCGCCGGACCGGCGCGCTGCCCTCCCGCCACAGCACCCGGCCCTCGGCGTCGGTGACGACCATGATCTGCTGTGCGGCGTCGGCGGCTGCCAGCAGTCCCTCGTTGAGCACCGGCAGCACCGCCGTCAGCTGGGATTTCTGCCGACGATGCTCCAACTCCGCCACGGACAGCAGGTGTTGCGGCTGATCGCGGTCCGGGTCCACGCCGGAGATCAGTACCCGGCGCCAGGATTCGCCGATGACCGCGCGCGGTGCGTCCAGCGGCGGGTCGGGCGGCGCCTCGCCCGACA
This sequence comes from Streptomyces inhibens, assembly GCF_022221585.1. Taxonomy (NCBI): domain Bacteria; kingdom Bacillati; phylum Actinomycetota; class Actinomycetes; order Kitasatosporales; family Streptomycetaceae; genus Streptomyces; species Streptomyces inhibens. Next base: position 7,690,761 of record NZ_CP084681.1, read on the forward strand.
GCGCGGCCTCGTGGGCCGTGGCGAGGCGGCGGGTGGTCGCGCGGATGTCCTGGGCCGACCAGATGGCGCTGTCGATCGGTCTGTCGCTCACGCTGCTCTCCGTTGTGCCACTGTCGCCCGGTCGCTGCCCATCGTGCCGTCACCAGGCCGTCCTGGAGGCGCCATTGTCCAGATCGACCGCGATGAACTGCAACGGACTGCAACCGTTGTGGCCTATGACGCGTACGGGGAATCTGGTGCGTGCGGCCGATGGCGTCTCGCCACCGCGGGCTCGCCGGTCACCCGTCGGAGAACCCGCCGGTTGTCGCCGGGGATTCCATCGGCCGCCGCGCGCGACATCGGCACGGTGTGGGAGGGGGCTCACCATGGTGGCCGCTGCTCCGCGTGTGGTGCTGATCGGAGCGAGCGAGGGGGTACGAATCGCGCGTGCCGCACGGCTCGCGGACCACTACGGGGTGCCCCGGCTGCCCGCGGTCGACGTCCTGATCAGGCGTCAGCCGCTGCCTGTCGAGGGCTATGTCATCGACAGCACCCCGCGCCTGCTGGACCGGGTGGCCGGCGTCGGCGGTCTGCTGCCCGCGCTCGCCTTCGCCGACCTCGTCGTGGTGCTGCGCGGGGAGGAGTGGACCGGCGCGGACGAGGCCTGCCGTGTGCTGCGCTACCACGAGGCGCGCGGGGCGCTGGTCACCTTCCTGCCGGGCACACCGGACGGCGAGGTCATCGTGGCCATCGACGCGGCGCTGCGTGGGCGCACCGTGCCGGACCCGCCCTGGCGACCAGGCCCCAGCGGCCCCTGATACCGGGAGCGGCGCCGAGTCGGCGCGGCACCGCTCCCTGACCGGCGCGGCGGCGGTAACCCCCTGTCCCCGTCCCCTCGCGCGGCATTGGCCCGAGGCGACGGGGAGCCGCCGCCGCGCCGATGACCCCTCTGGGCCGGCGCCGCTGCCGCCGTCAGCCCTCCTCCTCCACCACCGGCCGCGCCCGCGCCACGATCGCCGCAAGATCCAGCGTGTGCGGCAGCGTCCCGAACGCCGCGCCCGCGTCGCCGCCGAGACGGGAGGCGCAGAACGCGTCCGCGACCTCGGGTGGTGCGTGGCGCACCAGCAGCGAGCCCTGGAGCACCAGCGCCATCCGCTCCACCAGGCGCCGGGCCCGGGCCTCGATGCCCTCCAGATCGGCGAGTTCGGTGAGCATCCCCCGGATCGCACGGTCCAGCCGGTGGTCCGCGCCGCGCGCCGTGCCGATCTCGGTCAGAAAGGCGTTCAGCGCATCGGGTTCGCGGCGCAGGGCCCGCAGGACGTCCAGCGCCTGGACGTTGCCGGAGCCCTCCCAGATCGAGTTGAGCGGCGCCTCGCGCAGCAGCCGCGGCAGCCCCGACTCCTCGACATAGCCGTTGCCGCCCAGACACTCCAGCGCCTCGGCCACCGCCGGTGTGCACCGCTTGGTCACCCAGTACTTCGCCGTCGGGACCGCCAGCCGCAGAAAGTGCCGGTCCCGCTCGGTGCCGCCGTCGTACGCCGCCGCCAGCCGCAGCGCGAGCGTGGTCGCCGCCTCCGACTCCAGCGCCAGATCGGCCAGCACATTGCGCATCAGCGGCTTGTCGATCAGCCGGTCGCCGAACGCCTCCCGGTACGCGGCGTGGTGCAGCGCCTGGGTGACCGCCTGCCGCATCACCGCGGCCGACGCGCTGACACAGTCCAGCCGGGTCGCCGCGACCATCTCGATGATCGTCGCCACCCCGCGCCCCTCCTCGCCGACCCGGCGCGCCCAGCTCTGCCCGTCGAACTCGACCTCCGCCGAGGCATTCGAGCGGTTGCCGAGCTTGTCCTTGAGCCGCTGGATACGGAAGGCGTTACGGCTGCCGTCCGGCAGCACCCGTGGCAGCAGAAAGCAGGTGAGTCCTCCGGGCGCCTGGGCCAGCACCACAAAGGCGTCCGACATCGGCGCCGAACAGAACCACTTGTGCCCGGTCAGTACGTATTCGCCGGGTGCGGCCAGCGGCTCGGCGCGCGTCGTATTGGACCGTACGTCGCTGCCGCCCTGTTTCTCCGTCATCGCCATGCCCGCCAGCGCACCCCCCTTCTCGGCGACCGGCCGCAGCTCCCGCTCGTAGATCCGCGAGGTCAGCAGCGGCTCCCACTCGGCCGCCAGCTCCGGCTCGGCGCGCAGCGCGGGCACCGCCGCATGGGTCATCGACAGCGGGCAGCCGTGCCCCGCCTCGGCCTGGGTCCATACGAGAAAGCCGGCGGTGCGGCGGACATGGCCGTCCGGCCGGGACCAGGCGTCGGTCAGGCCGGCCGAGACGGCGTGCCCGAGGAGCCGGTGCCAGGCCGGGTGGAACTCCACCTCGTCGATGCGATGGCCGTAGCGGTCGTGGGTGCGCAGGACCGGCGGATGCGTATTCGCCTGCTCGCCCCAGCGCTGGGCGTGCGCCGAGCCGGCCGCCTGCCCCAGCCTGCCCAATTCCTCCCGTACCTCGTCGAGACGGATGTCGGCGACATACCGCGTGATGCCTTCGGTGAGCGCCGGGTCGCCGGCGAAGACGTCGTATCCGACCAGCGGCGGGGGCTGGTTCGTGACCGTGTGAGTGGTGGCTGCCATGCCAGATACGGTAAGGAGGTGCAGCCGGCAAACGAATCAACCGAGCGCGCGGGCCGTCTGACCAGGGCCCGCGTCCTCTACCGCAATGTTTCCAAGCGTCGGCTGGCCTGGCTGCTGCTCAAGGACATCGTCAACTCCTGCATGCGCTACCGCGTCACCGGTCTGGCCGCGGAGGCGGCCTTCTGGTGTCTGCTGTCGCTGCCGCCGCTGATCCTCGGACTGCTCGGTGTGCTCGGCTATACGGACGCCTGGATCGGGCACGACACCATCGACAGCGTGCGGCAGCACATCCTCAGCGCCGCCGGCACCGTGCTGTCCGAAAAGGGCGTGGACGAGATCGCCCGGCCGCTGCTGAACGATGTGTTCACCGGCCGCCGCCCGGACATCATCTCCATCGGCTTCGCCATCGCCCTGTGGTCCGGCTCCCGGGCGATGAATGTCTTTGTCGACACCATCACGATCATGTACGGCCTCGACGGGCGGCGGGGCATCGTCAAGACGCGGCTGCTGTCGTTCGCGCTGTACCTGGCCGCGCTGGTCGTCGGTGCCGTCGCGCTGCCGCTGATGGTGGCCGGCCCCGACACCGTCGTGAGCTGGCTGCCGGGCAGTGAGCACATCATCCGGGCGCTGTACTGGCCGGTCGTCCTGATTCTGTCGGTCGCCTTCCTGACCACGCTCTACCACGTGTCGGTGCCCGTCCGTTCGCCCTGGCCGGAGGACATTCCCGGCGCGGTGGTCGCGCTCGGCATGTGGGTGCTCGGCAGCTTTCTGCTGCGGCTCTATCTCACCTCGACGGTCGAGGGGCCCACGATCTACGGCTCGTTGGCGGCGCCGGTCGCCGTACTGCTGTGGATCGGGGTGTCCGCCTTCGCGGTGCTGGTCGGGGCCGCGATGAACGCCTCGCTCGACCGGGTGTGGCCGTCGGTCGCCACCGCCGCGGCGCGCGAGGAGATCGCCCGGCGGGTGCGGGCGAAGGCGGGGGACGGCGAGGAGGGCGACGCCTCGGCGGACGGCGATGAGCGCGGCGAGGGTGACGGCCGCGGCGATGCCCGTGGCGACGGCGACGGTCCTGGCGATGGCCACGGCGCCGGCGGCAAGCGCGACGACTGAGGACGCGCGCAAACCATTGACAGCCTCGGGACTCGGGCAGATGATCCTGCCGTCCACTTCGCGAACGAAAGTTCACCAGGCGAACTTCAGGTGCGCTCCGTGCGCGCCGGTGCCGGATCGGCACTCCGCGAATCGTGAATCCGAGGTCCCCATGTCCCACCCCGGTTCTCCGCCCTCCACCGGCGCGGCCGCCGCCCCCGGCCCCCGCCATACCTTCCGCTCCGTCGCACCCGTCCTGGCGCTGTGCTGGCTGGCCGTCTTCTTCGACGGCATGGACGTCAACGTCTACGGCGCCGTCATGCCGCACATGCTCGACGACCCCGGTCTCGGCCTCACCCCGGGCACGGCCGGCACGATCGGCAGCTGGACCACCTTCGGCATGCTGATCGGCGCCCTCGGCACCGGCACCCTCACCGACTGGCTGGGCCGCCGCCCGGTCCTGGTCACCAGCGTGCTGCTGTTCTCCGCCGGGTCCGCGGTCTGCGCGCTGTCCGGCTCACCCGGGCCGTTCGGCGCCGGACGGTTCCTCGCCGGACTCGGCCTCGGCGGTCTGATGCCCATCTGCCTGTCGATGGTGATGGAGTTCGCCCCGCCGCGCCGGGCCGCGCTGGCCACCGGGCTGCTGATGACCTCGTATCACGCGGGCGGCATGTTCGCGACGGGCCTGGGCCTCACCCTCGCCCCCGCGTTCGGCTGGCGCTGGGTGTTCTGGGCCGGTGTGCTGCCCGTGGTGGTCGCCGCCCCGCTGCTGCTGCGGCTGCTGCCGGAATCCCCGGGCGTACTGCTCGCCAAGGGCCGTACCGCCGAGGCCGCCGCGGTCGCCGACCGCTACGGCATGGCCCGCCCGGTACCCGCCGACGCGCCGACCCAAGGCGCCAAGGGGCGGCTGGCCGCGGTCCTCGCCCTCTTCCGCCCCGGCGCGCGCTGGGCGACCCCGCTCCTCTGGCTCGCCTCGTTCTGCGGTCTGCTCCTGGTGTACGGCGTCAGCACCTGGCTGCCGCAGATGATGCGCGCCTCCGGATACGGCCTCACGTCCTCGGTCAGCTTCCTGCTCATCATCAACGCGGGCGGCATCGTCGGCATGCTGATCGCCGGCCGCACCGCCGACCGCTACGGCCCGGTCAAGGTCTCCGCCCTCTGGTTCCTGCTCACCGCCGCCGGCGCGCTGCTCCTGGGCACGCATCTGCCGCTCACCCTCACCTATGTCGTCGTCGGCGTCACCGGTGTCTGGCTCTTCAGCGCCCAGGTGATGGTCTACGCCGCCGCCAACCGCGTCTATCCGGCCGCCGAACGCGCCACCGGCATCGGCTGGGTGACCGGCATCGGCCGCACCGGCGCGGTGGTCGGCCCCTGGCTCGGCGGCACCCTCGCGGCCGGTGGCAACGACCAACTCGGCTTCACCGCCTTCGCGTTGGCCGGTCTGCTGGGCGCGCTCGCCATCGGTCTGGTCCCGCTCGCACGCCGCATCGGCCGCCCGGCCCCCGCGGGACCGGCGCCGGTCAGCGCCGGGTCGTGAGCGTTCACAGCGCCGGAATCCGGGCGTACCGCCCCGCGACATGCAGGTCGGCCTCGATGGCGGCGGCGGTGGCGCGGAGGGCGGGGAGGAGGGTCTCGCGGGCCTCGTCGGGGCTGCAACGGCCCGCGTGGGTGGAGACGTTGACGGCGGAGACCACCCGGCCGGTGCGGTCGTGCACGGGGACGGCGAGGGAGCGCAGGCCCTCCTCCAGCTCCTCGTCGACCAGGGCGTAGCCGTCGGCGCGTACCTGTTCCACGAGGGCGATCAGGCGGTCGGGGTCGGTCACCGTGTGCCGGGTGAGCGGCCGCAGGTCGGTGAGGGCGAGCCGGGCGGACAGCTCGGCCGGGGGCAGACCGGCGAGCAGGACCCGGCCCATCGAGGTGGGGTACGCGGGGAAGCGGGTGCCCAGGGTGATGTTGACGCTCATGATCCGCACGGTGGGGACCCGTGCGACGTACTGGATGTCGTCGCCGGAGAGGATCGCCATCGAGGCGGAGTCGTGCACCCGCTCGACCAGCGTGGCCAGATGGGGCTGCGCGATGGCGGGCAGCGTCAGGCCGGAGAGGTGCGCGAAGCCCAGCTCCAGCACCTTCGGCGTGAGGCGGAAGAGTTTGCCGTCGGTGGCGATATAGCCCAGGTGTTCCAGGGTGATCAGGGCCCGGCGGGCGGTGGCGCGGGCCAGGCCGGTGGCCTCCGCCACTGCGGTGAGCGGCAGTTCGGCGCGGCCGGCACCGAAGGCGGTGAGGGTGATCAGCCCGCGGGCCAACGATTCGACGAACTCGGGGCCCAGCTCCTGCTTCGACGCCCGCATCCAGCCGGCATGGGTGGGGTGGGCCGGGCCCGGGGCCGCATCGGAGGCGGTGGTGGGGGCGGGCGGTCCGTCCTGGGGCGCGCTGAGGGCGTACTCCATGGCGGAGACCGTCTCGCGGAGCCGGGGGAGTACCGCGTCCGGCAGTTCGGCCGCGCTCAGTCGGCTGGTGTGGCTGACGACGCTGAGCGCGCAGACCGTGCGCCCGGAAGCGTCCCGGACCGACATGGCCACCGCGACCAGGCCCGGCTCGATGAGCTGGTCGTCCAGCGACCAGCCGGCGGTGCGCGCGGCGGCCACCCGGGCTTCGAAGTCGGCGGCCGAGGTGTCGGCGGCCGACGCGTCGTGGGCCGCGGTGTCACGGGTCGAGATGCCGCGGGTCGAGGTGTCGGGGGCCCGGTGGCCGAGGGGCCGGTCGTCGGCGGGACGTGGTGGTACGGCGGGGAATCCGGCGTCCGTGGGGTCGGCCGCGCGGCGCAGCCGCCAGCGCCGCCAGTCCGCCGCGTCCCACCGGTCCGCGAACAGCGCGCCCGGCGCGCCCCGCTCGGCGGGCAGCAGATCGCCGATGCGGAACGCGAGCGACATGGCGCGGCGGCGGGTCGCCTGATGGACGAAGCGCACGCCGTCGCCGTCCGGTACCGCGAGCGAGACCGACTCGTCGAGCTCGTCGGCCAGCCGGTCGGCGAGCGGACCGAGCCGGTCGGGGAGTTCGGAGGCGGCGAGATAGGCGTTGCCGAGCTCCAGCAGGCGCGGCGCGAGCACCGCGTCCCGGCCCTCGATCCGTACGTAGCCGAGCCGGGCGAGGGTGCTCAGTACGCGGTCCACCGTGGAGCGGGCGAGGCCGGTGATGCGTACCAGGTCGCCGACGGACTGCCGGCCGCCGCCGACCGCCAGCTCCCGCAGCACGGACAGGCTGCGCATCAGCGGCCCCACCGCTTCCGGTGGCGGCGGAGTCGGCGATGACGGGGCGGTGGGGGCGGAACGGGTCATGGCCTCTCCATCGTGCGGCGATCTCGTCGGAACCGTACCCGGCCACCCGTTGACAGGGCCGGGGACGGGGTCCAAACTCAAGGCAGCTCGATTATGAACTTAAGTTCACTGTGCGAACAACTTCGCACGTTGCACCGGTTGACCTAGTTGAACGAGATGGTGCGGGGCGGTCCGCGGGACCACACCCCGGTACGACCCGAGGGCGAGGACATGGCCGACATCCGTTCCCTGCACGATGCCGTCGCGGAGCTGATCCATGACGGAGACACCGTGGCGCTGGAGGGGTTCACCCACCTCATCCCGTTCGCCGCGGCGCACGAGATCATCCGTCAGGGCATCAAGGGCCTCACGCTCGCCCGGATGACCCCGGACGTGGTCTACGACCAGCTGATCGGCGCGGGTACGGCCCGCAAGCTGGTCTTCTCCTGGGGCGGCAACCCGGGCGTCGGCTCGCTGCACCGCTTCCGGGACGCGGTCGAGAACGGCTGGCCCGCCCCGCTGGAGATCGACGAACACAGCCACGCCGGGATGGCCAACCGCTATGCCGCCGGCGCCGCCAAGCTCCCGTTCGCGGTGCTGCGCGGCTACCGCGGCAGCGACATCCCGGCCCGTACGCCCACGGTCTCCACCGTCACCTGCCCGTTCACCGGCGAGGAGCTGGCCGCCGTCGCCGCCCTCAACCCGGATGTCACGGTCATTCATGCGCAGCAGGCCGACAAGGCCGGCAATGTCCAGCTGTGGGGCCTGACCGGTGTGCAGAAGGAAGCGGCGCTGGCCGCCCGCCGCGTCCTGGTCACCGTCGAGGAGCTCGTCGACACCCTGGAGCCGCGTCCCGGCGGCGTCGTCCTGCCCACATGGGTCGTCGATGCGGTCGCGGTCGTTCCGGGCGGCGCCCATCCGTCCTACGCGGCCGGGTATTCGGTCCGTGACAACGCCTTCTACCGGGAGTGGGACGGTATTTCGCGGGACCGGGCGGCGTTCGGGCGATGGCTTGAGGAGAACGTGGGCCGGGTGCGGGGGGAGGAGCGGCGGGCGGCCGTCCCGGCGGCGGCAGCCGGCGAGGTGGCCCCGGCGGCGGAAGCGGCTGCCGTGTCCGGCGTACGAGCCCCCGTCCCCGCCGGGGCCGCCACCCGAGCCCCTGCCCCCGCCGAGGCCGCCTCCCGGGCGCCCGGCCCCGGCCCCGGCCCCGACTGCACCCCCGACGAGCTGATGGAGGTCAACGCCGCCCGCGCGCTGGCCGGCGCGCGGACCTGTTTCGTCGGCATCGGGCTGCCCAGTACGGCCGCCAACCTCGCCCGCCGCACCGTCAATCCGGACCTGGTGCTCATCTACGAGTCCGGCACCATCGGCTCCAAGCCGACCCGGCTGCCGCTCTCCATCGGGGACGGTGAACTGGCCGACACCGCCGACTCGGTGGTGTCCGTGCCGGAGATGTTCAACTACTGGCTCCAGGGCGGCCGGATCGACGTCGGCTTCCTCGGCGCCGCGCAGGTCGACCGGTTCGCCAACATCAACACCACCGTCGTCCGGCGCGGCCCCGACAGGCCCGAGGGGCGGCTGCCCGGCGCGGGCGGCGCCCCCGAGATCGCCGCCAACTGCGGGCAGGTGCTGATGGTCCTCCGGCACAGTCGCCGTAACTTCGTCGGCGCGCTGGACTTTGTGACCACCCTCGGCCACGGCAGCGGTCCCCGGGACCGCGCGGCGCTCGGGCTGCCCGGCGCCGGCCCGACCGCGGTCATCACCGACCTCGGTGTGCTGCGCCCCGACCCGGTCACCGCGGAGCTCGTCCTCACCGATCTGCACCCGGGAGTGACGGTCGATCAGGTGCGGCAGGCCACCGGCTGGGACCTCAAGGAGGCCCCCCGGCTCGGCGTCACCGCCCCACCCACCGATGCCGAACTCGCCGCCCTGCGCGCCCTGAAGGCGGCAACCATGCCCGAGACCGGTACCCCCAAGACCGCAACCCCCGACGCCGCAACTCCCGACGCCGCAACTCCCGACGCCGCAACTCCCGACACCGCAACCCTCGACGCCCACGGCTCCCGGAAGGACGCCTCATGATCACCGACCGCCCCCGGGACGTCTACATCGTCGACGCCGTCCGCACCCCCATCGGCAAATACGGCGGCGCGCTGTCCGGCGTCCGCCCCGACGACCTCGCCGCACATGTCGTCAAGGCCCTCGTGGACCGCGCGCCGGGGCTGGATCCGGCCACCATCGACGATGTCTACCTGGGCAACGCCAACGGCGCGGGCGAGGAGAACCGCGATGTGGCCCGGATGGCGGTGCTGCTCGCCGGGCTGCCGGTGACCGTGCCCGGCGTCACCGTCAACCGCCTCTGCGGCTCCGGCATGGAGGCGGTCATCCAGGCGGCCAGGGCCGTCGCGCTCGGCGATGCCTCCGTGGCCGTCGCCGGCGGGGTGGAGTCGATGAGCCGCGCACCCTGGGTGCTGCCCAAGCCCGAACGGGCCTTTCCCGCAGGGCCGCAGACCCTGCACTCCACCACCCTGGGCTGGCGGCTGACCAACCCCAAGATGCCCGACGAGTGGACCGTCGCCCTCGGCGAGGGCGCGGAGCTGATCGCCGACCGGTACGGCATCACCCGCGAACAGCAGGACGCCTATGCGCTGGCCAGCCATGAGAAGGCCGCACGAGCCTGGAAGGACGGTGCCTTCGACGCGGAGGTGGTGCCCTACGGCGACGAGGCGACCGCCCCGGACGGCGCCGCTGAAGCGACGCCGGTGCGCGACGAATGCATCCGTGAGGACACCTCCCTCCAGGCCCTGGGGAAGCTGCGGCCGGTCTTCCGCAAGGCGAGCGAAGCGAGGTGGGGGTCCCCCCGGCCGAAGGCTGGGGGAGAAGCGGGGCGGGGCTCCTCCCGGCCGAAGCCCGGGGGAGGCACCGTCACCGCCGGCAACTCCTCGCCGCTCAACGACGGTGCGGCCGCGCTGCTCCTGATGGACGAGCGGGGGCTGCGCGCCTCGGGATGCGAACCGCTCGCCCGGATCCGCAGCAGCGCGGTCACCGGCATCGAGCCGCAGTACTTCGGGCTCGGTCCGGTCCAGGCGGCCCGACGCGCCCTGGAAAAGGCCGGCCGCCGCTTCGACGCGCTGCACACCGTCGAGTTGAACGAGGCGTTCGCCGCCCAGGCGCTCGGCTGCCTGGCCGGCTGGCCCGACCTCGACCCGGGCATCGTCAACCCGTACGGCGGTGCCATCGCCCTCGGCCACCCGCTCGGTGCCTCCGGGGCCCGGATAACCGGTGCGGTCGCCCACCAACTGGCGGCCGCCGGCTCCGGTACGGGGCTGGCGACGCTGTGCATCGGCGTGGGGCAGGGGCTCGCCGTGGTGCTGGAGAGGTAGCACCACTCCTCCGACGGCCACCGCACCTCCGCCGACCGCCGACCGCCGACCGTACGCCGGCCGCCGACCGGCCCGTGACCCGATGACCACCACCGCATGGAGAAGGCACCATGGCCCTGACCCCACCCACCCCACTCGGCGACACCCCGGCCCCCGTCCCCGCGTCCGCCCCCGTCCCCGCGCCCCGCCCGCAGCCCGCCGCCCCGACGCTGCCCACCCAGGCCGACATCAGCCGCGAGATCGCCGCCCTGCACGACGCCGGTGAACGGGACCGGGCGGCCGGCGCCCCGGCCCCGCAGCACCCGGCGCGGGGCTACGCCCCCTATCGCAGCAGCACCTCGCGCCACCCCCACCGGCCGTTGGTCGAGATCGACCACCTGGCCGACCCGGAGGCGGTGGAGCTGAGCGGCCCGGCGTTCGGCCGCACGGACATCACCGACCTGGACGCCGACCTGACCCGGCAGCATGCCGGCGAGCCGCTCGGCGAACGCATCACCGTCACCGGTCGCATCCTGGACCGCACCGGCCGCCCCGTACGCGGCCAGCTCGTCGAGATCTGGCAGGCCAACGCCTCCGGCCGGTACGCCCACCAGCGCGACCAGCACCCCGCCCCGCTCGACCCCAACTTCACCGGCGTCGGCCGCTGTCTGACCGATGACCAGGGCCGCTACGAGTTCACCACCGTCAAGCCCGGCGCCTATCCGTGGCGCAACCACGACAACGCCTGGCGCCCGGCCCATATCCACTTCTCGCTCTTCGGACCGGCCTTCACCCAGCGGCTGATCACCCAGATGTACTTCCCCGGCGACCCGCTCTTCCCCTACGACCCGATCCTGAGCTCGGTCACCGACCCCGTGGCCCGCGCCCGCCTGGTGGCCGCCTACGACCACGAACTGTCCCGCCCCGAATGGTCCCTGGGCTACCGCTGGGACGTGGTCCTGGACGGCCCCTCCGCCACCTGGATCGAGGAAGGCCGCTGATGCCCCCCGCCCGCACCCACCACGACCCCTCCCACGGCGCGACCCACGCACCGTCCGCACCGCTCGCCCCCACGCCCTCCCAGACCGTCGGCCCGTTCTACGGCTACGCCCTCCCGTTCCCCGGCGGCGACCGGATCGCACCGGCCGGCCACCCCGGCACGGTCACCGTGCACGGCCATGTACGGGACGGAGCCGGCGCCCCGGTGCCGGACGCGCTGCTGGAGTTCTGGCAGGCGGGCCCGGACGGCAGCCTCTCCGGCGCGCCCGGCTCGCTCCGCCGGGACCCGGTCACCGGCGCCGTCATCGGCCGCAACGGCCTGGACTTCACCGGCTTCGGCCGCGTCCCGACCGACGCCGACGGGCGCTACGCGGTCCACACCCTGCCCGCCACCGCCCCCGCCGGGCGTCCGGACGCCGCGCCGTACCTCGCCGTCTGCGTCTTCGCCCGCGGACTGCTCCACCACCTGTTCACCCGCGTCTACTTCCCCGAGCACGAGACGGCCAACGCCGCCGATCCGCTGCTGGCGCGGCTGCCCGCCGACCGCGCGAGCACACTGCTCGCCCGCCCCGACGGCCCCGGCCGGTACCGCTTCGACGTCCAACTGCAGCAGACCGAGGACGGCACGCACGAGGAGACGGTCTTCCTTGCCTTCCGATGACCCGTCCGGCTACCGGCACCCGGCACCCGAACTCCCTTGTGAGGCCGCCGACATGGGGCTGCTCGCGCCGTCCTGGGCAGGCTCCGCGGTGGCCGACGCCACCGGCGACGCCGGATATCTGCGCGCCCTGCTCGACGCCGAGGCCGCGCTGACCCGCGCCCAGGCCACGCTCGGCCTGGCACCGAAGTCGGCGGCCGCGGCCGTCACCGCCGCGGCCGCCGAACCCCACCGCCACGACCCCCGCACCCTCGCACTGCGCGCCCGGGCCGCGGGCAACCCGGTGGTCCCGCTCGTCGCGGACCTGACGGCCGCCGTCGCCGACCGCGACCCCCGGGCCGCCGCCTACGTCCACCGCGGCGCCACCAGCCAGGACATCCTGGACACCGCCACGATGCTGGTCTGCGCCCGCGCCCTGGACACCGTGCTGACCGACCTCGGCCGCACCGCCGACGCGCTGCGCCGTACGGCGGCGCGGCACCGCGACACCCCGATGGCCGGCCGGACCCTCACCCAGCACGCGGTGCCGACCACCTTCGGCCTCAAGGCCGCGGGCTGGCGCCACCTCGTGCTCGACGCCCATGACCGGCTCAGGTCCGTACGGGCCGCCCTGCCCGCGCAACTCGGCGGCGCGGCCGGCACCCTCGCCGCGTTCCATGCGTACGCGGAGGCGGAGAGCGGTTCCGCGCCCGCGGCGGACCTCGGCGCCCGGCTCCTCACCGCCTACGCCGCGGAGACCGGGCTAGCCGCACCCCTCCTGCCCTGGCACACCGTGCGCACCCCCGTCGCCGATCTCGCCGGTGCGCTCGCCTGCACCGCGGGCGCCCTCGGCAAGCTCGCGGCCGATGTCCTCACCCTCTCCCGTACGGAGATCGGCGAGCTGGCCGAGGGCAGCGGCGGAGGCTCCTCCGCCATGCCGCACAAGGCCAACCCGGTGCGCGCCACGCTGATCGCGGCGGCCGCCCGGCAGGTCCCGGCCCTCGCGGCGGTGCTGTACGGCTCCCTCGCCGCCGAGGACGAGCGCCCGGCCGGTGCCTGGCACGCCGAATGGCAGCCGCTGCGGGACGCCCTGCGACTGGTCGGCGGAGCGGCCCGGGACGCGGCCGAACTGACCGCGGAGCTGCGGGTCCACCCGCACCGCATGCGGCACAACCTCGATACGACCGGCGGTCTGGTCGTCACCGAACGCCTCGTCGCGGCCCTCACCGCCCTGACCGGCCGCGGCGAGGCCCGCCGCATCCTGGACGCGGCGGCCCGGCGCACCGCCGAGGAGGGCATCGACCTGTCCGAGGCGCTGCGCACCGCCCGCCACGGGGACACCACCCTGGAGGCGGCCCTCTCCGAAGCCCGTCTCCGCCAACTCCTCGACCCCGCCGACCACATGGGATCCGCCGGCGCCCTCGTGGACCGCGCGCTGGAACGCACCGCGCACAACCCGCAGGAGCCCGTATGACGCACCCGCCCGCCGACCCGCCCGTGCACCACACCGTGGACGGACCCCAAGACGCCCCACCGCTCATCCTGGGGCCCTCCCTCGGCACCTCGCTCTCCCTCTGGGACCCCCAACTCCCCGCCCTGGCACGGCAGTACCGCGTCATACGCTGGGATCTCCCCGGTCACGGTGGCACCCCCACCGACGTACTGACCGCCGCCCCCACTCCCACCACCACCGTCCCCGAACTGGCCGGCCTGGTCCTCGGCCTCGCCGACTCCCTCGGCATCGGCCGCTTCGCGTACGCCGGGGTCTCGCTCGGCGGCGCCGTCGGCGCCTGGCTCGCCGCGCACCACCCCGAGCGGATCGCCTCGCTCGCCCTGATCTGCTCCTCGGCGCGCTTCGGCGAACCCGCCGCCTGGCACGAACGGGCCGCGCTCGTACGGGAAGCGGGGCTCGGGCCGGTCGCCGACACCACCGCCGGCCGCTGGTTCACCCCGGCCTTCGCCGGCTCCCCACAGGCCACGGCCCTGGTCGACGCGGTGCGCCGGACGGTCGCGCCGGCGGGCTATGCGGCCTGCTGCGATGCCCTCGCCGACTACGACCTGCGCGCCGAACTGCCCCGGATCACCGCGCCCACGCTCGTCGTCGCCGGCCGCTCCGACCCGGCCACCCCGCCCGCACACGCCCGTGAACTCGCCGACGGCATCCCGGACGCGAGCCTGGTCGAACTGTCCGGCGCCGCCCATCTCGCCGGCGTCGAACGCCCGGCCCCGGTGCTGGCCGCCCTCCTCGGCCACCTCGCGGCACACCCGGCCGACGCGCCCGTGTCCCCGGCCGCCGACGTCCCCGCCACCGACGCGCCCGCCTCGGATGACCGCTCCTCGGACGACCGCTCCCGGCACGCCGCCGGAACGGCCGTACGCCGCGCCGTCCTCGGCGACGCCCATGTGGACGGCTCGATCGCCCGGACCAGCGCCCTGACCGAGGTCTTCCAGGACTTCATCACCCGCTACGCCTGGGGCGAGATCTGGACCCGGCCCGGCCTGTCCCGGCAGACCCGCAGCTGTATCACCCTCACCGCGCTGGTGGCGGGCGGCCACCACGACGAACTGGCGATGCATCTGCGGGCCGCGCTGCGCAACGGCCTGACCCCCAAGGAGATCCAGGAGGTCCTCCTCCAGACGGCCGTCTACTGCGGTGTCCCCGCGGCCAACACCGCCTTCGCCCTGGCCGACCGCATCGTCGCCGCCTACCTTGACGACCCCGCCCAGCACTCCACCCCACACCCCGCGGAAGGAACAGAGAAGTGACGCGGATACGCCACACCACCGTCGGCATCATCGGCGGCGGCCCCGCAGGGCTGCTGCTCGCGCGACTGCTCCACCGCTCCGGTATCGACTGTGTCGTCCTGGAGAGCCGCGACCGCGCCTACGTCGAACAGCGGCAGCGCGCGGGCATCCTCGAACAGGGCACCGTCGACGTCCTGCGCGCCTGCGGCGCGGGGGAGCGGATGGACCGCGAGGGCCTGGTCCACGACGGCATCGAGCTGCGCTACGACCGCCGCGCCCACCGCCTCGACTTCCCGGCGCTGACCGGTGGCCGCCGGGTCATGGTCTACGCCCAGACGGAGGTGGTGAAGGATCTGATCGCCCTCCAACTCGACGACGGGGCACCGCTGCTCTTCGGGGCGCAGGCGCTCGCGGTGGAGGGGGCGGACACCGACCGGCCGCTCGTCCGCTACACCCACCAGGGCCGGCAGCAGACCCTGACCTGCGACTATGTCGTCGGCTGCGACGGCTTCCACGGCGTGGCCCGGCAGGCAATACCGGAGCACGCACGCCGGACGTACGAGCGCAGCTATCCCTACTCCTGGCTCGGTGTGCTCGCCGATGTGCCGCCCTCCTGCGACGAGTTGGTCTACGCCCACTCCGAACGCGGCTTCGCGCTGTTCAGCATGCGGACGCCGACCGTCAGCCGGCTCTACCTCCAGGTCCCCAACGGCACCGACCCGGCGGACTGGCCCGACGACCGGATCTGGGACGAACTGGACGCCCGTGCCGCGATCGACGCCCCCTGGAAGCTGGAGCGCGGCCCGCTCACCGCGAAAGCCGTCCTCCCCATGCGGAGTTCGGTCACCGAACCGATGCGGTACGGGCGCGTGCTGCTGGCCGGCGACGCGGCGCACATCGTGCCGCCCACCGGGGCCAAGGGCCTCAACCTCGCCGTCGCCGATGTCACCGTCCTGGCCCGCGCCCTGGACCGGCTGCACCGGACCGGCTCGACGGAGTCTCTCGACGCCTACTCCGACACCTGTCTGCGCCGCGTCTGGCGCGCCGAACACTTCTCGTACTTCATGACGACGACCCTGCACACCGGCCCGGACCAGAGCCCGTTCGACACCCGGCTGCAGCTCTCCCAGCTCGACCGGATCGCCACCTCGCCGCATGCCGCCGCCGAGCTGGCGGAGAACTACACGGGGCTGTCCCTGAAGTGAGTCCGGCTCACCGGTTCTCCCGGTAGCGGACCAGCAGCATCGCCGCGTCGTCGTGCAGGGGCCCCTCGGCATGCTCGACCACGTCCTCACGCACGGAGCGCAGCGCGGCCTCCGGGTCGGGGTCCTTGAGCAGCGCGGCCCGCTCGTCGAGCGGGTAGAAGCGGCCGGTGGCGTCGCGGGCCTCGGTGACGCCGTCGGTGTAGAAGAGCAGCTGGTCGCCGGGTGTGAACGGCACCTCGTAGGGGACCGGTGTGTCCGGGCCGTGGAGGGTCAGGCCGAGCGGCAGGGCGCGGTCGGGCGGTGCGGCGAAGCCGACCTCGCCGGTGGGGCGGACGACCAGCGGCGCCGGATGGCCGAAGTTCAGCAGCGTCGCGTTCGGGCCGTCGCCGATCTCGGCGAGCACCGCGGTGACGAAGCGTTCGCCGGACAGATGGCGGTTCAGCGCCCGCTCCACCCGCTCGCCGACGGCCGGCAGATCCGGTTCGTCGTGCGCCGCCTCCCGGAAGGCGCCGAGCACCACCGCCGCGCTCTCCACGGCCTCCAGGCCCTTGCCCTGGACGTCGCCGACGATGACCCGCACGCCGGCGGGCGAGGTCACCACCTCGTACAGATCGCCGCCTATCCGGGCCTCGGCCACCGCCGAGGTGTAGGAGACCGCGATCCGCAGCGGGCCCGCGCTGCGTGGCACCGGCCGCAGCAGCACCCGCTGGGCCACCTCGGCGATCGAGCGGACGCTGGCCAGCTCCGCCTCGCGGCGTTGCCGCATGACCGCGGCGACCACACCGGCCGCGGTCACCCCGGCCACCGACAGCAGGGCGGTCAGCCCGCGCCGGGTCTCGAACAGACCGTTGTAGACGCCGAGGCCGAGGCAGAGCACACACGCCGTCAGCCCGACCAGCGCGGTCCGCCGCCAGCCGCCGACCAGCCCGGCGAACGCCGGACCCAGGGACACCAGAGGCAGAAAGCCGACGCCCGGGCCCGCGGTGAGGTCGACGGCGCTGACCACGGCCATGACCGTGTACGGGAGCACGGACAGCACACGGGAGCCGGTGCACTGCTCCCCGTTCTCCACGGCCAAGATGGTCTCCGACGGTGTCGTATGAGGTGATCGGGTAACGGGGGCCGCCGGCCCTCGGACTGTCCGAAAACGACCCCCGGGCCCCCGACCTGAGCATATGCAACATATGCCGTACCGATATACCTCGAATGCGGCCTGTTATCGAATCGCAGCGGCTCGGGCGGCCGGCAGCCCCCGCGCCCGCCGGCCCGCGGATCTTACGGACCCATGACACGGCGGCCGCGGCGCGGGCCGCAACGCCCTGTCGCGCTTAGCGTGACGGCATGCGTGTACTGGTCACCGGCGGCGCCGGATTCATCGGATCGCAGATCGTCGATGCGCTCACCGCGCGCGGCCACGAGCCCGTCGTCCTTGATGCATTGCTGCCCTCGGCGCATCGCGAGCCCCCGCCGCCGCGCCCCGGGGAGCGCCGCATCGTCGCGGACGTACGCGACCGGGCGGCCGTCGACGCCGCCCTCCTGGGTGTGGAGGCGGTCTGTCACCAGGCGGCAATGGTCGGCCTGGGCAAGGACTTCGCCGACGCGCCCGACTACGTCGGCTGCAACGACCTGGGTACGGCGGTGCTGCTGGCCGCGATGGCCGCGGCCGAGGTGCACAAGCTGGTGCTCGCCGGGTCGATGGTGGTCTACGGCGAGGGGCGCTATCTCTGCTCCGGCCATGGCGTGGTGCGCCCGGGGCCGCGGGCGGTGGCCGAGCTGGCCGCCGGGCGGTTCGAACCGCGCTGCCCGCACTGCGGCGCGGAACTGGCGCCGGGGCTGGTCGGCGAGGACGCCCCCACCGACCCCCGCAATGTGTACGCGGTGACCAAGCTGGCCCAGGAACATCTGGCCGCCTCCTGGGCGCGCGCGACCGGCGGCCGCGCCGTCTCGCTGCGCTACCACAACGTCTACGGGCCGGGGATGCCCCGCGACACCCCGTACGCCGGAGTGGCCTCGTTCTTCCGCTCGGCGCTGGCCCGCGGCGCGCCGCCGACCGTCTACGAGGACGGCGGCCAGCGGCGGGACTTCGTCCATGTACGGGATGTCGCGGCGGCCAACGCGGTGGCGCTGGAGGCGCTTTCGGACCGTTCGGCGGGCACGCTGACCGCGTACAACACGGGCAGCGGAGTACCGCACACCGTCGGCGAGACGGCGCTGGCCCTCGCCGAGGCGTGCGGTGGTCCGGCGCCGGTGGTGACGGGGGAGTACCGGCTGGGCGACGTACGGCACATCACGGCGTCCTCGCAGCGGATCGCCGACGAGCTCGGCTGGCGCGCGGAGACCGGATTCGCCGAGGGCATGAAGGAGTTCGCGACGGAAGGGATGCGGCCGTGACCCACTCCCCCCGGCCGCCTTCGGTGGACGTCGTGCTGCCCTGCCTCGACGAGGCCGCCGCGCTGCCCTGGGTGCTGGCACGCATCCCGGCCGCCTGGCGGGCCATCGTCGTGGACAACGGCTCGACCGACGGCTCCGCCGACATCGCCCGCGACCTGGGCGCCACCGTGGTGCACGAGCCGCGCCGCGGCTTCGGCGCCGCCTGCCATGCCGGACTGCTGGCCGCCGAAGCGGACATCGTCTGCTTCTGCGACTGCGACGCCTCCCTGGACCCCGCGCTGCTCACCCCGTTCGTCCGCGCCGTGCACGACGGCGACAGCGATCTGGTGCTGGGGCGCCGACGCCCCCAGGGGCGTGGCGCCTGGCCGCCGCACGCCCGGCTCGGCAACTTCGCCCTGGCCCGGATGCTGCGCCGCCGCACCGGACTGCGGCTGCACGACCTCGGCCCGCTGCGCGCCGCCCGGCGCACCGCGCTGCTCGCCCTCGCCCTCACCGACCGCCGCAGCGGCTACCCCCTGCAGATGGTCGTCCGGGCCGCCGACGCCGGCTGGCGCATCGAGGAACGCGAGGTGCCCTACCACCCCCGCACCGGCCGCTCCAAGGTCACCGGCACCTGGCGCGGCACCTGGCACGCGGTGCGCGATATGCGCACCGTCCTTCACCAGCCGCCGCTGACGGCCCGCACCGAGGAGACGGCCCGATGACCGAACCCGCAGCGGGTGAGGAGTGTCCCGGGCCGACGACCGTCCTGGTCATCGCCAAGGAACCGGTGCCCGGCCGGGTCAAGACCCGGCTCACCCCGCCCTACACCCCCGACGAGGCCGCCCAGTTGGCCGAGGCCGCGCTGTACGACACCCTCCGGGCCGTACGCGCCATGCCCGCCCGGCGGCGGGTCGTCGTACTCGACGGCCGGCCGGGGAGCTGGCTGCCGGCCGGCTTCGACGTCCGGCCGCAGTGCCCGGGTGGCCTCGACGAGCGGCTCGCGGCCGCCTTCGCCGACAGCACCGGCCCGACACTGCTGATCGGTATGGACACCCCTCAGGTCACGCCCCAACTCCTCGCCCCCGCACTGGACTTCGACGCCTGGGACGACTGTGACGCCTGGTTCGGCGCGGCCGAGGACGGCGGATTCTGGGCGCTCGGCCTGGCCGCCCCCGACCCCCGGCTGTTGCGCGGTGTCCCGATGTCCACCGACCGCACCGGCGCCGCCCAGCGTGCCCGGCTGACCGCCGCCGGGCTGCGGGTACGCGAACTGCCGCCGCTGCGCGACGTCGACACCGCGGACGACGCCGAGCGGGTCGCGGCCGCGGCGCCCGGTGGACGGTTCGCCGCCACCCTCGCCCGGCTGACCCCGGTCGCCGAACGATGAGCACCGCCGTGCCGCCGACCACCCGGACCGACCGGCGCACCGTCGCCGTCCCCGACACCGTCTCCTGGGGCGCGGACCCTTACGCCGACGCGCTGCGCAGCGGCCGCGGTCCGCTCTTCCTGCGCCGCAGCGACGGCTGGCTGCTGCCGCTGGAGGTCGAGCGCTGGTGCGCCGGGGCGGACGCGGCCGATCTGTCGGCGCTGCGCCGCTGCGAGGGCACCGTCCTCGACATCGGCTGCGGCCCGGGACGGCTGGTCGCCGCGCTCGCCGCCCAGGGCCGGCGGGCGCTCGGCATCGACGTCAGCACGGCCGCGGTGGCCCGCACCGCCGCGACCGGCGGCTCGGCCTTGCACCGTTCGGTCTTCGACTCCCTTCCCGAAGAAGGGAGTTGGGGCACCGCGCTGCTTCTCGACGGCAACATCGGCATCGGCGGCGACCCGCACGCCCTGCTCGCCCGGATAGCCGAACTGGTCGAGGAGGCCGGGCTGCTCATCGTGGAGACCACCCCGGCGGACGTCGACGAACGGGTCCATGTCCGGGTCGACAACGCCAGCCACGACGGACGCCACGCACCGGGCGACCTCTTCCCCTGGGCCCGGGTCGGCACCCGCGCACTGCTGCGGTACGCGGGTGCCGCCGGCTGGACGCCCGTCGAGCGGTGGAGCGCCTGCGAGGCGGCCGATCAGCCGCCCGCCGGACGCTGCTTCGTCTCCCTGCGCCGCCGCGCCGCGCCCGGCGGCCGCTGCTGAACCGTACGGCCCAGCAGCCACAGCGCGGATACCGCGAACAGCCCGGCGGTGATCAGGAGCCAGCGGCCCAGGAACACCCCGCCGGGCAGCCCGGTCGCGGCCTCGTAGTGCGCCGCCGAGCCGCTCCCCACCGAGCCCGCGATCAGCGGGAACCACACCAGCAGAAGCAGCCCCGACAGCGCGGCGGGGACCCGGACGAACGCGGTCCAGGCCCGGTGCCGGCCGGTCCCCGCCGTGTACCTGGCCACCGCGCGGTCGGCGAGCGCATACAGCGGAAGCAGCACCAGATCGTGCAGCAGCGCCGCCCCGACGAACCAGACGATCACCAGCGGCCACTGCCCGCCGGCCAGCAGCCGTACCCCCGCATAGCCGGTGAGCGCGAACGAGGCGAGCATCAGCAGCAGATGCAGCGGCCCCTCGCCGTACCAGCGGCGCACACGCAGCGCCCGCCGGGCCCGCGCCACCCTGTCCCGCCGTGCCACCCGCACCCTCACCACTCCCCGAATGTCAGCCGGGACACCCACTTGGTGTTGAGCACCCCGGGCGCCGCCGGCACGATGATCCGCGCCGGATAGCCGTGGTCCGCGGACAGATCGGCGCCGCCCACCCGCAGCGCGAGCAGCGACCGCGGGTCGCGCACCTGGTTGTCGCGCAGCGCGGCCCGGCGGAACGCGCCGTGCAGTTGGAGCGACTCCACCAGCAGATCCGGTGGCCGCTCGCCGAGCCCCACCAGCGCGGCGAGGTCCCGCAGCCGCACCCCGCTCCACCGCTGGTCGTCCGTCGACCAGCCCTCGACACAGGCGATCGGGAGCGCCGCCTCGTGCTGCGGCAGTCGAAGCAACTCGGCGCGGCTGAGCCGCACCCGGCGCCCGCCGCCCTCGATCGTCAGCCGCCAGTCGTCACCGGTGTCCTGGGACCTGATCCCGACATACGCGGCGGTCTTGTTGATCTGGAAGCCGTTCGGGCCGCTGCCCGGGTCGCGGCCGCCGTGCGGCGCCAGCAGGGCCGTACCGCGCCACCGGCCGCCGATGCTCTGACCGGCGGTCGCCACGAACAGCAGCAGCGATCCGGCGCCGACCAGCCCCAGCGCGCCCCGCCGCGTCACGGTCGGCGGGTCCGGCCGGGCCGCCACCAGCCCCGTCTCGTCGGCCGCCGCACCCGGGTCCTCCCTCTCGCGCAGCGCCCGTACGGTCCGCGGCATACGCAGCACGACATGCGCGACGAACGCGCCGATGAACACCCATGCCCCGTAGAAGTGCAGCGGATAGAACGACCCGGGGAAGAGGTACTCCAGCTGGATGTTGAGGATGCCGGTGACGAACTCGAACAGCGCCCCGCCGACCAGCAACAGCAGCGAAAGCCGCTCCAGCGCATGGCCCGGCGACCGGGCCGGCGGCAGCGTGAAGAGCTTCGGGATCACCGACCACAGCTTCGCCAGCAAGAGGGGCACCAGCGCGATGCCGAGGGTGACATGCACCCCCTGCGTGAGGCGGTAGAGCCAGTGCGGGTCGGTGGGCCAGCTGAAGAGATAGAAGCCGAGCAGGCCCTTGCCGGGCGTCTTGTCGTTGACGCCACCGGCCAGATTCGGGTTGTACGCGGCGTACGACAGCAGACCGGTCACGAACAGCAGCGTGATCCCCGCCAGCAGGGCGATGCCGAGCAGCGCGGTCAGCCGCGGGCCGCGCAGCGGGCTGCGCCAGAACGATGGCGAGGTGGGGGGAGTGAGGTGGTCGTGGGCGCCCATAGGTGTCCTCGGCGGTCGGGCGACGAGGCTCCGCCGCCTGGACGAGTAGGTCCGGCTCCGACGGTATGCCGCGACCGGTGCGCCCAGGGGGCTGCGACCCATGACGAAACTGTGACGTCGACGGAACGGTGGCACAGCGGCGGGGCGGCACGGCGGCGTGCCCGGGGAAATCTGACGGATCGATGACACCGCTGCCGCCGAACGGCCGAAGCGGCCCGCCGACGCCCTAGCGTGCCGGTGTGACCCCCCGAGTGACCCCCCTTGAGACGACGCCTCCGCGTGTGACCCCCGAAGAACGCGCCGTGCGCCGCGCCGATCTGCTGGCCGCCACGGCCGGCGCCCTGCTCGTCGTCGTCGCCGCGGTCGTCGGCACCGTCATCGAGCGTGCCAACGGCAGCCTGCACGTCAACTGGCCGCCGCTGTACGCCTCGTGGTTCCCGCACCTCGGCCCGGGCACCCCCGCCGCGCTCGCCGTCGCCGTCCTCGTGATCGCCTACGGGCCGCCGCTCGCCGCCCGGCTGCCCTGGCGCACCCTCGTCCTTGCGGGCTGGGCGGCCTCGATGGCCTGGACATGGTCGCTGGCCCTGATCGACGGCTGGCAGACCGGTGTCGCCCGTCGGCTCACCACCGAGTACGAGTATCTGACGGTCATCCGCCGCTTCGACGATCCCGTCCCGGCGCTGCGTGACTTCACCCACCACATCCTCAACAACGCACCGGACCACTGGCCCGCCCATGTCGCGGGCCATCCGCCGGCCGCAGTGCTCACCTTCGTCGGCCTGGACCGCATCGGGCTGGGCGGCGGCGCCTGGGCCGGCATCTGGTGCATCACCGTCGGCACCTCCGCCGCGGCCGCGGTCCTCATCGCGCTGCGCGCCCTCACCGATGAGCCGACCGCACGCCGGGCCGCCCCCTTCCTCGTACTGGTCCCGGCCGCCGTCTGGATCGGCACCTCCGCGGACGGCTACTTCGCCGCCGTCGCCGCCTGGTCCCTGGCGCTCCTCGCGCTCGCCGCGACCCGCCGCACCCTCCCTCAGCCACCGCCGGGAGGTGCCCCCCTCCGCGCGGCCGCCGCCCTGGCCTCCGGGCTCCTCCTCGGCCTGACCTGCTATCTCTCCTACGGCCTCACCCTGATCGTGCTGATCGCCGCGGCGGTGCTGCTGATCACGGGTAACGCGCGCCCGCTGCCCCTGCTCCTGGCCGGGGCGGCGGCCGTCGCGGCGGTCTTCACCCTCGCCGGATTCAACTGGTGGGAGGGCTATCACCTGCTGGTCGAGCGCTACTACCAGGGCGCCGCCGGGGTCCGCCCGTACGCGTACTGGGTGTGGGGCAACCTCGCCTGCGCCGTCCTGATCACCGGCCTGGCGACGGTGGCCGGTCTGCGCCGCGCCCTGGCGGCCGCGCCCACCGCCCTGCGCCGGCTGCGCCCGTCCGCCGGGCCGCTGCGCACCCCGTCCGACCGGCTGGTGGTGCTCGTCCTGGCCGCGCTGCTCGCCCTGCTGGCCGCCGATCTCTCCGGGATGAGCAAGGCGGAGACCGAACGCATCTGGCTCCCCTTCGCCGTCTGGCTGCCGACGGCCTGTGCCCTGCTGCCCGCAGCCCGCCGGCGCCCCTGGCTGACGGCGCAGGCGGCACTCGCTCTCCTGCTCAACCACCTGCTCTACACCGGATGGTGACGGTGCGTCAGTGATAGAAGGGGAGATAGGTGAGGTAGGTGGTATTGACCGAGTTCACCCGGCCGGGGCGCAGGATCCGGATCGGGCCGCGGTTGCAGGACGGGCAGTCGGCGCGGACCAGCGGGGAGGGGACCCGGACGCCGCGGGTGAAGTAGTCGGAGCGCCGGTGGCCGGCCAGATCCGTGGTGTGCCGGATCTCGTACTCCTCTTCCCAGCCGTGTCCGCAGTGCAGACAGACGAATGCATACGCCTCGTGAACCGCCTCGGTGTCCCGTTCCATGGTCACCACGCCCTCTCCCCGGGCCAGTCGCGCTCGCGCCGGCGCCGGATGCCTGCCGCACCTTCCATTATTGCGCCGTGCAAGGGAGATCGCGGGCGGGAGATTTCCGGACCGCCGACGGCCGCCGACAGGGCCTGCCACCAGGCACGATGCCGTCACCGGGTATAAAGGCGCCATGGGGCACGACGCGCACGGCGCACCGCGGCCGGCCGGGGCGGCCGCTCCCGGCGAGGATCTCGACCACGATGTCGAGGAGGTCATCGCCGCCGTGCTGACCGCCTCCCGGCTGCTGGTCGGCATCTCTGTCCGGGCGCTCGCCCGGACAGAGCCCTCCCTCACCCTGCCCCAGCTGCGGGCCCTGGTGGTGCTGGACAGTCAGGGCCCGGTCAAGCTCGCCTCGCTGGCCGGCGCCCTGGGCGTCAATCCGTCCACCGCGATGCGGATGGTGGACCGGCTGGAGGCGGCCGGCAGCGTCGTCCGGCAGGCCAATCCCGGCAACCGGCGAGAGGTCGTACTGAGCCTGACGGCGAAGGGCCGCGATCTCGTCGAGCGGGTGCTCGGCGACCGGCATGCGGAGATCGCCAAGATCGTGGCCCGGCTGCCGGCCGATCGGCGCGCCGGGCTGATCGACTCGCTGCGCGCCCTCACCGACGCCGCGGGCGAGCCTCCACTCGCCCCGAGGCCGGCGCCGCCGCCCGAAGCGGCCGCTCCGTAGGCAGCCCGGGCCTCAGCCGCGGGCCCGGGCCAAGGACTCGTACACCGCCGTGACCAGGCCGCTGTTGCGCGGGTCGTCGCCCGTCGTGCCACCGCCGTACTTGTTCATGGCGTACGCGTACGACAGCCGGTTCTCCGGATCCGCGAAGGCCCACGAGCCGCCCGCGCCGCCGTGCCCGAACGCCCGCGGGTTGGGCCCCGAATGCCTCTGGTGGTTGAGCATGTAGCCAAGGCCCCAGCGGTGCTCGTAGCCGGCGGGGGCGAGCGCGTCGATGGCCAGATCGCGCTCGCCCGGCAGGCTCTGCGACCGGCGCATCGCCTCCAGGGTGCCGGGGCCGACGAGCTTGCCGCCGGCCAGCGCGCCGTACACCGTCGCCAGCCCATGGGCGGAGGCATGCGCATTGCCCGCCGGGATCTCCGCCGAGCGGTAGGCGGCGCTGTTGACATCGCCGGTGGGGATGTACGTCAGCGCCAGCATCACGGTCGCCAGCGGATGGTCCGAGAGCGACCGGAACGGCGGCTTGGGCACACCCGGGAACCGCTCGGCGATCCGCGCCTCGTCCAGCTGCCCGACCATGTCCGCACAGTGGGCGTGCTCCTCGGCGGGCGTGCCGATGAACACCCGCGCGCCCAGCGGTTCGGTGATCTCGCTGCGCAGGAACGCACCGAGGGACTGCCCGGTGATCCGCCGTACGACCTCGCCGACGAGGTAGCCGAAGGTCACCGCGTGATAGCCCTGCGCGGTGCCCGGCTCCCACCACGGCTCGGTGGCCGCCAGGGTGGCGCAGACATGGTCCCAGTCGTAGGCGCGCCCCGCGGACAGCGGCTCCCGGGGTGCGATCAGGCCGGCGCGGTGGCTGAGCAGCCAGCGCACGGGTATGTCCTGCTTGCCGGCCTGCGCGAACTCCGGCCAGTAGCGGGCCACCGGCGCATCGAGGTCCAACTCGCCGCGGTCCGCGAGGAGATGGGCGCACAGCGCGGTCATCCCCTTGGACGTCGAGTAGACATTGACGAGCGTGTCGTGCTCCCAGGCCCGGGTCCCGGCCGCGTCCGTATGGCCGCCCCACAGGTCGACCACCGCCTCGCCGTCCACGGTCACCGTGACCGCCGCGCCGACATCGCCGTGCACGCTGAAGTTCCGCTCGAAGGCTTCCCGTACGCGTGCGAAGCCCGGGGCGCAGTGGCCGTTGACGGTGGCTCGTTCCACGGTGTCTCCTCGCGTCGTCCGTGTGCGGTCATCCGTGCGCCGGAACGTCCGTACGCGCGTACGTCGTCCCGTACGGGATGATCCGTCCACGTCGATGCCGTGGCAACAATGTGAGCCGGACGGCTCAGCGGCGCGTGTCCGGACAGGACCGGCGGCGCACCGGCACGCCCTCGCCCCGTGAACCGGTTGCGGGACGGGTCTGTGCACGACTGGTGAGGGTGGGGCGGGCGGGGTGCGGTGGATGGGACCGGGGCGGGGTGGACCGGCCGGGGCGGGCGGTCGGGGCGGGCGGCCGGTCGGGCGGTCGGGTTCGGTTCGGTGGCCTGATTCGGCCGCGGCCGATGATCAACGGCTGGCGAGGCGCGCACCATGGTCACCATGACCACGAGCGAGACCGATACCGCCGGCATGGGTGACACCTCCGGCATGGCCGACACCTCCGGCACGGGCGACAACGAGACCGGGACCACGACGAAGTCCGCGACGGCGACAGGGACCGGGACCACGACGAAGTCGGCGACGGCGACAGGAACAGGGACAGGGACAGGGACAGCGACAGGGACAGCGACAGGGGCAGCGACAGGGGCAGCGACAGGGGCGGCGACCGCGGCCGTGAACCCGATCGGCCCCGTCGTGGGTCCCGTCGGCCCCATCGGCTCCGCCGAGCCCGTCCATCCCGTTCAACCCGTCGAGGCCCTTCTCCTCGTCGACCTCCAGTCGGCCTTCGTCGCGGGCGACGAGGCGGTGCCCGACGCGGCGCGGGTGCTCGACCGGAGCCGCGGCCTGCTCACCCGGGCCCGCGCCGCCGGAGCCCTCGTCGTACATCTGCAGAACGACGGCGCGCCCGGAACCGTCGACGAGCCGCACACCCCCGGCTGGGAGCTCCACCTGCCCGTCGAGCCGGGGCCCCGCGAGGCCGTGATCCGCAAGACGGAGGACGATGGCTTCGAGGGCACCCCGCTGGGTGCTCTGCTCACCGACGCCGGTGTCGAGGAGCTGGCCATCTGCGGGGTGCTCTCCGAGATGTGCGTCAGTGCGACCGCCCGCACGGCCCTGGCCCGCGACTTCCGCGTCGTCCTGCCGCACGACGCGCATGCCACCTACGACATCCCCGCGGCGTCCGGTATCAGCGATGTCGTCCCGGCAGCGATGTCGTCCCGCGCCGCGGAATGGGCTCTGGGAGACGAGGTCGAGATCATCGCCCAAGCCGCCGATGTCACCTTCACCGCCTCCCACCCCGGTTCACCGTCGCCCACCCCGACCGATGAATCAGCGCCCCGTGCGCGGTCTACCTCACCGACCCCATAGGCCCCGCAACCGGAGGACACCATGTCTGCCACCACACCAGCCGCCCCCGCCGCCATCCAGCCGGTGATCGTCACCCCTGACGTCGACCGGCTCCAGGCCTTCTACCGCGACCTGCTCGGCGCCGAGGAATTCACCCGTGTGCCGGAGGAGGGTCCGGTCTTCTTCCTCGGGCTACGGCTCGGCGACTCGGAGCTGGGCATCGTCGCGGACAAGGGCGTCGCGACCGGCACCCCGACCCGGATCCTGCTCAGCATCGTCGTCAAGGACGTGGACCAGCTCCTGGACCGTGTCGCGCCCCTCGGCGGCAAGGTGCTCGGCCCGGCCAACGACATGCCGTGGGGCCACAGGGTCGCCCACATCGAGGACCCGGACGGCAACGCGGTCAACCTCACCCAGCCGATCTGACGGGGACCACGGCCACCTGACCGGGATGACGGCCAACGGCCACCTGACCGGGATGACGGCCAACGGCCACCTGACCGGGATAACGGCCAACGGCCACCTGACCGGGATGACGGCCACCTGACCGGGGCGAGGGCTGCCGGGCCGGGGCGAGGGCCGCCGGGCCGGGGCGAGGGCCGCCGGGCCGGGGCGGCGGTTGCAGGGCCGCCGGGCCGGGGCGACGGTTGCAGGGTCGTCGGGGGGCGGAGCGGCTCGGCAGCCGTCAGTTCAGATTCGTCTCCAACGCGTTGACATACGCGTCCATGAAGTGATCGCGGACGCCGTCGGAGGCGGGTGCAAGGACGTCGGCGGTGAGGCCCTTGGCGTGGTCGAACAGGCCGCTGAGCACCGGCATGGTGTTGTGGATGGCGCCCTTGGAATCGATGTAGCGCAGCGCCGAGACATGGTGGAAGGCGGGCTCCGGGGGGAGATGGGGCACGATGTCGTTGTTGTTCACGAAGCGGTACATGCGATCCGAGAAGGCCGTGTTGAACTCCTGGGACAGCAGCCGGTCACAGGTGCGCGGCTGGCCGAAGGTGTACACACCGTTGGCGGTCACATGCGGCTCTTCGAAGTGCAGCCAGGCGCCGGCCAGCATCGCCAGCGCCCCGCCGAGGCTGTGGCCGGTGAACCACACCGTCTGACCGTTGTCGCGGAACTCGTCGACCGCGGCGCGGACCTGCGGCCAGACGGCTTCCAGCGCCTCGCCGAAGCCGTAGTGGATGTACCCCTTGCCGCCGGGGCCGGGCCACGGCGGCGTCGTGGCGTCGGACAGCCAGTCGCGCAGATTCGTCGGCTCCGTACCCCGGAAGCCAGTGATGATCATGTTGCGGCCGCCGAGGGTGTACGCCTGGGTGTCCTCCAGCGGGAACGGTGGGCGGAACCGGGTGTGGTGGTGGCGCACCCGGTCGAAGCCCCAGTCACGGACGGTGACATCGATGGTCTCTTCGTCCTTGTAGGCGAGCGCGGCGGCGCGCGCCATGCAGAGCGCATGGCGGACGCTGTAGCCGGTGGCCTTCTGATCGACGGTGGCGGCGCTGGTCAACGTGGACTCCTGATGAGGTCGCGGTCGCTGCGGTGCAAAGCGGTGCAAGGCCCTTCGGTTACCGAGCGCTCGCACTGATTACAGACAGTAACTCCATCGCATGGCGCTGTGCCGTAGCGCCCGTTCAAACCACTCGTTCGAGCCTCCGGTCGCACACACCGGGCCGTGGGGCGAGCCTGGAAGCGTTCGGCTCCCGGAGGAAGGCCCACAGAGGAAGGCCCCACAGTGAACAGCGCGGAACAGGCGTCACACGCGGAACATGTATCGGCCGAGGTGGTGGTGGAGCTGGAGAGCTGTGCGACGCAGGACGCGCACGCCGTCTTCAGCGCGCTGCGTACCTCCTTCAGCTCCGACCGGGCCGCCGACGACGTGCCCGAGGAGGTGGCCGGGGCGGGATCGACCGTGTGGACCTCGACCTTCGACGTCAGCGACCTCAAGGGAAAGGCCGAGCCCCGGCGGCTGACCGCGCCCGTCATGGTCAGCCTCCAGGGCGGCTACTGGGCGGTCGACCAGCTGTGCAAGGCCCTGGAGCCCGCGTTCGCGGTGCACGTCCTCGGCATGGCGGCCGGCGACCAGGAGAAGGAGGTCGAACTACGGCTGGAATCCCGGTAACGACGAGCGGCGCGGGTGCCACGGCCCGAGCCCCCGCGGTACGGCTGCCACTGCCCGG
The DNA here is from genome assembly GCF_022221585.1 of Streptomyces inhibens. Classification (NCBI taxonomy): domain Bacteria; kingdom Bacillati; phylum Actinomycetota; class Actinomycetes; order Kitasatosporales; family Streptomycetaceae; genus Streptomyces; species Streptomyces inhibens. Next base: position 7,720,307 of record NZ_CP084681.1, read on the forward strand.
CCCCTCGGTACGGCGTCACCGGACCGGCCCCTCGGTACGGCGTCACCGGACCGGCCCCTTCGGTACGGCGTCACCGGACCAGCCCCCTCGGTACGGCGTCACCGGACCAGCCCCCTCGATACGGGCCACCGGACCGGCCTCGCCGTATGGGGCCACTACACCCACACCGGCCCCGCATCACTACACCCGCCCCCAGCAGCACCCGCACCCGCATCACTACACCCGCCCACCCCCCCCGAAGGGGGGTGGGCGGCGGGGAAAAAACAAAAGGCGCAGCCGAAGCAACGGCGCGGGCCCGCAGCAACGGCGCGGGCCCGCAGCAACGGCGCGGGCCCGCAGCAACGGCGCGGGCCCGCAGCAACGGCGCGGGCCCGCAGCAACGGCGCGGGCCGGCAACAACGGCGCGGCCCAGTCGGCAATAACGCCGCGCGGTCGGCACCAATAGCGCACGGCGGCAACAACAGCCCCACCCCACCCCACCCCACCCCACCCCAAGCCCGGATTCGGAAAGGTATGAGCGAGTGGAGTCCACGCATCAGCCGGCGGACGCCGGTGGCAGCCGGTCGGTGAGCGATCAGTGCTCCGAGCTGGTTCTGTATGTCAACGGGAAGCCGCACACGCTGACCCTGGATCACCGGGCCACAGTCCTGGACGTGCTCCGTGAGGACCTCGGTCTCACCGGTGCCAAGAAGGGCTGCGATCACGGGCAGTGCGGCGCCTGCACGGTGCTCGTCGACGGGCGGCGCGCCAACAGCTGTCTGCTGCTGGCCGTGGCGCAGGACGGACGGCGGATCACCACCGTCGAGGGCCTGGCCGAGGGGGAGCGGATGCACCCCCTGCAGGAGGCCTTCCTGGAGCGGGACGCCCTGCAGTGCGGCTACTGCACCCCGGGCCAGATCTGTTCGGCCGTCGGGGTGCTGGCGGAGGCGGCGGACGGCTTTCCGTCGTATGTCACCCCGCCCGGCACCGGCTCCGGGGCTCCGGTCGAGCTCACCGACGATGAGATCCGCGAGCGGATGAGCGGAAATCTGTGCCGCTGCGGCGCGTATCCCCGGATCGTCGAAGCGGTCGGGGACGTCAGCGCCAGGGCCGGTACGGCCAGTTGGACGAGCGGCGGACCGGCCGGCCAGGGGGTGGCGTCATGAAGCCGTTCGGATATGTGCGGGCGGCGAGCATCGGCGAGGCGGTACGGGCCGCTGCCGGGCAGCCCGAGGCCCGTTTTCTCGGCGGTGGCACCAATCTCGTCGATCTGATGAAGCTGGGCGTGGAGACGCCGCGGCTGCTCATCGACGTCACCCGGCTGCCGCTCGACCGTATCGAGGAGCTGCCGGACGGCGGACTGCGGATCGGTGCGATGGTCCGCAACAGCGAACTCGCCGCGGCCGCCCCCGTACGCGACCGCTACCCCGTGCTGTCGCAGGCGCTGCTGGCCGGCGCTTCGGGGCAGCTGCGGAACACCGCGACCACCGGCGGCAATCTGCTGCAGCGCACCCGCTGTCTGTATTTCCAGGACACTTCCAAGCCCTGCAACAAACGTGAACCGGGCACCGGCTGTCCGGCACGTGACGGTGCCCATCGCGATCTCGCCGTACTGGGCCACTCCGAGCACTGTGTGGCCACCCAGCCGTCGGACATGGCGGTCGCGCTGGCCGCCCTCGACGCCACCGTTCACCTGCACGGCCCCGATGGCGAACGCACGGTGGCGGCGGCCGAGTTCCACCGGCTGCCCGGCGACAAGCCGGAGCGGGACACCGTGATCGGGGCCGGCGAACTGGTCACCTCCGTTCAGCTTCCGCCGGCGGGCCCCGGCATGTACTCGCGCTACCGCAAGGCCCGCGACCGCGCCTCGTTCGCCTTTGCGCTCGTCTCCGTCGGCGCCGTACTGGAAGTGCGGGACGGCGTCGTCCGGCATGCGGCGCTGGCCTTCGGCGGGCTTGCGCACCGGCCGTGGCGGGCCCGTGCGGCCGAGGAGGTGCTGTACGGCGCGCCCGCCACCGAGGAGACCTTCGCCCGCGCCGCCGACGCCGAACTCGCCGCCGCCCGGCCGCTGCGCGACAACGGTTTCAAGGTCCCGCTGGCCCGGAATCTCGCCGTCGGCGTGCTCGCCGATCTGGCGGACCGGGCCGCCCGTAGTTGACGACGTCCGGACACCGGCAGTACCCGACCCCTCGCCCCCGACCCAAGGACGCGCGCCATGAGCCCCGACCCGTTCCCGCTCGGCCCCCACCCGCACCCCCTGGGCGCCCCGCTCGTCCGCCGGGAAGGCCGGGAGAAGGTGACCGGCACCGCCCGTTACGCCGCCGAACACACCCCGCCGGGCTGCGCCTACGGCTGGCCGGTACCCGCGACCGTCGCCCGGGGCCGGATCACCGCCGTGGACACCGCCGAGGCCCTCGCGCTGCCGGGGGTGTGCGCGGTGCTGACCCATGAGAACGCGCCCCGCCTCGCGGCCATCGACGACCCGACGCTCTCGGTGCTCCAGGAGGACCGGGTACCGCACCGCGGCTGGTATGTCGCGCTCGCCGTCGCCGACAGTCTCGAAGCCGCCCGCGCCGCCGCCGAGGTCGTCCGCGTCACCTACGAGACCGGCGAGCACGACGTAGGGCTGAGTGCCGACCATCCGCGCCTGTACGAGCCGGAGACGGCCAACGGCGGCTACCCGGGAACCCGGGAACGTGGCGACTTCGAGGGGGCGTTCGCCGCCGCGCCCGTCACCGTCGACGCCACCTACACCGTGCCCCCGCTGCACAACCACCCCATGGAACCGCACGCCTCCACCGCCCGGTGGACCGACGGCCATCTCACCGTCCATGACTCCAGCCAGGGCTCCACCCGGGTGTGCGAGGACCTCGCCGCGCTGTTCAAGCTGGACAAGGACGAGGTCACCGTGGTCTCCGAGCATGTCGGCGGCGGCTTCGGCTCCAAGGGGACGCCGCGCCCCCAGGCCGTGCTGGCCGCGATGGCCGCGCGCCACATCGGGCGCCCGGTCAAGGTGTCCCTGCCGCGCCGCGAGATGCCCGCGGTCGTCGGCCATCGCGCGCCCACCGTCCAGCGGGTCCGCCTCGGCGCGCGCGATGACGGTGTGATCACCGCCCTCTCGCACGAGATCGCCACCCACACCTCCACCGTCAAGGAGTTCGTCGAGCAGGCCGCGGTCCCGGCCCGCATCATGTACACCTCGCCGAACAGCCGCACCGTGCACCGCGTCGTCCCGCTCGACGTACCGAGCCCCTCGTGGATGCGTGCTCCAGGCGAGGCCCCCGGGATGTACGCCTTGGAGTCGGCCGTCGACGAACTCGCCGTCCTCCTGGACATCGACCCCGTCGAACTGCGGATGCGCAACGAACCGGACACCGAGCCGGACAGTGACCGCCCCTTCAGCAGCCGGCACCTCGTCGACTGTCTGCGGGAAGGCGCCGAGCGCTTCGGCTGGCTGCCCCGGGACCCGCGTCCGGCCGTACGCCGCCAGGGCGATCTGCTGCTGGGCACCGGCGTCGCGGCCGCCACCTACCCCGTCCTGATCGTCGCCTCCGACGCCGAGGCGCACGCCGACGCCGACGGCAGCTACCGCATCCGGGTGAACGCCACCGATATCGGCACCGGAGCCCGCACCGTCCTCGTACAGATCGCCGCGGCCGCGCTGAACGTCCCCGAGGACCGGATCCGGATCGAGATCGGCAGCAGCGATCTGCCGCCCGCGTTCCTGGCCGGCGGCTCCGCGGGCACCGGGTCCTGGGGCTGGGTGGTCCACAAGGCCTGTACGCAGCTGGTGGCGCGGCTGCGCGAGCACCACGGGCCGCTACCGGCCGAAGGGCTGACGGTCGCCGCGGACACCCGCGAGGAGACGGCCGAGCAGTCCCCGTACTCCCGGCACTCCTTCGGGGCCACCTTCGCCGAGGTCCAGGTCGACACCGCCACCGGAGAGATCCGGGTGCGCCGCATGCTGGGTGTGTACGCGGCCGGCCGGATCCTCAACTCCCGTACGGCGCGCTCCCAGTTCATCGGCGGTATGACCATGGGGCTGGGGATGGCGCTCATGGAGGGCAGCGGTCTGGACCCCGCATTCGGCGACTTCGCCGAATGCGATCTGGCCTCCTACCACGTGCCGGCCTGCGCGGATGTCCCGCTGATCGAGGCGTACTGGCTCGACGAGGAGGATCCGCACCTCAACCCCATGGGCAGCAAGGGGATCGGTGAGATCGGCATCGTCGGCACCGCGGCGGCCATCGGCAACGCCGTACGGCACGCCACCGGGGTCCGGCTGCGCGATCTGCCGCTCACTCCGGACAAGGTGCTGCGGCACCTGTGAGGCGGGCGGCCGGGCGGGTTTCCGGGGCTCCGGCGGCTCAAGATCTGTTGCGGATCCCGCGCCACGGGGTCACCATGACAAATGACCCATACGTGATTATTGCTCACTCTTCGTGTTCGGGGTTCGTTGGTCCAACGAGGTGAAGGGCGTGAGCCTCGCGGTGAGGAGCCACGACATGACACTTCCCAGCGACCGGCACTACACGGTCGAACTGCATGCTTCGGCGGAGCGTGTGCCGCAGATCCGGCGGATCCTGGCCGCGCATCTGCGGTATTGGAATCTTGAGCTGCATATCCCGCCCGTATGCCGGGGAGTGGCAGAACTCCTGATCAACGTCCATCGCCATATCGGCCCGGAGGCCCGGTGCGTCGTCGAACTCCGCTGGACCGGCCGCCACCTCACGGCCTCCGTCGCCGACGAGGGTCCACGGCTGCCGAAGCTGTCGAGCGCCGGTGGCGGCGGGCTCTCCAGAGTGGCGGCGCTGAGCGACAGTTGGGGCACCTGCGGCACTCCGGACGGCAAGGTCATCTGGTTCACCCGACGTGTCGAGGCGGCCCGCAAGAGCCCGCTGACCAGCCGCACCCCGCTGCGCAGCGTGCCCGACGCGAAGGGCCAGCCCGCGGTGCCGCCGGCCGTACCGGTCGAGCCGCTCGTCGAGCTCAGGCCCGAGGCCACCGCCGATACCGCCCCGGCGTCGTCCGCCGTGTCGCTCGTCTGATGCCCGTTTGACACACCCTCCCCGAGGGCGGCGAGGCGTGCACACGCACCCACGTTACGCCTCGCCAACAGGCTGATATCCGTCTGCCGGGCGGCGGGATACCGGCAACGGCCGCCCACCGCGGTTACGATCACGGCATGGCAACGGCTCGGTCGATCAACGGCATGCAACGGAACCGCGGTTCAGCGGTTCCGTTTCGTCTGCTGTGGCTGGCCGCGTTGCTGATCAGCGTGCTGGTCGCGCACGGCGCGCGGGCGGAGAGCGCCGAGGGCCATCTGGTGAGCGCCGTGCCGGTCGCGGCTTCCTCGGCTGCCGCCGCGGACTCCGGTGGCTGGCTCGCTCCCGAGGACAGCGGTCACACCGAGCATCCAGAGCATCCAGGGCACCCCGGCCACCCCGGGCACCACTCCGACGAGCTGTGTGTGTCGGCCCCGCCGCAACAGGGCGCCGCAGTGGCGCTTCCGTGCGTCACGCCCGTGGCGGGCTCCTCCCGGAGCGCGCCGATGCCGGTCCGTTCCGGGGCACCCGACGGCGCCTCCGCCGCCCTTCCTCCACTGAGAAGCACAGCGGGCTCCGTCATTCAGCAGGTCTAGATTTCCGGCCAATTCCGGATCACCCCCTGCTGATTTCGCCTGCCCGCGTGCGTGCCCCGCACGGCGCGGCGGCAGTCTCACGGAGGACCCGTGCCGTTCCGCGTCCTGTTGCGCATTCCGTTCCGTTTCCGTGGTGGCGCCCCTTCCCGTTACCGCCACTTCCGTGGTGGCGCCCCGTCCTCTTCCCCTTCCCGTCGCTGCTCCTTGACGCTCGCTCTGCTCCTTGTCGTCGGCCTGTTGTCGGCGGCGTTGCCGTGCTTCGACGGTGCCGAGGGGCATCACCATGCGGCCGGCCCGGCGGCGGCCTCGTCGGTGCGGGTCGCGCCCGTGGCCGCAGCGTCGGCGGAGGAGGGCGGCGGGCACGTCGACCCCGAGTGTGTGTCCGGGCCGTCCGGCCACATCCCGCAGGGGCGGCCGACCGCGGAGGCGGCGGGGCCCGGCGCGCCTGCCGTCCTCGGGGGAGCCGTGCGCATCGCCGCGGCCCGGCGGGCGACCGCGGGCGGCGGGGTCCCTTGGCACAGACCGGTGCGCAGCGGCCGGTCCACCCTCGCCGCCCTCTGTAGGTGCCGGATATAGGAGCCCGCGGTCGCGCCCGGCCACCCCGGCCGACGCGAGATGAGCTCCTCCGTCCACCCCACACACCGAACGAGAGCGAATCATGCACTCTCTCCCCACGACCGCCGGCTCCGTCTCCCCCGATCTCCCCGATGCCCCGACCCCGGGCCCCGCCCACGCCGCCGGTATCCCCGGCCTGGTCGGCAACACCCCGGTTCTGCACATCTCCGAGCCGCTCACCCCGCCCGGTCGCGGCTTCTGGGCGAAACTCGAAGGCCGCAACCCCGGCGGCATCAAGGACCGTCCGGGCCTCCACATGGTCGAACGTGCCCGCGCCCGCGGTGAGTTGCGGCCCGGCGCCCGGATCATCGAATCCACCAGCGGCACGCTGGGCCTCGGTCTGGCGCTCGCCGGGATGGTGTACGGCCATCCGGTCAGCCTGGTCACCGACCCGGGTCTGGAGCCGTCGATGACCCGGCTGCTGACCGCCTACGGCGCACAGGTCGAGCCGGTCCCCGAGCCGCATCCGTCCGGCGGCTGGCAGCAGGCCCGCCGCGACCGGGTGACCCAGCTGCTCGCCGCGCACCCCGGCTCGTGGTGCCCGGACCAGTACAACAACCCCGACAACACCACCGCCTATCTGCCGCTGGCGCTCGAACTCGCCTCCCAGCTGGGCCATATCGATGTCCTGGTGTGCAGTGTGGGCACCGGCGGGCACTCCGCAGGCGTGTCCCGGGTGCTGCGCCAGCTCTACCCGGAGCTGCGGCTCGTCGGCGTCGACACCATCGGCTCGACCATCTTCGGACAGCCCGCCCGCACCCGGCTGATGCGCGGGCTGGGTTCGAGCATCTATCCGCGCAATGTCGCCTACGACCAGTTCAGCGAGGTGCACTGGGTCGCACCGGGCGAAGCGGTGTGGACCTGCCGCCAGTTGGCGTCCTCGCACTACGCCACCGGCGGCTGGAGCGTCGGCGCGGTAGCCCTGGTCGCCGGCTGGCTGAGCCGCACCCAGCCGGCCGGCACCCGTATCGCGGCCGTCTTCCCGGACGGACCGCAGCGCTATCTGAGCACGGTGTACGACGACGACTTCTGCGCCGCCCATGGGCTGCTCGACGCGCCGCCGGCGGATGCGCCGGAGACCCTCGGCAGCCTGGGGGAGCGGGAGGTCACCGCCTGGAGCCGGTGCGCCGCGGTCGTCGATCCGCTCGGCCTGTCCGAGTCGGCCGGCCCCGCTCCCGCCGGTGCGCTCACCGTCGCGCCCGCCGACTCCGTGCGGGAGGTCCGGTGAAAGGCATGCTCACGCAGGTCCGTTCCTACGAGCGCAGTGTCCAGCTGCTGATGGCCAATCAGTTCACCATCAACCTCGGCTTCTACATGCTGATGCCGTATCTGGCCGCGCATCTGTCCGGGACGTTGGGCCTGGCCGGCTGGCTGGTCGGACTGGTCCTGGGGGTCCGTAACTTCAGCCAGCAGGGGATGTTCCTGGTCGGCGGCACGCTCGCCGACCGGTTCGGTTACAAGCCGCTGATCGTCGCGGGCTGTGTGCTGCGCACGCTCGGTTTCGCGATGCTCGGGCTGGTGGACACGCTGCCCGCGCTGCTGGCGGCGTCCGCGGCCACCGGGCTGGCCGGGGCGCTGTTCAACCCGGCGGTCCGGGCGTATCTGGCCGCCGCGGCGGGGGAGCGCAGGCTGGAGGCGTTCGCGCTGTTCAACGTCTTCTACCAGGCGGGGATCCTGCTCGGCCCGCTGGTGGGCATGGTGCTGACCGGAGTCAACTTCCGGGTCACCTGCCTGGTTTCGGCGGGAATCTTCGCGCTGCTGAGCATCGTGCAGATCCGCGCCCTGCCGGCGTGCGGGGACGGCGGCGGCCGGACGACGGGGGTGCTGTCCCAGTGGCGGGTCGTGCTCGCCAACCGGCCGTTCCTGCTGTTCTCGGGCGCCATGATCGGCTCGTATGTGCTGTCCTTCCAGGTCTATCTGGCGCTGCCGCTGGAGGTACGGCGGCTGGGCGGCGAGGGGGAGTTCGGTACGGCGGCGGTGGCGGTGCTGTTCGCGGTGTCCGGGCTGAGCACGATCCTGGGCCAGACCCGGGTGACCCGATGGTGCAAGGCCCGGATGGCAGCCGGCCGCGCCCTCGCCTGGGGCCTGTTGACCATGGGCCTGGCGTTCGTGCCGCTGCTGGCGGCCACGGCGCTGCCGGTGCCGGACGGGGGCCCCGGCCGCTGGGCGCTCGCGGCCGTACCGCCCGCGCTCTGTGCGCTGCTGCTCGCGATCGGCACGATGATCACCTACCCGTTCGAAATGGACACCATCGTCCGGCTCTCCGGTGACCGCCTGGTCGCCACCCACTACGGGCTCTACAACACCCTCTGCGGCATCGGCATCACGCTCGGCAATCTGCTCACCGGCGCCGCCCTGGACGCCTCCCGGTCGGCGGGTCTGCCCGCCCTGCCCTGGATCGCCCTCCCGGCACTGGGGCTGGCCTGCAGCGCCGCCCTGTACACGATGCACCGCACGGGCCGGCTGGCACCGCCCGCCGGGCTGAAGGTGGCGGTGGGCTGAGGGCTCCGGTGGCCGTCCCCGCCCGCCGGGGCCGGGACGGCCGTCGGCCCACCGCTCTCTTCGGTCCCGACCAGGGAGTTCGCCACGCGTACCGCGATATGTCACACGTGCGACACCCCCCCTTCCCTGTCGCTCGTTGCTCTTGGAACACTCTGCTGACCGTGGTTTCCGCACAAACCCCTACCCGACCCCACGGCACCGCTCCCCGTCCGCGAACTGCCCCACACTTCAAGAGGTTTCCACACTCATGCCTGAACTGAATCGGCGGCGTTTCCTCCAGATCGCCGGCGCCACCGCGGGTGTCTCGGCCCTGTCGAGCAGCATCGCCCGTGCCGCAGCCATCCCCGCCAAGCGACGCTCCGGCTCCATCAAGGACATCGAGCACGTCGTCGTGCTGATGCAGGAGAACCGTTCCTTCGATCACTACTTCGGCTCGCTCAAGGGCGTACGCGGTTTCGGCGACCCGCGCCCGGTCATCCTGGAGAGCGGGAAGTCCGTCTGGCACCAGCCGGACGGCAACAAGGAGGTGCTGCCCTACCACCCGGATGCCGAGGACCTCGGTATGCAGTTCATCGAGGGCCTCGACCACGACTGGGCGGGCGGCCACAAGGCCTGGAACAACGGCAAGTACGACAACTGGATCCCCGCCAAGTCCGCCGGGACGATGGCCTACCTGACCCGTAAGGACATACCGTTCCACTACGGGCTCGCCGACGCGTTCACCGTCTGCGACGCGTACCACTGCTCGTTCATGGGGGCGACCGACCCCAACCGCTACTACATGTTCTCGGGCCACGTCGGCAACGACGGCTCGGGCGGCGGCCCGGTCCTCGGCAACCAGGAGCTGGGGTACAGCTGGACCACGTACCCGGAGCGTCTGGAGAAGGCCGGTATCTCCTGGAAGGTCTACCAGGACATCGGTGACGGTCTGGACGCGAACGGCAAGTGGGGCTGGATCGACGACGCCTACCGCGGCAACTACGGCGACAACTCGCTGCTCTTCTTCAACCAGTACCGCAACGCCAAGCCCGGCGACCCGCTCTACGACAAGGCCCGCACCGGCACCAACGCCAAGCAGGGCGACGGCTACTTCGACCTGCTCAAGGCCGATGTGAAGGCCGGCAAGCTCCCCCAGGTCTCCTGGATCGCCGCCCCCGAGGCCTTCTCCGAGCACCCCAACTGGCCCGCCAACTACGGCGCCTGGTACGTCTCCCAGGTGCTGGACGCGCTCACCTCCAACCCCGAGGTGTGGAGCAAGACCGCCCTGTTCATCACCTACGACGAGAACGACGGCTACTTCGACCACATCGTCCCGCCGTTCCCGCCGTCCTCCGCCGACCGGGGTCTGTCCACCGTGGACACCAAGCTCGACTACTTCAACGGCGACGCGAGCTACTCCGCCGGCCCCTACGGCCTCGGCCAGCGCGTCCCCATGCTCGTCGTCTCCCCCTGGAGCACCGGCGGCTTCGTCTGTTCCGAGGTCTTCGACCACACCTCCATCATCCGGTTCATGGAGCGCCGCTTCGGTGTGCACGAGCCGAACATCTCGCCCTGGCGACGCGCCATCGTCGGCGACCTGACCTCCGCCTTCGACTTCAGCCTGGAGAACACCAAGCCGGCGACCCTCCCGGACACCGACGGCTACCAGCCGCCGGACAAGGACCGCCACGACAGCTACGTACCGAAGCCGCCCGCCAACCCCGTCCTGCCCAAGCAGGAGCCCGGCTCCCGGCCGTCCCGCCCGCTGCCGTACGCACCGCTGGTCGACGGGGCCGCAACCCCCTCCACCGGGCGCTACACGCTGACCTTCAGCGGCGGCGACAACGCCGGCGCCTGCTTCACCGTCACCGCGGGCAACCGCACCGACGGCCCCTGGACGTACACCACGGAGGCCGGCAAGAAGATCTCCGACACCTGGAACACGTCCTACTCCAACGGCACCTACGATCTGTCCGTCTTCGGCCCGAACGGCTTCCTGCGCACCTTCAAGGGCGCCGGCGGCAAGACCGGCCCCGAGGTCACCGCCCGGCACGACGCGATAGCCGGCCGCATCGAACTCACCATGACCAACCCCGGCAGCACCGACTGCCACCTCACCCTCACCCACGCCTACGGCGGCGCGCGCGAGACCTTCACCGTCCGTGCGGGCGCCACCGTCAAGCACCCGGTGGACCTGCGCGCCAGCAAGCGCTGGTACGACGTGTCGGTCACCTGCGACATGGACAGCACCTTCCTGCGCCGGTTCGCCGGCCATGTCGAGAACGGCAGGCCGGGCGTGAGCGACCCGGCGATCATCACCGGCTGACGGTCCGGACCGGCCCGCGCGACAGGCGCGGGCCGGCACGGTCACCCGCTGCGCGGCCTCCCCGACGTTGCCGACCGCGTCCGTGGACGTCCGTGAGCGCGGCGACGGCCGAAGGGCCGGGGCCGGTACCCGCGCGTCGGGTACCGGCCCCGTCACCTCAGGAATCCGCGCCCGGCAGGCCGCCGCGGACCTCGCGGGCCGCCGCGACCAGGTTCTCCAGGGCGGCCCGCACCTCGGGCCAGCCGCGGGTCTTCAGACCGCAGTCGGGGTTGACCCACAGCCGCTCGGCGGGGATGGCGTCAAGTCCCTTGCGCAGCAGGGTCGTTGCCTCGTCAACGCTCGGTACGCGCGGGGAGTGGATGTCATAGACCCCCGGCCCCACCTCGCGCGGATAGCCGGCAGTGGCCAGCTCCCCGGCGACCTGCATATGGGAGCGGGCCGCCTCCAGACTGATCACATCGGCATCGAGATCGTCGATGGCCCGGAGGATGTCGCCGAACTCCGCGTAGCACATATGCGTGTGGATCTGGGTGTCCGGACGCACCCCGCCGGTGGTGAGGCGGAACGCCTCGGTGGCCCAGGCCAGATACTCCGCATGGCCGTCGGCGCGCAGCGGCAGCGTCTCGCGCAGTGCCGGCTCATCGACCTGGATCACCGAACTCCCCGCCGCCTCAAGGTCGTTCACCTCGTCGCGGAGGGCGAGCGCCACCTGACGGGCGGTGTCGCCGAGCGGCTGGTCGTCACGGACGAAGGACCAGGCGAGCATGGTGACCGGGCCGGTGAGCATGCCCTTGACCGGCCGGTCGGTGAGCGACTGGGCGTAGCGGGTCCAGCGCACCGTCATCGGCTCGGGACGGGAGATGTCCCCGGCCAGGATCGGCGGCCGGACGTAGCGGGTGCCGTAGGACTGCACCCAGCCGTGCTGTGTGGCGAGATAGCCGGTCAGCTGCTCGGCGAAGTACTGGACCATGTCGTTGCGCTCCGGCTCACCGTGCACCAGCACATCGATACCGGCCTTCTCCTGGAAGGCGAGGACCTCGCGGATCTCGGCCGAGATCCGCTCCTCGTACGCCGCGGTGCCGATCCGCCCGGCCCGCAGATCGGCGCGGGCGGTGCGCAGTTCGGCCGTCTGCGGGAACGAGCCGATGGTGGTGGTCGGCAGCAGCGGCAGCCCCAGATGCGCGCGCTGGGCGACGGCCCGCTCGGCGTACGGCCGGGAGCGGCGGCCGTCGGCGTCGGTGACGGCCGCGGCGCGGGCGCGTACCGCCGGGTCATGGGTCAGCGCGGATTCGGCCCGGGACACCAAGTCGGCGCGATTGGCGATGAGTTCGGCCGAGATGCTGTCGGTACCCTGCGCCAGTCCGCGCGCCAGTGTGACGATCTCCGTGGTCTTCTGCCGGGCGAAGGACAGCCAGCGGGCGACCTGCGGGTCGATCTCGTGCTCGGTGGTGGCGTCCAGCGGGACATGCAGCAGCGAGCACGAGGACGACACATCGACCCGGTCGGCGAGGCCGAGCAGCGTGCCCAGGGTGGCCAGCGACCGCTCGAAGTTGTTGATCCACACATTGCGGCCGTTGACGACACCGGCGACCAGCCGCTTGCCGGGCAGCCCGCCGACCGCCGCGAGATCCTTGAGGTTGGCGGCAGCGGCGCCGGTGAAGTCCAGCGCCAGTCCGTCGACCGGTGCCTTGGCCAGCACCGGCAGGGCCTCGCCCAGACGGTCGAAGTACGAGGCGATCAGCAGCCGCGGGCGGTCGGTGAGCCTGCCGAGGTCACGGTAGGCGCGGGCCGCGGCGTTCAGCACGGCGGGGGAGCGGTCCTGCACCAGCGCCGGCTCGTCCAGCTGCGCCCAGTCGGCGCCGGCCGCCCGCAGATCGGCGAGCACCTCGGCGTAGACGGGCAGCAGCCGGTCGAGCAGCGTCAGCGGGTCGAAGCCGGCCGCGACGCCGGGCGCGGGCTTGGCCAGCAGGAGATAGCTGACCGGCCCGACCAGCACCGGCCGCGCGGCCAGACCGAGCCCCTGTGCCTCCGTCAGCTCGCCGACCTGCTTGGCGGAGTCCGCGACAAAGACCGTGTCCGGCCCCAACTCAGGTACGAGATAGTGGTAGTTGGTGTCGAACCACTTGGTCATCTCCAGCGGCGCCACCTCCTGTGTGCCGCGGGCCATCGCGAAGTAGCCGTCCAACGGGTCGGCGGCGACCGCGGCACGGTGCCGGGCCGGGATCGCGCCGACCATCACGCTGGTGTCCAGGACATGGTCGTAATACGAGAAGTCGCCGGTCGGCACCTCGGTGATACCGGCCTCGGCGAGCTGCCGCCAATTGCCGCGGCGCAGTTCGGCGGCGGTGCTCCGGAGGGCATCGGCGCTGACGCGGCCCTTCCAGTAGCCCTCGATCGCCTTCTTCAGTTCGCGGTGCTGCCCCTGCCGGGGGTAGCCGTGCACGGTGGCCCGTACGGCCGCGGCTGCGGATGTGCTGGTCACGGAACTCTCCTTCGCGAGCGTGTCTCCATGTGACCTCGGGACGGGTCAAGGACGCGAAGGGACGGCAAACCGGGCGGAACACGGTGCGCTCTCGCCGCCCGTGCCGCCTGATGTGTCCGCCGACCCGCCCTCGAGGTCACCGAGATCGCCCCGCGCACCGGTGGCGCGGGGGCACTGGCAGGTCTTCGGACTCGCGGGCACATCCGCCAAGGGCGGACACCTACTGGCCGTCGCTTCCCGGACCCGGCCGGATCCAGTGCGTATGACGGCGGTCGTTCCCACTCACCGCTGCGGGGCAGTCCCGGATTTCCACCGGGTTCCCTCTTACGACGCGCCTACCCGGATGGCAGGGCGAACCAGTTGCACCGGCCAGCCTAGGCCCTCACCTGTGACTTGGTCACCCGCGACGGCACGTCTTGCGTTGGAGAGCGCTCCAGCTCCTAGCGTGAGTGCACGAGCTGAGCGAAGGAAACGAAGGGAACGCCTTGCGCTACACACTGTTCGGCAAGACCGGCCTGCGGGTGAGTGAGCTGAGCCTGGGTGCCATGACCATCGGCGACGAAGGGGGCTGGGGCGCCGGCAGGGACACCAGCGCCCGGATCCTGGACGCCTACGCGGACGCGGGCGGCAACTTCATCGACACCGCCAACAACTACACCGGCGGTGCCTCGGAGCGGATCCTGGGGGAACTGCTCGAAGGCCGCCGGGACAGCTTCGTCCTGGCCAGCAAGTACACCTGCGCGACCCGCAAGGGCGATGTGAACGCGGCGGGCAACCACCGCAAGAACCTGGTCCGGTCGGTGGAGGCGAGCCTTGCGCGGCTGCGCACCGACCACCTCGATGTGCTGTGGGTGCACGCCCGGGACAACTTCACCCCGGTCGAGGAGGTCATGCGGGCGCTCGACGACCTGGTGCGGTCCGGCAAGGTGCTCTACCTCGGTGTCTCCGACTGGCCGGCCTGGGAGATCGCGCAGGCCAACACCCTCGCCGAGCTGCGCGGCTGGACCGCGTTCGCGGGCTCGCAGCTGCGCTACAACCTGCTGGAGCGGACGCCGGAGCGCGAACTGCTCCCGCAGGCCCGCGCCTTCGACCTCGCGGTGCTGGCCTGGGCCCCGCTCGCGGCGGGCAAGCTCACCGGCAAGTACCGCCGTGGCGAGCCGGGCCGGCTGGACAGCGTCAACGGGAACACCCAGGACCACAACGAGGAGGGGACCGTCACCGCGGTCCTGGAGATCGCCGAACAGGGCGGTTGGAGCCCGGCGCAGGTGGCGCTGGCCTGGCTGCGGAGCCGGCCCGGCAACATCATCCCGATCATCGGCGCCACCAAGGAGAGCCAGCTCGCCGACAACCTCGCCGCCGTCGATGTCGAGCTGGACGCCGACGCTCTCGCGCGGCTCGACCGCTCCAGCGCGGTGGAGCTGGGTTTCCCGCACGACTTCCTGCGCGAGCCGGTCATCACCGAGAACGTCTACGGCGACCGCTGGGCCGACATCGAGGACCGGCGCTCCACCTACCGCCGTACGGCGAACGAGATCCGCTGAGCGCGGACGGCCGGCGCCGTGTACGCCGAACGCCGCCGCCCGGATGGCCGGGTGGCGGCGCCTGCGGTCTAGTGAGGTGGGCGGCCCGCCAGGGACGGCGTTGTTGCCGTTCCGCACCGTACGGGGCGGGTGGACGGCCGGACCGAAGGAGACGTACGCCGATGAGGAAGACCGCCGCAACGCTCGTCGCCGCGGCCACGGTCGCCGTGATCACCACGGCGGTCGGCGGCTGCTCGGACAACGGTGGCGGCTCCGCGCCGTCGAAGCCGCCGACCCCCAGCCCCACCCGCACGAGTGCCGCGCCGTCGGCGTCCCCGTCCGCCGCGGCGTGGACGGTCACGGCCCGCTCCGGTCCCCTCGGCACGATCCTGGTGGACGGTCGGGGCCGGACGCTCTACCTCTTCGAGGCGGACAGGACCAGCAGGTCGACCTGTTACGGCGGGTGCGCGAAGGAGTGGCCACCGATGTTCGTGACCCACGCGCCGAAGGCCGCCGGCGGGGTGCGGAGCGACCTGCTGGGCACCACCACCCGCGACGACGGCACCAAGGAAGTCACCTACAACCACCACCCCCTCTACTACTTCGACGACGACAAGAAGCCGGGGGACACCCACGGTCAGGGCATCGACGATTCCGGCGGCAAGTGGTTCGTCCTCGACGTCAACGGCAACAAGATCGTGAAGGCCCCGCGGAGCGCCACGCCGAGCAGCACTCCCAGTACCGGTGGCGGCTACTGACATGCCCCGTCCGCCTCGCCACCGCCCCCGCGGCTCCGGCCCCGTGCGGCTCGTCGTGGCCGCCTCGGCCGTCTTCCTGGCGGCGCTGACCGGCTGCTCGGGCGGCGACGGAGGAACCGCCCCCGCGCGCTCCCACACCCCCACCACCGGGGGCCCCGGCGCCGCTTCACCCGCCGGTGCGCGCATCACCATCAAGGACTTCACCTTCAAGCCGGCCGCCCTGACCGTCCGGCCCGGCGCCAGGGTCACCGTGGTCAACCAGGACTCCGCGACACACGATGTGACGGCCACCGGCCCGAAGGCCTTCGGCAGCGGCAGCATCGGGCCGGGCAGGACCGTCACCTTCACCGCCCCCGCCAAGCCCGGCCGTTACCGCTACATCTGCACGATCCACCCGTACATGAAGGGCTCGCTCACCGTCCGCTGACCCGTACGCCCGCATACCGCTGCCCGTCGCGGCGCTTGGAGAAGCCGTGCCACCAGAGAACTCCGTACCGGCGCACGGGCGGGCCGGCCGGGTCGCCCGCGGTGCCGCACGGCTGCTGGCGGCGGCCGGCCTGGCCGTGGACGCCTATGTCCACGCTCGTCTCGCCGGCCAGTACGACGCGGTCACGGCGACCCTCAGCCAGGGCATGCTCTTCCGTGTCGAGGCCGCGCTGGCCGCGCTCGCCGCCCTGCTCGTCCTGGTCTGGCGCAGGCCGGCGGCCGACACCTTCGCCTGGCTCGTGGCGACCGGCGGACTCGCGCTGCTGCTGCTCTACACCTACGTGGACGTCGGCCGGCTGGGGCCGGTGCCGAACATGTACGAACCGACCTTGACCGACGACAAGAAACTCACCGTCCTCGCCCAGGCCGTCACCATCCTGGCCACCGTCTTCCTGCTGCTCACCCGTCGCCGGGAGCCTCGCAGACGACGCCGATGAGCACCCGCCGCCCGCTTACCGGTGCAGCGCGCTGCGCTGCTGCCACTGCGGCCAGCTCTCCTGCCAGACCTCCAGGCCGTTGCCCACATCGGTCTTGTTGGGGTTGCTGGTGTTCTTCACCTCGACCGTGGAGCCGATCGTCAGGAAGTCGTAGGCCTTCTTGGCGTCCGAGGTGGTCATGCCGAAGCAGCCGTGGCTGTTGTTGACCACACCGATCGACTTGTTCCACGGGGCGGAGTGCAAGAACGTCCCGGACGCCGTCAGGTGGGTGACCCACTTCGAGTCCAGCATCCACTCGCTGCCATGGCCGATGGTGGCGGAGTCCATCGTCTCGGCCGCGTTCTTGCTGCGTACGGTGTGCACACCGCCGCGGGTCGGGTCCTGCGGGGAGCCCGCGGAGCCGGTGATGGTGCCGACGTTCTTGCCGTTCTCATACATCGTCAGGGTGTGCGAGGGCACATCGATGACGGCCTTGTGGTCGGCGCCGATGCTGAAGCCGAAGTTGTAGTCCCGGGCGAACCAGCCGCCCTCGGCGCCGGAATCGATCCCGGACAGCGCGCCGTTCACGGAGACCTTGGTGCCGGTGGGCCAGTAGTCCTTGGGGCGCCAGTCGATCCGGTCCTTGCCGGAGTAATCCTTGACCCAGCCCCAGGCGCCGGTGACCTTCGGCTGGGTGGTGACCTTCAGCGCCTTCTCGATTTCCGCGCGCCGGTCCTTGGCTATCGGGTGGTCGAAGAGGATCGATATCGGCATTCCGGTGCCGACGGTCTGTCCGCCGCCCGGGGTGTTCGTGAGCTTGTTGACCTTGTCGGCCTGCTCCGTGGTGAACACCGAGGTGCCGGAGGATTCCTTGCCCTGCGTCGACTTCGCCTTGGTCCGCACGGTGTAGGTGGTCCCCGGCCCGACCTTGCCGTCCGACGTCCATGACGTGCCGTCACCGGCGAGCCGCCCGGTGACCTTGCCGCCCTTGTCGTCCTTGACCTCGACCGAGGTGAGCTTTCCGCCGTCGGCCCGCACGGATATCGCCGAGCCGAGCTTGGCCGACTTGTTGCCGGCGGCCGGGGTGACGGTCACCTTGGCCGCGGGCTGGTCCGCCTTCGACGATGTGGCGCCTCCCCCGCATGCGGTCAGCAGTCCGGCAGCCCCTACCAGGGCGGGTATGAACCGTGCGGGGTGACGACGGGGTACGGCGTGCACGAGGGTCCCTCCAAAGCAGAACAACTGACAGTGGCGGGGCCAGGCCCAGTGAGGGCGTAACCGTCAAAGGCTGCCAATGCACCCGCCGCATATGCAGAGGGTGTGTCTGCTCAGGTGGTTGTCCGGCACACCGGATAATTAGGAAACAGTTCGATATCGGCGCCGCGGAAAAACGGTGCGCGGACCTCCGGTTGCCGCCCGTTCCGTGCTCGTACGGACCGCGTATCAGGTGGCCGGGGCCGTCCCGCTGCTGCCCGGGGTCTCCTCACCGCCGCCGGGTGACCCGCCACTACCGGGCGACCCGCCGCCGGATTCCTCGCCGCCGCCCGGCGTCGACCCGCCGGTGGTCTCGGACCCTTCGGTGGTCGCTCCGGTGGTGGTCTTGGACCCTTCGGTGGTGGAGGCGGGTGGTTCGGTCGACCCGCCGGTTTCGCTGGACCCTCCGGTGGTTTCCGACGGAGACCCGGTGTCGGTCGTGCCGGACGTGCCCGTCTCTGAGGACGAGGTGTCGGAGGGCCCGGTGGAGTTCGTACCGGACGCGCTGGAGGTGTCCGGCCCTGAGGCCGAGGTGCCGGAGGGCTTGCCGGAGCTCACATCGGGCGGGGGTGTGTCTCTGTAGGGCGGGGGCTGGGACGACGCCGGCCCGCTGGGGGTTTGGGCGGGCGGGGCCGTCGGGGTGTCCTTCTCGGAGCCCTTGGGGCCCTCGGGGCGTTTGAACCACGTGCCCGTCTGCGGGTTGCGCAGGGTGAACTCCTTCACCTTGGTCGGCGCGGGCAGCACGGCGATTGAGTTGGAGGGCTGGTACCCCGGCCACGTCTGGCCGCGCGTACGCGTTCCCTTCTGGAATTCCTTCGGCTCCGTCAGGGGATTCCCGCACTTGCAGCGCACCCGTGGCAGTCCCTGCGGGTCGACCATGACCGCGGTGCCGGCCTGCAGCACCGACTGGTAATCGTAGGACCGGCCGTCCTTGAAGCCATGGTTGGTGACCCGGGTGTCGTAGCTCAGCCGTACGGGCGTCAGCGTCTTCAGATAGGACGGGACCGCCTCCGGTGCCTTGCCCAGGACGCCGGCGAACGCCCGGTTCTTGACGGGCTCGCTCTTCAGGTAACTGATCTGCTTGTCGACGTCACAGCTCGCGGTTTTCTGGGAACCGCCGTAGAGACCGGCCTCCGAGCCATGGAATGCGCTCCTCGTGCCGCCGGACTTTCGGGGCGTGGCGGACGGGGACGGGGTGGACTCGTTCGCCGTCGACTGGGTGAACGGGTGCTGGCCGGTCGAGCCGGTCGGTTCGGCGAACACCTCGGCGGTGGCGGCGCCGCCGTTCGGCCGGGTGAGGACGACGGTCAGGATCACGGCCACGACGATGGCGCCCGCGATGATCGCGACCCGCCATGCGGACTGCCACCAGGGCCCGCCGTCCCCGGCTCCACCGCCTCCGCCACCGCCCCGCCCTCCGGGTCCACTGGGCGGCCCGGGCGGTCCCGGGCGAGAGGGCTTCGGCTGCCGTCGCCACGGCCTGGCGCCCCCCTGTGTGGGCTCGTACGAGGGGCGGCCGGACGGGGGACCGGAGAGCGGGCCTGTCGGAGGCCCGGTCGGGTGGCTGTCCGGCGGTCGTGGAGATGTCACTAGTCCCTCCTCGGGCGCGCGATGAGCCATCCGGAGATACGAGATTCGCCCTATTCGTCTATGTCTTAGAACATTGTGTGCCGCTGTCCGGCACTGTCCGCAAGCGGGGCGGCTTATGACGTGCTTACGGTGGTGCGGGCGTGCGTGACATGCCGACCGTTCCCCTGCGACCCGCCCCGCTAGGAGAAAAACAGATGCCAGGCCCCGCGTCCGCCGGTCCTCCGGGCCCGGTACATGCCCCAGGCGTACCTCCCGCCGTACGGGCCTGGGGGGAAGCGCTCGGTACGGCCGTGGCGGGCATCGTCACCATGATCGTGGTCGCCACGCTCGGGCTGTGGGCGGCCGGTGCGGCGGACCTGCCCGGCGGCGCCTTCCCCTCGGTCGTGGCGGCCGCCGTCCTCATCGCCGCGGGTGGCTCGGTCGGCCTGTCCGGCGACGTCGGGGACCTCGCGCAGGCCGATGTCGCCGTCGATGTCGTACCGCTGTCGGTCACGCTCGCCGGCGCCCTGGTGACCGCCGCCGTTTTCCTGCTGCCGCTGCGTCACCGGGCGGTGGCAGGCACCCGGGAGCTGCTCGGCCGGATCGCCCGGACGGCGGTGTGCTGGCTGGTGCTGTTGCTGCTCCTCACGTTCGCCGCCCGGCACAGCTTCACGATCTCGGTCGGCAACGACCTCGCCGATGAACTCGGCGCCGAACTGGGCACCACACCCACCGTGGGCTTCCGCGCCGATGTGCCGGCGACGCTCGGCCTCGGGCTGCTGTGGGTGCTGGCGGTGCTCGCGCTGACCTTCATCATCGCGCGCCGGGCGCCGCTCTCCTCGCGGCTGCTGCACTTCCAGGACTCGGTACGGCCGCCCGCCTTCGCGATGCTGCTGACGCTGCTCACCTACGTGGCGATCGGGCTGGTCGTCGGCATCGTCGAGTTGATCGTCAA
Source organism: Streptomyces inhibens (assembly GCF_022221585.1). Classification (NCBI taxonomy): domain Bacteria; kingdom Bacillati; phylum Actinomycetota; class Actinomycetes; order Kitasatosporales; family Streptomycetaceae; genus Streptomyces; species Streptomyces inhibens. The sequence goes on from NZ_CP084681.1 coordinate 7,740,789, forward strand.
AGGGCGCCCGGCCGAGACCTTCGCGGTGATCTTCCTCGGGCTGCCGAACCTGGTCTGGATGGCGCTGGGCATCGGCACCGGCGGCGGCTGGGTGGGCCATGTCGACAAAGCCATCGGACTGCCCATGCCGCACGTCCTGGACCAGGTGCTGCGCACCCACGGACAGCGGACCCTCGACCTCGGCTCGATCGCCGAACACGACGGCCGGGTCTGGCTGCTGGTGCCGCTGGCGGCCGTGGTGCTGCTCGCCGCCGCCTTCACCGCGGCGGTCCGCTCCCCGGCCCGCCTGCCGGCCTGGCGGCACGCCCTGGAGATGGCCGTGGCGTTGGCGCTCACCCTGCTGGTCGTCGGACTGCTCACCGGGATCTCCGCCCGCTACGGGATGTCGCTGATCGGCGTCGGGGACCTCGGCGGCAACCTGGGCGGCGAGGTCTCCCTGCAACCGCAACTCCTCCGACTGGTGGGCGTGGGCGCCGCATGGGGGCTGGTCACCGGCTTCCTCGGCAGCCTGCTGGCGCGCGGCGTACAGCACCGGGGCGAGGTACGGGAGCCGTAGGGCCTGTCTTCGAAGTCCCGTCTGCTCTAGGGCCTGTGCTACTCCCCGCGCCCCGGAAACATCGGAGCCGCCCAGCGTGGCGGCGGCGGGGGAGCCCGGCCGCTCCGGTCCACATGGGCGTCCACCTGCGTCGGGGCGTGCGTCTGCGCCGGGGCGGCGGGCGCCGCCGCCCCGGGCGTCGAGGTCCGTCCGGCCGCGCGCAGTGCCGTCACAAAGCCCCGGCAGGTCTCGTAGCGGTCGCCGGGCGCCTTGGCCAGGGACCGGGCGAGCACCGTGTCGACGGCCGGCGGCAGATCGGGCCGCAGCCGGGTCAGGGCCGGCGGCGGATCGTACTGGTGCGCCCACAGCAGCGCCATGTCGTCATCGCGCCGGAACGGCGGCGCCCCGGACAGCATCTCGAAGAGGACGCAGGCCAGGCTGTAGACATCGCACCGGCCGTCCACCGGGCGGCCCGAGATCTGCTCGGGCGCCACGTAGTCCAGCGTGCCGACGAACTGGCCCACGCTGGTGAATCCGGTCAGCGACAGCGACTTCTTCGTCAGCCCGAAGTCCGTCAGATAGGCATGCTCGGGGCGGTCGCTGTCGGTGCCCTCGGCGATCAGGATGTTGCCGGGTTTGACGTCCCGGTGCACAAGGTCGTGCGCATGCGCGGCATCCAGCGCGGAGGCCACCTGGAGGGCGATCCGGCAGGCGGTCTCCAGGGACAGCGGGCCGTCGCGGTCCAGCAGCGCCCGCAGATCCCGCCCCTCGACGTACCGCATCGCGATGTAGAGCACGCCCTCGGTCTCACCGGCCTCGAAGACCGGCACGATATGCGGATGGTCGATCGCCGCGGCCACCCGTGACTCGTGTGCGAAGCGCTTGCGGAAGGTGTCGTTACGGGCGAGCTCGGGTGCCAGCAGCTTCAACGCCACGGTACGGCCGAGCCGCAGATCTTCCGCCCGGTAGACCACCGCCATCCCGCCCCGGCCGATCTCGTCCTCCAGCAGATATTCGGCGATCCGGCGCCCGCGCAGCTTGGAGGAGTCGGGGGCGGTGGAGCGCTCCCGGCTGCGGCCGGGCTCGTCCCGTGCGCCGTTCACTGCAGGTCACCCCGCTGGGGCGGGCCCGGCGCGGGCTGCGCCGCCGGGTCCGGCAGCGGCGAGGGCGGCGGCGGAGACTCCGGCCGCCACACTTCTCCCGAGCCGGTCGACGACGGCCCCGACCCCACCGCGTACGTCTGCAACGACACCCCGTCGCAGTAACACCACCGCTCGTGCCGCGCGTCGTACAGCCAGACCGCGTCGCCGTCCACGACCACCCCCAGCCGGGTGCCGCGGGTGCGCTGGGTGAAGGACTCGCCGTCGAGCTGCCCGGCGGCCAGCTCCTCGACCAGCTGCCGGTAGCGGCCCAGTTCGCCCTCCACCGCGCCCAGTAGCGGCCGGGGGTCCGCCGTGCGGGCGGCGGGCTGCCCGGCGGCCGGCGGGTCGCGCGGTACGGGCATCAGCAGCCGGCCGTCGACCCATGCCGACCAGCCGTTGGAGCACAACGCCAGCGCCCAGTCACCGCGGCGGTCGACGACCTGGACGGGCAGCAGCGCATCGAGCGGCGCGCTGGGCAGGGTCGCGTCCGGGGCCGACCATGTCGCCATACCCTCCGGTGGGACGACATGGCTGGGGAGGAACTCGGGCGCGGTCACAGGCGGCTCCTGGTGCTACTTGCGCATGATTTCGGGCTCGTGCCGCCGCAGCAGCTTGGCGACCACGAATCCGAGGATCAGCGAAAGCACGACCATCATGCCCATGTTGAGCAGCCAGATCCCCGGCGAGTGCCGGAACAGCGGGTCGGAGGTGAGCCCCTGCGGTACGAGCCGGTGCAGGTCGATGGTGCCCGCCATGGCACCGAGCCCCCACCGGGACGGCACCAGCCACGCCAGCTGCTCCAGGCCGGGCGTGCCGTGCAGTTGGAGCAGCGCACCGCAGAACACGACCTGCACGATCGCGAGGAGGACCAGCAGCGGCATGGTGACCTCCTCCTTCCGCACCAGCGCGGACACGAGCAGGCCGAGCATCATGGCGGTGAACGCCAACAGGGCGACGGCAAGGGTGATTTCGATCAGTGGTGGCATCAACACACCTTTGCCACCCGGTGCGTTCAGTTTGACGCCGATCAGCCCCACCATGGTCAGCACCACGGCCTGGACGATCGTGATCGCCCCCAGCACCAGCACCTTGGACATCAGATACGCCGAGCGGGACAGGCCGACGGCTCTCTCCCGCTGATAGATCGTCCGTTCCTTGACCAGCTCACGTACCGCGTTGGCGGCACCGGTCAACACCGCTCCGACGCACAGGATCAGCAGCGCGTTGAGCGCGGTGTCCCCGGTGAGGCTGGAGCCGGCCAGGGCATGCGCCATCGCGCCCATCACGAACGGCAGCGCCACCATGATGATCAGGAAGGTCCGGTCGGCGGTCAGTGCCGCCGCGTACCGCCGCACCAGCGTGTGCAGCTGCCCGCCCCAGCTCTGCGCCTTGGGCGCGGCCACCGGCCCCTGTGGCGGCTCCGGGGCGTGCGGGGGCTGGTGGGAGTCCATGGCGATATAGCGCCGGTGCAGCGGCGAGGCGCGGTACTCGCCCGCCCAGTCCCGGCCCTTGTCGTTCTCGAAGGCCTCGAACGCCTCCGGCCATTGCGTGAAACCGAAGTACGGCAGCGCATCCTGTGGCGGCCCGTAGTAGGCGATCGTCCCGCCCGGCGCCAGCACCAGCAGCCGGTCGCAGACATCCAGGCTCAGCACGCTGTGGGTGACGACGATGACCGTGCGGCCGTCGTCCGCCAGACCGCGCAGCATATGCATGACCGAGCGGTCCATGCCGGGGTCGAGGCCGGAGGTCGGCTCGTCGAGGAAGAGCAGTGACGGCTTCGTCAGCAGCTCCAGGGCCACGCTCACCCGCTTGCGCTGGCCGCCCGAGAGGCTGTGGATCGGCTGGTCCACCCGCTCGTCGAGGCCCAGTTCATGAATCACCTCGTCGACCCGCGCCTGCCGCTCGTCCTTCGCGGTGTCCTCGGGGAAGCGCAGCTCCGCCGCGTAACCGAGCGCCCGGCGCACGGTCAGCTGCAGATGCAGGATGTCGTCCTGCGGTACGAGTCCGATGCGCTGCCGCAGCTCGGCGTAGTCGCGGTAGAGGTCACGGCCGTCGTAGAGCACCGAGCCCTCGTCCGCGGGGCGCAGCCCGGTCAGCGCGTTGAGCAGCGTCGATTTGCCGGCGCCGCTCGGTCCGACCACGGCGAGCAGCGACTTCTCGCCCACCGGGAAGGACACCCGGTCCAGCAGCGTCTTGTTGCCGTGGTCGACGCGTACGGCCAGGTCCTGTACGTCCAGCGACACCTCGCCGGTATCGATGAACTCCTGGAGTTCGTCGCCGACCAGGGCGAACGCGGAGTGACCGATGCCGACGATGTCGCCGGGGATCATCGGGGCGCTGTCCACCGGCCGGCCGTTGAGATAGGTGCCGTTGTGGCTGCCCAGGTCGACGATTTCGAAGCCCTCGGCGCCGGCGCGCAGCTCCGCGTGCCGGCGGGAGACCGTGAGGTCGTCGACGACCAGGTCGTTGTCGGACGCGCGGCCGATACGGGTGGTGCGGGCGGCCGGCAGCGGCCGTACCGAACTGGGCCGGCGGAAGGTACGGGTGCCGGCGGGGTGCGAGACGGCGGACGGCCGGTCCACCCGGGACGGCCGGGGCACTTGGGAGAGCACCGCGCACGGCCCGTCGGCGGGGTTGCCGAACCGGATCACGCTGCCCGGCCCGACACCGGACTCCTGTACCCGGCGGCCGTCGGCGAAGGTGCCGTTCGTACTGCCCTCGTCCTCCACCGTCCAGTGGCCGGCCTTGGCCTGCAGTACCGCGTGATGCCAGGACACCCTGGCATCGCTCAGCACCAGCTCACTCTCGGGGTCCCGCCCCACGTGATAGACGCGGCCGGGGCTCATCACCTGGGTACCGCCGTCGGACTCGACGACGAGCTCAGGCGCGGTGGACGCATCCGGCCACTCAGCCATACCAGAATTTTACGGCGGCGGGCCGGGCCCCGCCTGTTCACCCAGCGTCGCCGCGGCACACAAAACCCCTACCCAAAACGGTATTTCGGGGCATGATCCCCTTTATGCGAGCGAACACGACGCGTTACTCGCGGGAAACGACACAGGTCAACTAAGGTGAGCGCTCCGATTAGCTCCCCTCTGCAAATTCCATGGAAAATGCCGGACTTTGTTGCGCTGATCGAAGGAAGTCCTGTCGAACCAGGATGCAGAGTGCAGCGCAGGGCTACGTGGTATCGGCAACACCGCTAAACGTCGGCTTTGTAAGACCCAGCCGGCCCGTCTGTCATCCGGGACACGACGGCGCCGGTCCCTTCTTATTCACCTACCTCGTGAAGGCAAGGCAGAGATGGCACGAGTCTCCCGACAAAACCCTCAGCAGTTCCCCGGCCAGAGGGCTCACCCCGTCGACGAGGTCCTCCCCGTCGGCAAGCTCACGCTCTACGGTTTCCAGCACGTCCTCGCCTTCTACGCGGGAGCGGTGATCGTCCCGATCATCCTCGGAAACGCCCTGGGTCTCTCCCGCGAGGAGCTCGTCTATCTGATCAACGCGGACCTGCTCACCTGCGGTGTCGCCTCGATCATCCAGGCCCTCGGCGTCTGGAAGATCGGCGCCAGGCTGCCGCTGGTCCAGGGCGTCACCTTCACCGCGGTCTCGCCGATGATCGCCATCGGCCTGGGCGCGGGCGGTGGCACCGCCGGGCTGCTCGTCGTCTACGGCGCCGTGATCACCGCAGGCATAGCGACCTTCCTCTTCGCGCCCTTCTTCAGCAAGCTGGTGAAGTACTTCCCGCCGATCGTCATCGGCACGATCCTCACCATCATCGGCCTCACCCTGATCCCGCAGGGCCTTCAGGACGCGGCCGGTGGTGCGCAGTTGATCGGGCACCCCGAATACGGCGATCCCAAGAACCTCGGATACGCCCTGGGCACCCTGCTGTTCATCCTGGCCGTCGTCCGGCTCGGGAAGCCGTACCTGAGCAGCCTCGCCGTACTTCTCGGCCTGGTCGTCGGTACCGCGGTCGCCTGGTTCCTCGGCGATGCGGACTTCGGTGCGGTCAAGAATGCCGACTGGATCGGCGTCAGCACGCCCTTCCACTACGGAATGCCGAAGTTCGAGCTGTTCCCCATCATCGCCATGGTCGTCGTCATGCTGATCACGATGGTGGAGACCACCGGAGACGTCTACGCCATCGGGGAGATCACCCGTAAAAAGGTCGACAACACCACCGTCGCCAACGCGCTGCGCGCCGATGGTGTCGCCACCGTCCTCGGTGGAGTGTTCAACTCCTTCCCCTACGTGGCTTTCGCCGAAAACATCGGCCTGGTACGTATGTCGAAGGTGATGAGCCGGTTCGTGGTGGTCGCGGCCGGCGGCTTCATGATTGTCATGGGGTTGCTGCCCAAGGCGGGCAGTGTGGTGGCCGCGATTCCGCACCCGGTGCTCGGTGGCGCCGCGATCGCGATGTTCGGAATGGTCGCCGCGGTCGGCATCCAGATCCTGGGCAAGGTGGATCTGCGCGAGGAGCGCAACGCCCTGATCCTGGCCGTCAGCCTCGCCGCCTCGCTGCTGCCCAACGCGGTCGCGCCGTTCTTCGAGCGGATGCCGGAGGATGTCCGGGCGGTCCTCAACAGCGGTATCACGCTGGGCAGTTTGACCGCCGTCCTGCTGAACCTCTTCTTCAACGTCTTCACGCGCCGTACGTCGATGGAGATCGACTGGGACGAGATCGAGAACGACGAGCCGGAGGAGGCCCACCGGCCGATGGGTGCGCACGAGCCGCTCGGAGCGCACGCGCCGGCGGACCCGTACGCTCCCCAGGGCCCGCACCGTCCGCAGGGCGCCTACGACCCGCAGGGTCCGCACCATCCGCAGGCCCCGCACAGCCCGCAGGCCCCGCACAACCCGCAGGGCCCGCCCTGGGGGACCCCCACCCACTGAGCCCGCCAACGGGCCGCGGGCGGGGAGGGAACCGTTTCCAGGTCCCTCCCCGCCCGCTTCCGCATCCGGCCCCGCCGGTCCCGTCAGTGGGTCGGCACGGTGTTGAACGGCGGCGCCTCGCCCGCCTCGCCGATCAGCTCCCAGAAGTGGTCGGCCAGCCTGCGCAGATACGCCGAGCGCTCGGCCGCGACCTCCTTGAGCCGGGAGTCGTCGTTGCGCGCCACCACATGCCCCATGTAGCGCTCGGAGAACTCCGCGAACTCCGCATGCATCGTGCGCAGTGCGTCGCTCACCCGGGTCTTGTTCAGTGTGGTGATCGCGGTGACCGGGCCGACATGCGTCTTCCAGCGCCCGTCGATCGCCGACCGCAGATGCCCGGCCAGTTCGTCGTCCCGGCCCATCACCCCGATCAGCTTCCGCAACGACAGCCCCAGAGCCTCCACCAGCGCCTTGGTCTGCCGGTAGTCGCCGTTCCACTGCTGTGCCGACTCGGCCGCCCAGTACATGGCCGGGTCCATGCCGATCAGCTGCGCCAGTCGCTCCACGCTCATCTGGCGGGCCATCCGGTGTTCGGCGAGTGTCCGCGGCTCGACGCCCATCAGCACGGTCGGCGGGCACCACAGGACATCGGCCAGGACGAACAGCTGAGGCTCGGTCGGCACCTGGGAGCCGTACTCCCAGGCCTCGATCAGCTCAGGGCGGACCGGCGCGCCGCATGCGGTCATGGACTGGGCGACCTGGGCCGTGCTCAGGCCTACCCGGGCCCGCGCGGATCTGGCCTCGGCGGGTGAGAAGGGAGTGCTGTACACGCTCGGTACACCTCGCTGCACCCGGCGATGGAGGGGTGCTTGGGGGGCGGGAGATGGAGGAACCTCCAGGGGCGGGCAGATTAACAGATGGTCCATAGGTACGAATCTCCAGTTCCCCTTCGAGTCCAAGGTGCCGGTCCGTCGGGCGGATACGCGCGGGAGATGTGCACTATCTGTCCCATTTCATGCTTCAACTCGCTTACTGGGTATAGCCGATGCCTGGGTGCTTACCGGGCGGTAGCGGTACATGAAATCGCTCGGACGGCGGGACGTAATGAGAGCGTTACGCAGATGAAGGTGTGGTGTCACAGTGATCGTCGAGGCTGGCGTTGCCGACCGGCCCCGCCGAGCGGGGCCGGCCGACTGCACACCCGACATCCGGTCCTCCCCCCACAATCCGATCAGGATGGGACCCTTCATATGCGATCAGTGCTGGAACGCGCCCGCGCGTTCCAAGGCTTGGAGCCTGCCTTAGCGGCCGTGTGTTTGCGCGCCCTCGTCCGTACCGCGGAGAGACGGACCCGAAGAGCGATCGGGGCGCCACGGCGTTTCTGCATGTCATGCATCTGACACCGGCGTGAACGCCGGCTGAAGGTCCGGGGTTTGCCGCTGTTCTCGCGGCGACCGGACCCGCTTTCGCATGTCTCCTTGCACGAAAGGACATTCCCAGGTGCTCACTTCGCACCACTCACACTCCCAGGGCTCACCCACGGCCCTGCTCGACACCGTGGACGAGACCGCCCACGCCGCCCACGCCACCCACACCGACCCCGCCGACCACTCCCGCAACGGCGGGCATGTGCTGGTGGTCGGCGCTCCGGGACCGCGCCTGGAGCGCCTGACCCAGACCCTGCGCTCCACCGGCCACGCGGTGAGCCACGCCCCGCCCGGCGAGATCGACCGGCGGATGGGGCAGGCACACCCGGACGCCATCGTCGCGCTCGACGAACGCGGCGACCACGGTGAAAGTGGCGAAAGCGGCCTCGACGTCATCCGCGAGGTCCGCACCGTCCCCGCCGGGCGGGCGCTGCCGCTGCTCATGGTCACCGCCTCCCCGGAGCCCGCCGGAGTGGTGGACATGCTGCGTCAGGGGGCCGACGACTGCATACCGGAAGCCTCCGATCCGGTCGAGCTGTCCGCCCGTATCGAGGCCAAGCTCCGCCGGGTCCCCGTACCGGTGGAGAACCTGCTGCGCGATCCGCGCACCGGCCTGTACTCCCAGCCGCACTTCCTGGACGAACTCGACCGCGAACTGCAGCGCCCCGAAGCCGCCCGGCACGGCGGTGTGCTCGCCGTGGTCGGCGTGGCCGAGATGGCCGCCCTGGAGGCCCGGCTCGGGCAGCGGGTACGACGGGAGGTCGCCGAGCGGCTGGCCGGCGTGGCGGAGCGGCTCGGCAGCTTCTGCGACCGGCTCGGCCGGGACGAGGACGGCCATCTGCTGATGCTGCTGCCCGGCGTCGACGAGGAGACCGCTCGCCGCGGGCTGGAGAAGTTCGCCGCGACCGTGGCCGGCACCCGGTTCATCGTCGCCGACGAGAACGTCCGCCTCACCCCGGCGATCGGCTGGCTGCCGCTGGCCGAATGCACGGACGGAACCCAGGGCGTCGACCAGGCCCGGGACGCCGTACAAGAAGCGCTCCGGCACCGGGATCTGCGCCCGGTCCGCTATGCGCCATGGATGCGCGGCGCACCGCACCGCCATCGGCGCCCCCCGCTCAGCGCGCTGATCCGCCCCGCCCTCTCGGCGCTCTCCCCGGTCCTGGCACTGCTGCTCGGTGTCGCCGTGCCGTTCGCGCTCTACCAGCAGACGTACCAGCTGGGCTGGGACCTGGGCTCCGCCATGTACTGGGTGGTGGTGGCCGGACTGGTGCTGTCCGCGCTGCTGATCGTCCTGGAGTGTCTGTTCTCGCTCGACGCCCCGTCCCGGCCCGAGACGCCCGGCGCGCCGTATCCGCCGGCCAGTGCCGTCATCGCCGCCTATCTGCCCAATGAGGCCGCGACGATCGTCGAAACGGTCGAGTCGTTCCTCCGCCTCGACTACCCCAACGAGCTGGAGATCGTGCTGGCGTACAACACGCCGCACCCGCTGCCCGTCGAGGACACCCTCCGCGAGATCGCGGCCCGTGACCCGCGGCTGGTGCTGCTGCCGGTCGCCGGCTCCACCTCCAAGGCGCAGAACGTCAACGCCGCGGTCACCCGCGTCCGCGGCGAGTTCGTCGGCATCTTCGACGCGGACCACCACCCCGCCCCGACCGCCTTCAAGGACGCCTGGCACTGGCTGTCCAACGGCCATGACGTCGTCCAGGGCCACTGCGTGATACGCAACGGCGAGAGCTCCAGGGTTGCCAAGCTGGTGGCCGTGGAGTTCGAGGCGATCTACGCGGTCAGCCACCCGGGCCGCACCCGGCTGTACGGATTCGGGGTGTTCGGCGGCTCCAACGGCTTCTGGCGCACGGACCTGCTCGCCCGTACCCGGATGCACGGTTCGATGCTGACCGAGGACATCGACTCGACGCTGCGCGCACTGGGCGAGGGCGCCCGGTTCGCCGTCGACCGCACCCTCATCTCCCGCGAGCTGGCGCCCACCACCTTGAAGGCGCTGTGGAACCAGCGCTCCCGCTGGGCACAGGGCTGGCTCCAGGTCTCCCTCAAACACCTGTGGCGGGGCCTGCGCTCCCCGGTCTTCACCGTCCGTCAGAAGCTGGGCCTTCTCGTCCTGTTGGGCTGGCGGGAGGTGCAGCCGTGGCTGACGCTGCAGATCCTGCCCATCCTGCTGTACTCGGCGTGGAAGGCCGGCGGTCTGCAGCGCCTCGACTGGGCGGTGCCGGTGTGCGTGCTGGCCATGCTGTTCACCATGGCCGCCGGGCCCGTGCAGGCGCTCTTCGCCTGGCGGCTGGCGGTCCCCGAACTGCGCACCCGCAGCCGCTGGTTCTGGTCGTACTTCTTCGTCTCGACCTTCTTCTACAGCCACTTCAAGAACATGGTGGCCCGACAGGCCCATCTCAAGGAGGCGCTGGGGGACCGGCAGTGGCGGGTCACCCCCCGGGCCGCCACGAAGGCGGTGGCCCGCCGATGAGCACCGACGCCGCCCCGGCCCGCAGCCGGGCCAGTGACATCGACGGCTTCCGCGGGCTCGCCGCGCTGAGCACCGTCGCCTACCACGTCTGGCAGCAGTACTTCCGCTACGACGGGCACGGCAGCCACCCGCCCGTCGACAACCCCGTGGTGGGCGCGGTCTTCTCCCTGGAGGTCATCGACCTGTTCTTCGTGCTGTCCGCGTATCTGCTGACGCTGTCCTACGCACGGGCCGCCATCGACGGGCGCTCGACCCGGCCGGCCCGGCAGTTCCTCTTCCGGCGGGCGATCCGGATCCTGCCGCTGTACGTCCTGGCGGTCCTGGTCGTCTGGGCGAGCCGCAATCCGAGCCTGCCGGGCAACTGGCGGGACCTGGTCGAGCACCTCACCTTCACCCATGTCTTCGACCAGCAGCGGATCTTCTACACCCTGGGCCCGACCTGGTCCCTCTCGCTGGAGGTGCTGTTCTACCTCGTGCTGGTGGCGCTGGGGCCGCTGGCCGTGCGCGCCTGCCGTCCGCTGCGGCGGCGCGGCAGCAGGGTGGCGGTGTGCGCGGCGGGGTGTCTGTTCCTGTACGCCGCGCCGCTCGCGTGGATCGCCGTGGCGCACTACGGGTTCGGGGTGCCGCACACCGACTGGGTGGTGTATTTCGGTCCGCAGGCCCGCTTCGGCGGCTTCGCGGCCGGGATGGGGCTGGCCGTGCTGACGGCCGCCCTCGGTGACCGGGGCCGGCTCGGCTCGCGCAGCGCGCTGCCGCTGGCCGCGCTCGCGCTGGCCGGACTGTTCACGCTCTCCCTGCTCTCCGCGCCGGAGAACTTCTCGTTCACCTTCTACCACCCGCTCGCCGCGGTCCTGTGGGTCGTACTGATCTTCAGCACGGTCCATGTCCGTCAACGGACCTTCTGGCACGGTCTGTTGACGGCCCGCTGGCTGACCGCCCTCGGACTGATCAGCTACAGCCTGTTCATCTGGCACGAGCCGGTGATGCTCCAGCTCCACAAGGCCGGTGTGCTGCCCGCCGGCCAGTCGGGCTTCCCGCTGGCCCTGCTGATCGTGTTCCTGGCCGCGGTACCCGCGGCGGCGGCCAGCTACTGGATCATCGAATACCCGGCAAGTCTGCTCGGCCGCCTCAAGGACAACCGTGGACGGTCGCGCGAGTTCTATCCGGAACCCGCCGTCCGCTGACCGCCGTCCGCTGACCGCCGTCCCTCGGCGGCGGTCGCGGGACCCTTCGCCGGAGATCAGGGCTGCGCGCCCCGGTCTCCGGCGAAGATCTTGTCGAGGTGGTAGTCGAGGGTGCGTCGGACATCCTCCAGCGTGCGGCGCTGGTGCAGCACATCGCCGCCCAGCCCCACCGTGCCGGAGACCAGCAGATCGGCCTCCCGCCACGGGTCCAGACCGGGGGCGGTCCGCCCGCCGGCCTGCGCCGCGGCGATCAGGTCCGCGACCAGCCGCTCCAAGGGCTGGTCGCCGCTCAGGAAGACCTCGGCGAGCGCGGGGTCGGTCAGGCTGCGGGCGTAGTAGGCGGCGAACACCCGTAGCGCGGTGGCCCGTTGGTCGTCCACCGGCAAGAACTCCTCCAGGACCGCGCGCAGCAGCGCCCGGGGGTCCGCGGGGTCGTGGTCGATACGGGAGCGCGCGATCCGCTCGTTCTCCTCATGGAGCATGTGCAGCGCGGCGACCAGGAGCTGGTGCTTGCTCTCGAAGTGGTACTGCACGGTGCGCAGCGACACCCCGGCCTCGGCCGCGACCTCCCGCAGGCTCGCCGCATGCAGCCCCCGCTCGGCGGCGATGCGCCACAGGGCCTCGGCGATCTGCCGGCGCTTGCGCATTCGGGTGCCGGTGGCCGCCGGCCGCTCGGCCGCCGGGGCAGGGGTCTGCCGACGCCGCCGGTACGCCTTGGCCTGGCAGCTGCGCGAGCAGTAGCGCGCGGGACGGCCCCGCCCCCCGCCGGGGCCGGCGCCGCGCCAACGCTGGCCGCCCATCTCGCGCTCGTCGCCATGGGCGTAGTGCTGACGGGCTGGTCACACGCCCGGGCGAAGGCGCTCGGCCGACGGAAGTGACGCATTCGGCGCCTCGTGTGTGTCCCGCTGTCACATCGCTCCGCCGCGGCGTGTCATATCGATGACGGACCTCTTCCGTCGATTGCAGCGAATGACACCGAACGACATGAAGCGACCGAGGAGTGCGCCATGAGTGAAGGCCTGGAAACGATCACCTATCCCGTGAAGGACCTCGCGGCGGCCAAGGCCCTGTTCAGCAAGCTGCTGGGCGTGGAGCCGTATATGGACGAGCCCTACTACGTCGGATTCCAGGCCGGGGGAGTGGACCTCGGCCTGGACCCCAACGGTCACCGCAAGGGCCTGACCGGCCCGGTCGGCTACTGGCGTGTCGAGGACATCGAGCGCAGCCTCAAGGCGCTGACGGACGCGGGCGCGGAGACGGTCCAGGACGTCGGTGGCGGCAAGCGGATCGCCTCCGTGAAGGACGCGGACGGCAATCCCATCGGCCTCGTCCAGGCACCGTAAGAGCACCCGGCACACCGGCCCCTCAGCCGTCGAGCAGCTCCAGATCGAGCTGGTCGATGCGCCCGGCGTCGGCGAGCAGCTCGATCGCGACGACCTTGCCGTGCCGGATCGTGAAGCCGAAGACGACGCGGGGCTTGCCGCCCGGGGCCCAGACGAGGCCCGCAAAGCCATCGATGAGGGCCGGCTGCGCGGCCTTGGCACGCCCCGCGAACGTCTCGGCCACCGCCGCCGCGCCGCGCGCCGCGCTCGCTCCCGCCAGCGCGGCCGCGGCGTCGGTGCGCAGCTCCACCTCCGGGTCGAGCAGGGCGAGCAGGGCGGCGAAGTCGCCGCCGCGCGAGGCGGCCAGAAAAGCGTCGACGACCTCGCGCTGCCGGCCGATATCGGTCTCCGGCACATTCGCCGTGCCCTGCACCCGGCGGCGGGCCCGGCTGGCGAGCTGCCGGGTCGCGCCCGGTGAGCGCTCGACGATCGGCGCGATCTCGTCGAACGGCACGGCGAACATGTCGTGCAGCACGAACGCCAGCCGCTCGGCGGGCGCCAGCGTGTCCAGGACGACGAGCAGCGCCCCACCGACGGAATCGGCCAGTACCGCCTGCTGTTCGGGGTCGACGGCCGTCGCCGTGCCGCCGTTACCCGCCGGTGCGCGGTGCATGTCCCACGGGTCCTCCCGCCGGGTCTCGCGCGAGCGCAGCATGTTGAGGGCCACCCGCGCGACGACGGTCGTCAGCCAGCCCCCGAGGTTCGCCACCCCCTCGGTGTCGGACCGGCTCAGCCGCAGCCAGGCTTCCTGGACGGCGTCGTCCGCCTCGCCGGTCGAGCCGAGCACCCGGTAGGCCACCGCCCGCAGCCGGGCCCGGTACTGCTCGAAGCGCTCCGCCAGAAATTCCTGCTCGTCCATCGGTCACATTCCTTCGTCGCACCGTGCCGGTCGCGTGGTGCCACAGAAGTGACCCATGGACCCGGGCCGATGTGACACCCGGCGGTCACGTTGCCAGGCGCCGCGGCCGTCCGTGCCGCGGCGCTCCGATGGCGGGTCAGCCGACGTGGACGCGCGGCCGCCGGCGCGGGTCGGGCTCGGCGCGGCGGAGCACCTCCCGGGTGACCGGAGCGACCTCGCCGTCGCCGAAGACCAGGAAGCGCAGCAGATGGCTGAGCGGGTGGCCCTCGGTCCAGTTGAAGTAGGCGTGCGGGACCTGGCCGGTGTGCTCGCGCAGCTGCATCAGGACGGCGGCGATGGTGTTCGCCACGCCGGCGCCCTCCACCCGCAGGATCTGCGCCCCGTACCGCTCCTCGCCCTGGACGTGCACATTCGTGGTGAAGTCCGAGGAGTCCTTGACGGTCACTTCGAGGAAGAGCACCGGCCGGCCGTCGGGGATATGGGTCTCCTCGCGCTGGCTGTACTCCTTCTCCCGGTACTCCGCCGCGTCCCGCTCGTCCGGTTCGTTGGCGATGACCCGCAGCGGCCCGGCCGCGATCGCGGTGCCGATCAGCCGCTCGGCGGTCTCGTCGAAGTCGACCTGTACGGCGCGCAGCTCGAAGGCGCGGTGCACGCGGGAGGCGAACGAGGTCAGCAGCATGCCGAGGATGAACAGCAACGCGATCTTCAGGCCGTCCGGCCGCTCGATGACGTTGGTGACCAGGGTGTAGCCGAAGACGAGGGTGATGGCCCCGAAGCCGATGGTGGCCGCGCGCAGCCGCCGGTGGCGGGCGGCGACCGTGGAGGCGAAGGACGCCGAGAGCATCAGCACCAGCACACCGGTCGCATACGCGCCGCTCTGCTCGTCGACGCTGGCGTTGAAGAAGAAGGTGACGCCGAAGGCGATGGCCAGGAAGATCAGGACCAGCGGGCGTACCGCCCGGGCCCATTCCGGGGCCATGCCGTAACGCGGCAGATAGCGCGGTACGAGGTTGAGCAACCCCGCCATCGCCGAGGCGCCGGCGAACCAGAGGATGGCGATGGTGGAGATGTCGTAGACCGTCCCGAACGCCTCGCCCAGGTACTCGTGCGCCAGATAGGCCAGCGCGCGGCCGTTGGCCGAGCCGCCGGACTCGAACTCCTTCTGCGGGATCAGCAGGGTGGTGGCCAGGCTCGACAGCAGCAGGAAGCAGCTCATGATCAGCGCTGCGGTGGTCAGCAGCCTGCGGGTGCCGCGGATCCGGCCGGCCGGCTTCGCATCGGTGTCGCTGGCATCGCCCTGCACCTGCGGCATGACCGCGACACCGGTCTCGAAGCCGGACATGCCGAGGGCCAGCTTGGGGAAGACCAGCAGCGCCACACCCACGATCGCCAGCGGCGAGGAGTGCTCGGCGGTCATCGCGTCCCACCAGTTGTCGACCACGACGGGGTGCGACACCACATGCCCGGCCGCGGTGGCCAGCACGACGACATTGAGCACCAGGTAGACCCCGACGAGCCCGACCGCGATGCCGATCGCCTCACGGAAGCCCTTGAGGAAGACCGCGCCCAGGGCGGCCAGCAGCACCAAGGTGATCCACAGGTTCGCCCCGTGCAGCGCGGACGGTGCGAACGGGTTCTCCACCACATGCGCCGAGGCGTCGGCGGCCGACAGCGTCATGGTGATGACGAAGTCCGTGGCCGCGAAGCCCAGCAGCACCAGCACCAGCAGCTTCCCCGCCCACCAGGGCAGCAGCCGCTCCAGCATGGCGATCGAACCCTCGCCGTTCGGGCTCTCCTTGGCGACCCTGCGGTACACGGGCAGGGCGCCGAGCAGGGTCAGCGCGATCAGGACGAGGGTGGCGAACGGCGAGAGCAGTCCGGCCGCCAGCGCGGCGATACCCGGCTGGTAGCCCAGGGTCGAGAAGTAGTCGACACCCGTGAGGCACATGACGCGCCACCAGGAGTGCCCCTTGTGCTCGGCCGGCGGAGTGCCGTGCGGCCCGGGGTGGCGGGCGGCCTGGCTGCTCAGTCCGTCCAGCAGCCAGGCGCGCCACCGTCGGGAGGTGGGGGAAGCTGCAGGCGCGGGGTCCGCCTCGGTACGGGTCATGCGGGTACGTCCTGCCGATCATCGGTCGTCGGTTCGGGCAACGAGGAGCGAGTATGCATCACCGGGCGGGCGAGGCATCGCCCCACCCCGCGCCGGGCGACAACTGTCCCTCGGGTACCGCGGCGTCACCGTCCACCACCTCGGCGTCAGGGCCGCGTCAGGAAGCGTCCACAACCCGTACGTACGGCGTTAAGGACGACGCCGCGGCGCTCCCGTACGGCCTCCGGTGCGCACTCTGACGGGAGGGGCCGCCGACGGGCCCGTAGCAGGAGTTCACCAGCGGGGGACGCACCGCAGGAGGTGTTCCGCATGGCCGGCCTTCACCACTTGGACCACCTGGTCCCGTCGCACCGCCCGCGCATCCCCCACGTCCCCCGCACCCCCGGTATCCCCCGCGCCCTGCGCGCCGTGGCGCCGCCCCGTCCGCGCCTCGCACACCGGGCGCAGCCGAACCGCACCCTCGCCCGCGACCTCGCCCTGCCGCTCGGCGCCGTCGGCGCGGCGCTGCTGGTGACCGCCCTGTCGCTGACCGGCGAGAGAACCCACACCACGTTCGCGCTCGCCGTCTTCACGCTGCTGACCCTGGGCGTGGCCGGGCTGGCCCGGCCGGTTCTGGTGCCCGTCGTGGCTCTGGTGTCCTGGTTGTTCTACGACGGCTTTGTGCTCAACCGGAGCTCCGAGCTGGCCTTCCAGCCGCAGGACCGGATGAGCCTGCTGGTGCTTCTCCTCGCCGGCCTGGCGGGCGCGGGCTGCGCGGCCGCCGTACGGGCCGTACGGCGGCACTCGGCCGTGTAGCCCGTCCAGCCTCCAGCCATCCGGCCCGTCCAGGGTGGCTCAGCGCCGGCAGCAGCCGTGGCGCCGGCCGTGCCGGGAGCTGCGCCGGGCGGCGGCCCGCCGCCGTCGGCACGGTGCGCTCAAGAACCCCAGCCCGATGCCCAGCATCCAGCTGTCCTTGGCAAGCACGATCCCCTCCTGGGTCGGCAACAGGCTGCCCGGCTTGCGCATGCCGGGAAGCCGCAGATACAGGCCGACCAGCCCGCTGGAGAACCCGGTCAGTGCCAGCCCGGCCAGCCGGGTCGGCACGAGCGGTGCCAGCAGTGCGCTGCCGACCGCGATCTCCGAGCACGCCAGCAACCGGGTGAACCGCTCCGCGGGAAGCTTCTCCAGGAACGGATAGGCCGTGCACGCCATGCCGTGCACGGCCTGGGCCGTTGCCTGGTCCGCCCGCAATTTCGTCAGCCCGGAATTGAGGAGGAACGCACCGGTGGCCAGACGCGGGGCCACATCACGCGCTTCGGGCAGCTGCACCATCGGAGCCTCCAAGATCAGGTCCACGGCCCCCCACCGAGCTTAACCAGGAGGCAACGACCCGGCGAGCGGGCCGGACGGCCGCCCCACGCCGCCGGACACCCCCCGCGGCCCGGCTGCCGCGCTCACAGTGCGGGCACGTCGTCCCACTGGTCGAGGATGTCGTCGTCCGAGTCGGGAGCGGCTTCCCGCGGCCCGTCATCGAGGGACTGCTCGGTCCAGATGACCTTGCCGCCCGGTGTGTAACGGGTGCCCCAGCGCTCGGCGAACTGGGCGACGAGGAACAGACCGCGGCCTCCCTCGTCGGTGGCGGCGGCCCGGCGCAGATGCGGGGAGGAGCTGGTGCCGTCGGAGACCTCGCAGATCAGGGTGCGGTCGTACAGCAGGCGGACGCGGATGGGCTGGGTGCCGTAGCGGATGGCGTTGGTGATCAGCTCGCTGAGGATCAGCTCGGTGGTGAACTCGATCCTCTCCAGCCCCCAGTTCTCCAGCGTGCGCAGACATGCGGACCGGATGTGCGCGACGGCCGCCGGGTCGGAGGGCACGTCCCATTCGGCGACCCTGGAGGGGTCCAGCAGCTGGGTGTGGGCCACCAGCAGGGCGATGTCGTCGCTGGGATGGGCGGGCAGCACGGCGTCGAGGACCGCCGTACAGATCTGGTCCGGGGTGCGGTCGGCGCTGCCGGCCAGGGCCGCGCGCAGCAGCTCCAGACCGGTGTCGATATCGCGCTCGCGGTTCTCGACCAGCCCGTTCGTGTACAGCACCAGCCGGGAGCCCTCGGCCAGTGTGAGCTCCGCGGTCTCCACCGGGACGCTGCCGCCCAGGCCCAGGGGCGGCGAGACGGGCACGTCGGGGAAGGAGACGGTGCCGTCGGGGCGGATCAGGGTCGGCCCGGGGTGGCCCGCCCGGGCCAGGGTGGCCCGTCCGGCGACCGGATCGTAGATGGCGTACAGACAGGTCGCGCCGGTGATGCCGGTACGGCTCCCGTCCGCGATCATCTCCTGCGCGCGAACCTCTTCGGTGTCGCTGCCGAAACTCCCCGGCCATGCCTCGTCGCCGTCGAGCCCGCTGCCGGCGGCGTGACCCGCCGCCCGCGCCTCGTCCGTATCGATATGGCTGACGAGTTCGTCCAGATGGTTCAGCAGCTCGTCGGGCGGCAGGTCGAGCGCGGAGAAGTTGTGGACGGCGGTCCGCAGCCGGCCCATGGTGGCCGCGGCGTGCAGACCGTGTCCGACCACATCGCCGACCACGAGGGCGACCCTGGCGCCGGGCAGCGGGATGACGTCGAACCAGTCGCCGCCGACACCGGCCTGTGCGGGCAGATAGCGGTGTGCCACCTCAAGGGCGGACTGCTCGGGCAGCGTCTGCGGCAGCAGGCTGCGCTGGAGGGTGACGGCGGTGGTGTGCTCGCGGGTGTAGCGGCGGGCGTTGTCGATCGCGACCGCGGCCCGGGCGGTCAGCTCCTCGGCGAAGGACAGATCCTCCTCGTCGAAGTCGTCGGATCCCTCGGCCCGCCAGAAGTTGGCCAGCCCCAGCACCACGCCCCGCGCCTGCAGCGGTACGGCGATCAGCGACCGGATCGCGGCGTCCAGCACCCGCTGGGTGCCCGCCATGTCCTGCCGCCGCCACTCGTCCGACCTGCGCAGATCCTTCACGAGGACCGGCCGGCCGTCGGCCAGGCCCGTCGCCATCGGCGTGCCGGGCACAAAGTTGATCACGTCGCCCACCCGGTAGATCGCCGCTGCTTCCGGGGCCCCGCGGACCGCCATCCGCCGCAGGGTGGTGCGCGCCCTGGCCTCCGGCTCCTCGCCCCGCAGCACCGGCTCCAGCAGCTCGACGGTGACCACGTCGGCGAACCGGGGGACCGCGACATCGGCCAGTTCCTCGGCGGTACGCGCCACATCCAGCGTGGTGCCGATCCGCAGTCCCGCGTCGTAGATCAGCTTCAGCCGCTCCTGGGCCACCTCGGCCCGGCCGGCCAGCCCGCGCAGTTCAGTGGTGTCCCGCAGCGTCACCGCGTTCCCGGCGGGACCGCCGTAGGGGGCGGTCGGCCGGACACTCACCGCCAGCAGCCGGTCGCCCGCCAGACACACCTCGTCGGTCGCCTCCCGCCCCGAGGCCAGCAGCGCGGTCAGCTGGGGGTCCAGGCCGAGATCCGCCACCCGGCGCCGCTGGGTGTCCGCGTCCGGGGGCAGGTCGAGCAGCCGTCGGGCCTCGTCGTTGGCCAGCAGCAGCCGCCCGTCGCTGCTGGTGATCAGTACGCCCTCCCGTACGGCGTGCAGCACCGCGTGGTGGTGGTCGTACATCCGCCGCATCTCGGCCGGGTGCAGCCCGTGTGTCTGCCGTCGCAGCCGGCGGTTCACCAAGGCCGCCCCGCCGGCGACCAGCAGCAGCGCACCGGCGGCGGATCCGAGCAGCAGCGGCAACTGGTGCACCACCCGCTGGGTCGTCCGCTCGACGCGGATCCCGACGGACACCAGCCCGACCAGCGAGCCGTTCTTGTCGATGACCGGGACCGTGGTGTTCACGGCGGGACCGACGGCGGAGGTGAGGGTGGTGGTGTGCATCTTGCCGTGGAGCGAGGGCCCCAAGGTGGCGCCGACGACACGCTTGCCGATCAGGCGCGGGTCGGGGTGGGTCCAGCGGATGCCGTCGGGCCGGAACACGACGATGTAGTCGACGCCGGAGCCCTTCCGGGCCGCCTCCGCCTGGGGCTGCAGCTGCGCGGTGGGGTTGGCGGATCTCATGGCGGCGAGCGTGCCCGGGGCGTGCGCGAAGGTCTGGGCGCCGACGATCGAGCGCTGACGGGCCTCCTGCATGCTCGCGCCCTCGGCCTGGAAAAAGAGGGCCAGCACCGCCACGACGGCCAACACCACCGCGAGGACGAGCTCCAGCGCGAACACCTGGCCCGCGACGCTGTGCGCGTTCAGAAGCGAGCGGAGGCGTTGCCCGGGGGAGGGCGACGAGCCTTGCGAATCGTCACCCTCTCGCCGGAAATTTTCCCTCATGCCCCATATTTAGCATTGTGCTCCACTGTGACGTGATCAGCTGCCCCGGCGGTGTGCGCGGCGGTGTGCCCCGCGGCGGGCGTCCGGCGGGTGATCCGTGTACGACCGGCGGGCCGTCGAGGCCCTATTGAGCAACGCTTAGCCGCTCTCTATGCTCGGCAGCCAGCGACGCCGCCAGTGGTACGAGCCGCAGCACGCCAGGAGCCCGGATGAGCTTCAATCTCGCGACCGCTCTTCGTGAATCCCGCCGATCCCACCCCGACAAACCCCTGTGTCACATCGCGGATCTGACCTTCACCTACGCCCAGGTCGACGAGGCGTCCGGCCGCATCGCCGCCGCTCTGCGGGGCCTCGGTCTCGGGCCCGGCGCCAAGGTCGCCGTCCAGCTGCCCAATGTGCCGGAGTTCCTGTTCGCCTACTTCGCCATCCTCAAGGCCGGCCTGGTCATGGTCCCGCTCAACCCGCTGCTCAAGGCCCCCGAGATCGCCTACCACCTGCGCGACTCCGACGCCCAACTCCTCATCACCTTCGAGGAGTTCGCGGCCGAGGCGGTCAAGGGCGCCGAACTGGCCGACGGCGTCGGCACCTACGTCGTCCATCTGCCCGGCAGCGACCGGCACGGCCCGGGCACCCGGGACTTCGACGAGCTGTACGCCGCGGACGACACCGGCGAGACCGAGCCGACCAGCGGCGACGACACCGCCGTCCTGCTCTACACCAGCGGCACCACCGGCCGTCCCAAGGGCGCCGAGCTCACCCACTTCCAGCTCTTCATGAACTGCACCGTGGCCGGTGAGGTGTTCGGCTACCGCACCGACGACATCGCCCTCGCCGTGCTGCCGCTCTTCCATGTCTTCGGCCTCTCCAGCGTCCTCAACATGGCCGTACGCCACGGCGGAACGCTCGCCCTCGTACCGCGCTTCGAGACCGGGGCGGTGCTCGACGCCCTCGAACGGCACCGCTGCACGATCTTCGCCGGCGTCCCCACCATGTACACGGCCCTGCTGCAGGCCGACACCACGAAGCGTGACCTCGCCGGGCTGCGCGTCGGCCTCTCGGGCGGCGCGGCGATGCCCGGCGAGACCCTCCGCGCCTTCGAGGAGAAGTTCTCCGGCGTGGCGATCCTGGAGGGCTACGGGCTGTCCGAGACGGCCAGCGCCGCGACCTTCAACATCAGCGTCGAGCAGCGCAAGGTGCTCTCCATCGGCAAGCCGATCTGGGGCGTGGCGGTCCGGGTCGTCGACGACACGGGCGCGGAACTGCTGCCGGGGCCCGACCAGGTGGGCGAGATCCTCGTCCGCGGACACAACGTCATGAAGGGCTACTACAAGCGCCCCGAGGAGACCGCCGAGGCGCTGCGCGAGGGCTGGCTGCACACCGGAGACCTCGGCTACCAGGACGAGGACGGCTACTTCTTCGTCGTCGACCGCAAGAAGGACCTGGTCATACGCGGCGGCTACAACGTCTACCCGCGCGAGGTCGAGGAGGTGCTGCACACCCACCCCGCTGTCGCCGAGGCCGCCGTCATCGGCCGGCCCGACGACCGGCTCGGCGAGGAGGTCGTCGCCGTTGTCAGCCTCAAACCGGGTGCACACACCACCGCGGAGGACCTAGCCGCCCACTGCAAGCGGCAGCTGGCCGCCTACAAATATCCGCGCGAGATCCACCTCGTCGACGAGCTGCCCAAAGGCCCCACCGGCAAGATCCTCAAGAAGGAGCTGCGCGCCCGATGTCCCAGGTGAACACCGCCCTCGGCGCCGTCGACACCGCACAGCTGGGTCGTACCTACGTTCACGAACACCTCTTCACCCTCACCGCCGATGTGCAGGCCAACTACCCGGACGAATGGGGCGGCGAGGATGAGCGGGTCGCCGACGCGGTGGGCAAGCTGCGGGCCCTGGCCGCCCAGGGCATCCGCACGATCGTCGACCCGACCGTCGTCGGGCTCGGCCGTCACATCCCCCGCGTACGCCGTATCGCCGAGCAGGTCCCCGAGCTGAACATCATCGTGGCCACCGGCCTGTACACCTACGACGAGGTCCCCGGCTTCTTCCGCTACCGCGGCCCGGGGCTGAACGATGTGCTGGGCACCGAGGTCGCCGACCCCATGGTGGAGATGTTCGTCCGCGATATCACCGAGGGCATCGCGGGCACCGGGGTCAAGGCCGGCATGCTCAAGTGCGCCATCGACCGGCAGGGGCCGACGGACGGGGTCGTACGGGTGCTGCGCGCCGTCGCCGCGGCCCACCGCCGCACCGCGACCCCCATCACCGTGCACACCCACCCCGAGAGCCGCAACGGTCTGGACGCCCGGCGCATCCTGTGCGACGAGGAGGGCATCGACCCCCGCCGCATCGTCCTCGGCCACAGCGGCGACAGCCCCGACTGCGACCACCTCGCCGAACTCGCCGACGCGGGCTTCCTGCTGGGCATGGACCGGTTCGGCATCAATCTCGACATCTCCTTCGAGGCCAGGGCCGACACCCTGGTCGAGATGTGCCGCCGCGGCTATACGGACAGCCTTGTGCTCTCCCACGACGCCGCCTGCTACATCGACTGGGTGGACCCCGCCCACCTGCATCTGCTCCCGCAGTGGCACTACCTGCACATCGGGGAGGAGGTGCTGCCCTACATCCGCGAACGAGGCGTGACCGAGGGGCAGATCACCACCATGCTCGTCGACAATCCGCGCCGCCTCTTCGAGGGCGCGGACGCCTGAACGACGGCGCGCTCAGCGCGCTTCGGCCGGGAGGCAGGACGGCCCGCCGGCCGAAGCCCCGCGCTCGGCGGCGGCCGGCTTCCGGAGCAGCAGCAGTGCCGCATCGTCGTGCAGCCGGCCCCCCACGTGCGCCAGCAGTTCGTCGTGCAGTGCGGCGAGGGTGCGGGACGGCTCGTCCGACACGTGCCGCGCCACCCCCTCGATCAGCGGGTAGAACTCCCGACCGTGGTTGCGGGCCTCCGTGACCCCGTCGGTGTAGAGCAGCAACTGGTCGCCGTCGGTGAACGGCAGCACCTGGAGGCTCGGGGTCTCACGGGTCAGGGCGCTCAGCCCCAGGGGCGGGGCCGGATGGGTCGGTTCGACGGCCATGACCTCGGCGTCGCGCACCAGCAGCGGAGGGGCGTGTCCGCAGTTGACCACCTCCATGCGCCCGGTCTGCGGGAACCCGGCGACCACGGCGGTGACGAAGTCGTCGGCACCAAGGTTGCGGGTCAGGCTCCGCTCGATCCTGCCGACGACATCCAGGAGGTCCGGCTCGTCATGGGCGGCCTCGTGGAAGACGCCGAGCACCAGAGCGGCGGTGCTCACCGCGGGCAGCCCCTTGCCGCGCACATCGCCGACGATCAGCCGGACCCCGTACGGGGTCGGCACCAGTGCGTAGAGGTCCCCGCCGATACGGGCCTCCGCCGCGGCGGCGCTGTAGCGGACAGCCACCTCGAACGGGCCGACCGTGGCGGGCACGGGCTTGAGGAGCGCGTGCTGGGCGGCCTCGGCGACCGAGCGGACGGCGGCCAGTACCCGTTCGCGGCGCTCGCGCAGCGCGCCGGCCAGGCTGCTCGCCAGGGTGACGGCGACCAGTGCGGACAGCACGACGGCCTGATCGCGGCCGGCCGCACCGCCATGGGCGCCGAGCGCGGCGCCCAGTGTCACGGCGAGGAAGCCGATACGGAGTACTCCCCACGGCCTGCTGGTGGCGGCGGCCAGCGCGGGCCCGACGGCGAGCAGCGGCAGCCAGGTCATCCCGGCTCCGGTGACGAAGGCGAGGAGCGCCACGGCAGCGACGACCAGGGCGGGCACACCGGCGGCGAGGTGGGCGGCGGTGCGCGGCCGGTCCGGCGACGCTTTCCGCAGGCCGGCCACCCGCTTCGTGAGCCAGGTCGGCCGGGGGTCGCGCTGATGGTCTTGAGCCTGACTCATGTCCTCGACTGCCACTCCCTGGTCCCTTGGCGTACGCCTGAGCGTCCGTTTTGTCCAGGAAACAGGGGTGTGCGGGTGCGCCACAAGGGCAGGGTTTTCAGATAGTGAGCGAAAGCCCCCTGGTCACGTAGTGAGCGAAAGACCCCTGGTCACGCGGCTCGCCGTCGGGACCAGCCGCGCCCGGATCTGATCGATCTGGGAGAGCCGGTCCGCCCGCAGAGAGACACCCAGCGAGCCGAGCGTGTGCCCGCTGTAGACGGGCACCGCGACGCATACCGTTCCGAGGGCGTACTCCTCCAGGTCCATGACGGCCGGGGCCGCGGGCGACGATGCGA
Organism: Streptomyces inhibens; assembly: GCF_022221585.1. Taxonomy (NCBI): domain Bacteria; kingdom Bacillati; phylum Actinomycetota; class Actinomycetes; order Kitasatosporales; family Streptomycetaceae; genus Streptomyces; species Streptomyces inhibens. Next base: position 7,765,346 of record NZ_CP084681.1, read on the forward strand.
GTCGTCGCAGCAGTTCGGAACGGTGGGTGATGGTGCGGGGCGTGAGATCGGCGAGCTGGTGCCGGGAGAGGTAGTCGTCGCGGGAGTCGTCGTCGAGCTCGCGCAGCACGCATTTGCCCAGCGCCGTGGCGTGCCCGGCATCCTCGAATCCCACCCAGAGGTCGACCCGGGGTGCCCGGGGGCCGTCGACGATCTCGGCCACCCGGATCTCGCCCTCCTCGTAGAAGGTCAGATACGCGGCTGCCGACAGCTCGTCGCGCAGCGCGGTCAGCACGGGACGGATCCGGGTGAGCTGCGCCTGCCCACGGCTGCCCGTGTGCAACGCATACAGCTTGTCCCCCATGACGAACCCGCCGTCGTCCAGCTTCCGCAGATAGCCGTCGTGGACCAGCGTCCGCAGCAGGTGATAGGTGGTGGCCAGGGGCAGGCCCGCCTCGCGTGCCAGCTGCTTCGCCGGGGCACCGCCCTCGTGTGCCCCCACGGCTTCCATCAGGCGGAAGGCTCGCTGCACGGAAGCGATGAGCGTAGGACCGTCCTGAGCACCCACACCACAAGCTTGCGCCCGGCGCATCGCGCGAGCAAGGTCGCTCGGCGGGCGGACGGCCGGTCGCTCCCAGGGCCGGAAAAATGCTTGGACCGGTCGTCCGCGACCGGTCTAGGGTGACCCTGTTCTCGCGGCGGCCGACGGCTGCCGCGCTCAGCTGTGAAAGACCGGGAGGTGCGTACTGATGACTGTCATTGCGACGGGCGCTGCCCGCATCAGGAAGTTCATCCATTCCACCCCCGTGGTCTCCGGCTGACTCGACTTGTCACCCTTTCCCGCGCGCTGCCGCGCGGAGCCGGGACCGCTCCTTTTCGAAGGGTCATCCCGTTGTTCGACCTCCCTCTTTCCGCTGCGCACCCGTTGACCGCCTATGGCTGGGACGACGGGTTCGCGGAGAGTTTTCTCCCCTTTGCCGGGCAGGGGATTTTGCCCGGCCGAATCGTCCGCGTGGACCGCGGCCGGGTGGATGTCGTCGTGCCCGACGGCGCCGGCGTCCGGACGGTCCTGGCGGATACCGCGCTGGTGGCCACGAGCGACCCGATGCGGGTGCCGTGCACCGGCGACTGGGCCGTGATCGACCTCGGCAACGGGCGCGTGGGCGCCCATATCGACGGTGTGGTGCGGGCGTTGCTGCCGCGGCGTACGGCCTTCGTACGGTCCACGTCGTCCAAGCGCTCCGAGGGCCAGGTGCTGGCCACCAACGTCGACACCATCGTCATCTGTGTGTCGCTCGGGGGCGAGTTGGACCTCGGGCGGATCGAGCGGTTCCTCGCGCTGGCGATGTCCAGCTCGACCGCTGCGGGACCGCTGCCGGTGTCCGCTCCCTGCGGGGAGAGCGGGGCCCAGCCGCTGGTGGTGCTGACCAAGGCGGATCTGGCCGGGGATCCGGACGGGGTGGCGCATCTCGTGGCGGATACCGGGTCCGTGGCTCCCGGGGTGCAGGTGCTGGCGGTCAGCTCGGCGACCGGCGAGGGGCTCGATGTGCTGTCCGCCGTGCTCGCGGACGGGACGTCCGTACTGCTGGGACAGTCCGGCGCGGGCAAGTCCACGCTGGCCAACGCCCTGCTCGGCGCGGGTGTGCAGGAAGTCCGGGCCACCCGCGACCGGGACGGCAAGGGGCGGCACACCACGACCACGCGGGATCTGCTGACGCTGCCCGGCGGCGGGGTGCTGATCGATACGCCGGGGCTGCGCGGCGTCGGGATGTGGGACGCGGAGGCCGGTCTCGCGCGGACGTTCTCGGATGTCGAGGCGCTGGCCGAGGAGTGCCGCTTCCATGACTGCGCGCATCAGGGGGAGCCCGGATGCGCGGTGCAAGAGGCCGTCGAGAGCGGGGAGTTGCCCGTACGCCGGCTGGAGAGCTACCGGAAGCTGCTGCGCGAGAACCAGCGCATCGTGGCGAAGACGGACGCCCGGATGCGCGCGGAGATCCGGCGGGACTGGAAGCAGAAGCAGGCGCTCGGGCGGCACATGATGGAGCGGAAGCGGGGCCGCTGAGGTGAGGTGAGCGGTGCGGGCGGGCCGTCCCGGGGGCCCGCTCCGACGCCCGGCCTCCGGGGCCGGCCCGCCCCGAAACGCCATGTCCGATTTCCGCCGGTCGCGGCGCCGCGCACGTCGCACACTGGGGGAGTGATGGACGACGAGACCAGGTACGAAGCGGTGTCCAGCCGGGACGCGCGGTTCGACGGGGAGTTCTTCTTCGCGGTGGTGACGACCGGCATCTACTGCCGGCCCAGCTGCCCCGCGGTCACTCCCAAGCGGGTGAATGTGCGGTTCTTCCCGTCGGCCGCGGCCGCGCAGGCGGCCGGCTTCCGGGCCTGCCGCCGGTGCCGGCCGGACGCCGTACCCGGCTCCGCCGAGTGGAATGTGCGCGCCGATCTGGTCGGCCGCGCCATGCGGTTCATCGGGGACGGCGTGGTCGACCGGGAGGGCGTCGGCGGGCTGGCACAGCGGCTGGGGTACAGCGCGCGCCAGGTGCAGCGGCAGCTGACCGCGGAGCTCGGCGCGGGGCCGGTGGCACTGGCCCGCGCCCGCCGGGCGCACACCGCGCGGGTGCTGCTGCAGACCACGACGCTGCCGGTCACCGAGCTGGCCTTCGCGGCCGGCTTCGCCAGCATCCGGCAGTTCAACGACACCATGCGGGAGATCTACGCCGGTACGCCCAGCGAACTGCGGGCGGCGGCCGGACGTGGGGGCGCCGCCCGCAGGACCGCCCGGGCCGGGGCCGAGGGCGGCTTGCCGGCCGGCGGGATTCCACTGCGGCTGGCCTACCGCGGGCCGTACGCGGCGGCCGAGATCTTTGACTTTCTGCAGGTCCGGGCGGTCCCCGGGGTCGAGGAGATCCGGGGGAGCCGCGGCGGGCGCACCTACCGCCGTACGCTGCGGCTCGCCCACGGCAGCGGGATCGCCGAGATCGACGAGCCCGCCGGGCCGCGCGGGCGGCGTCGGCCGCCGGCGGGCCTGGTGTGCCCGGCGGCGCGCGGCGCGGACGGCGGCTGGCTGGAGTGCCGGCTGCGGCTGACCGATCTGCGGGACCTGTCGACGGCCGTGCAGCGGATGCGCCGGCTGTTCGACCTGGACGCCGATCCGTATGCCGTCGCCGAGCGGCTCGGCGCGGATCCGCTGCTCGGGCCGCTGGTGGCCGAGCGCCCGGGGCTGCGCTCGCCCGGCGCCGCGGACCCCGAGGAGCTGGCCGTACGGACCGTGCTCGGCGGCCCGCCGGAGCGCGCCGCCGCGCTGGTGCGGGCGTACGGAAAGCCGCTGGACGTGGCGGACGGCCACCTCACCCACCTCTTCCCGGCGCCCGCCGAACTGACCGGCGCCGAGGTCGAGGAGCCGGTGCGGACGCTGTGCGGCGCGCTCGCCGACGGCACGATCGCGCTGGACGCGGGCGCGGACCGCAACAGCGCGGAACGGGCGCTGGCCGCACTGCCCGGAGTCGGCCCGCGGGCCGCCGCGTACATCAGGATGCGGGCCCTCGGCGACCCGGATGTGGGGACGCAGACGGAGCCTGAGCCCCGGACGGACCCGGAGCCCCGGAGGGCTCCGGAGGCGGGCATGGCCGGCGGGTGGCGGCCCTGGGGAGCGTACGCCCTGCACCACCTCTGGAACGCCGGGCTGCTCCCGGCGGGCGAGATGCCCGGGACGGCCGCCGGGCTGCCCGCGTACGCCGTGGCCGGCCGGGCCGACTGACCCTCAGCCCGCGAGCACGGCCCCGGCCCAGGCACCGAAGACCAGCAGACAGACGAACAGCTCGATCAGCACGCTCAGCCCGATGGCGCGCATGACCGTACGGGTCGAGGCCCAGGCATCGCCATGGCTGCCGAGCCGGACCCGCTCCAGCAGATAGAGGCCGCCGACGGCGCCCAGCAGCCCCCCGATGACCGGGATCACGACAAAGCCCACGATGCCGGCCACCCCTGCCAGGAACAGCGTGCGGTAGGGCGCGCCCGCGGCACGCAGATTGCGGGCCGGCAGCAGCCATTTCACCGCCTGATTGAGCAGCAGTACGGCGGTGGCACCGATCAGCACCCCCCACGCGAGGGAGGACTTCTCGGAAAGCGTCCACCACAGCACGCCCGCCCACACGATCAACGGCCCGGGGATACCCGGCACCAGCACCCCGAGCAGCCCCAGCAGCATCACCAGGCCGACCGCGACCAGCTGCCACACGCTCATGTGACGGCTCGTACGCTGCGCTCTCTCATGGCCCAAGAGTGCCGGAAGCCGCCCGGAACCGCTTGCCGGCGGGACGAACGGAGCAAGTGCGCCCGGTGAGCGGCGGGTGCCGCACGGTACGTCTACAACCCCGCCTTCCCCGAGCGCGGTGACACCGAGAAGATCCCCTCCTCCGACCGCAACTGGGTGCCCTCCCAGGCCACTTCGATCACCTGGGCCTGCCGCTCGCCTCTCGCACCGGAGGTGACACCCCCGGAGCCCTCACCAAGGCCGCACTGTCCTACTCCTCGGCCGGACCGTCCGCGCCTATGACCTGCGCTGACCGCCGAACCCCGACGGGCGGCCAGCTGTGGGGGCCGGCCGCCCGGCGGACCCGCTTGTCCGTGCCCTGTTTCGGCAGCGGCCCGCTGGGGACAATGCGGCGCATGAACCAGCAGCGGGCACGACGCGGTCACGAGGACGACTGGTGGCGGCAGTTGTACGGCGATGGCGAGGGCGGCGGCCAGGCCGCGGCAGGGGGCGTCGCGGGCCGCGCGGGGGTGCGAACTGCCGGGCCGTCGGATGCCGGTCCGTCCGATGCCCCGGACACCCTCGACGACCGGGTCGAGTCGGCGCTGCGGGCGGTGCGGGCGCCGGCCGAGCCGAAGCCGTGGGAGCCGCCCGTACGGCCGGCGGCCCCACCGCCCGCGCCCTCGACGCCGATCCCGCTCCCGGCCACCGGCCCGGCCTCGCGCGACACCGCACCGGACACCGCAACGGGCACGCCATCGGACACCGCACCGGACACCGCAACGGGCACGCCATCGGACACCGCACCGGACACCGCAACGGGCACGCCATCGGACACCGCACCGGATACCGCAACGGGCACCGCACCGGACACCGCACCGGACACCGCAACGGGCACCGCAACGGGCACCGCACCGGACACCGCAACGGACACCGCACCGGATACCGCAACGGGCACGCCATCGGACACCGCACCGGATACCGCACCGGACACCGCAACGGGCACGCCATCGGACACCCCACCGGGCACGCGACCGGACACCGCACCGGACACCCCACCGTCCCGTACCGCCGGCTTCGTCGGTGACCGGCCGCCCACCTACGACCCCGAGCCGGGCGCGCTGCCCGCCGCCGACCCCGGCGCGCTCGACGATCTCGTACCCGACACCGCGCTGGACGGCGCCCGCTACGGCTCACTGACCCTGCGCGCCGCCTCACAGCGCGGTGACTCCGCCCGCTACCGAGGCGAAGTACGCCGCGATGCGCTGCTCACCGCCCGCTTCGGCGCCGGCCGGCAGGCCCTGATCCTGGTCGCCGTCGCCACCCCTCCGCCGGCCGCCGCGGGAGCCCACCGTGCCGCCCGCGACGCCTGCGCGTGGATCGGCGACGCGGTCGGCCGCAGTTACACCCAACTGGCGGAGGACATCCGTACGGACCATCGCGACGCCCTCAAATCCGGGCTGCAGCGGCTCACCGACCGCAGCTACGGCAAGCTGCGTGGCCGGGCACGGGAGCTGGGCGCCGCGCCGGAGCGGTACACGGCCGCGCTGCGCTGTCTGCTGCTGCCCGCCGACCCGGACTGCCGCACCCGGGTGTTCTTCGGTGTCGGCGCGGGCGGCCTCTTCCGGCTGCGCGACGGTGCCTGGCAGGACCTGGAGCCCGCCACGGCCGACCACGACACGGGCGACGCACCGGGCTGCGACGGCGGACCGCCCCGCTCCGCCCCCGGCCTGGCGCACGGCCCGTACACGGCCGAGAGCCCGGCGCGGCCGGCGCCCTTCCTCTTCCGGGCGGCCTTCGCCCGTCCGGGGGACACCCTGCTGCTGTGCAGCGCCGGCCTGGCGGAGCCGCTCCAGGAGGAGCCCGACTTCGCCGCCCGACTGGCCGCCCGGTGGAAGGCAGACGAACCACCGGGCCTGGTGGACTTCCTCGCCGCCGCACAACTACGGGTCAAGGGCCACACGAAGGACCGCACGGCCGTCGGGGTATGGGAGGCGTAGCGCCGGGCAGCGGAGGCGCGCGCCCGCCCTCCGTGGGTTCATGGGAAGGAAGCCGCCCGACCCGCATCCCGTCGAAGGAGCGACAGCGACATGGCGAAGCAGACCGTGGCCGAGCAGTTCGTGGACATCTTGGCGCGGGCGGGGGTGCAGCGGCTCTACGGCGTCGTCGGCGACAGCCTGAACCCGGTCGTGGACGCCGTCCGACGCAACTCCGCGATCGACTGGATCCAGGTCCGGCACGAGGAGGTCGCGGCCTTCGCCGCCGGGGCGGAGGCCCAGCTCACCGGCAAGCTCGCCGCCTGCGCGGGCTCCTGCGGCCCCGGCAATCTGCACCTGATCAACGGGCTCTTCGACGCGCACCGCTCCATGGCTCCGGTCCTCGCCCTGGCCTCCCACATCCCCTCCAGCGAGATCGGCACCAGCTTCTTCCAGGAGACCCACCCCGACCGGCTGTTCGCCGAGTGCAGCCACTACAGCGAACTGATCTCCAGCACCAAGCAGATGCCGCGGGTGCTGCAGACCGCGATCCAGCACGCCATCGGGCAGAGCGGGGTCTCGGTCGTCTCCCTCCCCGGCGATATCGCCGCCGAGCAGGCCCCCGAGCGCGCCATCGAGCATGCCCTGGTCACCGCGCGCCCGTCCGTACGCCCCGGTGACGACGAGATCGACAAGCTGGCCCGGATGATCGACGAGGCCGGCAAGGTCACGCTGTTCTGCGGCAGCGGCACGGCGGGTGCGCACGCCGAGGTGATGGAGTTCGCCGAGCGGGTGAAGTCGCCGGTCGGGCATGCGCTGCGGGGCAAGGAGTGGATCCAGTACGACAACCCGTACGACGTGGGGATGAGCGGACTGCTCGGCTACGGCGCGGCCTACGAGGCCACCCATGAGTGCGATCTGCTGCTCCTGCTCGGCACGGACTTCCCCTACAACGCGTTTCTGCCCGACGACGTCAAGATCGTCCAGGTCGATGTCCGGCCCGAGCACCTGGGCCGCCGCTCCAAGCTCGACCTCGGCGTCTGGGGCGATGTCCGCGAGACGCTGCGCTGTCTGATCCCCAAGGTGCGGCCGAAGACGAACCGCAAGTTCCTGGACCGGATGCTGAAGAAGCACGCCGATGCGCTGGAAGGTGTGGTCAAGGCATACACCCGCAAGGTGGAGAAGCACACCCCGATCCACCCCGAATATGTCGCCTCCGTCCTGGACGAGGAGGCCGCCGATGACGCGATCTTCACGGTCGACACCGGTATGTGCAATGTCTGGGCGGCCCGCTATATCAGCCCCAACGGCCGCCGCCGGGTGATCGGTTCGTTCAGCCACGGCTCGATGGCCAACGCGCTGCCGCAGGCGATCGGCGCCCAGTTCATCGACCGTGGCCGCCAGGTCGTCTCGATGTCCGGCGACGGCGGGTTCTCCATGCTGATGGGCGACTTCCTCACCCTGGTCCAGTACGACCTGCCGGTGAAGGTGGTGCTGTTCAACAACTCCTCGCTCGGCATGGTGGAGCTGGAGATGCTGGTCTCCGGTCTCCCCTCGTACGGCACCACCAACCACAATCCGGACTTCGCGGCCATCGCCCGCGCGGCCGGGGCACACGGCGTACGGGTGGAGAAGCCCAAACAGCTGCGCGGCGCACTGCGCGACGCCTTCAAGCACAAGGGCCCGGCGCTGGTCGACGTCGTCACCGACCCCAACGCCCTGTCGATCCCCCCGAAGATCAGCGCGGAGATGGTGTCCGGCTTCGCGCTGTCGGCCGGCAAGATCGTGCTGGACGGCGGGGTCGGCCGGATGCTGCAGATGGCACGGTCCAACCTGCGGAACCTTCCGCGGATGTGAGACGCGCGGGATTTTGAAGGCAGGCCCTAACGGCGCTGGGGGGCGAGCCGCAGCGTCAGGATCTGGAACGGGCGCAGTTCGAGCGTCACCTCTGATGTCGGCCCTTCCTTCTCGTCGTGCAGCGGGCGTTCCAGCAGGTCGGTCACCATGGCGCGTTCGAGGGGGAAGCCGGGGGAGAGGGTGCCGGTCGCGCGGCCGCCCCGGGACTCGTACAGCCGCACCACCACATCGCCGCTGCGGTCCTCGGCGAGCTTGACCGACTCGACGGTGAGGGCCGGGTGGTCGACGCGGATCAGCGGGGGGACCGGCGGTGCGTCGGCGGTCCTGAGCGGGAGGTTGAGCGCCAGGCCCTCGGCGACCGCGTCGCCGACCTCGGCGCCCGGCAGCAGCGCGTAGGAGAAGCGATGGGCGCCCTGGTCGGTCTCGGGGTCGGGGCTGTGCGGTGCGCGCAGCAGGGTCAGCCGTACGGTCGTGCCCAGGCCCTCGGCGTGCGGTGTACGGGTGACGTCATGGCCGTAGGTCGAGTCGTTGAGCAGTGCGACGCCGTAGCCGGGCTCGGCGACCCGTAGCCAGCGGTGTGCGCAGATCTCGAAACGCGCCGCGTCCCAGCTGGTGTTGGTGTGTGTGGGGCGGTGCACATGCCCGAACTGCACCTCGGCGGTGGAGCGTTCGGCGTGCACATCCAGCGGGAAGGCGGCCTTGAGGACCTTCTCCGACTCGTGCCAGTCGATGTCGGTGCTGATGTCCAGCCGCCGCGAGCCCGCACGCAGGATCAGCTCCTGGGTGATCCGGGACGCGCCGAACGCCCTGGTCACCCGCACCACGGCGGACAGCGGTCCGGCCGCGGTGAGCTCGACGGACTCGGCGTCGGTCAGATCGGTGTGCCGGTTGCGGTAGTGCCGGTCGAGGTCCCAGGCGTCGTACTTGTTGGGGTGGTCGGGGTGCAGTTGCAGCAAGTTGCCGCGCGCGCCCGGCGCCAGGGCCTCCCGTCCGGTGTGCAGATCGCGTACGGAGGTCAGCAGGCCGTCGGTGTCGAGGCGGACGCGGAGCAGTCCGTTGTCGAGGGTGAGGGCGCCGTCGGCCTCGGTGCTCGCCCGTACGGGCGGGGGCGGTGGCGTGGGGGAGTCCGGGCCGGGCGGTCGGACGGTCGCCGAGCCGAGCGCGGGGACATGGACCGGGACGGCGGCCGGCTCACCCGGTCCCGCCTCCGTGGCCCGCGCCGGCAGCTCGACGATCTCGTCCCGGTCGTAGGGCGAGGCGTTGAACACCGTCGGCACCCCGGCCGCCCCGTCCCCTCCCAGCGCCCCGATCGCCGTCTCGATGATCTCCGTCAGCTCGGCCGCGACGGCCGCGTAGGTGTCCCGGGCCTCGCGATGCACCCAGGCGATCGACGAGCCCGGCAGGATGTCGTGGAACTGGTGCAGCAGTACGGTCTTCCAGAGCCGGTCGAGCGCGTCGTACGGGTAGGCGTACGCGGCGCCGCCGCCCGCCCGTGCCGCGGTCCGCACCGCCGCCGTCGCCGCCCACAACTCCGCCTCGCGCAGTAGATGTTCACTGCGCCGGTTGCCCTGTTTGGTCTTTGCCTGCGAGGTGTACGTACCGCGGTGGAACTGCAGATACAGCTCGCCCGACCAGACCGGCGCCGCCGCCCCGTACTCCTCGTGTGCGGCCTCGAAGAACCGGGCCGGCGGCTCGATCTCGACGCGCGGTGAGCCCTCCAGGGAGCGCAGCCGGCGGGCCCGCTCCAGCATCTCGCGGGTCGGGCCCCCACCGCCGTCGCCCCAGCCGAAGGGCACCAGGGAGCGGGTGGCGCGGCCCTTGTCGGCGAAGTTCCGTTCCGCGTGGGCGAGTTCGCCGGCGTGCAGGCGGGAGTTGTAGGTGTCGACCGGGGGGAAGTGGGTGAAGACGCGGGTGCCGTCGATGCCCTCCCACCAGAAGGTGTGGTGCGGCATCTTGTCGGTCTGGTTCCACGACAGCTTCTGGGTCAGGAACCACTTCGCGCCGGCCAGCCGCGCCAGCTGCGGGAAGGCGGCGGTGTAGCCGAAGGAGTCCGGCAGCCAGATCTCCTCGGTCTCCACCCCCAGCTCGTCCAGGAAGAAGCGTTTGCCGTGGACGAGCTGGCGGGCCAGCGCCTCACCGCCGGGCATATTGGCGTCGGACTCCACCCACATCGAACCGACCGGCGCCCAATTGCCGTCCCGCACCGCCGCTTTGATGCGTTCCCAGATGCGTGGCTGGTGCTCCTTGACCCAGGCGTACTGCTGCGCCTGCGAGCAGGCGAACACCAACTCCGGGTACTCCTTGGCGAGGTGGGTGACATTGGCGAAGGTGCGGGACGCCTTGCGCACGGTCTCGCGCAGCGGCCACAGCCAGGCCGAGTCGATATGCGCATGCCCGGTGGCCGACAGGCGATGGGCGCTCGCGGAGGCCGGGCGGGTCAGTACGTCCGCCAGGCGGGCCCGGGCCGCGGCCGCCGTGCCGCCGACATCGTGCAGATCGAGCGCGTCCAGCATGTCTTCCAGGGCCCGCAGGATCTCGTGCCGGCGCGGGCGGTCGACGGGCAGCTCGTACATCAGCTCCGACAGCACCTCGATATCCAGGATCAGCTGCCAGACGGTCTCGTCGAGCACCGCGAGATCCGCCGAGGCGAAGCGGTACAGCGGACGGTCCCCCGCGGTCCGTACGTCGCCGAGGTCGGTGGGGCGAAAGTCCCGCAGCACGGCCGGGTTCGCGGCGGCCTCCAGCAGCAGCCGCACCTCCTCACCGCCGTGGACCGGGGAGCCGACGGGGAGGTGCCGGTTGCGCGGATGGATGCCCTTGACGGGTACCCCGTCGGCGTCGTACACCAGCCCCTCGGCCTGGAAGCCGGGCCCGTCGCCGCTGAAGCCGGGGTCGATGACGGCCTCCACCCGCCGGCCCGCCCACTCCTGTGGCACCTCACCCGCCAGCCGGAACCAGCTCGTCGACCACGGCGGCCCCCAGAGTTCGCCGGCCGTGAACGGCTCGTACGCGGCCCGCAAGGCCTCACCCACCGGCCGTGGTTCGCCCGGCGCATGCCAGACGGTGAGCCGCAGCGGCACCCGCGCCGCGTACTGCGCGGGCCTGATGAACTGCCCCAGCGCCCGCTCCAGGCGCCCCTCCACCAGCAGTCGGTCGTCGTGCACAGCGGCTCCTCACGCTCGTACTCGCCCACGCATCGGGTCAGGCATACCCACTCGGTCCCGGCCCGGCCCACCCGGCGCGCGGGCCGCCGACGAGCGGTCGCGCAAGCGGAAGCATGGCGGCTGATCCGATGGGCATGCTGACCGTGAGGCTGTTCGAGACCGGGCGCCGAGGTTCGTGGGGGGCGGGGGAGAGAATGCGTCAGCCTGTGCGGCGCGAGGAACGGGACAGAAGGCAGGAGTCGGCCGAGGGGGCCCGCGGCGGGGGGATCGCCGCGCGAGCACCGGGCGTCCTGGAGCGGAAGGTGCGGCATGCGGATCTGCGTGCGGTCGGCGAGGTGCGCCGGGAGTTACGGCAGCTGCTGAGCCGCTGGGCGGTGCCGGGCAGCGGCGAGCTCGCGGAGGTCGCGACGCTGCTCACCAGCGAATTGGTCACCAACGCCCTGGTGCATACGGAGGGCGGCGCCGTCGTCACGGCCAGGGTCGGCGACCGGCTGAGGGTGGAGGTGCGCGACCTCGCGCCCGGGCGCCCCGAGCCGCGTGCGGCGAGCACGGAAGGGACGTCCGGCAGGGGGCTGATGCTGGTGCGCTCACTGGCCGACGCGTGGGGCATACGCTCCGAGGGGTTCGGCAAGTGCGTGTGGTTCGAGCTGGGCTGCGGACCGGCCTGACCCGAATGCGGGGGTGTCGGTCGGCGCGGTCCGCCACCTGTCAGCCGAATTGCCGTTCGATCTCGGCGAGTTTCTCTTCGAGGGAGTCCAGACGGGGCAGCGTCTGGGTGTCGTCCTCGGTCGTGAGGTCCACGGTCCGCCGGGTCCCGATCGCGCCGTCGGCGGCATCGGGGTCGGCGCCTGACAGGGCCTTGAGGGCGGGGCGGGCGCGTACCGACAGCTCCGCCGTGGTCAGCGGTGCCGGCTCGCCGGCTATCGCGGAGTCCGGGCCGGCCATCTCCGCGGGTGCCGCGGTTGCCTGAGCGACCGTCAGTTGCCGGGCGCCGGTACGGCCGATGCCCCAGGTGCGGTGCTGCCGGTTGATGGCCTTGATCCGTGCCCGGTCGAGCTTGCCCTTCTCGCGTCGGCGAAGCCGGTTCAGCTCCTTCTCGCGCCGGTCCTCACGGACCTCCTCGACCGCCTCGTCCAGTGTCCGTACGCCCTCCAGCAGCATCAGCGACCAGGCCGCGAAGGTCTCGCGGGGAGCCCGCAGCCAGCGGACGATACGGATCTGCGGCAGCGGGCGGGGCACCAGGCCCTGCTCGCGCAGCGCCGCCCGGCGGGTCTGCTTCAGCGCCCGGTCGAAGAGGACCGCGGCCGACAGCGACATCCCGGCGAAGAACTGCGGTGCGCCCGCGTGGTCCAGGCCGCGCGGCGCGTGCACCCAGTTGAACCAGGCCGCGGCGCCCGCGAACGTCCACACCAGCATCCGGGAGCCGAGCGCGGCGTCACCGTGGCTGGCCTCCCGCACCGCGAGGACGGAGCAGAACATCGCCGCGCCGTCGAGGCCGAACGGCACCAGATACTCCCAGCCCCCGGTGAGGTTGAGGTTCTGCACACCGAAGCCGACCAGGCCGTGGAACGACAGCGCGGCGGCGACCGCCGCACAGCAGAACAGCAGCAGGTAGGAGGCGGAGGCGAAGACGGCCTCCTTGCGGCGGCGGCGCTCCTCGCTGCGCTCCCAGGAGTCGTCGGTGGCGGACCGGGCGGCGGCGCGTTTGCCGCGCACCACCAGGGCCGCGGCCGCCGTCACGCCGACGAGCATCAGGGCGCCGGGAATCAGCCAATCCAGCGATATAGCGGTCGTTCTCATTCTGGGGATCCCTTGCCTCGGATACGCGATTTCGCGCGACATCCTGGCGGAATCCGGCCCTCCCACAGGGGGTTTCGGAGCAAGAGAACGCCAAGGAGGTGCGGGGACCCGCAGATAGCGGCCGGGGTCTCGAACTACCTTGTGTTGACGCTGAGTTGAGTTCGAATTCGGTGACTCGAACGGGTGGTGTGGGGGTCAGCTGGTTGCGGTGAGGCGCTTGATGCGGTCCTCGTCGCAGGTGCGCGGGCAGGTGACGCAGGTGTCCTCGGGGCGCAGGGTGTAGAGCATGCAGCAGCTGGCGCGGTCCCGGGTCGGCAGCGCCGCGCCGTCCGGCCCGGTCAGCGACCGGAACCCCGCGCTCCCCACATACGGGGCGGTGGCGCCCGGCAGCAGCCGCTGCAACGCGGCCACCGCGCGCGGCTCCTCGCCCAGCAGATGCCCCAGATACCAGAGCCCCTCGACGATCTCGTCGGACGCCATCCCCCACAGCGCCCGCGGCCCGCGCCGCATCCGGCTGCGGAAGCCTTCCAGTACGGGCCCGAGATGCGCGGCCACCGCCGACCGCACCTCGGCGCGCAGCGCCTCCTCGTCCGGTACCACCCGGGCGCCGGGCAGCGCCGCCGCCGGATCGTCCGGAAGGCACCCGAACGAGCTGACGCGGACCGCCATCCGGCCCAGCTCGCGCTGGAAGGAGACGTCCTGCACAGGCAGGTACGGGACCCGGCGGTGCAGGAACCAGGGGATGGTGATCAGCAGACAGGCGGGCCAGGCGTAGCGGTGCAGCGCGAAGCTCGCGGTCACGTCCGGCCGGGCGCGCTGTCCGTAGTCGCGGAGGATCTGTGCGTCGTCCCAGGCGAGAAAGGTGTCCAGGGTCTCACCGCCGGCCGCGAGCCCGGCCGCGCACACCCAGCCGTCGCCGGCGGGCGGTGCCGCGTCCCAGGTGGTCACCTGCAGACCGGGGAAGACCTCGGAGAGCCGGGCGTAGGCGGCGGCGACGGGGTGGGTCGCGGGCGGGGCGGCGAGGGCAGAAGTCATGCGGGAGACCACCGAATCGCGATCGTTAGCAGGTAAGCCTTACCTTATCCGAAGACTTTACCCGCCCCCGCCTGAAGCCAGTCCTGGCAGCCCTCGGCGGCTGCGGGACCGGTTCCCGGATTTGAACTGTGGCCAAGGCCGCCTATGGTGCTGGGGACGTCAGGAGGAACCGTCATGGAGCAGGGCACGGCGGAACAGGAGCCGCGCGCACGGGCATGGGTGCCCGCGCAGGCCGGTCCCGCGGCGCTCCGGCGGCACTCGGTCCGCGGCCAGGTGCTGGCCGCGCTGCGCCACGCACTGGTCGGCGGGGAGCTGACCCCGGGCGAGGTCTACTCCGCGCCCGCGCTCGCCGAGCGCTACGGCGTCTCCGCGACCCCGGTCCGCGAGGCCATGCAGCAGCTCGCGGGCGAGGGCGCCGTCGAGGTCGTCCCCAACCGCGGCTTCCGGGTCGCCGAGCGCAGCTCCCGTGACCTCGCCGAGCTGGCCGAGGTCCGCGCCATGCTGGAGGTGCCCGCGATCGTCCGGCTGGCCCGGGCGCTGCCCCCGGAGCGCTGGGAGGCGCTGCGCCCGTTCGCCGCGGCGGGCGTGAGCGCCGCCGCCCGCGGGGACCGGGTCGGCTACGCCGAGGCCGACCATGCCTTCCACGACGCCTTGATCTCGCTCACCGGCAACCGCCGGCTCACCGAGGTCACCGGCGATCTGCTGCGCCGTGCCCAGTGGCCGGCGGCCGGCAGCTCCCGGCTGCGTACGGCCGAACTGCTGGCGGACGCCTCGGAGCACACCGCGCTGCTCGATGCGCTGATCGCCCAGGAGTACGCGGTCGTCGAGCGGATCGCCCGCGAGCATGTCTCGGCGACGCGCCACCCGCACTGACCCCGCGGGCGGCCGGCTCAGCCCGGCAGCAGCTCCACCAGTGGCAGCGCCGCGATATCGGCGGCGGGCCGGGAGAGATACAGATCGGCGTGGTAGAAGCCGTCGGCTTCCTTGCCGGTGACGGTCAGACCGCGCCCGGCCAGCGCCTCGAACGCCGACCGCCGCTCGTCACCGTCGGCGAACCGCCGCTGGCGGAACGTACGGGTGGTGAGTTTCTCGGTCACCAGGCCGGCGCGGGCCAGCAGCGCGGAGATCGGCCGGTAGTTCACCTCGCGGAGCACGAACGCCGCGACCCAGGGCGGCGACGACATGCAGTCGAAGAGCCGGCCGAAGGTGCGCGCGGAGATATAGCCGACGCCGCCGGTGACGGTGATCAGATCGGCGTCGGCCAGTGTGCGCCGCATCGCCGGGCTCGGGTCGTCCAACTCCAGGTTCTCCGCGAAGCCGTGGTCGAGCAGACCGACCGTGCGCGCGTAGTCGACGGCCCGGTCCGCCGAGTCGATGCCGGTCACCCGGAAGGGTTCGGCACGCAGCCGGCTGGCGAAGAATGTGCGGTCCTCCTCCGTGAGTTGACGGGTCGTCGGGAATTCGGGGCGCTGTACGGCGTAGCGCCCGTAGAGGTCGGTGAGGGACAGCCGGTGGTTGAGCAGCGCGGCGTTGACCCCGTATGAGCAGCAGAGGTCGACGACGTGCAGTGGTGGGCGGTCGCTCCGGCGTCGCCGCAGGGTCTCGGCCACGGCGCGGAACACCGCTTGGCCATGGTGCGGAATCTGGTAGTCCAGTGGTTGCAGTGTGGTGAAGTACCGGCGCGGATCAGGGCAGTTGTAGATCGCCTCGAAATCCGCCTTGCCCCAGTCGGTTCCAGCGGTCGTCTTGGTCACTCCTGCTGCCATGGATCGCCTCCTGAAAAGGCTCCGTCAATGGGTGGGGGGCCCAGCTGGCCACGGACCAGCATCCAGTCCCCACCGGCGCCTCACAGTGCGACTTGCGGCCATTCTCGGGGCCTGTGGGGCGTGGAGAGGCGCCGCTGCCCCGTGGCCTTCGCCCATGGTCCCACCTCATGCTTCGCTCGTCGCGTCGAAGCCCGGGGGGTGCGGCAACCGGTGCGCCCCGGCCGATCCCCCGCCAGGACAGTCCGGATCCCGCCAATCGGTGCGGGGGCCCGCATGGCTGAGGACGGGGGGTTGACGGCGAGCGGCCGCGGGCGCGACGACGGCCGGCCACCAACGGGGCGTGCCCGTTGGTGGCCGGCCGTGATGGGTGCCCTAGTCGCCGGGCCGGTCCGGCCCCGCCGGACGGGCCTAGGTCGCCGCCGAGGCCGTGGAGAGATGGTCGGCGAGCCAGGTGGGGACGCCGCCCATGAGGCGGAACAGTCGGGCCGCCTCGGCGCGCAGCCGTTCCGCGTCGGCGTCCGGGGCGGCGTCGGCCAGCGCCGCGAGCGCCGGCGCCGTGCCGACGAGGAAACCCAACTCCTCGCGGATCCGCAACGACTCGGCGAAACCGTGCCTGGCCTCCGTCAACTCGCCGTCGCGCAGGGCGAGTCCGGCCAAATGGCGCCAGGTGAAGGACAGCAGCAGGGTGTCGCCGTGCGCGGTGGCGCCGGCGTGGGCGCGGCGGTAGGCGGCGCGCGCCGAATCCGGGCTGTCGGCGATGTGCTCGGCCATCAGCCCGCGGCGGAAGTCCAGCAGCGGGCGGCCGGGCGAGGCGGGGGCGAGCAGCGCGGCGGCCCGGCCCAGCGCCGAGCGTGCCTCGTCGGCCCGGTCCCGTACGCCGAGGACCGTGGCGGCATATGCCAGATGACCGCGCTCGCAGGCCGCGCCGCCCCGCTCGTCGTCGTCACCGGCCAGCGCCTCGGCGGTGCGCAGCGCGTCCTCGGCCTCGGCCCAGCCGATGGCGGTGAACATGCAGCGCTCCACCAGGAGCGCGGCGCGGCGCAGCGCGGAAGGCGCGTGATGGACGGAGTGTGGCTCCAGCAGCGCGGCCGCGTCGTCCCAACAGCCGCGGGAGCGCAGCCGCCAAACGGCACGGTCGAGGGGATCGTCCCCCTCGACCGCTCTGGCTGCCGGTACCTCCGGTGCGGGTGCCGGCCCCGGTACCGAGATCGGCACCGGATCCTTGGAACTGACCGGATCCGCGGGATCCGCTGACTCTGGCATGGCGGTATCCGCCACATTGCCCTCCCCGAGCGCGCCATTGAGCTGGAAATTGGAAGCCGTGGGCGAATCTCAGCACGAACTCCGTCGTGCGGCCAAGGGGGCGGGTGAATGATTTCACAATCGCCGGATGGGCGTTTCGGGTGGACGTAGTGGCCCTGATCGGGCGTGTCGTGGCGTGGCCGGTCGGCGTGCCGCCAAGCGCAGTTGACGGGATGACGCCCGATCGGGTTACCCCGAATGGTCGATGCGGGGAGCGCGGAGTCGCGGCGGCCGGACCCGGGCACCGGTGGCGCGCCGCCGGACGGCCCGCCGCCCGGCGACGGGATCCGCGGCGCGCCCGGCGGTCAGCTCATCCGCAGCGCGAGGAAGAAGTCGAGCTTGTCCTCCAGGCGGGACAGATCGCGGCCGGTGAGCTGCTCGATCCGGCCCACCCGGTAGCGGAGCGTGTTGACGTGCAGGTGGAGACGGGTGGCGCAGCGGGTCCAGGAGCCGTCGCAGTCCAAGAACGCCTCCAGCGTGGGGATCAGCTCGGCGCGGTGGCGGCGGTCGTAGTCGCGCAGCGGGTCCAGCAGGCGGGCGGTGAAGGCCCGGCGGACGTCGTCGGGCACGAACGGCAGCAGCAGGACGTGCGAGGCCAGCTCCTCGTGCCCGGCGGCGCAGACCCGGCCCGGGCGGGCGGCGGCGACCCGTCGGGCGTGCCGGGCCTCCTCCAGGGCGCCGCGCAGCCCCTCCGCCGAGTGCACCGAGGCGCTGACGCCGACGGTCAGCCGCCCGTCGTCCGCCAGGCCGCGGCTGAGCGGCTCCTGGATGACGGAGAGCAGCTCATTGGCGTGCAGACCGGTCGCCGAGGGGTCCCCGGACTCGTCCGGGACGGGCAGCGGCACCAGCGCCACCGCGTCGTCGCCGGTCTGTGCCACGGCGATGCGGTCGGAGGGCTCGGGGCCGAAGGTGCCGGGGTCGACCAGCATCTCCTCCAGCAGGCTCTGCGCGACCGGCCCGCCGGGGATGTCGCCGTCCTCCCACTCGACCCTGGCCACCACGATCTGCCAGTGCGGGGCGCTGCCCAGACCGGGCAGCAGCACCGGGGCCGCCACCCGCAGCCGGGCCGCGATCTCGGCGGGCGGCGCGCCGGTCTGGACGAGCTCCAGCACCTCCTGGGCGAGCCGTCGGCGGACCGTACGGGCGGCATCGCGCCGGTCGCGTTCGACGGCGATCAGCTGGGTGACGCCGTGCAGCAGGTCCAGGCGCTCCTCGGGCCAGTCGCCGGCGTCCGCCTCGACGGCCAGCAGCCAGTCGCTCAGCAGCGTCTGGCGCAGGTCACGGCCCTCGTGGCGGATCGGGAAGAGCGAGAAGGTGGCGCCTCCCAGGGTGGTGCGGTGCGGGCCGCGGCGGCCGGTGCGGGCGGCCGCCAGATGTTCACCGGCGAGCCGGGCGGCCAGCTCACCGGACAGCTCGGGCCCGGAGTCCGCGAGGGTGGAGCCGGCGATCTGCCGGCCGGTGGGGGAGAGCACCCAGGCCCGCAGATCGAGGTCGGAGCCGAGCAGGTCCAGGACCACCTCCGGGCCGCCGCCCGTGGGGCCCGAGGTCATCAGACGGCGGTGGCGGTCCACCACGGCGGCCAGGTCCCCGGCCCGCTCGCCGGAGACCTGGCGGACGACATGCTCGGTGATGGAGGCGAACGAGACCGCCTCCTCGACCGAGAACAGCGGCAGCCGGTGCCGGTGGCAGGCCTGCACGAGATCGTCCGGGATCGCGCCGAGCTCGGCCTCGCCCGCCGCGAGCCCGGCGACGCCGGCCGCGGCCAGGATGCGGACGAACCGCTCGGAGTCCTCCGGCTCGCGGCGCCAGGCCAGGCCGGTCAGCACGAGTTCGCCGCCGGAGAGGTAGCGGCTGGGATCGCGCAGATCGGTGGTCATCACGCCGCGTACAGTGCGGTCCAGCTCGTCCTCGCCGCCGAGCAGCCGAAGGCCCAAGGTGTGGGTGTCCAGGAGTGCGCGGAGCCGCATGACCTCGCCCGCCGTTCTTTGCTGTCTGGTGTTGCCGGTGGAATGCCGCGAGGTTTCAGAGCCTCGTCTTTCGTTCGAATCTACAAGACGGGTGGCTTGGCCAGCCAACCGCTTCATGGTTTCGGTGACTGCACCGGGTGGGTGCAGGGCGCGTTCACTGAGTCCAACAGCGTTAACAAGACATGAACAGCTCGATGGCGACCAGGGCCCCAGGTCCTCACCATGAGCAGCGAATGACCGATTCGTAGAAGAGGCCACCCATGGACTTCCTTCGCCCCGCCAGCTGGGAGGAGGCGCTCGCCGCTAAGGCCGAGCACCCCACCGCTGTGCCCATCGCGGGCGGCACGGACGTGATGGTCGAGATCAACTTCGACCACCGCCGCCCCGAGTACCTGCTCGACCTGAACCGCATCGGTGACCTGAGCGAGTGGGAGGTCGGAGAGAAGACCGTACGCCTGGGCGCCTCGGTCTCCTACACCAAGATCATGGAGAATCTGCGGGCCGAACTCCCGGGCCTGGCGCTGGCGTCGCACACGGTCGCCTCTCCGCAGATCCGCAACCGGGGCGGCGTCGGCGGCAACCTCGGCACCGCCTCCCCGGCCGGCGACGCGCACCCCGCGCTGCTCGCCTCCGGCTGCGAGGTCGAGGTGGAATCCGTGCGCGGCCGCCGCATGATCCCGATCGACGACTTCTACGTCGGTGTCAAGCGCAATGCGATGGAGCCCGACGAGCTGATCCGCTCGGTGCATCTGCCCAAGGCCGACGGCCCGCAGCAGTTCTCCAAGGTCGGCACCCGCAACGCCATGGTGATCGCGGTGTGCGCCTTCGGTATCGCACTGCACCCCGAGACCCGTACGGTGCGCACCGGCATCGGCTCCGCCGCACCCACTCCCGTACGGGCCAAGGAGGCCGAGGACTTCCTCGCCGCGGCGCTGGACGAGGGCGGCTTCTGGGAGTCGGCGGGCCCCATCCCGCCGTCCGTCGCCAAGCAGTTCGCGCAGCTCGCCTCCGGCGCCTGCAACCCGATCGACGATGTGCGCGGCAGCGCCAAGTACCGCCGGCACGCGGTCGGCATCATGGCGCGCCGCACCCTCGGCTGGACCTGGGAGTCCTACCGCGGCAATGAGAGGAGCGCACAGTGCGCGTGACATTCACCGTCAACGGCCGCCGGCAGGAGGCCGACGATGTCTGGGAAGGCGAGAGCCTGCTGTACGTCCTCCGTGAGCGGATGGGCCTGCCGGGTTCCAAGAACGCCTGTGAGCAGGGCGAATGCGGTTCGTGCACGGTCCGTCTGGACGGCGTGCCGGTCTGTTCCTGCCTGGTCGCCGCAGGTCAGGTCGAGGGCCGCGACGTGGTGACCGTCGAGGGCCTGGCGGACTACGCCAAGCAGCGCGCCGAGCGCGGCGGTTGCGGCACCGGAGCCTGCGGTACGAGCATCGACGCGGCCAAGCAGTGGGAAGCCAGCCCCGCCGACTCGCAGACCGGCGAGAACACCGAACTCTCCCCGATCCAGCAGGCGTTCATCGACGCCGGCGCGGTCCAGTGCGGTTTCTGCACCCCGGGCCTGCTGGTCGCCGCGGACGAACTGCTGGAGCGCAACGACTCCCCGTCGGACGCCGATATCCGCGAGGCGCTGTCGGGCAACCTGTGCCGCTGCACGGGCTACGAGAAGATCCTCGACGCGGTCCGGCTCGCGGCCGCCCGCGGCGAGGGCCAGACCGCAGGACAGGGGGCCTGATATGGCCGGCACACCTACACCACGAGCCGCTACCGCTCCGGTCCGCACACCC
Organism: Streptomyces inhibens; assembly: GCF_022221585.1. Taxonomy (NCBI): domain Bacteria; kingdom Bacillati; phylum Actinomycetota; class Actinomycetes; order Kitasatosporales; family Streptomycetaceae; genus Streptomyces; species Streptomyces inhibens. The sequence goes on from NZ_CP084681.1 coordinate 7,786,234, forward strand.
ACCAACCTCACGCAGGGCGGCAAGACCAAGGCCGGCATCGGCGAGTCCACGCTGCGGCCCGACGGCACCCTCAAGGTGACCGGTGAGTTCGCGTACTCCTCGGACATGTGGCACGAGGACATGCTGTGGGGCCAGACGCTCCGCTCCACCGTCGCGCACGCCGAGATCAAGTCGATCGACACCTCGGAGGCCCTGGCGACGCCGGGTGTCTACGCGGTGCTGACCTACGACGACCTGCCGGCCGAGATGAAGAACTACGGCCTGGAGATCCAGGACACCCCGGTTCTCGCGCACAAGAAGGTCCGCCACCACGGCGAGCCGGTGGCCCTGGTCGCCGCCGACCACCCGGAGACCGCCCGCCGCGCCGCCGCCAAGATCAAGATCGAGTACGTCGAGCTGCCGCTCATCACGGACGAGGCGTCCGCGACCGCCCCCGACGCGATCCTGGTCCACGAGGGCCGCGACGACCACCACATCGGTCATGTCGCGCACCCGAACATCGTGCACCGCCAGCCGATCATCCGCGGCAACGTGGCGGAGGCTCGCGAGCGGGCCGACGTGATCGTCGAGGGCGAGTACACCTTCGGCATGCAGGACCAGGCCTTCCTCGGCCCGGAGTCCGGCCTCGCCGTGCCGTCCGAGGACGGCGGTGTGGAGCTCTACGTCGCCACCCAGTGGCTGCACTCGGACCTCCGCCAGATCGCCCCGGTCCTCGGCCTGCCTGAGGAGAAGGTGCGGATGACGCTCTCCGGCGTCGGCGGTGCCTTCGGCGGCCGCGAGGACCTGTCGATGCAGATCCACGCCTGCCTCCTGGCGCTCCGCACCGGCAAGCCGGTCAAGATCGTCTACAACCGGTTCGAGTCGTTCTTCGGCCACGTCCACCGGCACCCGGCCAAGCTCTACTACGAGCACGGCGCCACCAAGGACGGCAAGCTCACGCACATGAAGTGCAGGATCGTCCTGGACGGCGGCGCCTACGCGTCGGCCTCCCCGGCGGTCGTCGGCAACGCCTCCTCCCTGTCTGTCGGCCCGTACGTGATCGACGACGTCGACATCGAGGCCATCGCGCTGTACACCAACAACCCGCCCTGCGGCGCCATGCGCGGCTTCGGCGCGGTCCAGGCGTGCTTCGCCTACGAGGCCCAGATGGACAAGCTGGCGGCGAAGCTGGGCATCGACCCGGTCGAGTTCCGCCGGATGAACGCCATGGAGCAGGGCACGCTCATGCCGACCGGCCAGCCGGTCGACTCGCCGGCCCCGGTCGCCGAACTGCTGCGCCGTATCAAGGCGATGCCGCTTCCCCCGGAGCAGCAGTGGCTGGCGGCCGGTGAGGGCGCCGATGTCCGGGCGCTGCCCGGCGGTCTGTCCAACACCACCCACGGCGAGGGCGTGGTCCGCGGCATCGGCTATGCCGTCGGCATCAAGAACGTCGGCTTCTCCGAGGGCTTCGACGACTACTCCACCGCCAAGGTGCGCATGGAGGTCATCAACGGTGAGCCGGTCGCGACCGTACACACCGCGATGGCGGAGGTCGGCCAGGGCGGTGTCACCGTCCACGCGCAGATCGCCCGCACCGAGCTCGGCGTCACACAGGTGACCATCCATCCGGCCGACACCCAGGTCGGCTCCGCCGGATCGACCTCGGCGTCCCGTCAGACCTATGTCACCGGCGGTGCGGTCAAGAACACCTGTGAGCACGTCCGCGAGGCGGTCCTGGAGATCGGCCGGCGCAAGTTCGGCTCGTACCACCCGGCCTGGGCGACGGCCGAACTCCTCCTGGAGGGCGGCAAGGTCGTCACCGACGGCGGCGAGGTCCTCGCGGATCTGGTCGACGTACTCGAGGGCGAGTCCGTCGAGCTGGAGCTGGAGTGGCGCCATCGCCCCACCGAGGCGTTCGACCTGCACACCGGCCAGGGCAACGGCCACGTCCAGTACTCCTTCGCCGCACACCGCGCGGTCGTCGAGGTGGACACCGAACTCGGCCTGGTCAAGGTCATCGAGCTGGCCTGCGCCCAGGACGTCGGCAAGGCGCTCAACCCGCTGTCCGTCGTCGGCCAGATCCAGGGTGGTACCACCCAGGGCCTGGGCGTGGCGGTCATGGAGGAGATCATCGTCGACCCCAAGACCGCGAAGGTGCGCAACCCCTCCTTCACGGACTACCTCATCCCCACGATTCTCGACACCCCGACCATCCCGGTCGATGTGCTCGAACTCGCCGACGAGCACGCCCCGTACGGGCTGCGCGGCATCGGCGAGGCCCCGACCCTGTCGTCCACTCCGGCCGTCCTCGCGGCGATCCGGAACGCGACCGGGCTGGAACTCAACAAGACGCCGGTGCGTCCCGAACACCTCACCGGCACATAGTGAGCCGTCCGGGGGCGATCCCCCGGACACCGGCCTCCGGGTGGTGCGTGTCAGGGGTGCCCCTGTCCGTCCTCCTCCGCGTATCGCCCGGAGTTCCCCCCCTCGCACCACGCAGTTGCTGCTGCCTCGTACGCAGTCAGTCCCCACGTTCGCCTCGGGCCGTCCCCCGGGTCGTGCAGCCGAAGTTTCATCCCAAATCTCGCACTGTGATGCGAGTGCCCCTGTGAACCTTGGGAGTAAGGCACCATGACCCAGCAGTCCACTGAGCCGAGGACCACGGCGGAAGACGCGGGCGACGGCTCGCGTCAGCCCGCCGGCCGGTCCTGGCTCGACCGGTACTTCCACATATCCGACAGAGGGTCGACGGTCGGCCGGGAGGTGCGTGGCGGCGTCACCACCTTCATGGCGATGGCGTACATCGTCCTCCTGAACCCGGTGATCCTGACCACGACGAAGGACATCACCGGCGCCACGCTCAATGCCGACCAGGTGACCACGGCGACCGCGCTCGCCGCCGCCGTCACCACGATCGTCATGGGCTTCCTCGGCAATGTCCCTCTCGCGCTGGCTGCCGGCCTGAGCGTTTCCGCAGTGATGTCCTTCCAGGTCGCCCCCACCATGACCTGGGACAACGCCTGGGCGATGTGCGTCATCTACGGTGCCGTGATCGTTCTGCTGGTCGTCACCGGCCTGCGTGAACTGATCATGAACGCCATCCCGTTGCCGCTCAAGCACGCGATCACCATGGGTATCGGTCTGTTCGTCTGCCTCATCGGCCTCGTCCAGGCGGGCTTTGTGACCTCCATGCCCGGCCCGGGCGGTCTCGCCGGCGCCAAGCCGATCCAGCTCGGCACCGCCGACATGCTCACCGGCTGGCCGGTGCTGTGCTTCGCCTTCACCGTCCTGCTGATCTTCCTGCTCCAGGTCCGCAAGGTCCCCGGCGCGATCCTGATCGGTATCGTCGGCGGCACGCTCTTCGCCGCGGTCGTCCACCAGCTCGCCGGGCTGAGCGTCAAGGACTGGGGCGGCCGCAACGCCCCGGTGATCTCCGGCTCCGTCGTCTCCAACCCCGACTTCGGACTGCTGGGCCATGTGTCCTTCAGCGGCCTGGGCAACGTCGGCGGGATCACCATCGGTGTCATCGTCTTCACGCTCGTGCTGGCCGGCTTCTTCGACGCCATGGGCACGATCATCGGCATCGGCCAGCAGGCCAACCTCGCCGACAAGGACGGCAAGATGCCCGGTCTGAACAAGGCCCTGGCCATCGACGGCGCGGGCGGGATCATGGGCGGTCTCACCGGCGCCTCCGGCCAGACCGTGTTCGTGGAGTCCACCGCGGGCGTCGGCGACGGCGCGCGCACCGGCTTCGCCAGCGTCATCACCGGCCTCGGCTTCGCGCTCTGCCTCTTCTTCACCCCGCTGGCACAGGTCATCCCGACCCAGGTGGCGGCCGCCGCGCTGGTGGTGATCGGCTCGATGATGCTGACCAACGCCAAGCACATCGACTGGGACGACCCGGCGACCTCGATCCCGGTGTTCCTGACGACGGTCCTCATGCCGTTCACGTACTCCATCACCGCGGGCATCGCGGCCGGCGTGGTCGCGCATGTCGCGATCAAGGCCGTCCAGGGCAAGTGGCGCGAGCCCGGCTGGCTGATGTGGGTGCTCTCCCTGGTGTTCCTGGCCTACTTCTCGCTCAATCCGATCGAGAGCTGGCTGGGCATGCACCACTGATCCGCCGCTTCCACCCATCCGTTATCCGTAAGGAGACCGACATGCTGGACATCGCCGAAGAGCTCCATCGGTGGGTCGAGCAGGGCCGCGAGTTCGCGGTGGCCACCGTGGTGGCCACCAACGGCAGCGCGCCCCGCCAGCCCGGAGCCGCCCTTGCCGTCGACAGTGACGGCACGGCCATCGGGTCGGTCTCCGGCGGATGCGTGGAGGGGGCGGTGTACGACCTGTGCCAGGAGGCGCTGCGGACCGGTGAACCGGTCCTGGAGCGCTTCGGCTACAGCGACGAGGATGCCTTCGCCGTGGGCCTGACCTGCGGCGGCATCATCGACATCCTCGTCCAACCGGTACGGACGAGCGTCCCGCGACCCGCAGGCGACAGCGGATCTGCGGGGGAGTGGGTGGACAGCACCGCCGACACGCTCGCCGCCGGGCTGGCCGCCGCCGCCACCGGGGAGGCGGCGGCGGTCGCCCGGATCATCCAGGGGCCCGCCGAACTCCTCGGCCGCGCCCTGCTCGTCCGCCCCGACGGCAGCCACACCGGCACCCTCGGCGGCCATCCCGCGCTCGACCGCACCGCGATCGAGGAAGCCCGCGCCCTGCTGGATGCCGGACGCACCACGACGGTGGAGATCGGCGAGGGCTTCGCATCCGAGGAAGAAGCAGCGAGCGAAGGCGGTGCACAGCGGAGCGGCTCGCGGTGCGGCCGGCCGGTCGTCCTCCTTGTGGAGTCCTCCGCCCCCGCGCCCCGCATGATCGTCTTCGGTGCCATCGACTTCGCCGCCGCCCTGGTCAGGGTCGGCAAGTTCCTCAACTACCACGTCACGGTCTGCGACGCCCGGCCCGTCTTCGCCACCCGGACCCGCTTCCCGGACGCCGACGAGATCGTCGTCGACTGGCCGCACCGCTACCTCGACTCCCAGGAACTCGACTCCCGCACCGTGCTGTGCGTCCTCACCCACGACGCCAAGTTCGACGTACCGCTGCTGGAGCGCGCGCTCAAGCTCCCGGTCGCCTACGTGGGCGCCATGGGCTCGCGCCGCACCCACCTGGACCGCCAGCAGCGTCTGCGCGACGTCGGCCTCACCGAGCTCGAACTCAACCGTCTGCGCTCGCCCATCGGCCTCGACCTCGGCGCCCGCACCCCGGAGGAGACCGCGCTCTCCATCGCCGCCGAGATCGTCGCCAACCGGCGCGGCGGCACCGGTATCCCGCTGACCGGAGCACACACGCCCATCCACCATGACGCGGCGCGGCCGGTGGGGCGGATCGGGTCGGTGGCCTGAGGCACGGGGTCCCCGCAGGCGCTGCCGGTGAGGGGCCCGCGCCCTTGCGGACACGGTTCGTCCGCAAGGGCCCGTACTGTCGTCGGCATGACGCAGCGCCGCACCGCGCCCTTGCTCACCGCCCGCGCCCTGGGCCGGGCCACCCTGGACCGCCAACTCCTGCTCCGCCGCAGCGAGATGGCCGTCCTCGATGCCGTGGAGTGGCTGGTCGGCCTGCAGGCCCAGGCGCCCCGCCCGCCGTATTACGCGCTCGCCGCCCGGCTGGCCGATTTCCGGCCGCAGGAGCTGTCCGGTCTGCTGGAGACCCGGCAGGCCGTCCGTATCTCGGCGATGCGCTCCACCCTCCACCTGGTCAGCGCCCGTGACGCCCGGCTGCTGCGCCCGCTCCACCAGCCGGTGCACGACCGCACCCTGCGCGGCAACTTCGCCAAAACACTGGTCGGCGTCGATCTGGACCGGCTGGCCGCGGAGGCCCGTACGCTCGTCGAGCAGCGACCGCTGACCTTCCAGGAGCTGGGGCAGCGGCTCCAGGAGGACTGGCCGCAGCACGACCACCGGTCGCTGTCCATGGCCGCCCGCCAGATGCTCCCGCTGGTGCAGGTCACCCCGCGGGCCCTGTGGGGACGCAGCGGACCGGCCGCGCACACCACCCTCGACACCTGGTTGGCCAGGGCGGCGCGGCCCGCGGGGGAGCCGGGTCCGGCCGCCGAGGATCCTCAAGAAGACCTGGCCGCCGTCCTGTTGCGCTACCTGGCCGCATTCGGCCCGGCCTCCGTCAAGGACATGCAGACCTGGTGCGGGCTGACCCGGCTGCGCGAAGTGATCGCCCCGCTGCGGCCGCGGCTGCGCACCTTCCGCGACGAGAGCGGGGAGGAGCTGTTCGATCTGCCCGACGCGCCGCTGCCGCACCCGGACACCGAGGCGCCGGTCCGCTTCCTTCCGGAGTTCGACAATCTCACGCTCTCGCATGCCGACCGCGCCCGCGTCATCGCGCCCGAGTACCAGGGCCGCACCTGGGACCGCAATGTCGCCCACCGCGTCCTGCTCGTCGACGGCACCGTCCGCGGTCTGTGGCGGATCGATACGGCGGGCGGCGCCGCGCAGCTGACCATCGAGGCCTTCGCCCCACTGACCGGCGCCGAGCGTGCCGCGGTGGAGGGCGAGGCGGCCGGGGTGCTGCGGATGACCGCTCCGGACGCCACGTACGACATCCGCTACGGCCGGGTCGCCAAGGGCGCGACGCCTTGACGCAACGGGCCGTGATGCAACAGGCCGTGACGGACAGGTGCTCACAGGCAGGCGAGGGGACGGGCGGCGTCAAAAACGGGATGAAGGGTCGCCGCGCGCCGGGTTAGCGTCCCCGGGTGACAAGTGACGACCACGCCCGCCCGAGCACGGACATCCGGGACATCCCCGAGGCCGGCCTCGACCAGGCCCTGGACCTGGCCTATCTCGCCTTCCATCTGAAGCCCGGCGACAAGACCCGCCGGTATCACCGGGAGTTGCTGGAGGCCAGCGCCCGCATCGGTGTGTACGACGGCGAGCAGCTGGCCGGTCTGGCCGCCGCGCACCGCCTCACCCTCTCCGTCCCGGGTGGCCAACTCCCTTGCGCCGCAGTGGACTTCGTCTCCGTCGCCCCCACGCACCGGCGCCGCGGAGCGCTCACCGCGATGATGGACGAGCTGTGGCGCCGCTGTGCCGCCGAAGGGCGGCCGCTGGCCTGCCTCTGGGCGTCCGAGAGCGCCATCTACGGCCGGTTCGGCTTCGGCGCCGCCACCGAGGCGTACGGCATCGAGATCGACTCGTCCCGCCCGCTCGCCCTGCGCATCGCCCCCGACCGCCGCCCGCTGCGGCTGATCGATCCGGCCGACGCGCCCGCGGTGCTCGCGCCGCGCTACGACGCGAGCCTGGCCCACCGCGCCGGCCGGTTCACCCGCGACGAGGAGTGGTGGCGCAAACAGGTGCTGGACCTCAACGGCGCCCGGATGAATGCCGAGCAGGACGGCTTCGGCGCGGTACGCGTCGTGGTGCTCGGCGCGCCCGGCGAGGTCCCCGGCGGCTACGCGGTCTACCGCACCCGCGGCACGGGTGAGGGCCGGCCCGGCAGGGTCGCCGTCGAGGAACTGGAGGCGGAATCCGCACCGGCCGCCGCCGCCCTGTGGTCCTACCTCGCCTCGATCGACCTCACCACGACCGTGGTGGTGGAGGCCCGCCCGGCCGACGACCCGCTTCTGCACCTCGTCGCCGACCGCGACCAGGTCCGCGTCACCGGCCAGGAACCCGCACTGTGGGTCCGGCTCGTGGACGTCCGTGCCGCCCTGACCGCCCGCTCCTGGGCATCCCCCGTCGACCTCGTCATCGAACTGAGCGATCCCGCCCTGCCCGCCAACGCGGGCCGCTTCCGCCTGACCGCGGGACCCGGCGGAGCCACCTGGACGTCCACCGCCGAGGCACCCGATATCACCCTGAACGTACGGGAGTTGGGCTCCTGCTACCTGGGCGGCACCCGTCTGCGGAACCTCGTACAGGCCGGTCTGGCCAGCGAGCACACCCCCGGCGCGGTCCGCCGCCTGGACACCGCGCTGGAGACCGAGTGGCTGCCCTTCACGGGGGAGAACTCCTGAGTTCACCAGGGAGAGAACCGACGAACTCCCCGGAGTGAGGTGCTGAGCGGCGGTCGCGGCCCGGACCCCGGACGCCCGCCGCTCAGGCCCGCCGCGGCCGCAGCGCCGCCATCACGAACACGTCATGCCACTCACCGTCCCAGAACAGGGCCTCCCGCATCCGGCCCTCCACCTCGAAGCCGCACTTCTCGTACGCCCGCCGGGCGCGCTCGTTGAAGGCGAAGACCTCCAGCTGGACGCGGTGCAGGCCGACCCGGTCGAAGGCGTAGTCGAGGAGCAGACGGATGGCTTCGCTGCCGATGCCGTGACCGGTCGCGTCCTGGGTGAGGGAGATACGGAAACTGCCGTGGGCGTTGTCCGGGTCGATCTGGCTCAGGGCCAGCTCGCCCAAGTAGCCACCGCTCTCCCGGTCCTCGATGGCGAGGTCCAGCCGGTCCTCGCGGTCGGCGCTCCCGGCGCACCAGTCCTGCAACTCCCGCAGCGTCCAGTCGTGGTGGGTGCCGGTCAGCCGGCGCGTCTCGGGGTCCAGGAAGGTGTGGTGAAAGGCGGCCGCATGCCGTATCGACAACGGAGCCAGCCGGATACGGGCGCCGGTGAGTACCGGCTTCTCGGACAGCGCGGAGGCATCGATCATGGAGGGATGATGTCGGGGCCACGGGCCCTACGGCAACGGAATTGACCGGCCCGCGGGGTGCCGGCCCGAGCGGGCCGGGAAGGGGGAGGCGTGGAACTGCGGCAGGTGCGGTACTTCGTCATGGTCGCGCAGGAGCTCCATTTCGGGCGGGCGGCGGAGCGGCTGCACATCGTGCAGTCGGCGGTCAGCCAGCAGATCAGGCGGCTGGAGCGGGAGTTGAAGGTCGAGCTGTTCGACCGTTCGGCGCGCCATGTGCGCCTCACGGCCGTCGGTGAGCGGTTCCTGCCGGAGGCACGGGCGCTGCTCGCCGCCGAGGAGCGCGCCCGCGCCGTCGTCGCGGAGCTGACCGCACACCGCGCCGGGACCCTGCGCCTGGGGACGAGCACCGGCCTGGGCGCCCACCTGGACCGGGTGCTCGACGCGCTGGCCGGCCTCGCTCCGGAGATCCGGGTGGAGCTGGTGGCCGCGCGCGCCCAGCAGCGGCTCGACCAGGTCGCCTCCCGTGAGCTGGATGCGGCGTTCCTCCGGGGCGAGCCGGACGGCGGCGGCCGGGAGGGCCTGAACTTCGTCCCGCTGTGGCAGGACCCGCTGGTGGCGGTCGTCCCGGCCCGGCACCCTCTCGCCGGCCTCAAGGGCAGGGGAGGGACCCCCGTGCCCGCCGCACCGGGCACGATCGCGCTCGCCGATCTCGAAGCCGTCCCGCTGGTGCTGACCGAGCGGCGCAACAACCGCGCCCTGGTCGACCTGGTCGTCAACGCCTGCCACGGCGCCGGCTTCACCCCCGTACCGGGGCCCCGCTACGGCTCGCTGGACGACACCCTGACCGCGATCGGCGCCGCCGGCCCGGCGGACGGGCTGTGGACCGTCGTCTACGCCTCGCACGCCCGCCGGCTCAGTACCCCCCGGGTCGCCTTCCTGCCGTTCCGCAACCCGGGCATGGAACTGCCCACGTATCTCGCGGTGCGCCGTACCGACCCACCCGCCGGGCTGGATCTGCTGCTGCGGGCCTGCGCCGCGACGGACGGCGAGAGGCTCGATCTCGATCGGTGATCGCTGTGTGCGCGATCCGCTTCTTGGTCGCAGGGCCCGTTCGCGATGGACTGAGGGCACGCCGGTGAACCACCGGAAACCCGGGAGGTCCCGGGGAGTCCCCGGCCGGGGAACACGGGGAATTCCCTGATCTTCCCGTTCCCGTACGGCCGTATCCGACAAGGGAGTTCAGTCATGCCGATCGTCACCGTCCAGCAGGGCCCGCGCAGCGTCGAGCTCAAGCGGGAGCTGGTCAAGCAGATCACCGACGCGTTCGTCGACACGTACAAGATCCCCGCCGAGACCGTCCAGGTCTGGATCCAGGAGGTGCCCACCGACAGCTGGGGCGCGGCGGGCAAGCTGACCGCCGACAGGTAGACGACGGACGGGCCGGCCTTCACGGGGGAGGGCCGGCCCACCGCCCTACGGGCCCGACGCGCCGCGATCACCGCTTGCAGACGGGTATGCGCCCCCAACTTCCGCATGGACGACCGGAGATAGCTCTTGACCGTCTCCGGGCGCAGTCCCAGCCGCTCGGCCACCACCGCGTTCGTCGCACCCGACGCCACACAGGCCCGTACGTCCACCTCGCGCGGCGACAGCACAGGACCCTCCCCCCCCGTGCCGCAAGGGCATGGGCAGCGGGGCCCCCAGGGCCCGTCCCGCCCGGCCGCCCCGACGAGGCCGCCGCGAGCCGGCCGCACACCGCCAGCATCTCCTGCCGCAGCAGCGGATCGGCGACCCGCTGCGACAGCGCGCGCAGCTCGCCGTGCGCCTCCCGGACCTCCTCCCACATCGCCGGGTCGGCGGCGGTCGATGGGGGTACCTCCCGTGCCCTTACGGCATGGGGGAGCGTTATTGACATCAGCTGCGCCGCTTCGTCCTGGAGGAGCAGCGCCTGCTCCAGCTCCCGCGCCGCCTCCATCGCGGCCGACAACGGCCGGTCGCCGAGCCGCACCGGCCGGCGCAGCGCCCCGTACAGCACCCCGCGCACCCGGCGCCGGACGATCACCGGTACCGCGAGCACCGACCGCAGCCCCTCGGCGGCCACCGCCGCGTCGTATCATGGCTGATCACCGAGGAGACGCTGTAGTCGGTCACCGCCAGCGGCCGGGACAGCGCCACGGCCTTACCGCCCAGCCCGTTGCCCTGCAGGATGTCCAGACCGCTCAGTACCGTGGTCTCCGTACCGGACAGCTCCTTGATGCGGTAGCGGCCCGTACCGGCCAGCAGACCCGCCGAACGCCACCGGCAGACCGCTGGCCCGCCGCAGCCGCGACAGCGCCGCCCGTACGTCCACCGCATCATTCCCCCCCGAGTCGAGCCGCACGCCGAGACCTCCGCTTCCCCCCATCAGGGGGGTGGTGAGACCTGCGCCACTGATTACACGATGGCAGGTAGCGGTGCGGCAATGAGGAGGACAGATGACGGACACGGAAACCGGTGCGACGGGCCGCGCACCGGCGGCCACCGAGGCATTCCGGGCGGCGCGGGACCTTCTGCTCCGGCACCGGGAGGACTATGACGCGGCCCGCGCGGCCTTCCGCTGGCCCCGCCCCGAGTATTTCAACTGGGCACTGGACTGGTTCGACATCATCGCCCGCGGCAACGACCGCACCGCGCTGCACATCGTCGAGGAGGACGGCCGCGAGGTGCGGCTGACCTTCGACGAGATGCGCCGCCGCTCCGACCAGGCCGCCAACTGGCTGTCCGCCAAAGGGGTACGGGCCGGCGACCGCATCGTCGTGATGCTCGGCAACCAGGCGGAACTGTGGGAGACCGCGCTCGCCGCGATGAAGCTGCGCGCCGTCGCCATCCCCGCGACCCCGCTGCTCGGCCCCGCCGATCTCACCGACCGCATCGACCGCGGCCGGGCCCGGCATGTCGTCGTACGCGCCGCGGACACCGACAAGTTCGCCTCCGTACCGGGCGACTACACCCGGATCGCGGTCGGTGGCGCGCGTCCCGGCCGGCTGCCGTACGAAGAGGCCTACGACGGCCCCGACACCTTCCTGCCGGGCGGGCCCACCCGGGCCGACGACGCGCTGATGCTCTACTTCACCTCCGGCACCACCGCCTGCCCCAAACTCGTCGAACACACCCATGCGTCCTACCCCGTCGGCCACCTCGCGACGATGTACTGGATCGGGCTGCGACCCGGCGATGTGCATCTGAACATCTCCTCGCCCGGTTGGGCCAAGCACGCCTGGTCCAACCTCTTCGCGCCCTGGAACGCCGAGGCCACCGTCTTCATCCACAACTACACCCGCTTCGACGCGGCCCGGCTGATGACCGAGATGGACCGGGCACAGGTCACCAGCTTCTGCGCCCCGCCCACCGTCTGGCGGATGCTCATCCAGGCCGATCTGTCCGCGCTCCGCCACCCGCCGCGCGAGATCGTCGCGGCCGGTGAACCGCTCAACCCGGAGATCATCGAGCAGGTGCGGCAGTCCTGGGGCGTCACGATCCGTGACGGATTCGGGCAGACCGAAACCGCCGTCCAGGTGGCCAACACCCCGGGCCAGACCGTCAAACCGGGCTCCATGGGCCGGCCCATCCCCGGCTTCGACGTCGTCCTGCTCGACCCGGTCAGCGGCGCACCGGCCGACGAGGGCGAGATCACCCTCGACCTGCGCCCACAAACGGTCGGCCTGATGACCGGCTACCACGGGGACCCGGTACGCACCGCGGAGGCGATGGCCGGCGGCTACTACCGCACCGGCGACATCGGCTCCCGCGACAAGGACGGCTGGATCACCTACATCGGGCGCGCCGACGATGTCTTCGAGGCGTCCGGATCAGGGGGCATTCCCTTCCAAATGCGGCTGACCGCTTGACCGTTGCCGTCGCAGAATCCGTAGCTTCAACTCCTTCCGCCCAGCACCTGCCAGACTCCCTTTCAGCTTCGAGACACGTCGTACCGGATCCATCCGAGCACAGGAGAGAGCATGCGGACACCGATGACGATCGCGGACTTCCTCGACCGCGCCGAGGTGGGCTTCCGCGACATCCCGGGTGTGGTCGACGAGCCGCATCAGCCCGCCCCGCCGGTGCCCGTATCGACCTACGGGCGGTTCGCCGAACGGGTCCGTGCCTGGCAGGCGGGGCTGGACGCTCTCGGGGTCGGCGAGGGCGAGCGGGTGGCGGTGGCCAGCCACAACTCCGCACGCATGCTGGAGCTGCTGTTCGCGGTGCCCATGAGCGGCCGCATCTGCGTCCCGGTGAACTTCCGCCTCAAGCCGGAAGAGGTCGATTATGTGGTGGCGCAGAGCGGGGCCTCGGTCCTCCTCGTCGACCCGGAACTGGACGCCGCACTGTCCGAGGTCAAGGCGCGCCACCGCTTCGTTCTCGGCGAGCAGACCGAGACCGAGCTGATGCGGTTCGGGATCGAGCCGCGTCCGTGGTCGAACCCGGACGAGGATGCCACCGCGACGATCAACTACACCTCGGGTACCACCGCCCGTCCCAAGGGCGTTCAGCTGACCCACCGCAACATTTGGGTCAACGGCATGACCTTCGGCCTCCACACGCGGGTGTGGGAGCGCGATGTCTACATGCACACCCTGCCGATGTTCCACTGCAACGGCTGGGGAATGCCGTATGTGATGGCGGGCCTGGGTGTGAAGCAGGTGGTGCTGCGCAAGGTCGACGGCACCGAGATCCTCCGACGCGTCGACGAGCACGGGGTCACGCTCATGTGCGGTGCCCCGGCCGTCTGGAACATGGTGCTCGACGCGGCAGCGACGTGGGAGGGCGAGATCCCGGGCCGCGACCGCGTACGCATCATCTGCGCGGGGGCGCCGCCACCGACCAAGATGATCCAACGGGTGGGTGAGGAGCTGGGCTGGGAGTTCATGCAGATCTACGGCCTCACCGAAACGTCGCCACTCCTCACCTTCAACCGGACCCAGCCCGGCGCCGCAGACCTTTCCGCAGAGGAGCGGGCACGCAACCTGACCCGCGCGGGTCTGCCCGCGCTCGGCGTCAAGCTGAGGATCTCGGACTCCGGCGAGGTGCTGGCCCGCTCGAATACGGTCCTCGACGGGTACTGGGACAAGCCGGAGGAGACGTCGGCGGCTCTTGAGGACGGCTGGTTCCACACCGGCGACGGAGGCACCATCGATGCCACCGACGGCCACCTCACAATCTCCGACCGCAAGAAGGACGTCATCATCACCGGCGGTGAGAACGTGTCGTCCATCGAGGTGGAGGACACGATCTTCAGCCACCCGGCGGTCGCCGAGGTCGCCGTCATCGGCGTGCCACACGAGAAGTGGGGCGAGACGATCAAAGCCCTCGTGGTCCTCGCCGAGGGCGCGACGGCTCAGGAGTCCGACATCATCGCCCACTGCAAGCAGCACATGGCCGGCTACAAGGCTCCGACGTCGGTTGAGTTCCGCGACGCGATCCCCCGCACGGCCACAGGCAAGATCCAAAAGTTCAAGCTCCGCCAGCCGTATTGGTCGGGGCTTGAGCGGGGAGTCAACTGACCGTCGGTCCCGTACGCGAGGCCGGATGCGAGCGCCAACCCACATCTGGCGTCCACTCCACGGATCATGCGGTCGCGCCCTCCAGCCCGCAGGGTTCCCCAGCCGAATGCTTTCCCGACCGACGACGAAGGTGTTCGGCGCGTCTGCCCCAGCGGCGCGGCCCGGCCTTCCCGGGAGTGACCGTTGTCCGCGGGCGGCGCGAGTACGCACTGCCTGAGGCCAACGGACCACCCGCGGCAGACGGCACAGAGCGCCCCTCAGGGGGCGCTCTCCGCGGCCCGGAAGCCGGCTCGCCGGGCAGGAGATCGGAGATGTCCGGGACGGCCGCCCCACCCGCCAGCTTCAGGTCAGTCGCCCCTTGCGGGGCGTGTACCAGCGCCTGGCAGGCGGGGCCCATCTCGTCACTGCTTTCATGGATGAAATCGACGTGAGGGACGGAGACCACCGCTGTCACCCGGGCGCGGCGCTCCCCTGTCCGGTCGGCTGTTCCGGGACGCGGGGCGCCCGGTAGGCGCGGGCGAGGTGGTGCTGGAGGCGGGCGTGGCGGAACTGGTAGACCGCACCGGCCTGGCGGAGCACACCCCGCTGGTAGGCGTCCTCGAGGAAGGCGACGACGGACCAGGGCAGCCGGCCGGTCAGCGGCAGCCAGATCCGGGCGAAGACCGCCCACTGGCCCCAGGCGGTCAGGCCGAGCGCGTAGCCGAGGGCGCCTCCGAGCCCGCTGATGACGCCGAGTTTGAGCGAGGCCGTGAGATTCCAGACGAGTGGGCCCAGGATCGCCGGCATGGGCCGGACCACCACCCCGGATCCAAAGCCGACCAGGAGTCCGAAGGCTGGGGCCCAGACGAGGAATTGGGTGGTGACCGTGCGGCAGTTCGTGCGCAGCAGGCTGACCGGATTGACGGCGGATCGGATGTCGAGAGGGGTTTCGAGGAGAGTCAGGAGGCCGAAGGCGGGGCCGGCTCCCAGCGCGAACACAAGTCCGTAGATGATGCCGTCGTCGAGGCCGATGACCAGGTAGGTCGGGAGGCTGACGTGGGAGAGGACGCCTTTGAGCACTCCACGTGCGAAGCCGTAGCCGACGCCGAAGACGAGCCCGCACAGCAACCCGATCCCCAGTCGAGCGAGGGCTCTCCGTCTGGTCTTCCTTTCCTTGCCGAATATCCGCATGTCCCCGCCGGACAGCCGGATGCGCACGCCGGACGGCTGCACCGGCGCGTCCTTGGCCGCCACCAGGAACCAGTACGCGATCCCGAACATGAGTCCGGAGAGGAGCCCTGCCACCATCCCGTCCATGAGCTGGAATTCGAGGGAGTCGAAGAGAGTGCCTACGACACAGTCGACGAGCCCGATGGTCAGACTGATCACCAGCGCGGTCACCAGCGTGCGCGTGGCGCGACGAAGCCCGCAACCGAGCCGCCACCACTCCAGGTTGGGGGTGTCGAGCCGGGTCAGATGGTGGGCGAGGTAGCCGAGCCAGTACTGGGCGCGTTCCGGGTCGTAGGCGCGACGCGGCCTTCTTCCCGGGCGGTGCTCGGGCAGAGGGCGGTAGACCGTGGCGGTGAAGTTGTCGAGGAGGTGGTCCTCCAGCTTCTCAGCGCTGCCGAATCGCCTGGTATCCAGGAGCGAGACCGGGTCGTTGTCGGGGGTATCGCTGTAGACGGCGCGGGCCAGCATGACCATCAGCGGAGTGGTCAGCACCGCAGCGAGGTTGGCACCGCCCTGGCTGTGCGGCCGCTCGCGCAGCTCGCGCAACACCGGGTCCCAGGCGGTCGCCGCGGGGACCCCGCCGCGGGCCTTACGCGTGGTGCGCGGCAGATAGTCGGCCAGGTCGCCCGGGGTGAGATCGGTCAGATCCACCGCGGCGGCGGAGGTGAGCACGTCGGTCTCCGCCACGGCCGCGGCGTACTCGGACGGACGGCTCGTCAGCAGCAGCGGCATAGTGGTGGCGTTGAGTGCCTCCAGCGCGGGACGGCGCAGACCGCTGGCGATCTCGTCGAAACCGTCCAGCACGGGGAGCACTCGGCCGGTCTCGACCAGTACGGCGGCCAAGCTCGACCCGCCGGGCCCCGTGGCGGCAAGACCGGGGTGATCGCGCGTCAGTTGCGCGGTCAGCCAGTCCCGGAACGTAATGGCGGTGGGATCCCACGAGCCGATGCTGAAGATCACCGGTACGGCTTCGGTGCGGGCCCTTGACTTCAGGTGGTCGAGAACGAACCGCACGGCGAGAATCGTCTTCCCGGAGCCGGACCGGCCCAGCACCACCAGCCGCCCGGACGGGATCCGCCGGTAGACGCCCACGATCTCGTCCAGTCGCCCACTCAGGTCCAGCGGACCGGGCGTAGCCCCGGCGGGCAGGCGGCGGATATTGGCCCAGTGGTCGATCAGCTCCTCGGGAACTGGTCGCCAGCGCACCGGCAGCGGGTAGGGATCGTGGACCTGCCGCTGCTCCTCCTCGCGCTGCCAGCGGGCAGCCGCCGCCTGCGCGAGCTGCTCGGCGACATCGGCCAGGGTTTCGTGCAAGACCGAGCCCGGCTGCCCCCGCGCCGGTTCGACACGGTCGGCCGAGTCGTCCGGCTGGTTCCCCTCCCCGGTCCGGCGGATGGCAGCCGCCAACAGCTCCTCGCGTTCCTCGGGGCTCAGCCCGAGGGCATCGGCCAGCAGCCGCACGGTGGTCACCCTGGGGTCGGCGCGCTCGCCGGTCTCCAACCCGCGGATGGTGCGCACGCCCACTCCTGCGCGCTCCGCCAGGGCCTCCTGAGTCATCTCCGCCTTGTGCCGCAGTTGCCGTAACAGCACGTTGAACTCACCGGTCACAGGTCATGGCCTTCCCCCGCCATATCGACTTTCCCCAGGTGAGGGACTCTAGCGCGGCCACCGGCCGGATACGGCCGGTCCGCTGGCCTGTCCGTTGACCGGCGCCGGGACCAGCGTCGACGGCATCCACCAGACCGATCCGTCCGGAACCCAGGGAGCCGCGATGCCGACGACCGCAACCACCGGCCAACCGACCGTCACCACGCTCACGCATCCGGAGCGCGAGGTGCTCTACGCGGTCGGCTGTGGCCTGAGGGACGCCGAGATCGCCTCCGCCCTCGCCATCCCCGAGGACGCTGTGGCCGGACACCTCGCGCGGGTCCTCGGCAAACTCGGGCTGCGCGACCGAGCCGCCGCCATCGTCCACGCCTTCGACTGCGGCCTTGTCGCCCCGAGCCACGGACCCCGCAGGCAGGCGGCAAGCCCGGTACCGCGGACCGTCGTCCGCCGGGCGCGCGCACCGCAGTTGCGGATCTCCGCGCTCGGACCGCTGCAGGCATGGCTCGACGGACAGCCCGTGGACCTGGGGCACCTCCGTCAGCAAGCCGTGCTGGCAACGCTGGTGCTGTGTCCGGACCGGACGGTCAGCCAGCAGGAACTGCTCGACGGAGTGTGGGGGATGGAGCCACCGATGACGAACGTGGTGCCGGTGTACATCTACCGACTGCGCAGGATCCTGCGCATGGGGGACGGTCCGGACCCGGTGATCCAGAGTGACCGGTGTGGCTACCGGCTGACTCCCGGCTCGGTCGAGGTGGATGTGGCGCGCATGGAGGAACTGGTCACCGCGGCCGGGACGGCTGAGCGAGCCGGCGAACTGGCCGAGGCGGTCCGCATCTGCTCCCAGGCGCTGGACCTGTTCCGCGGGGAGCTCCTGTCCGGCCTGCCCGGGCCGTTCGCCGAGCTGGAGCGGCTGCGGCTCACCGAGCGCAGGCTCACCCTCGTGCAGCGGAAGCTGGACTGGCAGCTGCGGCTGGGCCGGCACGCCGAGGTGGTCGCCGAGCTGTGGGCCTTGGCCGCGGCGCAGCCCCTGAACGAACCGGTCGCCGCGATGCTCATGCGCGCGCTTTACCGTAGCGGCCGACAGGCCGACGCGTTGACCGTGTTCGATCGCACCCGCCGCCGTCTGGCCGACGACCTGGGGGTGCCTCCGGGCCAAATGCTGCGGCGGACGCACCAGATGATCCTGCGCGGGCACGACGCCGGGCTCGGCCTCGCCCGCACCAGGCCGTGACCTGCCCGACGCCGCCCTCGCGCGGTGAGGAGCTGCTGCTGGCGAGGATCTCCGCAGCAGCCGGCCGCGAGCACATCGGCAGGCGACGTGCCACCTACGTGGGTACCGCGCACACACCCCACGCATATGCCGTGCCGCTCCGGTGGCTCCGAGGCCTGCTGGCCTTCGCCCGGTACCGCCGGCCTTCCGCGACGAGGGCGGGCGCGGACGCACGACTGGACCTGTACGAGCACGGGCTGACGATTGCCGTCAACGGGCGGATCCACGTAGTCCGCTACGACACCACCTCGGTGTTGCAGAAGAACACCCAGCACCCGCACGACTCGGCCGCCCGCGTCCTCCGCACCACTCGCACCTACGCGCTCACCGACGTCGAAGGGGAGCGGGTCGTGTTACTCGGCAGGCCGGAGGACAGCGGCGCGGAGGAATGGGGGCCCGCGATCCAGCGGGCCGTCACCCATGCCCAACTGCCCCGTGCACTGGCCGCACTCGAAAGGGGCGAGCGACTGGCCTTCGGGGACGTCTGGCTGACCAGGGAGCAGGTCGGGTCGGGAGCGGTGTCCGCGCGGTGGCCGCAGGTGCGGCAGATCGACATCAAGAAGGGGGCCATCAGGCTCTACACCGACGGCAATTGGCACAGCCTCATGCCAACGACGTCCACCATCCCGAATCTCTTCCTCTTCTGCGCACTCGTTGAACGCCTTCGAACAGACGGGATGCGTCCATGACGACGAGCCGATCCTGAGGGCTGCCACGGCGACGAGGCACGGGCCCGATGGGCGATGCCCGTCTACGCCTCCGGATACGGCGCCGTCAGCGCACTCATCGTCATTTCATCGCCATTCCAACGGTCGTGGCTAACGTCTGGGCCGAGCACAGCAGTTGAGTGCCGTCCCAACTGGAGGAGAAGCAGAGCGATGACCCTGGCCCGCAGATGGAAGAAGGCGATCGGCGCTGCCGGTGCGACGGCAGCCGTGGTGACCGTCACCGCCGTCGCACCCACCGTTGCCCACGCCGATCCGGTGCATCACTACTACGTGGAGGTCGGCGGCACGGGCTCGGCGGCAGACGCACCCGACTGCACCAGCACCTACGCATTCGCCAACAAGCACCTCAACGGTGGTATCCCGGTGCCGGTCTGCTATCCGGCGAGCGCCGGACCCTGGCTCAACGGCCACAATGTTCCGGACGTCAACGCACCGAGCTACGACGCCAGCGTGCGCGAGGGGTACCGCAATCTGCTGGCCACCGCCGAGGACACGTACCACCGCGATCCGGGCGCCCGCTTCACGATCGTCGGCTACTCCCAAGGCGCGCAAGTGGCCGACCAGGTGCTCCAGACGATAGCCAAGGGCGGCACTGACATACCCCGCTCGCAGGTGAACGGCATGCTGTATTCCGACCCCATGCAGCCCGATACCGGCATCTGGGCCCGGGTTCCGCAGGGTTGGAACGCCTTGGGATTCACTTCTACGGGCGCCGGCCCGGCGAAGTTCGACGGCGTCCCGGTACAACGGTTCTGCATCCGCACCGACCTGGCGTGCGACGCCACCTCGCTCCAGTCCATCCCCGGCTTTCTGAACCAGCACCCCAAGTACTGGCAGGACGGCAATGCCATGACGCAGACCATCGGCCACGACGGCGGTGACGGAGTCGTCTGGTACGAGCCCGACGGGCGCGTCAAGTCCTCGTAACCGGATATGCGGGGTAACGGTAATGGTCCGACCGGCGCAGCCCGGTCGGACCGCTACCGTGGGGAACGTCCGCTCGGGGACGTGCGCGTCCTACGGGGTGGGCCAGTCCGCCGTCTCGGCCATCGCATCGGGGTCACCTCGGAGGACCTGCACATGTCTCTGATGCAACCGAGGGCGCGCCCGTGGCGCCGAGCGGTCCACCCCCGACGTCCCGGCGCTGTCCCTTCCCCCGTGATGCCGCTCGCGCATGGCGCTACCCGAGCGCCGTTTCGGCGCGGGCGGCGAAGTCCAGCACGGTGTGGGCGCCGAGGGACCAGGCCCGGATGGTGGGGCGGTGCAGGGTCTGGACGAACAGAACCGAACCGTGTGGGCGTGGATCGATCGTCAGTCGGCATGCCACCTGCCAGATGTGCTGCCGGTCGGGCCCGGCCGTGGCGGGCGTCAGTGCATGGGCCAGGTCGAGCAGCTGGGCGTCCCGGTTCAGGCCGTCCGTGATCGCGGCGTCTCCGGCGAAGCGTGCGGGGACGGAGCCACGGGCGGCACCGAGACCGAGTTCGATGCGGGAGGGAACCCGCGGCGCCAAGGGCACTGCATAGAGGAGGTGGCCCAGTCCGAGGCTTCGGCGGACCCCCGAGCGCCCGCCCATGACCGAGGCACGCAGTTCGAAGGCCCTGGGTGTGAGGGCGTCGACGTAGATGCAGCAGCGTGTTGGCGCGGGCATTCCGCTGAATCGCTCGCGTGGCGGTAACAGGCTGCCGGCGGGTACACCGGTGCTCTCGGCGGGCAAAGTCACGACCAACGGCGGTTCTGCAAGGCCGAGTTCGTCCCCCAGGGCTGCGGCCATTTCGGCGGCAACCTTCTCCGGATATGCCTTGCTGCCGGTCCAGATGGCGGCGGGCATTGCGGTCCCCTCGCTCTATCAAGAAAGTCCGGCGGCTTCCTGGCGGGCTTGCGCTGCCTGGTCCCCCTGCCCCATGGCGGCCAGCAGTTCACTCAGACACCCCAGCGCCGCCCGCCGTTCCGCATGGAAGCGCCCTGGCCGGACCCGGGCGAGCTCACTCCAGAGAGCGGCAGCCTCCCTGGCCTGCGCCAGCGCTTCCGCCTGCCGGCCCTGAGCGGCCAACTCATCGCGGCTGTCGTCCAACTGCTGGGCCTGACGCAGCAGCGTCTGGCTGCGATCTTCTACCGGAGCCGGCGCGGCGGCCTCCTCTCGGGCGACCCTCCGCCTGCGTGCAGCCACGCTCAGAGCTCCCACCAGGGCAATCAGCACACCGGTGAGGGCCGCAGAAACCAGCTTGTGCAACAGATCATCCATCGGGGTCCCCGCTCATTCACTGAGTTCGCGCACTTACGGATACGCGTCAAGGACACGGATGCGCGACTGACTGTTCGGCACGTTGCCGGCCAACCATCACGGGAGGCTCTGAAATGCCGATGAAATCTCGATGTGCGCGGGACCGGAGGCTTACGTGATGGACGGGGGCCCACCAGGATCGGCTGGGCCGGCCAACGAGTCGCTCACTCAGCACGAACCGCCGCCGAAGAGCGGCATGGCCCATTTCGAGACGGCGGGGCACTGTCGGTGATTGGCGTGGGTAAGTGCTCGTCGTAGGGACGTGAGTGACCGGGGTGGGCCGGGTGGGGCCTTCGGAGTTCAGCCAGGGCACTCGCAAGTCGCCCGCGTCGGCTCCGTAAAGTGTGGGCCACCGCGGTGGAATCCTCCCGATACAGCGCATGAGCTCGGCCGTTGCCTTGGAGCCCGATGACGTACCCCTGCGGCTGCGCCTACCGAGTTGCTGCTGTCAGCGGGGTACGGCGACGCCACGGTGAGCGAAGTTGCTGTGGCGTTGCAGCATGTGCCCGGTGATGCCCAGGCACGCGAGCTGGTGGTCCGGGCCCTGACCGGTACTCCGGCGTCCACGCCCGGCAAGGCCGCGCTTCCCGCGTCACGGCAGGCCCTGCCGCCCGGTCACACTCCGGCGCCCACCCAACCTCCCACCGCCGTGTCGCTACTGGAAGGCCGCCGAGGATCAGATCGGCGATGTCGTGCCTCCCCGCTTCGAGGAGGCACCGCTCACCGTTGACGGGAGCGGCGACGCCGGGGACGCCGCCACCTCGGACGTGGAACGGCCAGGGGCCGTCCGCCTCGCTGACGTGGGCGGCATGCAGCGGGGCAAGGAGCGGCTGGAGGACGCCGTTCTGGCGCCATTGCGCAATCCGGAGCTGCGCCGCCTGTACGGCAAGAGCCTGCGCGGCGGGCTTTTGCCATAGGGGCCGCCCGGCTGCGGCAAGACCTTCATCGCGCGGGCCGTCGCCGGTGAGCTCGGGGCGAACTTCCTGTCCGTGTCGGTCAACGACGTACTCGACATGTGGATCGGCACCTCCGAACGCACTATGACGAGCTCTTCGAAACCGCCCGTCGCCAGGCCCCGTGCGTGGTCTTCGTGGACGAACTGGACGCGCTCGGCGGAAAGCGCAGCCGCACCCAGAGCAACGGAATGCGCAACACCGTCAACCAGTTGCTGACCGAACTGGACGGCATCGAGGCGAGGGAGGCGAACCAGGGCGTGTTCGTGCTCGCCGCCACCAATGCGCTCTGGAACGTGGACATCGCCCTGCGCCGCCCCGGCCGACTGGACCGGACGTTACTGGTGCTGCCGCCCGACGGACCGGCCCGGGAGGCGATTCTCCGCCATCACCTGCCCTGCAGGCCGCCGACGAGCGAGCCCTGCGCTTCAACCGGGCACCCCACATCCCGGGCTGGCGGACCCAGCAGGCGTAACCGTCTCACCATTTCACGGCGACTTCATCGGGTGTTTCTAACGTCCTGCCTGACGTAGTCGCGGCGCGCAAGTACTGAGACGCGCGCTGCCATCGAGAGTGGGAGCCGTTCCATGGATCCGCATGCAATCGTCGCCCCGATCCTCCGGGCCGCGCTGATCGCGCTGGTGGCTGAGCTGGCCGTCTGGTGACGCAACAGGACGGTCACCAAGGCGGAGGCGGCCGCTCCGGCTCCGGTCGAGGATTCGTCGCAGGAGCTGCTGCGCCAGGCCCGGCAAGCCGACCGGAGCCGGGACGGGCCGGCCGAGCAGAGGCTCTGAAGCAGGCCCCGCTGGCGGCCGATCACTGGCGCCAACTCACCGGGACTACGTCCAATCCAGCTGAAACAGAGAGGAAAATCATGACATCCCGGAAGACGCGTAACACAACCATCAGGGGCATCGTCGTAGCAGCCCTGGCGGTACCGTCCCTCATATTGGCCGCAGGCACAGCGTCGGCCACGACCGACGACATCGTCACGATCGCGAACGCGAACCTCGACCATCACGCCTGTGACACGAACAGCGTGGGCGAACAGGGGTACAACTCCAGTTGCACGGGCGCAGGTGGCTCGCCGGAAAACTGGTGCGCCGACTTCGCAGCGTGGGTATGGGCGCAGGCGGGCTACAACGTCACCGGATTGACCCCGGCGGCCGGCAGCTTCGGACAGTACGGTGCAGGACTGCATCCGGATCCCCACGTCGGTGACGCAGTCGTCTTCAACTACAACGGCGACGGCTACGCCGATCACGTTGCCATCGTCACGGCGGTCAATGACGACGGGACCATCGAGAGCATTGGCGGCAACGAGGTCACCAACGATCCTTCAACCTCCTCCTCCCACCGCGACCAGTACCCCGGCGCGGTGGGAGACAGCCCATATTGGGGCATGCAGATCAGCGGCTACGTCTCTCCGACCAACTAGCCCCAATTGTCCGTGACGGTTCGCCGGTTCGTCCGGCGAGCCGTTTCGGCCTGCGGCGCCGGTGGTGGGCAGGCCGCGGGCCCCGTTGTCGCCCTGTCGGGCTTCCCTCCCCTACCTGCGGTTTCCCGGGAGTTCCTGCGCGGATGTGCACCTGTTGTGCACGCGTGTGTCGCGGCTGTCAGGGGGTGGACGCGTCGGCTGATGACGTCGTACGTAATGCGTGGTTGCGCTGGGCGCGACACAGATTTGAACTCTCGGGTGCGCAACCTCTGGGAGGCAACGATCAGCGGTCCGGCGGCGGGCGGGGCACGGCGGTGGCGACGTAGGGCTTGGCCGCAGGTTCGAGTCCCCGGCAGGACTCGCACGCAAGGGCTGGTCGTTCCGTGCCCCCTGCGGCCCGCGGAGACTCGCTCGTCGTCACGATGTCGTCCCCCGCGCCGAGCACGCACACCTGCGCCGCCGCCCCAGCGACCGTCGGTACCTGCGCGCCGCCGTGCGCACCCTGGTCCTGGACGACTTCACCAGCACCGCCCCCACCGACCGCTGGCAGACAGCCCTCGCGGCCGGGCTGATCCTCGCCCGACGGGACGCCGGAATCCTCGACCCGGACGAAACCGAAACCCTGAAGAACACACTCACCAACATCCTCGGCCCCGACCTCCTCCAAACCCTCGCCGACATCTGGACGACCGCCCACGCCACCGGCGACGAGGACGGCCCAGCGATGATGGAACACGCCCGCGCCTGGTGCCAGGCGCTCGGTGCCGAAGCCGCCGCACCGGCACCAACGCCAGACCCGTCGAACGGTCGGAAGGGAGAACTGACCGAAGCTATCGGCAAGATGGTCAGCCAGGTCCAGGCGAACGACGACGCCCAGGCCGCAGCCGAAGCCAAGGTCACAGCCGCCCGAGCGGCGCGCGCCCAGGCCAAGGCCGACCAGGCCGCCCAAGCGAGGCAGGCCACGAAGACCGCCGAGAAGGTCTTCGGCTCCGACGGCCGCCCCGTCACCCCGGAAAACGCCACCAAGGACCGCCACCGCTCACCGGTGAACGGCACCCGGCCGCCGGAACCAGGCGAGAAGGCCGCCGCCGGACGGCTGGCCAGGGCACTGCGCGCCGCCGCCTACCGGGAACCCATCACCACCCACACCGCCTCCGCCGCCCCGCCCGGACGCCTCAACATGCGCCAGGCCCCGTAGGCGACGGTGGCGCTGCGGGAGTCGGGGGGAACGCCCGGTCTACATCGACCACGCCACCCACACGGATATCACTCTTCTGGCCGGAGCATGGGACATCACACCCGGCGCAGCGGTACGCCGACTCGTCGAGTCTTTCAAACAGAGCTCTGCAGCCCTCGCCCACGACGCCCAGTACGACGATGGCGTCGTAGCCGTCCATGCCATCTACGACCAAGTCCGAATCCGGGGCCGGTTCCACCCAAGCACCTGTCAGCTCATCATCACGGGGCGCGTCCGCGTGTATCCGCCCAGAGTTGCGGGATCAGGGCGCCCTTCAGTTCTGCCCGGCTGCTGACGGAAGGTTCGCGGCGTGGGGGAGGAGGCATCGGCGCTGCGCACGTAACCTGCCAAGAGGCAGACCTCAGAGGTGGGCGGGCGAGAGGCGGATGAGCTCTGCCGTAGCGCCTGCGGGTCAGCGTCATCATCGGCTCTTCCCCTCCATCGCAGGTCTTGGTCACGCCCCCGCCGCCCCGCCGCAGCAGTCCGCCGAGGCCGGCAGGTGAACCTCCAGGCCGGTGTGGGGAATGCGGCGGCGGGGGCTGCACCCGGGATGGCTGGGGAGTACGGGCCGAAGGACGCCCAGCTCGCTACCGTCAGTGCGTCTCCGGACCGGCAAGGAAGGTGCTTACGGGCAGGGGACTGGCGGCGGAGATGAGTTGGCGAGCCGTAGCGTGGGCTTTGTCCGCGGCTTCGTCGACGTTGCCCAGGGCGTGGTTGGAGATAGCACCCTCGTAGATCAGCAGGAGCTGGTCGGTGAGGAAGTTGGGGTCGGGCGTGCCGGTCGCTTCGGACAGCTCGAGGATCCGCTTGCGCAGGGCGCGCTTGTTGGAGGTGACCATGATGTGGGCCGGGTGCTGCGGACCGGCCAGTTCGACCATGGCGTGGGTGAACGAGAAGCTGCGGAAGCCTGGTTGCGAGGCCGCCCAGGATCGGAGCGCGTCGAAGACGGCGAGGAGCCGGGCACGCGGGTCGGCGCCCGCGTCGTCGATGCACTGGTCGAGCGTGAACTTCCACCGCATCTGGCGTCCCTCGATGTACGCCAGGAAGGGTCCGGTTTCCACGGTGCTCTCCTTGAAGTAGGTCCGGGAGGGGGCGCTGGTCGTGTCCTGGGCGAATAGGGCCAGGGTGCGGATGCCGCCAGGACACGACTCGTTGGAGTGCTGGTCAGTCGCTGGCCGGGGTGTGCTGTCCGACGATTGCCGCCATGACTGGCGGCTGCGCGGCTGGTCCGCGGCGCGGGCAGGCCGCGGGCTGCCGGGACGGCGTACGGCCGGACGCATGCCGCGCAGGCGGGTTCATGCCATGCCTGACCGCGTGACCTGCATGGATGCCATAGGCCACGTCCTTCATGACGCAGAGCACGAGATGGAGCAGTTGCCGCATGAGCAGATCCCTTCCATACACGTGGGGAGTCGTCGGCGGGGGTGCTGGTTTCAGGGCCAGCGGCCGATGGCGCGTCGCGGTGCCCCGGAGGTCATGTGTGTGGGCACGCCAACCACTCCCGAGCTAAGGGGTATAGTTACCTTTCTCCGGTTACTCTAGCATGGAGTAAGGCGTGAAAATTGATTTTTCCGATTACACGCTAGGGGCGGGGCTGGCGACCGACCTGGTCAACACCTCACCCCTGGTTCGCAGAAGCACAGGTGAGGTCCTGGTTGACCCGGCCGCCCTGCAGAGGTTCCTCGCCGAGTACGGGATCCGTCCGGATGCCCTGGTGCAGGGCCGGAGACCGACCGATGGCGATCTTGAGCAGGTGCACGCCCTCCGCCAGGAGATCCGCGGCATCCTCGAGGCCACCTCCGAAGATGATGCCGTGGACGGCGCGACTGCGTTGGTCATGCGGGCGGGCAGGGGGCCGGCCCTGTACCGGGACGCCAAGGACCGCTGGCAGTGGTACATCGGGACGGCTCCGCACGCACCCCTCGCCGACGAACTGGCGGTCCTCATGGGCGCAGGGCTGCTCGGTGCCCTGCGGACGCTGAGCCATGACCGCTTCCGGCACTGCTCTTCTCCGGTGTGCGATGGGATGTTCGTCGATACCAGCCGTGCCGGACGCCGCCGATACTGCATGCCCGATGTGTGCGGTAACCGCCTCAACGTCGCCAACTACCGCGCTCGACAGCAGGGGAGCGGCGACGGCCCTTCCGCTGGACGCGCGCAGTCGAACCGCTGACACGGGGCACTTGCTCCTCGGTGTACACGTGCCGGAATGCGATGAGAGGCTTGCTCGCAGAGCTCACATGGGGAGCAAGTGCTGTTGAATTGTCTTGAATTGCCGTTCGGGTGACGAACGGCAATGACGTCTGTTGGGTGCCGGGGCAATTCCGGCTGCCCCTCAGGCCGAAAGGATCAGAGCGTTGAACGACTGGCAGTTAAACGAGAGCTTCCGCAGTACATCGGGTACGGTCCGATGGGGCCGGCTCGGGCCGGAGGGCGGAGAGTCGGTCGTCCTGCTGCACGGTACGCCCTTCTCGTCTTTCGTCTGGCGGGAAATCGCTCAGGCGCTTGCGCAGCGATACCACGTGTATGTCTGGGACATGCCTGGCTACGGCTCCTCCGAGAAGTGCCGAGGGCAAGACGTCTCGCTGGCCGCGCAGAGTGAAGTGTTCTCTCAACTGCTGGAGCACTGGCAGTTGTCGGCCCCTTCGGTAATCGCACATGACTTCGGCGGCGCTGTCTCTCTGCGAGCCCATCTCCTGCATGGGGCCTCGTATCGCAGACTGGCGCTCGTCGACCCCGTCGCTCTTGCTCCGTGGGGTTCGCCTTTCTTTCGCCTGGTGACGCAGAACACCAAAGTGTTCGAGCGGCTGCCGCCGTCTCTGCACCTCGCACTCGTACGTGAATACGTAAGCTCGGCGAGTTTCCCGGGCCTGCGTCCCGACGTGTTGGAGAAGCTGGTCGGCCCCTGGTCGAGCGAGGGCGGCCAAGCCGCTTTCTACCGGCAGATCACACAGGCGGATCAGCGGTTCACCGATGAAGTGCAGCCGCTGTATCCGCAGATCGATATTCCGGTCACGGTGTGCTGGGGCGCGAAAGACGCCTGGATTCCCGTCGCCAAGGCCCACGAATTGGCGTCCATGATTCCGGAAGCGCGGCTCGCGGTGATTCCGGGCGCGGGGCACCTTGTCCCCCTCGATGCCCCTGCCATCTTGACCTCCGCGCTGCTGGACTTCCTTCGCGACCTTCCGTGATCGGGGTGGTGGTGGGGCCACCGTCGTACGGCCGCCGGCCGCCCGTTCTGGGGTACCTGCTGAGCCGTGGGTGATGGTCCGGCCACCACCGAGGGTCGGCGTGGTGTGCCCGACACACCTCGCCGGAGGTGTGGGACGCGACGAGTCTGGTGTGCGGTGTAGAACTCCCCGCGCACCAGGAGGCGTTGCCATGATCTGCGATACATCACTCAAAAAAGGGACGAATGGCAAGAAATATGTAATGCGTCGTGTCGCGAGCTCCGAGGACATCGTCACCGATCTCTGCGCCGCACTCTTCGCGGAGTTCCGCCGCTACGACCAGCGAATCCGGGCGCGGCAGTACATGGATGGCCTGCTCTGCGCCGAAGGGCGCAAGTCGATCGCCAATATCGCGGCCGCCGTCGGCGTGCCCGGGGACGAGCAGCGACTGCACCACTTCGTCAGCAGCTCCCATTGGGCCTGGAGCCCGGTCCGCAAAGCGCTGGCTACCTTCCTGGAGCAGGAGGACGCCACCTCTGCCTGGGTGGCTCTGCCGGTGTCCATTCCCAAGGGCGGTGAGCACACCGTGGGAGTGGCCCGACATTTCTCGCCCGATGGGCGGCAAGTGGTGAACGGTCAGCGGGCGTACAGCATGTGGTACGCCTCGGAGCGGGTGGTCGCGCCTGTCAGTTGGCGTCTTCACCTGCCCGACGCATGGCTGACGGACCATCGGCGGCGGGCCAAGGCGGAGGTCCCCGAGGAGCTCAGCGCCGTCACTCCCGAGGATTGCGTCGCGGGTCTGTTCGACGACGTCCACCGGTGGGGGGACCCCCGGCGCCCGGTCGCGCTGGACGCACGAGGAGTCGACGAACACCGTCACTTGGGGGAGTTGTTCGACCAGGATGCTCCGAAGGTCGTGAGGATCAGTGGACGGACGCGTCTTGTGATCGATGACAGGGACCGGACCGGCCGCGGATGGCGCGTCGCCCCGGCACAGGCCGTGCTCGACACCGCACGGCGACTTCGGTACGTGGTCCGCCCGACGGAGCGTCAAGAAGGTCTGCGCAGAATGCCGTTAGCCACGGCGACCGCGTGCGTACGGCTGCCTGCGCCCCCTGGTCAGGAGCGCGGCGCATACGAGCGGCCAAGCCGACTCAGTCTGCTGGGCGTGTGGCACGATCTCCGGCGTCCGCCCGCAGAGTTGTGGCTCACCAACATGCACGAGTCGCCGCCCGCCTCACTGCTGCGCACCACACGGCTCGCCCGTACGGTCACCCACGGATGGCGGACACGGGGCGAGGCCGTCGGCCTGCGGGACTACGAGGGGCGTTCCTTCCAGGGCTGGCATCGCCATATGACGCTAGCGTCCTGCGCATACGCGATGTCGGCGCTGCGGTCCACAGGCGCCGCTCAGTGCTCCGGCTTGTCCGCCTGAGCCGGTGCGCCATCGTCGCGCTTCTGCCGCAGCACATCATGCGTACGGTGAAGCCGCAGCGCGAGTTGCACCTCGAGTGCCTGTTCCGGCTTCAGCCAGTCCGCGCCGAGCAGTTCGGTGATCCGCTCCAGCCGGCGGGAGACGGTATTGGGGTGGACATGCAGGGCCTCCGCCGCATACGTCGGGCTGCCGCCGGCGGCGAAGTACGCGTCGAGCGTCCTGGTGAGCTCGGTCATCCGCTGCGTGTCGTAGTCCAGGATGGGCCCGATCGTCGCGCTGATGAAGCTGGTGGCATCACGGTTGTCGGAGAGCAGGACGCCGAGATATCCAAGGTCCTTGGGGGAGGCGTAGGCGCCCACGCTGTCGAGAGCGACGAGCGCGTCCAGACACCGCAGGGCCTCCTGGTGGGTCTGCTGGACCAGGTCGGGGCCGGTGACTGGGCCTGCCGCCCCGACGGTCACCGGATGCCCCAGCAGTGGGGTGAGTTCCTCGGACACCGCACGCGCCGCGGCACTGGAGTCGGAAGTCGGCAACAGCAGGGCGATACAACCGCTCTGGATGCTTCTCAGCCCGTCCAGGCGGCGGGCGTACGAGGCAGCCCAGCTTGCGGCCCTTCCCTGCGTACCGCCTTCC
Organism: Streptomyces inhibens; assembly: GCF_022221585.1. Lineage (NCBI taxonomy): Bacteria > Bacillati > Actinomycetota > Actinomycetes > Kitasatosporales > Streptomycetaceae > Streptomyces > Streptomyces inhibens. Next base: position 7,816,357 of record NZ_CP084681.1, read on the forward strand.
GGACGGATGACCACGACCACATGAGGCCGCTGGAGATCGATGCTCAGTCTGCGGGCGCGCTGGATGAACTGCTTCGCCGGGCGGTGCGGAGCGACCAGCAGATCCTCGAACAGCTCATCACGGAACGGGCTCGCGGCTGCCTCTTCGCCCCGCTGCACCTGAAGAAGGACGGCGATGGACTGGGCGGCCAGACGCAGTAGTGGAACGCCGGTGTCGTCCAGCGGATCGTCCGGGTGCAGCAATAGGACGGCGAGCTCCTCGTTCCCCGCCATGACCGGCGCGACCCAGGTGCCGGAGCTGAGTGTTACTGGTGTGCGTCTCGCATAGGCGGCGTGGCAGGCACGGAGCATCTCGGCATCCTTGGCCGCCGGTATCGTCCCCAGGCCCGTGAGCGTCCGGTGCTCCATGTCCCGTACGAGTACGGCACCCTGAAGTGCCTCGGCCACCTGGGCGACAAGAGCGTTCAGGTTGCTGCCGGACAGAGCTAGGTCCACCAGCCTGGCGTGCAGTTCCCCGAGCCTGCGGAATTCGGACAGCTGCGACTTGGCCCGTGAGGTGCCGGACTTCAGGTCGGCGACATCCGCATTGCTGCGCTCCAACGTGCGCGTCTTCTCGATGGCCACTGCGGCCATGTCCCCGAGTGAACTCATCAACGACACATCAGTGACGGTGAAGTGACGGACATTCCGGTCTGCCGCGTACAGCACCCCGAAGGCGTCGTCACCGAACTTCAGTGGGGCCGCGATGATCGCACGCAGCCCCTCCGCACGCACGACCTCGTCCAGCACGCTGGAGTGACGAAGACGCTCGTCCGACAGGTAGTCAGGGGTCCATATCGGAACAGAACTGTTGATGGACTCGTCGCCGATCCCGGAGGAGTACGGAACGCGGTACCCCACAGTGAGCGCCGAGGCATGACCGTCCGCCGTGCGGACGTAGCTGTCCCCGGTCTCGACGTCACGGAAGCTGATGTAGGACATGTCCAGGCCGAGCAGCGTCCGGGTGCGTCGGGTGATGGTCCTGAGTAGCTCGTCCAGGTCGTAAGGGAGCGTCAGATCGCGAGCGGTGTCCACCAGCGCGGAGAGCTCGGCCTCGCGCTGCTGCCGGCGGGCGAACAGGGCGTGGACCTTGAAGGCCAGGCGCTCCGCCCGTTCCAAGTGCGGTAAGGCAGCGGCGTCCAGTCCGGCCGAACGGGTGCGCCGGAGCAGGTCTTCGATCTCTGTAGGTGGAGCTTCTGCGGCGAGCAGTTCGAGAATGGTGAGAATTTCACCGATACCTGACTGTTCAGCCGAATTCATCTATTCCTTACCTTCTTGGTCGGGGGCAGGGTCACTCGCGACTGTTGGTCACTCTTCAGCCTGCGTGGTACCTCCCCCCACCTTCGCCGATGTTGCCGAATGTGATCGGCATCACAGGTGATGGGTAGTGATGGCGTCACCATCCATGTGGTCCGGTCTGTCACCGGATCACCTTCCGGGGAGATGGAAAGTCCACAACAGTGTTGCTCGGTTAAATCAGCGCTCGGCCGAGTCCCGGAGGTTCAATGTCCGATGTACGGAGTCACCTCAAGTCGTTAGAGCGCAGCAACCGAGCGATGACGAACCCGGACCGTCCCCGTACGTTTTCCCTGTTGGGTCGTGAGTGGGATCTGCTGGACCAGGTATTCGCACCCATCTACTCTCCTTCAACCGGCGTCGCGGTCGACTTCCTCGGGCTGACCGGCCCGAACGCGCAGACGTCGTCGTCCCTGCTTGAAATCGGCTGCGGTGCCGGAGTGATTGCGGTACAGGCGGCGCTGGCAGGTTGCGCGACCGTGGTGGCCGCGGACATCAACCAGCACGCGGTCGCTAACACGCAGAAGAACGCCCAGCGGCACGGTGTTGCCGACCGTGTCACGGTGGTCCAGAGTGATTTGTTCTCGGAACTCGACGAAGGAGCGCGATTCGACCGGATCTTTTGGAGCTCCAATTATGTGCTGGCACCCGAGGACTACGAATACCGGTCGATCCATGAATGCGCGTATGTCGACGCAGGATACCGTGCGCACCGAAGATACCTCTCCGAAGCGACGAATCACCTGACCGGCAACGGATCGGTACTGCTTCATTTCTGCGACCGGGGAGATATCGCCGGTCTCCGACGGATCGCGAAGGAGTGCGGCCGCAAGCTGCGAATCCTCCGACGCCGTACCGTCCTTGAAGGACAGGACCTCGTCGAGCACATGCTGCTCGAAATCCGTCCGTTGTCTTCCTCCGAGGGGCGAAGCGAACGCAGGAGCCGCGGCACCGGGCGGCCAGTGGCCGTCGACGGCCGACGTAGCGCGCGCCGCGGCCGGGCCGAAGCAGGACTGGAGGGGCGCCGACCTGCGCGTACCTGACAGAGGGACGCTCTTCGACTCGCCGCGGCTCCGAGGGAGGATCCGACTCACCGATGCGCACTCTGCTGGTCGACAACCACGACTCGTTCACCTACAACCTCTTCCACTGTCTGGCTCAGCTCTCCGGGCATGAGCCGACCGTCGTCAACAATGACGACGCCCAGTGGCGGATCGGTCACCTGAAGGAATTCGACCAGGTGATGATCTCTCCGGGACCAGGGAATCCTGGCCGCCCGGCCGACTTCGGTATCTGCCAGGAGATCATCCGGACCGCGGAGATCCCGCTTCTGGGCGTGTGTCTGGGCCACCAGGGAATCGCCCTGGCGGGCGGGGGTTCGGTGACGCTGGCACCCGAACCGCGCCACGGCCGCATCTCACCCGTACTGCACACGGGAGAGGGTCTTTTTGCCGGCCTGCCGAGCCCGTTCGACGCCGTGCGCTACCACTCCCTCGCGGTCACCCGGCTCCCCGACGAGCTGGCGGCCACGGCCTGGACTCCCGACGGTGTCCTGATGGGCCTGCGGCACCGGTACCGCCCGCTCTGGGGCGTGCAGTTCCATCCGGAATCGATCGGCACCGAACACGGGCTCCACCTCCTGGGGAACTTCCTGCAGTTGAACGAGAGGAAGCGACAGGCGGCCGGCTTCCGGGCGGCGTCGTCTCCGCGGAAGGCCGTTGGTCGACCCGTGGCAAGTGGCACGTCCGAGGAGCAACTGCCTTCCGCACAGCGCAAGGTGAAGGTCTGTGTGAGACGGCTATCCACCCGCTGGAATGAGGAGGTCACCTTCGAGCGACTGTTCGGATTCGGCCCGTACGCGTTCTGGCTGGACAGTAGTCGGTCCGATGGCGGCCTCGGCCGGTTCTCCTTCATGGGTGATGCCTCCGGTCCGCTCGCCCGCGTCGCCACCGCGGATATATGGAGCAGTACCGTCCAGGTCAGGATGGGTACGGGGACCGAGATCGTCACCGGCGAGTTCCTGGACTGGCTCGAAGAGGACCTGCGCCGCACAGTCACGGAAGTACCTTGGCTGCCCTTCGACTTCGCGCTCGGGTGGGTCGGCTATCTGGGTTACGAGCTCAAGGCGGAGTGCGGGGGCGACCTGACGCACCGCTCGGACGAACCGGATGCGGCGATGATCTTCGCCGACCGTGCCGTGGTCTTCGATCACCAGGAGGGCATGACCTACCTCATGGCCTTGGCGGAGGAAGGCGTGGCCGACGGCGCGGACGGGCTTGCGGACGAGGACCGACAAGCGGACGAGGGCGGCGCGCGGGACTGGCTGATCCGTACGGCGGCCCGGCTCGACGCGCTCGTCGGTCTGGAGCCGGACCCCTGTCCCGCGCCGCCCGCCGGCGCGGAGGTGGAGCTGCGGCACGACCGCCAGACCTATCTCAACCTCATCGACTCCTGCCAGGACGAGATCACGACCGGAGAGTCCTACGAGATCTGCCTCACCAACATGGCTGAGGCAAAGATGAACCTGGACCCTTGGCAGAGCTACCGGTACCTGCGCCATGTATCTCCGGCGCCGTTTGCTGCGCTGCTGCGCTTCGACGAGCTGTCGTTGCTCAGCAGTTCACCCGAGCGCTTTCTGAGAGTGGGCGGCGACGGCATCGCCGAGTCCCGCCCAATCAAGGGGACCCGGCCGCGCGGCGCGACACCCGCGGAGGACGCCGCACTGGTGGCGGACCTCCGTACGGACGAGAAGGAGCGTGCGGAGAACCTGATGATCGTCGACCTGGTCCGCAACGACCTGGGCCGGTGTGCGGAGGTCGGCTCGGTCACAGCCGACGATGTCTTCAGGGTGGAGACGTACGCGACGGTCCATCAACTGGTCAGCACGGTCACCGCGACCTTGCGGCCCGACAGCAGCGCGGTCCGGTGTGTACGGGCCGCGTTCCCGGGCGGCTCGATGACCGGCGCGCCCAAGCAGCGGACCGTGCAGATCATCGACCGGCTCGAAGGAGGAGCCCGCGGCGTGTACTCGGGGGCGCTCGGCTACTTCTCTCTGACCGGGGCCGCCGACCTGAGCATCGTCATCCGTACGGTCGTTGTCACGCCCGGTCGCGTACGGTACGGGATCGGCGGGGCGATCACCGCGCTGTCGGACAGGGAGGCCGAGTTCGAGGAGACGGCCGTGAAGGCGGGCCCACTGCTCGCACTGACCGGCTCCACCTTCCCGGGCCGCCGGTCCACAGCGACGGTCACCGGGAGCACGGCTCGGGCTCGGGACTGAACGGATCGGAACCGAGGCGCTCGCTGGTCACCCGCTGCCCGGCAGCAGGGGACCAGCGAAGTGTCGTCAGCCGTCCAGGACGCTCAACCGGTCCCGCACCGAGCCGTCGAGATCCAGGCGGCTGCTTACGCTCCGCTGAACCGCCGCACGCGTCAGCTCCTCGGCCATCCGGTCGATGCTGACGCCGTGCTGCCGCAGGCCGGTCAACACCTCATCCGCGGCGCTGGATTCGCCAGTCAGGGTGTCGCCGCTGAGCCGGCCCCACCGGGCGACCGCCGTTAGGGTCGGCTGCGACATCGCATGCACGGTGCTCCAGGCGACCAGCTCCTCCACATGACGTACCGGCGCGTGTTTGGTGTCCGGCGCGTCCCCGGTGCCTGCCGCGCCTCCGGTGCCCGCCGTGTCGGCTCCCGTCCAGACCAGGCGCTGCGGCCGGGCGCCCGATGTCCGCAGTTTCCGCCAGCGATCGGAGCCGAGGCGTTCCTCGTACAGGTCGTAGGCCGCTCGCGCGAGGGCGAGTGCGGCCCGGCCCCGCAGTCGCCCTGTGCCTTCGTCCGCCGGACCGTCTAGAGACGCGTCCACCATGATTCCCATCCTGGCGGCCTCGAAGGAGGCCACCGAGACGCTGGCGGTCAGCGGCCGTCCGGAAGCCAGCGCCCGCTCCAGACCCTCGAAGTACGCCTCGATCAGTTCTCCGTAGCGCTGCACCGAAGAGATGTGCGTCGCGTTCACACCAATTCCCTCGGCGACACAGTCGCTGACCACTTTCAGGCCCGACGGTGTGCCGGGCACCTTGACCAGCAGATTCGGCCGGTTCACGGCGGAAACGATGGCACGTGCCTCGGCAATCGCTGCACGTGCGTCATCGGCGAACCGGGGGTCGAGTTCCGCGGAAACCCAGCCGTCAGTGCTCTTCGTTGCGGCAAAGACCGACCCCAGTACGTCACACGCCCAGCGGGCATCGTACAAATGCAGCGCCCGTATCGCTTCGTCCAGCGGGATTCCCCGGCGGCCGAGCAGTTCGATCTGGTCCTGATACGCCGTGCCGTCCCGTACTTCTTCGGCCAATTCCTGCAGGGAGAGTACGGCTCCGGTCACGCAGGCATCTTTTGTCCGCCGGCCCAGTGATCCGTCCGCGAGCGACCGGCGGCTCACACCGTCCAGCCATACAGAAACTCCTTCATTGACCAGTTCCGTCAGTACGGCGCCGGCAGGAGAAATCTCTTCTCTTCGCATTGCTTGCTCGCTGCTCCTTCCGTTGAGTGGGGGCTATTCCCTTTCTTCGGCCTGGGGGTACGGAAACGACCGGGGGTCCGTGGTCAGCGCCGACTGATCCCAATGGATGGCCCGCCCGCGTACGTACATCACGGACACAGCGCACCCCACGACAGGGAGCAGGATGACGATCAGCCCGATCACGGTCGGGTTTCCACATGTGGGGCGAGAAGGGCAGTGACGGGACCGCCAAACGTGTCAGCGATGTGCGTCAACAGGTCGGTCGATGACACGGTGTACTGCTGTGAACCCACGCTTTCCAGTGCTCTGGTGGCCAGGGCGCAGCCCAGCGGGATCGCCGAGAGTACGGGGCGTCTCCAGCTGGTACCGGCGAGGAACCCAGCCCTGAAAGCATCGCCGAATCCCGTGGGATCCACGATGGTGGACGGCGCTACGGCCGGGAACGATACCGCTTCCTCGTCGGCGGTTTCGATGGAGACTCCGTCGGCTCCCCGTGTGGTGATCCATGCGCCCAACCGGGAAAGAATTTCTTCCCGTGTCCAGCCGCTGATTTCCAGCAGGAGGGCGGATTCGTACGCGTTGGTGAACAACCACCGCGCACCGGTGATGAGGTGGCGAACTTCCTCGCGGGTCAGCCGGGCCAGCTGCTGAGAGGGGTCGGCCGCGAACGGCAGACGCAGTTGCCTGCACTGTTCCGTATGCCGGAGCATGGCATCGGGGGAATTGGGCGAGAGCAGCACCAGATCGATGCCTCCCGTTCGCTCCGCGACCCGGGAGAGGTCGATCTGCGCGGCTTCGGCCATGGCCCCCGCGTAGAAAGAGGCGATCTGGTTCCGGTCCAGGTCGGTGGTGCACATGAAACGCGCGGTCTGTAGCCGGCTGGAGACCCGCACATGCTCGGCGTCGACGCCGTGTTCTTTCAGCCAGATCCGGTATTCGTCGAAATCCGTGCCGACCGCACCGGCCAGGTACGGCGTCAGCCCCAGAACACCGAGGCCGAACGCGATGTTCGCGGCGACTCCGCCACGTCGTACCTCCAGGTCGTCAACGAGAAAGGAGAGCGATACATGGGCGAGGTGATCGGACATCAACTCATCGGCAAACCTTCCGGGGAAGGTCGCCAGATGGTCAGTGGCGATAGAACCGGTAACGGCGATACGCACGACATCCCCTAGGAGTCGCTTGCGGTGGTCGGTGTCAGCTGATCGGAGGTGATCAGTAGCGGTAGTGGTCGGGCTTGTAGGGGCCTTCGCCCTGGACGCCGATGTAGGCGGCCTGCTCGGGGCGCAGCTCGGTGAGCTTGACGCCCAGCGCGTCGAGGTGGAGGCGGGCGACCTTCTCGTCGAGGTGCTTGGGGAGCACGTAGACGTCGGTCGGGTACTCCTCCGGCTTGGTGAACAGCTCGATCTGGGCCAGGGTCTGGTCCGCGAAGGAGTTGGACATCACGAAGGACGGGTGGCCGGTGGCGTTGCCCAGGTTGAGCAGACGGCCCTCGGACAGCACGATCAGGACCTTGCCGTCGGGGTGGGTCCAGGTGTGGACCTGCGGCTTGACCTCGTCCTTGACGATGCCCGGGAGCTTGGCCAGGCCGGCCATGTCGATCTCGTTGTCGAAGTGACCGATGTTGCCGACGATCGCCTGGTGCTTCATCCGCGCCATGTCGGACGCCAGGATGATGTCCTTGTTGCCCGTGGTGGTGATGAAGATGTCGGCGGTCTCGACGACCTCTTCGAGGGTGGTGACCTGGTAGCCGTCCATCGCGGCCTGCAGCGCGCAGATCGGGTCGATCTCGGTGACGATGACGCGGGCGCCCTGGCCACGGAGCGACTCCGCGCAGCCCTTGCCGACGTCGCCGTAGCCGCAGACCACGGCGGTCTTGCCGCCGATGAGGACGTCGGTGGCGCGGTTGATGCCGTCGATCAGGGAGTGGCGGCAGCCGTACTTGTTGTCGAACTTCGACTTGGTGACGGCGTCGTTCACGTTGATCGCCGGGAAGAGCAGGTCACCGTCGCGCTGCATCTCGTAGAGACGGTGCACACCGGTGGTGGTCTCCTCCGTGACACCACGGATCTCGGAGGCCAGGGCGGCCCAGTCGCGCTTACTGTCGCGCAACAGAGCGAGCACGACGGCGAGTTCCTCGTTGTCGTCCGTCGCGGGGTCGGGGACAGCACCAGCCTTCTGGCACTCGACGCCCTTGTGGACGAGGAGGACGGCATCCCCGCCGTGGTCCAGGATCATGTTCGGGCCGGCGCCGTCCGGCCAGCTGAGCGCCTGTTCCGTGCACCACCAGTACTCCTCCAGGGTCTCGCCTTTCCAGGCGAAGACCGGGATGCCCGCCGCGGCGATGGCAGCCGCGGCGTGGTCCTGCGTGGAGTAGATGTTGCAGGAGGCCCAGCGGACCTCGGCGCCGAGGGCGGCCAGGGTCTCGATCAGGACGGCGGTCTGCACGGTCATGTGCAGCGACCCGGTGATACGGGCACCGGCCAGCGGTTGCTTCCGGGCGAACTCCTTGCAGATCGCCGTCAGACCGGGCATCTCATGCTCGGCGAGGGTGATCTCCTTGCGGCCGAACTCAGCCAGCGACAGGTCGGCGACCTTGAAGTCCGTGAAGTCAGCGGTGGGCTGCGAGGGCATGGGCACTCCGTGAGTTCTGAATGTTCTGGTGGATCTCGAGCGCCGCGGTGGACCGGTTGAGCGTGATGTAGTGCAGGCCGGGTGCGCCCTCGGCCAGGAGACGTTGCCCCATGGCGGTCGCGTGCTCGACGCCGACGCGGTACGAGGCCTCCCGGTCGTCGCGTACGGCTTCGAGACGGTGTGCGAGATCCTCGGGGAAGGCCGCGTTGCTGAGTTCGGCGAAGCGGCTGATCTGACGGACGTCGGTGGCGGGCATGATCTCGGGGATGATCGGGGTGTCACAGCCGGCCGCCGCCACCTGGTCCCGGAGTCGCAGATAGTCCTCGACATCGAAGAACATCTGGGTGAGGGCATAGTCGGCGCCCGCCCGGCACTTCGCCACGAAGTGCCGGATGTCGCTATCCCAGTCGGCCGACCGCGGGTGCCGCTCGGGAAAGGCCGCGACACCAACGCTGAACTTCCCCAGCGAGCGGACGAGTTCGACGAGTTCGGACGCGTAGGTCAGGCCCTGGGGGTGCGGTGTCCAGGCACCCCGCGGGTCGCCTGGCGGGTCACCGCGCACCACCAAGATGTCGCGGATGCCGGCGTCCGCGTACTGCCCGATGATGCACCGCAGTTCGGCCACCGAATGCCCGACTGCGGTGAGATGAGCCACCGGCCGCAGCGTGGTCTCGGACGCGATGGACTGGGTGACCTCGACCGTACGGTCCCGGGATGAGCCGCCGGCGCCGTAGGTGACCGAGACGAAGGTGGGGGACAGAGCCTCGACCCGGCGGATCACATCCCATAGCACACGGGCCCCAGCCTCGGTCTTCGGCGGGAAGAACTCGAAGGAGAAGGAGGGCTCGTCGCCGGTGACGGCCGAACGCAAGGTGCTGGTGGCGGTGGTCCGCCTGTTGCACTCGCCGGTCACGGTCTACCGCCCCGTGGCCTTGCGCAGGGCGTCGGCACGGTCGGTGCGCTCCCAAGTGAAGGACTCCAGTTCGCGGCCGAAGTGCCCGTACGCGGCCGTATCTGCGTAGATGGGGCGGAGCAGGTCGAGATCACGGATGATCGCGGCCGGGCGGAGGTCGAAGACTTCCTTGATCGCGCGCTCGATCTCCGGCACTGCGACGGCGGCGGTGCCGAAGGTCTCGACGAAGAGACCGACCGGCTCGGCCTTACCGATCGCGTACGCGACCTGCACCTCGCAGCGTTGGGACAGACCCGCGGCCACGACGTTCTTCGCGACGTAGCGCATGGCGTACGCGGCTGAGCGGTCGACCTTGGACGGGTCCTTGCCGGAGAAGGCACCGCCGCCGTGCCGGGCCATGCCGCCGTACGTGTCGATGATGATCTTGCGGCCCGTGAGACCGGCGTCGCCCATGGGGCCGCCGATCTCGAAGCGGCCAGTCGGGTTGACCAGTAGCCGGTAGCCATCGGTCTCCAGCCCGATGCCCTCTTCGGCGAGTTCCTTGAGCACCGCCTCGACCACGAACTCCCGGATATCCGGGGTCAGCAGCGACTCCAGGTCGATGTCGGAGGCGTGCTGCGAGGAGACCACGACCGTGTCGAGCCGGACCGCCTTGCTGCCCAGGTACTCGACGGTGACCTGGGTCTTGCCGTCCGGGCGCAGGTAGGGGACGGTGCCGTTCTTGCGCACCTCGGTCAGCCGGCGCGAGAGCCGGTGCGCGAGGTGGATCGGCAGCGGCATCAGCTCCGGGGTCTCGTCGCTGGCGTACCCGAACATCAGGCCCTGGTCGCCGGCGCCCTGCTTGTCCAGCTCGTCGTCGGTGGTGCCGGATGCGGCACCACCGATCCGCTTCTCGTACGCGGTGTCGACGCCCTGGGCGATGTCGGGGGACTGTGCGCCGATGGACACCGTCACGCCGCAGGAAGCGCCGTCGAAGCCCTTCTTGGAGGAGTCGTACCCGATGTCAAGGATCTTGTTGCGGACGAGGGCGGGGATATCGACGTAGGCATTGGTGGTCACCTCGCCGGCCACGTGCACCTGGCCGGTGGTGATGAGCGTCTCGACCGCGACCCTGGAGGCCGGGTCCGCCGTCAGGAGCGCATCGAGAATGGTGTCGCTGATCTGGTCGGCGATCTTGTCGGGGTGGCCCTCGGTGACGGACTCCGAGGTGAACAGACGGCGGGTCATGGCACTCCTTGTGAGGGTGGTCTTCAAAGTCCTTGTGGCCGGTGCCGCTGTTCGGTCCGGGAGGGCGCGTACCGGCGGCTCACCTGCGCCAGTTCCAACCCGCTGGTCTCTGGAGCCCAGGCGAGCGACACCAGCGCGCCGACCAGGGAGAGCGCGCAGCCGAGCAGCATGACCGCGCTGACTCCCCATGCATCGAGACCCATGGGGATGAGGAAGGTGCCGACGGCCGCTCCGATACGGCTCACTGCGGCGGCGAAGCCGATTCCCGTGGCCCGGATCTGCGTCGGGAACACCTCGCTGGGATACACCGCCTGGAGCACGCTGGACCCGGCGTGGAACAGCGCGAAGACGCCGAAGCACATCGCGATGGCCCATTGAGGACCGTGCGGCCACAGCCCTAGCGCGAGCAGGGCGCCGGCGGTGACCACGAACGGCCAGATCAGGAGCCTGCGGCGGCCCAGCCGGTCGATCACCGTCATTCCGGTCAGACAGCCCGCCAGCAGAAAGAGGTTGAGCAGCAGCTCACCGACCCCGTCGCTCGGGGCGCCCAGGGAGCTCAGCGCCTGTGGGGAGAAGGTGGAGATCGCGAAGAACGGTGTGACCTGGCAGAGCCAGAACAGGCTGGTGAACAGAGTTCGTCGGAGGTAGGGCCGGGAGAACAGCAGGCGATGACTCGTCTTCACCGGCTCCTCGTCGATGCCGGACCGATCGAGCTTTCTGCCGAGCCAGCGCTCGCTGATCGCCTCGGCCTCCGCGATCCGGCCCTTGCTCGCTAGCCAGCTCGGCGATTCCGGGGTGCCCAGCCGCGCCAGCAGCACGACGAGGGACGGCACCGCGCTGCTGGCCAGGATCCAGCGCCACATGGAGCCGTCAGTGGCCCAGGACGTCAGCGCGAAGCCGAAGGCGGCCGCGAGTGTGTAGCCGATGTACCAGAAGACGATGAGGGAGGCCAGCAGCCGCCCTCTTCTCTTCGGTGGTGCGAATTCCGCGACGAGGGCGCCGGCGATGGCGTAATCGGCTCCCACCGCGGCACCCATGACGAGCCGGACGGCCAGCAGTTGCATCGCGTCCTGGACCACGAGTTGCAGCAAGGAGCCGATGAGAAACACGATCAGGTCGATCAGATACATCTTCTGCCGGCCGACTTTGTCGGTGACCCAGCCGAAGATAAGACCGCCGAAGAACAGACCGATCAGCGAAGCCGAGCCGATCAGTCCGGCCCATACGGGGGTCAGTTCCAGGTCTCTGTGGGCCAGTGGCAGGGCGGCGCCGACTACTCCGAGCACCCATCCGTCGCAGATTTCTCCACCACCGGCGCACACCGCGATACGGGTCTCGAACCGGCGGACCCGCCGGATATCGGGATGCATCGAACCGGAACCGGACACCGAGTGCACGTGTGTGGCTGACACGTACGCTCTCCTCCTCAATCAATAGCGTTGAATTGCTCTACCGGCTTGCCATGAGATCCAGTGAGAGCTTCATCCTCTCCGGCGGGGTGACATCGAGCTCCGTACTCTCGGTGAGTACGGCCATGTGCAACTGCCTGATCCTTTGGGATGGTGCGATGCCGAGTTCGTCGGTGAGCTTTTCGTGAAGCCTGTGATACGCCTCAAGGGATTGTGCGGTACGGCCTGACCGGTACAGCGCGATCATGTATTGGGCGTGCAGATTTTCGTGCACTGGGTGCCGGGAAACGAGGGTGCTGAGTTCGGATAGCAGCTGATGATGCATGCCGAGCCGTAGTTCGGCATCGATGCACTGCTCCAGAGCGGTCATATGAAGGTATTCCAGGCCCGTGACAATGGCCTGGATGTGCGTACCGTGCTGTACGTCCAGCAGAGTGTGCCCGCGCCAGAGATCGAGGGCGGAACGTAGTGTGACAGAGGCGAGCAGATCGTCCTTTCGCGACTGGGCCTGCCGGAAGTCCGCCAAATACTGTTCCAGGGAGTGCAGATCGAGAGCTCCGTGCTCGACGCGCAGCGAATACCCCTGGTGATGCGTCTCGAGGATCTGCTTGACCTCTTCCGCGGTCCTCCCGGATGCGGGGCCGGCCAGGGCCTGCCGAATCTGGAACACCCGGGTATGGACGCTCTGCACCGCGCTGCGCGGCGCGTCTGCGCCCCAGAGTTCCTGGACGCAGGTGTCCAGGGCCACGGGGGAATTCGCGTTGAGCAGCAGTAGAGCCAGGAGCTGACGGGTCTTGGGAGCGGACGGAAGCAGTGAATCGCTTCCGTCCATCAGGGAAAGTGGGCCGAGAACTCCGAACTTCATTGAACTCCCTCTCGTGCGGGCGCCTGGTCAAGGTCCGACGGCAAAGGTGATCGGCAGAGATGGATGAAGCGCGATGCTCGGCACCGGGGTGGTCGTCATGCGCCTGAGAGGAAGCTAGCTACACCGTGATGGCGGCGCCAGGCAGCGTCTCCGACTCTGTCATCCGCGCCCGAATTGGGTGACTTTGATCCAACCCTCCGGTGTCGCGGTATCGAGCGAAGAGCGAATCGTAAGAACGCTTTGCTTTGCTGGGTAAAGCCTCGGGGCGGAAGCTACAGGAGCCGTCCTTGGGGACCATTCACAGCACACCGGGCAGGACGGCAGAGGAGCCCCCTCCATGGCGAAACATCTGGTCATATTTGACTGCGACGGAGTTCTTGTCGACAGTGAGACACTGAGCTCGCGCGCCATGCGGGAATTGGCGGCGGAGGAAGGTCTTGACTTTTCCCCGGTGCAGGCGCTCGAATTCATCCGGGGTCGCAAGGTCGCCGAGTGGGTTGCGCAGTTGGAGGTACGGCTGGGCAGGGCACTGCCGGCTGGCTTCGTCCCGGAGTTCCGCAGCAGGTCCGCGGCCTTGTTCGCCACCGAACTGCGGCCCGTTCCCCATGTGAAGCAGGTCATCGACGACCTCGTCCTGCCCTTCTGTACGGCGTCCAGTGCGCCTCGGGAGAAGATCCTCAACACCCTCGGATTGACCGGCCTGTTGTCCTCTTTCGAGGATCGGATCTACAGCGCCTACGAGGTCGGTGTATGGAAGCCGGACCCCGGACTGTTCCTGCACGCTGCAGCCGATCTCGGCGCCCCCGCCCGGCAGTGCGCGGTCGTCGAGGACAGCCTGGTCGGCGTGCAGGCCGGCACCGCAGCCGGCATGGCGGTGTTCGGCTACGCGCCGCCGGAAAGTGGTACGGCACCGACCCTGGCGGCCGCGGGAGCGATCACCTTTGACTCGATGAAGCTGCTTCCCGGATTGCTGGACCAGTGGCTCACCGGAGATTCGGCCGAATTCGCAGCCCGGTGAGAGCTGCGCGAGAACGGCGCAGTATCGCATCGATATCGGTCCGTCAGCACGACCTGGTTTAGTCAATGAGCACGCCTTCCCCTCCGGAGAACCGAACTGGAAAGGTACGAAACTCATGCCGAGTGTTCTCGAAGAGCTGCAGCGCGTTGGTGAGTCGGCCGAGATCTGGTGGGATTCCTCGCCGCTCGACTTCCCCCGGTGGCGCGACCGGCAACTGGCCGGTGCGCCGGACCCGGAAACCCGGGAGCGCTGGAAGGAACAGCTCGACCGCTTCTTGTGTCCAGCCGCCCCCGACGTTTCCCTGGTGCGCGGCATCACGACCAATCCGTCCCTTGTCGCGCAGAGCGTGCTGGCTTCCCCGGAATCCTGGCGCGAGGACATCCAGGAGCTCATCCGCTATCAGCTGGCTCCCGATGTGGAGAGCACCTTCTCCCTCGTCTACGAGGAGGCACTACGCCGCGCGGCGCGGGAGATGTTGCCGCTATGGCAGTCCAGCAACGGCCGTTTCGGCTGGGTCTCCGGACAGCTCGACCCGCGCCTGATGCTCAATGCCGACCTCATGCTGGAGCAGGCGCTGCGGATCGCCCGAATATCCCCGAATCTCATGGTGAAGGTGCCCGGCACCAAACAAGGATACGAGGTCATCCGCCAGCTGGTGGCCCGCGGAATCTCCATCAACTCCACGTTGTCCTATACGGTTCCGCAGTTTATCGCCTGTGCCGAGGCGGTCGAAACCGGGCTGCGGCAGGCCCATGCCCAGAGCATAGACACCAGCCGATGGCGCGCCGTCTTCACGCATATGATCGGGCGCTTCGGGGCCAATCACGATCTCCGCTACGAAGCGGCCATTCGCGAAATCGAGCTCACCCAGACCGATTTACGGTGGGCCGAGGTCGCCATCCTCAAGCGCATCCACTCCCGGATCCGGGAGAACGGCCATCCGGTCAAGCCGCTGCTCTCCAGCCTTGAGGTCGACGATCCGGCCAAGGGCAGCGGCACGCTGAGCATGCATCTGGAACAGAGCGCGGGCGGCGCGATCGCCTACACCTGCAAGCCACAGTTCATATCCGACGTCATGCGTCGAGAGAGCGAACTTTCAGCCTTCGATGCAAAGGCCATCGAGCAGGAAGTGCCGGAAGAGATTCTCGCGAAGCTGATGTGGCTGCCTTCCTTCCACCGTGCGTACGACCCGGTCGGCATGTGCCCCGAGGAATTTGCTCACTACGGCTCGTTCATCTCGACGTACGCCGAAGTCATGGCGAACACCCGGAAACTGATCGACTTCGTCGCGCATCAATTCCAGACCGTATCCGCTTCCGCACAGCCTCTGCTGCTGTCGGGAAGCGGGCGGTAAGAGGCGTTTCACCACACCATCGAGGAGATGCTGTATGCATCGTTCCATCGCGCTCTGGAGCCATCCCAGATCGATGTCCACCGCCCTGGAGCGCTCATTCATCGAGCGGGGCGACTTCAAGGTGTTCCACGAGTCCTTCGCCTACGTCTTCTTCATGCACGAAGAGCGTGCCGCGATTCCGCACAAGAATCCGGATCCCGGTCACCCGATGACCTATCCGGACATCAAGCGGATGATGGAGACGGCCCGTCTGGAACGTCCGGTGTTCCACAAGGACTTCCCGTACCACTGTCTCGACCATCTGCTGAAGGACCCCGAGTACCTGCTCGGCCAGGTCAACACCTTCCTGATCCGGGATCCCGAGGAAGCCGTACTCTCGCACGCCACCGTGCACCCAGAACTCACGCGTGAGGTCCTCGGCTACGAACAGCTCGCCAAGACCTTCGACTTCGTACGGGAGCTGACCGGCACCGTCCCGCTGGTCGTCAACGCGGCGGATCTCGCCGCCCGCCCCCAGGCCACCATCGCCGCGTACTGCGAGGCTGCCGGGATCTCCTTCCTCCCCGAAGCCCTGAAGTGGTCCTCCGGGGAGCAGCCCGAGTGGACCACCTGGAGCGGCTGGCACACGGACGTGGCCGCCAGCAGCGGCTTCAGCGCACCGCAGCGCAAATACCGCTTCACCTACGAGGCGCGGCCCGACCTGCGCGAGTTCGAGCGCTACTGCCGCCCCTTCTACGAGCACCTGGACCAGTACCGGCTGCAGCCGGCCGAGGAGGCATCGATATGAGCGTCAACACTGTGATCGTCACGGGCGGAGCCAGCGGTGTCGGACGTGCCCTGGTGGGCCGGCTTCTGGACGCCGGCAAGACCGTCATCACTTGCGACATCGACGAGCCGGGCCTCAAGGCGCTTGCCGAGGAGCATCGTGGCCGCGCGCTGGAGACCCACATCACCGACGTGGCATCGCACGGGGACTGCGACGCCTTCATGGACCAGGTCCTCGCTGGGCACCCAGAGGTTGACGGCCTGGTCAACAACGCCGGCCTCTACCTCGGACAACCGGTCTGGGAGTACGACGACGCCACTATCGAACGAGTCATCGCGGTCAACGTCAAGGGCCCGGTATGGCTCTCCGCGCGCTTCGCGGACCACCTGTTCCAGGCCAAGCGTCGCGGCGCCATCGTCAACCTCGCCTCGGTCGCAGGCGAGGTCGGCAGCTCCGACGCCCTGTACGGGACCGTCAAGGCCGGAGTGATCGGCCTCACCAAGTCCAACGCTATGAACTTCGCCCCCTACATTCGGGTCAACGTCGTATCGCCGGGCCTCATCGTGAACACGGCCATCGCCGACCGGATCCCGGAATACCGCTACGCCGAGTACAAGCGCCAGGAGCAGCTCGACGGCGACATCCTCCCCGAATACGTGGCCGATGTGTGCGCCTACCTGCTCAGCGACGAGTCCCGGACGCTGACCGGCGCCCTGCTGCGCGCCGACAACGGCTCCTACCCGCGCTGAGTCCCTACGTACGTCCCGGAGGCGAACCCTTGACTTCCCACACTGACGGTCCCGACAAGCCGCTCATCATGCTGGTGGGCATGGGAGACCTGTCCGCCAAGGTACTCACCATGCTGCTGAGTGACCCGGCGACCAACCGGATCGTGCTGGCCGGACGCGACACCGAAACCATCCGCAGGCGAGGCAACTTGGCGTTGTTCACCGCCCACAACCTCGGGCATCACGGCACGGTCGACACCGTTCATGTCGACCTCCGCGATGTAGACGCCACCGCGGAGACCATCGCCGAGGTCTGCCCGGACATCATCTTCATGGGTGGCTCCCTGCAGTCCTGGCGGGTCATCACCGCCCTGCCCCAGGAGACCTTCGAGGAGCTCGACGAGGCGCAGTTCGGGCCGTGGCTGCCAATGCATCTGACGCTCAACCACCTGCTGATGCAGGCGGTGCGCGCATCGGGTGTGGACGTCAAGGTCGTCAACGCGGCCTTTCCCGATGCGGTGGGCCCGATCCTGGACAAGGTCGGTCTGGCACCCACCATCGGGGTGGGCAATGTAGCCAACATCGTGCCGGCGCTGACCCTGGGCGCCGCGCATCTACTGGACGCACATCCCGCCGATGTGGAACTGCGACTGACCGCACAGCACTACTTCAGCCACTACGTACCGCGCTTCGGCGACGCCGGGAAGGGCGCGTACCACCTGTCCGTGCAGGTGGCGGGACAGCCGGGGCCCGTGGAGGTGGACCACGGCGCAGTCTTTGCCCAGCTCGACAACCGCCTTAAGCGACTCGGCGGGATCGACGGTCAGCTGCTGACCGCCTCCTCCGCCGTTCGCGTCCTGAAGGGAATGGCCACGGACAGCGGGGTGCTCGCCCATGCCCCCGCGCCCGGCGGCCTGCCCGGCGGCTACCCGGTTCGCGTCCACCGGAACGGCGGCACGGTCGACCTGCCCGACGGCCTCGGGCTGGCCGAGGCGATCCGTATCAACGAGGACTGTCAGCGCGCGGACGGTATCGACTGGATCGACGACGACGGAACGGTGCACTTCACCGAGTCGGAGATGACGGTCATGAAGCGGCTGCTCGGCTACGAGTGCCTGAGCATGAAGCTCGGTGACGCGTCCGAATGGGCCGATGAACTAGCGCTGAAATACCGCGCTTTCGCAGCGAAGTTCGCCTGAATCCCCCCGCCGACCGAGGCGTTCGGGCCTCGGTCGGCTCCTCACCCATCCTCAACTTCGCACCGCCGGAGGACGAATATGACCACGAACGCAACCCGGATCGCGGACCATGGTCCGACAGCGGAAGCGGCTGTGCCGGACGACTTCGAGGGCCAGTACGTCCGCACTCTCGTGGACCGCTGGGACCAGCTGATCGACTGGGACCGCCGTCGGGCGAGCGAGCAGGACTTCTTCATGGAGCTCCTGAACGGAGCGGAAGCCCAGCGCGTGCTCGATGTCGCGGCGGGTACGGGCTACCACTCCGTCACCCTGGCCCAGCAGGGCTTCGATGTCACCGCCGCGGACGGCAGCGCGGAGATGATCGAGCGGACGCGACGCAACGCTGAGCGGCACGGACAGAACTTCCGCGTTCTTCAGGCGGACTGGCGCAGCCTGCGGGAGAGCATCGATGGCCGTTACGACGCGATCGTGTGTCTGGGCAGTTCGTTCCCGCATCTGTTCCAGGAGCCGGACCGGCGCGCCGTACTCACCGAGTTCTACGAGGCGCTGAATCCCGGCGGCATTCTCATCATCGACCACCGGAACTTCGACGCCATTCGTCAGCACCGGTACCGGAGCAGCGGGAACTACTACTACTGCGGGACCGGGGCAACCGTCACCGTCGCGCATGTCGATGAGCAGCTGTGCCGCTTCCAGTACGACTTCCCGGACGGCAGCACGCACCACCTCGAGGTCTATCCAATTCTCTCGGGCGAGCTGTCGTCGCTGCTGATCGATGCCGGCTTCGACGCGATCCAGAACTTCGGCGACTTCCGCGAGAACTTCGCGATCGAGGACGTGGACTTCGTTATCCACGTCGCACGGAAGTCATGAAGAAATCAGAAAGGCCCACGATGGTGGTTACGGAAAAGCAATCCGCCGAAAAACGTTCCAAGGCGATCACCGGATTCGTCGCGACGGTGCTGCTGACCAGTTTTGTGGCGGCTACGTATGGTTTCGGCTTCTACCTCTTCGCGCAGATCGTCACTGATATGCGCAAGGACCTCGGGTTCGACTACACGGTAGTCGGGACGATCACGGCGGCCGGACAGCTCGGCTTCCTGGTGTTCGCTCTGTTCGGCACCTGGCTGTCGACCCGTATCGGCGGCAGCCAGGTCGTCATCGGATCGGTGGCACTGTGCGGTCTATGTCTCGCACTAGTGCCGGTGAGTGACAACATCGTGCTCATCGCGCTGCTGCTGACGATCACGGGCGGCACCGCCGCCTCCGTCTATGTGCCCTTGGTCGAGATCGTCGGCCGGGTCATCGACTACCGGCACCGCGGCAAGGTGCTGGGGCTGGTGTCCAGCGGAACCAGCTACGGCGTCTTCGTCAACAGCCTGCTGGTCCCGTCGTTCGTTCAGCACGACAACTGGCGTGGCCTGTGGTACTCCGTCGGGTTCGGGACGCTGATGGTGACGGCAATAGCCACCTTCACCTTCTTCCGCCTGGGGCTCTTCAAACCCGAGGGCAGCGGCGCGGATGACGTCACGGAGACCGGCACCCTCCGGCAGGACAGCAGCGCAAGTGCCGGCTGGCGCATGGTGCTGGTGCGCTGGGTTGTCATCGTCTGGATAATGAAGTTCCTGAACGGTTTCGCCTGCATGCCGTTCCAGAACTACCTCTCACCTTATCTGCGCGAGGGCCTGGGATTTGACATCGACTTCGCGGCCAAGGTCTGGGGAACCATCGGCGTCATCGGAATGTTCGCAGGTTTCGCGGTGGGCTGGCTCTCCGACCGGATCGGCGTCCGCGCCTCGCTTGTCATGTGTTACGCGCTCTTCTTCATCTCCGCCCTGCTACTGGTGTTCGCCCCGGTCGGATTCCTCCCGATGGTCTCCGGAGTTCTCTTCGCCCTCGCCTTCTACCCCATCTATGGGCTAGTGCCCGCCTATGTCTCTAAGTCGGCATCGGGTGCTGCGGCGACAGTTATCTTCGGCGTGACTAATGTGACCCAGGGAGTCGGTGGCATCATCGGAAACTACACCGCGGGATTTTTGAAGAACGTCACCGGCGATTTCATGTGGTACTACGCCGTTATCGCGGTGGCCACCGTGGTACTGGGCTTCCTGACCCTCCAGCTGCCCCGCGAGGGATCGGCGGAGAGCGCCATCGGGAAAAAGCCCGCCGCACCCGAACTCGACAAGGACGTCGCCCATGCCGCCGGCTGACGCGCATGGGCATACGACCGTAAACGGAAAGGGCCTGATGACTCAGCAAGGGATATGCACCTGCTGGCCGGGCGCGACGGTGTGGCTGACGGGTCTGCCGAGTGCGGGCAAGACCACCCTCGCGTACGAACTGGCCGAACGGCTGCGGGCCGGCGGCCGCCGCGTGGAGGTGCTGGACGGCGACGAAATCCGTCAGTTCCTCTCCGCGGGCCTGACCTTCAGTCGCGCGGACCGTGACGCCAACGTACAGCGCATCGGCCTGGTGGCGGAGGTCCTGGCACGCAACGGTGTCACCGCCCTGGTGCCGGTGATCGCTCCGTACGCGGACAGCCGCGAGGCCGTCCGTAAGCGCCACGAAAGCAGCGACACCCCGTACCTGGAAGTGCATATCGCCACTCCGGTCGAGGCATGCTCCGAGCGCGATGTGAAGGGCCTGTACGCCCGGCAGGCGGCCGGCGAGATCTCCGGCCTGACCGGCGTCGATGACCCGTACGAGGTCCCAGAGAAGCCGGATCTGCGGATCGAGGCCCACACCCAGACCGTGCAGGAGTCCGTGGCAGCGCTGCACGCGCTGCTCACCGAAAGGGGACTGGCATGACGACGGTAACCGCAACGACCGGGGCCGTCCCGGAGCAGGGGCGCGACGCGCATCAGCTGGACGCCCGGTCCCCGGCGGGCGATTCTCCGTACGCCCTGAGCCACCTGGACGCACTGGAGTCCGAGGCCGTCCACATCTTCCGCGAGGTCGCGGGCGAGTTCGAGCGCCCGGTGATCCTCTTCTCGGGCGGCAAGGACTCCATCGTCATGCTGCACCTGGCGCTCAAGGCATTCGCGCCGGCGCCGGTGCCCTTCTCGCTGCTGCATGTCGACACCGGGCACAACTTCCCCGAGGTCCTGGAGTACCGCGACCGTACGGTGGCCCAGCACGGGCTGCGGCTGAACGTCGCCTCCGTACAGGAGTACATCGACGCGGGGAAGCTGCGGGAGCGCCCGGACGGGACGCGCAACCCGCTGCAGACCGTACCGTTGACCGAGGCCATCCAGACCCGGCGTTTCGACGCGGTCTTCGGCGGCGGCCGCCGGGACGAGGAGAAGGCGCGGGCCAAGGAGCGGGTCTTCTCCCTGCGGGACGAATTCTCGCAGTGGGACCCGCGGCGGCAGCGGCCTGAGCTGTGGCAGCTCTACAACGGCCGCCACTCGCCTGGCGAGCACGTCCGCGTCTTCCCGCTGTCCAACTGGACCGAGCTGGACGTGTGGCAGTACATCGCCCGCGAGAAGATCGAACTTCCCCAGATCTATTTCGCGCACGAGCGGGAGGTGTTCGCCCGCAACGGCATGTGGCTGACCGCGGGCGACTGGGGTGGCCCCAAGGACACCGAGACCATCGAGACCCGGCTGGTGCGCTACCGCACCGTCGGTGACATGTCCTGCACCGGTGCCGTCGACTCCGACGCCGACACGCTGGACGCCGTGATCGCCGAGATCACCGCCTCCCGGCTCACCGAGCGCGGCGCGACCCGCGCCGATGACAAGCTCTCCGAAGCCGCCATGGAAGACCGTAAGCGCGAAGGGTACTTCTAAAGATGACCATCGACACGCTGCGTTTCGCCACCGCCGGTTCTGTGGACGACGGGAAGTCGACCCTGGTGGGCCGGCTGCTGCACGACTCCAAGTCGGTGCTCGCCGACCAGCTGGAGGCCGTCGAGCACGCCTCCCGCAACCGCGGACAGGAGGCGCCCGACCTGGCGCTGCTGACCGACGGGCTGCGCGCCGAGCGCGAGCAGGGCATCACCATCGACGTCGCCTACCGCTACTTCGCCACGCCGCGGCGCCGGTTCATCCTCGCCGACACCCCCGGCCATGTGCAGTACACCCGCAACATGGTCACCGGCGCCTCCACCGCCGACCTCGCCGTCGTCCTCGTCGACGCCCGCAACGGCGTCGTGGAACAAACCCGCCGGCACGCCGCCGTGGCCGCCCTGCTGCGCGTCCCGCACGTCGTCCTCGCCGTCAACAAGATGGACCTCGCCGACTACGCCGAGCCCGTCTTCGCCGCCATCGCCGAGGAGTTCACCGCGTACGCGACCAAGCTGGGCATCCCGGAGATCACTGCCATCCCGGTCTCCGCACTGGCCGGCGACAACGTGGTGGAGCCCTCGAATAACATGGACTGGTACGGCGGACCCACCGTTCTCGAGCACTTGGAGACCGTCCCCGCTGGCCACTGCCCGGCTGAGGAGCCGGCCCGTATCCCGGTCCAGTACGTCATCCGGCCGCAGACCGCCGAGCACCCGGACTACCGCGGCTACGCAGGCCAGATCGCCTCCGGTGCGTTGCGTGTCGGCGAGCCCGTGACCGTAATGCCCTCGGGCCGTTCGAGCACCATCGAGGCCATCGACCTGCTCGGTGAGTCCGTGGACGTGGCCTGGGCCCCGCAGTCGGTGGCACTCCGTCTCAGCGACGGCATCGACATCTCCCGCGGCGACCTGATCGCGCCGACCGCCGCGGCGCCCACCGTCTCGCAGGACGTCCGGGCGACCGTCTGCCATGTCGCCGACCGGCCGCTCACCGTCGGCCAGCGTGTGCTGGTCAAACACACCACCCGTACGGTCAAGGCGATCGTCGAGGAGATCCCCTCGCGGCTCACCCTGGACGACCTCTCGCAGCACCCGAGCCCCGAGCAGCTGGTGGCCAACGACATCGGCCGGGTCCGGGTCCGTACCGCCGAACCGCTGGCGCTGGACGCCTATGCCGACTCCCGCCGCACCGGGTCCTTCCTGCTCATCGACCCTGTAGACGGCACCACTCTCGCGGCCGGCATGGCCGACAACCTCGGGTGAGCCATGAGTGAGGGGACTTTGCACGTAGCGGTCGTCGGAGCGGGGGCGGCGGGCACGCTGGCCTCGGCCCGACTGCTGGACGCAGCCGTCCGCACCGGGCACAGGTTACGGATCGATCTGATCGATCCCGCGCCGGAGACCGGGCGGGGCGTTGCCTACGCCACGCCCGACCCGCGTCATCTGCTGAATGTGCCGGCCGGGCGGATGAGCGCACTGTCGGGCGACGGCGATGATTTCGTCCGCTGGCTCGCCGACCAAGAACACCGCCGGGTCGACCCGGCGGAGTACGTGCCGCGCGATCGGTACGGCGCGTATCTGGCCGACGACCTGCACCGATCCGCCGCGGCCGGGGCTGGCACGGCGACGGTCCGACGACGGCACGACCGGGTCGTCGCCATCGCCCGCCGTCCCGTCTCCGGCTCCAATGACGCCGTACACCTGCGGCTGCGCACGGGCGAAACGCTCGACGCGGACGTAGTGGTCCTCGCGCTCGGCCATATCGCCCCCGGCAGCAAATGGCTGCCCGACGGCCTCCAGGACGCGTCCCACTTCGTGGCCGATCCCTGGCAGCCGGGCGCGCTCGCGGACGTACCCGACGATCAGGATGTGCTGCTCGTGGGCACCGGCCTGACCATGTGCGACATCGCGAATTCGCTGGTCAGGCCGGGCCGCACGGTGCACGCCGTCTCCCGCCACGGTCTGCTGCCGCTGCCCCATGCCGCCGCCGCGGCGCCTGCGACCGCGGTACGCCAGGTCCCGGTGGTTGAGCTGCGCGACCTGGCGCAGCTCAAGCGCGGGGTGCAGCACCGCGCCGCGCTGTGCCGGCGGCGGTACGGGGACTGGCGCCCCGCCGTCGACGAACTCCGCCCGCACATCGCCCTGCTGTGGCAGCAGCTCTCGTTCCAGGACCGGGAGCGCTTCCTTGCCGGTGACCTGCGGGAATGGGAAGTTCACCGGCACCGGATGCCACCGGCCACCGACCGGGCGCTGGCCGCGGCCCGGCTGGTCGGACTCCTGACCGTCCAGGCGGCGGAGGTGTCCACGGCGCGCACCAGCGAGGACGGTCTTGGGGTCGGCGTGCGGCTGTCCAACGGCTGGGCCGCGGAGGTTGGCGCCGTCATCAACTGCACCGGCACCGAAGGCCGGGTACGGGAGTTGACCGATCCCTTCGTCCGCAGCCTGCTCCACTCAGGGATCGCTGCTCCCGGACCGCACGGCCTTGGCTTCGACACCGCGCCCGACGGGCGGCTGACCGCAGCCGACGGCAGTACCGCGGCGCCCGTATGGACGCTCGGCCAGCTCCGGCGCGGAAACCTGTGGGAGACCACGGCCATTCCCGAGATCCGCGTGCAGGCCACCGAGCTGGCGGCTCGGATCCTGGACCTCGCCAGGGCCCCGGCGCTCACCTGACGCCTCCCCCTCCGTCTGCTCCACACATCCTTTTGACTTTTCGTCACCCTCCGCTTCAGAACGGGAAACGCACCGTGCAGTGTCAACTTCCCATATCTTTCAGCCGGCCCGTTTCCGCGTATTCGGGCCCTGCCATGTCGACGAGATCGCCGAAAAGTACGGACTCCAGGGCGACGTCAGGGAATCGGTGCGCCGGATATCCCAGGTACTGCCGTTCCGGTTCAATGAATATGTGCGCTCCTAGCTCGTCGACTGGGACAACATTCCGAACGATCCGATCTTCCAAATGGTGTTCCCGCAGAGCGAGATGCTGGACGCCCAGGACGAACGCCGAATCGGCGCCCTGGTCGGCGACCCCGGCGCCGAGCCAGCCCTGTGGGCCGCCGTACAGCAGATCCGCGGCAAGCTCTGCTCCAGCAGGGGCAGTGCCCTTCCGGCGGTGGACTTGCCGATGCCTGCGGCGAGGGCGAGTTCGATGACCGTGGCCGGTTCGGTGCGGCCGACCAGTTCGGTGTAGATGGCGGCTTGTGCTTCGGTCAGCCCGGTCAGCGGTTCGGGGGTGGGGTTCTGCGTCGGTGTGCTGTCTGGGGTGGTGTCGGACATCAGGGGTCCTCGATTCTGTGGTGAGACGGGTGGTTGAGGGCCCCGGCCAGGGTGCGGACCCGCGTGGGCGGGCCGCGGGTGTTCGCCGGGCGCGTGCGCGTCGCGTGTGTCCGGGCGAACGTGGCTGTGGAGAGAGCGGGTTCGCGTGATGCGGCCCGCGGCTCGTCGGCCGCGACCATGGACGCTCGAACCGGGCGGGAAGTCAAGAGGTCCGATCGCATGGGATCGGTGCTGGTCAGAGTGGTGACGTGAGGGTCGGGACGGATCGGGTGCGAAGCGGTGCGCCGATCTCGATCGGTCTCCCGCGGGTGTCGTGGGTTTCTTCCGGGCCCTCGGGTCGGTTCCGGGGCGTGAGCGGAGCGCGGGGTGGTTCATTCGATGGGGGGTGGTGGGTCGGGGTGGCGGATTCGGAGATGGTGGTGGATCTGGCGGGCGCATTTGGGTCCGATGTGCAGATCGGTGCGAAGACGCCAGATGCTCGCCGGCTTGCCGGTGGCGGAGCGGACGGCGTCGCCGACGGCGATGGCGTGCGGCCATACGTCGGCGTCTGCCGCCCCGGTGTGGGGTGCTGGCGGGTGGGGAATGGACGATCGGTCGTGGGGTGCGCTGTAGGCCGCGTCGGGCCGGATGTCGGGCCCGTCCGGGACGTTGCTCCTGGTCGGGATGTGACCTGAGGTGTTCGCCGTCAGGGGGTGTGTCCGGTTGGGTGGCTGCCGGGGCCGATCGGGGCGCCAGAGCGGTGGGCGGGGCGGTCGGATCCGTCGGATCCGTCGGATGGGTGGGGCCGGTCGGGCCGATCTGGTCCAGGAGGTCGGTGACGGTTCGGCGGTAGGCGGCGATGGTTTCGGTGAGTGTGATGAGGAGGAGGGCGGGGGTGAGGTGGAGCAGGACGGCTGCTGGGTCGGCTTGGTTCGGCCAGCCGATCTGTCCGTCTGGCCACAGGCTTTCCCAGGTGTTCATGAGGGCGGCGGTGGATCCGGCGCTCCAGCGGAGTGTGGTGGACCAGGCTGGTGGGCGGATGCCCTAAGGGCTGTCCCGTAATCCCTGGCGGGCGCACGACGACAGCTACGGCACTCCCCCAGCTAACGCTGGGAGGTGCCCCCACGCCGCGTTGTCGGAACATCCGGATACACCCAGTATCCGGACGTCCCTCCGCCTTGCGATGCAGCTCGGCATCCGTACAGCGAATGAAGAGCCGAGACGGAGTGAGCGCAGCGAACGCAGTGCATCTGACGCCGTGCGCTGATCCACCAGGGATTACGGGACAGCCCTTAGGCGGCCAGGCGTGTGTCTATGTAGAGGACGCCGGCGAGCGCGGTGCCGATCACGGGGTCGAGGAGGACGGCGATGGGGAGGGGGACGTGGCGGGTGGTGGCGAAGCGGGTGACGTTGACCGTGGTGAAGACGAGCGCCAGGATCCCGACGACGCACAGGACCCGGGTCATGTTGCGCAGGAGTCCCACGGCTTCGCGGGCTTCGATCTGCTTCACCGGGTAGTGCCGCCTCCTCCGGCTCGTGCCGCGGGTCTCGTTGCGCCTTGAAAGGTGGGGGTGGTGGTGCGGGCTGGGGCTTGGCGGACGACTGCTCCGGTGTGTGTGGGGCGTCGATGGCCTTGCCGCCGCCGGTGGAGAGGGGGACGCGGGTGGGGCTGAGGCCGAAGAAGGACGAGTTCAACCGGCAGGGAATTCCTGGCCCGACGAAGGACTACTGGCCACACGGATCGCTGCGCCCTATCCTGACCGGCCGCGCGGTTCAAGAAGCAATTCGTGTCCACAGGAATCCCGCAAGCAACAGAGGTAGGCGGGGCTCGCGACTGAACAACGCAGGAAAGCCGCTGTACGGCGAAACGGCCGTCATCCAGCTGCCGCCGCTGTTTACGAAGGACGAGCTGAAGCGCCTCATGTCGCTCTGGCCCGCACGGTTCGCAGGTCCGCACCGGGAGCCACGTTTCACCCGCTCAGCCAACGCATCGTGGGGGATGCGGAAAGCACTGCACCGGCACCAGTCGTATCGGCAGAGACGGCGGACGGGCATATCGCTGCACGGGTAAGAATCAGCAATATGCCGGTGCACCGCGATGCGACTGTGCTCAGATCAATGCTGGTGCGCTGGAGCGGAGGGTGTGGAACGAAGTCTGCGCGTTGCTTGAGGACCCGGACCGTCTGGTGGCCATGGCAGAGGACCGGGTCGATGTCGGTCAGGCGGGTCAGGTGGATTACGCCCGCCGGATTACCGACCTGGAAAAGCAGGTGGCCGCAAACGACGCTGCCATTTCGGCGGCTGTGGTCGCGGCTGCCAAGCAGATGCCAAGGCCGCCATCGAGCAGGCGGTCCTCACGTTGGCCAAGGAGCGGCAGCGCACTGTACAGCTTCTGGAGGACACCAAGCTGTGGCGGCAGGAAGCCGAGGATGCCGCGCAGCGAGGGAGTGACCTTCAGAAGCTGGTCGAACTGGCCCGGCACCGGCTGCGCGACATGGGACCGGAGCAATAGGCCAAGGTTCTCGGCCTGTTGGAGATCCAGGTCACCATCCTGGGCGGGATCCCGAGGAAGGTGCGCAGCGATGACGCCGTCAGTGCGTGGTTCCGTGAGCGTGCTCGTCGCGTTCCTCTGCTGACGGACGACGCGTGGGCGAAGGTCGAATCTATCTTCGTAGATCGAAAGGGTAGGCGGCTGCGAGATCCTCGGGGCACGCTGGACGCCATGCTGTACAAGGCGCGCACCGGGTGTCCTTGGAGTGGCTTGTCCGCTCCGGCGGGAAACCTTGCGGGCATATGGCAGCGATGGCTGACGTCGGGCTTCTGGGAGCGGCTGATGAACGCATTGGTGGATGTGCCGGGGGAGGCGCCCCCGGAGGGCGGAGTGATGCTTCCGCCCCTTGAGGTCCGGGGACGGGTTGATCCCCGGATGATGATTGGTGAAGATCTGTCCCCTGAAAAGGGCGGTCTGTTCAAGGCGTCCGACTGCAAGATCTCGCTGTTCGAGCTGGAGAGCGCCCTGCTGGAGCACGAGGCGGTCGCCGAGGCCGCCGTGGTGCCGGCCCCCGATCCGGTGCGGCTGTCCGTGCCCAAGGCGTATGTCGTGCTCGCGGCCGGGTGGTCGCCCGGCCCGGAGACCGCGAAGCTGATCTTCGAGCACTCCCGTGAAGTCCTGGCCCCCTACAAGCGCATCCGGCGGCTGGAGTTCGCCGACCTGCCGAAGACCGTCTCCGGCAAGATCCGCCGTATCGAACTGCGCGAGCGCACCGCGCAGGGCGACGGCGGTGCCGAGTACTGGGAGGAGAACCACCGATGAGCCCGTCGCACAAGGAGCTGTCGTACGCCAGCGGGGCCGCCGAGCGGCCGCTGCTCGGGCACACCATCGGCGCCGATCTGGCCCGCACCATCGCCCGCTTCGGCGACCGCGAGGCGCTGGTCGAGGTGGCCGGCGGTCGCCGCTGGACCTACACCGAACTGGGCCGCGCGGTCGACGAGGTGGCCCTCGGCCTGCTCGCCAAGGGCGTCGGCAAGGGCGACCGGGTCGGCATCTGGGCGCCCAACTGCGCCGAATGGGTCCTCGTCCAGTACGCCACCGCCAAGATCGGCGCGATCCTCGTCAACGTCAACCCGGCATATCGGGTACACGAGTTGGCGTACGTCCTCCAACAGGCCGGTATCACCGTCCTGGTCTCCGCCACCCACCACAAGACCAGCGACTACCGCCGGATGATCGAGCAGGTGCGCGCCGAGAGCCCGGCGCTGCGCGATGTGGTCTACATCGGCGACCCGACCTGGGGCGGACTGCTGGCCGCCGGCGCCGCCGTCCCGCACACCCGGCTCGCCGAGTGCGAAAAGGCCCTGACCGCCGACGACCCGGTCAACATCCAGTACACCTCGGGCACCACCGGCTTCCCGAAGGGCGCCACCCTCTCCCACCACAACATCCTCAACAACGGCTACTGGGTCGCCGAGACCATCGCCTACACCGAGCACGACCGGGTGTGTCTGCCGGTGCCCTTCTACCACTGCTTCGGCATGGTGATGGGCAATCTCGGCGTCACCTCGCACGGCGCCTGCATCGTCATCCCGGCCCCCGCCTTCGACGCCGCCACCACCCTGCGGGCCGTCCAGGACGAGCGCTGCACCTCCCTCTACGGCGTCCCCACCATGTTCATCGCCGAACTCGACCACCCCGACTTCGCCTCCTACGACCTCTCCTCGCTGCGCACCGGCATCATGGCGGGCTCGCCCTGCCCGGAGGAGGTGATGAAGCGGGTGGTCACCGAGATGCACATGGCCGAGGTCTCCATCTGCTACGGCATGACCGAGACCTCCCCGGTCTCCACCCAGACCCGTCGCGACGACGACCTCGAACACCGCACCGCGACCGTCGGACGGGTGCTGCCGCACATCGAGGTCAAGGTCGTCGACCCGGCGAGCGGGGTGACCGTGCCGCGCGGCACACCGGGCGAACTGTGCACCCGCGGCTACAGCGTGATGCTGGGCTACTGGGAGGAGGCCGAGCGCACCGCCGAGGTCATCGACGCCGCCCGGTGGATGCACACCGGCGACCTCGCGGTGATGAACGACGACGGCTATGTCCGGATCGTCGGCCGCATCAAGGACATGATCATCAGGGGTGGTGAGAACGTCTATCCGCGCGAGATCGAGGAGTTCCTCTACTCCCACCCCAAGATCGCCGACGTGCAGATCGTCGGCGTCCCGGATGACAAGTACGGCGAGGAGATCGCCGCCTGTGTCATCCTCCGCGACCCCGAAGACCCGCTCACCCGCGACGAGTTGGCCCGCTACTGTCGCTCCCGGCTCGCCCACTTCAAGGTGCCGCGCTACCTCGACATCCTCGAAGCGTTCCCGATGACCGTCAGCGGCAAGGTCCGCAAGATCGAGCTGCGCGAGCGGCTGGCGAAGGAGCTGGGCGGCGTGCGGCAGTGAAGGTGTGCGGGGCCGCCAGGGGTCAGGGCCGCTGTCCGGAGTGCACGGGGTCGTGCGGCCCGGGTGCCGCGTTCGGCACGTAGCCCGCATCGACCGGATCCGGGACCGTGGCGCGGCCGGCCGTGCCACGCCACGGGGCGAGCGGACCGGGGAGCTGCGGCGGCCACAGCGGGTCGGTGGAGCGGGCGAGTTCGGCCGGGCTCCAGCAGCGCCGGTGCGCCCCGGGCACCGGAGCGGAATGGACCCCCACGCGATTGTCAGACCCGGCAGGCAGGATGGAGGGGTGAATGAACAGCGGGGAAGCGCCGACGGGGGAATCGGGGACATGAAGATGACGGACAGTGTCGCGGAGTTGGCGGGCCGGCTCACCGGCGCGGACGCGGGTGGCTGGACGCCCGAGGGAGTGCGGGCCCTGGTCGCCGGGCTCGGCTGGACCTGGAGCGACGCCGCCAGTGGGCCGGTCATCGGCACCGGCCGTGCCGCGGGCGACGCGCGGCTGCGCCCGGTCGGAGCGATGGAGCAGCGGTACGCCGATGGTGAGGCGTATCTCGAACTGTCCGTTCCGGTGGGGCTCGCCGAACCGGACGCGGACAGCCAGGCAGCCGCCTTCCGAGCGGTGCGGGACGAACTGACCGTGGCGCTCGGCGCGGCATCGATCATGGGTGTCTACGGCAGCCTGGGACCGTTCTACGACTCCGGACCGCTGTGGGGGACGCCGTTCCTGCGCTGGCGCGACCGGCCGAACACCCTGGAACTGCGCGCCGGGAAGGCGGGCCCCGAGCTGATCCTGCAGCCCACCGACCCGGTGGAGAACTGGTTCTGGCGTCAGGGCATCGGCGAGGAGCACTCGATCACCGGCTTCTTCGGCAGCCGCAACGACCCGGCCAACGGAGGCCTGGGCTTCCCCGGCGGCTGGGACGCGCGCAGCTGGGAGACGGTGACCGGCGCGCTCGCCGACTTCCTGGGCACGCTGCCGGCCGAGACGACCGCACTGGGTACATCCGTCTCGATGCCGATCTACGGGCACCTGCCCGAGGGCGGCGCCCCGATCCTGTTCGATGTGAGCTGTCGCGACCGGCTCTCGCTCGGATGCTTCGCTCCGGACGACATCGACCCGTCCGCTCTGGGCTGGGGCACCGCCGACAACCACCCCGGAACCCGGAATGTGTGGCCCGATGACGATGACCCGCAGTGGCGCATCGACGCGGGCGGCCCCGGTGAGCCGTCGGGCCGGGCGCTGGCGGAGACGCTGGTGGCCACCGCACGCGCGGTGGGGGTGCGCACGCCCGCCGACCTGATAGTCGGCGGCGAGGCCTCGTACATGGACGCGTACCACGTGAGGTTCTACGGCCTGGGCCTGAAGACCGGCTGAGGGTGGCTGCCGCGAAAGCGCTCAGCGCTGACGTTCCCCCGGCCAGTCGAGCAACAGGCGCTGTGCGCGCGGCAGTGAGGCGACCACCAGGTCGTAGGAATCCTCGATCATGTCGAGAATCAGCCGGTCGGGGAGCTCGCCGTCCAGCGAAACGGTGTTCCAGTGGCGTTTGTTGAGGTGATAGCCCGGCACCACCTCCGGGTGCGCCGCGCGCAGCCGCTCGGCCAGCTCGGGCTCGCACTTGAGGCTCACGGTGAGCGGCACGTCCGTCAGCGTCGACAGTGCGAAGATCTTGCCGCCGACCTTGAAGGTCGACACATCCGGGTGCCGCGGGAAGGGGAATTCCTCGGTCGCGCCGTTGAAGTCCAGACAGGCGGACCGGAGAGCGTTCGCGTCGATCATCTTCACATTATGTCCGGCCCGAGCAGTGAACTGACGCTGCGTCAGATATGGGGCGGCCGGCCGGCCGGTCATGGCCCGGAGTCCGACCGGCCCGCCTCCCTCCGCATACACACCCTCGGCCAGCGGTCCAGCCCCAGCGCCGCCTCATGGGCGCGGATGGCCCGCAGCCCCGGTGTGAGTTCGGCGTCGGCGAGCACCCGGAAGCCGAGCCGGGTGTAATACGGCGCGTTCCATGGCACCTCGGCAAAGGTGGTCAGCGTCAGCGCGCCCGGACCGCTGTCCCGCTCCGCCCGGTCGATGAGGGCCCGGCCGATGCGGCGGTGGGCATGGTCAGGGTGGACCGACACCTGCTCGATATGGGTGCATCCGTCGACCGGCTCCCAGAGCAGGTAGCCGATCGGCGGCCCCGCCGTGTGCCGGTCCCGGTTCGTGCTCGTGCCCGCCGGCTCCCGCTCCTCGTACGCGGCCAGCAGCCGTCCCGCCCGCTGGAACCCCGACAGCTGCTCCAGCGACGGCGGCTCGTCGTCCGCGATCGAGGCCATGCCCAGGACGCGGAACGGCTCCCCGGCGGCTCGCTCGATATCGCGCAGTACGGGGAGTTCGGCGGCAGACGGTCCGTGGATGATCACCGGGTCAGTGTCGCCGGTTCCGCCGGGCCCGGCGACCGGTTTTCCGTCGTGTGGCTTTCCACGGACCGGAAAACCGCAGGTCCGGATGGGTCGGCACGATCAGCATGGTCACGGTTGCCGTTCTCCTGGGGGGAGAGCGTCGATGTGCTCGACGTACCGGCGGGCCACATCGGCGGCCGGTGTGCCGTCGGACGGGTCCAGGCCCATGCCGGCGAGGGTTTCGGCGATCCAGCCGGGACCGACCACATGCAGTCGCAGACCGCGTGGCATTTCGATGGCCGCGGCCCTCACGAAGGCGTCCAGGCCGGCGTTGACGAGTGCACCGAACGCCCCGCCCCGTGTGGGCTTTTCGAAGGTGCCGCTGGTGAGGACGATGGCGCCGCCGTCCCGCAGATGAGGAAGGGCGCGCCGGACCAGATGGACCTGGCCGAGGAGTTTGCCCTGCAGGCCGGCCGTGAAGTCGTCGTCCGAGGGGGAGTCCAGCGGGGTCAGTCGGCCGCTCGAGGCACAGCAGATGACGGCCTCCACCTCCCGTACGGACGCGAAGAGGGCGTCGACGGAAGTCAGGTCCTCCAGGTCGACCCGGACAGGGCCACGGCGCGCCGCGCGGACGACCTGGTGGCCGCGGTCTTCCAGTTGCCGGACCACGGCACTGCCGAGGGTGCCGGTCGCTCCGATCACGATGATCTTCATGGCGCTGATCCTGCCGTGCGGCCGCCCGTCCACCCAGCCCCCTGCTGAGGGTAGGAACGCGGTGCCCACCCCTGCCAGGTGCAGGCCGCGCGCCGCCCGGCACACTGAACGCATGGACCGGACACCGGAGTTGGGAGCGTTCCTGCGGAGCCGGCGGGCGCGGCTGTCACCGGACGAGATGGGGCTGGTCGGCCACGGCGGCCGACGGAGGGTGCCGGGCCTGCGCCGCGAGGAGCTGGCGCAGCTGGCAGGGATCAGCGTCGGCTACTACACCCGTCTGGAGCAGGGCATCGGCGGCGGCAGCGCCTCGGACGCCGTACTGGAGGCGCTGGCCCGTGTGCTGCGGCTGGACGGGACCGAGCGGGCGC
Organism: Streptomyces inhibens; assembly: GCF_022221585.1. NCBI lineage: Bacteria > Bacillati > Actinomycetota > Actinomycetes > Kitasatosporales > Streptomycetaceae > Streptomyces > Streptomyces inhibens. The sequence goes on from NZ_CP084681.1 coordinate 7,849,776, forward strand.
ATCTGTACGGGCTGGCCCGGCCGGCACATCGGCCCGCCCGCGGCGGGGAACGTCCGGAGGCGGCGGACGACGGGGAGCAACTGCGGCCGTCCGTACGGAACATGATCGAGTCGCTGGGGGACGTCCCGGCGCTGGTGCTCGGCCGGTTCGTGGACGTACTGGCCTGGAACCGGGCGGGCCATGCGCTGCTCGCCGGGCATCTGCCGTTCGACGCGCCGGAGCGCAGTGCGGCCGAGCGGCCGAACATCGCCCGGATGATGTTCCTCGATCCGCACACCCGGGCGCTGTACCCGGACCGGCAGAGCAAGCTCCGGGACACCGTGGGCGATCTGCGACTGATCGCCGGGCGCTGGCCCGACACGCCGCGGCCGGCCGGGCTGATCGCCGAACTCGGCCGGGAGAGCGCGGAGTTCGCGACGCTGTGGGCGGCGCATCCGGTGCGGACCTGCGCGACACACACCCGCGCATACCGTCACCCGGTCGTCGGGCCGCTGACGCTCACCGACGAGCTGCTGACGCTGCCGGACGACCCGGGGCAGCGGGTGGTGATCTACCACGCCGAGCCGGGCTCGCCGTCGGCCGCTGTCCTGCGGCGGCTCGCCACGACAGCCGCGGACGGCCGGCTCACCGCCCCGCCGCGCCGTACCTGATCAACTCGTCGGCCGGGTCGTTGACCGGCTGCGGGGTGCCCGTGAGATCCATGACGTACAGCGGGATGTGCAGCTCGTCGGCGCGGGCCCGGGCGTCGCGGGCATAGCCGGCCAGCGAGAAGAAGACCGCGATGGCCGAGTCGTTGAGGCCGTTGAGCCAGATGCATTCGATCTCGCGCAGCTTGGTGGAGCGGGTGGTCGGGTCGACCTGGGCGACCACGCCCGTGCCGCGCAGGTCCACGCCGGAGGCGGTGCGCTCCTGCGTCCGCGCGACATCGGCGAAGCCCAGCCACTTCAGATACTGCTCGGCGGCGGTGACACAGTCACGCGCCGTACGGATCGTGACGGGGCGGAACGCGGGCCGCAGGATGGCACGCGGAGGGTCGGCGGCCTGTGCCGGCGCGGACTTGGGGGCGGGCACGCCCAACGACGGGAAGTTCGGCTCCGGCGGGACGGGCGCGGGGACGACGGGAACCCGGACGACCGTGCCGCAGGCGCAGCCGGACTCCGGCGCCGGCCACTCGTCCTGCCGTCCGCACACCTCGCAGCGCACCTCCACCCAGGAGGCCTGCCAGGTGCGGTGCACTATCTCGACGGGCACCCCGCCGCGCAGCACGGGCATGGTCAGCGGGGCACCGCACGCGCACGGGAAGGTGGGCGGGGTGAAGGCGTTCTCGCGGCGGCACGTGGGGCACCGCACCGGCACGCTGTCGGCCATGTTCGGCTCCTGGCAGGTAGGGCGGCTGGCAGGTCGGTACTGCAGGTGTCCCCATGCTCTCTCCAAAAGCGGGCGCCGGGGGCCGAATTGCGGTGACAGGCCGGGTCAGGGGGAGAAACGAGGGGAGCCGGGGCGCATGCAGGGGCGCGTCCGAGGCGCACAAAGGGCCCCTCGCACGGTGCACGGCGCACGGGGCGCGCCTGCGTGCCCGCGACGTACACAGGGCGACGCACAAAGGGCGACGCACAAAGGCCCGGAATCCGTGGCCGTACGGATTCCGGGCCCTGCGGTGGTTCCCGTCCGACAGTGCGAGAGTTGGGCGCGACAGGACATCGCACCGTCGGACGGAGTCTGTGGGGGTCGGGGAGGAAGCGGGCTCCGCGGCGGGGGAGGCGGCTCGCCCCTCCTTATGGGGCGAGCACTGCCACCGCACTGGAATCTCCCCGCACACCGCGGAGCTCGCGCTACCTCTCCGTACCGGCCGACCACCCCTCAACGGGCCGGCCGGTACGGTCGCGCGAGGAAACCGACCTCCCGTCAGTCCTCGCGCAGCTCACGGACCTTCGCCTCGACGCGCTTGCCGTAGTCCGGGTCGGCGGCGTGGAAGTGGGCGAGGTTCTTCTCGATCACATCGTCGCGGCCGACCTGGGAGAGGCCGCCGGCGATGTTGTTCACCAGACGGTTCTTCTCGTCCTCCGACATCAGACGGTAGAGCTCACCGGCCTGGAAGAAGTCGTCGTCCTTGGTGTGCGCCGGGGCCTCGTGGGTGCCGGTGTAGCCGGAGACGGCGAGCGGGGCGGAGAGCGCCTCGTTCGTCTGGGCCGGGCCGCCGTAGGAGTTCGGCTCGTAGTTCTTGGCGTGCCGGTCGTAGCCGTTGGTGGCCATCAGACCGTCCCGGCCGTAGTTGTTGGCCTTGGTCGCCTTGGGGGCGTTCACCGGCAGCTGGGTGTGGTTGACGCCCAGGCGGTAGCGGTGCGCGTCGGCGTAGGCGAACAGCCGGCCCTGGAGCATCTTGTCCGGGGACGGGCCGATGCCGGGCACGAAGTTGTTCGGCGAGAAGGCCGACTGCTCGACCTCGGCGAAGACGTTGTCCGGGTTGCGGTCCAGGACCAGACGGCCGACCCGCTGCAGCGGGTAGTCGCTGTGCGGCCACACCTTGGTCAGGTCGAACGGGTTGAAGCGGTAGTTCGCCGCCTCGGCCGCCGGCATGATCTGCACATACAGCGTCCAGGACGGGTAGACACCGCGCTCGATGGACTGCAGCAGGTCGGTCTGGTGCGAGTTGGGGTCCTTGCCCGCCAGCTCGGCGCCCTGCTCGCTGCTCAGGCAGCGGATGCCCTGGTTCGTCTTGAAGTGGTACTTGACGAAGAAGGCTTCACCCTCGGCGTTCGTCCACTGGTACGTGTGCGAGCCGTAGCCGTTCATGTGGCGGTAGGAGGCCGGGATACCGCGGTCGCCCATGAGCCAGGTGATCTGGTGGGTGGCCTCGGGGGCGTGCGCCCAGAAGTCCCAGACGTTGTCCGGCTCCTGCTTGCCCGTGAAGGGGTCGCGCTTCTGCGAGTGGATGAAGTCGGGGAACTTGATCGGGTCCTTGATGAAGAACACCGGGGTGTTGTTGCCGACGAGGTCGTAGTTACCCTCTGCGGTGTAGAACTTCAGGGCGAAGCCACGCGGGTCACGGGCCGCGTCCGGGCCACCGAGGTTGTCGGCGACGGTCGAGAAACGGATGAACGTCTCGGTCCGCTTGCCGACGGTGTTCAGGAAGTCGGCGCGGGTGAAGCCGGTGACGTCGTCGGTCACCTCGAAGTAGCCGTACGCGCCGGAGCCGCGGGCGTGCACGACACGCTCCGGGATGCGCTCGCGGTTGAAGCGCGCGAGCTTCTCCAGCAGGTGCTGGTCCTGGAGGATGATCGGGCCGCCGACGCCGGCGGTTGAGGAGTTCTGGTTGTCGGCGACCGGGGCGCCAGCCTCCGTAGTGAGAACGCGCGCCGTCAGCGTGGGCTTCGACATGGTGACCTTCCGTACGAGAGCGCGGAAGTTGGCTTCCGCATGTCGGAGCGTAAGAAGCGCTCCGACCAAACGTCAACAGTTTGTTGAAACAAACCTGGGGGGTGTGCGGGTGGGTATTCCGGACGGCGGCCACGCCTGGGCGCGACAGGACAGGTGTCGGCGCGGCCACCGCCCGGAAGCTTGCGGAGAGTGCCTTTGGGGTCACCCCGGGCCGGGCTGATCCCAAGGCATGCCCTGGGCGACCCGGACCTCTATGAGGACCGGTCGTCGTGTCGAGAAGGCTTCCTTGCGGGCCCACTCGGCCGCCGAGCGGAGCTCCGTCGGATCGACGACGTCACGGCCTGCGCAGCCGTACGCCTCGACGAGCTTCACGTGGTCCGTGAAGTCCGCGTGGTGGTCGAGTGGGGTGAGCATGATCAGTACGAACGGCACCTCATACTGGGCCGCGGCCGCCAGCTCCTCGGCCATGAACGGGAATCCATGCCCGTCGATGACCGCCACCACCTCCGCGCCCCGCTGGCCCCGGGCATCCAGCGCCTTGCGGACGCCGATCGCGGCGGGTACCTCCCAGCCCGGAGGGCCGCTGCGGGCGCAGGCGCCCGCAGCGCCGCCGACGACATACGCGTCCGCCCCGAAGAGCTCGGCGATCTCCGCCAGGGGCCCGGGCCCCGGGACGCGCAGGCGGCCGAGATCCGCGTGGTCGGCGCGGCCCGCCGCGACGGGCGGTCGCACCGCTCCACCACGTACGGACCGTGCGGGCCGGAAACCGGCCGAGGGCTCCTGCCCGGGGTCGTACGCGATCTCCACCGCGGCCAGATCGGCCGGGACATCGATCAGCACCGGGCCGGGGCGGCCCTCCCGCGCGATCCGGAACGCCTCGCGAAAGGCCCCTGGAATCCGCGCCGGATCCTCGATCCGCTCGGCGCGCTTGGTGACCGGAGCGGCCAGCCGGAGCAGATCCGGCGGCCGGTAGGCCTCGTGGCGCGGCGGGCCGGCCGGCCGGAGTGGGCCGGCCCCCGCCCGACCGGTGATGCACACCAGCGGGACCGCGTCCTGCTGGGCCGCGTACAGCCCGGTGATCAGCCGCGCCGCCCCCGGGCCCGCGGCCACCGCGGCGACACCGGCCTTCCCGCTCGTACGTGCCCAGCCGTCAGCCATATGCGTGGCGGCCTCTTCATGGCGCACCGACAGATGCTCGATGCCGCCGGCCTCCTCCATCGCCGCGTACAGCGGGAGGAGGGCGGCACCCGGGCAGCCGAAGGCGATATCGACGCCCTCGTCCTTCATGATCTGGACGGCCGCCCGTATTGCGGGAATCCGCTGCGCCGCCATGGACTCAGCTTTCGGTGGTGTGTCCGGAGAGGCGTTCGACGCCGCGTAGGAGGGCGGAGTGGTCGAGGCTGCCGTCGCCTTGGGCGCGGAGGGAGGCGACGAGGCTTGCGACGAGGGTGCCGACGGGGAGGGCGGCGCCGACGGTGCGGGCGGCGTCGGTGACGATGCCCATGTCCTTGTGGTGGAGGTCGATGCGGAAGCCGGGCTTGAAGTCGCGGTGGGTGAAGTTGTCCTTCTTGCGGGTAAGGACGGTGGAGCCGGCCAGGCCGCCGCCCAGGACGTCGAGGGCGGCGGGGAGGTCGACGCCGGACTTTTCCAGGAAGACGACGGCTTCGGCGCAGGCTTGGATGTTGATGGCGACGATGAGTTGGTTGGCGGCCTTGACGGTTTGTCCGGAGCCGTGGGGGCCGCACAGGACGATGGTTTTGCCCAGGGCGTTCAGGATCGGGTGGGCGGCGTCGAAGTCGGTTTGTTGGCCGCCGACCATGATGGACAGGACGGCTTCGATGGCGCCGGCTTCGCCGCCGGAGACGGGGGCGTCCAGGACGCGGATGCCCTGGTCGCCGGCTGCTGTGGCCAGGTCGATGGAGGTCTGCGGGGTGATCGAGGACATGTCGATCAGCAGCGCGCCTTGTTTGGCGTTGGCCAGGATGCCGTCGGGTCCGTAGGCGATGGCCTCGACCTGGGGGGAGGCGGGGACCATGGTGATGATGACGTCGGCGTCGCGGACGGCCTCGGCGATCGAGCCGGCCGCGGTTCCGCCGTTCTTGGCGAGGCGTTCCAGCTTGTCGGCCTCCAAGGTGTAGCCGGTGACGGAGTAGCCGGCCTTGATCAGGTTCTCGGCCATGGGGGAGCCCATGATGCCCAGACCGATCCACGCGATCTTGGGGAGATTGCTCATAGGGTGCCTCTTTCACACTCAAAGTCATGCGGGCGACGCAAGGGCCCGGGGCTGCTGGGGTCAGTTGGCGGCGCGCTGGGAGGCCGGGAGCCAGGCGAAGGCACCGGCGCTGGGGCCGTTGCCGGGCTTGTATTCCAGGCCGATCCAGCCGTCGTAGCCGTTCTTCTTCAGCCGGCCCAGCAGCGCGGTGAAGTCCAGCGAGCCACTGCCGGGGGCGCCGCGGCCGGGGTTGTCGGCGATCTGCACATGCGCGGTCTTGGCGGTGTAGCGGTCGATGACCTCGTCGAGGTCCTCGCCGTTCATCGACAGGTGGTAGAGGTCCATCAGGAAGCGGGCGTTGTCCAGCCCCGTCGCCGCGTTCACCGCATCGACGACCTCGATGGCCTTGGGAGCCGAGACGAGGGGGCACTTGGGTGACTCGGGCGCATTGAGCGCCTCGATCAGCAGCGTCCCGCCCACCTCGCCCACCGCCCGCGCGGCAAAGACCAGGTTCTCCAGTGCCAGCGCGTCCTGCTCAGCCGCCGAGACACCCTCGACGCGGTTGCCGTAGAGCGCGTTGAAGGTCGTGCACCCCAGCGACTTCGCGAACTCGATCGCCACCGGCACATTCGCCCGGAACCGCTCCGACTCCCGACCCGGAACCGACAGGGCGCCGCGGTCGGGCCCCGGCAGCTGACCGGCGTAGAAATTCAGCCCCACCAGCCGCACCCCGGCATCGTTGAGCGCGGAACGCAGCGCGTCCAGCTCCGCCTGCTCCACAACCGGGGCATCCACCCACGGCCACCACAGCTCCACCGCCGTGAAACCCGCCGCCCGCGCGGCCGCCGGCCGCTCCAGCAACGGAAGCTCGGTGAACAGGATCGACAGATTGACGTTGAAGCGCGTGTCCGTGAAACCCATAAGGGCCGGCGCTCCTTCCGGATAGTGGAACTGTTTTTCTGCTTAATGGAACACTGCCTGGCGGGCTCGGAGGCTGTCAAGAGGGCCTCAGGGCAATTTCTGGTGGCCGGGCCGAACCGCGCGTAGGTTGAGCGGCGTGCGATTGAGAGTGGAGTTCACGACGGAACCGTTCGACCTGGACGAGGCGCCGGCGCATGCGGTGGTGGCGCGGGAGATCGTCACGGGCGCCGAGCTGGACGCCGTCGACGTCGGTCCGTTCGGCAATACGGCCGAGGGCGACGCCGATCAGGTGCTCGGCGCGGTGGCCGCCCTGCTGCGCGAATCGCTGCAGGCCGGCGCCACCCGGGTATCCCTGCAGGTCAATGTGATCGGGGAAGCCAAGCGGGACGAGGGGGACCTGACGTGACGGAGCCCGCCGACCACCCGTTCGTCCAGGCGGTCAAGCCGCTGGTGGACGCGATGGGCGGACAGATGGTCGCGCCGGACCTGGCCCAGGGCGACGATGTCGTGCTGGCCTGGGAGGGGCAGGACCGGGTGGCCGTACGGCTCCCGCATCTGTCGGATTCGCTCGACCACATCCTCGCCGAGCTGGAGCGCCGGCACGGCATGCCGCTGGCGGACCTGGACCGCAAGACGAAGCAGTCGGTGGTGCGGATTCTGGAGACCCGCGGCGCCTTCTCGGTCCGGCACGGCGTGGAGACGGTCGCGGGCGCCCTCGGCGTCAGCCGCTTCACCGTCTACAACTACCTGAACCGGGAGAACGCCGCGAAGGACACGAACGCACAGGCGGAAGGCGCGTAGGCGGTCAGGGGCACGGCCGGGCAGCTCCCCGGGCAGGCGGCCGCCCCCTCCTGGGGCCGGCCGCCTCGCCGTTTCCCGAATGGCTGAGCGGGGGTGCGAGGTGTACCGGGGCGCCGGAGACTGGCCGGGTCCGGCGCCGGTCGACAAGTGGCCGGGTCGGCGTCCCGAGGAGCAGCAGGGAGTGGGGTCGCGATGGCATCGGTGCAGGAGTCTCCTTGCGAGATGATGCGACGGGTGGCGAAGGAGCAGAAGGCGGAGATTCGGCGTACCGAGAAGTTGATCGATGAGCTCAAGGGGAAGATCGGTGTCCTTGAGCAGCAGCCGAATCCGGATCCCGCGGCGATCGCGGCGCTTCGGCAAGCGGTGGAAGGCCTCGAGAAGAAGCTGGAGGACGACCGCCTCGCCCTCTCGACGCTGGAGGACGTGATCACCGAGAACTGCTGACGGCCCGTCCTTGTGCCGCCCGAGCCTCCTGGGCCGGGAGAATGCGACGAACGGTGCCAACCGGAGCGAAGCGTCCGCAGTCGCTGGTCCCGGCCCCGAAGCCGCCGTCCGGAATCCCCGGACGGCGGCTTTTGCGTTGCCGAGTTTTCAACAAAGTGTTGACGTGATGTTGCCGGGGGTCTTAGCTGTTTCCAGCCAAGCAGAGCTGTCCAGCACCAGGCCACGGAGGCTTCCCGTGTCTTCGAGTTCGTTCCCGGGGCTCACCCGGTTCAACACCGCCGACGACAGTACGGCAGCGGCCGCACTGCACGAGGTGTGTGCCAGCCGGGCGTGGGGGAGCAAGATACTCGCCCGGCGCCCCTACGCCACCACCGACGCCCTGTTCGCCGCGAGCGACGCCGCCATGGCCGAGCTGAGCGCGGAGGACCTGGCCGAGGCGATGGCCGGGCACCCGCCCATCGGCCGGCCGAAGCCCGGCGATCCGACCTCGAACCGCGAGCAGAGCGGGATGGCCGGCGCCTCCGACGAGCTCAAGGCGGAGATGCTCGAACTCAACCTGGCCTACCAGGAGAAGTTCGGCCACGTCTTCCTGATCTGCGCCTCCGGCCGTACCGGGGAGCAGATGCGCGACGCGGTCCGTAACAGGATCGACAACACGCCGGAACAGGAACGAGAGATCGTTCGCGTGGAGCTCGGCAAGATCAACCGCATTCGCCTGACCCGTATCGCGGAAAACGCAGAAGGAGACGCAGCATGAGCAGGGAGACGGCCGCACCGACGTCGGTGTCCACGCACATCCTGGACACCAGCGTGGGCCGCCCCGCGGAGGGCGTCGCCCTCACGCTCTCGGTGCGCTCCGGCAGCGACGGCGCCTGGACCGCCCACGGCGCGTCCAAGACCGACGCGGACGGACGCTGCAAGGACCTGCCGGCCCTGCCGGAAGGCACCACCCATGTGCGCCTCGACTTCGCGGTCGAGGAGTACTTCGGTTCACATCAGCACAGCACTCACCAGCAAGCCGAGGAACAGCAGGACGCCCCCCGCGTAAGGGACAGCGGAGCCTTCTTCCCGGAGGTGGCAATCACCTTTGCCGTCAAGCCGGGCGAGCACTACCACGTACCGCTGCTGCTCAACCCGTTCGGCTACTCCGTATACCGAGGGAGCTAGCACCGACATGACTGCCCATTCCCGCCCGGCCCGCCCGGTGATTCTCGGCCAGAACCAGTATGGCAAAGCGGAAAACCGCGTCGTCAAGATCACCCGCGATGGCGACACCCACCACATCAAGGACCTGAACGTCTCCGTCGCCCTCTCCGGCGATCTGGAAGAGGTCCATCTCTCCGGCTCCAACGCCCACTGCCTGCCCACGGACACGACCAAGAACACCGTGTACGCCTTCGCCAAGGAGTACGGGATCGAGTCGGCCGAGCAGTTCGGCATCCACCTGGCCCGGCACTTCGTGACCAGCCAGGAGCCGATCCACCGGGCCCGTATCCGCATCGAGGAGTACGCCTGGGAGCGGATCGCCACCTCCGACGCCAACTCCAAGTTCATCGGCTCGGACGAGGTCAAGCACTCCTTCGTCCGCCAGGGCCAGGAGACCCGCCTGACCGAGATCACCTACGACGGTGAGCAGTGGCAGGTCATCTCCGGTCTGAAGGACCTCGTGGTGATGAACTCCACCAACTCGGAGTTCTGGGGCTACATCAAGGACCAGTACACGACCCTGAAGGAGGCGTACGACCGCATCCTCGCCACTCAGGTATCCAGCCGCTGGCGGTTCAACTGGACCGACGACGAGCAGCGGATGCCCAACTGGGAGCGTTCGTACGAGCAGGTGAAGAAGCACATGCTGCACGCCTTCGCCGAGACCTACAGCCTCTCGCTCCAGCAGACCCTGTACCAAATGGGTTCCCGCATCATCAACAACCGCTCCGAGATCGACGAGGTGCGGTTCTCCCTCCCGAACAAGCATCACTTCCTGGTGGACCTGGAGCCGTTCGGGCTGAAGAACGACAACGAGGTCTACTACGCGGCGGACCGCCCGTACGGCCTGATCGAAGCCACTGTTCTGCGCGACGGTGTCGAGCCCAAGATCCCCGTGGATCTGACGAACCTCTGACGGCTCCTGACGACGCGCCGTGTCTCGCTTCCCCCTCTCCTCCCCGCAGTTGGGAGGGGGAAGAAGGAACCGAGGGGAACGACCGATGGCACATCACCCGCACGCGGCGAGACATCCTGTTTGTCGGCGCAACCGAATCCGAATCCGGCACTCAAATCCCTTGACCATTCTCGCCCCGGTGAACGGAAACGATTCCCTTCGGCTGCCCGCAGGTAGCCCGTCGGGTTTCACGCGTACGTCTTCGGCTTGGGGCCGGGACTCGCACCGTGGGGGTGCTGCGCGTGCTCTTGATGACCGAGCCACTGATCCGGCGGGCTCGGTCCTCGATTTCGACCGAGGCGTTGTGGTCTGCGTCGTCTTCCCAGCCGCACCACACACAGCGGAACAGGCGCCCGCAGCCGGGCCGGGAGTCCGTATCGACCCTCCCACAGGCAGGATTGCCGCAGGTATCGGAGGTGTGGATGGCGGGCACGACTCGCAGCTCGGCCCCGTACAGCCGGCACGCGTACTCCAGCTGCCGCTTTCTTTCCCCTGGAGCGTTGTCCAGGATGCTGCGATTAAGTCTTGCCTTCTGTCGCACATTCTTGCCCGGTTTGCCGACCGTGCCTTCAGCGCTCTTGGCCATGCCTTTCACACGCAGGTTCTCGATTCCGACGAAGCCGTGGTTTTGGGCGAGGTCGGTGGTGAGCTTGTGTGTGAAGTCGGAACGCCGGTTTGTCTGCTGCGTGCGGAGACGGGCGATCTGCGTGCTTGTCCGGCGCAGCCGGTTGCCGTACTTCCCTCCGTTGTGCTTCTCGGCGTACCTGATCTGGCGTGCCTTGCGCTGCTCCAGAGCCTTGAGCCGTTTACGCTCGTTGTCGGTCAGGGTCGGTGGCATCTTCCGCGGTTTCGTCTCGGTAGAAACGTACGCGGAGGCGGCCACGCCGAAGTCCACCCCGCACCCGGGCCTGCCGTTCGGACTATCCGGCTTGCGTCCGGTGTACATGCCGAAAGAGATGTGCCATCCGTTCCCGTCTCGGGAGACGGTGGCGTTCCGGACTGTCCCGCCGAGGGCGCGGGAGAGGCGGAAGCGGACCCATCCCAGCTTGGGCAGGCGGACTTCGGCCCATTTGCGGTTCAGTTTGCGGACCTCCACGGCTTGCCCCGGGAACGGGATCGACATCCGGTGTCCGCGCTTCTTGAACGCTGGGAAGGCGGCCGGATGGTCCGGATTCCAGAAGTTGTCATACGCCCGGTCGAGGTTGCGGAGGATTTGCTGCCCGGCCTGCGCCGGCAACTCGGCGATCCAGGTCAACTCGGCCCGTGCCCCGGTCAGATACCGGCACTGCTCGACTGCCCGCAGCGTGCAACCGCGCTGCACGTACGCATAGATCTGCTGGTACAGCGCGATATTCCACAGGGCACGACAGGTATGCCCCCACCCCGTCAGGACCGTTTCCTGCTCCGGAGTGGGGTACAGCCGGTACCTGCGTCCCACGTCCGCCTTCACACCTGCACCGTAACCCCAGCCACTGACAACGCCTCACTTGGCGATACCGCGGCGCCCCGCACCGAAAGAACGAGGAAGCACCATGGCAGCACCGGCAACCCCTGACAGCGCGGTGAAGCAGCGCATCGTCATCGAGAACTGTGCCATCGCGACCGTCGACGCCAACGACACCGAATACGCCACCGGCCATGTGGTGGTCGCCGACAACCTCATCGAGTCGGTGGGCGCCGGCAAGGCCCCCGAGGGCCTGGCGAACGTCGTCCGCCGGATCGACGGCACGGGACACCTGGTCACCCCGGGCCTGATCAACACTCATCACCACTTCTACCAGTGGATCACCCGCGGTCTGGCCACCGACCACAATCTGTTCAACTGGCTGGTCGCGCTGTACCCGACCTGGGCCCGTATCGACGCCCCGATGCTCGCCGCGGCCACCCAGGGCTCGCTGGGGATGATGGTCAAGGGCGGTGTCACCACCGCCTCCGACCACCACTACGTCTTCCCCAAGGGCTCCGGCGACCTCGTCGCCGCCGAGCTGGCGGCGGCCGCCGAGATCGGCGCCCGGATCACCCTGGCCCGCGGCTCGATGGACCGCAGCGAGAAGGACGGCGGGCTGCCTCCGGACTTCGCCGTCGAGACCACCGAGGGCGCCCTGCTGGCGACCGAAGAGGCCATCGACAAGCACCACGACGCCTCCTTCGGCTCGATGGTGCACATCGCCGCCGCGCCCTGTTCGCCGTTCTCCGTCTCCACCGAACTCATGCGGGAGGGCGCCAAGTTGGCCCGCCGCAAGGGCGTACGCATGCACACCCACGGCTCGGAGACCGTGGAGGAGGAGAAGTTCTGCCATGAGCTGTTCGGCATGGGCCCGACCGACTACTTCGAGTCGACCGGCTGGCTCGGTGACGATGTGTGGATGGCGCACTGCGTCCATATGAACGACTCCGACATCGCCGCCTTCGCCCGTACGGGTACGGGCGTGGCCCACTGCCCCTCGTCGAACGCGCGGTTGGCGGCCGGTATCGCCCGCGTCCCCGACATGCTCGCGGCCGGCGTCCCGGTCGGCCTGGGCGTGGACGGCACCGCCTCCAACGAGTCCGGCGAACTCCACACCGAGCTGCGCAACGCCCTGCTGATCAACCGTCTCGGCGCCCACAAGGAAGCCGCCCTCAACGCCCGTAAGGCGCTGCGGCTCGGCACCTACGGCGGCGCGCAGGTCCTCGGCCGGACCGCCGAGATCGGCTCGCTGGAGGCCGGCAAGCTCGCCGACCTCGTGCTGTGGAAGCTGGACGGCCTCGGCCACTCCTCCATCGCCGACCCGGTCACCGCGCTGGTGTTTGGGGCGGCAGCGCCGGTCAGCCTCTCCCTCGTCGGCGGCAAGCCGGTCGTCGAGGACAACCACCTCACCAACATCGACGAGGACGCCATCGCCCGCACCGCGCGGGCCGAGGCACAGCGTCTGGCCCGTATCGCCGCCGAGGGCTGACCCCCACGGCGCGGCACCACGCGGCCGACGCAACCCCTGACTCGGCCGGGAGGGACGGCTCCCGGCCGAGCTTGTGGATCCGAGCGGGATCCACAAGCGCCGGACCCCGGGGGTGCGGGATCTTCTCGTACCCCCGGGCCGGCCGGCTCCCCGCCGCCGTCCATGCGCCACAAGCGCGACCCGTACCACCACGCTCACCAGCGCGACTTCCGGCACCACCGCACCACATCGCACGCCCTCCGTGACAGCCTCGCTCCGTCGGTCCCGACGGGGCAGAAATCGACAGGAGGCCCGCAGTGGCCGCAAGTACCGGGCAGAAGTCGGAGGGGGACCGGAAGCATCCGGTCGACGACACCCTCCCGCCCTTCAAGATGTTCACCAGCGGCCTCCAGCACGTGGCCGCGATGTATGCGGGTGTGGTGGCCCCGCCGATGATCGTGGGGCCGGCCTGCGGGCTGAGCGCCACCGAGACCGCCTTCCTGATGGGCGCCAGCCTCTTCACGGCAGGCATCGCCACCCTCCTCCAGACGCTCGGCTTCTGGAAGGTCGGCGCGAAGCTCCCCTTCGTCAACGGCGTCTCGTTCGCCGGTGTCACACCGATGGTCGCCATCGGCAAGGCGCAGAGCCCCGACAACGCGCTGCCGATCATCTTCGGCGCGGTGATCGTCGCCGGTGTGCTCGGCTTCTTCGTCGCCCCCTACTTCTCCAAGCTCGTACGGTTCTTCCCGCCGGTGGTCACCGGCACCGTCATCACCCTGATCGGTGTCTCCCTGCTTCCGGTGGCGTTCAACTGGTCCCAGGGCGGCAACCCGACGGCAGCGGACTACGGTTCGCTGACGAATATCGCGATGGCCGGGGTGACGTTCCTGATCGTGCTGGTGCTGCGCCGGGTGCTGCGCGGCTTCCTCCAGCAGATCGCGATCCTGCTCGGCCTGATCGCCGGCACCCTGATCGCGATACCCGTCGGCATCACCCACTTCTCCGCCCTCACCGAAGCGGATCTGATCGGCTTCCCGACGCCGTTCCACTTCGGCGCCCCGCAGTTCGACATCGCCGCGATCATCTCGATGTGCATCGTGATGCTGGTCTGTATGACCGAGTCGACCGCCGACATGCTCGCCCTCGGCAAGATCGTCGACCGTCCGGCGGACGAGCGCACCATTGAGGGCGGACTGCGTGCCGACACCCTCGGCAGTGCCCTCAGCCCGGTGTTCAACGGCTTCGCCAACAGCGCCTTCGCGCAGAACATCGGCCTGGTCGCGATGACCAAGGTGCGCAGCCGCTATGTCGTGGCCACCAGCGGTCTGATCCTGATCGTGCTGGGCCTGTGCCCGGTGGCCGCCTCGGTCATCTCGCTGGTCCCGCTGCCGGTCCTGGGCGGCGCCGGCATCGTGCTCTTCGGCTCGGTGGCCGCCAGCGGCATCCAGACGCTGGCCTCCGCGGCGATGGAGAAGGGCGACAACGCGCTGATCGTCGCGGCCGCCGTCGGCATCGGTCTGATCCCGATCGCCGCGCCGGACTTCTACCACAACCTCCCCAAGGACCTGCTGGTCGTCCTCGACTCCGGCATCAGCACCGGCTGTCTGGTCGCCATCGTCCTCAACCTCGCCTTCAACCACTTCGGCAGGAAGAACGCCGATGAGAGTGCAGGCGAGGGGGCGGACCGTGCACCGGACGCCGACGGCCATGGCGATGCGGCGATCCCGCAGCAGCCCGACCGGGGCACCGTCGATGACGCCGGCGAGCCCGCGGCGGCGCCCGCGCACTGACGCCAGGACGTGGCAACGGCCCGTAGGGGAGCGGCAACTGCCGTTCCTGTACGGGCCGTTGGGTCTTTCGGCGGCCGGAGCCTGCTGCTTCCTCAGCCGATGTGGTAGCTCTCGCCGTACACCTTCCAGCTCAGCGGCGTGTGCAGATCGAGGTTCCCGTTCTTCAGGAACACCCGCTGGGCGGTGTCCACCCGGCTGGTGTCCTCGTGTGCCTCCTCCTGCTTCATCGCCCAGACCCGGGCGTCGAGGAAGGCGTTGAGGTAGGCCTTCTCGTCGCCGCCCTGGGCCGGCGGCTTCGCCTTGGCCAGCGCCCGCTTGCGGATGCTGGAGAAGCTGGTCTTGTCATCGCCGTCACCGTGCATCACGATCGCGTCGTAGTACGCGAACTGGCCCAGCACACCGATGCCGTCGGCCTTGCCCTGCTTGACCGCCGGGTTGAAGTAGACCCGGTCCCGCTCGTCGTTCTGGGCCTTCTGGAACGCGGGGTCCTGGCCGGCCTTCTTCCAGTCCTTGGTGTAGTTGGGGTCCAGGCCCTCGTGCGAGGGGCTGCCGTCCACCTTGCGCAGCGCGGGGAGGTACTTGGCCAGGACATTGCCGGGCTTGCGCTTGGTGTAGAGCTCGACGAGTTCGAGCATGTCGTGCGTACCGGAGGTGAAGCCGATGATGCCGCCGGTGTAGCCGCGGTCGTCGTCGATGTCCTCGATGTACCCGTACTTGGCCTTCCAGTCCAGCGAGGAGTTCTCCGCGCTGCAGACCAGCTTCATGGCGATCTCCTTCTTCGCCGGGTCGTCGAGACCGGTCGCGGCCGGTGCGGCGTGCGGCGCGGAGTGAGCGGTGGCCGGGGCGGGGCCTGCCGTGCCGGCCGTGGTGGCGACGGCGGTGGTCGGCACGGCGAGCAGGGCGAGGCCCAGGGCGACGCGGGTCGCGGTCTTCGGCAGGGCACTGGCTATCGACCGGGTGCGCATGGAGTCAGTCCTCCAGTTCGGAGCGAGCCGTGGGGGGTTCCCCAATCGTTAGGAAGCTTTCCTACCAGACTTGGGAAGTGACGTATACCCGTCAGGCGCCCCTGAACCGGCCTGTCCCGGCGGGTCGTTGGGGTGCGGCCGGGCGTGCGGGCGCGTCTTTGTGTCGTGTCGTACCCCCTCGACCTGCGGGGACTCAGTCCAGCACCCCGCGCAGCAGCTCGCGGATACCCGGACCCGGGTCGAAGTCCTCGGTGGGGAAGGCGAGTTGATGGAAGGTGACGCCGTCCATGTAGTCGAAGAGGATCTCGCAGTGCCGGCGCGGTGCCGGCGA
Source organism: Streptomyces inhibens (assembly GCF_022221585.1). Lineage (NCBI taxonomy): Bacteria > Bacillati > Actinomycetota > Actinomycetes > Kitasatosporales > Streptomycetaceae > Streptomyces > Streptomyces inhibens. The sequence goes on from NZ_CP084681.1 coordinate 7,865,694, forward strand.
GCCGAAGCGCCGCAGCCATGTCGCTCCCCAGCCGACGACGGCCTCGCGGCCCCGGGTGAGGGTCGGGCGGAGTTCGGGCCGGGACATGGACTCCAGATAGAGGGCGAACCGGGCGGCGGTCCGGGCCCGCTCCGGGCCGGTCGCGTACACCAGGAACCGGGTGACCGCGTCGGCGAGTTCACCGGCATCGGCCGGCGCGGCCTCCGCGGCGAAGTTCTCCCAGTCGCGGCGCTCCAGCATCTGGAGATGGTCGACGATGCCGTCGATCAGGGCCGCCCGATTGCGGAAGTAGTTGGACGTGGTGCCGGACGGGACCCCCGCCGCGGCGTCCACGGCCTGATAGGTCAGCCGCCGCGCCCCCTCGCTCCCCAGTACCTGAATCCCCGCGTCCAGTACCTGCTCCCGCCGCCGTGCCACTCCGGGTGCCCTTCTTGCCGCGTCCGCTCTTACTATGTTTGTAGTGTCGATCCACTATGAACATAGTAGCGTGCGGTCATGGCCCCGAAACAGCGCACGGCGGCCGTCGTCGGCGGCGGCATCGGCGGGCTCGCCCTCCTGTGCGGAGCGGCAGGGGAGGGGGCGGTCGCCTTCGGCGAACGCATCGCGGACATCCGCTCGCTGGACGGCTCGTACGACGTGGTGGTCGCGGCCGACGGCCTCAACAGCGCCGCCCGTACGGCACTGTTCGGCCCCGTTGTCGCGCCCGGTACGTCGGCGCCTCCTCCTGGCGCGGCACGGTCGACGGCGAGACCGGGAGCGTGACCGAGGCCTGGGGCGAGGGCCTGCGCTTCGGCGTCACGCCGACCCCCGGCGGCCGCACCAACTGGTTCGCCTGCGCCGTCACGCCGGAGGGGCGGCGTGACCCGGGCCGTGAAGTCGCCACGCTGCGGGCGTGGTTCGGCCACTGGCACACCGGAGTACGCGACATCGTGGACCGGCTGACCGGCTGACCGGCTGACCGGCTGACCGATCCCGAGGTGCTGCACCTGGACCTCTACCACCTCGATCCGCCGCTGCCCGGCTACGTGAACCGTATGGCGCATGCCCGGCGGCTGACCGGGCTGCGGAACGCCGCGATGCGGACCGCGATCGCGGTGGGCGGTCCGCCGGCCTGAGCGTCGCCGCGTGCGCCGTCATCTGTAACGCTTTGCCCGATATGCTGCATTGGTTCTGAAAGTGAGTCAATGTGTGCGCACCGACGGCGCCACGGAGAGGGGTCCCGCGGTGAGCCAGGAAGCCAACGACCCGGACCGGCATCGAACCGGCGCGTCCGCCGCCGCTCTGGAGAACACCGTCGACGCACTCATGGACGGGGTGTGCGCCGACCTCAAGCGGCTCGCCGCCATCCCCTCGATCGCCTTCCCCGGCTTCTCGCCCGAACCGGTCCTCCAGGCCCGCGACCTCATCGTCGCCCTCCTCAGGGACGCCGGCGTGGCCGACATCGGGGAGCTGAACCTCCCCGGCACCGCCCCCGTCATCACCGGCGCCGTCCCTCCGCCCACCCCGGACGCCCCCACCGTCCTGCTCTACGGCCACTACGACGTCCAGCCGCCGGGCGACGAGCGGCTCTGGACGTCCCCGCCCTTCGAACCCACCGACATCGAGGGCGGCATCCGCGCCCGTGGCATCGCCGACGACAAGTCCAACCTCATGGTCCACATCGGCGCGCTCCGTGCCTACGGCGGTCGCCCGCCGGTCGGCATCAGGATCATCTTCGAGGGTCAGGAGGAGTGCGGCAGCGCCTTCGACGACTACCCGCCCACCGACCCCGATCTGTTCGCCTGCGACGCGATGATCATCGCCGACACCGGCAACATCCGTCCCGGCACCCCCACCCTCACCACCGCGCTGCGCGGCTCCGCCGTGGTCTTCGTCGAGGTCCGCACTCTCAACGCCGCCGTCCACAGCGGGGAGTACGGCGGCGCCGCCCCTGACGCCCTGCTCGTCCTCCTCAAGGCCCTCGCGACCCTGCACGACGTCCACGGCGATGTCGCCGTGGAGGGCCTGCGCCGCGAACCCTGGAGCGGCACCGCCCTCACCGACGACGAGTTCCGTGAACTGGCCGGCATCCCCCACGGCACGCCGCTGATCGGCACCGGCGGCCTCGGCGAACGACTGTGGAGCGGCCCCGCGCTCACCGTCATCGGCCTGGACGCACCGCCCGTCGACCGGGCCGCCTCCGCCGTCGTCCCGCACGCCCGCGCCAAACTCAACCTCCGCGTACACCCCCAACAGGACCCCAGGGAGGCGCAGGGCGCCCTCGTCCGCCACCTCCAGCGCCTCCGCCCGTTCGGCATTCCGCTCACCGTCACCCCCGGCGACGCGGGCCCCGGCTACGAAGCCGCCACCGACGGCCCCGCCTACCGCGCCGCCCGCACCGCACTGCGCCGCGGCTGGGGCGCCGACCCCGTCCACGCCGCGACCGGCGGCTCCATCCCCCTGGTCAACGGCCTGGCCAAGGCCGTGCCGGACGCCGAGATCCTGCTCTTCGGCGCCGAGGACAACCTCTGCAACCTGCACGGCCCCGACGAACGGGTGCTGCTGTCCGAACTACGCGGCGCACTGATCGCCGAGACGGCCTTCCTGGCCGAGTACGCGGCCACATACCGCGCCGGAGCCACCCCATGACGGCCCCTCGGCCCGCGGCTTCCGCACCACGGGCACATGGGCGAGCCGGCACCGGATGGTCCGGAGGAGACCCTGTTCCCAATCGTTATGCGGGACCAATGGGGCAAGCGATGCGCTATATGGCATAAGGGTTTTGAGGTCTCTTGACGGACTCGTGAGGTCGCAGGAAGCTGAGCCGCCCCCCACGGCGACCCTCCTCTTTCACCGTTGGACTGCCCATGCGCCCGCTTGTTTCCGCAGGTACGGTCACGGCCACCGTGGCCGTGGCCCTGCTGCTCACCCCTTCCGCTTACGCCGCCGCCCCCGGCGACAACGGCACCGTGAAGATCCACGACGCCACGACCGGTGAGGAGCTCCGTAAGAACGAGCCCCACGTGTGCACCTTCTATCTCGATGCCTTCGGTTTCGACGGCGGCCAGGAGGTCGACTGGCACATCGAGGCCTGGGCCCCGACCGCCGACGTCAAGGGCGATACCGTGAAGTCCGGTTCGCTGACGCTCGACGGCGAGGGGCATGGCCGTTCGCAGGACCTGTCCCTGCCCGACGGCCACTACAAGCTGTTCTGGAACTTCGACGGCGAACACGGCCGCGCCAAGCACAAGGTCTTCTGGACCGACTGCGAGGACAACGCCCAGCCGGGCGGCGGCAAGCCGTCGGCGTCCGCCACCCCGTCCGGCCCGGCGCAGCCGACCGCGGCGCCCACGTCGTCCGCCCCCGCGGGCACCGCCCCGACGTCCCCGGCTTCGGCATCCTCCCCCTCGTCGTCACCGTCCGCGCAAGGCGCCGGCGACCTCGCCGAGACCGGCAACGGCGCGCCCGTCGGCCTGCTGTCCACGGCGGCCGCCGCGCTCGTCGCGGCCGGCGGCTACCTGGTGTTCCGCCGCCGCAAGGCACAGCAGCAGCACTGACACACCTGTGCCCCCGTGCTCCGTACGGGCACGGGGGCACAGTCGTGCGTGGCCTCAGCCCAGCAGCTCGTACGCGGGCAGCGTCAGGAACTCCGCGTAGTCCGCGTCCAGCGCGACCTTCAGCAGCAGGTCGTGGGCCTGCTGCCACTTGCCGGAGGTGAAGGCGTCCTCGCCGACCTCGGTGCGGATGGCGGCGAGTTGTTCCGCGGCGATCTTGCGCACCAGGTCCGCGGTGGCTCTTTCGCCTTGGTGTTCCCCGTTTTCGAAGACGACGCCGGCGTCGACCCACTGCCAGATCTGGGAGCGGGAGATCTCGGCGGTGGCGGCGTCCTCCATGAGGCCGAAGATGGCGACGGCGCCCAGGCCGCGCAGCCAGGCCTCGATGTAGCGGGTGCCGACCTGGACGGCGTCGATCAGGCCCTGGTAGGTGGGCTTGGCGTCGAGGGTGTCGATGGCGATGAGGTCGGCGGCCGAGACCGAGACGTCCTCGCGGAGGCGGTCCTTCTGGTGGGGCTTGTCGCCGAGGACCGCGTCGAAGGAGGTGCGGGCGACCGGGACCAGGTCGGGGTGGGCGACCCAGGAGCCGTCGAAGCCGTCGCCGGCCTCGCGGTCCTTGTCGTTCTTGACCTTGGCGAGGGCCTTCTCGTTGGCCTCGGGGTCACGGCGGTTGGGGATGAAGGCCGCCATGCCGCCGATGGCGTGTGCGCCGCGCTTGTGGCACGTACGGACGAGGAGCTCGGTGTACGCGCGCATGAAGGGGGCCGTCATCGTCACCGCGTTGCGGTCGGGGAGGACGAACTTGGCGCCGCCGTCACGGAAGTTCTTGACGATGGAGAAGAGGTAGTCCCAGCGGCCGGCGTTCAGGCCCGAGGCATGGTCGCGCAGCTCGTAGAGGATCTCCTCCATCTCGTAGGCCGCGGTGATGGTCTCGATCAGGATCGTGGCGCGGACGGTGCCCTGAGGGATGCCGACGTAGTCCTGGGCGAAGACGAAGATGTCGTTCCACAGGCGCGCTTCGAGGTGCGACTCGGTCTTCGGGAGGTAGAAGTACGGGCCCTTGCCGAGGGAGAGCAGGCGCTTCGCGTTGTGGAAGAAGTAGAGGCCGAAGTCGACCAGGGCGCCGGGGACCGGGCGGCCCTCGAACTGCAGGTGCCGCTCCTCCAGATGCCAGCCGCGCGGGCGCATCACGACGGTCGCGAGCTCCTCGGCGGGCTTGAGGGCGTAGGACTTGCCGGACCCGGCGTCGGTGAAGTCGATCCGGCGCTCGTAGGCGTCGATCAGGTTGAGCTGGCCCGTGACGACGTTCTCCCAGGTGGGGGCGGAGGCGTCCTCGAAGTCGGCGAGCCAGACCTTGGCGCCGGAGTTGAGCGCGTTGATGGTCATCTTGCGGTCGGTGGGGCCGGTGATCTCGACCCGGCGGTCGTTGAGCGCGGCGGGCGCCTCGGCCACCTTCCAGCTGTCGTCCGCGCGGATCCGCGCGGTCTCCGGGAGGAAGTCCAGGGTGCTGGTCCGGGCGATCTCGGCACGGCGCTCGGCGCGGCGGGTGAGCAGTTCGTCGCGGCGCGGGGTGAAGCGGCGGTGAAGCTCGGCGACGAAGGCGAGCGCGGCGTCGGTGAGGACCTCGCCCTGTCGTTCGGGGGTGTGGGCGGGGTCGACTTCGACGATGGCCAGCGGGGACGGCGCTGGTGCGGACATGAGCTGTCACTCCATTCAGCGGCGGTGCCTGGCGGCCGCCGGGCCACCGGGCGGCACGGGGTGCCGCGGGCTCCGAGATACGGTCGCGGGCGCCGTCTGGGTTCAGGGCGCTTCTGACCAGTGGAGACTAGTTTCCTTATCGCGGAACTTCAATGGTTTGTTGATGTCGAGATTCTCCGGGTCGACACAAGTGCTGATCGAATGGCTCTCGGTGCCACGCCCGTCACTCTCGATGACTCCGGCCGGCAGCGGGGCGGGCCGCCGGCGGGGGAGTTCGCCAGGCGGTCGGTCGGTCGGCCGGCGCCGGGCGCCCGTGCGTCATTCCAGGCGGTGCAGGTCCTCCGGCGTGTCGATGTCGTACGGCTCGGCGATGTCCGCGCACTCGACGAGGGTGAGGGCGTCCGTGTGCCGCTGGAGGTAGTCGCGTGCGCCGCGGTCGCCCTCCGCGGCCGCCGCGATGTCCGCCCAGCGGTCGGCGCCGAAGAGGACCGGGTGGCCGCGCCGGCCGTCGTACGCCGCGGAGACGAGCGATCCGCGACCCTCGTACGCGGCCACCACCCGCGCCACCGCCGCGGCACCGATACCCGGCTGGTCCACCAGGGACACCACGACCGCGTCCGCCCCCGAGCCGGCCAGCGCGGAGAGACCCACGCGCAGCGAGGAGCCCATGCCCTGTGCCCAGTCCGGGTTTTGCGAGGTGCGGTACGCCGACAGGTCGGCCCGTTCGCGTACGGAATCGGCGGCCGCGCCCAGCACGATGTGCACGGGTCGGCAGCCGCCGTCCCTCAGGACCCGTGCGGCGTGCTCGACCAGGGGCCGTCCCCGGTGGTCGAGCAGTGCCTTGGGTCGTCCCCCCAGGCGCCGCCCGCCGCCCGCGGCGAGCAGCAGGCCGGCCACCGTCCCCTCGGGCCGTCCGGTTGTTCTCGGTGCTGTCGGTGTGGTGGGTGGTGTCGGTGCCATGGGGACTGCTTACCTCATGGCACCTTGGTGTCGTGGCTCCTCGGGTCAGGCTGCGTCACCGGACGCGCGTGGACGGGGAATGCTCGGCCGGAACCGGTCACGCAGATGATGCGTTCGCTCCTCCACGCGCCGGCGTTCGGCCACGTAGCGGTGTATGTGCTCCAGGGTGATCTCGGACGCATCGGACAGTCCGTACGCGTGACAGATGAGCTGCACGACGCTGACGCCGCGACGGTGCGGGCCGGTGCCGGGGCCGGAGTTGGACTCCATGGCATTCTCCGATCCAGTGATATGCCGGATATTTCCTTGAAAAGGAGAATGCTCCATCGCGCCGCCCCGTACGCATCGGATCACGAACGCCCATGCCAACGGGTGCCAGGGGGAACGCACGTGCTGACGCATAATCAGGCCGCATCGGGGCAGTGCCCGCATCGGGGGCATCCGCGACGCCTACGGGGTGTCAGGGCGCCAAAACCGGTCGCGAAACCGGCTCTTCGGACATGGTGTCACGTTCGCCGACCGGCGATGTCACGGTGTGGCGCGTGGCCGGATAAGGTTCTGCCCCGTTGCGGACATCGTGGCCGCCGTGCCAAATCGGCGGGCCATTTTCTGAGTCGGGGGACGTAGTGGTGAACAGTGTGGACCCGTCCGGGATCTTCCAGCCGCTGGAAGGTGACGACCCGCGGGTGATTGCGGGCTACCGCCTCACGGCGAAGCTCGGCTCCGGCGGTATGGGCAAGGTCTATCTCTCCTACACGCCCGGCGGACGGCCGGTGGCCATCAAGGTGATCCGGCCCGAGTTCAGCGAGGACACCGAGTTCCGGCGCCGCTTCAAGCAGGAGGTGCAGTCCGCGCAGCGTGTGCAGGGGCTGTTCACCGCGCCGGTCATCGACAGCGACGCCGAAGGCCCCAGCCCCTGGCTCGCCACCGCGTATGTCCCCGGCCCCTCGCTCGCCGCGGCGGTCGCCGCACATGGGCGGCTGCCGGTCCCCACGGTGCTGCTGATGGTCGCCGGAATCGCCGAGGCGCTGCAGGTCATCCATGGCGCGGGCATCGTGCACCGCGATCTGAAGCCGTCCAATGTGCTGCTGGCCGCCGACGGCCCGCGCGTCATCGACTTCGGTATCGCCCGCGCCGCCGACGCCACCTCCCTGACGAGCAGCGGCGTCACCGTCGGCACCCCCACCTTCATGGCGCCCGAGCAGGCCGCGGGCAGCACCATCACCCCCGCCACGGACATCTTCGCGCTCGGCCAGGTCGCGGCGTACGCGGCCATCGGCACCCCGGCGTTCGGCGAGGGCACCTCGCACGGCGTGCTCTACCGCATCGTCCACGAAGAGCCGGATCTGACCGGACTCCCCGAGGAGCTGCGGGAGTTGGTCACCCGCTGCCTGGCCAAGGACGCGTCGGCCCGGCCGTCCGTCGCCGAGGTGATCGAGCTGTGCGGCGCGGCCTCCGGCCAGACGCAGCTGCGCCGCCCCGAGGAGTGGCTGCCCACCGCCGTCGCCGCCGACATCACCACGCGTGCGGCCGCACCGGCACCCGCGCAGACGCCCCCGCCCCCGCTGGAGGCGCCCACCGCGGGCGCTCCGGCCCAGCCGCAGGGTCTGCCCGCTCAGCCGCCGGTCCAGCCGGCGCAGCCGCCCACCCAGCCCGCGCCGCCCGTCGCGCCGGTGCCGACCGCGCTGAACCACCCGCAGACCCCGCCGCCCGGCTTCGGGCCCGCGGCGTATGCGCCGACCGCGCCGACCGCGCCGGTGGCCGGCGGCCCGGGCGCCACCGGACTGACGGCCACCGGCCCGATGGCCGCGGCGCCGGCCCCGCAGCCGCCGAAGAAGAAGCGCAAGGGCCTGGTCACCGCCCTGGTGCTGGTCGGCCTGCTGGCCTTCGCGGGCGCCGGCGGCGGTCTCGTCTACGCCGTCATGAAGGGCGACGGTCAGAAGAAGAGCAACCAGGCCGCCGACAACAAGAAGGCCAAGAACAGCGGCGCTTCGCCGTCGCCCACCGAGGACCCGACGGCGAGCCCCGGTGGTGACGAGAGCAACGCCCCCGCCACCCCGGCGCAGGACCCGACTCCGGTCGACTACAAGAACATCAACCTGCCCGACGAGTACCACCTGTCGCTGTCCGACGAGCCGGTCAAGCCGACCAACTCGGACAACGACACGAACGCCGACTTCCAGTACACGGACAACAGCTACTCGGACGACCAGGTCGACACCGAGACCGGCAAGCTGGTGCTGCTCGACGCCGGCCAGGAGGGCTCGCTCGACACCTGCCGCAGTGACACCCGGTTCACCGAGACCATCCTGACCAAGCAGCTCACCAAGGGCGCGCAGATGTGCCTGACCACCAACTACGGCCATGTCGCGCTGATCACCTTGAAGGGCTACTCGCCGAAGTCGGGCCCCAGCAGCTACATGACCGTCGATGTGCGGGTGTGGCGCAACGCGGTGCAGCCCAAGCAGGACTCCTGATCAGGACTCCTGATCGGGACTCCTGACCAGCAGGACTCCTGAGGCTCGGGGCCCGTCCTTCCGGACGGGCCCCTGCCGCTTCCCGCGGGGACGGCGGCCGGATCCCCCCGGTGATCCGATTTTTTCGCTCTCCGTATGGCGCGATCAGCGCAGAGTGGCGTTAACTGTCCCGCATTGTGGAACGGCACGGCCTTGGAGGACGCCGTCGTTGTGGAACAGCTGCAGAGGGACGGACGAGTGACCGGGGTCGAGCGTGATCCACGTGTCCAGGAGCTGCGCGGGGCGGTGGCCCGGCTGCGCCGTCAACTGGCCGTGCTTCCGGGGGAGTTACCGGACCGGGCGGTCGCCGACGACGAGCTGGCCGCATTGGACGCGATGGTGAGCCATGGGATGCCGGAAGTGCCCCGGCTGCGCCGCTCGTTGCTGCTGATCGCCGGCGCGGTCGGCTCGGTGAGCGCGCTGTCGCCCGCGCTGACGGAGGTACGCGAGGGCATCGACCGCTTCGGCGAGCTGCCGCGCGGCTGGTGACCGGGGGTGCGGCGCGGACATCCGGCGCGCGGGCCGGTCGCGTGACCCGGCGTCCGGAGCTTGGACCTGGCGCGCGGACCGGAGGCGTACGCGGCCCCCGACCCACTGGCGTACTGCGCGCTGCGCCTCCGCGCTGCCGCTATGCCGGCGTCTGGTTGGCGAGCGCCACCGACAGCTGCGCCGCGACGTCCTGCAGCACCGGCACGATCTTGTCGGTCGAGGCCTCCGTCACGCGGCCGGTCGGGCCGGAGATGGAGATCGCCGCCGAGGTGGGGGAGTTGGGCACCGGCACCGCGAGGCAGCGGACACCGATCTCCTGCTCGTTGTCGTCGACCGCGTAGCCCAGCCGGCGGACGTCGGCGAGCGCCTCCAGGAAGTGGTCCGGGTTGGTGATCGTCTTCTCGGTCGCGGCGGGCATGCCCGTACGGCCGAGCAGCGCGCGGACCTCCTCCGGCGGGTGGTTGGCCAGCAGGGCCTTGCCCACACCGGTGGAGTGCGGCAGCACCCGGCGGCCGACCTCGGTGAACATCCGCACCGCGTGCCGGGACGGCACCTGGGCGACATAGACGATCTCGTCGCCGTCGAGCAGCGCCATGTTGGCGGTCTCACCGGTCTCCTCGACCAGGCGGGCCAGGAACGGCCGGGCCCAGGTGCCCAGCAGTCGTGAGGCGCTCTCGCCGAGCCGGATCAGGCGGGGGCCGAGTGCGTAGCGGCGGTTGGGCTGCTGGCGGACGTAGCCGCAGGCCACGAGCGTACGCATCAGACGGTGGATGGTGGGCAGCGGCAGCCCGCTGCTGGCGGAGAGCTCGCTCAGGCCGACCTCGCCACCGGCGTCGGCCATCCGCTCGAGCAGGTCGAAGGCGCGCTCGAGGGACTGGACGCCGCCGCTGGCGCCTGCGGGCTTGGCTTCGGCGGCGGAGGTGCTGGCGCTGGACGGCGGCACGGCGCGTTCCTTTCGGGGCGGGTCGGATCGGTCTCGGCTGGGACTTGCGGGCGCCGGGCCCGACCGGAGCAGCCTACCGGTCCCCTTACGTTGACACACGGTCTCTCGCACACTCGTTCCCGCCGGTCAGGCCCTCTTTGTCCCATGGTGCGAGCCGCCGGGAGGGTCCTGGTCGCGATCTCTTGACGGTGCCAGTGGCCATAGCTACGTTCTGCTACGCGAAACCTACTGTCCATTCTGTGGAATCCTCCAAATCGCTGGAGTGTCATGCGCATTCTCGTCATGAACCCGAACACCACGGCTTCCATGACCGCTTCGATCCGCGCCACCGCCACCGCAGCCGCCGCCCCGGGCACCGAGATCATCGCCACCGAACCCCGGTGGGGACCGGAGTCCATCGAGGGCCACTTCGAGGGCTGTCTCAGCGCCGCGGCCGTCCTGGACCGCCTCGCCACCCTCGATACGCCCTTCGACGCGCTGGTCATGGCCGGTTTCGGCGAGCCGGGCCGGGAGGGCGCCCAGGAGCTGCTCGACGTACCCGTACTCGACATCACCGAGAGCGCCGCCCAGATGGCGATGATGCTCGGCCACGCTTACGGCATCGTCACCACCCTCGACCGGGCCGTACCGCAGATCCGGGACCGGCTGCTGACCGCCGGGCTGCTGCAGCGCTGCGCCGCCGTCCGTGGCACCGGGCTCGGCGTCCTGGAGCTGGAGCGGGACGAGGAGCGCACCGTTGAGGTGGTCATCGAGACCGCTCGTGAGGTGGTCCGGGCCGGTGCCGAGGTGATCTGCCTGGGCTGTGGCGGGATGGCCGGGCTCCAGGAGAAGGTCGCCGCGGCGCTCGGACTGCCCGTGGTGGACGGGGTCGCCGCGGCGGTGAAGTTCGCCGAGGCGGTCGTCGGCCTCGGGCTGACCACCAGTACGGGACGCAGCTTCGCGCCGCCCCGCCCGAAGACCATCGGCTGCTGGCCGCTGAGCACACATCTGCCCCTGGAGCGCGCTCAGGGCTCCGCATGTAACACCGAATTTTCCGCACAGACATCAGGCATCTGACAACTGATCCCTAAGCTCCACCCAACCTGCCTGGGAGGACACGTGACCACACCCCCGAAGCCCCCGCAGCCGGACCCGCGGCTCTTCAACGAGGACCTCGCACCGGCCCCCGAGCGCAAATGGGGCACGTACAGCATCTTTGCGCTGTGGATGTCCGACACCCACGCGATCAGCAACTACGCCTTCGCCGCCAGCCTGTTCGTGCTCGGCCTGCCGGCCTGGGAGGTGTTTCTCTCGCTGCTGACCGGCATCTCGATCGTCTACGTCCTGATGAACCGGATGGGCCACGCCGGCCACCGCACCGGCGTCCCCTATCCGGTGCTCGCCCGTGCCAGCTGGGGCGTGTACGGCGCCAACATCCCCGCGCTGCTGCGCGCGATCATGGCCGTGGCCTGGTACGGCATCCAGACCTGGCTGGCCTCGACCGCGGTGGTCCTGCTGACGCTGCAGCTCGCACCCGGGCTGGACGCCTACAACCACAACTCGGTGCTGGGCCTGTCCACCCTGGGCTGGATCGCGTTCATGGTGATGTGGGGGCTACAGGCCGTCCTGCTGACCCGCGGGATGGAGTTCATCCGCAAGGTCCAGGACTTCGCGACCGGCCCGGTGGTCTGGCTCGTCGTGCTCGCGCTCGCGGTGTATCTGGTCGTCAAGGCCGGCGGCGATATCTCGCTGACCCGCAGCATCACCGGCCTCAGCGGTCCCGCGCAGGTCGAGCAGAGCCTGATCGCGGTCAGTCTGACCGTCGCCACCTTCCTGACCCTGGTCCTCAACTACGCCGACTTCGCCCGCTTCACGCCCGACCACCGCTCCTACCGGCGCGGCAATCTGATCGGGCTGCCGGTGAACTTCACCGCCTTCGCGGTGGTCGCCGTACTGGTCACCGCGGGCACCATCTCGGTCTTCGGTGAGGCGATCTACGACCCGGTGAAGGTGATCCAGAAGATCGACGACCCGGTGGTCACCGTCATCGGCGCGCTGGCCTTCATCGTCGCCACCATCGGCATCAATGTCGTCGCCAACTTCGTCTCGCCCGCCTACGACTTCGCCAACCTCGCGCCCAAGTATCTGGACTTCAAGCGCGGCGGCATGATCACCGCGGTCCTGGCCATCGTCGTCATGCCCTGGAAGCTGTACTCCTCGGCGCTGGTGATCCAGTACTTCCTGGGGGCGCTGGGTGCCTTCCTCGGCCCCCTGGTGGCGATCCTTCTCGTCGACTACTACCTGGTGCGCCGTGGCCGGATCGATGTCGATGCGCTGTTCTCGGCCGACGCCGAGGGCGCGTACTTCTACCGCAAGGGCTTCAACCCCAAGGCCGTGATCGCCTTCCTGCCGGCCGCCGCGGTCTCCGCAGCGCTCGCCCTGGTCCCGGCCTTCGACGCGGTGGCGCCGTTCTCCTGGATCTTCGGAATGGCGTTCTCCGGCGCGCTCTACGTCCTGGTCTCCGGCCGTGACCGGGCCGCGGCGGGCGCCGGTCCGATCCCCGAGGGCATCATCCCGTCGCAGGTCAGGGTCGTTGTGTGGGAGGAGCCCGGGACGCCCGAGGGGCCCGGGGTGATCGCCGCGCCGGTGCCGGCCAAGGGGTCTTGACGGGCCGGGGTCCGGAGTGAAGACTCATTCAACAGACTGTTGAATTCCGCATAGCGTTCCGATGGGGAATTCGCGCCGTGGACGTCCGGCCCTGGGCGGCCGTGCGTCCCGTGCGCCGTCGGGCAACGATGAAGACACGATACGAGGAGGGGACTGGGTGTCCGAAATAGAGCTGGTGCTGCGCTCCACGCGCGTCGTCACCCCGCAGGGCACGCGCGCCGCGACCGTCACCGTCAAGGACGGCAGGATCGCCGCGGTGCTCCCGCACGACGCCGAGGCCCCGGCCGGGGCGCGGGCCCGGGACTTCGGTGACGACGTCCTGCTGCCCGGCCTCGTCGACACCCACGTCCATGTCAACGACCCCGGCCGCACCGAGTGGGAGGGCTTTTGGACGGCCACCCGCGCGGCCGCGGCGGGCGGTATCACCACCCTCGTGGACATGCCGCTCAACAGCCTCCCGCCCACCACCACCGCGGCCCACCTCGACACCAAGCGCGAGGTCGCCCGCAGCAAGGCCCATATCGACGTCGGCTTCTGGGGCGGCGCCATCCCCGGCAACGTCAAGGACCTGCGCCCGCTCCACGACGCCGGGGTCTTCGGCTTCAAGTGCTTTCTGTCGCCCTCCGGCGTGGACGAGTTCCCCGAGGTCGACCAGGAGCAACTGGCCGCCGCCCTGGGCGAGATCGCCGGCTTCGACGGTCTGCTGATCGTGCACGCCGAGGACCCGGGCCACCTGGAGGCGGCACCCGAGCCGCACGGCCCCAAGTACGCCGACTTCCTCGCCTCACGCCCCCGTATCTCCGAGAACGACGCCATCGCCGGGCTGATCGCCCTCGCCAAGCGGCTGGGCGCGCGAGTGCACGTCCTGCATCTGTCCTCCAGCGACGCGCTGCCGCTGATCGCCGCCGCCAAGCGCGAGGGCGTCAAGATCACCGTCGAGTCCTGTCCACACTTCCTGACCCTGGTCGCCGAGGACATCCCGGACGGCGCGACGGAGTTCAAGTGCTGCCCGCCGATCCGCGAGGCCGCCAACCAGGACGCGCTGTGGGAGGGGCTGGCCGACGGCACCATCGACTGCATCGTCTCCGACCACTCGCCCTCCACCGCCGACCTCAAGACCGCCGACTTCGGCGCGGCCTGGGGCGGCATCTCCTCCCTCCAGCTCGGCCTGCCCGCCATCTGGACCGCGGCCCGTGAGCGCGGCCACTCCCTCGACGATGTCGTGCGCTGGATGGCCACCGCCCCGGCGGCGCTGGTCGGCCTCGACCAGAAGGGCGCCATCGAGCCCGGCCGGGACGCCGACTTCACGGTCCTCGCGCCCGAGGAGACCTTCACCGTCGACCCGCAGGCCCTCCAGCACCGCAACAAGATCACCGCGTACGCCGGGAAGACCCTGTACGGCGTCGTCCGGTCCACCTGGCTGCGCGGCCGGCAGATCAACGACGGCGCCACCCTCGCCGAGCCCACCGGCGAGCTGCTCGAAAGGTCGCACCCCGCATGACCACCGCCGACATACCCCGCTACACCGGCGACGCCGGCCCCTACGCGGGCGGCGACCCGTACGCCGACTACCGCACCCCCGGCCCGGCCGGCTTCCCCTTCACCCACCTCCCCGACCTCGCGGACCGCCGGCTCGGCGCGGGCGTACTCGCCGCCAACGACGAGTTCTTCGCCGAGCGGGAGAACCTTCTCAAGCCCGAGCCCGCCCACTTCGACCCCGAGGCCTTCGGCCACAAGGGCAAGATCATGGACGGCTGGGAGACCCGCCGCCGGCGCGGCACCGACGGCGAGCACCCGTTCCCGACGGACGAGGACCATGACTGGGCGCTGATCCGCCTCGGCGCACCCGGCGTGATCCACGGCATCATCGTCGACACCGCGCACTTCCGCGGCAACTACCCGCAGTCCGTCAGCGTCGAGGGCGCCTGCGTCGAGGGCTCCCCCTCGCGCGCCGAACTCCTCGCCGACGACGTCCTGTGGACGCCCCTCGTCCCGCGCACCGTCATCGGCGGACACGCCGCCAACGGCTTCGTGGTCACGGCCGGGCGCCGCCTCACCCATCTGCGTCTCAACCAGCACCCCGACGGAGGCGTGGCCCGCCTCCGCGTCCACGGCGAGGTCGTCCCGGCACCCCACTGGCTCGCCGCGCTGGGCACCTTCGACGTCGCCGCACTGGAGAACGGCGGCCAGGTCGAGGATGCGTCGGACCGCTTCTACTCCTCGCCCACCCACACCATCCAGCCGGGCCGCTCCCGCAAGATGGACGACGGCTGGGAGACCCGGCGCCGCCGCGGCACCGGCAACGACTGGGTCCGCTACCGCCTCACCGAGCAGTCCGTGATCCGCGCGGTGGAGATCGACACCGGCTATCTCAAGGGCAACTCGGCAGGCTGGGCCGCCCTGTTCGGACGCGACGGCGAAAGCGGCGACTGGACCGAACTCCTGCCCCGTACCCGCCTGCAGCCCGACACCGTCCACCGCTTCCTGCTGGACGACGCCCCCGCCGTCACCCACGTCCGGATCGACATCTTCCCGGACGGCGGCATCGCCCGGCTGCGGCTGCACGGCTCACTCACCGAGCAGGGTGCCCGCCAACTGGCAGCTCGCTACGAGGAGTTGGGCGGCTGATGCAGACCGGTCCCGGTGGCTCCGGCGAACCGCCGACGCCGCCGGACCGGATCAGTCGGCGACGGAGTTCCAGAACATGAGTTCGTACGCCTGGAGGAGGCGGCCGTAGCGGTGCGCCGCGGCCGGCTGCGCCTGGCCGGTTTCGAGGCCGTGCTGCACCGCCGCGCGCGCATGCTCCTCGACGGCCGGCGCCGGTTCGGCGAAGAACGCGAAGAACTCACAGGCCGCGTCGGGAAACCCGTAGTGGTCGCGCATCGCGGCCTCGACGGTCGCGCAATAGCCGGCCCAGGCCGCGAAGTTGGCGGTCAGCGCGATCACCACATCGGTCGGCTCGGCGCCGAGGGCGAGCCGCGCCGCGTAGGAGGGGTAGGCCTGGCAGCCGGGCCGCGGCCGGTAGCCGGTGATGTCCCGCGCGGTCAGCTCACAGGCCTCGGTCAGCCCGGCCAACTGCGTCAGCGCCAGCGCCTCACCCTGGGCGAGCAGATCGAAGAAGTCGGCCACAGGCGGGTCACCGTCCGCCCGCCGCGCCAGATGCTGGAAGCTGAGGCGGTCGGCGGTGATCACCTGGTGCTGTTCGAGGGCGAAGGTGGCGAACACCGAGCGCGGCGCCTCGCCCGCCTCGATCCGCGCGACCAGCGGGTTGGCGTCACGGTCCGGGGCGAGCGCACGGACCGCCTCGTCGAGCACGGCGGCCGCGGTCGGACGAGGGGCGTCGGGGGCGGGTCGGGCCATGGGGTCGGTCTCCTCCGGGTGGGGCGCCAGGACTGCGGCCGGGGCCTCAGATTAGGACGCGCCACGGAGACCGAGGGCACGATGACGCGGCGCGCCGGGAGCGTGTCCAAACCTGCCCGGGCTCATGAAGTTGCAGGCGAGGCCTGCCAGCGGCACCGGCCCCCGGAGCGCCCCTCGGCGCGGCTCCGTTTCTCTCAGTGCAGGATCACCTCATTGACCTCGGGTGCCGCCGACCCGGCCCGCCATGTCAGTCGTACGCTCTCGATCGCGCCGTCGCCCGCCGCCAGGCGCGTATAGGCGCCGGACAGTGCGCCGAGCGTGTGCCAGGCGCCGCCCGTACGGACCTCGACCTTCGCC
This sequence comes from Streptomyces inhibens, assembly GCF_022221585.1. Lineage (NCBI taxonomy): Bacteria > Bacillati > Actinomycetota > Actinomycetes > Kitasatosporales > Streptomycetaceae > Streptomyces > Streptomyces inhibens. The sequence continues at coordinate 7,882,196 of NZ_CP084681.1, forward strand.
GCCCCGGCCGGTGCGCCCTGGGGTCGCAGTACGGTCACGGAGCGTGCCGTACGGGGGGTGTCCGGTGTGCACTCCAGCGCCTCGCCGGGCTGCGCCGCGCGCGCCGCCCGGTAGGCGGTCGCGGGGTCGCCGTCCACCGCGGACCGCAGCGCGCTGCCCTCCGCGGCGGGCGGGCCGCCGGCCACCGTCATCCGATCGGAACCGGCGACCGTGAACTCCCGTACCACGAGCCAGTTGTCCTGCGCCTGGGTGGCCCGGGCGCGGAGGTACCGGGCCTTGGTGCCGGCCGGCGGATCGATGCTCACCTCGGCCTTTCCGTCGAAGGTGGCCAGCCGCCGCCAGTTCTTGTGGTCCGAGGAGTACTCCAGGACGCCGTGCCGCAGATAGTCGTCCGGGCTGCCGCTCTTGGCCATGGCCAGGGTGACGGTGCCCAGCGGGCGCTCGGCGTGCAGATCCAGCTCGACGTACGAACCGGCCTTGGGTGCCGCGCCGCTCCAGAAGTACGTGGCGTCATCGCCATCGGTCATCCGGGAGACCGCGTTGTCCTGATGGACGGAGAGATCCGTCGACCCCTTGGGGCGGCCGGTGATGCCCAGCGCCCTGTCATGCGCGGCCACCGCATCCTCGATGAAGGTGTCCAGCACACCGTCGGCCACCAGCACCGGGATCTTCTTCCCCGTCATGTCGACATAGACGAAGGACTTGGCGTTCCGTACCAACTCCGGGATGCGCTGCCGTAGTTGCCAGGCCTTCGCATCGTCGCCCGCCTTGGTCGCCTCGATCAGCCGGAGCGCGGTACGCGCCGCGACACCCCAGGCGTGGGTCGCGTCCAGCCACGGCTCGCCGTCGTCGAGGAATCCCCGGTCGGCCAGGCGGTCGCGCAGCACCGCCGGTGAGTCCTGGAGGCCGCGCAGTGTCGCGTCGAGCCGTCGCGCGTCCTCGTTCTTGCCGAACTCCTCGATGGCGGCGGCGATTTCGGGTGCCTGCTGCGGGTTGAGCGAGGAGGAGTAGTTGGCGTCCGCGAAGGCCCGCAGCGCCCGCGCCGTACGGGCGTCACCTCCGGCCAGCTCCTCGATCGCGGCGCCCCAGGAGGCACGGGCGTCATAGGCCCGGTCGTTCCACGCATAGTCGGCCACCGTGTGCAGCGCGATCTTGGACGCGGCGGGCTGGATCATCGGGTTGGCGGTGATGCCCGCCAGCTGCTCCGGCAGTCCCTTCTCGCGGCCGTTGAACGGCCCGAGCAGCAGCCGGCTGGTCACATAGTCGTTGACCGGGTAGTTGTCCCAGGTCAGGATCTGGTGCCCGAAGACCTCCCGCGCCTGCCGGGCCTGGGCGACGGTCATCGTCGGCGCGATCACGCCCACGCCCGTCCACTCCACCAGTACGTTCCCGTCCAGCTGGGTGGCCAGCGCCTTCTTGTACGGCGACGGCTTCACGTCGTAGTACTCGGTCGGCACCATCTGCAGCGGCTCGGCGCCCGGATGCTTGGCGATGAACTCCTGGTTGACGCGATTGAGGAGATGCGCCTGCGCCGTACCCGCCGCCCCGCCGCCGGTCCCGAACCTGTCCTTGTCGGCCGCGCAGTTCCAGTCCGTATAGCTGATGTCGTCCAGCGGCACCGCGAACGTCCGTACGCCGATGTCCCACAGGGTCTGGAACTTGCCGGTCAGCGCCTTGAGGTCGGCGTCCGAGCTGTAGCAGACGGACAGTCCGGGCGAGAGCGCATAGGTGAACTCCACATGCCGCGCCCGCGCCCGGTCCACCAGCTCCTTGATCTGCGTGAGCTGCTCGGCGGGATAGGGGTCGCGCCACTTCTCCCGCAAGTAGGCATCGTCCTTCGGCGAGTAGACGTAGAGGTTCATCTTGTGCGCGCCGTAGAAGTCGAGCTGGTCCAGGCGGGCCCGGTGCGACCAAGGGGTGCCGTAGAAGCCCTCGATGACACCGCGCAGCGGGGTGGCCGGCCAGTCCCGTACGACGGTGCCGCGCACCTGGGCCCCGGGCCGCTCGCGGTGCGGCAGCAGCTGGCGCAGCGACTGCGCGGCGTAGTAGGTGCCGGTGGCGTCCTTGCCGGACAGCGCGATCCGGCCCTCGCCGACGGCCAGCGCGTAGCCCTCGGCCGGCAGCCCGTCGGTGCCCCGGGCGCCCAATTCCCGCAGCGCCCGCGCCGCGCCCGCCCCGTCCACGTACACCGTCAGCTGCTTGCCGCCCGGCGCCCGCCCGGCCCGTACGACCCGGTCCGCGCCGGCGTCCTTGAGCGACTTCTCGACGAGCGCCAGGGCCGCGGCGTCGGCCTTCGGGGCGGCGACGACGGTCACGGACGGGGTGACGGTGACCCGGTCGGAGCGACCGCGGACGGATTGCGGGGTGGGGGAGACGGCGGAGCCGGAACCAACGGTTCCGGGGCTGTCCCGGGTGGCATCACGGGCCGCGGGCCCGGTGGCGCCGGGCGGCCCCGCCATGCCCGTCAGGGGGATCACGGCGAGAGCCAGGGCCAGCGCGGTGGCCGACGCGGTGCGCTTACGGTGCATCCTTGGGTCCTCCTCGGTGCAGCGAGGTTCAGCGACGCGTGCGGTGCGTGCGCTGCGCGGCAGCAGGCTTCACCCGCTCGCCGCGCCGGGGCAATGGACTTTCGGACCCGATGGATGGACGTTGCACCCGCCGCGCGGCGTCACCGCGTCTTGGCGATGATCACCAGCAGGCTCATGAAGGCCAGCAGCACATGCGTTGCGACGACGTAGATGAACACCCGCACATACAGCCCACGGGGTGGCTTGTTCTCGACGTACTTCCGCGCGGGCGTCGTCTCCGGGAGCGACTCGGGTGACAAAGGAGTGGTCTGATCGGGCACGTCGTACGGTCCTTCCCTCGATGCGGCGCCCGGGCTCACAGCCCGCGGCGTACGGCGTCGTCGCCCAGGCACAGCTCGGCGGCGCCGCTCTGCAGCAGCGTGTGCACGAACAACAGGTCGGTCCCGCCCGGTGAGGCGGCGGCGATTCGGTGCGGGGTGAGCGAGTCGAAGTGCGCCGCGTCCCCCGGGTCCAGCAGATGCACCGCCGCACCGAGCGTCAGCCGCAGCCGCCCCTCCAGGACGTACAGCCACTCCTCGCCCGGATGCACCCGCACCAGATCGCCCTGCGCCCGCCGCGGCACATGCACCCGCAGCGCCTGCATCGCCCGCCCGGCGCCGCCCACGGGCCAGTAGGTCCAGCCGCCGGCCTCGGACGGCTCCGTACGGTCGGCCCGCACGATCGGGTCCCGCTCCGGCTCCGTCTCGCCGAGCAGGTCGGATACCGTGGTTCCGTACGTACGGGCGAGGGCCAGCAGCATCGGCAGCGACGGCTGGCGCTGGTTGGTCTCCAGCCGCGACAGATGGGCGGGCGACAGCCCCACCCGTCGGGCCGCGGACTCCAGCGTGAGGCCACTACGTCGCCGCAGGTCACGCAGGCGCGGCGCGACGGTGGAAAGCTCCTCCGGCGGTGCGCCGGAGGGCTCGTCGGGGAGCTCGGTCATATGCCTGGTATAGCGAGCCCTCGCCTCTCAGGCAAAAGTTTTGCCTCTCAGGCAAAAGGCCCGCCCGGTGGTGCGGAGAGCGGGCCGTTGTCCATCGGCGGCGGGCCTCACCGCCCGGCGTCCTCCGGGTACCAGCGCAGCTCGACGGTGTTCCCGTCCGGATCCTGTACGTAGATCGACTGCGCCTCGCCACGCGCGCCGTAACGGCCGACCGGCCCCTCCAACACGGTGAAGGCGCCCGAGTCGACGACCTCCTGCCAGTCCAGCGGCTCCACGACGAGGCAGAAGTGGTCCACACGGGACTCGCCGGCCCCGTCGCGCGGCCGGCTGATCAGATCGATGATCGTGGTCGGACTGACCCGCACCGACGGGAACGGGGCCGCACCGGCCCGCCACTCGTCCACCCGGACCGGCTCCAGTCCGAGGGGTCCGCAGTAGAACTCCAGCGCGCGCTCGATGTCCTGGACATTGAGCACCAGGTGATCGAAGTCCTTGACCTGCATGGGCAACCTCCGGTGAGGGGGATTCAGTGATCATCTACCTGCTCATCATGCCCCCTCGCGGACATCGGTGGGACGGCTGAACAAATGGGGTGACCTTGTGAACTCCCGGGAAACTTCCACCCCTTGGGATTGACAGGGCCATGTCTACGCGCGTCATTCTGGAGGGCATGAGAATCCCCCCACGGATCACCAGGATCGGCGCCGCCGGCGCCCTCGTATCGGCCCTTCTCATCGGCGGGACCGCGGTCACCGCCACACCCGCCGTCGCCACGGCCCCTGCGGCCACCTCGTACGCCGCGACGGCACACGCCACGTCCGTGCACGTCAAGGACGTCGGCAAAGTCTGCTACTCCAAGCTGCCCTCCCAGGCCCACGACACCCTGGACCTGATCGCGAAGGGCGGGCCCTACCCGTATCCGAAGGACGGGACGGTCTTCGACAACCGCGAAGGCATCCTCCCCTCCCAGAGCACCGGCTACTACCACGAGTTCACCGTCATCACTCCGGGCTCGCCCGACCGCGGTGCGCGTCGCATCGTGACCGGCGAGCAGCAGGCCGAGGACTACTACACCGCCGACCACTACAAGTCGTTCGATCTCGTCGACCGCAGCTGCTGAGACCGGCAGGCGAACTCTGAGCGGACCCGCCGTCCCGGCGGGCCGAGGAAGCCGGCAGGACGCCGGCTCAACGGGCCCACAGGCCCGGGAAAATGAACCCGCGGCGGCCGGGGTGCACACGCACCCCGGCCGCCGCCGTGTTGTGCGCCCCCTCCCACCTCGCTCTTCTCGGATTCTTGGCAGAGGGGGCGCGCGGGGCGCACCCCCCGAGGGAGGATTGTCAGTGGTTCCCGGTAGCGTTTCGGTGGAAACGAGGAGCGGGCGGGCATCGGCGGACAAGAGACCATGTGCGGTCAGCTGCCGCGGCGCGCCCCGGAAAGTGCCGTATCCGCCGTCGACCATGGCGAGACGGCACGAAGCGCAGGAGACAAGGAAGGACGGCGAACTGCCGTGTATCGCTGGGAGATCACCCGGGCCGCACTGGCGCAGCGTGTTTTCGCCATCGTCCGCAGCGCGACGTACGACGAGGCGAGCGCCACCGCCGACACCCTGCTGTCGGCCGGCATCACCAGCCTGGAGATATCCCTGACCACCCCCTTCGCACTGGAAGCGGTCACCACTCTCACCCGTGAGCTGGGCGACGACGCGGTCATCGGCGCGGGCACGGTCCTTGACGCGGTGTCGGCCCGGATGGCGGTCGACGCGGGCGCCCGCTACCTGGTCTCGCCGAGCCTCGACGCCGAGGTCATCCGCACCGGCCATCGCTATGGAGTCCCGGTCTTCCCCGGGGTGTCGACGCCGACCGAGATGGTCCGGGCGCTCGAACTCGGCGCGGACGCGGTCAAGTTGTTCCCCGCCTCGGGGCACAGCCCGTCCTGGCTGAAGGAGGTGCGTGCCGCGCTGCCGCAGGTGCCGGTGCTGCCGACGGGCGGGGTCACGGTCGACGGGGCACCGGAGTGGATCGCCGCGGGCGCCGTGGCCGTCGGCATGGGCTCGGCGCTTTCCGAAGGCGACCGCGACACCGTCGCCAAGCGCGCCGCCGACCTTCTCGCCCGCCTCGCCGAAGCCACCCCCGACCGCCCGGCGATGCGCGGCACCGCGGACCTCTACGAGGACTGAGCGCCCGCCTCCGCCCGGTGCTGCCTCCCGACCCTCCGGCAGTCCACCAACCGGTCAAGGGGTTCACCCGGAGCCATGGGCTCTGCCACTCTGAGCGCTTCGATCACGTGATCATGCCGCGGCCGTGTGCTGTGTGCCCGGCTCACCGCTGCCGGCCGCGTGACCACCCGATCCGGAGCCAGAGGAGCCCCCATGAAGCGCGCCGCCACGCTGTCCGCCATCACCTGTCTGCTCGCCGTCACCGCCGCCGCCCCGGCGGCCTCGGACACCCCCGCCCCCGTACGAGCGGCCGCTTCCATGGCCGGCAAGCAGGCCTCGGCCCCCGGCAAACCGTCGGCCCTCGACACCGTCCCCCGCCGCGGTGTGCTGCGGGTCTGCACCACCGGCGACTACCGCCCCTTCAGCCACCTCGATCCCGCAACCGGCACCTACCGCGGCGTGGACATCCAGATGGCCGAGGACCTCGCCAAGAGCCTGGACGCCAAGCCTCGTTACGTCGCCACGACCTGGGCCAAGCTCGTCGGCGACCTGTCGGCCGGCCGCTGTGACATCGCCATGGGCGGGGTCTCGATCACCCTCCCGCGCGCCCGCGCCGTCTACTTCAGCGAGCCCACCCGCACCGACGGCAAGACCCCCGTCGTGCGCTGCGCGGACAAGGACAAGTACCGGACGCTGGAGCAGATCGACCAGCCGGGCACCAAGGTCATCGTCAACCCCGGTGGCACCAATGAGCAGTTCGCCCGCGCCCACATCAAGCGCGCCACCCTCACCGTCCACCCCGACAACACCACGATCTTCGACGAGATCATCGCGGGCCGCGCGGATGTGATGATGACGGACGCCAGCGAGACCCGCTATCAGGCCAAGATCCACCCCGAACTGTGCTCGGTCCACCCGGACGACCCGTTCACCTTCTCCGAGAAGGCCTACGCCCTGCCCCGCGGCGACAACGAGTTCAAGGCGTACGTGGACCAGTGGGTACACCTGGCCACGCACGACGGGACGTACCGCAAGTACGAGGACGACTGGATGAAGTAGTCGGCCCGTGAGGGGAAGGATGCGGTTTTAGAGAGACAGCTCTAATATCTGGACAGGGAATTCGGAGTGCGGGCGAGAGGCGGGCTGTGTGATGGCTGGTTCCGAGCAGGGGGCGGTGCTCGATCTCGCCGCGGCGCAAAAGGCCCTGGACGCACAGCCGTTCAGCAGGCTGGTGCAGGCGCGGATCACCGATTTCGGGGGCGGCGGGGCGACGCTGGAGATCGATATCCGCGAGGAACTCCTGCAGCAGCACGGGTTTGTGCACGGTGGAGTGCTGTCGTACGCCGCCGACAACACCCTCACCTTTGCCGCGGCCACGGCGCTCGGCCCCGCCGTCGTCACCGGTGGCTTCTCCATCCACTATCTGCGCCCGGCGCTCGGCCGTACGCTGCGGGCCCGCGCCGAGGTCGTCCAGGCCGGCCGCCGGCAGGCCGTATGCCGCTGCGATCTGACGGTCATCGACGCGCAGGGTGCGGAGAGCGTGTGCGCGGTCGCGCAGGGGACGGTGATGCCGCTCAACGGGCCGTCGCCGGCCGGCGGCGGGCCGTCAGAGTGAGTCGGCGGCCGTGACGTCACGCCCCGGCGTCGCGTGCCCGAGGACATTGACGACCTTGCCGTTCGGGTCCTTGACGAAGAACCGGCGGACGCCCCACTCCTCTTCCTGGAGCGGCCGGACGATCTGTGCGCCCGAGGCCAGCACGGCGGCGTAGGCCGCGTCGACATCGTCGACCTCGATGCTCATGTCGGGGGCGACCGGGGCGGTCTTGTCGTGGGTCATGAAGGTGAGCTGCGCGGTGGGGTTGGCGGGGGAGGAGAGCGTCATGACCCAGCCGTGGTTCATGACTTCCTCGAACCCCAGCAGGCCGTAGAACGTGCGGTTCTCCTCCAGGGCGTCGGAGTGGATGTCGGGGACGACGCGGCGTACGGACATGAGTGGCTCCTCGGGTCGGGGTCATGGCGCCGGCCGCTCGGCGGCCCGGGTGGAGTTCAACTCCTCGGTCGTGGCGACGAAGTGGCGCGGATCGCGCGGATGGGCGTCCATGGCCTGGTTATCAGAAAAGGCCTTGGACATGCAGGGAATCGGGGCATCGGCGTCGCTGTAGGGATGCGGATCGGGTGCCCCGGGCGGCCGGGCGGCCGCCCGGTCGCGGAGGGTGCGGCCGGTGTCGTGTACGCGGCGACCCGGCCCGATGGCGGCCCTACGGGCGGCTTCTTCCGCGGCGGCCGCCCGCTCCCCTGGTGGCCCCGGCCCGGCTGTACGGCCCGAGGAGCCGCTCCCCCGGGAAGCCACCTCTCAACCGCCCTTGTCCGGACAATGTGACCTCCGGACTTCCCGTCATCTGCGCGGACGGATACGCTCGCGAGCGTGGGGAAACGCGATACAGAACAAGCCCTGGGCGCAGAGAGCCCCGTCCAGTTCAGCGTGGACCGGAGCAGTCCGGTCCCGTTGTATTTCCAGCTCTCCCAGCAGCTGGAGGCCGCGATCGAGACCGGCAAGCTGGCTCCCGGCAGTCTGCTCGGCAATGAGATCGAGCTGGCCGGGCGGCTGGGCCTGTCCCGGCCCACGGTGCGGCAGGCGATCCAGTCGCTGGTCGACAAGGGTCTGCTGGTGCGCCGCCGTGGCATCGGCACCCAGGTCGTGCACAGCCAGGTCAAGCGCCCGTTGGAGCTGAGCAGCCTCTACGACGACCTGGAGGCGGCCGGGCAGAAGCCGGCCACCCGGGTGCTGCTCAACACCACCACGGAGGCCGATCCCGAGGTCGCCGCGGCGCTGGGGATCGCCGAGGGCGCGGAGGTCGCGCTGGTCGAACGACTGCGACTGACGCACGGTGAGCCCGTTGCGCATCTGCGTAACCACCTCCCCGCCGGGCTGCTCAAGCTGGAGACCGCTGAGCTGGAGGAGACCGGTCTGTACCGCCTGATGCGGTCGGCCGGGATCACCCTGCACAGCGCCCGGCAGGCCGTCGGCGCCCGTGCGGCGACCGCGGAGGAGGGTGAGCGGCTCGACGAGCCCGAGGGTGCCCCGCTGCTCACGATGCAGCGCACCACGTTCGACGACACCGGGCGCGCGGTCGAGTTCGGCTCGCACGTCTACCGGGCGTCCCGTTACGCCTTCGAATTCCAGCTGCTCGTCCGGCCCTGAGTGCGGCCGGAGGGGCCCACCCGAGGGGCCGTACCGCGCTTGAGGGCGGCCAGACGTGCCCGTATTGCCGTTAATGCCCCGGTGTGGCGTACCCCGAGACGTCCATTCGTCAGAATGTTCTGACAAACCATTGACGTGGCTCGGCGCGCGCCGTTACAAAATCCTCCAGCCGCATTCCGGCGGCCGGGAGACAAAGGCGGTCCCACGATGAACGGCGTGCGTACGGCTAGCCCCTTCACTGCCCGCAGCGTCACTCTGCGCACTGCCGCCGCTTTACTGGCGAGTGCCGCACTGGTCGCACTGGCCGGCGGATGCAGCGCCGCCGGCGGCCAGGACGCCGAGGGCAAGTCCGGCGGATCGGGCAAAGGTGCCGCCACCCCGCGCATGACCATCGGGATGGTCAGCCACTCCGGTGACGGTGACACCTTCTGGGACATCGTGCAGAACGGCGCCGAGCAGGCCGCCGCCAAGGACAATGTGAAGTTCCTCTACGCACATGACAAAGAGGGCGCCCAGCAGGCCGAGCTGATCCAGTCGTACATCGATCAGAAGGTGGACGGGCTGATCGTCACCCTCGCCAAGCCGCAGGCCGTCAAGGCGGCCGTCCGCAAAGCCGTGGCACAGGGCATTCCCGTCATCACGATCAACTCCGGTGGCGAGTTCTCCCAGGCGTACGGGGCACTGACGCACATCGGCCAGGACGAGTCGGTGGCCGGCCGCGCGGTCGGCGACGAGCTGAACGCCCGGCACGCGAAGAAAGCCCTCTGCGTCATCCACGAGCAGGGCAATGTGTCGCTGGAGGACCGCTGCGCCGGTGTGCGCAAGGCCTTCCACGGGACGGTCGAGAACCTCAACGTCGACGGCACCAACGCGCCGTCCTCGCAGTCCTCGGTCGAGGCCAAGCTCCAGTCCGACAAGTCCATCGACGCGATCGTCACGCTCGGTGCGCCGATGGCGGCGATCTCCGTCAAGGCCAAGGAGGAGGCAGGCAGCTCGGCGCAGATCGCGACCTTCGACCTGAACTCCGCCGTCGTGGGGCTCCTCAAGGCCAAGGACGTCACCTTCGCCGTCGACCAGCAGCCCTACCTCCAGGGCTACGAGGCGGTGGATCTGCTCTGGCTCCACAAGGCCAACGCCGATGTGCTCGGCGGCGGCAAGCCGGTGCTGACCGGGCCCGCGCTGGTCACCCAGCAGGACGTACCAAAGCTGACCGAGTACACCGGGCGAGGTACCCGGTGAGACCACAGGGAAGACGGGACCCCATGAACCGGGACAGATCACCGGTAACGGATACTTGTTCGGTTGGGCCCGGCCGGCTGCCGGTGTACGACACCGCACACCCACGGACCGGGCACACCACACAGCGAATACAACCAACGCAGCCGAGACGGCAACATCAGCGGGAAGGGCGAGTCCTCGTGGCAACGGTTCGGAGGAGGGGACGCGTCGTCAGCGCCGTGCTGGCAGCGGTACTCGGCGCCTCCCTGGCGGGGTGCAGCAGCACCGGAGGAAAGCGCGCCGAGGACGAGCGTGCCGCCAAGGCCGCCGGCGGCAAGGCCGCGGTGAACACCCCCCGGTGGACGTTCGCCATGGTCACCCACTCGGGCGACGGCGACACCTTCTGGGACATCGTGCAGAACGGCGCCCAGCAGGCCGCCGCCAAGGACAACATCAAATTCGTCTACGGGCACGACAAGGAGGCCCAGCGGCAGAGCCAGCTGGTGCAGTCCTACATCGACCAGAAGGTCGACGGGCTGATCGTCTCGCTCGCCAAGCCCAACGCGATGAAGGACGTCGTCGCCAAGGCCGAGAAGGCCGGCATACCGGTGATCACGGTGAACTCCGGCGCCGAGGAGTCCAAGGCCTTCGGGGCACTCAGCCACATCGGCCAGGACGAGACGGTGGCAGGCGAGGCCGTGGGCGAGGAGCTCAACAAGCGCGGCAGGAAAAAGGCCCTGTGCGTCCTGCACGAGCAGGGCAACGTCGGTCATGAGCAGCGCTGCGACGGTGCCGAGAAGACCTTCAAGGGCGATCTGCAGAAGCTCTACGTCGAGGGCACCAACATGCCCGATGTGCAGTCCTCCATCGAGTCCAAGCTCCAGGCGGACCGGGGCATCGACGCCGTCGTCACGCTCGGCGCCCCGTTCGCCGCCACCGCCGTCAAGGCCAGGGAGCAGTCCGGCAGCAAGGCCGAGATCGACACCTTCGACCTCAACGCCCAGGTCGCGACCGGCCTCGAGAACGGCACCCTCGGCTTCGCGGTCGACCAGCAGCCCTACCTCCAGGGCTACGAGGCGGTCGACCTGCTGTGGCTCTACAAGTACAACTCCGACGTGCTCGGCGGCGGCAAGCCGGTGCTCACCGGACCCCAGGTGATCACCAAGAAGGACGCCGCCGCGCTGCAGGACTACACGAAGCGGGGCACCCGATGAGCCACACCGACGCACCTCTCGTGCAGCCCGCCAAGAGCGGGGGCGATGAGCGGCTGCTGCACCGCTCCCTGACCCGCAGGCTGATGAGCCGCCCCGAACTGGGCTCGGTCGTCGGCGCCGCCGCGGTCTTCATCTTCTTCTCGATCATCGCCGAGCCGTTTCTGCAGGCCTCCAGCCTCTCCACCGTGCTCTATGCGTCATCGACCATCGGCATCATGGCCGTCCCGGTGGCGCTGCTGATGATCGGCGGTGAATTCGATCTGTCGGCCGGTGTCATGGTCGTCAGCTCGGCGTTGATCTCCTCGATGTTCAGCTACCAGATGACCGCCAACACCTGGGTGGGCGTCGGGGTGTCCCTGCTGGTCACCCTCGCCATCGGGGCGTTCAACGGGGTACTGCTGACCCGTACCAAACTGCCCAGCTTCATCATCACCCTCGGCACCTTCTTCATGCTGACCGGCCTCAACCTCGGCTTCACCAAGCTGATCAGCGGCACCGTCTCGACGAAGTCCATCGCCGACATGGAGGGCTTCGACTCGGCCCGTACGCTCTTCGCCTCGCATCTGACCCTCGGCAGCGTCGACATCCAGATCACCATCCTGTGGTGGATCGTGCTGGTCGCCCTCGCCACCTGGATCCTGCTGCGCACCCGCGTCGGCAACTGGATCTTCGCGGTGGGCGGCAACGCCGATGCCGCGCGGGCGGTCGGTGTCCCGGTCACCAAGACCAAGATCGGCCTCTACATGGGCGTCGCCTTCGCCGCCTGGGTCTCCGGCCAGCATCTGCTGTTCTCGTACGACGCCATCCAGTCCGGCGACGGCGTGGGCAACGAATTCCTCTACATCATCGCCGCGGCGGTCGGCGGCTGCCTGATGACCGGCGGCTTCGGCTCGGCGATCGGCGCCGCCGTCGGCGCCTTCATCTTCGGCATGGCCAGCAAGGGCATCGTCTACGCGCAGTGGAATCCGGACTGGTACAAGTTCTTCCTCGGCGCGATGCTGCTGCTCGCCACACTCCTGAACGCATGGGTCCGTAAGCGGGCGGAGGCAAAGGCATGACAGCGCTGGTCGAGCTGACCGACGTCAGCAAGTACTACGGCAACGTCCGGGCACTGGAGGGCGTGTCCCTGGAGGTGCACGCGGGAGAGATCTCCTGTGTGCTCGGCGACAACGGCGCCGGTAAATCCACCCTCATCAAGATCATCGCGGGCCTGCACCAGCACGACGCCGGCACCTTCACCATCGAGGGTGAGGAGACCGCGCTCTCCTCACCGCGCGAAGCCCTGGACCGCGGAATCGCCACCGTCTACCAGGACCTCGCCGTCGTCCCCCTCATGCCGGTGTGGCGGAACTTCTTCCTCGGCTCCGAGCCCACCACCGGCGTCGGCCCCTTCAAGCGGCTCGACGTCCGGACGATGCGCGAGACCACCCGCAGCGAGCTGCTGCGGATGGGCATCGACCTGCGCGATGTCGACCAGCCCATCGGCACCCTCTCGGGCGGCGAACGGCAGTGCGTGGCTATCGCCCGCGCCGTCTACTTCGGCGCCAAGGTCCTCGTCCTGGACGAGCCGACGGCGGCGCTCGGCGTCAAGCAGTCCGGCGTCGTCCTCAAGTACGTCGCGGCCGCGCGGGACGCCGGGCTCGGCGTGGTATTGATCACCCACAATCCGCACCACGCCTATCTCGTCGGCGACCGCTTCATCCTCCTCAAGCGCGGCACGATGGCCGGCAGCCACGCCAAGTCCGAGATCGCCCTGGAGGAGCTGACCCGCCAGATGGCGGGCGGCAGCGAGCTGGAACAGCTCAGCCATGAGCTGGCCCGCACCGCGACCCCGGAATTCCCCGGAGGTCACCGGCCCGAATGATCCACCCCGCGCCCCGCGCCGGCTCCCGGGCCGCGCGGGGCGCGACATCCCACGCCGCGGTGCGCCGGACGGCGCGGGTGATGCACAATCGCAGCGGACCAGCACATCGAGGCCCCGGCCTCCCGAGACCCCGCAGGGACGAGACGACTCTTGCGAGCAAGCAGCCGCCGCATGGGGGTACCACCCACACCCCTCAGGCAGTGGGGGAGTAACGGCGAAGAGGTGGGTCGATGAGCATGTACCGCGACCAGGTGCACCGAGGATCCGCCAGAGCCACCGTGCTGCGCACGGTCGGCACCCGCGAGCGGCGCTCGCATCTGACCGCCCCCCGCGTGCCCACCGTCGGCATCGACATCGGCGGCACCAAGGTCATGGCGGGCGTGGTCGACGCCGACGGCACCATCTTGGAGAAGGTCCGCACCGAGACACCGGACAAGTCCAAGAGCCCCAAGGTCGTCGAGGACACCATCACCGAGCTGGTGCTCGACCTCTCCGACCGGCACGACGTCCACGCGGTGGGCATCGGCGCGGCCGGCTGGGTCGACGCGGACCGCTCCAAGGTCCTCTTCGCCCCCCATCTGAACTGGCGCAACGAACCGCTGCGCGACCGCCTCGCGGGCCGCCTGGCCGTCCCCGTCATGGTCGACAACGACGCCAACACCGCCGCCTGGGCGGAGTGGCGGTTCGGCGCCGGACGCGGCGAGGACCATCTCGTCATGATCACACTCGGTACCGGTATCGGCGGCGCGATCCTGGAGGACGGCGCGGTCAAGCGCGGCAAATACGGAGTGGCGGGCGAATTCGGCCATATGCAGGTCGTCCCCGGCGGCCACCGCTGCCCGTGCGGCAACCGCGGCTGCTGGGAGCAGTACAGCTCCGGCAACGCCCTCGTACGCGAGGCCCGTGAACTGGCCGCGGCCGACTCCCCGGTCGCGTACAACATCATCGAGCGGGTGGGCGGCCGGATCGGCGACATCACCGGACCGCTGATCACCGAGCTTGCCCGGGAGGGCGACGCGATGTGCGTCGAACTCCTCCAGGACATCGGCCAGTGGCTCGGCGTCGGCATCGCCAACCTCGCCGCCGCCCTCGACCCGTCCTGCTTCGTGATCGGCGGGGGCGTCAGCGCCGCCGACGACCTGCTGATCGGCCCGGCCAGGGACGCCTTCCGGCGCCATCTCACCGGCCGCGGCTACCGACCCGAGGCCACCATCGCCAAGGCCCAGCTCGGCCCCGAGGCCGGTATGGTCGGCGCCGCCGACCTCGCCCGCCTGGTGGCCCGCCGCTTCCGCCGTGCCAACCGCCGCCGCGTCGAGCGCTACGAGCGCTATGAACGGACCGGCCGCCGATGACCGAAACCGAAACCCCCACGATGCACGACGACCACCACCCCACCCCGCCACCCCGCGTCAAGCGCCGCCGCCCCGTGCTGATGGCGCTGATCGTCTTCCTGCTGATCGCGATCCCGGCCGGCTATATCGTCATCTCCGCCGAGCAGAGCCGCGACAGCGGCGAGGGCAAGGAGCAGGAGGCCGCCGCCACCGGCCTGACCAACGCCTTCCCCTCCAAGGTCCAGCAGCGGATCTACAACGTTCCGGTTCCGATCGGCTCCACCCCGGTCTACTACTACGAGACCAACTCCTGGCAGACCAGCTCGCTGTTCGTCCAGTTCAGGACCAACGACTGGGGCCTTGAGCACTACCTCAAGGCCGTCGGCACCAGCACCGCTGCCCTCAAGAAGGACCGGATCACCATCGCGCCCGAACAGGCGGCGAAGGTCGGCTGGGACTTCACCGTCGACTGGCCATGGGCGGGTGCGAAGGTCCCGAGCCAGGCGCCGCACCCCGCTCAGCAGATCATGGTCAGCTTCGACGAGCCGGGTCACCCGGTGGTCTACACCGTGTCGACCGTCAAATTCTGAGCCGGTGCCGTGCGCGGCTTCGACCTGGTGTCCGGCACCGTCCGGCCGACTCCGTCCGGCCTCTTCCTGACCCGGGTGTCAGGACCGCGTCACGGAGTCGGTAGTGCGGCCGGGTGAGCGAGAAGACCCTGCAGCACCGGATCGACGGCCCCGACGACGCCCCCGTACTCGTACTGGGCGCCGCGCTGGGGACCACCTGGCACAGGTCGTAACGGCCGTCACGGTATCGCTGTGCGGTCCCTCTGAATGATGACCGGTGGATCCAGGCTAAGCGGGCTGATTCCTCTGACCGTCAAGCGGCTCCGGAGAGGCGCACAAGCGCACGGCGAGGGCGGCGATGTCGTCGTCGAGGCGTCCTCTGCTGTGGTGGAGGAGGTCATGGTGAAGAGCGTTGAGCAGTTCGCCGGGCCGCCCCGGGGTCTGCCGGTGCAACCAGGCCGCCAGCGGGAAGAACTCGCCGTCGCGGTCGCGAGCCTCGGCGACGCCGTCGGTGTAGAGGAGCAGCAGGTCGCCAGGGGCGAAGTCGAAGGTGTCGATGTTGTAGTGATCACCGATCAGCTCCGCGAGGTTGAGAAGCGGCGAGGGGGCGGTGGGCTCCAGGGCGCGGACTTCCCCCTGGTTCAGGAGCAGCGGCGGGGGATGTCCGCAGTTGAGGATTCCGATACTGCCGCCCCCGTGTGGGATCTCGACGAGAAGAGCGGTGGCGAAGCGCTCCATCATGCCCTCGGGGGGAAAGGCGGCGTTGTAACGGGTACTGCTGGCCTCCAGGCGACGGGCGATATTGACCAGGTCGGCCTCGTCGTAGGCTGCCTCCCGGAAGGAGTTGACCATCGCCGCGGCCGTGCCCACCGCCGGCAGACCCTTGCCCCGCACATCGCCGATGAGCAGTCGGACCCCGTACTCGGTGTCGACCACCTCGTAGAAGTCGCCGCCGATACTGGCCTCCGCCGCGGCCGCGAGATACAGCGCCTCGATCTCGATGCCCCCGAAGCGGCGCGGCATCGGGCTCAGGACCACCTGCTGCGCCGTGTCGGCGACGAGCCGGACCTGGAACAGGGTCTGCTCCCGCCGGAGCCGGACATGACTTCCGTACGCGGCCGCCACGGTGACAGCGACGACCCCCGCCGCCGTCCACCACGTGCCCAGGTCGGGGAACACGATGCCGAGGCCGATCATGAGAAGAAGGCAGACCGTCCCCAGCAGGACGGTGGGGAGCACTGGCCACATGGCGGCGGCGAGGGCCGGCGCTGCGGGCAGGAGCCGGCTGAAGGCCAGTTCTGGGGGAGTGACGTACGCCAGGGCGGCGATGACAACGGTCAGGATCACCGGAGACAGCAGAGTAAGTGGCCCCCGGCCGTGGCGACGACGGAGGCGCAGCCAACCAGGTTTGATCACACTTCGCAGGATATCTACGTATAACGGGACATGGCGCTCTGGTCAGTCGGAGTCGGCCGCCTGCGCCCGGACGGTGCACCCTGCTGGGCGATGGTGCCGAGGCCGAGCAGAGCCGGGCTCCTCGACGACCCGCGCGCGGCCCGGACGGCCGTGCCGGTGACGGGCTCACCGGACTCTCCCGACTGTCGCGGTTCCGGATGCGACCCGCGCGTCCCGTCGGGACCGCGTGACCCGCATGGCCTTGGAACGGTGAAGGCGAGAGGGCAGGACCCGAAGCGAGATCATTCGCTGCCTCGAACGCTGTGCCGCCCGGGAGGTCTTCAACCTGGTCAGGCCGGTACCCACGGGCCCCCGGCATCGCTTCGGGCGCGGCCGACGGCCACGCCCCGGCGGTCCTCGTGCCGGCTCTTCCTGACCCGGGTGTCAGGACCGCGTCACGGAGTCGGTAGCGTGGCCGGGTGAGCGAGAAGACCCTGCAGCACCGGATCGACGGCCCCGACGACGCCCCCGTACTCGTACTGGGCGCCGCGCTGGGGACCACCTGGCACAGGTTGTAGATCGCGTCTTGCGTGGTCCAGGTGGTCCAGGTCAGGGGCGTAGGCGCAGGTCAGGGCCTTGTGGTCGAGGAGCGTCAATGCTGTTGGTGAGACGTGTGTGATACCGCGTGAGAGGTGAGGAACCCCCGTCGGCTTGTCAGCGGGGGTTCCTGCGTTCGGGGACGGGCCCGGTGGGCCGACTTTTCCCGACACCGGCCGACCTCATTTGGATCCCAGCACCCGGCAAGACAGCCGTCATCTGTGCCGAGCGTTCCAGGCCGACGGGCCGGATGTCGCGTGGGCATTCGATCGGCGGGACGCTTGGCCGGTTACGCGGAGTGGGCGGAGCCGGGCGCCGGCGGCCCGCTCCATGGCTCCCGCCTCGGCGGGAGCCGCGGTCAGGGACTTGTCGGCCCCCGGGACGCGGCGCTTGGTACCAGCGGAGCGAAGGTCGACGCCTGTGGATCACTCCTGCCGGAAGGAGGCGCACCTTCCCGCTGGGTGGCGGTCTTCGACTTCCCGGCCGAGCACTGGATCACCTTGCGGACCACGAATCCGATCGAGTCGACCTTCACCACCGCCCGGCTGCGGACCCGTGACACCGCCGCCCTGGCCATGGCCTTCAAGCTCGTCGAGCCCGCCCAACAGCGGTGGTGGGCGGGCGGTCGGCGCGCCCCACCTCGTCGTCCTCGTCCGCGCCGGAGCGGTGTGCGTCAACGGCAGACCGGTCGAGCGACCCGGCTAGGTGGCGGCGTGCTGCGGCGAGAAGGCTTCGACCGTGACGTGGCCGTCGAGTCGGCCGCCTGTCAGGTTCGTCCTCCTTCACGGTCGGCGGCTCCATCTCTCGCCTCGTCCCCCTGCTCAGCTCCACGTTCCGGGCCACATTGCGCGCCAGTTCGTCCTCTCCAACGACGTGCCCGGGTGGGGCTGTGTGTTGGTCTGTCCGGGTGATAGTCGGGTCAATACGGTGGTGTTTTATTGGCCATTTCGGGTTAATGGTGGTGACCGTTTTCCGGTGGGTTGCCCATCTCTCCGGGGAGAGAGGCAACCCCTGTGGTGCGCGGATGCGTGGTACGTGTCGGCGGGTCTCTCTCTGTCCCGGTGTGCAAGCGGTGGTCCGGCGCGCGTATGCCGGCGCCGTGCGACGCGGGCCCCGGATGGGAGTTCTCGGGCGGCCCTCTCAGCTGAGAGAGGTTTGTCATGGATCTGACTACGGGTTGGTGGGGAGCTCCGGCGGTGGCCGGGGTTCGGCCGGTTGTACCGGCCGGTGGATCTGGGGTGGCCGCTGTACGGGGGCTTGTGGCCGCGCCGTTCAGTGCGGCGTTCTCCACGGTGACGATCCCGGCGGGCACTAGCCCGCTGGCGGTTGCCGTGGCGCCGAACGGCAACGTCTACGTCGGCAACGCCAATTCGAACAACGTGACGGTGATCGACAGTGCCACGAACACGGTCCTGGCCACCCTCCCCGCCGGCTCAGGCCCGGCCATGATTGCGGTGGCGCCGAACGGCAACGTCTACGTCACCAACCAGAGCTCGAACAACGTGACGGTGATCAGCAGTGCCACGAACACGGTCCTGGCCACCGTCCCCGTCGGCGGGGGCCCGTTCGCGGTGGCGGTGGCACCGAACGGCAACGTCTACGTCGGCAACAGCACTTCGAACAACGTGACGGTGATCAGCAGCGCCACGAACACGGTCCTGGCCACCGTCCCCGTCGGCGCGGTCCCGGACGCGGTGGCGGTGGCGGCGAACGGCAACGTCTACGTCGCCAACCGGAACGCGAACACCGTGACGGTGATCAGCAGCGCCACAAACACCGTCCTGACCACCCTCCCCACCGGTGGGTTCCCGGGCGCGGCGGCGGTGGCGCCGAACGGCAACGTCTACATCGCCAACCAGACCTCGAACAACGTGACGGTGATCGGAAGCGCCACGAACACGGTCCTGGCAACCGTCCCCGCCGGCACGGTCCCGGGAGTGGTGGCGGTGGCACCCAACGGCAACGTCTACGTCACCAACACCGTTTCGAACAACGTGACGGTGATCGACAGCGCCACGAACACGGTCCTGGCCACCGTCCCCACAGGCCTGGGCCCGTTCGGGGTGGCGGTGGCGCCGACCGGCAACGTCTACGTCGGCAACAGCAATTCCAACAACGTGACGGTGATCAGCAGCACCACGAACACCGTCCTGGCAACCGTCCCCGTCGGCGCGTTCCCGTTCTCGGTGGCGGCGGCGCCGAACAGCAATGTCTACGTCACCAACGCCAATTCGGCCAACGTGACGGAGATTTCGCCGTTGACGGTGACGACCTCGCCGGCGTCGCCGGTGTGCGGGCAACCGGTGACGTTCAACATTTCCGGGGGGACTCCGAACGGGACAGCGGTGGTGAACTTCGGGGACAGCAGCCCCACGGTCACCGTCCCCCTGGACGCCACCGGGAGCGGGCAGACCACCCACACCTACACCGCCGGTACGTTCACCGCGACCGTGAACGGCAACCCCACCCCCGTCACCGTGAGCCCCAACTCCACAACGACGACGCTGTCGGTGACGCCGAACCCCTCCACCTGCGGGCAGAGCGTGACCGTGTGCGCCACCATCACCCCGGCACCAGCCACCACCTCAGTGCCGACCGGCACGGTCACCTTCACCCTCCCCAACAGCCAGACCCAGATGGTCCCCGTCAACGCATCGGGGCAGGCCTGCTTCACCACCACGGCCCTGACCACCGGCACCCTCACCGCCGCCTACAGCGGTGACAGCTGCTTCACCGGCTCCACCACCAGCACCCCCGTCACCGTGAACCCCACCCCCACAACGCTGACCGCGCAGCCAGGCACGATCCGGCTCCGGCTGACCCCGCTGCCCGAGTTCTACATCCCCACCCTCAGCGCCACTCTGACGACCACCTCGGGGATGCTGGTGGCCGGTCAGCCGGTGACCTTCACCGCCACCACGCTCTTCGGCCCGGTCAACCTCGGCACCGCCGTCACCGACGCCAACGGCACCGCCACCATCCACAACGCCATCGTCCCCGTCTTCGCCATCGCCACCCCCTTCTACACCGCCACCTTCCCCGGCACTGCCTGCTACACCGCCGCCACCGCCCACGGCATCCTGCTGTTCATCCCCCTCCCGGGCTGATCTCACTGGCTCCGAAAACCCCACGTCACCTGGTCTGCTGCGACGGGAGGAACACACCGTGGCCCAACTGGACGAGCTGGCCGACCAGTCGAGGGGTTTGGCGACACGTGTGGATTCCAGAGGCGGGGCTCCGGCCGTGAGGGCGGCTCCAGCATCGGCACGGTGATCCAGCAGACCACGGCGCAGGAAGGGCGGCAGAACAACCCGACTCCGCGCTCGCGAGCTGCGCTCGGAGGGTGCCACAGCGACGGTGATGACGGCAACGACGGCACACCTCGGCTGCCAAACGGCCACTCTGACAGCACAGCCTTGAGGAGCGGGAGGCCATGCGTAGGAACTCTCCCGACCCTGCTGATCCACAGGTATCGACGATTGCTCCCGCCCGGATAGTGCTGTGACCACATGGTTCGCCGGGTTGGCGGTTGGATGGGCGGTGACATCCGTTTCGCCTCCTGAGGGATGTGGTGGCCGAGCCTGTGCGGGTGCGCAGACTCACCGATCAGGAAGGGCAGAGGCTGCAGCAGATCGTGGGCCGGGGCACCAGCTCGGTGCGCTATCGCCGGGCGAGGATGCTGCTGGACCGAGGAGGGCGACGAAGAGGCGGTGCTGCAGGCCACCCGCAACACCCTGTGCCTGCTGGCCCACCGAATCGGGCAGCTCACCGACCAGATCCAGGACCTGGAACGCCGCCTGGCCCAGCTCGTGGAACGCCACGCGCCGCAGTTGCTCACTGTGGTGGGCATCGGCCCGGACACGGCCGTCACTCTGCTGATCACGGTGGGGGGCAACCCGGAACGTCTGCACAGCGAGGCGTCCTTCGCCGCGCTGTGCGGGGTCAGCCCCGTAGAACGCTCCTCGGGCAGTCGACAGTACCGTCGCCTCAACCGCGGCGGCGACCGGCAGGCCAACGCCGCCCTCCACCGGATCGTGCAGACCCGCCTGCGCTTCGACCCGCGCACCCGGGACTACTACGAACGCCGCACTAAGGAGGGCAAAACCCGACGCGAGATTGTCCGATGCCTCAACCGCTATGCCGCCCGCGAGGTGTTCCACCTGGTCAGGCCCACACAGTCATGACACCCGTCATAGGGGCAGTTGTGAGATGTGAGAGCGTGCGGGGCGTGAGTGAGATACCGACGCACACTCTGCAGCACCGCTTTGATGGGCCAGAAGACGCCCCGGTCCTGATCACGGGCAAGGCGCCGCATCCGTACTCAGCGGATCGTGGTGAGCTACGGCCAGCCGAGTCACCCGGTCGTCTACACCGTCTCGACCGTGAGGCTCTGACCTGCGCGTATCCCGCTTCGGTCGCGGCCGACGGCCACGCCCCGGCCGTACTCGTGCCGGCGCTTCCTGACCCGGGTGTCAGGACCGCGTCACGGAGTCGGTAGCGTGGCCGGGTGAGCGAGAAGACCCTGCAGCACCGGATCGACGGCCCCGACGACGCCCCCGTACTCGTACTGGGCGCCGCGCTGGGGACCACCTGGCACATGTGGGACAGGCAGATCCCCGAGCTGACCCGCCACTGGCGTGTCATCCGTTTCGACCTGCCGGGACACGGCGGCTCGCCCGCCCACGCGGCGACCTCCATCGCCGAGCTGGCCGACCGGCTCGTCGCCACCCTCGACGCCCTGGGCGTGGAGCGCTTCGGCTACGCAGGCTGCGACATCGGCGGGGCCATCGGCACCCAGCTGGCGCTCACCCGCCCGCACCGGGTCACGTCCCTGGCCCTGGTGTCCTCGTCGCCGCGCTACGGCACCGCCGACGCCTGGCGCCAGCGCGGCGTGGTCATCCGCACCAACGGGCTCGACCCGATCGCCCGCACCGCCCCCGAGCACTGGTTCACCCAGGGCTTCTCCGGTGCCCAGCCCGCCATCGTCGAGTGGGCCGTCCAGATGGTGCGGACCACCGACCCCGGCTGCTACATCGCCGCCTGCGAGGCGCTGGCCTCCTACGACGTACGGTCCTCCCTCGGCCGGGTCGGCGTACCCACGCTCGTCGTCGTCGGCTCCGAGGACCAGGTCACCCCGACCACCGACGCCCGCAGCCTGGTCGCCGGCGTACCCGACGCGAGCCTGGCGCTGGTGCCCGGCACCTCCCACCTCGCGCCCGTCGAGCAGCCCGCGGCCGTCACCGAACTCCTCATCCGGCACTTCACCACCGCCTGGCACGACAAGCCGGGCCCCGGCGGCCAGGCCGCGATCGGCGCCGCCGCGCCCAAGCCGCAGATCGCGCCCCCGCCGCCCCCGCAGGCGCCGCCCGCCGCCATAGAGTCCGGCCTCGCCCAGCCCGAGCAGGACCGCGGCGGCACGTACGAAGCGGGCATCAAGATCCGCCGCGAGGTCCTCGGCGACGCCCACGTAGACCGGGTCCAGGCCGCCGCCGACGACTTCACCGGCGACTTCCACGACTTCATCACCCGCTACGCCTGGGGCGAGACCTGGACCCGCCCGGGCCTGGACCGCCGCACCCGCAGCATCATCACGCTCACCGCACTGGTCGCCCGCGGCCACCACGACGAGCTGGCCCTGCACACCCGCGCGGCCCTCCGCAACGGCCTCACCCCCACGGAGATCAAGGAAGTCCTGCTGCACACCGCCGTCTACTGCGGCGTCCCGGCGGCCAACTCCGCCTTCGCGGTCGCCCAGCGGGTGATACGGGAGGAAACGACACCGGAGGGCTGAGGCGCGCCGGACGGGCGGGGCGGCCCTTCGGGGTGGGCGGGTGCAGTGACGCGGGTGCCCACCCCTACGGGGGCGGGGAGGGCCTACCGGTGCGGGTGCGGGTAGGAAGCGGCGGGGAGAGCAGGGGCAAGATGGCACGTATGGAACTCACGAAGAAGACCCACGCCTGTGTCCGGCTGGAGAAGGACGGGCAGACGCTCGTCATCGACCCCGGTGTCTTCAGCGAGGAGGACGCGGCCGTCGGTGCGGACGCGATCCTGGTCACCCACGAGCACATGGACCACTTCAACGAGGACCGGCTGCGGGCGGGCATGGAGGCCAATCCGGGCGCCGAGATCTGGACCCTGGCCAGCGTCGCCGAGCAGCTCTCGGCCGCGTTCCCCGGCCGGGTGCACACGGTCGGCGAGGGCGACACCTTCACCGCGGCGGGCTTCGACGTGGAGGTGCACGGCCAGATGCACGCCGTCATCCACCCCGACATCCCGCGCATCACCAACGTCGGCTATCTGCTCGACGGCGGGGCGGTGTTCCATCCGGGGGACGCGCTCACGGTCCCGGAGGGCCGTACGGTCGACACCCTGCTGCTGCCCGTGCACGCCCCCTGGAACAAGGTGGCCGAGGTCATCGACTATGTCCGGGCGGTCGCGCCCCGGCGGGCCATCGACATCCACGACAGCCTGCTCCAGGATCACGCCCGTCCGGTCTACGACTCCATGATCGACAAGTTGGGCGGCACCGACCACGGCCGTCTCACCCCGGGCACCAGCACCACCGTCGGCTGAGACCCTGACTGTCAGTGCCTCGCTGTAGGTTTACAGACATGCGCATCGCGACCTGGAACGTCAATTCGATCACCGCCCGCCTCCCGAGGCTGCTGGCCTGGCTGGAGCGCACCGGCACGGACGTGCTGTGCATCCAGGAGACCAAGTGCACGGCCGAGCAGTTCCCGCTCGACGAGCTGCGCGAGCTCGGCTATGAAGCCGCGGTCAACGCCAACGGACGCTGGAACGGCGTGGCTCTGCTGTCCAAGGTGGGGCTGGAGGACGTCGTCATGGGCCTTCCCGGCGGCCCGGACTACGAAGGGGTGCAGGAGCCGCGCGCCGTCTCGGCGACCTGCGGCCCGGCCCGCGTCTGGTCGGTGTACGTCCCCAATGGCCGCGAGGTCGAGCATGCGCACTACACCTACAAGCTGGGCTGGTTCGAGGCGCTGAAGACGGCGGTCGCCGAGGACGCGGCGGGCGGCCGCCCGTTCGCGGTCCTCGGTGACTACAACGTCGCACCGACGGACGAGGACGTCTGGGACCCGGCCGTCTTCGTGGGCGCGACCCATGTCACGCCCGCCGAGCGCGCCGCCCTGACCGCCCTGCGCGAGGCGGGCCTGACGGACATCGTTCCGCGCCCCCTCAAGTACGACCGTCCGTACACCTACTGGGACTACCGTCAGCTCGCCTTCCCCAAGAACCGCGGAATGCGTATCGATCTGGTCTACGGCAACGAACCGTTCGCCAAGGCCGTCTCGGACGCCTACGTGGACCGCGAGGAGCGCAAGGGCAAGGGCGCCTCGGACCATGCACCGGTCGTGGTGGACCTCGACGTGTAGGGGCCTCGACGTAGAGGCCACCACGGCCCGGACCCCTTCGCCTCGGAGCCCTTCACCCCAGCTCCGCCGAGCCTCACCCCTGCCCCGGCACCAGTGCGCCGAGGTTCACCGACTCGCCGAGCGCGTTCAGGCCGGTGTCGCCGGGGTGGAGATGGTCGCCGCTGTCGTAGGCGGGGAGCATCCGCTGAGGTTGCTGTGGGTCGCGGAGGACGGCGTCGAAGTCCAGGGTGGCGTCGAAGGCGCCGTCGTTGCCGCGTACGAAGGCGTTGACGGCCTGGCGGCGGGCGTCGACGGCCGGGGTGCAGTCGGGGTAGCCCGCACAGGGCCCGACGGTCGCCACCACGACCCGCAGCCCCCGCTCGTGCGCCCGCCGGGCGATGGCCCGCAGACCGGCGATGACCTCCTCGGCCGAGGCGCCCCAGCGCACGTCGTTGATGCCCTCGAAGACCACCACCGTCCGCGCCGACGGCTGCGCCAGCACATCGCGCTCCAGCCGGTGCTGGGCGCTGACCCCGCCGGTGTCCGTGCTGACACCGTCGCCCTGATAGCGGTCGGCGACGACGTGGTTCGCCGAGATGCCGTGGTTGAGCACGCCATAGCGGGGCAGCGCGCTCTGCGCCTGGAAGCGGCGGGCCAGTACATCGGGCCAGCGGTGGTTGGCGCCGGGTGTCGACTTCGCCCCGTCGGTGATCGAATCGCCCAGCGCCACGATCGAGCCGGGGCCGCCGTCGACATCAACACCCGTCAGGAACGGCCAGATGGCCATCGTCTCCGGGTAGGCCCCGCCCCCGGCGTCCCCCGTAAGGTCGCCGCTGCCCGTCGCGCTCAGATACGACAGCTGGGTCGCCTCCTGGTGCACCGGCGCCGCCGTCACGGTCCCCGGCAGATGGATGCTCACCAGCAGATCGGTGCCGGCGGGGACGGTGAAGGGCGCCGGATCGCTGAAGGCCTCGGCGCCGGCCGGTATATGGGTGCCGGTCCGACCTCGCCCGAAGGTCAGCGGGACCGGCTCGCCGTCCGCCGCCGCCCCCGTGCCGCGCACCGCGACGCTGGCCGCCCCTATCTCCACCGGCGCCGCCGCGAAGGTGTTGGCGATCCGTATCCGCGCCCGCGGCCCGCCCGCGCCGCTGTGCACGACCAGCCGCAGCGTACGGTCCGTCCAGGGCCCGACCGCCCGGTAGCCGCCGGTGCTCGCCGCCCAACTCCCGGTCCGGCCGCGCCCGGTGTCCCGCACCGCCACCGCGAACACATGCAGCGCGCCCGCGGTACCGGACGCCTTGGGCAGCACCACCGCAGCCACTTTCCGGCCGGCCCGCAGCGGTACCGTCACCACGTACAGCCGTGCCGTCTCCGTCAGCTGTCCGCCCGCGCCGTTGATGTGCGGCAGTGCCACCGCCTTGGCGCTCAGCGGCCCCGACCGCCAGTCGGGCGCGGTGAGTTCGTACGAGCCGCGCGATCCGTCCCGGTAGCGCACGGTGCCGTAACCGGAGGCCGTGCCGCCGGTCGCGGCGACCAGAAATGTCATCGCGTCGCCCCGGCCGCGCACCGCCACTGCTTGTCCGTCCGCGACCACATTGTCCGGTGCCCCGGGCGCGGTATCCGGCCATCCGAGCCGCGCTCCGTCGATGGTGAGGACGCTCCCGGGCGTCCAGCCGGCCGCCGTCAGGTCCTGTGCGCACAGCGAGTGGCCGGTGCCGTCGAAGTCGGCCGTGCCGGGTCCGGAGTGGTCACTGACCGCCGTGTTGTCGAAGAGTTCGGCCAAGGGCGACGGCCGGTGCGGGTGTTGCACCGGGCCGGCCGGTGCGGCCGTCGCCGTGCCGGTGGTCGTGGCCGGCAGCGCCGTCGCGGTGAGCAGCAGTGTCAGGGTGGCGCCCCATCGTCGTACGCGCATCGGTCGGTACCCCTCCGGGAGGCGTCAACGGGCAGGTATGAGCTGCGATCCGGCCGTTCCCGCGAGGGGCGAGGGGGCTCCTGCGGATCCAGCGGATCCGATCCGAGCGCCATGAAGGTAGGCAGGCGGACAGGGGGCGTCAAGGGGACGAACGGCGCGCGCTCGCGCCGCGCGCCTGTGGCCCCGACCACAGGTCGGGTGGGACCCTGCACACCATGAACATGTCTTTCCTGGACAAGTGGCGCAAGCGGCAGCATGCGCACCGGTCCGTGCCGCTCGCCGAGTCGGTGCGGGCCGATCCCGAGAGCGTCGTCGAGCTGCTGTCCGAATGCGAGCTGCTACGGGCCCAGGCCGCGACCGCGGGGGTGGAACTGGACGACTCCGTACGCTCGTTGGAGGCGCTGGACCAGCTGCAGCCCGTCTGGCGGGACGATCCGGAAGTGCTGCCCTGGCTGGGCAATGACGCGGGTCTGTACCTCGGCACGGTTCTGGTGCGTACGGTACGCGGCGCCGTCTGGCACGTATGGCCGGACGGGCAGCCGGTGGTCCGGTTGGAGTCCGGGCGGGAGATCGATGTGGTCGCGGCGGGCCATGGCTGGGCCGATACCGGTGCGCCCGAACTCTCCCAGGTCTACGCCGAGGTCTCGGAGAGCTGACTCCCGCGTGAGGTCAACGAACGGGCCCCGCCCACCGGGTCCGCGCGACGTTCATCCGTAACATCCGTAACCCTTCGCCCTGATTTATCTGCCCCTATCTGCGCATACGTGCGTGTCAGTGGAGAAGTGCCCCTTTCGCACCGGTAGGTTGCGGGCTCTCCGCTGTACGGATGAGAGTGGGCAGGTCTGCATATGGCCGGTGATGCGCTGATTGAACTGCGCGGGGTCAACAAGCACTACGGAAAACTGCATGTCCTCCAGGACATCGACCTCACCGTCGGCCGCGGGGAGGTGGTCGTGGTCATCGGACCCTCCGGGGGCGGTAAGTCCACCCTGTGCCGGGCCATCAACCGTCTGGAGACCGTCGAGTCGGGCGTCATCAAGCTGGACGGCAAGCCACTGCCCGAAGAGGGCCGGGCGCTGGCCCAGTTGCGGGCCGAAGTCGGCATGGTCTTCCAGTCCTTCAACCTCTTCGCCCACAAGACCGTGCTCGCCAACATCATGCTGGCGCCGGTCAAGGTCCGTAAGAAGAAGAAGGACGAGGCCGCACGGCGCGCCCAC
Source organism: Streptomyces inhibens (assembly GCF_022221585.1). NCBI lineage: Bacteria > Bacillati > Actinomycetota > Actinomycetes > Kitasatosporales > Streptomycetaceae > Streptomyces > Streptomyces inhibens. Next base: position 7,909,753 of record NZ_CP084681.1, read on the forward strand.
GAGCTCCTGGAGCGGGTCGGGCTCGCCTCCCAGGCCGACAAATATCCGGCACAGCTCTCCGGCGGCCAGCAGCAGCGCGTCGCCATCGCCCGTGCGCTCGCCATGGACCCCAAGGCACTGCTCTTCGACGAGCCGACCTCCGCCCTCGACCCGGAGATGATCAACGAGGTGCTGGAAGTCATGCGCCAGCTCGCCCGGGACGGGATGACGATGGTCGTGGTCACCCACGAGATGGGCTTCGCCCGCTCGGCGGCCAACCGCGTGGTGTTCATGGCCGACGGCCGGATCGTCGAGGACCGCACCCCGGAGGAGTTCTTCACCGCACCGCGCAGCGAACGGGCGAAGGACTTCCTCTCCAAGATCCTCAAGCACTGAACGGGGGCGCTGCGATGCCGCACAGTCACTCCACGCGCCTGCGCCGCGCCCTCGTGGCCCTCGCGCTCGCCGCGCTCGCGCTGGCCCTCGCGGGCTGCGGCCGGGCCGGCAGCCCGCCCGTCAAGGGCCCCAAGGGCAGTGAACTGCCCCAGTACCCGGTCGCGAAGAACTTCCGGCTGCCCGACTCCCCGACCTGGACGCAGGCCAAGCGCCGCGGCCATCTCGTCATCGGCGTCAAGGAGGACCAGCCCTACCTCGGTGAGAAGGACCCGGCCTCCGGCCTCTACACCGGCTTCGACATCGAGATCGCCAAGATGCTGTCGGCCGCCCTCGGCTTCCCGCCCAGCACCATCCAGTTCAAGACGATCGCCTCCGCCAACCGCGAGACCGCCCTGCAGAACGGCCAGATCGACCTCTACGTCGGCACGTACACCATCAACGCCAAACGCAAGAGGCTGGTGGGCTTCGCCGGCCCCTATTACATGGCCGGCCAGTCGCTGCTGGTGCGCACCGACGAGAACGACATCAAGGGGCCGCAGGACCTGGCCGGCAAACGCGTCTGCTCGGCGGCCGGCTCGACCCCGTACCAGCGCATCCAGGCCGAATACCCCAAGGCCGTGCTGGTCGCCTACGACACCTACTCGGTGTGCGTCGACAACCTGCTCACCTACCAGGTCGACGCGGTCACCACCGACGACGCGATCCTGCTCGGCTACGCCGCGAAGGTGCCCGACGAGCTGAAGGTGGTCGGCAAGCCGTTCTCCGAGGAGCCGTACGGCATCGGCGTCCCGCGCGCCGACACCGCGCTGCGTCTCGCGCTCGACGACGCCCTCGCCGCGAACGAGAAGAACGGCAACTGGAAGAAGGCGTACGACGCGACCCTCGGCCTGTCCGGAGTGCCCGCACCCGAGCCGCCCCCGATCGACCGCTACCCGGCGACCTGAGTCGCCAAGGAACTGACCGATGAACGTTCTCCTCGACAACCTCTCCCTCTACGGGGAGGGCCTGCTGGGCACCGTCGAACTCACCGTCTACGCCTCGCTGCTCGCGCTCGGCCTCGGCTTCCTCATGGCGGCCTTCCGTGTCGCGCCGGTCGGCTCGCTGCGGGCCCTGGGCACGGCGTGGGTGACGGTGCTGCGCAATACGCCGCTGACCCTGCTGTTCTTCGCGGTGGTGCTGGGCCTGCCGCGCTTCGGTCTCGTACTGCCCTTCAAGCTGTTCGCGATCCTCGCGCTGGGCTGCTACACCTCCGCCTTCATCTGCGAGGCGGTGCGCTCCGGCATCAACACCGTGCCGGTCGGACAGGGCGAGGCGGCCCGCAGCCTGGGCATGACCTTTCCGCAGACCCTCGGCGACATCGTCCTCCCGCAGGCCTTCCGGTCCGTCATCCCGCCCATCGGCTCCACGCTGATCGCGCTCGCCAAGAACTCCGCGATCGCCGGTGCCTTCAGCGTCGTCGAACTGCTCGGCGTCTACAAGCCGCTCAACGAGATGGGCTACAGCATCATCTGGACCTTCGTCTGGATCGCCGTCGGCTATCTGATCGTGACCCTGACCATCAGCGCGATCTTCAACGTGCTGGAGAAGCGCTTCGGAGTCCCCCGATGACCACCGCCCTGTACGACCTCCCGGGACCGCGGACCAGGCAGCGGCACCGGCTCTACGGCCTCGGCTCGACGGTCGCGATCCTCGCCCTGGTCGCCTGGATCATCTACCTCCTCTTCGACACCGGCCAGTTCACCGCCGCGAAGTGGACTCCCTTCACCTACACGGGAATCCAGGAGCTCCTGCTCACCGGGCTGGGCAACACCCTGCGGGCCTTCGGCTTCGCCGCGGTGCTGTCGCTGGCGTTCGGCGGGGCGCTCGCGATCGGCCGACTCTCCGAACACCGGACGGTCCGATGGGTGAGCACGCTGATCGTGGAGTTCTTCCGCGCGATGCCCGTGCTGGTCATGATCTTCTTCATCTATGTGGCGCTGCAGGTGGCGCCGCTCCCCGCGCTGGTGGCGGGGCTGACGCTCTACAACGGCTCGGTGCTCGCCGAGGTCTTCCGCAGCGGCATCAACTCCGTCGACCCCGGTCAGCGGCAGGCCGCCTACGCACTGGGTATGCGCAAGACCCAGGTCATGACGCATGTTCTGGCGCCGCAGGCGATCCGTGCGATGCTCCCGGCGATCATCAGCCAGCTGGTGGTCACCCTGAAGGACACCTCGCTCGGTTACCTCATCACCTACGAGGAGTTTCTGCACGCCGGCAAGCTGATCGCCTCCAACCTCGACTACGACCTGCCGTTCATCCCTGTCGTCATGATCATCTCGCCGATCTACATCGGGATGTGCATGCTTCTGTCCTGGCTGGCGACCTGGGTCTCCCGGCGCCAGAAGCGCAACATCAAGATCGAGGGCATCGAGGTGGCCGCCCCGGAACCGGGCACGCTGATGCCGGGGGGACCCCAGCCGCAGGCCTGAGAGCCGGGCCCCGCGGCGCCCGGCTCCGGTTCAGCGGATGCGGCGTGCCAGCCAGGGGCTGAGGGCACCGCGGAGGATCAGTTCCTTGTAGGTCTCGTCGCCGGGCAGCGGCACGACCAGCCACTGACCCGGCGGAAAGAACCGCTCCTTGACGTGGGCGAGCCCGCCGTACACCGACCGCAGGAACGCCGGCACCGCATCCCGCGGGACATCGGCGAACTCCACCCCGTCCACGGTGATCCTGGCATCGTCCTCGGGGAACACCTGGACGGTGACCGCGGGCGCCCCGCCCAGCTCCACAAAGGCCTCGTGCGGCAGTGAGCCGTCCGCGTCCAGGACGGTGAACGCTCCGGCCGAGGTGCGGCGGGAGGTCCGATCCGCGCCGATGTCGTCCGTGACGGTGATCTCCAGGTGGTGCTCCGCCGCGATCTCACGGAGGGCGGTGACGGCCGACTCGGTCGTCGGCAGGTGCGGGCGCCTCACACCCGCCACTTCCCGTCCCGCATCAACTCCCGGTCCGCCAGCTCGTTCTCCTCGCGCCAGACCAGCACCCGGCGCGGCCGGAACGCGAGGAAGACCCAGGCACCGCGCCCCCGGGGATCCCAGCCGAGCTTCTTGACGAAGGCCTCACCCGCGTCGTCCGGCAGCGCGTCCGACGCGATGACCTCCGCCGTGCTCTCGATGAGCACCACATCCCGGGTGGGCCCCAGCGCGACCCAGCACGCAGCCTGGGCCCTGAGGTTGCGGGCCGTGGGATTGGTCCCCTTGGTGGCCATCACCAGCTGCTCGTCATGCCACACGAACGACAGCGGTACGAGGCAGGGCGGGCCCTCTCCGGATGCCGAGGACACCCATGCATCTTCGTCCGTCTCCAGACGCTTGAGCGCATCATGCTTCCGCTGCCCGGCATCGCGTGCCGGTGGATAGCTGGTCATGTCCGGAGGTTACCGATCGCGCGCCGCCGCCACCTCGGCCACGAGCTGTACGTCGCAGGTCGTACGACCGGGCGCGGGCCGTCCGGTACCCCGCCGGGTCCACGCCGTTTCCCCCGTCCGGCGGAGAAAGGCAATGCCGGCCCGCCCGGGGGGATGAGTGAGCGTCGGCTCACGGCGCGATGTGCGGGGTAGCCGTCGCGTGGAACCGTTGCCGGTGGGCACGTTGCCCGATGTCCCTGCCAGGAGGTCCCCGCCATGTCAGCCGTCACCGTTCCCTGCCGGCCTGTGGCCGTCGCCGAGACCCCGCCGCCGTCCCGCCGGGCCGTCCGGGCCGCCTATGCCTCCGCGCTCTCCGCGACCCTCGGATTCATCCCGCTGCACGCGGTCTGGGCACTGGGCATTCCGCTCTGGGCCGACGAGGACAAGTTCCGCACGTGGTACGCCGTCGGCGGCGGGCCCTATCTCCTCGTCCTCAGCGCGCTGGCCCTGATGGCCGGCGTCCTGGCGCTGAGCCTGGTCCGGCCGTGGGGGCTGGTGTTCCCGGGCTGGGTGCCGCTCGCCCGGGGGCGACGCGTCCCGCGGCGGACCCTGACGGCCACGGCCTACACGGTGTCGGCGTTCCTGCTCCTGTACACCGTCTGGGCCGCTGTGCAGATGGTCGTCACGTTCGACGGCGAGGGCATCTTCAGCTCATGGATCGTGGTCTACGGGATCCCGCAGTTCCTCGTGTGGGGAATCGGGCTGTTCATCGCCGCGCGCTCCTACCGGGCGCGGACGTCCACGTCGCGCTGACCCGGACCGGGCGGGGCGTCGCCGGACGCCCCGCCCCGCGCGGGTGCGTGACGACGCCTCAGTCGCGCACCGGCACCGACACATACGACGGATCACCGTCCGGCGAGGAGAACGTCAGCCGGGCGCCGGCCGGGTTGTGCTCGATGTAGAGCGGGTCGACGGTGTCCACGACCACCGCGAGCCGGTGCCCGGCCGGCACGTCGTAGGCCGTGGAGAACAGGTCCAGGTCCACGCCGAAGGGCTGACCGGGGGTCTTGCCGTGGAAGGTGAACGGCGCGTGGGTGACCAGCTTGCCGATGCCGAGCGGGCCCACGTCGTAGAGGTAGGCGATGGCGGTGCCGCTCTCGGCGGTGCTGGTCATCGTGGTGTGCAGATGTGTGGTTCCGCGGACCCGCTGCCCGGTCTCGTAGCGCTCGGACTGCCAGACGGCGGCCAGGGAGCGCGGCAGCAGCGGTATCGAGGCCATCGGCGGCAGCCTGAAGAACTGGTCCAGCATGCTGGAGAGGAAGATCAGCCCGCCGTTGGCGCCGGAGTCCCAGTTGGTGTTGATCTGCTTGCTGCCGCCCAGCTCGATCCTGCGGTGCGCCGACGGTACGTCCTTCCAGCTCTTGTAGCCCTCGTAGGCGCCGGTGGAACGGGACTTGAGCAGCACCGGCGACTCGCGGTCGATGCCGTTGTCCGCGCCCTTGAGGTAGTGGTCGAACCACCGCTTGGTGTTGGTCCAGGTGTCGTCGGGCAGCCCGAACAGCCCCAGCGCCTCGGCCGTCGCATGGTCACCGGGCCGGAATTCCAGCCGCTTGGGGCCCTTGAGCTTCTCGTAGAAGTCGGCGTACTGGTTGGGCGGGAACAGCGAATCGCCCCATGCGTTGCCGAGCATGATCGCGGCGCCATTGGCGTTGATCTTGTCGAGATAGGTGGCGGGGGAGCGCTTCTTCCCCCACGCGATCAGGTCGTCTTCCTTGGCGAGGTTCGAGGCGAGGAAGTCCTTGAGGACCGTCCGGAGTTCGGGGCTGGGCCGCCCGGTCAGCTCACCCGCGCCACCGAGCATCGCCGCCGCCTGCAGATGCTGGGTACGTCCGCTGTAGATCGAGCCGATGAGGTCGCCCCAGCCGCTGAGCGCCGCAACTGCCTTGATCCGCTTGTCGAAAGCGGACGCCAGCAGGCTGATCCCGGCACCGTACGAGACCCCGCCCATGCCGACCTTCTGCGGATCGGCCGGCGTGTTGGCCAGCGCCCAGTCGATGACCTTCGAGGCATCGGCGATGTCCTGCGGACCGGCCGTCTCGATCTGCCCGCCGGACTGCCAGAACCCGCGCGAGTTGTATCCGACGACCACATAGCCCGCTTCGGACAGCTTCTTGGCCTGCGCCATGTACTCGACCTGCGGCATCGCCCAGCTGGTGGGCAGCACGATGACCGGGTACCGCCGGGTTCCGTCCGCACCGGCCGGAGTGAAGACATTCGCCTTGAGGGTGACTCCGCCGTCGCCCTCGATGTCGACGAACCTGACGGAGGAGGAGGCCGCCGAAGCTGCCGTCGCGGGGGCGGATTCCGGTGCCGCTGCCTCGGCGTGGGCCGGTGCGCCGGTGAGAACCGTGGTGGCGAGCACCGCCGCCGAAACGGTGCCGATCGCGGCGCGCAGAGTCGTGCGGGAGGGCGTCATCTTCTGCTCCAGATCTCGATGCGAGCCGTCGCACGCTGTCCGAGGACAGGAGGGGCGTACGGCGGCCCGATTTGACTGGAGAGTAAGGTCCATCCCTTACCTGAGGTAACCCGTCGGTAGGTTACGGGTGGGTAACGTCGTTGGGTCCAGGGGGAGTCGGCACGGATGGTGCTGATGGGGTGAGTGTGTACCAAGTTGCCGAACGAGGGAGGGGAAATGGTGCCCGGGACGCCGTTCGACGCGAGTGAGCGCCGGGCGTGGGCGAACAGCGCCGACGCGTACGAGGCGAGCTTCGGCAGGCTGTGTGCCCACCCGATTCCGCGCCTCCTGGATGCCGCCGGGGTGCGCGGGGGCGCCCGGGTCCTGGACGTCGGAACGGGTACGGGCTCGGTCGCCGTGGCGGCCGGTGCCCGCGGCGCACGGGTGACCGCCGTCGACGCCGACCCCGGAATGGTCCGCCGCGCCGCCCACGCCGCCCCCGACGCCTGTGCCGTCATCGCCGCGCTCCCGCAACTCCCGTTCTCCGACGGGCAGTTCGATGCCGTCGTGGGGAACTTCGTACTCAATCACGTGGGGCGGCCACGAGCGGCCCTCGACGAGCTGCGCCGGGTGACCCGGCCGGGCGGCCGTATCGCGCTGACCCTCTGGGCAGCCCCCGCGGCGCCGGGTCAGGCGCTGCTGGGCCGCGCCGTGCAGGCGGCCGGTGTGACCCGCCCGCCGGATCTGCCGGCACTGGCCCCCGAGGACGACTTCCCGCGCACCGAAGACGGCCTGCTCGGTCTGCTGAGGGGCGCGGGCCTGGCGGACGCGGCCTGTCTGCCGCTGTCGTGGAACCACCGCACGACACCGCAGGAGTGGTGGCGCGGGCCGGCGGCCGGGGTGGCGACGATCGGCCGGATCGTGATCAGCCAAGGACCGGCCGTGACCGAGCGCATCAGACGGCAATTCGCCCTGCTGGCCGAGGAGTTCACCGACCGGGACGGCTCGTTGGTGCTGCCGCACGCGGCGCTGCTGGCGTCCGGACGGGTGGCCGGGGCCGCGTGATCCGCCATGCCTTTCTGACGTCGGATCGGCGCGGCACCGGGCATGAGCGAGTGAGGCGAAGGGTCGGCGGCCGTCACGAGGGTGAGCGATGCACCTGGAAGGGGGCGAAGCTCTGCGCGACCGGCATGAGTTCCATCGTGTTGATGTTGACATGGGCCGGCTGCGAGGCCGCCCAGTGCACCGAGGCGGCGATATCGTCGGCGCCCAGCGGCCGCATTCCCGCGTAGACGGCCTCGGCCTTCTTCGCGTCGCCCTCGAAACGCACCGTGGAGAATTCCGTTCCGCCGCACATTCCCGGCTCGATGCAGGTCACGCGTACGCCCGTACCGTGCAGATCGCTGCGCAGATTGAGGCTGAACTGATGGACAAAGGCCTTGGTGGCGCCATAGACATTGCCGCCGGGGTACGGATAACTGCCGGCGGTGGAGCCCAGGTTGATCACATGGCCATGGCCGCGCGCGACCATGCCCGGAAGAATGGCCCGGGTGCAGTGCAGAAGCCCCTTGCAATTGGTGTCGAGCATCTGCTCCCAGTCGTCGAGCGCGGCTGCCTGAGCCGGTTCGAGTCCCAGGGCCAGCCCGGCGTTGTTGACCAGTACGTCGATGGCGGCGAACTCCGGGGGCAGGGTGCGGACGGTCTGTGCCACCGCTTCCCGGTCCCGTACGTCGAGTTCGAGCGCGAGGGCGGCCGGGCCCAGTTCCGCGGCCAGCTCGGCGAGTCTGTCGGCGCGGCGGGCGGCGACGATGACGCGTGCGCCGTCCTCGGCGAAGCGCCGCGCGATCGCCGTACCGAATCCGCTGCTCGCGCCGGTGATGAACACCGTGTTCCGGCGGGTGGTGGTCGTGGTGGTCGTGGCGTCCTGAGGAGTGGTCATGGTGCTCAGCTTTCCCGGGCGGCCGACGCCGCCGTTTCTGTTGTTTCCGTCGTTGCTGTCGATTCCGGCACTTCCGGCAGTGAATCGAGGAACTTCTCCAACGCGGCGTTGAATTCGCTCGCTCGCTCCAGATTCGGCATATGGGCCGCCTGCTCGATGATGGCCAGTTCGGCGTGGGGAATGCGCTCGTAGATGTCACGGGCGTCGCTCACCGGTGTGTACGCGTCCTCCGTGCCGACGACGACCAGTGCCGGTACCGAGATGTGCGACAGCAGTTCCGTGTAATCCGGGCGCTCGGCGCGGCCGCGGAGTGCGGCGGCCGCACCCTCGGGGGCCGTTCCCGTCATCATTCCCAGGACGTGTTCGGCGACATCCGGCTGTGTGGCGATGTTGTGCGGCGAAACCATCTTGGACAGCACCTCGTGCGCATAGCCGTCCATCCCCTCACGGAGGAGACGCTCCGCCATCTCGTATCGCGCGGTCCGGCCGTCTTCGGTCTCCGCCGCGGCGAAGGTGTCGGCGAGCAGAAGCGCGCGAATGCGGTCCGGGAAGAGCCGGTAGAACTCCATGACGATCTGGCCGCCCATGGACAGTCCACCGAGGACGAAACGCTCGATCCCGAGATGGTCGAGCAGGCGGACGATGTCACGGACGAAGGTCTCCAGCGGAGTCTTGCCCGCAACGACCGTGCTCTGTCCGTAGCCACGGAGATCCGGGGCGATCACCCGTCGGCCGGAGCGGCTGAAGTGCGCGATCTGCGGGCGCCACATCGAGCGATCGAAGGGGTGTCCGTGCACGAGTACCAGCGGATCGCCGCTGCCCTCGTCCTCGTACCCGACAGTGATGTCCTGGAAAAGCACCGATCCCATGGAAGGCATCCCCTCTGCGCGACTTGACGTCTCGATGCTATCGAGGGCAATCTCTCGGCACAATGTAAATAATGTGCTCGGTGCAATGTGGGAGTGATCGATGGACGACTATCGAGTGATTGCCGATGAACTCGCGGCCGATATCGCTGCCGGCCGGCTCCGCCCCGGTGACCGGCTGCTGCCGCTGCGCCGGTTCGCCCGTAACCGGCGCATCGCAAGTTCGACGGCAGCCCGGGTGTACCGAGAATTGAGCCGACGGGGCCTGACGGTGGGAGAGGTCGGCCGCGGCACCTTCGTCCGCACCGCCGCGCCCTCGGCCGAGCCCGCGCTGGCCGAGCCGGGTGAGGCCCGGATCGACCTGGAGATGAACTTCCCGGTGCTGCCGGAGCACCCTGCCCTCCTCGCCAAGAGTCTTCAGCATCTGCTGCGCCCCGATGCCCTGGCAGTCGCCCTGCGTCCGGTGGGTGCCGTCGGCACCGCCGCTGCCCGGCAGGCCGCGGCCGCGCACCTCGCCCGTGCCGACTGGGCGCCGGACCCCGGGCAACTGCTCTTCGCGGGCAACGGCCGCCAGGCGGTGGCCGCCGCGATCGCCGCGCTGGTCCCCGCCGGTGAACGCCTCGGCGTCGAAGCGCTCACCTACCCCGTCGTGAAGGGCATCGCGGCCCGCCTCGGCGTCACCCTCGTCCCGCTGGCCATGGACGAGCACGGTCTGACGGCCGAGGCGCTGCGCGCGGCCGCACCACTGCGCGCCGTCTACCTCCAGCCGGCGCTGCACAATCCGCTCGGCATCACGATGCCCGACCGGCGGCGTTCCGAACTCGCCGCGGTGCTGAGGGAGTTGGACATCCCCGCCATCGAGGACGCCATCTATGGATTCCTCCGCGACGACCTGCCGCCGTTCGCGGCTCTCGCGCCGGAGCGCACGGTCGTCGTCGACAGCCTCTCCAAGCGGCTCGCCCCGGGCTTGTCCCTGGGCTTTCTCACGGTTCCCGAAGGCACCGCACACGACTTCGCGACGGCCCTGCGATCGGGCACCTGGACGGCGCCCCACTTCGCGCTGGACGCGGCAACCCGCTGGATGGCCGACGGCACCGCGGCGACCATCGAAGCGACGAAGCGCGACGATGCCGCGGCCCGCCAGCGGATCGTCGCCGAAAAGCTCGCCGGCTTCCGCGTCCGGGCCGATCCGCAGGCGTATCACTGCTGGTGGGAACTGCCGGACCCCTGGCGGGCCGACACCTTCGTCGCCGCCGCCGCCCGCCGCGGGATCGCCGTCACTCCGTCGGGAGCGTTCGCCGTCGGACCGGGCCACACACCCAACGCGGTACGGCTGGCACTCGCGTCCCCGCCCCGTGACGCCCTGGCCGATGCGCTCGGCGTCCTGGCCGAGCTGGCGCAGGGCACGCCGGAGGACACCGGGCCGGAGTGAGCGCGGCGTCCCGGCCTTCCGTGCGCCGCTCAGGTGCCGCTCATCATCTCCGCGAGTCCGGTGCGCAGGTCCTGCACGTTCATCACGGGCTGGAGCGAGACCTTGGCGTTCAGATCCATGAAGAACGATTCGAGGAGGCCCGGCATCTGTGAGGACTGCTGCATGTCGAAATAGAAGAAGGCGGTGCGGTCGCCGCCTTCGAGCGTGAAGTAGGCCGCCTCGGGCTGCAGGGCGGCGATGGCCGTCTCCATGATCTTCGACAGGGTGCCGTCTTTGATCACTTCATTGCCTGCGTCGGTCGGTATCTGGGCCTTGAGGACCATCCTCATCGGGTTCACCCCTCGCGTGTCCCTGATTGTCCTGTATGAGCCTCTTTGTTCTTAGGGTCTCACGCTACGGGCGCGGGGGTCAGGGGTGCGGCGATCTCGCCGGGGGCCGGTCGGGGCCCGGTCAAGAGCCGGTCAAGAGGGCCGTGGGGCGGCCGCTGGGAGGGACTTCCTCGCCCGGCGGTACCGGACCCGGCGGTGTGCCGTCACCGAACGGCCGACCGCCCAACTCCTCGCGGTGGTGCGGCGTCAGCCAGCCCGAGAGGTCCGGTCCGACGGGGACGATGCCGGTCGGGTTGATGCCCGTGTGTACCCGGTAGTAGTGCTGCTTGATGTGGTGGAAGTCGACGGTGTCGCCGAAGCCCGGCGTCTGGTAGAGGTCCTTGGCGTAGGCCCACAGCACGGGGTCCTCGGCCAGCTTGAACTGGTTGCACTTGAAGTGTCCGTGGTAGACGGGATCGAACCGGACCAGCGTCGTGAACAGCCGGATGTCGGCCTCCGTGATGGTGTCGCCCACGAGGTAGCGCTGGTTCGACAGTCGCTCGGACAGCAGGTCCAGGCGCCGGAACAGATCATGGAAGGCGGCCTCGTACTCGCTCTGCCCGGTGGCGAAACCGGCCCGGTACACACCGTTGTTGACGTCCCGGTAGACGCCGGCCATGACCACATCGATCTCCTCGCGCCAGCGCTGCGGATACAGATCGGGCGCGCCGGGCCGGTGCAGCGCCTTCCATTCCGTCGCGAAGTCCAGGGTGATCTGCTGGAAGTCGTTGGTGACGAGCTTCCCGCTGGGTACGTCGACGACGGCGGGGACGCTGACCCCGCCGGGGTAGCCCTTCTCGCGGGCGTTGTAGGCCTCGCTGAGGTAGCGGATGCCGAGTACGGGGTCGCGGCCGTCCGGATCCAGGGTGAAGCGCCAGCTGCGGTCGTCCTGGAGCGGATCGGGGATGGCGAGCGAGATCGCGTCCTCCAGGCCGAGCAGCCGTCGTGAGACGACGGCGCGGCTCGCCCAGGGGCAGGCGCGGCTGGCCACGAGCCGGTAGCGGCCGGTCTCGACGGGCCAGCCGTCCCGGCCGTCCGCCGTGATGCGGTCGGCGAAGTGGCTCTTGGAGCGCTTGAAGGGCCGTCTGCCGTACTCGGTGTTGCCTTCCGTCGTACGTGCCGTCGTACCGGTCGTGGTGCCGCCGGTGTCGCTGTCGGTGGGGTGGGGCATCACCGACTCCTTCCGTCTGCGGATGCTCGGAGTCCTCAGGGCGAGCCTTCCCGGACCGGCGCGGGTATCCCCGCGCGTCAGCCGCCCGGCGCACTGCCGGGTGCCGGCATCCGGCTCCCTGCCGGGTCCGGCATCGGTCCGGGCCGCGGCCGGTCCTGCCTCAGCCCAGGTGCGTCAGATCGGGCCGCAGCCGATGCCAGATCGGGTGCCGCAGCCGGCCGGCCGCCGTCCAGCCGGCGAGCGTGATCTCGGCGACGAGCCGGGGTTCGGCCCAGTGGGCGCCCGATGCGTCCACGGGGTTGATGAAGGGGGAGCGGTCGAGCGGGATCACCCCCAGATACTGGGCGAGCTCCTGGCGTTCGCGGTCGGACAGGCCCGAGCCGACGGAACCGACGTACCGCAGCCCGGACGGTTCCGCCACACCCGCCAGGACGGCACCGGGGAGCCCGGTGAGCCCGCCATGGCCCTCCGTCCAGCCGCCGATGATCACGTCGAGGGTCTGCAGATGCTTCGTCTTGCGCCACTCGGGTGACCGGACGCCCGGCAGATACGCCGAGGTCAGCCGCTTCGCCACCACGCCTTCGAGGCCACCCTGGAGGGAGGCCTGCCACGCCTGCTGCCCGTGCCCCTCCACATACGCGGGCGCCGACCAGTTCGGGCCGCGCAGGCCCAGCCCCGACAGGACGGACCGGCGCTCGTAATACGGCGAACCGAGCAGCGATCCGCCCAGGTACATGATGTCGAAGAGGACGAGGTGTACGGGGTACTCCATGGCCAGACGGGCCGTGCGGCGCGGGTTCAGCACGCCCATCCGGCGCTGCAACAGCCCGAAATCGGGCCGCCGGCGGGCGTCCAGCACCACCACTTCGCCGTCGAGCACCGCGGGCCGGCCCCGCAGTTGCTCGCCGAGGGGCGCGAGCTCCGGGTACGTCGTGGTCGCGTCGTTGCCGGCCCGGGTGATCAGCCGGATCGTGCCGTCACCGGGGGTGTTGACGATGCAGCGCGCGCCGTCCCATTTGGCCTCGAACGCCCAGGCCGCCTCCTCGTGCTCGGCGGGCAGCGGGCCGACCGTGGCCAGCATCGGCCGGATCACGGGGTAGGAGGAGGCCGAGCCGGGCTCGGCGGTCGGGGCCATAGTTCGATGATCGGGCGAGGCGGGGGCCTCCGCAGATCGGGGCCGGGGCCGGATCCGGGGCCGCCGTTCCGGTCATGCGGGCCGGTCCGTGTCCCGTGGTGGGCCGCTGGTGCCGCGGACGACGAATTTGGGGTCCAGAACGCAGGCGCGGGGGGCGAGGGTGCTGTCGTCGAGGCGCTCGATCGCGAACCGCACCGCGTGCTCGGCCGTCCGGACCGCGTCCTGGTCGTTTCCGGCGAGTACGGCGGTGGGCAACTCCCGCTCGGACAGGACGTTGCCCGGCCGCGATACCGGCGTCCTCGTTGTGCGCGCCGGGGACGGTGTCGAACGGCATGTGGTGGATGCTCGCCAGGCACGAGATGAAGTCGTAGTGCCGAGCGGGCAGTTCGAGCCCGGTGACGTCCGCGTGCTCGAAGCGGGGCAGCCGTCCGCCGCCCGTCGTTTTGGCACGAGCCTCCGCAAGGGCTTCCGCCGAGGGATCGACGGCATGCACCTCGATCCCCCGCGCGGCCGGCCGGCGTGCGAACCGGCCGGTCCCGCAGCCGACATCGAGCGCCGCACCACAGTTCTGTGGCACCTGCCGTCACAGCAGACGGTGATAGTGGTCGTTGTGAGCGAACGGTATGGCCCGACTCTCCCACGGGTTCTTTACGATCACTGATGGAGAGATCGTCGAGCGAGGGCATGGGGCTGTTGATGAGTCAGCTGTGGTCGGAGGGTGTCCGGTGAGCCGGGCGGTGTTGGTGACCGGGGCCTCGCGGGGGATCGGCCGGGCGGTGGCCGAGCTGTTCGCCGCGGAGGGGGACCGGGTCGCGCTGCATTACGCGTCGCGGCGGGAGGCGGCGGAGGCCGCGTTCGCGGGGCTGGCGGGGAGCGGGCATGTGCTGGTGCAGGGGGATGTGAGCACCCCGGAGGGCGCGGCGGCGATCGTCGAGGCGGCCGTGGACGGGCTGGGCGGCGTCGATGTACTCGTCAACAATGCCGCCGCGAATGTGGCGCACCCGTTGGACCGTACGTCGTTCGAGGATTGGCAGAGCGCCTGGCGGCAGGTGGTGGACGTGAATCTGCTGGGGGCGGCACATATGAGTTACTGCGCGGCGCGGAACATGATCGAGCGGGAGGTCGAGGGGCGGATCATCAATATCGGGTCGCGGGGCGCGTACCGCGGCGAGCCGGATCATCCGGCCTACGGCGCGTCCAAGGCGGCGTTGCATGCGATGGGGCAGTCGCTGGCGGTTCATCTGGCGCCGTACGGGATCGGGGTCGCGTCCGTGGCGCCCGGGTTCGTGGCGACCGAGCGGGTCGCCGGACGCCTCACGGAGGAGGTGCGGGAGCAGAGCCCGTTCGGCCGGGTCGCCTCGCCGCGGGATGTGGCGTCCGCCGTCCGCCATCTCGCCTCGCCGGAGGCGCTCTGGTCCTCCGGGGCGGTGCTGGACGTCAACGGGGCGTCGCATCTGCGGTGAGGACGCGTCGGACCTGTGAGACGCGTGGCGCCTGAGAGATGCGTCGTACCTGAGAGACGCGTCGTACTTGAGCGGAGACGGGGAAGCCCCGGCCGAACGGGGGAATTCGGCCGGGGCGGCTCGGGGGCGCGGGTGGTGACGGCGGTGGCCGGTGGGGTGGCTGCCGTACGGCGGTGGGGCCGGCTCCCTCGGGGAGGGCCCTCAGGCGCCGTCGTGATGCCGGCACCCGCTTCCAATTGAACGATAAACCATGGGGTGCGGTTTCAGGGCGCCGAGTGACCGGTCTCACCCTTTGGTACCCGTTTGCCCCACCGGAGGCTTGCGCCACCAGGCAAGCAGTTGCGCCACCAGGCAAGCATCGGTGCCGGTCGGGCGGGCGCCGGCCGCCTCGGTCATCGCGGGATCCTCGTCAGGGCTCGATACGGATCGGACGGTAACCCTCGTCCAGCAGGCGCGGCAGATACCACTCCAGGGCGTCGACGGTCTGCGAGCGCTCGCCGCCCCCGTCGTGCGAGAGCACGATCGCACCGGGGCGGATCTCGTTCATGACCGTGTCCGCGATGATCTCCGCCCCCGGGCCGGTCCAGTCCTCCGAGTCGATCGCCCAGCCGACGGGGGACATGCCCAGTTCGTTGCAGATGCTCAGCGAGGGATCGTCCCAGGCGCCGTACGGGGCGCGGGCCAGGTTGGGGGCGGTGCCGAGGACATCCTCGATCAGGCTGCTGGTGCGGCCGAGTTCGCTGCGTACGGCGCCCGGCGGCAGCATGGGGAGCTGCGGATGGGACCAGGTGTGGTTGGCGACGGCGTGGCCCTCGTCGGCGATGTCGCGCAGCAGGCCCGGGAATGCCACGGCGTTCTGGCCGACGACGAAGAAGGTGGCCTGGGCGTCGTGGCGGTGCAGGATCCGCAGGATGTCCGGGGTGTGGTGGGGGTGCGGCCCGTCGTCGAAGGTGAGGAAGATGTCCCGGCTGTCGGTGGACAGTGTGTAGGCGACATCGGGGTGGGGCGGTGAGGCGCCCGGGCCGGAGAAGGCGGTCTCGCCGGCCATCGGGTGCAGACGATGCTCCGGGGCGTTCGCCGTGCCGGCGTGATCGGCGGACGGCGGCGGTCCGGCCGCGGTGTGCGGGTCCCTCGGGCGGGCCCGGGCCCGTTGCGCGGTCCGTGTCTCCGGTGCCTCGGTGTCCGCGGCGAACAGGACGCGGCCGACGGAGAGCGCGCCCAGCACGACGGCGGCCTGAAGGAACTTCCGCCGGGTATTTGTGCGCTTATCCGATTTCACCCTTCACGTGCTCTCATGCGGTCTTCGGTGAGAGCGGGAGCGACACCGGGGAGGGTGGGTTCCGTACCCGATCGGCTGGCATCGGCGGGGCGCGGCCGGGAGGACCCCCGGTCCGCGAGCCGTCCCCTCCCTACGCGGCCGGGGCCCGTTCGCCGCTCAGGGACTGACGGCCAGCACGATGTACGCGGCCAGCAGGGCGAGATGGACGCCGCCCTGCAACGGGGTGGCGCGGCCGGGGATCACCGTCAGGGTGCCGACGATCACGGTCAGCGCGAGCAGCACCATATGGCTGGCACCGAGGCCCAGGATCAGCGGGCCCGGCAGCCAGACGGTGGCCAGCGCGACCGCGGGGATGGTCAGGCCGATGCTGGCCATCGCCGAGCCGAGGCCGAGGTTCAGGCTCGTCTGCACGCGGTCGCGGTGGGCCGCGCGCAGGGCCGCGATGGTCTCCGGCAGCAGCACCAGCAGCGCGATCACGATGCCGACGACGGACGACGGCAGACCGGCCGCGGCCACACCGGACTCGATGGCCGGCGACACCGCCTTGGCCAGACCGACCACCGCGATCAACGCCAGCGCCAGCAGCCCCAGGCTGCTCAGCGCGGCCCGCGCCGACGGCGGTTCGGCATGGTCCTCGGTGTCGATCACCTCGCCGGACGAGGTCACCGGCAGGAAGTAGTCCCGGTGCCGGACGGTCTGGGTGGTCACGAACATGCCGTAGAGGATCAGCGCGGCCAGGGCGGCGAAGACCAGCTGCGGGGTGGAGAACTGCGGCCCCGGCGTGGTGGTGGTGAACGTCGGCAGCACCAGGCTCAGCCCGGCCACCGTCGCGACCGCCGCCAGCGCCGCACCCGTGCCCTCGGGGTTGAAGACGGCCACCTTGCGCTTGAGCGAGCCGACCAGCAGACACAGCCCGACGATGCCGTTACAGGTGATCATCACCGCCGCGAAGACGGTGTCCCGGGCCAGCGCGGCGCTCTTGTCGCCGCCGTCGGCCATCAGCGTGACGATCAGCGCCACCTCGATGACGGTCACCGCGACCGCCAGCACCAGCGACCCGAACGGCTCACCCACCCGGTGCGCGATCACCTCCGCGTGATGCACCGCGGCCAGCACCGCCCCGGCCAGCAAACACGACACAAGGGCGACCACGGCGACCGGCAGCGACCGCCCCCACGTCAGGGCCAGCAGCACCACCGCCAGCACCGGCAGCGCACCGGTCCAGTGCGGCACGGTCGAACGGAGACTGGCGATCATGCCGACGAGCCTGGCAGATCAGCCGGCCGGCTGCCCGTCGGTGCGCCGGTCTCAGGCCGCCGCCCGATGGCCCTTCGGCTCGGCGACGGTCAAGGCGGCCTTGGTGACATCGGCGACCAGTTCGACGACATCGGGCCCGTACGCCTGTGAGTTGACCACCTTCAGCAGCAGACAGAACTGGCCGTCCGCGCCGTGCTTACGGGCCAGCCGGCCCCGGTTGCGGACGAGATGGCGGACCGCGGCCCGGTGGGTGACCGGACGCTGACCGGCCGCCAGGAACACCGGGCGGTCGCCCTCACCGGCCGTCAGCCGGGCCAGCAGGACATACTCCGCCGCGCCGGGCTCCATCCGGTACGTCGAGCCGCCGATGGTGAAGGTGCCGCGCCCCACGCCGGCGTCGTCGCCCGGGTGCACCGCGACGCCCGGCAGCAGATTGGCCAGATGGGCCGCCAGCCGGCGGTGCGCGGTCGGATCGCCGACGCAGAATTCGGTGCGCGCCCCGAAGCCCTGGAGGCCGGTGTCATGCGGGGCGACCTCGGGGTGCGCACCACAGTTCTCGATCACCGCGGCCAGACCCAGCAGCGCCAGCGCGTCATGGCGCGGGATGCTCCAGTGCGCCGAGGAGCTGTCCCGGTGGGTGACCAGAACGCACTCCGAACCGTCCGGCAGCCCGAAGAAGCTCTGTTCGCGGGTGAGCTTCCGGCGGGCCGCCGCCGATAGCACGGCCCAGCCGGCCGCCAGGCCCACGACGAGGGCCGCGGCCGCCACGGTCAGAAGCAGCAGGGTGTCATCCATGGCCGGGGAGCGTACCGGCACTCCGGGTGTGTGTTCGAGGGCGGGGCGGGTGGCTGGGACGGCTTGTCCTGGTCCGTATGGGCATATCTGATCTCTACGGAAACGGACCCTCCTGATCCGTATGGAAACGGACCCGTCTGATCCGTAGGGACACGGCCCCTGCTCGGTGCCGTCATGGGGCCGGTACCCGAAACGCCCTCTGTCGGCGCGCTGTTCACCCGAGTAGGCTCCGGCCTCTGCCGCCCCTCGCGCACGCCCTTGGAGGAAACCCCGGTATGACCACAGTCCGACGTCTCACCGTCCTGGGAGCGGCCGCCGCGCTGACCGGCTCCTTGGTGGCGGTCCCGGCCGCCGCTCTGTCCGCACCACCGCGGCCGGCCCCCTCGGCCCAGGACGGCGCCGCCACCGCCACCCCGGAGAAGACCCCGGTCGCCGTCGGCTCCGGCGGGGCGGTCTCCAGCGTCGACCCGGACGCCTCGGCCGCCGGTATCTCCGTGCTCAAGAAGGGCGGCAACGCCGTCGACGCGGCGGTCGCCACCGCCGCCGCCCTCGGTGTCACCGAGCCCTACTCCGCCGGCATCGGTGGCGGCGGCTACTTCGTCTACTACGACGCCAAGTCCAAGGTCGTACGCACCCTCGACGGCCGCGAGACCGCCCCGCGCTCCGCCGGCAAGGACCTCTTCCTGGAGAACGGCAAGCCGATCCCGTTCGACGAAGCCGTCACCAGCGGGCTGGGCGTCGGCACCCCGGGCACCCCCGCCACCTGGGACACCGCCCTGAACAATTGGGGCACCCGGTCCCTGGGCCAGGTACTGCGCCCCGCCCGGAAGCTGGCCGCGCACGGCTTCACCGTCGATGCGACCTTCCGCCGGCAGACCGCGGACAACGAGGCGCGCTTCCGGGACTTCCCGGCGACCGCCGACCTCTACCTGCCCGGCGGCAAGCTGCCGGTGGTCGGCTCGACGATGAAGAACCCCGATCTGGCCCGTACGTACGGGGAGTTGGCGAAGAAGGGCGTCGGCGCGCTCTACAAGGGCGAGCTGAGCCGGGACATCGTCCGCACGGTCCGCGAGCCGCAGGTGCGCCCCGGATCGACCCGCAAGGTACGGCCCGGCGATCTGACCGCGGACGACCTGCGGAGCTACCATGCCCTCAGCCAGGCGCCGACCCACACCACCTACCGCGGCCTCGATGTCTACGGCATCGGTCCGTCCTCGTCGGGCGGCACCAGCGTCGCCGAGGCGCTCAACATCCTGGAGAAGAGCGATGTCTCCCGGCTGAGCGAGAAGCAGTATCTGCACCGCTACATCGAGGCCAGCCGGATCGCCTTCGCCGACCGCGGCCGCTGGGTCGGCGACCCGGCGCAGGAGGACGTCCCGACCAAGGGACTCACCTCGCAGCGGTTCGCCGACTCGCGGGCCTGCCTCATCCACGACAACAAGGCGCTGACCAGCCCGCTCGCGCCCGGCGACCCGCGCCACCCCGAGCGCTGCGCCGCCGCGGACAAGGCCGCCCCGACGACGTACGAGGGGGAGAACACCACCCATCTGACCGTCGCCGACAAGTGGGGCAATGTCGTCGCCTACACCCTGACCATCGAGCAGACCGGCGGCAGCGGCATCGTCGTACCGGGACGCGGCTTCCTGCTCAACAACGAGCTGACGGACTTCTCCTTCGCCCCGGCCAACCCGGCAGTGCACGACCCGAACCTGCCGGGCCCCGGCAAGCGCCCGCGCTCGTCCATCTCGCCGACGATCGTGCTGCGCGACGGCCGGCCGGTGGTGGCGCTCGGCTCGCCGGGCGGCGCGACCATCATCACCACCGTGCTGCAGACCCTGGTGAACCATCTCGACCGCGGAATGCCGCTGGTCGACGCCATCGCCGCGCCACGCGCCAGCCAGCGCAACGCGGCGGCCACCGAGCTCGAACCCGGTCTGTGGAACAGCCCGGTCCGGGGACAACTCGAAGCGATCGGACATGCCTTCAAGCAGAATCCGGAGATCGGGGCGGCGACCGGCGTCCAACGGCTGCCGGACGGCCGCTGGCTGGCCGCGGCCGAGAAGGTACGGCGCGGCGGCGGCTCGGCCATGGTGGTCCACCGGTCGTGACGGGCGCCCCGCACGGGTGCCGGACGTAACGTCACCGCTACACCCCGGGGCGCTGTGTGCCGTCCGTGTGTCGTCGATGTGCCGCGCCGCGCGGCGTCGTTGATGGTCATGGCCGGGACGATTAGCCTCCTGGGACCGTTCGTTCGAATGGGCGGTCCCAGGGAGGGCACGCAGCGTGAGCGTTGACGAGAGCCAGGACAGTGAGACCGGGGCCCCGGCACGGCACATCGGTGCGGCGGTCGGGGAGTTGGAGGGCCTCGCCGAACAGGCGCAGGCACTGGCCGAAGGGCGGGTCACCTCGACCGCGCTGGTACGGCGGTCGCTGGAGCGGATCGAGGCCACTCAGGGCACCGTCAACGCCTTCCGGCGGGTACGGGCCGAGGCGGCGATGGCGGAGGCCGCGAAGGCCGACCGCAGACTGGCCGCCGGGGAGCGGCTGCCGCTGCTCGGGGTGCCGGTCGCGGTGAAGGACGACACCGATGTGGCGGGCGAGCCGACCGCGTTCGGCTGCGCCGGCGAGTTCCCGCCCAAGGAGCGCGACGCCGAGGTCGTCCGGCGGCTGCGCGCGGCCGGCGCGATCATCGTCGGCAAGACCAACGCCTGCGAACTGGGGCAGTGGCCGTTCACCGAAGGACCGGCCTTCGGCAACACCTGCAACCCGTGGAACCTCGCGCACACCCCGGGCGGATCGTCCGGCGGCTCGGCCGCCGCGGTCGCGGCAGGACTGGTGCCCGCGGCGCTCGGCACCGACGGCGCCGGCTCGGTCCGGATCCCCGCCGCCTGGTCCCATCTCGTCGGCATCAAACCCCAGCGTGGCCGGATCTCCACCTGGCCGGACCCCGAGGCCTTCCAGGGGATCACCGGGATCGGCCCGCTCGCCCGTACGGTCGAGGACGCGGCGCTGCTGCTGGACGTGGCCAGCGGCAACCACGACGGCGATCTGCACCGGCCGCCCGCCATCGCGGCCCGTGAGGCGGCCGGCCGCGACCCGGGGCGGCTGCGGATCGCGCTGTCCTGGAAGCCGGCCCTCACCTTCACCCGCAAGCCGCTGCACCCCGATGTCCGGGCCGCGGTGACCGGGGTGGCCCGCACACTGGTCCGCCTCGGCCACTTCGTCGAAGAGGCGGAGCCGGACTACGGGCTGGTCGGGCTGGCCTTCGTCCCGCGCGCCACGGCCGGGGTGGGGGAGTGGGCGGAGCGGGTCCCCGACCGCTCCCTGCTGGACCGCCGTACGCGGGAGGCGGCGCGGCTGGGGCGGCTGCTCGGTGGGCCCGTACTGCGCCGGGCGCGCGCCGTCGAGAGGCGTCAACAGCGGCGTATCGGCGCGCTGTTCGGCCCCTACGACGTCCTGCTGACGCCGACCACCGCCACCCCGCCGCCGCGCATCGGCACCCTCGCCAAGCTCAGCGGCTGGCGTACGGATCAGGCCATGATCGCCGCCTGCCCGTACGCCTGGCCGTGGAACGTCCTGGGCTGGCCGGGCGTGAGCGTCCCCGCCGGCTTCAGCGCGGACGGCCTGCCGCTGGGCGCCCAGCTGCTCGGCCCGGCCCACGGCGAGCCCCGGCTGATCTCGCTGGCTGCCCAGCTCCAGGACGATCTGCGCTGGCACGAGCGGCGGCCGTCCGGTCATCCGGCGCCGCCCGACGTCACCCGCGTCGGCCGAGGAGCGTGAGGATCGCCTCGGTGGTGCCGGTCTCGCCCAGCCGAGGGAAGATCTTCTCCAGGCTGTTGCGGTGCGCCTCCGGGTCGAGGTCGGTCACCGCGTCGGTGGCGATGGTGACGTGGTAGCCGTGCTCGTGTGCGGCGCGGGCGCTGGACTCCACGCCGATGCTGGTGGCGATGCCGCCGAGGACGACCTGGGTCACGCCGCGGCGGCGCAGCTCCAGATCCAGGTTCGTCCCGTGGAAGGCGCCCCACTGCTGCTTGGTGACGGTGAGGTCGCCGGGCTGCCGGTCGAGCTCGGGCACCAGCTCCGCCCAGTCGGCGGGCGGGGTGCCGCCGCGCATCGCGGACTCCGTACGGCCCGGCGCGCCGCCCGTGACGTTCACCAGGACGACGGGCAGCCCACGCTCGCGGAACGCGGCGGCCAGCCGGGCGCCGCGCTCCACGACCTCGGCGGCGGGCAGCGGGCCGGTGGGCAGACCGGCGATCCCCTTCTGCAGATCGATCAGGACGAGGGCGGTGCGGGCGTCGAGAGTGGTGACGGGCACGGTGGCCTCCTTGTGAGGTGACAAGAGGTGACAGCGGTGACACGGGGACGAGGGTGGGAAAGACGCTCGTGCGGTCGGGGTGGTTGATCCGGTGGATCGGTGGCCGGTTTCAGCCGCCCGCCCGCAACGTGCGGTCGGCGAGGGTCAGGACGAGCAGCGGCAGGCCGAGCACGACGCCGATCAGGGCGATCTCGTGCAGCCCGGAGTCCGAGGCGCGCTGCCCGTACAGCAGCCCGATGAGGCCGGACGCGGTGATCGCGCCGAGGTACTGGGCGGTGCGCTGGAGCCCGGCGGCCGCACCCACGCCGTCGGCCGGGGCCTGGGCGTAGACGGCGGCCTGATTGCCGGTGGACGCCAGGCCCTGCGGGATGCCGAAGAGCGCCCCGGCACACAGCAGGACGATCAGCGGGCCGGTGCTCTGGAGCAGCAGGAAGACCGCGCTGCCGACGGCGAGACAGGCCGCGGCGACGGTCAGCGGGGCGCGGATGCCCTTGGTCCGGGCGCCGGCGATCGAGCAGAAGGCGGCGGCGCCGGACATCGGCAGCATGATCAGGCCGGCGTGGAAGGACGAGTAGCCGTGCGCCTCCTCCAGCCACTGGCTGAAGCCGTAGAGCACGCAGTAGATGACGAGATACGTCAGTCCGTGCCGGAGGTAGGTGAGCACCAGCGCGCGGTTACGGGCGAGCATCCGCAGGTCGATGAAGGGCTCCGGGTGGCGCAGCTGCCACCACACCAGGACGGCGGCGAGCCCGCCGGCCGGCGCGAGCAGCGGCCACGGTGGGGCCGCAAGGCGCAGCAGGAAGAACATCGCGCAGGTCAGCGTCGCGGCGAACAGGGCGATGCCCAGCGGATCGAGGGAGCCGGAGCCCGGCTCGGTGCGCGCGGTGTGCGCATGCTTCCGGTCGGCCGGGAGCCAGGCGAACGCCCCGATCAGCGCGAGCAGCGCCAGCGGGATGTTGACGGCGAACACCGCGCGCCAGCCCGCGGTCGCGGCGAGCAGCCCGCCGAGCGCGGGGCCGAGGGCGGCGCTGCCCAGCGCGGCGAGCGAGAGCCGCCCGAGCACATACCGGGGCGTGGGCCGCCCCACCCGCCGCGACTCGGCGCGCAGCATCGCCATCGCGGCGGGGTAGGCGGCCGCGGTGCCGATGCCGAGGACGACCCGGGAGACGATCAGCAGGGTGAAGGTGGGGGCGAGCGCCCCGATGAGACCGGCGGCGCAGACGGTCAGCGCACCGGCGACGAAGACCCGGCGCGGTCCGACCCGGTCGGCGAGCCGTCCCATCGACCGCTGGCCCACCGCGCTGGAGAGATACATCGCGGAGATGAGCCAGGCGGTGTCGGCGGCGCCGACGTGGAAGTCCTGGCCGATGGCCACCAGGGCGGTGGCGATCATCGTCGAGTTGACGGGGTTCAGCAGCGAGCCGAGCAGCAGCGGCGTCATCAGCCGGGCGCCGAAGGCGCGGTCGGCTGCCGGACCGGGACCGGAGGAGGCGGGGCCGGAGGGGGCGGGGCCGGCGGCGCTCTCTCGGGCCGTGGCCGGTTCCGCGCCGGGGGGCTCTCTCATTCCCGCATCAGCCGCCGCATCAGTTCGGCCGCCGTCGCCAGGGTGCGCTGCTCCTCCGCGGTCAGCCGGTCGTCGATGGCCACCGCCAGCCAGTTCTGCTTGGCCTGTCGTACGGCGGTGAGCATCCGACGGCCCTCCTCGGTGAGGGAGAAGACGACCTGGCGTCCGTCCGTCGGATGCGGGCTGCGGGCGAGGATGCCGCGCTCCTCCAGCGCGCCGACGGTCAGCCGCATGGACTGCGGACGGACCAGCTCGGCGCGGGCCAGTGCCGCGATGGTGGCCGGCCCGTCGGTGTCGATCCGGGAGATCACCGAGCGCTGGGTCGGGGTGAGCTCGCCCTGTGGGGAGGCGGCGCGCAGATGTCGCATGAGTTGGGCGACGGTCGCGCCGAGATCCGTCGCCAGGCGCTCCTGGTCCTTTTCCGGCATGCTTCGAGCATAGGAGATGAACAGGCGAACTTGCAAGTTCGCCTGTTGTTTCCGCCCCGGGTTCCTGGGCGCGCCGCGTGAGAGATGGTCTTGCCACGGTGCGTGACGGGGCTTACGGTCACCTCCACACGCGTAGATCCCCGCGTGGGCTGCAGGCAGACGCATCGACAAAGGAGCAGCTCATGGCCGATGTTGTGCGTGCCGCACTGGTTCAGGCGACCTGGACCGGCGACACCGAATCGATGATCGCGAAGCACGAGGAGTACGCCAGAGCGGCGGCCGCGCAGGGCGCGAAGGTGATCGGCTTCCAGGAGGTCTTCAACGCTCCGTACTTCTGCCAGGTCCAGGAGCCGGAGCACTACCGCTGGGCCGAGCCGGTACCGGACGGGCCGACCGTACGGCGGATGCAGGACCTCGCCCGGGAGACCGGCATGGTGATCGTGGTGCCGGTCTTCGAGATCGAGCAGTCCGGCTTCTACTACAACACCGCGGCCGTCATCGACGCCGACGGCACGGTCCTCGGCACCTACCGCAAGCACCACATTCCGCAGGTCAAGGGCTTCTGGGAGAAGTACTACTTCAAGCCGGGGAACGTCGGCTGGCCGGTCTTCGACACCGCCGTCGGCAAGATCGGTGTCTATATCTGCTACGACCGCCACTTCCCGGAGGGCTGGCGGCAGTTGGGACTCAACGGCGCCCAGCTGGTCTACAACCCCTCCGCCACCTCCCGCGGTCTGTCCGCCTATCTGTGGCAGCTGGAGCAGCCCGCCGCCGCCGTCGCCAACGAGTACTTCATCGCGGCGATCAACCGGGTCGGCGTCGAGGAGTACGGCGACAACGACTTCTACGGCACCAGCTACTTCGTCGACCCCCGCGGCCAGTTCGTCGGGGACCTCGCCAGCGACTCCAAGGAGGAACTGGTCATCCGTGACCTCGACTTCGGGCTGATCGACGAGGTGCGCCAGCAGTGGGCGTTCTACCGGGACCGCCGCCCCGACGCGTACGAGGGGCTGGTGCGGCCGTGACCCAGACCCCCCATGACGCGGCGGACCTGCACGCCCGCCATCAGGCCGTCCTGCCCTCCTGGCTCAGCCTCTACTACGACCGGCCCATCGAACTCACCCACGGTGAGGGCCGCCATGTCTGGGACGCCGAGGGAAACCGCTATCTCGACTTCTTCGGCGGCATCCTCACCACCATGACGGCCCATGCGCTGCCCGAGGTGACCAAGGCCGTCGGTGAACAGGCCGGCCGCATCATCCACACCTCGACGCTCTATCTCTCCCGCCCCATGGTCGACCTGGCGGAGCGGATCGTGGCGCTCTCCGGCATCCCCGACGCCCGGGTCTTCTTCACCACCTCCGGTACGGAGGCCAATGACGCGGCCCTGCTGCTGGCCACCACGCACCGCCGCTCCAACCAGATCCTGGCGATGCGCAACAGCTACCACGGCCGGTCCTTCTCCACGGTCGGCATCACCGGCAACCAGAGCTGGTCGCCGACCAGCCTCTCGCCGTTGCAGACGCTCTATGTGCACGGCGGGGTGCGCAGCCGCGGCCCGTACGCCGAGCTGAGCGACCGCGCCTACATCGCGGCCTGCGTCGCCGACCTGGAGGACATGCTCCAACAGACCGCGGGCGGCGTCGCCGCGCTGATCGCCGAACCGATCCAGGGCGTCGGCGGGTTCACCATGCCGCCGGACGGCCTGTACGCCGCGTTCCGCGAGGTGCTCGCCCGGCACGGCATCCTGTGGATCAGCGACGAGGTGCAGACCGGCTGGGGCCGCACCGGCGACCACTTCTGGGGCTGGCAGGCACACGCCGACAACGGCCCGCCGGACCTGCTCACCTTCGCCAAGGGCATCGGCAACGGGATGTCCATCGGCGGGGTGGTGGCCCGCGCCGAGGTGATGAACTCGCTCTCCGCGAACTCCATCTCCACCTTCGGCGGCAGCCCGGTCACCATGGCCGCCGGCCTGGCCAACCTCAACTATCTCCTCGAACACGACCTCCAGGGCAACGCCCGGCGGGTCGGCGGGCTGCTCATCGAGCGACTGCGGGCGGTCACGGCCGGCCTCGATGTCGTACGGGAAGTGCGCGGCCGCGGCCTGATGATCGGCATCGAACTGGTCCGCCCCGGCACCGACGAGCCCTCGCCGGAGGCCGCGTCGCTGGTCGTGGAGGCGGCCCGGGAGCGCGGCCTGCTGCTGGGCAAGGGCGGCCAGGGCGGCGCCTCGCTCCGCATCGCGCCCCCGATGACGCTGACCGTCGCCGAGGCGGAACAGGGCGCCGATCTGCTCGCCGATGCGCTGCACGCGGCGCAGCGGTTCCTGGGCGGGTCGTAGCCGGCGGACTCACCACGGGCGGGGCGGCTCCGCGGTGCCCCGTCCGTGCCCCGGCAGCGAGAGCAACGCCCCTTCGTGCGAGGGGCGTTGAGGGTGCTTCAGGACTAACTCCCGAACGTGGGGGGTGGGAGCGGGAGCGAAAGTCGGATGTGCTTCCGGTCTCCGTCAGGGGCTCTCCGCCGCCGAAGCGCGCACCGTGTCGGCGACCAGCGTGAAGAACCGGGTGTGGGTGCGCCGGCTGCACGGGGCCTCCGGGTTCCACGGCAGCAGCCGGGCGCGGGCCTCCAGTGCCCGCCAGTGCTCGTCGGCCCGGAGCTCCTCGGGCCGGGCGGCATTGGCCCGTACGTCCATGAGCACGATGTCCGGGGCCATCGCCGCGGCCTCCGCCCAGCCGACCGTCGACCAGTTCGCACCGGATCCGGCGGCCGGCTCCACCAGTCCGACGCCGTGCTCGGCCAGCGCCCGCAGATCCGGCCAGGCGCCGGGCCGGGCCAGATGCACCCGCTCCGGTCCGCCGGGTGACAGCGCCACCACCCGCGGCCGCCCCGCCCCGCCGGTCGCCTGCCGCAGGGCGTCCTCCGCCGCGTCCAACCCCCGTGCCGAGCCCAGGGGTTCGCCCCGGCCCAGCGATCCGGCGAGCGCCGCGAACCGTTCGCGCACCTCGGCCAGGCTCCGGCCGGGGCCCACCGCGACGGTGGCGACCGGCACATGCGCCTCCAGCTCCAGGGCGGTCTTCTGCTCCAGCCCGTAGACCTGCTCGCCGTCATAGGTCACGGCCACCACGAGGTCCGGTTCCGCCTCCAGCAGGGTGTCCGGGTGCAGCGAGCCACCCGAACCGAGGTACGGGATCTCCGTGAGCGGCAGCTCGCCGCTCTTGGCGGGGTCGGGGGCGGCGCCGTCGTGCTGGGACCCGAAGAGCCCCACGGGACGTATGCCGTGATCCCACAGCGTCGCCCCCGCCTGTATGTACGCGACGATCCGTACCGGCCGGTCCCCGGCCACCGCCAGGCGTCCCCGGTCGTCGGAGAACTCCCACGGTGTGCTGTGTTCCATGACCTGTCGCCTTTCTGCGTCGTCCGTCATGACGTTCTGCCGCCTGCGAGGATCGCCCGCCGGCGTCGGCGGATATCTGCCCATCGGGCCACCCCCGCACCCCTCCGGGGCGGGCCCCACCGGTGCCGGCGGCCCGCGCGTTGAACCGGCCGGATGATCGTCGGCGCAACACGGATGTCCCTGCTGATCAACGGTCACGGTATTGCCACGGTGGGTGACATGCTTCTACGGTGTCTCCTTCTCGACCGGAATCTACGGGTGTAGACCAGTGGTGACGTGGCGTCAGGCAGGGAGTTGAGATCGTGAGCCGTACGGTCGTCCGGGGCGGACTGGTCATCACCGCCGCCGAGGAGATGCACGCCGATGTCCTGGTCGAGGACGGCCGGGTCGCCGCCCTCGCCGCGCACGGCAGCCCCTCGGCGGACAGCTGGGGCGGGTCCGCCGACCACACCATCGACGCCACCGGCAAATACGTCATCCCGGGCGGCGTCGATGCCCACACCCACCTGGACTTCCCCTTCGGCGGGACGTTCTCCTCCGACAACTTCGAGACCGGCACCCGCGCCGCGGCCTGGGGCGGCACCACCACCCTCGTCGACTTCGCGGTCCAGTCCCGCGGCAAGTCGCTGCGGGCGGGCCTGGACACCTGGCACGCCAAGTCCGACGCCCAGTGCGCCATCGACTACGCGTTCCACATGATCCTCTCGGATGTCAACGAGCACACCCTCAAGGAGATGGACCTCCTGGTCGCGGAGGGCGTCACCTCCTTCAAGCTGTTCACCGCCTACCCCGGGGTCTTCTACAGCGACGACGGACAGATCCTGCGCGCGATGCAACGCTCCGCCGACAACGGCGGGCTGGTGATGATGCACGCCGAGAACGGCATCGCCATCGACGTCCTCGTCGAACAGGCGCTGGCCGAGGGCCGGACCGACCCGCGCTACCACGGTGAGGTCCGCCATGTCCTCCTGGAGGCCGAGGCCACCCATCGCACCATCCAGCTGGCCCGGGTCGCCGGCGCACCGCTCTACGTCGTCCATGTCTCCGCCGAGGAAGCCGTCGCCGAGATCGCCCAGGCGCGCGACAAGGGGCTCAATGTCTTCGGCGAGACCTGTCCGCAGTATCTGTTCCTGTCCACCGACAATCTCGCCGAGCCGGACTTCGAGGGCGCCAAGTACGTCTGCTCCACACCTCTGCGGCCCCGCGAACACCAGGCGGCGCTCTGGCGCGGGCTGCGCACCAACGACCTCCAGGTCGTCTCCACCGACCACTGCCCCTTCTGCTTCCAGGGACAGAAGGAGCTCGGCCGCGGCGACTTCTCCAAGATCCCCAACGGGATGCCTGGCATCGAGAACCGGATGGACCTCCTCCACCAGGGCGTTGTGGAGGGCCGGATCAGCCGCCGGCGCTGGATCGAGATCGCCTGCGCCTCCCCGGCCCGGATGTTCGGCCTCTACCCGAAGAAGGGCACCATCGCCCCCGGCGCCGACGCCGACCTCGTCGTCTACGACCCCACGGCCGAGCAGACGGTCTCCGCCGAGACCCACCACATGAACGTCGACTACTCGGCGTACGAGGGCAAACGGCTCACCGGGCAGGTCGAAACGGTGCTCTCGCGCGGCGAACTCGTCATCGACCGGCGGAAGTTCACCGGGCGTGCGGGCCATGGCCAGTACATCCCGCGTGGCACATGTCAGTACCTCATTTAAGGAGCGCCGCTGTGGACTTCGGAGTTGTCCTGCAGGCCGACCCGCCCGCTTCCGCCGTCGTGTCCCTGATGCGCCGCGCCGAACGCAACGGCTTCCGCTACGGCTGGACCTTCGACTCGGCCGTCCTGTGGCAGGAACCGTTCGTCATCTACAGCCGCATCCTGGAACACACCGACCGGCTGATCGTCGGCCCGATGGTCACGAACCCCTCCACCCGCACCCCCGAAGTCACCGCCTCCACCTTCGCCACCCTCAACGAGATGTACGGCAACCGCACCGTCTGCGGCATCGGCCGCGGCGACTCCGCGATGCGGGTGGCCGGGCGGCCGCCCAACACCTTGGCCCGCCTCGGCGAGGCGATCGGCACCATCCGCGACCTGGCCGAGGGCCGCGAGGCGGACCTCGGCGGCGGCCACCGGGTCCGGATCCCCTGGATCAAGGGCGGCGCACTGCCGGTCTGGATGGCCGCCTACGGGCCCAAGGCCCTCGCCATGGCGGGTCGGCTGGCCGACGGCTTCATCCTCCAGCTCGCCGACCCCTTCCTCACCGAGTGGATGATCAAGGCGGTACGGCAGGCCGCGGTGGACGCCGGACGCGACCCGGCCGAGGTCACGGTCTGCGTCGCCGCCCCCGCATATGTGGGCGACGACCTCGACCACGCCCGCGAGCAGTGCCGCTGGTTCGGCGGCATGGTCGGCAACCACGTCGCCGATCTGGTCACCCGCTACGGCGAGCACTCCGGCATGGTGCCGGACGAGCTCACCGACTACATCAAGGCCCGCAAAGGCTACGACTACTCCCACCACGGCCGGGCCGACAACCCGGACACCGCCTTCGTGCCGGACTCCATCGTCGACCGCTTCTGTCTGCTGGGCCCGGCCGCCGCGCACCTCGACAGACTGCACCAGCTCAAGGAGCTGGGCGTGGACCAGTTCGCGCTCTACGCCATGCACGACGCCAAGGAATCCACCATCGACGCCTACGGAGCAGAGATCATTCCCGCGTTCGCCGACTGAACGGGCCCTGGTACGGGGCCGGTTGCCGCCCACACGGCTGTGCGGCAACCGGCGGCCGGCGGCCCGCCCCCGGACGAAAGGTCCCCGCATGCCCGCGACCTCCCCCTCCGTGCCGCCGGAACTCCCCATAACACCACCAGGACAGCGCACCGCCCCGGACGGCCGCATCGAACCGGCACCGGGCGCGATCGCACCGCACGGCCGGTACGTCAACGCCGATCTGTGCCCCGTACCCCTGGCCGAACGCCGCTGGACCACCTACAACTTCACCGCCCTGTGGATCGGCATGGCCCACAACATCCCTTCCTGGACGCTGGCTTCGGGCCTGGTCGCCCTCGGCATGGACTGGAAACAGGCGGTCCTCACCATCGCCCTGGCGAACCTCGTGGTCCTCGTCCCGATGCTGCTCACCGGGCACGCCGG
The DNA here is from genome assembly GCF_022221585.1 of Streptomyces inhibens. Lineage (NCBI taxonomy): Bacteria > Bacillati > Actinomycetota > Actinomycetes > Kitasatosporales > Streptomycetaceae > Streptomyces > Streptomyces inhibens. The sequence goes on from NZ_CP084681.1 coordinate 7,940,525, forward strand.
CCCCAAGTACGGCATCCCCTTCCCCGTCCTGGCCCGGGCCTCCTTCGGGCTGCGCGGCGCGAACCTGCCCGCGCTGGTGCGCGCCGCCGTGGCTTGCTGCTGGTTCGGCATCCAGACCTGGATCGGCGGCCAGGGCATCTACATCCTGCTCGGCAAGATCTTCGGCGGCGACTGGGCCGGGGCCGCGTCCATCGGCGGCTACCCCTGGACCCTCTGGCTCTGCTTCCTCGCCTTCTGGGCCGCCGAACTGGCCATCATCCACCGCGGTATGCAGACCCTGCGCCGCTTCGAGAACTGGGCCGCGCCCTTCGTCCTGGTCGGCGCGGTGGCGCTGCTCGTCTGGATGGCCGTCAAGGCGGGCGGGTTCGGTCCGCTGCTGGACCAGCCGAGCACGCTGGGCTGGGGCCACGACTTCTGGCCCGTCTTCTTCCCGTCCCTGATGGGGATGATCGGTTTCTGGGCGACGCTGTCCCTGAACATCCCCGACTTCACCCGGTTCGGGGCCGGCCAGCGGGCGCAGGTCTGGGGGCAGACCCTGGGGCTGCCGACCACGATGACGGCGTTCGCGCTGCTCTCCGTGCTCGTCACCTCCGGCTCGCAGGCCGTGTACGGGGCGCCGATCTGGGACCCCGTCGCGCTGGCCGGCAAGTCCGACAATGTCTTCGGTCTGCTCTTCGCCCTGGTCACCGTGCTGATCGCGACGATCTCGGTCAATATCGCCGCCAACGTGGTCTCGCCCGCCTACGACCTGGCCCATCTGGCACCGAAGTTCATCAACTTCCGTACGGGCGCGCTGATCACGGGCGTGGTCGGCGTGATCATCCTGCCGTGGAAGCTCACCGCCACACCCGAGCTCTACATCTTCACCTGGCTCGGTGTGGTCGGCGGGCTGCTCGGCACGGTCGCCGGCGTCCTCATCGCCGACTACTGGATCATCCGCCGCACCGTCCTGGACCTCGCAGATCTCTACCGTCCCGGCGGCCGCTACTGGTACACGGCCGGCTGGAACTGGCGGGCGGTCCTCTCGTTCGTCGTCGGCGGACTGCTCGCGGTGGGCGGCTCGTACTCACAGCCCGGAAAGGGCCCCTTCCCCGCCGACGGTCTGATCCCGTTCCTCAAGCCACTCGCCGACTACGGCTGGGCGGTGGGCCTCGGCACCGCACTGACGCTCTACGCGGCGCTGATGGCTACGGCACCCGGCCGAGCCACTCCGCCGAACTGAACTTGCCCGCCGCCAGCTCCTGCGCCCGCGCCAGCTCCGCGTCCGACACCACGTCGTCCGCCCCGCCGTAGCGCGCCCGGAACGACGCGATCATCCGCTCGATGACCTCGGCGCGGGGCAGCCCGGTCTGCCGCCGCAGCGGATCCACCCGCTTCTCGGCGCTGGCGATGCCCTTGTCCGACACCTTCTCCCGGCCGATCCGCAGTACCTCGACCATCTTCGCCGCATCGATGTCGTACGACATCGTCACGTGATGCAGCACGGCCCCGCCCGCCCGTCGCCCGCCACCGCCCCGAGCCGAAACGCTGCGCGTTGCCCCTTCCGGAATTGAGATAACGCGCTTCTGCGCCGCCCCCGCAACCTTCCCGGCGTCCGTCGCGATGTCATTGAGCGGCTTGTACCAGGCCTTGATCCCCATATCGCCCAGCGCCGCCAGCACCCAGTCGTCCAGATACGCATAGCTCTCGGCGAAGGTGAGCCCCTGCACCAGGGACTGCGGCACACACAGCGAATAGGTGATGGTGTTGCCCGGCTCGACGAACATCGCCCCGCCACCGCTGATCCGCCGTACCACCGTTACGCCATGGCGCTCGGCGCCCCGCTCGTCGACCTCGTTACGCAGCGACTGAAAGCTGCCGATGATCACCGCCGGCCGGTCCCACTCCCACACCCGCAGGGTCGGCGGCCGCCGCCCCGCCGCGACCTCATGCGTCAGTACCTCGTCCAACGCCATGTGCAGCGCGGGCGGCTGCGGCCCCTCATGAATGATCCGCCAGTCGAAGTCGGTCCACTCCGCGGCGTCCGCCACGGCCCGCCGGACCGCGACCCCCACCGCCTCGCTGCTGAACCCGAACAGCACCGCGCCGGCCGGCAGCGCCGCATCGATCCGCGCCGCCAGCCCCCGCGCATCGGTGTCCGCCGGCGCACCCTCCAACGCCCCGTTGATCGCATCCAGCGCCTCGTCCGGCTCCAGGAAGAAGTCGCCGGCCACCCGGACCCCGCGCAGCGCCCCGTCCGTCACCTCCAGATCGACGACCACGAGCTTGCCGCCCGGGACCTTGTACTCACCGTGGTGCACGGTGTTCTCCTCTCCCCGAGGTCTCCCCGTGGTCCGCGCCTCACCCACGCGCCGTCAGCTTCTCCAACAGGCGGGGCAGGGCACTGCCGATCGGCTCGCGGATCACTTCGGAGGCAAGCGTGTCGTACGGCGTCGGTTCGGCATTGACGATGATCAGCCGCGCGCCGTGCTCGGCGGCCACCCCCGCGAGCGAGGCGGCCGGCTGCACCTGCAACGTCGTGCCCACGGCCAGGAAGATCTCGGCGGCCTTCGCCACGCCCAGCGCCGTACCGAGCACCTGCGGATCCAGCCGCTCCCCGAACATCACCGTCGCCGACTTCAGGATCCCGCCGCACACCAGACAGGCGGGATCGGGCTCGCCCGCGGCCACCCTCGCCAGCGCGTCCTGCATCGACGACCCGGCATGGCAGCGGGTACAGGTCACCGCCCGCACGGTGCCGTGCAGCTCCAGCACCTTGCGCTCGGGCATCCCCGCGAGCTGATGCAGTCCGTCCACGTTCTGTGTGATCACCCGCACCGGTGTCCCGGACCGCTCCAGCCGGGCCACCGCCTCGTGCGCGGCATTGGGCTGCGCCCGGAAGGCGGGGCTCTCCTGCCGCATCCGCCACGAGCGCCGCCGGATCTCCGGATCGCCCATGTACGCGTCGTAGGTGACGAGCTTCTCCGCCTCCGGGTCCCGCCGCCACAGCCCGTTCGGTCCACGGTAGTCGGGGATCCCGGAGTCGGTGGAGATTCCCGCTCCGGTGAGGATCGCGACGAGGGGGCGGCGGGGCGGCTGGTCGGGGGACGCGTCGGTGCCGGTCATGGGGCGAGCGTACGCAGAACGCAGGCCGGCCGTCCCGTCAGTTTTCGGCGTCGGGCCGCCGGCCGGGCGCGTGCCGGCGGGCGAGTTCGTCCCAGGCGGCCGCGCTGCCGGGCAGGGGCCAGGACCAGGTCGGGGCCTGGGCGGTGACCAACTCGTGCAGCTGCTGTCCCAGTCGACCGCTCGCCGTGCGGGCGCGGAGTGCGGCGAGCGGGTCGCCCTCGGCGTGTGCGTCTGCCAACTGGGCGGCGCGGTGCTCGTATTCGCTGATCAGCGGCTGGGCGTAGCGCGTGGCCCACCGGTCCGGTGGTTCACGGGCGAGGGCCAGGACGGCGGGTCGGCCGTTCTCGGCGAGTGCGGCCGCCGAGCGGTCATGGCCGTCCAGCGGTAGGCCTGCACGCGCGCCGCGTCGGGTGCGGACAGCGGGCGCAGCGGCAGGATGTCGCGGGCGTCCTCCTCGGGATCGCCGTGGCCGAACCAGGTGATGTGGCCGATGGGCGGGTCGTGGTGCGGCAGCCGTGCCCAGTTCGCCGCGATGTCCCAGTGCCGGGGCAGACCGGGTGTCAGCTGCCAATTGCCGCTGTGCAGGGGCCTGTTGAGGCTGGTGTGCCGCTCGCTCGCGAAGCGCTGGGCCCAGCCGGCGAACCAGGCGTCGGTGTCGTCCGGGTGCGTTTCCCGGCGCGCCCGGGCGGCATCGGCGCGGAGCGGGGGCAGCGGCGAGTCGTACCGGCCCGTGCGGACGTAGTGCACCCCGCGGAGCGCGTTGCGCGCTGCCGTGCCAGCAGTACGACGTGCTCCCCCTGGAAGAGCACCGGCCGCCGCCCGTCCGCGACGTCGACCCGCAACGACGGGCGGTCCGGTCCGTCGACGGCCGGCGCCGGCCCGTCCCGGCGGACGCCGGTGGCGGAGCGGGGGAGGGGGGTTTGCTGCAGGGGCACGGTGAGAGGGTACGTCCAAGATCCGAAACGCCCTTTTGCCGGTCGCCGGTATGTGAGATACGTGCCAACTCCGGCCCGGCGATGTGCCGGACAGTCAACGACGATCGAGGAGCCCACACCCGTGTTCACCACCCGTCCGACCCTCCAGGGCACCTTCGGCATGGCCTCCACCACGCACTGGCTGGCGTCGCAGTCCGCGATGGCGGTCCTGGAGGACGGCGGCAACGCCTATGACGCGGCCGTCGCCGCCGGGTTCGTGCTGCATGTCGTCGAGCCGCATCTGAACGGACCGGCGGGCGAGGTGCCGATCATCCTGGCGCCCGCGGACGGGCCCGTGCGGGTGCTGTGCGGCCAGGGCCCGGCACCGGCCGGCGCGAGCGTGGCGCACTACACCTCGCTCGGCCTCGACCTGGTACCCGGCACCGGGCCGCTCGCCGCCGCCGTACCCGGCGCCTTCGACGCCTGGATGCTGCTGCTGCGCGACCACGGCAGCAGGTCACTCGCCGAGGTGCTGCGGTACGCCATCGGCTACGCCGAGCACGGCCACCCCGCCGTCGAGCGGATCGGCGAGACCGTCGAGACGGTCCGTGAACTCTTCGAGACGGAGTGGACGTCCTCCGCCGAGATCTACCTCCCGGGCGGCAGGTCCGTCGCCCCTGGCGGCCTGCTCATGAACCGGCCGCTGGCGGCCACCTGGCGGCGGCTGATCGCCGAGGCGGAGGCCGCGTCGGCCGGCCGCGAGGCGCAGATCGAGGCCGCCCGCCGGATCTGGCGCGAGGGCTTCATCGGCGAGGCACTCGCCGAGTTCGCGGCCCGCCCGGCCATGGACACCTCAGGCGAACGCCACCCGGGCACCCTCACCGGCGACGACCTGGCCGCCTTCTCGGCCACGTACGAGGCACCGGTCACCTACGACTGGCACGGCTGGACCGTCGCCAAGGCGGGCGGCTGGTCCCAGGGCCCCGCCTTCCTCCAACAACTCGCCCTGCTGCCCGAGGAGTTGCCCGCATACGGCAGCCCCGAGTACGTCCATCTGCTCATCGAGGGCTGCAAGCTGGCGATGGCCGACCGCGAGGCCTGGTACGGCGACGCCGACGAGGTCCCCCTCGACACCCTCCTCGGCGACGGGTACAACGCCGCCCGCCGGGCCCTCATCGGTGAGCAGGCCTCCTACGAGCTGCGGCCCGGCAGCCCGGACGGCCGCACTCCGCGGCTGAGCAAGCATGCGGCGGCGGTCGCGGCCGGCGAGGAGGGCTTCGACGCGAGGGGCAGCGCCGGCAGTGGTGCGGGCGAGCCCACCGTCGCGCGGTTGTCCGCGGATGCCGCGCCGGAGACCGACCGCAACGGTGCCACCCGGGGCGACACCTGCCATATCGACGTCGTCGACCGCTGGGGCAACCTGGTCTCCGCCACCCCCTCCGGCGGCTGGCTGCAGTCCAACCCCGTCGTCCCGGCCCTCGGCTTCCCGCTCGGCACCCGGCTGCAGATGGCCTGGCTGGAGGAGGGCCTGCCCAACTCCCTCACCCCGGGGCGCCGCCCCCGCACCACCCTCACCCCCTCCCTCGCGCTGCGCGACGGGGTCCCGGTGATGGCCTTCGGCACACCGGGTGGCGATCAGCAGGACCAGTGGCAGGTCCACTTCTTCCTCGCCGTGGCGCTGCGCCCGCCGGTCCGCGGCGCGCTCGACCTGCAGGGCGCCGTCGACGCGCCGAACTGGCACAACGACTCCTTCCCCGGATCCTTCTTCCCGCGCGGGATGCGGCCGGGGAGCGTGACCGTGGAGTCCCGGATCGGCGACGGGGTGATCGACGGGCTGCGCCGGCGTGGGCATCACGTCACGGTGGGTGACGCCTGGTCCGAGGGTCGGCTGTGCGCCGTGGCCCGGGATCCGGAGACCGGGGTGCTGTCCGCGGCGGCGAATCCGCGGGGGATGCAGGGGTACGCGGTCGGGCGCTGAGCCGGTCCGGCACGGCGGGACCGCGGGCCGCGCCACCCCCGCCGTGCCCTCCGCGGCATCCGGAGTTCACCTGGAGTCCAGGTGTCGTGTCAGTGGCTCATGGTTCGATGGATACATGCTCGAAGCACTTCGTACCCAAGATTCGGGAGATACCGCGATTATCTCGACCACCCCGATCGCCCCGACCACCCCGATCGCCCCGGAAGGCGCCACCGCGGCCGCCGCCCCCGGCGCCGCGGCCGTCGACGCCCCTGGACTCGACCTCTCGTCGCTGGACCTGGCCGCCGTCGAGGCCGCCGTGCGCCGCGCCGCGGCCGACGAGATCATGCCGCGCTTCCGGCAGCTCGCCGCCGAGGACATCGTCGAGAAGAACGGGCCGCACGACCTCGTCACGGTCGCCGACCGGCTCGCCGAGGAGCACCTCACCGCCGCGCTCACGGCCCTGCTGCCCGGCTCCCGGGTGGTCGGCGAGGAGGCGGTGCACGCCGACCCCACCGTGCTCGACGCGCTGCACGGCGACGCACCCGTCTGGATCGTCGACCCGGTCGACGGCACCCGCCAGTTCGTGCACGGTGACCCCGGCTTCGCCACGCTCGTCGCGCTCGCCCACCGCGGTGAGGTGCTGGCCTCCTGGACGTACGCCCCCGCGCTCGGCCTGATGGCCATCGCCCGCCGCGGCGCCGGCGCCGAGCTGAACGGCGTACCGCTGCACACCGGCACCCCGGACCCAGACGCCGTCCTCGACGTCGCCACCTCCCACCACGACTTCACGAACGACGACCAGAAGCGGGTGCTGGCCGCCCTGGAGACCGGCGGTATCGCCCCCCGCCCCTGTGGCTCGGCGGGCCTGGAGTATCTGCACATCGCCCGCGGCGAGATCGACGCCACGGCCTTCAGCTGGGAAAACGCCTGGGACCACGCCGCGGGTCTGCTGCTGGTCCATGAGGCGGGCGGCGCGAGCGGCACGGTCGCCGGGCAGCCGTTCCGCATCGAAGGCGGCAATGCGCTGCCGTTCACGGCGGCGCGGGACGCCGAAACGGCGCGGCGTATCCTCGGACTGCTGGCGGCCGCCAACTGATCCTCGACGGCGAGGGTCGGACGTGAGGGGAGTGGCGCAGGTGCCGACGATGCTCGATGCCGTGGTGATCGGGGCGGGGCCCAACGGCTTGACGGCTGCCGTCGAACTGGCCCGCCGCGGCATGTCCGTGGAGGTCTTCGAGGCCCGCGACACCATCGGCGGCGGCGCCCGCACCGAGGAGCTGACCCTCCCCGGTTTCCGCCACGACCCCTGCTCGGCGGTGCACCCCACCGGCGTGGGCTCGCCCGCCTTCGCCAGAATGCCGCTGGAGCGGTACGGCCTCGAATGGCTGCACCCCGACCTCCCCATGGCCCATCCGTTCCCGGACGGCACGGCCGCCGTGCTCGCCCACTCCGTCGGCGAGACCGCGATGTCCTTCGGACCGCGCGACGCCGGCACGTACCGCAGGCTGGTCGCGCCGTTCATCGGCAGGTGGGAGGCGATGGCCCGCGATTTCCTGCGCACCCAGTGGCTCGGCCCGCCCCACGACCCGCTGACCTACGCCCGCTTCGGCCTGGTCGCGATGCAGCCGGTCACCCTCCTCAGCCGCCGCTTCCATGACGAGAAGGCCCGCGGCCTGATGGCCGGGCTCGCGGCGCACGCCATCGCCCCGCTCGGCGGCATCGGCACCTCCGGCATCGCCCTGATGTTCGCGCTCGCCGCGCACGCCAAGGGCTGGCCGGTGGCGCGCGGCGGCTCCCAGGCCATCTCCGACGCGCTCGCCGGCCTGCTGCGCGCCCATGGCGGAGTGGTGCACACCGATTTCGAGGTCAAGCGGCTGGACGACCTGCCGCCGGCCCGTGCGTATGTCTTCGATACGTCACCGACCGCGCTGGCCCGGATCGCGGGCCTGGGGCACGCCTACCGCGATGTGAAGTACGGCCCCGGCGTCTTCAAGATCGATTACGCGCTGTCCGGCCCGGTGCCCTGGACGGCCAAGGCCGCGCACCGCGCCGGCACCGTCCACATCGGCCCCACCAGCGGCGAGATCGCCGCCGCGCTGAACGCCGCCACCCACGGCCGGGACCCGTCCGTCCCCTTCCTGATCACCGCTCAGCCCAGCCTGATCGACGCGACCCGCGCCCCCGAGGGCAAGCACACCTTCTGGGCGTACGGCCATGTCCCCAACGGCTGGGAGGGCGACGCCACCGACGTCGTCGAGCGGCAGATCGAGCGGTTCGCCCCCGGCTTCCGCGATCTGGTCCTGGCCCGCGCGGTCGCCGGTCCGCCGCAACTCGCCGCCCGTAACGCCAACTACGTCGGCGGCGACACCGCCACCGGCTCCGCGGCCGGTCTGCGCCTGCTCATCCGCCCCAAGCTCGCCCGCATCCCCTACGAAACCGCCCACCCCGCCGTCTTCCTCTGCTCCCAGGCCACCCCGCCCGGCCCCGGCGTCCACGGCATGTCCGGCCATTACGCCGCCAAGGCGGTCTGGCGCCGACTCCGCGCGCACCGCCACTGACCACACGCGCCACCGTCAACCACAAGCACCGCCGTCAATCACACGCACCACCGCTAAATCAACTGGCCGCACCACCGGACCCTGCTTACGCTCAGGGAACATGAGCACCTCCCGCCCCACCCTCACCCTCGTCCAGGGCGACATCACCGAACAGGCCGTGGACGCCGTGGTCAACGCCGCCAACTCCTCGCTCCTCGGCGGCGGGGGAGTGGACGGGGCGATCCACCGCCGCGGCGGCCCGGAAATCCTGGCAGAGTGCCGCTCCCTGCGTGCCGCGCAGTACGGCCGCGGCCTACCCACCGGCCAGGCCGTCGCCACCACCGCGGGCCGGCTGCCCGCCCGCTGGGTCATTCACACCGTCGGGCCCGTGTACTCCGAGAGCGAGGACCGCAGCGCACTGCTGGCCTCCTGCTACCGCGAATCCCTGCGCATCGCCGACGAACTGGGCGCGCGAACGGTCGCCTTCCCGGCCATCTCCACCGGGGTCTACCGCTGGCCCATGGAGGATGCCGCCCGTATCGCCATCGAGACGGTGCGCTCTGCGGACACGGCCGTGGACGAGGTGCGGTTCGTCCTCTTCGACGAGCGGGCGTACGCGGCGTTCGCCCAAGTGAGCTGACCGCGGCGTGGTCCGGCCGGTTCCCTGCCTTTCCGGCCGTCATTTGAGCCGGGTGTCGGGGCTGGCGAAGAAGCGGAAGATGGTCAGGACCGCGATCACCTGCACCAGGACGTAGGCGACTTGTGCGGAGAAGCCGCGGATCTGGTAGATCGCCAGCAGCTGCCCGACGCGGTTGGGCCAAAAGCGCCGTTCGGAGCGGAACGTGTAGACGTCCATGGCGAGGCTGGTCAGGGTCAGGATCAGCAGCATCAGAGAGCCGCCGACGGCGATGTTGCCGATTTCCTGATCGGTGATGAGGTTGCCGAGGAGGCCCAGACCGATCAGCAGGGCGTAGGCGACCACCAGCCCCAGAGCGCGGGCCGGGCCACGGCGGCCGGGCAGCAGGCGCCACAGCGCCCCCAAGACCAGGCCGGCACCTGCCCAGACGAGCTCCCACCTGATGAACGACCACACCACGTCGGGTGCTCCGAAGATGTACAGCCCTCGGCGCATCCATGCGAAGGGTGGCGAGTAGTCCATCTTGACCATCAGAATGCTGCCCGGAAGGCCGAATGCGGCCGCCAGAGCGGCGGCGCGGCGCGCGTTGTCCCACCATTTGGCGTGTGGTCCCCAACTGAGGGCGACGTCGACGACGGTGATCTCGACCGGCAGCCAGGGTCGTGGAGCGCCGCCCCCTCCGGTCACCGGCCGCCAGCGGTGCAGCCGGCTCAGTTCCTTCTCCACCGCGTGCCGGCTGAGTGGGCCTTCGCCGCCTCCGTGCTCCATGCTGCGCAGGGCGGCGGTCAGTTCACGGTAGCGGCGCGCGCGTGCGATCAAGTCGCTGCGCTCGGCTTCGGTGATCGATTCGGACAGTTGCGGGGAGCCTTCGCCTCCCTCAAGGTGCTGGGTCAGTACTGACCAGCGCTGGCCGACTGCCAGCAGGCCGTAGAGCGCGGCGATGTCGAGGACGAGCCAGAGGACGGCGATGGCCTGGCTGCCGGCGTAGGAGTTCTGGCGCCAGGCGACCACGACGGCGAAGAACACGGCGAGCAGGAGGCGGTCCAGCGATGTCGGGCTCGCATACGGCACGGTGGGTGCCAGGTCTCTGGCCCGTAGCAGGGCGACGATCGCGAGGCCGGTCAGTACCCATGCATGGGCGTAGTACCAGGTCGGGACCTGGTAGGCGAAGGAGGTCAGTTCCTGGCTCAGGAAGGCCACGTGCAGGACGTGGTAGGCGGGGGTGGAGCGGTCGGTCAGCCAGCTGACCCGCTGCCACTTGTGCTCGATGGCCCATACCGCCCATCCCAGGAGCAGGACGGTGACGGCGGCGAGTGCGGGGCCGAACCGGCGCAGCCGCCAGGGGGCCGCCGTCGGCCTGAGCAGTCCGCCTTCGTGGGCGAGCATCCAGGCCCAGAGGGCGAAGCCGGCCAGCCACAGCCACTGCATGGCCGCGGCCAGCGCCACCAGCACGGAGAAGTCGGCGTCGGTCAGGCCGGCGGGCTTGGCCAGTTGCGGGGGAAGCCCGAACAAGGACGGCACCGCGGCTACCAGCCCCGCGCCCGCGGCCACGAGTGAGGCGGCCAGCAGTACGGACTTCCTCGGTCGGGCGGAGACGACCAGGAGCCAGCCTGCCAGGATGCCGATCAGCACCGGCCAGCGGTAGCCGTAGCCCACCCAGGTTGGTGGGTGGTCGGTGACCGCCTCGGCAATATTCTCGATCGCCTTGTACAGCAGCAGGAGCAGCACGCCGAGGGCGGCTTGGATCAGGCCCCACCGCCACAGGGCGGTACTGCTGCTCTTTTCCAGCTCGGTGAGCTGGGGGCTGGCGGGCTGACGGCGGGCGCGCAGGGCGGCCAGTACGATGACGATCGAGGCCCCCACCCACCAGGTGGTCACCCCGGCGGCGTTGGTGACCAGCAGCGGTTCGGTATCATCCCGACCCCCGGCCGCCCAGGCCCGCCGCCAGGGGGGAGACACCTCCACCGTGACCATGGGGTCTCGCGCGGCGGGCTTTCCGAGCCCGGTCCACACCAGGTGCCCGTTGTTGGCCGTCGAGGGCCTGGGGCTGACCTTGGAGGCGCCCAGTCCTCCCAGATCGATCTCTACACGGTTCCAGTGGGCGCCTCTGAGCGCCTGGGGCGGGACGAGCTTCAGTGCCCAGTCCCCCTTGAGGACGTCCATCTCCCACGGGCCGACATTCCAGTTCCCACCGTTGTGGAACTGGAACAGCGTCTCGTAGCGGACCTCGACCCAGGACGCCCCCGCCTTGACCCGTGGGCTGTCCTTGCGCCACTCCTCGGGGCGCTTCATGGACTGCCGTTCCCGCAGCAGGCAGCGCATCGCACGCCGGTAGAGCTCGGAGTTCTCGCTCAGCAGCAGGTCATCGGCGAACGGCCAGCTGGTCGGCACCCGGACCGTCATTGTGCCGTTGGCTTCGGGGACGGTGCGGTCATGGTTCGTCAGGCGCAGCTCGACGTCCGTGCGGGCTGCGGTCAGCTGCGCCGCGTGGCAGTCATCGGCCGACGAGGTGCCCATCGCGTCCGACCGGGCGGGCCACCAGCCCCAGAACACCAACCCGACGAGCAGCACAGCGGCACAGCGCAGCCCCATGCCCCGCAAGCCGTGGCTGCCGGAACCCCCTGCCTGTCGCGCCCGTCTCACCCGCGCGCCACCCGTCACGGCGGCGCGGGCGCCTGCCCCGCCCACCCACCCCGGCCTCTGCGACGCGGGCCGCAGCGCACTCTCACGGCGCTGCACCGGTGCTTGTCGGGCATCCGCTGATATGAGTGCACTGCAGAATCACCTGGCACACCAGGCTCTCGGCATCTACGCCGTCACCGCTGCCGCCGGTCTTGACGAAGCGCCACTGGGAAGGCTGGGTGTGGCCCGTCGTCGCTGCCTTTTCGACGTGGATGCGCAGCGTCCGCGCCGCGAGATCGTGGGTTTCGACCAGGACCTCGTCGGAGGAGACGGGGAAGTGGTCGTGCAGCAGACACAGGCCGAAGCGGTCGAGGTTTCCGTGCCTTTCCAGCACGGCCACCAACTCACGGACGAACTGACTGTCCTGGGGACCCAGGCCCTCGGCCTCCTCGAAGCGGGGAAGCTCCCGGCCGGGAGTGATCGTGCGGTTTCCCATGGCTCTGTCCTTGACCTCGTATGTATTTGGCCTTTGCAGCGTAAATATGCGGACAAATACTCGCAATCCGGCGTAACGTCCAGGGCTGGCTGGTCGGCCGCACGTACGGCGCCGGGGCGCGCTGCCGTCTGCCGTCTGCCGTCGGCCGGTCACGGTCAACGGCGTCATGCCGGCCTCCCTGCGTACGGCGGAAGGGCCGCGCGGCATCCGAGTGAGGGCGGTCCCCGGACGACTGATGCCCCGTCATCGTCGGCCGGCTGGCACTATGACGCTGTGGTCGATCTAAATGCGTCAACGGTCCCTGAGCGCCCCGTAATCGAGCCCTATCCGCCGATCGAGCCCTACGACACCGGCATGCTCGACGTCGGCGACGGCAACCTCGTGTATTGGGAGGTGTGTGGCAACCCGGAAGGGAAGCCCGCGCTGGTCGTGCACGGTGGGCCGGGGTCGGGGTGCACTGCCGGGGCGCGCCGGTACTTCGACCCGGAGCGCTATCGGGTCGTCCTCTTCGACCAGCGCGGCTGCGGCCGCAGTACCCCGCACGCCAGCGATCCGGCCACCGATATGCGGCACAACACGACGGACCATCTGCTCGCGGACATGGAGCAGTTGCGTACGCACCTGGGCATCGAGCGCTGGCTGCTGTTCGGCGGATCGTGGGGTTCGACGCTGATCCTGGCGTACGCGGAACGCCACCCCGAGCGGGTGACGGAGATCGTCATCCCCAGCGTCACCACGACCCGGCGTTCGGAGACCGACTGGCTCTACCGGGGCGTCGGCCGGTTCTTCCCGGAGGAGTGGGACCGCTTTCTCGCCGGTGCCCCCGGGGTGGGCCGGGACGGCGACATCGTCGGGGCGTATGCCCGTCTGATGGAGGACCCCGACCCGGCGGTACGCGAGCGGGCCACCGCCGACTGGTGCGCCTGGGAGGACGCGGTGCTCTCCCTGGAGTCGTACGGGAGCCCCAACCCGTTCGGTGACCGGCCCTCGAAGGCCCGGCTGGCCCTGGTGCGGATCTGCTCGCGCTACTTCTCGCACGGCGCATGGCTGGAGGAGGGCGCCCTGCTGCGTGACGCCGGCCGGCTGGCGGGCATCCCCGGGGTGCTCATCCACGGCCGGCAGGACATGGGAGGGCCGCTGCACACCGCCTGGGAGCTGGCCCGCGCCTGGCCCGACGCCCGGCTGATCGTCATCCCTGACGCGGGGCACAAGGGGAGCGCCGCGACGCGTGCGGAGGTGCTCGGTGCGCTCGACCGGTTCGCCGGGAGGTGATCAGGTGTCACCCGCGCCGTCCCTGGTGGCCCGATGTTGATGTCGGATTCTCGCCAGCCGGGACCCGCCGACTGAGGAATCCTTGAGGTCATGCACACCGACACCGAGCGCTGTCTGCGCGCCGTGCAGTCCAAGGACGCCCGCTTCGACGGCTGGTTCTACACGGCGGTGCTCACCACCCGTATCTACTGCCGGCCCAGCTGCCCCGTGGTGCCGCCCAAGCCCGAGAACATGCGCTTCTACCCGAGCGCGGCCGCCGCCCAGCAGGCCGGATTCCGGGCCTGCAAGCGGTGCCGCCCGGACGCCAGCCCGGGCTCGCCGCAGTGGGACGAGCGGGCCGACCTGGTCGCCCGCGCCATGCGGCTGGTCGCCGACGGCATCGTCGACCGCGAGGGCGTCCCCGGCCTCGCGGCGCGCCTCGGCTACAGCACCCGGCAGATCGAGCGCCAGCTGCTGGCCGAGCTGGGCGCGGGGCCGCTCGCCCTGGCCCGCGCCCAGCGCGCGCAGACCGCCCGGCTGCTCGTGGAGACCACCGCACTGCCGATGGCCGATGTCGCCTTCGCCGCCGGGTTCGCCAGCATCCGTACGTTCAACGAGACGGTGCGGGAGGTCTTCGCGCTGTCCCCGACCGAACTGCGGCAGCGCGCCAGGCCCGGCCCGCGCGCTGTGGTGCCCGGCGCGCTCGCGCTGCGGCTGCCCTTCCGGCAGCCACTGAACCCCGACAACCTCTTCGGGCACCTCGCCGCCACCGCGGTCCCCGGTGTCGAGGAGTGGCGCGACGGTGCCTACCGCCGCACCCTCCGCCTCCCGTACGGGCACGGCATCGTCGCCCTGGCGCCCCGCCCCGACCACATCGACTGCCGGCTCGCCCTCACCGATCTGCGTGATCTGGCCGGCGCCATCGCCCGCTGCCGCCGGATGCTCGACCTCGACGCGGACCCGGAGGCCGTCGACGGACTGCTCCGCGAGGACCCGCGGCTGGCACCGCTCGTCGACAAGGCACCCGGCCGTCGTGTCCCCCGTACCGTCGACGCCGATGAATTCGCGGTCCGCGCCGTCCTCGGCCAGCAGGTCTCCACCGCGGCCGCCCGCACCCACGCCGGACGGCTGGTCCATGCGCACGGCGAGCGGGTCGACGACCCGGGCGGCGGCCTCAGCCACCTCTTCCCGTCCGCCGCCGCACTCGCCGAACTGGACCCGGAGTCGCTGGCGATGCCCCGCACCCGCCGGGCCACGCTCACCGGCGTCATCGCCGCCCTCGGCTCCGGCGCGCTGCAACTGGGCGTCGGCAGCGACCGGGACGAGGCCCGCGCGCGGCTCTCGGCGCTGCCGGGGGTCGGCCCCTGGACCGTCGAATGCATCGCCATGCGCGCACTCGGCGACCCGGACGCCTTCACCCCGACCGACCTCGGTCTGCGCCGTGCGGCCGCCGGGCTCGGCCTGCCGCACACCCCGGCGGCCCTGATCCGGCACTCCGCGATCTGGCGCCCCTGGCGCGCCTACGCCGTCCAGTACCTCTGGGCGACCGACGACCACCCCATCAACCACCTCCCGACGAACTGAGTCCGCAGCCATGACCGTGCACGCACCCGCGCCCGACGCGCCCCTCACCCACACCGTCCTGGACGACACCCCGGTGGGCCCGCTCACCCTCGTCGCCGCCGGCGATGCCCTCACCGGGCTCTACATGACCGACCAGCGCCACCGCCCGCCCCAGGAGACCTTCGGCGACCCGGCGGACCCCGACGAGCCGCCGTTCACCGCGACCATCGCCCAGCTCCGGGCCTATTTCCGCGGCGAGTTGACCACCTTCGACCTGCCGCTCGCGCTGCGCGGCACGCCCTTCCAGTGCCGCGTCTGGGCGGCGCTGTGCACGATCCCCTACGGTGAGACGCTCTCGTACGGGCAGCTCGCCGAACAGCTCGGCACCCCGTCCGCGGCCCGCGCGGTCGGCCTGGCCAACGGGCGCAACCCGGTCGGCATCATCGTGCCCTGTCACCGCGTCGTCGGCGCCGACGGCAGCCTCACCGGCTACGGCGGCGGCCTCGACCGCAAGCGCCGGCTGCTCGCCTTCGAGCGGACGGACCACGCCCTGTTCCCGGCGGAGGCCTGCGGCTGACGGGAGCCGGCGACCGAGGCGTGCCGGCGACCGAGGCGTGCCGGCGACCGAGGAGGGCCGGCAGTTGAGGAGAGTCGGCAGTTGAGGAGAGCCGGCAGTTGGGGAGGGCCGGCAGTTGGGGAGGGCCGGCGGCTACGGCGTGGCCGTGGTGGACCCGCCCCGCGGCGTCAGGCCGTCCAGCAGCGCCCGTGCGGTCTCCGCCGCGAACTCCTCCTCGCCCTCGGGCCGCAGGGCACCGGCCGGCGCCTCGCTGCCGAAGAACAGGTCGAGGAAGGCGCGGTGGAAGCAGGCCCCGATCAGCAGGGTGGCCGCCGCGTGCGGGTCGATGCCGGTCGAGACCCGGCCCAGCTTCTGCTCGGCCGTCAGATACGCGGCCAGATGCTGGGTGGCATTCTGCGGACCGGCGGTGCCCAGCTCGTCCAGCTTGCGGCGGTGCGTCGCCAGCAGCTCCGGGCTGGCGAAGAGTGACGCGGCGATCGGGAAGGAGCGGCGGTAGAAGCGGACGGCGGCCAGCGCCACCTCCTTGAGGTGTACGGCCGGTCCGCGGTCGTCGCCCGCCCTGCGCGGCAGCTGCTCCATCGCGTCCGAGAACCGGGGTGCGCGCTCGTGCAGCACCCGGACGAAGATCTCTTCCTTGTTGCGGAAGTGCTTGTAGAGCGCCGCTTCCGAGCATCCCGCCTCCCGGGCGATCTGCTTCGTCGTCGTACGCGTCAGGCCCACGGTCGTCATCAGCGCGGCGGCGGCGTCGAGGATGCGGGAGCGCGTCAGGGCGCCTCCGGTCAGGGGAGCGGCGGCGTCTGGGGTCATGGCAGGAGCTTACCTTGACAGGTGAGTGAACACTTACCCACACTGGTGGGTAAGTGTTCACTCACCCCTTCGCTCCCCCCATTACCCCCTCTTGGGAGAGGCCATGAAACTCACCGTTCTCGGTGCATCGGGCGGCGTCGGCCGCCAGCTCGTCACGCAGGCCCTGGCCGACGGGCACGAGGTGACCGCCGCGCTGCGCAGCCCACAGAAGCTGACCGTGCGGCACGAGCGTCTGACCGTTGCCCGCGCGGACGCGCTCGACGCCGCCTCCGTCAAGACGGTGATCGACGGCGCCGACGCGGTGCTCTCCGGCATCGGCCAGGCCGGCCGGCACGACCCGCTGCGGCCCGCCTCCACCTCGGCCCGCGCGGTGGTCGAGGCGATGACCGCGGCCGGCGTACGGCGCCTCGTCGTGGTCAGCGCGGCCCCGCTCAACCGCACCGGCGCCGGCCAGTCGTTCCTCACCCGCAGGGTGTTCAGCCCTCTCCTGTGGGCGGTCCTCAAGGAGCTCTACACCGACCTGGAGCGGATGGAGGCCGTACTGCGCGACAGCGACCTCGACTGGACGGCGGTCCGCCCGCCCCGCCTGCTCGACAAGCCCGGCGAGGGCCGCTACCGCCACGCCGTCGAGGCCGGCCCGGCCGGCGCCACCCTCGCCCGCGCCGATGTGGCCCGCGCCATGCTCGATTTCGTCGACGACCCGCAGACCTACGGCCATGCGGTAGGCATCAGCCGCTGACACCGCCGCGCAATGCCGGCGGCTCAGGGGAGGGGTGCGGACCCGTCCTACAGGGGAGGGGTACGGACCCGGCCTAGGCCCTGGCGTCAAACTCCCGCCCGCCCTCCGTGCGGACGGCGGGAGTTTGACGACAGGACCTAGGCCGGGCTCTCCGCGCCGACCACGCCCCGTACCTCCGCCACCAGGCGCTCCGCCTCCGTCAGTGACTGCCGCAACTCCTCCTCCGTCCGCCCGAGTTGGCCGAGCAGGGCGGTGGCGCGGGCGCCGAACCCGGGCGGCGTGTGGGGCATGGCGGCGGCCGCCGCGAGGGCGCCCTTCTCGTTGAGGCACCAGGTGCGGTGGTGCGCGTGCAGGGCCTGGACGAGGTTGCCGACGGCCCGGGACAGGCACAGGGCGGCATGCAGTACGTCCTGGGCGGTGTACGACTTGCCCGCCATCGCCACCGAGAACCCCGCGTCCCAGACCGCGGCGCCGGCCAGCGCCTTCCGCAGCGCCTCCGGGTAGGCCCGGGCCTCGTCCTTGAGGCGGGCCAGCTCCCCGTCGGTGTCGGCGAGCACCCGGCCCAGCGCCACCTCGCCCGGGTAGGCGGGCGACCAGAAGCCGTGCGGATGACCGGCCTGGACGCCGGTCTCGAAGCGGCCCGCGCGGCAGTCGTCCCACACCCGCCGCACCCGGTCGGCGTCCCGCAGGATCCAGTCCACATGGCTGCCGTCGGGCAGTTCGAGCCACGCCCCGCCGTTGACCCACGCGCCCCAGGCCCCCGGCCCGTACACCTCGACCGGGCCGCCGGTCACCTCCGCGGCGAGCGCCTCCAGCGCGGGCAGATCCGGTTCGCCCCGGTAGTAGACGCCCAGATCCCAGTCGGAGTCCGCGCGGTGGGTGCCGCGCGCCCGGCTGCCCCCGAGCATCACCCCGACCACTCCCGGTACTTGAGCGACCTTGGCGGCAATGGCGTCGATGGCTTCCATGACGGACACCCTAGGACGCGGCCCCTGCAGAGCGGGAACGGTTTTCGCGGGGCCCGCGGCCGGCCTCACGCCGACATGCCGTCAGCCCCCCGAAGGCGTCAGACCGTCCACCAGGACAGCAGCTCCCCACGCCTACGCGCTGTCCGCGTCGAAGTGAATCAGCGGCTTGATGATTCCCCCCTCTTTCGATGCCATCATCCGGAATGCCCGCTCGATCTCGTCGAAGCCGAATTCGTGCGTGGTCATGGGCGTGGGATCGACCTTCCCGGTCTCCATCAACCGGAAGATCCGCCGAAGCCACCCGCGGCCTCCGCGGTTGAACCCGCCGTAGACCTGCTTGTCGGACATGCCGTATCCGAACGGTTCCAGGGGGATCTTCAACGGCTCGGGCACCTCTCCGTGGTACCCGACGTTGGAAATGCGCCCTCCCGGCTTCGTGACCCGAAAGGTTGCCTCCCAGGTCTGAGGGGTGCCGAGCGCCTCGATGGCTGCGTCGACCCCCTGGCCGTCCGTCAGCTCCAGGATCCGCGCGACCGGATCGCACCGTGTGTGGTCGACGACCAGATCGGCGCCGAAGCGGCGGGCCAGATCCTGACGGGCGGGAACCGACTCGACGGCGATGATCAGGCCCGCGCCGCGCAGCCGGCAGCCGATCGTCGCCGACAGCCCCACCGCGCCCTGGGCGAAGATCGCGACGGTTTCGCCCAGGGCGAGTTCCGCGTGTTCGGCGGCGACGAACCCGGTGGAGAGCATGTCGGTGGCGTACAACGCCTTGTGGTCGGAGAGCCCTTCGGGAATCGGTGCGAGGTTGGCCTGGGCGTTGTTGACGAGAAAGTACTGGGCCATGTTGCCGTCCCGCCGGTTGGTGAATCGGGCGCCTCCCAGCATCCGCCCGAGGCATTGCGAGGAGAACCCGCGCTGACAGGAATCGCACTGGAAGCAGGGCGTGACCCCGGCCACCGCGACGCGCTGGCCTTCGGCCAGTCCCTCGACGGCCGAGCCGAGCGCATGGACGACACCGACCGCCTCATGCCCCAATGTCACATCCGGAGCGACCGGAATCGCGCCCCTCATGGTGTGCACATCGGTTGTGCACACCATGGCCGCGGTGGTGCGCACGACCGCGTCATTGGGGCCGGGTTCGGGGACCGGCTTCTCGATGACGCCGACCTCACCGACCTTCCGGAGAACAAAAGCTCTCACGTGTGATCACCTGCCGCTCGATGCGGGGAGTGCGAGGAGAGCCCAACGACACCGTTGTATCCGGCGGCGGACCCGTGTGAGTGGCTCATGCCCTTGCCGTTCCCGCGGAGGAGACCCGGCAATGGGCGCCGCGTCATCCTCCGCCCGTTCGGCCGACGCGGCGCGCCGGCACCGGCGGCAGCCGCATCGGGCCCCCACCACCCGGCGGTCCCTGGGCACCCAGAACGTACGCCGACCCGGCACGCATCCACCTGCGTCGGTGACGGTTCCCGCCGCACACCGACGGACCGTCAGCTTCCGGCCGGCGGCAGACCGTCCTCCAGCTCCGCCGGTCCGCGGCCGTCCGCGAGGGCCTTGAGGGCGGCGCCGATGCGCAGTGCCATCTCCCGGTTCACCAGCGTCCGGGCCTCTTCCCAGTGCACCAGGCGCCAGGACAGCAGCTCCTCTTCCTGCAGCCGGATCGCGGCGAACCAGGCCGCGTCCAGCACCCCGCCGTCGTAGAGATACGACACCAGCGGCGGCCGGCTCTCCCCGCGTACCCAGTCGACGGCGAGCAGCGGGCCCAGCTCGACGTCCAGGCCGATCTCCTCGGCGGTCTCGCGACGGGCGGCCTGGCGGGGCGATTCACCGGCGTCCGACTCGACGGTGCCGCCGGGCAGGATCCAGGTGTCGCGGTAGTTGGGCTCCACGAGCAGGATGCGGCCCTCCGCGTCACGGAAGATGGCGCCCGCGCCCGCGAGCACACGAGGCAGGCCGGCGATATAGGTGGCGTAGTCCATGGTCGTCACGGCGCGAGCCTAGAGCCTGCCCGGTGGATCTTCGAGGGCGCGCGAGAAGGCGCGTGGCTCGCTTCGGACCCAAGTGCCCTGTTCGCGGGGCCGCCGGCCGGATAAGGTCGCAGCGGCGCGACTGCCAGCTCGAAAGCAAGGGGAAACACGGTGGCGGACGCAGCAAGGACAAACACAGCACATGTGCTGATCGCCGCGGACAAATTCAAGGGCTCGCTCACGGCCGTCGAGGTCGCCGAGCATGTCACGACCGGTCTGCGGCGCGTGATTCCCGATCTGGACGTGGCGGCCGTCCCGGTCGCGGACGGCGGCGACGGCACGGTCGCGGCCGCCCTCGCAGCCGGCTTCACCCGGCACGAGGCGCGGGTCACCGGCCCCACCGGCGAACCGGTGACGGCCACCTTCGCACTGCGTGCGGACGGCACCGCGGTGGTGGAGATGGCGGAGGCCTCCGGGCTCCAGCACCTCCCGGGAGGCGTCTTCGCGCCCCTGACGGCCACCACGTACGGCACCGGAGAGCTGCTGCTCGCGGCCCTGGACGCGGGCGCGACCTCGATCGTCTTCGGCGTCGGCGGCAGCGCCACGACCGACGGCGGCGCGGGCATGCTCGCGGCGCTCGGCGCCCGGTTCCTGGACGCGGACGGTGCGCCGGTCGCCCCCGGCGGCGGCCCGCTGCGCGAGCTGGCCACGGCCGATCTGTCCGGCCTGGACCTCCGGCTGGCCAAGACCGCGATCGTGCTCGCCAGCGACGTCGACAACCCGCTCACGGGCCCGAAGGGCGCCCCGGCGGTCTACGGGCCGCAGAAGGGCGCCGACGAGGACGATGTCGCCACGCTGGACGCCGCCCTGGCGCACTATGCCGAGGTCCTGGAACGCGCGGTGGGCCCCAAGGCCGCCGAGCACGCCCTGGCGCCCGGCGCGGGCGCGGCGGGCGGCATCGGCTATGGCGCGCTGGTCGGCCTGGACGCGGCGTTCCGGCCGGGCATCGACGTGATGCTCGACGTCCTGGGCTTCGCCCCGGCGCTGGCCAGGGCCACCTTCGTCATCACCGGCGAGGGTTCGCTCGACGAGCAGACCCTGCACGGCAAGGCCCCGGCCGGCGTCGCCGCCGCGGCCCGGGCGGCCGGCCTGGACGTGGTCGCGGTCTGCGGCCGGCTCCAGCTGACGCAGGAGGCCCTCGGTGCGGCCGGTATCCAGCGTGCGTACGCCCTGACGGATCTGGAGTCCGACCCGGCCCGCTGTATGGCCGAGGCGGGCCCGCTGCTGGAGCGTGCGGCGGAGAGTCTGGCGCGCGACTTCCTGGTCTGAGGCCGCGGTGCGGCCCGGCGCGGGCCGCACCCACCACAATGCCGAGAGCCCCGGGCGAATTCTTCGCTCGGGGCTCTCGGCGTGGTTCTCGGTCTTGCTAGGGGAGCTGTGCGGCGCGCGACTCGGCGCGCGACTCGCGGCGGTTGTCGCGGAAGGTGTTGACCCTCCGGGCCGTCGCGAACAGCGGGATCATCGCGCCCAGGACCACCTGGAGGGAGCAGCCGGTCTGCAGCAGCAGCTGGCCGCCCGGGGCGTCCAGGGCCCAGGCCGCGAGCATGCCCATGCTGAGCACGATCCAGCTGAGCATCGCCACCGCGAGCCGGCCCCGCGGCTTGGGGTACTCGACCCGGCTCACCATCAGCCAGGCCACTCCGATGATCGCCAGCAGCGTCGGCAGGAACGGCAGCTCCAGCAGCACGATGGCGACGACGGTCAGGGCGCCGAAGGGGCTCGGCATGCCCTGGAAGATGCCGTCACGGATCGTGACGCAGGAGAACCGCGCGAGCCGGAGCACGACCGCCAGCAGCACGACGACCGCGGCCACCAGGGACACCCGCTGGTGCGCGTTCTGGAGGGCGACCATGCCCCAGGTCACGACGAAGTACGCGGGCGCCAGACCGAAGCTGATCAGGTCCGAGAGGTTGTCGAGCTCGGCCCCCATCGCCGAGGCCCGCAGCTTGCGCGCGACCAGCCCGTCGAACAGGTCGAAGACCGATGCGAGCAGCATCAGGATCACGGCCATCGCGGCGCTGTGCCGGGCCATACCGCCGTCCTCGGTGCCCGTCAGATGCGGGATGAGCACGCCGGTGGTGGTGAAGTACACCGCCATGAAGCCACAGATCGCGTTGCCGAGGGTGAGGGTGTCCGCTATTGACAGCCGCGTGGACAGCGGCATGTCGTCCTCGTCCTCATCGGTCTCGGGTGCCCAGCCCGCCTGTGTCTCGGGATCAATCACGGTCAAGGCGAGTCACCCCCGCTGTGGTCGCCTGGCCGACCTCGACCGCCACCTCGACGCCCTCCGGGAGGTAGACGTCGACGCGCGACCCGAAGCGGATCAGCCCGATCCGCTCGCCCTGCTCGACCTTGGTGCCCTCGGGCACGTAGGGGACGATGCGGCGGGCCACCGCGCCGGCGATCTGCACCATCTCGATGTCGCCGAGCTCGGTGTCGAAGTGCCAGACAACCCGCTCGTTGTTCTCGCTCTCCTTGTTGAACGCCGGAACGAATCCGCCGGGGATGTGCTCCACGGACGTCACGGTGCCGGCCAGCGGCGCGCGGTTGACGTGTACGTTCAGCGGGCTCATGAAGATCGCGACGCGGGTACGTCCGTCCTTCCACGGCATGATGCTCTGCACCACGCCGTCGGCCGGAGAGATGACACGACCCTGAGCGATCTCCCGCTCGGGGTCGCGGAAAAACCACAGCATGCCCGCCGCCAGAGCGGTGGTGGGCACGGCAACGGCGGCCCAGCGACCCGACCGGCGGGAGCGGGCGAGGCTGACCGCTGCCGTGGCAACGGTCGGCAGGAGCCACGGCGACGCTCCGCGCGCGAGGCGGACGCGACCGCGTTGTGCAGAGGATTGGCTGTGGGGCATGGATGACCTTCGTAGCGGAGGATGCCGCGTATGGATACGGGGGACGGCGGCTTTCCGGGGATGCTATCGGTTGCGAGCGGCAACTGGCCAAGAGCCAGAGCCAATCCGTGGCCGAAGAACGATGACGGGGTGTGATCTTCGTCTAGACCAAAGTGGTCCAAACGGGACTTTCACCCCTGGATCCGGTACTCCTCGAGTAGCCGTCGCCCAATGATCATTTTCTGGATCTCGGCGGTACCTTCACCGATCAGGAGCATCGGGGCCTCGCGGTAGAGGCGCTCGATCTCGTACTCCTTGGAGAAGCCGTAGCCACCGTGGATACGGAACGCGTCTTCCACTACCTCCTTGCAGTACTCGGAGGCCAGGTACTTCGCCATGCCCGCCTCGAGGTCGTTTCGCTGGCCCGAGTCCTTTTTGCGAGCGGCATTAACCATCATCGCATGGGCCGCTTCGACCTTTGTCGCCATTTCCGCCAATTTGAACTGGATGGCCTGGTGCTGGGCGATCGGCTTGCCGAAGGTGTGTCGCTGCTGTGCGTACGAAACGCCCAGCTCGAAGGCGCGCTGGGCGACACCGCAGCCGCGCGCGGCCACATTCACCCGGCCGACCTCGACGCCGTCCATCATGTGATAGAAGCCACGTCCGGTCTCGCCGCCGAGTACCCGATCGGCCGGGATCCGAAGCCCGTCCATGATCAGTTCGGTGGTGTCGACGCCCTTGTAGCCCATCTTGTCGATCTTGCCCGGGATGGTCAGTCCTGGCCGCACCTCACCGAAGCCGGCCTCCTTCTCCACCAGGAAGGTCGTCATCGACTTGTGCGGAGCGGTGCCCTCCGGGTGGCCCTCGTCCGTACGGCACAGCACCGCGACGAGCGTGGAGGTGCCACCGTTGGTGAGCCACATCTTCTGGCCGTTGAGGACGTAATCGTCACCGTCCCGCACGCCCTTGGAGGAGATGGCCGAAACGTCGGATCCCAGCGCCGGCTCCGACATCGAGAAGGCGCCCCGGATTTCACCGGCCGCCATCTTCGGCAGGAAATAGTCCTTCTGCTCCTGCGTGCCGTGCTGCTTGAGCATGTACGCCACGATGAAGTGGGTGTTGATGATGCCCGAGACGCTCATCCAGCCGCGGGCGATCTCCTCGACGGTCAGCGCGTACGTGAGAAGAGACTCACCCAGGCCGCCGTACTCCTCGGGAATCATCAGGCCGAAGACGCCGAGTTCCTTGAGGCCCTCGACGATCTGTGCCGGGTATTCGTCGCGGTGTTCCAGCTCCGTGGCGACCGGCAGGATCTCCTTGTCCACGAAGTCGCGGACGGTGGAGAGGATTTCCCGCTGAATGTCGGTCAGGCCCTCGGTCTGCGCGAGACGGGTCATGGCTACTTCTCCTTCTTGGCCGGAGGGGCCTGCAGCTCCGGGCGGCCGGGCTGCTCGCCGCCGCGCTCCTTGATGTAGGTGGCCGTGGGGACCATGACCTTGCGCCGGAAGACGCAGACCAGGGTGCCGTCCTGCTTGTAGCCCTTGGTCTCGACGTACACGATGCCGCGGTCCGTCTTCGAGCGGGACGGCGTCTTGTCCAGCACCGTCGTCTCGCCGTAGAGCGTGTCGCCGTGGAAGGTCGGCGCCACATGCTTCAGCGACTCGATTTCCAGATTGGCGATGGCCTTTCCGGAGACATCGGGCACCGACATGCCCAGCAGCAGCGAGTAGATGTAGTTACCGACGACGACATTCTTTCCGAAGTCGGTGGTCTGCTCCGCGTAGTTGCTGTCCATGTGCAGCGGGTGATGATTCATCGTGAGCAGACAGAAGAGGTGGTCGTCGTATTCGGTGACGGTTTTCCCCGGCCAGTGCTTGTAGACATCGCCGACGGTGAACTCTTCGTAGGTACGGCCGAACTGCATCGCGCTTAAGCCTCCGGGGCCTCGAACTTGGATGTACGGGTCATGCCGGCGGCCCGGCCCTTGCCGGCGATGACCAGCGCCATCTTCCGGCTCGCCTCGTCGATCATCTCGTCGCCGAGCATCGCCGAACCCTTCTTGCCGCCGGCCTCCGAGGTGCACCACTCGTAGGCGTCCAGGATCAGCTCGGCGTGGTCGTAGTCCTCCTGGGAGGGGGAGAACACCTCGTTGGCGGCCTCGACCTGACCGGGGTGCAGCACCCACTTGCCGTCGAAGCCGAGGGCGGCGGCGCGGCCGGCGACCTCGCGATAGCCGTCAACATTCTTGATCTGAAGGTACGGACCGTCGATGGCCTGCAGATCGTAGGTGCGGGCCGCCATCAGAATGCGCATCAGAATGTAGTGGTAGGCATCCGCGCCATAGCCGGGCGGCTGCTCGCCGACCACCAGGGACTTCATGTTGATGGACGCCATGAAGTCGGCCGGGCCGAAGATGATGGTCTCCAGGCGCGGTGAGGCGCCGGCGATCTCATCGACGTTCACCAGGCCCTTGGCGTTCTCGATCTGCGCCTCGATGCCGATCCTGCCGACCTCGAAGCCCATGGTCTTCTCGATCTGCGTCAGCAGCAGATCCAGCGCCACGACCTGCTGGGCGTCCTGCACCTTCGGCAGCATGATGCAGTCGAGGTTGGGGCCCGCGCCCTCGACGACCGTGATGACGTCCCGGTACGTCCAGTGGGTCGTCCAGTCGTTGACCCGCACGACCCGGGTCTTGCCGGTCCAGTCGCCGCCGTTCAGCGCGTCGACGATGTTGTGCCGGGCGCCTTCCTTGGCGAGCGGCGCGCAGGCGTCCTCCAGGTCCAGGAAGACCTGGTCGGCCGGGAGGCCCTGGGCCTTCTCCAGAAAGCGCGGGTTGCTGCCGGGGACGGCCAGGCAGGAGCGCCGCGGGCGCAGGCGATTGACAGGCGACGGGTGGGCCTGGCTCATGCAGGGACCTCCAGAGGGTCGAGCTGGTTCGCTTTCCGGATCTCGTCGACGATACGGCCGATGATCTCCGTAATACCGAAGTCCTTGGGGGTGAACACGGCCGCCACTCCGGCCTCCCGGAGCGCGGTCGCATCGGCGGACGGAATGATTCCGCCGACGATGACGGGCATGTCGTCGACGCCGGTGCGGCGCAGCCGGGCCAGTACGTCCGGCACCAGCTCGGCGTGCGAGCCGGACAGGATCGACAGACCCACGCAGTGCACGTCCTCGGCGACCGCCGCCGAGACGATCTGCTCCGGGGTCAGCCGGATGCCCTGGTAGATCACCTCGAAGCCGGCATCCCTGGCCCGTACGGCGATCTGCTCGGCGCCGTTGCTGTGCCCGTCCAGGCCGGGCTTGCCGACCAGCAGCCGCAGCTTGCCGCTGCCGAGCTCGGCCGCGGTCTTGGCGACCTTCTCGCGGACCGCGGCGAGCGGGCTGCCCTCCTCGGCGGCGACCGCCAGCGGAGCGCTGGAGACGCCCGTGGGTGCCCGGAACTCGCCGAAGACATCCCGTAGTGCCCAGGCCCACTCACCGGTCGTCACACCGGCACGCGCGCACTCCAGGGTGGCCGCGAAGAGGTTGCCGTCGCCCGCCGCGGTCTTCTTCAGCACCGACAGCGACTCCTGGGCGCGCCCCTCGTCGCGGTTGTCCCGCCATTCGTGCAGTGCCTGGACGACACGTGCCTCGTTGGCCGGGTCGACGGTCATGATGGCCGTGTCGAGGTCCGCGGTGAGCGGGTTGGGCTCGGTGCCCTCGAAGCAGTTGACGCCGACGATCTTCTCCTCGCCGGCCTCGATCCTGGCCCGCCGCTCGGCGTGCGCGGAGACCAGCTGCGACTTGAGGTAGCCGGACTCCACCGCGGCCATCGCGCCGCCCATCTCCTGGATCCGCTCGATCTCGGCCAGGCAGTCGGTGACCAGCGCGTCCACCTTGGCCTCGATGACATGCGAACCGGCGAAGATGTCCTCGTACTCCAGCAGATCGCTCTCGTGTGCCAGGACCTGCTGGATACGCAGCGACCACTGCTGGTCCCAGGGCCGCGGCAGCCCCAACGCCTCGTTCCAGGCGGGGAGTTGGACGGCACGGGCGCGGGCGTCCTTGGAGAGCGTGACGGCCAGCATCTCCAGCACGATCCGCTGGACGTTGTTCTCCGGCTGCGCCTCGGTCAGACCGAGCGAGTTGACCTGCACGCCGTACCGGAAGCGCCGCTGCTTGGGGTTCTCGATGCCGTAGCGCTCCTGCGTGATCTTGTCCCAGATGCGGCCGAAGGCGCGCATCTTGCACATCTCCTCGATGAACCGGACGCCGGCGTTCACGAAGAACGAGATACGGGCGACGACATCGCCGAACTTCTCCGGCGGCACCTGCCCGGAGTCGCGCACCGCGTCCAGCACCGCGATCGCGGTGGACATGGCGTACGCGATCTCCTGGACCGGTGTGGCCCCGGCCTCTTGCAGGTGGTAGCTGCAGATGTTGATCGGGTTCCACTTGGGGATGTTGGCCACCGTGTACGTGATCATGTCGGTGGTCAGCCGCAGGCTCGGCCCCGGCGGGAAGACATGCGTCCCGCGCGACAGATACTCCTTCACGATGTCGTTCTGCGTCGTCCCCGACAGCTGGGTGATGTCGGCGCCCTGCTCCTCGGCGACCACCTGGTACATCGCGAGCAGCCACATGGCGGTCGCGTTGATGGTCATCGAGGTGTTCATCTGGTCCAGCGGGATGTCCTGGAACAGCCGCCGCATATCACCGAGATGGGACACCGGGACCCCGACCCGGCCGACCTCGCCGCGGGCGAGGACGTGGTCGGGGTCGTAACCGGTCTGCGTCGGGAGGTCGAACGCGACCGACAGGCCGGTCTGCCCCTTGGCGAGGTTGCGCCGGTACAGCTCATTGGACGCCTCGGCGGTGGAGTGCCCGGCGTATGTCCGCATCAGCCACGGACGATCCTTCTGACGCTCTGTCATATCAGGCTCGCATCTTCGTGTTTCAAACGTCTGCAGTGCCTCAGACGTTCCGACTGTGCCTGTGGGCCCGCTCCGCCTACGCGTTACGGAACAGGTTGATGGCGTCGAGGTGCTTGGCGCGCATCTCCTCGTCGCGCACGCCCATGCCCTCCTCGGGCGCCAGCGCCAGCACGCCGACCTTGCCCTGGTGCAGATTGCGGTGCACGTCGTACGCCGCCTGCCCGGTCTCTTCCAGGGTGTAGGTCCGCGACAGGGTCGGGTGGATCTTCCCCTTGGCGATCAGGCGGTTGGCCTCCCACGCCTCGCGGTAGTTGGCGAAGTGCGAGCCGACGATCCGCTTCAGCGACATCCACAGGTAGCGGTTGTCGTACTCATGGTTGTAGCCCGAGGTCGAGGCGCAGGTGACGATGGTGCCGCCCTTGCGGGTCACGTACACGGACGCGCCGAAGGTCTCCCGGCCCGGGTGCTCGAAGACGATGTCCACGTCCTCGCCGCCGGTGAGCTCGCGGATGCGCTTGCCGAAGCGCTTCCACTCCTTGGGGTCCTGGTGGTGCTCGTCCTTCCAGAACCGGTAGTCCTCGGCGTTGCGGTCGATGATCGCCTCGGCGCCCATCTTCCGGCAGATCTCCGCCTTCTGGTCGGAGGAGACCACGCAGATCGGGTTGGCGCCGCCGGCCAGCGCGAACTGGGTGGCGTACGAGCCGAGGCCGCCGCTCGCGCCCCAGATCAGGACGTTGTCGCCCTGCTTCATCCCGGCGCCGTTGCGGGACACCAGCTGGCGGTACGCGGTCGAGTTGACCAGGCCGGGTGCCGCCGCCTCCTCCCAGCTCAGATGCTTGGGCTTGGGCATCAGCTGGTTGGACTTGACCAGCGCGATCTCGGCCAGACCGCCGAAGTTGGTCTCGAAGCCCCAGATGCGCTGCTCGGGGTCGAGCATGGTGTCGTTGTGGCCGTCGGAGGACTCCAGCTCGACGGACAGGCAGTGCGCGACGACCTCGTCGCCGGGGCCCCAGGCGTTGACGCCGGGCCCGGTGCGCAGCACCACGCCGGCCAGGTCGGAGCCGATGACGTGGTACGGCAGGTCGTGGCGCTTGGTGAGCGGGGAGAGCTTGCCGTAGCGCTCCAGGAATCCGAACGTGGACATCGGCTCGAAGATCGAGGTCCACACGGAGTTGTAGTTCACGGAGGAGGCCATCACGGCCACCAGCGCCTCACCGGGCCCGAGCTCGGGCACCGGCACGTCCTCGACGTGCAGCGACTTGCGGGGGTCCTTCTCCTTGGTGGTGAGGCCGGCGAACATCTCGGCCTCGTCCTTGTGCACGGTCACCGCGCGGTAGGACTCGGGTATGGGCAGCGCGGCGAAGTCGTCGCGGGTGCTGTCAGGCGCAAGGATTGCGTCCAGGATTTCGTTCACGGTGTGCCTCCGGCGAAGCGCGTTGAGGGAAACGGCTTGAGGGAACGTCGGGGGTGGTGCGGAGGTGGTGCCGTCGGTTCGGCCGGGGTGGCTCCGTGTCCGCCGCCTCTGCTGTTGTCGCAGAGGCGTCGGACACGGGGCCTGGCAGCGCCGGCTTCGCTTCGCCTTTGCTCGTGACAAGGGCTTTGGAAGCAAAGCGAGCACGGAGCCCAGCCGTAGCTGGGAGGTTGCCTGTGACGCAGGCGTCCGGGCGGGCAGCCACGTATGGCTGGTGGGACAGCCGGCGCGCGTTGGTTCTCTGCGCGCCGGCCGCCCGGACACCTTCAACGTATGACACCGCGTGCCATGCAGCAAGACACTGAGTGCCAAGAATTTCTCTCAGATGTCATCCAGGGGGCACGCATGAGCAACAGATGCCCCGATGGGAGGCCTGGAGGTGACACAAAGAAAATCCCCGTGTACGCAGCGTACGCGGGGATCGGATTAGGCCATCCGTGTCGCGGCCCGGTCGGCGCCGGGGTGCGGCCGGAGCCGGTCCGGCCCGCCCGCATCCGCCATGTCGCCGTGGGCGGTGCGAGCGAGCCGGGTCGGTCGGTCAGCGGTTCACTTCCGGTCTTTGATCGCCTTGCGGATGGTGCGCATGACCTCGTCCAGCGGCGCGTCCGTGCGGGCCACCGCGACCAGCACCTCGCCCTCCCGCGAGACGGCCGCCGGGGGGCGCTCCCCGGTGTCCGTGCGGCCCGCGCCGATGCCGGCGCCGAAGGTCTCCCGGACGATCTCGAAGGCATGGTCGAGCTGGGCCTCGACATCGCCCTCCGCGCCGGCCCGCAGCCAGCGCCGCAGCACGTGGTTGTGCGCGGTGACCACGGCGGACGCGGCGACCTCGGCGAGCAGCGGGTCGTCGTCGCCCTCGCGGTGGGCGCCCTCGTCGAAGTGGCCCAGGAGATAGCGGGTGAACAGCCGCTCGTAGCGGGCCACCGAGGCGATCTCGGCCTCGCGCAGGGTGGGTACCTCGCGGGTCAGCCGGTAGCGGGCCACCGATACGGCGGGGGAGGCCGCATACATCCGCATGACCTCCTTGATGCCGCGGCACACCGTGTCGAGAGGGTTCTCGTGCGGCGGGGCGGCGTCCAGGACGGCCTCGGCGCGGACCAAGGTGTCGTCGTGGTCGGGGAAGATCGCCTCTTCCTTGGAGCGGAAGTGGCGGAAGAAGGTGCGCCGGGCGACGCCCGCCGCGGCCGCGATCTCGTCGACCGTCGTCGCCTCGTAGCCCTTGGTCGCGAACAACTCCATGGCCGCCGCCGACAATTCGCGGCGCATTTTGAGTCGTTGCGCGGCCGCCCGGCGGGTGCCGGGAGTGCTGGTGTCGGGGGCGTCGGACGGCTGCGGGCGAGCGGGCTGGGACATGTGGGGACGGTACTGCATATTTACCCGGCCTGCGGCATGAGGTGCCGCCTCCGCCCTTGTCAGCGGGGGTGGACCGCCGTCGGGTTCCAGCAGTCCACCCCAGCCTCCCCCGGTCGGGCGGGGGCGCCACCACGCGTCAGCGCCGGGCGTACTCACGGAAGCCGCGGCCGGTCTTGCGGCCGAGGCAGCCCGCCGCGACAAGGTGCTCGAGCAGCGGCGACGGGGCAAGCCCGGGGTCGCGGAACTCGGCGTGCAGCACCTTCTCGATGGCCAGCGAGACATCCAGGCCGACCACATCGAGGAGTTCGAACGGGCCCATCGGGTAGCCGCCGCCGAGCTTCATCGCGGCGTCGATGTCGTCCAGGGTCGCGTAGTGCTCCTCGACCATCTTGATCGCGTTGTTCAGGTAAGGGAACAGCAGCGCGTTCACGATGAAACCGGCCCGGTCGCCGCAGTCCACCGGGTGCTTGCGGACCTTGGCGCACACCGCCCGCACCGTGGCGTGCACATCGTCGGCCGTCAGGACCGTACGAACGATCTCCACCAGCTTCATGGCGGGTGCCGGGTTGAAGAAGTGCATGCCGATGACGTCCTGCGGGCGCGAGGTGGCGCGGGCGCAGGCCACGACCGGCAGCGAGGAGGTCGTGGTGGCCAGGACGGCGCCGGGCTTGCAGACCTTGTCCAGTGTCTTGAAGAGCTCCTGCTTGACCGTCAGGTCCTCGGCCACCGCCTCGACCGCCAGGTCCACGTCCGCGAACGCGTCCAGCGACCCGGCCGGGGTGATCGCCGCCAGCGCGGCATCCCGGGCCTCGGCCGTCAGCCGGCCCTTGTCCACGGAGCGCCCCAGCGACTTGGCGATCCTGGCCTTGGCCAGCTCCGCCTTCTCCAGGCTGCGCGCGGCCAGCACGACCTTGTAGCCCGCCTTGGCGAAGACCTCGGCGATCCCGCTCGCCATCGTCCCGGAACCGGCCACGCCGACGCCGGTGACGGTACGGCCGGCGGCGGTTCCGTCGGCGGCCGCCGGGCTCTTCGCGTCCGGCACCACCGTGGCGCTGCCAGGGGCGTCGTACGTGTAGAAGCCGCGGCCCGCCTTGCGGCCGGTCAGCCCCGCCTCGGCCAGCTGGCCCAGGATCGGCGCGGGGGCGTGCAGCCGGTCGTTCGACTCGGCGTACATCGCCTCCAGGACCGTACGGGCGGTGTCCACGCCGATCAGGTCGAGCAGCGCGAGCGGGCCCATGGGCAGGCCGCAGCCGAGCCGCATCGCGGCGTCGATGTCCTCACGGGTCGCGTACTTGGACTCGTACATCGCGGCGGCCTGGTTCAGATAGCCGAACAGCAGGCCGTCGGCGACGAAACCGGGCCGGTCACCGACGGCGATCGGGTCCTTGCCCAGGTCGCGGGCCAGCTCGGTGACGGCCGCGACCGCGGTCGGCGCGGTGAGCACCGAGGAGACCACCTCGACCAGCTTCATGGCCGGCGCGGGGTTGAAGAAGTGCACGCCGAGCACCCGCTCGGGGCGCTGTGAGTCGGCGGCGAGGCGCGTCACGGACAGTGCGTTGGTGCCGGTGGCAAGGATGGTGTCCGGGCGCACCACGGCGTCCAGCTCGGCGAAGACCTGCCGCTTGAGCTCGTAGTCCTCCGGCACCACCTCGATGACGAGATCGGCGTCCGCGGCGGCCTGCAGATCGGTGAAGGTGCGGAAGCGGGCCAGGATGTCCTGCCGCTCCTGCTCGGTGATCCGCTCGCGCCGCATGGCGTGGGCGGTGGCGCCTTCGAGGGTGGCGACGGCATTGCGGGCCGCGGCTTCGTCGGTGTCGATACCGATGACCTCGCGGCCGGCGCGGGTCAGGACCTCGGCGATGCCGGTGCCCATGGTGCCCAGGCCGACGACGGCCACGGTCGAAAGGGACAGAGGGGAGACTTCGGTTGAGAGATCAGGGGTGGACTGAGGGCCCATCGCGAGACTCCTGAGGGTGTTCCCCTGAGGGCAGGGGAGAAGTGACGACTGAGGGGTAACCGCGCGGACGCGAGGAGCAGCGAAGACGCGGCGGCGGAACCCGCGGCGGTGAGCCGCGAGGAGCCGCAGCGCTGCTGGCAGCGCCGGCGGTGGGGAGATGCGGCGGGCCCTGTCCCGGGGCCGTGCCGTGTTCTCCGTACAGGTGTCGTGCTGTGTGGTGCCGAACCGACTTCACTCTGTGGCGGCTGCGTCACCAGGCCGCCCGAGCAGTGGTGCTGCTCGTTCCAGCAGGTTAACCGGTGGGTAACCAGAGCGCCAGGGGTAGCGCGGGTCATTAGGCTGTGGTGCAGACCACGTCGCAGGAACCGGGGCGGCCCGGTGGGAGGGAAGCGGCAAATGGAAGACGAATTCCACGAGTTGACGGACCGGGTGCGGGCCGAACTCCGCTCCCCACAGGATCTGGTCGCTTACGAGCGGTTGCTGGGGCTGGCCCGTAAGAACACCCCGGCCGGGCGCGAGGAACTCGCCCGGATGCTGGTCGCCGTCGAACGCCCCCTGTGGGCCCGGGAGATCGCCGCCTTCATCCTGGGCTGCGCCGGCGACAAGCGGGCCTTCGAGCCCCTCGTGCTGCTGCTGAACTACCGCGACCCGGTGCGCTGCGCCACCGCCGCGCACGCCCTGGGCCGGCTCGGCGACCCGCGCACCGCCCGTGCCGCGGCCGCGCTCGCCACCAACCCGCTGCGCACCGCCTACGCCCTGCACCCGGTCCGGCTGCTCGCCGAACTGCGCGCACCGCAGTCCGTACCTGCGCTGATCGCGACCCTGGAACGGCTGCTGACCCCGCACAACCCCTACTGGCGGGTGGCGCTCGCCTGCGTCGAGGGCCTGGGCGCACTGGGCGACCGGCGGGCCGTCCCCAGCCTCACCGCCGCCGTCGCCCATCCACGGCTGGCGGCCGCCGCGGCTGCGTCACTGGCGCGGCTGGGGGTGCACGAGGACGTTCCTGCGGCGGCCGACCCCGAGACGCCGGACGGGCCGGACGGCGGGGCACACGGCCCCGCGGCCCGCGGAGCCGGCCGGGGCCCCGGCCCGGAGCGGGGCGCGGGGCCGGGCGGGGGCCAGGGGCTGTCCGGCTAGCCGGCCGGGCCAAGGCCGACGGACCAGGGGCGCACCGGCCCGGGGGCGACGGGTCGGGTGGGGCCCACGGGCCGGATGGTCCGGCGGCCCCAGAGACGGTATTCAGCGGTGGTTCTCCAGGAGGCCGCTGATGCGGTCGTGCAGTTCGTCGTCGAAGGCGGCGAGACGGTCGTCCTGGATGTAGAGGTACGCCTCGATGTCGGAGTGGGCGTCGGCCTCGCCCAGGACCTGGATCGACGCGGCCTCCGACGTCGGACACCCCTAGGCCAGAGAGCGCCGGTAGCGCAGTTCCGGGACGCTGCTGCCGCCCACCTCGGACGCCTCCTCGGCACCGTCCGGTACGAAACCGGCCCGCTCGTAGAAGCGCTGGGCGCGGGAGTTACCGCGTACCACCCACAGGTACAGCGTGTGGAAGCCGCTCGCCCGGGCGCGGGCGGTGCCGGCGGACAGCAGGGCGCGTCCGATGCCGGTGCCGATCAGGCCGGGTGCCACGTAGAGGGCGAGCAGTTCGCCCGCGGTCGGGCGGGGCGCGGGCAACTCCCCGGCTGCCGGGGCGATATCGGGGTCGCGGGCCGGGCCGACACACGCCCAGCCGACGACTTCGCCGTCCCGCTCGGCCACCAGGTCCGACACCTCCGGCGACCGGCGCCCGAACCACGACCGCCGCTGCTCGGCATCCGCCGCCACGCTCATCGCGTCCAGATACGCCTGTGGCATCAGCCCGCGGTAGGCCTTCTGCCAGCCGTGGACCCGCACCGCGGAGACCGCTTCGATATCGGCTTCGGTCATCTCCCGTATCCGTACGGGGTGTGACGGCCGCGCGGGGGCGCGCTCAACAGTCCCATCCATGCCGGAGAGGTTAGGCGGCCCGTCAAGAGGGTTTCCCCGGACGGAAGTCCGGGAGCCGCTTGACCTTGCCCCTGGCGTCAGGGTTCGAGACTCCCGGTATGGAACGCACAACGCACACCGGGCCGGTCGAGCCCGGGACGGACAGCAGGGTCGTGATCGTCACCGGCGCCGGGACCGGGATCGGGCGGGCCACCGCCCACGCCTTCGCGGCGGAAGGGGCACGGGTACTGGCGGTGGGCCGCAGACCCGGACCGCTGGCGGAGACGGTGGCGGGGGCCGCCACCGGGGACGGCGAGATCGTGCCGTACGCCGCCGATATCACCGCTGACGGCGTGCCCGAGGACCTCGTACGCCACGTGGTCGAGACGTACGGACGACTGGATGTGCTGGTCAACAACGCCGCGGTGGTGGGCAGCGGGGCGCTGGGCAGCTTCACCAAGGAGGGGATGGCCCCACAGCTGGCGACGAACCTCGTGGCGCCGGTACTGCTGACACAGGAGGCCGTGCCGCACCTGGAGCGGACCGGCGGAGTGGTGGTCAACATCAGCACCTCGGTCGGCCAGCGGGGCTGGCCGGGCAACTCGGTCTACGCCGCGACGAAGACCGGGCTCGAACTCCTCACCCGCAGCTGGGCGGTGGAGCTCGCGCCGCGCGGCGTACGGGTGGTCGCGGTGGCTCCCGGTGCGATCGAGACCCCGATCGCGCTGCACCAGGGCTGGTCCCTGGAGCAGCGGGCGGCCATCCGGAAGTGGCAGATCGAGCACACGCCCATGGGGCGGGTCGGCCGTCCCGAGGAGGTGGCCTGGGCCGTGACCCGGCTCGCCGCGCCGGACGCGTCGTTCGTGACCGGGGTGGTCCTTCCGGTCGACGGGGGAGCGGTCGTCGGATGACGAGGGGGCCGAGGGGCGGCCCGTGCGGGGGCGGGCCGGGCCGCGCCCGCCCACCCCGCCCTGGTAGAACGGTGCACGGACGGGGAGGTGGCCCGGTGCGGATCGGGGAGCTGGCGCAGACCACGGGGGCGTCGCCGCGCGCGCTGCGCAACTACGAACGCGAGGGGCTGATCGTCTCGGAGCGGGCGGCGAACGGCTATCGCGTCTACGACGCCGGCGCGGCCGTACGGGTCGCCAATATCCGCCACCTCCTGGCGGCCGGGCTCACGCTCGCCGATGTCTACTGTTTCAGCGACTGTCTGGACGGCGACATGACCACCGCCCCGCCGTCACCGGAGGGGCTGCGGATCGCCCGTGAGCGGCTCGCCGTCATCGACGAGCGGATCGCCGCCCAGACGGAGGCGCGCAACCGTCTGGCACGGGCCCTGGAGGCGGCTCCGGCCCCCTCGTGCTGATCCGAAGGCCCTGCCCTGACCCTCGCGCGGTCAGAGCAGGGTCAACTGGGTCGGTTCCGCGGAGGTGTCGGGGGCCTCGGCCGGGTCGCTGCCGGGATCCGCGGACGGCGGCGGGATCCGGCGGGCCTCACCGGGCCGGGCCGGCCCGATGCCGTACTCCGCGGCGAGTTCATGGACCTGACGGGTGATCCGGCGCTGGTACCACGTGGGGGCGTAGGCGCCGTCGGCGTACATCGTCTCGTAGCGCCGCACCAGATGCGGGTGGTGGTGGCCCAGCCACGCCATGAACCATTCGCGGGCGCCGGGCCGCAGATGCAGGACGAGTGGGGTGACGGAGCCGGCGCCGGCCTCCGCGACGGCCCGGACCGTGGCCCGCAGCTGCTCCGGAGCGTCCCCGAGGAACGGGATCACCGGGGCCATCAGCACCCCGCACGGGATGCCGTGCGCGGTGAGCGTACGCACCACGTCCAGCCGGCGCTCCGGGGCGGGGGTGCCGGGCTCGACGGTGCGCCACAGCTCGCGGTCCAGGAAGCCGACGGAGACCGAGATGCCGACGTCGGTGACCTCGGCGGCCTGCCGCAGCAGCTCCAGGTCGCGCAGGATCAGCGTGCCCTTGGTGAGGATGGAGAAGGGGTTGGCGTGGTCGCGCAGCGCCGCGATGATGCCGGGCATCAGGCGGTAGCGGCCCTCGGCGCGCTGATAGCAGTCGACGTTCGTGCCCATCGCTATGTGGTCACCGCGCCAGCGGCGCCCGGCCAGCTCGCGGCGCAGCAGGTCGGGGGCGTTGACCTTGACCACGATCTGCGAGTCGAAGCCCTGCCCGGTGTCCAGGTCGAGATAGCTGTGCGTCTTGCGCGCGAAGCAGTACACACAGGCGTGGCTGCAGCCGCGGTAGGGGTTCACGGTCCATTCGAACGGCATGCGCGAGGCGCCCGGGACACGGTTCACGATCGAGCGGGCGCGCACCTCGTGGAAGGTGATCCCGCGGAATTCGGGGGTGTCGATCGTCCGGCTGACGACGTCCGCGCCGAACAGGGCGGATGGGCTTTCGCCCAGATTGTCCCAGCGCATCGGGCCTCCTTCGGATCCTGCCGAGCCCCCCGTTCGCAATAATAGAACACATGTTCCCTTGTGGCTTGGTGGCCCTGAATTTGGGTGCGCCGCCGAGGGGTGGTTGGCTTGGCGGCGCACCGCAGGACCGGCAGCCGACTACTGGAGGAAGACACACATGGGTCAGGTCGAGGCCACCACGCAGCGCGAGATCGCGGCGGACCCGGAGGACGTGTTCGACGCGCTCGCCGACTACACCGGCACGCGCCGGAAGCTGCTGCCCGAGCACTTCAGTGAGTACGAGGTCCGCGAGGGCGGCGACGGCAAGGGCACCCTCGTCCACTGGAAGCTCCAGGCCACGAGCAAGCGGGTGCGCGACTGTCTGCTGGAGGTCGACGAGCCGACCGACGGGCAGCTCGTGGAGAAGGACCGCAACTCCTCCATGGTGACCACCTGGATCGTCACCCCGGCCGGCGAGGGCCGCGCCAATGTCGTCGTCACCACCACCTGGCAGGGCGCCGGCGGTATCGGCGGTTTCTTCGAACGGACCTTCGCGCCCAAGGGGCTCGGCCGGATCTACGACGCCCTCCTCGCCAACCTCGCCAAGGAAGTGGAGAAGTGATCGGTCGTCACTCCGGTCACCCTGAGTAGATTCCGTCACGCTCACCGGTTCGGGTGGTTTCCGGTGGGCCGAAGTGTCGGTCCCGCCGGGGCCCTTCCGTACGGAAAGCCCTGATGGGAGCCCAATGGGCGCCCGGAGCAACGTACTTGACGTCCGCTCCCGCCCCGCACGTACCCATTCGCCGCGCTTGATCGGTGTTGTCGCCCAATGCGAGAACTTGGGCGGCAACAGGCGTGACGAGGGGAGCAGCACGTGGGCGGGACCACCCTGAGCGAGCGGATCGAGTGGACCGATCCGCCCACACCCGGCGCGGCAACGGCTCCGGCCGCCGCACGCAGAACCGGGAACCCCGGCCCCGGCGGTGCGCCGGTGCCCCTCAGCCCCCGCCGCGTCCGCATGGTCTTCCTCGGCCTGATGCTGGCGCTGCTGCTCGCGGCCCTCGACCAGACCATCGTCGCCACCGCGCTCCCGAAGATCGTCGGTGAGCTGCACGGCCTGGGCGCGATGTCCTGGGCGGTGACCTCCTACCTCCTCGCGTCGACCATCGGCCTGCCGCTCTACGGCAAGCTCGGCGACCTTTTCGGCCGCAAGCCCGTCTTCCTCTTCGCGATCCTCGTCTTCACCGCCGGCTCGGCGCTGGCCGGCTGGTCGCGCACCATGGACGAACTGATCATCTTCCGGGCCGTGCAGGGCGTCGGTGGTGGCGGGCTCATGATCGGCGTCCAGGCGATCATCGCCGATGTCGTACCGCCACGGGCCCGCGGCCGCTACATGGGCCTGATCGGCGCCGCCTTCGGCCTCGCCTCCGTGGCCGGCCCGCTGATCGGCGGTTTCTGCACCGACCATGCCTCCTGGCGCTGGTGCTTCTACCTCAACGTCCCGTTCGGTGTGCTGACGCTCCTCGTCATCACCTTCGTCCTCAAGCTGCCCCGGCGCGCCGGCCGCCCCAGGCTGGACGTCGCCGGGGCGCTGCTGCTCGCCGCCTTCTCCACCTGCCTGGTGCTGCTGACCAGTTGGGGCGGCACCGAGTACGCCTGGAACTCGCGGGTCATCCTCGGCCTCGGCGCCGGCGCGCTCGGCACCGCCCTGCTCTTCCTCGCCGTCGAGCACTTCGCCGCCGAACCGCTGATCCCGCTGCGGCTGTTCCGCGACTCGATCTTCAATGTCACCGGCCTCATCGGCGCCGTCGTCGGCATCGCGCTCTTCGGCGCCGCCAGCTATCTGCCGACCTTCCTGCAGATGGTCGACGGCGCCTCGGCCACCGAGTCCGGACTGCTGATGCTGCCCATGATGGGCGGCATCGTCCTCGCCTCCGTCCTCTCCGGCCGGCTCATCAGCCGCACCGGGCACTACAAGATCTTCCCCGTCCTGGGCTGCGCGGTGGCCGCAGGGGGGATGTGGCTGCTGTCGCGGATGCAGCAGGACACCCCGCGCGAGGTCTACAGCCTCTGGATGGGCGTCCTCGGCCTCGGTATCGGCTTCGTCATGCCGGTGCTGGTGCTCGCCGTGCAGAACTCCGTACGCACCTGTGATCTCGGCACCGCGACCAGTGCCAACAACTACTTCCGGCAGATCGGCGGCAGTGTCGGCGCGGCCATCTTCGGCACCCTCTTCGCCGACCGGCTGGCCCGCCAACTCGGCGACCGGCTGCCGAAGTCGACGCAGCTGCCCGACCCGGAGTCGATCACCCCGCAACTGGTGCGCGCGCTGCCCGCCTCGCTGCGCGACAGCTATATCGCCGCGTACGCGCATGCCATGCCGGGGATCTTCTTCTACCTCGTGCCGGTGCTCGTCCTGGGCCTTGTGCTCGCCTTCTTCCTGAAAGAGAAACCCCTGGTGTCCCACGTCTCTCCTGCCCCGCAGGCCACCCCGACCCCGCATGCGTCGTACGGCGACCCGGCCGACACCTCAGCCGTGCCGCAGGCACGCTCCGCCGCGGACCCGCCCGCCACCGACTCCCGTGGCTCCGGCGCCACGTACTCCCGGTCGAACGGCTACGGCGGCACCGCGCACCTCGCGGCCGGCCTGCCCGTGTGCGGCTCCGTACGGCACCACGACGGCTCCATCGTGCCGCGCGCCGCGCTCACCCTCATCGACGTCGCCGGCCGGCAGATCGGCCGCGGCGCCACCGGCGAGGACGGGCGGTACGCGCTCAGCACGCCGGGCTCCGGCTCGTACGTGCTGATCGCGGCCGCCGGCGGACACCAGCCGCAGGCGGTGACCGTCACCGTCGGCGAGCGGCCGGTCGAACTGGATGTGGTGCTCGGCGGCGCGGGGCGCCTCGCGGGCACCGTCACCACCGCCGACGGCACACCCGTACGCGATGCCATGGTCACCCTCACCGATGTCCGTGGCGAGGTCGTCGCGACCACCCGCAGTGGGCGCGAAGGCGGCTATGTCATCGGGGAGTTGGTGGCCGGCGAGTACACCCTCGCCTCCAGCGCCCCGGCGTACCGTCCGGCCGCCCTCCCGGTCACCGTCCAGGCGTCCCGCGAGACCCGCCAGGACATCGAACTCGCCGGCGGCGCGGTGCTGCGCGGCACCGTACGTGCCGGTGGCGGCCGGCCCGTCGAGGACGCCAGGGTCACCCTCCTGGACGCCGCCGGCAATGTCGTCGACACCGCGACCACGGGAGCCGACGGGCTGTTCCGCTTCGTGGATCTGTCGGCCGGTGAATACACCGTGATCGCCGCCGGATACCCGCCGGTGGCCACCGTGCTCCAGGTGGCGGGCGGCGGCCGCACCGAACGCGACCTCCAGTTGGGGCACGAGGACTGACCGCCCGCCACGGTGCGGCGGACGGTGTGCCCGATGGGCGGGCATACGTCCGCTTCGGGCAATGCCGCCCGCCGCACCGCTCCTCGGCCGTACCGTGGAAGCGATGGCGCACGGTCGGTGTACGAAGGAGCAACCGCCCATGGAGCGTGGCTCGTCGCACGGCGCCGACACGAACGGCGCGGCCCCCCGGGTGCCCGCGCCCCGGGATGCGGCGCCCGGACGGATTCCGCTTGCGGTCGTGGTGGTGGACGCGGACGGCCGGATCTCCCACCGGAGCAGCGGTGCCCGCAGGCTCTTCGGCCCCACCCGCGAGGAGGCGGTGGGCGCCCCCGCCGTCGATCTGCTGCCGGTCACCGGCGCGCTCGGCGACAAGGAGTGGGACGAGGGGCCGGACGCCCCCGGGGAGGGCGACGGGGCCGATCTGGAGGCCTCGCTGGACGGCGGCACGCTCTACCCCACCGCCGGGCGGGCCCGCATGGTCGCCGGCTCGGCCCCGGTGGACCTGGTGTGGTGGGCGTACCCCCTGGTCGGCCCCGGCACCGAGCGGATCCTCGTACTCGCCGCGGACGCCGCCCGGTTACCCGGTGAGCGGAGCAAGGGCGGCGGCGGGCGCGAGCGGTTCGCGCCCGCCTTCGCGCTGCACACCGACTTCCCCGGCGCCGAGGAGCTGGCCCGCCGGCTGCCGGAGATCCTGCCGAGCATGAGCCCACAGGAGAGCGCCCGGATCGTCTCCCAGGTGCTGGAGCTGGGCTATCCGGTGCTGGAGATCGGCCGGCACGAGCGCTTCCCGGTGACCCCGGACCGGGGCGTACCGCGCCGCGTCGAGCGGCGGAGCCGGCTGCTGCGGACGGCGAACGCCGTGGCGGACGATCCGCGGGCCGCCGCGGCGGCCGCCGCCGAGCTGGCGTCCGACCTCGAATATGCCGCGGTGCGCGAGCGGCTGGAGTTCCTCAACGAGGTCAGCGGGCGCATCGGCACCTCGCTCGACCTGGCCCGCACGATCCAGGAGGTCAGCGCGGCCGTCGTCCCGCACTTCACCGATGTCGCCGGCACCTATCTGCGCGAACAGGTCCTCGCCGGCGAGGGCTTCCCCGACGGGCCGCCGGACGCCACGACGATGTGGCACCGGGTCGCGGTCGAGCACAACGACGAGCCGGGGCGCTGGGACGATGTCGTCCCGGTCGGCGAGTCGATGCCGTTCCCCGTCCACACACCGTTCTTCCGGTGCATGACCACCGGACAGCCGGTCCTGGTGCCGCGGATCAGCGACGAGATGGGCCACGCCATCGCGGCACAGTTCGAGAAGCGGGACATCAGCCCGCTGATCAACCGCCGGTCGCTGCTGGTCGTCCCGCTCAAGGCGCGCAATGTCGTGCTCGGCTTCATGATCCTGCTGCGGCACCCGGAGCGTACGGAATTCAACGACATGGACCGGGTCACCGGCACCGAACTCGCCGCGCTGCCCCAACTGCTGAGCGCCGGCGCCGAAGACACCTTCGGGCGCGGGCTGCGGGTGGTCAGCCGGCTGGCACGGGAGTGGGGGACCAGCCGTACGCCCACCGGCAAGACCGTGTGGTTCGAGCAGTCGCTGCCGAACGCCTCGCGCCCCCGGCCCTCGAACACCGGGTGAAAGCGCCGTCACCACTCTTGCGGGCCGATCACCGCGGGCATAGCAATGGGGCCATGACCGCCGCGAGCCACACTCCGCAGGCATGGGAAGCCTTCTGGCGCGATGCGCCGGCCGGCGAGGGCCAGGTCTTCTGGGACGCCGATCCGTCCGTGACCGCGCAGCTCCATCTGCCGCTCTTCCGGGAGCACTTCGACGCCGGACTGCCGCTCGTGGACCTGGGCTGCGGCAACGGAACCCAGACCCGTTACCTGGCGGGCCACTACGCGCGCACCCTCGGCATCGACCTCTCCACGGCGGCGATCGACCGTGCACGGTCCGACGACGTACGGTCCGTGGCCGTATTCCGACCGGTGGACGCCACCGACGAGAAGGCGGCCGCTGCGCTGCACGGCGAACTGGGCGACGTCAATATCTATCTGCGGGGAGTGCTGCACCAGTGCACGCCCGAGGACCGCGCGCGGATCGTGGCGAACAGCGCCGCGCTCCTCGGCGCCCGCGGCCGGCTCTTCGCCGTCGAGCCGGCCGAGTCGTCCCGGGAGATCCTGCTGTCGCTTGCACAGCGCCCCGACGGACCGCCCGCGAAGCTGCCGGCGGTCCTCTCGCACGGCATCTCGCCCGGCGAAATGGCCGACTCCGTGGTTCCCGAACTGCTGACGACCCACGGTCTGGAGGCCGCCGCGGCGGGGCAGCTGCCGTTGGCGACCACGGAGTACGGGGTGGACGGCAGCCGGATCGAGCTGCCGACGAACTGGGTGGTGGCCGGTCGCGCGGGTGGTTGAGGGCATGCGTAGGCGCTATGTCGTGCGTAGGTGACGAAGCGTCAAGAAGTCGCAGCGATGGGCGGACTGCCCGAGCCCCCATGGGCAGCGGACGGTGCAGACCGCGTTCGGGAAGGTGCGGCTGAGCGCGTGGACGCGTTTCTCGCCGGGGTCCCGCAGAACCGTCAGGGCTGACCGGGCACGGGGGCGACGGCGGGGGCCGCGGCGAAGCGCAGGCGGGTGATGAGCGGGCGGTCCCTGCGAAGCAGGGGCAGGGCGGCGGCGCGAGGCGCGAGATAGCCGAGGAAGCCGCGGCCCGCGGGGAGCGGGACGTCGGCCACATCGGTGACGGCCGGATGGACCGAGCGCAGCTGGGCCCGGTCGGCAGCGTCCATGCCCCAGGGCATCGGGGGCAGGCAATGGCCGCCGGGCCCCTTGGCGCCGGCGCGGGTGCGGGCGCTGAAGCGTCGCGACACGGTGTCGAACACCATCGTGCCGCCGGGGAACGCGCCGGCGCAGGTGGCGATCAGATGGGTCACCTGCGCGGGCTGCAGATACATCATCAGGCCCTGGGCGGTCACCAGGACGCCGCGCGAGCCGTCGATGCCCGTCATCCATTGGCTGTCGCGGGCGTCGCAGGCCACCAGCCGTTGCCGCGTGCCGTGCGGCAGTACGCGCCGGCGCAGCGCCAACGGGTCGGTCAGATCGACGGTGACCCACTGGGCCCGGCCGTTGTCCACCCGCCAGAACTGCGTCTCCAGTCCCTCGCCGAGAGCGATCACGGTGCCGTCCGGGTGGGCGGCGAGGAATTCGCGCACCACGCCGTCGAAGCCGAGGGCGCGCAGCGCAATGGCCTGCGCCACCCAGGGGCGGGCGGCGCCCAGCCGTTCCCGGAAGGGGAAGTCCACCTCCGCGACCAGCTGTACGGCGCGTGGATCGGGCAGCACGGTGTCGGGGCGGGCGGCCTCGGTGGCGCGGTGATAGAGCGTCCACAACGCCGTTTGGGGAACTCCCTTGAGGTCTGCCTTGACGCGGCCTGCCACCGAGTTCCTCCCGGAGAGTGGTGTGGGGCGGCGGGCCGGCGGCGATGATGCTGCCTTCTGGCTCGCCGGATGTGCTTCCTCGATCATGCGGCGTTGATACCGCTGGTCGCGTCACCCGCGAGGGCGATCGGGGCGCCGGTCACCCTGGGGAGTGCAT
This sequence comes from Streptomyces inhibens, assembly GCF_022221585.1. Taxonomy (NCBI): domain Bacteria; kingdom Bacillati; phylum Actinomycetota; class Actinomycetes; order Kitasatosporales; family Streptomycetaceae; genus Streptomyces; species Streptomyces inhibens. The sequence continues at coordinate 7,984,637 of NZ_CP084681.1, forward strand.
AGTCGTACCGCAGACATCGGGGCGGCGCGCCCCCGCCGACGGGCCAACCCGGCGTGGCGCGTAGGGTTTTGCGCCGCGGAACCATGGGGGAACGGGGGAGTTGTGGCAGCAGCGGGCTGGCGGAAGTGTGTGCCGAGCCGTGAGGTGGCGGCCGTCATCGCGGTGGTCCTGGTGGTGCTCGTGGGCGGTGGGTACGTCTCGAAGCCGCTGTGGCAGCCGTGGTGGTACGCGGGGACCATCTGCGACGGACTGCTGTCGGCGGACGACCTGGCCGACGTACTCCCCGACAAGCAACTACAGGCCGGCAAGGAGGAGGCGGATCTCGCCCACGGCCGGCTGAAGTGCGGGGTGGACACGGACGACGGTCACTTCTCGCTGGCCGTGGACGTCGAGTCCGACCCCGACGAGGTGGATCGCGAGCTCACCGGCGAATTCACCATTCCCACCCGGCCGCGGTTCGTCTTTCCGTCGGGGATCCCCGGCTTCCAGAGCGACCTGGGGCACTACATCGTTCAGGACTGCCCGGATCTGCGACGGGACTCCTCCGGGCGCAAGCGGCGGCTGGTCACACGGGTGATCGGCGCCTGGGACGAGAAGAACGGCACGCCCGCCACCTTGCGGGTCGCGGTCTCCCTCGCCAACGGCGTGTCCCGGAAGCTGGGTTGCGGGGCGCCGGAGCTGCCGCTGCCGAAGCGGGCCGTGGTCGAGGAGAAGGCGGTGGCGCCGGCGGCGGGCGGCGCCAACTGCGGCTGGCTGGGCCGGGTGCGGCTGCCGAAGAACCCGTCCGGCAAGCCGTGGCGGGTCGTGTCCACCGAGGCCCGTACGCCGATCACCAGCTGCCAGCTGGTGGACGCCGCGAGCGGGCAGCCGTACGCCGACTTCAGCGGCTGGTACGGGAACTGGACCGACAAGTCCTTCGCGACGCTGATCGGCGCCAATGTCGCTCTTCCAGGCGATTTCGAGGGAACAGGTCCCTTGATGAGCGAGCACTTCGGGACCGCGGCGGCCCACTGCGACGGAGAGTCCGCGCACTACGAGGCGAGCGCATATCCGGTCGATCAGGCCCGGAGCCTGCCGGCACGCGAACTGCGGCCGCTGCTGGTCGCGTTCGCCCGTGACCAGGCGGAGCGGCGGGGCTGCACCCGTCTGCAGTTGCCGGGGAAGCGGATCTATCCCAACCGGAGGTAGGGCGGTGCGGACGCCGCGGCGCCGGACTCAGCGCGTCAGGTCGCGGTGGATGACGCGGGCGGCTGCCTCGATGGTGGCCACGCCGTAGTCCATGGTGTGGTTTCCGGTGGAGAGGACGGCCATGCCGTAGTCGTGGCCGCCGCCGGTGAAGGTGCCGACGCTGTTCACCCGCCAGCCGTCGGTCTTGCGGGGCAGCCAGCCGTTCTTGACGTGCACGGTCGCCGTGGCGGGCGCGCCGGCGGGAACTCCCCAGCGCTGGTCGGCGGCGACCCGGTGCATCAGGTCGAGCGCGTAGCCGCGGGAGGCCGGGGTGAGCACCGCGTTGTCGGTCGTCAGCAGCTGCATCAGCGTGAGCTGGTCGCCGGCGGTGACCTGGGTGAGGCCCCAGGCGCCGCCCCGCCCCGGGACGGTGTGCCGCATGGCGGCGAGGTTGAGGAAGCGCTTGACGCCGGCGGGGCCTATCTGGTGCCACAGCGCGTTGGTCGAGGCGTTGTCCGACTTGGTGATCATTGCGGTGGTCAGCTTGACCTCGCGGGGCGTCAGCTTGCGATGCGCCTCCTCGGTCTGGCGGAGCAGGGCCCCGAGCACGGTGACCTTCACCACACTCGCCGAGTCGAAGTGCGTACCGGCCTTGAACTCGCAGTGGGTCCGGGTGCGCCGGTCGTAGATCGCCAGCGCCGACGCGCCCTGACGCCCGTGGAGGGCGTCGGCGATGTCCTGGGACAGCGCGGGGGCCAGGCCCGGCTTCTTCGACGTGCATACGACCTTGGAGTCGCCCACCGGGGTGCTGGCGGTACTGGCCGCGGCCGAGGTCGCCGTGGTGAGCACCGTGAGCAGCGATCCGGCGGCCACGAGCGCGGCCAGCCCGCGGCGCGTGCAGGTCGATATGCGTGATCCGTGCATGAAGGTGGTGTCCTGTCCCGCTGTGTACCGGAGGTCCCGCCCCTGGGCGGTCGGCCTCGTGCGACCGGCGGTGAGCCGGTCCTGGCAGCCGTGTGCCGGGTTGCGTCCCCGTTCATGGGTCACGGAGACGATACGGCGCCGGGGTGTGGACACCTTAGAGAAATGAGGTGGAATGTCCGTATTTGGGAGGTCGGCTTGGGTGTGACATTCGCCAAATGCGGGGGGTGTCTCTAGAGGCGCGGCACGGGCCTGCGGAGCCTGGTGGCGGCCCGCGGGCGGCGGCCGACGGCCGCCCGGCGTCGGCGGGCGCCCGCCATCAGCTGGCGACTGCGGAGTGCCATCTCGATCTCGAACCGGGCTCGCGGGTCACGGAGCCGTGCGCCGAACAGCTTCTCCAGCTGGCGCATCCGGTAACGCACCGTCTGCGGATGAATACTGAGCGCCTTGGCCACCTCTGGGGCCCCCATCCCGCCCAGCCAGGCCAGCAGGGTGGCTTCCAGGCGCTCGCACCGCTCCGGTGTCAGCCCCGCGAGCGGGCGAAGGCGGCGGGCGATGAGGGTGTGGGCCAGCGACTCGTCCTGGAGGAGAAGAAGGGCGGAGAGGTGGTCGTCGACGAAGACCACCCCGGCGTCGGGGCCGTCGTGCGGTGAGGTGAGGTCGAGCAGCCGGGACGCGGAGCGTATGGAGGCCGCGGCGTCCTGCGCCGGCACCGCATGGCCGACCGCCGCGGCGCGATGGCGCAGCACGCCCTTCAGCTTGGCGCGGCCGTCCCTGCCCTCGGCGAGCGCGCCGGGGATCAGCAGGCCCGGTGCCTCGCCCGGTGCGCTGACGAGGCAGTCGCCCAGTGCGGACGCCACGAGGTGGATGTCGGTGGCGGTCCGCAGCATGACCGCCCGCACCGTGTCGGGCAGCGGGTGGCCGGTGCGCAAGACCTCCTCGATCAGCTGGGTGACCTGCGTGCGGCCGCCGTGCTCAAGGATTTTCCGGAAGCCTGGATTGCGATCGCAAAGCGATTGTGCGATCAGTTCGGTCAGCCGGGAGAGTTGGTCGCTCTTGATGTCGGCCCGCGTGGCACCGGACTGCGGTAACCGGGGGCCGTTGAGTGCTTCGCTCACAGTTCTGCCTCTGCTTCATCACGTGGGAAGCTGGTCCGGCATGTTCTACCCCATGGGGCAAGTGCCTTTGGCAGCTGACAGAAGTCCTCCGAAAGACCGTCGCATTACCGTCGGAAGTCGTTCCGCTTTGCGGCAGAAACTGTGTGAGTTACGGCGCCACACGAGCGTTCGGAGGCTCCCCGTCGTGCCGGTCGGGGTGTTGCGGTCAACCGGGCGGTCCTGGAAGGTGCTGGACGGGGCGTCACACCGGAGGCCCTGGTTAGGGTGGGGAAGCCGTTCGGCGCCTCGAAACCGTTGTGAACGAGTGATGTCAGGAATCGTGCGTACCGCCTCCTAGCTGCGATAGGACTGGTGAATGTGAAGATCCTCATCTCCGCGGACATGGAGGGCGCCACCGGCGTGACCTGGCCCGCCGACGTGCTGCCCGGCACGCCCCAGTGGGAGCGTTGCCGCCATATGTTCACCTCCGACGTGAATGCGGCGATTGCCGGATTCTTCGACGGCGGAGCCGATGAGGTGCTCGTCAACGAGGCGCACTGGACGATGCGCAATCTGCTGCTGGAACAGCTCGACGAGCGTGCGCAGATGCTCACCGGGCGGCACAAGTCGCTGAGCATGGTCGAGGGCGTGCAGCACGGCGATGTCGACGGCATCGCCTTCGTCGGCTACCACACCGGCGCGGGCACCGAAGGCGTCCTCGCGCACACATACCTCGCCAACACGCTCACCGGTGTCTGGGTCGACGGCACCCGTGCGAGCGAGGGCTTCCTGAACTCCCTTGTGGTCGCCGAATACGGCGTGCCGGTGGTGCTGGTCACCGGCGACGACCGCACCTGCCAGGACGCGCTGGGGTACGCCCCGCAGGCGCCCGGTGTGGCGGTCAAGGACTATGTGTCGCGCTATGCGGCGGTCTGCCGGCCACCGGCCCGTACGGCGGCCGACATCCGGGCCGCGGCCCGCAAGGGTGCGGCGCTCGCGGTCCGTCACGAACCGGCCCGGGGCGGGCCGTTCCGGTTCGAGTTGGAGTTCGACGCCGAGCATTTGGTGGGCGCGGCGACCTGTGTGCCCGGCGTGGAGCGCAGCGGGGAGCGCCGGGTCGCGTATACCAGTCAGAACATGTACGAAGCCATCCGGTGCTTCAAGGCGGTCACCACCGTCGTGTCGTCAGCCGTGGAGGAACAATATGGCTGAGGAAGAGCACGCTTTCAGCGTGAACCAGCAGGCGCTCGACGAGGTGGTGCGCTTCACCTCCGATCTGATCCGGATCGATACCAGCAACTCCGGTGACGGCACCTGCCAGGAGCGCCCGGCCGCCGAATACGTCGCCGAGCGGCTGGCCGAGGCCGGCATCGAGCCGACGCTGCTGGAGCGCAGCAAGGGCCGGACCAATGTCGTCGCCCGGATCGAGGGCACCGACCCCGCGGCCGACGCCCTGCTGGTGCACGGCCATCTGGACGTGGTGCCCGCCGAGCCCGCCGACTGGAGCGCGCACCCCTTCTCCGGGGAGGTCCGCGACGGCGTGGTCTGGGGCCGGGGCGCCATCGACATGAAGAACATGGACGCCATGGTGCTCGCCGCGGTCCGGCTCTGGGCGCGCACCGGAGTGCGGCCGCGGCGGGACATCGTGCTGGCCTTCACGGCCGACGAGGAGGCCAGCGCCGAGGACGGCTCGGGCTTCCTGGCCGACCGGCACCCCGAGCTCTTCGAGGGCTGCACCGAAGGCATCAGCGAGTCCGGCGCGTTCACCTTCCACGCGGGCGGCGGGATGCAGCTGTACCCGATCGCGGCGGGGGAGCGCGGTACGGCCTGGCTGAAGCTGACCGCCCGCGGCCGGGCGGGGCACGGTTCGAAGGTCAACCCCGACAACGCCGTCAGCCGGCTGGCCGGCGCCGTGGCCCGGATCGGCGCGCACGAATGGCCGGTCCGGCTCACCCCGACCGTACGGGCCGCGCTCCGCGAACTCGCCGCGCTGCACGCCATCGAGGTCGATGTCGCCTCGCCCCACTTCGACGTCGACGCGCTGCTCGGCAAGCTCGGCCCGTCCGCGAAGCTGGTCGAACCGACGGTCCGCAACAGCGCCAACCCGACGATGCTGACGGCCGGTTACAAGGTCAATGTGATCCCCGGGTCCGCCGTCGCCTATGTGGACGGCCGGGTGGTGCCCGGCGGCGAGGCGGAGTTCCGTACGACCATGGACGAGCTCACCGGGCCGGAGGTGAGCTGGGACTACCACCACCGCGAGGTCGCGCTGCAGGCCCCGGTCGACTCCCCGACGTACGCCGCGATGCGGGCCGCGATCGAGCGCTTCGACCCGGACGGCCATGTCGTCCCGTACTGCATGTCCGGCGGCACGGACGCCAAACAGTTCTCCCGGCTGGGCATCACCGGCTATGGCTTCTCGCCGCTCAAGCTTCCCGAGGGCTTCGACTACCAGGCGCTCTTCCACGGGGTGGACGAGTGCGTACCGGTCGAGGGTCTGCACTTCGGTGTCCGGGTGCTCGATCACTTCCTGCGCGTGGCCTGAACGGCCGACACCTTGCCCGACCGGCGAACGAGAGGACCCGCCCCATGGTGACCACGGCTCCCTACGGCACTTGGCCGTCCCCGGTGGATGCCCGGATGGTCGCCGCACACGACGGCCGCCCGGCCTTCGTCGGCGTGGTCGGCGACGAGGTGTGGTGGACCGAGCCGCGGCCCGCCGAGGGCGGCCGGCGGGCACTGATCCGCCGACGGCCGGACGGCACCGAGGAGTCGGTGCTGCCCGCGCCCTGGAACGTCCGCAGCCGGGTGCTGGAGTACGGCGGCCAGCCCTGGGCCGGCACGGTCACCGAGCGCGGGCCGCTGGTGGTCTTCAGCAACTTCGCCGACCAGCGCCTGTACGCCTACGCACCGGAGCACGACGAGGCCCCGTGCCCGCTCACCCCGCTCTCCGGCGTGGGTGACGGACTGCGCTGGGTCGATCCGGTGCTGCGCCCGGAGCTCGGCGAGGTCTGGTGCGTCCTGGAGGAGTTCACCGGCGACCGGCCGACGGATGTGCGGCGGGTGATCGCCGCCGTGCCGCTCGATGGCTCGGCCGCCGAACACCGCGATGCCGTACGGGAGTTGAGCGACGACCGGCACCGCTTCGTCACCGGTCCGCGGATCTCGCCGGACGGTCGGCGGGCGGCCTGGATCGCCTGGGACCACCCCCATATGCCCTGGGACGGCACGCTGGTGATGCTCGCCCGGATCACCGCCGGGGGCGTGTTCGAGGAGATCCGGCCGCTCGTCGGTGACCTCGGACCCACCACGCCGGACGGCGGCGGGAGCGGCGAGTCCGTCGCACAGATCGAGTGGGCCGCCGACGGCGCGCTGCTGTTCGTCTCGGACCTCAGCGGCTGGTGGGAGGTGCAGCGCATCGACCCCGACGGTGGGGGTCCCCCCGGTCGGGGGAAGCCGAGACCGGGGGAGGACGACGACGTGGTGGCGAGCCGCGGGCTGTGCCCCGCCAGGGAGGAAGAGTTCGGCGGCCCCCTGTGGAACATCGGCCAGCGCTGGTTCCTGCCCCTGGACAACGGCACCCTCGCGGTCATCCACGGCCGCGGCGCCACCTCCCTCGGCATCCTCGACCCGGTCAGCGGCGAACTGGTCGACTCGGCGGGCCCCTGGACCGAATGGGCGCCCCACCTCGCGGTGCACGGCAGCCGGGTGGTCGGCATCGCCGCCGGCCCGCACAGCTCGTACGAGATCGTCGAGCTGGACACCTGCACCGGACGCTCCCGGGTGATCGCCTGCCGGCATGCCGACATCCTGGACCCGGCCTACTACCCGCGGCCGCAGAGCCGTACCTTCACCGGTCCCGGCGGGCGCGACGTCCACGCCCATATCCATCCGCCGCACCACCCCGACCACACCGCCCCCGAAGGCGAGCTGCCGCCCTTCGTGGTGTGGGCGCACGGTGGCCCCACCGGCCGTGCCCCGCTGGTGCTCGACCTGGAGATCGCCTACTTCACCTCCCGGGGCATCGGCGTCGCCGAGGTCAACTACGGCGGCTCGACCGGATACGGCCGCGAGTACCGCGAGCGGCTGCGCGGCCAGTGGGGCGTGGTGGACGTCGAGGACTGCGCGGCCGTCGCCCGGGCGCTGGCCGACGAGGGCAGCGCCGACCGCGCCCGGCTGGCCATCCGCGGCGGCAGCGCCGGCGGCTGGACCACCGCCGCCTCGCTGACCGCCACCGACCTCTACGCCTGCGGCACCATCAGCTACCCGATCCTGGACCTGGCCGGCTGGGCGACCGGCGAGACCCATGACTTCGAGTCACGGTATCTGGAGTCGCTGGTCGGCCCGTTCGCCGAGGTCCCCGACCGCTACCGCGAGCGCTCACCGCTGCACCGAGCGGACCGGATCACCGCACCGTTCCTGCTGCTCCAAGGCCTGGACGATGTGATCTGCCCGCCCGCGCAGTGCGAACGGTTCCTCGCCGAGGTCGCCGGCCGCGGCATACCGCACGCCTATCTGCCGTTCGCGGGCGAGGGCCACGGCTTCCGCCGGGCGGAGACCATCATGCGCGCCGTGGAGGCCGAACTCTCCCTCTACGCCCAGACCTTCGGCATCCCGCGGAGCGATGTCCCGGTGCTGGAGCTGCGCGGATGACGGCGGCGGAGCTGCGCCGGCCGCCGCGGCTGCGCGGATGACGGCGGCGGAGCTGCGCCGGCCGCCGCGGCTGCACCCCGGCGACCGGGTGGCCGTGGTCGCACCCAGCGGCCCGATCGTGGCGGAGCGGCTGGACTGTGGACTGGACGTGCTGCGCGGCTGGGACCTCGACCCGGTCGCCGCGCCCCATGTCCGCGGCACCCACGGCACATTGGGCCATCTCGCGGCGTCCGACGAGGACCGGGCCCGCGACCTCCAGAACGCGTGGTGCGATCCGTCCGTCAAGGCGGTGTTCACCGCGCGCGGTGGCTACGGTGCCCAGCGGATGGTCGACCTGCTGGACTGGTCCGCCCTCCGATCCGCGGCCGCCAAGCCGCTGATCGGCTTCAGCGATGTGACGGTGCTGCACGAGGCGTTCGCGGTGCGCGCGGGGGTGTCCACGCTGCACGGTCCGGCCGTCGCGGGCGAGGTCTTCCTCAAGGACGACGCCACCCGCGAACAGCTGCGCCGCACGCTCTTCGCGCCGGATTCCGTCCGTACGCTGACCTCGGCAACCGCCCGGCCGCTGGTGCCGGGACGGGCCCGTGGGGTCACCGTCGGCGGCTGTCTGGCCATGCTCGCGACCGAGTTGGGTACCCCGTGGGCCAGGCGCGGCGCGGCCGGCGGTCTGCTCCTGCTGGAGGATGTCGGGGAACCGCCGTACCGCATCGACCGGGCGCTCACCCAGCTGCTGCGCGCCGGCTGGCTGGACGGGGTCAACGGGATCGTCCTCGGCTCCTGGGCCCGCTGCGGGCCGTACGAGCGGGTGCGGGAGGTGCTGGTGGACCGCCTGGGCGGCCTCGGGGTGCCGGTGGCCGAGGAGTTCGGCTTCGGGCACGGTGACTCTGCGCTGACGCTGCCGCTGGGCGTCCCCGCCGAGCTGGACGCGACGGCCGGCACGCTGAGCTTTGCGCATCCGGCACTGGTGTGAACCGGGGCCGCGGCGGGCCTGAACTGACGTCCTAACTGCGAAACGCGTCAGGGACGTTGACTTGTCCGTTACTCGTGTCACAGCATGATCGCGCCGTTACCGACTGGTTGGTACGACGTGTTTTGTGGAGGTCTACGTGCCCAGCGTGTCCCGAGCCGTGTCCCGCCCAGCACTCCGCAGGTCCCTCGCCCTGCTGACCGGCACCGCCCTCGCCGCGCCCCTCGTTCTGACCGCCCCGGCCGCCCCCGCCGCGGCCGCCACCGACCCGTACACCGTCACCGCACTGAAGGTCACCGTCCGGGCCGGCGAGCGCCGTTGCACCCTGGATGCGGACGTCTACCGCCCGGCCGGTGTCGACGCCGCGCACCCGGCGCCCGCCGTGCTGACCACCAACGGCTTCGGCGGCAGCAAGGCGGACGGCGCGACCGACGCCCTCGCCAAGGCCTTCGCCGCCCGCGGCTATGTGGCGCTGGCCTACTCCGGGCTCGGGTTCGGCAAGACCGGCTGCCCGATCTCCCTGGACGACCCCGCGATCGACGGCCGGGCGGCGAGCCGGCTGGTCGACCTGCTGGCCGGCACCCGTACGGCCGACAACGGCACCCGCCTGGACTACGTCGCCAAGGACGGTGCGAGCGATCCGCGCGTCGGCATGATCGGCGGGTCCTACGGCGGGGCGATCCAGCTGGCCACCGCCTCGGTCGACCGCCGCGTCGATGCGCTGGTCCCGCTCATCACCTGGAACGACCTCTCCTACTCCCTCGACCCCGACAACGCCGGCCGCGCGCGGGGCGCCGGCGGAGCGCTGCCCGGAGCGTACAAATGGCAGTGGACCAACGGGTTCTTCCTGATCGGTGAGGCGCAGGGGCTGGTCCACCCGAACCTGGACCCGTCGCGGACCGGCGGCGCCGGCTGTCTGCACTTCGTCGGGCGGGCCTGTGACACCAAGCGGCTGCTGGATTCCGGTAAGTACCCGGCCGAGAAGACCGAGGCCATGCTCCACTACGCGCGCAGCGTCTCCCCGGTCTCCTATCTGAAGTCGGTCAAGGCACCGACACTGCTCGTCCAGGGACAGGCCGACAGTCTGTTCAACCTGAACGAGGCCACCGCCAGCTACCGGACCCTCGCCGCCCAGGGCACCCCGACCAAAATGATCTGGCAGGCATGGGGACACAGCGGCGGGATGAAGAATCCGGCGAAGGGTGAACTCAACCTCGCCCAGGGCAACTTGGAGACCAGTTACGTGGGCCGGCGGATCCTCGCCTGGTTCGGCCGCTATCTGCACCACCGGACGGCGACCGACACCGGGCCGGCCTTCGCGTACTACCGGGACTGGGTGACCGACGGCCCCACCTACGCCACCTCGCCCACCGTCCCGGCGGGCGGCGGTCAGCGGCTGTACCTCTCCGGCGACGGCAAGCTCGTCGGCAACCGTGGCAAGGTGGCGCGCGGCAGCCGGGAGTTCCGCAATCTGCGGTTCGCCACCAGCCATTCGGAGGACTCACTGGCCGGCATGCTCGGCGTGCCGGACCCCGCGCCGTACGACGCCCGGGGCACCTACCTGGACTGGACGTCGGCGCCGGTGGCGGGCGGACCGGTGGACGTGGTGGGCGCGCCCAGGGTGACGCTGAAGGTCGCCTCGCCGGCGACCCAGCAGGTGCAGAACTCCGCGGACGCGGCCGACAGGCTGGTGCTCTTCGCCAAGCTCTACGATGTCGCGCCGGACGGCAGGAAGACGCTGGTGCACCGGTTGGTGGCCCCGGCCCGGGTGGCCGATGTGACCCGCAGGTTCACCGTGGAACTGCCGGCCATCGTGCACCGTTACGAGCCGGGGCACCGACTGCGCTTCGTCATCGCCGCGAGCGACTCCGCTTATGCGGGCAATCGCGGGGTGAGGCCGGTGACGGTCACCAGCACGCCCGAGGACACCGGTGTGCTCGAACTGCCCGTCACCCAAGGGGTGTTGCGGTAGCGGATGAGGTGGATGCCGTAGGAACAAGTAGGAGGGCGGTACGTGTCGTGCGCGCTGGGGGTGCCGGTGTCAGCCGGGGGCCGTGCGCGTCGGCCGAGTCGTCCGCGAGGTGGTGGTCAGTCGTCCGCGACCGTGATGGCCTGTACGGGGCAGGCGCGGGCGGCCTCCCGCACCAGCGGGTCGCCCGCGCCGTCCTCGCGGCCGGGCAGCAGCGCGCTGAACCCGTCGTCGTCCTGGGTGAACACCTCCGGTGCGGTCAGGGCGCACTGTCCGGCGCCGATACAGACGTCCTGGTCGATGGTGATCCGCATCCCGGACCCCTTTCGTTCGTCTGCCGTCATGGCTGCTACCAGGCCAGCGGCAATTCGATCATGCCTTGCAGAGTGTCCCCCGGTTTGAAGGGAATTTCGGCAGCCGGCACGGCGAGTCGCAGATCCGGGATCCTGGTGAACAGCGAACGCAGCGCGATCTCCATCTCCGCGCGGGCGAGGTTCTGGCCCAGGCACTGGTGAATCCCGAAGCCGAACGCCACGTGGTGACGGGCGGAACGGCCGAAGTCCAGCTCGTCCGGCGACGGGTAGGTGGCGTCGTCCCGGTTGATCAGGGACGTGGGGAACAGCACCCCGTCGTCGGCGCGGATGAGCTGTCCGCCGATCTCGATGTCCTCCGTCGCCACCCGCAGCATGCCGTCGGCGATGGACAGGAACCGCAGCAGCTCCTCGATCGCCGCCGGCATCAGGCCCTCCTCGGCCTTCAGCCGGGCGAGCTGCTCGGGGTGTTCGAGCAGGGTGAAGGTGCCGAGCGAGATCATGTTGGCGGTGGTCTCATGGCCGGCCACCAGCAGGATCATGGCGAGCCGGACCAGCTCCTCGCGTTCAAGGGCACCGGCCCGCAGCCGTTCCTCGATCAGCTCGTCCAGCAGCCCGTCGCCCGGGTTCTTCTCCTTGTGGGCGATCAGCTCGCCGAAGTAGTCCTCCAGCTCGATGCGGGCGTCCTCCGCCTCCTCGGCCGTACGGCTGCGCAGGAGACGGCGGGACCCCTCCTCGAAGAACTCGTGGTCGGCGTACGGGACGCCGAGCAGCGAGCAGATCACCATCGAGGGGACCGGCAGCGCGAACGCGGAGACCAGCTCGGCGGGCGGGCCCTGTTCCACCATCCGGTCGAGCAGTCCGTCGACGATCCGCTGGATCTCCGGCCGCAGCGCGGCGGTCCGCTTGACGCTGAAGCTGGGGATCAGCATCCGGCGCTGGGTGTTGTGCTCCGGGTCGTCCACGCCGATCAGCGGTGTTCTGACCCGGCGGAGCGCGGCGAAGCGTTCGATCGGAATCGGGAAGGCCGGGTTCTGCCGGTCGGACGAGAGCCGCTGGTCGCTCAGCAGCGCCCGGGCCTCGGTATGGCCGGTCACCGCCCATACCTTCCGGCCGTCGTAGAAGGTGACATGTGTCAGCGGCCCCGCCTCACGGAGCGGCTGGTAGCTGCTGGGCGGGTGGTAGGGACACGTACGGTCCTGGAAGTAGGAGATCGCTTCGGTCACGGAATGCCTCCCGTACGAGGGGCTCGAAGGGGCTTCGAGCGGCTCGAGTGTGAGTTGTCAACGCTGAAGCGCGCCGAGTTGGCCGTGCTGATCTCCACTTCATGCCTCGTACACCGGGCACGTCTACGCGCAGTTCGGCCAACTTAGTTCAGGTTCGGTCACTTTCGGTCCGATTCTCTCTCCTGGGGCTCTCATCCCGGGCGCACCAGCGTGTCGATCACCCCGTTCAGATAGTGGTCGCGGGCCGCACCGGCCGGCAGGCTCTGCGGGACGGCGTGCCCCAGCTGGGTGTGCCCGAGGTAGGCGGTGTACGCGAGCAGACCGCGGCGCCGCGCCTCGTCCTCGGCGAAGCCCAGCTCCGTGAAGAGCCGGGCGACATAGCCGATCCGCCGGTCGGTCACCCGGGCGAGTGCGGCGGCCACCCGCGGCTGCCCGGCGGTCGCCAGCAGGGAGACCTCCAGGGGGTCCTCGGCGGCCTGGCTCGTGGACCGCAGGAGCAGGCGGCGCAGCCGCTTCCCGGGGTCGGGCTCGGTCTCCATCTCGGTGATCACGGCCTCCGTGCCGAGCTCCTCCCAGCGCGCCAGCGCGGCCTCGATCAGCGCGTCCCGGTTGGCGAAGTGCCAGTAGAAGCTGCCCTTGGTGGTGCCCAGCCTGGCGGCCAGCGGCTCGACGGCCACCGCCGCGAGCCCGCCCTCGCCGATGGCGGCCAGGGCGGCATCGGCCCAGTCCTGGGCGGTCAGTCGTTGCCGTGCACCGCTGCCGCGGGGGCCCCTCGCTCGCTGTAGTGCCATATCCATACGGTACCGTATGGTCAAACATACGCCACCGTATGGAGGTGCCCTGTGCGTACCGTCCGAGACGTCCATGCCCGCACCGTTCCGGCCCCGGCCGAGACCGTCGGGGCCCTGCTCGACCGGCTCGGCAGCGCGAGCGATCCGCTCTTCCCGGCGCCCGCCTGGCCCCCCATGCGCTTCGACCGCCCGCTGGGCGTCGGCGCCGACGGCGGGCACGGCTTCGTCCGCTACCGCGTCGGCGCGTACGAGCCGGGCCGCCGGATCCGCTTCGACTTCACCGACGAAGGGGGCGGCTGGCACGAGGTCACCGTGCGGCCCCTGGGCCCGGACAGCTGCCGGGTGGAGCACGTACTGGAGAGCCAACTGCCGTTCGCACGGCGCCTGTTGTGGTCACTGGCGATCCGCCCCGTGCACGGCGCGGTCGTCGAGGAGCTCTTCGACAACATCGAGCGCGCCGCCACCGGGCGGGCCCTGACCCCGGTCCGCCGGAGCCCTCGCGTCCGCCTGCTCAACCGTCTGCTCTGGGACCGGCCCCGGGCCGTCGACCTCCCCGCCGCGGCCCGGCTGGCGCACGGAGCCTTCCCCCGCACCGACTTCCAGGACGCCTGGCAGATGGAGCTGCTGCCCGGCATGCCGCAGGAGCCGGAGGCCTGGGAGGGCGTGCTGCGCGGCGCGTCCTTCCCGGTCGTCGGGCGCGCGGACGGAGAGATCCTGCTCGGCAAGGACGCCCGGCATCTGGACTTCCGCGCCTCGATCCTCGTCGCGGACGGCCGGGTCACGCTCGGCACCGTCGCCCGCCTCCACAACACCGCCGGCCGGCTCTACTTCGCCGTCGTACGCCTGGTCCACCCCTTCATGGCCCGCATGATGCTGCGCCGCATCCACCGCCGGCTGGCGCTCGCCGTACCGAGCGCGGCGGAGCGGGAGGCGCACCGTGTCTGACACGGGGCGCGTGCCACACTGCCTGTATGGGGCAACTACATGGCGGCTGGCGTAACAGCGGTACGGATCTGGCCTGGGCGGCGCTCGGCGGCGACCCGGCCCTGACGGAGCGGATCGTGTACGGCGGGTCGCCCGGGCTGCTGCCGGCCAGGCTTCCGGTGCTGCCGCTGGCCCGCGCCGCCGTCGCGGTCTGCGCGCTCGCCGCGGCGGAACTGGCCGCGCAGCGCGAGGGCGGGCCGGTACCCGCCGTACGGGTCGACGACGGTGCGGTCGCCACCGCCTTCGTCAGCGAACGCCATCTGCGCATCGACGGCCGCGCCCCGTCGAGCTTCGCGCCGCTCTCCCGCTTCTGGCGCACCACCGACGGCTGGGTACGCACCCACGCCAACTACCCGCACCACCGCGCCCGGTTGCTCCATGCCCTCGGCCTTCCCCGGACGGCCGGGGTGCCCGAGGCCGCCGCCGAGCTGGCCGGCCGCCGGGCCGAGGAGATCCAGGAGACGGTCCACGAGTACGGCGGGCTGGCCGTCGCCGCCCGCACCCCCGAGGACTGGGCCGCCCACCCACAGGGCAAGGCGGTGGCCGCGCATCCGCTGCTGACCCTCGACCCCCTCGGCGACGGCGCCCCGCCCCGCCCGCTGCCCCCGCTCGCCGGCGACCCGACGCTGCCGGCCGCCGGGCTGCGGGTGCTCGACCTGACCCGGGTGATCGCCGGACCGGTCGCCACCCGCACGCTCGCCCTGCTCGGCGCGGACGTACTGCGGATCGACGCCCCCCAGCTGCCGGAGAGTCAGGACGCCCACAGCGACACCGGTTTCGGCAAGCGGTCCGCCAACCTGGACCTCGGCTCGCGCACCGGCCGCGCGACCTTCGAAGAGCTGCTGGCCCACGCCGATGTGGTGGTGACCGGCTACCGCCCGGGCGCACTCGACCGCTTCGGACTCACCCCCGAGGCGCTGGTCGCCCGCCGCCCGGGGCTGGTCGTGGCCCGGCTCTCCGCCTGGGGCGACGACGGGCCGTGGGGCGGCCGGCGCGGCTTCGACAGCCTGGTGCAGGTGGCCACCGGGATCGCCGCCCTCGAAGCGGACCCGGACTCTGCATCCGAGGACTCGAAAGAGAGCGGCGGCGCAGCGAAACGCGGCGGCACGCCCGGCGCCCTGCCGGCCCAGGCACTGGACCACGGCACCGGCTATCTGCTGGCCGCGGCGGTGCTCCGCGCGCTGACCCGGCAGACCCGCACCGGCGGCTCGTCCCTCGCCACGCTCGCCCTGGCCCGTACGGCCCGATGGCTGGTGCACGAGCTGCCCGACGGCGCCGGGCGGGACGGCCGCGGGCAGCCGGAGTCGTCCGACACCGTCGCGTACGACCCCGCGCGCCACCTCCGGGACACCGACAGCCCCATCGGCCGGATCCGCCATGCGCTCCCGCCCGTGTCCTTCGACGGCGCGCCGGCCACCTGGGCGACCCCGCCCGGCCGCTGCGGAACGGACGCGCCGGTGTGGCGCTGACCCCGCCGGAACAGGCTGGCCGACCGCCGCCCCCGCTCCGTACGATCTGCCGGTGACGATCAACGACCGCTACCTCGCACGAGGTCCACGCGTGGGCATCCGGCCCTTCACCGCCGCCGACCGGGAAGAGTTCACCACGCTGGCGCGTCAGAGCGCCCAGCTGCACCGCCCCTGGCTCTTCCCGCCGGACACCGACGCCGCGTACGACACCTATCTGCTGAAGCTGCAGGAGCCGCTGCGCGAAGGGTTCTTGATCTGCGAGCTCGCCAGCGGCCGGATCGCGGGCTACCTCACGATCAACAACATCGTGCACGGGGCCTTCCGCTGCGGCGCGATCGGCTACGGCGCCTTCGCGCACGCCGCCGGGCGCGGGCTGATGAGCGAGGGGCTGCGGCTCGTACTGCACCATGCCTTCGGAGAGCTGGGCCTGCACCGGCTGGAGGTCAACATCCAGCCGGCCAACGAGCTGTCGATCGCCCTGGTCAAGCGGGCCGGCTTCCGGCTGGAGGGGTTCTCCCCGGACTTCCTCTTCATCGACGGGGCCTGGCGCGACCACGAACGCTGGGCGATCACCAGCGAGATGGTCACCGACGGCACGGCGTGATTCGATGGCCGCCATGGACATCGTCTTCCGCCGCACCGTACCGGTCTTCCGGATCTTCGACGTGGCCAAGGCCCATGAGTTCTACGTCGATTACCTCGGCTGCACCGTCGACTGGGAGCACCGCTTCGAGCCCGGGATGCCGCTCTACACCCAGGTCTCACGCGGCGATCTGGTCCTGCATCTGTCGGAACACCACGGCGACGCGACGCCCGGCTCCACGGTCTACACGGAGCTGAGCGGCGTGCGTGAGCTGCACGCCGAGCTGGCCGGCAAGGACTACCCGTATCTGCGGCCCGGTCTGGAGCAGGACGAGATCGGGACCTGCCTCACCCTGACCGACCCGTTCGGCAACCGGCTGCGCCTCAACGAGCCGCACCCGGACGGCGCCGGCCCTACCGGCCCTGCCTGCCCTTCCGGTTGATCTTCATGGTGTCCATGTCGGTGGCCGTGGACCGCAGCTCCCGATAGCCGAGACCGGCCGCCTTCAGTGCGGTCTCCGCCTTGTCCTCGGCGAGCGCGGCCGCCATCTCCTCGCCGTCCGCCGCGTCGGAGACGATGACATAGCGGTAGGAGAAGGAGTGCAGCGCGGCGTCGTAGGCGAGTGAGCCCTCCGGGGTGAACTGCAGCTGCGCCAGGCCGTGGTCGTCCACCTCGGCGAGCAGCTTCGCCCGGGAATCGGCCGTCAGACCGTCCCACTTACCGCGGACGATCACCCGGTAGGTGTGCTGCGTTGCCATGGTCCGCAATTCCGTTCTGCTGTTCGTCGAATCTGCCGAAGTGACAGGGTATTTCGCCGGATCTTCCGGAGCCCACTCTTTTTCCCGTACGTATGTGTGACGATCACCGTATGCGCCGGACGATACTGATCGATGCCCCCTCCAACCTCGGACTGCGACCGCCCGTGCCGGGCGCCGTCCCCGGCTGCTACAAGCTCGCCGGTGCCCTGCGCGAACAGGGGCTGCTGCGGCGGCTCGGCGCGCTGGAAGGCGGAGTGGTGGTGCCGCCGCGCTACGACCTGGGGGAGTGGCAGGAGGGCGACGGTGACTTCCACGCCGCCGCCATCGCCGGCTACACCGCCAAGTTGGCGCACCGCGTCGAGGGACACGTCCGCAGTGGCGACTTCCCCGTGGTGCTGGGCGGGGACTGCAGCATTCTGCTCGGTGCGGTGCTCGCACTGCGGCGGGTGGGGCGGTACGGCGTGGCCTATCTGGACGGGCACGGCGACTTCCGGCACCCGGGCAATGTGGCGGTGTCCGGTCCGGTCGGCGCCGTGGCCGGAGAGGGCGTGGCCCAGATCACCGGGCGGGGGCCGGCCGAACTCACGGACATCGACGGGCTGCGGCCGTACATCCGTGACGAGGATGTGAGCCTGCTGGGTATCCGCGACGCGGACGAGGACCAGGAGGAGCTGACCGGGCTCGGCATCAGCCACACCCGGGTCGGCGAGATCCGGCGGCGCGGCCCGGACGCGGTGGCCCGTGAGGTGCTCGGCCACCTCCATACCCCGCCGCTGGACGGCTTCTGGATCCATCTCGACGCGGATGTCCTCGACCCGTCCGTCATGCCGGCCGTCGACAGCCCCGACCCGGACGGTCTGCTGACCGACGAACTCCGCGCGCTGCTCGGCCCGTTGGCCGCCTCGCCGCGCTGCGTCGGTATCAACGTCACCATCTACGACCCGGACCGTGACCCCGAAGGGACCGGCGCGGTGCTGCTCGCCGATCTCCTTGAGGACGTCTTTGCGCAACCCTGACCCCACCTGGCCGCAAGAAGCCCTGTTCAGACCGGCGATGACGCGGTTCCATGGTCAACAGGAGGCCGCCGCAGCCGAGGTGGCCCGGTCCAGCATTGCGAGGCAGCCGTGGCCACGACTGTGCGACGCACCACCCTGACCCTTCCCGCCGCCCCCCTCGGCCCGGACAACCCCCTCCCCTCCCTTCGCGGCGGCCAGGGCCTGCACCGCATCGAGATCCCCCGGGACGCCGGCCTGCCCGCCGACATGGCGCGGCAGATCGGCTACCGGCCGCTGCGCTCGATCCTGCCGACCCGGATGCGCGACGGATACGGGCGCGCCCGCCGCGCCACCGACCTCGACGCGCTGGTCATCGAGAACGACCGGCTGCGCGCCACCGTCCTGCCCGGCCTCGGCGGCCGGGTGTACTCCCTGTACCACAAGCCCACCGACCGCGAACTGCTCTACCGCAACCCGGTGTTGCAGCCCGCGGCCTTCGCCCTCAACGGCGCCTGGTTCTCCGGCGGCATCGAGTGGAACATCGGCGCCACCGGCCACACCGCCCTGTCCTGCGCCCCGCTGCACGCCGCCCGCGTCCCGGCCCCGGACTGGGGGTACCTCCCACGCCGTCAAGGCAGTGGGGGAGGAGAGATGCTGCGGCTGTGGGAGTGGGAGCGACTGCGCGATCTGCCCTTCCAGGTGGACCTGTGGCTGCCCGAGGGCTCCGACTTCCTCCACGTGGGCGTACGGATCCGCAATCCGCACCACCACACCGTGCCGGTCTACTGGTGGTCCAACATCGCGGTCCCCGAAGGCGAGGGCACCCGCGTGCTGGCCCCCGCCGACCGGGCCTGGCACTTCGGCTACGAACGGACCCTGCGCCGGGTGCCGGTCCCCGACTCCGACGGCGCCGACCGCAGCTATCCGCTGCGCAGCGAGTTCCCCGCCGACTACTTCTACGACGTGCCCGATGGCGCCCGCCGCTGGGTCACGTCCCTGGACGAGGACGGGCGCGGCCTGGTGCAGACCTCCACCGACACGCTGCGCGGACGCAAGCTCTTCCTGTGGGGCGCGGGGCGGGCCGGGCGGCGCTGGCAGCAGTGGCTCACCGAGCCGGGCACCGGCGGCTATGCCGAGATCCAGGCCGGGCTGGCCCGTACCCAGCTGGAGCATGTACCGCTCGATGCCGGCGGTGAGTTCACCTGGCTGGAGGCCTACGGGCCGCTGGCCGCCGACCCCGCGACGGTGCACGGTGCGGATTGGGGCGCGGCCCGCGGCGAGGTCGAGGCCCGGCTGGCGGCCGCCCTGCCGCGGGCGGATGTCGATGCCGCGTACGCCGCCTGGCTGCCGTACGCCGACCGGGAACCGAAGGAGTCGCTGGCCACCGGCTCCGGATGGGGCGCGCTGGAGGTCGCCCGCGCGGGCCTGGATCTGCCCGGTACGCCGTTCGACGCGGCCACCCTCGGCCCGGAGCAGGAGCCATGGCTGACGCTGCTCGGGACCGGTGACCTGCCGGCCGCCGGTCCCGTACCGGGAGCGGCACCGGTCGCGTCGGCCTGGCGCGATCTGCTGGAGTCCGCACAGCCGGGCCCGGCCACCGACCACCACCTGGGCCTCGCCCAGTGGCATGCCGGTGACCGCGCCCAGGCCGTCCGCAGTTGGGAGCGGGCGCTGGGGCACGGCGGCGACGCGCTGCCGCTGTACTGCCTGGCCGTCGCCGAGTCCGTGGCGGGCGAGACGGCACGCGCCGCCGACCGTTACGCGGAGGCATACGCCGCGGCGGCCACCTCCGCCGCCGGAGCATCATCGGCGGACGACCCGGCGGCGCGCGCCTGGCGTGCGGTGCTGCCCGCGCTCGCCCGGGAGGCGGTGCCCGCGCTGCTCGCGGCCGGCCGGGCCGCGGAGGCCGCGCAGCTGCTGGCCGGGCTGCCGCAGCCCCAACAGGCCGACGGCCGCTTCCGGTTGTTGACCGCACAGGTCCTGCTCGCCCGGGGAGAGCCGGCCGCGGCCCGCGCGATCTTCGACGCGGGCTTCGAGATCGCCGATCTGCGGGAGGGCGACGAGACGCTCAGCGACACCTGGTACGCCATCGCCGAGCGGCTGATCGCGGACGGCGGGCCGGTCACCGAGGACGTACGCGGCCGGGCCCGGACCGGGCATCCGCTGCCGGAACGCTACGAGTACCGGATGCGGCCGGTGTAGCCGCGGCCGCCGGCCGGTGCGGCCGCGGCGCCCCCGGCGGACGGCACCGGCGACAACGCCCCGTCACACCAGCGGCTTGTCCAGCACCGCCTTGGTGTGGCTGAAGGTGTCGAGCGAGTACTCGCCGTGGTAGCGGCCCATCCCGCTCTCGCCGACCCCGCCGAACGGCAGGTCGGGTGCGGTGAGATGGGCGACCGGCAGCCCGAAGGTGAGCGCGCCGGAGGAGGTCTCGGTGAGCAGCCGCTGCTTGGTCCCGGCCGAGTCGGTGAAGGCGTACAGCGCCAGCGGCTTGTCGCGCTCGTTGATGAAGGCGATCGCCGCGTCCAGGTCGGGCACCGGCACGATCGGCAGGATCGGGCCGAAGATCTCCTCCTGCATCACCGGTGCGTCGGGGGAGACGTCGGCGAGGACGGTGGGCGCCAGATAGCGCGTGGCGCGGTCGTACGCGCCGCCGACGACGGTGCGGCCGCTGCCCAGGAGGGCGGTCAGCCGGTCGAAGTGCCGCTCGTTGACGATCCGTCCGTATTCGCCGGCGCCGGACGGGTCGGCTCCGTAGGTGTCGCGTACCGCCTCGGCGAGGTACGGCTCGATGGCCCGGGCGGTGTCGCCGATGGCCAGGACGTAGTCGGGCGCGACACAGGTCTGGCCGGCGTTGAGGAACTTGCCGGTCACGATCCGCCGGGCCGCCGCGGCCAGATCCGCGCCCGGGTCGAGCACGACCGGGCTCTTGCCGCCGAGCTCCAGGGTGACCGGCGTCAGATGCCGGGCGGCAGCCGCCATCACGATCCGGCCGACGGCGCCGTTGCCGGTGTAGAAGATGTGGTCGAAGCGCTGCGCCAGCAGGGCGGTGGTCTCGGGGACGGCGCCCTCGACGACGGCCACCGCGTCGGCGTCCAGATGGCGCGGCAGCAGCCGGGCCATGGCGGCCGAGGTCGCGGGGGCGAGTTCGCTGGGCTTGACGACGGCGCAGTTGCCCGCGGCCAGCGCGCCGACGAGCGGGGCGAGCGCCAGCTGTAGCGGGTAGTTCCACGGGGCGATCACCAGGACGACGCCGAGCGGTTCGCGGACGACCTGCGCGGTCGCCGGGAGCAGCCGCTCGGGAAGCTCCGCGGGCCGCGGCGCCAGCCAGTCGTCGAGACGGTCCAGGGTGTGGCCGATCTCGTTGAGGGTGAAGCCGATCTCGGTGCGATAGGCCTCCTCGGGGCCCTTGCCGAGGTCGGCGGCGAGTGCGGCGACGAGCTCGTCGCTGTGGTCGGTGAGCAGCGTACGCAGGGCTTCGAGCTGGGCGCGCCGCCAGGCGGGGGAGGCGGTGCGACGGGTGGCGAAGGTGGCGCGGAGCCGGCCGACGACGGCGGCGGCGTCCAGGTCGGTGTCGGTGTCGGTGACGGGGGTGTGAGATGCCATGGCCCCGAGGCTACACGAAACGAAAATATTTCGTTTCGTAATGGCCGGCCGGTAGACTCCGGGTGTGGCCGAACGCACCGAGAGCAACCAGAGCGCACCCGACGAGCGGCAGCCCGCCCGCGGCCGGCCACGGGACGCCGGACGCGACCGGGCCCTGCTGGAAGCCACCGTCCAGGTCCTCCAGGAGAGCGGCTACGGCGGACTGACCACCGCGGCCGTCGCCAAACGGGCGGGGGTCTCCACGGCGACCCTCTACCGCCGCTGGCGCTCCAAGGAAGACCTGGTCGTGGGCACCGCCGTCCGCTGGGCGAGCGACCTCGGCCCACAGCCGGACACCGGCAGCCTCGAAGGCGATCTCGCCTCGCTGCTCCGCGACAAGGCCGAGACGCTGGAGGGCCCCGGCGGCCGGCTGCTGCACGTACTCATCGGCGAGGCCGCGCACAACGAGGCGCTGGCCCGGGTCCTGGACGACGCGATCATCCAGCCGGTCCGCGACCGGGCCGCCACCGTGGTGCGCCGCGCCGTGGACCGCGGCGACATCCCGCCCCTGGAGGATGCGCATGTGCTGGCCGACCTGGTCGTCGGCTCGATGGTCAGCCGCCTCTTCCTGACCCCCGACGCGGCACACCGGGCCGCTCCGGCCGGCCCCTCGTCCCCCTCGTCCGGAGCGGCGATGGCCCGCGAACTCCTCCCGTTCCTGCTGCGCGCACTGGGGGCGCAGCCCGGCTGAGGCGGCCTCGTACGCCTGCTTGCGCCGTTTCGGTGACCGCCCGCGCGCCCTGGAATGATCCCGGATCGGCACGCGTTGTGGCGGGCCATGAAGGCAATCAGCACGAAGAGCTACGGCGGACCCGAGGTCCTCGAATATTCCGACCGGCCCGACCCGAAGGTGGGCCCGGACTCGGTCCTGATCCGGGTGAAGGCGGCCGGGGTCAATCCGGTGGACTGGAAGATCCTCGCGGGCTATCTGGACCCGATGATGGAGGTTCACTTCCCGCTCATCCCCGGGTGGGACGTGGCGGGTGTGGTCGAGGCGGTCGGCGCGGACGCCCCCGAGTACGAGATCGGCGCCGAGGTCATGGGCTATGTCCGCAAGGACGAGGTGCAGCACGGCACCTTCGCCGAGCTGGTCGCCGCGCCGGTCCGGACCTTGGCACGCAAACCGGCCGGTCTGAGCTGGCAGCAGGCCGCCGGGCTGCCGCTCGCGGGGCTGACGGCCTATCAGGCGATCAAGCGGGTCGGCACGAAGGCGGGCGAGACGGCGCTGGTGCATGCCGCCGCGGGAGGCGTCGGCTCGCTCGCCGTACAGATCCTGGTGGCCCAGGGTGCCCGTGTCATCGGCACGGCCAGTGAGCGCAACCATGACTTCCTGCGGTCCCTGGGCGCCGAGCCGGTCACCTACGGCGACGGTCTCACCGACCGGGTGCGCGCGCTGGCGCCCGAAGGCATCGATGTGGCCCTCGACTTCGTCGGCGGTGGCGTCGTGGAGGTCTCGCAGCAGCTGCTCAAGGACCGCAGCCGGGTGGTATCCGTCGCGGACGGCGAGGTCAAGGAGAAGGGTGGCCACATGGTGTGGGTGCGCCCGGACACCGACGATCTGACCGCGCTCGGAGAGCTCGCGGACGCCGGGAAGCTGACCGTGCCGGTCGCCGCGACCTTCCCGTTGTCCCGGACCGCCGAGGCGTTCCGGGAGAGCATGGCCGGCCGGACCCGCGGAAAGATCGTCCTGGAGGTGTCCTGACGGCGGGCCGGTCCGCATTCACCGACGGGCCCGATGGGGAGGCGGCTCAGGCCTCCCCATCCTGATTCCGGTCGACGTACTCGAAGACCGAACCGTCCGGGTGGCGGGCCACCAGATTGCGGCCGATCGGCGTCGGCAGCGGACCGGCGATGATGTCCGCGCCGACCGCCGTCAGATCGGCCAGCGCATCGTCCACATCCTTGACGGCGATGGTCGCCGTGATCTTCCGCAGTACCGACAACTCCGCCTCGGGGCCGCTCATCAGAAAGAAGCACCCGACGGCCGCGACCGCCACCCCGCCGCGCTGGAAGCGGATCGCCTCGGCGCCGGTCAGCCGTTCGTAGACGTCGATCGCGGCATTGAGATCACCGACGCACACCCGCAATGAGGTCCCCAGAATGTCCATACGGGCAAGCCTAGTTGGGGGGACCGCCGGTACGCGATCACTTCGCCATCATCAGACCGTCCTTCGCCCCGCCCCGTGACAGCGCGATGTCCCGGATGCTGTCGCGCGCCTTCGCGCAGTCGCCGCGTCCGGGCTGCTCGGCGAGCGCCGCATTGAGGTTCACGACCCTGAACACGCTGCCTACATCAGTGAGTTGGGGTATGAACTCCGCCTTGCGGACCGTCCGGCGCCTACCGGGCGCGGTCGGCCCGGCGAAGGTGAAGCGGGCCATCGAGCTCTGGTTGCCGCGGGCGTCCGGCCGGTCGCCGTGGTGGAACTTATGGCCGGCGAGCTGGTCGCCCATGCCGTGGACGACCCAGGTTCCGTTGACCTTCTCGTACGCCTGCGGGAGCCGTCCGCGTGAGGGCGGGGCGGAAGGTGCGTCGGTCAGACCCGGCACAGGATCTCGCCGTGCAGAACGGCGAACCAGCCGTCCTCCTCGGCGCCCCAGGCCCGCCAGGCCTCTGCGATCCGGTGCAGTTCGTCCCGCGTGGCGTGCCCGCCGTCCACCGCGATCCGCGCGTACGAGGAGCTGACAGTGCGGTCCGCCCACAGCTCGCTCCACCAGGACCGCTCCTGCGCGGTCCGGTAGCACCACGTGCCGGTGGTGGCGGTGATCGCGTCCGGGGTGAAGCCGGCCTGCCGCGCCCAGGCGTGCAGCCGGCGTCCGGCGTCCGGCTCGCCCCCGTTGGCGCGGGCCACCCGCAGATACAGCCGCTGCCAGTCGGCCATCCCCTCGACCTCCGGGTACCAGGTCATGGCCGAGTAGTCCGCATCGCGGACGGCGACGATCCCGCCGGGCTTGGTGACCCGGCGCATCTCACGCAGCGCCTGGACGGGGTCGCCCACATGTTGGAGCACCTGATGGGCGTGCACCACGCAGAAGGTGTCGTCGGGGTAGTTCAGCGCGTGGACGTCGCCGACCGTGAAGCGGACGTTCTCCAGGCCCCGCCCGGCGGCTGTGGCGCGCGCCTGCGTCAGCACGTCCGGTGCGTACTCCAGACCGGTGACCTGCCCGTCCGGCACCAGCGCGGCCAGATCGGCGGTGATGGTGCCGGGGCCGCAGCCGATGTCCAGGATCTGCATGTGCGGCCGCAGCGAATCCAGCAGGTACCCGGCCGAGTTGGCGGCGGTGCGCCAGGTGTGCGAGCGCAGTACGGACTCGTGGTGGCCGTGGGTGTAGACGGCGGACTCCTGCGGCATGGTCGACTCCTTCGCATGCTTCGGCGTGGTGAGCACACCGTACGCGCGAATCTCGCATGATGAGAGTGGGGTCTCATTATTCGGTCAGGCGATAGACCGTCAGCGCCTCGTTCTCCTTCTCCAGTGTCAACTCGCCCGAGGCGGCGGTGACTTCACCGTCGAAGGCGAGGGTGACGCCGTCCGGGAGACCGCCGATCCGCAGCTGGTGCAACCGCGCCTCGCCCAGAACCGGGGAGCTGCGCGGGGTGCCCGTCAGCGCCGCGGCCAGCAGCCGGGTACGGGCCAGCCGCCCGCCGTGCACCACCCGTACATCCAGCACCCCGTCCGCCAGGTCGTGCCGGCGCACCGGCGCGAACCCCAGCCCGCGGTACTGGCAGTTGCCGACGAACAGCAGCCAGACGGCACGCCGCACACCATTGATCCGCACCGTCAACGGCTCGGCGGTACGCAGCACCTCCCACGCCGCCAGCACCCCGGCGGGCCAGGCGCCGATCCTGCCCGCCCACCGCTCCCGGATCCGCACCAGCTCCGGATACACCCCGATCGAGAAGGTGTTGAGGAAGTACCGCCCCTCCCGATGCGGAGCGACCCGGAAGCGCGCCAGATCCACCGCAACGGCCTCACCGGTCTCCACGGCCCGCGCCGCCGCCGCGTACGTCTCGATCCCCAGGTCGTACGCGAAGTGGTTCAGGGAGCCGCCGGGCAGCACCGCCAGCGGCAGCCCGTAGCGCACCGCGACCGTCGCCGCGGCATTGACGGTGCCGTCACCGCCGAGCACCCCCAGCGCACCGCCCAGCTCCCCGGCCCGCTCCGCGGCGTCCTCCAGCGCCTTGTCCAGCGGCTGCCCGTCCGGCCCGCCGCACAGCACCACCTCGGCGCGCGGCAGCACTCCGTGCACCTCCTCGGCGCGGTCCGGAAGGGGCCCCGAGCGCTGCCCCGAGCCCTGGTTCGCCACCACGACCAGACCGCGGCCACCGGGCAGCGCGGGCGCCTGCGCGCGTGGCCGGGCAGGTGGCGCCAGCTGGGCGCGGGTCGGCGCGAAGCCGCGGACCGCGAACGCCGCGCCGGCCCCCAGTGCGGCCCCCGCCAGCACATCACCCGGATAGTGCACCCCCGTATAGACGCGGGAGAACGCCACCGAAGCGGCGACCGGCGCCAGCGCCAGACCCCACCACTTGTTCTCGAAGGCGACACCGGTCGCGAACGCCACCGCCGAGGCCGCATGCCCGGACGGGAAGGAGGAGGTGTACGGCTGACGGTGCAGTCGCCGTATGGCCGGCACCACATCCAGCAGCGGGCGGGTACGTCGTACGGAACGCTTGCCGAGCGTGTTCACCGTCGCCGACGCCACCGCCAGCGAAGCCGCCCCGCGCAGCGCGGCCCGGCGCGTGGGCCGCCCGCCCAGTGCGGCCGCGCCGGCCGCGATGCCGAACCACAGCAGCCCGTGGTTGGCGCTGCGGGTCAGCCGGGGCAGCACCCGCTGGGCGCCCGGCCACTCGCGCGAGGCAATCAGGTCGAAGATCCGTCGGTCGAGGCTGGTCAGTCGCGATCGCATGGGCCACCTTGTACCCCGGACGGCCCGGAACAGGCCGGAACGGGCCGCCACGCCGGCGCGCGGTGTCGCGCGGGCGCACGTCCGCCGGACGTCGAACCGGCTGCCGGATGCCCGCCCCCTGTGCTTCCATGCCCCGATGATCAGGAGACGGCACGACACCGACCTCGACGCCTGCGTGGCCGCCCTGGCCGAGGTGCACACCCACAGCGGCTATCCGCACCACTGGCCGAACGACCCGGCCCGCTGGCTGACCCCCGACGGGCTGACCGCCGCCTGGGTCGCCGAGTGGTCCGGCGCGGTCGTCGGCCATGCGGCGCTGTGCGGCCGCGAGGTCAGCCGGCTGTATGTCGCACCCGCCGCGCGTGGCGCGGGCCTCGGCGGCCGCCTGCTGCGCGCCGTCGAGAGCACCGCGGCGGCCCGTGGCCTGCGGCCCGTACTGGAGGTGAAGACCACCGACACCGCGGCCATCGCCCTCTACGAGCGGCTGGGCTGGACCCGTAGCGCCACCGAGCGGCAGGAGTGGGGCGCGGGGGAGGTGGTGACGGTGCATCGCTACGAGGCGCAGGCGGCGCGCCCGGCGCATTGAGCGCCGCTCCCACCCTCCGCAGACGTGTCGCCCCCCGTCGCCACCCCCGCGATCTGTAAAGGTGGTCGGGGCCGCCCATCATGTGATGGGCCCACGATCGACCCGCCGTCGTGGAGTGGAGGTACGGATGCAGCGGACCGCCCGGGATCCGCAGCGGGAGCCGGCCCCGGATCCGCCGGTGGGCCTGCCGGTCCTGCCGGACCTCGCCGCGCACCTCTCCGCGGCCGCCGACCGCACCGAAGCCGAACCCCCGGGCGGCGCCGCACCGCTGCGCACCGCCGCCTGCGGCTACTGGGAGCGCCGCGGCCTGGCCACCGCCCCCGACCGGGTCCTCGCCGCGCCCGGGGCGGCCGCCCTGCTCCTCGCGCTGTACGCGGTGGCCGATGGCGCGGTGGTGCTGCCGCGGCCCTGCTCCGAGTCGTACATGTCACCCGCCCGGCTGCTCGGCCGGCCGGTGCACCTCGCGCCCGTACCGGCGGAATCGGGCGGGATGCCCGACCCGTTCGCGCTGCTGGAGACCGTCCGGCGGGCCCGGATGCACGGCGACACACCGCGCGTCCTGGTGCTGTCCGTCGCCGACGATCCCACCGGCACCTGCCCGGCGCCCGAACAACTGCACGAGGTCTGTGAGGCGGCGGCCGAAGAAGGACTCTGGATCATCAGCGACGAGACACGCCGCGATCTGCTGCACGACCCGCACGACACCGTGCTGCTCAGCCCCGCCGAGATGCTGCCCGACGAGGTCGTGGTGCTGACCGACCTGCGGGCCACGCTCGTGCCCGCCGCCTGGCCCGCCGCGCTGGCCCGCTTCCCGGACACCGAACGGGGCGCCGTCCTGCGAGCCGCGGTGCTGGACGCCCTCACCACACTGCGTACACCGCTCCCCGGGCCGATCGGCTGCGCCGTCACCCATGCGCTCGGCGAACCCGACGCGGTACGCGCCAGGACGGCCACCCTCGCCCGGGTGTACGGCACGCTCACCGCGGCGCTGCACCACACCGTCACCGAGGCCGGCGCGGTCTGCCGTCCGCCGCACTCCGGCAGCCACCTCTACGCCGACCTCGAACCGCTGCGCCGGCCCCTCGTGGCCCACGGCATCGTGGAATCCACCGTGCTGGAACGGAAGTTGGCGCCCTGGGCGGCGCGCGGCGGACACCGCTTCGGCGATGACCCGGCCGCCCTGCGGGTACGGCTGGGCGCCGAGGCGCTGCTCGGCGCCGACCGGGAGCTGCGACAACGCGTCCTGGACGCGCCGGATCCGCTGGAACTCCCGCACATCATCGAGGCGTTGACCGCCCTGTCGCGTGCACTGGCCGCACTGACGACGGCCACGGGCGGCTGATCCGCCGCCCCTTCCCCCCTCCCGAACCCGCCCTGTTCTGTCCACCGAATGGAGCCCCTCGATGACCGAACAGACCGAGCGCTCCCTCGCCGAGCAGCCCGCCGACGCCGAGCGACTCCCGTACGACCGGCCCGGTGGCGGCGCCGGACCGGGCGGGGGAGCGGGCCGGAGCCCGGGCCCGCCCTTCGAGAGCAGCACCGCCACCGCCGCCACGCCGGTCCTGCCCCACGCCACCCCGCCCCCGTTGGCCGAACCGCGCCCCCTGGGCGAACCCCGCAGCTGGCCACGGGACTTCACCCACCGGCTGACCGCGCCCCTGCCCGGAGTCCGCGCGCTGGCCCGGATCGCGCGGGAGGGCAAACTGCGCCCGGCCCCCGAGACCCTCCTGGAGATCCAGCAACTGCCCTTCGAGCCCGGCCCGATGCCGGCCGCAGGCACCACCACCGTCGCCCTCACCTGGGCCGGGCACGCCAGTTGGATCATCCGGATGGGTGGGCTGACCGTACTGACCGACCCGGTCTGGTCCCGCAAGATCCTCGGCACACCCGCGCGGGTCACTCCCGTAGGCGTCCGCTGGGAGGACCTGCCGCCCGTCGACGCCGTCCTGATCAGCCACAACCACTACGACCATCTCGACGCCCCGACCCTGAAGCGGCTGCCGCGCCACACCCCGCTGCTGCTCCCCGCCGGACTGGCGCGCTGGGCCCGCCGGCGCGGCTTCACCCACGTCACCGACCTGGACTGGTGGGAGGCGGTCGAACTGCCCGGCCCCGGCGGCCCCGTACGCTTCGACTTCGTCCCCGCCCACCACTGGAGCAAGCGGACGCTGACCGACACCTGCCGCTCCCTGTGGGGCGGTTGGGTGCTCACCGGCCCCGACGGACGGCGGATCCACTTCGCGGGGGACACCGGCTACGGCCACTGGTTCGAGGAGATCGGCCGCCGCTACCCCGGCATCGACCTGGCGCTGCTGCCCATCGGCGCATACGACCCGCGCTGGATGCTGCGGCCGGTGCACACCGACCCGGAGGAGGCGGTACGGGCCTGCCAGGACCTGGGCGCCCGTTCCTTGGTCCCGATGCACTGGTCGACCTTTCTGCTCTCCGGCGAGCCGCCCCTGGAGCCGCTGCACCGGGTCCGCGCCGCCTGGGCCGCCACCGGCCGGCCCCGCGAGGACCTCTGGGATCTGCCCGTCGGGGCGTCACGGGTGCTGGCCGAGCGCTGACGACCGGCGCGGGGCACGTACGGCAGGCCCGGGGCCTCACGACAGCCGCTACGACTCGCCTCCGGCCGGGGCCACATCGTCGGCACCGACCCGCTCACTTCCGGACCACGCTCCACCGCACAAAGCCCGCTGATGCGGCGCGAGCCGTCGATCACCGCCGATGAGCAGGCTCGGGGGCGTCCGCGGCCGCTGCCACCGGTGCCGGCGGAGACTACGCCGGCGAGGATGCCAGCGAAGCCGTCACCACCACCGGCGCCAACCGCCCCACCCCACGCAAACCATCGGCGACCATCTCCACCAGCCACACCGCAAGATCCGGCGACCACTCCCGCGTACGGCAGCCGAACCGCATCACCTCATGCATCCCCTCGGCATGCACCACACGGCCGAGATCGAGATCCAATCCCGGCAGACCGCTCTCCGCCACGGACGTGGAGACCTTCACCGCCCCCTGCGCCGTCTCCCGCACCGCCTCGCACACGGCCGGCGCATCGTCCTCGCCCACCCCGCCCTCCCCAGGACGGCAGGAGACGGTCACCACCACCTCGTGCCGGGCATCCAGATCGGCCAGGCCGAACCACGGCGCCAACTCGATCTGGTGAAAAGCCGTGTTGCGCTCGGCCGCCTGCAACGGCAGCAGGGCATGCAGGCCGGTGAACGTGACGGCACCCACGCGGGCCAAGGTCTCGGACAGCACCAGGACGATCGGGCGGACGGGAAGACCAGGACGCGGCGGATCGGTAAGAACGCCGGCCTGCAGCCAGGCCAGCTGGTGGACCCGGCCATCCTGTGTCCAGTCACCGCCGACCTCTTCATGAGCCCACGAGGTGGGCTCATGGTGTGCCGTGACTTTTCCGCCCTCGTTCAGCCGGCTGCTCAGCGTTTGCCAGCCGTAGGAACCGGCCCGATCGATCGCAAGACCGAGCAGATCTTCCTCAACAGTGCCCTCGGGATCCTGCTCCACAACCCGGTCGAACCACGGATTCCGCTTGAGGGTCCCGTGCAAGCCGATGATCACGGTGGGGGGATACACAGGCACTCCGCACTCCTGGAAGAACAGGCGGCGCTGGAAGGTTACCTTCCAGCGCCGCCATGAGAACCTGCGTCCGACGGTCGCCTCGCGCAGGCGACCCTGTAGGTACGGGTACTCATGTGCGGGCCGCGCGCGCCGCTTACCTTTCTCCGGGTGTCCACGAACTCGACGCCACAGCCTGCCACTCAGGGCAGGGGAGGCTTGTGCTGCTGTCTGCTGTTTACCGCCCTGCCCATCGTCTGGCTCCTCACCGCCCAGTTCCTGCCGGAGCAGGTGGCCTGGTTCCCGTTCTGGCTGGCAGCCGCGGTCTGGAACGGTACGGACGGCCAGGGCGGCATCAGCCACGTGCTCGGCTAGGACCTGTCCGCACAGTCTCGTCGTTCGCCCGGAGGGCGGGGCTTACTGCTCTGCGCCTGTCGGGCCGGAGATCCTTCGCCCTGAGGTGCCTTCGGCCGGAGTATTCCCGGCGATTTTGAAGCGTGCCCTCCAGGCGGTGACCATGTGCTCTGCCCGGCGACCTCGGGCACCCGGCAAGACGAGAGACGCACAATCCATGCACCGCAGCCCTGCCGCTCAGCATCCCGAGACCGGCTCTGACCTGCACACTCAAGGCAAGCCGCCGTTCCGGATGGGTTTGCTGACCGCCACCTGCCTGGTCATGGGCAACATCATCGGCGGCGGTATTTTTCTGTTGCCGGCTTCGGTGGCCCCCTTCGGCACCGTCAGCCTGGTCGCCTTCGGCGTACTGACCCTCGGCGCCATCGCCCTCGCCCTGGTCTTCGGACGGCTCGCCGAGCGGCACCCGGACACCGGCGGCCCCTATGTCTACGCCCGCGAGGCGTTCGGCGACTTCGCCGGATTCCTCTCCGCATGGTCGTACTGGACCATGACCTGGGTCAGCAACGCGGCGCTCGCGGTCGCCGCCGTCGGCTATGTCCATGTCCTTCTCCCCGGTCATGCCTCCGCCGGTACCGATCTTGCGGTGGCGCTGGGCGCGCTGTGGCTGCCGGCCCTCGCGAACTTCGCCGGCACCCGCTACATCGGCGCCGTCCAGCTCGTCTCCACCGTCCTCAAGTTCATCCCGCTGCTCTTCATCGCCGTCGTCGGACTGTTCTTCTTCGACCCGGACAACCTCGGCTCGTTCAACGCCGGCAGCGGCAGTGCGCTCGGCGGGATGTCCTCCGCGGCCGCGATCCTCCTCTACAGCTACGTCGGCGTGGAGTCCGCGGCGATGAGCGCGGGCGAGGTCCGCGACCCGGAGCGGAACGTCGGCCGGGCCACCGTCCTCGGCACCGTCGGCGCCGCCGTGGTCTACCTCCTGGGCACCCTCGCCGTCTTCGGCACCGTCGCGCACGACAAGCTGGTGAACTCCAAGGCGCCGTTCTCGGACGCGGTGAACGCGATGTTCGGCGGGCAGTGGGGCGGCGCCGTCGTTGCCGGCGCGGCCGTCGTCTCGATCATCGGCGCACTCAACGGCTGGACCCTGATGAGCGCCCAGTCCCCGTACGCCGCCGCCAAGGACGGGCTGTTCCCGGCGCCGTTCCTGACCAAGCGGCGGGGCGTGCCGACCTTCGGTGTGCTGGCCGCCGGCGTCCTGGCCAGCGCCCTGACCGTGATCAACTACCTGAGCGGAGCGGGTGGCGTCTTCGAGATCCTGGTGCTGATCACCACCTTCTCGGCGACCGTGCCCTACCTCCTCGCCGCCGGCGCCCAGGTCTACTTCCTGCTCACCGGCCGCCGTGACAAGGTCCGCCCGGCCCGCTTCGTGCGCGATCTGACCCTCGCCCTGCTCGCCTTCGGCTTCACCTTCTGGCTCGTCGCCGGCGCCGGCTACGCCGCGATCTACCAGGGCGTGCTGTTCCTGTTCGCCGGCATCCTCGTCTACGCCTGGATGGCGGCCCGCCGCACGGGACGTCAGGAGGAGACCTCTGCGGCCGCGCCTACGACGCCCCCGCAGCGCGAAGCGGTTCGCCGACCCGATGAAGATGGCGCAGCGCTTCCGCGTACGACCTGACCAGCCCGGTCTCGTGGTACGGAACCCCGAGCTCGGCACAGTAGGCGCGCACGATCACCTGGGCACGGCGCAGATGCGGCGTCGGCATGCCGGGGAAGAGGTGGTGCTCAATCTGGTAGTTGAGCCCACCGAGCAGGAAGTCGGTCAGCAGCCCGCCCCGGACATTGCGTGAGGTCAGCACCTGCCGGCGCAGAAAGTCCGGCCGGGCGTCGCCCGTCAGCGTCGGCATGCCCTTGTGGTTGGGCGCGAAGGTGCAGCCCAGGTAGACGCCGAAGGCGGCCTGGTGGAGGAGCAGGAACGCCAGCGCCTTGCCGGGCGACAGCACCAGGAACAGGGCACCGAGATAGAGGACGAGGTGCGCCAGCAGCAGCGCCGCCTCGGCCCCCCAGTGCTTCATCGTGGGCGACCGCAGCGCCCGGATGCTCGACACCCGGAGGTTGAACCCCTCCAGCGTGAGCAGCGGGAAGAACAGCTGCGCCTGATAGCGGCCGATGAACCGGGGCAGCCCGGTGGCGGCCCGCGCCTGGTCCGTCGACCACACCAGGATGTCGGGCGAGACGTCCGGGTCCAGCTCCTCATGGTTGGGGTTGGCGTGATGCCGGGTGTGCTTGTTCATCCACCAGCCGTACGACATCCCGACGCCGAGATTGCCGAACAGCAGACCGCCGATCTCACTCGGGCGACGCCCACGGAACACCTGCATATGCGCCACATCATGGGTGACCAGCGCGATCTGCCCGGAGACGAAGGCCAGGAAGGCGGCCACCGCCAGCTGCCACCAGCTGTCGCCGAGCACGAAGAACGCCGCCCAGCCCCCGGCGAACGCCGCGGTCACCAGCGAGAGCCGCACGGCGTAGTAGCCGGGCCGGCGCTTCAGCAGCCCGGCCGCCACGATGCGCCGCAACAGCCGCGCGAAATCACTGCCGGAGCCTGCTGCCGGAACCCCGGACGGAGAAGGAAATTCAAGGCTCACCGTCATACGACCGAGTCTTGTGACCCGCCCCGGCCCTCGACAGCCGGTCCGCCCCCGAACCGGCCGGGGGGTTATCTGGGGGTGGTGGGGGTGCTGGCCACACCACCCAGGGTGTGGGTGACGGCCTGGGGCGCGGGTGACGGTGTCCGGGCCGCTTCTTTCGGGGCATTGGCTCGCCGGCCCGGGGGCGCGGCAACGCGATCGCGCGGAAGTGCCGGCACTGGCACCGGCTCGCCGCCGGGAGCCCTGCGCCGGGAGCCCTGCGCCGAAGGCCTACGCCGGGAGCCCTGCGCCGAGGGCGACCGTCACCCGCTCCCGCGGTCGTCCCGGCGGCGGCCCCGGGTGATCAGCCATGTTCCGCCGACCACCAGCAGCGCGAAGAGCGCCAGGCCCGCGCCCTGTGCGGCCAGGAGCCAGAGGCGGTCGGTCAGGGGAAGCGTGCCGGTCAGGGTGACTTGCAGGGAGCCGACGGCGAAGGCGATGGCGGCCGTGAAGACGGCGACGACCTCGACGACACGCACGGACGAGGTGTGCAAGGAGCGCTCCAACTGGGCGTTGGCAGCGGCCTGTTGATCCCAGCGGCGCTGCTGCTCCGTGTCCCGCAGGGCCCGCAGTCGCCCCTCCTGGATCGCATCCCGCCTGGTCAGGTACTGGTCCTGTAGGACACCGAGACTGGCGGTGGCGCTCGCCGCCAGCAGCGTGAGGGCCGTGTCGATGCTCTCCAGCGCGGCATCGTGCCGTCCGCACATATGCAGCCCGGTGGCGAGCCGGGCGTGGAACATATGGTCGCGCGGATAAGCCCGCACCGCCTCCTCCGCGTGGATGCGCAGCAGCTCACCCTGGCCCTCGAAGGGAGCGGCGAACGCCAGCCCGTTGAGGCAGATGTCCACGGTGTGGCGGCTACGCCCCGGCGCCGACCAGGCCCGCTCCAGCAGGTCGGTGGCGTACCCGACGGTCAGTGCCCGGCTGCCGAACGCGGCGAAGGCCTGGAGCGCCACGAAGACGGGCTCCTGGCGGAGGGATCCGGCAGCCAGGGCCAGGGGCGAGGAGGCCAGGACCGTGTGCAGCTCGTCGAAGCAGAAGTTCGCCCGCAGCTTGCCCACGTGGAAGAGGGTGAGGAAGAACGCGATGCGCTCGCCCGCGGCACCGGTGGCCGCCTCGCCCACCGCCGCGAGCTCGGTCGCCGACTCCACACTCCCGCGGTTGAGGAACCCGTTGCCGAGCCCCCACTGTTCGGCGACCGCGCCCCAACTCCCGTCCGTCGCATGGTCCGTCATCCAATGGGCGCACTCCAGGGCCGTACGGACCGTCGGCCGGTCCTGGAAGCGACGGCGCCAGTAGCGGTCGGCGCATATGAAGTACGGGTCCGAGTCGAGGTCGGCCGAGCGCACCTCGAAGGCGGGCGGGGAGCCTGCTGCCAGCAACTCGGCGACCACCTCGTCGCAGAGGCGGTCGCGCTCGCGCGCGTCGGCAGTGCGGGCCTGATCCAGCCGTGCCGTGACGGTAGCCGTGTCCATGCGTCCCCTCGTCCTCCGCGATCCCGCCCCCGCGACGATGATCACTCCGAACATACAGTCAGGGAGGGGCGGTCGAGCCGGTGGCGCCGGCCGCCCCGAAGCGCCCCGGGGCAGGTGTCAGCGTGCCCTAGGCGTCCCGGAAGATCCGGGACGGTGCCCGGCTGTCGATGAACGCCATGATGGCCCGGTGCACCGCCTCCAGGTGGTCGTTGACGTAGAAGTGGCCTCCGGTGAAGGTCTTGAGGGTGAACGTTCCGGACGTGTGCGCCGACCAGGCTTGCACGTCTTCGGTGGGCGCCTGGGGGTCGTGGTCGCCCGTCATGGCGAGCACGGGACAGCGCAGCGCGGTGTCCGGCCGCCAGCGGTAGGTCTCCGCGGCGCGGTAGTCGCTCCTGAGGGACGGCAGGACCAGCCGGAGGATTTCCGGGTCGTTGAGCAGACGGGTGTCCATGCCGCCCAACTGTTCCGTGGCGGCGATCAGTTCGGCGTCGTCCAGTGTGTGGATCTGCCCCGGGCGATGGCGGGACGGGGCACGCCGGCCGGAAACGATCAGGCCCAGTGGTGCGATGCCGGCGCGCTCCAGCCGCAGGGCCACCTCGAAGGCCAGGGTGGCCCCGAGGCTGTGCCCGAACAGGGTGACCGGGCGGTCGCACCCTGCGCGGAGCTCCTCCGTGATGCGATCCGCCAGGGCGTGGGCGTCCCCGATGGGGGCCTCACGGAGCCGGTCCTGCCGGCCGGGGTACTGGACGGCCAGTACGTCCACGGCGGGGGCCAGCGCCCGGGCGGTTGACAGATACCACCCGGCCGATCCGCCCGCGTGCGGAAAGCAGACCAGATGGGAGGGCGCGTCCGGCGCCGGCCGGAATCGCCTCGTCCAGGTGCTGTTGCGCTCTGCTGCCATCTTTACCCGTCATCCCTTTCGCGTCTGGTGACGCCTGCCCCTCGACGGCCGCGGGACACCCCGCGCCCCCTGAATCGGTCCGTTGCCCCATGTAGGGGCACCCCTCCGGTGCTGATAGGCGTACTGGAGGGAGCGTCCGGTGCCGTACGTTGCCAAGGCCCCCGTCCACCACCGCCCGGCTGGGAACCCGAGGACGACATCCATGGAACCTCTGGACATCGACGGTGCCTATCTCTACACCCCGCTGATCTTCCCTGATCATCGCGGTACGTTCCACGAGTCTTACCGAAGCGCCGAGTTGACAGCGTTCACCGACAGTCGATGCCGGTCGCGCAGGTGAACCGCGTGCTCTCCGGCAAGGGCACCCTGCGCGGTGCGCAGGCCGAACGCCGAGGGTGCGTCCTGGCCGGCCGCGGCCGCACCAACCGTGAAATCGCCGGTGAACTGTTCATCGCCGTCAGCACCGTCGAGCAGCATCTGACGTGCGTCTACCGCAAGTTGCAGGTCAAACGGCGCCAGGACCTGCACCAGGAACTGGCCTCCGGACGGTACGTCGTGGAAGAGGCGCAGCCGCCGCCACAGGCGCTCCGGGCTCAGGCGGCCGCGCGCCGCCGTCCACGGGGAGCACCGTGCCGGTGATCCAGCGGGACTCGTCCGAGAGCAGGAAGAGCGCCACCCGCGCCATGTCATCGGGCAGCGCGATGAAGTTCAGCGGGGTCTGCGCGGCCATCGCCCGCTTGGCCTCGTCGGTCGTCAGCCACTTCTCCAGCATCTCGCTCAGCGTGGCGGCCGGAGCGATGGCATTGACCCGGATGTTCTGCGCGGCGTAGCCCACCGCCGCGCTTTGTCCGCATGAGGGAGCCCATCCATCAGCCTGATGCAGTCTCAGGATGTCCTGGGCGCCTGAGGCTGATGGCGTGCCACCTATTTGATGCCGATGTCCTGCGCCAAATGACAACCGTCATGCACCGTTGTGGCGAGCTCGATGATGAGTCACAGTCACTCTTCGCAGAGCAGATTACTTTTGATCGTCAGAGTTCTTGCGAAATTTTGAGTGCCTCTGAAACGCACGCTTAGGGTATTTGCGCATCGCGTAGGCCGGGCTGTGGATTGCCAGAGCGGTACGAGCCAGCCCTACATCCCCAAAGATGCCGTCAGCATCCCTTCCGGGCGGATATTCTTCTTCATAATCGAGTGCTCCGGCATGGTTATCTCGAAGGATATCTGCCAGCTCTCGAAGGTCGTACAGATCGATCCACGCCAACTCGGCGATGAATTCGGCAATTTGCTTTTCTCCGACGTGGGTGCGGTCCGGGTATTGCCGCCGAAACAGGGCACTCACCGTATCGGTGTTGATTGCGGAGCTCTGGATCTCTTCGCTCTGAAAAACTTCCTTCTCCGCCTGGGCTGCCGAATGTGCTGCGTCTCGGTTCAGACTCTGAAACTGCCTGTCCGCTACGTAAAGCAGACCGCTCAGGGCGTGGAAGTCGCGCACCAGGTCGCCCGGAATACTTTCTTCGTTCTTGTATGCCAGGTAGTGGGAGATGTTCGCCCAGGCGTCCATCAGGATCGTGCGGACCTGGATTTCGAAACTGATTCTCTTGATGGCGTCATATCTAGGGCCCGAGTGCGTCGATGAAAGTCGACAAATGTAATGGTGGGACATGTATCCGAAGGAGGATGCGTCTCCCTCGTTTACCTTGTCCTCCTCTGAAATGACTTCGAAGGTTTCATGAAGTATGCGCTGTATGTTTGACAAGTCGGCCAGGAAGAGGCAGACAATCCGTGCCCCGACGAGATCTTCGGACTGATCGAATGGGGATGTGTATAATTTTCTGTCTATCTTCTCAAGAAAGCTGTCCAGGGACTTCACCCGGGCGGTGATTGAATGAATCTTTACCGAATCAGGTGCGGAAAGTGCCTTTTTTAGGCAGTAAAGGATCTCGGTCCTGAGATCCTGGTACTGTGCTTCGTTTTCCGCGAACTTCTGACGGATTTCCGCCCGCGTTTCTCTGGCCATGAACCCATGGTAGGGACTGGTTGGGCAGGCCGTGGCGTGTTTCTTGGAACGCGAACTGCATCGAACTTCTGGCACTAAGGGCTGTCCATAAATGATCTTCTAGTCGATGTGGGCGCGATTGGTCCGGATCTGGCCTGCCCCGAACAGGACGGGGGAACCGGTGGCTTGGCGTGTGCCTGTTGCGTAGGCTCGTTGTGTGCAGTGGCATCAGGTACTCGGCTTCGTAGCCGCAGTCACACCCCTCACATTGATTCCTGGCACCAGCTTCACCCTCGTCACGCAGCAGGTGATCGCGGGTTCGCGGTCCGATGGCGTGCGCGCCACATTCGGCTCAGCGTGTGGACTCTTGGCGCACGCAACGTTTGCCGCGGTTGGCTTGTCGGCTCTGGTCATGTCGTCGGCTCGGGCGTTGACGGCGGTGAAGCTTCTGGGCGGCATCTATGTCATCTGGTTGGGCGTGACTACGTGGCGCTCAACGCGACGAAGCGTCGAACCAACGGCAGCGAGGCGATGGCGCTTGCCGTGGGCCCGGCTCGGGGGCTTTGGTCAGGGGCTGTGGTCCAACGTCCTCAATCCGAAGGCGGCGTCGGTCTATCTCACCCTGGTGCCGCAGTTCCTCACGTCCAGCCACCCCATCGCGCCACAGATCGCGACGCTCGCGGCCGCGCATGTGGCCGTCGTGCTGGTGTGGTTGCTGTTCTGGACGTCTGTGGTCGCCGCCGCGCGCACAACGATCAACACACCTCGGTTCCGATGTGGGATGAGCCGTCTGGCGGGAGCCGTGCTGATCGCCCTGGGGATTCGAACCGCAACTGCGAGCTGAGTCCTCCCTTTTAGTTGTGCCATCTCAGGAGATCGGTTCCACGCAGTACAGTCGGACGCGTGCACGGAGCGACGAAAAGAGCCCCTGCTGGGCTGGTTGCGGTTACGGGAAGTTCGGGCCTGGTCGGAGCGGCCCTGGCTGCGGCACTCGACGCAGCTGGCTGGGTGGTCCGCGGCGTGGACCGGGTTCCCGGCCGCTGGACGAGTGTCATCGGAGACCTGTGAGACCGGCCCGTGCGGCTCGCCGCATTGCAGTCGGCCGATGCCCTGGTCCATACTGCCGCGCTGCACGCCCCGCACGTCGGGCGCCTGGCCGATGAAGAGTTCCGAGCCGTGAACGTCGGTGCGACTGCGGGCCTGCTCGACGATGCTGCCGGCCTCGGCGCCCGGCGGGTTCTCTACATCAGCAGTACGAGTGTGTACGGACATGCCCTGGTGCCCACCGACCGTGCGGTCTGGGTGGACGAGCAGCTCACGCCGCTTCCCAGGGACATCTACGACGAGACCAAACTGGCTGCAGAGGAGCTGGTCGCCGCCTGCGCCGTTTCTTCGGTCACGCTGCGCATATCGCGATGCTTTCCGGAGCCACTGCCTGTGCGGGCCTGCCGCCTGCTGCACCGGGCAGTCGACGTGGCCGACGTAGCAGCGGTGGGGGTCCTGGCCGTGACGCACTCCACCGTGACCGGAAGGTTCAATATCTCCGGGCCGCACCCATTTCACCGAGAAGACTGCCTTGCCCTTTCCCGCGATGCGGGCGCGGTGCTCGCCGAACGGGTTCCGGACGTCTTCCAGGCATTCCGCGACCAGGGGTGGCCAGTGCCCGATCGCCCGGACCGGGTGTACGACTCGACTGCCGCCGCAAACGCGTTCGGTTACCGACCTGTTCGCGGA
This sequence comes from Streptomyces inhibens, assembly GCF_022221585.1. Taxonomy (NCBI): domain Bacteria; kingdom Bacillati; phylum Actinomycetota; class Actinomycetes; order Kitasatosporales; family Streptomycetaceae; genus Streptomyces; species Streptomyces inhibens. The sequence continues at coordinate 8,024,402 of NZ_CP084681.1, forward strand.
GTCCGGCAACTATTGCGCGATGCCGCGGCGGGCCGGGCCCATGAGTGATCGGACGGCTCAGCTCGCCCTCGACGACTTCCGTGGAACCAACGTCGTGAGACACCGCATTCAGCCGTCCCGTAGCTGCTGGGCACGGTGAAATGAGCTCGGGGTGGCTGGTGTGATCACGGCGTTGGAGCCGTCCTGGACAGCCCCGTTCGCCGGGCTGAGCCCGTGCCGTGAGCTCTGCCGGCGCTGCGGCCCCGCAAGCGGTTCCGCAAGGACTCCGTGCTCATTGTGGAGGGCACCTTGGTGCCCACCCGTGACCACGCTGTGGCCGAGAAGTCGATGAACTATCGGTACTCGACCAGTCACCAGGTCGTCATCGACGCCGACACCTGCCTCGTTGTCGTGTTGGGCCGGCCTCTGCCCGGCAACCGCAACGACTGCAAGGCGTGGGAGCTGTCCGGCGCCAAGGGCACCGTCGGGGACACCACGGTGATTGCTGACGGCGGCTATCGCGGCACCGGGCTGGTCGTCCCGCACCGTCGCGAGCGCGGGCAGAGCGAACTGCCCGCCGGTAGCTGCCTCCTGTGATCATGGAGGGAGCCGGAGCGACCGACGACATCTTTGGAGTAGAGGGCTCTGGCGCCTCGGGACCCAGCTTGGACGCCTGATCTCTCTGGCCCGTGACTCCCTGTTCGGCTCCCCTTGAACCGTGGCTGCGCTGCAGGTCACCCCCTGACCTGCACCGCAGCCACGTGCGCAGGCCCCTCCGCCATTACCTCCGGCGTAATCGACCGCTGGTTCACCGCGCGGCAGAGTGAGGGTGTCGGTGCACGGGCCGGCGCACTCCGGCCCGTGGACCGGTTTCGGTGGTGACGTTCGGACCTTATGAGGAGTATGTGATGACGCAGCATCAGCAGCAGAGTGCTCAGGAGCAGGCCGTTCAGCAGGGCGCGTCGGTGGACGACCGGTATGCGGTGGCCGTTGCGCGGTACTTCGAGGCGTGGAATGCCACCGAGGAGGGGGCGCTCGGCAAGGCCGTTGCCGCGGCGTTCGATGAGGAGGCCACCTATACCGACCCGTTGGCGGATGTCGCGGGGCACGAGGGGCTGAGGGCCGCGATCGCGGGGGCGCATGCGCAGTTCCCCGGGTTTGTGTTCCGGCCGTTGCCGGGTGTGGACGGGCACCATGACATCGCGCGGTTCGGGTGGGAGCTGGTCAGTGTGGCGGACGGTTCGGCGCCGGTGGCCGGTTTTGATGTGGTGCGGCTGGGTGAGGACGGCCGGATCCGGTCTGTGCTCGGGTTTTTGGATCGGGTGCCCGGTGTGTGAGCCGGCGTTGTGAGTCGGTGATGTGGACCAGCGATGTGGACCGACGGTGTGCGTCGGTGAGGTGAGCCGGCCCGGTGCGTTTGTCACGGGGCCAGGTTCCGTAGGTAGGTGGCTGTTTCCGGGGTGGCGGGGAGGAAGGTTTCCACTGCCAGTTCGGAGACGGTCACGTCCATCGGGGTGTTGAAGGTGGCGATGGTGGAGATGAAGGACAGCACCGTGTCGTGGTGCTCGATCATCATGGGGAGCGCGAACGGTGCGTGTTCGCCGAAGGCCGCCACCTCGTCGCCGCCCGGGGGCAGGGGGTAGCCGCTCACCTCGTCGTAGAGGGCGCGCAGGGGTGAGGACCGCAGGAGGGCCAACTGCCGCTCCATTTGGGAGAGGAGGTGGGCGCGCCACTCCAGGTAGTTGCGGATGCGGGGAGCCAGGCCCTCCGGGTGCATGGTGATCCGCATGGCGTTCAGCGGCTGCTGGAGGAGGGACGGGGCGACGCCCTCCAGGAGCATGGTGATGCCGCGGTTCGCCGCTTGCACGTTGTACATGCCGTCCACCACCAGGGCGGGGAACGGTTCGTAGCCGGTCAGGAGCCGTTCCATGCCGGAGCGGAGGGCGTCCATGGACGGGTCGTCCAGCGGTGTCTCCGGGAAGGTGGGGGCGTAGCCCGCGGCGATCAGCAGGGCGTTGCGTTCCCGTACGGGGATGTCGAGGTGCTCGGCGAGCCGTAGCACCATCTCCTGGCTGGGGCGGGAGCGGCCGGTCTCGATGAAGCTGATGTGCCGGGCGGAGGAGTCGGCGCGCAGCGCCAGTTCCAGCTGGCTGATCCGGCGCCGGTCGCGCCATTCGCGCAACAGTGTGCCCACACTCGTTGTTGTTCCCGGCGAGGGCGCCGCAGCAGTCGTCATGGGAGGGACGGTAGTCGATGGGGGGTCGGCTTTCCGTACGGGAGGGGGACCGTGCCCCGGCCCGTACGGGCGGCGAGCCGGCGACGTGCCCAGCCAGGTGCTTCAGCCGAAGTCGAAGACGTTGCGCAGGCCGAGGCGGTGGCGGGTGGCGTCGGCGGTTTTGAAGGGCTCGAACTCCGGGGCGCGGTAGAGGCGGTGGAGGGTGCAGGGGGCGGCGGGCGAACCGTCCGCTTCCAGGAGTGCGTTGACCGCCTGGCGGGCCGAGGCGTTGGCGCCCTCCATGGTCGCCAGGTCGATGTCCACGGCCACGTAGTCGCCGGCGAGGAAGAGGTTGCGGATCGCCGTACGGGAGGAGGGGCGGTGGAACCAGGTGCCGGTCGGGTGGATCAGCAGCTGTTCGTCGTTGGTGGGGTGCGGTGTGCCGAGGCCGTCCACGGCCGGGTCGAGGAACCATGAGTGGAGGGTGGCATCGCGCAGTACGGCGGTGCCGGTGTCGTTGAGGCCGGACTTCATCTGGGCCCAGACCTCGCGGGCCACCTCCTCTCTGGTGCACTCTTTGGCGGTTTTGCCGTAGAGGATCCCGGGGTTGTTCCATTCGGAGATGTCCACGGAGAGGCAGTCGGCGACCGATCCGTCGCCGTAGTCGGCGGGGACGTCCCGGCTCTTCCAGTACTGGGCCTGGCCGACCGCGGTCAGCGCCCAGGGTGTGTCGATGTGGTTGATGTGCCCGTGGAGGATGGGGGTGGGCTCGGTCAGGTAGAACTGGATGCCCGTCATCCAGTCCGTCTGCAGGGCGTCGCAGCGGGCCAGTTGGGGGTCGGCGGCCCGTACGGAGGCGTTCCAGGTCGCGCGGGCGTGCTCGACGGGCATCGCCTGGACGAAGTGGTCGGCGGTGATGGATTTCCGGGCACCGTTCGGGTCCGTCGCCACGGCTTCGGTGATCCTGCCGTCGGCGAGGGCCAGATCGCGTACGGACCAGCCGAGCCGGAACTGCACGCCCAGGGAGCGCAGATGGGCCACCCAGGGGTCGATCCACGCCTCGTTGGTGGGCAGGTTCAGTACCCGGTCGGGCTCGCCGTCCGCGCCCCGGCCGAGCAGATTGAAGAGGAACGCCTCGCCGCAGGTGGCGACCGTTTTGGTGGAGGCGATCTCGGCCTTGGTCGCGACGATGTTGCGGGTCATGCCGATGGCCAGCAGCCGCTGGTAGTCGGCGGACATCTCGTCGGCCCGCAGATAGCGCCACCACGGTGTGTGCTCCCAGACGTCGAGGCGGCGCTGCTCGCAGCTGGTGAAGAAGACCAGCAGCCGGTTGGCGAAGTAGGCGATCTCGTGGGCGGGGAGGTGGGTGACGGTTTCCAGCAGGCCGGTCAGCATCCGGAGGAGGGCGTCCGGGGTCAGCACGGGTGGGGGAGTGCCGAGCGAGGAGAACGGGAAGCGGATGTTCTCCCGGCCGCCGGTGCGGGCCAGCATCACCTCGGTCGACGCGACCAGGTTGTCGTGGCAGCCGTGCGCATTGCCGGGGAAGGGGATACGGCGCAAGGTGTCGGGGAGGTTGTGGTAGATGCCCGGGATGAAGCGGAAACCGTGTTCGCCGGGCAGCGGTTTCCGGCCGCCGCGGGCGCTGCCTGGGACGTCCATGCTGCGGGCCTTGCCGCCGAGGCCCTTGGGCTTTCGTTCGTAGACGGTGACCTGATAGCCGCGTTCGGCCAGTTCGTGGGCGGCGGTGAGGCCGGCGACCCCGCCGCCGAGGACGGCGACGGTGCGGGCGGCCCGACCCGTCCGTCCGGCCCGTGCGGTCGTGGGGCGGGGTGCCGCGGCGGCCGCGGCACCGCCGGCGCCCGTACCGCCGAGGGCGAGCGCGCCGCCCACCGCCCCGCGGACGAAGCCGCGCCGTGTGCTGCCGGCGTCACCCGTTGCGTGCGCGCCTTCGCCGCTGCCCGCCCCTGCGCCGTTGCCTTCGTCTGTGCCGGTACTGTCCATGTCCTGAGCCCCTACTTACCGTCGGTAACGGTGCATGTCAGGCGCAGGAGCGTAGAAGGGCCGCCCGACGCAGGGAAGGCCGACGGCTCACCGTCCGTACATTGGCGCGAAAGTGTCCTCGGCGTGCCACGCTGGAACTGTCCGGCAGTCGACGTACGGCGAGAGGCCAGTGCCATGAACGCTCAGGTGGAACCGCTCAGCGACAAGGAGATCGAGGACCGCCTCGCGGAGCTGCCCGGCTGGTCCGCCGAGGGCGAGCTGCTGCGCCGCAGCTACGCCTTCCACGGGCACTTCCCCGCCGCCGCCATGGTCATCCATATTGCCCAGATCCAGGAGGAGTTGGGGCACCACGCCGACCTGACCCTGGGCTACAACCGGCTCGCCGTCGCGGTGAACACCCACAGCATCGGCGGCCGGATCACCCACCTCGACTTCGGCCTCGCCCGCCGTATCGAGGACATCGCCCCGGCCCACGGCGCCCGCTGACCCCACGCGAGCCGCCACCGGCCAGGCGGGGACATCAGTCGCCGACGCGCGGCTTCACCACCCGTCCCGCACGCGCCAGCTCCACATTGAACTGGGCACCGGACAGCAGCGACAGATGGGAGAACCACAACCAGATCAAGAACACCACCGGCCCCGCGAGCGAGCCGTACAGCCGGTTGAAGGTGCCCACGTACGAGGCGTAGAGCGCAAAGCCCGCGGACGACACCAGCCACAGCAGCACCGCGACCACCCCACCGGGCGCCGCCCGCCGCACCCCACGGGAACTCGGCGGCCCGGAACGGAACAGCACCATCGCCAGCACCGTGGCCAGGAGCAGCAGCAGCGGCCACTTCAGCAGATTCCAGGTCGCCTCGCCCGCCTCGCCCAGCCCCACCGCCCGGCCCAGCGCGGTCGCGATCGGCCCGCTGACCAGCAGTGCCACCGCACTGCTGATCAGCAGCGCCATCAGCAGCAGCGCCGTCACGAGAATGCGCGGCGCCTTCCGCCACGGCGGCCGGTCGTCCTTCGTACGGTGCATGGCGTGCAGCGCCCGGCGGAACACGGCCAGATAGCTGCACGACGACCACAGCGCACTGACCAGCGCGCCGCCCACCACCACCCACGCGGCGGTGCGCTGGTGCGCCATGCCGAGCAGCGCACGGTGCACGGTCGGGCCCGACTGGGCCGGGGCGATCGAGCTGATCTGGTTGATGAGTTGCTCGGTGGCCGCCGGGTCGGCGAGACCGATCAGCGACACCGTGACGATCAGCGACGGCAGCAGCGCCAGCACGGAGTAGTACGTCAGGCTCGCCGCCCAGTCCGTCACATCGTCGTGCCACACGGACAGTGGCGTACGGCGCAGCGCGGTGCGGACCTGTGCCCAGGTCGGCACGGCCGGCTGCCTCGGCCCGACCGCCCCGAGCGCCCGGTCCAGCAGCGTACGGTCCAGCCCACGGCGCATATCGCTCCCGCCCATGTCGCATCCGTCCTCTCGCTCGATCCGTCTGCATCATCCCCCGGCGGAGCGACCGCCGACGACCAGGAGCCCGGCCGCGGCCGGCCCCGTCCGGTGACCGTCCAGGGCCCCGTCCGCTACTCCAGCCCGCGCGCCCGCCGGAACCGCACCAGCCCGTCCGCCAGGTCCACCAGCGGCTCCGGATAGGCGTACGCCGCGCGCTCCGGCCCCGTCAGCCGCCACGGCTGATGTACCGCCGCGCCCGCGAGGCCTGCCAACTCCGGCACCCAGCGCCGCACATAGTCGCCGTGCGGATCGAACCGCCGGGCCTGGACGAGTGGATTGAGCACCCGGTTGGGCCGGGTGTCGGTGCCGGTGCCCGCCATCCACTGCCAGTTGAGCTGGTTGTCGGCCAGATCGCCGTCCACCAGCAGATCCAGGAAGTGCCGCGCACCCACCCGCCAGTCCACATACAGCGTCTTGGTCAGAAAACTCGCCGCCAGCATCCGGGCCCGGTTGTGCATCCACCCCTCGTGCAGCAGCTGCCGCATCGCCGCATCGATCACCGGAAAGCCGGTACGGCCCTCCTTCCACGCCGCCACCTCGGCGCTGTCCTGCCGCCAGCGGTCGCCCCTGGTGCGGTAGTCGGCGTGCGCCGCGTCCGGGCGGGCGGCCAGCACCTGGTGATGGAAGTCCCGCCAGGCCAGCTGCCGTACGAACGCCTCGGCGCCGGCGTCCGGCCGGTCGGCCGCCTTGTGCACCAGCTCCACCGGCGAAAGACATCCGAAGTGCAGATACGGGGACAGCCTCGAGGTGGCATCGCCCGGCAGATCGTCCTGCCGGTCCTCGTAATCGGCCATCCCCGACCGCTGCCATGCCCCGAACCGGCGGCGCCCCGCCCGCTCGCCGCCCTCCGGCAGCACGGGCGACGTCTTCCCGCCGGGGCACAGCACCGCCGCCGACGGCACGTCCTCGGAACGCACCCCCGCCGGAACCGGTACGGACCGCGGCGCGGGCAGCACCGGCCGGGGCCCCTCGGCCTGCCACCGCCGGAAGTACGGGGTGAAGACCGCGAAGTGGTCCTTGTCCGCGCCGGAGGGCAGCAGCGCGCCCGGCGGCACCGCCGTGATCACCGCATCGTGGACGACCAGCGCCCGCCCCGCCGCCGCCAGCCCGTCGCCCAACCGCCGCTCCCTGCGCAGCGCATAGCCGCTCACCCCGGCCGCGAGATGCACCTGCCCGGCCCCGGTCTCCGTCGCCACCCGGCAGGTCTCCGCGACCACATCCCCCGTACGGATGACCAGGGAACCGCCCCGTTCACGCAGTCCCGCGTCGAGATCCGCCAGCGCATCGGCCAGGAACGCGGCCCGGTTGGGCACCATGAATCCGGCGTCCGCGATCCCCGAATCGACCACGAACAGCGGCACCACGCGCGCCGCGGAGCGCAGCGCGGCATGCAGCACCGGCTGATCGTGCAGCCGGAGATCGGAGCTGAACAGACAGATCGCGGCTTCCATGACCTACGTCTACACCGAACCAGGGCGCCGCGAGCGCACGGTGGCACCGCGCCCGTCAGGCGAACGGCAGCCCCCGCCACGGCGAGGCCGGGTCCTGGGTGAGGACCCGGTGGAGGTGCACGGTCTCCGCGTACTGCGGCCCGAACCAGCCGTTGTCGGACGCCAGCAGCCGGCCCAGCGCATAGCCCGCGGCGAACTCCTCCCACGAGCCGTACGCCTCCCTGGCCCGCGCGCCGGCCTGCGCCACGGCCTGCTCGGCCTGTTGCGGCGCGCACAACCGGGCGCCCAGACCCCAGCGGACGAGTGCGACGGCATGCGCGTAATCCAGGGCGACCAGGGACACCACCCGGCCGTCCGCGGGCAGCAGACCGTCGGTTCGGAACCGCTCCTCGTACTTGGTCACCAGCTCCGGGACCGCGGGCGCGTCCGCGGCTCCCTCGGAGCCGGCCGCCTCCGGCGCCTCTTCCTTGTCCGCCGCGTCCCGGCCGCGGGCCCGTGCGCGCAGCGCCGACTCCGTATCGGCCGGTACGAACTGCCCGCCGAGCAGCTGGTCCAGGCGCTGCTGCCAAGTGGCCGGGTCGGCCACCGACCACTGCTCGCGCAGGGTCTGCGCGTCCGACGCGTGGTCGAGGAAGGCCGTACCGAGTTCGTTCCACGGCAGGCTGTGGTGCACCGCGAGCGGCGCACCACACGCCAGCCCCTGTGCGACGGGGCCGTGCAGCGGACCGCCGAAGTGCGTGACCAGCAGCCCGCCGGGCCGCACTCCGACCTGGGCGCGGATCCGCAGCCAGCCGGCGCGGTGCGCGGGCGTCGCGGCCAGATACGCGGCGCACGGCGTCCCGGGGTTGACCGCGAGCCGCCACTTGTCGTTCGGCCAGTCCTGCGCCAGCTCCTCGACCGACACCCGGTCGAAGAACTGCTGTGGCTGCCACGGCGGCAGCATCCCGCGCGTCACGACCGGAATGCACTTACCACCCGTCGCCGGGTCGTCGTAAACGGGCAGCGGGTCCGGGCCCTGCTGCGGTACCGCCAGATACAGATCCTCACCGGCGATCGCCGCGACCTGTCCGTCCACGTCACCACGCGCCGTCGCTTCGCACAGCCGCCGCTCGATATCCGTCGGCGGCATCCATCCCGGAGTAGCCACAAGCCACGACCCTACGGTCCGTCCTTCTCCCGCCAGAAGCTGGGGTTGCCGGATCCGCAACAAAGATTGCCCCCCGCGCCACCGCTGACGGAGGCTCGATCCATGACCACTCACGACCGCCCCGGACACGGGCACAGCCACCACACCCACGACAGCGCGCAGCTGGACTGGGCCGAACTCGGCCCGCTCCTCGAACAGGGCGCCGAGCTGCACACCCCCCTCTACGAACAGGCCGCGGCCTGGCTGCGCGAACTGCTCACCGGCGCAGCCGGCTCCGGACCCGACGGCGTGCGCCGGGTGCTCGACATCGGCAGCGGACCGGGCGTCGTCACCGGCCTGTTGGCCCGCGCCTTCCCCCACGCCGAGGTGGTCGCGGTGGATGCGACCGAGCCGCTCCTGGAACGCACCCGCGCCCGCGCCGTCCGCCTCGGACTCGGCGACCGGATCCACACCCACCTCGCCGAACTCCCGGACGGGCTCGACGCCCTCGGCGGCGCCGACCTCATCTGGTCGAGCAAGGCCCTGCACCACGTCGGCGACCAGCGCGCCGCGGTCGCCGCCCTCGCCGGCCGTCTGCGGCCCGGCGGACTCCTCGCCATCGCCGAGGGCGGCCTCGCCCCCCGCTACCTGCCGCGCGACATCGGCATCGGCCGCCCGGGGCTGCAGTCCCGGCTCGACGCGGTCACCGAGGAGTGGTTCACCGAGATGCGCAGGGCGCTGCCCGGCTCGGCCGACGACATCGAGGACTGGCCCGCCTTCCTCGCCGACGCCGGCCTGCGCACCCCGCGCTCCAGCAGCTTCCTGCTGGACCTTCCGGCGCCGCTGTCCGCCGAGGCACGGGCCTACGTCCGCACCAGCCTGACCCGCGGCATCGACGTGTACGGCGACCGCCTCGACGAGGACGACCTCACCACCCTCGCCCGCCTCACCGATCCCCACGACGCCGCCGGGATCACCCGCCGGCCCGACGCCTTTCTGCTGTCTGCGCAGACCGTGCACACCGCTCGTGCCCGGTAACCGCCGGCCACCGGCGGCGGTCAGCCCTGACTCATCGGCTTCGGGTTGATCACGGCGAAGGTCGCGCCCTGCGGATCGGTCACCACGGCCATCCGGCCGGCGATCATGTCGAAGGGCTGCTGGAGCGCGGCGCCGCCGGCCGCGGTCACCTTCTCGACCGTCTCGTCGGTGTCCGCCACCGAGAAGTACACCAGCCAGTGCGAGGGGGTGTCGGGCGGCATCTGCTCGGACATCGGCTGCATACCGCCCACCGGGTGGTCGTTCACCTTGAGCGCGTAGTAGTTCTCGGCGCCTTCCAGGGGGGCGCTCTCCACGCCGATGGCAGCCCGGTAGAAGGCGGAGGCGGCGGACCGGTCGGTGGTGTTGAGCTCGTTCCAGATCAGCGCACCGTGCTCGTTGACGATGCCGGCGCCGGGGAAGTCCACGGCCTGCCAGACGCCGAACACCGCTCCTGTGGGGTCGGCCGCGATGCACATCCGGCCGAGCGTCATCACGTCCGTGACGGGCATCAGGAGCGTGCCGCCGGCATCGCTCACCGCCTGGGAGGTGGCATCCGCATCGGCGGCCGCCAGATAGGTGGTCCATACGGTCGGCGGCGCGGGCTGGCCGCCCATCGGGACCGCGGCCATGATGCCGGCCACCGGTTTGCCGTTCAGCCGACACACGGCGTACCCGCCGGTCTCCGCTGGGCCGACCTCGCCGGTCCACCCGAAGACGCTGGAGTAGAAGTCGATGGCGCCCTGCTGGTCGGGGGCCGCGAGGTCGACCCAACAGGGGGTTCCGGGCCGGTAGGCAGAAGTGACGTCAGGCATCGTGGCCTCCTGGAGGGAGCACCCCCCATGCCCTTGAGGCATCGGGGAGGAGCAGAGCAGAGCGGAACAGAGCGTCCGCGCCCCTGTCGGTGCTCCGCAGCGGCCACCGCACGCTCACCCTCCACACTTCCTGCCGTCCGCCGAGCCCGCCACTCGGATGGGCCGCGCCCCGTACGCCGAGGCGCCGCCCGGACCGGCCGGGCGGCGCCTTACGGGGGCGAGGGTCAGGCCATGTCGAAGGTGGCCGGGTCCGGGCCGAGGCGGTTGCCGGAGTCCAGGCCGGCGAGGGCGGCGAGATCCGCGTCGTCCAGCTCGAAGTCGAAGACGTCGATGTTCTCGGCGATGCGCGAGGGGGTGACGGACTTCGGGATGACGACATTGCCGATCTGGAGGTGCCAGCGCAGCACCACCTGGGCGGGCGTCTTGCCGTGCTTGGCGGCGAGCCGGGCGATCGTCGGGTCCTCCAGCAGCCCCTTGCCCTGGCCGAGCGGCGACCAGGCCTCGGTGACGATGTGGTGCCGGGCGTGGAAGGCGCGGGACTCGGCCTGCTGGAACTGCGGGTGCAGTTCGATCTGGTTGACGGCCGGGACGACGGAAGTCTCGCCCAGCAGCCGCTCCAGGTGCGCGGGCAGGAAGTTGGAGACGCCGATGGCCCTGGCGCGGCCGTCCGCGTAGATCTTCTCGAAGGCCTTGTACGTGTCGACGGACAGGTCCCTGGAGGGCAGCGGCCAGTGGATCAGGTAGAGGTCCACATGGTCGAGGCCGAGCTTGGTCAGGGAGGCGTCGAAGGCGCGCAGCGTGGAGTCGTAGCCCTGCTCGGAATTCCAGAGCTTGGTCGTGACGAACAGCTCGTCACGGGCGATGCCGGAAGCGGCGAGTGCCCTGCCCGTACCCGCTTCGTTGCCGTAGACCGCCGCGGTGTCGATGCTGCGGTAACCGGCCTCCAGGGCCTGGCCGACGACGGTGAACGCCTGGTCGTCCTCGATCTGCCAGACGCCGAAGCCGAGCTGGGGCATCGCGATGCCGTTGTTGAGCGTGAGGGAAGGAACCTTGCTCACGGGGGAATCGGTCCTTACGTCGACTTTCGTGTTCTGCGATGTCAACGATCATCCGCCGTCGCGCATTCCCGTGCATGCCGATGCGTTGAGGAAAATGCGGAGCGTTCCTGTGTGCGTGCCGCGGCGGTGAGTTCGCAGAGTGTGGTGAGTTCGCAGAGTGTGAAGGCGCCGCCGCACAGCACCACGAGCCCGGCGAAGAGTTCCAGGGCGCCGACCAGTCCCGGGAGCCCGCCGGGGACCGCGGACGCGCCGGGGGAGAGGCCGTCGGTCACCGCCTGGCCCAGCCACAGCGTGCCGCCCAAGGCGAAAGCCGAGGCGCTGCCGACCCAGGCCAGGGCGAGCGGGATACGCACCGGGAGCCGGGGCCGCAGGCGCGGGAACAGCAGGAGCAGTATCCCGGCGGCGCCGAGCAGAGTGAACAGGCCCTGGGCCCAGTCCGAGGCGGAGCTGATGACGGTGGATGCCGCCACCTCGGCCGCTTCCATGCCCAGCGTCGAGCCGGCGCCCCACAGGACGTGGACGGTGCCGAGCGTGGCGAGCAGCACCGCGGCGGGCGCCAGGAAGATCCGTTGCAGCGCCCGGGTGCCGGTGTCCGGAAGCGCGCCCAGCGGGCGGCGCAGCAGACCGCCCCAGCGCTGGTGCGCGTACACCGCGAAGGCACCGAGCAGTGTGCCGCCCTCGATGATGAAGCCGCCGTAGACGACGCCGACGACCCAGGGCGCGAGGAAGTCACCGCGGGACATCGGGTTGTCGGCACCCGTGACGAGGCCGGCGAGGCTGCCGCCCACCACGCCCGTCACCAGCGGGACGAGCAGCCCGGACGCCATCCACAGCGGAAAGGCCAGCAGCCAGGGCGGGGCGCGGCGGCCAGCTGGGCGGGTGAGGGTGTACGCCACCGCCGCCGCGATCGCATCCAGGAGGAAGGTGAAGACATTGGCCGCGACCCATACGGCGCGGCTGAAGCGCTGGGTGTCGACGACGCCGATGTCGAAGCCCAGCACCCACAGCAGCTTGAGGGTGAGGTACGGCGCGCAGGCGAAGACCGCGATCCGGCCGAGAACGGTGAGGCGGCGAGAGTCCATGGCCCGGAGTCTGGTCGGCGCCGGCCTCCTGGACGTCAGGCCTGCGGCCGATCCGCCTCCGCCGTACGGGGGAGGCGGATCGGAGGCGAGCGGCGCGGGCGGGACGGCCAAGGCCGCTCCCACCCGACCCTCACGCCTTGTACAGCGCGTCCACCTCGACCGAGTACGCCGTCTCGATCGCCTTGCGCTTCAGCTTCAGCGACGGCGTCAGCAGCCCGTGCTCCTCGCTGAACTGGTTGGCCAGTATCCGGAACGTACGGATCGACTCGGCCTGTGAGACCAGCGTGTTGGCCGCGACGACGGCGCGCCGGATCTCGGTCTCCAGGTCCGGGTCGCGCACCAGGTCGGTCGGCGGCAACTCCGGCTTGCCGCGCATGGCCAGCCAGTGCGCGACCGCTTCCGGGTCCAGGGTCACCAGCGCGGCGATGAACGGCCGGTCGTTGCCGACGACGATGCACTGGGCGACCAGCGGATGCGCCCGTACCCGCTCCTCCAGGGACACCGGGGAGACCGTCTTGCCACCGGAGGTGACCAGGACTTCCTTCTTCCGGCCGGTGATCGTCAGATAGCCGTCCTCGTCCAGGGCGCCGAGGTCACCGGTGGCGAACCAGCCGTCGTGCAGCACGGCATCGGTCGCCTTGGGATCGTTGTGGTAGCCGTGGAAGATCTGGCCGCCGTACAGCCAGATCTCGCCGTCCTCGGCGATGTGGACGGTGGTGCCGGGGATGGGGGTGCCGACGGTGCCGTAGCGGGTGCGCTCGGGCGGGTTGGCGGTGGCGGCCGCGGTGCTCTCCGTCAGGCCGTAACCCTCGAAGATCCGCACACCGGCACCGGCGAAGAACAGTCCGAGGCGGCGCTCCATCGCCGAGCCGCCGGACATCGCGTACCGCATCCGGCCGCCCATCGCCGTACGGACCTTGCTGTACACCAGCTTGTCGAAGATCTGGTGCTGCATCCGCAGCGAGGCACTGGGGCCGGAGCCGGTGCCGAAGGCCTTGTTCTCCTGCGCCTCGGCGTAGCGGACCGCGATCTCGACGGCCTTGTCGAACGGGCCCACCTTGCCGTCCGTCTCCGCCCGCCGCCGGGCCGCGGCGAAGACCTTCTCGAAGATGTACGGCACCGCGAGGATGAAGGTGGGCCGGAAGGACTGCAGGTCGGGCAGGAGCGCACGGGCCGCCAGCTCCGGCTGGTGGGCCAGCTTGACCCGGCCGCGGACCGCGCCGACCTGCACCATCCGCCCGAAGACATGCGCCAGCGGCAGGAACAGCAGCGTGGCCGCCTCGTCGCCCGGCTTCGAGGCGAAGACCGTCTCGTAGCGCATGACGATGTTGTCGGCCTCGGCCATGAAGTTGGCGTGGGTGATCACACAGCCCTTGGGGCGGCCGGTGGTGCCGGAGGTGTAGATGAGCGTCGCGGTGGCGTCCGGGGTGACGGCCATCCGGTGGCGGTGCACCACATCGTCGTCGATATGCGCACCGGCCGCGGTCAGTTCCGCCACCGGGTCGGCGTCCAGCTGCCACAGCTTGCGCAGCTGCGGAAGCCGGTCGATGACCGAGCCGACGGTCATCGCATGGTCCTCGTGCTCGACCAGGCACGCCGAGGCGCCCGCGTTGTGCAGCATCCAGAAGACCTGCTCGGCCGAGGACGTCGGATACAGCGGTACGGACTGGACGCCGATCGACCACAGCGCGAAGTCGAAGAGGGTCCACTCATAGCGCGTACGGGACATGATGCCGACCCGGTCGCCGAACCGGACCCCCTGCGCGAGCAGGCCCTTGGCCAGCGCGATGACCTCGTCCCGGAACTGTCCGGCGGTGACGTCCTGCCAGTTTCCCGCGTCGTCCTTACGCGCCAGCGCAACCCGTCCGGGATCGGTTTCGGCGTTCTCGTAGACGGCGTCAGCGAGCCCGCCGACCCGCGGCGCGGTCGCCAAAGGTGGGACGGTGAACTCGCGCAATGACCCAGCTCCTCGTGGTGTTGCTCACAAGGCCGCGACCGTACCCCAACGGGACAGCATCCGGCAGGGCGGTACCACGTCCCGGACGCGCTCCCACGGGAACTGGCCAACCGGAGAAAACGGGCTACTTCGGAGAAGCGCGGACATGATCCGGCCACTTCGGCGCCGGACGATCACGACGCCGGGACCATATCTGCACCAAATCTCTGCACATGACACCGGTTCAGGCCGTGGGTCCGCGGCAGGCCTCTGACTACGGCAGATGCAGCCGGTCGCCGCCCGCGAGGATCGCCTCGGCGAGCGCCTCCGCCGGGCCCCGCGCCGCGCGGTCGCGCTGCCCGTACACCAGGACGAAGTCCACCCCGCCCAGCTCCGGCAGCCCGGCACGTGGCGGGATCCGGACCAGACCCGGCGGGATCATGCCCATGGTGTGCGCCATGACGCCCAGACCTGCCCGAGTTGCGGCGATCAGTCCGTTCAGGCTCCCGCTGGTGCAGGCGATCCGCCACTCCCGCCCCTGGTGCTCCAGCGCCTCCAGGGCGCGGGCCCGGGTCAGCGCGGGCGGCGGATAGACGACCAGCGGCACCGGACGCTGCGGATCGAGCCGCAGACGCTCGGTGCCCACCCACACCAGCCGGTCGCGCCACACCAGCTGCCCGCGCGACTCCTCCGGACGCCGCTTGGCCAGGACGAGATCGAGCCGGCCGGCCGCCAGCAGTTCGTGCAGGGTCCCCGACAGCTCGACCGTCAGCTCCAGATCGACCTCGGGATGGTCCCGCCGGAACCCTTCGAGGACCTCCGGCATCCGGGTCAGCACAAAGTCCTCGGAGGCGCCGAAGCGGAGCCTGCCGCGCAGCCGGGTCCCGGCGAAGAAGCTCGCGGCCCGCTCGTTCGCCTCCAGGATCGTGCGCGCGAAGCCGAGCATCGCCTCGCCGTCCTCGGTCAGCTCCACGGCGTGGGTGTCCCGGGCGAACAGCCGCCGCCCGGCGGCCTCCTCCAGCTTCCGTACGTGCTGGCTCACGGTCGACTGCCGCAGCCCGAGGCGGTGCGCGGCCTGCGTGAAGCTCAGCGTCTGCGCCACAGTGAGAAAGGTGCGCAGCTGCGCGGGTTCGAACATGGCCGCTCCGTCCTGCCGTCCGCTGTCTGCGCCGCTCCGTTCGGGCCCTCATCCCTGCCCGATCCCAGCCGCTGCTCATCGCGATCCATAATGACAGTCACTACGGTAAGAGGGGTTCCCGATCGCCGGGGTCCACGGCACTCTGGAGAGGGCACCGTCCATGCCACCGCCCGAGAGCCGCCGAACGACCGAAGAGAGACCATGCGCCGCGCTTTGCCCAAGCTGCCCTCCTGGCTGCCCGTGGACGGCTACATCCTGGCGCTTGTGGGCACCGTCGCCCTGGCCGCGCTGCTGCCCGCCCGCGGACCGGCCGCCACCGTCGCCGACGGCGCCTCCACCGGAGCCGTCGCACTGCTCTTCTTCCTCTACGGCGCCCGGCTCTCCACCCGCGAGGCGTTGGACGGGCTGCGCCACTGGCGGCTCCATCTGACCGTCCTGGCCTGCACCTTCGTGCTCTTCCCGGTGCTCGGGCTGGCCGCCCGCGGGCTCGTCCCGTACGTCCTGCCGCCCACCCTCTACACCGGGCTGCTGTTCCTGTGCCTGGTGCCCTCCACGGTCCAGTCGTCGATCGCCTTCACCTCCATCGCCCGTGGCAATGTGGCGGCGGCCATCTGCGCCGGCTCGTTCTCCAGCATCGTCGGCATCGTCGTCACACCACTGCTGGCCGGTCTCGTCCTGCACGGGGACGGCGGCGGCTTCTCGGCCGGCTCGCTGGTCTCGATCGTCTGTCAGCTGCTGCTCCCGTTCGTGGCCGGGCAGCTGCTGCGCCGCTGGGTGGGAGGATTCATCGCCCGCCACAGGAAGGCCCTCGGCCATGTCGACCGCGGCTCGATACTGCTGGTCGTCTACACGGCCTTCAGCGCCGGTATGGTCCAGGGCATCTGGCACCAGGTCTCCCCGCTGCGGCTGCTGTGCCTGCTGGGGGTGGAGGCGGTGCTGCTCGCGGTGATGCTGACCGCCACCTCGTACGGCGCGAAGAAGCTCGGCTTCCCTCGCGCGGACCGGATCGCGATCACCTTCGCCGGGTCCAAGAAGAGCCTGGCGGCCGGGCTGCCGATGGCCAGCGTCCTCTTCGGCGCCCAGGCCGGGCTCGCGGTGCTGCCGCTGATGCTCTTCCACCAGATGCAGTTGATGGTCTGCGCGGTGCTGGCGAAGCGGTGTGCGGCCCGTGCGGAACCGGAGCCGCGGCGGGAGTCTTCTCCCGCCGCGACAGCGGTCGGCGGTTCTACCGACCCGGTCCCCGTACCCGGTCCAGCGACAGCCCCAGCACCATCGGCCCGCTGACCGGCGCATCATCCGTCCGTACGCGGGACAGCTCGGTGTCGCTCAGGGCACGCCGGTAGACGCGTACCTCGTCCAGCGCGCCGGTGAACTGGACGCGGCTGTCCGGCTTCTGGCCGAGGTGTACGCCGAAGACCGAACCGCGGCTGACCGACCCCGGGACATCGGGGACGACGGTGGTCTCGGTGCCGTCCACGGTGAGCTGCAGCCGGCCGCCGGTGCGGCGCAGCGCCAGATGGTGCCAGCTGCCGTCGTTGTACGCGTCGCCGGTCTCGGCCTGGGCGGTGGCGACCGGCGCGGCGCCGTCGACGGCGGTGACGCGGGCGATGATCCGGCCGTTCCTGGGCTCGCCCTCCAGCGCGACCTGCGGGGTCCTGGTGCCGACGCCGCCCATCCACAGCAGCGGCTGTTCGCCGGTCTTGGCGTCGTAGCGGAACCACAGGCTGCAGGTGAAGTCGTGGGTGCCCAGGGGGAGGGAGGTGCGGAAGGGGAGGCGTACCGCATCGTCCGTGCCGTCGAAGGACAGCGCGTTGCCGAAACGGCCGTCGGTGGTGCGGGCGCCGCCGAGGACGAGTGCCGGCCGGGCGCCGGGTGCGGTGTCGCGGGTCGTGGGGTCGGGGGCGCGGCGCGGGCCGAGCCAGTCCTCGGTGAAGCGGGCGAAGCGGATCTCGTCCCGGGCGTCGACCGCGCCGCCCTCGTACATCAGGCCGGTGACGTCGGAGGAGACGGCGACCAGGTCCGAGTAGCCGGACCAGTCGGTGGTGACCCGGGCGCCCCGGTCGACGCCCTCCCAGGTGCGGCCCTCGTCGTAGGAGGAGCGGATGGTCATGGTGCGGCGCCGGTCGGGGTCGGCGGGCGCCGCGAACAGGGTGCGGCTGCGGCCGGCCTGCGGATGCGGCAGGCGCAGCGCCGAGCCCTGCACCATCGGGGTGTAGAGGTCGGGGACGGCGCGGAACGGCGCGGCGAAGGAGTTGCCGCCGTCGCGGCTGACCGCGGCGGTGCGGTGGCCCAGGTCGGTGCCGTCCTGTTCGCGGCCGTTGACGTAGACGGAGCCGTCGGAGCGCTCCAGGAGGGTCATCTCCGAGGGCTTTTGACGAAAGGTGCTGTCGGCGGCGATGGGCCAGGTGTCCAGCGCGCCGACCTTCCAGGTGGCGCCGCCGTCGTCGCTGTGGACCAGGGCGGCGTGGTTGGCGGTGACCCGGTTGTCCGCGTAGCTCTCGGAGTTCATGCCGAAGACCAGCCGGCCGGCGTGCCGTCCGTGGGTGAGCTGGATGCCGTGCACGGGCCCGGTGGCGTACCAGGAATTCCACTGCGGGGGACGGATGCTGGAGGTCAGGTCCCGGGGCGGGGACCAGGTCGCGCCGTCGTCGTCGCTGTACTGGAGGTGCGGGGTGCGGTCGCAGGGGACAGCGCAGCTGAGGCCGTCGGTGCGGCCCTTGTTGTAGGTCTCGACGAGCACGATACGGCCGGTGCGGCGGTCCACGATGGGCGCCGGGTTGCCGTGGGTGTCCCCGTTGCCGCGGTTGATGACCTGGAGCGGGCCCCAGGTGCGGCCGCCGTCGGTGGAGCGCTTGAGGACGAGGTCGATATCGCCGGCGTCGCCGCAGTCGTGCCGCCGGCCTTCGGCGATGGCGAGGAGGGTGCCGCGTGCGGACTTCACGATGGCCGGTATCCGGAAGCAGAAGTAGCCCTGTTCCTGGGAGGCCTTGAAGAGGATCCGCTGGTCGAATCCGCCGGCGGGGGACGGCGCCGCGGCGGTGGCGGGGCCGCCCGACGCCCGGTCGGGCGCGGCGTGTGCGGGGGCGGTCGTCAGGAGGGCGAGGGCTGTGGCGGTCAGCGCGGTGAGCAGGGCCGTGGCGCGGCGGCGCGGGGGTCTGCTGCGGGGGCTGGGGTGTGCGCGGAGAACTGACGTCATGGTCCGGCCTGCCCTTCGAGGCATCGGCGGTCGGGTCATCAGGACATCCCACGTCCTATGTGCATCCCTGACGGAAGCTACTGCCGCGTGTGGACCGCGACAAGGAGCGTGCGTCGGTTCTCCGCGCCGCGCCCCGAATTCACTCTCCCGGCCCGCAGGGCGCTGCGCCGGGTGCGCCGTGTGCGCTGCCAGGGCCGGGAGCGTCGGGTGTGCCGGGCGCCCCGCATGTTCCGGATGCGCCGTCGCGTTTCATGGCCGCAGCACCACCTTCCCGAGGTTGGTCCGGGCCTCGATGATCTCGTGCGCCTTCGCGGCCTCGTCCAGCGGCAGTTCGGCATGGACGGCGGCCCGCAGCCGGCCGGATCCGGCCAGCTCCCACAGCTGCGCGCGGTGCTGTGCGTACAGCTCCGGATGGACCGTGGTGAAGCGCCGCATCGTCAGCCCGGTGATGGTCTTGTCGCCCGCCAGCAGCTCGTACGCCGGGACCGTGCCACCACCGGAGTTGAAGAAGATCAGCCGTCCACCGGGCGCCAGGGCGGCCAGGGCGCCCGGCAGTACCTCGCCACCGACGCCGTCCAGGACGATATCGACGGGCTCGCCCCAGGACTCCTGCCCGTACGTCACCACCTCGTCGGCCCCGAGCCCGTGGAGGAACTCCGCCTTGTCGGCCGAGCTGACGGCCGCGACCACCCGCGGCACCCCCTGGAGCTTGGCCAGTTGGACGGCTAGGTGACCGGTGCCGCTGGCCGCGCCGGTGATCAGTACGGACTCGGTGCCCTGCGGCGCGGCGGTGCTGAGCGCGGCGAGCGCGACATGCCCGCTGCGCACCAGTGCCACCGCCTCCACGGCGCTCGCCCGGTCCGGTATCCGGCTCGCCAGGAAGGCGGGCGCGAGGGCGAGTTCGGTGTACGAGCCGGTGAAGGTGAGCGAGGTGACGCGGTCGCCGACGGCGAAGCCGGTGACGTCCGGGCCGAGCGCGACGACCTCGCCGGCGATCTCACCACCGGGCACGGCGGGCAGTGGATCGCCACCGCCCTTGCCGTCGCCGCGCACCCGCCGCACACACGGCAGCGTGACGCCGATCGCCTCCGTGCGCACCAGCAGCTCACCGGGGCCGGGCACCGGCGCCTCGGCCTCCTCGACGCGCAGGACTTCCGGGCCGCCATAGGTATGGAATCGGACGCGGCGCATGGGCGGGCACCTCCAGGGTTGTCGATCGGTCGGCACCGAGCGGGCTTCATTGGGTGCCCCAACGATAACCATAGACCGTTGGGATTGCCAATGGTTTTTCGTTGGGCTCTCCAACGGATTTCTCGGTACGGTGGTCCCATGGCCGAAACCCCGTACGCCCCCAGTCGTATCCGCGCGCTCCCCAGCTGGCTGCTGGGCCGCGCCGCCGCCCGTGGCCACCGGCTCGTCGCCGACGCCCTCGCCGCCGAGGGCATGCGGATGATGCATCACGCCGTCCTGTCGGGCGTCGCCGAACTTGGCCCGGTCTCCCAGGCCGAGCTCGGCCGGACGCTGGGCATCGACCCCAAGGACATGGTCGCGATCGTCAATGACCTGCAGAAGGACGGGCTGGTGACCCGCACCCCCGACCCCAAGGACCGGCGCAAGAACGCCATCGAGATCTCCGCCGACGGCCGGCGGCGGCTGCGCCGCACCCAGCAGCTCGGCGACGAGGCCAACGCGGAGCTGACCGCGGCACTGACCCCGGACGAGCGCGAGCAGCTGATCGCCCTGCTCACCCGGATCGCGCTGCCCGCGGAGTGACCCACGGACCGGCGGGGACCGGCCGGCGCAGGGGGCGCACCCCGTCGACCGGTCCGCCGGCCCGTGCGGCGGGCACATGGCCTCCGCCCGTGGCGGCCGCCGCGCGCATCAGGCGCGCGCCGTCAGTCCGAGGCGGCCGCCGCGCTCAGGGCGAGACGGTGCTCACCCGCGTACACGTTCATGGAGGTGCCGCGCAGAAACCCGACCAGGGTCAGCCCGGTCTCGGCGGCCAGGTCGACGGCGAGCGAGGACGGCGCCGAGACCGCGGCCAGCACCGGAATGCCCGCCATCACGGCCTTCTGTGCCAGCTCGAACGAGGCCCGGCCGGAGACCATCAGCACACAGGACGACAGCGGCAGCCTGCCTTGCTGGAGCGCCCGTCCGACGACCTTGTCGACGGCGTTGTGCCGTCCCACGTCCTCCCGGACGTCGAGCAGCTCCCCGTCCGTCGTGAACAGCGCCGCGGCATGCAGGCCCCCGGTCCGCTCGAACACTCGCTGGGCGGCCCGCAGCCGGTCGGGGAGGGCGGCAAGCGTCGCCAATTCGATACGGACCGGGGTGTCGGGAGAGGTGTCCAGCGGCCAGCGGGCGGTGGTGCGCACCGCGTCCAGGCTGGCCTTGCCGCACAGCCCGCACGACGACGTCGTATAGACGTTGCGTTCCAGGGTGATGTCCGGGACCGGGACCCCGTCCGCGAGCCGGACATCGACCACGTTGTAGGTATTGAAACCGTCCTCTGTCGCCCCCGCGCAGTAGACGATGTTCGCCAGCTCGTCGGCGCTCGCCAGGACGCCCTCGCTGACGAGGAAGCCGGCGGCGAGCGCGAAGTCGTCACCGGGCGTCCGCATCGTGATCGCCAGCGGCTTGCCGCCGAGCCGTATCTCCAGCGGCTCCTCGGCGACGAGGGTGTCCGGGCGGGTGCTCACGGCACCGTCGCGGATACGGATGACGCGGCGTCGCTCGGTGACCCGTCCCATGTCTGATCAGTCCCACTCGTCGATTCAGCGCTGCTGTACGTGTTGGTAGCCGAAGCGACCCTTGATGCAGAGGTTGCCATGGGTCACCGGGTCGTCGTGCGGCGAGGTGGCCTTGACGATGTCATTGTCCTGCACATGGAGGGTGACATTGCAGCCCACTCCGCAGTGGGCGCACACCGTCGTCGTCTCGGTCTGCTGTGACGCGTCCCGGGTGCCGGCGGCGCATGTCGAATTCGGACCTGAAGCTCAGCGCGCCGGTCGGACAGACCTTTATGCAGTTCCCGCAGTACACATACGCCGAGTCGGTCGGCGCGGCATCGTGCTCGGCGGCGATCCGGGCATCGAAGCCGCGCCCGCTGACCGCGATGGCGAAGGTGTTCTGCCACTGCTCACCGCACGCGTCGACGCACTTGTAGCGCGGGATGCACTTGTCGTAGTCGCGGACGTAGAGGTCGTTGTCGACCTTCGGTTCCTCGTTCATGCGGGCCGCGTCCGGGCCGAAGCGGTCCGGCTCGGCACCGTACTCCTTGATCCACTCCTCGGCGCGCGGTGTGGGCGGCAGATCGACCGATGAGGCGAGCGGCTCCAGCACCACCCTGCGGCTGTGCCGGGCCCGTTCCGTATCCGTACGGACCTCCGTACCGGGCTCCGCGCGGCGTGAACAGGCCGAGGTGAGCGTACGGGCCCCCTCGACCTCGAGGGGGGAGTCGGATGGAGGAGGTACGGCTGACGTGCCGTCAGTTCTTCAGTTCACGGCCGCCGAACGCGCCCGAGCCGTCCGCCGCGGCCCAGGCCGCATCCAGCCCCGCCTGGTCCAGCGTCCGCCAGTCCGGAGTCTCCTGGACGAAGGACCGGCCCAGCCGCCGGCCCAGCTCGACCATCGTCCGGCCGGTCACGCCACGCTCCGTGCCGTACGCGTCCAGCGCGTCCGGTCGCTCCGGCGCGGCGCGCAACGCGGCCTCCAGCGCGGCGGCGTCCTGCAGCGCCTTGACCGCGCCGGCGCCGGTGTGCGGACGGGCGACGGTGGCCGCGTCGCCCGCGAGCAGCAGCCGGCCCGCGGTGTAGCGCGGCGCCGTGAAGTCGTACATCGGCTGGATGAACACCTCTTGAGGGGGCGTCAGACGCAGCAGAGCGCCCCAGTAAGGCGCGAGCAACTCGCCGGTGACATGGGCGAGATGGGTGTGCAGCGCCTCGGTGAGGGTGCCGGGCGGCAGGCTGGTGGGCGTGTCCAGGGCCAGGTCGAGACCGGCCGGCGGGGCGGTGTACAGGACCCAGTTGGCGCGATGGCCGCCTCGGCCGTCCGGGATGCGGTAGATGATGACATGGCCGCCGTCGAAGACGCCGTAGATGCAGTCCTCCTCCGCCCACGGGTCCGTCGGAAGGCCGGGGAGGTCGAGTTCCGTCAGCCGCTCGGCGGGCACGGCGCCGCGCCAGGCGAGATAGCCGGCATAGCTGGGCCGTACATCGGGGAATGCCGCGTCACGGACCACCGAGCGATAGCCGTCCGCGCCGATGACCAGGTCGAACCGCTCCGTGCCGGCGCCGCTGCCCGCCCCGTTGTCGCCACCGTCGAGATGGAGCGTGGCGCCGTTCGCGGTGTCGCTGACCGCGCGTACCGAAACCCCCGAGCGGAATACGGTGCCGGCGGGCAGCCGGCGGTGTAACTCCCGCCAGAGCGGCCCCCAGCAGTAGGAGCGGAACGGGAAGGGCTGTACCCCGACCTGGCGGCCGAGTGGCGCGGCGCCGTCGCGTACATACCAGCGGCGGGTGGTCAGCTGCACCCAGGGCATCGCGGCGTCCAGGTATCCGGCGGCCGCGAGCTCCGCGTAGCGGGCGTTGTGCATCGCGAGGCCGACACCGCGGTCCGCGAGGTGGCCGGTGGTGCGTTCGTAGACGGTGATCCGGCCGGCGCCGGCGCGATGGGCGGCGAGTGCGGTGGCGCAGCCGGCGATACTGCCCCCGACGACGGCGACATCGGCCCCGGCGATCGGGACGCCGCCCCCGCCCATGCCGCTCTCCGTGCTCCTGCTGCCGCTCATTCGGCCACTCCCCACTGTCCGTCCGGCGGCCGATGGTCGGTCGGCCGGGTTCAACCGGCCGCATTCTCCCAGCAGTTGGTACTCGGACGACTGCGGTCCGTGATGCGCATCACCGGGTCGTGCGGTGTGGTAAGGGGCGTGCTCGGTAGACTGTAGAGGATAACCAATCGCCTTCCGTTCATTTCGGGCCCACGTCCACGCACGCGTCCGCAGAGGGAGGCCTCGATGCTGTCCACAGGGCTACCGCAGGGAGCCGTGCCGAAGCTCGAACGACCCGGCCCGCTGCGCGAGCGCGTCTATGAAGCGCTGCTCGAACTGATCACCACCCGTGCGCTGCGGCCTGGCCGGCATCTGGTCGAGAGCGAGCTCGCGGGCCATCTCGGTGTCTCGCGGCAGCCGGTCCGCGAGGCGCTGCAGCGGCTCAACACCGACGGCTGGGTCGATCTGCGCCCGGCGCAGGGCGCCTTTGTGCACGAGCCCACCGAGGAGGAGGCCGACCAGCTGCTGACGGTCCGTACGCTGCTGGAGGCCGAGGCGGCCCGGCTCGCCGCGGCGAACACCGGCTCGGCCGGGGTCGCGGAGCTGGAGCGGCTGTGCGCCAAGGGGGAGCGTGCGGTGCTGGACGACGAGGTGGATGTCGCGGTGGCGACCAACGCCGAATTCCACGCCAAGGTGATGGAGCTGGCCGGCAACGCGGTGCTGGCGGAACTGGCCGCCCAGGTCGGACGGCGGGTGCGCTGGTACTACACCCCGGTGGCCCGGCAGCGCGGCAAGCAGTCGTGGATCGAGCACCGCGAGCTGACCGCGGCGATCGCCGACCGCGACGAGGAGCGCGCGACCGCCGTCATGCGCGCACACACCGAGCACACCCGCCGTACGTACCACGAGCGCGAGCGCGAGGACGCCTGAGGAGCCCGGCCGCATACGCCGAACGGCTGCGCACCGGAGCGCGGTCATGAGCGCGAGGAGTGCCGAAAACGGGGCAAGGCGGCCGATCGAGGGGGACTGAGGGATGGCCGGGTATCGGCGTGGGTATGTGCCTGAGCCTGGGCCGGAGCGGGTGCCTGTGCCGGGGCCGGAGCACCGTCCCGGTACCGGGGCCGGGCGACCGGGACGGCCCGACATGAGCGGCCCGGTGGCGGGTTCTGTGGGGGATCCTGCCACCGGGCGTACGGGGGAACCGAAGGCACGGGCCGAGGCCGGGCCGAACTCCCGCGCATCTCGGCGCTCTTCGGCGTCCCCGGCGATCTGCTCGCGGGCACCGCCGCCGCGGCCCTGCTCGCGCAGCTCAAGCGCCTGCTACGGGACAACGGGCTGCGCGGCATCGGCAGCCACGTCGGCCACTCCTCCACCGACCCCAAGGCGTACACCTTCGCGACCCACCTCACCCAGGTCCTCGACGACGCCGAGGCGCTCGGCCTGCCGTACATCGGCACGCCCTCCAGCCCCAACCGCTACGGCAACACCGTCGACGCCTGGAAGCGCGCGGCCGAGGAGTTCAACACCTACGGAGCCGCCGCCAAGGCCCGTGGGCTGCGCTTCCACCACCACAACCACGCCGACGAATTCTCCTTCGCCACCGACGACCCCCGCGTCCGCCGCTACGACGTGCTGCTCGCCGAGACCGACCCCGAGCCGGTCTTCCTGGAGATGGACATCTTCGTCCTGGAGATGGACATCTACTGGGCGTATGTCGCGCAGTACCGCTTCTCGCGCCGGCCCGACGGCACACCCGCCCCCTTCGAGCCGTTCGACCACGTGCTGAAGACCCCGTACCGCTACCCGCGACCCGGCCGCCAACCCGGCCGGCTCGCTGTCCACCGCGGCCCGCTCCGCCCGCTACCTCCGGCAGCTGCGCGGCTGGCGCCTCCCCGGGGCTGGTCCAGCGGATCCGGCCTGGTCCAGCGGATCCGGGCCTGATCCGGCTGGATCCGGCCTGATCCGGTCGCCCCCGTTCCGATCCGCGAGACCAGCCCTGGCCGCCCGGCACGATCCGGGTAATGTTCACCCGATCACGATCAAGTACCACAAGCACAACCCGCACCACGCACCCGACCGACCACGAATGGCGAGACGCACATGAGCGAAGGGACAGCACCGGCGGCCGGCGAAGCGGCCTCCGTCGCCGACCAGGCGGCCCGCGAGCGGCTGCTCTACCTGCGCAGCAGCATCGACAACCTCGACGCCGCCCTGGTGCATCTGCTCGCCGAGCGCTTCAAGTGCACCCAGCAGGTCGGTGAGCTCAAGGCCCGGCACAGCCTGCCGCCCGCCGACCCGGCCCGCGAGGCCGCGCAGATCGAGCGGCTGCGCCGGCTGGCCGAGGACGCCAGACTGGACCCGGCGTTCGCCGAGAAGTTCCTCAACTTCATCATCGACGAGGTCGTCCGCCACCACCGGGCGATCGCCGACCGCACGCTGGAAGAGGCGGGGGAGTCGGCCGGACCCGCCGCCGGCTGAGCCGCCCGCGCAGTACGGACGAGGGTGGGTGGTGCCCCCGCGGCACCGCCCGCCCTCGTCGTATACCGGCCCGCCGCCAGACCGCCGCCGAAAAGGCCGGGGTGTTGGCGATCGAGCCAAGGAGCGGGCATGGACCTGTTCGAGCATCAAGCAAGGGAACTCTTCGACGGCTACGGCGTGTTGGTGCCGGCCGCTGAGGCCGCCGACAGTCCGGCGCGGGCCCGCGCCGCCGCCGAGCGCCTCGGCGGCCGCGTGGTCGTCAAGGCCGGTGGCCGGGGCAAGGCCGGCGGCGTCAAACGCGCCGCCGACCCGGCCGCCGCGGAACTGACCACACGCCAGATCCTCGGTATGGACATCAAGGGCCACACCGCCCACCGCGCACTACTGGCCCAACCCGCCGACATCGAAGCCGAGTTCTAGCTCTCCTACGTCCTGGACCGGGCCACCGGCCGCTTCCTCGCCATCGCCCCCGCCGAGGGCGGGACGGAGATCGAGGAGGTGGCCCGCCGCGCGCCCCGAGGCGGTGGCACGTATCCCCATCGACCCGGTGGAGGGCGTCACCGAGGCTCGTCCGCGACCACCTCGCCCACCGGTCGCCTCACCCAGGTGGCCCCGCCGGCCACGCCGAGTGACACTCGCCATACCTGACGCCGGACCGTCCCGCAGCGCCACCACGCCCACTACCGTCCAGTAACGGCTCCTACGGGAGCCGCCGAGCGCCACCACCCTGCCCCTCCGGCCGTGCACCGAGAGCGGAGACACACGATGGCCACCACCCCCGAAACCACCCCGAGCCCGCAGTCGCATACGCGCAGCGCACCCGCCCCGACGCTCGCCCTCAAACCCGGAACGTCCTGGCAGGACGCCTGGCAGCGCAGCCTCGCCGCCGCCCCCGAAGCGTTCCGCGACGACCATGCGCTCAACCTCTGGGCCGCCACCTGGCACCCGGACGGCGACCCGCTGCCCGCCACCAGCCCCGTCGACGGCACCCCCATCGCCGGCCCGCCGCGCCTCGACGCGGAGACCGCGCTGCATGCCGTACGCGCCTCCCTCGACCAGCACCGTGCCTGGCGCCATGTCCCGCTTGCCGAACGCAAGGCCCGGATCTCCGCCACTCTCGACGCCCTCACCGAACACCGCGAACTGCTCGCCCTGCTCCTCGTCTGGGAGATCGGCAAGCCCTGGAAGCTCGCGCAGGCCGATGTCGACCGCGCCATCGACGGCGTCCGCTGGTACGTCGCCGAGATCGACCGGATGCTCGCCGACCGCACACCGCTGCCCGGCCCGGTCAGCAACATCGCCAGCTGGAACTACCCCATGTCGGTCCTCATCCACGCGATGCTCGTCCAGGCGCTGGCCGGCAACGCCGTGATCGCCAAGACACCCACCGACGGCGGCCTGGTCTGTCTGACCCTCGCCTGCGCCCTCGCGGCCCGTGAGGGCGTCCCCGCCACCCTCGTCAGCGGCAGCGGCCGGGAACTCTCCCCGTCCCTGGTCCGCTCACCCGAAATCGGCTGTGTCTCCTTCGTCGGCGGCCGGGACACCGGCGCCCGCGTCGCCACCGCCGTCGCCGACCTCGGCAAACGCCACATCCTCGAACAAGAGGGCCTCAACACCTGGGGCATCTGGAACTTCACCGACTGGCCGGCCCTGACCCCCCTCCTCCGCAAGACCTTCGACTACGCCAAACAACGCTGCACCGCCTACCCCCGCTTCGTCGTCCAGCGCGACGCGTTCGCCGACTTCCTCGCCGCCTACCTCCCGGCCGTACGCAGCGTCCGCTTCGGCCACCCGCTGGCCGTCGCCGACCCCGCCGACCCGCTGCCCGAACTCGACTTCGGCCCCCTGATCAACGCGGCCAAGGCCAAGGAACTTGCCGACCTCACCACCGAGGCGATCTCCCGGGGAGCCGTCCCGCTGCACCGCGGCAGCCTCGCCGACGGCCACTTCCTCCCCTCCCAGGACACCTCCGCCTACTTCCCACCCACCACCCTCCTGGCCCCGCCACCCTCGTCCCCCCTCCACCACGCCGAACCCTTCGGCCCCGTCGACACCATCGTCCTCGTCGACACCGAAGCCGAACTCCTCGCCGCCATGAACGCCAGCAACGGCGCCCTGGTGGCCAGCCTGTCCTGCGACGACAAGGACACATACGACCGGCTCGCGCCGCAGATCCGCGCCTTCAAGGTCGGCCATGGCAAGCCCCGCTCCCGCGGCGACCGCGATGAGCTCTTCGGCGGCTTCGGCAACTCCTGGAGCGGCGCCTTCGTCGGCGGCGAACTCCTCGTCCAGGCGGTGACCGAGGGCCCGTCGCCCGAACGACTCCCGGGCAACTTCCCCGACTACCACCTGATGCCGTAGCCCCGCCGCCGACGGCACCGCACGCTCCACCCCCTGCGGCAGGGGCGTGCGGCGCCGCAGCAGCGGCTCGACCCGCCCCTCCGGCGCGAGCGGCACCAGATCATCAGCGGCAAAAGCGCCCATGGCTTGCACGGCCCACTGAGATGCGCAACTTGTCCCTCATTGCCCATAAATCAAAGTTATGTCCAGCCGGATACGCAGGTGAAAGGCACTCCGAAACCTTGGTATTGTTGTCCATGTCGCCGCGGGGAACGCCCCGTGAAGATCACACCTAGTCCGGGTGGCGGAATGGCAGACGCGCTAGCTTGAGGTGCTAGTGCCCTTTATCGGGCGTGGGGGTTCAAGTCCCCCCTCGGACACTCTCCATATGTACATGTTTGAGAGGGTTGTGACTCTACGGTCATGATCCTCTTTGGCATGTCAAGGGTCAGTGCGAGCCCGAAGCTCTCGTACAGGGGGCGTTTGCGTTCGGGTGCAGCGGTGAGGAGCCGGCCGGTCATCGAGCCGAGCGCGGAGACCATGTGCTCGATCTGGCCTGTGGTGAGGGTCTCGGGCCGGGCTGTCGTCGTGGCAAGGAGATCTTGTTGGGCAGAGGCCTTCTCGGTCTGGGCCTGATTGATCCATGTGGCGACGAGCTGGGGGTCGGCTCCGGCGTCGAGCACGGAGGGCATCGTTTTCTACTGGCTTGCGAGTCCTCCTCGGATGTTGGCCGACTAGCCTCAGCTCGCCATGAAGCGGCCCAGCTCGCGTGACTTCTGCCGAAGGGCGGCTGCCCACGCGCCCTCAGGAGAATCCAGGGCCGTCGGGACCTGAACATCGTTGAGCTCGCCGCTCTCGGCCAAGTCGGCCGGGTGCCAGTTCACCTCGATGCCCGCTCTCTCCGCCAGGACCAGCACCGTGGCAACGAACCCCTCGGACAGGGCGGCCATGACGGCGTGGCTCATTCTCCGATGCCACGCGAGCAGGGCGTCGACGAACGCTTTGAACGCGCTGGGGTCGATCTGGTACTCGTCAGCCTGCATGGGCCCGATTCCGGACGGCAGCCCCAGCTCGGCTTGATAGACGCTCACCTGGCTCATGAACAGGCGGGAGGCCCCGTTGGACGGGTTCCACAGCGTCTGGTCGCCCATGTCGTAGTACTGGCTCAATGCAGCCTCTCCTTGCTGGTCATACCGGCCAGCGTAGTGAGCATATGAAATTACGGTCAGTCGGCCTTCCACGGAATGCGAGCCAGAACCCGTTCTCACCTACGCAGCCAGGTCAGCTGTTGCCGCAACAGCTGACCCTCGTGCGTAAGGTGACCCGCAGCGCCGAAGGCGCCGGTACGCCCCGCCCCGGCCAAGAGCACGGTGGCCCGGGTGACCGCCGCTACTTGCGTGCCCCGATACCCACCCTGTCGCGGACGATTGCACCGCCCAGACCCCGGCCGAACCGTGGCAGGCAGCCATGGCGGCCGGCCTGATCCTCGCCAACCGCGATGCCGGAATCTTCGCCTCGGATGAAACCGAAACTCGGATTCTGGTCACGGAATTCTGCTGCTGGCCAGGCGGACACCAATTGGTCCTGGCGGCGTTGTGCGTGGCATGAATGCACGTGATCACTCGTACGATTCGTGGTACCCGGGACGGCGGTGCGCGTCATGATTAATGATGACATCCCGCCGCCCGTCCTGTGAGTGCAGCTGTGTCACATACCTTGCCACCAGAACGGGGATGAGTTCGGAAGTCAGTAGCAGAAATCTTATCCGAGAAGGAACTCAGTCTTTCGAAACCATGGAGATGCCGCCCGAGGCGATGGAGAACATTTTCGCAAGCGCCTTTCGGGACTGCGGATCTCGATCAATTCTTTCCATTGACGCGAGCGCCTCTGGGGCGATGTCGATTGTGGTCACGCCTCCTGCGGCGTCCCCCTTCGCCGCCGGGAAAAGCACGAGGCATCGGTAGGCGTGAACTTCGCCATTTCGTTCCTCCCGCAATATGGTGCAGAGGAATACGGTATTCTCCTTCACCTGCCCACGCAGAGACTCCTCAGAGGACCAACGCGTTGCCCACCCTTCCCTCTCTGCCCGCGACTGCAGTTCGAGCAGAGCCGCGAAGCGGACCTGGCACACGCGAAAATCAGGATCTGAAGACCGGACGAATGACATAGGTGTTACTCCCCGCGAAGAACATCGACACGGATGGGAGTTTCGGGATCGATACGGCCATCGCCCACCCTGGTCATGAGCTCATCCCATCGGTGGTGCCCACCGAGTACTTGCCCTCCGGGTGAAACAAAGAACCCATCCCCTAGTCCAGCAGTGTTGAATGACGCCACAAGCTCATCGTTACTCAGGTACTCGTGATACCACTGCGAACTCGGATCGCGAGTACTCTGTCCTTCAGTGTACCGGGCAAGATCACGCGCTGGTTCATGGTGGCTTGAGAATTCGTCATCGTCTTCGCAGCCGAACAGCCCAAGGGGATCCCGCCAGCGTGAGGGGTTCAGCACATAGCTGATCGGGTTGGGAGCCGGCCTGAGCCCGAGCGGGTCCGGGCTGGCGTACCGGCCGGTGTCCGGATCGTAATGCCGGAAGAAGTTGTAGTGCAGCTCCGTCTCGGGGTCGGCGTACTGCCCGGGGTAGCGCAGGGGCGTGTACGCGGTGGCGTTGTGGTTCCAGGCGGTGGAACCCCAGGTGGTGGGGCGGGCTTGCCACGCGACGTCGCCGTCCTCGCTGATGAGCTCCGTCGGCATACCGGTGAGGTCGGTGGCGATGGCGAAGAAGCGAGCGTCGACTTCGTCCTGGCAGAGGTGCTTGCGTTCGTACTGGGCGAGAGGGGTGTGTCCCTTGTGGTCCCAGGTGATGGTCGTTTGTGTGGAGTGGCCGTGGATGGCGGTGGTCTGCTCGCACAGCCTGGCGCCATCCCAGGTGAAGTTCACCTGCTCAGCGATGTTCTGGCCGTCGTCGGTCAGGCGTAGTTTGCCGGTGCGGCGGCCGAGGGGGTCATAGGTGTAGCGCCAGGTCGTACCGTCGGGGGTTGTGCAGGCGGTCAGCCGGTTCTCAGCATCCCAGGTGTAGCGCCAGGTGTCGGGCTTGCGCGACAGGCGGGTCCTCTGGCGGAGGGTGGTGCGACCGGCGGCGTCGTATTCGTAGCGGACGGTGCCGGCGCGGTTGATGCGGGTGCCGGTGTAGGTGCGCTCGCCGCGGGCTTCGGGGGCGGGGTGGCGGTCGGGCCAGGTGGCGTGCGTTTGGTTTCCGGCGGTGTCGTAGGCGTAGGTCTCGGTCCAGTTGTGGGCCGAGACGGTGGTGACCCGGCCGATGGTGTCGAGTTCGAAGCGACGGGGGCCGTTGAGGTGGTCGTCGATGCCGGTGAGGTAGCCGTCGGCGCGGTAGGTGTAGGCGCGGTGCTGGAGGGTTTCGGCGGCTGAGGTGACGTGTTGGTCGGTGAGGCGGCCGAGGGCGTCGTAGGCGTGGGTGAAGATGATGTCGCCGATGGTGCGGGAGAGTTCCTGGCCGAGTGCGTCGTGGGCGAAGGCCAGGGTGCGGCCGGAGGCATCGAGTCTGGTGCGCCGCCCCGCCACGTCGTAGGTCCAGGTGCTGACCGCGCCGGTGGGGGTGGTGCGGGATATTCGACGGCCCAGGACGTCGTAGGTGAAGGTGGTGGTGCGGCCGTTCACCGTCTCGGCGACGACCCGGCCGACCTCATCCCGGCTGTAAGCGAGTTCGCTGTCCGGTCCAGTGATCCGAGCCGGACGGCCCGCGTCGTCGTAGGCGAAGGTGGTGAGCTGGCCGTCGACGTCTTTGGTGAGGATCCGGCCAAGCGCATCGTGCTGGAAACGGGTGGTGTGGCCCAGAGGGGTGGTGCGGGAGGTCAGCCGCCCGGCCGCATCGTGCGCATAGCTCTGGGTGCGGTTGTCGAAGTCCGTCTCGGCGATCAGACGCCCGGCCTCGTCGTATTCATATCGCCAGGTCAGGCCCTGCGGGTTGGTGACCTTCATGAGCTTGAGTTCGGTGTCGTGCACGAACTCGTGGCGTGCCCCGTCCGGGTCGGTGCGCGCCCTCAGCTGGTCGAAGTGGCCGTACTCGAAGGTGGTGACCTGGCCCAGCGGGTCGGTGTGGGCAGTGCAGTTGCCCTCACCGTCGTAAGTCCAGGATTCCTGCGTGCCGTCCGGATTCAGGCGGGTGGCAAGGTGCCCGTCGGGTGTCCACGTGTACCTGGTGGTGTTGCCGAGGGCGTCGATCACGGAGGTGGTGCGGCCAAATCGGTCCCGGCGGAAATGGGTGACGGCGCGGAGAGGGTCGGTGATCGTGAGCGGAAGACCGGCCTCGTCGCACTCGATTCGGGTGGTGTTTCCCAGCGGGTCGGTAACCGAGGTTAGGTGGCCGCGTCCGTCATGGGTGAAGCCGGTGGTCTGGCCGGCCGGGTCCGTGATGGAAGTACGGTTCCCCTTGGCGTCGTACTCCTGACGGAACGCCCGGCCATCAGGGCCGGTGACCTCCAATGGCAGCCCCAGGTCAGAGTACGTGGCGGTGCTGCTGGTCCCATCCGGGCGGAGGATGGAAACCAGGTGCCCGTCCTCGTCGTAGGTGAGGTGTGTGGTGTTGCCGAGGGGGTCGGTGGTCTGGACGGGCCGGTCGTGCGGGTCGTAGGTGGTGCGGGTGGTGTTGCCGAGCGGGTCGGTGATCGCGATGACCTGGAGGCGGTCGTTGATGAGGTACCGGGTAGGGAAGCCTTCGCCGTTGGTGTGGGTGGTGGTGCGGTGCCCGGTCTCGGGGTCGACTTCGCCGTAGGTGAACCGGTTGGCCAGGTGGCCCTCGGCGCCGGACTGGGTGATGCAGCGGTGGCGGTCGTCGTAGGTGTATTCGTAGCGGGAGTTGTTGGAGTCGACCCAGGCGGATATCCGGTGTTCGGTGTCGTACTCGAACCGGATCACCGCGCCGGTGAAGTTGGTGACGCTGGTCAGGTTTCCGGCCTCGTCGTGCCCGTATGACCGGATCAGCTGGTCCGAGCCGTCCTCGGCCGCGTCGGCCAGGTGCACGGCGGTCAGCTGTCCCTGCTCGTCGCAGGTCAGCTTGAGCTCGTAGCCGGCGCTGTGGCGGATCGCGTACGGGATGCCGGTCTCGTCTGCGTAGTCGAAGGTGATCCGGTGTCCGTTGCGGTCCGTGATCTCATCAGGCAGGGCGATGCCAGGAGCGTGCAGGGCGTCAGTGAAGTAGCGGGTCTGACCTGTGTCGGGGTCGTGGACGGCCCAGTCGCCCTGGTCGGTGCGCGTCAGGGGCCAGCGCGGGCCGTTTTTCGGCAGTGCCCGCTCGCCGGTCTCCGGGATGGCGTAGCGCAGCAGCATCCCGGACTCGGTCACGAAGACGACCTCGTCGCTGTCGATCTCCAGGCGCTGGTCGATGGTGGAGGACCACGATGGTCCGATGTGGCGCCCGATGCGGGTCGATGACTCGTATTTACGGGTGAAGACCAGCGGCAGGGCGCCGGGCAGTGCGATGTCGGTTTGGGTCAGGAACACCTTGCCCGTGGCGAGGTCGACCGGGTCGGTGCCGTCGGTGCATTTGCCCTCGTCCTTACGGGTCTTGTCGTTGGCATGGTCGGCATCCGCCTGCTTGGCGGCCTCGCTCTTCGAGGGTCCCTTGGACTGGGGGCCCTTCGCTTTCGGTGACTTGCCGTCGCCGCTGCCACCCCGGCCTGAGCCACCCCGAATAGGGGACTTGGGATCGCCCTTTCCATCCTTCCCAAGGCCCTTGAAGTGGTCGGCGAGGCCCTTGTCGTTCTCGTGGTGGTTCTTGGCCATCTGCTTGATGCCGCGGGTCATGTTGTCGTCGAGGTGCTTGGCGGTCTTCTTGACGGCGTTCTCGATGCCTTCGATGACCTTGTCGAGCATGGTGTTCGCCGCGTCGGCGATGAAGTCCTTGCCGCGGGTACGGCCGTGGTGGCTCCTGGCTCGGCTGATCTTGCCGCCGGCCTTGTTGCGGAAGGTGCCGCCGGCGCTCTCCAGGCTGGTCACGGCGCGGTCGTGCTCGTCCTTGTCGAAGCTGAACCCGCCACCGCCGCCACCGTGGGAGCCGCCTCCGCCGAGCCCGCCCCCGCCTCCGCGGCGGCCACCGGCGCTGAGGAGTTCCATGGGGTTGTCGGCGGCTGATTTGGCGGAGTCCTTGGCGTCCTTGACGCCCTGATTGAACCCGTCCTTGCCGGCCTTGGCCGCGTGCCCGAGGTCCACTCCGTCCTGCACACCGAGGGCGTTGGCGCCGAGCTGGACGACGAGGTCGCCGACCATCGCGGCGAGGGCTTCCTCGACGGGTGTGAGCGCGATGCTGATGACCTGCTCGGCGACCTGCTGGCATACCTCTTTGAAGAGGCGTTTGACGATCATTCGGGTCGCCTGGGTGGCACCGAGCGCGCCGACCTCGGAAAGTCCCAGAGTGAACGGGGCCGCCGCCTGGGCGGCGATGACCTCGGCCGCGAGGATGCCGAGTTGGACGAGCGCAGCGATCTTGGCACCCTCGATGAGGATCGCGACGCCGTCCATCGCAGTGCCTGCCATGCGGCCGCAGTCGGCAAGCCCCTTGAGATGCTGGCCGTTGATCTTGCCCCAGTGGGCGTTCAGCGCCTCCACGGCCAATGAGCCACCCGCTGAGCCCACCAGGCTCTGTATCGCGGTGTGCGCCTCGTTCGCGCCCTC
Source organism: Streptomyces inhibens (assembly GCF_022221585.1). NCBI lineage: Bacteria > Bacillati > Actinomycetota > Actinomycetes > Kitasatosporales > Streptomycetaceae > Streptomyces > Streptomyces inhibens. The sequence continues at coordinate 8,059,217 of NZ_CP084681.1, forward strand.
ATCGATGTCGTCGGCGAACTCCCGCATGGCGTTGGCCATTTCGCGGTAGTCGTCCTCGTCCACGTTCGGCCACGAGACACCGATCAGGTCGAGCAGTTCATCCGCCCAGCCCGGCAGCACAACGCCCATGCGAAACACGCCCCCCGTAAAACACTTGCTAGATGAACAGACTATTCCAGCGGGGCAAACGGTTCCTCAAGTGCACTATGAGCCGCATGCGGGACCGTACCCGGCCAGGCCGCCGTTTTGTGTACCAGTACCAGGGCGCTCACGATCACCCTCGGGCCATTCGGCGATCAGCCACTGCGGGCTGGTGACGCCGTTGGGGCGGACGGGCTCCAGGCGCTATCCATCCGGGAGTGCGCGTCTGGGTGTCGTGATCACTGGGCAGTCGGTTCCGCCTTCCTGCTGCCCCTCGGGACCCACGACGCTGGTGCGGGGTGGGTGGGAAGGCCTTTGGTATCGTCGGCGATTCGGCGTAGGAACCCGATGCCGAACCCGAACCCGTAGACCCGCGCGTTGTCGAAGGCAGTCTCGGCGCGGTCCAGCTCATCGGTCCTACGTTCGCGTGACGAGTTGGGGCGGCGTCGGCCTGTGACTGGGCATGGGGTTGGGGGGTCGAGTCAATGCCCAGGTGGGGGAGGGTGGTTGGCGAGGCGCGTTGCAGGTCGATGTGACGGAACTGGTAGACGGCGCCGATCTGGTGGAGGACGCCGCGGTGTTCGTGGGCGTCAGCGAGGAAGGCCATCAGGTCGCGGGGAGGCGGCGGTTGTTGCAGAACTTCCGCGTCCTTGCTGCCGGCCTCACACCTACTGAACGCTGCGTCGCCATGGTGAGTCCTTCCGCGACCGGCTCACCACTGGCACGGTCGAGGCTTCGCAGGATCCCGCCCGCCCCTGCGTTGCCCAGCAACGTGAACGCAAAGCACGCAGTCCACGCGAAACGCGTGACTCACCGTCAGGTCGTGGGCGCCGAGAGTTGTGCAGGACGTCGCGCCGAGCTACCCAGCGGCCGCGCGCAAACCTTGATCGCGGACCGGCGGCTGGGGACCACCGCTATGTACCAACCAATGCAGGCGCGCCCCCATGTGGCTGACCGCTCCGTACCAGCGAGCACGTCACAGTGCGGTGACACTGCCCGGGACGGAATGAGGCAAGTGCTCAGCGCTTCCACCCGCAGAGCGGCACAATGCCGCGGAGGAACGGTTGGTCTGCCCGCCCACCTCGGCCGCGAAGAGAGTGAAGCATCGTGAGAAGCAAGTCCGTCACTGCCGAGTTCGTCTCCGGTGGTACTCGACACACCATCACCCGTGCCCAGGTCGAAGCCGCCGCTTCACGTCTTGTCCCAGCGCACAGCGCGACGTTCAGCCGGAACCGTGAGTGGTACGCCCTCGTCGGCACCGGCCTCCACTACGTCCTGGATTTGATGGCCGAGGCCACCGGCACTACGCCCTCCGGCGTGAAGACCGCCCGCCTCGCTCTCGATGCCTTGGGCTTCCCAGTCGTCTGCTGGGCCTGGGGTGATCTTCTTGCTGCTGGTCATTCCGGCCACACCGGATCCACATGAAGTAGCGACAGTGGGCGTGCTCATTCCGGAGCCTGAGCTGACGTCGGCAAGCTCAGGACTTGTTCCAATGGCAAGGCCCTGCATGCGTCCCTACTGATCCGCCCCAGATCGAACAGCATGTGCCGAGGCCTCGGCTATGGCAGCCGCAACTCACCTCGCATCACCGGCATGTGCGTATGGTTCAAGTCCCCCCTCGGACACTTTCCTTTCGGGACATTCGCGAGATCGTCCCTCTCTCGTTCACGAGTTACCGGTTGAATCCTTAGGGATCACCGGTAATTCGTCGTTCATGGGGCTTTGGGTCCTGCGGTCGGCTTGGCGAGATGATGACCGCGACCAGCAGCGTCTGCGCCACCTGCCCATACGGCATGCGCGTTCGAGGTGCGGCACCGACGTCAGCGGAAGAGTGCGGCGAGCAGATCATCGCCGATGCGGCGCACCGGCTCCAGGTTCAGCTGGTAGTACGCGCGGCGGCCGGCGCGGTCGACCGTCACCAGGCCGGCCTGGCGCAGCCGGGCGAGATGCCGGGAGACCTGAGGCAGGGTCATGGCGCTGCGGGCGGCCAGTTCCGAGGGGGTGAGGGGTTCGCGTGCGATGGCCCGGGCGATGCGCTGACGACCGGGGTCGCGGAGCACTTCGAGCCGGCGGTGGACATCCGCGTAATTGGGCTGTGCGGCGCCGTCCGTGAGCGGCGGGTACTGGATGACGGCTACCGGCCCCGGCTCGTGCTTGACCAGGACGTGGGGGCGGCCGAAGACCGAGGGCACGACGAGAAGCCGCGTGGTGGCGACGTTCACGATGCCGTGGTGGAACTTGTCGAAGACGACCCGCGGTGGCCCGCTGCGGTATGAGGCCGAGGGGTCCAGTCCGGCCAGTGCCTGGCCGGGGCCGCTGCGTTCGATGGCCGCGCGGAGCCGTGGCACATGGGTGGCGATCGTACGAGCTGCCCGCGTCAGGTCCGGTTCCAGGGCCTGGGCTGCCGCGGAAAGCAGGGCGAGCAGGTCGGAGCGCAGTTCGTCGGGAGCGTCGAGCAGTCGCCGGGCGAGCTCGGCCCGGGCTGTGGAGCGCAGCTCGGCCGCGGCCAGCAGGCCGTCTCGCTGCGTGGAGTCGTGCAGTACCCGGTCCAGCGGCGCTCCGGAGTTGCCGCCGCGGACCGCATAGCCGGTGAGCTCGGCGAAGCGCTCGAGCGGCAGGTCCGCGATGTCGGCCAGTTCGGCGTCGAGCGAGCGGTCTGCCGCCGCGCGCAAGGGCAGCAGGTACCGGGCGCGGTAGGAGGCCCACAGCGGGGCCCAGTCCATGATGCGCTGCCGAAGCCCCGCGGGCAGGGCCGAGACCGACCCCTCATCCTGGGCAGGGCCACCGTTTCCAGGGCCTTCGGTGTCCAGGTTGCGGGCCCACCGGACCGTGGCGGGGTGGTGCTCGGCTTCCGTGTAGGCGTGGAGCGCCGCGGTGAGCTCGGCCAGCGGCGAGGCGCCGACGACCACGCTGGACGGGGCCGCTCCGGCAAGCATCAGGACAACGCTCATCGCCGTCTCCCGTTCCTTGCGGCACCTCGGTCGCTTACCGCGAGTGCGGTAACCATAGTCGAAGCGGTTCGGGCAGCTCCTAACGTTCCGGCAACCCCAGAACGTCGCACCTCCCGGAGCATCCATGCATTCCCTTGCCCCCGATTTGCGTGCCGCCGTGTGCGAGCACCGGCCTGCGTTGAAGGAGCTGAGCCTCAAGCTGCACGCCATGCCGGAGACCCGGTTCGAGGAGTATTACGCCGTCGAACAGCTCACCGGCCGGCTCGCCGCGGCGGGCTTCGAGGTGGACAAGGGAGTCGCGGACCTGCCGACCGCCTTCACCGCCACCCACCGGGGTGCGGCGGACGGCCCGACGATCGCGGTGCTGCTGGAGTACGACGCGCTGCCCGGCATCGGTCACGGCTGCGGCCACAACCTCATCGCGGCCGGTGGCCTGATCGCCGCTCTCGCCGCCGTCGCCGTCCGGCCCGGCCACGCCGGGACGCTGAAGGTGATCGGCACCCCGGGTGAGGAGGGCGGCGGAGGCAAGATCCTCATGCTGGAGCGCGGCGCGTTCGAGGGCGTGGACGCGGCGGTGATGTTCCATCCGGCCGACCGCAGCCTCCGGGCCCGGCATGCGCTGGCCGCCAGCCACCTGCGGCTGACCTTCCACGGCGTCGCCGCCCATGCCGCCAAGGCGCCCTGGGACGGACGCTCCGCAGCCGCCGCCGCGCAGCTGTTTCTCACGGCGGTCGACTCGATGCGGCAGTTCATTCCGCCGACCGCCCGCGTCCACGGCATCGTGACGCACGGGGGCGACGCCCCCAACGTCGTGCCCGAGCATGCCGAGCTGGACATCTACGTACGCGAGGCCACCTCCGCAGCCCTGGACGAGCTGCTGGTCCGGGTACTCGCCGCTGCCGAGGGCGCCGCGCTGGCCACCGGCACCACGGTCGAACACGCCGAGACCGCGCCCCGCTACACCGAGCGCAACAACAACATGACGATGGCCGACCGGCTCGCCGCCCACACCGCCGGCCTCGGCCTGGAACTGGAACCGCCGTCCCCGGCGAATCCGGCCGGCTCTTCGGACATCGGCAATGTCTCCGTGCAACTACCCGTGATCCATCCGTACGTGCAGATCTGCCCCCGCGGGACTCCCGGGCATTCCGCGCAGATGCGCGAGGCAGCCCGTACGCCGGAAGCCCACGCCATGACCGAAACGATCGCGACCGCCCTCGCCGCCCTGGTCCTGGACCTGCTCGGCGACCCGGAATTCCTTACCTCGGTGCGCGAGGAGTTCCACGCGTCCGTGCCCGCTTGTGCCCCCGACCGCTGTCAGGAGTCGTGATGGCCGCTTCCTCCCCGCCGGACCTGGCGTCCAATGCCCTGGTCAACACGTTCTTCAACTGGGATCTCATCGCCCAGACCTTCCCCCGGCTGATCACCGAGGGGCTGTTCAACACCGTCGTCATCGCGGCCGGTGCGATCGTCGTCGGCATCGTCATCGCCCTGCTGGCGGCGATGCTGCTGCTGTCGAACCGCTGGTGGATGCGGCTCCCCGCCCGGCTGTACGTCGACATCTTCCGCGGCCTGCCGGTGATCATCACAGTGATGCTGGTCGGCGTGGGCCTGCCCGCCGCCGGAATCCGCCCCTTCGGCACCGACCCCTTCGGCTACGCCATCCTGGCGATCGGCATCATCTCCGGCGCGTACACCGCGGAGATCTTCCGCTCCGGCATCCAGAGCGTCGACCCCGGCCAGCTGCAGGCGGCCCGCAGTCTCGGCCTGAGCTACCTCAAGGCGATGCGCCTGGTCGTGGTGCCGCAGGGCATCCGCCGTGTGCTGCCGGCGATGGCCGGTCAGTTCGTCAAGGACATCAAGGAGAGCTCGCTGGTGTACCTGCTCGGCCTCGCCGCCGGGCAGCGCGAGCTGTACTTCATCGCGCAGGAGGAGGTCGCCCGCACCTACAACTCCTCCCCGCTGATCGCCGCCGGCCTGTGCTACCTCTGCCTGACCATCCCGCTGACGTACTTCGTCAACCATCTCGACAAGCGACTGCGCGAAGGCCCGAAAGGCGGGCACCCCCTGGCCGTCGCCGACGCGGACGTCCCCCCGGCCCCCGTATCGGCCACCGCAGGAGTGAAGGCATGACCGCCATGACCAAGGCCCCGGCCACCCCCGCCGCTCTGCGGGTCACCGGCCTCAGCAAGAGCTACGGCAGCCACACCGTGCTGCGCGACATCACCATCGACGTACGCGCCGGCGAGACCCTCTGCCTGATCGGCCCCTCCGGCTCCGGCAAGTCCACCCTCCTCAAGTGCCTCAACCTCCTGGAGACTCCCGACTCCGGCGAGATCTGGCTCGGTGAGACCTGCCTGACCGCCGCGCGCGCCGACGTCGACGCCGCCCGCGCCCGCATCGGCATGGTCTTCCAGCACTTCAACCTCTTCCCGCACCTGAGCGTCGAGCGCAATGTCACGCTCGCCCTGACCTCGGTCAAGGGCATGGGCCGCGAGCAAGCCCGGCAGAGCGCGCTGCGCCGCCTGGCGGAGGTCGGCCTCGCCGCCTTCGCCGACCGGCGGCCCGCCCAGCTGTCCGGCGGCCAGCAGCAGCGCGTCGCCATCGCCCGCGCGCTCGCCATGGAGCCCGAGGTGATGCTCTTCGACGAGGCCACCTCCGCGCTCGACCCCGAACTGGTCAAGGACGTGCTCGCCGTGATGCGGGACCTCGCATCGGCCGGCATGACCATGGCCGTCGTCACCCACGAAATGGGCTTCGCCCGGGAGGCCGCCGACCGCGTCGCCTTCATGTGCGACGGCCGCCTCGCCGAGATCGGCACCCCTGACCGGATCTTTGAACGCGCCGACCACCCCCGGCTGCGCCAGTTCCTCTCCCAGGTCCTCTGAACGCCCGTCCCCGTACAGGAGCCCCTCCCATGCACAGCACCCTCCGCAGATCACTTCTCGCCGGCGCCGCGGCCACCTTGCTGCTCCCCCTCACCGCCTGCGGCGGTGACAGCGACAGCAGCTCGGCGAAGGCCTCGACCGCCAAGTACAAGCTGGTCCAGAACGGAGTGATCACCGCCGGTACGCAGGCCGAGCAGCCGCCCTTCGCCGTGACCGACGCCTCCGGCAATCCCACCGGCTTCGCCGTCGACCTGATGAACGAGGCCGCCGAGCGCCTCGATGTGAAGGTCCAGTACAAGACCACGAACCTGCAGGGCATCCTCGCCGGGCTGTCCGCCGGGCAGTACGACATCGGTGTCGCCGGCGTGGGCGCCACTCCCGAGCGCGCCAAGCAGGTCTCCTTCACCACCCCGTACTACTGGGGCTTCACCTCCGTGGTGACCAGGAAGAGCGGCAAGGAGACTCACCTCTCGGACTTCGACGGCAAGCGGGTCGGAGTCGTCAGCGGCGCGGTCCAGGAAGCCTTCATCGCCAAGAAGATGCCCCAGGCGAAGCTCGTGAAGTTCAAGGACCAGACCGCGCTGATCTCACAGCTGCTCTCCGGCGGAGTCGAGGCGATCGTCCTCGGCGGCGCCGACGCCGACGCATACGTCAAGAAGCAGCCCGTACGCATCGCGGTCGAACAGGACAGCCTCCAAGGCAGCGCCTTCCCGCTGCGTAGGAACGGCGACCCGAAACTCCTCAAGGACATCGACGCCCAGATCGACGCGATGATCGACGACGGTACCTACGTCACGTTGTACAAGAAGTACTTCCAGGACCCGATCGCCGCCGACCTGATCAAGAAGCGCCCCCACCTCGCCAAGCAGGTCCAGGGAACCGACCTGGCTCCCGCGAAGAAGTAACGGGAGGCGGACCTGGATGGGGCTGGTGCCGTACCGGATGGCGTTGGTGAGCAGCTCCCTGAGCACCGATTCGGTCGTGCAGACAGCCTCGTCCAGGCCCCGGTCGGCCAGCTGCCGGACAACGGCTGCGCGGATGTCGGCAACGGCGGCCGGGTCGGCGGGCACATCCCGGCATGCGATTTGTGCCCGAAATTTCTTCCTTTCCCCTGTTCCATATCCTTTGAGCGGATGTATCCTAATAGTCGGCCTACGGGGCGAGCGAGGGAGTTCGACCGGAGTGGCCTCGGGGAAGGGAGCTCTGGCTCTCGCCGAGGATGTGAACAAAGGTCGGGCTGAGAGGCTGAAAGGTCGTAAAGACCGGACGGCGACCCCCAAGCACCTGATCCGGACAATGCCGGCGAAGGGAGCCCACCTCGTAGGTCTTCAGTGTGCCCATGAGGTCTTCTGCGCGCCGAGGCCGCCCCCCGTGCGCCTAAGGGCTGTCCCATAATCCCTGGCGGGCGCACGACGACAGCTACGGCACTCCCCCAGCTAACGCTGGGAGGTGCCCCCACGCCGCGTTGTCGGAACGTCCGGATACGCCCAGTATCCGGACGTCCCTCCGCCTTGCGATGCAGCTCGGCATCCGTACAGCGAATGAAGAGCCGAGACGGAGTGAGCGGTGGGGGCCCCTCCTGCGCCCTTAAGGCGTGGGGGAGAACGCAGTGCATCTGACGCCGTGCGCTGATCCACCAGGGATTACGGGACAGCCCTTAGGCCTCTTTGATCATGTCCGCACACTTCTCCCCGATCATCATCGTGGTGATGCACGGATTCACGGCCGTCAGGAACGGCATCACCGAGCCGTCGGCCACCCGGAGACCGGTGACTCCCTTGACGCGAAGCTGGGGGTCCAGGGGGGCCGCCTTGTCGTTGGGGGCACCCATCTGGACGGTGCAGCCGGGGTGGTAGACGGTGTTGTGGGTGGCGCGGATGTAGTCGAGGAGGTCCGCGTCGGAGTGCGCGGAGAGGCCGGGGGCGAGTTCGGTGCCGGCCCAACTGGCCATCGGTGCCTGGGAGATGATCTCGCGGGCGAGGCGGAGGCCGTGGGTCATCACCCGTACATCGTGTTCGTGGGTGAAGTAGCGCGGATCGATCATGGGCTTGTCGCGGAAGTCGCGGGTGCGCAGCCGGACGGTGCCCAGGGAGCGGGCCCGGGTGACGTTCGGGGTGAGGCAGAAGGCGTTTTCCGAGGTGGGGTAGCCGCGGCGGTAGGTGTTCATGTCGAAGGGCACGGAGCCGTAGTGGAACATCAGGTCCGGACGGTCGAGGCCGGGCTCGGTGTCGGCGAAGATGCCGATCTCCCACCACTGGGTGGAGGAGGTCACCATGGGCTGCTTGGCCTCCCACATGATCACGCCCTCCGGGTGGTCCTGGAAGTTGGAGCCGACGCCGGGGGAGTCGACGATCGGCTCGATACCGGTGGCCCGTAGGTGGTCGGCCGGGCCGATGCCGGAGAGCATCAGCAGCTTGGGGGAGTCGATGGCGCCGCAGGAGACGATCACTTCACGGCGGGCATGGACGGTGCGGGTGTGGAACAGATCGGGGGAGAGGTAGTCCACGCCGGTACAGCGCCGGGACGGATCGAAGTTCAGGCGTTTGGCCTGGAGCCCGGTGCGCACCTCAAGGTTGCGGCGGGTGTCCATCACCGGGTGGAGGTAGGAGGCCGAGGCGGAGGAACGGGTGCCGTCGGGGCGGCAGTTGATCTGGAACCGGTGGGCGCCGCGGATGACGGTGGTGCCGGTGTTGAACGGGGTGGTCGGGATGCCGGCCGCCGCGCAGGCCTCCAGGAGCGCCACACCGCACGGGTCGTGGGGCGGCACGGTGCGCAGGGTGACAGGGCCGCTGCGGCCGTGGTGGTCGCCGGGCGCGTCATTGGTCTCCAGCCGCTGGTAGAGCGGGAAGCAGTCGGCCGCGCTCCAGCCCGTACAGCCCCGCGCGGCCCACTCGTCGAGGTCCTCGGCCGGCGCCCAGAAGGCGATACAGGAGTTGTGTGAGGAGCAGCCGCCGAGCACCTTGGCGCGGGCATGCCGCATGAAGCTGTTGCCGTTCTCCTGCGGCTCGACGGGGTAGTCCCAGTCGTAGCCGGACTCCAGCAGGCCCATCCAGCGGTCCAGACGGAGCACATTGTCGTCGCCGACGTCGGAGGGCCCGGCCTCCAGGACGCATACGGTGACGGTGGGGTCCTCGCTGAGCCGGGCGGCCACCACGGCGCCGGCCGTGCCGCCGCCGACCACGACATAGTCGAACTCGTCCACTGGGGCCTCTTGGGACATCGTGCCGTCTCCAGGTCAAGGGGTGGGGGCGCCGGGGGTGCCCGAAGAATCGGTGTCGGGGCCGGCGGCGGCGTGCATGGCCAGGACGCCCGTGCGCTTGCGCTGGACGAACCAGTAGTAGGCGAAGCCGCCGATGGCCACGACTCCGATGAACAGGAAGGCGCCCCAGCGCAGATACCAGTGCTGTGGGCCGGTCGCGTTGTAGACCGCGGCGCGCGGCCAGGCGAGGTTGAGGGACATCCCGAAGCCCCAGAGCACGGCGAGGATGTTCACCGGGAGGCCGAATCTGCCGAGCGAGAACTTCCCCTTGAGCGGGGTCCAGTTCCCGCGCAGCCGCTGGACCAGCATCGGCAGGGTGACCGCCAGATACGCCAGATAGATCATGATGATCGCGATGCTGGTGATCACCGAGAAGATCTGCGGCTGATTGACGTTGATGACCAGGATGCCGACCGCCACCAGGCCGATGACGACGGCGGGCAGCACCGGAGTCTGGAAGCGCGGGCTGACCTTGGCGAGCAGCGAGGAGGCCGGCAGATTGTTGTCCCGGGCCATCGCGAACGCCAGCCGGATCCCGGCGGTGTGCACCGCCAGCTCGCACACGGTGATCGCGATCACCACACACCAGAGCACGATCTGCCCGATCGTCGAGCCGAGAGTGGCGAGCACGACGTACTGCAGACCGTCCACGGACAGCTCTTCGGCGTGCAGATCGGGTACGGAGAGCAGCGCGAAGAGCAGGATCAGCCCGCCGATGACGAAGGACGCGACCAGCGCGCGCAGGATCGCGCGGGGGGCGTTGCGGCCGGGGTCCTTGGACTCCTCGCCGAGTGACGAGGCCGTGTCGAAGCCGTACATGACGTACGCCGAGGCCAGTGACGCGGTCAGGAACGCACCGAAGTAGCCGAGGCTCTCGCCCTTGCCCAGGCCGAAGGTGTCGGTCAGCGCGCCGGGGCCGCGGGTGACGTGAGCGGCGAGGAGAATGACCAGGACGACGGCGGCGATCAGCTCGATCGCCACACCCGCCGAGTTGATCCGGGCCATCAGCTTGACGCCGAAGGCGTTGACCAGGGTGGTGAAGGCGACGAGGACGGTGCCGAGCAGTACGGCGTTGGCGGCCGCGGACTTGCCGGTGCCGTCGCCGATGAACTGGAACCACGACGAGATCTGCGGCAGCGTCACCTGGTACGCCAGCGCCACCGCGGACAGCGAGACCATTGTGGCGGTCAGCATCATCCAGCCGCCGAGCCAGCCGATGTGCGGGCCGCCGAGCTTCTTGGCCCAGTTGTAGATCGACCCGGCCACCGGGTAGCGGGCGGCCAGTTCGCAGAAGCACAGCGCCACCATCAGCTGGCCGAGGAAGACCATCGGCCAGGACCACCAGTACGCCGGGCCGCCGTGGGCGATACCGAAGTAGAACAGCTGGAAGGTGCCGGTGAGGATGGAGATATAGCTGATGCCGGCGGCAAAGGTGTGGAAGTTGCCCAGGGTGCGCTTGAGTTCGGGCTTGTAGCCGAGTTCGGCGAGCGAATCGTCGTCGTGCGAGCCATCGGCCCGGGTACCGGGGCGGCGGGGCTCGGGTTCGGTCACTCGAACCACCTCTGCGGACGTGGCGCGGTATTGCGCCAGACATGCTTGGCCTCCTGGTACTCGGCCAGCCCCGCAGGACCCAGCTCCCGCCCGACGCCGGACTGCTTCATGCCGCCCCACTCCGCCTGCGGCACATAGGGATGGAAGTCGTTGATCCACACCGTCCCGGCCCGCAGACGGGTGGCGACCCGGTGGGCGCGCTCGCTGTCCTGCGTCCACACCGCCCCGGCCAGCCCGTACACCGTGTCGTTGGCGAGCGAGACCGCCTCGTCCTCGTCGCGGAACCGCTCGACGGTCAGCACCGGGCCGAACGACTCGTCGCGGACCACGGACATGTCCGGGGTGCACTCGTCCAGCACGGTCGGCAGATAGTAGTAGCCGTTCGACAGCGACGGGTCGTCCGGCGCCGAGCCGCCGCAGAGCAGTACGGCACCCTCGTCGAGCCCGGCCGCCACATACGCCTCGACCTTTGCGCGGTGCTCGGCGGAGATCAGCGGGCCGGTACGGGCATGCTCGTCGAACGGCCCGCCGAGCCGGATCCGCTGGGCGCGGGAGACCAGCTCGTCGACGAACGCATCGTGCAGCTCGTCCTGGACGAGCAGCCGGGCGCCCGCCGAGCAGACCTGCCCGGAGTGCAGAAAGACCGCCATCAGGGCGTAGTCGACGGCGGTGTCGAAGTCGGCGTCCGCGAAGACGATGTTCGGGTTCTTGCCCCCCAGTTCCAGGGCGATCTTCTTCACCGTGGGCGCCGCCGCGGCCATGATCCGCCGGCCGGTGAGCAGACCGCCGGTGAACGACACCATGTCCACCCGCGGGTCCTCGGTCAGCAGCGCGCCGACCATCGGGCCGGTGCCCAGCACCAGATTGCCGACGCCGGCCGGCAGCCCGGCCTCGGCCAGCAGCCGCATGAGGTGGATGGCGGTGTGCGGGGTCAGCTCGCTCGGCTTCAGGATGAAGGTGTTGCCGGTGACCAGGGCGGGGGCGACCTTCCAGGCGGTCTGCAGCAGGGGGTAGTTCCACGGCGTGATCAGCGCACAGACGCCGACCGGCTCGTGCCGTACCGAGCTGTCCGTCTCCGCGACGCCGGTGTCCACCACCCGGTCCGTGCCGCCGGCCGCGCCGAGGTTGCCGAAGTAGCGGAAGCAGCCGGCGATGTCGTCCATGTCGTACGCGCTCTCGACCAGCCGCTTCCCGGTGTCCAGGGACTCGGCCCTGGCCAGCAGGTCCTTGTCGCGCTCCAGCAGTTCGGCGACGCGCAGCACCAGACGGCCGCGCTCGGCGGCCGGTGTGCGCGGCCAGGGGCCGTCGTCGAATGCCAGCCGGGCAGCGGTGATCGCCGCCACCGCGTCCTTCGGCCCGCCCTCGTCGACGGTCGCGACCAGCGTGCCGTCCGCGGGGCAGCGGATCTCACGCACCTGCCCGTCGGCCGCTGCGGTCCACTGACCGCCGATGAACAGCTCCGGCATGGTGGTGCCTCCGGTCTCCGGGCTCGTACGAGGCGGCAGCGGCGGGCGCGGCGCCCCGGCCGACGGCGTACGGCAGCCGGCCGGCCCGCCGTGCGGACCTCGGTGACGATCACTGCACCGAGAGTAAGACGGGTGATGCGGGTCCGCACGGTACGAGGGGCCGGGGGAGAGGCCTGCGGCGCCGGGTGGGGCCGATGGGGTGAGGGGCGCTGGGCGGCGGGAGAATGGGGGGATGCCCCTTGAGCCAGTGCCAGAGCCGGCGCGACAGCCGGCGCCGTACCCGGTCCCCGATGTGGCGGGGTATCTGGCCGGCCGTTGGAGCATTGAGCGCACCGTGTACGACCTGCGGGCCGGCTCCGAGGGCAGCTTCCGCGGCACCGCCGAGTTCCGGCCCGACGCGGCGGGGGATGCGCTGCTGCACGTGGAGGAGGGCCGGCTGACCTGGGGCGGCACGGTGTACCCGGCGCACCGCACACTGCGGCTGCGGCCCCGGCCGGACGGCACCGCCGAGATCGACTTCGCCGACGGCCGGCCCTTCCACGATCTCGACCTCCGCACCGGCCGGTGGACCGCCGTCCACCCCTGCTCCGAGGACCGGTACGAGGGGACCTTCATCGCCGTCGCGGCGGACGCATGGCATCTGCGGTGGCGGGTCACCGGGCCGGCGAAGGATCAGCTGCTGTGTTCGGTGTACCGCCGGGGGTGAGCGCGGTGCCGAGCGGGCGCTCAGCCCTTCGCCGTCACCTCTTTCCGCTCATCCCCGCGCCTTCACCGCCCGCAGGGCGTACAGCAGTGGAATGATCGGCTCGGACGGCGGCAGACGCCACCAGCCGTTCTCCGACGGCACCATGGAATCGAACCGTTTCCAGGGCAGCAGCTCGGTCTCCCGCACCAGTTCGACGGTCAGCCCCGCGCCGATCACGGCGGAGATGACCTCCCCGAGGCCGTGCCGCCACTCGTAACTGGTCGTGGCGCCCCGCACCGGCGGGCCGTCGGTGTATGTGCAGGGCGTGTCGCTCCTGATGGCGCCGCGTCCCGCTAAGTAGTCATGATGCAGCCGGAGTTGCTGCCGGTCCGGGCTCGGTGTCGGCCCCAGGGCGTCGAGCAGCGGATGGAACTCCACCAGATAGAACGTCCCGCCGGGCCGCAGCAGTGAGCTGACTATCTCCGCCCAGGCGGTCAGGTCCGGCAGATAGCACAGCGCCCCCTTGCCCGTGTAGATCACATCGAACCGGCGGCCGCCCAGCGCCGCCACGGCCCGGTGCACATCCGACCGGACGAACTCCATGTCCCGGCCGGCCTCGCCGGCGAGCCGCCGCGCCTCCGCGACCGCCGCGGCGGAGAAGTCCAGCCCCACGGTGTGCGCGGCGCCCCGCGCGGCGAACGCGGCCGTCTCGGTGCCCAGATGACACTGCAGATGCAGCACGTCCCGCCCCGTCAGATCGCCGAGATCCGTCCATTCGAACGGTGCGAACCAGTCCTCGGCACTTCGGGAGCCGTCCAGGCCGTAGAACTCGCTGGCCACATGGACCGGGGTACGGGCGTCCCAGTTCGCCTGGTTGGCCCGGACCATCTCCTCGGTGCTGGGCTGCTGCTGTGCGGCGGTCGGCGGTGCCTCACTCTTCTGTGTGGTCATCCGTCCCTTCTACCGGCCGGCCGGGTGAGCCCACCAGTAGGTGATGAGGCGGCTCTTGGGCGCCGGCTAGCCGTCCTCGGCCGGCGCCCACACCTCGCCGCCCAGGACGTTGCGCATCCCGACCCACACCATGTTCATCAGCCGCAGGGTGATCCGCTCCGGCGGTTCGTCGGGGTGCTTGGCCATCCAGTCGGTGAGTGAGTCCGCCGCGCCGACCAGGGCGTAGGTCACGAAGTCGGCCTCCTGCTCGCCGGCTTGGGCGGGCCCGCCGCTCTCCACGATGCCGACCCGGACCAGCCCGGCGACCTCCGCCATCACCGCCCGCCGCGCCTGTGTCAGCTCCGCCGCGATCGCCGGGCTCAGCTCCGCGGCCTGCCGGTGCAGCACCACCCAGCTGTCGCGGTGCTCGGTGACAAAGGTGAAGAACGCGAGCAGCCCGGCCCGCAGCCGTAGTTCGGGTGAGGGCGCATGCCCCGCGGCATCCTGGAACGCGGCCACCAGGCGCGCGGCCTCGCGCCGCAGACAGGCGATGAACAGTCCTTCCTTGGAGTCGAGATAGAGATAGATCATCGGCTTGGAGATTCCGGCGAGTTCCGCGATCTCGTCGACCGACGCGGCGTGATAGCCGCGCTTGGCGAAGACCCGTATCGCCGCGTCGATGATCTGTTGCTCCCGGAGGGCCCGGGGGACGCGTCGCCTGCGTGTGTCATTCATCCACGCCAGCCTACCTTAACCTTACTGGTCAGTAAGTTTACTGAAAAGTAAGGTCTGTGTCGCGGTGGGCGACGTGGTGAGCGGCATGGTCAGTGGTGGCGGTCCGCGTCTCGGCCCGCGCAGCGGGCGATGGCCGTCACCCTCCCCGCCGACAGTGTCGCGAGCCGGGGCGCCCGCCGGGCCAGCGCCTCGTCCTCCGTGGCCACGATGCAGCTGAGCCGGCGCTCGCTCCACAGCCGCGCGAACAGATCCGCAACGCCCTCGCGGGCGTCGGCGTCCAGACCGGCGGTCGGCTGATCCGCCAGCAGCACCGTGGGCCGCTTCACCAGCGCCCGCGCCAGCGCGACCCGCCGCCGCGCGCCTTCGTCCAACTCACCGGGAAGCAAGCCCTGTTGGTCGCTCAGCCCGACCTCCTCCAAGGCCTCTCCGGCCAGCTCCCAGCAGTCGGCCGGGCGCAGCCGCAGCGGTACGAGGGCACCCGCCACGTTCTGCCGGGCGGTGAGCCCCGGCGTGAGCTCATCCTCGCCGAGTACCGTGCCGATCGACTCGGCACGTATCCGCGCGAGCCGGCACTCGGTCACCGTGGCCAGATCCGTACCGTCGAGCTCGACGCTGCCCCGGGTCGGCCGCTCCAGCCCGCAGAGGATCCGCAGCAGCGTCGACTTCCCCGCCCCGGCCGGCCCCTGGACGGCCAGGCCGCCCCCGTCCTCCACATAGAGCCCGACCCCGTCCAGGGCCCGCACCACGTCCTCTTCCTGCCGGCCGCTCCGGTAGCACTTGGTCACGCCGGTCAGGTGGTACACGGTGCACTCTCCTCTGGCTCCGTCGGCCGGGCGCGCGCCGGACGGCTGTCGTACGAGGCCCGTACCGACACCGTCCGGTCCGTTCCGGGGCGGACGGCGGGCGGACGACGAGCCTGCGGCGACCGTAGGGACGTGGTGTGACGGGGTGATAAGCGCCGGGTGAGAGAGCGATGAGAATGCGGCGGGGCGGGCCGGGGTGCGGGCCTCATGGGTCGAAGCGCGGACGGGAGCGCTCCGGACGGCGAGGATAGGGTGACGGTCCGTTCGGGGACGGAGTGGGGGAGCGGCGATGGCCAAGGTCGTCTTTGTGCACGGGGTGGGCAAGCAGTATCTGAGCGAGGACTCCCTCGCCCGCGACCTCGTACCGGAACTGCGCGGCGGAGTCCGGCTGGCGCGGGCGCCGGTGCCGGAACCGGAGGACGTGGCCATCGCGTTCTACGGTGACCTCTTCCGGCCGCGGGGCGGCCGCGCGGGGCCGTCAGAATCGTTCGACGCGTCGGATGTCGAGAGCGACGAGGAATACGCGCTGCTCATGGAGTGGTGGGCCCAGGCCGCCAGAACGGACCCGGGCGTTCCCGCGCCCGACGAGAGCGGCGGGCGCGGACCGGCCGGCCGGGCGGGCTCCCAGCTGATGCGGCTGCAGCTGGTGCGGGCCGCCCTGGACGCCCTCACCGGCGCGCAGTTCCTCACCGGCATGCTCGACCGCGTACTGATCAGCGATCTCAAACAGCTGGTCGGCTACCTCACCGACGACGACATCCGCGAGCGGGCGAAGGCGCGGCTGGCCGCCCGCATCACCCCCGAAACCCGGGTGGTCGTCGCGCACTCGCTCGGCTCGGTCATCGCCTACGAGACCCTCTGCGACGAGACGCTGAGCACCGGTCGGGACGTCCATATGCTCGTCACGCTCGGCTCACCGCTCGGCATGCGGGGACTGGTCCTGCCGCGACTGCGCCCCGAGCCGGCGGCGGGCGGCCTGGCGCGCTGGCCACGGGCGCTGCGGCGGTGGACCAATATCGCCGATGCGACGGACATCGTCGCCGTCGTCCGCGAGCTGCGTCCCGCCTTCGGTAGCCGTGTCACCGACGTGACCGTGCACAACGGCAGCCATATGCACGAGGCGACGCGCTATCTGACGGCCGTGGAGACGGGGCGGGCGATCGCCGCCGGGCTGTCCGGCGCAGTGCCGGACGCTGCCGAACGACAGGACGCCGAACGACAGGACGCCGAACCGGTGCCGGCGGACGGCGGTAGCGCCGGGTGACCGAGGCGGGCGCCGCAGCACGGCGCTATCTGATCGCGGCCGGTACACGGCGCTACGACCGGATGGACGAACTCCCCGAGGCACACGCCGACGTCGAGCGCATCGTGGAGCTGTTCACCGGCATGGGATACGAGCGGGTGCTCATGTCCGTATCGTACGAACCCCGTGCGGAGGACCTGGAGAACGCGCTGGCCGACTGGTGCGCGGGCGCGGAGCTGCGGGCCGACGACATCGTGGTCCTCTACTACGCGGGCCACGGCGAGCCGCCGCCCGTGGGCCCCTACCGGCTCGCCTGCCACGACAGCGACCCCGCCCGCGCCCGGAGCTGGCTCTCGCCGGCGAACCTCGCGTCCTCGCTCGCGTCGTCCCCGGTGCGCAATGTCCTGTTCATCATCGACGCCTGCCAGGCGGGCTCCGGCGCCCAGGACATCGGTGCCGTGGCCGACGACTTCGCCGCGGTGCGCCCGCGCGGGGAGGCCACCGGGGCGGGCACCTGGGTGCTCTCGTCCGCCCGTCACCGTGACCGGGCCGGCGACGGCGCCTTCGTCGTCGAACTGGTCCGTGCGCAGGGCCAAGGTGACGGGCCGTCACAGAGATATCTCTCCCTGGAGAAGCTGACCGGCCGGATCAACCAGGGCTTTGTGCGCGACGGGCTGCGCCAGCGCGCCAACTGCTCCGGCACCGACCTCACGGCCCAACTGCCCTTCTTCGCCAACCCGTTCCACGAACCCGGCGCCACGAGCGCCGGCGACGGCCGCACCGGTTTCGACGCCTCGGACCTGGCCTCCCACTTCGACCCGCGCGGCCGCGGCGTCGAGTACGTCCACGATCCCGGCTTCTACTTCACGGGCCGGGCACACGCGCTCGACGTCCTGCGCGCCCACCTCAGCGGTCCGGGCGGCCGCAGCGCCCTGGTCGTCACCGCGGCGCCCGGATCGGGCAAATCGGCGGTGCTGGGACGGCTGGTCCTGGAGGGCGGTACGGCGCGGTCCGCGCACCGTATCGATGTGTCGGTCAACGCGCGGCACCAGACGCTGGAGGCGATGGTCGGGCGCCTTGCCGCGGCCGCCGATGTCACGGCGACGGCCCCCGCCGATCTGCTGGCCGCCCTCGCCGAGCGGCAGAACCCGTTCCGCATCGTCGTCGACTCCCTCGACGAGGCCGGACCGGCGGGCGACAAGGCGGAGGCCCGCCGGATCGCCTGGGAGCTGCTGCGCCCGCTCGGCGAGCTCCCCTGCGTACGCCTGGTGGTCGGCTCCCGCAGCGAACTCCTGCTGCACATCGGCGCGAACGCCGCGGTGATCGACCTCGACACCGCCGAGTACGCGGAGGACACCAGCAGCGCCGACTACGTGGAACGCATCCTGGCCGATGCCGGCTCGCCCTACGCACAGGATCCCGGCACCGCGCGCACCATCGCGGAGGCGGTGGCCCGGCGGGCCGGGCGCTGCTTCCTCGTGGCGCGGATGACCGCGAGCGCACTGCAGCGGGGCGAACCGGTCGATGTCACGGCCCCCGGCTGGGCGGACCGGCTCCCCTCCAACGTCGGCGGCGCCTTCGAGGAGTACCTGGAACGGATGCCGCGCGAACGCCGCGCGCTCGCCGAGCCGTTGCTGACCAGTCTGGCCTTCGGCGAGGGGTACGGCCTGCCGCGCGCGGACGTCTGGGCCCGGGTGGCCGCTCGCCTCTCCGGCATACCCCTGACCGAATCCGACATCGACACCCTGGTCAGGGAGGACCGCTCCTACCTCACGGCCACGGACATCGATGGCCGCAAGCATTTCCGGCTCTATCACCAGGAGTTGACGGACCACCTGAGGGGCCGGGCGCTGGAGTTGCGCGATCTGACCGACATCCAGCATTGCTTCGTCGAGACGCTGCTGAGCGTCGTGCCGGATGCGCCGGGTGCACAGGGTGCGCCGGGCCGTCGTGACTGGTCCCGTGCGCCCCGGTACGTACGCGAGCACCTCGCCACACACGGGGCCGCCGCCGGAGTCATCGACGATCTGATCGAGGACCCGGCCTTCGTGCTGTCGGCGGACATCACCCGGCTCCTGCCGGCGGTACGCCACGCCGAGCGCAACCCCATGCTGGCAATGACCATCGAGCGGTGTGCCGACATGCTGGGCGGTACCGCCCAGGGCGGCGACCGGGCGGCACAGCTGGCGTTCGCGGCGGAGACCCATGGGGCGCAGGGGTTTGCGCGGCGGTTCCTGGAGCACTCGACCAGCGTGGAACGGCTGTGGGCCGAACCGCGCCAGGTGACCCCGCACCGCATCGTCGGCCAGCACACGGCGGGGACGTACTCCACCAACTCCATCTCGGCCGGCTGGACCGTCAGGGAACTGACCACGCCGGGCGGACGCACGCTGGTCCTGGCGGCTCCGCCGGACACACTGGATGTGCACGTATGGGACGTGGACGACCCCTCGCGTACGACCGTGCTGCCCCATGTGGCGGAGGTGAAGGGGCTCGTCGGGCTGCCGGGCGATCACGGCCGTGCGCTGGCGGTGACCCTTGATGAACACGGCACACTGAGCCTGTGGGACGCGGCGGAGGCCTCGCTCGTCCGGCAGATACCGGGCACCGGCTGCTCGCGCTTGCTCGATGCGGGCCTGCTGTCCGACCGGACGCCTGTCGTGGTGGGTGCGGGCGACGGACGGGTGACCCTGTGGGACCCCTACGAGGGGCACACCCTTGTAGAGATCGCCCAGGAGCCGCAGGACCCCGATGCCCCGCCGATGCCGGACCGGACGCCCCATGTGACCTGTGCCCTGGTCCATCTCCCAGGGCACGGCGCATGGCTGCTGGTCACGGATCACATGGGGGGCGAGGTACGGCTGTACCCCGTGGAGGGACAGGACCCCGTCGAGCCCTTGTTGACCGGACTGCACTGTCCGGAACTCAAGGCGCTCACCACACTCGACGGTGACCCGGTGGCCCTGATCGCCGAGGAAGGGCCGGGACGGGGCCGACGGCTCACCGTCCTCGATGTGGCATCGCGCAGCACTCTCTCCTCCGCGAAGTGGGACGGCTTCCTGACCGGCGTGGACTGGGAGTTCGTCGGGGACACCAAGGAACACGGGGGGCTCGTCTGCGGCGATTTCGGCAGGATCCACTTCCTGTCGGTGGCCACCGGACAACATCGGTCCGTCCCCGCCCCCGTCCCGAGCGATCTCATGACGTACCGAACGCTGCGGCAGGTGAGCGAAGGACGTCTCCTGACCGTCGCCGCGGGCTTTTCGGGTCAGGTGCGTGTCCTGGACGCCTTCACCGGGGAGTTGATGGCGGAGCCGCTGCTCGGGCACGAGAGCGCCGTCTGCGTCGTGCACCTCCTCGCTTCATCGACGGCCGAGAGCCTGGACGTACTCGCCATCGGTAATGACGGGACCGCACGGTTGTGGCGGTCGCTGCATCCCCGGGCGGACGCCGCGCGGCGGGAGGGCGAGGTCAACGACGATCTGGTGGGGGCCGCACTGGTCAGGACCTGGTCGGCGAGACCTGACGAGGTGATCGCCAAGACGGGCGGCACCCTTCGTACCGTTGACACCGGGGCTCTTGACCGATTCCCCGGCGACAGTAGCCGGATCTCCGCACGTCCGGTTCACTATCTGGGCTTCGCCGGTGAGGAGGACATTGCCGAGGGGCCGACCGGAGACCTGAACATCCTGGCCAGGGAGTACTTCACCAGCACCACGGACGGGCGGAGCACCCGGCTCGAACGGCTCGTGTGGGAGCGGCTCTCACCGAACGACGAGGTAAGCACCGCCCTCCTGGGCCAGGTGCATGACGATCGCCCCAGGAGCAGCTTCACGGCACATATCCTCCCGCCCACCGAGAACCGCCCCGAGGTGAGCGTGCTGATGTGGGATCTGGCGGCCGGCCGGATCACCACGGTGTCCTCACCTGATGCCCCGCACCAGGTGACATCCGTGCCGTGGCGGATGCAGGGCGGTCCCTTCCTGAATTCCTCGACGGCGTGCACAACCACCACAGGAGAGATCATCTTGCTGATCGCCGGCCCCGACCCGTCGTCGGAGGAGGGCCATCGGCAGGTGTACGACGACAAGGTTCCGTTCCGCGGCCTTCTCTGGAACGTCACAGCGGAAAGGGAAGTACGGGAGGAGCCCCTGGTCCTCCCGCCTCGGACCACCCTGATGGTGCCGCACCACGCGCCGTCCGGCGCTCGCTATATCGCGGTGACCGGGCGTACCGGCGACGTCCGGGTCGTCGACCTGACCACCGCGCAGCTGACCCACGTCCGGTCACGCTCCGAGCTGCCGGGCAGCGCGTTCGGGCGGGAGGGCCGCCGGGGCGCGGACCACCGACGCTATCTCCGCTGGGCCGATCAGCCCTCGGGACCACCCCTCCTCGTCCACGGGGACTGTTCGAGAAACGACGACGGGGGCCTGATGCCGGTGCGCGTCTGGAACCCCGAGCGGCCCGAGGAGTCCCGGGGCCTTCCGATGCCCTGCCGCAGCATCCTGTGGACCGGCCAGGCCCCCAACGGCGAACCCCTGGTCGCCGTGAGCGATGAACACGGCGTGGTTCTCTGTCATCTCCCCAGCTGTGAGCGGGTATGGAGCGCTCCACTACCCGCCCTCGTCACCTCCTTCGTCCTCCTTCCCCGCTTCGACATGGCCGTCGGGACGCAGCAAGGCGTCGTCCTGCTGCGGCCACGGCTCACAGCCGACTGGCGCCGCAGACTGGGCTGCTCCTCCTGATCGCCACACCTGAGGGGCCGATTCCCGGCCATGATGACCACGGTGGCGATGGCCGACACCCCGACCCTCATCGGTCCGGTGGAACACCCTTGATTCGTGCGCCTGTTGGGTTTATGGCCGGCACTGACGGAACATCGCCAACTTTGCGCAAGGGACCCTGCCGCTCGTCTGCAACAACTGTCATTCGGTGGGTATGTTGGGGACTGCGTGGCGTAGTCGTCCCCCTACGGAGTGATCGCCGCTGCGCCATGACTGAGGGCTGTCGAAGCGACGGGAAAGTGTGGAATGAGCCAAGAGATACCCCCGCAGTCCAGCGCTGTCGATGTCAGCATCCCGAGCGTTGCGCGGATGTACGACTACTACCTCGGCGGCAAGGACAACTACGCCGTCGACCGCGAGGCCTGCGACGAGCTGAGCAAGGTCGTCCCGAGCACCCAGGTGCTGGCGATCAACAACCGGCGCTTCCTGCAGCGGGTGGTCCGCTGGCTGGCCACCGAACACGGCATCCGGCAGTTCATCGACCATGGATCAGGCCTGCCGACCCAGGACAACGTCCACCAGGTCGCGCAGCGGGTCGACCCGCAGTCCCGTGTGGTGTACGTCGACAACGACCCCATCGTGCTCGCCCACGGCCGCGCGCTGCTGGAGGAGAACACCAACACCGCCGTCATCCAGGCGGACATGCGGGACACCGACGGCATCTTCACCAGCCCCGAGGTCGAGCGGCTGATCGACTTCGACCGGCCCGTGGCCGCCCTGTTCGTCTCCGTACTCCACTGCATCCCGGACTCGGACGACCCGGCCGGTCTGATCAAGCGGGTCGCCGACCGGCTGGTGCCCGGCAGCTTCCTGGTGGTGTGCCAGCTGGTCAGCGAGGATGCCGCGACCCGGGACTTCGTTACCGAATTCATGCGGGTCAGCACCCACGGCCAGTGGGGCCGGGTACGGCAGGCGCATGAGCTCGCCGGTTTCCTGGAGGGGCTGGAGGTCCAGGAGCCCGGTCTGGTGGAGGTCTCCACCTGGAAGCCGGATGCCGACATCGGCCCCAGGCAGCTCACCAAGGAGTGGATCGAGTACGGCGGCGTCGCCCGCAAGCTGTAACGGATCCGCGGCCGCAGCCGGACACGACGACATGGAGACGGACGGGCGCCCACCGGGTGCCTGTCTCTCTCGGCCTCCCTACCGCCCTTGTTCGTGACGCGCCTTGCGCGCGTCAGCTCTCCTGCTTGAGCAGCCGCTCCAGGATCGCCATGGACTCGCGCGGCGACTCGGACTGTGCGCTGAGCCGGTCCATCACCGCGAGGTAATGATCGACATCATCGCGCTTGTCCAGATAGAGCGCGCTGGTCAGCTGCTCCAGATAAACGATGTCCGGCAGATCCGGTTCGAGGAACCGCAGAATCGTGATCGGCCCACCGGCCGCCGCCAGGCCACCGAGGCTGAACGGTGCGATCTGCAGCGTGACATTGGGGAGTTCGGCCATCTTCAGCAGATGTCTGAGCTGACCCGCCATCACCTCCGGTCCGCCGAGCGGTCGGCGCAGCGACGCCTCGTCGATCACGGCCCACAGCCGCGGCGCGTCCTGGAGGGTGAGCAGCTCCTGACGCTGTACGCGCAGCTGCACCCGCCGCTCGATCTCCTCGGGCGTGGACCGCGGATGGCCGAGCTGCGCCACCGCACGGGCGTACTCGGCCGTCTGCAACAGGCCCGGCACGAACTGGACTTCGTATGTGCGGATCACGGACGCGGCTTCTTCGAGGCCGATATGCGTCTCGAACCAGCCCGGCAGCACATCGCCGTACTGATGCCACCAGCCGGGTGTGCTGGTCCGGCCGGCCAGCTTGAGGAAGTCGGAGCGGGCTGCCTCGTCCGTGACGTTGTAGAGCGTCAGCAGATCGGCGACGTCCCGCTCCTTGCAGCTCACCCGGCCGAGTTCCAGGCGGCTGATCTTCGCATGCGATCCGCGGATGGCATCGCCGGCGGCCTCACGGGTGATGCCCGCCGCTTCGCGCAGCCGGCGGAGTTGCGTGCCCAGCACGATGCGCAGAACGGTCGGGCCGCCTCGCGGGTGATCGAGATAGCGGCGCAGAGAAGGTTCGCTGCTCGGCTGCGCGGCGCTCATGCTGACTCCCCTGAGTGGTCGGGCGAACGCCCAGTGTCCCATTGGCTCCAGTGTAGGTACAGCCGCGGCGACTATCCGATCGACATATGCGTCAGTTGTGGGCGATGAGGTCGTCGAAGTCGCCGTCCTTGGCGCCTTGGACGAAGGCCACCATCTCGTCGCGGGTGTAGATCAGCGCGGGCCCCTCGGCGAACCGGGAGTTGCGTACCGCCACCCCGCCGTCCGAAAGAACGGCCAGCTCAACGCAGTTGCCGCTGGGATTGCTGCGGCGGCTCTTGCGCCAGATGACGCCTTCGATGCTGGTCGCCTGCATGCCGTTGGTCACCGACTCCATAACAGCTGCTCCCTTGCTGGAGGACACCCTCCGACCGATCCCGAGCCCGCGATCACATTGGCGTGAACGAGCCCCTGTGCGGCCGTCCTTACTGATGTAATTGCAGATGCACTTGCAGCAAGAGACGGCTGACGAGGATATTAACTCTCCGAGGCAGCCCGGCCCAGCCCCGAAATCGCCCTCGCGGAGATGTTGATGACCACACATCCGGCAGAGACCGTGCACCACAGCCTTCGGGACGAACCGGGTGAGGACGCCTGGTGGATGCCCGGTCCCGACGACTTCGCCGCCTGCGCCCTCAGCAGCTCGGCGTGCACCGTGGCGGAGGCCCGCAATTTCACCCGGGCGACCCTCCGGGGCTGGAAGATGTGCGCCGATGTCGCCGAGGACGCGGCGCTGGTCGTCTCCGAACTCGTCAGCAACGCCCTGCGTTACGGCATCGAGCCCGCTGAGGAGGACGACGCCCCGAGTGCACCCGCTGCCCTGGGTCCCGCCTGGCTCGCCCTGACCCGGCAGGACACCACCGTGCTGTGCGCGGTCTCGGACACCGGCGCCGGCGCCCCCGTCGTCAAGCCCCTTGACGCGCTGGCCGAATCCGGGCGCGGGCTGCAGATAGTCGACCGGCTGAGCGACGCCTGGGGCTGGACACCGGACCACTCGGGAAAGACGGTCTGGGCGACGGTTTCGACGGGCGGCTGAGGCCGGCACCGTACGCACGGGGCGCGGGCCCGCCACCGGCGAAGGGGGCGGGGCTGCCGTATGTGACGATTCCCGGGTCGACGTCAACCGACCGGGAAGCCCGAGAAGCCGATGGATCTGCTGTCCCTGCGCTACTTCCGGGCGGTCGCGCGCCGTGAACACATCAGCCGGGCCGCCGAGGAACTACGGGTGGCCCAGCCCTCGGTGAGCCGGACCATCGCCCGGCTGGAGGCCGAACTGGGCGTGCCGCTCTTCGACCGGCGGGGCCGCGCCATCCGGCTCAACCGCTACGGCGCCGCATTCCTGACCCGGGTCGAGCGCGCGCTGAACGAACTCGACGACGCCCGGAGGGAAGTCGCCGACGCCGCCGGACTCGACGACGGCAGTGTCGCCTTCGCCGCCGAGACCCTGCTGCCCTTCACGGAGCTGCTGGCCGGATTCCGCGCCGCCCACCCCGGCGTCGCCGTCCGCTGCTTCCAGTCCACCCCCGACGCGATGCTGGATCAACTCCGTGCCAGGGAGGTGGACTTCTGTATCGCCTCCCAGCCGCTGTCCGGGGCGGGGCTCGGCGCGGTGCGGCTGCTGCACGAAGAGGTGCTGCTGGTCGTGCCGACCGGTCATCCGCTGACCGGACGGGGCCGGGTCACGGTGGCCGACGTCGCCGAGGAACCGTTCATCTCCACCCGCCCAGGGCACTGGCAACGGTCCCTGCTGGATCGGCTGTTCGCGTCGATCGGACGCCGTCCGGTCATCTCCTGCGAGGGCGACGAACCGGGCGCCACACACTTCCTGGTCGCCGCCGGCCTCGGCGTCGGCCTGATGCCCTCGCTCGCCCGCGCCGACCTGTCGAAGGTGCCGCTCGCCTGGCTGCACCTCGACACTCCCGACTGCGTACGGACCCTGAGCCTGGTCCGGCGCGAGGACGGCTATCTCTCCGCGGCCGCCGCGCGGTTCCGCGACATGGCCGTCGCCCACTTTGCGGAGCGAGCCCAACGCCCATATCAGGAGAAGTAGTTGACGTCGGCGAGCGCCGACGTCGGCTCGCCGTCAGCCGTCCCCGTGCCGCGGATAGGTGTTCCTGATCGACGAGGCATCGGCGAACGGGCCCGTGCCGTAAGGATGCAGGGCGATCGCGATCTCGTGGGCCGAGGGGTCCTCGCAGGTCGTGCCGGAGCAGTCCCGGCTGCCGGTGGCCAGTTGACGCAGCACGCCGTGCTGGCAGGCCTTGGCCAGCCGGTCGGCCTCGACGGCCGTCAGCCGCGCCGCGCGCCGCAACTGGACATGGACGACCGGCCGGGACTCCAGATCGCCGCCCGCGGCCGGCGCCAGGCAGAATCCCTCGATCAGCTCGGCCAGCGGATTGTTCTCGTACAGCCCGTGTGCGACGTCCTGCGGATTGATGGTGGCCCCCATGAAGATGCTGAAATCGGCCCGCCCGTACAGTCATCGACATACTCGGGGCCGGGCGCGGGGGCGTCATGAGTGCGGCTACTCAGGTCCGCGGGTGAGTATCCCGTACGCATACGGGACGGGGCCCGGCCGGGTGCGCCCCGGCCGGGAACCCTAGGCGGTGTCCGGCGCGCCGTCCGCCAGGCCGAACGCCGCGAGCAGGCGCTCGGCCGCGAGCGTCGCGGTGAGCTCGCCGTCGCGCACCGCACGCTCGACATCGGGGCCCAGCCGGCGGACCTCCGGGTGCTCCTGGAGGCGGTCGATCAGCCGTTCGCGCACCATCGACCAGGTCCAGTCGACCTGCTGGGTGCGGCGCCGCTCGGCCAGCGCCCCGGTGGACTCCAGCAGAGTGCGGTGCTGCTCGATCCGCTCCCACACCCCCTTCAGACCCGTGCCCTCACGGGCGCTACAGGTCAGTACGGGGGGTGTCCAGGCCGCGTCCGGCGGCTGCAACAGCCGCAGCGCGCCGGCCAGTTCGCGGGCCGCCGAGCGGGCGTCCCGCTCGTGCGGACCGTCGGCCTTGTTGACGGAGACCAGGTCCGCCAGCTCCAGTACGCCCTTCTTGATGCCCTGCAGCTGGTCGCCGGTGCGCGCCAGGGTCAGCAGCAGGAAGGTGTCGACCATGTTGGCCACGGTGGTCTCGGACTGGCCGACACCGACCGTCTCCACCAGCACGACGTCATAGCCCGCGGCCTCCATCACCACGATGGACTCGCGGGTGGCCCGTGCCACCCCGCCCAGTGTGCCGGACGTGGGGGAGGGGCGGACGAACGCCGCAGGGTCGGTCGCCAGCCGCTCCATCCGGGTCTTGTCACCCAGGATGGAGCCGCCGGTACGGCTGGAGGACGGGTCGACGGCGAGCACCGCCACCCGGTGTCCGGCACCGGTCAGCAGCGTGCCGAGCGCGTCGATGAAGGTCGACTTGCCGACGCCCGGCACCCCGCTGATGCCCACTCTGCGGGCCGAGCCGGAGTACGGCAGCAGCTCGATCAGCAACTGCTGGGCCGCCGCCCGGTGGTCGGGGCGGGTGGACTCGACCAGGGTGACGGCGCGGGCGATCCAGGCCCTGGAGCCCGCGCGGACACCCTCGGCGTACCGTGCGACATCGATCCTCGGTGGCATCAACGGCACCGGCTCACAGCTCGTGGCCGAGGACCGACGCCAGGTCCTGCACCAGGTCGTGGGCGGCATCGGGGATGACCGTGCCGGGCAGGAAGACCGCGGCGGCGCCCATGTCGCGCAGCGGCTGGACATCCTGAGGCGGGATCACCCCGCCCACCACGATCGTGATGTCCTCCCGCTCCTCCGCGGCCAGCGCCTCCCGCAGCGCGGGCACCAGCGTCAGATGGCCGGCCGCCAGCGAGGACACCCCGACGATATGGACGTCCGCCTCGACCGCCTGGCGGGCCACCTCGGCCGGCGTCTGGAACAGCGGGCCGACATCGACGTCGAAGCCCAGGTCGGCAAAGGCCGTGGCGATCACCTTCTGGCCGCGGTCATGGCCGTCCTGGCCCATCTTGGCCACCAGGATCCGCGGCCGGCGCCCCTCGGCGCGCTCGAACTCGGCCACCAGATCCCGGGTGCGCTCGACACCGGAGGAGGGGCCCGCTTCGTCTCGGTACACACCGGAGATCGTACGGATCTGGCCGGAGTGCCGCCCGTAGACCGACTCCAGGGCGTCCGAGATCTCACCGACGGTCGCCATCGCCCGCGCGGCGTTCACCGCCAGCGCCAGCAGATTGCCCTCCAGCCCCTCGCCGGGACCGGACTTGGCCGCCTCGGTCAGCGCCCGCAGCGCGTCCTGGCAGGCGTCCTCGTCGCGCTCCGCGCGCAGCCGCTTGAGCTTCTCGATCTGCTGGGCGCGCACCGCGGAGTTGTCGACCTTGAGGACCTCGATCTCCTCGTCGGTCTCCACGCGGTACTTGTTGACGCCGATCAGCGCCTGCCGCCCCGAGTCGATCCGCGCCTGGGTACGGGCCGCGGCCTCCTCGACACGCAGCTTGGGGATGCCCGCGTCGATGGCCTTGGCCATACCGCCGGCCGCCTCGACCTCCTCGATGTGCTGCCAGGCCCGCTGCGCCAGATCGTGGGTGAGCTTCTCGATGTACGCGCTGCCGCCCCACGGGTCGATGACCCGGCAGGTGCCCGACTCCTGCTGAAGGAACAGCTGGGTGTTACGGGCGATACGGGCCGAGAAGTCGGTCGGCAGGGCGAGCGCCTCGTCGAGGGCGTTGGTGTGCAGCGACTGGGTGTGGCCCTGGGTGGCGGCCATCGCCTCCACACACGTACGCGTCACATTGTTGAACACGTCCTGCGCGGTCAGCGACCAGCCCGAGGTCTGCGAATGGGTGCGCAGCGACAGGGACTTGGGGTTCTTCGGCTCGAAGCGCTGCACCAGCCGCGCCCACAGCAGCCGGGCCGCCCGCAGCTTGGCGATCTCCATGAAGAAGTTCATGCCGATCGCCCAGAAGAAGGAGAGGCGAGGGGCGAAGGAGTCCACGTCCATACCGGCCGCCATGCCCGCGCGCAGATACTCCACCCCGTCGGCGAGGGTGTACGCCAGCTCCAGATCGGCCGTCGCGCCCGCCTCCTGGATGTGATAGCCGGAGATCGAGATGGAGTTGTAGCGCGGCATCTTCTGCGAGGTGTACGCGAAGATGTCGGAGATGATCCGCATCGAGGGCTGCGGCGGATAGATGTACGTGTTGCGGACCATGAACTCCTTGAGGATGTCGTTCTGAATGGTCCCGGCCAGCTTCTCGGGCGGTACGCCCTGCTCCTCGGCGGCCACGATGTACAGCGCCAGCACCGGAAGCACCGCGCCGTTCATCGTCATCGACACGGTCATCTTGTCCAGCGGGATGCCCTCGAAGAGCTGCCGCATGTCGTAGATCGAGTCGATGGCCACGCCCGCCATGCCGACATCGCCGGTGACGCGCGGGTGGTCGCTGTCGTAGCCGCGGTGCGTGGGCAGGTCGAAGGCGACCGACAGGCCCTTCTGGCCGGCGGCGAGATTGCGCCGGTAGAAGGCGTTGGACTCCTCGGCGGTGGAGAAGCCGGCGTACTGCCGGATCGTCCAGGGCTGGTTGACGTACATCGTCGGGTACGGGCCGCGCAGATACGGCGTGATCCCCGGGTACGTCCCCAGGAAGTCCAGACCCTTGAGGTCCTCCTCGGTGTACAGCGGCTTGACGTCGATGCCCTCCGGCGTCTCCCACGTCAGATCGGCAACGCCCTTGCCGGTCGCCTGCTGTACGGCGGCGGCCCACTCCCCGCCGGCGCTCGCGGCATCCGCCGTGACCGCGTCCCCCAGCTCGATCGTGCTGAAGTCCGGGATGGCGCCTGTCGGCGCCGCGATGCCCGACGGCGGCCCGCCGAGGGCGCCCGCCTGTTCCGTCGTCTCCTCCATCACGCCACCTCCATGACATCCAGGGCCGAGGACAGCGCCTCGACCGCATCGCAGCCCGCGTGGACGAAGCCGTCCACACCGGCCGCCACGAATTCCTCGCGGTGCTCGCCCGGCTTGCCGGCCAGCAGCACCCGCAGCGCGCCCGCCGACTTCAGCGCGGCCGCCACGGCCGCCGCCTGCTCGCCGTACACCGCATCGCTCGAACACAGACAGGCGATCCGGGCGCCACTGCGGGCGAACGCCTCGGCCACCGACTCCGCGTCCACCGACGCGGGTTCCTGAACCGTCTCGACGCCGCCCGCCTGGAACAGATTGGCCGCGAACGCCAGCCGCGCCGTGTACGCGGCGACCGGGCCCAGCGTGGCCATAA
The DNA here is from genome assembly GCF_022221585.1 of Streptomyces inhibens. NCBI lineage: Bacteria > Bacillati > Actinomycetota > Actinomycetes > Kitasatosporales > Streptomycetaceae > Streptomyces > Streptomyces inhibens. The sequence continues at coordinate 8,088,997 of NZ_CP084681.1, forward strand.
AGACCTTCGGACGGTCCCCGGTCGCCGCCAGATGCGCATCGGAGCGCGACCGCAGCTGTTCGTACGCATCGTCCCTGCGCACCCGCGGCAGCCCTCCGCCGACCGGCGCCGGGGCCGGCTCGCGGTGCACCGGCGGCTCGGCGAGATGCGGGAACTCGCTGACGCCGGTGATCGGTTCACGGCGGTGCGCCAGCTCCTCGGTCCGGCGCGCCCAGGTGCGTGCCAGGCGCTCGCCGAGCATTCCGGAGCGCAGCGCCGCGGCCTGGCCGCCCGCGCCCTCGATCTCCTGGAAGAACGCCCAGGCCGCCCGGGCCAGTTCGTCGGTGAGGCTCTCCACGTACCAGGAGCCGCCCGCCGGGTCGATCACCTTCGACAGATGCGACTCCTCCAGCAGCACGGACTGGGTGTTACGGGCGATCCGGCGGGCGAACGCGTCGGACAGGCCGAGCGCCGCGTCGAACGGCAGCACCGTCACCGCGTCCGCGCCGCCCACGCCCGCGGACAGCCCGGCCACCGTGGTGCGCAGCATGTTCACCCACGGGTCCCGACGGGTCATCATCACCGTGGAGGTGACCGCGTGCTGGCGCTGCGCGGACGCGGCGGGCGAGGCGCCGCACACCTCCGCGACCCGCGCCCACAGCCGGCGCGCCGCGCGCAGCTTGGCGATGGTCAGGAACTGGTCCGCGGTGGCGGCATAGCGGAACTCCAGCTGCCGGCAGGCGTCGTCGACGGACAGACCCGCCCCGGTCAGCTGCCGCAAATAGGCGACACCGGTGGCGAGTGAGGTACCCAGCTCCTCGGCGGCCGAGCCGCCCGCCTCGTGGTACGGCAGTGCGTCGACCGCCAGCGCCCGCATCCCGGGGGCCTCGGCGGTGCAGCGCCCGGCCAGCCGGGCGGCCGCCTCCAACTGGATGCGCAGCTTGGCATCGTCGCCCGTCCGGGCCAGCAGACCGAGCGGGTCGGCGCCCAGGCTGCCGACGGCCTCGCTCAGCGGCGCGCCGGACGCGGTGTACAGCCGCAGCAACTCCTCGGCGGCCGGGGTGAAATCGGCGCCCGCGTCGAGGACCACCGCGGCCAGGTCCAGATAGACGCCCTGGAGCGTCGCTTCGAGACCGGCGACCGGTACCCCGCCGTCCCCGACGGTCAGCCAGACCGAGGTGACGCCGTTCTCCAGATCGGCCAGGACCGCTTCATTGGCGCGCCGAGGATCGGAGTGGACATGGCGCTGGCGTACGTCCCAGCCGGCGACGGCCGTGCCCTCGGGCCGGCCGGCCCGTACGAAGGGCGGGAACCCTGGGTGGCCCAGGGCGGCGGGACCGTCCTCGGCGGTGTACAGCGGGCGGATGCGGATCGCGTCCTGGAGATCGGTGGCGAGCGCATCCTCGGCGGCGGCACCCGTCGCCTGCGTGACGCCCGATTTGCGCAGCACGCCTTCGACGAGGCGCTGCCACTGCTCTCGGTCGGCGTCCGGGAATGCGGCGGCCAGGGGGAGTTCGGGGGACTCGGCGGTCATGGCAGCAGGCTAGGCGAACGACCGTTAGCTGGAGCAGGGGCTCCAGCTGTGACGTTGCACTCGTTGACCGCTCATGGATGTTCCTATCCGTGCGGTGTGGGGGGACAGGGGACAGAGGTGCAGGTGGGGCGGGTTGCCCGGATCGAGCGGAGACGTCTCCTTACGTGCGGGACGCGGCTCCCCGGGGCGGTCCGGCCGGATCTGTACGGTGGGCTCGGCACCCTCCCCCAAGCTCTTAAGGAGCAGGGGGGACCCTCAGAGGAGCGCGATGTCCAAGGCGCCGAGCATCCGCACCACCATCGTCGCCGCCCTGCTCCTGGCCGCCGCCGCACTCGTGTGGGCGCTGCCGCGAGCCGCCGCCCCGGACCGCGCGGCGCACTGCACCGGGCGCCGGATCGCCTCCTGGTCGACCGATTCCCGGCATACCGCGGAATTCGCCCGCTACGGCAACGACAACACCCGGGTGGACGACTGGACCGGCGGCGACGGCACCCACTCGGTGCGCCTCCCCGACGGCCGTACGCTCTGGCTCTTCTCCGACACCTTCCTCGACCGGATCCAGCCACCGCCCAACCCGCAGGGGGAGCAGCACCGTTGGCGCACCGCCGACAGCGGCGGCACCCCCTTCCTGCGGCACAACTCCGCGGTGGTGATGTCCCGTTCGGGCCGTCTGGAGCGCACCCTGACCGGGGGCACCGGAGCCGCCCCCGGCCCGTTCTTCCCCGACCCGCCGGGCGGCGGCTGGCGCTGGCCGGTCCGCGCGAGCGTGGAGCCCCGTACGCCCGGCGCGCACGAGAAGGTCGTCCGCGTACTGCTGTGGAACCGCACCCCGGGAACCGGGCCGTGGATCTTCGGGGTGCCGCACAGCACCGAGGTCGCCACGCTTTCGCTCCCCGGCCTGCGCCTGGAGGGCATCCAGGAGACCGTGGGCCGGGCAGCCGTCGCGGACCCGGGCCGGCGTGTGCTGTACGGGGCGGCGGCGGTCCGGGACGGCGGCTGGAGCTATGTCTTCGGCGGTGACGACCCGCCGTCGTCACCGTCGTCCAGCGCCTTTGTGGCACGGGTCCCGGCCGGGCGGCTCGCGGACCGTGGCGGCTGGCGCTTCTGGGACGGCACCCACTGGCAGCCCCGCCCCGACCGGGCCCGGCCGGTGCTGCGGGCCGGCGGTCGGCGCGGCGTCGGCAGCGCCTTCACCGTCGTACGGGAGGGCTCCACCTGGATGCTGTTCACCATGGACACCGGGGGAGGCGGCACGGCCGGGATGCGGACGATCACCAGCTACTGGGCCTGCTCACCCCAAGGCCCCTGGCACGGTCCGAACGGCCGCATCGCACCGCCCCGCCCGCCCGCCGCCGACCCGCGGTACGTCGCCGCCTACAACCCCCAGGCGCACCCGGAATTCACCGCGGACGGGGAGCTGCTGCTCAGCTACGACATCAATTGGCTCGGCCCGCCCGGTGTCCCGGCCGACCCCCGGCTCAACGGGGATGTGGACCTCTACCGGCCGCGCTTCGTGCGCGTACGGACGGCGCCCACGGGGAGCTGACGGGGCATCTCAACTCGCGTGCCGTTCCCGCCACTTACGGGCGATCTCGTCGATGTCGAACGGTACGAGATTGAGCGGCGGGCCTTCGAGCGGCGTACGGAGCGCCGCGCGGATCCGTTCGTTGACCGCCGTCAGAATACGGCGCAGCGCCGCTTCGGAGGGGGCGTCGGTCGCTTTCTCCAGCGCGTCCTCGGCCTCCTTGCGGAGGGCCAGGCTCGGCGGCAGGTAGGAGAGGTGCTCCCGGCTCATCTTGTCCTTGACCCACCACAGCTCGTCGTACGGCTGGTCGAGGTGGGCGAGGGGCTTGCCGATGCCGGGGAGGTTGGCGAAGTCGCCGCGCTCCGCCGCCTCACGGATCTGCCTGTCGACCCAGGTCTCGAAGTCGACACCGGGTGGTTTGCGCTCGGTCATCGTGTGAGTCTCCCGAGGTTCAGGGGCCGGTCGGCCGGCCCTCTTCGGGGCGGCGTCCGCGGCGCACGGGTGCCTGTCTTCACGGTAGCGCGGGCCCGGGGCGGACGGGCGGGCGGTGGCCGGCGTCTGCTCAGCCCACCGCGCCGGGACCCGACTCCGCCGGAGCGCTGTCGGTCCGGCCGGCGGAGCCCTGGCCCGTGCCCGTCGGGCTGGGCTGGACCACCGGGAAGGCGTTGTTGCCGCCGCACACCATCGGGCCGACGCGGATACCCGCGCCCACCAGGGTCACCGTGACCTTCCCCGGAGGCATGTTCCCGGGCACCCGGGCGTTGGCCGCGGTGCACACCAGCTGGTTGAGCGAGGCGGAGTCCAGCAGCTTCGCATTCATCGGCAGGGTGATCACGACGGTGCCCTCGCCCGTGTCGGCGGTCAGCGGGCCGGGGAACTTCGGCAGCACGCTGGAGAGCCCACGCATCCGCTCGGCGTGGTTCGGGCCCTCCATCAGCAGCGAAATGGCCTGCTCCGGATCGGCCGGGGCCTTCGCCGGCCGGGTCGCGGAGCGCAGCCCGGACGGGCCGTAGAAGAACAGCTGGACATCGGCGGCGGGCTGGCCCGGCGCCTTCACGCCGCTGGCGGGCTCACCGGCGTCGATCACATCGGTCGGCGCGACACCGCAGCCGGCGAGTGCACCGGCGAGCGCACCGGTCAGCACGCCGCCCAGCACGCGCCGCCGGGCCCGCACCGCGCGCAGGGCGTTTCGGGCGTTCGTGGCGCTCATGCGTCGTTCTCTTTCCCGGCATCGGGACGGGCGCCGTCCCGGCCGTCTTCCGCGGGCCGGTCCCCGGCCGCCCGCTCGTCGTGGCGCAGCGGCAGTTCCACGGTGAACACCGCACCGCCCTCGGGGGAGTTGGCGGCGCGCAGGGTGCCGCCGTGCAGCCGGACGTTCTCCTGCGCGATGGCCAGACCCAGGCCGCTGCCCTCCGACCGGGCACGGGCGGAGTCCGCCTTGTAGAAGCGCTCGAAGACATGCGGCAGGACCTCGGGGTCGATGCCGGGGCCGCTGTCGGAGATCTCGATCAGCAGCCGGTCGGCACCCGGCTCCGGGGCGTGCAGCAGCACCCGGACCGGCTCGCCACCGTGGTGCAGGGCGTTGCCGACCAGGTTGGCGACCACCACATCGAGCCGCCGAGGATCGAGTCTGGCCCGTACGTCCGCCGGCAGTTCCGCCGCCACCCGCTTCTGCCAGGCCCTGGCCTGCAGCGTCTTACGAATGGTCTCGGCGACGTCCACCTCGTCCAGATGGAGCGCCGCGGCCCCCGCGTCGAACCGCGAGACCTCCATCAGGTCCTCCACCATCCGCGCCAGCTTGCCGGTCTCCTGGCTGATCAGCCGGACCGCGGAGGCGGTGTCGGGGTCGAGGGAGTCGGCGTCCTCGTCGAGCACATCGGTGACCGCGGTCATCGCCGCCAGCGGTGTCCGCAGCTCGTGCGAGACATCGGCCGCGAACCGCCGGGAGTTGGCCTCCAGGCGACGCAGCTCGGCCATGCTCTCCTCCAGCCTGGCAGCCATGTCGTTGAACGTCCGTGACAGATCGGCGAGTTCGTCGGCACCCTTGACCTCCAGCCGGGTGTCCAGCTTGCCCTCCGCGATCCGCCCGGCGGCCTGTCGCAGTCCCCGTACGGGCCGCAGCACCCCGCGCGCGGCGAGCAGCGCCGGGATCACGGCGAGGATCAGCACCGGCAGCGCGCCCCGCTGAGCCGCGCTCACCAGCGCCTCGACATTGGCCTCCTCGGCGTTCAGCGGGAGTTGGGCGTAGATCGACAGCGCGGAGGCCTCGCCGTCGGACTGCCGGACCGGCATCCCGATCAGCAGCCACGGGTCGCCGCCCCGGTCGATGCGCTGGAAGGCCGGCACATGGCGCCTCTCCACCGACGCCTTGAGGTCGGCCGGTATCACCACACTGCGCTGCAGGCCGCCCTCTTCGCTGTCCGGGACGCCGCTGTAATGTACGGAAATATCCCATTCGCGGGATTTGCCGGAGCGCTCCAGCTGCACCCGGAAGTTGTCCAGGTCCTCCTGGGCCGGCGGCACCGTGAGCTCCGGCGCCAGCGAATTGACCTGCGCCCGCAGATCGTTGACCGCGATGTCCTGGGAGCGCTGGAGAATGGCGTTACGGGCCTCGCGATAGGTCAGCAGCGCGGTGGTCAGCGCGCTGATGGTCGCCACCACCAGGAACCCCACGACGAGCCGGGCCCGCAGGCCGCGCAGCACGGTGCGGGTCGGCACCCGGCGGCCGAGGCGGTTCACAGGGGGCCGAAGCGGTAGCCGAAGCCACGCACGGTCTGGACGTAACGGGGGCTGCGCGGGGTGTCCTCTATCTTCGTCCGCAGCCGCATCACACAGGCATCGACCAGCCGCGCGTCGCCGTGGTAGCTGTGCTCCCACACATGCTCCAGCAGCTGCTGGCGGCTGAAGACCTGCCCCGGAGTGGCCGACAGGAACAGCAGCAGCTTCATCTCCGAAGGAGCCAGCGCCAGGTCCTGGCCGCCCTTGGCGACGACCAGACCGGCCCGGTCGATGGCCAGTTCGCCGTACGTCTCGACCGGGGCGGGGCCCGGCTCCGCGGCGGCCGGCGCACCGTCGGCGGGCAGCGCGGTACGGCGCAGCACCGCACGGATGCGTGCTTCGAGGACCTCGCCACGGGCCGGCTTGACGATGTAGTCGTCGGCCCCGGCCTCCAGGCCGAGCACCACATCGAGATCGTCGCCACGGGCGGTGAGCATGATGATCGGCAACTGCCGCTCGGCGCGGATCAGCCGGCAGACCTCGAAGCCGTCCTTGCCGGGGAGCATCAGGTCCAGCAGCACGATGTCGGGCCGGAAGGCCGGCAGAGTCTCCAGGCCCTCCTCACCGCTCGCCGCGGCCGCCACTTCGTGGCCGCGCCGCCGCAGCGCGAGGGTCACTCCGTCCCGTACGGCGGCGTCGTCCTCGATCAGAAGTACACGTGGCATGGGTCCAGTATCAATAAGTTTCATGATGGATCCGTAACAGGAGCAGCCTGCCCGATCCCTGGCGCATCTGTCGTGGTGCAGGGCGGCGCGTGCAAAGCACCCGCCGCCGGTCGGTACGCACACGAGCACGGTATGAGGGACGGGGTCGGGATGGCACGGCGCTTCGGCATCGAGGGCGGCATCATCGGAGTGACCGCGGCGGCAGTGGTGTCGCTCGCGGTGGCGGGGGCGCTCGCCTTCGCCCAGCCCGGAGCCACTCCCAAGGCCGAGGCGGACAGTGTCGACTCCTCCCGGCAGCGGCCCCAGCGGGCACCCCGTATCGCACCGGTCGACCCCTCCATCGTGCACGCCTCGGACCGCCCCGGCCGCAGCCTGAACATCACCATCGACGACGGACCGGACCCGGTCTGGACCCCGAAGGTGCTCGAAGTGCTGAAGAAGCACGACGTCAAGGCGGTCTTCTGCATGATCGGCCCGCAGGCCAAGGCCCACCCGGACCTGGTCAAGCAGGTGGTGGCCGCCGGGCACAAGCTCTGCGACCACACCACCAGCCACAACACCGGCATGGACCACCAGTCGCAGAGCTATCAGTCGCAGCAGATCCTCGACGCACAGAAGATGATCGAGGACGCGGCGGGCGGCGCCACGGTCGAGTACTACCGAGCCCCGGGCGGCGCCTTCACGCCCTACAGCCGGCAGCTGGCCGCGGACCACGGCATGCGCCCGCTGGGCTGGAACGTCGACAGCAAGGACTTCGAGGGCGGCAGCGTCGAGATGATCGAGGCGACCGTACGCGGTGAACTCCCCAACGGCCCGACGGTCCTCTTCCACGACGGCGGCGGCAACCGCGCCCGCACCGTCGAGTCGCTGGACCGGCTGCTGCCGTGGATGCAGCAACAGGGATACGGGTTCGGGTTCCCGCAGCGTTAGGGCCTGGCGGCCGCCCGGCGGATCAGGCTCGGGCACGCCCCGGGCATCCGGCCGAAGCGCCGCGGCCGTCGCATCCCGGCTCCCCGGGAGCGACGGCCGCAGCACGGCACCGCCGTCCGTACACGACCGTCGCCGTGCGCCGCTGTCGTCGGGCCGCTCTCCTTACGCCGCTTTCCCGGCGTCGGCCGTCCTCACGCCGCGCCGAACAGCTCCGCGAGACCGCGCTCCATGCCGAGATGCGCCGACTCGCCACCCGTCGGCACCGCCTCGTAGGAGCGGGCGAGGAACTGCCGCACATCCGCGGTCTTCAACTGGACCATGGCGATGCCCTCGTCCGCGTGGAACTCCATCACCGTGCGGTCCGGGCCGGACGGCCGCACCCGTACATCGCCCCGCCCGGCCGGCATCCGCAGCCCCTCGTCCAGCAGATCGCGGGCGAACGCCCAGTCCACCGCGGAGCCGTCCAGCGAGATCTCCGGCGGGAAGGACATCCGCACCGCCAGCGGATCGGCGGGCTGATAGTGCAGCACCGCGGGGACCGCGTGCGGGCCGTGGGTGGTGGCGATGAGGCGGACCTGGACGGCTTGGTCGATGGCGGTGTTCATCGCGCTGCTCCCTCACGGCTGTCGGGTCATGGGCAATGGCTCGTCCAGTAGGACGATGTGCCCGCTCTCGCCGTGCACGCGACATGTATGTGATGTATCTCATGTTGACGGCGGCCGGTCGGGCACCTATGACGAGGCGCCGCTACGGGAGTTGCGCCGGCATCTGTACCGACTCCCCGGGGTGCATCAGGAACTCCTCCACGATTCCCGGGGCCGCCGCCGCGGCGAAGGCGGGAGCCTCGGAGGCCGCGAGGTCCGGCATGCGATAGCCGCCCTCGCCCGCCGCGACCGCCGCGGTGAGCGTGACCAGGCCGGACCGGCGGGTGAAGGGCGAGGTGGAGAACGTCCAGGCGGCGACGGCCTCACGCCGAAGGGCGAGGGTGTCCCGGCTGAAGGTCCCCGAGCGGGTGACCAGATACCGGCCGTGCACGCCGTGCCCCAGATTGCGGTACGCGTCCCGGGCCAGCCACAGCACGAGCGGAGTGGTGACCACCGCGTAGATCCAGGCGCAGTGCAGCAGTACGGGTGTGAACGCCGCACCGAGGCCGGCCAGGACGGCGGTGCCCGGCAGCACGGCGAACAGCAGACCGCGGACCCGGCGGCGGCGCAGGGCGGTGCGCGGGTGCGGCGCCAGCGACAGGGGTGACCGGCTTCCGGGGAAGGGTGCGCGCAGCGCGCCGTCCGCCACCCGCAGCGCTTCCGGCCGGGGCGCCGGCGGCAGCAGTCCGCTGCGCTTGCGGTTCTCCTCGCGGTTGCCCAGGCCGCCGGCCACCGCGCGTACGACAGCGCCGCCACCGGCCCGCAGCAGCAGCGGCTCGCGCAGCAACACACCGGACAGCCGGGCGCTTTCGATGGTGACCGAGCGGGTGGTGAACAGCCCGCGGCGCACCCGCAGCGTGCGCGCGTCGGTCCACTCCAGGCAGTAGTTCCACCAGTTCTCGACATAGAGGGCGGTGGCGCCGGCCGAGCCCAGGGCGAGGATGACGAGCAGCGCGGCCGGGATCGTCAGCCAGAGCGCGCTCGCGCCGAATTCCGCGAACGCCCGCTGGACGAAGCCGAGTTTCCACGCCTCGATGCCGATGCCGTCCAGCACCCGGTAGACCGATCCGGCCACCACGAACACCCCGCCGATGACCCAGAAGGTGAGCGGTGCGTAGCGCAGCCAGCGCCAGTTGATGCGGGCCACCACGGGGTCGTTCGCGACCGCGTCGGAGTCGGGGTACGCGAGCAACTCCGCGCGCAGCCGCTCCGCTTCGGGAACCGTGAGCGCCTCCAGCGACAGCTCACTGCCGCCGTCGCCGGAGCCCGCCGTACCGGCGCGCAGCACGGTGACGCCCAGCAGCCGGTGCAACGGTGTCGCCGTCAGATCGACGGTGCGGATGCGGTGCAGCGGCACACTGCGCAGCCGACGGTTGAGCAGCCCGCTCCGTACGTCCAGCGTGGCGGGGGCGCCTCCCGTGCCGCCGGGGCGGTGGGGGACGGTGACGCGGAACTCCGTACGGGCCCAGCGGATCAGGCCGATCGTGGTGACGACGGCGAAGGAAGCCGCGATGGCGGCGAGCGTGATCCAGGCTCCGGCCGTGATCCGCCCCCCGGTGGCCAGCGCTGTCAGTGCTAGCGAACCGAGCGGCGCTGCCATCCAGCCGCAGTGCACCAGCAGCGTGCGCGGATCCAGCCGGCGCCACTGCGCCGTGTCGGACGTGTCGGACGGGGCGGACGGATCGGACGGGGCGGCGGTGGCATGCGGAACGTCGGGTGCGTCGGGGTTCGTGCCGGGCACCTCGGGAGGCAGTGGCGCGCTCATGCGGCATCACCCGGTACGTCCTGTGCGGCCTCGCCGATCATCCGGGACAGCTCCTCGGCGTCCGCGTCGGACAGTCCGGCGATCTTGATGTCGCCCGCGGTCGAGGCGGTGGTCACGGTCACCGTCGCCAATCCGTACCGCCGCTGGAGCGGCCCGCGCAGGGTGTCCACCGTCTGCACCCGGGACAGCGGCGCGATCCGCCGCTTCTGCCAGAACCAGCCGCCCGCCGCGTAGACCGCGCGCTCGCCCAGCTCCCATGCGTGCACCGTATACCGCCACCGCGGCATGGCCACGAGATAGCCGACGGCCGGCAGTACGAGCACGACCAGCAGCAACGGCCCCAGCCATGGCAGCGCACCGGGGAAGAAAAGTATGGACAGGACCGCCATGACGAGCGCCGTGAGCAGCATCGGACCGCTGAGGGTCAGCAGTGCCTGGACCGTCCACCAGCGGCGGGCCCGGGGATCGACACGGTGGCGGGGTGGGCGCAGGAGCGGGGCGGCGTGCTCGGGCATCAGGGTCACCGGTTTCCAAGTCAAGCGTATTGAGTAGCGGTACGTTATAACGGTACAAGCGACTTGTAAAAGCGGGCAGGCCCCGAACCCGGAGCCATGCGCAAGGGGCCGCGTACTGATGAAGGAGGTCGTCCGTGCCCAAGAAGGTGGACCACGAAGCCAGGCGCCAGGAGATCTCCGAGGCGCTGTGGCGGATCGCGAGCACCCGCGGGCTGGACGGCGCGAGCCTGCGCGATGTCGCCGCGGAGGCCGATATCTCGCTCGGCCGGCTACAGCATTACTTCCGCACCCGGGACGAGATGCTCCTCTTCGCCCTCCGGCACATCAATCAGCTGGCCGCCCGACGGATCCGCGAGCGCATCGAGGCGCTCACCGAGGAACCGACCCCGCGCGAGGTGCTGCGCGCCTGCCTGTCGGGCATGCTGCCGCTGGACGACAAGAGCCGCACCGGCCTGCTGGTCGGCGCCGCCTACTACTCCCGCGCCGTACACGACGAAACCCTGCGCGCCGAGGCCCGGGACGGCATCCCCCAGCTCCGCGCCTTCTTCGCCGACCAACTGCGGCTGGCCGCGGAACGCGGCGAACTCCCCCCGGAACGCGCCACCGAGGACGAGGCGATGCTGCTGATCAGCATGGCCGACGGGCTCGCCAGCTACGTCCTGCTGGATGTGCACGCACCGGAGACCGCGCTACGGCTGCTGGATCTGCATCTGGCGAATCTGTTCGGGACGGGGGAGTCCGGGGAAGTGGGGGAGACAGAGAAGAGGGGGGAGGCAAGGGAGAGGGGGGAGGCAGGGGAGCCGGAGGAGTCGGCCGGCTTTGGGGGCACCCCGGTGGTCAACTCACGGCTCGCCCCAGGACTCACCCCACGGCTCACCCCCGAAGAAACGCCGGCACCTCCCGCTCCCGGGCCGTCAGCCGCCCCAGCTCCTCGGTGACGGCCTGCTCGACGTACCGACTCAGGATCAGCACCGCCAGCGACGGCTGCCGGGACTGCAGTTCACGTGGCACGCAGGCCCTCGTCCGAGAACCCCGACGGCATCCGTACGTCCACGACCGCCACCTCCGGCCGGTGCTCCTCGACCGCGGCGATCAGCGACCGCGCATCGCCGACCGCCGCGAGGACCGTGTGCCCGAACCGCTCCAACAGGCCGACCGGCGTTGAGGCCCAGGAGCCGCGCAACCGGGATCTGGGGACCTATGCCTCGCGCAACCGGGGTCTGCTGGAGACCTATGCCTCGCGCAACCGGGATCTGGGGACCTATGCCTCGCGCAACCGGGGTCTGGAGGCCTGCGCCTCGCGCAACAGGGTCTGGAGGCCTACGCCTCGCGCAACAGGGCGGCGAGATCGGCCTCGACATCCAGATGCCGCGCCTCATCGCCCTCCGCGACGATCCCGTACGACCGGGCCAGGAAGCTCCGCAGGTCCTGCCCCTCGAACTGCACCACCGCCATCCCTACCGCGGTATGGAATTCCACCACGACGGCGTCGGAGCCGCTCGGCCAGATCTGCACATCGCCCGCCCCGGCCGGCTCGCGCAGCCCCTCCGCCAGCAGATCGCGCCCGAACGTCCATGCCACCTCGACCCCGTCCAGCGAAGCGACGGGCGGAAAGACCAACCGCACCGCGAACGGGTCGGCACGGTCGTAATGCAGACTCGCCGGAATCACCCGCGACCGGGGAGTGATCGCGATGAGACGGGCCTGAACGGCTTGGTCGATGACGCTGGACATCGCCGGCTCCCTTGCATTCGGTGCGGATATCCGGTGCGGACATTCGGTGCGGATTCTTGGGTCTACAGCCACTAGGACGTGCAGGTCATTGCGCCAGGTGCATTGGATTCCTATGTGACCTGCGTCACGGGCCTTTGAATGTATGCATATGCCCTCTTTGCTGCGCGCGGTCGGTCCGAGCGGCGTGCGGGATCGGCCCGAAGGGGCTTCACTTGACAGGCCGTCAGGGGTGAGGGCGGTGGCCTGGACGCGCCGGCCGGGCTGGGCTAGCTTCCAGCGCACAACACGAGCGGGGTGGGGCGAATGCGGCGCACGGGACGCCAGTTGGGCATGTCCTTGTTCTCGGGCAGGGACACAACCACGGACACAACCAGGGATACGCGCACGGATACCAGCAGGGATACGAGCCGGGCCGTGCCCAGGCGCAGGGCCATGCGCTGGATGGCCCTGACCGCCGTGGCGACGGCGCTCGCCACGATGGCCGCCGCCCCGGCAATCGCCGACACCGCCACCCCACACGCCGCCGGCTGGCAGCTCAAGGACAGCGGCAGCACCGCCCGCTTCCGCGGCCTGGCGGCCGTCAGCCGTACCACCGCCTGGGTCGCCGGTACGGCGGGCACCGTGCTGCGCACCCACGACGGCGGCAAGCACTGGAGCGATATCTCCCCGCCCGGTGCCGGAGCGCTGGAGTTCCGCGACATCGAGGCGTTCGACGCGCGTCACGCGGTCGTCCTCGCGATCGGCGAGGGCGAGGCCTCGCGCGTCTTCCGCACCGACGACGCCGGTGCCACCTGGACCGAAAGCTTCCGCAACACCGACCCACGGGCCTTCTACGACTGCCTGACCTTCTTCGACCGGCGGCACGGCATCGCCCTCAGCGACCCCGTCGACGGCAAGTACCGCATCCTGTCCACCGGGGACGGTGGCCGCAGTTGGCGGGTACTGCCCTCGGACGGCATGCCGCCGGCCCAGAACGGCGAAGCCGCGTTCGCCGCCAGCGGCCAGTGCCTGGTCTCCTCCGGCAGCCGTGACGCCTGGATCGCGACCGGCGGCGCGGCCACCGCCCGCGTTCTGCACACCGCCGACCGCGGCCGTACCTGGTCGGTCACCGACGCCCCCGTACCGGCGGGCGACCCGGCACGTGGCGTCTTCGCGCTCGCCTTCCGCGACCGCACCCACGGCCTGGCGGTCGGCGGCGACTACCGCCCCGACCAGTCCTCGCCCCGCGCCGCCGCGGTCAGCGACGACGCCGGCGCCACCTGGACGTCGGCCGCCGAGCCCCCGAAGGCATACCGCTCCGGCGTCACCTGGCTCCCGCACTCCCGGCGGCTCGCCCTGGCCGTCGGCCCCTCCGGAAGCGATCTCACGCTCGACGGCGGCCGCACCTGGCGCACCTTCGACAACGGCTCGTACGACACCGTCGACTGCGCCCCGGACCTGGGCTGCTGGGCCGCTGGTGAGCGGGGCCGGATCGCACGACTCGAACCGTGAGGCCGGCGCCCGCAGCTCCGCGCGGGCGGGCCGGGCATGGCATGCACCCCCTGGCCCCGCCCCCGCATCACCCGCTGATGGACTCAAGGACTCACTCAACGACGGTGAAACTCAGTGACTGAGTGACTGAGTGACTCAGGGGCGGAGGACCGATGGGCCCACCCCTCTGCCCCTGCCTCCGCCTCCGCCGGCGTCAGTCCATCAAGCTGCCGAGCCGCCCCTCCAGTACGACCAGCAACTCGCTCAAGCCCTCGGAGAGTTCCTCCTGCCGCTGGTCGCCGATGCCGTCCAGCAGCGACGCTTCGTACCGCAGCTGTTCGGGCAGCAGCCGGTCGATGGTCTCGCGCCCCTCATCGGTGAGCGAGAGATGCGCGACGCGGCGGTCGCGGTCGTCGGGCCGGCGGGCGATCAGCCCGCGCTCCTCCAACTGCCGTACGCGTTTGGTCACCGCGGCACCCGAGGCGAAGGTCTCGCGGGCCACCCGTCCGGGGGTCAGCTCACGGTCCATCCGGCGCAAGGTGCCGAGGATGTCGAACTCGGGACGGGTGAGCCCGGCCCGCCGCAGCGGCGCATCGGCCGCCTGCTGGAGCAGCGCGGAACAGCGGTTGAGCCGCCCGATCACCGCCATCGGGCCGGTGTCCAGCCCGGGGTGTACCTGCTGCCACTGGCGCAGCACCCCTGCGACGATGTCCTCGGTCACCCGCACTCTCCTCTCGACCATGCCGTACGCCCCCAATTGTGCCTGCCGCAGGGGGTGCCGGCCGCCGCGCCGGGCGGGCGCGTGGGTCAGGCGGCCAGGGCCGGTGCCGAGAGCCGGCGGACGAGGCCGGCCAGCGCGCGATGGCCCTGCTGCTCGGCGTGTGCGATCCGCTCCTCCGGGAGGGCGCGCTGCCACCACTCACCGGCCGCCACCTCCACGGCCTCACGGAGCTCGACCAGGCAGCCGGCCAGCCGGTCGCGGGCCCAGCCGGTCTCCAGGGCGTCGTCCGCCCCGGGCACCGGCCCCGCCGCGAGCAGCCGGAGCGCGGCGGCCTCGGCCTCCGCGACCCGTGCCAGGGCGGTGTCGATACGGTCGGTGGCCCGCCGGTTGGTGACCAATACGCAGCAGGCCAGGCCCACCGCGGCGCCCACAACGGTGTCGATCCAGCGGTCGGCGATCAGTGTCTCCGCGGGCAGATGACCGCCGAATTCGGTCAGCAGCAGCGCCATCGGCGTGACCCACACCGAGCCGAGCCAGTAGTTGCGGGTGATGCAGGCCTCCGCGCCGAGCTGGAAGGCCAGCGCCAGCGCGATCATCGCGAGCTGCCCGGTATGGATCAGCGGCAGCAACGCGGTGAACAGCAGCAGTCCGAGCAGATTGCCGATGGTGCGCTGTAGCGCGCGCTGCCAGGAGAGGGTGGTGTTGGCCTGGTAGATCGAGGCCGCGGTGACCACGGCCCAGTACGGATGTCCGACGCCGACGGCCATCGACGCCCAGCCCGCCAGCAGACACCCGACAGCGACCCGTGCGCCGATGGGCAGCAGCGCCGACCCGGGCGCGAGCCGGGCGAGCACCGCCCGTATCCCACGCGGTCGCCCGGGCGCGGGCCGCCGCAGCCCGGGCGCCTCGGCGTCCACGCCCACCCGCTCATCGGCACCGATGCCCAGCAACTCGGTGGCCTCGACGCCACGCAACTCCTCGGCCTGGGCGGCCGAGAGACCGACCTCGGGCAGCGGGCGTCCGCTACGTACGTCACGAGCCCAGGCAGCGAGCCGGTCGACTTCCGTGGCGGTGGGGGCGGCGGTGGGGTTGGGTTTGGCGTTGGCGTTGGCGTTGGCATTGGCATTGGCGGAGCTTCTGCCGTAACGGTCGTCGTATCCGTCAGCGGTGACCTGGTTGCCGTGCGGCCCCGTGCTCCCCCCGTTCTCCCCGCTCCCCAACGCCGACTCGGCCCGTATCAGCAGACGTTCGAGCCGGGCCCGCGCCGCGGCCTTCGCAGGGGTGCGCGCCGGGACCAGGAACAACGTGTGCCAGGCCGCGTTCACGGCGGCCGCGGTGGCATGCCGGGCGTGCGCCACCCCGGCCGATTCCACGCCGCCGGCGCCCGATTCGGTACGCAGCAGCCCGGCGGCGGCCTCGAGCGCGCGAGCGGTGGCGATCCGCTCCGGCCCCTGCGGCCGGACCAGCGACGGCGCCATGCACACCAGCCAGGCGAGGACCCCCGTGCCGAGCGCCAGCGCCACGTGCTGGGGCACCTCTCCCAGGCGTTGCGGCACGAAGAACGCCGACGCGGTGATGAAGGTCAGGATGAGGTTCCCCGGCGGGCCGATACGCGTCGCATCGCAGAGCATTTTGTGGACCGCGGCGATCAGCGAGGCGAGGACGACGAGCAGCGCGGTCGAGGTGGTCAGCGATGCGGCGGTCAGCGCGTTGCCCAGGCTCGCGACCATGCCGAGCACCACCCACGGCAGGGTGCGGGCTCGGGCCGCGTACGGCAGACCGTGCGCATACAGCGCGCACATCGCCCCGGCCGAGGTGTAGAGGATGAGATCCAGCCGGCCCAGTGCGAACAGTGTGAGGTCGGGGATCGCCAGGGCCGCGACCGCGCTGAGCGCGGGCTTGTGCCAGATGTCGACGGGGCGGCGGAGTCGCACGGTGCTCTTGATCGGCAACGGTCGGGCGCGCACCGCGCTTCCCGGCGTGGCTCTCCCCCGCTGCTCGGCAGGTTTGGCGTGCTTCCCCATGGGAGAAGATTAGCAGGTGTTTTACTCGTAAAGAATATGTGCCGCGTCACGCCCGGAGCCAGCCCCACGCAAGCACCCGGGATCGGCCCTCTACCCACCACGCCCTGCGGCAGCCTTCTGCACGCACCCTGGCTCGGCCTCATGGCCACGCCTGGGTCAGGTCCCCATGGCCGCGCCCGGGGCCTGGCCCCACCCACGAGAGAGCGACAATGGCCGGGTGCCAGCCGCCAAAAAGAAGACGACGACCGCGAACGCGTCCCCGGAGCGTCGCCGCGAACTGCTCAACACCGCGGCGGAGGTCTTCGCCGCGCAGGGCTACAACGCCACCACCGTCCGCCGCATCGCGGACGAGGCCGGGATGCTGGCGGGCAGCCTCTACTACCACTTCGATTCCAAGGAATCGATGCTGGACGAGATCCTGTCCACCTTCCTGACCGAGCTGTGGGACGGCTATGACGCCGTACTCGCCGCCGGCCTCGGCCCGAGGGAGACCATCGAAGCCCTGGTCACCGAGTCCTTCCGCGAGATCGACCGGCACCGCGCCGCCGTCGCCATCTACCAGAAGGAGTCCAAGCACCTCGCCGACCAGCCCCGCTTCGGCTATCTCACCGACTCCCAGCGGAAGTTCGAAAAGGCCTGGCTGGGCACGCTGGAGCGGGGCGTGGCCGACGGGGTCTTCCGCGCCGACCTCGACATCCGGCTCACCTACCGCTTCGTCCGGGACACCGTCTGGGTCGCGGCGAGCTGGTACCGGCCGGGCGGGCAGCACAGCCCCGAGGAGATCGCCCGCCAGTACCTCTCGATGGTCCTGGACGGCATCGCCGTACGTGAATGACCCACCCCTGAACGCACCTGAATCGTGCCCCACCGCAACTGAACGGCGCCCTTTGCCGGGGCAGCGCTCTCGGGCGCCCGAGAGCCGGAGCCTGAGTGCCGGCGCCCGAGGGCCCAGGTCCGAGATTCGGCGCTCAGGAATCGGTGCTCAGGAATCGGCGCCGATCACCGTCCGCTCAGCAGGACGTGTTCTTCACGTACAGGGCCCGCGGCCACGAGGTCGGTCCGTAGTAGACGTCCTTTGTCGCGCCCTTGGGGAGACTGCCGTGGGGATCGCGGTGGTGCGGGATGACGATGGTGAAGCACGACGTGCGCTGGGTGCACAGATTCGTCAGTCGGACGTACCGCTGCTGGCCCTTGTTGAAGTACTTCCGCACCTTCACGCATTGCGGCGACCGACCGGCGGCCGCGGCGTCCGCTGCGGTGGTCAGTGTCAGTGAGGCGCTGCACGCGACCGCCGCCAGCGCTATGGCCATGATCTTCCGCACGTGATCTCCCCCGATGGAAAACTCAGACTCCCCTGCGAAACCAGTACGGGCTTCGCACGTTCATTCCCCATTGTCCATACGCCCCCGAGGAAAATCAGCCCCGGGTGCCACACGGGGACACAACTGCGACACAAGAACCCCGCCCCCTTACCCGATCCAGGCCCCCGCCTCACGCAACGTAGCCTTCCCGGCGAACTCACGGCCGTACGGACTCACGGCCACCTGGACTCAGGGACTCAAAGCTCGCGACGCACTCACGGGGTCCAACAGACTCACAGGCCAACAGGCCCAACAGGCCCAACAGGCTCACGGAAACGGGGCCCGACCTCGTCCAGCCCGCCTATAGATCATCAATACGCAGATAGTTCAACGCTCGACGTGTCAGCTCGACCACGTCCTCCGGTTCGTCCTGCCACGCCCAGTGCTCCATGGCGACGCTGAGCGCATCGATCAATGCGCACGCCAGCAGCCGTACCTCCATGCTGTCCTCCGGCGCGCCCTTGCGCGCCGCAAGCACCGGCACCAGCTGGTCCTGCATGTCCCGCCCGGCGGCGAGCCACCGCATCCGAATGGCCGGCACGGTGGCCATGATGCGAACCAGTCGGCGGGCCTGCTCGGGATCCGCAAGGCGCCGGGCCGAGGCCGACGAGTCGAACGCTGCCCGTACCGCGCTGGTCAGCGGCTCATCGACAGGCCGGGTGGCCAGTTCATCGACGAGCAGACCGACGCCGGAGGTCAGCACGGGCGTCAGTGCGTCCTCCTTTGCCGCGCAGTAGCGGTAGAAGGTGCGCAACGAGATGCTGGCCGCCGATGCGATGTCCTCGACCGTCGTCGCGTCGTACCCCTGGTCGGAAAACAGGGCAGCCGCGGTCTCGGCGATCTCCAGCCGGGTCTCCTGCCGCCGCCGCTCGGTCAACGATGGTCTGCCTCGCGCTGCCGTCATCCACCTCTCCTGGTCGCGTGGGCCGTTCCGTCTATCGGGACCTCGATTTTGTCACAGACAAGCTTATTGGCACGTCATGCCAAAAATGCGTATGTTGGCAACGCCGAACCAACCCGCCGACGCCCCGACCGCCCGTCGACGGCGCCGCCCCCATGCCCCCTCAGCCCGGCGACACCAACACGAGCACCAACACGAGCACCACCATCAACACCGGCGTCGAGCGTCGAGCGTCGCGCACGATCAGCACGCACCACACCACCGGGCGTGCCCATGGATCGCGCCACCAGGCACAAGCGGGCCGGCGGCAACGCACCACCGATCAGATCGCGCACCCGATCACCCAGACCGCACCACCAATCAGCACGTGCCACCCGTGAGCGCACGCGCCATCCATCAGCACACGCCACCCATCACCACGCCTCAACGAAGGAGCCGACCGTCCCATGTCCCGATCCCGTACATACCTCGTCACCGGCGCCGCCTCCGGCATAGGCAAGGCCACCGTGGCCCATCTCCGCGAACAGGGCCACACCGTGATCGGCGCCGACCTCAAAGGCACCGACATCTCCGCTGACCTCGCCACGCCCGACGGCCGTACGGAACTGGTCGACCGCGCCCGCGAGTTGACCGGCGGACGCCTCGACGCCGTGATCGCCTGCGCCGGCCTCGCCCACTTCATCCCGCTCACGGTCCAGGTCAACTACTTCGGCGTCATCGCCACCCTCGAAGGCCTGCGTCCCCTGCTCACCGCCGGTACCGACCCGCGTGCCGTACTGATCTCGTCCGTCGCCGCCGTCCATCCAACCGACCAGGCCATCGTCGACGCGGCACTCGCCGGAGACGAGGACGCGACCGTTTCCGCTGCTCAGGCCGCCATGGACAGGGGCGAGGGATACGCCATCTACGGCTCTTCCAAGCAAGCCATCGCCCGCTGGGTCCGCCGTACGGCCATCTCCGACGGCTGGGCCGCCGCCGGCATCCCCCTCAACGCCGTCGCCCCCGGCACGGTCGTCACCCCCATGACCGAGCCCATGCTCGCCAACCCCGAGGTGCGCAAGGTCGTCGACGCAAGCGTCCCCATGCCGCTGCACGGCCACGCCCACCCGGAGCAGGTCGCGCCCCTGCTCGCCTGGCTGACCTCCCCCGAGAACACGCACGTCACCGGCCAGGTCATCTATCTCGACGGCGGCGCCGACGCCGCCCTCCGTAGCGACAACACCTGGTAGCAGCCATCAGCCCCTCAATACGAGCCCAGGCAACGACCATCCCGTAACGAGGTCACGCGACGCCGGGTCCGAAGCGGGGTCGGGGTGGGGTCGGGGCGATGTGGGGCGATCTGGGGCGGTGCGGGGCGGGTGTGGGGGCGGGGCCCAGGGGCGGGCCCCGCCCCCACCGGGGGGCTCCCCCACCCACCCCACCCCCTCAGCCACGCCAGCCACTCACCAGCGCTCACATCCGTCGACAGCTCTCACCAACCCCACCGCCCGCCAGCCGATTGCCGACCATTCGCTGACCGCCAACCGCCAACCGCCAACCGCCAACCGCCAACCGCCAACCGCCAACCGCCAACCGCCAACCGCCAACCGCCAACCGCCAACCGCTCATTGCCCTTTGCTGGTTGTCGTCCCTCGATCGTTGGCGCCCGGTGATCGCCCATCCTTCGTCGCCCATCCTTCGTCGGCCGGTGGCGTCAATCGATGGCGTCAATCGGTGGTGGACGGGCGTGCCGTGACCACCCTCAGCCCCCGGTCCGAAAACTCACGACGGGTTGCCTCCTTTGCGCCGCTGTCCGTGATGAACGTGTCAAAGACATCCGCGTCGCCGACCCGGGCGAAGCAGCGCTCGCCGATCTTCGACGAGTCCGCAACGACCACAGCACGCCGGGCCCGCTCGGCCATGAGGCGATTGACCCGCGCCTCCGCCTCGTCATGCACCGTGGCCCCCATCATCGGGTCCATGCCGTTGGCCCCGATGAACGCGATGTCGATGGAGATCTGCTGCAGCACCAATTCACTGAACGGGCCGACCAGTTCAAACGACCGCGAGTGCGCCACCCCGCCGGTCAGCACAATCTTGATCTGCGGCCGCACGGCCAGCTCATTGGCGATGTTGAGGGAATTGGTGACGATCGTCAGATGCGGTTGCGGGCCCGCCTCCGCAAAGTCCGGACGGGTGGCAAGCACCCGGGCGATCGCCGTGGTCGTCGTGCCACCGCTCAGCCCCACCACATCCCCGCGCTCGACCAGCTTCGCCGCGGCCTTTGCCACCGCCTCCTTCTCCTCCGACCGGTGAGCGTGCTTGTAGCGGATCGGCAGGTCGTACGCCACCGAGCTCAGCACTGCCCCGCCCCGGGTGCGGGTCAGCAACTGCTGCTCGGCGAGGGCGTCCATGTCGCGCCGCATCGTGGCGGCCGAGACCTCCAGCGCGGTCGCCGCCTCCTCGACATCCACCCGGCCCCGGTCCCCGAGCAGCTCGAGCAGTGCGTTCATCCGTTCATGGCGCTTCATAGCGTGCGAGCCTAATTCGTTTCAGCCGGCCACGGTGACGCCTGGTAGGCGCCCTCGTACTCCACCTTGTTCTCCTTCCTGCCGTCGGCGGTGCTGCCGGAATTGTTCGATGTGGTGGTCGTGCGTTTGTTGGGGTGAGGCGGTGGTCAAGGCCGCGCGTTGTGCGTCCGGTGGATGGTCGCCGTCACCTTGGTGATGGCTTCGTTGGGGATGTCGGAGTCGCCGAGTGCGGGAGTAGTTACGAGCGCGGGGAGTAGTAGGTGAAGCGGGGAGTGGTACGTGAAGACGGTCGTGCGGATTGGTGACGCCGGCTGCCCGGGGGTGGGGCGTCGAGGAGTGTGGCCAGCTCGGGCCAGCTCGGGCCAGCTCGGGCCAGTACGGGCCGGGGGCGATGCGGTCCTGGTCGCCGCCGGCCAGAATCGCGTTATGCGTCCAGTCCGAGCGGCCGAGGAAGTGGTCCGTCGTGCTGTGCTCGTTGCTGGGGCGGGTATCGACTCTGCCGGATCACCCCCGAGCCGGCGCCTGGGCCGCGTATTGGCCTGGGACCGTTGCCGGAGTGCCCAGTACGCCCAGCAGTCTTGCGGCCTCCTCGGCCACTGCCTCCCGGGCCGGCTTGACGTACTTCCGGGAGTCGACGAGGGACGGATCCGCGTCCAGCGTCTGTCGTATCGAGTGGGTGAAGACGGAGACCAGATGGGTGGAGATGTTGATCTTCGTCATTCCGGCGGCGATGGCGCGGCGGAGTTCGTCGTCCGGTACTCCGGAGGAGCCGTGCAGTACCAGTGGCACCGGCAGGACGGTGTGCAGCGCGGTGATGAGGTCCTTGTCGAGTACGGCCGTGCGCTCGTGCATCGCATGTGACGAGCCGACGGCCACAGCGAGGGCGTCCACGCCTGTCGCACGGACAAAGGCCAGCGCCTCGTCCGGGTTCGTGCGCACCCCTGGTGCGTGCACCCCGTCCTTGCCGCCGACCTCGCCGAGCTCCGCCTCGACATAGGCGCCGCGGTCGTGGCACCAAGCGGTGAGTTCGGCAGTGGTGGCGACGTTCTCTTCGTAGGGGAGTGCGGAGGCGTCCACCATGACCGAACCCACCCCGGCGGTGATGCCTTGGTGGACCAGTTCCGCATCGGTGATGTGGTCGAGGTGCACCGCGATCGGGGCGGTGGAAGCCTCGGCGAGGGCGAGGGTTGCGCGGGTGATGGGCAGCAGGCTGCCGTGGTAGCGGACGCAGTTCTCGCTGATCTGCAGAATCAGGGGGATACCCGTGCGCTCGGCGGCGGTGACGAGGGCTTCGGCGGTTTCCAGATGGATGACATTGAAGGCCGCGGCACCGACCCGCGCCTCACGCGCGGTGTCGACGATCGATGACGTAGGAACGAGGGGCATGGGAATCTGACTCCCTTGCGGGTGGGGAGGATCGACGTGGTGACGGGGAGGCGGATCGCTACGAGGCGGCAGGGGCGTCGAGCATCACCGAACGGGTCAGACTGCGCGGGTTGTCCGGGTCCAGGCCGCGAGCGCGGGCCCGCTCCAGAGCCACCCGCTGGACCAGCACCAGATCGGCCAGCGGATCGCGCGCATGGCACACGAAGTGCGCACCGGTCCGCACCACATCCGCCTCGAGCCCTTCCGGTGCCCGGCCGAACAGCCAGGTCACCCGGCCCGGCGCGGCTATCGCGATCGGGCCGTGGCGGTACTCCATCGCGGGGTAGGACTCCGTCCAACTCTGCGATGCTTCCCGCATCTTGAGGGCAGCCTCGTTGGCCAGGCCGAAGGTCCAGCCCGTGCCGAGGAACGAGAACTGCTCCGCGTCCACCCAGGCCTGCTCCACCGGTGCCGCCAGCGCCTCCTGCGCGTCGGTCACCGCCCGGGAGATGTCCTCGCCCAGATGCGCGCGCAGCAGCGTCAGCGCCGTCGTCGCGAAACGGGTCTGCACGACCGACTTCTCGTCGGCGAACGGGAGCGCGACCGTCTCGTCGGAGATCGCGACCGCCGGCGTCTCGGGGTCTCCGATGATCGTCACCGTGGGAATGCGTCCCTTGACGGCGTCGAGTACGCGCAGCACCTCGGTCGTGGTGCCGGAGCGGGTGATCGCCACCACCGCGTCATAGCCGCGGTCGCTGCCGAGGAATGCCTCGGAGGCGGCGAACGGATCGGTCACACCCAGGCCGGCGCTCTCGCGCAGTGCTGCATACGACTGCGCCATGAACCATGAGGTGCCGCAGCCGACGACGGCTACCCGCTGTCCGGCCTTGGGCAGCGGGCCGTCCGCCGCCCCGATCCGCGCGGCCTCCCGCCAGGTCTCCGGCTGGCTGCTCAGCTCCTGCTCCATGTACGAGGTCTCGCTCATGACCCACCCTCCCGTGATGCGTGAAACGGTCCGACTCTTTTGCGTACGTCTGCGCGTACGTGTGCCTGCATCTCCTGGCCGACTTGTGTGCGTGAAACTGCAAGATTTGGCTTTGTTGCAATCGACTGTACGCATGATTGCGTCCGCGTTCCATCCCTCGTACGGGTGGATGCGGCAGAGGGGGGCGATGGGGTGATGGTCTGGCTGGGTGTCTGGGAGGGGTGAATGCAGGGAGGGTGATGGGTGGAGAGAGTGGGGGCAGGGCTGGAAATGATCTGTTGACAGTTGCGTGAAACTCGCCGAATACTCGCAAGATCAGTCATTCAGCAAGGCCGCTCCGCCGCACAAAGGACTTCCTATGTCCATTGCCACGCTCTCCGAGACGCCCCCGCAGCCGTCACCCAAGACCACACACCGCACCGGCAGGCTGTTCGCACTCACGGGCGCCGTTGTCGGCGTCATCTACGGCTACGACACCGGCAGCATCTCCGGTGCCCTGGTGTTCCTGAGCAAGGACTTCCATCTCACCGAGGCCGAGAAAGGCCTGGTCAACAGCATCCTGGTGTTCGGCTCCATCGTGGGCGCGCTGATCGGCGGCAAGCTCGCCGATGCCTTGGGCCGCAAGGCCGCGATGCTGATCGTCGCCGGCTCGTACGCCGTCTTCGTCGCGCTTTCCGCCCTCGCGCCCAACGTCGTCGTGCTGGACATCGTCCGGTTCCTGCTCGGCATCGCCATCGGCATCTCGATCGTCGCCGCCCCGCTCTACGTCGCCGAATCGACGCCGGCGCGTATCCGCGGTGCGTCCGTCGCCGCCTATCAAGTGGCCACGGTGGCGGGCATCGTCATCACGTACTTCGTCAACTGGGGTCTGTCCGGTGGCGGGCACTGGCGCTGGATGCTCGGCCTCTCCGCGATCCCGGCGGCGCTCGTCGTGATCCCGTTGTTCCGGCTGCCGGACACTCCGCGTTGGTACGTCCTCAAGGGGCGTACGGAACGAGCCGTTGAGGTCATGGCCATGACCGACCCCGATGTTGATCCGCATGCCGAGGTGGCTGCCGTCGGTGCCGCGCTCACCGAGGAGAGCGGTGGCTCGGCGCGCTCCCTGCTGCGCAAGCCGTACGCCCGCGCCGCGTTCTTCGTCGTAGGCCTCGGCTTCTTCTGCCAGATCACCGGCATCAACGCCGTGACGTACTACAGCCCGCAGATTTTCGAGGAGATGGGCTTCACCGGCAACGGCCAGAACTTCCTGCTGCCGTCGTTCGTCCAGCTCGCTTCACTTGCCGCGACGGTTCTCGCCATCCTCATCATCGACCGGCTCGGCCGCCGGGTGGTGCTGCTCTGCGGCATCGGCACGATGGTCGTGATGCTCGCCGTCCTGACCGCGGTCTTCGGCATGGGGGATCCGCGCGGTGCCACCACCTGGGTGGGCTTCGGCGCCATCCTTCTGTTCACCGCGGCCTTCAACTTCGGCTTCGGATCGCTGATCTGGGTCTATGCGAGCGAGGCGTTCCCCGCCCAGTTGCGCTCCACGGGGGCGTCGGTGATGCTCACCGCCGACCTGGTCGCCAATCTTCTGATCGCCCAGTTCTTCCCTTCTTTGATGTCTTGGGCCGGCGCGGCGCGGACGTTCGCGGGCCTCGGCGTCCTCGCGCTCGCCGCGCTGGTCTTCGCCTCCGCCACCGCACCCGAGACCAAGGGGCGCCAGTTGGAGGAGATCCAGGACTATTGGCGCAACGGGGGGCGCTGGCCCACGACAGCCACGCACGGGTTCGTCAGCGCGGGCCCGCCCGGTAACTCGGCGGCGCCTCCGACCACGTCTCCGTAGACGCGCAGCATGGGCGTTTCCTGAGCTGGCGGACAGCGGTCAAAAGTACTCCGCCTGGCGGTAGAGGTAGAGGTAGAGGTAGAGGTAGAGGTAGAGACAGCCGCTGGGTGTCGTCTGTGCGTCACCCAGCTCAGGGGCCTTCCTTACCCATGTCGAGCGTCCGCGGGAACTGGTGGTGGAGGCGGCGGCCCGGTGGAGCACGGAGTACTCGGTCGGACTGCACGACGAGATCGGAGCTGCGTCGGCCGGGCGGTGGTAACGGGCGGCCACGTCTACCGGTGGCGGTCATCTGGCAGTGACGGCCACCGGCCGGCGGTACCTGGTGCCCGAGTGGAACTGGAGCGGGTCCTCAGGACGGCAGCTGCTCCCGGTATCCCTCCAGAGCCGGCGCGGTCGTCGTCGCCACGAACTCGGTGATCCGGTACTCGCACACCCCGGCGAGGGTGAACGGGTCCTCGGCCACGATCCGCTCCACGGTCGCCCGGTCCATTCCGGCGGCGAGGATCACGCCACCGTCGCGCGGGACCTTGCGTCCGGCGGCGATGAAGTGCCCGGCGGCGTACTCCTTCTGCAGCCACTCCACGTGCTCCTGAAGGGCGGCGTCGACGCGTTCGATGGGCGCGGTGTAGGTGAGTTCCAATACGAACATAGCTGCAATATAGAGGAGCCGTCGGCGGTGCCGTTGCGCCTCCCGGCAGGGAAGGCGCAGGCCAGGGCGGCTCTGTGGGAGGGCGTCCTCGTCGGCGCAGCACCGTCGAGGCGGCCTGGGAGGCCTGGGCGGCCAAGGTGGGGTTTTCCGTGGGCACGCCTGGGGTTCGCGGTGCGCAGGGGCTCCGATCGAGGGGCGGACGACGGGATCAGGCCGTAGGCAGGTCCGGGCGGCGCCGTCCGTGCCGTGTTGCGCTCTCGTACGCATGGCCGGCCTGGAGGACGGCGAGATCGGCGCGCGGCGTACCGATGAACTGCAGCCCCACGGGCAGGCCGCCCGGGGTGAACCCGGCGGGAACCGAAAGGGCAGGCACCCCGAGGACGGAGATCAGGTAAGCCGAACGCATCCAGTCCAGATACGTGTGCGTGGGTTGGCCGGCGACCTCCCGCGGATACTCCAGCTCGGCGTCGAACGGCGTGACTTGGCTGACTGGGGCGAGGAGGAGGTCGTACCGGGAGAAGAAATCCAGCGTGCGCAGGTGCAGTTGGCTGCGGGTCGCGGTGGCGGTGGTGAGGTCGGCGGTGGTCAGCCGGCGGCCCTGCTCGATGTTCCGAACGAGGCTGGGTTTGAGCGCCTGCCGGCCGGAGTCGAGCAGCTCGCCGAACGCAAGGTCGAAGCTGTGCGCCCGCAGCGTACGGAAGGTCTCGTCGGCGCCGGTGAGGTCCGGGCAGGCGGCCTCGACATGGCAGCCGAGTTCTTCCAGCACCCTCAACTGGGGCTCCAGAACGGCGAGAACGTCCGGGTCGGCCGGTGCGAATCCTCCCAGGTCGGGTGCCCAGGCGATACGCAGCCCGCGCAGTTCGCGGTCGAGCGGCACCCGGAACGCGTCACCGGGGGTCTCCAGGCTCATGGGGCAGCGCGGATCCGGGCCGGCCATCGCCGACAGCAGCAGCGCGGTGTCGGCGACGGTCCGCCCCATGGGGCCGGGGACCGAGAGGGTGTCCCACAGGTTGGCGCCGGGGTGTGGGGGGACGCGTCCCGGCGTCGGCCGCAGCCCGACCACATTGCAGAAGGACGCGGGATTGCGCAGCGAGCCGCCCATGTCGCTGCCGTCGGCAAGGGGCTGCAGCCCGGCCGCGAGCGCCGCGGCGGCGCCTCCACTGCTGCCGCCCGCCGAACGCGTGGTGTCGTACGGATTGCGGGTGGTGCCGAAGACCGGGTTGAAGGTGTGCGAACCGGCGGCGAATTCGGGGACGTTGGTCTTGCCGAGGCGGATGGCGCCGGCCCGTTGCAGCCGGTCGACCAGCAGGTCGTCCTCGTCGGGGATGTGGTCGGCGAAGAGCGGTGAGCCGTACGTGGTGCGCATACCGCGGGTGAGGTGGGTGTCCTTGAAGGCGATCGGCAGGCCGTGCAGGGGTGGGACGGCGGCACCTCGGGCGAGGCGTTCGTCGGCCTGTGCGGCGGCGGCGAGTGCGCCCTCGGGGTCGAGGGTGACGATGGCATTGACGGCCGGATTGACCTGTTCGATGCGGTCCAGATGGGCCTGTACGACCTCCCGGGCGGAGATGTCGCGGCGGCGCAACCGGGCGGCGAGGTCGGTGGCGTCGAGCTGATGGAGAGCGTCGGGCATGGAGACCTCTGGTGTTGTCAGGGGGCGTGGGGCGAGGGGCGAATCTCCGTGTCCAGGATGTCCGGGTGCCACTCGTGCCTCGTGCGGAGATCCGTGGCGTCGACGGCACATGCTGCGAGACCACCGCGGGCAGCGCGGGCAGCTCCTCCGGCATCAGCTGGGCCGGCCGCTCCGGCGGGCGACCGTACGTTCCCGCTGCCGAGCACCGACGCGATCCGCCGCCCCGAAGCACGCCCGTCGACCTGCGGGGCAGCGATGATCCGGCGGGCGAGAGCGTCCACGTCCACAGCGTCCACGTCAACAGCGGCTGGGGTCACGCTCACCACGGTACCGAGGGCCACTGACAGCGGGCCGGGGGCAGCCGATCCGCTGACAACGGGCCGGGGCAGCCGATCCGCCGACGGCGAGCCGGGGCGGCCGATCCGCCCGATCATGGTCTCGATCACCGGTTCGGTAGCGTTGCGGCCACCATGGACACTCCCGGAATGATCTCCCGCGACGACGAACTGCGGCACTGGCCGGCCGACGAATCCCAGGCGCGCGCGGTCCAGGACCGGTTGCGCCGCCACGTACGGCTCGATGAGCCCGGTCCGGAACCGGGCTTCGAGGGCACGGTGGTCGGGGTGGATGTCGCCTACGACGACGCGCGTGATGTCGTCGCCGCGGCCGCCGTCGCGCTGGACGCCCGTACGTTGGCCGTCGTCGACGAGGCCACGGCCGTGGGGCAGGTCGCCTTCCCCTACGTGCCCGGCCTGCTCGCCTTTCGCGAGATTCCCACCGTGCTCGACGCCCTCGCCGGCCTCGCCCGCACCCCTGACCTCGTGGTCTGCGACGGGTACGGGCTGGCGCACCCGCGCCGCTTCGGGCTGGCCAGCCATCTCGGGGTGCTGACCGGGCTGCCCACGATCGGCGTCGCCAAGAACCCCTTCACCTTCCGGTACGAGCCACCGGGGCCGGACCGCGGGGCCACCTCTCCGCTCCTGGACGGAGCCGAGGAGGTGGGACGTGCGTTGCGTACCCAGAAGGGCGTCAAACCGGTCTTTGTCTCCGTGGGGCACCGCGTCGGCCTCGACCGGGCTTGCGCGCATACGCTCCATCTGGCGGCCGCATACCGCCTTCCGGAGACGACCCGGGCCGCCGACTCGCTGTGCCGCAGGGCGCTCGCGAGCACGTGACGGCGGGGCCGGTGCGGGTTCCGGCTACTGCTCCCGGACCACGCGGAAGGTGATCCCCGCCTTTTGGAGGCGGGCAGTCAGCGCGTCCCCCATGGCGACCGCGGTCGTCACCTGGCCCGCGGTCTCCGGCAGGTCGTCGAAGGCCAGGCTGAGCGCCGACTCGGCGAGCATCTTCGCCGTCTCCTCATAGCCGGGGTCGCCGCCCGAGACCTCGGTGATCAGGCGTTTGCCGCCGCCGGAGGCGACGAAGCGCACCGTGAACCAGCTGCGTGCGCGGCGCTCGGGGCTCGGACCGTCGCCCGGCTCCAGACGGCCCGACAGCCAGCGCCGCGCGGGCGGCACCTGGGCGAGCGCGCACAGCGCCCCGGCACCCAGCGCCCCGCCGACGGCGATCGGCAGCCGCCGTACCCCGGCGTAGTGGCGGTAGCGGAAGTCGGGGCCGTAGCGGTCCAGAGCGGCGGCCGAGCGGGCGATGATCTGCGGGTCGAGGGTCGGCAACGGCACGCCCCAGGTGCGTGTCTCGCTGCTCCTGATCGGCGGGCCCAACGACGCCCGCACTGTGCGCCCTTTGGGTCGCGGCTCGGCCCGCTGCCGCTCGCGGGCGGCCCGCGCCATGGCGACCGGACGCGAGGCGACGGTGAGCGCGGAGGCCAGAGTGCCGCCGGAGAATGTGGCGTTGGTGCGTACGAAGCCGTCTATACGCAGCGGGACGCCGTCGGGGAGGAGCCCCACGGTGTAGAGGACACCCAGGTCGTGCGGGACGGAGTCGAACCCTCCGGCGTGTACGAGGCGCGCGCCAGAGGTGCGGGCCGTCGCATCGTGCCGCAGATACATACGGTCGATGAATTCCGGCTCGCCGGTCAGGTCGACGTAGTCGGTGCCGGCCGCGGCGCAGGCGGCGACCAGGGGTTCGCCGTGGACCAGGTACGGGCCGACGGTCGTCGCCAGCACCCGGGTGCCGGCGGCGAGGGCGCGCAGTGCGTCCGGGTCGCCGCTGTCGGCCCGCAGCAGCGGCAGATCGGCGCAGGCCGGGTCGATCTTCGCCAGCCGGTCGCGCAGGCGCTCCAGTTTGGCGGTGTTGCGCCCGGCCAGCGCCCAGCGGCAGCCCTTGGGGGCGTGCGCGGCGAGATATTCGGCGGTGAGTGCGCCGGCGAAACCGGTGGCGCCGTACAGGACGAGGTCATGAGCCCGTCCGGAGGTGTCCTGCCGTCGCATCGTCCGCCCTCTCGACCGCCCTCTTGACCTGGATTCCGGACCCTAGGCAGTCGCCGTCGTCCCGTCAACGGTGGATCTTGGCCGTCCTCTTGGCTTTCCTGTTGGCCGTCAGTGGGCGACACGGGGTGCGGTATGCGGTCTTGACAGGGCGTCGCGGCCGGGCCAGATTCACCGATGGCACCGACGAGGTAGGACGTCCAATGTCCAGCTTGCCGGGCGTTGCTCTTCTCGGTGCTCTCCCGGACAGGACCGTACGGCAGAAAGCCGGACGCCATGCCGTTTGCCTCGCCCTTTCCCGCACCCCTCACCGGAGTCGTGCCCCCGTTGTGCACCCCGCTCTCCGAGAGCGGCCGGGTCGATATGCGGTCGCTGGCCGCGCTCGTGGAGCACCTCGTCGGCGCCGCCGCGCACCGAACCGTCCGCCGACTGCTGGAGGAGGCCGGATTGTTGTGACGACGCGCCCCGTGGACACCCCTGACCGCAGACGTCGCCGGTACCAGGAGGTCACCCCGCGCCAGTGGAAGGCGATGTTCGCCGCCTGGATCGGCTATCTCCTCGACGGCTTCGACTTCGTCCTGATCACGCTGGTGCTGACCGAGATCGCCGACGACTTCCACCTGAGCACCGCCACCGCCGCCTCGCTCATCTCCGGTGCCTTCATCACCCGATGGCTGGGCGGCGCGGTCCTGGGTGCGATGGGCGACCGCTACGGCCGCAAGGCCGCCATGATCGCCAGCATCCTGCTCTACTCGCTCGGTACCTTCGCCTGCGGGTTCGCCTGGGGCTACACCAGTCTGTTCGTCGCCCGGCTGGTCATCGGGCTGGGGATGGCGGGGGAGTACAGCGCCAGTGTGACGTATGTGCTGGAGAGCTGGCCCACCCGATGGCGCAACCGTGCCTCCGGATTCCTGATCTCCGGTTACGCGGGCGGCACCGTCCTCGCGGCCGAGCTGTACAAGTGGGTGATCCCCAACTGGGGCTGGCGCTGGATGTTCTGGATCGGCGTTCTGCCCGTCCTCGTCGCCCTGTGGGTGCGCAGGTCGCTGCCGGAAGCCGGGGACTGGCAGAACGAGATCGGCGCCGCTGCCCGCTCGGAAGCGGAACGCCCGAACCCCTTCCGGCCGTTGTTCACCGGAGCTGTCCGCTCCTGGACCAACGCGGTCCTGGCGGCGGCCGCCGCGGTCGCGCTGTTCTGCGTCTTCACGCCCGTCGGCGCGGGGTACGTCCCCTGGCTGGCGGTCGCCGCGGCGCTGTGTCTGATCGCCTTCGCCGTGCAACTCGGCGGTCGCCGGGGATGGCTGCTGTACGTGGCCCTGATGGTGACCGTGTTCAGCGCCTTCCTCTACAGCTGGCCCATCCAGGCCCTGCTGCCCACCTACCTGAAGACCGATCTCGGGTACGCCCCCGGGCAGGTCGGCGACGTGATGTTCTACGCGGGCTTCGGCGCCATGGCGGGCTGCTGGCTGGCGGGCTTCGTCGGCGACCGTCTCGGTACCCGGCGCGCCTACGCGTGCACCCTGCTGGCCTCCCTCGTCTTCGTCTTCCCGGTCTTCGCGGTGCAGGACAGCCTGCCGCTGCTCGGCGTGCTGCTCTTCGGGCTGCTGGCGCTCAGCCAGGGCATCTCCGGCATCCTGCCGAAGTACATCGCCGGTCACTTCCCGACCGCGACCCGCGCCGCCTCGCTGGGCTTTGTCTACAACGTCGGGGCCCTGGGCGGGGCGGTGGCGCCCGTCCTGGGAGCCCATCTGGCCGAAGGCATGCCCCTGGGGCGGGCGCTCGCCGTGCTCACCTTCGGGCTGACACTCGTCGTCATCGTCCTGGTGGGTGGCAACGTCCCCCAGCGGTTGGGCCGGCTGGTGGACCGTCAGGCGCCCGACGACCATCTCGTTCCGCAGGCCGGGGGAGCGGGGACGGTTGCCTCGAAGGCTTCGCCCGGCTCCGCTCCCGGGGAGCCGACGCCCGACTCGGCGTAGTGGCGCTTCGGCGGACGGCGGCCCGTACGGGCCGGTGGGATGGTGGCGGCCGTCGTCAGCCCGCGGACCGCGTCCCTCCTGACGAAGATCGGACCGCCGCCGAGGCGCGTTTCTGTCGCGCCTCGCGTTCGAGGCCGATCAGCGAGGGCGGCAGCAGCGCTATCGCCGGCTCGGTGAACCGACACAGTCCCTGGCCGCTGTGGAAGTCGAACAGTGCGGCGGCGAGTTGCGCGTCGGGCACAGCGGCCATAGTCCCTCTGTCGGCCCGTCATCCGGCGCTCCGCGGGCCGTTGTCAGTGGTCGCCGTTAGCGTGGAATGCGTGGGCCGGCGTCCGCGGTACGGGCGGGGCGCCGGGCGGCATCGCAGGCGGTGCCGTACGGGGGAACGGACGTGGAGGAGCGCATGGCGAAGGCGGCGGGTCCGGCGGCGGTGCGGGAGCGGGTGCGGGCGTTCGCGCTCGGGCTGCCCGGGGCCGTGGAGGAGTTCCCCTGGGGCGAGAGCGTCATCAAGGTCAACAAGAAGGTCTTCGTCTTCCTCGGTGCCGGTGACGGCAGCCATCCGCTGGGGCTCACGCTCAAGCTCAAGGATCCGGAGGCGCATGCCCATGCGCTGACCTCGCCCGGCGCCAAGCCGGCCGGCTACGGCCTGGGCAGGTCCGGATGGGTACGGGTCCCGCTGGAGGAGAGGGACGCTCCGCCGGCCGACCTGCTCTGCGACTGGGCCGAGGAGTCCTATCGCGCGATAGCCCCCAAGAAGCTCATCGCCGAGCTCGACGGGGGATAGCGGCGCAGCGGCAGCAGGCGCGCAAAGGCCCGTGGCGGCGATGGCAGTTGAGCATCGTCGGCGCGGGCCTTTTCCGCGGTTGCCACTTGGCACGGGGGGCTTGTGGAAAGTGGAACACGTTCTTAACATCACGAGTGTTACATCAGAAGTGTCACAGTGCGGAAAGGTATGGGGCGCGATGGCAGAGTCAGGGAGCGGCCCGCTGAGCGGCGTGCGGGTGGTCGAACTCGCGGGCATCGGCCCCGGACCGTTCGCCGCCATGCTGCTCGCCGACCTCGGCGCCGATGTCGTCCGCGTGGACCGGCCCGGAGGCGCCGGGCTGCGCATCGATCCGGCGTACGACATCACCAACCGCAACAAACGCTCGGTGCTGGTCGACCTGAAGGCGTCCGAAGGGGTGGCGCAGGTGCTGGAGCTGGCCGAGCGCGCCGATGTGCTGCTGGAGGGGTACCGCCCCGGTGTGGCCGAGCGGCTCGGCGTGGGGCCCGAGGAGTGCCTGGCGCGCAACCCCCGGCTGGTCTACGGCCGGATGACCGGCTGGGGGCAGCAGGGCCCGCTCGCCGACA
This sequence comes from Streptomyces inhibens, assembly GCF_022221585.1. Taxonomy (NCBI): domain Bacteria; kingdom Bacillati; phylum Actinomycetota; class Actinomycetes; order Kitasatosporales; family Streptomycetaceae; genus Streptomyces; species Streptomyces inhibens. The sequence goes on from NZ_CP084681.1 coordinate 8,122,220, forward strand.
CCGCGGGACACGACATCGGCTATATCGCCATCACGGGCGCCCTCGGCATGATCGGCCCGCCCGACGGCCCGCCCGCCATCCCCGCCAACCTCGTCGGCGACTATGCCGGCGGCTCGCTCTACCTCGTCATCGGTGTCCTCGCCGCCCTCCAGCACGCCCGCTCCGAAGGCGGAAAAGGCCAGGTCGTGGACGCCGCGATCGTCGACGGCACGGCCCATCTGACGGCGATGATCCACGGCATGCTGGCGGCCGGCGGATGGCAGGACCGGCGCGGCGCGAATCTGCTGGACGGCGGGACACCGTTCTACGGCGCCTACGAGACCGCCGACGGCGGCTATATGGCGGTCGGCGCACTGGAGAAGCGGTTCTACGGCGAGTTCATCCGCCTCCTGGGCATCGAGCAGGAGGCACCCAGCCGCGACGACTTCGCCGCCTGGGGCGAGCTGCGCACCGCCATCGCCGCCCGCTTCAAGACCCGTACCCGCGAGGAGTGGACCGCGGTGTTCCAGGAGTCCGACGCCTGTGTGGCGCCCGTCCTGTCGCTGCGCGAGGCGCCGCGGCATCCGCACCTCGCCGCCCGCGGCACCTTCGTCGACCACGCCGGAATCACCCAGCCCGCGCCCGCGCCCCGCTTCTCGCGCACCCCGGGCGCGGTACGCAGACCGCCCGCGCAGCCCGGCGCGGACACCGAAGAGATCGCCCGCGACTGGCAGGCCCCCGGCCTGCTCGCCCCGCCGCCGGCCGATCCCGCCGGGGCACCGCCCGCCGGCCCGAGCCGCATCCAGCAGAAGGACGCCGCCAGCTGATGGAACTCGCCACCACGCTCCAGTACGCGGCCGATCCGCGCCGGGCCGCCGAAGAGGTCGCCGCGCTGGAAGCTGCCGGTCTGGACGCCATCTGGGTCGCCGAGGCCTACGGCTTCGACTCACCCACCGTCATGGGGTTCCTGGCCGCCCGCACCGACCGGGCCGAGATCGGCTCGGCGATCCTGAACGTCTACTCCCGCACCCCCGCCCTGATCGCCCAGACCGCCGCCGGACTCGACGCCCTCTCCGGTGGCCGGGCGCTGCTCGGCCTGGGCGCCTCCGGCCCGCAGGTCATCGAGGGCTGGCACGGCAAGCCGTACGACAAGCCCCTGGGCCGCACCCGCGAGACCATCGAGCTGTGCCGCCGGATCTGGCGGCGCGAGGTCATCGACCACCACGGCATCACCGACATGCCGCTGCCCCCGGAGAAGGGCGGCGGGCTCGGCAAACCTCTCAAGATCCTCACCCGGCCGGTGCGCCCCGAGATCCCGGTGTATGTCGCGGCGCTCGGGCCGGCCAACGTCCGGCTGACCGCCGAGGTCGCCGACGGCTGGCTGCCCGCCCTCTTCATCCCGGAAAAGGCCGGTGAGGTGTGGGGCACCCCGCTCGCGGAGGGCGCCGCCCGGCGCGATCCGGCGCTCGGCCCGCTGCAGACCGTCGCCGGCGGCCTGCTGTCCATCGGCGAGGATGCCGCCGCCGCGCGGGACCTCGCCCGCCCGGCCATCGCGCTGTACGTGGGCGGGATGGGCGCCAAGGGCAAGAACTTCTACCACGACCTCGCCGTCGCCTACGGCTACGAACAGGCCGCCGACAGGATCCAGGAGCTCTACCTCGCCGGGAAGAAGCGGGAGGCCGAAGCGGCCGTGCCGGACGAATTCTGCGAGCTGATGTCGCTGTGCGGGCCCGAGGGGTACGTCCGCGAGCGGATCGCGGCGTTCCGGGAGGCGGGCGTCACGATGCTCAACGTCCACCCCGTGGGGCCGGAGCCCGCCAAGTTGATCGAGACCGTCAAGAACTGGCTCTGAGGAGGGCCCGCAGCGATGACCGCGCAGATGCAGCGCCAGATCTTCACCGAGGACCACGACGCCTTCCGGGAGACCGTACGCACCTTCCTCGCCAAGGAGGTGACGCCGCACTACGAGCAGTGGGAGAAGGACGGCATCGTCAGCCGGGACGCCTGGCGGGCGGCCGGCAGACAGGGGCTGCTGGGGCCGGCCGTGCCCGAGGAGTACGGCGGGGGCGGGCAGAGCGATTTCCGTTACAGCGCCGTGCTGGCCGAGGAGTTCACCCGGGCCGGCGCCGCCGGGCTCGCCGTCGGCCTGCACAACGACATCATCGGCCCGTATCTGACGACCCTCGGCACCGACGAGCAGAAGCGGCGCTGGCTGCCCGGCTTCTGCAGCGGCGAGATCATCACCGCCATCGCCATGACCGAGCCCGGTGCAGGCTCCGATCTGCAGGGCATCCGCACCAGCGCCGAGGACGCCGGGGACCACTGGATCCTCAACGGTTCCAAGACGTTCATCTCCAACGGCATCCTCGCGGACCTGGTCATCGTCGTGGCCAAGACGACGCCCGAGGGCGGGGCGCACGGGCTGAGCCTGCTGGTGGTCGAGCGCGGTATGGCGGGCTTCGAGCGCGGGCGCAACCTCGACAAGATCGGCCAGAAGTCCCAGGACACCGCCGAGCTGTTCTTCCACGACGTACGCGTCCCCAAGGAGAATCTGCTCGGCGAGCTCAACGGCGCGTTCATCCATCTGATGACCCATCTCGCGCAGGAGCGGATGAGCATCGCCATGTCCGGGATCGCCGCCGCCGAACACCTGGTGGAGATCACCAGCCAGTACGTCAAGGAGCGTGAGGCGTTCGGGCGGCCGCTGGCCAAGCTCCAGCACGTCCGCTTCGAGATAGCCGAGATGGCCACCGAATGCGCCGTGACCCGCGCCTTTCTCGACCGGTGTATCGCCGACCACTCCGCCGGCGAGCTGGACGCGGTGCACGCCTCGATGGCCAAGTGGTGGGCCACCGAACTGCAAAAGCGGGTCGCCGACCGCTGTCTGCAACTCCACGGCGGCTACGGCTATATGACGGAATACCGCGTGGCAAAGGCCTTCACCGACGGCCGTATCCAGACGATCTACGGAGGGACCACCGAGATCATGAAGGAGATCATCGGACGCTCCCTGCTCGGCTGACCCCGGACCGGCCCCGGTCCCCACCCGCTGCCCTGCCTCCACCCTCATGCGAAAGGCTTGTTGACTTGAGTACCGAAGCGTACGTATACGACGCGATCCGCACCCCGCGCGGCCGCGGCAAGGCCAATGGCGCACTGCACGGCACCAAGCCGATCGACCTGGTCGTCGGCCTGATCCACGAAGTACGCCGCCGCTTCCCCGGCCTCGACCCGGCCGCCATCGACGACATCGTGCTCGGCGTCGTCGGACCGGTCGGCGACCAGGGCTCGGACATCGCGCGGATCGCGGCGATCGCCGCCGGGCTGCCCGACACCGTCGCCGGCGTACAGGAGAACCGCTTCTGTGCCTCCGGTCTCGAAGCCGTCAACATGGCCGCCGCCAAGGTGCGCTCGGGCTGGGAGGACCTGGTCCTGGCGGGCGGCGTCGAATCCATGTCGCGGGTCCCGATGGCCTCCGACGGCGGCGCCTGGTTCGCCGACCCGATGACCAACTTCGACACCGGCTTCGTCCCCCAGGGCATCGGCGCCGACCTCATCGCCACCATCGAGGGCTACACCCGCCGTGATGTCGACGAGTTCGCCGCGCTCTCCCAGGAGCGCGCCGCCGAGGCCTGGAAGGACGGCCGCTTCGAGCGCTCGGTCGTCCCGGTGCGCGACCGCAACGGACTGGTCGTCCTCGACCACGACGAACACATGCGCCCCGGCACCACCGCCGACTCCCTGGCCGGCCTCAAGCCCTCCTTCGCCACCATCGGTGACGCCGGCGGCTTCGACGCGGTCGCCCTGCAGAAGTACCACTGGGTCGAGAAGATCGACCATGTCCACCACGCCGGCAACTCCTCCGGCATCGTGGACGGCGCGGCGCTCGTCGCCATCGGCTCCAAGGAGGTCGGCGAGCGCTACGGCCTCACCCCGCGGGCCCGCATCATCTCCGCAGCGGTCTCCGGCTCCGAGCCGACGATCATGCTCACCGGCCCCGCACCGGCCAGCCGCAAGGCCCTGGCCAAGGCCGGACTGACCATCGACGACATCGACCTCGTCGAGATCAACGAGGCTTTCGCCGCCGTCGTCCTGCGCTTCGTCAAGGACATGGGGCTGAGCTTGGACAAGGTCAACGTCAACGGCGGCGCCATCGCTCTGGGCCACCCCCTCGGCGCCACCGGCGCGATGATCCTCGGCACTCTCATCGACGAGCTGGAGCGGCAGGACAAGCGCTACGGCCTGGCCACCCTCTGCGTCGGCGGCGGTATGGGCATCGCCACCGTCATCGAGCGTCTCTGACCGCCCGTCCCATCCCCCTTACGGAGAAGCCACAGTGAGCGAGTCCCCTGCGTCGTCGACCATCCGCTGGGAACAGGACGAGACCGGCATCGTCACCCTGGTCCTGGACGACCCCGACCAGTCCGCCAACACCATGAACAACGCCTTCAAGGCCTCCCTGACCGCGGTCGCCGACCGCCTGGAGGCCGAGAAGGACAGCATCCGCGGCATCATCTTCACCTCCGCCAAGAAGACCTTCTTCGCCGGCGGCGACCTGCGCGACCTGATCGCCGTCACCCCCGCCCAGGCCCAGCAGGCCTTCGAGGCGGGCAACGGCATCAAGCGCGATCTGCGCCGTATCGAGACGCTCGGCAAGCCGGTCGTCGCCGCGATCAACGGCGCGGCGCTGGGCGGTGGTTACGAGATCGCGCTGGCCTGCCACCACCGCATCGCCCTCGACACCCCCGGCACCAAGATCGGCCTGCCCGAGGTCACCCTCGGTCTGCTCCCGGCCGGCGGCGGCGTCACCCGTACGGTCCGGCTGCTCGGCATCGCCGACGCACTGCTGAAGGTGCTGCTCCAGGGCACCCAGTACAACGCCGGCCGGGCCAAGGACGCCGGGCTGATCCATGAGGTCGCGGCCACCCCCGAGGAGCTGCTCGCCAAGGCCCGTGCCTTCGTCGACGAGCACCCCGAGTCCCAGCAGCCCTGGGACGTCAAGGGCTACCGCATCCCCGGCGGCACCCCCGCCCAGCCGAAGTTCGCGGCCAACCTCCCGGCGTTCCCCGCCAACCTCAAGAAGCAGCTGAACGGCGCCCCGTACCCGGCGCCGCGCAACATCCTCGCCGCGGCCGTCGAGGGCTCCCAGGTCGACTTCGAGACCGCGCAGACCATCGAGGCGCGCTACTTCGTCGAGCTGGTGACCGGCCAGATCTCCAAGAACATGATCCAGGCGTTCTTCTTCGACCTGCAGGCCGTCAACTCCGGCGCCAACCGCCCCAAGGACATCCAGCCCCGCAAGGTCGAGAAGGTCGCGGTCCTCGGCGCCGGCATGATGGGCGCGGGCATCGCCTACTCCTGCGCCAAGGCCGGGATGCAGGTCATCCTCAAGGACGTCACCCTGGACGCGGCGCAGAAGGGCAAGGCGTATGCGGAGGGGCTGCTCGCCAAGGCGCTCTCCCGGGGCCGTACGACCGAGCAGCAGCGCGATGAGCTGCTGGCCCGCATCACACCCACCGCCGAGCCGGCCGACCTCGCGGGCTGTGACGCCGTCATCGAGGCGGTCTTCGAGGACGTCGCCCTCAAGCACAAGGTGTTCAAGGAGGTCCAGCACATCGTCGCGCCGGACGCGCTGCTGTGCTCCAACACCTCCACCCTGCCCATCACCCTGCTGGCCGAGGGCGTCGAGCGCGACCAGGACTTCATCGGCCTGCACTTCTTCTCGCCGGTCGACAAGATGCCGCTGGTGGAGATCATCAAGGGCGGTCGGACCGGCGACGAGGCGCTGGCCCGCGCCTTCGACCTGGTCCGTCAGATCAAGAAGACCCCGATCGTCGTCAATGACTCGCGCGGCTTCTTCACCTCCCGCGTCATCGGCCACTTCATCAACGAAGGTGTGGCGATGATCGGCGAGGGCCTCGACCCCGTCTCCGTCGAGCAGGCCGCCGCCCAGGCCGGCTACCCGGCCAAGGTGCTGTCCCTGATGGACGAGCTGACCCTCACCCTGCCGCGCAAGATCCGCGAGGAGAGCAGGCGGGCGGTCGAGGAGGCCGGCGGCACCTGGCAGCCGCACCCCGCGGACACGGTCATCGACCGGATGGTCGACGAGTTCGGCCGCCCCGGCCGCAGCCGCGGCGCCGGCTTCTACGAGTACGGCGAGGACGGCAAGCGCGCCGGGCTGTGGCCGGGGCTGCGCGAGCACTTCGCCAAGGAGGGAGCCGGCATCCCGTTCATCGACATGCAGGAGCGGATGCTCTTCTCCGAGGCGCTGGACACCGTCCGCTGTTTCGAGGAGGGCGTGCTCACCTCCGTCGCCGACGCCAACATCGGCTCCCTCTTCGGCATCGGCTTCCCGGGCTGGACCGGCGGCGTGATCCAGTACATCAACGGCTATGAAGGTGGGCTGCCCGGATTCGTGGCCCGCGCCCGCGAGCTGCAGGCGGCCTACGGCGACCGGTTCGCGCCGTCCGCGCTGCTGGTCGAAAAGGCCGAGAAGGGCGAGAAGTTCAGCGACTGACCGGGCTCGGGGGCGGGCCGCCGCGGCCCGTCCCCGTCACCCCTCGCTCCCGGTTTCTTTCCGCTCTTCCTTGCCGAACGACTCCCGCAGCTCCTGCTTCATCGACCGCTGGAAGGCGGTGACCAGTGCCTGCACCACCATTGGCTGCATATGGGCCGAGAGCGACTTCATCCGCGCCATCTCCTCCTCGTCCGGCCCGCCTTCCCGGTACGGCTCCCATACCTCGTCCTTGAAGAGCCGGCTCAGCTCGCGGGCCGCCGAGCGGGTGTGCTCGATGACGACGGTGCGTGCCGCCAGGATGGTCTCCAGCGCGATCGGGACGTCCAGCAGCCGGGCACCCAGATGCAGCAGCCCCGGGTCGACCCGGAAGACCCGTGGGTCATCGGTCCGTACGAGCACGCTCATGGCCGCCAGCCGGTCGAGGTCCTCCTCGGTCAGCTCCCGGCCGACCCGGCGCTCCAGCTGCTCCCGGGTCGCGTCCTCCGCCTTGTCCGGGATCCAACTCGCCACCAGCGCACGGTGGATGGCCAGATCCTGGGCGCTCAGATCGGGCGGCAGCTGCGCCAGATAGCGTTCGATCGCGGACAGCGTCAGGCCCTGGTGCTGGAGCTCCTCGATGAGCGCGAGCCGCGAGAGATGGTCCGGTCCGTAGCGGCCGACCCGGCGCGGACCGATCTCCGGCGGCGGCAGCAGGCCGCGGGTGCTGTAGAAGCGGATCGTGCGGACCGTGACGCCGGCGCGGGCGGCCAGTTCGTCGACGGTCAGATCGGTGGCGGACTCCATCATGTTCAACAGTATTGCTGTCTCACCACTCTTGTGAAACCTTCTGAATCCTGCGCGATCGTGCAGAACCGCGCAGAGACTCCCCCCGTCCGGTCCGCAGCCGGCGGCCCACATCGCCAGGAGGCCGCGTTGACCACGATCCTGCGTCTGCCCGGAGCACCGGACGAACTCACCCTCCCCGCCCTGTTGTTACGTAACGCCGAGGACCATGGAGAGCTGCCCGCGCTCTCCTGGCGCGCCCCTGAGACGTCCGGCTGGTGCACGCTCAGCTGGGCCGAGGTCCGCCGCAGGGTCGCGGAACTGGCCGCCGGATACCGCTCGCTCGGCGTACGGCGCGGCGAGATCGTTCTCCTCATGATGGGCAATCGCCCCGAGCACTGGCTCAGCGACCTCGCCCTGGTGCACCTCGGCGCGGTCCCGGTGACCGTGTACGGGACCGCCGCGCCCGAACAGATCGCCCATATCGTCCGGCACAGCAGGGCCCGCTTCGCCGTATTGGAAGGCGCGCGTGAGCTCGGGCGCTGGGCGCCGCTGCTCGATGATGCCGCGGCCCGGCTGGAGAAGCTGGTGATCGTCGAGGCGGATGACACCGGTGAGACGGACACACAGGAGACGTATGCGGCACTGGCCGGCCGGGGCGCCGAGCTGTACGAACCCGAGGCGTTCGAGGAGACCTGGCGGCAGGCGGACGCGGCCGACACGCTGACCGTCGTGTACACCTCCGGCACCACCGGCGACCCCAAGGGCGTCGTGGTCAGCCATCGCAATGTGCTGCTCAACGCGCTGGCACTGGATGCCGTGGTGGAGCTGCCCGATCATGTCGAGCACCTCTGCTACCTCCCTTTCGCGCATATCGCCGAGCGGATGCTGGGCATCTATCTGCCGGTCTTCCGTGCCTCGCACGTCTACCTCTGCGCGGATCCCGCTGCCGTCGCGGAGAGCGCGCGCGAGCTGCATCCGGCGGAGTTTTTCGGCGTACCGCGGGTCTGGGAGAAGCTGGCGGCGTCCGTACGGGCCGCGCTGGCGCTGCTCCCCGAGGAGCGGCGGACGGCCGTCGAGGCGGCGGGTGAGTGCGCCCGTGCGTATGTCGCGTGCAAGGAGCGCGGGGAGCGCCCGTCCGAGGAGCTGGCGGACGCGTACGCCAGGGCCAAGGCCGAGGTGCTCGATCCGCTGCTGGCGCCGGCCGGATTCGACCGGCTGGTGTGGGCGGCGAGCGCCGCCGCGCCGATGCCCCCCGATGTGGTGCGGTTCTGGGCCGGTCTGGGCATCGTGATCATGGATGCCTGGGGGCTGACCGAGACGGTGGGGGTGACCACGACGAACGGTCCCGGTGGCTTCCGGCTGGGCTCGGTCGGCCGTCCGATCGGCAGTGTGGAGGTGCGGACGGCCGCGGACGGGGAGATCGAGGTCCGGGGCCGGACCGTGTGCGAGGGGTACCTGCGGGCCGACGGATCGGTGGAGCCGGCGACCGGCGCCGACGGCTGGTTCGCGACGGGTGACATCGGACGGGTCGACGAGGACGGCTTCCTCTGGCTGACCGACCGCAAGAAGGAAATGATCGTGACCTCGACCGGCAAGAACGTCTCGCCGGCACTGGTCGAGAACACCCTCAAGGAGCATCCGCTCATCGGGCAGGCGCTGGTGCACGGCGACGGCCGGTCGTATCTCGTCGCGCTGCTGGTCCTGGACGCGGAGCTGGCCCCGGTCTGGGCGGCGCGGCACGGCATCGAGGGCACTCTGCCGGAGCTGGCCGGGCATCCGGAGGTACGGGCGGAGATCGAGCGGGCCGTCGCGGCGGCCAATCTCTGCCTTAATCGCACTGAACAGGTCAAGAAGTTTTCGGTTCTGGGCGAGGAGTGGGGTCCGGAATCGGGCGAACTGACGCCGTCCTTGAAAATGCGACGCCGGGAAATTCGTGACAAATACGGACAAATCTTGGATGGCCTATACACGCTGTGATCTTGCCCACAGACGGGGGAGCACTCTTCGGGGAAGGTGTGCCGTCGGTCGTCCGCGCGATCCGCGGAATCCGGCCATCGCTAAGCGCCTGCCCGAAAGCGAGATACACCAGCAGTGAGCACAGAAACCGTCACCGACGCAGCCCAGAGGTCACCTGACGGGGGGAGCGCCGCGCAGCAGGATGCGGGCGACGCGGGTTACAGCAAGGGCCTCAAGGGCCGGCACGTCAACATGATCGCCATCGGTGGAGCGATCGGAACCGGCCTTTTCCTGGGCGCCGGTGGCCGACTGCACTCCGCCGGACCCGCGCTGGCCATCGCCTACGCGGTCTGCGGCCTCTTTGCCTTCTTCGTCGTGCGGGCCCTCGGCGAGCTGGTGCTGCACCGCCCGTCGTCCGGTTCGTTCGTCTCCTACGCCCGTGAGTTCCTGGGGGAGAAGGGCGCCTACGTCGCCGGCTGGATGTACGTCGTCAACTGGTCGACGACCGGTATCGCCGACATCACCGCGATCGCCCTCTACACCCACTACTGGAGCCTGTTCACCGACATCCCGCAGTGGGTGATGGCGCTGATCGCCCTGGCGGTCGTGCTGACGGTGAACCTGATCTCGGTGAAGATCTTCGGTGAGCTGGAGTTCTGGTTCGCGATCATCAAGGTCGCCGCGCTGGTCGTCTTCATGTTCATCGGCATCTTCCTGCTGGCCACCCAGCACCCGGTCGCCGGGCACACACCAGGGCTGAATCTGCTCACCGACCATGGCGGTCTCTTCCCGACCGGCCTGCTGCCTGTGGTGATCGTGCTCCAAGGTGTGGTCTTCGCCTACTCCGCGGTGGAGCTGGTCGGTGTGACCGCCGGCGAGACCGACGAGCCGGAGAAGGTCGTGCCGAAGGCCGTCAACTCCATCATGTGGCGGGTGGGCGTCTTCTACGTCGGCTCGGTGATCCTGCTCGCGATGCTGCTGCCGTGGAACAAGTACGTCGGCGGCGAGAGCCCCTTCGTGACGGTGCTGTCCAACGTCGGTGTGCCGGCGGCGGGCGATGTGATGAACCTCGTCGTGCTGACCGCGGCGATGTCCAGCCTGAACTCCGGCCTCTACTCCACCGGCCGCATTCTGCGCTCCATGTCGATGGCGGGCTCCGCGCCCAAGTTCGCCGGCCTGATGAACCGCAACCAGGTGCCGTACGGCGGCATCATGCTCACCTCGGCGGTGTGTGTGCTGGGTGTCGGCCTCAACTACGTCATGCCGGGCGAGGCGTTCGAGATCGTGCTGAACATCGCGGCGCTGGGCATCATCAGCACCTGGTGCACGATCATGGTCTGCCACATGGTGTTTGTGCGTCGGTCCAAGGAGGGCCTGGTGGAGCGTCCGCGCTTCCGGCTCCCCGGCACGCCGATCACCGATATCGCCACCATCGCCTTCCTGCTCGGCGTCATCGTCCTGATGTGGTTCGACGACGGTGTCGGACGCCAGACCGTGATGATCATCCCGGTCCTCGCCGTCGCGCTGGTCGGCGGCTGGTTCGCGGTCCGCGGCCGGGTGGCCCGGATCGCCAAGGAACGCGAGCTGTCGAAGTAGCCACGCACGTAGCGGGCGCCTGACGAATCAGGGGCGGTCGCGGAGGCCGAGAGGCTTCCGCGGCCGCCCTTTCGCGTGTGCGGCGCCGGCCTGGCGGTCCGGCGGTGCTGGGGGTCCTGACTGTCCCGGCGGCCCGCCGGTCCGGATTCGCCGGCCCGGCCGATTGTCAGTGGTCGCCCTTACTTTGGATTCATGACCGAGAACACGGGGATCTCTTACGTCAAGGGGGACGCCACCGCCCCGCAGGGCAAGGGCGTCAAGGTGATCGCGCACATCTGCAACGACCTGGGCGGCTGGGGCAAGGGCTTCGTGCTTGCGCTCTCCCGCCGCTGGCCGGAGCCGGAGGCCGCCTATCGCCGGTGGCACCGCGAGCGGGCGCGGAACGACTTCGGGCTGGGCGCGGCCCAGTTCGTCCAGGTCGGCGAGCGGCTCTGGGTGGCCAATGTCGTCGGGCAGCGGGGAATGGGTACGGGCAGCAAGGGCGTCCCGGTGCGGTACGAGGCCATCGATGCCGGGCTCGGCCGGGTGGCGGCCAGGGCCGAGGAGCTCGGGGCGTCGGTCCATATGCCACGCATCGGCTGTGGGCTGGCGGGCGGTAAGTGGTCCCGGGTGGAGCCGCTGATAACCGAGCGGCTCACCCGGCACGGCATACCGGTGACGGTCTACGACCGGTGAGGTCTGCGCCCGCCGGCCGCGGTTCAGCCGCCGATCAGCGGATAGTGATCGGAGAGGTTGGTGTAGGTGTAGTCCTTGCCCCAGCTGGAGACCGTCCAGGGCGCCGACTCCTCCTTGATCACCTCGTTCTGCCAGCCGGCGGGCCGGGCATGGCCGTTGCGGTGCAGGACATAGTCCAGGTCCTCGCGGGGGTCGTCCGGGTAGCGGTACTTCGCGATGGAGTTGTCCTGGGTGTCGAAGGAGTACGGGTGCCCCGTGCGGCTGTCGGCGGGGGCCAGGTCGCCGTTGCTGAGCAGTGCGTTGTACTCGGCGCTGTGTGAGTCCACGTTCAGGTCGCCGGCGACCATGACCTCTTCGTCCGCCGGGATGTTCTTGGCGTCCAGGAAGGCGTCCATCTCCTTGAGCTGCTTGGCGCGGTCCGCGGCCGCCTCGCCCGCCTTGCAGCCCGAGTCGGTGGACTGGGTGTGGGTGCCGACCACATGCACCTTGGTGCCGTTGACGTCCAACACCGCATAGACGAAGCCCTTGTTGGAGAGGGAGTCCGAACCGCAGGCGTCCTTGTAGATGTACTGCTCCTTGCGCAGGACCGGCCACTTGCTCAGCAGCGTCACCCCACCGTCCTCCGGGGTGACGGTCGAGTAGGCGCCGCCGGTGGCGTCCCAGCCGCTCTTGCTCCGGCCCACCACCGGAGTCTGGTGCGGGTACTGCGCGGCGGCCTGCGACTTCAGCGCGTCGGAGGAGGAGTTGTCGAACGCCTCCTGGAGCACGACGACGTCATTGCCCTGGAAGAAGTCCGCGGCCGCGATCGCCTGTGCACGGTGGTCCTGGCCCCAATTGGGATACAGGTTCTTGCTCATGAGGAAGATGTTGTAGCTGAGCACCTTCAGATGGGGGGTGGTGGCGGCCGACGCGGTGGGGGAAGCGGCGGCCACGGTGACAGCGGCGAGGGCCGTGGCCATCGCGGCGGCACGGGCCGTGCGCAGCGTGGAGAGCGACACTGAATCTCCCTGTGGGGGTGGGGACTTGGTCCAGTGGCGCTTATCCAACCAGCCGGGGTTACTTCTAGGTAAGCTCCCGGGAGGCAGGAGATGTACGGGTCACATCGGATTCAGAGATCGAAGGCCCTGCCGATGATGTCGCGTGGGGTCTCGCCGATGCTGCCGTGGACGGTGGAGATCACGGCCGTGCGGAGTTGGCGCTCCCTGCCGTACTCGGTCGCGTAGCCGTAGCCGTAGCCGTGGCTGTCCATCATCTGCCGCCCAACTGGGCGTTGTTCTGCGTCCACTACGATGCCGTGGTCCAGGACCGGCTGGAGTTGAACCGGTCCGTACGGGATGTGCTGGGCGAGTCGAGGCGCTCGTAGAGGCCGCCGGTGCGGTGGCTGCCCGAGGTGGCGCCCGAGGGGCTGGCGGCTGTTCGCCCGGCCGGCGCACTGTCTGATGGCTCTGGTGCTGCCGCCGCTGCGGATCGCCCTGCGAGGTTGATGGCGTACCGGAACACGCGCCGGCCCGGCACGGGCCCCGCTTCCGCCGGCCGCTGGGAGCCGCCGTATCATGATTAATGACATGATTACGGTGAATAATGACCCAAAGCCCCCACCGGTCGGAGGTGTCCTCTGGTCGATGGTCGGGGACATCCGCATGCTGCTCACCCTGCCGCCCGCGCTGACCATGCAGGTCGCGCACCCGGCGGTGGGCGCCGGCGTGGACGACCACTCCGTGTTCCGTACGGACCCCTGGGGGCGCGGCGAGCGGTCGCTGGTCTCCCTACAGCTCTGGGTGTACGGGGGTGAGGGCGCGGCCGAGGAGGGGCGCCGGCTGCGGCAGCTGCACAAGACCATCCAGGGCACCGACGCCCATGGCCGCAAGTACCACGCGCTCACCCCCGCCTATTACGCCTGGGTGCACGCGACCGGCTACCCCGTCTTCCGGTACGCACAGCAGTACCTGGGCCGCCCCTTCACCGAGGCGCAGGAGCGAGCGCTGTACGCGGAGTGGCTCCAGGTCGGCCGGATCCTCGGCATCCGTGACCGTGATATGCCGCAGACCATCGAGGAGTTCTGGCCCTACTACCGCAAGGTCCTCGACAACGATCTCGAAGCGACCGTGGTGGTACGGGAGTTGATCGCGACGGACCGGCCGGTGCCGGTCCCGGACCGCGGGCCGCGGTGGCTGCGGTTGCTCCTCCGGCTTACCTGGACCTGGCTGGGTCCGCGGTTCGCCCGCTTCCGGCGCTTCCTCACCATCGGGCTGATGCCGCCGGACGCCCGGCGCGCCATCGGCCTGGAGTGGACGGACGCACAGGAGCGCCGGCTGCGCAGGTTCGGGATGGTCGTACGCGCCGTGGTGCCGGTACTTCCGGAGCGGCTGCGCTTCATGCCGATCGCGCGCCGGGCCCGACGGGCGGCGCGCGGGTAAACGGGGCGGGGTGGAGACGGATCCGGCCGGAGCCGGGGGATCACCCCGACTCCGGCCGGATCAGCGCCCGTGCAGCGGTTCAGCGCCCGTGCAGCGGTTCAGTGCCCGTGCAGCGGTTCAGTGCCCGTGCACGTCGTGCGTGGCCGCGATCTGCTTCCACGACTTGGGCTGTGCGACCGGCGTGTGCGGTGCGCCGAGCGTCCGCTTGACCGCGCCCGCGGCCGGCTTGGACGGCTGGAACAGCCAGGTGTCGAAGAAGTCGGCCAGCGGCTTGCCGGACTTCTTCTCGGCGAACTTCACGAAGTCGGCCACCGAGGCATTGCCGTACTTGTTCTCCGTCGGCCAGGACTTGAGGATGCCGAAGAAGACCTTGTCGCCGACCTTGTTGCGGAGCGCCTGGAGGGCCAGCGCGCCACGGTCGTAGACCGCGCCGTCGAACTGGTTCTCCGCGCCCGGGTTGCCCGGCTTGACCGTCCAGAACGGGTCATCGGCCGGGTGCTGGGCGTAGACATAGTCCGCCAGTTCCTGAGCGGTGCCCTCGCCCTCCTTCTCCGACCACAGCCACTGGCTGTAGGCGGCGAAGCCCTCGTTGACCCAGATGTCCTTCCAGTCCTTGAGCGAGACGCTGTCGCCGTACCACTGGTGCGCCAGCTCGTGCACCACGACCGAGACGTTCGTACCGCGGTCGAAGACCTTCGCGCCGTAGAACGGGCGGGTCTGGGTCTCCAGCGCGTAGTGGGCCGGCACGTTGGGGACATAGCCGCCGACCGCGTTGAACGGGTAGGGGCCGAAGACGCTCTCCAGCCACTCGGTGGCCTCGGTGGTGCGCTCGATGCTCGCCCGCGCCGATCCCTCGTTCGCGCCGAGGTCCGGGCTGATGGCGTTGATCACCGGCAGGCCGTTCGCGGTGGTGTCGGTGGTGATGTCGAACTTGCCGACGGCCAGCGTCGTCAGGTACGTCGCCTGCGGCTTGTCCGAGCGCCAGTTGTAGCGCGTCCAGCCGAGCTTGGAGGACTGCGAGGCCAGTACGCCGTTGCTGAGCGCCTGGGTGCCGTCCGGGACCGCCACCGAAACGTCGTACGTCGCCTTGTCGGTGGGGTGGTCATTGCTCGGGAACCACCACACGGCGGAGTCCGGCTCCTGCGCCACCACGCCGCCGTCGGGCGTACGGGCCCAGGCGCTGTAGCCGTCGATCTTCAGCTCGGAGGGCTTGCCCGCATAGCGCACGACGACGCTGATCTGCTTGCCCTTCTCCAGCGGGGTGGCCGGGGTGACCTCCAGCTCATGCTTGCCGGACGTGGCGAAGGTGGCCTTCTTGCCGTTGATCCGGATCTCGCTGACCTTGAGGCCGAAGTCCAGGTTGAAGCGGGAGAGATCCTGGGTGGTCTTGGCCAGCAGGGTCGCCGTGCCCTCCAACAGGTCCGTCTTCGGCTGGTACTTGAGTCGCAGGTCGT
The DNA here is from genome assembly GCF_022221585.1 of Streptomyces inhibens. Taxonomy (NCBI): domain Bacteria; kingdom Bacillati; phylum Actinomycetota; class Actinomycetes; order Kitasatosporales; family Streptomycetaceae; genus Streptomyces; species Streptomyces inhibens. The sequence continues at coordinate 8,137,579 of NZ_CP084681.1, forward strand.
AGTGGGAAACGTCGTATCCGCCGTTTCCGCTCTCGGGGTAGTAGGTGTCGCCCACGCCCGGAGCGCCCGGGGTGCCGTGTCCATCGGCGTTGGTAGCCGCGGAGGCCGGGATCGCCAGCAGCAGACTGAGCGCGGCCGCGCCCGGGACGAGGAGTCTGTGACGCACGAGTCCTCCAACTCGTAGGGGGGATGGCTCTGTTCAGACCCTATGTACTCCGCCGGGCCAGCGTCATGTACATGGCCTGATCTGACACATGACCGACATGAACCACCATCTGCCCCGGTGGTTGTCCGGTCACCGTCCCTCCCTTACGTCACCGCCCGCACTCCCGCCGTCACCCGCCCCCTTACGCACGGCAGTTGGGCCGCGCTACCGTCCGCCCGTGACCAATCCTGCGCGGATCCCCCGCATCCCCTTCACAGCGCTCGTGCTGGCGGCCGTCGGCGCCCTGCTGTCCGCCCTGATCGGGCCGGCCGCCGCGCAGGCGGCGCCCGGTGAGAGCAGACCCGTCTACTCCTACGACCGCGCGATACGCGAATCGGTCTGGGTGGACACACGGCTCGACGGCGACGCGGACGGAAAGACCGACCGCGTCGCCGTCGACGTTGTGCGGCCCTCCGAACCCGCCCAGCAGGGCCGCCGGATACCCGTGATCATGGACGCCAGTCCGTACTACTCCTGCTGCGGACGCGGCAACGAGAGCCAGAAGAAGACCTACGACGACCACGGCCGGCCGGTCCAGTTCCCGCTCTACTACGACAACTACTTCGTGCCGCGCGGCTATGCGACGGTCCTTGTCGACCTGGCGGGCACCAACCGCTCGGACGGCTGTGTGGACGTCGGCGGCCGCTCCGACATCCAGTCGGCGAAGGCCGTCGTCGACTGGCTGGGCGGCAGAGGCCGCGCCTATACGGCGCGTACGGGAGGCAAACCCGTCGCGGCCGACTGGTCCAACGGCAGCACCGGCATGATCGGCAAGAGCTGGGACGCCACCATCGCCAACGGCGTCGCCGCCACCGGCGTCAAGGGGCTGAAGACCATCGTCCCGATCGCCGGCATCTCCTCCTGGTACGACTACTACTTCGCCAAGGGCGCCCCGCTCTACGGCTCCGGCCCCGACTCCCTCGCGGACCTGGTCGACAGCCCCGACGCGCAAAAACGTTGCGCCGCCGTACAGCAGAAGCTCGTCGACGGTGCGCCGCGCAGTGGCGACTGGACCGATCTGTGGACCGAGCGGGACTATGTCCGCAACGCGGGCAAGGTCCGGGCCAGCGTCTTCCTGGTGCACGGTATGCAGGACCTCAACGTCCGCACCCGGCACGCCGGTCAGTGGTGGGACGCGCTCGCCCGGCACGGCGTCGAACGCAAGATCTGGCTCTCGCAGACCGGGCATGTCGACCCGTTCGACTACCGCCGCACAGACTGGGTCAAGACCCTGCACCACTGGTTCGACCACTATTTGATGGGCTACGACAACGGCATCGAGCGCGCGCCGATGGCCGATATCGAGCGTGCTCCCGGAACGTGGTCCACCGACCCGCAGTGGCCCGCGCCCGGCACCGCGGCCACCACCCTGCGGCCGCGCGCCGGCACCGCGCCCGGCGTCGGCGTCCTCGGCACCGAGAAGGCACCGCAGGGCGCCACCGAGTCCTTCACCGACGACCCGCGGCTGAGCGAGGCCGACTGGGCTTCCCATATCGATGAATCGACGCCCGCCAAGGCCGGGTTCAGCACCGGGCCGCTGCGCGCACCGCTGCGGCTGTCCGGCTCCGGCAAGGTGACCGTGACCGTCACCCCGAGCACCTCCACCGCCCACCTCTCCGCCGTCCTGGTGGACCTCGGCCCCGACACCATCCGCAATTACGCGGCCGACGGCGAGGGCATCACCACGCTCGACCGGCGCACCTGCTGGGGCGCCGGCACCAAGGGCGACACCGGCTGCTTCAAGGAGACCGCCGCCGACACCCAGAAGGTGGCGCACACGGTCTTCAGCCGCGGCTGGGCCGACCTCGGCAACTACGCCGATCCCCACAAGGGCCGTCCGCTCACCCCCGGCAAGCCCTACACCCTCACCCTCGACCTGGCCGCGAGCGATCACATCGTGCCCGCCGGACACCGCCTCGCGCTCATCGTGGCCGGGACCGACGCCGGCCTGATCGACCCGCCCGCTTCCCGGCCGAAGCTCACTGTCGATCTGTCCCGCACCTCCGCCGAACTTCCGCTGACCGGCGGCGCACCGGCCTTCGCACGGGCCACCGCCGGTGCGCCGCGGTATGCGGACGGTGCGGCGCCGCTCGACGGGATCGCCCCGCCGCGTTCGATCAGCCGGATGCCGGACGCGAGTTGACCGCCCGGGGCCGCCCCACCGCGGGCGGCCCCGCCCCGACCCCCACGTCACCCCCACCCCCACCGCTCGACCAAGGGAGGCACCTCCTCGTGATACTCCGCTCCCGCCGCCTCGTCCTGGGTGCGCTGGCCCTCGGCCTGACGGCCACACTCGGTGCGACCCTGCCGGCCTCGCCCGCCGGCGCCACCGGAGCCCGCACACCCCGTACGGGGTTCGAGACCAGCCACGGTGCCCGCTGGACCAGCCAGTCCGAGGAGCAGGAGTTCCTCGCCGCCGTCGATCATGCCTCGCCGCGCGTACGGATCGACCGGATCGGCACCACCCGGCAGGACCGCCCGCTGCAGCTCGTACGCATCGGCGCCCCGGCCCCCGAGCGCCCCGCGGACGTACGCCGCGGCAACTCCGTCCTGCTGATCTGCTCACAGCACGGTGACGAGCCCTCCGGGCGCGAGGCGTGTCTGACCACCGTCCGCGATCTCGCCTACGCCAGCGACCGGGCGACCCGGCGCTTCCTGGAGCGCACCAGCGTCCTGGTCGTACCGACCGCCAACCCCGACGGCCGGGCCGCGGACACCCGCGGCAACTCCGACGGCGCCGACATCAACCGGGACCACATCGCCCTCAAGACCGCCGAGGCCCGCGCGATGGCCGCGGTCATCCGCGACTACCGCCCCGACACCATCTACGACCTGCACGAGTACGGCCCCACGGTCCCGTACTACATGAAGGACCTGCTGTCGCTGTGGCCCCGTAACCTCAACACCTCGCACGCGGTGCACCGTGAAGCCGGTGCGCTCTCCGAGGACTTCGTCGAACCCGCCGTCCACCAGGCCGGATTCACCACCGGCGTCTACGGCATCTGGACCGACCCGGACACCGGTGCGCCCATCAAGCAGGTGGCGGGCGACGGCCAGGAGCGGATTCTGCGCAACACGGCGGGCGTGAAGGGCTCGGTCGGACTGCTCGTCGAGACCCGGGTCGATCCTCCCCCAGCCTCCGGCTGGGGGGACCCCCATCTCGCTGCGCTCGCCACTGCCGAGAAGGCCGACCCCGCGCTCAACAACCGGCGCCGGGTCGACTCCCAACTGGCCGCCCTGAAGGGCGCGTTCACCTTCCTCGACCGGCACCGCCCACGCATCGAGGCGGCCACCGCCGCCGCCCGGCTCGCCGGATACACCGACCACGGCCCGGTCTACCTCGGCGGCGCGGACAACGAACCTCCCACCGACGCACAGATCCTGTCCGACCCGCCCTGCGCCTACCGCCTGGACGCGGCACAGTTCGCCGAGGTCAAGGACCAACTGGCGCTGCACGGCGTGCGCTGGAAGCGGGCGGACGGCGGTGTGGTCGTACCGCTGCGCCAGCCGCTGCGCCGGCTCGTCCCGCTGCTGCTGGACCAACGGGCCGGATATCACCTTACGGTCGCGACGCCCATGGACGTCTGCCCTCGTGTGGTAGGGGGTAACGGGTAGGGAAAATATGGCCCATCGAAAGGTTGACGCGTGCCGGACACAGTCAAAGCGGCCGGAGACGGGGGTGGCACGTCATCCATGACGGATCTCCCCGATGACCCGCAGCGGACCGGACCACCACAGACCGACCGCGTGGTCTTCGGAGTGACCGCGCTGCTCACCCTCGCCTTCATCGCCTGGGGAGCCACCTCCACCGAATCGCTCAAGAACGTATCGACGTCGATGCTGAACTGGGTTATCGACAACGGCGGTTGGGCCTTTGTGCTCTCCGCCTCCGGATTTGTGATCTTCGCGATCTGGTTGGCCGTCAGCAAGTACGGCCGGATCACGCTCGGCAAGGAGGGCGAGGAGCCCGAATTCCGCACCGTGTCCTGGATCGCGATGATGTTCAGCGCGGGCATGGGCATCGGCCTGATGTTCTACGGTGTCAGCGAGCCACTGGGGCACTTCACCAAACCGCCGCCGGGCACCGATCCCAAGGACGCCGCCCAGGCGATGGACACGGCGATGGCCACCACGCTGTTCCACTGGACGCTGCACCCGTGGGCCATCTACGCGGTCGTGGGCCTGGCCATCGCGTACAGCTGCTTCCGGCGGGGGAGGCGGCAGACGATAAGCGCGGTGTTCACCCCACTGATCGGCACCCGGCGGGCGAACGGCTGGGGCGGTCAGGTCATCGACATCCTGGCCATCTTCGCCACCCTCTTCGGCTCCGCGGCCTCGCTGGGGCTCGGTGCGCTGCAGATCGGCAGCGGCATCAAGGTGCTCGGCTGGATGGACAGTGTCAGCACCAGCCTGCTGGTCGTCATCATCACCGTGCTGACCGTCGCGTTCATCCTGTCCGCGGTCTCCGGGATCGCCAAGGGCGTCCAGATGCTGTCCAACATCAATATGGTGCTGGCGCTGATCCTGGCGGTCTTTGTGTTCGTGGTCGGGCCGACCATCCTCATCCTCAATCTGCTGCCGACCTCCCTCGGCTCGTTCATCGGCGAACTGCCGCAGCTGGCCGGCCGTACGGAGGCCAGCAGCGGCGCCGATGTGGACAGTTGGCTGCGCAGCTGGACCGTCTTCTACTGGGCGTGGTGGATCTCCTGGACGCCCTTCGTGGGGATGTTCATCGCCCGGATCAGCCGCGGGCGGACGATCCGGCAGTTCATCGGCGGCGTCATTCTCGTGCCGAGCGTGGTCAGCCTGCTGTGGTTCGCCGTGTTCGGCGGCTCGGCGATGAAGCTGCAGGACTCCAAGCAGCTCAGCGGGTCGAGTACCTCCGAGGGCCAGCTCTTCGACGTACTGCACCAGTACCCGCTCGCCACGGTCATGAGCATCCTCGTCATGATCCTGGTCGGCATCTTCTTCGTCTCCGGAGCCGATGCCGCGTCCATCGTCATGGGCACCCTGTCGCAGAAGGGCACCTTCGAGCCGAGCCGGCCCGTGGTGATCTTCTGGGGCGTGGTGACCGGCGCGGTTGCCGCGATCATGCTGCTGATCGGGGGCGGCTCGGGCGATGCCCTGACCGGACTGCAGAATCTGACGATCCTGGTCGCGGTGCCCTTCCTGCTCGTGATGATCGTCATGTGCTGGGCGCTGATGCGGGATCTGCGCAGCGATCCGCTGATCGTGCGCGGCCAGAAGGGTGAGGAAGCCGTCGAGCTGGCGGTGATCGCCGGTCATGAGCAGTACGACGGTGATTTCGAGTTCCGGATCGGGCCCGTCGGTAACGGCAACGGCAGCGGCACTGCCGAGGGCGAGGGCGATGGCCACGGCGACGGGAGCGACGGTGATGCCGCCGTCGTCGACGGCAGCGGCGCCGGGGGCAAGGCCGACAGCTAGCGGGACCTCCGTGGAGGGCCGAAGTCAGCGGCCCTCCACGGGGCTTCGACAGCGCGATCGCCGACGTCAGAACGATCACGCCACCGCCGACCACGCACCACGTCACCTGTGTTGCTCGTCATGCCCGGCCGCTGACCGCAGGGACGGGGGTGACGGCAGTGTGCTCCCCGCCGCCCGTTCGAGATCTTGCGGTAACCCTCCGGCAGTGGTGCGGACAAACCCGGACCTTAGGCTGGTACCAGCACCGTCGGCCGATGTCGCCCCTCGGATTCGCTTGCCGCCGTCCGTACGCCGTCGTCTGAGGAGACCCATGCTCCGCGCGCAGCGCGCCGTGCCCGCCTGGCTGGCGCACCCCTTCCGCTGGCAACGGCTGCCCGTGCCCTGGGCCGCCGTCGCCCGCGGTGCGCTGTGTGCGGGGCCGCTGCTCGGCGCGGGCATCGCGACCGGCCACCCGGCGCCCGGAGTGCTGGCCGGTCTCGGCTCGATGCTGGCCGGCGTCAACGACCGCCCGGGCACCCGCCGCACCGGCATCGTGCACATCGGCCTGCCCGCCCTCGCCTCGGCGCTCGGCATGCTGATCGGCGCCTCGTTGCAGGCGGTCGGCGCGGGCTGGTGGCTCGTGCCGGCGCTCTTCGCCGTCGGCTTCGTCTCCGGCGCGGGCAGCGTGGCCGGGCCGGTGCGCTCCAACGCCGGGATGCAGATGCTGGCCACCACCATCCTGGGCGCCGGGATGCCGCTGCCCGGGGCGCCCTGGGCGAAGGCGCTGTACGTCCTCGCCGGCTGCCTGTGGCTGCTTCTGCTGCGCCTCGTCCTGCGCTCGCCCCGTCCCGCGGGCGGCGCGCTCAGCGGCGAGCGGGCGGCGGTCGCCACGGTCTTCGACGCGCTCGCCGACGCCCTGGGCGCGGCCGGCGGCGCGGGCGCCGAGCCCGCCAGACGCCGGCTCACCGGCGCGCTGGACCGCGCCGACGAGGCGCTGCGGCTGCGCCGGCTGACCGACCGGCTGCTGCGCCGGCCCGCCCGTACCGAGGAGTTGCTGCTGACCGAGCGGTTCGCCGCAGCCACCGCGCTGTGCGAGGCCAGCGTCGCGCTGCTGTGGGAGGCCCGGCCGCTGCCGTCCCGGGTCGCACAGAGCCCCCGCCGGTTCGCCGATGCGCTGCGCACCGGGCGGCCGCCGGGCCGGCTGTCCGCACCGGAGACCAGTACGGCCGCGCGCGGCGCCTTCGACCAGGCGTTGCTGGACGCCGCGGTGGCCTTCGCCCGCCAGGAGCCCTCGTCACAGCAGCTGGCGCGGACGCAGGCGCGGTCGCGGCCGGAAGCGGACGGTGCCCCGGCCTCGTCCCGTCGCGGTCCGGCCGGCGCGTCCCTGGCACGCCGCGTGCTGGGTGTCGTCGGTGCGCGGACGCGGCGCGGGCGCAGCCTGCTCGGGCCCGCCGGGCGGGACTACGGCCTGCGGGTCGCCGTCTGCATCGCCGCGAGCGCCGCCGTGGCCCTGCTGCTCCGCGCCGACCACTGGTACTGGCTCCCGGCGACCGCCACCTTCCTCGTCAAGCCGGACCTGGGCCCGCTGTTCTCCCGTACGGTCAACCGCTTCGCCGGGACCGTCGCCGGTGTGCTGGTCTTCGCCGGGGCGGGCCTGCTGCTGACGGGTTCGTGGTGGCCCGCGCTGATGGCCGGTGCGGGCGGCGCCCTGCTGCCGTTCGCCACCCGCCACTTCGCGCTGCAGACCGTGGCGATCACTCTCATGGTGCTGTCGTTCGTGCACGTCAGCGGGGATCCGCAGGCCGCCGGTGAGCGGATCGTCGACACCTCCATCGCCTGCGGCATCGTCCTTGTCGTGGGGCACCTGCCACGGCTCGCGGACCCGCGCCGCCGGGTCGGCCACCGGGTCACCGCGGCGCTGCGCAGCACCGAGCAGTTCCTGCGGCACGTACTGGAGGCGGAGCCGGGGCAGGACCCCACCGAGCGGCTGGCGCTGCGCCGGGCCGCCTACCGGGCGCTGGGGGAGGCCAGGACGGCAGCGGAGACCGCCGCGGCGGAACTCCTCGCCGCCCGCGACCGCAATCCCGACTGGCTGACCGTGGTCACCGCGGCCGAACGCATCGTGGACGCCGCCACCGCCTGCGCGGTACGCCTCGACCACGGCGCTCACCGCCCCGGCGTGGACGAGGCGGAGCGGCTGTGCCAGGCGTTGTCCGCGATGGCCGATGCCCTGGAGGATCCGCGCCGACGCCGCGAGGCCGCTCTCTCGGGGCCCGATCTGCGGCCGGTTCCGGACTGCGCCACGCTCACGGACGTGGCGGCGGAACTGGAGCGCATTCGCGGATACGCCGGGGCGAGCTGAGCCGGTGTGCACCGTGGGCGCGGCCTGATCCCGTCGCCGGATGCGCTCTACGGCACTGCCCGGACGTAGCGCAGAGGCAGGCGCGCCGCCCTGGCAGGGCGGGTCACGCCGGTTCGAATCCGGCCGTCCGGGCAGCTGCCCGCTCGCATCGGCCGCGCGGCACCCGCTCACTGCCGCGGGGACCGGGGAACGCCGGCCATGGGGGGCGGGGAACGGGATGGAAGCGCCACTACGGGGGCAGAACGGTTCGCCCGACGGCACGGGCAGCGGCCCGGTTACCGACGAGGTGCCCAGTACGGTCACCGACGAGATGCCCAGCACGGTCACTGACGGGGCGCCCACCACGGTCACCGACGAGGAGCTCGCCGCCTTCGACCGTATGGTTGCCCGGCTTCGGGCGCTGCCCGTCGACGACCCCGTGCGGCTGCGTGCCGAACGCGTCGCCGAGTCGTTCGTACGCGACGGCCGGCTCACCCGGCGCACGGCACGCAAGGCGGAACGGGCCGCGGCCGATGCGGCGGTGCTGGCCGCGACCACGACCGGTGCGCCGGAGCGGCGCGAGGATGCTCCGCTCGCCCAACAGGGAGGCAGGAGCGGCGTGTTGTCCCGCCCGCACCGTTGCTATGTCTGCAAAGCGCTCTACCGGCACACCGATTCCTTCTACCACCTGTTGTGTCCCGCGTGCGCCGCGGGCAACGCCGCCCGCCGGGGGCTGAGTACGGATCTGACCGGGCGGCGCGCGCTGCTCACCGGCGGCCGGGTCAAGATCGGGTTCCAGCTCGCGCTGATGATGCTGCGCGATGGCGCGGAGCTGCTGGTCACCACGCGTTTCCCGCACGACGCCCGGCGCCGGTTCCGGGCCGCGCCGGGCAGCGCGGACCGGCTGGACCGGCTCACCGTCGTCGGTATCGATCTGCGTGACCCGCGCCAGGTCCTGGGGCTCTGCCAGGAGTTGCGGGACGAGGGCCGTCCGCTGGACATCCTCGTCAACAACGCGGCACAGACGGTGCGCCGGCAGCCCGCGTCCTAGGCGCTGCTCGCGGCGGGGGAGCGGGAGCACGGCGGCGAACTGCCGGCCGGTGTCCGCCGCGCCCCTGGATTCTTCGAGGAGGCCGGGCCGGCGGCGTACGGCGTCGAGCATGGCGGGCTGTTGCCGTACGGCGTTGACGAGGCGCCGTGGTTGCCGGACGGCGGCGGCCAGGCCCCGTGGTCGCCGGACGCCGTCGACAACGCCGGGCTGTTGCCGTCCGCCGTCGACGAGGCCGGATTGCTGCCGGATGCCGCGCCCGTCAACTCCTGGTCGGCGCGCACAGGAGAGCTCGACCCGGCCGAACTGCTGGAGACCAGCTGGTCAACGCCGTCGCGCCCACCCTGCTCTGCGACCGGCTGCTGGCCCTGCTGCTCGCCTCGCCGTACCCCGCCGCTGTGTGGTGAATGTGACCGCCGCCGAAGGGCGGTTCACCGTACGGAGAAAGACCGGCGGGCATCCGCACACCAACATGGTCAAGGCCGCCCTGAACATGCTCACCCGGACCAGCGGGCCCGAACTCGCCGCCCAGGGCGTGCACATGTGCAGCGTCGACACGGGGTGGATCACCGACGAGAACCCGCTGCCGAAGAAGGAGCGGATCGCCAAGGCCGGTTTTCGCACCCCGCTCGACATCGTCGACGGCGTGGCCCGGGTCTACGACCCGATCGTGCGGGGCGAGGCCGGAGACCAGGTCGCCGGGGTCTTTCTCAAGGACTACCAGGAAGCCGCGTGGTGACCACGGGCTGCCGATCGTTGATCTTGGCCGTCCTGCGCCGGGGCACCGCACCGGCCACCCCGCCGGTGGCCAGTGCGAGAGCCACCATCAGCACGCTGACCCACACCGGCCCGCGGTAGCCGAACCCCATGCCGAGGGCGGCGCCACCCCACCAGGGGCCGATCGCCGCACCCACGTTCAACGCGGCCGTGGCGAACCCGCCGGCCAGGGTCGGCGCCCCGGTCGCCGCGTAGAGCGCCTGTGCGATGAGGGTGGATCCCACGGCGAACGAGAGGGTTCCCTGGACGAGGACGAGTACCACGGTCGCCGCCGGACTGCCGGCCGTCAGCGCCAGGACGGCCCACCCGATGAGCAGGGCCACCCCGCCGGCCACCAGGAGCGGCACGGGACGGGTATCGGCCAGCCGTCCGCCGACGCCGACCCCGACGAACGATCCCAGACCGAAGAGCGCCAGCACGGCCGGCACCCAGCTCGTTCCGATTCCGGCGACATCGGTGACCAGCGGCGCGAGGTAGGTGAAGGTGCAGAAGGTCGCGCCGTTCACCAGGGCGCCCAGCAGCAGGGTCACCACCAGCCGTGGGCTGCGCAGTGCTCGTAGTTCGCCGCGCGCGCTCGGCTCTCCGGCGGCGGAGTCCCGTCCGCCGCCGGCCGGTACCGACCACACGATCGCCACGACAGCCGGCACCGACACCAGAGCCACCGCCCAGAACGCCGAGCGCCAGCCCCACAGTTCACCGAGGAGCGCACCGGCGGGTACGCCCGCGATACAGGCCATGGTGGTGCCGCCGAGCAGCACGGAGGTGGCGCGGCCCTTGGCGTTCGGCGGGACCGCCGCGGTCGCGGTCGTCAGGGCCACCGCGAGGAAGCCGGCGTTGGCCAGCGCCGCGATGACCCGTGTGGCCAGCAGCACCCCGTAGTCGGTGGTGACCGCACCGACGATATGGACCAGAAGAAAGGTGACCAGGAAGGTCAGCAGGGCGCCGCGCCGCGACCAGCGCAGGCTCAGGATCGCCATCAGCGGCGCGCCGACGATCATCCCTACGGCGAAGGCCGAGGTCAGTGACCCCGCTGCCGAGAGCGAGATCTGCAGATCGGCGGCGATGTCCGGCAGCAGGCCGGACAGCATGAACTCGGACGTGCCTTGGGCGAAGACCGCCAGTCCGAGCAGATAGAGAAAAAAGGGCACAGCAACACTCCGCAACCACATGGTGGATCGACACGGTGCGGCGGCAGACGCGCGGCGATGCCCGTGACGAGGTCGCCAAGCGACGGACCGTCCGGCCGGGCACACGCGGCTACCGCGCAGAACGACCTGCCGGCGTCACAGCGTGACGCCCGGTTCGGATCTCGGATTCCTGATCTCGGATGTCAGATCTCGGAACTCGGAACTCGGATCTCAGGTCGGGAAACAGCCCGCACTACGGCGGTCCGGTGGCAGCGGAACGCAGCCGGCGCCAGGGCACAACGGCGCGCTGGCGCAACGCGCGACATCGCGATGCGACGGCTCGACGACGCGAGGAGCCACCGGACGACCGGTGGCTAGCGTCTTGACGCCTCGGGGCTGGACATGGGCGCAGATTAACGGTGCCGAACGCACCCCGTCCATGCGATTACGTGTACCCCGGCGCGCTGTCACCGCCGGGGTATCAGCGCGAAGACCTCGATCCAGAACCGCTGGACATCGCTCGATGCGCCCACCAGGTACGTGGAACGCAGCTTCGGCGGGAGCAGGGCGACCAGCCGGGCCACCTCGGTGCGATGCTTCTTCAGCTGCGACAACTCCGCGTTGGCCAGAACCTGATGGACCAGATCGCTGTCGTTCGACCCCTCGCTCGACTCGCTCGCCGCCTTCCGTAGACGCGCCTCCCAGACGTCGATCTCCTCGGCCAGCTCACGAAGGCCGGTCACCGGGCGGTCATTGAGCCGGTCGATGAGGGCGGTCAGCGGCACCGGGGCGTACTCGCCGTCGCCGAGATAGACCGTGCCCATCTCCAGCGGCAGCCCGCGCTGATGGAGTTTGATCAGACGCTCGATGGTGCGCTTGGTGATCCAGGCCCGGCCGTCCTCGTCGATGTCGTGCTTCCACCACTCCAGCACCGTCTCGGCGACGGCACCGTACTTCGCGATCAGCCACTCATTGGCGGGGATGTCGCCCGGCTCGACCGTCAGCGAGGCGGTGAAGCGGGTCGCCTGTGCGATGTTGTTCCGGGCGACCAGGAGCTTGCGGCCGAGGTGGTACGGCGGATTCTGCACCGCGATCTGGGCCCGCAGATTCTCGATCCGGCGCCCCGCCAGCGACCACTCTTGGGTGATCTCCATCAGCTTGGCGAACGCCGCCTTGTCCTTGGGGCGGTTGTACTCGTCCCAGACGATCGCCTTGGGCTCCGGGCCCAGGAACGCCCCGGCCAGGAGATTGTCCAGCGAGCCGTCGGCGGTCGGGATCGGCGCGCAGAGGTCTTCGACATTGGTCACCGGCATCGAGAAGTAGAGCGGTTCGCGCCCGCCGAGCCCCTCCCGGACGGTCTCGCGCACCAGCTCCGTCTTGCCGCACCCCGGCGGCCCCTGCAGCAGCACCGACCAGCGGTTGCGCAGCGCCGCCCGCACCACCGCCCGCACCGGGTCGGGGATCGCGGCGGGATTCGCGGCGCCCACCGCCGCCGCGATCCGGTCCAGCACCTCGGTCGTACGGTCCTTGCCGGGCTTGCCGTCGGCCCGCCGCTCGACCAGCCGCAGCCGTTCGCCGTTGACCAGCGGCAGCCCCCAGCGCAGCGGGAAGCCCTCGCGGGCATTGGCCAGGATGTGGTCGATGGTGCGCGGCGAGAGCAGCTCGCGCAGTGCCGGGCCGAGGGCGGCCCAGACGGTGAAGACCTCGCGCAGATTCCAGTCGCGGTACTTCGCCGCGAGCTGGTGCCGCCAGGACGTGTCATTGGCGGTGATCCGGATCGTCACCATGCGGTCCAGGACGGCCAGATCGCTGCGCCGGGCCGCCGTCTCCGCCAGCGATTCGTTGTCCGTCAGGAACACGCCGATACAGCCCAGCTCCCGCAGGTCGTACTCGCCCAGCGTCCAGTTGCAGGCGATCTGCATCAGCTGCGACTGGATCGTCGCACCGGCCTGCAGCGAATCGTCGATCAGCAGCACGAACGGCTTACCGGGCCGCAGCTGGCTCATCACCAGCTGCCGCAGCACCAGTTCGCCCGTCCTGGCGTCGCGCACCGGGGCGTTGGCGAGCAGATCGTCCGGGGTGAGATTGGCGGCCGGCACGAAGACCAGCTCGGCATCGGGATACGCCTTGGGCAGATGCGAGAAGAAGGTGGCCGTCTTGCCGATGCCGTGCTCGCCGAATATCTGGCCGGTCTGGCCCATATCGATCATCGCGTCGATGAACGACTCCAGCCGGGACACGCCCGTCCAGCCCTCGGGGGGCTCGGGGTAGGTGGCGGTCGGCCGCCAGCCCGCGGGGCGGATCGCCGGAGTCGGTACGGTCGGCGTGGTCGTGCTCATCGGTCTCCTGTCGTCACACGGTGGCAGGCCATCGGCGGGGTGTGGTGGTCGGGCCAGTCGTCCCCGCCGGCCGTGATCAGCCAGATCCACTTGTCCGGCTCGGCGGGGGTGATGTGCGGGGCGTAGCCGTCGGTGAGCATCACCACGGCGTCCGGTATCTCCTCGAAGTGATTGCCGTCGACGGCCGTGCGCCCCTCGACGTAATCGGCCACCGCCTGGAAGCTGGTGCCCCCGCCGCCGTGCACCGGCTCACCGGGCCGGAACGGCATCACCACGGCATCGAACGACAGCCAGTGGGCCACCACCCCGTCGATCGCGCCCACCAGCTCCGTCAGCCAGCTGACCACCCCGTCGGGCATCGACCCCGAGGTGTCGTACGCGATCACCAGGACCTTGTCCCGCACAGGGCCGCGCCGCGACAGCATCGGATCGTGGCCCAGCGCGGCCAGCAGCGCACCGCGCTTCTTCGGATAGACCAGCCGCTCGCCCTCCCGCAGTTTCGAGGCGAGGACATCGACGAGCCAGCGCTGCCACCAGTCGACCTTCCGTGTCCGCGGGGTCTCACCGCGCAGCACCCCCGCGCCCAGCCGCCCCCAGACCCGGCTGGCATGCTCCGAGGTGCCGTCCGTACGGTCCATCAGGTCGAGCAACTCCCCCTCCGCGCCCGGATGTCCGCGCCGCGCGGCGAGCAGGGAGTTGAGGAGCGAGGAGGACACCACCTCGTCGATGGTCTCCTGGTCGCCGCCGGCCGTCCCCGGGTCGGTGAGGTGCACACAGGGCACGGCGGGTACGGGCGGCCGGCTCATCCGCCGGAGCTCGGTGAACACGGTCATGTCCGTCTCGACGAAGTCGTCGTAGCCGAGGGGGTCGAGGCCCTGGGCCGTCAGATCCGCGACATAGTCCTCGTGGATCTCGCGCGGGTCCACGCCCGTGGGCCTGCCGTCGATCCGCGGCAGCTCCGTGCGGCCGAGCCGCACCAGCGCGACGTGGTTGATGGAGACCTCGGCGGCGAGGGTGAAGACCGGGTCCGCGCGCAGCTCCGGATCGGCGAACAGATGGCGGTGCACCAGATGCCGGGCCTCGTGGAAGAGGACGAACTTCACGCCCTCCAGGCCCAGTCGGACGAAGAACTCCGGGTTGTAGAGCAGGGGACAGCTGCCGTCCCCGCCGGCCACCACGGCAGCGCTCTCCACGGCCGTCGTCGGGATCTGGTGCGGGCACTTGGCGTAGATCCATGACGCGACGACGGAGTCCGTCAGCCCGAAATCCAGCAGCGCGGCCTCCTTCAGCCGCCGCGCCTCGGCCACCACCGCCGGCTCCGCCGGCCGCCAGCGCTCCAGGGCCCGCCGGTCGGCCGGATCGACCACCGGCCGGTGCCCCGCCGCCCTCGTCCCGTACGCCATGCCCCACCCCCGTTCTCAGCTGCCTCCATTCGTATCAGGAGGCACTGACAACGGATCTTCGCGGCGGGCCGGCCGCGACCCGGGCGGGTGTCGCACTACCCGGCCACGCCCGTCGCCACCGCGCCCGACGCCGTCACCAGCTCCGGCAGCGTGCCGTCGAAGGTCGGCAGCAGCTGCGCGCACACCGCCCAGGCCTCCGGATCGCCGCCCGACTCGCCCTGCACGAGCGGCCGGAGGAGCTCCAGCGCCTCCGCCGGCCGGTGCGGGAACGCCCGCCGGCCGACGGCAAGGACGGACAGCACCCGCCGGGCCGTACGGACGTCGGCGACCAGTTCCCGGGGACCGTCGAGAATGCCCGCGCGCGTCAGGCGGTGGCTGAACTTCGGGTGGGAGCCGAACTGTTCGCGCAGCTCCCGCGGGCAGTCGATGCGGATCGCGAGATTCCGGCGGGCGTAGCCCGGCAGCGGCTCCTCAAGATCCGCGACGGCGACGAGGTCCCAGTCGTCGCGGGTCACCGCCACCGCCGCGGTACGCCCCTGCCGCATCGTGCGGGCCCGCCGCAGCGCGTCGACGACCGCATCGCCGCCGTGCGCCACGCGGATGTCCGGTTCGGCGTCGCCGGCGATCCGCTCATGGACGGCCACCGGACCGGGAGCGCCGGGGCCGAACGGCACGCCCCGGAGGCGCGGGCAGGCCGAGCCGGGCGCGTACCCGCTCGGCCTGCGCCGCGTCGATCAGCTCCAGCAGCAGCGAAACCCGTCCCGCTGCCGCCGGTCGCCGTCGTGCATCAGCGGCCGCCCCGCTCCTTGCCCAGGAGTCCGGCCCGCCGCAGGGCGTCCGCCATCGCGTCGTTGGCCGGCGCGGCATCGCGGCCGCCTCGGCGTTCCCCGCCGCGCTGCCCGCCGCCGCCCTGCCGCTGCCGCGGCGCACCGCCCCGGCCGCCCTCACGCGGCCCACGGCCGCCACCGGCACCGCCGCCCGCACCGCCACGGCGCTCACCGCCGCCCGCACCGCCACGGCGCTCACCGCCGCCCGTCGCCGCGCCCTTGCCGTGCTCGTCGTCCAGCCGCAGCGTCAGCGAGATCCGCTTACGCGGAATGTCGACATCGAGCACCTTGACCCGCACGATGTCGCCCGGCTTCACCACATCCCGGGGGTCCTTGACGAAGTTCTTCGACATCGCCGAGACATGGACCAGACCGTCCTGATGGACGCCCACGTCCACGAACGCCCCGAAGGCGGCGACATTGGTCACCACGCCCTCCAGGAGCATCCCCGGCTGCAGATCGCCGATCTTCTCCACGCCCTCCTTGAAGGTCGCGGTCTTGAAGACCGGACGCGGGTCGCGGCCCGGCTTCTCCAGCTCCTGGAGGATGTCGGTGACGGTCGGCAGACCGAAGGAGTCATCGACGAAGTCCGCGGCCTGAAGGGCGCGCAGCACCGCCGTATTGCCGATCAGCGAACCGACCTCGGTACCCGCCGTCTTCACCATCCGGCGCACCACCGGGTACGCCTCCGGGTGCACGCTGGAGGCGTCCAGCGGGTCGTCGCCACCCCGGATCCGCAGGAAGCCCGCGCACTGTTCGTACGCCTTCGGGCCGAGCCGTGCCACATCCTTGAGCGCCTTGCGGGAGCGGAAGGGACCGTTGTTGTCCCGGTGCGCGACGATGTTCTCCGCGAGGCCGGAGCCGATGCCCGACACCCGCGAAAGCAGCGGCGCCGACGCGGTGTTGACATCCACACCGACGCCGTTCACACAGTCCTCGACCACCGCGTCCAGCGAGCGCGACAGCTTCACCTCGGACAGATCGTGCTGGTACTGCCCGACGCCGATCGACTTCGGGTCGATCTTGACCAGCTCGGCCAGCGGGTCCTGCAGCCGACGGGCGATGGACACCGCGCCACGCAGCGACACATCGAGTTCGGGCAGCTCCTGCGAGGCGAACGCGGAGGCGGAGTACACCGAGGCGCCCGCCTCGGACACCATCACCTTCGTGAGCTTCAGCTCCGGCTGGGCGGCGATCAGATCGGCCGCCAGCTTGTCGGTCTCGCGCGAGGCGGTGCCGTTGCCGATCGCGATCAGCTCGACATCGTGCTCCCGTGCCAGCCGCGCCAACGTGGCCAGCGAGGCGTCCCACTTCTGCTGCGGGACATGGGGGTAGATGGTCTCCGTGGCGGCCACCTTGCCGGTCGCGTCCACCACCGCGACCTTCACACCCGTACGGAAACCGGGGTCCAGGCCCATCGTGGCGCGCGTGCCGGCGGGCGCCGCCAGCAGCAGATCGCGCAGATTCGACGCGAAGACCCGTACCGCCTCGTCCTCGGCGGCCTGCCGCAGCCGCAGCCGCAGATCGATCCCGAGGTGCACCTGGACGCGGGTGCGCCAGGCCCAACGGACCGTGTCCTTGAGCCACTTGTCGGCCGGGCGGCCCCTGTCGGCGATGCCGAAACGGTGCGCGATGGACTGCTCGTAGGCGCTGGGGCCCTCGGTCGCCGCCGAGGGGTCCTCCGGCTCCAGGGCGAGATCGAGGATCTCCTCCTTCTCCCCGCGGAACATCGCCAGCACCCGGTGCGAGGGCAGTTCGGTGAACGGCTCGGCGAAGTCGAAGTAGTCGGCGAACTTCGCGCCGGCCTCCTCCTTGCCCGCGCGGACCTTCGCCGCGACCCGTCCGCGCGACCACATCCGCTCGCGCAGCTCACCGATCAGATCCGCGTCCTCGCCGATCCGCTCGGTCAGGATCGCCCGCGCGCCCTCCAGGGCGGCGGCCGGATCGGCCACCCCCTTGTCGGCGTCCACGAACGCCGCGGCGGCCGCCGCCGGCTCCACCGAAGGGTCGCTCAGCAGCCCGTCGGCCAGCGGCTCCAGGCCCGCCTCGCGCGCGATCTGCGCCTTGGTGCGCCGCTTGGGCTTGAACGGGAGGTAGATGTCCTCCAGCCGGGCCTTGGAGTCGGCGCCGCGGATCTGCGCCTCCAGGGGGGCGTCCAGCTTGCCCTGGGAGCGTACGGACTCCAGGATCGCGGTCCGTCGCTCCTCCAGCTCCCGCAGATAGCGCAGCCGCTCTTCGAGCGAGCGCAGCTGCGCATCGTCGAGCATCTCGGTGGCTTCCTTGCGGTAGCGCGCGATGAACGGCACGGTCGAGCCACCGTCGAGCAGTTCGACCGCGGCCTTCACCTGCCGCTCCCTGACGCCGAGCTCCCCGGCGATCCTCGCTTCGATGGACCCGAGGGTCCCGATGGGCTCAGTGGATGCCGTCACGTTGATCCTGCCCTGCCTTCCAGCGCTTGCCTGAGCCTGCATTGTGCCGGGTGGCATGCCGGGCTGTCGCGCCGCCCAGCCGCGCGCGCCGGGGTGTGAGAAGGCGCACGCACACCCCGGCCCGCAAAGGCTCCGCCCCTGGGAGAGCCCTACTTGCCGAACATCACCGGGGGGAACGCGCCGGCGTTCATCACGGCGGTGGTGAAGCCGGCCGCCAGCTCGGTGAGCCGGGCCACGCCCTCCGCGCCCAGGTGCTCGTACGGCGCCCGGTCCAGGCGGTCCGTCGTGCGCTCCAGGTCCTTGCGCAGCTGGACACCGGCCTCGGTCAACTCGCCCTCGGCATCCAGGAGCCCACGGCTTCGCAGCCGTTCCTGTGCGGCCGCCCAGTCCTCCTCCGACCAGCCACGGGTCGCCATGACACCCTTGTAGCTCATCCCGCGGCCGCTGGCGTTGTGCGTGACCAGCGCCTCCAGCCCGTCCAGTTCGGCGTCCAGCAGCGCTATCAGGTGGCCGTCGCCGCGGTGTTCGCGCAGCAGCGTCGCGGCGTGCCAGTAGGCCAGGTGAGGGGCGTCGGGCACCGGCAGATCGGCGTGTGCGGCGTACAGCGGCCGGGCCTGGGGCGTGCAGCCCTCGGCGGCGCGCAGCGCCAGCTTCGCCGCCTCCGCCATCTCCGGGGACTCGACGGCCTCGTCACCGAGCAGCCGGCGCAGCGTGGCGTCCGCGGCGCGCAGCCGGACGGCCAGCACGTTCTGCGGCGTGGTGACCGACCAGACGTGCGGGACGTGCCGGGCGACGAGTTCGTGCTTGAAGTTGTAGAAGGTGGCGGTGATGGTGCCGGGTCCCACCGCACCCATGGCCGCGCTCCGGCAGGCGAAGTAGGCGGCGCTGCGGTTGTCGATGCCTTCCTTGGCCATCTCGGCGGGGAGCTCCGGCGCGAAGTAGTGCGTGGAGTGGAAGGGGTTGATGACGTTGTGACAGGCGCGGCCGGCCTGCTCGGGCAGTGCGCTGGAAGAGGTCATGCAAGCAGGGTACCGACCCGTCGGTATGGAGGTGGTCCCAGGGCACCGGACCCTGGCCGGATCACGCCGCCGGGCCCTTGCGATGGCAGGAAAGGTGGGAAATCCGTCATTGCCGCCATCGCCCCCGCTGACCAGGATGGACGGCATGGAACAGCGCGACGTGCTGATCGTCCTCTTCGACGGTGTCCAGGCGCTCGACATCACCGGACCGGTCGATGTCTTCCACGGTGCGGCCCAGGGAGCCCCGGGTGCCTACCGGATCCGTACCGCCGGCCTGGACGGCACCCCGGTCCGCACCACCAGCGGCCTGACCCTCGTCCCCGACGGCACGCTCGCCGACGCCGGGACGCCGCACACCCTGCTGGTGCCCGGCGGCCAGGGCACCCGCACCCCCGACCCCCGGCTGATCGACTGGCTGCGCGGCAACGCCCACCGCGCCCGTCGGAAGGTCTCCGTGTGCAGCGGGGCGCTGCTGCTGGCCGAGGCCGGACTGCTGGACGGCCGCCGTGCCACGACCCACTGGATGCTGTGCGACACCCTCGCCGAGCGGTTCCCCGCGGTGCAGGTCGAACCCGAGCCGATCTACGTACGGGACGGCGATCTGGCCACCTCCGCGGGTGTGACGGCCGGTATCGATCTCGCGCTGGCCCTCGTGGAGGAGGACCTCGGCCGGGATCTCGCACTGACCGTCGCCCGGCATCTGGTGGTCTTTCTGCGGCGGCCGGGCAATCAGACCCAGTTCAGCGCCCAGCTCGCGGCCCAGACGGCGGAGCGGCGGCCGCTGCGCGACGTCCAGCAGTGGATCACCGAACACCCGGCGTCGGATCTGTCCGTCGACGCCCTCGCGGACCGCGCCGGGCTCTCGCCGAGGCACTTCGCCCGGGCTTTCCGCGACGAGGTCGGTATGACGCCGGGGCGTTATGTCGACCGGGTACGGCTGGAGGCCGCCCGGCGGTGCCTGGAAGACACCGTCGACGGTATCGAGCAGGTGTCGCGCCGCTGCGGCTACGGCACCCCCGAGGCGATGCGACGCGCCTTCGTACGGGTCCTGGGTGCCTCCCCGGCCGAATACCGCCGCCGATTCCAGCCGGCCGGACCGAGCCCGCGGCCGGCCTGAACACCTTTGCCGGAACGACCGCCCATCACCTCTACGCCCGCCACCTCTACCGACAGGAACCGCCATGCAGATCGCGATCCTTCTCTACGACCGCTTCACCACCCTGGACGCCGTCGGCCCCTACGAAACCCTCGGCCGGCTGCCGGAGGCGGAGACGGTGTTCGTCGCCGAGCGCGCCGGCATGCACCGCAATGACCTCGGCTCGCTCGGGCTGGTCGCCGACGCCACGCTGAGCGAGGTCACCGCGCCGGACATCCTCGTCGTACCCGGTGGCCCGGGACAGCTCGCGCAGATGGCGGACGGCCCGCTGCACGAGTGGATCCGCGCCGTGGACGCCGTCACCACCTGGACCACCTCGGTGTGCACCGGCTCGCTGATCCTGGGCGCCGCGGGCCTGCTCAAGGGGCGCCGGGCGACCTCGCACTGGCTGGCGCTGGACCAGCTGCCGGCGCTCGGCGCCGAGCCGACCGGGGAGCGGGTGGTCTTCGACGGCAAGTACGTCACGGCGGCCGGCGTCTCGTCCGGCATCGACATGGGGCTGACGCTGGCGGGCCGGATCGCCGGGGACTCCGTGGCCCAGACGATCCAGCTCGGCATCGAATACGACCCGCAGCCGCCCTACGACGCGGGCGCCCCGGACAAGGCGCCGGCCGAGATCACCGCGATGCTGCGGGAGCGCAGCCGGTTCCTGCTGGCGGGGGAGGAGTAGCGGGCGGCTCCGCGCGCACGGCCTGCCCCGGTGTCAGTCCGTAGGCCAGGTGAAGCGCGGCGCCCTGCGCTCCAGAAAGGCGGCGGCACCCTCCGCGGTGTCGCCGCTGGCGCGCGCCTGCGCGGCCCAGTAGGCGCCCCGCTCCTCGGCCTCGGCCGGTGGTACGTCCCACGTCCCGTTGGCCAGCTCCTTGGCCGCGGTCTGCGTCAGCAGCGACCGGCTCGCCAGTACGGTCGAGAACTCCGCCACCCGCTTACCCAGCTCGCCCTCGGGCAGCACCTCGTCCACCAGCCCCGTGCGCAGCGCCCGCGCACAGTCGATCAACTCCCCGGAGAACAACAGGTACTTGGCGGCGGAGAGCCCGACCAGCCGGACCAGCCGCCGGGTGGCGGACGCCGGATAGGCGACCGCCAGCTTGGCCGGCGTCACACCGAACAGCGCCCCCTCCTCCGCGAACCGCAGATCGCAGGCGGCCGCCAGCTGGGCGCCGCCGCCCACGCAGTAACCGCGTATCGCCGCCAGCGTCGGCCCGGGAAACGCCGCCAGCGCCTCCTCGGCCGCCACCGCCAGGCCCTGCGACTCACCCGCCGCATCCCGCAGCGACCCGATGTCCGCACCCGCGCAGAATGTCCCGCCCTCGCCGGTCAGCACCAGCGACCGTACGGAACGATCACCCGCCAGCCGCTCCAGCAGTGGCGGCAGATCCCGCCACATCTGCACGGTCATCGCATTCCGCTTGCCGGTATTGCTGATGGTGACGGTGGCTGTGCCGTCGCTGACATGCGTCTTCAGACCCGGTTCCATGCCCGGATATTAGAGCGACCGCCGCGGACCGGGCCGGATACGATCGGCGGTCTGATGTCAGCAACTCTCGTCGCCAAAGACCTCGCCGCCGGCCACGGCGAGCGCGTCCTGTTCTCCGGTCTCGATCTGGTCGTCGCCCCCGGCGATGTGATCGGCCTCGTCGGCGCCAACGGAGCGGGCAAGTCCACGCTGCTGCGCCTGCTGGCCGGCCTGGACACCCCCGAGGACGGCAAGCTCGCGCTCAGCCCGCCCACCGCCACCGTCGGCCACCTCCCACAGGAGCCCGACCGCCGCCCCGGGGAGACCGTGCGGGCCTTCCTCGCCCGCCGTACGGGCGTGGCCGATGCCCAGCTCGCCCTGGACGCCGCCACCCAGGCGCTGGTCGAGGAGCGTCCCGGCGCGGACGACGCCTACGCCACGGCCCTGGAGCGCTGGCTCGCGCTGGGCGCCGCCGACCTGGACGAGCGTGCCGAGGAGACCGCCGCCCAGCTCGGCCTCTCGGTCGGCCTCGACCAGCCGATGACGACGCTGTCCGGCGGCCAGGCCGCCCGCGCCTCGCTCGCCTCGCTCCTGCTCTCCCGTTACGACATCTTTCTGCTCGACGAGCCGACCAACGACCTCGACCTGGACGGCCTCGAACGGCTGGAATCCTTCGTCACCGGGCTGCGCGCCGCCACCGTCCTGGTCAGCCACGACCGAGAGTTCCTGACCCGTACGGTCAACCGCGTCGTCGAACTCGACCTCGCCCAGCAGCAGGTCAACACCTACGGCGGCGGCTACACCTCCTACCTGGAGGAGCGCGAGCGGGCCCGGCGCCATGCGCGTGAGCAGTACGACGAGTACGCCGACACCAAGGCCGCCCTGGAGACCCGCGCGCACACCCAGCGCAACTGGATGGAGAAGGGCGTCAAGAACGCCCGCCGCAAGGCCCCCGACAACGACAAGATCGGCCGCAAGGGCCGGGTGGAGGCCACCGAGAAGCAGGCCGCCAAGGCCAAGCAGACCCAGCGCCTGATCGAGCGGCTCGATGTCGTCGAGGAGCCGCGCAAGGAGTGGGAGCTGCGGATGGAGATCGCCGCCGCGCCGCGGGCCGGCGCCGTCGTGGCCACCCTCCGCGGCGCCGGGGTCCGCCGCGGCGACTTCTCCTTCGGCCCGGTGGACCTGCAGATCGACTGGGCGGACCGGGTCGCCATCACCGGCCCCAACGGCTCCGGCAAGTCCACCCTGCTCGCCGCCCTCCTCGGCCGGCTCCCGCTGGACGCCGGACAGGCCTCGCTCGGCCCCGGTGTGGTCGTCGGCGAGGTCGACCAGGCGCGCGGACTGTTCGTGGGTGACGAGCCGCTGATGGACGCCTTCCGGGCCTCCGTCCCGGATCTGCCGCCCGCCGAAGTCCGCACCCTGCTCGCGAAGTTCGGCCTGAAGGCGGCGCATGTGCTGCGCCCGGCGCACACGCTCTCGCCGGGGGAGCGGACCCGTGCCGCGCTGGCCCTCCTCCAGGGCAGCGGGGTCAACCTCCTCGTCCTGGACGAGCCGACCAACCATCTGGACCTGCCGGCCATCGAACAGCTGGAGTCCGCGCTCGCGTCGTACCCGGGCACCCTGCTGCTGGTCACGCACGACCGCCGGATGCTGGACGCGGTGCACACCACACGCCGCATCGAGGTCGACGGCGGACGGATCGCGGACCGGGCGGTGTGAACCCGTGCGCGGCGCCTCCGGGCGTCCGTGCTGATTATCGATTTGGTCCTGGGGCCGGCGACCCGTACTGTTGGGACAACCGACGCGGGGTGGAGCAGCTCGGTAGCTCGCTGGGCTCATAACCCAGAGGTCGCAGGTTCAAATCCTGTCCCCGCTACTGAATACAGAACAGCAGGTCCGGTGCTCAGGCACCGGGCCTGCTGTTCTGTATGCCCGGCGCCGCGCGGCCGCCGGCCCACTCTGACCTGCCGTTTCCTCTGATACCGGGTATACCGGGACGTAAAGATCGGGACGAAAGACCGGGACGAGGAGGCGGCGATGTTCGGCAGGTCCAGATCCCCTGAGCGCGACCGGCCGGCCGAGCAGCTGGGCCGCAGTTTCGGCCGGCTCGCGGTGCTCGGCGTCGTCCTGGTCGTCGCCGGGCTGCTCGGCCTGGTCTACGTCGGTGTGGCGACGCTCACCACGATGCTGCTCTTCGGCTGGCTGCTGCTGGTCGGCGGCGTGGTCGGGCTGCTGCACGCCGTCCAGTCCCGTGGCTCGAACTTCTTCTGGCTCGCGGTGATCGTCGCGGCGCTGAACATCGCGGCGGGCGTGGTGGTGATCTGCCGGCCGGAGGTCTCGGCCGCCGCGCTGACCATGTTCGCCGCCCTGCTCTTCCTGGCCGGCGGTGTCTTCCGCCTGGTGGGCGGGGTGGTGGTGCGGGGGCCGCAGTTCGGCTGGACGCTGGTGCAGGGCGCCTTCGGCATCCTGCTGGGCGTCCTGGTGCTCGCCGACTGGCCGCACAGCAGCCTGTACGTCATCGGCTGCTTCTTCTCGCTGGCGCTGCTCTTCGACGGGCTCGGCCTGTTCGCGATGGGGATCGGCGGCCGACGGATCGTCGGCATGGTCGAAGAGGGCAGGATGGCCGGATCCGATTCCCCGCCGGGCGGTCCCGATGGCTCGGATCGTACGGCGGCCACTCCGGGCGGTCCTTGAACGAGGACCAAAAGGAGCAGGACTGGTCGCCGGGCCGATCGAATCACTCGGAATCGGTCATAAGGCGTCGATAGGCGCTGACTTGTGTTCAGCGGGCCGGTCCGGACCAACACATTCTCAACACTCTTCCTGTGAGGATGCCTTCAGGACCCCCCGCTGAACCCCCCGAAGAGCTGACCTCCCCGCTCGCGTACGAAGGTGTCTGGCGGTTCACCGCCCCGGCACTGGAGGCCTCGGTGCCGCAGGCACGCCACGCGGTCCGGGATCTGCTCGACGAACAGCGTGTGCCCGTCGCCGCCGACATCATGGACGGCCTGCTGCTCATCGTCTCCGAACTCGTCACCAACGCCGTCCAGCACGCAGCCCTGCTCTCGCCCCAGATCGCCGTACAGGTCACCATCGGGCCGAACTGGCTACGCGTCGCCGTCGAGGACAACCACCCCTACCGCCCCAAGGCATTGGAGGCGGAGGAGGGCGATGTCGGCGGCCGTGGCCTGTGGCTGGTCAAATCACTCACCGCCGAGGTGGGTGGCAAGTGCGACGTCGAGCACATGGTGAACGGTGGCAAGGCCATCTGGGCCGAGCTTCCGCTCACCCCGCTCGCTACCAGCCCGCCGAGTGTCCTGTGAGCTCGCGCACCGCCGGCCGGGCCGCGTCCAGCACGGTCATGAACCACGCGGAGAACGGCGCCTCGGCATGCCGCTCGGCCAGCTCCTCCGGCGTCACGAAGGCGATCTCGCCGACCTCCTCCGGGTCGGGCGCCGGCTCTGCCCGCACCAGCCCGACGAACAGGTGGTTGTACTCCTGCTCCACGAGGCCGGAGGCCGGGTCGGGATGGTTGTAGCGCACCGTGCCCGCCTCGGCCATCAGCGTCGGCGCCAGGCCCAGCTCCTCCGCGGTCCGGCGGGCCGCGGCCACGAACGGCGCCTCGCCGGGATACGGGTGGCCGCAGCAGGTGTTGGACCAGACACCGGGGGAGTGGTACTTCCCCAGGGCCCGGCGCTGGAGCAGCAGCCGGCCCTTTTCGTCGAAGAGAAAGACCGAAAACGCCCGGTGCAGCCGGCCGGGGGGCTGGTGCGCAGTGAGCTTCTCCGCGGTGCCGATCGTCGTACCGTCCTCGTCGACCAGCTCGAGCATGATCGGTTCGGCGGCGTCGCCCGGTGTGCTCACCGCCGCGTCCCCGGCGGTCTGTCCGTTGGCAGGTGTGATCGGCATGCCCATCCTTGTCGTCGGTCTTCGACGCCAAGTCTGCCCTAGCCAGGTCCGCATCACCGGCAGACCGGGTGCGCGGCGCAACACCGGCCGCGTGCCGGCCACCGAGTGCGCCGGCCGTGAGATGGTCCACATCCGCCTGCCGGCCCGCCGTCGCCGAGGCGGCCGGTGCCGCGCGGTCCGCCGGCGGTGGCGCGCAGCGGCGATCACCCCCGGACCTGGGATGGCTCTCGCCACACCCGCCCTGGCACAAGCCGCCCGCCCTGTGACCAGCCCTCTCATAACCGGCACCGGATCGGAGGTCCGGGCCGCAGGCCAGTTGTTCATGCGCCACCCGATCCACCATGATGATCGCGGCAGGCGCAGCCGACGGTCACTCGATCGTGCGGTGAATGCGCGGTGAACGGCCGCATCCGGCGATCCGATAGCCTCTGCCGACGTGCCACCCAGCCCTCCGGGGGCGAGGTGTGCCACGCCCACTGCCCGGGTAGTCCGTATCGAATGCGGACCGACCGGCGCTGCCTTGTCAGCATCCAAGGAGTGAGTTCGTCTGTCGACCGCCATCCTCACCGGTCCGCCGGTCGCCGGGTCGCCGCTCGAAGCCGACCTGCGCACGCTGGGCTTTGACGTTCGTACGGCGAACGATCCCGCGTCCGCCGCCGAGCTGATCGCCGCGGTGCCCGCACAGGAGCGGGTCGCCGTCGTCGACCCCCGCTTCGTCGGCCATCAGCACGCCCTGCGGCTGGCACTGACCGACCCCCGCTTCCCGGCCGCGGCCGTGCCGGGCGCGCTCACCGCGCAGCCCGAGGCCCGCGCCGCGCTGGCCCGCGCGGTCGGCAGGATCCCGGTCGGCGCCGGCACCGCCCACCTGACGGACGTCCTCACCGACACTCTCACCGAGTCCCTGGACCGCGACGGCATCGGCCTGCACCGCGTCGAGCTGGGCAGTCTGGTCGCCACCGTGGCGCTCACCCCCGCTCAGCGCGAGGACGCCCGGGAGGCCGTGGCGGCCGTCGACGACGAGGCCGTACGGCTGCGCACCGCCGTGAAGTCCCGGGACGGGTTCTTCACGACCTTCTGCATCAGCCCGTACTCCCGCTACCTCGCCCGCTGGTGCGCGCGCCGCGGGCTCACCCCCAACCAGGTCACCACCGCGTCCCTGCTGACCGCGCTGATCGCGGCCGGCTGCGCGGCCACCGGAACCCGCGGCGGCTTCGTCGCCGCCGGCGTCCTGCTGCTCTTCTCCTTCGTCCTGGACTGCACCGACGGGCAGCTCGCCCGCTACTCGCTGCAGTACTCGACGATGGGCGCCTGGCTGGACGCCACCTTCGACCGGGCCAAGGAGTACGCGTACTACGCGGGACTCGCCCTGGGCGCGGCCCGTGGCGGCGATGACGTCTGGGCGCTGGCGCTCGGCGCGATGGTGCTGCAGACCTGCCGCCATGTCGTCGACTTCTCCTTCAACGAGGCGAATCACGACGCGGCAGCCAACACCAGCCCGACCGCGGCGCTCTCCGACAAGCTCGACAGCGTCGGCTGGACGGTCTGGGTGCGCCGCATGATCGTGCTGCCCATCGGCGAACGCTGGGCCATGATCGCGGTGCTCACCGCGCTCACCACTCCGCGCATCGTCTTCTACGCCCTGCTCATCGGCTGTGCGTTGGCCGCCTGCTACACCACGGCCGGCCGGGTGCTGCGCTCGCTGACCCGCCGGGCCCGGCGCACCGACCGCGCCGCCCGGGCGCTGGCAGACCTCGCCGACTCCGGCCCGCTCGCCGAGCTGATCGCCGGCAGCGCGCGCGGCCGCGGCCGCACCGGTTCGTTCCTCGCCCCCGTTATGGCGTTTCTCTCGGCCGCGGTGCTGCTGGTCTGGGTGATCTCCGAGGACGACCCCACGTCCTGGCTGACCGTCGGTGTCGCCGTCTGCTCGGCGCTGCTGGCCGGCGCGGCCGTGGCACGGCCGCTCAAGGGCGCCCTCGACTGGCTCGTACCGCCCTTCTTCCGGGCCGGCGAATACACCACGATCCTGGTCCTGGCGGCCCGGTCGGATGCGCCCGGTGCGCTGCCCGCGGCGTTCGGGCTGGTCGCGGCCGTCGCCTACCATCACTACGACACGGTCTACCGCATCCGCGGTGGCACCGGAGCCCCGCCCCGGTGGCTGGTCCGGGCGACCGGCGGACATGAGGGACGGATCCTCGTGATCACCGTCCTCGCCGCCGCGCTGTCCCCCTCAGGTTTCACAATCGCGCTGACGGCCCTTGCTGTGGTCCTGGCGCTGCTGGTGCTCATCGAGAGCATCCGTTTCTGGGTGTCCTCCCAAGCACCCGCCGTACACGATGAAGGAGAACCCGCATGATCGGCCTCGTGCTGGCTGCCGGCGCCGGACGGCGTCTGCGCCCCTACACCGACACCCTGCCCAAGGCCCTGGTGCCGGTCGACGGGGACACCACCATCCTCGACCTGACCCTCGGCAACTTCGCCGAGATCGGCCTGACCGAGGTCGCGATCATCGTCGGCTACCGCAAGGAAGCCGTCTACGAGCGCAAGGAGGCCCTGGAGCAGAAGTACGGCCTCAAGCTCACCCTCATCGACAACGACAAGGCCGAGGAGTGGAACAACGCCTACTCTCTGTGGTGCGGCCGTGACTCCATCAAGCACGATGTGATCCTCGCCAACGGCGACACCGTGCACCCGGTCTCCGTCGAGAAGACCCTGCTCGCCGCCCGCGGCAACGGCCAGAAGATCATCCTCGCCCTCGACACGGTCAAGCAGCTGGCCGACGAGGAGATGAAGGTCATCGTGGACCCCGAGAAGGGCGTTCAGCGCATCACCAAGCTGATGGACCCGGCCGAGGCCACCGGCGAGTACATCGGCGTCACCCTCATCGAGGGCTCCGCCGCCGAGGAGCTCGCCGACGCGCTCAAGACCACCTTCGAGCGGGACCCCGACCTCTACTACGAGGACGGCTACCAGGAGCTCGTCAACCGCGGCTTCAAGGTGGACGTGGCCCCGATCGGCGACGTCAAGTGGGTCGAGATCGACAACCACGACGACCTCGCGAAGGGCCGTGACATCGCATGCCAGTACTGACCCGCCTCATTCCGTCCCCGGTCGTCGTCGACATCAACGCCGGCGCCCTGGACGACCTGGCGGGCCTGCTGGCCGATCAGCGCATCTCCGCGTCCGGCAAGCTCGCCATCGCGATCAGCGGCGGCTCGGGGGCGCGGCTGCGCGAGCGGCTCTCGCCCGCGCTGCCCGGCGCCGAGTGGTACGAGGTCGGCGGCGGCACCCTGGACGACGCGATCAAGCTCGCCGACGCCATGAAGAAGGGGCACTACGACGCGGTCGTGGGCCTCGGCGGCGGCAAGATCATCGACTGCGCCAAGTTCGCCGCGGCGCGGATCGGTCTGCCGCTGGTCGCCGTCGCGACGAACCTGTCGCACGACGGACTGTGCTCGCCGGTCGCCACCCTCGACAACGACGCCGGCCGTGGCTCCTACGGTGTGCCGAACCCGATCGCCGTGGTGATCGACCTCGACATCATCCGTGAGGCCCCGGTCCGGTTCGTCCGCTCCGGCATCGGCGACGCGATCTCCAACATCTCCGCGGTCGCGGACTGGGAGCTCTCGCACCGAGAGACCGGGGAGAACATCGACGGGCTGGCGGCCGCCATGGCGCGCCAGGCCGGCGAGGCCGTGCTGCGCCACCCCGGTGGCGTCGGCGACGACAACTTCCTCCAGGTGCTGGCCGAGGGCCTGGTCCTCACCGGCATCTCGATGTCGGTCGCGGGCGACAGCCGGCCGGCCTCCGGCGCCTGCCACGAGATCAATCACGCCTTCGACCTCCTCTTCCCCAAGCGGGCGGCGAGCCATGGCGAGCAGTGCGGCCTGGGTGCCGCGTTCGCCACGCATCTGCGCGGGGACAAGGAGACCCGCGACCTGATGGTCGAGGTGCTGCGCCGGCACGGCCTGCCGGTCACGCCGGGTGAGATCGGTTTCACCGACGAGGAGTTCGTCCAGGCCGTCGAGTACGCACCCAAGACCCGACCCGGGCGCTACACGATCCTGGAGCACCTGGACCTGTCCACCGACCAGATCAGGGACGCTTACGCCGACTATGCACAAGCCGTCAGTAGCTGAACTCCGCCCGGTCGTGCACCCCGAGGGTGTCAAGGACCGGCGCAGCGGTGAGCACTGGGCCGGTCGCCTCTACATGCGCGAGATCTCCTTGCGCATCGACCGGCACCTGGTGAACACGCGGGTCACGCCCAACCAGCTGACCTACCTGATGACCGTCTTCGGCGTCCTCGCCGCCCCGGCCCTGCTGGTGCCGGGGATCACGGGCGCCGTGCTCGGCGTGCTGATGGTCCAGCTGTACCTGCTGCTCGACTGTGTCGACGGCGAGATCGCCCGCTGGAAGAAGCAGTTCTCGCTCGGCGGGGTGTACCTGGACCGGGTCGGCGCCTACCTGTGCGACGCCGCGGTCCTGGTCGGCTTCGGCCTGCGCGCCGCCGACCTGTGGGGCTCCGGGCGGATCGACTGGCTGTGGGCCTTCCTCGGCACCCTCGCCGCCCTCGGCGCCATCCTGATCAAGGCCGAGACCGACCTCGTCGGCGTCGCCCGTCACCAGGGCGGGCTGCCGCCGGTCAAGGAGGCGGCGTCCGAGCCGCGGTCGTCCGGAATGGCGCTGGCCCGCAAGGCCGCCGCGGCGCTGAAGTTCCACCGGCTCGTCCTCGGGATCGAGGCGTCCCTGCTGATCCTGGTCCTGGCGGTCCTGGACACGATCAGGGGCGACCTGTTCTTCTCACGTCTCGGCGTCGCCGTGCTCGCCGGCATCGCGATCGTCCAGACGCTGCTCCACCTCGTGTCCATCCTGGCCTCGAGCAGGCTCAAGTGACGGGGGCACCCCGTATGCGCCTCGGTGCGGTTGTCCTGACCATGGGCAACCGCCCCGAGGAGCTGCGTGCGCTGCTGGACTCGGTCGCCAAGCAGGAGGGCGACCCGATCGAGATCGCGGTGGTCGGCAACGGTTCGCCGCTGCCCGAGCTCCCCGAGGGCGTACGGACCGTCGAGCTGCCGGAGAACGTCGGCATCCCGGCCGGCCGCAATGTCGGCATCGAGGCCTTCGGGCCCGGCGGCAGCGACGTCGACGTCCTGCTCTTCCTGGACGACGACGGTCTGCTGGCCAAGGAGGACACCGCCGAGCTGTGCCGGCAGGCGTTCGCCGCGGACCCCGAGCTCGGCATCATCAGCTTCCGGATCGCCGACCCGGACACCGGCGAGACCCAGCGCCGGCACGTACCCAGGCTGCGCGCCTCGGACCCGATGCGCTCCTCGCGGGTGACCACCTTCCTCGGCGGCGCGAACGCGGTCCGTACGAAGGTCTTCGAGGAGGTCGGCGGGCTGCCCGACGACTTCTTCTACGCCCATGAGGAGACCGACCTGGCCTGGCGGGCGCTGGATGCGGGCTGGCTGATCGACTACCGGTCGGACATGGTCCTGTTCCACCCGACGACGGCCCCGGCCCGGCACGCGGTCTACCACCGGATGGTGGCCCGCAACCGTGTCTGGCTGGCCCGACGCAACCTTCCCGCCCTGCTGGTTCCGGTCTATCTCGGTGTCTGGTTTCTGCTCACCCTCGCCCGCCGGCCGTCGCGGCCGGCGCTGCGGGCGTGGCTGGGCGGCTTCAAGGAGGGCTGGGTCTCCCCGTGCGGTCCCAGGCGCCCCATGAAGTGGGCTACCGTTTGGCGACTGACCCGACTGGGCCGCCCTCCCGTCATCTGACAAGCTCGTATCTGAGAGCATCAGGCGCGAACCGGGGCGTGGCCCCGGCAGCGCACCTTGAGGACGAAAGTGTCAACTGTGAGCGAGACCACGCACGACAGTGCGGTCGCCATGAGTGCCCCGCCATCTTCCGACGAAGGGCTCACTCCTGCCCAGCGGGCCCAGAAGTACGGGCTCTCGCAGAGCGGGGCCCGTCCCGGCCTTGCGGAGTACGTCCGGCAGCTGTGGGACCGGCGGCATTTCATCTCCGCCTTCGCCAGCGCCAAGCTGACGGCGCAGTACAGCCAGGCCAAGCTGGGGCAGGTCTGGCAGGTGGCGACGCCACTGCTGAACGCGCTCGTGTACTACTTGATCTTCGGTCTGCTGATCGGCACGAGGAAGGGCGTCCCCGACTTCGTCCCCTTCCTGGTGACCGGCGTCTTCATCTTCACCTTCACCCAGAGCTCGGTGATGGCCGGTACGCGGGCGATCTCGGGCAACCTCGGTCTGGTGCGTGCGCTGCACTTCCCGCGCGCCTGTCTGCCGATCTCGTTCTGCCTGATGCAGCTCCAGCAGCTGCTGTTCTCCATGGGCGTGCTGATGCTGATCCTGCTCGGCTTCGGGCAGATGCCGACCTGGTCGTGGCTGCTGGTGTTCCCGGCGCTGGTGCTGCAGTTCGTGTTCAACACCGGCCTGGCGATGGTCATGGCCCGGCTGGGCAGCAAGACGCCGGACCTGGCGCAGCTGATGCCGTTCATCATGCGTACGTGGATGTATGCGTCCGGCGTGATGTTCAGCATCGACCTGATCCTCAAGGGCAAGCACGTCCCCGCGTTCGTCGAGGTCCTGCTCAACGCCAACCCGGCCGCCGTCTACATCGACCTGATGCGCTTCGCGCTGATCGACAGCTTCACGGCGGACAAGCTGCCCCCGCATGTGTGGGCGTTCGCGGGTGGCTGGGCGCTGCTGATGGGCGTCGTCGGCTTTGTGTACTTCTGGAAGGCTGAGGAGCGGTACGGACGTGGCTGAGCAGAAGAACGGCGTCCAGCCGACGCAGGCGGCCGAGGCCCGGATCCCCACCGTGATCGCGGACGATCTGCACATCGTCTACCGCGTCTACGGCACAGGAGCGGGCAGGGGCAGCGCCACCGCCGCCCTCAACCGCATCATCCGCCGCAAGCCCTCGTCGGGCGTACGCGAGGTGCACGCGGTCAAGGGTGTCTCCTTCACCGCGTACCGCGGCGAGTCCATCGGTCTGATCGGCTCCAACGGCTCCGGCAAGTCGACGCTGCTCAAGGCGGTCGCCGGCCTGCTCCCCGCCGAGCGCGGCAAGGTCTACACGCACGGCCAGCCCTCGCTGCTGGGCGTCAACGCGGCCCTGATGAACGACCTGACCGGCGAGAAGAACGTCATCCTCGGCGGGCTGGCGATGGGCATGTCCCGCGACCAGGTCCGCGAGCGCTACGACAGCATCGTCGACTTCTCCGGCATCAACGAGAAGGGCGACTTCATCTCGCTGCCGATGCGCACGTACTCCTCCGGCATGGCGGCCCGGCTGCGGTTCTCCATCGCCGCGGCCAAGGACCACGACGTGCTGATGATCGACGAGGCGCTGGCCACCGGTGACCGCAGCTTCCAGAAGCGCTCCGAGGCCCGCATCCGCGAACTGCGCAAGGAAGCCGGCACGGTCTTCCTGGTCAGCCACAACAACAAGTCGATCCGGGACACCTGCGACCGGGTCCTGTGGCTGGAGCGCGGCGAGCTGCTGATGGACGGCCCGACGGACGAAGTGATCAAGGCGTACGAGAAGGAGACGGGCAAGTAGCCCCTCCCGCATCCGAAGCCTCCGCGGGTCCGCCTCGCGGAGGCTTTCGATGGTTGAGAGATGGTCAACTCCGCTGGGTCCGGGGACAGTTCGGAATCGGTGGATGTTGACCGGTCCGTTGTCCCGGGCTTCGGTACCCGCTCGGACGGGGGCGAGACGTACGGCGTAAGCTGTACGGGTATCGAACGGCACAAGTGGCATAAGTCGGGCAATGCTCATCCAGGCGGGCGATGTGGGCTCGATCGGGGCGCGCCGCCAGCTGCGGCGTGTCCGAAATAGGATGTTTTAGCTTGGCGGTGTAGAACGGGAGACGTGACGGCAATGGCTACTGGTTCGCTCCGGCACCGAAATGCGCCGGGCAGCCCCCGGTGAGCCGAGACAACGAGCGGGCGCGCCGCGCCTTCCTCGGAAGGGTGGCGGCAGGTGACGGGCGGGAGCAGACGCGCACCGTGCTCGACCAGGCCGCACACGAGAACTTCCCGGTCGCGCCGTTCTTCCTGCCCCGCGCCTGGCGTACCGATCTGATGGCTGTCTACGGCTTCGCCCGGCTCGTCGACGACATCGGCGACGGCGATCTCGCGCCGGGCGGCGGCGATGCCGTACTCCTCGGACTGGACCGCGCACAAGCCGATAACAGGCCCGCGCTGCTGGACGCACTGGAAGCGGACCTGCACCGCGTCTTCGGCGACCGCGCCCCCGGCCCCGGCCACCCGCTCATGCGCCGCCTCGGCCCGACCGTCCGCCGCTGCGCGCTGACCCCCGAACCGTTCCTCCGCCTGATCGAAGCCAACCGCCAGGACCAGCGGGTGAGCCGCTACGGCACCTACGACGACCTGGTGGCCTACTGCGAGCTGTCCGCCAACCCCGTCGGCCGGCTCGTCCTCGGCATCACCGGCACCGCGAGCCCCGAGCGCATCCGCCGCTCGGACGCGGTCTGCACCGCCCTGCAGATCATCGAACACCTCCAGGACGTGGCCGAGGATCTCGGGCGCGACCGCATCTACCTCCCCGCCGAGGACATGAAACGCTTCGGCGTCACAGAGGCCGATCTGGCCGCGCCGAGCGGGGGCGCATCGGTGCGCGCACTGATCGCATACGAGGCGGAACGCGCCTGTGAGCTGCTGAATGAAGGCACCCCGCTGGTGGGTAGCGTCCACGGCAGACTCAAGCTGCTGCTGGCCGGTTTTGTGGCCGGCGGGCGCGCCGCACTCCAGGCGGTCGCGGCCGCCGATCACGACGTACTCCCTGGACCGCCCAAACCGACCAAGCTCAGCCTGCTGCGCGCGGTGACGGCGACATTGCGAAGAGAGGGGTGAGTCGGACCGTGGAGGCAACTGCACACGCGTCCGCGCCGGTGCTCGCTGCGTATCGCTACTGCGAGGCCATCACCGGGCAGCAGGCACGCAACTTCGCTTATGGCATCCGGCTGCTGCCGACCGACAAGCGGCAGGCCATGTCGGCGCTCTACGCCTTCTCGCGCCGGGTCGACGACATCGGCGACGGCAATCTGGCGCCCACCGCCAAACAACAGCGCCTGGAGGACACCCGGGCGCTGCTGGCCCGTATCAAGGACGGCCGGATCGCCGAGGACGACACCGACCCGGTGGCCGTCGCGCTGTCCGACGCCGCCCGCCGCTTCCCGCTCCCGCTGGGCGGTCTCGACGAGCTGATCGACGGCGTGCTGATGGATGTGCGCGGCGAGAACTACGAGACCTGGGACGAGCTGAAGGTCTACTGCCGCTGTGTCGCCGGGGCCATCGGCCGGCTCTCGCTGGGCGTGTTCGGCACCGTGCCGGGCGCGCAGGACGCCGAGCGTGCCTCCGAGTACGCCGACACCCTCGGGCTCGCCCTCCAACTGACCAACATTCTCAGGGACGTTCGGGAGGACGCCGGCAACGGCCGTACCTACCTTCCCGCCGAGGACCTCGCCAAATTCGGCTGCTCGGACGGCTTCGAGCGCCCGGTCCCGCAGCCCGGCTCCGACTTCACCGGCCTGGTCCACTTCGAGGTGAAGCGTGCCCGCGCGCTGTTCGCCGAGGGCTTCCGGCTGCTGCCGATGCTCGACCGGCGCAGCGGCGCCTGCGTGGCCGCGATGGCCGGTATCTACCACCGTCTGCTCACGCGGATCGCCGCCGACCCCGAGGCCGTGCTGCGCGGCCGGGTCTCGCTGCCGGGCCGGGAGAAGGCGTTCGTCGCGGTGCGCGGACTGTCCGGGCTCGACGCGCGGGCGATCGGCCGTCGGCAGGCCGTCAGGAGGCGCGGATGATGCGCCGGGCCACGAACGACAGCGGTGATCCCGCGTCAGTACGGCGGGCAACCCTCCCCTGGACGGCTGCGTCTCTCACAGGCGTACGGGGGGAGAGCACATGACATCGGGAGCCACGCGCCCCGAACGGCACCACGACCGGGCGGCCGGCCGTCCCGACGGGGCGGCCGCGGTGGTCATCGGTGGCGGTCTCGCGGGTACGACCGCGGCCCTCGCACTGGCCGACGCGGGGCTGCGGGTCACCCTCGTCGAGGGCCGCCCCCGCCTCGGCGGACTGGTCTTCTCCTTCCGTCGCGACTCCACCGCCGGTGAGCTGACCGTCGACAACGGCCAGCATGTCTATCTGCGCTGCTGCACCGCCTACAGCAAGCTGCTGGAGCGGATCGACGCCGCACATCTGGTGCCGCTGCAGGAGCGTATGGACGTCCCGGTCCTGGATGCCGACCGCTTGCGGCTCGGCCGGCTGCGCCGCACCGCGCTGCCCGTCCCGCTGCACCTCGCCCGCAGCCTCGCGCTCTACCCGCACCTCTCACCGGCCGAACGGGCCGCGGTCGTCCGCGCCACCCTCGCGCTCAAGGGCCTTGACCCGGCCGACCCCGCGCTGGACGAGATGGATTTCGGCAGCTGGCTGCGCCGATACGGCCAGTCGCCGCGTGCCGTCGAGGCGCTGTGGGACCTGGTGGGCATCGCCACCCTCAACGCCCGTGCCCAGGACGTCTCGATGGGCCTGGCCGCCAAGGTCTTCAAGACCGGGCTGCTGTCCGCCCCGGGCGCCGCCGACATCGGCTGGTCCCGCGTCCCGCTCGGCGAAGTCCACGACACCCTCGCCCGCACCGCCCTGGAGAAGGCCGGTGTGCGGATCGCCCTGCGTACCCGCGCCGGGGCCCTCGCACGCAAGGACGGCGGCTGGCAGGTCTCGGTGGACAACGGGCCGCACGGCAGCGAACAGCTCACCGCGGACACCGTCGTCCTCGCCGTACCGCAGCGCGAGACACACGCCCTGCTGCCCGAAGGCGCCCTCGACGGCAAGGACCGGCTGCTGGACATCGGCACCGCCCCGATCCTCAACCTCCATGTCGTCTACGACCGCAAGGTCCTGCGCCGCCCCTTCTTCGCCGCGGTCGGCTCCCCCGTGCAGTGGGTCTTCGACCGCACCGACGCCTCGGGGCTGACGCGCGTCGCCGGCAACGAGCACTGCCAGTATCTGGCCGTCTCGCAGTCCGCCGCGCAGGAGGAGATCGACCAGCCGGTCGCCAAGCTCCGCGCCCGCTATCTGCCCGAGCTGGAGCGGCTGCTGCCCGCCGCCCGGGGCGCCAGGATCCACGACTTCTTCGTCACCCGCGAGCGCACCGCGACCTTTGCGCCCGCCCCGGGCGTCGGCAGGCTCCGCCCCGCCGCCCGCACCCAAGCCCCCGGCCTGTTCCTGGCCGGTGCGTGGACCGCCACCGGGTGGCCCGCGACCATGGAAAGCGCTGTTCGCAGCGGCACTGCCGCCGCTCGCGAGGCACTCACCGAACTCGGCTTCCCCCAGGGCCAGTTGCCTCAGGAGGCGGCATGACTACGAGTACGAGCGCTCGCACGAGCACGAGCATCGGAAACAGAGGAGAAACCGTGAATCCGGCTTCCCCAGCTATCGACACCGAGAGCGTTACCGCGCTGCTGGAGCGCGGGCGGACGCTTGCGACTCCCGTGCTGCGTGCCGCCGTGGACCGGCTCGCTCCTCCGATGGACACCGTCGCCGCCTACCACTTCGGTTGGATCGACGCCGAGGGCCGCCCCTCCGCGGGCGACAGCGGCAAGGCCGTACGGCCCGCGCTCGCCCTGCTGTCGGCCGAGGCCGCCGGCGCGGCCCCCGAGGTCGGTATCCCCGGCGCGGTCGCCGTCGAGCTGGTGCACAACTTCTCGCTGCTGCACGACGACCTCATGGACGGCGACGAGCAGCGCCGGCACCGCGACACGGTGTGGAAGGTGCACGGCCCGGCGCAGGCCATCCTCGTCGGCGATGCGCTGTTCGCCCTCGCCAACGAAATACTGCTGGAGCTCGGCACGGTCGACGCCGGCCGCGCCACCCGCCGGCTGACCCTGGCCACCCGCAAGCTGATCGACGGCCAGGCCCAGGACATCTCCTACGAGCACCGCGAGCGGGTCACCGTCGAGGAGTGCCTGGAGATGGAGGGCAACAAGACGGGTGCCCTGCTGGCCTGCGCCGTCTCCATCGGTGCGGTTCTCGGCGGTGCCGACGACCGCACCGCGGACACCCTGGAGAAGTACGGCTACCACCTCGGCCTCGCCTTCCAGGCCGTCGACGACCTGCTCGGCATCTGGGGCGACCCGGACGCCACCGGCAAGCAGACCTGGAGCGATCTGCGTCAGCGCAAGAAGTCGCTGCCGGTCGTCGCCGCGCTGGCCGCGGGCGGCCCGGCCTCCGAGCGCCTCGCCGAGATCCTGGCGGCCGACGCGAAGAAGAGCGAGACCGAGATCGCCGACTTCACCGAGGAGGAGTTCGCCTCCCGCGCGGCGCTCATCGAGGAGGCCGGCGGCCGCGAGTGGACCTCCCAGGAGGCCCGCCGCCAGCACGCCACGGCCATCGCCGCGCTGGACGAGGTCGACATGCCGGAAAAGGTCCGCGGACAGCTCGTCGCGCTGGCGGACTTCGTCGTCGTACGAGAGAGATGATCACCTATCACCGAATAGATCGCAGTCGCCGGCCGGTGCCATCCGGGCGCCGGCCGACGGAATCCCTGAGCACGCTTTTCACAGTTCACTGCAGAAGGGGAAGCCATGACAGCGACGACCGACGGAAGCACCGGGGCGCTGCCGCCCCGGGCCCCCTCGGCCAGCGATGCCACCGCTGAGAAAACCGAAGCAACCCACAGCACCCGGACCGCGGTACGGCAGGACACGGCGGACGCCGCCCGCCGTGCCACCGCACGCGCCACCGACTACCTGCTGTCCGTCCAGGACCCCGCCGGATGGTGGAAGGGCGACCTCGACACCAACGTCACGATGGACGCCGAGGACCTGCTGCTCCGTCAGTTCCTGGGCATCCAGGACCCCGAGCTGACCCAAGCGGCGGCCCGCTACATCCGCGGCGAGCAGCGCACGGACGGCACCTGGGCCACCTTCTACGGCGGGCCCGGTGAACTCTCCACCACCATCGAAGCCTATGTCGCCCTCCGGCTCGCCGGGGACGCCCCGGACGCACCACACATGGCGACGGCCTCCGCCTGGATCCGCGAGCAGGGCGGAGTCGCCGCCGCCCGGGTCTTCACCCGCATCTGGCTGGCGCTCTTCGGCTGGTGGAAGTGGGACGACCTGCCCGAACTGCCCCCGGAACTCATCTACTTCCCCAAGTGGTTCCCGCTGGGCATCTACGCCTTCGGGTGCTGGGCGCGGCAGACGATAGTGCCACTGACCATCGTCTCGGCGAAGCGCCCGGTACGCCCCGCGCCGTTCGCCCTCGACGAGCTGCACACCGATCCGCGCAACCCCAACCCGCCGCGGCCGCTCGCCCCCGCCACGAGCTGGGACGGCGTCTTCCAGCGCCTGGACAAGGCGCTGCACGTCTACCACAAGGTCGCCCTCCGCAAGCTGCGCGGCGCCGCCATGCGCTCCGCCGCCCGCTGGATCATCGAGCGGCAGGAGAACGACGGCTGCTGGGGCGGCATCCAGCCGCCCGCCGTCTACTCCATCATCGCCCTGCACCTCCTCGGCTACGACCTCGACCACCCCGTGCTGCGCACCGGCCTCGCATCCCTGGACCGGTTCGCCGTATGGCGCGAGGACGGTCCCCCCGGGGCAGCCAGGGGGAGCGCCCCCACCCGGATGATCGAGGCCTGTCAGTCCCCGGTCTGGGACACCTGCCTGGCCACCATCGCGCTCGCCGATGCCGGACTTCCCGCCGACCACCCGCAGTTGGTCAAGGCCGTCGACTGGATGCTCGCCGAGCAGATCGACCGGCCCGGCGACTGGAGCGTGAAGCGGCCTCAACTCCCCTCCGGTGGCTGGGCGTTCGAGTTCGAGAACGACAATTACCCGGACATCGACGACACCGCTGAGGTGGTGCTCGCGCTGCGCCGGGTCAAGCACCCCGATCCGCAGCGGGTCGACGCCGCGGTGAGCCGCGCGGTGCGCTGGAACTTCGGTATGCAGTCGAAGAACGGGGCCTGGGGCGCGTTCGACGTCGACAACACCAGCCCGTTCCCCAACCGGCTGCCGTTCTGCGACTTCGGCGAGGTCATCGACCCGCCGTCGGCCGATGTCACCGCCCATGTCGTCGAGATGCTCGCCGACGTGGGGCGCACCCATGACCCGCGCACCCGCCGCGGGATCGCCTGGCTGCTGGCCGAACAGGAGCCCAGCGGCGCCTGGTTCGGCCGCTGGGGCACCAACTACGTCTACGGCACCGGCTCGGTGCTCCCCGCGCTCGCCGCGGCCGGTGTTCCCGGCTCGCACCCCGCGGTCCGCCGGGCCGTCGGCTGGCTGGGGCGGGTGCAGAACGAGGACGGCGGCTGGGGCGAGGACCAGCGCTCCTACCGGGACAAGGAGAAGTGGGCGGGGCGCGGCGCTTCGACCGCCTCGCAGACCGCATGGGCGCTGATGGCGCTGCTCGCGGCCGGTGAACGCGACAGTGCGGCGGTCCGGCGCGGAGTGCGCTGGCTAATCGACACCCAGCGCGAGGACGGCTCCTGGGACGAGCCGTACTTCACCGGTACGGGCTTCCCCTGGGACTTCTCCATCAACTACCACCTCTACCGTCAGGTCTTCCCGCTGACGGCCCTGGGCCGCTACGTCAACGGGGGACCGGCCTGCGCGCCGGTGGGGTCCTGATGTCGAGACGGCCCCCGCCGGACGCGGACCCGCCGCTGTTGGTCGCCTGTGCGCTGGGCATCGAGCGGTTCGCGCTGCGCGGTGGTGGCCGCGGTGAAAAGGTGGGGGGAGCCGGCCCGCGGCTGGTGACGCTGCGCACCGGCATGGGCCCCCAGGCGGCCGAACGCGCCCTGACCAAAGCGCTGGGTGAGGGCGCGGTCACCGCACGTTCCCCCGTCGTCGCCAGCGGCTTCTGCGCCGGCCTCGCCCCCGGGATGCAGCCCGGGGACGTGGTCGTCGCCGAGGCCACCCGCGGCCACGAGCCGGGCGCACCGGACGTGCGCTGCCGTGACAACGGCCCACTGCTCCAGGCCCTGCGGCAGCGCGGCCTGAGGGTGCACAGCGGCCTGCTGCGCGGCTCCGACCATGTCGTACGCGGTGCCGAGCGGGCCGAGCTGCACGCCGCCGGTGCGGTCGCGGTGGACATGGAATCCGCCGCCACGCTCCGTACGGCGATGCGCGCCGGCAGCCGTCCGGTTGCGGCCGTCCGAGTGGTCGTGGACGCTCCAGAACATGAACTCGTACGCATCGGCACCGTGCGCGGTGGAATATCAGCCTTCCGTGTGCTGCGCTCCGTCCTTCCTGTTTTCTACGAATGGCACCGTTCTTTGCTGCTCCCCAGGAGGTGAGCCAGATGGCCATGCCGCTCCGTCAGTCCATCCGGGTCGGGACCTATCTTTTTGAACAGAAGATGATTCGCCGGCGTGAGAAGTTCCCGCTCATCGTCGAACTGGAACCGCTCTTCGCCTGCAACCTGAAATGCGAGGGCTGCGGAAAGATCCAGCACCCCGCGGGGGTCCTCAAGCAGCGGATGCCGGTGGCGCAGGCGGTCGGCGCGGTGCTGGAGTCCGGTGCCCCGATGGTCTCCATCGCGGGCGGCGAGCCCTTGATGCACCCGCAGATCGACGAAATCGTGCGGCAGTTGGTGGCGAAGAGGAAGTACGTCTTCCTGTGCACCAACGCCATGCTGTTGCGCAAGAAGATCGAGAGCTTCAGCCCCTCGCCGTATTTCGCGTTCGCGGTGCACATCGACGGAATGCGTGAGCGGCACGACGAATCCGTCGCGAAGGAAGGCGTGTTCGACGAGGCGGTGGCGGCGATCAAGGAAGCCAAGCGGCGCGGTTTCCGGGTCAC
Source organism: Streptomyces inhibens (assembly GCF_022221585.1). Classification (NCBI taxonomy): domain Bacteria; kingdom Bacillati; phylum Actinomycetota; class Actinomycetes; order Kitasatosporales; family Streptomycetaceae; genus Streptomyces; species Streptomyces inhibens. The sequence continues at coordinate 8,178,889 of NZ_CP084681.1, forward strand.
CACCAACTCCACCTTCTTCAACACCGACACCCCGCAGACCATCATCGAGGTCCTCAACTTCCTCAATGACGATCTGCAGGTCGACGAAATGATGCTGTCGCCCGCCTACGCCTACGAGAAGGCCCCCGACCAGGAGCACTTCCTGGGCGTCGAGCAGACCCGGGAGCTGTTCAAGAAGGCCTTCGCCGGCGGTAACCGGCGCCGCTGGCGGCTCAACCACAGCCCGCTCTTCCTGGACTTCCTGGAAGGCAAGGCGGACTTCCCGTGCACCGCCTGGGCGATTCCCAACTACTCGCTGTTCGGCTGGCAGCGCCCCTGCTACCTGATGAGCGACGGCTACGTCCCGACGTACCGCGAGCTCATCGAGGAGACCGACTGGGAGAAGTACGGCCGGGGCAAGGACCCGCGCTGCGCCAACTGCATGGCGCACTGCGGCTACGAGCCCACTGCCGTCCTCGCCACCATGGGCTCCCTCAAGGAATCCCTCAGAGCCGCCAGGGAGACCGTGGCGGGAAACCGCCCGTGACCTGATGAAGAGCGGTGAGCCTGCGCCATGGAGGCTCCCCGGCGCCCGGTCCGGCCCCTCTCGCGCCCTTGCCCGCGCGCGAGGCGGGCCGGGCCGGTCATCGTCAGCCGAACCATGTAGAGGCGGACCGAACGTGACGATGCTGGAACACATCCGGGAACCACGCGACCTCAAGGCGCTTCCCGGGGACCGTCTGGCCGAACTCGCCGGGGAGATCCGGCACTTCCTCGTGCAGGCCGTCGCCCGCACCGGCGGCCATCTGGGCCCCAACCTGGGCGTGGTCGAGCTGACCATCGCCCTGCACCGGGTCTTCGACTCGCCCGCCGACCGCATCCTGTGGGACACCGGTCATCAGTCGTACGTCCACAAAATCTTGACGGGGCGTCAGGACTTTTCCAAGCTCCGGGCCAAGGGCGGCCTGTCCGGCTACCCCTCGCGGGCCGAGTCCGCCCACGACGTCATCGAGAACAGCCATGCCTCGACGGTCCTGGGCTGGGCCGACGGCCTGGCCAAGGCCAACCAGGTGCGCGGCAAGGACGACCATGTCGTCGCCGTCATCGGTGACGGCGCGCTGACCGGCGGAATGGCCTGGGAGGCGCTGAACAACATCGCCGCCGCGAAGGACCGCCCGCTGATCATCGTCGTCAACGACAACGAGCGCTCCTACGCGCCGACCATCGGCGGCCTGGCCAACCACCTCGCCACCCTGCGCACCACCGACGGCTACGAGAAGTTCCTGGCCTGGGGCAAGGACGTCCTCCAGCGCACCCCCGTCGTCGGTCGGTCGCTCTACGAGTCGCTGCACGGCGCGAAGAAGGGCTTCAAGGACGCCTTCGCGCCCCAGGGCATGTTCGAGGACCTGGGCCTGAAGTACGTCGGCCCGATCGACGGCCATGACATCGCGGCCGTCGAGTCGGCGCTGCGCCGCGCGGCGGGCTTCCACGGGCCGGTGCTGGTGCACTGTCTTACCGAGAAGGGCCGCGGCTATCCGCCCGCCCTTGAGGACGACGCGGACCACTTCCACACCGTCGGTGTGATGGACCCGCTGACCTGCGCGCCCGTCGCACCGCCCGACGCCCCCTCCTGGACCTCTGTCTTCGGCGACGAGATGGTCCGCATCGGCGCCGAGCGCGAGGACGTCGTCGCCATCACGGCGGCGATGCTGCGGCCGGTCGGGCTCGGGAAGTTCGCCGAGGCCTACCCGGACCGGGTGTGGGACGTGGGCATCGCCGAACAGCATGCCGCGGTGTCTGCGGCGGGGCTGGCCACCGGCGGACTGCACCCCGTCGTCGCGGTCTACGCCACCTTCCTCAACCGCGCCTTCGACCAGGTCCTGATGGATGTCGCGCTGCACAAGTGCGGTGTCACCTTCGTCCTGGACCGGGCCGGGGTCACCGGCACCGACGGCGCCTCGCACAACGGCATCTGGGACCTGTCTGTGCTCGGCGTCGTCCCCGGCCTGCGGATCGCCGCACCGCGCGACGCCGACCAGCTCCGCGCCCAGCTGCGGGAATCCCTGGACGTGGACGACGCACCGACCGTCATCCGCTTCCCCAAGGAGTCGGTGGACGACCCGATCCCGGCCGTCGACCGGATCGGCGGCGTGGACGTCCTCCACCGCACCCCGCACCCCGATGTCCTGCTGGTCGCCGTCGGCGTGATGGCGCCGGTCTGTCTGCGGGTCGCCGAGCTGCTCGCGGCACGCGGCGTCGACGCGACCGTCATCGACCCGCGGTGGGTCAAGCCGGTCGACGAGGCCATCTGGCAACTCGCCGCGCAGCATGCGATGGTGGCCGTCGTCGAGGACAACAGCCGTAACGGCGGCGTCGGCTGGGCGGTCGGCCAGGCGATGCGGGACGCGGACGTGGATGTGCCGCTGCGCACCTTCGGCATCCCCGAGCAGTTTCTGGCGCATGCCAAGCGCGGTGAGCTGCTGGCCGATCTCGGTCTGACCCCGGCGGAGATCGCAGGCCGGATCAGCGGCGCGCTGGCCCGTAAGGAGAGCACCTCGTGACCGGATTCGATCTGACCGAGCTGCTCGCCGAGCGCGGCGGTGAGCGCTACGACCTGCACAGCCGCCATCTCAACCACCAGCTCCCGCGCATGCTGCACACCATCGGCTTCGACAAGGTCTACGAGCGGGCCGCGGGCGCCTACTTCTGGGACAGCGAGGGCCAGGACTATCTGGACATGCTCGCGGGGTTCGGGGTGATGGGCCTCGGCCGGCACCACCCGGTCGTCCGGCAGACGCTGCACGATGTGCTCGACGCCGAACTGCCCGACCTCACCCGCTTCGACTGCCAGCCGCTGCCCGGCCTGCTCGCCGAGAAGCTGCTCTCCTACGCGCCTCACCTCGACCGGGTCTTCTTCGGCAACAGCGGCACCGAAGCCGTCGAGACCGCCCTGAAGTTCGCCCGCTACGCCACCGGCAAGCCGCGCATCCTCTACTGCACCCATGCCTTCCACGGCCTGACCACCGGCTCGCTGTCGGTCAACGGCGAGGACGGCTTCCGGGACGGCTTCGCCCCGCTGCTGCCCGACACCGCCGTCGAGATGGGCGATCTGGCCGCGCTGGAGCGGGAGTTGAAGCGCGGCGATGTGGCGGGATTCGTGGTCGAACCCATCCAGGGCAAGGGCGTACACCCCACCCCGCCCGGATTCCTGTGCGCCGCACAGGAGCTGCTGCACCGGCACAAGGCCCTGCTGATCGCCGACGAGGTGCAGACCGGCCTCGGCCGTACCGGTGACTTCTTCGCCTACCAGCACGAGGACGGCGTCGAACCGGACCTGGTGTGTGTGGCGAAGGCGCTGTCCGGCGGCTATGTCCCGGTCGGCGCGACCCTCGGCAAGGACTGGATCTTCAAGAAGGTCTACTCGTCCATGGACCGGGTGCTGGTGCACTCCGCCAGCTTCGGCTCCAACGCCCAGGCGATGGCGGCCGGCCTCGCGGTCCTCTCCGTGATGGAGGACGAGCAGATCGTCGCGAACGCCCGGCACACCGGCGAGCTGCTGCGCTCCCGGCTCGCCGCGCTGATCGACAAGTACGAGCTGCTGCATGACGTACGGGGCCGTGGCCTGATGATCGGCATCGAGTTCGGCCGTCCCACGTCGCTCGGTCTGCGCAGCCGCTGGATGATGCTCCAGGCGGCCCGCAAGGGCCTGTTCGCGCAGATGGTCGTGGTGCCGCTGCTGCAACGGCACCGCATCCTGACCCAGGTCTCCGGCGACCACCTGGAGGTCATTAAGCTGATCCCGCCGCTGATCATCGGCGAGCGGGAGGTGGACCGCTTCATGGAGGCGTTCACGGCCGTCATGGACGACGCCCACGGTGGCGGCGGCCTGATGTGGGACTTCGGGCGGACGCTGGTCAAGCAGGCGGTCGCCAACCGCTGACGACGCAGGTGGGGGACGAGATGGTCGCCGCGACGACGGTGCGTGCCGTCAATGACATGACGGCTCGCTGGGTGCGGGAGACGGTGGGGGAGCGGGGCACGGTGCTGACCGCGGCCGGCGTCTGGCCGCTGCTGGCCCTGCTCGCCGGACCCTCGGCCGGCCCGGCCCGCAAGGAGCTGGCCGAGGCGCTGGGCACCGACGCGGAGCACGCCGTACGCGAAGGCTGTGAGCTGCTCGCCGCGCTGGACGCCGCGGACGGTGTCCATGCCGCGGCGGCGCTGTGGGCCCGGCGCACGCTCGCGCTGCACCCCGAATGGCTGGAGCGCCTGCCGCTCGATCTGCACGGCGAGCTCACCGCCGACCCGGCCGCGGACCAGGCAGCGATGGACGCCTGGGCGCGCCGGCACACCGACGGGCTGATCGAGCAGATGCCGGTGCAGGTGACCCCCGACATGCTGCTCGTGCTGGCGAGCGCGCTGCTGGTGCGTACGACCTGGGTGCAGCCCTTCCAGGAGTACCCGGCCCGGGTGGCCGAAGGGCCCTGGGCGGGGCGGGAGTTGAGCACCCTGAGCCGCTCCGGACCGGAGGTGGAGCAGGTAGCGGTCCATGAGACACCGGCCGGTCCGCTGACCGTGGTTCGGGTCGCCGGCGACAACGGCCTGGACGTCCATCTGCTGCTCGGCGGGCCAAAGACGCCGGGCGGCGAGGTGCTGCGGCACGGTGTCGCCGCCCTGGACGGCGCCTACCCGACGGCGTCCGGTGCGGAGCTGACCGAGGGCGCCGGGCCGGGGCTGACGGTGACGACCGTGCCGAGCTACGACGGCGTCCCGTGCTTCGACCTCACCGCCACGCGGTTCACCGTCGACGGCGACCACGATCTGCTGAAGCACGCGGCCCTCTTCGGGCTCACCACCGCCTCCGACACCTCCCGCGGACACTTCCCGGGGATCAGCGAGCGGCCGCTCGCGGTGTCGGCCGCCCAGCAGACGGCGACCGCGACCTTCGGCGCGCTCGGCTTCCGCGCGGCCGCGGTCACGGTCATGCCGGCCGCCGCGGGCTCCGTGCCCCCGCCCCCGCCGTACCGAGCACAGCAGATCTCGGCCCGCTACGACCGGCCCTTCGGCTTCCTCGCGGTGCACCGGGCATCGGGGCTGGTCCTGGTCGCGGGATGGGTCGCGGAGCCGTAAGGGGCACGGAGCCGTAAGAGCACGGCGGCCGTAAGAGCACCGCGTCGTCAGGGAACGGAGCCGGTGAACGGGCGCTACTGGCGGCCGTAGGCCATCCATTGGCCGGGGTTCTCCAGCGGCTGGAAGCCGGCGTTCTCGTAGACCCCGTGGGCGTCGGAGGTGGCCAGCAGGATGCGGCGCAGGTCGTACGGCGCCAGGTGGTCGCGGACCGCTGCCACCAGCGCCCTGCCGATCCCCTTGCCGCGCACCTCACGGGCGACGTAGACATCGCAGAGCCAGCCGAAGGTGACCCGGTCGGTGATCACCCGGGCGTAGGCGACCTGGGCGCCCGTCACGGTGTCGTAGGCACCGAAGTTCAGCGAACCGGCTATCGCCTGGTCCTGCTGGGCACGCGTACGGCCCAGCGCCCAGTACGCGTCGGTGGAGAGCCACCGGTGGACCAGCGCGGCGTCCAGACGGGCCGGGTCGCCCGAGAACTCATAGTTGTCGATCATGCCTGTGGAGCCTGCCGCAGGCGGCCTATCGTCAGTCCGTCAGCAGCTGGTTCCGCAGTCGTTCGCGGGTGGCGGGCGTCAGCTTCAGGCCCTCGGCGAGGTACTTCTCCGTCGAGCCCCAGGTCCGTTCGATCGTGTCGTAGGCGGCCGTGAGGTAGTCGACATGCGCCCCGAACAGCGGCGCGAGCAGCTCCATGACCTCCTGCGACATCCCGACCGCGGAGTTGTCGGAGCGGCGGATCTTGTAGCGGCGGTGCGGGTCGTTGGACTTGAGGTAGTCCGCCTCGATGGCGTCCCGCTCCACACCGACCGCCAGCAGGGTCACCGCGACGGAGAGCCCGGCGCGGTCCTTGCCGGCCGCACAGTGCATCAGCGCGGGGACGCTGTCCTCGGCGAGGGCGTGCAGCACTCGGCTGTGGTCCTCGGTACGGGTGGTGATGATGTGGCGGTACGTCGTGGCCATACGGGCCGCGGCCTTGCCGTCGCCGAGCGCGGAGCGCAGTTGTTCCAGCTCACCGTCGCGCACCATCGTCCAGAACTCTGCGCCGTCGGCCGGGTCGGTGAGCGGAATGTTCACGTTGCGAACGCCGGGGAGCGCGACATCGGGGCCTTCCAGCTTGATGTCCGAGGCATTGCGGAAATCGAAGATGGTGTGCAGCCCGAGGCCGGCCAGAAAGTCGGCGTCCGCCTCGGTCGCATGGGCAAGGTGTCCGCTGCGGAACAGCCTGCCCTCCCGTACGCGACGCCCGTCCACGGTCGGCAGTCCGCCCACGTCGCGGAAGTTGCGGACCTCCGCGAGCTCGGGCTGGGCCTGGGGGACCTGCGGCGTCTGCTGCGTCACGGGCGCTCCTTGTGGTCGTTCGCCGACGCTGCTCGTCGACGAGGCGAGGCATCCCCGACGATACGACATTGATGCAATAGACAATCAGGTCGTAACAAGCGCATCAGTGGTGTGAAGGTGTGCGTTGCGGCGCTCGAGGAGCAGTGTGTGATCGATCATTATTCCAATTTGAGGAGAATTTGACCTGGTGGTATTAATCACCCCTCGTCAACCCCTGGTTACGGTGGCGTAAGTCACTTCTCAAGGTGAAGTATGTCCTGACGTGGCAGACGATTCGAAGAACATCAGCAACGGCGCCCACGGCGCCATCGGGTCGTACGCAGCCGTCGGGGACAGCTTCACAGAGGGGGTCGGGGATCCCGGCCCTGACGGGGCGTACATCGGTTGGGCGGACCGGCTGGCGGTCCTTCTCTCGGACCAGCAGGCCGAAGGGGACTTCCGCTACGCGAACCTCGCGGTCAGGGGGCGACTCCTGGACCAGATCATCGAGGAGCAGGTGCCCCGGGTGAAACAGCTCGCCCCCGCGCTGGTCACATTCTGTGCCGGCGGCAATGACATCCTGCGGCCGGGCTCCGACCCGGACGCGGTCGCCGAGCGTTATGAGACGGCGGTCGCCGACCTGCGTCAGACGGTCGGCACGGTCCTGCTCTGCACCGGCTTCGACACCCGCGGTGTCCCCGTGCTCAAGCATCTGCGTGGCAAGATCGCGACATACACGGCGCACGTCCGGGCCATCGCGGACCGGCATGACTGCCCGGTCCTGGACCTGTGGTCGCTGAAGTCGGTGCAGGACCGGCGGGCTTGGAGCGATGACCGGCTGCATCTGTCGGCCGACGGCCACACCCGGGTGGCGCTGCGCGCGGCCCAGGTGCTCGGTCTGCGGGTGCCGGCCGACCCGGACCAGCCGTGGCCCCCGGAGGCCGAGCGGTCGGCGGCCGAGGCGCGGCGGGACAACATCCATTGGGCGCGTGAGCATCTGGTGCCGTGGATCGGACGCCGGCTGCGCGGTGAGTCCTCCGGCGACCATGTCGAGCCCAAGCGGCCCGATCTGCTGCCGCTGTAATACGGCCACGGCCCGAGAGCGGCCCCATGGCATGACGGAGGCCCCGTTTCGCCGATGCGGAGCGGGGCCTCAGTGTGCGTGCGAAGAGTACGGCAGGTCCGCCCAGACGACCCGGCCCCGACCGCCGTCGGCCGGCCGCGACCCCCAGCTTTCGGACAGTGCGCCGACGAGAAACAGCCCTCGTCCGCACTCCTTGTCCACGCTGCCGGGCTGGAGATGCGGGGCCGAAACTCCCGGCCCGCCCTGGTCCGTGATCTCTATGCGTATGTGTGCCCCGACGAGGGTGAGCTCGCAGCCGACCGTCTCGCTGTCGGTGTGCCGTACCGCATTGGTGAACAGCTCGGAGACCACCAACTCCACGTCGTCGCGGACTGGTTGATCCGCGCCCCACTCGCGCAGCAGCGCACTGACGCGTCTGCGCGCCTCGGGCACGGACGTGCGTCGCGCCGGCAAGTGGAACGCGTCCTGCGGGTACTGGGCGACGGAGCCGCCACAGCGCCCTAACGAAGGAGCGTTGTTGGAGGAAGCCACGACGTAACTATGTGCGATGTTGGTCACCGATGGCAAGGATCACTCTGCAATTTGCAGAATCGTAAGTGCAGTCTGTTCGTGTTGCTGACGGCATGACACACTGCTGATCACTGAAGTCAGTTGGAGGCGATCGGACGTGGCGGACCCACGGTCGGCAGGCGCGCCGACCGTCCTGCGGGTGGTGCTCGGCAAGCGACTGCAGGACCTGCGCGAGAAGGCGGGACTCTCCTTCGAACGGGCCGCGGCGGCCCTCGATGTGACCCACGCCACGATTCGACGCATGGAAAAGGCCGAGGTCGGCCTCAAACTCCCGTACGTCGAGAAGCTGCTGGCGACCTACGGCGTCACCGACGAGGACGAGATCGAGGGCTTTCTCTCCCTTGCCCGCGAGGCCAACAAGCCCGGCTGGTGGCACCGCTTCCGGGACGTACTGCCCGAGTGGTTCAGCGCATTCGTCAGCCTGGAGAGCGAGGCCAACCTCATCCGGGCCTACCAACCGCACTACATCCCCGGGCTGCTGCAGACCGAGGAGTACGCCGCGGCCGTCCTGCGGGCCGGTATGCCGCACGCCTCCGGGGCCGACATCGACCGCATCGTCGCGCTGCGCATGGAACGGCAGTCCCTGCTGACCCGCGACAACGCACCGATGCTGTGGGTGGTGATGGACGAGACCGTCCTGCGACGCCCGATCGGCGGGCCCAAGGTGATGCGTGACCAGATCACCCGGCTGATGGAGGGCGCCGCGCTGCCGAACGTCCGGCTGCAGATCATGCCCTTCGCCGCGGGCCCGCACCCCGCCATGTACGGACCATTCCACATTTTCCGCTTCCCGATCCCGGAACTCCCGGACATCGCCTACGCGGAAAGCCTCGTCGGAGCCGTGTACTTCGACCAGCGCAATGACGTCTCGCAGTACCTGGAGGCCCTGGACCGGATGTGTGCGCAGGCCGCGCCGGCACACACCACCGAGGCCATTCTGGGTGGCTTTCGCAAGGAGATCTGAACCATGGATCGCATACGCATCTACAACGGCATGCCCGCCAAAGAACTGGGCACCGAGGGCTGGCACAAGCCGTGGAGCGGCGGAAACGGCGGCGAGTGCGTCGAGGCCATGCGGCTGGGGGACGGCCGGATCGCGCTCCGGCAGTCGACCGACCCGGACGGCCCGGCGCTGATCTACACCCACCACGAAATGGTGAGTTTCATCGAGGGCGCGAAGGCCGGCCACGCCGACTTCCTGCTCTCCGCGGCGCCGGGTCGGCGCACCGAACGGAGGACGGCGTGAGCGAGCAGGACATACCCCAGGGGGCACCGGACTCCGAAGTCCCGGAGATCGGACCGTACGTCCAAGGACCCGAGCACTCGGGCTTCTCGGCCGAGGAGATCGACACCAGCCGGCCGCACCCGGCCCGGATGTACGACTACTACCTCGGCGGCTGGGACAACTACGAGGTCGACCGGGTGGCCGCGGAGCGGGTCATCGAGGTCCACCCCCAGGTACGGCACAGCGCCCGCGCCAACCGGGCGTTCCTGCGCCGGGCGGTGGGCGAACTCGTCGCCGGTGGCATCCGCCAGATCATCGACATCGGCACCGGCATCCCCACCTCGCCCAACACCCATGAGGTGGCCCGCGAGACCGCCCCCGACACCCGCGTCGTCTACGTCGACAACGACCCGATCGTCGCCACCCACGCCGGGGCCCGGCTGACCAACACCGAGCGCACCGGTTTCGTGCTCGGCGATGTCCGCGACCCCAAGGCGATCCTGGACCACCCGACCGTCCGGGAGCTGATCGACTTCGACCGGCCGGTGGCGCTGCTGCTGGTCGCCGTACTCCACTTCGTCCGGGACGACGAGGACCCCGCCGCCCTGGTCGCGACCCTCGCCGATGCGCTCCCCGCGGGCAGCCATCTCGTCCTGTCGCATGCGACCGGTGAGCCCTACGAGGCATACGCGGAGGGTCGCACGGACGTGCAGGCGCGTGACGGTGTCATCAACGTCTACAAGAGCGCCACCGCCACCCTCAATCTGCGCTCCAAGGCCGAGATCGAGCCGCTCTTCGGGCCGTTCGCGCTGCTGGAGCCGGGCGTCGTACGGGTGCCGCTGTGGCGGCCGGACGGCGAGGTGCCCAGCCCGCAGGACCTCAACAACACCATTTTCTACGGTGGGGTGGGCCGCAAGGCCTGACCCGCCAGGCGCACGGACCGGGCTCCCCGGCCGGCCGGCGCCGCGGCCCCGGGGATCCGCTCCAGCACCCCGCCCGCGAACACGTCGTACAGCGGCAGTGTCTCCAGATGGACATAGCCGATATGGCAGTCGCACACGGCCAGTGGGCAGGGGCGGGGGCGCAGCGCCGCGCGGTAGCTGCCGTCGTAGAGATTGCCCAGCTCGGCGCGGACGAAATGGCAGCGGCGGACCGTGCCGTCGCCGTCCACCGAGATCACCGACTCGCCCGTCCGGCAGGGGAGACCGGCGCTCTCGTGCGGCCGGCGGCTGAACGGGAAGAGCGGATCGAGCTCCGTCCAGAGGGCGGCATCCTCGTCCGTATAGCCGTGGCCCTCGGCGGCGTTGACCCAGAGATACACCTGCTCGGGAAGGTCGGCGCGGAGCCTGCGGGCATGGTCGAGATGGCCGGGGAGGCCCACGATGCCCACGCTGAAGCGGGCGCCGCGCGCGGCGAGCTCCCGGGTCTTCGCCAGGAACCGGTCGTACGGCGTCTGGCCCGGGTGGTAGGTGCACCACAGGGCCAGCGTGTCGAGGTCCGCCTCGGCCAGCCAGTCCGTGCGGCAGCTGAGATTGGTCTGGATCGCCACCCGTCGGATGTGCGGGAGGCGGCTGAGTTCGGCGAGGGTGCGGCGGTACCAGGAGCGGACCAGACCCTCGCCCCAGGGGGTGAAGAGGATCGACAGCCGGTCACCGGGACCGGTCGCGTCCCCTTCTCCTTGCGCCGTTGCCCAGTCGGCGAAGCGGGCCAGCGCCGCGCGGTCGGCGCGCAGCTGCTCGCGGCTGTCCCGCCGCTTGGCGAACGGGCAGTACGGGCAGTCGTAGTCGCAGGACGCCAGCGGGCCGCGGTAGAGAATCGTCAAGTCCATGGCTGCGGGCCTTACTTGAGGTCGTAGGCGGCCATGCGGGACCGTACGGCGGGCGAGAACAGCATCGGGCCCAGGGCATCGGAATGCGCCAGCCCCTCGGGGGACAGCCGCAGCAGCCCCGGGGCCGCGGAATCGTCCAGCCAGCCACGCTCGGCGCAGCGCGCCAGCTCCGCCGGGAAGTCGTCCGCGGGCGAACCGCCGAACCGGGCACGGTAGTCCGCGACCGCCATGCCCTCCGCCTGGAGCACCGACTGCAGCAGATGGCGGCGGCGCGCCTCGTCCCCGGTCATCTCCCAGCCGAATTCGGCGTGTGCGAAGTCCGCGGCCGGGCGGGACAGATAGTCGTCGATGATCGAACGGATCCGGGTCATACCGACGGCGTAGTCGAAGGAGTAGTGCAGGGCCGAGGTGTAGGACCGGGCGCCGCAGCCCAGACCGATCATGCCGTCGGTCTGGCAGGCGTGGTCGGCACCGCCCGCGGTGGGCGTGGCCGCGTCCCGGCGGCGGAACATCCGCATGGACACCTGCTCATAGCCGGCGGCCAGCAGATGGTCGCGACCGTAGCGGTACAGCCGCAGCCGCTGGGCGTCCCACTCCGGGTCGGGCGCCGCGGGATCCTTGCGGCCCAGGCCGGTCAGCGGACGCACATACAGCGGATAGAGATACAGCTCCTCGGGCCGCCAGCCCAGCGCGGTGTCCAGGGACCGCTGCCAACTGCGCTCCGTCTGGCCGTCGATGCCGTAGATCAGGTCGATGTTGAGCACCGGGACGCCCGACTCCCGGATCCGGTCCAGGGCTGCCGCCACCTCGGCCGGGCGCTGCGGACGGACCGCGGCCCGCGCCTCCGCCTCGACAAAGCTCTGCACCCCGATGCTGATCCGGGTCGCACCGCGCTCGGCCAGCACACCCAGGCGGTCCGCGGTGGCGGTCGACGGGGAGGTCTCCACGGAGAGCGGCACCGTGCGCAGCTCGGCGCCCATCCGCAGCTCCGCGATATCGCAGAGCCGCGCCAGCTCGGCGGCGCTGAGGAACGTGGGTGTGCCGCCGCCGAACGCCGCCGCGGCGAACCGGGCATCGGTGTGCAGCGCGTCCCGGACGGCCACCGCCTGGCGCTCCAGGGCGTCCAGATACGCCGAGGTCATGTCCCCCGGGGCGCCGATACGGGTGAAGAGATTGCAGAAGCCGCAGCGCACCTCGCAGAACGGTATGTGGAGATAGAGCGAGAGCGCGTCCTGCGGCTCGGCCGCCCACAGGTCACGCAGCGCCGGACGGTCCGGGCGCCGGCGGTAGGCGGTCTTGTGGGGGTAGGCGTAGACATAGCTCTCGTACGGCGAGTACGGAGGGGCGGCGGTCGGGGCAGGGGCAGGGGCAGGGGCCGGCGAGCCGAGCGGGCGCGCGGCGGTGGCGGTTTCGGTGGCGGTCATCGGGCGGCCTCGATCGTGAACTGGGCGTAGGGGACGGTCCAGACGGCCTCATGGCCGAGGCGGTGGCCCGTATAGCCGTCCTCGCCGTAGGTCGTGCCATGGTCGGAGCAGACGATGGCGAAGCACGGGCGGCGGCTGCTCACGGCGGCGAAGAGCCGGCCGATATGGCGGTCCACGTACTCCAGCGCGGCGGCGTGGGTGGCGCGACTGTCACCGGCCTCGCGGGTGGCGCCGGGCAGATGGAACCAGTTCGGCTGGTGCAGCGCCGCGACATTGACGAACAGGAACAGTCGCTGCTGCGCCGGGAGCGCGGCGACGACCTCTTCGGCGCGAGCGACCTGTGCTTCGAACGAGGTGGGGGAGGCGACACCGAACTCCGGCTCCCAGTGGCTCTCCTGGAACAGCCCGGGGAGCACGGAGCCCAGCGCCGCCTGCCGGTTGAAGAAGCCCACCCCGCCGATGCACACCGTGCGATAGCCGGCCGTGGCCAGGCCGGAGACCAGGTCGGGGGTGTCGAAGACCCAGGTGCCGGGCGCGGTGGTCTCGCTGCCGGCGAACCGCGCGGCGAACAGCCGGGGATGCGGTCCCGGAGCTGCCGGGGTCGGCAGAAAACCGGCGAACATCGCTTGGTGGGAGGCGTAGGTGAAGCTTCCGGGGGCGTGCCGGCGCTCCCAGCGGCCGCCGGGCAGATACCGGGCCAGATGCGGTATCCGGCCGTCCGCCGCCAGCTCCTGCGCCACGTCGTGGCGCAGCGTGTCGAGAGTGAGGAGAAGGAGGTCGTGGCTGCCCACGATCTCGTTCATGTCGAGGTTCTCGTCGCTGTCCGGGGTCTCGGCCGTGCCGGCCGCCGCGGCCACCAGTTCAGGGGCGTGCGCTGGTGATTCAGGGGCGTGCGCAGGTATTTCAGGGGCGTGCACGGTACGTTCCGCTCTTTCCTCGTGTGCTGCGTACGGCGGCGACCTGCGCGCCGTACGTGTCCAGGCCCTCGGCCCCGCTTCCCGGGAGGCCGGTCAGCCGGGGCAGCAGATCGCCGAAGGCATTCACCTCGCCCACCACGAAGCCCCGCCAGCCCGTCTTGGGCAGCAGATCCACACCCACGCACAGAGTGCGCGGAAAGCAGGCGGCGGCCGCCTCGCAGACGGCCAGCGCATCGGACCAACGGGCCCCCGACGCCTCGACGGACGCCCGCGCCGCGGAGAGATCACCGCGCGCCCCACCGAGATGGAGATTGGTCATCGGTGAAAGACTCGTGCGGACGACGGCATGGGTCACCCGGCCGTCCACGACCACCACCCGCAGATCGGCGACCCGGCCGGCCTGCGCCGCCTTCGGAATCCAGCGTTCGATGTGCAGACCGTCCGGTGCCAGCGCGTCGACGATGGCGGCGATCTGCGGCTCGCTGCCGTAACGACGCACCCGCAGGGAGTTGAACAGGCTGCCGTCCGGGCCCAGTTCGACCGAGGTCGTGGCACGGAAGCGCCCTCGGCCGTCGCTCTCCAGCGCCAGCACACCGGACGCCGAGGAGCCGTGTGCCGGCTTGAGAAACGCCCGCCGCAACCCGGCCGCACCCAGTACCGACCTGGCCTCCGCCCAGCTGCCGACGGTCGCGGCGCCCGGCCCCGACGTGGGCGACTCGGGAACCGGCACTCCCGCGGTACGCAACACGCCGTGGCATCGCCGCTTGTCGAAGAGCACCGCCAGCTCGGCCGGATCGTCCAAAAGCGTGGCGCCGCCCGCAGAGGCGGCACGGGCGACCTCCCGCACCGCCGCCGTGAAGCGGGTGTACCACCGCGCGGTGCCCTCGACCCGGGTCGGGTCGGCGGGCCCTCGCAGCAGCCGTTCGACCTCGGCGTTCTCCCCGGGCGAGTCGATCCGTACGATCTCGCCCGGCGTGAACCGGGCGCCGTCGCGCAGCACATCGGCCCAGGCCAGCAGGCGCGGCGCGGGCAGACCCGCGGCGCGGACCGCATCGGCGAACAGCGTCACCCGGCGGTTCTCGGGGTTGCCGACCACGGCGAAGCGGGGCAGGCCACCGGCCGCGGAGCGGGCGACGGTGGAGGCGCGGGTGACGGCGGCGGTGGAGGCCCCGGTGAGGGCGGCGGGGCGGGCGAGGGCGGTCATCTACTCGGTCACCGCGGCATAGCGCCACACCGTGCCGTCGTCCTCGTCCTCCTCGCCCCGCTCGTCGATGACGATCTCGACGCCGCTGGGTTCCAGCGCCTCGCGCACCCGGTGCACCATCGCGTCGGTGAGGTAGTGGTGATCCAGGTCGAGCTTCTTGAGGTGGGTGAGCGGCTGGCCGGCGAGCAACGCCTCCGCGCCGGCATCGGTGAGCGTGCCCATCGACAGATCCAGCGTCTGGAGGCCGGCCACGACCGGGGCCGAGCCGATCGCCGTGGCGATCTCGTCCTGGATCTCGCTGTTCTGCAGCCCCAGATGGCGCAGCGCGGGCAGACGGCTGCCCGAGAGCACCGCGGCCAGATCGCCGATCTCGTAATCGCCGCCGTACTCCGGCACACCCAGCCACAGGACCAGCGACTCCAGTGCGGGGAAGTCGCTCTCGCATATCCCCCGGACCGCGGCGGCCGGCAGCCCGCCCGATTCGAACCGCAGCTCGCGCAGCGCATCATGCCGCACCGGCGGGAAGACCAGGCCGCTGCCGCCGCGCACGGTCAGACGCGTCAGCGCGGGGAAGGCGGTGAGCAGCGGTGCGACATCGGACTGCTGGATCCAGGAGATCTCCGCCTGCTCCGCCACCAGTTCGCCGAGGAAGATGGCGCGCAGGCCCGTGAGCCGGTCCTTGGCCGCGACGACCGCCGCCACGACGACCTCCGAGGACTCGTCGTACACCTCGCCCCACTGCCCCAGGATCAGCGCGCGGACGCCCGACAGCTCCACGCTCTCGGTGAAGCGCTGCCAGCGTTGCTCGAACGTCTCGTCGTCGCTGTCGTCGTACGGATGGACGGACAGCCGCCAGGCGACCGCCCCGGGCTCGGGGAGGGCGGACATATCGTCCGTGGCCTGCGGGAAGTCGTGGACGGGCAGGCCGTCCCACTCTTCCACGTGCTGGTGGATGCTCATGGCCGCTATTCCTATCAACCGCCACTGACAACGCCGCCGGCGCCCGGGTCGCCGGCCACGTATGACGAACTCTCCCCCGGCTTTCCGCAGGTCAGAGCCGATTGTCAGACCCACTCCCTAACGTTTTCGGCAGAGCGGAAGAGTGCGAACGAGGGGGAGGGAGCAGCCGTGTTCCGACAGGGAGATGTGCTGATCGTGCCGGTTGCGGAAGCCGCGCTGTCGGAGCATGTGAGCGGGCTGCCGGAAGAACCGCGGGATGTCCGGGGGCGGATGGTGCTGGCATTGGGCGAGGTCACCGGCCATGCCCATGCGGTGGTCGGCGCCGGTGCGTTGAGGCGCGAGACGGGAGCGTTCGGGCCCGCGCTGCTGCATCTGCCCGAGGGCGGCCGGGTGGTGCACGAGGAGCATGCCGCGATATCGCTGCCCAAGGGCTGGTACCGCGTGGTGCGCCAGCGCGAGTACGTGCCGGGCTCGGTGCGCTTGGTGGCGGACTAAGGCGTGTCCGGCGGGGCACGCGGGGGATACGGAGCCACGGGGGTGGCACGAGGCGGCAGCAGCAGGGGGAACGGGGGACGGCAGGGTGAGCGGCGAAATGGCAAGTGGGTACGGGGAGTTGGGTATGCGGGGGGCCGAAGAGGGTCAGGGGGACGGTCGGGGCGCCGCGTAGGCGGGGTGGCGTGCGGTGGCGGCCGCGACCGGGCCGGCGGACCGGGTGGCCGCGGAGGCGGGGGTGCGGCTGGCCTATCGCCTCGCCGGGCTCGCGGAGCCGGAGCGGGTGGAGTGGGCCGGATCGCCGAGGGAGGCGACGGCGCGGGTGCTGGCAGCGTCGCGGGCCGAGCTGGGGGTGAGTGTGCGGGACGCGGTGCGGACCCGGCCCTGGGCAGCCGAACGGGCCGCGCTGCACGACGAGTTGGGCCGGGCCGGCTGGGGTGAGCGATGGGAGCTGACCGGCGGACGGCTGTGGGACACCACCCGGGCGCTCACCGAGCGGATCCGCACCGGCGTCGTCGAGGCGCTGGCCGAAACGCCCGGGGGTGAGCCCGCGGTGCGGCTGGCGCTGCTGGACGCGGTCCATGGACAGCATGACGCGCCCTGGCTCGCCGCGCTCGCGGGGCCGGGAGAGCGGCTGGCGGGCATCGCCGCCGTGGCCCGCACCGCCGGGTGGTGGTGGCCGTACGAGAAGGTGGCGATCATCGCCGAGCGACCGGTCGAGCTGCATCGCGACGAGGCCGGGCGGCTGGACCGGGGCGACGGCCCGGTGCTCGCCTTCCCCGACGGCTTCGCCCTGTACGCCTGGCGCGGGATGCCGGTCCCGGCAACCTTCCTGGACGGGCTGGCCGACCTCACACCGGAGCACATACGGAAGGAGGAGAACGCCGAACTCCGCCGGGTCATGCTGGAGTTCTACGGCTATGACCGCTACCTCGAAGAGTCCGGAGCGCAGCCGAGGCACCGCGACGAGGCGGGCATTCTGTGGCGTATCGAACTCGACGACGACGAGCCGGTGGCGATGGTCGAGGTGGTCAACTCCACGCCGGAGCCGGACGGCACCCACCGCACCTACTGGCTGCGGGTGCCGCCCTGGACCCGTACGGCGCGGGAAGGCGTCGCCTGGACCTTCGGACTGGGAGCGGAGGCCTATGCCCCGGTGCGGGAGACCTGAGCTGCCGGCGGCTCCGGAAGTCCGGGTCCGTCACCGTGCGGTGCGGTGACGCTGGCGGCGGCCGAGGTATCGGCGAGCACGGCACGGAGATCGTCCGGGCCGACCAGGGTGGTGTGGGTGCCCGGCGAGGTACACGCATACGCCCCCGCTACGGCGCCCAGGCGCGCGCAGTCCTCGAGCGGCCGGCCCGCCAGCCGGCCGTAGAGGAAACCGCAGGCGAAGGCGTCGCCCGCGCCGTTGCTGTCCACGACGGGGCCGGGCGGGACCGCGGCCGGCACCAGTCGCGGGGTGCGGTCGTCGGGGGTGAGGAGGTAGGCGCCGCCCGCACCGGCCGTCGCGATCACCACCTCGGCGCGCCCGTCGTGGAGGATCTCGCGCATGACGGACCCGATCCGTTCACCCGCCCCGGCCGTGCTGAGGAACACCACATCCGAGCGGAGCGCGAACTCCCGGTGATGGTCCGTCAGGCCGTCCCAGTCGTGCAGATCCGTGGAGACGGGGAGGCCCAGCGCTTCGATGTCGTCATACAGAAAGCGGGTGAAGTGCATGATCGACAGATGGACGTGCCGGGCGCGGCGCAGAGCCGGCAGGTAGTGCTCGGCGGGCATGCGCAGGTCGACAGGGTCGCGGCCGTCGTAGAACGACATCCGACGGCCGTCGGGGGCGACAAGGTTGACCGCACGCCGGGTGCCGTGCGGAGAGATCAGCGGCCGGAAGTCGACGCCGGTACCGGCCAGCCGTTCGCGGACCAGGCTGCCGGGGTGGTCGTCGCCGATGAAGTCCACGAAACCGGTGGCGAGTCCGAGCGCCGCGCAGCCCAGCGCGACGCCGGTGCCGGTGTGCCCCACCCATTCACGAATGGGCGGCACCGGATGGGAATCGGCGGACGGCAGAGGCAGCGCGCCGACCGGCACGATGGTGTCCACGCCCGCTCCACCGACGACGAGTACGTCATATACGTCAGACGGCTCAGAAACCTGCTGGAATGTCACAAGCGTCCTTGAATCTCTTGCTGGTGAGACGAATCCCTTGCTGGTGAGACCGTTGCCGGACGAGGTACGTCCGCAGCCGGGAGTCTAGACGCCGGCTCACCTCATAGCGGGATGTCGGGGACTGAGGTGATGCGAGGGAGGAAAGGACGCGCAAGAAGCCGTGCCGACGGTCCGTGGCCGGTGATGAGCGGGCGAGGGCCGGTGGCCCGCGGTGAACCCTGTGGCCCCATCGAGTCGGTTGGCAGAAAGGGGCGTTGACATCGGTGTTGTGTGCGCTGAAGTCTGAGAGCGTCAGTGATCAGGTTCCGCGGACGGTGACCGGTTCCGGGCCCGGCGAGCGGATCCCGGACATGGCGCACCGGATCCGGTACCGGCAACGAGCAGGCGGTTCGGCCGACGGGCCGGCCGGCGGGGGAGCGAGGCAGGGATGGCAGAGCACTCCAATGGCGGGCGCACCGCGATCGTGATCGGTGGCGGGCTCGCCGGAATGCTGGCCGTCACCTCCCTGGTGGGACACGTCGACGCGATCACAGTCGTCGAGCGCGACCGCTACCCCGAGGGGCGCGCCTTCCGCAAGGGCGTCCCGCAGGCCCGCCATCTGCACGTTCTCCTCAGCGGCGGCCGGCATGCCCTCGAAGAGCTGCTGCCCGGCACGGTCGCCGCGCTCACCGAGGCCGGTGCGCGCAGCCTTTGTCTGCCGCGCGATCTGCTCACCCGTACACCCACCGGCTGGCAGCGTCGCTTCGACGAGCGCCGTCATCTCACGCTGAGCGTCACCCGGCCGGTGCTGGACGCGGTCGTACGGGAGCGGGTCCTGCGGGCGGCCGCCGACTCGCCCACCCGCGTCGAGGTTCTGGAGGCGACCGAGGCCGTCGGGCTGACCGGGGACGCCGGCCGGGTGACCGGGGTACGCGTCCGGTCGCGGGACGGCGAGCGCGCCGAGGGATCCGGGCGGGTGCTGTCGGCCTCGCTCGTCGTGGACGCCTCGGGCCGCGGTTCCCGTACGCCCCAGTGGTACGCCGAACTGGGCAGGTCCGCGCCGCAGGAGGAGACCGTGGACGCGGGGCTCGCCTACGCCACCCGTATGTACCGCCCCAAGGACCCGGACACCGCGCCCGACGCCGGCGTCAACATCCCCGGCTGGCCGGAGTGCCCGCGCGGCGCCGCCTACGTACCGGTCGAGGACGGCAAGTGGCTGCTGACGCTGTCCGGGGTGCGCGGGCACCACCCGCCCACGGACGCGGCGGAGTTCACCGCCTTCAGTGCCACGATCGGCGATCCGTACGTCCATGAACTGCTCGCGCAGGCCGAACCGCTCTCGCCGGTGCACGGCTTCCGCGACACCTACAACCGTCGCCGCCATTTCGAGCGGCCCGGCGCCCTCCCCGAAGGGTTCCTCGTCCTGGGGGATGCCGGCTGCACCTTCAACCCCGTGTACGGGCAGGGGATGTCGGTCGCCGCGCTCGGCGCGCTGGCGGTGCGCAGCACGCTCGCGGACGGTGGCGGTCTGCGCCCCGGGGTCATCGCCGAGGCGCAGCGGGCGGTGGCTCGTGCGGTGGAACCCGCCTGGCTCGCCGCGGTCGGCGCGGACCGGCCGTATGCCAGCCCTGACGACACCAAGGCGAGCCTCGGCGAGCGGCTGAGCACGTGGTACCTCGACCGGCTGTTCGCCCGCGCCGCCATCGACCCCGTCGTCGGCGCGATCTGGCGGGACGTCTTCTGCCTCACCGCGCCGCCCGCCCGCCTCGTCGCCCCGCGTATCGTCCTGCGCACCGTCTTCCTGCCCCGCCGCCCCGGCCTTCCGAGTCCGCCCCTCGTCGTCGAAGGCGTGTGACCGTTCGACGGCGTGACGGCGTGACGGCGTGACGGCGTGACGGCGTGACGGCGTGATGGCGTGATGGCGTGACCGTGCGAAGGCAGGAACCGGCCCCGGAGCCCGCCCCGAAAACCGGATGCGGCCGGCCGGGAATCCACGGGAAGGTGTGGCATGACCTGGACCACGACCCGGGACCTCGACGCATTCGAGGCGGCCGCCGGCACGTTCTTGCGCGGCCGGCCGGCCGAGCACACCGTGCTGCTGTCGGTGGCATCCTCCCTGCGGGTGATCGGCACGGATGCCTACGGGGAGGGCGCACCGTCGTTCGGCTGGTGGCGGCGGGACGGGCGGTCAGCGGTCGGAGCCGCGTTCGTGTGGACGCCGCCGCGTACGGTGCTGCTCTCGCCGATGCCGGACGGGGCGGCGGCCGAGCTGGTGGACGTGCTGGCACACGAGCAGCTCGCGCTACCGGGCGTGAACGCCGGCCGGGCGACGGCCGAGGCGGTCGCCGCGGCCTGGCAGCGACGGCACGGCGGCACGGTGCGCGCCGCCGAACACCACCGGCTCTACCGGCTGGGCGAGCTGACGCCACCGGCCCCCGCACCTCCCGGTGCGGCCCGGCTCGCCACGACGGCCGACCGGGACCTCCTGCTCGCCTGGTTCGCGGCCTTCGCCGCGGAGGTCGGCGATCCGCCGCCCCGTGACGCCCGAGCGGTCGACGACCGTATCGCCCACGGCCGCTGCCTGCTGTGGGAGGCCGACGGCCGCCCCGTCGCGATGGCGGGGGTCACCCGCACGCTCTTCGGCATGGCCCGGGTCGCTCCCGTCTACACCCCGCCCGAGCTGCGCGGACGCGGCTATGCGGGGGCGGCGACCGCCGCTGTCTCCCGCGCCGCACGGGACGAGGGGGTGCATGAGCTGCTGCTCTTCACGGACCTCGCCAACCCGACCAGCAACGCCCTCTACCAGCGGCTCGGCTACCGGCCCGTCGAGGATCATCTCGTCCTGGAGTTCGGGAGCGGCTAGCGGCCCGCCCCGGGCCTGGACGATCGCGGCGACCGGCCCCCGGGCGGACGATGCGCTCGCCTGCCATCGCCGGGCCCGCGCTCACCGCACCGGACGCGCCCGAGTTGCGCGGCCCGGTAGTGCCCCCGCGCCCGCCCCCTCCGCGCGGCCCGCCGGAACACCTCACACCCCCGTTCCGGAATGTCACGGCCGGTCGCGCGGTTTGTGCGGGAGGGTGATGGTGTGGAGTCCGGGTGTCGTGGTGCGCAAACCGTACGAGGGCGCCGTGTGGCCCGGTGCGCCGGAACCCACCGCTCACGCGGCCCGTTCACTTCGCGACTGCCCCGACCATGGAGGTGCCGTGACCGGTTCCCGACCCCGCCGCACTCGACTTTCCGCGCTGCGCCCCGCGAGCTTCGGCGCCGAGCCCACAGGGGAGCGGTTGGCCAGGATGCGCAGGTCGCCGCAGTTCGTGGACGGCCAGTTCCGCAATCCGGTGCAAACCAGGCAACTGCTCCACGGCTCCGCATTGCCGATGGCGCGTACCCAGCTGAGTCGTGAGGGGCGGCTGCGCCGGGCGCCGGTCGGCCGGATTCCGGTGCACCGCCCGACCGAAGCGGACTGGGGGCGGCCGCCCGCCTCCGGGCTGCGGCTCACCTGGATGGGCCATTCGAGCGTGCTGGCCGAGATAGACGGCCGGCGGGTGCTCTTCGACCCGGTCTGGGGCGAGCGCTGTTCGCCGTTCAGCTGGGCCGGCCCCAAGCGGATGCATCCGGTGCCCGTCGAGCTGGACGCGCTCGATCCGGTCGATGTCGTGGTGATCTCGCACGACCACTACGACCATCTCGACATGCCGACGATCCAGGGCCTGACCGCCACCGGCGCGGCCTTCGTCGTGCCGCTCGGGATCGGTGCCGACCTGGAATTCTGGGGCGTGCCCGCGGAGCGGATCACCGAGCTGGACTGGCACGAGTCCACCCACATCGGCGGGCTGACCCTCACCGCCACCCCCGCCCAGCACTTCTGCGGCCGCGGTCTGCGCGGCCCGCAGCACACCCTGTGGGCTTCCTGGGTGGTCGCGGGACCCGACCACCGGATCTACCACAGCGGTGACACCGGCTACTTCTCCGGATTCGCGGAGATCGGCGCGCAGCACGGCCCGTTCGACGCGACGATGATTCAGATCGGCGCGTACAGCGACTTCTGGCCGGACATCCATATGACCCCGGAGGAGGGGCTGCGGGCACACGCCGACCTCTCGGGCGGTACCCCTGAAGGCGTGCTGCTGCCGATCCACTGGGGCACCTTCAATCTCGCGCCGCATCCGTGGTCGGAGCCCGTGGAGCGTACGGTCGCGGCGGCGCGCCGGGCCGGCGCGAAGGTGGCCGCGCCCCCGCCGGGCAAACCGTTCGAGCCCGCCGACGAGCAGATCGTGGAGCCCTGGTGGCGTGCGGTGGCCGTGCCGCCCGTGCAGGGCTGGCCGAGCTGGCCCCCGGCGCGCGCAGCGGCACCGAGCGCCGTCCTGGAGTCACCGAAAGAGGCATCCGCAGAGGCGTCAACTCCCTCTTTCTGAACGGGAGTTCGGATTGATTCGTACTGACGTGCGCGTGACGCCCACCCAAGGAGGTGGCGAGGGGTAGCGAAACCTCGAAGTGGGTCCGAACCCCACCCCTGCAACAACTAGCGTGCGTGCTCCGCGAACTGCCAACGGCCGATCCGGAGGGCGCCGATGCCTACCGCATTCCCCCAGGGGACCCAGACGTCCCAGGAGGCTCCAAGGTCCCCATGGGCCCAGGGTTCCCCGGGGGCCGCCCCCGTACCCGCCTCCGCCCGGCGGCGGGAGCGTGAGGGCGGACGGCACGGCCGGGCCTCGTTCCCCGAGTCGGCCGCCGACTCGGCGATACGGTCCCGGCTGGTCCGGCTCGCCGCCGTCCCCTGCCTCCTCACCGCCGTCATCTGTACCGGCGTTGCCGCCTTCGTCGTCCAGGCCGGCGGCGCCCGGATCACCGGCCGTGAGTGGGTGGTGCTGTCCGGCGGCCTCGCCGTGGTCTGCGTCATCGTGCTGACCGCGGGCGCCGCCGCCAACTCCGAGGCCCGCGCCGCCGTCACCCGCTATGCCCGGCTGCGCCAGGTCTGCGCCCGCAGCCAGTCCGATCTGTACGACCTGCTGGACCGCGTACGACAGGGCGAATGGCTCCAGCGCCGCGAGCCCGAGCCGGCTCTCGTGCCCACCGGCGACACCCTCGATCTGCTCGCCCACGAAATGGCCGCCGCGGGCCGGGCCGCCGCGTCCGCCGTCATCGACGCGGTCGCCATCGCCCGCAGCAACGCCAGCGGCAGCGAGCAGAAGGTCGAGGTCTTCGTGAACCTCGCCCGCCGGCTGCAGTCCCTGGTGCACCGTGAGATCGAGCTGTTGGACGAGCTGGAGAACCAGGTCGAGGACCCGGACCTGCTCAAGGGCCTGTTCCACGTCGACCACCTGGCCACCCGCATCCGCCGGCACGCCGAGAACCTCGCCGTCCTCGGCGGCGCCATCTCGCGTCGTCAGTGGAGCCGGCCGGTCTCCATGACCGAGGTGCTGCGTTCCTCGATCGCCGAGGTCGAGCAGTACCCGAGGATCAAGCTGGTGCCGCCGATCGAGGGCACCCTGCGCGGGCACGCCGTCGCCGACGTCATCCATCTGCTCGCCGAACTCGTCGAGAACGCCTCGGTCTACTCCGCCCCGCAGACCCCGGTCCTGCTGCGCGCCCAACTTGTCACCGCCGGCCTCGCGGTCGAGGTCGAGGACCGCGGTCTGGGCATGTCGGCGGACGAGCAGACGCGGATGAACGCCCTGCTGGCCGACCCCGAACACATCGATGTCGCCCAGCTGTTGAGCGACGGCCGGATCGGACTCTTCGTGGTCTCCTCGCTGGCCCGGCGGCACGGCATCGTCGTCCGGCTGCAGAGCAACATCTACGGCGGGGTGCAGGCCGTGCTGATCGTGCCGCAGGGGCTGCTCGGCGCGGATTCGGGCAGCGCCGAGGCGGGGGGAGAGGGCGCGTCGCGCACCGGATCCCCGGACACCGACCCGGCGCGCGAGCACGACGGCTACGACGACGGGTACGGCGACGTCTACGAAGACGACCAGGACAGCGGCTATGACCGCTACGACCGCCATGACATCGGCGGGGGGCACCGGACCGTCACCATCCCCGGTCCCACTCCCGCCCCCGATCATGCGTACGACACACCGCAGCGCGACTACGGCGACCGTACGGCGCCGACGCCGACGCCGACGCCGGCCCCCGCCGACATCGACATCGACATCGACATCGACATCGACCTCGCCCCCGATTCCGGCTCCACCCGCCGTCGGCTGGTCCGCGCATCGGGTAGCCGGCTCCCCGAAGTCCCTGTGCATGAGGCGCACACCCCTGACACCCACACCCCTGACACCCACACCCCCGACGCCGCCGAGAGCACCCCCGCCGGCCGAGCCGACCCCGGCCCCGTCGTGCTGCCGCCCCCGCCGCCGCCCGCAGTGGACAACGGCGCCCGCCCGCGGCTGCCCCGGCGGCGCAAGCAGACGCACCTCGTCCCCGAGCTGCGCGGCGACCCGATCCTGCCGTCCGCGACGCCCCGTACGGGCCCGGAGCCCGAGCACGACCCCGGTCTGATGGCCGCCTTCCGGCGCGGTTTCAGCCTCGCCGACGACAGCTACTCCGCCGGCACCAACGGCACCACCCCGGCCCAGAGCGGCGACACCAGCAGCCTGGGCGGCAACGACCTGCTCTACGACCGTGACCACGACGCCCCGATGGCCCGCCCCCGAGGAGACGACCGCAACCATGGTGAGTGATGTGCGTGCGCAGGCACATTCGCAGCTGCAGGGAGGCCAGCACACCGATCTGTCCTGGCTGCTGACCGGGCTCGTACAGCGTGTGCCGCACGCCCGGAGCGCGCTCCTGCTGTCCTCGGACGGCCTTGTCAAGGCCGCCCATGGCTTCGACCCGGACAGTGCCGACCATATGGCGGCCCTGTCCTCCGGCCTGTACTCCCTCGCCCGCAGCGCCGGTGTGCGCTTCGGTGACGGCGACGACGTCCTGCAGGTCGTCGTCGAGCTGGAATCCACCTTCCTGTTCGTCTCCACCGCCGGATCGGGCGCCTGCCTGGCCGTGCTCGCCGGGCGCGAAGCCGATGTGGCGGTGCTGGGCTACGAGATGTCGATGCTGGTCAAAAGCGTGCGCTCGTATCTGTCCACCCCCGCGCGTCAACAAGCGCCCGCGGGCGGTCGTTGACCATGACCGTGCGTCGCCGACGGCGGCAGGGCGGGGAACCGTGGTACGACGACGCGGCGGGCCGGCTGGTCCGCCCGTACACCATCAGCAACGGCCGGACCCGTCCGACGGCGCACTTCGACCTGCTGACGATGGTGATGGCCACCGGCCGCCGGCCCGCCGCCTGCCAGGGCCCCGACTACGCCCAGGTGCTGGGGCTGTGCGGCGGGCCGGTCTCGGTCGCCGAGATCGCCGCCCACATACGGCTGCCCGCCGTGGTCACCAAAGTGCTCCTCGCCGACCTCGTCGACTGCGGGGCGCTCACCGCGCGGGCCCCCGCGGCCGTTTCGGCAGGGCCCGCGTCCCGTACCGACCGAGCCCTGCTGGAGGCGGTGCTGAATGGACTTCGCAAACGACTGTGACCCCCGACCCCAGGGGGATCCCTCGCCCGACCTCTTTCCCGCCGCGCTCAAAATCCTGGTCGCGGGCGGTTTCGGGGTCGGCAAGACGACCTTCGTCGGAGCGGTGAGCGAGATCGAGCCGCTCAGTACGGAAGAGCTCCTCACCCAGATCAGCGTCGACACCGACGATCTGGCAGGCGTCGAGGACAAGAACACCACGACCGTCGCCATGGATTTCGGACGGATCACCCTCACCCCCGAGCACATCCTCTATCTCTTCGGGACGCCGGGGCAGCAGCGCTTCTGGTTCATGTGGGACGAGCTGTCCAACGGTGCGCTCGGCGCGGTCATCCTCGCCGACACCCGGCGCCTGGACCAGTGCTTCGCGGCCGTCGACTTCTTCGAGCGGCGCGGCATCCAATTCATCGTCGCCGTCAATGAGTTCGACGGTTCCTACCACTACGACCCGGACGAGGTCCGCAGCGCCATAGACCTCGATCCGGACATCCCCGTAGTGCTCTGCGACGCCCGCCGGTGCAGCTCGGCCACCCACATCCTGGTTTCGCTCGTCCAGCATCTGCTCACCCCTGCCCTCGCCGCGACCCCGGAGCTGCCATGAACCACCCCGTCTCCCGCGTCCCGTACATGTCCTTCGATCCGACGCGTCATCTGCTGCTCACCCCTGAGGACGACGAGGCCCCGGCGCGCGTCGCCCGGCTGCGCGCCCTGGGTATCGGCGACTCCCCGCTGCCGGCCTTCGACGAGTTCGCGCGCAAGCTCGCCCGGACCACCCGGGCGCCGTATTCGATGGTCAACTTCATCGACGAGCGCCGGCAGTACTTCGCCGGTCTCTACACGCCCGCCCAGGACCAGGCCGTCGAGCTGGGACCGGCACCCGCCAGCGCCCAGCCGGGCCGGGTGATGGACCGGGACCACGGCTACTGCCCGCATGTCATCGTCCGCCGCAAGGCCCTGGTCCTCGAAGACGTCTGCGACTATCCGCGGTTCGCCGGCAATCCCGTCGTCGACGAGATCGGTATCCGCTCCTACCTCGGCGCGCCGCTGATCGACCGTACGGGCATGGCGCTGGGCACCGTCTGCGTCGTGGATCTGGAACCGCGCCCCTGGGGGCGCGAGGGGCTGGAGACCATCAAGTCGATGGCCGCCGAACTCGTCGAGCAGATCCATCAGATGGAGCAGCGGCAGAGCGACGTCTCCTGACCGGACCGCCCCGGGCCGGGCGGCAGGCCCGGAGCCGTGGCATCGGCGGGATGCCGGGGGCCGCGGCTCCGGGGCAGGGCCCGCTGCTCACCTCGGACGGGCGAACCGCGAGCGCTGGCGGGCCGGACCGGTGCGCTGGCCCGGCACCGTCGCCGTGGATGCCTCGCCCACCGCACCGGCCCCGTCGTCCGCCATGGTGTCGTCCTCCTCCGGCCACTCCGACGGCTCCAGCCGCAGCAGATCGGCGAGCCGGGAGGACCACTCGCCCTTCGCCCGGCCCAGGGCGAGTTCGCCCAGCCGCAGCAGCTGGATGTCGGAGGTGCCGGCCGGCGCGAAGATGTGGTGGGCGTCGCGCAGGAAGCGCTCCACCGGCCGGTCGGTGAACAGCCCGCACGCGGCGTGGATGTCCATCGCATCGCGCGCCGACTCCAGCGCCGACTCCACATTGACCAGCTTGGCGTTCATCAACTCCGCATCGCACGGGAGCCCTTGGTCCAGCAGATGGACCGCGTGATACGCGGACAGGCGGGCCAGCAGCAGCCGTGACTGGATGCGTCCGAGCTTGAGTTTGATGTTGCCGAGGTCGGCCAGGGGTCTGCCGTAGCGCTGCCGCTCGGCACAGAACTTCGTCGTCTCGTCCAGCACCGCCTGATGGATGCCCAGCGACACGGCGGTCAGATTCGGCCGGCCGTACAGCACGCTGGAGGAGTACGCCACGGACAGTCCGTCGCCCTCGCGGCCCAGCAGATTCGCCGCGGGGACCCGGCAGTTGTCGAAGAACAGCTCGCCGAAGCTGAAGCCGTGCAGGCCCATCGCGGGCTGCTGCGGCCCGACCCGGAAGCCGGGGCTGTCGGATTCGACGAGAAAGGCCGACAGGCCCTTGGAGCCCTCGCCGGTGCGGACGACCACACCGTGCAGATCGCCGACATGGCTGTTGCCCACGTAGATCTTGCGGCCGTTGAGGACATAGTCGTCGCCGTCGCGGACCGCGGTGGAGGACATACCCAGCACATGGCCGCCGGACTGCGGTTCGGTGACGGCGATGGTCGGCAGGCAGTCACCGGACGCTATGGCCGGCAGCCAGGTCTTCTTCTGTTCCTCGTTGCCGAAGTGGACGATCTTCGCGACGCCCAGCTGGGACGCCTGCACCATGGCGCCCATCGCGGCGCTGACCCGCGAGAGTTCCTCGATGATGAGGGTCTTGGCGACATGTCCGGCGCCCATTCCGCCGTAGGCGCGATGTACCGTCGCGCCGATCCATCCTTGGCGGGCGATCCGACGCGAAAGGTCGTGGCAAACGGTACGGCTCGCCTCCATCTCCGCGATCCGGGGGCGGACCTCGCGCTCGGCGAAGTCCCGCACCTGGTGCCGGAGTGCCTCATGTCGCTGGTCGGTGAAGTAGCGATGCAAGACGAGCCCTCCTTTGCGATCTTTGCCGCGCTGGTCGCGCCCCGTCTCGGGACGGCACCGGCGGTGCCGTCTGCACTGAACGTTCCGGAACGTGATCTGTCGCTTACCGCGTGCAATACCCGTTGGCATACCTACTGCGGGGCGCATAAAACATCAACGGGGGGCACTTATGCGATGAGTCGAAGTGCGATGCCTATTCGCACCACCCCTGTTCGGCGAACACATGTGGCGCGGTTCCCGGAGCCTCGGAACCGCGCCACCCCCTGCCTCCCCACCCCGCCGTGGCGAGGGTGCTGCGCGTCAGTGCGAGACGTCGCAGCAGGACTCACGGCGCTGCTGCCGGCCCACCTCCAGCCAGTCGGCATCGGACGACCGCAGTGCGCGGGTCGCGGGCGCGGGGAAGGAGTCGACCAGCTCACGCTGCTCGAAGAGCCGTCCGCCGCGCAGCACCGCCGAGGTCCGCACCAGCGAGTCGAAGTCCGTGAACGGATCGCCGTCCACCAAGGTCATATCGCCGAGCTTGCCGACCTCCAGCGTCCCCAGATCCCGCTCCGCGCCGAACACCCGGGCGGGCAGCGCGGTCGCGGTGCGCAGCGTCCGACTCACGCTGAGACCGCCGCGATGCAGCGCCCGCAGGCACAGATGCAGGGACAGCCCCACCGGCGCCAGCGGCTGGTCGGTGCCCAGCGCGACCAGCCCGCCGCCGGCCAACACCCGTCGGTAGACGCCGACTTCGGTCTCGATGTCGGCCAGCTGCGCCGGGGTGGGCCGATGCCCGGCGTTCTCCCGTACCACCGCGGTGTCCCACGGCGGCATCAGCCTTCCCACCCGCACATCGTCGGCCAGCGCCGGGTCGTCACCGAGCAGCGCGCCCGCCGAGAACGGGGTGGCGAGGAGGTGGAAGTCGGTCCCCGTGTAGACCTCCTCGACATCCTGGTAGGCGTGCCCGGAACTGGAGACGGCATGGCCGAACTCCATGCGCTGGGTCGCCTGCAGATGGGTCGTCAGGTCCTGTCCCAGCTGTGCGCCGGGGGTCAGCAGATGGCTCCCGGCCCGGACGCCGAGCCGCTCGTGGGCGAAGCGCGCGGCCTCCTCCATCACCCAGCCCGGCGCCCGTACGTACGTCTTGACGAAGTCCCAGTCCAGAGCCGCGCCGCGAGCCAGCGACCGCCGCAGCCCCTCGCGGGTGCGGTGCGCCCGCCCCATGCTGTACGCCACCCGCCCGCCGTCCAGCAGCTCCCCGCAGGTCAGCAGCCGCGGCCCGGCGAGCGCACCGGCCGCCACGGCCTCCCGGATACGGGCCTGTTCATAGGAGAAGCCGCCGCAGGAGACCGCGGTGGTGATGCCGTACGCGAGCTGTAGCGCCGTCTGCCGGCCGCCGTAGGTCGTCTGCCACGGGTGGGTGTGCGCGTCCCACAGACCGGGCAGCACGGTCTGCCCGGAGGCATCCACCCGCCGGGCCGCGCCGGACCGGGCCGGGCGGTGCGGCTCCACGGCGGTGATCCGGCCGTCCCGCACCACCACATCGACGTCCTCGCGGACCTCCTCGCCGGTACCGTCCCAGAACCTGCCCGCGTGGACGACGGTGTCCCGGGCGCGCGAGGCGCGGTGTTCGAGGGACAGTGGCACGGTCCGCGCCGCGCCGCCGGACACCCCGATCAGCCGCAGCCTGCCCGCCGAGAGATAGAGGAGCGTGCCGGAGTCCCCGGACCACGACGGGTGGTCGGCGCTCTCGTCGGTCAGCTGCCGCGGCGCACCGTCCGGCGTGCCGTCGGGCCGCACCGGCAGCACCCACAACGCGGACTCGGCGATCACCGCCATCCAGCGCCCGTCGGGCGACCACACGGGTCCGGAGTCATAGCGGTCGGCGATCGAGACATGCTCGGCGACCGGGTACAGCCGGCCCTTCCCGGTCTCGGCGTCGAGGACCCGGATGACGTTGTAGCCCTCGCGGAAGCGGCGGTTGAGGCGGTTGCGGTCGCAGTACGCCAGATAGCGGCCGTCCGGCGACCAGCTTGGGCGGCCGGGCAGCCCGCCGGCACCCATCGGCGCGGCCAGCACCCGCTCCTTCCCGTCGGACAGCGTCCGTATGACGAGATTTCCCGACATGTCGAGCGCGGCCAGCCGCCCGCCGTCCGGAGACAGCGCGGGCTGCACCCGGCCGCCGGTGGCCAGCACCGTCTCCTCGCCCGAGCCGAGGTCCCGGCGGCGCACCGCGAACAGCCCGTCCCGGTCGTCCGCGTAGAGCAGCGAACGCCCGTCGCGGGACCAGCTCGGCGCCAGGACATAGCGGGTGGCGTCGGCCCGGACGATTCTGCGCGGTGCGCCGCCACCCGAAGTGGGCGCCAGCCACAGCGAGTTGAGCGCCGCGAAGGCGACCCTGCGGCCGTCGGGGGAGAGCGCCGGCAGATGCACGCCGCGCACCGGCCCCGCCGCCGTCCGCTCGAAGCCGTAGTCCTTGACGCGGTAGCCGGGGCGGTCCAGCGGCAGCCGTGCGGTGAACGGGATGGTCTCGGACTGCTGCGGGGCATCGGCCTTGACGATCCGGAACTGCCCGCCGACCGTCAGCAGCAGCTCGTCCCGCGAGATCCAGCGCGGCGGCACCGGCTCCACATCGCCGTCGACCGCGACCCGCGCACCGTCCACCACCAGGGCGCAGGTGGGCCCCGGATAGTCCGTGGTCCGCAGATAGGCGAGCCGCCCGCCCGGAGACAGCGCCGGCACCATCACCTGGGCGGCCGCCGTCTCGGTGTGCTCGGTGCGCACCGCACCGTGCCCGTCGGCCGGCACCGAGGCGACCGTACGGGAGACCAGCGCGGCGCCCGCCACCTGCCCCCGTACGAAGACGATCCGCGAGCCGTCCGCCGACCAGCAGGGGTCGAAGTCCTCCCAGGCGCCGTCCTGATGGGGCCCGTCCTGGCCGGGCAGCCCGGTCAGCCGCGTCAGCCGCCCGGTCTTCAGCTCCAGTACCCAGATCCGGTACGGGCTGCCGGCCACCGCATCGCCGCCCCGCTCCGACGCGAAGGCGATCCGGGTCCCGTCGGGCGACCAGGCCGGCCCGCGGTCGTCCCACGGACCGTCGGTCAGCTGCTGGAGACCGGAGCCGTCGGTGCCCAGCGTCCACAGATGGAAGTTGCCGCCGCGGTAGGCGCAGACGGCGATCCGGCGGCCGTCGGGGGAGTGCACCGGGCGGGTGGGCTCCAGGTCGGGCGGGGTCAGCGCCGCCGCGTCGCCGCCGGCCCGCGGCAGCGACCACAGGACGTTCTGGATCTCGGCGATCAATCGGTCGCCGGCCGGGGAGAGGGAGGCCGCACCATTGGTGGCGGCCGTGAAGGAGAGCGCCGCCGCACCGGAGGCACCGGCCGCTTCGGCTAACGCCGGGGGCGCGGCGACACCGGCCAGGCCCGCCGCGGCGGCGGCCGACGCGGTGCCCTGTAGAAATCTGCGGCGGGACAGCGGTGCGGGACGCAGGGGGGAGTGCTCAGAACGGTCCGTGGTGTCCAACGATCCTCCTGTGAAAGGGGGTTGCGGCACTGGCGCCGGGAATGAACCGGCCGATCCTGTCATGTGGTGCCGGTACCGGGCCATCTCTGCCACGCGCGCCCCATGGCGCACCGCCGCCCAGGAGGGAAGAGTGGGCGTCGACGACTCGTCAGCCACCGCCCCGGCAGTCAGGAGACGACGCCATGCAGGCCATGCAGCAGGACTTCCACCAGGCCCCGGACGGCGCCCGCATCGCCACCTACACCTGGCTCCCGGAGTCCGGCCACCCGCGCGCCCTGGTCCAGATCGCGCACGGTGCCGCGGAGCACGGCAGGCGCTACGACCGCTTCGCCCGCTTCCTGACCGGGCACGGCTACGGCGTGATCGCCTCCGACCACCGTGGCCACGGCGCCACCGCGGCCTCCACCGGCGGCCACGGCGTGGTGGGCGAGGACGCCTGGCGGGCGATCGTCACCGACCTCAAGGGCATCGGCAACCACGCGGCCGGCGCCCACCCCGGCATCCCGCTGGTCCTGCTCGGCCACAGCATGGGCTCCATGCTGGCCCGCGACTACGCCCAGGAGTACGGCGCCGACCTCGCCGGACTGATCCTCACCGGCACCTTCCGCACCCTGCCGGGACTGGACATCGACGGCGCCGTCGGCGAACTGGAGCAGGAGATCGCCGTACGCGGCCGCGAAACGCTCTCCGCCTTCATCCCGCGCAACTTCAGCTCCTTCAACGACGCCTTCACCCACCGCACCGGCTACGAGTGGCTCTCCCGCGACGCGGCCGAGGTGGACGCCTACGTCGCCGACGAGGACTGCGGTTTCCCGTTCTCCGCCGGCCTCGCCGTCGACTGGGTACGCGCCATCCGCAAGATCAACGACCCGGTCAACCTCGCCCGCGTCCCGCGCGGACTGCCCGTCCATGTCGCCGTCGGCGACCTGGACCCGTGCAATCAGCGGATGACCCTGGTCCATGAACTCCTGGAGGACTTCCGCTACCTGGGCACCCGTGATCTCACCTGGAAGGCCTACCCCGAGGCCCGCCACGAGATCCTCAACGAGATCAACCGCGACGAGGTCCATGACGACCTGCTGGCCTGGCTCGACAAGCACATCTGAGGCGTCGCTCCGGACAGGCTCTGGTGCCCGGTCGGTGCCGGGCCCTGGTGTCCGGTCCGTGCATCGCCCTGGTGTCCGGTCCGTGCCGAGCCCTAGCGTCCGGTCCGTGCCGGAACGAACCCGGTGATCCGCTCGCGCAGGCCGCGCGGGTCCAGGCCGTGCGCCGCCAGGTGCTCGTCGAGCTGTCCGTAACGGCGCAGCTCCTGGCGGCCGACGCCGAGCCCCAGCACCCGGTGCGGCCGGTCCTCCAGCGCCTCGTTGGCGAAGCGTGTCGAGGTCCCCGCCAGATAGGGCTCCACGATCACCACGTCCGCGGCATCGGCAGCCCGGGTCGCGGCGCGCAGCCCGGCGGCGTCGAAGGGCCGCACGGTCGTCGCGTACAGCACGGTCACATCCAGCCCCTCGGTCGCGGCGAGCACGTTGTCCAGCATCGGACCGACGGCGATCACGACCCCGCCGCGCCCCTCCCGCACGGTCCGGAACCCCGCCCCGTCCACCGGCCGTGGTGCGGCGTTGACCTGTACGGACAGCCGGACGTACACCTTGTCGTCACCGGCCGCCGCGGCGTGCCGCAGCAGCGTCTCGGCCTCGTCAGGGTGGCCGGGAACATGCACGGTCCAGCCGTCGAGCGTGTCGAGCAGGCCGATGTCGCCGGGCGCCATATGGGTGAAGCCGCCGCTCGGCCAGTCGTAGGAGCCGCCGGCGCTCACCAGCA
This sequence comes from Streptomyces inhibens, assembly GCF_022221585.1. Classification (NCBI taxonomy): domain Bacteria; kingdom Bacillati; phylum Actinomycetota; class Actinomycetes; order Kitasatosporales; family Streptomycetaceae; genus Streptomyces; species Streptomyces inhibens. Next base: position 8,212,613 of record NZ_CP084681.1, read on the forward strand.
CCCCGCCCACGCCCTGGTGGCCGAAGTCCAGCTTCACCTGCTCGAAGGGGCGCTCCACCAGGAAGCTGGCGAAGGTGTGCATGATCGGGCGGAGCCCGGTGAGCGCCAGCCCGCCGCCCACCCCGATCAGCAACTGCTCCCGGATGCCGACATTGACCACCCGCTCCGGATGCCGCCGGGCCGCCCCGGCAAAGCCGTCCGCGCCGATGTCGGCGAGAACGACCGCCAGCCGCGGGTCCTCGTCCAGCAGGCGCGAGGTGACCGAGGCGAAACGCTCACGCATGGTGTCCATCACTGAAACCCTCTCGAAGTCTTGGTCGGTACAGGGGGGCGAACCCCGGAGCGCAGCGTCAGGCGTTCTTGGGTTCGACGCGGGCGATCACCGCATGCGGACGGCCCGGGTGCGGCGCGGCGTAGGCCGCGTACAGCGCCTGGTGGTCGCGGCCGTCGACGGTGGCCACGGACCAGCCCGCGCTCTCGAAACGGGAGGCGATCCCGCCGCGCCACCCATGCGTGGCGGACGAGTTGTCGATGACCAGGGTGTGCAGCCGGTCCAGGCCGGCCGCGCCCGCGTAGGCCAGTGCCTCGTGGTTGCTGCCCTCGTCGAGTTCGGCGTCGCCGATCAGCACCCATACGGCCGGTCCCGGCCGGCCCTGTGCCCGCAGTCCGAGGGCGGTGCCGACGGCCAGCGGCAGCCCGTGCCCGAGCGATCCGCTGCCGATCTCGACGCCGGGCACCAGCTGCCGGTCGGGGTGGTGGCCGAGCGGCGAGTCGTACGAGCCGAAGCCCGGCAGCCAGTCGACGGGGAAGAAGCCCTTGGCGGCCAGCACCGCGTAGTAGGCCATCGGGCCGTGCCCCTTGGAGAGCAGAAAGCGGTCCCGCTCCGGGTCGGCGACGGTGCCGGGGGAGACCCGCAGCACCCGGTCGTACAGGACCCAGAGGGCATCGAGCGTGGAGGTGGCGGCCGGTCCGTGCTTCTCATCGCCCGTCATCAGGCTCATCAGGCCCGGCAGTTCGGCGAATTCGACACGACGGCCGGTCGGGGCCGCCGATGCCGCCGGAATGCCTCCGGCGGGTTCCGTCGCCAACTCTGTCGCCGGTCCCGCCATCGGTCCGGTCGCCTGTCCGGTCGCCGGTTCTGTCATCGCGTGCGTCATACGGCAGAGCCTGCAACCTCAAGCGCCCTTGAGGTCAAGCGTCGGGCCGCGGACCCGGAGATCCGCGGCCCGAGGGCGCCGGGGTCAGATCTGCCCCGGCTTGAAGACGTCCTGCTCGATGAGGAGCTTGTCGATCCGGGCCTTGTCCACCCGGTTCGTCACCTCCTCGACCTCCTGGCGGTCGCGTACGCACTTGGCCAGCGTGAACGCCGAGGACACCACAAAAACCAGGCCGAGGGCGAGAAAACCGCGCTCCCAGGGCCCCACCGGCATTTTGATGATCCCGATCATCAGTGCCGCCAGCGACAGCCCGAAGGAGACCGCGGCCTGCACGAAGAAGGCCGTCGTCGTCGGCCGCTGAATCGATGGAGTAGTCATGCGCGTAGCGTGGCGGCCCGGTGACAGCGGCGCATGAGTACGAGTACTCATCCCGTCCGGTCGTCCGCGCCAGGGCGCCCGAATATGGCAGCACCCACCCTCTGACATGCGGTATTGTTCTCGTGCGCGGTCAGCCGGGAAAACCCCGGCCGGAACGAGCACCGGGACGTGGCGCAGCTTGGTAGCGCACTTGACTGGGGGTCAAGGGGTCGCAGGTTCAAATCCTGTCGTCCCGACGGTGTTTTCGCAGGTTAGAAGCGGTGTCCGAGTCAATCGGGCACCGCCTTTTGACGTTTCCGTGTTGACTGGGGGTCCGGGAACAAACCGGCGTACATCGGATCACGGTGGCCGGATGGCCCGGGAACGGCCGGACACGGGGATTCACGTGCTCAGCGGATCTGCTCGGGCCGGCCGTAATGCACGGTCAGGCGCCCAGTTGAGTGGAGAAATTGGGGGCCTGGTGTGCCGTCAGGTGGTGGGTGAGTGCGTCGCCGGCTCGGCCCAGGTGGCGGGTGCCGGGGCGGAGTAGCGCTGGGTGGTGGTGATTTGGCCGTGTCCGGCGATTTTCCTCTGCCGGCGGACGGTCCACAGCCACGGGGCGGGGTCGATGTCGCGGGCGCGGACTCCGGGGACCTCGCCGATGCGGGCGGCGGTGCACGCGTTGAAGGCGACGGCCTCGCCCCAGAGAGCAGGGGGGCGGATGCGGCGATATGGCCCCTTCCGGGGCTGCGGCCGCAAGCGGGGCGGATACTCGGCGGTTCGCGGTGTATGACGAGCCCGGTGGTGTACGTGCCCCCCAGGGTCGCAGCGCTCTCGGTCGGATCTTGTTGTCGCGACGACTTCGTTCGTGCCAGGGCCTTGAACCGGTACGAGTGGGGGCCTCCACCGTTCTCGGAACGCACCACTCGCTGACGTAGCGAGGTGTGTTACAGAGAAAGGCCGACTGTCCGCGTGTCCGCCTGGCGGGACGCTCCGGCGAACTGGTCCGCCAGGTCCAGGTCGGCAAGCAGGCGTTCGATGTCGGTCATCAGCGATCCGTACACATGCCAGGCCCTGGGGACGGCCAGCGCCCCTTGTTCGACCAGGCCGGTCATCGTCTCGTGCCAGGTCGTCGCTGTGCCGATGGCCTGGCGCAGCCGTTCACGGGCATCGCCTGCTCCGGAGCCTTCGACTTGCTGCGGGGCGGCGAACGACTGTGCCGCAGGCCCTGCCGCCTCGAGGGTCGCCGCGTACCGGTCGAGGAACAGCTGGCCCAGGCGGTGGCTGGTGCGCTGGTCGTCCACGTTGTCGGCCAGTGTGCGGGCAATGCCGCGGACCTGGAAGGAAATCCGGTGCAGAATGCCCAGCGCATGGCAGTGGGTCGAAGGCTGCTGTCGTCGTGCCTGCACGATGCACCGAGTGTTCCAGCGCAGGCTCTCCTCGGCGCGGCGCATGTCCTCGTGGGCCTGCTCCACCAGCTCCTCCAGGCGTCGGGCGCGGTCCAGCCACGCATGCGCGCGGTTGGTGTGCTGCCGTTCTCGCAGTCCGCGGCCCATGTCGCTCAGCAGCGACCCCATGGTCGCGGACAAGTCGCGCACGGAGGCATCGGCGGCTCCCAGGTGCAGCGGAGGCAGGATGAGCGCGTTCACCGCGATCCCCACCGCCGCGCCGGTCAAGGTCACCAGGACCAGTGCGACCACATCACCCGCCGGCGCGGCTGTCGCCGCCGTCAAGGCAAGCACGGCCGTCGAGGCGACCTGCTTGTCGGAAGCCTGGCGGCCGCCGGCGACGACCGCAATCGCGAGGATTGCCGCGATGCTTCCCGCGGTGGAGCCGAGCAGCCACACGACGGCCATCGCAAGCGACAACCCTGTCGCCCGGGTGGCTACATTGCGCACGGCCTCCGTCACCGACCGGTAGACGGTGGGGGCGTTGGCCATGAGCAGCGCGGTGGCCACGGCCAAGTACTGCTGCTGACCGGGGAGCCACCACGAGGCGACCCACCAGGCCAGGAGCGCTGCGATCACCCCCTTGGCTCCCTGCGTCAACGCCGACGCCGCCTGCCCGGGACGCGGCGTCCGGGGGATGTGGAGCAGTCGCAGCGTCGGGAGGCCCCGCCAGGTCAGAGAGGTGGTTGAAAGTTGCACAATGTGGAGTGTGCCCGACTTGCACCCTTCGGCGCAGTGGCGTGTCTCACCTGATCGCTCGGAGTCCGCCTCTCATGCGGCTTCCTTCGTGCCCGCATTCGGGGTCGTGTCTCCGGTGATCGGTCCGCGGCTTCGGTCGCCCGCGCTCGCCGTGGTGTGGCTGAGGCGGCGTGCACCATGGCCGCGCGATGGCGGACCGGGGTGAGGTGTGGGTCAGGGGCCGGAATAGACGAGCCCCCGCCCGCGTTCGAGGCGTATAGTTGAATAGTAAACAAAATTCGAGGAGGGTCGACCACTCATGAACCGGACGCCGATGCACCCCGTCACGGACATCCGCCGTGCGAGCGAGCGCTTCAGCACCAGGACCGGCTGGCTGGACTCCAAGCACTCCTTCTCCTTCGGCCCGCACTACCGCCGCGACAACACCCACCACGGCCTGCTGCTGGTCAACAATGACGACATCGTGCGCCCGGGTAGGGGGTTCGACACCCACCCGCACAAGGACATGGAGATCGTCACCTGGGTGATGCAGGGCTCCCTCGTCCATCAGGACTCGACCGGTCACTCCGGCGTGATCTACCCGGGCCTCGCCCAGCGGATGAGCGCCGGACGCGGCATTCTGCACTCCGAGAAGAACGACTCCTGGCGCCTGCAGGGCGGCGACACCCACACTGAGCCGGTCCACTTCGTGCAGATGTGGGTCGCGCCCGACGAGAGTGGCATCAAGCCCGGCTATGAGCAGCTGGAGATCGACAACGAGCTGATGACCGGCGGTCTGGTGCCGGTCGCCTCCGGCATGAAGAAGCATGAAGGCGCGACGGCCATCCGCATCAAGAACAAGCACGCCGCCCTGCATGTCGCACGACTGCAGCCCGGGCAGAGCGTCACGCTGCCCGAAGCGCCGTACCTCCACCTCTTCGTGCCCCGCGGCAGTGTCACGCTCGAGGGGGCGGGTGCCCTGGGGGCGGGCGATGCCGTGCGCTTCACGGCCACCGGCGGTCAGAGGGTGACGGCCACCGAACCCGCCGAGATCCTCCTCTGGGAGATGCGCGCCACGATCAGGGGCTGATGATCACGCTGCCGGGGCGTGCGCCGGGATGTGCAACGTAAGGCACTCCGCCATCTGATCCGGACGTGCAGCGGCCGGCGGTGGCGCACTTCGTCGGGATTTCCGGGAATCCTCCGGACGAGAATTTAGTTGAATGTTGAACAAGTGCTACTCAAGGAGCAAGCGTGGCCCTCTTCAGCCGCACCGCCAAGGCCGCCAAGAATGACACCGCCACCGCCGTCCAGGCCGGTCGGGACCTCAAGCATCTCAGTGGTGACTACAGGGTCGACCCGGATCACAGCGAGATCGGCTTCGCCGTCCGGCATGCCATGGTCGCCACCGTCCGCGGCCGGTTCGCGGACTTCGAGGGCAACCTCTCGCTCGACGGCGCCGACCCGTCCCGCTCCTCCGCGGAGCTGGTCATCAAGGTCGCCAGTATCGACACCAACCAGGAGCAGCGTGACGAGCATCTGCGGACCAGCGACTTCTTCGATGCCTCCACGTTCGAACACATCGCTTTCCGTTCCACGTCCGCCGAGCGCCTCGGTGACGACGCGTACCGGATGACCGGTGACCTCACCATCAAGGACGTCACGCGTCCCGTCACTCTCGACCTGGCGTTCAACGGTCACGCCAAGGACCCGTACGGCAACGACCGCGTCGGCTTCGAGGGTGTCACGAAGGTCAATCGCGCCGACTGGGGTCTGAGTTACAACGCCGCCCTGGAGGCCGGCGGTGTGCTGATCGGCGAGCAGGTCAAGCTCAGCTTCGACATCTCCGCAGTCAAGGAAGCCTGACCCGCCGCCGAGTGGGGCGCGCGCAACCTCCCGCGGCCTGCCTTGCTACCCGTCCGCGTGTCGTCGTCAGGGCCGAGTGCGCCATGGAGTCGTGGCCGCCGCCCGCTGTCGCGAACCGGCAGGCCGTCGCAGCTCGCATCTGTCGGTGACGACAGCCCTTGGGTTCCTGTCGCGCCGGAGCTCAAGGGGGGCTGCGTCGACCGCGGGTCAAGATGCCCTGCCGGAGAACCGGGCGCCGGATAGGAGATATTCGTTTAGTTTTCAATTAGTGTGAGGGTGCGCGGTGGCTTCGCGCCGCGACGCCATCCGCCGTGCCAAGGGAAGGTCCGAGCGATGTCCGAATTGGGGCTGGCCGACACCGGCGGCATCCTGCGGCAGCCGTGGGTGCGCCCGGACCGGACGAGCTCCGGTCTCGGGTGGGAGCATGTGTACGTCTCCGCCCAGCGGGAACGGCCCTATCACGGGTCGTTCGACGCCGCCCTCACTCATCTTCTGATCCTTCACCTGGACGGCCCGGTGACCGTCCGCCGCCGACTGGACGGGGCGATCCGTTCCCAGCGGATTCCCGCAGGGGGACTGTTCCTCCACCCCGCGGACCGCCCGTTGGACGTGGAGCTCGAGGACGGACTGAAGACGGCCCACCTCTACCTCACCGACACAGCCCTGCAGGAAGCGCACGGCGAGGACCGCCCGGTGGAACTCGCCGAGGAGCTGGGCAGCTCCGATCCCCTCGTCGAGCAGATCGTCCTGGCATTGGACGGCGTCGTACGTGCTTGGGAACCCTCCGCGCGAACGTACGTGGATCATCTGGTCGGCGCGCTCGCCGGTCGGCTCGCGCAGGCACACACAGTCGGTCGTTCCGCGCCGAGTCGGATCGGATCGTCGTCCGGGCTGACGCCCCGACAACTTATTGCGGCCCGCGAACTGATGGAGCAGCGGATCGCCGAGCCGCTGCCCGTCTGCGACCTCGCGCTGGCGGCGGGACTGAGCCCGAGCCAGTTCAGTCGGCAGTTCAGGACGAGCACGGGTAAGTCTCCCCACCAGTTCCTCCTGCAGCTGCGGTTGGACCACGCCTGTCGGTTGCTGCGCACCGGGACGCTCCCCATTGCCGACATAGCCCTGTGCTGCGGCTTCTCCCACCAGGAACACCTGACGCGAGTGATGCGCGCCAAGCTGGGCACCACCCCGGCCGCTGTCCGCCGAGCCGGGTGACTCCTCACCCGGCGCCCGCGCATCCGGACGCACCGGCAGTCCGGCAGTCCCGCGACCGCGCGATCCCCGGCCCCGACCCCCGATGCCGCTCGGATCCTGCAGAAAGACGCGCGCAATGTGCAGGAAAGTCGGTGAACACCAGGCCTTTACTCGATGACAGCTCGTATTCAGCGACTCGACAGGACTATCGCAGGAGGAACCCAATGAGGAATTTCGTGTACTCCTCCCACCCCTCGCGGGTCGTGTTCGGCACCGGAACGGTCGATCAGGTCCGCCATGAGGTTGAACGACTCGGCTGTTCTCGCGTCCTTCTCCTGTCCAGTCCACCGGTGGCCAAGGCCGCCGCCCGGGTGCGCGAGGTCCTCGGGGACGTCACGGTGGCGGAGTTCGACGGTGCCGCGATGCACACCCCTGTCGAGGTGACCGATCGCGCCCTCGACGTCCTTCGGAAGCACTCCGCCGACTGCGTGGTGGCCGTCGGAGGCGGTTCCACCACAGGGCTGGCCAAGGCATTGGCACTCCGCACGGATCTGCCGCAGCTGATCCTGCCCACGACCTACGCCGGCTCCGAGGTGACCCCCGTGCTGGGGGAGACCCGGGACGGACGCAAGACCACTCGGTCGTCACCCGCGATTCTGCCCGAAACCGTGGTCTACGACGTCGAGTTCACCCGCGACCTGCCGGTGGGCATGTCGGTCACCAGCGGAATCAACGCCCTGGCCCACGCCGTGGAGGCCTTGTACTCGCCCCAGGCGAACCCCGTCGTCGATGCCATGGCTCTGGAGGCCATCTCCAAGATCGCTTCCGCGCTGCCCGCTCTTGTCGTCGAGCCGTCCGACACCACGGCGCGCGCCGACCTGCTGCACGCGGCGTGGCTCGCCGGTACCTGCCTCGCATCCGTCGGCATGGGCCTGCACCACAAGCTGTGCCACACGCTGGGCGGTGCCTTCAACCTGCCGCACGCCGAAACGCACACCGTGATCCTGCCGTACGCCATGGCCTACAACGCCCCGGCTGTCCCCGACGTCATGAGCCGCATCGCGGACGCGCTCGGCGTGGCGGACGCCCCGAGCGGGGTTTTCGATCTGGTCGCCGCCCTGGGCGGCCCCACCTCGCTGCGCGGGCTGGGCATGGCGGAGGCGGATCTGCCACAGGCCGCGGAGCTGGCCACCTCCACGCCGTACCCGAACCCCCGGGAGCTGACGCGTCAGGGCATCGAGGGCCTGCTGCGCGATGCCTGGCAGGGCCGCCGGCCGGAGGTGCCTTCGGCCCGGGCCGCTGCGTCCGACGCACTGAAGTCGCAGGTGCAGCGTCTGACCGATCAGGTGGTGGCGAGTTTCGACCACACACCCGATCAGCGGGCCAAGCAGCTGCTCACCGACCTCGTCCGGCACCTGCACCACTACGTGACCAGCAACGACGTCACCGAATCCGAGTGGCAGCACGCGATCGATTTCCTGACCCGTACCGGGCAGATCTGCACCGACACCCGCCAGGAGTTCGTGCTGCTGTCCGACACGCTCGGCGTCTCCAGCGTCGTGGACCTGCTCACCAATTCGCGTACCCCGCAGACGACACCGTCGGCGGTCCTCGGTCCGTTCTACACCGAGGGCCCGCCGGAGACCCCGCAGGGCGGCGACATCTCGCAGGGTCTGGGCGGCACACCGCTGTGGGCCGACGTGCGCATCACCGATACCGAGGACCGGCCGCTGGTGGGCGCCGTGGTCGATGTCTGGCAGGCCAACAAGGACGGGTTCTACGATGTCCAACTGCCCGACCTCGACGGGCCGGTGCTGAGGGGCCGCCTGCGCACCGACGAGCGCGGACGGCTGCGTTTCTGGACGATTCTGCCGGCCGAATACCCGATCCCGGACGACGGTCCGGTGGGACAGATGCTCGCGGCGGTCGGACGCCATCCCTACCGCGCCCCCCATGTGCACTTCATGATTTCTGCGCCCGGCCATCAGAGCCTGGTCACCCAGCTGTTCGTGAAGGGCGGTCGGTACCTGGACTCCGACACCGTTTTCGGCACCAAGGACCCCCTGATCGTCGACTTCACTCCCGAGAGCGGGCCGACCCCCGACGGCCGCACCGTCGACGGGGAGTGGCACAGCCTTCACTTCACCTTCCGCATCGCCCGCCTCGCCGAGGAGGCGACATGCTGAGCAGGAGCCGTTCCATGGAAGCAACCGACGCCTTCGACACCGACGTCCTTGTGGTCGGCAGCGGCCCAGCCGGTGGATCCGCAGCCCTGCTTCTCGCCACCTACGGCATTCGCACCCTGCTGGTCACCAAGTATGGCTGGCTGGCCAACACCCCCCGCGCGCACATCACCAACCAGCGCACCATGGAGGTGTTGCGTGACCTCGGCGTGGACACCGAAGCCGCCGCGGCGGGAAGCCCCGCCGAGCTGATGGGCGACACCGTCCTGTGCACTGCCCTGGCCGGCGAGGAGATCGGCCGGATCCGCAGTTGGGGCACGGGTCCTTACGCGGCGACCGAGTACGGCGCCGGCAGCCCGGTGCAGATGCTCGACCTGCCGCAGACCTATCTGGAACCGATTCTGGTGAAGAACGCCGCGGCTCGTGGTGCCAAGGTCCGCTTCGACACCGAGTTCCTCAGCCTGGAGCAGGACGACGACTCGGTCACCGCCCGTCTGCGGGACCGGCTGCGTGGGGACGAGTTCACCGTGCGGGCCCGCTATGTGATCGGCGCGGACGGCGGCCGCAGCAGCGTGGCCGAGCAGATCGGGCTGCCGATCGCCGGACAGACCGGCAAGGCCGGCTCCATGAACATCGTTTTCAAGGCCGACCTGTCCCGGTATGTGGCCCACCGTCCGAGCGTTCTGTACTGGGTCATGCGACCCGGCGCGCACATGGGCGGCATCGGTATGGGTCTGGTCCGCATGGTGCGGCCGTGGAATGAGTGGCTGCTGGTGTGGGGATATGACATCAACCAGCCTCCGCCGCAGGTGGACGACGCGTCCGCCCGGGCCATCGTGCGCGACCTCGTCGGCGCCCAGGACATACCCGTGGAGATCGTGTCCACCTCGTTGTGGACGGTCAATCACGCCTATGCGACCTCGTATTCGTCCGGTCGGGTCTTCTGTGCCGGCGACGCCGTCCACCGGCACCCGCCGTCCAACGGTCTCGGTTCCAACACCTCGATCCAGGACTCGTACAACCTGGCCTGGAAGCTCGCCATGGTCATCCGAGGCGAGGCCGGACCCGCGCTGCTGGACACCTACACCACCGAGCGGGCACCGGTCGGACAGCAGATCGTCGATCGCGCCAACCTCAGCCGCGACCAGTTCGGCCCGATCTTCCAGGCCCTCGGCCTGAACGAGGACAGCGACGAGGACGGCATCGCGAGCGGGCTCGCCGCATGCCGCAGTGACGCGGCCGACGGCATCAAGCGGCGTCAGGCCCTGGAAGACGCCATCCAGCTGAAGAACTACGAGTTCAACGCCCACGGCGTCGAGATGAACCACCGCTACGTCTCCACCGCGGTACTCCAGGACGCCGGGTCCGACGATACGTACGCGCGGGACCCGGAGTTGTTCCACCAGCCCACGACGCGTCCCGGCGCCAAACTGCCGCATGCCTGGCTGGTCAACGGCACCGGTCACCGGCTGTCCACGCTGGACGTCGTCGGCAAGGGGATGTTCACCCTGGTGACCGGTCTGTCCGGCGGAGTGTGGGAGTCCGCTGCGGCCGGCTGCCGGGACGCCTTGGGAATTCCCCTGAACGTCGTCCGCATCGGAGCCGAGAACAGCCGCGACGCCTACGGGGAGTGGCGCCGGATCGCGGAGATGCCCGAGGACGGCTGCCTGCTCGTCCGCCCGGACGGACATATCGCCTGGCGGTGCTCCACCGCCCCGGAGTCCGGCGAGGCGGCGCAGCAGGAGCTGTTCAAGGCGCTGAGGAGCGTGCTGCAGCGCTGAACGGCGGGGCGCCGGCCCGGCCACAGCCGCCGCTCGGATGCGCGGTCGACCAACCGTCAATCACGAACAACGATCACGGGCAGTCACCACTCCAGGCGACCCTGCCGAACCAGAACGGAGAACGGTGCAGATGGACAAGGTGGTTGCCACCGCCCAGGAGGCGCTGGCAGATGTGGTGGACGGAGCGTCACTTGCCGTCGGCGGCTTCGGCCTCAGCGGCGTCCCCGACGTACTGATCCAGGCGTTGTACGCGACCGGCACGACGGGGTTGCGGGTGGTATCCAACAACTGCGGTGTGGACGGCGCGGGCCTCGGCATCCTGCTCGCCGCCGGCAGGATCAGCCGGGTGACCGGCTCCTACGTCGGTGACAACAAGGAGTTCGCCCGCCAGTACCTGTCCGGGGAACTGCTGGTGGAGTTGACCCCCCAGGGCACCCTCGCCGAAAGACTGCGGGCCGGCGGCTGCGGTGTCCCCGCCTTCTTCACCCCGGCCGGTGTCGGCACCCAGGTCGCCGACGGAGGCCTGCCCTGGCTCTACGCACCTGACGGCACCGTGGCCGTCTCCTCACCGCCCAAGGAGGTGCGCGAGTTCGACGGGCGCAGTTACGTGCTGGAACACGGCATCACCACTGATTTCGCACTGGTCCGTGCCGCCGTGGGAGACCGCCACGGCAACCTGGTCTTCCATCGCGCGGCGCGCAACTTCAACCCGCTCGCCGCGATGGCCGGCCGCATCACGATCGCGGAAGTGGAGCAACTGGTCGAGCCGGGCGTGCTGGACCCGGACGAGATCCACCTGCCGGGCATCTTCGTCCAACGCGTGGTGGAACTGACAGCGGAACAGGCCGCCGACAAGCGGATCGAGAAGAGGACGGTGCGGCACTGATGCCCTGGAGCAGAGACGAGATGGCCGCGCGGGCCGCGGCCGAGATCCACGACGGTGACTACGTCAACCTCGGCATAGGCCTGCCCACTCTGGTGCCCGGGCATGTGCCCGAAGGGGTGCACGTGGTGCTCCAGTCGGAGAACGGCATCCTCGGCGTCGGCCCCTACCCCGAAGAGGCCGAGGTCGATCCCGATCTGGTCAACGCGGGCAAGGAGACGGTCACCGTGCTGGCCGGTGCGAGCTTCTTCGACTCCGCGCTGTCCTTCGGCATGATCCGCGGCGGCCATATCGACTCCGCGATCCTGGGCGCCATGCAGGTCTCCGCCCGCGGCGATCTCGCCAACTGGATGATCCCCGGCAAGATGGTCAAAGGCATGGGCGGCGCGATGGACCTCATCCACGGCGCCCGCCGGGTGATCGTCGTCATGGAACACTCCGCCAAGGACGGCAGCCCGAAGATCGTCCAGGAGTGCAGCCTTCCGCTCACCGGCAAGGCGTGCGTGCACCGCGTCATCACCGACCTCGGTGTCATCGACGTCACCGAAGACGGGCTCGTCCTCGTCGAGACCGCCTCCGGCGTCACCACAGAGGAGATCATCAGCCGCACCGCCGCGCCCCTACGGGTGCCGGATCCCACCGGCTGACCCACCGGTCAGCGCCCTGAACCCCGCCGGCCGGGTGCCCGGACAGCTTCCCGGACCGGCGGGTCCATCCCCCGGCTCAATCCGCCACACACCATGAGGAGTCCCGATGACCGAGCGCCTGCGGGACGTCTACGTCGTTGACGCCGTCCGCACACCGATCGGCCGCTACGGCGGCGCGCTCTCCGGAGTGCGCCCCGACGACCTCGCCGCAGATGTGCTGCGCGCCCTGCTGGACCGCAGTCCCGGCCTCGACCCGGCCCGCATCGGCGATGTGATCCTCGGCAACGCCAATGGCGCGGGTGAGGACAATCGCGACGTGGCCAGGATGGCCCTTCTGCTGGCCGGGATGCCCGTCACGGTGCCGGGAGCCACTGTCAACCGGCTGTGCGGCTCGGGCATGGAGGCCGTCATCCAGGCGGCCCGCGCCGTGGCCGTCGGCGATGCCTCGATCGCCGTCGCCGGCGGCGTCGAGTCCATGAGCCGCGCCCCCTGGGTGCTGCCCAAGCCGGACCGGGCGTTCCCTGCCGGGCACCAGCAGCTGCACTCCACCACGCTCGGCTGGCGCATGGTCAACCCGCGGATGCCCGAGGAGTGGACCATCCCGCTCGGCGAGAGCGCGGAGCTGGTCGGCGACCGGTACGGCATCACCCGCGAAGCGCAGGACGCCTTCGCCCTCGCCAGCCACGAGAAGGCAGCCCGTGCCTGGAAGGACGGCCTCTACGACGCCGAGACCGTGCCCGTCGAGGGGGTGGAACTGCCGCGTGACGAGGGGATCCGCGACAACACCTCCCTTGAGGCCCTTGCCCGCCTGAAGCCCGCCTTCCACCAGGGCGGCACGGTGACGGCCGGCAACTCCTCACCGCTCAACGACGGCGCCGCAGCACTCCTGCTCGCCGACGAGGAGGGCGTGGCCGCGACCGGCCGGGAACCGCTGGCCCGGATCCGGGCCAGCGCGGTGACCGGCATCGAACCGCAGTTCTTCGGCCTCGGCCCGGTCGAGGCCATCCGCAAGGCACTCGCCAAGGCCGGCCTGGACGCCGGCGACCTGCTCACGGCCGAGCTCAACGAGGCGTTCGCGGCGCAGGCCCTGGCCTGCCTCGCCGCGCTACCGGAACTCGACCCGGCGATGGTCAATCCGCGCGGTGGCGCCATCGCCATCGGCCACCCGCTCGGCGCCTCCGGCGCCCGTATCACCGGAGCCGTCGCCCACCAACTCGCCGCCGCCGGCTCCGGCACCGGGCTGGCCGCCCTGTGCATCGGCGTCGGCCAGGGCCTGGCACTCGTACTGGAGCGCTGATCGCCCTCCCCGCCCTCTTCGAAGCTCTTCCCGGCATGCGGCTGGCCGTGGACCCGGCACAACTTCCCTACCGGCCAGGACTGTTGGTCCGAGGGCCACGCACACTTCCGGTCAGCACGCGCCGGTCCCCCCGCACATCCTTGTCCCCGGGACATGCCGCTGCCTGAGGTGCCCTTCGGCTGGGGGGACGTGGCTTGTCGTTGTCGTGGCGCGGGTCGCCGTTGCGCAGGGTGAAATGGGTGGTGGGGGACTTTCGTTGATATGGCGTGTGGGAGGGGGAATGGGCTGGTCTGTGCTGTCACTCAACTCCTGGTTAAGTCGGGGGTCCTTACTGTCCGTAAGTGGACTGGTGCGGCGCGTTCGTTGCATGACAGGATGAGTGCGGCGGATTTGGTGGCTTAACTGTTCGTTGGGTCGATCGATGGGGGACGGTGGGCATGAGCGTGGGGGGCGACGGCCGGTCCAAGGGGGCGGGCAGCGCGCTCGCGGAGCGGCTCAACCATCTCTTCGCGAACATGCATCCGCCCGGGGCCCCGTACACCAACGCCTTTGTGGCCGAGGAGATCAGCGGCGGGGCGGAGGAGTACGGCGGGGTCAAGGTCACCGAGCAGTATCTGTCGATGCTGCGCAACGGACGGCGTGCGAACCCGAGCCCGGAACTGCTGCGCGCGCTGGCCAAGTTCTTTGCCGTACCTGTCGGTTATCTGCTGGGGGACCTCTCGCAGCCGCAGGCCGCGCGGGTGGAGGAAGAGGTCCGCTTCCTCGCCGCGATGCGGGACCAGCGGGTGCGCGCCATCGCGCTGCGCTCCGTCGGGCTGCCGCCGGAGGTGCAGGACAGTCTGACGACGATCATCTCCCAGTTCCGGCAGCAGATGAATCTGCCGGCCGATCCGCCGGAGCAGGGCGGTGATCGGCGCGGTGAGTGACCCGATACGGACCGCTGAACGCGACCAGGTCTTCTCTTACTGGCAGCGGACCGGATACGAGGACGGGACGAGCATGCGAGTGGGGCAGATACGAAGGCGGTGCAAGCGCCTCATCAAGGAGCTGGCACTGCCCGCCGCGACCGATCTGCGCGGGATGTGCGACATGGTCGCCACGCGTGTCGAGCGGCCCGTCCATCTGGTGCCGATGAGCCTGGGCGGCGTGGTCTCGGGCATGACGGCGGTCACCGACGAGGGCTACTGGGTCTTCTACGAGCTCAAGACCTCGCCCTGGCACCAGGCGCACATCGTGCTGCACGAACTGAGCCATCTCCTGCTCGGACACGGCCAGGACCCGGCCGTCACCGAGGACGCGCTGAAGATGTGGACGCCGTCGGTCGATGTGGCCACCGCCATGCGGCGGATGGGCCTGACCATGGGCTTCGCCCGGCACCACGGCTATGACAACCTCGCCGAGCGGGAGACCGAGGTCCTCGGCACGCTCCTGATGGAGCGGGTGGCGCCGTCGGCGGCCGAGCGTGAACTCCCCCTGGAGGGCCAGGCGGCCGAACTGGCGGCGGCGCTCGGGCCCGCGTTGCAGCACGTCCGGCGGGGGCAGGACGTCCCGGCCGGCGGCGAGGGATCCGACGGTGTCGAGGCGGGCGCGGCCGGGGACGGAGGGCCGCGTGTTTGACGTCATCTATCTGTCGTTCGGCGTGGCGGCCTGGGCGATCGTGGCGTACAAGGCCGTCGCCTGGTTACGCGACCGCAGCAATGCGGACCTGGGGCTGGCCTGTGTGATGACCGGCGGGGTGGCGACGGTCTTCCTCTTCTCCGCGCCCAGCCTCTACCGCGCCTTCGACCGGCTGGTCGGCGTGGCCAACCTCGCCATGGTCTTCCTCTACTCCTCCGTCGTGGTGTTCGCCGCGGGCGCGCTGGTGTTGCTGCTGCGCTGGACGGCCGGCGAGGGCGCGGCCGCCCGGGCCCGGGCGCGGGCCAGGGCGCGCGCCGCCGTCGGGAGCGTGGCCGCGCTGTGGGCGGTGGCGGTCACCGGCTTCGCGGTCGGCCGGCCGGACGCCGTCGAGCACCCCCGTGACTTCAGCACCGCCTACACCGACTCCCCGGGAGTCATGCTGTTCCTGGTGCTGTATTTGGCCATCTTCGGATCGAGCCTTGCGGGCCTGGGGACGCTCTGCCCGCGCTACGCCGCCCGGCTCGGTGGCACGCATCTGGCGCGCGGCCTGCGGGTGCTGGCCGCGGGCTGCTGGCTCGGCCTGGTCTACTGCGCCTGCAAGGTCATCGGCTTCGTCCTGTCCTGGACGGGCCACCCCGCGCTGTGGCTCTCCAACGGCGTGGCACCGCTGAGCGCCTCGGTCGCCGCGCTCCTGGTCCTCGCCGGATTCGCGCTGCCGGCGGCCGGCCCCCGGGTCGCCGCCTGGCGCCGGCTGCGCCGCCTCTCGCCGCTCTGGCGGACCGTCACCGCGCAGGCCCCGGAGGTCGCGATGGAGTCCTCGGCGTGGTCGGTGCGATGGCCGTTCGCCGATCTGGAGTGGCGGGCCAACCGGCAGATGGCCGAGATCCGGGACGTACAGCGCGGTATCCGCCGCCATGTGGAGTCCGACGCCCTCGACATCGCGCGCGAACGGGCCCGCGCGGTCGCACTGGACGACCGGCAGCTGGCGGCCGTCGCGGAGGCCGCGGCGCTGCGCCGTGGTCTGGAGAATCGCTCGGTGGGCCATGTCCCCGCGCACGGCGCCGACAGCGTGGTGGTCGCCACGGGCCGTGAACCGGCCGAACTCACCGCGGAGTACGAGCACTTGGCGCTGGTCGCGGACGTCTACCACTCGCCGCTGATCGACACCGTGCTCACCGAGCTGCGCCAGCGGAGCTCGGTGGCGCGCACCTGAGGAACCACAAAGACGGGGTGGCCCGGTACGGGGGTCCGGGCCGCCCGAACCACGAAGGCGGCACCGGTCTCCCGCGAGGCCGGTGCCGCCCTCGCAGCTGTCGCACGGTGGCGGGCGACAGCCGGGGCTCCGTCGGCCACGCCCTACAGTCGGGATCATGCAGAACACCGCCGGGACCGGCCCCGATGCCCCCATCGACGTGACCCCCCTCCTCGACGATCCGTACGCCGCCTACGCCGCGCTGCGTGAAGCCGGCCCGGTCCACCGGATCACCGGCGCCGACGGGCAGCCCGCCTGGCTGGTCACCCGCTACGACGATGTCCGCCGCGCGCTCGCCGACCCACGGCTCTCCCTGGACAAGCGGCATGCCACGCCCGGTGGTTACCGCGGCTTCTCCCTGCCGCCCGCGTTGGACGCCAATCTGCTGAACATGGACCCGCCGGACCACACCCGGGTCCGCCGCCTGGTGGTCAAGGCGTTCACCCCGGGCCGGGTCGACGCGCTGCGCGAGCCCGTACGGCGGGTCGCCGACGAGCTGCTGGACGCCATGGCGGAACGCGGCCGCGCCGACCTGATCGCCGACTACGCGGGGCCGCTGCCGATCACCGTCATCTGCGATCTGCTCGGCATCCCGCAGGATGACCGCCGCGACTTTCTGGCCTGGTCCGACGCGCTCATCACGCCGGACCCGAGCCGGCCCGGGCAGATGAAGGAGGCCATCGGGTCGATGCTGGAGTTCTACACCGGCCTGATCGCGGCCAAGCGGGCACAGCCGGGCGATGATCTGCTCTCGGATCTGATCGCGGTACGCGATGACGCGGGCGCCGATGAGGGCGGCGACCGGCTCAGCGAGGACGAGCTGACCTCGCTCGCCTTCCTCATCCTCCTCGCCGGATACGAGAACACCGTCCACCTCATCGGCAACGCCGTGCTCACCCTGCTCGACCACCCGGAACAGCTCCGTCAGTTGCAGCGGAATCCGGCCGAACTGCCGGCCGCGGTCGAGGAGTTCCTCCGTCACGACGGGCCCGCCCCGCTGGCGATCCGTCGCTTCCCCAAGGAGGACCTGGAGATCGGCGGCGTACGGATCCCGGCGGGGGAGAGCGTGCTGCTGTCGATAGCGTCCGCGAACCGAGACCCTGGCCGCTTCCCCGAACCGGACACGATGGACCCCGGCCGGGACCTCTCAGGGCATCTCGCGATGGGCCACGGCATCCACTACTGCCTCGGCGCCCCGCTGGCCCGTATGGAGGCCGTCACCGCGCTCGATGCGCTCCTCGCCCGCTTCCCGGAGCTGCGGCTGGACGTCCCGCGTGGTGCATTGCGGCACCGCCGGGCGCTGCGTGCACGTGGCCTGATTTCGCTCCCCGTCGCCTGGTAAACGGCAAACGAACAAGTTTTTGAGGCATAACCGTTCGCTCATGCGGTAGAAATGTTCCTGAGACCCGCCCGGTGTGCATCCCCCGTCGCACCGGGCGGGTCTTTCTTTGCACCTGTTGCAGATGCGACACGCCGAGCGGACGGCGCCGCGGTGGCCCGTCTGGCTCAACTGCGCTGCGGGCGAGCGCCGCCCTACTTAGCGTGACGGCATGGCATTTGACGCGCGTGTGTCCAAGAAGGCGACTGCGATGGTCCTGATCGCCGTCGCCGGTGTGTCGCTGACGTCCATACCGGCCGCGGCCGACGGTGCGACGGCCCGTCAGCCCACCGAGGCCGGGGTCCAGGCCGTCACCGCCCCCGGCATACCCAGGCTGCCCGGCGGTCTGACCGCCCTGTCCTGGATGGTGGCCGACGCGGAAACCGGCAGCGTGCTGGCCGCGAAGAGCCCGCACCGCCAGCTCGCCCCGGCCAGCACCCTCAAGACGCTGTTCGCGGTCACCGTCCTGCCGAAGTTCTCGGCCGGCACGGTGCGCCGGGTCAGCTCCGGGGACCTTGCGGGTGTCGGCAGCGGCAGCAGCGTCGTCGGCGTCCAGCAGGGCCGCCGCTACACCGTCGCCGACCTGTGGCGCGGCGTCTTCCTCCGCTCCGGCAACGACGCGGTGCATGTGCTGGCCGCGATGAACGGCGGCTGGCAGGCCACTGCGCGCGAGATGCAGCAGACCGCCCGAAAACTCGGTGCCCGCGACACCATGGTGAAGTCCCCGGACGGCTACGACGCGCCCGGTCAGGTCTCCTCCGCGTACGACCTGACCGTCTTCGCCCGTGCCGGCCTCGCCAACGCCGAATTCGCCCGCTACTGCGCCACCCCCAGCGCCTCGTTCCCCGGCGCCGGTGGCATCACCCGGATCGAGAACACCAACCGCATGCTGGTGGGCTCGCACGGACTGTCCCGCTACCCCGGCATCATCGGCGTCAAGAACGGCTACACCAGCAAGGCCGGCAACACGCTGATCGCCGCCGCCCGCCGCAACGGCCGCACGCTGCTGGTCACCGTACTGAACCCACAGTCACAGGAGGCCAACGGCGTCTACAAGGAAGCCGGTTCGCTGCTGGACTGGGGCTTTGGCACCTCCGGCGACGCCCAGCCGATCGGCACCCTGCACGCCGTACGTACCACCTACGACGGCAGTCATCTGCGCCCGGTGGCCGCCCAGGCCACCGGGGCCGAGGCCCACGACGGTTCCCCCTGGCGCCCCGCCCTCGTCCTCGGGGCGGCCGGCGCCGGCGTCGTGGTGCTCGGGCTGGGCGCCCTGCTGGCCCGGTGGCGGCAGGGACGCGGCCGCGGCGGGCAGAGGGGAGGGGCCGCGTAGGACGCGCGCGCCGGCGGGCGTATGCCCTTGCCCGTGGTCAGCCGTCGGCGGCGGGGCGGTCCCCGGCCCCGTCTCCGGCGGGGTGACTTCCGGAGCTGCCGTCGGTGGCCCGCAGCCGGGGCGCGGACCGAGCCGCCGGTACGGTCGTCCCCGGGTCGGCCAGATGGCCGGTCAGCTCCCGGGCCCAGGCCGTCAGTCCCGCGATATCGATCCCGTAGGGGACGGCATCCGCGTACGGCGCGATGGCCGCCGTCCCCCGGGCGAGCAGCGACCTCCCGCCCACGGCGTTGCCGCGCGCCGCATGCGTGAGCCCCACCGCCAGCTGGGCGAGCCCACGCCATAGCTCGCGCTCCGCCTCGGGCGCCGCCTTCCAGGCGTCCTCCAGCACCTCGTGGGCATGGAACGGCATCCCGGCGTCGAGCAGCCGCTGCGCCTCGGCCAGCGACTGCGCGGGCGTACGGGAGACGCCCTCGGGCTGCCGCGCCACACCGGGGGCGCCGTACGGCAACGGCCGTCCCAGCCCGTCGCGCGGGCGGGCGTTACGGGCCCGGCCTCCCTCGTCACGGTCCCGGCGGTGGGCAGGGCGCTCGGGGCCGGTAGGGGTGCCGGTCCCGCTCGTGCCCGTGCCGTCGCCCGCTTCGTCGTCCGCCGCGGCGCCGCAGTGCTCGCAGACGTCGCTGCCGGGCCGTTCCCGGATCCGGCCGCAGGCGTCACACACCTGGCTCTGCCAGCAGGCCGGATCGCCGCCTTCGTCGTGCGTCGGGGGCGGCTCGGGTCGGCGGGATGTGCCGGGCTCGTCGGGGGCTTCCTCCGCGTCGTTCACGCTTCGATTGTGCGCCGGGCGGGCGCCTCGCGTCGCCGCGGGGTGTGTGCCCGCTGTTCCGGCGTCGCTCAAGGGGACGTCAGCGGACCGGCCCTCAGGGGACCCGTACGGGGGAGGAGGCGTCCGGCACGCGGAGGGACGGGGCGCCCCGGCCGTCCGCGGGGACGGTCCAGATGTCGGAGGTTCGGCCGTCGCGGCCCGGCAGGGCGTAGGCGAGGGTGTGGTCGTCCAGCCAGGCGGCCTGGTCGTCGACGCTGCGGGTCTCGGCGAGCGGGCGTTCGCGCAGGCTCCGCAGATCCAGTACGTACAGCCGCCAGGGATCGGTGGCGCCCTCGCGGACCCGCTTCTTGAACGCGAGCCGGGTGTTGTCGGGGGAGAGCGAGGGGCATTCCACGTTCTCGCGGATCGTATGCGCCGCCCATCTGCGCATATCGCCCTCGACCAGGTAGGTCTTCCCCTTGGTCGAGACGGTGGCGTAGAAGCGGTTGTCGTCGCGGGCGAAGGTGACGCCCCAGTAGTTGACGTCGGGGGAGTGGTAGCGGCGGCCGTCGAGGGTGAGCGGGATCTCCTCCATGTTCTTGATGAGGTAGCCGGTGCGGGTGTCCAGGATCGAGGTGCGGGTGGAGAACGCGGTGGTGGCGTAGGAGTCGCCGGTGGCGAACATCGTCCAGGACAGCATCCGGCCGGAGGCCGAGACCCGGGCCCGGTTGGGGATGCCGGTGAGCGCGATCCGCCGCTTCTCGCGCAGCCGCCGGTCCAGGACCAGGGCGTACGACCTGGGCGGGATACCGGGGCGGCGCTGGAGGCACAGCCCCGTGCCGGCCGCCGCGTGGAAGCGCTCGCAGGCCGGGCCGCCGGTGGTGCGGTGGTCGGGCCCGGCGGGGCGGGCCGGTGCCGCGGTGGCCCGGGCATCGGCTGTCGGGGTGACCGGCGCGGGCAGCCGGGCCACCCGGCCGGCGCCGGCGCCGGTGCTGCGGAAGTACAGCCGGCCGTGGTCGAGTCCGAACGCCGAGGCCCCGTCGGTGGGTTCGGCGCGCCGGGCCGCGCCGACGGTGTAGACGACGGCGATGGCGGCCAGGACCGCGGTGGCGGTCGCCACGGCGATGAGGCGGGCGCGGAGGGAGAGGGAGGTGGGGGCCGCGGGCTCCTGGCCACCGGAGGCGGGCCCCGGTCCGTTCGCCGGATCCCTGCGCGGACCGTTCGAGGGCTTCATGCGCGGGACGGCTGCCTTTCGGGAGGGTCGGTGGGGTCCGGGTCTTCCTGGAGTTCCGGGCGCGTCGGCCCGGGCAACAGGGCGACCGAGGCCGCCAGCGCCGCCGCCAGTGCGACGGCGGCGACGATCAGCGCGGGGCGGGTGCCCCACAGCGTCCAGGCGGCGCCGAATCCGGCGGCCGCCAGCAGACGGCACAGCGCCTGGCCGGTCTGCAGCAGCGCCATGCCGCTCGCCCGGCGTGCGGCCGGCAGTACCGGTCCGGCCAGCGCCATCAGCACCCCGTCGGTGGCCGCGTAGAACACACCGAGCAACAGCAGTACGCCCACCAGCAGCACCGGCCCGGCGTCGGTCAGCAGGAGCAGGACATAACCGCCGAGCAGCGCCGCATGACCGCACAGGAAGGGCACCCGGCGGCCGATACGGTCGCCGAGCCGCCCGGCCGGCACCGCGAGCAGCAGATAGACCGCGGCCGAGCCCAGCGGCAGCAACGGGAACCAGCTCACCGCGAAGTCCAGCCGGCGCTGGAGCAGCAGATAGAGGAAGGCGTCGCCGATGGTCGCCGCGCCGAGCAGTGCCGCCGCCACGAAGATGCGCCGGAAGGCGGGCGCGCGCAGCGGTGCGAGGAGCCCTGCGCGCGGGCGGTCCGTGACGGCCGGCGCCCGGTGGTGGGCGGGCAGTGCGGCCCGCCCCGGTACGAAGGCGATCAGCAGCAGCACACCGAGCAGGCCGACACAGAAGCTCACCACGAACACCGCGTCGTAGGCGTCCGCGGTGGCCCACAGCAGGGCGAACGCGGCGAGCGGCCCCAGCAGGGCGCCGGTGGTGTCCATCGCCCGGTGTACGCCGAAGGCCCGGCCGAGCGCGTCCGGCGGGGCGCTGAGCGAGATCAGCGCATCGCGCGGGGCGGTGCGTACGCCCTTGCCGATACGGTCCGCGGCGAGCGCCGCGCCGATACCGAGGGTGCCGCCGCCGGCGAGCAGCAGGCCGAGGCGGGACAGCGCGGAGAGCGCATAGCCGGACCCGGCGACGAGCTTGTGCCGGCCGCCGCGGTCGGCCGCATGCCCGCCCAGCAGCCGTACCAGCGCGGTGACACCGTTGTAGAGGCCGTCGAGGAAGCCGAACTGGAGCGGTGAGAGCCCCAGTTGGAGGACGAAGTAGAGGGGCAGCACGGCGGTGACCATCTCGGAGGAGATATCGGTGACCAGGCTGACCGCGCCGAGGGCCAGAACCGGCCCGCCGACGCGGCCACGCGTCACCTTTGTCGCCGTCGCGGCCGCATCCGTGGTCGCGAGATACATCAGTCGAGCCGCCCGTGGGTCCCGTCGGTCAGCGGCACGAGTAGGACGGGCTGCTGTCCTTGGTGCGGCCGTCCGTGCCCACCAGATCCCAGGAGAAGCCGGTGTCGGTGAAGTTCAGCTTCACCACGCCGAAGGTGTCGGTGAGCCGCTTCTCGCTGTTGTCCTGGACCTCTTCGATCTTGTACGGGTTGGCGCCGCCCATCCCGCCGAGGAGTTCGACGATCCCGTTCTTGTCGGCCTTGCCGTTGGGGTCCTGGGGCGCGAACCGCTCGTAGTGATGGTCGTGGCCGTTGAGCACCAGCTCGGCCTTGGCGTCGTACAGCAGCTTCCAGATCGGTCGGCTGACCGGGTCGTTGCCGTGTTCGCCGGAGGAGAAGAGCGGGTGGTGCCAGTAAGCGGCCACGCACTTCTTGGAGTTGGCCGCGAGGTCGGCCTTGAGCCACTTGAGCTGTGCGGAGTTCAGGCTGTTGGAGTCCAGTGCGATGAAGTGCCAGTTGTCCTGGTCGAAGCTGTAGTAGCTCTTGCCCTTGGGGTAGGCGATGGCGCCGAAGTAGGACTTGTAGCCGGCGAGTTTGCCGTCCGGGTCGTAGGTCTCGTGATTGCCGGCGACAGGGTGCGTCTTGGCCTTGAACGCGCCCCAGCTCTTGTCGTAGTACCTCTTGTAGTCCTTGAGCCGGGCGTCGTCGTACTGGTTGTCGCCCATGGTCAGCACGAACGCCGGGTTGATCTTCTTCACCAGCGCGGCGGTTTTGGGGTGTGCGCAGTCACTGTCGCTCGCCGTGCACTGCTCGGCGATATCGCCGGCGGCGACGGCCGTGAACCCGGCGGCATGCGTGCCCGGTGCACGGTCGGGCACAGCGTTGGCCTGGCCGGCGTTCGACCACAGCGCCACACCGCCGATGAGCGCGAGCGCCGCGCCCGCGGCGGTGGGTATTCCTAGGCGAGCATTGCTGAACAGGGGGCTTCGTGACTTGAGGGGCTTTTTGGCGCGGGGGGTGGGCGTCATGTCCGTCTCCTGGGTCGGCGTGGGGGGCCGTCCCGAGGAATCCTGACGGTCGCTCATGCACGGGTCAAGGAGTGTGACGGTAATTGTTAGGAAACTTTCCTACCCGAGCTCACGACCCCGGTCTCAGCCCAACTCGGCCTCGTAGAAGCAGAAATGATCCTTGATCCGCGCGACCTCCGGATACGGCTCGGGGTAGGCCCACACGACATCCTCCGGTCCGTCGGCGAGCGACCAGTAGGAAGCGGTGCCCTTGAACGGACAGACCGAATGCGTCTCGGACGGCGTCAGCAGGTCGGTCCGTACGTCCTCGGGCGGCAGGTAGTACCGCACCGGGTAGCCGGTCTCGCGCAGCAGGAGCGGACGCCGGCTGTCGGCGACCAGCCGGCCGTCGATCTCGACGCGGACGTGGTCGGTGCCTTGCTCGATCTCGATGCGGTGGCCTCGGATGGCTGTCATGGTGGTCGCTCCTCGGCGGGTCGGAAGGCTGGTCCGTCCAGGATCGCACCGGGACGGGGCGGCGGCGCTCCGGATCGGCGCCGAGGAGCGGAGGCCTCGCTACCGCTGCACCGCGCGGATTCCGCGCCCCGCCCACTCCGGCGCGGGGGCGGTCAGGCCGGCGAGGTGTCGGCGCGCCGCGTCCGGCAGCGGGGCCGCGCGCCCCGTGCCCTGGTCGACGTGCAGGGTGAAGAGCTCCTCGGTCGCGACCGGGTCCCCGGACGGCTCGCCGGCGAACATCTCGTGGACGAAGCGGAGCTTCTTGCCGTCCACCCCCAACACCGTGGTGCGGAGGGTGAGTTCGCTGTCCCGGGCCACTTCGCGGAGGTAGCGGACATGCGCCTCGACGGTGTAGAGCGAGCAGCCGGTGCGTGCGCGGTAGGCGGCGTCGAGGCCCGCCGTATCCATCAGGGCGTCCGTCGCGAAGCCGAAGACCAGGACGTAGTAGGCCTCGCTGAGGTGGCCGTTGTAGTCGATCCAGGCGTCCTGGACCGTTTGGCGGAAGAGCGGGAGAGGGGTGCTCATCGGCGGGTGTCCCCCAGTCGGCCGGTGGCCCGGAGGACGTCGATGACGCCCTGATCGCGTGCGGCGACCAGATCCGCGTAGGTGCGCTCGCCCGCGGCCTCCGCGCAGCCGTCGACCATCGCGTCACGCAGCTCGCGGTCCAGCTCGGGCGCCTCCAGACGGGTCCACGGGGACTTCAGGGACGGGCCGAAGTGGTCGAGCATATGGGCCATACCGCCCTCGCCGCCGGCCAGTGCGAAGGTCAGACAGGGGCCCATGAACGCCCAGCGCAGGCCCGGGCCTTCGGTGATCGAGGCGTCGATGTCCTCCACCGAGGCCTCACCGTTGGCGACCATGTGCAGCGCCTCGCGCCACAGCGCCTCCTGGAGGCGGTTGGCGATGAAGCCGGGCAGTTCGCGGTCCATGGTGATCACGGACTTGCCGGCCACGTCGTAGAAGCGGGAGGCCCACTCGACGGCCTCGCGGTCGGTCTTCTCGCCGCCGACGACCTCGACGAGCGGGATGAGGTACGGAGGGTTGAAGGGGTGGCCGACGACGAGGCGGCCGGCGTCTTCGGCCGCCGTCTGCATATCGGTCATCGGGTAACCGGAGGTGGAGGAGGCGATGACCACGCCCGGACGGGTCGCCGCGGCGAGCTCGGCGAGCAGTGAGCGCTTCAACTCCAACTTCTCCGGGGCGCTTTCCTGGACGAAGTCGGCTTCGGCGACCGCGGCCGCGAGGGTCGACGCGACGGTGAGACGGTCCGGTGAGGCGCCCTCGGCGAGGCCTATCTGCTCCAGGGCCGGCCAGGCGGCGGCGACCAGCCGGCGGAGTTTCTCCTCGGCGTCGGCGGCCGGGTCCCAGGCGGTGACGTCGTAGCCGCGGGCCAGGAAGTGGGCGACCCAGCCGCCGCCGATCACTCCGGCGCCGATACAGGCGACGCGGCGTACGGCCTCGGGTGCGCAGGGGGCAGGGGTGGTTTCAGGCATGAGGGAGCGGCTCCAGGGGAGGGCGGGGAAGGAGGGAAGCTGTGGGGCTCAGCCGCGCGGCTTGAGGCCCAGGCGGGCGCGCGCCTGGTCGGGGGTGGCGACCGTGGCGCCGAGCAGCTCGGTGATCTGGACGGCGCGCTCGACGAGCCGGCCGTTGGTGGCCTTGACGCCCTTGCTGAGGTAGAGGTTGTCCTCCAGGCCGACCCGGACATTGCCGCCGAGCAGGATCGACTGGGCGACCCACGGCATCTGCATCCGGCCGAGCGCGAAGCTCGCCCACTGCGCGCCCTCGGGGAGCATGTTCACCATCGACTGCAGGACGCCCGGATCGGCCGGCGCGCCCCACGGGATGCCCATACACAGCTGGAAGATCGTCGGGTCGTCCAGCAGACCCTCGGCCAGCAGCTGCTTGGCGAACCACAGCTGACCGGTGTCAAAGATCTCCAACTCGGGCCGTACGCCCAGCTCTTGGATGCGCTTGGCGCCCGTGCGCAACATGTCGGGGGTGGAGACGTACAGGTTGGAGCCGTCGCCGAAGTTGAGGGAGCCGCAGTCCAGGGTGCAGATGTCGGGCAGCAGTTCCTCGACGTGCGGCAGCCGCTCCAGGCCGCTCACCAGGTCGGTACCGGGCAGCTGCCGGAGCGGGTTCTCGGGGTCGATCACCAGGTCGCCGCCCATGCCGGCGGTGAGGTTGATGACGACGTCGGTGCCGGTCTCCTTGATCCGCTCGACGACCTCGGCGTAGAGCCGTGGGTCGCGCGAGGGGGCGCCGGTCTCGGGGTCGCGTACATGGATGTGCACCACCGCGGCGCCCGCGGACGCCGCCTCGACGGCCGACTTCGCGATCTGCTCGGGCGTGACGGGCACGTGCGGGGAGCGGCGGACGGTGTCACCGGCGCCGGTCAGCGCGCAGGTGATGATGACCTCGTTGTTCATGCGGGTCCCTTCGACGGCGGTTGAGGGCATGCGGTGCGGAGTGGGCAGAAGGGGGCGCGCGTCGGCCGTCAGCCCGCGGTGAGTTCGCTCTCGACGAAGGCGAGCAGCGCGGCGTGCATGGTGTCCGGGCCGGTGCTGTCGGGTGCGGTGGCGAGCACCTGGGTGGCCAGCCCGTCGATCAGTGCGGTCAGCCGAAGTGCGGTGAACTCCGGATCGACGGTGCGGAAGACGCCCTGGCCGACGCCGCGCCGTACGACATCGGCGACGGTGGTGCGCCACTGCCGGTAGTAGTGCTCGTGCAGCCGGCCCACCGCGGTGGAGCGGGCGGCCTGGGCCCACAGGTCGAGCCAGACCAGCCACTGACGGCGCTGCTGCTCGGTGCGCGGGGTCTGCAGCGCGATCAGATGCAGCAGTTCCGCGCGGGCGTCGGGGGCCTTGGCCAGGCCCGCCGCGCGGCGCTCGGTGTCCTCGTCCATGCACCAGCGCACGGCCGCTTCCAGCAGCTCGTCGCGGCCGGGAAAGTGGTAGTGCACGGCGGCGGGGCTGGTGCCGCAGGCAGCCGCGATATCGGCGACCCGTACGCCGTGGAAGCCGTGCTCGGCGATCAGCCGGACGGTCTCCCGCACGATCTGCAGCGGCCGGCCACCCTCGGGGACGGCCACCGGCTCGCGCTCGGGCGCCGCCGGCCGCTCCGGGGCACCGAGCAGCCAGCCGGTGTCGACCCCGCCGATGTCGGCGATCCGCACGATCTCGGCCAGCGTGAAGCGGCGGGTGCCGCCCAGTGACCGGGAGAGTTTCGAGGGGTCCATCACGATCCGGCGGGCGAACTCGCGGTGGCTGCAGCCGAGCCGGTCGATCACCTGCCGGACACGGTCCGTGACATCTCCGGTGTCGTCGGTGATACGGGCTCCGGGGGCGTCCTTCATGGTCCGGGACCGTAACAGTGTGTTGAGAACATCGCAATGAGGGGAGAGGGGTGGAGAGGGGTGAAGGCCAGTCTTGGCAAGCTGTCGTGGTGCGGTGTAGTGAGGTGACTGATGAGAGAGTCAGGTGTGTTGCCGGTGGTGTTGCCGGATTTCTGGGGGAAGGGTCTGGACACGCCGTAATCCTGATGAATGTGGCAAAGTGACGACATGGCTGACCGGGGAGCGAAGCGGCCCACCGTGTCGGTGCCGGACGACTGGCCCGCCCACCCGGACCTGACCCTGGCCCTCAACGGCATGGGCGGCTTCGACTGGGACCTCGACAGCGGGCTGATGCACATGGACCCGCCCGCCCTCGAGGTCTTCGACCTGCTCCCGTCGGAGTACGACGATCATCCGGAGACCCTCAACTGCCGTGTCCCGGCCCATGAGGCGGCCCGTCTGGACGCCCTGGTCGCCCGCGCGCTCAAGGACGGCAGCCACTCCTACGGGGCGTACTTCCGGGTGCGGCTGCGCGACGGCGAGCTGCGCTGGACCCACGCCCAGGGCAGCATCCGCCGTGACGACACCGGCAGACCCCGCCGCATCATCGGGGTGGTCCGCGACGCCAGCCACGAATACACCCACGCGGCGGAGCGGCTCGCCGTCGACGAGGAGCGCCGCCGGCACACCAGCGTCGTCGAGCGCACCACCGCCGCCCTGGCGCACGCCAGAACGGTCGGCGAAGTGATCGCGGTGCTCGCCGATGAGCAGGGGCTGAGCCGGCTGGGCGCGGAGAACGTCATCCTCGGGCTGGTCGAGGCGGGACGTATCCGGCTGGTCTCCGAGGGCAAGGCGGGCAGTTTTGTGCCCGACCTCGAATTCACGCGGGTCGGTGACGAATTCCCGATGAGCGAGGTCGTCCGCACCCTCACCCCGCGTTATGTCCGCAGCCGCGCCGAATTCAAGCACGGCTACCCGCGACTGTGGCATGCCATCGAGCCGCTGAACGTCAACTCCGCCGCGTATCTGCCGCTGATCGCCCAGGGCCGCCCGATCGGTGTGATCGGCCTGTTCTTCGAGCGCGAGAGCGACTTCCGCGACCAGGAGCGCAACGTCCTGGTGGCGCTCGGCAGCAGCATCGCGCAGAGCCTGGCCCGCGCCATGCTCTACGACCAGGAGCACGATCTCGCCGCCGGCCTCCAGCAGGCCATGCTGCCGCGCCGGATCCCCGGCATCGCCGGCGCCCAGATCGCCGTCCGCTATCGCTCCGCCCGGATGGGCCGGGACATCGGCGGCGACTGGTACGACGTGATTCCGCTGCCCGACGGCCGGGTCGCCGCCGTCATCGGCGATGTCCAGGGGCATGACACCCAGGCCGCGGCGCTGATGGGCCAGCTGCGGATCGTGCTGCGCGCCTACGCGGCCGAAGGGCACGCCCCCGCCACCGTCATGGGCCGCGCATCCGCCTTCCTCAACGAGCTCGACACCGACCGCTTCGCCACCTGTACCTATGTCGACGCCGACCTGAGCACCGGCGCGGCCCGGATCGTCCGGGCCGGCCATATCGACCCGCTGCTGCGGCACGCCGAGGGCATCTGCCGCCGGCTGCCGGTGGCCGGCGGGCTGCCGCTCGGGATCTCCTCCGAGTTTCGGCGGCTCGACTACCCCGTCACCACCGTCCAGCTCGCCCCCGGCGACACCCTGCTGCTGTGCACCGACGGCATCGTTGAACAGCCCGGCACCGACCTCGACGACGGGATGCGGCAGTTGGCCCGCGAGGTCCGCGAGGGCCCCCAGGACGTCCAGCAACTCGCCGACCGGCTCTGCGAGTCGGCGGATGAACGGACCGGCGAGGACGATATGGCGCTGCTGTTGCTGCGCCGCCTGGGCGCCCCGGAGCACGACACCGTCGGCCGGTTCCGCCAGCACATCGCCCCCGCCGACCCCGAAGGCCTCTCCGCCGCCCGCCATATGATCCGGGCCGCGGTACGCGCCTGGGGCGCGGAGGACCGCGTCGACGAGATCGAACTGATTGCCGATGAGCTGATCACCAACGCGCTGCTGCACACCGACGGCGAGGCCGTGATCAATGTCCGGATGCCGCACAGCGTCGGGCGGCGCCTGCGCCTGGAGGTCGAAGACCACTCCAGCAGCCTGCCGCGGCGCCGCGAACCGGGTGAGGCCGGTGTCTCCGGCCGCGGCCTGCTCCTCGTGGACCGCTTGGCGGATGTCTGGGGTGTGGAACCGCGCGGCGGCGGAAAGTGCGTATGGTGCGAGTTCAACTGCCCCTGATCGGACCGGCTCTCACGCCCTGAGCCGCACCGGCCATCAGCGGGAACGGGCGCCGAGCGATCGGCACGGTCGAGTGAGGACGGCTCTATGGGAACGCGGGCTGCGGAACAGCGCGAGGAAGCCCGCCGGTTGGCGGCGCGGATGGAGGCGGAAGGTGTCCGGAATGTGGCGCTGACCTGGGTGGACAACGCGGGCATCACACGCGTCAAGGCCGTTCCGGTACAGCGGCTCGCGGATGCGGCCGAACGCGGCGTCGGGATGTCGCCCGTCTTCGACGTCTTCACCTCCGACGACGCCATCACCGAATCCGAGCATCTGGGCGGCCCCGACGGGGATCTACGGCTCTTCCCCGACCTGGACCGCCTCACCCCGCTCGCCGCACAGCCCGGCTGGGCCTGGGCACCGGTGGACCGCTACGACCAGCTCGGCCGGCCGCACCCCGCCTGCCAGCGGCAGTTCGCGCGGCGGATGACCGAGCGGGCCGCCGCGGCCGGCCTCGAACTGCGGATGGGCTTCGAAACCGAGTGGGTGGTCACCCGCGCCCCGGCAGGGCACACCCCGGCCGCCACCGATGCGTACGAGGCGCTCGACTACCCCTGCGCGGGACCCGCGTACGGCATGACCCGGGTCGTCGAACTCTCCGACTACCTCCGGGACGTCAGCGAAGCGCTGTCCGTCCAGGACATCGACGTCCTTCAGGTGCACCCCGAATACGCGCCGGGCCAGTTCGAGATCACCACCGCTCCGGGCGACCCGGTACGCGCCGCCGACGACGCGGTGCTGGTCCGCGAGACCGTCCGCGCCGTCTCCGCCCGGCACGGACTGCGCGCCTCCTTCGCCCCGTCGGTCGTCGCCGGCCAGGTCGGCAACGGCTGCCACCTCCACCTCAGCCTGTACCGCGACGGGGTGAGCCTGCACCGCACCCCGGACGCCGACTGGGGCCTGGCACCGGACGCGGTGGCCTTCCTCGGCGGCATCCTCGGCGCCCTGCCCGCCCTGCTCGCCATCGGCTGCCCCTCGCCCGCCAGCTATCTGCGGCTGCAGCCCTCCCATTGGGCCGGTGTCTACCAGTGCTGGGGGGTGGAGAACCGCGAGGCGGCGCTGCGCCTGATCACCGGCGCTCCCGACGACCCGGACGGCGGCCACGCCGAGCTCAAGACCTTCGACGCCGCCGCCAACCCGTATCTCGCCGTCGGCGCGGTCATCGCGGCCGGACTGCACGGCATCGAGTCCGCGACCCGGCTGCCCGCGCCGCAGACCGGCGACCCGGGCACGTTCGGCGTCCGCGAGCGCGCCCGGCGCGGCATCGTCCGGCTGCCCGCCACCCTCACCGAGGCCACCGACCGGCTGGAGAAGTCGGCCCCGCTGTACGAGGCGCTCGGCGAGGTGCTGCACGGCGCGGTGCTCGCGGTCCGGCGCGCCGAGGAGGCGCACTTCGCCGAGAACGACGCCGAGGAGATCGCCGCCGCCACCCGCTGGCGCTGGTGATGCCCAGGGACGTCCCGGGGAGCGGCCCCGGCTTCGACGACGGACTGCCGCCGCTGGTGGACCACCACTGCCACGGCGTGCTCCGCCACGATCCGGACCCCGGGACGTTCGCCGGGTATCTCACCGAATCGGACCGGCCGCCCGCGGCGGGTACCACCTTCTTCGACACCCAGGCCGGTTTCGCGGTCCGCCGCTGGTGCCCGCCGCTGCTCGGCCTGCCCGCGCACTGCCCGCCCGACCGCTACCTCGCCCGCCGCCGCGAGCTGGGCCCGGACGAGACCCGGCGCCGTCTGCTGGGCGCCACCGGCATCGGCGCGTACCTCCTGGACACCGGACTGCCCGGCGATCTGACGGGCCCCACCGAGACCGCCGAGGCGGGCGACGGCAGCGGGTTCGAGGTCGTCCGGCTGGAGACGCTGGCCGAGCGCACCGCGGCCCGCGCCCATGACGCCGAGGAGTTCACCGACGCCCTCGCCCGCGCCGTCCAGGACGTCGCGGGCACCGCCGTCGCCTTCAAAACCGTCGCCGCCTACCGCCACGGGCTCGCCCTGGATCCCGCGCCGCCCGCCCCCGACGCGGTGCGCACCGCCGCCCGCTCCTGGATCGCGGCCGGCGCGCCCCGCCTCACCGACCCGGTCCTGCTGCGGCATCTCGTGTGGCTGGCCGTCGCCACCGGTCGCCCCCTCCAGCTCCACACCGGCTTCGGCGACCCCGACCTACGGCTCGACCACGCCGACCCGGCGCTGTTGACCGACCTGGTCCGGGCCACCGCCGACACCGGCACGGACCTGGTGCTGCTGCACTGCTACCCGTACCACCGGCAGGCCGCCTACCTGGCGAGCGTCTTCCCGCACGTCTACGCCGACATCGGGCTGACGCTGACCCAGACCGGCCCGCGGGCCGCGGCCGTGCTCGCCGAATTCCTGGAGCTCGCGCCGTTCGGCAAGCTGCTCTTCTCCACCGACGCCTATGGCCTCCCGGAGCTGTACGTCGTCGGCAGCGCGCTCTTCCGGACCGGCCTGGCGGCCGTCCTCGGCGCGTGGACGGCATCCGGCGCCTGGTCGGAGACGGACGCCCGGCGGGTCGGCGCGATGATCGCCGCGGACAATGCCCGCAGGGTGTACGGCCTGGCGGAGACCGTCCGGGCCGGCGGGTCGGCGGCGGCCGGTCCGTAAGGGGCGTGCGCGCCGAGCGCCTCTTCCACCCCTGCCGTCGGCCGCACCCACGCAGCGTGCTTTACTGCGCCGCGTGGCCCCTGCAACTACCTCCGAAAAGCGCGAAATCCCCCTGCGCTCCCGGATATTCGCCGATCTGACCCCGCTGCGCTCGTCCGCGGACTACCGCCGCCTGTGGTGCGGCAACACCATCTCCTGGATGGGCCAGCAGATGACCGCGCTCGCGGTCTCCCTCCAGGTCTACGCCATCACCCGCTCCACCTTCTCGGTCGGCCTGGTGGGCCTGTGTTCCCTGGTCCCGCTGGTCGTCTTCGGGCTGTACGGCGGCGCCATCGCCGACACCGTCGACCGCCGCAAACTGGGCCTGTACAGCGCCGCGGGCGCGACCGCGATGTCCATCGTGCTGGCCACCGCGGCGCTGGCCGGATACCACCGGGTGTGGCTGCTCTACACCGTCGTCGCCCTCCAGGCCGTCTGCTTCGCGATGAACTCCCCGGCCCGTACGTCGATGATCCCGCGGCTGCTGCCCACCGAGCAGCTGCCGGCCGCCAACGCCCTCAACTCCCTGACCAGCAACCTCGGCCTGATGGGCGGACCGATGCTGGGCGGCGTGATCGTCGGCCTGTGGGGCTACCAGGCCGCGTATCTCATCGATGTGGTGGCTTTCAGCGGCTCGCTGTACGCGATGTGGCGGCTGCCGTCCATGCGTCCCGACCAGGGGGAGGGGCCGCGGCGCCGCGCCTCCGTACTGGACGGCCTGCGCTTTCTCGCCACCCGGCCGAATCTGCGGATGACGTTCTTCTCCGACATGGCGGCGATGGTGCTCGCCCAGCCGCGCGCGCTGTTCCCGGCGATCGCGGTGCTCTGGTTCGCCGGGGACGCCAAGACCGTCGGCCTGCTGGTCGCCGCGCCCGCGGTGGGCGCCGTACTGGGCGGGCTGTTCTCGGGCTGGCTCGGCGGGATCCGCCGGCACGGTCTGGCCATCCTCATCGCGGTGGCCTCCTGGGGCGCGGCCATCGCCTGCTTCGGGCTCTCCCGGCATCTGTGGCTCGGCCTGTTCTTCCTGGCGGTGGCCGGGTGCGCGGACACCGTCTCGATGGTGTTCCGCAGCACCATGCTCCAGGCCGCGACGCCGGACGCGATGCGCGGGCGCCTCCAGGGCATCTTCATCGTCGTGGTCGCGGGCGGACCGCGGCTGGGCGACTTCCTCGCCGGATCGGTGGCCGATCTGACCTCACCGGCCACCGCGGTGATCGGCGGCGGCCTGGCCTGCGTCCTGGTGGTGACCGGACTCGGCCTCGGGCGCCGGGCCTTCGCCCGCTACGACGCGCGCGATCCACAGCCCTGAGCCCGCTGCCCTGAAGGGCGCCGCTGCCCGGCCGGGTCCGGGGTGCCCGCTCAACCGTCCGGGTGAACACCGGCGGAGCCGGCATCCCGGGCGGGTAGAACTACCGTGCCCGACCGGGCATCCAGGCACCATCCAGCAAGGGACAGCGCAATGGCTCAGGGCACCGTGAAGTGGTTCAACAGCGAGAAGGGGTACGGATTCATCGCGGTCGACGGGGGACAGGACGTGTACGTCCACTACAGCGCGATCGACATGGACGGCTTCAAGGCCCTGGAGGAGGGCCAGCGGGTCGAGTTCGAGGTCGCCCAGGGGCAGAAGGGGCCCCAGGCGGACCGGGTGAGGTCGATCTGAAGCCGGGCGGCCCGGCGCCGGCCGGGCCCGCCTACAGCACCACCGGCGTGAGGTCCGGCTCCTCGAACCCCTCGTCGTCGAAGGGGTAGAGCGGCCGTAGCACCTTGTGGTGCCCGAGCCGCAGCAGATCCTGGTCCACCCCGCCCGGGGTGAGCGCCAGCAGCCAGTCCGCGGCCATCGCATGCAGCTCGGGCTCCAGATAGCCGATCTTGACGACCACCAGGTCGTAACCCAGCGGATCCAGCGCGCCGAAGTCCGCACGGGTGTGGAACGGCTTACGGCGCTCGGTCAGCACCACCGTCACCCCGCCGCGGGTGACGGCCGCGGTCCGGCCGCCCCCCTCGTAGGCCGGATTGCCGCGAGGTCCGCCCGAAGCGGGTCCGGCCGCGCCCTCCAGGGCGGTCACCGTGCCGGTCAGCCCGTACGGCTCCGCGTGCGGGCCGGTGCCGGCGCTGAAGTGGCCGCCCACGCGGAGGGTGACCTCGGCGCCCACACCGGCGTCGAAGCAGACGGCGACGGCCTTCGGGTCGGTGATGCCCGGATGCAGCGCGGTGACCCGGCCGCTCGCCAGCTCCTCGTTGGCCAGCAGCCGGCCCAGCATGTACCCGAGGTCCCCGGCGCCGCCCGCGGTGGGGTTGTCGCCGGAGTCGCTGATCAGGAACGGGCGGGCGGGCGAGGCGACGGCGCGGGCGATACAGCTGTCGGCGTCACCGGTCGGCCCGACGAAGACGAAGTCGCGGCGTGCGTCCCAGTACGCACGGGCCAGCGACTCGGCCTGTGCCACGGCGAGTTCGGGGTCGTCCGCGGTGACCACCACGGCGGCCCGGCAGCGTTCCTCGTCGGCCCAGGCGTAGCCCACCCAGAGCGCCGCGTCGACGACCCCGTCCAGCGCCTCGACCGAGGCCAGCCGCCCGTAGAGCGACTTGGCCGGCTCCAGCCGGGTGCTGGTCTTCTCGCCGGGGAGCAGCACCGGGACCTGCACCCAGGCCCGGTGCGGGCGGCCCTT
The DNA here is from genome assembly GCF_022221585.1 of Streptomyces inhibens. NCBI lineage: Bacteria > Bacillati > Actinomycetota > Actinomycetes > Kitasatosporales > Streptomycetaceae > Streptomyces > Streptomyces inhibens. The sequence continues at coordinate 8,247,510 of NZ_CP084681.1, forward strand.
CCTAGAGACCAGTCGTCCGACGAGCTTGCGGGCGGCCCGCTCCCGGGTCTCCCAGGCGTCCTCGTGCGGGGCCAGACGGTGGGCGGTGAGCAGATCGAGGCGCTCGGCGAAGCGGCGGGAGACATTGCCGTGCAGATCCATGGCGGCCGAGATCAGGGTGTCGGGGCCGGTCGCGGCCCGGACCGCGTCGGTCAGATCGGCCTCCGCGTCCGCCAGGGCGACCACGCTCATCGCGCCATGGATGTCGTACACCAAACCGTCCAGCGGCCCCGACTCCCGTATCCGGGCGGTCAGTTCGTCCTTGATGCGGTCGTAGGTGGCACGCTCCACCGGCCCGCCGGGCACCGCGACGGCATGCACCAGCGGCACCCACTCGACGAGCTCGGCCAGATCGCCGTCCGGCCGGGTCCAGGTGTAGCGGTCCAGCAGCGCATGCTCCCGGGTGATGCGGAAGTCGTCGTACGTCGAGCGGTGCGGGCAGAACTGGCTGGACTCGATGGCCATGCCGCCGACGCCGATACGGAGGCGGCGGCCGGTGGGAGAGGGCGTCATGGGGGCTCACTTTCCGTGGCGGGGGCGGTGGTCTGCGGCAGGGCCCGGGCCGGTGGTCAGCTTCGTACGGCGGCCGGTGGGGGCGGTGCGTCCGCCGTGGTGTGCCTGCGCAGGGCGGCATGGCCGGCGCCCAGCAGCCCCGCGTCCGGGCCGCAGCCGGCGGCGTTGATGGTGAGATCGCTGGTGGCCATCGGCAGACAGCGCTCGTAGAGCATCCCGCGTACCGCGGCGACCAGCGGCTGGGCGCCGGAGAGCGCACCGCCGAGGATCACCGCCTCGGGGTTGAAGAAGTTCACGACGACGGCGAGCACCGCGCCGATGTCCCGGCCGGCCTGCCGTACGAGGGTGGTGGCGTGCGGTTCGCCGTTCTCGACCAGCCGCAGAATGTCGGTGGCGGAGTCCACGGCGATGCCCTTTTCGCGCAGTGCGGCGGCGATCGCGGCGCCGCTCGCCACCGTCTCCAGACAGCCGATGTTTCCGCATGAGCACGGGAGTTCGGCGCCCTCGTCCACCCGGACATGGCTGATGTCGCCGGCCGATCCACGGGCCCCTCGGTGCAGCCGGCCGTCGCTGATGACACCGGAGCCGATACCGCGGCCCGCCTTGACGACGACGAGATGGCGCCGGGTGGGGTGGGCGGCGCGGTGTTCCCCCAGCGCCATCATGTTGGCGTCGTTGTCGAGCAGCACCGGCAGACCGAGACGGTCGGCGAGCCGGTCGCGCAGCGGGAACAGATGCCAGCCGGGCATCCGGGACGGCGCGATGATCCGGGCGCCGTCCGCGTCGACCGGGCCGGGGAAGCCGACGCCGACGCCACGGACCGTACGGCCGGCCGCGCGCTGCCGTTCGGCCAGCGCCCCCAGCCGCTCGGCGAGTGTGTCCAGGGCGGGCTCCGGCCCGGCGGTCAGATCGACGGCGTGGTCGTCGATGTCGAAGGCGTCGCCGGTCAGGCCCACCGCGCCGGTGCGGATGTGATGGCTGCCCAGGTCGGCGGCGAGCGCGACGGCGCCCTGCTCGGCGACCCGCAGCAGCCGCGGGCGACGGCCGCCGCGTGAGGCGCCCTCGCCGGATTCGGCCAGCAGCCCGGCCTCGACGAGTTCCTGGACGCGGGCGGAGACGGTGGAGGCGGCGAGCCCGAGCTCGCGCACGAGGTCCGCGCGTGAGGTGGCGGAGCCGTTCGCGACGAGTTCCAGGACATGCGCGGCGGAGCCGGGCTGCTCGTCGGGGGCGGTCATGGCGGCGCCTTTCGGCTTGGTGCGGGAGCGGGGCTTTCTTCGGTGATCGAAGGAAGTGGGGGAGTCAACTCGCGGACAGTAGACATCAGTTGGCGTTGTTCCGCCAAGGTCTTGACTTCTTTTCGCGGCCGTCCGTACTTTGCTCGCACTCTTCGACCGGCCGAACCCCCGGAGGCAGCATGGGCCTGCGCAGTACTCGAATACGCGGGCCCCTGGGGCGCGTTGCGGTCGCGGCCCTGCTCGGCACCATGGCGCTGGTCGGCTGCGGCCCCTCTGGCAACGTTGTCACCGATCTTGGTGCCACCGGCGGAACGCGCGTCGAGGGCGGCACCGCCACCATGGCCCTGCCGCCCGCCTCCACCCCCAACTGGATCTTCCCCATCGGCGCCCCCGGCTATCTGGCCTCCTACAACAGCGCCATCCAGGACCTGCTGTTCCTGCGGCTGTTCATGCCCGAGCAGAAGGGTGATGCGCTGACCATGGACTCGCCCCGCGGTCTCGCGGAGACGCCCCGCTACAGCGACGGCAACACCACCGTCAGCATCACGCTGAAGAAGGGCTACCGGTGGTCCGACGGAAAGCCCGTCACCACCCGCGATGTGAAGTTCTGGTTCGATCTGATCAAGGACAACAAGCAGGACTGGGCCGGCTATTCGCCGAAGCTGATGCCGGACGATGTCAAGGCTTTCGAGATCGTCGACGACCGCACCTTCCGGCTCCGGCTGGACCGCGCCTACAACCCGACATGGTTCACCGCCAATGAACTCCAGGACTTCGTCGCGCTCCCCGTACACGCCTGGAACCCCGGCCACCAGAGCCCCCGGCAGGCCTTCGCCCGGCTGATGCGGCACGCCAAGCGATTCTCCGCATTCGCCACCGATCCGCTGTGGAAGACCGTCAACGGGCCCTGGCGGATAGAGAAATGGACCACCTCCGGGCGGGTCTCCCTCATCCCCAACAAGAAATACCGAGGGCCCGACACACCCCACCTCGACCGTGTGGTCCTCAAGCCCTTCACCACAGCCGACTCCGAATTCAATGTGCTGCGCGCCGGCGGCGTCGACTACGGCTATATCCCGCCCTCCGTCATGGCGCAGTCCACGAAGTTCAAGGAAATGGGCTATCGCATCGATCCGTGGGAGGGCTGGGCGGTCACCTATATCGTCCTCAACTATCACCACCCCACGGCCGGACCCCTGCTGCGCCAGGACTATCTGCGCCAGGCGCTCCAGCGGCTCATCGACCAGAAGTCGATCTCCCGGGTGATCTGGCACGGCAGCGCCACGCCCACCCTCGGCCCGGTCCCCGCCGGCCTCCTCGACGCCGACCCCTATCCGTACGACCCGAAGCGGGCGAAGGCGCTGCTGGCCCGGCACGGCTGGGCCGACCGGGACGGCACGCTGCACTGCGTACGGCCGGGACGCGGCACGGGGGAGTGCGGGGCGGACATCCACGACGGCCAGGAACTGCGGCTCTCACTGCTCTCCCAGTCCGGCTCGACCGAGACCTCCAACACCATGCAGGCCATCAAGTCCGAATTCGGCAAGGCGGGCATCACCCTCGACATCCGGCAGCAGCCGCTGAACACCGTCCTGGGCACCACCGTCCCCTGCAAGAAGACCGAGCCCCTCTGCGCGCAGTGGCAGCTCGGCTTCTTCGGCACCCAGGGCAGCTGGTACTTCCCGCCCGACCCCAGCGGCGAAAAGATCTTCGCCAGCAACGCCCCCTCCAACATGGGCAATTGGTCCGATCCGCGCACCGACCGCCTCATCCGGGCCACCGAGTACTCCGACCGCCCGGCCGTGCTGCGCGATTACGGCCGCGAGGTGGCCCGCCGGCTCCCGGTCCTGTGGACCCCCAACCCCGCGTACCAGGTCTCCGCCATCCGCAACGACCTGCGCGGCGTCGACCAGAACCCCACCCTGTCCCTCGCACCCCAGAACTGGTACTTCGTGAAGAAGGGCGGCGCGGGCAGATGATCCACTTCCTGGCCAAGCGCATCGCGCAGGCCCTCGTCGTGCTGCTGCTGGTCTCCGTCATCGTCTTTGTCCTGCTGCATCTGCTCCCCGGCGGACCCGCCCGCGCCATCCTCGGCGTCCAGGCCACCCCGGAAGCCATCGCCCACTTCAACCACCAGCAGGGGTACGACCGTTCGCTGCCCGAGCAGTACGCCATGTACCTCGGCCGGCTGCTCTCCGGCGACCTCGGCGAGTCCTACAAACTCAACCAGAGCGTGGCCTCGCTGCTCGGCGAACGGCTGCCCAAAACCGCCCTGCTCGCCGGTCTCGCCCTCGCACTCGCCGCGCTGCTGGCCGTCCCGCTGGGCATCCTGCAAGCGGTACGCCGCGGCAAGGCCGCCGACTACGTCCTGACCGGCGTGGCCTTCCTCGCCTACGCCACCCCGGTGTTCTTCCTCGGCCTGGTCCTCATCCTGGTCTTCAGCCAGCAGCTCCCACTGCTGCCCGCCGAAGCGCCGCAGGCCGACACCGTCGGCGGCCTGCTCTCCGACCTGCCGGCGCTCGTCCTTCCCGTCGTGACCACCGCGCTGGGCATCATCGCCGCCTTCAGCCGCTATATGCGCTCCGCCGTCCTCGACAACCTCGGCGAGGAGTACGTCCGCACCGCACGCGCCAAGGGCCAGTCCGACGCCCGCGTCATGGCCCGGCACGTCCTGCGCAACGCCCTCATCCCGCTGGCCACCCTCCTCGGCCTCTACCTGCCCACGCTCTTCAGCGGCACCCTCGTCGTCGAGTCGATGTTCAACTACCCCGGAATGGGGCTGCTGTTCTGGAACGCGGCCCAGGGATCGGACTTCCCCGTCCTGCTCGGCGTCACCCTCGTCGTCGGCGTCGCCACCGTCCTCGGCTCACTGATCACCGATATCGCCTATGCCGTCCTCGACCCGCGCATCAGGAGCGTGACGTGACGACCCCAGCCCTCGAGGCCCCTGACGCCACGCAGCCGGACGCGGCGCGGGCCACCCCCGGCCTCGCCCGCCGCACCCTCGCCGTCTTCGCCCGCAACAAACTCGCCCTCGCCGGCGCCCTGGTGCTGCTCGCACTGCTCGCCTTCTGCTTCCTCGGGCCGCTGCTCCACCCCACCGACCAGATCCACACCGACCTCTCGCAGGCCGGCCTCGCCCCCGGCGCCGGCCATCCGCTGGGCACCACCGACCTCGGCTACGACCTGCTCGGCCGGCTGATGTACGGCGGCCGTACCTCCCTCGAAGTCGGCCTGGCGGCAGGGCTGTTGGCCACCCTCTTCGGGACGCTCTACGGCGCGGTCGCGGGCTACTTCGGCGGCTGGGTGGACGCCGCGATGATGCGCGTCACCGACGCCGCGCTCGCCATTCCGGCGCTCTTCCTGCTCGTCGTGGTCGCCGCGATCGTCACCCCCAGCAAGCCCGTCCTCATCCTGATCATCGCCTCCGTCGCCTGGCTGTCCCCGGCCCGCCTGATCCGCGGCGAGGCGCTGGCGCTGCGCGGCCGCGACTACCTCCACGCGATGCGGCTGATGGGCGGCGGAGGCGGCCGTGCGGTGTTCCGGCACATCGTCCCCAACGCCATCGGCACCGTCATCGTCAACGCCACCTTCCAGGTGGCCGACGCCATTCTCTACGTCGCCTATCTGTCCTTCCTGGGCCTGTCCATCCCGCCGCCGGCCGCCGACTGGGGCTCCATGCTCTCCACCGGCATCACCTACACCCAGGTCGGCTACTGGTGGCTGATCTTCCCGCCGGGCATCGCGATCGTGCTGGTCGTCGCCGCCTTCAACTTCATCGGGGACGGCCTGCGGGACGCCCTCGACGTGCGCCTGAAGAACAACTGAAGCGAGGACCCCACCATGACCGATTCGCTCCTGCGGATCGACGATCTGCATGTCGAGATCGCCGGCCGCGGCCGCACCGTCCACGCCCTCGACGGCATCGACCTCGACCTGGCCCCCGGCGAAGCGCTCGGCATCGTCGGCGAATCCGGCTGCGGCAAGACCATGACCGCGCTGTCCGTCCTCGGGCTGCTGCCGCACGGCGGCAAGATCACCGGCGGCCGGATCCTGTTCGACGGCACCGACCTCGCCGCCGCCCCGGAACCCGTGCTGCGGGACATCCGCGGAAACACCGTCGGCATGGTCTTCCAGGACCCGCTGACCTCCCTCAACCCCACCCTCACCATCGGCGCCCAGGTCGCCGAACCCCTGCTGCTGCACACGCGGCTGACGAGGGCCGAGGCCTGGGCCAAGGCCGAGGAGACCCTGCACCTGGTCGGCATGCCGCGCCCCGCCGAGCGGCTGAAGAACTACCCGCACCAGCTCAGCGGCGGGATGCGGCAGCGCGTCGCGATCGCCATGGCGCTGATCTGCGAACCCCGGCTGCTGATCGCCGACGAGCCGACCACCGCCCTCGATGTCACCACCCAGCACCAGATCCTCGAACTCATCGACGAGCTGCGCGCCCGCCTCGGCATGGCGATGATCCTGGTCACCCACGACCTCGGGGTGATCGCCCGCCGGGTCGACCGGGTCGCCGTGATGTACGGCGGCCGGATCGCCGAACGGGCCGCCGTACGGCCGCTGTTCGCCACCCCGCGGCACCGCTACACCCAGGCCCTGTTCGCGGCCCTGCCCGAACTCCCCCGGCCACCGCTGAGTGGGAGTGCCCCCGTCACCGGCGCCGACCGGCCGCTGGCCACCATCCCCGGCCTGCCGCCGTCCCTCGTCACCCGCCCCACCGGCTGCCGCTTCGCCCCACGCTGCGGCTTCGCCACCGACGTCTGCCATGCCGCCGAGCCGGAGCTCACCGACGGCCTCGACGACACCCCACCCGCCGCCGGTGCCCATGCCTTCGCCTGCTTCCACCCCACGGACCCCGCCCCCGGCGCCGACCCGGCCGCCGAGATCCTCCCGCCCGCACCCGCCCGGCCCCCGGTGCGTACGGACGAACCGCTGCTCCGCCTCGCCGATGTCAGCAAGACCTACCCGCTGCACGGCGGCCCCTTCGCCCGCCGTAAGGGCGCCGCCGAGGTCAGCGCGGTGGCCGGAATCTCGCTCACCGTCCGCCGCGGCGAGACCTTCGGCATCGTGGGGGAGTCCGGCTGCGGCAAGTCCACCCTCGGCCGGATGGCCGTCGGCCTGGAGGCGCCCACCGGCGGGAGTGTCCACTTCGGCGGCCGCGATATCGCCACCCTCACCAAACGGGAGCTGCGCGCGCATCGGCGCGACGTCCAGCTGATGTTCCAGGACTCCTGTGCCGCCATGGACCCGCGGATGCGGGTGGGGGCCGTACTGCGCGAACCGCTGGTCATCCAGGGCATCGGCGACCGGGCCGGGCAGCGGCGGCGGATCGACGGGTTGCTGGACGACGTCGGGCTGCCGCGCGGCGCGGTGGACCGCTATCCGCACGAATTCTCCGGCGGTCAGCGGCAGCGCCTCGGCCTGGCCCGCGCCCTGGCCCTGGCGCCGTCCCTTGTCGTCGCCGACGAACCGGTCTCCGCGCTCGATGTCTCGGTACAGGCGCAGATCCTCAACCTCATGCGCGAGCTGCAGCGCGAGAGGGGGCTCAGCTATCTGGTCATCTCGCACGACCTGGCGGTGGTGCGGCATCTCGCGGACTCGGTCGGCGTGATGTACCTGGGCAAGCTCGTCGAGACCGGCCCCGCGGAGCAGGTCTTCGCCCGGCCGCTGCACCCGTACACCCGGGGGCTGCTGGACACCGTCAACGCACCCGACCCGGACGCCGTCCCGGCCGGCAGCCCGCTCGGCGGCGAGACCCCGTCGGCCGCCGACCCGCCCTCCGGCTGCCGCTTCCGCACCCGCTGCCCGGCCGCGACCGGGCTGTGCGCGACCACGGAGCCGCCGCCGGCCGAGCCGGAGACGCCCGGACACCGGGTGGCCTGCCACTTCCCGCTGACCGCCGAAGCGGTCAGTACCGGGTGAGCGCGGTCGGCCCGTACACCGTGCCGATGGCGATATGCGGCTCCTGGGACGGCCGCAGCCAGGACAGGATCCGCGCCATCGCCCCGGCCGGTACGGACACACAGCCTGCCGTGGCGCCCTTCCCGTGGACATGGAGGAAGATCCCGGCGCCCCGGCCGTGCACCGGGCGGTGGTAGTTGAAGCCGGTGACCAGGGCCCGGCTGTACTGCACCGGATGGTCCGCCAGCCGCTCGGACTCGCCGGCCGCGCAGTCCGCCGGCAGGGGCTCCACCCAGCGGTTGTAGGACGCCGAGGCGTTGTCCTCGCACCACCAGGAGTCGGCGCCGACCTTGCGGTAGGGGGTGACGGTGCCGGGCGGTGCCGGATCGGACCCGAAGGCGAACGGCAGGTCGTACAGCCCGGTCGGGGTGGTCGAGGTGCCCTGGACCCGGGTGGCGCCCTCGGTCAGCCCGCCGGACCCGAAGCGTGCCGGTGCCGAACCGGCCTGCCGCCAGCGGCCGTTGTGCCGCTGCCACCACACCACCGTTCCGGCGGTGGCGCTCGTCGTGGGCGCCTGCGCGGTGATCAGCTGGTCGCCGCCGCCGGTGTCGGCCATGCGGGAGGGGAGCGGGACGACCGGGGTGGGGGGCACTGCGGGCGGAGCGCCGGCCGTGGCGGGTGCGGCCACCGTGAGCAGCAGCGCGCAGAGCGCGGACAGCAGCGCCGCGGCCGGGTACCTCGTCCTCGTACGCGTCATGGGCATGACCGCAAGGTAAAGCCCCACCGGCCCGCCCGGCGCCGCCCGATCAGGTCACATACGCCGATCCGGGTCCATCCGCAACCCGTCCGCGCCAATCCGCCGTGCGCCGGGGCCATGGACGGGCGAAACTCGGGTACGGGGGCTCATGTGCCACTAGCCGTCTCATTCTGGAGGCCCGCAGTGCAGCGGCAACCGCATACGCGCAGTGACCGCGTGCTCGACCGCGATCCCCAGCCCACGCCGGTCCCCGACCCGGGAGGCCCGCCGCCCAGCCCCATCCCTGAGCCGCTCCCCGGGCCGCCCACCCCGCCTGGACCGCCGGATCCCATACCGCCGGATCCCTCGCCGGTACCCCGTCCGCCCGGACCCGATCCCGACCCGGTCCCGGAGCCTTCCCCGGCTCCCTCGCCGCTCAGGTAGCAACCGCCCGGACCCTCGTGCCCGTATCCCGCGGGCACCACCGCCCCGCACACCAAGGAGGTGCTGATCATGGCCATCGCCACGGTCAACCCGGCCACCGGCGAGACCCTGAAAACCTTCGACGCGCTCAACGCGGGCGAGATCGAAGACCACCTGGCCCGGGCGGAGCAGGCCTTCCAGGAGCACCGCACCACGACCTTCGCCCGCCGCAAGGAACTGCTGCTCAAGGCCGCCGACCTGCTCGACGCCGACCAGGACGGCATCGCCCGCACCATGACCACCGAGATGGGCAAACCGCTGGTCCAGGCCCGCGCGGAGGCCGCGAAGTGCGCCAAGGCCATGCGCTGGTACGCCAACCGTGCCGAGGAACTGCTCGCCGACGAGCACCCCGACCCCGCCGATGTCCGCGACTCCGGCGCGGTGCGCGCCGTGGTGCGCTACCGCCCCATCGGCACCATCCTCGCGGTCATGCCCTGGAACTTCCCGCTCTGGCAGGTCGTACGGTTCGCCGCGCCCGCCCTCATGGCGGGCAACACCGGGCTGCTCAAGCACGCCTCGAACGTCCCGCAGACCGCGCTCTACATCGAGGAACTCTTCCGCCGCGCCGGCTACCCCGAGGGCTGTTTCCAGACCCTGCTGATCGGCGCCGGCGCCGTCGAGGACATCCTGCGCGACCCGCGGATCGCCGCCGCGACGCTGACCGGCAGCGAGCCGGCCGGCCGCTCGGTGGCGTCGATCGCGGGTGACGAGGTCAAGAAGACCGTCCTTGAACTCGGCGGCAGCGACCCGTACGTCGTCCTGCCCTCCGCCGACCTCGACAAGGCGGCCCGCGTCGGGGTCACCGCGCGGGTCCAGAACAACGGGCAGTCCTGCATCGCGGCCAAGCGGTTCATCGTGCACCAGGACGTCTACGACGCCTTCACCGAGCGGTTCACCGCCCGGATGGCCGCGCTGACCGTCGGCGACCCGATGGACGAGCACACCGACGTCGGTCCGCTCTCCAGCGAGCAGGGCCGTTCCGACCTGGAGGAACTCGTCGATGACGCGATCCACCGGGGCGCGAGTGCACTGTGCGGTGGCCGGCGGCCGCCCCAGCACCGCGCGGGCTGGTTCTACGAGCCGACGGTGCTGTCCGGCATCACCCCCGCCATGCGCATCCACCACGAGGAGGCGTTCGGCCCGGTCGCCACGCTCTACCGCGTCGCCGACCTGGACGAGGCGGTGACGCTGGCCAACGACACGCCGTTCGGGCTCAGTTCCAACGCCTGGACCCGCGACCCCGACGAACAGGCCCGCCTCGCCCGCGACGTGCAGGCCGGCAGCCTCTTCTTCAACGGCATGACCGCCTCCCACCCGGGCCTTCCCTTCGGCGGCGCCAAGCGCTCCGGCTACGGACGGGAGCTCTCCGGGCACGGGATCCGGGAATTCTGCAATATGACGACGGTGTGGTGCGGGCCGGAGGACTGAGACGACCGGAGAACTGAGACGACCGGAGGACTACGACAGGTTCACGGGGCGCCCCACAAGGTGGCGGACAGCTCGAAGGTGGGGTTGCGTGCGCTGGTGCCCAGGCCCTGGGCCCGGGACGCATCCACGTCGGTGAACACCACCTTCGCCACCTGGTTGTCCGTGGTGATCACGCACCAGACCGTGCCCGCGGTGATCTTCGCGGCGGGCAGATGAGCGCCGACCGGTCGCTCATCGGCCGCGGCCCGGCAGGCGTCCGCCGTATCGGTCCCCGGGCCGGCGGTGCCGATCTTCACCTGGAAGCTCTGCAAGTCCTCGTCGTTGGGCCAGATCACGGCCCGGCCGCCGAACGACGGGCCCGGGCAGCCCACGTAGTCGAGATCGGCACCCATCCCGGTTTCGATGTCGCCGCCCCTGACGGACGGCTGGTCCAGATCGAGGAACTGAAATGCCGATCCGGCGGTGCAGTCCGGCGCCTGCCAGGTGAGGTGCTTGTCCCGGTACAGCGGCTTCGGGCCCGTGGGGGTGGGGCCGGACGTCACCGGAGCGGCCGAGCCCGCCGGCGTCGTCGCGCTGCTGTGGCCGGTGTCCGGCCGTCCGCCGGCGTCCTTCTTGCCGCCACCGCCACCGCTGCCGTCATCGCCGCCGTCGTCGCCGAGCGCGCCTTTGATCAGTGACGAGGCCAGCAGTACCGCCAGCGCCCCGCCGACCGCCGAGGCGATCGCCACCGCACGTTTGCCCTTTCGCGCGCGCGGCGCCGGAGCGGGCGGACCGAGAGGGAACGACGGGGGCGGTGGAAGGGGCGGCATCGGCGGCGTCGGCGGCGTGGCCCCACCCGTCCGCACCGGCCCGCGTACCAGCGCGAGCGACCCGGCCGCCCCGGCCGACCTGCGCTGCGGCCGGGGCAGCCCCCGGCCGTGCAGCGCGCGGTCGACCTCGCGGTAGATCTCGTCGAGGGGGAGGGCGGCCGGCGCGGCCAGGGCGTCCAGCAGGGCCCCGGTGAAGGCCGTGTACGTCGCGCCGAGGGGCGCATGCGCCGGAGCTGTTTTCGTCGTGGACGTAAGGGTGTACGTTCCGGATAGGTCGAGCTGGCCGACGGCCAGGTTGGTCGGCTCGGCCATCGCGGACACCGCCCGGCCCGAAAAGCAGCAATCGAGCAGCAGCACCCGGGACTTGGCCCGCGCCTCACCGACATGGCGCTTGATCAGGTCGATCGGGAGGGCGGAGAAGCCGACGTGCTCGACATCGGTGTGGACGAGCCCGAGATGCAGCAGGCCGCTGTCGTCCAGTACGCCGTGCCCGGCGTAGTACACCAGCAGCAGATCGTCGGCCTCCCGTACGGCCCAGGTCAGCGCCGCGCCGACGGCCGCCTGGTCGGTGGGGTCGGACACCTTCCGGCAGTGTTCCGGGGCCAGCAGTCCCTGTGTCGGGTGGGTGAGCGCGCCCTGTAACGCCTCGAGGTTCTCCCGGACCGACGGGATACCGGGCAGATCGGGGCTGCTGAAGCGACTGGTCCCGATCAGCACGGCCCGGCTGGCGGGGCCGTGCGGGAACCGGCGCTCGCTCACCCGTCCTGCCCGTCGGGCGAGTTGAGGAGGCCGTTCGCCTCACGGATCACCGCCGCCGGGTCGCCGGCCCGTTTGACATCCACGCTGACCTTGCGGCCCTCGGGCAGCTCGACGGTGACCGTGACATCGGAGCGACGGCCGGCCAGCCAGGTGCACAGCGGAGTGATCAGCCCCGCGATGCCCCCCGTGCCCACGACGACGGTGAGCACCTCCACCAGGCTGCCCATGTGGCCGGGCTCCGGCGGCCGGCGCCGCTGGTGCACCCGCCCGCGCAGCGCGTCGTCGGAAGCCAGCCAGCCCCGCAGCGACGCGAGATGCGCCGCGCTCTCCGGACCGCTCACGGACACCTTCAGTCCGCCGGAATCCGACGGTGAACCTTGACCAGGGCCCGACATGGTCGACCCTCCCCGTGGCAGACAGTAGCCGCCATCTTGGCACGGTGATCCGGCGCGGGCAGCCGGTTCCGTCGAGCCTTGTGGCACAAGGGAGTTGAGCCGAGGGAGGTCAGTGCCCCGGCGGCTCGCCCGGTGCCTCCGCCACCACGAATTCGCACCACAGCGCCTTGCCCGCGCCGCGTGGCTCGGCGCCCCAGCGGTCCGCCAGCGCCTCGACCAGCATCAGCCCGCGGCCCGAGGTGGCGGTCTCGCCGGGGCTGCGCCGGCGCGGCCACTGGCTGGAGCGGTCCTCGACCTCCAGCCGGATCCGGCGCGGGATGCCGGGCAGCAGTTCCACGCAGACCAGCGCGCCGCTCTCGGTGTGCGTCAGCGCGTTGGCGATCAGCTCGGAGGCAGCGACCTCGATGTTGTGCGTGATGCTGCCCGCCCGCCACTGGTCCAGCGTGCGGCGCAGCGCCGAGCGGACCTCCGCGGCGCCCGACGGGTCGGCCTGATGGACGTGCAGCCGCAGCCGCGGTGTGGTGGCGGCCCCCGGGCCGGGCCGCCGGTGCAGCAGCAGAAGGGCCATGTCGTCCTCGGAGCCGGGGTCCGCCCACAGGTGGTCGGAGAGGTGGTCGGCAAGGGCCTCCAGTTCCGCGGGGCCGGCGCGGACCGCGGCGGACAGTGCGTCGATGCCCTCCGAGATGTCCTGGCCGGGCTGTTCGACCAGGCCGTCGGTGCACAGCAGCAGCGTCGACCCGGGCTCCAGGAACATCTGCGTCTCCGGGAAATGGTCGTGCCCGAAGAGGGTGGCCAGCCCCAGCGGCAGCCCGCCGGAGACCTCGGGCCAGTCGATGTGCCGGGAGCTGTTGCTGATCAGCGGGCCGAGATGGCCGGCCCGTGCGACATGCAGCGCGCCGGACTCCACATCCGCCTGGATGTACGTACAGGTCGCGAAGCGCTCGGTGTCCAGCTCGGCCAGGAAGCGGGAGGCCCGCACCAGTACGGTCTCCGGGGAGTGCCCCTCGCTGGCGTAGGCGCGCAGCGCGATACGCAGCTGGCCCATCACGGCGGCCGCATGGGTGTCATGGCCCTGCACATCGCCGACGACCAGGCCGGTCCGCCCCTGGGGCAGCGCGATCACGTCGTACCAGTCGCCGCCGATGTCCCGCCCCACGCTCGCCGGGTGGTAGCGGACGGTGACCGCACCGCCCTCGATGGGCGGGAGCCGGCGCGGCAGCATCGTCTCCTGCAGCCCCGTCGCGAACTCCCGCTCCTGGTCGAAGAGGGTCGCCCGCTGCACCGACTGCGCGACGACACCGGCCAGCGCCAGCGCCAGGTTCCTGGCCTCCGGCGACTGCACCGCCGGCTCGGAGTTGAACAGCCCCAGCGCCCCGATGACGGTGTCCTGGGCGATCAGCGGCAGGAACGCCGCGCTGCCCGTCGGCAGCACATCGGTGTACGGGCGCAGCCGCGGATAGCGGGCGACCAGCTCACCGCGGGTGCTGAGGAAGAGCGGCCGCCGCAAGCGCGCCACGTCGGCCAGCGGCAGGGTGTCGTCCAGCCGCGAGGTCATCATGTCGTCGGGCACCTCGCCCCCCATCCCGGCGGTGGCGATGACCTCGAACCGGTCGTTCTCGACGAGCCCCAGGACCAGCCCGTCCGCACCGAACCGCCGGGCGCCGCCGGTACCCGTGAGCACCCGGGTCACGTCCTTGACGGAAAGCGCACGGGCCAGCGCGGCGGTGGTCTGCTGCACCATCACGGTCTGCCGCTGCCGCTCCTGCTGGAGCGAGCGGAGCAGCGCGGAGTCCGCCAGCTCACTGGTCGCCTCCCGGACGATGCCGATGATCCGGTACGGCATTCCGTCCGCGTTGTGCAGGATCCGCCCCTGGGAGTGCGTCCACCGCTGGGACCCGTCGCGGCACTGGATCCGGAAGTACGCGCCGTAGGACGAGTGGCCGTCCTGAAGGGCCTGGGAGAGCGCCTCGTCCAGCCGCAGGCCCTCCTCCGGCGGCACCCGCGTGACCAGCGACATCGGCGCACCGTCGTATTCCCCCGGGTGTAGATCGAAGACGTCCATGGCACCCGGGTCCAGGTCCATGCACCCGCCGTCCAGATCCCAGTCGAAGGTGCCCATCCGGTTGAGCGAGAGCCGCTCGCGCAGCCCGATCGGCTCATGGTGCGACACCCCGGACGCGTCCTCCTCGACCCGGCGCCAGTCCTGTTCGGTCCGGGGGTCATATCCCTCGTCGGGCAGGCCGGGCGGCGGTCCGGTCATGGGGCGCCCCGCCTCGTGGACCTGAGGCGCGAACCGTACGGGCTCACCCTTTGAAGGCAGCGGGACATCAGGGCAGCGCCCGGCGACGCCGGGTCGAGCACGCCCCGTGCCCTCGGTCGTGGGCCGTTGACCGGGGCCGATATCCACCGGAACGCGGCCATGCGAACACCTTAGGCGCGGGTCGGGGACCCCGCATTTCCGGTGCGCCGACTGCCCTCCGGGGCTACGGGGTCCGGGTGACGGCACCGCCCGGGCGCTCCGCCGCGGGCGCCCCGCCCACCGGACCCCGGCACGCCTCCCGTTCAGAAGGTGAATCCAAGCCGGAATCCGACCCCCGCCAACTCCCAAGTCGCGCATGACCCTTGACGTGGCACGTTCAAGCCCCGAACCATATGGCCGAGCCGTCGGCCGTGACCACACCGGCCGGAAGTGTCAGCAGAGCCGTGAACCCACCGGCTCAGAGGGCAGACATCCGGCGTGCGCGCCTGCCTGCCCTTGCCACAGGAGGGCACCCCCCACCATGAGATCCCGAAGAGTCCACCGTGCCGGCGGGCACCGCGGAGCGCGGGTACCCCGCCGCGTCACGGTCCTCGCCGTCCTCGTCGCGGCCTGCGCCGCCACCCTCTCGCTCCCGCACGCGGATGCCGCCGCGGCCGACCCCGACCTCGGCCCGAACGTGCGGATCTTCGACCCCTCGACGCCCAAGGACCAGATCCAGAGCGCCGTCAACGACGTCTTCAAGGAACAGGAGAAGAACCAGTTCGGCGCGGCCCGCCGTGCGCTGCTGTTCAAACCGGGCTCGTACGACGTCGACGCCAACATCGGCTTCTACACCCAGATCGCCGGGCTCGGCCGCTCCCCGGACGACACCACCCTCAACGGCGCCGTACACGCGGAGGCCGACTGGTTCGACGGCAACGCGACCCAGAACTTCTGGCGTTCCGCCGAGAACCTCGCCGTCAACCCGGCCGGCGGCGCGGACCGTTGGGCGGTCTCGCAGGCCGCGCCGTACCGCCGGATGCACCTCAAGGGCGATCTTCAGCTGGACGACGGCGGCTGGTCCAGCGGCGGACTGCTGGCCGACACCAAGGTCGACGGCGAGGTCCGCTCCGGCTCCCAGCAGCAGTGGCTGTCCCGCAACACCGAATGGGGCAGCTGGACCGGCGCCAACTGGAACATGGTCTTCGTCGGCGCCGAGAACGCCCCGGCCGGAGACTTCCCCCGGCCGCCCTACACCCGCGTCGACACCACTCCTGTCTCCCGCGAGAAGCCGTTCCTGTACGTCGACGACGCCGGCGCCTACCAGGTGTTCGTACCGGCACTCCGCAAGGACTCCCAGGGCACCAGCTGGTCCTCGGGCAGCCCGCAGGGCAGTTCACTGCCGCTGGACGACTTCTTCGTCGTCAAGCCGGGCGCGACCGCGGCGCAGATCAACACGGCACTGGCCGCCGGCAAGCATCTGCTGGTCACACCCGGTGTCTACCACCTCGACCAGACGCTGCGGATCACCGAACCGGACACCGTGGTGCTGGGCCTGGGCCTCGCCACCCTCATCCCCGACAACGGCATCACGGCCGTCTCGGTGGCCGATGTCGACGGTGTGAAGCTGGCCGGCCTGCTGATCGACGCCGGGACGCAGAGCTCCCCGTCGCTGATGGAGCTCGGCCCGCAGAACTCCTCCGCGGGCCACGCCGACGACCCGACCTCGCTGCACGATGTGTTCTTCCGCGTCGGCGGAGCGGGACCCGGCAAGGCCGCCAAGAGCCTGGTCGTCAACAGCTCGCACGTCATCGGCGACCATCTGTGGATCTGGCGCGCCGACCACGGCGACGGCGTCGGCTGGAACACCAACACCGCGGCCAACGGCCTCACCGTCAACGGCGACGACGTCACCATGTACGGCCTGTTCGTCGAGCACTACCAGCAGCACCAGACGGTCTGGAACGGCGAGCGCGGCCGGACGTACTTCTACCAGAACGAGATGCCCTACGACCCGCCGGACCAGGGCTCCTGGATGAACGGCGGCACCCAGGGCTACGCCGCCTACAAGGTCGGTGACAACGTCAAGAACCACGAGGCGTGGGGGCTCGGCAGCTACTGCTTCTTCAATGTCGACCGCGGTGTCACGGCCGAGCACGCCTTCGAGGTGCCCGACACCCCCGGCGTGCGCTTCCACGACATGGTGACCGTCTCCCTCGGCGGCACCGGGACGATCCGCCATGTCATCAACGGCACGGGCGGCCCCTCGGACGCGAACAGCAATGTCGCGAATCTGGTGAGCTATCCGCAGTGAGTTCCCAGCGGGTCGACAGTGCGGTGAGGTGAAGTGAGATGGAGTGAGGTGAGGTGAGCCGTCCCGGCCGAGCGCCACGGCCGGGACGGCTCCCACCGTCAGGCGTGCGCCCGTGCCGCCGCCGCAACCGGCCGCGTCTGCCGCGTCCGGTGCTGCAAAGTCGCCTTCCGCGTCGCCACATCGACCGTGTACGCATCGATGGTCAGCCGCGCGCCGGAGACCTTCAGCACCATGAACCCGTGGTCGGAGAAGTTCTGCCAGGCCGCCGGGTGACCGAAGTGCGCCTTGCCGTCCTCCGTCTTGGCCGACGCCCCGCACACCACCTGACGGGTGCCGCCCGTACGGGCAGTCGGCTCCAGGATCTGAAGCGTGTGATCGTGACCGGACAGGATCAGATCGGCCCGCCCGCACACCACCTTCTCGTACATGTCCTTGAGGTGGACGCCGCTGGTGTAGTTCCCGATCTCGAAACCGTCGTACGAACCGGCGCTGCCGTGCTTGCCGTTGTTGAGGTACGGGTGGTGGCTCAGTACCACCTTCCAGCGGGCCCGCGAGGCGCGCAGCGCACCGTCCAGCCAGCTCCGCTGCTCGCGCATGTACGGCCCGTCCCACCGGTAGTACGGGTCGAGCTGGGCGACATACGACGACCACGGAATGGTGTCGATCGCGAAGAACTCCACCAGCGGATCGGCGGCCGGCAGCGGCACGCTGTAGTAGCGGCTCGGCATGTACCAGCGCCGGGAGGTCTTCGCGTAGGCGACCTCGCGGTCCCCGCGCGACGGGTCGCCGCCGCTGCCCGGGATCAGCCCCGAGCAGTCGTGGTTGCCCAGCAGCATCAGCCAGGGCACATCGATGCCGCTGTTCGGCTTCTCGAACTTGTCCTGGAATTCCGAGTCGTCGTCGGACTCCGGCCCGTTCTCGTAAATATTGTCGCCGAGACCCACCGCCAGGCCTACGTGCTCGGTCTGGCAGATATCCCGCGCGGCGGCCGCCACCGCATACTGCGCTTCGTCGCCGGTCCCCGCGTCACCGGTGATCAGTACGCTGAACTCGCCCTTGCCATTGGGGTGTTCAGGGAACGGAAAGGCGCCCGGGCTCCCGAGGCGGGGCGCGGCGGCCGCGGGCGTCTGCGCCTGCGACGGCAGCACGGCAAGCGCCGCACCGGCCATCGCGCCGCCCAGCAGCGTCCGCCGGTTCACCCACTGCGGCACGCGCCCCGTCGTCCG
This sequence comes from Streptomyces inhibens, assembly GCF_022221585.1. NCBI lineage: Bacteria > Bacillati > Actinomycetota > Actinomycetes > Kitasatosporales > Streptomycetaceae > Streptomyces > Streptomyces inhibens. The sequence continues at coordinate 8,265,596 of NZ_CP084681.1, forward strand.
CACCGGCGGCCCCCCGGCGGTCGCCTCCGAGCCGGCCCGCAGCCACTCCTGCTCGGTCATATCCGCCTGCGGCGGGATCAGTTCGTCATCACACATGTCTGGATTTCTCTCACGATCGACGGGGATCGTGGTGACGGAATGATGAATCACAGGTGGACGTATGGCGATCAGCGGCCACGCGGCTACTCATTGGTAACTACGTGTTTCCGAGCGGCATCAACGCGTGAGAAAAATGCCCCATGAGCCCTCCGCTAATGGTTCGCGAGGCGGCGCAGGGTGCGGCCCAGGCGGCGGATGTAGAGGCGCTGGAAGACGGGGACCAACGGGCCCGCGCCGCGGGTGAGGAAGCTGGCGGGGCGGCTGAAGGCGGTCACGGTGAACCACACCGAGCCGTCGGCGCGCAGCTCGGCCGCGAACGCTTCCTCGCCGCACTCGGGGTGCCCGTCCCGCGTCCCGTACGCGAAGCCGATGCGGTCCTCTTCGGCCACGGTCCACACCACTCGGCACGGTGCCCGCAGCCGCAGCGGGCCGATGCCCAGCGAGACCTCGACGCCCACACCCGGCGCGGCGCGTGGGGCGTCGGCCCGGATTCCGGTGCCTGCCGCACGATGCATCCGGAAGGTGGTGATCGCCTCGCCCGCCGCGGTCAGCGCCGCGCGGCCGTGGCCGACCGGCAGCTCTTCGTGGAGGTGGTGGTAGCCGGACGGCAGCGGGGAGCGTCGGGTGCCGCCCTGCTCGGGGTAGTTCAGGTCCTGCATGCGGTGGGCTCCTCAAGGGCGGGCGGCGGGGCGGGGAAAGGCGACGGTACGTGGAGAACCGCGCCCGTTCAACGACGCTCCCCACCCCTGCGACGGGCGGTCCGCCGGCTGCGCAAACCCGTTCGCTCGCGGCGCTCCCACCCGATCCGCCGGGTGGGGCCCTACCTCCGTTCCGGCTCCCCGTGCCGCCCCGCCCCCGCGGCGAACCGCGCCGCGCCTTCTGTCGCCTCGGCCAACACCGCCTGCCCGTAACGGAGTTCCTCGGCCATCGCGGACCGCTCGTCCTTGCCCTCCTGGTCCAGGAGAGAGGCCCGGTCACTGCGCAGACAGGCCTGTGGGAAGCGGGCGATCTCCGCGGCCAGCAGCTCCGCCTCCGCGCGCGCCGTCCCGGTGGGCACCACACGGTTGGCCAGTCCGATGTCCAGTGCCTCCGCGGCGGGGACCGGACGCCCCGTCAGCACCAGGTCCATCGCCCGGCTCGCTCCGATCAGCCGGGGCAGCCGCACCGTACCGCCGTCGATCAGCGGTACCCCCCAGCGTCGGCAGAACACCCCGAAGACCGCGTCCTCCTCCGCCACCCGCAGATCGCACCACAGCGCCAGCTCCAGACCGCCGGCCACCGCATGACCGGCGACCGCCGCGATCACCGGTTTGCCGAGCCGCATCCGGGTCGGCCCCATCGGCCCGTCCCCGTCCGGCGCGACGCGGTTGCCGCGCTCGGTGCCCACCGCCTTGAGGTCCGCGCCGGAGCAGAACGTCCCGCCCTCGCCCCACAGCACCGCGACGCGCGCCCCGTCATCGGCCTCGAACTCCCGGAAAGCCGAGGCGAGTTGGTCCGCCGTGGCACCGTCCACGGCATTGCGGGCCGCCGGCCGGGACAGCACCACCGTCGTCACCGGCCCGGCCCGCTCCACCCGTACGGACATCAGGCCGCGCCCCCGCCCGCACCGGGCGTCCGCGGCCGGGCACGCTCCAGCACCGCCGTCAGATCGACGCCGGACGGAAGAGTGCCGAAGGCGTTGCCCCACTCCCCGTCGAGGCGCGAGGCACAGAACGCATCGGCGACGGCCGGGTGGCTGTAGCGCAGCAGCAGCGAACCCTGGAGCACCAATGTCAACCGCTCCGCCAGCGACCGGGCCATCAGCTGTGCCCGCTCCGGATCGGCCAGTGAGCCGAGCATCTTGCGGACCCCGGCCACCGCCGCGTCCAGCCGGCGGTCGGCGCCCGCCGCGGTCTCCACCTCGGCGAGGAACGCGTCCAGCGCGACCGGCTCCTTGCCCAGCGCCCGCAGCACATCGAGCGCCGCGACATTGCCCGAGCCCTCCCAGATGGACAGCAGCGGTGCCTCCCGATACAGCCGGGGCATGCCGGAGTCCTCGACGTACCCGTTGCCGCCCAGGCACTCCAGGGCCTCCGCCGCATGCGTGCTGCCCCGCTTGCACACCCAGTACTTGCCGGCCGCCAGCGCCAGCCGGCGCAGCGCCGCCTCCCCGGCGTCGCCGGCCTGCGAGCGGTCCACCGCCGCCGCCAGCCGCATACCCAGCAGCGTCGCCGCCTCCGACTCGATCGCGAGATCGGCGAGCACCGAGCGCATCAGCGGCTGCCGGTCCAGCTTCCGTCCGAACGCCCGCCGATGAGCGGTGTGGTGCAGCGCCTGCCGCAGCCCCGCCCGCATCCCGGCCGCCGAACCCAGCACACAGTCCAGCCGCGTCATGTTCACCATCTCGACGATGGTCCGCACCCCACGGCCCGGCTCGCCGACCGGCCAGGCCACCGCCTGGTCGTACTCGATCTCCGAGGACGCGTTCGAGCGGTTGCCCAGCTTGTCCTTCAGCCGCATCAGCCGCATCCCGTTGAGCGTGCCGTCCGGCAGCACCCGCGGCAGCAGGAAGCAGCTGAGCCCCTCCTCGGTCTGCGCCAGCGCCAGAAACACATCGCTCATCGGCGCCGAGGTGAACCACTTGTGGCCGGTGATCCGATAGGTGCCGTCGCCGGCCGGCACCGCGCGCGTGGTGTTGGCGCGTACGTCCGAGCCGCCCTGCTTCTCCGTCATCGACATGCCCGCGATCAGGCCCGACTTGGTCAGCGGTGCGCGCAGCCCGAAGTCGTAGCTGCGGGCCGCGAGCAGCGGCTCGTACTGCGCGGCGAGGTCCGGTGCGCTGCGCAGCGCGGGGATGGCGGCATACGTCATCGAGATCGGGCAGCCGTGTCCCGGCTCGGCCTGCGACCAGACATAGAACTTCGCGGCGCGCACCAGATGCGCCCCCGGGCGGTCGTCGGCCCAGGGCGCGGCGTGCAGACCGTGCTCCACGGCGACCGTCATCAGCTGGTGCCAGGCCGGATGGAACTCCACCTCGTCGACGCGGTGCCCGAACCGGTCGTGGGTGTGCAGCCGGGGCGGCTGCTGCTCCGCCCATCGGGCCTGGTCCTGCACCGCCGCCGACCCGGCCAGCGCGCCGAGCTCGGACACCTCCCGCTCGCCCCACTCGGCGCCGTCCCGGCGCAGCGCCTCCAGCAGAGCCGGCTCGTCCGCCGTACTGAACCCGGTCAGCGGCGGGGCCTGATTCACGACTTCATGGGTGACGGTCATACCGTTGACGTTACAGAAGTAGAACATCTGTGGGAAGTATGTAATGTCGAGGACCGTGATGTCGTACGACCGCCGTGCCGGCTCATGGCTAGCGTCGCTAGAATTTCGTGCACATATGAACGACGACACCAGCGACACCGCCGCGCTCGCGCTGCGGCCGCTCACCGCCCGCTCGATCGTGCTGAGCACCCTCCTCGGACACCACCCGCCACGGCTGCCCGCGCGCGCCCTGGTACGGGTCGGTGAGCTGTTCGGTATCGCCGAGGGGACCGTCCGGGTCGCACTGTCCCGCATGGTGGCCGCCGGTGACCTGCGGCAGGCCGCCGGCTCGTACGCACTCACCAGCCGCTTGCTCGCGCGCCAGACGCGTCAGGACGAGAGCCGCTCACCGCGGACCCGGCCCTGGGGCGGGGAGTGGGAGATCGCCGTCGTCGCCACCTCCGAACGCCGGCCGGCCACCGAGCGCACCGCGTTGCGTCAGGCCATGGCCGCGCTGCGGCTGGCCGAACTCCGCGAGGGCAGCTGGCTGCGCCCGGCCAACCTCGACCGGAGCCGCCCGGCCGTCGTCACCGAACAGTGCACCTGGTTCACCGGCACCCCGGACGACGATCCGGCCGCGCTCGCGGGCCGGCTGTGGGACCTGGACGGCTGGGCGGCGCGGGCCCGTGACCTGATGGCCGCACTGCACGGCGCCGACACCCTCGCCGACCGCTTCACGATCGCGGCGGCCGCGCTGCGCCATCTCCTGTCCGACCCGCTGCTGCCCGCCGAGCTGCTGCCACGGGACTGGCCGGGCGGTCAACTCCGCCTGGAATACGCCGCGTTCGAGACCGAACTGCGCGATCTGCTGCGGCAGTACCTCGCCGACTAGGGCCCGTCCGACCCTCACCGAGTTGCGCGATCTGCTCGCCGACCGGCGCCCGTCCGACCCTCACCGAGTTGCGCGATCTGCTCGCCGACCGGCGCCCGTCCGACCCTCACCCGCCGGATACGCCCTGCCGCCTGCCGCCCACCCGGCGCCGCGGTTCGTACCCGGCAGGCACCACCGCCACCGTCAGCAGACTCGGCCAGAACCGCGAGCGGCTGTCCGGCAGGAAGGCCATCGCCCCGATCACCAGCGCCATCAACGCGATGGTCACCCGGCTCAGCCACGGGAACAGCCACATCTTCAGCGTCAGCCGGGCCAACTCGGTGCGCTCCGGCTTCCGCCGCAGCCGCACCCGAGCGACCGCGATCGCCAGATGGACGACCGAGGTTCCGGCGAGCAGCGCCCGGCGCGGCACCCCGCCCCCGCTGACCTTGGTGAAGCCGCGCGGCGCGTCCCCGTTACGGGTGAGGGCGAACAGCATCCGGGAGGAGGTGTACAGCGCGGAGTTCAGGCAGGACAGCACGGCGATCAGCGCGATGGCGTTCATGACCGTGCCCGCCGCGGGCACCGCGAGCCGGTCCAGCACCGCCGCGTACGGACTCACCTCGATCGCCTTCGACGTCCACGGCACCACCGCGACCACCAGGAAGAGCGACAGCACATGGAACGCCACCACCCGCAGCACGATGGAACGGATCGCATCCGCCACCGCCCGCTCCGGCTCGACCGACTCGGCGGCCGCGATGGTCACGATCTCCGCGCCGGTGAAGAACCCGATGTGGGGCACCACGGCGGCCAGCACCGCGCCGGCCCCTTCGGGCGCGAACCCGCCGTGCGCCGTCAGATTGCCCAGCCCGCCGTGGGCGTCCGGCCACAGCCCAGCACATACAGCGCGCCCGGAAAGTGGAACACCACGATCGCCAGGACCTTGATCGAGGAGAACCAGTACGCGAACTCGCCGTAGGAGCGTGCCGAAACCATATTGGTCGCGGTCAGCAGCGTCATCGGGACCAGGCTGATCGCCCACAACGGGGCGCCGGGCAGCCACAGTTGAATGATACGGCCGCCCGCCACCGCACCCCGTCTGCCAGGCAGGACAGCACGGCGGCCGGACCGGTGGACCGTACGGGTACGGCCACACCGCTGCCGACGAACAGCCCGGCGCCGATCACCCCGCCCAGCGCGATCAACTGCATATGGCGGAGCTTGAGCCGCTGCCGCAGACCGCCCTGCGCCGCCGGCGCCCCGGCCTCCGTGATGTCGTCCGGAACCGTTCCCGTGCTCATGGGAGCCGACGCCAACCGGCCAACCATGCGGGGCCGTTGCCGCAGTGTTTCAGCCGGCGGGCCGGGGCTCCGGTGGCCGCGTGCGGCGACGGCACGGCCGGCACCATGTCCCGCACGGCGCACTCACAGCGGGAGCACGCACACCGGGACCGGAGCGGCGAACGGCTCGCCCGCGTTCTTGAGCGCCCCGGTCCGCGCATCGGCCGAGAACACCGTCACCGACCCCGACTTCTGGTTCGCCGCGAACAGCCACCGCTCATCGGGCGAGAACGCGATCTGCCGGGGGAAGTCCCCGCCCACCGGCACGGTGTCCAGCAGGCGCAGCCGTGCCCCGCCGGCCTCCACGGCGTAGCGGGTGAGGCTGTTGTGACCGCGATTGGCGAGATAGGCGAAGCCGCCACCCCTGGTGACCAGGATCTGCGCCGGATAGCTGGTCCCCGGGCCGGTCCCGGTGGACTGTGGTTCGCCGGGTGTCAGCCGCCCGCTCTTGCGGTCATAGCCGCAGACCACGACCGTGTTGTCGACCTCGTTCGCCAGATAGGCGAAGACGCCCGAGGGGTGGAAGGTCAGATGCCGGGGACCGGCGCCGGGCCGCAGTGCGGCATACGACACCTGGGTCAGCTTTCCGGCCGATGTGTCCAGCCGGTAGGTGTAGACGGTGTCATTGCCGAGGTCGACCGCCAGGACGTGCCGGCCGTCCGGGCTGGTGATGATCTGGTGGGCATGCGGTCCGTCCTGGCCGGGGCCGGGCGGCGGGCTGGAGTGGGTGACCAGGTCCGTACGCTCGCCCAGGGCGCCACTCGACCGGTCGATGGGGTGCACGGCCACGCTGCCGGAGAGGTAATGGGCGCTGAGCAGCCAGCGCCCGCCGGGGTGCACCGACAGATGGCAGGGCCCGGCGCCGCCGGTGGAAAGGGTGCCCAGCACCCTGGGCGCGCCGTCCGGCGTCAGCGCGACGGCGGTCACTCCTCCCTGCTCCTGCTCATCGACCGCGTAGAGGGTGCGGCCGGTCGGTGCGAGCGCGAGATAGGACGGATCGGCGACTCCGGTCACGACACCGGTGGCGGTGATCCGCCCGGTCCCGGTGTCGTACGTGCCGAGCCCGATGCCGGTCCCGCCGCCCGCGGTCGAGGTGTACGTGCCCAGGAACAGCGGCCGGGCGCCGCGTGGGCGGTGTGCCGGAGGGTGTCCGGCCTGCGCGGGCGCCGGATCCCGCGCTGTCGGTAGCGCCGCACCGGCGGCCGCGGTCAGCCCCGCCACGGCGGTCCCGATGAACCGCCGACGGCCGATCCCGGTCCCGGACCGCGTTCCCGTACGCGCTGGTGTCATGCCAGCAGCGTGGCCCGTCACGCCCACACCGGCAAGAGCTGCAACTCAAATTGCATGGTGTGCAACGCCATGTCGGTGCCCGTCCCGGCCGGGTAACCCTGACGTACCCCTACATCCCCGTGATGACCATGACCCCCTGTCGTAGCACTCGAGTCGTACGGCACAACACATACACGGACTGATTCGCCGCACCCCGCCCCGCTCGTAGTTTTTGATCAAGGCACGGAGATGATCGAGAGGCCACGGATATATGTACGGCAAGGCATTCGCCCCGGAATACCAGGGCGAGTTGGGCTCGGCACTGGGCGTGAACTCCTCGTACGAGGAGGTGCTGGCGACGGCGACCCGCGCGCACGCCGAGGCGGGAACGGCGCTGGAGCGGGCACGGGCCGCGCTCGCGGTCGCCGAGGCCAACCGGCGGCTCGGCCGGGTGGCGGAGGCCGGCGCCGCCTGGCGGGAGAGCTACCGCAGCGCCCGCGCCGCCGGTGACCCGGCCGCCATGGCCTGGGCGCTGTGGAGCGGCGGCACCCTGGCCCGCCAGTGCGGGACGCTGCCGTTCGCCCGCCGGCTGCTCACCCACGCCGTCACGATGGCCGCCGACAGCGGCGACCGCCTCGCCCATGGCTACTCGCTCGCCGGCCTCGCCGAGACCGGCCGTATCCAGGGCGACTACGCCGCGGTCGCCGAACTCCACGAGCAGCTGCTCGAACAGGGCCGGGCGCACGGCGAGGCCCGGCACATGGTCTGGGCGATGTCCGGCATAGCCCAGATGCACCGCAACACCGGCGGCTACGACAAGGCCCTGGAGCTGTTCGAGGAGTCCGCCCGCATCGCGGCCGAGGCCGATGACGCCCGCGGGCGCGCCTGGTCGCTGCGCGGGGTGGCCGATGTCCTGTCCGTACAGGGGGAGACGGACCGCGCGCTGGCGCTGCTGTCCGAGGCGGAGACCATCTGCCGCACCATGGACCTGGCCAGCGCGCTCGCCTACAACCACAAGATGCGCGCCAACGTCCTCTACCGGGCGGGCCGTTACGAGTCCGCGCGCGACACCTACACCCTCTCGCTCCAGGAATTCTCCGAGATGCAGGAGCCGCGCGGTGTGGCGCTCTCCCGCCTCGGCCTGGCCAAGTCCCGTGCCCGTCTCGGCCGCGACGTGGGCCGGACGATGGCCGAACTCGCCTCGCTGGAGCGTGACTTCACCCGCATCGGACTGCGGCACGCACGCGATATGGTCATCGCCTTCCGTGCAGAGCTGACCGCGCGACCGGCGGCATGAACTCCCATTCCTCGGTGCGATGCCACCACGCTCCGGTCTCCCGCAGTTCCCGCCAGGTCGTGAAGCGGTAGCGGAAGACCCGGGCCCTGATCCGGGCCGGCGGCAGATCGGGGAACGGATTGCCGCGCAGCAGTCGCAGGGTGTCCCGGTCGTTCTCCAGCAGCCGCGTCACGAACGGCACGAACCACGCCCGTGCATAGCCGGGCGACAGCGCCGCGAACCACATCAGCCAGTCCAGCCGCAGGTGATACGGCGCGAACTGCCGTGGGAGCCGCCGCACATCGCCCGGCTTGCCGTGGAACTCGTACGCGAGCCAGGTCGTGTCGGGGCCGGTCACCGCGTCCGCCGTGCCCTCCACCACGATCTCCCGGCGCACCCGCGTGATGGTGCCGAACGCGCCGTACGAGTTGACCAGGTGCAGCGACTCGTAGGACGTATTCATCATCTGCTGCCGGGTCAGAAGGTTGCGCGCCGGCCGATAGCTGAGCACGAGGACACCGGCGGCCGCCGCGAGGACCAGGACCTCGAACCACACGGGGGGTGCGGGGAGGGGGGAGGACGGCTGACCCCACAGCGGGGCGGCGGCAGACATGGCGGGCGCGATGGTCAGCCAGTTCAGCCAGGCGAAGTTGCCGGACAGCACCAGCCACAACTGGGTGACGACCATCACGAGGGCGGCCCACCCGGCGATCGGCTGCGGGGTGAACAGCAGGACGGGGACGACGAGTTGAGCACCGTGGTTGGCGGCCACCTCGACCCGGTGCAGCGGCTTGGGCAGATGGTGGAAGAACCAGCTGAGCGGGCCCGGCATCGGCTGGGTCTCATGGTGGTAGTACAGACAGGTCAGATCCCGCCAGCAGGTGTCGCCGCGCATCTTGATCAGTCCGGCCCCGAATTCCACCCGGAACAGCAGCCAGCGCAGCAGCCACATCACCACCACCGGGGGAGCCGTCTCGGCATTGCCGAGGAACACCGCAAGCGCCCCCGCCTCCAGCAGCAGCGACTCCCAGCCGAAGCTGTACCAGGTCTGCCCGACGTTCACGACGGACAGATACATCGCCCACAGGACGGCCCACATCACCATCGCCGCCCACAGCGGCACGGCATCCGCGGCCCCCGCCGCCACGGCCGCCGCCAGCAGCGCCCCGCCCCAGGACCAGATCGCGAAGAAGCGGTCCGAGTAGTGCCACTGGAACACCGACGGCGCCGCGCCGAACGGCACCCGTGCCACGAACGCGGGCACCGGCAGCATGCCGCGCGCCCCGATGAGCGCCCGGAACTGCCGTACCGCCGCAAGGAAGGCGACCAGATAGAGAACGGCCAGCATCCGCTGGAAGACGAGCCGTCCGAGCCAGTAACCGGAATCCGAGAACCATGCCACCCGCCCATGGGTAGCACTGCGGCCGCGCGCCCTGGTGCACGGCGCGCGGCCTTGAGGCTGATCAGCTGCGGCCGGCGGTGCGCCGGCCGGGCGGGTCAGTACGGTAGGCAGGAGTCGAGCGCGCTGGCCTCCACCGTCCGTTCGGATTGTGCGGTGTGGGCATGGGCGGGGGCCGCGGAGAGCAGCATGGCGGTGACGGCGAGGGCGGCCAGCAGTGACGCCAGCGGGCCGGCTTGGTTGAGCACGTAAGGTCCTTCGGAGCGCAAGTAACGGCTGTGTTCGGTAGCCGCGGCGTGGGGAAAGACCACACATGTCTGATGATCTTGCCGCGGTGGCCGAATCTAGTCGCTGTCGCCTGCGCCAGGCCCTTCCGAATCGATCTTCGTCGGATTTTCGTTAAATCCTACTAAGCGCCCTTATGGAGCCGTTCGGGCTTGATCGATGCGTGATCAAGATCTTCCTCTTCTGTTTGCTCGGTGGCAAGTTGAGAATCCAGAGAGCGCTGCACCGCGGCCGCTTCCTGTCGGAGTGCGACCGCTTCCTGGTCGTTGCCCTCCGCCTCCCGGAGCTTCGCCAATGCCTCCAACGACCTGGTGACATCGTCGGGTGCCTGAATCCGCCGGGCCAGTGCGAGCGATCCCTCAAGATGCCGCGCGGCATGCCCGATCCGGCCGGTGCGCAGCTCGGCGAGCCCCAGTTCGCGCAGCGCCCGTGCCTCCTCACAGGCCGCGCCGATCCGGCGGGCGAGCGCAACAGCCGCCCTGTGGTGTGCCAGCGCCTCGTCGTCCCGGCCGGCCATCTGCAGCGTCCGGCCGAGGGTGTTCATCGCGATCGCCTCGTTGCGTCGGTCCCCGATGTCGCGCAGCGCCACCAGGGCTTCACGGTGCAGGGTGAGCGCCTCGTCCAGCTCGCCCGCCGTGGTCAGTACCCCGGCCAGATTCATCCGGACAGCTGCCTGTTCCGCGCGGTCACTCATGGACCGGGCCAGGGTGAGCGCCTGCCGGTATGCCTGGCCGGCCCGGTCGGGGGCGCCGCTCGCCAGATGCAGTTCGCCCAGGTTGTTGAGCGTGAGGTACTGCCCGCGCCGGTCGTCCACCGCGCGGAACCGCTCCAGGGCGTCCTGGAAGCTGCCGAACGCCTCGGCATGGCTGCCGAGGTGCAGCAGGATGATCCCCAAGGTGTTCAGGCTGCGGGCCTGTTGGCGTCGGTCCGCGGTGCGCATCCGCAGGGAGAGGGCCTGCTGCTGGAGCGGCAGCGCCTCCAGATTGCGGGCGGTGTACCACAGCAGCACCGCTTGCTGGTGCAACGCCTCGGCCTCCGCCTCGGGGTCCAGCGCCCGCCGCGCCAGGTCGAGCGCGCGATGGGCGGCGCGCAGCGCCCGGTCGTAGCCGCCGCCGCGCGCCAGCACCGTGGTCAGATCGAGCAGCGCCCGTGCCTCGGCGCCGGCGTCCTCCTCCGCCCGCCAGTGCGCGACCGCCGCCTCGTGCAGCTCCCGGACCAGGTCCCAGTGCCCCTCGGCCACCAGATACTCGCCCAGGACATGCGCGAGCAGGGCGGTACGCAGGGTGTCGCCCTGTACGCGGGCGTACTCCACCACGGCCAGCAGATTGGGCTTCTCGGTGAGCAGCCACTCCTGCGGACCGGCCGGATCGAGCCACTGCGGCAACTCGGCGGGCTGCGCGGCGGCCGGGAGCCCGATCCGGGCCCGGTGGGGATAGAGCATCCGGTCGGCCCGGTCCGCGGTGTGCAGATAGAAGTCGGTCAGCCGCTGGACCGCCCGCCGGTCGTGGTCGGCGTCCGGCACGTCCGAGGACAGCTCGTTGGCGTAGACCCGCAGCAGATCGTGCAGCCGGAAGCGGTGCGGGGAAGGCTCCATCACCATGTGCAGATTGAGCAGCTCCTCCAGGGTGCGCTCGGTGCCGTCGACCGGGCGGTCGATCAGCGCCGCCGCGGCGTGCACGCCGAACTCCGAGCCGATGTGCCGACCCAGCAGGCGAAAGGCGTGTTGCTGCGGGGCCGTCAGACCGCGGTAGGAGAAGTCGAAGGTGCGGGTGATGTCGCCGGAGGCGTCCCGGATCTCGCCCAGCCGGCCCCGCTCGCGCACCAGCCGGTCCCTGAGGTCGGCCGTGGACCACGTGGTACGTGTCTTGAGCCGGCTGGTCACCATGTCGAGGGCGAGCGGCAAATGGCCGCAGAACCGCACGATTTCCGCCGCCGACTCATCGTTCACCAGGCGCTCGTCGCCCAGCCGGCTGCGCAGCAGGGCGACCGCGTCGTCCGGGGTGAGCGCGCCCAGCGAGATCGGGCGGACATCCGGCAGGCCGGTCAGCCGGCTGCGGCTGGTGATGATGACCAGGGACGGGGAGCTCCCGGCGGGCAGCAGCGGCCGGACCTGATCCGGCCCGGTGGCGTCGTCGAGGATGATGACGGCCCGCCGGTCGGACAGCAACGCCCGCCACTGGGCGACGAGTTCCTCCAGTTCGTGCGGGATCCGCGCGGAGGGCATCCCGAAGCGCCGCAGCAGGATGCCGAGCGCCGCCGCCGGTTCCAAAGGAGCCTCGAACGGCGCGTGGGCACGCAGGTCCAGGTGCACCCGGCCGCCCGGGAAACGGTGGCGCAGCAGATGAGCGGCGTGCACGGCGAGCGAGGTCTTTCCGACGCCGCCCATCCCGTCGATGGCCTCCAGAGCGACGACCGGGTGCCGGGCCGAGGCGCCGGAGTCCGGCGCATCGGTCAGGGCGGCGGTCAGCCGGCGCAGCTCGTTCCGCCGGCCCACCCAGGGGACGTCCCGGGGGAGGTTGTCGGGCACCGGAAGACCGGTGGTGGGCGCGGGGCCCGACGTGACGGGTGCGGCGGGTGCGGGCGTCAGCAGTTCGGCCGCCGGGACGCCGCTCAGAATGCCCCGCTGGATGCGGCGCAGGGCCGAGCCGGGGTCGGCGCCGAAGCCGCGGCGCAACCGGGCACCGGTCTTGTGCAGCACCTCGGTGGCCTCCGCGATCCGGCCGCAGCCGTAGAGCGCCAGCGCGAGCTGGGCGGTCAGCGCCTCGTCGGCGGGATGCCGTTCGAGCAGCGTCGTCAGGTCGGGGACGACCTCGGCGAAGTGCCCCAGCCGCAGTTCGATGCCGGAGCGGGTGAGCGTGGCCGCCAGTTGACGGGCGGCGACGGTGGTGCGGACCTGCTCGGCCCAGGAACCGGACAACCCGGCCAGCGGCTCGCCGCGGTAGAGCGCCGCAGCCCGGTCGAGGAGGCCCAGGGCGCCCGGGGTGTCGCCGCTGTCGCTGAGTACCCGGGCGCGGGCGACGAGATTCAGATAGCGGCGCAGATCGACGGTCTCCGGGTCCGCCTCCAGGGTGTACGTCCGCGCCCGGAGGGCCAGCGGCGGTGCCTCCGCCCCGCCGATCTCCGCGAGGGCCCGACGGACGCGGGAGACATAGGTATAGAGGTTGGGGCGGGCGCGCCGGGGCGGGGAGTCGTCCCAGAGGCGGTGCGCCAGGGTCTCGATACTCACCGGCCGGCCGACGTCGTGTGCGAGCGCGGCCAGGACGATGCGTTCCTTGCCGGAGCGGAGCCCGCTGCCGCGCGCACCGGACCGCAACTCGACCGTACCCAGTAATCGGAATTCCACCAGCGCCCCTCCCGCCGGTACCACCCCGCACTCTGAGGAGCATGACACAGTGTCAGGCTCTGGGACAGACGGCGATTTTGCGCCGCGTGGAGCGCCCGATAGGGGCCGCGCCCGGCCGATGCGGCATACCGGCGATGTGAAGAGCAGCCCTCGTTGGGTAGATCTCGGGCCAAGGGTTATGGATATGCCAAACGGCTGAGCCAGCGGGGGAGCGGCATGAGCGGACCGGGCGAGCACACCGACGGGGCGTGGAGCGGACGCAACGAGATCGGCGGGTCGGCACAGATCTGGGGTGCCAGCGTGCAGGCGGCCGAGATCCGCGGCGGCGTCCACGTTCATCAAGCGCCGCAGGCCCGGCCGCCCGTACCACGCCAACTCCTCTCGGTCCCGGCCCACTTCACCGACCGCGATGCCGATATCGCGGCCCTGGAGGAATTACGCGACGCCCGCCGGACGTCCGTACCCCAGCTGGTGGTGGTGAGCGGGCCGGCGGGCGTCGGCAAGACCGCGCTGGTCTCCCACTGGCTGCGCGGAATCGCCGAGGAGTATCCGGACGGACAGCTCTACGCCGACCTCGGCGCCCAGGGCCCGGACCGCCCGCTGCGGCCCGGTGAGGTGCTCGATGCCTTCCTCCGGGCGCTCGGCGTGGGCCTCGTACCGGTCCAACTCGCCGAACAGGCCGCCCTGTGGCGTTCGGTGAGCGCCGGCCTCCGGATCGCCGTGATGATCGACAACGCGCTGAGCGCCGCCCAGGTCCGGCCTCTCCTCAACGGCGCGCCGGGCAGCCTGTTCGTCGTGAGCAGCCGCCGTCGGCTGACCGGACTGATCACCGACGGCGCCGGATTCCACCAGGTCGACGCGCTCGACCCGGCCGCGGCCCTGGAACTGCTGGCCCGCGGCGGGGGCGGCAGCCGGGTCGAGCAGGACCCTGAAGCGGCCCGCCAAGTCGTCTCGCAGTGCGCGTTTCTGCCGCTCGCCGTCTGCCTGGCCGCCGCCCGGCTGGCCGCCCGCCCCCGGCAGCCGGTCGCGGCGATGGCCGCGGCGCTCGCCCGGGGGCGCGGCCCCCTCGAACTCCTGCGGGTGGAAGGGGAATCGGCCGTGCACACCGCACTCGACGAGTCCTACGCACTGCTGCCGCCGGACGCCGCCCGCGCCTACCGTCTGCTGGGCCTGCTGCCCCTCACCCACTACGATCCGCAGCTGACCGCCGCGGTGTGCGCGGTGAGCCTGGACGAGGCGGAACGGCTGCTCGACGTCCTCATGGACGGCAACCTCCTCCAGGACGTCGGCCCGGACACCTACCGCTTCCACGACCTGGTACGACTGCATGCCGCCGGGCGTGCCAAGGAAGAACCCGCACCGGCGCGGCGCGCGGCCCTGCGCCACTTCCTCGACTGGTGCCTGGCCACCACCACCGCCGCCGAAGCGCTGCTCACCCCCAGCCACCGCAGGCTCGACCGCGACTACGACGGCCGCACCGTGCAGCCGACCCCGCTGCCGGACCAGGAGACGGCGCTCGCCTGGCTGGACGTCCGCCGGCTCGACCTCATGGCCGCCGTACGGCTGAGCGCCGGCAGCGGCCACGACGACGCCACCGCCTGGCAGCTGGTCGACGCCATGTGGCCACTGTTCCTGCGGCTGCGCCCGTACGACCTGTGGGTCGAGGCGCACGGCCTCGGACTCGATGCCGCCCGCCGGCACGGCGACCGCAAGGGCGAGGGACGGATGCTGACCTCCGGCGGCAACGGCCTGTGCCACACCGGGCGGTACGGGGAAGCCGTGGAATGGTTCGACCAGGCGCTCCGGCTCGCCGAGGAAGACGGCGACGTACGCCAACAGGCCCAGGCGCTCGACGGACTGGGCAAGGCGCACCGCGGCGCGGGCGATCTGGCGCGTGCCGAGGAGTACCACCAGCAGGCCCTCGACCGCCGCGAGTCCATCGGCCACACCCGAGGCGCCGCCCTCTCCCGTTACGCACTGGGCGAACTCGCCCTGGAACGCGGCGCCTGGCACACCGCGGCCGGCCTGCTCGCCCACGCACACACCACGCTCCGGGCCGAGAGCGACCCCTATGACGCGGCCCGGGCCCTCGCCCATCTGGGCCGGGCCACCGCCTGCGCCGGCGACCCGGCGGCCGGATCCCGTCAACTCGCCGCCGCACTGGAGGAGTTCCAGCGGCTGGGCTCCGTGCACTGGGAAGCACGCACCTGGGAACTGCTCGGCCAGTGCGCCGAGGACGGCGGAGAGCCGGCGTCGGCGCGACGGTCCTACGAGCGGGCCCGTGCGCTGTACGAACCGCTCAGCCCGTCCGACACCCACCGGTTGACGGGCCGGCTCCGACACATGGATGCCGGAGCCGGCCCGGGGTGAGCCGGCGGTACGGCCCGCCTCACCCCCCTCGCGCCGCGCCGCGCCCCCCGCCCGGCCTCGTACGGCCGTGCCGGAGGTGTACGGACAGCGGCGGGGCGCTGGTCGCGGTGTCCGGTGCGCCGAGCACGACGCTGCGCAGCGCCCCCAGCGGCCGGCCGGCCACCAGCCAGCCGTGCACGAAGGACGCGAACGCGGTCCGCCGGCGCGCGCACATGCGACGCCCGCCGCCCGGGATCGCCAACAGCGTCTGCCCGTCACGCACACCGAGCACACAGCCGCCCGCGCTGTGCGGAACCGCCGCGATCAGCGCGCCGGGGTGCCGGTCGAGCAGCGGGCCGACGCCGTGCGGTGTACCCGCGTCCGCGCAGCCGGCGGCCCCGCCGATGAGGACATCGGCACACTCGGCCCACCAGGGCGTACCGGAGGTTTCACCGCCGACGCACAGATGGGTGTCCGCCGCCGCCCCCGACGGATCCATGGTCTCCGCCGAGTGCGGCAGACCGTCCACGAGGGGTGGCGTCATCCGCACCGCGGCGAGGCAGGAGGCGCCCGGCGTGACGGCGCCGACCGTCAGTCCCCAGCCGGCCGGATCCGGGTCGCCGTGCGGCATCGCCTCCCGTGCCGGCGTACCGGGCACACCCACCAGCGCCACCGTGGCCAGCAGCACGACGGGCGGGGACCCGTCCGCACATGGAGCGGCCGCCGCCCGCGCCGCCGTCGACCGCGTCATCACGCCGCCTCCGATCCCGGCAGACCCGCCCAGCGCTCGAGCGGCGGTGGACTGGGCAGGGCGGCCGTCACCGGTGCGTACGCGGGCCGGCCGAGGCCCAGGATCCCGTAGAGCAAGGAGCGCATATTGGTGTTGAAGCGGCCCGGCTCCGAGGAGAGCATCGCCGCGATACGCGCGTAATCGGCACGCCGGTACTCGGCGGCCGCGTACCGCAGTTGCTCCCGCAGCGGCCGGGCCGCGGTCAGTGCCGGAGCGGTGCGCGCCAGCGCCGCGGCGGGGGAGTCCGGGTGCACCTCGTGGTCGGGGAAGCGGGCGAGCAGCACGGGCGCCGAGGTGAGCGTTCCGTACGAGGTGACCGACCCGTGGTCGCCGATGATCCAGTCGGCCGCGACCAGGATGCTGCGCCAGTCCGCCTCCGGGGGGATCGGCACCGGTCCACGCCCCCGGAAACCCGTGAGCCAGGCCCGGATCTGCCGACTGCCGTGCCCGGCCCAGATGTTGGGATGCACCAGCACCGCGGTGCGGAACCGGTCCGCGGGCAGCTCGGTGGCCAGCCGCGGCAGCAGCGTCTCGAAGCTGCCGAACGCCGAGGACCGACCCCAGGTCGAGGCGACCACCACCAACTTCTGGCGTTCGCCCAGGCCCAGGGCCTGCCGGTAGCGACGGCGCAGCCGCAGGCTCGCGGCGATCCGGTCGTGACACGGATCGCCGACCACCCGGGCGACGGGCAGCGCCTCCGGGCAGTTACGGGCCAGCTCCGCGAGATCCCGCTCGTGGGAGAGCGCCACCGCCGCCGGCACCACCCGCCCCTCGTGCAGCAGATACTCGCGGCTGAGCATGGCCGGCGGCCGGAGCGCCGCCTGCGCGTCCGCCGTCCGCCCCTCGCCCGTGCCGGCCTCGTGCCGTCCGGTCGCCTTCCCGTCCGCCGCCGCGCCTTCCCGGGCGGAGCGCAGCACCTTGATCTGGCCGGCGCCGTGCGACAGCCGCACCAGCCGGGCCCGGATCCGCTCGGTGCCCCGGGACCCGGCCGCCAGCGCCAGATCGAATTCACGGCGGACGGCCCGGCGCCACGGGATCACCGGAATGCCCAGCGCGGCCAGCGCCTCATGCACCCCCTCGCCGAACTGGTGCGGCGGGACCGTGCACACCACCTGGAGCCGTGGGTCCTGTTCCAACAGTGAGAACACCGCGCGCAGCCGCTGCAGATAGGTCACCGAATGGGCAACCACCAGTACCTGTTTGCAGCCCGGTACGGTCAGCCACCGGCTGTCCCCGATGTCCCCGACCGACGCTCGCTCTGAATGCCTGCGGAAAGCAGACATGTCACCCCCCATGAGTCCGAACGGAAGTTCCGAGACCCAGGGGGTGCCCGCACGACGGGACGGAATGGTTGCCGGTACCTCGACAAAACCTTGCCGGCCCAGGTCGCGGGCCATCGTGCCGAGACGGCCGGCCATAAGCGGAGGCGGCAGGATCCGGTGTCATCCGTGAGCCACGCGGCCCGCGCGTGTAGCGGCAGGAGGGCGAGAACCATCCCGCTTCGCGGTCACTCTCCAGCGTACGGATCATGGCAGATGCAGCAACTTGAGGGCCATTGGAGTGAGTGATGTGCATCACAGGATGTGCCCCCTTCCCCCGCGGCTCTTGGGGAGAGGGAATTCCCGCCCTCCCGTGACATGCCTATACCGACGGAAATCGTTGAGCGCGCCGCGCGCGGCGTCGTTACTCTGAAGGGCGACGGACGACCTTTCTGGGAGACGCCAACACCATTGGCCCGTCGCGGGAACGCCACAAACCTTGGCCGACTTCCCGCTTTGTGAACAAGGCGCCACCGCGTCGGACCAATACCTCGATGAAGGAGTGCGTGGTGGCTTTGCACAAGGCTCAACACAAACAGCCCCGTCTGAAGCAGGGCGAGCGGCCAGGTCGTATCAAGGAAGTCCGCAACCTCGAAGCCTGGGACCGCTGCGCCCCGGTCCGTCTGGCCGGCTGCGACGACGACCCCGCCGAGCCGAACATCTTCCGCGGCATCGACTGATCGACCGACCGCTCGGGCGTCGGCCCTGACCCTTGAGGTGACCACCCTCCAGAGTCAGGGCCGACGTCCGAGCAGGCACAGCAGCCGGGTGAGAGCGTCGGCGTCCGCCGGGGGTTCCACCGCCGGGGCGAACAGCCCGGTGGCGCCGAGCCCCGCGGCATACGGCTCCACCTCACGCAGCGCCGCCTCGGCCAGATGGCCCGGCAGCCGCTCATCGGCGCTGATCGCGCGGGACAGATCCCAGGCGTGCACCACCGCGTCGGCCATCATCTGCGTGCAGTACGCGTCGGCCGGACTCGAGCCGTACGACAGCTGGACCGTGCGGCTCAGCGCACCGCGCTCCGAGAACGCCGCCACGGCGGCCACCGCCGCTCGGTCCCAGACCGCGGCCGGATCCTCCCCGAGCACATCCCCGTCGTAGTCCGAACCCACCTCCGCGAGCGTGGCGCCGTCCCGCACCAGGCGGGGCACCCACAGCTGCTCGGCGGTGAGGTGGTTGACCAGATCGCGCACCGACCATTCCGTGCACGGCGTGAGGTCGTCCCACTGGTCGTCGCGGACGGCGTGCACCCGCGTCCCGAAGAGCGCGATGGCCTCGCCATGGGTCCGCAGGATCTCGTCGTTGCTCATGCTCCCCGAGAATAGGAGCGGGCGCCGACAACCGCCCCCGCGCCGACTCGAACGGCCCAACCGGGGGCGGCGGATTTCCCGCCCGCCGGCAGGTACCGTCCGCCCGGGCCGCGGTCAGTCGGCGTAGAGCTGACGTTGCGGCACGATCTGCCGGGACTGGCTCGGGCTGGACCACAGCAGCTTCATATGCGCCTCACCGGTCCGCTCCGTGTAGTCGATCCGGATGCTGTGCCGGTGGCCGGCCTTGAGGGTGACGGTCCCCTTGTCGACCTTCGGGCCGTGCGGGGTGGCACTGTCGATCACCGGCTTGCCGTCGATCCACAGCCGCACGGTGTCGTCGGAGACCGTGGTGAAGGTGTAGGTCTCGTCGAAGCGGGGCTGGACGGTGCCGGTCCAGCGGGTGCTGAAGTGATCGGCGGGGATCTTGGGGTCCGGCGATCCGTCGAAGCGGTAGGACTTGTTCACCGTCGGATCGACGGCGGTCACCGAGGGCGGGCCGGAGAAGGAGTCGTTCGCCCAGCTCTGCGCCGTCAGCCCGCGGCCGCTGCCGGCGGGTGCCGCGGCCGGCGGCTTGATCGTGAGGCGGATGACGCTCGCGATCGGATCGGTGGCCGCGCCGGACGGGGTGAGGTCGAAGCCGTCGCCGGACGGGGCGACCTTCACCTGCTGGGAACTGCCCAGCACCCGGGCCGAGGCGATCTCGAACGGCTGCTCGGCGGTGAGGTGGAGGGGTGTGCCGGCCGCGGGCCAGGAGGTGACGGAGGCGTACAGCACGTTGCCGCGCCGGGAGACCGCGCCCCAGGAGGGGTCGGCGACCAGCCCGGTGTGCCCGGCCCCGTACACCGCATCGCCCTGGCCGTGCGCGCCCAGCCACCGGCCGGCCTCACGCAGCCGGTCGACGGACGGCTGCGGGATGCGCCCGAGCTTGTCAGGGCCTACGTTGAGCAGATAGTTGCCGCCGCGGCTCGTCACATCCAGCAGATCGCGGACGACCGTGGCGGGCGCCTTCCAGTTGGTGTCGTATCTGGCGAAGCCCCAGTGGTCGTTGAGCGTCATACAGCTCTCCCACAGCTGACCGTCGACCGGCTCCGTGGGGATCTCCTGTTCCGGTGTGCCGAAGTCGCCGTCGACCACATCGCGCTTGCCGACGCGGTTGTTGACGATCAGACGCGGATTCAGGCCGTGCAGATACGCCTGGAGATCGCCGCCGTCCTGGCGCGACCAGGAATTGGTGGGGTTGTCCGCGTCCCACTCGCCGTCGAACCACAGCAGCGCCGGGTCGTAATTGTCGATGAGTTCCTTGAGCTGGCCGTACATCCGCTTCTTGTAGCGCGGGAAGGTGGCCGGATCGGCGAAGTCGGGGTCGTGCCAGTCCCAGATCGAGTAGTAGAAGCCGAGCTTGATCCCGGCGGCGTCGGCGGCCTTCTTCAGCTCGGCGAGGATGTCGCGGTGCGGGTCGAAGGAGGAGTGGTCGCGCAGGTTCCAGGTGTTCTGCTTCGTCGGCCACATCGCATAGCCGTCGTGGTGCTTGGACGTGATGACGATATAGCGCTGTCCGGCGTCCTTGGCCGCCCGGACGATCGCCTTGGCGTCGAAGGCCGAGGGGTTGAAGGTGGCGGCCTGCTTCTCGTACGCCTCGTCGGGGATCATGCACTCGCGCTTGATCCACTCCGCGTTGCGGCAGACCGTGCCGTCGGGCCGGGTGTACTCGCCCTCCAGGTTCGAGTACGCGCCGAAGTGGATGAACATCCCGAAGCGGTCCTGGCGCCACCACGAGGTGCGCGATGAGGTGAACGGGTCGTCCGTCGCGTGGTTGGTGCCGGGGCCGGCGGCGGGTCGCGGCGGGGGTTTCGCGGCGGCCACGGGGCTGCCGGCCGCCAGCAACAGCGCGCCCAGCGCGCCCACAACTCCCAGCATCCGGAACGGTCTTGTGCGGCTGTGCATCGCTCGCTCCTCGGGTCAGTTGGTCACTACGTGCCTCCTGTGCCACCCCGCATGGTGCAGGCGCCGGCGCCCGGACCGGAAGACCCTGGACGCGATAAACATCGGAGCATCTGACGGGAATCGGCCGGGAAGTGGGCAGGAAGCGGCCGGGAGTTGGGGGAGTCGACGGGAGGAGAGGCTGAATACCTCGGACCTAAGGAGGGTCGTTGGGGTGGGTGGCCGAGATGCGTAGCGTCGGCTTCCGCGGACGCGGGCATCCAGGCCGGTGGCCTGGAAAACACCTGGAGCGGGCTGTTTCAATGAGCGAGCCCGGTCGCACTCACTGGAGGCACCATGGAAGCCGTCGCCCCGTCCGCCGTCGGCGCCCCGGCGATCCGCTGCGCGGGTCAGGAACGCGACTACCCGACCTTCCTCGAACGTGCCGCGCGGACAGCAACCGGACTGCGCCGGATGGGAGTTGAGCGCGGTGACCGGATCGCCGTCGTGCTGCGCAACGAGCCGGCCCATCTGGAGATCACCACCGGGGCCGCGCTGCTGGGCGCCTCCGCCGTGCCCGTCAACTGGCATTTCCAGCATGACGAGTTACGGCATGTGCTCACCGACAGCGGCAGCAAGGTGGTCTTCGCGCACACCGACCTGCTCGACGGGGTGGCCGCCGTGCTCCCCGACGGCGTACCGATCGTCGAGGTCCCCCTCCCCGCCGGTGTGGCGGCCGCCTGTGGCATCGCCGCGCCACCGCCCACCGGGCGGTACCCGCTGCTCGACCGCTGGTTGGAAGGCTGCGAACCGCTGGACCGGGCCGCCGGGGACCACCCGCCCACCGTCATCTACAGCTCCGGAACCACCGGACGTCCCAAGGGAGTTCTGCGCGAACCCGTCGCCCCGGACCGGCTCGACGAAGCGGTGCGGCTGTTCCTGGAGTACTTCGCGGTCGCGCCCGGCGGCCGTACGCTCATCCCCGCGCCGCTCTACCACGCGTCCCCCAGCCAGCACGCCGTCCTGGCGCTCGCGGCCGGTCTGGACATCACTCTGATGCCGCGCTTCGACGCCGAGGAGTTCCTGCGGCTGATCGAGGCGCACCGCATCGAGCAGGTGCAGGTCGTCCCCACGATGTTCGTACGGCTGCTGCGACTGCCCAACGACGTACGCGCGCGCTACGACCTGTCGTCGCTCAGCTCCGTCGTGCATGCCGCGGCGCCCTGTCCGCCGCATATCAAACACGCCATGATCGACTGGCTGGGACCGGTGCTGCGCGAGTACTACGGCGGCAGTGAGACCGGCGCCGTGACATGGTGCGACAGCGCCGAGTGGCTGGCCCACCCCGGCACCGTGGGACGGGCCACCGGAAGCTGTGGGGTCGCGATCCTCGGCCCCGGCGGCAGACAGCTGCCGACCGGCGCGACCGGCGATATCTACCTCAAACCCGCCGACGAATGGCCGCAGTTCACCTACCTCGGCGACCCGGACAAGCGCGCCGCCATGGAAGCGCCGGGCCTGCCCGGGTACGTCACCATCGGCGACATCGGCCATCTCGACGCGGACGGCTACCTCTACCTCAGCGACCGCCGCAACGACATGGTCATCTCCGGCGGCGTCAACATCTACCCCGCGGAGATCGAGGGCTGTCTGCTCGCCCTCGACGGGGTCCGTGATGTGGCGGTGTTCGGCATCCCCGACGAGGAGTTCGGCGAGGTCCTCGCCGCGCATCTGCAGACCGAACCCGGCGTGCTGCTCAGCGCCGAGGCGGTACGCGCCCATGTCGGTGAGCGGCTCGCCGGGTACAAGGTCCCCCGAGCCGTGGTCTTCGAGGAGCGGCTGCCGCGCGACGAGTCGGGAAAGCTCTTCAAACGGCTGCTGCGGGACCCGTACTGGGCGGGTCGGGACGGCGTGATCTGAGCCCGTCGTGACCCGCCCGGCGACCGCCTCGGCTCAGCAGGCGCCCGCCCCGTCGAAGACCGGGATCAACTGCTCCTCCTCGTAGGTCAGATGGCGCTCGACCTCGTCCGTGAGGCGCTCGACCTCGGAGAGCACGAGCTGGGGATCCGCGCCCTCCGCGGAGATGACCCGCTGAAGTTCGGCGAGGAGGACGGCGAGCTTTTCGTGTTCCTGGCGCATCCGCTCCAGGGCCGGCCCGAGTTCCGGATGGTTCCGGTCGAGCATCGGGAACATATGGGTGTCCTCACCGGTGTGGTGATTGTGCAGGCCCTGGCACAGGGTCAGGCAATTCACCCGGAGCTGGGCGCCGAGGCTGGGGCCTGATTCGGCTATTTCCCTGCGGATCAGGGCGAGTTCGCGCCGGAATCCGTCGTGGACCGCCTTGAGGGCCGCACCCGGCGAAGATGCGGTGATATTCGGCGGCCCGCTGGGGATTTCCTCAAGGGCGACAACGGGCAGTACCCGCGTCGTCTTTGCCTGGTACTCCGACCACCCCGGGTCGGCCTCGGCCGCGCGGGCGAAGGCCTGGTCGCGTTCGGCGCCTTCCAGGACGACGGCCTGCGCCTCGTAGGTGAAGACACCGGCTTCGACCGTGACGCGGGGGTTGGCGACCACATTGTGATACCAGGCCGGATGCTTCGGCGCGCCGGCGGCCGAGGCGATGACCAGGACACGTCCGCCGTCGGGGAGGTAGCCGAGCGGGGTGGTGTGCCGATTGCCGGACCGGGCGCCCGTGGTGGTCAGCAGAAGCAGCCGGCCGCCCTCGAAGGGGCCGCCGACGCATCCGCCGTTGGCCCGGAACTCCTCGATGACCTGTTGATTGAAATCCATCGGCATGTGCTGTTTTTCTCCAGGGTTGGTGAAGGCACAGGCCCGCGAAATGTGAGCGGGCATGGCGAAGAAGCCCGGTGGACGAGCGGGTCAACCGCTCGCCGGGCAGGGCGAATTGATGGCGAATGATCGCTCGCATCGGCCGCGAATCGTCCACGGGATCGCGAGATCGACCGTGGTGGTGAATGCGGTGCTGAATGCGGTGGTGGCGAATGCAGGCGTACGACGCATGCATCGAAAAGGCGCGGAACGCGCTTACTGTGAAAGGGAGGAGGGGCGGGGCTCTGGTCGCCCGCCGCGCGGTCACGTGGTGACCGGGAACCTCACTCGCTTTTGGCCCATGGCCGACCCGGTAGTCACGGAGTCAAAGATAATGCCCCGCACGGGCGGAAGCAACGCGGACCGGCTTGCCGATCTGGTCCAGTCCAACTCCTTGACACGCTTCTGACGCGTCTCGAATTATGTGGCGCCGGGGAGACCGAGGGACAGGAGAGGTCCATGGGCGCTGCCCAGCGACATGCCACCACCCGCGATCTACGGCGCGGAAACCGCTCCGTACTGCTGTGGTCCCTCTACTTCGACGGACCACTGAGCCGTCAGGAACTCGGTGCGCGTACGGGGCTGAGCGGCACCACCGTTTCCACCGTCACCGCCGAACTCCTCGCCGAGGGCCTGGTGGTGGAGGCCGGCGCGGTCGACTCCGACGGCGGGCGGCCGCGCATTCTGCTCCGGGTGGCCCCCGACCGGCACTGCGTCATCGGTGTGGACGTCGGCGAGACCAGGGTGCGTGTCGAGCTGTACGACCTGGCCATGAACGAACGGGCCAGGGCCGACCACCCGTTGGAGAGCGGCCGCTATGACGTCGGTCCGGTGGTCGAGCGGATCCTCGCCGGTCTGGACGAGGTGATCGCGGCCGCCGCCGTCGACCGCGCCGACATCCTCGGGGTCGGCGTGGCGGTGTCCGGTGTCGTCGAACGCGCCGGCGCAGGCGAGGGCGGTGCCCTGGTGCACGGGCAGACCTTCGACTGGCATGCGGTACCGCTCGGCCGGCTGCTGCGGGAAGGCACCGCGGCCCATCCGGGCACCGATCTGCCGCTGCACATCGAGAACGGTGCGACGACCCTGGGGCAGGCCGAGATGTGGTTCGGCGCGGGCCGCGGCGCCGACCATGCCGTGATCGCGCTGATCGGCTCCGGCGTCGGTGCCGCCGTCGTCGCCAACGGCAGCTTCTACCACGGCGCCACGAGCAGTGCGGGGGAGTGGGGGCACACCGTCCTCCAGGTCGGCGGGCGGCGTTGCCGCTGCGGTGCCCGTGGCTGTCTGGAGGCGTATGTCGGTGCCGAGGGCATCCTGGACCGCTACCACCAGGCCCGCCGCGGCCGGCCCGCGCCGGGGGTCGATGAGGAATCCGCGCTGGCCGCCCTCATCGCCGGCGCGGAGGGCTCGGCCGCGGCCCGCCGGATCCTGGACGAGACCGCCGTCTACCTCGGCGCGGGCATCGCCAACCTGGTCAACCTCTTCAATCCGCGGCGGATCATCCTCGGCGGCTGGGCCGGGCTGCTGCTCGGCGCCCGGCTGCTGCCGCAGATCCGTGCGGCGGTTGCCGGGCAGGCGCTGCGGCATCCGTACGAGCGCACCAGCATCGAGCTGTGCCGGCTCGGTCCGGACGCGGTGGCGCTGGGTGCCGCGACGCTGCCCGTCGAACGGTTCCTGGCGGCCGGCGGCACCGTCTGAAGCCTCAAGCCCCCTTCCGTAAGCCGGAGTTGGCTGTCACGATGTCCCTCGCTGCCATCACATGAAAGAACATCGTTCATATACGTAAATCTCTGAGTGTGCCGGCTTGCCTGGCCTGTCTGCCTGAACTCCCGTCCCGGAGGGGTGTGTTCATGGAACGTCGGCAATTCCTCGCCACCGGCGCCGCGCTGACCGCCGGCACCGCGCTGCCACTGTCCGCGCACTCGGCCGCCGCCGCGACCGGCCGCCGGCCGCACGACCGGCTGCCGGCCCGCGCCGAGATCGTCGCCGTACTGCGCAAGGTCGCCGACCACTGGATCGGTGCGCACAGCGACCCCGGGAACAACCAGTGGGCGCGCGCCACGTTCTTCAGCGGGCTGATGGCCCTGCACCGCCTCACCCGCGAGCCCCGCTACCTCGCCTATGCGCGCGGCTGGGCGGAGCGCCATGCGTACGGGCTGCACAACGGCGTCACCACCCGGCACGCCGACGACCACTGCGCCGGCCAGGCGTACCTCGATCTCTACGCGCTGGACGCCGCGCCCGACCAGGCCAAGATCGCCGCCATCGAGGACTCGCTGCGGCGGATGGTCGACACCTCGGCCGACAAGCACGACGACTGGTGGTGGGACGATGCGCTGCACATGGCGATGCCGCCGTTCGCCCGGCTCGGCGCGCTGCGCGACGACCCCGCCTACTGGGACGCGATGCACGCGCTCTACACCCACACCAAGAGCGCCGAGGGCGGCCCCGGCCTCCACGACCCCGACAGCGGCCTGTGGTACCGCGACAAGCGGTTCCTGCCCGGCGGCATAGCGTCCCCCCATGGCAGGCCCGTGCTGTGGTCGCGCGGCAACGGCTGGGTCGCGGGCGCCCATGCCAAGGTGCTCGCCGTCCTCCCGGACACCTTCGCCCCGGTCCGCGCCTACCGCGCCACGCTCGTCGGGCAACTGGCCGCGCTGCGCGCCGTCCAGCGGACCGACGGGTTCTGGAATGTGAACCTCGCCGACCCCGCGCACCTTCCGGGCCCCGAGACCAGCGGCACCGCCTTCTTCACCTACGGGACGGCGTATGCGCTGCGCGCCGGGCTCGTCCCGCGCGGCCTCTTCCGCCCGGTCGCCGCCCGGGCCTGGAACGCGATGGTGGACACCGCCGTACACCCCGACGGCTTCCTCGGCCATGTCCAGAACGTCGGTGACCGGCCGGAGTCCAGCCAGCCGGTCACCTACGACTCCACCGCCGACTTCGGTGTTGGCGCCTTCCTGCTGGCCGGCACGGAGCTGGTGGCGCTGGGCGACGGCTGACGGCCCGTCGGCCGGCCGCGCGGTCACTGCTGGGGCAGCACCACCGCCTTGACGGAGGTCGCCTCGCGGGCCTTCCCGGGCGGCGGACTCACGCCGCGCGCAGATTGCGCGACTCGACCTGCATGACCGGCCGGCCGTGCTCGGTGAGACATTCTGTTATCGCCGTACGGCCTCCAGCAGCACCAGCCGCTCCGGGAACAGCGTCGGCGCCTGCACCCCCACCTCGGCCAGCACCCGACCCGGCAGCGTCACGCCCTTCTCCCACCACGGCAGCGCCGAGGTGAACGGCCCCTCCGGGCGGTCGCCCGGCGCGAGCGGCGACAGGCGGTAGTCGGCATCCGGATCGAGGCCCGGCAGTCGCACCCGCCCGGCCGGCGACTGCACACTCGTCGCCATCTGCACCAGCGCGAACACCCCCCGCCCGCCGTCCTCGGCCACCACGCCGTGCACCCACAGCGCCGGATCGGGATGATCGCCACGCACCACCGTCCCGCTGTGCAGCAGCGGCCGCAGCGCGCGATGGAGCGCCACCCACTCGGCCAGCCGCTCCCGCTCCGCCGCGTCCGCCGCCGCCAGATCCCACTCGATCCCGAAGTGGCAGAACAGCGCCGTGCCCGCCCGGAAGTCCAGCGTGTGCCGCCGCCCCGTCGTATGCGCCACCGGCGCCCCCACATGCGCGCCGAGCAGCTCCGGCGGCAGCAACAGCCCGGTCCAGCGCTGGATCCGCTGCCGCTCCAGCGCATCGATGCAGTCACTGGTCCACACCCGGTCGGTGCGCTCCAGCACCCCCAGATCCACCCGGCCGCCGCCTGACGAGCAGGACTCGATCTCCACATTCGGGTGCCGGGCGCGCAGTTCGTCCATCAGCCGGTAGACGGCCGCCGTCTGGTGATGCGCGGCCGCGTCCACCAGATCGCGGTTGTGGTCCCACTTCAGGTGGTCGATGCGGTACTCGCGCAGCAGGGCGTCCAGCCGGCCGAGGACATAGCCGTACGCCTCGGGGCGCGCCAGATCGAGGACCTGCTGATGGCGGGAGGCGGGCGGCAGCCGCGCGGGGGAGGCGGCCAGGATCCAGTCGGGGTGCGCACGGGCCAGATCGGAGTCCGGGTTGACCATCTCCGGTTCCACCCACAGCCCGAACCGCAGCCCCAGCCCCCGCACCGTGCCGATCAGCGGATGCAGCCCGTCGGGCCAGACCTCCTCGTCCACATACCAGTCGCCGAGCCCGGCCCGATCGTCCCGCCGCCCGCGGAACCACCCGTCGTCCAGCACGAACCGCTCCGCCCCCACCTCGGCCGCCGCCCGCGCCAGCCCTTCCAACGTCGCCGGATCCTGGTCGAAGTAGACCGCCTCCCAGGTGTTGAGGGTGACCGGCCGAGGTGAGGTGGGGTGGCCGTCGCGGGTGCGCAGATGGCGGTGGAAGCGGCCGGCCAGCTCGTCCAGGCCATGGCGGCCGTAGGAGCCGTAGAGCCAGGGGCTGCGGTAGGTGTCGCCGGGCGCCAGCCGGATCTCGCCGGGCAGCAGGAGTTCGCCGCCGGCCAGTACGGCATGCCCGGCCGGGGTGCGCTCGGCGAGCGAGCGGTGGTTGCCGCTCCAGGCCACATGCAGGCCCCACACCTCACCGGACCGGAAGCCGAAACCCGCCACCCCGACGATCTGCAACAGCGTCGCGTCGCTGCCGGTGCGCCCGCGCCGGTTCTCCCGCAGATGGGTACCGAGCGTGAACGCATGCCGCTGCGGTGCGCGTTCCCGCAGATGACGGCCCGTGAGATCGAGGATCTCGGTGGCCTGCGCGGGGACCGGGAGCGCGGGCGCCAGCTCGGTGAGGTGGTACGGGGTGTCGCCGGTGTTGGTGACGGCGGCGCGCAGCCGTACCAGCCCGGCGTCGGTGAGCCCGAGTTCCAGCGTCAGCGCCAGGCCGCCGTCCCTGTCCACCGCCTCGACGGTCAGCCGGCGGTCCGCCGCCCGTACGGACCTGGTGCGCACCGTGAAAGCGGGCGCGGCGGCGGAGCTGTCGCGATGGCCGCTCAGCCCCGGGGTGCCGGGCCAGCCGGCGGACTGCTGCGGCAGCACGCTCAGCGGGACCGGCTCGTCCGGTGCGTTGGCGACGGTCTGCGCGACATCGGCGGTGCGCAGCCCCGCCAGCCGGCCGGGCGCACGCTCACCGAGGTCGGCGCCCCAGTGCGTGATGCGCGGCAGGCCGGTTCCGGACAGATCCAGCACCAGGCTGGTGCCGGCGGCCCGGAAGTGCAGGAGGTCGTCCATGACGGAATCCCTTCGTGGAGAGCCGGAGGAGGTGCGTGATGACCTCGGAGGTAATCGACCCCGATGGCGCCGGCTGGAAACGTGGACGGCAACGCAACCGCCGTACCGCACCGAGAAAGGCCGCCCCATGAGCGCGTTCGCCATCGCCCACCTCCGCCCCGCCGACCCGCACCCGGACATCGCCGTATACCTGGAGCGGATCCAGGCGACCCTGGACCCCTTCGGCGGACGGTTCCGGGTCCACAACGCCGTGGTCGAGGTCAAGGAAGGCAGCTGGCCCGGCTTTGTCGTCGTCATCGAATTCCCCGGCATCGACGAGGCGCGGGCCTGGTACGACTCCCCCGAGTACCAGGAGATCCTGCCGCTGCGCACCCGGCACATCGACGGCGAAACGGTCCTGGTCCCCGGCGTCGGACCGGACTACGACGTCTCGGTGACGGCGGCCGCCAGACGGGCCGAAGCCGCCTAGGGCCTGTCCGATGGGTCATGGCCGGGCCCGCGGCCCATCGGACAGGCCCTAGCACCCGACCGGCGGACCAGGGCCGGACAGGCCCCCGAACTCCGGCCGGACTGTTCTCGTCCCCCCACCGGCCCGGCATCTCCCGCCCCGCTACAGTCGGATGAACAGCGCAGGTGAAACCGCTTCCACAGGGTTCCGGGGGCAGGTGCCCCGGGGGGAGGACACAGATCGACATGAGCCGCCGTTCCCATGGATTAATGGCCGTCTGGGCCGAGGCGCAGCGCCAGCAGCAACGCCGGGAGGAAGCCCAGCGCCGCGCGTATGTCCAACACCAACGCGACCAGGAACGGCAGGCACGGGACGCAGAACGCGCCATGGCGCGGATGCACCGCGAGCGGCAGGCGGCCTACCGGCAGCAGCGGGAGGCCGACGCCCGCCGCCGCACCGAGGAACTGGACGCCCGGGTCGCCGCGCTGACCGGCCTGCTCGCGGACGGCTGTCGCGCCCCCGCCTTCACCGCCTCCGCGCTGCTGCGGCCCGAGCGCATCGAGGAGTTCGCGCCCGGCGCCCTCGCCACCCCGCTCCCGATGCCCGACCCGGCCCGCTACCAGGCGCCGCCCGGCGGCTGGCACGTCGGGGCCGCCCGCCGTGACCGCGCCCAGGAGGAGGCCCGCGCCCGTTACGAGCAGGACTGGTACGCCGCGCAGGCCGCGGAGAGCCAGCGGCAGGCCCAACTCGCCGCCTACCGGCAGCAGTACGACCAGTGGGCCGCGGGCGCACTGGCCGAGATCCGGCAGCACAACGCCGGCATCGAGGAGCTGCTGTCCGGGCTGCGCAACGGGGACGCGGAGGCGGCCGTCGAGTACTTCTCCGCCGCGTTGTACTCCTCCACGGCATGGCCGGAGGGCTTCCCCCGTCAGGTCGCCGCCGCCTACGACCCGATGGCTCGTCAGCTCGTCCTGGACTGGGAGCTGCCCGGCTACGACATCGTTCCGGAAACCAAGTCCGTGCGGTACATGCCCACCGCCGACCAGGAGAAGGAGACCGCCCGGCCGGCCGCGCAGCGCCGGGCGCTCTACCGCGATGTGCTGGCCCAGAGCGTGCTCCTGGTGCTGCGCGACCTCTTCGCCGCCGACACCTTCGGCACCCTGGAGTCGGTGGCGCTCAACGGCTTCGTGGACGATGTGGACCCGGTCACCGGCCGCCCGGCCCAGGTGTATCTCGCGACCGTCTTGGCGCCCCGCAGCGCCTTCGACGCGTTCCATCTTGAGCAGGTCGGCGCCGTGGAGTGTCTGACCGAAGGGCTGCGCGGGCAGCTCGCCGCGCGCCCCGACCAGCGGACCGCGGTGCGCCCCGGACGGCTGCCGGGCGATGTCGGCGGCGGGGTCGTCTCGCACGGCAGCGAGAGCGAGCCGGATCTGTACGAGATGGACCCGATCGCCTTCGAGAACCTGATCGCCGAGCTGTTCCGTGCCATGGGTATGCAGGCCGTGACGACCCAGCGGTCCGGCGACGGCGGGGTCGATGTGGATGCGCTGGACCCCGACCCGATCCGCGGCGGCAAGATCGTGGTCCAGGTCAAGCGCTACCGCAACACCGTCCCGCCGACCGCCGTCCGGGACCTCTACGGCACCGTGCAGTCGGAGGGCGCAAACAAGGGTGTGCTGGTGACGACCTCCCGGTTCGGCCCCGGTGCGCACACCTTCGCCAACGGCAAGCCGCTCAGCCTGATCGCCGGCCCCGAACTCGTCGATCTGCTCGGCCGGTACGGACTGCGCGGCCGGCTCGGCGCGGCCGCCCCGAACGGCTCCACCGCCGCCGACGAGGCGCCCGACCACAACATCCTCGGCATGAACTGGTCCGGCGACGTGGCCCTCGATGTCTGCGCCCTGGTCTGCAAGGGGACCACGGTGCTCAGCGACGACCACTTCGTCTTCTACAACAACCCGCGCACCCCGGACGGTTCGGTGCGGATGCTGCCCGGCTTCGCCCCCGACCGCGCCGCGATGCAGGTGCGGTTCGAGGCGCTGGCGGCGGACGCCGACCGGCTGGTCCTGGTCGCGGCGATCGACCCCCAGGTCAACCCGGACGCCGACCTCGCCGGCTTCACCGATGCCCGGATCCGGCTGCTGGACGCGTCGGGCGAGGAGCTGGGGCAGCTGGAGGTCTCCGACGGGCGGCGCGGCGAGACCGCGCTGGTGCTCGGCTCGTTCCGGCAACGGGTGGGCGGCGACTGGGACTTCGTGATCGGCGGCAAGGGCTTCCCCGGCGGCCTGGAGGCGCTGGTGCAGGAGTACGGCATCGAGGTCGCCTGAGGAGGAAGCGGGCGGCGGCGGGGTCGGTTCCCGGGGCGCTCCGGCGGGTCCGTACGGGCCCGTCACGAGGACGGCCCCCAGCGCGGCGCCGGCTCGTTCGCCGCGACCGGCGCGATCCGCGGCACGGGCCGGTCGCCGCGCGCGGTGCCCGACCGGTTCCAGGGTGAACTGCCCGATCGGCAGCCGGGCCGGCCCGAAGAGCGAGCCGAACTCCGGCCGGTGGTCCTGCACCTCGCTGTGCTGGACGTTGAAGCGCACGGCGTTGGCGTCCGGTTCCTCGTAAATGCCCGACCCCGGGCGGGCGTTGCCGAGGAACGGGCCCTCGCAGCAGGTCTTCGGCATCCGCTGCCGTACGAGGTCCGCATCGGCGAGGACGCTCACCCAGGGGTCGGCCGCCGACTCCGGGGCCGCCGCGGCCACCGCCTCCGGCGCGACGGCGGCCATCCCGGCCGCACCGGCGGCACTTGCCGCACCGGCGGCACTTGCCGCACCGGCGGCACTTGCCGCACCGGCGGCCGGCGCGACACCGAGGACGCTTCTCCTGGAGGGGGCGGGGGAGCCGGAGGTCGAGTCGGAGGTCGAGTCGGAGGGGGGTGCCGGCTGATTCACGACGGAAGCCCCCAAGGCTGCGTGGGCCCGGAGGCCGGTACGTCCCGTGGGCCGGAGTCCGGATCGGTGCCCGGCGGCGCGATGAACGCCGTGGCGCCGCGCGGCAGACGGACGGCGATCCGGCCCTGCCCTGCCGGCTTCCACGGCAGTGGCCTGCCGCGCTCGTCCCGTACCGTGACCGCGCCCCTGATGCCGTGTTCGAGCACCAGCGGCGCGCCCGCCTCGCTGTGCACCCGGATCCAGCGGGTACGGCCCGCGGACCGGTCGGCGTCGACCAGGAACGCGCCCTGGGCGCGCAGCGTGGCGAAGGAGACATCGGACCAGCGCCGGGAGACGGAAGGGAAGACCTTCAGCACCCCGCCATGGCTCTGCAGCACCATGTCGAGCATCGACTGCACGGCCGCGAGCGGGCTCTCCAGCGCGAAGTTCTTCCCTTCCCGGTACATGGTGTTCTCGGTCAGCTGACAGTCGGCCACGGTGTTCCGGTCGGTGAAGAACGTCAGCAGGTCCAGCGCGCGCTCCGGCTCGCCCATCACCGACGACATCGACGAGGACACCGCATAGCTGTAGCCGCGCCAGGCGCCCCGCATACCCGCCCAGTGGGCGAAGCTCTTGCGCATCAGCTCCCGGTCCGCCGGCCGGTCCCAGACCTTTTCGCGCAGGGGGTAGAGCCACAGCAGGTGGGAGTGATGGCGGTGCGACTCGGCGAGCGGGACACCCGCGCCGATCATCACGCCGTCGGCGGGGTCCTGCGCGTAGGGCACCAGCCCGGTGGCGATCTCGTGCCAACGCGGGGCGCGCGGGTCGTCGATGCGCAGCGCGCGGGCCGCGTCGAGCAGGGTGCGGGCGGCCCAGCGGATCAGGGCCAGGTCATAGCTGCAGTCGGCGGCGTCGGCGTACTCGGGGGAGCGGGTGGTGGGCAGATGCAGAGAGCCGTCGCTGCCCTCGTACAGGAAGTGGTCGTAGAAGTTCAGCGCTCCGGCGAGAACCGGGAGGAGCACGTCGCGCAGGACGGCACGGTCCATGGTGTGACGGTGGGCGAGCCAGACGTTGTGCAGGCCCCAGGTCAGATTGCCGAAGTTGTCGGAGATCCGGTCCGAGCCGGGCACGCCCACGGTCCATTCGCCGGGCCGCAGATGCCAGTCGGAGGGGTGGCCGAGGGCGTAGGTGCGGCCGTCGCGGTACGCGGGCGGTACGGACAGCGGCAGATTCTCCTCGAAGCGGCGGAACGCGCCGGTCACCGAGTCGAGTTCGAGGTGATTGGTGCCGAGGTAGGCGGTGGAGGCGATCTGGACGTTGAGGTTCCACCACAGGGCGGTCCAGTTGTTGCCGACCTCCGGGAACCACGGCCCCCACTCCGACAGGGCGGGGCCGTCGGCGCGGGTGGCCGAGCCGAGCTTGTAGAGCTGCCCGAGGGAGAAGCTCTGCAGCCGCTTGTCGGGTACGGACAGCAGGCTGCGCCGGTGGTAGGTGTGCCACCACGTGCGGTGCCCGGCGATGAGCCGGTCGGGGTCGGCGGCCAGGGTGTCGGCGACCGCGCGGACCGCCTCCTGTGTCGTACGGGCCGGGTCGCCGGGGGAGCGGTAGACGAGGTGGGCGGCGAGGAGCCGGGCGGTGCCGGCGCGGCGCTCGCGCCAGGCGGTGGTCCAGCCGCCGCCGGCCAGCAGCGGCTGCTCGACGAAGTGTGTGGCGTCGGGGGCTCCGGTTGAGCCGGTACGGGGAGCCGGGTTGGGGGTGTAGTCGGCGGGCTTGCCGCTGGTGCGGGTGGTGGCCGCGGTCAGCCAGGTGAACGACCAGGCGGCGTCGGCCTCCCCCGGGCTCGGCCGGGTGGAGATCAGCAGCGCGGAGCGGGTGGTGTGCACCAGGGCGCTGAGCCGCACACTGCCGCGGGTGGTGGTGACGGTGCCGCGCAGCTCCGCGTCCCACAGGTCCAGCGTCCAGTCGACGCCGGTCACGGCCCCGGCCAGGGTGAGGGTGAAGTACCCGACGGGCAGCCGCGAGTAGCCGATCCCGGCCCGCCACCGGCCGCGCCGGTCCTGCACCTCGGTGTGGCTGACCATCACTTTCAGGGTGTGGGGTGTGGGGCCCGCGTAGATCTGGCAGCCGAGCCGCCCGTCGGCGAGGAAGGGCGCCTGCTGCCAGCCGGTCGGCAGGGTGCGCCACCGCATCGCGGCGGCGCGGACGGCGGAGGCGTACGGGTCCGGGCGGCCGGCGCCGCCGGTGGCCCAGGCGGCGCCGGGCCCGGCGAACCAGGCGCCCGCGGTGCCGGCAACCGCCGCACCGGTGAAGGCTCTTCGCGAGAGATGAGTCATGTAGGCGCCTCCGGTTCTCGTCCCTGAACTCCTCCCGCATAGTGCAGCCGGCCTCGGGCTTGCGGAAGCCCCCCGGCGCCAAATACATCGGATGACGGCGCGCCAAATGCTGCGGGAGTCGGGGCAATTACGGGATCGCCCGTGCGCTGGCGTGCGGATACCTCGGATGTCAGGGCGGGGCGTCCGGATACCTCGGATGTCAGGGCGGGGGTGTCCGGACCTTCGCCGTACCGGACGGTGCGGCGAAGGCGGTGGCCTCGCCCGGCCTGACCTACCGTCCGCTGGGCGCGGCCCGCCTCAGCTCTGCCACATCCGGGTGAGGACCGCGTTCACCGCGTCCGGGCGGTCCTGGTGCGGGGCGTGGTCGGCGCCTGCCACCCGGACATGGCGGGCGCCGATCATCTCGGCGAGATACTCCCCGCAGGCCACCAGCGCATTCCCGGTGAATTCCCGGTAGTCGGGGTGCGCGGTCTCCCATGTCCCGTTGATGACGGTCTTGGGCATGGTGGCCTTGGCCAGCGGCCCGAGCGGCAACTGCGCATCCCATACGGGCCGTTCGCGCATCGCCGACCGCACCGCACGCAGCAGATGCGGGGTCGTCTCCGGCATCGGCAGGCCGTACGGCTCGGTGGACCGCCGCAGATGGTCCTCCGGGCTCAGCTCCTCCTCCACGCCGCCGAACGAGGCCCGGATCCGCTCCAGCGCCGCCGCCACGACGGGGTGCCCGGCCGCGGTGCGCAGCGGGGACGGCTCGATGAGGGTGAGCGACTGCACCGCCTCCGGACGGGCCGAAGCGGCCAGCATCACGGCGGCGGCGCCGTAGGAGTGCCCG
The DNA here is from genome assembly GCF_022221585.1 of Streptomyces inhibens. Taxonomy (NCBI): domain Bacteria; kingdom Bacillati; phylum Actinomycetota; class Actinomycetes; order Kitasatosporales; family Streptomycetaceae; genus Streptomyces; species Streptomyces inhibens. Next base: position 8,301,018 of record NZ_CP084681.1, read on the forward strand.
ACCAAGTGCGCGCCATGGCCGAGGAGGTGGCATACATCCTCGGCGTCGATCGTGTAGTCGCTGCGCTCGATGTCCGGGCTGTCGCCGAAGCCGCGCCGGTCGACGAGTTCGAGGCGGAACATCTCGGCCAGCGGCCGCTGCCCCGCGAAACAGTGGGTGCCCCAGCTCATCGTGCCGTGCACCAGCACCGCCCGCGGCGCACCGGGCGTCGCCTCGTCCCACACCGTCACATGAAGCGGCTCACGGCCCCGAAAAGGTTCCTCGTTCATGCGCCCTCAGCCTAGGACCGGCCCGCCCGCCTGCCAGCCCCCGATCGCCCCCTCGAAGGTCACAATCCGGCCAGCTCCGCCAGTACCTGAATTTCCGTCAACTCCTCGGCCCCGCCCTCCACATCGTCGTGATCGGCGCTCCACAGCGCGCTCTCCACACCGCGCGCCACCGACCACGCGAGCAGCCGCGCCGGATCCTCGCCGAGAGCCTCGGCGACCAGTGCGTAGCGCGCACGGAGCACCGGCCGGGGGTCCGGGTGGGCGAAGGGGTCGTCGATCTGCATCAGCAGCGGCCACGGGTCGTACGCCGGGTCGCCGACCATCGGCTTGGCGTCGATGGCCAGCCACGGCCGGCGCTCGGCCGCGAGTACGTTGCCCGGGTTGAAGTCGCCGTGCACCACGACCTCGCGGGCCGCCGTCGACGGCAGCTCGCGCAGCAGATCGGCGCCGAGCGCCACCAGCCCGGGGTCGTAGCCGGGCCGCAGTCGCAGCATCCGCTCCTGGAGGATGTCGGCCCACTCGGCGCACACCACCGCCACCCGCTCCAACTCACCGTCGGGTGGGGTGGGCGCCGCCCACAGCTCACGCAACAGACCTGCGGCAAGGGCGAGTTGCCCGGTCGGCGGCAGCGCGGTCCGCCCGAGCTGGGTGCCGGGGGTGCACCGTTCGAGCAGCAGCGCGCCCCGCTCGTGGTCCCGGCGCAGCAGCCGTACGGCGCCGTTGCCGCCCCAGGCGTGCAGCGCGGGGCCCTCGCCCTCCGCCTCGCGGTGCGGCCAGGCCACCTTGAGCACGGCCGGTTCGCCGTCGGGCCGCTCGGCCGGCGCCACCCAGGAGCAGCTGCCGCCGTGGAACGGGGCGCCGAGCCGCAGCTCCCAGCGCTCTTCCACCTCCCGCACGATCCCCGGCAGCCGGTCGAGCCAGGCTCGCCCGGAGGCGGTCCGCCCCATCTGCGCCACCACCGGGAGGCCGGCGGGGAAGCGGTCGGTGTCGTACGGAGTGTGCGCCATCCGGGCAGCGTAAGGGGGGCCGCGGCTGTCGTGGGGCCGTATGGGGGAGAGCGACAGACACCGGCGTATGCGGGCAATTCCCACCATAATCGGCTGATATCTGTCGAGCATGAGCGCGTACACACGGTATGCGGCAGCCGTCCTGCTCGCCGCGCTGGCCATGGGGTGCGGTGGCCCGCACTCCGTCCCGCGACCGGTCCCGCGGCCGACGCCGGAATCCACCTCGCGCGCCCACGCGGGCGCCCCCGTCGCCGGGTCCACCGACCGGCTGTCCTTCACCCTGGTCGCCTCCGGGGACATCCTCCCGTCCCACCCCGAGGTGCTCGACACGGCGCAGGACGACGCACCCCATGACGGCTACGACTACCGGCCGATGCTCAAGGGCGTGAAGTCGGTCATCTCCTCCGCCGATCTGGCGCTGTGCCATCTGGAGGGGCCGCTCGGACCGCTGGCCGGACCCTTCACCGGCTACCCCGTTCTCCAGGCGCCGCCGCAGATCGCCACCGCACTGAAGGCGACCGGCTACGACTCCTGCGCCACCGCCTCCAACCATGCCCTCGACCATGGCGTCCCGGGCGTGCGCCGCACCCTGGAGGCGCTGGACACGGTCGGGTTGCGGCATACCGGCTCGGCCCGCGACGCCACCGAGGGCGCCCGCCCGGCGTTGCTGCGGACGCCCGGCGGCGTACGGGTGGCCCAGCTCTCGTACACCTATGGCACCGAAGGCGGCCGCCGCTCGGGGATCGCACCGTGGACGGTGAATCTGCTCGACGAGAAGAAGATCATCGAGGATGCGCGGGCGGCCCGCCGGGCCGGCGCCGATGTCGTGGTCGTCAGCCCGTACTGGGGCACGGAGTACCGCACCGCGCCCGATGCGCGGCAGCTCCGACTGGCCCGGGCGCTCACCGCCGCCGAGACCGACGGCCGGCCCGACATCGACCTGATCGTCGGCACCCACGCGCACACCCCGCAGCCGTACGAGAAGGTCAACGGCACCTGGGTCGTCTACGGCCTCGGCGACCAGATCTCCGGCGTCATGAAGCAGCCGCGCGGCAACTGGGGCACCATCGCCCGCTTCCGGTTCGAGCCGCCCGGCCGGCCCGGTGAGCGCTGGCGGGTCACCAAGGCCGAGTACATCCCGCAGCTGGCCGAGCGGGAGCCACGGGTGCGGATGCGCAATCTCGCCACGGCCGACGGCCACCGCCAGGTCCGCAAGAAGATCGGCAAGGCGGTGCTGAGCCGGGGCGCCGCGGCCGACGGGCTGACGATGGGGAGCTGATCCCGCGGTCCCCACAGGCGCCGCGCCCTCCTCGCGTACGCCCCGCCGCCCCGGTGTGAAACCCTGGTGAAGCACCACATCGGCCAGGCCAGGGAAGGAACCGGAGGGCAGTGAGCGAAAGTGCGGCCGTCCGGCCCCGCAATCCGCGCGGACAGGGCGAGCGTCTGCGGGAGGAGCTCCTGCGGGCCACCGAGCGCCTCCTGGAGGAGGTCGGCAGCGAGGACGCGCTGTCGCTGCGGGCGGTGGCCCGCGCGGCCGGCGTCGCCGCACCGAGCATCTACCGCCACTTCTCCGACAAGACCGAGCTGGTCTGGGCGACCCTGGAAGTCAGCTATGAGCGGCTCGCCGCGGCGATGGCCGAGGCCGCCGCGAAGGCCGACGACGACCCGGTGGCGCGGCTGCGCGCCCAGTTGCGCGCCTACTGCCGTTACGCCGTCGCACACCCCGCCACCTACCGGCTGCTCTACGAGACGCGGCAGACCCCGGTCGGCCCCGAACGGCTCGCCGGACACCCGGCCGGGCTGCTGGTACGCAGCTGGCAGCAGGCGCTGACGGCCTGTGAGGACGCCGGATGGCGGGTGCGCGGCTCGCGGTCCGAGGCGCCGTATGTGCTGTGGTCGTCGGTGCACGGGCGGGTCATGCTCTGGCAGGTCATGCCAAGCCCCAAGGACGCCAGCAGGCTGGACCGCTTCGTGGACGAGATGCTGCGGCTGCTGCTGGAGCGCTGAGCCGCGCTTCGGGCGCCGGGCCACCGCCTGCCGCGCCGGTCTTCGCCCCGGGACTCTCCGGGCCGCTCACCTGAGGAATCGTCACCCACACCACCCCCGGCACGCTTACCTGTGCATTACACATGTAAGTTTACGGGTGTTAGGCGAGTTCGACTCTCCGGCGCACGCCCCTGCCGACGTGCGCGCACGAACCGAGATGAGCGAGATGACACTTTCCACCGCCCCCGCGCCGCTGCCCGTGGAACCCCCGAGCGGCTGCCCCTTCGACCCTCCCGCCGCACTGGGCACCCTGCGCACCGAGCAGCCGATCTCCAAGATCTCACTGTCGGACGGCAGTTGGGCCTGGCTGGCCACCCGCTACGCCGATATCCGGGCGATCCTCGGCGACACCCGCTTCAGCTCCGACACCACCGTCCACGGCTACCCGCTCAGCGGAATGACCGGCGGCTCCAACACCGACAACCGCGGCTTCATCCGCAGGGACCCGCCCGAGCACACCCGGCTGCGCCGGATGGTCACCCGGGAGTTCATGGTCAAGCGGGTCGAGGCGCTGCGCCCCGAGATCCAGCGGATCACCGACGAACTGTGCGACGCCATGGAGCGCCGCGCCGGCCAGGACGTGGACCTCGTCGAGGAGTTGGCGCTGCCCGTCCCGTCGCTGGTCATCAGCCTGCTGCTGGGCGTCCCGTACGACGACCACGACATCTTCCAGCGGATCACCGGCACACTGCTCTCCCGCACCGTCCCCGACGACGAGCGGGAGACCGCACGGCTCGAACTGCGGGACTATCTCGACCGGTTGGTCACGGCCAAGGAGGCGGACCCCGGCGATGACATCCTCGGCCGGCTGATCGTCGAACAGCAGCGAACCGGCGAGATCACCCACGACGAGGTCGCCGCCTTCGCCGCGTTGCTCCTGATCGCCGGGCACGAGACCACCGCCAACATGATCGGCCTGAGCGCGCTGACCCTGATGCGCGACGCGGAGAGTGCCGAACGGCTGCGCCAGGAGCCCGCCCTGATCCGCGGCGCAGTCGAGGAACTGCTGCGCTTCCACAGCATCATCCGCAACGGACCGCGCCGGGTCGCCACCGCCGACATCGAGATCGACGGGCACCTCATCCGGGCCGGCGAGGGCGTCGTGGTGGCCGTACCGTCCGCCAACCGCGACGAGAGCGTCTTCGCCGATGCCGACCGGCTCGACATCCGCCGCCCCAACGCCCAGCACCACGTCGCGTTCGGCTACGGCATCCACCAGTGCCTCGGCCAGGCGCTCGCCCGGGTCGAACTCCAGGTGGTCATCGGCACCTTGCTGCGCCGCTTCCCCACCCTGCGGCCCGCGGTGCCCCTGGAGAAGATCCCCTTCCGCACCGATATGTCGATCTACGGCTGCCACGCGCTGCCCGTCACCTGGTGACACCGGGCCCGCCGCCACGCGATCGTGGCCCCGGCCCGATCTCACTGTCCGCAAGCCCAACACCACAGGCCCAACACCACAATCCCCACGGAAATCCCCCACGGAGCCTTCTGCCATGAAGATCACCCTTGACGCCGACAAGTGCTGCGCCGCCGGCCAGTGCGTGCTGATCGCCCCCGAGGTCTTCGACCAGCGCGACGAGGACGGCGTGGTGGTGCTGCTCGACGCCGAACCGCCCGCCGAGCAGCATGACGCGGTCCGCGAGGCGGCCGCCATCTGCCCGGCCGCCGTGATCGAGGTCCACGCATGACCGCCCGGCCGATCGCCGTCGTCGGCGCCTCGGCGGCCGGGCTCGCCGCGGCCGAGGCGCTGCGCCGCTTCGGCTGGCGGGGCCCGCTGACACTCATCGGTGACGAGCCCCATCTGCCCTACGACCGGCCGCCGTTGTCCAAGCAGCTGCTGCACGGCGCCTGGGAGCCGGAGCGGCTGCTGCTGCGTACCGAGGAACAGCTCGACCCGCTCGACCTCGACCTGCGGCTCGGCACCCGGGCCACCGGCCTCGACGTGGCCACCCGCACCCTCACCCTCGACGGAGGAGAGAGGCTCGACTGCGCCGGCGTCATCATCGCGACCGGCGTCGCGGCCCGTACGCTGCCCGGCGCCGACGGGATCGCCGGTGTGCACACCCTGCGCACCCTCGACGACGCGCTGGCCCTGCGCGGCCGGCTCGCCGGCACCGCCCGACGGCTGGTGATCGTCGGAAACGGCGTCCTCGGCTGCGAAGCCGCCGCGGTGGCACGGGAGTTGGGGCACGAGGTCACCCTCGTCGGGATCGGGGCGATACCGATGGCCGAGGCGGTCGGCACCGAGGTCGGCGAGCTGCTGGCCGAGGAACACCGCGCCCGGGGCGTTCAGCTCATCACCGGGGCCGTGGACGGATTCGGGACCACGGCGGACGGGGCGGACCCGGCCGGTACGGACGACGCACAGATCACCGATGTACGGCTGGCCGACGGCACCCGGCTGCCGGCCGACCTCGTCCTGCTGGCGATCGGCTCCCGGCCCGCCGTCGAATGGCTGGCCGACCCGGCGCTGGACACCACCGACGGGCTGCGCTGCGACGCGTACTGCGCCGCCGCCCCCGGTGTCTACGCCGCGGGCGACGTGGCCCGCTGGGACCATCCGGTGCACGGCCGGCCGCTGCGCTTCGAGCACCGGATGAACGCCACCGAGCAAGGGATGGCCGCCGCCCGCAACCTCCTGGCCGAACTGACCGCCGAGGCCTGCGCCTCCGCGCCCGCCTCCGCCCCCGCCGCGCCCGCGGACGGCACCCCCGGCCAGGAGCGCCGCGCCTTCGCCCCCGTGCCGTACTTCTGGTCCGACCAGTACGACATCAAGATCCAGGCGTACGGGCTGACCGCGGGCGCCGACCGCGTCGAGACCACCGTCCTGGACCGGACGGCGCGCCGCGCCCTGGCGCTCTACGGCCGGGGCGGCAGCGCCGTCGGCGTCCTGGCGGCCGGGCTCCCGCCCCGCCAGGTCCGTGCGCTGCGCGCGGTCATCGCCGCCCCGCTCCCCTGGGAGGAGGCGCGCGAGCGGATCCGGGCCGCCACGGCGGCAGGCTGACGGGCACGACCACGGAGGGCTGTGCCCGATCATGGAGGACTGTGCCCGATCATGGAGGGATGGCCGACTCGTTCGTACGGGTGCGCGGCGCCCGTGAGCACAACCTCCGCACCATCGATGTGGACATCCCGAGGGACGCGCTGGTCGCGTTCACCGGGGTGTCCGGATCGGGCAAGTCCTCCCTCGCCTTCGGCACCATCTACGCCGAGGCGCAGCGCCGCTACTTCGAGTCGGTGGCCCCCTACGCCCGGCGCCTGATCCACCAGGTCGGCGCGCCCAAGGTCGAGGACATCACCGGTCTGCCGCCCGCCGTCGCCCTGGAACAGCGCCGCTCCGCGCCCACCTCCCGCTCCTCGGTCGGCACCGTCACCACCCTCTCCAACACCCTGCGGATGCTGTTCTCCCGCGCCGGCGACCATCCGCGGGACGCGACGGAACGACTCGACTCCGACGCCTTCTCGCCCAACACCGCCGCCGGCGCCTGCCCGGAGTGCCACGGCCTGGGCACCGTCCACCGCGTCACCGAGGAGTCCCTCGTCCCCGACCCGGCGCTGTCCCTCCGCGAGGGCGCCGTCGCCGCCTGGCCCGGCGCCTGGCAGGGCAAGAACCTCCGCGACATCCTCGCCGCCCTCGGCCATGACACCGACCGGCCGTGGCGCGAGCTGCCGCGGGCCGACCGCGACTGGATCCTGTTCACCGACGAACAGCCCGTCGTCACCGTGCACCCGGTCCGCGAGGCCGGCCGTATCCAACGCCCGTACAAGGGCCAGTACATGAGCGCCAAACGCTACGTACTGCACACCTTCGCCGACTCCAAGAGCGAGGCGCTGCGCAAGCGCGTCCAGGGGTTCATGGTCGCCGAGCCCTGCCCGGTCTGCCACGGGCGGCGGTTGCGCCCCGAGGCGTTGGCCGTGACGTTCGAGGGCCACGACATCGCCGCGCTCGCCGGCCTGCCGCTCGGCGCCCTCGCCGAGCTGCTGCGCCCCACCGCGGAGCGCACGGACGAGGAGGTGGCCCCGGCGCTCGCCCGCGACCTGGTGGCCCGTATCGAGGTGCTCACCGAACTCGGCCTGGGCTATCTGAGCATGGACCGGCCCTCGCCCACCCTGTCCGCGGGCGAGCTGCAGCGGCTGCGGCTCGCCACCCAGCTGCGGTCCGGCCTCTTCGGCGTCGTCTACGTCCTGGACGAGCCGTCCGCGGGACTCCACCCGGCCGATACGGAGTCCCTGCTCGCCGTGCTCGGCCGGCTGAAGGAAGCGGGCAACTCGCTGTTCGTCGTGGAGCACGACATGGACCTGGTGCGGCGCGCCGACTGGCTCGTGGACGTCGGCCCGCTGGCCGGGGAGCACGGCGGGCAGGTGCTGCACAGCGGACCGGTCGCAGCCCTCGCCGACGCCGCCGACTCCGCCACCCGCCGGTTCCTCTTCGCCACCGAACCGCCCGCCGCGCGCCCGCCGCGCACTCCCTCGGGCACGCTGACGCTGCGCGGAGTCACCCTGCACAATCTGCGCGGTCTGGACGCCGCTTTCCCGCTCGGCGTCTTCACCGCCGTCTCCGGCGTCTCCGGATCGGGCAAATCGACGCTGGTCACCCGCGTCCTCGCAGAAGCCGTCCGTGACCACCTCGGCACCAGCGACGACCACCGCGACACCACCGACACGGACGGCGCCGACACCGGCCCGATGGCCCGTGCCCAGCTCACCGGCGCCGAGGGCCTGGAGGCGATCGACCGGCTGGTGCGCGTCGACCAGAAGCCGATCGGCCGCACCCCGCGCTCCAACCTCGCCACCTACACCGGGCTGTTCGACGCGGTACGCAAGGTCTTCGCCGCCACCGACGAGGCCCGCGCCCGCGGCTACACCGCCGGCCGGTTCTCCTTCAACGTCGCCGCCGGCCGCTGTGAGACCTGCCAGGGCGAGGGCTTCGTCGCCGTCGAACTGCTCTTCCTGCCCGGCACCTACGCGCCCTGCACCGCCTGCCACGGCGCCCGCTACAACCCCGAGACCCTCCAGATCACCTACCGGGAGAGGACCATCGCCGACGTGCTGGCGATGACCGTCGACGCCGCCGGCGACTTCCTCGCCGATGTCCCCGCGGCCGCCCGCAGCCTGCGCACCCTCCAGGAGGTGGGCCTGGGCTATCTGCGGCTCGGCCAGCCCGCGACCGAGCTGTCCGGCGGCGAGGCCCAGCGCATCAAGCTCGCCACCGAACTCCAGCGGACCCGTCGCGGGCACACCCTCTACCTCCTCGACGAGCCCACCACCGGACTGCACCCCGCCGACACCGAGGTACTGCTGCGGCAGCTGCACGGGCTGGTCGACGCCGGCCACACCGTCGTGGTCGTCGAGCACGACATGGGGGTGGTCGCGGGCGCCGACCATGTCATCGACCTCGGACCGGGCGGCGGTGCGGACGGCGGCCGGATCGTGGCGGCGGGTACACCGGCCGAGGTCGCGGCGGCGCCGGGGAGCCGTACGGCGCCCTACCTGGCACGGCGGAGGGCGCGGCCGGACGCTTCGTGAGGGTCGGCTAATGTACGCAGGTCAGATCACCAGGCAATACCACCGCGCAGCACTGCGCAGCACCACGAAGGGGGCACCTCTCATGGCAGACATCGAGAAGGCCAGGGCGGCGTTCGACCGGTTCGACGCGGACGGCGACGGCCAGGTCACGCCGGACGAGTTCAAGCGGGCGATGGCCGAGATGGGCGACCCGTACGTCACCGGCCCGGTCGCCGAGGCGGTCATCAAGGCCAAGGACACCGACAGCGACGGCCGGATGTCCTTCGACGAGTTCTGGCAGGCCCTGCAGGCCTGACGTCCGCGCTCCCTCGTGCGCAGCCGCGGCAAAGCCCGGAACGGGTCGTCCTGGGACGCCCCGCCCGGGCCTTGGTCGCCTTTCTGCCGCGACGGTGGTCTCAGCGCCGGCGAGCCGGCCGCTGCTGCGCGGCCGCGGTACCCACCGGCGGCGGCGCGGCATGATCGCCGGTGCCCCAGCCGGACGGCTTCGCGCCCACGGTGAAGGACAGTTCACGTCCCGAACGCAGCTCGTCGGTGGTCAGATAGGTCCGGTCCCGGTCGGCGCCGTCCAGACGGACCGACTGCACATAGCGCTGCGCGGACGACGTACCGGGCGCCGTGATGGTGAAGTGCCCGGCCGGGTAGTAGCGCCGGTCCAGCGTCAGCTCCACCCGGTCGAAGACCGGTGTGCTCAGGCCCCAGCTGTCGGTGCCCGGCTGCACGGGGAACACCCCGATCGAGGACAGCACCATCCACGCCGACATCGTCCCGAGGTCGTCGTTCCCGGTCATTCCCGTGGGGGTGTCGGTGAACAGCGTCAGCGCCGCATGCACCACATCCGTGGTCTTCCAGGGCCGGCCGGTGGACAGATAGGTGTACGGCGCGATCAGATCGGGCTCGTTCTGCGGGTTGTACTTGTCCGCGTTGTAGTAGTCGTACGGGCCGTTGACCCACACCTCACGCGCCGTCCTGCGCGGATCCTCCAGCAGCTGCTGGTAGGCGAAGAAGGAATCAAGACGCTCATCGGCCTTGTCCTTGCCGCCGATCAGCTTCAGCATCCCCGGCAGATCCTGCGGAACCAGCCACTGGTACTGCCAGGACGTGCCCTCGTGAAAGCCCTGGCTCTTGGCCGGGTCGGCCGGCCCGGTGAAGGCGCCCCGCTCGTCCCGCGCCCGGAAGAATCCGGTCGAACTGTCAAAGATCTTGCGGTAGTTCTGGGCCCGGGCCGCATACCGGTCGGCGTCCTTGTCGTGCCCCAGATCGCGCGCCATCTGGGCCAGCATCGCATCCGACAGGGCGTATTCGAGGGTCGCCGAGGCGCCGTGGTCGAAGTCGGAGTCACCCGGCTTGGCGTGCGGGCGGTCCTTGATGAAGGGGGCGAAGCCGTCCTTCAGATACTGCGCGTTGGCCTCCCGCCCGACGGCCGGCGAATCGGCCGGCGGCACCCCGTCGGCATTCTTCTTCAGCGCCGCGTACGCCTCCTCCTCATGGCCCGCCAACAGCCCCTGCTGATAGGCGTTGGTGAGGAACGGGGTGACCGGATCGCCGGTCATGATGTTCGTTTCGACCGTTCCGTAGCCCCACTTGGGCAGCCAGCCGCTCTCCTTGTCGATCCGCAGCACCGACAGCGCCATATCGCGCGACTCCCGCGGCGCGAGCAGCGCCAGCAGCTGCGCCTGGGTGCGATAGGTGTCCCACAGGGACCAGTTCTGGTAGTAGGTGTGCCCGCCGAAATCGGCGGTCCGGTGGGTGCGCTGGTCCCAGCCGGTGTACCGGCCGTCGACGTCACTGCCGATGTTCGGCGCGAGGAAGGACCGGTAGAGGGAGGAGTAGAAGGTGCGGCGCAGCGTCGTGTCGCCGCCCTGCGTCCTGACCAGGGCCAGCCGCCGCTCCCATGCCGCGTTGGCCGCGGCCTTCGTGCGGTCGAAGGAACGCCCGCCCTCGGCACGCAGATTGCGGGCCGCGCCCGCCGCGTCGACATAGCTGATGGCTGTGGTCGCCTCGACCGTACGGTCCTTGCGGGTGTCGAAGCGGGCGTAGGCGCCGTGCCGCCCGGTGGCGGTGGAGTCCTTGGAGCCGGGCGTCACCTTGTCACCGTCCCAGGTCCCGTACGAGGAGAACGGCCGGTCGAAGCGGGTGAGGGTGTACACCGTGTACGGCTTGGTGTCCTGGCAGAAGCCGCGGCCCGTGATGGCCGTGCGGATGGTGCGGGAATCCAGCACCTCGACCCGTGTGGAGACCGTCTTGTGCAGCGACTGGCCGGCGTTGAGCAGGACGTTGGCCTGGTCGGTGGCCGGGAAGGTGTAGCGCTGTTTGCCGGTGCGGGCGGTGGCGGTCAGCTCGGCGGTGATCCCGCCGTAGGACGTCAGTCCGACGCGGTAGTAGCCGGGGCGGGCCGACTCGTCGTCATGACGGTAGGCGGCGGCGTACTTCGCATAGTCGGTCTCGGTGATCTCGCCCGTGGTGGGCAGCACCGGCAGATCACCACCGAGCCCGCAGCCGACGCCGGATATGTGCACCGAGCTGAAACCGCGGATGTGGTCGTCGTCGTAGCTGTATCCGGTGGTGTGGCCGGTGTCGGCGGAGAGCTGCACCATGCCGAACGGTACGGCGGCACCGGGGTAGGTGTTGCCGTCGTTCTGGCTGCCGATGAACGGGTTGACCAGGTCGGTGAGCGGGCCGCCGGGCGGCTCGGCCTGCGCGGTGGGGACCGCGAGCGCGCCCCCGATGAGCGCGGCCGCCAGCACCGCGCCCGCGGTGCGCAGCCGGGTGCGACTGAGCCATGGCATGGATCCAGACCTCCGGGGGTTGTTGCCGAGCGGACGGCCGACGAGGGCATGCGGAGGGAGACGCGGATGACCTCACGGGCCGACAACGTTGTCAGAGCGCGCTCATTCTTGGTGCCGGTCAGGTGCGCGTCAAGGGGCGGCGCGAGGGTAACTCCGGAGCGCGGCCGAGTACTCGATAGCCTTCCACCGTGCCGCCGCCCGACGAGACCACAGCCCCGCCGGCCCCGCCCCACCGCATCCCCGCCGACTTCGTCCGGTTCGCGGTGGCCCTGGACGCACCCGAACTCGCCTGGGGCTATCTGCACGACCGGCTGACCGCCGAGGATGCCGTCCGGCTCGCCTTCCTTCGCCGCTGCGATCTCGGGGCGCCCGGCGAGGCGTTCGCCCGTATCCATGCGCGCGGGCCGGACGACGCGACGGAACTCGCCGCCGTATGCCGGGAGATCCTGGGCGACGACCCGGAGGACGCGCGGCGGGTCTGGGACCACCTGGCGCTGAGCCGGGATGTGCCGCGCGCAAGCAGCGAGGGTGACGGTGACGGCGATGTCGGCGACGGTGCTGACGGCGGCGCTGCCGTTGAGGCCTTCCGGCGCCAACTGGCCGACGGACAGCGGGAGTTCCTGCTCGACCGGGCCGCCTCCGGCCGGGGTATGAACTGGCAGGAGAGCTCCGCGCTGCTGGGGACCGACCGGCCCGAAGAGGTGGACGCCGCGTTCGACCGGGGCGAAGAGCTGGTCGGCGTCGCCGTGATCGGACTCGCGCTCACCCACCCGGACGCCGCGGCGATCCTGCCGAGGGTCGCGCGGGCCCTGGACCGCGCGCTGGAGACGTCGGACCCGGGGCTCCGCCACCAGGGCATCGTCGCCCTCGCCCATACCGCCCGGCTGCACCGCACCGTCGACCGCCGCTGTCTGGACCTGCTGCGCCGCTGCCCGCGCGGCAACGAGGCCGACCAGGATCTGTGGGGGTATGTGGCCCACCGCCGGCTGCCGTGGTGGCTGTGGCGGCATCAGCTCGGCGAGCGGCTGAGATGGCCGTCGCGGCGCAGGTGAGGGTCCGTCACCCTCGGCCGCAGACCGGGCGCCAGAGCCAGCGTGACCGCGACCGAGGCCGCCGCCAGCACCGCCATCGCGGTCGCGGGCGAGGTCCACTGGGCGACGCCGCCCGCGAGCGCGGCGCCCACGCCCTGCATGGTCAGCATGCCGGAGGAGTGCAGCCCGAGGGCGTGCCCGCCCAGCTCGTCCGGGGTCAGCGACAGCAGCCGCTCCTGCAGCGGCAGGCTCGACGCGTAGCCGGCCGTGGCGAGCACCACGGCGGCCACCGCGAGCGGCAGCGCCGGGCGTACGGCGAAGAGCAGATACGGCACGGCCAGCAGCAGACACAGCGGGACGCAGAGCCGCTGCCGCCACCGCTCGGGGATCCATCTGCCGGTCACCATGTCCCCGGCCAGCATGCCGAACGCGCCGCAGGCGAACAGCAGTCCGGCGTGCCGGGGCGCGTAGGGGACGTAGAGGGACTCACAGCCGACGATCAACCCGTTGGGCACCCAGAGGGCGAGCAAGACGGTGCGGCGCGGTCCGGCGGACCACAGGCGCACGTTGGTGCGCCAGGTGTCGGCCAACGACGGCCGCCCGGTCGCGCGCGAGGGCCGGCGGCCGAGGCCGTACCGGGCGACGGCCGCGGCGACGACGTGGAGGGCGGCGCCGGCGAGCAAGGTGCCGCGCGCGGACAGGGTGCTCACCAGGACACCGCCGACCGCGAACCCGCCGATCTGCATGGCCCCACCGGACATGTTGAGCACCGAGCGGCCGAGCAGATACCCCTCGCGCGCGAGGATCTCGTCGAGCAGTCCATAACGCACCCCGCCGCCCAGCGAGCCCGCCGTCCCCAGGCCCAGAAGGACGGCGAACGCCGCCCCAACGGGCAGCCCCGGGACGGCCTGGACGGCGGTGCCCAGGCCGAGTACCAGCGCCAGGCCGGTCAGCGCGGCGCGTGGCGGCAGCCGGTCGGCCGCCGACAGCAGCGTCGCCGCGCCGATCACCTGGGCGAGCGACGGGCCGAACATGGCGAGGGCGGAGAGCAGCGGCGAGCCGGTCGCCGCGTAGATCTGTGTGCCCAGGGCCAGCCCGCTCACCGTCTGGGCCGCCACCTGGAGGGAGGAGGTCAGGAAGAACGGGGTGAACTCCGGTGTAAGGAAGAGCTGTCGGTAGGTGCGCATGAGCCCGGAGTCTCGGCGGCCGCTCCGCCCGGGAGTTACTGTTTCGCGGGTCGGCGAAACAACGGTGAGCAGTGGGTACGGAGGCGGGCGGGGGCGTGGGCTGGTGGGAGATCAGCGCGGACACCCTCGCCGGAAGCCGCTTCGTGATCTCTCCTCTCGCCGAGGCCATCGCCGGCCTCAAGACCCTGCAACGGGGAACGGCCACGCACCCGGGCGAGCGTGCCTGGCTCGACACGCATCTGCCCGCCTACCGGGAGCGGCTGGCCGGGGACCCGCTCACCGCGCTCCTCGTCCGGGCCGCCCTGGGACACCGCTGGAACGCCACCTTCCTCACCCCCACACCGACCGGCGACGGGCAGGTGTCGGAGGCCGCTGAAACCCCGTCCCTCGACCAGGAGTTGGCTCGTCTGCGCGAGACGCCGTCCGCCACCGCCCGCGACGACCTGACCGTATCCCTGGGTGGCCGCCCGCTCCCCGGCCCGCTGCGGCGCGCCGACGACCTGCCGCGGCGCACCGCCGACCTCCTGGAGTGGGTATGGCGGGAAGCGGTGCTGCCCTACTGGCCGCAGCGCCGACGGATCATCGAGGCCGATGTCCTCGCGCGCACCGCCCAGTTGAGCCGCGGTGGCTGGGCCGCGGCCCTGGCCGATATGCGCCCCGGGATGCGCTGGCTGGGCGCGAACCGGCTGCAGATCACCACGTACGACCATCCGCCGCGCGAGCTGACGGGAGCGGGTGCGCGGCTGCTCTTCGTCCCCGTCACCCCGCACCAGACGTGGCTCTCGTGGGACGTTCGCCCGCCCCACTGCGGGGGCGTTGCCGGCCGGGGGCCGGGGGAGCGCCGCTCCGCCGTGGTGTATCCGTGCTCGGGCGCGCTGGCGGAGGCGGGCCGGGCGCCCGTGCCGGGGGCGCTGGGCGCGTTGCTGGGACCCGCGCGGGCGCGCGTCCTGGTCCTGCTCGGTACCCCCAAGAGCACCACGCAGCTGGTGGCGCTTACCGGCCAGGGCCTGGGGTCGGTGGGCCGCCACCTCAAGGTCCTGCTCGATGCCCGGCTGATCGGCCGCCGACGGACCGGGCGGTCCGTGCTCTACTACCGGACGGCGGCCGGCGAGGTCCTGATGGGGGCACAGACGGGTGGGTGAGTCCCCTGGGCCCACCCGCTACACCCGCCCACCCCCCCGAAGGGGCGTGGGCGGCGGGAAAAAACCTAGGCCCTGTCCGGCGACTGCTGCCCCTGTCGGGCGTGTAGCGCACGCGTGCATCATGGTCGTATGACCGACCTTGGAGAGTCCCAGCCACACCAGCCTCTGACCTCTGTCGATTCATCTACGTTGCTGGCGCTGGCCGATGGCTACCACGCCCGCGCGGTACGGCCACTGGGCAGCCGCGCGGTTGCTGGGCACCTGGTGAAGCCCTATGCGATCGAGGCGCCGGGGCGGAGTGTGACGGACGAGGACCTGCAGACCGCGCTGCGGGTCGCCGCCGATCACCTGTCAACGGCGTATCTGCGGGGTTCACTTGGGCTCGCCGTGCTGCTCGTCCATGCCGGTGGTGACGGTGACTACGTCCTTGTCCACACTTGGATCGAGGGGTATATGTCCGACCTCGCCGTCTTCGTCGGTCCGGCCGGCGATGCTGCCCAGCTCCGCCCCGGCCGGTCGGGCCTTGCTCCGTGCGTGTGGGAAGCGGCGGTCTTGGCTCACGAACGGAATGCCCTCACCCGGCACGTGCTGGACGGCCGGGGTGGGCCCGACGAGCGGCTCGTGGCCTGGCGCGGCGATGTGCTGGAGGGTGAGGTCCGGTGACGGGCACCGGTTTGGCCAGGGTGCGCCGCGCACGCGTTGCCGATCTTCCTCATGTTGCCCAGCTCGTATCCGAGCACGCCGCGTACGAGAGGGCGGCACCCCCGCCGACTGGCTTGGCCCGGCGGCTGGAGGCGCTGCTGTTCGCTTCACAGACTCCGCGATTGCGGTGCTTCGTCGCGGAGTTGAACGACGGCGAGATCATCGGGTACACCACGTGCGCTCCGGAGGTGTCCACGTGGGACGGGGCAGAGTATCTCCACATGGACTGCCTGTTCCTGCGCGATGGTCATCGGGGTCTGAAAGTCGGCCCCCTGCTGCTGGAGGCCGTGGTGGCCGAAGCACATGAGCTGGGGCTCGGACAAGTCCAGTGGCAGACCCCACCCTGGAACACGGACGCGATCAGGTTCTACGACCGGCTGGGAGCACAGGCGAAGGAGAAGCTGCGGTACCACCTGTCAGTCGGCTGAACTCTGGTGGCCGCCTCCCTCCCGGAGCCACAGCCTGATCGCGGCCACCGTGACGGTGCCGTGAAACACGTAGGCTCTCTTGTCGTATCTGGTGGCCACGGCCCGGAACCCCTTGAGGGCCAGGATGGTTCGTTCAACTTCGTTGCGGCGACGGTGGATCGACTTGTCGAAGCTGACGGGACGGCCTCCCTTGCTGGTGGGCACGACACACTGTGGCGTCCACACCGACCGAGGGCCAGTCGATTCGCCCGTCGGTATCGGCATCGGCCTGGACGGCACGTAGGACCCGCTCCCACGTGCCGTCCGCCGACCAACGTCGGTGACGGTCGAACACCGTCCGCCGCTTCCCGAACTGCGGCGGAAGATCTCGCCATGGGATCCCTGTCCGCAGTCGGAAGAGAATGCCGTTGATCACCGTCCGACGGCACTTCCCTCGTCCCCCTCGGCCGACGTTCTTCGGCAAGTGCGGCTCAGGCCGAGCCCATTCCGCATCGCTCAGGTCGCTTCGCCCCACATGCCCACGAACGATCTGTCGCACCACTCGTCACCGACCCACCAGACAGGCCCTAAGGAGCCCGCATGTGGCGCTGACACGTCAAAAATCATGAGGTGTCTGCCTTGTTCTCTCTTGCTCTCTTCAGGGGCCCGTGCCTCAATGGTCTGCGATTCGGGTTGCTGACCACCCATCAGATTCCGGCGGTGGTCGGCACGGGGTCCGACCGCGGGCCCCGCGTGCTGCCTGTCGTTCCCTCACGTACCCCTCGACGGCCGGTGTCACGGGCCTGCACCCCCCTCACGAAGGCGGTACCCCCATGAGACACGTTGGACACGGCAAACTCGGCATCGGAACGGCGCTCGGCGTCGCCGTCGCCGCCGCGGGCACACTCGCGATGGCGCCGGCCGCGACCGCGGTGGCACCCACACCCGACACGGCCACCCTCTCGTTCGACTGCGGTTCCTACGGCTCCGGTACGGCAACGCTCACCGCGACCCAGGACGGCACCTCCGCCACCATCAGCCTGTCCACATCGGCGATCACCTCGCCCATAGACATCGGAGCGAACTCGGTCACGTCCACCCTGACGCTCACCAAGAACGGCTCCGGTACGACGGAGTTCACCGGCAGTTCCAACCCGGCGATCCCGGCAGGCAGCGCGGTCTCCAGCGGACCGCTCAGCGGCACGGTCGCCGCGGGCGACAGCCTGGAGGCCACGTCCCTGAAGGTCGTGGTGCTGGGGATCACGGCCACCTGCAAGGCCACCTCGGCGCAGTCCCCGGGACCGTTCGTCTTCTGACGGACAAAGCGGGGACCGATCGGCCGGCGGCCGTCGGTCCCCGCGACGTGCCGCGCTCGGTCAGAGGGCTCCGCTCACAGCCGCTTGCCGCCGTTCTCCCCGTCGGAGGTCTCGTGGTCCGCCTGCGCAAGGTTCGAGTGGCGGTAGGAGTACGTGAAGTAGATGACCATGCCGACCAGGAACCAGACCACGAACCGCACCCAGGTCTGCCATTCCAGGAATGTGATCAGCCAGATCGAGAAGCACACCCCGATCGCCGGCACCACCGGCATCCCCGGCGTACGGAAGGTCCGCGGCAGGTCGGGGCGCTTGTAGCGGAGCACGATCACCGCGACGCAGACCACCACGAACGCCAGCAGGATGCCGATGTTCGTCAGCTCGGCGGCCTCGCCGATCGGCAGGAAACCCGCGATGACCGCGGACGCGACGCCGACGATCCAGGTCACCCGGGTCGGTACATGGTGCTTGGGGCTGGTCCTGGCGAACCACTTCGGCAGCAGCCCGTCCCGGCTCATCGAGAACCACACCCGGGTCACCCCGAGCATGAAGGTGAACATGACGGTCAGGATGCCGATGATCGCGCCGACCGCGATGACATCCGCCAGGCTGCTCAGGCCCACCGACTTGAACGCCGAAGAGAAGCCGCTCTCCGGGTCGATGTCCTTGTAGTTCTGCATACCCGTCAGCACCAGGCAGGCCAGGACGTAGAGCACCATCGAGACCGCCAGCGAATACATGATCGCTTTCGGCATATGGCGCTGGGCGTCCTTGGACTCCTCGGCCGCGGTACTCATCGCGTCATAGCCGAACACCGCGAAGAAGACGGTGGCCGCACCGGTGAACGCGCCGCTCACCCCGAACGGGAAGAACGGCGTGTAGTTCGCGCCCTTGATGTGGAAGAAGCCGACCGCGATCACGACGATGACCACCAGGACCTTCAGGCCCACCACGATCGTCTCGAAGCGCGCGGCGTTCTTGATGCCCAGCGTCAGCAGATAGGCGATCAGCAGGCACAGCACCGCGGCGAAGAGGTCCACCTGGTGTCCCGGGCCGGTCCCCGGCGCACCCAGCATCCAGGCGGGCAGATCGAGGCCCATCTCGCCGAGCAGAAAGCCGAAATAGCCGGAGATGCCGATCGCGACCACCGCCACGATCGCGGTGTACTCCAGCAGCAGATCCCAGCCGATGAACCAGCCCGCCACCTCACCGAGGACCGCATAGCCATAGGTGTAGGCCGAGCCCGCCTTCGGGATCAGCCCGGCGAATTCGGCGTACGAGAAGGCGGCCGCGGCGCTCGCGATGCCGGCGACGAGGAAGGAGATCAGGACCGCGGGGCCGGCCTTCCCGTTCGCGACGGTGCCGGCCAGCGTGAAGATACCCGCGCCGATGATGCCGCCGACGCCGATGGCCGTCAGCTGCCACAGCCCGAGCACCCTGGTGAGCTGCTGGCTTGCGGTGCCTTCCGCCTCTTCAATGTGTTCGATCGGTTTGCGGCGCAATACGCCCTGTCCCGCGCGCAGCCCCATGCGTCATCCCTCCGTACGCTCCGTCGTGGTCCGACGGCGGATCATCATGGACCCTTGGGCGCGACTAAGGAAGGCGACTCCCTAGTAGCGCCGGGACTCGCCGGGAGACGTACACGGGAGGGGTTCAATCGGGTGTCAATCGGCGTCCTCCAGCCGGAAACCGACCTTCAGACCGACCTGGTAGTGGTCGATTTCGCCGTCGACGATATGCCCGCGGACCTGGGTGATCTCGAACCAGTCCAGGTTGCGCAGGGTCTGCGAGGCACGCTTGATGCCATTCTTGATCGCGGCGTCCACGCTCTCCTGGGACGTGCCGACGATCTCGGTCACGCGATACGTGCGGTCGGTCACGGTGGTCTCCCTCGGCCGGGGCGGCGCTCCGCCCGTCCACCTCCCACCGTGCCTCAGGGCGGCGCGCCCCACCAGCGGGAGTGACCCGGCGGGGGCGCTAGGGGACGACGGTGACCGGCCACCGCCCGGCCTTGACCAGGCGTACGGCGACCGAGCCCATGATGCGGTGTCCGGCCGACTCCGAGGCGCCGACCACCACCGCGTCGGCCTTCAGCTCGTCGGCCATCTGCACCATGCCGTTGTACGGGTCGCCGCGCAGGGTGTGGAACTCCCAGCGCACGTTGTATATCCCCTGCAGCCGGTCGGTCGCCTTGCGGATCTCGGCCATCAGCTCCTCGGCGACCTCGTTCGTCGCGTCCACGACGGGGGCGCCCATCGCCGCCCCGGCCGGCAGCACCGGCTGGACGTAGACCAGGACCAGCTTCGAGGCCTGCCGCCTGGCCAGACCGGCCGCATACGCGGCGGCGCGCCAGGACGAGTCGGAGCCGTCGATGCCGACGACGATGACCTTCGGGCCGTCCGTTCCGCGCTCGAACTGCGCGGCTGCGTTCTCCTCCACACCACGGAGGTTATCCGCACATGCGTGCTGCCGGACCTCCGGGCCACGCTGCCGCGCGCCGCTGACCCGGAGCGGATCCGTTGCCGACCCGCGGTGGGCCCGCCGCCCGGCGCCGTCAGGCGGGGGCCGGCGGCCAGCTGTCCGGCGCCAGCACGCCCAGCACATATGCCCTGGCGACCAGCGCGGTACGGCCCTGCACCCGCCAGCGGCGGGCCAGCCGGGTGAGGTGGTAGTTCACCCCGTCGACGGTCAGCCCCAGCGCCGTACCGATCGACGCCGTGGTCGCGCCACCGGCGGCCAGTGCCAGAATCCGGGCCTCCACCGGGCTCGCCGAGCCGCGCGGCACGGGCGGCGGCGGGACGGTCTCGCGGACCCGCAGCAGCGCCAGGAGAGCGGGCGGCTGCACCGAGGGGTCGCCCACCGGATCCACCGTCAGTTCCCCTTCCCGCTCGGCACCGTCGGACCCGGCCCGCCAGTGCACCTCGACCGGGTAACGCGACCGGTGGCCCAGCCGCACCGCCTCGGCGATCCGCCGGAGCTGCTCCTTCGCCCGGGGCTTGAACAGATCCAGCAGATTGCGTCCGCGTAGCTGCCCGGGGGCCACGCCCCACTGTGCGGCCATCGCCGGATTGGCGATCAGCACCTCACCGTCGGCCCGGCACACCGCGATCGGTGTGGGGGTACGGTCCAGCAGGATCAGAAAGTAGTTGCGCCACGGGCCGCCGGCGTACGGCCCGGCCGGGTCGACAAGTGGACTCGCGCAGGGCGGCTCGTGTGTCGTCGGCGCGTCCGTATACGACGCGTCATCGGCAGTCCCCTTGTCCATTGCCCCTTCTTCGGTCCGCGCGCAAGAGCCGGTAGCGAAAAACCACTGCACAATCATGCAGTTGCCCGTGCGTGAGCTGCCCACCGGGCCCCTCACGCTGGAGACATGACCGACACCATCGCGCTCCACAGCGACGAACGCGCCGCCGATGACGGCATCCCGGTTGCCGACATCACGGCGGCCGGGCTCACCAGCACGCCCATGCAGCAGGTCATGGATCTCGCCCGGATCCACGGCCCGGCCTACAAGCGCAGGCTCGGCGACCGCGAGACGCTGTTCCTCTCCTCGCTCGACCTGGTCACCGAGGTCGCCGACGAGAGCCGCTTCGCCAAGGGCGTTTCCGCCGTCCTGGAGAACGTCAGAGAGTTCGCCGGTGACGGTCTGTTCACCGCCTATAACGACGAGCCGAACTGGGCCAAGGCACACGAGGTCCTGATGCCGGCCTTCGCCCTCGGCTCGATGCGTACCTACCACCCGGCGATGCTCAAGGTCGCCCGCCGGGTGATGGCCAGTTGGGACCGGCGGGTGGCGGACGGCACGCCCGTCCACATCGCCGACGACATGACCCGGATGACGCTGGACACCATCGGACTCGCCGGCTTCGGCTTCGACTTCGAGTCGTTCTCCCGCGGCGACACCCCGCACCCGTTCGTCGAGGCGATGGTGCGCTGCCTCGAGTGGAGCATGAAGAAGTTCGCCCGTGACCCGCACGCCGACCACTCGGCCGAGGACGCGGCGTTCCGGGCCGACGCGGACCATCTCGCCTCCGTCGTCGACGAGGTCATCGCCGCCAGGACGGCGAGCGGCGAGAGCGGCGACGACGATCTGCTGGGCCTGATGCTCGGCGCCAGGGAGCAGGGGGACGCCGCGGATGCCGCCGGCCCCACCCTCGACCTCGCCAACATCCGCAACCAGGTCATCACCTTCCTGATCGCCGGGCACGAGACCACCTCGGGCGCGCTCTCCTTCGCCCTGTACTACCTCCTCAAGGACCCGGTCGCGCTGCGCATGGTCCAGCGCGAGGCCGACGAACTGTGGGGCGACCAGGCCGACCCCGACCCGTCGTTCGAGGACATCGGCCGGCTGCCGTTCACCCGGCAGGTCCTCAACGAGGCGCTGCGGCTGTGGCCGACCGCCGCCGTCTTCACCCGGCAGGCCCGCGAGGACACCGTGATCGGTGGCCGCTACCCGGTCAAGGCCGGCGAGCTGGTCACGGTGCTCACCCCGATGCTGCACCGCGACCCGGCCTGGGGCGACAACCCCGAGCTGTTCGACCCCTCCCGCTTCAGCCCGGAGGCCGAGGCGGCCCGCTCGCCGCATGCGTACAAGCCGTTCGGGACCGGTGAACGCGCCTGCATCGGGCGGCAGTTCGCGCTGCACGAGGCGACCATGCTGCTCGCCCTTCTCGCGCACCGCTACCGCCTGATCGACCACGACGACTACCGGCTGCGCATCAAGGAGACGCTGACCCTCAAGCCCGACGGGTTCACGCTCACCCTGGCCGCCCGTACGCCCGCCGACCGGGCCGCGGTCCGCGCCGCGCTGGCCGTACTCCCCGGCGGTGCGGCCGGCACCGAGGACGAGATCGCGACCGACGACGGGCTGCCGACCCGCGTCCCTCAGGGCACCGGTCTGCTGCTGTTGCACGGCAGCAACTACGGCACCTGCCGCGAGTTCGCCGAGCGGCTCGCCGACGAGGCCACCGGCCTGGGCTTCGCCGCCGATGTGGCGCCGCTCGACGCGTATGCCGGCGCGCTGCCCGCCGACCGGCCCGTCGTCATCGTCGCCGCCTCGTACAACGGCCAGCCCACCGACGACGCGGCCGCCTTCGTCCGCTGGCTGAACACCGCGCAGGACGGCGCCGCCGCACAGATACCGTTCGCCGTCCTCGGCGTCGGCGACCGCAACTGGGCCGCCACCTACCAGCACATACCGACCCTCATCGACGACCGGCTCGACGCGCTCGGCGCACAGCGGCTGCTGCCGCGCGCCGAGGCCGACGCCTCCGGCGATCTGAGCGGCACCGTCAAGGAGTTCACCGCGGCGCTGCGCACCCAGCTGCTGACGCGCTACGGCGACCCCGAGAGCATCGGCGCGAGCGCACCGGAGGCGGAGGACACCGGGTACACCGTCACCGAGATCACCGGCGGCCCGCTCGATGCGCTCGCCGCCCGGCACGACCTCACCCCGATGACCGTCACCGAGGCCTACGACCTCACCGCGCAGGACTGGCCGCGGCCCAAGCGGTTCCTGCGGATCGCGCTGCCGGACGGTATCGACTACCGCACCGCCGACCATCTCGCGGTACTGCCGGCCAACGCCCCGGCCGCCGTCGAGCGGGCGGCCCAGGCCCTCGGCGTCGACCTGGACACCGTCCTCGCGCTGCAGTCCGGCCGCCGCCCCGGTCGCGACACCCTGCCCATCGACCGACCGCTGACTGTACGTCAACTCCTCACCCATCACCTGGAGTTGGGCGTACGGCCGACACCCGGGCAGATCGCCGTGCTCGCCGCGCACAACCCCTGCCCGCCCGAGCGCCAGGCCCTGGAAGCCCTCGCCGAGGGCGACCCGCGCACCCTGATCGAGCTGCTGGAGGCCCACCCGGCGCTGCGCGGCGCACTGTCCTGGCCGACGGTCCTGGAGCTGCTGCCGCCGCTGCGCACCCGGCACTACTCCCTGTCCTCCTCGCCCGCCACCGACCCCCGGCACGCCGATCTGATGGTCTCGCTGCTGCCCGGCGGCACCGGCTCGACCCATCTGCACACCCTGCGGCCCGGTGACACCGTCCTGGCCCGTGTCCAGCCCTGCCGCGAGGCCTTCCGCCTCGACCCGGCCGACGACACCCCGGTCATCCTGGTCGCGGCCGGCACCGGCCTCGCGCCCTTCCGCGGCGCCGTCGCCGACCGCGTCGCGGCGGGCCGGACCGCGCCCGCCCGGCTCTACTTCGGCTGCGACGACCCCACCGCCGACTTCCTGCACGCCGCGGAGTTCGCCGCCGCCGAGGCCGCCGGAGCCCTCTCCGTACGCCCCGTCTTCAGCGCGCGTCCTGAGCACGGCCACCGCTTCGTCCAGCACCGGATCGCCGCCGAGGCGGCCGAGGTGTGGGAGCTGCTCCAGGCCGGGGCGCGGGTTTACGTCTGCGGCGACGGCAGCCGGATGGCGCCCGGCGTACGGGCCGCGTTCCGCGAGGTGCACGGCGCGCACACGGGTGCCTCACCGCAGGAGTCCGAGGCCTGGCTGCGCGAACTGACCGCCTCCGGCCGCTACATCGAGGATGTGTACGCGGCGGGCTGAGCCCGGCCGGTCCTTTCCCCGGCGGGCTGGATCTTCCGGCCCGCCGGGGCCAAGGTGGGGTGGTGCGGCCACCGGGGCCGCACGGCTCGTCGGCCGCGATCCGGCCGGCGGTCCCGACCCGGGGGGAGCCACGGCATGACGAAAGCCCTGATCATCGGAGGCGGCATAGCGGGGGCGGTGAGTGCGATGGCCCTCCAGAAGGCGGGCATCGACGCGGAGATCTTCGAGGCGTACCCGACGGGCGCGGACGATGTCGGCGCCTTTCTCGTCGTCTTCGCCAATGGCCTCGAAGCGCTCCGGGTGATCGACGCACACGGCCCCGTCGTCGCCCACTCCTTCCCCGCACAGCGGGTGGAGCTCTTCGGCAACGGCGGCGAACGGCTGGGGGAGCGGCCCATCGCCGGCACCGAACAGGGCGCCGACCTCGGCCCGCGCACCCTGCGGCGGGCCACGCTCTATCAGGTGCTGCACACCGAGGCGGCGCGCCGCGGGATAGCCGTACGGCACGGGAAGCGGCTGGTCGGCGCCGAGACCGTGCACGGTGCCGACGGCAAGCGGGTGGTGGCGACATTCGCCGACGGCAGCCGCGCCGAGGGCGACCTCCTCATCGGCGCCGACGGCCTGCACTCGGTCACCCGTACCCTCATCGACCCGGCCGCGCCGCGCCCGCGCTACACCGGCCAGAACACCGTCTGCGGCTACACCCGCGACGCCGGCGCCCCGCTCGCGCCGGACACCTACACCATGATCTTCGGCAAGCGGGCGTTCTTCGGCTGCACCCTCGCCCCCGACGGCGAGGTCTGGTGGTTCGCCAACGTCCCCGGCACCGAGCTGGACCGCTCCCGACCGCCGGCCGCCACCCCCGACGCCTGGCGCGAGCGGGTCGCCGAACTCTTCGCGGACGACGACACCCCGGCCGCGGCCATCGTCCGCGCCACCGGCGACCGCGTCATCGCCTCCAGCGCCTACGACATCGCCACGACGCCGACCTGGCACACCGACACCATGGTCGTCCTCGGCGACGCCGCACACGCCGCCGCGCCCAACGCAGCCCAGGGCGCGTCCATGGCCATCGAGGACAGCATCGTCCTGGCCAAGTGCCTGCGCGACGGGCCCGACCCGCACAGCGCCTTCGCCGCGTACGAGGAGCTGCGCAGGGAACGGGTGGAGAAGGTCGTCGCGGCCAGCGCCGGCATGGCCAGGCTCACCGCGTCGGGTACCACCGGCCGGCCGTCCTCCCAGGACCGGGCCGAGCGCGGCAGCGCGGGCGCCGACGACTGGCTGACGGGCTACCGGATCGAGTGGTGACGTCGCACGCGCTATTGCCGGCCGGCGCGCTCTGCGTCCCTCCCCGGCAGATGGACGACCAGCAGCGCGATTCCGGCGACCGTGACGTTACGGGTCGCCGCGTCCAGCCCGTTCCACGTCTTGGACTGCCACATCGCGAACCATTCGCCGCCTATCGCGAGGAAGCCCGCTCCGAACAGCAGCAGGATCATCAGCAGCCCTGCGGTGCTCATCCGCCGGGCAGGGGTGACGTCGCCGCGGCGCAGGCCGATGGTCCACAGTGCGGTGGCCATGACCAGTATCGCCGCGGCCGCCGTCTCCCAGGCGATGATCGCCAGATAGGCGGCGTCCTGCAGCGAGTGTGAGGTGATGGCCCGCCACATCAGGTCCTGGTCCTTGAACGTGGTGTCCATGGCCAGGACATGGCGGACGAACTCCCGATTGGTGTCGAAGTCGGTGATATTGCCGAAGGCGACGAGCGCGATATAGAGCGCCACCGTCCCCGTGAGCACGGTCGCCGCCAGCCGCAGTCCGGTACGCGATGTCTTGTCGAGGGTGTTCTTGTCGGTCATATGTCCGCCCCTGATCGGTCAACGTCATGGTCTGTTTGCTTTGTTTTCCTATGTTCCACCGACCTCATGGTTTCCACCGCGCCCAACTCCCGTACGCTGCTGCCCGATCGACCGGGTGACCGACCGGACGAGCGGGCGTTCGGGCAGCTGGCCGGACGGCCGAGGACCTAGGGGAAGCGGGGAACATGAACGGGAAGCGGTGTGTGGGGACGGTCGCCGTCGCGGCGGCGGCGATGATCGCGGCAACCGGTCCGGCGGGGGCCGAACCGGCCGCCATGACATACGGCACCAGTACGTCCGTGGGTGTCCACAACGCGTACGACAAGGAGAAGTACCGCTACTTCGCGGACGCGCTGGACTCCGGCGCCGCGCTGCTCGAACTCGACCTCTGGTCCAACGGCCTGGGCAGGTCCTGGCGGGTCTCGCACAGCAACCCGCTGGGTAACAGCAACAACTGCGAGGGCGCCACGAACGCGTCCGAGCTGCGCACCAAGGACCGTAACCAGGACTTCGCCGGCTGCCTCGCCGATATGAAGGCCTGGCACGACGCCCACCCCGGCCACCGGCCCATCCTGTTCAAGGTCGAGATGAAGGACGGCTTCAACGCCAAGGGCGGCCGCGGCCCCGCCGAGTTCGACGCGCTGGTGCGGCAGAAGCTGGGCGACGCCGTCTACGGCCCCGGCGACCTCACCGCGGGACACGCCACGCCCGACGAGGCGGTGCGGGCCGGCGGCTGGCCCTCGCGCGCCGATCTGGCCGGGAAGTTCCTGATCGAGCTGATACCCGGCACCGTCGAGGAGAGCAACCCGTTCGACAAGCTGTGGACCGACGTCGAGTACGCCACCCACCTCAAGGACCTTGCCGCACAAGGGAAGCTGGCACAGTCGACGGCCTTCCCCGCGGTGCACGGCGCGGCCCCCGGCGACCCCCGCGACCGCTACACGGACCCGGCGCTGCGCCCCTGGTTCGTGGTCTTCGACGGTGACGCGGCAACGTATCTGAACGGCAGTATCGACAC
This sequence comes from Streptomyces inhibens, assembly GCF_022221585.1. Taxonomy (NCBI): domain Bacteria; kingdom Bacillati; phylum Actinomycetota; class Actinomycetes; order Kitasatosporales; family Streptomycetaceae; genus Streptomyces; species Streptomyces inhibens. Next base: position 8,327,870 of record NZ_CP084681.1, read on the forward strand.
CGCCTGGTACGACACCCGCCACTACCTCCTCATCATGACCGACGCTCACAACGTTCCCCCGGCGATCGACGCCACCCGCCCGACCGAGACGGAGGCGCTGGCCCGGGTGAACCAACTCGCCGCCGCGCACGCCAGTTTCGCGACCGCCGACTGGTATCCGCTGCCGTCCGTCCTCAAGACCGTGGTGCCGCGCGGGGCCTGACACCGTCGGCGGCGGCCCGGGAGCCCGGCTGCGCGGGCCGCGGGCCCGGCTCCGAGGTCGCCCGCCGGTAGAGCGCGGCCACGTCGGCGCCGAACCGGCAGCTGTACGAGGTGAGATCGTCACCGCCCTCTTCGAGGCCGCCGATCACCCCGATCAGCGACCCGGTGCCGGTGGCCCGGTCGAGGTCGGTGAGCATCGGGCCGCCGCTCGTCCCGTTGGGGAACCCCGGGCAGGGGAAGCGCAGTTGGGTCGGGCCCTGGGCGTCCGCGGTGTGCCGGCAGCTGACCGGGGAGTCCCGGTCGACGGGGTAGCCGGTCAGCAGCGCCGGGCGCCCGGCCGGCGCGTCGAACCGGATCCGCTCGGCGCCGGTGATGTCCTCTATCCGGCCGTCGGCCCACCCCGCCCTGCGGACCCGCAGGAACGCCACATCGTGGTCGGGGTCCCGGTCGCTGATCCAGCGCGGATCGACATGGATCCGGGTGGGCACCCACAGGCCGTACGGCGCGATCCCGTCGTGCAGACCGGGCGCGAACACCAGCCGGGTGCGGAAGCCGCCGTCGTGCACACAGTGCGCCGCGGTGACGACGAGATCCCCCGCGGGGGCGTGCACCACGCTCGCCGTGCAGTGGTGCGTCGGGTCACCGTCGTCACCGGGGGAGAAGAGCGCGCCGATCGGCGGCGAGGGGGCCGCCGGGGCCGCGATCAGCGGACGGGACGCGGGAAGCGGGGCGGTCCGCCCGCCGCCCGGCCGCGCCGTCACGGGCGGTGCCGGCCGCTCCTTGTACGGCCCGGCGAGCACCGCGGCGGCCGCCTGGTCGCCGTCGGCCCGGGTCGCGAGATACGAGCCGGCGGCGGTGTCCCCGGCGGCCAGGAACGGATCGCGCGACGGGGACCCCAGCGCCAGCACGGTGCTGCCCACGACCACGGTCAGCGCGCCGAGCGCCAGCGTCACCCGCAGCGGAACGCCGGGCCGGCCGCGACCCGTACAGGCCGGCCCGCCGGGACCGCGGCACTCGTCGGCGGCGCGCGCCCCGACGGCCTCGGCCGCCCCGCCCGCCGGCGTGGTCCCGCGTTCGCTCGTCTCCACCAACAGCCGCCTCGCCGCATCAGCCGGCGGTACCCCGTCGTAGGCCGGGGCGGCACCGGAACCAGACATTTCAGTCAGTCTGATGCAGTACGGCTCGCCTTGGTTCGCTCACCCGGGCGGATCATCGTGCGCGGCCGCCGAAGAACACGGCACAAACCCGCACCGGACCCCGCCGCACCCGTGATCCGCCGGGCCCGACGGCCACGCCGCCACCAACGGTTCCTCCGGGCTGCCGGAACGCGCCCGACTGGGCCGGTCGGGTGACCGGCGCCGTGCCCGCGTCGAGGTCGGCCGAGGGTTCTTGCTCAGGCGGCCGACCGCACCGCCCGCCCCGCCAGGTTGTGCCGGATCAGCGTCTCGGCCAGGCCGAATTCGTTGGGGAAGTCCATCGGGACGATGCCAAGGCCCGTCCAGGCGCTTCCCTCCGAGCCCTCCAGCAGGCTCTTGACCTTCGGGTTGAGGCGGTCCGCGTTGGAGCGGGGCGGGAGCAGGGCGGCGGTGCTGACGTAGTTGACGAAGAGCTTCCCGGGCTGGGTGACGGCCTTGCGGAACTGGGCCTCGATCTTCGGGTACTTGCCGAACGGCTCCGCCATGTAGTCGTCCTGGATGTCGAACAGCTGGGGATCGGCGTACCGGACGCCGCCCAGACCGTCGGAGTCCGCCAGCAGCACGACCCGGCCCCGGGCCTGGCCCAGCGTCGGCAGCCCGCCGTCCAGCCGGAACAGCGGCCGATAGCCCTTGTCGTCCAGGTAGATGCCGAAGATCCGGCGGAACTCCTCGGCGGAGACCTCCGAGTACTCCTGCTTGACCCGCATCAGCACCGTCTCGGAGGGGTGTGCCCGCAGGAACGCCCGGCAGGCGTCCAGTACATCGCCGAACATCAACTCCTGGTAGAAGGCGCCGTGATGGATGGCGAAAACGTTGTCGATGGCCCGGCAGCGGACGTCCAGGAACCGGATCCCGCTGTTCAGCTGGGCGTCGACGGCGGTGTTCTGGCAGGCCACCCAGGGGCCGCCGAGCCGGGCGCCGGAGTCATGGGTGCCGGGGATCGTCAGCCGCTGGACAGGGGTGCCGTCGCCGAGCGCCGACATCCAGTCCGCCGTGGACAGTACCGACGCCCGGCGCTCGGCCGCGCCGGCCGTGAACCGCCCGCTGCCGACGCCCGCCAGCACCCCGGCGGCCGACAGCCCGGCCGCGCCCCTGAGGAAACCCCGTCGATCCAGTCCCAGCCCCATGCCGCTACCCCTGCCCCTCGACTCTGCGTGCCGTACGCCTGCCTCGTACACACATGCGATCGGGGGCATCGAACCACATCGGCCGCGGACATGGCACCCGGCCGGCGCGCCCTGTGGACACGCCGGCCGGCTAGGCCCTGTCGTCAAACTCCCGTCGTTCGCCCGAAGGGCGGGCCCCGCGGCGTCTGGTGCACTACATTCGCTCCGCTCATTCCGTCTCGGCTCTTTCGATCCTTCTTCGGAAGCCGAGCGCGATCGCAAGGCGGAGGGTCGCCCCGATACTGGGTGTATCGGGGTGATCCCGACAACGCGGCATGGGGGTCCCCCGCGCCCTTAAGGCGTGGGGGAGTGCGTGCCTGGGGGCACCTCCCAGCGTTAGCTGGGGGAGCGTCGCGGGGCAGGCGGGAGTTTGACGACAGGGCCTCAAGGGCCCCGCGTCAGGCGCGGAAGGCCAGCGACAGCGCGAAGCGATCCGCGCTGTCCGTCCACCAATTGGTCAACTCCAGTCCGGCCGCGGCCAGTTCGGCGCGTACGCCGTCCTGGCGGAACTTGGCCGAGACCTCGGTCCGTACTTCCTCGCCCGCCGCGAAGGACACCGCCAGGTCCACTCCGGGAATCTTGACGGTCAGTTCCCTGCGGGCCCGAAGCCGCATCTCGATCCACTCGCGCTCGGCGTTCCACAGCGCGACATGGTCGAAGTCGTCCGGGTCGAAGTCCCCGCCCAGCTCACGGTTGATGACCTCCAGGACGTTCTTGTCGAAGGCGGCCGTCACGCCCTGCGGATCGTCGTAGGCGGCGACCAGCGTGCTCTCGTCCTTGACGAGGTCGGTGCCGAGCAGCAGGGCGTCGCCCGGGGAGAGCATGGCGTGCACCGAGCGCAGGAACGCCGAGCGCTCCTCGGGGAGCAGATTGCCGATGGTGCCGCCGAGGAAGGCGAGCAGCCGCGGGCCGGGGGTGTCGGGGAGTTCGATGCCCTGCTGGAAGTCGGCGACCAGCGCGTGCACGGTGAGGCCGGGGTGCTCGTCCAGCAGTGCCTCGCCCGCCGCGGACAGCGCGGACTCGCTGACGTCGATGGGCACATAGGTGTGCAGCCCGGTCAGCGCGCCGATGAGATGGCGGGTCTTGTCGGAGGAGCCCGAGCCCAGCTCGATCAGGGTGCGGGCGTTGGTGGCCGCGGCGATGTGGTCGGCGCGGGTGAGCAGGATCTCCCGCTCGGCGCGGGTCGGGTAGTAGTCGGGCAGCCGGGTGATCTCTTCGAACAGTTCGCTGCCGCGGGCGTCGTAGAACCACTTGGGCGGCAGCTGTTTGGGGGTACGGGTCAGCCCCTGGGCGACATCGGCGCGCAGCGCGGCCGCGGTGGCGTCGGCGGGGAGGGTGCGGGTGATGCTGAGGGGGCTCACGTAGCGGGCTCCTTGAGCGGGGTGAGGTGGACATCGGCCCGGGTGACGCGCAGCAGGGTGCCGTCCGGGACCTCGGTCCAGTGGGGGGAATCGTCGTACGGTTCGGAGGCGACCACCCGGCCGCCGCCGGGAATGGCCAGGTGGTACAGCGTGTCGCCCCAGGTGGTGGCGGCGATGGTGGTGCCGTCGGTCAGCAGCAGATTGAGCCGGGAGCCGGGCGCGGCCTCGGCGACGGCCGTGACGGTGTCGGCCAGCGCCTCGCCGAGCTCGTCGCCGCGCGCCAGCCGGTGCTGGACCAGCGCCCACAGGAACGCCGCATCGCAGCGGGCCTGCAGCCGCAGCAGTTCCCGCGGCGGCAGAGCGGCGGCCAGCGGGGCGAGGGAGTCGGGCCAGCCCGGCACCGCGCCGTTGTGGCTGAACAGATGGCGTCCGGCGGCGTACGGGGCGGCCGCCGCCTCGGCGTCCGCACCGGCCACGGTGGCATCCCGTACGGCGGCCAGCAGCGCGCCGGTGCGCACCACCCGCGCCAGGTCGGGCAGCTGCTCGTCGCCCCAGATCGGCCCGGCCCGCCGGTAGCGGGCGGGCACCGGATCGCCGGGCGCGTACCAGCCGACCCCAAAGCCGTCCGCGTTGACCGTGCCGTGCAGCTGGCGGCGCGGCGCCCACGACTGCCGGTACAGCCCGTACGGCGGGTCCAGCACCACCTGGCCGAAGGGTATCTCCGGCCCCAGATAGGCAAGATGACGACACATCAGGCACCGGCCTCCCCGGGTATCGGGGCCGTGGACCTCATGCGTCCGCCATCGGGTCGGCATCCCGGGCGGTACGGAACCCGGAGAAGATCTGCCGCCGGACCGGCAGGTCCCAGTTGCGGAAGGTGCCCCGGCAGGCGACCGGGTCGACCGCGAACGACCCGCCGCGCAGCACCTTGTGCCCGTCGCCGAAGAACACCTCGGAGTACTCCCGGTAGGGGAAGGCGACAAAGCCCGGATACGGCAGGAAGTCGCTCGCCGTCCACTCCCACACATCGCCGATCAACTGCCGTACGCCGAGCGGCGACTGGCCTTCCGGGTAGCTGCCGATGGGCGCGGGGCGCAGATGTCGCTGCCCGAGGTTGGCGTGCGCCGAGGTGGGGTCCTCGTCGCCCCAGGGGTAGCGCATCGCCCGTCCGGTGGCCGGGTCGTGCCGGGCGGCCTTCTCCCACTCGGCCTCGGTCGGCAGCCGCCGGCCGGCCCAGCGCGCATAGGCGTCCGCCTCGTACCAGCTGACATGCAGCACCGGCTCGTCCGGCGGCACCGGCTCGGTCACCCCGAATCTCCGGCGCAGCCACTGGCCGCCGTCGCGCTTCCAGAACAGCGGTGCGCGCAGCTTGTGCTCCTGCACCTGGGCCCAGCCCGCCTCGGCCCACCAGCGAGGATCGTCGTAGCCGCCGGCCTCGATGAACCGCTGGTAGGCGCCGTTGCCGACCGGTGTGGTGTCGATCAGGAAGGAGGGCACCAGCCGGCTGTGCGCGGGGCGTTCGTTGTCCAGTGCCCAGGGCTCGGTGGTGGTGCCCATGGTGAAAGGACCGCCGGGGATGAGGACTTCGGCCGGCAGGATGTCGTCGGGGGCGGGCGGCGGCTCGGGCGCGGTGAGCACCGCCGGGCCCTGGCGCAGCTGATGTGTGATGAGCATGGTCTCGTCGTGCTGCTGCTCATGCTGCGCGATCATGCCGAAGGCGAAGCCGGAGTCCAGCAGCGGACCGCCGTGCAGCGGGGTGCGCTCCAGGATGTCCAGCACCCGGCCGCGGACCTCGGCGACATAGCCGTGTGCCTCGTCGGGAGCCAGCAGCGGCAGCGAGGGGCGCTCGGCGCGCGGATGCTCGAAGGCGTCGTAGACGGAGTCGATGTCCGGGCGCAGCGCGTCACGGCCGCCGACGGTGCGCAGCAGCCACTGCTCCTCCTGGTTGCCTATGTGCGCCAGGTCCCACACCAGCGGGGACATCAGCGGGGAGTGCTGCGCGACGAGATCGGGCTGCTCGACGCAGGTGGTCAGCAGGTGGGTGCGGTCGCGGGCGGCAAGCAGTGCCCGGGCCGCGCGCTCACGAAGGAGCTCGGGATCGATGGTCACTGGCTGTCCTTCCCAAGGGTGAGATCGCCCTCCGCGGCGTACAGGGCGTCGAGATGGTCGTCCGCGGGGCAGCGGCCGCGCGCCACATAGCGCTCGGTGAACTCCGCGACCGCCGCACGCACCTCACGGGAGGCGCCGAGCCGTGGCAGGGCCTCCTGCGCGGCGGCGAAACAGGCCACCGCCGCGGCGTGCAGCTCCGGGTCGGTCAGCGCGCCACGCGCGGCGTGCCGCCACAGGGGATTGCGCGGCGCGGGACGGGAGCCGGCCGTCTCCGCGAGGGGTTTGACGATGCGGTAGGCGCGCTCGGTGGCCTCCGGGTCGTCGAACAGCGCGGCCGTGACGGCCAGCGGCACGATCCACCCGGCATCGCCCGACTGCGCGTCGATCATGCGCAGCTCCAGATGGCCGCGCGGCCGTACGGGCGGGAAGAGCGTGGTGACGTGGTAGTCGAGATCCTCCCGCGTGGGCGGTCTGGGCATGCCCGTACGGACCCATTCACGGAAGGTGAGCCCCTCCGGCGCGTCCCAGGGCCCGTCGTCGGTGCGGATGCACATCACCGGGGCGTCCAGGACATAGCGCACCCAGGAGGTGCGCGGATCCGGTCCCTGGGGCGGGGCGAGGGTACGGCCCGGGTCGAGCTGTGACCAGACGACCTGGCGGGTGGTGCGGTAGCCCGTGGGGCAGCCCTCGCTGGTCGGCGAATTGGCGAACGCCGCGGCCAGCACCGCGCCCAGCAGATGGGCCAGCAGCCAGCGCCGGCCGTGCCCGAGCGGCCCCGGCTCCTCGTATCCGGCGTCCACACACACCTGCACGGACGCGGTGGCGCACATCATGGACCGCCCGGCTGCGCCCCAGCGGTCGAAGTACGTCTCCATCGCGTTGTAGCGGGGATCGGTCAGTACGCGGCGCGGCGGGTGCCACGGATTGTGGCCGTGACCGGCCATTCCCAGGCCCATGGCCAGCATGGCGGGGCGGACCAGTGCGAGATCGGCCGTGACGGACTCGATGCACTCGGTCAGGGAGGTGGCGGGGAGCGAGCTGAGCTCCAGCTGACCGCCGGGTTCGAAGGTCAGGAGCGAGCTGAGGGGGAGTGCGCGCAAAGTGGCGGCCGCGTGCTGCAGCCGGGCTGGTTCGACCGGACATCGGGGGTTGCGCGCGTCATGGACCAGCCATTCGATCTCGACCCCTATACGGCGCGGCGGACCCGTTTTGAAGCATATTCCGTGCAGATGAGCTTCAAGTTCCGCTTCCGTGACTGCAGGGCGTACAGGCATGGATCCCTCTCCCTTGTGGGGCGACGGCAGGATTTGCCGCCCTCCACCTAATCTCCTGCAGCCGATGCGCTCAAGGGCGCGTTCGTCCCGCGGACGGCGGCGGAGGGGCCCTCGCCGGGCCGGCGGGCCGTTCGGGGCGGGGAGCCACCGGACGGTGCCGGGGCGCCTCCACGACGCCAGGACGGCCTTCCGACCCGCGCCCCGGGCCCCCCGAACGGACCGGTGAGCGGCGGGCGGGGGCGGGAGCGGGATACACCCGTTCGGGTGGTGCGCCGGAGGCGGCCCGGGGTCACTGGCGGTAGCCGGCCAGGAAGCGTCCGATCCGGCTGATCGCCGCGTCGAGGTCGTCGGCGTGCGGCAGGGTGAGGATGCGGAAGTGGTCCGGGCGCGGCCAGTTGAAGCCGGTGCCCTGGACGACCTGGATCTTCTCCCGCAGCAGCAGATCGAGGACGAACTTCTCATCGTCGTGGATCTTGTGTACGGCGGGGTCGAGGCGGGGGAAGGCGTACAGCGCGCCCTTGGGCTTGACGCAGGAGACGCCCGGGATCTCGTTCAGCCGCTCCCAGGCCCGGTCGCGCTGCTCCCGCAGCCGCCCGCCCGGCAGCACCAGGTCCTTGATGGTCTGCCGGCCCCCGAGCGCGGCCTGGATGGCGTACTGCGCGGGCGCGTTCGGGCACAGCCGCATGGAGGCGAGGGTGCCCAGGCCCTCCAGATAGTCGGCGGCGTGTTGCTTGGGCCCGGAGACCACCAGCCAGCCGGAGCGGAATCCGGCCACGCGGTAGGACTTGGACAGGCCGCTGAAGGTCAGACAGACCAGGTCGGGGGCGAGCACCGCGGCGTGGTGGTGGACCTCGTCGTCGTACAGGATCCGGTCGTAGATCTCATCGGCGAAGACCATCAGCTGGTGGCGCCGGGCGAGGTCGAGCATGCCCTCCAGCAGCTCGCGCGGATAGACCGCGCCGGTCGGGTTGTTGGGGTTGATGATGACCATCGCCCGGGTCCGGTCGGTGATCTTCGAGGCGAGGTCGTCGAGATCCGGCAGCCAGTCCGCGGACTCGTCGCAGAGATAGTGCACGGCCTTGCCGCCGGCGAGCGTGGTGACCGCCGTCCAGAGGGGGAAGTCGGGGGCCGGGATGAGGACCTCGTCGCCGTCGTCGAGCAGCGCCTGCACGGCCATCGAGACGAGTTCGGAGACGCCGTTGCCGAGGTAGATGTCGTCGACGTCGACATCTGGCAGGCCGCTCTCCTGGTAGTGCTGGGCCACCGCGCGGCGGGCCGAGAGGATGCCGCGGGATTCCGTGTAGCCGTGTGCGCGGGAGAGGTTGCGCATCACGTCCTGGAGGATCTCTTCGGGGCACTCGAAGCCGAACAGCGCCGGATTGCCGGTGTTGAGCCGCAGCACGCTGTGGCCCGCCTCCTCCAGCGCGTCCGCGTGCTCGATCACCGGCCCGCGGATCTCGTAGCAGACGTCGGCCATCTTGCTCGACTGCTTGAACTGCATGCGGTGGCCTCCCGGTCCCTTGCCCACCGCGTGGTGCGGCAGCACTCGTTAACACCGTACTTGGTTTTACCAAGTTGCGACTTGGAAAGTCCAACTTCTGTCTATGCTGGTGTCATGCCGCGCCGAAGCTATGACCAGTACTGCGCCGTCGCCCGAGCCCTGGACGCCGTCGGCGACCGTTGGACGCTCCTGATCGTCCGGGAACTGCTGGGCGGCCCCCGGCGCTACACCGATCTGCACGCCGACCTGCCGGGCGTCAGCACGGACATGCTCGCCTCCCGCCTCAAGGACATGGAGCGGGACGGGCTGGTCACCCGCCGCCGGCTCGCCCCGCCCGGAGCCGCCTTCGTCTACGAACTCACCGCCCGCGGCCGCGCACTGCTGCCCGCGCTCACCGCGCTCGCCGACTGGGGCGCCCCCGCCCTCGACGAGAAGCGCCCGACGGACGCGGTGCGGGCCCACTGGTTCGCGGTACCGCTCCTCGCGCGGCTCGCCGGGCACTTCACCGACGGCATCGAGGTGGTCGACATCGCCCTCGACGAAGGGGAGTTCCATGTCGTGCTCGACGGTGACGGTCCCGGTTATGCGGACGGTCCGGCCGAGCGCCCCGACATCCGTCTGCGGATGGACACCGCGACGTGTGCCGACATCGCGTACGATCGCCTCTCTCTCGCACAGGGGATCGAATCCGGCCGGATCGCGGTCACCCTGCCCGAGGTGCCCGAGGTGTCCGGGGAACGACAGTGACGGAAGAGGACGACGACGGCATGACGAGGCGCCCCCTGGCGGTCTTCGACCTGGACGGCACCCTCGCCGACTCCAGCCACCGGCAGCACTGGCTGCGGCGCACCCCGCGCGACTGGAAGGCCTTCTTCGCCGCGGCCACCGACGACCCTCCACTCGCCGAGGGCGTGGCCCTGGCGCTGCGCAACGCCGAGGACTGCGAGGTCGGCTATCTGACGGGTCGTCCGGAGCGCTGCCGCCGCGACACCCTGACGTGGCTTGCCCAACACGGCCTGCCCGAGGGGAAGCTGTGGATGCGGCCCGACAACGACCGCCGTCCGGCCCGGCACACCAAGCTGGAGATCCTGCACCGGATCGCCCGCGACCGCGAGATCCGTCATGTCGTCGACGATGACGAACTTGTCTGCGAGGCGTGCGAGAAGGCTGGATTCCCGGTGATCCGGGCCCGGTGGGCGACGCCGTCCGACACCCTGCGCGACGCACAGCAGCGGGCGGGGCGTACGTAGGGTGCGCTGATCGCACCCCGGCCGGCCCATGCGGCCGGGAGTACCCGTCCGCGCCACCTCGTTCGGCGCACCTGACGGTGCGTCAGCGCCCGGGCCGGGTGACGCTCGGGACATGAATCAAGCATCAGGGCCCCGAGCCCTTGCGCTGCTGCTGACCGTGGTGGTGCTCGCCGGAGCGCTCGCCCCGGCCGCCACCGCGACGGAGTCCCCGAGGGGCGGCCGGCGCACCGGCTCGGCCTGGCTGCCCTACTGGGGCGACATCGACGCCGCCTATCGTGACGCGCTGCGCCACGCCGACCAGCTGCACACCGTCAGCCCCTTCTGGTACGAGGCCTCGTCGGGCACCACGGTCACCGGGCACGAAGGGGCGGGGCGGCGCAGCATCATCGACGGGCTGCACGACGCCGGGATCGACGTCGTACCCACCGTCACCGAGACCCTCGGCGCCGAGAAGATGGCCGACCTGATGCACGATCCGCAGCGGCGGCGGGAGCATGTCGAGACGCTGCTGGAGCTGGTGGCGAGCCGCGCGTACGACGGGATCGACCTTGACTACGAGGCGATGGCGGTCACCGGTGACCGGGCGGCCCGCGAGCGGGTGCGGACCGGCTACAACGCGCTCGTCAAGGAGCTGTGCGCGCGGTTGCACGCGCGCCGTGAGCAGTGCGTGGTCACGGTGCCGGCCCGGGTCCGCGGCAGTGGTGAGGCGTTCGACTACGAGCGGCTCGGCAGACTCGCCGACCGGGTCCGGATCATGGGCTATGACCTGCACTGGTCGGGCGGTGAGGCAGGTCCGCTGTCCGCCAAGGGCTGGTACGAGGAGTTTTTGCGCTACGCCACCGACACCATCCCCAGGAACAAGATCGAGGTGGCCTTCCCGGCCTACGGCTGGGACTGGGTCCAGGGCGTCAAGGGCCATGCGGCCCATCTGACGTGGAAGGAGGCCGAGGCGCTGCGCGAGCGGGAGGATGCCGACTACCTCTTCGACAGGGAGTCGGGCACCCCGCACTTCACCTACCGCAAGGACGGCGAGGAGCACGAGGTCTGGTACCAGGACGCGCGCGGTGTCCGCGACCAGCTGCCGCTGCTGAGGGAGTACGGGGTGCGGGGCACCGGCCTATGGGCGCTCGGGTTCGAGGACCCGGAGGTCTGGGCCGCGCTCCGCGGCGAGTAGCCGCAGCGCCGCCTCGGAGGGGGAGCCCTCCTCCGCCGTGTACATCATCACGCCCTGCCCGGAGCCGTCCGGCGTCTGCATCATCTCGAAATCCAGCCGTAGATCGCCCACCAGCGGATGGTGGAAGTGCTTGGTGCCGAAGGTGCAGTTGTTGACGACATGCCGGGACCACAGGCTGCTGAACTCGGTGCTCTTCATCGACAACTCGCCGATGAGCTCGGCGAGTTGCTGGTCGTCGGGGTGCTGTCCCGCGGCCACCCGCAGTGAGGAGACGGCCCGCCGGGTCTCCTCGTCGCGGTCCGGGTACAGCTCGCGGGTGTGCGGGTCGAGGAAGAGCAGCCGCTGGGCATTGGGGCGGTCCAGCGGCCGGCCGGGGCTGTCGAAGTCGAGGTGCCCGGCGATCAGGGCGTGCCCGAGCCGGTTCCACGCCAGGATCTCGAAGCGCGGCCCGAGCGCGAGGGCCGGCACGCCCTCCATGGCGGCGAGCAACTGCCGTACGCCGGGGCGGACCTTGTCAGGGCGGACCGCGGCGCGGCGGCGTGCCTTGGCGGGGCGGGCCAGCTCGCGCAGATGGGCGCGCTCGTCGGCGGACAGCCTGAGCGCGCGGGCGAGCGCGTCCAGCACCCCTTCCGAGGCGTTGCGACTCTGCCCCTGTTCGAGGCGCGTGTAGTACGCGACGCTGACGCCGGCCAGCTGCGCCAGCTCCTCGCGGCGCAGGCCGGGGACGCGGCGGCGCGCCCCGTAGGAGACCAGCCCGACGTCCTCCGGCTGCAGCCGGGCGCGGCGGGTGCGCAGAAAGTTCCCCAACTCGGCGGGTGTGTCCATGGCAGGTGAGTCCATGGCGCCAGTGTCCGCCATCGGGCGGGCGGCAGCCTGTCCCTGTCGGTACCAGGGTCCGGGGCCCGGCGGTGTCGTACGGGGCGTTGTCGCGGTGTGGCGGAGACTGTTCCCTCAGGGATACCGACCGCTTAGTATGTCGCTGGCGAGGGGGCCGGTGTGCCCTCCGCCCCACCGCGTATCCAAGGTCTGTGGAGGCACCAGGTGAAGGCATGGCGCGTACACGCGAACGGCGAGCCGCGTGAAGTGATGCGGCTGGAGGAGGTGCCGGACCCGCAGCCGGGGCCGGGGCAGCTGCTGCTGCGGGTGCGGGCCGCCAACGTCAACTTCCCGGACGCGCTGCTGTGCCGGGGCCAGTACCAGGTACGGCCGCCGCTGCCGTTCACCCCTGGTGTGGAGATCTGCGGCGAGATCCTGGCCGTGGGGGAGGGCGCGGCCGGTGAGCTCGGCGCGCGGGTGCTCGCCCAGCCGCCGCTGCCCGCCGGCGGGTTCGCCGAGCTCGCGGTCGTCGACGCGGCGACCGTCCGGCCGGCCCCCGAGGCCCTGGACGACGCCGAGGCCGCGGCCCTGCACATCGGCTACCAGACCGGCTGGTTCGGACTGCACCGCCGGGCCCGGCTCCAGGCGGGCGAGACACTGCTGGTGCACGCCGCGGCCGGCGGCGTCGGCAGCGCCGCCGTACAGCTCGGCAAGGCGGCGGGCGCCCAGGTCATCGGCGTGGTGGGCGGCGAGGACAAGGCCCGCATCGCCCGCGAACTGGGCTGTGACCTCGTCCTCGACCGGCGCGCCGACGACATCGTCGCCGGCGTCAAGGAGGCCACCGGCGGCCGCGGCGCGGATGTCGTCTACGACCCGGTGGGCGGCGAGGCGTACGCCAAGTCCGTCAAGTGCATCGCCTTCGAGGGCCGCATCATCGTCGTCGGCTTCGCCGGCGGCGCCATCCCCACCCCCGCGCTCAACCACGCGCTGGTGAAGAACTACGCGATCCTGGGCCTGCATTGGGGCCTGTACAACACCAAGGACCCGGCCTCGGTCGACGCCTGCCACGAGGAGCTCACCAAGCTCGCCGCACAGGGCGTCATCAAGCCGCTCATCGGCGGACGGGTCCCGCTGGAATCGGCCGCCGACGCCGTACAGCGGGTCGCCGACGGCACCTCCGTCGGCCGTCTCGTCGTGATCCCCGGAGCGGAGGAGGCGCGATGACCGACGCCGACGACCTGCGCCGGCGCACCGCCGAGCTGCTCGCCGCACACCCTCCCGCCCTCACCGAGCGGCTGGACTTCCTGCGTGCCCGCTTCGACGCCGGGCTCGCCTGGGTCCACTTCCCGCAAGGCCTCGGCGGGCTGGACGCCCCACGTTCCCTGCAAGCCGTGGTGGACGCGGAACTCGACGCCGCCGGCGCCCCCGGCAACGACCCGGGCCGGATCGGCATCGGCCTCGGCATGGCCGCACCCACCATCCTGCAGTTCGGCACCGACGAGCAGAAGCAGCGCTTTCTGCGTCCGCTGTGGACCGGCGAGGAGGTGTGGTGCCAGCTGTTCAGCGAGCCCGGCGCCGGCTCCGACCTGGCGGCGCTGGCGACCCGCGCGGTGCGTGACGGGGAATCCTGGATCGTCGACGGCCAGAAGGTCTGGACATCCAGCGCCCACCTGGCCCGCTGGGCCATCCTGATCGCCCGCACCGACCCCGATGTGCCCAAGCACCGCGGCATCAGCTACTTCGTGTGCGATATGACCGACCCCGGCGTCGAGGTGCGCCCGCTGCGGCAGATCACCGGGGAGGCCGAGTTCAACGAGGTCTTCCTGACCGGCGTCCGGATCCCCGACGCGCATCGCCTCGGTGAGGTCGGCGCGGGCTGGAAGGTCGCCCAGACCACGCTGATGAACGAGCGGGTCGCCATCGGCGGCGCCCGCACCCCGCGCGAGGGTGGCATGATCGGCATCGCCGCCGCCGACTGGCGCGCCCGCCCCGAACTGCGCACCCACGACCTGCACCAGCGGCTGCTGAAGCTGTGGGTCGAGGCCGAGGTCGCCCGGCTCACCGGCGAGCGGCTGCGCCAGCAGCTGACCAAGGGCCAGCCGGGACCCGAGGGCAGCGGCATGAAGCTGGCCTTCGCCCGGCTCGCCCAGGAGATCAGCGGCTGGGAGCTGGAGTTCCTCGCCGAGGACGGTCTGACCTACGACGACTGGACGATGCGCCGCCCCGACGGCGTCGACTTCACCGGCCGCGAGGCCGGCTACCGCTATCTGCGCGCCAAGGGGAACTCCATCGAAGGAGGCACCTCGGAAGTGCTGCTCAACATCGTCGCCGAACGTGTGCTGGGCCTGCCGCCCGAGCCGCGCACCGACAAGGACGTCGCGTGGAAGGACCTCCCCCGATGACCGCCGAGACCCTCCCGTCGAGCGCCCCGACGCCCGACCCTGACCTTCTCTACTCCGAGGACGAGGACGCGCTGCGCGCCGCCGTACGCTCGCTGCTCGCCGACCGCAGCGATCCGGCCACCGTGCTCGCCGGCCTGGAGTCGGACATCCCGTACGACACCGCCCTGTGGCGCGCGCTCGCCACGGAGATCGGCACCGCCGGGCTGCTGGTCCCCGAAAAGCTCGGCGGGCAGGGCGCGAGCGCCCGCGAAGCCGCCGTCGTACTGGAGGAGTTGGGCCGCTCCGTCGCGCCCGTCCCCTATCTGACCAGCGCCGTCATCGCGGTGACCGCCCTGCTCGGCTGTGACGTGGACCGGGCGGAGGTCGCCGGACCGCTCGCCGCGCTCGCCGAGGGACGCACCGTCGGTGTGCTCGCGGTGCCGTGGCCCACCGCACCGGGCGGGGTCCCGGACGCGGCCGTACGGGCCGATGCGGGCGGTGCGCTGACCGGCCGGGTGACCTCGGTCGCCGACGCCACGGCCGCCGAGCTGCTGCTCGTCCCGGCCCAGGGCCCCGACGGACCGGCGCTCTACGCGGTCGAGGCCACGGCGGACGGCGTACGCACCGAGACCGTCACCCCTCTCGACCTCACCCGCCCCCTGGCACACCTCACCTTCGACGGTGCCCGTGGCCGCCTCCTGGCCGACGGGGACCGTGCCCGTAGCGCCGTCGAACGCGCACTGCTCACCGGCGCCGGGCTGCTCGCCTCCGAACAGCTCGGCGTCGCCGAATGGTGTCTGACCGAAACCGTGCGCCACACGGCGGAGCGCACCCAGTTCGGCCGCCCCGTCGGCTCGTTCCAGGCGCTCAAACACCGGATGGCCGCCCTGTGGCTGGAGGTCGCCTCGGCACGCGCCGCGGCCCGTCACGCCGCCGATGCGCTGGCCACCGGCAGCCCCGACGCCGCTGTGGCGGTGGCCGTCGCACAGGCGTACTGCGCGCCGGTGGCGGTCCGCGCCGCCGAGGAGTGCATCCAGCTGCACGGTGGCATCGGCATGACCTGGGAACACCCGGCCCATCTGTTCCTCAAGCGGGCCAAGAGCGATGAGCTCGCGCTGGGGTCGCCGGGCCGGCACCGGGAGGCCCTGGCGGGACTGGTCGGGCTGAGCGCGCCGTAGGGCCGCGGCCCGTGTGACCGGACCGGTGCGGTCAGTCGGTGACGGCGAAGGTCCTGCTGAAGCCGCGGACCGCGCCGTCACCGGCGGTGGCCACCTCCAGGAAGTAGGAGCGGCCCGGTGGCACCTGCGGCAGCGTCACGATCACTTCGCTGGTGGGCCGGGCGGGCGCCCGGGACGCGACCAGACCCAGCCGCTGCGACCGGCCGTGGCTCGTTTTCGCGTTGAGCCAGATGTCCACCTCCTCGCCCGTGGTGTTCTTCCAGGCCACGGCGAAGCTGCCGTTCGACTTGAAGTCGATACCGGGCTGCGGGGCGGTCACCTCGATCCGCCCCGCCGGGGGCTCGGCAAGCGGGTCGGCGCCGTCGCGTGCGGCGGCGGCGCCGAGGGCGGAGGTGGCGGCACGCGCGGCCGAGCCCCCATGGCCGGACGCGGCGGCCAGCGTGCTGCCGGCCGGCGGCCGGCCCTTCCCGGCATCGGGGCGCGCGGGCGCCAGGTTGATCACCAGCATGCATCCGACGGCGGTGGCGGCGACGGCGACGGCCAGATTGGTGGCCATCGAGGTGGCCCTGCACATCGTCTCCTCGTTTCGTCGGGGGAGGGACGAGCCGGAACATCCCCGGCACTTTGCGCGTCAAAAACGACGCGCTGAGCGATCACCTGGATGGGCATTTCCGGCGCGACAGACCCCCGGGGAAGAGGGAGAATCCACCGGTGCCGGACCGGATCGGTCACTGAACCGGTGATGTCTGGAAAGTGCGGTTCGGGTAGCGTCGAACCCATGAACACCGCAACCCGTCGTGCGCTGATCGGACCGGTTCTCCTCCTGGTGGCCGTGCTGCTGGCGGTGGTCACCGCGGTGGCACCCGGTGCCCATGCCGTCGGGGGGCTCGACGACGCCGCCACAGCCCTGAAAAAGGGCCCGGTCTATGTCGATCCCCGCGCCTCGGACCAGTTCTCCGCCGCGCAGGCGGATGCCCTGGCCAAGAAGATCAAGGACGCGAACAAGCCGATCTTTGTCGCCGTACTGCCGCGGGCCGCGGATTACCAGCCCGGCACCCTGCTGCGGGACCTGCGCACCAAGGTCGGCATCAGCGGCGTCTACGCCGTCGAACTCGGCAACGGCTTCAACGCCGGCGCCGATCCGCGGGTGATGTCGCGCGGCTCGGTGCAGAACCTCGTCGGATCGGTCAAACGCTCCGACTACCCGACGGTCGCCGAGCGCCTGAACAGCTTCGTCGACACCGCCGCCCGGTCCGCCAACGGGCACGCCCCCTCCTCCTGGGGCGACACCGGCGGCGGGGTCGACATCGGCACGGCGATCGGCCTCGGTGTGCTGGTGGTCGTCGGTGGCGGCGGCGCGTACGCCATCGCCCGCCGCAACCGCAGAAGGCGGGCCGAGGAGGAGCGGGCCGCGCTGGAGGACCTGCGGGTCGTCGTCGACGAGGACATCACCGCCTTCGGCGAGGAGCTGGACCGGCTCGACTTCAACCCCGGTGAGCCGGGTGCCGATGACGCGATGCGCGCGGACTACAGCCATGCGCTGGACTCGTACGAGAAGGCCAAGGCGGCGATGGCGGCGGCCGTGCACCCCGGCGATGTGCGGGCGGTGACCGAGGCCCTTGAGGACGGCCGGTTCGCGCTGGCCACGCTCGCCGCGCGACGCGAGGGCAAGCCGTTGCCCGAGCGTCGGCTGCCCTGCTTCTTCGACCCGCGGCACGGTCCGTCCGTCGTCGATGTCCAGTGGGCACCTGCCGGCGGCGCGGAGCGCACCGTACCGGCCTGCGCCGCGGACAAGAGCCGTCTGGACGACGGCCGGGAGCCGATGGCCCGTACGGTCAGGACCGCGAGCGGCGACCGCCCCTACTGGGACGCGGGCCCGGCATACGGCCCCTGGGCCGGCGGCTACTTCGGAGGCGGCCTGCTCCCCGGCCTCCTGGTCGGCACGCTGCTCGGCAACATGATGATGTCGTCCAACGCCTACGGCGCCGACTACGGCGGTCCCGCGGGTGCCGACGGCGGCGACTTCTCCGGATCCGACTTCAGCCCCGACGACTTCGGCGGCGGATTCGGTGACGGTGGCGGATTCGGTGACGGCGGTGGCTTCGGCGGCGGTGGCGACGGCGGAGGCTTCTGAGCGTCCACCGCGTCCACCGCGTCTCTGGCGTCCGCCGCGTCTCTGGCGTCCGCCGCGTCTCTGGCGTCCGCCGCGTCCACCGCGTCTCTGGCGTCCACCGCGTCTCTGGCGTCCACCGCGTCTCTGGCGTCCACCGCGTCTCTGGCGTCCACCGCGTCTCTGGCGTCCGCCGCGTCCGCCGCGTCCGCCGCGTCTCTGGCGTCCGCCGCGTCTCTGGCGTCCGCCGCGTCCCTGGCGTCCACCGCGTCCACCACGCCCACCGCCCGCTTCGCGCCGAGGAAGCGGGCATAGCGCGGCCGCGCCGCGAAGTCCGCATAGCGCCATACGACGGGCCGGCCGACCTCCCGGCACAGATGCAGGACCTGGTCTGGCCCCAGATGGACGCCCACATGGGCGCCGTACCCCGGTGGCCGGCCTTCGACCGGTCCGCCGTCGAACAGCACCAGGTCCAGCGGTTGCGGACACTCCGCCCGCCGGGTCGCGCGCTCGTCCGCCCAGAGCTCCGCCGAGCGCAACGGGGGGATCCGCAGGCCGAAGTGGCCGAGCACGGCATAGGCGTAGCGCTGGCAGTTCGCGCCCCCGGCCAGCTCGGCGAAGGGGTCCGAAGCGGCGGGTCCGGAGGCATCGGCCGCTCCGCCCGCCGTGTATGACGGGCATTCAGGTGTCCCCGCTCCCGGATGGCGGGCGCCCGAGTAGGTCACGTTGCGCAGCACCCGGGGCAGTCGCGGGAACGCTACCGGGCCGTAGGCGCCGGGGATTTGGGGGCCGGGGTCGCGGGTCATCCGGCCATGATGCAAGGGATCTCCCTCATGCCGCGCGTCCCGGTGTCGAGCACGCTCGACGAATCGGATCCGACGTGCACTCGACACCGCGAGGAGATCCCCGATGGAACGCCGCTTTCGCAAGGCAGCTCTCTGGGGCGCGACCGTCGCCGCCGTCATGGCGGCCGTCGGCCCGCTCAGCCCGGCGCGCGCCGTGCCGCAGCCCGACCCGACGCCCCACCCCTCGCCCCGCGGCATGCTCGACGCGATGCGCCGGGACCTCGGACTGACGGCGGAACAGGTGCGCACCCGGCTCGCGCAGGAGGCCGACGCACACCGTGCCGCGGCCGCCGTGCGCCGGGCGCTGAGCACACCGCCGGCCGGGATGTGGTTCGACAAGGCGACCGGCAAGCTCGTCGTCGCGGTCACCGGCGCCGTCGACGCACAGCGCGTACGGTCCGCCGGCGCGGTGCCCAAGACGGTGCCGCACAGCCGCGCCGCGCTCACCGCACTCGTGCGGCAGATCGCCGGCCGGGCCGGCAACGGCGTGCCGGGCGTCACCGGCTGGGGCGTGGACGAGCGCGCCAACGGCGTCGTGGTGCGCGTCGACCGCACCAGACACACCACCGGGACCGACGCCTTCGAGAAGGCCGTCCGCGATCTGGCGACGCACGCCAAGATCCCCGTCACCGTCGAGCGCAGCGACCAGACGCCGCGTCAGCAGCAGGGCACGGTCGTCGGGGGTGAGCGCTGGATGCCCGGCAACGAGGGCATCTGCTCCATCGGCTTCACCGTGACCGGACCGAAGGGCTTCCAGGGCTTTCTGACGGCCGGTCACTGCACCCTCACCCCGGATCAGGCCGCGTACGGCCAGGACGGCAGCCGTATGGGCACCTCCAACCAGGGCGGCAAGCACAGCGTCAACGGGCGCGAGGGCGACTTCGGGCTGGTCCGGGTCGACCAGCCGGGCTGGACCGTCAGCTCGACCGTGGCGGGCCAGGGCGGTACGCCGGTCACCGTCACCGGCGCGCAGGAGGGCCTGGCCGGGATGTCGATCTGCCGCTCCGGGCAGAGCAGCGGCTGGCACTGCGGCGAGATCACCCGGGTCGACCAGACCGTGGACTACGGCATCGCGGTCATCGAGGGGCTCTCGTACACCAACGCCTGTTCCGCGGCCGGTGATTCGGGCGGCTCCTATGTCACCCAGCCCAACGCCCCGATGGCTGTCGGGATGCACTCCGGCGGCGGCGCCGCACACTGCGACAACGTCGGCGGCGACACCATCACCATCTTCCAGCCGATCGGTGAGGCGCTGGCCAAGTGGAACCTGAAGCTGAAGACCGGCAGCCCCTGAGGGTTCCGCACCCGCCGCCCGGTCGCCGGGAAAAAGACCTTCGGCAGCTGATCGTCGGCGCCTACGATGTGAAGCCGGTGGTCGATGAGGCCCGGTGCGCCCGAGGGCGGGCCGGCGCCTACGGGGAGTGGGAGAGATCGTGGCAGAAGCGGCGGCAGTGGTGGACCCGGCAGCCGGTACGGACGCGGCGGAGCCGTTCGCCGTCAAGGTCACCGTACGGGGCTACGAGACGGACACCCAGGGCCATCTCAACCAGAGCGTCTATCTGCAGTACGCCGAGCACGCCCGCTGGTCGCTGCTCCAGGCCGGCGGCATCCGGCAGAGCGCCATGGTGGACAGGCGGGTCGGCCCGGTGACCATCGAGACGACCATCCGCTATCTGCGGGAGCTGCGGGCCGGCGACGAGGTCGAGGTGAGCTGCGCATTCGTCTGGGGCGAGGGCAAGACCTTCCGGGTCGAGCAGACCGTCCGCAAGACGGACGGGACGGTGGCCGCCGAAGTGAGCGCCGTCGGCGGGCTGCTGGACCTCACCGAGCGCAAGCTGCTGACGGACCCGCGGGCGGCCTTCCGCGACCTGGCCGACGACCCGTCGCTGCTGGGCCTTACCGAAGACTGACGGGCACGCCCGGCACACGCCCGAGGGCGTGTGCCGGACGGACCGCGGAGGGGGCTCGGAGCACCGCGGTGGGCGCCGCGCCGACCGATCCGCTCATGGCCGCGGTGTCATCGACAGGCCACGGCTCCTTGCGCGCCGCCGGCCTCCTGTGTGGGACGTCCGGGTCTCGGCCGCGCGGACCTGAGCGGGCGCAGAGGCGGGAGTCCGCGCTCCGACCTGCCCGAAGAGCCGCGACATCCTAAAGAACAGACGTTTCCCGCCCCGTCACTCCTGTCGGGGGCCCGAACCAGTCGTGCAGGGCTCCGCGCAACTGCTGGGCGGTGGTGGGGTGGGGTGCCGAGGGTGTTCCTGCCCAGGCGGCGTGGCCGTCCGGCCGGACGAGCACCGCGCATGCACCTGGCAGGCCGTCAGGCCGCACCGACACCACTGTCACCCGGTCCGCCCACGGCTTGGCCGCCTCGCGCAGCGAGTCCGTCCCTGTGCTCTCGTCCACCAGCAGCGCTCCGCCACCCGTGCGGGCCAGCAGCGGCAGCAGGCTGTCTCGTTCCAGCGGGACGTCCGGCACCATCCTCCCCTCCCAGGGATGGCCGGAACTGTGGTGAACCGGATAGCGGGTGCCGACGCCGGTGATCTCCTCGGCCAGGTAACCGGCCGTCTCCTCGGCCTGGGCCAGCTCGGCGAGCAGTTCGCGCACCGGTGCCAGCCGCTCATCCTCCGTGGCAACCAGCATCTGCGCCCGGGTGTTGCGCAGCAGCCTGACACCGGCCGCATGCCGCTCGGCGTGGTACGTGTCCAGGAGGCTCTCGGGGGCCTGTCCGCGCGCCACCAGGGCGAGCTTCCAGCCGAGGTTCATCGCGTCGTCGATGGCCGCGTTGACGCCGATGGCGCCGGCCGGGGGATGGATGTGCGCGGCGTCGCCCGCCAGCAGCACCCGGCCGTCTCGCAGCTGTTCGGCCAGCCGGGCCGCGTCCCCGAACCGGGTCAGCCAGTGGGCTTCGGCTATCTCCACATGCCGCCCCAACGCCCGGTCCAGCACGCTTTGGAAGCCGGCCAGCGTCACCGGCTCGTCCCGGTTCTCCGGCGGCTGAGGGTCATCGGTGATCAGCCGCACATGGCCGGGCCGCGGGATGGCGAACACCGTGCCGTTCGCGCCGGCCGTCACCCCGAACGGGATCGCCTGCGGGTCCGCCAGGACCACATCCCCGAGCAGGGTGAAGCGTCGTGCGGGCGTGCCGGGGAAACCGATCCCGGCCAGCTTGCGCACCGTGCTGCGGCCGCCGTCGCAGCCGGCCAGCCAGCCTGAGCGCAGCAGCATCCGCCCGTCCGGGGAGTCGAGCTCGGCGCGCACCCCACTGTCGTCCTGGCGCAGTCCGGTCAGGCGGTGACCGCGCAGAATGCGCACCCCCAGTTCCACGGCGCGCTCGGCGAGGAGCTCCTCCACTCTGGTCTGTGCGATCCCCAACACGTAGGGGTGTTCGGTGCGCATGGCGGCCAGGTTGAGCCGGGCCGCTCCGGCGAAGGCGGTGGTCGGCACGGTGGGGCCCTCGGCGAGGAAGCGATCAGCGAGGCCGCGGCGGTCCAGCAGCTCCAGGCTGCGGGCGTTGAGGTTGAAGCCACGGCAGAAGCCCGGCGGGGCGGGGTGCCGCTCGAGCAGCACGGTGCGCACGTTGCCGAGGGCCAGCTCGCAGGCCAGCATCAACCCGGCGGGCCCGGCTCCCACCACCAGGACGTCTGCGTCGCCGTCCGATGTGTCTGCCGGCGGCGCCGGTATCGGGGACCGTAAGGCGGTCGGCGGGCCGCTGGATATCGGCGCGTTGGGTGAGGGCCGCTCAAGCCGTGCTGTCGCAGGCGCGGGTGTGTCAGGCATCAGGGGCCTCCGGCCATTCCAGGGTGCCCTGCTCGATCTCATCGGCGGTGCGCAGTACCCACAGCAATTCCGCTTGCAACATCGCCTGGGCGTACTCCGCCTCGATCACAAACAGCCGAGGCGCCTTGTGCTCTTGTCTGGCGACCCGATACGCCTGCTCGTCCTCTGCGATCCGGGTCTTCAAGGCCGCCGCCCGTTCGCGCAGGGCCTGCGCCGCCCGCTGCTGTCCCAGTACGCCCAGGTAGCTGACGGCGGACAGGAACTTCGGGTACTCCCGGGACGGCTCGCGGACAAGTTCGTCCAGCCACTCGATGAAGCACCGCTGCCCCTCGGGGGTGTGCCGGTAGACGGTGCGCGTCGGGCGGCCGCCCACCTGCTCGGTGTCGGTCGCCTCGATCCAGCCGTCGCGGGCCAGGGCCCGCACCGTGTCGTACAACGACCCGGTGGTCAGTTTGAAGGCCTGGTCCATCTGCCGCTCCCGAAGTGCGGTCGCCATGGCGTGGGGGTGCATGGGCTGCTCCAGCAGCAAGCCCAATACCGCGAGGGCCAAGGGGTTGGCGGGTCGTTTTGTGGTCATCTCACTCCACAGTCAGGCTTGGGATCGAAAGAATGTACTCGGATCCTAGTACTCGGATCCGAGTACCGCCAGGGAATTGTTCCCGTTGCCGCTGCCGCCCTGGCAGCGCTCGCTGAGAACCGCGAACTCGGCGGTGACGCCAACGACCATCGTGGGCAAGGCCACCACCGGCGAGAGCGCCTTCGTCCGCCCCCGGGGGCGCAGGCCGCCGAAGGACCGCGTGCCGGGCCGGGACTATCCCCGGCCCGGCACCACCCTCACCTCGGTGCCGGCCGCGCGCACCGCCCGTACCTGTTCGGCCGGCAGTCCGTCGTCGACGATCAGCAGATCGAAGTCGGTCAGCGGGGCGAGCGCGTACAGGCCGCCCTTGGTGAACTTGGTGTGGTCGGCGACCAGTACACGGCGCCCGGCGCTCTCCATCATGGCCCGCTTGACCTGCACGGTCTCCGGCGAGGTGTGGTAGCAGCGCCCGTTGGTGACGGCCGTGGTGGACATGAACAGCACATCGGCGCGGAAGGCGCGTACGGCGTCGGCGGTGTGCGGGCCCATGAAGGCGTCATACGCCGGGAAGTACGCGCCGCCCAGCGTGATCAGCGTGATGCCGGGCTCCTTCGCGAGTGTGGTGATGGCCGGCAGGGAGTTGGTGATCACGGTCAGCGGGGTGTGCTCGGCGGCCTGGTGCGCCAGCAGCAGACACGTCGTGCTGTCGTCGAGCAGCACCGTCTGCCCGGGGACCAGCAGCGTCGCGGCGGCCCGTGCCAGCTGCTGCTTGGTCTGCGCCATGGTGGCCATGCGCTCCGCGACGCTGCCGTGGAACTGCGCCGAGGGCAGCCCCGTCGCGCCGCCGCGCACCTTGCGCAGCCAGCCCTGCGCCTGAAGGGCGTCCAGATCGCGATGCGCGGTCATCAGACTGATGCCGAATTCCTCGGCGAGGTCCGCGGTACGGACGAAGCCTCGGGCGATGACGGTGTCGCGCACGCGGCGCCGCCGCTCCTCCTGGGCCTCCAGCCGGTCCATCGCTGTGCTCCCTCCGCATCCGCCGCGTCTCCACCACGTGAATTCGCCGCGTTATGTTCGCACGGATTTCACATGGCGCGCGCGGCGGATGCGGCGTCCACGTGCGGTTCCGGTACGACGCAACACGGCTGGTCGCGGCCTCGACGCGAAGATTCCGGCGGCCATTGACGGCCGTTTCCGCCCGGCGGTTCCATCGCTGCGTTCACCCCTCCTGCCCCGCCGCCGCAGAAAGGGAGATTCGATGAAGAACTCTCCGCCGCGTTCGCTGATCACACGCCTGGGCGTGCCGCCGACCCTCGCCTGGGGATATCTCGGGCTCCTTCTCTTCATGATCGGAGACGGCGTCGAGTCCGGTTATCTCTCGCCCTACCTCATCGACCAGGACATCTCGGAGTCCCGGGTCGCGCTGCTGTTCACCGTCTACGGGATAGCGGCCGGCATCGCCGCCTGGCTGTCCGGAGTGCTGTCCGACCTGTGGGGACCGCGCCGCGTCATGTGGACCGGCCTGGGCATCTGGGGCGTCTTCCAGCTGCTCTTCCTCACCGCTGCCATCCCGATGTCCAGCTATCCGCTGATGATGCTCAGCTACGGGCTGCGGGGTCTGGGCTATCCGCTGTTCGCCTACGGCTTCCTCGTCTGGATCGCCGGTGTGGCACCGCGCGCCCGGCTCGGTACGGCCATGGGGTGGTTCTGGTTCGCCTTCACCGGCGGGCTGCCCACGCTCGGCTCGCTGGTCGCCAGCGGACTCATCCCGCAGATCGGTGCGTACGCCACGCTGTGGGCCGCGCTGGTACTGGTGGCCGCCGGCGGGCTGATCGCCCTGCTGCTGGTCCGCGACGACCGGGGCGGCAAGCGGCCGCGCGGTGCGGGGGAGGGGGCCGCGACGACGCTGGCCGGCAGTGTGACGGTCCTGTGGCGCAACCCCAGGGTCGGGGTCGGCTCGGTCGTCCGGGTCATCAACACGGCCTCGCAGTTCGGCTTCTTCGTGATCATGCCGATCCACTTCACCAGGACGGTCGGCTTCAGCCTCACCGAGTGGCTGCATCTGCTCAGCGCGATGTTCGCGACCAATATCTTCGCCAACCTGCTGTTCGGCGTGGTGGGCGACCGCTTCGGCTGGCGCCGTACCATCGCCTGGTTCGGTGGCGCCGGCTGCACCCTCAGCACTCTGCTGCTCTTCTACGTCCCGGATGCCGCGGGCGCGAACTTCCCGCTCGCCCTCCTGGTCGCCGCGTTCTACGGGGCTACGCTGGCAGGTTATGTACCGCTATCGGCACTGGTGCCCACTCTGGAGCCGAAGCATCAGGGTCAGGCCCTGGCCGCCCTCAACCTGGGCGCGGGAGCCAGCACCTTCGTCGGCCCCGCCGTCGTCGCGGCGTTCGTCGGGCCGCTCGGTGTCGAAGGGATTGTCTGGATCTTCGCGGGGATGTACGCGGTGAGCTGTGTGCTCGCGCACTTCCTGAAGCTGCCGGACGAGTCGGGTACGGCGGGCGCGGCCGCGGAGAGCACCGCCGGCGCGGCGGGCACCGCGCCCTCGGCCGCCTCGGCACCGGCGTGAAGGGACCCTACTGATGTCCGTACTGACCATCGACGTCGGCACCACGGTGATCAAGTCCGTCGTCTTCGACGACCAGGGCACCGAGATCGCCGTCGCCCGCCGGGCCACCGAGGTCCTGCGCCCGCACCCCGGCTGGGCGGAACAGGACATGGACGCCGTCTGGAACGCCGTCGTCCGCACCGTCCGCACGGTCCTGGACGGGCTGACCGACCCGGTCCGGCTGGTGTCCTTCACCGCCCAAGGTGACGGCGCCTGGCTCGTCGACGACCGCGGCCGCCCCACCGGACCCGCCATCCTGTGGTCCGACGGCCGCGCCGGGGAGCTGCTCACCAGCTGGCAGCGCGACGGCGTCCTCGAAGCCGCCTTCCGCCGCAATGGCTCGCTGACCTGCACCGGTATGCCCAACGCCCTGTTCAGCTGGCTCGCCGCGCACGACCCGGACCGGCTGGCCCGCTCCAGCACCTCTCTCACCGCCGCCGGCTGGCTCTTCCTGCGCTTCACCGGCATCCGCGCGAGCGATGAATCCGACGCCTCGGCCCCGTTCCTGGACCACGCCACCGGCGACTACGACCCGTACATCCTCGACCTGTTCGGCCTCGGCGGATACGAGCGGCTGCTGCCCACCGTGCTCGGGGAGTCGCAGCGGATCGCCGAAATCACCACCGGGGCCGCGGGCGAGCTGGGCCTGCCGGCCGGCCTCCCGGTCGTCATGGCCCCGTACGACATCGCCTCCACCGCCCGCGGCGTCGGCGTCGTCAACCCCGGCCAGGCCTGCAGCATCCTCGGGACCACCCTGTGCACCGAGATCGTCCGTACGGAGATCGACACCAGTGGGGAACCGTCCGGCATCAACATCGCCTACCGCGGCCGCGAGCGGGTGCTGCGCGCCTTCCCCACCCTCAACGGCGCCGAGGTGCTCGGCTGGGCTGCGCGCCTGCTCCACCTGCCCGGGCCGCCGGAGCTGGCACAGCTGGCCTTCGAGTCGGAGCCCGGCGCCCGCGGGCTGATGTTCCTGCCGTACCTCTCCCCGGCGGGCGAGCGCGCGCCGTTCCTCGACCCGGGTGCCCGCGGCTCCTTCTGGGGCCTCTCCCTGGAGCACACCCCCGCCGACCTGGCGCGCGCCGTCTTCGACGGGCTCTCCCTGGTCCTGCGCGATTCGCTGGCCGCCGCCCGTACGGACGTCAGCGAGCTGCGGCTGTGCGGCGGCGGCGCCAACAGCGACGCCTGGTGTGCGCTGATCGCCGATGCGACGGGCGTGCCCACCGCCCGCTCCGGTGACACCGAACTCGGTGCCAAGGGCGCCTTCCTCACCGGGCTGGTCCGCACCGGCGCGGAGACCAGCATGCACAGCGCCGCAGCCAAGTACGTCCGGATGCAGCGGAGTTGGGAGCCCGAGCCGGAGCGCGCGGAGTTCTATGCCGCGCTGTACGAGGACTTCCTCGGCTGGCGGACGCTCGCCCGTGAGGCGGGCTGGCGGGGCGGCGCCGTCTGGCGGGGGAGCGCCGGCCGTCCCGCCGAGGCCATCGGCCGCCCGACCGAGGCCACCGGCCACCCTGCCGAAACCGGCACCACCGGCATCGCCCCTGGAGGCACCCGTGTCTGACCCGCGCCGCCCCGGCGCCACCCCCACCCTCGACGGCATCTGGCTCGGCCTGGACCTCGGCACCCAGAGCGCACGCTGTGTCGCCGTCGACGGCACCGGGCAGGTCCTCGCCGCCGCCGCCCGCCCGCTGACCGGCCGGCGTGCGGGCAAGAAGCATGAACAGGACCCCGAGCAGTGGTGGAGCGCGCTCGCCGCCGCCTGCCGGGAAGCCCTGGGCGGCCTCGATACCCGGCGGATCCGCGGGCTGGCGATCGACGGCACCTCCGGGACGATCCTGCTCGCCGACGCCCACGGCACCCCGCTCACCCCGGGGCTGATGTACGACGACGGACGCGCCGCCGAGCAGGCCGCGGCCGTCAACGCCGCCGGGGGAGCGGTCTGGGAGGAGCTGGGCTACCGCAGCATGCAGCCCTCCTGGGCGCTGCCCAAGCTCCGCCGGCTGCTGGAGAACGGCGCCGGGCACCGTGCCGGGACCCGGCTGCTGCACCAAGTCGACCTGATCACCTGGCGGTTGGCGGGCCATCAGGTGGCCGGCGACGCCAGCCACGCCCTGAAGACCGGCTACCACCTCGTCGAGGAACGCTGGCCGCACAAGGTCATGGCCGAACTCGGCGTCCCCGAGGACATCCTGCCCGAGGTCGTACGCCCCGGCAGTGTGCTCGGCACCGTATGCGCGGCCGCCGCCGAGGCCACCGGCATCCCCGAGGGGACCGCCATCGTCGCCGGAATGACCGACGGCTGCGCGGCCCAGATCGGCGCCGGAGCGCTGGCGCCGGGCGCCTGGAACTCGGTGCTCGGCACCACCCTCGTGCTCAAGGGCAGCAGCCCGCACCTGGTCCGCGACCCGACGGGCGTCGTCTACTGCCACCGCGGGCCGGGCGACAACTGGCTGCCGGGCGGCGCCTCCAGCAGCGGCGCCGGCGTCATCTCCCAGCACTTCCACGGCGAGAATCTGGACGCGCTCACCGAACAGGCCGCCGCCCTGGACCCGGACGCGGTCGCCTACCCCCTGGTCTCCACCGGCGGCGAACGCTTCCCCTTCCGCGCCCCCGACGCCGAACCCTTCCTGCTCGGCCAAGTGCACGGCCGGGCCGCCGAGTTCCACGCCTATCTGCTCGGCGTGGCCTGTCTCGAACGGCTCTGCTTCGACTACCTCGACCACCTCGGCGCGCCCGTCGACGGGCCGCTCACCCTCACCGGCGGCGGCGCCCGCAACGCCTACTGGTGCCGGCTGCGCGCCGATGTCCTCGGCCGCCCCGTACGGCTGCCGCAACAGGCCGAGGGCGCCCTCGGCATGGCCGTTCTCGCCGCCACCTCCTCCGGCACGAGTCTTGAGGAGGCGGCCGCCGCCATGGTCCGCATCGACCGCGAGATCCCGCCGACACCGGCCCGCACCGCCCGCTACACCCCCGTCTACCTCCGCTTCATCGACGAACTCACCCGCCGCGGCTGGCTCGGCCAGGCCGTGGCCGACCACGCCCGCAGGAGGGCAGCGCAGTGACCGACTTCATCCTCGTACGCCATGGCGAGACCGTCTGGCATGCGGAGAACCGCTATGCCGGCCGCACCGATGTGCCCCTCACCGACCACGGCCGCGAGCAGGCCGCCATCCTCGCCACCTGGGCCGCCACCGCCGCTCTCACCGCCGTCTGGAGCTCCCCGCTCTCCCGCGCCCGGCTCACCGCCGCGCCCGCCGCCGACGCCTGCGGTCTGACCCCGCGCATCGACGAGCGGCTCTACGAGCTCGACTTCGGCCAGGGCGAGGGCCTGACCAGGGACGAGATGCGCCGGCGCTTCCCGGAGCAGCTGGCCGCCTTCCTCGCCGACCCGGTCGCGCACCATCTGCCCGACGGCGAAGACCCGCGCCACGCCGCCGAGCGCGCCGCCGACTGCCTCGCCGACATCGCCCGCGAACAGCCGCACGGCCGGGTCCTGCTCGTCGCCCACTCCACCCTCGTACGGGTCCTGCTCTGCCATCTGCTGGGCATCCCGCTCGGCGACTACCGCCGGGTCCTCCCCCAGCTGTACAACGGCGCCCTCACCGAGATCCGTATCGAACACGGGCAGACCGCACTGCTCAGCTTCAACGCCCCGGCCCTCAGCCAGGCGCCCGCCCTCCACTGACCGTACGGCCAACCGCCCGCACCGCCCTTCAGGAGAAGAAGCCCCCATGAGCACCACCGTCCTCGCCGCCGGCAACCACTTCATCCGCCCCAGCCTGTTCACCGAGGCCGTGCGCGCGGCCGCCGGGGACGCTCCGCTGGACGTACGCGAGATCCGGTTCGACTGGCCGCACACCCCCTTCGGCCCGGTCGCCGAGGTCATCGAGGCCTCCGGCAGCGAGGACCAGATGATCGAGGCCCTCCAGGGCGTCGAGATCTGTGTCACCGAGCACGGCCCGCTCACCGAGCGGATCCTCGCCAACTGCCCCGATCTGAAGCTGTTCTGCACCAGCCGCGGCGGCCCGGTCAACGCCAATGTCGAAGCCGCCACCCGGCACGGCGTCGCGGTCTGCTACGCGCCCGGCCGGAACGCCACCGCCACCGCGGAGCACACCCTCACCCTGATGCTGGCCGCCGCCCGCGGCGTCGGCGACACCCACACCGACCTGCGCCGGGGCGTCTGGCGCGGCGATTACTACGACTACGACAACTGCGGCATCGAGATCGACGGCGCCACCGTCGGCCTGATCGGCTTCGGCGCGATCGGCAGCCGGGTCGCCAAGGTCCTTGCCGCCATGGGCGCCCACGTCCTGGTCCACGATCCGTATGTGCGTCCCGAGGCGCTGGCCGGCATCGCCGAACAGGTCTCCCTCGACGAGCTGCTGACCCGCTCCCGGATCGTCTCCCTGCACGCCCGGGTCACCGAGGAGACCAGGGGCATGATCGGCCGGAAGCAGATCGCCGCGATGCCCCGCGGCGCGATCCTGGTCAACTGTGCCCGCGGCGCGCTGCTCGACTACGACGCGGTCTGCGATGCGCTGGACTCCGGACAGCTCGCCGGCGCCGGCTTCGACGTCTTCCCCGAAGAGCCGCTGCCCGCCGGCTCCCGGCTGCTGACCGCCCCCGGCGTCGTGCTCACCCCGCACATCGCGGGCGGCAGCCGGCAGGTCGCGCACAAGGCCGCACGGATCGTCGCCGCGGAGGTCGGCCGCCATCTGCGCGGCGAGCCGCCGGTGCACTGCGCCAACCCCGAGGTTTTCCGGGCGGGTTGAGGGTTTGAGTTGACGGTTTTGCCGGCGAACGGCGAACGGCGAAGGCCACCCCCGCAAGGAGGTGGCCTTCGCCGTTCTGCCCGCCGTGACCGGCCCCGTCAGCGCCGCCGCACCAGCGGGAACGGCAGCGTCTCGCGGATCGACAGACCGGTGAGGAACATGACCAGCCGGTCCACGCCGATGCCCAGACCACCGGTCGGCGGCATCGCGTACTCGAGGGCCTGCAGGAAGTCCTCGTCCAGCTCCATGGCCTCCGGGTCACCGCCCGCCGCCAGCAGCGACTGGGCGGTCAGCCGCCGCCGCTGCTCGACCGGGTCGGTCAACTCCGAATAGGCGGTGCCCAGCTCCGTACCGAAGGCGACCAGGTCCCAGCGCTCGGCGAGCCGCGGGTCCTTGCGGTGCTGGCGGGTCAGCGGCGAGACATCGGTGGGGAAGTCCTTGTAGAAGGTGGGAAGAGTGGTCTTCTCCTCCACAAGGCGCTCGTACATCTCCAGAACGATGTCGCCCCGGCCGTTCTCCGGCTTGACGGGCACACCCGACTTCACGCACAGGCGGCGCAGCACATCCGGGTTCGTATCGGCGTCGACCTCCTCGCCGAGCGCCTCGGAGATCGCGCCGTAGACGGTCTTGACCGGCCAGATCCCCGAGATGTCGTGCTCGACCAGCCGGCCGTTCGCGTCCGCCTTACGGGCGGTGGCGGTGCCGAACGCGGCGATCGCCGCGCCCTGGATCAGCTCCCGGGTCAGATCGAGCATCACGTCGTAGTCGGCGAACGCCTGGTACGCCTCCAGCATCGTGAACTCGGGGTTGTGCTTGTAGGAGATGCCCTCGTTGCGGAAGGTCCGCCCCATCTCGAAGACCTTCTCCATACCGCCCACGCACAGCCGCTTGAGGTACAGCTCCGGCGCGATCCGCAGATACAGGTCGAGGTCGTAGGCGTTGATATGGGTGTGGAACGGGCGCGCGTTGGCGCCGCCGTGGATCTGCTGGAGCATCGGCGTCTCGACCTCCAGGTAACCCCGGTCGATCAGCCCCTGGCGGAGCGCCTGCACGGCCGTGCTGCGGGCCCGTACGGTCTCCCGCGCGTCCGGCGAGACGACCAGGTCCACATACCGCTGGCGGACCTTGGCCTCCGGGTCGGACAGACCGCGTCGCTTGTCCGGGAGCGGCCGCAGACACTTGGCGGTCAGCCGCCACCGGTCCACGAACACCGTCAGCTCACCACGGTCACTGGTGCCGATCTCGCCCTCGGCCTCGACATGGTCACCGAGGTCGATGTCCGCGCCGAAGCGGTCCAGTTGCTCGGCTCCGCTGCCGTCCCGGGTCAGCGCGATCTGCAGATCGCCCGACCAGTCCCGCAGCACCGCGAACAGCACCCCGCCGTGGTCACGGGTGAGCAGCACCCGCCCGGCGACGCTGACCGACTTGCCGGTACGCGCCCCGGGCTTCAGCTCGGGGTACTCGTCGCGGATCTCGCCCAGCGTGTGCGTACGCTGCACACCCACCGGATACGGGTCGGTGCCGTCCTTGCGCAGCCGCTCCAGCTTGCGGTGGCGCACCCGCACCTGCTCGGGCAGCGCGGCCAGTTCCCGCTCGTGCTGCTCCTCCGCCGTGGCCGGCGGTGTCTGCACCAGGCCGAGCTCGTGCAGCGACGGCAGGCCGGCGGTGCTCGCCGGGGCCAGCACCCGCTTCTTGTGGCCCTTGCCCCACAGCTGGCCCAGGCTCGGTACGGCCACAAAGCCCTCGGCGATACCCGAGGCCAGACCGATGCGGGCCAGCGCGCCGGCGTCCGCGTAGCACAGGAACCGCGGATACCACTCAGGGTTGTACTTCGCGTTGGAGCGGTAGAGCGCCTCCAGCTGCCACCACTTGGAGAAGAACAGCAGCAGCCGGCGCCAGAACTTCAGCACCGGACCGGCGCCGATCCGGGCGCCCTCCTCGAAGGCGGACCGGAACACCGCGAAGTTCAGCGAGATCCGGTGCACGCCCATCGCCCCGGCCTGGGCGCACAGCCGGGCCACCATGAACTCCATGACGCCGTTGGGCGCGCTGCGGTCACGGCGCATCACGTCCAGCGAGATGCCGTCCTTGCCCCACGGGACGAAGGACAGCAGCGCGATCATGTTGCCGTCGCCGTCGAACGCCTCGGCCAGCAGGCACTCCCCGTCCTCGGGATCGCCCAGCCGGTCCAGCGCCATCGAGAAGCCGCGCTCGGTCTCGGTGTCCCGCCAGGCGTCGGCCCGGTGGATGACCTCCTGCATCTCCTCGTCGGTCAGCGCGGAGTGGCGCCGTACGCGGAAGGTCGCGCCGGTCCGCTCGACGCGGTTGACGGCCTGGCGGGTCACCCGCATCTCCCGGCCGTCCAGGTCGAAGTCCTTCACATGGAGGATCGCCTCGTCGCCGAGCTGCAGCGCACCGAGGCCGCTGCGGGCGAACGCCTTGGCGCCGCTCTCGCTGGCGCCCATGACAGCCGGCTGCCAGCCGTAGCGCCCGGCGACCTCCAGCCAGGCCTCGATGGCCTGGGTCCACGCCTCGCGGTCACCGACCGGGTCACCACTGGCGAGACAGACACCGGCCTCGACGCGGTAGGTGACGGCGGCCTTGCCGCTGGGCGAGAAGACCACCGCCTTGTCGCGGCGGGTGGCGAAGTAGCCGAGCGAGTCCTGGCTGCCGTAGCGGTCCAGCAGTGCCCGGATCCGGGCCTCCTCGTCGCCGTGCAGCGCGGCCTCCATGCGCTGCGAACGGAACAGCGCGGCCGCGGCGTTCAGCAGCGCCAGCGCACCCAGCAGACCGAGTACGGTGCTGATCCAGTGCGGCGGATGGCCCTCGACGAGCCGGCCGCCGACGAGGCCACCGCAGACGCGGTTGGCGGCCCACAGCAGCCGGTTGGCGGCGCCGGACTCCAGCGTGCCGGGGACCAGCGACACCAGCCCCCAGCCGACCAGCACGGCCACCACGAGCCCGCCGAACAGCACCAGGATGGCCCGCAGGAACGCGCCGCGGCGGGTGATCGCATAGAACTCGCGGTGCGAGACGATCAGCAGCACCAGCGCACCGGCACACAGCACCAGGGAGAAGGCGAACTCCCAGTACCCCGCGGCCAGGAACAGCGCGTCCGCCAGGGTGACCAGCACCATGTAGGCCACGACGAACCACAGCGCCACCCGTTTGCGCGCGGTCATCGCCGCGCCCAGGAGGAAGAGGAACGCCGCGTAGGCGAAGTTCGGTGCCACCGGGATGGTGAGCGTGTCCAGCCAGTAGATCACCGGGTGGAGTCCGCGCCTGAGGGGCCCGATCAGCGCCGTCAGGGCGCAGAAAAGCCCCAACACGCTGAAGATGATGGCGAAGCCGTTGGGGACGCGGCGCTGGAAGCGCCGCCACCCCGTGAGTTGATCCTGGTCCTGCACGGTGCTCATTCCGTCACATTAGGCTCTGAATGGGGTCAGCTGCTCGACGCGAGGGCGCGGTTTCTCAGCCACCGGGAACCAGCCGACATCCCAGTCTCCGATTCCGATGGTCCGATCGTCTCTCCCTCGTACGGAGGACATGGTGACCTCGATGGGGTCACCCGCGTGGACCTTGCCACAAACCTGCGCCGCGTCCGAGTCGGGGCAACTCGGGCCGATGGTGAAGTTCAGGTCATAGTCCTCGGCGAAGTAGCGGCCGCCGCCGGAGTCCACCCCGGTGAGCTGCGCCCGCAGCGTGACCTCGGTGCCCGGCTTCCACGGCTGTGCGGGCCGCCAGTCCACCCGGTCCTTGCCGCTGCCGTCCTTCACCCAGTTCCACGCGCCGGTCGTGCGGTCGTCGGTGGTGACGCTCAGCCGGCGCTGCACCGCGGCCCGCTCGGTCACCGGGAAGTCGAAGAGGACGGTGAGCGGCCGGTCGGCGCCGGCCGCCGCACCCTGCGAGCCGGGATCCAGCTCCAGCGTGTTGAGCTTGGCCGCCTTCGCGGTGGTCAGCGACTCCTTGGCTGCGTCCAGGCCGCCCTGCGGGTTCTTCGTCCTGGCGACGATGGAGTACTTGGTGTCCGGCGCGGTCCGTGAGCTGGACGTCCAGCTCGTCCCGTCGGCCCCGAGCCCGCCGGGCAGTCGCCGGCCCCGGGGGTCGGTGACCCGCACCTCGGTGAGCACCCCGCCCTCCGCGCTCACCTTGAGCCGGTCGCCGGCCTGCACGGTCCTGGTACCGCTCGCCGCGCCCAGCACCACCTTCACCGGATCGCCCTTGGGCGCCGACGCCGCGATGCCCCCGCACGCGGTGAGCGTGCCCACGCCGATCACGGGGACCAGTGCGAGCACGGCACGCAGCGGCCGGAACGTCCGACGGCGGGGGGAGAGGGTGTGGCTCATGGGGGGCTTTCCGTCTGCGGTGCGGGGAGGCGGCGATGTCGGCCGCTAAGACGGCCGATCCCGACACTCCGTTGCGGGGAGTGATGTGATCCATGTCACGGACTCGGGGGCGCCATGGCGTACGGCGAGAACGCCGTGGCGCGGCTCGGGCGACCGCCGTGGGCGCGAGCGCCACCCCGAGCCGGTGACCCGCAGTGATCACCTGATCGGAGCACCCGGACTCGAACCGGACATACACCGAAATACGCCAAACTGGCCACCCCTTGCCGTCCGTTCGGGCGGCGGTTGAGGAGGTGTGCGTCCCATGGCAATTTCCATCTCGGTCGTGCTGCTGCTGGTGATCCTGACCGTGATTTTCCTGCGCAGCGGAAAGCTCAAGATCTCGCACGCCCTGGTGTGCGCGCTGCTCGGCTTCTACCTGGCGAGCAGCAGCCTGGCCGCGGACATCCACCACGGGCTGGCCGGCGCCGCCGATGTGGTCAGCAGCGTGCGCCCGTGACGGTGGCGGCCTACCGGAACCTCGCCCTCGCCACCATCGGTTTCACGGTCACCTTCTGGGCGTGGAACCTCATCGCCCCCCTGGGGAACGTCTTCAGGGCCGGCTTGCACCTGACCCACTTCCAGGTGTCGGTGCTGGTGGCAGTGCCGGTGCTGGTCGGCTCGCTGGGCCGGGTGCCGGTCGGTGCGCTCACCGACCGCTATGGCGCCCGGGTGATGTTCCCCCTGATCTCGGCACTCACCATCGTGCCGGTGCTGCTGCTCATCCCCGCCAAGCACTCCTACCCCGCGATGCTCGGCGTGGGATTTCTGCTCGGCCTGGGCGGCACCACGTTCGCCATCGGCATCCCGCTCGTCAACGCCTGGTTCCCGCCCCGTAAGCGGGGCCTGGCGCTGGGCGTCTTCGGTATGGGCATGGGCGGCGTCGCACTCTCCGGCTATCTGACCCCGCGGATCCACCGCTACGACGAGAACATGCCGTATCTCGCCGTCGCCGTGGTGCTCGCCCTCTTCGCCTTCCTCGGCGCCCTGATGATCACCGACCATCCGGACCGGCCCGTCCCGCAGACCTCGCTCGCCCGCCGGCTGGGCCAGGCCGGCCGGCTGAAGGTCACCTGGGAGCTGGCCGCGCTGTACGCCATCGGCTTCGGCGGCATCGTTGCCTTCGGCGTCTATCTGCCCACCTATCTGCAGACCTGGTACCACCTCGACGCCGCCGACGCGGGAACCAAGGCGGCGGGCTTCGCGCTGGTCACCGTCGTCTTCCGGCCCATCGGCGGCTGGTGCTCGGACCGGGTGCACCCGGCCGTCGTCACCGCCTGGGCGCTCGGCGCGGTGGCGCTGCTCGCCATCGTCCAGGCCTTCGATCCGCGGCTGAACCCGACCGGCACCGTCGACTTCCTGGTCATGGCGGCGGGCCTGGGCGCGGCCAGCGGCTCGGTCTTCGCCCTGGTCTCGCGGGTGACCCCGCAGGAGCGGGTCGGTAGCGTCACCGGCATCGTCGGCGCCGCCGGCGGCCTCGGCGGCTTTCTGCCGCCGCTCGTCATGGGTGCGATCTACAGCAGCAAGGGCACCTACTCCCTCGGCTTCATGCTGCTCTCCGACCTCGCGCTGGCCGGCTGCGTCTACGCCTTCGGCAGGATGCGCACCGCCGGCGCCCGGACCGCCGCCGAGGCCTGACCGGGCCGCTCGGCACCGGCAGGGCCCGGCCCGCTCA
This sequence comes from Streptomyces inhibens, assembly GCF_022221585.1. Taxonomy (NCBI): domain Bacteria; kingdom Bacillati; phylum Actinomycetota; class Actinomycetes; order Kitasatosporales; family Streptomycetaceae; genus Streptomyces; species Streptomyces inhibens. The sequence goes on from NZ_CP084681.1 coordinate 8,364,238, forward strand.
CCCGAGGGAAAAGACCCCGATCGCGTTCGCCACCGGCCGCTCCGCCCCGCCCGACGGATGGTTGCGTACCGTCACCTCGTGGCCGTACCCCTCGCCGGTGACCAGTGTCGAGGACCCTCCGCCGTCCAGATTCATCGCCTCGTGTGCGCCCAACTGGGCCATCACATCCGCCAGTTCACGCACCGTCAGACCGGTCTGTCCCTGGCCCGGCGCACCGTCCAGCGCCATCAGATACAGCACCCGGCCGCCGGCCCCGATCCCCGCGGACGTACGCACCGCCACCGCGACGGTGTCCAGGCCGGCCACCGGCTCGGCGTCCCGCACGATCGGGAAGCCGCCCACCGCGAACCGCAGCGGCCCCGGGCCCCGGCCGAACAGACGATGGCCGACATTCACCGGCTCACCGATATGCAGCTTGCGCAGCTGCCGCGCCCCCTTCTCGCGGCCCACCAGCACCACGCTCCCCGCGGCCACCCCGCCCGCTCCCGGCAGGTCCTGGAGCGCGGTCACCCGGCCGTGCCGGACCGTCACCTCCGCGGTGTCCGTGCTGCACGGCGCCGCCCGGTCGGTGTCCGTACCGCAGATGGCGCGCACCCGGGACACCGGACCCCACTGCGCGGTGTACGCCCCGACGCCGTCCACCGGCAGCGCGTACTGGTTCAGCCCGCGCAGCGGCAGCGCCCCCTCGCCGGCCAGCACCGCACCGCGCAGCGTGAGCCGGTCCAGCCGCGCCCGGCGGTTGTAGCCGACCCCGATGACGTCCTCGGTGGACGCGCCGGGCGGCATCACCGGTCCGAACCGCTGACCGTCGGGCACCGCGCCCTTCAACTGCCGCCCCGAGGCCACCGCCGGTCCCACCGAGGCGCCGGTCGCCTCCACACCCGGGTGCTGAGTCTCGGTGATATTGAAGAAGTCACCGTTGACGGCCCCCACCACGCCGCGCTCCGCGGCCAGTTGGGACACCGGAGCCCGCGCACCCACCGCCCCCGGATACAGCAGATCCACCGACACCCGGGGATCGGCCAGATCCACCGTCAGCAGATGCCCGTGCACGATGCCGCGCGGCACCGTCATCCGGAATTCGCCGTACGCCACACCGGGTGCCACCGGGACGGCATCGAAGCGGCGGAGGGTGGGGGCACCCGCGGCGGTGGCCTGCGCCCCGTCCGCGATCCCGCCGGCCAGTACACCGCATGCCACCAACACCGTCAGCACCGCGCGAACTCGACCGAATCGCTGCTTCACGGTCCCCCCTGACGTCACGCCAACTGTCCCAGGTACCGAAGACGTTCACTATGCCCCGTTCACTATGCCCCGTTCACTATGGCCCGCAGATGTCATGAATCTGTACACCCGCAGAACGGCCGTCGTGTCGCTGGACGCCGCGCCGGCCGCGGGCCTGACCGTGCCCGCCGACGCCCGTGACACCGTCGTCGTCTCCGGTGACCGCGCGGCGCGTGCGCCCATGGAGGCCGAGCGGGTGCGCCGTGCGTTCTACGGCGGGCGGCCCGAGGACCTGGGCACGGCGGCGCCCGCCTCGTTCGCCCCGCTGGTCTCCGCGTCCTGGACCGAGATGTTCGACCGGCAGGGCGTGGGGCCGATGCCTACCGAACAGCGGGAGTGGCTGCGGCAGTTGGTGACGGCGGCGCACTCCGAGCGGCGTCGGCTGCGCTTCTGGGCCACGCCGGACATGGCTGGACCGGCGCGCGAGGCGGTGTGGACCCAGCTGCTCGACGCCGGCGTCGACCACCTCAACTCGGACGATCTGCCGGGTTCGGAGACCTTTCTGCGCACGGCTCACTGAGCGCCGCTCCGGACGCCCCGCCCGGCCTCACCAGGACTTTCGCCAGGAAGCCTCGGTGACCAGCTGCAGATAGCGCGCCCAGTCCCAGTACTCACCGGGGTCGGTGTGGTCGGTGCCGGGGACCTCCACATGGCCGATGATGTGCTCCCGGTCCTTGGGGATCCGGTAGCGGTCGCAGATGGCGGCGGTGAGCCGGGCGGACTGCTCGTACAGCGCGTCCGTGAACCACGTCGGGTCATCGATCCAGCCCTCGTGCTCGATGCCGATGCTGCGGGTGTTGTAGTCCCAGTTGCCGGCGTGCCAGGCGACATTCCGTTCCTTGACGCACTGGGCGAGATAGCCGTCGGAGGACCGGACGACATAGTGCGCGGCCGCCTTGTGCGCGGGGTCCCGGAAGAGCCTGAGGGTGTCCTCGTAGGTCTCCTGTGTCACATGCACCACGACCATCTCGATCGGGTACTGCGTCGGACGGTTGGCGGTGGTGAAGTTGGCGGGGTTGGCCGGGTTCCAGTGGACGGGGGGATAGCCGCTGCCGCCCGGCGTCCGTCTGCGCGCAGTGGCATCGGCGGTGGCCGATGTGAGGGGTACGAGCGCGGCGGACGCGGCGAGCGCGGCCGCACCGGTGAGCAGGCGCCGGCGGGCCGGGCGACGGTGGTCGGGCTCCATGTGAACTCCTGACAAGGACCGAGGGGTGGTCGCGTACATGTCACGCACATGCCGTGCGTTCATCATGCGCAACAGGGCACGCCCTGCCAAGGGAATGGCCGTTCTGTCAATGGCTTGACCAAAGGCAGAACGGCGCAGGTCAGGAGCGACGCGATACCTGATCGGTCGTCACCCGGGTGCCGCTCCGACGACCCTGACGGCCGATCGCGGGGGCGGCACCCGGACGGAGGTCCACCGCCGGTTCAGTGACCGATCTCTACGTCCTCCAGGATGCCCAGCGCATCCGGCACCAGCACCGCCGCCGAATAGTAGGCACTGACCAGGTAATTGATGACGGCCTGGTCGTTGATGCCCATGAAGCGCACCGAGAGGCCGGGCCGGTACTCGTCCGGGATGCCGGTCTGGTGCAGCCCGATCACGCCCTGGTTCTCCTCGCCGACCCGCAGCGCCAGAATCGAGCTGGTCTGGTCCGGATTGATCGGGATCTTGTTGCAGGGCAGTAGCGGAATGCCCCGCCAGCTGCGGACCGCCGTGCCCTCGACCTCCGCGGTGGAGGGATAGATGCCGCGGGCGTTCCACTCCCGTCCGATGGCCGCGATGGTGCGCGGATGCGCCAGCAGGAACTGGGTCTTACGGCGCCGGGAGAGCAGCTCGTCCAGGTCGTCGGGGGTGGGCGGCCCGTTGCGGGTGTGGATGCGCTGCTTGAGGTCGGCGTTGTGCAGCAGTCCGAATGCGCGGTTGTTGACCATCTCGTGTTCCTGGCGCTCACGCAGCGCCTCCACGGTCAGCCGCAGCTGCTGGTCCAGCTGGTTCATCGGGTCGTTGTAGAGGTCGGCGACCCGCGAGTGGACCTTCAACACGGTCTGCGCGACGCTGAGTTCGTACTCGCGCGGCGTCAGCTCGTAGTCGGCGAAGGTGCCCGGCAGCGCCGGCTCGCCGACATGGCCCGCGGCCAGCTCGATGGCCGCCTCACCGTGCTTGTTCCGCGCCGGTGCCAGCGCCGCACGGAACTCGTCGAGATGCGCACGCAGCGACTCCGAGCGGCCCAGCACCTCTTCGAATTCGCTGCGGTACAGCGTCAGCGCGGTCACCCGGGTCACCGCCCGTACGGAGTGCTCCCACTCCGCGTCCGGCGCCAGCAGCGCGGGCTCGCCGAGGGCGTCACCGTCGGCCAGCACTCCCAGGACCGTCTCGTCGCCGTACTTGCCGGTGCCGATCCGGTCCAGCTTGCCGTGCGCGATCAGGATGACCCGGTCCGTCGTCCCGCCCGCCCGGGCCAGCACATCACCGGGTGCGAACTCCTGCTGGACGAAGCGGTCCGCCAGCGCCTCCAGCGTCGAGGCGTCGGCATAGCCGCGCAGCGGCGCCAGCTCGCGCAACTCCTCGGGAATCACCCGGACTTCGGTGCCGGTGGTGGCGAACTCCACCCGGCCGTCGCCGACGGTGTACGTGAGCCGTCGGTTGACGCGGTACGTACCGCCGGAGACCTGCGTCCAGGGCAGGATGCGTAGCAGCCAGCGGGAGGAGATCCCCTGCATCTGCGGCACGGTCTTGGTCGTGGTCGCCAGATTGCGGGCTGCCGCGGTGTCCAGGCTGGAACGGTTCTGCTCGATCCCGGAGGACTGCGGGCCGGACGTCGGATCCACCGATGTGGTCATGAAGAAGGCTCACCTGTTCTGTCGGTGCTGCGCGTTCTGCGTTCTGCGTTCTGCGTTCTGCGAACTGCGAACTGCGATCTGCGAACTGCGTTCTGCGATCTGCGAACTGCGTGCTGTGCGTTCTGCGCGTGATGTCTGCGTGCTGCCGGTGTGTCAGGGCGGGGGAATGAGCCCGCCCTTGGAGCGCGCTTCTTCCATGCGCGCGTCGATCAATGGCCGACTTGCACGTCTTCGAGAACGCCCAGCGCATCGGGCACGAGAATGGCCGCCGAATAGTAGGCGCTGACGAGATACTTGAGGACCGCCCGCTCATCGATGCCCATATAGCGCACTGAGAGGCCCGGCTCATATTCGTCGGGAATTCCGGTCTGGTGCAGACCGACCACGCCCTGCTGTTCCTCGCCGGTCCGCAGCAGCAGAATGGAACTCGTCCGCTCCTCCGTCACCGGAATCTTGTTGCACGGGAAGATCGGCACCCCGCGCCACGACGGTAGCGAATGCCCCATGAAATCCACCGCGGTCGGATACAGCCCACGGGCACTGCATTCCCGGCCGATCGCGGCGATGGCCTTCGGGTGCGCGAGCAGAAAGCCCGGGTTCTTCCAGACGGTCGCCAGCAGGTCGTCGAGGTCGTCGGGGGTGGGCGGGCCGGTACGGGTGTGGATGCGCTGCTTGAGGTCGGCGTTGTGCAGCAGCCCGAACTCCGGGTTGTTGATCATCTCGTGCTCCTGGCGCTCACGCAGCGCCTGGACCGTGAGCTTCAGCTGCTCCTCGACCTGGTTCATCGGGTCGCTGTAGAGGTCGCCGACCCGGCTGTGGGTGCGCAGCACCGTCTGGGCGACGCTGAGTTCGTACTCCCGCGGCGCCGGTTCGTAGTCGACGAAGGTGCCCGGGAGGGACGGCTCGCCGTGGTGGCCGGAGGCGACCGAGACCGCCGACTCCCCGCTGTCGTTCGTCGGCCGGGTGGTGCCCCGGCCGGCCGACGCCAGATGCTCGCGCAGCCCGGGGGAGCGGTCGATGATCTCCTGGGCGGCCTGCCGGGACAGCGCCATGACGGTCACCCGGGTCACCGCGCGATAGCTGAACGGCCAGGTCGCGTCGGCCGTGGTGAGCGGCTCGTCGCCGAGGTGGTCGCCGCCGGCCAGCGCCTCGAGCACCGTCTCGTCGTCGTATTTGCCGGTGCCGATACGGTCCACCCGGCCGTGCGCGATCAGCACCAGCCGGTCGCCCGGTGTGCCGGCCTCGGCGATCAGCTCGCCGGGTGCGTATGCGTGCTGGGTGAACCGTCCGCCGAGCGCCGCGAGTACCTCGGGGTCGGTGAAATCCTGGAGGGCCGGCAGCTCACGCAGCTCGCCGGGGATGATCGACACATCGGATCCGCTGATATCGAATTCGATACGGCCATCGCCGATGGTGTGCGTGAGCCGGCGGTTGACGCGATATGTGCCACCGGAAACCTGCACCCAGGGCAGCAAACGCAGCAGCCAACGGGACGTGATGCCCTGCATCTGCGGCGGGGTTTTGGTGGTGGTCGCCAAATTCCGTGCGGCGGTGGTACTCAGGCTGGAATTCTGGGCGTCTTCCGCACTGCCGGGCAGCGTTTCGTCGGCAATGGTCACAATGCCACCTGTCTCTTCGAAGGGTGCGACACGAACCGCCGGAACTTATTCAAAAAGTTCCGTGGCAGCCCGCCGAGCCGAAGATAGTGGTGCTGTTTTTATCGGCACAATCGCTCGATGGGGTGGCATGGAAATCTCTTTCCATGGAAAGGTTTAGCGGGTTCAGCTCCGGGGAGAGTGTGCCGAGGCGAAGGAAGCGAAAGGATCGTCCAGGACGGCCTGGAGCGCCGCATGCGCCGCCCCGAGCAGCGGTCCGTCGGCGCCCAGCCGGGACACCGTCACCAACGGTCCGCCGGCCCGCCCGGGATCGGCCGCAACGGCCGTCCGCAGCGCCAACTCCCGCTCCAGGGACGGCAGAATCCAGGGCGCCAGCCCGGCCAGCGCACCCCCGAGTACCACCGCCCGCGGATCGAGCAGATTCACCGCCCCCGCGAGCGCGATCCCGAGCGCCGTCCCCGCCTCGTGCAGCGCACGCACGGTGGGCGCGTCCCCGTCGGCGGCCCGCCGCGCGAGCAACGCGATACGGGCGCCAGGCCCCGGATGCGCGGCCGCCGACCGCTCGGGGGTGAGCCCGCCCGCGCGCAGCACCGCCCGTTCGCCCGCGTACTGCTCCAGACAGCCACGGCCGCCGCAGTCGCACGGGTGGCCGTCCGGATACACCGGCACATGCCCCAGCTCGCCCGCGAACCCCCGTGCCCCTCGCAGTAGTTGACCGTCCACGACGACCGCGGCACCGATCCCGATCTCGGCCGAGACATGTACGAAGTCCGGCGGCGGGCCCGGTCGGCCGTCGCCGTCGCCCTTGCCGTCGCCGCCCAGCCGCAGTTCGGCCAGCGCGCCCAGATTGGCCTCGTTCTCCACGGTGAGCGGGATCCCGCGCACATCGCGGCCCGGAGCCGTCACCGAGGCCAGCCCCGGCGCGAGATCGGCCGCCCGCCAGCCGAGGTTGGGGGCGTGCACCACGGTCGTCGTGCCACGGGCCACCAGGCCGGGCACGGCGACCGCCAGCCCGGCCGGCCACAGCCCCTCGGCGGCGATCTCGGCCGTCACCTCCGCGAGCAGTGCGGACAGCCGCCGCAGCACCGGACCCGGATCGCTGTGCCGGTTCACCGCATCGGTCGCCGCCCGGGCCCGGATCCGCCCCCGCAGATCGACCGCGCACACCGCCAGATGATCGACGCCTATCTCCGCCCCGATCCCCGCCGGGCCGTGGTCGCTGATCGCCAGTTCGCTGCCCGGCCTGCCCCGGCCGCTGGGCGCCGCCCGCCCCGTCTCGACCAGCAGCCCGGCCCGCAGCAGCTCGTCGACGAGCGGGGCCACCCCCGCCCGGGTCAGCCCGATCCGTGCCGCGACCGCCGGCCGCGACACCGGCCCCTGCGCGGCCACGGTCCGCAGCACCCGGGCCAGATTGCGCCGGCGGATGCCGTGCTGGGTGTCGCCGCCGGAAGCGGTCACAAGATCTCCTCGGGGTGGTGGCGGACGTCGAGATCCCTTCGACGTCCCTTGCGGTCCACGGCTGCGGCCGCCGCGGTCACCGCCGCAGCAGCGCCCCGCTGTCGGCGAGCGTCGTGGCGATCCGGTCCCAGGCGGCCCCGTCGCGCTCCTGTGCCTCGTACTCCGCGCCACGGGCCGTACCCCAACGGCGCGCCACCGCCGCCGGATCCTCGCCCAACAGCAGCCCGGCCGCCTGCGCCGCCGCGCCGAGCGCCACCAGCTCCTGCGCCTCGGGCACCACCACCGGGCGGCCGGACAGCCGGCGCACGGTGTCCCGCCATGCCCGGCCCCTCGCGCCACCGCCGATCAGCAGCAGCGGCGCATCGGCCGCGGCGTCCTTGTCCAGCACCCGGTCCAGGGCCTCCAGCAGCGCGAACACCGCGCCGTCGTAGGCGGCCTGGAGCAGCTGGCCGGCCGTGGTCCCGTGCCGCAGCCCGTGCACCAGGCCCGAAGCGCCGGGCAGATTCGGCGTCCGCTCACCGTCGAGGAACGGCAGCATCACCACACTGCCACCCGCCTCCACGGCCTCCCGGTCGCGCCCCAGCAGCGCCGCCACCCGGTCCACGGCGAGCGTGCAGTTCAGGGTGCAGGCCAGCGGCAGCCAGTCGCCGCGGGCGTCGGCGAAGCCCGCGACGGTGCCGGTCGGATCGGCGGGCCGGTGCGTGGAGACCGCGTAGACCGTCCCCGAGGTGCCCAGGCTCAGCACCGGCTGCCCGGGGCGCAGGCCCAGACCGAGCGCCGCCGCCATGTTGTCGCCGGTGCCGGCGGCCACCAACGCGCCGCGCGGCAGTGGCAGGTCATCGGCGTGTACGGTCCCGGCCGCCTCCCCGGGGAGCGCCACCCGCGGCAGCGCCCCGGCGGACAGTCCCACGCGCTCCAGGATCTCAAGGTCGTAGGACTCGGTCGAGGACGCCCACCAGCCGGTCCCCGACGCATCGCCGCGATCGGTGACGGCCTCGCCGGTCAGCCGCTGGGTGAGGTAGTCGTGCGGCAGCCGCACCGCGGCGGTGGCGGCGGCCGCGGCCGGCTCGTTCGCCCGCAGCCAGGCCCACTTGGCCACCGTGAACGCCGGCCCCGGCACGCTCCCGACCCGGTCCGCCCAGGCCTCTGCGCCGCCGAGCTCCGCGATCAGCCGCTCACTCTGCGGCGCCGGGCGTACGTCGTTCCACAGCATCGCGGGGCGCACCGGCTCACCGGCCGCGTCCAGGGCGACCAGCCCGTGCTGCTGCCCGCCGACGGACAGCGCGGAGGCCTGCCGTGCCGCGTCGCCGCACTGCGCCAGCGCCTCGCCCAGCGCCCGCCACCACTGCCCGGGGTCGCTCTCCTTGCCCTCCCCGCCGCTGACCGTGTGCGGTGCCTGGCCGCGGGCGACGACCACACCGGTCTCCGCGTCCACGACCAGCGTCTTGGTGGACTGCGTCGAGCTGTCCACGCCGACGACGAGCGGTCCCGCTGACTGTGCGCCCATCGTGCACTCTCCCTTGGCGGCCCGTATTCCATGGTCTTGGTCCAGGGGGTTCCCCGGTGTGCTGCCGCATATTAGTTTGGCCGCGGCGGAATTTGTAAAGCGCGTTGACGAAATGACCGAGGGAGTCGCCGTGAGGTATCAGCCCGTGCCCGAGGACAAGTTCAGCTTCGGCTTGTGGACCGTCGGCTGGCAGGGCCGTGACCCCTTCGGGGACGCCACCCGTCGCGCCCTGGACCCCGTCGAATCCGTCCACCGCCTCGCCGATCTCGGCGCGTACGGCGTCACCTTCCACGACGACGATCTGATCCCGTTCGGCTGCGGGGCCATCGAGCGCGAGGCGGCCGTCAAACGCTTCCGGCAGGCGTTGGACGCCACCGGCATGATCGTCCCGATGGCGACCACCAACCTCTTCACCCACCCCGTCTTCAAGGACGGCGCCTTCACCGCCAACGACCGCGACATCCGCCGCTTCGCGCTGCGCAAGACGCTCCGCAACATCGATCTCGCCGCCGAGCTGGGCGCCCGCACCTATGTGGCGTGGGGCGGGCGGGAAGGCGCGGAGTCCGGCGCCGCCAAGGACGTACGGGCCGCGCTGGACCGTATGAAGGAGGCGTTCGACCTGCTCGGCCAGTACGTCGTCGAGCAGGGCTACGACCTGCGGTTCGCCATCGAGCCCAAGCCCAACGAGCCGCGCGGCGACATCCTGCTGCCCACCGTGGGCCACGCCCTGGCTTTCATCGAACGGCTGGAGCGCCCCGAGCTCTACGGCGTCAACCCCGAGGTCGGACACGAGCAGATGGCCGGGCTGAACTTCCCGCACGGCATCGCCCAGGCCCTGTGGGCGGGCAAGCTCTTCCATATCGACCTCAACGGCCAGAGCGGGATCAAGTACGACCAGGACCTCCGCTTCGGCGCGGGCGATCTGCGGTCCGCCTTCTGGCTCGTCGACCTGCTGGAGACGGCCGGCTACGACGGACCGCGGCACTTCGACTTCAAGCCGCCGCGCACCGAGGACCTGGACGGCGTCTGGGCCTCGGCGGCCGGCTGTATGCGCAACTACCTGATCCTCAAGGAGCGGGCGGCGGCCTTCCGCGCCGACCCCGCCGTCCAGGACGCGCTGCACGCCGCGCGCCTGGACCAACTGGCCCGCCCCACCGCCGAGGACGGCCTGGCCGGCCTGCTCGCCGACGCCACCGCCTACGAAGCCTTCGACGCCGAGGCAGCGGCCGGCCGGGGGATGGCCTTCGAGCATCTGGATCAGCTGGCGCTGGAGCACTTGCTGGGGACGGTCTGAGCGCCTGGCCGGCGCGCCCGTCAGCCGAGCAGCTTGCGCAGGAATTGCAGCTCGGCGGCCCGCTGCTCGCCCCCGCCTCCCTCATGGGCGTTGAACCGCCACACCTTCAGCTCCTTCTCGCCCGCGTAGTGGTGGTACGCGGCGAAGCCGGTGGACGGCGGCACCACCTCGTCGCGCAGCGCGGTGCCGAAGAGCGCCGGGGCGGTGGCCCGGACCGCGAAGTTCAGGCCGTCGAAGTGGTCCAGGGTGTGCAGGGCGGTGTCGATATGGCCGCGCGCGCCCGCGAAGTAGCGGGCGAGCTCGCCGTACGGGCCCATGTCCGTGATCTCGACCGCGCGCCGGACATGCGTCAGGAACGGCACATCGATCAGCGCGCCCGCCAGCCCCGGGACCAGCCCGGCCATCGCCAGGGCGAGGGCGCCGCCCTGGCTGCCGCCGGCGACCACGATCCGCCCGGCGTCCACCTCGTGGTGCGCGCGGGCCGCCTCCACGGCCCGTACCGCGTCGGTGAACAGCCGCCGGTAGTAGTAGTCGTCGGGATCGAGCAGACCCTGGGTCATCTTGCCCGGTACACCCGGGTTGCCGTAGCCGGCCGGATCGGGGGTGTCACCGGGCCGGTTGGGGCCGCTCTGCCCGCGGGTGTCCATGACGAGCGTGGCGTACCCCGCGGACGGCCACAGCAGCCAGTCGTGCGGCAGCAGCCGGCCGCCGCCGTAACCGAGGTACTGCACCACGCACGGCAGCGGCCCGGCGGCCGTCCGCGGGATCAGGAACCAGCCGCGGATACGGTGCCCGCCGAAACCGGAGAACGTCACATCGTCGCAGCGCAGCAGGGCGAGCCCGGCATCGACTTCGGTGAAGCGGGCGTCGAGGTCATGGGTGCGGGCCTCGTCGAGGGTGCGTTGCCAGAATGCGTCGAACCCGGCCGGCTCGGGAAGCGGCGGGCGGTAGGTGCGCAGCTCGTCCAGGGGTAGGTCGGTGAACACGCAAAACCTCCGGGCCGTAGGGTGGTTTGCTGCCTGTCGCCAACGGTGCCCACAGGGTGGACATTTCAGACGCGAATTGTTCCAGCTTGGTCACCGAGTCCCTCAAAACCCAGTAAAGAAGCGATCATTTCCGCCATGAGTTTCCCTCCGCCTCCGCCGCCGCATCAGCCGAACCAGCCGCCCAACGACAACCCCGGCGGCTTCGGCCCGCCGGCCGGTGGCTACGGACAGGGCCAGGGCCAGGGCGGGTACGGCCCGCCCCCGGGCGGTAACCAGCCCCCCGGCGGCTACGGCCCGCCCGCGGGCGGCTACGGCCCCCCGGGGCCGGGAGGCCCGGCGGGCCCCGGCGGTTGGCAGCAGCCGCCCGGCCCGCCCAACGGCGGCGGCAACGGTAAGGTCATCGCCGCGATCATCGGCGGCGGCGTGGTCGCACTGGCCGCCGTCATCACCGTCGTCGTGCTGGCCAACAGCGGCGACAAGACCAACAACCGTGCTCATACGTCCAGTTCGAGCACCAGCGCCACCCCGTCCGCGTCCGCGTCCGCGACGCCCTCCGACGACCCCTCGCCCTCCGATTCGGCCAACAGCAGTGACTTCGAGAGCACCATGCCGTCGCCCGCCGATGGCAAGATCCCCTTCTACCTGCTGAAGGTCGGCGACTGCTACGACCTCCCGGCGGGCGGCGGCGGCAACAACGACTCCGCCTCCTGCAACGGACCGCACGATGCGGAGGTCGTCACGACCCACCGCCTCGATGCCGGTCTCACCACCGAAACCGGCATCAAGAACAAGGCGTCGTCGCTCTGCCGCAACGAGCTGGAGAGCAAGGCGGCCCGGCAGCCCGCCGGCACCGCCGAGGGCACCTACGTCCAGTACCCCAGCCTCAACGGCTACAAGCTCGGCATCAAGTCCGTCAGCTGCAGTCTGATGGGCAACCGCACCGGCACCAAGAAGCTCACCAAGCCGCTGTCCTGAGCCGCACGGTCACCACCGTCGTCGGCACCCCGCTGTCCACGAGACGGCCCTGATCGTCGAACGCGTCAGGGCCGTCCGTCATGCCGAAGTCGTTGTCGTTGACGAGCGTGAGGGTGCGCCGCCCGCTGACCGCGATGCCCTCGATCTTCTCCGGTATGCCCTTGACCCCGCGCAGATCGACGACCAGCCGCTTGGGCAGCACCGGCGCACGGCCGCCGGACTGCTCCAGGGACGGGCTGGTCGCCGGATCGTCCCAGCGCGAGCCGAGAATGTCCCAGCGCTGTGCCAGCTCCACCCGGTGCAGCCGGGCGGCCTTGTCGGTGCGCTCCTCGACCAGCAGCCGGTCGCGGCCCACCGCCACCACCGAGGAGATCTTCAGCTCGGAGGTGTCGTCCTCGCCCGGATCGACCTCGCCGACCGGGTCGAAGCGGTACGCGTACTCGGCGGTCACCGCGCCCTTGCCGGGTGAGAAGCGCAGCAACCGGACCGTACGGGACTCTCCCTCATGCCCCGGGGACATGGGAGGTGCCCCCGCACCGGCCGCGGTGTCCGGGTGGGACAGCGGACTCTGCACGGCCGCCACCAGATCGCCGTCCGGCAGCAGCGCCAGCCCCTCGAAACCCCGGTTCGTCTTGCGCTTTTGCAGTAGACCGGGCAGCGATTCGACGACCGGGTAGTCGGTGCCGGTCAGATGCAGCCCCCGGGGGACATGACGGGCCAGCACCCGGCCGGACGCCGACACATGCACCAATGACGGGCCGTACTCGTCGGCCAGCCAGAAACTGCCGTCGGCGGCCCGCACCACGCCCTCGGTGTCCAGGCCGTTGGGGTCGTACGACAGCGGCTGCCCGGCATCGAAGGTGTACGGCGCCTCGTCCCGGCTCCGCTGATTCGGCAGCCCGGTGACGGCCTTGCCGGAGCGGGTGGTGATCGGCCGCGCGTCCAGAACGGTGATCCGGTCGCCGCGCACCTTGATCTTCACCAGGGCCGGGTCGAAGCCCGGCACCGGGAACGTCCGCCGCTTGCTGCCGTCCACCTTGATCTGGCCGTTGGGCCCGCGGTCGGTGACCGTCCAGAACTCGCCGGCCCGCCCGGCCGGGAAGACATCACTGCCGATGCCGCCCAGCTTCACCCCGCGGTCATTGCCGACGCTGCCCGGCAGCAGCGCATTGCTGAACTCGCCCAGCGGGATCGCCGGCAGTCGCGCGGACCCGGTGACCACGGCCGGCGGCGGACCGGCCTGGGCACTGGCCCGGCCCGGCACCACGGCCGTGGCGAGCACCGCGAGCGGCAGCGCCGCTATGAGCGGACGGCGCAGCTGACGTAGGGACATCGAACCTCCAGGGCGGACGCGGGGAACACAGCCTTGCCAGCGTTGCCCGGTCGCCCCAACAGCGGGTGAACTGCGGCCGATCGGCGGCCGACGCCCCGGCTCCCGTCCGGTGATCGTTCCGCGAGGGCGAGCCCTGTCGACTCAGTGCAGATCCACCTCGAAGGGATGACGGTGGTCGACGGGGCAAGCGAAGATCCGCAGGTCGCCCCACCGCCCTACGATGACCTCCGTCACGGCGTCGCTGGCCACGGTGAACAGCAGCGTCATCTCCGTGTCGCACGTGCGGCAACGCAGCACCATCGGATGCGTCAGGTGCCAGGTCGGCCATCCGCCGAGCTTCCATCCCGCGACACGGGTGATCACGTCGCCGCCGTCGCCGGTCGTGCGCACCAGCTCCTCCAAGGCCGGCCGGAGCTCCGGGGGAAGTTCCTCGCGGAAGGGGAAATCGGTCAGTGGCTCACCCGTGAACGTGCACGCCTGGGGCAGATAACCGTCCTCCGAGTGCCGTGAAGGCGACGGAGGGGCCACCAAGCAGCCGTCCACGTCGGCGGCTCGACGCCGGCGCACCTCGACGACCGGGCTGACATCGGCCTGTTGAGCGGGGGGATCCCAGTGTTCGTTGGGGCACCACAGCACTTGCAGGAGGTCGGTGTCGGCGGGCCACCAGGGCCCCGGCACGTCACGCTCGAAGATCTGGGCGACCGGCACCATTGCCGTGGCGGGCAGGCCCTCGGGGTTCGTCTCGTCGGGCAAGGAGCACAACGGCCACGGCTCGTCTTTCGGCCACAGCAGCGGTCCGCCGATCGAACTGTCCCTCGGGCTCGGCTCCCCCCGCTCGGGGTGCAGCACGACAGCCTCGCGTGCAAAAGGCGCGAGGCCCGGCAGGGCATCGAGTATCGCTTCGGTCGAAGGTCTCGGGAGGTGCGTCATGGTGCCTTCTCGTCGGCCGGCCACAGATCGCTCACAACGTACCGGCCGGCACTGACAGCGGCGCCCCACGAAGATTCCTGCCGTACGGCATGCTCCAGGGCCTGTCCGATGGGTCATGGCCGGACCCGCGGCGTTGACCCATCGGACAGCCCTAGCCCGCCGCGCCGGTGTCCGCGACCTCGCTCACCTCGGCGGCCGCCGGATCCAGCACCCGGGCCAGGAATGTCCTGGTCCGCTCGTGCTGGGGGGCGCCCACCACCCGCTCCGGAGTGCCCTCCTCGACGATCACCCCGCCGTCCATGAACACCACCCGGTCGGCGACCTCCCGCGCGAAGCTCATCTCGTGCGTGACGACCAGCATCGTCATACCGTCCTGCGCCAGCCCGCGCATCACCGCCAGCACATCACCGACCAGCTCCGGGTCCAGTGCCGAGGTCGGCTCGTCGAAGAGCATCAGCTCGGGGTCCATGGACAGCGCGCGGGCGATGGCCACCCGCTGCTGCTGTCCGCCCGACAACTGCGCCGGGTAGGCGGACGCCTTGTCGCTCAGCCCGACCCGTTCAAGGTTGGCGCGGGCGATCCGCTCCGCCTCGGAGCGATCGCGGTGCAGCACCCGTCGCTGAGCGATCGTCAGATTCTCCAGCGCGGTCAGATGCGGAAAGAGGTTGAAGGACTGGAAGACCATGCCGATCCGGCGGCGGACCAGATCGATGTCCACGTCCGGGTCGGTGACCTCGGTGCCGGCCACCGTGACCCGGCCCGCGCTCGGCTCCTCCAGCAGATTCACACAGCGCAGCAGCGTCGACTTCCCGGACCCCGAGGGCCCGATGACACACACCACCTCACCGCGCGCCACCGAGAAGTCGATGCCGCGCAACACCTCCAGCTCGCCGAACGACTTGCGCAGCCCCTGCACATCGATGGCCTTGGTGTCGTCGGAGGCCGCTGCGGTCCGGTCCGTTGTCATGCGGGTCACCTGGCCTTCGCCGTACGCGCTTCCAGCCGCCGGACCAGCTGGCCGAGCGGGAGGGTGATCACGAGATAGAGCAGTCCGGCGATCAGGATCGGGGTCAGACTCTTGTGTTCATTGAGCGCGTCCCGACCGAAGTTGGCCAGCTCGAACTGGGTGAGCGAGAGACCCAGCAGATACACCAGCGAGGAATCCTTGGTCAGCAGGATCAATTCATTGGTGAGCGGCGGCAGCACGATACGGAACGCCTGCGGGATGACGATCGAGACCATCGCCCGCCCGTGCGACATACCCAGCGAACGCGCCGCCTCCGTCTGCCCCTTGGGCACGGCCTGAATACCGGCCCGAATGGTCTCGGCCATGTACGCCGCGCCCACCAGACCGAGCGACAGCATCACCGTGACGTTCATATCGAGCGCCACCTCGAAGGCCAGCGGCACACCGAAGCCGAGCGCGATGAACACCAGCAGCGCCGGGATCCCGCGGAAGAACTCGATATAGGTGACGGCGATCCAGCGGTACGGCGGCACCGATGACAGCCGCATCAGCGCCAGCACCAGCCCGAGGGCGAGACCGAACCCGAATCCGAGCAGGGTGTAGAGGACGGTATTGACCAGCGCCGTGGTGATGATGTCGGGGAACAGCGCCTTGGCGACCTCGATGTCGAAGAACGCCATCCGCAGCTGGTGCCAGTCGGCGACCAGCGCGAACACCACCACGGCGGCAACCAGGACGCCGTACTGCACGCCGCGGACCAGCCGCGCGCGCCGTCTTTTGGAAAGCGGCATCAGGACCGGCCTCAGCTCTGCGGAGTGGTGCCGAACCACTTCTTGTAGATCCGGTCGTAACTTCCGTCGGATTTGGCCTTCTTGATGACCGCGTTGATCTTCTTGCGCAGTGCGTCATTGCCGGTGCGTACGCCGATGCCGTAGTGCTCACCGGTATTGAATTCCGCGGTCACCTTGGTGTCCGGGTTCTGCTTCACATAGTCGAAGAGCACACCGTTGTCATTGATGCCGGCGTCGACCTGGCCGGACTTCACGGCGGTCAGCAGCAGCCCCAGATCCTCGAACTCCACCAGCTCGACGCCCTTGCCGTGCTCCTTGGCGTAGATCCCGCCGGTGGTGGCCTTCTGATAGCCCAGCTTCTTGCCCTTGAGGTCCTCGACCTTCTTGAAGGGCTTGCCCTGCTTCGTCAACAGTGCCTGGGTGGCATTGAAATAGGGGTCGGAGAAGTCCATCACCTTGTCCCGCGCGGGCGTGATCGTCATGCCGGCGGCGGCCAGGTCACATTTGCGGATATTGAAGTCCTGACCCGTCTCGATGCCTTCGAAGGGGGTATTGACGATCTCCTGCTTGACGCCCAGATCCTTGGCGACCAGGTCCACCAGATCCACATCGAATCCGACGATCTTGCCGTCCTTCTTCACCTGGAACGGCGCGTACGGAAGGTGGGTGCAGGTCTTGAGCGTGCCGGAGGAGATCAGCTCCTCACCGCCGGAGCCCTTCTTCCCGTCGGATTTGGTGCTGGTACACCCCGCCAGCACGGCGACGGCCGCGGCAACGGCTATGACAGGCAACGCGGAGCGAGCGGACACGGGCCCTCCAGAGCGGGGTGAAGATCGACCAATCCTGGCGTGCTGCGAGTTGGCCTGATACTGCCATCGACCAGGGGTTCTGTCGCCGCCGCGTGGGTTGCGTCTGTGTAACGCCTTCGGCCCGCGTCCAGGCCCGGGGCGCCGCTTCAGCCGCCCAGGCCGGCCGCCAGCTCGGCGATCACGTCCGGGCCCACCCGGCAGCAGCCGCCGATGAGCCGGGCGCCGTCGGCCGCCCATCCGGCGACCCGGTCCGTGCCGAACGCCGGGCTGCCGCACCAGGCCCGGGCCTCGGCGTCCCAGCTCTCCCCGCTGTTGGGGTAGACCACCACCGGCTTGCCGGTGACCCGGGCCGCGAGCCGCACCGCCCGGTCCGCATCGTCCGGCGCACAGCAGTTCACCCCGACCGCGATCACCTCGTCCACGTCCGCCGCCAGGGCGAACGCCTCCTCCAGCGGCTGCCCGGCACGGGTGCGCTCCCCCGCGATGCTGTACGACAGATAGGCCGGCACACCGAGCCCCCGCACCGCCCGCAGCAGCGCCCGCGCCTCATCGGTGTCCGGCACGGTCTCCAGCGCCAGCACATCGGGCCGCGCCGCGGTCAGCACCTCCAGCCGCGGCCGGTGGAACCGCTCCAGCTCCGCCACCGACAGGCCGTAGCGGCCGCGGTATTCGGAACCGTCCGCCAGCATCGCCCCGTACGGGCCCGCCGACGCGGCGACGTACAACGGCCCTGCGACCCCGCCCGCCGCCGCCCGCCCGGCCGCCTCGCGGGCCAGCTCCACACTCCGGGCGAGCAGCGTCGCGGCCTGCTCGGCGCCGATGCCGCGGCGCGCGAACCCCTCGAACGTCGCCTGGTAGCTGGAGGTGATCGCCACCTGCGCCCCGGCCTCGTAGTACGCCAGATGCGCCCGCACCACGGCCTCCGGCTCCTCGGCCAGCAGCCGGGCCGACCACAGCGCATCGCTCAGGTCGTGCCCGGCGGCCTCCAGCTGATTGGACAGCCCGCCGTCGAGGACGACCGGCCCCGTGGCGAGGGCCTCGGCGAGCGGCGGGGACGTGCTGACCATGGTGCAAAGCCTTTCGGTGCGCTGCCGGACGCGTTGCCGTCCAGGGGGTGTTCCTCGCGATTCCTCGCGCCTTTCCTCACCTCGGATCGTAGCCCCGGCCAGTGACAACGCCCCTGGTCGGCACCCCGCGGGCCCGCCCGGCACGGCGCTCGGCACGCCGCCGTCCAGAGACGTTCAGCGCAGCGACGAGAACACGAACGAGAACCGCGCCGGCGCCACCTCCAACCGGTGCTGCGGCAGCACTCCCGGCCCGCACGACTGGCTGCCGATGCCGTGCTGCGCATGGTCGAGATGCAGCCACAGGTCCTCGCCGGGCCGCAGATCCGTGGTGTGCCGGGCCGCGGTCAGCTCCTCGGCCGACCACCGGCGGGCGGTGAGGAAGAAGTCCGGATCGCCCTCGATCCGCATACCCGAGCCGTCCGCACGGGTCAGCTGCGCCCAGCGCACGCCGGGCCGCGCGCCGTTCTCCTGCGGCCGGACATACGGCGTCTGCAGCGCGTCCACCGGCATCGACCAGCGGCCGACGCGCGCCGCGGCCCGGGTGTCCGGATAGCCCTCGCCGGGGCCGCCGCCGAACCACTCCACACACCCCAGACTGCCGCACACCGACATCCGCACCCCGAGCCGTGGCAGCGGCCCCGGCCAGTCGCCCTCCGGGGCGACGGTCAGCTCCAGCCGCAGTACGTCCCGTTGGGCTGTCCAGCGGTAGACCGTGTGCAGCGCCAGCGGTGAGCCGGCCGGCGCGACCCGGGTCCGTACCACCAGGGCGTCCGGTCCGGTCTCGACGGCGTCGACGCGGTGCCGCATCCGATGGAGCCCGAGCCGCCGCCATTCGGTGGCCGGCCGCGGTTCCGGCTGCCAGGGCGCGGCCTCGTCGTTGTCGGTCGGCGCCCGCCAGACGTCCAGACGGGGGCCGCCGATCTGTACGCCGTCCAGATAGCCGAGCGCCCCCGTGCTCGCGTCGAAGGTCCCCGGGCCGAGAACGATCACATTGCCCTCACCGCGACGCGGTGCCGCGGTGGCCGCCGGGGGAGAGACGGCGGGGCGCGGCGCGGCCGGCAGCTGGCCCCAGGCGACCTCGTGCCCGGCCGGCGCCCATGCGGTGTCCTCGCCCAATACGGCCCGGACCGTCCAGATCGCCTCCCCGTCGTCGCCCTCCCCGGGCGACACCGTCGGCAGTTTCAGCACGGCCGACTCACCGGGCGCCAGCGCCGGCACCTCCAGCCATCCGTGCCCCCGCCCCTCACCCGCCACCTCGTACCTCCAGTGGAAGCCGAGATGCCCGAGGTCGGCGAAGTCGTACAGATTCGTGATCCGGACCGCGCTCGCAGCGCCGTCGTCGTCGGTCTCGGCCTCGATCCGCACCGGCTCGATGACCTTCTTGAACTCCAGCAGGCCCGGGGAGGGCACCCGGTCGGGAAAGACCAGCCCGTCGCAGACGAAGTTCCCGTCGTGCAGCTCCTCGCCGAAGTCCCCGCCGTACGCATGGAACACCTCACCGTCGGGCGTCAGCTGCCGCAGCCCGTGATCGATCCACTCCCACACGAAACCGCCCTGGCAGCGCTCATACGACTCGAACAGCCGCTGGTACTCGCTCAGCCCGCCCGGCCCGTTGCCCATCGCATGTGCGTACTCACAGAGAATGAACGGAAGTTCACGCCGCCGGGCGTCCAGCACCGGATCGGACAGTGGCTCCTCGGCGCGCTGCCCGATGCGCTCCACCTCCGCGTGATCGGCATACATCCGGGAGTAGACGTCGGTGTCGGCGCAGCTGCGGTCGCCCTCGTAGTGCAGCGGGCGGGACGGGTCGCGCTCGCGCATCCAGGCGGCCATCGCGGACAGCCCGCGGCCCGTGCCGCACTCATTGCCCAGCGACCACAGCACGATGGCGGGGTGGTTCTTGTCCCGCTCGACCATCCGGCGGGCCCGGTCGAGCAGCGCCGGCTCCCAGCGCTCGTCGTCGACCGGATTGTCCCGCCAGCCCTGCTGGGCGAACCCGTGCGTCTCCAGATCGCATTCGTCGATGACCCACAGGCCCAGCTCGTCACACAGATCGAGGAAGGCGGGGTGCGGCGGATAGTGGCTGGTGCGCACCGCGTTGATGTTGTGCCGCTTCATCAGCAGCAGATCGCGGCGCATCGTCTCGGGGCCGATGGTGCGCCCGTAGCGCGGGTGGAACTCATGGCGGTTGACGCCGCGCAGCAGGATCCGGCGGCCGTTGACCTTCAGCAGTCCGTCCTCGACGCGGACCGTACGGAATCCGATCCGCAGCGGGATCCGCTCGCCGGCGGTGGCCAGTTCCCCGTCGTAGAGGTGCGGCCGCTCCGCCGTCCAGGGGTGCACCGGCACCGTCGCGCTCTCACCGGTCGCCAGATCGAGGCCGAGCGCCGGTACGGTCACCCGCCCGCCCGGCTCGCACTCCACGCGCAGTGTGCCCTGCCCCGTGACGTGATCGAACCCCGCGTGGACGAAGTGGTCGACGACCGAGCCCTCGGGACGCCGATGGACCGAGACGTCCCGGAAGACGCCGGGCAGCCACCACTGGTCCTGGTCCTCCAGATAGCTGCCCGACGACCACTGATGGACCCGCACCGCCAGCACATTGCGGTGCGGCCGCAGCAGATGCCCGACCTCGAACTCGTGCGGCAGCCGGCTGCCCTTGAAGTGCCCCAGTTCCTGCCCGTTGAGCCAGACCCGGGCGCACGACTCCACCCCGCCGAAGTGCAGCACCGCCGGCCCCTCCCCCCACCCCTCGGGCAGATCGAAGACATGCCGGTGGTCGCCGGTCGGATTCTCGTCCGGCACCCGCGGCGGATCGACCGGAAAGGGGTAGGCGGTGTTGGTGTACGCGGGCGCCCCGCTCCGCCGCGCGCCGCCTTCGCCCTCGTACGAGCCTTCGGAATCAAAGCGTCCCTTGAGCGCCCAGTGGCCGGGTACCCGCAGATCCTGCCACTGCGCATCGTCGAAGTCCGGCCGGGCGAAGGCGTCGTCCTCGGCGGTGGCGCTCGCGGAGAGCCGGAACCGCCAGGTGCCGTGCAACGAGAGCCGGTCGGCATCCGATCGCGCGTACCAGGCGCGGGGCGGCAGTGCCCCGCTGCCCGGCGAGCGGTCTTCGTAATACGGGGGAATCCGGTCCTGACGGTCCTGGTGGCCCGGGTCGCCCGGGTGGCGCGAGGCGCTGTCCGTCTCGTCGGCGGTCCGCGGCGGCCGTGCGTACGACGTGTGGTGCGGCGCGTGCTGCGAAGTACCGGTCACTGGTCCTCCTGCTGCGGGCGACTTGCCTGGCGGTGGGGGATCGGTTCAGCGAATCATGAGCGGCGGCGCGGCGCAGCCGGATGGGGAGGATTGAGCCGGGCGGGTCCCGCGACGCCTCCCGGCGGCACCGGATCCGGCACCGCCGCGGCGAGAGTCTGCCGCCGGACTTCCACACCACCGAACTCCTGCGTGGCCACCCGGTGCGAGGTCCTCGTACGGCGAGCGGCCGCACACCGGACGGCGGGAGCGACCGGCGCCTGACCCGCCCCCACCGCCCTCACCTCCTCGCCCCTAGCCGCTCACCCCTCCGCCGACAACCCCGCGAGCGCGCCCGCCGGATCATCCGTGGCCGGGCCCGCCGGCACCCACTGTCCGCCTTCCTTGCGATACGGCCACCAGCGCCCGTCCCGCCCGTAGCGCACCTGGGCATCGCCGCCGACCACCGTCCAGCGGTTGCGGGTGGCGCGCAGCCGCGGCCGGGTCTCGCCGTCCTCCCAGGCCGCCGCGAGCCGGTCGTTCGCCCGCGCCAGCGCCTCCGGCTCCGGTGTCCACTCCTCCTCCAGAACCGCGAGCCCGGCCGTCCCGCCCAGCTCCCAGGCTCGTACGGCCTGCGCAAGGCCCCGCGCCTCGCGCCCCGAACCGGCCGCCAGCCGCGCCGATATCTCCGCCCCGGGGCCGGCCGCCGCCAGCCGTACCGCATCCTGCGCGGGCGTCAGCGCCGGCGGCGGCGGATTGTCCGGATGCCAGGTGGAGAGCGCGTTCGCCAGCAGCCGCTGGGCGCGCGCCGCCGCATCACCGATCAGAAACTCCAGCGCGGCCACCTCCACTCCGGGCGCGGGCGGGGTGCCGCCACCGAGCACCGGGGCGGCGCCCGGTGTGGCGACCGGCGGCGGTGGCGCGGGCAGCGGCGGCAGGATGTCGCGCGCCGCGTACGCCTCGGCGGCCGGTACGCCCGCCCCGGGCCGCTCCGCCCCCGCGTCCCCGTCCGCCGGCAGCTCCGCCCGCGCCGCGCTGCGCGCCTGCAACTCGTCCAGCAGCTCCTGCTCACCCCGGCCACGCAACAGCAGCAGTACGAACGGATCCTGGTCCAGCAAGCGCGCCACCTGGTAGCACAGTGCGGTCGAGTGCGCGCAGTGATCCCACGCCCCGCAGCTGCACTCCGACTCCAAGTCGCCGATGCCCGGCAGCAGTTCGATCCCCGCCGCGGCCGCGTCCTCGACGAGCACCGGCGGCATGTCACGGTCCAGCAGCGCCGCGATATGCCCGGCCCGATCCGCGATCAGGTCCAGCAAACGGTCCCAGTCCGCCTCGCCCAACTGCTGCAACAGCACATCGGAACGGTGCCGCGTATGGTCGCGATCCTGGACGACCGCGGTGATCCGGCCGGGGCGCACCGACACCGCGCCGACCGCACCGGCCCGCGCATGCCGCCGGCCCAGTTTCACCTGCTCGCCGTCCAGCACGGTGTCCTCCAGCGCCTTGAGCCAGGCCTGCCCCCACCAACTCCGCGCAAAGGCACGGCCGCGCGCCCCCGGCAGCGCGGCGAACGTCCGCTCGGGGCCGGTCGCGCCCTGATCCATGGATTCCGCTTCCTCGGGTGTGTTCATCGCTCGCTCCCTCGCAGTGCGACCAGGTCTGTCAGCTCGGCGTCGGTGAGTTCGGTCAGCGCGGCCTCGCCCTCTGCGGAACCCAGTACCGCATCGGCCAACTGCTGCTTACGGGAGAGCATTTCGGCGATCCGGTCCTCGATCGTGCCCTCCGTGATGATGCGGTGGACCTGCACCGGCTGGGTCTGGCCGATGCGGTACGCACGGTCCGTGGCCTGTGCTTCGACCGCCGGATTCCACCAGCGGTCGAAGTGCACGACATGTGCCGCCCGAGTGAGGTTCAGCCCCGTACCCGCCGCCTTCAGTGACAGCAGGAACACGGGCGCCGCACCGTCCTGGAACCGCTGCACCATCTCCTCCCGGCGGGCCACCGGCGTCCCGCCGTGCAGGAACTGCGTGGGCACCCCGCGCGCCGCCAGATGGGCCTCCAACAGCCGCGCCATCTGCACATACTGCGTGAACACCAGCACGCTCGCGCCTTCGGCGAGGATGGTGTCCAGCAGCTCGTCCAGCAGCTCGACCTTCCCCGAACGCCCGGAGAACCGCGCCGCTCCCGCCGTCGGCCCGCCCTCCGCCACCTGCTCCCTCAGATACTGCGCCGGGTGGTTACAGATCTGCTTGAGCGAGGTGAGCAGTTTGACCACCAGCCCGCGGCGGGCGAACCCGTCCGTCCCGGCGATCTCGTCGAGCCCCTCGCGCACCACGGCCTCGTACAGCCCGGCCTGTTCCTTCGTCAGCGCCACCGCACGGTCGGTCTCCGTCTTGGGCGGCAGCTCCGGCGCGATCCCCGGATCGGACTTACGGCGGCGCAGCAGGAACGGCCGCACCAGCCGGGCCAGCCGCTCGGCCACCGCGCCCGCCTCGGGGGACGCCGCCACACCACCCTCGATGGCCTGCGCATAGCGCGTACGGAACCGGCCCAGCGGCCCCAGCAGTCCGGGCGTCGTCCAGTCCAGGATCGCCCACAGCTCCGACAGATTGTTCTCCACCGGGGTACCGGTCAGCGCCACCCGGGCCTTGGCCGGGATGGACCGCAGCGCCTTGGCGGTCGCGGAGAAAGGATTCTTGATGTGCTGCGCCTCGTCCGCGACGACCAGCCCCCAGCCCGCCTCCGCCAGCTTCTGGGCATCGAGCCGCATCGTTCCGTACGTGGTGAGGACGAACTCGCCGTCCGTCAGATCCGCCAGACTGCGCCGCCCGGCATGAAAGCGGCGCACCGGCGTGCCCGGCGCGAACTTCTCGATCTCCCGCTGCCAGTTGCCCATGAGAGAGGTGGGGCACACGACAAGCGTGGGACCGGCGGACTCGCGATCACCCTGCCGATGCAGATGCAGCGAAATCAGCGTGATCGTCTTCCCCAGCCCCATATCGTCGGCGAGACAGGCACCCAGCCCCAGCGACGTCATCCGGTGCAGCCACCCCAGCCCGCGCAACTGGTAGTCCCGCAGTGTCGCGGTGAGCGCCGTCGGCTGCCCGACGGATACGGCGTCGGCGCCCTCCGGATCGGCGAGTCGGTCACGCAGCCCGGCCAGCCAGCCGGAGGCCTGCACCTCCACCCGGCCGCCGTCCTCGTCCTCGGCGGTCCCGGTGAGCGCGGCGCCCAGCGCGTCGAGCGGCGTGACCTTACGGTCCCGGCGGTCCCGGGCGGCCCGTACCGCCTCCGG
Source organism: Streptomyces inhibens (assembly GCF_022221585.1). NCBI lineage: Bacteria > Bacillati > Actinomycetota > Actinomycetes > Kitasatosporales > Streptomycetaceae > Streptomyces > Streptomyces inhibens. The sequence continues at coordinate 8,388,625 of NZ_CP084681.1, forward strand.
ATCGATCAGTACCCACTGGTCGTGCAGCCGCACCAGCGGCCGCCCGGCCTCGGCAAGCCGGTCCAGCTCCGCCTTGCCGACGTCCTGACCGCCCACCGCGAATCGCCAACTGAACGAAAGCAACGCATCCGCGGACAACAGCGAAGGCGCCCCGGACCCCCTCCCCGACATCCCGCCCGCCCCGTCGCCGTCCACCGCATCGGCCGGCCCCACCACGGCCCGGCTGGTCAGCGTCCGCGCCAGCTCCTTCGGCCAGTGGACCTGCACCCCCGCGGCGGCCAGCGCACGCGACGCCGGCCCGAGCAGCTCGGCAACCTCCTCGTCGGCGAGCTCCAGCGCACCCGGCACGGCCGCCGACAACAACGGAGTGAGCGGCGCCCACGCGTCGGCCGCACGCCGCAACGTGAGCAGCGTGTCCATCCGAGCCCGCGGCCCGAACGCCCGCCCCGCCGCCGAGGCCCCCGCCCACACGTCGGCGGCATCCGCGACCAGCGTCGGATCGGTGAGGCTGTGCAACTGGAGGACGGTGACGAAGGTGAGGGATGAGCCGGCGGGGGTCACGTCGACGGTACGGGCGTAGTCGGCGGTACCAGTGGAGTCGGCGGTACGACCCGCGCCGACCGCATGGGCGTCGTCGGTGGTACGGGCCTCATCGGCGATACGGTCGGCCACGCCGGCGGTACCGACCTCGTCGTGCAGGCCGAGGCTCTGCGGCCCATCCGCCCCACCCAGCCCCTCCGCTCCGCGAACCTCCACCCGCAGCGAGATCCGCACCCCCGCGTCATGCCCCGCGGCGACGTCCGCGGCCCAGGCGCGCTGCTCGGGGATGTGCTGCGGGGCGGACACCGCGAAGGCCGGCGCACCGGTGGCCAACGCCGCGGCGGGGGAGCGCGGCAGCCCGTCCGCCACCGCGTCGAGGAAGGCCCGCACCTGCCGCTCGGGGTCCGGCAGCTCCACCGGGTCGGTGTCCGGAAGCGGGGTGGCGTGCGCGTACGGCGGCATCGCGGCGGCCAGATCACGCAACCGCTCGATGTCCGCGGGGTCGAGCGGACCCAGCCGCCAGGCGTCATACCCGGCGGGGCTCACGCCGGGCAGTAGCCGGCCGCGCGCGGCGAGCTGCAGCGCCAGTACGGCCGTGGCTCCCCAGAAGGCGGCCGCCGGATGGGCGCCCCGAGCGGCTCGCGCACGCGTGAGCACGGGCACGGCGTCGGCAACAGGCACCACCAGAGCCGGGACCTCGCACACCGAGATCCCACCGTCCTCGTCCGGCAAGGCCACGCTCAACTGCTCAGCAGCCGACGCGCCCCCGCTCACGTCCTCCATGGGCTCGCCGTCAGGACGCCAGAAGGCGACCCGGCCGGCTCGTGGCGGATCCGACGGCAGAAAGACCGCCGCGCAGCGGGAGAGCTCGGAGAGCTGAGCGGGTGTGACCGAGGGCAGGGATGTCACTGGGTCCAGAACTCCTCAAGTTTGACTACTGGCGCCTGGAGCGCCCGAGGGTACAGGACGGCAGACCCTGGGATGGAACCTGCGGCGGGAAAACGGCGTTCAATGGAGTACACAGAGCGCGGCATGAGCCGCGGAAGGGGAGTGAAGGATGTCCACACAGGCGAAGGTCGCGATCGGCGGCGTCGCGGTGGGAGTGATCCTGCTGTGGCTGCTGCCCTTCTGGGCGGCCGTACTGGTCATGGTCGGAATCCCGGCCGTCGCGTATCTGACGCTCGACCCCTCCCAGCGCCGCCGCCTGCGCCGCGCCAGCCGCAAGCAGATCGGTCGCTGATCGGCGGGCTGTTCGTGGCTGGGGCCGGTTGCGCTGCCGCTCGGTGGGTGGTGGGCCGGAGGGGACACCCGGTAACCCTCCCGGCCGAAGGCTGGGGGAGGGTTCCGGTGCGGCCCCTCCGGCCCCCGCGGCACACACGCAACCCGCGAAGCGCCGGCCCCCAACAAGCCCAGCGGCACACAAACCACCCGCAAGCCCCGGCCCCTCAGACCGGCCGCACCGCCAACTCGTCAAGCGACGACAGCAGCCCGGGCAATTCGGGCCCCCGGCCCACCGGATGGACCTCGCCCGGCTCCTCGTCCAGCAGCACGAACGCGATGTCATCGGTGCGAGCGACCATGCTCCACCCCGGCCCGTCCACCCGCAGCGTCCGCGCCTCACCGGCCGCGAACGACGACCGCACCCGCCCGGGCGGCGGCGGCTCGGCCACATAGCCACGCGCCTCCTCAAGCACCCGCCGCACCCCCTCATGTGCCTCGCCGCCCGGCTCCGCAAAGGAGACGTCCCCGTCCACCTGCTCGCGCCACGCCGCCCACTGCATGGCGATCTCGTCCGCGCCGAGCCTCCGTTGGGCCGGCCCCCACTCCCCGGCATCCGGCGGTGCGAGCGGCGCCGGATCGCCGTCCTGCGGCTCCGGATCGTGCGGCTGCGGCACCCCCGGCGCCGATACGGCGAGCGCGAGCGGCCAGCCGGGGAGCGCCGCCACGATGCTGCTCTCCGCGGGCGAGAGGTCGTACTCCATGCCGCAGTCCCAGGCAGCGATCGCACAGGCCACCAGCGACACATCGTCCGTCGCCACCGTCCAACGCGCGCCGTCACCGTCCTGTCCGAGGACCAGCCCGTAGCCCTCCGCGTACGGTTCGAGGCCGAGGCCCGCGCACACCTCGGGGTAGTCGTCTCCCAGCACGCTCGGGAACTGCGCGGGCGTCAGCAGCACCGCCGTCAGCACGAACAACTGGTCGTTGTCGGCGCTCTCGGTCGTGGGCACGCGAGCCTCCCCATCCATCCATTCCGGAGTACGTCGGCGCACCCTAATTGGCTTGGTAGGGGCTTGTCACCAGCCGTACGCTGGGCTGATGTGTTTCTACAGTCGGCGGATGCACTTCGTGTGCCTCGACTGCCGGGCCGCGTGGAAGAAGACACCGACCGGGCAGGGCCCCGGCCACTGCCCGCAGTGCCGCGGTGAGCTGATCAACGCGGGCGCCGATCTGGCGGTCCCCAAGCGGCGGGATGACGCGGGCTGGCGCGCCCTCGGGGCCGTGCTGCGCGCGGGGCTGACCTTCCACGGCGGCTGCTGCGGTACGGGCCCCGGCTACCGCCCGCGCACTCCCCGCGACGTCCAGGAGCGGCTGGTGCTCGCCGAACGCACCGGTATGCCCGTCAAGAAGGCGCTGGCCGTGGTGGATCCCTCGCGGATCACGGACCGGTTCGGAGCCGACGCGCGCACCCCGGGGCGAGGCGCCCGTAGGGCACCGGCGCAGCGCGCGAACGGCGGGCCGAACCCCTCACCGGCGACCGCCCGAGCCGACTGATTCCGGCCACCGCACCGCCGGATCTGGCGTCCGTCGCCATCCTTCAAGTACGTCCCCAGCGCCTAAAATTGGCCTTTCGGCAAACGAAGGGACGGATGTCAGGTGCGGCGCTATGACTGGTTGAAGGAGATCCGACGGCTCGACCCGGAGCGGGATTTCCTGCGGATCTACCGCATCATCGCGACCCATGAATTCCCCTGGGACATCACCAGAGCCCTGGAGCTGGCGCTCTACCGCACCTATGCCGTGCCGAGCATCGGCCGCCTGCTCGCCGAGACGGCCGAGCTGACGGACCGTACGCAAAAGCGCTATGACGATACGGCTCTCCTCCTGGACGCCGTCGTCGAGCACGGTTTCGACGGCGAGGACGGCCGGACGGCGATCCGCCGCATCAATCAGATGCACCGCAGCTACGACATCAGCAACGAGGACATGCGCTATGTCCTGTGCACCTTCGTGGTGGTGCCCAAGCGCTGGCTCGACGAGTACGGCTGGCGGCGGCTGACCGCACACGAACAGCGAGCCGTCGCCACGTACTACCGCACCCTCGGGCGCCATATGGGCATCACCGAACTCCCGCAGACCTACGAGGAGTTCGAGCAGTGCCTCGACGCCTACGAGGAGGCGCACTTCGGCTGGGACGAGGGCGCCCGACGGGTGTCGGACGCCACCTTGGACCTGATGGCGGGCTGGTACGGCCCGCTCGCTCCGGTGGTGCGCGGTGCGAGCATGGCCCTCCTGGACGACACGCTGCTGGACGCCTTCCGTTACGAGCGGCCCAAACCCGCGGTCCGGAAAGTCGTACGCGGTGCCCTGAAGCTGCGCGCCAAGGCGGTACGGCTGCTGCCACCGCGCCGTAACCCGCACTACGCCCGCCAGAACCCCGAGATCAAGGGCTACCCGAACGGCTTCCGGGTGGCCGAGCTCGGCACCTTCCCCACTCCCCGCCGCACGGGCAGCTGCCCGGTACCGCACTCCGAGGGCCCGGCGGCGTCCTGAGATACGGGCGCCGGCATCCGGCCCTTACCGCCGGCGGACCGCCAGCGCCAGATAGCGCGAGTCCTTGTCCTCGTACCGCATCAGCTCCCAGCCGCAGTCGGCCAGCAGTGGCCGCAGATTCGGCTCCGCGCGGAGGTCGTCAGGGGTGATCGGGCGGCCCTTGCGCGCGGCGAGGGCCGCCCGCCCGATGGGGTGGAAGAGGGCCAGCCGGCCACCGGGGCGTACGACCCTGGCCAGTTCGGTGAGGCCGCCCGCCGAGTCCGGCAGGTGCGAGATGAGCCCGGCGGCGAAGACGGCATCCAACGCGGCGCCGGGCAGCGGCAGCCGGGTCACGTCCGCGAGCAGCAGCGCCGCGTGCCGGCCGCGTCCGGCGTGCACGGCGGCGTGCAGCATCTCGGGTGTGAGATCCGCGCCCAGCACCGTCCCGCGCGGTCCCACGGCGTCCCGCAGCGGGGGCAGCGCGCGCCCCGTGCCGCAGCCGGCGTCCAGGACCCGGTCGCCTACCTGGAGGCCGAGTTCGGCGACGCCCGCGGCGTAGGCGGGGCCGTCGTCGGGGAACTTCGTGTCCCAGTCGGCGGCGCGCTGCGCGAAGAATGCCCGCACCTCGTGCGGCCGGTCGGCGTGGTGGTCGGTCATCGGGCTCCTTCGATGGTGGGCCGGTCGGCGAGGGCGGCGGTGCAGGCGTACAGGGCGCCCGCGACGGCCAGGGCCACCACGACGCCGAGGTTCATGGCGCCCAGCGTGCCCCGCGCGGCGCTGTCGGTGAGCAAAAAGCCCACGGCCTTGGCGATATGGGGGTCGGCGGAGGTGATCAGGCCCAGTCCGACGACGGTGGCGACGGCGAGCGAGAGCACGGCCGGCCAGCCCAGGGTGCGCACGGTCGCCAGATCGAAGCCGGTGCGGCGGCGGCGCCACTGCTCCACCAGGAAGACCGCCGTCCAGGCGGCCATCGCCACCCCGATGATGGAGAGGAACGCCTGGAACGTGGCGAAGAAACTGGGAGAGACGAACAGCACGTACCAGCCACCGACGGCCATCAGCGCACCGTCCACCAGGACGGCGAGATGCCGGCGGATGGGGATGCCCAGAGCCAGCATCGACATGCCCGAGCTGTAGATGTCCATGATCGCGCCGGAGGTGAAGCCCCCGATGGCGGTGAGCAGATACGGCACCAGGAACCAGGTCGGCAGCTCGGCGGCGAGGGCGCCCACCGGGTCGGCGGCCGCGGCCGCGGCGAGCTTGGGATCGCCGGCGTTCAGCAGCACCCCGAAGACCAGTAGCACCAACGGGGGCAGCACCCCGCCCAGCGTGGTCCATCCGGTGATCGCCCGGCCGCTGCTCGTACGGGGCAGATAACGGCTGTAGTCGGCACCGCAGTTCACCCAGCCCAGCCCCAGGAGCGTCATCGCGAACACGATGCCGCCGACGAACGTGCCGAGGCCGCCGGACGGGCCGTCCCCGAGGGCGGACGGGTCGATGCGGTCGGCCATCAGCACCATGTACACCGCGGTCAGTACGGTGATCGCCGCGGTCAGATACTTCTGCACCTTCATGATCAGCGCGTGCCCGAAGATCCCGACGACCACGACCGAGACGGCGGTCACCACGAAGCACAGCGCCTGCGCGGCCGTGGTCGGCGTCCGCCCATCGGCCTGGGCGAAGGTGCCGGGCGCCACACGCGCCAGGATCGCTGATCCGCCCAAGGAGGAGAGCGCGACCAGCACGGTCTCCCAGCCAACATTGGAGACATAACTGAACAAGGTGGGCAGCTTGTTGCCGTGCAGCCCGAAGGACGCCCGGCCGATGGCCATGGTGGGCGCACCCGTACGGGCGCCGGCGATCGATATCAGGCCGACCAGGAGGAACGACAGCACATAGCCGATGGCGCCGGTGACGATGGCCTGCCAGGCGTTGAGCCCGAGGCCCATGAGGTAGATCCCGTAGGCGACGCACAGCAGGGACAGCCCGGACGCGGCCCATGGCCAGAACAGGGACCTGGGGGTACCGTGCCGCTCGGACTCCGGCACCGGATCGATGCCGTTGCGTTCCACGGTGCCCATCGGGGCGTTCGCCGCGGCGGGTGGTCCGTGCCGCTCGTGTGACTGCTGCTGCGTCATGACCTCATGATCCCGCAAGGGCCCGCCGAGCGGCCGGGCACCTGCCTTCTGCTGCCTTCCGCGCGAAGTGACCGACCGGCTGAGGTCCTGCGGCGGCGCCTTGTGCCGGACCGGCTACCACAATTGTCAATGTTGCTGGGTTTCTTGATCAAAACACATAGCGGCTTTGGCAATTCCGAGGAAATCCCGATCAGTGGAGGGTACGGTCCTCGCCATGGATTTCGGACGGCGCTCTGCCGCCGAAGGCTCCCCTCGTCGAGCCATGGATCCGCATACCCCGTAACGCGCAGGACCCGCATCCTGAAGGAGACGGCTGATGAACGCCGCACAAGGGGCCCCGGAGGGCGCAGCCCCGGACCCCGACCCCGAGTTGGCCCTGAAAATCTTAGTCGCGGGCGGCTTCGGGGTGGGCAAGACAACCCTGGTGGGCTCGGTCAGTGAGATCCGCCCGCTGCGTACCGAGGAAGGCCTCAGCGAGGCGGGCGAGAGGGTGGACGACACCGGGGGAGTGGACAACAAGGCCACCACCACGGTGGCGATGGACTTCGGTCGCATCACCATCAGGGACGGGCTTTCCCTCTACCTCTTCGGTACCCCGGGACAGGACCGCTTCTGGTTCCTGTGGGACGACCTCTCGGAGGGCGCGCTGGGCGCCGTGGTGCTGGCCGACACCCGGCGGCTGCAGGACTGCTTTCCGGCGGTCGACTACTTCGAGCGCCGCGCGATCCCGTTCCTGGTCGCCGTCAACTGCTTCGCGGAGTCACGGTCCTACGGCGCCGACGAGGTCGCCCGCGCCCTGGACCTGGACCGCGGCACCCCGGTCGTGCTCTGTGACGCGCGGGATCGTGACTCGGGCAAGGAAGTGCTGGTCCGGCTCGTGGAGCACGCCGGGCGGCGGCACTCCGCCCGGGTGCTGGATTCGGTGGGGTGACCGGCGCCGGACGTGGCGCGGATGCCGGACGGCCCGCGCCACGCACGCCCTCAGCTCGCGACGTCCGCGAGGGCCACGACCTTGTCGATCTTGACCCGTACCACCAGCTCACCCGGAACGCCGTTGCGGGCGCCGTACTCCTCCGCACGGTCCTCGCCCATGTAGCGGGCCGCGATCCGGGTCGCCCAGTGGCGCACATCCGCCAGATCGTCGCTGATCTCCGCCGTCCCCTGGACGACGACGAAGGCGAACGGCGGCCGTTCGTCGTCGATGCACAGTGCCATCCTGCCGTCGCGGGCGAGATTACGGCCCTTGACCGTGCCCTCACCGGTGTTGAACACCAGCTCGTCGCCGTCCATGAGGAACCACACCGGGGCGATGTGCGGGCTGCCGTCCGCCCGTACCGTCGCCAGTTTGCCGGTACGGGTGCCCTCGGAAAGGAACCTCTGCCACTCGTCCTTCGTCATCTTGTGTGCCATGCCGACATCCTCTCCGTGCGGTGCGAGCAAGCGCCGCGTGGCACGCCGGGCCGCAGGGCCGCTTGCCGAGACGGCGGAGGTGGGACAGGCTGGCACGGCAGTCTGCGAACGGACCACGGGCTGCCGTCCGGCCAAGAATGCGGACGGGGATACGGGGAGGAAGCGGCAATGGCATTGAGCAGCGGACTCGACTGGCTGCTGGACGACCTGACCAAGCGGGTGGAGAAGGTACGGCACGCGTTGGTGCTCTCCAACGACGGGCTGGTGACGGGCGCGAGCGAGGGACTGGCGCGGGAGGACGCCGAGCATCTCGCGGCGGTCGCCTCGGGACTGCACAGCCTCGCGAAAGGATCGGCACTTCACTTCGGAGTCGGGCGGGTGCGCCAGACCATGGTCGAGTTCGACGACGGGGTGTTGTTCGTGACGGCGGCCGGCGACGGCAGCTGTCTGTGCGTGCTGGCCGGCGCCGACGCCGATCTGGGCCAGATCGCCTACGAGATGACGTTGTTGGTCAATCGCGTCGGGGAGCATCTGGGCGTCGCGGTACGCCAGCCGGAAAGTTATCCACAGGTCTGAGGCGAGGGTTGACGCACTGTCATCGCCTGCGGCTACAGTCGTCACTGTCAGTGATCGACCGAGTTGCCGGGGGAACCGACATGACAGTGATGTGCGATGGGCGGCAGACGCTCGCGATGGGCCGAGCAGCCCGTGAACTGGAGCTGAGGACCGGCGAGTTCGAGCTCGCCACCCAGCTCGGAGAGGTACGAACGATCCCGGCCGGGGCCGACGACCGGCCGGGAGGTGCCGGAGCGTCCGGCGGGCGCCGGGTCCCGGCCGAGGAGATCGCCCGGCTTCAGGCCGAGCCGGGTTTCCCGGACGCGCTCCGCGAACGCATCCGCACGGTCAGCACAACCGAGGCTGCCCAACTGATGGGCATCGGCCCCGGCCGGGTCCTGCGCCTGACCCGAGCCGGCTGCTTCAGCCCAGTCCGGTTCTACGTGAACCGTTACGGCGCGGTGGTCTGGCTCTATCTCGCGTCCGAGGTCACCGAATTCGCCGACCGGGAGCCCGAACTGCTGCGGGGCAACACCCCCGCCGCGATGCGGGTGATGCTCGACGGCGGACAGGACTGGCGGGCGCGCCAGTGGCGCAGCCGACGGGTCGCCCAGCTCATGGGACAGACCGACGACCCCTGGGAGTCGGCCGCGGCGATCGCCGCCGTGCTGCCTCCGGAGGAGCTGGCCTCGGTGGCCGAGGACCCACTGGAGCGGTGCCTGCTGCGCCGGCTGCGGCCCACGCTCGCATCCGTGATCACAGTGACCCCGGCCGCCCGGGAGTCCTTCGAGCGGGTGCTGACGGCGGATGAGTTCGACGAGGTGCTGTGGTACCGCGTCAACCTCTCCCGAGCCCTCGAAAGGGCCCGCAGGGACGATCCCGGGCGGCTGCGCACTCCATCCACCGCGGCATCCGCAGCCCGTCCGGGTCAGCCGCCGAGCTTCCTGAACAGCCCCTCCTGGGGTGGTCGGACACTTCCCACGGTGCCCTGAAGAATCCTTCTGGGATGGTCTTGCACGTCCACGTCCCTACAGAGGACGAAAGAGTCCCTCCTGGACGACCGAGACCAGCAGCCTGCCCTCCCGGTCGTAGATCCGCCCGCGGGCCAGTCCCCGGCCGCCGGTGGCGATCGGCGACTCCTGGTCGTAGAGGAACCACTCGTCCGCGCGGAACGGGCGGTGGAACCACATCGCATGGTCGAGCGAGGCCATGTCGAAGCCGCGCGGCCCCCAGAGCGGTTCGACCGGGATGCGGACCGCGTCCAGCAGCGTCATATCGCTCGCGTAGGTCAACGCGCAGGTGTGCACGAGCGGATCGTCACCCAGCGGGCCGACCGCGCGCATCCACACCGCGCTGCGCGGCTCGGCGCCCGCGATTTCGTCGGGTGTCCACCGCAGCCGGTCGGCATACCGGATTTCGAACGGCATTCTGCGCGCCATCCGCTCGAGCGCCTCGGGCAGATCGCGCAGGTGCTCGCGGACCTCGTCCGCGACCGTCGGCAGATCCTCAGGGTCGGGCACCGCCCGGCGCACCGGCAACTGGTGCTCGAAGCCGGGCTCCGGCTTGTGAAAGGAGGCGGTCAGATTGAAGATCGTGCGTCCCTGCTGGACGGCGACGACCCGGCGGGTGGTGAAGGACCGCCCGTCGCGGACCCGCTCGACCTGGTACACGATCGGCACCCCGGGCCGGCCCGGGCGCAGGAAGTACGCATGGAGCGAGTGGACCGGGCGGTCACCTTCCGTGGTCCGCCCGGCAGCCACCAGCGCCTGGCCCGCGACCTGCCCGCCGAAGACCCGCTGGAGCGATTCCTGGGGACTGCGGCCCCGGAAGATGTTCACCTCGATCTGCTCGAGATCCAGCAGATCGACCAGCCTCTCGGCAGGATTGGTCATGACCGGTGGCCCTCCGTCAGGTCCCTCGGCGGCCTCGGGCGAAGCCGTCGCCTTACAACTGACCCACATCCGTGACCCGTACCACCGCGCGCCCCTCCTCGTCGGAGGCGGCCAGATCCACCTCCGCGGAGATGCCCCAGTCGTGATCACCGTTCGGGTCGGCGAAAGTCTGCCGCACCTTCCAGAGTCCGTGCTCGGCATCCTCCTCAATGTGCAGCAGCTTCGGGCCGCGCGCGTCCGGACCGGTGCCCAGCTCGTCGTATTCGTCCCAGTAGGCGTCCATCGCGTCGCCCCAGGCATCCGCGTCCCAGCCGGAGTCGGCGTCCATCTCGCCGAGCTCCTCGACCTTGTCCAGCGCCGCCAGCTCCACCCGCCGGAACATCGCATTGCGCACCAGCACCCGGAACGCCCGCGCGTTGGCCGTGACCGGCCGGACCTGATCGGCCCGCTCCGCGGCCTGGTCCGCCGTCTCCTCCTCGGGGTTGGCGAGCTGCTCCCACTCGTCCAGCAGACTGGAGTCGACCTGCCGCACCATCTCGCCCAGCCAGGCGATGATGTCCTGGAAGTCCTCGGACTTCAGATCGTCCGGCACGGTGTGGTCCAGCGTCTTGAACGCACTCGCCAGGTAGCGCAGCACGATCCCCTCGGTGCGCGCCAGCTCGTAGAAGGACGTGAACTCCGTGAATGTCATCGCGCGTTCGTACATATCGCGGATGACCGACTTCGGCGACAGCGGATGGTCGCCGACCCACGGGTGGCTCTTGCGGTACAGCCCGTAGGCGTGGAAGAGCAGCTCATCGAGCGGCTTGGGGTACTCGACGTCCATGAGCCGTTCCATGCGCTCTTCGTACTCGACGCCGTCGGCCTTCATCTGGGCCACCGCCTCGCCGCGGGCCTTGTTCTGCTGAGCGGCCAGGATCTGCCGCGGATCGTCCAGCGTGGACTCCACGACCGAGACCATGTCCAGCGCGTAGGACGGCGACTCGGGGTCGAGCAGGTCGAAGGCGGCCAGCGCGAACGTCGACAGCGGCTGGTTGAGCGCGAAGTCCTGCTGAAGGTCGACGGTCAGCCGGACGATCCGCCCGTCCGCGTCCGGCTCCGCCAGCCGCTCCACGATCCCGCCGTCCAGCAGCGACCGGTAGATCGCGATGGCACGGCGAATGTGCCGCAGCTGATTCCTGCGTGGCTCGTGATTGTCCTCGAGGAGCTTGCGCATCGCCTCGAAGGCGTTGCCCGGCCGGGCGATCACCGACAGCAGCATCGCGTGCGTCACCCGGAAACGGGAGGTCAGCGGCTCCGGATCGGAAGCGATCAGCTTCTCGAAGGTGTTCTCACCCCAGTTGATAAAGCCCTCAGGCGCCTTCTTGCGGACCACCTTCCGACGCTTCTTGGGATCGTCGCCCGCCTTGGCCAGCGCCTTCTCGTTCTCCACGACATGCTCGGGAGCCTGCGCGACCACAAAGCCCGCGGTGTCGAAGCCGGCCCGGCCGGCCCGGCCCGCGATCTGATGGAACTCCCGCGCCCGCAGCGTCCGCACCCGCGACCCGTCGTACTTGGTCAGCGCGGTGAACAACACCGTACGGATCGGGACGTTGACGCCCACGCCAAGGGTGTCCGTGCCGCAGATGACCTTCAACAGTCCGGCCTGCGCCAGCTTTTCGACGAGCCTGCGGTACTTGGGCAGCATGCCGGCGTGGTGCACGCCGATGCCATGGCGGACATAACGCGACAGGTTGCGGCCGAACTTGGTGGTGAACCGGAAGTTCCCGATGAGCTGGGCGATCTCGTCCTTCTCGGCGCGCGTACACATATTGATGCTCATCAGGGCCTGCGCCCGCTCCACGGCGGCGGCCTGGGTGAAGTGCACGATGTACACCGGGGACTGGCGGGTCTCCAGCAGCTCGGTGAGCGTCTCCGTCAGTGGCGTCGTGCGGTACTCGTACGACAGCGGCACCGGCCGCGTCGCCGAGCGCACCATCGAGGTCGGCTTCCCCGTACGCCGGGTCAGGTCCTCCTCGAAGCGCGACATGTCGCCGAGCGTCGCCGACATCAGGATGAACTGCGCCTGCGGCAGTTCGAGCAGCGGAATCTGCCAGGCCCAGCCACGGTCCGGCTCGGCATAGAAATGGAACTCGTCCATCACGACCTGGCCGATATCGGCGTCCTTGCCGTCCCGCAGCGCTATCGAGGCGAGGACCTCGGCGGTGCAGCAGATGACCGGCGCATCGGCGTTGACCGACGCGTCGCCGGTGAGCATGCCGACGTTCTCGGTACCGAACAGCTTGCACAGATCGAAGAACTTCTCCGACACCAGCGCCTTGATCGGTGCGGTGTAGAAGGTGACCTGGTCATTGGCGAGGGCGGTGAAGTGCGCGCCGGCCGCCACCAGGCTCTTGCCGGAGCCGGTGGGGGTGGACAGGATGACGTTCGCCCCCGAGACCACCTCGATCAGCGCCTCCTCCTGGGCAGGGTAGAGCGAGATGCCCTGCTGCTCGGCCCAGCCCGAAAAGGCTTCGTAGAGGGCATCGGGGTCGGCGTTGTTCGGGAGATGATCGATGAGGGTCACGCCCCCCATACTGCCTGGCTTCGGCCCCGATCAGGGAACCGGCGATCCAGAGGGAGATCAACCGACGGCCGGCGGTGGGCCGAGTTCACCGCTCCGCGGACCTGCGGGCTCCGCCGAGCCGACCGCGATATCCGCCCGAGTTCCCCCATTCACGGCCCTGACCTGCGGAAACGTGGCCCTCCAGCTCTCGGCCCGGCTGGCGCGTCAGCGAGCTGGGTGACCCGGCGCGGAACGTGGACATCGGCCGCCGGCAGTCAACGGAGGCCCACCGCATCCGTGACGTCCGCGGAGGCTTCGGCGCAATGTCTTTACATTCCGTACACGTTCGCGGACACGCTGTTGTCGTCGGTGGGTGTCCTCCGTACCGCGCCGTCGCCGGAGCGTGGCGGAGATCACCCGGCGTACGCGATGAGCGGTTCGCCCGTCGGTGTCCGTTGGTGTCCGTCGGCCGCTCACCCCCTACCCGTACGGAGATCATCTGACGCTACGCTGAGTCGCCGATCGGGCGTCAGAGGCGCGACTCGGAAGCGTGCGAGGCACCGACGTACGCGCAAGAGAACAAGGGGTGGGAACAACCATGATGGGACCGGCGCACTCGCTGTCCGGGGCCGCGGCCTGGCTGGGGGTGGGCGCGGCGGCCGCTGCCGCCGGACATCCCATGCCCTGGCCGGTGCTCGTCTGCGGGGCTCTGATCTGTGCGGGCGCGGCGCTCGCACCGGACCTTGACCACAAGTCCGCGACCATCTCGCGGGCTTTCGGGCCGCTCTCGCGGACGTTGTGCGAAGTGGTCGACTCGATCTCGCATGCTGTCTACAAGGCGACCAAGATGCGCGGCGACTCGAACCGTTCCGGAGGTCACCGCACGCTCACCCACACCTGGGTGTGGGCCGTGCTGGTCGGCGGCGGGATGTCGCTGCTGGCGATGCAGGGTGGCCGCTGGGCGGTCCTCGGCATCCTCTTCGTGCACATGGTGCTCGCCATCGAGGGGCTGCTGTGGCGGGCGGCCCGGGTCTCCAGCGATGTGCTGGTGTGGCTGCTGGGCGCGGCCTCGGCCTGGATCCTGGCCGGCATTCTCGACCAGCCGGGCAACGGCGCGAGCTGGCTGTTCACCGAACCGGGGCAGCAGTACCTCTGGCTGGGCCTGCCGATCGTGCTCGGCGCACTGGTCCACGACATCGGCGACGCACTGACCGTGTCGGGCTGCCCCGTACTGTGGCCCATCCCGATAGGCCGTAAGCGCTGGTACCCGGTCGGGCCGCCCAAGGCCATGCGCTTCAAGGCCGGCAGCTGGGTGGAACTGAAGGTACTGATGCCGGTCTTCATGGTGCTGGGCGGCATCGGCGGCCTGGGCGCCCTCGGATACATCTGACGGGCAGGGGCGCTGCGTTGGGCGGATGGGGCGCGGTTGGCCGACGCGGGCGCGGCGTCCGGCGGGCGCGGCTGCGGTAGTTGACCGATGCGGCTGCCGCGCTGCCGGCCCCGGCCATAACTGGCCGACTCGTCGGTAGCCGGTAGCCGGTAGCCGGTAGCCGGTAGCCGGTAGCCGGTAGCCGGTAGTCGGCGGTCGGTAGCCGGTAGCCGGTAGCCGGCGGCCGGTAGCCGGTAGTCGGTAGTCGGTAGTCGGCGGTCGGCGGTCGGCGGTCGGCGGTCGGCGGTCGGCGGTCGGCGGTCGACCGGCACGGCGCGGCGTACCCACCATGAGGCGCGCCCCAACGGCGAGGCCATTGTTCTCCGGCGGTGGCAGCGGGTGGTCAAAGCCCTGAAGACCGCAGCCCGGAACGGCTCGCCGATCAGTGTGCCCGGCATCGCACGGCAAGCCGACCTCGCCCTTGCGCAGTCTCGCAACACCCGCTTGGTCACCCGCCTTCAGCAGTCGGGGCAGCGGCTGTCCGACCTGCTGGGCGAGCGGGGGGCGGGAGGCCGGCCCGGGCGCCCCGCCGCCATCGACGAACTCCAGCGGAAGATCACTCGCCGTGAACAGTGCAACGTCGAACCAGCCACCTTTCTGGAAGACCGCGGGGCCGAGTGGCGTTCGTCGGCGCTGATGGGTTTGAACATCTGGGTTCCTTGGGCGCTGGCACGCACCGGGGTGGACCCTTCTGACTTGCCGCGCCGGTCGAGCCGTTCGGCATGCTCGGGGCAGTACGAGCGCCCTCTCGGACCTTGATCGTTTCAGGCGGCTCGCGCCTCATCGGAGAGTGCTGGGTCACCCATGCGTTCGGCAGTGCTCCTGTAGGCGAACCAGGGCATGAAGAACTGGGCGGTCGGGCCGACCGCGAGTGCGTACAGCACGGTGCCGACACCCACGCTCCCGCCGAGCAGCCGGCCCACGGCGAGCACGGTGATCTCGATCAGGGTGCGGACCAGCCGGAGGGAACGCCCGGTTGCGGCGGACGCGCCGGTCATCAGCCCGTCCCGGGGCCCGGGCCCGAAGCGCGCGCCGACGTAGACGGCGACGGACAGCCCATTGAGGAGGATGCCGCCGGCGAGCAGGCCTATCCGGTCAAGAAGTCCGAGGTGCTGGGGGATGAGCCGGAGACCGAGGTCGGCTGAGCACGCCAGGACGATGATGTTGGCGCCGGTGCCGAACGTCGGCCGCTGTCCGAGGGGGACCCACAGCAGCAGGACGACGACACCCACGACGGCGGTGAGCGTGCCGAAGCTCAGAAAGGTGTGCTTCGCCAGACCCTCGTTGAGGACGCTCCAGGGGCTGAGGCCCAGCGACGCCCGCACGAGGACCGCGATGCTGAATCCGTACAGGGCGAGGCCGATGAACAGTTGGGGCAGACGTCTGGTCGGCCGCTCTCCGAGGGAGACGTAGGTGAGTGGGGGAGAGGGACGCTTGCGGGACCTGAGGGGCGTTGTGGTGCGTTCCTGGTGCCCGGGTCGGAGTTCGCGCTCGGAGCGGTCCGTGACGTCCTGCTGCATACCGGGGTGCCTCCATGGTGTGCTCGTGCGCCTTCAAGGCCAATGAGGCAACTCTGTAGAGTGATTGGCCTGGATGACATGGCCAATCCTGGGAGAATGGTGTGGTTGACACGAACTCGTTCCCGCGCGCGGACAGGGTGGGCCGCACGGACCGGACCATAGGGAGCCGACAGCTCGCCGCGATGCTGCCGGACCCGGCCGGAACGAGGCCCGCCTACCGCCACCTGGCTCAGGCGATCAGCGCGCTGATCCTGGACGGCCGTATCGCCCTGCACGTCAAACTCCCCGCCGAACGGGAACTGGCCACCGCCCTCACCACCAGCAGGACCACCATCACCGCCGTGTACGACCTGCTGCGCGAGAGCGGCTACGCGCACAGCCGCCAGGGCTCCGGCACCTGGACGACCCTGCCCGATGGCCGTACTCCCAGCGGTATCAGGCGCCTCCTCGGCCCCCAGGACACCGCGATCGACCTGGCCAGAGCCGCACCCGGACTGCCGGAGCAGACGCTCACCGATGCCCTCGTCCAGATCGCCCCGCAGCTGGCCGAGCACGCGCACACCCCCGGCTACCACCCCTACGGCCTGCCGGAACTGCGCGCCGCCATCGCCGAGCGTTTCACCCGGCGGGGCCTGGCCACCGTGCCCGAACAGATCCTGGTGACCTCCGGCGCCCAGCACGCACTCACGCTCGTCCTGGGGCTGCTCTGCCGCCCCGGCGACCGGGTCATGGTCGAGAATCCGTCCTACCCGAACGCTCTGGAGGCCATGCGCCGCGCCCGGCTGCGCACCGTGTCGGTCCCCGTGACCGATACCGGCTGGGACATCGAGATCGTCGAATCGGCCTTGCGTCAGGTGGTGCCCCAACTGGCCTATCTGATACCCGACTTCCACAATCCGACCGGCTGCCTCATGCCCGAGGACGAGCGCGTCCGCATCCTGCGCACCGCGGGGCGCTCCGGCACCTGGCTGGTCATCGACGAGACCCTGGCCGACCTCGCCCTCGACGTCCCCGCCCCGCCGCCCTTCGCCTCCCACGCCACGCCCGGTGGAACCGGCCAGGTCATCACCATCGGCTCGATGAGCAAGACCCACTGGGGCGGCCTGCGCATCGGCTGGCTGCGCGCCCCCGCCCGGCTCGTCACCGAACTCGCCGGCCAGCGAGTCGCCACCGACATGGGCGGCTCAGTCGTGGACCAACTCCTGGCCCTCGCCCTGCTGGCACGGGCCGGGGAGCTCTTGCCGTCCCGCCTGGAACAGATGCGCCGGCAGCGCGCTGCTCTGGCCGAGGCCTTGGCCGAGCACATCCCGCAGTGGACCTGGCAACTGCCGCCCGGCGGTCTGTCGCTGTGGGTCGATCTGGGCGCGCCCGTCGCCTCGGCGCTGGCCGAGCGGGCATTGGACCACGGGGTGCGGATCGAGAGCGGTGCCTACTTCGCCACCGACCCGGGCATCTTCGAACAACGGCTCCGCATCCCCTACACCACACCTTCAGAGGCCCTGCGCGAGGCCGTACACCGCATGGCCGCCACCCTCGCCGACGGCCTCACGCTCTCGTCCACCACCCGACGACCGCACTGGGTCGCCTGAGAGGGCACCTCACGCCCGGTGACCAGCAGAAAGAGGGTGGTCTCGGTGAACGCCGGTCGGGCCGACCGGGGTTCACCGGCCAGCCAGAGGCGCGGCTTCCTCCGGCACGAACGCGGACGTCACCGCGGGCCACTTCGTCACTGAACGCGGAAGTCGGGTGGAGCGCGGCCGGCCCGCAGACGCAGGAGCTCGACCAGCCGAATGGCATGGCCCTGGTTCGGATCGTGGCGGTGCGGCGTCGGTCGGGCTCAGAGGGTTGTGACGCCGGCGCGCTTGTAGCTGCGGATCAGCAGGGCGGTTTCGGTCGCTATGCCGTCGGCGGCGCCGAAAGCGCGGCTGCTGAAGTCGTGCAGGTCTTCCATGGAGCGGTGGCTGGAGTAGCCGAGGACGTTGTACCGGCCGGAGGTGAGCGCCAGTGAGCGCACCTCAGGTTCACGGCCGAGCGCTCGCAGGGTGGCGTCCAGACCGCGTTGCGGGACGGCGAGGTGGAAGCGTGCCTCGATGGGAAAGCCGAGGACCTCGGGCTCCGCGTGGAGCCGCAGGTGCAGGACGTGGGAGCCCATGAGCCGGGAGAGCCGGCGGCGGGCGGTGGTTTCGCCGACCCGCAGTTCCCGGGCCAGGCGGGTGGTGGACATCCGGGCGTCCTTCTTCAGGAGTGCGACCAGTTGCTCGTCCAGTTCATCGGTCGGCAGGGGCGTCGGCAGCGGTGTTCCCTGGCTCACGGCGCGTCGAACCGCAGTCGGCTCGTCGTCATACGGTGCCCAGTCGTTGGCCGTGAGTAGCAAGGTGAGCAGCAAGGTGAGCAGCAGCTGTGTCTCGATGCCGACGACACCGGTCATTCCGGCGATCGGGCCGTCCACGACGGAGAGCAGCTCGCGGTGGTCGGGAACGGTCAGCTCGACGAAGACCGCGGCCGGGCCGGTTGCGACCTCGACCGAGTAGGTATCGGGACGACGGGCGAGGGCGCGGGCGGTGTCGTGGAGGTGACCGGGGGCGCACCGGACGCGAGCTGGGCGGCCACTCCTGTGCCGATGTATTCGTGGAGCAGGCTCGCGGTGAAGCGGATGCGTCCGGTGCCAAGCATGCGTTCCACCCTGCGGGCGACCGTCCGTTCATGAGCGCCGGTGGCGGCGGCGACCTCCGCGTAGCTCGCCCGGGGCTCTCTGCGCAGGGTCCGCAGGACGACTTGGTCAAGGGCGTCGAGGGCGATGGGTGTCGGGTCGTCGTCCTTGCTGGTCACGGTGGTCTTCGTTGCGGTGTGCCGCTGAGTATCCGGTGGTGCTGCTCGGGTTGTGCAGGGTTGTCCGAGCGCGTTGCCCAGGCGGATGGATGTGTCGGGATTCGCCGCTGCAGCAGCTTGTCCTGACGCCTTCATCCGACATTAGGGCCACCCATTGTCGTAGCTGACGCCTGTGATCCACATTGGCTTCCTGATTCCACCACTCCACCGGGCCCGTGCGTTGTCGCCGGGCCTCGTGCCCCGCCGTCCTCCTCAGGCACGGGCGGGTGGCACGCCTCCAGGAGAGGATCCTGTGAACCATTCCACCGCTTTCGCCGACGCCCTGCGTGAGCGCTCCCGAGCGCGGCTGACGGCACGCCAGGACGACATGATCGCGCTCAGTCACAGCCTCCACGCCGAGCTCGAACTCGCCTACGAGGAAACCCGATCCGCAGCCGAGATCGCCGACCTGATGGAGGGCAGTGGCTTCGCGGTGGCGCGCGGAGTGTGCGACCTGCCGACCGCCTTCACCGCCACGGCCGGCAGCGGCGATCTCGTGATCGGCATCTGCGCCGAGTTCGACGCACTGCCGGGTATCGGGCACGCCTGCGGGCACAACGTGAACGGAGCGGCCGCTGTGGCCGCAGCCCTGTCACTGGCGGAGATCGCCGACGAGATCGGGGTCACCGTCAAGCTGCTGGGCACCCCGGCAGAGGAATACGGCGGCGGGAAGGTCGACATGATCCATGGGGGTGCCTTCGACGACGTGGCGGCTGCGATGATGGTCCACGCCGGCCCGGAGGACTGCGCCGGTGCACGCACCCTGGCCATCAGCAGCTGGCAGGTCTCCTACACCGGTACGCCCGCCCATGCCGCCGTCATGCCACACCGCGGCGTCAACGCTGCCGACGCGATGACCCTCGCCCAGGTCGCCATCGGCCTGCAACGCCAGCAGATGATCCCGGTGGCATCGTCCACGGCTTCGTCGCCTCCGCCGGCGAGGCCCCCAACGTCATCCCGGCCCGGGCCGACGCCTCTTACGACTGCAGGGCCGAGACCCTCGAAGACCTGCGCGAGCTCCAGTGCGCGATCCGCGCCTGTTTCGCGGCAGGCGCGCTGGCCACCGGAGCTGACCTGGAGATTCGCAGTGTCGGCAATGACTACGTCGACCTGCACCAGGACACCCTGATGGCGTCCCTGTACGCCGATGCCGCGTCCCGTCCGGGCCGTACCGTCATCCCCTCCGAGCAGGGCATGCGCGGCGCATCCACCGATATGGGCAACGTCTCCCACTTGGTGCCGTCCATTCACCCCTTCATCGGCTACAACACCAACAACGCGACCGCACACCATCCCGAGTTCACCCGCTACGGCACCGGTGACGGCGCGGACCGAGCGGTGCTGGACGGCGGCCTCGCCATGGCCTGGACCGCGCTCGCGCTCGCCACCGACGCATCACACCGCACTTCGCTGCTCGGACGCCTGGCCGGCCGGCAGACGGGAACGACCGTGAACTGAGCGGGATACGGCCACAGCTGCCGACACTGCGCATCGAAACGCGGACCTGCACCGGCGCCGAGCCACATGAGGTCACCCATGCCACGACCGCCACAGCGCCGCGTACGCGCCCTCGGCGGCGACCAGTTCGTCGTGGCTGCCCAGTTCGCTGATGCGGCCTTGTTCGACGACCGCGATCACATCGGCGTCGTGCGCGGTGTGCAGCCGGTGGGCGATGGCCACCACCGTGCGGCCGTCCAGCACCTTGCCCAGTGAGCGTTCCAGGTGGCGGGCCGCCCGTGGGTCGAGCAGGGAGGTCGCCTCGTCCAGTACGAGCGTGTGCGGATCGGCGAGTACCAGGCGGGCCAGCGCGATCTGCTGGGCCTGGGCCGGTGTCAGCGTATGGCCGCCCGAGCCGACCTCGGTGTCCAGGCCCTGGTCCAGGGCCCGTGCCCAGTCGGCGGCGTCCACCGCGCCGAGAGCGGCCCATAGTTCGGCATCCGTCGCCGCCGTGCGTGCCAGCAGGAGATTGTCGCGGAGCGGGCCCACGAAGATGTGGTGCTCCTGGTTGACCAGTGCCACCAGTTCGCGGATGCGCTCGGCCGGCAGGTCGGAGAGCTCGGCGCCGCCCATGGTGACCGTGCCGGCGCGGGGACCGTAGATGCCCGCCAGCAGCCGGCCGAGCGTCGACTTGCCGGCGCCGGACGGACCCACCAGCGCCAGCCGGGTGCCCGGCCGGACCCGCAACGAGACCTCGCGCAGCACATCGACGCCCGCGCGGTAGCCGAAGCTGACCTTGTCGGCGTGGACGTCCCGGCCGTCGGGGAGCCGTTCCGTGCCACCGGCCTCCGGTTCGATCTCCCGGACGCCGACGAGCCGCGCGATGGACACCTGGGCCACCTGCAGCTCGTCGTACCAGCGCAGGACCATGCCGACCGGCTCGATCAACATCTGCCCCAGCAGAGCGCCGGTCGTCAGCTGCCCCGGGGTCATCCAGCCCTGGATGACGAATGCCCCGCCGAGCAGCAGCACCGAGCCCAGGAGCAGCACATACGTCAGATCGATGACGGGGAAGAGGACCGAGCGCAGGAAGAGCGTGTAGCGCTCCCACTGTGTCCATGTGCGGATGCGGTCCTCGGACAGGGCGATACGGCGTGAGCCCAGCCGATGGGCCTCGATGGTGCGTCCCGCGTCCACGGACTCGGTGAGCACGGCGGACACCGCGGCATAGCCGGCGGCCTCCGAACGGTAGGCGCCGGGCGCCCGCTTGAAGTACCAGCGGCAGCCGACGATCAGCAGCGGCAGCGCGATCACCACGGACAGCGCGAGCGGCGGCGCGGTGACGGTGAGCCCGCCGAGCAGCAGTGCCACCCACACCACACCGATGGACAGCTGCGGTACGGCCTCGCGCATCGCGCTGGACAGCCGGTCGATGTCCGTGGTGATCCGCGACAGCAGATCGCCGGTGCCGGCCCGCTCCAGGACGCCCGGCGGCAGTGCCACGGACCGTACGAGGAAGTCCTCGCGCAGATCCGCGAGCATCAGCTCACCGAGCATCGCCCCGCGCAGCCGGACCATGCGGACGAACACCGTCTGGGCGACCAGTGCGAGGACGAACAGTGCGACGGTGTGCCCCAGTTGGACGTCCCGGGCGCCCGCGGACAGCTTCTCGACGACCCCGCCGAGCAGATAAGGACCGGCCATGGAGGCGATCACCGCGGCCGCGTTCACGGTGACCAGCACGGTGAACGCCCGGCGGTGGCGGCGGATCAGGCCGCGGGTATAGCCACGTACCGTCGCCGGTGAGCCGACGGGCAGTGTGGTGAGGATCTGCGGTGCGTCCGGATCGTGCTCCGGCGGCGCCAGGCCGATCATGCGGTCTCCTCGGTCGTGCCGGTCGACATCGCCGGCTCGCTGTCCGTCTCGCGGGTGACGACGGCGCGGTAGGTGGGGTGGCTGTGCAGCAGTTCGCGATGGGTGGCCTCGGCGACGACCTTGCCCTCGTGGAGGAACACCACCTGTTCGGCCCGGTCCAGAAGGAGCGGGCTGGAGGTGAGCACGACCGTCGTGCGGCCCGTCCTGATCTCCCGTAGTCCGTCGGCGATCCGGGCCTCGGTGTGCGCGTCGACGGCGCTGGTCGGCTCGTCGAGCACCAGCACCTCCGGGTCGGCGACCAACGACCTGGCCAGCGCCAGCCGCTGGCGCTGGCCGCCGGACAGAGAGCGGCCGCGCTCGGTGATGTGGGTGCGCATCGGGTCGCCGGAGTCGTCGACGGACGCCTGCGCCAGCGCGGCCAGTACGTCGTCGCACTGGGCCGCCGCCAGCGCCTTCGTCGCGTCCACATGCCCGGAGGCCGGTACGTCGAGCAGCTCGCCGAGGGTGCCGGAGAGCAGCATCGGGTCCTTGTCCTGGACGAGTACGGCGCCGCGGGCGGCGTCGCGCGGCAGGTCGTCCAGAGGTGTGCCGCCGAGGACGACGGACAGCGGGCTGTCCGCGTCGGCGCCGTCCTCGTCGTGCTGCGCCGGGTGGCCGCCGAGGCGTTCGGCGAGCCGGCCCGCGGCATCGGGGTCGCCGCAGACCACGGCGGTCAGCCGGCCGGCCGGGGCGGTCAGGCCGCTGACCGGGTCGTGCAGATCGCCGGTGGGCGGTGCCTCGTGGCCGGTGGTCCGCCCGCCGGCCGGCCGGCTCTGCGCCAGTACCCGGGCCGTACGTTTCGCCGACGGCCTGGCGAAGGAAGAGGCCTGGGCGAACTCTTCGAAGTTCTGTAGGGGGAAGAGCAGAAAGGCCACCGCGCTGTAGACGGCGACCAGTTGGCCCACGGTAACCGATCCGTCGAGGGCGAGCCGGGTGCCGTACCAGACCACCGCGACGAGCAGCAGGCCCGGCAGCGCCACCTGGACGGCCGAGATCAGCGACCACATCCGGGCGCTGCGGACGGCGGCCTCACGGACCTCTTGGGAGGCGCTGCGGTAGCGGCGGAGGAAGAGTTCCTCACCGCCGATGCCGCGCAGTACGCGCAGCCCGGCGACGGTGTCGGAGGCCAGCTCGGTGGCCCGGCCGGCCTTGTCGCGCTGTACGTCGGCGCGCCGGGTGGCGGGCGGCAGCAGCGGCAGCACGGCCAGCGCCAGGACGGGCACGCCGAGGACCACCAGGACACCGAGCTGCGGCTGGTAGAAGACCAGGGCGACGGAGACGCCGACCACGGTCACCACCGACGCACCGAAACGGGAGAGAGCCTCGACGAACCAGCCGATCCGCTCCAGATCGCCGGTGCTGACGGCGGCGATCTCGCCGGCCGCCACCCGTCGGGTCATGCCCGAGCCCAGTTCCGTGGTCTTGCGGGCGAGCAGCTGCTGCATCCGGGCGACCGTGCCGATCCAGTTGGTGACGGAGGCACGGTGCAGCATGGTGCTGCCGAGCGCGATCAGCGCGCCCAGCACGACGATCAGCCCGGCGGCCACACCGAGCCGGCCGCCGTCGCGGTCCACCACGGCCTGCACGGCGAGCCCCACCGGCAGCGGGAAGGACGCGATGGCGCCGAGGTTCACCAGCCCCCAGCAGAGGGCCCTCAGTTGGCCGCCGAGCTGCTGTCTGCACAGCCATCGGAGGAAGGTGCCGCCTGTACGGACGTCCGGGACGCCGGGGTCGGTATGCGGAAGGTCGCGAAGGTGCATGAGATCCCAGACGAGGTCGTGGTGGAGCCGTGGTGGAGGGTCAGCGCGCCGTCACGGCAGGTGAAATGTCCCTCTCGCCCGTCTCGTCATCGACGGAGGCCCTGGAAGATTGGCCCGCGAGGTGGTCTGATTTCAAACGGTTTTTCCGTTGCGGCCACGCCATTCGGACAATCGTGTGGCGAGGCGCGGACGCCGGGCGGGTGCTGAAGGGCCGTCAGGCCGGCGGTGCGACGATGGGGGCATGCGAACAGTGGGCAGTGCGGTGCGGAGGGCGGCGGTGGCCGCGGCGGGGCTGGTGTTACTGGCGGGCTGTGGCGGCGGCGCGGGCGGCCGGGACGGCGGCGGTAAGGACGACGGTGCGGGAAAGGGGGAGCGCCCCGGCGGCCCGGCCCGCGGGGCGTCGGCCACCACCCACCTCAAGAACATCCCCGAGGTCGGCACCGCCCTGCGGTCGCGGATCCCCGCCGATTCCCGTCAGGTCGTGGCGGTGTACGGGCGGGGTGCGGACTCCGCCGATGCCACGGTCGTCCTCTACGAAAAGGGCGCCAAGGGCTGGGACCGCAAGGGGAGTTGGGCTGCCCATAACGGCCGGCGCGGCTGGACGGTGAACCACCGCGAGGGGGACAAGCGCAGCCCCGTCGGTGTGTTCACGCTGACCGACGCGGGCGGTGTGCTCGCCGACCCCGGCGCCAAACTGCCCTATACGCACTCCTCGGCGTTCACCCCGCCGTCGTACTGGTCCAAGAACACCCGCCATGACTTCGACTATGTCGTCGCGATCAACTACAACCGCGTCAAGGGGACCTCGCCGCTGGATCCGAGCCGCCCGGAGGGGCAGTCCAAGGGTGGCGGGATCTGGCTGCACATGGACCACGGCAGTGGGACCTCCGCCTGTGTCAGCGTCTCGAAGGCCGGGATGCAGGCGTTGCTGCGCGCCCTCGATCCGGCGCGGCACCCCGTGGTGGTCATGGGGGACAAGGCGCATCTCGCGGCCTGAGCGCACGAGGTGGAACAAGGCAGGGCGAAGGCGGTTGTCGCGGTCATCCCGGTCCGAAAGGGGAGGGGTCGCGCGATCCGTCTTGGACCAAGCTCCAAGATTTCCCTGGAAGTTACATCGGGCTCTTTCGTGGTGAACAACAAGCGGCAATAGTGACGGACCGCGGAAGTCCATTTCCGCATTACAGAAACCGTCCATGTAGGAGTGCCCGTGCCGCACGCCACCGGAACCCTCACCCGCCGCGCAGGCCGTCTTTTGCGCACCAGTCTGTTCGTACAGGTACTCATCGCCCTGGCCCTCGGTGTCCTCGTCGGACGGCTGTGGCCGCAGGCGGGATCGTCGCTCCAGCCGCTCGGTGACGGCTTTGTCCGTCTGATCAAGGCGATGATCGCCCCGCTGGTCTTCTGTGTCGTCGTCGCCGGCATCACCAAGGCGGGCGACCTCAAGGCCTTCGGCCGCATCGGGGTCAAGGCCCTGATCTGGTTCGAGGTGGCCACCAGCCTCGCGCTCGTCATCGGCCTGCTGGCCGCCAACGTCTTCGCGCCCGGGGCCGGAATGCATGTCGACCCGGCGTCCCTGGACAAGGGTGCGGTGGAGGCCAAGACGGGCGGCGGACAGCTGCCCTCCACCGCCCAGTTCATCCTGGAGTCGCTGCCGAACAGCGCGGTCGGTGCGTTCGCCGAGAACTCGCTGCTCCAGGTCCTGGTGCTGGCCTGCCTGGTGGGCGCGGCGCTGCTGCACCTCGGGCAGCAGAAGGTGCCACAGCTGCTGCCGCTGATCGAGCAGGCCCAGGACGTCGTGTTCACCATCGTCGGCTACATCATGAAGCTCGCCCCGCTCGCGGTCTTCGGCGCCACCGCCCACCTCGTGGGGGAGTACGGACTGGGCGCGATGTCGACGTACGGCAAGCTGATCGCCGTCTGTTACGGCGTCGCGCTGGTCTTCCTCGTCCTGCTCGGATGCGCCCTCAAGGTCGTCACCGGGCTGAGCCTGTGGAAGTTCGTCCGCTACACCCGCGAGGAGCTGCTGCTGGCGCTCGGCACGGGCTCCAGCGAGACCGTGATGCCGCGGATGATGCAGAAGCTGCGGGCCGCGGGCTGCCGGGACGACGCGGTGGGCCTCGTACTGCCGACCGGCTACTCCTTCAATCTCGACGGCGCCTCGATCTATCTCTCCATCGGCACGCTCTTCATCGCCCAGGCCATCGGCGTCGATCTCTCGCTCGGCCAGCAGATCACCGTCGTGCTGGTGCTGATGCTGACCAGCAAGGGCATGGCGGGGGTGCCGGGTTCGGCGTTCCTCGCGCTGTCCGCGACCGCCTCCGCGCTGGGCGTCATCCCGGCCACCGCGGTCGCCCTGCTGCTCGGCGTCGACCGGATCATGGACTCGATGCGGGTGGCGACCAATCTGCTCGGCAACTGTGTCGCGGTCTTCGCGGTGTCCCGCTGGGAGGGTGCGCTGGACCGGGTGACGGCGAAGAAGGTCATGAACGGTGAGCGGCCGGCCACCCCGGCCCACGAGGCGGAACCGGCCCCGGAGCAGCCGCTGGAGGCCGCCTCCGAGCCGGGCACCGTACCCGCCACGAGCGGCGAGAAATGACGTGCCGGGCCCGGCGGCGCGCGGCCGCCCGCCGGGCCCCGGAGCGTTCCTGTTCCCTGGTCCCTCTACTCCTGCGGCTTTGGTGAATCCATCCCCGGGCGGGCCTTCTTCCACAGCCCCCGGGTGAAGTCGGGAATCTCCTGCGGGGCGCCGTTCGCCTTGATCGAGCGGTCGCTCAGCGGCACCGGCGCGGTCCAGGTCGCCGCGTCATAGACGTCGAAGTCCGGTACGAGGCCCAGCCGGATGCACTGGATCAGCCGGAAGACCAGCATGTAGTCCATGCCGCCGTGCCCGCCGGGCGGATTGGCGTGCTCCTTCCAGAGCCAGTGGTCCCACTCCGCGTACTTGCTGAAGTCGCCCCACTCGTCGTTGTTCTGGTCCGGCTCCAGATAGATCCGCTCGGGGTAGTCCTCGAAGAGCCCCTTGGTGCCGCCGAGGCTGTTGATGCGGCTGTAGGGGTGCGGAGTGGAGACATCGTGCTCCAGCCGGATCACCCGCCCCTTGGCAGTCTGGACGAGGCTGATCGTCCGGTCGCTCTCGATGTACGACTCCTTCCAGCTGGGGTCGTTCGCCGGCATGTGCTCCTTGCGGTACGCGGCGAGGCCCAGCGCGGGGGTGCCGACACTGGAGATGCGTACGGCGCGGTCGCCGCGGTTGATGTCCATGTAGTTGGCGACCGGGCCGAATCCGTGGTTGGGGTACAGATCGCCGCGCAGCCGGGTGTGCCACAGGCGGCGCCACGGGCCCTCGTAGTACTTGGGGTCGAACATCAGGCCGCGCAGATCGTGGATGTACGCACCGGCGCCGTGCAGCAGATCACCGAACAGGCCGGCATGCGCCATCCGCAGGACCCGCATCTCGTTCTTGCCGTAACAGCAGTTCTCCAGCTGCATACAGTGTCTGCGGGTCCGCTCCGAGAGGTCGACCAGCTCCCACAGTTGGTCCAGGCGGAGCGCGAGGGGGCACTCGACGCCCACATGCTTGCCGTTGAGCATCGCCGTCCTGGCCATCTCGAAGTGCCAGTCCCAGGGCGTGGCCGCGTAGACGAAGTCGATGTCGCCGCGCTTGCAGAGGTTCTCGAAGTCATGGTCGCCGTTGGTGTAGACGGCGGGCGCGGGCTGCCCCGCGTTGGTGACCTTCTTGGCAGCCTTGGCGGTCTTCTCCTTCACCGGGTCGCACAGTGCGACGACGCGTACGCCCGGCACCGCGAGAAAGAGGTCGATCATGCTGCCGCCGCGGTTGCCGAGGCCGATGATGCCCACGCGTACGGTGCTGCGCTGCTCGAACGGCACCCCGATCATGGTCTTGCCCTTGGCCTCGGGCGTCGTGGCGGCGGCCGGCGCGGGACCGGCCGCCTCGGGCGCGGCCGCCGCGGCCTGCCCGGCCGTGAGCCCGCCGAGCCCCAGCCCGGCGCCCGCCGCACCGGCGGTCCACAGGACCGAACGGCGGCTAGGGCCGGCCTCGTTGTGGTCGTGGTTCTGCGGTTGTGCCTCGTTCATCGATCCTCCATGGGAGCGGTGGTGCGCCGGGGCAGGTGTGAACCTCGGTCAGGACCCTGTCGGCCGGGGGCCGGAGGCACAAGAGGGCCGATTGGACTCTTGAGGCGACACGCTTGGACTCTTCGCCGCAATACCGGGCCGCTTGCTGCAAGACCGGACGAGTCCCCGACAGCATCTTTCGCAACTCACTGAAAAGCCTTGCAGAAGGCCTTGACGTGTCCACGAGACAAACGGCAGGCTCCGATATCGGAATCCCCCCATGGCGGCCTGGCGCGTGGCTGCTCTCGTGGGCGCGGTGTGCTTTGCCGTGCCCGATGACGAAGGAGCCGCAAGATGCAGCAACGTTCCCGTGTGCTGGGCGGGGCGCTGGCCGGAGTGCTGGCCGCGGCCGGCCTCGCCACCGTCGCGCCCTGGTCCTCGCAGGCCGCCCCACCCGGCGAAAAGACCGTCACGGCCACGCTGTTCGAGTGGAAGTACGCGGATGTCGCCAAGGCCTGCACCGATCAGCTGGGCCCGGCCGGCTACGGCTTTGTCGAGGTCTCGCCCGCCTCCGAGCACATCCAGGGCGACCAGTGGTGGACCTCGTACCAGCCCGTCAGCTACAAGATCGCCGGACGGTTGGGCGACCGGACCGCGTTCGCCTCGATGGTCAGCGCCTGCCACGGCGCCGGCGTCAAGGTCATCGCCGACGCCGTCATCAACCACATGGCGGCCGGCTCGGGGACCGGTACCGGCGGCACGCAGTACACCAAGTACAACTACCCCGGCTTCTACCAGGACCAGGACTTCCACGGCTGTCGCAAGAACATCTCCAACTACGGCGACCGCAACGACGTCCAGAACTGCGAACTGGTCGGGCTCGCCGACCTCGACACCGGCAGCGACTATGTCCGCACCACCATCGCCAAGTACCTGGACGATCTGCGGTCGTTGGGCGTGGACGGCTTCCGGATCGATGCCGCCAAGCACATCTCCGCGACCGACATCTCCGCCATCAAGGGCAAGATGAGCGACCCCGGTTACTGGGTGCAGGAGGTCATCCACGGCTCCGGCGAGGCGGTCCAGCCCGACGAGTACACCGGCATCGGCGATGTCGATGAATTCCGCTACGGCGGCCACCTCAAGAGCGCCTTCCAGGGCGGCAACATCGCCCAGCTCAAGTCCGTCGCGGACGGCAAGCTCGGCAGCGACAAGGCCCGTACCTTCGTCGACAACTGGGACACCGAGCGCAACGGCTCGACGCTCACCTACAAGGACGGCGCGGCCTACACCCTCGCCAATGTCTTCATGCTCGCCTCGCCCTACGGCTCACCGAACGTGTACTCCGGCTACGAGTGGTCCGACAAGGACGCGGGTCCGCCCAGCGGCAGTGGCGGCTGGACGAATGAGCACGCCAAGCGGGAGATCACCGGGATGGTCGGCTTCCGTAATGCGGTGGGCTCCGCCGAACTGACCGACTGGTGGGACAACGGGGGGAGCGCGCTTGCCTTCGGGCGGGGGAAGGCCGGCTTTGTCGCCCTCAACAATGGTGACGGTGAGCTGAGTCGGACGTTCGCGACGTCGCTGCCCGGCGGGACGTACTGCAATGTGGTCAAGGCCGCTCCGGACGACTGCGGCGGCAACACGGTCACGGTCGGAGATGACGGCAAGGTGCGGCTGACCGTGCCCGCCAAGAGCGCGGTGGCGTTGCATATCGCGCGCTGACACGCGCCTGTCCTCGAACTCCCCCAGCTACCGCTGGGAGGTGCCCCCGGACGGGCGGCTTGGGTTTGCGGGCCGGGTAGCACGCTCCAACGCCAGGAGGGCCGAGCGATAGCCTCGGCCCTCCGTCGCATGATCCATGCCGACCTCGCACATCCGGTTCGCCGACAGATGGGCGTCGAAGTGCCGCGCGGTCACCTCCGCCGCCTCCTTCGCGGTGGCCGACTCCGTCAGCTCCCTGTGCAGCATTCCGCGGTCGCCGGCGAAGGCGCAGCAGCCCACGTCGTCCGGCACCACCACCTCCCGCGCACACGCCTCGGCCACCCGGCGCAGCTGCGCCTCGTCCCCCAAGTGCTGCATGGAGCAGGTGGGATGGAGCACCGCGGAGCCGAGGGTGCGCAGGATCTCCAGATGGGGCAGCAGTTCCTCGGCGGCCCAGACGAGGGAGTCGACGACGGTCAGCTCGCCGTGCAGCGCGCGATTGTCCGGCGTCAGATACGGCACGACCTGATGGGCGAGGCCCAGGGTGCAGGAGGAGGCGTCCACCACCAGCGGCAGCTGTCCGCCGGCCGTCCATCCCCAGGCCGCCTCGACGATGCGGTTGGCCATCACCGCGGCGCCTCGTTCATAGCCCTTGGAGTGCCAGATCGTGGCGCAGCAGGTCCCGGCCACGTCCGACGGGATCCACACCGGCCGGCCGGCCCGCCGTGAGACCGCCACCACCGCCTGGGGCAGTGAAGGTCCGCGATACCCGTCGGGCTCGCCGAAGATCCGGTTCACACACGCCGGGTAGTACACGGCGGCCGCGCCCACCTTCCGGGTCGCCGGCAGCGTTCGGGCCGCCGCGCCGGGAAGCCGCGGCAGCCACTCGGGCACCAGATCAGGGCGTACGGCCCTGCGGGCGGCGCCGGTCAGCGACGCCGCCAGCCGGTCGCCGATCCGGTCAGCGGCGGCCACCGCCAGCCGTGCCGACCTCTCGACCACCTTGAACTGCCGGGCGGACCGCTCGGCGAGCCACTCCTCACGCGGTGAGTGGCGCCGGTGCCGGAAGTCCCGCATCAGCGCGCCGGTGTCGATCCCCACCGGGCAGGCCAGTTTGCAGGTCGAGTCGCCGGCGCAGGTGTCCACCGCGTCATAGCCGTACGAGTCCAGCAGCTCGGTGGTAACGGGGGAGCCGGGCGGCTGGCGCAGCATTTCGCGGCGCAGCACGATCCGTTGGCGGGGTGTGGTGGTCAGGTCCCCGCTGGGGCAGGTCGGTTCGCAGAAGCCGCATTCGATGCACGGATCGGCGAGGGCCTCGACCTCGGGGATGGTCTTGAGTCCGCGCAGATGCGCCTGCGGGTCGCGGTCGAGCAGGATCCGCGGGGCCAGGATGCCGTGCGGATCGACGGTCTCCTTGATCCGCCACATCAACTCCGTTGCCCGTGGCCCCCATTCGAGCTCCAGGAACGGCGCGATGTTCCGCCCGGTGGCGTGCTCCGCCTTCAGCGAGCCGTCGAAGCGCTGCACGGTCAGCCGGCAGAACTCCGCCATGAACGCGGCGTAGCGCTCGACATCGGCCGGCTTCGCCGCGTCGAAGGCGAGCAGGAAGTGCAGATTGCCGTGCGCGGCGTGCCCGGCGACCGCCGCGTCGAAGCCGTGCCGGGACTGCAGCTCCAGCAGGGCCGTACAGGCGTCCGCGAGCCGGTCCGGCGGCACCGCGAAGTCCTCGGTGATCAGCGTCGTACCGGACGGGCGGGAGCCACCGACCGCCGTCACAAACGCCTTGCGGGCCTTCCAGTAGCCGCCGATGGCCTGCGCGTCCCGGGTGAAGACATTGGTGACGGACGCGACCGGCGCGACCAGATCCAGCTCCGTCAGCACCTGCGCGGCGGCCCGTTCGTACGCCTGCCGGCCGGCCTCGTCGGGCGCCCGGAACTCCACCAGCAGTGCGGCGGTCTCCTTGGGCAGCATCGCCCAGTCGGCGGGCACCCCGGCCACGCTCACCGACGCGCGCAGCGTATTGCCGTCCATCAGCTCCACGGCCCGTGCGCCCGCCGCGTTGAACCGCGGTACGGCGGCGGCCGCGGCGCTCAGCGCCGGGAAGAAGAGCAGCGCGCTGGAGGTGTACCGGTCCAGCGGCAGGGTGTCGAAGACGGTTTCGGCGATGAAGCCGAGGGTGCCCTCGGAGCCGACCATCAGCCCGCGCAGGATCTGCACCGGTGTCGCGCCGTCGAGGAAGGCGTCCAGGCGGTAGCCGTTGGTGTTCTTGATCTCGTACTTGGCGCGGATCCTGGCCACCAGCTCCGGATCCGCCTCGATCTCCGTCTTGAGCGCGAGCAGTCCCGCGCACAGTGCCGGTTCTGCGCGCGCCAGCTCCTCGTCGGCGTCCGGCTCCGCGGTGTCCACGATGGTGCCGGACGGCAGGACGACGGTGAGCGAGGCCAGCGTCCGGTAGGAGTTACGGGTGGTGCCGGCCGTCATCCCGGAGGCGTTGTTGGCGACCACACCGCCCAGCGTGCAGGCGATCGCGCTGGCCGGATCGGGCCCGAGCAGCCGGCCGTGGCGGGCCAGCGTGGCGTTGGCGCGGAGTACGGTGGTGCCCGGCCGGATCCGGGCGCGGGCGCCGTCGCCCAGCACCTCGATCCCGGCCCAGTGCCGGCGTACGTCGACGAGGATGTCCTCGCCCTGCGCCTGGCCGTTGAGGGAGGTCCCGGCGGCCCGGAAGACGACCTTGCGGCCCTTGCCATGGGCGTAGGAGAAGACCGCGGAGATGTCGTCGATGTCCTCGGCCACCACCACGACCTGCGGCACGAAGCGGTACGGGCTGGCGTCGGAGGCGTAGCGGACCAGGTCGGAGATCTTGTGCAGCACCTTGTCCGGGCCGAGCAGCGCGATGAGGTCGCCGCGCAGCGGCTCGGGGGTGCCCGATGCCCGCCGGTCGGCCACCCGGTCGTGCGCGGGGTTACCGGTGGCGGTGCGCCGCAGGGTCTGGGGATCCGGCTCCAGCAGGGGCATGGCGCACTCCTCCGGTTGACTCCACGTCAGATCGGTTCAGTGATGCTTACCCGGCCCGTCGACCAAGGTGGACAGCAGACCGCCGAGCACCTCACGTTGTTCGGCCGTGAGTGGGGCCAGGATCTCCTCTGCCGCGGCCCGCCGTGCGCTGCGCAACGCGCGGAGTGTGGAACGGCCGGTGTCGGTCAGCTCGATCCGTACCACCCGCCGGTTGGCCGGATCGGGCACCCGGCGCACCGCGCCATGCGCCTCCAGCGCGTCCACCAGCGTGGTCACCGCCCGCGGTACGACCTCCAGCCGCTCGGCGAGGTCGGCCATCCGCGGCGGGGTGTCGCGACAGTGGTCGACGATCCGCAGCAGCCGGGACTGCGCCGGGGTGAAGGCGATGTCCAGGTGCTCCAGGTGGTGCTTCTGGGCGCGGTGCATCCGCCGGGTCAGCCGTACCAGCTGCTCGGCGACGTTGGCGGTGCTGACCGTCGGCTCGGGGGAGGGCATACCGCGAGGATAGCGGATATCAGGACCTGGTTCATTGTGAGCTTAGGTAACAATGAGCTAAGCTCCACGATGCTTGCCCCCGCCTGTCCATGCCTGATGTCCGCACACCCTCGAAGGAGCCCATGCGCAGCGACGAACCCCAGTGGACCCCACCGCCCAAGGACCCGGAAGCGCCGGTCCAACTGCGGCGGATCCTCGCCCTCTTCCGCCCCTACCGCGCCCGGCTGGCCCTTGTCGGTCTGCTCGTCGGCGCCTCCTCGCTGGTCTCGGTGGCCTCACCGTTCCTCCTCCGCGAGATCCTGGACGTCGCCATCCCCGGCCGGCGCACCGGACTGCTGACCCTGCTCGCCCTCGGCATGATCGCCACCGCCGTCACCACCAGCGTCTTCGGCGTGCTCCAGACCCTGCTGTCCACCACCGTCGGCCAGCGCGTCATGCACGATCTGCGCACCGCCGTCTACGCCAAGCTCCAGCGGATGCCGCTGGCCTTCTTCACCCGCACCCGCACCGGCGAGGTCCAGTCCCGGATCGCCAACGACATCGGCGGCATGCAGGCGACGGTCACCTCCACCGCCACCTCCCTGGTCTCCAACCTGACCTCCGTCATCGCCACCGTCTGCGCCATGCTCGCGCTCGACTGGCGGCTGACCGTCGTCTCGCTGCTGCTGCTCCCGCTGTTCGTCTGGATCAGCCGCCGGGTCGGCAACGAACGCAAGAAGATCACCACCCAGCGGCAGAAGCAGATGGCCGCGATGTCCACGATGGTCACCGAGTCGCTCTCGGTCAGCGGCATTCTGCTCGGCCGCACGATGGGCCGCGCCGACTCCCTCACCAAGAGCTTCGCCGACGAGTCCGAGCGCCTGGTCGACCTGGAGGTCCGCGCCAACATGGCCGGCCGCTGGCGGATGGCCACCATCGGCATCGTCATGGCCGCCATGCCCGCACTGATCTACTGGGCGGCCGGCCTGGTCCTCCAGATGGGCGGCCCGGTCTTCTCCATCGGCACCCTCGTCGCCTTCGTCTCGCTCCAGCAGGGCCTGCTGCGGCCCACCGTCTCGCTGCTGTCCACCGGCGTACAGATGCAGACCTCGCTCGCGCTCTTCCAGCGCATCTTCGAGTACCTCGATCTGCCGGTCGCCATCACCGAGCCCGCCGAACCGGTGCGGCTCACCGACCCCCGCGGCGAGATCCGCTTCGAGAACGTCCGGTTCTGCTACGACCCCGAGGCCCGCCCCACCCTCGACGGCATCGACCTGACCGTCCCGGCCGGCGGCAGCCTCGCCGTCGTCGGACCGACCGGCAGCGGCAAGAGCACCCTGAGCTATCTCGTCCCACGGCTCTACGACGTGACCGAGGGCCGGGTCACCCTCGACGGCACGGACGTCCGCGACCTCGACTTCGACACCCTGGCGCGCTCGGTCGGCGTGGTCTCCCAGGAGACCTACCTCTTCCATGCCTCGGTCGCCGACAACCTCCGCTTCGCCAAGCCGGACGCCACCGACGACGAGATCGAACGCGCCGCCAAGGCCGCCCAGATCCACGACCACATCGCCGCCCTGCCCGACGGCTACGACACCCTCGTCGGCGAGCGCGGCTACCGCTTCTCCGGCGGCGAGAAACAGCGCCTCGCCATCGCCCGCACCATCCTGCGCGACCCGCCCGTCCTCGTCCTCGACGAGGCGACCAGCGCCCTGGACACCCGCACCGAACACGCCGTACAGCAGGCCATCGACGCGCTGTCCGAGGGCCGCACCACCCTCACCATCGCGCACCGCCTCTCCACGGTCCGCGACGCCGACCAGATCGTGGTCCTGGATGCCGGACGGATCGCCGAGCGCGGCACCCATGACGAGCTGCTCGCCGCCGACGGACGCTATGCGGCGCTCGTGCGGCGTGACGCACACCTCACCCCGGCCGACGATCAGGTGATGACCCGGTAAGTGACCCACGGGTAAGGTCGAGAGTGCGGCGGCCAGTTCACTGGTCGGGGCGGCCGCCGCACCCACTCCTCGGCCGCCCGGCGTGCCGCGCCGGCTCCGGATTCCTGGTGGCCGCCACGTCCGCGGTTCCGCCGGTCGCCGTGGCCCGGCAAAGGCCCCGCCCGTGCGCCACGGGGGCAACGCACGAACGGGGCCGGTCTCAAAGCGCCCAGGATTGAGCCGGGTCGTCCAGCCACACCCTTTCGCCCTCGGCGGTCACGGTCAGACCGAACCGGGTCTGGTCCGGCTTTCCGCGGTGGACCCACCAGCGGAAGGCAGCTTCCACGTGGTCCCAGAGTCGGCGGGGGCCGCCCTGCCACACCCGGGCCGTCTTCCCGTCGCGGAACATCACACACGCCCACGAGTGGTCACTCAGGCTGTAGAACCAGACCGGCCGCGCGCCGTCGCTCTTCTCCGCCACGACGTACGAACACCGGGGGACCCGGACGCCCATGGCGAACCGCTCCGGGCCGAATTGCTCCCCGACGAACTCCGCTTCGGTGATCGTCGTGGACGACTCGTCGCCGTCGGCCACGCTCCCCGTGACGTACGCGGAGTGAGCCCGGGGGGCAAACCGCTGGGACCGGAGCTTCATGAACTCCACGGGGCCGGTGAACCTGCCGGACGCGCTCTCACCGTCCGGCGCCACCACCAGGCGGGCCACCGCGTCGGCATGGCTGTAGTTCGTCCCCCACGGGGCCACGATGACCCCGCCGGGCCGGCACTGCTCCACCCACGCGAACGGAATGGAGCGGAGGCCGCACGTAGCGATGACCCGGTCGTACGGCGCCCCTTGTGGGTAGCCCTGGAACCCGTCGCCGTGGACGATGTGAAGGGGGATTCCCAGCCGCTCCACCGTCGCCATGGCGGCCGTGGCCACCGCCC
Source organism: Streptomyces inhibens (assembly GCF_022221585.1). Lineage (NCBI taxonomy): Bacteria > Bacillati > Actinomycetota > Actinomycetes > Kitasatosporales > Streptomycetaceae > Streptomyces > Streptomyces inhibens. Next base: position 8,424,535 of record NZ_CP084681.1, read on the forward strand.
GGTCCACCTCCATCGTGGTCACGCTCCCCGGCCCCGCACGGTGGGCCATGAGCAGCGCGTTCCAGGTTGTGGCGGTGCCGATCTCCAACGCCTTGTGGCCGGGCCGGAGGTCCAGGTCCTGGAGCATCCGGAACACCACGGAGGGCATGGACGCGGAGCTGGTCGGCACATGACCCGGTTCGGTGCCGGAGTGCTTCCCGTCGTCCCATTGCGTCACGATCGGTACGTCGGAGTCCGCGTACTCGTGCCACTTGGCGGGGTCGTCCGCTTTGGAAACGGCCACGCTCCGGCCGACCGCCATATCGAACGGCCACATGAGGTCCGGCAGGACGGCGGAACGAGGAACAGCCGCGTATGAGGGGACCCAGTCGGAGGAGAGGGCCCCGGAAGCCATGAGGGCACGCCCCGGCCCGTCAAGGCCGGGGCGCTCCTTGTATGCGTCGGTGGTCACTGGTCAGGCAGCCTTGGGCGGGTTCGGCCGACCCGGGCCACCGTCAGGGGACGGAGGCTGATGTGGGCCGGGGTACGGCTCCCCCGGGAGCTTGTCGCCGCCGTCGTTCGAAAGGACCGTGATCACTGTTCCTCCAGGTGCTCTCACTGATGGTTGACCCGGCCGGCTGCCGCTGTCCGTGAGACAGCCGGCCGGGGTCCTACCCGCCCCCCTGCCGGGATCACTCGGCACGCGGGGGACGCCGGAACGGACATCCGGCAAGGGGGCGGAATCCAGGGGCTAGCCGGTCGCCGGCTTGCCGCGGATGCGCTCCCGCATCCGTTCCGACAGGTCTGCCTTTGCCACGGGCTCCCCGTCATGCTGCGGGTGACGCCGGAGCAACACCCGGCAGTCAACCGCTTTGGTCAGGTCGCCGGCCCTCTCGGCCGCCTCCAGATCACGTTCCAGCTCAGCGCACGCCGTGCAGCTCACGCCATACCCCTGAGACGGGCCCGCTGAAGCTTCGCCAGGGCCTGAAGCTGTCGTCCCTCGCGTGCCGTGCCGGGCCTCAGGCGCCCATACGCCACGCCCCAGATAAGGCCCGTGGGCCGCTCCAGGTCCACCATCAGGCCCTTCACGTCTCGCACCACGGCCACCATGTCGGCATCCCGGTCAAAGACGACGGTCCCCAGCGTGATCTCTTTGGGTGAGGTGAAGTACGCGGGTTGCGTCTCCGTCGTGGTCATGCCTGAAACTCCCTTCCGTGCGGATGGCCCGCGCTCACTCCCAGCTCCACCACGTCGCCGGTGGACGCCGGAGCACGGTGCTCAGTCATCCGAACCCCTCACCGTGCGTGGCTAGTTGGTGACAAGAATGGGGCAGGATTCGGTACTGTGAGGAGAGATTCAACGCCCAACCTGGGCGTTGGTCAGTCCGGCATATACGCATGCCGTTGACCGGCGTAAACGACGCCGCGACCGCACGTGACCAGGTCAATGGTCAGGGGGAGTTATGGACCTTACCGGGGGCGCAACAGGGGGCGCACAGGGCGCAGACGACCCACGCAAGCAGTTCGCGGAAGAGTGCCGGAGCGGCCGGGAGCTGCACCCGCAAGGGCCCCTGAGTCAGACCCAACTGGCGAAGATGACCCGCAGGTCAAAGAGCGCCATCAGTCGTGTGGAGACGTGCGCGGGGCCGATCCCTGCGGACCTTCCGCCCTTGTTGGACGAAGTCTTTTCGACGGACGGCCTGTTCAAGCGGCTGTACGAGGAGATCACCGCCCAATCGTTCCCGGTGCACTCCCGCCGACGGATCGAGATGGAGCCGCGCGCCATCAGCATTTCGGCATGGTCGCCCACGGTGGTGCCGGGTCTCCTTCAAACGGTGTCGTACGCACGCGCGTTGCTCCGTGAGGGTGACCCCCGGGCCAGCGATGAGGAAGTGGCCACTTTGGTGCGGGCACGAATGGCGAGACAGGAAGTGCTGAAGGGCACTTCCCCGCCAGATTTCTCCGTGGTCATCTGTGAGTCAGTGCTACGCCGGAACGTCGGAGGCCCGGACGTGATGCGGGAACAGCTCTCGGCGTTGCTCACCCACGGCGCTCAACGGACCACCGTCCTACAGGTGATGCCGTTGTCTGCGGAGACTCACGGACTCATGGACGGCTCAATGTCGATTCTGACTACCGCGGACGAGCCGCCCGTGATCTATACGGAGGGCGTCAGGTCAGGGACGATCATCGAAGATCCCTCCACGGTGCGTCTCCTCGCACGGTCTTACGATGTACTCACTGCTTCAGCCCTCTCGCGTGACGCGTCCGCCCACATGATCCGAAAGCTCTTGGAGGCATCGTGACCCCCTTTAATCATCCCTGGGTCAAGTCCAGCTACAGCAGCCAAGACGGTGGCGACTGCCTGGAGTGGTCCCCGGCGCATGCATGCGCCCACGGCGCCGTTCCCGTTCGGGACAGCAAGGACCCCGAAGGGCCGGCCCTGATGTTCGAGCCGGCCGCGTGGTCGGCGTTCGTCACCGGTGTACAGGCAGGCGAATTCCCCGTCTGAGCACGTGCGTCGGAGCGCAAAAGGCCCCCTCCCGGATTCCCAGGAGGGGGCCGCCACGCGTCAGGCCCAGGGCCCGCGGTGATCAGAGCGCGGTGAGGTCGATGGCGGCGGCCATCGCGCGATAGCCCTCGTCGGTGGGGTGCTTGTGGTCGCCGCTGTCGTAGGCGGGCAGGAGCGCGTCCGGGTCGGACGGGTCGGCCAGTGCCGCGGCGAAGTCGGCGACCGCGTCGAATGCGCCCGAGGTCCGTATCCAGGCGTTCACCTCCTGGCGCTTCGCCTCGGCGGCCGGGGTGTGGTACTCCGACCCCTTGAACGGCATGATCGTCGCACCGGTGATCCGTACCCCCGCGTCGTGCGCCATGCCGATCAACTGCCGGTATCCGGCGATGAGTTCACCGGCGGAGCGATCCGGGTTCGGCTTGTACGTCGGCAGGTCGATCTCGCTGAAGCCGATGTCGTTGAGGCCCACCAGGACGACCACGGAGCGGGCGCCCGGCTGGTCGAGCACATCGCGCCGGAAGCGGTCAACGGCCCGGTCGCCGAACCACGCCGAGTCGCTGAGCAGCAGATTTCCGCCGATGCCCTGGTTGAGTACGGGGCGCGGGGTGCCCTCGGCGGCCAGTCGCTCGGCCAGTGCGTCCGGATAGCGCTGGTTGCCGTCGATGGTCGAGGCGAATCCGTCGGTGAGGGAGTCGCCGAAGGTCAGCACGGTGTCGTGCCGGGCCGGGCCGCCGTCCGCCAGCTCGACGGCGGCGAGGTAGTACCAGGACACCGTCGTCTCGCCGAACACGGCGGGGTCCGCTGGCGCGAGCTGATCACCCGCGGCGCGGTAGGTGGTGGCGTAGGCCTGGGCGTGGAAGGACGCGGGGCCGGTCGGCCGTGCGAAGTGCAGCGAGACCGTCAGGGAGTCGAACGGTGCCACGCTCAGCTCGGTGGCGTCGCTGTGGATCTCGCCGCCCGCCGGGATCCGGACGGACGTGGCACCGTCGAAGGTGAGCGGGCGGACCGTGCCGCCCCGCACGGCCGCGCTCTTGTCCGTACGGGCGAGGGTGGCGCCCGCCACCTCCAACGGGGCGGTCCCGTACCGGTTGGAGAGCTTGATCCGGGCCGAGGTGCCGGAGCCGGTGACCCTGACGACCTGGCGCACGGTCTGGTCCTCGAAGCCTTCCAGCGCCCAGTTCTTGTGGAAGCCCTCGCTGGGGCGCTGCACGGACGCAGTCCAACCGGCGTTCCAGGTGAGGGAGTTGCTGTTCATGATGGCGCTGCCTCTCGGTCATTTGCGGGGTGGTGCATCCGCGCGGTGCTGATGGCGGAGAGTCTGCTTGCGGGCGCGAGGGCTACCCAGACCTCTGGGCTTCGTACGCATCGGATGCCTACCCATGCCAGGGTTACCTTCGCCGCCCGCCACCCCTACGCGGGCGACAGCCGACAGCCGACAGCCGACAGCCGATGGCCGTAGCGGTACGTCCGGTTCGCATGCAGCAGACACTTCTCCAGCGGCGGGGCGCCCCACGAGTCGTTGCCGCCCGGCCCGCGAGCGCGGTGCCGGTGGCGAGGAACGCCCGGCGGCTCACACGGCGTGCGTTCGGTCGACAGCTCCGAACGTAAGGCAACAGGAAGCAGCAGGATCGAACACCGCACGCGCCCAATACAAGCCCGCCGCACGCCACTTCACCCCATCGCGCACCACCGCAACCGGTCCGCCGCGGAGTCTTCGCCGGTACGGTGGACGTCCGCCACGGGCCTGGCGCCCGTCCCTTCGGATTGCGAGATGTCCGATGAATCAGCCCGCAGCCCATACCTATCTGGCCGCGGCGGTGGTGGTGCACGCCGGCCGCGTGCTGATCGTGCGCCGTAGCTACCGCGAGCGCTTTCTGCCCGGCGCGTGGGGCGTGCCGTGCGGAAAGCTGGACCGTGGGGAGTCCGCCGAGAGCGGCGTCCTGCGGGAGCTGAAGGAGGAGACCGGTCTCCTCGGCACCATCGTCGCGCACACCGGATCGACCGGATTCCTGAGCGACTATCAGGGCCGACGCGTCCACAACCACCAGGAGAACTTCATCGTCAGACCGCTGACGCTGGATGTCGTGCTGCCCAGCCCGGACCAGGCGCACCGCTGGGCACGGCCGGCCGAACTGGCCGAGGCCGGCGTGGATGCCTACAACCTGGAGGTGATCCGCCAGGCGCTCGGCGGGCGGCTGGACGCGGTCGGCCTGCGCGCCATGACGGCCCGCTACGGACACTTCGCGCCGGCTCCGTTCAGTAGCCCAAAGAGCCTGCCAGACCGTCGAGTTCGGCAAGATAGACGGCCGGCGACAGTGGAGTCTTGGGCGGTGGATCCGCACGCTCGGCGCCACCGCTCCTGAAGGCCCCCGCACCGCCGCCGTATCCGCTGTCCCCGCCGTATCCGTTGTCCCCGGCAGGACCGCTGTTCTCGACAGGGGCGCTGTCCCTGACACGGCCGCTGTCCCTGACAAGGCTGCCGCTTCTGACATAGACATCGGTCACCGACCGCTGCGGGGCGGTCTCCAGGAACAGCGTCACCGTCGGCTCCTCACTCACCACGCGGTGCAGCGCACGGGCGTCCAGGCCGTAGCTCCGCCCGGCCCCGTACCGCTCCGTACGCACCAGCCGCAGCCGCGCGTCCCCGACCCGCCGCAGCCGCCAGGTCCCGCCGGGGCCGTCGATCGTCTCCCGGTAGGCGACCGCGGGCACCCCGTCCGCGGCCGGTTCGTAGCACTCCATCCGGACGCGGCCGCGGACCACGGCCGAGGCGATGACGCACCGGTGATTGTGGATGTCCTCGGGGGCCGCGCCGGTCCCGCCGTGCCAGAAATGGACCCGCAGCATGAACCGGGGCGCGCCGGGCAGCAGCAACAGCTTGTCGAAGCCCAGCACATGGCGGTACGAGAGCCGGGTGCACTCCAGGAGGTCCAGGTCGCCGGCGGATAATCGGCGCACGAGCGGGCCGAGGGTGCCGGGGTGCGCCAGGTGGGCGATCACGGCACGCGCCGACTCGGGCGACGGCGGCCGCGGTCCGCCGCCCAGCCGCTCGGCCAGCAGCCGACGGGCTTCCTCGACCTGCATGTCTGCCTCCCCTTCACCGACGCCCCCGACCACCACCGGGCCACGACCGTCCGAATCCGGCCGGCCTCACGGCCGGTAGACCATCAGCGCATGCCGGCGCAGCACCGACAGACCCTGATACGCCATCCACACCGGGTGGCCCATGGGCCCGTCGTCCCACCGCCACACCCCGGCCTGCTGCATCCCGCGCACCCGCGCCACGGCAGCGGTCAGCTGTGCCTCCCACGCCGGCAGCCCCACCCCTTGCGCCGCGACCTGCCGCGCCCCGTCCGTCATCAGCGCCCGGGCCACCCACGCGGCCGTGAAATGCCGTACCGACAGCAGCTCCTGATGCAGTGGGTCCTCCTGGCCCGGCCGCCGTACCTCCTCCTGGCAGTTGTCCAGATCGGACGCGCGGCCCGACAGCGGCGAGGCACTTGCCAGCAGCCAGCGCAGCCCCTCCTCGCGCACCGCGCGCTGCCGCTCGTCCTCGCCCAGGACCTGTGCGGCCCGGTCCAGCGCCACCACAGCCCGCGCGGTGTGCACCGCGGACGGCGCCGGATTGCCCCGTCCGGTGGCCAGCGCAGCGCCCCAGCAGCGGTGATTGCCGCGCACCGGGTCGGCCGTGGCGCCGTTGACCAGCACCTCGCGCAGCCCGCCCAGCGCCGTGGAGCCGGGCGCCGCCCGCAGCATCCCGCGCAGCACATTCGTCACCACATACGTGTTCGCCAGCCCCGGTGCGTCATGGTCCGGGTCCAACAGCGCCTCGCACGAGCGTATTTCGGCATCCAGCAGCCGGGGGTCGGCGCCCGCCCGCGCCAGCGCACCCAGCACGATCGCGGTCACTTCGGGGCGCGCCCCGCTGCCCTGCGAGCGGGCGGCCCATCCGCCGCCGGGAAGCCGCAGCCGCCACAGCGTCTCGGCCACCTCGCCGGCCCGTATTCGACCGTCGTACGGCGCGATGTCGAGCAGAAGATGCAGCCCGTACGCCGTTCCGAACGCGGTCGGATGCACCGGCGGATCGCTCTCCGCGAGGGAGTGCGGCCAGCCGGTGAGCGGCCCGCGCCCGGGGATCTCGATCACCGAGAGGCCGCGTCGCAGCGCCTCGTACGTGCCGTCCACCAGCTCGGGCAGCGACCCGGCGGGCGACGGTGCGGGGCCGGACGACGGCACGCGCGCCGTGGCCGTGGCCGCCGCGCGGGCATGCAGCAGAGCCGCCGACAGCCACACCACGGCGCCGACCCCGGCACCGGCCGTCGCCGCCACGCAGTAACGCGCCGCCTCGCCCGCCAGATTCTGCGGCAGGATCCCCAGCAGCGTTTGGAACACCGCGAACGCGGCGGCCGGTGCGCCCAGCCGCCCCAGCCAGGTCAGCAGCCGGGAGGGCGCGGAGGCCGAAGAAGCGGAGGACGGCGCACCGGGACCCGGCGCGGACGAGCGGCCGGCCGGGCCGGAACGCTGCGCGGGTAAGTCCTGCCGCAGCATCATCTGCTCCCTCCCCCCGGGCGCGCGCCCCCGCACCGCGTGTGCGAGAACCATCCCGATCAGTGTAGGAATCCCCACTGACAACGGGGTCGCACACCTGTTGCAGCCCTCGCCCGGCCACGGCCGCCCGGCCGAGCCCGCCGGTCGGCCGCCCCCCCCGGGGTCAGCCCGCCTCCCGCGACCCCGCGAGCAGAATCACCTCCAGCGTCCGCGGACCGTGCACCCCCTCCACCCGGTCGAGTTCGATATCGCTGGTCGCGGACGGACCGGAGATCCAGGTCAGCGGCCGCTCCGGCGCCAGCCGTGGCAGCGCCTCCGGCACCGAGCCGACGACCTGGTCCGGGACGCGGACGACACAGATGTGGTGGTCGGGCACCAACGTGATCCGGCGTCTGCCCTGGTCGGGGCCGGCGTCCAGGACAAGGGTGCCGGTCTCCGCGATGGCCACCGCACAGCCCGTCAGCACACTGTCCACGGCGTCGAGTTCATACGGCGTACTCGACGCATGGTCCTCGACGAGGGTGACATCGGAGCCGGCCGCCGACGAGGGGTCCCGCCACGCCGGATCCAGCCACGCCGGATCCAGCCACGCCGGATCCAGCCCCGGCGGCACCACCACCGTCCGTGCGCCGCGCTCCACCAGCAGCCGGTGGATCAGCCCCGGCAGCCCCTCGGCGTCACTGCGATGCACGATCGCCCGGTAGTCCGCGAGATTCTCCGCCAGCAGATCGACGCTCTGCGCCGTCGTACGGGATCCGTGCACCCGGTGGTAGTCGCGCGGCACCGGCGGATCGCTCGGCCCCTCACCCCGCGGCACATCCGTAAGCGCCCGGCGCACCCGCGCCAACACCACGTCCCGGCTGCTCACTTGACGTCTCCTCGCTGCTCGGACGACGTACCGCGGGTGCGCTGCCACCAGTCGCGGAAGGACTCGGCCGGCACCGCCGGCAGATCGCGGGTCTGCGACCAGGCGCGGCCCGGCCCGGGCAGGCGCCGGGGATGCAGTCGGCGGCTGCGGGCCGCCAGCCGCATACCGCCGCGCAGCGCCCCCGGGTGGTCGAACGCCCAGGCCGCCGCGCGCATCGCCGCCCGCTCCGCGGCATGCCCCTTGGCCGGTTTGAGGACCGTACGCGCCCCGCCCCGGGTGACCGGCCCGCCCTCCACCACCCGCTCCCGCAGATGCACCAGCACCTCCGGGATGTCGATGGCGACCGGGCACACCTCGTAGCAGGCTCCGCACAGTGATGAGGCGTACGGCAGGGAAGCCTCCAACGGTCCTGCCATACCGCGAAGTTGGGGAGTGAGGATGGCGCCGATCGGCCCGGGGTAGGGCGAGCCGTAGGCATGCCCGCCGGCCCGCTCGTACACCGGGCAGACGTTCAGACATGCCGAGCAGCGGATACAGCGCAGCGCCTGCCGCCCGACGGTGTCGGCCAGGGTGTCGGTCCGCCCGTTGTCGAGCAGCACGAGATGGAAGGTCTGCGGCCCGTCGCCGTCCGTCGTCCCCGTCCAGGTGGAGGTGTACGGATTCATCCGCTCGGCCGTCGACGAACGGGGCAGCAGCTGGAGGAAGATCTCCAGATCCTGCCAGGTCGGCACCACCTTTTCGATGCCCACAACGGAGATCAGCGTCTCGGGCAGGGTCAGACACATCCGGCCGTTGCCCTCGGACTCGACCACGACCAGCGTGCCGGACTCGGCCACCATGAAGTTGGCACCGGAGATCCCGACCTTCGCGGACAGGAACTTCTCCCGCAGATGCAGCCGCGCCGCCTCTGCCAGCTCGGCGGGGGAGTCGGAGAGCCCTGCGGGCGCCGGACGGCCCCAGGAGGCCATCTCACGGCGGAAGATGTCGCGGATCTCGGAGCGGTTGCGGTGGATCGCGGGCACCAGGATGTGCGACGGCAGATCGTCGCCGAGCTGCACGATCAGCTCGGCCAGATCCGTCTCGTACGCGCGGATACCGGCCTCGGCCAGCGCCTCGTTCAGCCCGATCTCCTGCGTCGCCATCGACTTGACCTTGACGACCTCGCGCTCGCCGGTCTCCCGCACCAGCCGGGTGACGATCCGGTTGGCCTCGTCGGCGTCCGCCGCCCAGTGGACCTGTCCGCCCGCGGCGGTGACCGCCGCCTCCAACTGCTCCAGATAGTGGTCGAGATGGCGCAGCGTACGGTCCTTCACCGCGGCGCCCGCGGCCCGCAGTTGCGCCCAGTCGTCCAATTCGGCGACGGCCTTGGCCCGTTTGTCGCGGATGGTGTGGGTGGCGTGGGTGAGGTTGGCGCGCAGCTGTGTGTCGCGGGTGGAGGCGGCCGCGGCGCGGGGGAACGCGGGCATGCCCAGATAGGTGCCGCTCACCGCACACTCCCTTCCGTACTGGCCAGGATCTCGGCGATATGGACCGGGCGGACCGTCGAGCCCTGCCGGGTGAGGGTGCCGCCGATGTGCAGCAGACAGGAGTTGTCGACGGTACAGACCGCCTCGGCCCCGGTCCCGAGCACATTGCGGACCTTGTCGGCGCCCATCGCGGCCGAGACCGCCGGGTTCTTCACCGCGAAGGTGCCGCCGAAACCGCAGCACTCCTCGGCGCCCGGCAGCTCCCGCAGCTCCAGTCCCTTGACGTGTGCGAGGAGCCGCCGCGGGCGGTCGCCCAGCCCCAGCATCCGCAGTCCATGACAGGTGGGGTGATAGGTGACGGTATGCGGGTAATAGGCGCCCACATCGGTCACCTTCAGCACATCGACCAGGAATTCGGTGAGTTCATAGGTCTTGGGCACGGCGCTCGCCGCGGCATCGGTCAGCTCCCGGCCACGCCCCTCGGCCGCCGCCTTCGCCCCGATCCGCGGGTAGTTGTCGCGCACCATCGCCGCGCAGGAACCGGACGGAGTGACCACGTACTCGTAATCGCGGAAGGCACGGTCGAAGCGGCGCACCAGCGGCTCGGTCGCATGCCGGTAACCGGTGTTGAACTGCGGCTGACCGCAGCAGCTCTGCTCGGCGGGGAAGTCGACCTCCACCCCCAGCCGCTCCAGCAGCTCCACCACCGCCTGCCCCGTCCGCGGATGGAGCAGGTCGTTGATGCAGGTGACGAACAGTGCTACACGCACGTTGCCATCTCCTTTCGGCCGCCACGGCCTCTGGGGCCTGTCCGGCGGATCATGGCCGGGTCCGCGACGCCTGGCACGGCACCTCGCCGCGTTGCCGGAGCGCCCTCATAGCTCCGCTGTGAGGGCGCTCCGGCGCCTTGCGATGCACCGCACCGGCCGCCGCGGCCTGTCCGACCCTGATCCGCCGGACAGGCCCTAGCGGCCACCCGCTTCAGCGGTACATGATCACCTGTCGGCTCATCCTGCCCCAGCAGCAGGCCCAGGAGAAGAACCCGGAGCGGAGGACCATGTCGAGTGCCGAACGCATAGTCGAGGACCGGGCGCCCGGGGGCGCCGTCCGGCCGTCGCGGCTGCGGCAGCTGGCCGCCGCCTCCGTCGGCAACGCCGTCGAGTGGTACGACTGGTACGCGTACTCCTTCCTCGCGGTCTACTTCGCCGAGCAGGTCTTCCCCAAGAGCGCCGGCAACTCCCTGGTGCCGTTGCTCTCCTCCTTCGCCGTCTTCGCGGTCGGCTTCTTCATGCGGCCGGTCGGCGGACTGCTGATGGGCGCGGTCGCCGACCGGCGCGGCCGGCGCACCGCACTGACCCTCACCATCTTGCTGATGGGCGGCGGCAGTCTGCTGGTCGCGCTCACCCCCACCTACGCGACCACCGGAGTACTGGCCCCCGTCGTCCTGGTCGTCGCCCGCCTCGTGCAGGGCCTGTCGGTGGGCGGCGAGTTCGCCGCGTCCACGACCTTCCTCGTCGAATCGGCGGGACCCGGCAGGCGTGGACTGTTCTCCAGCTTCCAGTACGTGTCCACGAGCATCGGCCAGCTGCTGGCATCCGGGACCGCGGCGCTGCTCGCCACGCTGCTCACCGAGCGGCAGATGGGGCAGTGGGGCTGGCGGGTGGCGTTCCTCATCGGTGCCCTGCTGAGCCTGCTGGGACTGTGGATCCGGCGCGGTGCACAGGAGACCCTTCCCCAAGCTCTCAACCCCGTTCGAGCAGGGGAGACCCCCATCGAGCAGCGGGCGGCCGAGCGCCCCGGTCTCTTCGAGGCGCTGCGCCGCCACCCCCGTCAGTCCCTGCTGATCTGCGGTATCACCGTGGGCGGCACCATCGCGTACTACACCTGGACGACCTACCTGCCCACCTACGCCCAGGTCAACGCGGGCTTCGACAAGGGCGAAGCGCTGACCGTCGGCACCCTCTCGCTCATCTTCTTCGCCCTGCTCCAGCCGCTCGGCGGAATGCTCTCGGACCGCATCGGCCGCAAACCGCTGCTGCTCGGCTTCTCGCTGGGCTTCGCCGTCCTGGCGGTGCCACTGCTGCACCTGGTCACCGATGCGTTCTTCTCGCTGCTGCTGGTGCAGTGCGCGGGCATGGTGCTGCTGACCGGATACACCGCGATCGCCGCGGCCGTGAACGCCGAGGTGTTCCCCGCGCGGGTCCGCGCCTCCGGCATCGGCTTCCCGTACTCCCTCACCGTCGCCCTCTTCGGCGGCACCGCCCCCTACGTCGGCACCTGGTTCAAAGAGGCCGGCCATGCCGACCTCTTCCCCTGGTACGTGGCCGCGCTGTGCCTCGTCTCGTTCGTCGTCTATCTGACGCTTCCGGAGACCTCCCGGCAGAAGCTGGAGAAGTAACCCGCCGGGCCGCTACCACCGGAGACCCAAGACCGGGAAGGCGCCGCTCCTCCAGGGACAGGGAGGAGCGGCGCCAAGTGCTGCGAAATCCGTCAGACGAGCCAACCCAGGAAGTGGAAGACGCCGGCGAGGATGTTGGTGAGGATGTCCATCTTGCTGTCTCTCCTTGAGCAACTGATGCGATGTGGGACCAACTCTCCGGCCCAGCAAGGGATGTCGACCGGAGGCGCGGTAGCGGTCTGCAGCCCGCCGGTTGCGCCGTGTAATCATCACCTGAGGCGATGAGTCAAGGAACCCCGATCGGGCTCGATCATGCTTTCTGGCGAACATTCGATCCCGTGTTCCTTTGTTCGCACGGAGACGCCGTCAGGAGTGCCCCATGTGCACCCCTTCTTCCTTTTGGGTGTGCATGGTGGGGCTTGTGCGGGCGCGGTTGCCGCGATTCCCGTGACCTTTCTCATCGCCGAATTTATTGCCGATATGCCGGCCGACTCTCACCTCCCCGGAATTGACGTGTAATCAGCAGGGTCGGTGCCGGGAAATGGCGGACATTTACCCGGAAGGCAGCTCACTGAACTCACCGGTAGTGAAACGGTGTGTCAGGGAGCTGGTGCTTCTACCCGAATCAACCTGCGTCCGTGTCCGAGTTTCACAAGACGATCACGTGTTAGCGTCCGTCGCCGCGAACCGAATACGCGAAAGGGAACTCCGTGGGCCACATGCAACACTTCAGCGCGGGCTGGGTATCCCCGGTCCTCGCCTATGCGATGGCGTGCGTAGGATCCGCGCTCGGACTCCGCTGTACCGTAAGAGCGCTGGCGGCCGACGGCCGCTCGCGCCGCAACTGGCTGCTGACCGCCTCCGTCGCCATCGGCTCGGGCATCTGGACGATGCACTTCATCGCCATGCTCGGCTTCGCCGTCACCGGCAGCCCGATCCGCTACGACGTCCTGCTGACCGTACTCAGCCTGCTGGTCGCCATGGTGGTCGTCGGCGCCGGCGTCTTCACCGTCGGCCATGGCGCCGCCCGGCTGCGATCGCTGCTGCTCGGCGGGCTGGGCACCGGCATCGGCGTCGCGGCGATGCACTACATGGGCATGGCTGCCATGCGCCTGCACGGGCAGGTCGGCTTCGATCCGGGCCTCGTCGCGCTCTCCGTCGTCATCGCCGCGGGTGCCGCGACGGCCGCCCTGTGGGCCGCGCTCAACGTGCGCGGCGCGCTCGGCGCGGCCCTTGCCTCCCTGGTGATGGGGCTTGCCGTCAGCAGCATGCACTACACCGGAATGGCCGCCGTGCACATCGAGCTGACGCCCAGTCGCGCGCCGCTTCCCGGTGTCACCGCAATGGAATTCATCTTTCCGCTGACCGTTGTGCTCGGCTCCTTTCTCTTCCTCACCGTGGCCTTCGTCGCATTGTCCCCAACCGCCCGGGAACGCGCCGCATCCGCCTCCGCAGAGTCGTTCCGCGAGGGCGAACTGCCCACCTCTTCCTGACCTATTGAGGAACTCATGCATGCACGACAGAGTCCGGACCATTCCGGGCACGGAGGGGAAGCGCCGCCGACCGGCGGCCCGAGACATGCGCTGCCCCCGGTCCCCAAGTCCAGGAAATCCGGAGCGAATTACCGGCTCCATCTGATGCCCCGGTCCGTGCGCGCCAAGATCGTCGCGTTGCTCATGGTCCCGGTGGTGTCCCTGATCGCCCTGTGGGCCTTCGCCACGGTCACCACCGCGCAGCAGGTCTCCGATCTGAACCGGTTCAAGGAGGTCGACACCACCCTCCTCGTGCCGGTCGGCGCATACATCGCCGCCGTACAGGAGGAGCGGGCCACCGCGGCACGCGCCCTCGCCGCACCGGACGACGGGAGCCGGCGGGCGCTGCGCGACCGGCAACGGGCCACCGACTCCGCCGCGGCCGCCCTCCGGGACGGCGTCAACGCCGGCAGCGCCGACGCGGCGATCGTCGACCCCGCACTGCCCGACCGTATCGACAAGCTGATGCACGACGCCGACGGACTGCCCGCGCTGCGCAAGCAGGACCGCCACACGACGGCCGGTGCGGACCGGGTGATCCGTGGCTACACCGACACCGTCGAGCACGGCCTTGCCGCCCTCGGCGCATTGACCGGCCCGGCGACGATGGCGGACGCCTCGCAGGGCCGCATCGTCCTGGACCTCACCCGGGCCCGGGAGGCGATCTCCCGGGAGGACGCGGTCCTCGGCGCCGCCCAGGTCTCCGGACGGATGTCGCGCGACCAGCTCGACTCTTTCACCGGCTCCGTGCATCTCCAGCGCGAGCTGTTCGCCACCGCGGTCGACGACCTGCGGCCCGATGACGCCGCCGCCTACCGCCGCATCCTCGACGGCCCTGCCTACCGCGAGCTGCGGGCCGCCGAGGACGCCGTACGGAAGGCGGGCGCGGGCGCCCCCGCCGCCACCGTCGCCGCCCGCTGGAGCGAGGCGAGTGCAACGGTCCTGCGCGATCTGCGCACAGCGCAGCAGAACGCACGCGCCGGTGTGGCCCGCGGCGCCGGCCCGCTGTCACTCGACACCCTCGGCGGATCCGGTATCGCCGTGACCCTGGGGCTGGCCGGTGTCCTTCTCTCCCTCCTCATCTCGGTCAAGATCGGCCGACGGCTCGTCGTCGAGCTGGAGGAACTGCGCAACTCCGCACTCCGGATCGCCGGCCGCGACCTGCCCGAGTCCATGCGCCGACTGCACGCCGGTAAACCCGTTGACATCGATGCCGTCGCACCGCTCGGTGAGCGCGGCACCGGCCGGGACGAATTGGGGCAGGTGGCCGAGGCCCTGGTGGCCGTGCACCGCGCCGCGCTCAAGGCGGCCGCCGACCGTGCCGAGGCACTCAGCGGCATCTCCGGCGTCTATGTCAGCCTCGCCCGCCGCAGCCAGCTGCTGCTGCACCGCCAGCTCGCCCTCCTGGACACGATGGAACGCCGTACCGAGGACCCGGTGGAACTGGAGGACCTCTTCCGGCTCGACCACCTCACCACCCGTATGCGGCGGCATGCCGAGAGCCTGATCATCCTCTCCGGTGCCGCTCCCGGACGGGGCTGGCGCAACCCCGTGCCCTTGCTGGACGTGGTGCGCGCCGCCGTCGCGGAGGTCGAGGACTTCCCGCGGGTCGAGTTGCATGCCGTCGCCGAGGCACGGCTGATCGGCGGCGCGGTCGCCGACGTCACCCACCTGCTGGCCGAACTCGTCGAGAACGCGGTGATGTTCTCGCCCCCGCACACCAAGGTGCAGGTCCGGGCCGAGCGCGTCGGCACCGGCATCGCCCTGGAGATCCAGGACCGCGGGCTCGGTATGGGCAAGGAGGCGCTCGACGAGGCCAACCGCCGTATCCAGGACGCGGAGGTGATCGACCTGCTGGACACCGAACAGCTCGGTCTCTTCGTGGTCAACCGTCTCGCCCACCGTCAGCACGTCACGGTGACCCTGCAACCATCGGTGTACGGCGGCGTCACCGCCGTGGTGCTGCTGCCCGAGGCCCTGCTGTCCGGGGAGCGCGACGAGGATGCGCCGGCCGACGGGGACACGGCGGAGCCGGAGGAGGACGGGCCGGTCTTCCGTCGCCGGCGACCGCCCACGACCCGGGCGCTCGGGTCCGTACCGCGATACGCCCTGCCGCCCGTCCCGGACCCGCCCGTACGCGACGAAGAGTCGGGCGCTGCGCCGACCGCGCCCCTGATCGCTCCGGTGGCGCCCGTCGCCGCGGCCACAGAGGCAGACCCGGAAAGCAGCCTCCCGCGCCGCGTACGGCAGGCAAGCCTCGCGCCCGGATTGCAGACGTCCCCGCAGAAGCAGCCCGAGTGGGTCCCGCGTACGGAGCGCACGCCACCACCGCGCCGCTCTCCCGAGCAGGCCCGCGCCACCATGGCGTCGCTGCGCGCCGGATGGGCACGCGGCCGCGGCGCCACCACCCCGCCACAGCAAGAGCCGCCAGGGCAGCATCAGCAGGACGCGCGGCAGCGGAACGGGGAGAACGAGAATCCGTCATGAAGAGAAGAGACACGATGACCGGCGATCAGCACCCTTCCGGCGAACTCAACTGGCTTCTCGACGACTTGGTGGCCCGCATACCGGAGATCCGCTCCGCCGTGGTGCTCTCCGGTGACGGCCTGGCCGTCGGTGCCTCCACCGGACTGATCCGTGACGACAGCGAGCGCTTCGCGGCGATCGCATCCGGCTTCCACAGCCTCGCCAAGGGCGCCGGCCGGCACTTCGCCGCCGGCCAGGTCATTCAGACCATGGTCGAGCTGGAGGGCGGTTTCCTCTTCGTCGTGGCGGCCGGCGAAGGGTCGTGCCTGTCGGTGTTCGGCGACGCCGAAGCCGATGTCGGTCTGGTCGCCTACGAGATGGCCCGGCTGGTCAAGCGGGTCGGTGCACACCTCGGGACGCCCGAGCGTGCCGGAGCGGAGTGATCGGGCGCCCATGACCGATTCCACCCCGCACTGGTACGACGACGAGGCGGGGCCGATGGTCCGGCTCTATGCGATGACCGCCGGGCGGGCCCGGCCGAGCAGCGCGGCCTTTGAACTGATGGCCGTGGTGCACGTCGAGTCCGGGCCCGACGAGGTCCCCGTGCTCTCGCCCGAGCAGCGCGCGATCCTCGTCCTGTGCGGCGACCGCCCCCGCCCGGTGGCCGAGATCGCCTCCGACTCCGGACTGCCGCTCGGCGTGGTCCGGGTCCTGCTGAGCGATCTGCTGCTCGAGGGCCTGATCCGCGTCGACCGCCCGGTACCGCCCGCCCAGTTGCCCGATGCGCACATTCTCAGGGAAGTGATCGATGGACTCCGCGCGCTCTGACTCCTTCATGGCCCTCAAGATCCTGGTGGCCGGCGGGTTCGGCGTGGGCAAGACGACCCTCGTCGGATCCGTCAGCGAGATCCGCCCGCTCAGCACGGAGGAGCGGCTGACCGAGGCCGGGAGGCCGGTGGACCGGCTCGACGGGGTCCAGCACAAGACCACCACGACCGTGGCGATGGACTTCGGACGGATCACCATCCACGACGACCTGGCGCTGTATCTGTTCGGTACGCCCGGCCAGGACCGGTTCTGGTTCCTGTGGGACGAGCTGGCACAGGGCGCGCTCGGCGCCGTGGTGCTCGCCGACACCCGGCGACTCGCCGACAGCTTCGCGGCGATCGACTACTTCGAGCACCGCAGCATCCCCTTCGTCGTGGCCGTCAACTGCTTCGACGGCGCCCGCGCCCACCGGGCCGACGAGGTGGCACGGGCCCTGGACCTCGACCCGGGTACCCCGGTGGTGCTCTGTGACGCCCGCGACCGTGCGTCCTGCAAGGAGGTGCTGATCCGTCTCGTGGAGCACGCGGCCTCGTCCTATGAGGCGCGGCTGTCGGCCAACGCCTCCTCTGCGTAAGGCGGTTGAGGGCCTGCGGCCAGCAGCCGTCGGATGTCGCGGACCGCGGCGCGGCCCGCCCGGTTGGCGCCGATGGTGCTCGCCGACGGTCCGTAACCGACGAGGTGCACCCGCGCGTCGCGCAGCGTGCGGGTGCCCTCCATCCGGATTCCACCGCCCGGCTCGCGCAGTCGCAGCGGGGCGAGATGGTCGATGGCGGCCCGGAAGCCCGTCGCGTAAAGGATCACGTCGGCTTCGACCGCGCGGCCGTCGGCCCAGACCACGCCCGTCGGTGTGAGGCGCTCGAAGAGCGGCAGCCGCTCAAGGACGCCGCTCTCGCGGGCCCGCCGGATCGCCTCGGTCATCGGCAGCCCGGTCACGCTCACCACGCTCCGCGGCGGCAGCCCCTGCCGGACCCGCTCCTCGACGAGGGCGACCGCGGCCCGCCCCTGCTCCTCGCCGAACGGCCCCTCGCGGAACACCGGCGGCCGGCGCGTCACCCAGGTCGTGGCGGCGGCGACCGGTGCGATCTCCATCAGCTGCTGTACGGCCGACGTGCCGCCGCCCACCACCACGACCCGCGCACCGCGGAACCGCTCCGGCCCGTCGTACTGCGCACTGTGCAGCTGACGGCCGCCGAACGTCTCATGCCCGGGGAACCGCGGCCAGAACGGCCGGTCCCAGGTGCCCGTCGCATTGATCAGCGCCCGTGCCGCGTAATCGCCCTCCGAGGTCTCGACCCGCAGCCGTCCTCCCCCAAGGGCTCCGACAGGCTCCGTCCAGGGGGGACCCCCACCGCCCTCGCGCACCGCCAGCACGCTCACCGGCCGGTGCACCCGCAGCCCGAAGGTCTGCTCGTAGTTGTCGAAGTACCCGCCGATCACCTCGGACGACGGCCGCTGCGGATCGGCGCCGGTCAGCGTCATGCCCGGCAGCGCATGCATACCGTGCACCTTGTCGTACGTCAGCGTGGGCCACCGGAACTGCCAGGCACCGCCGGGGCGCGGGGAGTGATCGAGGACGACGAAGTCCCGGTCCGGCTCATAGCCGGTGCGCCGCAGATGAAAGGCGGCGGCCAGGCCCGCCTGCCCGGCACCGATCACCATGACCTCGACCTCACGCACCCCGGTGTGGTTCATGCTTCTACCAACTTGGGGAGGGGCTGATCTCTTCCCGGTCTCTTGCCGGTCCCGTCCCGGGCGATACGGGGAACGAGGTACCGGCCGGCCCCGTTCACTCCTGGTCCGCTGCCAGATGCTCACGCACCGAGCGGGCGGCCCACGGCACGTCCTCCTCCGGCTCCTTTGGCCACCGCGCGACCAGCGCCGCGAGCAGCTCGCGGTGGTCGGCCGTCCGATGCCCGGCCGTGAGGGCGTAGGCGGCCTCGGCCTGCACCGCGAGGGCCTCGCACCCGGTGGCACGTACCAACTCCTCGGTCGCCGCATCGCCGGGAGCCTCGGCCAGTGCCCGTAGCGCCTTGGTGCGGGTGCCCACGGCAAGGCTCTCGTCGCGGGCGAGCGTCCCGAGCATCCCGACCAGCCGCGGGTCCGCCGTGTCCGCATCCTCCAGCAGCGAAGCCGCCGTGCGGAGGGCCTCGTCACGCACGCGTGCGTTCGCGGCGCACTCCAGGACGGTGGTGAGCGCCGCCGCGTCCTCGGGCGCCGACGCGCCCGCCACCCGCAACGCGTTCAACGCGCTCAGATGGTTGGCGCCGGCACCGGTCGCCGGACTGAGTTCGGCCGGCGAGGGGCGCTGTCGAAGTACCTCGCGGGCAGCGGCGAGCACCTCCGCCTCCTCCGCCGCGCACGCCTCTTCCTCCTCCAGCCGCTCGATGCCGTTGTCGTCGTGCCAGTGGTCCAGCGCGATCCCCACGGCCACCGGCTGCCCGCTGCGCAGCAGCATCCGAAGGGCGCGATGGCAGGCATCCGCACCGCTGGGCGCCCGTAGCTCGCGGTACGCGCGATACAGCTCGGGGTCGGTCAGCCTGGTGCCCTCCCAGAAGACGCTGTGCATCCCGCCCAGTACCGCTTTGGTCACCCATTCGGCGAGATGCCGTGAGGAGGTGATCCGGAGCGGCCAGCCCTCCACCAGCTCTTCGAGCAGCTCCCGGTGCTCCTCGATGCGCCCCGGCCGGGACAGCCGCCAGGCCGCGTGCACCTGGACATCCCAGTTGTCGCTCCGTACGGCCCGCACCAGAATCGGGTTCGCCTCCGGCCCCAGGGTCTCACCCAGGACACGCAGCGCGGTGGCATGGTGAGAGTTGAGCGAGGGATCGAAGACGAAGCGGCTGACGACATCGACAAGTCGCCGATCCGGTGTCCCCGTCGACTTGAGCACCCCGGACGCGACCCAGAGCGCCGCGCCGCGGACGTCATCAGTGGTGGCCCGCTCCAGCACGTCGGCGACCAGGTCGGTGTCCGACGCGTCCGCCCCGGCTGTGCGGACCGCGCGCAGCGCGCTCATGTGGTTGGCGGCCGCTCCGGTGGCCGGGCTCAGCTCCGGTGGGGACGGCGGCCGACGCAGTTCCGCCCGGGCCCGCGCCAACACCTCCGGCGCGTACGCGTCGACCTCGTCGCTGTCGAGGAACTGCCGCAGCCCGTCCGCATCCTCGAAGTGATCGAGCGCGATACCCACGGCCACCGTGTGAGTGCTGCGGAGCAGCGTCCGAAACGCCCGGTGACAGGCGTCCTCGCCGGTGGGAAACATCAACTCGGCGTGCGCGTCGCGGAGTTCAGGGGACGGGAGGACGGCATCGATCCAGTGGTGACTGTGGAAGCCGGTCAGCGCCTCCCGCACCAGGTCCGCCCGGTACCCCGCGTCCCGCGGCCAGGTCGCCGCGAGGCGTTCGACGTGCGCGCGGTGGGCGTGGAAACGACCGTGCACCGTGAGCCCGAGTGCGCCCTCGGTCTGCAGCTCGATCTCGCTCGACCCGGTGGCACGGACCAGCAGATCCGTTGCCTTCGGCCCCTGCGCCGCGAACAGCGCGGACAGGGCCTGGGCCCGTTCCTGGACATCGAAGCGTGCGTCGAACGCCACGCTGCCGACCGCCGCGACCAGTCGCGGGCTCTCTTCCGCATCCGCGGCCAGCGCCGTGCCGGCCGCCGAACAGCCGGCCGAGACCACATTCTCCTCGGTGGCGCACGCCAGGGCGTCGGCGATGAGATCCGCGTCCGCCGCTTCGGCGATGTTCATCATGGCGTTCAGCGCGCTCGCGTGGTTGGCGCCCGCGGCCGTGCCGTCGTCCTCGGGAGTCGGCGGCTGCCGGAGCAGCCCGCGGGCCACGGCGAGCACCTCCGGTGCGTACTGCTCGACCACACTCTCCCCGCCGAACCGGGACAGCGCACCGGAGTACTGGAAGTGGTCGAGGGCGATACCCGCGGCGGCGGTGTGCCCGCTGTGCAACAGCGTGCGAAACGCGTTCAGGTATGCGTCCTTCCCGGTCGGGTCGGCCAACTCCTCGTGCGCGCACCGGAGTTCATCGTCACGCAGCTCGCAGCCGCGCCAGTGGAAGCTGTGGAAACCGGCCACCATGTCAGCATCGCCGCCCGGTAGATGAGGTGAGCCGTACCAGGGCGCATATCGGCCCGGGTCGTCCTGCCGAACCCAGCTGCGTAGGGATCGCGTTCTCCCGTCAGGATGTCTGCCAACCGCATCGAACCGGCGCAGCCTTTCAGGGATCGACCGGGCCCGCCACCGGATTCGCCGGGGGCCGTGGGTCGCGGTGGCCGGCCATGACCGCCGCGACCCACGCCCGCTCAGCGGCCGCCGGCGATCAGCAACGGCGCCCCACCGGGCGCGGAGGCCGGGCGGCCATTGGCGGCCGGGACGCCCGCGACCGGAGAGGGGACCGCATCCAGCAGGCCACGGGCGGCAAGCTCCGGACGTACGCCCTCACCGAACCAGTACGCCTCCTCCAGGTGCGGATAGCCGGAGAGCACGAAGTGCTCGATGCCCAGGGAGTGGTACTCCTCGATCCGGTCCGCCACCTCGGCATGGCTGCCGACCAGTGCGGTGCCCGCACCGCCGCGTACCAGACCCACCCCCGCCCACAGATTCGGCGAGATCTCCAGCTTGTCGCGCGAGCCGCCGTGCAGCGCGAGCATCCGCTGCTGCCCCACCGACTCGCTCTTGCCCAGGGCCTGTTGCGCGGCCGCGACGGTGTCCGGATCGAGATCGTCGAGCAGACGGTGCGCGGTCGCCCAGGCCTCCTTGGACGAGTCCCGGGAGATCGTGTGCAGCCGGATACCGAAGCGGACCGTACGCCCCTCCTTCTCCGCCAGCCCGCGAATCCACTCGATCTTCTGCCTGACCTGCTCGGGCGGCTCGCCCCAGGTGAGGTACACATCCACGTTCCGGGCGGCCACCGGCCCGGCGGCCGGGGACGAGCCGCCGAAGAAGATCTGCGGCAGCGGGTCCGGCGGCAGCGCGGTCAGACCGCCCTCGACCTGGTAGTGCTCACCCTGGAAGTCGAACGGCCTGCCGCCCCAGACACCCCGCACGACCTGGAGGAACTCATCCGTACGGGCATACCGCCGGTCATGGTCGAGATGATCGCCGAACCGCTTCTGCTCGGTGGAGTCACCGCCGGTCACCACATTCAGCAGCAGCCGCCCACGCGAGATCCGCTGATACGTCGCGGCCATCTGCGCCGCCAGCACCGGCGAGATCACCCCCGGCCGGAACGCGACCAGAAACTTCAGCCGCTCCGTCACCTGAGTGAGCGCCACCGTCGTCAGCCAGGCGTCCTCGCACCACGTGCCGGTCGGCGTGAGCACCGCCTCGAACCCCAACTGCTCGGCAGCCTTGGCGATCTGGGCCAGATACTCGATGTCCGGAGCCCGTACGCCGCTCACCGGGGTGATGCGGTCGCGCCGGATGCCGCCGTCGGTGTAGGCGTGCCGGTCGACGAGGGTCCGCCCGTCGCCGCCGGTCGGCAGAAACCAATGCAGGTGTACGGACATCTCACCGGGCCTTTCCGTAGGTACGCGGTGCCGTGCTCGAAGGCGGCAGGTCACTGTTGAAGCGAGGGTCGACGAACTCCCCGAAATCGAAGGAGCGGGGGATCAGCTTCAGCTTGGCGAAGGTGTCGACGATCTGCTGCTCGGAGGCGATGGCGCGTTTGTCCACCGCGACCGCGACCGCCGTTCCCCGGGTGCGCTTGACCGCATCCAGTGCCACCTTCTCCGGCAGCCCGGTCTCCTGCGCCCATGCCTTCGCCCAGACGTCAGGGTGCTTGAACACCCAGTTCTGTGCCCGCCGCAGCCGGTCGGTGTAGTCCTTGAGCGCCGCGGCCTTCTTCTTGTCGTCCAGCGCGGCGGGCGCGGCGACCTGGAAGCTCAGACCGTTGACCACACCCTGCCCGGTGGTCAGCACCCGGGCATCGGCCTGGTCCAGTGCCTGCGAGGTGTACGGGTCCCACACCGCCCAGGCATCGACCTTCCCCCGGGTGAACGCGGCGAGCGCATCGGCCGGCTGAAGGTAGTTGAGCGTCACGTCCTTCGGCGACAGCCCCGCCTTCTTCAACGAGGCGACAAGCTGGTAGTTCGCGGAGCTGCCCTGCGCCACCGCGATCGACTTGCCCTTCAACTGGGCCGGCCGCTTGAGCGGGGAATCCTTCTTCACCAGGATCGCCTCGCCGTCCGACCTGCTGTGCGTCCCCGCGATCACCTTGATCTTCGACTTCGCCGCGGCGGCGAACACGGGCGGCGTGTTGCCGACCGCACCAACGTCCACCGCCCCGGCGTTGACCGCCTCCAGCAGGGGCGGCCCCGATGTGAACGTCGACCATTTGATCTTGTACGGCAGGTCGTCCAGCTCCCCGGCGGCACGCAGCAGCGCCTCCGAACCACCTTTCTGATCACCGACGTTGAGGGTCAGCGAACCCTTTCCGTCGGTCCCGCTGTCACTACCGCCACCCCCGTCGGCCCGCGACACACCACCGCAGGCGGCCAGCAGCAGGGCAAACGGGAGCAGCAGGGCGGCCGGGGCCATGTGGCGTGGTCTCATGAGGTGTCCGTTTCGTTCTTGGGGTGGTGTGGGTGGGGTGGGGTAGGGGGGTGGGGTGGGGCACCGGTTGTCGGTGGTCGAGGTGCGGTGCGGTGCGTGGTGTGCGGTGCGAGGCGTGTGTCGTGTGGTGCTGACGGTGCTGACGGTGGGGACGTCAGGCGGCGGCGGAGGAGGTGTACGCGGGGGTCCCCGGCTCGGCCTCCGCACGGGAATGCGTCTCAGCCTCCCTGGCTTCCGGACCCTCCTTGCCCTCCACCCCCAGCCGGTCCAGCAACCGGGCGCGCAACGCCCCGAACCGCGGATCGGAGATATCCCGCGGCCGCGGCAGTTCCACCGCGGTCTCGTACGCGATCCGGCCGCCCTCCATCACCAGCGCCCGGTCGGCGAGCAGCAGGGCCTCCTCCACGTCATGGGTGACCAGCAGCACCGCGCAGCCGCGCTCCTGCCACAGCTCGGCCACCAGCCGCTGTGCCTTGATCCGGGTCAGTGCGTCGAGAGCACCGAACGGCTCGTCCAGCAGCAGCAGATCGGGCTCGCGCACCAGCGCACGGGCCAGCGACGCGCGCTGCGCCTCACCGCCGGAAAGCGTCTTGGGCCAGGCATCCGCCCCGTGGCCGAGTCCGACCTCCTCCAACGCCCGTACCGCAGCGCCACGTTCAGGGCGACCCGGCAGCCCCAGCAGCACATTGCGCCAGACCCGCTTCCAGGGCATCAGCCTCGGCGCCTGGAACGCCACCGCCTTGCGACGCGGCACCAGCACCTCGCCCTCGATCTCGCGGTCGAGCCCGGCCAGCACCCGCAGCAGCGTCGACTTACCGCATCCGCTGCGTCCGAGCAGTGCCACGAACTCGCCCGGCCGGATGGTGAGATGAAGGTCGTCGATGACGGCCCGGTCGCCGAAGGACCGCACCAGCCCACCCACTTCCACGGCGGCACCGCAGTCCGCGGGGCCGGGATGCGGGCGCCGCTCGGTGTCGGTGTCGGTCACTGACCCGTGAACGTCGGTCGCCATTGCAGCAGCAGCCTTTCGAGGGTACGTACGAGGAAGTCGGCGATGAGCCCGAGGATCGCGTAGACCACCAGGCACACCACGATCACGTCGGTGCGGAAGAACTCCCTGGCCTGATTCATCAGAAAGCCGAGGCCGTCATCGGCGTTGATCTGCTCACCGAAGACCAGCGCGAGCCATGCGGTGGCCAGCGAGTACCGCAGCCCGGTCATGGCATTGGGCAGCGCACCGGGCAGCACCACATGCCGGATCAGGCCCCATCGGCTCAACCCGAGCGAGGTCCCCGCCTCGACCAACTGGGCATCCACACCACGGATCCCGGCATAGACATTCAGATACAGATGGAAGGCGACCCCGAGCGAGATCAGCGCGATCTTGGGCGCCTCACCGATCCCCAGCCAGATGATGAACAGCGGAATCACGCCCACCCACGGGATGGAGCGCAGCATCTGTACGGTCGCGTCGATCAGATCCTCGCCGAGCCGCGACAGCCCCGAGGCCAGCGCCAGCACCACACCCGTCACACCACCCAACAGCAGCCCGACGGCGACCCGTTGGAGGGAGACCAGCATCGCCGAGGGCAGCGTCCCGTCCGAGACCAGATCGCCGGCGGTGGCAGCGATGGTGCCGGGCGACGCCAGGATGTCGGCCTCCAGCACACCGCTGGTGCTGAGCACCTGCCACAGCACCAGCAAGGCTAGGGGCCCCACCGTACGCCGCAGCCACCGCGGCACCGACCGCCGCCGCCCCGAGACCGGAACCACACGAGCAAGCTCAGGGCCGCCACCGTCATCTCCAGCGGATATATCGGGTGGTGCATGGCCGGCCACGGCCTGATCGACAGTCATGAACACTCCACGGGCAGGGGGAGGAGGAGAGGAGAGGAGAAGGAAAGAAGAGAGGGAGAGAGCACGCCTCTTCGCGCAACGACATGCGCACAGGCACCGGACCGAAAAAGCCGGCGAAGGACGAGAGCAGCGCCCCGAGCTGCTACCGGGCAGCACCGAGCACCCAAGAAGAAGGTCACGCGCTCCGAAGGAGGAAACGGAATCCCCGGAACGGCCGCGAACAGCGGCCTCGAAGAGCCGCGAAACCTAGAACAGCATCAGCAGCCGCGGCGACACGCGGCAGAGGCCACCCGCACCAGGTCGATGTGACCGCGCGTGGTGAGCAGGGCTGATGTAGACATGCCGCCGAACGTAGCGGTGCCCTCCGAGAGGGGTCAAACGTCGTCTCGGCTGGTGGACCTTTGTTGCCGGAGCATGGAGGCGTCGTTGCGCGCGCCCCCTGCGGGCCTGCGGACCGGCCCGGATGATGGCCGTGTCCGGCAGACGACGGTCACCCGAGGAAGGACAACCGAATCTGACGGCCTTCCGCGGTCATCCGTACACCATCGACCGGGCGAGGGCGTAGGCCTCACGGATGCGGCGGCCGGCGGAGGCGTCGGTCGGTGCGGGGATGCGGCGTGTTGCGGCGAGCGGCCAGTGCGGTGGCTCGGGGGTGCCCGCGAGGGTCCAGGCGGCCTGGCGGGCTGCGCCCAGGGCGACGTACTCCTCGGGTTCGGGGACGGTGACCGGGATGCCGAAGATCTCGGCGGCGATCTCGCCGACCACGGGAGCCTTGGCCGCCCCGCCGATGATGAGGACCCGCCGGGCGCTGACGTCTTGGGCCCGCAGCCTGTCGAGGGCGTCGGCCATGTTGCACAGCATGCCTTCGACGGCTGCCCGGGCGAAGTTCGGCGGGTGCATGTTCGCCTTGCGCATGCCCATCAGACTGCCGGCGGCCTCGGGGAGATTGGGGGTGCGCTCCCCGCCCAGGTAGGGGAGCAGGACCAGGCCGCCGGCGCCGTGCTCGGCCTCGCGGGCCAGGGGGTCGAGGTCGTCGAGTGCGATGCCGAGCATGCGGGCGGTGGAGCTCAGGACCCGGGCGGCGTTGAGGGTGCACACCAGCGGCAGGAAGCGGCCGGTGGCGTCGGCGAAGCCGGCGACGGCGCCGGTGGGGTCGCCCACGGGGTGCTCGGAGAGGGCGAAGGCGGTGCCGCTGGTACCCAGAGAGATGACCACGTCGCCCGGCTGGATGCCCAGTCCCAGGGCTGCGCCCATGTTGTCGCCGGTCCCCGGTGCCACGAGGGCCCCGTGCGGCGTGCGGCCGGCCGCCTCGTACGGGCCGAGCACGCGGGGCAGTTCGGGGGTGCGGCCGTCGAAGGCGAGGGCGAGCAGGTCGCGGCGGTAGGCGCCCTCGGCCGGTGACCAGTAGCCCGTACCCGAGGCGTCCCCCCGGTCGGTGACCGGTTCGGCGCGCGTACCGGGGCCGCCGCACAACTGCCAGGTCAGCCAGTCGTGTGGCAGCAGCACCCGGTCGGTACGGTCCGCGCACCGCGGCTCGTGCTCGGCAAGCCAGCGCAGCTTGGCGACGGTGATGGCCGCGACCGGTACGGTGCCGACCGCCCGGGTCCACTTCTCCGGCCCGCCGAGGTCGTCGACGAGGTCGGCTGCGGCCTGCGCGGAGCGGGTGTCGTTCCACAGCAGCGCGTCACGCACCGGCTGCCCGGACGCGTCAAGGGCCACCAGGCCGTGCTGCTGCCCCGCGACCGCAAGGGCATCCACATGTTCCAGGAGGCCGTTGCCCGCTTCGAGGAGCGCCTGCCACCAGGCCTCGGGGGCGACCTCGGTGCCATCGGGGTGGGTGGCGCGGCCCCGATGGAGGACCTCCCCGGTGTCGGCGTCGCAGACGACGACCTTGCAGGACTGGGTAGAGGAGTCCACCCCGGCAACTGTGGGCATGACGATGTCGCTTCCGTGCAACGAGACGAGAGGGGAGGGGAGTTCAGGTCTGCGGGCGGAGCTGGATCTTGCGGCCGGAGCCGTCACGGAACGTCTGGAGGGCGGCGCCGAAGTCGTCCAGACCGAAGCTGTGGGTGATCATCGTGTCCGCGTCGATGACTCCCTTCGCCATCAGGTCCACGGCGCGGCCGAAGCTGTGCAACACGGCCATCGACCCGACGATGGTGATCTCGTCGTTGTACACGCTGAACGGCGAGAAGGACGCCTTGGCGGCGGACGGCGCGACGCCGAACTGCTGGAAGGTGCCACCGCGCCGCACCCGGGTGAGGCCGTCCTCGATGACGGGGATGACGCCGGTGCAGTCGATGACGGTCTCCCAGCCCTGCGGCCGGTCCAGATCGGAGGCGCTCACCGCGGTGGCGTCCGCGCCGAGGCGTTCGGCGATCTCCAGCCGGTTCTTGTTGATGTCGACGACCGAGAGGGACGCCGCGCCGGCTGCCTTGGCGAGCTGGAGCATCATCAGGCCCATGGTGCCCGCGCCGTAGATGAGGTAGTGGTCGCCGAGGCGGCGCGGCAGGACGTCGAAGCCGCGTACCGCGCACGACAGCGGCTCGATCAGCGTGCCCTGCGCGACGTCGATGCTCTCGGGCAGCCGGTAGCAGTTGGCGGCCGGCACCTTGACGTACTCGGCCATCGCGCCGTCCACGGTGTCGCCGATCGCGCCCCAGTTCTCGCACAGGTTGCCGTGCCCGATCGAGCAGTAGTGGCAGGCACCGCAGAACAGCGACGGGTCGACGGCGACCTGCTCTCCGGTGCGCAGACCGCTCACTCCCGCCCCCAGCGCGACGATCTCGCCGGTGAACTCATGGCCGGGAATGATCGGGTACGGGGTGGGCGCGAACTCCCCCTGGACGATGTGCACATCGGTGCCGCAGATGCCCACCGCCGCGGGCGCGACGATGACCTCGCCGGGGCCCGGGGTGGGGTCATCGACGGTGGTGACCTCGTAGTGCTCGGGGGTGTGAATGACGACAGCGCGCATGGATCGGGCCTTTCTCGGGGGATGCGCTCGGGGGAAGGCGCTCGGGGACGCGGGGAGCCTTGGCCGGGGTCTGGCTCAGCTGTGCGGATCGCCGGGGCGGACCTCGACGGTGCGGATCTCGACGCCGAGGTCCCGGACGGTCCGGAGTTCGCTCTCCGGGGTTTCGGCGTCGGTGACCAGCAGGTCGTAGCCGCTGACATCGCCGTAGGGGTAGGTGGCGGTGCGGCCGAACTTGCTGTGGTCGACGGCCAGTACGGCGCGGTCGGCGGCCTGCAGATACGCCTGCTTGGTCTCCGCGTATTCGCGCACCGGGTGGTAGAGCCGGCCGTCGCGGACCGAGGTGGCGGTGACAAAGGCGACGGTGGCGCGGATGTCCTGCAGCTGACGCCGGGTCTGCGGACCGGCGCAGGACTCGAAGTCCTCGTAGAAACGGTCACCCAGCAGCGTCACCTCGGCCGGCGACGCCGCCAGGAGGTAGGTGATCCGCAGCGAGTTGGTGATCACGCGGATTCCGTCGACGGTGGCGAGCCGTCGGGCGAGCGGGAAGAGCGTGGAGCCGCAGTCGATCAGCACCGTGTCGCCGGGGGCGACCTCTTCCACGAGCGCGTCCGCGATGGCGGTCTTGACCTCGACATGGGCGTTCTCCCGGAAGCGCAGTGCGCTCTCCATGGCGACGTTGGAGAAGGCCGTCGCCACTCCGCGCCCCTTGCGCAGCAGCTGCCGCTCGTGGAGGTTGTCCAGGTCCCGGTGCATGGTCATCACGCTGACGCGCATGCGCTCGGCGAGGTCGGCGATGCGGATCTCGCCCTCCTGGGCGACATGGCGCAGCACCGCCTGCCGACGCTCCTCGACCTCGGCCTCGGAGCCGCGGCTCGCTCTCATCGTGGGCACCCCCCGTTCGTTTTCCGCGGCGGTCTTCGCCGTGCTCTCACCCTAGAACATCACACACTTTATGTGAAGCTCTTGAAATTCTCTGTGAGGTTGTTCAGTCTGATGGCCACGTACGGGCGAACGCCCGGCCCGTCAGGAGGTCCCCCTCGTGCTGCGCACACCCCAACAGCGCGATCCGTCGCTGCCCCGTCCCGCCGTCCTCGGAATCCCCCGAGCCCTCATATGGGGATATGTCGGCATCCTGCTCTTCATGATCGGCGACGGCGTGGAGACCAGCTATCTGCCCACGTACTTCAAGACCGACCTCGGCTTCGCGGAGGCGGGCGTCGGCATCATCTTCACGGTGTACGGAGTCACCGCCGCGGTGGGCGCCTTCCTGGCGGGCGGGCTCTGTGACCTGTGGGGGCCGCGCCGGGTGATGATGACCGGTGCCATCTGCTGGGCGGTCTGCCACGCCCTCATGCTCGCGGTCGCCGTCCCGGCCCACTCCTACTGGCTGATCCTGTTCAGCTACGGTCTGCGCGGCTTCGGGTATCCGCTGTTCGCCTACGGATTCATGGTCTGGATCATGGCGGGCGCCCCGGAGCGTCAGCTCGGCAAGGCGCTCGGCTGGTTCTGGTTCTGCTTCACCATGGGCTACCCCGTCATCGGCTCCGCCCTGGTCTCGCTCCTCAAGCCCACGATCGGCTTCTACCGCACGCTGTGGGTGTCACTCGCGATGATCATCGCGGGCGCCCTGGTCGTCCGGTTCCTGCTGCGCGAACGCCACGGATTTCAGGGCCTGTCCAGGGGGTCCGAGCGCGTCAGCCTGCCGCGTACCTTCCTGGGCTGTTTCACCGTCATGTTCGCCAGGCCGCGCGTCGGCATGGGAGCTGTGGTCCGGCTCATCAACACCACGTCGCAGTTCGGCGTGTGGGTCTTCATTCCGCTCTTCCTCGTCGACCAGGTCGGCTTCAGCGCACAGGAGTGGGCCGCGCTGCTGATCGTCATGATGGTCAGCAATCTCGCCTGCGTCGTGCTCTTCGGCGCGCTCGGAGACAAGTGGAGCCGGCGCAAGACCGTCGCCTGGCTCGGCGGCGTGGTCTCGGCGCTCGCCTGTCTGGCGCTGTATTACGTCCCCGCGACCGCAGGCCATGACTTCCCGCTCGTCGCGATCGCCGCGGGCGCGCTGGGCGTCGGCATGGCCGGATACGTCCCCTTGCCTCCGCTCATGACCTCACAGGCCCCGGAACGCAAGGGTCAGATCATGTCCGCCTACACGCTGGGGGCCGGCGCCAGCATGGCCTTCGGCCCGCTCATCGGCACGGTCTTCATCGGTGTGATCGGCATCGGCGGGGTCATGTGGATCTATGCCGCCCTGCACCTGCTCAGCACCGTCCTCGTGCTGTGCCTGAAGACGCCCGCGCCGCCCTCCGAACCCGGTGCTCACACCGGCGCGCCCCAGGCGGAGCGGCAGGCGGTAGCGGCGTTGACAGCACCCTCCGGGGAGTTTTAATGGAGGAAAGGTGCATATGAGAGATACCCGCTCATTCGAGCAATGACCCGCAGCGTGCAGAAAGGCCAGGGCTGATATGCGCGCACACCACACCGGCCCGGAGTACCTGGTTCAGACAGCTGCGATGGCCCGGCGGTTCTATCTCGAAGGCAAATCCAAGATGGAGATCGCCGAGGAATTCGGCATCAGCCGGTTCAAGGTGGCCCGGACGCTGGAGTCCGCCCTCCGCGACGGCTTGATCCGGCTGGAGATACGCTTGCCCGCCGAACTCGACGCCGGTCTCTCCGATGCCCTGCGCACGCGATACGGCCTGCGGCATGCCATCGTCATCGACTCACGGCAGGAAGTCCCGGACGACACGGTGCAGGCCACCCGCCGCCTCGGCGCGGTCACCGCCGACCTGCTCGCCGAAATAGTCACCGAGAACGATGTCCTCGGGCTCGTCTGGGGCCCCGAGGTCGAAGCCCTCGGCCTCGCACTGACCACCCTCGCCCGGTGCACGGTCGTCCAGCTGTGCGGATCGACCCCGCTGCGCCCCGTGAATGCGACGGCCGTGGAGGCGGTACGCCGGGCCGCCACCATTTCGAGGGGCGTCGTCTACCCCATCTACGCGCCCTTGCTGCTGCCCGACGCAACGGCGGCCCGGATGCTGCGTGAGCAGCCCGGCATTGTCGATGCGGTAAGCCGCTTCAGTCAGGTGACCAAGGCCATCGTCACCGTCGGCGGATGGGGCCCGGGGCTCTCCACCGTCTATGACGCGCTCAGTGACGCCGAGCGAGAGGATTACCGGCGCAGGGGAGTGTGCGCCGAGGTCGTCGGCGAACTGCTCGATGCGGAGGGGAGCGTCATCGCCCCCGAACTCACCGAACGGGTCGTCGCCATCAGCTTTGACGAACTGCGCAAGGTCCCCGAAGTGATTCTCATGGCCGATGGCATCGAACGGGCAACCGCTGCCTCGGCGGCACTGAAAACCGGCCTTTTCAACGGCGTTGTCACGGACGCCAGGGTTGCCGAGAGTCTGCTCTGAAACCATGTGTCCCTGTGCTGCTGTCCGCGGGCACGGGGGTTCTTTCCTCCATTGGAGGGAGTGCGCACGGAATCGGGCGTTCCTACCGCGGTAACGGGTGCGGGCACAGCAGCTGACCCGGGATATAAACCTGGTGCGGGCAGAAGCGGGCGGGGTGAAAGGTGCCAGCCGTGAGAGCACGACCCCGTGGGAAGAGCGGCCGACGCCACCCCGGTCGCATCGTCCGGCAGACCGCCGTGGCGCTGGCCGTGATCTTGGCGGCCGCCGGCTGCTATCGGGGCGCCGGCGACGTCGGAAACAGCGGCGAGAACACCATCAATGTGCTGATGGTCAACAATCCGCAGATGGTGGATCTGCAGCGGCTCACCGCCGAGCACTTCACCAAGGAGACCGGCGTCAAGGTGAATTTCACCGTGCTGCCGGAGGACGATCTGCGCGACAAGATGAGCCAGGACTTCTCCAGTCAGGCCGGGCAGTACGACGTGGCCAGCCTCAGCAATTACGAGACGCCGATCTATGCCCGTAACGGCTGGCTGACCGAGCTGGGCACGCGCGCCGCCAAGGACCGTGCATTCGACCAGGGCGACATCCTCACCCCGGTCCGCCAGTCCCTCACCGCCGCCGACGGCAAGGTCTACGCGGAGCCCTTCTACGGCGAGTCCTCCTTCCTGATGTACCGCAAGGACCTCCTCAAGGC
The DNA here is from genome assembly GCF_022221585.1 of Streptomyces inhibens. Classification (NCBI taxonomy): domain Bacteria; kingdom Bacillati; phylum Actinomycetota; class Actinomycetes; order Kitasatosporales; family Streptomycetaceae; genus Streptomyces; species Streptomyces inhibens. The sequence continues at coordinate 8,456,634 of NZ_CP084681.1, forward strand.
GGCGGGGCTGACCATGCCGGCGCGGCCCACCTGGCACCAAGTCGCCGCGATGGCCGCCAAGTTGGACGGCATCCGCAAGGGCATGAAGGGTATCTGTCTGCGCGGCCAGCCCGGCTGGGGCCAGCTGATCGCCCCACTGACCACGGTCGTCAACACCTTCGGCGGGACGTGGTTCACCAAGGACTGGCAGGCGAAGGTCGACAGCCCGGAGTTCACCAGAGCCACCCGGTTCTATGTCGACCTGGTGCGCAAGCACGGCGAGCCGGGCGCCCCGCAGGCCGGCTACACCGAGTGCCTCAACGATATGCAGCAGGGCAGGGTCGCGATGTGGTACGACGCGACCGCCGGTGCCGGTTCGCTGGAGAGCGGTGATTCGAAGGTCGCGGGCAAGGTGGGCTACGCGCCGGCGCCGGTGGAGCGGACCGCCGTCTCGGGCTGGCTGTACACCTGGGCGTGGGGGCTGCAGAAGGCCAGTACGCACCAGGAGGCGGCCTGGAAGTTCATCCGCTGGGCCTCGAGCAAGTCCTACGAGCGCTTGGTGGGCCGCGAACTGGGCTGGTCGAGAGTGCCCGGCGGCAAGAGGGCATCGCTCTACCGCGACCCGGAGTACACCAAGTCCGCCCGGGCCTTCGCCGGTCCGACCGAGCGGGCCATCAGCTCGGCCCGGCCCGACAACCCAGGGGTCCAGCCCCGCCCCGTGCCCGGCATCCAGTTCGTGGACATCCCCGAGTTCTCCGACCTGGGCACCAAGACCAGCCAGGAGATCAGCTCGGCCATCGCCGGCAAGCAGAGCGTGGCCGCCGCACTCCGTCACAGCCAGCGACTGGCAGAGGAGGTGGCCCGTGCCTACGCAGGCCACTGACGCATCGACGCACGGCCCGAACGGCGCTTCGCACGCCCGCGGCCGCGCGGCCATGGACCGGGCCAGGGCGCGGGCTCGCCGTGCGCCCCTCCTGCCCGCGCTGGTCTTCCTCATCATCGTCACCCAACTCCCGTTCGTGGCAACGGTGGTGATCTCCTTCCTCCGCTGGAACGCGCTGGCGCCCGAGAACCGCGGCCTGGCCGGCTTCGACAACTACCGGGCCGTTTTCACCGACCCCGCGCTGCGCAGCTCGGTATGGACCACGATCCTGCTGACGGTGACCGTGGTGCTGGTCAGCCTGCTGCTCGGCCTGGGGATCGCGCTGCTGCTCGACCGGAGCTTCCGCGGCCGCGGCATCGTCCGCACGCTGCTCATCACGCCGTTCCTGATCGTGCCGGTCGCCGCGGCCCTGCTGTGGAAGCACGCCCTGTTCAACACGTCCTACGGCTTCCTCAACGGCGTGCTGACGTGGCTGTGGAGCCTGTTCGGCAGCGACAGTCCGCCGCAGCCGGACTGGATGACCAGCACCCCGCTCGCCGCCGTCGAGGTGGCGCTGATCTGGCAGTGGACGCCGTTCATGATGCTGATCCTGCTCGCAGGACTGCAGAGCCGGCCCGCCGACGTCGTCGAGGCCGCCCTGGTGGACGGCGCCTCGTCCTTCGACATCTTCCGCTGTCTGACCCTGCCGCATCTGCGCCGCTACCTGGAGCTCGCCGCCCTGCTCGGGACCATCTACGTCGTCCAGAACTTCGACGCGGTCTTCACCCTCACCTCCGGCGGCCTGGGCACCGCCAACCTGCCGTACACCATCTACCAGACCTTCTACCAGGCCCATGACTACGGACGGGCGTCCGCGCAGGGCGTCGTCGTCCTGCTGTGTTCGCTGGTCGTGGCCACCTTCGCGCTGCGCACCGTCTCGTCCCTGCTGCGCGAGGAGAGCGTCCGATGACCAGAATGCCGCGCGCCGCACACCGACTGCCCGCTCCCGCCCGCCGCCGGCGTCGCAAGAGCGCGTCCCTGGGCCTGCTGGCCTGGCTGTGCGGACTGCTGTTCTTCCTGCCCGTCGCCTGGATGGTGCTCACCTCACTGCACAGCGAGACGGACGCGGCGACCAATCCGCCCAGCCTCGGCGCTTCCCTCACCCTGCACGGCTACCGCGAATTCTTCGGCGAGGGCAGCGGAATCAGCCCCTGGCCGCCGCTCATCAATTCGCTGACCGCATCGGTGGTTTCCACACTGCTGGTCCTCGCCCTCGCCTTCCCCGCCGCCTACGCCCTGTCCATCAAACCGGTACGCAAATGGCGCGATGTCCTCTTCTTCTTCCTCTCCACCAAGATGCTGCCGCTGGTGGCCGGGCTGCTCCCGGTCTATCTCGTTGCCCAGCACACCCATTTGCTCGACAGCATCTGGCTGCTGGTCATCCTCTACACCTCGATGAATCTGCCGATCGCGGTATGGATGATGCGCTCCTTTCTCGCCGAGGTCCCGGTGGAGATCCTCGAAGCCGCCTCGATCGACGGCGCGGGCCTGGCCACCACGCTGACCCGCATCGTCGCCCCCATCGCCATGCCCGGTATCGCCGCAACGGCCCTGATCTCCTTCATCTTCAGCTGGAACGAGCTGCTCTTCGCCCGGGTACTGACCGGTGTCGTCGCGGGCACCGCGCCGGTATTTCTGACCGGCTTCGTGACCAGCCAGGGCCTGTTCCTGGCCAAGGTGTGCGCCGCCGCCACCGTCATCTCCCTCCCGGTGATCGCCGCCGGGTTCGCCGCCCAGGACAAACTCGTCCAGGGCCTGTCGCTCGGCGCCGTGAAATGACACCGACCGCCGCTCCGACCGCCACGCGAAGTTGCCCGGCTGACCGGCCATCATCGATCCACTGCGCACAGTCACGCCCGGCGGGGGAAACTGCTCGTCTGAGCATGATTCGCTCATGTTTCAAAACGGCCCGCCCAAACCATTGACATCGCATTCTGTGGATCTTTAATGGAAGAGCAATTAGATATATGAGCTGTGGTTGCTCACATGAGCAAAAGCTGCAAATCGTGTCGATTGCACGCCCGGCTTGCTTGAAGGGTTAAGAAAATGACTGCTGTGGCTGAATTCGCCATCCCCCGAGATGCCGAACTGACGTCCATCTCGCTCACGTTGCCGGCAGTCCTGCCCTCCGCCCGGCAAGCGCGGGCCTTCACCGCGAAGTCTCTGCGACGGTGGGGCGAGAACGAAGAACTCATCGAAGCGGCCGTGCTGATCGTCTGCGAGCTGGCCACGAACGCCATTCGCCATGGAGCCCGGCTGTCGGCCGAATGCGGGCGCGAGCGAGGACCCGATTCCGTGATCGTTCTCAAGCTGGCACTGGAACCCGAGGTGCTGCACATCGAGGTGCACGACGGGTCCACGATTCTGCCGGTCCAGCGTACGGCCGGCCATGACGAGGACTGTGGACGCGGAATGCTGATCATCAACGCGCTCGCCGAATCCTGGACGTGCGGCCAGGACCCCGAGGGCGGCAAATGGGTCCGCGCGACTCTCTCCCGCGCGACCGACGCTCTCCAGGGCTGAGGTGAAACGGGCTTGAGCCTGCCTGTTCGTCACAGCACTACTGACAAGTGCTGTGACGAACCCCGAGCGGTCTTGCTGGATCTCGGACGTCGGCCGGGCTCAGTCCGTGCGCCACGGTGCTGTGGGGGAGCCGTCGGGCTCGATGCCGTGCGGCCATAGGGTTGCCCAGAGGGGCTGGGTGGTGTGCCGCCACGGCGCCGCAAACCCGCGGTTGACCGCTTCCATCGCCACCGATTCGGCACCGTAGTGGTCTCCATCGATCAGCCGGAGTCGGGCGATGTTGGCAAGAGCTTCAGGATGGTCGCGTTCAGCTGCCAGTTCCCACAGCCGTTCGGCCTGCCCCAGCGCACCAGCCTCCTCACGTACTTGCGCCAGAGCTGCCAGCGTCTCGGGGAGACCGTACTGGGCGGCTTCCCAGGCATAGTGTTCCGCTTCCTCGTACAGCCCGGCCTCTTCTCGCGCCAGGGCAAGTTCGCTGAGGCAGTAGGGGGCACCGCGTGCTGCCGCGTGATGCGCAAGGTAGGCGGAGTCACTTCGGTTGCCGGCCCTTTCGCGGATGAGGGCGAGCGTGGCCAGCGCGTCGGGTTGGCAGCAGTCGGCCGCTTGAAAGGCGAGCGCCGTGGCTTCGCCGCGTTCAGCGTTACTCTCGTGGGTCAGAGCGAGGTCTGCGAGCGCCCTGCAATTGAAGTGATCCTCGGGGCGATCGAGATCCTCGGGGCTCAGATGGCGCGGATATGGGATCGCACTGCGCGCGTCCCATGTGCTCGACACCGTCTCAGGGCCGAACGAGGCCGCAGTCACGCTGAGCAGATGTGCACGGTGAAGGCGCCAGCGGCTTTCGGCGGCAAGCTCCAGGGCTTTCAGATCACCGATGTTGGTGAGAAGACGTACGGCGGCGTCCCAGAAGGATTCCGGTGGGCACAGATATCGCCGTTGTTCTCCGCCGTACTGCTGAAGATAGTCGGCCAGTTGATAGACAGGCTCATCCGGGGCCAGCCGTCCCGGGCGCATCCGTACCCGGCGCAATGGAACGATGTTTCCGTGAACCGGCTGCGCGGCATACGCCAGGGACTGCTCGAACCAGTCGTCCTCGGCCCCATCGAAGATGTCTTCCGGCATGTACCCGGCGGCGGCCTGCTCCAGAAAGGAGTGCGGCAGATGAGCGCCGCATCCCAACCGGATGGCGTCCACCGCAACGTCGAGGACGGCTCGCGCCGCGGGTGGAGCATTCTCATAGCGCCCGACAAGCTCTGGGGCCCCGGCCAGGAACTGGGTGATGCGCCCATCTCTGGCTTGGGACAAAGCCAACGCCAGACGGTCGTCGGTTGATGCCGCTCGCGTCGCGGTCGCCAGGTCCTGTTGCGTGAAAGCGTCAGCGACACGAAGTTGTCGGCCGGTCAGCAGCTCTCTGGCCTGAGCGTACGGGTCGGAATGCTGACTCGGCAGGGCAGTAAGGGCATTCCAATGCTGCCGCCACAGTGTTCCGACCACGAGGACAGGGGCCCGTTCCAGGTCTCCGAGCAGAGTCCGCAGTGCGGCAATGATGCGCTCTCCGATCTCCCTTGCCATGAGGTAATGCTGGGCCTCGTTGAGCCACACCACCGTCCGCGGCCGCACGGATGCCAGGCCTGCCAGCGCGGCCTCCGCTCGTGTCGGATCGATCGGGTGCCACACCATCCAGCCGTCGTCGGCCAAGGGCTGAATGGCCTCCCAGCAGGCTCGTGTCTTGCCGGTGGAGGACTCACCCACCAGTACGCACATCTGGCTGCGCCCGCCCTTGGCCACGGCCACAACCTTTTCGAGGTACGTGTCGTGTTCTCTCGCTACGTAATTCGGAAGGTCCGCCGTCGCGACATCGCCCTTTGGCGCAGGGCGGACTTCCAGATCGATCGCATGACAGTCACTGATCGGACGACAGACGATCCCCGAGGTTTCCGGGAACTTGGAGTCGTGTGCAGGAGACGGCTGCATCAAGTAGACGTTGACATCATTGTTGTCGCCGTGGACGACGGTACCAACGTCTCCGCCGGCCGCGACGGAGTCGTCAGCGGCACTCGCCTGCGCACCGAACCCATCAGTCGCAGATACGGGTTTCTCGCTCGCGTACTGCTCATTCCTGGCCCGGCGCAACCATCCCGGAAAAGGCGTCATGCGGTGTTGCCATCGCCGGTGATGATTTCGCCGATATCGCCACCCGCGGCCACACTTCCCTTCCCGGAGGCCTTGACCGCGCCCGAGGACGAGGGAGCAGAGGGCGACGGGGCAGGTGCACGGGCGGTCAGGCTGTTGTTGTTGCCGGTAACGACGCGCCCGATATGGCTACCCGCCGCTACGGCGTTGTCCACGGCTTCCACACCCGCATGGACCGACTGCAGGAGTGCCCGCAGAGAGAGAAGGAGTCCCGCAAGCCCGACCACGGAGCCGACAAGACTGGCCACTTGGTCCGCAGTGGCCAGATCAACCGCGAACACCACCACAGCGAGTCCGACCGTTGCCAGCGCACATGTGATCACGCAGGCCGCCAGTACGCACCTTCTCCACCCCGCCATGTGACCATGGAATCACGATAAGTAAGCGCTGTCAGTCGATTGGCGTCTTGACAGTTCTGTTTCCCGTACTTGGCAACCCGCACCACCGACGTCCTCACGGCGTTTGGCACGAGAGCTGGGCCGAGGAGCCCCTCGGCCATTACACGGTCGTCGAAGTGCAAGCCGCGCCACCGGTGCCGTCTGCTGCGACCGGGCTGTCTTACACCGTGTTCATGACCCATTGGTCCGCTGTGCGAGTGCCTCACGGACGGTGGCACGCTCGCGGCAGGAGGCCAGGGTCCGGGGGTGGTCGGGGCCGTGGAACCTGCTCTGGTCGACGATCACCTCGTCGAGGAGGCGGAGTCCCTCCTCGAGATGTCCGTCCGACGCGAGGAACCTCCCCAGCTGATGACGGGTACTCAGCGTGCGTGAGTGCAACCCGAGGACACGTTGCTGGTCCACCAAGACGGCACGGAGCAGCTCAACGGCCTCCGCAGGCCGGCCGGTCCGGCCGGTCAGCACGGCTTCCTCGTAACGGCTGCTCAGTGCCCAGGGGTGAGCGGTGCCCAACGCGTCGACGAGGGCCGCGTGTACGCGGCGGGTCAGCGCGAGGGCTTCCACGGAACGTCCCGCGCGGCCCAGAGCCCGGGCGAGATCCTGCCGGGTGAGCCACACCTCCAGGTGCTGGGGACCGAGAACGTCCTCCATGTCGGGCAGCACCTCGTGAAACCGGCGGACCGCGCCCTCATGGTCACCGGCGTCGCTGGTGAACCGGGCCCGGGCACTCCGGGCAGCGAGTGTCTGCTCATGTCGGGGCCCCAGCAACCGTGTACGGTCGCCGACCACCCGTATCAGCACTTCGATCGCCTGGCCGGGACGGCCTGCCTCCGCCAGATAGCGGGCGATGTCGTGCCAGGTGTTCAGGGTGAGGGGGTGCTCATCTCCCCATGCGGCACGACGCTCCTCAAGCAGAGCCCGCAAACGTTGCACGGCCTCAGCCGGGCGTCCGGCATTGCCAAGAGCGATGGCATGGGCGTAGTCCGCATCGGCAAGGCCGTGCCGGCGACCCGCGTCGAAGGCTCTGAGAGCGATGAGCGGTCGCATCAGGTCGACGGCCGCCCAGCCGATGTCCACGCTGTCCTCCGGTGACGTCCGCTCCAACAGGGTCTGCCAGCTCGATTCGGGCACGGACGCCAGCTCGGGCAGATCGATCAAGTAGTCAAAGGCGAGATAGCCGCCGGTGTGCGGAACGAGCAAGCTGCTGGCACCCTGCACCGCGGACGTCGCCCAGGTGAACGCCGCCTCGACCGGCTCCGGCCGCAGGGCCAAGCCCCCTCGTTCTGCAAGGTGGTGCGCATGCAGCTCCACCAGCAGATCCCTGCTGACCGGGCGGTGCAGTCCCATGCGCCGGCAGTCGATCGCCGCCGACACCAGGGCGGCACCGCGAGGGTGCGTTCCCGGCTGCCACGCATGCCGCCAGTCGTTCACGAGCTCCGGCCCCGTGGCCAGCAACTCGGCCACACCGAAACGGTTGCCGGTGCCGCGAGCCGCCTGGGCCACTCGCGGGTCGGCCGCCGCCGACCTGGCGCGTTCCACCTCGGCCTGTGTCCACAAGCGCTCAAGCCGAAGGGGGTCGCCGGCCATGAGGAGTACCTCGCGCCCCGAGCGCCAGGTCGCCGCATCGGTGACCTCGCGCTGCCGGGCGCCGTAGCGGTCGTACTCCTTACTGCGCATGGAGGCGAGCAGTACAACGTGCCGGTTCGCACCGTCGAGCATGGTCCCCACCAGGTCGGTCGTCAGCCCGCCCACGCCGAGGAACCGGTCGAATTCGTCGAACCACAGCACGCACCGACGGACGTTCGCAGCCTCGGCCGCCACGGCTCCGAGGTCGTGGTCCGGCTTCACGAGGAACGCCTCGTGATCGGGCAGTGCCGCGCGCACCGCCTCGTAGGCCAGCCGAGATTTTCCCGCGGTCGACTCGCCGACGATCAGCACGAGTCCACCGAGCCGTAGTCTGTCGAGCAGGGCATGGAAACAGTCGCGCCGCACGAACTGCGGCAGTCTGTCGGTCCGGGACGGCGCCCCGTGTGGAGCCGCCGGGTGGATGCCGAGCGCGATCGGGTCGTTCAGTTCACCGACGAGGCACCGTTCCACCCGCCCCATGGGCGCAGGACCGGATCCGCCGACTCCCCGCCTGGCCAGCTGCCGCTCCGAGATGGTCCTCTGGGCATCGGCGGTGAACACTCCCGCCAGGGCAGCACCGGACGCCGCCAGCATCGCCGCCCCCCCCAGGACGGTAACCAGACGGCACCCATCACTGCTGCTGCGGCGCCCCCTACGGACGCACCGAGCAGCACCGCCCACGGACGCATCGATCGCCACAGCAATTCCGCCTCCGATGGCTGGAGATGGCGCAGCACAGCTGTCTGTCGGACTGCCATCCTCTCCACCCGGCGGACGAGCAGCCAGCCCCCTGAACCATGCGGCCCCCTCCAGGCTCCCGCGGCACGGCTGGACCACGCCTCTACAGTCTCGCTGAAGCGGCGCCCTGAGCTTGAGTTTCAACCTCGGGACATCAGTTCTTGGGCCTCGGCCGAGCGCCGGACCCCGCCGGCACTGCCTCTGGCTGCGTAGCTCACAACCGGGAGCGTTCGACGGCGGTTTCCGGGAGAGCTTCTTGATCGATGGCGTGGGGGTATTGCCGAGAAACAGCATCATGCGGTCGAGGCGAGGGGCGTCTCGGGGCGGCGCGAGGTCTGTCGGAGGTAGGGGGCAGTCTGGCCCGGTGCTGATCGATGGCCGACCGTAGGCGAAGGTGAGTTGCGTCGCGCTCTCTACCGGGACGAAGACGCCGCATCGGCCGGCGAGGTTGCGATCGACGGTCCGCAGGAGCCGTGTCGGTGTCCCGCACTACGGTGTTGTGCATGACCGACATCAGTTTCTGGACCTTGCCGCCAGACCGGATGGTTCAAGGCGGCGGTAGCCACTACAACATCACCGTCGTTCAGCCCCCGTTCGCGGTCCGTGCCGAGGACCTGCCGCCCAATGACCCTGCCGGCGCGCGAGCTTTCGCCGAGACGTTCCCGACCGTCGATGCGGTTGTTGAAGAGCTGGATCCTGTGTCTGCTTGCGAGATTCCCTATCTGGCGACGCGCGCCGACCTGGATGTGATCCAGGTGGGGTGCTGGGGCAACGTGATGGCCATATCGGATCCGGCGATGGTCGACGACGGCAATGGCACCCCGCTGCTGTACGCGGTGACCAAGCTGCAAGAGCGGTTCCCCGGCGCGCGGATCGTCGGCCGGGTCGAGGTGGACTGCGGCGAGTCCCATACCGAGGACATCATCCACCTGCCGGGTGGACCGATGTTCCACGCCTCGGGGTGGCCGACGATGGATCCGTGGGAGCTGACCGGTGCCCCTCATGCCGTCGCAGCCGCGCTGGGCATCAGCGCCGACGTCCTGGAAGAGCATGACATCGACTTCGATGCCGACCCTGGCGAGGTCGAGTGGGCTGACTTCGCCACCCTCGCGCTGGGTGAGGCCGACCCGTGGCCCATGGGAAGCCTCAAGACATCGGCCTTCCGCGTGCGGCACACCGAGTCCTACACCCGGACGATGGAGGAGCTGTACTTCATCGGTGGCTGACCAACTCGCGGGCCGGTACGGCCAGTTGAATTGCCGACACGGTCATCCATCTGGTTGATGCGCCGGCGCAACAGCAAGAACCCGTCCCGGTGGCCGCTGCGCGCCCCCAACGCCAAGTGGGACAAGATGGCCGTCCAGCGGCAGATGCCGAAGTCCTTCGACGGCGACCTCGCCGACACCGGATCCGACACCCCCATCGGCCTGATCTCCGGTATCGCCGCGGCGCTTGCCACAGCCGACGGCGCCCTCGTGTGTGGATGCGCCGCAAGCGCACCGCCCAGGAGTGGCCTGACCAGGCAGCACACAGGACGAAGGGCCGCACCCGCCCTGCTCGGGTGGGGCGCTTCCCCTTGCCCAACTGCCACAGCCGGCAGGCGAGATGGGATGATCAGCCGCATGGATCGCACACAGAGCGGGGCGTGGCTCGTCTTTCTCATGGTGATGGGGCTGGTCGGCGTGACCGCGGTCAGCAGCCAGGTTCACCTCCACGGCGCCTACGGGCTGCAAGCGGAGGGACCGGAGCCGTGGGTGGACTACAAGGGCTCCTACAAGCCGCAGGAATCGGCGGCATACCGGCGGGGCCCGAAGCCGGACGCCTTCTATGTCTCCTACGTTTCACCGGAAGACGGCGGCTGAGCCCCCGGGGTTCAGCAGGCTTCCCGCACGGCGCTGTGTCGGTGGCGGGTCTTGGGGGTGTCGGCGCCGTCGATGTCGTCACCGCGAGTGTCGATCGGTGTGCGGAGGGATCCGTCGTTCGTACCGAGCGACCAGGCGTCTGTCGAACCGATCCGTTCCTATCGGTCGGCCCCCCAGGATCAGACCTCGCCAGCCGCTGACTGTCCGTTTCGGCGGCCTCCTGCGTTGCACTGCGATCCGTAACTGCGGGTAAGTGATCAGTTTCACTCGGTATGGGACCCCGTCCGCGGTCCATGCCGGCCTCCCGACTGCCATCATCCCTACCGATGCGGAATTCAGTTGACTCCGCGCGGACCGAAATGACAGCGAAAACAGGGGTGTTGGCGTGAGATTAGCGTGGTCGCGGTGGGCTTTGCCAAGGCGGGCGGGCGCCGGCGCGGGTGCCGTTCCGAGCGGGCCGGGGGTGGCCCGTCGCTCGTTGGCGGCGAGGCGTTTCGCGGCGGTCGGCGCGGCCGCCGTGCTCCTCGGCCAGCTCCTCGGTGGGCACCCCGCCGTGGCGCAGACCAGCGCCTTGCCGGGATCGGCGTTCCCTCTCGTTCTCGACGTGGACATGACGCCGAATCCGGTGTGCAGCGGAGCCGTGCGCGGCCGGGTGGAGGTCTACGATCCCGCCGCGGCGAAGGCCGGAGCCACCGTGGAGTGGCGGGTACGCGCCGGTGAGGAGCAGCTGGCCGGCGGGCGCCTCGCCATGGCCGCCAATGTCGGCACGGCGGAGTTCAGTATCCCCTTCGACCGGGTGCCCGCGGCCGAGACCGCCCTACAGTTCGACGCCCGCATCGCCGCCTCGTCCGGCGGCCATGCATCCGGCCGCTATGGCAAGGTCTGGCGGGACACGATACGCCGGGGGTGCGACCCGGTGCGGGTGGCGTCCGTCGGCGACTCCGTAGTCTGGGGACAGGGCCTGGACCACGACCAGAAGTTCCCTTATCTGACAGGTCAGTTGCTCGGCCGTGAGACCGGCCGGGGCGTCCAGCACATGGACTACTCGATCTCCGGCGCGGTGCTCGACGCGCCCGAGCTGCCCGCGGGCAACGATGACGCGGCCTGTCTGCGCACGACGGAGAAGCAGGACCCGGACGGCGACGGGGAGATGGAGTTCGGCGAGGTCACCCAGCAAATGCCGGACGTGTTCTGCCAATTGGAAAAGGCGGGCGCGCAGGCGCGGGCGGGCGGCTACGGTCTCGATCTGGTCGTGATCAACGGGTGTATCAACGACCTCGACCCCTTCTTCGGGATCGGCGTCGGCATCACCCCCGGCTCGAGGAACCTGCCCGAGGCCGTGAAGCGCGAGTGCTCCGGCATCGGCGCGGCAGCGGAGAACCCGGCCAAGGACGTGCCCTACTTCAGCGGCGCGAAGGTCGGATACGGCGGACGCGGGATGCAGGCGGCGATCGAGAAGGCCCATTCCCTGCCGGGGCGGCCGAAGGTGATCGTGGCCGACTTCTACTACGCGCTGAGCCGCAGCAGTTCTCCGATCCCGGTGCGGACCTGTTCGACCCCGGGAGTCGCCGGAGCGCGGCTGACCTCCTGCAAGAGCGCCCTCGGCAGCGTGGCCGAGCGCTATGAGCAGTACACACAACTGGCCAATGCCGCCTACCATCAGGCGGCGACCGCCGCCAACAAGGCGTCCAAGGACGGTCCGTACGCGACTGCGGCCGACGGACTGTTCACCGTGGACAACGCCGTACTCACCCGGGACTCCAAGGTCTGGAACACTCCGGTGACCGACCCGGCGTTCCCGCTGCGTACTCGGGCCTGCCCCGAGCTGAGCGCGACTCCGGCACAGTGTCTGAGCGCGGCGGTCGGTCACCCCGACATCGAGGGCGCCCGGCAGTACGCCGATGCCTTTCTCCTCAACCCGAGTGTTCGCGAGTGGTTCCACCTCCCTCGGCAGGGGCCCCGGGCACAGCTGAACGTGCCGAAGAATGCGCCCGTCGGCAGTGAGGTGCGCATGTCGGTGACGGTGGCCGGAAAGCCGCCCGCCGCCGGGTACCGCTACCACTGGTACTTCGGCGACGGTACGCAGCGGGAGACGAGCGAGGCGGCCGTCACTCATGCCTACGACCGTAAGGGGCCCTGGCTGGCACGGCTCGTGATGACCGGTCAAGATGGAAGGAAGGTCCTGGTCGAGGCCGCCCGGGCCATCACCGCGGACTGAAGGCTCCGTCCAGCGGACTGAAGACTCCGTCCAAGGGGGGCGGCTCGCAGGTGCGGGCCGCCCCTCGGCCGTGCCGAGACCTGATTTCGCCGCATCGACGACAATCGGGACGCGGGCTGTCGTGCCGGGTCCGGCACCCTTCGCCGCCCGGTCGCCGGTGAAGACGGAACGGGACGGCAGCTGGGACCAATGGCGCCCGGCGCCCACCGGCATGCAGCCCCGCGGCCGGCCGGAGCCTCCGCCGCGCAAGATCCATCGGGTCTGTGGCACCCTCCCGTATCTCCCAGTCGTTCGCTCAGTCGATGATGTGGCCCAGGAGAAGGACGGCGCGTCCATGTGGTCACCGCACTTGTGCCGGGTGGCTCATGGCGTACGGGCGCTCCTCCGGCCGATTCGAGGCCTCGGACGCCTTCGGGGCGCACCCGGCCCTGGCGCGAGCGGGCAGAGAGCGGTGGGGTGGGCTTCCACACCGAACTGTCGGACGAGTGCCGCATGCCCGGCGCCGCCCCGCGGTGGCACCGGACGGTTCGGACAGGAGCAGCATGGACGGGAGGAGTGTGGGCATGGAGTTGGAGCTTCGGCACCTGAGAGTGCTGTGTGCGATTGCCGATGCGGGGAGCGTGGGCCGGGCCGCCTCGGACCTGGGGTACTCGCAGCCGGCCATGAGCACCCAACTCCAGCGTATTGAGCAGTACTTCGGCAATCCGCTGTTCGAGCGGAACACCTCGGGTGTGGAGCTGACGCGGTACGGCACGGAGGTCCTGGCTCAGGCCCGTGACGTCCTGGCCCGCGCGGCCGCGATCGGGCGCCGGCCGGCCGCAGGCGGTGCGAGAACGCGCCGACCTCTCCGCCTGGCCGCGACCAACTCGCCGGTCCTGGCCGGCATGCTCATCCGGCTTCGGGGCCGACTGCCCGATCTCGCGCTCACGGTGAGCAGTGTGTATCCGTCCTCGGAGATCGTCGAACTCCTGGAGCAAGGGGAGGTGGACGTCGCGATCGCCGCGGACTACCCGGGGCGTGAACTGCGGCACTCGGCCGCCGTGGCGCACCGTGGGATCGTCACCGAGCCGTCCTTCGTTGCCCTGCCGGCCGGGCACCGGCTCCGGCACTGCTCCGAGGTGGCGCTCGCCGACCTGGCCGACGACGCATGGTTTCTGACCCCGGACGACGGGGCCGGCTGGCCGGGAGTGTTCTACGCGGCCTGCCGGGCGGCCGGATTCACCCCGGCGGCGGTCCACGAATTCCTGGGCGACCAGCAGCAGTTACAGAACATGATCGCCGAAGGCATCGGAGTCTCCATCGTGCAAGCGACGCTCCGGCCGATCCCCGACGTCCTCGTCAAACCGCTGGTCGGCACACCCCTGTGGTGCCGTTATGTGCTGGCCTGGCGACGCGAGAGCCTTGCCGACGAGGTAGCGGACACGCTCTTCGGCTCCGCCGCCGCGGCATACCGGGCTCTCATCGCACAGTCTCCGCACTTCCGGACATGGGCCTCCCGAACCTGGAGCGTGGCCAGGCCGTAGAGCTTGGTTCGGCGCCCACCTCCTTGTCTTTTGGGCAACTGAGCTGTCCGGAACGGCCGTTCGGCCCGCCCGCCGTCAAGACCTTCGGCCGGGATGTTATGGCGTACTCGGCTCATGTGCTATGTCACACCTTATTGTCGGCGGTCAGTTGCGTTGAGAAGGTGCCACTCACGCCTCAGCTCGATCCCGAGGCGCATCTGTCCACGAAGGAGCATGGATGCGCTACCGCTTCCCCCCGCCCAGGTGTGTGGTCGGCGGACTGGCCGCCTGCGTTGCCACGGCCGGTCTGCTGGTTGTGCCGGCACAGGCGATGCCTGGTTCATCGGATGCCGCCCGGGCCGTCACCGCGTCCCGGACCACCTCCCACCCCGTACCACCGACCGGCCCGGCAGTCGGCGCGAACGAAAGGCCCGCACTGCAGGGCCGACCGCTCGGCGTCGCCCAACTCCCCCCGCTCAACGCGAAGAATCCCCCCACTTCTTCGACTGCGGCGGCACAACAGAAAGGCGGCGCGAAGCACGGTGCCGCGGCCTCCTGCAGCCCGTCCGACTTCGGCGGCCGGACCGGATCCGAACTGGTCACGTTCGTCAAAGCCTCGACCACGGAGTGCGTCAACACCCTGTTCAGCATCACCGGCAAAGACGCGCACGACGTCTTCCGCGAGGAACAGATGGTCACCATAGCCAACGCCTTCCAGAGCGGGGCGACGGCGTATCCCGGTGACAACTCGGACAATGTGTTGCAGGTCGTGCTGTTCCTGCGCGCCGGCTATTACGTGCAGTCCAACCATCAGGACGACGTCGGCGACTACGGCCCGACCCTGGCAGCGGCCAGCCAAGGCAGTCTGGACGCCTTCTTCGCCAACTCACACTCCAAGGACGTCACATCGGAGAACGGCGACGTCCTGAGCGAGGTCATCACGCTCACGGACAGCGCCAACGAGCAGGCCCGCTACCTGAACACCTACAAGGAGGTGCTCGGCGGGTACAACAGCTCGTACAACGACATCCCCAGCATGCTGGCCGCCGTCAACAACGTCTACACCCCGCTCTGGCGCGGGAACTGGAACCCCGACTACGTCAAGGCGGTCACGGCCGATCCGAGCATCATCGACACCCTCAACAAGTTCGCGCTCGACCACCTGGACATGCTGGGCACCGACAATGCCTACCTCGACTCCAACGCCGGTATGAACGTCGCGCGCTACGTCGAGCATCAGGCCCTCCGGGACAAGGTGCGGCCGCTCATGAAGGGCCTGCTGGACGCCTCGAAGATCACCGGCCCGACCGCGCCCATGTGGGTCACCGTCGCATCCCAGGCCGATTCCTACGACAAGGACAACTGCTCGTACTTCGGCGTCTGTGACCTGTCCGACCAGCTGACCAAGGCGGCGCTGCCGGTCACCCACGAGTGCGATGCGACGCACACCATCAAGGCGCAGGCGCTGACGCCCGACGAGCTCGAAGCCGCCTGCGCCAGCGTCCTGGGCCAGGGCCCGTACGTCCATGACCTGGTGAAGGACAACGGCCCGATCCCCAACCAGTACGAATCGACCATCCAGCTCGTCGTGTTCGGCAGTCGCAGCGACTACCAGACCTACGCCGGGGCCATCTTCGGCGTTGACACCAACAACGGCGGCATCACCATGATCGGGGACCCCACCAAACCCGACAACAAGCCCATGTCCATCATGTATCAGAGGAGCGACGACAACGGCTTCCCGGCCCGGATCTGGAACCTCAACCACGAGTACACGCACTACCTCGACGCCCGTGACGACATGAAGGGGGACTTCGGCCAGCAGACGTCGGTTCCGGACGTCTGGTGGATCGAGGGCCTCGGCGAGTACATCTCGTACGGCTACCGCAAGATCACCGACGACGAGGCGGTCACCGAGGCCGGCAAGCACACCTACAAGCTGAGCACGCTGTTCCAAAGCACCTACGACAACAGCGACGTGACCCGCACCTATCCCTGGGGCTACCTCGCGGTCCGGTACATGTTCGAGAAGCACCCCGAGGACATCGCCACCATGCTTGAGCACTTCCGGACCGGCGACTACGCCGGCGGCTACGCCGTCTACAACGATATCGGCACGCGCTACGACGCCGACTTCGACTCGTGGCTCACCGCCTGCGCGGACGGCGCCTGCGCCGCCAAGCCAGGGTCGACGACCACGCCTTCGGCGCAGCGGTCTTCGGCCCGACCGTCCACCTGACCGGCAGATCCACCCAGCCCGGCGGCGGCACCATCACCGCACAGTCGTGACACTTCGGTGATGGCACGTTCTCCACGGCCGCCAACCGTCGAAGATCTACGCCGCCGCCGGGAGGTACACCACTAGGGCCTGTCCGGCCCTGATCCGCCGGACAGGCCCTGGCCCGAAGATCGAGAATGCCCCGGTGCTGTCGGCGCCGGGGCATTCTCGATCTTCGGGCCAGGGCGGGGCCAGAAAGCGCAGCCGAGTTGGTGGCAGAGGGTAAACAGACCGATGGCGGCGCGGCGTTGGCGCCGCGGAGATCAGTCGCTGCGTTTGTGTTCCGCTGATCGAACAAAGCGGCATGATACGAACATGACTTTATCGACGGCGTTCACGGAGATGCTCGGCGTACGGCACCCGATCGCGCTGGCACCGATGGGTGGGTCGGCCGGTGGGGCGCTGGCCGCAGCGGTCTCCCGCGGTGGCGGGTTCGGGATTCTGGGCGGCGCCTACGGGGATCCGGAGTGGCTGGCACGGGAGGTGCCGGTCGTCGCGAGTACTGAAGGACCGTGGGGTATCGGATTCCTGACCTGGGGGATCGATCTCGCCGCGGTGGAGCTGGCGTTGAGCTACGGCCCCAGCGCCGTGATGCTGTCCTTCGGCGATCCGAGCCCATACGCGGAGCATGTCCGCCGGGCAGGGGCTCTGTTGATCGTCCAAGTCACCAACCTGGAGGAGGCCAAGCAGGCCGTGGATCTGGGTGCCGATGTGATCGTTGCTCAGGGAATCGAGAGCGGCGGGCACGGAGCCGTGCGCGGGCGGTCCACTCTGCCGTTCGTGCCCGCGGTGGTGGATCTCGTGGCTCCGGTGCCGGTGCTGGCGGCGGGCGGGATCGCCGATGGGCGCGGTGTGGCCGCGGCTCTCGTACTGGGCGCCGCCGGGGCACTCATCGGCACCCGCTTCCAGGCCACCACCGAGGCCCTGATCGACCCCTCGATCAGCCAGGCGATTGTCGAGGGGCGGGGGCAGGACACCGAGCGCAGCACCGTGCTGGACATCGCGCGCGGCTCCCGGTGGCCGTCGAAGTACCCCGCTCGCACACTCCGCCACCCGTACCTCGACCGCTGGCGAGGCCGGGAGGCCGAGCTCGCAGCCGACCCCCAGGTCCGCCAGGCGTACCAGGACGACGTGGCACGAGGCACCGTGCCACCGCTGCCGGTCTGGGCGGGCGAAGCCGTCGACCTCATCGACGACCTGCCCTCGGCAGAGGACCTGGTCACCGCCATGGCCACCCAGGCGCAGGACGCCCTGACCCGAGCAGGAGGCAACTGACCGCGCTTCCGTGCTGCCTCGGGCCGGCCGCGACCACTGTCGTCTTCGCCACCTGGCCCAGTCTCAACGGCGACTGGACCCTCGTCGTCCACCGCACGCTGTACGAGGCCGACGGCTCGACGGCTTCCCCTCCATGACGGCCAAGTGGTCGACAGGCGCCGGCTCCCCTGCGCGGTTCAGGCGAGCCGCTTCGCCACCGGGCGTGTTGTGTTCGGGATCGGCAAGGATGCGGCGAGCGACGAGCCTGATCACGGTGGAACACGCGGGTGCAGTTCGACGTGGTCGATTTCGCCGCCCATCGCAACCCGGACGTAGCGGAAACCCGTACGAGGGTTTCCCCTTGGGGCGTCCGGCCGCACGCGTCTTGACGGTGGTGTTTCGATTCCGGCGCTGGATGGCGCGCAGGTCCCGTTCGTCGAAGCCACGGACCGAGCTCGGGCCGGGTGATCGGGCCGTGGCTCCCGATACCTCCCGGTCGTCGGCCCCGCCGATGATGTGCCCGCCGACAGATGCTGCGGTGTCAGAACGACTTTCCGCATCCGTCATATGGGCGTTCGATCGGGTCCAGGTCCGTACCGTGCAATGACCGACGGCCGGATGGTCGCCAGTGTAAAAGCGACTCTGTGCGCATCTGCCCCCGGTCACCGACTGTGGTCCCCGCGCCCGTGGGGTTGGTCCCTGGGCATATGGCGTCCCGGCCTGAGACGCGCCCTGCGGGCTGTTGGTCGGCAGCCCGGTCGAGTTCCACCTGCTGGTGGTCTTCGTACCGCTCGCGCTGCAGGCTCACGCCCGCCGTGTCTGAGCGCCGCCCGGCTCGGGAGGTGACGCGGACGGCGACATGCGGCGCAGCCGCGCCGGGTCGGTCCGGGTCACGGCCGCTGTCACGTCCAGTTGCCAGCCGGTCTCGTACGCCTCGGCGAAGCGCTCGTCGCCGAGCGCGGCTCGGCTACGGCTACTCAGCGTGCGGACCTGCGGATCGGTGCGATCGTGGGCGCCGCGCAGACGGGCCGCCGCGCCGAGCAGGACAGCGACCTCGGGGTACCGCCCGTGCAGCGCGGCGAGGCCGGCCACGGTCACCGCTACCGTCGCCACGATCGGCATGTCCCTGCTGTCGACCGCCGCCACGTACGCCCGGCCCAGCGCCTCTTCGGCGCCCGGCCCGTCGCCGAGTTCGAGACAGAGCGCGCCCCGCATCGCGCCGACCAGTGCCTGCCCCTGGTCGCCTCCGAACATGACCTGCTCGGACAGTCCGGCCTCGAGCGACTCGACCAGCTCGCGCGCTTGGGGCAGAACGCCGGTTCGCACCCACAGAGCGGCTTCCCGCGCGTCGAGCAGAATGGCCATCTCGGGCGACGCCGAGCGCAGCACGCGCTCCCGGGCCACGGCGATCGTCTCAGCCGCCCGCGCGGGCTCATCGAGCCGCACGTGCAGATCGATCAGGCGCAGGTCGACGAAGATCTCGTCGCTGAGGCTGAGCGATCCGAACTCGCGGGCCAGCCGTTTGGCCTCGTTCAGATCGGCCAGTGCGCCGTCGAGATCGCCGTCGTACTGCCGCATCAGCGCGTGCAGGGGCAGCGCCTTGGCCAAGCCCCAGCGGTCGCCCGCTCGGGCGAAGCACTCCAGCGCGGCGCGCACGTCGCTGCGGACCTGGTCGAAATGGCCGTCATTTTCAGCGGATTGGGCCCGGACCAAGCGGGCCATCCCTGCCAGCCACACGTCGGGCCCGTCGACCAGCTGCTGGAGGACCGTCGGCGACACCTCCATCTCCGCCAGGGAGGCCAGCCAGACCGCGGTCAGCACGCCGCAGAGGCCCGGCAGCTCCCGATGGATCAGCAGCTCCGGACGGCTCAGCAGCCGGCCGGCGAGCGCCCGCAGTTCCCCGCGCCGCTCCTTGATCCATTCGTTGGCCGGCGCACCCCGGGTGGCGACGGTGTTGAGCGCCAGCAACCCCTCGGCGATGTCGCGTTTCACACTCGGCCGCGCGACCGGCAGCGCGACCGCCTCACCGAGCCAGTAGGCCGCGTCGGCGTGCCGGCCGAGCATCTGCCAGTACCAGATCAGGTCCAGCGCGAGCGCGATCGCGCAGGCGGCGTCGTCGCTGTCGCAGAGGTGGCGCAGGGCGGCGACCACGTTGTCGTACTCGGCGTGCAGCACGTGGAGTGCGTCGAGCTGCTCGGGGCCGCGAAGCAGCGGGTCGTGGCGGGCGACGAGCTCGGCGAAGTAGCGGGCTGCCAGGTCCCGCACGCTGGTCAGGGTGCCCTGCTCGACCAGGCGCTGCAGGCCGTACTCGCGGATGGTCTCCAGCATCCGGTATCGGCCGGTGTCCGGCGCGAGCTGCAGCAACGATCGGTCGACCAGGCCCGCGAGCAGCTCCGGGACTTCGGCTGCCGGCACCGCAGTGCCGGCACACACCGCGGTGGCCGAGGCCGGTGTGACGCCGCCGGGCAGGACCGAGATGCGCTCCGCGACCGCACGGGCGTCCGCGCCGAGCAGGTCCCAGCTCCACGCGATGACCGCGCGCAGCGTGCGATGCCGGGGGAAGGCGGTCCGGCTGCCGGTGGTGAGCAGGCGGAACCGGTCGGACAATCCGGCGGCCAGGCCGGCCAGCGAGAGCGTGCGCAGACGGGCCGCGGCCAGTTCGAGCGCGAGCGGCATGCCGTCCAGGCCGCGGACGACACGCAGCACCTCGCCGAGGTTGTGCTCGTCGACGTCGAACCCGGGCCGCACGGCCGCCGCCCGCTCGGTGAACAGGCGCACCGACGCCGTACGGCGGGCCTGCTCGACCTCCTCGTGCGGCTCGGGCAGGGCGAGCGGGCCGAGCGGGACCAGCGCCTCGCCGTCGACCGCCAGTGGCTCCCGGCTCGTGGCCAGCACCCGCAGCGCGGCGCAGCGGGCCAGCAGCGCCGCGATCAGGTGCGCCACAGCGTCGATCAGGTGCTCGCAGTTGTCCACCACGAGCAGGCTCTCCCGGCCGTCCAGCTGGTCCGCCAGCACGTCCAGCTCGCCGACCGGGTCGCCGCGCAGCTTGGCCGAGGCCTCGAAAAGCGCCGAGCCACGCAGCCCGATCGTGGTCAGCAGCGCCGCGCCGGCCTTGGCGGGCTCGGTGACAGAGGCGAGGTCGATCATCCAGACGCCGTCGCGGTACTCGTGCCGGTGGCGGCGGGCGGCCTCGACCGCCAGGCGCGTCTTGCCGGCGCCGCCGGGTCCGAGCACAGTCACCAAGCGCCCGGTGGCGAGCAGCGTGTCGATCCGGGCAAGGTCGTCGTCGCGGCCGATGAAACTGGTCAGCGGTGCGGGCAGGTTGCTCTGCCTGACCTGCTCGGCGTCGGGGGCGGGCCGCTCGGCACGCAGCAGGCGCAGGTGGCGTTCGCTCAGGGCGGCGCCCGGGTCGGCGCCGAGGACGTCGGCCAGGCGCTCGCGGATCCGCTCGTACAGGGCGAGGGCCTCAGCCTGACGCCCTTGGGCGGCGAGCGCGTCCATGAGTAACGCGGCGGCGCGCTCGTGGACGGGGTGCTCGGCAAGCAGTGCGGCCAGACGGGCTGCGGCCGCGTCGGCACGGCCCCGCGCCAGCTCGGCGTCGGCGAGGTCGGCGACGGCCTCGATCGAGGCGTACGCCAGCCGGGTCGCGACGGCGGGCGCTACCGCGGCGACGACCAGGGGCTCGGCGCCGGGACGGTCGCCCCACAGCGCCACGGCCTCGCCGAGCACGGCCACCGCGGCATGTGGGTCGCCGGCGCGCAGGTGGTCACGGCCTTTGCCGGCGAGCTGCTCGAACCGCAGCGCGTCCACGTCGGCCGCGTCAACGGCCAGCCGGTAGCCGCCCGCGAACTGCGCGATGTCGCCGGCCGAGCCGAGAGTCCGGCGCAGCCGCGAGACGAGGGCTTGCAGGGCGTGGGCCGGGCCGGCCGGCGGGTCCTCGGCCCAGATCGCGTCGATGAGGCCGCCCTGCTCGACCGCGTGCCCGCCGGCGAGGGCCAGCCGTACGACCAGAGCCTGCAACCGGGCACCTGGTACGGGCAGTTCGGTGTCACCGCGGGCCAGCTGAAAGGCGCCGAGCAGCGTGACACGAAGCCGCGCACCCCTGGCACCCCCGTCCATTCTCTGATCCTCGCACGCACACGGTCGGGTCCTCACATCAGGGCGGTGCCCGTGTGCCCTCGTGTCAACGCCGTGTGCGCACCGTGTGAGTGGCCCGCAGCAATCTTGGCGTGCCGCAAACAACCGGCTTCGGAAAGGGACTTCTCATGCATGACGTAGTGATCGTGGGCGCCGGCCCGGTCGGTCTGTTCCTTGCCTGCGAACTTGGCCTCGCGGGCTGCTCTGTCCTGGTGCTCGAGCGGGAGCCGGAGCCCGGCTCCCCGTGGCGGGCGGACCCGCTCGGGATGCGGGGCTTGTCCGCCGGGTCGGTCGAGGCGTTCTACCGCCGCGGAATGCTGCACCCACTGCTGACGGCGTCGGGCGTCCACGACGATCCCGGCCCGAACCCCGACGCGGACGAGCCGTCACCTCCTCGTGGCGTGGGCCACTTCGCCGGCATGGTGCTCGATCCGGCCAAGGTGGACCTCGCCGCCCTGCCGTTTCGGCTTCCCAACCCGGCGATGGACGGTGTGCTGACGAACCTCGAAGCGGTCGAGACGGTGCTGTCCGAGCGGGCTTCCGAGCTCGGCGTGGAGATCAGGCGCGGCGTCACGGTCTCAGCCATCACGCACGACGACGAGGGCGTGGTCGCACACGTCGGCGACCACGAGTACGCGGCGGACTGGCTCGTCGGCTGCGATGGCGGACGCAGCACGGTGCGCGGGCTCGCGGGCTTCGAATTCGTCGGCACCGAGCCGCTGTTCACCGGCTACGTCATGCTCGCCACCGTCGCCGATCCCGACGAGCTGAGCCCCGGGATCAACCTGACGCCGACGGGCATGTACCTCCGGATGCCCACCGAGGGGCACATCGGCATGATGGACTTCGACGGCGGCGCGTTCGATCGCTCGCAACAGCCGACTCTCGACCACCTCCAGGCGGTGCTGCGCCGCGTGTCCGGCACCGATGTGACGCTGAGCGACGTCCCTCTCGTCTCGAGCTTCACCGATCGGGCGATGCAGACGACGACCTACCGGCTTGGGCACGTCCTGCTCGCGGGCGACGCCGCGCACATCCACTCCCCCCTTGGCGGACAGGGACTCAACCTCGGCATTGGCGACGCCATGAACCTGGGGTGGAAGCTCGCGGCGACCGTGCACGGGTACGCGCCGGACGGGCTTCTCGACACCTACACCCGCGAGCGGCATCCGATCGGCGCTTGGGTGCTCGATTGGACGCGCGCCCAGGCGGTGGTGATGCGGCCGGACCCACATGGCCGGGCGATCCAAGGATTGATGCGCGACCTGCTCGGGACCCGTGACGGAACGACCCACGTGTTCGAGAAGGTGTCGGGATCGTCGATCCGCTACGACCTCGGCAGCGAGCAGCCGCTGGTAGGCCGCAACGCCCCGGACCTCCGTCTCGAAGACGGCACTCGCCTCGGCGAGCTGTTGCAGGACGGACGAGGCGTCGTGCTCGATTTCAGCTCCGACCGCCGCCTGCGCGATGCGGCGACGAGCCGACAGAGCCGCCTGCGTTACGCGGCCGGGGCGGCGAAGAACGACCTCGGACTGGGTGCCGTGCTCATCCGGCCGGACGGCGTCGTCGCCTGGGCGGGCGATCGCGACTTCGATCGGAAAGCGTTCGAGCGGGCCGCCGCCCAGTGGTTCGGCACTTCGGGAATCTGAGCCGCCGCCCCTGTTCCCTCCTGCTCCCCGTTGAACCTTCTCCTTCCCCCCAACCCAGCTTTCAAGGAGCACTTATGACGATCACCCTCCGCCCGGGAACCACTGTGATGTTCACCGGCGATTCGATCACCGACAGCCAGCGTCTGGAGAGCGAAGACGGCCTCGGGTTCGGCTACCCGCTGCGCGTTGCGGGCGAGTGGGGCTTCCGGCATCCGGACCGGCCCGTGACCTGGCTGAACACCGCGATCGCGGGCCACAAGGTGAGGGACCTCGAACCCCGGTGGCAGGCGGACGTGCTCGACGCGCGCCCGGACGTGGTGTCGATCCTCGTCGGGGTCAACGACATGGGCTGGCACACGCTGGACCCGAAGGGGTACGTGATCCCCGTGGAGGAGTTCGAAGCGGGTTATGACCGCCTGCTCGCGCCCCTCTCCGAGGCGGGCACGGAGCTGATCCTCATCGAGCCGTTCCTCCTGCCGATCCACGGCGTCGTCGAGGCCGGGGCCGGTGTCGCGCTCATCGGAGAGAAAGAGCGAAGGGAATGGCGCGCCGACCTGAACCCGAAGATCCAGGCCGTGCGGGAGCTCGCCGACAAGCATGGTGCCCATCTGCTCCCCGCCGACAGCATGTTCGCCGAACTCGCTGCGACGAGCGGACCGGAATACTGGGCCGAGGACGGCGTGCACCCGACGCCGGCCGGTCACGCCGCACTCGCTGCGGCCTGGCTGCGCCTGGTCGCGTGACCGTGTCGCGCGCTCACCCGCGACACCGGTGATCGCGAGGAGCTTCGCCGGTCGGCCCGCCGATGTTCCGGGCGGGGCGCGGTGTGGAGATCGCGTGCCTCCACACCGCGCTGCTGAACGGTCTTGTGGTCCCGGTGCGCCCAGACCTCGGCAGCAGGGCGGGCAGGGGCCGGACCCGAGCCCCCGTAAATCTGGTGGCAGAGCCGGTAGAGGTTGTGTTGAGGAGAGATGTTCTCCCCTGGCACGGACTCCAGAAGGCGGTTGTAGAGGGCCTTCCCAACCTCCTTTTCGTCGTCATTCCCTGTGGGAAAACGCTCAGTGTTGAGTGCGGCGTGGGGCCTGAGATGGGCACCGACATCCCGCTGGGGCCGACGGGTCAGAAGCTGCTGCCGCTGTGGGTCGTCTGAGGCTCCTGCCCGGCGGGCGTGCGATAAGTGGGCCGCCATGACTGAGCTCGGACCCGTCGCCTGGCCACCTGCCCCGATCAGGACAGAGCGGCTCGTGCTCCGTGAGCCCGAGGCCCGGGACCGTGCGGCGTTTATCGAGCCGGTGGAGCTCTGCACCCGGACCGCCAACGACCGCTCGTTGCGCCTCGCGGCGAAGCTGGGGTTCACCGAGGTGGAGCGGTTCGAGGAGTACGGCGCCGAGCAGTGGTTCGGCGTGTGGTCCTCGGTCACGCCGTCCGGTTGAGCTCGTGCCCGACAGCGCGACGGATCCACGAGGCCACCGATCGGTCGTCGGCCTCGGAACGGTGCTTGACCTCGTGGAGCACGTCGGAGGGAAAGCGTACGGGGATGGGCAATGTCAGCCGCGCTGCGCGCTGCTCAACCAGATGGGAAATGCCGCAGTCTCCGTGAAACAGTTGCCGGTCGCGAGGGTTGTTCTCCGCATGCGCGGATGGTCCCGAGGTGCCCACCCTCGGGGTGCGAAAGGCCGGCGGTTCCAACGCTCCGTGCCTGCGGGGATGGGCTCTGGCTTCTCCGTTTCGGGCACGCAGGGTACGGAGAATTCGCGGCCACCCCCAGGGCCGTCTTGGTCAGCCCAGGAAGCTCAGCCGGACCTGACGGTTGACATTGTCGACGTTGGTGTCGACCAGGCAAACGGACTGCCAGGTGCCGAGTGCCATGCGGCCCGCGACGACCGGGAGGGTCACGTGCGGGGGGACGAGGGCGGGCAGGACGTGGTCGCGGCCGTGGCCTGGGGAGCCGTGGCGGTGGCGCCAGCGGTTGTCGGCCGGGAGGAGGTCGTGGAGGGCCGCGAGGAGGTCCTCGTCGCTGCCCGCCCCCGTCTCGATGACAGCCAGACCGGCCGTTGCGTGGGGTGTGAAGATGTTGAGGAGTCCGTCCCGGCCCGGAGCCACCTCCCGGAGGAACGACGCGCATGCGTCGGTCAGGTCGAGCACGGTCTCCGTGGAGCCGGTGGTCACGTCGATGGTCCGTGTGGTGAAGCTGTCAGCCATGGGTCCATCCTCGCGCCAAGGCCCCTTCCCGGCGGTCAGGAGGGAGCCGGTGTCGTCCGTGAGCCGGGCTGTCAAGGGTCCGTGCGGTATGGCCGTTGTACATCGCGGCGAAGTTTGGGGCCGGGTTTTGTACGCATACGGCTCATGACGGGACACCGGGGGATCCTGCTTAACTACGGGAATGACCCCGAGAACTGATAGAGATCGGAAGCAGCCGCAGTTCGAACTGCGGTGTGGCGGGCTCCACTTGACCATTCAGCGATTCCCCGTGTGGCTGATCACGGTGGTCGCCGCCGCTACTGGCACCGGGGCCGCCTGGTGGACGAGCCGATAGCCCGAGACCATCGAATACCCAGACAGGCGAAGAGGGTTTCCCCTGGCGCGAATGGTGAACTCTACCGGAGCGTCGATTTCCCTTGCCCGAGGTGTTTTCGGGTTCCTAGGATCGCTTGCCATAGAAGTGACGCAGTATCTGACCGGCTCCGGGCGGACCGCAGACGTCAACGATCTGTTTTCCGGGGCGCTTGGATAGCGGGTCGGTGAATGGGGGCGAGCGGAAAACCCCGCGCTTGGACGCCGTGCCCCAGGTGCCGACGCACGCTGAGGTTCCCGGTGCCCCTGCAACTACGCCCCCGCCACGGAGCTGAGAGCCGCCGAACGTGCAACCGGTGGAATGGTCGTACGTATGCGTGGGATCCGTGTGGGCAAGCGATGTGTGCTCACGCTGGCGGGTGAATACGGGACGGTAGCCGATCGGGGTACGGGGAGGCGGGGGAGGCGCGGGTACTGCTTCCGTCTGGCGCACCTACCGCCTAGACAGGAAGGGCCCGCCCTATGTCCTCAGACCTTGCCCCCGGAGTCTTCGTCAAGGAACTTCCGAGCGGAGTCCGGACCATCACCGGAGCGGGTACGTCGACGCCGGCGTTCCTCGGGTATTCAGTCACCAAACCTGTCGCGGCTCCACCCGTCAAGGTGCGTAGCTGGAACCAGTACGTCGAGGCGTACCACTTCCGTACGGACCTCACCGCAGAGCAGATCGCGGAAGAACTGCATCGACTTGGGCCCCTCGCCGACGATTTCGCGTTGGCCGACCAGGCGCTGCGGGAAGAGGCCGTCCCGAGCAAGCTCACCGACGAGGAGTACAAGGCCTTCGCCGAGGTGAAGAAGCGTTTGGGGGCGGGGCAGAAGGTCAGTAAGGAGGAGAAGGACGCGGCGGACGCCATCGCGACGAGCCTTGAGGGGGCGACGTACACCGCCTGGGAGGTTGCCGGGAAGTCGTGGTGGCCCGTCGCCGACCGGTTCAGCGAACTGGAAAACCTTTCGGACTACTTGCCGCTGTCCGAGAAATACGCCCTGGCAGAGGCGGTATACGGCTTCTTCGCCAACGGGGGTACCGAGTGTTACGTCGTCACCCTTGCCCCTGACAAGGATCTCGGTGCCGAACTCACCGCTGCCACCAGCCTGGAGAAGCTCAAGGCCCTCTCCGACGTGAACATGGTTGCGGTGCCGGACCTCTGGACGAACAGCCAGGATGTCGCCACCGGGGGCACAAACATCGAGAAGGTCGTCGCCCACTGTGTGAAGATGCGCAACCGTCTCGCGATTGTCGAGCCGCCGGACGATTTGTACCCCAGTGAACTGGGTCCGTTCATCCAGAAGCTGGCCTCCCCCAACTCCGACGACTCCGCGTTCACCGCCGTCTACTACCCATGGGTCCGCGTCCCGGGCGTCAATGCTCAGGAGCGGACCGTGCCGCCGTGCGGCCATATGGCGGGTGTCTGGGCCCGTACGGATGTCGAGCGGGGTGTCTTCAAGGCTCCGGCGAACCAGAACATCAGGGGAGTGCTCAGCATCCCCACCCGCCTCACGGACGGGCAGCAGGGCGACCTCAACGAAAAGGGCATCAATTGCCTTCGGGTCTTTCCGGACCGGGGTTTGTTGGTGTGGGGTGCGCGGACGCGTTCGTCGACGCGGGACTGGCAGTACGTGAATGTGCGGCGGTTGGTGTGTTTTCTGCGGGATTCGATTCAGCAGTCGTCGTCGTGGGCGGTGTTCGAGCCGAATGATGAGCGGTTGTGGGGGACGTTGCGGCATGCGGTGTCGACGTTTTTGATGGATCAGTGGCGTCAGGGTGCTTTGGTGGGGCGTACGCCTGAGGAGGCGTTCTACGTCATCTGTGATGGGTCGAACAATCCGCGGGAGACGCAGGACAAGGGTGAGGTGCATTGCGATATCGGGGTTGCGCCGGTGCGTCCCGCCGAGTTCGTGCACTTCTCGATCGCACAGATCGCCGGACAGGCCGGCGGTACGTAGGACGGGAAGCCAGGGAAGTCGGGGGAGCCAGAGAAATCAGGGAAGCCAGGTAGGTCGAGCAAGCGGAAAGAGGGAGAACGAGAATCGTGTTGACCGGTGACACCTTCAGCAGCAGCACCTTCGCCATCGAACTCGGCAAGTTCCAGGTCGAGACCGTCCAGGAGGTCTCCGGACTCACCCTGGAACAGGACGTCGTCGAGACCCGCCAGGTCTCGGCCACCGGCGAGCTCCTCGTACGCAAGCAGCCCGGCTCGCGCAGGACCGGGGAGATCACCATCACCCGGGGCATGGACAAGAGCACCGCCTTCACCGACTGGATCAAGGCCACGCTCGTCAACGCCGACCTCGACAGCGCCCGGCAGAACATCACCATCGCCCTCAAGGACGCCAAGAAGCAGACCGTACGCCGCATCCACCTCAGCAACGCCTGGGCCTCCCGTTGGCAGGGACCCTCCCTCGGCGCCTCGAACTCCGCGACCGCGACGGAGCAGGTGACCATCACCTACGAGGACATGACCGTCGAATGACCCGCCCGCGCCACGAGAGGGAGCACGCATGACACCGCCCAATCCGCCCGGAGTCTTCGTCACCGAGAAGCCCAGCGGCGTCCGCACGATCACCGGCGCGAGCACATCCATCCCGGCGTTCCTCGGCTACACCAGGGTGTCCCCCAAGGACCATCCCGAGGCCACGCCCGAGCCGTACACGAATGAGGAACGCACGGTCCCCCAACTGATCCGTGGCTGGCGCGAGTTCGCCGTCCGCTACAGCATGGAAGGGCTGGCCAAGGAGCTGACCGAGGCCAGGACGGCCCAGGAGCGGAACGCCCTGGAGCGGTGCTTCACCCTGGCGGAGGCGGTCTACGGCTTCTTCGCCAACGGCGGGCAATCGTGTTACGTCGTGGGTTTCACCGACCCGACGAGGAAGGTGGCCGCCACGGCGCTCGCCGGAAGCGAGGAGGGCCGTACGGGGCTCGGCGGTCTGGTGACCGAACCCAAGGTCACCATGGTCGCGGTGCCGAGTCTGTGGGAGATGACCCGGGACGTCCCCACGGTCGAACCGCTTCCCGCGGTGACGGAGCAGGAGGGTAAGCCCCTGATCGAGGCTGTGCTGAAGCACTGCACGGGCATGCGTAACAGGCTCGCCCTCGTGGACCCGCCGTCCGGGCTGCTCCCCGACGCGGTGAAGGCCTTCGCGAACAGCCAGTTGGCCTCACCCAACTCCGATGACGCCGCCTACACCGCGCTCTACTACCCCTGGCTCACCGTCCCCGGCGTCGAGGCACGCAAGCGGACCGTGCCACCGTGCGGCCATATGGCGGGCATCTGGGCCCGTACGGATACCGAGCGCGGTGTCTTCAAGGCCCCCGCCAACGAGGTGCCACGAGGCGTCCTGGAGATCCCGGTCCTCCTCACCGACGAGGAACAGGGCGACCTCAATGCCGCCGGCGTCAACTGCATGCGCACCTTCCCCGACCGGGGTTTGTTGGTGTGGGGTGCGCGGACGCGTTCGTCGACGCGGGACTGGCAGTACGTGAATGTGCGGCGGTTGGTGTGTTTTCTGCGGGATTCGATTCAGCAGTCGTCGTCGTGGGCGGTGTTCGAGCCGAATGATGAGCGGTTGTGGGGGACGTTGCGGCATGCGGTGTCGACGTTTTTGATGGATCAGTGGCGTCAGGGTGCTTTGGTGGGGCGTACGCCTGAGGAGGCGTTCTACGTCATCTGTGATGGGTCGAACAATCCGCGGGAGACGCAGGACAAGGGTGAGGTGCATTGCGATATCGGGGTTGCGCCGGTGCGTCCCGCCGAGTTCGTGCACTTCTCGATCGCCCAGATCGCCGGACAGGGCGCGGGGTAGGGGAGGGCTGTGGCGTATCCGGTGGTCAGGGAGGGCGACAAGCTCGTCGTCCTCCCGCCGGAGGGAGCGAGCTGGCTCCCTCCCGCGCTGATCGTGGCGCTCAAGGGCACGGGGAGGTTCACCGCCTGCGGTCCGCATGTCTGTGTGCCGACCGATATCGAGGGGATGGCCCCGGTGACGGCTGACTATGTCCGGCCCGGGTTCCCCGTGAAGGGGACAGGGACCCTCACGTTCCATCTGATGCCGGCGCACAAGGCCGCCCACAGCAACACCAAAGGGGGCCTGCCCATCGTGATCGATGACGGCAGGACGAAGCTGACGTATACGTACACGTTCAGCGTCGCGGCCAGCAACGACAAGGGCTTTGACCCCACACCCCCGACCTCCGGGAACGCCGAGTTCTTGCGTCTCCCCATGCCCAGGCCGGTGAACGCGGGCTGAGTCCGCTCAGCCCGTCTCCGTGAGGAACACGTAGTCGTAGGTGTAGTCCTTGCCCTTGATCTGCTTGACCAGGCCCTTGAAACGGCCCGTCTCCGTGAACGTCGCACCCGGGAGAAGAAGGACCTCCTCTTCGTCCGGGTGCTTGGAGAACTCCGCGATGTCGCGGCCGCTGCGGCCCGTGAGACTCACGTGGTAGAGCACCCTCCGCCCGCCGACCGGAGGGCGCTGGAGCGGCAGGAAGTCCAGGGCCTGCTCGTCGTCGCGGCTGGTGCTGGCGAAGGGGGCGAAGGTGTGCCGTGGGCCCTGGTGGAAGGGTTCCCATGCGGCGCGGTAGACGGTCCCGGTGACAGGCGGCAGATGGGAGAGCGCCTCGGCGAGCATATCGGCGTGCAGTTGGCCCTCTTCGCTCAGCCGTTCCGACAGCGCCTCCATACGGCTCTGGATGGCGTCCAGCAGCCGCTTGGTCTGCCGCTTGGACGCGACCCCGTCGAGGTCGCGCGCCGTATAGGCCTCGATGCGTCGTTGCAGCTCGGGGTCGCGCCAGGTGGCGAAGGGGATCTCGGCGACCTGGTCCTCCTTCAGCGGGCCGATCATCTCGCCCGCCAGGAGGCGCGTGCCGAGCGTGGGCAACGCATGCCAGGACAGCACGCGGTTGATGAGCTGGTGGCTGCCGCCGGTGTACTGCTCCAGGGCGAGCAGATACGGCTCGGTGAGCGCGGGGTGACGGCCCTGCCTGTCGAGCTTCCGGCGCCGCGCACCGGCGGCGCGCACCATCCGTTTGTCCACGGTGATCAGTCCGTCGTCCTCCGGGCCGGCCTTCGCCAGGTCCATGTAGAGCTGCGCATGCGGCGGTTCGGGCAGCGCGGTGCCCGGAAGGGTCTCGCGGAGGAAGGCGTCGAAGGCGCGGTACATGCCCACCGCGTCCTGGGAGGAGGCGGGGAGATCCGCCAGGCCGGCGAGCCCCGCGGCCTTGGCGCCGCGCAGGATCTCGTAGAGCGAGTGGTCCCGCGTCGGCAGCATCCAGGCGACCACCGCGAGGAAGAACTGCCGCTCCATGCGCTGCCGGTCCTCGCCCGCGGGCGGACGGAGCCAGTGCATGGCGCTGACCATCCTGGTCGTGGTCCCGGAGATCCCCGCCACCAGGGGCACACCGTGCTTGTCGTGCTTGCGGTACCAGAGGGCGGAGGGATCCATCGCGTACATGGCCGCGCCGGGTGTCCATGGCAGCGGGAACTCGGCGCCCGGCAGCCGGTGGTCGAGCCGCGCCGCCCGCATGGCGTCCGGGGTGACCGTGAGGGAAGCGGGTTGCAGGCGTCCCTTCTCGTCGTAGTCGAGCCCGGAGACCGTGAGGGGTTCGAGATTCTGCTCCAGGTACGCCAACTCCTCCTCGCCGAACGGCATGCCGAGCCTGTGGTACTCGCGCAGCGTGGGCTTTCCCGGCCCCGTCCGCTGATCGGGGCGCTCGGTCCGGCCCCACTGACTGCGGCCCATGGAGACCGCCTTGCCGAGCCCGTGCCGGGCGGGCAGATTGCCCAGCGCGAAGACATCGTCGGCGAAGAGGTGGGGAGGGATGCCCGGCAGCGACTTGAGCCGTTTGCGGTCCTTGCTCAGCAGATACGCGCGATAGCCGCGCAGCGCAGGGGCGTCGAGCCCCAGCCGGTCGGCGAGTGCGGTGTCGCCGTCCAGGACGACGCGGTGCAGAAGCGTCTTGAACGACACCTCGCGCTCGTCGTCGGGCTTCTCGGCCTGCTGGCCGTACTTGTAGTACGCCGCGTTGTAGAACGCCGTCATGAGCTGGCGCACGGTGGCGCCCGAGCCGGGTGCGCAGGCGTCCCGCAGCCGGACGCCCAGGTCGCCTGCGGTGCCGACCTGGCCGGCGCTGGACGAGTCGTCCTTGAAGAAGGCGCCGGCCGCGCGCTCCGGGGTGAATTCCTGGCCGAGCACCGAGGCGAGGCGCAGCACGGCGAGTTGGGCGACGCGCCGCACGGCGGCCGCACGCTCCAGCGCGACACCGAGCCGCTGCTCGTACTCCGTGGTGGCCGACCGCCAGCGCGGTGAGCGCCGCGCGCGCTCGTGAGCGTGGGGTACGCGGAGCGGAGCCGGCACCGGGACGAGCGCGGGGCGGGGCGGGGGCACGGGCGCGGGGGCCGGGTCGGGGGCGTGGCTCGGGCCGGCGACGGGCTCGGGCTCTGTCGTGTGTGCGCCGGTCGGGATCATGGACTCACGCCTCCTGGAGGGACGGGAACCGGCTCTCGTCCAGATAGCGGCCGAGCTTGAGGTATTCGTCGCGTACGGCCGCCAGCAGCTCGCCGGTGCCGACCGGGCGTCCGGACTCGGCGGCGCGATAGGCGGCGGTCAGCACACAGCAGCGAATGGCGCCCCCGGACAGGTCGAACTCCTCGGCCAGCAGGTCGAGGTCGAGCCCCGGGGCGCGCGGGACCTCGGTGCCCAGGCAGCGCTCCCACAGGACACGTCGTTCGGGCGCGTCGGGGGAGGCGAAGGGCACGACGAGATCGAGGCGGCGCAGGAAGGCGGTGTCGATATTGGCGTGCATGTTGGTGGTGAGCAGCGCCAGCCCGTTGAAGGTCTCCAGGCGCTGCAACAGATAGGCGGTGGAGGTGTTGGCGTACCGGTCGTGCGCGTCCACCGTCTGCGCGCGTTTGCCGAAGACCGCGTCCGCCTCGTCGAAGAGCAGCGCGGCGTCGGTGTGCTCGGCCTCGGTGAACAGCGCTTCGAGGTGCTTCTCCGTCTCGCCGATGTACTTGTCCACGACGGTCGACAAGTCGATGACATACAGGTCCAGGCCCAGATCGCCCGCGACCACCTCGGCCGCGAGCGTCTTGCCGGTCCCGGAGGGCCCGCTGAACAGGGCGCTCACCCCGATCCCGCGCCCGCCCCCGGGCCGTAGCTTCCAGTCCAGCAGCACGCGTTCCCGGTGGCGGGCCCGACGGGCCAGGTCCTCCAGCAGCGCCCGGGGCTGCGCGGACAGCACCAGATCCGCCCAGCCGGCGACCGGGCGCACATGCCGCGACATCCGGCCGAGCGCGCCGTCACCGCGCCGGCTGCGGCAGGCGTTCCGGTCGCGCTGTGCCGGGACCGCGCTGCCGTCCGGGCGCAGTTCGACCGGCGCCTTTGCCCCCGGGCACGACCAGTCCGGGTCCCATGGCCGGGCGCCGGTCAGTGTCAGGGGGAGCGGGGGAGCATGCGGCGAGGTGAGGAGCGCCAGCGACTGCCGTACGCCGTACGGACCCCCGTCGGCCAGCGCCTCCACGGGCCCGGCGACCAGCCCGACGCCGCGCAGCCGCGCCTCCAGCGCCGCGGCCCGCAGAAGGGTGTCGGGCGTGTGCGCGCCGCCGGAGAGCCCGGACAGGTCGAGCCGGATCACGGGGCCGCCTCCGGAGCGTGGATGCTCCGTACGGGCCGAGGCGCCGCGCAGGTACAGGGGCGGTCCGCCCCGCTCACCCAACGGACCTCCGTAGTCGGCGAGTTGGGCGACGCCGCGGAGCGCGCCGGGAAGGGTTCCGGGCTCGTCGTGGCCGAGCAGATGAGCCGCCACCCGGTCCGGCACGCGCAGGGACCTCGTCAGATACGGACGCGAGCCCTCCGCGCCCGGCTCGATCTCCAGCAGTCCGCCCGCGCGCAGCGCCCCGTCCGGATCCAGCGCGGCCCGCCCCCGTACGGAGTGCGTGGGCAGACCGCACAGCACGAAAGCCAGTCCGATGGTGGCGCGGCGGCGGGTGATGTCGTCGTTGAGGTAGCCGTAGCAGCGCTCGACCCGCGCGTCGAGGTCCGGCGCCAGCGCCACCAGCAGCAGATCCCGCTCCAGCTCCGACAGTCCGAAGCGGGCGGAGAGCCGGCGCAGCGGCACCGCGCGCCCGGCCTCCTCGGCCTCTTGCTCGGTGGCGTCCAGCGCCGCCGCGGTCAGCGCGTCGCCCTCGTCCGGCGGCAGCGGCGCGGGGGTGCCGCGCAGCATGTGCGGGGCGAGCTCGTCGGACAGATACAACCCCCGGAACGGGTCGTCGGGGGGCTGCGGATCGCACTCGGCCCGGGCGGTCACCGCCCGCTGGATGCGGGACTGGACCAGGGCGAGACGGGCGAGGAGCGGGCGGGCTTCCGTCTCGTCGCGTCCGTACGCCGCGGCCGGGGCGGCGGCCGTCATGTGCCCTCCTCCGTACCGGACCCGGTGGCGGGAGGCCGCGGCATGGACGTGGGTGTGGACGTGGACGGCGGCTGGGGCTCGGGCTTCGGTTTCGGGGGCCACTTCTTCCAGTGCGGCGAGGGTGTGGGAAGGGGGAACTCGATCCGGTCGTCGGGGAGTTCGAGTTTCTTGGTCACCCAGTGGGTGTAGAACGCGGGCATGTGCGTGGGCAGCGGCAGGACGACCGTCACATTCAGCACCGGCTGGAGGAAGTGGCCGACCGCGCTCCACAACTCGGCCAGCGCCCGTTCCCCGATCGGCGGGCGGCCCACTTCGAGGAGGGCGGAGAGCCGCATCGCCTCCAGCGACTCCGGCAGCCGGACCGGGAACTCACGGTCCCGTGCCAGGTCGATCAGCAGATCGCCGAGATTCTGGTGGGACAGCAACGGGTCCGAGGTCCAGACCGTGACCAGATACGACAGTCGCGCATAGCGGGGCGGATCGTGGTGCCCGACCTTCCACGGGTCGGGCTTGTCGTCGCTGTAGAGGTTGACCGTGCCCGTCTGGCGGCGGTCCAGGTCCTCGCGGATGTCGTGGAGGTAGATGCCGACGGTCTTGGTACCCGGGGTCTCCCCGGGACGTTTGCCCCCGGTCGGCGGTGTGAACTCGACCGTGAGCCCGGCGGGCCGGCCCAGCCCCTCCCGTACGCGGTCCTCCAGCGCTGCGTCGACGAGCTGGATCATTTCGCCTCCCGGGGAATTGGCCGAACCGCCTGGCGCACATCCATGCCCACGTCCTTCGCGGCCCCCGGAACGTGCATCCCGGTGTCGACCGCGAGGAACTGCTCCCCGGCCGTGTCCGCCACATACAGGCGCCGCTTCGCGGGGTCCGGGTGTGCGGCGAGACCGGAGAGGGCCTGGCCCGCCTTGAGCGTGAAGCGGACGATGCCCGTCCCGGCGTCGATGACCTGGACCGTGTCGCCGCCCTCGGCGGTCGCGTAGACCTCCCGTCCATCGGGGGAGACGGCGAGCCGCGAGGGGGCCGCGAGGCCCGTCCAGGCGCGGGGGAGGAGCTCGGGTGGCCCCAGCCTGATCCCGCTGACCCCGCCCTCCTGGGTGAGCAGCGCCTCGTCGGAGCCGGACGGGAAGTGCACCGACCCCGCGCCGGCGGCCATCTTTCCGCCGAGGGACGGCCGGGCGGGGTCGGTGAGGTCCAGGACGTACACCCCTTCGTCCGCGGTGCTGAGAAAGCCGTGACCACCGAGCGGGTGTACGCACAGCGAGTGGGGCCGGCCCGCGCCCGGCAGCGCGATCCCGGCGTCCGCACGAGCCACCACCGCCTCCCTCGTGGGCCCCAACTCCAGTACATGGAGGGAGCCTTGGCCGTTCTCGTAGGTGACGACATACAGATGCGCCGGATCGCCCGGCCCGATGGCAAGGTCACATACCGCCGTGAGGCCGGTATCGAGGGTGCGCGCCAGCGTCGGTCGCTCGGCGGAGTCGGTCGCGAGGACCCACAGCGTGCCTCCGGTACCGACCGCGTAGGCCCGCTCTCCCTCCGGCGTCATGGTGAGGCCGGCCGCGGCGTCCCCGGAGAGGGGGACCGTGGCGCCCGCCACCTCCACGGGCGCGGAGGTGTCCGCCAGCGACATGACCTGGAGGCCGCCGGCGCCCTCCTCGGTGACCAGCGCATAGGCGTACGGCTCGTTCGGGTGCTGCGCCACGGTCCGGGAGGCGGCGCGCTGCGCCGGGCGTGCGGGACCCGTCAGGACGGCCGAACGCCGCAGGATCGAGATGCTGTTGTCGCCGGGATGAGCGACATACGCCCGCAGCCCGCCCGGGGCACAGGCGACACCGGCCGAGGGGGCGGGGGCGGGCAGGGAGGCGGGGGTGAGTGCGGAGGGGGAGAGGTAGTGGACCACCGGCCGGGCCGTGGCGCGGTCGGTGACGTACGCGTAGGCGCCGTCCGAGGTGCACGCCACCTCCTCGGGCTCGCAGCCCTCCGCCGGCGGGAGCGCGACGGTGGTGACCGAATCCCCGCGCACGGAGACGGTTTTCTCCCTGAAGTTGGTGATGTAGACGGGACCGTCCGCGTGGGCGGCGATCGCGCAGGGCTCCGCGTCGAGCAGGGGTGTGGGCCGGGCGAACTCGGTGACCGTGAAGGGGTCCTCCGGGTTGAGCGTGAGGACGGTCAGGGCCCGTTGCCCGCCGTGCTCGGTCGCGCTGACGACGTGCAGCTCATCGCCACGGCAGACGATGCCTCGCGATCCCTTCAGCTCCGGGTTGTTGCCCCGCAGCGGAATCAGCGTGGTGTTCGACGACTG
Source organism: Streptomyces inhibens (assembly GCF_022221585.1). NCBI lineage: Bacteria > Bacillati > Actinomycetota > Actinomycetes > Kitasatosporales > Streptomycetaceae > Streptomyces > Streptomyces inhibens. Next base: position 8,493,181 of record NZ_CP084681.1, read on the forward strand.
GGGCACCTGGATGCCGTGGACAAAGCCCTGCTTCTGATGACTCGCGTACAGGTACGTGCCGTCCTTGGAGAGTGTCAGCGAGGCCGAGGACTTGTCCTCGTTGAGCCGCGGGAAATTGAGCCAGCACTGGTGAGTGAACGTCAGGCCGCCGTCCTCGGAACAGAGCTGTGTGACCCGGTTTGTTTCCTTGCATGCGGCGTAGAGATATCGCCCGTCGGAGGACAGCGCCAGCCCGTACGGGTTGACCAGCCCGCTCGGCTTGATGGACTCACGGGCCACCCAGCCGTCGTCCGTCGCCTCCAAGACCGCGATGCTGCCGTTGTCGTAGCTGGCGACATACAGAAATCTGCCCTGGGGGGACAGGGCGAGTTCGTGCGGGCCCGAGAGAATCCCCTCGGCGGCGGTGATGCTGCCGGCCCATTCCCACTCCGTGCCCCGCCGCTTCAGGATGGAGACATGCCCATTGCCCGGCGGCCGGTAGTCCGCGACGTAGAGGGTGTCGCCGTCGACGCCACCGATCTCCACACCGACGGGCTCCGCGCACCGCACGACATCCTCCGCGATGGTCGACATTCCCCCGTGGAGGTCCACCCGTGAGAGCGACTTTCCACCGGAGTTGGCCGTGAGTGCGTATCTGCCGTCGGGGGTGACGGCGACCCCGCGCGGGGACGCGCCGCCCGGGAGTGCGATGGCCGTGACGTCCACGTCCCCGCCCAGGGGCCGGCCCACTTTCGGGGTTACCTTGAAGAGCTGGTCCGTCTCCGGGCTGGTCGCACAGGCAAGGGTCTGTGTGTCGACGGGGCTGGTCGCGATGCCCCAGGGCTTCACCTTCTCCGCGTCCCCGGGGAGCGGGATGGGTTTCGGCTCGCCCGGCGAATCGCCGGACAGTTCACTCACCATGATGCGGTGGGTAGCCGAGTCGGCGACAGCAGCCCAGTCGCCCTTCGGCGTCACGCAGACGGAACGGGGGCGGGAGGAAGCCCCGGTGCCGACCCGCTGCGCGACCGTGGGCCCCACCCGTACGGGGATCAGCCTGCCGGCCGCCTGATCGGTGACGTACGCGTGCGTGCCGGCGGCCGCGAACACGACCGAGGCGGGTACCGCGGCGCCCAGGGCGACATCCGTACGGGTGCCGCTCAGCACACCGCCGACGACGCCCAGATGCACGGCGGTCAGCAGGCCCGTGGTCCGGCTGAGGACATAGAGCAGGGTGCCGTCCGGTGAGAAGGCCACCGTGTGCGGCTGTGGGGTGACCGGCAGTGTGGTGAAGGTGCCGGGGTGGTTGTCGGTGAGCGGTGCGACGGAGAGCGAGGCCGAGCCGCCGTTGGCGACGCAGATGCGGTCGCCCGCGCCACTGACCGCCACGGCCAGCGGTTCGTGGCCCACCGCAAGCGTCGAGTACTGGCCGCGGGTCAGGTCCACCACCGCCACGGTGCCCGGAGCGGCGGGGCTCGCACCCCGGCACGCCACATAGCCGTACGTCCCCGAAGGGGCGACGGCCAGCGCGCGGGCGGGGCCGGGCAGATCCACGGTGGCCGGCGGGTCGGCGGTGCCGAGTTTGACGATCTTCAGTACCTTCGCCGCCGCGTCGTCCTTGTCGTGCGCGACACAGAGCAACTCCGCTCCACCGGCCGCCGCCAGCGCGAACGGCCCGGCGGCGACGTCGACGGGCACCGTGTCGGTCGTACCCGGAGTGTGGAGGTACACCTTGCCGTCGCCCCAGGCCGCGAGGCACACCTGGTCCCCGGCGAGCCCCGCGAGCACCGCGCTCGGTGCCCCGGGCGCACTCTTCGGGACACCGGACCCCGTGCTCAGGTCGACCACGGAGAACGCATTGTCCGCGTGGTTGACGACATACGCCGTGGCCGCCGCCGCATCGGCCGCCACCGCACGCGGGTTCGCTCCGACGGCAGGTGTGGTGACCTCCCGCACCGTGCCGTCCGCATCGAGCACGGCGATCACCAGCTTGTCGGCCGCCCAGTCGACGGCGAGGATGCGCTGCACTGTCGGGCCCATGAGTGCCTTCCTTCCGGGGACGGGGTCAGGGGGTTTCCGCGACGGTGACGCGGTGCTCCACGGAGTAGACGGTCTGGTCGTCGTCGAACGCGATGGTCTCGGCCCGCAAGCCGCCTCCGCCCGCCGTCGGTTCGAGCTGGAAGAGCGCCGCCGAGGCGACCCACGCGAGGCCCGGCACCTGCTCCAGCACGCGGTACGCCTCGCCCGCGTACACCGGCCGCCCCAGCGGCCAGCCCGTGCCGTCCGGGCCGCCGTCGACGGGGTTGAACCAGCGGTAGAGCGCCCGCTCCGCCGCGGCTGCCAGCTCCGAACGCTCCGTCGCCGTCTGGTAGTCGGCGGGGCGCACCTGGGCCTCGATACGGATGCCCACGTAGCGGGGTGTCTCCAGCCACACCGGAACCCCTGCGGGCTGCCGGGCCCGCAGCGCTCTGCGCAGGGTGTCGCAGGCATCCTGGGTGGGGGTGAGCATATGGAACGGGAACCAGCCGCGCTCGTCGGCGGTGACGGCCGGGATCACCCGCAGCCGGACACCCGCCTGGAAGGTACCGCCACTGGTGTCGGTGTAGCCGTCGCTGCCGTTCGCCGAGGTCTTGGTGATCCGCGCGGAGACGATGCCCGGCGGCACATCCGTGCACGCGGTGCCCCGTTCCACGCCGTTGCCGTCGGCGCCGAGCGTGGTGCGGTACGGCTCCACGGAGATCTGCAGGCCCTTGCCCGGGACGGCGCCGTGCTGGTCCTTCCCCACCTTCGGTCCGAAGTGCACCCGGCCGGTCAGGGCGTTGATCACGACGTGCTGGGAGTTCGCCGTGGAGTCGTGGAAGGAGTCCACCGCGGTCCAGCGGGTGTCTGCGCCGACCACGACGTCGGGCAGTTCCTGCTCCGGCGCGACGTACACCTTGGGCTGCAACAGCTGGAAGACCTGGCCCGGCGTTCCGTCCGAGGTGGCGGTCGCCGGCTCGTGGACCATGGCGTACTGCAGCGCCTCCACCTCACCCGTGGTGCCCGCATCGAAGTGGACCTCGTACGTGGTGGTCTCGTCCCCCGACGGGTCGTGGATCTGGAGCGCGAGCCACGACCCGTGCAGGGGCGGGAAGCTGCCGTGGTCGGCAACGGCCCTGTCGATCTCGGTCTCCGGCGGATCGTCCTTCGGACGCCAGCGGCGCGAGGCGTCCAGCCGCAGCGGAAAGGCCCCTCCCAGCACCTTCGTATCGGCGGTCACGGACGTGTACGCCGCGGGCGCGTCCGGGTTCCACCACGGCATGCCCGTGCGCGGCAGGAAAACGGAGAGGGCCAGGCGGCGGCCGGGGACGTCGGTGTGCGGTTTGACCCACAGGGCGAGTCCCTTCGGCGCCACGCTCCCCGGGATGTGGACGAGACAGAGCACCAGCTTGCCGCCCGGGCGGAACGCGCCGCTCGCCGTGCCCAGTGCCTGATAGTCGCCCGCCTTGAAGAGATCGGTGGCACCGGTCACCGTCGAATCCAGGCGCAGTGGCGCCACCCCGGCCCTCGTGACGCCGCTGCGTGTGGCCTCGGCCTGTGTGGTGAAGACCATGCCGTCCGCGGTGATCTCGGTGTCCTGGGGAACCGACGAGGTGTCCGACTCCAGAGTGAACTCGACCATGGTGTCGGCCGGTTGGGCGAAAAGGAGGTTCCGTGCCGGATCGAGCGTGTTGTCGGTGACGGTGCGCACATGGTGGATGCGTGCCATCCCCGCCGAGGCGGCCAGCGCCAGCTCCTCGTAGTCGAGCGGGGTGACGGCCCGTTCGGGCACGGGTGAGCCGAGCGGCCGCCGCCGGGCGTACGCCTCCGGTGTCTCCTCCTCGGTGCCGCCGGTGGCCGGTGCGGGGTTGGTCACGGCCGAGACGTACGGCAGCGGCGTACGCAGCGTGGTGACCGTGCGGGCCGGCACGTTACCGCGCGTGCCACCGCCGGTCAGATAGCGCGGAGCGCGTACGAGAGAGCCCTCGGGCAGTGCGGCGCCGTGCCGGCGCAGGCCCCGTCCGGTGCGGGTGACCGGCGCGAACACGGCCTCTCCGGTGCGCGGATCGAGGGTGAAGTGCCGGTCGTCGGGGCCGGAGGCGGCCAGCGAGGGGACGTGCGACCACCGCCGCCGCGCCCCGTCCGCGCCGAGCGCCTCGACGGTGAGTGTGTCGGTGGCGTGCAGCAGGGGAGGGTGCGCGAAGCGGAAGCGTTCGCCGGCCCGGCCGGTCGCCCGGCCCAGCTCCTCGTCCTGGACGAGACACGCCTGCACGGCGGGCACCTTGACGGTGAGCACGGGCTGCAGGGCGAGGGAGGTCGGTTCATGACGGAACGCCGGGCCGACCTGAGGGGTGCGCCTGACGAGCCCGACATCCCGTAACTGCCAGGGACGCGCGTCATGTTCGGATCCGGAAGGGTCGATCAGCAGCCGCGCCGGGGCATGGGTGGCGGGGATGTCGAGCGTGATCCGTGTCGTCCTGTCCTCGCCGACCGTGTGTGCCACCAGCGTGCACGGGGCCCAGTGCGACCCCTGCCATGCCTCCCACACCTCCTTCTCCTCGGCCAGGCCCTTGCCGAAGCCGACCTCGAAGGTGACGCGGGTGTCGGGAACCGGCACCGACAACACGGCCAGCGTGACGTCCGGACCGGGCGACGTGGTGACGGAAGGCGGCCGCACCGGAGTGTCCGCGCTGAACGGATAGTCCCCGAAGTAGGGGAGGTTGAGGTGGAAGGGCGGCCCCGCGAAGGGCAGCCCGCCCGGCTCGACCGCATCCCGTCCGGGAGCGCCGAACCGCGTCAGCGAGCCGTGCACCACACCGCCCTGCGCACCCTTCTCGGCGAACCGGCCCGCCGCGATCAGCACACAGGGGTTGACCAGCGCCTCGCACACCGTGCTGAAGACGACCGGTTCCTCCTCGCCCACCGGCCGCGTGGCCACCTCCACACCCGCCGGGACCGGGACCGGCTCCGGCGAGGGCGCCGCGAGCTGGAACAGCACCTCGGCGCGGGAGGCCGAGGCACGGTACGGGCGGACGCCGAGCATGCGCAGCAGCTCCAGCCGGTGCCGGTCCGGCGCCCTGTTCAACCGGTCGCGCAGCGCCTCCACCATGTCGGCGCAGGTCTCGATCAGCGCGTGCCCCGGATCGGTGCGGTCCCGGCCCGCCCACAGGGGTTGCGCCGCGCGGACCGAGGCCACCGCGGCGCCCGTGATGTCCGCGCGGCTGCGCCCGTCGTACTCGGGCATCGGCAGTGTCATCGTCACGCGCCTCCGGTGACTTCGGTCTTGAAGGGGAGATGCGCGGGACAGTGCGCTGCCACCAGCCGGAACAGCGGCAGCTCGAAGTCCTCGCGCCGGTCCGGCAATTGGAGGGTGACGGTGAGCATCCGGCCGGGCGGCGGCTTCTCGTTCCCCTCGTAGACCCCGCCCGGATCGGAGATGTGCAGCTGCTTCGGGAGCCAGCCGTAGATCTCCTCGGCCTCGCGCCGGAGCGCGTACGGCCGGCCGCGGTGCGCGGCGAGCCAGGGCGCGAGCGCGACGGCGGTACGCCGCTGCCGCTCGTCCCAGTCCGTTTCGACGCGCGCGCCCGTGATGCGGACGAGCCAGTCGAGGAAGGCGGGCGGGGCACGCCAGGGGTCGAGGACCTCCTCCAGCCGGTCGAGCAGGCCGCCGACCGGGCCGATCGCCGCGCCGACCCCGTCGGCGAAGGCCCGGGTCACCTGGTCGTGCGCGTACACGGCGGGCAGCGGCACGGGTTCCACGGCCGGCGCGTCCTGGTGCTTCTTCGGCATGACGGTGCCGCCCTTCAGCTCTTCTCGACGGTGATGTCCACGGCCAGCAGGTGGACGAGCCCGCTGTCCGACACCTCGATCGCGGTGCGGGTGGCGCCCTCCTCGTCGGTCACCTGCGCGTCGCCGACGGCACGGATCTCCGGGACCTTCTCCAGCGCGGTGAACACATCCCCGGCGTGCACCCGCCGTCCCCAGGCCCAGCCCTGCCCGTCCGGCCCGCCCTGTGTGGGGTGGAAGTAGCCGAACAGGGCGCGTACGGCGGCATCCTTGACCGCCTGGGTATTCCGCGCCCACGGGTGGACGGTGGCCTTCACCTTGAAGCCGGCGTAGTCCGGCGGACCGGCGTGCAGGCGCTCACCGAGCAGCCGGGCACCGGAGAGAACGGACTTGGTCTCCTCCATCGCCGCCCGCGGCACCGTCAGCTCGTCCTCCGTCAGGGCATGAGAGGACGCCGAGGGCAAGGGCGGCACGAGCAGCACCCGCAGCGCGGCCTCCTCCGAATGCCACACGGCGGGCTCGGTCCTGGGGCCCTTGAGAAAGTAGAAGACCCCGCCCACGGTCACCACGGCATCCGGCGAGCGCTGGCAGTCGGGCGATAGACCGGGGAAGGACTCCGCGATCAGCGAGCGCACGCCACGGCCCACGGAGGGGAAGAGCGTGCTCTGCGCATACTTGTAGCGCCGGTGGTAGAACGCCTCCCCCTTGAAGAGGAACACCTCGTACTCATCGTCCGCGTCAGGGACGGGCAGGGCCGCGACGGCGTTGAGGTCCTGGGCGAACTCCTCGGGCAGGCCGAGGAATTGCGCCGAGATCAGCTTGCTCGCCGCGGCCCCCCATGCGCACCGCTCACCGACGAACCACAGCCGGTCGACGGCGTTCTTGAGGTGGAGCACGGCGTCGACCCTGGCCTTCGCGAACTCCGGAGGCGCGTCGCCCGAGGCCGTGTGCTCACTGCCGTCCAGCAGCAGCACCCGCTTGTACGCCACACCGGTGTCGCCGGGGAAGTAGTGCACTGCCCACGGCTGTTGCTCCGGCCGTACGGGCACCGCGCACGCGGACAGCGGCACCGGGCGCGGGGGCGCCAGCAGCCCCGCCGGGACGGTGGTGTCCGCCGGGCGGACCGTCGCGCTGACCCGGCAGCGGGCGACCAGCGACGCATGCTCGGACAGCAGCCGCTCGTGGTCCTGCACCGTCACCGCGCGACGCAGCGGCGCCAGGCCGAGCGCCGCCCGGTCCAGGGCCTCCCGCCAGGTCTCCGCGTCCTGACCGGCGGCCAGAATGTGGTCGGCCTTCGCCGACGGCACCCCGGCCGCTCCGTACAGGGGGGTGCCCGGGGGCAGTTCGCTGAGCGTGCCCCGGCAGGCGGTGTACTCGGTGGCGATCGTGGCGCCCTGCGGCGGAACCGCGCCGATCTGCCGGGACCCGCCCGCGAACGGCACCAGCGGTCCGAACACCACCTCGCCCGTCGCCTCGTCCCACCAGTAGCACTCCTCCTGGTCGCCCGCCTTCGCAAAGCTCCGTACGGGAGCCCACACCCGCCCCCCGACCGTGACCGAGGTGAGCGGCGAGGCCGGCGGCTCCGGCAGGGGGACGGGCGGCGACCACGGGCGGCGTGCGGGCCGGAAGCGCTGGGCGGGGACATGGGCCGAGGTGCCCAGCACCTCGCGCACGTCCTCCGGTTGCTCCACGGCCTCCACCGTCGCCGAGCCGCCCCGCGGAACCTTGACCTCCGACACCGTACGCAGAACGACGGCCGGCTCACCCTCCGACCTCAGCTCGGTCCCCTCGGGAACCGTGGTCTCCCGCACACCGACGGTGTCGCTGAACCGCACCCGCACCCGGCACGGCGTCGCGGGCACCGGCGTGACGCCCATCAGCCGCAGCAGCCGGTCACGCTGCGCCGGTGTCATCCGCGCCACCCGGTACAGGAGCAGGTCCACGCGCTCGGCGCAGGCCTCGATCAGCGTCACGCCCGGGTCGGAGACATTGTGGTCGCTCCAGTCCGGCGCCCGGCCGGGCAGCGCACGCTTCGCGGCGTCCACCAGCGGCTGGAAGCGGAGGTCGTCCAGATCGGGGAGGGGCAGCTCGGGCATCGGGCTCACTCCGGCAGCGTGTAGAAGGGAAAGACGAGATTGCGCGGCTCGTTGGTGGCGCGCAGCCGGTAGCGGATGTCGATGTAGAGCACGCCGTTGACCTCCGAATCGGTGCTGAACCGCAGCTCGTCCAGCTCGATACGCGGCTCCCAGCGCTCCAGCGCCTGCCGCACCTCGGTGTCGGCACGAGCCACGGTGCCCGCGTTCAGCGGATCGAAGACCAGCCGGTGGATACCGCAGCCGAACTCGGGACGCATCGGCCGCTCGCCCGGCGCGGTGCCGAGGATCAGACGGACGGCCTGTTCCACCTCGTCCGTGCCGGACGCCAGCGCCACCCGTCCGGTGTGGGTGAGCGCGCCGGGGAAGCACCAGCCCGCGCCGATCACTCCGCTCGCGTCCAGGCCCGGTGTGAGGGCGCCGCCCGCCATGTCTGTGCCGTTCACGTACGCACTCCCAACGAGCAGCATCCGAAAGTCAGTTGATGTCCACCGGATTGCCGGTGATCTTGGTCGTGGTGCCGCCGATGGTGAGCGTCCCCCCACTGTCGAGCGTGATCGATTCACCCCCGGACCGGAGGGTGACCTTGCCCGCCGAGATGACGACCTCGCCGTCAGCGCCCGCGTCGATGGTGATCTTCCGCTTGGGCGCGTCGAGCGAGACCTTCAGCCCTTCGCCCGGCGCACCGGCCTCAAGGGTGAGGGCCGTGTCCTTGCGGTCCAGATGCGCGCTCAGCTTGCCGTCGCCGGAAATGAGCCGGACGCCCTGCGGGCCCTTGGCCGCGCTCAGCAGCTCCAGCCGGTCGCCGGACCGCGAGGTGACCGAACACCGGTTGGCGCGGCCCGTGTTGGCATCCACCAGCGGCAGGCCGTGGTCGGTGGGCGCGTCCTTGCCGTTGTAGAGCCCGCCCAGCACGTACGGCCGGTCCAGCCGCCCGTGCTCGAACCCGACCAGTACCTCGTCGCCCACTTCCGGGCTGACCACCCCGCCCCCGCCCGCGCCGCCCCACTGCACGGTGCGCACCCAGTCCGTCACATAGTCCTGGGAAAGCCACGGCAGCTGCAGACGTACGGCGCCCCGCTGGCCACGGCCCGGCTCCTTGGTATCCGTGACGATCCCGACCGCCACACCCATCCCGCACAGCGGCGGCGGATGCGGTACGACCGGCGGCGGCAGCGCGCCCACCCGCACCTGCGTCAGATAGCCGTGGTCGCCGTCGAAGGTGTGGCGGCAGGCGGTCGTCGTATAGCGCCCGGCGAACGGCTCACCCGTGCCGCTCACGGTGACCGGACACCCGGCCCGCAGCTGCGGGGTACCGGCGACCGTCGCCTCCAGTCCGGCAACGGCGGCGGCAGCGTCCGCCGCCAGGGCGTTCGCCGCCGCCCCCGCCTCCGGCGCCGTGGTGTACGGCCGCCCGGTGACCAGGAGTTCCCCGCCCTTGCCGCCGAACGCCCGGCCCAGCTCGCCGGGCGAGGCGCCGATCCGCACGCGCGCGCTGTCGGTCGCGGACGCCTTCGCCACGACCGGCGCCTTCGACCCCTCGTCCCAGCCGCGCACCTCCACGGCGCCCACCTGGCCCACCGAACTGACGGAGGCCCGCAGCGACAGCAGATTCACGCGGTACTGCAGCACGAACGGGCTGCGGTCCGCGCCCGTCGACGGCGCCGGCGCCTCCGAAGCGGGCCGTAGCCGCCGCATCGTCAGCTCCGAGCCCTCGACCGCCAGATGCAGACCGCGCTGGTCGGCGAGGTGCGCCAGCAGCTCCCAGTCGGTCAGATTGGGCTGCGCCAGATGCGGCACCCGTGCGGTCTCGGCCTCGATACGCCCGGTCCGCAGCCCATGCCGCGCCGCCGCCTCGGCGGCGATCTCCGAGACCGTACGGTTCACATATGCGGCCACGCGCCGGCCCCGCATCAGCCGGTGCCCCCGGTCCGTCGCGCGGACCACCGTGAAGGACCCCGCCGCGTCCACCTCCGCCTCCAGCGCCGTGACCTCCCCGTCGAAGACCGTCGCCCGCGCCCTGCGGCGCTCCGCCGCCACCGCGACCGTCACCGCGCGGCCGACGGCGATACGGGCCGCGGACAGCAGCTGGTGGTCGGGGTCGCTGAAGCGCAGCTCCGCTGTGGACGGCAGATGCGTGGCCGACTCGACGACGGCGTTCACCAGCCGCTCGTGCCACGCCTGTTGCAGAGGCGTGCCGCCGAAGGAGACGACCGGCTCGGCGGCGTAGGACCTGACCGTCATCGCGCACCCCCCGGGGCCTGCTCTTCGAGCGTCGGCAGGACCAGCACCGTCCCCGGCCGGACGCCCTGCGGATCGTCGAGGTCGTTGGCCCGGGCGATGGCGCGCCATTGCGTCGGGTCCCCGTACGCCTTCCAGGCGAGACCCGGCAGCGTGTCACCCGCGACCAGGCGGTGCGTGCCGACCGGGCCGTCGCCGCCCGAGCTGGGGTTCTGCCGTGCGGGCGAGCCGCCCGCCTCCTCCAGCGTCACCGTGCACTCCGCGCGCAGCGGCGTACCGTCCGTGCCGAACCGGGTATAGGTGGCGTTGACCTGCGTCACCAGCGCCAGAAAGGCCGTGGTCTGCGCGCGTCCCCACTCCAGCCGCACCCATGGCGCCGAGGCCGGCTTGGCCGCCACGCTCTGCGAGGTGGGCACGCAGCAGCCCAGCAGCCGCTCGACCTGCTCCTGCACCCCGCCCTTGCTGCCCGGCGCGTCCAGGAACACATCGAGGGTCATGGTGCGGGGCTGCGCGGACACGAACTGGGCGCGTGCCGCCGAGGCGTTGGACGGGGCCCGGCCGCGCTTCCAGCTCGCGGCCTTGGTCACCGCGATCCGCTCGGGGTTGAAGTGCAGCTTGACGCGGGCGTGTTCGGGGCCCGGCGTGTTCCCGGTGCCGGCCGGCGGATCGTAGATCACCAGGACGGCTCGTACGGGAGCGCCTCCCAGGGGCAGGGTAGGCATGCGGTCCTTTCGGGGACGTGGGTGAGAGCGGTCAGACGAGGACTTCCAGGAAGCCGTTGTGGGCGATCTCCAGGGTTTCGCGGGCCGCCTGCGACTGCTCCGTATCGAAGGAGGGCCCGCTCCAGCGGACCGGCAGCACCCCGTCCAGCAGCCATCTGACCAGTGGCTTGCGGTCCGGGCCCAGCGCCACCAACTGGCCCGGCATCCGGATCGGTTCGTTCACCTGGAGCTGGAGCCAGGCCCACACCAGCGTGGTCTGCCGGGTCAGCGGCCGGCTCAGTACGACGTTGGAGTAGCGCAGCCGCGTCGGCAGATGCCACACCCGCCCGTTCATCCCACCCTCGACCCGCTCCTCCACGTCCATGGAGCACCCCAGCCCGTCGCACGAGCTGAACGCACCCAGCGCGTGGGGCCCGATGGAGAGCTGGAACATCGAGCTGACGGCGAACGGCTGGTCCGGCATGGCGGCGGCTCCGGTGTCGGGGGAGGGAGGTGTCGGTGGAGGGGGTGTCCGTGGAGGGGGCGCACCGCCCGCCGGGCGGTCACCGGGGGGCGCGCTCGCTCCCCGGGGCGGCCGGTGGCACCGGCCAGACCGGAATCTGTGGCCGCTCCAGCTCCGGAAGCACGGCCTCCGCGAGCACATCGGCGTGCCCCAGCGCGATGTCCCGTGCGAGGGCGGCTGTGTCGGGGCGGGGGGCCGGTCCATTGGGTGGCGTGGTGCCGGGGCCGTCGGGGCGAGGGTTCGCTCCGGTGGGTGGCGGGGCCGGCGTGCGGCTGTCGGTGTGGGGGGACGGTGGCCGCCGGGCGGTCGGCATGGCGAGCGGCTCGGAGGACGGCACGGAGGGCGGCGCGGAGGACCGCAGGGAGGGCGGCGCGGCGAACGGCACGGCTGATCCGGGCAGTTGACGCATCGGTTCGCCGAGCCGTGCCGGCCCGTGGCGCGGGGCGGCGGTGTACGGGAGGGGCACGGCATCTGGCAGGGGAAGGGCGGCGTCGGTGGGGAGCGGGGGCGCACCGCCGGGTGCGGCGGTATCTGCGGCGAGCGGGGGGCCATCGGGAGCGGGCGTCGGGTGCGCGTGGCCAGGAGGAGTCGTCGGCCGCCGGGGCATCACCTCGGGGGCGGGGCCGTCCGGACCGCCGTACTCCGGAGGGGGCCGGTCCGCTCCCGTCAAGGAAGGCATCCAGGCCTTCTCGTACGGAGTGGCCGACCCATCGGGTTGCTCCGTGGGCCGTTCGGAGACGGAAGAGGCCTCCGGCCTGTACGGGACGTCGTGGTGCGCGGGCACCGGGGTGCCGGGGGGAGCGGGGGCCTTGTGCGGCCCGGGGGCCGCACGCGGGTACGGGGTGGTGACGTCTACGGGCGTCGGGACATCGGCGGCGTGTGGAGGCGGACCGGGTGGTGCTCCCTCGAACGGGGCGGCCGTGGGGGCCCCGGACCGCTCAACCGGTGGGGGAGGGGGCGCTGCTGGAGGCACCGCGGGGGCCACGGCTGGCGGCGCGGCTGGAGGCGCCACCGGTGTCGGCGACACGGGCGGCCCGGATCCCGCCTCCCCGTACAGCGGGTTGCCACGGTCCACGGGTAACGGTCGGGGAGGGCGGGGAGCCGTCCCGGTGGGCAGGGGCCGCGATTCCCCTGGCGATTCCCGCCCGTTCGCGCCCTCTCTGCATGCCCCCTCTCCGTACGCGCCCATCCCGTGCACGCCCCCAACAGGCGGTGGCGTTTTCGGAGGCGGAGACCCCCCAACACCCCGCGCCCGGGCCCCCGTTCGGCGAACTCCGAGGCGTACGCCACCACTACTGCTGGGGCTACTACTGGAGCCCACCGCACGGAGCGCCCGCAGGGCGCCTCGTACCGCCCTCAGGAGAGAGCCCCGCGTGGTGGACGCGGCCTCCCCGCCCGGGCGCGTCGTGCCGGGGCGGTCGTCCGGCTCCTCGGACGCCGGTCCGTACGGGAGGCGCGGCAGGGCAGCGCCCCCCGTCGCACCGCTTTCGGCGCCGGTGCCGGCACCGCGCGGCACCCCCAGCACCGCGCCGCGCCCACCCAGCGGCACCCCGCGCGGCAGCAGTCGTCCCGCCGCGGACACTGCGGGCGCCCGACGCCAGGCGGCGAGCTCGTGCCGGAAACCCGGGAGCCGGCTGCCCGGACCCGAGGGCAGCCTCATGAGCGCTGCGACAGGGGGTCGGTGGACGGACACTGGCCCGCCGCCCGTCGCGGGCGGCGCACTCCGCGTCGCACCACGTGTCGCACTCTGTGTCGCGCGGTGGCGCCGGGGCAGACGCAGTCTCACGGTATCCCTCCCTGCTCCGTACGTGAGGTGTTGATCCGGGCGATCTCCCGCACCCATGCGCGCCGTTCACCGTGCGGGAGAGCGAGGATGTCCGCGTGCGACCAGTGGAAGTGGTAGGCGAGGTACGCGGACTCCTCCCGCAGCCGCTGCGCGGGGTGCGTCATCCTTCCCCCAGGCGGTCACCTGCCGTTCGACCCGGTACGGCGAACTGCGTGCCGCAGGACGGGCAGGCGACGGCCTGGTGGTCGGGGCCCAAGCCGTTGATCTCGCGGTAGAAGTCCTGGAGATGGGCCAGGTCCGCGGCGAACAGCCGCTCCACCACGTCGGCATGGATATCGGTCAGGGTCCCCAGCCTGGTGATCACCAGGCTGAGCAGCACGACCCCGAGATACGCCGGGTTCTCCCGCACCCTCTGGTCGACCAGCGGCGACAGTTCGTCCCGGGCGGTGGCGAGCCGCATACGGCCTCGCCGGTGCACGGTGCCGCCGCTGTCCACGTAGCCGTGGGGCAGCTCGAACTCGAACTCGGTGCGCAGCCCGGGGGCTTGCTCCTGCATAGGTGATTCTCCCGGCAGAGAAGAAGGGGCGGACAGCGGGTCGGGACCGTCAGTCGATGTACTCACGGAACACGGTTCCGGCCTGGGCGTCCTTGGCCCATGCCTCGACCTTGAACGAGGCGGACTGCTGGCCCGCCGTCAGGACCGGAGCGGTGGCGATACCGTCGTCCCCGCTGGTGGCGTTGGCCGAGGGATTGCCGTCGAAGCTCGCAGGATTCGAGCCCATGACGCGGAAGGTGACCCGGACCTTCGGCACGGGAGCGCCGTTCTTGTCGACGACCACCACCCTCAGCCGACGGTCGAAGTCCTCCCCGGGATCGGTGTGCTGGCCGGCGCCCGAGTGGTAGCGGGTGGAGTCGGCCTTGTCGACGGTCGCCCGGACAACGAGGTTCTCGAAGCGCGTGTACCCCTGTTCATCGGTCCATTCGGCGGTGACCGCGAACGTGCCCGGCTCCTTCGCGCGCAGCAAGGAGCTCTGCGCCGTACCGTCCTCCCCGGTGGTCCGCTGGTCGGTCTGCCGGTCACCCGGGAAGAAGCGGGCGTTGTCACCGACGACCGTGAAGGTGATGGCCGCCCCTGGCTCGGGCGTCCGGTCCAGCCTCTCCGCCCGGACCGTGAGCGGATGGGGGAAGTCCTGGCCGACGGTGGCCTCCTGCCCCTGTCCGGAGACGGCCTTGAGCTGGTACTCGGAGACCCGGAACATCTGCCCCGTGCCCTCCAGGCCGGCCCACAGCTGCCCGTTCCTGTCGAGGGCGAGGCCCGAGGGCCTGGTGCCCTTGCCCGTCGCGACGCTGCCGGCCACCTCGGCCTCGCCCGGATTGATGTAGCCGATCTGGTCCGCGTCCGGCATGGTGAACCAGAGCGTCCCGTCCGGCAGGACGAGCAGCCGCCCCGGGACAGCGGGAGTGTCGATGTACACCGTCCCGGGGTCGTCCACGTGGTACTTCGCGATCTTCTTGGCCGAGGTTCCCACCCACACGGTCCGCATCATCGCCTCGGAGACGGCAACGTCACGCGGCTCGAATTCGAGGCCGATCGGATGCGGGGAGAACCCTCCGCCCGTGGCGTCGAAGGTGAGCAGCTCCTTCGCCTCCGGGCACGAGACCCAGTACTCCGTGGGGGTGTCGGAGCTGATGGCCAGGCCGTACAGGGCGTGCTTGTAGGTGGTGGAGTACTCCACCGCGCCCTTCCTGGTATCGATGAAGACCAGGGACTTCCGGCCCGCGTGCGTCGCGACGAGCCGTTCCCGGTCCTCGCTGTTCCGGCCGACCGCCAGCGCATGGCAGGCGACGGCGGGTCCGGTGCCGTGGAGCCCGAAGTCACCGGAGGCGGTACAACTCACCACGCGGCCGTCGGCGCTGGTGTGCGCGTACGTCCACACCGTGCTGCTCAGTGTGGTCAGCGTTTCGGCCTTCCTGGCCGAGTAGTTGGGGGTGAAGACCCTGCTGTCGTACGGGTTGCCGGTCCGGAAACGGCCGATCTTCGCATCGCCCGTCACGAACCACAGGTACGGGTCGCCGGTCAGCGGGGGTGCGACCGCGACGGGCTGGGCACCCCCGCTGAGGGGGTAGTGGTTGGGGGACTCAGGTGCCGTCACCGCGTTCTCCTTCCGCGGCGGGGGTGTCACGGCTGCTCCGGCTGCTTGATGGTGAGCGGGACGGAGGTGGGCGGCTCGGTGTCGGAGTAGGCGATCTGTACCTGGACCTCCTCCTCTTCCACCCCGGCGCGCAGCGGCGGCACATAGGCCCGGCCGTTCGCGTCCGTGGTGATGACACACTCGCGGCTGCCGTCGGTGAAGGCGGTGGTGCTGTGCAGCGGATCCTCCACCACCAGCCGGCAGGTGAGCGGAATGCCGGGAGTGGGGGAGGCGTTGGCGACGTACGAGGCCACGAGCGGCACATCCACGCGTTCCCCGGGAGCGACGGTGTCCACCGGCTGCCTCACGAGCTGGGTCTTGCCGAGCACGTGCGAGGGGTCGTTGGGGACGACGTACCTGCCGACCTTCTTGTTGACGGGGCTGGTGTACCAGACCACCGCGTTCGTCTCCGGACTGCCGTGGGTGGCCACCCGTCCGGGGCTGATACAGAGCCCCTGTGCCTCGCTGCCGGTGGGAAGCGCAACGGAAGACTCGTGCTTGACCGCCGCGTTCTTCCTGAAACGATGAATATGGGTCTTGCCCGCCACCCAGATCATGTTGTCGGGCCCGAACGCAAGCTGGCGGGGCTCGTCAGGAAGCGTGTACTCGCTCTGCGTCATTCCGGGGTCCAGAATGTTGTAGCGGCACAGTTTATTGGGGTTGCTCGTCCCGAACCACACGTACCGGGAATCCGTGATGACGTGGATCGGGGTCTGATCCGCGGACTGTGGCATTTCGATCCGCTGCCACTGCAATCCGGTCCTCCGCGGCGTACACAAATAGAGCCCGTTGGTTTTCCGCCCGTTGCGCTTCTGCCCGGTGGCCCAGTAGGTGAAGTACTTGTCCTCGACGCTGACGGCCACGGACCACAGCCATGTGCTGAACTCGTCGTCGTTCTTCGGCAGGTGGAACTTGGTGACGGGCCGCTCCCCGCACTTGATGTGACCCACGTACGAATAGACGGGCTCGGCGAAGACGATGTAGTACGAGTAGGTCGGATCGTTGTCTTCCGGGTTCCCGGCGACCGACCGGAAGCCCAGGTCCTGGACCCGCATCGAGGTGACGGTCTGGGCCCTGGCGTCAGGCTCCAGATCGTGCTTCCTGAACTCCTCGTCCTCGATGTCGAACTCGTAGATGGGGTCGGGGGACTGTTCGGTGGCCGGGGAGGCGAACCACACGCACTTGCGGTCGCGATTGACGTCAGGGTCGGGAATGATTCCCGCGGTCAGTTTCGGGATGTCCCGGACGATGGGGGACTGCGTTCCCGGCGAATTCGGGTGGACCTTCACCAGGGCGTTGTTGTGTGTGGTCACCCATAAGTATTTGTCCGGACCAATGGTGATGGAGTGCGGCTGTCGGCTGCCCGCTACGGGCCATTCTTGAAGGTCCGCCATGCGGTCCCCCTCCCATTCGATGGAGCACGGAATGTCACTCACGGTATTCGCTCGTGATTGACATCTGGTACCCCGATGTACAGACGGTTCACCCGAACGAGTCGCCACAGACGGCATATCAGGGAACGCCCAATCGAAAAATGCGGATGCGTGTTTCCCTGCTCGTCAACGGAACGTTTCCGCAAAGGAGTTGAAAAAAGAGGTTTCTGATGCGGCCGATATGGTTGTTACGGCCGTGCCGAAAATCCATCTCCGTGGCCGAGCGAGAGCGCCAATAGTCCACTTTCGGCCACGTGTTGGGCTCTCCCCGACCCGCCCTCCGCGCCGCCGGGGGCTGAATGCCCCAACAGTCCCGGCAGCAACGCCGCGTTGGCCGCGCCAACCGTGTGACGAGAGAGAACCTCGCAGTCGTCGCCGGGGAGTTCGAGGAATTCAACTACGCGTCACAGTGATAAGGAGCATCCGGATCGCAATTACTGGCAGTTCAGGCGGCGATATGCGAGGCAGCGCGCCGGGTCACGCCATAGGCCCGTAGTGGGGCGTCGGACGCCGGGCAGGGCGAGCAGCGCTGGGCGGCATCGCCGTCCCCGGAGCCAGGCACAGGGCGGCCAGACGCAGGCGCCACTCCTCGCGCGCCCAGCTTCTTCCTTCCGGGCCCGCGCGCCGCTGGCGGACGAGCATGACGACGTACGTCACGGCGTACGGGATCAGATACGCGACCAGCAGGCGCTGCCCTTCGGCGCCCCACCTCAGGTAGGACCTGGCGATCCACTCCAGGGCGACCGCGCCGGCGAGATGCGCCGCGGCGAGCACAGGCATCGGCACCCACGTCCCGACCACCCCGGGAGCCGTCACCCGCTTGTCCATCGTGCGGGAGGCGGCCAGGGCGCCGAACGCGACCACGGAGCCGAGGTGCATGATCGCGACCCGGTTGATGTCCTCCATGGAAAGGCCGGGAAGGAACCACGGGAGCGCGCCGCCATGCCGCGACGGTCTCGCGACGACCGATCCGGGAACGCGGCCGCCCTGGATGCGCCGAGCCCTGCCCTCACCAGGCGGTGAGCGCGCCACTCCTGGCGCACGGAGGGCCCGGGTCGCAGTGGGAGCGGCCGAGGTGCCGGTCGTGCTCACGACGGTCAGCATGGAAGTGCAGAATCAACTGCCGAACAGCCACCGGGCGTTGACCTCCGTCTTGGGCGTCCTCAAGGGCTGATTCTCCAGGCCTGAACTTTCCCTCCCGCGGTCGGTGCGGTTGGCAACCTCGGTCGCACCGTCGGCGCCGCTTGCCCGCCCGCAGTCACCTGAAATGGCGTTCAATCCGCGTCTGCGTACGCGATATACCGTGTGGCCATGTCCGTGTTCATACAACAGCTTCCTGCGCTGATCGGCGTGGTAATCGGCGCCGTCGGCTCATATTTGGCGATCACTCGCGGCGATCAGGCCCGCTTCCGTCGTGAGCAGGCGGCTCGTTGGGACGAGCGGCGGCTTGCGGCCTACACCGACTACGCGAGGTCGCTGAAGAAGACCGTCACGTTGACGTGCCGGATCGCGGCCCACGTCGGCAACGACCCGCACCCGTACCCCTTGTCGCCCGAGGAAGCCGTTCCCCACCTGGCCGAAGCGACGGACGCCCGGGATCCGGCCGGAGAGGCTCTGTTGCTGCTCGGCCCCCCTGACGTGGTGCAGAGAGCGCGTGAATGGGTTGTCGTGGTCATGGACATGGAGCGATTTCTGCGCGACGGGACCCAGAGCCCGGAGGCCTGGTCGGCCCTGCTCCAGCAGCAGCGCACCGCGCGCGAGCGGTACTACGAGGCGGTCCGGGCCGACCTGGCGCTCCCGCCCGGCCATTCAGGGCAATGGCGCCTGCCATCGGCCCAGAGTTCGTGACGCCCCGCCGGAACGGCGACACGACCGCCGGCTGGAGTTGGTCGGTCCTCGCGCATGCCTGGGCGGACGCAGGAACTGCCGTGACGGCATTCACCGCACGGCCTTGAAGACGACCAGGCTTCGCATATCCTTACGGGACACGTCGGCGAAGAGCTTCTGCAGAGCGCTCTCGATGCGCTGGAGCTTGGCCTCGGGCAGACGCAGTCGCCGGGTGATGCGTCCCGGGGACACCCCGCCGTGCCACGCGATCACCACCGCACCTCCGGGACGCACGACACGGTGCAGCTCCCGAAGCCCGGCTTCCAGGTCGGGCCAGATGCCCACGTTGTTGACCGAGGCGACCCGGTCCATGCTCTGATCGGCAAGGCCGGTGTGGTCCGCCGTGCCGAGGTCCAACGTGACCCGTCCGGAGCGGACCGCTCCGCGGTTGGCCTTGGTCGCGGCACGGCGCATCTCGGGCGAGGGGTCCACTCCCCGGATGACGGCGGCCTCGGAACGGGCGACCAGCAGCCGGACCAGCCCACCGGGGCCGTACCCCACCTCCAGCACGCGGTCTCCCGGCTGGACGTCCAGGATGTGGAGCACGTCGTCCTGTTTGTTGGTCCACAGCATGAACCGCCCGGCGAGGCGCCCGCGCGTGCCGACCGGGCGCGCGAACGGCGAGGTGACGGGCCGATCCCCGGCCCACGAACGCAGAGGTGTGTCCATACCGGCAGGATGGCGCCTCACCCCGGCGCACATGCCGAACCGGCCCGCCGACCTCCCCGGGGCGTCCCCCGCATGATCGAGTCCTTGGCCCGGCCGGACGGGCCCGGTCGCTCAGGGGCCGGGAGCGCCGGCGCGGAGTCCGTCCATGACGAGGTCCAGGAGTCGTCCGGCGCGCGACTGCCAGTCGCCGTGCGGATCGATCTGCCAGAGGCCGGCGATGGCGAGCACGAAGTCGTCGGGGGTCACCCCCGGGCGGATGGTGCCGGCCTCCTCGTTCGCCTTCAGCAGCAGCGCGACGGCCGAGGTCACCGAGCCGCGCCCCAGTCCGGCCAGGCTGCCGTGCGCGCTGGTGGCCTGGCGCATCGCGTCGGCCAGGCCGGCCTTGGCCATGGCGTACTGGGCGAGGCGGTCCATCCACTCCCGCAGGGCCTGGTCGGGTGCGCGGGTCCGAAGCAGCTGGGATGCGGTGTCGGAGACCTGCTGGACTTCGTAGCGGTAGACCTCCAGTACGAGTGCCTCGCGGTTGGGGAAGTTCCGGTAGAACGTCCCTTGCCCGACGCCCGCCTTCTTCGCGATCGAGCTCAGCGGGGCGTCGGCCGACTGCGTCAGCTCCTCCAGCGCCACTTCGAGGATGCGCTCGCGATTCCGTTGCGCGTCCGAGCGCATCGGCGCGTCTTTCCTCTGTTGCACTCGTCCTCCTTCCGGAAATCACGGCTGGTCCGGTCTTGATAACCGGACAGTTGTCCGGTAGATTTGAAGCTAACGGACAGCTGTCCGCTTAAGCCCACCATAGCGGCAGATGCGGCCGGTGTGGATGCTCGGTGGCCATCGCGACCGACTTCTCGCCCACCGCATACGCCGCAGGCGCCCAAGCTGACGCCGCTACGCACAGCGCCACCACCTACCGAACCGTCTTGCCGGGATCACCCCGTTCGACGCTCTCGCTCCCGCGTGACTGCGAAGGCTCGACTTCCTGGCGGACCACGTCGGCATCAGGGCCCGCGCCCCGACGCCCACCGCGCCACATATACGCGAAAGAAGGCTGATCATGGCCCTATCGACGTCCAGCGCCATCACCCTGAACATCAACGGCGAGAAGCACACGCTGCCCGTCGACCATCGCACCACCCTGCTCGACGCACTGCGTGAGCATCTCGATCTGACCGGTACCAAAAAGGGCTGTGACCAGGGCCAGTGCGGTGCTTGTACGGTGCTGATCGACGGACGTCGGGCCGTCTCCTGTCTTCAGCTCGCGATCGCCTCCGAGGGGCGCGTGATCACCACCATCGAGGGCGTGGCGGACGGTGAGCGGCTGCATCCGGTGCAGCAGGCCTTCCTCGACCTCGACGGCTACCAGTGCGGCTACTGCACACCGGGGCAGATCTGTTCGGCCATAGCGATGATCGAGGAGCACGCGGCGGGCTGGCCGAGTGCCGCGACAGCCGACGTACGGCCCGAAGCGGGAGCGCCGCCGCTGACCGCCGACGAGATCCGGGAGCGGATGAGCGGCAATCTGTGCCGCTGCGGCGCGTATGTGTCGATCGTGCAGGCGGTCGCGCAGGCGGCGGAGGCCGAGGCCGCCCAAACCCCGACCACGGCACGGCAATTCAGCGGACCCTCCGGTCCTGGAGACCTTGCCGACCCTGCCGGCACGAAGGACGCGGAGATGACGGCATGAGGGAATTCGGCTATCAGCGCGTGTTCGACGTCCCCGGCGCGGTCGCCCAGCTCGGCGCCGATCCCGATGCGCGCTATCTCGGTGGCGGCACCAATCTCGTCGACCTGATGAAGGCCGGCGTGGAGCGGCCCGCGCTGCTCATCGACGTACGTGAGCTGCCCCTCGACGGGATCGAGACCACGGACGACGGCGGCCTGCGCATCGGCGCGACCGTCACCAACAGCGATCTCGCCGCCCACCCCGAAGTCCGGCGCCGTTACCCGGCGTTGGCGCAGGCGGTCCTGGCCGGCGCCTCGGGCCAGCTGCGCAATATGGCCACGGTCGGCGGAAATCTCCTCCAGCGCACCCGCTGCGGCTACTTCGCCGACCTGGCGAAGCCGTGCAACAAGCGCGTCCCCGGCAGTGGCTGCCCCGCCATCGAGGGCGAGCACCACAACCACGCGATTCTCGGCGCCTCCGAGCACTGCGTGGCCATCCACCCCTCGGACATGGGGGTGGCGCTCGCCGCCTTCGATGCCGTCATCTCGTACGAAACGGCAGACGGGCCGGGCGAGTTGTCGCTCGCGGAGTTCTATCTGCCCGTGGGCGACACCCCGCACGTGGAGACCGCGCTGCCGTCCGGCGCGCTGATCACCGGCGTCACTCTGCCGCCGACTCCGGTCGCCGCCGTCTCCCGCTACCGGAAGGTGCGCGAGCGCGCGTCGTACGCGTTCGCCATCGGCTCGATCGCCGCCGCCCTCGATGTCCAGGACGGAGTCGTACGCGAGGTGCGCCTCGCCCTC
This sequence comes from Streptomyces inhibens, assembly GCF_022221585.1. Taxonomy (NCBI): domain Bacteria; kingdom Bacillati; phylum Actinomycetota; class Actinomycetes; order Kitasatosporales; family Streptomycetaceae; genus Streptomyces; species Streptomyces inhibens. Next base: position 8,514,947 of record NZ_CP084681.1, read on the forward strand.
GGGGCGGTCGCGTCCCGGCCGTGGCGGGCCCGGGAGGCCGAACGGGTGCTCACGGGAGGTCCGGCGAGCGCCGACGCGTTCGCCGCCGCCGCGGACGCCGAACTGGCAGCCGCCAAGACGCTGCCCCACAACGGATACAAGGTGACGCTGATGCGCAACCTCGTCGTGGCCATGTTGACCGAACTCACCGAGGAGGCCGCCCGATGACCACGACAACCGGAACCACCGCGGTGACACGGGCCGTCGGCGCCGCACACACCCGCCTGGAGGGCCGGGACAAGGTCACCGGAGCGGCCCGGTACGCGGGAGAGATCCCCTTCGCCGAACTCGCCCATGGCTGGCTGGTGTTGTCCACCATCGCCCGGGGCCGTGTCCGCTCCGTGGAGTCCGCCCCCGTCCTTGCGATGCCCGGCGTCCTCACCGTCCTGCACCACGGGAACGCCCCGCGTGTCGACGGGAGCTACACGGGCATGCTGGGCCGGCCCGACCCGATCGTCGAGGTTTTCCAGCACGACCGGGTGCCCTTTGTGGGCTGGCCGGTGGCGCTGGTCGTCGCCGAGACGTCCGAGCAGGCCAGGGAGGCCGCCGAAGCGCTGGTGGTCCAGTACGACGAGGAACCGCACGACATCGCGTTCTTCGCCGGCCGCCCCGGTACGTACACGCCGGAGAACTCCCCGGCCGCGCAGGCGGAGACGGCGAAGGGGGACCTCGAGGCCGAACTCGCCGCGTCCGCCGTCGTCGTGGACGCCGCCTACACCACACCGGAAGAGCACCACAGCTCCCTGGAGCCGCACGCGGCGACGGCCCGCTGGGACAGCGGCCGTCTCGACGTCGTCGACTCCAACCAGGGCAGCATGTGGGTGGCGGACGAGATCGCGAAGCTCTTCTCCCTCGATCCTGCCTCGGTGCGCGTGCGGTCCGAACACGTCGGCGGCGCCTTCGGATCCAAGGGGCTCCGCCCGCACCAGATACTCGCCGTGATGGCCACGACCGTCCTCCACCGCCCGGTCAGAGTCGTACTGACCCGCCGTCAGATGTTCTCGCTCGTCGGCTACCGGAGCCCCACGGCGCAGCGGGTCAGGCTCGGCGCCGACACCGACGGGCGGCTGCGCGCGTTCGACCATCAGGCGCAGAGCCTCACCTCGACCGTGCATGAATTCATCGAGCGCAGCGCCGATATGGGGCGTGTGATGTACGACGCCGACGCGCACCACACCGTCAACCGTGTCGTACCGCTCGACGTGCCGACGCCGACCTGGATGCGTGCGCCGGGCGAGGCACCGGGCTCGTTCGCGCTGGAGTCCGCACTCGACGAACTCGCCGAGAAGATCGGTATGGACCCGATCGCGCTGCGCGCACGCAATGAACCGGACGCGGGGCCCGTCTCCGGACTCCCTTTCAGCAGCCGCAACGTGCTCGCCTGCTTCCAGGAGGGCGCCCGCAGGTTCGGCTGGGCGGACCGGGATCCACGTCCCGGCACGCGCCGCGAAGGGCGCTGGCTGCTCGGGACCGGTACAGCCGCGGCCACGTACTCCTCGGGGGTCGTCCCGTCCACGGCGGCCGTGACGGCGGAGGCCGACGGCACCTTCACCGTACGGATCACCGCGGCGGACGTCGGCACCGGCGCGCGGACCGCGCTGGCCCTGATCGCCGCGGACGCGCTGGAGGTGGAGCCGGGACGTATCCGCATCCAGATCGCGGACAGCGACTTCGGCCCGGCGATGATCGCCGGCGGCTCGATGGGCACCCGCTCCTGGGGCTGGGCGATCATGGCCGCGGCACGCGAGCTGCGCGAACAACTGGTCCTCGGCGGTGACATCCCGCCGCAGGGCATCACGGCACGGTCGGACACCGGCGCGGCCATCAGCGCGCTGGCGAAGAAGGAACGGCACTCCTTCGGAGCGCAGTTCGCCGAGGTCGCCGTGGACGTCACCAGCGGCGAGGTCCGCGTACGGCGGATGCTCGGCATCTTCGCCGCGGGCCGGATCATCAACCCGCTGACCGCGCGCAGCCAGTTCATCGGCGGAATGACCTGGGGTCTCTCCATGGCTCTGCACGAGGAGGCGATCAGGGACCAGGCGTCCGGCGGCCATGTCGGCGCCGACTTCGCGGGCTATCACTTCGCCGCGAACGCCGACGTACCGCTCATCGAGGCGGACTGGGTGGACGACCCGGACGCGGACGACCCGGTCGGGATCAAGGGCATCGGCGAGATCGGGATCGTAGGAGCCGCGGCGGCGATCGCCAACGCGGTCTGGCACGCGACCGGTGTCCGCCACCGGGACCTGCCGATCCGGCCCGACCGGGTCCTGCTGGCGGGAACCCGACCAGCGGGAGAGCGCGATGCTTGACATCGCCGACGAGCTGAACCGATGGGTCGAGCAGGGCCGGGACTTCGCCGTCGCCACCGTCGTGGCGGTCGGCGGCAGCGCGCCGCGCCGGCCCGGCGCCGCCCTCGCCGTCGACGGCGAGGGCACGGCCATCGGCTCGGTCTCCGGCGGTTGCGTGGAGGGGGCGGTGTACGACCTGTGCGTCCAGGCGCTCCAGGACGGCGAGGCGGTGGTCGAACGGTTCGGCTACAGCGATGTGGACGCCTTCGCGGTGGGACTGACCTGCGGCGGGGTCATCGAGGTCCTGGTCACGCCGGTGAGCGCGGCCGCACCGGACAGGCAGGTGTTCGCGGCGGCTCTGTCGGCCGCCGCCCGACGGGAGACGGCAGCGCTCGCCCGCGTGGCCCGGGGCCCGGCCGAACTCCTCGGCAGGGCGCTGCTCGTACACCCCGACGGATCGTACGAAGGCAGTCTCGAAGGCCCCCCGGACCTTGATCGCACGGTGGTCGGCGAGGCCCGCGCCCTGCTGGACGCGGGCCGTACCGGCACATTCGCCCTTGCGGAGAACGGATCGCGCTGCGAGGCCGATCTGACACTGTTCGTCGAGTCGAGCGTGCCGCCGCCCCGGATGATCGTCTTCGGTGCGATCGACTTCGCCGCGGCCCTGGTGCGTACGGGCAAGTTCCTCAACTACCACGTGACCGTGTGCGACGCCCGCCCCGTCTTCGCCACACGGACCCGCTTTCCCGAGGCCGACGACATCGTGGTCGACTGGCCGCACCGCTACCTCCAGCGCACCGAGACCGACCGCCGCACGGTCCTGTGCGTGCTCACCCACGACGCCAAGTTCGACGTCCCCCTGCTGGAGGTGGCCCTGCGCCTGCCGGTCGCGTTCGTCGGCGCGATGGGCTCGCGCCGCACCCATGAGGACCGCCACCGCAAACTCCGCGACGCCGGCGTCACCGAACACGAACTGGCCCGGCTCCACTCACCGATCGGCCTCGACCTCGGTGCCCGCACCCCTGAGGAGACCGCCCTCTCCATCGCAGCGGAGATCGTCGCAGCCCGCCAGGGCGGCACGGGCGCTCCACTGACCGGCTCGCGGACACCCATTCACCGTGACGACGCGAAGGAGCGGGAGGCCGGCGGGGCCGGGTCGCACGCCGCCGCGTGACCCGGCTCGGTCTCCCCTGAGGCCGGCGACCGAGTGCCTCTTGCCGTCGGTGCCGGATTTTGCGCAGTTTGCGGTGGGGAGGCATGGTGGAACGGGAAAATAGCAGTATTGGCGCTGCCGGCGCTCGTGCCGTGCTACTGTTGATCCCAGTTGCAGTTGTGGTTCCCATAGCGCCTTTGATGGCTTTATGTCGTCGGGCGCTTTTTTATTTCCGGTGCTGCTTTCCGGACGGGGCAATCATCGCGGCGACGCCGGGTCCGCGCAGTGCGGACCCACAGGCACTGCCCCGAAGGAGATTTTGATATGGCTACTGGCACCGTGAAGTGGTTCAACGCGGAAAAGGGCTTCGGCTTCATCGAGCAGGAGGGTGGCGGCCCCGACGTCTTCGCCCACTACTCGAACATCGCCACCCAGGGCTTCCGTGAGCTCCAGGAAGGTCAGAAGGTGACCTTCGACGTCACGCAGGGCCAGAAGGGCCCGCAGGCCGAGAACATCGTTCCCGCCTGACGCTGACGCGTAGGACCTAGCTGGAGCCCGCACTCGTGCGGGCTCCAGCTCCTTGCTGTTGGCAGAGTTGTCCGACGTGCACGGTTCCGGCCGGATGCAAGTGCATCCACGGCCTATGAGCCGGCCAAAGCTGCCCACTCCGGTGGACACCCGGCATTCTGCCGCCGACGCCGCTGTTTTTTCCGTCCGATGCGGCCGGCTACTTTTCAGTCTTTTATCCGGCTCGTTCTTGCAATTCGTTCGGCGCATTCTTGCCGAGAATTCCTCGATACGTGCCATATCGAGGAAGGTTCTCCATGAACCGCTCAGCTCGTACGAACGACCGCTACTCCAATTCCCGCAAGAGCAGCTCCGCCGGTTCCGACCGGGGCGCCCGCTTCCGGCCGAAGGGCCAGAGCCGCTCCGGCAACCGTTCCGGCGGAAACGGGCGTCGCCCCTCCGTGCCGGCGGAGTTCGCGCTGCCGGTCACCATCACCCCGGCCCTGCCCGCCGCTGCGACCTTCGGCGAACTCGACATGCCGGCCGAGCTGCTGACGACGCTCACCGGCCTCGGCGTGAACGAGCCGTTCCCCATCCAGGCGGCCACGCTGCCGAACTCCCTCGCAGGCCGTGACGTCCTGGGCCGCGGCCGCACCGGTTCGGGCAAGACGCTCGCCTTCGGCCTGGCGCTGCTGGTGCGTACCGCCGGACAGCGTGCCGAGCCCCGGCAGCCGCTGGCCCTGATCCTCGTCCCCACCCGCGAGCTGGCCCAGCAGGTCACGGACGCGCTCACCCCGTACGCCCAGTCCCTCAAGCTGCGGTTGGCCACGGTGGTCGGCGGTATGTCGATCGGCCGCCAGGCCGGCGCACTGCGCGCCGGGGCCGAGGTGGTCGTCGCGACCCCCGGCCGCCTCAAGGACCTCATCGAGCGCAAGGACTGCCGTCTGGACCAGGTGAAGATCACCGTCCTGGACGAGGCCGACCAGATGGCCGACATGGGCTTCATGCCCCAGGTCACCGCCCTGCTCGACCAGGTACGCCCCGACGGCCAGCGGCTGCTGTTCTCGGCCACCCTGGACCGCAACGTCGACCTCCTGGTCCGGCGCTACCTCCACGACCCGGTGGTCCACTCCGTCGACCCCTCGGCCGGCGCCGTCACCACGATGGAACACCACCTGCTGCACGTCCACGACGCGGACAAGCACGCCACCACGACCGAGATCGCCGCCCGCGACGGCCGCGTGATCATGTTCCTGGACACCAAGCACGCCGTGGACAAGCTCACCAAGCACCTGCTGAACAGCGGTGTACGCGCCGCCGCGCTGCACGGTGGCAAGTCCCAGCCCCAGCGCACCCGCACCCTGGCCCGGTTCAAGACCGGCGAGGTCACGGCGCTGGTGGCCACCAACGTCGCGGCCCGCGGCATCCACGTCGACAACCTCGACCTCGTCGTCAACGTCGACCCGCCCACCGACCACAAGGACTATCTGCACCGCGGCGGCCGCACCGCCCGCGCCGGCGAGTCCGGCCGCGTCGTCACCCTGGTCCTGCCCAACCAGCGCCGCGACATGGCGCGCCTGATGGCCGACGCCGGCATCACCCCGCAGACCACCCAGGTCCGCTCCGGTGAGGCCGAACTCAGCCGGATCACCGGCGCCCAGGCGCCCTCCGGTGTCCCGGTCATCATCGCCGCGCCGGTCACGGAGCGCCCCAAGCGCAGCGGCGGCAGCGCCCCGTTCCGCGGCCGGGGCACCCGCCCGGGCCGGCCCGGCCGCTCAGGCGGCGAGTCCCGCCGGTCCGCCGAGGCCCGCCAGCTCACCGAGGCCCGCAAGGCCGCACGGGTCCGTCGTTCGTCATGACCGGGTCCGGCCCGACAACCGCCTTGTGAGCGCGGCACTTTGCGGCTTGGGAGGGCGCCCTCGCACGGGGAGATTTAGACGTGCAGGGCGTCCGCCCGCGCCGGGACGACCGGAAGCAGCAGGTAGGAAGGGTGCTTCCCGCCGCTGATGAGGGTCGTCCGGCCGGCGTGGACGTCGGAGCCCCGGTCCTTGGTGTCGTTGTGCAGGAAAAGGCCGTTGCCGCGCATGGAGATACCGAACGCGGACGGCCACGGCCCCTCGCCGGGGAACTCGAAATCCCGCCCCTGCACCGATACGCCGAGGCGGTAGCCGGCGGGGACGATCACCGACGTCGGCCAGATCTCGACCTGGAGGTCGACCGGTTCGCCGGGGGTGAGCGGCTGCCGCTCGTCGTAGGTGTGCCACGGCCGGTACGGCTCGCTGCGCGCGGGATCGAGCTTCCGGAGTGAGGAACGCAGCCAGCCCAGTGCGATGGCGCCGTTCGGGTCCATGGCGCTGGTGAAGGCGACATCGCGCCCGTCGGGGTCCTGTACGCGGAGGGTGAGGAACACATCGGCGTCCGTCGTCGACGAGGCAACCCGTAGCGACGCGGCCGCCGGCCCGGTCACTTCCAGGGTCTCGGCCAAGGGCTCGGTCCAGAACGTCAGGCCGTCGCCGAGCGCGTCGAACTCAGCGCTTCTCTCGGTGGGGTCGCTCTCGGGTGAGAGCGCGTTACGGGCGAGGTCGAGATGGAACTTCGTCCACTCCGTCCGCGCCGGCGGCCACTCCGTTTCCGCGCGCTGCTCGAAACTGCCGTCGACCCGCCGCACGTTGAGGAAGACCGGAGGCTGGTCGTCCCAGCCGGTGTCCTCACCCTTGAGGAAGTGTCCGAAGAAGCGCTTCTGCAGCCCGACGCCGTAGTCGGTGTAGAACTCGACCCAGTGCTGTAGGCCATGCACCTCAAGCCACTTCTGGTCGCTCGCGACGCCCGCGTATCCCTCGAACCCGCCCCGGGTGTGCAGATGGTGCGCCCAGTTGGTCGCGGAGAGCACCGGGACGGTGATTTTCGACAGGTCCGGGGTCCGGTCCCGGTAGTGCGCGTCGAGCAGCGGATGTTCGTACAACGCGGTCACCGAATCGGCGGCGTTCTTCGCCCGCTCCGCGTCGCTCAGCACATCGGGGCCGGCGACCCGCACTCCCGTGACCGGGTGCCGCGGGCCGTTCTCGACACCGTGCTGTACGGACGCGACCTGCACCGGGTACCACTGCTGGAGGAAGATGTGCAGGATCCCGCCGTGATGGGTGAGTTCACGGTAGAAGTCGCAGGCGCCCTCCCAGGGGCAGATGGCCGCGAGGTGCGGGGGCCGTAGCGCCGCGACCTGCCACTGGTTGACCGCGTAATAGGAGATGCCGAGCAGGCCGACCTTGCCGTTGCTCCAGGGCTGGACGCCCGCCCACTCGATGCAGTGGAAGTAGTCCTGCGTCTCCCGGGGCGAGAAGATGTCCAGGTAGCCCGGTGACCGTCCGGCACCCCGGGAATCCACGCGGATCACGACGTAGCCGTCGGGTACCCACTTGTCGGGGTCGGCCGTCTCCCAGTTCTGGTAGCGGTTCGACGAGCCGGCGAGCGCGTCCGGGTGCTCGGTCTCCAGGTTGTGCCACATGGGCTGGAAGCCTTCCTGGAAGGCAAGCCCCTTGGCGTACGGGCCGTGCGTCATGATCACGGGATGGGGTCCGCCGTCGTCCGGCCGGTACACATCGGCGCGGAGCGCGACCCCGTCGTCCATCGTGATCGGTTCATCCCAGTCGATGCGCATCGCGCTGCTTCCTGTACGGCTGTACAGCTTGAATTGTCCGCGCGTATCTCCCGGTCCGCCACAGCGTGGGCGAGGCCGGGCGGGGCGATCCGGCCCCCATGCTGTCGGCAGGCAGGTTGGTTACGTTGGAAGCAGGCAGGTCGACGGCTCAGCAGGAGCAGGCCGAACCGGCCCTTGCGGCCTCTTGCCTCAAGCTCGTTCGAAGGCTTGCCTCAAGCTCATCCGAGGGGCGTTTCCCATGGCATCTGACCAGATCCCCGGTATCGATCCCACCGCGGCTCCGAGCGGAGACGGTTGTGTGGAGTGCTTGGCGGGCGACGGGCCGGGTTGGTGGTTTCACCTGCGGCGTTGCGCCGCGTGCGGGCACATCGGATGCTGCGATTCCTCACCCTCGCAGCACGGTACGAAGCATGCGCGCGAGGCGGGCCACTCCTTCCTGACCAGCTTCGAGCCGGGAGAGGACTGGTTCTGGAACATCGAGACCGACCAGTACTACGAGGGGCCGCAGCTGCCCCGGCCCACGGCGCATCCGGCCTCCCAGCCGACGCCGGGCCCGCGGGGCAAGGTTCCCGCGGACTGGGAGCGGCAGCTGCACTGACGGTGCCGGGTGAGGCGGCACCCGGGGCACCCGGCATCAGGCATCCGGAGACGGCGCCTGCGGGTCGGTGGTCCCGCCGGGGCAGGCGAGGCGGTCGATGTCCCAGCCGGCGCGTCCGGCCCCCGCCCGGTACGCGCTCGCGTAGAAGGCGAGGACGGCCGCCCGAGGATCGCTCTCCGCACGGGCCTCGTCGTACGGCAGCACGGCCAGGTGGCTGTCGTTGCGGGTCACCCAGCGTGCCGACGCGGGGGTGAGCGGCTCCTCGGCCAGTGCCGCGGGCTCGGGAGCGGTGTACGAGTAGAAAGCCGGCTGGGCGAAGGTGTCGTCACCGAACCAGAATCCGAAGCTGATCACCTCGCGGGAGTAGGCCTCTCGGGTCACCGGATCCACCTGCGGCGGCTGGTCGATCTGCCGCCCGGAGAACCGGCTGTGGGCGATGTCGAAGGTGTGCCAGAAGTGATGCACCGGGCTGGCCTTCCCGGAATAGCCGGCGGCGAATTCCTCCAGCACCAGCGCCACCTGGCTGAGGACCTGCCAGTAGCGGTTGGCGTGTGCGGGATCGTAGGCCGCATGCTCGGTGTCTTCGGCGAACGGCCGGGTGGCATCGGGCAGGTCGAACGGCCGGGGAATATCGATGTTCACCCGGATCCCCAGCGCGGCCAGTGCGTCCAGCGTGCTGTCGTGGAAGGACGCCACGGACTGGCCCAGCAGCGGGATGGAGAGCGCTCTGCCGTCCAGCGTCGAGACGACCAGCTGATGGTCGACGAAGTCGAAGTCGATCGTGAAGACCGGATTGCCGTCGACCAGTCCCATCGGACGTGTGGTGATGCCCCGTCCGGTGAGGTGGAACGGCACATTCCACCAATGGTTGCGCCGGGCACTCGCGGCGAGCCGGATCTTGCCGACGACTTGCGCGAAACGGTGCAGCGTTTCCTTGGTGTCCTGCCACTCCGCGAGCGGTATCGGCGGGAACAGCTCCATCGCGTTCCCCTTCCTGCCCGGTGGTCCTGCCGGCCGGGCCATTCCATGATGGCCATTGCGCGCACGTACGGCATCCCGCAGGGCGACAAGGGGCGTACTGGGCGCACTGGGTGTATAGGACGTATGCGGTCCTACCGGGTGGGCGTATAGGTCCTACCGGGCGTGCGAGGGACCGACTCGGGTCACGGTCGTGCGCCGTCCTTGTCCCTCCCCGACGACGGTCCGGCCCAGGCTGCCAGCGCGTCCGCTCGCTCGGCCCGCCGGGCGTCCGCATCGGCGGTGCGGGTGGCCCAGGCGACGTGGCCGTCAGGGCGTACGAGGACTTCGGACACCCCGTCCAGGTCCGGGTGCTCGTCATGTCGGGTGACGGTCACGGCGGTGACCCGCGAGCTCCGTCCGGCCCCGACGGCCTCCCGCAGGCCCGGATCCCCCGCGAGGTCGAGCAGGACGAAGCGGCCGTGGGGGAGCAGTTCATAGACCCGTACCGCCGCTGAACCGGAGGCGGTCAGTCCGATGTCGGGCATACGCCGCCCCACCAGCGGATCGGCGTCGGCGGTGGCGGGCGGGTAGCAGATGCCGAGCGCGGAGACCAGAGCGGCCAGCCGGCGGTTGACCTCTTCCATGCCCAGCAGTTCGTCGAAGAGCTTGCGCAGGGCGGTCGCGGGGCGCCGGTACCGCGGGACGAGCGTCAGCTCCGCCAGCAGGGTCTGGACCTCGGTGTTCTCGGTGACCGCCTGCCCGACCGGGCGGCGCTCCGCGTCGTAACTGTCGAGCAGTCCGGACGGCGCCCAGCCGTTGATCTCGCCGGCCAGCTTCCAGCCCAGGTTCATGGCGTCCTGGAGGCCGGTGTTGAGCCCCTGGCCCGCCGCGGGGAAGTGGATATGGGCGGCGTCGCCCGCCAGCAGGACCCGGCCGGAACGGTAACTGGCCGCGAGCCGGGTGGCGTTGCCGAAGCGCGACAGCCACCGGGGCCCGTCGACCCCGCAGTCCGAGCCGCAGATCCGCGTCAGCGACGTACGGAACTCCTCCAGGGTCACCGGTTCCGCGGCCGGCGTCCGCATCCGCTCCGGATCCATGCAGACGAACCGCGTCAGCCCGCCCTCCAACGGGACGATCAGTACGCCATGGGCCCGTGCGGCGTCGAGAACGCCAGGATCCGCGTCCACGACCGTGAAATCCCCGAGCACCCCGGTCACCGTCTCGTCGCTGCCGGGGAAGCCGATCCCGGCCGCCTCCCGCACCGTGCTCCGCCCGCCGTCGCACCCGACCGCGTACTTCGCCCGTACGGTCTCGATGCCGCCGCCGGGGCCGCGTACCTCCACTTCGACCCCGTCGGCGTCCTGGCTGAGCCCGACGGTTTTGTACCCGCGGCTGATCTCCACGTCCAGCTCGTGCGCCCGCTCCGCCAACAGCGCCTCGGTGCGCGCCTGGGCCAGGAACAGGGTGTAGCCGTGCCGGCTGTCGAGCGCGGCGAAGTTCAGCTGGGTGTCCAGGGCGGCGAAGTGCCAGCCCGGCACGGTCTTGCCGAGGGCCAGGAAGCGGGGGGCCAGGCCTCGTAGGTCCATCAGTTCCATGCTGCGCGGGTGCAGGGTCAGCGCGCGGGAATCCCGCTGCGGCTCGGTGCGGCGCTCCACGATCCGGGTGCGTACGCCGGCCAGAGCCAGCTCGCAGGCGAGCATCAGCCCGGTCGGGCCGGCGCCCACGACGATCACATCGGTGTCCATGGCGGTACCCCTCATCTATCGAACCAGCATTTAGTGAACAACGTTCACGTGAACGTTGTTCACTATAGTGAGGTCCATGAGCTCCCCGTCAACCCCGACCAGAGGCCGGCCCGCACGGCTCGACCAGGCCCGCACCATCGAGACCGCCCTGGAACTGCTCGACGAATCCGGCCTCGACGCGCTGACCATGCGGCGCCTCGCCGACGCGATGGGCGTGCAGGCGGGCGCGCTCTACCGGTACTTCGCCACCAAGCAGGACCTGCTGACCGCGATGGCGGAGCGGATGCTGGCCGACGTCATCCCGCCGACGGATGACGGCGACTGGAGCGAGCGCCTGACCGGCCTGGCGAGGTCGATGCGTACGGCCCTGCTCGCCCATCGCGACGGTGCGCGGGTGTATGCCGGTACGCACTCGACAGGGGTGAACACCCTGGGCTTCGCCGACGCGGCGGTCGGCGTGCTGCGCGAGGCGGGATTCGGCGACGAAGGCGCCGCGCGGACCCTCATGGCGATGGCCAACTTCACCCTCGGCCACACCCTGGAAGAACAAGCCGCCCTGCAACCGGGGAACGAGGCTCCCGCGGACGCGGGGCGACTGCGCGAAGCGGTGACGGCAGGGGCGTATCCGCACCTCACCGCCACCCTGCCCGTGCTCACCAGTACGGATTTCACGGCGCACTTCGAGTTCGGCCTGCGGCTGCTTGTCGAGGGCCTGAAGGCGCATCGGGAACGGCCGGCATGACCCGGTCCCACTCCTCGGCTCCTCGGCTCCTCGGCTCCTCGGCTCCTCGGCTCCTCGGCTCTTCGGTTCCTCGGCTCCTCGGCTCCTCGGCTCTTCGGTTCCTCGGCTCCTCGGCTCCTCGGCTCTTCGGTTCCTCGGCTCCTCGGCTCCTCGGCTCCTCGGCTCTTCGGTTCCTCGGCTCTTCAGCTCTCCGGGTTGGGGTGGTGGCGCTTGCGATACCGGGCGATCGCGGACTTCGGGGGGAAGTTGGGGACGAACGTGAGTGCCCCGTCAGCTTTGGAGATGACGAGGTGGCTGCCACCGAACGAGCGTGGCTCGGTAGGGGGGAAGGTGGCGTAGATGAGGTAGCCGATGTCGAATTCCTGGACGTGCACGGACGCCGGGGTGCCATCGTGACAGCGCGGCTGGAAGCTGGTGCGGGCCGTTGCGAGCGCTTCCTCGGCGGTCGTCGGCACGGCGTTCTCGGGCTCCGGTGAATCGGTCTCCGGCACGCGTTCTCTCCTCGTTCGTGGCCCGGCTCGGCGTGAACTGGCAGCTTTGGCAGCAGCGGAAACGTGCCTTCGTGGGTCAGGGTGCCTCATGGGACGTAGGCAGGAAATCGCGGAACTGCGGTGCGCCGGCTTCCGGGGTCAGTCTGGTGGCGCGAGCGGTGAAGCTGATGGCGTGGTACCAACCGCACAGCATGAGCAGGTCCAGGAGCTGTTCCGGGCCGAATGCACCGCTGAGTCGGTCCCACAGCGGGTCGTCGAGGTCGTGGTGGGTGTGCAGTGCATCGGCCGCATCGAGGAGCAGCCGGTCCCGTTCGGTCGTCCAGCAGGGGTCGACGCTCGATCCGTGCGTCAGCGAACTGATCTGCGCGTCGGTGAGTTCGGCGCGGGAGGCGAAGCGTGCGATGTGCACGCCCCATTCGTACTCGCAGCCGCACAGGGCGCAGGTGCGGTCGATGACGATCTCCCGGTCCCGCAGTCCGAGACTGAGCCGGCGACTGAGCTCGTACGCGCCCCAGCCGTGCAGCGCCTCGGCGAGCGGCACGTTGCGTGCGTACAGCCGGAACAAGGCGATGGGCTCCTGCTCGCCGGGCATCATGCGGCGCAGCACCGCGGCAACCCCCTCCGAGGGGTAGGGGGCTTCGACCGGCGGGATCCGAACGGTCATGATTGTTCCCTCCCTTCAGGTGCTTCGAATTTCGAAGCGCCCGGAGGGAGGGTAGTGTTTCGGAAATCGAAGCGCTACCCCTGAGTGGAGAGGAACGGCGAGCATCATGACGGCAGCACCGAAACCCCGACGTCCCGTCCGCGGCTCCACAACAGGCCGCCCTCTCATGGCTGCGCTCGACCTGTTCGGACGGCGATGGACCTTGCGCATCCTGTGGGAACTGCGCGGCCAGACCCTTGGTTTCAGGCCGTTGCAGCAGCAGTGCGACGGCATGTCCTCCAGCGTGCTTCAGCAGCGCCTCACCGAATTGCAAGAGGCCCAGCTCGTAGAGCGCGATGCCGAGGACGGCTACCGCCTGACAGCTCTCGGCAAGGAAGCCTGCGATGAGCTGCGGGGGCTGCATCGATGGTCCGAACGCTGGGCCACCGCACTCGACCGGATGTCGCCCGGCGGGTCAGGTCCGAAGCCGTAGTCGTACAGGGCTCGCTCAAGGCTCGTTCAGGGTGCGGGCGCCACTGACTGCCCGCCCGTGAGTTCGCCCGGTCTTCGCGATCGCCTGGATACTGGACAGGTGAGCGGTCAGTGGCCGTGCGGGATCAGGCGTCCGACCGTCTTCCATACGGAGGGCATCCCCCGATGGACGGGATCCGGTGCGACGGGTCCCGGCGATGCCGCCGTGCGCAGTGAGGGGATGGTCGGGAGCTCCCAGTCGCACGGGGGAGGGGCGCAGTCGGCGTGTGCGGCGCCGTGCTCCTTCAGAGCGACGCTGACGAGGGTGAGCAGGAGAGCGATGTCGGCGTCGCAGTCGAGAAGTACGGTGATCCACGACGCCCCGGGCCGTACCCGGATCGCGGTGCTCAGCCGCAGCTGTGGGAGGAGGCGTTCGATCGCCGCGCGGGTGAGGTGCAGATCCGCGGCATCGTTGGAGTGGAAATGGACGATTTCGTCTCCGGCTGTTCCGAAGGCACGTCCAACGGCGCACCGGGGCGAGCCACTTACCAGGTTCGGCCACGACTCCAACTGAGCCATGGCGCGATCGGCCGCGGTCATAAGCACCATCCTTGCGTACTCTCTACCCCGTGAACCACCCCCATTCACCACCTGCTTGGGAAAGTGACTGTTCCGGGGCCCGCCAATGGGCCGGTTGCCTGGCCTGACAGCATGATCGGTGTGACGCGCATACTGACTCATCGCGATCTGATTGAGGTGCTCGACCCCCGTGGCTGCCTTGAGGCGCTCCGTGAGGGCTTTCGTCGCGTGGATGCCGCGGCAATTCCTGGGCAACGGGTCCGTACCGACCTGCCGTTCGACGGTACCGCCACTGCGCTGATCCCCGGCCTCCTCCCCGGTATCGATGCGTACACCGTGAAGGTCAACGCGAAATTCCCCGGTGCCGGACCGGCCCTGCGTGGTGTCATCTGCCTCCACAGCGGCCGGGACGGTGAACTGCTCGCCCTCGTCGACTCCGCCACCATCACCGCCTGGCGCACCGGACTGGGCGCCGCCCTGGGAACGCATCTGCTTGCTGCGCCCGACCCCCACGGTGCGGCCGCGCTGGGCATCATCGGCGCCGGCGCGCAGGCCGAACTCACCGTCCGCGGCCTGCGCGAGATGCGCCGCTGGGGCGAGCTGATCGTCCACGACACCGACCCACAACGCGCCGCCGAGTTCGCCGCGCGCCACCACGGCACCACCGCCGACTCCGCAGCCGAAGTCGCCTCCCGTGCACAGATACTGCTGCTCGCCACGTGGTCCCGTCAGCCGCTGCTCGGCCTTGCCGACATCCGGCCGGGCCGGCACCTGACCGCCCTGGGCGCCGACGAACCCGGAAAGCAGGAGCTCACCTCCGAACTCCTGGAGGCTGCCCTACTCACGGTCGACGACCGCCATCTGGCCGCCACCACGGGAGCACTCGCGAACGCGGGCCTTCCGGCAGACGCTGCCGATGCCACCCTCAGTGAGATCCTTCGTCAACGGCACCCGGGCCGCACCCACCCCGATCAGATCACCGTGTACGCCCCCGTCGGCCTGCCCTGGCAGGACCTCGCGCTCACCTGGACGGCCCACGGGGAAGCCGAACGCCGAGGCCTCGGAACCACCGTCGACCTGCTGGCCTGAGGACCGGACAACCGAAATCGGTGCTACGGCTTGAGCCGACCGTGGGCAACCGGGGCGGCCGGGGCGGCCGGGGCATCCACGCGACGGCGCTTGGCTCGCGGTTCGTTTGGCGGAATACAAAGGGTCGAATCGGACTGTTGCGGGTCATAGTGGGGTGTAAACGCAGTGGTAGCGGCCCATTGGAGTAGGGGAGAGCGGGATGCCGAAGTACCTGGTTCAGGCGAGCTACACCCCCGAGGGAGCGAAGGGACTGCTCACCGAGGGCGGAAGCGGGCGCCGAGCTGCCTCGGAGCAGGCCGTCGCATCCTGTGGCGGCACACTTGAGGCGATGTACTTCGCTTACGGGGACGCCGACTTGTACTGCATCGTCGACTTCCCCGACCGCCTGTCGATGGCTGCTGTCGCGATGGCGGTCCGAGCTTCCGGGGCGGTGCAGTCCAAGGCGATTCCCCTGCTGGCCGTCGAGGAGATCGACGAGGCGGCGAAGAGGAGCAAGAGCGTCGAGTTCCGCTCGCCCGGCAGCTGACGGTCATCGATGTCGTCCAGCCGGGCCCCGTCGACACCGACATGAACCCGGCGCACGGCGAACTCACCCCGCCCTCATGGCGCAGGTGCCGCTCGGCCGCTACGGCCGTCCGGAGGAGAGCGCGGCGGCAATCGTCTTCCTCGCCGGACCGGCCGCGTCCTACCTCACGGGTGCGGTGCTCGATGTCGACGGCGGGGCCGGGGCATAGCCCTCTCGTCCATGTGGGCAGGCGCCGAGCACCCCGGGAGTGAGGGCGTATCGGAGAGCGGGGCTCGGGTTCTCCCGGTGGCCTCAGCGGGTATCTGACGGAAGGTGGCCCGCACCCGAGGGAGGCGCCGGTGAAGGACTTCGACTGGCTGTTTTCAGGGCCGATCGCGCACCGTGGGCTGTTCGGTCCAGAGGCGGGTGTACCGGAGAACTCCCTGACTGCCTTTCGGCTGGCGGCAGAGCGAGGAATCCCCTTCGAGCTCGATGTTCAACTGTCCGGTGACGGCACCCTCGTTGTCGCGCACGATGCGACTCTGGCCCGTATGGCAGGCTGCCCGAAGCGCATTTCCGAACTCGGCCGCGAGGAATTGAGCAGGCTCCGGCTCGGCGAATCCGATGAACCGGTCCCCACGCTGCAGCAGGTGTGGGAGATCATCGACGGCCGGGTTCCCGTCATCGTCGATGTGCGGCGCTGGGGCATCGAGTCCAGTCCTCGTCTGGAGCGGGCGGTAGCCGGCAGTATTCGCGACTACCCGGGGCCGGTCGCCGTGCAGTCCTTCGACCCGCTTGCCGTCCACCGCCTTCGTCGGCTCGTCGACGGCAGGCCCGTCGGTCAGGTTTCAGGAGCCCTGCGGTCCGCGGGGCGAGTAACCGCGCTGATCGGCAGCACCATGGCCGCCAACGTCCTGACGTCACCGGATTTCATCTCCTACGAGCTCGATATGCTCCCGTCCCGGTATGCCGCTTTCTGGCATCGACGCGGCATACCGCTCCTGGCCTGGACGGTCAGTTCCTCGGAAAGCGAGGCACGCGCGGCGCAGGTGGCCGACAATTTCTTCTTCGACGGGTATCTGCCGACCGCCTACCAGCATTCCGTCGTGCCGCCGGCTCAGCAGCAGTAGCCCTGTCGACAGGCGTGCGCGAGCGTGAGGAGGACCATGCGTGTGTCATGGCGGGGTTTTCGGGCCCCTGCCGTCGAGGAGTTCCTGGAAGCCGCCGATGGGCAGCTGGATATGGCGGCCGAGCGCTATGTGCAGCAAATGCGGCATTTTTACGATGTCCGTGCCCGCTGGCATCGACGAGGCTACCGAACCAGCGGCATCATCGTGATCGGCGTCGGTGCCCTGCTGCCCCTTCTGGCCACCGCGTCCTACCCCCACAAACAGCTGATCGTGTCCCTGGCGGGTGTGGCCGTCTCGGCGGTCACGGCGCTGCGCTCGTTCTACCGTTTCGACCAGTCGTGGATCTTGTTACGCAATACCGAGATAGCGGTCAGCGAGGCGTACCTCAACTGGAAACTCACACGCAGCGAAGAGGAACAGGCGCCGCACGACATTGATCCTGCGGAGCGCGCCGCTGCCACACGGGGGTTGATCGACGCAGTCATGCGGATTCGTCGCGACGAAGCCGATTCGTACTTCAACGAGTTGCCCACACCTCAACCCGGCGCGGATGTTCATATCTCGATTCCGCCACCGTATACGCGCCGACGGACGTGATGGCCGGATAGCCATCTCGCCCGGGGAGCGGGGGTGCGGGGGAGCAGCGGGAGGGGTGGCGGGAGTCGGTCGGTGCGGGGCGATGACCGTAGTGGGCAAGAGTCCGGCCATGAGGGCGTCCGCGGTCGAGGACCTCGGTGAGCCGGCGGTGCCCATTGTCAGGCCAGCTTCTTCAGCAGCTCGGCGGCGAGCGGGGCGGAGGAGGACGGGTTCTGCCCGGTGACCAGGTTGCGGTCGACGACGACGTTCGGGGCCCACGGCTCGCCCTCCTGGAAGTCGGCGCCGAGCTCGACGAGACGGTCCTGGAGCAGCCACTTCGCCTTGTCGGCGAAGCCGGCCTGGGTCTCCTCGGCGTTGGTGAAGCCGGTCAGCCGGTAACCCGCGAACGCGTTGGTGCCGTCCTCCTTCGTGGCGGCCAGCAGCGCGGCCGGGGCGTGACAGACCACCCCGAGCGGCTTGCCGGACTCCAGGGCCAGGGTGAGCAGCTTGCCGGAGTCGGCGTCGACCGCCAGGTCCTCCATCGGGCCGTGGCCGCCGGGGTAGAAGACCGCGGCGTAGCCGGCCAGGTCGATGTCCGCCACGTCGACCGGGTGCTGGAGCTCGGTGATCGAGGCGAGAGTGTTCGCGATCTTGTCGGCGCCCTCCTGGCCGCCGTTGACCTCGGGCGCCAGGCTGCCCTTGTCCACGGTCGGTACGACGCCGCCGGGGGTGGCGACGACGATCTCATGGCCCGCGGCCTTGAACGCCTCGTACGGGGCGACGGCCTCCTCGGCCCAGAAGCCGGTGGGGTGCTGGGTGCCGTCGGCCAGCGTCCAGTGATCGACGCCGGTGACAACGAAAAGGATCTTGGGCATCTCTTGTTTCCTTCGGGGTGGTGCGGGCCCGCCGGGGCCCAGGGGGAGTTTCGGGCGCCTGGCGTTCTGGAATCCCTGACGTTCCGAACCCGGATCGTCAGCGTGGTGATGTCCTTGAAGGTAGAGCGGGCCTCCCATAGGAATCCAATAGGATCGCCTGTATGAGGGATAGGGAATCCAATGGGTCGGCGGAAGCGGCGGACCAAGGACCCGTCGCGGGACCGCCGGACCTGAACCTGCTGCGCACCTTCCTCGCCGTGTACCGGTCCGGGTCCTTCACGGCCGCCGCCCGTCTGCTGGGTCTGTCGCAGCCCACCGTTACCACCCAGATCCGCGCCCTGGAGCGGCAGTTGGACCGCGAGCTGTTCGAACGGCTGCCGCGCGGCGTCGCCCCCGTACCCTTCGCGGACGACCTCGCGTCCCGCGTCGTCGCGCCCCTCGACGCGCTCGCGTCCGTCACCGGCCATGGCGGCCCCGGCGAGAACGGCCCCGCCGCGCCCGTCCATCTGGCGGGCCCGGCCGAGCTGCTCTGCGTACGCGCACTGCCGGCGCTCGCGCCTCTCGTCGAAAGCGGGGTACGTCTGCGGGTGACCACCGGCCTGACCGAACCGCTCCTCGACGGACTGCGCGCCGGCCGCCACGACCTGGTCATCGCCACCATCCGCCCACGCGGCCGCAGTCTGACCGCCGTACCGCTGATGGACGAGGAGTTCGTCCTGGTCGCCGCGCCCGTCTGGGCGGACCGCATCGGCGGCCCGGCCCGGATTGCCGCCGACGGCCCGGCGGCGCTGCACGGCATCCCGCTCGTGACGTACGCCGAGGATCTGCCTATCGCCCGCCGTTACTGGCGGCACGTGTTCGGCAAGCGCCTCAGCTGCCAGGCGGCCGTCACCGTCCCCGATCTGCGGGGCGTGCTGTCGGCGGTCACCGCGGGTGCGGGCTTCACGGTGCTTCCCCGCTATCTGTGCCTCGATGAGCTCGCCTCGGGCGCGCTGGTCCCGCTGCTCGACCCCGAGGACCCCCCGATCAACACGGGCTTCCTCGTCCAGCGCCCCGGCTCGGCCGACAACCCCCATGTCGATCTGGTCCGTGACCACCTTCTCCAGGCCGGCCGCACCTGGTAGCGGTGTGCTTGACAGCAGTGCACCTGGAGGCCGGCCGTCGGTCGCTCAGCCGTCGGTCGCTCAGCCGTCGGTCGCTAGGGCGCCGGCCGCCTCCTGCTCGATCCGCTCGAACTGGGCGCCCATCGCCTCGGCGAGCGCCTGGGCGGCCGACAGCGGGCGCACCATGACCGTGAAGTCGTCGATGAGTCCGTCCTCGTCGATATGGAGGAAGTCGCAGCCGTTGATCTCGCGGCTGCCGACGCGGGCGGTGAAGACCAGCGCGTGGTCATGACCGTCGGTGCCGATGATCTCGCGTACGTAGCGGAAGTCCTCGAAGACCCGGGAGACGCCGCGCAGGATCGCCGCGGTGATGGCCTTGCCGGTGTACGGCCGGAACGCGACGGGGCTGGTGAAGACGACGTTCTCGGACAGGAGCGCGGCGACGGCGTCGTGGTCGTTCGCTTCCACGGCCTTGCGGAATGCGTGCATGCTCTCACCTCGTAGGCGTAGCGATAGTCAATTTGTTGAGTAGGTAAGAAGGAGATTATTCGCGTGAGTGCTAACGTGTCCAGATGTCTCTCAAGTACGCGCTCCTCGCGGCCCTGCTGGAAGGTGAGGCGTCGGGCTACGACCTGGCCAAGGTCTTCGATGTCGCGGTGGCGAACTTCTGGTCGGCGACGCCGCAGCAGCTCTATCGGGAGATGGAGCGACTGGCGGACGAGGGGCTGATCGACGCGCGACTCGTGCAGCAGGAACGCAGGCCGAACAAGCGGATGTTCACGCTCACCGAGGCCGGCCGGGAGGATCTGCGGGCCTTCACCACCGCGCCGCCCCGGCCCACCGCCATCCGGGACGAACTCATGGTCAAGATCCAGGCCGTGGACACGGGAGAGCTCGATGCGGCGCGCGCGTTGATCGAGGAGCGCATGGAGTGGGCACGCGGCAAGATCGCTCACTACGAGCGGCTGCGCGACCGGCTCCTCGACGGGCGCAGCGAGGACGCGTACGTGCGCGACGCCGAGCGCATCGGCCCCTATCTGACCCTGATGCGCGGCCGGGCCTTCGAGGAGGAGAACCTGCGCTGGGGCGAGCGGGCCCTGGACATCCTGGCCCGGCGCGCGGCGGCCGCCGACCGGAGCTGAGGGCCCGCGGCCGTCCCGAAAGCAGCCGTCCCGTAAGCCCCCTGCGTGGTGATGCCGTAAGACCTGTCGGTGGCCAGCCGTAAGAAGCAATGCCCGTAAGGAAGGCGGATGTTCGTGTCAGGCGCTCCATATCTTCGGTACGTCGCGCTGGGGGACAGTCAGACCGAGGGCCTCGGCGACGGGGACGACCGCTCGGGCCTGCGGGGGTGGGCCGACCGGCTGGCCGAAGGCCTCGCGGTCACCACCCCCGATCTCCGGTACGCCAATCTGGCCGTACGCGGACGGCTCGCCGCCCACGTACACGCCGAACAGCTCGCTCCCGCACTCGCGCTACGGCCCGATCTGGCCACCGTCGTCGCCGGGGTCAACGATCTGCTGCGGCCGCGGTTCGACGCCGACGAGGTGGCCGGCCATCTGGAGGCGATGTTGGCCGCGCTCACGGCCGCCGGAGCCCGGGTGGCCACCCTCACCTTCCCCGACGCCGCGCGCATCACCCCGCTCGCCCGCCCGATCGGATCGCGGGTCACGGCGCTCAACGACCGCATTCGCGCCGCCGCCGACCGTCACGGGGTGACCGTCGCCGAGACCTCCCACCACGCCGTCGTCACCGACCCGCGATTGTGGAGCGCCGACCGGCTCCACGCGAGCCCCCTCGGCCATGCGCGTATCGCGGCGGCCGTCGCCCACGCCCTCCAACTGCCCGGCAGCGACGACTCCTGGACGCACCCCCTGCCCCTGCTCCCGGGCCCGGCTCCCACCGCTTGGCGCACCGCGGCCACCGAAGTCCGCTGGGCCGCCGCCTTCCTCGGACCCTGGCTCGCCAGACGCCTCCGGGGGCGCTCCTCGGGCGACGGCCGCACCGCCAAGCGTCCCCAACTCGTGCCCGTACAGGCACCGTCCGGCGACGGCGGCCCGGGGGTCGGCTGAGTCCGGAACCGCCCGGGCGTCGACCGGCAGCACACCCACTCGGCCATCAGAGGCGTGAGGTGGCGCGGCATCAGGGGTGGCGCCCGTTAGCCTGTTGCGCCAATGCGGTTGTCGTGGCGCCGAGTTGGTGTGGGCGCACGGCCGATGTGGGTGCACGGCCGATGCGGGTGCACGGCCGTCATAGGTGCGCGGCCGTTGTGGGTGCACGGCCGTTGTAGGGGCATGCGGAGAGGTGGATGACGCGATGGGAGAGGACGGGGAGGGCGGACGGGCTCCCGCCCAGGGCGGCAATGTCGTCGACGGGCATTCCCGGATTCTCGGCCCGAGCGTGCAGGCCGGAGAGATCAAGGGCGGTGTGCACATCTACCCGTCGCCCGCGCCGGCCGTCGGACCACCCGCGTCGCCGCTGCTGGCTCCGTCATCCCCGCCGTCTCCGTCATCCCCGTCGCCTCCGCTCGGTATCGCGCCGCCCAGAGAGCCCGGAGTGGTCATCCGGAGGGAAGGCGGCAGCGAGACGATCGAGTTCTACGACGAGGCCTTGGCGCGTATGTGGATCGGCGAGGTGCTGGCGCAGCGTCACTCCGGTGGCGGTGGCGGTGGCGGTGGCGGTGGCGGTGGCGGTGGCAGTTGCAGCGGCAGCGGCAGCGGCGGAGGCGGACCGCGCGATCTGATGTCGGCGGGGGACGCCGTACGGCACGGACGTCGACTCAGCAGCACGGTGACCGAGCCCGGCGCGACGCCCTACGGCCCCCTTGGCGAGCCGCTCACCGGTCACACCGGTGGCGTTTCGGCGGTGGTGTTCTCGCCGGACGGCCGGCTGTTCGCGACCGCCGGCGACGACAGGACGGCGCGGTTGTGGGATTCGGCCACCGGGCTTCCGGTCGGTACTCCGCTCACCGGGCACAGCGATGGCGTGCGGGCGGTCGCCTTCTCTCCTGACGGCCGGCTGCTTGCCACCGCCGGTATGGACCGTACGGTGCGGTTGTGGAACCCCACCACCGGTGAGCCGGTCGGGGAACCCCTCACCGGTCACACCAGCGCGGTGTGGGCGATGGTGTTCTCCGCCAGGGGCGGTCTGCTGGCGACGGCCGGGATGGATCGCACCGTGCGGTTGTGGGATCCGGCCGGGGGCCGGGCTGTGGGTGAGCCGCTCGCCGGTCACACCAGTGGTGTCGACGCGGTGGCGTTCGCGCCGGACGGCCGGCTGCTGGCGAGCGCCGGCGAGGACCGGACGGCGCGGTTGTGGGACTCGGCCACCGGCCGGCCTGTCGGCGCTCCGCTGACCGGCCACCGCAGCGCCGTTCGGGCCGTGGCCTTCTCACCCGACGGCCAGCTGCTCGCCACCGCCAGCTGGGACGAGACGGTGCGGTTGTGGGAGGCGGCCACCGGTCGACCCATCGGCGCTCCGCTCACGGGCCACCGCAATGCCGTAAGGGCGCTGGCCTTCTCCGCCGACGGCGGCCTGCTGGCGAGCGCCGGTATGGACCGTACGGTCCGGTTGTGGGATCCCGCCGGTGGCCGGCCCGTTGGTGCGCCGCTCACCGGTCACACCAGCGGGATCAAGGCGGTGGTCTTCTCTCCTGACGGGCGTCTCCTGGCGAGCGCGGGCGGGGACCGTACGGTCCGCCTGTGGGGAGCCCGGGAACCTGCTGCCCTGTTGTAGACCGAGCAGGACGGACGCGCCGTTACGAGACGATGTCCCGCAGTGGCTTTCCGGCCAGGTGGTCAAGGACGTTCTGTACGGCGGCCAGTGCGATGCGGACGAGCGTTTCGCGGGTGACGCCCGCGACGTGCGGGGAGAGGACGACGTTCGGGGCTTTGAGCAGGCGCAGGGCCGCCGTGGGCGGTTCGGGGTCGAAGACGTCGATGCCGGCGCCGGCCAGGGTGCCGGATGCCAGGGCGTCCGCGAGGGCGTCCTGGTCGATGAGGGGGCCACGGGCGGTGTTGATGACGAAGGCGGTGGGCTTGAGGAGGGCGAGGCGCTCGGCGTCGAGGAGGTTGCGGGTCTCTTCGGTGAGCGGGGCGTGCAGGGTGATGTAGTCGGATGTGCGGAGCAGTTCGTCGAGGTCCAGACGGCGGGCGCCGCCGAGACGGGCCTCGGTCTCCGGGCCGGCGGACTTCGGTCCGGTGTAGACGATGTTCATGTCGAACGCGACGGCGCGGCGGGCGACTTCCACACCGATGTGGCCGAGGCCGATGATGCCGAGGGTCTTGCCGGACAGTTCGGTGAGGGACTGCTGTAGGCGCGGCAGGGCCCAGTCGGCCTCGACAAGGGCCGTGTGGGCCGGGACCAGTTGCTTGGCGAGAGCGAGCATGAGGGCGAAGGTCTGCTCGGCGACGTTCTGTTTCTCCGCGCCGCTGGAGCCGATGTTGCAGACCGGGATTCCCCTGCCGCGGGCCGCCTCCAGGTCGACGTATTCGAAGCCGTGGCTGGCGCACTGGACGAGTTCCAAGTGTGGTGCGGCGGCGAGGTGTTCGGCGGTGACCGGGCCCAGGCCGGTGATGATGATCTGTGCGTCGCGCAGGGCCGCGGGGTCCTCGTCGGCCGTCTCGACGACGGTGACGTGCGCCTGGCCGGGGAAGACTCCGGCGAGCGCGGCGCCGGCGGTGCGGCCGCCCACGTGCGGGGACACGATGGCGAGGATGTTCTTCACGTCGCTCGTCCCGGCGTTCATGCGGATTCCTTGATGAGGTCGTCGGCGGTCAGCGTGCCGGGGCGGGAGTG
The DNA here is from genome assembly GCF_022221585.1 of Streptomyces inhibens. NCBI lineage: Bacteria > Bacillati > Actinomycetota > Actinomycetes > Kitasatosporales > Streptomycetaceae > Streptomyces > Streptomyces inhibens. Next base: position 8,538,893 of record NZ_CP084681.1, read on the forward strand.
TCCGGACAGAGCCAGGGTGAGGTCGAACTCGGCGAGCAGACAGCGGATGACGTGCTCGACGCCCGCTTGGCCGTCGAGGCCGAGTCCGTACGCGTACGGGCGTCCCACCAGCACCGACTTCGCGCCGAGTGCGAGTGCCTTGAAGATGTCGTCGCCGGTGCGGATGCCGCTGTCGAAGAGGACGGTGAGCCGGTCGGCGGCCGCTTCGACGACGCGGGGCAGGGCGTCGGCGGCGGCGACGGAGCCCGCCACCTGGCGTCCTCCGTGGTTGGAGACGACCACACCGTCCACACCGGCCTCGGCGGCGTGCAGCGCGTCGTCCGGGTGCAGGATGCCCTTGAGGACGATCGGGCCGTCCCAGTGCTCGCGCAGGAACGCCAGGTCGGGCCAGGTTTTCGCGGGGTCGGCGAACATCCCGACGAAGTGCATCACGGCCGCGTTGGGGTCCTCGTGGACCGGTTTGGCGAGCCCCGCCTGGAACGCGGGGTCGGTGAAGTAGTTGGCGGTGCCCACACCGTGCAGGAACGGCAGATACGCCTGGTCGAGATCGCGTGGGCGCCAGGCGAGGAGCGGGGTGTCGAGCGTGACGAACAGGGCGGTGTAGCCGGCCGCCTTCGCCCGGTTCAGGAAGCTCCGGGTGACCTCGCGGTCCTTGGCCCAGTACAGCTGGAACCACCGCTCCCCGTCGCCCATCGCCTCGGCGACCTGCTCCATGGGGGTGCTGGAGGCGGAGGAGAGGATGTACGGAACGCCCTGCGCCGCGGCGGCCCGGGCGGCGGCGGGCTCGGCGTCCGGGTGCATGATCGACAGCACGCCGACCGGCGCGAGCGCGAGCGGTGCGGGCAGGGCGCGGCCCAACACCTCCACGGACAGGTCCCGTTCGTGCACATCACGGAGCATCCGCGGGACGATCCGCCGGCGGTCCAGCGCGGCCCGGTTGGCGTCGGCGGTGCTGCCGGTGCCCGCGCTGCCCGCCACATAGCCGACCGGACCGGGGCCGAGGCGCCGTGCGGTGAGCTCCTCCAGCCGCGTCAGATCGGTCGGCAGCCGTGGCACGGTGCCCGTCATGCCGTGGAGATAGATCTCGTACTGGAAGTCCGCCCAGTGCTTCGCCATCCGTACGTCCCGCCTCTCGTCCTGAGACTGCGTGCTTCTCCCGAGATCCTGGCGACAGTGACAAGACCCGTCCACCGTGCTGTGCACAACGCGCGGGTGAAATCATCACCCTGTGACAAAGGAGCGCGAACGTGTCCGGCAGGAGCGTGAACGGATCCGGCCGGAGCACGAACGTGTCCGGCAGGAACGCGAACGGATCCGGCAGCAGCTGATCGCCGCCCCGCGGGTCGTCGCGACGATCGTCGCCGCGGTGCGCGAGCAGGTACCGGCCTACGCCGTCCTCGATGACGGCCGGCTCCACGAGGTGCGGGCCATCGCCGCATGGGCGCTGGACCGGATGCTCCACCTGTGGGCCACCGACGGCGATCTCACCTCCGCCGATCTCCGCCGGCTGCGCGGCATCGCGGCGGCACGGGCCGCGGACGGCCGCCCCGTGCAGTCGGTCCTGCGCGCCTACCGGGTCGCGGCGACGGTCATCACCGACGAGGTCGCGGCCTGTACGCCGCCGCCGAGCGCAGCGGACGCCTTCGCGCTCGCCCGTACGGCGCTGACCACCCTCGACACGCTGTCCGAAGAGATGGCCACGGCGTACACCGCCACCAGCGAAGACCTCACCGCGGACCGCGCGCGGGCGCTGCGCCTGCTCCTCGACGATCTGATCGCCGGACGGCATGCCTCCATCGGGGCGCTGACCGACCGGGCCGCCCGACTCGGCATGCAACTCCCGGACCCCTACTGCCTGTTGGTGGCGGAGCCGCTCGACGCGGAGGGTCCGGGCGTGACGCAGGAGGCGGCCGGTGAGCTCCTCGCCTCGCTCACCGGCCGCGGCGGTGATGTCACTTCTCTGGCGACGGTCCGCGGTTCGCGGGTCGTCCTGATGCTGCCGGCCGCGGCCGGTGCGACCGCGCCTGAGGCGCTGCGCGAGCGGGCCCTGCGCGGCTGTGCGATCTCGGGGGAGAGCCTGGACCGGATCGCCGTCGCCCATCGCCTCGCCGCCGACGCCCTGGACGCCGCACCCGCACATGCGCACCACCCCGCGCGCGTCCTCACGGACGGGGACGCCCATGTGCTCGCGCTCCTCGCCGGACGCCCGGCCACCACTCCCGAACAGATCGGCCGTCTGATCCTCGGCCCGCTCGTCCACCCCGGTCGGCGCCATCTGCTGGAAGCGCTCACCACCTACCTCGACACGGGCTCCGCCACCGCCGCCGCCCGAAGCCTCGGCCTGCACCCCCAGTCGCTGCGCTACCGCCTGCGCCGCATCGCCGACCTCACCACCCGCGACCCACGCGACCCCTGGCAGCGGCTCACTCTGGACATCGCCCGGACGATCGGGCACTGAGGCCGGGCATACGTGGCGTGCCGCCGGATCATCCCGGCCGGTGCGGCCGGTGCGGCCGGTCCGGGTGACCGCGAGGATCCTGGGCCGGACAACACACCTAAGGGCTGTCCCTTAATGATCCTTTGGTCGGAGAGTTGTGGGGCGTTGCCTCAGCGGCTTGGGGCTTGATGCCCTCGCACGCCGGGTATCGCAGGTGCATGCAGGCGTGGGGAGAGGCCGTGTGGACGGGACCCTGGTTGGAGACCTTTCTGCGGGGCGTTGTGAGGCGGGCGCTGGCGGGAGATGAGCCGCAGCCGTGGTGGATGCCTCGGCGCGTGCTGACCGTGGTGTCGGCCGATGTCGACGGCACTGCCGGTGTCGGGGCGATCTGGATCGTGCGGCGTCCGAAGTCACCGCGGATGCGTGAGCACATTGAGCTCGTGGAGTGGTACGGCGAGCAGTGGCGGTACGTGGGGGGCGGCAGCGGCCCCGGAGACGATCCTGTTGACGTCGATGTGCTCGACGTATGCAACGGCGGTGGCGTACTCAGCCTCACCCGCAGCCTGGACCTTCCGCACTCCATCGCCGCGGCCCCATGGATCGGTTACGTCAAAGTTCGCCTCGGGCGGGACGTGGGTCACGTCCTCATCGGCGCCCGCCGGATCGTGGCTCCCGAGCAGCGCAGGCTCATCGCTGTTTGGAAGTCCCCCCGCATCAGCCGCGGAGTCCGTCCCGTCATCGTGGCTCTGGGACGCGATGGCGCCGAACTCTCCCGCTTTGGCCCCCATGACAGCCTGGACACGCATACCTGGGCGCGATTGAGAGAGGAGCTGTAGCCGGCCTGTTTCCTGGGTCTCTGCCGTGCTGGCCGTCCCGTCTTTTCCCTGCCGGTCACCCGGCGAGGGTGGGGTTGTGCAGGCGAGCGATCCGAGCATGGCGTGGTGGACGCCGTCCTCTTTGAGGCGGCAGTCTCGGAGGATCTTCCCGTCGGTGCGGGATGACCAGGCCGGTGCCTCGGTAGCCGCCGTCGACTATCACCGTGGTACGGCCAACGCCTGCCTTGGCGCCGGACAGTTCCCACGCCTTGCAGTCGTTGCGGTTGCCGGGGACCGGCTTGCCGACGGCGACGACGAGACGGGTGTCGGCGTCGACGACGACCTGGCGGTTGGTGGAGTACCGATAGTTCTTCGACTGCTCGGCGACCGTGTGATCACGGGTGGGGATCAGGGTGCCGTCCACGATCAGCACGGTCTCTTTGCGGAACCGCTTGCGTTGCTGCAGGGCGAGTGACGGCCCCAGATGATCGACGATCCGGGCGGGCAGCCGACTTGGACACCCCGAACAGCAGGGCCAGCTGCCGCAGCATCAGGTTCGTGCGCCAGTACACGGTGACCAGCAGAACCCGGTCCTGCAGCGGCAGACTCCACGGCCTGCCCTTGCAGGTCGGGTCCACGCCTTCGCGCCGTAGCGCGGTGACCAACTTGCCGAACTGCTGTGGGCTCAGTCCAGTGAACGGGGCTGTCCAAGACGGCTCCGACGCCGTGATCACACCAGACACGTCAAGATCATGGCACCATGACCAGCCGTTGCGGGACAGCCCTTAGGCCCGATCGCGCGAGAGCGCCGGGATGCCCAGTCGGTGCGCGGTGTCGTCGTCGAAGTCCTCGCAGAAGGCGCCGAGGGTGTCTTCGAGGTGTTCCAGGGAGCGCACGGCGTACAGGACGGGCTGGTAGCCGGAGATGCGGTACGGGGTGCCGGCCGCGGTGCGGAGGTCCAGCTCGCGGACCTCCCGCCGGTCGTGCGCGGCGATCTCACCGTAGGACGACAGCAGGGCCGCGCCGTAGGCCTTGGGCATGCCGGATTCGGTGATCAGCCCGTATTCGAGGGTGAACCAGTAGACCCGGCTGAGAATGTCGAGGGCTTCCTCGGTGGTGACGTGGTTGGCGGCCCGGCCGATGAGCCGGTAGAGGCGGGCGAAGCGCGGACAGGACAGATGGACGCCGTGTCCGAAGACGTCGTGCAGCACATCGGGTTCGGGTGTGTAGAGCGGGACGGCCGGGTGGCGGACGAACTGCACGGCGTGGAAGTAGCCGTGCTCCATCGCGCCCAGGAATCGCTCGTTGGGCACCACTCCGCCGGCCAGTGTGAAGGCGAACCCGGTGCGGGCCATGAGATGGACACTGACCTCCGCGTGCTGCGGGATCCGCTCGCCCGGGATGGCGGCTTCCTCCCCGGCCTCCAGGACCGCACGGCAGGCGTGGGCGCGGTGTGCCGGGACGAGGGCCTGGTGCACCACGCGCCAGGTGCGCTGCTCCTCCTCGGTGTAGTCGACGGCCGGGTAGGGCGCCCCGACACGGTGTGCGTCGGCCGGTGCGGCCAGGGCGCCGCGGCGCCGCAGATACGCCGGGTCGCTACGCCCGGGGTGCTGGTCCGGGCGGCCCAGGCGCCCGGAAGTGGAGACGGGAGTGTGGTTCCTCACCGTGCTCATATGTGTCACCTTGCCCCAAACCCGATATGTGTCACCTTGCCCCAAACCCGAACGAAGATCACTTGGTGCGGCGGGGTGGCAGGGGGCGGTATCGGCCGTGGAGGGGTGCGGACGAGGGCGGGGCGCACACGCGTACTCAACCCGGCGGCGAAGGGGGGCGGATCGCCGCTTTCCGGCGCGGAGCCCGGCCGGTCCGACGTCTCAGCCATAAGTCTGACATGTGGGGTCGAAGGGTGCATCCGCGCTGTGGAGATAGCACCCGAGATGACCCGAGCCGTCGAGTTCCGGTGGGAAGAGAACGATACAGAGCTATCCGCAGCCATATAGAGCCATCCGAAGTGATCCGTGGTGATCTGCCGGTGATCTTGATGATCCAGATGAATTGAACGATTGGGTACGGTCCCGAACGCCCGGTCGGTGAAGGGTCGTTCAGGGCGCCAGTCGACAGCTCACTTTCATATCGTTCTTGCTTCGATTCTTGACGGTGGGGTGGACGGTGACGTTCACTTCAGCCGTTCTGGGCCGGTCAGGCGGCCCCTTGGGAGGTACCGGAAAATGAATGCAATAATGCGGCGCGCCCTCACCGGCGCGATGGCGCTTTCGCTCGCAGCGCCCTTGGCGGCTTGTGGAAAAGATCACCAGGACGCCGGCGCAGGCAAGGATGCGATTGGTCTACTCCTCCCGGAGAACAAGGCGGCTCGTTACGAGAAATTCGACCACCGCATCATTTCGGCCCGTATAGCGTCACTCTGCCTCGAATGCAAGGTCGATTACGGGAATGCCGAGCAGCAAGTCAATACCCAGAAGAGACAGTTCGAAGCCCTGGTGAAGAAGGGCGTCAAGGTCATCATCCTGGACCCGGTCGACGCGCAGGCGGCCAAGAGCTGGGTGGACTCGGCCGCCAAGAAGGGCGTCCAGGTCGTCGCGTACGACCGACTCGCCGAGGGCGATGTCGCAGCCTATGTCTCCTACGACAACGAGAAGATCGGCCGGCTCCAGGGCCAGGGCATTCTCGCCGCCCTCGGCTCCGAGGCGGGCGCCGCCGACGTCGTCATGATGAACGGCTCGCCGACCGACCCGAACGCGCCGGCCTACAAGAAGGGCGCCCATGACGTCCTCGACGGCAAGGTCCACAAGGTCGTCTACGAGAAGGACATCCCCGACTGGTCGGCGGCGACGGCCAAGAAGAAGATGACCGATGTCATCAACGTCCGTGGCGCGCAGGGTTTTGACGCGGTCTACTCGGCCAACGACGGTATGGCCGGCGGCATCGCCGAGGCGCTCAAGGCGGCCGGTATCAAGAATGTTCCGCTCGGTGGTCAGGATGCCGAACTCCCTGCGCTGCAGCGGCTGGTAGCCGGTACTCAGTCCTTCACCATTTACAAGGAAGTCAGGCCGGAGGCCGAAACCGCCGCCGAAATCGCCTTCCGTCTGCTGCGCGGGAAGAGCATCAACTCCCTTACCACAACGACCGCCGGTAACAACACCAAGTCCGGCATTCCCGCCCAGCTTTTCAAGGCGCAGATCGTCACCAAGAAGAATCTGAAGGACACCGTCGTCCGCGACGGCGTGGTCCGGACCGATCTGCTCTGCGCCGACGATCTCGCCTCCGTGTGCAAGTCCCTGGGCCTGGAGTGACAGACCCTCAGTTACCGGGGCTGACGGACTGTGAGTCAGCTCGTCACCAGGTATCGATGAACGGCCGGCGCTTGGCGGCCACCTCCGTGAACGGACGCGGGGCGTGGCCGCCCAGCGTCGCCGTCACCCAACTCCGCGTTCCCGCAGGGCCGATCACCGCGTCGATCTCCAGCGCCGCCGCCGCGTTCACCGCCTTGCCGTGCTCGTACAGCTCGGTCACCCGCGCCTCGAACGCCCGCTGCCGCTCGGCGGGGTCCGCCACCGCCGCCAGCTCCTTGCGATAGCCGACGTCCCGTCCTCGCCGCCGTCGAACGCCACCACGTCGCCACCATGGCAGGCACGGTCGAGAACCACCTCGCCCTCCTCGACCACCCCGATCTGCCGCAGCGCGATCGGTCCACCCTCACCACGCCGCTCACCGTCTCCTTCATCCGCAAGCTCACGCCCGAGCTACGCGGACGCTGGCGGGCGGCATCCGGACGTCCTCGCCGCGGCCGTGGTCGCCGTCGACTCCCCGATCCGCGGCGAGCGCCCGTACGCCTACGTCCGTACCGTCGACGGCAGCGCACTCACCGCCGAGGCGCTGCGCGGCTGGGCGAGCGGCAGCACGGCGAGCGACAAGCTGCCGCTGGTGGAGATCGTCGAGGCGTTCCCGATGACCGCCACCGGCAAGATCAGGAAGACCGAACCGGCTGCCCGAGCCAGTCGTATGCCGCCCGCGCCGTGAACTCTCCCTGACCGCCCCTGAACAGCAGCCCGGCGCTCGCGAACGCCGGGTCGTCGGCGGTGCCGGCCACATACGGGACGGCGATGCACCGCATCCCCGCCCGGTGTGCCGCGAGCGCGCCGGGCGCCGCGTCCTCCAGCACCACACAGTCGGCAGGATCGACACCCAGCCGGCGCGCGGCCTCCAGGAAGACATCGGGCTCGGGCTTGCCGTGCGCCACCTCCTCGGCCGACACCAGCGTGGTCAGCAGCGCGTCGAGCCCCGTACCGGCCAGCACCGCCTCGATCGCGGCCCGCGACGAACCGGACGCCACCGCCATCGGATGCCCGGCCGCGGACAGCCGCTCCACGAACGCGCGCATCTCGGGGAAGACCTGGGTGCGCGCCCGCGCCAGCTCCAGATAGGTGCGGTTCTTGCCGGCCAGCAGCTCCTCGATCGGTGCGTCGAGGCCGAACTCCCGGCTCAGGATCTCCAGCGTTTCGCGGGTGCCGATGCCGATGAAGCGGGTGTGGTGCTCCCAGCTGAAGTCCGCCACGCCGTAGTTGGCGAGCAGCCGGCGCCCCGCCTCGTAGTAGTTCGGCTCGCTGTCCACCAGCGTGCCGTCGAGATCGAAGATCACCGGAGCGGGCGGGGCGGGAGTGACGGGCGCGATCTGGGAAGCGGGGGAAGTGCTCATGCCCACCAGCATGCCAAGACACCGTCCGGCACGGCTTGCGAGCCTGCCCCAGGTGGCTCAGCGCGGCTTCGCGCTACCGCCCACCGTCTCGACCAGTGGCAGCATCCGATGCGGCACCCGCTCGCGCAGCGCCACTTCCGTACGGGTACGGACCACGCCCGGCAGGCTGATCAGCCGCTGGATGACATCCTCCAGATGCGCCGCGTCCCGGGCCACCACCCGGGTCAGCAGATCGCCGCCGCCGGTCGTCGAGAACGCCTCGATGATCTGCGGCACCTCCGCCAGCGCGGCGGCCACCTCCTCCAGGTGCCCCTGGGTGACCTCGATGTGCACAAAGGCGAGTACGGGGTGGCCGAGCGCGGCGGGGGACAGGCGGGGGCTGTATGCGGTGATCACACCGTCCCGCTCCAGCCGGTCGAGCCGCGCCTGGACCGTGCCCCGGGCGACTCCGAGAAGGCGCGCATACTCCCGCACGCTGGTGCGCGGCTGCTCCAGCAGCAGCCCGAGGATCTTGGCGTCCAGGGCATCCACGGCCATGGTCCAACGGTCCCCTCGCTGTCGGTGAAATCGTCTTGCGACTGTACCAACGGCCCATTACACCCAGCGCCGGCTGAGCCGGCTGACGGGGTGAGGTCCCTCGGGGCCGCCATTTCGGCCAGGCGGACGCGGGCGCCGATGCCGACGCGAGCGGTGGTCAGTCCGCGCGGCCGGTGGCCGCCACCGTCACACCCAGGCCGATCATGGCGAAGCCGCCCGCGCCGCCGATCATCGACAGCCGGCGCTCGGACCGGGCGAACCAGTTGCGGGCCGCCGAGGCCGTCAGCCCCCACAGCGTGTCCGTGATCAGGCCGATGCAGATCGGCACCAGGCCCAGGATGAGCATCTGGGTGGGCAGCCCGCCTGCCGTGGGGTCCACGAACTGGGGGAGTACGGCGGCGAAGAAGACGATGCCCTTCGGGTTGGTGACGCCGACCAGGATGCCGTCGACGACCGTCCGCAGGTCGCCGCGTGCCGGCTGCCCGGGTGCCTCCGCGGCACCCATCTTCATGTCCTTGCGGTGCCGGAACGCCTGCACTCCGAGGTAGACCAGGTACGCCGCACCCGCCAGCTTCACGGTCAGGAAGACCGTGACGGACCGTTCGACCAGCGAGCCGAGGCCCAGCGCCACCGCGGCCACCAGAAGGTACGAGCCCAGCACATTGCCCAGGACCGTTGCCAGCGCCGTGCGGCGGCCGTGGGCCAGCGCCCGGCCGATCACGAAGAGCACGCTCGGTCCCGGGATCACGATCACCAGCAGCGACATCGCCGCGAAAGCCAGCAGCCGGTCGGTCGACACCATGTCTCTCACCTCGACGGACATTGAACCAGCCGAACCGTGATTCCTTACATCCCGGTCCCTCGGTCGATCTGCCCGCACCCGCGCGCGGGCCCGGCGGAGTCCCTGTGTGGCGCCCTCGCTCGCCGCTCTGCCATTGGCACCCTCCTGGCCCAGCCGAAGAGCCCAGGACTGTGCCAATGGCTCAGTACTTTTCGGCTCTGTTGAGCCATCAGCCGAAGTGATGCTCTGATGGGGTCGTCGATGGCGCTGCGGAACTCCGCGGCGCCTTTTTCATGCGGGTTTCGTGCAGGCACGGAACATGCGGGCACAGAAGGGGCGGGAAGCAGTGCTGAAGAGGGTGTTCGTGGTTCCGGACCCGGGTCGGCTGCGGCTGCGCAGCGCTACTCGGGCGGTCCTCGGCATCAGTCTGGCCGTGGCCGTCTGTGGCCTCGCCGGCCACTCACTCGTCGCGGCCATCACCGGCGGGCTCGCCGCGCTTCTCGCGCTCTTCACGGTGACCGACGCGACGGTCCGCGACCAGGCGCTCACCACGGCCCTGCTGCCCGCGGCCGGACTCCCGGTGCTCGCCCTCGCGACAGGACTGCACGACCAGCCGTTGGTGCGGGACGTGGCGTTTCTCGCCGTCATGGGGGCGGGCGTCCATGCCCGGCGCTGGGGGCCTCGCGGTCACGCCCTCGGGGTGTTCGCGTTCATGACCTTCTTCGCGACGCAGTTCCTGCACGCGGTGCCCGCGCAACTGCCCGAGCTGTTTGCCGCCGTCGTCCTCTCCCTGCTGGCGTCCTCGACCGTGCGCTTCGGCCTGTGGTGCTACGAGCGGCGGCTGCCTCCCGTCGTCGCGCTTGCTCCGCCGGGCGGGACCGGTCTCGCCCGTACGACCACCCGCCAGGCCATCCAGGCGACCTTCGGCGGCGCCTTCGCCCTCATGGCGGGGCAACTGCTGTCCGACCAGCGCTGGTACTGGGCCGTGGGCGCCACCTGGTGGATCTTCGTGAACACCGCCTCCCGCGGCGAGACCCTGGTACGCGGTTTCCGGCGGATCCTCGGCACGGTGATCGGCATCGCCGTCGGAGCGGTCGTCGCCATACCGCTGCACGGGGCCGCCGTCCCCACCGTGGCTCTCGTCGCGGTATGCGTCTTCGGGATCTTCTACACGGCCGCCGTCTCGTACACGTGGATGATGTTCGCGGTGACGGTGATGGCCGGCCTGCTCTACGGGCTTCTCGGGGTCCTGGACTCAAGTCTGCTCGCGCTCCGGCTGGCCGAGACCGGCGTCGGGGCGATCGGCGCGGCACTTGCCGTTCTCGTGGTGCTGCCCGTGACCACCCATGCCGCCACCGATGCCTGGATCCAGCGCGCCCTTCGCTGCGTACACACCTGCGCCGCCGAGGCCGCGGCCCGTCTCGCCGGCTCCGAGTCCGCCGACCCCGCCCCTCGGATCGCCGAGTTGGAGCTGCTGCTCAGCAGGGTGCGGCTCTCGCTCGCTCCGCTGGTGCATCCGCTGAGTCCGCTGCGTACCCGCAAGGAGAAGGCCCGTCGCGTCCTGGCGCTCCTCGACGACTGCGCCCGCGAAGTCCGTGGACTGGCGTCCATCGCCGCGGACCCGGAGGCTTCGCACGACGACCGGCTCGCCGCCGCCTGCTGGCGGGTGGAGGCTGCCGTGGAAGCACTCACCACACCGGGTAAGGCGCGCGACACGGCAGGGGTCGTCACGGCGGCACCGGAGCAGCCGGCGCCCGAGCCCGCGCTCACCCATCTGCACGGCCTGGAGCAGGCACTGGCCGAACTGGCGGCGCCCCTGCGCAGCACCCGGCCCTCCCCGCTGGTCGGGGCCTGACCGGCGGATCGTACGGTCGCGGGCCGGTGTGCGGGAGCCGATGGGCGAGAATCGGCCATCACCGCGGACGCCCCGGCCGTGGCTGTTAGCGTCGCCGCAGCACCTCAACGGGCAGGCGGACGAAGGGTGGACCAGTGGGGACGAACGACAGCGGCCGGCGCGCGTACATCGGATCGTTCACCACGGCCGGCGGCGCCGGGATCACCACCGCGGCCGTCGACCCGGAGTCCGGCGCACTCACCCCGCTGCACTCCACCGACGCGGTCCCCAACCCCTCCTACCTGGCCCCGAGCCCCGACGGCCGGTACCTCTACGCGGTCAGCGAGACCCCGGACGGCGCCGCGGCCGCCTTCGCCCTCACGCCCGATGGACCCGCACCGCTCGCACCCGCCGTGCCCGTGGACGGCGCCGACCCCACCCACCTCACCCTGACCGCCGGCCACCTCGTCACCGCCAACTACAGCTCCGGCAGCCTCAGTACGCTCCCCATACGGGCCGATGGCTCGCTCGGCGGCCCCGCCACCGTGCTCGCGCACCAGGGCAGCGGTCCGCGGACGGACCGTCAGGAAGGCCCGCACGCCCACGCGGTACTGCCCGACCCCAGCGGCCGCTGGCTGCTCAGCGTCGACCTGGGCACCGACTCGGTCCGCGTCTGCGCCCTCGGCGCCACCGACGGGGCGCTGACCGTACGCGAGGAGGTCCGGCTGCGGCCCGGCAGCGGCCCCCGCCACCTCGCCTTCCACCCGCGCGGCGACCGCGCCTACGTCATCAATGAACTCGATCCGACGGTGACGGTCTGCCGGTGGGACGCCGACCGTGGCGCGCTGACGCCCCTGGGGGAGACCCGCCTCCTCCCGGACGGCGCCGCACCGGCCGAAACCTTCCCCTCCGAACTGGTCCTCTCCCACGACGGCCGGTTCGCCTGGGCCGCCAACCGGGGCCACGACAGCCTCTCGGTCCTCGCCCTCGACGCGTCGGGCGACACCGCAACCCTCGTGACCACCGTCCACTGCGGCGGCCAGTGGCCCCGCGACCTCGCGCTGCACCCCGACGGCCGGCACCTCTACGCCGCCAACGAACGCTCCGGTGAGGTCACCTGGTTCACCATCGACCCGGAGAGCGGCATTCCGGCCCGGACCGGATCCGTCCGGGCGCCGGCCGCCTCCTGCGTGGTCTTCGTCTGATCCGGCGTGCGGGCCGCTCACCCCTCGGGAAAGCGCCCGCCGAAGTACACCTGGGCCTCGGTGATCCGGCCGTCCCGCACCGTTTGCACTTCGACATTGCGATGGCGTTCGCCGGTCGTCAGCTCGTACGCGTACCGGACGTAGACCTGCTCGTCGTCGATGGCCACGGCATCGAGGATCTCCTGCCGGCGCAGGCGGTCCGCCGTGGGGAAGCAGATCTCCAGGAAGGCGGCCTTGTCGATGTGGTCGTCCTGCGGGCCGGTGAAGACGAAGTCCTCGGCGAGCAGCCGGTCGATGGCGGCGCGGTCCTGGGCGAGGTAGGCCGCGAAAGCGGCACGGACCACTTCGACGTTCGACATGAACTTCCTTCCGTGGGCGGGGCGCTCGCGCCCTCAGGAGCGAGCGGTTCGGGGAGGGGCTCTGCAGGACGGTGGACGCTGCCCGGTGCCCGGACTCATCGGTCGGCGCGTCAGAGGTGCGACAAGCGCCCTGAGGGGCCCTCTCGCAGGCGCACGGCCACCTCGTCGACCGGACCGCGGACGCTGTCCTGCCGGGCCGCCTGAGGGGCATCTGCGCCGCTCAGGCGGGAATCGGACGTATCGCCTCCGCCCGGACGACGCGAAGGGCCGCCCCGCGCGCTGCGCGAAGACGGCCCTTCGAAGATCTGCTGCGGCCTCGGGGAGTGTCCTAGCGGACGGGTACCCCCTGCGCCTGCGTCGGCAGGGTGATGCCCACCGACGCCGCGTAGTTCGACAGCACCAGCCGGCCCACCGTGCCGTAGGCGCCCAGCGCCTCGGCGGAGGCGCAGCCCGCCTCCGCCGCGGCCGCCCCCAGAAGGCCGTCGGCGATCTCCGGGCCGATCAGGTACGGGGCCAGCGCCAGCTGCTGCGAACCGGAGCCGCGCAGCTGCTCGGCCGTACGGGAGATGGCGCCCTCCTCGTCCAGCGCGGCGGCCAGCACGGGCACCGCGAGGCGCGCGGAGAGCAGCATGCCGGTGATCCCGGCGGCCTGCACGGCTTCGTCGCCGCCCACGGTGGCGAGGATGATGCCGTCAGCGGCCGTGGCGACGGTGAACAGCCGCGCACGGTCGGCGCGCGCCAGACCGGCCTCGGAGAGCCGGACGTGCAGTGCTTCGGCGAGCAGCGGGTGCGGGCCGAGGACATCGGTCAGCTCGGCGGCGGAGCCGCTGTTCATGATCGCCTGGCGTATCCGGCGCAGCAGCGCGCTGTCCGGGCCGGCCAGCAGTGGCACGACCACCGCGGCGGGACCGGGGTCGGACTGACCCGCGGCCTCCGCCCGGGCCTTGTGCTCGGCGGCGGCGTGCGCCAGCACGGCCTCCAGGGACGGGAACTCGTCGTCGCCGCCGTCCAGATAGCCGATCCGGGCATCGAGGCCGGGCAGTTCGGAGCGGGCGATGCTGGAGACCTCCTCCGCCAGGCTGCGCGAGGCGGAGGTGGGGGTGCCGGGCACGGCCAGCACCAGGGCGGGTGCGCCCTCGGGTGCGGCGAGCGGCTCCGGCCTGCGGTGGCGGCCGGACTGCCGCGCACGCGGCATGCGTACAGGCAGGCCGGGTGCGGCTCCCGGGCTCGGGGGTGCGGCGTCAAAATGGGGCGAGCCAGGTGCGGGCCCAGTGGGGGAACTCATGGCGCCGCATGCTAACGCCTTGGACCACCCCCGCGCGGAGGGAGGGTTCGGTGGAGAGGTATCCGTCCCGTTTTATCCCGCGCGTCATGGCGGCACTAACCTGGCGCAGGCCGTGTGATCTGCAACAACTTCAGATCCGCGGGCAGCGTCAGGCGGTCGCCGGCGAGCGCCGCGGCGATGGTCAGCGCCCCGTCGAGCGGGCTCCCGGCAGCGGCAGTCACGCGGGCGTCCGGCAGCCGCTCGGCGAGCGCCGTACGCAGCGGAGCCAGCAGTGGTTCGCCCATCCCGAACAGCCCGCCGGTGCACGCCACCGCGCTGCCGGCGCCCGGGGGACAGACCGCGGCCGCGGCGTCGGCGATATGCCCCGCCGCGGCGCGCACAATGCCGTCCGCTACGGCGTCGTCGTCGGCGGCGCAGCGGCCGACCTCCGGGGCGAACGAGGCCAGTACGGCGGGCCGGTCGGGCCGCGGATAGAGCGCGCCGGGCAGCTCGGTCACCGGACCGAACATCGCTGTCGCGCGGGCCAGCAGGGCGGCCGAACCGCCGGGCCGGCCGTCGTACGCGCGCATCGCGGCCTCCAGGCCGGCGCGGCCGATCCAGGCGCCGCTGCCGCAGTCGCCCAGCAGATGGCCCCAGCCGTCCGCGCGGCGCCAACCGCCCGCGCCGGTCAGGTCCGTGCCCAGGGCGATCATGCCGGTGCCCGCGGCGACCACCGCACCGGGCCGCTGGCCCAGCGCTCCGGCGTACGCGGTCACGGCGTCCGCCGCGAGGGCGAGACGCCGCACCCCGAACGCGGTGGCCAGCTCGGCGGGCAGCCGGGCGCGCAGCTCGTCGCCGAGCGTGGCCATGCCGGCGGCGCCCACGCATCCCGCCGTGAACCGGACCGCGCCCACCTCGCGCCGCAACTCCTCGGCGGCGGGCAGGAGTTGGGACAGCAGGTGCCCGGCGTCGATCCCGTGGGGGCCGGTGCGCACCGGCTCGTTCGAGGCGTATGTCGCCAGCGGCCGCGCCGCGGGGTCGTCCGCGCGCGCCACCGCGATCCGCAGCCCCGAACCGCCCGAGTCGACCCCGAGGACATGGTCGCCGGCCGGGACCGTCCCGCCCCCGGTGTCCGGGCCGCGCCCGGTGGGCTCACCCAAAGCCGCGGGCGTCCTGCTTGAGGGCGGTGTCGACGGTCAGAGCCGTGGCGACGACGAGGCTCAGCAGCGGGTCGGGCAGCTGGTGGTGGATCTGCAGGACGTAGTTGTCCGCGGTCGTGAACATCGTCTTGGCGAGGCCTTCCCAGGTCTTGGTGATCCGGGCGACCTCGGTGTCGGCGTGGTCCACGATCGCGAAGTCCCAGGCGCGCCAGTTCTCGGCCTTGATGGCGCCGATCTGTTGGCCGTTGACCATCATCGCGAAGTTGATCTTCCCGATGGCGTTCTGCTGCACGATCTCGCCGACCGGCGAGCCGTCCGGACGCTGCACGATCACCTTGGACTTGATGATCTTCGCGGGGCGGGTCAGCACCAGCTGCGGCTGGCCGTACGCGTCCCGGATCTCCAGCTTGTGGGTCATGTACTGATCCAGGCTGGAGACGACCCGCAGCACCTTCTTGGCCGTGCTCTGGCCGACCTGGACGACCGCGCCGAGGGTGTTGCCGTGCTGGTCGAAGACGCTGTACTCGTTGGTGACCTCGATCAGCTTGGCCTTCTGGTTGACCACCAGCACCGGCTCGGTGAACAGGGTCCCACCGCCCGGCCCACCGGCCGCCACCCCGGCCTGCTGTTGTACCTGCTGCTGCACGGCGCCCGGGTGCACGCCCGGCTGCCCCGGCATCTGCTGCTGTCCGTAGGGCTGCTGCATCGGCTGGCCGGGCGCCTGCTGGCCGGGCGCCTGCTGGGGGTGGCCGTAGCCCTGCTGCCCGTACGGTGCGCCGCCCTGCTGCTGGCCCGGGTACGGGGCCTGGCCCTGCGCCGGCTGCTGCTGCGGCGCGAACTGCTGCGGCATCTGCTGCTGCGGGGGCTGCTGGGTGGCCTGCTGCTGAGGAGCCTGGTGCTGATGCTGCGGAGCCTGCTGTTGTGCCGGCTGCTGTTGGACCTGGTGGGGGCCCGGCTGGGGCGCCGGGGCCTGGGCCGGCGCCGCGGCCTGCTGTCCCGGGTGGGTGTGCTCAGTCCACTGGGACCCGTCCCACCAGCGAAGTTGGTGGGGGGTGCCCTGAGGGTCGGCATACCAACCCGCAGGGATGTTCGCATTCGTCATGCGGCGAACACTATCGCCCGGGGTCAGGGCAGCCTCCAGTCGACGGGCTGCGCGCCCTGTCGCACCAGCAGGTCGTTCACCCGGCTGAAGGGCCGCGAGCCGAAGAAGCCCCGGTCGGCGGACATGGGGGAGGGGTGCGCCGACTCGACGGCCGGCAGATCGCCGAGCAGCGGCCGCAGATTGCGCGCATCGCGCCCCCACAGCACCGACACCAGCGGACGCCCACGCGCCACCAGCGCACGGATGGCCTGCTCGGTGACCTCTTCCCAGCCCTTGCCGCGGTGTGCGGCAGGCTTGCGGGGCGCCGTCGTCAGCGCTCTGTTCAGCAGCAGCACGCCCTGGCGGGTCCACGGGGTCAGGTCGCCGTTCGACGGCCGGGGCAGTCCGAGGTCGGAGTGCAGTTCGCGGAAGATGTTCTCCAGGCTCCCGGGCAACGGACGGACGTCCGGCGCCACGGAGAAACTGAGCCCGACCGCATGCCCCGGTGTGGGGTAGGGGTCCTGCCCGACGATGAGCACCCGCACCTCGTCGAAGGGCTGTTGGAAGGCGCGCAGCACATTGTTGCCGGCCGGCAGATAGGTACGTCCCGCGGCGATCTCCGCCCGCAGGAAGTCGCCCATCGCGGCGATCTGTCCGGCAACGGGCTCAAGTGCCTTGGCCCAGCCTGGTTCGACAATGTCTTGGAGAGGTCGTGCAGCCACGGGATCACCCTACTGGCCCAGGCCCGTTCCCCTTCAATCGATGGCCCGAGCCCTGGCCGTCCGGAACCGCCGAAGACGCCGGAAGCCGCGGAACGGAGCCGGAGGGGCGCAGTACTACTCGGATGAGCCCAACCGCCCTGTCCCTTCGCCGCGTTACCCCGGTATTCGAGTCATCGCCCTCGCCCTCCCCACACCATCCCCACACCATCCCCCCGCTTCCGCTTCCGCTCACGCAACGGCGGCCGCCCGTACGCACAGCACATCCGGCAGATGGGAGGCGAGCTGCTGCCAGCTGTCCCCGTCGTCCGCGCTGGCGTACACCTCGCCGTTGCGGTTGCCGAAATACACCCCGGCGGGATCGGTGTCGTCGACGGACAGCGCGTCCCTGAGCACCGTGCCGTAGTGGTCCTCCGCCGGCAGTCCGTCGGTCAGCGCCTCCCAGCTTCCGCCGGCGTCGGTCGTGCGGTAGACCCGGCAGCGGTGCTCGGCGGGCACCCGGTCGATGTCCGCGGTGATCGGGAAGAGATACGCGACATCCCCCTTGCGCGGATGCGCGGCCGTGGCGAAGCCGAAGTCCGAGGGCAGGCCGCTGCCGATGTCCGTCCACTGCGCGCCCGCGTCATCGCTGCGGTAGACGCCCCAGTGATTCTGCAGATACAAGCGGTCGCGGTTCACCGGGTCCTGCGCGATCTTGTGGACGCACTGGCCGAACTCCGGATGCTGATCCGGCAGAAAGACCGCCTTCACGCCCTTGTTCGACGGTGTCCAACTCGCGCCTCCGTCCCGCGTGCGGAAGACCCCGGCCGCGGAGACGGCGACGGTGACCGCATCGGCGTCCCGCGGGTCGGTGATCACCGTATGGACCGCCAGACCACCGCCGCCCGGCACCCACTTCTCGCGGCTCGGGTGGTCCCACAGCGCACGTACGAGCTCAAAGGTCTCGCCGCCGTCCTCGGAGCGGAACAGGCCGCCGGGCTCGGTGCCCGCGTAGACCACATCGGGCGCGGCCGGGCCCGCGGGATGCAGCTGCCAGACCCGCTCCAGCGAAGTCCCGGTGTCCTTCGGGTACTTGACCGCGGGGCGGGAGGGCTCGTGCCAGCTCTCGCCCAGGTCGTCGGAGTGGAAAACCGACGGGCCCCAGTGGGCGCTGTCGGCGCCGGCCAGCAGCCGGGGTGTCGCGCGGCGGGTGTCGATCCCGAGGGAGTACACCGCCTGCGCGGGGAAATGCGGTCCGCTCAATTCCCAGTCGCCGTGCCGCCGCCGGCCGATGAAGAGGCCTTTGCGGGTCCCCACCGCGAGTAGTACGTCAGTCATGCCGGAACACCTCCGGGACGCCGTTGTCTCAGACAGTGGCCAGTTTGCACCCGACCACTGACAACGGCGTCCCGGAGCGTATCCGCGCAGGTGGGACGGTGCGGTGCGGCTGCTGACGCGGTCTGCCGCACCTCGCGTGCGGCCTCAGACGGCCCGGTGGTACTGCGACGGCAGGGCGGTCTCGGCACCCAGTTCCCGCGCCGCGTGCTGCGCGAAGCTGGGGGAGCGCAGGAGTTCACGGCCGAGCAGTACGGCGTCGGCCTGACCGTCCGTGATGATCTTCTCGGCCTGTCGCGCCTCGGTGATCAGACCGACGGCGCCCACCGCGAGGCCCGCTTCCTTCTTGACCCGCTCGGCGAACGGCACCTGGTAGCCGGGCCCCGTAGCGATCTTGGCGTCCGGCGCATTGCCGCCCGTGGAGGTGTCCAGCAGGTCGATGCCGTGCTCCTTGAGATCGCGGGCGAAGCGCACCGTGTCGTCGGCCGTCCAGCCCTCGCGCTCGTCGCTCTCGTCCTCGGTCAGCCAGTCGGTCGCCGAGATCCGGAAGAAGACCGGCAGTTCCTCGGGCCAGACCTCCCGTACGGCGTCCACGATCTGCAGCGCGAACCGCGTCCGGTTCTCGTACGAGCCGCCGTACTCGTCGGTGCGCCGGTTGGTGAACGGGGAGAGGAACTCGTTGATCAGGTAGCCGTGTGCACCGTGGATCTCGGCCACCTCGAAGCCGGCCGCCAGCGCCCGGCGAGCCGTCGCCGCGAACTGCGCGACGATCTCACCAATCTGCGCCACGGACAGCTCCGCGGGGGTGGCGAACCCTTCGCCGAACGGCACCGGGCTCGGGCCCACCGGCTCCCATCCGTACCGCTGACCGGGGAGGATCGGCCCACCGCGGTTGACCCATGCACGCTCGGTGGACGCCTTGCGGCCGGCATGAGCGATCTGGATTCCCGGCACGGTCCCCTGGGCCTTGAGGAATGCGGTGATGCGGCGGAACGCCTCGGTCTGGGTGTCGTTCCACAGCCCGAGGTCGTAGGGGCTGATGCGCCCCTCGGGGCTCACCGCGGTCGCCTCCGTGAGGATGAGGCCGGTCCCGCCCACCGCCCGCGCGGCCAGGTGCTGGAAGTGCCAGTCGCCGGGCGCGCCCTCTGCCGGCCCCTCGGGCGCCGCGGAGTACTGGCACATGGGCGCCATCCAGAGGCGGTTCGGGACGGTCAGCGAGCGAAGGGTGATCGGCTCGAACAGTGCGCTCACGGCAGGCTCCTGTACCTGGAGAGGAACGGGTTCCGGTTGGCCCCGCACTCATACGATAAGCGTCGTACTACGGTGGATGTCAAACTACGATGCTTCTCGTACAATGAGCCTGCGGGCGGCGCGCCAGGCCATACCGGGCCCGCAGATTCAGTCAGGAGCCGTCATGCCGACCGATACGACATCAACGGGCGCCTCGTCGGGCTCCCGGGCGCTGGAACACCCGGCCCGTGCGGACATCCTGCTGACCGACGTCCTGCATGCCCTCGCCGACCCGATGCGACTGCGGATCGTGCGCACACTGGCCGCCGCCGAGGACGAGTTGAACTGCGCGGACATCCCCCTCCCGGTCAGCAAGTCGACGTGTACCCACCACTTCCGGGTGCTGCGCGAGCACGGTGTCATCCAGCAGCTCTACCGGGGCACGGCGAAGATGAACCGGCTGCGCCGGGCCGATCTGGACGAGCTCTTCCCCGGCCTGATCGACGGCGTCCTGCGGGCGGCGGACCTGCAGGCCCGCCGCCTCGGGGAGGATTAGGGCCTGTCCGATGGGTCAGGGTCGGACAGGCTCCATGGCACGGCAGGCCGCCGCAGGGAGGGCCAAGGGCTGCCCGCCGGCGGACAGCCCGGGGGATCAGCCGTTCACCCCCGCCGAGCGGGCCGCGTCCAACAGTCCCTCCCAGTCGGCCAGCTTGACGGTGCCGCGCCCCAATCCGTGGCCCCACTCCGCCTCGGCGGCTTCGATGGCCAGCCAGCCCGGCCACAGGACCGGCCGCTGCCCGGCCCGGGTCAGCGCGGCCACCGGGTCCTCGGCGGTGTCGCGATCCGCCAGCGTGCCGGCGTCCGCCAGCAGCGAGTGTGCGGTCTCCTTCGCGCACGGCCGGTTGGTTCCGATCACCCCCGTGGGGCCCCGCTTGATCCAGCCCGCCACGTACACACCGGGAAGCGGCGCACCGTCCCGCAGCACCCGGCCCGCCAGATGCGGCACCGTGCCGGTCGCCTCGTCGAACGGCAGCCCCGGCTGCGGCGTGCCCCGATAGCCGACCGAACGCAGCACCAACTGCCCCTCGATGTCCTCGAATTCGCCCGTGCCCCGGACTCCGCCCTGCCCATCGGGCGCCGTCCGCTCGAAGCGGACCGCGCGCACCCCCGTGGCGTCCCCGAGCACCTCGACCGGACGCAGGAAGAACCGCAGATGGATCCGCCGCCCCACCGGACTGGTGGCGGCCGTCGGCCGCTCCGCCCAGCCGCGCAGCACCTCGACGTTCCGCCGCCCCACCGCCGGCAGCTCGCCCGGATCCAGGTACGCCGGATCCAGCGCCAGCTCCTCGGGCTGTACGCGCACCTCCGTACCCGGAAGGGATCCCAGCTCCCGTAGCTCCTTGGTGGTGAACTTGGCCTGCGAGGGCCCGCGTCGGCCGACCATCCAGACATCCTCGACGCGGCTGTCCGCGAGCGCGCCGAGCGGTCCCTGCGGCATATCGGTGGTGGCGAGCTCGGCGGCACCACGGGACAGCATCCGCGCCACATCCACCGCGACATTCCCCACGCCGATCACGATCGCGGACCGCGCCGCGAGGGTGAAACGGACCGCGGCCGCATCCGGATGCGCGCTGTACCAGGCGACGAACTCGGTGGCCGGATGGCTGCCGGGCAGCTCCTCGCCGGGGATGCCCAGATGCCGGTCAGTGGCGGCGCCCACGCAGAACACCACCGCATGGAAGATCTCCCGCAGCTCCGCCACGCCCAGCCCCGGTGCCCCGACCTCCACATTGCCCAGGAAGTGCGCCCTGGGGTGCTCCAGCACCGTACGCAGATTGTTCTGCAGCGATTTGATCTTCTCGTGGTCCGGCGCGACGCCGTAGCGCACCAGACCGTACGGGCAGGGCAGCCGATCCAGGACGTACACCTCGATGTCCGGTACGGCCTGCTGCTCGATCAGGGACTGGGCGGTGTAGACACCGCTGGGCCCGGAACCGATCACTGCGACACGAAGCACGAGTGGCCCCTTTCGCGGGATACCCCCAGGATCGCACCGGCAGGCGCGCGACGGGAGATGCGCTATCGGGGTTGCTCCCGGTGGGATGAGCGTGCCGCGCTACTGGGCCGGGTGAGCTGGAGGCTAGGTTTTCAATGTGTCGGAAAGTGACTTTTATACCGTTAATCACCGATATGAGGCCCAGGGCGCGCCACGGAAGTGGCCCACGTGGGAGCTGCAGGCACATGGCTCGGCCGCGCCCGCCCCGGAGCCGGCCGCCCCGGAGGATCCTGCCGGATCCGACGGTCCTGGCTGCCCGCTGCCCCGGCTCGACCCGCTGGGCCCCTGGTGCAGCGCCCGGCTGACCTTCGCCGACGGCGCCCGGATCGATGTCCTTGTGACGGTCTCCGACGACCACATCACCGTCGAGGACGTACGTGCCGACCCGCCGCTGGCCCTGGACAGCCTCGCCGACCTGGCCCGCTGGATCGAGGGGCCGCTGGACGACGCCTTCCGGGCGGCCACCGGGAGGCCGCGGAAGACTCGGCCCGCGCCCCGGCAGCTCGGCCCGGCGGGCATGTCACCACAACGGGGCGGTGGGGCGACGGCCGGGCCGGAGCGGCAGCCCGGGCCGACGGCCGCGCCGGCTGCGGCGGACGCCGGGGTGGAGGAGGCGGCAACGGGGGCGGTGGGTGCCGTTCCTGGCGAGGGTGCGCCCCACGCCACGACAACGGGCGCCGGGATCGGCCACCTTGCCGTGACGTCCGCCGAGCCGTCAGCGGAACCGTCTGCTCATCCGTCGGCTGATCCGTCCGCGGAACCGTCGTCCGGGTCGCCCGCCGAGGCGGCCTCGGGAGCGGTCACTCCGTCCGAGCCGTCCGATCCATCCGCTCCGGCCGACCCGTCCGATCCGTCCGCGCCGCCCACGCCCACCTCGCCCTCCGCCCCGGCCGAGCGCGCCCGCTCCACCGTCCTCGCCCGGTCGCGGGCCGGTGAGCGTCGCAAGATCGCCGCGGACGCGTACCGCCAGGCCCAGCGGGAAGGGCGCGATCCGGTGCTGGCCGTCATGCTCGCCACCGGCCGCAATCGCCGACGATCGCTGCGACTGATCGCCGGCGCCCGCGACGAAGGTCTGCTGACGCCACGCCACAACAAACGGTGACGGGGCGGCGTTACGACGCCTGCCGCAGCTTCGCCCGGATCCGTGTCATCCGTCCGATCTCGGCGCTCTGCTGCGCGATGACGTCGTTCGCCATGTCCTCCACGAGCGCGTTGTTGCCCTCGGAGAGCACCTCGGTGGCCATGGAGATCGCGCCCTGGTGGTGCGCGATCATCAACTTCAGGAACAGCGCGTCGAACCTCTCGCCGCGCGCCGCCCGCAACTGATCGAGCTGCGCGGCGGTGGCCATCCCGGGCATCGCCCCGTGATGGTGGTGGCCGCCCTCCGTGTGCGGTCCGCCGTGACCGCTCAACCAGCCCTTCATCGCGTCGATTTCGGGTCCCTGGGCCGCGGCGATCCGCTCCGCCAGCCGCCCGACCTGCTCGCCGTCCGCATGCCGCGCGGCCAGCTCCGTCATCACCAGCGCCTGCTGATGGTGCGGAATCATCATCCGGATGTAGCTGAAGTCGGCGGAGTTGGGGGAGTCGGCGCTGCGTGCCTTCCTGGCCTCATCGGCGGTGAGGGTCTTCGCCGGTTCGCCCGGCTTTCCCGGTGCCACCACCTTCGGGCCGCCCGCCTCGCTCGCCTTCTTGGTGTCGTCATCGGACGAACAGCCGCTCAGCGCAAGGGAGATGGCCAGCGAGAAGCCGGCCGTGGCGAGGGCGATCGCTCTTCTGGGACGCGTCAACGCACACACTCCTGTCCGTCGGACCATCCATCGGGCCTGGGGCGCCCTTGCCGGGGCATTACCTACCCCGTACGGGCGTTACATCTTCATTGCCTTCTATTGATATGTACATGAAGAGCGCGATACTACCGGGGCCAAGAACCGTTCACATCGGAACGGACCTCAGGGAGGACCTTGTGACGTCGTTGCACAGACCTCGCGTGCGGCGCAGATCCCTCGGAGCGGTGACCGCGGCCTTCGGGCTCGCGGCCGCCCTCCTCGTGGCCGGACCCGCGGCCGCGACCCCCGACCCGGGCGACCATCCCTCCACGGCCAAGGAGGTGAGCCGCGGCCAGGAGGCGGACACCAGGGCCGCGATCAAGAACGGCGAGATACCCGGCGTGGACGAGGTCGTGCACAGCGACAACGTCCGCCATCTGACCAACATCCCCAAGCAGGCGCTCCTGGGCACCAACTCCGACCTCGCCTTCCAGGGGAAGTACGCGTTCGCCGGCAACTACGACGGCTTTGTGATCTACGACATCTCCCGGCCCGAAGCGCCCCGGACCGTGAGCCAGGTGCTCTGCCCCGGCTCGCAGAACGATGTCTCGGTCTCCGGGAATCTGCTGTTCCTGTCCACGGACTCCTCGCGCACCGACAACTCCTGTAACAGCGCTACACAGCCCGCGACCGAGAAGTCCTCCTGGGAGGGCATGAAGGTCTTCGACATCAGCGACAAGGCGCACCCCAAGTACGTCGCCGCCGTCGAAACCGCCTGTGGTTCGCACACCCACACGCTGGTCCCCGAGCGCCGCGACGTCTACATCTATGTCTCGTCGTACTCGCCCAGCGAGAGCTTCCCCGACTGCCGGCCGCCGCACGACGGCATCTCCGTCATCAAGGTGCCGCGCTCCGCGCCGGAAAAGGCCGCCGTCATCGACTTTCCCGTTCTCTTCCCGGACGGCGGCAACCCCGGCGGCACCACCAACCCGGGCGTTTCACAGACCACCGGCTGCCACGACATCACCACCTTCCCGAAGCTGAAGCTGGCCGCGGGCGCCTGCATGGGCGACGGCATCCTCCTGGACATCGCGAACCCGGCCGCGCCCAAGGTCATCGACCGGGTCCAGGACAACGTCAACTTCGCCTTCTGGCACTCCGCGACCTTCAACGAGCGGGGAAACAAGGTGGTGTTCACCGACGAGCTGGGCGGCGGCGGAGCGGCCACCTGCAACGAGAAGACCGGGCCGAACCGCGGCGCCGACGGGATCTACGACATCGTCGGCAAGGGCACCCACCGCAAGCTCGTCTTCAAGAGCTACTACAAGATCCCGCGCCACCAGGCCGACACCGAGAATTGCGTCGCCCACAACGGCTCGCTGATCCCGGCCAAGAACCGCGACATCATGGTCCAGGCGTGGTACCAAGGCGGCGTCTCCATCTGGGACTTCACCGACTCCGCGCACCCCAAGGAGATCGGCTACTTCGAACGCGGCCCGATCTCCACGGACTCACTTGTCACCGGCGGCGCGTGGTCCGCGTACTACTACAACGGCCACATCTACTCCAACGACATCGCCAAGGGCTTCGACGTCCTCGCGATCGACGACCGCCGCACCGACAGCGCCGAGTCGGTTCGGATGAGGGAGCTCAACGTGCAGACCCAGCCCGACTACCGCTGACGTTCCGGGCCCTGTGTCCGCGTCCCGTCGGGCGGTTCCTCGTCCGGCGGGACCCCCAACTCCCAGTCCAGCCCGTACCGTTGGAACAATTCGGCGCGCAGCCGGGCCCGCGGCATCGGTGCCCCCGGCAGCAGCATCGGCACCACCGAACCCATCAGCAGCGCCCGCAGCAGCGGATAGTCGGCATCGGGATCCGGTGATCCGTACGCCACGACCGTCTCGCGCAGCAATTGGGCCAGCCGTTGCTGCTCGGGGCATTGAATAAATCCCTCGGCCGTCAGAATTCCCGCCATATGCGTACGCATCAGCAATGGATGATCATGCGCAAGGCCCAGAATGGCGTCGATGGCGCGGGCCAGCAGCTCCCGCCCGGCGTCCGGCCCGGTCGGCCGCGGCTCGCGTTCCAGCGCCGCCTGCAGGGTGCGATGCATCAGCCGGTGCACGGCGGACTGCAGCAGCTGACGCTTGCCGGGGAAGTAGTACGAGATCAGCCCGCGCGCCGCCCCCGCCCGCTCGGCGATGTCCCCGAGGGTCGTCGCTTCGAAGCCGCGCTCTCCCACCAGGTCGACCGTCGCCTGCAGCAGCCGCTCGCGGGAGCGCCGCCGCAATTCTTCATTGACCGATGCGCTGCGGGGGGACATCCTGTAACTCCTGCGTTGACTGGCTGAGAGCCAATATACTCAGCCCGACTCCGGATGTCCGTCCCCTTGCCCGGGGAGGGCCGGAATCCGGTCAAGCTGCCTGATTCGGGCGACGCGGGGGATCGCCCGAATCGGGCGCAGGAGCTGCCCGGCTGGACTCGCTGACCTGCGTTTTTGCAGGTCAGTCGGCCCGGCCGGGCAGAAGACGCGCTGCGGGACCACTCATGGCCGGCCGGCGGGCCTCCTCAGGCGCCGTCTGCCTGCTTCGCGCCGTAGCGCGGTGCCCCGGTGTTCGAAGGGGCAGCCGCGGTCCGCGGCGGCGAAGGAGCGGTGGTGCCGATTTCACTCCAGACCTCGTTCAGCGCCGCGGCGAATTCTTCGACATCGTCATGGGTGTGGACGGCGGACGGTGCGATGCGCAGGATCTCCTCGCCGGTGCGGACGCTCGGCGCATTGATCGCCTGGGCGTAGATACCGTGCTGATGGAGGAGCCGGGCGGCGGCTTCTTTGCAGGTGGTGTCGTCGCCGATGAGGACGGACACGATATGGGAGTCGTCGGAGACATGGGGGATGCCGTGTTTTCCGAGGAGGCGCTGCAGATGGCGGGCATTCTCGTGGAGCCGTTCGCGTTCGCGGTCGGAGCCGCGCAGGTACCGGACGGCGGCGAGTGCGCCGGCGGCGACGGCCGGAGGCAGTGACGTCGTGAAGATGAAGGGACGCGAAAAGTTCCTGACGGCGTCGATGAGCGGAGCCGGGCCCGCGAGGTAACCGCCGGCGGTGCCGAATCCCTTGCCGAGAGTCCCCATGATGACGGTGAAGTCGTCACGGAGCCCCTCGCGGGCGGCGATACCGGCCCCTTGGGGACCGTACAGACCGACGGCGTGGACTTCGTCGAGGAACGTGGTGGCCTGATGACGGCGGGCGATCTCCGCGATCTCGGCGAGGGGAGCGATATCGCCGGACATCGAGTAGACGGACTCCAGAACGATCAGCTTGGGACGGTCCGGGTCGGAGGCCGCGATCAGTTCTTCCAGGTGCGCGGTGTCGTTGTGGCGGAAGATGCGCTTTTCGGCGCCGCTGTGCCGGAGTCCGTCGATGATGGAGGCATGGTTGAGCTCGTCGGAGAAGACGATGCAGTCGTCCATGCGTCCGGCGAGAACCGTCAGCGCTCCGTCGTTCGCGGCATATCCGGAGCTGAACAGCAGCGCGGAATCCTTGCCGTGGAGAGTGGCCAGTTCCTTTTCGAGCAGGACGTGACAGTGATTGGTCCCGCTGATGTTCCGCGATCCCCCTGAACCGGCCCCGTATTCGTCGATGGCGCGCTTCATCGCCTCCAGGACAACCGGATGCTCGCCCATGCCGAGATAATCGTTGCTGCACCAGACGCTGATCTCGGAAACCGTACTTCCTGGTCGGATTCCGCGGGCGAGGGCCTTGGGGAATCGTCCTGCGTGTCGCCCCACTTCCATGAAGTCCCGCCTCCCGTTCCCCAGTTCCGCCAGTTCCCGCGAAAAGAAGTCCACGTGCTGTGACATGAGGTCGCCTCGCTCCGGTGATGGTGGTGACCATGGTGGGCTCAGGACCCTCGTGGTATCGAGGCAGTTAACGCACGAGGACAGTTGGTGGACAGTCAACTTCCCCCTGGGGTAACAAGATTGGCGGCTTTGCCGCGCCTGTGGAGGTCATGGTTGTGCCGTGCTCCCTCAGCGGTCCCACCAGCAAGAACAGCGTGAACTCCTGTCAAAAACACAACAAGGACGGAGACGCCATGTCTCTTTCGGCAGCGGCCATACTCGCGGAGTCCGCGGCGCGTCGGCCCGAACATCCGGCGGTCTTATACGGCACGGAAAGTGTTTCGTACCGCGAGCTCTGGTACAGCGCCCGCAAGTACGCGGCGGTGCTGCGTGACCGTGGAATCGGCCCGGGGGACAAAGTCGCGCTGCTTCTGCCCAACATTCCGGAATTTCCGGCGGCGTATTTCGGCGTGCTGGCGCTCGGTGCGGTCGTGGTTCCGGTGAACACCCTGCTGAAATCCGGCGAGATCGAGCATGTGCTGAGAGATTCCGGCGCGAAGGTGCTGGTGTGCGCCGGACCGTTGCTCGGGGAAGGGGCCAAGAGCGCCGGGGCGGCCGCGGTGCCTGTCCTCGCGGTGCTGCCGGGGGGCGATGCGGACATCCCGCGCCTCGACGAACTCGCCGCACGTGCCCGGCCGATCGACCACTACGTACCGTGCGAACCCGCCGACATCGCGCTGATCCTCTACACCTCCGGCACCACCGGTCAGGCCAAGGGCGCCATGCTCACCCAGCTCAACGTCGTGATGAACGTCGACACGACGATGCTCTCCCCCTTCGATTTCCAGCCGGACGACCTCCTGCTCGGCTGTCTGCCGCTGCACCATTCCTTTGGCCAGATGTGCGCGATGAACGCCTGCTTCCGAGCCGGAGCGTCCTTGGTGCTGATGGAGAGATTCGATGCCGAAGAAACTCTGGAAGTCATGGAAAAGCATCGATGCACGGTGTTCATGGGCGTCCCGACCATGTACTCGGCACTTCTTGACGCGGCCGAACTGGACGGCCGCCGCCCGCAACTGGACCGGGCGTTCTCCGGTGGGTCGGCGCTGCCCGTAAAGACACTTCAGGAATTCCAGGCGACCTTCGGCTGCCAGATCTACGAAGGGTACGGGCTCACGGAAACCTCTCCCGTGGTGACGTACAACCAGAAGGCATGGCCCTGCCGGCCGGGCACCGTGGGGCGGCCGATCTGGGGAGTGGAGGTGGAGATCGCCCGGGCCGATGTGGAGGGCGGTATCGCATTGCTGCCCACCGGCGAGCTGGGCGAAGTCGTCGTACGGGGCCACAATGTGATGGCCGGATATCTCAACCGGCCCGAGGCGACGGCCGAGGTCGTGGTGGACGGCTGGTTCCGCTCGGGCGACCTCGGGGTCAAGGACGCCGACGGCTATCTGACCATCCTCGACCGGAAGAAGGACCTGGTGCTGCACGGCGGGTTCAATGTGTACCCGCGGGAGGTGGAGGAGGTACTGACGGGGCATCCGGCCATTGCCCAGGTCGCGGTCATCGGTCTCCCGCACGAGGTCTACGGCGAGGTGGTGTGCGCCGTCGTGGTGCCAAAGTCGGGCACCACACCGGGGCCCGCGCTCGCCCGGGAGATCATCACCTGGAGCATGGAGCGCCTTGCCGCCTTCAAATGCCCACGGTCGGTGGAGTTCGTCGACGCTTTCCCGCTCGGCCCCAGCGGAAAGATACTCAAGCGCGAACTCACTGCCATGTACGCCTCCGGACGGCCGACGCCGTCGACCGGACCCCGTACCGGATCCGCCACGGGCCACTGAGCTACCCGGACTCGGGGGCTTCGGACGGCGAGGCGAACGGCGTCCGAGGAGAACCGGCGCGCGGCCCGCTCCGGCACGCGCGCCCGGTCAAGGGCGTCACACGTTACGCCTCGGACGAGGCGCTCAGCCGCATGGTGGCGGAAGTCGTCGAGGGGCCGGGGTCGGGGTCGGCCGGTTCGACCTGATGCGGCACATCGTCGCGCCCTGGCGGATCCGCTTCCCGTACCGCTCTTCGGCGGTGCCCCCATGCCCCGCGGGCTCAGCCGACCGGCACGGTGGCGGTCTCCTTCTTTGCCATGGGGCCCGACCAGGTGCGTCGCGGAGGGCGGCCGACGAACTTTCCGAAGAGCAGCGCCGCCGCTGTGGCCGCGAGCACGCCGGGCACCATCTCGTAGATGCCCGACTGGAGCGGCCCGAGGAGCGGGTCGATGTGCTTCCACGCGACGACGGTGACCGCGCCCGTCACGATGCCGGCCATCGCCCCGGCCCGCGTCATCCGCGGCCAGTACAGCGACAGCAGGATCACCGGGCCGAAGGCGGCGCCGAAGCCCGCCCAGGCGTACGCGACGATGTCCAGTACGGCGCCGCCGCTGAGGGCGATGACGTAGGCCACCAGCGCGACGACCACCACCGTCGCGCGCGCCGCCAGCACCATCGACGCATCCGAGGCCCGCCGCTTGACGAACGCCCGGTAGAAGTCCTCGGTGAGGGCCATCGCCGAGACCAACAGCTGGCTGTCCGCGGTGGACTTGATCGCGGCCAGTACGGCGACCAGCAGGATGCCGGCGATCCAGGGATTGACCAACTGGGCGCAGAGCGCGATGAAGACGGTCTCCGGATTGTCCAGCGGATGGTCCAGCGCGGCGATCCCCACCAGCCCCACGAGCGAAGCACCCGCCAGGCAGACGACCACCCAGCCCACACCGATACGCCGGGCCAAGGGGATCTCGCGTGTGCTGCGGATACTCATGAAACGGACCAGGATGTGAGGCTGGCCGAAGTAGCCCAGCCCCCAGGCGAGCAGGGAAATCACCGCCACCGCGCTGAGCGGCCCACCGGACGTCCACCGGCTGCCGTCGAAGCCGGCCTTGGCCCCCATGTCCAGCAGCGACGGGCTCTTGTGGGTGAGCACAGAGTGCATCGCATGGAATCCCCCCAGCAGCCCGATACCGATCGCCGGGAGTGCCACGGCCGCGCAGAACATCAGCGTGGCCTGCACCGAGTGCGTCACACTCACGGCACGGAAACCGCCCAGGACGGTGTAGACGACGATCACCACGGCGAAGACGGTGAGCGCGAACTCGAAGCCGCCTCCGAAGATCCCCTCGAACAGCACGCCCCCGGCCAGGAGGCCGCTGGCGACGTAGACGGTGAAGAACACGACGGTGACGGTCGCAGAGACCAGACGCAGCATCCTGCTGCCGTCCTCGAACCGCTCCTCCAGATATGCCGACAGCGTCTTGGCGTCGCCGGCCAGCTCGGTGTACGTACGCAGACGCGGCGCGACCAGAAGCCAGTTGAGATAGGTGCCGATGGCCAGCCCGACGGCAATCCACGTGGCGCCGATCCCCGCCGCGTAAACAGCTCCGGGCAGCCCCAGGAACAGCCAACCGGACATATCACTGGCGCCGGCGGACAGGGCCGCCAGCGGTGCACTCAGCCGGCGCCCGCCCAGAGCGAAATCGGAGAACGTCACGGTGTCCTGATACGTCCAGATGCCCACCGCCACCATGGTGAGCAGAAATATCCCAAATGTGATCATGACCGGTACGATCAGGAGTGTCACCACTGCTCCCTCGGTGCAGGCGCTGCCAAGTAGTGCGGGCCCCTGGGGGAAATCCCACGAGAACATCCCGGGACAAGAAGGCCCCGGCGCGAGCCGACGATACGGATCCGTCACTGCCGGTGGCACCCTTTTGGAAAGATGTCCCTGGCATCCGTAACCCCTGCGGACCCAAGGCGGCGCCGGGCGTGGGGACATACCGCGCCACCCTTCCACACAGCACGCAACACCCCTTATCCGTCGAGTACTTGGCGATTACGGCCGGAAGCGGGCCAGGAAGCGCAGCAGCGGACGGCGCCGTCCGCGAGAATCCCGGATCGCGCAGCCGCAAAGGCCCTTGCCGTGTCGGCAAACGAAGAGAGGCAGCTTCATCCATCGCGCCATAGCGTGAAGAGATGGGCCAAAGATGTCCCGTACGGGAGCAAGCCTCAGCGGAGTAAAGGGGTGATGCGCGATGACCGAGTTCGCAGAGCACGGGCCGCGGAACGCCGGGGACCTCGGGCGGACGACCATTGCCGACGGGGTGGTCGCGAAGATCGCCTACCTGGCGGCCGGGGAGGTGGAGGGGGTTCATGCCCTGGGCAGCGGACTCTCGCGATCGGTGGGAGCGCTGCGCAAGCGCGTACCCGGTGGCGGTACGACCACCACGCACGGCGTCAAGGTCGAGGTCGGCGAGAAGCAGACGGCGGTTGATCTGGACATCGTCGTCGAGTACGGCGAAGTCATCCCCGAGGTCGGGAGAGCCGTGCGCGAGAACGTGATTTCCTCGGTGGAGCGGATGACCGGCCTCGAGGTCGTGGAAGTCAATATCGCGGTGAGTGATGTGAAGCTTCCCGAGGAGGAGGAAGGCGAGGGGACCCAGGAACGGGTCATCTAGCGACAGGGACAGCCGGATGAGAGCCGCGTGGTTCCAGAATTCCGGCCGCTACTTCCGGCAGCAGCGGTACCTACAGAAAGCAGTCGTGGGAGTGGGTGGACTCCTGCGGTCGAGGGTGGTGCTCAAACGCGGGGCCTGCGGTTGTTGCCGGTTGCTCCCTGTGGTGCCTCGTTGCGCCTGGTCGTTATGGCTCATCGTTCTTCAGTCCGGCGGCGAAAGCTCCCTGGCGGCTCGTTGCGGGACGACCGTGTAGGCGGGGTCCTGGGCGGAGGCGATTCCGGCCGCGAAGATGCCGAAACGGGTGCACGCCGAGCCCGCGAGCAGCGCCAGACCGCCGGCCACAGCCGCCGCGCGGTACCGGCCTCCGCCGATCGCCACGGTCGCCGCGGCGCCGCCGATGAGGACCTCCGCGCAGCGCAGCAGCCGGCCCGCCCGCCCCTTCCGGTAGGTCTCCGCCACCATCCCCAGGCGCCGCTCGGCCGCCCGGGTCGCCACCGCGTCGGTCGCGGCGGCCAGCACGGCGGCACAGCGGGCGGGGGCGTTCTCGCGGGCCGGCGCGAGAAGGAGCGCCATGCCCGCGGCAGCGGCGGTCGCGGAGGCGGCGAAGAGGTACGGCAGCTCGCGGTGCGCGCCGTGCCAGGCCGGTACGGCGGTGTCCGCCGCGAGGACCGCGGTGTACGTGGCCACGGCCGGTCCCAGCACCGCGGCGGCCGCGGTGGCGGCGGCACCGGCCCGCGGCAGCCGGCCGGTGACCGCGCATACGGCCGCTGCGCCGGCCGCCAACCCGTATCCGCCCAGCAGCCATGAGCCGACGCTCATCGGTGAGGTCGGCTTCAGCACCCGCAGCATGTGGGCGAACCGGCCGGGGCGCCCGAGGTCCTTGATGAGCGCGGCGGCGGACAGCGACACCGCCGCGAGCGAGGAGACCTTCATCGTCGTCGCCAGGGAGGCGCGGCCGGTCAGCCGGGCGCCCGCGGCGAGCACCGAACCCGCGCCCGCCAGGCCGCCGAGAAAGAAGCATCCGGCGATGTCCCGGGCCGCCCAGGAGGGGGCCTTGATGATCGGCTTGCCGTAGTAGGAGCGGAACTCCGCCCCCGGGACCATGAGTTCCTCGCCTTTGCGGGCGCGTCGCGAGCGCCGGCCCCCGTTCGGGGGCGTGCGGTGTGTCATCGTCGTACCTTCCTTCGCAGGATCGCGGGCAGCGCGAACGGCAGCGCGAACGGCAGCGCGAACGACAGCGCGACGCTGCCCGCCAACGACAGCGCCGCCGCCCCCGCGTGCTTCCACATGGCGGGCAGGTCCCGGGTGGTGACCACCGGGTCGGGCGGCAGCCCGTACACCTCGGGCTCGTCGAGCAGCAGGAAGAACGCCCCGTCGCCGCCGACCCCGTCCTCGGGATCGTGTCCGTACAGCCGGGCGTCGTGCACTCCCGCCGCGTGCAGCTGATCCACCCGTAGTGCCGCGCGCTCGCGCAGCTCGTCCAGCGGGCCGAACCGGATCGACTCGGTCGGGGACGCCTTGGCGCAGGCCGGCTCCTGTCCGGCGCCGAGCCGGTCGTAGCACAGCGTGCACTTGAAGGCGCGGCCGTCGGACGGGCGTTGCTCGATGACGCCGTAGGGGCAGGCGGGAACGCAGTAGCCGCAGCCGTTGCAGATGTCCTCCTGGACCACGACGGTCCCGAACTCGGTACGGAAGAGCGAGCCGGTCGGGCAGACGTCGAGGCAGGCCGCATGGGTGCAGTGCTTGCAGACGTCCGACGACATCAGCCAGCGCAGGTCGCCGCCCGGTGCCGGTGGGTGTGCGGCGCCCCCGTTCGGGGCCGCGTCGGCGAGGGGGAGTTCCGTACGGCCCTCGGGCGCGGGCACGAGGGCTGCGGGCACCCGGTCCGTGGGCTGTGGGGCCGACTGCTCGATGAAGGCCACATGCCGCCATGAGGACGCGCCGAGGCCCCCGGTGTTGTCGTACGACATGCCGGTGAGCGACAGCCCGTCCTCCGGGAGGGCGTTCCACTCCTTGCACGCCACCTCGCACGCCTTGCAGCCGATACACACGGAGGTGTCGGTGAAGAACCCCACCCGTGGCGGGGCATCGGTATGGCCGGCGTCGCCGGCCATACCGGGCTCCGGGACATCGCGGCACGTCCGCGCCCCAGGGGGTCCCCGCCGGTGAGCTGCCGGTACGCGGGCCAGTCGCGTAGCAGCCTGCGTACGCCCATGGTTCCTCCAGCGTGTCGACTCTGCGGTACCCCTCCAAGCTCGCTCCCGCGGGCCTCGCGTGCCCCTTGGTGGGCGTGTCACTCACCCAACCGGGCACGTGAAGGGCCGCGGGCCCCGGTGGCACATGCGCACATGCGGCACCGGCCGCCGCGCGCCACAGTGAGAGATGCGGCCGTCGGCACGAAGGGCAGGCGGGTGAGGTGAGCGGCAGGAACGCACTGACGGCCTACCGCGGCAAACGGCACTTCGACCGGACCGCCGAACCGCCGGGCGAGCGGCCGCCCGCCGGCGAAACGCCCTGCTTCGTGGTGCAGATCCATGACGCGAGCACCCTGCACTTCGACTTCCGGCTGGAGGTCGACGGCGTACTGAAGTCCTGGTCCGTGCCCAGGGGCCCGTCCGCCGACCCGCACGACAAGCGGCTGGCGATGCCCACCGAGGACCATCCGCTGGAGTACCGGGAATTCGAGGGCGTCATCCCGGCGGGGGAGTACGGCGCGGGCACCGTGATCGTCTGGGACCAGGGCAGCTATCACCCCCTGACCCGGAAGAAGAAGGGCCGCACCCGCTCGTTCAGCGAGTCCTTGGCGGACGGCCATGCCTCCTTCTGGCTAGACGGCAGCAAGCTCCACGGCGGCTATGCGCTCACCCGGTTCCGTACCGGCGAGGGCCCCGGGAAACGGGAGTTCTGGCTGCTGGTGAAGGAGAACGACGACCGGGCCGAGCGGCGCGGTACCCCCGACGCCCGGCGGGCCCGCTCCGTACGCAGCGGGCGGACCCTGAAGCGGGTGGCCGCCGAGGAGGCCGCGGAGCGGGGAGACGGCTGATGAGCGGGGCCGTGCGCCCGATGCTCGCCGTGCTCAGCGGCCGGCGGGAATGCGGCGACGGCTGAATATTCGAACGCAAGCTCGATGGGGTGCGGGTGGGTGGGCGATGATGGAGCGCAATATGCAACCCCGTATTCATATGCAACCCCGTATCCATATGCAGACCCATGTTGCGCATGCGAGCGACGCGGGCGTCTTCTGAACACCGAGGTTTCTGCACACCGAGGTCTTCTGAACTACCCGGGGAGGTCCTCGTCCCGGGCGATATGCACCGCCGCTTCCTCCGCCGAAGCGGCCCCACCGTCGATTCCGACGTCCCGGGCGGAGACATCGTTGCTGCCGCCGCGCCAGAAGCCCTCGTCGGAGCCCACCAGCCGGCCGGCGCGCTCGTCGCCGCACTCGATGTCGACCGGTTCACCCACCCCGCCCGGGAGATCGCCGATGTCGTCACCGTCGGGCGGGCAGACCTCCGGCACCTCGATCGCCAGCCGGTGGTCGAGCGTCTCGCGGTCGTGCAGCTCCCGCGCGGTGACCCCGTCGTGATTCACCACGAACGGCCGCTCGGGGGGCGAGTAACCCGTGTCCAGCGTCTCGTCGAGGCCCGGCTCGTCCAGGGCGTCCTCCATGTCGAGATCGTTGGGGTTGTCCTGGGGGTCGGTTTTGGGCGGCTGATAGACCTCGTCGCCCATTACGTCGTCGGACATGACCGCCCTCCCTCTTCCCATCCGCTCGCCCCACCGCCGAGTGCGGCAGGTGCCTCTAGGACCAATTGTCCGCCTCCTGGTGCCGCGCGGCAGCGCCAGCACGCGCGAAGCGGCCCTGACCTCAGGCGCGGCGGTGTTCCGTGTGGATTCCGACGGCCTCGGCGATGCTCTGGACATTGCCGAAGCGCTCGTGCGCGGGCAGCCGCTCGGCCATGGTGACCAGCCGGTCCGGCGCGTTGTTGCGGCGCAGTGTCTCGATGATCGTGTTCTTGTCGGCCGGGTACAGGCTCCGGCCGAGATGCTGGGCTAGTTCGGAGCGCAACCCGACATCCTGCTCGGTCATACCGCTGGGTGTACCGCCCCGGAAGTCACTCTCGGGCGACCACGCGGCCACCGGCTGGTCCTCCCCGGCCGGCTGGAGTTCGCGCTGCTCGTCCGTCCGCAGGGAGCGCTCCGCCGTCAATTGCCCCCGCAGTTGCCGCTTCATCACGTCGTCCCGGGCGGGGCCGGTCTTGTCCGTTCCGTGTTCCATGACCATGGCTGCCTCCGGCTCTACGTGTCGGACAGGCCCGACGCGTTTCTCCCAGTTTCCCTGGTCCCTCCGCCCTAACAACCCGGCGGCGCTGTTTCAACCCTGCACACAGAAATTGTGCGGATGGGCACGGAACGTAACCGCAGATGCATATGCCCACCATGCATACGCCTTTACGGAACGGGAATTCGTATGACAGCCAACCGCTTCCCGACGACAGCCAACCGCATACCGGAAGAATCCGAGGAATCTCAGGAATCCAAGGAGGCAGCGCCATGCGACTCTCGCTCCTTCAACCGGTCATCGAACGGCCGGGACCATGGGCAACCGTCTATGCCGATATCTCGTACGACACCGAGGACGCCGAAAAACAACAAGAGTTGACGGCGAGCGCCACCTGTGCGCAGCTCTTCGCCCTCGGCGCCGACGAGGCCACCTGCGGCGCCGTGCACGAAGCCCTGGTCACACGACGCGGGGGCGAGCCGGGGGTGCACACCGGGCGCGTGCTGTTCGCCGCCGACGGCGTGATCGTGCTCGATACGCCGCTGCCCGGGCCTCCGGCGACTCCCTTCGCGGCCTGGGAACCGGTGCCCCGGGTCACCCCCTTGCTGGCTGCGGTCGGCGACGACCCGGTCTGCCTCGTGGTCCGTCTGGACCGGAACGGAGCGGACTTCGCCGTACGCGGTGAAACGGGCACCGAGGACGCCGGCCAGGCCGGCGGCGACCGGCCCATCCGTCGCAGCGCCTCGGCGGAGGCGTCCGAACGGCACTTCCAGGCCAAGGCGGAGAACACCTGGGAACGCAACGCCGGGGAGCTCGCCGACGCGGTACGCGAGGCGTTCGAGAGCTGCGGCGCCGAGGCCATCGTGCTGATCGGTGAGGCGCGCGAACGCCGGACGGTGCACGACAAGCTGCCCGAACCGCTGCGCGCCCTCACCTACGAGAGCGAGCACGGCGGGCGCGCGCCCAGCGCCGAGACCGACCTGGTGGAGCGGGACATCGCCCAGGTCAGGGCCGTCCAGGAGCGCGACCACATCGCGGAGGTGGCGGACCGCTTCCGTACCGGTGCCGAGCCCGGCGGCACGAGCACCCCGCACGCCGCGGCCGGCATACCCGCCCTGGTCGAGGCGGCGCGCGAACACCGGATCGACACCCTGCTGGTCAGCCCGCACGGCGCGGACATCGCACGGCACATCTGGGTGGGCTCCGGCGTCGACCAACTGGCCGTGCGCGGCACGGAGTTGACGTCCCTGGGCGAGACGCATCCGGCCACGGCGCGCGCGGATGACGCCCTGGTGCGGGCGGCGGCCGCGAGCGGCGCCGACATCGTGGTCGTCCGCGACCCCGACCGGGCGCCGGCCGGCGGGCTGGGCGCCATTCTGCGCTGGACGGACGAAAGCTGACGGGGGTTCAGTCAGGTTGAAGGCGATCGCAGACGATGTGCTCCGGGCGATCGGTGGTGCCCTCGCCACCGTCGTCACCCTGCCGTTCCGGGCCGCGGCCCGGCTCTTCGGCGGGGGCTCGGACACGGCACGCGGGCACCACTGAGCAGGCGCACCACTGAGCAGAAGCAGCACCGAGCAGGCGCACCACCGAGCATGAACGCTGCACGGGGCCGCCCGCCGACCGGCGGATCCGGTTGGCGGGCGGCCCCTGTTGCGCGCGGCGGGTGCCTCAGCTCTGTGCTTCGGCCGCCACCGGCTTCGGGATCAGGAAGGACGTCGCGATGGCCGCGGCGAGGATGACCACGCCCGCGATCATGCCGGCGGTGTAGCCACCGGCAGACGCCGGGTCGGCCGGCGAGGCGGCGGTCTTGACCGCGTAGAGCAGCGCGAAGCTCAGGCCCGCACCGAGATTGAACGCGCCCGCGTTCAGGCCCGGCAGGAAGCCCGGGTTGTCGCCGGGGGAGAGGACGATGCCGAGCCCGTTGAGGACGATGTTCGCCACACCCGCGTAGGCGATGCCCACCAGGATGGAGGTCACCAGCAGCAGAACGTGCGAGTGGCTGCCCATCGTGAACAGCATCAGGGCGACCGTCGCCACCGAGCCGACCAGACCGAACCGCAGGATGCGCCCGTACCCGAAGGTGGCGGCGAGACGGCCGGCCAGCGGACCCATCGCGAGTCCGGCGAGCGCGTACGGGGACAGCGTCCACCACGCGGACTGCTCGGCGCTCATGCCGAGACCGGCCTGGGCGTCCTGGGCGAAGGCCGGGATCAGCCCGTTCATGACGGCGAACACACCGGTCATGGTGAGCACGGTGGTCAGCAGGGTGGCCCAGGTCGCGCGCTGCTTGAGGTGCCGCGTCGCGACCAGCGGGTGCGCGCTGCGGTTCTCGGTGCGCCAGAAGAGTGCGAAGGCGGCCGCGGCCAGCACCACGAGGACGGCGATCAGCGGCCGGTCGGCGGCGGCGAGCTTGCCCGCCTCGTTGAGCGCGGTGAGCAGCGAGCCGACCGAGACGACGAGCAGGGCGACACCTGGCCAGTCCATACGGCTCGCCGCGGCCGCCTTGGACTCGGGGGTCAGGGTGGCGACCAGGACGGTGGCCAGGGCCGCGACGACCGCCATCGCCCAGAAGACCGATCCGAAGCCGTGGTTGTCGGCAAGGTAGCCGCCCGCGAGGGAGTCGACACCGGCGATACCGCCGTTGACGGCGGTGATCACGCCGAGCAGGGTGCCGTACCGCTTCGGTTCCTGCACCTCCACCCGCAGCATGATCAGGCACAGCGGGACGACCGGACCGCACACACCCTGGATGATCCGGCCGGCGAACAGCATCGGCACGCTGGTCGCCAGCGCGGCGATCACACATCCGACGACCATCAGGCCGAGCATGCCGGCCAGCACCCGGCGGCGGCCGATGACATCGCCCAGCCGCGGGAGGAAGAGCGAGAACAGGGCCGCCGAGGTGAAGAACGCGGTCTGGGTCAGGCCTATCTCGGCGGAGCTGGCGCCGAGGGTGTCCTCGATGTTCTTCAGCGCGGGGCTGAGCATGCTGGCGTTGAGCTGGAAGGCGAAGCACGCCGCGAGCAGCGCGGCGACCAGCACGCCTATCCGGACGCCGGACCCGCCGCCGTCCGTCACCTCGACGGGGCGCTGTGTGGTGGAGATGTTCATGCCGTGATGTCGCCGATCCGCTCGAGCGCGTCCACGACGAGGTTCCAGAACCGCTCGTGGTCGAGGGTGACCGCGACCTGGGTGGTGCAGTCGGCCGGAGCGGGCGCACGGAAGTCCGTCACGGTCATCCCGAGCGTCAGCGCGCCGCGCAGCTCGATGTCCACGGGGGCCTTGCGAACGGTCATCACGTCCGGGTCGATCACATAGGCGACCGCGCACGGGTCGTGCACCGGCGGGTGCTCGAAGCCCTGGTTCTCGCGGTAGGCCTCGCGGAAGAAGTCCAGCAGCTCCAGGACGAACGTCGCGGGCTTGGTGCCGACCGCGGCGATCTTCTCCTCGACCGCGGGCGTCGCGAGCGCCTGGTGCGTGAGGTCCAGGCCGACCATGGTGACCGGCCACTTCTCGTTGAAGACGATGTGCGCGGCCTCGGGGTCGATGATGATGTTGAACTCGGCGACCGCGCTCCAGTTGCCCTCGTGGTAGCCGCCGCCCATCAGGACGACCTCGCGCACCCGCTCGACGATGCGCGGCTCCTTGCGCGCGGCCAGCGCGATGTTGGTCAGCCCGGCCGTGGGGACGATGGTGATCTCGCCGGGCTCGTGCGACATGACCGTGTCGATGATCAGGTCGACGGCGTGCCGGCGGTCCAGCTCGATGGTCGGCTCGGGCAGGTCGGGGCCGTCCAGCCCGGTCTCGCCGTGGATGTCCGGTGCCGTCTCGATAGCCCGCACCAGCGGACGCGGGCAGCCGGCGGCGAAGGGCACGCCGGTGATCCCGGCGATGCGCGCCACGGACAGGGCGTTACGGGTCACCTTCTCCAGCGTCTGGTTCCCGACCACGGTCGTGACGGCGACCAGCTCGACGTCGGGATTGCCGTGCGCCAGGAGCATGGCGATCGCATCGTCGTGCCCCGGGTCGCAGTCGAGGATGATCTTTCTGGCCAACGGAAGAGCCCCTTCGCTCTGCTGCTCGGTGAAGCGGTGATGAACGTGGTGGTGTGTGCGGGCCGATATGGGCTCCGGCGCACAGCCGCGCCCGGCGGTCACCCATGGCGAGCCCGGGCGGGGAGTCAGCGGCGAGCGAGCAGCATGGGAAAACGTTCTCCGGAAACTTGACCCATGGACCTGCCGGTTGTCAATGGTTCAATAGCTGATCTTTCCGACGATATCGGGACGATGGGTACGGATGACGGCCCGGCAATCCGGCTGTGACGGGACAACGTTTGCCGCGTGGGAAACGGGGCGTATGCTCCCTCCGGTTCGGGCGTGCCGAGCGAAGGGAACCGGGAGACGGTGGCCGAAGTCACGTTGAAAGAGGTCGCGCTGGCGTCGGGCTGCTCCATTGCCACGGTCTCCCGTGTGCTGGCCGGCACCCGCCCGGTCGGCGCCGAGACCGCGCGCACCGTACGCGCGGCGGCCGAGCGGCTGGGCTACCGGCCCAACCATGTGGCCCGCGCCCTGCGCAGCCGCTCCACCGGCACCGTCGGACTCGTTCTGCCGCAGATCACCAACCCTTTCTTCCCCTCCCTGGTGAGGGAGCTGGAGCACGCGCTGCACGCCGAGGGGCGGGCGGTCCTCCTCGCCGACTGCGACGACGACCCGGTCATCGAGGCGGCCCGGATCGGCGCGTTCCTGGGGCGGCAGGTCGACGCCCTGCTGCTGATACCGGTCGATGAGCGGCGCAGCCGGGAGGCGGTGGCGAGCGCGGCCGCCCAGGTGCCGCTGGTGCTGCTCGACCGTGGCTGCGGCCCCGGCGTGGCCGACTCCGTCGCCGTCGACAACGCGGCCGGTATGACCCTCGTCCTTGACCATCTGGCCGCCACGGGCCGCCGTCGCCCCTGCTTCATCGGAGCGGCCGGGACCGCCTCCGCGGCGGTCGAGCGGCGCGCCGCGTACGAGGC
Organism: Streptomyces inhibens; assembly: GCF_022221585.1. Classification (NCBI taxonomy): domain Bacteria; kingdom Bacillati; phylum Actinomycetota; class Actinomycetes; order Kitasatosporales; family Streptomycetaceae; genus Streptomyces; species Streptomyces inhibens. Next base: position 8,579,799 of record NZ_CP084681.1, read on the forward strand.
GGGAGCGGCGGCGCTGGACCCGGTGGCCCCCGGACGCATCGAACTCGGTGACTTCTCGGTGGAGTGGGGGCGGGCCGCCGTGGACCTCCTCTGGCCGTCGAGGCCGGACGCCGTGATCTGCGCCAATGACCTGATCGCGGCCGGAGCGCTGCAGCGGCTGCGGCAGCTGGGCGCGGACGTACCGGGCGAGGTCGCCGTCACCGGCTTCGACGACATCCCGCTCGCCGGTCTCGCCGATCCCGCGCTGACCACCGTCCGCCAGCCCGTCGGCGAACTCGCCGCCGAGGCCGCCCGGTTGCTGGCCCGACGGCCGGCCGGGGGAGTGCCGGGACCGCGCCGCACGGTCCGCCTCGCCCCCGAGCTCGTGGTACGGGCCTCCAGCGACGCCTGATCGCCATCCGTCGCCTCTTCGTCCGGATCGTCAGGAAGCCGCTGTCCAGGGAGCCTTGAGGGTGCGGTGCCCGGCTCACCGCTTCGCCCCGACGCCTCGTGGGGGTGGGCCGGGAAGCCGTCGCGCCCCTTGACCGTACGCGGTCAGCGAGTAAAGTCTAGACCAATTGGCACACACCCTCGCGTCATCCACCCCCCACTCAACGAGGCCTGCCGGGGCGGACTTTCGACGCCGCGGCGGCGTCGGGTCCCCTGTTCTCGTGCGGCGGCCTCCCCCCTCGCGAAAGGGTTGACATGGACAGGAAGAGAAGGCTGGCCCTCGCCATCGGTGCGGGAATCGCCCCACTGCTCGTCGTCACCATGCCGGTCGGTCCGGCCGGTGCGCACGGCTATGTGTCCTCGCCGCCCAGCAGGCAGGCGCAGTGTGCCGCCGGCACCATCGAGTGCGGTCCGATCAAGTGGGAGCCGCAGAGCGTCGAAGGCCCCAAGGGGCTGACCAGCTGTAGCGGTGGCAACAGTCAGTTCGCCGACCTCGACGACGACTCCAAGGGGTGGCGGGTCACCCCGATCGGCAGCTCCCAGACCTTCAGCTGGAAGCTGACGGCACGTCACGCCACCAGCACCTGGCAGTACTTCGTCGGCGGAAAGAAGGCCGCCGAGTTCAACGACGGCGGTGCACGGCCGCCCGAGACCGTCACCCACACCGTCAACTTCGGCGGCATCACCGGCAAGCAGAAGATCCTCGCGGTCTGGAACATCGCCGATACCGCCAATGCCTTCTATGCCTGCATCGACGTCAACATCGGCGGCCAGGGTCGGTCCTGACCCGCCCCTCCCCATCCGTTCCGCCTCGTCCCTCCCGTCCCCACGACCTCGCCGCCCTGAGCCGGTCACGGCAGCAGAGCGGCGAGGTCGGCGGGCGCACCCGTTACGATCGGCCCATTCATGGCCGTTGTTCGTGGCCGCTGCCAGGAGGAAGAGATGGGCCTGTTCCGCCGAGGACCGAAGCGGGATTCCCGCGACCTGGCACGCGATGGGGAGTTCAGCTTCTTCTCCGAGCGGGAAGGCGGCGTCTTCAGATCACAGGTCCGGCAGGCCTTCGCGGAACAGGGCCTGGAGGTCACCGCGTACGCGGGGGTGGTCACCGACTCCGCGGGCCGCCAGTTCGGCCTCGGCAACCTCGCCGCGGTGTGCCACCGCGACCGGCGCGGCGAACGAAGCTGGCCCGGCCTGATCAGGGATCACGTCGGCAAGGTGCTGCGCACGATGGACGGCCCGCAGCCGCTCGACATCCTCAGCGAGGACGAGATCCGGGCCTGCCTCTACCCCCGCGTCGTCGCCCAGGAGACGCTGCCCGCCTCGGACTCCTTCCGCTACGGCCACGAGCCGGCGCCCGGGCTGCGGGAGGTACTCGCGCTCGATCTGCCCGAGGCGGTGCAGATGCTGAGCGAGGACTCCCTGACCGACCTCGGGAACGTGGCCGAGCTGCGGATCCGGGCGATGAACAATCTGCGCGCACTGCCCGTCGAAGGGCATGAGACGGTGCGCCGCGGCGACGGTTCGGCGTTCGAGGTGCTGCTCGGCGACTCCTTCTTCACCGCGAGCCGGGTGCTGGTGCTGGACGAGCTGGTGCAGCGGATCATGGGGACCGGGCTCACCCCGGACGGTGCGCTGGTCGCCATGCCCTTCCGGCATCAGCTGGCGTTCCACCGGATCCACGATGCCCAGGTCATCCCGGCGTTGCAGGCCATGGCGCAGTTCGCGGCGGCCGGCCACGAGGATGCCGCGGGCGCCATCAGCCCCAATGTGTTCTGGTGGCGCCGGGGCGTGATGACCCCGCTGAGTGAGCGCGACGGCGACGGGCTGCGGGTCGTGGTGGACGGGGACTTCCAGGAGATGCTGGAGCGGTTGGTGCGGGACGGGGCCTGACAGCCGGAGGGCCCCGAAATCCGCGTGGGCGAGGCCCGCGGGCACCGCTCACAGGCCGCGCAAGATTTTCGTGCGGAATCTTCACGACGAGGGAACCCGCGCCACCGTCCGCCCGTTCTTATAAGTGAGGCCCCACGCTCTCCCCCGTGCGTGGGGCCTCACTGCTGCGCAGGGGCCGCCGCTCAGTCCCCGAGCCGGGCCCGCTCCTCGTCGGTGAACAACCGCGAGCGGATCAGAAAGCGGACACCCTCCGGCGCCTCCAGGGAGAAGCCGCTGCCGCGCCCCGGTACGACGTCCACCGTCAGATGCGTATGCCGCCAGCGTGCGAACTGGTCCGCCGACATCCAGAACCCCACCGGCTCCGGCACGCCCTCCACAGCCAGCCGGGCCAGCAGCACATCCGACGATCCCGTACGGAATTCCCCGGCCGGGTAGCACATGGGGGCGCTGCCGTCACAGCAGCCGCCGGACTGGTGGAACATCAGCGGACCGTGCTGATCACGCAGCAGGCGCAGCAGTTCGGTCGCGGCCGCGGTGAGCGCGATACGCGAGGCGCCCTCCGGGGCTGTGGCGTCCTGAGCGGTCGCGCCCCGTCCGTCGCCGCCCATCAGAAGCGGCCCAGCTTCTTCGCGCAGCGGCTGACCAGCAGGTTCTCGGTCTCATCTCGGTACACCTGTCGTTCCTCCCTTGACCGGCCCCCATGTGTCCAGTTGCCCCGGGCGACGGTGAGCCGGCCCGGAACCGTCCCGGATCACGGTCGCCGAATCGCCACGGTGCCGGTGACTCAGTTAACTCCCGGCAACGTTGCGAGGTGGTTGCATCCGACGGCGCGTCCCGACGGGCGCCGACCCAGGGCGTTACGCCTCGCTCGCGCGCAGCATCCCCTCGCGGTCGACGATCTTCACGCGCTCCCGGCCCTCCGCAGCGCCCAGCGCGCGCTCCGCCTCGTCCAGGTGGTGCCAGCCCTCCCAGGTCGTATAGCGCACGTTCCCGCTGTCGAGGAACGCGACGACCGCCTCGGGGTCGGGCGCGGCAGGCGTGTGCAGCCGGCCGTTGCTGTGGTCGTCCAGGAGATGGGCCACCGTCTCGTTGGCATCGCCCTTGGTGTGGCCGATGAGGCCGACCGGGCCACGCTTGATCCAGCCGGTGACATACGTCGACCGCAGATGCTCTCCGCCCTCGATGACCCGGCCGCCCTCGTGCGGCACGGTGCCGGTGCCGAAGTCGAAGGGGACCTTGGGCAGTTCCTCGGACAGATAGCCGACCGCCCGGTACACCGCCTGCACGTCCCAGGTGTGCATCTCGCCGGTGCCGGTCACCTCGCCGGTGCCGTCGAGCCGCGTACGCTCGGTGCGCAGCCCCACGACCTTGCCGTCCTCGCCGACGACCTCGACGGGGGACTCGAAGAAGTGCAGGAACAGCTTGTGCGGCCGGCCGCCGATGTCCCTGATCGCCCAGTTCTCCAGCGTCTTGGCGACCATGTCGGCCTGCTTGTTGGCGCGGCGGGTGGCGATCGAGCCCTCGTCGTAGTCGATGTCCTCGGGGTTGACGATGACCTCGATGGTGGGGGAGTGGTCGAGCTCGCGCAGCTCCATGGGGCTGAACTTGGCCTGTGCGGGCCCGCGCCGTCCGAAGACATGCACCTCGACGGCCTTGTTCGCGGCGAGTCCGTCGTAGACGTTCGGCGGGATCTCCGTCGGCAGCAGCTCGTCCGCGGTCTTGGCGAGTATCCGGGCCACGTCGAGCGCCACATTGCCGACGCCGAGTACGGCCACCTTCTCGGCCTCCAGCGGCCAGGTGCGGGCGACGTCCGGATGCCCGTCGTACCAGGACACGAAGTCCGCCGCGCCGTACGAGCCGTCGAGGTCGATGCCGGGTATGCCGAGCGCGCGGTCGGCGCTCGCGCCGGTGGAGAAGATCACCGCGTCGTAGAACGCGCGCAGATCGTCGAGGCCGATGTCGTTGGGGTAGTCGACGTTTCCGAACAGGCGGATCTGCGGCTTGTCGAGCACCTGATGCAGCGCTGTGACGATGCCCTTGATGCGCGGGTGGTCGGGGGCGACGCCGTACCGGATCAGCCCGAACGGGGCGGGCAGCCGCTCGAAGATGTCGATGGACACTCCCGGCTCGGCAGCGGCCTCGGACTTCAGCAGCGCGTCGGCGGCGTAGATCCCGGCGGGTCCGGCTCCGACGATGGCTACCCGCAGGGGGCGGGGCATGACTGGTTCCCTTCGAACGGCGACGGCTGTCTTGGTCGCCAGCCTCGCAACGAATTGCCTGGTCAGGTACCTGGCTCGGATCTATGACCTCATAAGTGACACTTATGGGTACTCAAAGATTCACTTGATGAGGGCGTGGGGGCGGACCCGGCGCGGCGACAGTATCCGCGGGCCGGGGCGCGGGTGCCCTGATCACGTAGGCTCGGCGGATGGCGAAGTATTTTGACGTACACCCCGAGAATCCTCAGCGGCGCACCATCAGCACGGTGGCCGACAGTATCCGCTCCGGCGCGCTCGTCGCGTACCCGACGGACTCCTGCTTCGCATTGGGGTGCCAGCTGGGCAGCCGCGACGGGATCGACCGGATCCGGTCGATCCGGAACCTCGACGACCGTCACCACTTCACCCTCGTGTGCCAGAACTTCGCACAACTGGGGCAGTTCGTGCAGATCGACAACGATGTGTTCCGTGCGATCAAGGCGGCGACGCCCGGCAGTTACACCTTCATCCTCCCCGCGACGAAGGAGGTGCCGCGCCAGCTGCTGCACCCGAAGAAGAAGACGGTCGGAGTCCGGATCCCCGACCATGTCGTCGCTCAGGCCCTGGTCGCCGAGCTCGGCGAGCCGCTGCTCTCCAGCACCCTGCTCCTGCCCGACGAGGAGGAGCCGATGACTCAGGGCTGGGAGATCAAGGAACGGCTCGACCATGTGGTGGACGCCGTCGTCGACTCGGGCGACTGCGGCACCGAGCCGACCACCGTCATCGACTTCTCCGGCGGCGCGGTCGAGATCGTACGCCGAGGGGCGGGCGACAGCTCGCGGTTCGAGTAGCCGCACCGACGGCATCGCCACGTGCGGGCCGGCCGGGTGAGCCGTGTCTCACCCCGGCGGTGCCACTTGTCTATGCAACGAGTTGCATAGAAGGATCGGGGTATGGCGCTCGAACACGCGATCCTCGTCTCCCTGCTGGAGAAGCCGGGCTCCGGCTATGAGCTGTCCCGGCGGTTCGAGCGGTCCATCGGGTACTTCTGGACCGCCACCCATCAGCAGATCTACCGCGTCCTCAAGCGCATGGAGAGCGACGGCTGGATCGACGTCCGCGAGGTGCCGCAGCAGGCCCGGCCGGACAAGAAGGAGTACTCCGTCGCCGCCCTCGGCCGGGACGCCCTCTCCCAGTGGCTACATGAGCCGATCGAACCCGAGAGCGTCCGGCACGAGCTCGCCGTGAAGATCCGCGGCGCGGCCTTCGACGATCCCGCCGCGCTGATCCGCGAGGTCGAGCGGCACCACCAGGCGCACACCGACCGGCTCGCGCACTATCTCGCGGGGGAGCGGCGCGACTTCACCGGGCCCGAAGCCCCCGCAGCGCCCGACGCCGGGCAGCAGCTCCAGCATGTGGTGCTGCGCGGCGGCATCGCGTACGAGCGGATGACGCTCGCCTGGCTCGACGACGTACTCGACACCCTCCGCCGACTCGGTTCCGAGCGCTGACGCGGCGTCGACGCGCCATCCGCCCGGCCGGATCCCGCTGTTCACCGTCACGCATCTGCAGCTTTCCGCCCACCAACCCTCAACCTCCAAGCCGGAAAGGCGAACCTCCATGGCCGACCCGCTGCTGTTCAACCCGCGCACCTACGACCCGGCGCACTTCGACCCCGAGACCCGCAGGCTGCTGCGCGCCACCGTCGACTGGTTCGAGGACCGCGGCAAGCGCAAGCTGATCGAGGACTACCGCTCCCGCGCCTGGCTGGCGGACTTCCTCGCGTTCTCTGCCAAGGAAGGGCTGTTCGCGACCTTCCTCACCCCGTCCTCCGCCGCCGACGGGCAGCAGGACAAGCGCTGGGACACCGCCCGGATAGCCGCCCTCAACGAGATCTTCGGCTTCTACGGGCTCGACTACTGGTACGCATGGCAGGTCACCATTCTCGGCCTCGGCCCGGTCTGGCAGAGCGACAACGCCGCCGCTCGCACCCGTGCGGCCGAACTCCTCTCCCAGGGTGAGGTGTTCGCCTTCGGACTGTCCGAGAAGGCCCACGGCGCCGACATCTACTCCACCGACATGCTGCTGGAGCCCGACGGCGACGGCGGCTTCCGGGCCAGCGGCTCCAAGTACTACATCGGCAACGGCAACGCCGCCGGGCTCGTCTCCGTCTTCGGCCGCCGCACCGACATCGAGGGCCCGGACGGCTATGTCTTCTTCGCCGCCGACAGCCGCCACCCGGCGTACCACCTCGTGAAGAACGTCGTCGACTCCTCGAAGTACGTCAGCGAGTTCCGACTCGACGACTACCCGGTCGGCCCCGACGACGTACTGCACACCGGCCGCGCCGCCTTCGACGCCGCCCTCAACACCGTCAACGTCGGCAAGTTCAACCTCTGCACCGCCTCGATCGGCATCTGCGAGCACGCGATGTACGAGGCCGTCACCCACGCGCACACCCGCATCCTCTACGGCCGTCCCGTTACCGCCTTCCCGCACGTGCGCCGCGAGCTGACCGACGCATATGTCCGCCTCGTCGGGATGAAGCTGTTCAGCGACCGCGCCGTCGACTACTTCCGCTCCGCCGGCCCCGACGACCGCCGCTACCTTCTCTTCAATCCGATGACGAAGATGAAGGTGACCACCGAGGGCGAGAAGGTCATCGACCTGATGTGGGACGTCATCGCGGCCAAGGGCTTCGAGAAGGACACCTACTTCGCCCAGGCCGCATCCGAGATCCGCGGGCTGCCGAAGCTGGAGGGCACGGTCCACGTCAACCTCGCGCTGATCCTCAAGTTCATGCGCAACCACCTGCTGGACCCGGCCGAGTACGCGCCCGTGCCGACCCGTCTCGACGCGGCCGACGATGCGTTCCTCTTCCGGCAGGGACCCGCCCGCGGTCTGGGCTCCGTACGCTTCCACGACTGGCGCACCGCCTACGACGCCTATGCCGAGGTGCCCAACGTCGGCCGCTTCCGGGAGCAGGCGGACGCCCTGTGCGAGTTCGTCACCACCGCCGCCCCCGGCGAGGAGCAGAGCCGTGACCTCGACCTTCTGCTCGCCGTCGGCCAGCTGTTCGCGCTGGTCGTGCACGGCCAGCTGATCCTGGAGCAGGCGCGTCTGACCGGCCTGGAGGAGGACGTGCTGGACGAACTGTTCGCCGTCCTCGTACGCGACTTCTCCGCGCACGCCGTCGAGCTGCACGGCAAGGACTCCGCCACCGCGGAACAGCAGCGCTGGGCCCTGGACGCGGTCCGGCGCCCGGTCGTCGACGACGCCCGCTCCCAGCGTGTCTGGGAGCGCGTCGAGGCACTGGCCGGGGCGTACGAGATGGCGCCGTAACAACGGTCCGCGGGCCGGGACCGGCAGGCGCAGCCGACATCCGTGGGGGTCGGCTGCGACTGCCGGCAGCGGGTGGGCGTGTGCCTCAGCTCGTCGGACCGTGGATCAGACGGTGGGTCAGCGCCCACCAGATCTCCGCGAGATCGGCCGGGTCGCGCAGGCTGCTTCCGGTGATCTCCTCGAAGCGCCGGAGCCGGTTGCGCAGGGTGTTGGGGTGGACGTAGAGCGTCCGCGCGGCGGCCTCCAGGCGCAGCCCCTGCCGTAGGTAGGCGGCCGCGGCCTCCTCCAACTGGGCGCCGTCCTCGCCCCGTTCGGCCAGCGGCGCCAGGCGCAGACGTACCAGCTGTTCGCCGACGTCCGGCATGGCCACGACCGTGGCCCGCAGCCCCAGTTCGTCGCGGGTGAACGCTCCGACGAGCCCGGAGCCGACGGCGGCGCGGAGCGCCTGGGTGGCCCGGGTGAATTCCCTGGCGAGCCCGGACGCGGGCGCCGGGGCGCCCAGCCCCACGACCAGGCTGTGGCACAGCCCGCCCGGACGCCCGACCAGCAGCCCCGCCACATCCCCTTCCACGGTCGTGACCAGGGGCTTCCCCGCGGTGTCCAGGGCGAGCCAGGGGCGCAGCAGATCGATGGTGCGGGCGAGGGCGCGGTCATCGGAGTCGGAGCCGGGGTGGGAATCGCCGGGGGTGCGTGGTGCGGGGGCGGGGCCGGGAACGCCGGGCAGCCGCGCGCGGAAGGGGAGGCGCAGGACGTTCCGGTCGTATGCGCAGTCCGTCGCCCCGTCATCGGGGTGATCGTCCGCCCGGCAGTCGTCGGCCGGGCGGCCATCGTGCTGCCCGGTGTCCCTCGCAACGCCGCTGAACGAGGGGTCGTCCCACCGCGCCTCGCCGAGCAGCAGCGCGCGGACCAGCGCTGCCCGCCGGTGGTCCGTCGCCGTCACCGCTCTCGGCTGGAGGCCGGTGCGGCAGCTGCGGACGATGTGCAGGGTATTGGCGTCGGCCCAGGCGCGGAGCGTCTCGGCGATCGGCAGCAGGTCCTCGGCGGTGCCGTGCCGGACCGCCATCTCCTCGCCGAACCGCCGCCAGACGATGTCCGTTCCGATCCGGTAGGCCGTGATGATGTCCTCGACCGGCAACGAGCGGGTCAGGGCCGTTACTTCATCGAGATGCGTGGCCGGGATGTCGTACGTCCGGCCGCCGCGTCCGGCTCCCCGCGGTGACCGGTGGTCCTCGGCGGACCAGCGCTGCACCAGCGCCAGGCCGTTCCGCAGGGACGCCGCCACCCGCGGCCGGAGCTCGTCCGCCGACACCGCCGCGTAGGAGGGGAGTTGGGCCCTGAGGTCGTGCACGACCTCGTCGGTGAGGAGGTCGATTCCGGCGTGCAACGCGGCGACGGCCTCCGGCACCGTTGTGGAAGTCTCCACCCGTCCCCTCCCGACTCGGTGTCTTTCCCCATGGCGAAAGCGATCATTCATCGCCATGCTACGAGGAAGCCGCCCGAACCCCTACAGATGTTCGATCTTGGACGACTTTTGAGCAGTCGTCAGGATTCGTCCGCGCTTCGGTACGCGGCCCTGCTTTTCCTCCCCCTGCCACCCCCCATCACCAAGGAATCCCATGGCTGTTTCCTGGCGCCGTATCGCGGTGCCCGCCGCTGCGGTCGGCGTACTCATCCCCGCCGCCCTTGGCACCCACGCACTGCTCTCGGACTCCGACGGCGCCGGCACGCCCCCGGCCGGTATACGGGCCGCTGGGTCCGCGAGCCCGGACGCCATGCCGGACGGCAGTGACGGAGCCGCCGGCCCCGAGGGCGGCGCCGTCGTCGCCAAGCCCTCCGACGCGCCCGCCGGCTCCCATCGTTCGGTCTCCGTGCGGCTCTCGTCGTACGACGCCCCCAGCAAGCGGGCGGTGCTCAAACCGTCCGCCGGCAAGACCGTGCGCACGGGAGATGTCGTCGCCGCCGCGCCCAGCCGGCAGGCCCCCTCGGGTGCGCTGTTCAAGGTGGGCAAGGTCACCGGGTCCCGTGGCGGCGAGGTCCGGGTGACCACCGTCCCCGCGACACTCTCGGAGCTGCTCGGCGAGCAGAAGGTGGACCAGCGCGCGGCGTTGCGGACCGGTGAACTCACCGTCAAGCCGCTCTCGCCCGGCGTCACCGTGCGGAACCCGTCCACCGGCGGCCCGGCCGAGCCGTCCGACGGGGCGAGCACGCCGTCCGACGGGGCGAGCGCTCCCGCCGGTGACGGCCAGGACACGGTCTCGCCGAGCCCGTCGGCCTCCGCCTCCGCTTCCGGGGAGATGCGTACCCAGCTCACCCACACCGGGACGCGCGCGGCCCACACCTCTGCGCGCGGCGCGCTGACGCCCGGTGCGGCGAAGGCGCTCACCACCCTGCGGCTTGGCGTCAATGTGCCGCTGCCCAAGGGCGTGGAGGCGACCGGTAAGTCTCCGGCCCGGCTGTCCGGCGATGTGACGTTCCGACCCGAGCTGATCTTCCAGTACGAGAAGCGCGGCGGGCTGAACCTGCTGCCGCAGCGCGCGGCCATCGGCCTCGGCGGCTCCTACGCCTACGGCTGGCAGGTGCACGGCAAGGTGCGTGGCACCGCCGACACCGGGCAGGTCGCGGTGCCGCTGGCGGCGGTCACCGGCCGGCACGTGTTCTGGGTGGGCCCCGTCCCCGTCGTGGTCAGCACCGAGGTCACCTTCACCTACCGCTTCACCGCGGGCGGGCGCATCGTGCTCGACGCCGATCAGCGCACCTCCGGTGCGTTCGCCGTCGGCGCGCAGTACGACCGCGCGCACGGGTGGCAGCCGCTGCACAAGGCGCAGCAGCAGACCAAGGGCGCCGCTCCCCGGGTCGAGGGCGCGGCCACCGCGACGGCCCGCGTCGGCGTGCACGCCCAGGTGTTCCTCTACGACACGGCGGGCGTGGGCGGCGATCTGTCCGTCCACCTCACCGGACGGGCCGCGGCGGCCACCGGTGGCGGCACCCCGGCGTGGGCGCTCAGTGCGGGCTACGACCTGAAGACCCAGCTGATGCTGCAACTGAAGATCTTCGGCATCCAGATCGTCGACCTCAGGACCACGCCGTTCGCCCTGCACGACGAACGCAAGCTCTTCGGACACGGGAAGCTGCCTCCCGCCTGAGCGCTCGCGCACCATGTGATCGCCGATGTGTGGTGACGAGAACACTGGTGCGTGGCCGCGAACAGTTCGTGCCGACGCTCGGCCGGGAGGGGTTTCCCGGCCGAGCGTTCTCCGTGGCTCTGCGTCCAGGCAGGCTCACCGGGCCGTCAGCCGGTCGCGCTCCACCGCCTCGTACAGGGCCCGGATGTTGGCGCTGCCGAATCCCCGGGAGCCCTGGCGCTGGATGAGTTCAAAGAAGAGCGTGTTGCGCTCGTAGGGCGAACGGCTGAACAACTGCAGGAGATGGCCCCACTCATCGCGGTCGGCCAGCACCTGCGCGGCCAGCAGTTCCGTGATCTGGTCCCACATTTCGGGGAACCGCTCCAGAAGCAGGTCGTAGTACGTGCCCGGGGTGCTCAGGAATTCCACCCCGCGCTCCCGGAACTCGTGCACCGCGGGAATGATGTCGTCGACGAGGAAAGCGAGATGCTGCACACCGGCACCGCCGTTCCTTTCCAGGAACGCGTCGAGCTGCCCGGGGTTCTTCGTGGGGTCCGGAGCGACCAGGGTGAAGGTGACACGGCCGGAAGCGCTGCGGACGACGATCGAATCCATCGCCTGTCCGCCGAGGGCGACGTATTCGGATGAGTAGCGGGAGAATGCGAAGGCGTTTTGGTAGAAGTCGGCGCATTCCGCCAGGCTGCCTCCTTCGAGGCAGACCGCGATGTGGTCGAGGAGCCGGATCCGGGCGGCCGGCCCGGCCGGCCCGACCGGTTCCGACGGCGTGGCCACCCACCGACGGCCCGGCGGCAGCCGGTGCTCAGCGGTGCCGGTCGAGGGGAGGAGGCTGTGGCGGACACCGCCGAACGCCGAGACGGCCGACCTGTCCTCCGCGAAGCCGACCGGCCGGGCGCCGGCCTTCACCGCCGCCTCGCGGGTCGCGGCCACGTCGTCACAGGTCATGGCGATATCCGCGACCCCGTCGCCGAATTCGTCCAGGAACTTCCCAATGCCCTGACCAGAGGTGATGACCAGTTGTACATCGCCCTGCCGAAGCAGTACAGAACTCCTGTCGACCTCCACGGAGTCGGCGACCCGCGTAAAGCCCATGGCGGAGACGAAATAATCGACGGCCGTCACTTTATTTTTGGTGTACAACTCGACATACGCTATGTCTTGCACGGCCATGGAGTACCTCCGGAAAGTGGGTGCCGGCCATCGGCATCTTCACGAGGGCGTGTGTGACGTCGCCGACGCCAGGAACATGTCGAGATCGATGTGGCGGACCCGCTCCACGCCCGGTGACTTCGACGAATAGTCCAGTCGGGCGGGCCGCGCGGAGTCGTGGAAGTAGACCGCTTCCAGCCCCCCACCCTCAGGCTCGGCCAGGAGGGGGTTGGCGACGAGGAAGTCCCGGACCGCGGGAGTGTCCCGGGGTACCTGGAGCCACAGGCGCTTTTCGCCGAAGTGGTTGGGCGGCAGGATGACGCGGGTTCCGAAACGGCGCTTCCACTGGTACGTGCCCTTGCTGAGGAAGGGCTCGGTGCCCTGGAAATCGAGTCGGCGGACGCCGTGGTCCGCCGCCCAACCGATAAGGAAGTGGTAGATCGCCTTGAACGCACCGCTGGCGAAATGCTCCTGTGAGCCGTCGCGCACGCCGAGCAGCCTCAGGGTGAGCACGCGGGAGTGGCGATCCCAGTGGCACAGTGCCCCGCCGATGCGCTCACCGTCCTGGCTGAGCGCGAACAGGCATCCGGTGCGGAAAAGGCACTCGTAGGACGTCTCCTTCGTCTCGGTCCGTTCCCGTTCCCCGTGGCGTCGGTGCATGGTGGGGCGGTAGTGCCGGTCGTAGAAGTCGTCGAACCAGACCGGGTCCCGGACAACGCTCCAACTCCAGTTGTGCTCACGCATATTGCGGTTGTGCTGCTCGCGCTCCCGCTTGGAGATCCGCCGGCGCATGGCCTCGGAGTCGCCGTCGATGTCGACCACGAAGTGCACCCGCATGGGCATCACGAGCGAGGCCGCCGTGGGCAGCCCCCGGGCCCTGGCCGCGCTGGTGCCCACGATCACGATGTCCGTGTCGGGCAGCCGCCCCGGGGCGCTGAGGTCCCGCCCGGTCACTTCTGACGAACTGCGCTTCGCGGTCTCCTGCCCGTCCTCACGGCGCAGCTCGGTGAACTCCAGGGTGTACGCCAGTCCTTCGGCCAGCCCGGAGTAGGAGACCGACAAGCCGCCCAACTCCGAGCGTATGGACGGGAAGACGGCCCGGTCTCTGGTGTCCCAGGTGGTGCGCGAGCGGGTGAGCAGCGGGTTGGCGCTGTTGCGCCAGCGGTAGCGCGTCTGCATGCGCAGGCGTTGCTGGACCGGAGAGCGGGGCGGGGGAGTTGATGTGTCCACGGGGCTGGATCCTCGTCCTGTCGTCACAGCGCGTTGGCCTTGAGCACCACGCTTCGCAGCGAGTCGGCGTCGTCCACGCGGTGCAGGTCCCCGGCGGGGAGAGCGTCGAAGTCCCCCGCGGCGTAACTGCCCGAGCCGTGCACGAGGATGTCCCGTTCCGGCACGAGCTCGCGGTCGACGGCGTTGAGAAGGCCCACCATGGCCATGACGAGCGACCATTCCCGGACCTCCATCGGATTGGCGGGCAGTCGTAGGCCTGCGTCGCCCAACAGGGACCGCACCTGGCCGTATCGCTCCAGGCATTCGGCGAGCGAGACCACGATGCCGCCTCCGCCCTGGCGGTTGATCAGCTCATTCATCCGGGGGGAAGTCGGTGGATTCCTGGTGTAGAAGGTGGCATCCAGTACTTCCTGCGGGTCGAAGGTGACCGTGGGGAACCGCTGGTTCTCCTGCTGGGCATAGAGTCCGGAGTCGGCCTGGTAGGCGTATCGAGGCGCGTTGCGGGGGTCGCTCGACCCGTTGTGGTACAGGCTGAGCACCATGTCCGGCGCACCGAGGTGCTGCACGAGGAAGTAGTGCGGAGGCTTCTGTGCGCGGCCCGGGTGGGGGAGCGTCTCCCAACCGTGCGCATGCCCCAGCAGGCCGTACGCGCTGGAGACGGCGTGGACGTGCAAGCGCGGCTCGTCGGCCGCCGGGGGGAAGAACTCCGCCTCCGACAGCGCGCGGACCACGTCCGCGGCCAGGTAATTCTCCAACTGCAGTGTGTACCAGAGGTTGGTCTTCCCGCTGTTCTCCAGGAACTCGCGGTGGTCCTCCATGATTCCGCGGGCGATCGTCTTGACCTCGCTCGGCGCGGTGCCGTGATGGACCGCGATCGGATTGCGCGCGCGTAGCTCGGGGTCGGTGAACAATTTCGAGCTGCGCAGCTTGGGGACGGAGCCGGCCGGGACGATCACGGTGACGTTGAGCTGGTCGGCGCCGACCAGCCCCGTGTCGATGGCGCGCAGCACCGCATCGCGCATGGCGATGGCCTTGTTGGCCGACGAGGGCGTGATGATCGAGACGCGTTGGCCGGTCTCCTGGATGAATTTGACGGCGCGGGCCACGATGATGAGTGAGGCGAAAGTCTTGGTGGTCATCGTGGCGGGATTCCGCGTCAGGTCCAGCAGCGCCAGGTTCTTTCCCCGGTAGGTCCGCAACGGGCTGTGCGCCACCGTCGACACCGACAGATAATCGCGCATCGCGTCGGTCAGCTCGGGCAGCTCGACGCCCGGAGTGAACTCGCTCCTGCTTCCGTCGTTCGGCCGCACCGGCAGTAATTCCCGCAGTGCCGCCTGGACCTGGTCGTAATAGTGAGCGAGAGCGCTCTCGAGAAGCATGTCCCATCCTTTTCCGAAGTTTTCCGTCACTGCTTCGCGATAAAAAATGAGGGCAGGCGCAGGGCGGCGTGCGGCCGGCCTACGGCGAGCAGCCCCGCGGACGGGCGCGGCGTACGGGCCCGTGCGGGGCTCCTCGCGACAGGAGCCCCGCACGTCATCAGCCGTGGATTGCCCAGAGCCATGCCCGGCTTCGGTGGCCTGTGCGCCACGTGACGGGAACCTGCAAGCTCTCGGGACGTGCTGACGTGGTCGATGCCCGCGGCTGTCTACGCTCCGGCGTGGCCTTCGATCGGCTTGCCGACATAGGTGAGCCGGTACAGAAGTCGCTCCTGCTCGCCATAGTCCAGTACGACGTTGTGGGTGATCGACTGGTTGTCCCAGAGGGCGATATCACCTTCGTGCCACTTCCACCGCACCGTTCGCTCGGGAATGAGCGTGTGCGCGAGGAGAAGGTCGATCAGGAGATCGCTCTCCAACTGGGTCAAGCCCTCGATATGGGTGACGCATGTGGGGTTGAGCAGCAGGGAACGCCGCTTCGTCACGGGGTCGACCCGCACGAGAGGGTGCACGGTCGGGCTCAGCTTACGGATGCCTTCCTTGATCCGTTCGTCGGTATCGCCGTTCAGCAGAGGTGCGAACTGCTTGAACGGGTCGTGTACGGCGCGCAGTTCGTCCACCATTTTCCGCAGCGGCGCCGAAAGCCTGTCATAAGCGTTGGCGAGGTCCGTCCACATGGTGTCGCCACCGGCGGCGGGCACCTGCTTCGCGTACAGCATGGTGGTCGATGGCGGCTCCGGCAGGAAGGTGCCGTCGGAGTGCCAGGCGGTCTCGAACCGGTTGTACCGATCGCGTGGCGTGGAGTCCCACTCCGTCAGATTTCCGGAGGGGTTTCCCCATACTTCCGGGTACCCGGGCAGACAGGGCTTGATCGGGTGGCCGGGGAGCAGCGTGCCGAATCGGCGGGCGAATTCCACCAGTTGGCCGGTGTCCACCAGCTGACGGGGAAAGAAGATCAGTCGGTGTTCCTGGAGCGCCCGCCTGAGCAGTTCCACCGTCTCGGGGGTGAGCTCCCCGGCGATGTCCAGCCCCTCGATCTTCGCGCCGAAGGTGCCCGTCACAGGGGTTATGCGTATCTGGTCGGCAGTAACCGTGTCCATGCTCACTCCTCCGCTGCCAGGAATTCATCGAGCGCTTCGACCGACCGCACGATCGCTGCCCGCCCGTCATCACGGATGACGATCGGACGTTGCAGCAGGATGGGGTGGTCCACCAGCGCATCGATCCAGCGCTGTCGGTCGTGAGGCCACTCTTCGAGCCCCAGCTGCTGCGCGATGGGGTCATGCATGCGCACCACGGCCCAGGGCTGCGCGCCCAGCTTGTCGAGAAGGATGTCGATGTCGGCGGAATCCGGAGAATCCACCATGTATTCCCGGCCCTGATGGGGGAGCTGCTTCTTCCCCAGATTCTCCAGGATCCGGACGCTTGTCGGGCAATCCCGGTTGTGCCAGATCTCTAACAATCAACGCTCCCTGCTGGATGAAATGACGGAGTCGGCGATGAACTGACGGAGTCGGCGTGGATCGGGAGAACGTGCTCAGTCTCGGCGATCGCGGTTGAACTTCCGCTCGATCCAGCCGAAGAAGGCGTCGGCGACCATGGAGCGCTCGGGCTCCGGCAGCACCATGAATCCCCCGTGCGCCGTGCTCCATTCGTTCAGCACCGGACCGGTATCGGTCATCAGCCAATCGATGCACAGATACTCCGCATCCAGGCTCTTTGCGATGCTCCGGCAGTGGTCTTCCACCTGAAGGTGGTCCTTGTTGACGTCAGCCGATCCGCCCAGGCTGATGTTCGCCAAGTAGCCACCCGGCTTCGGCCGTCGCGACAGCGAGGTGATCACCTCCCCGTCGGCGACATACACGCGCATGTCCGCGGAGTGTGGGAGATACGGCTGCACGATGTAGGGGAATCCGGTCTGCGCCACGATGTCGAGGGCCGCGACGAGCTGCTGGTGAGAATCGACGCGCAGCACGCCGATTCCCATGGACAGTTCCCGAGGCTTGATGATGTAGGGGCCGGCGCCCAGTTCGCGCTTCACCTCGTCGACCACGAGGCGGGCGTATTTCCCGAAGGGAACGGCGATGGTGCCGGCGGTCGGCACTCCCAGACCCGCGGCATGCTGCAACAGGGCGAGCTTGTCCCTCTCGAGATAGTCGGGTCCGGATATCGACCGGTTCAAGAGAGTGGAGTCGCTGGCCTGAATCGTGCGGTAGATGGCCCGCATGGCCTCCATGCCCTGGGGCTCCAGGCTCTTGTCCCCCACGATGAAGCACTGCCGCTGACTGAGCAGGTCCTCGCCGCGATAACGCAGTACCGGTTTCCCGAGACAGGAGGGAATGATCTCGGCCGCACCGATCACGCGGAAATCGAAACCGCGTGGAGCGGCGACACCGGAATATCTCTCGACGAGGCCCTTCTCGAATTTCTCAGCGGCTGCCGCCGTATAGTCGCCCGACTGGTAGATCCATGTGATGGTGGTGTTCATTGCGCGCCGCGTCTCCGTTCGCCCGTGAGAGTCTCGGTCACTTGACGGCCAGGTATCCCTCAAAGCACAGGCTCTTGTGCACCAGTCCCACTGACCGGAAGCCTGCCTGGCGGAGCGCGTCGATGTTGTCTTCGGAGGTCGAGGGCTCCAGCGCCGAACGGATGCTTCGCGTCTTCGCCATGATCTCGCCCGGGGTGAAGCCGTTGCGCAGCTTGTAGTCCGCGTAGAGCTGCCCCATGAGATCCTGTAGATGCCCATTCGGCTCGCGGACCTTTTCGAAGAGCACGAATGCTCCGCCGCGAACCATGCGGTCGTAGACGGACTTTATGACGTCGTGTCGTTCCTCGAGCCGCAAGAACTGCAGCGTGTAGTAGGAGATCACGAAGTCGCAGGGGTCGAATCTGTAGGCCAGCAGGTCGGCCTCGACGAATTCAAGTCCGGGCTGCCCGCCGTATTTGCGCTCGGATTCAGCGACCATCGACTGTTCGATGTCGATTCCGATGATGCGCCGGATCTTGCTGCCGTGCCGGTTTGCCAGCTGACTGGCCAAAGTGCCTGTTGCGCTTCCGAGCTCGTAGATCAAACTGTCCTGCCGAACAAAGAAGTCGGACAGACCCAGGATCAGATCGTGGCACTCTGCGTACATGGGGACGCTGCGCCCGATATGCTCGTCAAATGTCCGGTAGACACCGCCGGAGAACGTCCAGCCGGCTAAGCCTGCCGATAGGTCGTCACCGACCTGCTCGGGCGTGGCCTCGCCGTCTTCTTTCTCCGGGTTCGGGCCGCCGTTGATAACCGTATGCTTAGCGATACTCAACATTGACTCCACTTCACGTCTAATGTTGAAAGCTTGCATGTCCCAGTCAGGAGATCACATCTCCTTGAGTGAGGCAACGGATAAGTTGCACCATGATCGATGTGATCTGCGCCACATTGCCTCCGGCTGTTCGACTGTGGGAGCCTTCTGCCTGCATTGACGTTGCACGGTTATCCAGAAGGCTGGGACAGAAGCAATGTTAGCTTTTCCGTCCGACCATTCCACTGGTGATGACCGGCCCAGTGATTTCGATGACGACTGGGCCGAGCAATACGCCCGCCGGTACGCCGACCGGGACGACCTCGATGAGGTTGTCGAATTTCTGCTGAAGCGCGGAGGCGACGAGGGTACATACCTCGACCTCTGCTCCGGAGTTGGCAGGATTGCGATACCGCTTGCCTCCCGCGCAGTTCATGTAACCGGAGTGGACAATGCGCCGGCCATGCTCCGGGTCATGGCGGAGCGAGGCCAGTCCCTCCCGGTCGATACGGTCCTCGACGATTGCGCGAAGATTGACATAGGGCGCACATTCTCCCTGGCCTACGTCACCTTCAATTCCCTCTTCCAGCTGGACGACAACGCCGCTCAGGAATCGATGCTCGCCGGCGTGGCCCGCCATCTCGTCCCCGGTGGACGGTTCGTGGTGGAGACCTTCGTGCCGCATCCGCCTGCCTCGTCGGCGCTGCTGGGGCCCGAGGCGTCACATCTCTCCGGTGACCGGCTGGAATTCATCACGCGAAAGTGGGACGTGCCGGAGCAGGTGCTGTGGGTTCAGCGGATGATCGTGGAGGCCCCGGGAAAGGTCGGTCTCCGATCGATTCGTTTCCAGTACCTCTTTCCCGCGCAGCTCGATGCCATGGCCGAGGCGGCGGGGCTGGTGCGGGAGTCCGAATACGCGGACTGGGCAGAGCGCCCTTTGTGTGAGGACAGCGACAACCGGGTCGTGGTCTATCGGCTGGCCGACGGGAGTCCGCGCCGATGAAGGGCCAATGGCACACATCCGGCCCCCTCCCTGTGCAATCGCGGCTTCCCGTACCGGACTTGGTCGACACCCTCGTCCAAGGCGTCGACGCCGGTGAGTACATCCATGTGGTGCCGATGTCACCGACCGCGGTGCGTCCCTTCGTACTTCCCGGTGCGTCCTACGACGAGATCTTCCGAGCCACCGTCGCCCTGCTCGGTCTGCTGCGCAGAACGCTTCTGGAGGCGGCGCCCACCGCGGCCGGCCGTATCGCCGCGCTGGGCGCCGATGAGCGGATGTATCCGCTCTTCATGGACGGGGCGATCGAGGAGGACTACGCGGCGTGCAGCACCCGTCCCGATGTCGTGGTCGACGCCACGGGCCCGAAGTTCGTGGAGTTCAACATCGGCTCCGGCATCGGCGGCGTGGTCGACACCTCCCTGCACTCCGCGGCGTGGATCGCGGGGTTCGGCGGTGCCGACCGCGCGCCTTTCAGGGGTGCCGACCCCCTGGCCGTCCGCGCCGATTCGCTCGTGCGCGCGGTGAAGGCGCTCGACCTCAAGCCGGCGGTCGCCATCGTCGGCACCACCCGGGATCTGAAAGGTCATCAGCCCACCCGCTACTACGACGTTCAACTCGCCCACCTGCGAAAGCGGGGCGTTGACGCGGAGTTCTTCGAGCCTGAGGACCTGCTCGACGGGCTGGGGCTCCCGGGAAGCCCGCGCTACCAGCTCGGCCTGCGGCACTTCACCATCCCCGAGTGGCGCGCGCTCGGCATCGACCTCTCTCCCCTGCGTACGGCGCTGGACGCGGGGTGCAGGCTCATCGCCACCCAGACCGCCTATCTGATCGCCAACAAGAAGGTGCTGGGATGGGTCTCCGAAGGCCGCTCCTGGATGACGGACAAGGACCGCGAGACGGTTGAGCGGTATCTGCCGTGGACGCGGGTGGTCAGTGACCGCCCGACGCGGTGGCGAGGCGTCTCGCGAAGCCTTCCCGAGCTGCTGATCCAGCACCCCGAGGAATTCGTCCTCAAGCCCGCCATCGGCATGAGCGGGCAGAACGTCCTCGTCGGGCGCGCCTGCGATCCCGTTCTGTGGCGCGCGACGGTGAACGAGGCGGCGGCGACCGAGAGCTACATCGTCCAGGAGTACGTGGAACCGGCGCCGTACGTCATGGAGTTCGCCGACGGCGAGGGCACCGGCACCTATGAGGCAGAGGTGCTTCCGGTTTACAGCCCGTTCGTCTTCGACAACCGCCCCGCCGGCTGCATGGTGCGCTATCTGGCACCCGGGCAGGAAGGCGTCGTCAGCGTCCACGGGCACCGGGCCCTGTCGTCCGTGGCGTTCGCCCGCCGGTGACGGAGGTGCCTGCGGCCTCGGGTTCCGGCACACACGACCCGCATACACAGTCGAGGGGAGCATGCGACATGGCGATTCACCCCGTTGGCGAGGGAGAAGGCGTGAGCTCGGCACACGCCACCTACCGCGCGCTCGTCGAGCATGAACTGGGACCGTACTTCGGCACCCCGTGCGGCATCCTCTCGCCGCTCCTCGGGCTGCTGGCGGCGCGCGACGACTATCACGTGGTCACCCGGGAGGACAACGCCGTTGGCATGGCGGCCGGGACGGCGCTGGCCGGACGCACTCCGACCGTGCTGATGCAGAATTCCGGCTTCGGTCAGTCGGTCAACGCCCTCGCCTCGCTCGTGGTGCCCTACCGCATCCCCATGCTGCTCGTCGTCAGCATGCGCGGCGTACCGCCCGACCCGACGCCGGAGAACCTCGCGATGGGCCGGCTCACCGTGCCGATCCTGGACGGGCTGGGCATCGCGTATGACTACCTGTCAGGGTCTCGGGTGGGCAAGCAACTTGCCGTGGCCAAAGATGTCCTGGTTCATGAGCGGCGCGCCTACGCGCTCCTGGTCCGCCCGGACGAGTTCTCGTGGAAGGCATAGCGCGGTGGCCATGACCAAGACGGCCGCGGTGTCCGAAATCATCGCGACCGCCCCCGATCTCCCGAAGATCTTCAGTACGGGCTTCATCTCGCGCATCGCGGCCTCGGTCGCCGACCCGCCGCACCACTTCTACATGACCGGTTCGATGGGCCTGGCGCTTCCGCTCGGTACCGGCGTCGCGCTGGCCACCGGCCGGACCACGGTCGTGGTGGACGGTGACGGCAGCCTGCTGATGAACCCCGCGGGCCTGCTCGCGGCGGGTGCGGCGAAAACGCTGCCGCTGATCCATATCGTCCTGGACGACGGGCGCTACGACTCAACGGGCGGTCAGCCGACACCGGGAGACTCGGCAGATCTCACTGCCTGGGCCCGCGCCTGCGGCTTCTCCCGGGCCCGTTCCGTGGCGGACCGGGGCGAGCTGTCCAAGGTGCTGAAGGCTGCTGTCACCGGCTGCTCGGCCCCCGTGTTCCTGCACTGCACGGTGGAGCCGGACGCGGCACCGCCTCCCCGGGTGACGGAGAACCTCGCCGGCATCACCGACTCCTTCTCCGCGGCTCTGCGAACTGTGCAATGAGTCCCTGGGGCGAGCGGGGCCGGTAGCGGGTTGACGCGTGCTCAGAGATCTGCCTATAAACCCTTATGGCTGAACCCTCTGAACAGGCCACCGTCGATGAATCCCCCGCGGTTCCTACGACTTCACTCCGTAACTTATCCGGATTTCGATTCTTCTGGCTCTCCCGCACCATTTCAGGACTGGGCTCGGCGATGTCGATGGTGGCATTGCCGGTGCTGGCGTATCAGGTCACGAAGTCGCCGGTAGTGGTCTCGCTGGTGGCGGCGGCGGAAACCATCCCCTATGTACTTTTCGGGCTTATCGCGGGTGCGGTGGCGGACCGATTCGATCGCCGCCTCCTTATGACCCTTTCGGATCTGGTCTGTGCGTTCTCCATGGCGAGCATCGTGCTGGCTTCCGCCTTGGGATTCCTCACCCCCTGGCATATCGTCGCGGCCGCGCTGCTGTCGTCCAGCGGTGCCCTGTTCTTCGAGGCAGGCGTCTACGGACTCGTTCCGGCGGTCGTCGGGAAGGAAAATATCGCCAGGGCCAACAGCCTGCTCTACGGGTCCTCGACGGCCGTGCGCATCGCCGGCACGGCGGCCGCCGGCGCACTGATCGCCACCGTGCAGCCGGCCGGCACCATCGCCCTCGACGCCGTGACCTTCCTCGCCTCCGCCTTCTTCATCAGGGGCATCGGCCCTCGCACGCCGCAGAGCGGCAGGCCGGCGGCCAAGTGGCCCGGCTACCGAAAGTCGATCAAGGAGGGTCTCCGCTTCCTCTGGGGGCTCCCGACGCTGCGCACCATGACGGTCGTCGGCACCTTGCAGTCGATCTCCGGCGGGGCCATCGTCGGGCAACTCGTCGTCTTCGCGGGCAGCGGTCTGGGGCTCCACGACTCGGATCCACGGATCGGTCTGCTCTATACGGCCTGGAGCGCCGGCGGAATCGGGGGATCCCTCGTGCTGCCGAGGGTGCGGCGACGCATCGGCGCCTTCCAGTTGCTGCTCGTCGCGCTGCCGCTCGGGTCCCTGCTCGGTCTGTTGGTCGTGTTGACGACGGACTGGCGTATCGCTCTCGTGGCCATCACCTTGTGGGGAACCGTCTATCTCATGGTCCTGGTGAACACCATGAACTATTCCCAGGAGGTCACTCCTCCGGAAATGCAGAGCCGGGTGAACACGACCAGAAGAACGTTTTCCTCCGGTCTCGGTGTTCCCCTGGGCGCCTTGCTGTCGAGCACGGTGACCACGCATTTCTCCATCCGCGCCGGAATGTCTACGGCAGTCGTCTCCGTCGCGGCCGCGGCACTTCTCGTCTGGGCGGTGCAGCTCAAGCGGACAGTTACCCCAACGCCGTCTTGACCCACGGGTTTTGAGACCGCGCGTGGTGACCGCTTTCCATGGCCCGGAACTGCTGGTGAGGGGTGATCGTACGGAAGCCGGAGGAGGGGCCGGGTCGGCCATGACCGCATCCTGATTACCGCCGAAATCCTGGATGCCGCCGAAGGTGCCGCCGAACCGGCCCCCTGCCGGGGGATCGCCCCCCGGCCCGTCAGAACTCGTCGGAGCCCGTCAGACCGCGTCGGAACTCGTCGGAGCCGTCGGAACCCCTCAGAACAGACCCTGCGTCAGCGCGACCGAGTCGGGTACGGCGATCTCCTCGGGCGCACTCAGGGGCATGATGCCCAGGATCTGCTGGACGACGTAGTGGGCCGACATCATGGCGCCCTCCTGCCAGCCGGGCAGTGGCGAGATCTGGTCGCCGGTGACGAAGAACGCGTCGGTGCCCTCGGGCTGGAGCAGTTGCTTGTACGCGCTCTTGTGGCTTTCTTTCTCCGGCTTCCACGCTGCCCATCCACCCAGTTGGTAGGGCACTTTGTGCCAGGCGATGGAGACGCCCTTCTCATCGGGTACGAGCTTTCTGTCCGCGAATTCCGGGTGCAGCTCGATGGCGCCGTCGCGGGCCAGCCGCAGGCGCTTGTCCGGAGAGAGCTTCCCGAGGGTGTCGGCCGCGCCCTCGAAGTTGTAGGCGCCGGTCAGGGTGCCCTTGTCGGAGAAGTAGTCGTTGGACGGGTACCACAGCTGGGTGATGTTGTGGCCGGTCCAGCTGATGCCGCCGTAGATCCCCTCGGTGTCGTCCACTCCGCCGAGGTCGCCCTCCCAGAAGCGGCGGTTCGCCTGCCAGCCGACCTTGCAGGTCTTCTCGAACTCCACGAGGCGGATCGCCTGCTCGAAGGGGTCCGAGAAGCGGTTCAGTTTGATCTTGCGGAGCACCGGGACCGGGATGTTGCTGACGCAGTAGCGGGCGTCGTCATGGAACTCGTCGTCGCCCTTGCGGTACGTGAGGGTGACCCCGAGGCCGCGCGGATCGATCTCGATCTCACGGACCTCGGCGCCCAGCACGAATTTCGCGCCGGCCCGTTTGGCCTCGCGTGCCAGCGCCTTGACGATGTGGTCCATGCCGCCGACCGGCTGGAACATCGTGGCCTGCCACAGATAGTCGACCGGCTGGTAGAAACGGGCTTTCCAGAAGCCCGAGTTCACCAGGTCCTCGAAGGACAGCGCCGGGGCCGGTACGGGCCACTCCTCGATCTCGGGTCTGTCCAGATAACCGGAGCGGGTGGAGCCGCGGTACTTGCCGTTCGCGTCGAGCGCGCCGAACACCCGCAGCAGATCGCGGAGTTCACCGGTGAAGGTGTCCGTGCTGACCAGCGTCTCGGCGAGCTTGGCCGCGAGGT
Source organism: Streptomyces inhibens (assembly GCF_022221585.1). Lineage (NCBI taxonomy): Bacteria > Bacillati > Actinomycetota > Actinomycetes > Kitasatosporales > Streptomycetaceae > Streptomyces > Streptomyces inhibens. The sequence goes on from NZ_CP084681.1 coordinate 8,604,129, forward strand.
GGCCGCGGGTGTCGTTCGCCACCCGCCGGTTGGCCCAGGTCACCTCGGCATGCGGCGGGCGGACGCGGTTCGCCGTGGTCTCCATGACGTACGGCTCCAGCTCCACCCCGAAGTCACGGCAGTACTTGAGCACCCGGCGATGGTGGTACGGGATCCGGCCGGGCCCGAGGTTGAGGTACAGGCCGTCGTCGAATGCGCAGGTGTGCGTGTGGGTGACGGCACCGTGATCATCGATCTCGTGGAGCTTGTCGCCCCTGCGCGCGGTGCGGTTGCGCCCGCCCACGCGATCCTGTGCTTCCAGGACGGTGACCCGGTAGCCGAGCATGCTCAGTTCGTAGGCGGCCGTCAGGCCCGCGACGCCGGCGCCCAGGATCAGCACCTTCGCGCCCTCGCCCGGGGTTCCCGCGGGCCGTACGGTGCCGGTCCAGCCGGTGGCCTCCGGCCCGGACAGACCGCTCATGGCGTGCCGGAGCGCCTTCGCGGAGCCGTCGACGGTGGTGCCCGTCGCCGCGGACCGCTTTTTGTTCGCGCTGGTCATCCCACGTTCCCTTCCGACGGTGCGCCACCGGGCGGCGGACAGTTCTCGGCGATCTTGTACTTGAGCGCCTCGGGATAGTCGTGCCGCTTGAACTGCGTCCGTACGACGATCGGGCCCTGGTTGATCGCGTCGGTGGGCTCGGCGATCCGCTTGAGCAGGGCGGCGAGTTCGTCGTGCTTTCGGACGGCGAAGCCGTTCATCGGGTGCTTGGTGGAGCCGAAGACCTCCGCGAGCTTCTCGTACCGCCAGGGGTGCAGTTCGTTGTAGAACTCGGCGCCGTCGGAGCGGGGTCTCCCGTCCTGGTAGTAGCAGGGGTGGACGAGCATCTGCTCGATGCCGTAGAAGGCCTCGTTGTCCAGGACGAACACCACCGGGCGCAGACCGTGCCGTACATGGGTGGACATCTCCTGGCACGTCTCCTGGAACGAGCCGTCGCCGACGAAGACCATCGGGCGCTTTCCCGCATGGCGCCGGCCGAGCGCCACCCCGGTGGCCGCGCCGACCGAGTAGCCGATGGACAGCCAGCTGTTCTGCGCCACGTACGAGGCGCGCTCCGCCATCCGCAGATTCATCGAGCCGATCAGCGCGAACGCGGCGTCGCACACCACGGTGAACGGGTTGCCGGGCTCGCCCGGGGGCTCGCTGGTCTGCGATTCGAGGAAGGCGTTGATGTGCCGGAAGAAGCTGTCGTACGTCATGCTCTCCGGGTACGGCCCGCCGCTCTGGGAGTCCAGGTAGGCGGCGGTGCTGTCAGGGACGTCGAGGCCCTCGTCGTGCGCACGGGCGAAGTAGTCCGCGGCGAAGGCACCGCTTCCGAACTCGGTGACCAGGCGTTCCCGTAGCGCGGGGATGAACTCGGCGAGCTGTACATCGGGGAAGTACGAGGCGCCGACACGCACGCCTTCATGGGCGGCGACCGCCCAGTCGTCGCCGATCGACCGCTTGCCGCCGAGGTTCTTCGAGGTCGCCCACGATCCCAGCCCGATGCGGCAGCCTGCGTTGTGGAAGACCTCGGCCACATCCGGATTGCTGGCCTTGCCGTTGTAGACCCCGGAGAAGCCTGGGGTGTACTCCGAGACGACGGATTTGGCACCGACGGTGGTGCAGAACGGGATGCGGGTGTCGCGTACCAGCTTCTCGAACTCGTCGGACAGCCGGAAGCGGTCGATCTCCTCGCCGGCCCACAGGATCGGGTTGCCGTAGCTCCGGACGAGGTCCACGGTCGCGGTGACCGCCTCCTCGAGCAGGCGCTTGTTCCGCTCCGTTACGGGCCGCTCCCGCCGCGTCAGACGACCGCGCGGTGCCGGACACCGCGCCCCCCAGACGTCCTCCATGACCTCCAGATAGACCGGCCGGCGGTGGGAGAGGCACGCGATGATCGCGCTGTCGATCTGGATGGGGGCCAGGCCCGGGTTGGAGATGGCCTGGGCGTCCACCGTCACCTGGCGGTAGACGTCCAGGTTGCTGGTCGGGCGCTGGGACATGTGCGAGGTGAGCAGGCCGATCGCCTGCTGGTTGAGCCACTGCTCGTACGAGGGAGCGGCGTTGATGGCGATCAGCGGTACGTACTCGGCGAAGGCGCCGCCGATCGCATTGAGCAGGTTGAACGCGCCCACGCTGTAGGTGACCGCGACCGCGCCGATGCCCTGCTCGCCGAGCGCGATCTCCGCGTCGGCGACCTTCACCCGCGCATACGCGTCCGCGGCCTGGCCGGCGCCTCCCTCGGTGGGGGTGCCCACCCAGCGCACCTTGGTCTTCTCGTGCAGGGTCGACAGGAACGGGCCCAGGTGGTCGCCCGGAACGCCGAACAGATGGGTGATGCCGAGCTCTTCCAGCCTGAGCGCAAGGTACTCGGCGACGGTGCAGGTCTGGGATGTGGTCATGACGTCAGCACGTCCTCTCGCGGCTGGTCCGACGATGCGGCGGCGAACCGGCGCTCGCGGGGCGCCGCGGCCCGCGCGGCAATGGCGCTCTCGTCCACCGCGGGAGCCTCGTTGACGGCGATGGCGGCACGTACGGCCGTCTCCACCGCTCCTTCGATCCAGGCGTGCTTGAGCGACACATGCTCACCGGCGAAGTGCACCGGCCCCTCGGCCCGCACCACATCAAGGTGGAAGCTGGTCATCTGATGCGGGGTGTAGACGGCGGCCTCACCGCAGGCGTACGGGTCGCGCAGCCAGCTCTGGGTCTGGCCGGCACCGGTGTAGAAGACCTCGATACGGCGGCCGTGCACCGACTGGAGGTTGCGCAGCGCGTAGCCGTAGCGCTCGGCGTCCTCGAAGGAGTCCCAGCGCGCGGCGTCGTCCGACCAGGAGTAGCCGGCCAGCACCACGCCTCCGGGGCTGCCGGGGACGGGGTGGGAGGGGTAGTACATGAAGCGGTTGGGGTTGTCGGTGGCGGAACCGCCGCCGTAGGCGTTGGTAGCCGGCCGCACACCGCCGCGCAGCGAGGAGTTGCGGTAGTACTCCACCTGCTTCTGGCTGATCTCCTTCTCGTCCACGCTCGGATGGGCGCCGAGCAGTCCGGTGGGCAGGCTCCGCAGGCTCTGCGGCATGGCCACCGCGGCCTCGGCGTCGTCCTCGCCCCACTGCTGGTAGTACTCGTACAGACCGGGCGCGATGGCGTCGAGCTCCCGCTTCCAGTCCTCCTCGGTGAACTCCCACCAGCGGCGCGAGAATTCCAGGAGCACCTTGGTGGCCTGGTCGTAGTGCGTTTCGATGATGGCGCGGCGCTTCTTGTACGAGAACGGCGGGGTCACGGTCGTGAACCGCAGGCTGGAGAAGGGGATGGTGACGATCGCCAGGTCACCGGTCCAGGTCTGCACCTCTCCGTACGGGTCGCCCTCGGGCACGGTCTGGATGGCGACGGCGGGGCCACCCGGTCCGGCGAGCCCGCCCTGATGGCCGTCGCGGCCCGGGTCGTAGTACTCCAGCCGGACCATCCGCTGGCCCATCACGATCTGGTCCCGCAGATCCTTGGCGAGCGTCTCCGGAAGCTTCCGGCTGCCGCCCTCGATCTCCCAGTACGTGGCGGTGGGGTCGATGTCGCTGCGGCCCAGGAAGCTGTGGAAGAACGCGAGGTGCAGCCGCGAGGTCATGTTCTCGATCGTGCCGATCGCCTCGATGGCCTCATCGCTGAACCCGGCGTACTCGCGCAGGAAGCGGCCCATCGAATAGCCGTCGAAGTCGCGGACGACCCCGGCCCAGCCGTCCAGCCACTCCTTGAAGGGCTTGTTGATCCGCTTCCCGTTGCTCTGGAGTACGGAGTAGTAGTCGCGCACCGGCTCCAGGGCCTGGTTGACCATTTCGGCGACGGTCAGCCGCGACTCGCAGCCGGTGAGGTGGAAGCCCTCGTTGAGCTGGGACGGGTCCTTGGCGTACTGGCCGCGCCGTGCCTGCGCGCGATTGGTACGGATCCAGGCGTGGTTGCGCTTGTCCGGCTCCCGGAACTCGGGACTGGGGTCGCCGTTCGTCCAGATCTTGCCGTCCTTGAACGACTTGTAGACCACCGGCGGTACGGGAACAGTCTGATTACCCGTCGCCGGATCGATGTCGACGTTGAAGAACAGCCGCCGCTTCAGGCCGAGTTTGTCGATCAGCGCCAGGGTCAGCGGATGGAAGCTGGGCAGGCGCATCGCCCCGGCTTCCGCGTACTGCGCGGGGTCGGTGAAGGGCGGCGGCTCGCCCTTCTTGGCGTGGAAGGTCTTGATCCGGCCGCCGACCCGGTTGGCGTTGGCCTCCAGGATCGTCACATCGTGCCCGGCGCGGGTCAGCAGATCGCCGGCGACCAGGCCGGCGATGCCCGCTCCGACGATCAGGATGCGCTTGGGTGCGACGGGGCGCTCCAGCCCCTTGTCGATCAGAACGTCGAGGTAGCGCAGCTTGAGGTCCTCATTGGCCGGCTCGGGGCCGACCAGCAGGAGTTCACGGGCGAGCTGCTGATAGGTCTTCTCGTTGGCGCGCTCGACTCCGGTGTGCTCACCGCGGATGTCATGGCGGGTGTCGTCCATGGCGGCTCAGGCCTCCTCGTGCAGGGACTGGTTCGCGGCGAGCCGCCGCAGCGTGGTGATCGAGGGCGTGAAGGCGTACACCGCACCGGTGGTCTGCACGAACCGGTCCATCGACACGGTGCCCTCCCGTCGGCCAGCACGATGCGGGCGTCCGGGCTGCCGGGATCGCCCTGTTTGATGGTGCCGGTCACCTTGTCGATGCCGTTGGGCGCACCACTCGTTCCGGGCACGAAATTGGGGTTGTTCGACCAGATCCGCTGTACGAACTCGAACTGTCGCTCGAGCGAGGTGCCGTAGCACACAAACATCAGGCCGCGGTCCGTGTCGTCATTGCCCCCCGTGTACGCGGGACCGTACGGAATGCCGCGGCGCATGATGCGGTGACGCTGGGTGGGCTCGAAGTGGCGAGGAGTCGTTCTGCGGATATGCGCGGCGCACGGGGTCAGTTTCCCCTGCCCGTCGTTCTCGTAGGTGAAGTCATTGCGCCCGGGACCGACCCCGGTCACCGGGTTTTCGCCCTGCGCGAGGGGCGTGCCGTCTTTCATCCGACCGACCAGACACGCGCCCAGCAGCTCGGGGGAGATGCCGTTCGGCCGGAACTTGCCCGCCTCGCGTACCACTGCGTCATTCCAGCCGGCGACGTCCTGCCGCAGCCGGCGCACCACCTGAAGAGAGCCGTTGTCCAGCCACTTGGGTCCCTCGGGCGGGTTTCCGCTCTCACTCTTGTGACCGAAGACGAATTCACCGGGCTCGACCAAGACGGCCCCCGCGCGGTTCTCCCGGAAACCGGGGTTGTCCCGGTCCTCGCGGTGGAATTCCTTGACTCCCGGCTGGGAGATGCCGTCCTTGTACCCGAAGTGCTCGTGCCCGCGCAGGTCGCCGGTCAGGGTACGGCCGTCATCCTGATGGACCAGCGTCACACCGTGCGCCGAATCCGCCGCGGTGATGTTCTGGAGCTTTTCGTTGAGCGCCTCCTCCGTGTCCGCGGCGACGAGCAGTACGGCGTGTACGCCGGTCCGGTCCGAGCCGAAAAGCCAGTTCTCGGGGGCGCTCGTACCGTCGTCGGCGAGGCTTGCGGCCATTCCGGCCGCGCCCTTCACGAACGATCCGAACGGCGTCAGATCCTGTTTCACCTTGTCGGGCTCGCGGGCGACCTGGAGCAGGCCCTCGAAAGTCAAGGACACCCCGACCCAGGTGGCAGTGATGGACGGATCCTGGCCATAGGCTCGGCGGGAAAGCGAGAACTCCTCATTGAAGTCCTCGACCGCGGCGGTCACCGAGACGGTGTTCAGCATGACGGACAGCCAGCCGCGGCCACCCGCGCCCTTGTCGTCGGGGAAGCGCACATAGCGGAACGCCATGTAGTCCTTGTTGAACGCGGCCAGGATGTTGCCCTGGATTTCCCTGGATCTGCGCAGTGGCGGCTCCGGAAGCTGCTCGATATCCGGGGCGGCCGTAGGGCGCGCTGAGATAGTGGTCACTTCTCTCCTTCACGGGAGCTTCGAGTGCTTGAGGAGCGTCGGACGGCTTCGCACGCAGGCGAATTCGGCTCCTGGCACGCCGAGGCGGAAGTTGATGCGGAAGAGGCACAAGGGCACACCAAAGTCAGCCGGTGCACGGCTTGTGACGCCAGCCCAGCACCGATTCGGCCGCCCCGCAGAAGCACCGACGCCAACCGGAGCACAAGGTCACTCGCACCGGTGAGTACGCGTCGGTCACGGTGCACGGAACCGCGCAGCGAGAAGTTTCAGGAGGGAGGGAGTGAGTTCCACTGTTCGTCGAATACGTGGGAATCCGGAGGAAGCGCGCGTGAACGACGCGAAGGGCGCCTGACGGGCAAAGCCCGATTCAGGCGCCTAAGGGCTGTCCCGTAATCCCTGGCGGGCGCACGACGACAGCTACGGCACTCCCCCAGCTAACGCTGGGAGGTGCCCCCACGCCGCGTTGTCGGAACATCCGGATACACCCAGTATCCGGACGTCCCTCCGCCTTGCGATGCAGCTCGGCATCCGTACAGCGAATGAAGAGCCGAGACGGAGTGAGCGCAGCGAACGCAGTGCATCTGACGCCGTGCGCTGATCCACCAGGGATTACGGGACAGCCCTTACTTTCGGGATCCGGGAAGAACCCGAGCTTCTTCGGGGAGTAGCTCACCGGCAGGTTCTTCGCTCCGGTTTACGGGGCCGGGACGGTGCTCAGGCGGTGAACCCGAGCACCAGGGCGCCGACCACCGGCGCCGCGTACAGCAGCGGGAACGGGATGTGCGAGTACCAGCGCGCCCGGGCGACGGTGACGACAGCACCGGCGAAATACAGCACCAGGCTGATCCCGGCCATCACGCCGACAACCGGCAGGATCAGGCCGACCAGCAGGCCCGCCGCCCCCGCGGCTTTGGCGGTACCGAGCCAGAACCACCACGAGCGGGGGATGCCGTAGTCGGCCAAGGGCTGCACGACCCACTTGGCGCGGAAGAAGAGGGAGGCGGCCGAGAAGCCCGCCATGGCGGCGGCCAGGACGGTGACGACGACGTAGGTGGTGGACATCAGTAGTGCTCCGACCACGCGGCTGCCGGTGCGGGCCTGCTCCGGCCGGTGTCTTGCGTTCCTCACTGCCTTGACGTGCCGCGTCGCAGGAATGTGACCGGTGAATGACATCAATTTCGCGCGGATCAGATGCCGTGGCCGGTGGGGCCGGCGGTGCCGGTGGCCGAGGCCGGGGTGCCGATGGCGCGTATCACGGTGTTGAGGCTGTTCGCGGCGGCCGTCTCGGAGACGGGAACGGCCCCGTGATCAAGTGAGGGCATGGCGCCGTAAGCGAGGCCCCTGGCGGGCGGGAAGGGGTTTCGGGCACGGCAAAGCCTCCGTCCGGCAGGGGGTGACCATCTCGGCCAAAATTAAATCAGGTGCTTGACTTAAGTTGGCGGACGAGGTTGCCTGATCTTCGGAGACGGCCGAACCGAGGAGGCAGCGATGGAGCAGAGCGACGGGCCGCAGGCGCTGAACTACCCGATTCCCAGCACGACGGCCTTGGAGCCGCCGGCAGAGTGGGCGCGGCTCCGGCAGCAGTGCCCGGTGGCGACGGTGACACTGCCCAGCGGCGACAGCGCGTCCCTGCTGACGCGGTACGACGACGTCAAGCAGGTACTGTCCGACCCCCGCTTCACCCGGCTCCTGAACGCCGACGACGCGGCCCGGATCTCGGACAGCGACTCCGGGGGAGTGTTCAACGACTCCCTGGCCACGGCCATCCCCCAGGCGGGCGAAGAACATCAGCGGTGGCGCCGGGCAGTGGTGAAGTGGTTCACCGCCAAGCGCATGGGCGCCCTGCGCCCCGGAATCGAAGTGATGACCGAGCAGCTCATCGACGACATGCTCGACCGCGGACATCCCGCCGACCTCAAGGCCGCGCTGGCGTTCCCGCTGCCGGTGTGGGTGATCTGCGACCTGCTGGGCGTCCCGGACTCGGACCGGGACAAGTTCGCCTACTGGTCCGACACCATGCTCAACCTGACCCGCTACACGCAGGAAGAAGTCACAGCGGCACAGACCGAGTTCGCCGACTACATGAGCGGCCACATCGCCGCGAAGCGGACCCGGCCCAGCGACGATCTGCTCAGTTCCCTTCTGGACTCCGCGGATGCCCAGGGCGGCGGACTGTCCGATCGGGAACTGGTGGCCACCGGTCAGGCGCTGCTGATCGCCGGGCACGAGACGACGGCCAACATGATCGGCAAGATGGTGGCCATGCTGCTGGCCGACCGGCGCCGCTGGGAGCAGCTGGTGCAGGACCGGTCGCTGGTGCGTTCGGCGGTGGAGGAGGCACTGCGCTTTGACGCCAACCCGGGATTCGGTATGCCGCGCTACATCGGCGAAGATGCCGAGGTGGCCGGAACCGTGCTGCCGCGCGGAACCACCGTGGTGTGCAGCATGGCTGCGGCCAACCGGGACGGGAATGCTTTCGGCGGCGCCGACGAGATGGACCTCGGACGCAGTCCGAATGCTCATCTGGCGTTCGGTGCGGGGGCTCATTCCTGCCTGGGGCAGGCGCTGGCCCGCACCGAACTGCAGGTCGTTCTGGAGGTGCTCCTGCGCCGGCTTCCCTCGCTGGAACTCGCCGTCGCGGCGGAAGACCTGCGTCGGCTCGAGGGACTGGTCGTCGGAGGGTTGAGTGAAGTCCCGGTCAGGTGGTGATCATGGCAGGCAGGACGGCGCGGGCCGAGCAGGTCAGCGGGACCAGAGAGCGGATCCTTCAGGCCGCGGAGCGGCTGTTCGCCGAGCGCGGTGTCTATGCGGTGTCCAACCGCCAGGTCAGCGAAGCGGCGGAGCAGGGCAACAACGCCGCGGTCGGCTACCACTTCGGCACCAAAACCGACCTGGTGCGTGCGATCACCCGGAAACACACCGAGCAGATCGAGCAGGCACGTGTGCGGATGCTCGCCGAGATCGGTGACTCGTCGGAGTTGGGGGACTGGGTGGCCTGCCTGGTGCGGCCCACCACCGAACACCTGGCATCGGTGGGCAGCCCCACCTGGTTCGCACGGTTCTGTGCTCAGGTGATGACCGACCCGGCGCTGCAGGACATCATGGCCGAAGAGTCGCTCACCTCCCCGGCGCTGCGGCAGACGCTGGAAGGGCTGAACCGGTGCCTGCCCGAACTTCCGGCCGACGTCCACGTCGAGCGGGGCGCGATGGCCCGCCAGCTGATCGTGCACACCTGCGCCGAGCGTGAACGCGCCCTTGCCGAGGACACCCCCACCCCACGCTCCAGTTGGCATGAGGCCGCCACCGGCCTGATCGACGCGATCGTCGGACTGTGGAGGGCCCCGGTCACACACTGCCGGTGACGGCGGCTCTCGCCACGGTGCGGACCCTGCACCCCCGACAGCCTCCGCCCTCGAGGGCACGGACGCGGCCCACGATGCCACGGCCGTCCGCCGGGTCGCGGGCCAACTGGCAATGTACACAGGGGTGTTCAACCTGCTGTGGGCCACCGTGACGGTTCTGATGATCGTCCGCCCCGGATCCACCACAGGAGCCTCGCCATGAACCGACCGAGCAGACTCCTGCGGGTCACCGCACCCGTCGAACTCGTCTCCCTGGCGGCCCTGCTGATCAATGTCAGCGTGCTGCACCCGCAGGCCGTTGCCTCGGCGATCGGCCCCTGCACGGCTGCGCCTATCTGATCGTCCTCATCGCGGCGGCCCGCGAGGCCGGCCCGGATCGGACGGCCACCGCACTCTCGGTCGTCCCCGGCAACGGCGGCATGCTCGCTCTGCGGCGGCCCGCCACGAGGTACGCGCAGCCGGTCTGACCGGCGGCCCGGGCGGCACCCGCAGCCCGGGCCGCCGACCGGCCGAAGCGTTACGCTCGTTTTGTATGCACTCGTTCCGATTGTATGCACTCGTTCCGATCTTGTGGAGGCGGCCATGAGGCAGTACGAGGAGTACCCCACTCCGTCGCAGGCCGAGGGCGAGCGGCTGGAAGAGGACATGGATCCGTCCGAGCAGCGGCACCCCGAGGCGACGCGCACCCAGCCGTCACAGGCGGAGGGCGAGCGCCGAGTGGAGGACGACGAGAAGTGACAGCGGTGGCAGCTGTCCGTGGCTGCTGCTGAGGGCGGCAGGCGCCGGGGAGCCGGTATCCGGCCCCCGGTCAGGGCCGGGTCGGCCGCACCTCGGCGCCACCGTCCCGGCCGACCACGTTCGCGCTGGTGGAGCAGGCGTGCTCCGAGTCCGTCGAGCACGTCCTGGACGAGCATGGGTTGTGGTGCGCCACGCCACCGGTGGCTGCGGCTGGTGGGGCCTGACCGTGTTCGAGGGGGCTGTGCCGTCATCGTCGGTCAGGACCCGGACGGCAGCCGTACCCACGTCGATGGCAAGCAGATCGAACGGAGTTCCTGCCCCTCGTCGACTGCCTCGTGGAGGCCGACGACATGACGTGCGGAGGCCGGCGGCGCGCAGCCTCAAGAACTGGGGCGTGACGGTGAACGAACGCGGCATTTCCTGATGCCTCCCCGGCCCACCGGTGGGTGGCGCCGGGGTCGCGTATGCCGGCGGGCGCTGGTGGGCACAGTCCTGTGCACTCACAGTCATCATGACCGCGCGCTCGGCGCTTAGCGTTCCGGGACCCGTACGCCTGAGCGAAAATGAGTAACCCATGCAATTCGGTATCTTCACGGTCGGCGACGTCACGAGCGATCCGACCAGTGGCAGTACTCCGTCGGAGCGCGAGCGCATCAAGGCGATGGTCGCCATCGCGCTGAAGGCCGAGGAGGTCGGCCTGGACGTCTTCGCGACCGGCGAGCACCACAACCCGCCGTTCGTACCGTCGTCTCCCACCACCATGCTCGGCTACATCGCCGCACGTACCGAGAAGCTGATCCTTTCCACCGCCACGACGCTGATCACCACCAACGACCCGGTGAAGATCGCCGAGGATTACGCGATGCTCCAGCACCTGGCCGACGGCCGGGTCGATCTGATGATGGGGCGCGGCAACACCGGTCCGGTGTACCCGTGGTTCGGCCAGGACATCCGGCAGGGCCTCAACATCGCCAAGGAGAACTACGCCCTGCTGCGCCGACTGTGGCGCGAGGACGTCGTCGACTGGGAGGGCACGTTCCGCACGCCGCTGCAAGGCTTCACCTCCACGCCCCGGCCGCTGGACGGCGTACCGCCGTTCGTCTGGCACGGATCCATCCGGTCCCCGGAGATCGCCGAGCAGGCGGCCTTCTACGGTGACGGCTTCTTCCACAACAACATCTTCTGGCCGGCCGAGCACACGAGGCGCATGGTCCAGCTGTACCGGCGGAGGTACGCCCACCACGGTCACGGCGGGCCCGAGCAGGCCATCGTGGGTCTCGGCGGGCAGGTCTTCATGCGCAAGAACTCGCAGGACGCCGTACGCGAATTCCGCCCCTACTTCGACAACGCGCCCGTTTACGGGCACGGACCGTCGCTGGAGGAATTCACCGAGCAGACCCCGCTGACGGTGGGCTCTCCCCAGCAGGTCATCGAGCGGACGCTGTCCTTCCGAGAGACCGTCGGCGACTACCAGCGCCAGCTCTTCCTGATGGATCACGCGGGCCTGCCCCTGAAGACCGTCTTGGAACAGCTCGACATCCTCGGTGAGGAGGTCGTGCCCGTGCTGCGCAAGGAGTTCGCGATCGGCCGGCCGGCCGACGTGCCGGACGCCCCGACGCACGCGACGCGGATCGCCGACGAGGCGTCCTCGAAGGGAGTGACGGCCGCATGAAGCTGGTCGCCGTGTCCGCGGGGCTGAGCAGCCCCTCCTCCACACGCCTGCTCGCGGACCGTCTCGCCGAGTCGGTCCGCGGTGAGCTCGACGCTCAGGGCCACGACGTGGAGATCGACGTCATCGAGCTGCGTGCACTGGCCGTCGCCGTCGCCAACAACCTCGTGACCGGATTCCCGCCGCCCCAACTGGCCGCCGCGATCGACGCGGTGACGGGCGCCGACGGTCTGATCGCCGTGACACCTGTGTTCACCGCCTCCTACAGCGGACTGTTCAAGTCCTTCTTCGACCTGATCGACCCGGATGCCCTCACCGGGAAGCCGGTCCTCGTCGCGGCGACGGGAGGCACGGCCCGCCACTCGCTGGTCCTGGAGCATGCCCTGCGCCCGCTCTTCGCCTACCTGCGGGCCGTCGTCGTCCCCACCGCGGTGTACGCGGCGTCCGAGGACTGGGGATCCGGCGGCGACGCGTACACGGAGGGCTTGCCTGCGCGCATACAGCGGGCGGGCCGCGAAATGGCCGCCCACATGGCTGCCCGCCCGGCAGCCGCAGCGCCCGACGACGATGTCACCGCGCTCGAACGGCAGCTCTCCGACCTGCGTTTCGACTGAGTCGGTCCGGTCGCGGAACGTGCCGAGGATGTCCGACACCCCGGATTCCCCCGGATTCCCCCGGATTCCCCCGGATTTCGGTCGGACATCCAGAGCGAAGAACGGCACGGTCGGTGTTCTCATGACCGACTCGGTGATGACACATGCGCCCGGACATCTCGTGTCGCTGGTGGCACCAAGGTCTTCCTGGAGTCGAACGATCTGGTTTTCTGTGATCCGGCTCGACGTCATTTCCTGCAGTTCGGCGACGACTGCCGGATGACGTTCTTCCGTGTACCTCGCTGCTATGTGGGCGTTACGGAGGCGGACCTGGACCGTGTCGTGGGTGTGCCAGTGCGGGGCGGCGAGGGCATGGGCGCGCTGGTGTCCGACGTTCTGTCCGCGCTCGCCGCCGAGACGGAATTCCACCCATCGGTGATCGGTCACCGGCTCGCCCGCAGCGCCGTGGATCTCCTCTGCGTGCTCGTCATGGAACTCCTTCAGGCGGAAACGGCAGAGGAGACGCAGCCCGTCGCACTTCAGCCGCGCCTTCCGGGACGCCTACGGTATGTCCCCCGGCGAGTGGCAGGCATGGGCCGCGTCGGGCGTCCGCCCGCCGATCACCAGCGCACGGGATGCCGGTTGATCTTCGACAGGCGGGTGGGGCGTCCGCTGGGCCATCTGCCATTCGCGGGGCGACATTCCGTACGCGGTGCGGAAGGCGCGGCTGAAGTGGCTGGGGCTCACGAAACCCCAGTGCCGGGCGACCGCCGCCATGGTCGGAGCCACCCTCGTCGCCCGCGACAGATCCCGCCTGCACTTCTCCAGACGTTGCTGCAGGATCCAGCGGCTCACGGTGGTCTCCTCATGCTCGAAGAGCTTGTGGAGATACCGGACCGACACGTGGTGCGCGGCCGCGATCGCCTCCGGTGACAGACCGGGATCGGATAGGTTCCGCACGATGTATTCCTTGATGAGCACCAGCATGGCGTGAGCCGATTCCGGCGCCTGCGGGTTCAGTTTTCCGGACCGCTCCTGGATGAGCATCGCCAACAGGTCCGTGGCGATGAAGCCGAGTCTGCGTCTGACGGATGCGTCGAACGTCCCCATGCCCTGAGCCAGGGACGTCAAATACGTTGCCACCACACCGCTGCTGCCGCTGTTGCTGGAGAAGGCGGTGGCGGTGAGCGTCCGCAGGTCTTTCTCGGACACTCGTAGTTCGGCGCGAGGCAGATGAAAGGCCGTGAAAACGAAGTCGTCCACCAGCTCCTTTCTGAAGGGCCGGCCGGAGTCGGAGATGGCGAACTCGCCGGGCCGCAGTACCACGTTTCTGCCGTCCTGTTCCAGCGCGGCGGTCCCTCGTTGCTGCAATGCCACGGTGATCCACTCCTTGCCGTCCTCGGCGATCAAACGTGGACTGCGGGTGACCACCTGCGGGCCGGCCCGCACCACGGATATCTGCGGGGTTCCGAGCTGCGCGCTCGTGATCGTCCCCGCGGAAGGCTCACGCTCGAGAAGAGTGACGCGGAGCGGTATGAAGGAGCTCGAAACCACCTCGTGCCAGCACTCCGCGCGCTGGGCCGGGGACAGTGACGTGGTGGAGAGAACGACAGGCACGGGGCCTCCTGCGGGACCTCAGCGGATCACTCTCGGTAAGGGGATCCGATGTACTACGTGGCGAAACGATCACACCGGAGCCGCCGGCGGGAGTCCAGGAAGAACAACGGGAAGAACTTCGGCCCGGCCAGTACCGCACCATGGGATCGACGGCGAACGGGTGTGCGTAGGATCGATACCCCGACGGTTCAGAGAAGCAAGGAGCTGGGGTGACAACGCTGGGGCCGTCCCTCGGAGCGCTGTTGCGTGGCCAGCGGCACGCTGCCGGAATGACCCTGGAGGAACTCGCCGACGGTGCCGGTGTCAGTGCCCGCGCGATCGGCGACATCGAGCGCGGCCGCAGCCGTGGCCCTCAGGCCGGCACCATGGAAGCCATCGCAGCCGCGCTCGGCCTCGCAGAGGCCGAAAGAACGGAGTTGCTCGCGGCGGCTCGTGCAGGTCGTCGCCGTCTCAAGGACCCGGCCCCCGGGCTGTGCGGCCTGCCTCCCGACATCCCCGACTTCGTGGGCCGTCTACCGGAAACCAGGTGGCTCACCCGGACTGCCGATTCCGTGGACCGGCGGCAGATCGCCGTCGTCTCCGGCGCGCCCGGCCTGGGCAAGAGCGCCCTGGCCGTTCATGCCGCCTGGCAGATGACCGAGCGGTGCGTCGATGGGTGCTTCTTCATCGACCTGCGTGGCCTGGACGCAGAACCGGCCCCGTCGCACTACGTTCTTCTGCGGCTGCTGAAGGCACTGGGCGTACGCACGAGAGACATCCCCGCCGACACCGACGAGCGTCAATCCCTGTACCGCACGTTGATGCGGGACAAGCGGGCCCTCGTCGTTCTGGACAACGCCGCCCACGAGGCGCAGGTGCGCCCGCTCCTGCCCGGAGCGGGCGCGGGCACCGTCTGGGTCACCAGTCGCCGCGCCCTCACAGGGATCGAGCACGCCAGAAGGCTCCAACTCGAGCCGCTGTCCGCCGCCTCCGCCACCGGCATGCTCGGCGCGATCATCGGAACCCGGGACGAGGGCGTTCCCACCCACGTCGACGACACGGCCCTGAGCGAGATCGCCGAGCAGTGCGGTCACCTCCCGCTGGCCCTGCGCATCGCCGGCAACCGGCTGCTCAGCCGCCCTGCGTGGAGCGCTCGTGAGCTGGCTGACCGGCTCGCCGCCGAAGAGCTGCGGCTCGACCGGCTCACCGCCGGAGACCTGCACATCCAATCGGCGTTCACGCTGTCCCACGCCCAGCTCACCCCCGAGCTGAAACTGCTGTTCCGACGGTTGGCGCTGGTGCCGGGTCCCGACTTCGGCAGCGCTCTGGGGGCCGCCCTGACCGGCCTTCCGCTCCACCGGACGGAGCGGTTGCTGGATGAGCTCGTCGAACTCGGTCTGCTCATTCCTGCCATGGGTGACCGGGCGGCCTTCCATGACCTGATCCGTCTGTACGCGACCAAGCGGCTGCACGACGAAGAGTCTGCCGAGGACATACGGTCCGCCCGGTGTCGTATGAACGATTGGCTTCTGGACACGGCCCGTGTCGCCGGCCAGTGGTTCGAACCGGCCCGTGGCGGGTCGTCCGACACCTCCGGTGCTTCGGCCGGGCCGGACAGCCGACAGGCGGCACGCGAGTGGCTGGAGGACGAAGCGGAGAACTGGTTCACCGCGTTCCGGCAGGCGGCACGGGAAGGCCGGCACCGTACGGTCGTGGACGTCGCCGATTCCCTGTACTGGTTCTCCCACTGGTGGCTCTTCTGGGGGCACTG
Organism: Streptomyces inhibens; assembly: GCF_022221585.1. NCBI lineage: Bacteria > Bacillati > Actinomycetota > Actinomycetes > Kitasatosporales > Streptomycetaceae > Streptomyces > Streptomyces inhibens. The sequence continues at coordinate 8,619,886 of NZ_CP084681.1, forward strand.
GCCGGAGGTCTTCGCTCTGGCGTACGCCGCGGCCCAAGAGCTCGGTGACCCGCACATGCAGGCCGCGCAACTGAACCATCTGGCCAGTTCCCTCCAGCTGTGTCTGGGAGACTCTGCAGGCTCCGAACTGCGAGCGCTGCAGGCCGAGACACTGGCCCGGCAGACAGGGAACAAGTCCCAGCAGGGATGGGCGCTGGTCCACGCGGCCCATGCCGTCGCAACCGGGGGACGGCTCGAGGAAGCGCTGTCCTACGCCGATCAGGCAGCCGAGCTGTTCGAGGACGTGGACGACAGGGCGGGCCGCCTGCAAGCGCTGCTCGGCACCGCACATGATCTGCTGGCGCTCGATCGGCCCCACGAAGCGCTGGACCGGCTGCGTCACGTCCTCGCGCTCGTGACCGATCCCCACTCGGCACCGGACCGGCACCTCGCGGACTACATCGAGGCGAACACCTTGCGCGCCCTCGGCATGACCCACGCGCGTCTCGGCGACTGGGCGCAAGCCACCTCGGCCTACAGAAGAGCCCTGGCGGCCGGTCCGGGAGTCCCGATACCGAATCTCCAGGGCCTGACCCTCCTCGGACTTGCCCAAGCTCTCCTCCATCAGCAGGACTTCGCGCAGGCTCGCACGGTGCTCGCGGAGGCCCGCGACCTCTTCGCCGCCGCGGGAAACGTGGCCAAGGCGGCCGAAGCGGAGGAACTGCTGAACAGCTGACGCCCGGACCAGCAGGCGTAGCGCCCCTCGCCCGTGGGCCGCCGAGGGGCAGCGCACAGGGTCGGGCTTCTTGCGGCCGTCGCCTTGACCGCCCGCAGGCTGCGCACGCCGTCCCGGCGCAGCTCCGGTACGTAAGTGAGGCACTCGCGGATCACCTGCAGATGGGTGTCGTTGAGGCCGGGGATCACCCGCCACGGAACCAGCCCACCCATCGGCATTGTTGACATCCTTTGAAAACCCCTCCGGGACGAACGAATTCGATTCACGTCATGGTCGGCAGTGGTGGACGAGGGTGATTCAGTTCATGCGCGAATGCCTGTGTGCTTGAGTCGAACCGAGTGAATTCCATCGGCACTTGTCGTGCCCTCAATGACGAGGGCAGGCCCTGTGCGTCAGGGGCCGCGATTGCTTCGCCATCATGTTAGGCGGACCGATGTCGCCGCGATTTCCTGCCAGTGCACGTGCCTTGGTCCCACAGTGCCCTCATCCATTCTCCGAATGGCACCGGAGAGGCCGGAATTCTGCCGTGCGCGGCGAGGACAGCGGTGGTGCGCTCGTGGGCAATGCGCCTCTTCGTCGTGACATCAGCGTGGCGAACAGCGGCACCGGAACGCCCCGCCCGGGAACGGGACAACGAGGTGCAGTCCGGCGACGTCGAGAAGCCGGCGATCGACGAGGAGTGGTTCACCGTCCCGGGTGGCCCGACGGGCAGCGTCCGGGCCCGCATCGTCAAGCCGGCCGGTGCCCAGGGCACTCTGGCGTTGATCCTCCACATCCACGGTGCGGGCTGGGTCTTCGGTAACGCCCACACCCACGACCGCCTGGTGCGTGAACTCGCCGTCGGATCCGCGACGCGGTGCACGCGACGAGCTGACCAGATGCCGGAACAGCCGTGCGGACGAAGGGGTTTCGTCCGCACGGCGGTGTCGCGTCCTCAGCGCTCTTCCCTCGTTCGCCCCCTCCGGTCGGCCACCGTGACCACGACGACAAGGGCCGCCAGCAGCAGACCGGCGACGAGTGACGGTGCCGGGGAGCAGGCGGCCGGCACAACGGCGACCGCGACGGCGGGAAACGCAAGCTGTTCGACCCTGCTCCGTCGATGTGGCCGGACGTGCACGGCCCACACGGTGATCAGGAAGACCGCCACCGGGAGGGTGACCGCAGCACCTGCTGCCGACGGCGAGACATCGGTGCGCCGCGTGATCACCTCGGCGTACGCCACCAGGCCGGCTCCCTCCGCGGCGGCCGAGGCGAAGATCAGGTAGTGGCCGTACGCCCAGACGAACCTCTTGCGGTGGGCCTGGTGCGTCGTGGCGAGCAGGGTGTGCGCCGGCCGGGCGAAGTACAGCCACCACATGGCGAAGACCATGAGCAGGCCACCTGCCGCCAGCAGATACAGCGCCCCGGCGGCGTGGTGCCGATCGAAGGCGTTGCGGACCGCTGCGGTGGCGGCTGCGACGGACTCACCGAGCACGATCAGGGTGAACAGCTCGTAGCGCTCGGCGATGTGGCGCGGATGCCACGGCGTCATTCCGGCGGACTGCGCCCACACCGGGACGGAGATCTCGGCGATGATCATCACCATGATGGCCGGCAGCTGCGCCGGAGCCGGAAGGAAGAGCAGCCCGACCCAGCCGATCTGACAGGCCGTCACCCCGGTGGCGAAGCGGAGCGCGGTCCGCCGCCGGTCGGGATTCGATCGCGCGGCACGCAGCCACAGGGCGGCCAGCGTCGTGCGCAGAACGACATACCCCAGCGTGATGACGCGTAGATCGCCGTCCTCGAACGCCCGGCGGACACCGGCGGCGAGAATGAGGGACCCCGTGATCTGGAGCAGCACCGCCAACCGGTAGGGCACGTCGTCCGGGTCGTAGGCGGAAGCGAACCACGTGAAATTCATCCACGCCCACCAGAGCGTGAAGAAGACCAGCGCGAAGCGCAGGGCACCGGTGGCGTAGTGCCCGCCGGACACCGCTGCGCTCAGGCTTTCGGACGCCTGCGCCACCGCGATGACGAAGCACAGGTCGAAGAGGAGCTCCAACGAGGTGGTGGTCCGGTGCGGTTGACCCGGATCCCGACCGAACATCGTGCTCAGCGCAGGGCTCCCAGAGCGGCTTCCACGGTCCGGTGGAAGGTGGGATAGGCGTAGATCATGTGCTGGAGACGCTCGATCGGTATCTCTGCGTGGACGGCGACGTTCAGCCCGTACAACACCTCGCCTCCCGCCGGTCCCGCCGAGGTCGCCCCGATCAGCACGCCCCGGTCGGCATCCTCGATCAGCTTGATGAACCCCTCGTTGCCGCGCCCGTGGATCCAGCCGCGAGTGGAGGAGGCGATCGGCAGCAGGCTGGTGCGCACGCGCAGGCGCTGCTCGCGCGCCTGCCGCTCCGTGAGTCCCACGGCCGCGATCTCGGGGTCGGTGAAGGTGACCCGGGGCAGTGCCCGGTAGTCGGCGTCGGGACCGGGACGTCCGAGGATGTCCCGTACGGCGATCTCCGCCTGATACATCGAGACATGCGTGAAGCTGCCGTCGCCGGTGATGTCACCGATGGCCCAGAGCCCTTCCGCGGCCCGCATCTGTCCGTCCGTGCGCACGGTTCGAGCCGAAGGGTCGAGACCCGCCGCCTCGACGGACAGCGCGGCGAGGTCGGCGTAGCGCCCGGTGGCGACGAGCAGCCGTTCGGCTCGCAGAGGCTCTCCTTCGCCTTCCAGGTGGACGACGAATCCGGTGCCGTCATGGCCGACCTCTCGCGCCCGGGCCGAGGTGAGCACGGTGACGCCGTCGGCGCGCAGGACCTTCTCGGCGAGCTCCCCGGCTTCCGGCTCCTCCTGCGACAGCAGCCGGTCCTGTCCCTCGACGATGGTGACCGCACAGCGGAAGCGGGCGAAGACCTGGGCGAGTTCCACGCCGATGGCGCCCCCTCCGAGTACGAGCATCGAGGTCGGCAACTCCCTGGTCGCCATGGCGTCCCGGTTGGTCCAGTACGGGGTGGCCGCAAGGCCCGGAATCGCGGGAATCCGCGGCCGGGAGCCGGTGGCCAGTACGACACCGCGTCGGGCCTGGAACGTGCGCGGTCCGACCGTCACCTGGCGTGGCCCGGTGAGCCGTCCCGTTCCGCGTACGAGTCGGCCGCCCTTCGCCGTGAGGCGGTCGGCAGCGACCTGGTCGTTCCAGTCGTCGGTGGCCTCGCTCCGGATACGTCCGGCGACCCGGCCCCAGTCGGGGGTCACCTCCGCTCCACCGGCGAGGGAGGACACGCGGCCCGCCTCGGCGAGCAGGTTCCCGGCCCGGATCATCATCTTGCTGGGTATGCACCCCCAGTACGGGCACTCGCCTCCGACGAGCTCCTTCTCGATCCCCACCACATCCAGTCCGGCCTCGGCCAGCGTGCCCGCGACATACTCGCCGCCGGGACCCAGACCCAGGACGACCACATCGACCTGCTCGCTCACGCTCATGGCTCTCCTTGCCGTTCCTCAGACGTCCGTGAGGAGGCTAGAGGCGGTGGGGCACCGGGTCGTGCCCCTCAGCGCACGGGGCCTTGCCCGAGAACGAACGCCGGGCACGGCCCCCTCCCTCACGGCAGGCGTCGACTGGTCGTCAGATCTGGGCGGCGATCTCCGTCGCGACGCGTTCGCCGGAGGCCACGGCCGCGTTCAGGGTGGAGTTGTCGACATCGGTGTGCTCGCCCGCGAAGTGGATGCGGCCTTCCCGCAGGCCTTCGCAGCCTGCGATCGAGGTGTACTGGCCGACCTTGTAGTAGTGGTAGGCGCCCAGGGACCAGGGATCGCGCGACCAGTGGTCCTCGTACGCCTTGCCGGTGAAGGCCGCCGTGGTGCCGGGGAACAGGTGCTCGATCTGGGACAGGAACCAGTTCACGTCCGCGGCGGGGGCCGGGCCGTGGGCTGCTCCCGTGAGCGTGTCGCGGGCCGTGTTCCCGCCCGGGAAGTTGACCAGCAGCGTGGGCGATCCGTTGGGTCCGCGGTCGACCGAGCCGTCCCAGGCCGTCTGGTAGCCGAGCGGGCCCGTGTTGCTGACACCGTTGTAGCCCAGCTGCGGCCAGGTCTTCGCCGACAGCTGGGTCACGAGCTTGGCGTTCTGGCCCATTCCCTGCTGCTGGATGGCGGTCAGCTTGAGTGAGGACAGGTTCGCCCCGGAGAGATCGACAGCGCGCAGGGTGCTGAACGGCAGGGCCAGCACCACATGGTCGGCGGGAACGGAGACCGTGCTGCCGCCCTGGTCGAACGTGCAGGTGTACGTGTTGTCGCTGTTTTGGCGCAGGGCGATCAGTTCGTATCCCTGGCGGACGGTTCCGGGCGGAAGCTGTGCCGCCATCCCGCTGACGAGCTGGTCGTTGCCGCCGACGAGGTGGTACTTCTCATCGAAGCCGCGCCCGCCGGCGAAGACGGACGAAGCCCCGAGGAAGCCGATCATCCCCAGCGCGGAAGCCTCGGCGGGCTCACCGCCCGACTGGAGCTGCAGGGCCTGGATCACCTGGCCGAGCCGGGAGTCGGAGGCCAGGCCGATCTCGTCGAGGTAGTCCAGACAGGACAGCTGGTCCAGACGGTGGGCCTCCGGGGTGTAGCTGTTGTAGCGCGCGGTGCCGGCCGCGGTGTACGAGGCGCTGAAGGCGTCGTACGCCGCGGCGACCCAGTCGTCCTGCTGCTGGACTCCGGGGTAGGAGGTGTTGTCGACCCAGGCGGCGTAGTCCCCGCCGCCCAGCTCGCCGCCGTTCGCACGCTCAAGTCTGAGGCCGAGGCCGCGGGCCAGGTCGAGGGTCGCGGTGTCGGTCGAGCTGATGAACGACCCGCCGTGCTCACTGACGAGGCCGTCGTCGAAGAAGCCGCGCAGGGACCAGCAACGGCCGCCGATGCGGGTGGTGTTCGCCTCGTAGACGGTGGTGGCGACCGGGCTGCCCTGGGTCCACAGCCGGTGCGCGCAGCGGAGTCCCGCGAGACCCGCGCCGATGATCACGATGCGCGGTCCGGTCGCCGCCGATGCCCGGTGCGGGGCTAGCAGTCCGCCGGGCAGCGCCGCGGTGGCGGCCGTGGCGGCCGCCGCGCCGAGGATCCGGCGGCGGCTGATCGTACGGCCGGATTCGGCGGCCTGTCCGTCGGCGCGGCGCGCCTGCTCCCGGCGCGTGTTCTCGATGCTCTCGCCGACGACCTCCGCGACGGGCATACGGCGGCGGCGTGCTTCGGCGTGCATCGAGAAGGCGAGGCGCAGTGGATCGGGGATGCCGGACCGGTCGACCGACCTGGGCGGGGCGACGGTGGCGGGGCGGGACGGTGGGGCAGCTTCCTTGTGCATGTGATCCCTCTTCTCGGAATCCTGGTGGCAGCTCTTCGCTCGGACGATCCGAAGAGCGCGGCACGCGGGCTGAAGGGGAGTGAACAGGCGGCGCAACACCGTTGTCAACGGTGTTGCGCCGATTGCTGGGGAAGCCGGAGAAGGGCGCGGTGTCGGGTGCGGTGGCGGTCGCGGGGGGGGCTACGCCCCGCGCAGGGTCTCGACCCGCTTCTCGATCGCGGAGATCAGGGCCTCGACCCTGACCAGGAAGATCTGCTCGTCCGTCACCTCGGCGAGCTCGGTGCTCAGGTGGGTGATGTTCGGGAATGCCTGCGCGTCGACCAGGCGGTACTCGCGGCTCCAGGCGGACTCGTCGGCCGCCCGGATGTCCGCGTCGAACAGCAGGTGGGCGGCGCGCTGGCCGACGAAGGCGAGGAGCGACTCGCCGACCATGCGGTAGTGGACGGCCGCCTCGGCACCCTGGAGCCCGGCCTCCATGACGGCTCCGAGGATGAGTTCCACGACCCGGAACTCGTTGGGCCGCCGGGTGGTCCGGCTGGCCATGGTCGAGCCCACCACCGGATATCTGAGGGCCACCTCCAGCGAGCCGGCGGCGAGCGCCCGGATGCGCCCCTTCCAGTCGAGGCCCTCGGGAATGCTGTCGAGCACCTCGCCGAGCGTGCGATCCGCGACGGACAGCAGCAGCTCGTCCTTGTCGCGGAAGTGCCGGTAGATCGCGGTCGGGTCGGCGCCGAGCTCCTCGCCGAGGCGCCGGACGGTGAAGGCGTCCTCGCTTCCGCGAGCCGCGATGCGCAGGCTCGCCTCGATGATGGCGTCGGGCGTGAGCTGGCTGCCCGCGCGCTTGCTCCGGGCGGTGGTTGTGGGTGATTTCGGCATGGTGCGGCCAGTGTATCGATCGGAAACCGAGACGGCGCAACACCGTTGACAACAACGTTGCGCTGCCGTTTCACTCCTCCTCAACAACAAGCCAGCGGGTCCGCCCGCCGAGCCGGAGGATGCGTTGATGGCGAACACCAGCCAGCGGGCCGACACCGTTTTCGTGGGAGGCCGGGTCTTCACCGGGACCGGGCCGGCCCCGGTGGACGCCGCCGTCGCCGTGGGGGGCGGCCGGATCCTCGCCGTCGCCGACGCGACCACGGTGTGGTCGCTCGCGGACGCGGCCACGGAGGTCGTCGACCTCGCGGGCGGCCTGCTCGTCCCCGGGTTCCAGGACGCCCATGTCCACCCCGCGGTGGCCGGGGTCCAGATGCTCGGCTGCGACCTGAGCGATCAGCGTTCCGTCGACGGCTATCTGGCGGTGGTGGCCCAGTACGCCAAGGACCACCCGGACGCGGCCTGGATCCGCGGTGGCGGCTGGTCGATGGACATCTTCCCCGGTGGCACGCCGACGCGCGGCATGCTCGACGCGGTGGTGCCGGACCGGCCCGTCATGCTCACCAATCGGGACGGCCACGGCGCCTGGGCCAACACCCGCGCGTTGGAGCTCGCGGGCATCGACCGCCACACCCCCGACCCGGTGGACGGCCGGATCGAGCGGGAGCCGGACGGCGCTCCGGCCGGCACCCTCCAGGAGGGCGCCATGGACCTGGTCGGCCGGCACATGCCCCTGGCGACCCCGGACGAGGCACACGCCGGCCTGCTCGCCGCGCAGGAGCACCTGTTCTCCCTCGGGGTGACCGGCTGGCAGGACGCCATGATCGGCGTCTTCCCCGGCAACCCCGACAACTTCGACGTCTACCTGCGCGCGGCGCGTGAAGGCTCGCTGCGCGCACGCGTCGTCGGCGCTCTCTGGTGGGACCGCGAACGCGGCCTGGAACAGCTTCCCGAACTGGAGGAGCGCCGGCGCACCGGCCAGGTGGGCCGCTTCAACGCCACCAGCGTGAAGATCATGCAGGACGGCATCGCCGAGAACTTCACCGCCGGAATGCTTGAGCCCTACCTCGACGGCTGCGGCTGCGCCACCGCCAACTCCGGGCTGAGCTTCATCGAACCCGGCCTGCTCGCCGAGGCGGTGTGCGCGCTCGACCGCTCGGGCTTCCAGGTCCACTTCCACGCGCTCGGGGACCGCGCCGTCCGCGAGGCCCTCGACGCACTCGCCGCGGCCCGCACCGCCAACGGCGTCAACGACAACCGTCACCACATGGCCCACCTCCAGCTCGTCCACCCCGACGACATCGGACGCTTCGCGAGCCTGGACGTCGCCGCGAACATCCAGGCACTGTGGGCCGCGCACGAACCGCAGATGGACGAGCTGACGATCCCGTTCCTGGGGCCCGAACGCGCCGCCCTGCAGTACCCGTTCGGGGACCTGCGGCGCGCCGGAGCCCGGCTGGTCGCCGGCAGCGACTGGTCGGTGAGCAGCCCCAACCCGCTGTGGGGCATCCATGTCGCCGTCAACCGCGCCGTACCCGTCGAGGCGCCGAACGCGCCCGGGACACCGGAGCCCTGTGCCCCGTTCTTCCCCGAGCAGGCCCTGACCCTGGCCCAGGCGCTGACCGCCTACACCGCGGGCAGCGCCTGGGTGAACCACCTCGACGAGGTGACCGGCACCGTCGAGGCGGGCAAGTACGCGGATCTCGTCGTCCTCGACCGCGACCCCTTCGCGCACCCCTCTCTGGAGATCGCCGACACCCGGGTGAGCCGTACCTACATCGACGGGCAGCTCGTCTTCGCCGCGACCGAGTGACCACGCACTTCACCAAGCCCACCCCAGACGGAGGTAGACGATGCCCTCAGCCAGAGCGAGTTCGCGGCGACAGCCACGACCGTTCCGTCACACCGTACGGACCTTCCTCGCGGCGGCCGCGGTGCTCATCACGAGCGCCTGCAGCGGCACCGCGCACCCCGACCAGGGCGACGGCGGAACCGCCGCGTACCGGCTCACGGACCGTACGCCCGCCGCCACCGGCGAGCTGGACTCCTTCACCTGGTCGCTCTTCGCCGAGCCGACCTCGATCGACTACGCCTACGCGTTCGACTACCCGCCCAACCAGATTCTCGCCAACGTCTGTGAGAGCCTGCTCCGTTGGAACCCCGACCTGACGACCTCGCCGAACCTGGCGGCCTCGTACGCCAATCCGACGCCCACCACCTGGGTCTACAAGATCAGGCCCGGCGTGCGCTTCCACGACGGGACGGTGCTCACCGCGGACGACGTCGTCGCCTCGCTGCGCCGCAACCTCGACCCCGCCACGGCCAGCGTCTGGGCCTATCCGTTCCGGAACGTGAAGTCGGTCGCCAAGAGCGGCCCGCTGGAGGTCACCGTCACGCTGGCGAAGCCGGACTCCACCTTCAACAAGTACCTGGCCGCCAGTCCCGGCACGGTCGAGTCCGCCGCCACCCTGGCCAAGGCCGGCAAGGACTACGGCAGCCCCAAGGGCGGCGTGAACTGCACCGGCCCCTTCTCGTTCTCCTCCTGGACCCCGGGCCAGTCGCTCGTGCTCAAGAGGTTCGACGGCTACTGGAACCCCAAGCTCAAGGCCAAGGCGCGCCAGGCGAAGTTCGTGTTCCTGGGCGACCCGACGACCCGTGTCAACGCCTTCCAGAGCGGTGAGGTCGACGGCGGCTGGATGGTCCCGCCCGGCGCGTACGCCCAACTGCGGTCGTCCCAGGCCGGAACGCTCTACTTCGGCCGGAACACCACCGTCGCCGACGAGGTGGTCAGCAACCTCAAGAGCCCGCTGGGCGACGCCAAGGTGCGCCAGGCCCTGCTCATGGCCATCGACCGCAAGGGCATCATCAAGGCCGGAGCCGGCGGGGTCGGCGAGGTCGCCGACTCGCTGGTCACCGAGAACCTCTGGAGCGACGCGCCCGCCGCGACCCGCAAGGGCCTCCTGAAGGACCTGCCGAGCTACCCGTACGACCCGGCCAAGGCCAAGAAGCTCGCCGCGAAGGCCGGAGTGAACGGCCAGCAGATCGTGATCGCGACCAGTCCGCTGGACTCCCAGACGACGATCATCACCCAGGCCGTCGCCCAGGCGGCCACGGCCATCGGGCTGAAGCCCCGGATCGACACCATCTCCGCGGAGAAGTACTCGACGCTCTTCACCGACCCGGCCGCCCGCAAGGGCATCGACCTCTTCCTCACCTTCTGGTACACGTCGATCACCGACCCCCTGGACATGTACGGCTCCCTGCAGACCGGCGCGTTCACCAACTACGGCAGCTGGTCCGACCCCCGCTTCGACGCGGCCGTCGACCGGGCCGTCGGCACCTACGACCCGGCCGCGCACGCCGCCGCCAGCGCGGAGGCCCAGCAGATCGCCATGAAGGAACTGCCCTGGCTGCCCCTGTACACACAGCCCGTGAGCGTCTTCCTCGGCAAGCGGATCACCGGCGTCCAGCCGTCGATCGCCTACCTGTACTACCCGTGGGCGGCCGAGATCGGGGCGAAGAGATGAGAGGCGCGATGACGCGGGCGCTACGGGTCCTGCGCAGACTGGCCGGGATGGCCGCGACCCTCCTGGTCACCTCGTTCCTGGTGTTCTCCTCGCTGTACCTGGCGCCGGGCGACCCGGCGAGCTTCCTGGTGCGGGGACGCAGCGCGAGCCCGCAGGAACTCGCCGAAATCCGGCGGCAGTACGGGTTCGACGAGCCGTTCCTGGTCCGCTACGGGCAGTGGCTGGAGGGCGTGCTCCACGGCGACTTCGGCCGGTCCTACCTCTTCCACCAGGACGTCAGCTCGGTCATCTGGTCGCGCCTGCCGGCCTCCCTGCTGCTGGTCGGGGTGTCGGCGCTGATGATCGCCGTGGTGGGCGTCGCGGCCGGCATGGTCGGGGCGCTGCGACGGGGCACGCGTACCGACGCGACGCTGATGCTGCTGGTGACGGTGGGGGCCGCCGCCCCCGCCTTCGTCGCCGCACTGCTGCTGAGGTCGGTGTTCGGGGTACGGCTTGGCTGGTTCCCCACCATCGGGAACGGCAGCGGCGTACTCGACAGACTGCACCATGTCGTACTTCCCGCGGTGGCCCTGTCCGTGACCTTCATGGCGCTGGTGACCCGCGTGACCCGCTCGGCGATGCTGGACGAGCTGCGCCGCGAGCACGTCGAGGTCGCGCTGAGCCGGGGCACACCGCGCCGGACCGTGATCCGGCGTCATGTACTGCGCAACGCGCTCGGACCGATCGTCACGGTCTCCGCACTGCTGGTCTCGGGGATGCTGGTGAGCACCGCGATCGTGGAGACCGCGTTCGGCATGTCGGGCGTGGGGTCCCTGCTGGTGCAGTCGGTGAACCAGCTGGACTTCCAGGTGGTGCAGGCGATCGTCCTGCTCGTGGTGGCCGCGTTCGTCGTGGTCAACGCCCTGGTGGACCTGGTGCATCCGCTGATCGATCCGCGTGTGGCGGCAGCGGGGAGTGCACGATGAGCGCACAGATCGCAGGTGTGGTGCGCGGCCCGCTCACCCGGCTCCGGGCCCTGGGCGGCGGTTGGCTCCAGCGCCTGTGCCTGCTCCTCCTGGTCCTGTTCGTCCTGGTCTCGCTGTTCGCCCCCTGGCTGGCGCCCCAGGATCCGACCTTCGGCGGTCTGGGCGCCGGCCTCGCGGGCCCCAGCGCCGACCACTGGCTGGGGACCGACCAGGGCGGGCACGACACCTTCTCGGCCTTGATCGAGGGAACTCGTACCAGCCTCGCCGGGCCGCTCGCGGTGGTGCTGTTCTCCACCGTGACGGGCATCGCCGTCGGCCTGTTCACCGCCTGGCGGGGCGGGTGGATCGACACCGTGGTCGGCCGGATGCTCGACATCGTGTTCGCTTTCCCTGCACTGCTCCTCGCGATCCTCGCGGTGGCCCTCTTCGGCAAGGGGATGACGGCGCCGGTGCTCGCCATGGCGATCGCCTACATGCCGTACACCGCCCGCCTGGTGCGCGGCCTGGCCGCGCAGGAGAAGGCCCGGCCCTATATAGCCGCCTACCGCGTGCAGGGGCACTCCGCGATGTTCGTCGCGGTCCGCAGACTGCTGCCGAACATCGGCCCGACCGTGCTCGCGCAGTCGACGGTGAACTTCGGATACGCGCTGCTGGACCTCGCCGCCCTGTCGTTCCTGGGCTTTGGCGTACAGCCGCCGACACCCGACTGGGGCGCGATGATCAACCAGGGTCAGTCCGCCGTTCTGCAGGGCGAGCCGCTGTCCGCGATCGTGCCGGCTGTCGCGGTCGTCCTGGTCGTCGTCGCCTTCAATGTCGTCGGGGAGAGCCTCGGCGATCGGCTCGCAGGGAGGGACTCCTGATGACATTGCTCGAGTACGAGTCCCTGAGCATCGCCCTGCCAGGGATGGCCCGCCCGGTGCTGGACGGCATCAGCCTGAGCGTCTCCGCAGGTGAGGTCGTCGCCCTGGTCGGTGAATCCGGCTCCGGGAAGTCGGTCACCGCCCGGGCCGCCCTCGGTCTGTTCCCGGCCGGCGCCGGGATCGACGGCCGGGTCCGTGTCGACGGGACCGACCTGGTCGGCGCCGACGCCGCGAGTCTGCGCGCAGTGCGCACGACCAAGGCGTCGATGATCTTCCAGGACCCCCGGGCCGGCATCAACCCGGTGCGCCGCATCGGGGACTTCCTCACCGAGTCGCTGCGCCTGGGCCGCGGCTGGTCCAAGGACCGCGCGAACGCCCGGGCCGTCGAACTGCTCACCGCGGTCGGCCTGCCGGACCCCGTCCGGCACCTGAACCAGTACCCGCACGAACTCTCCGGCGGAATGCTCCAGCGTGTCATGATCGCCGCCGCGCTCACCGCCGAACCCCGGCTGCTGCTGTGCGACGAACCGACCACCGCCCTCGACGTCAGCACCCAGGCCGAGATCATGGCCATCCTGGGAAGGCTGCAACGCGAACGCGACCTGGGCCTGCTCCTCATCACCCACGACATCGAACTCGCAGCCGCCGCCTGCGACCGGATCTACGTGATGTACGCCGGGCGGATCGTCGAAACGGCGACCACGGCCGAACTCTTCGCCGCACCCCGCCACCCGTACACCGCCGGCCTGCTCGGCTCGTCCCCACCCCTGTCGGCGCCGGACGGACCGGTCGCCCGCCTCACCCCGATCCCCGGGGCTCCGATGGGCCTGCTGGACTCCGCGCCCGGCTGCTCCTTCGCGGCCCGCTGCCGCTTCGCCCGGCCCGGACACTGCGACCAGTCACCGCCGCCACTGGAACGGCAGGGTCCGGCCCTGGTCGCCTGCCACCGCACCGACGAACTCACCGAGATGCCTGGCGCGGTCGCCGTGGCGGCAGCCGGCTCCCTCTCGCCGAGCAAGGAGGACAGTTGACCACCGATCCCACGCCCGCAGCGCGCCCGCTGCTCCAGGTGAGCGGACTGCGCAAGATCTACCGGACGGGAGCGGCGGAGGTCGTCGCGGTCGACGACCTGTCGTTCTCCGTACGGGCCGGCGGGGCGCTCGGCATCGTCGGGGAGTCGGGTTCCGGCAAGACCACCACGGCCCGGATGCTGATCGGCCTCGAACGCCCGGACGCGGGACGGATCCTGGTCCAGGGCGAGCCGCTGGCCGCGACCGTACGCGGGAAGGAGGCCCGGCTGGCCCGGGCCAAGGCGGTCCAGATCGTCTTCCAGGACCCCTACCTCTCGCTGGACGCGCGGATCAGCATCGGCGCGACCCTCGACGGGGTGCTGCGCCTGCACGGGCTCCACGACCGAGCGGCCCGGGCGGCCCGCACCAGGGAGCTGCTGGCCCAGGTCGGCCTCGGCGACCGCGAGGCGGCCGCGCTGCCCCGCAGGCTCTCCGGCGGGCAGCGTCAACGTGCGGCCATCGCACGGGCGTTGGCCGTCGAACCCGCCGTGCTCGTGCTCGACGAGGCGGTGTCCGCCCTGGACGTGTCGGTGCAGGCCCAGGTGCTCAACCTGCTGTCGGACATCCGCCGCGACACCGGCATCGGCCTGGTGTTCGTCAGCCACGACCTGGCCGTCGTCCGGTACGTCTGCGACGAGGCGCTCGTCCTGTACCGGGGCCGGACCATGGAACACCGGCCCGTCGCGGACCTGCTCACGGCACCCGGACATCCCTATACCCGGCTGCTGCTGGCATCCGTTCCCCGGCCGGGCTGGGACCCCGATTCGATCAGCCGCCGGCGCCGGGAGCTCGATCCCCTGACGGCCTGACCTGCCGGGTAAGTGGGGGATCTGGTCCGTGCCTGGTCCGGATGCACTGGCCAGGAGTGGGACAGCAGAGGGCCGAACCGGGACGTGCGGCGCAAACCGACTCTCGCCGTGAGCGGGTCGAGTGAAAGGCGCCTGACGGGTAAAAGACCAGTTCAGGCGCCTTTTTTCGTGCTTCTAGAAGAAGCCGAGCGGCTTCGGCGAGTACGACACCAACAAGTTCTTCGTCTGTTGGTGGTATCCGCTCGTAGTGGTGCTGACCTGCTACAACGGTGGCTGTTGCTGCCGCCGGGAGAGCTTTGGTCCGTGCATGGTCCGGATCTTGCCGTGAGCTATCCGAATGCCTGGGATAGGTCTGTCGGTGCCGCTCGGTAGGGCGACCCGCGGCAGACTCCGGCGTGGAGGAAGGGCGGGGCGGTGACCCTCGGTTGACTCGGCGACGATCAGCTGCGATCCCCGTGCGCGAGCCGTATGGCCTGCCAGGCCATACGGGCAACGCGAGTTGCCTCCAGCAGGTGCCTCTGCACGACGTGGCCGTCGGCGGTGGAACCTCCGTTCAGGTTCCCAGGATGTGAGAGCACCACAGCCGGTCAAGGGCGATCTTCGAGCGTCGCTCGCGGGCGGACCCTCGCGGGTCGCCCCTTCCGCTGCTGGTCGAGGGCGGGGTTCGCTCGGTGCTCACTGAGTCCCCATGTCGTGAGCGGTGCCGTCGGCGACGGCCTGGAGTTTGTCCGGGTTGGCCACGTTGTGGATGGCGGTGATGCGGCCGTCGGCGTCGAAGTCGAAGGTGACGGTGGCGATCACGCGGCCCGGACCGCTGAACACCATCCCCGGCCCGCCGTTGATCTCGACGAGTTCGGCGTTCATATCGGAGGGTTCGACGCCCTGGTAGGTGACGGTGCCGATGGCTGCGAACCAGGCGGCGACCGTTTGTGCGCCCACGACCGGACGCAGAGCCTGACGGACCTTGCCGCCACCGTCGGTCCACAGGGTGACGTCCGGGGACAGCAGCTCCATCAGGGCGTTGACGTCACCACCGGTCGCGGCGGCGAAGAACCGCTCGGTGACGTCCCGCTGCCGCGACCGGTCCGCGGTGAAGCGTGGCCGCCGGGCCCGCACATGCTCGCGAGCACGGTGCGCGGCCTGCCGCACCGCGGCTTCCGAACGTTCCACCGCCTCCGCGATTTCGGCATGGCTGAAGTCGAAGACCTCCCTCAGTACGAACACGGCGCGCTCGAGCGGGCTCAGCGTCTCCAGTACCACCAGCATCGCCATTGACACCGACTCGGCGTCCGTGACGGCCTCGGCGGCATCCCCGCCGGTGAGGATGGGCTCCGGAAGCCACGGCCCCACATAGGTCTCACGCTTGTGCCGGGTGGAGCGCAGCCGTTCCAGCGCGAGATTCGACACGATCCGCGTCAGGTACGCCTTGGGGTCGGTCACCTGCGAGCGGTCGGCGGCCGACCATTTGATCCAGGTGTCCTGGACCGCGTCCTCGGCATCGGCCGCGCTGCCGAGGACGCGGTACGCCACCGAGAACAGCAGGTTCCGATGCTGGTGGAACACCTGCTGGCCGGCGTCCGCAGACAGGTGGGTCACCGGGCCTCCCGGATGATCCGGGTGAAGCGGCCGCCGCGGGGCCAGAGCGCGCCCGAGGCGGGCATCTTCTTCATGCGGCCGTAGGTCGGCCAGGGTGAGGCAGTCACGGTCTCCTTATACCGGGCCGCTATAGGTCCGGTCAGATGAATTCGTCGCGGGCTGTCGTCGGGGCGGGTGAACTGCACCACTGCGTCGTGCCGTCCCAGGCTCACCGGCGTGTGGTAGTAACCGAAGCGGAACGGCTTGGGCTGCTTGCCCTTCAGCGCGCGGACGACCGACACCGCGGCGTGCACACCGGTCGGCATGCCACCTTGGCAGGTGCCGTGCATGACGCCGTAGCCCTGGCGGATCGCGGCCGCGTCGCCCACCGCGTACACCTCCGGGTGCGACACCGATCGCAGCGCGGCGTCGGTGACGATGCGGCCGCGCTCATCGACGGTCAGCCCGGCGGCGGCCGCCAGCGGCGATACCCGCGTACCGCTGGTCCACACGACCGCATCGGCGGCGATGCTCGCCCCACCCACCAGCTCGACCGCATCGGGCAGCACCTTCGCCACCTCGACCCCGCTGCGCACCTGGACACCCAGCCGGTCGAGCGCAGCCTGCAGATACGCCTTGGCCTTCGCATTCATGGCCGCGCCGGGCTCGGCCCGGCCCAGCAGGACGACGTTCAGCTCGGGGTGCCGCTCGGCGATCTCCGCGGCCGACTCGACGCCGGTCAGCCCGCTGCCACCGACCACCACCGTACCGCTGCCGAGCCGCGTCAGCCGGTCGGCCAGCACCTCGGCGTCCTGGGCGCTGTTCAGGGAGTACGCGTGGCCCTCGGCTCCTGGTACCGCCGCCGTGTCGGCCACGCTGCCCAACCCGTACACCAGCGTGTCGTAGCGCAGGACCCGGTCGTCATCGATCCGCACCGTCTTCGCGTCCGCGTCCACCGCCGTCACCCAGCCGCGCACGAACTGCGCACCCGTCCCCTCCAGCAGTTCCGGGATGCTCAGCTCGGCGAGCTGCTGCCCGGTCGCTGTCATGTGCAGCCGCAGCCGCTCGGTGAACCGCTCCTGTGCATTCACCAGGGTCACCTGCACGTCCTCGCGCCGCTTGGCCCGGGACGCGAGCTGGATTGCCGCGGACATACCCGCGTACCCCGCCCCCAGGATCAGAACCCGGTGGGTGGTCGACCTGCCGGCTTCGTGCTGTGCGCTCATCGCTCCGCCTTCTTCCAGTCGCTGTTGACGACCACCAGATGGAAGTTGCAGCCCCGTCCGTGACATGAGGTCGATGTGATGCGCGACACAGTCGGCTTGGTGATGATCCCGACCCGCGCGGTCAACGAACCCGCCCGTAGGCAGCCCGCCCCGGGACAGCGGCTGCTTGTCCCACATCCTGGAGACGCGGGTGGCCCCAGCACCTCGCCAGCCCAATCCGTTGTGGAGTGCATGGTCAGCGTGGGATCAGCGAGCCCTCTCCCGTGACCGTCAGGCGCGCCTGACGGCCGCCCGGCGAGCAGTTGCGGCCGTTGGGATAGGTGGGCTGCGGGGTGAGACTGATCTGTCGGTCGAGCACGGTGGCGCCCCGCTGGTTCCTGAACATCAGCGTGACGCGTATCGGCCTTCTTGGGAGGTCACGTACGACCGCGAAGCCAGGCCAGGTAGAGGGCTCGGGGGTTTGGGCGGTCCTCGCTGCCGGGCTTTCCGCGACGGTAGCGGATTCCGTGGTCATCACGGGGTTCCCGGGGGTCGCCGGTTCTTCCGGCCGGGTCTCCCGCAGCCGCAGCGTGCGCTTTTGGCATGTGCCGTCCCAGCAGGCCGTAAGCGTCGCGTCGGCCACTCTGTTCGCCAGTTGCGGGTGGACCTCTACCCGGATCCCGGCGGGCGCGTCCATCAGGGTGCAGGGATGGGTGTCTCCCGCGGAACCCCCGCACGCGGTCAGCAGCGCCAGAGCCGCCAGCGGTGCCGCCAATCCGACGTTCTGTCTCACGCTGGCTCCTCGGCAACCGTCTGAGCCACCGCAAAGGTCCACGCGCCACGCGTCCCTGACTCAGCGGCAGGGCAGCTGATGGCTGGGACGGTCCAGGGCGGGCAAGGTGGTGCAGCTGCCGTGCGAGCATGAGTCAACACACGGGCGCGGGCCCGCGCGGAGGCTGGGTACGCAGCTGTGCACCTTCCTGGGCACATTTGGGTGCCCGCGCGCTGCCGCTGGGCGATCCTGCCCGAGAGCGCCGTGCGGCCGCCGTGCGCGAGCTCGTCAAGGAACGAGGACGATCTTGCCCTTCACTCGCCCGCTCTCGATCAGGCGGTGAGCCTCGGCCACCTCCGTCAGCGGCAGGCTGCGTTCGACGTGTACCCGCAGCCGCCCCTGCTCGATGAGCGCGTTGAGCTTCTCCAACGAGGCGTAGTCAGGCTCGACGCCCAGACTGGCGAAGCGCACCCCCCCCGCTCGGCCAAGCCCGGCACGGTCGCCGCACGGGTGGCGCTCACCAGAATCCCGCCGGGCCGCAGCACCTCCACCGCCCGCGCCGCGTCGTCACCTGCGACCAAGTCGAAGAGCACGTCGACGTCCCGCACCGCCGCACCGACGTCGGTCGTGGTGTAGTTGACGATCTCGTCCGCGCCGAAGCCGCGCACGAACGCGTGCTTCTCCGCCCGCGCCGTGCCGATGACGTACGCCCCGAGCGCCTTGGCGACCTGTACGGCCAGGTGGCCCGTCCCGCCGGCCGCCCCGAGAATCAGCACCCGCTGCCCGCTCGACACCCGCGCCGTGTCCACCATTCCCTGCCAGGCTGTGAGCGCCGCCATGGGCAGCGCCGCGGCCTCGGTGTGTGTGAGGGCGGCGGGCTTGTGGGCCAGATGGCGGGGCGGGGCGGTGACGTACTCGGCGTAGCCGCCGCCGCGCCACGGGAAGTGCACCAGCCCGCACACCTCGTCGCCCGGCGCGAAGCGGGTGACGCCGGGAGCGACCGCCTCGACCACCCCGAGACATCCCAGCCGGGGATGAACGGCAGCGTCCCCCAAGGGACCACGCCTGCCCGGAACTTCACGTCCACCGGGTTCACGGCGGCCGCTTTGACCCGCACCAGCACCTCGGCGGCCACCGGCTCCGGACGCTCCACCTCCGACACGTACAGCTCCTCGGGGCCGCCGAAGGCAAGCTGACCGACGGCGCGCATACGCACACCCGTGACGTACCTCACTTGCTGATCTTGCTGATCGTCTCGCTGATCTCTCACGATCGCCGCGCGGCGCACACCAGCTTGTGCCAGGCACTGACACTTGAGAAGAAGGCACCCTCCTGACATCCAGGTTCCCCATGGACACCTTGAACGACCTGCGGCAATACGGCGGCGCCCACGCCTACTTGCAGACCTGCCCGTCCCCTCCGGTGCTGTCACTGCTCACCAGCAAGTGGGCCCTGCTGACGGTCGGCGCCCTCCAACAGGGGCCGCTGCGCTTCAACGCACTGCGCCGCAGCCTGGACGGCGTGACGCAAAAGATGCTCACTCAGGCACTGCGCACCCTTGGCTTCGTTGATCACTAAGGGCTGTCCCGTAATCCCTGGCGGGCGCACGACGACAGCTACGGCACCTCGCCGCGTTGTCGGAACATCCGGATACACCCAGTATCCGGACGTCCCTCCGCCTTGCGATGCAGCTCGGCATCCGTACAGCGAATGAAGAGCCGAGACGGAGTGAGCGCAGCGAACGCAGTGCATCTGACGCCGTGCGCTGATCCACCAGGGATTACGGGACAGCCCTTAGCAACAGCGTTTCTCGACGGGTTCCGGAGTCATTTGGTGATCACCCGGTCCACGAGTGTCGACCAGAAACGACGGCATTGCCGAGGGGGTGGCGAGAAAAATGGAAGGCGGGTGCCAACGGGTTGTTGACAGGATGTCCGCGCTCAACTCCCGATGGGAAAGGACCCGACGACCGTGGCTCGTGCCATCACGCTGATCCGCTCCGCCTCCCTGTCCGACATCGCCGAGTATGCCTATGCAGCCACGGCTCCCGCCGACTCCCGCCTGATCTTCCTCGCAGGGGCGTGTCCCCTCAACGACGACGGCTCGACGGCAGCGATCGGGGACTACGCGGGTCAGGCATTGAAAGCAGTCGAGAACATGCAGGCTGCTCTCACCGCCTCCGGCGCGTCACTCCAGGACGTCATCAGTACCAGGGTTCTCGTCGCATCGGCCCGGCGGGAGGATTTGGTGGCTGCCTGGGAGGTAGTCCGGGACTCGTTCGCTGACCATGACGTCCCCAGCACCTTGATGGGCGTCACCGTGCTCGGCTATAAGGACCAGCTCGTCGAGATCGAGGCCGTAGCCGCCGTGCTCGACTCTTGAGGCCCATTGACACACCGCGGCGACCGAATGCGCGACCGCCAGCCGCCCGTTCGGGCGGCTGGCGGTCGCGGCAGGTAGCGGCAAACTCAGCCGACCTTGGCGGGCTCCTCGGCTCGTGCTCGGGTGCTGGCGAGGCGGTAGGAGTCGGTGCCGGTCTCGATGATGGTGCCGTTGAAGGTGAGGCGGTCGACGATGGCCGCGCAGAGCCGGGGATCGGTGAACGTCTTGGTCCAGCCGCCGAAGGACTCGTTGGAGGCGATGGCGACGCTGTTCTTCTCCTCACGTTCGGTCAGGACCTGGAAGAGGAGCTCGGTGCCGTGGCGGTCGAGTTCCATGTAGCCCAGCTCATCGATGCACAAAAGATCAACGCGGCCGTAGCGGGCGGTGGTCTTGTTCAACTGCTTCTCGTCCGCAGCCTCGACCAGTTCGTTCACCAGTTTCGTGGCCAGCGTGTAGCGGACGCGGTAGCCCTTCATAGCGGCCTCGGTGCCCAGGGCGATCAGCATGTGGGACTTCCCGGTGCCGGAGTCGCCGATCAGACAGAGCGGCTGGCTCTTCTTGATCCACTCGCAGCTGGCGAGCGTGTGGATGGTGGCCGGGTCGATGTTCGGGTTGGCCTCGAAGTCGAACGCCCGCAGGGACTTCTCCCGCGGGAAGCCTGCTGCCTTGATCCGTCGTTCCGAGCGGCGTCGGGCCCGGTCGTCGCACTCGGCCATCAGCAGCTCGGCGAGGAAGCCGCGGTAGGTCATCTGGTCCTTCATCGCCCGGTCGGCGATCTCCGTGAACTCGTTGCGGATCGACGGCAGCCGCAGCAGGCGGCAGGCGGTGTCGATGGCGGCGTCGGCGGCCTGCTCGGTCAAGCCTCGCTGGCGGGGCAGAGTCACTGTGCTTCTCCCTCTCGGTGGTCACCGCCGCTGGGGCGACGACGTCGGAGCAACTGGTCATAAGGAGTCACCGAAGGCAGCGGCCTGGTGTCCGGCGGGAGATGAGACAGCTTCCACTCGTGCAGGGACGTCACGTTCGCCGGCGACTTGCCGGGCGACGGCCGGCCCGTCGGGGCGGGTTCAGTCTCGGCCTGGGCAGCCTTGCGTGCCTCAAGCGCGGCTGCGTCAGCGGTCATCGCCCCAGCCCGCAGGGCTGTGGCCAGCCCAGCGACAATGTGCTCGTGCGGCAGGTGCCGGCCAAGCAGCAGGACCTCGATCAGGGCCCGGGCGCCGTCCCGTTCGCCGTGGACCTTCTGGGCCTGAGCCCACCAGGCGTCGTGGACAGGGGTGAACTTCCCTGCTGAGCGGGCCTGTTCGAGGGCGGTGGACCCGGGAAAGGCGCCGGGCTTGCGGACCAGGACCTCCAGGTAATGGTCCAGCTCCAAGCGAACGGCACCCTTGGCGATCAGCCTCTCGTGCCGTGCCACTTCCACGTTCTGGTCGTAAACCACCAGGTGAGAAGCGCGCAGGACGACTCGCACCCGCTTGCCGATCAGCCGGATCGGCACCGAGTAGCGGTTGGTGCGGACCGGGATCTGGCCGTAGCGATCGACCCGGGCGTGAACAACCGTCCCGTCTCGAACGGCTCCTCGGGCAGTGGCATCAGCAGCGGCTGTTCGAGTGCGAAGTACTCGGCGACGGTCTTGGGTCGGGCACCGATGCGGCGCGCGTCGTCCTGGCGGTCCCACTGCTCGACCATCTCGTTCAGCTCGGTGAGAGAGGAGACCTCGGGGACGGGAACGAAGTGGTTGCGGCGGAAGTAACCGATCTGCCCCTCGACCCCGCCCTTCTCGTGGGCGCCTTCGATGCCGGGTCTGCAGTAGAAGCTCTCGATGCCGAAGTGCGATCTGAACGCGATCCACCGGTCGGCCTCCACCCTCGCCCGGCTCAGCCCCAGCACCCGGGCGACGGCGGCCTTGGGGTTGTCATAGCGCACCTTGCTCCGCGGGACACCGCCCAGCGTTCGCAGCGCGTGGACATGGCCTTCGAAGAAAGCTTCCTGGCCGCAGGAGGCGAACACCCGATGGACAGCCTTGCCCGAATACGAGAGCCGGAAGGAGAACAAGTAGCAGGTCACTAGCTCACCGCCGAGCCGCACGGTCACGTCGCCGAAGTCGACTTCCGCCTCATACCCGGGTTGATGAGTCTGTGGGACGAACGCCTCCAGCGGGGCCTTGCCAGACTCCACGAGGATCTCCGGCTTCCGGCCAGCGACGTAGTAGCGGACCATCCCGTAGGAGACGTCCGCCCCGTGTTCCTCGACCAGCCGATGGAAGATCCGGGTGACGGTGTGCCGCTGCTTGCGTGGAGCATCAAGGTCCGCCCGGAGGATCTCGTCAATCACCGGCTTGTACGGATCCAGAGCGGGCGCCCGCGGCGGCAGCCTCTTGCGTGGTTCAGGCCAGGCCGAATCCAGTGCCTTGCGAACCGTCCGCCACGTCACTCCGTGCTTGCGCTCAAGTTCCCGCATCGACATGCCGCCGCGGTGGTCACGCCGGATCGCTGCATACAGCTCGACCTTCGACATCTGCGGCATGACCAGCACCTTTCACCAGGAGCATCCCGATGCTGCCCTGGCAAGAGACCCGGTGCCTCCCAAACTCATCAACACCACCCATCCGTGGAACGGGGCGCCTCCCAAACTCATCGACAAGCGACGTCACCTACTGCTCGATAAAGCCACACCCTGGAACGCGACGGCCTGGTCAACCCGCACCGTCTACCCCACGATCCCGCCAAAGGTCGTCTACGAACGGACCGAGCTCGGTCACAGCCTCACTGGCCTGCTGACGGCGATCCAGGACTGGTCCGAGGAGCACCAGGACGAGGTACTGGCCGCCCGCCGGGCCTATGACCGGCGGGCTGCGGCCGAGGTGGAGCCGGTGCGACCGGCCGGCGACTCGTGATCTGTGAATCGGAGCATGCGGTGGTCCTGCCGGACCGCTCAGGACTCCGCACCGATCTGAGCTCGTAGCCCTTCGGCAAACGCGCGCGCCGCCTCCAGATCGGTGGCGTTGGGCCGTTCCTTGTTGATTCCGCCGACGAACTTGAACGGAAGCCAGGTGTCGAACCCGCGACACGAGAATGTGTCGCCCACCTCGAAGCCCCCCTGCTCAAGAAGCCGCACAAGGGGAGGGTGACGGGCCGAAAACGCGGTTCGGGCAGTCCGCTGGTGGCGGACACAAACGCCTTGCGTCGTTCCCCCTTCGGAAGCGACCGGACGAACTGGCGCAGCCGTGGATGGAACTTCCCAGAGAAGATCCCCGAGGCGAACCCCACGAGGTCGCAGGTGGAAAGCTCCGCCATATCGACCTGTTCGGGGTCGACGACAGTGGCCTCCAGGACCTTGCCCAAAACTTCGGCGATCCTCTTCGTGTTCCCATTTCCGTCGGTGGACGCGCCGCTACGGTGGCGGGCCATGACCCCAAACAGCTTCTGGACCTCGCCGCCCGACCGCATGGTTCGCGGGTCGAGCAGCTGACCGGGCAGATCCAGGACCTGGCGGGAACTCCCCGCGACGAACCAGGTCGTACCCCTTCGCCCGCGAAACCCCGACGCCCTGGAAGCGTCCTCCACGCTCCCCGTTCCGTCCCAGGTGGCGCGGATGCTCGTAGGGCTACTCCAGTTCCATGTAGGGAAGGGCATCAATCGCGTCGTCATCCGCATCAGTGATCTCTTCCACATCGGTTTCCGCTCTACGAGGATGTGATGCAGCGCTCGTGCATACGAGCGCATCCACCGACTGCTTTCCTTTATTCGACAGGGGGAATTCGTGTCTCGGGTCAAACAAAAGTTCGCCGCCGTGGGCATAACCACCGCGCTGCTGTTCGGTGGCGTGGTCACGGCGGCGGGTACGGCCGCCGCCGCGACCACGGCGTCGAAGGTGCGAACCAGCGGGACGGGCGAATGGCACTGGGCCGGCAAGTACAAGACCTTTACGGAGTGCAAGGCAGCAGGCAAGACCTCCGATGTGCCGTGGGACTGCAAGCGGTACTACGGCAACAGCCCCTACCACTGGGACTTGTACCTGTTCGAGAAGTACTGAGCCGGTCGGCATGATCGGTAACCCCGGTCGTGGTCTTGGGCCGGGGTTACCGCGATTCCTCACCGGCGGTGTGAAGTGCGCTCCTGTCGGGGGAGGCGTATTTGCTCCTTGATATGTCTAGGATGCGCTGCCATGGGCGAATCAAACAGTGAGCCCGCCGCAGGAGTTGTCCCGACCAAGGGCCGTACCCGGCACTGCCATGACGGTCCGGCATCGCAATACGGCGATGGTCCGCGCGCTCCGCACCGAGATTGAAGCGATCATGAGCGACGCGGAATCCGCGGGGTATCGATAGCCAACCCGGCGGGAGTCGGTGCGCTCATGGCCCCTGCGGATGCTGGCGGGTCTGCGTGATCGGGTGCCGCATGGCAGCCCTTGGTGGCGGCGTGCCCTCTGGTATTTCGTCCTGGGGTTTCCTTGGCTGTGTGGCTGCCGGTGGAGCCCCGCTTCCTGGGTCTCATCGCCTGGCCGTCGCTGCCGCTGAGCGTCAGCTTCTTGTACGTGTGGGTGCGCATGGCCGAGCTGGATACGCGGTGGTTGCTGTGGCGGCGAGGGATCACCGTACGGGCGAGGTTCGAGTTCGAGTGGGACACGGACAACGGCAGGAGCTGCAGTCCCGACATCACCCAATCAAGTTCAGTACATCGATGCCTCGGCATAACGTGGCGCCGAGCACGTGAGGCCGCCCCCACCCTCGATGAGCTTGCCCTTGAACCGGCGCAGCGGCCTTACGACCTGCGCCATGCGGGCATCTCCTTTTGGCCGGCCTCCGGGGCCGACCCGGCCGAGTGCGCGCGGAGAGCCGGGCGGGTCGATTTTCGTCTCGCGCCCTAGGCGCATCCCGACAAGGGCGCCTGCCGGGCATCTGCCCTGGTCAGGCGCCCTTTTTTGCGTCTAGAAGAAGCCGAGCTTCTTCGGCGAGTACGACACCAGCAGATTCTTCGTCTGCTGGTGGTACAGCGCTCAAGGTAGCGCTGACCTGCTGAAACGGTAGACAGGACTGCCGTCGGCGGCGCATTGGTCCGTGTGTGGTCCGGATCTTGCCGTCAACCACCGGAAGTCGGGAAGGCTGGCGTGCTGGACACGAGGAGCCTGGGATGACTCTCCGCGCCGGCTCTCGAACTCGAAGTGCGACTCGAAGGCGCACCATCACGCGACCGCCACCTGTGCCCGGCTCATGCCCAGCACTCGTACGCAAGCCGTAAGGTTCTGGCAGGCCAACGGATGGGCGGGCACTGTCTCCAGCGGGTGCCTCGGTGCGACGTCGCCGTCGATGGTGGGAACCACCTGGCACAGGTTGTCGGAAGGGCGTCTTGTACCGTCCAGGTAGTCTAGATCAGCAGCGTTTTCGCAGGTCAGATCCTTGTGGTCCAGGTGCGTCGACGCTGTTGGTGAGACGCGTGTGATAGCAGGTGAGAGGTGAGGAGCCCCCGTCGGCCGGCTCCGGCGGGGGGGCCTGCGTTCGGGGATGGGCCTGGTGCGTGGTGTTCGACGCGGCGGCGCGCAGAGTTCGGCGTTGTACTCCGCCTCTCCGCTTTCGAATACGCGGAGCGAGGACGTGGTGATGACACGTGTCGTACGCCTATGCGTAGCGCCCGGCCCGGGAACTCCCCGCGACGAACCAGGCCGTAATCCGTCGCCCGCGAGAACGAGAGCGTCCTGGAAGCCTCCCCACGCTCCCCGTGCCGTCCGTCTGTGCAGTCTGGCTCCGCACATGATCACCCGGACAAGTCCTAACAGGGCTGCGGATCCGCGACCCGAAGCCCCACGTGAACCTGGCGGCCGGACTCGCTGTGGTGGATCTCGATCCATTGTGCGAGAAACTCAACGATTCCCGTGCCGCGACCGTGCTCGTCGGGGTCGGAGTCGGCGTGGGCGTGCTGGTGAGCCACGGGAGCTCCGGAGTCGGCTACCGCGATCTGAAGCATGCAGTCGTTGAGGGTCAGGAACAGTGTGGTGTCGGCGTGGCCATGTCTGGCGGCGTTGGAGACGAGCTCGCTCACGATGAGTACTGCGGAGTCGCGTGTGTCCTCGGCGATTCCCCAGCGGCGGAGCATGTCGGCAGTGAAGCGGCGTGCCGAGCTCACGCGGGCGTCCTCTGAGGGGAGGGCGATAAGCGTCTGATGAGGAGTGCTCCGAAGGCTGTCCAGCGGCGGTGCCGAAGGGCTAACGGTGGCGGGTGGCGGATCCGCGAGAACGAGCATTTTGATCAGCCCCTTCGGGTTACATGGCCAATGTCATCCTGTACTTACAGGATGTCAAGAGCCTAGGTCGTCAAAATTGCACCGTTCTGGAACCTGTGTCGTATAGGTCTTCCCCCGCGGCCGGCTGGGCGGCCCACTGTGAGCGGGTCGGGCCGATGGCTGACGCTCCCGCTCCAGGTTGGGTGGTGTGCCCTCGACGGGGCCGA
The DNA here is from genome assembly GCF_022221585.1 of Streptomyces inhibens. Taxonomy (NCBI): domain Bacteria; kingdom Bacillati; phylum Actinomycetota; class Actinomycetes; order Kitasatosporales; family Streptomycetaceae; genus Streptomyces; species Streptomyces inhibens. The sequence goes on from NZ_CP084681.1 coordinate 8,646,389, forward strand.
ATTTTGTTATCCTCTCATGACATGCAGACAAGTATTGATCGCTCGTCACTGTTGCCCTTTTATCACCAGCTCAAGCAGATCCTTCTCGGCGAGATCGAGCGGCGGAAGCTTCAGCCGGGCGACCGGCTGCCCGGCGATCACGAGCTGTGCCGGACATACGAGGTCTCTCGTACGGTCGTACGCCAGGCGCTCAACGAGCTCGAATCTGAAGGCGTCATTGAGCGGATCAAGGGCCGAGGCACCTTCATCTCCTCGCCGAAGACGGCCGAGGGGCTCGTCCAGTCGCTGACTGGGCTCTATGAAGATGTGGCTGCCCGTGGAGGTGAGCTGCGCAGTGACGTGCGCAGGCTCGAAGTCGTGCCGGCGGATGCACAGGTAGCGGCCGAGCTCCAGCGGGAGCCCGGGCATCCGGTCATCGTGATTGAGCGACTGCGCTTTGTGAACGAGGAGCCGTGGGTTCTGACTACGACCCATGTGCCGCAGGAGGTCGCGCCCGGTCTGTTGGACGAGGACCTGACCCGGCAGTCCCTCTATGCGCTGCTGGAAGACAAGTACGGCGTGCAGTTGGTCAAGGGGCGCCGGTCGGTGGAGGCGGCGACCGCGAGCGCTGAGCTCGCGCGTAGCCTCGGCGTCGGTCAGGGTGCCCCGGTACTCGTCCTGCGGAATGTGAGCTTCGGGGCGGACGGGCGTCCTGTCGAGAGTTTCGTGGCGTTTCATCGTGGCGACCGCAGCCGCTTCGAGGTGGAGTTGGCTCGACGCGGCGAAGGCCCCGCGCATCCCCTGGTCATCGTTACGGACTGAGGTGTCCCCGCCTCGACTCGCCCCGGGTATGGGGCGAGCGATGCGTCCCGCGTGTATTCCGTGCCCTCGACGTCGCGCGGCGCGGCCCGTCCCTGTCGGCCGCACCCCGCGGCGGAATCGGAGGGCCGTGCTGTTGGGCTGGCCCCTTGCCCGCTCCAGGGGAGTAGGTGTGGTGTCTGCTCTCGTCGGCTTGGCCGCCCTCTCGCCACTCCGAGCTGCGTGTTCATCCCGTAGCCGGGACGCTGTCGATTTCCACGTCCGTCCAGCCTGACGGTGGGGCGAACGCCGCCATTGGTGAGCCGTTCTCGCTGCTGTCGTCGGGCGGCTCTCCCGAGCCCGACGGGCGCATCAAAGCCGACGCGAGGCGGTAGCGCCGAAGGCCAAGCGGCGTGCGACAGTCGCGCCCCGCATCCCTTCCATGCGACGTTCGCTCCGGGAATGTACGCAATTCCCACGTAGCCGCCGCCCGTCTGTTCCGGTCTGATTCCGGCCGGACTGTCCGACAGCCGAGATGCGTGGAACAGCGCCTGCAGCGCACCCGCGCACACCCACCGATGGCTGCCTTGACCTGCGTAGATGTCCCGCACGGCTATGTCCCCGCCGCTGGCGCTCGACGGTTCCCGTCAATCCACTCCTCAAAAGGTAGAGACAGGATCTTGCCATCCTGTACGTACAGGATTACTTTGTGAGGACCTCGTTAACGGAAGGCCACGGCCTCGTTTCAGGAAGGAGCGCCACATGTCCTGTGGATCGCTCGGGTTCGGGGCAGCTCGGTGGGGGACGGAGAGATGACCACCATCAAGGCAACGGCGTTCACCCGGCGCCGGGCTCTCAAGGCGGCAGCCGGTGGAGTCCTGCTGGTCGGCATGGTTCTGAACACCACGGTGATCAGTGACTCGGCGGCGCATGAGGCGACCCCTGGCGCGTTCAGCCCTGCCGCATTCGCCGAGCAGCGCTTCGCTTCGAAGGTCGTTCCGGAAATCGACCGCAAGGCCGCACCCCTGGCTGACGTTGCAAAGGCAATCGCGGCGGAGCCATCGGCTGCGGCGAAGAATTATGGGGCCGCGCGGAGCGCCTCGGCCCTGGTCTTCTCGGTGACGTTCAGCGGTACGGCCGGCAAGGCCGATGACACCGGTCTGATGCCGGTGACCGTGCAAGGTCTCCCGCCCGGCACCAAGGTGTTCGTCCAGACAGGGCCGGCGATCAATGGCACGGCTGTCCGTGATGCCACCAAGCAGGTGAAATTCGGCGACTTCAAGAACCAGGTCGAGTACCAGAACGTCGGCGCCGAGCTCAATGAGCAGGTCAAAAAGATCGTACTCGGCAAGGTGGATAGGGCGTCCCTGAATGCTCACACCGTCGCGGTCACGGGTGTCTTCGAATACGTCAATCCGACGGCCTTCATCGTCACTCCGGTCAAGATCTCGGAGGAGAAGTGATGGACGACGCGAACGTCGAAATGGCCGACGGGAAATTCATACTCGAGGCGCGTGACATCGAGAAGCGGTACGACGGCACCTATGCCCTCAAAGGAGTGAACTTCGGTGTTGCCCGGGGGAAGGTGACGACGCTGTTCGGTGAGAACGGCGCCGGCAAATCCACCCTGATGAAGATCCTTGCAGGCATCCAGAAGCCGACCGCGGGATCACTGCTCATGGACGGGCAGCCGCTGGAACTCGAATCGGCGGCACACGCGCGGGATCTCGGGATCTGCATCATCCACCAGGAGCTGAGCCTGTGCCCGAACCTGAGCGTGCGCGACAACCTGTTCATGGGGCGCGAGGCCGTCCGCTTCGGGAACCTCGTGGACTACGGCGCCGAGAGCCGCGTCGTGCGCGCTCTCATGGAGCGGCTGCAGGAGGAGATCTCCCCTGACACGCTGGTCGGCGATCTGCGGGTCGGACAGCAGCAGATCGTGGAGATCGCCCGGGCGCTCTCGCTCGACGCGCGGGTGCTCATCATGGACGAGCCCACCTCCGCGCTGAGCGCCTCCGAAGTCGAGGTGCTATTCGGGGTGATCGAGGACCTCACGGCCGCAGGGGTGTCGATCGTCTACATCTCGCACCATCTGGAGGAGGCGCTCCAGGTCTCCGACCGCGTCGTGGTCCTGCGCGACGGCGAGATCGTGGACCGGGCCGACGCGGCCGATGTCGACCTGGCCTGGGTCGTTTCACGGATGGTCGGCCGCAGCTTCGACCTGGGGGAGCCTCCTGCGTACGAGGACTTCGCCGAGACCGTGCTGAGCATCGAGGACGTCGGCGTTCTGGACACTGCCAGCCCCGAGCGCCTCTGCGTCGACGGATTGACCCTGAAGGTGCGCGCCGGCGAGATCGTCTGTCTCTACGGGCTGATGGGTGCCGGCCGGACCGAACTGCTGGAAGCGCTCGCCGGGAGAACGCCGCTCGCGCGGGGCAGGGTCCTGCTGTCCGGCCAGGACCTCAGGGGCTTGCCGATCGACGAGCGCATCGAACTGGGTCTCGCCCTGGTCCCGGAGGACCGTCAGCGGGACGGCTTGGTCCAGTCCCTGTCCGTCGGGCAGAACCTGTCGCTGTCCAGCCTGTCCTCCTGCGTCAAGCGCCTGTTGATCAACAAACAGGCCGAACGGCAGCGGATCGCCCGAGGCATCCGCGACATCCGGGTCAAGACCGCCGGCCCGGGGGCGCCGATCGGATCACTGAGCGGCGGCAATCAGCAGAAGGTCGTCATCGGCAAGATGCTGCTCACCGACCCGAAGGTGCTCCTGCTCGATGAGCCAAGTCGCGGTATCGACATCGGCGCGAAGACCGAGATCTTCCACCTGCTCGCAGAGCTCGCGAAACAGGGGCTCGCCGTCGTCTATTCGACATCCGAGGTCCTTGAGTGCCTGGGCGTGGCGAACCGGGTCGTCGTGATGAGCAAGGGAAAGATCGCGGCGGAATTCGATGCCGCCGATGCCACCAAGGAAAGAATCATGGCCGCATCCGGTGAAAAGGAAATGCCGCCGGTATCGGTGGAAGGTGTCCAATGAGTTCATCCACTGCACTTGTACGTAAGCCCGCGTGGCTGTCCGGGGGCCTCGACCTCAGAGCGCTACTGCTTGAGGGCCGCGCATTCTTCGCACTCATCGCCATCACGGTCTTCTTCTCGCTTCTGTCGCCGAACTACTTCACGGCCGGCAACCTCCTGATGATGTCGCAGCACGTGGCGCTCTACGCGATCCTTGCGATCGGGATGCTCTACGTCGTCCTCAACGGCGGCATCGACCTGTCCGTCGGCTCCACCGTCGGCCTCAGCGGCGTGATCGCGGGATTCCTCCTGCAAGGCGTCGACCTCCCGGGCGTCGGTCGCGCGTACCCCTCGGTCTGGGTGATCGTTGTCTGCACGCTTGCCGTCGGATCCCTCGTCGGGCTCATCAACGGCCTCTTGATCGCGAAGTACAAGGTCGCGCCCTTCGTGGCCACCTTGGGCATGCTCTACGCGGCGCGCGGTGTGGCGCTGCTCATCACCAACGGCTCGACCTATCCCGACCTCCAGGGATCCGCGCAGTTCGGCAACACCGGCTTCAGTCGGGTCGGATTCGACGGCATCCTCGGTGTTCCGACCGGCGTCTTCGTGATGGTGGTGCTGGCCGCGGTGGCCAGTCTCGTCCTCAACAAGACCGTCTTCGGCCGTCGGCTCTACGCCGCGGGCGGCAACGAGCGGGCCGCCGAGCTCTCGGGCATCCCGGTCAAGCAGGTCAAGGTCCGGGTCTATGTGTTCTCGGGTCTGTGCGCGTCCCTCGTCGGCCTGATCCTCACCTCGGAGCTGACCTCCGCGAATCCGACCAGCGGGAACTCCTACGAGCTGACCGCGATCGCCGCGGTCGTCATCGGCGGCGCCAGTCTCATGGGCGGGCGCGGAAACATCCGCGGAACGCTGCTCGGGGCCTTCGTGATCGGGTTCCTGGCCGACGGGCTGATCATCGTCGGCGTCTCCGAGTACTGGCAGATGGTCTTCAAGGGCGCAGTCATCGTCCTCGCCGTCGTGCTGAACGCGATCCAGTACCGCGCAAGAAAGCCCCGAGCCAAGGGAGGCCGCACCTTCCAGGCCCGGTAGGGCGCCGCGCCGGAACGGCAGCCGGCCGCTTCCACGGCACCGCGGTAGCACGACCGATTCACAAACCGACATATTCGCTATATACCAGCAAAAGGAACAGTGAGATGCGTCGAAAGATCGTGGTCACCCTTCTCGCGGCAGCGCTGCTTCCCCTGGCCGCATGTAGCAGTAACTCCGCCGACGGACACCCCAAGGCGGCCGGAACCTCGGCGGGCAACAAGACGATCGAACTCATTACCAACAACCTTGGTGAGGAGTACTGGGCCGCCTCGGCCAAGGCTGTCAAGACCCAGGCCAAGAAGCTCGGATACACCGTCAAGGTCACCAGCCACAATGGTGAGAACAAGAAGGAGAGCGAGCTCGTCGACGCGGCCATCGCCACCAAGCCGGCCGCCGTTCTCCTCGACCCCGCGAACGCCGATGGCTCCATCGGCGCCGTTCGAAAGCTGGTCAAGGCCGAGATACCGGTCTTCATCGTCAATGCCGAGATCAACCAGGAGGGTCTGGCCAAGGCCCAGCTGATCTCCGACAACGCCCAGGGTGCGGCCCTCGGCGCGCAGCGGTTCGCCAAGGTCCTGGGAGGCAAGGGCACCTACGTCCAGCTGAACGGCCCGTCGTCGGACAACAACGCCGTCGCTCGCGCCAACGGCTACAAGAGTGTTCTGTCGCAGTACCCGGGGTTGAAGAACCTCCAGACCCAGTCGATCGCGTGGGACACCGCGGTCGGACGCAACACCACCCAGTCGATGCTTCAGGCCCACCCCGACGTGGACGCGGTCCTGGCAAGCGGTGACGGCTTCGCCGTCGGCGCCGCCTCCGCCCTCGAACAGGCCGGCAAGGCGGGCAAGATCAAGGTCGGTGGCTTCGACGGCTCGCCCGACGCGGTGAAGGCGGTCAAGGCAGGTCACATGTCCTACACCGTCCTGCAGCCGGTGGTGTGGTTCTCCGCGAAGGCAGTCGTCGAGGCCGACCGATTTCTCAAGACCGGCAAGACCGGGGTGGACACCGAGAAGCAGCTGTTCAACTGCAAGCTCATCACACCGGAGAACGTCGACAAGTACATCGCGCCCTACACCCTCGTCAACTAGCGCGCACGGCGCTCACGCGCCCCACCACCCCTCTCCGAATCCCCCGAACGGAACGAAGCTCTGATGTACGCGGCACGTACGCGGCGCCGAGTGGTTTGCACCGCGCCCGACACCATCGAGATCCACACCGAAGCCGTCCCCACGCCTGAGCCCGGAGAAGCGCTCGTCAAGCTCCACGTCTCCGGCGTCTGCGGCTCCGACAAGGCCGGCGCCCACGGCGAGCACGCCTTCTTCAAGCCTCCGTACTACCCCGGCCACGAGGTCGTCGGCGAGGTCGTACAGACCGGCGAAGGCGTCGACAACGTCAGCGTCGGCGACCGGGTCACGGCCGAGCCGACCCTCGTATGCGGGCACTGCAAACCGTGTACGACGGAGCGGGAAAACCTCTGCGAGAACCTGCAGTTCTTCGGGTGCGGGTACCGCGAGGGCGGTATGGCCGACGTGTTCACCATCCCAGCCACCCGACTCCACGTCGTCCCCGAAGACTTCACCGACCACCAGGCCGCCCTCATCGAGCCGCTCGCCACACCGGTGCATGCCGTGCGCCTGGCCGGCGACCTCCGGGACAAGGCGGTGGCCGTCCTCGGTGCGGGAACCATCGGCCTGCTCGTCATGGCCGCGGCCCGGCACCAGGGCGCACGCAAGATCGTGATGACGGACACCCTCGCCGGCAAGCGTGAGCTCGCCCTCCGGCTGGGTGCCGACGCGGTCGTCGACGCCACGCGCACCGACCTCGCCCAGGCCGTCCGAACGGAACTGGGAGAGAGCGCGGACGTCGTCTTCGACTGCGTGTCCATCCAGCCCACCGTCGAGTCGGCGATCCAGATGGTCCTGAAGGGCGGCACCGTGGTCGTCGTAGGAGGCGCCCGGAGGCCGATCACCATCGAGCTCCCCGTCGTGCAGGAGTACCAGGTCCGGATCCAGGGCGCGACCACCTATCGCGCCGAGGACTTCCGGGACGCGATCGACATCATCGCGAGCGGCGAGATCGACGCCGCGGACTTCATCACCGCCACCTTCCCGCTGACCCGCGCGGCCGAGGCGTTCGAGGCGATCGGGTCCGGCGCCGAGGTCAAGATCCTGGTTGTCGCGGAGGAAGACGGCGGCGCGGTCACGGGACACCGGCAGCACGGCGGCCGCTCATGACACCGCCCCCCACCGTGCTGGTGACGAGCCGTTCCTTCTCCTCCGGCGATCTGGACGCACGCGGAGCGCTCGAGTCGGCCGGAGCCCGTGTCATAACCGGCCCCGCCCACCATGCCGTTGACGCCCTCCGCCCCTTGTTGGCGCACGCCACGGCGTGGATCGCGGGAACGGGCCCGATTACCGCCGACCATCTGGACGCCGCGCCCCACCTGCGCCTGATCGCGCGATACGGCGTAGGAGTCGACGCCGTCGACTTTGCCGCGGCGGCCCGACGCAGCATCTTGGTGACCAACACCCCCGGGGCCAACAGCGGTGCCGTCGCCGACCATGCGCTCGCGTTGATGCTCGCCGCGCTGCGCAACGTCACCCGCGGCGATCAGAGGGTCCGAGCCGGCGACTGGAGCGTGAACAGAGCCCGCGAGCTCGGTCGCCTCACGGTCGGCATCATCGGAGCAGGCCGCATCGGGCGCGGAGTGGCCGCGAGGCTGGCGGGCTTCGGAAGCACCGTCCTCGGGCACGATCCCTGGGTTTTGGACTCCGACCTGCGGGCCGCCGGCATCGAGCCCGCGTCGTTGAACGGGATAGCGGACCGCTGCGACATCGTCTCGTTGCACGCCCCCGGCGAGCAGCCTCTGATCGACGCGGCTTGGCTGGCGGCCGCCCGGCCGGGGCTGATCCTCGTGAACACGGCACGCGCCGGCCTCGTCGACGAAGCGGCCCTGGCGAAGGCGCTGGACGAGGGAAAGGTTCGGGTCTACGCCTCGGACACGCTCTCCTCGGAAGCCGGCGAGGCGACCAGCCCCCTGCTCACCGAGGCCCTGGCCGACCGGACGATCTTCACCCCGCACTCCGCGGCACAGACCGTCGAAGCCGTCGACAGCATGAGCCTCGGCACGGTGAGCGCAGTGCTCGCCGTCCTGCGCGGAGATGCCCCGGCGAACATCGTCCCTCTCCCCTCCAGCAAGGCAGCCACCGAGGACGCCACCAAGGAGAAGATCTGAGTGAACCGGACATCAGCGCTTGCCGCCTTGCGCGCCGCGGGAGTCGTCGCCGTTCTGCGGGCTCCCTCGGCCGACCGGGCCGTACGCGCCGTCGACGCCCTCGTCGCCGGGGGGATCACCGGCATCGAGATCACCTACAGCACCCCGGACGCGGCCGACGCGATCCGCGAGATCGACCGACGGTACGGCGCGGGCGTACAGCTGGGGGCCGGAACCGTCCGCACCGCGTCCCAGGCCAAGGAAGCCGTCGCCGCTGGAGCTCGATTCCTGGTCAGCCCCGGTACGGACCCCTCCCTGGCCGAGGCCATGCTTGACACGGGAGCCGCCGCCTTCTTCGGCGCACTGACGCCCAGCGAGGTCATCACCGCCGTGCGGCTCGGCGCACACGCCGTCAAGGTGTTCCCGGCTTCCCTGGGCGGACCCGGATACCTGGCGTCGCTGCGAGGTCCCTTCCCGGACGTGCCGTTCATGCCCACCGGGGGCGTACGCGCCGACAACATCGGCCACTGGCTGCGCTCCGGAGCCGTCGCGGTCGGCGCCGGGAGCGAGCTGTGCTCCGCATCCGCGATGGCCGCCGGTCGCTGGGACGAGATCGAGTACGCCGCGCGGCAGTTCGCCGACGCATTCACCCAGGCCATCACGGAGGGTCGGCGATGACGACGGAACACGACACGCACATGGGCTTCGTCGGTGTCACGACCGGCAGCTCGTCGATCATGAAGGTGTTCCCCAAGTGGGCCGAGGTGCTCGGACTCCCCACGCGCACCCTGCTCGGGCACGACATCGGGCTCGGGGCGCCACGAGAGACTTACCGCGATGTGGTCGGCTCCATCACGGACGATCCCGGCCACCGCGGAGCGCTTGTCACCAGCCACAAGATCGCGGTGTTCGAGGCGGCCCGTGACCTCTTCGACGACCTGGACGACCTCGCCCGGACCTTCGGGGAGATCTCATCCATCGCCAAGCGCGGCACCCGCCTGACGGGCGCGGCGAAGGACCCCGTGACCGTACGACTTGCCCTGGAGGACTTCCTTCCGGCCGCCCACTTCACCACGACCGGGGCCGCGGCCGTGGTCCTCGGCTCCGGCGGCTCCGGCTGCGCGCTGAGCCACCAGCTCGGCGTACGCGGCGACCGGCCTTCCCGCGTGATCTGCACCGCGCGGTCCCAGGAACGGCTGACCCACCAGCGCCAGCTGCACGAGCGGGCCGGCATCGACCCGGCCCTCATGCAGTACGTCGTGACCACCGGCCCCGACGACGTCGACGCGCTCCTGGCCTCCCTCCCCCCGAGCAGCCTCGTGGTCAACGCGACCGGCATGGGCAAGGACCGGCCCGGCTCCCCGGTGGGCAACGCCGGACGGTTCCCCGACAAGGGCGTGGTGTGGGAGTTCAACTACCGCGGCACGCTGGAGTTCCTGCACCAGGCCCGTGCCCAGCAGGACGAGCGCGGTCTGTTCATCGAGGATGGATGGCGGTACTTCGTCCATGGATGGACCCAGGTCATCGCCGATGTCTTCGACATTCCGATGCCGCGGGAGACCGTGGACGAACTGGCCCGAGTCGCCGCCGGCGTGCGCTGATGGCCATGGTCCGCACCGTTCTCGGTGACATCGCGCCGGCCGGCCTCGGCCGCACCGACTACCACGAGCACCTCTTCCAGGACACTCCGCTGCTCCCCGGCGACGAACTCGACGACGAGCAGCGCAGCGGTGCCGAGGCCGGACTGCTCCGGAACTCGGGAATCGCCGCGATGGTCGACGCCACTCCGACCGGACTCGGGCGCGACCCCGCCGCCCTGGCCCGGATCAGCGCCGACCGCGGGCTCCACATCGTCGCCACGACGGGCGCCCACCGCGAAGCGCACTACGGGTCCGGGCACTGGCTGCTCGACCTCACCGAGCAGCAGCTCACCGAGCGGTTCACATCGGACGTCGAGGCGGGGATGCCGGAGGCCGACACACCGGATCACAGCACGGTCGCGCTGGCGACGAACGCTGAACCGGTCCGCGCGGGCGTGCTCAAGGCAGGCATCGGCTACTGGGGCATCTCGCGCTTCGAACAGCGCGTCCTGGCCGCCGTCGCCCAGGCCCACGCCCGGACCGGTGCCCCCGTCATGGTGCACCTCGAGCACGGGAGCGCAACGTTCGAGCTGCTCCACCTCCTCGCCACCTATGGGGTGAGGCCCGACGCCGTCGTCCTGGCGCACATCGACCGCAACCCCGACCCCGTGCTGCACGCCGAACTCGCGGACGCGGGCGCCTACCTGGGTTACGACGGGTTCGCCCGCACCCGCACCTGGCCCGACTCGGCACTGCTCGACTGCTTCGTCCGAGCGGCGGAACTCGGCGCGGCCGGCCGCCTCCTGCTCGGTGGTGACGTCGCGCGCCGCACCCGATACGCCGCCTATGGCGGCATGCCGGGACTGGCCTACCTGGGCGAGCGCATCGTGCCGCGCCTCGTGCGGAGCGGAAACGACAAGCTCGCCGAAATCGCGCTGGTCACCAACCCCGCGCGCCTGCTGGGCCGTATCGACACAGCCGACACCCCGGTCGGCTGATGAAAGGGAACATCATGTACAGGGAAAAGCTCGAACTCGGCGGTCGCGTGGCCGTCGTCACCGGCGGGGCCCGCGGCATCGGGCGCGCGATCGTCGGAGCCCTTCAGGAGATGGGAGCGCGATGCATCATCATCGACATCCTTGACGACCTGGGACGGGCGACGGCCGAGGAGCACTCGAAGACCGGCCGGGAAGTCGACTACATCCACTGCGACGTCAGGGAGGCCGGCACTGTCGCGTCGACGTTCGCCTCGATCGCGGAGCAGCACGGCAGGATCGACATCCTGGTGACCTCCGCCGGTGTCGTGGTCCACACACCCTCCGCCGACATCAGCGAGAGCGACTGGCGGTACGTCCTGGACACCAACCTCGACGGGTCGTTCTGGTGCACGCGAGAGGCCGTACGCCAGATGCAGGCCAAGGGAACGCGTGGCTCGATCGTCACCATCGGCTCCATGTCCGGCCTCATCGTCAACCACCCCCAGATGCAGTCGGCGTACAACGCCTCCAAGGCCGCCGTGCACTCGCTCACCGCAAGCCTGGCCGCCGAGTACGCCACCGACGGCATCCGCATCAACGCCATCGCACCCGGCTACATCCTCACCGACCTCACCAAGGAGGGCGTGCCCGAGGAGTGGCTCACCGAGTGGAAGGCGCACACGCCCACCGGGCGGATGGGCTCCCCGGACGAGGTGGCGTCCGTGGTGGCGTTCCTCGCATCCGATGCCGCGTCCTTCATGACCGGGGCGACGGTCGTCGCCGACGGCGGTTACACCATCTGGTAGCAGCAGTGCCGGCACCCCCACAGAGCAATCACGAGCGAAGGAAAGCGAAGGAACAGCAGTGTCGACACAGGACGTCATGCCCGTACCCGTCCCCGTACCGCCGGTGAAGCTGACGCTGGTGCCCGAGAACGGGGCGCTGACCGGCAACAACGGCCGCTACGAGAAGTACCTGCCCGACCTCAAGGGCCTCTACCGCGACACCGAAGCGTTCGAGGCACTCCTGGCCGACGACGACGGCAAGCCGGTCTACTGGGTGGAGAGCAGCCGGACCGAGGACGGCCCGGGCGGTCTCATCACCGGGGTCAGCGTCCTGGAACCCGGCAAGGTGGGCGACGAGTACTTCATGACCCGCGGCCATCTGCATGCCCAGGCCGATCGATCCGAGCTGTACGTGGGACTGGCCGGCCACGGCGTCATGCTGCTGGAGACACTCGACGGCCAGAGCAAGGCCATCGAGATCAAGCCCGGCGAGGCCGTCTACGTTCCCGGACATTGGGTCCATCGCAGCGTCAACGTCGGCTCCGAGCGGTTGGTCACTCTCTTCTGCTACGCCTCCGACGCCGGCCAGGACTACCAGATCATTGAGCGAGCCGGGGGAATGAAGGAACTCGTCGTCGACGAAGCCGGCCGCTGGACGACCCGTCCCAACCCGGGCCACGGAGGCTACCGTGCCTGAGCAGCCCACCTTCTCGATTACCCAACTCCCGCGCTTCGTCGACATCAGCTGCGTGCAGGCATCCCACAACCGTGCCGACATCGACGAACTGGCCCGTCGGGCCCGCGAGTCGAACTTCGTCAGCGCCCACGTACTGCCGAACTGGGTCCCCTACCTCCGCGATCGCCTCGAAGGCTCACAGACACTTGTCGGCTCGCCCGTCGGCTTCCCTTCCGGGGGAGCCACCACCGCCACCAAGGTCTTCGAAGCCCAGCAACTGCTGGACGCCGGAGCCCAGGAACTGGACGTCGTCGTCAACATCGGCCGACTGCGCTCCGCGGACACCGGCTACGTCACCTCGGAACTCGCACAGATCGCCGCCGTGGTCGACGGCGCGGTACCGCTCCGGGCCATCCTCGAAGTCGGACACCTCACCGAGGAGGAGATCCGCCTTGGGTGCGACTGCGCCGTCGAAGCCGGGATCGACTGGGTGAAGACGGCCACCGGCTGGTCCGGCGTGCCCAGCACGGTCGAGCACATTCGCATCATCGCCGACCAACTGGCCGGCCGCGCCCGGATGAAGGCGGCCGGCGGCATCCGCGACCTCAAGACGGTCCAGGCCATGGCGGACCTCGGAGTCACCCGCTTCGGAATGAACGCCACTGTCGCGAAGGAGCTGGCACAGCAAGCAGCGGAGGCCGAGGGTGTCTGAGCTCGTCCTCGCCCTGGACCTCGGCACCGGAGGATGCAAGACGTCCGTGTGGAGCGCCGAAGGCGAGTGCCTCGCCGAGTCGGTCGTCGACTATCCGACGCTGCACCCCAGAGCCGGATGGAACGAGCAACGCCCCGACGACTGGTGGGACGCCGTCGTCGGGGCGACCCGGACCCTGATGGCGACATCCCCCGAGTGGAAGCAGCGCATCGTGGGCATCGCCGTGTCCGGTCACAGCCTCGGCGCGGTCATGCTGGACACACACCACCGCCCGCTGGGGGAGACCACGCCCATCTGGTCGGACACGCGGGCAACCGAGGAGGCGGCCGAGTACTTCGCTCGCGTCGACGAGGAGTCGTGGTACACGACCACGGGGAACGGCTTCACCCCCGCCCTGTACCCCATCTTCAAGGCAATGTGGTTCCGGCGTCACCGAACCTCGGACTGGTCCGCGACACGTCACCTGGTCGGCTCGAAGGACTACGTCAACCTGCGACTGACCGGCGCCCTGGTGACCGACCACTCCTACGCATCGGGGAGTGGTTGCTACGACCTGCGCGAACGGCGTTACGACGAAACCCTGCTGGCAGCGGCCGGCCTGGAGGTCTCACTGCTGCCACCCATCGTGGAGTCCACGGACCAGGTGGGTGCCCTCACCACGGAGGCAGCCGACCAGCTGGGCCTGCCTCGCTCGACTCCCGTGTTCGCCGGGGGAGTGGACAACGCGTGCATGGCCCTCGGATCCCGTGGGGTCACATCGGGGCGCATGTATGCCTCGCTCGGCTCGTCGAGCTGGATCACGGTCACCTCAGGCGCCCCCGTCCTGGACGCGCACTCCCGTCCCTTCGTGTTCGCGCACGTCGTACCCGGGCTGTACGTCAGTGCGTTGTCCACCTTCAGCAGTGGAACCACCATGACGTGGCTGCGCGATCTGCTGGCTCCCGGCATGGCCATGAGTGACTTCGTCACCGAAGCCTGTACGGCACCGCTGGGCGCTGACGGTCTGTTGTTCCTGCCCATGCTCAGCGGCGGAACGCCATTGGAAGGAGGTACGGAAGCCAGGGGCGTGCTCCACGGCATGGACCTCTCGCACCGCCGACCGCACATCACCAGGGCAGCGCTGGAAGGCATTGCCGCATCGTTGCGGCGCGGGCTCGACATCATCGGAGAGTTCGCGACGGACGACTCCGCGGTTCTCATCTCCGGCGGCGGAAGCCGCCATCCGGGCTGGAACCAGATCTACGCCGACGTTTTCGACGTTCCCCTGCTGAGAACCAAGGTGGACCAGCAGGCCGCCGCGCTCGGTGCGGCAGCCACAGCCCTCGTCGGTGCAGGTGTGTGGCCAAGCTTTGATGAAGCCGAACGGCCACACGTCGCCAAGGAGCGATACGAACCCAACCAGGCCAACGCTGCCAAATACACGACGGTATGCACCCGTTTCAACGAAGCAGTCGTCGCGATGGCCCGGCTACGCCACGCATCCACGTAAACCGGCCCCACACACGTGATCGGCGAAACCAACCCCTCACGCGAACGGAGACCAGCGATGAACTGCTACGACTGCCAGACCCTGGACCAGCCCACGCCCGCAGTCGCCACGTGCCGCGCCTGCGGCGCGGGCATCTGCGCCCAGCACACACACGCCAGGTCGCAGATGCTGCATCGTCTGAACGGAACGGGCGTCGCGACGAAGAATCACGCCGTCCGCCAGCTCCTGTGCGAAAGATGCGCAGCGTCGAACGCACCAACTGGCACCCCCCATCCGGCGCATGGTTGAGCACCCTCTCGCCACACGCGCCGCGGCCGAATCAGATCTTCCCGGCGGCACACCGGCGACCCGCGTCTGCCGGACGCTAGGGACAGATGTGGACAGGGTGTGCCATGGCGGGCTCTGGTGGCCCCGCCCTTCCCGTGCGGACCCTCCGAAGCACTGACCCGTGATCTCCGGTCACCGGTAAGGGCCGCACGGTCACGTCGCCGATCGAGCGCGGAGCAAGGCGGTCGGCCCTGACCGAGACATGAGCCATTGGGGCAGTGGTCAGGGGTTCTGCACCGGCTTGGGGTGTCCCGCGAGGGTGCCTCGGGTGGCATGGTGCGGGGCAGCTAACCGGGGTGTGGGGTGAACTGGCTGGGAAGTTCCTCCAGGAGCCGTCCGAGCGTGTCGGCTTGGGTGAGGGTGGTGGCGGTCGGATTGGGCAGCGTCGGATCGGTCAAGGTCTGGGCCAGGCGTTCGGCGGGGCGTGATCCGGCGCGGATCATCCGAGCGTAGGTGGACGCGTGCTTCGACCACTGGCAGATCTGGATGAGGGTGTGGAGGTGAGATGTGAGACCGTGTCGGGCGTGAGTGAGACGCCGACGCGCACCTTGCAGCATCGCATTGATGGGCCAGAAGACGCCCCGGCCCTGATCACGAGAAGGCGAAACCCCGCCGGTTCGCTCCGGCGGGGGTTCTGTATGTGACGGGTTACGACGGGGTGCAGCATCCGGCGTGGGCACCGTTGTACTCCGGCTCTCCGCTTTCGAGGACACGGAGCAAGGATGCGGTGACGACACGTGTGCTACGTCCGATGCGCAGCACTCGGCACGGGAACTCGCCGCGGCGAACCAGCTCGTAGCCCTTCGCCCGAGAGAAGCCGAATGCCCTGGACGCGTCCTCCACGCTTCCCGTTCCGCCCCAGTGGCGCGGATGTGCATGGGGCTGTGCTGAGCGCTCTGCATCGCATCGTTCTGTATGCGAATTTCTTGCTCTTTCTTCCCTTTCTGGAGGGCTTCGATAGCGGAAATATCCCCGAGTTCCGCGACGTTCTCCTGCGGCATCGTGATCGTGGAGGGGGCGGTGGGCCTGAAGTTGTTCAACACGACAGGCGGCGTGGCCGAGGTCATGGCCCGTCTTGCTGAGGTCGAGGCGGATGTACAGGACCTCATCGAGTCGCACATGGAGACGATGCTGGGGGTCAAGTTCCTGGCAAGCGAGTACGCCATCGACTGCGTCGAGGGTGGGCGGATCGACTCGCTGGGGCTCGACGAGAACTTCGCGCCCGTGATCGTCGAATACAAGCGCGGAACCGATGCCGGTGTGATCAATCAGGGCCTCTACTACATGTCGTGGCTCATGGCTCACAAGGACGCCTTCCGATACCTCGTCCGCGACCGGCTCGGGGCCTCGGCTGCAGCTCAGGTGTTGTGGAGCGCGCCCCGTCTGATTTGTGTCGCCGGAGACTTCACCCGCTACGACGTGCACGCTGTACGTGAGCACCGGCGCAGCATCGACCTGGTCCGCTACCGGTACTTCGGTAGCGCGCACATCGGCCTGGAAACTGTGGCTTCTGTCACCGGCCAGTCGGCCGCCACCAAGCGGGGCCGCCGGCGCACGGCCGGGCTGCCGCCGGCCCGAAGGCCGGACGGCGCGAGGGCGCAGCTGGCGGAGGCGGTCGACGAGGTGCTGCTCGGCCTGGGGGACGGCGTCACCCGGGTCCAGCGCAAGCAGTACGCGGCCTACCAGCGACTGCGGAACTTCGCCTGCGTCTGTCCTCCACAGCAGACCAAGCTCCTCGTCTACCTCAAGGTTGACCCGAAGGGCCTCGACCTTGTTCCTGGGTTCACCCGGGACGTGACGGGGCTCGGCCACCACGGCACGGGTGACTTGGAGGTGCAGCTTCGTACGGAGCGGGACCTGGCGCGGGCCCAGGACCTGTTCCGCCTCAGCTATGCCGTGGCGTAGCTGAGGGCCGTCCCCACGTGCCGTGTCGAGTGTTGGCATGGGCAAGGGCATGTGAACTTGTGGGCTGGCGCGTTGTGCTGCTGCCTTTCGACGTGACGGTTAGGGAATGGCGGTGGATCTCCAATGATGCGGCGGATCCCCGGTTTCGCTAACCGGGGATCCAGTGCTATAAGGACGCGGCACGGTATAGCCGCTACTGCGAGAGACTCGTCCCGGAGGAACCGCCTGTCAGATGGGCCGGAATTCGGCGATACAGTTTTCGTCGCGCCGCGTAGTCGTCCGGATCTTCCTTGTAGCAGTCGAGCCTCTTTCCGGTGCGGCGCGTGAAGCGCACTTGAAGTCTGCCCAACCTTCCGTTGGTGCTGTGGGCGTTGAACCTGCACTCCGAATAGGACTCGGGTAGCCGATCGCAGGAACAGTGCAGACTGGTGCCTGTGATCGGCAGGCCGCACTCCGGATCGGTGAGCAAGTTGATGTACCCCTGATGATGCAACGGCTCTTGCACCAGCGGCTCGTGGATGTATTCGACGATCCAGGTTCGGCCGCCGTCAGGTCCCAGAGGTGGACCGTGTCGCCGAACCGGACGTTCTGGTCGGTGGTGGCGGAGGTCTGGACGAAGATCGGCCCACTCCCGGTTCGCGGGGTTCCGGTTGCGCAACCTGGCCCAGCTGAACACGGCACTCGACGCAACCGTCGACGCGCTGCTCGACCTGCCGGATCGCGCCCCCCAGCTCGTAGGCCCTCCTGCGGTCATCGGCGCACGCCGGTCAGGAGCGGGATAGCTGTGGGAGAAACTGGGAGTTACCACGCAAGCCGGTCCCTGCTCCGAGCGGGCCGAGCGAAAGGCGCCTGACGGGCAAAATCCCAGGTCAGGCGCCTTTTTTCGTGGACCTAGAAGAAGCCCAGCTTCTTCGGCGAGTACGACACCAGCAGATTCTTCGTCTGCTGGTAATGGTCCAGCATCATCTTGTGGGTCTCCCGGCCGATCCCGGACTGCTTGTAGCCGCCGAACGCCGCATGGGCGGGGTAGGCGTGGTAGCAGTTGGTCCATACCCGCCCGGCCTGGATGGCGCGGCCCGCGCGGTAGGCGGTGGAGCCGTCGCGGGTCCAGACGCCCGCGCCCAGTCCGTACAGGGTGTCGTTGGCGATGCCGATCGCGTCGTCGAAGTCGCTGAACGGTGCCACGGCGACCACCGGGCCGAAGATCTCCTCCTGGAAGACCCGCATGTCGTTGTTGCCCTCGAAGATCGTCGGACGGACGTAGTAGCCGCCCTCCAGTTCGCCGCCCAGTTCGGCCCGGGAGCCACCGGTCAGGACGCGGGCGCCCTCCTTCTGGCCGATGTCCAGGTAGGAGAGGATCTTCTCCAGCTGGTCGTTGGAGGCCTGTGCGCCGATCATGGTGTCGGTGTCCAGCGGATGCCCCTGGACGATCTTCTCGGTGCGGGCCACCCCGGCCGCCAGGAAGTCCTGGTAGTGCCCGCGCTGGATCAGCGCACGGGACGGGCAGGTGCACACCTCGCCCTGGTTGAGGGCGAACATGGTGAAGCCTTCCAGCGCCTTGTCCTGGAAGTCGTCCGCCAGGGACGAGACATCGTCGAAGAAGATGTTGGGGCTCTTGCCGCCCAGTTCGAGCGTCACCGGCCGCAGGTGCTCGGACGCGTACTGCATGATCAGGCGGCCGGTCGTGGTCTCACCGGTGAAGGCGACCTTGGCGACGCGCGGGCTGGAGGCGAGCGGTTTGCCGGCCTCGACGCCGAAGCCGTTGACGATGTTGACCACGCCGGGCGGCAGCAGATCCGCGATCAGGCTCATCCAGAAGTGCACCGAGGCGGGGGTCTGTTCGGCCGGCTTGAGGACCACGGCGTTGCCGGCGGCCAGCGCCGGGGCGAGCTTCCAGGTCGCCATCAGGATGGGGAAGTTCCAAGGGATGATCTGGGCGACCACCCCGAGCGGCTCGTGGAAGTGGTAGGCGATCGTGTCCTCGTCGATCTCCGAGAGGGAGCCCTCCTGGGCGCGGATGGCGCCCGCGAAGTAGCGGAAGTGGTCGATGGCCAGCGGGATGTCGGCCGCCAGGGACTCCCGTACGGGCTTGCCGTTCTCCCAGCTCTCGGCGACCGCCAGCGCCTCCAGGTTCGCCTCCATCCGGTCGGCGATCCTGTTCAGCACGGCGGCGCGTTCGGCGGCGGGCGTACGGGCCCAGCCGGGCGCGGCCGCATGCGCCGCGTCCAGCGCGCGCTCGACGTCCTCGGCGGTGCCGCGGGCGACCTCGGTGAACGGCTGCCCGTTGACCGGGGTCGGATTCTCGAAGTACCGGCCCAGTACGGGCGCCACGAACTCGCCGCCGATCCAGTGGTCGTAGCGGGGCAGATAGCTCATGACGGCATCGGCGGAACCCGGGCTGGCGTAACGGGCCATGGGGCGGCCTCCCAATCGCTCTCGGCGCGGTGCCCGCCACTCCCGTGCGACGGGCGTTGTGCGCAGGCTATGACCGGGGAGGTTGCGTGAACGTTGCGACGCGCGCGGTGAGCGGTGTGCCGGGGGAGCCGCCGGGAAGGCCGTACCCGGCGCGCAGCCGGTCCGCCGCGGCCATCGGGGCGGTACGGGCCGGTGAACGCTCCGGCAAGGCCTCCACCAGGGCTTCCCAGACCTCCAGGTCGTCCTCGCCCCAGGGGGTGCGCGACCACTCGCGCAGCAGGTCGGGGTCGCCCGCGCCGAGCAGTGCGCGCCGCATCCGTTCCTCCAGCGCGACGCGCAGCCGCCGTACGCCGGGCGCCTCCGACAGCGGCAGCAGCGGACCGGGGTAGCCGCTCAGCGCGCACGCCGGCTCTCCGGCCGCCAGCTTCGCCTCGACCGCGCACAGATCGGTCTCGACGGGCCTGCTCAGCCGGTACGGGCGGGAGTGCAGCAGCGCACCGACGAGCTGCCGCAGCCGGGACAGCTCGGCCCGCAGCGTCACCGGGCGCATCTCGCGCTCGCCGTACAGCAGTACCGAGAGCTGATCGCCCGTCAGCCCTTCGGGGTGCCGGGCCAGCAGCACCATGATCTCGCTGTGACGGCGTCCGAGCCGCAGCCGCTCCCCGTCCACGACCAGCAGCGCCTCGTCCCGGCCCAGCGCCGACAGACAGACTCCCAATTCCGGTACCCCGGAGGTGAGATGGGCCTCCGCGGCACGCGCGGTGGCCTGCACCAGGGCCAGGCTGTGCGGGCTCGCCAGATGGTCGCCGCCGGTGATGTCCACCGCGCCCAGCAGCCGCCCGGTCCGCGGATCGTGCAGCGGAGCGGCGGCGCAGGTCCAGCGCTGCACCTGCCGGTTGTAGTGCTCGGCCGCGAAGATCTGTACGGCGTGATCGGCGGCGAGCGCGGTGCCCGGGGCGTTGGTGCCGGCATGCCGCTCGTCCCAGCGGGCGCCCACCACGAAGTTCATCCGCTCCGCACTGCGCCGCACCCCGCGGTGCCCCTCCACCCACAGCATCCGCCCCTGCGGATCGCAGACGGCCAGCAGATGTGCCCCGTCCTGCGCGAAGCTGCCCAGCAGCTCCCGGAAGACGGGCATGGCGCGGGCCAGCGGATGCCCGTCCCGGTAGGCGCGCAGCGCGGCCTCGTCCAGCTCGATGGGTGCGACGCCGTCCGAGGACGCCCGCGCGTCGGCCGAGCGCCGCCAGGAGTCGGCGACCACCTGGCGGACCGGCGATGCGACGGTCCCGTCGGCCAGGAACGCCGCATGGGCCCGTCGCACCGTGCGGGTGCGTTCCGCCGGGTCGGCACCGGTCTCCATCGCCAGCCAAGGGTTGACCACGTGTCACCTCTTCGATACGGCTCCTGCCCCCGTACGGCGATGGTGCTCGTAGCGGGCGGGGCCGTAAACCCCGCGTGGTGCGCCGCCTCACGAACGGGTGTCGCGGTGGCCTCCCGCGCGCAGCCGCAGCCCGTCCGCGCGTCGGCGCTCAGGGCGAGTTCGGGTCCGCCGTCGTGGGTGGTCGGCCGGTGGTCGGTGAGCGAGGCGGCCTTCATCTTCAGCACCATCGCCTTGACCGGGCCATGGCGGTGAGTGCGTCGTCGAGCTCACTGCGTCCTCCCCGGGGCAGCGGTCGCATGCACGAGGGAAGTGCTGGAGGCGCCCTGCGGAGTGTCGGCAGCAGGTCATGACGCTCTGTCATACTGCCTAAAACTCTTGGTAGTTGGAGACTTGGGCGGACTTTGAATAATAGTCAACAGCGTGGACGGGTCGGCTCGCCGGCCGTCCGCGGCACCGTGCGCTCCCAGGCGCGTCGCGCCGAACTGATAGCCACCGGACGGAAGTTGTTCGACGACACCTCCTACGACGCGCTGTCCATGGACGACATCGCGCGCCAGGCCGGCGTCGCCAAGGGCTTGATCTACTACTACTTCACGAACAAGCGCGGCTATTACCTCGCGATCATCGAGGACGCGGTGGCCGAGCTGGTCGAGCGGGCCGGCAGCACCCATGACCTCCCGCCGGGCGAACGTGTGCAGCGCACCGTCGACGGCTATCTGCGCTACGCCCAGCACCACCAGGCCGCCTATCGCGCCATCGTCACCGGCGGCGTCGGCTTCGACGCCGAGGTGCTGGCGATCCGCGACACCGTACGCGCCCGGCTGCTGGGCACCATCGCCATCGACGCCTGGGGCCGGACCGACATTCCGCCGCTCGCCCGTACCGCGCTGACCGGCTGGCTCTCCAGTGTCGAGGGCGTCACCCTCGACTGGATCGCGGAGCAGGAGGTGCCGCGCGAGACGGTGGTCACGCTGCTGGTGCGCGGCCTGGGCGACACCCTGCGGCTGATCGAGGAGTACGAGCCGGGCTGCCCGGCGCCACCTCGTCCGCCCACCTGAGACACATCCTCGGGACGGCGGCACCGTACGAGGAACGGGCGACGGGCGGGAGGCCGCCGCCTCCCGCCCGACCCGCCTGTATCTGCGGTTACTTGATCGCCTTGATCAGCTCACCGTTGGTGGTGTCGCCGCTCAGCTCCCAGAAGAACGTGCCGGCCAGGCCCTGCGCGTCCTTGAAGGCCATCTTCGTACCGATGGTCGCCGGTGTGTCATAGCTCCACCACTGGTCACCGCACTTGGCGTAGGCGGTGCCGCCCACCTTGCCGGTCGCCGGGCAGCGGTCCTTGATCACCTTGTAGTCGTCGATCCCGGCCTCGTACTTGCCCGGTGCCGCGCCGGTCGCCGTACCGCCGGGCGCGTCCTGGGTGACGCCCGACCAGCCGCGGCCGTAGAAGCCGATGCCGAGCAGCAGCTTGCCCGCCGGTACGCCGAGGCCCTTGAGCTTGGCGATGGTGTCGGTGCTGTTGAAGCCGGCCTTCGGTATGCCGCTGTACGACGTGAGCGGGGAGTGCGGCGCCGTCGGGCCCTTGGCGTCCCAGGCGCCGAAGTAGTCGTACGTCATCGGGTCGTACCAGTCGACGTACTGGGCCGCTCCCGCATAGTCGGTGGCGTCGATCTTGCCGCCGGCCGAGGCGTCCGCGGTGATCGCCGCGGTCACCAGATTGTTCTGGCCGAACTTCGACCGCAGTGCCTTCATGACCTTGGTGAAGGCGTCCTTGCCGCTGGTGTCGCAGGTCAGACCGCAGGCGTTGGGGTACTCCCAGTCGATGTCGATACCGTCGAAGACATCCGCCCAGCGCTTGTCCTCGACCAGGTCGAGGCAGGACTGCGCGAAGGCGTCCGGGTTCTTGGCGGCCTCGGTGAAGCCGCCCGACCAGGTCCAGCCGCCGAACGACCAGAGCACCTTGAGGCCCGGGTGCAGCTTCTTGAGCTTGCGCAGCTGGTTGAAGTTGCCGCGCAGTGCGCCGTTGTCCCAGGTGTCCGCCTGACCGTCGACGCTCTGGTCGGCGGTGTAGGCCTTGTCGTAGTCGGCGTAGGAGTCGCCGATGGTGCACTTGCCGCCCTGGACGTTGCCGAAGGCGTAGTTGATGTGCGTCAGCTTGGCCGCCGACCCCGACGTCTCGATGTTCTTGACGTGGTAATTGCGGTCGTAGACACCCCAGTTGGTGAAGTATCCGACGACCTTGTTGCCCGCTGCGGCCGGCTGTGCCGTTGTCGCGTGGGGCGCGGACGGGCTGTGTGCCGGGTCGGCGGAGGCCGGTCCGGCGAGCAGGGTGCCGGCCAGCGCCGCCGTACACAGCGCGGTGGCGGCGGCGATCAGCCTGCGCGGCGATCGCATCCGGTGCGGTCTGAGCATGTCGTCTCCTCGGAGGGGGGCTAGGGGGTGCCCGCAAACTCCCGCCTGGCCCGCGACGCCTGGCACGCGCGCTCGCTGCGTTGTCGGATCGTCCACGTAGACCCGCTACGAGGACGACCCTCCGCCTTGCGATCGCGCTCGGCCTCCGAAGAACGATCGAAGAGCCGAGACGGAATGAGCGCAGCGAACGTAGTGCACCAGACGCCGCGGGCCCCGCCCTCCGGGCGGACGACGGGACTTTGCGGGCAACCCCTAGGGGTGGAGCCTGACCTGACCTGCGTTCCGAATTGGCATGAACGCGTTGAACGTTGAGGGAGAAAGTAGAAGGACTAGACCACTGAGTCAATGGTTCGGACCAATTTCATGACCGGCCGGTACGGGGCCGGATCCCCACAGCCGATGATGATCAACCCGTGACGCGGGGCCTCCGATCGGGCATACTCCTAGCGCCACAGCCGCAGGTCATCGCCTTCCGCGACCCGGAACGCGATCATCGGCGTGGCACTACGGAAACCGGCGCCGCCGCCCACCCCGCGCGCGCGTCGCCGCAGCGCCCGACAGGGAGGAGAGCGCCGCCATGACCGAGTACGGCCCCCGGCCGGTGGACCGCAGGCTGCCCACGGAGGAAGCCCGCGACCTGATGACACTCGTACGCGAGCTCGCCGAGCGCGAGATCAGGCCGACGGCGGCCGAGGAGGAGGACGCCGGCCACTTCCCGCGCGAGACCTTCACCCTGCTGTCGGAATCCGGACTGCTCTCGCTGCCCTACGACGAGGAATTCGGTGGCGGCGGCCAGCCCTACGAGGTCTACCTCCAGGTCCTGGAGGAGCTCGCGGCCGCCCGGCTCACCGTCGGCCTCGGCGTCAGCGTGCACACCCTCGCCTGCCACGCCCTCGCCGGATACGGCACCAAGCAGCAGCGCGCCGAACACCTTCCCGACATGCTCGGCGGCGGGCTCCTCGGCGCGTACTGCCTCTCCGAGCCCTCCTCGGGCTCCGACGCCGCCTCGCTGACCACCCGGGCGACCCGTGAGGGCGACACCTGGACGCTGAACGGCACCAAGGCGTGGACCACCCACGGCGGCGCGGCCGACTTCTACACCGTGCTGGCGCGCACCGGCGGCACCGGCGCCCACGGCATCACCGCCTTCCTGGTCCCCGGGGACGCCGAGGGACTCAGCGCCGCGGCGCCCGAACGCAAGATGGGCATGAAGGGCTCCCCGACGGCCCAGCTGCACTTCGACGGCGTACGCGTCCCCGACTCCCGCCGCATCGGCGACGAAGGTCAGGGCTTCGCCATCGCCCTCTCCGCCCTGGACTCCGGGCGCCTGGGCATCGCGGCCTGCGCCATCGGCCTCGCCCAGGCGGCGCTGGACGAGGCGCTCTCGTACACCTCCGAGCGACAGCAATTCGGCCGCCCGATCGTCGACTTCCAGGGCCTGCGCTTCATGCTGGCCGACATGGCCACCCAGATCGAGGCCGGCCGCGCGCTGTATCTCACCGCCGCCCGGCTGCGCGACGCCGGCCGGCCGTTCTCCAAGGAAGCGGCGATGTCCAAGCTCTTCTGCACGGACGCCGCGATGCGGGTGACCACCGACGCCGTCCAGCTCCTCGGCGGCTACGGCTACACCCTCGACTTCCCCGCCGAGCGCTATATGCGCGAGGCCAAGGTCCTGCAGATCGTCGAGGGCACCAACCAGATCCAGCGGATGGTCATCGCCCGCCACCTCGCGGGCCCCGAAACACGCTGAGGGGGAGAGGCGGGCCCGGGGACCCCGGCCCGCCTCACCGTTTCTCCCGGCGGTCGCCCTCGCGGGCACCATGGCGGCTCGTCGCGGGGCGCCGCGATCACGGTAGCCCACGTATCGTCCAACCGCCGCGCAGCAGACTCGGAAGCCCGCCTCCAGCCGCTCAGCGGGGTCGGAAGCCCGCCTCCAGCCGCTCAGCGGGGTCGGAAGCCCGCCTCCAGCCGCTCAGCGGGGTCGGAAGCCCGCCTCCAGCCGCTCAGCGGGGTCGGAAGCCCGCCTCAGTCGCCCAGCGGGTTCGGAAGCCCGCCTCAGCCGCCCAGCCCCTTCATCCCCGTCGCCGTCCCGATGGCGACCACCAGGGTTTCCGGGTCGCCCACCAGCTCACGCGCCACCGCGACCCCGACCGCCGACGACGGCTCCACGATCAGCCCCTCGGTGGCCAACCGTCGATATTCCGCCATGATCGCGTCTTCCCCCACCGCCATCGCCGTGCCCGAGCTGCGCCACAGCGCGTCCAGCCCCTGCCAGCACGGCCGCTCCTCGCCGAGCGAGAACGCCACCGTCGGCCCGTCCACCACCCGCGTACGCTCCTGGTCGGCGCGGTCCGGGTGGCGCAGCGCGGCGGTGTACGGAGCCGACGCCGCGGGCTCGGCGGCCACCAGCCGGGGCTCCCGTGCGATCAGGCCCGCGGTCGCCAACTCCCGGAAGCCACGGCCGATTCCGGCCAGCAGATCCCCGCGGCTGGTGGGCACGACCACCGTGTCGATCCGCCGCCCGGAGAAGTCCCGTGCCAGCTCGTAGGCGACCGACTTGTACCCCTCGTTGGCGTATGGATTCCCGCCGGGCGAGGGCGAGGAGTAGCTGGTCAGCGGGTACCAGCCGCGCTCCTCGACGGCCCGGGCCATCGCCGCGTTCCGTTCGGCGGCGGTGCCCCGGTGGACCACCCGCTCGGCGCCCAGTGCATCGATCTGGGCCCGCAGCCCCGCCGGCACCGCCTCGTTGGTGAACACCACACACCGCAGCCCGGCCCGCGCCGCGTATGCCGCGGCCGCCGCACCGGCGTTGCCGGAAGACGCGGCGACCACCGTGTCGGCGCCGGCCGCCACCGCCGCGGCCAGGCCGACGGCCATCGCCCGGTCCTTGTGCGAACCGGTCGGGTTCCCGCCCTCGTACTTCAGCCACAACTCGCCCACCGGATGGCCCTCTTGAGCGCGCTCCGGGTCCCTGCGCAGCCGGACGACCGGGGTGTTGCCCTCGCCCAGGGTGATCGGCGGGCCGGACGCCGGGAGCGCCGCCGGCAGGCCCCACGGCCCGCCCCGGTACGCGGCGAGGTCCACTCCGCGCAGATCCGCGAGCGACGGCATCGTATTGACGCCGATGCCCTCTGCGGCGCAGGCCCGGCAGCCGTCGAAGCGTGCTCCCCCGGCCGCCGCGGCGCGGCCACAGCGCAGACAGTGCAGGACTGGTGAGGTCATCGTGGCTCCGAGGGGCAAGGGGCAAGGGGCAGGTCAGCGTCGACCTGGTGACGGTAACAGGCGAAGTAGCCTTCCGCCCCCTACGTTTCTTGCGGGTCCGGCCGGCCATTCGAGCTGACGTACCGTCAACTCCCGCCACGGGACCAGCCCCCGGGTGATGCTCTGGCGGCCGCGCGCCCAGGAGGAGCCGCCGGCGTCAAGGCCCTCGCCCGTCTGTACGACCAAGTCCCGCCCGGTACGGACGACTTCCTCGCCACTCCCGGTCCCGGCAGCGTCCTGCACCCCGTCGGCAGTACTCCGCTATGCCCGACTCACCGGGCATGCCCCCGCGACATGGAGTTCCACACCCTCTACGCGGCCCTGCGGCGCGCCATCGCCGTGCTCCGGGTCGCCTGTCGCCAGGTCCACTTCGGTGAGGTGCTGGTCCCGGCCGACGCTGATGCGCTGATCCTCCACAGGGAGACCCTGGAGGCGATGATCGAGGGCCGCTGTCGGTGAAGACCTGAGCGGCGGCCCTACGGGGTCAGCAGGCCCGCTCTCAGGCGCTGCGGCGCATCTGCGGTACCCGGATCGGGCGCGTGCCCGGCCCGCCGATGTGCGAGAAGGGCTGACGGCGCCAGTCCAGGCTCTCCGGGAGCGTCAGCAGCATGGCGGCGTCCTGCTCCTGGGCGTCGAGGGTGTCTTCGGTCTCCGGTGCCTCGGACACCTGCCGGCCGGAACCCTGGCAGACCGTCAGGCCGAACGGGTTCCACGGCGTGGGGCACAGCGCGTGCTCAGGGAGGGTGTCCTCGTCCGCCAGCAGCGCGATCGGCTGCAGGCAGTCGGGGCAGGTCACCCGGTAGATCTCAAAGGTCTCGAACGCGTCGTACGCACCGTCGTCGCCGGAGAAGCCGAGACTGTCGCCCTCCTGGGCGCCGATGTTCGCGGCAGCGGAGTCCTGCTCAAGGCGTCGCATGATGTCCATCCCCCTCGGGTGGGCCGATCGGATCGCTGACTTCCTGTGACGGGCGGTCCTGGCCACCAGCAGCAATTCCCTTCATGCCGCGCGCATAATCGCCGGCGCCCGTCGGACACCGGTTCACTCGTGTGGCATTGGTCACATGACCCGGCGCGAGGGTGTCCACGATCCGGCGCGCGGTGCGCACACGCGCCCGCGCGCAGTAGGTTGAACGGGTGGAGGAGTTGGACCGACAAATCGTGGATCTGCTCGTCAAGGACGGGCGGATGAGCTACACCGACCTGGGCAAGGCCACCGGCCTGTCCACCTCGGCGGTGCACCAGCGGGTGCGCCGTCTCGAGCAGCGCGGTGTCATCCGGGGCTATGCCGCCATAGTCGACCCCGAAGCCGTGGGCCTGCCGCTCACCGCCTTCATCTCGGTCAAACCCTTCGACCCCAGCGCGCCGGACGACATCTCCGACCGCCTGGCCGAGGTCCCCGAGCTGGAGGCCTGTCACAGCGTCGCCGGCGACGAGAACTACATCCTCAAGGTCCGGGTCGCCACGCCGCTGGAGCTGGAGCACCTGCTCACCCGCATCCGCACCCTGGCCGGAGTCTCGACCCGCACCACGGTTGTGCTCTCCACCCCCTACGAGGCCCGGCCGCCCCGCATCTGACCGGCAATCGCCCCCCGCGCGCGGTCCATCAGCGCACAGGAGCCAAACTGTCCGGTATGAGCGAGCACATCCCCGACCCGGCCCATACCCGTACCGTCCTGCTGCGCGGCGGTGAGGTGCACAGCCCCGCGGACCCCTTCGCCACCGCCATGGTCGTGGAGGGTGACCGCATCGCCTGGGTGGGGGAGGAGGGCGCGGCCGATTCGTTCGCCGGTGGAGTGGACGAGGTCGTGCAGCTCGACGGCGCGCTCGTCACCCCCGCGTTCACGGACGCACATGTGCACACCACGGCGACCGGGCTCGCGCTCACCGGGCTCGACCTGGCCGGTGCCGGCACCCTGTCCGACGCGCTGGCCCGGATCCGCCGGTACGCGGACGCCCGCCCGTCGGACCGGATCCTGCTCGGGCACGGCTGGGACGCCAGCGCCTGGCCCGAGGGGCGCCCGCCGTCCCGCGCCGAGCTGGACGAGGCCAGCGGCGGCCGTCCCCTCTACCTCACCCGCGTCGATGTGCACTCCGCGGTCGTCACGACGGCACTGCTCGACCTGGTCCCCGGCATCCGCGAGCGGTCCGGGTTCCACGCCGACGCCCCGCTGACCGATGACGCCCACCACGCCGTGCGCAAGGCCGCGTACGCCACCGTCACCCCGGCCCAGCGCGCCGAGGCGCAGGCCGCCGCGCTCGCCCGCGCCGCCTCCCTCGGCATCGGCAGCGTCCACGAATGCGCGGGTCCGGACATCTCCGGCGAGGACGACTTCACGGCGCTGCTCGCCCTCGCCGCGGAGGGCAACGGCCCGCGGGTGGTGGGCTACTGGGCCGAGTTGGTCGCATCAGCAAAGGACGCCGAGCGGATCCGTGAGCTCGGGGCCATCGGCGCGGCCGGGGACCTCTTCGTCGACGGCTCGCTGGGCTCGCACACCGCCCACCTGCACGCCCCGTACGCGGACTCCCCCAGCTCCGCCGGGGGGACCCCCAGCCACACCGGTGCCGCGCACCTCGACGCGGACGCCGTCGCCGCCCATGTCGCCGCCTGCACCGAGGCCGGGCTCCAGGCCGGCTTCCACGCCATCGGCGACGCCGCCCTCACCAGCGTCGTCGACGGCGTACGGGCCGCCGCCGAGCGCATCGGCCTCGATCGGATCCGCGCCGCCCGGCACCGCGTCGAGCACGCCGAAATGCTCACCGAGCGCACCATCGCCGGCTTCGCCGACCTGGCCCTGACCGCCTCCGTCCAGCCCGCCTTCGACGCGGCCTGGGGCGGCGAGAACGGCATGTACGCCGCCCGCCTGGGCGCCGACCGGGCCCGCACCCTCAACCCGTACGCCGCGCTGCTCAAGGCCGGTGTGCCGCTCGCCCTCGGGTCCGACAGCCCGGTCACCCCGCTCGACCCCTGGGGCACCGTGCGGGCCGCCGTCTTCCACCGCACCCGCGCCCACGGCATCTCCGCCCGCGCCGCCTTCACCGCCCACACCCGCGGCGGCTGGCGGGCCGTCGGCCGGGACGACGCGGGCGTCCTGGTGCCCGGCGCCCCTGCCGACTACGCGGTCTGGCGCACCGGCGAGCTGATCGTCCAGGCGCCCGACGAGCGGGTGGAGCGCTGGTCCACCGACCCCCGCTCCGGCACCCCCGGCCTGCCCGATCTCACCCCCGGCAACGAGCTTCCGGTGTGCCTGAGCACGGTCGTCGGCGGACGAACGGTCTTCGGGCGGCCGAACGAGTGACATCGCGCGGGCTCGTGCCGTCGGGGGACGTGCTTGCCGCTACTCGGCCCACCAAGGGGTGCTCGCTGCTGACCTGGGACGACGCGAAATCGGCGCAGTTGGAGCACCTGTTGACAGCAGGCGGTCGGCGGCCGGTAGGTTCGGCCGAGTCCACCACAGGACGTCCGATCGGGAGACCTCCGCGCAGTCGTCGAACGCAGCTGGGCCATGGGGCGGTGCGCCACACCGGCACACCGCCACTGGGAGCCAGGTCCAGCACCAGCGGCACGGGACAACGGAGTGTTTCGGCCGGATGGGGGTCCCTCCCTGCTCCTTGAGAGCTTGGGGGAAGGTGCGACCCGGGTGGGGCCCGGATGCTCAGTAGACAACGGCTTTCGGTCGACCCGCAGCCAGCGGGTCCCAGGTCGGCCCGAAGGGCGCCGGGCCCCTATCCGCACCCCGCCGCGGCCCGCCCGCACCTTTCCGCCGGGCCCTTCACCTTTTGTGCACCCCGCATCCGCATTACCGGTCGTCCGATGTACGGTCAGCTGACCACCGCACGACCTGCAGGAAGGCCCGCGACCGTGCCATCGGGTTCCGACACCACCGAAGAAGCCGTCAGCGGCACCTCGCCCGACGGCCCGGTGCCGTCCGCCGAGACCGGCTCCACGGCCGCGCCCCGGCGCCCCGGACGCCTCCGGCGGACGGGCGCACTCGCCCGCCGCGAGGCGCTGCGTACCGGCCTCGCGGTCGTCTCCGGCATCGCGCTGGGTCTGGCCTTCCCGCCGTACGACCTGTGGCCGCTGTCGCTGGTGGCGGTGGCCGCGCTGTCGCTGCTGACCCGGGGCCGGACCGTCCGGCAGGGCGCCTGGACCGGCTTCGCCTTCGGGCTGCCGTTCTTTCTGATCCTGCTGAAGTGGCTGCATGTCGTCGGCTGGGACGCGGTGGTCGGCCTCTCGGTCGCCGAGGCGCTCTTCGTGACGCTGCTGGGCGCGGCCCTCGCCGGCACCTCCCGGCTGCCGGTCTGGCCGGTGTGGGCCGCCTGCCTGTGGGTCGCGCAGGAGTGGGCCCGCGACCGCCTCCCGTTCGGCGGCTTCCCCTGGGGCCGGCTGGCCTTCGCCAACACCGGCTCGCCGTTCACCCCGCTCGCCGCGCTCGGCGGCGCCCCGTTGGTGACCTTCGCCGTCGCGCTGACCGGCGCGCTGCTGGCCGCCTGCGCCGCCGCCCTGTGGGGGCTGCGCGAGAAGGGGTCGCTGAACCGGGCCGTCCCGGCGCTGGAAGCGTTCGGGCTGGCCGCCGCGGTCACCCTGGCCGGCGCGGCCGTCCCCGTTCCCACGAAGGCCGACGACACCGTCGACATCGCCGTCGTCCAGGGCAATGTCCAGCAGCCCGGCATGGACTTCCTGGGCCGCCCGATGAGGATCCTCGACAACCACGCCACGGCCACCGAGAAGCTCGCCGCCGACATCAAGGCCGGCCGGGCCAAGAAGCCCGATCTGGTGATCTGGCCGGAGAACTCCTCCGACCTCGACCCGTTCCAGTACCCGCAGGCCTACGACCGGATCGACGAGGCCGTGAAGTCGATCGGCGTGCCCGTGCTCGTCGGGGCCCTCGTCGACCATCCCTCCAAGAAGGGCTATGTCTTCAACGAGGGCATCGTCTGGGACCCGAAGAAGGGGCCGGGCGCCTCGTACACCAAGCAGCATCCGGTGCCGTTCGGTGAGTACGTACCGTTCCGGGAGCAGCTCAGCAAGATCATCACGCGGTTCCAGCGGGTGCCCCGCGACTTCTACCCCGGCGACCACACCGGCGTGCTCAACGTCGGCCCCGCCAAGCTCGGCGACGTGATCTGCTTCGAGGTCGCCTACGACGAGATCGTGCACGACACCGTCGACGCCGGCGCCCGCGCCCTGGTCATCCAGACCAACAACGCCACCTACGGCCGCACCGGTCAGCCCGAACAGCAGCTGGCCATGTCCAAGCTGCGCGCCGTCGAGCACGGCCGGGCCGTGGTCACCGCGGCCACCAGCGGAATCAGCGCGGTGGTCGCCCCGGACGGCAAGGTCACCCACCAGATCCCCGAATTCACCCAGGGCGTGGTTTCCGCGCGCATTCCTCTGCGTGACGAAACGACGCTCGCCGACCGCGTCGGTGCGGCACCCGAGTGGGCGCTCGCTATCGTGGGACTTCTGTCCTGTGCCGCCGCCGTGGTCGGCGGCCGGCGCGGACGTACGAAGGACGAGAAGGGGCAGCAGTGACAGACGGTCAGCGGCAGTACGGTCCGCTCGGCACCACGTTGGTGATCATTCCGACGTACAACGAGGCGGAGAACATCAAGCCGATCGTCTCGCGGGTGCGGTCCGCCGTTCCCGAGGCGCATGTCCTCGTCGCGGACGACAACAGCCCCGACGGCACCGGCAAGCTCGCCGATGAGCTGGCCGTCGCCGACGAGCAGGTCCACGTCCTGCACCGCAAGGGCAAGGAAGGCCTCGGCGCCGCCTACCTCGCGGGCTTCCGGTGGGGCATCGAGAACGGCTACGGCGTGCTGGTCGAGATGGACGCCGACGGCTCCCACCAGCCCGAGGAGCTGCCGCGGCTGCTCACCGCCCTCAAGGGCGCCGATCTCGTCCTCGGATCGCGCTGGGTGCCCGGCGGCCGGGTGGTGAACTGGCCCAAGTACCGCGAGTTCCTCTCCCGCGGTGGCAGCACCTACTCCCGTGTGCTGCTGGACGTCCCGATCCGCGATGTCACCGGCGGCTACCGCGCCTTTCGCGCGGAGGCCCTCAAGGGCCTGGGCCTGGACGAGGTGGCCTCCCAGGGCTACTGCTTCCAGGTCGACCTCGCCCGTCGCGCCGTGCAGGCCGGCTACCACGTCGTCGAGGTGCCGATCACCTTCGTCGAGCGGGAGCTGGGCGACAGCAAGATGAGCCGCGACATCGTCGTGGAGGCGCTGTGGCGGGTCACGGCCTGGGGTGTCGGCTCCCGGGTGGACAAGATCCGCGGCCGCTGAGGCCGGGCCCGGTGCGCCCGGTGGCTTCGAGCTGATCCCTCGCGCGACCCTCAGGGCCTGCGGAGAGGCGTGCCAGGCACACTTGAGGCATGACGTTCGCAGCCACGCCATCGCCGAGTCCCCGCCCGCCCCAGCGCTCGCGCGCCCGCCGGTTCATCCCCTTGGGCATCGCCGCCTGGATGGTGCTGGAGATCTGGCTGCTGACCGTGGTCGCGGGGGCCACCAACGGCCTGACGGTCTTTCTGCTGCTGGTCGCGGGAGTGATCGTCGGCGGCTATGCGATCAAGCGGGCCGGCCGGCGCGCCTGGCAGAACCTCACCGAGAGCTTTCAGGCCGAGAGCGACCCGTCGGCTCCACGGAAGCCCGCGTCATCGGGGGAGCGGCAGTCCGGCAGCGGCAATACGGTGCCGATGGCCGGCGGGCTGCTGCTGATGGTGCCGGGGCTGCTGTCCGACGTACTGGGGCTGCTCTGCCTCTTCCCGCCGACGGGGAAGCTGATCCAGCGCCGCGCCGAGAAGCTGCTGACCCGGCGGGCGTCCTACGCCCCGGGCTCGTTCGGCGACGCTTTCCAGCAGGCCAGGATGCACCGGCCGGACGGCAAGGTCGTCCAGGGCGAGGTGATACGCGATGACCAGCCGCCGTCCCCGCGCCGCCAGGATCCGCCGCTGACCGGCTGAGGGCGCCGGGGCCCGGCTCAGGGCCCGCACACGCACAAGGGCCGGGGCCACTGCGAA
Source organism: Streptomyces inhibens (assembly GCF_022221585.1). Classification (NCBI taxonomy): domain Bacteria; kingdom Bacillati; phylum Actinomycetota; class Actinomycetes; order Kitasatosporales; family Streptomycetaceae; genus Streptomyces; species Streptomyces inhibens. Next base: position 8,679,420 of record NZ_CP084681.1, read on the forward strand.
GTGCAGTGGCCCCGGCCCTTGCGTGCTGCTCGGCGCAGTCCGTTGTCAGGCGGACTTGCGGTTGCTGTCGCGCGGATGCACGGCAATGTTCATGGTGCCGGAGCGCAGGACGGCCAGCCGTTCGGCCAGTACCTCCTCGAGCTCCTCGCGGGTGCGCCGCTCCATGAGCATGTCCCAGTGCGTACGCGCGGGCTTACCCTTCTTCTCCTCGGGGCCGTCGCCATCCACCAGAAGAGAGGGTGCACCACATACCTTGCACTCCCACTCCGGCGGAATCTCGGCCTCAACCGAGAACGGCATCTCAAATCGATGTCCGTTCTGGCATGCGTACTCCACCGCCTGGCGCGGGGCCAGGTCGATGCCGCGGTCGGTCTCGTAGCTGGTCACCACGAGTCGCGTGCCGCGGAGAGCTCGCTCACTCATGAATCGTGCCTCCCGGGCTTGTCGCCCACAGGACAGGTGTCGCTGTCGTCGTCATCCGGTCAACGTCCGGTCGGCGGTGAAGATTCCCGTAATTGGGACATGCGTCGCCCGTCGTGCCGCCCCTTGTTGTACCCACCAGCGCCCGGTTTGTCACATCTGGCAGCAGATGTCACCCAGCGCCTTCCATCGTTGAGCGCGCAGTAACGGTCCGCCTGGTGAGCCAAAGGCGTACACTACCGGCCCGCACGCCCTGGGACTAAATCCGGTCAGGTACCGGATTTCCGGCCGCCGCGATCGCCCGCCCCACCGGCACCCTCGCCAACAGGACAAAACCGACCAAGAAGAACGCCACCAGGGACACGATCGCGCCCCGGTAGCTCCCGGTCAGCTGGTAGGTCACCCCGAACACCAGCGGCCCCAGCCAGCTCACGCCCCGGTCGCTCATCTCGTACGCGGAGAAGTACTCCGCCTCCTTGCCGCGCGGCACCAGATGCGAGAACAGCGAACGCGACAGCGCCTGGCTACCGCCCAGGACCAGGCCGATGCCGACGGCCAGCACGAAGAACCACACGGGCGCCTTCGCGGGCAGGAAGGAGCCGACCGCGATCGTCAGCGTCCAGGCCACCAGCGATCCCAGGATCGTGCGCCGGGCGCCGTAGTGCCGGGCCAGGCGTCCCATCAGCAGGGCGCCCACCGCGGCCAGCACCTGCACCAGCAGGATCGCCACGATCAGGGTCGTCTGGTCCAGCTCCAGCTCCTGGGAGCCGTAGACGGACGCCTGGGTGATCACCGTCTGCACCCCGTCGTTGTAGATGAGATAGGCCAGCAGGAAGGAGAGCGTGAGCGGGTGGCGGCGCATATCGCGCAGCGTCTCCCGCAGCTGCCGCCACCCCTGGCCGAGGGCGGCGCCGCCGGCCCCGCCGGGTCCCGCTCCGCCCGCCGCCCGCCGGTCGCGCAGCCGCCGCAGCGGAATCACCGAGAACGCGCCCCACCACAGCCCCGCCGACGCCAGGCAGATGCGTACCGCGGTGCCCTCGGAGACGCCGAAGGAGTCGTGGCCGCCGTAGAGCACCAGATTGGCTATCAGGACCAGCGCCCCGGCCGCGTAGCCAAAGGCCCAGCCCCGGGAGGAGACGTCATCGCGTTCGTCGGGCCCGGCGATCTGCGGCAGAAAGGAGTTGTAGAGCATCATCGACACCACGAACGACACATTCGCGATGACCAGCAGCACCCCGCCGAGCAGATAGCGCTCGCCGCCCAGGAAGAACATCCCGGTCGTCGCCGCGGCGCCCGCGTACGCGCAGCAGCCCAGCAGCGGCTTCTTCCGGCCGGTCCGGTCGGCCAGCGCCCCGGCGACCGGCATCGCCAGCACCGACAGCAGCAGCGACGTCGAGACCGCGTACGCATAGAAGGAGCCCGCGCGCACCGGAATGCCCAGGGGGTGCACAAAGCCGTCCGCGTCCGCCGCGGCGTTCGCCACCGATGTCAGGTACGGCCCCAGGAACACCGACAGCACGGTCGTCGAGTAGACGCTGTTTGCCCAGTCGTACCAGTACCAGCCGCGCTGTTCGCGGCGCCGGCCGGCCGCCTCGTCCACGGCCTCGGCCACTGCCTGTGCGCTCTCCACGCCCACCCCCGTCGTGTCGTCCCCGTCATCGCGGCGGACGGCCGAGGGGCGCAGGGCGCCGAAGGCCTGCTCTCACGCGCCCTGGACCCAGCACCCCCGCTCGGTCAGGACCGTGCGCAGCGTCTCGATGTGGTCCGTCATGATGCCATCGACGCCAAGATCCAACAGCGCCCTCATCCGATCCGCGTCATTGATCGTCCAGACATGCACCTGCATGCCCAGCGCGTGCGCGGCGCGCAGGAACAGCGGATCGACTACCGGGATGCCGGACTGCCGCTCGGGGACCTGTACGCAGATCGCGCTGCGCCGGACCGCCGCACCCAGCAGCCGGTCGAGCGGCAGCACGCCACGGCCGTACGAGCGCATCCGCAGACCGGCCACGCCACGGGTGCCGAGCGAGCTCGCCATCCGCCCGCCGGCCAGCCGCTGCGCCCGCGCCACCCGGGCCTCCGAGAACGAGCCGACACACACCCGGTCCCAGGCGTTGGTGCGGCGCAGCAGATCGAGCAGCGGCGCCAGCGCGGCCTCCGCCTTGAGGTCGACGTTCCAGCGCGCCGCCGGGAACTCCTCCAGCAGCTCCTCGAACAGCGGCAGCGGCTCCCGGCCGCCGACCCGGGCCTGGCGCACCGCCCGCCACGGAAGCTGCGCGATCGCGCCGCGGGTGTCGGTGACGCGATCGAGCGTCGCGTCGTGGAAGGCGACCAGCTGTCCGTCCGAGGTGGCATGCACATCGGTCTCCAGATAGCGGTAGCCGAGGTCGACCGCGCGGCGGAAGGCGATGGAGGTGTTCTCCAGGCCGTCCGCGGCCCCGCCCCGGTGGGCGAAGGGGAGCGGCGTGGGGTGGTCGAGATAGGCGTGGCGGATGCGTATCGCTGGGGTCACTCCGGCAGTATTGCGCGCTCAGGTGAAGGGACTTTGCCGGCCACCACCCGGGACGGCTGCTCGGGCAGGCCCTTGATCGCGAAGCGGCGCAGAAAGAACTGCGCCATCGGCCCGATGGCCAGCGCATAGACCACCGTGCCGGCCCCGACGGACCCGCCGAGCAGGAAGCCGGACGCGAGCACCGTCACCTCGATGCAGGTCCGCACCAGGCGCACGGGGCGACCGGTCCGCTGGTGCAGCCCGGTCATCAGCCCGTCGCGCGGCCCCGCGCCGAAGCGGGCGGAGAGGTACAGGCCGGTCGCCACGCCGTTGAGGAGGACGGCGAACGCCAGCAGTGGAATACGGGCACCGAGCGAGTCGAGCTCCGGCACCCAGGCCAGTGTCGCGTCCATCACCGCCCCGAGGATCACCACGTTCGACACCGTGCCCAGGCCGGGGCGCTGGCGCAGCGGGATCCACAGCAGCAGGATCAGTGCGCCGGAGACGATGGTGACGGTGCCGATCGACAGCCCCGTATGACGGGATATGCCCTGGTTCAGTACGCTCCAGGGCTCCAGGCCCAGCTCGGCGCGCAGCATCAGCCCCATGCTCACGCCGTACAGCGTCAGTCCCGTATAGAGCTGAACCAGCCGGCGCGCCAGCAATCCTCTCCCCGAGCCGACTCCCCTTGTTATGGAATCGGGCCTGATCATTGACACGACTTTTCCCCCTCCTGGCAGGATTGGACCGACGCATGACACCATGTGGCGTGACCGGGCTCGCGAAGTAGAGCCAATTCGGGGAAGGTGGACTGATCTTCATGGCTCAGTGGACTTCAGCGGTAGGTGCGCCCCAACTCGCCCGGCTGCTCCGGTCGCAGGATCCGCGCGACGCCCAACTCGCGGCCGGTGGCCGCCGGTTGCCCGCCTACCGCAGCCTCGCCGACGGCGTACGCCTCCTCGTACTGGAAGGCCGGGTGCCGGTCGCCGCCCGGCTGCCTGCCGAACGTGAGCTGGCCGCCGCCTTCGGCGTCAGCCGCACCACCGTCGCCGCCGCCTACGAAGCGCTGCGCGCCGAGGGGTTCCTGGAGTCCCGGCGCGGCTCCGGCAGCTGGACCGCCGTCCCGGCTGGCAACCCGCTGCCCACCCGTGGCCTGGAACCGCTGCCCCCCGAGGCCGCCGGTTCCATGATCGACCTCGGCTGTGCCGCCCTCCCGGCCCCCGAACCCTGGCTCACCCGCGCCGTCCAGGGCGCGATGGCCGGCCTCCCGCTCTACGCCCACACCCACGGCGACTACCCCGCCGGCCTGCCCGTACTGCGCCAGGCCCTCGCCGACCGCTACACCGCCCGCGGTATCCCCACCATGCCCGAACAGATCATGGTGACCACGGGCGCGATGGGCGCCGTCGCCGCGATCTGCCGCCTGTGTACGAGCCCCGGCGAGCGGGTGGCCGTCGACTCCCCGTCCTACGCCAACATCCTCCAGCTGATGCGGGACGCCGGTGCCCGGCTCGTCCCGGTCGCCCTCGGCGAGCGGCTGGCCGGCTGGGACATCCCGGCCTGGCGCCAGGTGATGCGCGACGCCGCCCCGCGGATGGCATATGTCGTCGCCGACTTCCACAACCCCACCGGCACCCTCGCCACCGAGGAGCAGCGCCGCCGCCTGGTCGATGCCGCACGGTCGGCCGGCACACTCCTCGTCGTCGACGAGACCATGACCGAGCTCCAGCTGGACGAGGACGCCGAACCGCCCCGCCCGGTCTGCGCGTTCGACCCCGCGGGCAGCGCCGTGATCACCGTCGGCTCGGCGAGCAAGGCGTTCTGGGCCGGGATGCGGATCGGCTGGGTGCGCGCCGCGCCCGACATCATCCGCAGCCTGGTCGCCGCCCGCGCGTACTCCGACCTGGGCTCGCCGGTCCTGGAGCAGCTCGCCATCGCCTCGCTCCTGGAGAACGGCGGCTGGGAACAGGCCATCGGCATCCGCCGCGACCAGGCCCGCGAGAACCGCGATGCGATCGTCGCCGCACTCCGCCGGCACCTCCCCGACTGGGAGTTCAGCGTCCCCCGCGGCGGTCTCACGCTGTGGGCGCGTACCGGCGGACTCTCCGGCTCCCGGATCGCGGAGGCGGGGGAGCGGCTCGGGGTGCGGGTACCCTCCGGTCCGCGGTTCGGCGTGGACGGCGCCTTCGAGGGCTTTGTGCGGCTGCCGTTCACGGTCAACGGGGCGGTCGCCGACGAGGCCGCGGTTCGGCTGGCCGGTGCCGCGCGACTGGTCGCGACGGGTGCGCCGGCGGAGGCGGAGATGCGGCATTCGTTTGTCGCCTGATGGTTGGCCAGGAGGCGGATGACTGATGCGGATGCGGGCCCGTCGGCCGTACGCGGGCCCGTCGGCCGTACGGTCCCTCACCCCTGCCGCCCTCCTTCCCTCACCCCTCCGCGCGAACGGCCTCCACCGAGCCGTTCACCACGCGGGATTCACCGCCCTTGACGGTCGACAGCCGGGCGGTCGCGCCCACCGGCTCGCCAGCGGGCTTCGCCGTATCGGGGACCGGCTCCGCCTCGGCCGCCGCGGGCTCGTCGTCCGCCGTGGCGGGCGCCTCCGCATCGACCGGAACGGTGCGCTCCGGCAGCAGTGCCAGGACCGCCCGCCGCTGTACCTCGCTCGTCGCATTGTCGAGCGGGTCGGGCGTGGCGGGCACTTGGAGCCGCAGCACCGGCCCGGTCCCCAGCCGCGCATAGCCGCGCCCCGGAGGCACGCTCGCCGTCGGTGTGGTGTGCGGCGGCGCCCCGAGCACCGCCCGTACCTCCTCCACGGTGGCCGGACCGAGCACCACCCGCGCCTTGGTGTGCGCCCGCACCGGATCGCTCAGCAGCTCGGCGCTCTCGAACTGGTCGGCCACGACCACCGTCACATGGGCCGCCCGGCCGTGCCGCAGCGGCACCTGGAGCCACCGCTGCGGATCGTCCCGGCCCTCCGCGACCGCGACATGGGCCAGCGCGGTCGGACGGTCCGCGATGATCCACAGTGGCCGCCGGGTGTCGTCCGGCGCGGGCCGGCCGGCCTGCCGCGCCCGGTTCGCCGCGATCAGCCGCCGCTCGGTCTCGTGCGAGGCCCATTCCAGCGTCGCCAGCGTCCCGGCCAGCCCGCACTCCACCCCGAGTACGCCACGACGCCCGGTCAGGCACCCGAACTCGCCGGTGCCGCTGCCGTCGATGACCAGCACATCGCCGTGGTGCAGCGCCTGTAGTGCGATCGAGCGCAGCAGCGTCGTGGAGCCGGTCCCCGGCTGCCCCAGGACGAGCAGATGTGGCTCCGTGGAGCGCTGCCCCGTACGCCACACCACCGGCGGCACATCCCGCGGCTCCGCCCCGCCGGCGACCGGCAGGGTCCGCTGTACGGAATCCGGGTCGGTGAAGCCGAGCACCGTCTCGCCCGGTGCGGTGACGAAGCGCTGCGCGGCGATATCGGTGGGCAGCGCGCCCAGGACGGTCAGGGTCAGCTGGTTGGCCAGTTCGTCCCAGGCGAAGTGGTACTCCCGGCCGCGGCCGGCCTTGGCGTACAGCACCTGCTCGATGCGGGCCCGGGACCGGTCCTCACCGTCGGTGAAGTACGCCGGGTACTTCAGCTGCAGACGTTCCAGCCGCCCGCTGTCGTCGAAGGCGTACGCGCCGAAGGCCTGCCCCCAGTCACCGTCGTGCGCGTACAGAGGGCTGGGGTCACCCTCGACGGAGAAGTACGGCACCAGCGCCTCGTAGAGCGCCCGCAGCCGCTCGGTCTCGGCCTCGGTGGGGCCGGTCTCCACGGTGGTCCGCTCCCGCCCCGCCCATGCCCCCGCACCCATCACCGCGAGCAGGGCGAGCAGCGGCCCGTACGGCACCAGAGCCACGATCACCACGCACCCGGCCACGAAGACGAGCATCGGACCGCGGTGCTCCTTGGGCGTCCGGTCCCAGCGTCCCCGGCCGGCCGCCGCCAGCCGGCGCAGTCCCCGGCCGATGGTGATCAGCGGATGGAACACATCGGAGGCGCTGTCGGCGGCGGTACGCGCGAGGTCGCGGCCGCGGGCGAGCGGCGCGCTGTTGGCCATACGGGCGATCGGTGCGCTGTTGGTCAGGATGCGGGGCAAGGGGCGCCGGGCCACGTCTTCTCCTGTTGCTCGTGCGGTCGTCGGGGGCTCGGCGTGGGCGGCGAGCCGGGGGCGTGCAGCGCACGGAGCCGCCCGGACGGGGCGTGGTGCGGCCCGTTCGGGCGGGACCGTGGAGTTGCGCCGGATGAGGTCGTCGGGCGGGTCAAGTGCCTGCCCTAGATCTTGATCCCCCCGAGGAGACTGGCCAGGCTCGCCCCGCCGGCCTTGATGCTCGGTGCGATGGCGGAGCTGGCGAGGTAGAACCCGAAGAGTGCGGAGACCAGTGCGTGGGACAACTTCAGGCCGTCTTTGCGGAAGAAGAGGAAGACGATGACACCGAGCAGGACGACGCCGGAAATGGACAGAATCATGAGGTTCTCTCCTGGGTGGTGGGGACGGTCACCGTGAGTTCTTCCAGCCTCACAGCACGAATCAAGCCACCAAAAGCTGCAAATGGGTGATTTGTCGTTGGAATTCCCCAAATGGGTGCAGCTCCAGGGCGTGCCGCTCCGGCGTGTGGTCGGCGTGTCGTGGCCCGCCCCCGCCGACCGGCACAATCGTGGGGTGTCGAAGCCGAAGAACAAGCCGCGCCGTCCGGCCGCGGTCACCCCCACCTCGCCCTGCCCCTGCGGACGCGCCGAGGCCTACCGCGACTGCTGTGCCCCCTTCCATGAGGGGCGCGCCGCCGCCCCGACCGCGGAGCGGCTGATGCGCTCGCGCTACAGCGCATTCGCCGTCGGTGACACCGGCTATCTGCTGCGCACCTGGCACCCGTCGACCCGCCCCGACAGCCTCGCTCTCGAACCGGCGCAGCGGTGGACCGGGCTGGACATCCTCGGCACGACAGGGGGCAGCGCCTTCCACGCCGAGGGCACGGTGGAGTTCCGCGCCCACTACAGCCTGCACGGGCACGCCGACAGCCAGTACGAGAACAGCCGCTTCGTCCGCGAGAACGGCCAGTGGGTGTATCTGGACGCGCTGCCCGCCGCGTAGGACTGCCGGCCGCATAGGCCTGCCCGCTGACTGTCCGGCCCGCGGCCCCGGCGTACGGCGTCCGCGGGCCCGGTCCGGCTCAGTGGCCGCGCAGCTGGTCGATCTCGCGGCGGTCACGCTTGGTGGGACGCCCGGTGCCGCGGTCGCGATGGGCGATCACCGGAATCTCCTCACGCGGCGGGGCCGGCGGGCTGTTGTCGATGAAGCACTCGGCGGCGATCGCCGCGCCCACCCGCTTGCGGACCAGCCGCGAGACCACCACGATCCGCTCCCGGCCCGCGTGCCGCAGCCGCACCTCGTCGCCGTTGCGCACGGCATGGGCCGGCTTCACCCGTTCGCCGTTGACCCGTACGTGCCCCGCGCGGCAGGCCGCCGCGGCCAGCGAACGGGTCTTGGTGAGTCGTACGGACCAGATCCAGCTGTCGATGCGGGTGGTCCCCTCGTCTGAAGCCATACCCAGACTCTAGAACGGGGGAGCAGGCGCGAGACGCTAGGCGGACGACTGCTTGCCCGACTTCTTCGCCGCGGTTGTCTTCGCGGTCTTCTTCGCGGTTGCCTTTGCAGTCGTCTTCGTGGATTTCTTCGCGGTTGTCTTCGCGGTCTTTTTCGCGCGGGACTCCGCCGGGGTCTTCGCGGCGCTCTTCGACGAGGTCTTCTTGCCCGTCGAGGCGGTCTTCGGCGCGGACGCCGTCTTCTTCGCGGGGGCCTTCTTCGCCGGGGTCTTCGCCTCGGCCGCGGTGCTCTTCTTCGTCGTCTTCCGCCCTCGTATGGGGGTCACGGACGCCGATGCCGACTTCGCGTCGCCCTCCTGCGTCCCCCGCGCCGCCCGCACGCTCTTCTCCAGGGCCGCCGTCAGATCGATGACCTGGGCGCCGGGCGTGCCCGTCGCGGGGGCGACCGGCTCCTCGCCCTCCAGCTTGGCGGCGACCAGCTCCTCGACGGCCTCGCGGTAGTCGTCGTGGAGTTCGCCGGGGTCCAGCTCGCCCAGGGAGTCCATCAGGGTCTCGGCCAGCGTCAGCTCTTTCTCCCGGATCTCGACCTCGTCGGGCACGACACCGTCGGCGGGCCGGATCTGATCGGGCCACAGCAGCGAATGCATCACGATCGCCCCGTCGTGTGCCCGCAGCATCGCCAGCGACTCCCGCCCCCGCATCGCCACCTTGCCGATCGCGACCTTCTGATGGTGCTCCAGCGCCTCCCGCAGCAGCGTGTACGGCTTGGTGGCGGCCGCCCCGTTGGGGCCCAGGTAGTAGGACTTGTCCAGCTGGAGGGGGTCGATCTCGGCGGGGTCGACGAACGACAGGATCGACAGGGTCTTGGCGGTCGGCAGCGGCAGCCGCGACAGATCGTCGTCGGTGATCGGCACGATGGTGTCGTCGCCCGGCGCCTGATAGCCCTTGCCGACCTCCTCGTTCGGGACCTCCTCGCCGTCCAGCTCACAGATCTTCCGGTACTGGATCTGTGCGCCGTCCTTCTCATGAATGCGTACGAATGAGACCGATGAGGTGCGGTCGGTGGCGCTGTACGTCTTCACGGGGATGGTGACCAGGCCGAACGATATGGACCCATTCCATATAGAACGCATATTTCATCCCTTGTGTGGGATTCTCATCGTATGTCGCCGATCACCGTCGTGGAGGGGCGGCGCCTCTCGCTGACCAACCTGGACAAGGTCCTCTATCCCGAGACCGGCACCACCAAGGGTGAGGTGCTGCATTACTGGACCACCACCGCAGGCACGCTGCTCGCGCACCTCCACGACCGGCCGCTGTCCTTCCTGCGCTACCCCGACGGGCCGGACGGCCAGCTCTTCTTCACCAAGAACGTGCCGCCCGGCACGCCCTCCTGGGTGAAGACCTGCGAGGTCCCCCATTCGACGTCGGGGCCCACCCGGCAGGTCCTGCTACAGGACCTGCCCTCGCTGGTCTGGGCCGCGAACCTGGTCGTCGAGCTGCACACCCCGCAGTGGACGCAGCACGCGCCGGGGCTCGCCGACCGCCTCGTCCTCGACCTGGACCCCGGCGCCCCGGCCACCGTCGTGGAGTGCTGCGCCGCGGCACAGTGGCTGCACGACCGGCTGGCGGCGGACGGCCTGGGCGTTCACGCCAAGACCAGCGGCTCCAAGGGCCTGCACCTCATCGTGCCCATCGAGCCCACCCCCTCCGAGCGGACCACCGCCTACGCCAAGACCCTCGCCGTCGAGGCCGCGGCGGCCCTCCCGGACCTCGTCGTGCACAAGATGACCAAGGCACTGCGCCCCGGCAAGGTCTTCATCGACTTCTCCCAGAACGCCGCCGCCAAGACCACCGCCGTCGCCTACACACTGCGCGCCCGCGCCACCCCCACCGTCTCCACCCCGGTCACCTGGGACGAGATCGCCGACTGCACCGACCCGGAGCAACTCACCTTCCTCTTCAGCGATATCGCCCCTCGCTGCGCCCGTCACGGTGACCTGCTCGCCCCGCTGCTCGACCCGGAACGCGCCCGCCCGCTGCCCGGCGCCGCTTCTTCCGGTGCGCCCACGGCGCCCGATCGGCCCGGTTCCGCCCGGGGTTCGACATAGATTGACGGCATGTTGGAGGGGACACCACACGCATCGCACGACACGCTGCCGCTGCGCCTGCCGGACGGGTACCTGGCCGGGCAGATATTTGACGACGGCCCACCGCCCGGCCGTGAGCGGGAACCGGAAGAGGGGACACCGCCCCCGGGGCGGCGTCGCCACGCCGCGCGCAGAAAGGACGGCAAGGGCGGCGGCCTGCTGCGTTCCTCGCTCCTGATGGCGCTGGGAACCTTGGTCTCCCGGGGCACGGGACTGATCCGGCAGGTGCTCCAGGCGGGCGCGCTCGGCACCGGCCTGCTCGCCACCACGTACAACACCGCCAATGTCGTCCCGATGAGCATCTACACCCTGCTGATCGGCGGCGCGCTGAACTCGGTGCTGGTGCCGCAGCTGGTACGCGCCAGGGCCGAGCACGCGGACGGCGGCCGCGCCTACGAACAGCGGCTGGTCACCCTCGTACTGAGCGTGCTCGCGGTCGGCACCCTGCTCTCGGTCTGGGCCGCGCCGCAGATCGTCGCCGTCTACACGCCCGACACCCCCAGGACCCACGCCGCCTTCGAACTCACCGTGGTCTTCGCCCGCTTCCTGCTCCCGCAGATCTTCTTCTACGGACTGTTCTTCATCCTCGGCCAAGTCCTCAACGCCCGGAACAAGTTCGGCGCGATGATGTGGACGCCGGTCCTCAACAACTTCGTGCTGATAGCGATGTTCGGCATCTACGTGGGCCTGCTGGCCGGCCCGGACCGTATCGAGGACATCACACCCGGCCAGATCGACCTGCTGGGCTTCGCCACCACCGGCGGCATCGCCGTACAAGGACTGGCCCTGATCCCGTTCGTGCGCGCCGCCGGATTCCGCTTCCGGCCGCGCTTCGACTGGCGCGGCACCGGCCTGCGCAAGAGCATCGCGGCCGCCCGCTGGACCCTGCTGTTCGTGCTCGCCAACCTGGCCGCGATGACCGTCGTCACCCACTACGCCAACGCCGCGGACCAGCAACTGCCCACCGCGGGCGTGGGATACACCGCCTACAGCTACGCCCAGACCATCTGGATGCTGCCACAGTCGATCGTCACCGTCTCGCTGGTGACGGCGCTGCTGCCGCGGATGAGCCGGGCGGTCACCGAACACCGCCTGGACGATCTGCGTAACGACCTCTCCCGGGCGCTGCGCATCAGCGGGGTCATCATCGTCCCGGCGGCCTTCTTCTTCCTCGCCTTCGGCCCGCAGACCGCCCAACTGCTGTTCGCGCACGGCACGGTGGATGTCGCCTCGGCTGCGCCCGCCGGACATATGCTCCAGGCCTTCGGGCTCGGCCTGATCCCGTTCTCCGCCCAATACCTGCTGCTGCGCGGCTTCTACGCCTTCGAGGACACCCGTACGCCGTTCTGGATGGCCTTCTGGATCAGCGCCGTCAACATCGCCCTGGCCACCGCATGCCATCTGCTGCTGCCGGCCCGCTGGTCGGTCACCGCGATGGCCGGCGCCTACACCGTCGCGTACGGAATCGGGCTGCTGGTCACCGCACTGCTGCTGCGCCGGCGACTGTCCGGACGCCTCGACGGCCGGCGCCTGTGCCGCACCTACGGAAAGCTGACCGCGTCCGCCGCCATCGCCGGAGCGGTCGGCTGGCTCGCCGCCCGGGCCTGCACCGGCGTGCCCCTGTCGGCGGGCTGGACCCCGGTGCTGGCCCTGGCCGCCGGCGGCCTCACCATGGCCCTGATCTTCCTCGGCCTGGCCCGCGCCTTGAAGATCGGAGAACTGCGCAGCCTGCCCGGTCTGCGGTGACCGGCGAGGGCTCGCTCAGACCGCGTGGGGCCGCGGCCACGACGTCCGCGCGGCGGCCCCGATCCAGTCGATGACGGCACGGACGGTGGTGTCGCTCAGGCCCGCCAGCTCCGCCACCGCGGCCGCGTCCCCGTCCGCCGGTGCGACTCCGGCCGCGGTGAGTGCGGCCTGGATTTCCAGCCGCCGGCGATCGGGCAGGGCCATGGGCGCCTGCAGCCGGTCCTCGGGACACGGGGGAGGGAGCGGCCGGTCATAGGGGTGCGTCGGCCCGAGGGGCAGCCGGTCCTCCGGGCGGGGCGGCGGGAGGAGGAGATCCGTGGCGAACGCACAGGTGTTGAGGCGGTCCTCGGCGCGCGGGGGAGCCAGCACATAATCCGGCACCGCGCCGTACGGCGGGGGAGCGGGGCAGTACAGCGACATCGGGGCCTCCACAACTCGCGGTCGAAGGGTTCGGGGAATTCGACGAACAACAAGGTGTCAGGTGTTCGGAAGCCATACCGTGCCCTTTCGGTTGCGAGGAGGGCGAGGGTTCACCCGATAGGACGCACAGCGGGTTGCGCGCTCCTTTAGGGTTGCCGGATGTCTCGCTCTGACGCATCGCCGGACCCGTACTGGAATCACAATGTGCACTACCACCGGCTGGTGCTCGACGCCGTGCCGGACGGCTGTGCGCGGGCGCTGGACATCGGATGCGGCGACGGTCTGCTGGTCCGCAAGCTGGCCGGGCGGATCAAAGAGGTGACCGGCGTGGACCGGTCGGCGGAGATGATCCGGCTGGCCCGCGAGGGCGGCGCACAGGTCCCCAACGCCACGTTCGTCGAGGCGGACTTCATGACGGCGGACGGCGTCGCGGCCGGCGGCTATGACGTCATCACCGCCGTGGCCGTCATCCACCATCTGGACTTCGTGGCCGCGGCCGACCGGATGGCCGAGCTGCTCGCGCCCGGCGGCCGGCTCGTGGTCGTCGGCCTGGCGAGCAACGGGACGCCGCTGGACTGGATCATCAGCGGTGCGGGCGTACCCGCCACCCGGATTCTGGCCCGGCGCCGAGGCGGCAAGAGCGGACCGCCGGGGATGCCCATCGAGGACACGGACATGACATGGCGTGAGGTCCGGCGCGCGGCGCGCGCCTGTCTGCAGGGCAGCCGCTTCCGCCGCCATCTGCTGTGGCGCTATTCGCTGGTGTGGGACAAGCCGCGTTCCTGAGCGTGGCCGTCGGGCTGCCTGAGAGGGCTTCGAGCTTGGATCCATGGTTTTGGAACGGTCAGTCCAAAGTGCTGTAGAGTCCTCGACGCGGGTGGGGGCGGCGTGTCCGGCCCGGTGTGGCACCCCTGGATATCGGGGGATTTCGCCTGCCCGCATATTGGAACGATCGGTTGCGAACAAGGGAGGGCCGAGTCATGCCGCGCGCGGTGTATCTGCTGGCCATGGGCATCTTCGCCATGGTGACCAGCGAGTTCGTGGTTGCCGGGCTGATGCCGCAGATGGCTGCGGGGCTGGGGGTGAGCATCCCGCGGATCGGCTACCTCATCACCGCCTTCGCCGTGGCCATGGCGGCCGGCGGGCCGTTCCTCACCGTCGCGGTGCTGAAGCTCCGACAGAAAACCGCCCTGATGGCGCTGTTCGGAATATTCCTGGCGGGTAATGTGCTGGCTGCTCTCGCGCCGGACTACGGGGTCATGCTGGCGGCGCGGATCGTCACCGGGGTCGCCTCGCAGGCATTCTTCGGAGTGGCGATCTCGCTCTGTGTCCAGCTGACCCGGCCGGAGGTCCGCGGCCGCGCCATCGCGCTGGCCATGAACGGGCTGATGCTCGGTACGCTGCTGGGCCTTCCGCTGTCGACGATTGTCGGTGAACGTTTCGGCTGGCGGGTGGCGTTCTGGGTCATTTCGGGGATCACGGTGCTTGCCGCCCTCGCCACACTTGCCGGAGTGCCCCGGCTGGGACGCGCCGAGGGTGGCGGCAGCGTCCGGGACGAACTCGTCGCCTTCAAAAATCCCCGACTGTGGCTGGCGCTGTCCACCAGCACGCTGATCATCGGCGCGACGTTCTCCGCGTTCAGCTATTTCCATCCGATTCTCACCGAGGTCACCGGATTCCGCGCGGACACCGTTCCGCTGCTGCTCATCGGATACGGAGCCGCGACCGTCATCGGCAACACCGTCGTCGGGCGGCTGGCCGACCGGCACACGGTTGCGGTCCAACTCGTCGGCCTGGTACTGAATTTCCTCTTTCTCGTCGGGTTCGCCGTGTTCGCCCACCTCGCCGTGCCGGCGGTGATGCTGATGACGGGGATCGGTCTGGTCGGTGTCACGATGAATCCGGCCATGGCCACGCGCGTACAACGCACGGGAAATGCCCGGCCGTTGGTGAATACCGTGCACTCCTCCTTCATCACCCTCGGTGTCATCGTCGGCTCCTCGGTCGGCGGTCTGGCGATCAACTCCTTTGGATTCCGGGCCCCGTTGTGGGTCGGCGCCGCGCTGGCCGTTATCGGGATCGGCACCCTGGTGCCGGATCTCCTCCGCCGCTCCGGTGCGGCAGAACCGGAGCCGGACCCGGTTGCCGCTCCGGCCGACGACCCGAAATACATGTGTATGGCCAGCTCCTGACGGCGGATCGATCGCGGTGCCGCGATTTCGGGGGAATTCGGTAGTTGCCACGGGGTGGACACATAATCCTTCCCTCGTGTTCACATGTGGTGATTACCGCGGTGGAAAGCTTCCTGCGGCCGTATTCCCTACGGCCGGCGCCGGTCGTGCCCCACACATTTCACGGCACGGTGCCACAATTCGGGGAGAGGACACCCTTCGTGGACAACATCCGCGTAACCCGCCGCGGGCGCACCGCGCTGGCCATCGCCGTAGGAACGGTATGCGTGGCGGTGGCCGCACAGATCCCGGCCAGTGCGACCGCCGCCCCGGCCGCACACCACGGATCCGGCACCGCGTCCATAGCCCAGCGTGCGTCCATATCCGTCGGCGCATTTGACGACACGGGATATGACGACACGTACTACAAAGACGCCATAGGCAAGACCGGCCAGGCGCTCAAGGATTCGCTGCACCAGATCATCAGCAGCACCCAGACGGGAAAGCTGACGTACTCCCAGGTCTGGGACGCCCTCAAGGACACCGACGAGGACCCGGCCAACAGCGCGAACGTCATTCTGCTGTATTCCGGGCGTTCGCAGAGCAAGAACTCCAACGGCAGCAATCCGGACGACTGGAATCGTGAGCACGTCTGGGCGAAGTCCCATGGCGACTTCGGTACCGCCACCGGACCCGGAACCGACATCCACCATCTGCGCCCGGCGGATGTGTCCGTCAACAGCACCCGGGGCAACAAGGACTTCGACGACGGCGGTACGGAGGTCGGCGAGGCGCCGGGCAACTACACCGACGGCGACTCCTTCGAGCCCCGCGACGCGGACAAGGGCGATGTCGCCCGCATGATCCTCTACATGGCCGTCCGCTACGACGGCGACGACGGATTCCCCGACCTGGAGCCCAACGACAAGGTCGACAACGGCTCCCAGCCGTACATCGGCCGGCTCTCGGTCCTCAAGGAGTGGAGCAAGCAGGACCCGCCGTCCACCTTCGAACAGCACCGTAACCAGGTGATATTCGACAAGTACCAGCACAACCGGAACCCGTTCATCGACCACCCGGAGTGGGTCGACGAGATCTGGTAACCGGCATCCGGCCGGCGGGCCGGGCGCGGCGGTTCGTTTCCGCCGGGCCCGGCCCGCCGCGTACGGCAGTCGGGGTGGGCCCGCATCGGATGGAGTACGCCAACCGGCGCCCCGCCGAGGTCGTTCTTAGCGTGGCCTCATGTCGAGCGTGAGTTGGGCCTCCGTCAGAGTCGCGACCGCAGCGGCCGTTTGTGCCGCGAGCCTGCTGGTCGCGCCCGGCCTTGCGGTCGCCGATGGCCCGTACGGCATCGACGACCTGCGGTCCGGTGCGCACCCGGCCGATCCGGCCGACGCCGGGAGTCGGCTGGACCGGCGCGGAGTGCAGTTCCTGCCGCAGCCGGACGTGCCCGAGCCGCCGGATGTCTCCGCGCTGTCGTGGATGGTGACGGACCTGGAGAGCGGCAAGATTCTCGCGGCCAAGGACGTCCATCGGCCGCTGCCACCCGCCAGCACCCTCAAGGCGCTCTTCGCCCTGGCGGTGCTGCCGAAGTTCTCCCAGGGGACGGTGCACACCGTCTCCGCCGATGACCTGGCCGGCATCGAGGCGGGCAGTTCGCTCGCCGGCCTCAAGGAGGACATGCCCTACCGCGTCGCCGACCTGTGGTACGGCGTCTTCCTGCGCTCGGGCAGCGATGCGGTGCACACTCTCGCCGCGATGAACGGTGGCTGGAACAAGACCATCGACGATATGCAGGAGACGGCACGCCGCCTCGACGCCCGCGACACCAGGGTGGAATCCGCTGACGGCTTCGACACACCGGGGCAGGTCTCGTCCGCCTACGATCTGTCGCTCTTCGGACAGGCCGGGCTGACCAACCCGGACTTCGCCCACTTCGCGTCGACGAAACAGACCGAGCTCCCGGAGGACGGCGGCCCGGACGCCTTCGGCATCCAGAACACCAACCGGCTGCTGGTGGGCTCGCACGGCGTGCGCCCGTACGACGGCCTGATCGGGGTGAAGAACGGCTATACGAGCCACGCCGGCAACACCCTGATCGCGGCCGCCAGACGCGACGGCCGGACGCTGCTGGTCACCCTCATGAACCCGCGGTCCGGCGCCTCGAACGCCGTCTACGAGGAGACCCGCGACCTGCTGGACTGGGGATTCGAGGCGGCTCCCCGGGCCGCGGCCGTGGCCATGCTCCCCACCATGGCACCCGTCGATCGCTACGGGGAATCGCAGCAGGTCGCTCATCAACCGCAGCCGGCCACCTCGCCGCGCAAGCCGGCCGGCGCGGCGCAGGCACAGGCGGAGGCGGACGCCGACTCCCGCACGCGCTACTGGTGGTTCGTGTCGGCCGCCGGAGCCGTCGGGGTCATCGCCGCCGCCGGGCTCGGTACCGCCCTGTGGTGGCGCCGTCGCAAGCCGCGTGCAGCCGGGAGCGAGGAGTCGGACTGAGACCGGCCGGCCGCGCCGCGGATCGCCGCACATCCGTGCGATCGGTCAGGGATACGGAGGACGTGCGATGGCCTTGCCCGGTGAAGGGCGACGCGTCAGCCCCGGTTGTGCTCCCCGCCGGGCGTTGCGCGGTGTAGCGTCCTGGTCAGCTGTCGTGGTTCCGAAGTGCCGGACGCCCGTGTCGCATTCACGGGCGTTCTTGCTGTGCAGTGCGTCTCCGGACCAGGGCGATCACCTCCGGGTTCCGCAGGACGCGGAAGCCGACTCGAGCCCATTGAACGAAGGAGACGGATATGGCTTCCGGCACAGTGAAGTGGTTCAACTCGGAGAAGGGCTTCGGCTTCATCGCGCAGGACGGCGGCGGCGCCGACGTTTTCGCGCACTACTCCAACATCGACGCCACGGGCTTCCGCGAGCTGCAGGAGGGCCAGAAGGTGACCTTCGAGGTCACCCAGGGGCAGAAGGGCCCCCAGGCGGAGCAGATCCGGCTGGCATGACGCCCGGCCGGCCTCGCCCGCAGCCGCGCCCGCTCCCTGCCCGGGGGCGGGCGCCGCTGCGTGGGGCGCGGCCTTTGGACCATCCTCACGGCCGGCGGTCGTTGAGGATCTTCTGGAACAGCCGGTGGTCGCGCCAGGCGCCGTTGATGTGGAGATAGTTCTCGGCGACGCCGAACGGGACAAAGCCGCACTTGGTCAGCACACCCTGCGAGGCGAGGTTGTCGACGAGGGTGCCGGCCTGCAGCCGGTGCAGGCCCAGCTCCGTATCGGCGGCGGCGCAGAGCGCGGTCACCGCCGCGGAGGCGAGGCCTCGGCGCACCTGGCCCACGTCGATCCAGTAGCCGACGTGCGCGCTGCGGAGCGGGCCCAGCACGATGTCGGAGAGGGTGATCGCACCCACGATGTCCGGCTCATCGGCCTCCGCCGCGCCCCCGTCCGGCTGCCGGACCAGGACCCACGGCAGCGCCCGCCCGGCGCGCTGCTCGGCAAGCCGGCCGCGCAGCCGTTGTGCCTGCCCGGCCGGGGTGAAGAAGGCCTCGTCCCGCTCCGGCTCCCAGCGGCGGAGATGGTCGCGGCTGCGCGTATAGGCGCGGGCGAGGCCGCCGGCGTCCTCCGGCACCGCGGGGCGCATCAGGACATCGGGGGTGAGCCGGGCGGGCGACGCGGTGATCATCCGTACAGCGTAAGGGCGGTGACCGGTGCACGAACGGGCCGATCTCGTCGTTCTCCTATGTGTTCCGAATCGCTTTCACCAGTCCGGCAACAAGGTTCGCCCGCTCGCCCATGGCTTCGATCACCAGGTACTCGTGGTCGGCGTGGGCACCGCCCCCGACCGCTCCAAGGCCATCGAGTGTGGGCACCCCCAGTGCGGCCGTGAAGTTGCCGTCGCTTCCGCCGCCGACCGCCATGCCTTCGAGGTCAGGAAGCAGCCGCTTGGCCACCGCAAAGAGCTCGGCCGACGCCGACTCGGGCATCGGAGGCCGGCTGATAGCTCCCTGCACCGAGATCTCCGCCCCATCGAGATGCGGAGCCAGTGCCGCGAACGCAGACTCGATGCGTTCTTTCTCGTCGGCCGACTCGACCCGGACGTCGACGATGACGGTCGCCTCCGCGGGAACGACGTTGTCCAGGGTTCCCGCGGACGCGACGGTCGGGGTAACAGTCGTGCCGATGTCGGGTCGGCCGAGCGCTGCGATATCCAGTACCTGGTGTGATGCTTCGATCAGGGCGTTGACCCCGGCTGCGGGCTCAAGGCCTGCGTGCGACGCCCGGCCCGCGATGGAGACTTGGAACGTGCCGCAGCCTTTACGGCCGGTCTTCAGGCCTCCGCCCTCAGCGGCGCCCTCGAACACGAGTACAGCGCCGCAAGCAAGGGCTCGTTCTTCGATGAGAGCCCGAGAGGAGCGGGAGCCGACCTCTTCGTCGGCGGTCACCAGGATCTCGACGCCTGACCGGTCATCGAGCGTCGCCAGGCCATGAATGGCCTGTACCAAACCGCCAAGCATGTCAAAGACCCCGGGGCCGGTTGCATGCCCGTCTTTGACCATGAACGGGCGGCGTTCAAGGGTGCCGAGCGGAAACACCGTGTCATGGTGACCGAGGATCAGTACTTTGGGATCGCCACCGGCCGACCAGTGGACGTGCGGCCCGGCTTCGCTCTCAACGAGGAGGGCCTGCCTGCCAAGGCGGCTCTCGATGACAGCGGCGACAGCCGTGGCCGATGCCGTCAAGGCGTCGAGATCGCGCGAGGGAGACTCGATTTCGACGAGTGTCCTGAGGTCGTCAATCATCGCGTCAACACTCACATTGACGGTCTTGTGCATCGTCACGTTGCAAGGGTACGTGGTGCGCCGGAAGGGAGTTTGCCTGCCCGGGTCATCGTTTTCATATGCCGTGGGGTGGGGGCATCTGGCGTTGTGGGGAGCGTGGCGCCCCGGTGCCCAGGCGCCGTTAGAGCCACCCGCGCCGTGCCGCCTGGACGCCTGCCTGGAAGCGGGTGGTGGCGCCCAGGCGGGTCAACAGCGCGGAGACCCGGCGGACCACGGTGCGGCGGCCCAGACCCAGGCGGCGGGCGATGGCTTCGTCGGTGGCGCCGCTGGCCATCAGGGTGAGGATCTGGCGGTCGCGGACGTCGATCTGGGTGCCGATGCCGGCCGCCGACACCGGAACGGCCAGCCGCCACAGCGCCTCGAAGACGTTGGACAGCGCCCGGAACAGGCCGGAGGGGCGTATCAGCAGGGCGATGACCTCGGAGCGGTCGTCCCCGGCGAGCGTCAGCACCGCCAGATCGTCGTCGCCGAGGGCCAGTTTCAGCGGCGCCTCGTCCAGCGTCCGGGCCTGTTCACCGGCCTCGATCATGTGCGCCATGTTGGGGCCCGCAATCGGATCGTCGTACGCGGAACCGTGGTAGATCACGCGGTAGGCGATACCGGAGGCCATCCGTTCGCGCTGGAGTTGCTCCTGGCTCGGGTAGTACTCCGGCGCGCCGGTGTACGGCGGCACATCGACGACCCGGACCTCGCGCCGGGCGGAGAACTGCAGCCGTCGGACGGCTGCCAGCACGCCCGAGGCGCCCTCGACGACCTCCAGCGCGCCGTACTGACCGCTCTCCCGCCGGGCCACTCGGTAGAGCCGTTCCAGCTCCGCCCCCGTCTGCCGGAGGCCGGCCCGCCGCACCGCGTCACGCTGTAGCAGCGACTCCATCACGTACAGCGGCGATAACGCCTCCCAGGCGCCGGGTTCTTGATCGAGCGTCATCACCATGTCCTCGGCCGCCAGTTCCTTGAGCAGCTCCCGGACCGCGCTCTCGCTCAGACCGGTCCGGGCCGCGAGCGCACCGGCCGGTGTGCCCGGGTGGCTCACCAGGGACCGGTAGACCCGTCCGCGCTCGGACTCCGGGTCCAGAACGTCGTACACGACAACCCCCTTCGCCGCGTTGGTGTCGAAAGCGGTTTCGACGTCCGGAGAGTACCCCCTGGTAGGCGTATGTGCGCCAGTGGCCCAGTTGCGCCGGGGCACCTTATGGCGCTGCCGGGAGAGCTTTCAGGAGACTGTCGCCGACCGGTCGCACGGACCGCTCGTCCCCTGGCGACCACCGACCCGAGGACCATTCGATGAGACCAGTCCTGTCGCGTGCCAGGGCGGCTGTCGCCACCTTGGCCGCCGCCCTCCTGTTACTGGGCATGCCCGCCGCGCACGCCGCGCCGCCGGACGCGCCGCCGAAGCTGACCGACGGCTTCGGTCTGACCCAGGTCGGCACCGCGAACGGAACCGCCACCGACTTCGTCATCACCGTGAAGACCTCCCAGGTGGCCGGGGAGCACCGGATCCGGATCCTGCTGCCCGCCGACTACGCGGAGCGGCCGGACAAGCGCTACCCCGTCTTCTATCTGCTGCACGGCGCGGCCGACAGCCCGGCCGACCCGGCCCTGGCGTTCTCCGCCCTCACCGCGAGCAGCAAGATGATCACGGTGATTCCGGACGGCGGGCTGCGCGGCTGGTACGCCAACTGGCTCGACCAGCACACCGCCGCCGGCGCCCAGAACTGGGAGACCTTCCATATCGAGCAGGTCATCCCGTTCATCGACGCCAACCTGCGCACCGTCGCCGCCAAGAAGGGCCGGGCCGTCGGCGGCATCTCGATGGGTGGCTTCGGCTCCCTGCACTACGCCCAAGCCCACCCCGAGCTGTTCAGCCAGGTCGCGGCCTTCTCCGGCGCGGTCGACCTCTCCATGGACGAGGCCGTCATCCGGGCCGCGGTGGTCGCCACGCTGACCAACATCGGCGCTCCCTTCTGCGGCTCCGTCGCCGGCCCCGGACAGCGCTGCGCCCTCGACTTCGGGCCCGCGGTCTCCAGTGACGCGGTGTTCGGCTCGCCGTATCCGGTCTTCAACGCCGACCGGCGCTGGAATCAGGTGGATCCGTCCACCCACATGGACCGGCTGCGCGGCATGGGCATCGCGCTCTACACCGGCGACGGCGCGGGCCGGGCCACCGAGCCGGAATTCTGGGCCCGGTCGGCGTCCCAGCACGTCAAGGACCGTCTGGACGCCCTGGGGATGCCGTACCACTACGTGGACTACGGCAACGGCGCCGGCTGGGGCGACCACTGCGACGGCGGACACAACGGGGGGTGCTGGGACCAGGACCTGACCGACTATGTGCCGCGCCTGGAAGCGGCATTCACCTCCGTCTGACCCCGATCAGGCATGCGCCCGGCCCCGACGACGGGCCGGCGTCCCGATGAGAAACGAAAGACGAGAGAGGACTTCACCACGTGACATCTTTAGCGCCACGTCCCAGACGCACCGGTGGCTGGCTGCGGGCCCTCGCGGCCGCGCTCGCCGCGTGCTGCATAGCCCTGGGGATCACGGCCTCCGCCGCGGCGGCCGAGGCGCGCGCGAACAGCGGCAGCGCCCCCGCGCTGGACAAGCTGACCTTCACCTCGCTGAGCAACGGCCGCAACCTCGATGTGCAGAACGGCAACACCGGTGACGGCGTCTACGTCGTCACCAACTCCACGCCGGGATACCACCAGTCCTGGCATCTGAACGTCGACAAATCCAACTCCTCCTTCACCATCGTCAACAACGACACCGGAAAGTGCATCGACCTCGCCTGGCTCACCCCCGCCCTGCGCCAGCAGACCTGCCGGGGAGTGGCCAGCCAGAAGTGGTACCTCCAGCCGGTCGGGTCCACCAAGGACACGTTCATGATCCGCCACCAGGGCGACAACACCTGCCTGGATCTGCTGATGGGCGCCAACTACGACGACGCCTGGACCGACCAGTACACCTGCAACAACAGCAAGCCACAGCAGTGGACCGTCGGCGCCGCCAGCGCGCCGGACGCGTGGAACCTCGCCGTGGACCACGCCGCCAAGCAGTGCCAGAAGGACACCGCCACCTGCTCCTGGGCGACCCGGGCCGAGTCCCCGGCGGCCCCGCTGCCCAAGGTCTGCGCGTCCTCGGTGTGGTTCAACAACACCGCTGACACGGTGCAGCAGGGCTTCGCGGTGAACGACACCAGCGGTTGGCAGAACTCCATCGGGGCCGATATGGGAACGCAGTTCTCGGCCGGTGTCGGAGTCCCCGGAGGAGGGAGCGAATTGCAGGCGATGGTCAGCTCCACGCTGCACTACTCCCACGTCTGGGAAGGCTCCCGGTCGGTCAACAACCAGGTGACGGTCAACGTCCCCACCAAGCAGTACGGCTGGGTGACCCTCTCCGAACTGGCCAAAAAGGTCACCGGCACCTGGACGTTCGACACCACCGGCTTCCCCTGGACCGCCGACGACACCATCACCGTCCCGCTCAAGGACGACCCCAGCGGCGGCGCCACCCTCTACATCACCAACACCAGCCCGAACTTCACCTCCTGCGCCTGAGTCCCGCAGCGCTCCCAGCGACCCGGCCGCCCTTACCGCCCACCCCGGCGGTAAGGGCGGCCGCACGCCGTCGTGGATGCCCGGTCATGGCGGAGCCACGCCACCGAATGAACGCTGTTCAAGCCGCCGCCGGGCGAGCCGCCGGTTCAGGGCCGCGGTGGCTGATCCGGGCCCTTGCCGCCACCGAATTCGTCCCTGAGCCTCTCCTGGCCGGTGTCGACCTGCCCCTTGTACTTGCCCTGGGTCTTGTCGTCGACCATGTCGCCGGCCTTGTCGATGCCCTTGTCCGTCTGGCTTTCGTGGCCCTTCAGCATGCTCTTGATCTTGTCCATCATGGACATGGTTCGTCCTCCTCACCACAGGCCCCCACGACTCCAGCATCACCCCCTGCCAGGCGATCTGCATCCGCGCGCAGAGGGCGACGTCCGCCGCCCCCGGCCGTTGTGGCGCCCGGCTCAGGAGCTCGGTATCGGGGCCTTCAGGTGGTCGCTGATGAACTTGATCGAACCGGACTCCATGCCCTTCTGGTAGTCCCAGGCGTTGTGCCGGCCACCGGGGATCAGCTGCAGGGTGGTGTGGATCGGGCCCTTGCCGTAGGCCCGGCGGAACCTCTCTATGGAGCCGGTGACCGCGGGGGATTCCCTGGTGCCGGCCTGGAAGGCGAGATAGACGTCCGGGCCGCCCTTCCGCAGCAGGCGCTGCGCGAGCTTCTCCGGGTTGTTGGCGTCCTTCTCCGCCTGGTGGCCCGCCCACAGCGGAGAATCCGGCACGATGTCCGGGCCGCTGGCTATCGCCGCCTTGAACTTCTCCGGGTATTTCAGTACGGACTTCAGCCCGGCGAAGCCGCCCGAGGACGACCCCATGAAGGCCCAGCCGTCCCGCGACTTGAAGGTACGGAAGTTCGCCTTCGTCAGATTGACGACATCATCCGTCAGCCAGGTCCCCATCTTCTGCTGACCGGGGATGTCGCTGCCGTCGTGGTACTGGGTGTCCGGGTTGAGCATCGGCATCACCACGATGAACGGCAGGCTCTTGCGCTCGGCGGTCCACCGGGTGATGTTCTCCTGCAGCTTGATGTCACCGCCGACCCAGTAATTGGTGACTCCGCTCACCTCTTTCGGGCTGCCCAGACCGCCCGGCAGGGCTATCAGCACCGGAAACCCGCTCTTGGCGTACTTCGGGTCCTGGTACTCCTTCGGGGCCCAGACCCAGACGCTCCCGGTGACACCGGATTTCGGGCCCTTCAGCGTCGCCCGCCCTATTCGGGTGCCGTCGTCCAGCGTCCGGGTGATCCGGAAGTCGCTCTTGGGGCCGGTCGGCATGAGGGTGTCGTCGTCCACGGGCTTGACCCGTGTGGCGCCGTCGTTCTTGGCGCCGGCGTTGAAGTCGACCGGTTCTCCGTTCTCCGAGCAGCCGGTGAGCAGCACCGAGGAAGCGGCGAGGGTGGCCGCGAGCGCGACGGCGTAGGGGTGTTTCAACGGTGACTCCGGGGCTGGGTGATCAAGTACAAGCGCCCATAAAGAGGGAAACCGGGCGGCGGAGGTTCCCTGGGGCCCGTCCGGCCATGATCCGACGGACGGGCCCCGGCCGCGCGCCGGGCCGCGGCGGCCGGTTCACCCGTTCGGCCCCCTGCGCCCGCGGCGTTCTCCGCGGGCGCCCTTTGGCGCGCTCGACGGGCAGGGCGGCGCGGTCCGGCCGAGAATGCAGCGGTGAGCGAAGAACACCGCAGTGCCGACGACAGCGCGCCGCGCGCCGTGCCGAGTGACAAGGAGCGACGGCTCGCCAGGAAGGCGCTGGCCGGCCGGGCGCGGGACGCGGACGATCTGTCGTTGCTGATGGACATGCTGGGCCTGGATCCGAGTCGCGATCCGGGCCCGGAAGCGGCGTACGGCCGGGCCGCGGGCCGCGAGAAGGAGACCAAGCGCGGCCAGCGGCCCGGGCGCGCCGCCGGGCGTGAGCGGCGGCACGAGATGCGCCGGGACACCTGCCGCGACGCCCGGTCGCGCTTCGGCGGGCCCAGGGCGTAAGAGCCGCCCCGGGCCCGTTCGTCCCCTAAGGGCTGTCCCGTAATCCCTGGCGGGCGCACGACGACAGCTACGGCACTCCCCCAGCTAACGCTGGGAGGTGCCCCCACGCCGCGTTGTCGGAACATCCGGATACACCCAGTATCCGGACGTCCCTCCGCCTTGCGATGCAGCTCGGCATCCGTACAGCGAATGAAGAGCCGAGACGGAGTGAGCGGTGGGGGCCCCTCCTGCGCCCTTAAGGCGTGGGGGAGAACGCAGTGCATCTGACGCCGTGCGCTGATCCACCAGGGATTACGGGACAGCCCTTAGGGCGGGCTGATCCGGACCGATCCCGAAGACACGCCCTAGCGATCGCCCGCCCGGGTCAGCCGCAAGGTCACGATCTGGAACGGGCGGAGCCGCATCCGGACCGTGTTCCCGTGCCGTTCGAGCGCCGGCCCGTCATCGGTCGGGCGCTCCAGCAGGTCGGTGGTGACGGCGTCGGCCAGCTCGAAGCCGGTGGTGAGGGTGGTGCGGGCCCGCCCGCCGTGTGCCTCGTGGAGGCGGACGATCACGTCCCCGCCGGCGTCGTCGGCGAGCTTGACCGCGGTGACCACCGTCGCGTCGTCGTCGACCGTGACCAGGGGCGCCACCGCTCCGGCACCGGTGATCCGCCGCTCGGGGAGATTGATGCGATGGCCTTCGCGTACCGCGTCTCCGATGGCGGCGCCGGGGACCAGCGCATAGCGGAAGCGGTGCAGACCCTGGTCGGTCTCCGGGTCGGGGAAGCGCGGGGCGCGCAGCAGGGAGAGCCGGACGGTCGTGGTGGTGCCCTGGTCGCCGTCGTCACGGACGGTACGGGTGACGTCATGACCGTAGGTCGCGTCATTGACCAGCGCGACGCCCCAGCCCGGCTCCTCGATATGGACGAACCGGTGCGCACAGGCCTCGAACTTGGCCGCCTCCCAGCTGGTGTTGGTGTGCGTGGGCCGGTACAGATGCCCGAACTGGGTCTCCGCGGCATACCGTTCGGCGTGGATGTCCAGCGGGAAGGCGGCCTTGAGGAATTTCTCGGTCTCGTGCCAGTCGACCTCGGTGTCGACGTCCAGGCGCCGCTGCCCGCGCGCCAGCGTCAGCGACTGCACCACACGGGAGTCGCCGAAGGTACGGGTGACCCGCACCGTCGCGGCGTCCGGGGACGCCTCCCCGAGCACGACCTCGTCCGCGTCCGTCAGATCGGTGACGACATTGCGGTAGAAGGCGTCCACGTCCCAGGCGTCCCACATGTTCGGGAAGTCCGGGTGGATCTGCAGCAGATTCGCCGCCCCGCCGGGCGCCACGGTCTCGCGTTCGGCCGTCCGGTCGTACGCGGAGATCACCAGGCCGCGGTCGTCGATCTCGATCCGCAGCAGACCGTTGGTGAGCGTGAACCCGCCGGCCGGGCGGGCAGCGGCGGACACCTCCGGCCCCTCGGCCACCGGCGGCGCCACGGCCCCGGCCGCGACCCCGCCACGGGTGTGCGGCGCGGAGTTCACCACCAGCTCCGCACCGCCGCCGCCGGCCAACGCGGCCAGTGCGGCCGCGATGATGCCCTCCAGCTCGGCGGCGACAGCGGCGTAGGTCTTCTCCGCCTCACGGTGCACCCAGGCGATGGAGGAACCGGGCAGGATGTCATGGAACTGGTGCAGCAGCACCGTCTTCCAGATGCGGTCCAACTCCGCGTACGGATAAGGGTGCCGGGCCGCCACCGCGGCCGTCGCCGACCAGAGTTCGGCCTCCCGCAGCAGCTGCTCGCTGCGCCGGTTGCCGCGCTTGGTCCTCGCCTGGCTGGTGAGGGTCGCGCGATGCAGTTCCAGATACAGCTCACCCACCCACACCGGCGCATCGGGATACTCCGCCTCCGCCTTCGCGAAGAAGTCCGCGGGCCGCTCCCACTCCACGGTCGGCGATCCGTCCAGGTCACGCAGTCTGCGCGCCTTGGCGATCATCTCCCGGGTGGTGCCGCCGCCACCGTCGCCCCACCCGGTGGGCGCCAGCGAGTGCCGGGCCACGCCCTTGTCCTTGAAGTTCCGTGCCGCATGGGCGATTTCGCGGCCCGCCATCTGACAGTTGTAGGTGTCCACCGGCGGGAAGTGGGTGAAGATCCGGGTGCCGTCGATGCCCTCCCAGCGGAAGGTGTGGTGCGGGAAGGCATTGATCTGGCTCCAGGAGATCTTCTGGGTCAGCAGCCATTTCGAGCCCGCGGACTTGATGATCTGCGGCAGCCCCGCGGCGAAACCGAAGGTGTCCGGCAGCCACGCCTCGTCGTTCTCGACGCCGAACTCCTCCAGGAAGAACCGCTTCCCGTGCACGAACTGCCGGGCCATCGCCTCCGATCCGGGCATATTGGTGTCCGACTCCACCCACATCCCGCCCGCCGGTACGAACCGCCCCTCCGCGACCGCCTTCTTGACCTTGGCGTAGACCTCGGGCCGGTGCTCCTTGATCCAGGCGTACTGCTGCGCCTGCGACATGGCGTAGACGAACTCCGGCTCGTCCTCCAGCAGCGCCGTCATGTTCGACGTCGTACGGGCCACCTTCCGCACCGTCTCGCGCAGCGGCCACAGCCACGCCGAATCGATATGAGCGTGCCCCACCGCGCTGATGCGGTGCGCGGAGGCCCCAGCAGGCGTCGCAAGCACCTCGCGGAGCTCTGAACGGGCCGCCGTGGCAGTGGAGTTGACATCCTGCAGATCCACCGCGTCCAGCGCCCGGCCGACCGCCCGCAGCAGCTCCCAGCGCCGCGGACTGTCCACCGCCAGCTCCATCATCAGCTCGCCCAGCACCTCAAGATCCTGGACCAGCTCCCACACCTCGGTGTCGAACACCGCCAGATCCATCCGCGCCAGCCGGTACTGCGGTTCGTCGCCCGCCGTCTCCCGGTCGCCCAGCGGTGTGGGCTGGAACGGATGGACGTCGAGGATGACGGGGTTGGACGCGGCCTCAAGATGCCACTCGACGTGCTCGCCGCCCCGTACCGGCGCCCCCACCCGCACCCACTGATTGCGCGGATTGATCGCCTTGACCGGGGTGCCGTCGGGCAGATGGACCAGCGCCTCGCACTGGAAACCCGGCATCCGCTCGTCGAAGCCCAGATCGAGCACCGCCTCCACGGTGCGGCCCGCCCACGCCCGCGGCACCTCACCCTGGACCTTGAACCAGGTCGTGCCCCAGGGTGCGCCCCAGGCATCGCCCACCGCCACCGGTGTGTGCGGGGCGGCCAGGCCCTCCGCCACTTGCACCGGCTCACCCGGCGCGACCCATGCCGCGACGTCCAGGGGAACCGATTCCGGATACAGGGCGGGCCGGATGCGCTCGTCCAGGACACGCTTGAGACGGGCTTCGATCAGTGCGCGATCGTCATGCATAACGAGGGGCTCCGTAGCGTTGAGGGTACGTGGCGGCGGCGGACGGGTGGTGACGGCCCTGAATTACCAGGGGAGTTGGGTCTTCGCCGGATCCGAGACGGTGAACAGTTCGTGCACGGCACGTACTTCGAGCCGGGCGGCCGGCTCGTTCTGTACGCGCCGCAGGCCCGGCACGTAGAAGGCCGTGCCGCAGGTCCCGCCGAGGAACTGCCGTTTGCCGTCCGGAAGCCGGCGGTGCAGCTCGTAGTGGCGCACCTGGCCGGCGGCGCGCTGCCAGCTGAGCCGCAGCGATACCGCCCCGTCCGCGGTGGCGGTGTCCAGGACCTTCAGCCCCTTGGGTGCGGCGGGGGACCCGGTGGTGTCGTGGACCGAGAGCGCCCCCAGCCGCCAGGCCACCGCGGCGCCGTCGTGGCCGGTCAGCCGCACACCCAGCGCACGGAGGGGGTCGGCGCTGGACGCACCGAGCCGCAGGGAGACGGTGCGCCAGCCGTCGCCCGGCTCGACGGTCCCGGCCGGCAGATAGGTGTACGGGGCGGGCTCGCCGGGCGCCGGCGCATCCTGCCGTGCGACCGCCACCTCGACGGTCACCGGCCCCGACGACGGGTCGGCGCGATGGGTGAGATCGAGGACCGTGGTGGCGCCGGCGGGCAGCCGGGCGGGGAACAGGTCCAGCGTGGCGGGCGCGTCGAGCGCGCCGCGCACCAGCAGACTGCTGCCGCCGCGCCAGGCATCGGCGAAGTCCAGTGCGACGTCCGGGCGCCGGCCCGTGGTCCGCACCGCCCAGCGCCGCGGCGGCAACCGGTCCTGTAGCCCCAGATGGTTCCAGGGGGCGTCGGAGGTGGCCGAGCCGTCCTCGTACCAGCGCAGGCCATGACCGGTGTTGAAGGTGGTGGCGAAGGGCAGCGCGGTGAGCGTGGAGCGGTCGGCGACCGCGGTGGCCGGCGCCCGCCAGCCGCCGTCCGTGCCGCCGGTTCTGGTCGGATCGAGGCTCTCGCCGGACCAGAACCGGTCGTCCGCGGCATGGAACTGGTCCGGGGTACGCCCCGCGGGAAGGTGGTTGAGGGTCCACTCGGGCCGGTAGAAGCCGTACGAGACGATATGGTCGCCCTCGCCGGGGATGATCGCGTCCCAGTCGGTGTCGGAGTCCCAGCCCGCCGATTCGACATCGACACCGGCCCACAACTCGTACCGGCTGCGGCCCAGTTGGCCGGCCAGCCGGCCCGAGTCCGCCAGCCGCCGGGCGCTCCAGCGGAAGTCCACGAACAGCGAGTCGGCCACCGGTCCGGCCGTGTCCTGGAAGAACGGCTGATTGAGCTCGTTGAGCGCGCCCTGCCAGCCGACCCGGCCGGTCCGGTTCATCGCGTCGTACCAGGTGATCCGCAGCCCGCGCCCGGCGCCTGCGGTGCGCAGCGCCCGCAGGAACGCCTGCATGTCGGCGGCGAGCGCGGCGTCACCGCCATCGGTCTCCGCGTTGATGAACCAGCCGTCGAAGCCGTACGCCGTGGCGACCTGCACCAGCTTCGCGGCGAGCGGGAAGCGCCCCGCCGCGTCCTTCTGCACCAGGTCGCGGGTCCAGCGCAACTGCCCGCCGTAGGCGACCGGCGGGAGGAAGACGGTGCCCAGTACGGGGACGCCGTTGCGGTGCGCGGCATCGACGACCGGGGCGTTCGGCGCCAGGATCAGACCCTCGCCCGAGGAGCCGCCCCAGAAGACCAGCTCGTCGAGGTACGCCCAGTGGGTCGGCGCGTAGTAGTCCGCGGTGGCCGAGCCCTGCGACGGGTTGCCCGCGGTGTGGTCGAAGGCCGCGAGCGCGCTGATCCGGGCCTGGCCGGCGCGGGCCGTGGTGTTCGCCGGGACCGGGGTGAACCGCTCGGCGAGCGGCACGGTCGCCGTGTTGAACGCCAGGTCCCGGTCGCTCCCGGGCGACCAGGCCTTCAGGCTCCGCCAGGTGATGCCGTCCCCGGGCGTGCCCGACGGCAGCGAGTCGGGGAACCAGTACGAGGCGTACGGCTGCAGGGAGCCGGCGGCGCGGGCACGGCGACGGCCCGCGGCCACCGCCGGGCCGCCTGCCAGGGGCGGCCCGAACAGGGCGGCCGCGGCGCCCGCCCCGGCCAGCAGCACACGACGACGGGGGACGGGCCTGGGTTGCCGGTTCATGAGGTGCTCCTCCGGTGGGGAACGGATCGCGAGGGCCGGCGCACGGTGCGGCCGACCTCGTCGGGTGTGCAGACCTCGGTGATGCCACGGGACGTCAAATGTGCGCCGTCGGCGGCGAGTTCGGCCAGTACGAGAGTCGGCCGGGCACCCTGGGCGGTGAGTTCGGCCCAGGCGTCGAAGACCGGGCCGCCGGGCGCGCACACCGAGCGGTGCGGCGCGGGCCCGGCCCCGCCGGCGTCGACGACCAGCGCGGTGCTGCGCACCGGCGGACGGTGAGCGCGGCCACGCCACCGCTCGGTCAGTGCCGCGATCGCCTTCCCCGCCGGCTTGACCGTACGGTCGTTGGCGAGCAGCCCGAGCCCGTACTCCAGCTCGGGGAAGTCCGCGAGCGACCGTGACACATCGTGCGAACACCACCAGGTGATGCCCCAGAGGTCCGGGCAGTCCAGGGCGCCCGCGACGGTGGCCTCGGTGAAGTGCGCCGCCTGCTCCTCGGGGATGTGCGGCGCGGGGGCGCCGACCTCCTGGAGCCACACCGGGCGGTGCGGATCCTCGGCCCAGGCCTTGGACAGCTCGATGAGATACGCGGCGTGCTGCTCGGTCGCGGTGCCCGTCGGGCCGTGCCGCTGCGCGGTGCCGTTGAACACCCAGGAGTGCACGGCCGTGACGGCGCCCAGCCGGGCCGCCTGGGCGGGGGTGAACGGATGGCCGTCGCGGTACCAGGCGGCGTCGTACTCGGCATGCAGATGCATCCGTCCCGGCGCGCCCCGCTCGCACGCCGCCAGCATCCGCTCCAGCCAGGCCGTGGCCTGCTCGTCGGTGATGCGGTCCGGGTCCGGGTGCGGGCCGTCCGAGAACTGGTTGATCTCGTTGCCGAGCGTCATCCCGAGGAAGTTGGGCCGGTCGGCGAGCGCGGCCGCCAGCGTCCGCAGATACTCCTCCTGGCCGGCCAGCACCTCGGGGTCGGTGAAGAGATTGCGGCGGTGCCAGGTCTGCGTCCAGGCGGGCAGGAAGTCGAAGCTCGACAGATGGCCCTGCAGCCCGTCGACATTGACGTCCAGACCGCGTTCGGCCGCGGCGTCCGCCAGCTGCACCAGCTGTTCCACGGCGCGCGGCCGGATGAGGGTGCGGTTGGGCTGGAAGAGCGGCCAGAGCGGGAAGACCCGGATGTGGTCCAGGCCGAGGGCGGCGATGGAGTCGAGGTCGGCGCGTACCGCGTCGAGATCGAAGTCCAGCCAGTGGTGGAACCAGCCTTGGGTGGGCGTGTAGTTGGCGCCGAAACGGAGCGGGGCGGCGGCGGTGTCCTGCACGGGCATCGGGCTTCCTGTGAGTGAGGGAGCGGGGGAGCGCGGGTGCGGTGGGGTCAGCCCTTGACGGCGCCCTCGCCGACGCCGCGGAAGAAGTAGCGCTGCAGACAGGCGAAGAGCACGATCAGCGGCAGGACGGCGATGACGGTGCCGGCCGCGACCAGCCGCTGATTGTCCGCGAAGGTGCCGTGCAGAAAGTTCAGGCCGATGGTCAGGGTGAACTTCGACTGGTCGCTCAGCACGATCAGCGGCCACAGGAAGTCGTCCCAGGCCCCCATGAAGGCGAAGATCGCCACGACCGCGA
The DNA here is from genome assembly GCF_022221585.1 of Streptomyces inhibens. Taxonomy (NCBI): domain Bacteria; kingdom Bacillati; phylum Actinomycetota; class Actinomycetes; order Kitasatosporales; family Streptomycetaceae; genus Streptomyces; species Streptomyces inhibens. The sequence goes on from NZ_CP084681.1 coordinate 8,711,956, forward strand.
GGGTGCCCTTGACCGACGGCAGCGCGATCCGTACGAACCGCTGCCAGGCGTTGGCGCCGTCGACGTACGCGGCCTCCTCGACCTCGTACGGCAGGCCCGCGAAGGCGTTACGCATCAGCAGCACATTCATCGCGCCGATGCAGCCGGGCAGCACCACGCCGAGCAGGGTGTTGTTGAGCTGCAGTTCCCGCATCGTCACAAACTGGGCGATCATGATGCTCTCGACCGGCACCAGCATCGCCATGATGAAGGCGACCAGTGCGGTCCTACGGCCCTTGAAGCGCATCCGGGCCAGTGCGTAGCCCGCGAGCGCCGCGCCCGCGCAGTTGGTGAGCACATTGGTGGCGGCCACCTTGAGGGAGTTCAGCGCGAAGTCCCAGACCGGGATGATCCTTGCCACGCCCGCGTAGTTGGCCCCTGTGGGCTCGTGCGGAATCAGGCTCGGCGGATAGCGGTAGATGTCCTCGCCGGCGCCCTTGAGGGACGTGGACAGCTGCCACAGGAACGGCCCGACGGTCAGTGCTAGCACGGCGAGCAGCAGCAGATATCGGAGCAGCAGCTGCCACCACGGCATCCGCCGCCGCTCGGCACGCTCCCCCTTCGCCCGCCGGACGGGCTCGCGCCGGGCGAGGGTACTCATGCGTCCTCCTTACGGTTGGCGCGCAGCACCAGCAGCATCAGCCCGAGCGTGATGGCGAAGACCACGACGGACAGCGCTGAGGCATAGCCGACCCGGCCGCTGAGGCCGGTACCGACCTGCTGGACGAGCATCACCAACGTGGTGTCCTCGCCGCCGGGGCCGCCGGTCGGACCGGCCATCAGATAGACCTCGGAGAACACCTTGAAGGCGTTCACCGAGGAGAGCGCGGCCACCAGCACCATCGTGGAGCGCACCGCTGGCACCGTGACGGTCAGAAAGCGGCGCACCGCCCCCGCACCGTCGACCGCGCACGCCTCGTGCAGCTCCCTGGGGACGTTGGCCAGCGCCGCCAGATAAATGATCATGTAGTAGCCGAGGCCCTTCCAGACCGTGACCGCCATCGCACTGAGCAGCAACAGCCAGGGATCGCCGAGAAAGCCGACCTTGCCGAATCCCAGGCTCTCCAGCAGTGCGTTGATCAGCCCCCGGTCGTCCAGCAGCCACACCCAGATCAGACCGACCACCACGACGGAGGCGACCACCGGCGTGTAGAACGCGGCCCGGAAGAAGGTGATCCCGGGGATGTGCCGCTGCACCAGCATGGCCAGCAGCAGAGGCAGCAGCACCAGCAGTGGCACGACGCCCAGGACGTAAAGCAGGCTGTTGCGCAGCCCCGTCCAGAACATCGCGTCATGGATCAGCTCCCGGTAATTGGCGCCGCCGACGAACTGCCCCTCGGTGAGGGTGCGTGCGTCGGTGAAGGAATGCGTCACCGTGCTCAGGAACGGATAGAGGCTGAAGGCGGCGACGATCAGCAGACCGGGAGCGAGAAACAGCCAGGGGCTGGACGGCAGATGCGTACGGATTCCACGGGCCCGCCGCTGCGCCGCGGCGCGCGGGGGAGCGGCGGATCGCGAAAGGGCCGTCGTGCCCCGGCTCCGCGGCGTCGTTTCGGTCTTCATGGCGAGTCTCGGCCTCAGCCCGTCTTGAGCAGGCGATTGCACTCGGCGACCGCACCGTCCAGCGCCGCCTTGGGGGACTCCTTGCCCTGTACTGCCTTGGCCACCGCATTGCGCAGCAAGGTCTTCATCTGGTCGCTGAGCAGCACCGGGGTGTAATTCACCGCGGTCTTCAGCGACTTGGCCGAGGCCACCCGCACCCGGGTCGCATCGGTGCCGTCCTCCTTGGTGAAGTACGGGTCGTCCAGCGAACCCTTGGTGCTCGGGAAGATCGTGACTTCCTTGGCGAAGGCCATCTGATTCTTCTTGTCGGTGACGAAGTGCGCGAACGCCACCGCCGCCGGCTTCACCTTGCTCTGTGCGTTCACCATCAGGCCCTGGACATACATATTGGCCTTGCCGGTGTTGTTGACCGCGTCCGTGATGCCGATATGCCGATAGAGGCTCGGCGCCTCCTTCTTGAAGTTCTCCAGATCGAGTGCGCTGCCCGGATTCATGGCGACGGACTGCTGCTGGAACTTGCGCCCGGACGACTCGGCCTGCGCGGTCAGCGCCTGCGAGTCCAGCGCCCCGGCCGCATACAGCTCCTTGTAGTGCTCCAGCAGCTCGACGCCCTTGGGCTCGTTGAAGGTGAACTCCGTGCCCTGCGCGTTCATCAGCCGCACGCCATAGCGCCCGAAGTCCTCGATCGACGGGGTGCCGGCGAGCATCGCGATCTTCCGCCCGCTCTTCTTCGCCATCGACACGGCGTCCTTGAAGAGCTGGCCGTAGGTCGTCGGCGGCCGCTCCGGATCGAGCCCGGCCCTCTTGAAGAGCTCCTTGTTGTAGAACATCGGCCCGGTGTTCAGATACCAGGGAAAGGCATAGACGCCCTTCATGCCCGGCATCTGCTGGCTCTGCCACGCCCCGTCGAGATACTCGCCGCGGTATTTCCCGGCTGCCTTTTCCAGATCGAGCGCGAGCCCGGCCTTGGCCAGCGGATAGGTGAGATCCGGCGACACATTGACGACATCGGGCAGCGTGCCTCCGGCGGCGTCCGCGCTCAGCTTTTCCGGATACCCCTCTGCGGGCTGGTCCACCCACTTGACCTTGGCGTCCGGATATTTCTTCTCGAAGGCCGCGATGACCCCCTCGAAGTAATCCTTGAAATTGGCCTTGAGGTTCCAGGTCTGGAAGGTGACCTGCCCCTCGACCTTCCCCGAAGCGCTGTCCGATCCGCCGGATCCCCCCGAGGACCCGCATGCGGTCAGGGCAAGCGCCGAGGTGACCAGGGCCGCGGTGGTGGCGGCTGCTCGGCGGGATATATGCATGACTGGCGGGCTCCTTTGCTCGGACCAGACACAAATGAATTGTCGCGCGGAGAAATAGAGAAGGTGCGCGGATGATTTTCGGCAGTCGCAAAGCGGCGTACATGTGCCTCGACTGTCGGGTATTCCGTGAGTCCTCCAGCGACGATGCGGCAGACGGTACTAATGCGTTTTAGTAGGTGTCAATACCCTGGCGGGCCCGGTGGTGAACTCCCCTGATCACCGCTGGTAGGTGGGCCTGCTTCCGGGAGCCCGCACAGGGTTTGACATGCCACCCGGCGCTGATCACACTGGAGCGCACTAATGCGGTTTAGGTCGAGGAGAGCCCGCCATGACAGCGCCCGGTGAGGCCGCCCGCCGTAAGCCGGCGCGCCGGCCGACGATCAAGGACATCGCCCGCCGGGCCGGCGTGTCGGAGAGCGCCGTCTCGTTCGCGCTCAACGACCGGCCGGGCGTCTCCCAGGACACCCGCGCCCGGGTACGACGCGTCGCCGAGGAGCTCGGCTGGCAGGCCAACAGCGCCGCCCGGGCGCTGTCCGGCGAACGCGCCGGCGCCATGGGGCTGGTGCTCGCCCGCCCCGCGCAGACCCTCGGCGTGGAGTCCTTCTTCCTCCAGCTCGTCTCCGGCATCCAGGAGGTGCTCTCCGCACGGAAGATCGCGCTGCTCTTCCAGGTCGTCGAGGACCTCGACACCGAATGCGCGCTCTACCGCCGCTGGTGGGCCGAACGGCGGGTGGACGGAGTCCTGGTGGTCGACCCGCGTACCGAGGATCCGCGGCCGGAGCTGCTCGCCTCCCTCGGCCTGCCCGCCGTCGTCGTCGGCGGACCGGCGACCACCGAGCCGGCGACCCCCGGGCCGGCGGTGTCGGCGACCCCCGCCCCGGCCGCCGCCCACCCGCCCCCGCTGCTCTCCACCGTCTGGGCCGACGACGCCAAGGCCATGGCCCGCGTCCTCGACCACCTCTACGGCCTCGGACACCGCCGCATCGTGCACGTCGCGGGGATGCCCGGCCTCGCCCACACCGAACGCCGGATCCGCTCGCTGCGCACCGAAGCGGATCTGCGGGGTCTCGACGAACGGCACGTCCACTCCGTGACCACCGACTACTCCGACGCCGAGGGAGCCGAAGCCACCCGCCGCATCCTGGACGCCGCACCGCCGCCCACGGCGATCATCTACGACAACGATGTGATGGCCGTGGCCGGCGCCTCGGTGGCCGCCGAGCGCGGAATCCCCGTACCGGGCGCGCTGTCGATCGTGGCCTGGGACGACTCGGCGCTGTGCCGGGTCACCCACCCCCGGCTGACCGCGCTCGTCCGCGACACCCCCGGCTTCGGCAGGCTCGCCGCCCAGGAACTCCTCGCCGTCCTCGACGGCGGACCGCTGCGCACCGTGCAGGGCGAACTGCCGCATCTGGAGGCACGGGAGAGCACCGGAGCGCGCCCTCCGCGCTGACCTGCGGCGACGCCGGATATGCGCGGGACGTGCACCGGCGCCGCGCCGTGATGCCCGGTGGGGGAGCCGGTGACACACTGGGCGGGCAGGCTCATCCCGTGCTGCCGCGAGCCGGAGGAGGCCGCGTTCATGGCCGACAACGGCGAAGCCATCTCACCGCCCCCGCCGAGGTCCCGCCCGCTCGCCCTGGTCACCGGCGCCACCGGCTACATCGGCGGCCGCCTGGTCCCCGAGCTGCTCGCGGCCGGATACGCCGTACGCGCGCTCGCCAGGACGCCGGAGAAACTCCGCGACCACCCCTGGGCCGGACGGACCGAGGTGCTGCGCGGCGATGTCACCGACCCCGACGCGGTCCGAACCGCGATGGCCGGCGTCGACGTCGCGTACTACCTCGTGCACGCGCTCGGCAGCGGCCGGCGGTTCGAGGAGACCGACCGCAGGGCCGCCCAGATCTTCGCCCGCGAGGCCCGCGCGGCCGATGTGCGCCGAATCGTCTACCTCGGCGGACTCACCCCGGAAGGCGTCCCCGAAGCGGACCTGTCACCCCACCTCCGCTCCCGCACCGAGGTCGGGCGGATCCTGCTGGCGTCCGGCGTCCCCACCGCCGTACTGCGCGCCGCCGTCATCATCGGCTCCGGCTCGGCCTCGTTCGAGATGCTGCGCTATCTCACCGAACGGCTGCCGGTCATGGTCACCCCCGGCTGGGTCCGTACCCGCATCCAGCCGGTCGCCGTCCGCGATGTGCTGCGCACCCTCGTGGGCTGCGCCGAGCTGCCCGACGACGTCAGCCGGGCCTTCGACCTCGGCGGACCCGACATCCTCAGCTACCGCGACATGATGCAGCGCTACGCACGGGTCGCCGCGCTGCCCGAACGCCTGATCCTCCCCGTGCCGATGCTCACCCCACGCCTGTCCAGCCTCTGGATCGGCCTGGTCACACCCGTGCCACCGGGCATCGCGCGGCCGCTCGCCGCATCACTGCGCTACGAAGTCGTCTGCCACGAGCACGACATCGCCCGCTACGTCCCCGACCCGGACCCGCCCGGCCACCCCCTCGCCTTCGACGACGCGCTGGAACTGGCGCTGCGCCGCGTACGGGACGCCGAGGTCAGCACCCGCTGGTCCAACGCCGCGGTGCCCGGCGCGCCCAGCGATCCGCTGCCCACCGACCCCGACTGGGCCGGCGGCAGCCTCTACACCGACCGGCGCGAACAGACCGTGGACGCTTCGCCCGAGGCGCTGTGGCGGGTGGTGGAAGGCATCGGCGGGGACAACGGCTGGTACTCCTTCCCGCTCCTGTGGGCGGTGCGCGGCTGGCTGGACCGGCTGGTCGGCGGCGTGGGGCTGCGCCGCGGCCGACGGGACGCCGGCCGGCTGCGGGTCGGCGACTCGCTCGACTTCTGGCGCGTCGAGGAGGTCGAACCGGGCCGCCTGCTGCGACTGCGCGCCGAAATGCGGCTCCCCGGCCTGGCCTGGCTGGAGATGACCGTCGGCCGCGACGCCCTCGGCCGTACGCGCTACCGCCAGCGGGCCCTGTTCCATCCGCACGGCCTGACCGGCCACGCGTACTGGTGGTGCGTCTCGCCCTTCCACGCCGCGGTGTTCGGCGGAATGGCCCGCAACATCGCGGCCGCCGCGGCGGCCGAACGCGACGCGCACTAGGACCTGTTTGGAGTCGTGATCAATCTGGTCCGGAGCATGTCGGAACGGGCCCTGGACGCGGAGATGAGCGAGCACCCCGGCTACGAGAAGCACGATCCCGCGGGCCGCGGTTCCGGCAACAGCCGCGACGGCACGTCGCCGAAATCGGGCGTGTTGACGCCTGCTCGGCATACCTGGTGCGCGGCGGCATCGACCGGTCGGCGCACGACGGGCCGCGCGCGATCGGTGGGCGGCCGGGGAGACCGCCGCCCACTGTCCCGGCTTTGTGTCGCGCTCGGTGGACCGTCCGGTCGGCGGGAGCGGGGGGCGGTTGGAGAACCTGCAGATGCGCTGTGGGCCGGGCTCAACTGGTGTGAGCGGGGCCCGAGTCGGGGCGGGTACTGGCCGACCAGACGGTGTGGGGGAAGACGGCGGCGTCGGAGTCCGTGTCGGGTATGAGGGCGGTGAGCATCTCCTGGGCGGTCTTCGCGTTGTCGAGGGCGCGGGGCAGCATGACGCTTTCGTAGGCGTCGAGGGCCTGGTCGATGGTGGGGTGGCCGATGACGGACCGGGCGAGTTCGGCGCCGTCGAGCAGGGAGAGGTTGGCGCCGACGCCGACGGGCGGCATCAGGTGGGCGGCGTCGCCGAGCAGGGTGATGCCGGGGACGCGCTGCCACATGTGGGGAACGGGAAGGACGAACATGGGGCGGTTGATGAAACCGCCCTCGTTGTCGCGCAGGATGTCCAGCAAACTCTCGTCCCAGCCCTGGTACTGGGCAAGGAGGCGGGCGCGTACGGATGCGGTGTCGTCGAGGTCGAGGCCGGCGTGCCAGTCCTGGGGCCCGCGGAAGATGATGTAGCCGCGGACGTGTCCGTTGCTGTTGCGCTGCAACACCAGGCTGCGGCGGCCCGCCTTCGCCGACATGGTGCCGCCACCGACCAGGCGGGCGATGCCAGGGTGACGGTGGTCGACGTCGTTGAAGTGGACTTCCACCATCGTGACACCGGCGTAGGAGGGTTGGGCGTCGGAGAGCGCGGGGCGTACTCGGGACCAGGCGCCGTCGGCGCCGATGACCAGGTCGAAGTCCTCGACGGTGCGGTCGTGGTGGTGCAGGCGGGCAGCGCCGTGGGGCAGCGGGGTGACGGCCCTTGCACAGTGACCCCAGCGGACCGTGCCGGGGGTGAGGGAGTCCAGCAGGAGGGTGCGCAACTGGCCGCGGTCGATCTCGGGCCTGCTCAGATCGCTCTCGTCGGCCTGGTCGTGACGTATCAGGGTCGCGTGACGGTCGTACAGGCGCCACTGCTGGCCTTCGGGCCGGGACAGCTCGTGGAACCGGTCGAATAGTCCGGCTGCGCGCAGGGCGACCTGGCCGGTGTCTTCGTGGATGTCGAGGGTGCCGCCCTGCGAGCGGGAGTTGAGGTCGCTCTCACGCTCGAAGACCGTGACCGGCACGCCGTGCTTCTGCAGGACGCGCGCGCAGACGAGGCCGCCGGGGCCGGCGCCGATGATCGCGATGCGAGGGGTGGTGGACATGAGAGTCATGCTCCGTTCTACGGATCGAGAGAGTGCTTCTGGGCAACGGTCCGCCGGTCGCTGGTCTCCGACGGCGTGCTGGTGCTGGTTGCTTCCACCGTCTATGGCGTTTGCGTCGTGGCTCCTTCCTGGCGACGGGCCGATTTCGGGCATGGCAGATCAGTCGTTCCGGTGCGGGGACGCGCCCCGGGTTTCGGCAGCGAGGTCCCGGTGGGGCTCGCTCATCCACAGAAACACAGCAGCTCCAAAAGTACAACTGATTCGACTTTCTAGCGGATCGCCTTTGCGATCGAATCCTCTCAAGTGGGGTAGGGTGGGGGCATGGCCGAGACGACGACAGGGCGCCGCGAGCGCAAGAAGGCCCAGACCAGGCAGGCACTGGCAGATGCCGCAATGCGGCTGTTCACCGAACGCGGCTTCGGCAACGTCGGCGTCCGCGACGTGGCGGAGGCGGCCGACGTCTCGCTGAGCACGCTCTTCAAGCACTTCCCCAGCAAGGAAGCCCTCGTCTTCGACCTGGACGCGGACGTCGAGAGCGCCCTGGTCGCCGCCGTTCGTGACCGGGCCCCCGGGCAGCCCGTCCTGCACGCCCTGCGTGACCACCTGGTGCACACCCGTACCGCCGTGCGGACCGACGACCCCACTTTCGTCCTCGTCGAATCCACCCCCGCGTTGCGGGATTACGCCCGGCGCATGTGGTCGCGCCACGAGAAGGCACTGGCCGCCGCTCTCGCCGATGCCACTGGGCTGGCCCCGGACGACCTTGCCATCACCGGCCTGGCACGCTTCGCCGTGGAGGCCCCCAGCCTCGCCCGCGCAAGCGACGACCCGGCCCGGGCCATACGTGACCTGTTCGCCCTGCTGGAAGACGGCTGGGCCACCACCCCCCTGGCGCGCCAGGAAGGCCGCCCCGGTCAGGACGGGTAACCGCGACCGGAAGCAGCCTCAACCGGGGGCCGCGGTATCGGCGCCCGACTGGCAAGCCGGACGCCGATACCGCTCACGTCAGGCCGGCGAGGTGACCGCTCGGCCGAGGTGCCGGGCGAAGAACCGGACCGCGCTGTCGGCCTCGAACCGATCGGGCCTTCCGGCTCGCCCGCCGCCCTCGCCTGATAGAGCGCGGCGATCTCTTGCTCGTCATGCGCCGTCCGCGGCCGGCCGCCGTGACCGGGCGCGTCGATGGTGGCGACGTGGAAACCGCAGCCGGTCACGAGGCGGTGTGCACGGCCCACCATTCCCGGCCACTTCTTGTGCGTGCCGCCACCGTGCCCCAACAGCACCAGGGGCGCGCGATCGGAGCCGGAGCCGGCGACCAGAGCACGCCGGTGACCTCGCCCACCGTGAAGTCGCGTTCGACGACACCGTTCGACGATGACTCCGCAGTGAAATCTACGGAATGCATAGGTGGTTGCCTTTCGGGAGTGCCTTGTTGTCGAGACGCTCCCGGCGACACCTACGTCGATCGCCCGACCGTGACGAAGAGAGGGAGCACCCATACGGATACAGCGTTCATGGGTCTCACCTCCTCGGGCGATGTCACGGTCGCCCGCAAGCCAACAGCCCGAGCATCATCCCGCCCCACCCTTTTCCCTGCCACGTGATCAGAACTCCGGACAGGCCCTGGGCCCTGTCGTCAAACTCCCGCCCCCCCCGCGGCCGTTCTGGGCGGGCAGCGGTGGCCGGGCCGGCTCCGGCTGGAACTGGCTGCGCTGGAGTTCGTACATGGCGCGGAAGCCGCCCGGGGCGGTCGGCGCCATCAGTTCCTGGAAGGTGCCGCGTTCGACGATCCGGCCGTGCTCCATGAGGCAGATGAGATCGGCGTGCCGGACCGAATGGAGCCGGTGGGTGATCAGGACGATCGTCTGGCCGTCGGCGGCGAGATGACGGATCTTGCTGAACACCTCCTGCTCGGCCTCCGCGTCCAGCGCCGCGGTGGGCTCGTCGACCACGAGGATCTCGCCGTCCCGATAGCGCGCACGGGCGATGGCCAGCTTCTGCCACTGCCCGCCGGACAGATTGTGGCCGTCCTTGTAGCCACGGGCGAGCAGCGTGTCCAGCCCGCGCGGCATCTCACCGATCACGCCCTGGGCGTCCGCGTAGCGCACCGCACCGTCCAGCCGGGCATCCGTCAGCGGCGCGTCCGTCCGCCCGATGGCGATATTCGCGCGCGCCGTGAACGGCCAGCGGAAGTAGTCCTGACCGACGGTGGAGACACGGGAGAACAGCGCATTCCTGTCGACGGCGGCGGTGGGTACGCCGCCCACCAGGACCCGCCCCTCGTCGGGGAGGTAGAGCCCGGACAGCAGCTTGACCGCCGTGGTCTTTCCCGAGACGTTGCTGCCCACCAGTGCCACGATCTTCCCGGCCGGGACGACCAGGTCAAGCTCGCGCAGCGCGGGGGAGTGGGCGCCGGGGTAGGTGAAGGTGACGTTCTCGAAGCGGATCTCGTCCAGCCGCTCCGGCAGTGCCCGCCCCTCGACCGGGATCGCCCGCGCCACCGCCTCGGTCTGCACATGTTCGAGATCGCCGACGAACAGGGCCTCCTCATGCAGATGGTTGATCTGCCGCACCAGGCTGTCCAGCGCGCCGGATCCCGTACGGATGGCGATCACCGCGGTCCCGCCCACCGACAGCGCCATGGCGCTGCTCCACAGCAGCCACCCCAGCGTCCCGAAGGTGGCCAGCGTCGCGGCCCCGGTCCACAGCGCCGCGATCAGACCGGTACGGGCGGCGAGCCGCGCCAGCCGGGTCTGCTCCAGCTCGGAGTCCTCGGCCATCAGCCGGAAGTGCCGCAGCAGAAAGCCGCCGATGCCATGCACCCGGATCTCGGCGGCGGCCTGCGCGGACGTCAGCAGATCGCTCAACAGCCGCCCGGCGCGGGCGTGTTGCATCCAGGCGGTGTGCGAGTGGTAGTGCCGGCGGGCGACCGACAGCGCGGCCCAGGCGCTGGGCAGCGTCATGACGACGATCAGCGGGAGCAGCGCCGGATGCAGTGCCGTCAGCACACCGAGTGCGGCGATCAGCGACAGCAGCGCGGTGATCACCGAGGCGCTGTACTGGACCATCCGGCGCGCCGCCGACGCCCCGAAACGGGCGCTCTCCAGGCGTTTGTGGAACTCCGCGTCCTCGACCGCGGCCATCTCCACCTTCTGCGCGGCCTCCAGATACAGCTCCGTCGCCACCCGCTCGACCTTCGGCTCCAGCCGCCCCGTCCCCATCGTGGACACGGACTTCAACACCGTGCCGACGATCGCGACCAGACCCACGGTGAGCAGCGCGGGTACGGCGCTGCGCAGCCGCTCGGTGGTCGCCCCCGTACCGAGCAGCGCCGCCAGCACACCGTTGATGTTCACCATGGCCACGGCCTGCATCACGCCCCGGCCGGTCTCCGCGCCGACCACCATCCGCAGTGCACGGGCATCGGCCCGGTGCGCCAGCCGCGCGGTCAGCGCCAGGAGATGCGGCAGTCGCACCACCATGGCCCGCAGACCGAGTTCGACGAACGCGCCGTCATGCCGCGACCAGGCGTGGTCATCACGCAGCCGGCCGCCGAACAGTAACCGCTCGGATTCCGAGGCCGGCCGGTCCTTGCCCCCGGGGCCCGGTTCGGCACCCGGTTTCGCACCTGCTGTGGAGAGACGGGAGTGCATGCTTCCTCCTCGGTCGGAGATCCGCCGCGATCCGTAGCGCGGGACGGGCGCTCGGGAGAACGACGCCCATTAGGGGGCGTCACACGCCCCCTGCGCCAGCGGATTTCCGGAGCCTTGGCATGCTGGAGCCATGACGAAACAGGCCCGGCGCGGGCGCGACGAAGCAGTGGTGGTGGGCGCCGGGCCGAACGGTCTGGCCGCGGCGGTCACACTGGCCCGCAGCGGGCTACGGGTGACGGTGTTCGAGGCGGCCGACGAGATCGGCGGCGGCGTCCGCAGCGGCGAGCTGTCCGTGCCGGGCGTGCTGTTCGACCACTGCTCCTCGACACATGTGATGGGCGCCGGCTCCCCGTATCTGCGCACTCTGGATCTCGCGGCCCACGGGCTGGAGTGGTGCTGGCCCGAGATCGATCTGGCGCATCCGGTGGACTCCGGAGCCGCCGGGGCGCTCCACCGCTCGGTCGAGCGCACGGCCGAGGGGCTCGGCGCCGACGGGCCCGCCTGGCGACGGCTGTTCGGGCCGCTGGCCGCCGACGCCGAGGTGCTGACCGACGAGGTCATGCGGCCGCTGGTCAAGGTACCCCGGCACCCCTTCCGCCTCGCCCGCTTCGGCCTGCACGCCCTGCAGCCCGCCACCCTGGTCGCCCGCCGCTTCCGTACGGAAGCCGGACGCGGCCTCTTCGGTGGCGTGGCGGCCCATCTCTTCGGCCCGCTGAGCCAGCCGGCCGGCGCGGCCGTAGGAGTCATGATCATCGCGGCCGGGCACCGGTACGGCTGGCCGGTGGCCAAGGGCGGCTCCCGCGCCATCGCCGACGCGCTCGCCGCGCTGCTCATCGAGGCCGGTGGCCGGATCGAGACCGGCGTACCGATCCGGTCTCTCGGTCAACTCCCGCCCGCCGCAACGGTGTTGCTCGATCTTGCTCCGGCCGCCGCGGCAAATCTGCTCGGCGACCGGATGCCGCCCCGGGTGCGCCGCGCCTACACCCGCTACCGGCCCGCCCCCGGCGCGTTCAAGCTCGATCTGGCGGTCGAGGGCGGGGTGCCCTGGCGCGCCGAGGTCTGCCGACGGGCCGGGACCGTGCACCTCGGCGGCAGCTTCGAGCAGATCGCGTACGCGGAGCGGGAGATGTACCACGGGCGGATGCCCGAGCGGCCGTTCCTGCTGGTCTCCCAGCAGTACCTCGCCGACCCCGGCCGCTCGGCGGGTGACATCCACCCCGTCTCCGCGTACGCACATGTGCCGCACGGCTACACCGGCGACGCCACCGCCGCGATGCTGGCCCAGTTCGAGCGCTTCGCACCGGGCACCCGCGAGCGCGTCGTCGCCCTCACCGCCACCTCGACCGCCGACCTCGAACGCGGCAATGCCAACCTCGTCGGTGGCGACATCATCGGCGGCGCCAACACCCCGCTACGGCTGACGATGCGCCCCCGTATCGCCCTCGACCCGTACAGCACGGGCGTCCCCGGTGTCTTCCTGTGTTCGGCGTCGACCCCGCCGGGCGCCGGCGCCCACGGCATGAGCGGCCACAACGCGGCGCGGTCCGCGCTCCGGGCGCTCGGTATGGCCTGACGGCCGGGGTGCCCGGAACGGGGGGGGGCGGACAGCGGGCTCACGGCAACCCTGATGACTCCCGTCACGACACGACTCACGACAACCCCACCGCGAACACATGCAGCGCCGCGTCATCCGGCAGCGTCACCGACGCGATCCGTTTGCCCGCCGGCACCTCGAACGGCTCGGTGGCGAAGACCGAGGCCGCCGGGCCCCGGCCCGCGTCCTCGTTGCTGTACGCGCTCCGCGCCACCACCGTGTTGCCGAAGACCGGACCGCCGCCCGCCCGGTCTCCCGCCGTCCGCCAGTCGCCGAACGAGAGATCGGCCGACGCGGTGGACCCGTCGGTGAAGGTCACCGTGGCGGTGCCCCGGCGGTCGCCGCGCGCGGAGGCGCCGATGAACGTCAGCCGGTCGCTGTGCGCCGCCCGCGCGCCCAGATCGAGCCGCCGGCCCGCCGCCACCGCGTTGTTGTCCCGGCCGGGCGGCGATCCGGGCCAGAAGAACGACGTGCCGGCGACCTCGGTCCGGGCCCCGTCCGTGAGCCCGGCCGCCGCCAGCGCCTGCCGTGAATAACTGTTGCCCCGGCCGTCGAAATCGGCCTGCCGCCGGTCCGAGTCGTAGGACGCGCCCACGTTGTCGTATGCCGAGGCCAGGCTGTTCGGGGCGGCGACCAGGACGATCGCCGAGGCGCGTACGGGCCGGCTGCCGGGGCCGCCGGTGACCGTCACCGGCACCTCGTAGTAGCCCTCCGGGGTGTGCGGGTCCGCGGTGACGGCCAGCCGCAGCCGCCCCGAGCCGGTTTCCTTGTCCAGCCGCAGTCCACCGTGCCGGGGTGACACCGTGAGCCCCTTCGGCGCATCGGTGGACACGCTCAGCGTGCGGTCATGGCCGCCGAGCCGCTGGGCGTCGACGGTCAGCCGGCCGGGCCCGCCGCCCGGTGCGACGGTGACCTGGTTGGGCGTGGCGCTCGCCAGGAAGGCGTGCTCGCCGTCCCGGTAGGAGCGCGGAGCCGAACCCGCCGAGGTGGCCCAGGTGGTGTCCGGCCGGTCCGAGAGCGTGAAGTCCAGCCGGCCGCCGGTGCGGATGATGTCCCGGGGCAGCGCCGTCTTCTCAAAGCTGCGCCCGTCGAGCCGCAGGTCATGGACGTACGGCGTCCCCGCGGACGCCTGCGGAGCGCGGATGTCCAGGTCGCGGCTGCCGGGCAGATCCAGCACCGCGCGTGCGAACAGCGGGCTGTGCACGGTGAGATCGGCGGTGCCCGGCGCCGACGGATACAGCCCGAGCGCCGCCCACACATACCAGGAGGACATCGCCCCCAGGTCGTCATTGCCGGGCTGGCCGTCCGGGGTCGGCGTGAACAGCGTGGTGGCGATCTTCCGTACGGTCTGCTGGGTCTTCCACGGCTGCCGCAGATGGTTGTAGACCCACGGGACACCGAAGTTGACCTCGTTGCCCGCCCACATCGTGGGTTTGTTGGGACCGGAGTTGAGATCGCCCGCGAAGAACGCGTCCAGCCGCTCGGCAGCCGCGGCCCGCCCGCCCATCGCCGCGATCAGACCGGCGGTGTTCTGCGGTACCAGCCAGTTGTACTGGGCGGCGTTGCCCTCGTCGAAGCCGTCCTGGCCGAACTTGCCCTCGGGCGGCGGGACGAACCCGGGCCCGTCCGGGAAGCGGCCGTCCTCGCCGCGCGGCTGGAGATAGCCGGTGGCGGGGTTGAGGATGTTTTGCCAGTTCTGGCCACGCCGGGCGAAGGCGCGTGCCGTCTCCCGGTCGCCGGCCGCCTGGGCGAGCTGCCCGATGGCGAAGTCGTCGATGGCCCATTCCAGGGTCACCGAGCCGCCGACCCGCTGGTGGTCACCGCGGGAGGCATCGTTGTTCGGGGCATAGCCGCGCCGGACGTACTGGGCGATGTCCGGCCGCTCCTTATAGGCGCCCGGTCGGTCGTCGACCGTCGTGGCGCCCTTGACCAGGTACTTCAGCGCCGTCCTGAGATCGAAGCCGGTCGCTCCGAAGGCATGCAGATTGGCGATCAGCGGAACGGAGTTGTCGCCGGTCATCTGCCCCGTATAGCCGTTGGCCATCGGCCAGCGCGGCCACCATCCGCCCTGCTCCGCGTCGTTGACCAGCGACTGCGCCATATCGCTCGCCCGGTCGGGGAAGAGCAGCGCATGCAGCGGGGCCAGCGTCCGGTAGGTGTCCCAGTCGGAGAAGTTCGCGTACTGGGTGTGCCCCTGGGGCAGGGTGCGGATCCGGTCGTCGAAGCCGATATAGCGCCCGTCGGCGTCGTTGAAGGTGTTGGGATGCATCAGCGAGTGGTAGAGCGCGGTGTAGAAGGTCTTCAGCTCACCCTCGTCCCGGCCCGCCACCCGGATGCTGCCGAGCGCCGTTCGCCAGCGTTCCCGGGTCTGCCGGCGCAGCGCCGCCAGATCCCAACCGGGCACCTCCGCCCGCATATTGGCCTCGGCGCCCGGCACATCCACGTACGACATCGAGACCTTGGCGCGCACCGTGCGCTCGGCTTCGCCGCCGGTGCCGAAGGACAGATACGCCCCGGCCTTGGGCGCGTGCGCGGCGTCACTGCCCGGGGTGACGGTCTTCCCGTCCCAGGTGCCGTGCGCGGTGAACGGCCGGTCGAAGGTGATCGCGTAGTGCAGGGTGTACGTGTTGCCCTTGCCGCAGAAGTTGCCGGTGGTGGCGGAGCCGACCAGCTGCCGGTCGCCCACCACCTTCAGCTCCGCCTTCTTGTTGCCGGCGAAGCTCGCACCGCCCTTGACCAGGACCTTTGCCTCGCTGCCCGCCGGGTAGGCAAAGGCGGCCAGGCCGGTACGGGTGCCGGCGGTCAGCTCGGCCCGTACGCCGGAGTCCTTGAGCGTCACGGCGTAGTACCCGGGCTCGGCCCGCTCCTCGCCGTGCGAGAAGCGCTCCGTACGGTCCCACGGTGCCTCGCCGACCGCTCCGGTCACCGGCAGGATCGGCACATCGCCGAATGCGCTGCAGCCGACCGAGGCATGGTCCAGGCTGAAGCCCCGGATCCGGTCGCTGTGGTACTGGTAGCCCGCGTAGGAGTCCTTGGTGTCGGGGGAGAACTGCATCATCCCGAACGGGGCGGCGGCGCCGGGGAAGTTGTTGATCTCGCCGACCGTCGCGCCGCCCTTGCCGGTGCCGATGAGCGGGTCGACATACCCCGTCGGGTCTCCGACCAGCGACGCCGCGCCGGCCGAGGCCGAATGAGGGCGACCTGACAACGTTGTCGAAGCGGCCTGTGCCGAGGTGGCGGCGCCCAGTATCAATACCCCCGCCGCGACGGCGGCGACGGCGGACCGGGATCTGCGCTGCGTCACGCGAACCCTCCGAAGATCGTGAGTGGCTGACCGCAACACCCTCGGGGCTGCGGTCATCACCGGTCAAGAGCCTTGCGGGGGTGGCGGGTTGAGGTCCCGCGACCGGGCTCCGGCGCGCCGAGGGCGGGTTCCCGGGCGCGCGCTGCCCGGGAACCCGCCGTCGTCCGCCGCTCAGTGGTGTGTCACGACCCCGGGCGCCATCCGGCCGCAGTTGGAGCCGGAAACGCTGACGCTGACCGACTCGATCGAGCCGCCCCAGTCCACGCACCGGCCCTTTGCGGGCAGATACACCGGACCGGCGTAGGTGGTGTAATCACCGCTGTCGTAAACCCATTCGGAACTGCCGTCGGTCGCCGTGAGATAGGTGTACATGTACACGGGCTTACCCGGGCTGTTCCGCACCGTCACGACACAGTTCTTTCCGGTCCTTGCGCTGTACGTCAGGTACACGGTCCCCTTTCCGGTGACCGGTACGGAATTCACTACGCTGTATCCGCTGCCGCAGGCCCCGTTGTACGCGGCGGCTGTCGGAGCGGCGGAAGCGGTGGTGGCCGTAGCCATCGTGGCGAGACCTGCCACGGCCAGCACTGCGGATCCTGCGATGGCACGTGAACGCTTCATGGGAATACCCCCGTCGGGTGGTGTGCGTCGCGTGGTCATTTCGCAGTGTTGGACAAGGCCCGACGGTGGATGGTTGTACCGCGGCGCGAATTCCCGTTTTTCCGGGCGGAGTTGTCGACAGCGAAGTTCCGGCGTCACCGCGGCCGGGCCGGAAGAGGACGGAACAAGGGCCGGTCCCCGGCGCCTGCTGCGGCGCCGGGGACCGGCCGGGTGCGGGGGGACGGGAGCGGGGTCAGTGCCCGTTGGCGAGGACCTTGAGGCGGGTGAACGAGCCGTTGAAGCGGTTGTGGTCGCCGACCGTGTGGCCCGAGGAGGTGTGCTGCCAGATGCTGTGGTAGCGCCAGCCGGCCGGCAGCGAGCCGACCGAGGATCCGTAGCGCGGGATCCACAGCGGGTTCGTCCGGCCGAACCTGCCGGAGTTGCCGGTGCAGCGCTTCCACCAGTTGGTCGAGGTGTAGATGACCGCGTCGCGGCCGGTCTCCTCCCGGTAGGTCCGGACGAAATCGTGGATCCAGCTGACCATCGCCCGGTGGCTCTTGCCGTAGCAGGTCGCCCCGTAGGGGTTGTACTCCATGTCGAGCGCGCCCGGCAGCGTCTTGCCGTCCCTGGACCAGTCACCGCCGTGGTCGGCGAAGTACCTCGCCTGTGAGCTGCCGCTGGAGTGGTCGGGCAGGGCGAAGTGGTACGCGCCATGGATCATGCCGGAGCTGTAGGAACCCCTGTACTGCTGAGCGAAGTACGGGTTGGTGTAACTGGTCCCCTCGGTGGCCTTGACGTACGCGAAACGCACCCCCTTCTTGCGCAGCGACTGCCAGCGGACATTGCCGTTGTGGCTGGAGACATCGACGCCCGCCACGGCCCTTCGGGACCACGACGCCCGTGGCTCGGCACCACCGGCCCGGTCGCCGCCCTCATGGGCGGCGATGGTGGAACCCATCCAGTCCTGCTCGGGGTGGGCGGGTCTCTTCCCGGCATCCGACGCCGTGGCGGAGCCCGGCAGCGCGAGGGGCAGAGCGAGCACGGAGAGAAGAGAAACGAAAGTTCCGGCCGCAATGGGGACTGTACGGCGGGCCGGACCGGATCTGCGCAAGGGCATCGCATGCCTCCGAAGGCCTTCGGTTGAGTCAGGTTCGGCATCATTTGAGCAGAATTCTGCCGATAAGAGACTTATACGCAGAACCGCCTGACTCTATGACCCAACAGGCCGTCAGTCCGCCGACCGGCCCCGCATCTCACCCGTCTGGCGGTCAGAAGCGGTCACCCACGCCCCCCGATCCGGGCCGGCGTGGCCCGCTCCGGACTGCGCCCTCCGCACTCCGGGCCTTCGTGCCCCGGGATTCCCGGGGCCTGCGTGCCCCAGGACAGAGCAAAGCGGGCCCCGGCACTGCCGGGACCCGCTCAGCCGCGCAGCGGCGAACGCGCCATTCCGCCGCTTCGCAAGCTGCCTCATACCGAGCCTGTCGGCTCGTTCGTGTTGTCCGTCATACCCATGACCTTGTCCGGCTGGGCCGGCCGCTGTGTGCCGGCGACGGCTCTCGGCTCCGTCGGCTCAGTAGGCCGAGTTGACGTTGTCGATCGAGCCGTAGCGGTGGGCCGCGTAGTTGGCCGCGGCGGTGATGTTGGCGACCGGGTCGGTCAGCTTGTTCGCGGTGCCGGTCACGTGGTAGCGGTCGAACGTGGGCTGGATCACCTGCAGCAGGCCCTTGGACGGGATGCCGTTGATGGCGTTGATGTCCCAGTCGTTGACGGCGTTGGGGTTGCCGCTGGACTCGCGCATGATGTTGCGGTGCAGGCCCTCGTAGGAGCCGGGGATGCCCTTGGCCTTCATGATGTCGAGCGACTCACGGATCCAACCGTCGAGGTTGTTCGGGTAGTCCTTGACGGCCTTGCGCTCGGTGGAGCGGTTGGCGGCCTGCTGGGCGCTGTGCTGCTTGGCGACGGCGGTGACCTTGATGTGGTCGGCGACCGAGGCGGACACCGGGCGGGCGGTCTTGGCGTCGGCGGCCTTCGCAGGCAGGCCATTCGCGCTGACGGGCTTGACCGCGGCCGGGGCGTGCGCCGAAGCGGCCTGAGCGGTGTCAGGAGCCGACGTCAGGGCCAGGCCCGAGGTGGCACCCGCGGCGGCCAGAACGGCCACAGCAATCTTGTGGGTGCGGGTAATGCGGGCAGCGCGGGGCAGGGTGAAACCGGGCATGCAGAGTGACCTCTTCCAGGTACTGGGGACGGGGAGGCGGCCTTCTTTGGCGGCGCGTTGCGCACCTGAGGTCATTGCCGCGTTCGCCCTGGGGGCGTAAGTCGCAAGCTCGCTCTCGGTGCGTCGGAATCCATGTTTAACGCCCGTCCCGAATCGAGGCAATGGTGCTCTGTACTACTCATCTTCGTGAGATAAACCCAGATCCCTGAAGTGATAAGCGTTTCTCGCTGCGTTGACCCGGAATGGCTGCATCGCCATCGACTAGGCAGCCTCGTAAGTGACATACATCGCGTGCCTCGGGTCACCTGATAGCGGCCTCAAAGCCCGTTCCGGCGATGCGTATAAGTTGCCTGGCTCACATCGGAATTACCGCTCTACGGCGGCACTTCACCCGCCGGTTGGCGGCGATTTATCTGTACAGCTGCCCGGTGGTGCGGAGCGGGATTCCCCAAATGTGGCGAGGGCCACTACGGCTGAGCCCATAAGGGCGGCAATTGTGCCCCAATTCACTATCGATACGTGGCTCGGTGTGCCGGGCGCGCGGAGCGGGAGACGGGCCCCGGCTCGGCCGTTGGGGACTTCCCCGCTACGGCGATACGGCGGTGCCGCTGGTCCGTTCGCAGCAGCCCTCGGAGCTGTCGCATGACTATGGCCCCTCCGCTCCCGGAAAGTGGCAGCGCACACAGCCGTTACTCATCGTAGGGAAGTGCTCATGCTCCGTCGTCTCACCGTCGTTCTCTCCGGTCTTCTCGTCTCGGGCTTCCTCGCGACGGGCGTCGCCGCCGCGGCGACGCCCGCCGACGACCACCGCCATCTCACCCCCAAGGAGCAGGAGGGACTTCGCGTCGCCGGCGAAATCCTCGAGGCGCTCCTCGGCGACCAGGGGCGGCACGACCTCCTCGGTGGCCAGGGGCGGCACAACCGCTACTGACGCCTGTGCGACGCTGTCCGACGCCGAGGACGGTGTCGGGCAGCGCCGCACAACGCCAAAGGCAACGGCAATGGCCCCACCCGCGAGATGCGGGCAGGGCCACTGCCGTTGCCGTGCCGGGGGCCGCACCGCAGCACCCTCTTCAGTCTGCTCCGACCGTGAGGACGGTCGCTACGCCCCGGCTCAGTAGGCCGAGTTGACGTTGTCGATCGAGCCGTAGCGGTGGGCCGCGTAGTTGGCCGCGGCGGTGATGTTGGCGACCGGGTCGGTCAGCTTGTTCGCGGTGCCGGTCACGTGGTAGCGGTCGAACGTGGGCTGGATCACCTGCAGCAGGCCCTTGGACGGGATGCCGTTGATGGCGTTGATGTCCCAGTCGTTGACGGCGTTGGGGTTGCCGCTGGACTCGCGCATGATGTTGCGGTGCAGGCCCTCGTAGGAGCCGGGGATGCCCTTGGCCTTCATGATGTCGAGCGACTCACGGATCCAACCGTCGAGGTTGTTCGGGTACTGCTTGACGGCCTTCGGCGCAGCCTTGTGGGCGGCCTTCGGCGCGGCTATCGCCTTGCGCTCGACGGACCGGCTGGCGGCCTGCTTGGCGGTGTGGCCCTGCTTCTCGACCGCGGTGACCTTGAGGCGGTCGGCGACGGACGACGCGATCGCCCGGTCCTTCTTGCCGTCGTCGGCACGGTCCTTCGCGGTGAGCGGCAGGCCGTTGGCGCTGACCGGCTTGACCAGGGCCGACGCGTGCGCCGCCGGGGTCGCGGCGTTGCTCGGCGCCGCGGTGAACGCCAGGGCGGCGGCGCAGCTCGCGGTCGCCACCACTGCCGCGGAGATCTTGTGGGTGCGGGTGAAGCGGGCGGTGCGGGGCAGGGTGAAGTTGGGCATGCGGATGTGACCTCTTCCAGGGCTTGGTGGCGGGGGAGGCGGCCTTCGGTTGGCGCGTGAGGACCGAGGGTCATGGCCGCGTTTCGCCGCTCTGGCTCACTCGCAGGCTCGTTCTCGGTGCTACCCGGAACATGTTTAGCGAGCGCCCTGGATGGTGGCAAAGATGCCTTGTACTACCTATCTTCGTGAGATGGTGCGAGATGTCCGTTGTAAATGCCGTGTTTATCGGTGTACGCCCGTAATGACATCGACTAGGCATGTTCGTACGTGACGTACGTCGCGTGCCGGGCATCACCTGGCAGGGGCGTCAAAGCCTCCTCCGAGCCGCCCCAAAGTTGCCTGGCTCACACGGGAGAAGCGGCATTTCCACCGACGGAACGGCGCGAGGCGACACCGCGGAGCGCCCAATAACCGCGCCCCCATAACCCGTGCCCCCTACAAAGTCCGTAGGGGGCACGGGTTATGGGGGCTGACCGGTACAGCGGCTGCGGAAATTCAGTCCTCCAGCAGCCGCGCCGCGAGATGCTCGATGCGGTCGTGCCAGGCGTCCAGCGCGGTGGCGGGGTCAAAGCCGTGGGGGCCGGTCTGGGTGAGGGCGAGACGGGCGCCATGGCCGGTGCCCCGGCCCAGCTCCCAGCGGACCGTGCCCTGCCGATGCCAGCGGTACGCGAGGACCGACGGGGCCGCCACCTCGGTGACCGGCCCGGCCGGCGCCGTGTGCGTCGTGAAGCCCTCCGGCGCGGGCGCACCAGCGGCGGGCTCGTCTCCCGAGGTCAGCACGGCCCAGACGGTCTCGGCAGGCCGTACGAGCTGGCGCTCGAAGCGGATCCGCGGGCCGTCCGGGGTGTCCTCGACCACACCGTGCCCGAGATCGAACTGCTCCAGATAGGCCTCGTGCAGTTCGCCGGTGTCGGGGTCCACCGCCGTCGAGTCACCGTCGAGCAGCTGCGAGAGCGCGGTGATGCACAGATGCCAGCCGGTGGCGAAGCTGGCGCTGCCGAACCGGTCGCCGAAGGTGTGCACCAGGGTCAGCAGCGAGCCCTCCCCGTCCGGGGTGACCTCCCAGCGCAGATGGTCCTCGCCCCAGGTGAAGGCGAACAGCCGGGGCTCGTCGGCATCGGTGACCGTGCCGGTCATGGTGATATCGCCGACGCCGGGCATGGTGAAGGTCATCGCCCCGCCGGGCCGGAGCTCCACGGTGACGTCGGCGGGGAACCACTGCCCGATCTGCGCCGGATCGGTGATCGCCGACCAGACCTTTTCGGGCGGATGGGCGAGCCGGCGCTCCATGTGCAAGGCGGTCCGGCCGTCGGCGGTGGTGAGGGAGTCGGAGTGGGGGTTCATGGCTGATCGTCCTCCAGGGCGTCGAGATGCCGTTCCGGAGTGTCCGGGCTCCCGGCCCACAGATGCCGCTGGGCATCCTGCCGGACCCGGACGAGCCCGGCCTCGGGCGGTACCCGCCCGTGGATCACACACACGCCGGATCGGTCACCGACGGCTCCTCGCGCTCGACCGGCGCGAGGCAGGGCGCCGAGCTCAGCGGCGCATCGGTGAAGAAGCGGACCGCCAGGTCCGCGACGTCCTGTGCGCGTTCGAGCACCACCCAGTGATCGGCGTCGGGGATCGTCAGAAAGCGGCTGTCGGGGATGGTGGCCGCGAAGTCCCGCTGCCGGTCCGGGGAGGTCACCGTGTCGTGCTCGCCGCTGAAGACGAGCGTGGGGACGTCGCCCAGCCGGCCGGAGAAGTCCGGACGGTCCGACATCGCACGGCGTAGCGAGTCGACGGCATGCCGTGAATGCCGGGCGGCATGCATCATCGAGCGCCTGACATAGCGATAAGCCAGCTTCCGCCGTGTGACATGCCGGCGGGCGTCCAGACACATCAGCGCCTCGGTGACCAACGTGGCGAAGACCTCGGTGTTGCCGCGCGAGAGGTGGTCGGCGGCCCGCCGCCAGAGGTCCAGCTGCGCGGCGCTGATGTGTGCCGGTACGCCGCCGAGGGCGAGCCGTGCGATGCGCTCGGGGAAGCGCCGGGCGCACCCGTAGGCGAGGCCCGCCCCGTAGGAGAAGCCGAAGAGATTGATCTGCGGTACGTCCAGATCGTCGATGATCGACTCGATCGCCGCGCACATGAGGTCGTTGCTCGGCCCCGGGGGCAGCGGGTCGGCGCTGCCCATACCGGGCAGGTCGGCGGTCACCACGTCGGCCACCGGCCCCACATGATCTTCCATCTGCGGCCAGCCGAACATCCCTTGCAGCGCGCCGCCCAGCACCATGACGGGCTCGGTGATCCGCTCCGGCTGCCGCAGCCGCCGGTAGGCGAAGGACACCCCGCTCACCGACAAGGACCGGATCGTTTCCTCGTACATGTCTGCTTCCTTCTCGGGGAGACCGGCGGGAACGGCCGGATGGGCGTCGGCCGCTAGCGGGTCAGTACGAGCGCGGCGTTGTGGCCGCCGAAGCCGAGCGAGGTCTTGACCGCGCAGTCGAACGCCGCCGGCCGGGCCTCCTGGCGCACGATCTCGACCGGGATCTGCGGATCCGGGACCTCGAGATTCGCGGTCGGCGGCACCAGCTGCTCCTCCAGCGCGAGGACGGTGAGTGCGGCCTCGATGCCGCCGGCGGCGCCCAGCGTGTGTCCGGTCATCGCCTTCGTGGAGGTGACCAGCGCGTGGTCGCCGATCACCCGGTGCAGCATGGTGGCCTCGATGAGGTCGTTGACCACCGTCGAGGTGCCGTGCGCGTTCACATGGCCGATGTCGCCGGCCTGCACCGCCGCGTCCGCCATCGCGCTGCGCAGGGCCCGCTCGATGCCGTTGCCGTCGGGGTCCGGGGCCACGGCCGCGTAGGCATCGCTGGAGGCGCCGTATCCGCGGACATGAGCCCGGACCGGGGCCCGGCGCGCCGCGGCGTGCTCGGGCCGCTCCAGTACGAGGAGGCCCGCGCCCTCGCCGACGACGAAACCGTCCCGCCCCGCATCGAACGGGCGGCAGGCCGCGGCCGGATTCTCCCGGCGGGTGGAGACCGCCTTCATCTGGCAGGCGCTGGCGATCAGCAGCCGGGAGATCGGCGATTCCGCGCCGCCGGCGATGGCGATATCGCAGACCCCGGCGCGCAGCAGCTGGTGTGCGGTGCCCAGCGCGACGGTTCCGGAGGAGCAGGCCGTGGCCACGGCCAGACTGGGGCCCCGCGCGCCGAGATCCATGCAGACGCTGCTGGCGGCACTGTTGACGACGGTCAGCGGCGCGAGCTTGGGGGAGACCCGTCGTGCGCCGCGCGCCGCCATCGCGACATGCTGCTGGTCGTAGAAGGCCACTCCGCCGTGCGCGGAGCCGATGACCACCGCGACGCGGCTGCCGTCCCAGGTGTCCGTGTCCAGACCGGCGTCGGCGATCGCCTCGCGGGCGGCGACCACCGCGAGCTGCGAGAAGCGGTCCATCAGCCGCTGGGTGGCCACGCCGAGCAGCTCGGTGGTGTCCAGATCGGCGGTGTACATGAAGTCGCAGGGCAGATCGGCGAGTTCCTCTTGATGGGCCACTCCGCCGGGCGAGGTTTCCTGGGTGACGGTATGCCAGGTGGCCTTCGCCCCCACGCCCGCCGCGGTCACCATGCCCAGACCCGTCACGGCCGCGGAGAACGGCTGCCGGCGGGCCGTCATGCCGGAACCATGCCGTTGACGGCCGCCACCAGCCGGCCCACGGTGTCGCGTGGGGTCAGCGGCACCTCTTCCAGGTCGATGTCCAGCTGGTCTTCGATGAGTACCCGGAGTTCTTCCAGGGCCAGGGAGTCGATGCGCAGGGTGCGCAGCGGGGTCTCGTCGGTGACGTCGGCCAAGGCGACCCCGAATCGTTGGACCAGCAAGGCGTTGACAACTTCTGCCGCATTCACGTGGCGCTCCTCCGCTTGTTGTGGGCGTGCTGCCAACCGCGTCCTGGGCGGGTGTTCGCCGGAGGCCCGGCTGGTTTGGCCACCCTTTATACGCCTTCGTCCCGATGACTCCCCAGCCTTGGTAGCTCAATGGAGTGATGGGCTCGCCAGGGCGTATGACGGGGTCACGCCTCGCTTTGCGGGCGCTGCGGAAGACATCTACGTTCCTAACGCCGCAGGCGGGCGAGAGGCACGGCGGGGCGCCGGCGGACTCCGGAGGTTTTGGTGTCAGGCCTCGTCGAGTGCGCTGGTCACGCGACCCAACAGGCCCCGGAGCGTGCGGAGTTCATCGATCGTGAGGCCGGTCGCCGCCAGCATCCTGCGGGGGACCGGCAGGGCCTGTTCGCGCAGGTCGTCGCCGTCGGCGGTGAGGTGGATGGTGACCGACCGCTCGTCCTCGGTGCTGCGTTCGCGGCGGACCAGGCCGGCTCCCTCCAGGCGCTTGAGCAGCGGGGAGAGGGTGCCGGAGTCCAGCCGGAGCTGTTCGCCGATGGCCTTGACCGGCTGCGAGCCGTGCTCCCACAGGACCAGCATGACCAGGTACTGGGGGTAGGTCAGGCCCAGGTCCTTGAGGGCGTCCCGGTAGACGCTGCCGAAGGCGCGCGAGGCGGCGTGCAGCGAGAAGCAGACCTGGTGGTCGAGGCGGAGCAGTTCGGCGTCGGGGACCGGAGGCCTGGTCGTAGGGGTCATGGGATCCAGATTAGCTCGCCGTAAACGATTTAGTTGTGCGCAACTGAGTTGCGGGCAATTTGGATGTGTGCGATTGTTCTCGTCATCGGGCGGCCGGGAAACGGCCGCCGCGCCAACGAAGGGGAACTGTGATGGACGCGCTGTACACCGCTGTCGCCACCGCCAACGGCCGCGAGGGCCGGGCCGTCAGCTCCGACGGCAAGATCGACCTCGCCCTGGCCATGCCTCCGGAGCTGGGTGGCAACGGCGCCGGCACCAACCCGGAGCAGCTCTTCGCCGCCGGTTACGCGGCCTGCTTCGCCAGCGCGATGAGCAATGTCGGCCGCCAGATGAAGATCGACACCAAGGACGTCTCGGTCACCGCCGAGGTCTCCATCGGCAAGGACGACACCGGCTTCGGCCTGGCCGTCGTCATGCGGGTGGAGCTGCCGGCCGCCCTTGAGGGCGAGACCGGGCGGCAGCTGGTCGAGGCGACCCACCAGTACTGCCCCTACTCCAAGGCCACCCGCGGCAACATCGATGTCGAGCTCGTCATCGAATAAGGCCGCGACGCGCCCGACGGACCGGCCCCGGCGATGGCGTGGGGGCCGGTCCGTCGGGCGGAGGCGGTTCAGGCCGCGCGCGGAGTGCTGCGGCGCGGATGGCTGCGGATCAGCTCGGCGTAGTGGCGGCCGCTGTCCTTGAGGGTGCGGGCCTGTGTCGCATAGTCGACATGGAACAGGCCGAAGCGCTTGTCATAGCCGTAGGCCCACTCGAAGTTGTCCATCAGCGACCAGGCGAAATATCCGGCGAGCGGTGCGCCCTGACGGGCCGCGCGGGCGCATGCCGCCACATGCTGATGCAGATACTCGGTGCGCTCGGGGTCCTCGACGGTGCCCTCGGGGCGGACCACGTCCGGGTAGGCGGAGCCGTTCTCGGTGACGTAGATCTTGCGCGCCGCGTAGTCCTGGGTCAGCCGCAGCAGCAGGGTCTCGATACCGTTCGCGTCGATCTCCCAGTCCATGCCCGTACGGGGGACATGCGGCCGGCGCACCTGTCGGGCGAACGGCGGTGGACCGGCCGGCTCGGCGGCGACCACGGCCGGGAAGTAGTAGTTCAGCCCGAGCCAGTCCAGCGGCTGGGCGATGGTGTCCAGGTCACCGGGGCGCTCCGGCAGCTCCACGCCGTACACCTCGCGCATGTCCGCGGGGAAGCCACGGCCGTGCACCGGGTCGAGCCACCAGCGGTTGGTGTGCCCGTCCATCCGCCGCGCCGCCGCGGCATCGGCCTCGGAGCCGGTGGCGGGCTCGACGGTGCTGAGGTTGTTGACGATGCCGACCTCGGCATCCGGTGCCCCGGCCCGGATCGCCTGGACGGCCAGGCCGTGCCCGAGCAGCAGATGGTACGAGGCGCGCACCGCCGCCGTGAGATCCGTGAGGCCGGGCGCCATCCGGCCTTCGAGATGGCCGATCCAGGCCGAACACAGCGGCTCGTTCAGCGTCGCCCAGTGCCGGACCCGGTCGCCGAGCTTCCCGGCGACGACCGCGGCGTACGCAGCGAAGTGCTCGGCGGTCTCCCGCACGGGCCAGCCGCCGCGGTCCTGGAGCGCCTGCGGCAGATCCCAGTGGTAGAGGGTGGCGCACGGGGCGATGCCCGCTTCGAGGAGGCCGTCGACGAGCCGGTCGTAGAAGGCCAGTCCCTCGGCGTTGACCCGGCCGTCGCCGTCCGGCACGATCCGCGGCCAGGCGAGCGAGAACCGGTAGGCGCCGACGCCCAGTTGACGCATCAGGGCGATGTCCTCGCGCCAGCGGTGATAGTGATCGCAGGCCCGGTCGCCGGTGTCGCCGTTGTCGGTCTTTCCCGGGGTGTGCGAGAACGTGTCCCAGATGGAGGGCGCGCGGCCGTCCTCGGCGACCGCTCCCTCGATCTGATAGGCCGACGTGGCCACGCCCCATGCGAAGTCGTCCGGCAGGGCGGCGAAGTCGATCCGGTCGGTCACGGCGTTCCTTTCTGTGGGGGCCTTCCGGCACGGTTCATTTGACGGCCCCGGCGGTGAGCCCGGCGACCAGATAGCGCTGGAGCAGCAGAAACCCGGCGACCACCGGGACGCTGACGACCAGGGACGCGGCCATGACCTGGTTCCAGTAGACGTCGTTCTGTGTGGCGTAGCCCTGTAGGCCGACCGACAGAGTGCGGGTGGTGTCATTGGTCATGACGGACGCGAACAGCACCTCGCCCCACGCGGTCATGAACGCGTACACGGCCACCGCGACGATCCCGGGGAGCGCGGCCGGCACCACGACCCGGAAGAGCGCACCGAGCGGACCGCAGCCGTCCACGTACGCGGCCTCGTCCAGCTCCCGTGGCACCGACGCGAAGTAGCCGGCCAGCATCCAGATGGAGAACGGCAGGGAGAACGTCAGATAGGTGAGGATCAGCCCGCCGCGGGAGCCGTAGAGCGCGACGCCCGTGGAGTTCCCGATGTTGACGTAGATCAGGAACAGCGGCAGCAGGAAGAGGATGCCCGGGAACATCTGGGTGGACAGCACCGTGAGGGTGAAGACCCGCCTGCCGCGGAAGCGGTAGCGGCTGACCGCGTAGGCCGCGAAGATCGCGATGAGCACCGAGCAGAGGGTGGCCGAGCCCGCCACGATCAGCGAATTGATGAAGTACCGGGCCAGCGGCACCGTCCGCCAGATGTCGAGATACGGACGGATCGTCAGCTCGCTCGGCAGCCAGTGGAAGGTGCCCGAGACATCCTCCAGCGGTTTCAGCGAGCTGCTGAGCATCACATAGACCGGGAGCAGAACGAAGCCGGTCAGTGCGGTGAGGAAGATCCGGCGGATCCAGAGGAAGGAGCGGGGCGGGGCGGTGGGGGAGCGCCTGCGGGTGGCCGTGCGTGGCGGACGGCGAGCGGTGCTAGCCATCGGCATGCTTCCTTCCGCGCGAGGTGGCCAGCAGATAGCCGGCCGTCACCACCAGCAGGAACAGCAGCAGCAGGACCGACATGGCCGAGCCGGTACCGAAGTTCCAGGTGACGAACGAGGACTGGTAGATGTGGATGGAGAGCAGATCGGCGGCCTCCGGGGCGGCCTTCCCGAACAGCACATACGGCGTGTTGAAGTCGTTGAACGTCCACAGGAACAGCACCAGCACCAGCACCTGGTTGACCGGCCGCAGCGACGGCAGGGTGATCCGCCGGATCTGCCGGACGAGGCCCGCCCCGTCGAGCGCCGCGGCCTCGTAAAGATCCTTGGGGATGCTCTGCAGCGCCGCCATCACGACGAGGAAGGCGAACGGCCAGGTCTTCCAGACGGCGACGACGAGCAGCGCGACGAAGCTGTTGTCGCCCAGCAGCCAGAAGGGCCGGCCGTCGGTGAGGTGCAGCTGGTCGTGCAGCACATGATTGACCAGGCCGTTGTCCCTTTGGAACATGAACGCCCAGGTGATCACGGCGGCGTAGATCGGCAGTGCGTACGGGGTGAGGAAGAGGGCCCGCAGCAGGCCGCGCCCCCGGAAGTTGTCCTGCAGAAAGATCGCGGCCGCGGTGCCGATGAGCCAGCACAGTCCGACCGCCAGCACGCTGAACGCACAGGTGACCAGGAACGAGTGCAGCAGCGCGGCGCCGACCGGCGCGTCGAGGTCGACGGTGACCCGGTAGTTGCCCAGCGCCTTCCAGGGGGCCGCGTCCCAGTTGCCGATGGTGAGCTGCGTCAACTCCTTGAAGCTCATGACGATGCCGATGACCATCGGTACGAGATGGACCAGCAGCTCCAGCAGCAGTGCGGGCAGCAGAAGCAGATAGGGCAGGCCGACGCGGCGCAGCCTGGCGGGCAGCAGGCCCCGGCGGCGCGTGGCGGGGGCCTTGCCGGCCGGACGGCCGCCGCGGCCCGGCGGCGCCTGCTCGCGCGCGGTGGTCGTGGTGGTGGTCATGGCCGGCCGCTCACTTCACCATCTGCTGCTCGGCCTTGCTCAGCCGCGCCCTGACCGACTCGGTGGTCACGGGATGGCCGGCCGCCGCATCGGCGAACAGATCCTTGATCGCCGTGCCGACGGACGTCTCGAACTGCGCCTCGTCGGCGACCTGGGGGAGCGGCGCGGCACTCCTGGTGAGGGTTTCGCGCAGCACCTTGGTGTCCTGGCGGTTGAACGCCGGGTCCTGCTGGGCGGCCTTGACGGGCGGCACCGAGCCGTAGGTCTTGTTGAGCAGTTTCTGCTCGGCCTCGCTCGTCATGAACTTCACGAACTTCCGTGCGCCGTCGAGATTGTGGGTGTTCTTGAAGACGGCGATATTGATGCCGGCGAGCATGGAGTTGATCTGCCGGCCGGTGCCCGGAGTGCCGGAGGGTACGGGCACCGGGACGACGCCCCAGTCGTCCGGCTTCATCCCGTCGGCCGCGAAGGTGGTGGCCGCCGCCTGCCACAGCACCATGGCGGTCCGGCCCTTGGCGAAGTCCCTGAGCGACTGATTCTGTCCGTACTCGGCGTTACCCGGGGCGATGATCTTGTCCTTGGCCATGAAGTCGACGTACTGCTTGACCGCCGCGACCGCGCCGTCCGAGGTGAAGGTGGGCTTGCCGGTGGCGTCGAAGAAGTCCGCGCCGTGCTGCTTGCCGAGGGCGAAGGCCTGATGGATGTTGTTGGACAGCTGGCCGCCCTCGGCACCCAGGCCCCACTTGCCGTCCTTGGAGATCTTCTTGCCGTCGGCCACCAACTCGTCCCAGGTCGACGGGGGTTTGCTGATCCCGGCGTCCTTGAACATCTGCTTGTTGTAGTAGAGCGCGTAGGTCAGCGAATACAGCGGAACCGCGGCCGGGTCCTTGCCCGCCGCGCCCGTGGCGCCCAGCGCCGGTGCCACGAACCGGTCACGTCCGCCGATCTCATCGAGGTTCCGCTTGTCCCAGGGGAGCAGCGCGCCGGTGGCCTGGAGGGACGCGGACCAGGTGTTGCCGATGTTGAGGACGTCGGGCCCCTGCCCCGATGTGGTGGCCGCCAGGATCCGGTTGAGCAGCTCCGGCCACGGGATGACCTCCAGCTGGACCTTGATCCCGGTCTGCCGCTCGAACTTCTTCAGCTCGGGACCGAGGATCTTCTTGTCCGCCTCGACATTCGGCCCCTGGTTGGACGCCCAATACGTCAGCGTCTTGGGGGAGTCGTTGCTTCCCCCGCCACCGGGGCTGGTCCCGCCGCCGCATCCGGAGGCCGCCGCGGCGAGCGCGGTGACGGTGGCGGTGACGGTCGCGGCTCGGAGTATGCGCATGACGGATACGCCTCTCTCTGAGGAGTCCGGAGGTCGGCCATGTTCAGTTCCTGAACGGCCTCATGGCTTAACTTAGAGTGTGAGTTAAAGCCCGAGAGAAGGGCGCGTCAAGAGCCCGAACGGCGGTAGGTTGCGGGCCGGGAGGGAGACAGATGGTCGAGCGCACCCAACGGACCGTGCGTGACCTGCGGCGTGCCAACCGCACCGCGGTTCTGCAACGGTTGTATTTCGACGGGCCCATGAGCCGGCAGGAACTCGGCCCCGCAACGGGCCTCAGTTCAGGATCCGTCAGCAATGTGGTCGCCGAACTCGCCGAGGACGGACTGCTGGAGGAAGCCGGCGTGGTCGGATCCGACGGCGGCCGGCCGCGCACGCTGCTCCGGGTGGCCCCGGCGAGCGGCGCTCTGATCGGCGTGGACGTGGGAGAGACCCGGGTCAGGGTCGAGCTCTTCGACCTGTCCCTGGGTGAACTGGCGGGTGCCGACCTGCCGTTGGCGAACGGCGAATACGATGTCGAGCTGATCACCCGTCATATCGCCGACGGCATCGCCACCGTCCTGCGCAACAGCGCCACGGCCCCCGACCGGCTGCTCGGCGTCGGTGTCGGCGTCCCCGGAATCGTCGACCGGACCGGCCCCGGCGGCGCGGTCGTCCACGGCCAGACCATCGGCTGGGACGCCGTACCGCTGGAAGACCTGCTGCGCGACGCCGTCGAACTCCCCGCCGACGTCGGCCTCTTCATCAACAACGGTGCCAAGGCGCTCGGCCAGGCCGAGATGTGGTTCGGTGGCGGCCGCGGCACCAAGGACGCGGTCATCGTGCTCTTCGGCTCCGGCGTCGGCGCCTGCATCGTCACCGACGGCGTCATCCACGGCGGCACCCGCGACAGCGCCGGTGAATGGGGGCATCTGACGGTCAGCGTCCGCGGCCGACGCTGCCGGTGCGGTGCCCGCGGCTGTCTGGAGGCGTACACCGGATCCGAGGCACTGGCGCAGCGCTGGCGGGAGGCGGGCGGCCAACTGCCCGCGGACGCCGACGAGGAGACGGCGATCAGCGCCCTGGTCGCCGCCGCCCACCCCCAGGACGGCGCCCTCACCCCCGATCCGGTCGCGCTCTCCGTCCTGGACGAGACCGCCGAGTACCTCGGGGCCGGTATCTCGGACCTGATCAATCTCTTCAGCCCCGAACGCGTGCTCATCGGCGGCTGGGCCGGTCTCCAGCTCGGCCCGCACATCCTGCCCGCCGTCCGCGCCTACGCCACCGCCTACTCCCTCGCACACCCCGCCGGCCGCGTCACCATCGACCTCGGCATGCTCGGCCCCGACGCCGTCACGGTCGGCGCGGCGACGCTGCCGCTCGCGGACTTCTTCGCTCAGGGCGGCCGGCGGGCGATGCCGGCACGGGAGCCGGGGGAGCGGGTGACGGTGCCGGCGTGGCGGACGGCGCTGGAGGGGCGGGCGCGGCGGACACCGGGGTGAACCGCTGCCCCCGCACCAGCAGCAGCGCCACCGCACAGGCAGCCACCCCCGCCGCGCAACTCAGCGCGAACGCGGCCCGGAACCCGTAGGCCTGCGCCAGCGGACCGGCCACCACCGCGGCCACACACTGCCCGACGATCAGCCCCGACCCCAGGAGCGCCATCGCCTCGCCCATCCGCGCGGGCGGCGCGATGCACTCCCCGAGACCGAACACCGCGATCAGATGCGGCGCCACCGCCGCGCCGATCCCGGCGATCGCCAGCGTCGCGCCGACGAAACCGTCCACGAGGAGCAGCGGCAGCGCCAGCAGGGCCTGCGCCGCGATCGCGAGCCGGAGCCGGACGGTGAGACCCCGCTTCCCCGGCGACGCCGTGCCGACCAGCCCCGCCAGTGTGCTGGTCACGGCCATCGCGCCCCAGACGAACCCGGCCATGCCCGCATCGCCCAGATGCTTGGACAGCGCGCTGACGCCGGCGTTCGCGGCGCCCCAGATGATCCCCTGCGCCAGCGCCATCGCGAACAGCACCGTCAGAGCGGGCGAGATCAGCCGCACTCCGGCCGCGGCCGCCCGTTCGCCCCGTACCGGCCCTGGAGCCGTTGGATGCAGCGCGAACAGCACACCGAAGACGGCACCGAGCACGGCCGCGAGCAGAAGCCCCGCGGCGGGGTGGCACAGGACCACGACCGTGGCCGCCAGCGCGGGCCCGGCCATGAAGCTGATCTCGTCGATCGTGGTGTCCAGGGACAGTGCACGTCCGGTCAACTCCCTTCCCTCCGGACGCGATGCGGTGAGCGCGATCCACCGCGTCCGCGACAGCGCCCCCACCTGAGGCATCGTCACCCCGACCAGCCCTGCCAGCAGCGCCTGCATCACCACCGGCAGCCCGCCGAGCACCGCCCCCACCAGCGCCAGGATCGCCACCGAGTTCGCCGCCGAAGCCACCAGGATCACCGGTCGGTGCCCCCGACGGTCGGCCAGCCGTCCGATCGGCGTTCCGCCCACCGCCTGCCCCAGCCACAACATCCCCGCGACGACCCCGGCCCGGCCGATGCCGTCCAGCTCGGTCAGCATCAGCAAGGTGCCGATCGGGCACAGCGCGGCGGGCAGCCGGGCCAGGAACGAGATCACCGGCAAGCGGATCCCCGCTACGGAGAACACCGCGCGAAATCTCGTAACGGCAGCCACAGAAGCGGACACGGCATGGGCCACAGACGCGGACACAGAAGCGGACACAGAACCCCCGATGAACGACTGGGCCCAGTAGATCCGCACCTCGTCACCGGAAACCATCCGCACGTCATCCGAAAGGGCGCCGCCAGAAGCCCGCCGGGTGTGGAGGAAAGCCCAAGTCGGTTCCGGCGACCCTCCGGATATCTGGCGTCCCGGATTCCGGAGGCGGCCGTCCGGCCCACGGCTGAGCGCCGCGGGCCGTTTCCTCAGGCGTTGTCGGCCGCGTACACCCGGCTTCCTCCGACGAACGTCTGCAGAACGC
Organism: Streptomyces inhibens; assembly: GCF_022221585.1. Taxonomy (NCBI): domain Bacteria; kingdom Bacillati; phylum Actinomycetota; class Actinomycetes; order Kitasatosporales; family Streptomycetaceae; genus Streptomyces; species Streptomyces inhibens. The sequence continues at coordinate 8,745,498 of NZ_CP084681.1, forward strand.
GGGTCGCCGCGATCTCCTCGTCGGGGCCGTCGAACGGGTCACGGTCCAGGACGACCAGATCGGCCAGCTTTCCGGGCTGGATGGTGCCGGTGTCGTCGAGGTGGTTCGCGTAGGCGCTGCCGGCCGTGTACGCGGCGAGCGCCGCGCCCAGGTCGATGCGCTGCTCGGGCAGGAAGGCCGGCGTCGACGGCGGGTCGTCCGGCGTACGGCGGTTGACCGCGACATGCAGTGCGGCGATCGGGTCGGGGGAACTGACCGGCCAGTCGCTGCCCGCCGCGAGGGTGGCGCCCGAGCGCAGCAGATCGCCGAACGGGTACTGCCAGGCGGCCCGTTGGGCGCCCAGGAAGGGAATGGTCAGCTCGTCCATCTGCGGCTCGTGGGCCGCCCACAACGCCTGGATGTTCGCGGTCGCCCCGAGCCTGCGGAAGCGCGGGATGTCATCGGGGTGCACGACCTGGAGATGGGCGAGGTGCGGCCGGGTGTCGCGCAGGCCGTTCGTCCGCCGGGCCGCCTCGACCGCGTCCAGCGCCTCCCGTACGGCCCGGTCGCCCAGGGCGTGGAAGTGCACCTGGAAGCCTTCCGCGTCCAGGCGGGTGACGTAGCTCCGCAGCGCCTCGGGGTCGATGAACGAGATGCCGCTGTTGTCGGACGCACAGCCGCACGCGGTCAGGTAGGGGCTGAGCATGGCCGCCGTATGGTTCTCGGCGATCCCGTCCTGCATGATCTTCACGCTGGTCGCCCGCAGCCGGCCGCCGGTCAACACCGAGCGCTGTTCCAGGAGTTCGGGGATCTGCTCGGCGCCACGCGCCCGGTCCCACCACAGCGCACCGGTCACCCGCGCGGTGAGCTTCCCCTCGCGCCGGGCGGCCACGTACGCGGGGATGGTGTCGGCCATCCCGGGAGCGCGCCCCAGCATCGCGTCCTGCCAGGCGGTCACTCCGTACCCGTGGAGCAGGCGCTGCGCCCTGAGCAGGCCGGCGGTCTGCTCGGCGAGGGTCGGTTGCGGAATCAGGTCGGCGACCAGCTGCATGGCGCCCTCCTGCAGCATGCCGGACGGCCGGCCGTCGGCGTCCCGCTCGATCCGCCCGTCGGCCGGGTCCGGTGTGCGGGAGGTGAGCCCGGCCCGTTCCAGGGCAACGGAGTTGGCCCAGCCGCCGTGGTGATCGCGGTTGACGAGGAACACCGGGCGGTCGGGCACCAGGGCGTCCAGGAACTCCCGGGTCGGCATGCCGCCGGGGAACGCCTCCAGGGACCAGCCGCCGCCGGTGATCCACGGCGCCTGCGGATGCGCGGCCGCATACCTGGCGATCAGTTCGCGGTAGGCATCGGCCGTTTCCGCCGCGCTCAGATCGCACTGGGCCAACTCCAGCCCGCCGCCGACCGGATGGACATGCGCGTCCTGGAACCCGGGGATCAGCAGCTTGCCCCGCAGATCGACAACGTCCGTGGCGGGCCCGATCAGGTCGCGGACCTCCGCGTCGTGCCCGACGGCGACGATACGGTCCCCGCGCACCGCCACCGCGCTCGCCCGGCTGCGTGCGGGGTCGACGGTGTGCACGGGACCGGAGAGGAAGACGAGGTCGGCGGGGCCGTGGCCGGGAGAGTCGGGGGTGGTGGCTTCCGGGGTCGTCTCGGGGTCCACGGTGGTGCTGAGGTCCATGTGGCAGTTGCTCCAGTTGCGTTGGGGATATACGTAAGTGTCGCTGGGGTTTGGTGTGCACGGGGGCGGTGGACGGATCCGACGTATGGTCAGCTCTTCGACGGGCTAGGCAGCGGCGCCCCGTCCGCGTCCATCGGCAAGGTGATCGCATCGGCGTCCGTCCCCCGGCCGGTGCGGAAATACGGGGCGCGGCGTACCCACTTGGCCCACGCGGCGGCCGCCAGACCGACCAGCACGAACAGCGCGGGCAGCGCCAGCATGAACCAGCCGTTGTCGGGGCTCGCCTCGAAGTGATCGGTCATGGTCGCGTAGTCCCAGACGAGGTATGCGCCGAGCCCGAACAGCGTCAGCGCACTGGCCGCCGGGACGACCACATCCCGTAGCGCGCGCACCGCGCCGCGGCGCAGGCTGTCGCGGAAGCGCACCGCGCAGGCGAGCGCCGTCAGTCCGTAATAGAGCGCCACCGTCAGGCCGATCGAGTTGACGGCGGTGAGGATCATGTCGTTGAGCTTGGGGATGCCGACGGCGAGCACGGCGAGCAGTGCGGCGACGGCCATGATCAGCAGGGTGCCCACGGCGGGGGAGCCGTAGCGCGGGTGCACCCGCTGCCACACCGGGCCCAGCGTCCGGTCGCGAGCCATCGCCAGCGCGCCGCGGGCGGTGGGGATGACGCTCGACTGGAGGGAGGCGAACGCGGAGCACATCAACGCGGCCAGCGGAAGGGAGGCCCAGGGCTCCGGCGCCAGTTTGCTGCCGAGGAAGGTGAGCGCCTGCGGCCCGTTGCGGATGAGTTCCTCGGTGCTCATCACCCGCTGGAAGGCCAGCGCACCGACGAGGAACAGGCCCAGCATGGCGACCAGCGCGATCAGTCCGCCGCGGGCCGCGTCGGAGGAGCTACGGGTCTCCTCGTTGACGCTGAACGCGGCGTCCCAGCCCCAGTAGAAGAACACCGCGAGCACCATCCCCTGCGCCAGTGCCTGCGGCGAGCCGATGTCGAGGGGGTTGAGCCAGGACAGCGAGAACGGCTGGTCGCCGGCGAACAGGGCGTATCCGCAGAAGACCAGCAGGACCGCGTACTCGAAGATCAGCAACCACATCTGCATCCGGGTCGCGGCCCGTACGCCGGTGATGGCGGTGACCGTGACGACGACCAGCGCGACCAGTCCGACGGCGGTGCTGATGCCGGTCGAGGTCGGATCCAGCTGCAGCCCGAGCACGCTGTGCAGGCCCAGCTTGTTGAGGAACTGGAGCACGACGGACCCGGTCACCGCACCCGTGTACGCCATAAAGATCACGTTGCCGACCAGCACCACCCACCCGGTCAGAAACCCGGGCCAGGGGCCGATCGACCGGCCCACCCAGGTGTAGCCACTGCCGCAGTTCGGCTCGCTGCGGTTGAGCCGGGCGTACGACAGCGCGATGCCGAGGATCGGCAGGAAGGCCAGCAGCAAAAGGGCCGGTGTCTGCCGCCCGGTATACGCGGCCAGCGCGCCCATCCCGATGCCGATGCTGGTGGTCGCTGCGGTGCTGGACGCGGCGATCGCCACCCCGTCCTTCACCCCCAGAGAGCGGCGCATTCTCGCCGGGCCGGGGTCCTGCTGCACTGCGGAGGGCATGGCATTCACTCCTTGGGCGGGGCGGGCCGGACCGGTCGCGGCCAGGCCGTGGGGAAGGCGGGGGGGGGAGGGGAGGCGTGAGAAAAGGCAGGGGAGGCGTGAGAGTGGGCGCGGGGTGCGGCGCCGCGGTGGTGATCCGTGCCGGTGTCCGCTGATGAAACCTCCCGTACATTCTTGTGTCAACGGTGTTGACGTAACCTGATGGTTAACTGGCCCTGAGAGGCCCCGGCGTCGCCCAGGCATTGCCCACGTGTGGCCCACGCCGGGGCTCGGGGTGGGAGCGGAGCGGGAGGGGTCCGGTGGCGGAGAGCGAGCGCGTCCCGGTCGAGCGCAAGCGGCGCCGACCGACCAGTTCAGGCGTGGTCCTGTCGGCCGATCTCATCGTCGACGCGGCCTGTGAACTCATCGACTCCCAAGGCGCGCAGGCATTCACCGTACGCAAACTGGGAGCGGCCCTCGGAGCCGATCCCTCCGCCGTCTACCGCTACTTCCGTAACACCGAGGATCTGCTGCTGGCGGTGGCCGACCGGCTCATCGGCGAGTCCATGGCCGGGTTCGCGTCCAGCGGTGACTGGGCCGCCGACCTGCGCGATCTCGTCCTGCGTGCCTACCGCTCCGCGTTGCGCCACCCGCAGATCGCCGTGTTCAGCACCGTTCGCGTCACCGGCCGGCCCCATGAGCAGCGCGCCGTGGACACCGGTATCGGCCTGCTGCTCCAGGCCGGATTCGACGACGCCTCCGCCGTGCGCCACTACCACACGCTTGTCGACACGGCCCTCGGTCACGCGGCCGTGGACGCCGGCGTGATGCGGCTGGCTCCCGCCCAGCGCGCGGCCGACGAGCAGGCCTGGCAGGACGCGTACGGCAGCCTGCCCGCGGACGAGTACCCCAGCCTGCACCGCGTACGGGAGCACCTCACCCTCATGGGAGGGTCGGCCGTCGAGCCCACGCTCGACCTGCTCATCGCGGCGCTGCGGCGAGAGGTGGCTCGGCGGGCGGAGTAGCAGGGTTGGCTCTACAGGTAGGGCGAAAGGGGCGATTCGGGCTTTTCGCTCTTCTGAGTGCAAACATTAAGCATGCCCTTTGAACGGCTGAGGCACCTTCGGGGACGACAGGAACTGAGTCATGTCCTGGTGCTGATCCCGATCGGGCTGATCGTCGCGGTCTGCGCCATCGATGTCCTCGCGCCGCCCGACATCCATCTGGGGCCCTTGCTCGTAGCGGCTCCCGCGATCACCGCGGCCTTCGCCGGGCCCCGCCTGACGGCGGCGATCGGTGCACTGGCGGTGGCCGCCCAGGTGTTCATCGGCATCGCGCGCGGCGTCCTGACCACCGAGAACCTCGAAGCGCAGCTCACCGCACTGGTGGTCGTCTCGGCCCTGCTCGTGCTCTTCGCCGTCGTACGGGACCGCAACGAGCGCCGGCTCATCAAGAGCCGCTCGGTGGCCGGTGTGGCCCAGCAGGTCCTGCTCCGGCCGCTGCCCGCGCGCAGCGGCCGGCTCGAGATCGCCTCCTGGTATCTGCCGGCCGAGGAGGAGGCGGAGATGGGCGGTGATCTGTTCGCGGCGGCGCGCACCACGTCGAGCACCCGGCTGATCATCGGCGATGTCCGCGGCAAGGGGCTGCCCGCCTACAGCCACGCCGCGCTGATCCTCGGCGCCTTCCGTGCGGCCGCCCACCGCCAGGCCACCCTGCCCAAACTCGCCATCCACCTGGACGGCGCCGTCCGGTGGGACAGCAGTCAGTGGCGCAATGTGCCGGGGGCTGGGGCTGGGGCTGGGGCTGGGGCTGGGGCTGGGGCTGGGCCCGGGTCTGGGCCCTGGGCCGGGTCTGGGCCCTGGGCCGGGTCTGGGCCCTGGGCCGGGTCTGGGCCCGGAGGCGGGGCGGAGACCGGGGTGGAAGCGGCAGCGGCAGCGGCGGACGGCGCCAGGGCCTATGCCGCCCCCGGCGCGGCCGCCGGCCTCCTCCCCGCTGCCGCTCCAGGCCCCGGCTCCGCCCCTGTCCCCGCCACCACCCCCGGCCTCGGTTCCGCCGACCCTGTCCCTGCCACTGACCCCGCCCCCGATTCCGCCCCCGTCATCGACATCGACACCGACATCGACACCGACACCGACATCGATACCGACACCGACGAGACCTTCGCGACCGTCGCCCTGCTGGACATCCCCGACCACTGGCCCGTACTCCGCACCATCAGCTGCGGCCACCCGCCCGCGCTGCTGCTGCGCGACGGGCAGGTCATCACCCTCCACCCGCGGCGGCCGGCGCTGCCGATCGGGCTGGGCTCGTTGGCCGGAGGCCCGGACTACGAGGTCGAGACGTTCCCGTTCGAGCCCGGAGATCTGCTGCTGCTGTACACGGACGGTGTGACCGAGGCCCGGGACGACAAGGGCCGCTTCTACCCGCTGGTCGAGCGCGCCGGTGCCTGGAGCGGATGCAGCCCTCAGCTGCTGCTGCGACAGCTGCGGGCGGATCTGCTGGTGCATACGCGGGGGCGGCTGGGCGACGACGCAGCGGCGGTCGCGGTACGCCGGCTGCCCGGCCCGTCACCGCGCGCCGGGGGCCCGGCCGCTTCCTAAGGGCTGTCCCGTAATCCCTGGCGGGCGCACGACGACAGCTACGGCACTCCCCCAGCTAACGCTGGGAGGTGCCCCCACGCCGCGTTGTCGGCACATCCGGCTACGCCCAGTATCCGGACGTCCCTCCGCCTTGCGATGCAGCTCGGCATCCGTACAGCGAATGAAGAGCCGAGACGGAGTGAGCGGTGGGGGCCCCTCCTGCGCCCTTAAGGCGTGGGGGAGAACGCAGTGCATCTGACGCCGTGCGCTGATCCACCAGGGATTACGGGACAGCCCTTAGGCCCCGTTCAGACCCGCGGGGCGTCCAGCCCCACCAGCCGCCCAGCCCCGCTGGGCCGCCAGGCAGCCACCACAGTTGTAGTACGTCACATCCCAGTGATCGCCCTCCTTGTAGTAGAGATTCCCGCTGCCTGACTTCCACTTGGAGCCGCCGATGGAGGTGAAGGTTCCGGTGATGTAGTTGGTCAGACACGAGGAGAGGCTGAAGTCGACCTTGTAGCCGTTCCAGTGGCTGTACGTGCCGCTGGCGTGGCCGGTCTCGGTGCCACCGGTGAGGTTGATCGCACAGCCGGTGGCGCGCTTGAGCGTGATCACGCCGTCCACCGTGGCCGAGTTGATCTGGTCGAACGAGGTGCAGGTGGCGTTGTTCCGGTCCGAACAGCCGCCGCTGGAGGACCAGCTGATGCCGGCCGCGCGGAACGTGCTGGTGGCCTGCGCATGGCTGAGCTTGGCGAGCAGGCCGGGCCCGGCCTGGGCGGTGGCGCCGGCCGTGTCGGGGCTGCCGGGAGCGGCGGCGTACGTGGTGTTGGCGGTGCCCACCAGAGCGCCCGCCGCGAGCATGACAATGCCGAAGCCGGTCGCCGCCGTACGTCGGAGCATCGATACCTCCTGGGAGAGGGGTGAAGGCTCCGAGCGTGACCGGGGCGGCGAGGTGCGTCAACAAGGCCGCTCGACGGCGAACCGGTCAGCGGGGCCGCCGTGGCAGGGGGCGTGAGAGGGGTGCGGTGCAGGGCGGGCGGATACGAGAGCGGGATGAAGTGCATCACGCCTCGAATTCATGAACATATCGGGCGTATCAGTAGAAATATCCGGCCCGTAAATTCCCTTTTACTCGGTTTCATGCCGTTTCGACGCTTCACGCTATGCCACCGCCCCTTCCGGCGATCAAGCTCCCGGGCCGGTGCCCTCCGCCTGACGCTTCCTCAGTGCCGTCCCTCTTGATAGACACATCCGAATCATCCGCAAGTGGTATGGGACGCGCACGATGAACGACCGCAACACCTCGGACCACCAGATATTCGAGCTCGACCTCGCCGACCACGAAGCCCGGCGGCGGACCGAAGTCCTCGCGGCGCTGGGCGACGCCTGGGACCCCATCGCGGTGATGGAGGGCGAGGCGGACGCGTACCGGCTCCTCTACTCGGGCCTGGACGCGGAGCAGCAGGCCACCTACGACATGCTGGTCGCCGCGGGCGTGCTGCCGGCCTCCGGACAGGGCTGAGCATGCTGCCGCTCGACCCCACCGCCGATATCGGCCGCCGGGCCTGGGTCCCCTGCCCCAGGTGCCAGGACCACCAGGGCTGCGGAACCTGCCTCGACGGCCGCACCTGCGGCGACCACTGGCGCTACCTCCTGTCGAACAAGGGCAGCGTGCTGCATCTGCAGTGCCCCAACTGCACCCACCTGTGGGCCTGGGAGTCGGGCTTCGGAGCGGGCGGCCGCACCGACGGCTGACGGCCGAAGGGCGCTCTGCTACGCCAGGCGCCGTCTCGCCTCCTCATACGCCACATCGAGCGCCTTGTCGGCCGCTACGGCACGATCGGGCTGCACGCCGACGCCCTCCCAGTTGGTGCCCGTGACGGCGTTGATGGTTCGCGCCGTCGGCACGGCGACCGTGATGTGCTCCGTCACCGGGTGCCGGTTGGTGGGGTGCGCACCACCCCGGGTCGTCTCCCCGACGAGTTCGGCGCGCCCGTGCGCCTGCAAGGTGTACGCCACGTCCTCCCCGCCGGAAAACGTGGTCGCGCTGGTGAGGACGTACACCGGGCGGTCCAGATAGCGCGGCGCGGGGAGGTGCGGGGCGGTCCAGTACTGCCGGGTGGAGTCGGTGGCGCGCTCGTAGAAGTCGTTGAGGTGCACCTCGCCGTCGGGGAAGAAGTAGCTGCACCACATCGCCGCGCCGTCGGGTGCGCCGCCCAGGCACTCCCGCAGATCGAGAATGAGGGCACGGCTGTGCGCGACCAGCTCCATCGCCGCGCCGATCGCCCGGCCGCCCTCCGCGGCGTCGGCGATCCGCCGGACGTTCAGATAGCCGACATTGCCGTCGAGGTGCTCGACGCGGCTGATGCCCTGGTTCTCGGTCCTCAGCAGCGCCAGGAAGGCCGCCCGGCCCGCGTCGTCGTCCTCCGGCTCGGTGGACTGGGGCTCGTCCTGCCACAGCAGCCTGAGGTGCTTGTCCGGGCAGGCTTCCTGCAGATGCGCGGTCACCGCCTCACAGAACGCGGCACCGCTCAGTGCGTCGTACTCGCCGGCCGCCAGCCGGCCCCGGATCGCCCGGTCGGCCTCGGCGGCTCGCTGCGGGAAGACGTAGTCCGCCACTATGCGGCCGAGGGCGCTGTCGATGATCTCCGCGGGGGTGGGCATTGCGGCTGGTCCTCGATTCTGGTCGGGGTTGTGACGGGGTGACGGGGTGACGGGGTGACGGGGTGACGGGGTGACGGGGTGACGGGGTGACGGTGTGACGGACGACGGGGTGCCGGGGGGCGACGATGGACGTTTCCGGCGCTCGGTGCGCTGCGTGGCGCCGCGGGCGGCGGTAGCGTGCGACGCATGGACCTGCAAGCACGATCGCTCTGGCTGGTGACCGAACCGCTGCACGCGGTCTGCTACTTCGACGAGAAGTGCCGGGCCCTGGGGGAGGACCTCGGCCTCAAGGGCTTCTGGATGGGGTATTTCGCCTCGCGCACCGCTCCTCTGGGAGCCGTGGAACCCGCGGCGGCCACGGCCGTACTCGGCGTGTTCGCCCCGGGGATGGTGGCCCGAGCGCTGCCCGCGGCATGGGACATCGCCGGCCCGGCGCATGTCCTCGACGAGCGTGGCAGCCGCGCCGCACATGCGCTGCGCGGGATCGACCCCGAGGTGGAGCACCGAGCCGCCGAGCTGCTGCCCCCGCTCCAGAGGATCGTCGACGACGCATCGGCCACCGCGCGGCCCCTGTTCGCGGCCAACCGCGCGCTGTGCGACCACGCCGACCCCGTCGAGCGGTTGTGGCAACTGGTCACCACCCTGCGCGAGTTCAGGGGTGATGCGCACCTTGCCGTGCTTGCCGACGAGGGATTCGACGGATGCGAAGCCCTGGTACTGGCCGCCGCGGCCGGCCGCGTCCCCAAGGACACCATCCGGCTGGACCGCGGCTGGAGCGAGGAGGAGTGGGCGGCCGCGGCGGACCGGCTGCGCTCCCGCGACCTCGTCGATGCACAGGGCAGTGCGACCGAACACGGTCTGGAGGAACGGGAGCGCATCGAGCACGCCACCGACCGGCTGGCCGGCCGGCTGCTGCGTTCGCTGTCCGAGGCGGAGACTGAGGGGCTGCTGGCGGCGCTGGACCCCGTGGTCCGGCGCATCCTGGCCGCGGATGTGCTGCCCTTCCCCAACCCGATCGGTCTGCCGCATCTCGATGAGCCCGTGCTGCGCGGCGGTGGTGCGGGCTAGCCCCGCAGCCGTCCTGCCTCCTTCAGCTTCTGACCCAGATCCATCGTGTCGGAAGCGGGCGGTGCCTGGACCGTGACCGGCTTGTTGGCGTCGAGGAAGCGTATGGTCAGGTCGAGCGGGCCCTGGTTCGCCTGCGCGCGCTCGCGGAACTTCATCATGCGGTGGCCGGGACCGACCCACATGTCGAGGTTCAGCTTGCTCACTCCGAGCTGCTTGTACTGCTCGATCACCCTCTGGTGGCGCTTGGCGTCCAGCGGGCTCTTGGCGGCCCGCCGCTTCAGGAGGTCCGCCACGGTGACCATGCCGGAGTAGTGCGTCGTCCGCACACCGTCCACGGTCTCCTCGCCGACCTTCTTGACGTCATGGGACTGCGGGAGCAACGACGCCTGCGCCGCCGGGTCCTGGTCGGTCTGCCGCTGCATCCCCCCGAAGCCGCCCGCCCCTTCGGAAGCCTTGCGCTTCATGGGGAACTTGATCCAGTGCTTGCCGCCCATCGAGGCCGCTGCGTCCTTGCCTCCGCCCAGATACACCGCACCCCCGACGAGCCGTACCGAGAACTCGCCCTCCTCCTTGCCCCCGGACGCCTTCATCCGCATATCGAGGGCGCGCGGGCGGAGACTCAACGACACCTTGCCCTCCACGGTCCCCGCGCCCGGCATCGTGCCGGAGAGGCGGTAGGACACGGACTTGAGCTTGGCGCCCTTGGCGACGGCCTGCTGCACCGCGGCCACCGGCGTCGCATTGATGCTCTCCGACGCGCCGGACCGGTCACCGGACTTGCCGCCGGACCCCGTACAGGCGGCCGTACCGCACAGCACCGCGCCCGTGAGCAGCGCCGCCGCCGCACGGGACGACGTACGGGAACGCGCGGAACGGGAAAGTTGAGACATGGCCCCCCCATGAACATACGGAACTATGAATATGCGACCGATCAAGACAGTAACCCACGGCACTGACAATCCGTGCCGAGTATTTACCCGGTCGCGTGACCAGGGCATATGGCAGCGGGTGATGTCAGGAGCAGTTCAAGGCCAGGCGCGCAGGGTGATTTTCATCTGGTGGTTCGATGGGTGCTTTGGGGTGCTTTGCTGAGTCAGATCGGGACACCTCCGCTGAAGAGCCGTTGACTGGGTATGGATCCTAGAGAGTTGTGGGACCGCAACGCCGTTCTGGCGGAAGCGTTTTGTCTTGGGGACGAACGTGTGCGGGAGGCGCAGGCCAGACTGGACGAGGCACAGGCCGACCGGTCACGGGTGCTGGCGGCATTTGCGGTGACGGTGGGCAGTACGGGCGCGGTGGCCGGTCTGTTCGGGTTGAACGAGCGCGAGGTGCGGATCGCCCGGCGCACGGTGGGCAAGGACGATGCCCGTGCCGTCGCCGAGGAGTTGCTCGCAGCCGCCGGACCGGCCGCGCCACCCCGGGAGCCCGACGAGGCCTCGCCAGGGCCCGATCTCTCTGCCGAATATTCCCACCAGAACCCGTCCACCGGGACCCGCCCCGCCGGTTCGACGCGCGAGGGCACGGGCGGAACGGGGGCATCGGAACAGACCTGGTCCCCGGCCATGGACGCGGTACTCATCGGCAGTTGGCAGACCGGGGTCGATTTGCGCGAACTCGCCGCCGAATTCGGGCTCGACCTCACCCGCCTGGTCACCCGCGCACAACAGCTCTCCGCCCAGGGCCGGTTCTATCCGGGCTCCGGGGAAACCCATGCGGGACGCCACCGGCGCGGCCCAGGCGACGTACATGAAGCCGAATACACCATCCCGGCACAGCAGACGGCGTCCTGGAACCCCACGCCCTCCGCGCACCCGATGGCGTCCGCTTGGCACCCCGGCGGGATGCCGTCGGCGGAGTCCGTCCCCGATGTGTCCGCCCTTACCTCCGAATGGGACAACGCCCTCGCCCCCTGGGGCACCATCGCCCCCTCCCACGAGGAGCCCGTACCGTCCCACCAGCCCTGGACCCAATACCACCTCAGCTCCTGATACCCCCGACCCGATTCCGCTACGCACGTACGCACCTGCCTCGTCGGCCGCCACGGGTATGCCTGAGGCCGACGCGTCCGCCGCCGGATGCCCCGGGGCGGGGACGACGAGAAGGGAGCAGGCCGGGCCATGGCGAAGGACGAAGCGCAGGCCGGTGCGCTGAACGGGAAGGTGGCGTTGGTCGCCGGCGCCACACGAGGCGCCGGCCGTGCGATCGCGGTGGAACTCGCCCGCGCGGGCGCCGTCGTCTACGCCACCGGGCGCAGCAGCCGGACCGCGGGTCGGTCGGAGATCAACCGGCCGGAGACGATCGAGAAGACCGGCGAACTGATCACCGCGGCCGGGGGCACCGGGACGGCGCTGCGGGTGGACCACCCGGACAGCGATCAGGTCCGCGACCTCATTGGGCGCATCGACCGGGACCACGGCCGCCTCGACGTCCTCGTCAACGACATCTTCGGCGGCGATGCGTACGCCCAGTTCGGCACCACGCTCTGGGAGCACGACCTCGCCGGCGGGCTGCGGATGCTGCGCATGGGCATCGACACGCACGCGATCACCAGCCACCACGCGCTGCCGTTACTGATCCGTCACCCCGGCGGGCTGGTGATCGAGATGACCGACGGGACCGCGGAGTACAACGCCGCCTACCGCCACCACGAGGGCTTCTACTACGACCTGGTCAAGACCGCCGTGCAGCGGATGACCCTGGCCCAGAGCCATGAGCTCGCCCCGCACCGGGCCTCGGCCGTCGCGGTGACCCCCGGCTGGCTGCGCTCGGAGAACATGCTCGAGGCCTTCGGCGTCACCGAGGAGAACTGGCGGGACGCGACCGCCAACGTGCCGCATTTCTGCATCGCCGAGTCCCCGACCTACGTCGCACGGGCGGTTGCCGCACTTGCCGGTGATCCGGATGTCGCGCGCTGGACGGGCAAGGTCGTTTCCAGTGGACAACTCGCCCCCGTCTACGGGTTCACCGACACCGACGGCACCCAGCCGGACTGCTGGCGCTACCTCGTCGAGGTCCAGGACCGCGGCCTGCCCGCCGACGACACCGGCTACCGCTGACGCCTGCCCGGTGTCGCGCTGATGGGACAGCTCGTGCATCGGCCGAGGCGTCCTGGTCCCGGCCACTACTGACGCCGACTGGTCGCCCCTCTGACCGAGGCTGGACGGCAAATCGGTCATCCACCGTGACGCAGTACAACTTGTGTCCGGTTTGCCCCTTGTCGTGCTGGCCTGCGCCCCTCACTGTCGATGTCGACAGCAGTTGATCAGCCAGGAGGCGGCACCTTGTTCTCGCGAGCAGAGCGGTACCGGTCCCGCGGTCGTGTCCTTCCGTGCGGACACCAGGGAGAGAGATGAACACACCGGACACAGCCATCCGTCTTGAACTTGAACAATTCATCCAGACCACGGAGTTCAGTTGCCTCGGTGCCCGCGCGGCACTGAGGAAGAACGCCATCACCCATGGGCACTACCGATGCCTGGGCGACGAGGAGTCGGCGCGGGCCACCTACCGCGACCTCCTGGCCTATGCCATCGAATTACCGCGAACGCTGTCGAGTCAGAGTTTCCGCACCTTTGTGGCGACATTCGATGAGCCCGGGATCGTCGACGAGCTCGCCTACGAGGAGCTCATATGGCAGCACCTTCAGTTCATGCATGACATCGACAGCCTTACCTACGGGCTCGAACGGGGCGCCACGTCCGACCCGACCCAGCCCAACTTCGGCTTTCACGCCGGCGGGCACGCCTTTTTCATCGTGGGCATGCACCCCGGCTCGTCGAGGGCCAGCCGCCGTTTCGTGAAGCCGGCCATCGCCTTCAATTCGCTCGCGCAGTTCATGCTTCTCGGTGAGAAGTTCTACTCGATGCAGGGCGCGATTCGTCGGCGCGAGGTGACGAACAACGGTTCGGTCAATCCGAGTTTTGTGGACTACGAGTACGAGCAGCCGGCGCGCCACTTCTCGGGCCGCTACACCGAAGATGACTGGAAATGCCCTTACGTACCACGGCACGAGCCACCCGCAGGGGGCACTGCCGGAGAACTCATGCACCCCCGGAGCGACGCGCGGTGAGGCAGGGGGGCGGGCGGTGGGACGGTTCTCGGCCCCGCCGGTCGGGCCCGTTCTGAGAGTGTGTGGCGACGGTCGGAGCTTTCGGAGCGGTAACAGGCGCCGTAGCACTGATGCGGTCTGTCAGTCCAGGCGACTACGGTGCTGCGCATGCTGACCCAACGTCCTGCTCTTGCCCCGGCCGATGCCCGCCTCCTGCTCGCCGAGTCGTCCACGGATCCCCTGGCGCATGTCGCCGTGGCCCTGTCGTTGGTCGCCGGCCTACGACCGGATGAGGTGGAAGACCTGCGCGTCACCGACTACGAACCGTCCGCACCGCGCTTGACCACGGGCGCGGAACGGGAGCCGCGCACCATCCAGATCGCGCCAACGGCCCGCCAGGCGCTGGATGCGTACCTTGCGGCGCAGAAGACCGATTCCGACCACTTTCTGCTGCCGCAGTTGCGGCGAGAGCGGGTCATGCGGATCGTGCGTAACACCGCGGTCTCCGCCGGGGTGACGGTCGGCATGTACGCCCTGCGGCAGGCGGCTATCCGGGCCGCCCTCGAAGGCGGGGCGCCGGTGGAGCATGTTCACGCGTACTTCGGGTTCAAGGAGAAGGACGCGCTGCCGGCGGTGGAGGAGTCGCCGTTGCCGGAAGGGTGGGATGCGGAGATCGCTGCGGTGCTGGAGGAGGCGTTCGTCAGCTGAGATGCGTCGAGCGGCTTCGGGAGCCGAGGGGCCAATCGCGTATCTGGAGCATGGCCGAGGGCCGCAAGTCCGGCGGTAGGTGAAGGATCATGGCGATCCTCTGACAAAACTGTGCGTCCAGGGCGATGATATGCGCGTGGACCCAGCCAGCAGCATCGCCACTGCACTCGCCGGACGCATCGCAGGAGAAGCTGTTCAACCTCTGCTGGGCCGAGCCCGGCGCGAGTTGGTCAAGCGCGGCGTCAAGAAACCGCGGGACGCCGCGAGCGTGCTGGCGAATCTCGGAGGCCCGCACCGGGGAAATCTCAGCACGCTGGGCCTGCTGGACGAGCTCCCCGCCGGCGTGACCGACACACAGATCAAGCACATCGTGCAACAGCCGACGTTCACCGCCCTGGCGCGTCAGCTGATCGCCATTCACCTCTGCACGGATGACCCCTGGCCGATCGGGGAGAGCCGGGAGGAGGCCGCACCGGACCGTCATGACGGGGTGTGGCGGGTGCAACGCGAACGTATCGAGGAGGCGCTCGGCATTTTGTTGTCCGAGTCCCTGGCCGGTACCGATGTCCACGCGCTCACCCCGTACCTCCGGGCGCTCTTCGCCGCTCTGGACCGTGGCTGCCGAGATGTCGCTGCCTCCATGAGACTCGCGCTGTCCGAGTCGGACGGAGGCTTCTCGTGGGCCGGGCACACCTTGGAGCTTGCCGCGATCGGCAGCGTGGAACGTCACTTGGCTGCGCTCCGGAAAAAGGAGCGAGCCTCAGCGGCGGAACGAGAGCGCTGGCAGCAGGAATACCTCGATGCGTTTCTGTACCGCAACGAGAAAATAGAGCTCCCGGACCTGGAACTGCGGACTCTTATTCCGTACCGCGAGATCTTTGTCGAGCCGGATGCCGCCATGCTGGAGATGGACGTGAGTGGCAGCTCGGACACCACGGGAACCAGGAACGTGGTTTCGCGCCTGCATTTCTCCGACCTGCTCGACGCCTTGGACCGTACGGTGATCCTCGGCGACCCTGGTGCCGGGAAGTCGACCGTGAGCCAGGTACTCGCCTGCCAATGGTGTGAACGTGGTAAGGGAGTGGCCTTTCTGCTCAAGGTACGGCAGATCCGGTTCAGTCGGGGCGGGGTCAACCTGGTCGAGGAGATCGAGCGCGCGCTGCGCGACTTTTACCAGAAACCGGCACCGCCCGGAATGGTCGAAGAACTCTTGCTCAACGGCTCGGCCCTGGTCATCTTCGACGGGCTGGACGAAGTGCCGACCACCGTCCGGGGCCGCGACGTGAGCGATGTGATCGAGACAGCCGGCAATGTCTACCCGCTGTCCCGCTTCGTGGTGACGTCTCGTCGACTGGGCTACTCTTCCGTCCGGCTCGATCAAGAGCTCTTCTGCGATTACATGCTACGACCCTTCAACGACGGCCAGGTGAAGGAGTACGTGGGAAAGTGGTTCGTCCGACGCGCCGGCGGTCGCGACGCGACGGTGGACCAGCTGGTGGAGAACTTCATGGAACACAGCAAGACGATCACCGATTTACGCCAGAACCCGTTGATGCTTGCGGTGATCTGTCTGCTGCACGCCGGTTATAACGAAATCCCGCGCAGTCGTCCCAAGATCTACAAAAAGTGCGTCGAACTACTCTTGCGCACCTGGGACTCGCACCGGGGGATCGGCGACCCGGTATGGGACATCGAAGCCTTCGAAGTGGTGCTCGCGGAGATCGCCTATCACACGCTTCTGACCCCCGAGTACCAGGACGGAATGACGGAAAGTCAGGTGCGCGAGGTGGCGGCCAAAAACCTGTTGCAGGAAGCCGTACCGGACCGTGCAACCGCGGTGCAGCTCGCGCGACGCATGATCGACCTGTGCCGCGGTCGCGCGTGGATGTTCACCGATGTGGTCGGAGGAATACCCGGCGAGGAACGCTACTCGTTCACGCATCAGAGCTTTCAAGAGTACTTCGCCGCCCAATACCTGGTGCGGCACGCCGACTCTCCCGAGCAGGTCGGGGACGAAATCACCCGCAATATTGCCTCGGGCCGACTTGAGATCCTTTCGCAGATCTGCCTGTCGCTGGCCAGCGGGAAGTTTCAGTACGGTGCCTCTCTGGTCTACCATCACTGCCTGGCCGCGAACTCCGGCTCGGCCGTGGACGACGCGGCGCTCGTCGAGTTCCTGGCGAAGAGCGCCGATATCGTCATGCTCAACGGGACCGCTCTTCAGCTGACCGCTGACCGTGTCGTCCAGTGCTTGACGAAGGGTACGCACGCCCAACTCGCGAAGCATCTGTTGCGCGCCGACTTCAGGCATGCGGATTCCATGCAAGGGATGGTCGCGCAAGCCTTTGTACGCCTCCGGGACGATCGCCCGTCCGAATTCGTGCGGATCATGCATACGACCCTCTGGGCATGGGAGAACTGTCTCCAGGAGGGCGTGATCGGCCTGACAGGTGAAGTCGGCTTTGCCGGTTGGCTGAGCCGGCTCTTCGAGGGTGGGCTGTACTACCTGCGCGGCGGCGGAGAATCGTGCACCGCCATGTGGCTCATGCGCCGGCTCGCCGACCCGGCCACCGACCAACCGACGCGCGATCGGTGTGCTCGGATCCTTGAGCAGCTCGCCGCGCTTACCCCTGACGACATCGTTCCGGAGGACGCACCCACTCCTCCCTACGCCCTCTTCAAAGGCAGTGAGCGGAGCAGTCGCACCGTTTCCACGGCGTTGCTGAGGTCTCCGCGCTACTCGGTTGACGCGAGGGCCGGTTTGGCGTACCTCACCATGGCATTCTGCGAATTGATGGTGCAGAACCAACCAGGTGTGATCGCGGAATCCCACTCGGTGCTGAATGACTTCATGAGAGCGCGGACCCTGCGGCAGCCCGCACGCCTGCCGGAGGGGGTCAGTCATCTGCCGAGGAAAGATCAGGAACGCATCAGAAGCTGGGCCGCAGGCGACATTGACTTCTTCGAATGGGCCGACGAGAGCGTAGCTGTCTCGTAGTCGCCAGGCGGCAGGCCATCGACTCTTTGCCCCGCACCTTCAGGGCGTGGGGCGTTGTGCTGTGCCTGCTCAACTCCCGTTGTAAATGATCCAGTTGGCAATGTAACTATTCTCGCGGCTCGTGCGTCTGACTCGTGAAAAGGTCATCACGCTCCCCCCCCACAACTTCATAAGGAGAACTCATGCGGAAGACCCTGGTCTTAGCTGCGGCCCTCGCGGTGAGCGCGTGTGCGCTCGCCGCCCCGCCCACTCAGGCGGCGACGATCACCACGAAGGGCATCGGGTGGAAGCTGGCCACCCAACTGGGCGTCACCAGCCTCAGCCCCAGCCGTCAGTACACGATCACCTTCGCCACGGCCGCCATGAAGACCCGCTACACGCCCTATCTGACGGCTGCCGTATCCCAGATCAACGCGGCCCGCGTTCACCTGAAGATCGGTGGCGTCGAGACCGTCGACCCCAGCAAGTGCGGCCCGGTCGGCCACATCCAGATCATGGAGATGTACCGGCCTATGGGCCGCGGCGGCTACAGCCAGGGCATGCCCTGCCCCAACCCGCCGAAGGGCGTCAAATTCGCCAGGCCGTCACATCGGCGTAGTGGAAGCGCAGTTGAGCGACTTGTGCACTGAGCGCTAACGACATGCTAGCGGGACCTTGGGACCCCGATCTCACGTCATGGCAACGCCCCTGGAGGAGCGGGTGCCGTTCCTCGGGCAACTTGATTGAAGCGCGGGCCGAACATGCCGTCGCCAAACCGGGCAAGATCATTACGGGTAGGGTGATCACGCTCGTACATGTCGCGGGTATGACATGCAGACACTGCACAACAGGGGGATATTTACGTGAAAAGCTCTATTCGAAGCGCCACCATAGGCGCAGCCGTCTCGGCCGTGGCCCTCACCGGTCTCGCCGTGGCGCCCGCCGCTCACGCCACCACCGTCAAGTGTGATGTTGACAAGATCGGGACCAGCTTCCACCCGGTCTGCGGTCGCCGCACCGATGACGGAGACCCCGGCGGTGTCTCAGGTAGCGTGGAGGTTTACTTGAAGAGCGTCCCTGATATGCGAGCCTTTGCGATTTTTGATGCCAACGGTGAGAAGTTCGACGCCATCAACTACCTGCACCGCCCGATGAGATTCGTACTGCAGTGGAAGGACGGCTCCGGAAGGATCCACACCGCAGTGGACAGGGTTCTCGATGATGGTGAACGCCAGTCCTGGAACCTGTCGCTGCCTGAGGGTGTTCGGGTCTGTATCGCCACCGGTGACTCCATCCTGGGGCACGCAGGTATGACCACTCTCCGCGCCTGAAGTAATTTAACGCCCTGTCAGTCTCCGGATCGGCGGGGCGTCGTCATGCCCTCCGGTGTCACGGTGAGGCGTGCAGCGTCACTGTCGGCGCCCCCGCGCTCAGTCCTCGGCCGGCGGCCGACGCGCTAGGTTCCCCGCCAGATGCCGCGCCGCATACGCCCCCTCGCCGTCACCCGCGGCCAGCAGCTGCAGCAACTCCACCGCCGCCCTGGCCTCCCGCAGCGTCAGCAACGGCAGGCACTGCTCGTTCAGATCCACCACGCCGTCGACCGGGCCGAGTAGGCGGTCATCCATGTCGCTCATGATCAGGGCAACGGGTCGCCCACCCGCACGGTTACGGACCGACGATCGGACTATGCCAGCGGCATATGCGCAGGGAGCGTACTGGCCAGTGCGCTAGCGTCCATTGCGACGCAATCCGCATCTGGAGGGTGGCATGAGCACCGAGCCGTGGACCATCGAAACCATCTGCGAAACCCTCGGCAGCCCCGTCCTCTCCCAGCGCTTCCTCGGTGAGATCAACAAGGCTCCGGTCGACCAGTTGGTCCCCGTCTTCGGAAAGTGGGAAGGCATCGCCAAGTGTGTCCTGGCCGCCGAAGCGCGCGGCCGGGAGCTCGCAGCCGCTGACGCCCGCGGTGAGGAACTCCCCGGCGAGTGGGTCGACCGCACCGAGTGGGTCATGCAGGAAGCCGCCAGGATCCGGGCCCGGGGCGCCGCCTGATCCAAAGAAGGTGGTAACTGTCTGTCGCTGATCCGATACTCTGCCTAACGCCGACCTCACCAACGGCGGGCAGACCCGCAGGAGGTCGGCGTTGTACAGGCTCATCTACGACCCCGGCATCGAAGCTACGCAAGACCAGCTTCCGCCGGCCGCGTCCGCAGCCCTCACCATCGCCCTCGAAGTCGACTGCCACGACCCCATCGGCGACACACTTCCCCGCGGCTTGGCCGAAGAGTGGAACCGCGAAGTACACACCGCCGGAGCCATCGCCCTGAGCTTCGTCAGCCATGCACAAAAGACCGTGGCCGTACTAGAGATCATCCCCCTCGCCTGAGTCGCGCAACGGTGGGCCCCGTCCGATTCCTCAGGCGGGACCACGTTCGCGCTCAGTGGCCGATACCCTCCCGCCACGCACGTCATCAAGGGGGAGTATGGACGAGGGGAAAGCGACCCTCATCGTCGGCATCATGGCCGCTGCGAGCGCCGTTCTCGCCTTCTTCGGCGGCAAAATGGGCGCCAAGATCGGCGCTGACGCACTCCGAGAACAGGTCGCAGACCAGGCCCAGCACGAATACGCCCACTGGGTCCGCCAAGAACGACGACAGATCTTCGGTGAGACAATCCGCGCCTACGGCCAGCTCGCGCAAACACTCACCAAACTCAGGATCGCCATCCGCGACGACGAGTCCACCGACCAACTGATCGAGGCAGCGGTGGAAGAGCGAGCCCTGCTGCACATCAGCTGCTACAACACCCGCCTACTCGGCCCCGCATCGGTGCATGAAGCCGCAGTCCAACTGTCTTCGGCTGCGGAAGTGGGCGTTGAGGAGCACAAGCTTGTGGCGTTCCACGCAGTGCACGGGAACGCGACCCAGCTCAGCGATGCCCGCCGCCGTTTGGCAGCCGCCCGAAGCGAAATGGGTGACAGCCTCACGTCGTTCACCCGGGCCAGCCGTGAAGTCCTGCTCGAACCACCGACCTCCGAACCGACCGGCTCCGAGCCGACGCCCGCGCGAACCAGCGAGGAATAGTGATCATGGATGAAGGCAAGGCGGCCCTCTACGCCGCCATCATCGGATTCGCCGCAGCCATCATCGGCGCCGCAGTCGGAGGCTGGGCCAGCTGGCGAGCAGCACGACACAGCGCCGACGCAGCCATCCGAGCAGCCGTCGAACAGGTCAAAGGGCAAGCGAAGAATGAGCACGCCCACTGGATTCGGCAAGAACGGCTACACGTCTACCGGATCGTCCTCCAAGCCTGCACCGACTTCATGACTGCAGTCCATCAGTTCGAAACCCGAGTGCGAGCCGGCAGAAATGCTGACGAACTGCATCAACTCCTGGACCAACGCCTCCGTGACGTCGAACTCTCCACCAGCTCGCTCCACCTCTTAGGGCCGTCCGCAGTGCATGCCGCAGCATTGCGCCTGCTCGCAGAGGTCGACTCGACCGTGGGCGCCTTGAGAGGGTGGGAACACCTCAGAAACAACACGGAAGCGGCACACGATCTCCGATGCCGCAAAGCACTAGCCACTCAGGCCGCTCTCGCGTTCACCGATGAATGCTGGAGCGTCGTCGGAACCGCCGGCGACTAACTCAGGCTGGTGCGGTCCACTGCAGGGGCTTTCGAGCATGCCCGCTCAGACCGTCACCGCATCCTCCCGCGGGAACACTGCCGGGCACTGCCGGCAGATCAACGACCGCGTCCACCGCTCCCGCGCCTCCTCCGCCGCAGACGACCGCCGCGACAGCCAGAAGCCGATACCGCCCCCACCGGCCAGCAGTAGAACACCCGCGGCCACGGCGCCGCTCACCAGCAGAAGCACGCCCAACACGACCGCACCAACAGGCAGCAGCCACTGCGCGGTGTACTCGGCCGGCTGCGCGTACTTGCGTTTCGCTTCAGCATCCTGCGACAACGACCGCCAATACTCCGGAAGATCCAAAACCTGCTTGTGATCCTTACAGCGCGGACACGCGAGCGCCATGAACTCCCCCTCGTCAGAAGAGAGACAGCCTGCCAGCGGAGGTGGAAGTTCAGCAGGGCGCAAAGGCGCCAACAAGGGGCGTGCGGGACAACGACCGGCTGATCCAAACGAAAGTGCCTAGTACTCCAGCGGTAGATCGTGATCACGCTAGGGCAGCGGCCTGGCGGCGGTAGTGGCTTGCTTGGGATCGGGCCTGGTGGCGGCGTCTCCAGTGGGACCAGCGGAGCCGGTGGGCCGTGTCGTGGACGCGCTGAGCGAGGAGGGTGATGAACAGGCGCGCGATCTCGTTGGAGGTAAGCGGGATCAGGTTGTCCGGTCCGGAGTCGCGGGAGTGTTCGTCGGCGCGGACGACGGCGAGGAAGGCGTGGGCGAGCATGGCGAGGGTGACCCAGCGGGACCAGGACGTTTAGCGGCGGACCTGGTGCTCGTCCAGTCCGGCCAGGCCCTTTCCGGACTGGAACGTCTCCTCGACCCGCCACCGTGATCCCGCACCCGCACCAGGGTCGTCAGCGGCACTGGCTGAGGCGAGTAGCAGCGGTAGTAGGCGAGTTCGCCGGTGGTGCGGTTGCGACGGATCAGCAGGTGCCGGAAGCCGGGGTGTGGGTCGGGCAGGTCGATGACCGCCCAGTCGTAGAAGCGTTGCCCCTCGGCTCCGGTCCCGGCGGACAGCTTCTGCCAGGCCCGCTTGGGGATCTTCTTGGCCAGAGAGTCCGCGCGGAACTTCCCGGCACGGGTGGCTACTTCGTAGGTGCGCGCTACCGCGAGCACGTAGCCGGTACCGCGTTCCTCCAGGGCGGTACGCAGTTTCGGGTTGCCGCCGTAGACCTCATCGCCAGCCACCCAGAAGGCGTGGTGGCCGGCATCCAGGAAACGGGTGATCATGCGGGCGGCCAGTTCGGGTTTGGTCGCGAACGCGGTGTCCGGGTCGAGTCCGGCCGCCTGGCAGCGGTCGGGCTGGTTGGTCCACGAACGCGGGATGTACAGCTCCCGGTCCACTGCGGCGTGTCCGCGTCGGCCTGCGTAGACCAGGTAGACGGCGACTTGGGAGTTTTCGATTCTCCCCGCTGTGCCGGTGTACTGGCGCTGGACGCCGACCGTATGGCTGCCCTTCTTCACGTCGCCGGTCTCATCGACCACGAGTACCGCCTGCTCGTCGTGTAGGTGCTCGGTCACGTAATCGCGCAGGTCGTCTCGGACGGCGTCGGCGTCCCACTTGGCCCGGTTCAGCAGGTGCTGCATGCCGTCCGGGGTGGCCTCCCCGGCCCACTCAGCGATGGTCCAGCAGTTCTTGCGGGGCAGATCCGAGAGCATGCCGAGCACCAACCGCCTTATCCGCCGACGGGGTTCGACCCGCGAGAACCGGCCCGCGATCCGGTCCATCAGGGCCTCGAATGCCTCCTGGCAGCGGGCAGAGTCTGCGCCGTGACCTGCGGTCACCACGTGATCGTTTGTCTTCATTCAATGCCGCAGGAGTTCGCAGAAGCGGTCCAGGGCGCGGTCGGTGCGGCGGCGGTCGCCTGTGGTCGTGAGATCGAACAGGAGGCCCCGGATGACGGCCATGACCAGCGTGGGAGTAACAGTGTCGTCAGGGCTGGTGGCGATGTCGCCGAACGTGGCGCCGAGGGTGTTGAACCAGTCCGTGATCGCCTCGGCCCGGTCCGGGTAGTTCTCGGGGTGAGCCAGGCCGTCGGCGTGCACCTCGAAGAACAGCCGCACGAACGGGGCGCGCTCCGGTGCGCTGATCCAGGCCCAGATGCCGCGCAGTCGTTCCTCCGGAGAGGCTGCCTCCGCCGGGAGGTTCTCAGCCAACCGTGTCGCACCGCGGCGGCGAGCCTCGGCAAGGACGGCAGATACCAACTCCTGCTTGCTGCCGAAGTCATAGAGCAGCATCCGCGGGCTGGTATCGAGAGCTGCGGCCAACGGCCGCAGGCTCAAACCGGCCAGGCCGTGCGCCAGCACGTAATCGGTCGCCCGCGCCAGCGTGGCCTCCCGTCGGGCGGGATCTGCGGGTCGCCCCACGGTGGATCATCCTCTCCGTACTGCTGATCTGAGCGTGCATCAGTATATGGTACGACTGTTTCAATAATGGGAGGGAGGCAGTCATGTACACGCTCGACCGGGCACTCGCACTGGGCGCCGGAGGCCCCGTTGGTGCGGCCTGGATGGCCGGACTGGCCTGCGGACTGCGTCGCGGCGGGGTGGATCTCAGCGAGGCCGATCTGATCGTCGGCACCTCGACCGGCGCGATCATCGGCGCAGTGCTGGCCACCGGTCAGGACCCCAGCCGGCTCGCCACTCCTGTGCGCCCCGCCGACTCCGACGGCACCCCGCCCCAGGTGGACGGGCGCCGACTGGGCGAGGCGTTCGCCGTGCTCGGCAATGCCGCCTCGAACCCAGCCGAGGCGCGGCGCCGAGTGGGCCGGATCGCGCTCGCCGCCGAGACCGGCCCCGAGCAGGCACATATCGCCCGGATGCGCGCCATGGCCGACGCAGACCAGTGGCCGGACCGGAAGCTGCTCATTACTGTGCTGGACGCTGAGACCGGCGAGCAGGAGGTCTTCGACCGTGCCAGTGGCGCACCGCTGCCCTCTGCCGTGGCGGCAAGCACGGCCTTCCCGGGCATCTACCCACCGATCACTATCAATGGCCGCCGATACATGGACGGTTCCCTGCGGTCGGCGACCAACGCCGGACTCGCGGCCGGAGCCCGCACGCTCGTCGTGATCGACCCACAAGCGCACCTGTTCCCCCGCGAGTTGCTCCACCAGGAGCTGGCGGTCGCCGGGGCGCACACAGTGGTAACCATCGAGCCCGATCCGGCATCAATACGCGCATTCGGCTCAGACCTCAACGACCGCACGGCCTGGGAACCGGCCTACCAGGCGGGTCTTCGCCAAGCCACCGATGCCGCAGAGCAGCTCCACCTCGCATGGGAGACCGGATCCGACACGGACTGAGCGCCGCCCGGCCCCGGCCCTACTGACAGCTGATTCGCGACCAGCCACCAACCGCCAGCAGACCGTGCGGTCGTCAAGATCACGATCTACCGCTGGAGTATTAGGGCCCGCAGAGAAATAACGTGGTGGTTTCCATCCTCGCGAACTGCGGTGTCAAGAGCCGGAGCCGACAACTTGTTTCTCTGCGGGTCCTTAGGCGGACGCGGCCCGCCTGTCCGCAGATTGAGCGGGCCGGACGGCCCCCGCCGCTGCGCGCACACCGGCCGTGCGCCCCGGGGCACCGGCGCTTTTCTGCCAACTCGTTCACGCAGTCTTCGCCAAGAGATCGTCGCCCGGGCCCCGTTGTGCACGAGTTCTTCGCCTAGCGTGCTCACCGATCACCCGACGAACGCCCGCGGAGACATCCATGTGCAGTCCGCTCCACGAGCCCGACAGCTCCCTCCCGGCCGGTGCCAGCCGTCGTACGTTCCTTCGTGCCACCGGACTCACGGGTGCCGCCGCAGCCGCCGCGACCGGGGGGCTCGCCACCGCCGCGCCCGCCGCTGCCCTGCCCCGGCAGAATACTGCCGACAACGTTGCCAGCCGGCGTCCCGACCCCGACAGCCCCCGATTCACGCTCGTCGTCATGCCGGACACCCAGTACCTCTTCGACGGCGCCAGCATCAATGCCGCGCCCGTCGAGGCATCCCTGCGCTACATCCTCGACCACGGACGCGACGAGAACATCGCCTTCCTGTCCCATCTGGGCGACCTCACAGAGCACGGACTCCAGGAGGAATTCGAGCCGCTGAGCGAGGCTTTCGCGCTTCTCGACCGGCGGCGCGTCGGCTACAGCGTCCTGGCGGGCAACCATGACGTCAACTCGTCGACCGACGACCAGCGCGGCTCCACCCCCTACCTGGACGCCTTCGGCCCGCGGCGCCTGCGCACGCTGCCCACCTTCGGCGGAGCGACGCCCGACGGCTACAACACGTACCACCTGTTCCGCGCCGCAGGCCGTGAGTGGCTGGTCCTTGCCCTCGACTGGCGGCCGTCCGCCGCCGGACTCGCCTGGGCCCGGGACGTCATCAAGAAGCACCCGAAGGCGCCGGTCATCCTCACCACGCACGAGATCGTGTACGCCGACCGGTACGGCGACGAGGCCGACTTCTCGGAGCACGGCAAGCACCTGTGGGACGAGCTGATCGCCGGGAACGACCAGATCTTCCTCACCCTCAACGGTCACTACTGGCCGGCCGCCCGCACAACGCGCAAGAACGCGGCGGGCCACGACGTGCATCTGCACATCACCAACTACCAGAACCGCTACTACGGCGGCAGCGCGATGATCCGCCTCTACCGCTTCGACCTCGCCAGGAACACCATCGACGTGGAGACCATCTCCCCGTGGATCCTCGGCCGCGCGGGTGAGGACCTCAATGAGCTGGAGCGCCGCGAGATCGAGCTGACCGGGCCGCAGGACAGGTTCTCCGTGCCCCTGGACTTCGAGAAGCGTTTCGCAGGCTTCGCGCCCGCCGCCCCGCGCGGCCCCCGTCCCGCCGCGAAGATGCTGGTGCCCGGCACCATCGCGTACTGGCGGTTCGACGGCTCGCACCACGACGGCGCCCCGGCCGACCCCGCCCTGCGCGTCCCCGACCTGTCCGGTCAGGGCAACCACCTGACCCGGGAGCCCGTACCCGGCTCTCCGACGGATGCCCTGCGCTGGTCCGGCGCCCACCACCCCGACCAGCCGGGTCACGGCAGCCTTTACTTCGACGGGGGCAAGCCCCCGCTGCACGGTGCGTATCTGCAGACCGCCAAGGACGCCCCGCTCAACAGCAAGACCTTCCGCGCCGGCTACACCATCGAAGCCTTCCTCAAGCTCCCCGCCGACTGGGACGCCGGCCACCACGCCTGGGGATCGATCCTCAGCCGCCGCGGCACCCTCGGCGCTGCCGGAAAGGCCGTCGGCGACCCGGAAGAGCCCGTCGCCACCCTGTCCCTGTCCGACGGCCCGGGCCCCCAGTGGGCGGCCGCGCCGCTGAACCAGCCCGGCCTGGTCACCAACTGGGGCCATGAGCTGGAGCGCGGCATCTGGTGGCATGTCGCTGTCGTCAACGACGGCAGGCACACCACCCTGTACGTCGACGGCTGCCGGGTCGCCCGCAACCCCGCGACCCGCACCAACGGGCTCGCCACGCTCGGCCTGCCCTGGCTGCTCGGCGCCTACGAGTACGGCGGCACCCTCGACCAGCTGATGCACGGCTGGCTCGGCGACATCAGGATCGCCGAACGCGCTCTGCCCGTAAGCGACTTCATGAATGCCTGACCGACCGCACCGTCAGCACCACCCCTCAAGGAGACACCCCATGGCGAGACCTCATCAGCCCCTGCCGATCTGGGCGGACCCCGATGTGCCGGTCGGCTCCCTCGACCCGCAAGGAGTCTCGCGGCGCGGACTGCTGCGCCGCGCAGGCCTGTTCGGCTCGGCCTTCGCCGGAGGCGCCCTGCTCGCGCCGACCACGGCCGAGGCGCACACCGCAGACTTCGGGGACCCGAACCTCGCCTATCTCGTAGGCGACCACCATGTGCACTCGGTCTACAGCCACGATGCGAAGTACACCTTCTCCCAGCTGGCACAGGCCGCCTCCCGGTACGGCCTCGACTGGATGGTCCTCACTGAGCACAGCAACTTCGGACACGCCAGGGCCGGCGGCGCCGAGGCCGAGCACCAAGAGATCCTCAAAGCCCGCCACGACAACAAGCGCATGCTGATCTTCCAGGGCCTTGAGTGGTACATCCCCGGTGCCGAGCACTGCACCGTCTTCTCGCCGCCCGGACGCCATGAGGTCGAACTGCTGACGCGCTTCGAGGAGGCGTACGACGGCAAACTCCTCGGCTACACCGCGGGCGCACCGGGTCACCCCGACACCCCGCGCAACGAGGCCCACGCCGTCAAGGCCCTCAAGTGGCTCGACCAGCAGCGCCGCAGCGGCTACGTCGACGACGTCCTCGTCCTTGCCAACCACCCGCTGCGCCTGGGCATCGACTCCCCGCACGAGATGCGCGCCTGGCGCGACGCAGCTCCCGAGATCATGATCGGCATGGAGGGCGCGCCCGGCGCCCAGGCTGACGCCATACCGGGGCGCGGGGCGACCAATCGCCGCGGCGAGTACGTGAACTCCCCGTCCGAGCACTCCTGGCCCGGCTATCCGCGCGAGGCCTATCTGACGTACGGCGGCTTCGACTGGGCGACCGCGACGGTCGGTGGCCTCTGGGACGCCATGCTCGCCGAGGGCAAGCTCTTCTC
The DNA here is from genome assembly GCF_022221585.1 of Streptomyces inhibens. Lineage (NCBI taxonomy): Bacteria > Bacillati > Actinomycetota > Actinomycetes > Kitasatosporales > Streptomycetaceae > Streptomyces > Streptomyces inhibens. Next base: position 8,773,082 of record NZ_CP084681.1, read on the forward strand.
GGTCACCTCCAACTCCGATGTGCACCGGGTCGCGTTCGACACCTGGAAGAACGGCGACTGGCTGCCCGGCCAGAACTTCGACAACACCGGACGGCTCCCGGACCCGGTCAACACCACGGAGCCGCAGCCCGGCAGTGACTTCTGGCCCGGCCAGTTCAGCCGTACGCACGTCGGCGTCACACGCTACGGCTACCGGCACGTGATGGCCGGTCTGCGGGCGGGCCGCGTCTGGGTCGACCACGGCCAGCTCGTCGACGGCATCGACGTCCGAGTGAACAGGGAGCACGGCATCGGCCGCGGTGTCACCCTCGGCGGCCGTCTGCGGGTGCGCAGGGGCGAGAAGATCGTCCTCAATGTCACCGTGACCACCGCCTCACGCCCCAACCACCACGGCGAAGTGCCGCGCCTGGCCCACCTCGATGTGATCCGCGGCGCCGTCTGCGGCCCGGTCGCCGACCGCGACGCATGGCGCGCACCCGACACCCGGGTCGTACACACCGCCGATGTCTCGGGGCGCACGGGCCGCTACACCCTGAGCATCCCGCTGGGCAGGGCCGAGGAGTCGTCCTATCTGCGGCTGCGCGGCAGCGACGGCAAGCGCAACGGCCCCGGACTGCTGGGTGCCGCGATCGATCCGCACGGCCCGATCACGCACGAGCCGGGCGACGGTGACCCGTGGGTGGACACCTGGCTCTACACCAACCCGGTCTTCGTGGACGTCGTGCGCTGACCGGTCACGGGAAGGCCCCGGCCGGCGCAGGGGGCGCTTCCCGCCGGCCGGGACCGTATCCCGTGCAGCGGGGGCGCCGCAGACCTCGGTGCTCAGGGCGATGCACTCGTCGCCGCGTACACGTTCATTTTGGCGCCGCCAATCTGGCGCCGCGCAGAAAGCCGAATCAGGGTCAGGCCCGTCTCGGCGGCCAGGTCGACGGCGAGCGAGGACGGCGCGGATACCGCGGCCAGGACGGGGATTCCGGCCATCACCGCCGTCTGCGCCAGCTCGAACGACGCCCCTCTGCACCAACTGCCCACTCATAAAGGACAGTTGGCGGACGAATTCACCTGTGTGGCGCCCCGCCGGCCTACGGAGGTGCGGCCACCCCTGCGACCACCAGCCCGCGACACGTACAAAAGGCCGTTTCCGCAGTTTCTGCGGAAACGGCCTCCGAACCCGTGAAACTTGCGGTCGGGGCGAGACGGGCACCGACTCCTCCCGCCTCGCCAGCACGCGGGCCCGGGCCGAGGAACCTGCCAAGGTGGGCTGACTGGCGCCTCCATGCTGGTCCGCTGCCCATTGCGGCGGACCACGGCCAAGCTCACGGCCCGTTCATTCACGGAGTGCGAACGACGCGCGCCATTGCCACTTGGCGCCGTCATGCGCCATGAGGTCAACTGACGAGACCCGGGACGTGAAGGGGAGTTTGCTGAGAAGGTCGGTCTCAATCTCATCCAGGACAGCATCGTCCTGACCGTCAGCGATGGTCAGGTGGGGCACGACCTCGGTGAACTTGCCCCCATAGGGAGGGGCCTCGGGCCACCGGTCAGCGACCATCTCAGTGAGCCGCCGCAATTGCGTATCTGGCACAGGAGCGAGATACAGCACCTCCGGAAACCGTCCACAGCTCTCAAATTGCAGGTCAAAGGCACGATGTTTGCCGAGCGCGTCAGCGAGAGCCGAGCAAACACACGAATCTGTTCGACTCTCGTCGAGGAACGGGAAGAGCACAGTGACGTGTGCCGGAACCCCTGCTCGGGCCGACGGATCGAACCGTCCACGCCATGCGCGGACTGCCGGCTCGGCGTCCGGGATCCTGACGATGAGTCCCGTCTGACCCGCCGAGGAGCCGAGGAGCTGCTCCAGCGCCGGCACGAAGTCACCGGACGTCAGACCGTGCAGGTAGAGCAACGGCAGCACTTCCACGATCTTCGGGGACTTGCGGCACCACGGCGGCAGGATCACCGAGGAGAACCGCTTGCGCTCCCCGGTCGCCCCGTCGACACACTTGTCGTTCACGCGCGGTACCCGCGCCTCGACCGTCCCGGCCGCGGTGGTGACCGACCTGGACTGGTGGTAGCCGTTGCGCACAACGAGGCAGCGACCGGAGCGGTTCCGTTCACCGGCAAACTCGGCTATGTAACTGTTGACTTCCGCCTCCAGGGCGGCGGCCAGCAACCGCCTCGCGCCCTCACGGACGATCTTGTCGACCAGAGATCCGTCTCGCGTGGAGCTGTCCTCGTTGACTACGGTAAGCACCGGCGTGCCTTCCCGACCGACGCGCCAACGTCGACCTCATGCTCGATGACCAATCGATCGATTCCCTCGGGAAGGTACGCCCACTTCCCTCAGGCCGATCGCCTCCGAGCAATTGTCAAGAGTTGTGGATCGGGTGATGTGTGATCAGACTGCGGTGGCTTCCTCCGTGCGTTCGACCAGGGCGTTGTTCTCGAACCTCGCGCCGGAGCGGACCAGCGCGACCAGGTGGGCCCCGGTGATCGCCCGCCAGCGTTCCTGGGCTTTGGATCGCGTACCAGATGTTCCCGGAGGGCCCCTTCACCTGGCACCAGACCCGGACCTTGCCGCCCGCCCGAACATAGCCCAGCCTCTGGGAAGAGTCGCTGGGCTTCGTGTAGAAGGGGGTCTTGTCGAACGCCGTCAACTCGATGTAGCCAGCGCGGGAGGCCGAGGCGCGGGCATCCGCGTGGTCGTCCGCGCGGGCCACGGGCGACAGCACTACTGCCAGCGCGAGCCCCGCTCCCATTACCGCTGCTCCCCGTGCGAACTTGCTCATGGACATACTCCTTGAAGGTCCGAAGCGGTCATCGTCTGTGCGCAGGCGGGTCTTCGCGGGCCTGATGTTCCACCTGGCTCCGTGATCACCTGCGTGTTTCACTCTGCTGTGCGCCGGATCCGCTGGCATCGACGCGTAGCGTGATTGAGGAATCACCGAGTGGGGGAGGTTGCGCGCCCCGATTCCTTCGTAGGTAGGAAGCGGCTGTGTGATAAACCCTGCTCCCTAAGGGCTGTCCCGTTATCCCTGGTGGATCAGCGCACGGCGTCAGATGCACTGCGTTCTCCCCCACGCCTTAAGGGCGCAGGAGGGGCCCCCACCGCTCACTCCGTCTCGGCTCTTCATTCGCTGTACGGATGCCGAGCTGCATCGCAAGGCGGAGGGACGTCCGGATACTGGGTGTATCCGGATGTTCCGACAACGCGGCGTGGGGGCACCTCCCAGCGTTAGCTGGGGGAGTGCCGTAGCTGTCGTCGTGCGCCCGCCAGGGATTACGGGACAGCCCTTAGGCTGCCCTCGGAGAGTCGCGGCTGGGGGAATCGGTCGCAGTGACCGATTCAGAAGCAGGCTGACGCCTAGGGCGGTGCGACGAAACATGCTCGGCCTACCTGTCCGTGCTGTCCGCCGGAAGTGACCACGACCCGTCGCACAGTACGTAGGGCCCGACCCATCGGACAGGCCTTAGAGCGACCGAGGGTAGGCGTCGTTTCGGGCGGCGGACTTCTGCTCGGGTGTCCCATCGGTAGTGGTTGCGGGCCTGCTGGATCAAACAACGCACGGTGACGAACGCGGCGGCGAGGTAGAGGTAGAACTCGACGGTCTCGGTCGTGCGCTGTACGAACGACCGCCGCATGAGGGGCCGGGGGAGGCCGGGAAATCCAGTTGCCGCCTCCGTCTGTTCAATGATGGAGTGGGCGGATGGATCATGAAGCGGTACTTGCCCTGTTCGACCGACAGATGCGGCAGGAGGCGCGGGCCGATGATCCTGGGGCGCGGGTCGAGCGGATCGGTGACGTGGTGCGGCAGGTCGGCGTCGGCAACGATGACTGGAACGGCGTCGTCTGGTGTGATCTGAACGAGGCCACGGCGGACGGGGCGATCGCGGCACAAGTCCAGCATTTCGCCTCGCTGGGGCACGAGTTCGAGTGGAAACTGTACGGTCACGATCAGCCCGGTGACCTTGCCGGGCGGCTGCGGGCTGCGGGGTTCTCCCCCGAGCCTGAGGAGACCTTGATGGTCGCCGATATCAACGACCTTTCCACCGACGTCGAACTACCTGAGGGCGTCCATTTGCAGTCGGTCACCGGCCCATCCGGTGTGGATCTCGCGGCGGACGTCCATGAGCAGGCGTTCGGCACGAGCGCCGTCCGGCTTCGCCACCGCATGCTCTCCCAGCTGGCCGGGAAGCCGGAAACCTTCAGTATGGTCGTCGCGACGGCCGGTGACCTGCCGGTGTGCGCCGCGCGGATGGAACTGCACCCGGGCACCGACTTCGCCAGCCTTTGGGGCGGGGGCACTGTGGCCGCATGGCGAGGCCGGGGCATCTACCGGGCACTGGTCGCCCACCGAGCCCGCATCGCCGCCGAACTCGGCTATCGCTACCTGCAAGTTGATGCCTCCAGCCAGAGCCGCCCGATCCTGCAACGCCTCGGGTTCGCCGTCCTGACCACCACCACGCCACACGTGTACCAGCCATAGAGCGACCCAGGATGGGCGTCGTTTCGGGCGGCGGACTTCTGGTCGGGTGTCCCATCGGTAGCGGTTGCGGGCCTGCTGGATCAAACAACGCACAGTGACGAACGCGGCGGCGAGGTAGAGGTAGAACTCGACGGTCTCGGTCGTGCGCTGGAAGCAGCGCCGGAGTTCGCCGTACCCGTTCATCCAGGAATGGGTGCGTTCGACCACTCAGCGGCGCCCGACCTGGATGGGAGCCTTCACGCCCTTGGCGGCGATCTCGCCGACAAGACCGTGTTCCTCCAACACCTCCGCGCATGGCCTGCCGTTGTACGCGGAGTCCAGGTGGATGGTGGGTTTCTCCGGCAGGACAGACCCGACCCGGTCGTTCACCGATTCCAGGGTGGGTTCGAGCAGCTTGGAGTCGTGCCGGTTCGCGCCGGCGGCTGCCAAGCCGACCGGTACCGTGTAGGTTCCGATTTGTTTTGTCGGCTGAAGCCGCGATGACCAGGGTCGTTGGATGGATGTCCAGCCGATCTGTCGGTGGAATCGTCCAGTCGGTCGTTTTCCTCCGGACAGGACGTGGTCTGGTCCGGCCGAGCAGAGTGTGGACTCTGGAGAGGCTGTCGGTTCCCTCTGTCATCGTGTGCTCCATGGGTGAACTTGTTGAGCGGGTTGATGAGCATGACGAGGTGTTGTCTGTCGTGGACAGGCGGGAAGCGATCCGTCACGGGTGGTTGCATCGCATAGCGACGATCGTGTGCCGTGACACTGCGGGGCGGATCCTCGTCCACCGTCGTTCAGACGGTGTCTCTCGTTTCCCGGGACAGCTCAACTGGATGCTCGGAGGCGCTGTGGATGTAGCCGAGTCGTATGAAGACGCCGCTGCACGGGAGTTGGTGGAGGAACTCGGTGTTCATGCTCGTCCTCGTTTCGTGTTCAAGTTTCTGTGCGCGGGTGTGATCAGCCCGTATTGGCTCGGTCTGCATGAGGTCGTTGTCACGGAACCGGTCCAGCCCGACCCCTCGGAGGTCGCTTGGCATGACTGGCTGACTGAGTCGGAACTGATTGACTTGGTCCGTCACCAGGCTTTCGTTCCCGACGCACGCGAGGCATTCGGTCGATATCGCGCCCTGCCTCTGCGGCGCGAAGCGATGTGAGCTGCGGCGCGCTGCTGGAGTTCGTGCTCCGCGGCTCGGCGTCCTGCGGTGGTGAGGCTGTAGTAGATGCGGCGGCGTCCTGCTCCGCGACCTGGGGTTGCCCGGTTGAGCCAGCTGGCGTCGTCTTCGGGCCGACTGGTGAGCCATCCGGCCTGTTCCAGTTGGCGGAGTCGACGTGACGCCGGAGGCGGTCACCGTCCGGCCCGATCAGGTGGAACGGCTGGGCCGCGATCTTCACGATGCCCCGGTCGAAGTCGGCGAGCAGAATCCGGGCCAGCTCCAGCCTGCTTTCGTAGGCAACGAGCCGGTCCGTCGTCGCAGCGTGGTACCAGCCCGAACAGTGCTTGCGGCCCCGGTACCAGCGGAACTCGCGGACCGGCTGTCCGGCTGCCACCTCCTCCACGGACAACCGGTCCAAGTCGACCTCGACCAGCTGATCGCCAGCCTGCCGATACACAGCCCGGATCGTCCGGCCTTCTGGCGTGCCCGTTTCGTCCAAATCAATCGCCATGGCCACCCCTTCGTGTCCGGTGTCATTGACACCAAGACACTGGTTCTCACCATGAGTAACCTGGTTGAGAAGCTGGGAAGCCCGACGAAAGACCGGCCTCGCGATGTAGAGCGCGGCCACGTCCCTGGTCTGGCAGCGACCGAAGGGAGCTTGTCTACTGACAAGTTGGCGACAAACCACTTGGACAGTGACATCTCTAATTGGACAGTGACATCTCTAATCGGAACCTACATACCCCATCGCGATCGGTGGCGACCGAACGCTTCATGCCCTGCTTGCGACAGTCGACCGGCGAGGGGCCGGCCGTCTCGCCGTTGCACGGGGCCTTGGCGGTGCACCCGTCGGCGGACAGATCGTCCAAGGCGAGCCCGATCATCCTCTCGTAGGCTGCCAGCACCAGGCGATGGAGGATCTGGGCCATCCCCAGCCTGCTCCACTCCTTGACCCGGTCGCGGATCGTCCAGTCTGAGCACCCGGCCCCGGCGATCCTCTCGTAGCCCGCACCGTAGACAAGCTTCTCGACCACGCGATCGAACACCAACCGGTCCGGAATCCGCCGCTGGTGGCATCCGAATCGACGGTGAGCCGGGGTGAACACTCCATGCTGAATGTCTGCATGCCGCCGAGTGCATGAGCCTGCACCTCATCTAGCAGCATGACCTCCACCTCCGCCGCGTAGGCAGCGTGCTGTCGGCGTCGAGCACGCCACCACGTGGACACGATGGGCGCCCATCGGTCCCCGGATCGAGGCGCTCCCGCACCTCATGTTGGAGGTGCGGTGTCGACCTGGATGTGGAGCTGCTCGGTGAGTTGCTTGCCGGCTCGCCACGTACCGCTGGCGATGAGTTCCGTCTGGTAGGGCCAATCGCGGTCTGGGGCGATGAGGGCGCGCATGACCGGTGGATGCGCCACGCGCAGTCGAGTGCGCTGCTCACCTTCGATGAGTTCGTGCTTTCGGAGGAGGGGCATCGCGAGGCGGACTTTGTGCTCGTGGACGCCGTAGTGGCGGGCTAACGATGAGCGGCTGGGGAGTTGTTCGCCCGGGCTCGGCGGTCGGCGGCGATCTGTTGGGCGAGGTCGGCTGCGGCGCGTCAGCGTGCAGCCTCCATCGCGGCCCCTTCCCGTATGCGTTCACGCGGCGGTGAGTGGGAGACAAGTGGGAGATGATCTTCGAGATTAGCCCCTAGTAGTAGCCATTAAGTGCTAATCCGCCAGCTAGAAGCTGCCCCTGATCAAGCCTTGATTTGGCGCCCCTACCCCGCCGTCTCGCCCGCATTCGGTGCGAGCACCCCGGCCGCGACCAGGGCGAACAGGGCTATGCCCAGCAGGATTCGGTAGATGACGAAGGGCATGAAGCTTTTGTTGGAGATGAACTTCATGAACCAGGCGATCACGACGTAGCCGACGACGAAGGCGATGATCGTGGCGAAGATGGTGGGGCCCCAGGAGACATGGCCCTCGCCCGCGTCCTTGAGTTCGAAGACGCCGGAGGCCAGTACGGCCGGGATGGCGAGCAGGAAGGAGTAGCGGGCGGCGGATTCGCGGGTGTAGCCCATCAGCAGACCGCCGCTGATGGTGGCGCCGGAGCGGGAGACGCCGGGGATGAGGGCCATCGCCTGGCAGACGCCGTACAGCAGGCCGTCCTTGATGCTGAGGTCGGTGAGGGTCTTGCGCTGTTTGACGGCGCGGTGCCGGCCGCCGGTCTCGTCGCGGGCGGCCAGCCGGTCGGCGATGCCGAGCACCACACCCATCACGATGAGCGTGGTCGCGATCAGCCGCAGATCGCGGAACGGGCCCTCGATGGCGTCCTTGAGCGTGATGCCCAGCACGCCGATCGGTATCGAGCCGACGATCACCAGCCAGCCCATCTGGGCGTCGTGGTGGTGCCGCAGCTCCCGGTTGAACAGGGAGCGGGACCAGGTCGAGATGATCCGCCCGATGTCCTTGCGGAAGTAGATGATGACGGCCGCTTCGGTGCCGATCTGGGTGATGGCGGTGAAGGCCGCACCGGGGTCCTGCCAGCCGGCGAACGCCGCGGTCAGGCGGAGATGCGCGCTGGAGGAGATGGGCAGGAACTCGGTCAACCCTTGGACGAGTCCGAGGACGAAAGATTCAAACCAAGTCATGGAAAGTACGCTGTCCAAGGGTGATCAAGCGCTTACCTGCGCGAGCGGGGAGAAAACGGACGACGGCGGCAGAGGTGGGACACCGCTGACCCGGGCAGCGTAACGTCCGAAGATGTCCGGGTGGCCAAGGGGTCCTGGACGAACGGTGCCTGCCCAGTGGTAGCCCACCCACGGAACCCGTGTCGCCCGGCCCGCGTTCAGTGTCCGCGCAGTGCCTTGCGTTTGCACCAGGCCACGATCAGCGCGGCCAGTCCGCTGAGGGCGATGAAGCCCAGGGAGAGGAGGAACGCGGGGGAGGTGGGTGTCGAGGCGCGCGCGCCCGCGATGACGTACGCGGCTGTGTTCGGGATGCTGCCGAGCGCCGTCGCGAGGAGATAGGGGAACCAGCCCATGCGGGAGACCGCGGCGCAGTAGTTCGTGGCGCAGAACGGCAGTCCGGGGAAGAGCCGGATCGCCAGCATCGAACGGAAGCCGTGCTCGCTCAACTGCCGGTCGGCGGCGGTCAGCCAGCGGGCGCGCAGCAACGGCCGCAACGCGTCCTGGCCGAGCAGCCGCCCGAGTCCGAAGGCCAGGCCGGCGCCCAGCACCGTACCGGCGAGTGCGGTGGCCAGACCCGACTCGCTGCCGAAGAGGGCACCCGCGGCGATGTTGAGGACCGGGCGCGGGACAAAGGCGGTGGTGCACACGCCGTACGCCAGCGCGAAGACCACCAACGCGGTCGGGCCGGACACCTGCATCGGCCAGCCGCCGGCCAGCAGGCGCTGCGGCTGCCACAGCAGCATCGCGGCCGCGGCGCAGGCCAGCAGGGTGAGCAGCAGGCCCAGCCGGGACCAGGGGGAGAACAGCACACGCATGCAGCGCGCGGCGAGGCCGTCGGGCGTTGCGGCGGGTTCGAGCATCCCGGGAGCGTAACCGACAAGGGTGTCCGGGAGCCGTAGGACAAGGGTGTCCAGGAGCCGTAATCTTGCCCGCGTGGTCGGGTAACCGCGGTGCCGCGTCAACTGCGGTTCAAGGAGCGTACGGACGCCGACCGGCTCTTCGCGCACTGCCCGCGCCGGGCCGGGCACCGGGACTTCTTCATCCGTGAGGCGATCACCTGTACGGCGGGTCCCTTCCCTTCGCACCCTCTGTACGGTGGGCCAACTCCGCTGCCTGATAAATCGTTCGACGCCGGCGCGGCCGCCCGGCACCATAGGACGCATGTTCCGGCACGCCTTCCTCCCGCTCCCGTCCGCAGTCGCGGACGAGCCGAAGGCTGCCGTCGACCTCCTCGCGGCCATCGCCGCAGCGGACTGCGCACCCGCAGGCGCCGCCATGGTGGCAGCAGCCACCGCCGTCGCAGCAGCAGCCGTCCCGGCCGCCGCAGCGGCAGACGGCGTCCGAAGCTGACCCTCTCCGGATCGTCCGGCGGACCCCGCAGGGGGAGGGTCGGCCGGGTCCAGGGGTCCCCACGGCGCCAAGTCGCCGTCCTCACCGCATTGTTGCGAGGAAGAACACCATGCCCAAGACGGCATACGTACGCACCAAGCCGCACCTGAACATCGGCACCATGGGCCACGTCGACCACGGCAAGACCACGCTGACCGCGGCCATCACCAAGGTCCTCAGCGACCGGGGGAGCGGCACCTTCGTCCCGTTCGACCGGATCGACCGGGCCCCGGAGGAGGCCGCTCGCGGGATCACCATCAACATCTCGCATGTCGAGTACGAGACCGGCACCCGCCACTACGCGCATGTCGACATGCCCGGCCACGCCGACTTCATCAAGAACATGGTGACCGGCGCGGCGCAGCTCGACGGCGCGATCCTCGTCGTCTCCGCGCTCGACGGGATCATGCCGCAGACCGCCGAGCATGTGCTGCTCGCCAAGCAGGTGGGTGTACGGCACATCGTCGTCGCCCTCAACAAGGCCGACGCCGGCGACCCGGAGCTCACCGACCTGGTGGAGCTGGAGGTGCGCGAGCTGCTGAGCGCGCACGGCTACGACGGGGAGCACGTACCCGTCGTACGGGTCTCGGGGCTGCGCGCCCTGGAGGGCGACCCGCGCTGGACGGCGGCGATCGACGCGCTGCTGGACGCCGTGGACACCTATGTCCCGATGCCCGAGCGGTATGTCGACGCACCGTTCCTGCTGCCGGTGGAGAACGTGCTGACCATCACCGGGCGCGGCACGGTCGTCACCGGGGCCGTCGAGCGCGGCACGGTGCGGGTCGGCGACCGGGTGGCCGTGCTCGGCGCGGAGACCGAGACGACGGTCACCGGGCTGGAGACGTTCGGCAAGCCCATGGAGTCCGCCGAGGCCGGGGACAATGTCGCGCTGCTGCTGCGCGGGCTCCACCGCGACCAGGTGCGCCGCGGGCATGTGGTCGCAGCCCCCGGCAGCGTCACCCCTCGGCGCCGCTTCACCGCCGAGGTGTATGTGCTCTCCACGGAGGAGGGCGGCCGCCGGACGCCGCTGTCCACCGGCTACCGCCCGCAGTTCTACATCCGCACCGCGGACGTGGTCGGCGACCTCGACCTCGGCGAGCGCGCCGTCGCCCGCCCGGGCGAGACGGTGACGGTGTCGGTCGAACTGGGCCGGGAGGTGCCGCTGGAGACGGGCCTCGGCTTCGCCATCCGCGAGGGCGGCCGCACCGTCGGCGCGGGCACGGTGCGCACCGTCGAGGAGTGAGGCACCGCGTGCCGTCCTAGGGCTGCGCCCCGTACCTTCCCAGGTGCGGGGCGCCGTCATGCGCTGTCCCGATGGCCGGCGGAGTGCGAGACTGCTCGCCCGGATCACCGGTTGAATGGTTGGACGGATGGACAGGGTGGCCCGGCTGCGCCGCGTGGTGCGGGCCGACAGCCAGGACACGGGAGGGACGTCTGATGGCGGCTACGGCACTGGTCCTGGGCGGCGGAGGGCTCACCGGAATCGGCTGGGAGGTCGGCATGCTCGCCGGTCTCGCGGACGCGGGCATCGACCTCGCCGACGCCGAAGTCGTCATCGGCACCTCCGCCGGATCGATCGTCGGCGCCCACCTCACCGCGGAGCACCTCACCCTGGAGGCGATGTACGAGCACCAGCTCGCCGCGCCCGAGGGCCGGTCGGCCGCCCGGATGGGGCCGGCCGCACTGGCCCGGTTCGCGACCATCGCGCTGCGCTCCCGGGACACCGTGTCGTTCGGCGTGCGGATGGGAAAACTGGCGCTCGCGACTCGTACCGCCCCCGAGACGGAGCAGCGCGCGGTGATCGCCCGGACCCTGGACCTGACCGACTGGCCGGCCCGCCGGCTGGTGATCACGGCGGTGGACGCGGCCACCGGTGAGCGCACCGCCTTCGACGACACCAGCGGTGTGTCGCTGCTCGACGCGGTGGGCGCCAGCTGTGCGGTCCCCGGCATCTATCCGCCGGTCAGCATCGATGGCACACGGTGGATCGACGGCGGGGTGCACTCCAGCGCCAATGCCGATCTGGCCGCCGGATACGGCCGGGTGGTGGTCGTCGCGCCGATGGCGGTCAGCGGCGGGCCGATCGCCGGACCGCGGTCGCAGGGCGCGCAGCTGGCGCGCCAGGGCGCCCGGGTGTGCGTGATCACTCCCGACCGCGCGGCGCGGTCGGCGTTCGGCCGTAACGTCCTGGACCCCGCCAAGCGCGCCGACGCGGCCCGCGCGGGGCGCCGGCAGGCGGCCGACCATGTCGCGGAGATCCGGCAGGTCTGGTCGGACTGACGACCGGACGCACGGGGCCAGGGCCGGACGTACCGCGGCCGGGGCGCCGTGCCCGCACCGGCACAATGGGACGGTGGACGAAGCACCTGAGCCGATACCCGTCACCCGGACCGTGGACTGCGGCACCGCCAAGCTGCTGCCGGACGTCGACCGGCCGCGCGCCTGGCTGCTCACGGTGGACGGCGCACCCCAGTCGTATGTCGACCTCGACGCGCCCACCCATCTCGAATTCGAGTATGTGCGCCGGCTCGCACACGTCCTGGACGAGGCGGCCGCCCCGGAGCGGCCGCTCGATGTGCTGCACCTGGGCGGCGGGGCGCTGACCCTGCCGCGCTATCTGGCCGCCACCCGTCCGCGCTCCCGGCAGGACGTCATCGAAGCCGACCGCGGGCTGCTCGCGCTGGTGACGGAGGAGCTGCCGCTGCCCGGGGACTGCGGCATCGCGGTGCGTGCGCTGGACGCCCGTACGGCGCTGGAGACGGCGCCGGAGGACAGCGCCGATGTCATCGTGGCGGATGTCTTCGGCGGCTCGCGGGTGCCGGCGCATCTCACCTCGGTCGAGTACGTACGCGCCGCCGCTCGGGTACTGCGACCGGACGGCTGCTACGCGGCGAACCTCGCGGACAGCGCGCCCTTCGGCTTTCTGCGCGGCCAACTCGCCAACTTCGCCACGGTCTTCGAGCATCTCGCGCTGATCGCCGAGCCCTCGGTGCTCCGCGGCCGCCGTTTCGGCAACGCCGTGCTGCTCGCCTCGCGCACCGAGCTCCCGATCGCCGCGCTGGCCCGGCGGGTGGCCGGTGATGTGTTCCCGGCCCGGGTCGAGCACGGTGCGCCGCTGCGGCGGCTGATCGCGGACGCGGTGCCCGTACGGGATGCCGAGGCGGTGGCGTCCCCGGTGCCGCCGGACGGGGCGTTCAGCGTCGGCTGAGCGCTGCCCGATCCGGCGGTGCGGCGGCGTGGGACGGATCGCTCATGCCGTCTCCGCCCCGTCGCTCGCGGGCGCGGTCTCCCCGGCCGCGGAGGCGGGGGATACGGTGCCCGCCACTGCCCCTGCCTCCGGCGTCGTACGCCGCGTCAGCCGCCGCACATCCGGCACGCACAGCACCGCCGCCGTCAGCAGCACGATCAGCGCCGAGCAGCACCACAGTGCGGTCGTCCGGCCGATGAGGTCCTGTACGGGGCCGGCCAGCGCGGTCGCCAACGGGACCATGGCGACGGAGCCGAGCCAGTCGTAGGAGGAGACCCGGGAGAACTTCTCCTCGGGAATCTCCTGGTGCAGCGCCATCATCCACGTCACCGCGAAGACCTCGATCGCGATACCGGTGCCGAACATGATCGCGGTGAGTCCGGCCGCCGGCAGCGGTACGGCGAGCGCGGCGGACGGGAGGGCGAGCGGGAAGACGCACAGCGAGCCGGCGAGCAGGATGCGGCGCGGTCTGAACCGGGTCATCAGCAGGGCGCCGCTCGCGGTGCCCGCACCGAACGCGCCCAGCGCCAGCCCCCAGGGGCCGGGCCCGCCCAGATGCTGCTCGGCGACCAGCGGTCCGTAGACCCCCTCGGCCGCCGAGACCACCGCGTTGACGAGCGAGAACTGCACCACCACCGCCCACAGCCATGGCCGGGAGGCGACCTCCCGCCAGCCGTCCCGCAGATCGCGCAGTATCCCGCCGCCGGGGGCACGCGCGGGCACCCCGCTGACGTCGAGGAATGCGCGCAGCGCCGCCGCGAGGGCGAAGGCGGCCGAGTCGATCGCCAGCACCCAGCCGGGGCCGACCGCGGCGACCAGTGCGCCGCCGAGCGCCGCGCCGCCGATGCTCGCGCCGTTCATGCCCATACGGAACACGGCGAAGGCGCGCCCCGCGTGATCGCCGGAGACGCTGGCCAGGACCATGCCCTCGGAGGCGGGCGCGAAGAACGCCTGCCCGGTGCCGCCGAGCGCGGCCAGCACCGCCATCTGCCACAGCCGCGGCTCTCCGGCCAGCACGAGCAGCGCGAACAGGCCCTGCGAGACGCAGTTGAGGGCGTTCGCGGCGACCATGACGCGATGCCGGGGGAGCCGGTCGGCGACCGCGCCGCCGATCAGCAGGAACAGGACGAGCGGGACTGTACGGGCGGCGGCGACCAGGCCGACGTCGGTGGCGTTGCCGCCGGCGGCCAGCACCGCGAAGGCGGAGGCGATCAGCGCGCCGGAGCTGCCGAGGTTCGCGATCACCGTGGCGCCGGTGAGCAGCAGATAGTTGCGCCCCGCCCAGCTCGGAAGGGCCAACCGGTGCCGCGTCCGCACGTCCCTGCCGGGTTGCTGTTCTCGCCACATGGGCGTCAACGATATGTGCGGCACGGGGCCGTCGGCACGGTTTTATCGACGGGCGGCCGCAAGGGTCCCGACGCCCGGATCGCGGCCGGCTCTTCACACCTAAGCTACCGCTAGGTAACATGGTGCCATGTCCTCCGAGACCCTGCCGTCGATCGGCGAAATGATGGCGGCATCCGTGCCGATGGTCCGCACCCTGAACCTTGAGTTCACCGAGACCACCGCCGAGCGCGCCGTGGTCCGCATGCCCGACCAGTCCGACTTCCACAACCACGTCGGCGGACCGCACGCCGGCGCGATGTTCACCCTCGCCGAGTCCGCGAGCGGCGCGATCGTGATGACGGCCTTCGGTGACCAGCTCGGCCGCGCGGTGCCGCTGGCCGTGCGCGCCGAGATCGGCTACAAGAAGCTCGCCATGGGGCCGGTCACCGCCACCGCGGAGCTTGGCCGCCCGGTGGCCGAGGTGGTCGCCGAGCTCGACGCCGGCGGACGTCCGGAGTTCCCGGTGAACATCGCGATCACCCGCGAGGACGGCGCGGTGACCGGCGAGATGAGCATCGTGTGGACCCTGCGCCCCAATAAGTGAGCCGATCCACGTAGCGATCTTCCCGGCCCGCCGTGCACCGCGCGGCGGGCCGTCGTCGTGCCGCGGCACCCGATGTCGCTCGGCGCACGTGGTTTCGGCCCTCTGACGGTGCGATCGAGTACGCTTCCCGGGCGCGCTGCGGCGCGCCAGGGGATCGACCGGCGCCGAGGTCATGGACGTCGGGCAACGGCCCACACGGGGGCCCTACACCAGCGGAGGAATCGGCGTTGCACATCCAGGAGTGGCTCGAGACGGTACCGGCCGTGAGCGTCTACCTCCTGGTGGGGGTGGTCATCGGACTGGAGAGCCTGGGCATTCCGCTGCCCGGCGAGATCGTCCTCGTCAGCTCGGCGATTCTCGCCGCGACTCAGGATCACATCAACCCGTTCGTGCTGGGCGCCTGTGCCTCCGTAGGCGCGATCGTCGGTGACTCCATCGGGTATCTGATCGGACGCAAGGGCGGCCAGCCTCTGCTGCTGTGGGCCGGCCGGAAGTTCCCCAAGCACTTCGGCCCCGACCAAGTCGCCATGGCCGAGGCGAAGTTCGACAAGTGGGGCATGTGGGCGGTCTTCTTCGGCCGTTTCGTCGCGCTGCTGCGCATCTTCGCCGGCCCGCTCGCCGGTGTACTGAAGATGGCGTACTGGAAGTTCCTGATCGCCAACGTCCTCGGCGGCATCATCTGGGCCGGCGGCACGACCGCGCTGATCTACTGCGTGGGCATCGTCGCCGAGCCGTGGCTCAAGCGCTTCTCGTCGTACGGGCTGGTCGCCGCCGTGCTCTTCGGTGTCGGCTCGTTCATCCTCATGAAGCGCCGGGCGAAGAAGGCGGCCGCCGCGCGCGAGGCGGCGGAGGCCCCGGTCGCCGCGACGGCCGACTGACCCGCGCCCGGCGCTCCCCGGCCATGACTGCCGGGCGGTTTCTGCACGAGGGCCGTCACACGTTCGACACGAGGGCCGTCACACGTTCAAGAGGCTCAACTCAACTGATTGTTTTGATCGGTTGAGGAGCGGTGTACATCAGGGCATCGACCAGATGTCGGGTCCGCCGTCACGCCATTCAAAGACGCCGGTGTCGTCCCAGACGAACGTCGCGGTGCAGAATCCGGCCCGGCGCAGGATCGCGGCCACGTCACCAGGGCGCAGCGCTCGTCCCAGATCCTGTCCGTAGAGCGTCACACGGCGACCGCCTGTGGAAGGCGGATGCACGATCACGGGGGCACGCTTCATACCCTCCAGCATGCGACCGGCCGGTCGCTCCCGCATCCCGAACGGGGTCGGTGTGTCACACAGCGTGGCCACCGGCCCGGCGGGACACCGGAGCTCTCTCGGGCCTCAGGACCTGGCCCGCAGCCGTGAGAAGAAGGGCCGCGCCGCCGGTCCGGGACCGCCGCGCTGCCACCACCGGCCCCCCTCGTCAGGCCGCGACGCCCCCGCCCGGCCGCGCACCTCACGCCGCAGAGCGGCCAGCATGTTGCGGGCCCCCGCGATGAACAGCGGGTCACCGATGAGCTTCTTGGCCACCAGCGCCTTACGGCAGGCCCGCAGCGCCGCCGCCGGGTCGCCGTGGGCCCGTTCGATCAGGGCCTGCGCGTACAGGATCGTCGAGTACAGCCAGAAATCGCCGTCGGAGTGCCGGCTCTCCCAGGCGCGGCGGGCCGCCGCCTTCGCCCGCTCCGCGTCGAGCGCCGACAGGGCGATGGCGAGCAGCGCCCAGCTGTGGGCGGGCCCCGGGCCGTACCACGGATCCCTGGAGCGGTGCCGGGCCGCCTCCTCCAGACACACCACGGCCGTAGCGGAGTCCTCGCGGTACAGCGCCAGCACGCCGTGCGCATGCGCGATACGGGCCAGCCCGTCGGAGTCCGCGTGCATCACGGCCGCCGACCACGCCTCGTCGAGCAGCGCCTCCGCGGTGGCGAGCGCATGTTCCTGCGCCGCCAGATAGCCGGCCAGCCACAGCGCACGGGCCCGCAGCGCGGTGTCGTCCCGGGAGAGCAACAGCAGCCGGTCCAGATGCGCCCGCCCCTCGCGGCGGAAGCCGCAGGCCGCCCAGTGGAACCACAGCGAGACCGCGATTTCCAGCGCGCTGAGCGCATCCTCCGCGTCCTGCGGGGGCCGGGTCAGCGCCGCGTCCAGGTTGTGCAGCTCGTCCTCCACCAGACGGACCGCGACCTGCTGGTTGGGGCCCTGCCAGGCGATCTGCGCCTCGGCCGCGAGCGCCGCGCAGGCCTGCCGGAACCGGCGCAGCGCCGCCAGCTCCTCGCCCGCCTCGCGCAGCTGGGTCCGGCCGAAGTCGCGGGCGGCGCGGGGGAGTCGGTAGCGCGGCGGCAGCGCGGCCCCGCTGTCCTGGTGGGCGCCGCCGGCATCCCGTACGCGTTCGACGACCGAGGCCGTACGGAGCCGCTCCAGCGCGCCGTCGACCGCGGCTGCAGGAACGTCACTGCTGGTGCAGACGCAGCCGGCGAGCCAGGGGTCGAAATCTCCGGGGAGCACCGAGAGTCTCGCCCAGACCCGCCGGTCGGTGGGCGAGCAGAGGGCGTAGCCCGCGGCGTGTGCGGCGTAGAGCGAGGTGTGCCGCACGGTCGCCGCCGGCCCCGAGTACAGGAGCGGACCGTCCGCGCCCACCTGCGCCGCGAGCTGCGGCAGCGACATCCGGTCCAGCTGCTGTGCGGCCAGCGCGATCGCCAGCGGGGAGCCCTCCAGCGCCTGGCACACCGCGACCAGGAGCTCCGGCGCGGCGGGCCCGGTCCGCGCGGCCAGCAGCTCGACGGCCGGTCCGGCGATCCCCTCGCCCAGCGTCACTGGGAGCGGCGCGATCTCGACGACCCGCTCCTCGGGCAGGCCCAGGGTGCGGCGCGCGGTCACCACGACCCGCAGCCCCGGTTCCGCCCGCAGCAGCCGCCGGACCAGCTGCACACACTCGTCGAGCAGCGGGTCGCAGTCGTCCAGCAGCACGGTCGCGCGGTGTTGCCGGCAGTGCGCGGCGAGCGCCGCGAGGGCCGTACCGCCCGCCGGGGGAACGGCCGTTGGAGCATCCGTCCGGTCCGCCCGGCCACGCGCCGGCCTGCTGACGCAGGGATGTGCCGTACGCCGGGCGAGGGCCTCCGCGGCATCCCGGCGGGCGGTGTCCGGCAGCCCCGCCGCCCGGAGCAGCGCCTCGGTCAGACCGCCCTCGGCCAGACCGTCCCAGCAGCCGACCCGGATGACCGTGCGGTCGTGCCGGGCGCAGTGCTCCTCCAGCACGGAACGGGCCAGGAGGCTCTTGCCCACTCCGGCGGCTCCGGTGAGCGTCACCAGCGGAGCGCTGCCGAGCAGACCGGATACATGCTCGTGCTCAACGGCCCGTCCCACAACGGCGGGCAGTGGCCAGTGATCGGCCCACGCGGTCATCGGTCATCCCCAACCACGGCACAGCGCCGCGCCCTTCCGAACTGGGAACCAACCATGCCAGAACCGACCGTCCGGTAAACAGGCAGCAGCCGTATCTAACGAGGGAAACGCGGTCGGTGCATTTGACGTGACGGTCCACGTCCTTGAGCGCACGGAAGAGCGGACCTGCAGGTCACCAGGGCCGGGGTGGGCGTCGAGAGCGCTCCGGCCGATCTTAAGGTGGTGTCTTTCGACCGGTCTCGCGGTGGCAGCGTGGTTGCCCGCGGCCGGCCCAAGGATCCAAGGAGAACGTCCGATGAAGTGCCTGCGCGTCGGTGCTGCGGTGAGTGTGGTGGCTCTGGGGCTGCTGGCCGGTTGCGGCAGCGGCGGGGACGTCGTCGACGCATCGAGCGTGCCACGGCTGCGGGCCCACGCCGCGGACGCGATCAACGGCAAGCCCAGGGTGGTGCCGCCCCGTGGCCCACGCTCCGTCTTCACCCCGTTCCGTACGACGGGGGACGACGGCACACAGGTCGTGACGACGAAGTGGCACGGTCGCAAGTCCGGTTTCACCGGCGACATATGGGCGTGGGTGCCACCGCAGTACCTCCAGCCGCAGTACGCCAAGAGCGGTTTCCCGGTGTTGATCGCGATGCCCGGTGCCTATGGCTATCCGTTCAACTACTGGGCCGGGGCACCGTTCGCGCTGCAGGAGCGGATCGCGGAGTGGTCGGAGCAGGGCAAGACGCTGCCGTTCATCGTGGTGATGCCGGTGCTCAATCCCGCCAAGAAGTACTACGACGGCAGCGACATCCCGGGGCAGCCGAAGATGGGCACCTGGCTGACCGAGGATGTGCCGGACTTCGCGCGGGCCAACTACCGTACATACGACAGCCGTGACGGCTGGGCGTTCATGGGGTCCTCGTCCGGTGGCTTCGCCGCCCTGAAGGCCGTGCTCAAGCAGCCCGGGAAATTCAAGGCGGCCGTCGTCAACGGCCCTGACACGGTGCCGGATTCGCCGATGTGGCAGGGGTATCCGGCCGAGATGCGCGCCAACGACCCACGCCATCTGGCCCGGCAGCTGGCCGCGCGGGGCGGCCCGGAGGTCTATCTGGCCTTCGAGCTGGGCAGCAAGGAGGATGCGGTGCCCGATGTGAAGCGCTTCATCAGCGAGTACACCGGCGGGCCGATCCACTCCACGCTCTTCGAAATACCGGACGGTGTGCACAGCGGGCACACCTACATCCAGCGCATGGCCGACTCGCTGCACTGGATCAGCGAGCAGATGCAGGGCCCGGTGCCGTCCGTTTGACGCCTCGTCGCCTGGGTGGCCGCACGGTGGGGGGTCTCGTGTTGCCGACGCCTGGCGACCCGTAAGAATTGTCCCTGATCCGGCCGGTGGGCACGGCCGGGGAATCATGAGTGCCCGCTGGAAGGAGAGCAGTGCGGTATCTGCGAGCTGTCGGCCTGGTACTGGTCGGCACGGCTCTGCTGGCGGGGAGCCTCACGGCGGGCAACCAGTGGCTGATGGACCGGGACGCGACCAGTGAGGTCGACGGAACGACCGACTCCATCCCGCGCGCCGAGGTTGCCCGCTCGATCTCGGGTCATCTGTCGCTTCCGGTGATCCTCCGGGGGCCGCGGTCCGTCGACTGTACGAGGGATCTGCGCGCGGTCAAGGGCGCATGGGTCCATTGCACGGCGCACTACCTGCGGGGGACCGACCGGGGAATGACCGTACGCGTCGTCCGGGTCCGCGGCGGTCAGATCACATATGTGCACGACGCCCCGCACCGCTGACCTTCGCTGACCGATTCTTGCCCGTTGCGTTCGCGACGGTGCAGGACAGCGTGTCAGCGGACCGTCAGGAAGTGGGCGTCCCGGTTGCCTCGTGGTCCGGCATCAGCGCCCAATGGCCTCAAAGGGGGCCTTTGTTGAATCTCCATCAGATGCCGTAACGGTTAGATCGCCGTTGGACGACGGGCGTTGCTGTGATGCTAAGATCATCGCACTTGCCAACGGGGTAGTCACCTGCTAAGGCAAGAAAGAAATTCCGCGCATTGGCCATATGAAAACCGCCACCCCGGGGAGAACTATGCCATTAGCCGGGCCTTCGATGGCTTTCTGGCAGGCGATTGCGCGCGGCCGTTCACGTATGTCTGGGACCGCGAGTGATTCTGCGCGTCGCAGCCAGGCATACGACACCTGGTGGCTCCGTCGTCCGAAGAGAGTCCTATGACGCAATACTTCCAGGATCCAGCGCTGTGGGGATTGATCGCTGGTACCCCTGTCGCCGCGACCGCGATTATTCGTGGCAGAAAGAAGATCGCGGAGCTAAGAAAGGAAAAGGCCGAGCTCAAGCAGCACTACGCCAATCTCGAGGACCACTACACGGAGGCCGTTGAGGAGGCGAAGGACCGTGCGGAAGAGGCGACCAAGACCACTCTGAAGTCCGCCATGCGGACCCTGCAAGGTCTTGCGAGCGAGCAGCAGCTGGCGATTTCCAAGCTGCAAGAGACATACGGCGAGCACAAGATCCTGCAGGATCTGCTCGACATCGACCACATGAATTCGCAGTTTGCGCGGCGCGCCCAGTCCATCGCCGTACTCTGCG
The DNA here is from genome assembly GCF_022221585.1 of Streptomyces inhibens. Lineage (NCBI taxonomy): Bacteria > Bacillati > Actinomycetota > Actinomycetes > Kitasatosporales > Streptomycetaceae > Streptomyces > Streptomyces inhibens. Next base: position 8,793,926 of record NZ_CP084681.1, read on the forward strand.
ACGGCTGGCTCGGTCGGCGCCGGAACAACGCGTCGCTCTACGACGTGGTCCGCAGCGCGAAGGGCCGTATTCGCCACTTCACGCGTGTCGAGATCCGGTCGCAGAGTCACTTCGCCATCGTGAGCCGCGCCGTCGAACCCGTGGCGCTGGTGCTCGCCGAACTGCTGGACAACGCCACCAGCTATTCGGCGCCGGAAACGATGATCGAGATCAACATCCGGCCGGTGCCCAAGGGCGTATGTATCGTCGTCGACGACGCCGGTGTCGGCATGAATGAGGAAGAGAAGGCGCGAGCCGCCCAGCTGCTGGCGAGTGAGAATTCGGCCAGCGTCTCCAGCCTCGGTAATCCGCCGCAGTTCGGATTCACCGTCATGGGCGTGCTGGCCGCCCGTTACGGCTTCAGCGTCTCGGTGGATTCCACCTCTCCGTACGGCGGCGTGCGCGCGGTCGTCCTGCTGCCCGAGGATCTACTCACGTCCCTGCATGAGCCAGAGGAGAGTCCTGTCGTGGCCGCGTCCACCCCGTTGCCGCCTGAGAACCCTCCTGGTCACCAGGCATCCGGTGCCCCGGCGCCCGTATATCAGGCAGCACCCCGGCCGCCTGTTCCCCCACCACCGGTTCCCGTTCCCCAGGCTCACGACACGACGGCCGGTGGTCTGCCGAAGCGCCGCCGCCGCGGTGCGATATCCATCGTGCCCACCGAATCCGAGAGCACGGAAACCCCGGCCCGCGACAGCGCAAAGGCCGCTTCCGTCATGGGGGCATTCCAGCGCGGCACGCAATCCGGCCGTCGTTCCACCAATGCAAGCAGTGAAGGGCATGAGGTTCAGTGAACTACGATCTGTCGTGGATGCTTGACAGCGCGCTGGAATTGCCCGAAGCGCAGCATGCCATTCTCGTATCCGCCGACGGCCTGCTCATGGCCCGCTCGAAGGACGTCGGCCGGGACCGTGCCGACACCGTCGCCGCCGCAATGAGCGGAATGCAGTCGCTGAGCCGTACGGTCGCCGACTTCTGCACCGGCGGAGCGCCCACCGACCGGCCGCAATGGCGTCAGACGTTGGTGGAATTCGACCATGGCTGGGTCTTTCTCATATCGGCCGGCGAAGGCGCGTATCTCGCGGTTTCGGCATCACCCGACGTTGACATGGCAGAGATCACGTTCCGTATGCAGCAGCTCGTCGGGCAGCTTGGCAAGGCACTGACCAGTCCGCCTCGTGAGAGGGCTGATATTCAGCCATGACAATCGATGACGAGCACGAGCCGGAGCTGACGCACGAAGCAGCGGAATTAGTACGGCCGTATGTCATCACCAACGGCCGGGATCTTCTTGACGACGACCGCTTCTCGCTGATCACCCTGGTCACGGTAGCTGCGGAGCCACCCCGGACAAAGCCTCTCGATCCGGAGAAGCTCCGTCTGCTGGAGCTGTGTTCGGGAGGCTTCCTCTCGATCGCCGAGATAGCCGGGCACACCCGGCTGCCGGTGGGTGTCGTCAGGATTCTGGTGTCCGATCTCACGCAGGAGGGGCATCTCTATTCCCGCGCGCCCATACCCAGCGCTCAGCTTGTCGACCGGCAGATCCTAGAGGAGGTGCTGAATGGGCTCCAGGCTCGCTTTGGATGACGGCGTGTATCTGCGCAATTCAGTGCAGACCGCGGCGAAGATCCTCGTGGTCGGACACTTCGCTGTGGGCAAGACCACGTTCATCGGAACCATGTCCGAGATTCCACCGCTGCGTACCGAAGAGGTAATGACCCAGGCGGGCCAGGGAATTGACGATCCAAAAGGTGCGCCCGGCAAGACCACGACCACGGTCGCCATGGATTTCGGCCGGCTCACACTCAGCGAGAAGCTGGTCCTGTATCTGTTCGGGACGCCCGGCCAGCAGCGCTTCGTTCAGGTATGGGAAGACATGACGCGCGGGGCGCTCGGGGCTCTGGTCCTGGTCGATCCCGAGCGTCTGGAAGAGTCCTTCCCTGTCATGGACCTGGTGGAACACTACGGAATCCCGTACGCCATCGCCGTGAACCGCTTCGACGGGACCCCCGCGCACTCGCTCGACGAGATCCGTGAGGCGCTGGACCTGCTTCCCGAGACGCCTGTTGTCAGCTGTGACGCACGGGATCAGCGTTCCTCGGCGGATTCACTGATCGCGCTCGTCCGTTATCTACAGTCCCGCCTCAACTAGGAGTTCAGGCATGCAATCTCACTCGGAATTCCAGACTCCACCGCCCGGCTGCCCCGCGCACGCCGGTGGCCCAAGAGCACCTCTGTACGGGCCCGAATTCGCCGCCGCTCCGGACACTTTCTATGAGCACTTGCGGCAGAACGGCCCCAGTGCGCCCGTCGAACTGGCTCCCGGGGTGGAGGCCGAACTCGTCACGGACTACGCCGCGGCGCTCCATGTCCTGCAGAACCCGGACACCTTCGCACGGGATTCCCGCCGTTGGCGCGCCCTGAACGAGGGCCGGGTTCCGCTGGACAGTCCCGTGCTGCCGATGATGATGTACCGGCCGAACTGCATGTTCTCCGACGGCGCGGATCATCTGCGGCTGCGGCAGGCGGTGACGGACAGTCTGGCCCGACTGGACATGCACCGGGTGAGCCGGCACGTCGACCGTGTCGCCGCATACCTCATCGACCAGTTCCGGGTCCGGGGCAAGGCCGATCTGATCGCCGACTTCTCGCAGGTCCTGCCGCTGCTGGTCTTCAACGATCTCTTCGGGTGCCCGGCGGATCTCGGGGACCGGCTGATCGTGGCCATCTCCAGCCTGTTCGACGGTATCGACGTGGAGCGGGCCAACGAGGCCATGGCCGGGGCGCTGTTCGAGCTGGTCGCGCTGAAGCGGACCTCCCCGGGCGAGGACATCACCTCGTGGCTGATGCAGCACCAGGCGCAGCTGTCCGACGAGGAGATGGTCCATCAGCTGGCCCTTCTCATAGGCGCCGGCACCGAGCCCGTGCAGAACATCATCGCCAGCGCGCTGCGTCTGCTGCTGTCCGACGAGCAGTACCCCGGGGGCCAGCACGGCGGTGTTCTGGTCGAGGACGCCATCAACGAGGTGCTGTGGAACAGCCCGCCGATCGCCAACTACGGCACGCACTATCCCGTGCATGACGTGGACCTCGCCGGGACCAAACTGGCAGCCGGCGAGCCGGTGCTCATCAGCTTCGCGGCGGCCAACACGGACCCGAGTCTGACCGCGAGCCGGCAGACGTTCAGCAAGCGGGCCCACCTTGCCTGGGGTGCGGGTCCGCACGCCTGCCCGGCCAAGGATCCCGCCCAGCTGATCGCCATCAGGGCCATCGAGAAGCTCCTCAACATGCTGCCCGACATCGAGTTGGGTGTGCCGGCGGAGACCCTGACCTGGCGGCCCGGCCCGTTCCACCGGGCGCTCACCGCGCTGCCTGCCCGCTTCACGCCGGTACGGGAGGAGAAGGGCGGCTCCAGGCCTTTCCAGGCGGGTGGGCCTACCGCGGGTAATGCACCGGCCCAGGACCGTCAGGGCAAGTCACTGAAGGGCGGTTGGTGGAGCGGATTCCTGAGCTGGTGGAAGGTGTGACGTTTGCAACAGTGTGAACGTTCTATGTCCGCATGAACGTTCAAGCGCAGGGGTATGCAGGGTTGGCAATTATCGTGTGAGCTTCTGGAAGAAGGAGTCGCCGTGGAGTCCGCCCTGGCCACCGCACCCGTTGACCGGCGTACTGTGGTTTCACTTTTCTCTCGTCTGCGCACGGCCGGCGGACAGTCGAATCCATTGCCGTTGTACGCAAAGCTCAGGGCAATGGGGGAAATTGTTCAGGCTCCGTGGGGCGGGCACCTGGCAACCTCCTACACCGTGTGCCATCAGGTGTTGAGGAGCAGATCCTGGCGGGTGCCCGATACCGGCTGGCGGACTCGCCAGGATGATGCGGGGCGTTGGAGTGCGGCTGCCTCGCGCCAGATGGGCGATACCCTGCCCATGCTCAACTCGCCGTATCACACCCAGGTGCGGCGGTCGCTGGGAAATATGTTCGACCGAAAGTCTCTGGACATAATGAAGTCTTCGGTCGAGCGGACGACGGAGCGGCTGCTTGACCGGCTCGCAGAAGAACTGCGGGACGGTCCAGCCGATTTTGTCGCGCTGGTCGGCGATGAATTGCCGGTGATTACCATCGGCGAATGGCTGGGAATCCCCCCTGCGGATTACCCGCTGCTGCGGTCGCTTACCCACGACCAGGTTTTCACCCAGGAATTGTTTCCGTCGCCGAGTCAGCTCGCACTTTCCGACGCCGCGACGCATCGTTTGCGGCAGTACTTCACCGGGCTGGTGCAAGAACGCCGGAGGTCGCCCGGGGACGATCCGGTGTCGAGCTGGCTCCGGACCTGGGACGCACTCGAATCGGACCGGCACGCCGCGGACGAAGCCGTCTACGCCCTCGCGCTCTTCATGGTCCTGGCGGCGCTGGAGACGACCTCGCATCTGCTCTCCAGCATGGTGCGGCTGCTCCTGGAGCACCCCCAGCAACTGGAGTGGCTGCGGGTGCATCCCGAGCACATACCGGGTGCGATCGACGAGGTGTTGCGCTACGACGCCCCGATACACATGATCAGCCGGGTGGCCCCCGAGGACACCGAACTCGCCGGGGTGACCGTGCGCCGGCACGAGATGGTGCAGCTCATGGTCGGTGCCGCCCATCACGACCCGGACCGGTATGCCGAGCCCGGCCTCTTCGACATTCGCCGCAAGGCACCCCACCTCAGCTTCGGCGGGGGGATCCACTACTGCCTCGGCAACGCACTGGCCCGCCTGGAAGCAACGTGCCTGCTCACCTCGTTGCTCAAGCGCCTGCCGAGCCTGCGAATCAGCTCCGCTCCAGTCTGGGCGCCGCGGGTGGCCTTCCGTCGTCTCATGGCGCTTCAGGTAGCGCATGCCTGATGCGTCGCACCCCTCAGAAGCGCGGAACAACGAACAAGGAAGACCATGATGCACGACTTCAAGACCCTTCTCGTGACACACGAAGGGCCGGTCCTCAAGGTGCAGTTGAACAGCCCGGAGACAGGTAACGCGATATCCGGGCTGATCCTCGACGAACTCCTCGCCGTCCTCGGCGCCCTGGACGATGAGTCCGGTGCCCGGGTGCTGGTCCTGTCCGGTGCGGGGGACGACTTCTGCCTGGGTGGAGACCGCAAGGAGTTCCCGGCACTACTGGCCGAGGACCCCAGCGGAGTGGCTCTGCGCGGTCTCGGCAACAAGGCGCGCCGGGTGTGCGACGCCCTCGCGACCACTGACGCGGTCACCGTTGCGCGGCTGCACGGTGGGGTGGTCGGGGCCGGTGTGGGACTCGCGGTGTTCTGCGATCTGCGGGTCGGGGCCGACAACTGCCGCTTCCGGCTGCCGGAACTCGGTCTCGGGGTGCCTCCCGCCTGGGGAGGCATCATGCCGCGGCTGCTGAACGAGGCGGGGGCGGCCAAGGTCCGTGAGCTGATACTGACCGCCGACAACTTCGATGCCGCGAAGGCGCAGGAGCTGTCCATCCTCCACAAGGTCGTACCGGAGGAAGAGCTGGACAACGCGGTCGCACGGTGGACCAAGCCGCTGGTCCGCAGGTCCCCCTCGGCTCTGCGGACCGCCAAGCTCATGATGAACGCGTACGCCAACGCCAACCGCCTCGCGGATGCGTCCCTCTTCGACGCGGAGCTGCTGACGTCCGCGCTGACCGTCGCCGAACTCTCCCGGCGCCGCTGAGGTCCCTGGACGCGGTGCGCTCCCGATACGGGCCGCACCCGGCACGTCGTGGCCGGAGCGGCTCGGCGGTGGAGTCGCGCCGGCGGTGCGGTCGGCTCAGCCCTCGGCGTCCGTCACCGCTTCCCGGTGCCGCGCCGCCAGTTCCAGGTACATCGCCGCATTGAGCTTGATGGTCTCGCGCTCCTCGTCGGTCAGCTCCCGCTTGACCTTTGCCGGGACCCCGGCGACCAGTGAGCCGGGCGGTACCCGCATGCCCTGGGGGACCAGCGCCTGCGCCGCGACCAGCGAGCCCGCGCCGATGTGCGCCCCGTTCAACACCGTGGCGCCCATGCCGATCAGTACATCGTCCTCGACGGTGCAGCCGTGCAGGACCGCGTTGTGCCCGACGGAGACCCGGTCGCCGACGGTCACCGGGAAGCCGGGATCGACATGCACGGTGCAGTTGTCCTGGATGTTGCTGTCGGCTCCGAGCACGATCGGGCCGCAGTCGGCGCGCAGCACCGCGTGGTACCAGACGCTGGCGCCCGCGGCCATGGTGACCTCGCCGAGTACGACGGACGTCGGGGCGGTGAATGCCTTCTGATCGACCCTCGGCTCCTTGCCGCCCACCGGTGAAATCAACGCCCGTCCTGCCATCTCTGGATCTCCTCGCCACTTCTGTGCCGCGCCAACAGCACCGTAGACGACGGGCGCACCGGCGGGCGGGGGCGGACGCCGGTGGGGCGAAGATCACAGCCCGGCGCGCGGCCGGTCGCCCGGCGGGCTGAGTACCGTGTGCGGGTGCCGATAAACCAGAACGTGTTCTCATCTCTCGCGGCCTGGCGGCGCCGGGCCGTGTCGCGGGCCGTCCATCGCGGTGCGCGCTGGGTGCGAGAGACCGCGGCCGTCACGGCCGATCGCCCGGGTCCGTACCGCTTCCGCCGGATCGGCACCGGCACCCGGCTCGCCTTCCCGCAGGGCACGGTCTTCGGCGACCCGTGGATCGAGATCGGCGACCACTGCATCATCGCCCAGGACGTGACGCTGACCGCGGGGATGATGCCGGACCTCGATCTCGGCCCGGAGCCGATCCTCACGCTGGGGAACGGTGTGGTGCTGGGCCGCGGCAGCCATGTGATCGCGGATGTCCGGCTGACGATCGGCGACGACTGCTTCTTCGGTCCCGGTGTCTACCTCACCACCACCAACCACAGTTACGACGACCCCGATGTGCCGGTCGGAAAGCAGTGGCCGCGCACCGCCCCGGTCGCCATCGGCGCCGGCAGCTGGATCGGTACCGGCGCGGTCATCCTGCCCGGCGCGCGGCTGGGCAGGAATGTGGTGGTCGCGGCCGGCGCCGTCGTCCGTGGTGAGGTCCCCGACCATGCGGTGGTCGCCGGCGCGCCCGCCAAGGTCGTTCGCAGCTGGGACCCGCAGGAGGGCTGGCAGCCGCCGCTGCGTACGCCGGCGCCGGTGCCGATCCCCGACGGCGTCACCCCGGAGCAGCTGGTCGCGCTGGGGGAGTGGCGGGCCGAGGAGCCCGCGCAGGCCGGGGAGGCGTACGAAGCGTCCTGAGGCGCCGTCAGGCGGGCCGTGCCGGGCCCGCCCGCGTCAGCCGCCGGAGGCGAGCAGGACCGTGCCGACCAGTGCGAGCGAGGCGCCCGCCGTCTGGATCGCCCGCATCCGCTCCTTGAGGACGCCGAGCGCGGCGAGCGAGGTGACCACGGGGTAGAGCGAGGCGAGCACCGCCGCCATGGTGACCGGGCCGTGCTGGGCGGCGATGGCGTAGGTGCCGTTGGCGGCGACATCGGCGATACCGACGAAGCCGAGCGCGGGCAGCGAACCCCGGAGGGCCGCGAAGCCGCCCTCGGGCAGTGCCGGGGTGCCGCGCCGCACCGACGCGTACAGGGCGGCGCCGCCGACGGCGACATTGCACACCCGCTGCACGAACAGTGCGAGGAAGAGCCCGGTCACCGTCGTGGACGCCTCGGAGATCAGCGCCATCACCGCGCCGAAGCCGAGCGCCGAGATCAGCGTCAGCACGATCGTCTGGCGGGCGACGGAGGCGCCGCTGATCCGCGGACCGCCGGCCAGCAGTACGCCGATCACGGCCACCACCATGCCGGTGGCCTGCAACAGCCCCGGCCGTTCGCCCGCCACGAACCCGACGCCGAGCGGTACCAGGACGGTGCCGAGCGAGGCGAGCGGGGAGACCACGCCCATCGGGCCGAGCGCCAGGGCGCGGTAGAAGCAGAGCATCGCGGCAGGTCCCACGACACCCGCCCCGACCGCGAACCACAGCTGCGGTCCGGCCTCCCGCCAGCCGCCGGTGGCCAGCACAATGGCGCCCAGCACGACAGCGGCCAGCGTCTGCGAGACGACCACCACGGTCAGCGCCTGCAGGCGTCGGGTGAGCAGTCCGCCGCCGAAGTCGGCGAGCCCCCACAGAAGGCTGGTGGCCAGGGCGAAGACCGCTGTCATGGTGAAACCTCGCAGTACAGTGAACCGGACGCTGAAGTACACCACACCGTAGTGCAGGAAACTGAACTACGAAATCGAATATATTGACCTCCGACTTGGACGGACCGTGACGGACCTCGACCAGCTCACGCAGTCGCTCGCCCGCAACCTCAAACACTGGCGCGCCGAGCGCGGCTACACCCTTGATGCGCTGGCGGCCCGGGCCGGGGTCAGCCGCGGCATGATCATCCAGATCGAGCAGGCCCGTACGAACCCGAGCGTGGGGACCACGGTCAAGATCGCCGACGCGCTCGGCGTCAGCATCACCACGCTCCTGGACTACGAGCAGGGCCCGCAGGTACGCATCGTGGCGCCCGACGAGGCCGTCCGGCTGTGGTCCACCGAAGCCGGCAGCTTCACCACACTCCTGGTGGGCGCCGAGGCGCCAGGGCCGTACGAACTGTGGGACTGGCGGCTGATGCCCGGCGACAGCAGCACCTCCGACCCGCATCCGCCCGGCACCGTCGAGCTGATGCATGTGCGGTCCGGCACGCTGACCCTCATCGTGGACGGCGAGGAGCACACGGTGCCCGCCGGCGCCTCGGCGACATTCGAGGCCAAGGTCGCGCACGGCTACCGCAACGACGGTACGGAACCGGTCGAGATGACCATGTCGGTGATCATCCCGCTCGCCCGCTGAGACGGCCCGACGCCGGGAGAGCGCGACTGTTAACTTGTCGCGTATGCCCGTGCCGATGGATGCTTTTGACGATGTCCGGCCTGCCGTCGAGTGCTTGGACCTGCTGGTCGAGCCGGTGGCCACCGCGATCCGCGCCTGGAGCGGATCGGTAGCGGCCGAAGAGCTGCGCTATGTCGATACCGACCCGGCCATCGCGGACACCGCGCTCCTCGTCGAGACCTACGGCCCCTGGCTCCTGGAGCAGTCGGCGAACTGTGTGGTGGTGGCCGGCAAGCGCGGTGGCGAGACCACCCTGGCCGCCTGTGTCGTCCTCTCGCACACCCGGGTCGACGTCAACGGCGTGGTGCGTCGTCAACTGGGCGCCCGCAAGGCGTCGTTCGCGCCGATGGACAGGGCGGTCGGCGAGAGCGGCATGGAATACGGCGGGATCACCCCGATCGGTCTGCCCGCCGGCTGGCCGCTGCTCGTGGACGCCGCCGTCGCCGATACCCCGTACGCCCTGATCGGCAGCGGCGGCCGCCGTGGCAAGCTCATCGTGCCCGGCAAGGCGCTGGCCGAACTGCCCGGCGCCACGGTCCTGGACGGGCTGGGCATCGCCTAGCGCTCGGCGACCGGCAGACCGGCGCACCGACCGACCCAGCGACCGCCCGTAGGCCCTGGGGCCTACGGGACGGACGTGCGGGACCGCAGATCGAGCGACAGCGCCGTGGAGTGCTCGCTGAAACCCAGGCTCCGGTAGAGCGGCTCGGCGCTGTCGGTGGCGTACAGATCGACCCGGCTGACGCCCCGCTCGGCGAACCAGCCGAGCAGCGCCTCGGTCGTGGCGCGGGCATAGCCGCGGCCCCGATAGCGCGGGTCCGTACAGACGTTGAAGAGATGGCCGAAGCGCCCCGCGGGGTGGCTCGGCGCCGGCAGCCGCTCCTCGATCGTGCCGGCCGCGCAGGCCGCCAGATGCGGCGCACCCGGCTCGTCACCCACCACCACGAACGCACCCAGCAGCGGATCGGGACCGGTCAGCTGCCGACGCGCCATCGCCTCCGCATCCTGCTCCCAACTCCCGCGGTCATCACGCCCGTTCATCGCCAGGAACATCAGACGACGCAGCCGGACGAGCTCGGCGGCATCTTCGGGGACAGCGGCCCGTGTCACGATCATGCCTGGACGCCAACGCACTCGGCGCTCAGCCCAAACGCGGTATCTCGATGGCCGGACAACGATCCATCACCATCTCCAGACCGGAATCGCGCACCCGGTCCCAGGCCGCCTCGTCGACCACCCCGAGCTGGAACCACACGGCCTTCGCCCCGAGCGACACCGCCTCATCGGCGATCCCGCCCGCCAGCTCGCTGTTGACGAAGACATCGACCACATCGACCGGGAAGGGGATCGCGTCGAGCGAGGGGTATCCCGGCTCGCCGTGCACCGTCTCGGCCTTCGGATGCACCGGCACGATGCGCTTGCCGTAGCGCTTCAGCACATCCGCGACGCCGTGCGCCGCGCGCTGCTCGTTGTTGGACAGGCCCACGACGGCCCAGGTGTCGCCGAGCTCGGTGAGGATCCTGCGGATCGTGCTGGGGTCGCCGTACACGCACTGCCTCCTGGGATGGAACGGTCCTTTGCTGATCAACGGCCGCTACCACCCGGAGATTCCCGCCTCGGGAAGGAAATCCGATGCCTGCGGAGCAACCCACCGCACGCAGACAACGGCAGACGCCCCGCCCGAAGGGGAAGACGGGCGGGGCGGGTCTCTGTGCCGGCGGTTCAGTTCGCGGCGCGGGCCACTCCGCTGCCGGCCAGCCCGGCTCCGACGACCGTGCTGCCCGTGGCGGCCCGGGCCGGCTTGCCGATCGCCCGGCCGCCGCTGCCCACCGGCTCGGCCCCGCCGGCCCCGGTGCCCGGGCGCAGCTTCCCCGCCGCGGCCGGTTCCCGGGCGTCGTCCGACGTCTCGCCGGCCGCGGCCAGGGCCGCCCGCAGCTCCTCGGTGTCCACCAGCATGCTCACCGGACCGGTCGGGTTGAGGTACAGCGCATGGCCCGGCGGCAGCTGCTCGACGAGCTCGGCCACCGGCCGCCGGTCGTACAGCAGCCGGCCCACGGATTCGAGATAGTGCTGCGAGGTGTAGACGGGGATCACCGGGGTCCCCTCGGGCGAGGCGGCGGCCAGCGGTGAACCGGTCGCGGTGACCAGGACGGAGACCTCCGCCCGGGCCAGCGCCTCGGCGACGCCCTGTCCCGAGCCGTAGCCGGTGGCGGCGAGCTGCAGCGCCCTGTCGACCGCGTCGGTCGGCTCCGGCCAGTCCAGCATCTGCGGTGACGGCCGGTACTCCGGATTGTCCCGCCACTCCTCGATCTCGCCCGTCGGACCCGACCGCCACTGTCCGATGAGCGCCCAGAGCGGCGGCGGCCCCTCGCCCTGCCAGGTCAGATCCACCATGGCCAGCCAGTGGTCGGGCGCATCGCGTGCCGCCTCGATGACCTCCGGCGGAGGCTCGGGCATCTCCTCGCCCGTGACGGGAACGCCCGCCGTCATCGCCGACTGTGTGCTCTCTTCCATGCAGCCCTCCGCCTACCCGCCGTTCCGTGCCTGCGTGTACGAGCGGGGCCCCGGAACACGAGGCTCTCGCACTGGCCTCACAGTGCCCACGGGCGGCGCGGACGTCTCTCCGACGCACCGTGCGGACGGTGCGGGTACGCCGCCTGGCCGTGCGGACTGCGCCCGTACGGCCGACACCCGCGCCCTTACGGCGGACACCCCAGCGCGGCGCGGGCCACCGGGACCGGCCGGTGTCCGCATGTCACAGCCGCCGCATAGGCTGGTCCGATGCAGGAGCAGTACCGCACGCTCGCGCGCGAGGGTGTCCACGAGATCGAGATCAACAAGTCCCGCTTCATCTGTGCGCTCGCGCCCGTCGCGACCGAGACCGAGGCCCAGGACTTCATCGCGCGCATCCGCAAGGAGCACCCCACCGCCCGGCACCACTGCTTCGCCTATGTTCTCGGTGCCGACGGCGGCATCCAGAAGGCGAGCGACGACGGCGAGCCGGGCGGCACGGCGGGCGTACCGATGCTGCAGATGCTGGTGCGCCGCGAGATGCGCTATGTGGTCGCCGTCGTCACCCGCTACTTCGGCGGCGTCAAGCTCGGCGCCGGCGGCCTCATCCGCGCGTACGGCGGCGTCGTCGGCGAGGCGCTGGACGTGCTCGGCACGGTCACCCGGCAGCGCTTCCGGCTGGTGACCGTCACCGTCGACCACCAGCGCGCGGGCAGGGTGGAGAACGACCTGCGCACGACGGGGCGGGCGGTGCGTGAGGTGAGCTACGGAGCGGACGTACGCATCGAGATCGGGCTGCCGGAGGCCGACCTGGACGCCTTCCGCGCCTGGCTCGCGGACACCACCGCCGGGACGGCACGGCTGGAGCTCGGCGGCGAGGCGTACGGGGAAGTGTGACCGGCGGGGCCGGAAAATTCGGTTTGTACCGGTGCGCCGGCCCGCCGATCGTGCCAGCCTGTGGCGCGGCGAGAACAGGCCGCGAACCGGCATGCGTGCCGGCACGAGAAAGGGCTGACCCATGCCTGAACTCCTCGATGAGCGCGTGGGGTTCGTCCGCCGGATCGGCCTGTTCCAGGCCACCGCCATCAACATGAGCCAGATGTGCGGCATCGGCCCGTTCGTCACCATCCCGCTGATGGTCGCCGCCTTCGGCGGGCCGCAGGCCGTGACCGGCTTCCTCGCGGGCGCGCTCCTGGCGCTCGCGGACGGACTGATCTGGGCGGAGCTGGGCGCGTCACTGCCCGGTGCGGGCGGCAGCTATGTCTATCTGCGGCAGGCGTTCCAGTACCGCACCGGCAAACTGATGCCGTTTCTGTTCGTCTGGACGGCCATGCTCTTCATCCCGCTTGGGATGTCCACCGGCGTGATCGGCTTTGTGCAGTACCTCGGCTATCTGTGGCCGGAGATGAGCCCGGGGCAGGGGGACCTCGTCGGCCTTGCCGTCACCGCGGGCATCATCGCGATGCTGTGGCGGCGGGTGGAGAACATCGCCAGGCTCACCGTCGTCCTGTGGACGGTGATGATCGCCTCCGTACTGCTCGTGATCGTCGCCGCCTTCACCCACTTCAGCCCGGAACGCGCCTTCACCTACCCCGCGCACGCCTTCGATCTGACGACAAGTCACTTCTGGATCGGCTTCGCGGCCGGCCTGACGATCGGCATCTACGACTACCTCGGCTACAACACCATCGCCTACATGGGCGCCGAGATCAGACAGCCCGGCCGCACCATCCCACGCGCCGTTCTCTACGCGATCCTCGGCATCATGACGATCTATCTGCTGCTGCAGATCGGCACCCTGGGAATCGTCGACTGGCGCGACATGCTCGACCCGCACAGCACGGCGTCCTCGTCCGTCGCCTCCGCCGTGCTGGAGAAAGCCTGGGGCAAGGGCGCCGCCGGTACCGTCACGGTGCTGATCCTCATCACCGCCGTCGCCTCCGTCTTCACCGGACTCCTCGGCGGCTCCCGGGTCCCCTACGACGCCGCCCGCGACCGGGTCTTCTTCCGGCCGTACGGCAAGCTCCACCCACGCCACCGCTTCCCCGTCCTCGGCCTGCTCACCATGGGTGTCGTGATGGCCGTGGGCTTCCTCATCGGCCGGCACACCGATCTGGCCACCATCATCGCGCTGCTGACCACCGTCATGGTGATCGTGCAGTCGCTGGCCCAGGTCGCCGCGGTGACCGTGCTGCGCCGCCGCCAGCCGGGGCTGCGCCGCCCGTACCGGATGTGGCTCTATCCGCTGCCGAGCGTCGTGGCGCTGATCGGCTGGCTGGTGATCTACGGCTACGCGGACGAGAACTCGCCCGGCCGGCACCCCATCGAATGGTCGCTGGCATGGGTCGCGGCGGGCGTCGTGGCGTTCGCGCTGTGGGCCCGCTACGAGAAGGAGTGGCCGTTCGGGCCGAAGCGGATCGATGAGCGGTATCTGCACGGGGCGGATCCCGACACCGAGACGGAGCACGGGGGACAAGAGGGCGCAGGTGAGGGAGCAGCGGGTGCCGAGGGCACGGTCGGGGCCGCCGGCTGATCGACGCGTTCGTGACCGACGGCGGGATGCCCGCCGAGGCGCGCACTGTGCTCGCGGACGCGGTCGGCGAGCTCGTCATCGCCGACGCGGAATCAGGTGTGATTCTGAGCGATTCGCCGGCCTCTGTCAGCGGCGCCGGGCCGGGCGCGGTCCTGGGGCGAGTCCTGGGGTGACTCCGGGGCCGGACCGCTCGATGAGCGGATGACCAGCTCGGGGTCGAACAGCAACTCGCCGGTCGGCACGTCCCTGTTGCTGACGAGCGCCAGCACGCTGCGGCCCACCTCCAGGGCCAGCCGGTCGGCCGGCTGCCGGACCGTGGTCAGAGGAGGGTCCACGAACTCGGTGATCGCCGAACCGTCGTAGCCCACCACCGACACGTCGGCCGGTACGGAGCGGCCCTGCCGGCGAATGCCGCGGATCGCGCCCAGGGCCATGTAGTCGCTGGCCGCGACGATCGCCGTGGCGCCGAGACCGAGCAGCAGGCCCGCCGCGGCCTGTCCGCCCTCCACCGTGTACGACTGCCGGATCACCCAATCCTTGGCGTCCTCGATGCCCCGCTTGGACATGGCGTCGAGAAAGCCCTGCACCCGCCGGTCGGCGGGGTGGTTGCCCGCCGGCCCCGAGGCCATCCCGATCCGCCGGTGCCCCAGACGGTAGAGATGGTCGACCGCTTGTTCGGCGGCCAGCGCGTCGTCGGTCGAGAAGACCGGCGCGGGCACCCCGTCCGCGAACTCGCCGTTGATCCCGACGTACGGGACACGGCGCTGGCGCAGCAGCTCGTACGTCTCCGTTTCCGCGCCCTCGACCGTGTTCGAGGCGGACAGGAAGACGACGGCCGCCACGCCCTTGTCCACCAGAGCGGCGATGAAGTCCCGCTCCTGCACACCCCCCGGGAAGGCGGGGCACAACACCGTCTTCAGCCCGTGCGGCGCAAGTGCCGACTCGATGCGCTCCGCGACATCGGCGAAGAAGGGGTTCGATACGAATTCGGTGATCACCGCCACCAGCTGGCCCTGCGTCTGCCGCTCGTACCCGAGCTCGGCCATCGCCTGCTCAACCGCATCCCTGGTCTTCTTCGACACGCCTTGCCGCCGGTTGATCACCCGGCTGACGGTGGCTTCGCTGACCCGCGCGCGGGCTGCGACGTCGGTGATACCGACCTTCATCGCGGTCCTTCCGTGATCGTGAGCGATGCCAGACCTCCGCGGGGGACAGCCAGTGATCGGGGCCCCTCCGGCATGAACCTCGGCAAGCCCTCAATGATACGGCCGTCCGGCCCGTGGATCACTCCCCGGACCCGGCCCTCGCTGCCGTGCACCTCGACCATCACACGGCCACGGGCCGAACCGTTGACCACGTGGAAGTGGCGGTGCGAGGCGAAGTCCAGAGGGACCACCCGGTCACTGTGCACACTCAGCAGACAGTGATCGCCCGCGGCGGCCTTCACCAGCGGGTACAGCTCATCGGGTCTGCCGGGCTCGACCTCTCCGTCCAGGAGCAGGTCGCGGTGGTGGTGCCACTGCCGCAGCCAGAAGGCGACCGACTCGCGGTGTGTGCCGGGGATCCGGTCGAGACGTACGGAGATCTGCGGCACCGAGTGCAAGGCCCCGATCAGCTGCCGTGCCACCGACTCGACGGGTGCGTCCGGGGACCACAGCAGCATGTCGGAGTGGACGGCTCCACCGATCGCGAGCAGCGAGGTGTCGATGGTGCGCACCCGGTTGGCGGCCGCGTCGGCCGGGCAGTCGAAGGACCGGAGCATGTTGCCGAAGGGTGCCATGCCGGGACCGACATAGGGCTGGCGCAGCTCCAGCAGCAGGTCAGGCCTTACGGACTCCAGCGCGTCCCGCAACTCCGTCAGCAGTGTGATCATGGCTCGGCCGACGTCCCCCGCGCCGTCGCCCGCGTACACCATGGCCTCGTCGAGGAAGTCGACCTTCAGCCCGTCGAGGCCGAACTCGCGTACGAGGCCTACGCACAGGTCGACGACATGGCGCCGTACCTCGTGCCTGCGCGGGTCGAGGACGTGGGCGCCCGGCACCCCTGCGCGGGCCGGGGCGAAGGGTGCCCATGTGGCGTGGCACGCGGCGTCGGGGCCGAGCAGCAGCGGTGCGATCCATGCCATGTACCGCAGCCCGCACGCCCGGACGCGCGCCACGTGCCCGGTGAAATCCGGGAACTTGGCCCGGTCGGGCCGCCAGTCCCCGCACCCCGCATAGCCCCGTCCGTGGCCCAGCTCCTGCCAGCCGTCGTCGAGGATCAGCACCCCGCAGCCGAGGCCCGCGGCCAGCTCGGCCTGGGTTTCGACCGCTTGTGCGGAGACGTTCTGGTTGAAGGCGTACCAGGTGGAGTAGACAGGCGTGCGGGCCGAATCGGGCGTTTTCATAGGGGTGAACGACTGCGTGAACCAGCCGCGCAGCGACCTCATGGCGGTCGCCACGGACGGCGCGCGCGGAACGAGCAGCAGCCGGTGCGGACCGTCGGACGCCGGGAGGAGGAGATGCACGACGTGGGTGTCGTTCTCCTCCGATACGCCGAAGCGGACGGTTGTCTCCGGGACCGGGTCGGCTGCCGCGAAGGTCAGCATGGTGGCGCCGGAGTGGTCGTAGAGGCAGCCCGCGGCATGTCCGTCGACCAGTGAGACATGGGCGCGACCGTCCCAGTCGGCGAGGAGGGTGCGCCGCCACCCGCCCTGAGGATGCCAGTAGCCGGCAGCGTCGCCGAGCGGCACGGAGAGGCGGATCTCGACGGGGGCGCCCTCGGCCCGTACCTCCAGCATCCGCAGTCCGCCGGGGAGCTCACCGAGACTCCAGGAAGGCCGGATACCGGGCGCATGAGCGAGGAGGGCGATCGAGATCTCCTCCAGCAGTGGCTCATAGGGGGCGGGAGTGAGTTCTGCCGTCGTCACGGCTCCGTCGGTCACCGCAATCCGACTTTCCACGCTCACTCCTTCACGGCGCCGGCGAGCAGGCCGGAAACGAAGTGGCGCTGCAGCGCCAGGAAGACGATGGCCATCGGAATCGCGGCGATCGAGGTACCGGCGAGGATCGCGCCGTAGTCGGTGTTGTCCAGGCCCTGCAGGGAGGCGAGAGCCACCGGGATGGTGAACGAGGCGCCGTCGCGCAGAATGATCAGCGGCCAGACGAAGTCGTTCCACTGGTACAGGAAGAGGAAGATCGCCAGGGCGGCGAGCGCGGGTTTCATCGGCGGGAGTACGACCTTCCAGAACAGGCGCAGCTCACCACAGCCGTCCATCCGGCCCGAGTCGAGCAGCTCGTCGGGGAGCGCGGCCATCGACTGACGCATCAGGAAGATGCCGAAGGGCAGCGCCAGATTGGGCATGATCACGGCTTGGTAGGTGTTGAGCCACTGCAGGTCGGCCATCATCTTGAACAGCGGGACCAGGGTGACCTGGGCAGGGATCACGAGCCCGAGCATGAGCAGCCCGAACATTCCCTCGCGGCCGCGGAAGCGGTACTTGGCGAAGGCGTATCCGGCGAGAGTGCAGACCGCACCCGCGCAGACGGTGTAGACGACCGCGATCAGCAGCGAGTTGAGGACGACCCGGCCGAACTGCGCCGACTCCTGAAGGCTGGTCAGGTTGTCGAGGAGATGCCCGCCGGGCACCATCGGCGGCGGGCTGTCGAAGATCTCCTTGGAGCTGTGGGTGGACGCGATCACCAGCCAGTAGAAGGGAATGGCGACGGCGGCGAGCACGATGGCGAGTCCCGAGGTCAGCAGGGCTCCCCTGCCGCGATGACGCGTGTTCACGACTTGTCTCCCAGGACGCGGAACTGGATCACGCCGAGGATTCCGATCAGCACGGCGAGGGCGTAGGCGATGGCGGACGCGTAGCCGAAGTCGAAGAACTTGAAGGCGTTCTGGTACACGTACACACCGATGGTCAGGGTCGCGTTGTCCGGGCCGCCTCCGGTGAGGACGTACGGCTCGTCGAAGATCTGCAGGGTGCCGATGGTGGAGAGCACCGTGGTGAGCAGGATCGCGGGGCGCAGACCCGGCAGCGTGACATGGACGAAGGACTTCCAGGCACCCGCTCCGTCCACGGCCGCGGCGTCGTACAGCTCACCCGGAATGGTCTGCAGCCTGGCAAGCAGGATCACCGCGTTGTAGCCGGTGTAGTGCCAGGTCAGCGCGAGACCGAGGGAGATCTTCGCCCACAGGGGGTCGGTCAGCCACGGCACGGCGTCCACGCCGGCCAGGCCGAACAGCCAGTTCACCAGGCCGTAGTCCTTGTTGAGCAGGACGGAGAAGATGATCCCGTACGCCACCAGGCCGGTGACCATCGGCATGAAGAACCCGAGGCGGAACACCGTCCGGCCGCGCAGCAGCGTGGAGTTCAGGGAGACCGCGAGCCCGGTGGCGAGCGCAAGCATCACCGGCACCTGGACGGCCAGGATGACCGCGGTGTTCTTCAGGGCGGTCCAGAACAGCGGGTCGTCGAGCAGCCGGAAGTAGTTGTCGGCGCCGATGAAGGTCTCGACCCCGTCGATCGTCTTGTGGAGGCTGAGGACGAAGGACCAGCCGATGGGATAGAGCTTGAACGCGGCGAAGAGCAGCAGCGCCGGCAGGACGAAGAGGTATGGGGCCAGGTGCCGCCCGCGCCCACGTCTGCGCCGGGGGCGCGGGTGCTGTGTCACACCCCCGGCGGAGACGGGCAGCGCGTTCTTTCCCATGAGCGTCGAGGTCATCGGACCTTGCGTCCTGTCTGCTTGGCGAGCTGCTCGGCGGCCTCCTTGAGGACCTTCGCCGGGTCGGCGCTCTTGAGGAGGACCTTGGACTGGGCGTCGGTGACGAGCTTGAGCGCACGGGCGTAGTCGGAGGTGTAGTTGAAGGCGGGCGAGGGTGCCTTGAGCGCCTCCAGGAAGATCTCGCCCTTCTTCTGGCCGCTGAAGAATGCCGACGGCTCGTGGAAGACCGCGTCGTCGTACGCCTTCATCAGGGCCGGCGCGATGCCCTTGCCCTTGTAGATGCTCACCTGGGAGGCCGGGCGGGTCAGCACGAACTCGATGAAGGACCAGGCGGCGGCCTGGTGCTTGCTGCTGCCTGCGACCGCGAGATGGGTGGAGTTGACGGTGGCCGCGGTGGAGCCGCCCCGGCGCACGGCCGGCGGGAGGCGGACCTTCCACTTCCCTGCCTCCTTGGGCACTTGCTCCTCGATGATGCCGCCGAACCAGGTGGGCCAGGGCAGGACGGCCGCGGTGCCCTTCTTGATGGAGCTCATCAAGGCGTTCCAGCCGCCGGCGAGGTCGCTGACAAGGCCGGCATCGTTCATCGTCTTGATGAGCGTCATGGCCTTCACGGCCTCCGGGGAGTCGAGCGTGATCGCCCCGTCGAGGTTGAAGTAGAAGGAGCCCTGCAGCTGGAGCAGCATCTGGAAGACATTGGCGGAATCCGGCTGCGAGGCCGGCTTGTCGATGCCGAGCAGGAACGCTCCGGTCTTCCCCTTGATCTCCTTGCCGGCCTCGATGGTCTCGTCCCAGGTCTGCAGCGCGTCGGCGTCGACTCCAGCCTTCTCGAAGAGGTCGGCCCGGTAGTAGAAGCCTGCGGAGTTCGCCTCCCAGGGAAGGGCGTTGACCCGCTTGCCGTGGGGCGCAACGGTCTGCCACATGCCTTGTGCGAAGGCGTCCCGGTACGTGGCCGCGCCCAGCTTGCTCAGGTCCGCCAGGCCGTTCGGGAACCGCTCGACGTATCCCGGAAGGTAGTCGACGCCGATGTGCAGCACGTCGGCGAGGCCTTGGCCGCCTGCCGCCATCGCGGTGGTGATCTTGTCCCAGATCGCCGGGTTGCCGATGTCCTCGACCGTGACCTTGATGTCCGGGTACTTCTTGTTGAACTCCGGCACGAGGGCCTTCATTTCGGCAGCCGGCCCCTGCCAGGACCAGACCGTGATCTTCCCCTTCTTCTTGTCACCGGTGGCCCCGGAAGCGCCTGTATCGCCGGTGCCCGAGCAGGCGGTGAGTCCGGTGAGGCCGGCTCCGGCCGCGATCGCGCCACCGATCTGCAGAACTCTGCGACGTTCCAGTTCCATGACTGACCCACTCCTGCTCGCTCACCTTTGCGGAAGCTGATGGCCGGGACCTTAACAACGCGATCTCGGCACTTGCAATACATCGTTGAAAACTTTCAGCTTGGTCGTGCAAGGAGGCATGTTGAAGTCATTGCAAACCTTCATACGAGGTTGCTAGCGTGCCGCGCGCCCAAGTCGACGAAGACCGGCCGCTCCACCACAGCCCGGGAGAACCCGATGAGACGTTCCCGTTTGTCGCTGCTGTCCGCATGCGCGCTACTCGCCACCCTCGCGCCGCTCACCCTGTGTGCCCCGGCCTCGGCCACGGCTCCCATCGAACGAGGTGGCCTCCGCGCGACCGCGATGGCCCCGGCACCGCTCACCGTGGTGAACCCCGGCTTCGAACAAGGGCAAGAAGGCTGGCAGTTCACCTCCGGGACCGGGGTCGCCACCAACTCCCCGCACGGCGGGACCAGGCTGATCTATCTGGACTCCGGTGCGGGCAAGAAGGTCTCCCAGACCGTGACGGCCTCGGGCCGGGGGACGTACGACATATCGGCCTGGATCGCGACCGGCGGCGCGAACGGCACCTACGTCGCCCGTGTCAACGGCAAGGTCGCCGCGTCCCGGATCCTGCCCAGCGCCTCCAACTACCGGCGCTACACGCTCAGCCGGATCGCCCTCGCCCAGGGCGACAAGCTGGAGATCGCGTTCGAGTCGGGGGACGGCTGGGTCAACGCGGACGACCTGATGGTCTCACCCTCGTCTCCCGCCGACCCCAAGGTCAGCTCCTCGGACCCGAAGATCGTCGAGATGTTCGACTGGTCCAAGCGCAAGGCCAACAGCTGGGTCCACCTGCCGGGCACCCAGGGCCCGCTCAACGTCGACGAGCACAACACGAGCGGGAGCGGCACAGGCACGTACGCGCCCTCCTACTGGGCCGGGTACGCCAACCGCAGCGGCTACTACTCACGCGACATGGCCCACCAGCTGGCCGGCGCGGGGGTGCTCGGCCTGAGCGCCGAGAACAAGGCGATGCTCCGCTCGTACGCCGCGTCCGCCACCGCGGAGCACAAGTACTACCCGGTGTGGGCGCTGAACTTCGACGCCCGTACGTACCTCTCGATCGACTACGGCAGCCCCACCAGCTTCGTCCGCGAGGTCCCCGCCACCTTCGAGCTGGTACAGAAGGCTGCTGAGGCGTACCGGTGGAGCGGCGACGGTGCGTACGTCAACGACCCGGCCATGTGGGACTTCTACCGCCACGCCACCAACGAATTCATCGATCTGCACAACGGCCTCAAGGACAACGGCAGTGTGAAGGTCGCCGAGGGTACGGGCCAGGGCATCTTCCAGGGCACCGCCAGCTACAACGAGGAGAGCGGTGAGCCGCTCGCCGAGGCGGGCGACGCGATCGGCTCCCAGTACCAGGCGTACCTCGCGATGGCCTCGCTCGCCCGCGGCAAGGGTGACCGCACGCTCGCCGCGACGTACGACAAGAAGGCCCGGGATCTGAAGACGTACTTCAACTCGACCTGGAGCGGTACCGGGTCGGCCGGGAACATGGTGCGGGCCTACACCACCGACGGGCGTGCGCTGACCGGTTGGGGCAAGGAGAACAGCTGGTTCATGCCGCTGAAGCAGATCATCGACCCCGGCGCCCGCCGAGAGGCCTACCTCGACTACATCGACCAGCAGGCCTCGGGCTCGGGCAAGCCGTCCAACATCGAGGCGATCACCTACCTGCCCGACACCTTTTTCAAGAACAACCGCAGCGACACCGCCTGGAAGTGGATGAAGTATGTCTACGACCAGAAGGACATCCAGCACGTCAACGCCAAGCAGGGCACCAACGGCGACTATCCCGAGGTCTCCTTCACCCTGCTCGGCCAGACCGTCGAGGGCCTGATGGGCGTCGCGCCCAATGCCCCTGCACACGCCCTCACCACCCAGTCCCGGCTGCCGTCCGGCATGGACTGGCTGAAGATCGACGACCTCCGGATCGGCGCCGGCACCTTCTCCCTGAGGCACGACGGGTCCACGAAGTCGATGCTGACCAATACGTCGGGGGCGTCCGCCTACACGTGGGAAGCCCGCTTCCCCGGCGCCCACTCCACGATCACGGTCGACGGCGTGCCGTGGCCGGCGCGGACGAAGGTGGTGGACGGGACGACGTACACCTACGCCACCCCGACCGTGGCCCCGGGCCGGACGGTGACGGTCCAGGTGGGCTGAGCGCAGCGCGGAGGGGACCGGGCGAGCGAGCGGTCATCGTGAAGCCGTCAATCTCGGCGCGGAAGGATCGCGGCCGGGATCTACGGTCACCCGGCCCCGGACGCGGGTGCGAGGATGAGGGCCGTGATGGATGGGGTGCTGACGGAAGCTAGCCTGGATGCGGTCGGCCGGTGGCCCCGTGCCGGGTTGGTGCTGACTCGTGGGCTCTGGGAGGGAAACATGCAGGTCGGAGCAGCTAGGTGAGATTTCTGCACACCTCCGACTGGCATCTGGGGCGGTCCTTCCACCGCGTGAACCTGCTCACCGCCCAGCGCGCGTTCCTCGATCACCTCGTCGAGACGGTGCGCGCGCACGAGATCGACGCGGTGCTGGTCGCGGGCGATGTCTACGACCGTGCGGTGCCGCCGCTCGCCGCCGTCGAGCTCTTCGACGACGCGCTGCACCGGCTCGCCGGTCTCGGCGTCCCGACCGTCATGATCTCCGGCAACCATGACTCCGCCCGCCGGCTGGGCGTCGGCTCCGGACTGATGGAGCGGGCCGGCATCCATCTGCGGACCGACCCGGCCGGCTGCGGCACCCCCGTCCTCCTCGCCGACGCCCACGGCCCGGTGGCGCTCTACGGCCTGCCGTATCTCGAACCGGCCATGGTGCGCGACACCCTCGGCGCACGACGGGCCGACCATGCCGAGGTACTGGGCGCGGCGATGGACCGGGTACGGGCCGATCTGGCCGGGCGGCCCGAAGGGACGCGCTCGGTGGTGCTGGCGCATGCCTTCGTCACCGGCGGCGCGGTCAGCGACAGCGAGCGCGATATCACCGTCGGCGGGGTCGCCTCCGTGCCCGCGGCCGTGTTCGACGGGGTGGATTACGTCGCCCTCGGCCATCTGCACGGCTGCCAGACCCTCACCGAGCGGGTCCGCTACTCCGGCTCGCCGCTCGCCTACTCCTTCTCGGAGGCCGAGCACCGCAAGTCGTCGTGGATCGTCGACCTCGACGCGGACGGCGCCGTGCGCGCCGAACGGGTGGACTGCCCGGTGCCACGGCCGCTGGCCCGTGTCCGGGGAACCCTGGAGGCGCTGCTGGACGACCCGGCACACGCCCGGCACGAGGATTCCTGGGTGGAAGCGACGCTCACCGACACCTCCCGCCCGCACGAGCCCATGGCCCGGCTCGCCAAGCGCTTCCCGCACATCGTCAGCCTCGTCTTCGACCCCGACGACGGGCCCACCCGCTCGCTGGCCTCGTACGCGCAGCGGCTGCGCGGACGCAGCGACCAGGAGATCGCCGAGGACTTCGTGGAACACGTACGGTCCGGCCGCGCGGCCGATGAGCACGAACGGGCCGAACTGCGCTCGGCGATCGACGAGGTACGCGTCGACGATCTGGCGGCCGAGGTGGCGCGATGAGGCTGCACCGGCTCTCCCTCACGGCCTTCGGACCGTTCGGCGGCACCCAGACCATCGACTTCGACCGGCTCTCGCGCGACGGGCTCTTCCTGCTGCACGGACCGACCGGCGCGGGCAAGACCTCGGTCCTGGACGCGGTGTGCTTCGCGCTGTACGGGTCGGTGCCCGGGGCGCGGCAGAGCGGCCAGGCGCTGCGCAGCGATCTGGCCGATCCGCTGACCCTCACCGAGGTCGTCCTCGAACTCACCGTGGGCGAACGACGGTTGGAGATCACCCGGCTCCCCGAGCAGCCGCGCCCCAAGAAGCGGGGCAGCGGTACGACCAGGGAGAAGGCACAGAGCAGGCTGCGGGAATTCGTGCCGGCGGACGCCACGGCCGCGGCAGCCGGGGCGGAGGGGCAGTGGAAGGCGCTGAGCCGCTCGCACCAGGAGATCGGTGAGGAGATCGGGCAGCTGCTCGGTATGAGCAAGGAGCAGTTCTGCCAGGTGGTGCTGTTGCCGCAGGGCGACTTCGCGCGCTTCCTGCGTGCCGACGCGGAGGCCCGCTCCCGGCTGCTCGGGCGGCTCTTCGACACCCGGCGGTTCGCCGCGCTCGAAGAGCAGCTGAACGCGCGGCGCAGGACCGCGGCGGACAAGGTCGCGGCGGGCGACGAACGGCTGCTGGCGCTGGCGCACCGGATGGCGCAGGCGGCCGGTGAGAGCGCCGATCTCGCCGATCCGTCGGTGCCGGCGCCGGACCGCACCGGACCGGCGGCGCAGGGCGCACCGGCGCGTGGACGCGGTGCCGCGGCGGCCGGCGGACGGGGCCGGGCGGCGGCTACGGCCACGACGGCTACGACAACGATGACCGCGACCGTACCGGGGCAGGCCGGGGCGGTGGAGCGCGCCGGGCGGGGTGCGGCGGCCGGACCGGCTCGTGGCGCGGCCGCCGAGCGGCCGGCCGTACCCGGCCCGGGGGAGCCGGGATTCGCCGAGGCGGTGCTGGTGCGGGCCGCCGTGGCCCGGGTGAGCGCGCGCGAGCGGCTGGAGATCGCC
The DNA here is from genome assembly GCF_022221585.1 of Streptomyces inhibens. Classification (NCBI taxonomy): domain Bacteria; kingdom Bacillati; phylum Actinomycetota; class Actinomycetes; order Kitasatosporales; family Streptomycetaceae; genus Streptomyces; species Streptomyces inhibens. Next base: position 8,818,583 of record NZ_CP084681.1, read on the forward strand.
CAGGCGGCGGTGCACGCGGCCGAGGAGGCGGAGCGGACGGCGGTCCGGCGGCTGGACGAGGCCCGCGAGCGGGACCGGCTCCAGCAGCGGTACGCCGACGCCCGGCACCGGGCCGCCCGGCTCGATGCCCACGCCGAGGAGCGCGAGCGCACCCGCGAGCGGCTGGAGCGGGCCCGTGCGGCCGCGGATGTCGCGCCCGCGCTCGCCCTGCGCGACGCCGCCTGGCGCGAGCTGGACGCCGCCCAGCGCGCCGAGCGCGAGCGCCGAAGCCCGCTGCCGCCCGACCTCACGGACGCCGAGGGTGATCAACTCGCCGCGTTGGAACGGCAGTTGAGACAAGACCTGGGATCACTCGCGGCGGCCCGGCGGGCCGAGCGGCGGGCCGCCGACATCGCCCGGGAACGGGCCGGCCTGGACCGCGAGGCGCGCGCCGACGACCAGACGCTGCTGGACGCCGCTGAGTGGCTCGCCGAATGGGACACCGCCCGCCGCGTCCACCAGCAGCGCATCGAGACGGCCCAGGAGGCCGCGACCCGGGCCGAACAGCTCGGCGCCCGGATCGAACCGGCCGCCGAACGGCTGGAGGCGGCCCGCCTGCGCGACCGGCTCGCCGGTGAACTGCGCGCCGCGGAAGGGGAGTTGCTCGCCGCCAGGGAGCGTTCGGCACAGGCTCATGAGCACTGGCTCGACCTCAAGGACCGGCGGCTGCGCGGGATCGCCGCCGAGCTCGCGGACGGCCTGTGCGACGGTCAGGCGTGCGCGGTGTGCGGCGCGACCGAGCACCCCGACCCGGCCCGGGCCGGCGCCGGCCATGTCGACCGGGCGACCGAGGAGGCCGCGCAGGCGGGCCACCGCCGGGCCGAGGAGACCCGTCGGGAGGCGGAGGCCCACTGTCAGTCGGTCAAGGAGGCGCTGGCCGGCGCGACCGCCACGGCGGGGGACAGTGCGGCCGGCGAACTCGCCGCGCAGGTTGAGGAGTTGCGCGCGGAGTTCGCCCGCGCCCATGCGCTCGGCGCCGATCTCCATGCCGCCCGCGAGGCGCTCGGACGCGCCGAGCGCGAGTACGAACGACGCCGCGCCGAGCAGCAGCAGGCGGAGCGCCGGGCCGCCGCCCGCACCTCCCACCGCGAGGCGCTGGACCGCGAACGGGCCGCCCTGGCAGAGGAGTTGACCCAGGCGCGGGGCGACTGCGCGAGCGTGGCGGACCGGGCCGGGCGGCTGGAGCGGCAGGTCGCCCTGCTCGCCGCGGCGGCGGAGGCGTCCCGTACGGCGAACGCCTGCACCCAGCGGCTCAAGGAGGCCGACGCCGCACTCTCCGACGCTGCCTACCGCGCCGGCTTCGACACCCCGCAGGCCGCCGCCGACGCGCTGCTGCGCGACGACGCCTGGCGCGCGCTCCAGCAGCGGCTCGACGACTGGCAGGCCGAATCGGCCGCGGTGGAAGCGGAGCTGGCCGATCCCGACGCCCTCGCCGCCGCGGCGCTGCCGCCCGCGGACCCGGACGCCGCGTACGTCGCGCACCAGGCCGCGGCGGGGCGGCTGCGGACCGCCTCGGCGACCCATGCCGCGGCCACGGAGCGCTGCACCGCACTCGACCGGCTCTCCGCCCAGGCCGAGGCCGACGCCCGGGCACTGGCTCCGCTGCGCGCCGCCTCCGACCGCATCGCCCGCCTCGCCGCGCTGGCCTCCGGCACCTCCACCGAGAACGAGCGGCGGATGCGCCTGGAGTCGTATGTGCTCGCCGCCCGGCTCGAACAGGTCGCGGCCGCCGCCACCGCACGGCTGCACCGGATGTCCGCCGGCCGCTACACCCTCGTCCACTCCGACGAACGGGCCGGCGGCGCCCGGCGCTCCGGCCTCGGTCTGCATGTCATCGACGCCTGGACCGGCCACGAGCGCGACACCTCCAGCCTCTCCGGCGGCGAGACCTTCTTCGCCTCGCTCGCGCTGGCGCTCGGGCTCGCCGATGTCGTCACCGACGAGGCGGGCGGCACCCGGCTGGACACCCTCTTCATCGACGAGGGGTTCGGCAGCCTGGACGAACAGACGCTGGACGAGGTGCTGGACGTCCTGGACTCACTGCGCGAACGCGACCGCAGCGTCGGCATCGTCAGCCATGTCGCGGACCTCAAGGCGCGCATCCCCACCCAGCTGGAGGTCGTCAAGGACCGCTCCGGCTCGACCGTCCGGCACCGGGTGCCGAGCTGAGCCCGCCCTCACCCCGGCCGTGGTGGACCGCCCGTCACCGGCTGACCGGGCGGCGGGGGAGCGGCGAGGAGTAGACGACGCTGGTTGTCACCGCGCCGAGCGCGCCGATCCGGCCGGAGACCTCCTCCAGATGCTTCATCGACCGGGCGGCGACCTTGATGACGAAGCAGTCGTCGCCCGTGACGTGGTGCGCCTCCAGGATCTCCGGCGTCGTCTCCAGCAGATCGTGGAACGGCTTGTAGTTGCCGTTCGGATACCGCAGCCGTACGAAGGCCAGCACCGGCAGCCCGATCCGCTCCGGGTCGATCACCGCCGCGTAGCCCGAGATCACCCCGGCCTCCTCCAGCCGGCGGACCCGTTCGGTGACCGCGCTCGCGGACATGTTCACGGCGCGGGCCAGCTCGGCGTAGCCCGCGCGGCCGTGGTGCTGCAGGACGTCGAGGATGCGCCAGTCGGTGGCGTCGGGGGAATAACCGGTCATCTGCGCTGTCTAGCAGTGGAATCACCGGCAGATCAAGGGTTTTGCCGGTGATCATTACTTCTCGGGCCGATAGGGCGACCGTAAATTATCGACCATGATCACACAGACGCCGCAGACCGCCGCCGCAGTCCCTGCCACCAGCGCCGTCCTGGCCACCCCGCCCGCCGCGCCCGCCGACGCCGCCGCGTACTTCGCCGCCCGCCTCGCCTTCCACACCGACGTCGCCGATGTGCACACCGCGCTCACGGCCGGTGCCTCCGACTTCGTCGTCGTCGACTCCCGCAGCACCGAGGCCTGGGACCAGGGCCATGTCCCCGGCGCCGTCCATCTGCCCACCGCCCGTATCCCGTACGACGCGGGGGAGTCGCTGGACCCCGCGGTTCCGGTGGTCGTGTACTGCTGGGGGCCCGGCTGCGACGGCGCCACCCGCGCCGCCCTCGCGCTGGCCCGGCTCGGCTACCGGGTCAAGGAGATGCTCGGCGGCATCGAGTACTGGATCCGGGAGGGCTACGAGGTGCAGACCTGGCAGGGCACGGAGCGCCGCCCGGCCGACCCGCTGACGGCGCCCATCGGGGCCGAGGACTGCGGCTGCTGAGGCACCCCCGGACCCGCCCCCGTGCTGCGGGATACCGCCCCGCGGAAATCCGCATGACGGCGGAGCCGGGCGGCCGCGAGGCTGGTGTGTCATGACCTACGACAGAGATCACCCCGCCGAAAACCCCCGGCCCGCCCTGGGCGCCGACGCATGGCGCCGCGACCCGCTGCCGCTCCTCGGCCGCACCGCCCTGGTCACCGGAGCCAGCCGGCGCGCCGGCATCGGATACGCCGTCGCCCGGCGGCTGGCCGCCTACGGCGCCGGGGTCTATCTGCACCACCATGTGGCGCACGACGCCCGGCAGCCCTGGGGAGCCGACCCGGGCGGCCCGGAAGCGGTCGCCGCCGGGGTGCGCGCACTCGCCGTCCCCGGAGCGGTGGTGGCTCACGGACCGGCCGATCTGGCCCGGCCGGACACGCCCGCCCGGCTCATCGACACCGCGGCCGAGGCGCTCGGCGGCCGACTGGACATCCTCGTCGCCAATCACGCCCTCAGCGGCGCCGACGGCACCCTGGACGCCCTCGACGCGGCGATGCTCGACGCCCACTGGGCGATCGACACCCGCTCGGTGATCCTCCTCGTGCAGGCCTACGCCCGCCGGCGCGCCGAGGGGCCGGCAGGCGGCCGGATCGTGATGCTGACCTCTGGCCAGGACCTGGGCGGCGGCATGCCGGAAGAGGTCGCCTACGGTCTCGCCAAAGGGGCGCTGGCCTCGGCGACCCGTAGCCTCGCCGGCGCTCTCGCCGGCCTCGGAGTGACGGTCAACACCGTCAACCCCGGCCCGGTGGACACCGGTTACGCGGTCGGTGAGCTGCGCGAGCGGGTCGCCCGGTGCTTCCCCGGCGGGCAGTGGGGCGTGCCCGACGACCCGGCCCGGCTGATCGCCTGGCTGGCGACCGACGAGGCGGCCTGGATCACCGGTCAGGTCATCAACTCCGAGGGCGGCTTCAGACGTTGACCGCCACAGGGGGAGCGTCGGCGGCCCCTTCGACCTCGTAGGCGCGCAGGCCCTCGCGCTCTCCGACGAACCGGAAGCCGGCTCTCTCCAGGACGCGCTGCGACGGTACGTTCTCCGGCTCGGTCAGCGCGCACACCGTCCGTACCTCGGGGTGGGCGGCCGCCCAGCCGGCCAGCAGCCGGGCTGCTTCGGTGGCCCAGCCGGCGCCGCGCGCGGACGGGGAGAGGTCGTAGCCGATCTCCACGAAGCCCGTGTCGTCCGGCGGGCCGTGGAAGCCGATGCTGCCGAGCGCCGTGCCGGCCGCCGCGTCGGTGAGGACGAAGACGCCCCAGCCGGGACGGTAGCTGCCGGCCACGGCGGCCCGTACGGCGATGCTCGCGCCGCCCTGCGTCGTCTCGGGAGGCGCGCCGTCGATCCAGTCGAAACCGGCGGGCTCGCCGTCCGCGACCCGGGCCGCCGCGGTCGGCAGCAGGGCGCGCAGCGACACCCGGCCGGCCGTGAGCGTCAGCGGGTACCCGGCGCCCGCGGTCACCAGCGCCTCGAACAGCGGCCGGTGGTCCGCCCCCACGGGCAGACCGCTGACCTGCCCGTCGCCGACCTCCACCACCCGCCAGACGCCGTCCTCGCGCAGCGCCAGATCCGTGGTGACGAAGCGCAGGCCCAACTCCCTTACGGCCGACGCCACATGCGTGAGATCGGGGGAGGGGCGCAGCCCCGGCGTGTCGGGATGCGGGCCGATCAGCGCCGGCTCGCCGTCCACCCACCACACCCGCGCCTCACCCACCGCGGTGAAGCGCTCGAAGGCGCGCAGCACCACGCCCCCCGTCAAGAACTCCTCCTGGAGGGCGAGAAAGCGGCCGACGACCGAGGCCAGCCGCGCGGTGTCGGCCGCGTCCGGGACGTAGGCCGCCTCTTCCCATTCGTGTTTACGGGACTTGACCCAGTCTTTGACGACGAGCGGGCGGTCGCCGAACGGAGCGGCGAGCCGGGCCAGCGCGGCCGGCTCCGGAGGCCGGCCGGGCGCACACGGGAGCCAGCCGCTCTGCGGGGTGAGCGCCCGGAACGTCTCGTACCAGCCGGGGAGTTCATGCGCGGTGCGGTACGCGGCGGGGGAGGTCAGCAGCCGGCAGCCGCGCGCCGCGAGCGCCGCGGCCAGCTCGGCATAGCGGCCGGCGGGCAGCATCCAGCCGCGGTACCAGACCGGTCCGGCCTCCCGCGGCACCCGGGACACCGCCCGTTCGGCGTCCCCGGCCAGCAGCGCCTCGTGGTCGAGCACCGCGGTCGCCGCGCCGGCCGCACGGGCGGCGGCGGCCTCGGCCGCGAAGTGCGGATCCTCCCCCAGCTGACGCCGGGAGGTGCCCCCACGCCGGGGCCGCAGCGGGTCGCCGGAGAACAGGAAGAGCGGCCGGTTCGCCGCGAGATCCACTGTCATGTCAACGGACCCTACGGACGGCGGCGGCCGGCCACAACACCGTATGCAGTGGCCGGCCGCCGCACCCAGGAGCCGTGGTCAGAGCGCCGACAGCTCGCCCAGCAGATCGTCCAGGCCCAGCGAGCCCTGCGACAGCGCCGCCATGTGCCAGGCCTTGAGGTCGAAGTCCGCGCCGTGCCGGGCGCGGGCCGCTTCCCGTCCCTGGAGCCAGACCCGCTCACCGAGCTTGTAGCCGATCGCCTGGCCCGCCATGCCCTGATAGCGGATGATCTCGCTCTCGACGAAGTCGGCCGGGCGGCTGCAATGGCTCGCGAGGAATGCGTGCGCCAGCTGCGGCGTCCAGCGCTCGCCCGGGTGGAACGGGGAGTCCGCCGGGATCTCCAGCTCCAGGTGCATCCCGATGTCGATGATGACCCGGATCGCCCGCATCATCTGCGCGTCCAGATAGCCCAGCCGCCGTTCGGCGTTGGTCAGGAAGCCCAGCTCGTCCATGAGGCGCTCGGCGTACAGCGCCCAGCCCTCGGCGTTGGCGGAGACGATGCCCACCGTCGTCTGGTACCGCGAGAGCCGGTCCGCGACATGGACCCACTGCGCCAGCTGGAGGTGATGGCCGGGCACCCCCTCGTGGTACCAGGTGGAGACCAGGTCGTACGCCGGGAAGCGGGTCTCGCCCATCGTCGGCAGCCACGTACGCCCGGGACGGGAGAAGTCCAGCGACGGCTGGGTGTAGTACGGGGCCGCGGCGCTGCCGGGCGGGGCGATCCGCGACTCCACCCGCCGCACCCGCTCGGCCAGTTCGAAGTGTGTGCCGTCCAGCGAGTCCATGGCCTCGTCCATGAGCGACTGGAGCCACTGGCGGGTCTCCTCGACGCCCTCGACCGCCTCGCCGTGCTCGTCGCACCAGGCCAGCGCCTCCCACGGCGTCTTCGCACCGGGCAGGACCTTCTCGGCCTCGGTCTCCATCTCGGCCAGCAGCCGGTGGAACTCGGACCAGCCGTACGCATACGCCTCGTCCGCGTCGAGGTCGGCGCCGTTGTAGTAGCGGGCGAGCCGGGTGTAGCGCTCCCGGCCCACCACGTCCGGTGCGCCCGCGATGGACGGGGCGTAGCTGTCCCGGAACCAGTCGCGCAGCTCCACCAGGGCGCCGGTCGCCACCTCGGCGGCCTCGGTCAGCTCGGCGCGCAGCGCGTCCGGACCCGGGTCGGTGAACTCGGCGAACCAGCTGCGGTCCGTACCGATCCACTCGCCCAACTGGCCGATGACGGTGGTGACTTGGAGCGGGCCGGCGGGCAGGTCCCGCTTGCGGCCGGCGTCGAGCGCGGCGCGGTAGCCCTCCAGCGCGGCGGGCACGGCCCGCAGCCGCTGGGCGAGGGCCGCCCAGTCCTCGTCGGTCTCGGCGGGGGTCAGCGTGAAGACCTCACGGACGTGGTGCAGCGGCGAGCTGAGGTTGCTGACCGTGCGCAGGCCCTCGCCCGCCTCGTGCACCGCCAGCTGGGCGGTCAGGCGCTCGCGCAGCAGCCGCGCGCAGATCTGCTCGGCGGGGCTGTCCGCGCCCGGCCGGGCCTCGGCCTCGGTGAGCTTCTCCAGCGTCGTACGGGCGAGCTGGGCCACCGCTTCCTGGCCCGTCGGTGAGAAGTCGGGGAGCTTGCCGGAGCTCTCGGGGATACCGAGGTAGGTGCCGGTGATCGGGTCCAGGTCGACGAGGGCGTCGACATAGGCGTCGGCGACCTGGCGGGGCAGCGGATCGCCCGCGGGAGTAGTGGTGTTGGACATGCGGGCCATCCTTGTACGGATCGCCCCGCCACGTCACCATCAATAGGCCGGACGTTCCTGTCGCTTTACGGCGGCATTGCCTTACGGCGCGGCCGGCCGGGCGTCGATACGCCCGGCCGGCCGTCGGCTGTCGTGTGCGGTTCCGTCCGCGGAGCTGTGGTCAGCGGCGGCCGGTGGCGTCCTGGATCCGTACGCTCTCCCGCAGCCCCCGCTGGGCGGGGACGCCGGTCGGGCGCGCGGTGATCACCAGCGTGCCCTCCTCTATCTGGTAGTCGAGCGGCAGCCCGAGGCCGCGCATCGCCGCCACCATGCCGGTGTTGGAGGCCTGGGTGATCGCGTACACGCTCTCGCAGCCGGTCTCGGCGGCCATCGCCACCAGTCGGCGCAGCAGCTCCGCGCCGATTCCACGCTGCTGCCAGGAGTCCTCGACCAGCAGCGCGACCTCGGTCTCGTCGCCGTCCCACAGCAGATGGCCGAGCGCCACCAGCCGGCCGGACGCGGTCTCCACCGCCAGGGTGCGGCCGAACCGCGGGCTGAGCAGATGCCCCAGATAGCGGTCCGCGTCGCCGACCGGGCCGTGGTAGCGCAGCGCGAGGGTCTGCGAGGAGCAGCGGTCGTGCATCTCGCGGGCCGCGACCAGGTCGGAGGTGTCGGCACGGCGGACGGTGATCTCGTTGCCCTCGGGCAGCGTCAGTACATCACGCCGCGGCGGCACCCGCTGACCGAGCCTGGCGTCCAGGTCGACCAGCGCCCGCACCCGGGCGAACTCGGTGGGGGTGAACGGCAACTGCGGCCTTTCGATGGTGAGAGAGCCCCCGGAGGGGTCGCGGAACTTCATGACGTGCTCCTCCAGCACACCCTCGGCCGGCACCTGCTCGGCGAGCGGCTGTCCGCTCAGCGAGCGCGCCGGCACCGAGTGGATGGTGCAGCGCCCCAGCAACTTCCGCAGCGCCAGCGGGAGTTCGGCGGAATCCAGCGCCGTACGGGTCGCCAGGCCCAGCATCCGGGTCGGTGCGTCGACGAGATCGTGGGCATCGGCCCGCTCCAGCCAGCTCTGCGAGCCGCCCGCGCCGGCCACCGTGCGGGTCAGCTCCGCGGGCGTCAGCGCACCGGGGGCGCGCAGCAGGAACTCGTCGACCGTGCCGTCGGACAGCGGGTGGGTCTGCAGGCTGAGTATGTCCACCCGCCGCGCCGCCAGCGCCGTGCACAGGGCGGCCAGGCTGCCCGGCTCGTCCCGGACCGTGGTCCGCATCCGCCACAGCGCCGTCTCCTGACCGCCGGCCCGAGGGGCCTGGCCGGCAGCGGACGGTGCCGTGGCGCCGGTATCGGTCGGCGGAGGGGCGTTTTCGTGGCGTCGAGACCACCAGACGTGGAAGACGGCCGTGGCGATCAGGGCGACCGCGGCGGTGCACAGCAGCACCGGGCCCGACGGGCCGTGCGCGATCGTATTGGCGACGACATCGGCCACCGCCACGGCCGTGAACAGGGCGGCCAGCTCGACGATGTCCCGGCGCCAGTGATGGCGGCGGGAGGAATTGGCAGAGGATGCTTCAGTCATGCATACAGCCTCGCCGACAGGTGTTGCCTGATCGCCAACACATTGTGTCCGACGGGTAAAAGACGCAATCGACACATTGGCCTCTACTGTCCTACCCGTCCCGGTTGGAGCACCTTGCTGAACAACACCTCTCCGCCCTCCTGACGCAGCCGCACCGTCAGCTCCCCGCTCCCTCCGTCGATATCGATCTCGCCGAAGTACTGCGGACTCTCCGCAGGGGAGACATTGGCACGGTCCGGCGCCTTGATGAACGGCTGCTCCGGCCCGAACGTTCCATCCAGCTTCAGCGCCGGGAAACCACCCGCGTGCAGCGGCCCCGACACGAACTCCCAGAACGGCTCGAAGTCCTTGAACGCGGCCCGCTCCGGTGCGTAGTGCTGCGCCGCCGTGTAGTGGACATCCGTGGTCAGCCATACGGTGCCGGTCACCCGGTCGTGCTTGATGTGCCGCAGCAGCTCGGCCAGCTGCAGCTCGCGCCCCAGAGGAGCGCCCGGATCGCCCTGTGCCACCGCCTCGAAGTTGGTCTTGCCGTCCGGGACGACCAGCCCCAGCGGCATATCGGAGGCGATCACCTTCCACACCGCATGCGAGCGGGACAGCTCTCGCTTGAGCCAGCGCAGCTGCTCGGCGCCGAGAATGCCCTGTGGGTCGTCGGTCTGCCGGCCCGGCGAATTGGCATCGCGGTAGCGGCGCATGTCCAGCACGAACACATCGAGCAGCGGGCCGTGATGGACCACGCGATAGACCCGGCCGCCTCCGTCGGGCCGCAGCGTACGGATGGGGAAGTACTCGCCGAAGGCACGCAGCGACCGTGCCGACAGCACATCCGCGTCCTTCTCCGTGTACCGGTCGTCATCGAGCAGTTGCCCCGGGTACCAGTTGTTGTGCACCTCGTGGTCGTCCCACTGGGTGATCGTCGGCACCTGGGAGTTGAACCGGCGCAGATTGTCGTCCAGCAGGTTGTAGCGGAACGCGCCACGGAACTCCGCGAGCGTCTCGGCGACCTTCGCCTTCTCCTCGGTCGTCACATTCCGCCAGATCCGGCCGTCCGGCAGCGTCACCCGCTCGGGGATCGGGTTGTCGGCGTAGATGTTGTCGCCGCTGCACAGGAAGAAATCCGGGTTCCGGCGCCGCATGTCCTCGTAGATCCGGTAGCCACCGAGGTCCGGATTGATGCCCCAGCCCTGCCCGGCCAGATCGCCCGACCAGTGGAAGCGGATGTCCGCGCGACGATCGGCGGGCGCCGTGCGGAAGGTCCCGGAGACCGGCTCGCCGGTGCGCCGGGGGTCGTCCGGGTCGGCGAGCAGCACCCGGTAGTGGATCTGCTCACCGGACGGCAGCCCGTGCAGCGAGGTGACACCGGTGAAGTCCGTCCCCGCACCGACCACCGGCCCGCGCCAGGTCCTGGCGTTACGGAACGACTCGGTCGCCGCGGTCTGCACCACCATCCGGGCCGGCCGGTCGGACCGCACCCACACCAGGCCCGAGGACGTCGTGACATCCCCGACCTGTACTCCCCAGTCGGCGCTCGGCCGTCCGCCGCGGGTCTGCGCCGGCGCGGCACAGGCGAGCGTGGGCAGCGCGAGTGCCGCGGAGCCCGCCGCCGCGCCCTGCAGCAACGACCGCCGTCCGAAGCCGCCACCGGATCCCTGCACCATCTGAAACCTCCATGCCTCGACCGACCTCGCTGACGACCCGTTCGTATCGCTGTCCGGTGCCCCGCAGCCGAACGGACGGTGAACACCGGGCTGTTCGACCCGGCCTCGGTCCGTGTGTTCGCCTTCGCTCTGCCGAACGCTGTCGCTGTTCGCCTTCGCCGTTCACCGTCACGGGTCCTGGACCTGCGGACCACCGGACCCGGGCCATGGTCGCAAGACCATCGGCCGATCGCCAGGACGTGGCCGGGACGTTTACGGTCCTGGTACGCGCCGCCGGACGGTGGCCTCAGGAAAGGTGACACCGCATGCCGGCCAATGGCTTTGCCCATATCCGTATCGCCCGCCCGTCCCGCGATCTGGCCGCGGCCGAACGCTTCTGGAAGCAGGGCCTGGGCCTCTCGGAGCTGTACCGGCACAGCTCCGAGGCCGGTGAGCACGCCCTGCTGATGCTCGGCTGGCCGGACGCCCACTGGCATCTGGAGCTGACCCTCGACCCGTCCGGGACCCTCGGGCCGTCCCCCACACCGGACGATCTGCTCGTCGTCTACCTCGGCGAAGCGGTGCCGGCCGAGCTGGTCGCCCGGCTGGAGCGCTGCGGGGGCAAGCGCGTCGCGGCCTACAACCCGTACTGGGACGAGTGGGGCGTCACCATCGAGGATCCGGACGGCTACCGGCTGGTGCTCTCGCAGCGGGAGTGGTCCAACTCGTGAGCCGGTGGTAGCCGGTTCACACCTGACCGAGCAGGCGTATGCCGTGGGTGATGTCCGACGGTGAGAGATGCGCGTAGCCCAGGACCAGGCGTATGCGGTCGGGGCGTACGTGTGCCTCTACGGGTGGGTGGTCCGGGCGTGCATGGCCGGGGCGTACGGGGCTGTCGCCCGCGGGGCGGGGGCTCTTGTAGGCGGACAGTGGTCGCAGCGCCAGTCCCGCGCGGCGGGCCCGCGTCAGAAACGCCTCCTCCGGGCCGTGGCGCGCGGGCAGGGTGACGATGACATGCAGCCCCGCGGCGATGCCGGTCACCTCCGCGCCGGGGCAGTGCGCGGCCAGCGCCGCGGTCAGCGCGTCCCGCCGCTCCCGGTAGGCGCGCTGACAGCGGCGCAGCTGGCGGTCGTAGTCACCGCGGGCGATGAAATCGGCGAGCAGCGCCTGGTCCAGCACCGGATTGCCCAGATCCATCGTGCGCTTACGGGCCACGACCTCGGCGGCGAGCCGCTCGGGCACCACCAGCCACCCCAGCCGCAGCCCAGGGGCCAGGGACTTGCTCACCGAGCCCGTGTACGCCACCCGGTCCGGGTCCAGGCCCTGCAACGCGCCGACCGGCGCCCGGTCGTAGCGGAAATCGCCGTCGTAGTCGTCCTCGATCAGCAGCCCGTCGGCCGCCCGCGCCCACCGCAGCAGCTGGGCCCTGCGGGGCGCCGATACCGAGATTCCGGACGGGAACTGATGGGACGGGGTCAGCACGGCGGCCCGGGCCCCGGAGTCCGCGAGGGCGGTCGGGTCGGGCCCCTCGTCGTCCAACGCCACAGGTACGGACGCCAGCCCCGCGGCGGCGAACAGCTGCGCATGCTCAGGGCTCCCCGGGTCTTCCACGGCCACGGCCCGGTGCCCGGCCGCGCGCAGCGTGAACCCCAGCAGCGTCATCGCCTGCGCCACCCCTGAACACACCACCACTCGCTGCGGATCGGCCACCACACCGCGCCTTCTGGTGAGCAACTGGGCGAGTTCCGCGCGGAGTTCGGGCAGCCCCCGCGGGTCGGGATAGCCCAGCGTGCGATGCGGCAGCCGGCCGAGGGCCCTGCGGTGCGCGGCCGACCAGGCCGCCCGCGGGAAGAGCGAGAGATCGGGGGTGCCGGGCGTGAAGTCGACGAGCGGGACACCGGCCGGTGGGGTGTCGGTGGGCCGCGGTGGCACGGTCGCGCGTACGGCCCCGCCCACCCAGGTGCCCGCACCGTGTCGGCTGTGCAGATAGCCCTCGGCCGTCAACTGCTCGTACGCCTCGGTCACCAGGCCCCGCGACACCCCGAGATCGGCGGCCAGCGCCCGGCCCGACGGCAGCCTTGTGCCGGGTGCGAGGCGGCCCGAGCGGACCGCATCGCGCAGGGCCTCCTGGAGGACGCGGCCGCGTCGGCGGGGTGGTGCCGAGGCCGTCGGGAGGAGCAGTTCCCAGGCGGTGGTCCAGAGCGCGGTGCCGGGTCCCTCGTCGTCGTGCGGCATGTGCCGGTGTTCCCCCTGTTGGTTCGGCCCGCCGCCGCTGGAAGTGGTCCTCCAAGGCGCCATGAAAGTGGACCTTAAGACGGGCCGCCCGCATCCCTAGCGTCCGTCTCATGAACCGGACTCCTCTGCACGGCGCGCTGTTGGCCGCCTTCGCCTGCTTCCTCGTCGGTGGCTCGTTCACCGCCAACAGCCTGCTCGGCGGCTATCCGTACGCGGGTGGCCAGGCCCTGCGCTACGGCCTCGCCGCCCTGATCCTGCTGTCCCTCGTCGGACGGCGCGCCGGCGCACCGCTGCGCGCGCTGACCGGCCGGCAATGGGCGCGCCTCGCCCTGCTCGCCGGTGTCGGCATGCTCGGCTTCAACCTGGCGATCCTGGCGGCGGAACGCACCGCGGAACCGGCCGTGCCGGGGGTGTTCGTCGGCTGCGCGCCGGTCGTCGTCGCGGTGATCGTGCCCGCGTTCGCGGGACGCCGCCCGCGCCCGGCCGTGGTCCAGGGCGCGCTGCTGGTGGCGGCGGGCGCCTTTGTCGTACAGGGCTGGGGGCGCACCGATGGCATGGGCATCGTCTGGTCCGTGGCGGCGCTCTGCGGCGAGGTCGGCTTCGCGGTCCTGGCCGTACCCGTTCTGGCGCCGCTGGGGCCCAAGCTCCTGTCGGCGGTGGTCAGCGGGGTCGCCGCGGTCGAAGCGGGTGTGCTGGGAGTGGTGACCGAAGGGGGTGGCTGGCTGCGGATGCCGGATGCGGTGGAGGCGGTGGCGTTGGGCTGGCAGGCCGTCGTCGTCACCGTCGTGGGGTTCGTCTGCTGGTACGCGGGCATCCAGCGGATCGGCCCGGAGCGCGCCACCCTGTTTTCCGGGCTGATCCCCGTCTTCGCCGCGCTCACAGCGCCGTTGGCCGGGGCGGGCGGGTACGGGATGGCGCAGGTGGGGGGCAGTTTGATGGTGGGGGTGGGGGTGGCAGTGGGGTCAGGGGTGGTGCGGTGCCCACCGTGGGTGGGGGGCCGGAGGGGACACCCGGCAACCCTCCGGCCTCCGCGCGTCGGCGACCTTCCGGCCGTACCGAACACCATTGAGCTCCGCCGCACGGTGCGGCTGACGTCACGGCCGTTTCCGCTGGACAACGCGGGGACGGACCGGTGGGATGGACGGGTGCTGAGGGATTCTGCGACCGATGTTTTCGAGGAGCACCGGCCCGTGCTGTTCGGGGTGGCCTACCGGATGCTCGGGCGGGTGGCCGACGCCGAGGACGTGGTGCAGGACGCGTGGCTGCGGTGGTCGGGTGCGGATCGGGCGGACGTGCGGGAGCCGCGGGCCTTTCTGGTACGCGTCACCACGCGGCTGGCCATCGACCGGCTGCGGCAGGTTCAGTCGCGGCGCGAGTCGTACGTGGGGCCCTGGCTGCCGGAGCCGCTGGCGACCGACTTCGGTAGCGCCCCCGATACCGCGGAGCGGGCGGTGTTCACCGAGTCCGTCACGCTGGCCGTGCTCGTCGTCATGGAGTCGCTCTCTCCGCTGGAGCGCGCGGTGTTCGTGCTGCGTGAGGCGTTCGGCTATCCGTACGCGGAGATCGCAGCCGTGCTCGATCGCAGCGAGGCCGCGGTGCGCCAACTGGCGGGGCGGGCGCGGCGGCACGTGGAGGAGGGCAGACCGCGCTTCGAGGTCGATCCGGGCCGGCAGCGTGATCTGACCGAGCGGTTCATGGCCGCGGCGGCCGGCGACGATCTGGAGGGGCTGCTGAGTCTGCTGGCGGCGGATGCGCGGCTGGTCGGGGACAGTGGCGGGAAGGCCAAGGCGCCGCTGCGGGTCATCGAGTCCGCGGACAAGGTCGCCCGCTTCCTGTTCGGCGTCGCGAAGTCCGCGCCGGCCGGTCTGGAGTTCAGCCTGGTGGAACTCAACGGCGGTATTGCGCTGTTGGCGCATGACGGCGGTGTGCCGGACTCCGTGATCCAGCTCGGTGTGGCGGACGGGAAGATCCAGACGGTCTACATCGTGCGCAATCCGGAGAAGTTGGGGTCGCTGGCGGTGAGTTGAGCGGCGGCCCGCAGACCCGGGCGGGGGCTGGAGAGCACCGGTACGCCGAGAGTGAGGCCGTTGGCCGCGGGTGCCATGGATGCCTGCGCGAGGACGATGACATCGGTGTCCGGTACGGCGCGTGCCGCGGTGGCGACCGTTGCCAGATAGGCGTCGGTGTCGCCGGTCTCGAATTTCTCCCAGGCGCCCTGCACCAGCACCCTCCGCACGCTGATCTCGCGGCCGGCTCGGTCGGCTTCCTCGGCGAGCAGGGCCACGGTGGGTGCGAACGTGCTCTCCACGGTGGCGAGAACGGCGATGCGTGGACCGGCGGCGACGGCGGCCGCGGCCATCGGGCGGTCCACCCGGAGGACGGGGAAGCCGAGTGCGGCGCCGGCCGCCTCGGCGACCGAGCCGATCGTGGAGCAGGTACAGAGTACGACCCGTGCCCCGTCGCGGGCCGCTGCCGCGAGCTCGTCGGAGACATCCTCGGCCACGGCGTCGGGGCCCTGCGTCCTTGCGCGGCTGAGGAGTTCGGGGCGTACGAGGTGATGCAGCGCCAGGCCGGGGGCGTCCTCGTCGCGCAGGGCGTCGAAGACCGGGACATGGGCGGGCGAGGTGTGCAGCAGGGCGAGCATGGCGGTCAGGGTAGCGAGCGGCAGGGCGGGTGCCGTGGGAGGGGCGGCCGGTGCGAAACCGATGGGGGATTGGTCTTGACCAAGGGTGGGGGCGGCCATATCGTCGGGATACTGCAACAACCTTTAATAAAGAAGCGCTCATAATCGGGCGTGCGTGTGGGCCCGCCTCCCAGGGGCGCAGCCCCGCGGGGTAACGGCCAGTGCGGAGGACAGGGTGGGGACCACGCAGCTCGAAACGGTGCCGGAGCCGAAGTACCGGCACCTCAAGACCGTGCTCAGCGAGGCGCTGGACTCGGAGTTCGCGGTCGGCGAGATTCTGCCCAACGAGCGTGAGCTGGCGGCACGGTTCGGTGTCGCGCGAGCCACGCTGCGGCAGGCGCTCGAACAGCTGGAGCTCGAGGGCAGACTGCAGCGCCGCCGCGGTGTGGGCACCACGGTCGCACCGCCGCGCGTCGGCGTCGCCGTCGCCCCCGCCCGGCACACCTGGCCCGGCGCCCCCGGTGACGACTGGCAGCCGGTCGACGCCGTCGAGAGCGAGACGGTGCCGGCCGCGGTGGCCCGTCTGCTGGAGACCGCCCCTGGGGACCGGGTGCACATAGTGCGCCGCAGCCGGGTCACGCACGGCCAGCCCGTCGCCGCCGAGCTGCTGTACATCCCGTCGGACGTGGTCCCCGGCTTCGCCGGGGCGGCCTCGCTCAGCGCCCCGGGCCGCGCCCGTGCGGTCCTGAAGGAGCTGCAGACGCTGGAGCTGGAGGGCCAGGACCGTACCGTCGAGCTCGGCTCGGCCCGCGCGGAGGACGCCAAGCAGCTGGACCGGCTGCCCGGGGCGCCCGTCCTGGTCGTCACCACCCGCTATGTCTCCGGGGGCCGTACGAGCGCCGCCGCGGTCTCCACGTACCGTGCGGACACCTGCCGTCTCACCTTCGGTGAGAGTGAAGCGGTCTCGCTGCTCGCGGGCTGAGCGGCGCCCTTACGGGCCCACGCCGGACACTCCTCCGGTGTGGGCCCGTCGCCGTTGTGGCCGCCGGTCAGCGGCGGGCCGTCACCGTGCCCTCCACCGCGAAGAGTTCGCCCTCCACATGGTCCAGCGCGAGCCGCAGCGCCCCGGTGGCGACCGCCGCCTCGCCCAGCTGTGACAGCGCGACCTGCGGCGGGCGCAGACAGTAGCGCGCCAACTCTCCGCGCAGCGGCTCCAGTACGCCGGCCAGCCCCGCTGCCCAGCCGCCGATCACCACCAGCTCCGGGTCGAGCGCCAGGACCAGGGCCGCGACATCATGCACCAGCCGCTGGATGAATCGGTCCACCGCGTCCCTGGCCGGTGCCTCGCCGTCCCGCGCCGCCGCGAACACCGCGGCGACCTGCGCCTCGTCCAGGGGATGCAGCGGTTTCCCGGTCGTGGACAGCAGCTTCTCCGGCGTCGCCTCGCGGCCGAGCAGATGCAGCGCGCCGATCTCCCCGGCGGCCCCGCCGAACCCGCGGTGCAGCCGGCCGCCGATCAGCGAACCGGCGCCCGGGCTCAGCCCCGCCAGTACGAACACGATGTCGTCGGAGCCGGTGGCCGCGCCCTGCCAGTGTTCGGCCACCGCGGCGGCATTGGCATCGTTCTCGACAAGGACGGGGCAGCGGAACGACCGCCGCAGCCGCTCGCCCAGCGGCAGCCCCGTCCAGCCGGGCAGCGCCGTGCACAGCCGTACGGTGCCCTCCGCCTCCACGATGCCAGGGGTGGCCACACCGACGGCCCGCAGCGAACCGCGGGGCACGCCCGTACGCCGCAGCAGCTCGGCCACCACGGCGCGGACCCGCTCCAGCCGCTCGTCGGCCGGTGCGGTCTCCTCGACGACGCGCTGCGCGGTGTCCAGCACCCGCCCGCTCAGATCGGACAGCAGCGCCGTGATGCGGTGCGGGCCGATCTCGATGCCCAGCAGATGCCCGGCCTCCGTACGGAAGCGGAACCGGCGGGCCGGCCGCCCCTGGCGACGGGTCTCGCCCTCCTCGGCGGGCATCTCGACCACCAGACCGGTCTCGATGAGCCCCTCGACCACGCCCTCGACCGTCGGCCGGGACAGGCCGGTCACCTGGACGAGATGGGTGAGCGTGGGGGAGTCCGCCGCGCGCAGCGCATGCAGCACCACCGCGGAGTTGATCCGTCGCAGCAGCGAGGGATCCCCGCCCGTGAGCCGCGCCAACGTCCGTCTCCCTAGCTTTCCGTGTCTGGCGGATCGTAGCCGGTCAGACGGTGTGCGGCGAGCCCTGGAGGGGTGCCGTCGGCCCGCGGTGGTGCGGGGCGTCGCCGGGAAGGGCGGCGTGGGAGGCCAATTGTCAGACCCGGCCGGTTTACTGACGGCATGACGACTGACCGGCATCTGGCCGCCATCGACCTGTTGCGCCTGCGGGAGTTCCCGGCGGAGCGGGGCCGTTCCGCCATGGTCGAGAGCGGGCCGGGCTTCCACATAGCCGGCCTGCGGGTCAGCCAGGAGTTCTGGGACGCGGACCTCGCCGAGGTGGCGGAGGCCGAGGAGGAGTTCGACGCGGAGCTGACGGCGCTGGTGCAGGCGCTGTCCTTACGGTGGGGCGAGCCCGGGATACTCGATCTCGCTCCGCACCTGGAACGGATGGCGAGGGGCATACCGGTCCGGCCGCCGCTGGACACGCTCTGCGGCTATGTCCCGCGGATGCACGGCTGGCGGGTGGCGGGCCGCTGGGTCGGCGTGGGGGTGGGGCAAGGGGACCGCGAGCTGCCCTTTCAGCTGCTGGTGGCGGTGGGAGAGGGGGATGTGGCGGACCCGCCCCTGGGAGGGCCGTCGTCGGACGAGGGCCCTAGTGCTGGAACGCGGGGGCGAGTGCGGCGGTGGTGAGGCGGCGCGGGGTGCCGGTGCCGTCGGCGGGGACGGTCCACAGGTCGGAGCCGTAGTTGCCCGGGAGGGAGTAGACGAGCGTGTGGTCGTCGCGCCAGACGGCCTGGTCGTCGACGTTGCGGTGTTCGCCGGTCGCGCTCTCGCGCAGGGTGCGCAGATCGAGGACGTACAGCCGCCAAGGAGCGTCCGGATCGGCGCCCTGGACGCGCTTCTTGTAGGCGATGCGGGTGCCGTCGGGGGAGAGCGAGGGGCATTCGACGTTGGTGTGCAGCGCCCGGAGGGTTTTGGCGGTGCGATCGCCGCGGACGAGATACGTCTTACCGGCGGTGGCGGCGGTGGCGTAGAAGTGGGTGTCGTCGGCGAAGGTGACGCCCCAGACGTTGATGTCGGACGCATGGACCGGGTGTCCGTCGACGGTCAGCTCATAGGTCTCCAGATTGGCGTCCAGCTGCCAGGTGCGGGTGTCGACGAGAGAGGTACGGGTGGAGAAGGCGGTTCCCGCGTAGGAGTCGCCGCTGACGAAGACGGTCCAGGCGGCGGTGCGGCCGCTGGGGGAGACCCGGGCGCGGGTCGGGGTGCCGGCCAGGTCGTAATGGCGCAGCTCGTGCAGATGGTTGTCGAGGACGATGGCGCGATAGGTGTCGCGGAGCTTGCCGTGCATGGCCTGGAGGCAGATGCCGGTGCCGGAGGCTTGGTAGAAGCGCAGGCAGCGGACGCCGGAGGCGGTCCGGGGGCCGGAGAGCCGGTCCGTCGGGACGGCGGTGATCTCATCGCGGTGCGGGCCCCAGGCCATATTGCGGAAGAGGGTGTGGTGCGGGTCGTCCAGGCGGACGGGTCCGGGGCTCACCGCAGGACCGCCGGTCTGGGGGCGGTCCTTCTGGGCGGCGCGCCCCGCGGCGTGCAGGGTCGCGCCGACGGCGACCCCGCCGAGTACGAGGACGGTGGCCAGCAGGATGAGGAGACGGGCGGTGCGGCTCAACGGGGGGCGGCTCACGATGCTTGCTCCGGTGGGGAGTTCAGGGGCGAGGGCGCACCGACACGGCGGAGAAGGCGGGCGCTGACGGCTGCGGCGAGGGCGAGGCCGATGGCGGCGGCCAGGATGGCGGTGTGGTCGCCCCAGGCGGTCCAGACGGCGCCGAAGGCGAGGGAGCAGAGGAAACGAGCGGCGGTCTGGCCGGTCTGGACCACGGCGAGCCCGCTGCCGCGGACGTGCTCGGGCACCGCGTCGGCGGTCGCGGCCGCCAGCACTCCGTCGGTTGCCGCGTAGAACGAGCCGTGCAGCGCGAGCACGGCACAGACCAGGGCCGCGCCGCCGCTCAGCGGGGCGAGCAGCAGCCCGTAGGCGCACAGCAGCGCCAGATGCCCCGCCAGGAACAGCCGTCGGCGGCCGATCCGGTCGGCGATCGCGCCCAACGGCACCGCCAGCAACAGGAATGCCGCGGCAGTGCCCAGCGGCAGCAGCGGAAACCACCCGCCGGGCAGATCCAGCCTTCGCTGCAGCGTCAGATAGAGGAAGGAGTCGCTGATGGTCGTCAGCCCGAGCAACACGGCACACCCGGTCAGCCGGCGTACCTCCGGCCGGCCCAGCAGGGCGCGCACCGGCGTCCGCGGCCCGGCCGGGCCCCGCTCGGCGGTGGCTTCAGCAACAGTGGTGCTCTCAGCAACAGCGGTGCTCTCGTTGGGAGTTGTGCGCTCAGCGGCAGGGGTGCGCTCGGGGGCACGTGCGGCGCGGCCCGGGACGAACAGCAGGAGGACGACCACGCCCAGTACGGCGACGCAGAAGCTGACGGTGAACACCGCGTCATAGCCCTCCGCCGCCACCCGCAGCAGCACGAACGCCACCAGCGGGCCGCACAGCGCACCCGCCGTGTCCATCGCCCGGTGCACCCCGAACGCCCGCCCACGGGTGGCCGGTTCGGCGGCAAGGGAGATCATCGCGTCCCGTGGCGCGGTCCGCAGCCCCTTGCCGGTACGGTCCACCGCCAGCACCGCCCCGATCAGCGGCAGCGAGTGCACCATCAGCAACAACGGCTTGCAGAGGGCGGAGAGCCCGTACCCCACCACGGCCACCGCCTTGTGGCCGCCGCCCCCGCCCCGGTCCGACAGCCGGCCGCCCACCAGCCGCACGAGCGCGCTCACCCCGTTGTAGAGCCCGTCCAGAACGCCGAACCCCAAGGGGGACAGGCCGAGTTCGGCGACGAGATAGAGCGGGAGCACGGCCGTGACCATCTCGGAGGAGATGTCGGTGATCAGGCTGACGGTGCCCAGCACGAGCACCGTGGAGGGGACGGCGGCCGCGGCGCGCCGGCCCGGACGACGGTCCGGGCCGGTCGGCCGCTCCACCGGGGAATCCGCGGAGGACGAGGCGGAGCGGCGGTCTGCGAGATACACGTCAGCTGGTCCAGATGCCGCTGATGTCCTTGGCGTCGGCGGCGTTCCCGGCATGCGAGGTGCCGTACATGTCCTCCAGGGTGCGCAGCACGTCGTAGTGGTTGTAGGTGGTGCCCGAGGTGGACCCGGCCTGCACCGGCTGGCCGTACAGGACGGTCGGGATGCGGTTGCCGCTGAGCCGGTTGTCCTCGTCGAAGGTGACCAGCAGCAGGCTGTTGTGGGTCTTGGCCCAGTCGGCGTAGCTCTTGAGGTTGTTCTTCAGCCAGGTGTCACCGGTGGACACCGAGCAGTCGTGCATATCGCTGCAGAGGTTCGGCACGACGAAGGACACGGTCGGCAGCTTCGAGAAGTCCGTGGGGAACGCGCCGAAGGTGTGCGCCGAGGAGGTGGAGACGTTGCTGAAGCCGAACCACGGGTTGTGTTTCTGGGCGTACTTGCCGCTCTTGCAGGTGGTGGAGCCCTCGGACGGCAGGGACTCGTTGTAGCTCGCCCAGGACTTGCCGGCCGCGGTCACCTCGGAGGCGAGGTTGGGGGCGTCGCTGAAGCCCGGGGTCACACAGCTGTCGTCGGTGACGCCCTGGGTGTCGCCGGAGAAGAGGGCGTAGTAGTTGGGCTGGCTGGGGTGGGTCTCGGCGTAGGACGCGGTGAGGCTGGCGCCGCCGGAGGCCAGGGAGTTGATGTACGGGGCGCTGGAGCTGTCCATCACCTGGTTGTAGGCGTGGTTCTCGAAGACCACCACGACCACATGGTCGGGGGTGGGCACGGCGGCAGCGGCCGCCTCGGCGCCGAAGCCGGTGCCTGCCCAGAGGCCGAGTCCGGTTGTGGCGAGGGCGAACGCCCCGGCGAGCGCGCTGACTTTGCGCCGGCGCGAGCGGCGGACGCGGTGCGTGGAGGGGGAGGGCGAGGAGGACGGAGCAGGCACGGGGGCCTCCGTACGGGTGAGGGGGGTGGTACGGGCGGCGATAGCGTAGAACCGTCGCGGTGGCATGTACACGCCTTGTAGATGACGCGTAGCCGAACGGCGGCCGATCGGCCGTATACGGACCCGACTCCAGCGTCCCTCACATACGCCGGACGCGCACCCGCCTCCCGCGCCTCACCCTTCGCCGGGCTCCGCGAACGCCGCCGTACGCAGCCGGCCGTACTCCTCCGCCATCGTCTGCAGCGTCCAATGGGCATTCAGGCCGCTGGGGTTGGGCAGCGCCCAGATGCGGGTGGAGCCCAGCGTGCGCTGCTGCGGACCGATCGTGGCGTGCTTGTCGCCGAAGGCGACGCGGTAGGCGGTGACGCCGGCGACGGCGAGCCACTGCGGCCGCAGCCGGGCCACCTTCTCGGCCAGCAGCCGGCCGCCCTCGCGGTACTCCTCAGCGGTCAGCTCATCGGCCTTGGCGGTCGCCCGGGCCACGACATTGGTGATCCCGAGGCCGTGCGCGAGCAGCTCCTCCTGCTCGGCGGGCATGAACCGGCGGGGGGTGAAGCCGGCGGCGTGCAGCACCGGCCAGAAGCGGTTGCCCGGCCGGGCGAAATGGTGGCCGGTGGCCGCCGTCATCAGCCCGGGGTTGATCCCGCAGAAGAGCACCCGCAGACCGCTCGCCGCCACGTCCGGGACGAGGCGGTCGCGAGCGGCCTGCAGCTCTTCAGGACTGAAACGCACGTCAGAGAATCGAGCCCGGGGTGTACGCCGCGGCCTCCGGGTGCTGCTTGGCGATCTCCTCGATCCGGGCGACGACGGACGCCACCTGGTCGGCCGCCGCACCCGTGAAGGAGAGCTTGTCCGCCATCAGCGCGTCCAGCTGCGCCTTGTCCAGCGGGATCCGCGCATCCGCGGCCAGCTTGTCGAGCAGCTCGTTGCGCTCGACGCCCTGCTCGCGCATGGCCAGCGCCGAAGCGACCGCGTTCTCCTTGATCGCCTCGTGCGCCTCCTCGCGTCCCACACCGGCGCGTACGGCACCCATCAGCACCTTCGTCGTGGCGAGGAAGGGCAGATAGCGGTCCAGCTCGCGGGCGACGACGGCGGGGAAGGCGCCGAACTCGTCGAGCACGGTCAGGAAGGTCTCCAGCAGGCCGTCCAGTGCGAAGAAGGAGTCCGGCAGGGCGACCCGGCGCACCACGGAGCAGGACACATCACCCTCGTTCCACTGGTCGCCGGAGAGCTCACCGGCCATCGAGGCATAGCCGCGCAGGATGACCATCAGGCCGTTGACGCGCTCGCAGGAGCGGGTGTTCATCTTGTGCGGCATCGCCGAGGAGCCGACCTGGCCGGGCTTGAAGCCCTCGGTCACCAGCTCGTGCCCGGCCATCAGCCGGATCGTCTTGGCGATCGACGAGGGGGCGGCGGCCAGCTGCACCAGCGCGGTGACCACGTCGTAGTCCAGCGAGCGCGGGTAGACCTGGCCGACGGAGGTGAAGGCCTGCCCGAAGCCGAGGTGCGCGGCGATCCGCTGCTCCAGGTCGGCGAGCTTGGACGCGTCGCCGCCGAGCAGGTCGAGCATGTCCTGGGCGGTGCCGACCGGGCCCTTGATGCCGCGCAGCGGGTAGCGCGAGAGCAGGTCCTCCAGCCGGGCGTACGCCACGAGCAGCTCGTCCGCCGCGGTCGCGAAGCGCTTGCCGAGCGTCGTGGCCTGCGCGGCGACATTGTGCGAGCGGCCCGCCATCACCAGCTCGGCGTGCTGGGCGGCCAGCGAGCCCAGACGTGCCAGCACGGCGACCGTACGGTCCCGCATCAGCTCCAGCGACAGCCGCACCTGGAGCTGCTCGACGTTCTCCGTCAGGTCGCGGGAGGTCATGCCCTTGTGGACCTGCTCATGGCCGGCGAGGGCGTTGAACTCCTCGATACGGGCCTTGACGTCGTGCCGGGTGACCTTCTCGCGCTCGGCGATCGAGGCCAGGTCGACAGTCTCCAGGACCCGCTCATAGTCGGCCAGCGCCTGCTCGGGAACCTCCACCCCGAGGTCCTTCTGTGCACGCAGCACGGCAAGCCACAGCTTCCGCTCCAGCTTGACCTTGTACTCGGGGGACCACAGCACGGCCAGCTGCGCGGAGGCGTAGCGGCCGGCCAGAACATTGGGGATGCGAGGCTTCGCAGACACAGCAGTCACGTGGTGAGAGTCTACTGGCGGTTCGCGCAGGTCGGCGCCCCGGTCCCGGCTGTGCTTTCCTCCAAGCCGAAACGGTGCGGGCGATCAGCCCTCGTAGGGCAGCAGCTCGGGGCGTTTGGCGGGACGGCCGTCGCCCGAGGACCGCCCGGTGAGCCGCCGAGCCATCCACGGCACCAGATGCTCGCGCGCGAAGCGCAGATCCGCGGCGCGCCGTGCGAACCGGCCCGGCGGCGCGGTGGCCGGCAGCGGTGCGTCCCAGTCCGCCTCGGCGGCCAGGCCGAGCGCCTGCCGGACCGCCTCCGCCACCCGGCGGTGCCCCTCGGAGTTCAGATGCAGCCGGTCGTCCGCCCACAGTCGGGGGTCGGCCGGCGCCCGCGACGCGTACAGGTCGACGATCACGGCACCGTGCCGCGCGGCCACCTCGTCGATCCGTGCGAACAGCTGCTCCATACGCGGCCGGAAGCGCTCCAGCACCGGCCCCTGCCGGCCCGGACTCCGCATCAGCACCAGCTGCCCGCAGCTCTTCGCCGGCCGGCCCGCGGCCTCCTCGAACTGCGCGCACACCCGCTCCACATCGCACTGGGGCCGCAGTGCGTCATTGAGCCCGCCGACCAGCGTCACCAGGTCCGCGCCCATCGCGGCGGCCGGTCCGCACTGCTCGTCGGCGATCTGCCCGATGAGCTTGCCGCGCACCGCGAGATCGGCGTAGCGGAAACCGGGCGAGAGAGGTGAGGTGGGGGTACCCCCGGCCGAAGGCTGGGGGAGGGCGGCGAGCAGATCGGCCCAGCCGCGGTAGGAGCCGTCCGGCAGGCCGTCCGACATCCCCTCGGTGAAGCTGTCGCCGACCGCGACGAAACTGGTGCAGTTGGCATCCATCTCCATGGCGCGGTGACCCTATCCCTCACCGTCCGGCATTCCCGCGCGGTGTACGGTCTGTTGTCGTCCCAAGGGCGACGGCAGGCAGCCGAGGAAAGGCAGAGGTGGACGCGCGATGACTCCCCGCCGGGGCGCCGACCCCGACGAGCCGACGTTCACCGAGCGGGCCCGCCGGCAGCAGCTCATCGAGGCCACCATCGACCTGATCTCCACCCGGGGTTACCCCGCGACCTCGCTGTCCGCGATCGCCGAGCGGGCAGGGCTGTCCAAGGCCGCGGTGCTCTACCACTTCTCCTCGAAGGACAACCTGACCCGGGCGGCGCTGGAGCAGGTGATCGAGCAGTTCAGTGCCTATGTCACCGAGCGGCTGGCGCGGGCGTCGGGCCCGCGGGAGGCGGTCGTCACCTATGTACGGGCGATGATCGGCTACCAGCAGGCCAACCGCCGCCAGGTGCGCGTGATCACCGAGATGCTGCTCGACGACCACGGCGGCACCCGTCTCAAGACGCCGGGTTCGCACGACACCCACGGCCGCTGGCAGGCCCTCGCCGCACTCCTGACGGAAGGTCAGCAGGCGGGCGTGTTCCGGGAGTTCGATGTGCGGACGGTCGCCCTGGCGATCGGCGGTGCGATCGACGGGGTGATCGCCCACTGGCTGGTCCACCCGGAGCTCGACCTGGACGCCGCGGCCGCGGAGCTGGAGGAGTTCACCCTCAACGCGATCGAGCGCCGGCCCTGACCCGCGCGAAGGAGGGCGCCCGCTCGGGGCGTACGCCGATCCCGCCGAGGTAGCCGGTCACCGTCCGCAGCGGCGGCACCCACCGCAGCAGCCGCATCGGCACCGGCAGCCGGTCGCCGTCGAGCGTGCCGTCCAGCGCGGCACGGATCATCGAGTGCTCGGCCTGCTGGGACTTCTGCACCACGACCATCGGCAGCTGCCGCCGCTTCTGCACCCGCGCCAGATCCGCCGCGGCGACCGTGCCACGGCGCAGCGGCCCGGCCAGGATCCGGGCCGCGGCGACCGCGTCCTGCAGCGCCAGATTGACCCCGACGCCGCCGACCGGCGACATGGTGTGGGCCGCGTCCCCGATGCACAGCAGACCGGGCCGGTACCAGCGCTGCAGCCGGCCGAACGTCACCTCCAGCAGCTTGACGTCGTCCCAGGAGCCGATCGCGCCGGTCACCTCGTCGTCCCAGCCGAACAGCGCGCCGAGCCGGTCCCGCAGCCACTGGATGTCGTGGGTGCGCAGCTGCGCGTCCCGGCCCTTCTCGATCAGATAGGAGGTCTGGTAGTACGTGCCGCGGTCCATGGTGACCGCCGCCTGGCCGCCGCCGAAGCGGGCGAAGACCCGACCGCTCTTGAGGTCGTCGGAATGGGGGTCCCCCCTGCTCGAACGCAGTTGAGAGCTTGGGGGAGCGTCCACCCGCACCTGCCAGACGTCCATCGGCACCTCGAACAGCTGCTGCCGAAGCCCGGCCGCCTGCCGTACCACCGAGTCCCGGCCGTCGCAGGCGACCGTCAGATCCGCGGCCAGCTCGCCGGGCGCGCCGTGCTCGTCGGTGAACCGCACCCCCGTCACCCGGCCGCCCTCGGTGCGCAGCCCGGTGACCTCGGTGCGCATCCGCAGGGTGAAGCCCGGCTCCCCGGCGGCCGCGGCGGCGAGCAGGCTGAGGAAGTCCCACTGCGGGACCATGGCGAAGTACTTGTGCCGGCCGGGGATGCGCCGCATATCGCCCATGACGACCGTCGTCCCGCCGATCTGTGCCCGCATCTCCTCCAGCTTGGCGAACGGCAGTCGCGCGAACGCCTCGCCGAGCCCGAGCTCGTCCAGCAGCCGCAGCGTCGAGGGGTGCACGGTGTCCCCGCGGAAGTCGCGCAGGAAGTCCGCGTGCTTCTCCAGGACGGTCACCTCGACGCCCGCCCTGGCCAGCAACAGTCCCAGCATCATTCCGGCGGGTCCGCCGCCCACGATGCAGCACGTTGTGCGGTCCATGCTTCTGCCCCCTTGTCGCGTGCCGATGCGATGACGACCGGCGGGGACGCGGTGCCGGACGGCACGCGTCTAACCGATCGGTCAGCAATCTAACCGATCGGTCAGTCCGTTGTCTTCCGGCCCCTCGGCGGGGTGCTCGGACCGCTCAGGCCGGGGGCTGTTGCAACACCAGCTCCCGGAGCACGTCCTCCATCGTCACCAGACCGGCCAGCCGCCCGTCGTCGCCGATCACCGCGGCCAGATGCGTACTCGATCCGCGCATCGCCGTCAGCACGTCGTCCAGCAGCGTCGAAGCCTTGACGCGGGCGATCGGGCGCAGCGCGGAGACCGGGAACGGCACCTGACGCGGTATGGCGTCCAGCGCGTCCTTGACGTGCAGATAGCCCAGGATGCGGCGGGTCTCGTCGACGACGGGGAAGCGGGAGAAGCCGGACTCGGCGGCCAGGTGCTCCAGTTCCTCGGGGGTGATCCCCATCCGTGCGGAGACGACCTTCTCGACCGGCAGCACCACGTCCCTGACGGGGCGGCGTCCCAGCTCCAGGGCGTCCCGCAGCCGCTCCTGGGCCCGTTCGTCGAGCAGCCCGGCCTGCCGGGAATCCTCGACCATCTTCGCGAGCTGGTCGTCCGAGAACGTCGCGGCCACCTCGTCCCGGGTCTCCACCCGCAGCAGCTTGAGCAGCCCGTTGGCGAGCGCATTGATCGCGAGGATCGCCGGGCGCAGCGTCCGGGTCAGCGCGACCAGCGGCGGCCCCAGAATCAGCGCGCTGCGTACCGGCTCGGCCAGTGCGACATTCTTCGGCACCATCTCGCCGAAGAGCATGTGCAGATACGTGGCGAGCGACAGCGCGATCACGAACGAGATCGGGTGGATCAGCGCCGACGAGATGCCCACCGCGTGGAACACCGGCTCCAGGATGTGCGCGATGGCCGGCTCGGCGACCGCGCCCAGCACCAGGGTGCACAGGGTGATGCCCAGTTGAGCCGCCGCCAGCAGCGCCGAGACATGCTGCAGACCCCACAGCACACTGGCCGCCCGGCGGTCACCGCGCTCGGCGTACGGCTCGATCTGGCTGCGGCGCACCGAGATCAGGGCGAACTCGGCGCCCACGAAGAAGGCGTTGACGACCAGCGTCAGCAGGCCCACGAAAAGCTGGAGCGCGATCATCGGCCGGCCTCCGCGTCCTGCTCGGCGGTGCTGCCCGGCAGCGGGGCGTGCAACAGCACCCGCGCGGCACGGTGGCCGGCGGCGTCCAGCACATCCATCGACCAGCCGGCCACCTCAAGGGTGTCGCCGGCGACCGGTATGCGGCCGAGCTCGGTGGCGATCAGACCGGCGAGGGTCTCGTACGGGCCCTCGGGCAGCCGGAGGCCGATCCGCTCCAGCTGGTCGGTACGGGCGGCGCCGTCGGCCTGGTAGACGGTGCGGCCGTCGGCGTCGGTTCCCGCCGGTGCCAGGTCGGGGGTCTCCAGCGGATCGTGTTCGTCGCGGACCTCGCCGACCACCTCCTCGACGATGTCCTCCAGCGTCGCGACACCGGCCGTGCCGCCGTACTCGTCGATGACCACGGCCATCGTGCGCTTGCCGGACAGCCGGTCCAGCAGCCGGTCCACGGTCAGCGTCGTGGGCACCAGCAGCGGCTCGCGCAGCAGCTCGGAGACCGGGTGGCGGAGGCGGCGCTCGGCCGGGATGGTCAGGACGTCCTTGATGTGTGCCACGCCGACGACGCCGTCCAGGCTGCCGCGGTAGACGGGGAAGCGGGACAGTCCGGTGGCCCGGGTCGCGTTGGCGACGTCCTCGGCGGTGGACTGCACGTCCAGCGCGATCACCTGCACCCGCGGTGTCATCACGTTCTCCGCGGTCAGATCGGCGAGATTGAGGGTACGGACGAACAGCTCGGCGGTGTCCGGCTCCAGCGCGCCCTCCTTGGCGGAGTGCCGGGCCAGCGCCACCAGCTCCTGCGGGCCGCGCGCCGAGGCCAGCTCCTCGGCGGGCTCCAGGCCCATCCTGCGGACCATGCGGTTGGCGGCATTGTTCAGATGCCGGATGAACGGCTTGAAGGCGCCGCTGAAGCCGCGCTGGGCGGTGGCGACCTTCTTGGCGATGCCCAGGGGGTTGGAGATCGCCCAGTTCTTCGGGACCAGTTCGCCGACGACCATCAGCACGACCGTGGAGATCGCGGTGCCGAGCACCAGGGCCAGCGACTCCGCGGCCGCCCGCGGCAGGCCCATCGCATCCAGCGGTCCGGCCAGCAAGGTGGCGATGGCCGGCTTGGACAGCATGCCGATGACCAGGCCGGTGACGGTGATGCCGAGCTGGGCGCCGGAGAGTTGGAAGGTGAGACCGCGGACCGCCTTCAGGGCGCTGTCCGCGCCCCGGTCGCCGCGCTCGGCGGCGCGTTCGAGGTCACTGCGCTCGACGGTCGTCAGGGAGAACTCGGCCGCGACAAAGACACCACAGGCCAGGGTCAGGAGGAGCGCCACGCCCAGAAAGAGCAGGTCGGTCATCGAGTCACCTCCGTCCCATGATCGAACAGGATCGGGAGGTTCGCGCTATGTCGGGAGGGTGCTCGACAACTGGGAGGCTCGCCCATGGCTGGACGCTCACACACCTTTCACTCGGGGAGGGGAAACACCATGGTAAAGGATCGGCAAAGTCGGTGGTAAACGAAGAGCCCGCTCCTTAGTGGGGCGGGCTCCTGGGGTGCCGGTACTCAGTCAGTTCGGTCAACGAGATGCTTGACCCAGCGCCGCCAGTGGTCCTCGCGCTGGTACCGGGCCGCAGCCCACGTGTGGTGTGCTCGCTCGTTGGCTTCCAGGACCATGGCGTCGACACGTCGCCCGCCCAGGGTGGCGAAGCGTTGTTCCGCTGCTTCCAGGAGAGCGGTGGCGACGCCTTGCCGGCGGCAGTCCGGGTGTACGGCCAGTCGGTAGGCGGAGCATCGCCATCCGTCGAAGCCGGCTATCACGGTCCCCGTGAGGGTGCCGTCCCGCTCTGCGAGGAGCAGGGCTTCGGGGTCTCTTGTGACGAGTCGGGCCACTCCGTCGTAGTCGTCGCTGATGCTCGTTCCTTCCGCGGCTTCGCGCCAGAACTGCAACACCGTGTCGATGTCCGAGAGGGTGGCACAGCGGATGTGGAGATCGCTCATGGGGCGAGCCAAGCAGAGCGCCGGCCTTTTCGGCGAACGGTTTCCGTGCCGAGGAACGAGCTTGTTCCAGGCGCGAACAAGCTACGCGCCCGCCAGATCCAGGCAGAGTCCTGCCGCGTCGGACCGGGCCTTGGGCGACTCGCTCCATCGACGTCGCGGTTGCCCAGCTCCGCGCCGAGGGCCGCGAGATCCGGGACGAGGACGTGGCACGGCTGTCCCCGCTCGAGCACAAGAACCTCAATGTCCTCGGCCGATACAGCTTCACCGCCTCCGTACCACGCGGCGGGCTGCGGCCCCTGCGTGCCCCGGACGCGGTCGGCCTCGACAACGATGACGAAGCCAGGGGGGAGTGAGCCGGGCACCGGGGGGGCGCGCATCAGAGGAGCCTGGGCCGGCCCCCGCAGCCGGCCCAGGCAGCTGTTCACCGGGGCGCTATGAATTGAACAAGTGCGGCAGACTGCAGCAGGGCTTCTGCCGTCTCCAGTTTCGTGAGGAGCCCGGTCAGCCCGACGCTCGTGCCGAGCACAAACATCACGGCGGGCGGGCCCACCGCTTGGCCGGCTTGACCGCCCGGGTCGTCCAGAGCCGGGCTATGACACCGAGCGCCCCGATGACGGACAACAGGACCAGGTAGGTGGTGACGGCCGAGTCGACCCGCGCGTGGGCGTAGGTGGGACGGCCGGCCCGGATGTGGTCGGTCGGCAGATGGGTGGTGGCACGGTCGACGAACGGGTGGACGGCGGCGAGGGCGGTCAGGGCGAGCCCGATCCACACATCACCGCCAGGAGCCAGCGGCGTTGCCGTGCCGAACGTGCTGCGGTCATTCCCGCTGCCGACTCGACTCTCCCGTCTCGGGATACGTGCCGGCTTGGTGAAAGCGACTCTCTCCGGCCCGGTCAGCCGTACATCGCCACGCGGTACAGAGCCGCAAGCGCGTCGTCGATGGGATGGGGCTGCGGCTTGCCGGAGGAGTCGAGCCTGTTCCACCTCTGCATGTTCACCGCGACCGCCATCTGCCGCTTGCCGTCGGCACGGGTCATGGCCAGCGCTCCACCACCCCAGACCGTGCCGCCATGGCCCCAGAAGGTGCCCTGACCGGGACCCTCCATCGGGTGCAGGCCGAGGCCGTAGTCGATCGTCTTTCCCTCTTGGGAGACGATCGGGACGGTGCGTTGCATCTGCGCCAGCGACGACGGGCTGACGATCTCCCCGGCCAGCAGCATGCCGTAGAAGCGGTTGAGGTCCGCGACGGTCGATATCAGCGAGGCCGACGGCCCCACCCATGACATGTCGTAGACGCTGTAGTCGCGCGGCGGGTCGATCATGCCGAACCACGCCTCGTAGAGCTGCGAGTGCGGCCCGTTGACGTACGGTCCGGCGGGGAGTTCGGTGTCCCGGAGCCCGGCGCGCTCGATGACGTTCCGGGTGATGTACCGCTCGACCGTGGTGCCGGTCGCTTGTTCCAGGAGTTGGACGAGGAGCAGGTAGTTGGTGTTGGAGTACACCCCCGGAGTACCGCCCGGGGCGCCGACGGCAGGTGCGGTGACCCCCATCTCGATCAGTTCAGTGGGGTCGAACCGCGTGAACCGATGGTCGTCCAGGCTCTGGGGTCCGGTGTCCGCGAGGGCGGGGTACGCCTTGAGGGAGGGGTAGGCGTACGGGAGGTACTCGGCGAGGCCGCTGGTGTGGTTGATCAGCATCCGGACCGTGATCGCGGCACCGCGTTCTCCGGGAACCAGCTTCGGAAGGTACCGGCCGATCGGTGTGTCGAGACCGATCTGACCGCTCTCGACCTGCTGCAGGACCGCGGCGGCGGTGAAGGTCTTGGTGATGCTGCCGACGCGGTGCCGCATGTCGGCGGTGACGGGGCGGCCGGTGGCGACATCGGCGACCCCGGCGGCGCCGCACCAGACCTGGTCGCCGTCTCGCACCTCGGCGAACAGGCCCGGCATCCCGGCGCGGTGGACGTTTTCGATGGCTGCGTTCAGCGCCGCGGAATCCAGTGGGTTCTTCACGTCATGCGTCCTTTCGTATTCCCCGGGGTGAGCTCCGCATCGGTCGCCTGACCCGGATAACAGGGCACGAGTGGCATGCCGGCCCGTCCGGCACGCTCATGTCCTCATTATGCACGCGGTGCGTGCAACGCCAAGTGCATAGGTTAGGCTGAGATCTGGTGAGAGGAGCAAGATGGCAGGCCGAAGGCGTTGGTCGACCGAAGAGATCCTGGATGCGGCGGCGGAGCTGCTGCGCACGAGCGACGCGGATTCGTTCAGCGTGCGCAAGCTGGCCGCGGCCCTCGGGACCGATTCCTCCAGCCTTTACCGGCACTTCCGCAGCAAGACCGAACTGCTGCGCGCGGTCGCCGACCGGATTCTCCTGGCCGCCATGGACGGCCACCGCGCCGAGGGCGACTGGAAGCAGCGCATCACGGCCCTGGCCCTGCGCGTGAGAGAGGCCTTCGGTCAGCAGCCCCAGCTCGCCGCGGTCTGGGGACGTTACGCGTCAGGCGGCACCGGTTCCCGGCTGGTCATGGAAGAGGTGCTACAGGCGCTGCGTGCGTCGGGACTGCCCGACGAGGAGATCCCGGTGCGCTACCACCGGATCGCGGTCCTCATCGCCGCATTGATCGCTTCCGAGGCCGGGGTCAGCGCGGTCACCCCGGAAGAGCACGAACAGGGCATGGAGTTGTTCCGCGTGGCGGTACTGGGCGCCGACCCCGAACGCTTCCCGGCCCTGGCCCACTTCGCCCGCGACGTCAGCCCCCTCGGGGCGGACCGCCGCGCCGCATTCGAGGACATCCTCGCTGCCCAACTCGCCCAAATCGAAGCCGCAATCTGCTCGAGCTAGTGCTGTGACCGTGAAGGTTCGCCGGGTTGGTGGTCGCGACGGTTGGATGTGCGGTGACGTCCGATCCGATCGCTGGAGGCGCGGTGGCTGAGCCTGTCCGTGTACGCAGACTGACCGGCCAGGAGGGGCAGAAGCTGCAGCAGATCGTGCGCCGGGGCAGCACGAGTTCGGTGCGCTACCGGCGCGCGATGATGCTGCTCGCCTCGGCGGGCGGGAACCGGGTGCCGGTGATCGCCCAGCTGGTCCAGGCCGACGAGGACACCGTGCGCGATGTGATCCACCGCTTCAACGAGATCGGCCTGGCCTGCCTGGACCCTCAGTGGGCGGGAGGCCGTCCCCGCCTACTCAGTCGTGACGACGAGGACTTCGTCATCCGGACGGCCACCACTCGTCCCAGCAAGCTCGACCAGCCCTTCACCCGCTGGTCGATCCGCAAACTCGCCGCCTACCTGCGGAAAGTGCACGGACGTGTCATCCGCATCGGCCGTGAAGCCTTACGGTGCCTGCTCCGGCGCCGCGGCATCACCTTCCAGCGCACCAAGACCTGGAAGGAGTCACCCGACCCTGATCGCGATGCCAACCTCGACCGGATCGAGCAGGTGCTGGACCGCTTCCCGGACCGGGTCTTCGCCTTCGACGAGTTCGGGCCCCTGGGGATCCGGCCCATCGCGGGCTCCTGCTGGGCGAAGCAGGGCAAGCCCAACCGGCTGCCGGCGACCTACCGCCGCACCCACGGCGTCACCTACTTCCACGGCTGCTACTCCGTGGGCGACGACCGCCTGTGGGGCGTCAACCGCCGCCGCAAGGGCACCGCCAACACCCTGGCCGCGCTCAAGTCGATCCGCGCCGCCCGACCCGACGGCGCCCCGATCTACATCATCCTGGACAACCTCTCCTCCCACACCGGCGCGGACATCCGCCGCTGGGCGAAGAAGAACAAGGTCGAGCTGTGCTTCACCCCGACCTACGCTTCCTGGGCCAACCCGATCGAGGCCCACTTCGGCCCGCTGCGGCAGTTCACCCTGGCCAACTCCCACCACCGCAGCCACCCCGCGCAAACCCAGGCACTGCACCGCTACCTGCGCTGGCGCACCACCAACGCCCGCCACCCCGACGTACTCGCCGCCCAACGCAAGGAACGTGCCCGCATCCGCAGCGAAAAGGGCATCCGCTGGGGCGGACGCCCCCTCAGCACCGCAGCCTGACCAACTGCGAACCGCAGCCCCCGAGCGCCGAAGGGGCAAGTTCAGGAGAAGGACAGCGACAGAAGGATGACTCAGGAGGCGGACGCCTCGATCTCCCCCGCAAAGACGATGACCTGGTCGATGAGGCTCCGCCGCAGATGGACGACGTCCGTTCCCGCCAGGCGGGGGCCTCCATCCGGCGTGGTGAAGACCCACTTGTACCGGGCCCACTCGTCAGGCATGTCCACCGCTGAGCAGCGCACCATCGTGCCGGTCCCCGCTGGGTGGCGCCGGATGTCCAGCACGAACCGCTCGACCGCCGCGATTCCTTCGCTGCGGCCCAACGGCCCCCAGAAGACCACGTCTGAGGTCAGGGCCTGGGAGAGCAGGGCAGTCACATAGCTGTCGTCCGAGGCGTTGAACGCGGAGATGAACGTGTCGATCGCGGAGCGTGCGGTCTCTTCCTGCATGCTCCAGTAATACCAGCCGTTTCGCGTGCGCTCGTCCCGCGAGCCGCCTTCCGATCACGGTGAACCATCCCGGTCACAGCACTAGCCGACCGGCTCGGGAGTGTCGGCAAACGACCGCGCAGTCGGCGGGCGAACGCTTCGGGCAGACGCGCGTTGTTGCTGTCCTCCTCCATCAGGACGACGGTCGCGCCGAAGGGGTCGGGGTGGTTGAGCTGGATCGGAGTGAAGGCGAACTCGACTGCCGCCCTGTCGCTTTCAAACCAGCGGACTCTCGCCCGATCTCACCCGCGCCGGCGGATTCTCGCTGCGCCGCGCACCGAGCGGCAGCATTTGTGCCCCGTTTCAGCCGAACCCGCCCCCGGCCTCAATAAGCCGGGTCCGATGCGCTCACCTTTCAGGCGAACGATCCACGGGGGCATGGCCGCCATCCGGTCTCGCGGAACCTTGCCCCTGTCTCGCCGGACCTCTTTCGATTCCCATGGCAGGGGCAAGGCCGGCTGAGAAGCTCAAGTTCGGCACGGCGCCACAGAGGCTGTCGGAGTCAGCAGTCAGGAACGGGCGGCGGGCTGGTACGGGCTGTGCATGGTGAGAAAACGGATGTCGAGGTCGGATTTCAGGTAATCCATGCGCTGCTCCCAGAAGGCCCGCATGCGCGGGAGGGCCAGGTGGGCGTCGAGATCAGCCTGAGAGCGCCATGCCTCGTAGAAGACAAAGACGCCGGGTTCATCGCGGTCCTCATGGAAGTGGTACTCCAGGCAACCGGGCTCCTGCCGGGTCGGCTCAACGAATGAGAGCAGGAGCTGTTTCAGCTCTGCGGCGCGTTCGGGCTTGGGGTGAGCGGTGCCGACGAGTGTGAGCGGCTGAGTCATGAGAGTTCTCTCCTCGATAGGTACGATGAATCTCGTACCTTCGTGACGCTAGCGAGTCTGTAGGTACGATGCAAGCCATACCTGAACGGAGAGGGAGGTGTCCTGATGCCCGACGACGAAGGCCACCCGGCCGTCGGGGAGATCGAGCTCGGCCCGGTGCTCACCGCGCTGGCGGATCCCCTGCGCCGCCGAGTGGTGCGTGTGTTGGCGGCCGAGCCCGACGGCACGGCGCGGACGTGCAGCTCCTTCGCACTGCCGGTCTCCAAGGCGACCGTCACGCACCACTTCCGGATTCTGCGCGAAGCCGGGCTGGTCAGGCAGGTCTCCCGAGGTAACAGCCGGATGGCCAGCCTGCGCCGGACTGACCTCGAGAGGCGGTTTCCCGGATTGCTGGCCATCGTGGCAGCCGAGCCGGAGGAATGACCTCGGGAGCGGGCCGGTTCCGATTCGGGCCCGCACCTTTCAGCTTCGTACGGAGCGGGACCTGGAGCGTGCCGAGGACCTGTTCCGCCTCAGCTTGTTGAGGACGAAGGTGCCCACCCGCGGCCGCTCGGTCGCCTCCGCCGCTGCGATCAGCGCCGGGAACGGCGCCGGTATGCCCAGATGGTCCGGGACGAGCAGTACGTCATAGCCCAGCTCCTCGGCGTGCCGGCACTTTTCGCGCCAGGTGGTTCCCGAATCGATGGTCGGCATATTGATGCCGAAGCGGAACGGACGTGGCATGAAGCCCCCTTGGAAAGCGCGCGATCGGCGTCGATCGTGACCGGTCACCGCCCCGTGCAACCATGATCCGTTTCAACGCCGGGGGACGAAGACCCATTCCCGTGCGGCGGCCACATCCCTGCCGTACCGTCGCGCCCGCCCCCAGCTCACGGTCCAACAGGTCCTGCGGAAAGACCACTTGGGCCTCGCCCGCGCCTTCGCTCTTGGCGTTCATGCCGTGGCCGGCGGTGATCACGAGGGGTCGTCCATCGCGTCGAGACCGCCCCAGATCTCGCCCGACAGCTCCACGGCGGCCTCCGTCGCGCCCGCCGCGCAGGCGTCGATCAGCGCATCGTGCCGCTCGGCGGACGCGCGCGCCGCGGCGCTTGAGAAGCGGCGGCGCTCCGGTCTGCGCAGCAGCGGGGTGTAACGGCGGACCGTCTCGGCCAGCGCCGCGTTGCCGCACACCTCGATCGGTACCGCGTGCAGTTCGTCGTCGGCGGCGATGGCGGCGAGCGCGTCCTCGGCGTCCAGCGCGCGGACGAACGCGGCATTGGCCGCCCGCATCCGGTCGAGATGCTCCTCGGTCATCCGGGGGACCGCCTCGCGTACGGCCAGCGCATGCATCGCCTGGACGACGGCGAGCGCGTCCCGGATCTCCTCGGCCACGACGGGGGCGACCCGGGTATAGCTCTGCGGCTTGGACACCACCAGTCGTTCCGCGGCCAGGCGGGCGAGCGCCTGCCGTACCGGGGCGCGGGAGAGCCCCAGCCGTTCGGCGAGCTCGGCATCGTTGAGTTTCTGGCCGGGCGGCAGCTCGCCGGAGACGATCGCCTCCAGCAGCGCGTCATACGCCTCGTCGCGCAGCAGCCTTCTCGGCACCGGTTCCAGTGCGGTCACGCCCTCGATCTTATGCGCGGACCCCCGCCCGCCGAGGCGCCCCGCAAAGGAACTAACATTTCAGATATCAATTTCGCCCCTCTCGGGAAAGCGGGAGGTCAGGACACCTGTCCAGGGCGATGTAACGGCGATACAGCGGGGAGACGGACGCGTGCCGACACGGATACGGATACCCGGCGGCCGGGGCGCGGCCGCGCGCTCCGGTACGGGGGGTGTGGCGGGCCCGATGGCCCTGGGGCTGATCGCCGCCGCCTGCTTCGCCACCACCTTTGTGCTCAACCGCTGGATGAGCGTGGCCGGCGGCTCCTGGATGTGGAGCGCGAGCCTGCGCTACCTCTTCATGGTCGTCCCGCTGGTCGCGCTGGTGGCCGCGCGCGGCGGTCTGCCCGGCGTACTGCGCACTCTGCGCGCCCGCCCCACGACCTGGCTGATCTGGTCGACCGTGGGCTTCGGCCTCTTCTACGCGCCGCTCACCTGGGCCGGCCAGGCAGGGGCGGGCTGGCTCGTCGCCTCGACCTGGCAGCTGGTGATCGTCGCGGGCATCGGGCTGGGCGCGCTCGGCGGCGGCCGGGTCCCGTTGCGTACGCTCGGGGTCTCCGCGCTGATCGTCGTCGGCGTGCTGCTGGCCCAGCTGCAGCACGCCGACGGTACGGGCCCGGCCACGGTCCTCCGGGTGGTGCTGCCGGTCATGATCGCCGCCGTCGCCTACCCGCTCGGCAACCGCAAACTCCTCGGGCTCGACGGCCTGGACGGCGTCCAGCGCACCCTGGCGATGACACTGGGCTCGCTCCCGCTGTGGCTGGCGCTGGCGGCCACCGCGGCGGTGACCCAAGGCCCGCCCGTCGGCGGCCAGTTGACGCAGTCGCTGATCGTCGCCCTGGTCTCCGGCGTCGTGGCCACCACGCTCTTCTTCCGCGCCACCGACCTGGTGCGCCACCACCCCGCCGCCCTGGGCGCGGTCGAGGCCACCCAGGCGGCCGAGGTGCCGTTCACCCTGCTCGGCGAGGCGCTGATGGTGGGCGTGGCGGCGCCGGCGCTAACGGGCTGGGCCGGTCTCGCGCTCATCGTCCTGGGGCTGTGTGCGCATGCGCTGGGTCATGTACCCGGCGGCGGCGACCGCGAGCAGCAGGACGACGGTGCCGAGGGTGAACGTCTCGAACGCGAGCCGGGAGACGCTCCAGGTCGCCCGGAAGTCGTACGGGATGCCGAAGAGCTCCTCCAGGGTGCCGGGAAACAGTGCCACCCATGAGCCGAGCAGGATCCAGGCGTAGACGAGCACGACCGCGACCGTGAAGCCGCGGGTGCCGAAGGGGACCTGATAGGGCCGGGGCACCGAGCGGTGACGCAGCCGCAGCACCAACAACGAGGGAATCACGGCGAGATAGGACAGCAGCAGCGTGGTGATCGCGACGGACAGCACCACACCGAAGACGGAGGAGGTGTCCCCGCTCGCCAGATGCATCGCGGCGACCATGAAGGCGGTGGCGGTGACACCGGAGACCAGATTCATCCGGACCGGTGTGCCCAGCCGCGGATGGAAGGTGCCCAGGCCGCGGGTGAAGAACCCACCGTCGGCGGCCGCCATCGCCTGCATCCGGTCGGCGACGATCATCCAGGCGCTGCCCTGGGTCAGCAGCGCCACCGCGAACAGCACGGCGACAAAGGTCAGAAGGGGGTCGCGCCAGCCGCCGTAGATACCGAAGACCAGCCGGGCGGCATCCATGAAACCGCCGACGCCGGTGACCTGGCCGCCCGGGGCGACGGAGAGGATGGCCAGTACCGGCAGCAGATAGCAGCAGGTGGCGATGGCGCCGGAGACCCCGATCGCGACCGGCACATCGTGCTGCGCATCGAGCATCTCGTCCCCCGCCGCGTTGGGCGCCTCGAACCCGACGAACGCGAACAGCAGCACCGGCACCAGTGCCAGAAACCCGGCACCGCTGGGCGCGAAACCGGCGCCCGACAAGCCCCGGAAACCGTGCTGGACGCCGTACGCCACGGCGGTACCGGTGAAGAACGCCAGCGCCAGGACCTTGGCCCCGGCACCGGTCGTGGTGATCCATTTGCCGCGGCGCAGCGACACCACCGCGGTGAGGATGGCGGCCCAGATGAAGACGAGCTTGAAGGCGTAGTCGGCCACCGTTCCCGAGCCGAGCGGAAAGACGAAGCCGTCCCAGGCCTCGGCGGCCACGAAGACCAGCGAGCCGCCCAGCCAGACCGGGTTGGTGACCCAATAGAACATGGTGGTCAGCGCGGCCGCCAGCCTGCCGAAGGCCACCTCCACCCAGACATAGGGCCCGCCTTCCTGCGGGAACGCGGCGCCGGTCTCGGCGAAGATCAGGGCGTAGGGCAGCAGGAACGCCACCGCGATAACGGCGATCCAGGTAACGGCCTGGCCGCCTCCGGAGGCGATCTGCCCGATCACATCGAAGGAGATCACGGCGGCGACGCCGATCGCCATGATGTCGAAGCGACGCAGGCTGCGCTTCAGATTCGGGACGGAGGCTGGGACGGACACTGCGGTGGTCCTCCTGGGGCCGAGCGGTAGGGCGGTCCGGTCAGTCGCTGATCGCGCCGGTGTGCCGAGTCCCGCACGATCACCCCGGTCTCACGACGGATCACATCGTGCGGCATCCGCTCCGGCAGCGTGGGCAGCGGCGCGCGCGGCGGCCTCCGCTCCGGCCCGGCACCTCACGGGCGACGACGCTTGCCGGTGCTAGCGGATGCGCGCTAGCTTGGAGGGGTGGCGAAGACACAGCTGAACGTCCGGGTGGACGAAGCCACCGCCGAAGCGGCGCGAGCGCGCGCCCTGCAGCGGGGAGTGAGCGTGAACCGCTATATCGAGGAGCTCGTCCTGAAGGACGCCGGCGAGGTCGGACAGACCTTCGTCGAGGCCGCCTCCGACTTCATGAAGCAGTACGAGCGGGTCTTCGCCGAGGAATTCGGCCTGGAACCGGGCGGCGCCCATGGCCGTCCCTCCACCCCCCACCGCGAAGGACAGCCGGGCACAACGTGACGCTGCGCATCGACCTCGCCTGGCTCCTCCTGATCGCCGAACAGCACACCCCCGGAGACCCCCAGGTCTCCGACTGGGGCGCCCTCGTGGCCGCCGTCAGCCGCCATGAAGCGGAAATATTCGGTGTGCCCGTCTACACCGATCCCCAGGACCGCGCCGCCGCCCTCCTCCAACTCCTCCTCCAGGTACCGGCGTTGGAGCGCTCGAACGCCATGTTCGCGACCGCCGTCGCCTACGGCTATCTCGTCGCCAGCGGCCTGAAGATCGCCACCTCCCCCGAGCAGGTCCGCGACCTGGCCCGCCTCGTCAAGGAAGGCACGGCGGACGTCCACGCCATCGCCGACGAACTGCGCACCTGGACGGTGTGAGGCGACTGAGCGCCGCCGCCGGGTAACTCAGTCGCCCGGCCGCCGTGCCATCCCCAGCACCGCCGGCGACGTCGGGAGCGTCGGCCCCCGCTCCGGTACCTTCAACCGCCGCATCCGCACCACCTCGAACCCCGCGCCCCGGATCTCGCCCAGCGGATCGCGACCGGTGTGACAGCCACCCATCAGCAGCGGCCAGACCGTGTGGTCCAACGACCACTGCACCGCCGCCAGCCCCCGCCCCGCCGCCCGCCCGTGCTCGAAGAACCGCAGCTCACCACCGGGACGCAGCACCCGCCGCAGCTCCATCAGCGCCCGCTGCACATCGCGCACCGAACACAGCACCAGCGACGCCACGGCCGTATCGAACGCCTCGCTCTTGACCGGCAGGGACTCCGCCACCCCGGGCACCACATCCACGGGCACCTCGACATGCGCCGCCGCCGACCGGGCCACCTCCCGGAGCGTGGACTCCGGCTCGATGGCCACCACCTCCGAAACCGTCCCCGGATAGTGCGGAAAGTTCAGTCCGGGCCCGGCGCCGACCTCGATGACCCGCCCCGTCGCGCCCGTCAGCAACTCCTTGCGGAGCCCTGCGACCCCCGCCCGCGCGTCCGCGGCCGGACCGCAGCAGCTCGCGTAGAAGCGGGCGAACACCGGGTGGTGCACGGTGCCTTGCGGAATTCTCCTGCGCTGCAACATGACGGGCCCTTTCGCCGGCGGTAGCCCCCTCCTGCCTGTCAGTCTCCCCACCTGGAAGGGGACAAGTCCCACGGCGCCGTACCGCGCGGCATTCGGATATCCGTACGAGCCTGACCGTGCGGCCTCCTGGCCACTCCGCCGGCGGTTCCGCGTCGAGCGCCGCGCGACCTCACGCGCTCGGGGGAGTGCGGAACGCGCCCGATCCACCGAGCTCCGGCGCCAGCCAGTCGGGGGCCGCGGCGCGGAAGGCGTGCGGCGGCAGCCCGCCGGAGCCCTCCGGGATGACGCCGAGGAGCGGGGCGCCGGCGGCGTCCGGGAGGTCGGCCAGATTGCAGCGGGACGCCAGATCGGGTTCGGCCGGCCAGCTGCCGATGACGACGCCGGGGGAGTCGAGCCCGTACGAGCGCAGTGCCAGCGCGGTGAGTGCGGTGGTGTTGAGGGTGCCAAGGCCGGCCTGGGCGACCACGAGGACGGGGGCGTCCGCCAGCCGCGCGGCGTCGGCGAGGGTGTGGCCGTCCGCGTCGAAGCGTACGAGCAGACCGCCCGCACCCTCGACGAGTACCAGGTCGTGCGAGGCGGCCAGCTTGGCGGCGGCCTCGGCGATCTCCTGGGGGCTCACCGGCGGCAGACCGGCCCGCAGGGCGGCCGTGGCGGGCGCCAACGGGTCGGGGTAGCGGGCGAGTTCGCTGAGGGTGACCGGACCGGCCAGCCGCTCGACCTCCGCCGCATCGCCCCTCTCGTGCGCGGTGACGCCGGTCTGGGCCGGCTTGAGCACGGCCACCGAACGGCCCTGGGCGAGCGCGGCCGCGGCGATCGCGGCCGTGGTCACGGTCTTGCCGATCTCCGTGCCCGTGCCGGTCACGAACAGCACCGACATGGTGTACCTCCGACTCCGCGCGGACGATCCCGCGCGCATTGACTGGGTGAATGGTCTCTGCGGTGCGGCGGCGGGTGCGCCGGGCCCGGCCGGTTCGTTCACCAACTGGCCCCGCGCTCCCCGGAGTTCAGCCCACGCGTGCTGCCGCGCACACCGCGGCGCAGATGCGCGCCACATCCTCGTCGCCGGTGATGTACGGCGGCATCGTGTAGATCAGATCCCGGAACGGGCGCAGCCATACGCCCTCCCGTACCGCCGCCCGGGTCGCGGCCGCCATGTCCACCTCGTGGTCGAGCTGGACGACACCGATCGCGCCGAGGACACGTACGTCACGTACCCCGGCGATGCTCC
Organism: Streptomyces inhibens; assembly: GCF_022221585.1. Classification (NCBI taxonomy): domain Bacteria; kingdom Bacillati; phylum Actinomycetota; class Actinomycetes; order Kitasatosporales; family Streptomycetaceae; genus Streptomyces; species Streptomyces inhibens. The sequence continues at coordinate 8,860,747 of NZ_CP084681.1, forward strand.
CGGCCGCCGCCAGACCGTTCCGCAGCCCGGCCTCGATCCGCTTGACCTCCTGCGCCCAGTCCTGGGACAGCAGGAGCTCGATCGAGGCGTCGGCGACGGCCGCGGCGAGCGGATTGCCCATGAAGGTGGGGCCGTGTGCCAGCACCGGCAGTTCGCCGCGCGAGATGCCGTCCGCGACGGCCGCCGTGCACAGCGTCGCCGCCAGGGTCAGATATCCGCCGGTCAGCGCCTTGCCGAGGCACATCACGTCCGGTGCGACCCCCGCGTGTTCGGCGGCGAAGAGGGCGCCCGTACGGCCGAAGCCGGTGGCGATCTCGTCGAAGACGAGCAGTACGCCGTGCGTGTCGCAGGCCTCCCGCAGCACCCGCAAATAGCCGGGGGAGTGGAACGACATCCCGCCCGCACCCTGCACCACGGGCTCCACGATCACCGCTGCCAGCTCCTCGGCGTGCCGGCCGATCAGCTCGCGCAGATGGGCCGCGTACGCCTCGTCGGGCGCGGCGTCGAAGCCGGCCGGCGGCGCGTCCGCGAAGATCTGCCGCGGCAGCACCCCCTGCCACAGCTCATGCATCCCGCCGTCCGGGTCGCAGACCGACATCGGCTGCCAGGTGTCGCCGTGATAGCCGCCCCGCCAGGTCAACAACCGCTGTTTGCGGGGCTTTCCGAGCGAGCGCCAGTACTGCAGGCACATCTTGACGGCGACCTCGACCGACACCGAACCGGAGTCGGCGAGGAAGACGTGCTGGAGTGGCTCGGGCGTGATGTCGACCAGCCGCTTCGCCAGGCGTACGGCGGGCTCATGGGTGAGCCCGCCGAACATCACATGGCTCATCCGCTCCAGCTGGCCGCACGCGGCGTCATTGAGCGCCGGGTGGTTGTAGCCGTGCACCGCCGACCACCAGGAGGACATGCCGTCCACCAACTCGTCCCGGCCCTCGGCGGGTTCGGCCAGCCGGAGCCGCACGCCGGACGCCGACTCGACCAGCAGCGGTGCGGCCTTGCCGGGCATCGGCCCGTACGGATGCCACACATGCTGCCGGTCGAGGGCGAGCAGTTCGCGAGGGGTGAGCGACTCAGGCATTGGGCGGAAGGTCCGTACCGGCGCCGCGGCGGCGCACCGCGACCAGGTCGCGGCGGGTCTCGTCGGAGGGGGCGGGAACGGGGGCGGCGGGCGCGTCGGCGTCCTCGGCGGTGGTCGCCTGCGCTTCCGCCCCGTCGCCGCACGGCCTGCGGTGCTCGGGCAGCGTCGTGGTGTCCGTGCCCTCGACCTCGAAGCCGGCGTCCGTGATCATCGCCAGGTCGTCCTTGCCGGCCTGGCCCTCACTGGTCAGATAGTCGCCGAGGAAGATGGAGTTGACCAGGTGCAGGGCGAGCGGCTGCATGCTGCGCAGATGGACCTCGCGGCCGCCGGCCAGCCGTACCTCGATGTCCGGGCAGACGAACCGGACCATCGCCAGGATGCGCAGCGCGCGCTGCGGGGTGAGGTTCCATTCCTTGGCGAGCGGGGTGCCCTCGAACGGGATCAGGAAGTTGACCGGGACGGAGTCGGGGTCCAGCTCGCGCAGCGCGAAGACCACATCGACGAGGTCGGCGTCGCTCTCACCCATACCGGCGATCAGACCGGAGCAGGCGGACATGCCGGCCGCCTGGGCCTGCTGGACGGTGGAGACCCGGTCGGAGAAGTCATGCGTGGTGCAGATGTCGCCGTATGTGGCTTCTGAGGTGTTGAGGTTGTGGTTGTACGCATCGGCGCCCGCCGCGCGCAGCCGGTCCGCCTGGCCGTCGGAGAGCAGACCCAGACAGGCGCACACCTCCACGCCCTCGTTCTGCTCCTTGATGGTGGAGATGGTCTCCGAGACCCGGTCCACGTCCTTGTCGGTGGGGCCGCGGCCGCTGGCCACCAGGCAGACGCGCTTGGCGCCACCGGCCACCCCGGCGGCGGCCGCCTTGGAGGCGTCATCGGGCTTGAGCCAGGTGTACTTGAGGATCTCGGCCTTGGAGCCCAGCCGCTGGGAGCAGTACGAGCAGTCCTCGGGGCACAGGCCCGACTTGAGGTTGACGAGGTAGTTGAGCTTGACCCGCCGCCCGAACCACTGACGGCGCACCTTTCCGGCCGCGGCCACGACATCGAGCAGTTCGTCATCGGAGGTCGCCAATACGGCCAGCGCCTCTTCGCGGGTCGGCAACTCGCGCCGCAGTCCCTTGTCCACCAGTGTGTTCAGCAGGTCCATGGCGTTGATCCTGACGTACGCCACCGCCCCCGGCCAAGGAGGATTCCCACAACGAGCATGGATCGGGGTGTGTGTATCGCCACACCGTGTGGCTGCGGAACGACCGCTAACGTCTATCGACAGCCCACAATCGAGGCCGACTCACAAAGGACGCCGATGCCGCAGGACTCCGCCCCGTCGCTGCTCCGCGACGCCTCGCCCGCGACCCCCGCCGAGCCGTCCGCCGCGCCCGCCCGGCAGGCGCACGACTCGCCCTCCCCGCAGGCGTATCACGCGGCCTTCGACTGGATCGACGCGGCACACGCCGAGCGCCGCCGTGCCGGACTCGTCCGCACCCTGCGCCCCCGCCCCGTCGATTCCCCGCTGCTCGATCTGGCCAGCAACGACTATCTCGGACTCGCCCGGCACCCCGAGGTCACCCGGGGCGCGGCCGCCGCCGCACACCGCTGGGGAGCGGGCGCGACCGGCTCCCGGCTGGTCACCGGCAGCACCGAGCTGCACGCCCGGCTGGAGACGGAACTCGCCGCGTTCTGCGGCTTCGAGGCGGCTTTGGTGCTGTCCTCCGGATATGCCGCGAATCTCGCCGCCGTCACCGCCCTCACCGCCCCTGGCACCCTGATCGTCTCCGACGCCGGCAACCACGCCTCCCTGATCGACGGCTGCCGGCTCTCCCGGGCCCGTACCGAAGTGGTCCCGCACGCCGATCCGGAGGCCGTACGCACCGCGCTGACCGGCCACGACGGCAGGACGCTCGCCGTCACCGACTCGGTGTTCTCGGTCGACGGCGACGCCGCGCCGCTGCCCGCGCTCGCCGAGGTGTGCCGGGCAGCGGGCGCGGCTCTCCTCGTCGACGACGCACATGGCCTGGGCGTTCTGGGCGACGGGGGGAGTGGCGCGCTGCGGGCGGCCGGACTGGCCGGTGACGGCGATGTGGTGGCCACCGTGACGCTCTCCAAGTCGCTCGGCTCCCAGGGCGGCGCGGTGCTCGGCCCGGCCCGGGTCATCGAGCACCTGGTCAACACCGCCCGGTCGTTCATCTTCGACACCGGTCTCGCCCCGGCGGCGGTCGGCGGCGCCCTTGCCGCGCTGCGCCTGCTGCGTCGCGAACCGCAGCGCGCCACCCGCGCCGGGCAGGTCGCACGCGAGCTGCACGGGCGGCTCACCGCGGCAGGTCTGGCGGCGGTACGGCCGGATGCCGCGGTGGTCTCGGTACGCGCCCCGTCGCCGGAAGCCGCGGTCCGCTGGGCCGCCGACTGCCGTACGGCCGGCCTTGCGGTCGGCTGCTTCCGGCCGCCGTCCGTACCCGACGGGATCTCCAGGCTGCGGCTCACCGCCCGCGCGGATCTGACGGATGCCCAGCTCGATATGGCGGTCGGCACGATCGTGGCCGCGGCGCCGGCGGTGTGAACAGGCGGCGGCTCGATCCGGCGGCGGCCTGAACCGGCTACGGCCTGAACCGGTGGGGCGGTCGCCGTCCGAGCGTCACCACCGGCTCCACCGGGTCCATCAGATCCCTCGGGCCCGTCGAGCCCCGTGCGCCCCAAATCCGTTCTCGCGTAGCAGAGTTCACCGCATTGAGCGATAGATATCTGTATATGTTGGTGGATCGAGCACCACACCGGCAGCATGGGTGGCACTCTGGCGCACAGCAGAAGTCCGAGGCCGGATCGGTGTCCCGAGCGGCATCCCGGCGTCCCTGGTCAGCGGACCGGAGCCGGGACTCGGTGGGAAAGGGACGGCGTCGCGATGGCAGACCACCAAGAATCCTCACTCACTCTGCCGAGCGCCCCGGCCTCGGTCGTCATCGCCCGCAGACACGCCCTGGCCGTGCTCGCCGAATGGGGCCTGCCGGCCGATTCCGAAACCGCCGACTCCGTCCGTCTGATCGTCTCCGAACTCGCGACCAACGCCGTCCAGCACACCCTCGGCCAGTCCCCGACCTTCACCATCGAGCTACGGCTCGATCGCGACGAACACCTGCGCGTCGGTGTCACCGACAGCCATCCGCGCCGGCCGCGCAGGCTGCCCGCCGCGGTCCAGCAGGACAACGGCCGCGGCATGGTCATCGTCCGCTTCCTCGCCGCGGAGGCCGGCGGCCGCCTCTCGGTCGTCCCCACCGCGTCCGGCGGCAAGACCGTCTGGATCGCCATGCCATGGCCGGTCGCCATCCGCTGACCAGGGCTTCCGCCGCAGAGACCGTGCGTCATGGTGCGGGGGAGTGGCGGGTGAAGGCCCCGCGCAACAGGGCCCGCAGGGTGTCAGCGGCCGGGGTGCCGCCCCCGGGGCGGTAGGCCACCGAGATCCGGCGATGCAGCTCCGGTGGGTCCAGCCGGCGGATCCCCAGCGGGGTCACCGAGCCCTCCGCCATCATCTCCGGCACCACCGCCACCCCGAGCCCGGCGCTCACCAGCGCACACACCACTGCATAGCTCGGCGACTCACAGCGCACCGCCACACTCGCCCCGGCCGCCGCCAGCGCCGCCTCCACCTCGCGCCGGTTGGGGTTGGCCGGCGCCATGCTGACCAGCGGCTGGCCGGCCAGCTCGGCCAGCGGCAGCCGTCCTGCGCCCGCCGACAGGGCATGGCCGGGCGCCGTGACGAGCACCAGCTCCTCGGTCAGCAGCGGCTCCAGACTCACACCGTCCGGCGGCGGCATCGCCTCGCCCGGCACGTACTCGTGCGTCAGCGCCAGATCGATCTCGCCCAGCGCCACCGCCGCGGTGTCCTGCGGCGGTACGAACTCCGTCACGCTGAGCTCCACATCGGGGTGCGCACGACGGAACGAGCTGAGTGCGGGCGGCAGCAGATGCGTACCGGCGGTCATGAACGTGCCGATCCGCAGCCGGCCGCCGGACAACCCCGCCAGCTGCGACAGCTCGTGCCGGGCCTGATCCAGCTCGTCGAGCACCCGCCGGGCCCGTATGAGCAGCAGCTCCCCGGCCGCCGTCAGCCGCGCCCCGCGGTGGTGGCGCACCAGCAGCGCCGCCCCGGCCTCCCGCTCCAGCTTGGCGAGCTGCTGGGAGAGCGCGGGGGCGGTGTAGCCGAGCCGGGCGGCGGCCCGGGTGATCGAACCGGCTTCCGCGACCGCCACCAGAGCGGCCAGCCGTGTGGGGTCGTACATAAGAACCTCTTTAGGCCATCAAAGAAGATTGCCAATACCCATTAAAGGCTCTGACCGGCGAAGCTGCTCATATGGACGGACAGCTGATCGCCTTTACCGGAGTCGCCGCGGGCATGGTCACCATGCCGGGCGCGGATTTCGCGGTCGTGGTGCGCAATGCCCTCGACTCGCGCCGGGCGGGGGTGGCCACCGCCGTCGGCGTCGCGGGAGGGCTGCTGGTGCACACCGCGCTGGCGGTCGCCGGGCTCGCGGCGGTACTGGTCGCCGTGCCCGCGCTCTTCGGTGCCGTCCAACTCCTGGGCGGCGCCTACCTGTTGTACCTCGGTGGCCGAGCCCTGATCGCGGCCGTCCGGCGCCCGACGGCTGTCGTGGACGCCTCGACCGGCCCGTCCGCCGCCCCGCCCGCCGACGGCACCCGCCCGGCCGCCCTCCTGGGCACCGCGCAGGGGCTGCGCCAGGGCTTTTTGACCAATGCGCTCAACCCCAAGGCCCCCGTGCTCTTCCTCAGCCTGCTCCCGCAGTTCGTTCCGGCGGGCGAGCCCGCGCTGCCCCGTACGCTGCTGCTCGCCACGATGGTCGTCGCGATGGCGCTGGTGTGGTTCCCGGCCGTCGCCCTGCTCGTGGACCGGCTGGGCACCTGGCTGCGCCGCCCGCGGGTGACCCGGGCCCTGGAAGCCACCACCGGCGCGCTGCTCACCGCCCTGGGCGGCATCCTCCTCGTCGAGCTGGTGCTCGCCTGAGAGACGTCCCGGACACTCCCTGGCCGCGACCGCCGTGCGGCACCATCAGCACCTCGGCGCCCACCGGCACGAACCCGGCGGCCAGGATCCCGCGGACGCTGCGGGCATTGCCGGGGGCCACCTGCGCCCACAGCAGCTCGCCGGCCGGGAGGAGATGCCGGGCGGCGTACGCCAGCCGGCGGCCGAGGCCGTGCCCCTGCGCCGCGCCGTCCACCTCGACGGCCAGCTCCCAGCGGCCGGCCACCCCACGGCCGATGACCAGCGTCCCGCCGTCGGCGGTCGTCCAGGCCCGTACGTCGTCGCGGTGCCGCAGCGCCCGGGTTATTCGCGGATGGCCGCGGTCCGTCGTCTCCGTCAGCTCCAGCGGCGGCGGACCGGGCAGTGCCTCGGTGGCCGTCATCAGGTCGATGTTGTTGGCCTCGCGGCCCACCCGCTCGCCCAGAGCGGTGAGAAACGGCGGGCTGAGCGGCGCCGAGAGATCGCCGGGCGCTATCCGGTCCCGCACCCAAGAGGGCTCCACGTCCGCGAACACCACGGCATGGCAGGTGAAGGCTGCCACCCCCACGTCCCGTGGTGACGGCGGGGGCAGCACCGTCACCGATCCGTCGGCGGGCGGAAAGCTTCCGCGCGCCGCGGCCGTCAGCAGCCTGCTCAGGTGCGAGGTCACTCGGTCAAATTACCGAAGCCCACTGACAATTGACCGAGCGTAAGGCGATATCGCAGGTCAACGCACTCTTCCGTACCAAACGGCGCGGCTCCAGATCCGCTCCAGCCGCACCACGCTGCCGGCCTTGGGCGCATGCCAGATCCGGCTCCGGCCCGCGTAGATGCCGACGTGGTAAATGCCACTGCCCGAATAGAAGAACACCAGGTCGCCGCGTCTTCGGGAGGAGGCCGGCACATGCCGGGTCTGCCCGTACTGCGCCGCGGCGGTGCGTGGCAGGGCCCGGCCGGCGCGCTTGAACGAGTACAGCGTCAGCCCCGAACAGTCGAAGCGCCACGGCCCCTGGGCGCCGTACTGGTAGGGAGCGCCCCTCTTGGACGCCGCGATCCGCAGTGCATGGGCGGAGACGGTTGCGGCCTCGGCGTCCGCGGTCGCTCCCGGGGCGAGTGTCGCCCCGCCGAGGGTGACCAGCGTCAGAGCGGAGACGGCTCCGGCGCGCGCCAGCAGATTCGGCGCATGTGTGCGCACGGTCATGCGCAAACCCTTCGTCAGCCGCCTACGAAGGAAGACCTGTCGGGTTCGGGCAGGCGAAGATGCCCGGCCGTGCGTACGGCTTCACCCCAAGGAGCTCGCGGCCGGGAAGGCCGGGGCCCCGTCGTGCTCGGGTCCTCCGCTCCCGCCGATCCACATCGTCGACCGGACATCCGGTACGGCGGCGGGATTGGGCGCCCGTCCGGACCGCCCCGTCTCTGTGGCGGGGTCTTGTCGTCGAAGGGATCGTCACGCACCCACCGCCCGAATTCCGAGCTGAAAATGCCGTATGTGACATGGGTCACAGTTGGGCCGAATGGTTAGTTTTGTTCCTGCGAGTGGTGTGACGCGGGGTGTTGCGGCCCTGGGACCAGCGGCGAAACATCAAGGGCCGTATGAATTATGTGTGCCCCGCGCAATTCGTCGCCCCCTTACAACAGGCGTGGACGCTACGCCGTATGCGCAACCCCGGCGCGCGTGTCGGGTCACAGGTCCTCGGGTGGCGGCACCGTCACGAGCCCGGCCCGGCGCTCGCCATCCAGCACTTGTAGCGCCCGGGTCAGCGCCGCACGGTGCAGCTCGCTCTCGCCGCGGTTGTGCATCAGCGTCAGCGCGTCCCGTAGTTCGGCGGCCTTGCCGACCAGTGCCTGGGCGGCGCGCAGCCCGCTGTAGGTGTGGCCGCCACGGGTCGGATTGATCCGGCCGAGCAGGTCGAGCACCGCCAGATACGAGTCGATCAGCTCACCCTCGGCGCGGGTCAGGGCGGGCAGTGGCGGGGGTTCGGGTGGCAGCATCGGGGATCACCGCGCAACGGGCTCGGGGGACGACTGCTTGCGGTTGCGGGTGAGCCCGTCGATCAGGCCGTACTCCAGGGCGGCCGGGGCGTCGAAGATCTTGTCGCGCTCGATGTCGGCGGCGATCCGCTCACGCGGCTGTCCGGTGTGCCGCACCAGCATCTCCTCCAGCATGTCGCGGGTGCGCAGCATCTCGTCCGCCTGGATCTGCAGGTCGGTGGCCTGGCCCTGGACGGGTTCGCTGAGCGACGGCTGGTGGATCAGGATCCGGGCGCGGGGCAGCGCCAGCCGCTTTCCGGGCGTGCCGGCGGCCAGCAGCACCGCGGCGGCGGAGGCGGCCTGCCCCAGGCAGACGGTCTCCACGTCGCACGACACGAAGCGCATCGTGTCGTAGATGGCGGTCATCGCGGTGAACGAGCCGCCGGGGGAGTTGATGTAGAGGGAGATGTCCTGCTCGGGCGCGGCGTGTTCGAGGTGGACGAACTGGGCCATGACGTCGTTGGCCGAGGCGTCGTCGATCGGGGTGCCCAGGAAGACGATGCGCTCGCTGAGCAGTTTGGAGTACGGGTCCATGGTGCGCGTCCCCTGAGAGGTGCGCTCGGTGAACTCGGGAAGGACATAGCGGGCTGTCGATCGCAGCATGGCTGCTCCTCTTCTCCGTAAAAAATGTACAGGACGTACATCCCGTTAGAATGGGAGCATGGCCTATGAAATTCCGGTGACGCAAGCCCGGGCGGAGCTGGCGGATCTGATCAACCGTGTCGTCTACGGCGGTGAGCGGGTGGTCGTCACCCGCCACGGCAAGCCTCTCGTGGCGCTGGTATCCGCCGCTGACCTGCAGCAACTCGAAGAACTCGGGCAGCACGAGCAGGACGCGGAGGAGGAGCAGGTGATCAGCACGGTGTCCGCCGTGCGGCAGCTGCCGTCCGCTCCGGGCGAACGAGGGCGGTTCGGTATCGCCGCGGAACACCGCGACCCGGCCGCCGGGGATCGGCGACCGGGTCGGGAGAAATGACGGTCAGCGGGCGCTGACCGTGCGGTGGGGCGGGTGGCTCAAGAGCTGAGCTGCCACAGTGCGTTGGCGATGGCGTCGGTGTTGTTGTCCAGCGCCGTGTCGTCGATGTTCTTCGACGTGTCGCAGGACTGGTGGTAGCAGGCGTCGAACGCCTTGCCCGCGGTCCCGCCCCAGGCCTTCGCCTGCGCCTCGGTCTTGATGTAGTCGGCGCCGGAGAACAGTCCGCCGACCGGGATGCCGGCGTCCTTGAACGAGGCATGGTCGGAGCGGCCGTCGCCCTCGGTCTCGGGCTCGGTCGCGATGTTCTTGGTCGCGTACCAGTCCTTGAAGACCTTCTCCAGGCGGGCATCGTCGTCGTACACGAAGTAGCCGGGGTTCGGCGAACCGATCATATCGAAGTTCAGATACGAGTCGATCTTCGAGCGGTCGCCCTGCGCCAGGCTGTCGACGTAGTGCTTCGAGCCGACCATGCCGTCCTCTTCGTCGCCCCACCAGCCGAACCGCAGGTGCTTGGCGGGCTTGAGGTCGGACTTGGCGACCGCGAGGGCGACCTCGAGGATGCCGGCCGAGCCGGAGCCGTTGTCGTTGATGCCGGGGCCCGCGTCGACCGAGTCCAGATGGGCGCCGGTCATCACGGTCTTGCTCTCGTCGCCGCCCGGCCAGTCGGCGACCAGGTTGTAGCCCTTGGCGCCGTTGTTGTCGAACTCCTGGACCTGGGTGGTGAATCCGGCCTGGTCCAGCTTGCCCTTGATGAAGTCGACGGACGCCTTGTAGCCCGGCTGGCCGTGAGCGCGGTTGCCGCCGTTGGCGTCGGCGATCGACTGCAGCTGGTCCAGGTGGGCCTTGACGGCCTTGACGTCGATGTCCGGGGCGGCGGCCGGCGCGGTGTCGGCGTAGGCGCCGGCCGCGGTGAAGAGGGTGGCGGCCAGGGCGGTGACGGTGCCCGCAGCCAGCGCGGCCCGGCGTATTCGTGCCGAATGAGTCACAGTGTGGCTCCGATACAGGTGTGGGGGGTTGGTTGAGCTTATTTGACGCGCACATGAGGATTGCGACCGTCCCCCAACCCGTCAAGAGCGCATATCGGACAGAGGTGTTCGCAGAGCGGGACGTGTCGGGTTTGTGGTGATCGTGGCGATCAGGGCGTCGGATGTCCCGGTTGTCGTGCGGCTCGGTGGTGGCTTCAGGGTGTGGATTTCGCCACTACTTGTCCCGTATGGGCGGGGACTTGATGGGGGTAGGTCGGTTCCGGCAAACGGGTTGCTGTGCCGTAACGGGTGGTAATGACGCCGCGTTACATCAGGCGCAACAGATGACGAGGATGTGTCCCTGGTTGTAACGCCGATGAAATCCCGCCGAACTAGCCTCCGGTCGTGGGGCTCTTGATGGCCAAGTGCTGGAGGTCGGTTTGCTCCTCCTTTAATCAGTGCGTGGTACATCTATCGATACAGGTGCGTCCACGCCTGTGACCTGGGCAAATGCGTCCCGGGCGGTGAAGACAGTGAGGTGGAGAAGGTATGCAACTGACCCCGCATGAACAAGAACGTTTGATGATTCATGTGGCGGCAGACGTGGCCGAAAAGCGACGGTCCCGAGGGGTGAAGCTCAACCATCCGGAATCGATTGCGCTGCTGACCGTGCACATCCTCGAAGGCGCCCGGGACGGCCGTACCGTCGCCGAGCTCATGTCCTCCGGCCGCAAGGTGCTCACCCGCGACGAGGTCATGGAGGGCGTCCCCGAGATGATCCACGATGTGCAGGTCGAGGCCACCTTCCCCGACGGCACCAAGCTCGTCACCGTTCACGAACCCATCAACTGATCACGGGAGAGCAGAAGATGATCCCGGGACAGATCCTCTACGCCGACGAGCCGGTGCGCCTGAACGAAGGCCTCCCCCTCACGCGCATGACCGTCCTCAACGCCGCCGACCGCCCCGTCCAGGTCGGCTCCCACTACCACTTCGCCGAGGCCAACCCCGGCCTCGACTTCGACCGCGCGGCCGCGCACGGCAAGCGGCTGAACGTCGCGGCCGGCTCCGCCGTGCGCTTCGAGCCCGGGATTCCCACCGAGGTCGAACTCGTCCCCATCGGGGGCAAGCGCATCGTCATGGGCCTGCGAGGCGAGACCGGAGGCACCCTCGATGGCTGAGCTGACCCGCCAGGCGTACGCCGATCTCTTCGGCCCGACCGCCGGCGACCGTATCCGGCTCGCCGACACCGACCTGGTCATCGAGATCACCGAGGACCGTTCGGGAGGACCCGGCCGGGCCGGCGACGAGGCCGTCTTCGGCGGCGGCAAGGTGATCCGCGAATCGATGGGCCAGTCCCGCGCCACCCGCGCCGAGGGCACCCCCGACACCGTGATCACCGGCGCGGTGGTGCTCGACCACTGGGGCATCGTCAAGGCCGACGTCGGCATCCGCGACGGCAGGATCACCGCGCTCGGCAAGGCCGGCAACCCCGACACCATGGACGGAGTCCACCCCGACCTGGTCATCGGGCCCGAGACCGAGGTCATCGCCGGCAACGGCAAGATCCTCACCGCCGGCGCCATCGACACCCATGTCCACTTCATCTGCCCCCAGCAGGTGGACGAGGCGCTGGCCTCCGGCGTCACCACCCTCGTCGGCGGCGGCACCGGACCGGCCGAGGGCAGCAAGGCCACCACCATCACCCCCGGCGCCTGGCACGTTGCCCGGATGTTCGAGTCGATGGACTCCCTGCCGGTCAATGTCGGCCTGCTGGGCAAGGGCAACACCACCTCGCTCGCATCGATGCGCGACCAGCTGCGGGCGGGCATCCTCGGCTTCAAGATCCACGAGGACTGGGGCGCGACCCCCGCCGTTCTCGACGCCTGTCTGAACGTCTGCGAGGAGAGCGGCGCGCAGCTCGCGATCCACACCGACACCCTCAACGAGGCCGGATTCCTCGCCGACACCCTCGCCGCCATCGGCGGCCGTTCCCTCCATGCGTTCCATGTCGAAGGCGCCGGCGGCGGCCACGCTCCCGACATGATCGCGATGGTCTCCGAGCCGAATGTGCTGCCCGCGTCCACCAACCCCACGCGCCCGCACACCATCAACACCGTCGAGGAACACCTCGACATGCTGATGGTCTGCCACCACCTCAACCCCGCCGTCCCCGAGGACCTCGCCTTCGCCGAGTCCCGGATCCGGCCCTCCACGATCGCGGCCGAGGACATCCTGCACGACCTCGGCGCCATCTCGATCATGTCCTCCGACGCCCAGGCCATGGGCCGGATCGGCGAGGTCGTGATGCGTACGTGGCAGACCGCGCACGTCATGAAACGGCGCCGGGGCAGCCTCCTCGGCGACGGCAGCGCCGACAACCACCGCGCCCGCCGCTATGTCGCGAAGTACACCATCAACGCGGCCATCGCCCAGGGCATCGACCATGTCGTCGGCTCCGTCGAGGACGGCAAGCTCGCCGACCTCGTCCTGTGGGACCCGGCGTTCTTCGGCGTCAAGCCGCAGCTCGTCATCAAGGGCGGCCAGATCGCCTACGCGCAGATGGGCGACGCCAACGCCTCCATCCCCACCCCGCAGCCGATCCTGCCCCGCCCGATGTTCGGCGCCACCGGCAAGGCCCCGGGCAGCAACTCGGTCAACTTCGTCTCCCGGCAGGCAATCGAGGACGATCTCCCCGAGCGTCTCCCACTGGCCAAGCGCTACGAGGCGATCCGCAGCACCCGCGGCGTCACCAAGGCCGATATGCGCAACAACGATGCCCTGCCGCGCGTCCAGGTCGACCCCGACACCTTCACGGTGACCATCGACGGCGAGGTGGTCGAACCCGCCCCCGCCACCGAACTCCCCATGGCCCAGCGGTACTTCCTCTTCTGATGTGCCGCCGATGAACATCCCGATGAAGGACACGTACCACCGATGAGCCGCGCAGCGCTGCTCGTTCTCGCCGACGGCCGGTTCCCCGCCGGAGGGCACGCCCACTCGGGCGGCGCCGAACCGGCCGTCACCGCGGGACGCATCAAGGACGCCGCCACCCTGGAAACCTTCTGCCGGGGCCGGCTGCACACCGCGGGCCTGGTCGCCGCGGGGCTCGCCGCCGCGGCCGCCGCCGGCTGCGACCCGCTGCTCCTGGACGACGCCGCCGACGCCCGTACGCCCGTACCGGCGCTGCGGCAGGTCGCCCGGCGGCTCGGCCGGCAGATGATGCGGGCCGCCCGCGCCACCTGGCCGAGCGCCGCACTCGACGCGCTCGCCGCGGCCCGCCCGCGCGGCGCCCACCAGCCCGTCGTCCTGGGCCTGGCCGCCAGGTCCGCCGGCCTGTCGCCGCTCGACGCCGCGTACGCCGTGGCCTACGAGAACATCAGCGGCCCGGCCACCGCCGCCGTCCGGCTGTTGAGCCTGGACCCCTTCGACGCCACCGCCGTGCTCGCCCGCCTCACCGCCGACCTCGACAAGGTCGCGGAACAGGGCGCCGAGGCCGCACTGCGCGCCGCCACCGAAGGGGTGGACGTCCTGCCCGCGGCCTCCGCGCCGCTGCTCGACATCGCCGCGCAACAGCACGCCGCCTGGCCGGTACGCCTCTTCGCCTCCTGACCCCGCCGGCCCCCGCGCCGCCCACCCGCAGCCGTACGAACCACCGGAGTGACCATGCACCTCGACCACAAGGACACCTACCCCGAGCGGTACACCTACAGCGCCGCCGGACCGGTGCGTGCCGACGGCACCCGGCGGGCGCTGCGGATCGGCCTCGGCGGGCCGGTCGGCACCGGCAAGACCGCTACTGTCGCGGCGCTGTGCCGGGCGCTGCGCGACGAGCTGTCCATCGCCGTCGTCACCAACGACATCTACACCCGCGAGGACGCCGAATTCCTGCTCCGCGAGGCCGTACTGCCCGCCGAGCGGATCACCGCCGTCGAGACCGGCGCCTGTCCGCACACCGCCATCCGCGACGACATCTCCGCCAACCTCGAAGCCGTCGAGGACCTGGAGGACGCCATCGGCCCGCTCGATCTCGTCCTGGTCGAATCCGGCGGCGACAACCTCACCGCCACCTTCTCCAAGGGCCTGGTCGACGCCCAGATCTTCGTCATCGATGTCGCCGGCGGCGACGACATCCCCCGCAAGGGCGGACCCGGCGTCACCAGATCCGACCTCCTCGTCATCAACAAGACCGACCTCGCGCCCTATGTCGGCGTCGACCTGGAAGGCATGGCCCGCGACGCCAAGGCGCAGCGCGGCGAGCTGCCGGTCGCCTTCACCGCCCTGAAGTCGGAGAACGGCGTCAAGCCCGTAGCGGACTGGGTCCGGGCACAGCTGGCGGACTGGACCGCGGGCCCGGCATGACGCTCGCCCTCCGCACGCCAGCGGTACCGCCGCAGGCCGTCGCCTCGGCCGCCGGTCTGCGCGCCACCGCCCGTATCGTCGCGCGGGCCGACGCACAGGGCACCACCCGGCTGCCCGTCCTCGACGGCGACGGCCCGCTCGCGCTGCGCCGCATCCGCGCGCACGGCAACCAGGCCCGGGTCTGCGTCGTGGGTGCCATGAGCGCTCCGCTCGGCGGCGACCGGCTGGGCATCACGGCCATCGCCGAGGCGGGCGCGGCCCTGCACATCACGGCCGCCGCGGCGACCGTCGCACTGCCCGGCCGCAGTGCCGAACACGCCACCTACGACGTGCACCTGACGGTCGGCGACGGCGCACGGCTCGACTGGCTGCCCGAGCCGCTGATCTCCGCGGCGGGCAGCGATCTGCGGATGACCACGACCGTCGAACTGGCGCCCACCGCACGCCTGGTACTCCGTGAGGAACAGGTCCTGGGCCGCAGCGGCGAGGAGACCGGAGCGCTGCGCAGCCGGCTCGTGGTCCGCCGCGCCGGCCGTACCCTGCTCGACCAGGAGACGGCCTACGGGCCCGGCGTCCCCGGCTGGGACAGCTCGGCCGTGCTGGACGGCCACCGCGCCGTCGGTCAACTCCTGGTCGTCGAGCCGGAGTTGGAGGAAAAGCCGGCCGAGGTGCGGCTCCTCGGCGATGCGGCGGACGAGCGGTCCGGCGACGGCGCGGGACAGGGCGTCCTGGCACCGCTCGCCGGTCCCGCGGCCCTGGCCACGGCCGTCGCCCCGGACGCGCTGCGGCTGCGGCGCCTGTTGGACGAAGCCGCCCGGAGCGCCGCCGCCGGGTGAGGGCGGCCGGGCCCCTCACACCTCCAGATCGGCCTCCAGCCGGGCCAGGCGGTGACGTGCCAGCGCGAGATTGGCGCGCTTGCGGTCCAGCACCAGATAAAGGAAAAGGCCGCTGCCGCCCTTGCCCGACACCGGACGGATGATGTGGTATTGCCCGGTCAGCGTGATCAGCATGTCCTCGATGGCGCCCTGGAGTTCCAGCATCTCCATGGTGCGCATCTTGGCGCGTACGACATCGGTATTGCCGGCCGCGGCTATGTTCAGGTCCAGCGCCTGGTTGTCGCCGAGGGTGGCGAGCGCCATACCGCTGGTGTAGTCGACAAGGGCGACACCGATGGCGCCCTCG
Organism: Streptomyces inhibens; assembly: GCF_022221585.1. Classification (NCBI taxonomy): domain Bacteria; kingdom Bacillati; phylum Actinomycetota; class Actinomycetes; order Kitasatosporales; family Streptomycetaceae; genus Streptomyces; species Streptomyces inhibens. The sequence continues at coordinate 8,876,352 of NZ_CP084681.1, forward strand.
ATGGTCGACATCGCGTCGGCGAGAGCGGATTCCATTTGAGCCATGAGGAGTTCAGACCTTTCGGTTCTTTGAAGGTGTTCCGGTGCGCAGGTATGTGTGCATTGCGGATGTCTGTGCGGCGCAGTGGTCGTGGTGTGCCCGCGGCCGACTACTGACGCGGTGCGGCGTCCACGAGCGCGCCGATCCGCTCGGCCGCCCTTCTGGCCTGCAAATGCAGCCGCCCTACGTTCGTGTCCGGGCTCGCCACGGCTGTCAGGACCGCACGGCGTCCGGCGGAGTAGGCCGCGATATATCCATCGGTGCCACGTGTCAGGGATTCCTCGAAAGTGCCCTGCCCGGTCGCCTCGGTGAGGCGTTTGGCGACCCCGATGGCCGCGGCGGTGAGCGCGGCGAGACCGTCCGGTTCGATATCCGGCAGATCGTGGGCTATCACCATGCCGTCCACGCTCGCCACCATCCCGCCCTGGAAATGCCGCACCTGGTCGCGCAGTGTGTGTAATTCATCCCTTATCCGGGGTTCGATGGTCATCATTCTCCTTTTCGCGGCACGCCTCTTGATGGCGCGCTTCATGCTCTGCATGGTCTTTGTACGCAAGGGTTCACAGGTTTTCCTCCAACGCCGTACGCAGTCGGACAAGGAGGGCAATATCCGGATCGGCGGTATCGAGAAGTTCCGGTACCGGTAGTTGCCAGGTCGGGGTGTGGCGTTCTTCGGCGGCGGGCGGCGGATGCCCGTCCAGAGAGGCTCCGGGCTGCCGCCGGGGGAGCGCCGCCGGCGCCTGGGGTATGTGGACGAGGCCGGCCGCGGCGAGACGGCGGATGTCGAGCAGCGTCATGAACGCGGACTGGCCGAGCGCGCGGGCGAGTTCGTGCGGGGTGTGCCGGCCGTCGGCACGGTCGAGCAGCCGCCGCTGGCGGCTCGTGGTGCGGGCCGAGGTACGGGCGTGGACGGGTATGACGGGCGAGGTGTCGACCGCCGCCCAGGGGTGCAGCTGGTCGAGCAGTGCCCGGCGGCGGGCCGTCGCCTGCTGGAGGGCGGTGGCGCTGACCCGGCGTACGGCGCCCAGCCAATGTGCGGTCCCAGGAGTGAAGGAGGTGGTCTCGGGTGGCAGCGGCAGAGCGAAGAAGGCGGCGTCGAGCAGCGCCGCGAGATGGCAGATCTCCAGTTCACCCTGCGTCAACCAGCCCTCGCTGACCAGGAATTGGCCACCGCGTAGCTGCGGACCCGCCGTCTCGACGGCGTACTGCCAGCCCTGCGGCGGCACCTTGCCGGCCGCCGTGAGCCGCGCTTCGAGCCCGGGTGCGGCGGCGTCCTCGACGCAGTAGACCGCGCCGTCGAGCAGGTAGAAGCAGCCGTGCGGACCGCGGAGGGCGCCGGTGACGCGTTCGGCGGCGCACCGGTCGAGCAGCCCGGCCGGAGCGGACGGGCGAGGGGGTATGGGCAGGCCCAAGGCTGGTTCCTAACCGTTGGTGCGGTGGGGCGGAGGGTGCCGTCAGGACGGGACCAGCTCCGCCGCCAGATCGCGCAGCCGTAGCCGGGCGACGGCGAGATTGGCCTGTGCGCGGTCCAGCCAGAGGCAGAGACAGGTCTGGCTGTCGAAGGCCGTATGCACAAAACGGATGAGGTGGTAGCTGTCGACGGCCGTGATGATGAGGTCCTCCAGGGCCGGGCCGGCGGTGCCCGCGGTGTCGAAGGTGGCGTTGCGCGTCACGGCCTGCACCACCTCGGCGGTGTCCGCGGCGGCCGCGTCATGATCGCCGTGGGGTGCCTGTCCGGCCGTACCGAGCGTCAGACCGCTGGTCCAGTCGATCAGCCCGGCGCCCAGGACGCCCGGGATCCCCATCGCTTGGGACAACACCTGATCGATACCTGGCACTTCGGAACTCCTTCGGACGGCTCGGACGGGGCGCCGCTCGGCACTGACGCACGGCCGGCGCCAGGCCGAGGGCGGCACCGATGTCGGTACGTGGCGAAAACGCCGAAGCCCTCCCTCGTGGCAGCGCGTGGGAGAGCCTGCACGGAAGGTTACTGAAGGTGCGCGATTGGCACATGCCTCAGGGGCAGGTCTACGGCAATTGACGTATTCTCGCCCCTCCGTGGCCCTCCGGCGGCCAACGAACCGGGCTTCTCCCCGCTGGGGCGTCCGGCGCACGAGAGCAGCACGGCGGGGCGACAGTCCTCTTGTCGCCTCGTCAACTGTCCAATGCGCGGCTCGCGTTGAGGATCCCACCGGTACGTCGGGTTCCGGTGCGGCATGTCGGGCCGCTGCCGCTCGCCTTGGCCGGAATGGTGACGTTCCGCTGCGATGTCCGGCCGTTCCCCGACCGGCGCCCGCGCGGCCCAAAACCTACAGCTTGGTAAAGAAATGCCGGTCAAACCTGTTCAGGAGGGGAGAAGAGACGACAGGATCCCCCCGTAGGCCTGTGATCAACGCCGCCACAAGTGGCGCACCAAGCAGGGGGAACAACCACGTGAAGAGAACAGCAGCGCTCGGCGCCGCCGGCACCCTGGTGACCGGCACGCTCCTCGCGGGAGCGATAGCCGCCACGCCCGCCAGCGCGGGCGAGCAGCACCGGAGCGGATCGGCCGAAGCGCGCGGTGTACAGACCGCCGCCGCGCGCGCGGCCAAGAAGGGCATCGACTGGCAGGACTGCCCCGCCGACTGGGGCCTCAAGACCCCCGTCCAGTGCGGCTATGTCACCGTCCCGGTCGACTACGCCAGGCCCAACGGCCGCACCATCAAGATCGCCGTCGACCGGGCCCTGAGCACCGGCGACAAGAAGGAGCGACAGGGCGCCCTTCTCTACAACCCCGGCGGCCCCGGCGGGTCGGGCATGAAGTTCCCGACCCGCATCACCAACAAGAACCCGCTGTGGGCCAAGACCGCCAAGGCATACGACTTTGTCGGTTTCGACCCCCGGGGCGTGGGCCACTCCGCGCCGATCTCCTGCATGGACCCGCAGGAGTTCGTCAAGGCCCCCAAGGCCGACCCGGTGCCCGACAGTGAGGCCGACAAGCGCGCCCAGCGCAAGCTCGCCAAGGAGTACGCCGATGGCTGCGCGGAGCGCAGCGGCGACCTCCTGCCGTACATGACGACCGCGAACACCGCCCGCGACCTGGACGTGATCCGGGCCGCGCTGGGGGAGAAGAAGCTCAACTACCTGGGCGTCTCCTACGGCACCTACCTGGGCGCCGTCTACGGGACGCTCTTCCCGAACCATGTCCGCCGGATGCTCGTCGACAGCGTCGTCGACCCGTCCCGCGAGAAGGTCTGGTACCAGGCCAACCTCGACCAGGACATCGCCTTCGAGACCCGCTGGGGCGACTGGAAGAAGTGGGTGGCCAAGAACGACGCCACCTACCACATCGGTGACACCCCCGAGAAGGTCCAGGCGGCCTGGGAGAAGCTGCGGGCGACCGCGAAGCAGAACCCGATCGGTGGCGTTGTCGGCCCGGCCGAGCTGACCGGCTTCTTCCAGAACGCGCCGTACTACGACTCGATGTGGGCCTCGGTCGCCGAGGTCTGGAGCTCCTACCTCGCCGGTGACACCAAGCCGCTGGTGGAGAACGCCGGTCCGAACCTTCAGGACACCGCCGGCAACATCGCCTCGGAGAACGGCAACGCCGTCTACACGGCCGTCGAGTGCACCGACACCAAGTGGCCCACCAGCTGGAAGAAGTGGGACCGCGACAACACCCGCATCCACGCCAAGGCACCGTTCATGACCTGGTCCAACGCCTGGATGAACCTGCCCTGCGCCACCTGGCCGGTCAAGCAGCAGCGACCGGTCGAGGTCGAGACCGGCAAGGGTCTGCCGAGCGTGCTGATCGTACAGAGCGAACGCGACGCTGCCACGCCGTACGGCGGCGCCGTCGAGCTGCACCACCGCTTCAAGGGCTCCCGTCTGATCACCGAGCGGGACGCCGGATCGCACGGTGTCACCGGCCAGGTCAACCCCTGCATCAACGACCGGGTCGACGCCTACTTCCTGGAGGGCAAGACCGACGCCAAGGACGTGACCTGCGCTCCGCACGCCACGCCCCAGCCGACCAAGCCGACGGCCAAGGCCGCCGCCAAGGGTGCCGCCGACCTTCCGGCCGCCCCGTAACGATGGCATGAGCCGTCCTGTAGTGACGGCATGAAAAGGGCGGCCGGGGACGTGAACTCCCCGGCCGCCCTTGTCGTTCTCAGAACACCTCGGCGAAGGCGGCCCTGGTGGGGGAGTCCTCCCGGCGGTCCAGCACGGCGAACACGACCCGGTCGAACCGGCCCGCGAAACGACCGCCGTTCAGCAGCGCGGCGGCGAACGCCCCCGCCACATCGGCCGGCTCGTTGCGGAACACCCCGCAGCCCCAGGCACCGAGCACCAGCTGACCGTGCCCGCCGGCCGCCGCGGCCTCCAGTACCCGTTCCGCACGCGCCGCCAGCGCCGCCGGCACCCGGCCCACCTCGGCCGGCCGCTGCCGCGCGATGACCCCCGCATTCGGCGCCGCGGCCGTCAAGAACCCCGCCTCGTACGGCACTTCGAGCAGATTGCCACGGTCGTCACGGAACACCGGCACGCCGGGGGAGTAGATCACCCGATCGCTGTAGAACGGACTCGGCTCGGCCCGATGCGCGGCATAGAACTCCGGGACCTCGCGCACACAGGTGTACAGCGCCGACCCACGGCACAGCGCCTCCTCCTGGGCCTGTGCGCCGTTGAGATAGCCGCCGCCGGGATTGCGGGCCGAGGCGAAGTTGAGGATCGCCGGGGGCCCGCCGCCCGCCTCGGCCAGCCGCCGGCCGGCCGTGAGACTGCCTTCCCCCGTCACCTCGAACACCGTCGTCCGCGCCCCCGGTGCCGGTGCCTCCACCGCGACCGGCTCCGGCCCGTACATCAGGGTCCCCGCCCGCGCCCGTTCGACCGCCGCCGCGATCTCCACCAGCCGTCCGCTCGGCGCGCGGTACCCACCCGTCGCGACGATCCGCTCCGTCTCCTGTGCCATGCCACGCAGCCGGGCGCTCATCGTCGGCTCCCCCGTATCCGATTACTCATAGCGATCAAGGTACGGGTGCGCGGCACGCCCCGCGACCGTATATCGGGCCCCGCGCCGTCCCCTCAGCGCTGCGCGCCCCGCCCGGCCAGCCACCGGTCCTCGGCCGCATACCCGAACAGCTTCTCGTCGGGATAGTGGGCGGCCATCGTCGGGAACGCCTCCCACCAGTCCCGCCCCTTGACCCGGTCCGCCAGCCAGGCCACCGTCTCCGGCAGCGAATCCTCGTACGTCGTCACCGCGCGATAGCCCAACTCACGCTCCGCGGCGGCCATGTCGTAGACCACCGGGTGCGGGGTCGACCAGGGGGTCTCGCCGACATCGGACGACGGCGGGGCACCCTCCACCGTCACCACCTCGCTCGCAGGCGCCCCCATCGCCGCATCCACCGCCACCGCGATCTCGGCGACCGTCGGCGCCTGTGGATCACCCGCGTTGAGCACCCGTGACCCCGGCCGACGGGCCGCCAGCCGGATCAGCTCCGCCAGGTTCGCCACATGCACCGGATGGAAACGGCTGCGCCCGCCGTGCGCCAGCACCCGCACCCGGCGGCCGTCCAGCACCCGCTTGACGAAGTACAGTTCGCGGGGGAGCGGACTGTGGGGGCCGTGGATCGCACCGGCCCGCAGCAGCGTCACCGGCAGCCGGTCGCCCTCCGCCAGCAGCGCCCGCTCCAGCGCGATCTTCCCCGTGGCGTAGTCCTCGTCGCCGGGCGGCACGGTCCGGCAGGACTCCGGGATGGGCAGCGGATAGACCGGGAAACCGTCCGGCTCGCCCTGTGTCGCGAAGCTCCGCCCGCGGTCGTCCTCGTACACCGCGCCGCTGGAGACCACCACGGCCGACCCGATCCGGTCCGCCACACCCGCCAACTGCCGTGCGTGCGCGGCACCGTAGGCCACACAGTCCAGCAGCACCTCGCACCCGTCGCCGACCAGTTCGGCCAGCGCCGTGTCGTCCGCCCGGTCCATGGCCACCGTACGGACCTCCGCGGGCCAGGAGTCGTCCCGCCCGCCGCGCCGGGACGCGGCCCGCACCTGCCAGCCGTCCCGGGCCAGGGCCCGCACCGCCGCGCGCCCGATCTGCCCGCTCGCCCCGATCACCACTGCGCTGCCCGATGTCACGCTGCCTGATGTCATGAGGGGACCTTACGGACCGTCAGACGGCCGCCGCAGTACGGTTCGCCCACGGCGCAAGACGAGCCCCGGAAACGGGCTGCCCGCCGCTCAGCCCGTGTGCCCGTTGCCGTGGCCACGCCGCCCGTGGGCGCGCGCCTGCGCCTGTGCCTCGGCCTTGGCCTCGCCCGCGTACGTATCGACGTACTCCTGCCCGGACAGCGTGAGGATCGCGTACATGATCTCGTCGGTGACGGCGCGCAGCGCGGTGCGCTCGTCCGCCATCCCCGCATAGCGCGAGAACTCCAGCGGCGCTCCGAAGCGGATGGTGATCCGCATCGCGCGCGGCAGCCGCCGGCCGGTCGGCTGCGCCTCGAACGTGCCGATCATCGCGCACGGCACCACCGGCACCCCCGCCTGGATGGCCATCGACGCGACCCCGGTCCGCCCCTTGTAGAGCCGGCCGTCGTGCGAGCGGGTGCCCTCCGGATAGATCCCCAGAAGCCGGCCCTTGCGGAGTACGGAGAGCCCCGAGGAGATGGCCGCCTGCGAGGCGCGGCCGCCGGACCGGTCCACCGGAATCTGCCCGACCCCGCGGAAGAACGCCGCGGTCAGCCGCCCCTTCAGACCGGGCCCGGTGAAGTACTCGGCCTTGGCCAGGAACGTCACCCGGCGCGGCACGATCGCCGGCATCACGAAGTGGTCCGCGAACGACAGATGGTTGCCCGCGATGATCGCCGCGCCCTCTTCCGGCACATGCTCCAGCCCCTCGATCCGCGGCCGGAAAACCAGCCGCAGCAACGGCCCCAGAAGGATGTACTTCAGCACCTGGTAGAACACGGGGCAGCTCCCTCTTCCGTCGGCATGCCTCGGCGGCTGCGTCGTTCCAGGTCACGAGGGCTCTTCGGGACGGGCAGTGAGTTTATGGGCAACCGTCGTCGCTTGTAACCACCCTAGGCCTGATCGATGCTGACCCTTTGCCCGTGCACAGCGGCCGGCCCGCCGTACGGCCCCCGGTGGACACCCGGGAGCCCCGGCGGGAAGCTGAAAGTGATGCGGACCGATGTGCACGCCCACCTGTGGAGTGAGCGCTATCTCCGGCTGCTGGAGTCCTACGGGCGCCCGGACGCCGCCGCTCACCGCGGACTGGGGGCCGGAGACAGCCCACGGGAGCTGGACGCCCGGTTCACCATGAACGACGCGGCCGGTATCGACCACCAGATCCTGTCCGTATCACCCCAGGGCCCGTACTTCGCCGACGCCGACCGGGCGGTCACCGCCGCCCGGCACGCCAACGACCACTACGCCGGCCTGGTCCGTGACCGGCCCACCCGCTTCTCCGCGTTCGCCGCGCTCCCGCTGCCGCATCTGGACCAGTCCCTGACGGAGCTGGCCCGGGCCCTGGACGAACTCGGCATGGTCGGCGTCGGCGTCACCACCGACGTCCTGGGCCGCAGCCTCGCCGACCCCGCCTTCACCGCGCTCTTCGAGGAGCTCGACCGGCGCGGCGGTGTGCTGTCCCTGCACCCTTCGGGCCATGACGCCGGATCACCGCTGATCGCCGCACACCGGATGCGCTGGATGGTCGGCGCACCGACCGAGGACACCATCTGCGCCATGCACCTCATCCTCGAGGGGATCCCCCGCCGCTTCCCCCGGCTGCGGATCATCCATGCCCACCTCGGCGGTGCCCTGCCGATGCTGCTGCCGCGCGCCGATGACCACCTCCCGTGGGAGGCACCGGACGTCGTGGAGAAGCCCACCGAGGCGGCGCGTCGCATGTGGTACGACACCGTCGCCCATGGCCATGTCCCGGCCGTGCGCGCCGCGGCCGACTCCTACGGGGCCGACCGGCTGATGCTCGGCACCGACTTCCCCTACCAGAGCGGCCAACGGCTGCGCCGGGCCGTCTCGTTCATCGAGGAAGCCCTTCCGCCGGAGCGGGCCGACGCTGCGCTGACGGCGGGCAGCCGGCTGATCCGGCGGGTCGCCGCGTAGCGCGCGCCCGAGAGCCAACCCGGTCGCCTCAGCGCTGTGCGCCCTCCAGGAGCGCACAGAACCGGCGGCCGAAGAGGTAGGCGTCCCCTGGCCAGCGCGCCGAGAGATAGCTGCCGTCCCGCACCACGAACGCGGCGGTGTCATCGGTCGCGGTGCCGCGCGCGGAAAGGACCCTCGGCCCGCGCTCGAACAGCGCGCCCGGGTCGTCCAGCGCGGCCCTGACCTCGTCCTCCACATACGCCGGATACGTACGGTAGTAGCGGCCCAGCCGCCAGGCCGTGGCCAGATAGGCCGAGCGCTCCATGTACTTCGGCAGACAGGTCGTACGGCGATTCGCCAGCACACTACGGCCGGTGGACGCGTCGCGGGTCCGCGCCAGCACCAGCACACCGTGGCAGATCGCCCCGACCGGCCGCTCCAGCGCCCAGAACCTGCCGACCTGCTGTTGCAGCACCTCCGAGCCCAGGTACTGCCGCATACCCGGCGCATGGCCACCCGGCAGGATCAGCCCGTCGTACGCCTCAGGGTCCAGCTCCGCCCACCCCACCGTCGCGGTGAACTCCTGGCTGTGGGTGAGCTCTTCGTAGAAACGCCGGGGCTCCGCCGCGGCGCCGAGCTGCCCGAAGAGCACGCCGGTCAGCAGCCGCGGGTCGCAGGCGGGCCGGGTGCCGGGCCGCTCGGTGGCGAAGACGACCTGATGACCGGCGTCGGTGAGCAGCCGCCAGGGCACCGCCACCTCGGTGACATCGAAGTCGCGGTCCGGGACCGGCATCAGCACACGCATCCGGACATCATCGCAGGCGCTCACCCGCTCCCAGCCGCCCCGGTCACCGTTCCGGGATCCGTTTTGGCACCCGCGGACAACTTTCAACTCACCTTGAACGGGGCCGGGTTGGCGCGCCGTACTGGCCGGCAACCGAGCCTGAACCCAGGGTTCCAGGCCGAGGACAGGAGTCATGCATGTCCCGAAAGAGAACAGTCGGCCGACGTCAGAAGATCATCGTCTGCGTCAGCGCCGCGGCGCTGGTCGGCGGCATCGCCATCGCCACGACGGGCACGAGTCAGGCCTCGGTGGCGTGCGACGGACTGGCCACCGCCCTGAGCAACAACCAGAAGTTCATCGCCGATCAGCAGGCCCATCCGGACGCCCAGTCAGCGGCACGGATCGCCAACCGGCAAGCCGTGATCAAGGAGATCCAGGTCAAACAGCGGGCCGCCGGCTGCAGCGAAGGAGCGGGCGAGGGTGATGCCGCGGGCGCACCGCCGGCGGCGAACGAGCCGCCCGCTTCCAGCGCCCCGCCTGCCGCGAGCGCCCCGCCCGCCTCGCAGGCGCCACCCGGGTCCGCCGAGCCGCCCGCCTCGGACGACCCGCCCGCCGCCGGCGGCGAGGTGGTCTGCGCCGGCTCGACGGTGACCCTCTCCGGCGAGGGCGGCGCCCCGGCGGCCTCCAGCGACCAGTTCCCCACCGGGACCAAACTGAAGGTGACCAACCTGGACAACAACAAGTCGACAACCGTGTCCGTGACGTCCACGTCGGGCAGCTGCGCACTGCTCAACAACGCCGCATTCGAGCAGGTACGTGAGGAGGGGAAGTTCCTGATCCGCCGCGCCCGTATCGAGCGCGTCGGCTGATCCCGGTTCGGTGGCCGGTGACGGAGTCGCCTCCTCCGTCACCAGCCACCTCGTCATGTTCCGGGGCCCGTACGGGCGACATCACGGCGTGGACGCTTGGCGATCGGGGCCCGGCGGGATGGCCTGGGGCCTCCGGGTGCCGCGCGTCTCCGTCAAGGCTCCCGCACTCGATCCCACCGAGCGTTCCCAGGAGACAGTGATGCCCGTGACCCGTCGACGTCGCTCCGCCCGCGCCACCGTGCCCGTGACCGTGCTTGCCACCGTGTCGGCGGCGCTGGCCGTCGCCCTGTCCGCCGGCCCGGCCGGTGCCGACGAAACAACTCCCCCCGATCAGGGCCTGCAGCTCACCGTCTCCGGGTCCGGTAACACCTGGATGCGCGGGGTGCGGCTCAACTGCCCCGACACCCAGGGCCGGCATCCGCATGCGACCGCCGCGTGTGACGCGCTGACCTGGGCGCGCGGCGACATGGACGCGCTGCCCGGCGAGCCGCGCAACTGCACCAAGGAGTACGACCCGGTCACCGTCACCGCCACCGGCTCCTGGCGCGGCGGCCCGGTGAACTGGCGCAAGGAGTACGCCAACGCCTGCATGATGGACTCCGCCACCGGGCCCGTCTTCCGCTTCTGACGCCCGGCCGCGCCGCCTGTCGCCCCCAGGACTCAGACCGGCCGCGCCGCCACCACTCCGATCGTCACCAGCGCCAGCACCACCCACGCGAACCAGAGCCAGCCATTGGCGCCCAGCGCCACCGTGTAGGCGCTGGCCACCACCAGTCCGCCCACCGTGCACACGGCCATCGTCTTAGCAGATCCGGGCATACCCGCAACCTCCTCATGGCAGCCCGGGGCACCAACGCCACGGGCCGCGGCCATGGGACCATCGTCCCCGGCCGCGGCCCGTGGCGCCAGAGTGGCGACGTGCGGTCACTGCCCCCGTGCGTTGAGCGAGGCGAGGTAGGCGTTGTAGTCGGCCAGATCCTTGTCACCGTTACGGTCGGCGGCCCGGTCCGCCCGCTGCGACTGGCGCTTCTCGGACTTGTACCACTGGAAAACCAGGGCGATCAGCACCACCACGGACGGGATCTCGCTGAACGCCCAGGCGATGCCGCCGGCGGCCGACTGGTCGGAGAGCGCCTCGATACCGAGCGAGGCCGGCGGGTGCAGGAAGGTGTCGACCATCGGCTCCGTGGCCATCATCAGCGCGATACCGAAGAACGCATGGAACGGCATTCCCGCGAACAGCTCCAGCATCCGCATCACATAGCCCGGCCGGTGCGGGCCCGGGTCGACGCCCATGATCGGCCAGAAGAAGACCAGACCGACCGCGAGGAAGTGCACCATCATCCCGATGTGCCCGGCCCGGGACCCCATCAGGAAGTCGAACAGCGGCGAGAAGTAGAGCGCGTACAGACTCGCGATGAACAGCGGGATGGTGAACGCCGGGTGCGTGATGATCCGCATATAGCGGCTGTGCAGCAGCGCCACCAGCAGTTCGCGCGGGCCCTTGCGGCCGCGCGCGGCGGTCGGCAGCGCGCGCAGCGCCAGCGTCACCGGCGCCCCGAGCAGCATCAGGATCGGCGAGAGCATGCTGACGACCATGTGCTGGACCATGTGCACGCTGAACATCGCCATGCCGTAGTCGTTGAGCCGGGTGCACATCACCAGTGCCACCGTCAGTACGCCCACGGCCCAGGCCACGATCCGGCCCGCCGGCCAGTGGTCCCCCCGCCGCCGTAGCCGGATCACCGCCCAGCCGTACAGGCCGAGCCCCAGCAGGCAGCCGACGAGAAAGAACGGATCACCACCGAACTCCAGGCCACGCCCCAGCGTGAACGGCGGCAGATCCATGTTCATGCCGTCCATGCCGTGCCCGCTGTGATCCATCCGCTCGCTCCTGATTCGTACCAATGCTCCGGCGACAAGACTAGAACCGCCCCCGGCCATGGGATCGGCCGGGGGCGGTTGATACAGCGCGGAACTATCGCGCCGGGGCCACCGAGGTCACAGCACGCACTCGGCCTCGTCGTAGCGCTCGGCGGGCACCGTCTTGAGCGTCTCCACGGCCTCCGCCAGCGGCACCAGCGTGATGTCGGTGCCGCGCAGCGCGGTCATCATCCCGAACTCCCCGCGGTGCGCGGCCTCCACGGCGTGCCAGCCGAAGCGGGTGGCGAGCACCCGGTCGTACGCGGTCGGGGTACCGCCGCGCTGGACATGGCCGAGGATGACCGGACGGGCCTCCTTGCCGAGGCGGTTCTCCAGCTCCACGGAGAGCTGCCGGGCGACACCGGCGAACCGCTCGTGCCCGTACATGTCCTTGCCGCCGACGTCGAAGGACATCGTGCCCTCGCGCGGCTTGGCGCCCTCGGCGACCACCACGATCGCGAACTTCTTGCCGGCCTCGAACCGCTCGGCGACCCGCGCGGTGAGCTCGTCGATGTCGAAGGGCCGCTCCGGCACCACGATCGCGTGCGCACCGGCCGCCATGCCCGAGTGCAGCGCGATCCAGCCGGTGTGCCGCCCCATCACCTCGACGATCATCACCCGCTGGTGGGACTCGGCGGTGGTCTTGAGTCGGTCCAGGGCCTCGGTGGCGACGCCCACCGCGGTGTCGAAGCCGAACGTCACATCCGTGACCGCGATGTCGTTGTCGATGGTCTTCGGTACGCCGACGATCGGCAGTCCGGCGTCCGACAGCAGCCGCGCCGCCTTCAGCGTGCCCTCGCCGCCGATCGGGATGATCGCGTCCAGACCCAGCTCGGCGACATGGCCGCGGGCCCGCTCGACGCCGTCCCGCAGATGGGCGGGCTGTACCCGCGACGACCCGAGGATGGTGCCGCCGCGCGCCAGGATGCCGCCGACGGCGTCGAGGTCGAGCTTGCGGTAATCGCACTCCAGCAAGCCCTTCCAGCCATCGCGGAAGCCGATCACCTCATCGCCGTGATCAGCGGTGGCGCGGTGGACGACGGACCGGATGACGGCGTTCAGACCGGGGCAGTCGCCGCCGGAGGTGAGTACACCAATACGCATTGCTCGAAAAACCTCTGCAACTCAACCGGGGGCCCGGACCCCGTCGTCCGGTTGGATCCCGCTCACCCTACAAGCGCGGGGCCGCCGGGAACACGTACGCCCGCAGTGCGGGACTGCGGGCGTACGAAAACGGTTGAATGCGGACGGCGATCAAGCAATCGCCCAAGTCGCCCTAAATCGGTATCAACCGGAATTAAGCGGGCTGAGTTGCCGAGGCGATCCGCTCCTGGCGCAGCGCCTCGTACCAACCGTCGTCCACCCCGGGCAGCGCATTGACATCCAGCGCCAGCTTGATCAGCAGATCGGCGATATGCGGATTGCGGGCCATCACCGGGCCGTGCATGTACGTACCGAAGACGGTGTCGTTGTACGCGCCCTCGAAGCCGTCGCCGACGCCGTTGCCCTTGCCGAACCGCACCTTGGCGAACGGCCGGGCGGTCTTGCCCAGATGCGTCACGCCCTGGTGGTTCTCGAAGCCGGTCAGCGGCGGCAGCCCCAACTGCGGGTCGATATCGGCCAGTACGTCGCCGACGCAGCGCTCGCCCTCGCCGCGGGTGGACACCACGTCCAGCAGCCCCAGGCCCTGCTGCCGCTCGCCGAGGTCATTGATGAACTCGTGGCCCAGGATCTGGTAGCCGGCGCACACCGAGAAGACGATCGCGCCGTTGGAGACGGCGCGGCTCAGCCCGCCGTCGCGGATCAGCCGCTCGGAGGCCAGCCGCTGCGGCCGGTCCTCGCCGCCACCGATCAGATAGATGTCACCGGAGGTGGGGATCTGCTGGTCGGACCGTACGTCCACGCGCTGGACATCCAGCCCGCGCTGGCGCGCCCGCCGCTCCACGACCAGGGCGTTTCCCTGGTCGCCGTACGTGCTCAGCAGATCCGGATAGATCCACACCAGGCGCAGGCTGTTGTCGCTCATTCTCGCTCGTCCTTGTCCGTGCATCACGTCAGTTGCCCACCCGTCGGCGCAGGTCCTGGAAGGCCGTGTAGTTGGCGATGACCTCGATCCGGCCGGGCGGCGCCATCCCCACCGCCTCGTCGAGGCTGTCGCACACCTGGAAGTCGAGCCCCGCGACCTCAAGGCGTACCGCGAGGTCGAGCTTGCGGTCGCCCAGCACGAAGATCGGATGCCCGGCCAGCCGGGTGTAGTCGACGTCCCACAGCCAGGAGGTGTCCGTGCCGTCCGCGCCGCGCGCGTTCACCGACATGATCACCGGGGTCGGCGGCGGGTCGATCAGCGAGAACGTCTCCAGCCAGCCGGCCGGGTTCTTCGCCAGCAGCAGCCGCAGCTCCCGCTCCATGAAACTGACCACGTCGTAGCGGCCGGCCACGGCCTGCACCGAGAACATCCGCTCCAGGGCCACCTGCGGCGGCACGCCGAAGGCGGCGGCGACCGCGGCCGAGGTGGTGGCGTTCGCCTTGTTGGCGCGCCCCGGCAGCTGGAGCTTGATCGGCCAGGCGCTGCCGTGCGGGTCGAGAACATGGTCGCCGGAGAGTGCCCAGCTGGGCATGGGGCGGCGGAAGCCGCACTCGCCGCAGAACCAGTCGTCGCCCGGCCGCTGCATCACACCACCGCACGAGGGGCAGGACCAGGCGTCGTCCTTCCACTCCTGCCCGGCGGCGACCCACACCACATTCGCGGACGACGAGGCCGCCCAGACGATCAGCGGGTCGTCGGCGTTGGCGACGATCAGCGCCTTGGAGCCGGCCAGCCCCTCGCGCCAGTGCTCGGCCAGCATCCGGGTCTCGGCGGCGCGGTCGAGCTGGTCGCGCGAGAGGTTCAGCAGCGCTATGGCCTTCGGTGTCACATCACGTGCCACACCCGCGAGGTACTTCTCGTCGACCTCGATGACGCCGTAACGGGCATCCGATCCACCGGCCAGCGCGGACGTGATGCCCGCCGGCATGTTGGCGCCGAGCGCGTTGGAGACCACCGGACCGCTGGCCCGCAGCGCCTCCGCGATCAGCCGCGTCGTGGTCGTCTTGCCGTTGGTCGCCGACACCAGAATGACGTCCAGGTGCCGGGCCAGCCGCGCCAGCAGGTCGGGGTCGAGCTTGAGCGCCACCCGGCCACCGATCACCGATCCGCTGCCGCGGCCCGCCGCGCGCGACACCGCCGCCGCGGCCTTGCCCGCCGTCACGGCCAGCTTGGCCCGCGGCGACAGCGGCTCCGTGTTGCCTGCCATCGTCCTTGATCCTCCTTGCATCCGGCGCCCGCCTGCCGTGAGGCTGCCGGTGGAACGCCTCCTCCGCAGCCGACGACCGGCCGGAGGCTTCGGTCGGGGATCAGCCTATCGAGATCCGGGCGCGGGCCCGAACCCCGCCACCCGTGCGACGACATCCGGTGCGAGCCGGACCGTACGCTTACCCCCATGCCATCCCGCACCATCCCCGGCAGTTCCGGCCGTCCCCGTCCACTGCGCCTGCTCGGCGATCCGGCCCTGACCGGGCCCTGTCAGGAGGTCACCACCTTCGACGGCGACCTGGCCCGTCTGATCGAGGACATGTACGCCACGATGTACGCGGCGCACGGGGTGGGCCTCGCCGCCAACCAGATCGGCGTCCCGCTGCGGGTGTTCGTATACGACTGCCCCGACGACGAGGACCGCCGCCACTTGGGGCATCTCGTCAACCCCCGGCTCGTCGAGGCCGACGGACCGGTGATCCGCGGGCCCGAGGGCTGTCTCTCGCTCCCCGGCATCGAGGCCGGCACCCCGCGCCACGACCACGCGGTAGTGACCGGGTTCACGGTCACCGGCGAGCCGAGGACCGTGACCGGCACCGGCTTCTTCGCCCGCTGTCTCCAGCACGAGTGCGACCATCTCGACGGTGGTCTCTACGTCGACCGCCTCACCGGACTGCGCCGCCGCCGGGCGCTGCGCGCGGCGGCCAGGGCCCCGTGGGCCGCGGAGGCGGGGGAGTCCGGCCGCTGAGCGACCGGCCCACCCGTTCTGCGTCCCGGTCTCAGAAACCGGGGCCGTCCACGCGGTCCTTGACCGCGGCCAGCTGCCCCCACAGCAGATCGGTCAGCTGCTTGACCAACTGCTCGCGGGAGCAGGGGCGTTCGCGTAGCCACCAGTCGCCGGCGCCATGCATCATGCCGACGATGCCGTGTCCCCATACCCGTGCCGTCAGCTCGCCGCCCGGCCCCAGGTCGAGCCGGTCGGTGATCACCTTGGCCAGCTCCTCGCCGAGCCGCCGCAGCAGCGGAGCGGAGTGCCGCCCCACGTCGAAGGCGGACTCCGACGGATGGTCCTCGTCCGACGGGTGCATCAGGAAGCGGTACACCTGCGGCCGGGTCTCGATCGCGAGCAGATAGGCGTCGAGAGTGGCCTCGACCCGGTCCCGGCGCAGGACGGGTGCGTCCAGCGCGGTCGCCAGGTTGGCCAGCAACGCATCCGTGTGCCGTACGGCCAGTGCGCGATACAGCCCGCCCTTGTCGCCGAAGTGCCGGTAGAGGATCGGCTTGGTGATGCCGGCCTCGGCGGCGATGGCGTTCATCGAGGCGTCCGGGCCGTCGCGCAGCACAATGCGCTCGGCGGCCTCCAGCAGCTCCCGCCGTCTGCGCTCGGTCGCCGTCTGCTGGCGGCCGCTGCGCTCTGTGCTCTCCATGGTCGTGCTCCCCACCCTTGTGAATCTGTGGCGCTCGCGCAACGTAACACCCGTCCTCCACCACGAATTCGTTCCCTGGGGAGTTGACAGCCCTTACTGACGAGTAACACACTGCGAGTTACCGCTAGTAACATCTGAAATGCCTGCAGCACTGGAGGGGACATGGCCGAGTTCACCATGGAGCTCAACGACGAGCAGAAGGAAGTCCGTGACTGGATTCACGGCTTCGCCGCGGACGTCGTGCGCCCCGCCGCCGCCGAATGGGACGAGCGCGAGGAGACGCCCTGGCCCGTCATCCAGGAAGCTGCCAAGATCGGCCTGTATTCGCTGGACTTCTACGCCCAGCAGTTCTTCGACCCCACCGGACTCGGCATTCCGATGGCCATGGAGGAGCTGTTCTGGGGCGACGCGGGCATCGCCCTGTCGATCGTGGGCACCGGACTCGCCGCCGTCGGCGTGCTGGCCAACGGCACCGAGGAGCAGATCGGCACCTGGGTCCCGCAGATGTACGGCGACGCCAATGACGTCAAGGTCGCCGCCTTCTGCTCGTCGGAACCGGACGCCGGCTCGGATGTCGCCGCGATGCGTACCCGTGCCGTCTACGACGAGGCCAAGGACGAGTGGGTGCTCAACGGCACCAAGACCTGGGCCACCAACGGCGGCATCGCCAATGTCCATGTCGTCGTCGCGGTCGTCGACCCGGACGTCGGCTCCAAGGGCCACGCCTCCTTCATCGTCCCCCCGAACACCCCCGGCCTCTCCCAGGGCCAGAAGTTCAAGAAGCACGGCATCCGCGCCTCGCACACGGCCGAGGTCGTCCTGGAGAACGTCCGGGTCCCCGGCCACTGCCTGCTCGGCGGCAAGGAGAAGCTCGACGAGCGCCTCGCCCGCGCCCGCGAGAAGGCCAAGGCGGGCGGCGAGCGCGTGAAGAACGCCGCGATGGCCACCTTCGAGGCCTCCCGCCCGGCCGTCGGCGCGATGGCGGTCGGTACCGCCCGCGCGGCCTACGAAGAGGCCCTGGAGTACGCCAAGACCCGCTCCCAGTTCGGCCGCCCGATCATCGACAACCAGGGCGTCGCCTTCCAGCTCGCCGATATGCGCACCCAGATCGACGCCGCCCGCCTCCTGGTCTGGCGCGCGTCCTGGATGGCCACCACCGGCAAGCCCTTCACCTCCGCCGAGGGTTCCATGTCCAAGCTCTTCGCCAGCGAGGTCGCCAAGAAGGTCACCGCCCAGGCCGTCCAGATCCTCGGCGGCAACGGCTTCACTCGCGAATACCCGGTCGAGCGGATGCACCGCGACGCCGCCATCTACACGATCTTCGAAGGTACGAGTGAGATCCAGCGGCTGGTGATCGCTCGGACGCTGTCGGGGATGCCGATCCGCTAGTCGGCCGTAGACCTGCTCGTGCCGTCGCCGGTACCCCCTGATGCGGGGGTGCCGGCGACCGGCTGTGTGCGCCCGGTGAGTCTCGGGGCCACTCCCGCCGGAGTACCGCCCGAGCCCTCCGCCGTACGACGCCGTCGGCTCCGGATTCGGGAAGGCTGGATTTCCGCCACCGATCCGAGGAGCTGACCGGACGTGATGACACTTGCCGGCGCCCGCCCGGTGGAGCGGATCGGCTACGCCGTAGGGGCCGTGCTGCTGCTCACCGGCGTGTTCCACCTCGGCGTTTTTCCTCGTTGACGGTGGGCCTTGGCAGGGGCCGCTCTCCTGGCGGAAGCCGGTGACCTTCGGTCTGTCCTTCGGGCTGACGCTGATCACGATCACCTGGCTGACCTCGTATCTCCGCATCGGTGGACGGCTGCCGTCGGTGACGCTCGGGATCTTCGCCGCGGACTGCGTCGCGGAGGCCGGCGGGATCACCGTGCAGGCGTGGCGGCATGTGCCCTCGCACTTCAATCGCGAGACGGCGCTGGACAGTTCGGTCTCGACGCTGCTCGCGGTCGGTGGTGCCGTACTGATCGCGACGCTGGTCGTCTTCGCCGTACGGGCCTTCCGCGGCGATCCGGCGCTCGCGCCGAGCATGCAACTGGCCCTGCGCGCCGGGTTCGTGACCCTGCTCATCGGGCTGGCTTCGTGCGCCGCGATGATCGCCCGCGGCGTCGCCCAGGTCAACTCCGGCCACCAGCAGTCGGCTTACGTCGTCGGTGGCTTTCTCAAGCCCGTCCACGGGGTGAGCCTGCACGGCGTCCTCGTACTGCCGCTGCCGGCGTGGTTGCTCGCCCGCGCGGATCTGAGCGAGCGGCGTCGTACGCGGATCGTGGCGCTCGGTGCCGCCGGGTACGCGCTCGCCATCGCGGGCGCACTGGCGCTGTCACTGCTGGGGTGAGCCCGGCACGGGCCGCGCATCGGGCAGCCGCCCGGTGCGCGGCTCTTCGCGTTCGACGTGTTTCACGTGTTCCGTACGCCCTCCGTGCCCGCATGGCCGCAGGCCACAGTGCCCACGACCGCGCCTAGGACCGCGCCCGCGTGCCATGCCCGCGCGCCCGCGCTCCTCTCGGACATTTCGGCATCGCCCGCCCGGCATCCCCTTGACGGGCGGATCGCTGCGCTCTAACTTCCTTCCATAAAGCAAAACATTAATTCCATGATGCGGAATTAAGAACCACCGGCCCTTCGCCGGACCGTGCCCGTGACAGGTCGACGCAGGAGTACTCGATGCCTCGAATGACAGCCGCCCGCGCCGCGGTGGAGATCCTCAAGCGTGAGGGCGTGACCAACGCCTTCGGAGTGCCGGGCGCCGCGATCAACCCCTTCTACGCGGCACTCAAGGGCGCGGGCGGGATCGACCACACGCTGGCCCGCCATGTCGAGGGCGCTTCGCACATGGCCGAGGGCTACACCCGGACCCACCCGGGCAACATCGGCGTCTGCGTCGGCACGTCCGGCCCGGCCGGCACGGACATGATCACCGGCCTCTACTCCGCGATCGGTGACTCCATCCCGATCCTGTGCATCACCGGCCAGGCCCCGACCGCGGTGATCCAGAAGGAAGACTTCCAGGCCGTCGACATCGCCTCGATCGCCAAGCCGGTCACCAAGGCCGCGACCACGGTGATGGAGGCCGCCCAGGTTCCCGGCGTCTTCCAGCAGGCCTTCCATCTGATGCGCTCCGGACGCCCCGGCCCGGTCCTGATCGACCTGCCGATCGACGTCCAGCTGACCGAGATCGACTTCGACCCCGAGACGTACGAGCCGCTCCCGGCCTTCAAGCCGGCCGCGACCCGCGCACAGGTCGAGAAGGCCATCGCGCTGCTCAACGAGTCCGAGCGCCCGCTGATCGTCGCCGGCGGCGGCATCATCAACGCCGACGCCTCCGAGCTGCTGGTCGAGTTCGCCGAGCTGACCGGTACCCCGGTCGTCCCCACCCTGATGGGCTGGGGCATCCTCGCCGACGACCACGAGCTGAACGCCGGCATGGTCGGCCTGCAGACCTCGCACCGCTACGGCAACGCGAACTTCCTGGAGTCCGACTTCGTCCTGGGTATCGGCAACCGCTGGGCCAACCGCCACACCGGCAAGCTGGACGTCTACACCCAGGGCCGTAAGTTCGTCCATGTCGACATCGAGCCGACCCAGATCGGCAAGATCTTCGCCCCGGACTACGGCATCACCTCGGACGCCAAGGCCGCGCTGGAGCTGTTCGTCGAGGTGGCCAAGGAGCTCAAGGCCGCAGGCAAGCTGCCCGACCGCGGCGACTGGGCCGCCTCCACCCAGGAGCGCAAGGCCCAGCTGCAGCGCCGTACGCACTTCGACAACATCCCGATGAAGCCGCAGCGCGTCTACGAGGAGATGAACAAGGCCTTCGGCCCGGAGACCCGCTACGTCACCACCATCGGCCTCTCCCAGATCGCCGGCGCCCAGATGCTGCACGTCTACAAGCCGCGCCACTGGATCAACTGCGGCCAGGCCGGCCCGCTCGGCTGGACCATCCCGGCCGCGCTGGGTGTCGCCACGGCCGACCCGGAGACGCCGGTCGTCGCGCTCTCCGGCGACTACGACTTCCAGTTCATGATCGAGGAGCTGGCCGTCGGTGCCCAGCACAAGATCCCCTACGTCCATGTCCTGGTGAACAACGCGTACCTGGGCCTGATCCGCCAGGCGCAGCGCAACCTCGACATCAACTTCCAGGTCAACCTGGAGTTCGAGAACATCAACTCGCCGGAGCTGGGCGTCTACGGCGTGGACCACGTCAAGGTCGCCGAGGGCCTGGGCTGCAAGGCCATCCGGGTCACCGACCCGAGCGAGCTGGGTGCCGCCTTCGAGCAGGCCAAGAAGCTGGCCGCCGAGCACCGTGTCCCGGTCGTCGTCGAGGCGATCCTCGAGCGGATCACCAACATCTCGATGAGCGGGAGCGACATCGCCAGCGTCAACGAGTGGGAAGACATCGCGACCGAGCCCGGCCATGCGCCCACCGCGATCAAGCCGCTGAAGGCCTGACCCGGACCCGATCCGGACGGTGGGCCGGGCGCGGCTCGACCAGCGCGCCCGACCTCGCCACCATCCCGTAGAACAGAAAACAAAATCCGCTATCCGGAAGGAGCGTCGGCCTTTATGGGTTTCACGGACACGCGCTTCAACGTCAATCTGTCGATCCTGTTCACCGAGCTTCCGTTGCTGGAGCGGCCGGCGGCCGCGCGGGCGGCGGGTTTCACGGCGGTGGAGCTGTGGTGGCCGTGGGTGGATGCCCCGGTTGTGGAGCAGGCGGAGCTGGACGCGCTGCGTTCCGCGCTCAACGATGCCGGGGTGCGGCTGGTGGGGCTGAATTTCTACGCCGGTCAGCTGCCGGGGCCCGACCGCGGTGCCCTGTCGGTTCCGGGTCGGGAGTCGGAGCGGTTCCGGGCGAATGTGCCGGTGGCGATCGAGTTCGCGAAGTCGCTGGGGTGCACGACCTTCAACGCGCTCTACGGCAACCGCGTCGAGGGTGTCTCGGCGGCTGAGCAGGACGCGCTGGCACTGGAGAACCTGGTCTTTGCCGCGCGGGCGGTGGGCGAGGTGGGCGGGACGCTGCTGATCGAGGCGCTCAATGCGCCCGAGTCACCCAAGTGCCCCCTCGTCTCGGCTCCCAAGGCCATCGAGGTCGTCGATGCGGTGAACGCGGCGACGGGGCTGGACAACGCCCGCTTCCTGATGGACCTCTACCACCTGTCGATGAACGGCGAGGACCTCGACGAGGTCATCGACCGCTACACCGCCAAGACCGCGCATGTGCAGATCGCCGACAACCCCGGCCGCGGCGCCCCCGGCAGTGGCTCGCTGGACTTCACCGCGCTGCTGGGCCGGCTGAAGAAGAACGGCTACGACGGCTGGATCGGCCTGGAATACAAGCCCGGCAACGGCCCCAGCGCCGGTGCCTTCGCCTGGCTCCCGGCACCCCTGCGCGCCGCCAACTGACCCCAGCAGCCCCGGGCCCTTGCGTCGCCCGCATGACTTTGAGTGTGAAAGAGGCACCCTATGAGCAATCTCCCCAAGATCGCGTGGATCGGTCTGGGCATCATGGGCTCCCCCATGGCCGAGAACCTGATCAAGGCCGGCTACTCCGTCACCGGCTACACCTTGGAGGCCGACAAGCTGGAACGCCTCGCCAAGAACGGCGGAACCGCGGCCGGCTCGATCGCCGAGGCCGTCCGCGACGCCGACGTCATCATCACCATGGTCCCCGCCTCCCCCCAGGTCGAGGCCATCGCCTACGGACCCGACGGCATCCTGGCCAACGCCAAACAAGGCGCGCTGCTGATCGACATGTCCTCGATCACCCCGCAGACCTCCATCGACCTGGCCACAGCAGCCGGCGACCAGGGCATCCGCGTCCTGGACGCCCCCGTCTCCGGCGGCGAAGCCGGCGCCATCGAAGCCGTCCTGTCCATCATGGTCGGCGGCCAACAAACCGACTTCGACGCCGCCCACCCGATCCTGAACGCCCTGGGCAAAACCATCGTCCTGTGCGGCCCCCACGGCTCCGGACAAACCGTCAAGGCCGCCAACCAACTCATCGTCGCCATCAACATCCAAGCCTGCGCCGAAGCCGTCGTCTTCCTGGAAAAGTCCGGCGTCGACCTCCCCGCCGCCCTCGACGTCCTGGGCGGCGGCCTGGCCGGCTCCACCGTCCTTACCCGCAAGAAGGACAACTTCACCCACCGCGACTTCAAGCCCGGCTTCCGCATCGACCTCCACCACAAGGACATGGGCATCGTCACCGACGCCGCCCGCACCGTCGGCGCCGCCCTCCCCGTCGGCACCCTCGTCGCAAGCCTCGTCGCCTCCCTCCGCGCCCAAGGCGACGGCAGCCTCGACCACTCCGCCCTCCTACGCGGCGTCGAACGCCTCTCCGGACACACCACCGAAAGCTGAGCCGATTCGCGGGATCATGCCGCGACCGCCCTCGAACGGCCGACGCCGCGACTGCCGCACCGCAGTCGCGGCGTCGGTGTGTGGCATCGGCGTGTGAGATCGGGGCGCGGTGTCGGAGCATGGTGTCGGAGATGTGATGACTCTCACGTTCTCTTCACGACACATCCCTCTATTGTTTACCGTTCATCGGGTGCGGGTGTTCATGAAGCACCCACCCCAAGCAGCCCCGGCCAGCTCCCCCCGTCTGGCCGGGGCTTTCCCGTGGGCGCTACGGCTGATACGCGTCCAGCGGATTGGCGGCGATCCGTGCGGCGATGTTGTTGCGCACCGAGTTCGCCGCCGAGCTGTCCGGCTTGCGCTCCGCCTGGCTGCGGAAGCACGCCAGAAACTCTTCGCCGAGGCCGAGCCGTGGCCGGCGCCGCAGCACCTCGGCGCGGAGCTCCGCCGGCAGTGCGTCGGGACGCTGCCCCGAGATGTCCAACGAGGTGGAGAACACCAGCAGATGCGCCTCCGGATCCAGTGCGACATCCACCTCGTCCCACATGTGCCGGACGATCACCTCGGAGGCCCGCACCCGCCGCTCCACCGGCCATCCGGCGCCCGCACCGAACACCCACGCCACATGGCCACCCGCCTCGTCGAACGGCACGGTGTGGCTGTCGAACTCCTTCACCAGCCCGATGTCGTGGAACATCGCGGACACATAGAGGAGTTCGGGGTCGAAGGCGATGTCGTTCGCCGAGGCGTAGGCGGCTGCCCAGAGATACGCCCGTATGGAGTGGTTCAGTAGCGCGGGCGAGCAGTAGGCGCTCGCCACCTCCAGTGCGGCGCGACAGGCACGGGTTTCGGGGATCACAAGATCATCCATCGTCATGGCCGCGATTGTCGCGTACGCCGGATCGCCGGTCGAGGTTCAGCGGACCAGGTTCACGGTCGAGGTTCGTCGGTGGAAGCCCAGCGGGTTGACGTTCATCGGGTGACGTTCATCGGCCGAGGGTCACGGGAAGCCTCGCCAGGCCGCGCATCAGGCGCGTACGCCGCCACTCCGGCGCATCCTCGCGCTCCACCGTCAGTCGCATGTCCGGAAAGCGCGTGAGTAGCACCTCGAACGCGATCCGACCCTCGGCGCGGGCCAGCGGCGCCCCCAGACAGTGGTGCGGACCGTGCCCGAAGGAGAGATGCCCGCCCGGAAGGCCCGCACGATCCGCACGATCCGTGCGGTCCGTACGGCTGGGACGGTCCAGGCGTACGGCGTCGGGCGCGGTGAACTGCGCCGGATCACGGTTGGCGGCGCCGGGGGAGACCAGTACGACATCCCCCGCCGCGATCCGGGCGCCGCCGAGGTCGATCGGTTCGGTGGCATAGCGGAAGGTCGCCACGGTGATCGGGGCGTCGTAGCGCAGCAATTCCTCGACCGCGGCGGGCAGCAGAGCGGGTTCGGCCGCCAAACGGGCACGGAGTGCGTCGTCCTGGAGCAGGGCCAGCATGCCGTTGCCGATGAGATGGGTCGTCGTCTCGTGCCCGGCGACGACCAACAGCACTGCCAGCGAGACGAGTTCGGGCGCGGACAGCCGGTCCGAGGCGTCACGCGCGGCGATCAGGCCGCTGAGCACATCGTCCCCAGGGGCTGCGCGCCGGGCCGCGATCAGCTGCGTCATGTAGTCGCTGAGGGCGTGTGACGCACGGTCCACGGTGTCCGGGTCCGCCGCGGCGAACAGCTCGTTGGACCACTGCCGTACCGCCGCACGGTCGGACTCCGGTACCCCCAGCAACTCGCTGATCACGGCGATCGGCAGCGGTACGGCGAACTCCTCCATCAGGTCCGCGGACCCGCGCGCCGCCAGGGCATCGGCCAGCTCCGTCGCGATCTCGCGGATACGGGGCTCCAGGCGTGCGACGGCCGCCGGGGTGAACGCCGTCATCGCCAGCTTCCGCAGCCGGCCGTGCTCCGGCGGGTCGGTGGCGAGCATGGTACGGCTGACGGCGGGGGCCAGATTGCGGCCGCTCGGCCGGTCGGCGAAGTAGCGGGCGGTGTCCTTCGACAGCCGGGCATCCGCCAGTGCCGCACGCGCCTCCGCCCATCCCGTGACGACCCATGTCGTCCGGCCGTTGCCCGTCCTGATCCGCTGTACGGGCCCGCGCGCCCGCAAGGCGGCGAGCAGCGGATACGGGTCCCGGGAGAACTCGGCAGAGTCCATGGGGTGGTGTGCCACTCCGCCAGCCTAGCGAGTGCTTGCGGCCTCAAGGACCGACGCTCGCGGCGGCTGTCGACGTGCGCGAGCGCGGAGCCCGGCGCACGCTGGAGGCATGACCGAGCACCCGCCTGTCATCGTGCACCCGCCGACGCCGTCCGGTGGTCGACGGGTGACCGTGCGTGGGCAGATCGTCGGCCTGGCCCACGGCCGCGGTGATGTCGCCGAATTCCTCCGCCGCGCGGGAGTCGCCGGCCCGGCAGAAGACATCGAGCTCGACGACCCGAGGCTGGTCGAATGGCGCGGTGGCTCACTGAATGACTGGCCGATGCCGCCGGCGTGACCGCTCACCCCGTATGACGGCCGGACTCTCCGCGGCCGGGCGCCTGCTGTGTGCGGTTCCGCTGCACAGAGCGGCCCGCGGGAGCCACCCGCGTGCGGTGACGGCTGGATCAGGTATGAATGGGGGAGGCTGACACGGCGACCGGAACCACGCACGGCGGCCGAGACACTTCACACGGCAGGCGCGACAGAGGGGGCGGAAATGCCGGAGAGTCCGGAGATGCCGGAGACCGGGGGCACGCCGTGAGCGACGGCGATGACAGTGGCGGCTACGGCGACGACAGCGGCGTTACCGGAAGCCCGACAAGGAACAGCCGGTCCGAGAGCCTCCCGAACTGGAGCGTCCTGCGGCGGGCCATGCGCTGGGAGACCCTTGTGCTGGTCGTGGTCCTGGTGATCCTCGCGGCGGCGATGTCGTAACGCCCAGCCCTCGCCGGTACGACGGCCTGCCCGAACTGCCCTCCTGCTGACGGGTGTTGTCGGAGGGGTGGGGGTGGGGCGTCCCCAGGGGACGCCGGGCGTACCGGGGTACGCGTCCCGGACTCGTGTCCCGGACTCGCCGTCCGATTTCCGCCAGCGTCGCCGTCCGGCCTGCTGCACAGTGGACCTTGTGACGAACCAGGACAGCAGATACGAGGCGGTGCGCAGCCGGGACGCCAGGTTTGACGGCGCGTTCTTCTTCGCCGTGTCCACGACCGGGATCTACTGCCGGCCGAGCTGCCCCGCCACCACTCCGCGACGCCGGAATGTCACCTTCTTCCCGACCTCCGCGGCCGCTCAGGGCAACGGTTTCCGTGCCTGCCGCCGCTGCCGGCCCGATGCCGTGCCAGGGTCCGCCGAGTGGAATGCCCGCGCCGATGTCGTCGGCCGGGCCATGCGGCTGATCGGCGATGGCGTGGTCGACCGGGAAGGAGTCTCCGGGCTGGCCGACCGGCTCGGCTACAGCGCCCGGCAGGTGCAGCGGCAGCTGAACGCCGAGGTGGGCGCCGGACCCGTGGCACTGGCGCGGGCACAGCGTGCCCACACCGCCCGGGTCCTGCTGCAGACCACCGGCCTGCGGGCGGCCGAGATCGCCTTCGCGGCCGGCTTCGCCAGCGTGCGGCAGTTCAACGACACCATCAAGGAGATCTACGCGCTCACCCCGAGCGAGCTGCGCGCCGCCCGCCCCGGGAAGGGAGCCCGATTCGGACCGGTGGCCCCGCCCGCCACGCCCGGCGTCCTGCCGCTGCGGCTGGCCTTCCGCGGCCCGTACGCCGCGCGGGAGATCTTCGACCACCTCCAGCGGCGTGCGCTCACCGGTATCGAGGACGTCACCGGGGAACCGGGCGCCCGCACCTACCGGCGCACCCTGCGACTGCCGCACGGACCCGGCATCGCCGAGGTCGACGAGCCGCCCGGCGACGGCTGGCTGGACTGCCGGCTGCACCTCACCGAGCTGCGCGATCTCACCACCGCCGGCCAGCGGGTGCGCCGCCTCTTCGACCTGGACGCCGATCCGTACGCGGTCGCCGAACGGCTCGGTGCGGACCCGGTACTCGCGCGGCTGGTGGCCGAGCGCCCCGGGCTGCGCTCGCCGGGCGCACCCGCCCCGCACGAGCTCGCCGTCCGCGCCGTACTCGGCCAGCAGGTATCGGTGGCCGCCGGCCGCACGCTCGGCGGCGCCCTGGTCACCGCCTACGGAGAGCCGCTGCCGGAGCCGTCCGGCGCGCTCACCCATCTCTTTCCTCGCGCTGATGACCTGGCGCAGGCCTCGCTAGCGGAACTCGGCATGCCCGAGTCGCGGCGTACGACCCTGCGCACCCTCAGCGCCGCACTCGCCGGCGGGGCAGTCACCTTGGACGCCGGAGCCGACCGTGACGAGACCGAGCGCGCGCTCCTCGGCCTGCGCGGCATCGGCCCGTGGACCGCCGGCTACATCCGGATGCGAGCGCTCGGGGACCCCGATGTGCTGCTGTCCGGCGATGCGGCCGTACTGGCCGGTGTGCGTCGGGCCGGGGCCTCGACGGCCGTGCTGAAGGCGCACGCGCAGGCCTGGCGCCCCTGGCGCTCGTACGCGATGCACCACTTCTGGAACGTGTCGGCCCGCAACGCCTCGGCCCCCCGCACCACCACCCGCCCTCACACCACCGAAAGAACAGGCCCATGACGCTCTACGCCACCCTCGACAGCCCGTTGGGTGAACTTCTGCTGGTCGGCGAGGAGTCGGCCACCGCGCCGGGCGGTACCGCACTCGCCTCGCTGTCCCTGCCCGGTCAGAAGGGCGGGGCGACCGTCCAGGACGGCTGGACGTACGACCCGGCCGCGTTCACCGAGATCGTCCAGCAGCTCCATGCGTACTTCGACGGCAAGCTGACCCGCTTCAGCATCGAGTACGCGAGCACCCGGGGCACGGACTTCCAGCAGCGCGTGTGGCAGGCCCTGGAGGCCATTCCGTACGGCACCACGACCACGTACGGGCGGATCGCCGCCGACATCGGTGCGGCGCGCGGTGCGGTGCGCGCGATCGGAACGGCGATCGGCGCCAACCCGCTGCTCGTCGTCCGGCCCTGCCACCGTGTGATCGCCGCGGACGGGTCGCTCTCGGGTTACGCGGGCGGGCCGGAACGCAAACGGCAGCTCCTCGGCCTTGAGGGCGCCGTACCGGACGCGGCCTGATCCCGCCCGGCGCCGCCTCCGATCCCCGTGAGCCGCCCCCGCCCGACGCACTGCTGGAGCACGTCATGACCACCACGACCACCAAGCGCGTCGCGGCCGCCGACTGGACGGCTCTGGCCGGGGAACTCGACACCGTGGGCTGCGCGTTGACCCCACGGCTGCTCGCCCCGGCGGACTGCCGTGCGCTGATCGCGCTGTACGACGAGGCCGAGCGCTTCCGTTCGACCATCGACATGGCACGGCACCGCTTCGGCTCGGGCCAGTACCGCTACTTCGCCGATCCGCTGCCCGAGCCGGTCCAGGCCCTGCGCGAGGCGTTCTACCCGCATCTGCTGAAGATCGCCCGCGACTGGGCGGACCGGCTCGGCAGGCCGGCGCCCTGGCCGGACACGCTGGGGGAGTGGCTCACCCTGTGCCACAAAGCCGGGCAGACCAAGCCCTCCCAGATTCTGCTGCGTTACGGGGCGGGCGACTGGAACGCGTTGCACCGCGACCTCTTCGGGGAGATGGTCTTCCCCCTCCAGGTCGTCGTCGGCCTGGACGAGCAGGGCACCGACTACACGGGCGGGGAATTCCTCCTCGTCGAGCAGCGGCCGCGCGCCCAGTCCCGCGGCACCACCACCGTCCTGCCACAGGGCCACGGCCTGATCTTCACCACCCACGACCGCCCCGTACGCTCCACCCGCGGCTGGTCGGCAGGGCCCGTACGCCACGGTGTCAGCACCGTCCGCTCGGGCCACCGGCACTCCCTGGGCCTGGTCTTCCACGAGGCCTGAAGACGCCCTGCCACCGACCCGGGCCCGGGGAAGTGCGCAACGGGCTCAGAGCATGGAGCCGCCGGTGACATCGAAGCGCTGGCCGGTGATCCAGCGGGAGTCGTCCGACGCGAGGAACGCGGCGACGTCCGCGATGTCCGCGGGCTGCCCGATCCGGTTGAACACCGAATAGGCCGCCAGCGCGGCCCGCCCCTCGGGCGTCGCCCTCCGCGCCGCGGTCACCTCGGTCTCGACCCAGCCGGGTGCGATGGTGTTCACCGTGACCCCGCGCTCGCCGACCTCCTTGGCGAGGGTGAGCGTGAGGGTGTCCATCCCGCCCTTGGAGACGCTGTAGGCGATCTGCGACGGGAGCGCCGTACTCGTCACCGCCGACGAGATGTTGATGATGCGTCCGCCGTCACGCATCCGGCGCAGACCGTGCTGGGCGATGAAGAACGGGGCCTTGGTGTTGACCGCGATGGTGCGGTCGAACTCCTCGGGAGTCACGTCATCCAGGTGCCCGGGAAAGTTGAGCGCTGCGTTGTTGACGAGAATGTCGAGGCCGGGTTCCGCGCCGTACGCGGCGAGTTCGGCGTCGAAGGCGGCGAAGAGGGCTTCGGCATCACCGGGAATCCCCAGTTCCGCGCCGATTATGAAGGCCTGGCCGCCGGCGCTTCCGATGCCCTCGGCCGTTTCCTTGGCCGCGAGGTCATTGCTGCCGTAGTGGACGGCGACCAGCGCGCCGTCCTGGGCGAGGCGCTGGGCGATGGCTCGGCCGATGCCCCGGCTGGATCCCGTCACCAGCGCGGTCTTCCCTTTGAGGTCACCCATGATGTGTAGGCCTTCCGTTTGCCCGTGGTGTGCGTGCTTCCGCCGTGATCGGTGGCGATGTCTTCAGGCCGGCCGGCGAGCACACGGCTGTCCGGGCCAGGTTCCTGAGCCGGCTGTCGGCGGGGTGGTACGAGTGCTCCGTACCGCGCGACTTCCGGTGAAGTGTGGGCTGTTGCTGCCCGTCGGGGTGGTGCCCAGGACGCATCCGTGAGCTGTTCGCTCAGGGGCGTGGGTCCAGCGCCGTCAGTGTGGAGACGAACACCGGCTCGCCGTCCTGGGAGCCGGTGACCTGGACCGTCGTGGTGCAGGGCAGCGCCGACGGCACCCGGCGGGCCTCGATCACGCACGGAGTGGCGTGCTCGGCGTAGCGGCGGAATTCGGTACCGAAGGCGTACGGCACAAAGGCATCGGGCGCGGTCAGGACACGGGCGGCCTGCTGTGCCGCGTCGAGCAGCACCATGCCGGGAACGTGGTCGTTCGCCGGGTTCACGACCGCGGCGTGGCCGGGCGCGATGCGCAGCAGCCAGCGGTCGGGCCGGTCGGTGGGGGCGAGCAGGACATCGCTGTCGGAGAGGCTGCCGGTCAGCCGGGGCGGAACGGACGTGGGCAGCGGGCCGAGGGTGCGCCGTGCGGTCAGCCGCTCGCCGCGGATCCGGCGGTAGACGGCGGGAGAGGCGACGGTGACGTTGGAGTGACCCGTCGCCACGATGCGTCCACCCTTACGGATGGTCATGTCGAACCGGCCGCTGGTCATGGTGCCGGCCCGCATCCGCATCTTGCTGCATGTGACGTCGATGGTCAGCGGCGTGGGCCCGCTGCCAACGGCCAGATGCTCGGGGTGCGTTGTGTAGACGAGGTCGCCGAGGATGAAGTGGTGGCCGACCGGTACGCCGAGTTCGGTGTGGCAGAGCAGCAGCCCCGCCTGGCGAATGGTCTCGCCGGTGAGAATGAGATGGTGGCGGCCGTGGTTGGGGATGAAGTACCCATGATCGTGCGGCCACTGGGCGGTCAGCGAGAAGTGGGAGTCGTCCCGCCTGCGCCATGAGGTGACCAGAATGTCGTCGACGAGGGGACGGTGCACGAACTCGCGGGGGACACGGGCGCTGGGACGGGTCCGCGGTGTGGAGCGCTGGCTCCGACTCAGGCGCAGTTGATGTGGAGCCCTGGGTTGTACCGTGCCGCTGACGTGCATCGTGTCGCTCATGACTGCCCCCAGGCGTCTCTACGGGATGAGGTCCATCGCTGTTAAGATACGTACCATCCGGTTTTATTTTCAATGCCAGGTCGACGAAAAGGAGTAAGTAGCTGATCTAGCGGCGACTTGAGCTGTAGCTAACTGTTGCGGAACTTGAAAACTTCGAAAGACAGGAGGCGTCCTGTGGCACAACAGGACCGCGCGATCCGGACCCGGCGAGTGATCTTGGAGGCGGCCGCGTCGGTTTTCGACGATCAAGGCTACGACCGCGCGACCATCGCCGAAGTTCTGGAACGCGCCGGCGTGACGAAGGGCGCCTTGTACTTCCACTTCGCCTCCAAGGAGCAGCTCGCGCTCGCGGTGCTCGAGGAGCATGTGGTCGACATTGCGGTGGAACCGCAGAAGATCAAGCTGCAGGAATTCGTCGACGCGGGTCAGGTGCTGGCGTTCCGGCTGCGCAGTGATCCGATCCAGCGCGGTGCGGCGCGGCTGGCGGTCGAGCAGGGCTCCAACCGCCTTGATCGTAAGCGGTCGATGCTGTCGTGGACCCGGTTCGTCGAGGGCCTGCTGACCGAGGCGAAAGAGCGCGGCGAAGTCCTGGAGAGCATTGTCGTACACGAGACCGCCGAGCTGTTTGTCGGCGCATTCGCCGGGCTCCAGATGATGTCCCACGCGCTGACCAATCAGGCGGATCTCTGTTACAGGTTGACGGTCTTCTTCGAGCACACCCTCCCCAGCGTTGCGGTCCCGGCCATCCTCGCCAAGCTCAACCTGGACCCGGAGCGTGGTGCGAAACTCGATACCGCTCTGCAGGGGAAGGTGCTGGCGGAGGCCGAGGCCGACGCCGATGTGAATGCCGACACCGATGTTGCTCTGAAGTGAGACTCGCCGGGTCGGAGTGGCTGAGCCCGAACTGGGTGATGCGGAATATTTGGGATATTAAACGCTGTAAAAACATACCGCGCAGACGGTGTTGATCGTAGAGAGGTGCACGGGTCACGTCGTGTACGGCAGAGGCGTCGCGGAGGATCCGCGGCGCCTCTCGACGGTTGACGGGGTGCGGCGGTCGGCAGTAAGCGTGAGGCAGATCACCACCGTTGTTGTGGGATGCCGCCCTGCGCGGCGGAATAGGGCTCCGAGAAAAAACGTTCGGCATGCACGTATCAACGGCTCGGCTGTGCCGACGTCCGTAGACGACGCCCCAAGACGACGCCCCAAGACGACGCCCCAAGACGACGCCCCAAGACGACGCCCGTAGAAGACGCCCGAGATCCCCCACGCCTGCCGCTCGCCGCTGCTCTGCCGGCCCCCCGACGACACCCGTTCACCTCTGCCGCCCTGGAGGCCGCACGCATGACCCGGACGACGACGGACCAGCTACCCGGAAGGGCGGCGACCACCGCCGCCGCGCCAACGGTGCCCGACCCGGCTGTGGTCGGGCGCCGTAGAACCCGCGGCATCGTTCCGGTTCTCGCCTTCTCCGGCATCGTCGTCGCGGTGATGCAGACGCTGCTCGTGCCGGTCATCAAGGACCTGCCGGTGCTGCTCAACACGGCGCCCAGCAATGCCACTTGGGTGATGACGGCCACCCTCCTCGCGGGTGCCGTCTCGACGCCCATCATGGGGCGCCTCGGCGACCTCTACGGCAAGCGCAGGATGCTGCTGACCAGCCTGGCGGTCATGGTCGTCGGCTCGCTGATCTGCGGATTCACCAGCGACCTGCTCACCATGATCGTCGGCCGGGCGCTACAGGGCTTCGCCATGGGAGCCATCCCGCTCGGCATCGGCATCATGCGCGACGAGCTGCCGCGCGAACGGCTCGGGTCGGCCATGGGGCTGATGAGCTCCTCCATCGGCGTCGGCGGCGGGCTCGCGCTGCCGGCCGCGGCCCTGGTGGCCCAACACGCCAACTGGCACACCCTGTTCTTCGGCGCCGCCGGGCTCGGTGTGCTGTCGATGCTGCTCACCCTCCTCGTCGTACCGGAGACCGCGGTACGCGCCCCGGGTCGCTTCGACGTGGTGGGCGCCATCGGGCTGTCCGCCGGGCTGGTGGCGCTGCTGCTGCCCATCACCAAGGGCAGCGACTGGGGCTGGGGTTCACCCACCACCCTCGGCCTGTTCGGCATCGCGGCCCTGATCCTGCTGCTGTGGGGCGTGATGGAGCTGCGCATCGCCGATCCGCTGGTCGATCTGCGGACCTCCGCCCGCCGCGAGGTGCTGCTGACCAACCTCGCGTCGATCACCGTCGGAGTGGCGTTCTACGCGGTCTCGCTGGTGCTGCCGCAACTGCTGCAGCTGCCCAAGTCGACCGGCTACGGCCTGGGCCAGTCGATGGTGGTGGCCGGTCTGTGCGTGGCGCCGCTGGGCCTGACGATGATGTTGGTCGCCCCGCTGTACGCGCGGATCGCGGCACGGCGCGGCCCCAAGGCGTCGCTGCTGCTGGGCATGCTGGTCATCGCGCTCGGCTACGGCGCCGGCATCGGCCTGATGAGCGCCCCTTGGCAGACCGTCATCATCGCGGTGGTCCTCGGTGCCGGTATCGGTCTCGCCTACTCGTCGTTGCCCGCATTGATCATCGGCGCCGTCGACCCGTCCGAGACCGGCGCTGCCAACGGTCTGAACACCCTGATGCGCTCGATCGGCACCTCGGTTTCCAGCGCCGTGATCGGCATGGTGCTGGCCCATATGTCCACGAGCGCGGGCCCGGTCACGGTGCCCACGATGGCCGGTTTCCGGGTCGCCTTCCTGATCGCCACGGCCTCGGTCCTCGTCGGCGCCGCCCTGGCGTCCTTCCTGCCGTCGCAGCGGAAGGCATCCCGTCCGACCCTGGTCGCGCAGAGCACGGACGGTGCGGAGGAGGCGGACGGCGCGGTCGGCGTGCCCGGCGCACGAGGCGGGGGAGACCCGGAGGGCGTGGAGCGGCTCGCGGCGGCGGCCACTGAGCCGACCGTGCGCACACTGCCCGAACGGGCCGAACGCGGCGGATTCCGGGGCCGCGTCGTGGACGCGTCCGGCGCGCCGGTCCCGGGCGCGAGCGTCACCCTGATCGACCGGCAGGGGCGCCAGGCCGGCGTCACCACGGCCGGCGCCGACGGCCGCTATGCGCTCGGCGCTCCGGCTGCCGGCACCTACGTCCTCACGGGCGCCGCGCCCGGCCACGCCCCGTACGCCGCTTCCGCCACCTACCGCGGCGAGGGCGCCCCGGCCGAGCTCGATCTGATACTCGCCGGCTCCGGGCGGCTCGGCGGCATCCTGCTCGGCGGCAGGGAAGGCGCCCCGCTGGCCGGCGGGAGCGTCGTGGTCACCGATGCCGGCGGCGACGTGGTGACCCGTACGACATCGGGCGCAGAGGGGAGTTGGGACGTCGGCCGGCTGTCGCCCGGCAGCTACACCCTGGTCCTCAGCGCCCCCGGCCACCAGCCGCAGGCCCGTGCCGTCGAACTGTCCGGCGCCGCGCCGGAGCGGCAGGACGCCCGGCTGCAACCGACCGCGACCGTCCACGGCACGGTACGAGGTCCGAACGGCCGCCCACTGGCCGATGCCGCCGTCACCCTCGTCGAGGACGGCACGGTCACCGGGCACATCGTCACCGGCGCGGACGGCGCCTTCGCCTTCTCCGACCTGAGCGGCAGCCACTACACCCTCACAGCGGCCGGCTACCCGCCCCACGGCGCCCCGATATCCCTGACGGGCGGCGCCGACGAGATCCTCGACCTGGACCTCGCCCAGCCGCCCGCCGCCACGGGCTGACGTACGGCCCGCTCCCTCCCCCGTAGGTCAGCGGGGGAGGGAAGCGGGGCGCGGCGCGGCTGCCCTCAGTCCTTCGCCAACTGCCTTGCCGTCTCGTCGAATTCGGCCCGTAGTGTCCGGCTCGCCGCCTCCCCGTCCCCGTCGGCGACGGCCTCGATCAGGGCCGCATGACGGGCATCGCCGTGCTGGGGGTCCTGGCCGCGAAGTCCCAGCAGCTCCACGAGGTCGATCAGGCCCTGCCGCAGCGCCGGCGCGAACTCGGTGAACAGATCGGTCAGTACGGGATTGTGCGCGGCGTCGACCACGGTCGCGTGCAGCGCGATATCCGCGTCCACGAACGCCGCGTCGTCGCTTCCGGCAGCGGCCGTGCGCCGTCCCTCCAGAGCGGACCGCATGGCCGCGACATCGGCGTCGGTACGCCGGGCGGCGGCCAGACGGGCGGCCTGTACCTCGACCATCGCGCGGACCTCGTAGACATCGGCGACGGCCGCGCGGCGCAGACGGGTGGGCCAGTCCTCGGCGGGCTCGGTGGCGATCACGAAGACGCCGGCGCCCTGGCGTGGCTGTACCAACCCCGCGCCGGCCAGGGCCCGTACGGCTTCGCGCACGGTCGAGCGGCCGACGCCGAGCGTCTTGGCCAGGGTGGTTTCACCGGGGAGCTTGGTGCCCACCGGCCAGTGCCCGCCGGTGATCTGGTCGCGCAGTCGCTGG
Organism: Streptomyces inhibens; assembly: GCF_022221585.1. Lineage (NCBI taxonomy): Bacteria > Bacillati > Actinomycetota > Actinomycetes > Kitasatosporales > Streptomycetaceae > Streptomyces > Streptomyces inhibens. The sequence continues at coordinate 8,911,559 of NZ_CP084681.1, forward strand.
GCGGCCTGTTCGACCAGGGGGCTGGGGCGGAGCGCGTCGAGCGACATCCCGCGTCACCTCTCGGTTCAGGTGCTCGGTCCCGGGCGCTTATGTCTCGGGTGCCGAGATCTCAGGTTCTCAGCTTGTCTGAGGAGTTGGTCCATGGCTAGGGTACCCGCCATGAAGCTGCGTGGTCTCCTTCTCGGGCGCCGTGGCGGGGCCTGACGCGACCGGCACCCCGCCGCGGGGTTCGGTGCTGCCGGTCTCCCTCCGGCTCCTGAAGGATTGCGATGCCCAGCCCCGAACCCACCGTCTCCGCCGCCCCGCGCGGCGCCACGCTCGCCTTCCCCACCCTCCGTACGCCCGCCGGACCGGTACCGCCCGACGCACCGGCGTGGAATCCGCAGCGCGGCAGCGCGATGCCCTCGCATCGGTACCGGCCCGCGCACGACCGCGTCGAAGTACCGCGTATCGAACGCGCCTGGCCCGCCGCCCGGATGACGCGGGCCCCGCTGTGGGTGCCGGTCGATCTGCGCGACGGCAACCAGGCGCTGGCCGAGCCGATGGACACCCCCCGTAAGCGCCGGATGTTCGATCTGCTCGTCGCGATGGGCTTCAAGGAGATCGAGGTCGCCTACCCCTCGGCGAGCCGCACCGACTTCGACTTCGTCCGTCATCTGGCCGAGAGCGGCGCCGTGCCGGACGATGTGACGGTCGTGGTCTTCACCCCGGCCCGCCGCGAGCTGATCGAGCGGACCTTCGCCGCCATCGAGGGGCTGCCGCGTACTGTCGTGCACCTCTACACACCCACCGCACCCACCTGGCGCGAGGTGGTCCTCGGCCGGAGCCGGGCGGAGGTGTGCGACCTGGTCCGCGACGCCGCGACGTATATGGCCCAACTGGCCGACGCCCGGCCCGGGGCCGACATCCGGTTCCAATTCTCGCCCGAGGTCTTCAATCTCACCGAGCCCGATCTCGTCCTGGAGATCTGCGACCGGTTGACGGCCCTGTGGGACGCGTCGCCGGACCGCCCGGTGACCCACAATCTGCCGGCCACCGTCGAGATCGCCACGCCCAATGTGTACGCCGACCAGATCGAGTACATGCACCGTCACCTGGCGCGCCGGGATGCGGTCATCCTCTCCGTGCATCCGCACAACGACCGTGGCACCGGGGTGGCCTGTGCGGAACTCGCCGTGCTGGCCGGGGCGCAGCGTGTGGAGGGCTGTCTGTTCGGCAACGGGGAGCGCACCGGCAATGTCGACCTGGTCACCCTCGCCCTCAATCTGCACACCCAGGGCGTCGACCCGATGATCGACTTCTCCGCCATCGACACCGTCCGCCGCACGGTGGAGGACTGCATCCGGCTCCCTGTCCACCCCCGCCACCCCTACGCCGGTGAGCTGGTGCACACCGCCTTCTCCGGCACCCACCAGGACGCCATCAGCAAGGGGCTCGCCCACCATGCCCGGCGCGCCGCCGGCCTGGGCGTCCCGGCGTCCGACGCGCCCTGGACGGTGCCGTATCTGCCGGTCGACCCCGCCGATCTCGGCTGCACCTACGAGGCGGTCATCCGCGTCAACAGCCAGTCGGGCAAGGGCGGTATCGCGCATCTCCTGCAACTGCACCACGGCCTGGACCTGCCGCGGGACCTGCGCCCCGACTTCTCCCGCACGGTGCAGCTCGCCACGGACGACAGCGGGCAGGAGGCCACACCGAAGGATCTGTGGGAGCTGTTCCGGCGTACGTATCTCGCCCCCGGCGAGGACGGTCCGCTGCGGCTCGTCTCCTGGCACACCACCGAGCCCGCGCCGGGCGAGCACCGGGTCAGCTGCGAGCTGGACGGTGGCGAGGGTGAGGCGGGCCGGGGACGCTTCGAAGGCTCCGGCAACGGGCCGCTCGCCGCGTTCGCCGACGCGCTGGCCGCGACCGGGCACCCCGTCGACATCGTCACCTACGCCGAGCACGCCCTCACCTCCGGCCCGGACAGCGCCGCCATCGCCTACGTCCGGTGCCGCATCGGCGGTGCCACCTACTGGGGCGCGGGCCAGGACACCTCCGTCCTGACGGCCTCGGTACGGGCCGTGCTCTCGGCCGTCAACCGCGCGAGCCTGGACCGGGACAGCGGCTAGTCACCAGGGCCCGCCCGCCGGTGGCGGCCCGGGGCGGCGGATGTTTCACGCATCCGCCGCCCCGGGCGGCACCACCTCACCCTCCGCGCCGCCCGACTCGCCGCGCCCCGGCCCGACGACGGGAGCGATGATCCCTGCCCCACAATTCACCGCAAGGCTACGGCGCAGAGTGACCGTCGCCGCCCTGACCGCCCTCGCGGCACTCGTCGCGCCCCAGGCGCAGGCGGTACCCGCGGGTGCCGCATCGGCGCAGGGGCGCGGCGCCGCGGCCACGTACTACGTGGACTGCGCCGCGGGCTCCGACACGGCCCCGGGCACCGGCCCCGCGACCGCCTGGCGCACGCTCACGAAGGCGAGCGCGGCGGCCTACCGGCCCGGCGAACCGGATCCTCTTCAAGCGCGGCACCACCTGTACCGGCGCGTTCGCACCCGCCGCTCCGGTACGGCCGGCGTGCCGCTCTCCGCGGGCGCCTACGGCAGCGTGGCGCACACCGACCGTACGGGCATCGACACCTCGTCGACCTGGGGCCGGCGGCCCGAGCATCCGAACGGGCCCGGTACCTCCTTCGCGCCGATCACCGGTCTTTCGCTGCACCACAACACCGTGCGCGATGTCGGCGGCGACGGGATCGTCGTACAGACCGCCGTCGGCGCGCGGGTGGAGCACAATCTCGTCGACGGCTTCAACACCCGCTCCGGCGGCTACAACGCCGGCATCTGGGCCTGGAACTCCGACCGGGTGCTGTACCGGTTCAACGAGGTGACCGGCGGTCATGGCACCCGGGACTCGATGGCTTACGACATCGACGGCGGTAACAACGGCAACGTTTACCAGTACAACTACTGCCACGACAACGAGGGCGGATTCCTGCTGATCTGCAACGGCGAGGGGATGGTGTCGGACCGCAACACCGTCCGCTACAACGTCAGCGTCAATGACCGCAACACCTCCGCGCCCTGTGGCGTCATTTCGGTCGTCTGCGGCCCCGCGACCCACACGCTGGTGCACAACAACACCGTCACCACCAGCGTCCCGGGCGCGGCCATGGTCAGCAGCAACGGGCCTGGTGGTGTCACCTTCCGCGACCACATCTTCGCCGGCGCCGCGGCCGGCTCGCCGATCGCCGACCCGCACAACACCTACGACCACAACCTCTACGCCCGTATTTCCGGGATTCCCGGTGGCGACACCGGCGCCGTATGTGCCGACCCGCGGTTCGTCGCCCCCGACGATGTACGGCTGCGCGCCGGCTCCCCGGCCCTGGGCGCGGGCGTACGGGTCCCGGGCGGCGGCGACCGTGACTACTACGGCAACCCGGTCCCCGACCCGCCGAACATCGGCGCCGATCAGGGGCGCGGAAGGTAGGCGGCGGGGCACCGTGCCGGCAGGCCCGGGACCCGTGGATCCACTGGGGTCGGTGGGTCTGTCGGGACCGCTGGTGCGGTCGGTTTCGGTCGGCGGAACGGCCGAACCTGGCGGTGCCGCATCCGCAACTCGGGAATTTTCTGCGAGCCTGAGCCACGCGCCGGAATCCCGGCTGGTCAAAGAGGTTCCTGGGTCATCGGCGTGTCGCACGCGCCGGCTCGTTAGTGGTGTGTTAGTGCCTCGTTAGCGGACCGGCAGTGACCGGAGCCACGCTGGAAGAGCAACGGACGGACCGCGCACCCATACGAGAGCTCGCACCTACCAGACGAGGGGGACACTTATGTCGCTCACCATCAAGACACTCGGCCGCGGCCGTCGTGTCGCCGCCGGATCGCTGATCGCCGTCGCGGCGCTCACGCTCACCGCCTGCCAGGACGGGACCGGCGCCGCGTCCCGCCCCTCGTCGGCCGCCGCACGCGCCACGTCCGACGCGGGAAGCGGCAACGGCGCGCAGTCGTCCGGCAGCGGCAAGGCGCCGTCCGGCGTGAAGCAGCAGTCCTCCGCCGCCGGCGAGCGGCCGTCGGCGAATGCGGCGACGGCCGGCTCCGGGAGCAAGGCGACGAACGGCGCCCCGAGCGCCGCACCGCCGCACGGCTCGGCGATGACGGCGTCGGACCGCTGCACCGCGGCCACCATGTCGCTGCGCCTGGGCGCCTCCGACATCGGTGCGGGCAATATCCGCTACCCCCTCGTCTTCACGAACAAGGGCAAGAAGGCCTGTACGCTGCGCGGCTTCCCCGGGGTCTCGCTGATCAACCGCGACGGCTCGCAGGTCGGCAAGCCCGCCACCCGCGAGGGCGGCGCCGGCGGCGCCGTCCGGCTCCAGCCGGGACAGAGCGCACACGCCCTGCTGCACACCCTCAACGAGGGTTTCTCGGACACCCCGTGCTGGGCCAACTCGCAGATCGTCTACGCCTACCCGCCCGGCTCCAAGGAGTCGATGACCACCAGCAGCCGCGGACTGCGGGTGTGCGGCGGACGCTTCGATGTGACCGCGGTGGAGGCCGGGTCCCTGGGCTGACGAACCGGTCCGCGGACCGTCCTCTCGACGACGGACACCGCCACGACGAGACGACGGACACCGCCACGACGACACGCCCCCGGCCACCCGCCGGGGGCGTGCCGCGTCCGGGCCGCGGCGCTTTCGCCCGTCGGATCGGGTACCCGGGTGAGGCGTCACTGCAACGGCCCCCAGTGACCGCCCCGGCCCTGGGGATCGGTGTTACCAAGGTGGATGGAAGCCTTGAATAAGTGCTTTCGTTGCATATCTGCCTAGGAGACATCCCCATGTCTGCAGCATCGAGCGTGGCCCCCAAGGCCGCAGCGAACGGAAAGCCGTCCGCCGAGGACGAGTCCCCGATCCACATTCTCTGGATCAATGCCGGCCTGAGTTGCGACGGCGACTCCGTGTCGCTCACCGCCGCGACCCAGCCGAGCATCGAGGAGATCGCGCTCAGTGTGCTGCCGGGGCTGCCCAAGGTCGCCGTCCACTGGCCGCTGATCGATTTCGAATCCGGTCCGGTCCAGGGCGCGGACACCTTCATCGAGTGGTTCTTCAAGGGCGAACGCGGCGAGATCGATCCCTTTGTGCTGGTCATCGAGGGATCCATCCCCAACGAGTCGATCAAGCCGGAAGGCTACTGGTGCGGCTTCGGCGACAACCCCGAGACCGGCCAGCCGATCACCACCAGTGAGTGGATCGACCGGCTCGCCCCCAAGGCGCTCGCCGTGGTCGCGATCGGCACCTGTGCCACGTACGGCGGCATCCATGCGATGGCCGGCAACCCCACCGGCGCCATGGGGGTGCCCGACTACCTGGGCTGGGACTGGACGTCCAAGGCCGGGATCCCGATCGTGTGTGTGCCCGGCTGCCCGATCAAGCCGGACAACTTCTCGGAGACGCTGGTCTATCTGCTCTACCAGGCGGTGGGTGCGGCCCCGATGATCCCGCTGGATGAACAGCTGCGGCCGACCTGGCTCTTCGGGAGCACCGTGCACGAGGGCTGCGACCGGGCCGGCTACTACGAACAGGGCCAGTTCGCGACCACCTACGACTCGCCCAAGTGTTCCGTGAAGCTCGGATGCTGGGGTCCCGTGGTCAAATGCAATGTGCCCAAACGGGGCTGGATGGACGGCATCGGCGGCTGCCCGAACGTCGGCGGTATCTGTATCGCCTGCACCATGCCCGGTTTCCCCGACAACTTCATGCCGTTCATGGACGAGCCGCCCGGCGCCAAGGTCTCCAGCACCGCCAGCGCCGCGTACGGCAGCGTCGTCCGCCGGCTGCGCGGCATCACGGCCAAGACCGTCGACAGCGAGCCCAAGTGGCGCCATCGCGGCGACAAACTGACCACCGGCTACCGGAAACCGTGGTGACCGCACACCCGTAGCCGGCCGAAACAGCCCGGACCCTCCGTCCGACCCCCACCTCCGCGCGCAAAGAAGGGCACGGCACACACGATGGCACCGAAGACGAAGGCGGCCGGTGACGGCAGCGGTCTGACGGAGATGTCCTGGGATCCGATCACCCGGATCGTGGGCAGCCTCGGAATCCATACAAAGATCGACTTCAAGCAGAAGCGGGTGGCGGAGTGCTACAGCACCTCGTCCGTCTTCCGCGGCTACAGCGTCTTCATGCGCGGTAAGGACCCGCGCGACGCGCACTTCATCACCAGCCGGATCTGCGGCATCTGCGGCGACAACCACGCCACCTGCTCGGTGTACACGCAGAACATGGCGTACGGCGTGAAGCCCCCGCACCTGGGGGAGTGGATCATCAACCTCGGCGAGTCCGCCGAGTACATGTTCGACCACAACATCTTCCAGGAGAACCTGGTCGGGGTCGACTACTGCGAAAAGATGGTCCGCGAGACCAACCCCGGCGTCTGGGAGCTCGCCCAGCGCACCGAAGCCCCCCACGCGGGCGACCACGGCTACCGCACCATCGCCGACATCATGACCGCCCTCAACCCCATCGAGGGCGAGTTCTACCGCGAGGCTCTCCAGGTCAGCCGCTACACCCGGGAGATGTTCTGCCTCATGGAGGGCCGCCATGTGCACCCCTCCACGCTCTACCCGGGCGGCGTCGGCACCGTCGCCAGCGTCCAGCTCTTCACCGACTACCTCAGCCGGCTGATGCGCTACGTCGAGTTCATGAAGCGCGTCGTCCCGCTCCACGACGACCTGTTCGACTTCTTCTACGAGGCGCTGCCCGGATACGAGGAAGTCGGCCGGCGGCGCGTCCTGCTGGGCTGCTGGGGCGCGCTCAACGACCCGGAGCACTGCGACTTCACGTACCGCAACATGACGGACTGGGGGCGGAAGATGTTCGTCACCCCCGGCATCATCGTCGACGGCAAACTGGTCACCAACGACCTCACCGAGATCAACCTCGGCATCCGCATCCTCCTCGGCAGCTCCTACTACCAGGACTGGCAAGGCCAGGAGCAGTTCGTCACCCACGACCCGCTGGGCAACCCCGTCGACCCGCGCCACCCGTGGAACCAGCACACCATCCCCGCCCCGCAGAAGCGGGACTTCGCCGACAAGTACAGCTGGGTGATGTCGCCGCGCTGGTTCGACGGCAAGGAACACCTGGCACTGGACACCGGCGGCGGCCCGATCGCCCGCCTGTGGTCCACCGCGCTGTCCGGGCTCGTCGACACCCCCTACGTCAAGGCCACCGGCCAGAGCGTGGTCATCGACCTGCCGCGCAGCATGACCAAGCCCGAGACCCGCTTCGAATGGAAGATCCCGAAGTGGAGCAATGCGCTGGAGCGCAACCGCGCCCGCACCTACTTCCAGGCGTACGCGGCCGCCATGGCGCTGCACTTCGCGGAACAGGGCCTGGAAGAGGTCCGCGCCGGACGCACCCAGACCTGGGAGAAGTTCGAGGTCCCCGACGAGTCCATCGGCTGCGGCTTCACCGAGGCGGTGCGCGGCGTCCTGTCGCACCACATGGTCATCCGGGACGGCAAGATCGCCAACTACCACCCGTATCCGCCGACGCCGTGGAACGCCTCCACCCGTGACACCTACGGCACCCCGGGCCCGTACGAGGACGCCGTCCAGAACACCCCGATCTTCGAGGAGAACTCCCCGGACAACTTCAAGGGCATCGACATCATGCGCACGGTGCGCAGCTTCGACCCGTGTCTGCCCTGCGGCGTCCACATGTACGTCGGCAACGGCAAGTCCGTACAGAAGATGCATGTGCCCACCGGGCTGAGCGGACTGGGCGGATGAGCGCCGAGGCCACCGGCCGCCGCGTCGAAGACGTCCTGGACCGCCTCGCGCAGCGCGACGACCGTGAGGTGAGCGCCGCCGCCGAGGAGCTCGTCCGCGTCCTGATGGACTTCTACGGCGCGGGACTCGCCCGGATCATGCAGCTGCTGGAGCACGGCTCCGGCGACGGCGGCCCGCAGACGGCGCTGCTGCGCGACGAGCTGGTGAGCAGCCTGCTCGTGCTGCACGATCTGCACCCCGAGAACACCACGGCACGCATCGGCCGCGCCCTGGACAGCGTCCGCAGCCGGCACGCCGCCGAGGTGGCCGACTTCGACGCGGACACCGGCACGCTACGGCTGCGGTCGGCCGAGGCCGGCGGCTGCGGCTGTCCGAGCACCACCCAGGCCGCCCAAGAAGCCGTCGAGGCCGCGATCGGCTGCTTCGCGCCCGAGGTGACCTCGGTGCAGTGGGAGGCGGCGGCGGGCAAGCCCGAGCCGGCTCTGCTGCAGATCGCCAGCCGACCGCCGACTGCCGCCACCGCCTCGTGAGCGGCCGGCAGACGGCGCCGCCGCGCCTCGGGCCGCCGGCCGCCCACCGCGGCCTGCGCCGCTTCCGCGCGCCGACGCCCGCCGCCCCCGAACGCTGCGAACTGTGCGGCGTGGTGCTCGCCGAGCACAACCACCGCCACCTGGTCGACGCCGAACGCCGCGCGCTGGCCTGCGCCTGTACCCCCTGCGCGCTGCTCTTCGACCGACCCGGCGCGGGCAAGGGACAGTTCCGTACGGTCCCCGACCGCTACCTCGTCGACCCCGGCCACACCGTCGACGAGGCCTCCTGGGACCTCCTCCAGATCCCCGTCGGCGTCGTCTTCTTCCTGCGCCACTCCGATCTGGACCGGCTGGTCGCGCTCTACCCCAGCCCGGCCGGCGCCACCGAGAGCGAACTCGACCCGGAGACCTGGCAGACCGTCCTGGCCGCCAGCCCGCTGGCCGCGCTGCTCCGGCCTGATGTCGAGGCGCTGCTGCTGCGCCGGTCCGAAGGCCGGATCGACTGCTACCTGGTGCCCGTCGACGCCTGCTACGAACTCGTCGGCCGGATGCGCCTGTTGTGGCAGGGCTTCGACGGCGGGGCCGAGGCACGCGCCGCGCTCGCCGACTTCTTCACCAAGGTCGCCCACCGGGCCCGTGAGCCGAGGAAGGACGACCGGCCGTGACCGAGCTGTCCTTCGTCTGCACCGGCGTACGCGCCGACCGCTATGCCGCCGCCCCCACCCTCCTCTTCCGCCTCCGTATCACCGCCGCTGACCAGGCCGCCCGGGTGCACGCCATCGCACTGCGCTGCCAGATCCGGATCGAACCGGCCCGGCGCGGCTACCGTCCCGACGAGGCCGAGGCGCTCGCCGACCTCTTCGGCGCGCGCTCGCGCTGGGGCAGCACCCTGCACCCCCTCCAGTTCGCCCAGGTCTCCCTCGTCGTCCCCGGCTTCACCGGCGAGACCGAGGTGGACCTCCCCGTCCCCTGCACCTACGACATGGACGTCGCGGCCGGCCGCTACTTCCATGCGCTGCGCGACGGCGAGGTCCCGCTGCTGCTGCTGTTCTCCGGCACGGTGTTCGCCGGCGCCGGCGGCTTCCAGGTCCAACCGGTGCCCTGGAACAAGGAAGCGTCCGTACGTATGCCGGTGGCCGTCTGGCAGGAGATGACCGAGGCGCACTTCCCCGGCTGCGGCTGGATCCGGCTGCCGAGCGACACCCTCGACGCGCTGCTCGCCTACCGCTCCCGGCGCGCCCTGACCTCCTGGCAGGCGACCATCGAGGCGCTGCTGGCCACCGCCGACGGCGGCGAACCGCCCGCACCACGCGCCCGGCTCTTCCCCGGCGGCGCCGCCCGCCCCGTCACCGAGAGGACCGCGCCATGACGGCCGGGGTGCTGCCCGACGAGACGGCGGACCGCTTCGCCACCGCCCGCCAGGTGGCGGACGCCGTGCTGTTCGAGGGCTATGTGCTCTACCCGTACCGGGCATCCGCCGCCAAGAACAGGCTCCGCTGGCAGTTCGGCGTCCTCGTACCGCCCCACTGGGGTGCCGACAGCGCGGAGCACTCCTTCCAGCGCACCGAATGCCTCATGGAGCCCAAGGCCGGCGCCCGGCTCTCGGCCGAACTGCGGTTTCTGCGCGCACAGCGGCGTACGGTCCAACGCCTGTGCCCCGACGGCGGGTTCGAGACCGTCGAGGCACTCGAACTGCCCGACCGGGTGCTGGTCCCCTGGGACGAGGGCACCGAGGAGCGCATCACGCTCGACGCCGATGTCTCCAAGCTGGCCGGGGCGGGCCTGGCCATCCCCTTCACCCGGCCCGCACGGGAGGAGACCGAGCCGGTGCACGATGCCGACGGCCGGCTGGCCGGCCGGCTGGTGCGCCGCAGCGCGGAACTCACCGGCCAGGTGCGGCTGACCACCGACGAACTCGACGGCCCGTACGCGGCGCTGCGGCTGACCGCGACCGTCGAGAACACCAGCACCTGGAAGCCGGACGGCGCCGATGACGACCGGACCGCCGCGCTGCCGCACTCGCTGGTCGGAGCCCATCTCCTGCTCGGCCTGAGCGCGGGCTCGTTCCTGTCCATGACCGATCCGCCGGAATGGGCCCGGGGCGCCGTCGCCGCCTGCCGCAACGAGCACGCCTGGCCCGTGCTGGCCGGTGAGTCCGGCCGCGCCGATGTGATGCTGTCCGCCCCGATCATCCTGGAGGACCACCCGGCCATCGCCCCCGAGAGCCCCGGCGCGCTCTACGACGCGCTGGAGATCGACGAGATCCTCGCCCTGCGCACCGCGGCCCTCACCGACCAGGAGAAGCGCGAGGCCCGCGGCACCGACCCGCGCGCCGCCGAGGTCATCGAGCTCGCCGACACCATGCCGCCCGAGGTGCTGGAGCGGCTGCACGGCGCCGTACGGGCGCTGCGCGAGGTCACCGGACCCGGACCGGCCGCGCCCGACGACCTGGCTCCCGATGTGCCCGGCCACCGCCCGGGCACCCCCTGGTGGGACCCCGAGAGCGACCGCAGCGTCGACCCCGTACGCGACCGGATCACCGTCGACGGCCGGTCGATCGGCGCCGGCAGCCGCGTGCTGCTGAAGCCGGGCCTGCGCCGCACCGACGCCCAGGACCTCTTCCTCCAGGGCCGCGCCGCGCACGTCGAGGCGGTACTGCACGACGTCGACGGCGGGGTGCACCTCGCGGTGACGGTGGAGGGCGACCCGGGCGTCGACATCCGGCGGGAGCAGGGCCGGTTCCTGTACTTCCAACCCGACGAGATCGCCCCCCTGGAGGACGCGTGAGCACCGATGCACCCGTCGCCGAGCCGGCCGCGAAGACGCTGATCGCCGGCGTCGGCAACATCTTCCTCGGCGACGACGGCTTCGGCGTCGAGGCCGTCCGCCGGCTCGGCGAACACCCCCTCCCGGACGGGGTCGAGGTCGTCGACACCGGGGTACGGGGCGTCCATCTGGCCTACCAGATGCTCGACGGCTACCACACGGTGCTCCTCGTGGACGCCGCCGCGCGCGGCAGCGAACCGGGCACCGTCCACCTCCTCGATGCCACCACCCCGGCCGCCGCCCGCCCGGGGGCCACCGCGCTCGATGCCCACCACATGACCCCGGACGCCGTGCTGGCGCTGCTCGACACGCTCAGCGCGGGCACCGGCGGCCGGCGCCCCGAGCGCGTCCTGGTCGTCGGCTGCGAACCCGCCGATGTCACCGAAGGCATCGGGCTCAGCGAACCGGTCGACGCCGCGGTCGACGAGGCCGTACGGCTGATCCTGCAGCTGGTCGGCGCGGACGAGCCCATGCCGGCCGCGGCGCCGGCGACACCCCAGTGAGAGGACCCGACACCATGCTGAAGCTCGCCCTGGGCGGTGCGATCGCCGCCGCCCTCGCCGTCGCCCTGAAGAGCCTGCTCCCCGACCTCAAGCGCTATATGCGCATGCGGGCGATGTGACCGGGCGGCGCTGCACCGAACGGTGTACGCCACCGCGCCGCCCCGGCGAGGCACCCCGGCCACCCTCCGGCCGCGCCGTCTAATGAAGTGCCTCGGGCCTGTCCTGCGAAGACCCGTCGGACAGGCCCTGGCCGCACCCGGTCGTCCCCGCACCAGAGAGGGACCGATGCACGAGATGTCCATCGCGCTCGCGATCGTGGACCAGGTCGAGAGCGCGGCCCGGCCCGCCGGGGCCACCACGGTCAGCGGCGTCCGGCTGCAGGTCGGCGAACTGGCCGGAGTGGTCCCCGACGCGCTGGCCTTCTCCTTCGAACTCGCCTGTGCCGGCACGGTGTTGGAGGGCGCGGAACTCGTGACGGAACGGGTGTCCGCACGCGCCCGCTGCGGCGCCTGCGCGGACACCTGGCCGGTGGGCATGCCACCGCAGCTCAGCTGCCCGGGCTGCGGCGGGGCGACGGCCGAGCTGCTGTCCGGCCGCGAACTGCAGATCGTCAGTGTGTGCTGGCACGACGTCCCGGTACACGCACCGATTCATCAGGAGCGCTGAACCATGTGCCGTGTCGTCGACCTGCAACAGGCAGTCCTCGCCAAGAACGACGCCTGCGCCCACACCCTGCGCGAGGACCTTGCGGCCCGGGGCACCGCGGTCGTCAATCTGCTCTCCAGCCCCGGCAGCGGCAAGACCGCCCTGCTGGAGCGCGAGCTGACCCTCGCCCGCAGCCGAGACATCCCCGTCGCGGCGCTCACCGCCGACCTGGCCACCGAGAACGATGCCGTACGCCTCGCCCGCTCCGGAGTGCCCGTCAAACAGGTGCTCACCGACGGGCTGTGCCACCTTGAGGCCGAGATGCTGGGCGGGCACCTCAACGGCTGGCTCCCCGCCGACACCCGGCTGCTGTTCATCGAGAACGTCGGCAATCTGGTCTGCCCGGCCTCCTACGACCTGGGGGAGACGCTGCGCATTGTGCTGGCGTCGGTGACCGAGGGCGAGGACAAGCCGCTGAAGTACCCCACCGCCTTCGGGCTTGCCCATCTGGTCGTGGTCACCAAGACCGATATCGCCGATGCCGTCTCCTTCGACGAGGCGGAGTTCCGCGCCAATGTCGAACGGATCAACCCCGGCGTCGAGGTCGTACTCACCTCGGCGCGCGCCGGCGAAGGGGACGGCGCCCTGCTGGACCGGGCGCTGGCGGCGCGCGACGGGGCGCCCGTGCACATCCCCGTCATGACCCGTAAGTCCCATCACGTCCATGACGCCGGTGACGATCAGCCGCACGACGAGAGCCGTTCGCACGACGAGGGCCACACCCACGACGAGAGCCACTCGCACGACGAGGGCCACACCCACACCCACACCCACACGCACACCCACGCCTCGCGGAAGCAGGGCAGCCACTCCCACACGGCCGACCCCGACACCGTGGCGTCGAGCCGCTCATGACGACCAGTCAGGTAGACCGGGCCCCCGCGGCAGCTCCCGCCGCAGCCCCCGCGACAGCCCTTTCGACGGCCACCGCGCGCCACCGGATCACCGTCCGCGGCGTGGTCCAGGGCGTCGGCTTCCGCCCGTTCGTCCATACCCTCGCCACGGAAATGGGCCTGACGGGCCATGTGACGAACACCGGCGAGGGCGTGGTCGCCGAGGTCGAGGGCGCTCCCGCCGCACTCGCCCGCTTCGGTGCACGGATCCTCGGCGAGGCGCCACCGCTGGCCGTGGTCGAGACCGTCGACGGGGAGGACATCGCCCCCCTCGGCGGTGCCGGATTCACCATCCTCCCCTCCCACACCCAGGGCCCCTCCCGCACCCTGGTCGCCCCGGACGCCGCCACCTGCGACGCCTGCCTCGCCGAGCTGACCGACCCGGCCGACCGCCGCCATCGGCACCCGTTCCTGACCTGCACCCACTGCGGGCCGCGGTTCACCATCGTCACCGCACTCCCTTACGACCGTGCACTGACGACCATGGACCGCTTTCCGATGTGCCCCCGGTGCGCACGGGAGTACGCGGACCCGGCCGACCGGCGCTTCCACGCCCAGCCGATCGCCTGCCACGACTGCGGCCCCCGGCTGCGCCTGCTGACCGCGGACCCCGACGACCGCACCCGCGCACCACGCCAGGCGCCCGGCCCCGACCCGGTCGCCGACACCCGCCGGCTGCTCGCGACCGGCGCGATCGTGGCCGTCAAGGGGCTCGGCGGCTACCACCTCGTCTGCGACGCCACCGACGACCACGCCGTCACCCTGCTGCGTCGCCGCAAGGCCCGCGGTGACAAACCGTTCGCCCTGATGGCCCGTGACATCGCCGATATCGCCCACCTGGTGCGGGTCCGCGACGCGGAACGCGCCCTGCTCACCGGGCCGGTCCGCCCCATCGTGCTGCTGCGCCGTATCCATGACCCCGTACCGGCACCGGGCGCGCCGACACCGTCCCGCGCGGTCGCGCCCGGCAGCCCCGACCTGGGCGTGATGCTCCCGTACACACCACTGCACCACCTGCTGCTCGGCCTGCCGGGCGATCCGCCCGGGCCCCGGCTGCTCGTCATGACCAGCGGCAATCTCGCGGGCGAGCCGATCGTCACCGACGACGACGAAGCCGTACGGCGCCTGGCGCGCTTGGCGGACGCCTGGCTCACCCACGACCGGCCGATCCGGATCCCGTGCGACGACTCCGTGGTCCGGATCAGCGACGGGGAGCCGCTGTTCGTGCGCCGCTCCCGCGGCTATGCACCGTTCCCGGTACCGCTCCCGGTGCCCGTTCGGCCCGCGCTCGCGACCGGCGGCGACCTCAAGAACGTGCTCTGCCTCGCCGATGGCCACCGCGCCTGGCTCTCCGCGCACATCGGCGACATGGACGACCTGGCGACCCAACTCGCCTTCGAGGAGGCCGAGGCACACCTGGAGACGGTCACCGGGGTACGCCCCCGGCTCCTCGCCGCCGACCGGCATCCCGGCTACCGCTCCGGACAGTGGGCCGCCCGCCACACCGACGGCCGGCCGCTGGTACGGGTCCAGCACCACCACGCGCATATCGCCGCCGCCATGGCCGAACACGGCCTCGACGGCCGCCGCCCCGTCATCGGCGTCGCCTTCGACGGCACCGGATACGGCGACGACCGGGCCGTGTGGGGCGGCGAGATCCTGCTCGCCGACTACGACGGATACCGCCGCTTCGGGCAGCTTGCCTACGTCCCGCTGCCGGGCGGTGACACCGCTGTCCGGCGCCCCTACCGGATGGCGCTGGCCCATCTGCGCGCCGCCGGCATCGACTGGGCCGAGGACCTGCCACCGGTGGCGGCCTGCCCGCCGGACGAGCGGCGGCTGCTGGCCCGGCAGCTCGACCGCCACCTCAACTGCGTGCCCACCTCCAGCATGGGCCGTCTCTTCGACGCCGTCTCCTCGCTGGCCGGGGTGTGCCAGCACGCCGGATACGAGGCCCAGGCCGCCATCGAACTCGAAGCCGCGGCGCTGACCGCGGGCGAGGACCACGGCCCCGGCTACGCCTTCGCACTGCGCCCCGGACCGACGGACCCGGCGCGCCCTGTGGGCGCCGACACCATCGCCGACCCGGCGCCGCTGCTCACCGCCGTCGTCGCGGACGTCCGCGCGGGCACCGCCCCGGCGCTGATCGCGGCCCGCTTCCACACCGCGGTCGCCGACGTCGTACGGCGCAGCTGCGCGCTGGCCCGTGAGCGCACGGGCCTGGAGACCGTCGCACTGACCGGCGGTGTCTTCGCCAACACCCTGCTGGCCGAGGCCACCGCCCGCCTGCTGCGGCGGGACGGCTTCACCGTCCTGCGCCACCGCCGCGTCCCGCCCAACGACGGGGGACTGGCGCTCGGCCAGATCGTCGTGGCGGCACGTTCGGCGGGGGCCGCCACGCCCTGAACGCCATCGCGGCGCGGCGGACGCAACGTACTCACGACGAGGAGAGGCCCATGTGCCTGGCGGTACCCGGCAAGGTATTGGACATCGAGGAACGGGAGGGCACCCGGATGGCCACCGTCGACTTCGGCGGTGTGGTCAAGGAGGTGTGCCTGGAGTACGTACCCGACCTGGCGGTGGGTGAGTACGCGATCGTCCATGTGGGCTTCGCGCTACAGCGCCTGGACGAGGAGTCGGCCCGGCAGACCCTCGCCCTGTTCGAGGAACTCGGCCTGCTGCAGGAGGAGTTCGGCGACCCCTGGGAGGCGGCCGCCGCCCAGGAATGGCAGGAGGCGGGCAGCACGCCGGCACCCGCCGTGGGCGACGGAGCGCGGGAGGCGCGGCAGTGAAGTACATCGACGAATTCCAGGACCCCGGGCTGGCCAAGCGGCTGCTGGACGACATCCACGCCACGGTGACCCGGCCCTGGGCCCTGATGGAGGTCTGCGGCGGCCAGACCCACACCATCATCCGGCACGGCATCGACCAACTCCTCCCGGAAAAGGTTGAGTTGATCCACGGCCCGGGCTGCCCGGTGTGTGTGACACCGCTGGAGGTCATCGACAAGGCCCTGGAGATCGCCGCCCGCCCCGACGTGATCTTCTGCTCCTTCGGCGACATGCTCCGCGTCCCCGGCAGCGACCGCGATCTGTTCCGGGTACGCAGCGAGGGCGGCGATGTACGGGTCGTCTACTCCCCGCTCGACGCGCTGAAGATCGCCCAGCAGAACCCGCGGCGCGAGGTGGTGTTCTTCGGCATCGGCTTCGAAACCACCGCCCCGCCCAATGCCATGACGGTCCATCAGGCAAGCAGACTCGGCATCCGCAACTTCAGCATGCTGGTCTCGCACGTCCGGGTGCCGCCGGCCATCGAGGCGATCATGACGTCGCCCAGCTGCCGGGTCCAGGCGTTCCTGGCCGCCGGCCATGTGTGCAGCGTGATGGGCATGGGGGAGTACCCCGAACTGGCCGAGCGGTTCCGGGTACCGATCGTGGTCACCGGCTTCGAACCGCTGGACATCCTGGAGGGCATCCGCCGCACCGTCCGCCAGCTGGAGCGCGGCGAACACACCGTGGACAACGCCTACCCGCGCGCCGTGCGCGCCGAGGGCAACCCGGCCGCCCAGGCCATGCTCGCGGACGTCTTCGAGGTCACCGACCGTGCATGGCGCGGCATCGGCACCATCCCCGCCAGCGGCTGGCGGCTGTCCGCCCGCTACCGCGACTACGACGCCGAGCACCGCTTCTCCGTCGAGGGCATCACCACCCGCGAACCCGCCGCCTGCCGCAGCGGCGAGGTCCTGCAAGGACTCATCAAGCCGCACGAATGCGAGGCGTTCGGCACCACCTGCACCCCGCGCACCCCCCTGGGCGCCACCATGGTCTCCAGCGAGGGAGCCTGCGCCGCCTACTACCTCTACCGCCGACTCGGCACCACGCCCACCCCGCTGGAGGCGAGCCCCGTTGCCTGACACCCCCCACACCCCCCTGTCCACGGCGAACGGCCCCTCGCCGGCCGACCGCGGTCTGCCCACCGTCGACATCTCCGGCTGGACCTGCCCCGCCCCGCTGCGCGACCAGCCCCGGGTCGTCATGGGGCACGGCGGGGGCGGCGCACTGTCCGCCGAACTCGTCCAGCAGATCTTTGTGCCGGCCTTCGGCGGCGAGATCCTCGCCCAGCTCGGCGACTCCGCCGCGGTCTCGCTCGGCGGCGCCCGGCTCGCCTTCTCCACCGACTCCTTCGTCGTCCGGCCGCTGTTCTTCCCCGGCGGCTGCATCGGCGACCTCGCCGTCAACGGCACCGTCAACGACCTCGCCATGAGCGGCGCCCGGGCCGCCTACCTCTCCTGCGGCTTCATCCTGGAGGAGGGCGTGGAGATGCCGGTCGTCGCCGGGGTCGCCGACGCCATGGGCGCGGCCGCGCGGGTGGCCGGTGTCGAGGTGGCCACCGGCGACACCAAGGTCGTCGAGGCGGGCCACGGCGACGGCGTCTACATCAACACCGCGGGCATCGGACTGATCCCGCCGGGCGTCGATCTGCGCCCGCAGCGCGTGGCCCCCGGCGATGTGGTGATCGTCAGCGGCGACATCGGCGTACATGGTGTGGCGATCATGAGCGTCCGCGAGGGCCTGGAGTTCGGTGTCGAGATCGAGAGCGACTGCGCGGCGCTCGGCGGACTCGTCGAGACCATGCTCGCCGTCACCCCCGACCTGCATGTCCTGCGCGACCCCACCCGCGGCGGTCTGGCCGCGGCGCTGTGCGAGATCGCGACCGCCTCCTGCACGGGCGTCGTCATCGAGGAACGCGCCATCCCCGTCCCACCGACGGTCGCCAACGCCTGCGCCATCCTCGGCCTGGACCCGATGTACGTCGCCAACGAGGGCAAGCTCGTGGCCTTTGTGCCCCGTGAGCACGCCGACGCCGTCCTGGACGCGATGCGCACCCACCCCCTGGGTGCCGGCGCGGCGATCATCGGTGAGGCCGTGGCGACCCACCCCGGCATGGTGGTGGCCCGCACTCCGCTCGGCGGCACCCGGGTGGTCGATCTGCCGCTGGGGGAGCAGCTGCCGCGGATCTGCTGAGGAGGGAACGCCGTACGCCGCGGTGCCTCACGCGCCGGCCGGCGCCGCGGCGTACACACCCTTGAGCGGCGCACCCTTGCCCAGGCGCTGCGGATGACGGCCCCGGCGCGGCTCCCGGACGTGTGCGAGGTCGCCGCCCGGCCGGCCGTCAGCCAAGGGCGCCACCGGTACAACGGCGCGCGCGGCGGCGCTACGATCCCGCCGCGCGCGCCCGCTCAGAGCTTCTTCAGCAGCCGGGACCCGAACCAGTCGTCGGAGTCCCGCACCCCGGGCAACACGAAGAAGTAGCCGCCACCGATCGGAGTGATGAAGTCGGCCAGCGGCTCGTGCTCAAGGCGCCGCTGCACGGTGGCGAACTGTCGCTCCGGGTCCTGCTGGTAGGCGCAGAAGACCAGCCCGAGGTCCATCCGCCCACGCTTGTCGAACCCGGAGTCGTAGTTGTAACTCCGCCTGAGGAAACGGGAGTCGTCGGTCTTGTGGGTCCGCGGATTGGCCAGCCGGATGTGGGCGTCGAGCGGGATCTTTCTGCCGTGCGGGTCCTTGCGGTAGTTCGGCGGATCCGTCTCGTTCTCGCCGTCCAGCGGCGCGCCGCTCGCCTTGCGCCGACCGAAGATCTTCTCCTGGCGCGCCACCGGAACCTTGTCCCACTTCTCGACATGGAAACGGATCAGACGCAGCACCTGATAGCTGCCGCCCAGCGCCCAGTCCGGCTCGCCACACGGCGGGGTCACCCACATCAGCCGGTCCATCTCCCGGGCCGAGTCGGTGTCCGGATTGACGATCCCGTCCTTGAAGCCGACGAACGTACGCGGTGACCCCGAGGGCCGCGAGGGGTTGAGAAAGGCGTCCGCCCGCCAACGGGGCCGCAGCAGACCATCCGTCTCCCGCGCCAGATCGCGCAGCACATGGACGATGGCGTCGGGATGCTGGGCGCAGATCTGCAGCGACAGATCGCCGTGGCAGCGCGCCGGCTCCAGCCGGTCGTCGGGGAACGCGGGCATCGCCTTGAGATGCCGGGGCTTGTGCCCGGAGAGCCCGAACCGGTCGTCGAAGAGCGAAGCCCCCACGCCGAGCGTGATGGTGAGCGAGTCGGGGGTCGGCTGCTCCGAGGCGACCCGCTCGTCCTCGGGCTTCACACCGGCCGCCAGCACCCGGGTCCGCTCGGTGAGCTTCCGGAACAGCTTCGTCAGACCCTCGCGGTCCTCGGCCAGCACATCGAAGCCGACGAAGCCGGCGAAGAGCTGCTGCGGCGTCACGATGCCGGCCTGATGGCGCCCGTGGAAGGGGATCTTGTCGGGCAGCGTCCGCCCGCCGTCGCGCGGGGCGCCCACCGTCCGGTCCGCCTGCGCGGCGGCCGCCTCCCCGCTCAGCCCCGCGGTGGCCGCCACGCCCGCGACGCCCGCCGCACACTTGAGGAATTCCCGGCGCCCGTCGTCCCGCACAGGGACACGCTCGCCACCGGCCTGATCACGTCTCATCGTCCCGCCATCCTGACTGCGTCATCCGGCACCCGCGTGCCTGCACATACCTGGGCGCGATGCTCTCCGCCCATGACGCGAGGACCGGGACCAACACGGCCGCGGTGCCCGATATCACGCCTGGGCAGCGAACTGCTCGCCCGAATGGCGCAGGCGGACCGCCCTCCCGCGCGACAGCGGCCCACCGCGCTCCTAGCGTCGGCCCTGTGACCTGCCCGAACACGGCCCCGAACATGGCTTTGCAGGTGGCTGCGTACACGTCTCGGTGGAACGTCGGGGCGGTTCGTCTCCCGCCGCGGATCGCCATCGAGCCCATGGACCCCCACACATGAACGCATTCACCGACGAGAGCACAGCCACCGGCGAGGGCACAAAGATCGACGAGAGCGCGCCGGGCGGCCGGAGCGCGCCTGGCGGCGAGGCCTTACCCGCCGAGGGGGACCGACCCGCCTCCCTGCCCGAATTCTCACTGCGGATCGACAAGGGCCATGCCGAGCCCGAGGAACTCGCCGCGATCACCGTCGTCCTGTGCGCCCAACTCGCGAGCCTGCGCGCCCTCGCCGACCACGACCCCGGCGACGAGCGCCCGGACGACCGGCGTCACCCCAGGGGGCACCGCGCCGGCCGCTCCGCCTGCTGGTCGGGCTGCTGGACCTGCAGCTGACTCCCCTGATTCCCCGCAAACGGACCTGACGGGGCCGTTTCATTCCCCAGGCGTCGCGCTGATCGCCTGAGGTGTCCACCCCTGGAACGGATGATTCCTGTTCGAAGATCGTCGAGTAGGGTCCGGCGAGCCGGAACAGCGAATCAAGGAGGCCGTTTTCGTGACGGAGGGGCAGGTATCAGCGGGAGCCGACGGGTTCGGCGCGCCGGAAGTACAGGCACAGGAGCGACGGCTCCACCGCGACCTGGGGTTCTGGGGGCTGACCGGCATCGGCTTCTCGAACATCGTCGGCTCCGGCTGGCTGTTCGCCGCGATGTACGCGGCGCAGACGGCCGGCCCCGCGGCGCTGCTCTCCTGGATCGGGGCCGGTCTGCTGTGTGGTCTGGTCGCCCTGGTGCTGATCGAACTCGGTGCGTCCCGGCCGGAGGGCGGCGGCACGGTCCGCTGGCCGTTGCTCGCCAGCGGCCGGCTCGTCGGCACCCTCATCGGCTGGTCGACGCTGCTGTCGGTGGGCGGCACCGCGGCCGAGATCAGCGCGATCATGCAGTACGCCGCGCACTACCTCCCGGGCATCTACAACGGCCACACCCTCACCCTCTCCGGGCTGGCACTGGCCGCCGGGCTCAGCGTGCTGCTGACCGCACTCAACTGGTTCGCGGTGCGGATGTTCGCCCAACTCAACAACCTGATCTCGGTGTTCAAGATTGCCGTCCCGGTGGTCACCGTGATCGCGCTGATCGCGTCCGGCTGGCACTCCGGCCGCCTCACGGACCACGGCGGATTCGCGCCGTACGGCTATGTGGCCTGTCTGACCGCGCTGGCCGGCGGCGGCATCGTCTACTCCGTCAACGGATTCCAGGCCCCGCTGGACTTCTCGGGTGAGACCCGCAACCCCCGCCGGACCATCCCGGTGGCGGTCCTCACCGGCATCGGCCTGGCCGTCGTCATATACCTGGCCCTGCAACTGGCCTTCCTGTTCACCGTCCCCGAGCACCTGCTCGGCAACGGCTGGCAGGGGGTGTCCTTCGACTCCCCGTTCGGCCAGCTCGCCCTGATCCTCAATCTGCACTGGCTGTCCAGCCTGCTCTACGCGGACGCGGTGATCTCGCCCGGCGGCTCCGCGTACGTGGGGGTGGCGATCGACGCGCGGCACACCTACGCGCTCGCCAAGAACGGCACCATTCCCCGGTACTTCATGAAGGTCAACGAGCGGTACGGCATCCCGCGCCGGGCGCTGGTGGTCAACCTCCTGGTCATCGTGGTCTTTCTGCTGCCCTTCGGCGGCTGGCAGGACATCGTGAGCGTCATGGGCGACATGTATCTGCTGATCTATGCCGCCTCCGCGGTCGCGGTCGCCGTGTTCCGCGCCGAACCGGGTGGCGGGACCGCCGGCTGGGTGCCGGGGCTGCGCTGGATCGCACCGCTCAGCTTCGTGGTGGCCAGCGAGTTCGTCTACTGGTCCGGCTGGCACGACCTGCGCCTCGCCCTTCCCCTCGTCCTCGCCGGCCTGCTGATCTTCCTGGTCATGCGCCGCCCCGGCGCGCACGGCGGCACGGCCGCCGTGGAGAGCGACGGCGCCGGCCCGAGCCGCCCGCTCGGTGCCGAACTCCGCACCGGCGCCTGGCTGGTGGTCTACCTGGTCGCCCTGACCGTGGTGTCCTGGCTGGGCACCTTCGAGGGCTCCGGCCGGCTGCCGGCGCCCTACGACTCGATCACGGTGGCCGCCCTCGCGCTCGCGGTCTTCTTCTGGGCCGTACGGTCGGGCGTCAAGCACCTGGTGGCGGGCCGGCCCGCCACGGTGTGAGCCGGGCGGCGGCCGGGGATCGCTCCCCAAGCCTGTCCGGCTGCGGAGGGTGACGCGCCCGGCGTGCGGTGGCACGGCCGCCCGGTCGTCAAGCGGAAGTCGAACCGCGGAAATATGATGAACCGGGAGAGATGGGCTCCCTCAAGAGCCCATAAGGCCAGGTCAGGAGGCCAACGCGGACTGCCGCACGGAGCGCACCCCCGTAGTGGCCCACACACCGATGCACCTTGGAGCCGTCCATGCGGCGTCGTCCCCCGCGGTCGGCGAGCGCCGACGATCTGCTGACCACGCTCGGGCGGCTGACCGCCCAGGCGCGGGAAGGTGCCGAGAAGCAACGGGCGCGGGTGGAGCTGGCCGAGGCGCTGCAGCGCGAGATGCTGCCGGCCGTGCTGCCGCAGATGCCGGGGCTGCGCACCGCCGCCACCTACGCGCCCGCCCGGCACGGACTCGACATCGGGGGCGACTGGTACGACGGCTTCCCCCTGCCGGACGGATCGCTCGCCTTCTGCATCGGCGATGTCCAGGGCCACGATGTCGAGGCGGCCGCCTTCATGGGGCAGATCCGTCTCGCGCTCCGGGCCGTCGCGGTCCATGCCGCCGACCCGGGCGAGGTGCTGAGCCGGGCCAACGACCTGCTGATCTCGGTGGACTGCGGGCTCTTCGCGACCTGCACCTTCGTCCGCGTCGACCCGGTCACCTGGGAACTGTCGAGCGCCCGGGCCGGGCACATACCCGGCATCTGGGCCACCGTCGACGGCCGGTCCGGCCTCGCCGACGACCCCGGGGGCCTGCCGCTCGGCGTCGTACCGGGGGAGGTGTATCCGGTGACCCGCCGCCGGCTGGCCCTGGCCGGGGCGTTCGTCCTGCTCACCGACGGTGTCATCGAGGGGCCGTCGTTCCCGATAGAGGCGGGACTACGGCAGGTGACCCGGCTGGTCAGCGCCAACGCCGCCGGTGATCCGGCCACGGTGGCCGATGTGGCGATGAGCGTGGCCGAGCTCACCGGGCACACCGACGACGCCGCGGTGATCGCGCTGCGCTTCGACGGGGCGGCGGACAGGCCCGGGTGAAGCGCGGGCCGGGCGTGCGTGTCGCGGCCGGCGCCCGGGCGCCGGCGTTGTCTGATGGCTGATGTGGTGCGCACCGAGGAACTCCGTCGTCCTGCATCGGCAGCCCTGACGATCCTCGCCCTCGCCGCCGTCTACTACGGGTCCGCACGGATCGGACTGCTGGAGCAAGTGGTGGTCGCGGGTGCCGTGGTCACGCCGTTGTGGCCGCCCACCGGCATCGCCCTGAGCAGCCTGCTCCTGCTGGGCCTGTGGACCTGGCCGGGGATCGTCATCGGCACGATCCTGGTGCTCGCGACGCTGACCCGGCCCGATCTCGCGGGCATCGGCGTCGTCATCGGCAACACCCTCGCGCCGGTGTGCGCCTGTCTGATGCTCCGCCGGGTGGGCTTCCATGTCGCACTGGACCGGCTGCGCGACGGGGTGGCGCTGGTCGCCCTCGGTGCCTTCGCCGGAATGCTGATCAGCGCGACGCTGGGCAGCGGCACACAGGTGCTCACCGGTGCGCTGCCGGCCGGGGACTTCTGGCGCACCTGGGTGGCGTGGTGGGTGGGCGACGCGATGGGCATCCTCGTCATCACCCCGCTCGTGCTCGCCTTCCGCACGCTCCGGTGGCCCCGGGACGTCGCCGCGTACCGGTGGGCCGAGGGGGCGGCTCTGGCGGTCGCGTCGGTCGTGGTCTCGTCCGTGGCGGTCAGAAGCGAGCTCTCGCTGCTGTTCCTGGTCTTTCCGCTGATCGTCTGGGCGGCGCTGCGCTTCCAGCTGCCGGGGGCGACGCCCTGTGTGCTGCTGGTGTCCGTACTGGCCATCTCGGCGGCGACCGGCCGCACCGGACCGTTCGAGGGCCAGAGCCTCCTGGAGTCGATGGTCAACCTGCAGGCGCTCAACGCGTCCACCGCGCTCACCGCGCTGCTGCTGTCGGCGATCGTCACCGAGCAGCGCGCCATCCGGCGCAAGATCGAGCAGGCCTGCCGCGAACTGGCCGAAGTGGTGGACCATCTCGCGCCGGGGGAGAGCAGACGCCGATGGCCGCCCGACAGCGACAAGGGATGAGCCGATGACCGGCGGGCGCCGACGGGCCGGCCCGTCCCCTCAGCCCGGCAGCAGCTGCCCCAGGTCGTAGCCCACCGGCTCCTCCAGCTGGGCGTAGGTGCAGCTCTCCGGCGTACGGTCGGGGCGCCAGTGCCGGAACTGGGCGGTATGCCGGAACCGGCTGCCCTCCATGTGGTCGTAGGCGACCTCGCACACCCGCTCCGGCCGCAGCGGCACCCACGACAGATCCTTGCCGCCGCTCCAGCGGCTGGGCCCGCCGGGCATCCGCCGGGACGCATGCGCCGCCTCGTCCGTCCACTGCCCCCAGGGATGGCCCGCGACATCGTCCATCCGCAGCGGCGCCAGCTCGTCGACCAGTGCGCGCCGCCTGGCCATGGGGAACGAGGCGCACACCCCGACATGCTGCAGATGACCGGCGCTGTCGTGCAGACCCAGCAGCAGGGAGCCGACCACCGGCCCGCTCTTGTGCCACCGGTACCCCGCGACGACACAGTCGGCGGTGCGGGCATGCTTGATCTTGAACATGGTGCGGTCGCCGGGCCGGTAGGGCCGGTCGAGCGGCTTGGCGACCACCCCGTCCAGGCCCGCGCCCTCGAACTGGGTGAACCAGCGGTGCGCCAGCTCCTGATCCATGGTCGCGGGCGCGGTGTACACCGGCGGACGGGCCGGCCGCACCGCCTCGACCAGGGCCTCCCTGCGCGTCGCCTGCGGCTCGTGCATCAGCGCATCGGAACCGAGAGCCAGCAGATCGAAGGCGACGAGGGAGGCGGGGGTCCGCTCGGCGAGCGTACGGACCCGGGAGTCGGCCGGGTGGATGCGCTCCAGCAGCTCCTCGAAGTGCAGCCGGCCGTCGTGGGCGATGATGATCTCGCCGTCGATGACGCAGCGCCGCGGCAGCTCCGCCCGCACGGCCGTGACCACCTCGGGGAAGTAGCGGGTGAGCGACTTGGTGGTCCGGCTGGCGATCTCGATCTCGTCGCCGTCGCGGAAGACGATGACGCGGAAGCCGTCCCACTTGGCCTCGTACTGCATGCCGGCGGGAATGTCGGCCACCAGCTTCGCGAGCATGGGGGAGACCGGGGGCATGACAGGCAGATCCATGGTCCCGATCCTGAGGGCTGGGGCCGCATCCCGCGCGCCGGAGCGCCCCGGGCCGCAGGCCACCGCGCCTCCTGGCGCGCGGCAGCACCGCGCAGACCCATCGGACAGGGCCTAGCGTGGAGGGATGGCCGGAGGAGCTGTCGAGCTGGATGTCGCGGGGCGCACGGTGCGCCTGTCGAACCCCGGCAAGACGTATTACCCGGAGCGCGGCTTCACCAAGCTGGACGTCGCGCAGTACTACCTCGCCGTCGCGGACGGGGTGCTGCGGGGGCTGCGCGACCGGCCCACCACCATGCAGCGCTTCCCCGACGGTATCGAGGGCGAGTTCTTCTACCAGAAGCGTGCGCCCAAGGGGCTGCCGGACTGGCTGCCCACCGCGCGGATCGCCTTCCCCAGCGGGCGGTTCGCCGACGAGATGTGCCCCACCGAACCCGCGGCGGTGCTCTGGGCGGCCAACCTGGGATGTCTGACGTTCCATCCCTGGCCCGTACGCCGCGCGGACACCGAGCACCCCGACGAACTGCGGATCGACCTCGACCCGCAGCCCGGCACCGACTTCGCGGACGCCGTACGGGTCGCCCATGAACTGCGGGAGCTGCTGTCGGAGCACGGGCTGCGCGGCTGGCCCAAGACATCCGGCGGCCGCGGCGTGCACGTCTATGTTCCGATCCTGCCCCGCTGGACGTTCACCGAGGTCAGACGGGCCGCGATCACCGTGGCCCGGGCGATGGAGCGCCGGATGCCGGACCTGGTGACCTCCGCCTGGTGGAAGGAAGAACGCGGCGCAAAGGTGTTTGTCGATTACAACCAGATGGCCAGGGACCGGACCATCGCCTCGGCCTATTCGCTGCGGGCCCGCCCCCGCGCGACCGTCTCCACCCCGTTGCGCTGGGAGGAGCTGTCCGACGCCGCACCGGAGGACTTCGATCTGCGGACGGTCCCGCCGCGGTTCGCCGAACTCGGCGATGTGCACGCCGACATGGCGGACCACGCCTTCGGCCTGGAATCCCTCCTGGAACTCGCCGACCGGCACGCGGCGGAGGAAGGGCTCGGCGATATGCCCTATCCCCCGACCATCCGAAGATGCCGGGGGAGCCGTCCAGAGTTCAGCCGAGTCGGGCGCGTAAGCACTGAGGACGGGTTGGCGCCCGTTGCCGTGGCGCCTCAGTACGCCTCGGGCGAGACGGCGGGGGAGGGGGCGGCGCACAACCGGTCTTCTGTGAACCGGTCTTCTGTGAACCGGTCTTCTGTGATACGAGGTACGGGGGCCGGGGAGCAACGGGCTCCGGCACGCCGATGCGCTCCGGTACACCCATGGGACAGGCGCTCCCTGCCCCGACCCTGCCGCCGCTGCGGCCACCCCGGACCCCGATTACCGCGCCACAGGTAACCCTGGTCAGACCGACCCCGGCTGCTCATAAGGTCGCCGCACCTCAGACCGCCACCGCCAGGAGGGCCCCATGGCAGCCGTGGACGCCACAGCCGTCGACCCCGCACCACCGGGACCCAGCGGATTTCTGGGCGCGATAGAACGCACCGGCAATCGGCTGCCGCACCCCTTCTGGCTGTTCTGGATTCTCCTGGCAATCACCGCGGCGGCGAGCTGGGCGCTGGCCGCGGCCGGGCTGCGGGTCACCGACCCGGGGACGGGCAAGAGCGTCGCCGTACGCACGGTGCTGTCGACCGGCGGCGCACGCGAGTTCCTCTCGATGATCGAGGACAACTTCGTCACCTTCGGCCCGCTCGCCACCGTCACCATCGTCATGCTGGGCGTCGCCGTCGCCGAGCGCGCGGGCTTCTTCGAGACCCTCGCCCGCAAGGCGCTCGCCCGTGTGCCGGCCACCTCGGTGGTGCTGGCGGTCGCCCTCGCCGGCGCGCTGTCGAAGTTCCTCTCCGACTCCGCCTACATCGTTCTGATCCCGCTGGGCGCCATCGCGTTCCAGACCGTGGGCCGCTCACCCGTCCTGGGCATGATCGTCGCGTTTGTCTCCATCAACGCGGCCGGCGACGCCAATCCGCTGATCGCGCCCGGCGATGCGGCCTTCGCGGCGATGGCGACGGAGGCGGCGCAGACCGTCTCACCGCACACCGTGGTGCGCCCGACCGACAACATGTACTTCACCACCGTGTCGGCGGTCGTCCTGGCCTTTGTGATCACGTTCGTGGTGGAGCGCGTACTGGCCCGTCGCGAGCACACACTGATGCCCGACGATTCCGCGGACGCGACCGCGGCGCCCGGTGAGGGCGTACGACCCGCCCCCGGCCCCCGCGAGATCCGGGCGCTGAAGCTGACGGGCTGGGCGGCCCTCGGCTACTGGGCGCTGATCGCGCTGGCCACCCTCCCGCGGCACTCACCGCTGCGCGCCGCGGACGGTGCGGTCGTCGAGTCCCCGCTCTTCGACCACATCGCGCTCTTCCTGTCGCTGTTCTTCCTGGTCATCGGCTTGGTCTACGGCCGGCTCACACGCACCGTGGCAGCTGGCCGGGACGTACCGGCCTTCATGGCGGACGGACTGCGCTCCATCGCACCGCTGTTGGTGATCTTCTTCGCCGTCTCGCAGTTCGTCGCGCTCTTCAAATGGACGAACATCGGGACATTCGTCGCGGTCCGCGGCGCCGACGCCCTCCGCGAGCTGGGCGCGCCCACCCTGATCCTCTTCCTGGTCCTGATCG
Organism: Streptomyces inhibens; assembly: GCF_022221585.1. Lineage (NCBI taxonomy): Bacteria > Bacillati > Actinomycetota > Actinomycetes > Kitasatosporales > Streptomycetaceae > Streptomyces > Streptomyces inhibens. Next base: position 8,939,662 of record NZ_CP084681.1, read on the forward strand.
TCGCCGTCGCCGGGCTTAATCTGTTGATCACCAGCGGCCAGGCGCTGTGGGCGCTGGTCGCGCCGGTGCTGGTGCCCATGCTGATGCTGCTGCACATCAACCCGGCGACGACGATGGCGCTCTACCGGATCGCCGACTCCTGTACGAATTCGATCACCCCCATGAGCACCAGCTTCATCCTCACCGTCGGCTTCCTCCAGACCCGCAAGAAGCAGGCCGGCATCGGCACACTGGTCTCCTGCACCCTGCCGGTGGCCCTGGCGATGCTGCTTGCCTGGACGCTGCTGTTCGTCGCCTGGTGGCTGCTGGGCCTCCCGCTGGGGCCGGGTGCTCCGGTGCGCTGACCCCTTCGGATCCGCGCGCGGTGCCTCGGCCACGGCTGACCCGAACGGCGGTAGCCGCCGCGGCCGCGACAGGACGGGATCGGCCTCGCCCTTCGTGCGCCGACGGGGTGGGAAACACCCGGCCCCGGCATGCGCGTACACCGCCCGGACGGGAACATTCCGCACGTGGCGAACGACAGGAAGGTGCCGAGGGCGAACGGCACACCCGCCCCGGCGGAGCGGCGCGACGCCCCGGCGGGAGCGGCGAACGAGACGCTCTCGCTGGCGGCCATGCTCGTCGCGGTGTCGATGACCTTCATCGACCAGACGATCGTCTCCATCGCGGCCCCGCACATCACCGACGAGCTGGGCCTGTCCACCTCGGGCATCCGATGGGTCGTCAACGCCTATCTGCTGTCCCTCGCGGCATTCTTCGCGCTGGGCGGGCGGCTGGCCGATCTCCTCGGCCACCGCCGCGTCATGCTCCTCGGCACCCTGGTCTTCGTCATCGCCTCCGCGCTGTGCGGAGCCGTGCCGAAAGGGGATGCCGCACAGACCTGGCTGATCGTCTTCCGGGCCGTGCAAGGCCTGGGCGCGGCGCTGATGTTCCCGGCGGCGCTCGCTGTGGTGGTCATGGTCTTCCCCGTCGAACGCCGGGGCCGGGCACCGGCGCTGTTCTTCGGCCTCTTTGGCGCGCTGACCGCCGTCGGCCCGATCCTCGGCGGCTGGCTCACCACCTGGACCTGGCGGGCCGTCTTCTGGGTCAATGTGCCCGTCGCCGTGATCGCCGTCGTCCTGACGCTGCTGGCGCGCATCCCGGCCGACGGCCGCCGCGGGACGCTCGACCGGCGCGGCGCGGTCCTGGTCGCGGCCGGCATGGGACTGAGCGTGCTCGGGCTCCAGCAGGCCTCCGCGTGGGGTTGGGGCTCCGCCGCCACCTGGACGTGCGTCATCGGCGGGCTGCTCCTACTGATCGTCTTCGTCCGCCTCGAACTGCGCACCGCTCACCCATTGATCACCATGAGGGTGTTCGGCGACCGCGCCTTCGTCGCCGATATCGCCGTGCTGTTCTTCGCGATGATGGCATTCGTCCCGGTGTTCTTCTTCGCCTCGGTCTACGCACAGGTCGCGCTCGGCTCCTCGCCGAACGAAGCCGGCCTCTATCTGCTGGTCTTCTTCCTCGGCTTCGGCATCGCCTCGCAGCTCGGTGGCCGAATCCTGGACCGGCGTGGCGCCAAACCGGCCCTCCGCCTCGGCTCCGCGCTCGGTGCCGTCGGCTTCGGGCTGTGGGCGCACAGGATGACGGATCTGTCGCCGGCCGCCCAGTGGCCGTACATCGTGCTGGCCGGCGCCGGCATCGGACTGCTGCTCGCCCCCGCCTCGACCGACGCCGTCCACCGCGCCATCGGCGCCTCCTACGGCGAGGTCACCGGCATCACCCAGACCGTCCGCAACTACGCGGCCAGCCTGGGCCTGGCCGTACTGGGCACGGTGCTGGCCACCGTCACCACCGACCGGATCGTGGAGAGTCTCAAGGACCGCGGACTGTCCACCGCCACCGCGCGCGAGGTGGCCCACAGCCTCACCGAATCCCTCGCCGGACAGGGCGGAGGGCCGCCGCACGGCAGCAGCCCTTCGACCCTGCTGCCGCAGGAGGTCCTGGACGCGGTCCGGCTGGACTTCGCCCAGGGCAACCGGACGGTCTTCTACGGGATGGCCGCCGCGCTGGCCGCGGCGTTCATCTGCGCGCATCTGCACCCGGGAACCCGGGTGACGCGGACCCCACCGGATGCGGGCACCACGTGAGCGAACCCGCCATCGACTACGCGGCGGTCTTCCAGGCACTGCCGGGTGGGGTCCTGCTGCTCACCCCGCGGTTCATGATCGCCGACGCGAACGAGGCTCTGCTGCGGCGGGCCGGACGGGAACGCGGCCAACTGATCGGCCGCTATCTCTTCGATGTCTTCCCCGACAACCCCGACGACCCCGACGCCTCCGGTGTGCGCAACCTCAAGGCGTCACTGGAACGGGTGCTGGCCACCGGGGTGCGCGAGACCATGCCGCTGCAGCGCTACGACATCGAGGCGCCCGACCGCCCGGGGGTGTTCGAGGAGCGGTACTGGAGGCCGGTCAACGCGCCCGTCCTCGACGCCGGCGGGCGGGTGGTGCTGATCGTGCACCGGGTCGAGGACGTCACCGAGATCGTCCGGGCCGGTGCCCTCGACCGCGGCGGAGACCGGGACCGGATGGAGGCAGAGCTCTACACCCGTGCCCGGGAGCTCCAGGAGGTCAACGAGCGGCTGCGGCAGGCCCATGCCCGGGAGCGAGAGGTGGTGCTGGCCCTCCAGGAGGCGATGCTGCCCGCGCCCCGGCCCGTGGGGCACCACCGGGCGGCGGTGCGCTACCAGCCGGCGGTCGGCGCGCTCAACGTCTGCGGCGACTGGTACGACCTGGCCGAACTGCCCGGGGACCGGATGGCGGTGGCCGTCGGCGATGTCGTCGGCCACGGCCTGGACGCCGCCTGTGTCATGGGCCAGCTGCGCAGCGCGCTGAGCGCCGCCACGCTGGCCGCCGGGGGCCCCGCCCGGGCGTTGGAGGTGGTCGGCCTCTACGCCCGCTCGGTGGACGGCGCCGAGTCCACCACCGCGGTGCAGGTGATCATCGACTGGACCACGCACACCATCGCCTACAGCAGCGCCGGCCATCCACCGCCGGCCCTGCTGCACCCGGACGGCACGGTCGAGCTGCTGGACCGCGCGACCGACCCGCCGTTGGGTGCCCGGCCCGAGCATGTGGACCGCCCCGAGGCGCACGCCGCCTTCGAGGACGATGCGGTGCTGGTGCTCTACACGGACGGGCTGATCGAGCGCCGCCGCGAGGACATCGACGTCGGTCTGGCGCGGCTGGCCGATGCGCTGACCCGGCACCGGCGCGCCGACCCCGAGGAGCTCGCCGATGCGCTGCTGGCGGAGCTGCTGCTGCCCGGAGGAGCCACCGATGACACGGCCTTGGTCGTCATCCGTCTCTGACCGGGCCACCGACCAGCTCACTTTGCCTTTCCATTACCGCGACTGGAGCAATTCTTGGGGCTGTTGGAGTGGCCGTTCGTCGTGTCTGCACGGTTTACGGTTCTGCGCGGTACTCATCGCATTGTCAGATTTCCTGCCAAACAGGAGAAACGCAATGCGCAAGTTCATAGGCCGTTCTGTGGCCGCCGCGGCAATCGCCGCCGCCGCCGTCGTCCCGCTCGCCGGTATGGCTTCGGCCGCTCCCCAGACGCAGTCCGCGTCCTCTTCCGACCACCACCGTCGTCACCACCACTGCCACCACCACCACGGCTACGACAACTTCGGCTATGGCGGCTACGGCGGCTACGGCTTCGGTCACGGCCTCTTCGGCTTCGGCGGCTTTGGCCTGCTGGGTCTCCTCTGACCCGCAGTAGCACAGTCGGGCCGCCGCAGCGTTCAGCTGCGGCGGCCCGTCGCTGCTGTCAGGCGGACGTCGGCCTCCTGCCCGGCCTGCCGGCGCAGCGCCGGACCGGCGCGCGTCACTCACCTGTCGATACCCGGCGTCCTTGATGGACCAGGGCTTTGCGCGCCGGATCTGCACACGCCGCACGGGCCCAGGTCGGCTTCACAGCTCACCCGGCCCGTGCGGCCCTTCTTATGTCACGTGCCGAGCACCTCTGTGGCTGAGCACCTCTGTGGCTGAGCACCTCTGTGGCTGAGCACCTCTGTGGCTGAGCACCTCTGCGGCCGAGCACCTCTGTGGCTGAGCACCTCTGCGGCCGAGCACCTCTGTGTTCTGGCAGGCCACCAGGCGCCACTGCCTGCCTTCCTTCGGCTGCGCGCACCTTGACGGTGGCGACGTCGGGGCGGATGAACACCACCTCCACCACCTCGTACGTGACCGTCGACTCCTTCATGGCGCCGGGCAGCACCTGGCACCTCCCCGCGGACGCTTCCTCCGGGCACCGGCGGACGTGGTTACGGTCGCCGGGGGCGGCCGGAATCATCGCCCCGAATATCGCCAACACGGTCGCCGGCCTGGGAACGGCGGCGGATAATGCTCCCTCGCGCACGGGTTCGGCGATGCCCTGCGGATCCCGCTATCCCTGCGGGGCCGTCCCGTGGCGAGAGATGATGGAGGGCAGCGGAATCACAGCGAGAATCGGCCGATGTACGGAGAGCGCCACGGCTGTCGGTCAGCGGTGACCGGCGGAAGGAGTGCCTGGATGGGTGCGACCGACGCGTTCCCCGAGGGTGCCACCCCGGTCGGGGCCACACCGGGGCGGCCCGGTGGCCTGCTGGACGTGCTGGGCGTGGCCGCGGTGATGTTGGACGCGGAGGGGCGGATCACCCTGTGGAGCCCGCAGGCCGAGCAGCTGTTCGGCTGGAGCGCGGAGGAGGCCCTCGGCCGGCCCGCCGCGCAGCTGCTGGTCGGACCTGAGCACTTCGACCTGGTGCTGCAACTCTTCTCCCACGTCATGTCGGGCGGCGAGAGCTGGGCAGGGGTCTTCCCCGTCCAGCACAAGGACGGCTCCACCCGGCTCGTCGAATTCCGCAATATGCGGCTGCTGGACGAGCGCGGCCAGACCTACGCCCTGGGCATCGCCACCGACCAGGCCGTACTGCGCAGGGTGGAGCGGGATCTGGCGCTGTCGGTACGGCTGGTGGCCCAGTCGCCGATCGGGCTGGCGGTCCTGGACACCGCGCTGCGCTTCGTCATGGTCAACCCTGCGCTGGAGCGCATCAACGATCTGCCTGCCGACCAGCACATCGGCCGCGACGTTCGGGAAGCCCTGTCCTTCCTGGACACCGACGTCATCGTGTCCCGGATGCGTGAGGTCCTCGAGAGCGGCAGGCCGCTGCTCGACCAGTTCACCGTCGGCCGCACCGCCGCCGACCCCACCGCGGACCAGGCCTGGTCGGTGTCGTACTACCGGCTGGAGGACGCCCACGGCCGGGTACTCGGGCTCGCCACCTCGGTCGTGGACGTCACCGAGCAGCACCGGGCCGCCAGCGAGGCCGCCCGCGCCCGCCGGCGGCTGGCCGTCATCGCCGACGCCTCCGTGACCGTCGGCACCACCCTCGACGTCGACCAGACCGCCCACGAACTGGCCGATGTCATCGTGCCCGAGCTGGCGGACATCGCCGCGGTGGACGTCCTCGACGCCGTACTCGACGGCCGGCGCCCCACCTCGCTGTCCCGCGGCGGCCCGGCCCGCTTCCGGGCGCTCGCGGTGTCCGTGGCCTACGCCACCGATGCCGTCCGCGCCGCCGACCCCACCGGCCAGATCGCCTCCTACGAAGCCGACCGGCTGATCACCCGCTGCGTGACCGAGGCCCGCCCGGTGCTGCTCTCCCAAGTGGACGAGGGGGATCTGCCGCATATCGCCGCTGATCCGGAGGGCGCCGCCCACCTGAAGCGGGCCGGGCTGCACTCCTACCTGGCGGTGCCGCTGATCGCCCGCGGGGAGGTGCTCGGCGCGCTGTCGCTGTACCGCGTACGTAATCCGGTGCCGTTCGACGAGGACGACGCGGTGCTCGCCGTCGAACTGGCCGCCCGGGCGGCGGTGTGCATCGACAACGCCCGCTCGTACCAGAGCGAACGCCGCACCGCGCTCACCCTCCAGCGCCACTTGATGAACCACCGGCCGCCACAGCCCAAGGCCATGGAGATCGCCTACCGCTACCAGCCCGCCCAGGCGGCCAGCGAGGTCGGCGGCGACTGGTTCGACGCCATCTCGGTGGCCGGCGACAAGACCGCCCTGGTCGTCGGCGACGTCATGGGCAGCGGTATCAACGCCGCCGCCACCATGGGCCAGTTGCGCACCACCACCCGCGCTCTCGCCGACCTCGATCTCGATCCCGACGAGGTCCTCCGCCACCTCGACCACATCGCCGGCGGTCTCGATCCGGCCTTCGCCACCTGCCTGTACGCCGTGTACGACCCGCACCGCGCGCAGTGCCGGATAGCCGTCGCCGGCCATCTGCCGCCCATCGTGGTCCGGCCGGGCCGGCCGCCCGAACTGCTCGATCTGCCCACCGGCGCCCCGCTCGGCGTCGGCGGCGTCCCCTTTGAACAGACCACGGTTCCGTTGCGCGACGGTGACCTGCTGGTGCTCTACACCGACGGGCTGGTCGAGACCCGTCAGCAGCCCATCGACGCCCGCCTGGACACCCTGCTCACGCTGCTCGCTGAGTCCGAGCAGGATCTTGAGGGCCTCTGCGACCGCCTGCTGGGCGCGCTGCGCGACGAGCACGACCACGACGATGTCGCGCTGCTGATCGCCCGGGTCCACGCGCACGAGGAATAACGGTCCGGCCGGCAGTTTCGGCGGAGCCGCAACGGATTCGGCGGCGGCTCGCAGCAGAATCCACCTCCGGCCCCCCGGCCGCGAAATCCGCTCCTGCGCCGCATCTGAATCATGGATAAGCACCCCTATCCTGCTCTTCGGCTACGGATTTCGTTGTCCAGGGACCTTAACAAGACCTTGACGTGAGTCGTCGGCAGGGGTTTTATTCGGTCACCAAAGCGGCGCCTGTGGCTCTCCGGGTTCGGACCGTTTTGCGGCACTCTTCCCCGAAAGTGCCCCCCTCCTGCCGTCAGCATCGATGGGATACGGATAACAGATATGCCCTACACGCCTGTTGCCTCCGCAGCTCCTGAGCGGGACTCCCGCAGTGCGACGGACGGGGACGCCCCCCACGCCCCCAAACTCACCCGGTCCATCGGTGTCGTCGGTGGCACCCTGCTGACGCTGTCCTGTCTGACCCCGGCATCCTCACTCTTCGTGATCGTGCCGGACTCGTTCGCCAGCCTGGGCACGGGCGCCGCGCTCACCATCGCCGTCGCGGCCCTGCTGTGTATCGGAGTGGCCTTCACCTACTCCGAGCTCGGCACGCTGATCCCGAGCTCCGGTGGCGAGTACGCCATGGTTGGCACCCTCATGGGCCGCCTTGCCGGGTGGCTGGTTTTCATACTCTCGCTGATCGTCGTCATGATCGTGCCGCCCATCATCGCCCTGGGCACCGCCGACTATCTGGCGCCGATCATCCATCTCGATCCGCAGTACACCGCCGCCGGTGTGATGCTGCTGGCCACCGCCATGGGCCTGCTCGACCTGCGTGCCAACGCCTGGATCACCGGCATCTTCCTGGTGCTGGAGGTCGTGGCCTGCGCGGTGGTCGCCTTCCTCGGCTTCACCCACACCCAGCGGTCCGCATCGGTGCTCGTCCACCCCGTGATGGACGCCGGACACGGACACACCACGGCCGTCACCGCCGGTCTGATCGTGACCGGACTGGCCACCGCGCTCTTCATCCTGCAGGGCTTCTCCACCGCCGTTTACCTCGCCGAAGAGATGGAGAACCCGCGCCGCAACGTCTCCCGCACGGTGCTGTGGACCCTCGCCATCGGCGCGGCCGTCGTCCTGATCCCGGTGATCGCGATCACCCTCGGCGCCCCCGACCTGAAGACTCTCGGTGCGGGTGATGTCGCCGGCATGGTGCAGAACTGGAGCAACTCCGGCGTCGGCACCTTCGTCAGCCTCTGCATCGCCCTGGCCATCATCAACGCGGCGATCGTGATGGTGATCCAGAACTCCCGGGTGGTCTTCTCCTCGGCGCGCGACGCGGCCTGGCCGACGGCTGTCAACCGTGCCTTCTCGCACGTCGGACGGCGCTTCGGCTCCCCCTGGGCGGCCACTCTCGCGGTGGGCGTCCCCGGCGCGGCCCTGTGCTTCGTCAACCTCGACACCCTGAGCGAGGTCACCGGCGTGGCCGTCGCCGCGATGTATGTCTTCGTCGCCCTGGGCGCCCTGGTCTCGCGCCGTGGTGAGCACAAGCACCGGCTGGCCTGGCGGATGCCGCTGTGGCCGGCGATCCCGGCGCTGCTGATCGTGGTCCTGGCCTGGGTCCTTTGTCAGCAGAGCACCAAGAGCCTGGTCATCACGGGCGCTATCGTCGCCGCCGCCGCGCTGTACTGGGCCTGCTATCTCCGCCCGCGGCAGGAGACGCACTGGGTGATCTCGGTCCCCGAGGACGGGCAGGCCCCCGTCGAGGAGCCCGCCACCGCGTCGGTGTCCGTGTAAGGCCGCACCGGCCCTGAATCGCCCGCCCGGAGCTTCTGCCCGGGCGGGCCTTCTTCTTTCACCGGTCGGCTACCGGCTTCTTTTGCCCGTCGGCTACCGGTCGGCCGTGACCGGTCTTACCGGAAGGCTGTTACCGGTCGGCGGGCCGGGAGAGCGCGAGCGCGTCCAGCAGAAGGCATACGTGGTCGACGGCGTCCCGTCCGGCGGGGCCGTCGGCCAGCTGTGTGTCGTCGAGCAGCCCGGCGGTCATCAGCAGCAGCCGCAGCAGCCGCTCTCCGGTTCCGTCCGACGGTTGCGCGTGTGCCAGGACGGACCGGATCTGCTCGCCCGTGAGGGGCAGACCGGTTTCGAGGAAGCGGAACAGCGCGACGGCGGCCTGCCGGTCGGCGTCCTTGGGCTTCCATACTCCGAGCGCGTGGTGGTCGATGAGCGCGGCCGCCTCGGCACGGATCTCCTCTGCAACATGCATGCCCCCGAACGTCTCATACCGCGAAGCCGGCCCGTGTGACGGCAAGGGGGAGCTTTGCGCCACCCCCACCCCGGTTCCAGCCCCTCGGTGAACCGGGCTGACCAGGCATGTTGTGCCGGTTCGTGATTCACCCGACCGGCAGACCACGGCAAGGCAAGCCGCCGGACCTGTGGGAAGAGTTACATGAACCATCCGACTCCTGGGCGATTTGTCCCCAGCGCGGTGGTGGAATGTGACCGATGCGTATGTCCCCTTCGTCGAGGATGTTCGCATATGTACGGCAGTAAAACCTACCGAGGGGTCTTGCCGCCCTCTGGCGCCCGGCCCCGGATCACGGGACCATCCTCGGACAGCCCGTGAGGCCGTCCGGCGCGACACGGGCCCCAGCGGCTGCTGCGCTCCGCATTGCGCGGCTCGCCCACCGTATGCGGGAGGTGTAGAAAGAGGACATGGCCGGACGCTACGGCCGCCCGCGTTCGGTTCTCAGGATGCGAACTGTCGCAGGTCAGGTCTTTCTCCTGCAGGTCGCGATCGTGGTGCTGCTCGTCGCTGCCGCCATGGCGGCGCTCGTGCTGCAATCCCGGGCCGCCGGAGACCGCGAGGCCCTGCACAGATCGGTCGCCGTCGCCGAATCCTTCGCGAACTCGCCCGGCATCGAGCAGGCGCTCAAGAGCCCCGATCCGACCAAGGTGCTGCAACCGCGGGCCGAGGCCGCCCGCAAACGCTCCGAGGTCGACTTCATCGTCGTGATGAACACCCAGGGCATCCGCTATACCCACCCCATCACCAACCGGATCGGCAAGAAGTTCGTCGGCACGCTGAAACCGGCGCTGGCCGGCGGCGTGGTCACCGAGAAGATCACCGGCACCATCGGGCCCCTCGTCCAGGCCGTGGTGCCGGTCTTCGGTCACGACGGCAAGGTCATCGGCCTGGTTTCCGCCGGCATCACCGTCAACCGGGTGAGCGGGGTCGTCGACGACCAGTTCCCGCTGCTGTTCGGCGCCGCGGCGGGCATCCTCCTCCTCACCACCGGCGGTACGGCACTGGTCAGCAGACGACTGCGCCGCCAGACCCACGGCCTCGGCCCCGCCGAGATGACCCGGATGTACGAGCACCACGACGCGGTGCTGCACGCCGTACGCGAAGGCGTGATCATCATTGGCGGCGACGGCGGGCTGCTGCTCGCCAACGACGAGGCGCGCCGGCTGCTCGATCTGCCCCCGGACGTCGAAGGACGCCAGATCGCCGATCTCGGACTCGACCCCGCCACCGCCCATCTGCTGGCCTCCGGCCGGGTCATCACCGACGAGGTCCACCCGGTCGGTGAGCGGCTGCTGGCCGTCAACCAGCGCTTGACGGACCAGGTCGGCGGGCCGCCCGGCAGCGTCACCACGCTGCGTGACACCACCGAGCTGCGGGCACTCACCGGCCGGGCCGACGTGGCCCGCAGCCGCCTGAAGCTGCTCTACGACGCCGGCACCGAAATCGGCACCACCCTCGATGTGAGGCGCACCTGCGAGGAGTTCGCGGAATTCGCCGCCGCCCGGTTCGCCGACGTCGTCACCGTCGATCTGGCCGAGGACGTGCTGGTCGGCGAGGAGCCCACGCCGACCGGCGGCTCCGGCGTCCAGATGCGGCGTACCGCCGCCAGCGGCGTCCCACCGGACAGCGGCCTCTATCCGGTCGGCCATCTGATCCGCTTCGAGCCCGCCACCTCCCTCGGCGCCGGCATCGCCAGCGGCGAACCGGTCCTCGAAGCGGACCTGACCGCCTTCAGCGGCTGGCATCTGCAGAACCCCCAGCGGGCCCGGAAGATCGTCGGGCACGGTATCCACTCGATGATCGCCGTCCCGTTGCGGGCCCGTGGCGCCATCCTGGGCGTGGTCATCTTCTGGCGCTCGCAGGAGCCCGAGCCGTTCGAGGAGGAGGAACTCTCCCTCGCCGAGGAACTGGTCGCCCGCGCCGCGGTGAGCATCGACAACGCCCGCCGCTACACCCGTGAGCACACCATGGCGGTCACTCTGCAACGCAGCCTGCTGCCGCGCGCCCTGCCGCCCCAGAACGCCGTCGAGGCCGCGTACCGCTATCTGCCCGCGCAGGCCGGCCACAGCGGGCTCGGCGGCGTCGGCGGCGACTGGTTCGACATCATCCCGCTGCCCGGCGCCCGGGTCGCGCTCGTCGTCGGCGACGTCGTCGGCCACGGACTGCACGCCGCGGCCACCATGGGCCGGCTGCGCACCGCCGTCCACAACTTCGCCAACCTGGACCTGCCGCCCGACGAAATCCTCTGGCACCTCGACGAACTCGTCACCCGTATCGACCAGGACGAGGGCGCCGGGGGAGCCGAGGCCTCGGTCACCGGAGCCACCTGCCTCTACGCCATCTACGACCCGGCCTCGGGGACCTGCACCATGGCGCGCGCCGGGCACGTCCAGCCCGTGGTGCTGTGGCCCGACGGCACCACCGAGATCGCCGAGGTACCGGGCGGCCCGCCCCTCGGACTCGGCGGCCTGCCCTTCGAGACCTGGCAGCGGCAGCTGCCCGAGAGCACCCGGCTGGTGCTCTTCACCGACGGACTCGTGGAGGACCGCAACCGGGACATCGACGACGGTATGGCGCTGCTGAGCCGCACCCTTACCGACCACCCGGGCCGGACACCGGAGGAGACCTGCGAGGCCGCGCTCGGCGCACTTCTGCCGGAGCGCCCCAGCGACGACATCGCGCTGCTCGTCGCCAGCACCCGGGTGCTGGATGCCGCGCATGTCGCCGACTGGGATGTGCCGCCCGACCCTTCGGCAGTGGCGCAGATACGGGCCACTGCGGTCCATAAGCTGATCGAGTGGGGTCTGGCGGAGGAGGCGTTCACCGCCGAGCTGATCCTCAGTGAGCTGGTCACCAACTCCATCCGCTACGCCGCCGGCCCCATCGGCGTACGGCTGATCCGTGACACCTCCCTGATCTGTGAGGTCTCCGACCGCAGCAGCACCTCGCCGCACCTGCGCCAGGCCGCCACCACCGACGAGGGCGGCCGCGGCCTGTTCCTGATCGCCCAGCTCGCCGAACGGTGGGGGACCCGGTACACCAGCAGTGGCAAAGTCATCTGGACGGAGCAGGCGCTCACCGACGGCGATCTGATCGCGGGGGCGGCCGACGACGGGGATCCTTGAGATGAGGCAGGACGGGCTGGCTCCTCGTGGTGCTTCTGCTGCCCTTCCTCGGCGTCTTCATCTACGTGATCGCGCGCGGCCACGGGATGAGTGAACGCGAGGCCGAACGGGCCGAGCGGCAGCAAAAGCAGCTGCAGGCCTACCTCCGGGAGACGGTGTCGACCGGTGACGAGGCGAGCCGGCACGCGGATTCCCCGGCGAAGCTCGCCGAACTGAAGAACCACGGCGACATCACCGAAGAGGAGTTCCGGAAGGCGAAGGCCAAGGTTCTCGCCTGACCGCAGCCCCCTTCGCGGTCCGCTCGACGACTGTTAGCCTCAAGTTGCGCGAAACGTGCAACTTGAGGAGCTTCCGGCCAGGGCGCCGGACGGGCGACGGCACACAGAGGCGGGCAGTGAAGTGACCAGTGGGGAACGCACGGCCACCCGGCGCCGCCGGGAGCGGATGGTGGAGCTGCTCGGCGCGGGCGACATCAGCGTCCACGACCTGGCGGCCGAGTTCGCTGTCTCGCTGTCCACCGTCCGCCGTGATCTGGCGACGCTGGCCGCACTCGGCCGGATCACCCGCACCTACGGCGGAGCGGTCGATCACCGCGCGGTGGAGCGCTCCTGGCACGACAAGGAGCACGAGCAGCGAGGCGAGAAGGACGCCATCGCCCGCGCCGCGGCCGCACTGGTCCGCAGCGGCGATGTGGTGCTCCTCGACGCGGGCACCACCGTCGCCCGGCTGGCACATGAGCTGCGCGACCGCAGCGACATCACCGTCGTCACCAACGGCCTGTCCACCCTGGTGGAGTTGGCCGACGCCGAGGTGGAGGTCGTGGTACTGGGCGGCCGGCTGCGGCGCCCCAACGAGTCGCTGCTGGGCACCCGTACGGAACAGGCGCTGCGCCGGCTCACCCCGGACAGCGCCTTCCTCGGTGTCGACGGTCTCGATCCCCGGCGCGGTATCAACTGCCCCGACCTCGAACAGGCCGCGCTGAAGGAGACGATGGCCGAGTGCGCCCGTGCCGCCTGGGTGCTCGCCGACCATTCCAAGCTCGGCGGGGGAGGCGGCTTCCCTTATTGGGCGGCGATGCCCGCCGGTACGGGCCTGCTCTCCGGGGGCGATGAGCGGCAGCTGGCCGGGTTCGCGGACGCGGCCTGGTCGGTGCGCACCGTCGGGGACGACGCCGGAAACGCAGCCGGGCACGCGGCCTTGCCTGCCCCCCTGCACACCTCTTGACAGCCCGTTCGCCGACTCGCACTCTGAATTGCGTGAACCACGCAACAAAAGTGCGTGGTCCAGTCATTTCGGAGCCGAGGTCCGCCATGACGCCGGAGCCGACGGGAGGAGACCTCGTGGCCCAGGTGCTTGTCATCGGAGACGACCTCACCGGAAGCAACGCAACGGGTGCGCTCTACGCGCGACTGGGCCTGCGGGCCGTCACCGTCGGCGCGCTCGCCCAAGTGGAGCGCTACGCGCACCGGGTGGACGTCCTCGTCGTCAACACCGCCTCCCGGCACTGGCCCCCCGCGCGCGCCTACGCCGCCGTCCGGGCCGCCGCCGAAACCGCCGGCGAGGCACCCCTGATCGTCAAGCGCGTCGACACCACACTGCGCGGCAACCCCGGCAGCGAACTGGACGCGGTGGTGGACTGCCTCGCCGCGCGCGAGCCCGCGGCCCGGATCCGCACGCTGGCCGTCCCCGCCTTCCCCGACGCCGGCCGCAGCACGGTGGGCGGTCTGCACCTCGTCGACGGCGTACCGCTGACCCGTACGGCCGTGGCGCGCGACCCCTTCGACCCCGTCCGGCACTCCCGGGTCGCTTCCGTGCTGGGAGCGCAGAGCAGGCGCACCACGGACGAGCTGACGCTGGACGTGGTGGAGCGCGGCCCCGACGCGGTCGCGGCGGCCCTGCGGGAGGGCCGGGCCGAGATCGTGGTCTGCGACGCCACCGAGAACGCGCATCTGCACACGGTCGCGGTGGCCGCCGCCCGCCTCGCCGTCGAGGACTCCATCCGCTGGGTCGCGCTGGACTCGGGGCCGTTCGGCGCGGCGCTCGCCGCCGAACTGGGCCTGCGGCCCGAGAGCGGCACCCCCGCCCGCATCCTGGCCGTCGTCGGCAGCGTCACGGACCGCACCCGCACCCAACTCGCGCGTACGGAAACGGCGCTCGGCGCCCGCTGGGCCGACGTCGACCCCGCCGACCCGGATCCCGACCGGGCGCTGGCAGCGCTGCGCGCGGCAGCGGAGGACGGCGCCACGGTGCTCGGCGTCCGAGTGGCCCCCGACCCGCTGACGGCAGCCCCCGCCCCCGCCCCCGCTCCCGTACCCGATGCCGGCACCGCCGCGCGCATCCTGCGCTGCCTCGCCGAGGTCGCCCGCCGTGCGGTCACCGAGCTGTGCCCCGGCGGCCTGTACGCATCGGGCGGCGATGTCGCCGCGGCCGTCACCTCCGCACTGGGCGCCGACGGCTTCGCCATCGAAACCGAGGTGCTGCCGCTGGCCATCGCCGGACACCTGGTGGGCGGCCCCCACGACGGACTGCTCTTCGCCACGAAGGGCGGTCTGATCGGCGGCCCCGACGCCGCCCGCGACTGCCTGGAACATCTGCGCGCGGCCTGCACCCGGCACACCCTCGGCACCACCTTGAGCGCGAACTGAACACCGCACCCCGAAAGGCGACCTCATGACGCCCCATCAGCCGACGGCCGGCCATCGGCCGACTCCCGAGCGCCCGCTGCCCCTCCTCGCCGTGACCCTCGGCGACCCCGTCGGCATCGGCCCCGAGATCACCGCCCGTACCCTCGCCGACCCGGCGACCACCACGCTCGGCCGCGGACTCGCCGTCGGCGACGCCGCCGTACTACGCCGCGCGGTGGCGGTTTGCGGCCTGGACGTCGAGGTCAACGCGGTCGGTGCACCCGGTGAGGCACGGTTCGAGCCCGGCACCATCGACGTGCTCGACCTCGGTATCGCCCCCGCCGACCTCCCCTGGGGCACGGTCGACGCGGTCGCGGGCCGCTCCGCCGTGGCCGCGATCGAGGCCGCCACCCGCGCCGCGCTGGCCGGCGAGGTCGACGGCATCGTCACCTCACCGATCAACAAGGAGGCGATCTGGGCGGCCGGTTCGCAGCACCTCGGCCACACCGAGATGCTCGGCGAACTCACCGGCGCCGCACACTTCGACACCATGTTCGTGGTCCGCGGCCTCAAAATCTTCTTCACCACCCGCCACCTCGCCCTGCGCAAGGCGCTCGACCAGATCACCGAGGAACGGGTCACGGCGAGCATCCGTCACGCGGCCACCGCACTGCGCGTCTTCGGCCATGACGAGCCCCGGCTCGCCGTCGCCGCGATCAACCCGCACGGTGGCGAGGGCGGTCACTTCGGCGACGAGGAGATCACCGTGCTGCGTCCGGCCGTGCGGAAGGCGGCCGCCGAAGGCCTCGGCGTCGTAGGGCCGATCCCCGCCGACTCGGTCTTCCACCAAGGGCTCGAAGGCCGCTTCGACGGGGTGCTCTCCCACTTCCACGACCAGGGCCATATCCCCGCCAAGACCGTCGACTTCGACGGCACCGTCTCCGTCACCGTGGGCCTGCCGATCCTGCGCACCTCCGTCGACCACGGCACCGCCTTCGACATCGCCGGCAGCGGCCGCGCCTCCCACGGCACGATGGCCGCGGCCTTCCGCGCCGCCGCCGACCTCAGCCGCTTCACCGACCGGATCCGCGCCACCTACGGAACGGCAGCCGCCCGATGACGGACGTCACCCCGCCACCGACCCCGCAAGCGACCCCCGCCAAGCGCTGGGCGTATGTCATCCCGGTCGCCGCGATCATGTACATGCTGGCATATCTCGACCGGAACAACGTCTCCGTCATCCTCCCCTACATGCACGGCGACCTGGAGCTCTCCAACGCCGACAAGGGACTGGTCGGCGGCATCTTCTTCGTCGGCTATGTCTTTCTGCAGATCCCGGCCGCGATCCTCGCCCAGCGCTGGAGCGCCCGGAAGACCGTCCTCATCCTCATGCTCGCGTGGGGGCTGGCCGCCTCGCTCTCCGGTCTCGTGCAGACCACATCGCAGTTCTACGTGGCCCGTTTCGTGCTGGGCTTCTTCGAGGGCGGTGTCTGGCCCGCCGTACTGATCCTGCTCGCCTCGTGGTTCCCGCTGCGCGAGCGCGCCCGCGCCAACGCGCTGTGGATGGCCTGTCTGCCGCTCTCCTCGGTACTGATGGCTCCGCTGTCCGGCTGGATGCTCGACCATGCGAGCTGGCGCTGGGTGCTCGTGCTGCAGGGCGTGCCGCCCCTGGTGTGGGCGGTCGTCTGGTGGTTCGCGGTGGCCGACCGGCCCGCGCAGGCCCGGTGGATCTCCCGCGCCGAGGCCGACCACCTGGAGCGGTCGATCGCCGCCGACGAGGCCGCGAAGCCGACGGCGGGCAGCGGCTCGTACCTCGACGCGGTCAAACAGAAATCGGTCCTCGTTCTCATCGGCGTCTACTTCTTCTGGATCACCGGCTTCTACGGCTTCAACCTGTGGCTGCCGTCGGTCATCAAGGAGCTGACACACGGCGGATCGCCCACCGAGGTCGGGCTGCTGACCGCGATTCCGTTCACCGTCGCGCTGGTCGTGATGATCGCCAACGCCGCCTGGTCCGACCGCACCGGCAGACGACGCCAGGCGGTGGCCGTCCCCCTCGTCGTGGGCATCGCGGCGCTGCTGCTCGGACAGACGGTGGACGGTGCGCTGCCGCGGATGCTGCTGCTGTGCGTGACGGCCGCCGCGCTCTACGCACCGTACGGACCGTTCTGGGCGATCCCCGGCCGGCTGCTGCGCTTCGAGGTGGTGGCCGTCGCCATGGGCCTGATCAACGCCCTCGGAAACCTCGGCGGCTTCGCCGGCCCCTACCTGGTGGGCTGGCTGACCGACGCCACCGGATCCAGCGTGACCGGTTTCGCGGTGCTGGCCGCCTTCCTCGCGGTGGCCGTGGCGCTGGTGGTACTCGGCCTGCGCCCGAGCACACCGCCCGTACGTGAGTTGGCCGGGCACCCGGCGGAGGGAGCCCGGGCGGCCACGGACTGACGCCCCATCACCGCCCGGCGGGTACGGCATCGCCGGTCCCGATTCCGTCCTGATCCCGTGGCAGGAGCAGGGGCGGTGCGGATCCATGACGAGCGAACGGACCACCGGTCTCTACGCGTTGAGCGTGCGGATCCCCTGATCCGGCCCGTTCGGCCTCACTGCGACCCGTGACCCGCCGCGCACTTCACGAAAAGGGCTGTCGGTTACTCCGACTCGCGCAATTAATGGTGAGTCAGGTTTTGGGAGGTTCTGTGAAGGTGATCCCTGAAAAGGTCGATATACCCCTTTGATCCTCCTGAGGAGCAGACATGCGCATCCGCGCCGCGATCGCAGCCAGCGCCCTGGCCACCACCATCGTCATGGGCGGTGCGAGCGCCGCCCTGGCTCATGGCAAGGACCACCACCGCCACCACCACAACCACCACCGCGGCAACGGCCACCACGCCGCCTGCTGGCTCTCTGCGGGCGTCCTCCACCATGTCGGCCCGGTCTTCAGCGAGGGCTGCGAGAGGAGCGGCTGGAGCTGGGGCAGCGGCGACGGCTACTGGAAGTAATCCCACAGCTGTCAGCCGGTGCCGGCCGATACGGCCACAGGTTGCTTCGGTCGGCACCCTCCCCCTACGCGAGCTGCGCCAGGGCCTGTCCGGCATTGACCCGTCGGGCGGGCCCTAACGCGTCTCCCGTCCGGGCTTCCTCGGCGTCAGCTCCGGCAGCGCGGACAGGGTCTGCAGCGCCCTGAGGAATCCGTTGCGGTCCGCGGCCGGCAGCTGGGCGAGCACCTGTTCCTCGCCTTGCTGGATCGCGGACTGCACGGTGTCACGCAGCCGTCGGCCCTCGCCGGTGAGTGAGAGCAGGCGCGCCCGTCGGTCCCCGGGGTCGGGCTGACGGCGAATCAGCTTCCGTTCCTCCAGATCGTCGAGGACGGCGATGATGCGGGTCTTGTCCGCCCGGATGGCCTCGGCCAGCGCGGCCTGGGTGCGGATCGGCGTTTCGTCGAGGTGCAGCAGCACCGAATACGCCCACATCGTCAGGTCGTGGGCGTCGAGGATCGGCTGCTCGGCGGCCATCAGCGCGCGGCCCAACGGCACGATCATCGCCGCCAGGTCGGGGCGGGCCTGCCGTCCCCCGGATGCGGTGCCCCTGTCGGATGCGTTCTCGGCCATGGCCAAGAAAATACCCGTTGACAATTCATGTGCTCGCGCAGATCGTAAGCACATGCATATGAACTCTGCAGGCGCGGACGCACCGCGCCCGGACGCACCAGGTGCGAACTCAGCAGGACCTGTTGCGCCACGCCCGGACGCATCACGTGCGCAATCGGCCGGCGCCGACTTCGAACGCCTGAGGCGTCTCCACGTCCAGGCGGTCCGGGACAGCGTGACCCTGGTACGCCGAGTGACCCCCGACGCGCTCTCCCGCCCGACACCCTGCTCCGCGTGGTCCCTCGGTGATCTGCTGGCCCATATGACGGCCCAGCACCGCGGGTTCGCGGCGGCAGCGCACGGGCAGGGCCGAGACCTGGCGCACTGGGCGGTCCGCCCGGTCGGCGAGGACGTCGTCGCGCACTATGGCGACGCGGCCGAGAAGGTCATCGCCGCCTTCGCGACCGTGGACACCCCCGACCGCGCGTTCACCCTCCCCGAATTCACCGCGGCCAAGACGTTCCCCGCCGCGCGGGCGATCGGCTTCCACCTCATCGACTACGTGGTGCACAGCTGGGATGTCGCCCGCACCCTGGACCTCGCGTACGAACCCGGCCCCGAACTCCTCCGGGCCGCACTGCCGATAGCCCGCGCCGTCCCGGACGGGGACTCCCGGCTCGCCCCGGGCAGCGCCTTCCGCCCGGGGCTGGCCGCGGACGACCACATGGGCACACTGGAGAAGATCCTGGCGGCACTCGGCCGCTCCCCGGACTGGCGCAGCCCCCTCTCATCGGGCGCCGACGATGCCGGCGCGGTCCGCGGCGCGGCGCCCCACGACTCGACATGCTGAGGTCCTCATGGACGCCCGGCCGGGACCCCGGCCACAGCGGCCCGGTACTCGTCAGCGTCACCGACTTCACGCTCGGCACCCGCACCGACCTGCCCGGCGTCTACCTCGCGGCCCGCCGGCTCGCGGCGCACTGGCCCCGGCTCGACGGCGCGCTGGGAATGTGGCTCTGGGCGGCCCCCACCGCCCGTCGCTGCGGAGCCGTGGCCGTCTGGCGCGACGAGGCCGCACTGAACGGCTTCATCACCTGGCCACCCCATGTCGCGATCATGCGCCGCTACAAGGGGCGCGGCTCGCTGACCTCGACCACCTGGCACGCGGACCGATTCGACCCGACGACGACGTGGAGCCGCGCACAAGCCGTCCTCCGGGCGTAACGCGCGTAGGCCGCCGCCGCAGCTGTCCGCCCGGCCGACGAACGAGCGCCGAAAACACCCATCGGCTTGTTCTGATCAAGACACTCGGTGGAACGTTCATCAAAATGCTGAACCGGATTCCGGAGTTGAGCCGGATTCCGGAGCAGAGCACCCGGTGAGGGAAGGACGACACACGATGGGCAGGACCACGGGCCGGGCCACCGCAGTCGACGGCGTACTGGAGGTACCCGTCATCGATATCTCCGACTGGAAGACAGGCGCCGAAGGCGACCGCGCCGCCATCGCGACGGGGGTCGACGAGGCGGCGAGCACCGTCGGGTTCATGCAGATCCGTGGGCACGGCATTCCCGACTCCACGGTGCACGCCTTCGCCGACGCACTGGACGCATTCTTCGCGCTGCCCCTGGAGGAGAAGAAGCAACTGCGTCCGCCGTCCCCCGACATCAACCGTGGCTACACCCCGCCGCGCACCGAGAAACTCAGCCTGAGCCTGGGGGTGCCCGCGGCCGCCGAGGACCTCTTCGAGGCCTTCAACGTCGGCTCCGAGGCGTCCTCCTTCCCCGGACTGGATCTCCCCGAAGCGCACTACCCGGCCAATATCTGGCCGTCCGTGCCGGGCTTCCGCCGCGCGGTGGGGGAGTGGTGCACACAAGCGGGCGGGCTGGCGGAGCGGCTGACCGAGATCTTTGCGCACGCCCTGGGGCTGGCGGAGGGCTACTTCGCCCCGTTCACCGACCACTCTCTCGATGTGCTGCGGATGAACCACTACATGCTCCCCGACAGGGAGATCACCCTCGACCGTGACCAGATGGGGATGGGCGCACACACCGACTACGGCATCGTCACCGTGCTGTGGGCCGACCGTGTCCCCGGGCTGCAGATCCTTGACACCCGTGGTGACTGGCATGACGTTCTGCCCGAGCCCGGCTGTCTGCTGGTCAACCTCGGTGACTTGCTGGCGCGGTGGACCAATGACCGCTGGCTGTCAACGATGCACCGGGTTCTGCCACCCACCGATGACAACGGGCGGGTCATCCGGCGCCGCTCCGCCGCGTACTTCCACGACGGCAACTGGGACGCGGAGATCAGCTGCCTGCCCGGCTGCGTCCCGGCCGGGGCCGAGCCGCTGTACCCGCCCACCACGGTCGGCCGGCACCTCGCCGAAAAGCTGGCGGGCTCACGCGCCGGACAGCTCAACGAGAACTCACCCCGCGAGGCCGCCCGTCTGCGCGCCGCCAGGAACGACTGACCCCCGCACCAGCTCAGCCGTTGAGGAAGGCCAGCAGATCGGCGTTGAAGTCGTCCTTGTACGGGCCGACCGCCGACAGGCCGTGCGGCGCGCCCGGGTAGATCTTGAGCGTGGAATTCTTCACGAGCTTCGCCGACTTCGGGGCAGCGGCCGCAAGCGGCACGATCTGGTCGTCATCACCGTGGACGATCAGCGTGGGGACATCGAACCGCTGGAGATCTTCGGTGAAGTCGGTCTCGGAGAACTGCTTGATGCAGTCGAACGCGCCCTTGAACCCCACCTGCATGCTCCACAGCCAGAACGCCTCGCGAACGCCCTGCGAGACGTTGGAGCCGGGCCTGTTGGCGCCGTAGAAGCTCTCGCTGAGGTCCTTGTAGAACTGCGACCGGTCGGTGGCGACGCCGGCGCGGATACCGTCGAAGACATCGATCGGCAGCCCCTCAGGGTTGGCGTCCGTCTTGAGCATGAGCGGCGGGACGGCGCCGAGCAGGACCGCCTTGGCCACCCGGGCCGTGCCATGGCGGCCGATGTAGCGGGCCACCTCGCCGCCGCCGGTGGAATGACCGACCAGCGTCGCATCCTGCACCTCCAGGGCGTCCAGCAGCTCAGCGAGGTCGTCCGCGTAGGTGTCCATGTCATTGCCGTGCCACGGCTGGCCGGAGCGGCCGTGTCCACGACGGTCGTGCGCGATCCCGCGGAATCCGTTGGCGGCGACCAGATGCATCTGGTCGTCCCAGGCATCGGCATTGAGCGGCCAGCCATGGCTGAAAACGACGGGCCGGCCGGCGCCCCAGTCCTTGTAGAAGATCTCCGTGCCGTCGGTGGTGGTGAAGGTGCTCATGATGCGGCGGATCCTTTCCTTCAGCGGCGGTCCTTGAGCGCGGGTCTTGAGCAGCGGTTCTTCGGCAACTGGCCGGTCAGCAGCGGTCCGTGGGCGGGGTGGCGCCCCGCCGCCTACGGGCACTCGCGACCAGCGCCGCGCCCGCGAGCACCGTCAGACCGGCGACCGTGCCGAGTCCCATGAACACCAGGGGCTTGGTCCCCGCCGCCGCGAGGGCGGGTTTCCCGGGCGACGCGGCAGTGGCGGCGGCCGGTCCGGCGGCGGACAGCAGCGCGGCGAGCGTGGCCATGACGACGTACCCACGGATGCCGTACCCGCGGATGGTGTGGGCACCGATGACGTATGCGCGGCTGAAGAACGCACGGACGGCGTGCGCCGGACGGACACGGATCGGCGGGGCGGTAGGGGTGGACGGGGCCATGCGACTCTCACACTTCTCGGTCTCCACGAGGGCAGCCGGATCGAGGGCTGCTGGATCCAGCGTTTCCGGACCGCCGCCGAAAGAGCGTGCCCGGGGAGGCAGAAGAGTGAAGACGGACGGCCGTCCGGGTGAGAGTGGTGCGTGCCGTGCATCGGGCGGCCATACGGGCCGGCCGGCGGCAGCGTCGGCCGGACGCGTCCATGCCCACGTCCGCGTCCATGCCCACGTCCGCGTCCACGGCCATGTCCGCGGCCACGAAGACGGCGGTCCCCACCCCGCCGGCACCCCACCGAGGCCCTCTGGACGGACACGAAACCGTGGCCTGGCGTCAACAGCCCCAAGTGCGCCACGGTGATGGCCCGGAGTGCGCCACGGCAAGAGCCCGAAGTGTGCCACCGTCCGAGCCGGATCTTCGCTCAGGAAGCCGAGGACGCGTTGTGACCACCATCCCGCAGCCGCCCGACATCCTGTCGCCGGAGTTCGCGGCGGACCCCTACCCCGCGTACCGCATCCTGCGCGCGCACCACCCGCTGCTCCACCACAAGGGCACCGACAGCTATCTGCTCTCCCGGTACGAGGATGTGGAACGCGCCTTCCGCGAGCCGTGTTCACCAGCGACAACTACGACTGGCAGATCGAACCGGCGCACGGCGGCCGTACCCTCCCCCCAGATGAGCGGCCGCGAACACTCCGTACGCCGCGCCCTGGTGGCGCCCGCCTTCCGCGGCCGTGAGCTGCGCGAGAAGTGTCTGCCGGTCATCGAGCGCAACGCCCGCGAGCTGATCGACGCCTTCCGCGACGCCGAGGAGACGGACCTGGTGGCGCGGTTCGCCACCCGCTTCCCGATCAACGTGATCGTCGACCTGCTCGGCCTGGACCGGGCCGACCACGACCGCTTGCACGACTGGTACGTGGCGGTCATCGCATTCCTGGCCAACCTCGCACAGGACCCCGAGGTCGCGGCCGCCGGCCGGCGCGCGGGCGAGGAGCTCGCCGCGTATCTGCTCCCGATCATCCACGAACGGCGCGCCGCACCGGGCGGCGACCTGCTGTCCACCCTCTGCACCGCCGAGGTCGACGGCACCCGGATGAACGATCAGGACATCACGGCGTTCGTCAGTCTGCTGCTGGCCGCCGGCGGCGAAACCACGGACAAGGCCATCGCGCTGGTGCTCCGCAACCTGCCGGCCCACCCGGACCAGCTCGCCGCGGTACGCGCCGACCGGTCACTGGTGCCCGTGGCCTTCGCCGAGACGCTGCGCTTCACCCCGCCGGTCCAGATGATCATGCGTCAGCCCGATGCGGACGTCACCGTCAGCGGCGGCACCGTGCCCGCGGGCGCCACGGTCACCTGCCTGATCGGCGCGGCCAACCGCGACGAGAGCCACTACGCCCGGCCCGACGCCTTCGACATCTTCCGGACCGACCTCACCCCGGCCAACGCCTTCAGCGCCGCCGCCGACCATGTCGCCTTCGCCCTTGGCCGGCACTTCTGTGTGGGCGCCCTCCTGGCGAAGGCCGAGGTGGAGACCGGCGTCAACCAACTCCTCGACGCGTTCCCCGCCATGGACTTCGCGGACGGTACGGCACCCGCTGAGACGGGCGTCTTCACCCGCGGCCCGGCACGGCTGCGGGCACGGCTCACATCCGGCGAGGAGGCGAGGGGCCGCGCCGGGACAGCCTGACGCTGTCAACTCTGATGCTGTCAACGTCCGACAGTGTCAACGTCGCGGGGTGGCGAGCTCCACGAGATAGCCGACGAACTGCAGTTCGTCGCGATCGGACGTCCAGCCATCGGCCGACGAAAGTGCGGTGAGCGTGCCGGAACCCGGCACCGGATAGCGCGTGTGGGCAGGCTTTCCCGGTAGGGGGGTGAACCGGCAGTGCACCGCGCTGATGCCGGTGACGGTGGCGGCCGTGGCCGGAGTCCCTTCGCGGGTGCCACCGTGGTGCTCCTCGGCGGCATCGACGGTGGCGGCGGCCTCGGCCCCGAGCACGTTCGCCAGCCACTCCCTATCGGCATCGACCAGTGTCCAGGACACCTCCGCCCCGATGCCGAACGGTTCGCCGCAGCACTGCATTTGCCAGTTGTTGACCCAGACTCTGATGCCCATGCGGTGATTGTGCCGTGGACCATCGGCGGGAGCACAGAGGCCCTGAGCCGGGACCTGGTAACCGTCATCCGCCGGCTCGGGGCGCACGGCGGGTGAGGTGTGCGCGGCGCGAGGTCAGTCGTCGTCCGTCGGCGGATGCCGCAGCACGTACAGGCCGACGGCCACGGCGAGCACGATGACGCAGCCGGCGAAGGTCAGCCCCGCGCCGCGCAGGCCCAGCACCATCGTGAGCGCGCCGACCCCCACCACCGGCAGCGAAATACCGAGATAGGCGACGAGGAAGAACGCAGAGATGGTGCCGCCGCGGTGCTCGGGCGGCGCCGCGTGGCCCACGGCGGTCAGACCGGCGCGGAAGGCCAGACCCTGGCCGATGCCACCGCACACCGCGCCGATGACCAGCACGGGCAGTGAGGTGATCGCCAGTGACGTGGCGACGAGCGCGAGGCCCACCACCAGGATCAGACAGCCGCCCGGCAGGGCCGTCCGTACGCCGATCCGCCCGGTCAAGGACTGCCCGACGGTCGAGCCCAGGAACACCGTGAAGACGATCAATCCGGTAACGGCCAGGTTGTGGACGCCCAAGGTCTGGCCGACGAAGGCCGGCGCGACCGCGGTGAACAGTCCCAGCAGCGCGAAACCGGCGAAGGCGGCGACGGCCGAGGGGGTGAAGACCCCGCGTACTTCGGGCGGCAGCCGCAGGCCCTGGGGCCGCAGGGTGTGTGGCCGGTGCGGATGGGCGACGGTCTCCGGCAACAACCAGGTCGCCACGGCCGCCAGCGCCAGCAGTCCGAGGTGCACCAGGAACGGCAGGGTCAGCGGCCACGGTGCGTACTGGGCCAGCAGCCCGGACAGCAACGGGCCGCAGCCGAGGCCGCCCATGTTCGCCGCGGTCGCGGCGAACCCCGCATGTGCCTCCTGGCCGGGCTTCGCCAGCTCCAGCACGGCCGCCGTGGCGGCACCGCTGAACAGCCCGGCCGCAAAACCGGACAGCACCCGCCCCAGCAGCAGCATCGGCAGCCCGCCCTCGAACAGGAAGCACAGCGCGCTCGCCGCGGACAGCACCAGCGCACACAGCAACACCGGGCGTCGGCCCACCTCGTCGGAGAAGTTGCCCGCGAAGAGGAGAACGGTGATCACACCGATTGCGTACACGGCGAAAACCACGGTCACCATCAGCTCGGAGAACCCGAGCTGCTCGCGGTAGAGCCCGTACAGGGGGGTGGGCAGTGTCGTGCCGGCCATGCCGATCGCGAACACGCCCGCCGCCACCGGATAGCCGAGACGCTGATTCCCGTTATGGCGATCGATGGTCATGGCCTCAAACGTAGGCTCCGGCCGTCGGTGCGCCGTCGAGGCCCACCGGACGAACCCGGTGGCCGAGCGACTGAACGAGGGGCCGGACGGCCGACAAGCCATGGTGCCCCCGCAGGACAGCGGGGGCACCACATCGGGCCTGGTGTCAGTGCTTGGCCGACGGAGCGTTGGCTGCCGTCACATTGACGGCGGCCCAGGCCTTGTCCACCGTCTTGTACTCGGTGCTGCCGGTGCCGTACAGGTCCTTGGCCGCACGCAGGGTCGCGGTCCGGGCGTCATGGAAGTCGGTCGTGGAGACCATGTACCGGGTGAGCGCCTGGTAGAAGATCGCGGTCGCCTTGTCACGGCCGATTCCGGTCACCTTGGAGCCGTCGTGGGTGGGGGAGTCGTAGGAGACGCCGCCGATCACCTTCTTCCCGCTGCCCTCGGCGAGAAGGTAGTAGGCGTGCGAGGAGACACCGGAACCGGCGTGCACCTCGGTGTCGAAGGACTCCTTCGACCAGTAGTCGACGGTGCCTTCGAGCTTGTCCAGCGACGGCTTGTCCAGCCGGCGCAGGAACTTCTGCTGGAGGCCGAGCTTCTCGCCCATCAGGTAGTTCGGCGGGTTCTTCGGGTTGTTGGTGGAGAACTCGACCGCGCTGCCGAAGATGTCCGCCAGCGACTCGTTGAGGGAGCCCGGTTCGCCGAACTGGTTCCCCTCGGCGTCGACGCGGGTGGGCTGGAGACGGGCGGTCGCATCGACGACCCCATGGGTGAGCTCATGCCCGGTGACGTCCAGTACGACCAGCGGCTTGGCGAAGGTGTTGCCGTCACCGTCGCCGTAGAGCATGCATCCGCAGTCGGAGGACCAGAAGGCGTTGCCGATCTTCTTGCCGAAGTGCACCAGGGCGCGCGCCCCGCGGCCGTCGTTCTTGATGCCCTTGCGCCCGAAGGTCTTCTTGTAGAAGTCGAGGGTGCTGGTGATGCCGTACTGGGCGTCCACGGCGGCGGTCGCCCGGTCGCTCGTGGTGCCGTTGCCCCAGCGGTTGTTGGTGCTGGTGAACGCCTTGCCGCTGGAGAACTTCTCCAGTTCCTTGTCGCCGGCGTCCCGGGTCTCGGTGTTCCCGCGCGTGGAGTCCTTCAGGGTGAAGGCGTTCTTCGCGGTCTGGGTGGTGGACAGCGGGACACTGCCGACGAAGAAGGACGAGCCGGTGCCGTTGGCCGCGGCCGGGAAGCCGGCGGTCTTGGCCGGCTTGCCCGTGGCGGGCGGGTTGGGGGCGATCAGGCGGGTCGAGGGGTTGAGTCGCTCGCCGCGCTTGCGCAGCTTTTCCTGGAGAGCGGGCGACAGGAACGAGTCGTTGGCCGGGACGTTGCTGAGCACCGTTCCCGTCTCCGCGTCGATGACGACCGTACGGGCGCCGCCGGCTTCGGCGGTACGGCTGTCGGCCACCTGCACCTGGTAGGCCAGCGTCGTCCGGTCGTCCCGGGCGTCCACGACCAGTTCGGCCTCGCCGGCGTCGCCCTTCGCCACGGCGGCGGCCTTGGCCTCGGCCTGTCCGGCCGACAGCTTCGGGTCCGTGGTGGCGACGGCGACCTGGTGGCGGTAGGCCCGGGTCACGCTCTCGTACGCCGACTTGGCGGTCAGGTGGACGACGAGGTCGCCGCCGAGGACCGGCAGCCCGCGGTGGGTCCGGATGAAGCGGACGTGCTGACTGCCGTCCCGGTCGATAAGTGTGTCGACGGCCTTGAGGGTGTCCTTCTTGCCGACGCCGGTGGCCGAAGCGTGCGTATACGCGGCGGCGCGGGCCGTGTCCACGATCTTCTGGAGGCCGGTCGAGGAGGAGAGGGGGGCGGGTGCGGCGGCCGGCGGGGCCGCGGTGATCGCGGAGGCGGTGCCCGCCACGCCCGCCATGAGGGTCGCTGCCGTGGTCACGGCGATGGCGACAGCCAGGCGGTGCCTGCGTATGTGGGGTCTACGCACTGCTGTGGGTCCTTAGCGCTGCGGGGGCGGTCGGCTGGCCAACCGCCCGTACACGCGGTGCTGTTGGGCACCGCGGGGGCCGTGTGGCCCCGCGCAAACCCTGGTGGGTCTGGCATGAGCATGTAAAGCGAAATGATCAGATTTCAAGATTCCTGGGCGAAATTTAACAATTGATCAGCTTTAGGTAGCCACAAGGTGACCAACTGTGCTCCATGAGAGGAGACATGATGTGGCGCGAATTGGTTGCTCCGTCGTCGCGCAGATATGTGTCGGCGATTCTCCGGAAGGCGTGCACCGCCCGAAAGGCCCGCTAAGGGGTCAAGTTGACCAGTTTCAGCGGGATTTCACCGAACATGTTCCGGTACGGGTCGGGGTTGGTGTCGAAAGCCTCGGCGGCGCGGGCGAGTTCGCGAAGTGCGCGGGGAGGGTGGAGCGGGGCGACTACCGCAGATGATCACCGCAGGACGACGATGCGCGAGCGGGTGCTGTGCGGATCGCATACCGCGGATCGCGGATCGCGGATCGGCGCGGGGAGGGAACGGAAGGGCGCTGCCAAGAGCGCTGTCAAGGGCGCTGTCCGGACCGAAGACGGGGAGCGGGCGGCCAGAAGTGCATGTGCACGCCGCCAGGGAGTGCTCCTACGGTGCTGTCAGCGTGGCCGCCGGGGCCGGGGCCGGGGCCGGGGTCGGGGTCGGTCCGGGCCGTGGGCGGCGGGTGGTCTCAAGGGTTGAAGAGCTCTTCGAGGGAGGCCTCGGCGCGCTCTCCGCCCCGTACCGCTTCGACCACGGCCTGGTGAAAGGCGCGGCTGGCCTCTTCGGAAGGGCAGGGGACGGGGCTGCCGGCCATGGTGTACCAGTCCGACGCGCCGCTGTATTGCACGGCGACGTGCGCCATGTTGTCCGACCAGGTCGTGTGGATGGTCAGGTCGCCGTTGATCACGCCGTTCTCCACGGTTCGCACCACACCAGGTAGGGCGTGGATCCCGACAGTGGTCCAAGATGCCCAGGTCATGATGTTCCCCTCGGCGACAAGGGCCCCGGCCGGCGGCAGGGCGCGGTGTCTCAAGTTTGGCACTTGGTGTGCGGCGGCGCACCGCATGCGGGGCCGCCGATTCCGCAATCGGCCGCTCGGCCCGCGGGGGCCGGCTCTTCCCTGGTGAGATAGGTGTGCAGGGCACCGGATCCTGCGAGCACCGCCGTCGAGCGCCGGGTGAGCTCCTCCTGGCGCTGGGTGATCGAGCGCCTCGCTCGCCGCTTGCAGGAAGAGCCGCTGCTCATGCAGCGCTGCGTGACCGGCATCGACGTGGATGAGCGCCAGGGGAGCGTCCCCGGCGCGCACGGCCTGCATGACCGCTTGCGCGGGGCCCGTGCTGTACCCCCGTGCGAGCGACCGGTACGTCAGCAGAGCGTGCCGGTGCCTGGCTCCGAACGTCCGGTAACCGGCCGGGGTCCGCGGGGCGCGGGCAGCAGGATCCCGGCGTCGCGTACTTTCCGCACGATGTGAAGGTCACCCATGCTGGATCACCGCCAGGTACGCCTCCTCGCTGTGGGCACGTATCGGTCACCGTCCGTGCCCGGCGTGCGGGCAGCACCTCCCACCCGCGTACCGGGTGCGCCCGGAGAGTCCCTGGCCGGCGTGCTCTACGTGCTCGACGAACCCACCGTCGCCTGCACCCGGCCGACGCCACCCGCCTGATCGAAGTGCGGCGCCGGCTACGGGACTTGGGCAACGCCGTGCTGGTCATCGAGCACGACGTCGAGGTGCCGCCGTCATCCGCGCCTCCGACCGGGGCATCGATCTCGGCCCGGCAGGCGGCGCCGCGAGGGGTGAGATCGTGGCCGAAAGCACACCGAAAGAAATTGCGTCGCAATCGGCCGTCTCGCGAACGGGGGCGTATCTTCACGGATAGCGCCGTTTATCAGCGGAGCGTGCCATGAATACCCCGGGCCGGAACTCACGACCCCATACCTCAGTCGATGACCGTATGGAAAAAGGTGACGCCGGCACCGAATGCAGCGCCGCCGACGAGGGCCGCGGAAGCAAGGGTGCCGCCGTTGCAGCAGGTGAGTACACCGGCGCCCAGGGCGATCAGGGCGCCCAGGAGAAAAATGACGGCGGCGCGCTGGCTGAGCAGGGCTGATCTGTTGTCGGACACATCAACTCCGATCTGCGCAGGAGCGTGGAATCGCTCGGTGCGGATGCTGATGCTCTGGTTGATCTTCTCATCCCACACGCCGGAAGTTCCGCAGCACACGAAGAAATTCCGAAAGGGGTATGAAAAAAGGTCAACCTGGCCCCTGGGACATGGGTTTTACCTTGCCGCATTGCCGAGGGGCTGCCGGGTGATCGCCAGGACCGCCATATCGTCGTCGCGCGGCCCGCCGGTCCAGCGTTCGACCTCCCGCGCCAACAGGCCGATCACTTCCTGGGGATCTTGGAACGGGCCGTGGCCCGCAAGCTGCG
This sequence comes from Streptomyces inhibens, assembly GCF_022221585.1. Taxonomy (NCBI): domain Bacteria; kingdom Bacillati; phylum Actinomycetota; class Actinomycetes; order Kitasatosporales; family Streptomycetaceae; genus Streptomyces; species Streptomyces inhibens. Next base: position 8,969,510 of record NZ_CP084681.1, read on the forward strand.
TCGCCGGATCGTAGAACGCTCCGGAGTGGTCCCGGGCCTCCGTCACACCGTCGGTGACCAGCAGCAGCGTGCTGCCCGCCGGGAACGGCCAGTCGACGGGGGCCGGCCGTGCCACGCCCAGCGCGCCCATCCCCAGCGGAAGGCCCGGATCGACGGCCTCCAGGGCGCGCACCTCGCCGTCGTGACAGAGGTACGGCGAGGGATGGCCGCAGTTCAGCACCCGCAGCCCCGTGGCGTCCGGGAGAATCTCGCAGAGCAGGGCCGTGATGAAGCCCTCCAGCCGGTTCTCCTCCGAGAGTTGCTCGCTCTCCCGCAGCAGCGCGCGTTCCATCCGGTCGGCGAGAGCCGTCAGCTCCGGCTCCTGCTCTGCGGCCTCGCGGAACGCGCCGAGCAGCACCGACACCGCGCTCACCGCGCCCAGCCCCTTGCCGCGTACGTCGGCGATCAGCAGCCGGACACCGAAGGGGGTCCGCTGGACGGCGTAGGCATCACCGCCGATGTGCGCCTCGGTCTGCGCGGCCTGGTAGCGCGCCGCGATGCTCAGCGAACCGATGCGCTCCGGCGGCGCGGGCAGCACGGCACGCTGGGCGGCCTCCGCCACCGTACGCACCACGTCCAAATGGCGTCCGTGGCGGGCGATCACCCGGTTCACGCCGACACCCATGAGCGCGGCGAACAGGGTGTTGACGAGCTCCAGATGGCCCTCGATGTCGTTGGCGGTGCCGTCCTTCACCGTCAGCGCGAAGACGCCGACGACGATGGCGGCGCCGATTGCGAGGGTGTGCCGCAGGGAGAGCAGCGCACCGGCCGTCACGCTGGCCGCCGTCAGCATGGGATCTCCCCAGTAGTCCTGCGGCGACAGCGCGTCCCAGACGAGCCCTCCGGCGACCAGGACGCTCGGCGCGAACTCGACGTACCGGGGCCACCGGGTGGGGAGCGGGTCGGTAGGCACCCCGTGTGCTCAGCGATGCTCGGGGTTGGGGGAGTCCGCTCGGCAGCCGGCGTCCCATTCGGTGCGCCGGTTGCCGTGCGCCGGGATGCCGCCCGCTTGCTTGAGCATCGCCGCGATGTGCATCAGGTTCCAGGTCATGAACGTCGTGTTTCGGTTGGTGAAGTCGTTGTCGGGGCCGCCCGACCCCGGATCCAGATATGAGGGTCCGGGCCCGGCCTCACCGATCCAGCCGGCGTCGGCCTGCGGCGGAATGGTGTAGCCGAGATGCTGAAGGCTGTAGAGGACGTTCATGGCGCAGTGCTTGATCCCGTCCTCGTTACCGGTGATCAGGCAGCCGCCCGCCCCGCCGTAGTAGGCGTACTGGCCACGGTCGTTGAGCACGCTGGAGCAGGCGTAGAGCCGCTCGATGACCTGCTTCATCACCGAGCTGTTGTCGCCGAGCCAGATCGGCCCGCACAGCACCAGGATGTCGGCGGCCTGCACCTTGGCATACAGCTCCGGCCAGGCATCGGACTGCCAGCCGTGCTCCGTCATGTCCGGCCACACCCCGGTCGCGATGTCGTGGTCGATCGCGCGGATCACCTCGGTCGTGACACCGTTCTCCGCCATCAGACCGCGGCTCTTGTCGACCAGCCCCTCGGTGTTGCTCGTCTCCGGGGAACGCTTGAGCGTGCAGTTGATGAACAGCGCGCTCAGCTCGTCGTAGCGGTACGTGGGGGCCATCGAGAACTCCTTGGGCGGTACGGACGCGCCCTCAGCCTTCAGCCACCGGCCCCGGCGGGCCACCCGGACGACCCGAATGCATGAGGCGCTCCATCACCCGGCCGGCCCACCCGGGAGCTTTTTTCCCCCCGCCCGTCCCACCCGTTTTGCCTCACCCCTTCGATACGAGCCGGGCGTACGCGCGGACATCGGCGTCGGGGTCCTCGGCGACCGAGGCCAGCGCGTGCAGGGCGTCCGCCCGCCCGGAGTGGGCGCCCAGTGCGAGGACCCCGGCCTTGCGCACGTCCGCATGCGGGTCGGAGAGGGCGGAGCGCAGCGCGGGCACGGCGAGTCCGGGTTCGGCTGCGGCCAGGGCCGCGGCGGCGCCGGCCCGGACCTGCCAGGCGGTGTCGCCGAGTGCCGCGACGGCCATCGCGTCGTAGGGCGGCGGGCAGCCGGTGGTGGCCAGAGCAGCCAGCGCCGCGGCCCGTACGAGGAGATCCTCGTCGCGCACCAGCGCCGCCAGGTCGCCGGGGCTCCCGACGGTGCCGAGGCCGTGTGCGGCGACGACCCGGACCTCGCGGGACGGGTCCGTGGCGGCGCTTCGGAGTTCGCCGGCCGCGTCGACGGAGACCAGGGCGCGGACGGCCTGGATACGGACCTCCACGGCGGGGTCGGTGAGCGCGGCGGCGAACAGCGCCCGGTCACCGAGCCGGAGCGCGCGCAGTACGTCCACGGCCGCCGACCGGACGAGGGCATCGGGCCCGTGTACGGCGGCGACCAGCGGCTCCCGCAGATCGGGTTCCGGCGGGAGGACCTCGACCAGTTCGCGCAGCGAGGCGCCCGCGGCCGCCCGTACGGCAGGGTCGGTATCGGCGAGCGCGGTGGCGAGGGCCCGGCCCGTGCCGGCGGGGACGCTTTCGGTGAGCGTGTCGACGGCGGCGCGGCGGACGGCCGGGTCGGGGTCGGCGAGGTACGGGCGCAGCGTGGGGAGGTCCGGCTGGTCCTCGGCGAGGGCGATCAGGTCGAGGATGCGGGGGGAGGGGCCGGGGGCGGGATCGGCTCCTGCCGGGGCTCCGGCCGCGCGTACGGAACCGGATCCGGCCACGACACCGGCACCCGCCGCCCCGGCACCCGTCCCCGCGGAGACCTTCGCCGCCGAGCCCGCGTCCGCAGAACCCACCGGCGGTGTATCCCGCCGCCCCGCCGTCGCGACCTGCTCCGGATGGACCTCGCCGATGAACCGGGGAGCGCCGCCCGCCGGGGCGTACTCCTCGACCGGGACGAGGTACGGCTCCACCGGGCGCGCGGTGAACTCCATCCGTCCCGTGGCGGATTTGCGCAGGTCGAGATGGTGCAGCCAGTCGCTGTCGTTGCGCTGCGGATGGTCCGTCCGCTCGTGGTAGAGGCCCCAGCGGGACTCGGTGCGGGCCAGTGACGACCGGGCGGCCATCTCGGCGCAGTCGCGGATGAAGGTGACCTCGGCGCAGCGCATCAGCTCGTGCGGGGTGCGGGCGCCCATGCCGGTGATGTCGGCGCGCATCCGCTCGAAGTGCTCGACGGCCAGCGACAGACGGGCGCCGCTCTTGGGCGGGGCGACGTAGTCGTTGACGAATCGGCGGAGCTTGTACTCGACCTGCGGCTGGGGCGGGCCGTCGGGGTGGCGCAGCGGCCGGTAGATCAGCTCATGGGCATCGCGCAGCTGGTCGGCGGGCAACGCGCCCTCGTACGCCCGGTGCCGGGCCGCGTCCGCGCCCGCCAGATCGCCGAAGACGAACGCGCCGATCATGTAGTTGTGCGGGACACAGGCCAGGTCGCCGGCCGCGTACAGGCCCGGCACGGTGGTCCGGGCGTGCTCGTCCACGCGTACACCCGAAGCCGAATGCCCCCCGCACAGACCGATCTCGGAGATATGCATCTCCACGTCATGGGTGCGGTAGTCGTGGCCGCGCCCGGCGTGGAAAGTGCCACGGGTGGGACGCTCGGTGGTGTGCAGAATCGTCTCCAGGGCGGAGACGGACTCCTCGGGAAGGTGGCTCAGCTTCAGATAGACGGGGCCGCGCTCGGAGGCGACCTCGGCCGCGAACTCCGCCATCATCTGCCCCGACCAGTAGTCGGACTCCACGAACCGCTCGCCGTGCCGGTTGACCTGGTAGCCGCCGAACGGGTTGGCGACGTACGCACAGGCCGGGCCGTTGTAGTCCTTGATCAGCGGGTTGATCTGGAAGCACTCGATGCCGGTCAGTTCGGCGCCCGCGTGATAGGCCATGGCGTAGCCGTCGCCCGCATTGGTGGGGTTCTCGTACGTGCCGTAGAGGTAGCCGGAGGCCGGGAGGCCGAGCCGTCCGCAGGCGCCGGTCGCGAGGATCACCGCGCCGGCGCGGACGCGGACGAACCGCCCCGTACGGGTGTGGAAGCCCGCCGCGCCCACCGCGCGCCCGTCCGCCGTCAGCACCCGCACCGGCATCACGCGGTTCTCGATGCGGATCCGCTCGCGCATCTCACGGCGCCGCAGCTGCCGGTAGAGGACCTTCTTGACGTCCTTGCCCTCCGGCATCGGCAGTACGTACGAGCCGGAGCGGTGTACTTGCCGGACCGCGTACTCGCCGTGTTCGTCCTTCTCGAACTTCACGCCGTACGACTCCAGCCGCTGCACCATCGCGAAGCCGCGGGTCGCGGTCTGCCGGACGGTGGACTGGTCGACGATGCCGTCGTTGGCGCGGGTGATCTCGGCGACATAGTCGTCGGGCTCCGCGCGGCCGGGGACGACGGCGTTGTTGACGCCGTCCATGCCCATGGCGAGCGCGCCGGAGTGGCGGACATGTGCCTTCTCCAACAGCAGGACGGACGCGCCGTGTTCGGCGGCGGTGAGCGCCGCCATGGTCCCGGCGGTGCCACCGCCGATGACGAGGACGTCGCAGGACAGCTCCTCGGCGGAAGCGAGCGAGGGGATCTCCATGGCGGTGCCTTTCGGTTGCCGGGGCACGTCGGATACGGCGCCGGTCGGGTAGAGGGGACGGGGAGGGGTGAATGCCGGGCCGGCCGGTCAGGCGCCGGGCCGGTCGCCCAGGGATGCCAGGACCTCGCGGCGCAGTGTGACCGTCGCCGGGTCGGCGGATGCCCCGCGGTCGCGCGGCCGCGGTACGTCCAGCACCCGGCCGGTGTCCGGCAGCGCGACCCGGTCACCCAGGAACAGCGCCTCGTCCACGTCGTGGGTGACGAAGACGACCGTGGCCCCGGTGCCGTGCAGCACCGTCACCAGCAACTGCTGCATCCCTGCCCGGGTCTGCGCGTCCAGTGCGCCGAAAGGCTCGTCCATCAGGACGGCGCGCGGCCGTCCGGCCAGTGCGCGGGCCAGTTGGGCGCGCTGTCGCTGGCCCCCGGAGACGTGGTGCGGCAGCCGGCCGGCGTGCTCGGTGAGCCCGACCCGGGCCAGCCAGTCCTCGGCCCGGGCACGGCGCTCCGTGCGCGCCACTCCCTGGATGGCCAGCGGGAGTTCGACATTGGCCCGCAGGCTGCGCCAGGGCAGCAGCGCGTCCTCCTGGAAGACCAGCGCACGGTCGGCGGCGGGGCCGTCGAGAGGTGCGCCGTCCTGGCTCAGCCGGCCGCCGAGCGGCGGCAGCAGACCGGCCAGTGTGCGGAGCAGGGTGGATTTGCCGCAGCCGGACGGACCGACGACGGTGAGGATCTCGCCCGGTGCGACATCGAGGTCCAGGCCGCGCAGGACGGGGGCGCCGGGCCGGCCGAGGACGGCATCGGCGAGGGTCAGCCGCATGCCCTGCCCGGGAGCCTGTGTGGGGGCCGCGGTGGTGACGGTGACATCGGTGCCGGTCACGAGGGCTCTCGCTCTCCGCGGAGGGTTGCTGCGTCGACCGCACCACCGGCCCCGGCCCGCACCCGTCCGACCGCACGTCGGCGGAGACGGCTGCCCGGATACGTACCCGTGCCGCTCGCGGTCCGTGGCAGCCACCGCGTCAGGCGCCGGCCCAGCAGTTCCACCGCAGTGGAGGTGAGCCGGCCGAGCAGGCCGATGGTGGCCATCCCGACGAAGACGCCCGGGTAGTCGACGAGGGTGTAGTCCTGCCAGGTGCGGTACCCCACGCCGTACTCGCCGGAGATCATCTCGGCGGAGATCACACAGATCCACGAGACGCCGATGCCCACCGACAGCCCGGCCAGGATCCCCGGCAGCGCCCCCGGCAGCACCACCGACCACAGGACCCGCCACCGGCCACCGCCCATCGTGCGGACCGCCTCCTCCCAGACGGGCGTCAGCGCCCGCACCGCATGCCGGGTGGAGACCGTGACCGGGAAGAACGCCGCGGCGAAGGTGATGAAGACGATGCCCTGTTCATTACTGGGGAACAGCAGGATCGCCACCGGCACCAGCGCGATCGCCGGTATCGGCCGCAGCACTTCGAGCAGCGGACCGAGCAGATCGGAGGCGACGGAGGAGCGCGCGATCGCGGTGCCGACGGCCACACCCAGGACGGCCGCGAGGGCGAAACCGGCGACGATCCGGGTCAGGCTGTCGGAGACGTCCTGCCAGTACGTGGCGGTGCCGAGCCGCCGGCCGAACTCGCGAGCCGTCTCGGTGACCGTCGGGAACTGCGAGAACCGCAGCCACAGGTCCACCCGGAACTGGGCGAGCAACTGCCATACGGCGAGCGCCGCGAGGACCGCCGCCGTACGCCGGGCGTGGCGGGCCCCGGGCCAGGGCCGGCGGCCTGGGAACACCGGCCCTGGAACGACGGCTGCCGGTCGTGCGGGCACCGAGCGGGCGGAGGCGGGCGCGCTCACCGGGACTGCTCCAGCGCGGCGGTGTAGCTGAGGGTGTGCGCACCGGGGTGGCGCCGTGTCCAGGCGTCGGCGGTGGCCGGGGTGGCGAAGGGCAGCAGCCGCGCCCCGTCGCGGACCCAGACCGACTTGTCGGCGAACCAGCGGCTGCCGGTCGTCGCGTCCGCCACATAGGCGGCCCGCACCGTGCCCCGGTGCGCGGCAACGAACCGCAGCAGGGCTGCCGGGCCGTCGAAGGAGTGGGTGCGCACCTCACCACGCAGCCATACCTCGTCGGCCGACGGGTGGGCGGTGGAGCGCAGGGCCTTGGCGTACCCGCTGCCGTAACTCTCCTTGACGTAACGGTCATCGACAAACGAGTCGACGAACGAGTCAACATTGACCGGCCCGGTCAGCTTGGCCGCCCGCAGCACCGGTACGTCCTTCTTCAGCGCGGCAATCAGCTGCGGCTTGAGGGTGGGGTCGAAGGTGGCGAGGCCGCCGGCTCCGTTGTAGAGATAGACCACCTCGGGCGGCAGCCCCGTGGCCTTCGCGACCTGCTGGGCGGCGTCGACCGGGTGGGTCTGCAGATAGCGGGTCGCGTCGCGCTGCGCGGCGAGGAACGCCTTGACCACGGCGGGGTGCAAGTCGGCGAAGCCGCCCCGTACGGTCACGCCGTGGAAGGTGGGCAGTCCGAGCGCGCCCCCGTCGTAGAGCGCCCGCGCCTTGCCCTGGAAGGCGAGCAGCCCCGGCCAGGCAACGAACTGCGAAAGGGCGTCCACGCTGCCCGACTGGAGTGCCGAGGCGCCCACGGCCGGCTGCTGGTTGAGCTTGTGGATGTCCTGTTCCGGGTCGAGCCCGGCCCGTCGCAGGGCCCGTACGAGGGTGCCGTCGGCGGCCGAACCGACGCTGCTGGAGACGTTCTTGCCGCGCAGGTCCGACAGCGAGCGCAGGCCGGATCCGGGTTTGGCGACGATGGTGTTGAGCGCCCCGCGCAGGTTGTAGCCGGTGACCGCGACCAGCCGGGTCGGGGCGTGCAGCTGCTTGCCGCGGGCGGCGTTGATGAGCAGCGGGAAGTCGCCCATCGAACCGATGTCGACCTTCCCGGCGACCATCTGCGCGGTGATCGGGGCACCGGTCGCGTAGTCCTGCCACCGCACCCGGTACGCCTTGCCGTCGCGCTTGCCCTGGGCGCGCAGTTCACGTTCGAAGGAGCCGAGCGAGCGCAGCAGGGTGCCGGCGGTGACGGTGTTGATGGTCTTGGACTGATAGCCGACCGTCACGGTGACGGTCCTGTCGTCGCCCGCCGCGGCTTCGCTGCCGCAGCCGGTGAGAGCGAGGGGGAGGAGCAGGACCGCGGCCGCGAGGGGGATCGTGCGCTTCATGAAGACGTGCTGCATGGGACGTGCCTCTCATCGCAACAAATAGGGCATGTTGACCGTGACCGCGCCGGTGGGACAGCGAGCGGCGCACGGGCCGCAGTACCAGCACTCGTCGACGTGCATGTACGCCTTGTTGCCGGCCGGGTCGATGGCGAGCGAGTCGAGCGGGCACATGTCGACGCACAGCGTGCAGCCGTCGATGCACTTGGACTCGTCGATCGTCACGGGCACATCGGCCCGCTGGGGCGCAAGAGGCATGGCGGTCTCCAGGACACGGGTGGCGGAGAGGGAAAGGGGAGTGCGGAGGAGGGCACCCGCCGGCACTGCGGCGGCATGCGGGGGACCATACCGACGCGATCCGGCCGGAGGTGTTGCCGCAATATTGCGCCACCTACGGCCCTGCGGACACCGGCGCTGACCTGGTGGTTCTGTGCTGCCGCGGCAAGATCTGCCACCGGGCGGCCAAGGTGGCGGACGCCGGATGCGGTCGTCCGGCGCAGCGAATGCGGCCGTCCGGCGCAGCGAATGCGGCCGTCCGGCGTCCGTGTCGGCAGGCGGTCCACGGCGCCGCCCGGATAGCGTCGAAGCCGAATGCCGGCGCCGCTCCGGTGCCTGGGCGGCCGAGGAGGAGGTGGGTGCGTAGCCATGTGGCCGTCCGTGCTGTTCGCACTGCTCGCGGCGGCCAGCAATGCGCTGGCCACGGTGCTGCAGCGACGCGCGGCGCGCACGGTGCCGCTGTCCACCGGGCTGCGCCTCGGCCTGTTCGTCGATCTGCTGCACCGCGCCGCATGGCTCGGCGGGATGCTCGCGGTCATCGCCGCGGCCTGCTTCCAGGCGCTGGCGCTGTCGCAAGGCGCGCTATCGGTGGTCCAGCCCATCTTCGTCCTGGAACTGCCGCTCGCCCTGCTCACCGGGCGGCTGCTCCTCGGCGGACGGATCCCGCGCGGCGGCTGGACGGGGGTGGGCCTGCTCGTCGTCGGACTCGGCACCGCCCTGGCGTCCGCCGCGCCCACCATCGGCACCGACCATGCCCCGTTCAGCCGCTGGGTGCCCGCCCTCGTGGTCTGCGCCGTGGTGATCGCCACGGCGGTCGGCGCCGCGCTGCGCCGAGGGGCGGGCGGGGTACGGGCGGCCGGCTTCGCCGCGGCGGCAGCGGTCGCGTACGCACTCACCGCGGCCCTGATGAAGGACGCCACCTATACCTGGCAGATCGGCGGCCCTGCCGAATTCTTCGTCTCATGGCAGACCTACGCCTTCGCGGCCGTCGGAGTGCTGGCCCTCTTCCTCTTCGAAAACGCCATGCAGTCCGGTCCGCTGACCGCCTCGCAGCCGGTCCTCACCCTCGGAGACGCCCTGGTGAGCCTGTCGCTGGGAGTCACCCTCTTCGACGAACGGGTCCGCGCCGGCTGGTGGCTGCTCCCCGAATGCCTGGGTATCGCGCTGGTCCTGTGGGGCGCCGTACTGCTCTCCCGCGTCGCACTGGCCCGCGACCTGGCAGGCGGTCAGGACACCGCACCCACAGCCGCCCGCACAGCCGGCGCGGACCCGGCTCCCGGCTCCCCGGATACGTGAGCGCGCGAGCGCTGTACCGAGCGGCCCAGCGGCAGGTGACCGACCCTCACGACGGTCGTTTCCAGGTGGTGAAAGAAACGATCACCGCAGAGCCCACCACGGCGCACCCCCTCGCCAAGACGAACCCCACAAAGACCTCCCTCACAAAGACGGTCACCGCGAAGGCCGTCACCGCCGCAGCCCTGGCCCTCTCCGCGCTGGCACTGGCCGGTGTGGCCCACGCCGACGGAAGGACCATGCCGGACGTGACCGGCAAGGGCCTGGTCAGTGCCTACCAGGCGCTGAACTACGACACCACCATTCAGTTCAAGGACGGCCTCGGGGCGCGCCGCCTGGTGCTCTGGCCCGGCTCCTGGAAGGTCTGTGGCCAGAACCCGGCGCCGGGCACGCCGCTGGAAGGCAAGAAGATCACGCTCACCGTGGTCAAGGACCACGAACAGTGCGGGGCCCCCGCCGCCGGATGACGGGCAGCCACCCGCCACCTGCCGCCGTGTGATCATCTCAGGATGAGTGCGATCGGTGGCAGCACAGCGATGCAGGGGGCCGGGACGACCGAGCCCGCGCCCCCTGTGTTCACGGGGGACTTCGAGGTACATCTGACCGTCCGGGACGACGGCGACCGCGCCGGTGCGCAGCGGGTGGCCGGTTACGCGGCGGCGCGCGGACTGAAGTGCGTGCACATCGTGCTGGAGCGGGGGGAGGTGCCCTCGCAGCCGATGGTGACGATGCGCGGCTCCGGGACGTACGACAGGATCCGGGCCCAGGCCACCGCGGAGGCGGACGGACTGCGCGCCGCGGGTCTCGACGTGGTGCGGACAAAGATCGAGGCGACGCCGTGGAGCGCGGGCGTACCCCGCACGGACGAGGAAGCCGCGCGCCTCGGGCCGCACTACTACTTCGAACATCACCTCAAGCTGCTGCTGGAGCGCTCCGCTCCGCTCGCCCCGCTCCTGTCCCTCGTCGAGGGACACGGCGCGCACCTCTCACGCAACGCCCGCAGAGTGCGGGCGGACGGCCGGCTGGAGCGCTTTGTGACGCAGCGGTGCCGGATGGCCGGCATACGGACGGCGGGGCAGCGGCTGGACGAGCTGGCGGGCCGACTGAGTGTCGATGGCTACGAAATCGCCTCCACCGAGCGGGAGTTCGTGGTCCACGACGGCAACGAGGCACTCGACACGGGCTGGTTGGATGCGCCGTACGCGGCGGCAGCGCCCCCGACCCACCCGCACTAACCCATGCTGCTGATGCTCTCCGGTTCGATGACGAAGAGCACGCGTACCTCGTCGCGGCCTCCGTACCAGGGGTAGGGAGTGCCGAGGTATTTCCGGGCGAGCGACTCGATGTGGTCCACCGCGCCCTCTGTGGTGATCTCGACCACCCGGCCGCGCACCTGGAAGTAGCGCGAGGGGTTGTCCGGGGACGAGATGGCGACGGCCACACGGGGATCGCGCCCGATGTTCCTGGTCTTTACATGGCTCTGGACGCTGTTGATGAGCACATGCTCGCCGTCCGTGTCGACCCAGGTCTGGGTCAGCTGCGGCGAACCGTCCGGCATCGAGGTGGCCAGGTAGCAGATGCTCGGCCGGCGCAGCAGCGTGAGGAGTTCGGGGGGAAGGTGCACAACGGTCTCCCGGGTGGGTGTCACGGCCGGCTGATGCCGGCCGGTTTGCGGGCCTCAGACAGGCCTGCTGGGTGGTCTCCGCGCCCTCGTCGGGCTCGCGCAGCAGCTGGGCGTGGAGGGGCGGTCCGGCCCGGCGCAGTAGCGCGGCGATGCGCTCCGGCTGCCGCCGCCGGTGATGGAGTACCAGGCCACGATGCCACCGAGGGCGCCGTCCGGCAGGTCCAGGGCCAGCATCGAACCCTCGTCGGCGACCGGCCCGGCATCGGCGGCCCGTACGAGTTCGGCGAACCCGGCGAGCACCGCCCGGTCCAGCGGCTTGGCCGCCGGCGCGTCGCGGAAGTGATCGGCACGGTCGGTGGCCACGGCGTCGTAGAACGTCCGGGTGGTGCGTAGGAAGTCCGGTTCGGGCACGGTCGGGCACCCTACTCCGTGGGCGTCGGGGGTCGGCGGGTGGACGGGGCCGCGCGCCGCCCCGCGGTCTCATCTCCTCTTCCTGGCCCCGTTGTTGGGCGGCCCGGCCCCGTTGTCGGGCGGTGCGGAGCAGTCACCCCCAGCCGATAGGCTTGCTAGGTACAAGCAATGTATTCAGCGGATTCGACAAACGTCACCGCGGCACTGCGCCACCGCATCACTGCATCAATGCGAAGGATCACGACGATGAGTAACGGCACGCTCCATGCCTGCGACGGGGCGGCCCCGCAGGTCACCGCCTCGTCGAAGCTGGATGAGGCTGCCGCCGGACTGGGGGCGGAGATCGTCCGCTTCTCCCGGCTGATCGCGGCCTGGAAACAGCGCGTCAAGACCGACGGTGGCGCCGCCGACCGGGTGCTGCTGGCCCGGCTGGTGGTCGGCGGGGACCGGCGGGCGACCGACCTGGCCGCCGATGCGTTCCTCGACCTGTCGACGGTCAGCCGCCAAGTGCGCTCACTGGTCGAGCGGGGTCTGGTCGCCCGTCGCCCGGACCCGGAGGACCGCCGTGGTGCGCTGCTGGCCGCGACCGATGCGGGGCGTGCCGCCTTCGAGAACTACCGCCGTCAGCGCGATGCCGAACTGGCAGGGCTGCTCGCATCGTGGTCGCCCCAGGACCGTGCCGATCTGATCCGGCTGATGGGCCGGCTCAACGAGGACATGGCGGAACGACAACACACACGGCTGGGTCCCGGGGGAGACCAGGGCGCATCCGTGGAGCAGGGAGAGACACGTACATGAGCACAGCCACCTCTCCGCCCGAGGCGGGGGCCAAGGCGATACCCGGACCGGGAGAACTGAGTCACCGTCAGATCCTCACCATCCTCAGCGGCCTGATGCTGGGGATGTTCCTGGCCGCCCTCGACCAGACCATCGTCAGCACCTCCATCCGGACCATCGCCGACGATCTGCACGGCCTCAGCCAGCAGGCCTGGGCGACCACCGCCTATCTGATCACCTCGACGATCGCCACGCCGCTCTACGGCAAGCTGTCCGACCTGTACGGCCGCAAGCCGTACTACCTGGCCGCGATCAGCATCTTCGTCGTGGGCTCGGTCCTGTGCACCTTCTCCACCTCGATGGACGAAATGGCCGCGTTCCGGGCGGTGCAGGGTCTCGGCGCCGGTGGTCTGATGTCGCTGGCGCTGGCGATCATCGGTGACATCGTCCCGCCCCGGGAACGCGCCCGGTACCAGGGCTACATGCTGGGCACCTTCGCCACGTCCAGTGTGGCGGGGCCGCTGATCGGAGGGGCTCTCGCCGGGCAGGACCAGCTGCTGGGCATCACCGGCTGGCGCTGGGTCTTCCTGGTCAACGTCCCGATCGGCATCCTCGCGCTGTTCGTGGTCGCCAAGGTCCTCAACATCCCGCACACCAGGCGCGATCACCGCATCGACTGGTGGGGCGCGCTCACCATCTCCGTCGGCGTCGTGCCGCTGCTGCTCGTCGCGGAGCAGGGCCGGGAGTGGGGCTGGGACTCGTCCCGGTCGATCGCGTGCTACGCCATCGGTGCCGTCGGCATCATCGCCTGGATCTTCGTCGAGCGGTGGGTCGGCGACGATGCGCTGATCCCGATGCGGCTGTTCCGCAACGGCACCTTCAGCAAGACCAGCCTGCTGTCCGTGCTGATCGGTATGGGCATGTTCGGCGGGATGTTGATGATCCCGCAGTACCTCCAGATCGTGAAGGGCGCCAGCCCCACCAAGTCCGGCCTGGAAATGCTGCCGTTGATGGCGGGCATGCTGATCTCCTCGATCGCCTCCGGCCAGATCACCGCCAAGACCGGCCGCTACAAGATCTTCCCGATCATCGGTACCGCGCTGATGTTCGTGGCGATGCTCCTCTTCCACTTCGAGGTCCAGTGGGACACCCCGCTGTGGGAGACCATGCTCTTCATGCTGGTCTTCGGCCTCGGTCTGGGCTGTTGTATGCAGACCCTGGTGCTGGCCGTGCAGAACGCGGTGCCGCCCCGGGACATGGGGGTGGCGACCGCCTCGTCCACGTTCTTCCGTCAGATGGGCGCCACCGCGGGTACCGCGATCTTCCTGTCGGTGCTGTTCAGCACGGTGGGTGACAAGATTGCCGCGGCGTTCCGCGGCGCGGCGTCCACCGAGGGCTTCCAGGCCGCGCTGCACGACCCCGCCGTGCTGCGCGATCCCGCCAACAAGCCCGTGCTGGACATGCTCAAGCACCCCGGCAACGGAAACTCCTCGGGGGTGCTCAGCGACTCGTCGTTCATCCAGCACCTCGATCCGCGACTGGCCGAGCCGTTCAAGCGCGGCTTCGCCGACTCGATGCACACCGTGTTCCTCATGGGCGCGATCGTTGTCGCACTCGCCTTCCTGCTGATGCTGTTCATCAAGGAGGTGCCGCTGCGGCAGCTCTCCGGTCTGCAGGCACGCGCCGAGGCCGAGGCCGAGGCGGCGGCCGGCGCTGCCGACGGCGCCCGCACCCCGGCGGGGACCGAGCCGGCCGCCGACGCCGTACCGGCCGCCGCCGAGCCACCCGCCGACCCGGAACCCGCCCCTCGTCCCGACACGGCCACCTCCGTGGCGGACGCGACCGGCCCGCTGATCCGGGGAACGGTCCGGGACGGCGACGGCAGGCCGGTGGCGCAGGCCGCGGTCACCCTGATCAGCGTGGGCGGCCGGCAGCTCGGCCGTACCGCCACCGCTGCCGACGGCGGCTTCGCACTTCCCACGACCGGCGCCGGCACCTATGTCCTGATCGGCTCCGCGGGCGCCCGCCGGCCGCAGGCCATGACCGTCGTGGTGGGCAACGAGCCGCTCTCCTACGACCTGACCCTCAGCGGCGCGGCCGGCCTGGCCGGTGAGGTCCGTGCGGAGAAGGGCGACGCCCCGATGCCCGGCGCACTCGTCGTGGCCACGGACGTACGCGGCGAGGTGGTGGGCTCGGACGTGGCAGGCCAGGACGGCGGCTTCGCGTTCGATGAACTGACCCCGGGCAGCTACACCCTGGCCGTCAGCGCCGAGCACCACCGCCCGTCCGCCCTCCAGGCCGAGGTCACCGCCGGCACCCGCAACCGGTACGTGATCCGGCTGACGCCCGGCGCTCAGGTCCGCGGCACCGTACGCACGGTGCACGGCGTCCCCGTGGACGACGCCCGGGTGACCCTGCTCGACCCCGCGGGCAACGTGGTGGGCACCGCCACCAGCGGCCAGGACGGCGAGTACGTCTTCACCGACCTCGACGGCGGTGACTACACACTGATCGCCAGCGGCTACCCGCCGGTCGCCGCCCCGCTGCGCCTGACGTCAGCAGGACACACCGAATACGACATCGAGCTGAGTCACGACTCGGTGGGGTGATGTGACAACTCACGGTTGAGGCATGACACGGGCCCGGCGCTACCCAAGTGCCGGGCCCTTCGCCGTACGAGCCGCCGGGCGGCGCAGCGGGGGGTCGAGGGCCCTGCCGAGGACATGACGTCGTGATCAGCAGCCTGACCACCCCGGCCGGGTTTGGCGGACCCGCCCCTGCATACGTACAGTTCCGCCGAAGCGTGAAGCGAACATACGATCCATACGATCCAGAAAGCGGCAGCGGCGATGACGGTGACCGAAACAGGCCGGGCCGATGGCGCGGGAATCGACTCGGAGCGGATGGCGGTCTGCCTGAGCGTGATCGAGGAGCTTGACGCGCTGCCGCTCGACCACCCCGACGCGATCGCCATACGCCGGGCCACCGCCGGCATTTACCGCAAGGTCAAGCAGCGTCGGCGACAGGAACGCCGGGCGGCCAAGACAGCCAATGACAGGGCGGTGACCGAGGCCACGGCCACCGGAGCGTCCGACCGGATCGACGACGAGACGCAGGGGCTGGCCCTCACCAGCTCCGTGACCACGGAGATCGCCGGAATCCTGCAGCGGCCCCGGTCCTGCTACACCTGCAAGACCCGCTACACCGAGGTCGACGCGTTCTACCACCAGCTCTGCCGCCCCTGCGCCAAGGAGAACCGGGCCCGCCGCGACGCCCGTACCGATCTCTCCGGCAGGCGCGCCCTGCTCACCGGCGGCCGGGCCAAGATCGGCATGTATATCGCGCTCCGCCTGCTGCGCGACGGCGCGCACACCACCATCACCACCCGCTTCCCGAACGACGCGATCCGGCGCTTCAAGGCGATGCCGGACAGCGCGGAGTGGCTGCACCGCCTGAAGATCGTCGGGATCGATCTGCGCGACCCGGCCCAGGTCATCGCGCTCGCCGACGAGGTGAGTGCCGAAGGCCCCCTGGACATTCTGATCAACAACGCCGCCCAGACCGTCCGCCGGTCGCCCGAGGCATACGGACAGCTGGTCGCCGCCGAGTCCGCACCGCTGCCCGCCGGGGAGCTGCCCGCCTCCCTCGTCCTCGGCCACTTCGGCAGCGGCGCCCCCGCGGCCCTCCCCGCCGCCTCGACGGCCACCCTTCCCGCGCTGACCGCCGAGAACCTCACCTCCCTCGCCCTGACCAGCGGCTCCGCCTCGCCCGCCCGGATTGAGGCGGGCACCGCGATCGACGCGGGCGGGCTCGTACCGGACCTGCACGAGACCAACAGCTGGATCCAGAAGGTGGACGAGGTCGACCCGGTCGAGCTCCTGGAGGTCCAGCTGTGCAATATGACCGCGCCCTTCCTGCTGGTGAGCCGGCTGCGCCCGGCCATGGCCGCGGCCGCTGCGCGCCGTAAGTACGTGGTGAACGTCTCCGCGATGGAGGGCCAGTTCAGCCGCGGCTACAAGGGCGCCGGCCACCCGCACACCAATATGGCCAAGGCGGCGCTGAACATGCTCACCCGCACCAGCGCCCGGGAGATGCTGGACACCGACGGCATCCTCATGACCGCCGTGGACACCGGCTGGATCACCGACGAGCGCCCGCACCCCGACAAGATGCGACTGGCCGAAGAGGGCTTCCACGCCCCGCTCGACCTGGTCGACGGAGCGGCCCGCGTCTATGACCCGATCGTGCGCGGCGAGCTCGGCGAGGACCTCTTCGGCTGCTTCCTGAAGGACTACGCGCCCGCGGCCTGGTGACCGGCGCCCGTCGAGAAGGTCAGCCGTACCGGCTTTTCGCCGCGCCGGTCAGCGGGCGGTTCATCACCGCGCGACGCTGCCCGGCGTGGGGAAAGCGGTGCGCAGCCGCCCCAGCAGCGCCCGTGCCGCGGGGCCGGCCGGTCCTTCCGTACGCCAGGCCAGCGCGATCCGGCCGCGTGGCCGCGGGTCGGTGATCTCCAGCGTCCGCAGCCCGAAGTCCGACGCCGTGCCGGCCGGCAGCGCCGGCACCACGGCCACACCGAGACCACGGGCGGCGAGCTGTGCCAGCACGGGCGGGGCGGCTGCCTCGAAGGCGATACGGGGCCGGAACCCCGCTTCCGTACAGGCGCGTTCGAGCACCCCGCGCAGGCCGGTGCCGCGCGGCAGGCTGATCAACGGGCGATCGCGGAGCGCGGCCAGCGGGACGCTCGTACGGCCCGTGTGCGTCATGAGCGGGTCGTGCGGAGTGACGGCGGCGACCAGGGGCTCGTCGACCACGATCTGCAGGGAGAGGCCCGGCGGCGGCTCGTCACCGGGCAGGCCGGCCACGGCGATGTCCAGTTCACCACGGTGGAGCGCGGCGAGCATCCGCTCCGAGGTGTCTTCGGTGAGGGAGATCTCGACCTGAGGGTGGTCGTCGTGGAAATCGGCCAGGAGGGAGGGCACATCGAAGGTGTGGGCAATGCTGGCGCCCGAGACCAGGCCGATCGCGACACGGCCGCGGAGCAGTCCGGTGAACTCGTCCACGGTCTGCCGTATCCCCTCGACCGCGGCGAGCGCGGCCCGTGCGTAGGTGAGTACGGCCTTGCCCACTTCCGTCACGGTCACCGACCGGCCGGACCGGTCGAGCAGCGGCTGCCCCAGCTCCCGTTCGAGCTGCCTGATCTGGGCGCTCACCCCCGGCTGCGCCACGTGCAGACGCGCGGCGGCACGGGTGAAGTTGGCGTCCTCCACCACAGCGACGAAGTACTGCAACTGCCGAAGTTCCATAACCGGTGATTCTAGGGACGAGCACAGCAAGCTCTTGGACTTATGGCGACAAGATCAAGAACCATGTAGCCATGGGGAGTTCGAGCACGACCCGACGCCGGGCCCCGGCCCCAGTGCTCCAGAACGGACGGAGAGCGGAACACCGATGGACATCAAAGCGCTGATAGCGGCCGAACGCCGGGAGCTGGCGGCCATGTTGGACGGTCTGTCGGCCGAGCAGTGGGACGCTCCGTCCCTGTGCGCGGGGTGGCGGGTACGCGAGGTCGCGGCCCATATGTCGATGGGATTCCGCTACTCGCTCCCCAAGACCGTGTCCGAACTCGTCAAGGCGGGCGGCAACATCCACAAGATGGCCGACCGTTGCGCCCGCAGGGACGCGGCCGCCGCTTCGACGGAAGAGCTCGCCGACTTCCTCCGCAACAACGCGGACCATCCCTGGAAGCCGCCGGTCGGCGGAATCGCGGCGGCGCTGGGGCATGACGCGATCCACGGCCTGGACATCACCGTCGCGCTCGGCCTCGACCGCCGGATTCCCGAAGACCGGATGCGGGTCCTCCTGGACAACGTCACCCCCAAGGGCGCCAAGTTCTTCGGAGCCGACCTCAGCGGCATCGAACTCCGCGCCGACGACCTCGACTGGTCCTTCGGTACGGGAACACCGCTGTCCGGCGCCGCCCAGGACCTGTTGCTGGTCGCCTACGGCCGGAAGGTCCCTCCTGGCCGTCTGCGCGGAGAGCCGCACAGCCGATTCGTCGCCGGCTGAGGCAGGCTCCGCAGATCAGCCGTCCAGCCCGTGCCGGGCCAGCAGGGGACCGATCTCCGCATCGCGCCCGACCACGGCACGGAAGGCCTCCATGGGGTCGACGCTGCCGCCCTTGCCGAGGAGTTCCCGGCGGAAGATCTCACCGCTCTCGCGGATCGTCTTCCCGTTCTCGCGGAACCAGCGCACGGTGTCGGCGTCCAGCACCTCGGCCCAGCGGTAGCCGTAGTACCCGGCCGCGTAGTCGCTGCTGAAGATGTGGGCGAAGTAGCCGGTGCGGTACCGCGGCGGGATCGCGGCCACCGCGAGACCCCAGCGCTCCAGCGCTGCTGCCTCGAACGCCTCCGCATCGCCTTCCCCGGGCGTATCGCCGTCGGCGGGAAGGGTGTGCCAGGCCCAGTCCAGCACCGCGGCGGCCTCGTGCTCCACCATCCGGAAGCCGGCGCCGAAATTCTCCGCCTCGCGCAGCCGGGCCGGGAGTTCGGCCGGCATCGGCTCGCCGGTGACGTGGTGCCTGGCGTAGTGGGACAGTACCTCGGGCCAATCCGCCCACATCTCATTGACCTGGGAGGGGAACTCGACGAAGTCGCGCGGGACCTGGGTACCGGCCAGCAGCGGGTAGCGGACGTCGGAGAACAGACCGTGCAGCGCATGCCCGAACTCGTGGAAAAGCGTGGTGACTTCGCTCCACGTCAGCAGCGCGGGATCGCCCGCCGGGGGCTTGGCGATGTTCAGGTTGTTGACCACCACCGGCTTGTGGCCCAGCAGATGTGACTGCGTCACCAGCGATTCCATCCAGGCGCCGCCGTGCTTGGACTCGCGGGCGTGGAAGTCGCCGATGTACAGGCCGAGCGGGCCGCCGTCGGCGTCGTGCACCTCGAAGACGCGGGCGTCCGGGTGGTACGCCACCAGGTCGGGGCGCTCGGTGAAGGTGATCCCGTAGACCAGCCCGGCGGCGTGGAAGACACCGTCGTGCAGTACGGTCTCCAGCTCCAGGTAGGGGCGCAGCGCCGCCGCGTCCAGGTCGAACCGCTCCCTGCGGACCCGCTCGGAGTAGTACTGCCAGTCGGCCGGCCGGATCTCCGCGACGCCGGCGGCCCGGGCCAGGGCATCACCCTCGCGCTCGGCATTGGACACGGCGGGAGCGACCAGTCGGCGAAGCAGGCCCTCGACGGCATCCGTGGTGCCCGCGGTCCGGTCGGCGACCTCCCAGGCGGCATGGCTGGGATAGCCGAGCAGGGCGGCGCGCTCGGCGCGCAGCGCGGCCAGCGCGACGGCGATCGGACCGTTGGTGTCGGCACCGCGCCCGAGCGAGGCGGCGAGCAGACGCTCGCGCAGTACGGGGTCCTCGAGCGCGGCCAGCTCGGTCTGGCTGGTGAAGTTCTTCAGGCTGAGGACGAACTTGCCCTCGTGGCCGAGCGCGTTGGCGTTCTCGGCAGCGGCGGCTATCTGGTCCTCGGGCAGACCCGCCAGATCCTCGGCGCTGTCCAGCACCAGCGCGGCGGCGGCCGTGGCCGCGTGCAGATTCTTGTGGAACTCGGTGCTCAGGGTGGCGATCTCGGTGTTCAGCACGCGCAGGCGCCCCTGCTGCTCCGGGGCCAGGCGCGCACCGGCCCGGACCCGGCGGGTGTGGTGCCGTTCCAGCAGACGCAGCTGCTCCTCGTCCAGCCCGAGCCGCTCGCGTTGCGCGAAGAGCGCGTCCAGGCGCGCGAACAGGGCGGCGTCGAGCAGGAGCGCATCGTCGTGGGCGGCGAGCCGGGGAGCGATCTCGCCTTCGAGCGCCTGGATCTCCTCGTCCATGTCCGACGCCGCCTTGTTGAAGAACACCCGGCGCACCCGGCCCAGCAGCGCGCCGCTGCGCTCCACCGCCTCGACCGTGTTCTCGAAGGTCGCGGGCTCGGCGCAGGCACCGATCGCCGTCAGCTCTGCCAATTGATCGGCCATCCCCCGCTCGAAGGCAGGCAGATAGTGATCGTGCCGGATCCGCGCGAAGGGCGGCAGCTCGTAGGGCAGATCACTCGGTTCGAAGAAAGGATTCGATGTCACAGGCACCGACATTACGCCCGGGGGTGGCGCCAGGTCCGGCGGTCGTCCGATGCGGCCGACCGCCGGACCTGGTGCCTTGCGGCACCCGTTCCCGGGAAGCGTCGTTGGACCATTCGTGGTGTCATCGAAGGCGAGGCAAGCAAATGCTCCTGAGACGGGAGGAATCTCATGGCCAGCAAGCTGCGAGCCCGAGACATCATGACCGGTGGAGTGCGCTGCGTGGGTGCGCATGAATCGCTCTTCGACGCGGCCAAGATGATGCGCGATCTGGATGTCGGCTGCCTGCCCATCTGCGGTGACAACAACAAGCTCACGGGTATGATCACCGACCGTGACATCGTCGTCACCTGTTGTGCCGAAGGTGTGGATCCGGCGACCGTGCAGGCCGGTTCCCTGGGCGGTTCGCTGCACTGGATCGACGCCGATGCCGATGCCTCCGAAGTTCTGGCGACCATGGAGGACAACCACATCAAGCGCCTGCCGGTGATCGACGTCAAGGGCGGCCACCGCCTGGTGGGAATGATCACCGAGGCCAACCTCGCCAAGAACCTCAGCGACAAGCAGATCGCGGAGTTCGCCACCCGCGTGTACGCGCCGGCCTGATACCTCGGCACCGGCCGGTGCCGGGAAATAACCAGCGACGCTCCACCGGGCCGGAACACGCTCGGCGCGCCCGAGCCGAGAACGCTTAACCGCGGCGCGCCGCTTGCGTGTCCGGTCCGGTCCGGCGCCGCGCCGGAGCGGATCTTCCCCGACGGGGATCCTCCCGGACGGACTGTCAGTCACCGGCCTCATCAGGCCGGTACTTCGCGCGGCCGGCTCTGCGCCAGATCACCGTCATCCCGAGCGCCAGGACGGCCAGCGCGACGACAATGATGATGCCCTTGACCGCACGGTCCACCAGCAGGTGATGGACGAGGTCGGCCGAGTCCATCGCGAGGCCGGTCATCGCCGACCGTCCCGGCGCCGCGCACTGGAGGGGCCGTCCTCCAGCCGCCGGGCAGCGGCACGCACTGCCGCACGCACGGCGGGCTCCGCATACCGGCGTGCCTGATCGAGCCGGCCCTTGCGCTTGAGGGCCACAGCGATGGCGAAGACCACTAAGGCCAGCACCACGAGGGCGCCCGCGATCAGGTCGAACCTGATGAGCATGAGGTTGAGGTACCGCTCCATGATTCCTCCCGGCATTTTTGTATCACGCCTGTGATAAAAAACAATTTATCACGAGCGTGATACAAAGAACCCATGCCGAAGCTCGTGGATCCGGAAGCCCGCCGCCGCGAGGTCGTCGACGCCCTGTTCCGCGTCGTCGTCCGGGACGGCCTGCAGCGCACCTCGCTGCGCGCCGTCGCCGACGAGGCCGGACTCAACATCGGCTCGCTGCGCCACTACTTCTCCAGCCAGCAAGAGCTGATGGACTTCGCGATGCAGTCGATGCTCGACGGCCTCACCGACCGACTGCTCCAACACGTCGAGCGGATCGGAGATCTGAGCCGGCACCCCCGCCCAGAACGGCTCCGCCTCGTGGCCGACCTCCTGGCAGAGCTTCTGCCGCTCGACGAGCGCCGCCGCGCGGAGGTCACCGTCTTCCTCGACTTCAACGCCGCCGCCCGTACCAACCCCGCCCTCAGGGACCTCTCGCACCAGGCCGCCACCGGCACGAGACGACTGGTGCGCCGCGTCCTCACCCGGCTCGACGAGAGCGCCACCCTGCGCCCCGGCCGCGACATCGACATCGAGACCGAGCGCCTGACCGCACTCCTGGACGGCCTCGGCCTCAGCGCCGTACGGCACCCCGACGTCCTGAGCGCCCAGGCCTGCGCCCAGGTGCTACGCGTCCACCTGGAGGACCTGTCCGACGGGCGCTAGCGGGCGGGGGTTCGCCAAGCTGACCGCATACGCCGGCAGCTCCATGGCCGAAAGCCGAGTGCCCCGGGGCCACCGGTCGACGGCGGACATCCTTGGCTCGTCTTGGTGCTCACCGGCGGCCGGGGGAGCGCGGTGAGCTGCTCGATCTGGGCGGGAGGGCGCCGCCGACGTCCTTGCCGGGTGTGTTCCGATCGACCCGATGCGACCGACCGCGTACCGTCCGGCAATCCGACGACTACTGCCCCACTCTCCCGTCGATCCGCTCGCGCAGCAGGTCGGCGTGGCCGTTGTGCCGACCGTACTCCTCCACCATGTGCACCAGCACCTCGCGCAGCGAAATCGACCCCTGGTCGGAGTGTCCTACGACATCGAGACCGGGCGCCTCGGCCACGAACCGGTCCGTGAAGGCGACTTCGGCCCGCCAGGCGTCCCACGCCCGCGCGACGACAGCGGGGTCGGGTACCGCGCCGTCGAAATCCCCGTCGGGGTCGGCCTCGGTGCGATAGAGCGGCGGCGCGTCCTGCCGCGCCAGTCGCACCCGGAACCAGCTGCGCTCCACGTCCGTCAGATGGCGCACCAGCCCGAGCAACGACATCGTGGAGGGCTCCACGGAACGACGCGCCAACTGGGCGGCGTCGAGGCCCGAGCACTTCAATTCCAGCGTCAGACGCTGACACCGCAGATACTCCATGAGCGTGGCGCGCTCGTCGCCCAGAGTCGGCCCGCCCTCCCGTGGATCCGCATCGAACTCAACGAACATGTCGGCCCTTTTGCCCGGTGCGCTCATGCCGACAAGCATCGAGGAGCCTCGCACGAATCCGCCACAGGTTTTCCGCGCAGCCCTCGGCCCGCGGGCCTGTCGCGCGGGCAGGCCGTCCGCGGCGCCACGGACGGCCTGCAACCCACTTACGGGCTGTGGAATACCCGGGTATTCCGGACTGCGCTCAGGTGCTCATGCGCTCAGTTGCCGCCGGAGTGCGGTACAGCCAGTCGCATCCCCGGGAAAATGAGGTTCGGATTCGCGCCGATCACCTTGCGGTTCAGCCGGTAGAATTCCCACCAGTTGAAGCCGTGCGCATGCGCGATACCGCTCACGGTGTCCCCGGGATTGACGACGACCGAGCCGCCGGAATTCGGCAGGCGCCGCGTCTTGTAGCGCTTCTCGTGGGGCTGCGGGTGGCCGACCCGCTTGCGGGCGGGCCGATGGCTTTCCCGCCGCGGCGTCGTGCGCGGGGTGGTGGTCCGCGGGGCGCTGTGCGCCGTGGACGAGTTGAGCCCCAGGCGGGCCGAGCAGGCGGGCCACGCCCCCCACCCCTGCCGGGCCAACACCCGCTCCGCCACCTGGATCTGCTGCGCCCGGCTCGCATGTGCCGCCCGTGCCCCGTACGCACCGCCGCCGAACGAGCGCCAGGTGGAGTGGGCGAGCTGCAGCCCTCCCGAGAACCCGTTCCCCGTATCGATACGCCAGTTCCCCCCGCTCTCGCAGCCGGCCAGGCGGTCCCAGGCCCCGCCGCCGCGGGCCTCGGCCGGCTGCTCGGACGTCAGGTTCAGCGCGCCCGCCGCCAGCAATACGGCGGCCGCCGTGATGCCGCGTACCCCGCAGCCCCGAAATTCGCTCCGGGCGGTCGATTCCGATACCTGAGG
This sequence comes from Streptomyces inhibens, assembly GCF_022221585.1. Lineage (NCBI taxonomy): Bacteria > Bacillati > Actinomycetota > Actinomycetes > Kitasatosporales > Streptomycetaceae > Streptomyces > Streptomyces inhibens. The sequence continues at coordinate 8,993,325 of NZ_CP084681.1, forward strand.
AAATTCCATGCGTGTGCTCCCGTCGCTCGCCGCACAGTTGCCTGCCGGCTATTGAGGAAACGTGACGCCTTGGCGGGTTATCGCGTCGAGTTGTGTTCGGCTGAGCGATTTCCGTCCGGCGTCATGAATTCGACGGGGATGAGGCAACCACGCACCGAGTTCGCATCGGCAGAGCGCGCGGTAGCGCCGTCCCGGTCGGGCCTGCCCCCTTGCCGTCGGAGCGGGAGCGTGCCTGGGCGGGGCGTCCCCGTTCCGACGTGAGGGGCGCACCCCTCATGCCTCAGGCGCATGACTCCCCGCTGCCGGACGATCACCTGCTCGGTGCAGGGGGTGTCCGCCGAGCGCATCCGGCGCATCCGATGCATGCGCTGCGCAGGTCCGCATGCACCGCGCACGGACCCCTCGGCGGTGCAACGGCTCGTCCCGCCCTGGCGCGCGGTGCAACGGCCCACCCTGCCCGCATCGTTCGGAGCGGGCCGCGGGCCCGTGGGACCGCCCGTCCGCGAGACCCCCTCCGCCGGCCGCAAAGGGCGGTCGCTCGGCGACAAGCCCTCGCCGTAGCTGCTGTGCAGCTGCCGCTGCTGACACTCCGTCGCCTCCGGCTCGAAGGGGAACTGACGGTTATCGAACGGGAGTTACTGACCATTAAACCTACCGTCAATGTGGCGTTGATCACTCCTTGTGAAGGAAGGTGCAGGTCGGGGGCACGTTCTGCAATTGATCGATCACTTTCTGCTGATTATGTGCGCAGCCTGATTAACCCTGAGGGGGCCCCTCGTCGGTGAGAGGGACAGGAACGCACGTCATGTTCCGCCCCACCCGCAACGACGCGGGTGGCCAGCAACTCTCATGAAGGGAGGGCTCGTGGAGCACTTGGGGCACTCATGGCCCTGGTACGCGCTGGCACTGGTCGGCGTCTACCGGTTGACCGCCACAGGACTCGACGCCCTTGTCCGGCGAGTGGTCCGCACCGCCTCGCAGGCCCGTGCGGAGCACCACCACGTCACCGCCCGTACCGCCCCCGCCGCACCGATACAGCGCGGCCCGCACGCCCAAACCCGCCCGGGACATGGCACGTTCCCGGACGCCGCCGTTCCGCCCTCGCTGCGACCACCGACGGCCTCCTGCTGCGAGGAGGCCCGGTGAACGAGCACTCTCCCCTGGCCAGCCCGACCGACCTTCCGCTGGACTTCGAAGTCTTCTTCCAGCGCGAACAGAAAGCCCTCCTCGCCGTCGCCGCGTCCCGACTCAGGGACCGCCGGGACGCGGAAGAGGCCACCTTGGAAGCCGGCCGCCGTATGTACATCAAGTGGGAGCGCATCCTCGCCCACGTCAATCCCAAGGCCATGACCTACACCATCCTCAACGGCGTCATCTCCGACTTCTACCGCCGAGAGATCCGCAACAGCTGTGTACAGCCCTTCGCCGACCCGCCCGACACCGCCTACCTTCAGGAGCTGCGCAGCTGCGAACCGCTCGATCTCGCTCTGGATGAACTGGAATCCACCGCGCCCCTCCAGGCCAACTCCGTACGCCTGCGCCACCTGGCGGGCCTGTCCTACGACCAGATCGCCGAGCGGCTGGGCACCACACCCGGCGCCGCGAAGGTCAGCACGAGCATCGGACTGCAACGGCTCAAAGCGATCATGACGAACGGTTCCTGCGGGACCGGAGAGGACGTGTGATGCTCGAGGACCTGCTACGACGCCAAGCCGAAGCCCTCCACCGCGAGTTCGCCGACCACGACCCGGTCGCCTTCACCCAGCGTCTGGCCGCCCGCATCGCCGACGGCACCGGCCGCGAACCCGACCGCATCACCCGCGGCGCGGTCAGCGGTATCCGCCCCACCCCCGTCCGCCCGTCCCACGACCGCGGCCGCCGGCGCCGCCGGCCGACCCCCATCCTCGACCCGGCGATCGCGCCCGCGGCCGTCCTCGCGGAGGCCCGGCGGCTGTGCAATGTCGTGCTGCGCTCCAAGGACATAGACACCCTCGGTGCCTTCGCCGCCGACTACGACCCCGCCGGCGCGAGAACCTTCGCCTGCCTCCTCTACACCCTCGACAAGTGGGACAGCGCGCTGTACTGGTGGCGCTTCGCGGCCGGTGCCGGCGACGAGCTCGCCGCCCATCTGCTTGCCGTGCACCATGCCGCGGTCGGCCGCAGCACCGACGCCCGGGTGTGGCGGACGATCGCCCGAATGATGGGATTCGCCCTCGACCTGCATCTGCCGGTCCCGATCCGCGGAACCTCGGAGCTGGCCCAGGGCTTCGCCCGCTCCTGGGACAGCAGCCTGCAGACCTTCCTCCAGCAAAACCATCTGCCCCGCGAACTCGTCACACACTGACGAATCCGCGGCTGTCCGACGGGCGCGCCATGCCTGCCGGACAGCCGCGGCGGTTCGGTATCCCCGGACGCCGGCCTTCGGCGCGGCCGCCCGGAGGAGGGGCAGGAAGACGGGTGAGGGCAGAGACGGGACGACCGGTCGCCGGCGGGGTACTGGTTCCCGGACCAGTACTTCGGGGTTCGTGGGCCGGAAGGATGCCGGAAGAGCCCCGGAAGGCCCCGGACGGAAGGCCCCGGAAAGGCCCCGGAGGGCGCCGGGACGATCGAGCACGAGGAGCGAGAGCGCGATGGGCACCGCACAGAGCGCGGGAGAGACTGTGAACGCCGGGACGGCAGGTCAGGGCGAAGCCGCAGCGGGCACCGGCGTCGGCCGGAAGCTGCTGTCGGGCAGCGTGGCGTTGGTGACCGGTGCCTCCAGCGGCATCGGCGCGGCCGCCGCTCTGGCGCTGGGCAGGGAGGGCTGCTCCCTCGCGCTGGTTGCCCGCCGTGCCGAGCGGCTGGAGGAGCTCACACAGGCGATCAGCGAGCTGGGAAGCCCGTCCCTCGCCCTGCCCGCCGATCTGAGTGATGCGGCTCAGGCACGTCAGGCGGTCGAGAAGGCCGTGGACCGCTTCGGGCGGTTGGACGTGCTGGTGAACAACGCCGGTTTCGGCGCGCGCAGCTCGGTGGAGGAGAGCGATCCCGAGGACTGGGACCGGATGATCGACCTCAACCTCAAGGCCGTTCTGCGGATGTCGCACGCCGCGCTCCCACATCTGCTGCACGCGGCGAACGAGGGCCCTCGGGGCGTCGCGGACCTGGTGAACGTCAGCTCGGTCGCGGGCCGAGTGCCGCGCAAGGACAACAGCGTCTACTCGGCCACCAAGCACGCGGTGTGCACGTTCAGCGAAGCCCTGCGCCAGGAGGTGACCGGGCGAGGTGTCCGGGTCGGACTCGTCGAACCGGGCATGACCACGACGGAGATGACACTCGGCAGCCAGGCCGCATCGGCCCACGGACTTCCGCAGGACACCTGGCTGAAGGCCGAGGACATCGCCCGCTCCATCGTCTTCATGATCACCCAGCCGGCGCATGTGGCGATCAACGAGATCACGGTGCGCCCGACCGCCCAGGAACGCTGAGGTCTGGACGCCGACTGCCTCTCACGCATCCGCGAGACGGGCGAGGGGAGAGGGGAGAGGGGAGGGGGGAGGGGGGAGGTGGGGAGAGGAGAAAGGAGAGGAGAAAGGAGAAAGGAGGGGGAGGCGGTCGAGGGCAGGGGAAAGACGTGCCGGGGTGCCGGACGTCGTAGTGCCCGGGCCTGTCGACGGCTACGGTCACCTCGTGCGACTCCTGCTCATCTCCGACACCCATCTGCCCAAGCGCGCCAAGGCGCTGCCTCCGCAACTGCTCGACGAAGTGCCGCGCGCCGACGTCCTCGTACACGCCGGTGACTGGGTCGACACCGCCACCCTGGACCTGCTGCAGGCCCGCGCCCAGCGGCTGATCGGGGTGTACGGCAACAACGACGGCCCGGAGCTGCGGGCTCGGCTGCCGGAGGTGGCGTACGCGGAACTTGAGGGAGTGCGGCTCGGCGTGGTGCACGAGACCGGCCCCGCGCAGGGGCGTGAGCGTCGTTGCGTCGAACGCTTCCCCGGGCTCGATGTGCTGGTGTTCGGCCACAGCCACATCCCCTGGGACTCCACGGCCGACGATCGGCTGCGCCTGCTGAACCCCGGTTCGCCGACGGACCGCCGGCGGCAGCCGTACTGCACGTATATGACGGCGGAGGTGGCGGCGGGTCGCCTGACCGCGGTGAACTTGCATCGCCTGCCGAGGGGGAGTTGAGGCCGCGGCGGCTTGAGGCACCTCGGCGGCCCGGGCCGGCTCATGGACTGTGCCGGCTCATGGACCGGGCCGACTCGTGGACCGGGCCGACTCGTGGACCGGGCCAGTTCAGCCCGTGGCACCCGGGGGCCGCTCCTCGGCCGGGAACAGAATCGGGCTGATCAGGTGTCGGGTGCGCTCCGGTGAGGGGGCGTTGCCCATCCGGGACACGATCACGCTGCGCATCTCACCGATCATCTCCGTGAGCTCGTCCCGGCTGAGCCAGAGCGCGTGCTGGCGATACCCCACGAGGTCGGCCGTCGGGTCGGCGTGGCCTCGGTCGAGATAGGCGTTGAACTCCGCCAGCAGGGCGGCCATGGCGACGGCGAACCCACGGCGGTGGTCGTCCAGCGAAATCGACGCGGCCGTATCGGCGTCGATCATGGACCGCGCTCGATTCAGCCGGTAGCGGCGCTCGACCGCGCCCCGGACCCGCTGCTCGCTCTCGACCTCGAGGATCCCCGCATCCGCGAGGAGGCCGACATGCCGGTACACGGTCGCCTTGGAAACGTCCGGCAGAAGGTCGCACAGCTGGGCGGTGGTGAGTGTGCGGCCGCCGGTCATGGTGTGCACGATACGCAGCCGGACCGGGTGCAGGAGGAGGTCGACCGTGTCCATATCCATGGACATACGATCTCACACCAGATACCTTTCTCAAACCTGAGAACGTATCTCCAGGGGTGCAGAGCTACAGAGGCGCAGAGCTACAGAGAGGCAGAGATGCAGAGCTACAGATCCGCAGAGGGAGCAACCATGCCGCACCGATCACCGGCCCGCCCGCGGACCACCGCCCCCGCGCCGCCGCTGGGGAGCCTGTTCGATGTCGCGGGACGGCGGCTGATGCTGCACCGTTCCGGCCACGGAGGCCCGGCCGTGGTGTTTCTACCAGGCGCCGGACTGGTGGGCCTGGATTACCTGAACATGCACCACCGCGTCGCCGAGCTGACCACCAGCGTCGTCTACGACCGCGCGGGGACCGGTTGGAGCGAGGCCGTCGAACTTCCCCGCACCGCCGCCGAGGTCACCGACGAACTCCTGGAGCTGCTGCGCGCCGCCGGGGTGCCCGGCCCCTATCTGCTGGTCGGCCACTCCTTGGGCGGCGCCTACGCACGCCACCTGACGCAGCGTCATCCCGAAGAAGTGGTCGGCCTGCTCCTGCTGGACCCCTTCCACGAAGACCTCCACGCGCGCGTGCCCCAGGAGGTCCGGGACAAGGTGAAGGAGATGGAAAGCCAGCAGGTGCCGGAGTTCACCGAGGAGCAGATCCAGCTCTCCCGCAGCCAGATGGCGCCGCTCTTCGCGAGCTGGCCGGACTCCGTCCGCGAAACGCTCATCGATCACCATCTCCACAGTGCCTGGCGAGCCGGCCTGGACGAGAACAAGAACATCTACGACCACGTCGGCGACGAACTCCGGCACGCACCGGCCCTCCCGGACGTGCCGATGATCGTGCTCACCGCTCTCGGACATGACGCCACCCAGGCCCACTTGTGGCCCGAACCCGTACTGCGCGAGATCCACCGCATCACGTACGCCCTCCACGCCCAACTGGCCGCGTCCGTACCCCGTGGCGAACATCGTGCCCTCCACGACGCAGGACACGGTTTCCTCCACGAGGAGCGCCCGGACGCCGTACTCCAAGCGATCACCGACCTGCTCCGCCAAACGGACAGGTAACGGTAGCGAGCGCGTCGCGCACCCCTCTGCATTCCGCGACGTAGAGGCTGGCCGGGGGCGGCAGGCTGCCGACGCCTGCCCGCCCGATGCCACACAGGCCCAAGGTGCCCGTGCGGGGATCAGCGGAATGCGGTATCCGCTCCTATCGCCTCCATCGCGTCCAACTCCTCCAACCGGGACCGGAGATGCGCACGGATCCAGCCGAAGGCCTCGGCCCCCAGAGGGAGTCGGAGTGGCGGGTCGTCGAGGCCGACGGCGGCGATGATGGCCTCGGCCCCGCGATAGGGGTCGCCCGGCTGGGTGCCGTGCGAGGCTTCGAGCGCCTTGCGTGCCGGAGCGATGAGCTCGGCGTAATCCTCCATCGGCTCGCCCCACCGCAGCGATCGCCCGCCGAAGTCGGTTCGGAAGGGGCCGGGTTCGACGATGGTGACGCGAATGCCGAGGTGGGCGACCTCGGCCGCGAGGGCCTCGGACATCCCTTCCAGGGCGAACTTCGTTCCGGCGTACGCGGTGCCGCCCGGCCCCGCCACCACGCCGATCACCGACGACATCTGCACGATATGGCCCGACCGTTGCCGTCGCAGAAGCGGCAGGACGGTGCGGGTGACCGCCATCGTCCCGAAGAGGTTCGTCTCGAAGTTATGGCGAAGATCGGCCTCGCTCAGCTCTTCGAACGCGCCGAGCAGCCCGGCCCCGGCGTTGTTCACCAGCACGTCGATCCGGCCGAAGGCCCGCTCGGCCTCGGCCACAGCACCACGAATCGATTCGGCGTCCGTCACATCCAGCCTGACGGCCCGGACCTGGTCCGGCGCGAGCGTCACCAGATCGCCGATCCCGGCGATGTCCCGGGCGGTGGCCACCACCCGGTCGCCCTGAGCGATGACGGCCCGGGTGAGCTCTCGCCCAAAGCCGGAGCTGGTCCCGGTGATAAACCAGACCCGGCGGCCCGTGCCGGGCCCTTCTCCGTGCCGCTTGCCCATCGTGCGCCCTTTCGTGTTGTGTCGCTCTGGGGGCGGTCGGGCACCCGTAAGGAGATGAGCCCATACGCGCTCACCGGCCCGGGCCCCGGCCCCGCTGCACTCTAAAGGGCCCTTCGCGCTCCTGATGAATGATTTTTCTGCCCTGCGGACGTCAGCCCCCCGAGGGGGAGTTGTGCAGTAGCTGAACGGCTGTGCAGGCAGCGGTCAGTGGTCACGGTCAGCGGTTCGGTGACCGCCGTACGCCGTAAGAAACTCGTCTGGGAGGCCCCAACAGGGCGGCACGTCCGGCTCGGCCCATCGCGTCCCAAACGGGTGCGGCACTCAACGCCAGCGCGACGAGCCGCGCGACCTCGGCGCTCGAGGACTCCTCGGGCAGGGTCTCGACGGCCTTGCCCGTGCGCGGGTCGCGGCTCTTGACCACCGCCGTCGGACGACGCGGCATGGAGCGCGCGGATTTCCCTCCTCAGCCCCGTCTCCGCATCGAAGACGTACCACTCGTCTCCGCACAGTGGCCACCGAGCATGGTCGTCGGCGCCGTCGACCACCCCCCGGGCTTCGCCGGGTTGTTGTTGTTCCTTGCAGGGGCGATGCTCAACGGCCGAGCATGCCGCGAACGTAGGCGGCCTGGCCGGCGTGCTGGAGATCGTCGGCGATGACGCTGATGAGACGGACTCCCAGGGTGACAGGTGGCGTCCACGCCCGGTCGACGATGCGCTTCAGGTCCTTGTCGCCGACGCCGGCGAGGAACTGCACCGTGTTGTCGTGGACCGCCTCGTGATAGTCGGTCAACAACTGGGCGCTCAGATCGCGTACGGCTGCCACGTCCTTGCTGGAGTGGCCGTAGCCCGTGGCATCCGCCGCGAACGGCAGATCGAAGCGTTCGTACCAGCCGCCCGAGGTCCAGATCTGCTCGGTGTCGGCCGCACCGGCGACGTGATCGTCCTGGATCCTGGTGAGGTGCCAGACCAGCCAGCCGATCGAATTGGCATCGTCATCGGGCTGGGTGCTGAGCTCGTCGGGGCTGAGCCCGGTGACCACTTCTTCGACGACCTCGCGGATGCGCCCGAAGGCGTCGACAAGCAGGTCCGTGCTGGCGGTCATGCAGGCTCCTTTACGGCGACGGAGATCTTCACGTGAAGTTCCGAGGACGGACTCCGTTTGCTGGTGACCGGCGTAGCTGGCCAGGCGCCCGAAGGCGTCAGCCCCGGCAGCTCGCTCATGGTCGCAAGCCGGACGGAGGAATGGGGAAGGGCAGGCCGGGAGGCCGCATTTTCGCCAGTCACCGAACTCGATCGGGCTCTTCATGCCGCCCGCATGGCGACTGAGGGCTCTTGGTATCCCTTCTCGATCCGAGAAGATTGCCCACGAACGCGTCCGTAACGGACGCGTCCGTAACGAACGCGTCCGTGACGAACTTGTTCGCTACGAACATGTTCGTTACCTTGGGTGCATGACAGCACACTCCGATGCACGGCGGAGCCGCCGGGAGCGACCGTCGAAACCGGCGCTGACCCGGGCCGGCATCATCGCGACCGCGGTCGAGCTCATGCGTGCCGAAGGGCTGCAACGGGTCACCATGCGTCGCCTCGCGCAGGAGCTCGACACCGGACCGGCCTCGCTCTACGTCTACGTCCGCAACACCGCTGAGCTGCACGCGGCGGTCCTCGACGAGCTGCTCGGGGCGGTCGACCTGAGTCCGGTCGAGGCCGCCGGCGACTGGCGTGACCGGCTGGTGCGGGCCCTCACCTCCTATACGACGGTGCTGTTCGAGCACCCCGGTCTCGCCCGGTCGGCCCTGGTCGCCCGCCCCTCCGGGCGGCGCTACCTGGACCTGCTGGAGGCGCTGCTGTCGCTGCTCGGCGAGGGCGGCGTCCCGGACGACCGTGCGGCGTGGGTGCTCGACCTGCTGCTGCAGTTCGGGACCGCGACCGCGGCCGAGCACGCCACCCGCGACCGGGCCGCCAACGCCCAGGCCGAACAAGATGCCCTCACCACGGCGCTACGGACCACTTCCAGAGAGACGCATCCGCACATCGCCGCGATCGGCGCCGAGTTGCTCTCCGGGTCCGGCCAGGATCGCCTGGCTTGGGGCTTCCATGTGCTGATCAACGGTTCGCTGCACACACCCAGGCCGGACACGGCATCGCCCGATGGCGGCAAGTCGTAATCCGTCATCACACTGCACCCGGGAGTCACGAAAATGTCATCACGCCAGTCGATCACCGTGGTCGGCGCGGGTCTCGGCGGCCTGACACTCGCCCGCGTACTGCACTTCCACGGGATCGAAGCGGCCGTCTACGACCTCGACGCCTCGCCCACCGCACGCGACCAGGGCGGCATGCTGGACATACACGAGGAGTCCGGCCAGGCGGCACTGCGGGCCGCCGGCCTCCATGACCAGTTCCGCGGGATCGTCCACCCCGGTGGAGAGGCCATGCGCATCCTCGACAAGGACGCCACCGTCCGGTGGGAGGACAGCGGCGACGGCGGCAGCCGGCCCGAGGTGAACCGGAGCGCACTGCGCGACATTCTGCTCGCCTCCCTGCCCGACGACACGATCCGGTGGGGCGCCAAGGTCACCGGTGCCCGCCCGCTCGGCGACGGCCGCCACGAGGTGACGCTCGCCGACGGCGGCACGTTCACCACCGACCTGCTGATCGGCGCCGACGGCGCCTGGTCGAAGGTGCGCCCGCTGGTCTCGGGCGCCACACCGGTCTACTCCGGCCTCTCCTTTGTCGAGGCGCACCTGCTCGACGCCGACACCCGCCACCCGGACAGCGCCGCCCTCGTCGGATCGGGCATGTTGTTCGCACTCGCCGAGGAGAAGGGCTTCCTCGCCCACCGCGATGGCGACGGACGGCTGCACCTCTACCTCGCGCTGAAGACCCCCGCCGACTGGGCCACGTCCGGTGGCATCGACTTCGCCGACACCGACGCAGCGAAGGTCGGCCTGTTGAAGCACTTCACCCACTGGGACAAGCGGCTGCAAGCGCTCATCGCCGACAGCGACGGCGCGCTCGTCCCGCGGCCGATATACGCCCTCCCGGTCGGGCACCGCTGGACCCGTACGCCCGGTGTGACCCTGCTCGGTGACGCCGCGCACCTCATGTCCCCGTTCGCCGGCGAGGGCGCGAACCTCGCCATGCTCGACGGCGCCGAACTCGCCGCCGCCATCGTGGCGCACCCTGACGACATCGAGACGGCACTGGCCACATACGAGCAGACGCTCTTCCCACGCAGCGAGGCCGCCGCAGCCGAGTCCGCGTCGAACCTCGTCATGTGCTTCCGTCCGGACGCGCCGCAGGGGCTGCTCGACCAGATGGCCCGGTATCACGGCGAAGTTGCCTGACCGGCGCCCAGTTCGGCGCGGCAGCCGGTGGCCGGATGTTCAACTACGGCTGAGCTGTCGGTAGTTGCGCCTGAACAACTCGCCGGTGCTCCGACGGCTTACCGCTGCTCCGGCAACTCACCCGTCGCTCCGGCAACTCTCCATCGTTCGCTTCGTTCGCTTCGTTCGCTTCGTTCGCTTCGTTCGCTTCGTTCGCTTCGTTCGCTTCGTTCGCTTCGTTCGCTCGTATCGTTGAGGAGGTCAGGACCCATGACGACCGACACGACCCAGCGGCTGCTCCAGCCCCACCCCGACCTCCCTTTGACGCTGACGGAGGTCGGCGACGGTAGGCCCGTCCTCGTCCTGCACGGTGGCGGCGGCCCGGCCACCGTCACCGGAATCGTCGACCACTTCACGGCCAATCCCCGGGTCTTCGCGCCGACCCACCCCGGCTGGGAAGGCACCCCTCGACCGGACTGGTTCTCCGGCGTGGACGACCTCGCCATCACCTACCTGGACCTGCTCGAAGACCATGACCTGCGCGACGTCCTGGTCCTGGGCAGTTCCTTCGGCGGCTGGGTCGCCTCCGAGATGGCCGTTCGCGACCGCGGACACCGCATCAGCCCCCTCGTACTGCTCGACGCCATTGGTCCCGAAATCCCCGGACACGAGGTGCGGATGCCCGACAGCGGTGGGCCCGGCCACCATCCCGGCGACCACACCGGCCAGGACGCCGAGCGGCCATCGCCGCAGCGCGTCGGTCCTCCGCGCAGCGCCGTCGAGGCGATGCCGGCCTAAGGCGGGCAGCTCATGCGTGATCCGAAGCCACATCCCCACACGTCAAGCCCCCGACGCCACCTTCGCAGCCATCGACGCCTTCCTCGCGGCCTGATGACGTACGCGGAGAGCACACACTCCACCTTTTTGACGAGCTCGGTCATGGGCTCCGTCAAGCGTTGTGACACGGTTCCGTCGGTACGTGCTACCGCCGCAAACGCCAGCGTGCGGTACCGCGGGCAGCAGCGTGTGGACGACCCGGCGTTCGGTCAGGGTCAGTACGGCGAGGAGTGCACAGCACCTGCCGCGAAGCCGTCGATCGTCCGCAGTGTTGCGCACGAGCCGGTGCCTCACACCTGCGCCATCCCGCCGTCCGCAAAGAGCTCCACGCCCGTGATGAAGCTTGAGGCGTCGCTGGAGAGGAACACCGCGGCCCTGCCCATCTCGCGGGGTTGCGCGACCCGCCCTGTGGGGTTGCCCTCGCCCATGGACTTGACCGCGGCGTCGACCTGATCGGCTCCCAACGCCTGTCCCAGAGCGCGCCGGAGAGACTCGGTGTCGACCGCCCCGGGACTGAGGACGTTCATCCGGACGCCTGACCCCTTGATGTCCTGGATCCAGCCCCGGACGAAATTGCGCACCGCGGCCTTCGCGCCGCCATACATGCTCATTCCGCGCGGAGGCTGGATGGAAGCCGTCGACCCGATGATGACGACCGTTCCGCCGGGCGGCAGCAGCGGCAGCGCCGGCTGGACGGTGAACAGGACGCCCTTCGCGTTGACGTTGAAGGTCCGGTCGAACTGCTCCTCCGTGATCGAGCCGAGCGGGGAGTGATCGCCGATCCCGGCGTTGGCCACGACAGCGTCGAGCCGCCCGTGCCGCGCGATCACCTCCCGGTACATCGCTTCCATCTCCGCGAGGTTCGTGACATCAGCCACGATTCCTGAACAGTTCGCTCCGATCATCGCGACCGCTTCGTCCAGCTGCGCCTGCTGGAGATCCGTGATGACGACGCGGGCGCCGTGCTCCACGAATTCCTGGGCGATACCCAGGCCGACCCCCGACGCGCCGCCCGTGACAACAGCGACCTTTCCTTCGAGCGAGAGGCTCATCTCTTTCTCCCGTGACGTTTCTTGGTTGCTCACGCGGTGCTTTGCCGCGGGCGCTGCGAGTAGGGATGTAAGGGCTCAATCCGCGACAACGCCGGAACTGGTGGCGCACCCCTTGATTCCCGCGGCTGTTTCCGCGGCTGACTGTGGCGCCCATTCGGTGGCAGCCGAGGGGCGCGGGGTGGGGGAGCCACTCCCCTTCGGGGAAGCGAAAGGGGGCAGCGCATGCCCTTACAGTGGAACCGGAGGCGCCGCCACTTCATCGACTGTAAGTGGGTGCACCTCCACTTAGCAACCCGTGACGACAGGAGACCTGCCGATGGCCAGAGAGACAGGGCGCCCGCTACGGGCCGACGCGCAGCGGAACCGGGACAAGATCCTCTCCGCCGCGGTGCGGGTCTTCGCCGAACAGGGACTGGACGCACACCTGGAGCGCATCGCCAAGGAGGCCGGCGTGGGCACCGGCACCCTCTACCGGAACTTCCCGACCCGGGAGATCCTGATCGAGGCCGCCTACCGCAACGAGCTGAGCCGGCTGTGCGACGACGCCCCCGAACTCCTGGCCACCATGCCGCCGCGCGAGGCGTTGCGCGCCTGGATGGGCCGCTTCATCGACTACGCGACCGCCAAACTGGGCATGGCCGACGCCCTGCGGGCCCTCGTCGAGTCGGGCGTCAACCCCTACGCGCAAAGCCACGAGATGATGCTCGCCGCCCTGACCTCTCTTCTCGACGCCGGCGTCAGCGCCGGCACCATCCGGTCGGACATCGGCGCAACCGACATGTTCGCCGGCCTCACGGGCATCGCTCTCACCTCCGGAAAACCCGAACAGCGAGAGCAGGCCGAACGCCTCCTCGATCTCGCTCTCGACGGATTGAGCACCGGCCGGCACTGACACGGTGGTGGTCATCGCCCAGGAGGAAGGACCGCTCCCGCTCCGGGCGCGTGGGCAGTTCGCCGAAAGCCCGTAGGTGACGGCCTGCTCGTCAGTTCAGATACGCATGATCACTTCAGCCTGGTGGGGTGGACGGCACCGGCTGCCCCATCACTTCCCGGGAGGGCTACCGGGCTGACCGGACCGACCTTGGGTGTGACGGGGCCGGCTCTGACCGTGACGAGCCCGCTGGGGAGGGGCCTGACGTGTAGTGCGTCCCCCGGCGGCCCGGCCACGGTACGGCGTATCAGATATTTCGGGTCGGTCACGCCTGCAACCGGCGGGTCGGGCAAACAGTCGTACAGGGCATGAAACGACGATTGAACCTGCGTATACGGCGGCCCCGCGCCGTCCGCCGAGCGGGCGCGGCGCTCGCCCTCACGGCACTGACCGTTCCGCTGACGGTGGCCTTCGGTTCCACCGCCCAGGCCGCCACCGCGTCCGCGTGCACCGCGACCCGTGGCCCCTACCAGAAGCAAGCCGAGAAGTTCCTCGGGCTTCGGGTGGACGGCCGGCAGTCGGCGGCGGACTGCCGGGCGATCCGTGCCTTCCAGACCAGCCACGGCATCACCCCGAACATCGGCTACGCAGGCCCCGTCACCTGGGGCGTCATGCGCGTCGTCGCACAGCAGAAGGCGGCCGGGCACAACCCGAACAAGGCCCACAAGTGCCCCACCAACAAGGGGCGAATAGCCTGCGTCGATCTGACCCGCCAGCTCAGCTGGATCCAGGACGGATCCAGGCTGGTGTTCGGGCCGGTGCCGATCCGCAGCGGCCGCGACGGCTACGAGACCCGCACCGGCGCCAAGAAGATCTACTGGCGCAATCTGCACCACGTCTCGACCATCTACGACGTGCCCATGCCGTACAGCCAGTTCTTCGACGGCGGCCAGGCGTTCCACTCCATCAGCGGCAGCGTCTGGTCGGCCCCTGGCTCGCACGGCTGCGTCAACATGCGCAGCAACGACGCAAAGAAGTACTGGTCGCTGCTGAAGAATGGTGATGACGTCTACGTCTACGGCCGCAAGTCCGGGACCTGAGAACGGCCGACGCCGACCGGACTCCGCAAAGCGTGACCCGGGAACCGTTCGGCGGCGGGCGCGTGTGCCGGTCACCCGGAGCCGACCTCACGAAGCGACGTGGGACGAGGGTGGGATGGGGGAGCGGGGCAACGGCGGCGGACAGGGGATCGAGCGCCCGGATGGCAGGAAGGCCACCGGGCGCTGTGCCGTCATCACTGCCAACTGCCAACTGCCAACTGCCAACTGCCAATTGCCAACTGCCGGCGACTCGTCGGTGGGACCACGTGTCTGCGCGACCACGCCTCGGCGCAGCCGGAAGGGTGCCGACCGCGCCGCTACGCCTGCTTCTGCGTACCGCGGGAGGCGGGCAGTGCACAGGCCGGCGTGCCGCCCGGCATCTTCTGTCGGTTGTTCGCGACGACCCTGTACACACCGCGAGCGAACCAGCGCACGGGCGGGAGAGTGAGCAAGGCCCCCACGAGCGGCCACCCGCCGTGTGCGCTCAGCAGCAGCTTGGCGACAGCCTGGGCTCCACCGTGCACGGATCCGCTCGGCGTCACCCACAACACTTCGTGCTCGGCACGCTGTTGCGTAACGCCCAGATTCTCCAGATCGGTGAACTGCCATGGAGCCGCTTCACAGCGCGGGCGGAGGCGCCGCTCCGCGAACCGGACCGAGGAAGTGCAGAAGGCACAGTCTCCGTCGTAGACCAGTACAGGTTGCCTCCGCATGTTCCCGTAACCCCTCGCACGGTGGACAACAACGACATATGAAACGTTACCGCGAGGGATCCAGGGCCGAGGGATGGGCCCTTGAACTTTCTCCCTGGACCCCCTGGACCCCTGGACCCGTGAACGCCCTGAACCGAAGGCAGCGTGAAGGCCATGGAGACCGAGGCCATCCCCACCACTCGGCTGATTCTTCTTCCGCTGCTCGTCGAGCACGCCGAAGAGATGGCCGAGGTACTGTCCGACCCGGACCTGCACACCTTCATCGGCGGCGCTCCGTCCAGCCCGGAGGCCCTGTGCTCCCGCTATGAGCGACTGGTCGCAGGTTCGCCCGATCCCACCGTCTCCTGGTGCAACTGGGTAATTCAGCTTCGCGACCAGGGCCACCTGGCAGGCACGGTCCAGGCGACGGTCACTGCCACTGCCACTGCCACTGCCGACGACCACGGCAGCGGACACGGACACGGACACGGGACCGAGTACGGGCACGGGTGCGTCGCGGAGATTGCCTGGGTAGTGGGGACTCCCTGGCAGCGACGCGGCATCGCGAGCGAAGCAGCCCGGGGACTCGTCAGCTGGCTCGAGACGCAGCCCGTGCAAGCCGTCATTGCCCATATCCACCCCGACCACCACGCCTCCGCTGCCGTTGCCACCGCCGCCGGGCTTGCTCCCACCAGCCACAGGCACGAAGGCGAGACCAGGTGGCAGCGGACGACGAGACGCGTCTCGTCCCCGTAACGCGATGGTGCCGCGCGTGACGAGCAGCTGTCGTACCCGGTGATACGCCCGGCGGGCCCCGCGGCAAAAAACTCAGCGAGAACCCGCCAGGCATGGGAACGCACCCTGCCCCGCTCCCGAATCAGCGGGCCAGCAGCTCGTACAACGCCATCGGCGTCACATAGCCGGGCCAGCGGCCGTCGGCGAAGAGATGCACACCGGCGTCCTGGTAGCACTGGTCCACGAGTTGGGAGCAGATCATGTGCCCGGTGGCGGCGACGTAGCGGCGTAGCCCCGGGACGGGCAGATGGAATCGGTGCGCGGCGATCGCGGCGTAGTCGAGGAAGCTGTACGGCACCCCGACATAGCGGGTGGCCGCCTTGCAGATGCCGCTGCGCTGCTGCTCTGTGAGCCCTTTCGGGCAGACGTAGAGCACATTGGCGCCGGCGTATTGGCTGAGCGGTCTGATGCGGGCGCCTCCCGGCTCGGCTTCCAGCAGCCGGTCGTCGGGCAGGACCAGGAAGGCGTGTTCGTAGTTGGCGAAGCCGTCTCCGTTGATCCATTGTCCGAAGCGGATCAACCGGCCTGTGACGCCGGAGATTTGAGTGAGTCCGATGTCGCCGGGCAGGGGATGGGTGTGCTTCATGAGCAGCTCCAGGGAGCGCAAAAAGCGGATTCCCAGGAGTGATACCCGCTGTTCGTCCGCGCGCACCGCATGTGCGGGCGGCAGTGCACACGGACGGGCAGTGCGCACGGACGGCTGGGCGTGCGTAAGGGAGTTGTGCGGCGAGCGGGCCGTACGGCTGCCCGTAGCGGGCGGCGGCAGCTCAGGCGCCGTCGTCAGTGGTGCATGATGCCTTTCTCCGTTCCTCCGCCACCGACGTCGGCCTCCGGATGGCGGTGATGATCTGGCGGGCCCACCGGGCGGGGGTCTGATCCTTGTCGAGGAGAGCGGCGAGGCGGGTGAGGTGGGCCGATCGCTCCTGGGGTGTCATGGCTAGTGCGCGGCGCAGCGTGTCGACGAGGTTCTCGGGTGAGTTGGGGTCCGTGAGCAGGGCGGCGGTGCCGAGTTGGGAGGCGGCTCCCGCGTGGCGGGAGAGGACGAGTACGCCGGACCGGCCGGTGGCGGCGTGGGCGGCGATGAATTCTTTGGCGGTGAGGTTCATGCCGTCCTGCAGAGAGGTCACCCAGAACACATCTGCCGCGAGGTAGTGATCGACCACCTCGGCGAAGGACAAGGAATGAGGGATGTAGTCGACGGGTTCCCAGTTTTCGGTGTGCCAGAGGCGGTTGAGGTCAGCGATGGCGCGTTCGAGGTCGGCGCGCGTGGTGTCGTGGACGCGGATGCCCGGTTCGGGTGGTGGGCATACGAGGCGGAAGGTCAACTGGCCGCGCAATTCAGGGGTTTCGGTCAGGAGAGTGGCGAGGGCGCGGACCTTGTGGAGGGGAGCCTTGGCGTAGTCGAGACGCTCTACCGACAGGATCAGGGTGGGCCGGCGTCGCCCGTGGTGGTCGTGTCGGGGTGCGGGCGTGATGCGCGTGCGGGCAAGTTCTTCGACGGCTCGTCGGTCGATGCCGAGGGGGTGGACGCCGGTGCGGGGGGTACGGCGGGCACCGGCGAGTGCTTGCCGGAAATGGTCGGCAAACGTGGCGGTGTGGAATCCGGCCCAGTCCAGGCAGGCGAGGGAGTGACGGAGCTGCTCGGCGGCGGGGATGCGGGCGAACGTGTCCGGTGGCGGGAACGGCGTGTGGTGGAAAAGCCCCAGATGCAGGTCCGGGCGCGCGGCGTGCAGGATGCCGGGAACGAGCCAGAGGTTGTAGTCGTGCAGCCAGACCGTGGCGCCACGGGCCGCATGGGCGCTGATGTGGTCGGCGAAGCGCGCGTTGAACGTCTCGTAGTGTCTCCACGCCGAGGCGCTGTTCCGCATGCGGTCGGGCTGGGACATCAGGGCGGGCCAGAGCGTTTCCTTGCACGCTTGGTGGAAGTACTCCGTCCACTGGGCGGAAGCCACCGGAAGGAACGCCAGGGGGAGGCCGGTTTCATGCAGGAGACCGGTTTCGTGTGGGAGTCCAGTTTCGTGTGGGAGTCCGGTTTCGTGTGGGAGTCCGGCCTCGTGCAGGTGGCCGGCGTGGGGGCGGGGAGCCGCATCGTCCTCGACCAGCGCGGTGGCCCAGACCGCGTCAAGGCTGTCCATACTGAACATGCCCTGCAGCGCGGGCAGGACTCCGTTCGGGCTGAGGGGCTGTTGCCATTGGCCGTCAGCCCACCGCACGGGTGGACGGTGGTAGCCGATCACTACGGGGCGCGGCGTTTCGGTCCAACCCAGGTTCTCCAGGGCGGACAGGATGCCGGCCGCCCCGGGACGGTCCGGCCGATGAATGGTGCTGGTGCTGGTGCTGGTGCTGGTGCTGGTGCTGGTGCCGGTCCGGGTGCCGGTGCTGTGGTCAGGTAACTGTTCACGGAGCGCAGGTTCGGCGTTGCTCATGATGACGCCGTGGGCGCCGAGCTGAAAGAGCGACAGATCGTTGAGCGAGTCGCCGGCCACGAGGATCGAGTCCATGGGCCACTGGTGCTTGCGGGCGAGCAGCGCGAGGGCGTTGCCTTTGCTCGCCGGGGCGGGCAATACGTCGAAGTACCGGTCGGCCGAGTACGTCCAGCCGCAGCCCAGCTCCCGCACCGCATCGGTGAGCTCCTCGGAAAGCTGCTCGGGGCGGAGGAAGAACGAGCAGCGGCCCTCCTGGGCCACCCCGTCCTGGTACACGAGGTCGGGGAAGCGCGACAGGTGCTCGCGTACGCGCTGCTGACCGGGCCAGCCGTGCCGCAGCTGGTTCTGCAGGATGTCGACCTGGCTCCGGTCCGTCCCGTCGATCACACTCGCTCCGACATCCCCGATGATCCACCGGGGGCTGGGGACGAGTGGGTCCCGGCGAAGGATCCGCTCGATGGACGGCAGTGAGCGGCCGGTCGCGAACACCACGGTCACTTCGGGGTGACGGTCAAGCGCCTGTCGCAGTCGCCGACGGTCCGTGCTGTCACCACCGAGCAATGTGCCGTCAAGGTCGGTGACCAGCACCTTGACGCCCCCGCCCACGCCTGCGATTGACGGCTCCTGCGAAGCCTGCTCGTCGGAGACCAGCGATGCCATCCTTGTGCCCCCCGGTTGTCGTGGGATGTGTGTCCTTGTGCGGTGAAGCGGCTGTCATGTGGGGTGACCGTCGCACGGAGTGCCCGTCATGCGAAGTCTCCGTCGTACGGAGTGCCTGTCATGCGAAGCGCTGGCCGCACGGAGTGTCGAATTGCCGGAGTGTCCGTCGTAGGGAGTGTCCGTCGTACGGAGCGGCTGCCGTGCGAAGTGTCGGCCGTACGGAGTGCTGCCATGCGAAGTGTCTGTCGTACCGAGCGAGTGAGAGTGAGTGCCTGTCATGCGCAGTGACCGGTCACACGGAGTGCCAGTCACGTGGAGCGACTGTCATGCAGAGAGGCGCGCGAGCCACTGCCTCAGCCCCGCCGCGTCCAGCGCGCCGCCCGATCCCGCAGCGGTGACGGACGCAGCTCCGCAGGCGACGCCGGCGGCCAGACACTCGGCGATCGTTCCGCCTGCCAAGCGGCTGTGTATGAAGCCGACGTTGAAGCAGTCGCCCGCGCCGGTGGTGTCCACCACTTCCACCGGCACCGACGGCTGTACGACCCGTACACCTTTCTCAGCAGCGACGGCGCCCTTGCTGTCCTGTTTGATGACCACTGTGGGCACCAAGCCCGCCAGCACCTCGAGCGCATCATCGACGGAGCCGGTCCCGGTCACCCGCAGCGCCTCCGCCGCATTGGGAGCGAACACCCCGACCTGACCAAGCACTTTCGCCACCTCGGGCATGTCGACACTGCCGGCAAAGTCCTGACAGTCCATGAACACCTCCGCCCCCGATCGCGCGGCGAGATCCAAGGCGTCGGACACCTCGGGCCCGTACTGGAGGAACGGCAGCATCACCACTGCCGGCCGGTAGGTATCGATCAGCTCCGCGAGCGGGCGGGCGACGACCGGATCCCCGTAGGAGACCATCGCCCGGTCACCCGGATGGGACAACGCGACCGTGACATTGCGCTGCGGGCGCGGGTGGTGACGGAAACCCCGCTCATCCAGATCCTCATCCCGCGCGGCCGCGAGAACAGCCTCGCTGAACGCGTCATTGCCGAAGTCCGCAGCCCACACCACGTCGCGGCCCAGCCGCCGCAGCCCCATGGCCAGCGTGTACGCCCCGCCGGGCACCATGCTGAACCCCTCGGCCCACACCTCCGTTCCGTACGAGACCGGCCCTGCCAGCCCCTGGAACACGAGATCGACCGAGTACGCCCCGGCCACCAGCACCCGACCGCCGGCTGCCGTCGCCGCACTCATCGGCTCAACCGGAACGTCGGATCCGCCACCTGCCGGCCACCCCGACACCGCACCGCCCATCCGGCGGACACCGTATCCGGCAACGTGCCTTCATGCGGAGGCAGTTGCCGGGGTGAGAGCTGTTCAGAGCGCTGTCCAGAGAGCAGCGAAACGTAATGACCATGCGTCATGGCGGGACTGTAAGTGGAACACCCAGCGCATAGTGCAAGTAACCGAGGGAGATGACCGAAAGGAACCGCTGTACGCCGTTGCAACACCACCGTCGACCAAAAGCCACTCCGTGTTCGCTCAGTTCGCCTGGCGCCCTGAGAGCCCTCGCTGGTGGCCTCGGTGACTGCTGCGGTGTCCGCATGGGCACCCGGCATTCCCGACCGGGCCAGCAGCGTCAACGGCCATACGGACATGTCTGGTTCGTCGCCGCCCAAGGGCCACCAGTCCCAGGGGCCGTCGAACTCCATGGCTGCCTTGCCGTGTCCGCGACTTCAACGCCCGCCGCCAGGAAGGCATGCGGTCTGAGCGCCAGCTCGAAAGCGACGGGGATGTCGTTATGAGGGTCGAACTCTTCGCCCTCCACCCATTGCCGGTGGGCGGGAGGAAATGGCCGGACCGGAGCAGAACGACCCCGCAGACGCAGACGCAGACGCAGACGCAGACGCGGGCGGGGGAGACGGCCATGCGGCCTGCGGGGAGCCGGTGCCCCTCCCCGTCCGTGGCGCCCACACTGATGCGGCACGCGGCGGCGGGCTCCGACACCCGCGCGGGGCAGGCCCGCAGACGGATCGCCGAGCTGTCGGACCGGGAGCGGGAGATCGCCGCCGCGTCGCCGAAGGGCTGTCCAACGGCGAGATCGGCGCGCGCCTCCACTTCTCGGTGGGATGCATCCAGCTGGCCCTCGTGGCCCACGATGCGGAGCCGCGGTAAACCGGGGCGCTGCCAGCTGCCAGCTGCGGGCTGCCGGCAGCGGGTCCGCTGGGAGATCCACGACGTCATCCGCGACGACACTCACGACGTCATCCGCGACGCGTTTCTCCAACCAACCTGTTGCGTCATCACCTGCCGACGCGACAGACCCCTGCGTCAGCTCTCGTGAGCGAATACGGTCTGCAGGAATTCCCCAAGGATCGTGTTGAAGGCCTCCGGTCGCTCCATGTTGGGGTAGTGCGCGGTGACTTCGACCGTTGCCGCACGGCCGTTGGTGACGGTGTGTACGAGCCGTTCCGCCATCCCGATGTGGTCGTCCGAATCGATGCCGCCATTGATGGCCAACACCGGGATCGTGATCTTCGCTGCCCGCGTCCACGTCTCGGTCACGGGCACGAGTTGCATCGGTTCGGTGCCTGTGTGCTTGGCGATCGTCCGCCCGGCCATCTCCCACAGTCGTCGTACGACGTTCGGGTCGACGTCGTCGAGCGTGCGGTGCGGGCCGGCCGCGAACAGCAGATGCGCGTTGACGAAGCCTTCGGCGTCGCCAGCGGCTGTGGTACGGGCCCACTCGGCCTGGATGTCCTTGACCCAGGGGTCCTGGAACTCGGGCTCGCTGGTCCCGGCGCCGCTGACGACGAGCGCACGTATCAGATCCGGGTGCTCCAGCGCGGTGTCGACCGCGATGCTCGCACCCATCGACAGTCCGACGAGGACGGCGGGGCCGACGCCGAGGTGGCGTAACAGGGCGGCGACGTCATCGGTGTGACGGAACGGGCTGCTCGCGTTCGAGGATGCTCCGTGGCCGCGGGCGTCCGGCGCGATCACCCGGTAGTCCGGTGCGAGGAAAGGCACTTGGTCGTCCCACATGCCGTGGTCCAGGAAACCGCCGTGCAGCAGCACGAGCGGCGGGCCCGCACCGACGTCACGGTAGGCGAGGTGGCCATCCTCGGTCTCGAACGAGCGCAGGTCAGAATCGGCTGTCATGACAACCAAGGTTCCATCTCCCGTCGAGAATGGCAACCAAGGTGTCATCATGGTTGAGTGGCCGACGACACCGACCTGCCCCTCGCGCCCGATGACCTCGCCGACCGGCTGACAGTGGTGTTCGCCCTCGTGGATCCGCATTACCGCCGCGTGCAACGCAAGGTGGAGCAGGCCGAACCGATCGAGGGACTTGTCCGTCGGCGTGCGCGCCGTCCTGGACCTGCTCCGCGAAAACGGGCCCATGGCTGTCCCTCAGATGAGCCGTGCACAGGCGCTGATTCGGCAATTCGTGGAGCGCATGGTCAACGACGCCGCGGCGGAGCAGCTCGTCGAGATCATCCCGAACCCCGCTCAACAGCGGTCTTCGCTGATCCGGCTGACCGACCGGGGCAGGGCGGCAATCACCGCTGTGACGGCCCGCGAGCATGCCTTGCTGCGTCAGGTGGACGGGGACCTGACCGACGCCGACGTGACTGCTTGCGTACGGGTTCTCGCGAGGATGCTGGAGCTTTTCGACAACGTCGATGTGAACTGACGTCCGCACTGAGGTTGTGGCCGGTTGGCCGGCCGGCCTGACCGGTCGGCCGATGCCGTCGATGGTCCGCCGCCCTGGCGATGAGGCGTGATCGAAAGTCGTGCACACCGCCAGGGTCGCGGGGCCGGTGGCAGCAGCCCGCGTCGGGTCGGTGGTCGCCCTGTTCTTCAGACGGTGCTGCTCGCGGCGGCCTACGCCCTGAATCGAGGAAGGGGCGATCGACCAGATGCTGGGGAACCCCCACCACGGTGGCGTCGACATGGGTGCTGACTACGCCCAGACGTACGTTCCGACGCTCGGTACCAGCGTCGCGCTGATCCAGGACGTGGTGTCGATGCGCACGGTCTGGAGTATCTGCGTACCGATCGCGATCACGGAGGCCTTCGGTCGCGACCGCACGCGCCCTTGGTCGGGCAACGCCGAATTGACGCTCACCGGCGTGGTGCTCGCGGCGGGCTCGGTGTTCCTTGCCGTCGCCCAGCACGATGCCGGGGGTTCCGTAGCGTCGCCGGCGCAGTTCGCCCGAGCGGGGATCGCCATCACGGCGCTGGTCGTGCTGGCGTTCGCGCTCGGCCGACGGCCGGTGTACCGGGTGGACGCCACCGCGCCGAGCCCATGGGTGGTGGGTGGTGGGCGCCATGGCGTTCGGCGGATGCAGCCTGTACTGGATCCGCGACACGCTCTTGCCCGACGACATCTCGGACTGGGCACCGGTCGGCGGGTGGTTCGTACCGGCCGGAGTCCTCGTGACCTTGTGCGTACGGTGGTCGTGCAGCCGGGGCTGGGGCGCCGCACACTGCCTCGCCCTTGCCGGTGCCGCGCTGCTCACCTATGTCCGGGTGGGTTTCCTGCACGCGTGGGAGACGGACGTCCCACGTGCCACCGGCGTACTCGGCAACCTCGTCTTCGGCGCCGGGGCACTCATCCAGTTGGCAGTGGCCGCCCGCGCCCGTGACAGTAAAGTCAATATGACTGACCGCGCTGCCGGTGAGCTCGCTGCTTACTGACCGACAGGTCATGAACGGTCAAGGGTTCCGGGACCGAGACCGGGACCGGGACCGAGACCGGGACCGGGACCGGGACCGCCCCAAAAGGGCGTAGTGGTACCGCCCCAGCCCACATCCCAGGAGCTCACCATGCGCGCCCATCTCATCGTCATCTACACCGAACGCCTCGAAGCGTGCCGTGACTTCTATGCCGGTCTTGGCCTCGCCTTCGAACGGGAGCGGCACGGCGACGGCCCCGAGCACTACGCAGCCGTGCTCGACGACGATGTTGTCCTCGAGCTGTATCCGGTGAGCCCGGGGCGGCCCGCGACGGGCTCACTCAGGCTCGGGCTCTGCGTGGAGGACGCGTCACGGCCGGCCGGTCGGCGGGTCCTGACCGACCCTGATGGACGTGCGGTGGATCTTCTGGTCCGGTAGCGGGGATGTGTGTGTCTCCCGGCCCGCTACTGAGCCGGGAGGCACACTGGTCACGCCGTGGTCAGCGCTTCACCACGAACGCCCGGCCCTTCTTCGTCTCGGAGGAGCACGAAGCCTTCTCCGCCGCGGTCATCTTCCGTGACTTGACGGTCACCGCATTGCTCTGCCCGTCTGTACCGTTGGTCGCAGGGCCGGTGACGGTGTCCGGCACGAACCAGAAGTAATGGCCCCACTTCGGGCTGTCGTAGTGGGTCTGCCAGGTGCCGGAAACCGTCTGCATGACCTGTGCACGGGAGATCCAGCCCACCTCGCCGGGCTTCACCGTCATGTTCAGGGAGCTGTTCTCGGTGTGCGAGCTCGACCATGTGTGACTGTAGGTCGCGGTCACACTCAGGTCGATGAGACCGGCGATCTTTCCGCCGGCGGTGACCGAGACGCCCGCGGAGTCCGTCGAACCCACCGTGTCCGTCCAGCCCATCGACTGCGTGGCATCCGAAGTGCTGCAGTTGTAGAGGGAGTTGGAGACCTGGCGGAAGTCTCCGAGGTACGCCTTGCCGAGGGTCGGCTCGTTGAAGGTGCACTTCCCCTCACCGGAAGCGCAGTCACTTATGAGCTGCTCCCGGGTGGGCTCGTCATCCGCGGCAGCGGGCATCGCCATCGCCGCGACCAGTCCCAGTGATGCCGCGGACACCGCCATCAGGCGGCTCCCAAAGCGGATCTTTCTGCTCTTTATCATCTTGCTGTTGCCTCTCGCCCAGCCTTGTGACAGCGACGAATCCGGAATGTTGCGTTCGCCGCTGTTGCGTTCGAGACTGATGTGAAATTTGATTCAACTACACCAAGAGTCGGTAAAGTTGTAGTTGATGGCGAAACAGACCCTTTGGGGCGGGAGGGTGGTGAGGTGGAAGCGGAGGTAGCGTCAGGTCCTGGCTCAGTCAGCTGAGTCGGCGGCCGGTCCCAGCTGGGCCGGCCGACACCGCCGGTGAACCCGGCCGCAGTTGCCCGCCGAGGACCCCCGTCAGCTCAGTTCGGCGCATCTACTCCGCCGCACCTCAGGTCACTTCGCCTCGGTTCAGCTCGGCTCGGCTCGATTCAGTCCTGCGCTTCACCAGCTGAACGACTGCCTCCACCACTCTAGTTGAGAATCTCGACTGCTCTAGTTGAGAGTCTCGGCCGCCTTGGTCCTCGGCCCTTCCGCGTCACCGGTGTTGAGCGTGCCGGCCGGTTCGAGCAGCAGGATGGCGGTCTCTTCGTCTGCCACCGGGCAGTGTTCGACACCTCGGGGAACCACGAACAGCTCGCCGGGTTCGAGCACCACGTCGCCGTCCCTGAGCTGGATGGTGAGCCGACCGCTGATGACCAGGAACAGTTCATCAGTGTCGTCGTGGGTGTGCCAGACGAACTCCCCCTTGAGCTTGGCGAGCTTGACCTCGTAGTCGTTGAGGTCGGCCACCTTCTTCTGTGACCACAGGTCACTGAACTGTGCAAGCTTGTCAACAAGGTTGATCGGAACGGGAGAAACGGGTGACGGGGACATGCGGTGCCCTTCCGGAAGGCCGGTCAACCCGGGGACGCTCGTCTCCGGGCGGTTGTGGCATCAGCCTGCCGCCCGCTGACTCCTCCGGTCTTGTACGTTCCTGGCATGACAGATGGCCGGCTCCGCTCGACGATCAGCGTCTGGAGGCCACCGGTCCCAGGAATCACCGAGGTCTTCCACGCGCACTTCACCGATCACGCCTATCCGGCCCATACCCACGACACATGGGCCCTGATGATCCTCGATGACGGCTCGGTCGACTTCGCTCTCGACCGCCACCGTCATGGCGCAACCGGTACCGGCATGGTCGGCCTGCTGCCTCCTGGCGTCTCCCACGACGGCAGAACGGTCACGGAGTCAGGCTTCCGTAAGCGCGTGCTCTATCTCGATATGACAGTGCTCCCAGAGCAATTGACCGGCAGCGCGGTGGACCGTCCGATACTTGATGACGCACTGCTGCGCCAACGCATCCACCAACTGGATACGTCCCTTGGCCACGCCGGCGACGCGTTCGAAGCCGAATCCCGCCTCTCCCTCATCCGTGAACGGCTTCGCTTCCACCTCGACGCGCCCCGAACCCGTACACCGGGCCGGGAGGCACACGGCCTGGCCGCCGCCTTGCGGGAACTGCTCGACTCCCGTATACCCACCGGCATTTCGCTGCACGAGGCCGCTGGCATCCTGCACGCTCACCCCACCCACCTGATCCGCTGTTTCAAGCGGACCTACGGCCTGCCGCCGCACACCTATCTGACCGGCAAGCGCATCGAGCGGGCCCGCCGGCTCTTGCTCGACGGCCTACGACCGGCCGAAGTCGCGGCAGTCGTCGGCTTCCATGACCAAGCGCACCTGAACCGGCACTTCACACGCCATGTGGGCACGACACCCGCGCGCTACGCGGCCACGCGAGGACGTGCCGCGGCCTCATGAAGGAGCCGACTTTACAAGGATCGGTGAGAGGGGGCGGTGAGAGCAGAACGTACGAGTTCTCCGCTCACAAGGCCCGGGTGGCCACCACCAGCCGGCACCGCGGGCTGCCGTCGGGGCGTCGGCCGAGCTCCGGCAGCCCGTGCAGCTCTACCTCGAATCCGGTCCGAGCCAGCTCTGCGCGCACATCTGCGAGCCGGAACTCCCGGTAGTACATGACGAAGGGCGGGTGCCAGAGCGCATTGCGGACCCGCATCGCCGCATCGAAGGCCAGCAGCGTCCAATAGGCGGACGACCCGGGGCGGGGAGGCGCTCCGATCGGGAAGACGAACCGGCCACCGGGTCGCAGCACGGAGTGGACCTGCGCGAACAGTCCCGGTCGCTCCCGCGGCAGGAAATGCCCGAACGCACCGAAGCTCACCGCGAGATCGAAGACCGGCCCGAACGGAAGGGCCCGCGCATCCGCACGTACCCAATCCACACACGGCCCGTCCTGCACAGGCGGTCCGGCCTCCACGCAGGGTGCGTCCTCTACCGGCGGTTCGGCCTCAACGGGCGGCCCTGCCTCCCCTTGTGGAGCGGCTTGCCCGCGCGATGCGGCCGCGGACATCCGTTCACGGGCACGGCCCACGGCGAGCATCCCGGCACTGATGTCGACACCGGTCACTCGCTCCTTGCAGACCTGCCGCAGTACGTCCATGCCCGCGCCGGTACCGCAGCACAGGTCGAGACCGCTGCCGAACGGTCCGAGCGCCCGCAGGGCGGTTGACACGGGAGTCAGCACCCGTTCCGGCGTCCGGAACGGAGTGCGGTCAAATTTCGGTGCGAGCAGGTCATAGCCGCGCTCGACGGAGGACATCGCCTGGACGGCGAGCTCACGGAATGTAGGGCCCTGGGGTGCGAACATCGCGCCTCAGCATACGGCCCCTCCACACCTCACCCGATCGGCCGCGCCGGGTGGTACAGTGCGATGGGAAAGCACTTGTGTTCGCCGAAATCCCGGCGCCGGTGCCTGTCTTCCCTCCCCATAACGCTGACGCGCCCGTCCTTCCCGACCGGCGATCCAGCGCCGACTGTGTCGACACCGCAGTCCAGTCCGGCGATCCAGCGCCACCTTCCTTTCCGGCAGCGGGCCTTCTTTGCCCGCCAGCGGGGCGTGATGTCACCGCCCTTGCACGCCGACTTCCCCCCTTCCACGCGTTCCCAAGTCCGAACGTCCTGAGAGGACACCAACTCATGCCCACCAGCACCACCACCAGCACCAAGCCCAAGGCGAACGTCAACGCCAACGCCAAGACCAACGCCGCCATCAAGGCCAGCGCCACTACCGCTCCCCCTTCCACCACCATTGAACGGCTCACTGCCTCCACCCCGCCGCAGCCCTCCCTCCCCGTAGCCGGGGTCCTGGACATCACCAACGAAAGGGGGCAGGAATTCGGCTTCCTGCGCGTGGAAGGCTGTCTCCCGTCACCCGGCGATGTCCGAGTGCCGACTGCCCTGATCCGCACATCACACCTGCGCAAAGGCGATTTCGTCGTAGGGGTGTGCGGCCGGCCGCGTTCGCTCACCCAGGTCGAGTCGGTCAATGGGCGCCCGCCGGAGGCATTGCGTGGCCGACCGCACTTCCGTGACCTCACGCCGCTGCACCCACGGCACCGTATGCGGCTCGAAAGTGCGGCAGGCGGGCTGACACCGCGCATCGTCGACCTGGTCGCGCCGGTCGGCAAGGGGCAGCGCGGGTTGATTGTCGCGCCACCGAAGACGGGCAAGACGATGCTGCTGCAACAGCTCGCTGCCGCTATCGCTGACAACCACCCCGAATGCCGGCTGATGGTGGTGCTGGTCGATGAACGTCCCGAGGAAGTCACCGATATGCGTCGTGGCGTACGCGGCGAGGTCCTCGCCTCGACCTTCGACCGTCCGCCGAAGGAGCACATCGCACTCGCCGAACTGGCGGTGGAACGCGCCAAACGGCTTGTCGAGCAGGGTCAGGACGTCGTCATCCTTCTTGACTCCCTCACACGTCTCTGCCGGGCGTACAACAACGCGGCCGTGTCGGGCGGCCGTACCCTGAGCGGAGGGGTCGACGCCGCCGCACTGCACGGTCCCAAGCGGCTCTTCGGAGCGGCGCGTCTCGCGGAGCAGGGCGGTTCGCTGACCATCCTCGCCACGGCCTTGGTGGAGACGGGTTCACGGGCCGATGACTACTTCTTCGAGGAATTGAAGAGCACCGGCAACATGGAGCTCCGCCTGGACCGCGCGCTGGCGAGCAAGCGGCTCTACCCAGCGGTCGACATCACCAGCTCCGGGACCCGTCGCGAGGAACTGATGCTTTCGGCAGCTGAGTTGACGGCTACCCGTCGACTGCGACGCGCCCTCCAGACCGGCGACGGACCGGCGAACATGGAGGCCCTGCTGGACAAGGTCCGGCAGACACCCGACAACGCGACATTCCTGCGACAGGTGCAGCGCACCGTCCCGAGCACATGACCGGCCACCGTCCACCCGCCACCGTCCACCCCCACCTGCCACCCGCCGTCGGGCACAGCATGAACAGCGATCCTGCGCGGGTCGGCGCCGACGGCTGACGCAGAGAGCAGATGGCTGGCCGTGTGCCACGACGGCACAGTGAGATGATCGCGGCCGGGCTCCATCTCCGTGTCAGCGTCGGCCTCGGCGTCGGCCTCGGCGTCGGCCTCGCCACCGGTCGCCCAGAGAGGTGCTGATGTGCTGTCCCATTGCTACCGCATCACCAAGTACGACCCGGCCGACCGTGACGAACAGGACCGATACACGGGCAGTGAGGATCCGGTCAGCGACCGCGGTCCGGTAGAGGCAGCCCATCTGCGGGCTGTTGCCGCCTTCGCGGTGGACAGCGGCGTGGACCGCCTTGTCATCCGTGAGCCGTCGACTCCCGGCAGCGCCTTCCTGGGCGCGGAGCCGGCCGCGGAAAGCCGCGGCTTGGCCGGGCTGTTCCCTTCTGATCTGTCCGGT
Source organism: Streptomyces inhibens (assembly GCF_022221585.1). Classification (NCBI taxonomy): domain Bacteria; kingdom Bacillati; phylum Actinomycetota; class Actinomycetes; order Kitasatosporales; family Streptomycetaceae; genus Streptomyces; species Streptomyces inhibens. The sequence goes on from NZ_CP084681.1 coordinate 9,022,525, forward strand.
TACCACGATGGTGCTGAGGTGGCGCTCGAAACGGCGCTTGAGCTGGTACGCGTCATGCTGCGCGAGGACGGCGCCTGGTGCCGCCTGGAGGCCGAGGGCATCTTCACGGTCCATGTCGGGCGGGACCAGTACCTGTACGTCGGCAGCGCCCGACCGTGCGAGCGTGCCGTGGCGCTCACCCGCAGCCTTGGTCTGTTCCCGGAGAGCATCGCCGCTTCCCCCTATGAGTGGGCCGACGACGAACCAGGGCCACAGCAGGCAGCCGACGACGACTTCTGGAACTGGCTGTATCTGAACATCCCGCGGAAGGGGGCGCTGCTCCTGGAAGAGGAGCCGCTCGACGGTGTTTGCCGCTGGCACCGAGTCACCAGGGAAAATGGCGACCACCTCCGCGCCGGGCTCACGCCGCGCGCCAGGCTGGCCGTATGGCCGGATCTGCACCACGACGTCAGCGCAGTGCTCGACAGCCTCCCGGACGAAGGGCTGGTCGAGTGTGTCCTGGAGGACAGGACGGGGCGTATCGCCAGTGTCGTAGCCACGGAGACGCAGTTCGCCGAGCTGACCGCATTGGTCGAGGGTGCCCGCGCCGCCGTGCTGCTGCCGATGGACCTCGACGAGCGCCGGCCGTTGTTCACCGCCGTGCTGCCCGACGAGGACGGCGTACTACGGGCCCGGTGGCGGACCTGTCCCACCCCGCTCAACGACCGCTGGGCCTTTCTGAAGACGTTTAGCCAGGGCCAGGTGCGCTCGGGGACCGTGACCTCCATAGCCGGCTTCGGCGTCTTTGTGGACATCGGCGGCATCGACGGGATGATCAGCGCGGCCGAGCTGTCCTGGGACCGGTTCGAGCGCTTCGAGGACGTGGTCCGGGTCGGCCAGGAGCTCACCGTGCAGATCCTCGACGTCGACCTGGCGCGCGAACGCATCGCACTGTCGCTCAAGGCCACGCAGGAGGACACCTGGCTGACGATGTTGGACCGGGTCGGCCGGGTCTTCACCACGCACGTCACCAAGGTCGTCCCGTTCGGCGTTTTCGTCTGTGTGGAAGGCCGGAGGGAAGGCTTGGTCCCCAACGCCGATCTCTACGGTGGACAGGACCGTACGCCGGACGCGGCGGTCGGCGTCGGCGACGAGATCACCGTGCGGCTCGTCGATGTCGACCTTGAGCGGCGCCGGATTCTCCTGACAGCCATTAGGTCGACCAGTAGCCAACCTGATGGCTGAGTGCCCCTCTCGATGGATCGTGATGGATCGTGATGGATCGAGAGGGAGGAGCGAGGCCGACGCGTTCGGACAGGATGCCGTGGACGTCCTCGTGCCGGACCCGCCCCGACCGGGCTCCGGGGGTGCCTCGGCGGCCCGGCGCGCGATGCCGGGCGTCGCGACGGGAGCCGCAAGTACGACGAGTTTCGCTCGGCGAGTCGGCGCCTGGCATGATCGCGCGCATGGCTGAACGCGTGATTGCCGCATGTGACGGCGCCTCGAAAGGAAACCCCGGGCCCGCGGGCTGGGCCTGGGTCGTCGCCGACGGCGACGAAGCTGTCGTCCGCTGGGAGGCCGGCCCACTGGGCACCGCGACGAACAACGTCGCGGAACTCACCGCCCTGGAGCGCCTGCTGTCGGCCACCGATCCCGCCGTCCCGATGGAAATCCGGATGGATTCCCAGTACGCCATGAAGGCTGTCACCACGTGGCTGCCCGGCTGGAAACGCAAGGGCTGGAAGACCGCCGCGGGCAAGCCGGTCGCCAATCAGGAACTCGTCGTGCGGATCGACGAGCTGCTCACGGGCCGCTCCGTGGAGTTCCGGTACGTGCCTGCGCACCAGGTGGACGGCGACCGGCTCAACGACTTCGCCGACCGGGCCGCCAGCCAGGCAGCGGTCGTCCAGGAGGCAGCCGGCAGCGCGCTCGGTTCCGCTGAGCCGCCGGCCGCGCCGGACACCGTACGGTCCGGGGGCACCCGCCGCCGTGCCGCCGGCTCGGCCACGAAGACGGCGTCCCCGCCGCGCCGGAGCACCTCGGGGAACTCCACGCGGACACTCAACGCCAAGTTCCCCGGCCGCTGCCGGTGCGGGCGCTCCTACGCAGCGGGCGAGACCATCGCCAAGAACCCGGACGGCTGGGGCCACCCCGAATGCCGCGTGGGCGCGGGCGTGGGAGGCGAGGACTAGGCCGTTTGGTTCGGATCACCGGACTGTTGGTTCGGTGCGCCGTTGACTGACGAACAACGAACCTCTCGGCCCCGTACCCGCTGTTGTGAGCGAGTGGTACGGGGCCGGGGCGTTGATGATGCCGGGCGTTCGCGTCAGGTTCAGTCAGCCCTGCGCGGCCTTCGGCCGATCCACACGGGCGCGCACACGCTTCGCCGGTCCCGGTGGCGTCGACACCACCAAGCCCGGCCACCCCAAGACCTGGCCCGCTGCCCAGAAGTAGGGTCACTTCACCTGCTCGATCTCTTCCGAGGTGGACCCATGAGCGACACGTACTCACCGATACCTGAGCTGAATCTGCTCAAAGAGTTTGATGATCAGTGCACGGACTTCTACTCGCCAGGATTCGAACTGCGCGAGTACAACAACGATGCGTCCTGGTCGGATTCGGCGAGTCCGGAGTTCTATGACCGGGTGATCCCCTTCGCTCAGGCCACCTCGTCCGGTTCCTTTTACGCGCTGTGGCGGTGCGACGACCGGGCCGATCTCGCCACCCTGCCCGTCATCCTCTTCGGTGACGAGGGGGATCTCTATGTCAGCGCGCACAATCTGCTGGATCTGTTCTATGACCTCGCCGAAGAGGATTTCGATGGTCCCGCTCCCCTACGCGAGGAGTACCTCACCACGCGTCGGGCGTACTTCGCCTGGTTGGAGCGGAACTTCGGGCCCACACGGCCCGAACACGAGCGGAGCCCCATGGAGGAGTACGGCTGGCGGTTTGCCGACTGGCTGCTGAGCGTCGGATCGGAAGATGCCGCTGATGTCGTGATCGAGAATCTTGAGTGCTTCGAAGTGTCCCGTGCCTAGGAGTTGTCGTCAAAGGGTGGGCCGGCCCACATCAGCGGTGCGGCGAGGGTGACGGCGGCTCGGTAGGAGTCGGCGGTCTTGTCGTAGCGGGTGGCGATGCCGCGCCACTGCTTGAGGCGCTGGTCAACCCGCCGCGGGAACGGCCGAGACCCTGACTGCGGAGCCCCCCTTTCGTGCGCCGGAGGTGTGCTGGTGGGCGCGGACGATCGTGGAGCCGACCGAGACCAGCCAGTCGATGTCGCCGGCCGCGCGTCCGCCTTGGCCCGGGCCGCCCGCAGCATACGGTCGAATGCCGTCCTTGGCCCAGCGCCGATGGTTCGCCCGCTACCTGGCCGGCGATTGCCGAACGCCGGCGGGCGGCAGTTGCCGTCGGCGTGTGCCCGGTTACGCGTGCTCGGTGAGCTTCCGTACGGCCGTCTCGGCGGCTGCGTCGTCGGGCAGGTAGCACAGGAAGTGATGTCCCGGCTCGTCGAGGGCGGCCAGCTTCACGTATCGGAGGCGCAGTTCGCCCGCCGTAGGGTGCCGGAAGTGCCGCACCGCCGGTTGGTAGACCGCTGTCTCCCGCTGGCCGTACCAGCGTGCCGCGTCCGGATCCTGGGTGATCTCGTCGGCGATCTCCGCGTAGCGCCGGTCGTTCGGGTGCCGGGCGGCGTGGGCGCGGAACTGGCCCAACAGGCCGCGCGCTTCGGACTCCCAGTCCACGAGCAGGGCGCGCGCCGGTGCCCAGCGGAACACCAGCCACGGCAGATTGCGCTGCTTCGCGGGAAGGCGCGCGGGGTCGGTCAGCAGCGCGGCGTATCCGGCGTTCCAGGCCAGCAGGTCCCAGTGCGGATCGATGACCACGGCCGGATTCGGCGATACCGACTCCACCAGCGACCGCAGGTTCTGTGAGACCCAGCCCGGCGGCGTGCCGGCCGGTTGGACGTCCTCGACGAAGGACAGGACGTGCGCGGTCTCGGCCCTGTCCAGTCGCAGCGCCCGCGCCACCGCACGCAGCACCTGCTCCGACGTACGCACCCGGCCCTGCTCCAACCACGCGTACCAGGAGCTGCTGATGCCGGCCCGTTCGGCCACCTCGTCGCGGCGCAGCCCGGGGGTACGCCGGCGCGGCGCCACCGGCAGGCCCAGTTCGGCGGGGGTCAGCCGCTCCCGTCGGGAACGCAGGAAGGCGCCGAGCTCCTTGCGCAGCGTACTCGCCGTGTTCCCTGTGCCGGACGGCGTTTCCCTGACGACGCCCATCGCGTCTTCGTCTCCTCTGTCCACGGATGTCCTGCACGACAAAGTGTGAGCGATGGTGATCGCTTGAGGCGAATATCCGGACGGCGCGAGTGGTGGGCTGGACAGGGCCCGGGGAAGCGCCGGGCGACGACAAGGAGCGACCCTTCGTGTTCACCAGGTCCACCACTGCCTCTACCTCTATCTCCATCCCTGCCTCGACCCCAACTACGGCCGGTTTATCGACGCGTTCACTCCGGCTGCTGCGGCTGGCCGGCCTGATCAGCAACTTCGACCGCTTCTGTATCGCGCCGATGCTGATGCTCATCGCGGACCAACTCGGCGCCAGTATCTCGACGGTGGCGCTCGCAGCCGGCGTCTACTACGTCTGCTACGGCCTGATGCAGCCGGTGTGGGGGATCGCCAGTGACCGGATGGGCCGGATCCGCGTCATGCGGTTCTCCCTCGCGGTAGGCGCCCTCGCCGCGCTGCTCTCCACGCTCGCCCCGAATGCCACCGTCCTGATCGTGACCCGGGCGCTCTCCGGAGCCTGCTTCGCCGCCTGCATCCCCGCGTCGCTGAGCCACATCGGCGACGTCGTCCCCGCCGAGGGACGCCAGCGCCCGCTCAGCGATCTGATGACCGCGTTCTCCCTGGGTACGGCGCTGGGCACGCTCATGGCCGGAGCGCTGGCGCACTACATCAGCTGGCGCCTGGTCTTCTTCGTGCCGGCCCTGCTCGCGGCGTATCTCTCCCGGGCGCTGCGCCGCCTCCCCGAACCGGAACGCGAGCCTGCCGGCTGCCTGTTGGCTCCCTTCCGTGTCGTACTCAGGTCGCGATGGATGTGGTACGTCATGGCCGTCGCTCTGCTCGAAGGCGCCGTGCTGCTGGGTTTCTTGACGTATCTGGCGCCGGCGCTGGAGGCCCGGGGGGTGCCGACCGCGGTGGCCGGTGCGGTGTCGGCGCTGTACGGCGTCGCGGCCATGGTGTGCGCGCAGTGGGTCAAGAGGCTGGTGGGTCGGTGGAGTCCCACCAGGCTGATCGTGGCCGGCGGGGCGCAAGCCGCTGTGGCCTACACGGTTGCCACCGTGAGTCAGTCGCTCCCGGCCCTGGCGGTCACCGCGCTGCTGCTGGGCGCCGGCTGGTCGTTCCTGCACACCACGGTCCAGGCCTGGGCGACCGCGGTGGCCCCGACGGCCCGAGCCACCGGCGTTGCGATGTTCGGCGTCAGCCTCTACGGCGGCAGCGCGCTGGCGAGCGGCCTGACGGCGGCCGCTGCCGGCAGGCATGAGTATGGCCTCATCTTCCTGCTCGCCACCGCACTGACGATTCCGCTGACCGTCGCGGCCGCCATCGGGCGGGCCCGCTACCGGTGACGTGATCTCGTGGGATCGGATCGAGGTTCGCGTCGACGAGCACCAGGCGGGTGACCAACTGGCGGCGTGGGCCGGTCGCTTGATGCCGTGCCCGCCCGGGCAAGTCGATCAGCGGTGAACGCCGGGCGGCCCGTAGTGGGCGAGCTTCAATCCGGCCAAGAAGGCGGCGAAGTCGAACTCGGACCGGGCACGGATATGCGAGCCGCGCGTCCAGATATCGGCGAGCGGCACCGCGCTCGGCCTGCCGCCTCGTCAGTTCGGCCTGCTGCCCCGTCAGAGCTCCGCCTCGATCGCGCCACGGAGCAGCTCGTGCGCGCGCTGGAGCGAGGTGGTGCCGCTCAGCCAACGTTCGCTGAGGCCCTCGACCAGGGCCGTGAGCCGCTCGGCCGCATCGTACGGATCGGTCTCGCGGCCGGGTCGGTCGACCGTATCGACCGCCTGTGCCTGCGCCTGCCGTATGAGGTGTGCGAGGTCGTCGATCCACTCACGTGTCGCAGCGGCCAGCAGTTCCCGCAGGTCCGGATCAAAGACGGCGGTGGCGCGCAACTCGCCCCAGGCGGCGCTGTTCTCCCTGACGTGGGGAGTGTCCTGCAGCTCCAGCAGCAGCATCTCGGTGAGCTGCGTACGGGGATCGTCGGAGGCTTCCAGGGCCGCGTCGGTGTAGCGGACCGCGCGCCGGCTGATGAACTCCAGCGTGCGGCGCAGCAGGCCGGCGCGATCCTTGAAGTGGTAGTAGATCAGCGCGGTCGAGACACCGGCCTCCGCGGCAACCTCCTCGACCCGTAGCCCACGCACGCCACGCCGGGCGATCAGCCGGGCGGCGGCTTCGAGGATCTGGGTGGGCCTGTCCGGCATCGAATGCTCCCGCTATCCGAAGGATCAAAGTATCTGACGTCCGATCATGCCCTACCATGGGCCTGACCAAAATTTCAGTCAGGTGGTTGATCGTGCGAATATCCAGACGTCAGACACTGCAAACTGCGGTCGCCGCCGCGCTCGGCGGGGGATTGAGCGCCTGCCGTACGCCGGACAGCAGCGTGCCTGCGCCGGGCGGCGGCAGCACCGCCCCGTCAGACGCACCGCCGGCCGGCGGATGGCGGCTGCCCGACGAGGCGCACCCGCACCGGTCGACGTATATGGCATGGCCCACCCGGAAGATCTGGGGGCCGGACATCGCCGGTGTGCGGGACGACATCGCGCGCATCGCACGGACGATCGCGGAGTTCGAGCCGGTGGTCCTCCTGGCAAATGGCCCGGAGGTGAAGGCGGCGCGGCAGGCCTGCGGGTCAGGGGTGGAGGTGGTCCCGACTCCGGTGGACGACCTGTGGATGCGCGACAGCGGACCGCTCTTCGTACTCGGGCCCGACGGCATCGCCGGAGTCGACCTCAACTTCAACGGCTGGGGCAACAAGCAGGACCACGGCCGCGACAGCCAGGTCGCACGCCGGATCCTGGACGACGCGCACCTCACCAGGATCAAGGCGCCGATCACGGGCGAGGGCGGCGCGCTGGAGGTCGACGGCAGGGGCACCCTGCTGGCGACCGAGAGTTCCCTGGTCAACGATGCCCGCAATCCCGGCAGATCCCGCGGCGACATCGAGCGGGCCCTCAAGGATCTGGTCGGCGCCACCACGGTGATCTGGGTGAAGGGCGTCAAGGGAAAAGACATCACGGACTACCACATCGACGCGCTGGCACGCTTCTCCGAACCGGGTGTCGTGGTCATCAGCGCACCGGATGAGGACGCTCCCCGGGACGTCTGGACCGAGGCCTACGACCAGGCGCGCGAGGTGCTGGACAGGGCGGTCGATGCCAGGGGGAAGCGTCTCGACGTCGTCGAACTGCCCGAGCCGGTCCACATCGGCCGCCGCGGGGACGGATTCCTGGCCGGCTACGTCAACTATTACGTGGTCAACGGCGCGGTCGTCATGCCTCGCTTCGGCGACAGGAAGGCCGACCGCAACGCCGCGTCCATCGTGCGCGAGTTGTACCCGGGCCGGGAGGTGGTGCAACTGCCCGTCGACACTCTTGGGGAGGGTGGCGGCGGGATTCACTGCTCCACGCAGCAATTGCCCAAGGTCGGTTGAGGGGAGCAGTTTTCCGGCACGGACATACGGACACATACGAAGGCATCGAGGAAGGATGGAGACGAGCCATCGGGCGGCCGGATGGCTGGACGACCGGATGGCTTGACGGCCGGCCCGTTCGCCCGCTGTCACGATGGCCTGTCCCGTCACCGCTCTCGTCACCGCAGTTCAGCCAGTTGTCACACTCACCCCCCAGGAGTCACCCATGACAGCGGACCGGCACGGGCACCTGATGACCGACACCGGCGCCGAGGCCCTCACCCGTTACGAACAGGCCCTGGACGACCTGCTGTTCTTCCGCCCCCAGGTCCTGGAGGCGTCTCGGTCCGTACTCGCCGCCTCGCCGCGGTCCGTGATGGGCCAGACGCTGGCCGCATATCTGGGGGTGCTGGGCACCGAGGAGAAGGACGCGGCCGCGGCGCGCGACGGCCTCCTCCGCTTTCGCTCCGGCCTGGACACGGACAGGCTGACGTCCCGCGAACGGATGCATCTCGCCGCCGCAGCGGCATGGCTGGACGGCGACATGCATGGCGCGGGCCGCATCCTCGGTGACCTCACCGTCGCCTTCCCACGCGATGTGCTGGCCCTTTTCGCAGGTCACCAGCACGACTTCCTCACCGGCGACGCCCAGCGCCTCCGTGACCGCGTCGGCGGAGCACTGGACGCCTGGGACGAGAGCGATCCACACCACGGTCCGCTGCTCGGCATGTACGCGTTCGGCCTGGAGGAGTCGGGCCATTACGAACATGCCGAGGAGGTCGGCCGGGCGGCCCTCGCGCGGCATCCGCACGATGTGTGGGGCGTCCATGGTGTCGTGCACACGTATGAGATGCGCGGACGTTTCACGGACGGGATCCGCTTTCTCGACGCCCGTACCGACGACTGGGCGAGCGGCACCTTGCTCACCGTCCACAACTGGTGGCACTACGCCCTCTATACGCTGGAGACCGGCGACACCGCCCGCGTACTGGAGATCTACGACTCCGTGCTCCATCACGACCGGTCGGCGGGCGTGGCGATGGAACTGCTCGACGCCGCCGCCCTGTTGTGGCGCCTGTACCTGGCGCAGGACCAACAGAGCGCACGGTGGGAGGCACTCGCCGACGCCTGGGAGAGCCGCGACGACGGCCCCCATTACGCCTTCAACGACGCGCACGCGGTCATGGCCTACGTGGGCGCGGGCCGCATTGACCAGGCCCAGCGCCTGGTCCAGGACCGGGAAAAGTGGGTGGCGGCGGAGCCCGATGTCTCCAACGGTGCCATGACGGCCGAGATCGGCCTGCCGGTCTGCCGCGCGCTGATCGCCTACGGGCGGCAGGACTACGCCCGTGCCGCCGACCTGCTGCTGCCCATCCGCCACCGCCTGAACGCCTTCGGTGGCAGCCACGCCCAGCGGGACGCGATCCAGCGGACCCTCGTCGAGGCGTCGCTCCGCGCAGGCCGTACCGACCTGGCCCGGACCCTGCTCAGCGAACGCATCCAGCTGCGCCCGATCTGCCCGTACAACTGGTCGGCCAAGGCCCGCCTGGAGGCACAGCTCGGTGACCCGCGACGGGCCGCGGCCGCCCGCGAACGCGCCGCCGTACAGGCTTCGTCCTGAGCGGTCGCCACCACTGCGCTGCGCGGCACTAGGAACCCGGACAAGGCCGGCAACCCGGACGTCGCAGATCGTCCGCGCAGGTCGTCCGCCCGTTCGTGAACCGTTTCCGTCCGCCGAGCGATAGAAGAGGCGTGAAGCGATTCCGCCCCTTGAGGGCAGACCGGGACGACGATGCCGCGCTGCTGCGCGGCATCGCACGAGGGGACCAGACCGCGTTGGCCGCGTTCTACGACCGGCACGCCGGCTGGCTGCACGCGCGGCTGGCGCGTCGGTGTGCCGATGCCGAGACCGTGCGCGAGGTGCTCCAGGACACCTTCGTCACCGTGTGGCGGTCCGCCGGTTCGTACCGGTCGGGAGAGGCCGGCGGCTGGCTGTGGGTGATCGCGGCGCGGCGGCTGGTGGACGCGCAGCGCGCGCAGGCACGGGCCGGGCGTGTCGTGCACGAGCCTCCGGCGGCCGTGCCGTCGGCGGAGGACAGTGCCCTCGGGGGACTGGAGTACGGGGATGTGGGCACCGCGCTCGACCGGCTGTCACCGGAGCTGCGTGAGGTGCTGCGGGCCACGGTCATCGACGGGCTGACGACCCGTGAGGCCGCACAGCTGCTGGGCATACCCGAGGGCACCGTCAAAACACGGGCCATGCGCGCCCGGCGTGAACTGCGCGCTGTATTGGGCGAGTTGGGGAATGCGGCGACGCCATGGGGAGGTCTCGCATGAAGAGGGAACAGGTAAGCCCGGGCGGACCGGCGTGGCATGTGGACGAGGCGATGGGCCGGCGCTACGCGGACGGGTCCCTGCCGGAGCCGGATGCCTGGTCGTTGGAGAAGCATGTGGAGGCGTGCGGCCGGTGTGCGGCCATCGTCTCGGCCGCAGTTCGCGCGACGGGGACGGCGGGGCCGCTGCTGGAGGACGTGCGGGGCGCGCTGCTGCGCACCGTCGCGGAGGAGGCCCCGGGGGAGGGCGCGGGCGCGACCGTACGCAAGAGGGGGGCGAGGGCGCGTCGTTCGCCACTACGCCCGAGCCCGGGCCGCCGGATCGTCGCCCGGCCCGCTCCTGCCTCCCTGCCGGGCCGGCTCGCGCGAACGGTCTGGGCCGCCGGGCCTGCCCTGCGCGGAGCATGGGGCGTGGCCCTGCTGGTGGTGTGCGCGGGAGCCGTGGCACTGGCCTACGGCGCCGGGTTCCTCGCGGCGCGGTCGGTGTTCTTCGCGCTGGCGCCGGTGCTCCCGCTCGCCGGGGTCGCGCTCTCCTACGGGCCGTATGCCGATCCGATGTACGAGATCAGCGCCGCGGCACCGTCCGGCGGGCTGCGGCTGCTGCTGATCAGGACCACCGCCGTGCTCGGCGTCAGCCTGCCGCTGCTCACCGCCGTAGGTGCCCTGCTGCCCGCGCCGCCCGGAGTGCCGGGCGCGGCGGCCTGGCTACTGCCAGGGCTGGCGCTGACCGTGGGGACGCTCGCGCTCGGCTCGTACACCGGATGCCGTACCGCCGCCGCGCTCGTCGCCGCCGGCTGGGCGTTCGCCGTACTGCTGCCCGCCGCGGCCCACGCCCCCGACGGGGCTCCCACACCGGCCGTGCTCGCCGAGCAGCTGGGGCGGTGTGTCTCCGGGAGCGCCACGCAGAGCGGGTGGGCCGCGGCCGCCCTGTGCTGCGCCGGGCTGCTCGCGCTGCGCCGTCGCGCCTTCGACTTCGCCCCGGACCACGGCCCGGGCTCGTACCTGAACCGTCTGGAGAACTCGTGAGCACCATCAGCGTCAACGGCCTCACCGTCCGGCACCGCAGGACCGTCGCCCTCGACGGCGTCGACCTCGATTTCGGCCCCGGCGTGCACGGACTGCTCGGCCCGAACGGCGCCGGCAAGACCTCCCTCATCCGGGTGCTGGCCACGGTCGCCCGTCCCGCCGGCGGACGGGTCGAGCTGCTCGGCCACGCGCTGTCCGGCCACCGGGAGCTGTCCGCGGCCCGGCGCAGGCTCGGCTATCTGCCCCAGGACTTCGGGTACTACCCGGGCTTCACCGTGCGGGAGTTCGTCGGGTACGTGGCATGGCTCAAGGCCATGCCGGGAGATGTCGCCGGCGCGGCCGTCGAGCGGGCCGTGGCGCGGGTCGGGCTCGCGGACCGTATCGACGCCAAGGTGCGCACGCTCTCGGGCGGCATGGTGCGGCGGGCCGGCATCGCCCAGGCCATCGTCAACGAGCCCGACGTGCTGCTGCTCGACGAGCCGACCGCCGGCCTCGACCCGGAGCAACGGGTGGAGTTCCGGTCGCTGCTCGTGGAGTTGGGAGCGCAGACCACGGTCATCGTCTCCACGCATCTGGTGGAGGACGTCGCCGTGGCATGCACCGAGGTGACGCTCCTCGCATCCGGTCGTGTGGCGTACCGCGGGACTCCGGCATCGCTCGCGGCGCTGGGCGAGAGCGACGCCGGCGCGGACCTCGGCGGCAATCCCGTCGAGCGCGGCTACACCGCCGCCCTGCGCGGCCATCGCGCCACCGTGGCGACCACGACGGGAGCCCGCCGATGACCACCCAGCTGATCCCGCACACCCCGTCCCGCCCCGACGCCGCGGGGTCGTCGCGATCCACCCGGCGCGCCCGCCACCCCGTGTTCGCCGAGATACGCGGCGGACTCGCCCCCTGGATCGCGCTCGCGATGTGCCTCACCCTCGTCGGCGCGATGGCAGGAAAGGCCAGCTACTGGCAAGGGAGTTGGGGTGAGACACAGGAGCGGCTGCACTCGGCGGCCGTGTTGCTCGGCGGCCCGCTCGCCGCGGGTGCGGGGTGCTGGCAGGGCGGCCGGGAGCGTCGCAGGCGCACGGCGGAGCTATGGGCCACCGGCGCCCGGAGCGAACTCGCGCAGTTCGTGGTGGCCGCCCTTCCGGTGGCGCTCGCCGTGATCGTCGGTCACGCGGTCGCGGCCGCCGGCTCGTTCCTCGCCACCTGGCCGTACGCCTCCGCCGGGCGGCCGCTGTTCGGCCCCCTGGCCGCCGACACGGTGTTCCTGGCCGCGATGTCCTGCGGCGGGATGGTCGTCGGCCGGCTCGTCCGCTGGCGCCTGGCCGCGCCGCTGCTCGCCCTGTGCGGATACGTGGCGCTGGCGCTGCCCATGTACCAGCAGTCGTCACTGCGCTTCCTCGGACCGGCCGAGGGCTACAGCCCCGATGGCTGGGTACCGGTCTGGTGGCAGCCGCTCGCGATGGCCGCGTGGACGGGCGGCCTCGCCGCCGCCGTGGTCCTCGGCCACGCCGCCCGGCGGCACCGCTACACCGCGCTGCTTCCGCTGGCCGTCGCGATCGTGGCCGCGGTGCCGATCGGGCGGACCGGCGAGCACATGTGGTACCCCAACCCGCTTGCCGAGAAGCAGATCTGTGACGACTCGTCACCACAGGTGTGCGTCAACGCCGTGCACAGGGACCTGCTCCCGGCGGTATCGAAAGCGCTGTCCGGCCTCACGGGACGGCTTGAGGGAGTGGCACACGCCCCCGTCCGCTTCGAAAACCTGCCCCAGGACCCCCACCGCGACGAGGCACAGCTGCCCGACCTCTACTTCGGACAGAGTGTCGTACGCGGTGAATTGGCGGATCCCCAGGCGTTCGCATGGGAAGCCGCGGCCGGGATGCTGACCCGCGACTGCGCGGCGCCGACCACGCATCCCGTCGACGACGCGGTGATGGAGTGGCTGGTCTCCAACGACCTCAGCACCAGCAGACGTGCGGAGGCGCGCCGGCAGGCCCGGGAACGAGGCGACACCGCGGAGGCCACCGCGCTCGACACACGCGAGCGGGCCCTGCACCACCTCGCCGCCATGCGCCCCGACCAGCGACGCGCCTGGCTCGGCCGTTACTTCGCCACCCACGGCAGCTGCGACACGAAGAAGGTCCCCGCACTGTGACGACCCCGAACGCGCCCGTCTCGCCCTACCCCGCGACGTACGGATTCGCCCTCTATGCCCGCTCCCGCGTCCTCCCCGCCACCGTGGCCACACTGCTCGCCACCGCGCTGCTGGCCGCCCTCGGCGCCCACGAGCTGCACGCCTACATCGACCCCGACAAACGGGTCCCCGTCGTGGCGCTCGCGCCGATGCTCGCCGCCGCGGCGATCGGCGCGAGCCTGCACCAGCACTCCACGGAACTGGACCGGGCCGCCGTACGCCCCTGGTGGCCCCGGCGTCTCGTCCATCTACTGGCCCTGACCGCCCTGGGCGCGGCGCTGCTCGCCCTCGCGGTGCCCGGACACGCACAGACCTTTGGCGCGTCGGCGATCGTCCGCAATCTTCTCGGCGCGGTGGGCATCTCGGCGCCGGCCGCCGCCCTCATCGGCGCCCGGCTGAGCTGGCTGCCGATGATCGTCTGTCTCAGCACCCAGTACCTTGCCGGCGGGGGCGTCCACGGCCGGACCGTGACGGTATGGGCCTGGGCGATGCAGCCGGGCCCCGAGCCCGCCGCCTGGGCGACAGCGGCCACCCTGTTCCTCGCGGGCACCGCGGCGTACGTCATGCACGGGCCCCGCCCTGACGGAAGCCACGACTGAGGAACGGGAAGGGGTGGATCCCCCTCGCATCCGATGGCCGGTGCCGGCCGCTCCCGCAGGCCCGATCAGCCCGTCATCGTTCGTCGCCACCCAGCACTCGCCCCGGGCCGGTCGGGCTCAGACCCGTGCGGTGAAGGGGCACGTCCAGTCGGCCGGCTTGCGCCGGCCCGAGTAGCGCCGGGCCTCGGAGAGCTGCTCGTACTCCAAGAGGTTGGGGTTGATGTCCCCCTGCAACTCGATGTCCTGCTTGCGGATCTTCTCCTGCAGCCGGTCCCAGAGGCCGGCGGCCTTTATTCGGTCGAACTGGGCGTGCGAGTTGAAGGCGAGCATGGGGAAGGGCGGGCGGCGGCCGATGCGGCTGTGCGTCTCGTGCAGCCCGATCACGAAGAAGGGGTGCCCGGCGACGCTGTAGGCGAAGGTACGGGACGACGGGTCGGGGGCATAGCCGTCGGCCCAGGCGTGCGTACGGCTGTCATGATCGTGTACGGCCTGTAGCTGCTGCCACATCAAGTGCTCGAACTCGGTGTCCGACACCTGTAGGAGGCCCGAGAAGGTGGCCACGAAGCTCGTGAAGGGCTTGGCGTCCCAGTCCACCGCCTCCACATACGTCTGAAGATCAGCCGCCATGTGCCGCGCCGCCGTGTCGTCTCCGAACCACGTGTAGTGATGGTGGGTGATGCCGCCCTGCCGCCATGCCGAGCGGCCGGCAAGGCAGGGGAACGAGTCGCCGAGCAGGAACTGCCCGACTTCAGTGGCGGCGGTGGCGTCAACCGTCATGTTCGAACCTTCGGTCAGGGGGCAAGGCATTACCCGTGGTGGGGGACGCTGGCAGTCAAGGTCGGGCATGGCCGGTTCGTCAAGGCAAGGCCGGTCACCCCTGGAAATGCCTTCACCGGAAGGGTCATGATCGCGGCGGCCTCCATGGTGGTGGCGCCCGGCCTGGATGAGTGCGGGGGGGCAAGGTCATGAGGATCTCCAGATGTTCCCGAATTCAATGAATCACGGCACTTTGTCCGCTATTCCGAGAGCCGAGAGCCGAGAACCGGGAGCCGGGAGCCGGGAGCCGGGAGCCGAGATCGGGATGCATCGTTTCCGGGATGCCTGAGGTGGACGGCTCGCTCGTGAGGAGCTTGGCATCCCTCGGCGCAGGGGGACTGCCCACTCCCTGGCGGTGGACGGGTTTCATGTCGAGCCTGGTGATGGCCCCTATGCCGATCGTCACCTGTCACCTGTCACCCGTCAGCCGCCAACTGGCAGGTGGCGGAGTGCCGTTCGCGAGGAATCGCGCGACAGCCCGGCGAGGCCGCTCCGTCGGCGCGGTATAGCCTCAGCGGGAACAACTGATCGGGCGAAGGGGAAGGCGTGCCGAAGACGAGGCGAGCGGAGCGTGACCGGTGACCACGAGGGCGGCTGCGTCAAACGTGCCCTCCGGATCTCACCGGCGGGCAGTCGTACTCGGCGCCGGAGGGGTCGTCGGTACCGCCTGGATGGCCGGGCTCCTCGGCGGGATGCGCGGGGCCGGTGTGGACCTCGCTGAGGCGGATCTGATCGTCGGCACTTCGGCGGGCGCGATCATCGGCGCGGTGCTGGCCACCGGCCAGGACCCGGATCGGCTCGCCACTCCTCCGCGGCCTGCCGACTCCGACATCGCCCCTCCCCAGGTGGACAGGCGTCGGCTGGGGGAGGTGTTCGCCGTGCTCGGCGCCGCCGGTTCCGATCCCGCCGCGGCGCGGCGGCGGGTGGGTCAGCTCGCGCTGGCCGCCGAGACCGGCCCCGAGCAGGCGCATCTGGCCCGTATGGGTGTCCTGGTCGGCGCACACCAATGGCCGGACCGGAAGCTGCTCATCACGGCGGTGGACGCCGAGACCGGCGAGCCGGAAGTCTTCGACTGCGCAAGCGGTGTCCCACTGCCGTCCGCCGTGGCGGCAAGCACCGCCTTCCCTGGCTTCTACCCACCGCTCACCATCAACGGCCGTACGTACATGGACGGCGGTCTGCGGTCGGGAACCAGCGCCGACTTGGCGACAGGCGCCCGCGTGGTGGTCGTCATCGAGCCGCTGGCGCACCTGTTCCCCCGTGAGCCGCTCGCCCAAGAACTCGCCGAAGTCGGTGCGGACGCCGTGGTGACCATCGGTCCCGACGAGGCGACGGCACGGGTGTTCGGCCAAGACCTGCACGACCGGTCGGCCTGGCAACCGTCCTACCGTGCCGGCGTCCGGCAGGCCGCCGAAACCGTTCAGCGGGTCCGTGCCGCGTGGCAGGCCCCGGCGGTCGAAGAGCCGCGACGGGATGAGCACAGCGAATGAAAGACCAGCAACTCAAGTCTGTGTGGGGGCTGTTGGCTCCTGGGTGAGGGGTCAGCGGAACCGAGCGTTGTGGTCAGGACGCGGCGCCGCTACGGCTCCACCCGGATCGCCGTCCAGGTGGACCGGGTCGCGTCGCAAAGGTCCACTGCCACGAGCTCGCGGGCCCCGTCAGCTCCAGAGCTGGGAGGTGACGACTCGGGGCGTGTCGGCCGGCCTGTCCCCGACGTAGGTGAGGGTCACCCGGGTGTACTGCCGCTGCCCAGGGTGACCGGGGCGGAGCTGTGGGTTGTCGAGCCGTACGTGGACGCGGTAGCTGTGGAAGTGGCCTGCTGCGCAGTAGGGCTGGCAGTCGTTGACCAGGTCGTTTCCCTCGGCGACAGCGGACTGCGGTTGCCATTGCGACCACCGGAGCGACTTCAGGACGTTGTTGCCGTCGCCGCAGGCGAGCATGAAATCGCCGGGGCGGACCTGTGGCTGCCCGGTGCAGTCGATGGCCGCTACACGGGTCTGCGCCGGCTGTTCCGGAGAGGCGGAGGCGGGCGCCGGTACGGCTGCTGCCGCAAGTGCCACCCCGGCACAGACCAGGAGTGCTGCCTTTGCCTTGTGAGCTCGCATATCCGCTCCTCACCGCTTCGCATGTGTGGACATCGGCTGCGACGCAGGGTGCGGTCTTCGTGCTGGCCACGTTCCCCGCGGGGCTGTCGTTGCTCCTCTGCCGACACGCTACGACCACTTGGCGGAACAGTGCCACTCCAACGGGCTGCCGGCACGCGACACAGGATGTGCGGGACACCGGCCTGAGCCTTGCCGGAAACGACGACCGTGCCGTTCCTTTACCGGTGGATTACACCCCCCGGGGGGGATGACCTCTCCCGCTCCCCGTACGTGCTTGGCCGGGAGCTTGGCCAACTCCCCACCGGTAAGTAAACCGTGCCGGTGATCCTGCGGCGCGCTGAACACCCGCTCCCACCTCCCAGCGGTTGCGCGGTTCCGCAACCGCGTGTATGCACCCTTCCGCGAGCCGTACTGCGGCGGGCGGAGCCGGATGAGGGATGGGGTCAACTCCTCAGCTTCTACCGCTCGTTGGGTATACGGAGGTAGGTGAGGGAGAGCGTCGCCGGGCCGAACGGAGGGGCCAGAGGTGCCCACGCCGTGCGAGGTGGGGTACGAGGTCGTGGCCACGGCTGGGCTACGGTCATGTGCTGGATGCCGGCGCCCCGGGTGGTCAGCCGCCGGTGCCGGGGTCCGTGCCGGTGCCTGGGGCGAGCCGTTCGAGATCCATGATGGGCCGGAGCGCCCCCAGCAGGGCGCCGACGCACATGGCGCGCAGCTCGGTGCGTGAGAACGACTGGTTCGTCAGCCAGTCCACGCACAGGGTGCGGACGAACACCAGCCAGCTCATCAGCGCGGCCGACACCAACTCCCTGGGGCCGTCGCCGAGTCCGGTGGAATAGAGCAGGCGCCGCCGCAGCTCGGCCAGTTCGTCGGTGATGACGGCCTGGATCACCGGATCTCCGGCGAGCACCCGGTTCGCCGCGAGCACGGTGTTCCGGTTGGCGACGAAGTAGTCGATGTGTACGTCGAGTCCGGCGGACAGCTGCTCGACGACGGGCAGGGCCGGATCGAGTGCCGTATCGGCCAGCAGCTGGTCCGCGGCCTGCTGGTAGATCGCGGCGAACAGGTCGCGCTTGTTCGGGAAGTAGCGGTACAGCAGGGCGCGGGAGATGCCGGCTCGTTCGGCGACGTCCTCCATGAACACCTCGTCGTACGGCTTCGCCGCGAAGAGCTGTGCTCCGACGCCGAGCAGCTGGCTGCGGCGCTCGGCGGGGGCGAGTCTGCGGCGTGTGGTCACGCCCCACAGGTTACTTGACATCTGTCTACTATCCGCCCTAACTTCCCCGTTAGTAGACAGGTATCTACTAACGGGGAAAGGGTGGTCGGATCATGGCCAGGCTCCTCACATGGCTTGTGCTGGCGATGGGGATCGCCTGCGTGGCGATCGGCGCCTTCCACCTCGTGCTCGGCATCGACTCGGTGCCGGGCGAGGGCACGGCCGGCGCGACCGTCGACAGCCGGGAGCGGTACTACGGAGCGATCTTCCTCGGGTACGGCCTCGCCTGGATCTGGGCGGCCCGGCAGTCGCCCATTTCGTCCCGGGCGGTGCGGTGGCTCGCCGGCATCTTTCTGCTCGGCGGAGTCGGCCGGATCCTGTCCATGGCCCTCCACGGCCGGCCGCAGTGGTTCCAGGTCGCCCTGACGGTCATCGAACTCGCCGTGCCGCCGCTGTACTTCTGGCTGTCGACCGCCGATGAGAAAGCGGCGGCGACCCGGCTGAGGGAGGCCGGCGAGGGGTCCCGTAATCGGGTGGGGCTTTGACCGGAGTCATGGCACGGTAACGACGTGGACAACCCGCATGAACCACAGGCGCCGAGTAGCGCTGCGTACGGCGCGGCCGGGCGTGGAGTGACGCGATGCCCGCTCGCCGTGCAGCAGGTCTTGCCCGACCTGCTGCACGAAGTCCGATCGGCGCTCGGCGATCGCCTCGTAGGCATGTACCTGTACGGGTCGGCGGTCAGTGGCGACTACGACGAGGGCGTGAGCGACATCGACCTGATGGCCGCCGTCACCGGTGGACTGAGCCCTGACGTCCTGAGCGCACTGGATGCCGGGCACCACCGTTTCTGGTCCAGCCATCCCGAATTCACCGATCGCATCGACCTCATCTATGCGCCTGCCGCATTGCTCTCCTCGCTCTCCGGTGAGCTGAACGCTTCCGGCACGCCGTCGATTCTGGCCACGGTGTCACCCGGCTCCCCGCTGCACGCGGAGCCCGTTTCGCAGGAGTGGATCCTCAACCGGCACCTCGTCCACGACACGGGCGTTACGGTCCATGGCCGCCCGCTGGAATGTGCGGTGACCGCCGTGCCTGCGGAGACGGTGCGTGCGGCCGTGGCCCGCAAGGTGCTGTCGCTCCGTGACGGGGCTGCGCAGGTGGTGCACCGGGGAGGTCATGCTTATGTGGTCCTGACGGCCTGCCGGGCGCTGCTGACGCTGACCACGGCACGACACACAAGCAAGGCCGACGCCGCTCGCTGGGCGCGTGAACGGTGGCCGCGCTTCCGGCCGGTGATCGGTGCCGCGCTGGAGTGGCGTCTGGGCCAGGCGGTACGCGATGAGACACCGTTGCCGCGGGAGCTGTCGGCGCAGCGGGACGGTCTTCTCGATGCCGTGTGCCGGGTGGCCGAGGACCGCACGACCGGCGTCGTCGGTCATGGCTGAGGGGAAGCCGATCGATGCGCCGTACGTCGCGACTTCACGGCTCCTGGGGTGCTGCGCCGTGCGGGCGGGCGCTTGGGTAGGGTCGATGCCGGAGGTCATGACGTGAGTGCGCACCGCGGGATTCGGGCGGCAGGTGCCTGTGGGCAGCTGCTGCTCGTTGTCGTGCTCGCGCTCGGCGTCTTCGTGATGCATACGGTGGGCCATCCCGACAGCTCCTCCGGCTCGGCCATGGGGAGCGCGGCGCACGCAGCCGCCTCCAGCGCCCATATGGGCGACGGCATGGCCTCGCCGTCACAGGCGGCCGCTGCCTCGTCGCGCTCCTCGGGCCACGACATGACGACGAAGTCGTCCTCGCACGGTCCGGGCATGGCGATGGACATGACCTCCCTGTGTGTGGCCGTGCTCGGAGGCTGGATCCTTGCCGGTCTGCTGCGGGCGGCGCTCAGCCGCCGGCCCGACTGGCTCGTACGGCTGCGCGCCGGCGCCCTCACGGCGCAGCGCCCCAATCCGCCACCGCCCCAACCCGACCTCGCTCAACTGTCGGTCCTGCGGATTTAGGCCGAACGCCGCCGCGGGCGCTTCTCGCTGCCCGCGTCGCCCCGTTCGCCAACAATTCCGCAGAGCAGAACAGACAACACGAGGTTGACATGACCACCATCAAGCATGCCGTGCGACGCACGCCGGCCCGCCGTATCGTCCTGGTCGGCGCCGTTGCCGCGGCCGGGCTGGTGCTCGCCGCCTGTGGCAACAGTGACGACAACACGAGCGGCATGGACCACGGGAGCAAGCCGTCGGCCACGGTCACCCAGGGCGCCGGCGCCAACCCCGCACCGGGTGCGTTCGGCGACGCGGATGTGCTGTTCGCGCAGATGATGATCCCCCACCACGAGCAGGCCGTGGCGATGGCCGAGCTCGCCGACGGCCGGGCCGGGGACGCGGAGATCAAGGCCCTCGCCGGTGATATCGAGAAGGCTCAGGACCCCGAGATCCAGAAGATGAAGTCCTGGCTCAAGGCCTGGGGCAAGCCTGTGTCGGGCGGATCCATGCCCGGTATGGACCACGGCTCCCACTCCATGGACGGCTCCGGCATGTCGGGGATGATGTCCGACAAGGACATGAAGGAGCTCAAGGCCGCCAAGGGCAAGGACTTCGACCGGAAGTTCGCGCGGATGATGATCGCCCATCACAACGGCGCGATCGACATGGCCAGGAACGAGCAGAAGAACGGCAAGAACGCCACGGCGAAGAAGCTCGCCGACGATGTGGTCAAGAACCAGTCGACCGAGGTCAAGAAGATGAACAAGATCCTCGACCGGATCTGACCCGGCTGTTCACCGACGCCGACGTCGCCGACCGGACTCCGGTCGGCGACGTCGGACGGTCGGGGGCGTCAGGTGGCTTGCTGCAGTGCGTGCAGGGACGCCACCAGCTTGTCCACCTCCTCGGGTGTGTTGTAGAGGGCGAGCGAGGCACGGGCCGCGCTCTGCAGGCCGTAGTGGGCCAGGGCCGGTTGGGCACAGTGGTGGCCGGCGCGGATGGCGATGCCGTCGCGGTCCAGCCAGTCGGCGATCTCCGTCGGGTCGTGGCCCGCCAGGGTGAAGGTCAGTACGGCGATTCTGTCGGGCGCGGAGCCCAGCAGCTCAAGTCCCGGAACCGTGGACAGGGCTTGCTGTGCGTGCGCCATCAGCGAGGTCTCGTAGGCGGCGATGGCGTCCCGGTCGAAGGAGGTCAGCCAGTTCAGCGCGGACAGCAGCCCGACCACGCCGGAGATGTGTCCGGTACCGGCCTCCAGGAGGTGGGGTACGGGGGCATAGGTGGTACGGGTGAAGTCGACCGACTCGATCATGTTGCCGCCGCCCTGCCACGGCGCCATGTTCCGCAGGATCTCCGGCTTCGCGTACAGCGCGCCGATGCCCGTGGGGGCGAACAGCTTATGGCCGGAGAACACATAGAAGTCGGCGTCCAGGTCCTGCACATCGACGGGGAAGTGCGCCACCGCCTGCGCCCCGTCCACCAGCACCTTGGCCCCGTAGCGGTGCGCGAGTGCGGTCATCTCGC
Organism: Streptomyces inhibens; assembly: GCF_022221585.1. Lineage (NCBI taxonomy): Bacteria > Bacillati > Actinomycetota > Actinomycetes > Kitasatosporales > Streptomycetaceae > Streptomyces > Streptomyces inhibens. The sequence goes on from NZ_CP084681.1 coordinate 9,043,988, forward strand.
GCACCGGCGGGACGGTGCCGAGCACATTCGACGCATGGCTGATCGCGACGAGTTGGGTGCGCATGGAGAGCAGATCGGCGTACGCGTTGAGATCGATCTGGCCGTCCGGTTGCAGGGGTACGGGCACCACCCGGGCCCGGGTCTCCTTGGCGATCAACTGCCAGGGGACGATGTTCGAGTGGTGCTCCAGCACCGGTACCAGGATGTCGTCCCCGGGGCCGAGGTTCGCCCGTCCCCAGCTCTGGGCGACGAGGTTGATCGCCTCGGTGGTGCCGCGGACGAAGACGATGTCGTCCGGTGAGGGTGCGCCCAGGAACCGGGCGACCGCCGCCCGGCCCGCCTCGTAGGCCTCGGTGGCCTCCCGGGCCATGGTGTGCGCACCACGGTGGATGTTGGAGTTGGCGGATCCGTAGAAGGAGGCCAGTGTCTCGATCACCTGGCGTGGCTTCTGTGTCGTTGCCCCGTTGTCCAGCCAGACCAGGGGGTGCCCGTTCACGGTCCGGTGCAGGATCGGGAAGTCCCGCCGCGCCAACTCGGGGGAGAAGGCGGCGGGTTGGCCGGGGAGGCCGGCAGGTTGGGCGGGCTGGGTGGCTTGGGCCTCGGGGGCGGTGACCGGTGCCGAGACCGGGGCGGTAATCGGTGCCGAGACCGGGTCGGTGACCGGTGCTGTGACTGGGGTGTTGACCGGTGCCGAGACCGGATCGGCGGACGGCAGACCGCCGGCAAGCGGGGTCGGAGTCACAGCCGTACCCGGCCACAGACTCCGGGTGACGTCAGGAGTAGTCATGGTAGTTGGCGACCTCGACGTTCTGGAGCACGGCGAGCGCGTCCTCGACCAGCACCGCGGTGTTGAAGTACGCCGTCATCAGGTACGACGTGATGCCCTTCTGGTCGACGCCCATGTTCCGCATCGACAGACCGGGCTCCACCTCGTCCTCGACCTTCGCGGGACGCAGACCCACCACGCCCTGCTCCGCCTCGCCCACGCGCATCAGCAGGATCTCGGTGGTGCCGATGCCCGCGTTGCCGGAGAACCGCACCTTGTCGGAGGGGAGCAGCGGAACTCCACGCCAGGTCAGCAGCGGGCTGCCGAACCGGTTGTCGATGATCGGGGGCACACCCCGGCGCGTACATTCCCGGCCGAACGCGGCGATGGCCTTGGGGTGCGCGAGGAAGTAGCCGGGCTGCTTCCAGACCCGGGCCAGCAGCTCGTCCAGGTCGTCGGGGGTCGGGGAGCCGGTGCGCGCCTGCACCCGCTGCCCAGGGGCCACGTTGTTGAAGAGGCCGAATTCCGGGTGGTTGAGCAGCGCGGACTCCTGCCGCTCGCGCAGTGCGTGCACGGTGAGGTTGGACTGGGCCCGGATCTGGTCGATGGGCCCGTTGTAGAGGTCGGAGACCCTGGTGTGCACGCGCAGTACGGTTTGGGCGAGGGTCATGTGGTACTCGCGGGGCGTGTCCTCGTAGTCGACGAACGTCGTGGGAAGGTCGGGTTCACCGACATGCCCGGCGCTGAGATCGACCGGCACCTCGGCGCCCGGCATGATGCCGTCCGCCGCGAGGTAGGCGTCCATGGCTCCCCGCACCGTCGCGTCGCGGTCGCACAGCCCGGCGAGCACGCTGCGTTCGACGCACAGCGCCACGCCGGGCGTGAGCGCCCTGACGCGGTACGGCATGGGCTCGGAGCGGGTCCAGGCGTCCAGGTCGAAGAACTGGCCGTCGCCGATCACTTCGAGCACGGCGTCCTCGCCGTAGCGGCCGCTCACCCGCTTCTCGGCGCGTCCCTGGACGATCACCCACAGCTGGTCGTGCGCGTCACCGTCCTGGGCCAGCATCTGGCCGGCCTCGAAGGTGACTTCCGTGAAGGCGCCGGCGAGTTCGGAGAGCAGCGCGTCGTCGGCCTCCCTGAGGTACGGCAGTTCCCGCAGGTCTCCCGGAATGACGCGCGGTGAACCGCCGTCGGTGTGGGTGCTGATGCGGTCGTCGCCGAGGACGTACGTACGGCGGCGGTTGACGCGGAAGACGCCCGATTCGACGTCCACCCAGGGCAGGGCACGCAGCAGATAGCGCGGGGTGATGCCGCGCATCTGCGGGCTGGTCTTGGTGGTGTTCGCGAGCTGCCGTGCCGCATCCGGGCTGAGACTCGTCTGGTCGTTCACAGGACCTCCTCGCAGACAGACATGCCGATCGGCCGGCGCACGGGCCGATCGACATGCGGGAACAGTCGGATCGTCTTGTCGTAATCCGCCGCCCGCAACCAGACGATTGCCGGTGTTCGGCCGGAAATGCTCGCCGCGCTGAATTCGCGATTCCGTATGAACGTGCGACTACTTGGCGTCGCGTCGCCGCTACCACATGTGGAAGTAGCGGAAGTATTCATTCCAGGGGTGTCGGGCACGTCGCCGCACATTGCACGACTCCGCGCATGCGACCTGATTTACCCTCATAATGCTACTTTGCATTTCTTAAAGGATGGCTTATGGTGCTGGCCTCTTGTGCTCCGAAGCCGCCCTTCGAGCTGCCCAAGTGCCGCCAGGGGCCACGGAGTTACGAGGGATGCGCGGTCGGCGATACCTCGGGCGGGACCCCCGAGGCGGCGTGTGGTGGCGACCGGGAGCGCCGCCACCCGGACGTGTCAGCGAGGAAGCACGCCCGTGACGGGGGCGAGCAGGCCGAGGACGGGATCGAGTGAGGTCGCTGCCCGTGCCACCTTGCCGTTGGGGCCGAGGTCGTTGAGCTTGGCCAGCTCGTTGTCCACGCTGAACAAGAGCGGGCGGTCGTTCTGGGAGGCGTTCGCCGAGGGGACGGTGACAGCTGTGGCGCCGGCAGCGAGGATCACGGCGGCGAGGAGGCGGTGCGTCTTGGTCATGACGTATTCAACGATGGGTCAGGCTGATGGCAACGTGCCTGCGAAGTTCGAACTCCTGGCGAAGCGGGTGGTGATCGATGCCCCCTGCGACTACCGGCCCGGCGATGGCGGAGTGGCGCCGGGCTGCGGGCCGTAGGCGGTCAGGAAGCGGTCGCGGAAGGTGTCCATCCGCCAGACCGGGGCCTTCGGACCGGGTTTGAGCCCGTCTTGCCAGCCCCAGCCGGATATCCGCTTCAGCACGGCCGGGTCGTGGGCGACGATCGCGATCGGTACGTCCCGGCCGGCCTTGTCGCCGGTGACGGTCGGTACGGGCTGGTGGTCGCCGAGGAAGACCAGCACGGTGTTCTTGTTGCCGTACTTCTCCACGTAGGAGATGAGGCTGTTCAGTGAGTACTCGATGGCACGCCGGTACTCGGTGCGCACCTGTGCGGGGTCCTTCCACACCTCTTTGGGGTCCTTGCCCGCCTTCTTGATGGCGCCGTAGACCGAGCCGTCGCCGAGCTCGTCCCAGCCGATCATCTTGGGGATGGGTGCCCAGGGGTTGTGGCTGGAGACGAGGATGATCTCCGACATCAACGGCTTGCGGTCCGGCTTGCCGTGCTCCAGCCGCTCGAAGGCCGACAGGCTGTACTGGTCGGGTATCCGTGACCAGCTGAACTGCGGCCCCCGGTAGCCGAGTTGATGGGTGTCGTAGACGTTGTCGAGTCCGTAGAACTTCCCCTCGGGCCAGGACCGGGTGACGCCCGGCATGATGCCGGCCGTGCGCCAGGCGCCCGCGCGCCGGAAGGCCCCGGTGAGGGTCAGCCGGTCGCTCGATGTGATGGTGCGGTAGCGCTGCTGGTTCGGGATCCACAGGCCCGACATGAAGGTGGAGTGGGCCAGCCAGCTGCCGCCGCCCGCTGTCGGTGAGGTGAGGAAGGCGCTCCGGGAAGAGAAGCCGGCCTTGCGCAGCCGACCGGTCCCGTGCGCCAGCACCGCGTCGACCTGCGCCGCCATCCTGGGGTCCTGGACCGCGCTGCGGCCGTAGCTCTCGATGAAGGTGAAGAGGACGTCCTTGCCGCGCAGCCCGGTGAGCAGTTGGTCGGCAGGCGTGTCACGGAAGGCGTCGTGGGCAGCTTCCTTGGCGAACACCTGCTCGTCCTTGAGGCTCGCGCGCACCCGGTCCGCGCGGTCCTCGACGCGCTCGGCCGCACTCCTGGAAGCGACCGGCACGCCGGCGACCTGCACACCGAGCGCCGCGCACGCGATCCACGCGGTCCCGAGTACGAAGGTGGCACGGGTCGCCACGGCGCTGTGCCGGACCATCAGGCGGCTCAGCCGCACGACCGCCAGCGTCATGAGGACGAACAGACCGAGGACGAGGACCACGACCCCGATCACGACCCCGATCGCGTCCACCCGGCCCACCGAGTCCCTGAGGAACGACTCGGCGTCGTCGAACAGGATCCAGTCGAGAACCGGGTCGAACGGCCGGACGAGAACCGCGTAGAAGCCCATGTCGAGGACGTTCAGGAGGGTCAGCACGCCGAGGCCCACCCCGGCGAGCACCGCCACCACCTGCCTCGCCTTCGGCGGCAGGACGAGCAGCACGGCGGCGCCGAAGATGCCCTCCACCGGAAGACGCACGAACTCGCCCGGCGTGAGGCGGGTGAGTTCGTCCGGCAGGAGGAGGGCGAAGAGCACCAGCGCGGCGGCCAGGGTAGTGCCCGTCCATGCCAGGGCCCGTGCCGCGGCCGGATGCCGATCCCGCCAGCCGACGGATACGACGGCCTCGTCCGGGTCGTCACCGGCGGCGCCGTCTGCGACGTGGTCGCCCCGCGCACCGTCCTCCGGTGTTGCCTTGTCCCTGTCCGGCAGCTGACGAGAGCGGGTGAAGTGCGACAACCCAAGGTCCTTCCGTGCGAAACCCGGTGGTGGGACGGCGGACCAGGCTCGGGAGGTCGGGGCCGCCGCCATCTGATACGGCGTGCCGGCGGCTTCTGTTCAATCACCAGGGGCGCCCGCGCGGGACCGGTGGGCCCGACCCGCGGTCGGCCTGTGAGGCGGCAGTTGCCCCGTGGCCGGGCAGTTGTCGCCGGACGTTCCATCGTGGCCGATTGCCAGCGCGACACGGTACAAGGCACCCTTGCGCCATGTCATATGTGAGGCTCGAAGCCTGGATCGGCGGAGAGTGGCTGGAGCTGGACGCGGTGAGTGTCACCGTAGGCGAGTCCGCGCTGACCCTCTCCTTCGAACGTCAACGGACCGAGTCGGGGTATCGGGGCCTCATCTGGGAGCCGCTGGAGAACTTTCTCCGGGAGTACCGTGACGAGCCGCTCGTCGTGGTGCCGCTGGGACACCACTTGCCGGTGATGTTCGGCCCCGGTGCCGCGGGGCCCTTCCGTTTGGCGGAGATGCCGGACGACTGACCGCCGCTCTCGCCCGGCTCCGTACGGAGGGAGCGCTCCGCGCCGTACGGGCCTGCTCGGAAGCGTCCAGGTCCTACTGCGCGGGCTGCTCCAGCGGACGTCCGGTCGGTCCGCCGTCCGATCCGGACGCCATGGTCGCGACGGCGGCGCCGGCCCAGGACAGCGCCGTCCACCCCGCCGACGGCGAACCCTCCAAGACCACCACGCCCGTGTTGTCCAGCGGGTGCGCGGCGGCGAACGGCACCGCCACGTTCCGTGCACGGGCCGCCGTCCACATCCGGATCGCCGCGCCATGGCTGACCATGGCGACCGTCCCGGCGCCACCGTCGGCGGCCTCCGCCACCACCGCGTCGAACCGCCCCAGTGCCTCCGCACCGCTCTCCCCGCCCGGCATCCGCAGCCCGGTCTCTCCTGCCGCCCAGGCAAAGGCCGTGGTCATGTACGCCTTGGCCGCCTCGGAGTCCCCGCGCACCATTTCCAGATCCCCGGCGGACAGCTCCCGGATGCCGTCCCGCACCCGCACGTCCAGCCCGCGTGCGGCGGCCAGCGGGGCGGCGGTCAGCTGGGTACGGACCAGCGTGGAGGCGTACAGCGCCTCGATGTCCTCACCCGCGAGCGCCTCGGGCAACGCAGCGGCCTGCCGCTCGCCCAACGCGGTCAGGCCCGCCCCCGGGACGGCGGTGTCCAGGAGAAATTCCAGATTGGACGGGGTCTGGCCATGACGGATCAGGAGCAGGCGCATAGGGGGGTCCTTTCGGCTGCGACAAGCGGCGAGCGTCTACGTGCATCTACGTGCATCTACCACTTTCTCAGAGGGGGCGCTCCGCCCTTGCCGGAGCCTGCCCGCGACGGCGACCGCACCCACCGCGGCCCCCGAAGCCTGGGCCCGGCAGGCCGCCGCCGGGGCAGGTGGACAGGGCGCACAGCAGGTCCCAGCCGGACGTCCGCTACCCGGCCGCGTCCAGGAGGATCCGTGCCAGCTCCCGTGGCTGGGAGAACATGGGCCAGTGGCCGGTGTCCATCGTGACCAGCCGCCAGTGCTCGCCGGTCAGCAGTGCGGCCACGTCGTCGCTCGGCTCGGCGCCGTCGAGCAGGCATTTGATGTATGTCGCCGGAAGCTCGCCGAGCGGGCGGGCCAGCACGGCCGGCTCGGTCAGCGTGGCCCCCGGGTGCGGCGTGGAGCCGCCCACGATCCGTGCGATCTGCTCGCCGGTCAGGCCCTGGCCGTCGAAGTCGGCCGCGGTCAGCGGTGCCCAGAAGCCCCCGTTCTCGGCTATCGATGCCTCCACCATGGCCCGGCCGTCGGGCCATCCGGACACGAACGACTCGCCGTCGGCCGGAACGTTGGAGTCGACGAAGACCACGCGGGCCAGCCGGTCGCCGATCCGCTCGGCGGCCTGACCGGCCGGGATGCCCGAGTAGCTGTGCCCGACCAGGACGACATCGCGCAGATCGTGGCCCACGACCTCGTCGACGATGTCCTGGACGTGGGTCTGCTGACCGGCCGGCACGCCCTGCCTGTCGGCGAGTCCGGACAGCGTCAAGGGATGGGTGCCGTGGCCGGCCGCACGCAGCTCCGGCACCACCTCGTCCCACGCCCACGAACCGAGCCACGCGCCTGCAACCAGTACGAATTCCGTCATGGGGACAACGTAGCCGAGGGGTCTGACAGTCCGGCGTCGCACCGTCCGAGCCCGCGCCGGTGCGGTCGGGGAGGGGCGGTGAACTCGCCCTGCGCGGTGCGGATTTCGCTCCGCCCCCGGGGCCTGTGGCGCGGGTCGGACAGCGCCCCCGGCCGCAACGTCACCCGGTGAGTTCACCGGCGGCGAGGCTGCGCACGACCTCCGCCTCCGTCAGCAAGGCCACGCCGGCGAACATGCCCTGGTCCGCGGTGTACTCGAACTCGTTGTGCGAGGCCCCTTCCGAGGACGGCACGAAGAGCATCACCGTCGGCACACGATCCTTCATATTGATGGAGTCATGCCCGGCGACCGTCATGATGTCGGTGTGCGAGAGCCCCAGCCGCTTCGCACAGCGGCGGGCCAGCTCGACGCCGTCCGGCTGGTAGGGGTGCGCGACGCGGCCCTGGCCCTCGGCTTTCGCACCAGGAACCGCTCTCTGTGCGCGGTCGCCGCGCCACAGCACGAGCCGGGGCTGCGCAAGGCCGCCGCCGCGCTCCGTACGAGAGGAGCCCCCGTCCAGCTGCAAACGGTCGCCTCGGACGTCGTCCTGAGCGTACAACTGGACCTGCACACCACCCTGGAGACGGTGCTGGCCTCGCCGCGGCCGGGCTGGCCACGGTGCCGCGCGCGGTGGTGCTGGCGACGGCCACCGCCCGGGTGCTGCCGGCGGACGCCACCGAGCCACGACGGCTGGAGGACAGCTGGCTGGACGTCCTGGTGCACCGCGCCGGGCCGCTTCGCCCAGCTCACCGGCCGCGATGTGCGCCGCCCCGAGGCCGCCGCACTGGTAGCGCCGGCCCTACGGCGCGCAGTCAGCAGGAGCGGGCCGGGACGTGACGACGCTCCTGTGGTGGACGGGCGGGCGAGGCGGATCCCCTTTTACTTGCCCTCTCCCGGATCTCAGAACGTCCTTGCACCCTCGGGGACTTGAACGGTGATGGTGGCCCTCTTGTCCGCCGGCGTGCTGCCCTGACGGGAGGCCCAGGGCTCATCGGAGCGCATCCAGGCGGGCAGGCCCGGCGGCAGGTCGGCCTCGGGGACGGTGCCGAGGTCGTCGGGGGTGAGGGTCGTGCCGTAGGGGACGAGGGGGCGCGGCGTCTCGGGGGTGATGGTCGGGTGCAGGGCTTGGAGTGCGGTGTTCCAGTTGGTCAGCAGCTTGGCCAGCGCCTTGGCGGGGTCGGTGCCCGAGGACGCGGCGCTGTCGGGGTAGGTGGGGTGCAGGATGTGCTGGTAGGCGCCGGTGTAGGCGGCGCCGGTCGGGGTCGCCCGCCAGGTGTGGAAGGCGGTGTCGGCCAGGCTGCCCAGTGCGATGACGGCCTCGATGGGGTTGTCGGCCATGAGGGCGTCGAGCCAGTCATGGCGGTAGGCGGCGATGTCGGGGTCGGTGGCGTGGGCGTTGCCGGCATGTTGGCCGTAGACGCTGTACAGATACGTGTTGATCATGACATAGCTGGTGTCGATACCGAGCTTGCCGAGGAAGCCCTGGAAGCGGCGGCCGGCGGTGCCGACCAGGATGCGGCGGGTGATCGCTTCGTGGGCGGCCGGGTCCTGGCCGATGACGAGGACCCGGGCGGTTCCGTCGAGACGGCCGCGGTGGAAGATCGGACCCCATTCGACGCGGAAGTGCTCGGGCGGATAGGTCTCCGGGCCGGGGTGGTCGCGTACGAGGCCGGCGTACGGATCATTGCCGTATCCGGGGTCAAAGGTGTGCACGTCCAGGTCTCCTACTCCATACGGGCGGACCGGCGATCACCATCAGTGATGCCTAAGTGACAATACGTTATTTCATTTGTTGACTGGGGTGTGCGCTCAATGCGCTCCTCGGGGGATAGGCGAAGGGATGCCTGCATGCCCCCTCCAGCAGATGACTCGACCTCCCGGTTCGCGCTGCGGGGCCGGCTGGTCACACTCGATCCGGACGACACCGTCATCGAGGACGGCATCCTCTACGGCAGCGGGCGGCTGATCGAGGCGCTGCGCCCGGCCGCAGCGGAGGCCCCGCCCGGCTTCGAGCAGATCGTCCCGGTCGAGACCGGCGGCACCGTCTATCCCGGCCTGATCGAGCTGCACAACCATCTGCCGTACGGCGTACTGCCGTTGTGGCAGGTGCCGAAGAAATACGGCAACCGCTCACAGTGGGGCGGCAGCCGCAATCCCGCCTACCACGGCCTCGTGACCGGACCGATGACCGTCCTGGGGCAGGATCCGCAGCTGATGCCCGCGGTGGTGCGGTACGTCGAGGCCAAGGCGCTGGTCAACGGGACGACGACAAGTCAGGGCATCGCGCTGTTCAGCAACACCGGGGCCCGCCGGATGTACCGCGGCGTCATCCGCAACATCGAGCAGACCGATGACGCGGATCTGCCCGAGGCGTCGTCACGGATCGCCGATGTCGAAGCGACCGATGCCGAGCAGTTCGTCGGCCGGCTCAACAAGTCCCGCCGACTGCTGCTGCACCTCGCCGAGGGCACCGACGACGACGCCCGGGCGCACTTCCAGGCCCTGGAGTTCCAGCCGGGCAAGTGGGCCATCACCGAGAACCTGGTGGGCATCCACTGCACCGCACTGACCGCTTCCGACTTCGAGATCCTCGCCCGGCACGGCGGATCGATGGTGTGGTCCCCGCTGTCGAACCTGCTGCTCTACGGCAGGACCGCCGATATCGCCGCCGCCAAGAAGGCCCACGTACTGATGGGGCTGGGCTCGGACTGGTCGGTGTCCGGAAGCAAGGGGCTGCTCGGGGAGCTCAAGGCGGCCCGTCTGGCTTCCGCTGCCGCCGGCGATGTCTTCACCGACCAGGAGCTGGTGGCCATGGCCACCCGGGACGCGGCCCGGATCCTGCGCTGGGACCAAGCCCTGGGCTCACTGCGGCCCGGCCTGCGCGCCGACGTCCTCGTCGTCGACGGCATCGTCGGCGATCCGTATACGACGCTGATCGACACCCGCGACACCGGCGTCCAACTGGTCATGATCGACGGCGTTGCCCGCTACGGCACCCGGAAGCTGCTCCAGCTGCTGGCCCCGGGAGCCCCGCTCGAAGAGCCGGTGTCCGGCGCGCCGGCCGACCGGGCGCTCAACCTGCGAGACCCCTCCGCGGACCCGGTCGTGGCCGGGCTGACGCTGGCCGAAGCCACCCGCCGGCTCTCCACCGCCCTGGCCGACCTGCCGCTTCTGGCCTCCCGCGCCGACCGGGCGCCGCTCGCGGAGGCACCGCTCATGGAGGCACCGCTCATGGAGGTCCCGGACACAGAGGTCCCGGACACAGAGGTCCCGGGCGCAGAGGTCCCGGGCGCAGAGGCCCCGGACACAGAAGTGCGCTGGCAGCTGGCGCTCGACGAGGTCTTGCCCACCGGCGCGGAACTGCGCCCGCGCCTGCCCTTGTTGACCGCCGCCGGGACCCCGCAGCCGACCGGACCGGACATCGGCCCCGCGCCGACACCGCTGGCCGAGGCCGTCCAGGCACCCGTAACGCTCGACGGCCTGACGGCCTCGGCCGATATCGCGTTCCTGACGGCCTTGGCCCATGAGGCCAACCTGCCCGCGGACTACGGCGCCGAGCTCTCACGGCTGCTGAGTTGACCCGACCGACCCGACCGACCCGACCGACCCGACCGACCTGATCGACCTGATCGACCCGACCGACCTGATCGACCCGACCGACCCGACCGGCTCCACGGGCCTGACCGACCCGCACCGACCGTTCCTCCGCCCGCCTCGACAGAACCGCCTGTCCGCCCGTCCGCCCGCCTCGACAGAACCGGAGCCCGGCATGCTCGTCACCCAGCTCGCCCTCGTGTCCGAAACCGCCGAGATCACCGCGTCTCAGCTCAACCGCGTCGCTGCCGCCCTGCAGAAACAGGCCACCCGAGACTTCGCCCCGCTGTGGCAGGTCCCCGCCACCGTGGACGCCTTCGACAGGCTCAAGGACGTACCGGTCGGCTACTGGCCGATGATCGTCCGGGACGACATCGGCCAGCCCGGCGCGGCCGGCGTCCACCTGGACAAGAACGGCCAGCCGTTCTCCTTGATCCAGTACAGCGCAAGCTGGTCGCTGACCGCGAGCCACGAAATGCTGGAGATGCTCGCCGACCCCTGGGGAAACCGCCTGATCGCCGGACAGTCGCCGAAACCGGACCAGGGCGTGGTCGAGTTCCTGGTCGAGGTCTCCGACCCGTCGGAATCCCCGGAGAACGGCTACACCATCAACGGACTGCTGGTCTCGGACTTCTTCACCCCGCGCTTCTACGACCCGGTCGCCGCACCCGGCGTGCGCTACAGCTTCACCGGCAAGCTGACCGCCCCCCGCAAGATCCTGCCCGGTGGCTACATCAGCTGGCGCAACCCGGTCACCGATCACTGGTGGCAGCAGATCTGGTTCGGCACCAAGGAGGCCCAGTTCCGCAACCTCGGCAAGCTGACCGAACGCACCGGCAGCCTCCGCTCGGCCATCGACGCGCGCACCAAGACCGCCGAACGCATCGCCGCCAGCGGCCCGCAGTCCGACCGTTTCGCCGAGGCACGGACCCTGACCGCGGCGGTCAAGGAGTCCACCGCCTCCCGCGCCGACGTATGGAGCAGCCAGATCGAGGAGCTGCGGTCAGGATCGGCCACCGAGGGCACCTGGGAGGGCGGTGAGCAGGACAATGAGTAAGAGCGATGGTCTCGGCCGCCCGGCAAGGAGGGTTCGCCATGGCGGAGAAGAAGGATGACGACAGCAACGCGCGTGCCGAACGGCTGCATGAGCTGATCGACCAGCTGACCGCTGATCGCACGGCCGGGGAGAAGCCCGGCACCGCGCCGGCCGCGCCCGGTGGCACGAGCTTGCGGGACGCCGTCCACCGCCGGATGCGCGAGCTGGATGAATCGGCCTCCGGGCGCGGTGAGTCGGTGTCGGAACGGGATGAATCCGCGGGCGAACGGGACGAGTCGGCGGCCGAACGGGACGAGTCGGCGGCCGGACGGGACGCATCGGTGGCCGAACGGGACGAGCCCGCATCCGATCACGATGCGTGAGAATCCCGGTGCCCCGAAGTGCGAGGCACCGGGAGGGCGATCGACCACGATGATCTTCAGAGGTGGCGCATGCCGCAATCCGGTCCCGCTCCCGGCCCCGGCCCCGATTCTGCCTCCGGCCCCGGGCCCGATTCCGCTTCCGGGCGTGGTCCTGATTCCGCTTCCGGTTCCACAGCGGATTCCGCTCCCCGCGCTCCCGCAGGTGCCCGCGGGCTCCCCGCCTGGCAGGGGTTTCTCCTGGCGCTGGGAACCCTGGTCCCGGTCGCCCTTGGCCTGTGGGCGGTGTGCGTCGCGCCGCACGTCAACCACGTCGGCTTACAGTTCGCGGGCTCCGCGGCAGCGGCCGACAAGGTGATCGACGACCACACCTCCGCCTTTCGTAGGGCGCTGAACGCGGACTACGCGTTCATCGCCGGTTACACGGCGACCCTGCTTCTCGTGTTCCGGCTCGGTCGCCACGTTTTCGCCGGCCGGCGAGGCCGTCGGGCCGCCCGGTGGGCAATGATCGCCACCGTGCTCGCTGCCGGGTGCGATGTGGCGGAGAACGTGCTGCTCACCTACGGTCTGCACGGCGGAGCCGACGGCAGTGACGGGCCCTTCGCGCTGGCGACCGGATGCGCGACCGTCAAGTGGCTGCTGCTCGCGGTCATCGCGGTCGTCGCCCTGATCGTATGGGGCACCACTACGGCCCGAGCCGCCCGAGCCATCCTGCGGAAACTGTGCCACAAACTGTGGCACACAGTGTCGCCACATGTGATGCCCCTGCAACGGCTGATCACCCGACTCACACCCGCCGCCAACAAGCCCGCTCCGCCCTGCCCGCGCCATCCGGATGCGCCGGGTGTCGTCCCGCCGTGGCCGGTGGCGCACCCCGATGGCACACGCTGGCCGGCCGCCGCCCCGCAGCGCGCCCGGCAACCGGCGGACCCGCCCGGAGACGGAACAACGGACGGACCGCAGGATGAGCCGGGAACCAGGCCGGGAGGTGAGCCGGGCAAGAGACCGGCGGACGGACCGGCACCCGGTACGACCGCCCCTCCCGCCCACTGGCGCTACGAAGCCGAGCCGGCCCCCGGCCGGACGAACGCCCCGCTCGGCTTCTGTGTCTCCGGCGGCGGCATCCGGTCGGCCTGCGTGACCCTGGGCGCCCTGCAAGCCCTGCGCAGTTCGCTGCTCAAGGCCCGCTACCTGGTCGCGGTGTCCGGCGGTGGCTACACCGTAGGCGCGATGCAACTCGCCCTGGTCGGCCCGGACAATACGCCGGCCCCCATCTCGTCGGCCGATGCCTTCGTCCCCGGCTCGCCGGAGGAAGACCACCTACGGCGGCACTCCAAGTACGTCGCCGACGGCGCCGGCCAGTGGCTGATCGCGCTCGGGGTGCTGCTGCGCGGCCTGCTCGCCTCGCTGTTTCTGCTCACCGCCACCACGGTCACCCTCGGGCTGGCCCTGAGCTGGGCCTACCACCTTGTGCCGGTGACCGAGCTGGCCTACCTCGCCGAGCCCGGCACCCGACTCTGCGTCAAGTGCGCCCCACCGGACGCGCCGGCCTTTAGAGGAGCGTCGATCCGGGCCGTCCTGATCGTGCTCGGTACGTCCATGGCCGTCTGGCTCCTGTGGCTGTTGGCCTACGCCTGGTGCCGCTTCGATGCCGTGGTCCAGGGGCTGACCAGAGCGTTCCAAGCCCTGGTACTGCTGACCGTCGCCCTGGCCGCCGGCGTGCTGGTGCTGCCCGTCCTGGCATGGGGAGCGGTCTTTCTGCAGACCCAGCTCGACGTCAGCCGCCCGGACGCCACCGCCGCGGCCGGCATCACCGTACTGCTCACCTATATCGCCGCACTGGTCAGCACACTGTGGCGGCGGCGCCAGACCATCCGGCGGGGCCTGGGCAAGGTCTTCGACCTGGTCAGAGGAAGACCCGGGCTCAGCCGGGCGGTCCCCAACGGACTCACCCAGTACATCGTGGTCTGGGCCGTACTCCTGCTGCTGGGAGCCGCGTTCCTGTTCCTCCTGGGCTGGGCCACAGCCACCGGTTGGTCCTGGCCGGCCTGGGCGCAAATCGGCATCCCCGCCATGCTGCTCTTCGTCGGTGTCAGCCTCGACCAGACCTGGATGAGCCTGCACCCCTTCTACCGCCGCCGGCTCGCCTCCGCCTTCGCCGTCCGCCGTGTCATCGACAACGGCGCCGGCCACGCCGAGATGGCCGTGCCGTACGACTTCAGCACGGAGACCACCACCCTCAGTACCTACGGCGACCGCAAGCCGGACTTTCCGCAGGTCATCTTCGCCGCCGCGGCGAACCTCTCCGGCAGCGAACGCACGCCCCCCGGCCGCCGCGCGGTCTCCTTCACGCTCTCCCACGACTACGTGGGCGGCCCCGACGTCGGGTACGCCTGCACCGCCTGCCTGGAACAGCGCACCAAGCGGCACATCGTCCACGACCTCACCGTCCAATCGGCCGTCGCCATCTCCGGCGCCGCCTTCTCCTCCGCGATGGGCGCCCAAGCCCGCGCCTTCCAGACCCTGTTCGCGCTGTCCAACGCCCGGCTCGGCACATGGCTGCCGAACCCCGGCGCGATGGCCGAACTCTGGAAGAACCACGAGGTCTGGGAGCTGCCCCCGCCACCGGCCATCCGCCGGCTGCCGTACCTGCTCCGTGAGGTCTTCGGCCGCTTCCCCATGGACGACAGGCTGCTGCTCGTCACCGACGGCGGCCACTACGAAAACCTCGGCCTGGTCGAACTCCTCCGTCAGGGCGTCCACACCGCGGTCTGCATCGACGCCAGCGGAGACAGCCCGCCCTTCGCCACCACCCTGGCCCAAGCCATCGCCCTGGCGCACGAAGAGCTCGGCATCACCATCGAACTGCACCGGCCCACAACCCTCGCCCCGGGCAGCGGCAAACCGCTCCAACCCGCAAGCACCCTGTCCGCGCTCAACAGCCGGCTGTCCCAAACGGCGGTCATCACCGGGGACATCATCTACCCCGAAAACCTGACCATCCCAGGCCGCCCGCCCAGCGCCCGGGGCACGCTGATCGTCGCCCGCGCCACCCTCACCGACGACCTGCCCTACCAACTGCTCTCCTACGCCTCGGCCCACCCGGACTTCCCCCACGACAGCACCAGCGACCAGTGGTTCGACCACCAGCAATTCGACGCCTACCAAACCCTCGGCCATGCCCTCGGCACGCACGTCCAGGCCCTCCTCACCCCCACCAAGCCAAAGAACAAGCCCGGGCACGAGCGAAGTTGAGCACTTGCAGTTGACGCACCACGATGCGCGCGGTTTCCTGCTGCGATGAACGATCTTCGTATCGAACCAGTGGACGGCGAAGCCATGGTCAAGGACTGGCAGTACGTCCATAACGCGATCATCCCCACCGACCTCTTGTCGCTCGACGACGTGCGTGAGCGTGTCCAGCGCAACCATTTGGAGGTCGCGTATCTCGGCGAGGTTCTGGTGGGCTGTTCGACGGTGCGTCCGCCCACGAGCGATGCGCCGGTGGCCACAGTGATCGCCCGGGTGCTCCCCGCCCACCGGCGGCAAGGGTTTGGTGGGGAGATCTATGCGCGAGGGCTGGCACGGGCGCGAGAGCTGGGTGCCGGCGTGATCGAGACGGTGGTGCTGGAATCCAACCCGGACGGGCTTCGGTTCGCGCAACGGCACGGATTTGTGGAAATCGAGAGGTACTTGCTGCCGGGTGACAGCGTGCCCTTCATCGATTTGAGGCTTGTCTGAGCCGGGCTTTCACCAGTCTGGGTGTGCTGGGGAGCGCGACGGAACGCGTGCTCAGGATGCGTTCAGGTTGCGGGTGACACGGTCGGGCACCATGACAACCGATATCCCTGGGGCCATTGAGGCCCATGAGCCGTACAGCCCCGCCGCTGCTCCCACCGGCCATCGCCTCCGCTGGAACAAGGTCCCCGAAGTCACCATGTACTTCTGGGTGATCAAAGTCCTGTGCACCACGGTCGGCGAGACCGCGGCCGACCTGCTGAACGAGAAGCTGGGCCTGGGCCTGACCGGCGTGTCGCTGCTGATGAGCCTGCTGCTCGTCGCGGTGCTCGTGGCACAGTTCCGTACCGCCGCCTACCGCCCCGGCATCTACTGGCTCGCCGTGGCGCTGATCAGCATCGTGGGCACGCTGATCAGCGACAACCTCACCGACAACCTGGGCGTGCCGCTGGAAACGAGCACCGCCGTCTTCGCGGTCGCCCTCGTGGTCGTGTTCGTCGCGTGGTACCGCAGAGAGCGGACACTGTCCATCCACCACGTCGACACGATGCGCCGCGAGTCCTTCTACTGGCTCGCCGTCCTGTTCACCTTCGCCCTGGGCACCGCCGCCGGTGACCTGGTCGCCGAGCGCATGGACCTCGGGTACTGGATCTCCGCCGGCCTGTTCGCCCTGGCGATCGCCGCCGTCGCGGTGGCGCACTTCGCCCTCGGTCTGAACGCGGTGTGGAGCTTCTGGATCGCCTACATCCTGACCAGGCCGCTGGGCGCGTCGATCGGCGACTACCTGTCCCAGCCGACCGCCGACGGCGGGATCGGCCTGGGCACCGTGATCACCAGCGTGCTCTTCCTGGCGGTCATTCTCGGCCTGGTGGTGTTCCTGGCGGTGACCCGGCGGGATGTCGCCGAGCGGGAACGGCTCACCCCACAGGCGGGCTGACCACGTACGTCGCCCCGAGCCGGTGCCGTTTCCGGCGTACGGGCGGCTTCGTGGGCGCGTCCGGGCAGCCTCATGGGCGCGTCCGGGCCCATTCCCCCGATGTCGCTCATTCCAGGGGTGAAGCGACGTCACTTGGCAACCAGGAGGCAGAGAAATTGGAAAAGTCGGAAGTCCTGACGGAGTTGGATGTCGCCGACACCGGCAGGACCGACAGATCTGTCATGAAGAAACTGCCGGAGGTCACCCTGGCCTTCTGGATCATGAAGATCGCCGCGACGACCCTGGGCGAGACGGCCGGTGACCTCTTCGCCCAGACCCTCAAGCTCGGCTACTTCCTCACCACGATCGCGCTGTTCCTGATCTTTGTCGTCACGCTGGTCGTACAGCTCAGGTCCCCGCGCTACAACCCGTTCTTCTACTGGACCGTCATCCTGTCGACCAGCATGGCCGGCACCACGATGTCCGACTTCATGAACCGTGATGCCAGCGCCAAGTTCCTCTCCGACGGGGCGACGTCGCTGGGCCGGGGGCCGCAAGGACTGGGACTGGGGTACCCCACCGGTGCCGCGATCCTGATCTCGCTGCTGATCGTCATCTTCATCGTCTGGAAGTACACCGGGCTCACGTTCGCCATCCGCGACATCGTCACCTTCCGCGGCGAGGCCCTCTTCTGGTCGGCGATCCTGGTGTCGAACACCCTCGGCACGTCCATGGGTGACTTCCTGTCCGACAGCTCCGGACTCGGCTACGCGGGCGGCGCGCTTCTCGTCACAGGGGTGCTCGCCGTCCTCGTCGCCCTCATGCGGGTGCCGGTCGTGCCGAACGTTCTGCTGTTCTGGATCGCCTTCGTACTCACCCGCCCCCTCGGGGCCACCGCCGGCGACTTCCTCACCAAGCCCCTCGCCAAGGGCGGCCTCGACCTTGGTACGACGGGCTCGTCGGCCGTGCTCCTCGCGCTCCTCATCGGCCTCATGGGCTACGCCCACGTACAGGAGCGAAGGAACACCGCCGTACCGCGGGACGAGGCCCTGACCCGGAACTCCTGACCTGGAACTCCTGGACGCCATCGGTGACGCCGGCGGGCTGACGCTCCGTCCGCCGGTGTCACCGAGCGGGGCCGGGTCACCCGGCAGGCAGGCTGACCACGAACCCCGCCCCGGGGGCGTACTCGGCGCTGTAGGCCACCTCACCGCCGGCGGAGCGGGCCAGGCGTCGCGCGAGCGGCAGCCCGAGGCCCGCTCCGCCGTGTCCGTCCGCCGGGTCGGCGCGCCTGCCCGGCTGGAACAGATGCGTGGTGAAGGAGGGCGGAACGCCAGGGCCGTCGTCGACGACCTCCACACGTATCCAGCCGAGCTCCTGGGAGGCCCGGATGCCGACACATGTGCGTGCGTAGCGCAGCGCGTTGTCCGTGAGGGGACCGACGATGCGTTCCAGTAGCGCGGCGGGCACTCCGGCCGCCAGTGTGTCCGGGCCGGTGACCGTGAGGGAGACCGTCCCCGGAATGCCGGGCCGGTCCGCGAGCCGTCGCAGCACGGACATGACGTCCGTTGTGCCGGGCGCGGTGTGCCCGGTGGCGCGTGCGTCGTCGAGGAGGGTGTCGCAGATGGTTCGCATGGAGTCGGCGGCGTCGGCGATGACCGAGTGCGTCGCGCGGGTGTCGGCGGTGGAGCGGGGACGCGCCTGCCACCAGTCGAGTTCGGCGGTGATCCGCGCCAGGGGAGTGCGCAGCTCGTGGGACAGCTCTCCGGTGAGCTGCTGCTCGTGGCGCAGCACGGCACGGATACGGTCCAGGAGCTCGTCCAGCGAGGTGCCCAGCCGCGCGAGTTCGGTGGGGCGGTCCGCGCCGCCGAAGCGCTGTTCGGAGGTGACCGCGCTCCACTGGGTGGCCTGGTCGGTCATCGCCGTCACGGGGCGCAGGGCGCGCCCCACCGCCAGCCGGGTCAGGACGTAGGTGCAGACCAGGACGGTGCCGTCCAGGGCGAGGGAGGCGATCAGCAGGGTGTCGGCCGAGGCGCGATAGGGGCCGAGGTCCATGGCGGTGACGACGACGGCGGCAGGCGGGGCGCCCGGCCGGATGGCACCCACGGGCTCGGCACACAGACGTATGGGGGTGTCGGCTTCGAGGGCGGCGCACTGCTTGCCACCGTGTGCGGCGAGGCGTGCGGCGGTGCGGGTGACCGCCCCGCCGGAGGGCGCGGAAGCCGGGTGTTCGAGCAGTCGTGCGCCCGCGTAGATCCATACGTTCGTGTCGAGAAGCGCGTCGTCCGGTGTCTCCAGGACACGTACCGGATCATGGCGGGTGTCGACGGTCGCGGCGACAGCGGCGGCCCGGGTGCGCAGCTCGTCGTCCGCCTGCTGCTGAAGGTGCCGGCGGACGATCGCGTTGAACACGACGGTGAGGATCACCATGACGAGCGCGGCGGTGGTGAGCGCCACCAGGGACAGCCGTCCCCGCAGGGTGCGGGGCCAGCAGCGGGAGATCATCGTGGTGCGAGGGGACCGGCCACGGTTCATGACAGTCGGTGTCCGATCCCGCGGGTGGTGCTGATCGTCAGGCCGCTGCCCGCGTCACGGAGCTTGCGCCGCAGACGGCTCAGATACTGGTCCAGCGTGTTGTCACTGACCTGTGCACCTTCCGGCCAGCCGGCCCTGACCAGATTCCGCCTGCGCACGACCGCGCCCGGGTCGGCCATCAGCGCGGCCAGCAGACGGAACTCGGTGGGCGTCAGAGCCACCTCGACGCCCCGCACCGTGAGGCTGTGCCGGACCGGGTCCAGGACCAGATCCCCGGTGGCGGTGGGTGTCGCGGGCCCGGAACGCTTGAGCACGGCGCGCAAGCGGGCGGTGAGCTCGGCCAGATGGAACGGCTTGGGGACGTAGTCGTCGCCTCCGGCGGAGAACCCGCTGAGGCGGTCACCGAGCCGGTGGTGTGCGGTCAGGAAGACAACCGGGCGGAGAAACCCGTTCGCCCGCATGACCTGACACACGTCCCGCCCGTCCGCGTCGGGCAGTCCGACGTCCAGCACCACCGCGTCGACGGCGTCGCCGACGAGACGCAGGGCGGTGGCGCCGTCCCGGGCCGTCACCGTCTCGAAGCCCTCGTCCCGCAGACCGCGCCGCAGTACGTCCCGTAGGGCGTGGTCGTCCTCGACGACCAGGATGGTGGGACTCAAGGAGGTCACCTCGCAGGCTCTGGAACGCGCCCCCCGAGCGACTACAAGCGCGTAGACGGTCTACGGCACTGTAGACGATGAAGGGGAAGGGAGCGTTTCCTGGCCTGGGGGCGGGCACGCGTCAGGCCCGGGGCGGGTGCGGGCACGCGCCATCGAGCCTCATCGCCGGCCGGACGCCGTATGGGGTCGCAATCGGCGTGACCGCATACACCCTGGTTGTGCGGCATGCCTTCGACGGGCCCTCGCGTCAGCGGGGGTCAGGCATCGCGGCGCTGGTCGTTGCTGTCCCGGCGGAGCTGGTCGGTCTGGCGGGTGAGGGTTTCGATGCGGGCGGCGAGGTCGGGGTGGGTGTGTTGCAGGTGTGGGTGGGCGGCGGCGAGGGGGTCGATGAGGTGGGCCGCGTCGTTGTCGGCGAGGGCCTGGTTGAGGTCGCGGACCGGGGTGCCGGCTGTGGTGGGGAGGTCGGTGAGGGCGGTGATCTGGCCGGCGAGGCGGCGCAGGTCGGCGGCGTGGTGACGGGCCCAGGCGGTGACGGAGCGGTCGGCGGCGCGGCGATCGCGGGTGGCTTTGATGCGCTGTTCGCCGGTGGTGTTTGCGGCGCCGGGGCGCAGGCGCAGGTAGCGGCGTTCGGCGGCCTGGCGGCTGGCGACGCCGAGCGGATGCGCGAGCTCGGCCCAGCTGGCGCCCGCGTTCCGAGCCTCTTCGATCAGGCTGGTCTCCCATCCGGCGAGCTGCTCACGCACTTCGCGCAGGAGCAGGAGTGAGGCCAGGGCCTGCTCGGGCCCCGCGGCGGGCACGGCCGGATCGGCTGCCTCTGCGGTGTGGGCGGTGCGTACGGCCTCGTCTATCGCGGCAAGTGCGGAGGCGGCCGCAAGAAAAGAGGCCGGGCTGGGGTGCGGGCTGCGGGGTGAAGTGGACTGGTCGGGTGTGGGCACCGCGGTCTCCTCTCGTCTCGTCACCCTGAGGACGACGCTCTGATTGTCATCGATTGGATGACATGCTACAACGGGAGAGAGGTGAAGCGCATTGGCAGGCACTGCCTGAACCAAGTGGAGGTGTTTCGCGATGTTGATGCGCACCGACCCGTTCCGCGAGCTCGACCGGCTCACCCAGCAGCTCCTGGGCACATCTGGCACGTGGTCAAGGCCGTCGCCGATGCCGATGGACGCCTACCGCGAGGGCGACGAATATGTGATCGCGCTCGATCTGCCCGGGGTCTCCCCGGACACGATCGACATCGACGTCGAGCGGAACATGCTGACCGTAAAGGCCGAGCGCCGGCCGGTCGCGAAGGCGGACGATGTGCAGATGGAGCTCTCCGAGCGCCCGTTGGGCGTCTTCTCCCGCCAGGTCGTGCTCGCTGACACCCTCGACACGGACAACATCAAGGCCGACTACGACGCCGGTGTCCTCACCCTGCGCGTCCCGATCAGCGAGCGCGCCAAGCCCCGCAAGATAGCCATCGGCGGGGGCGCGGCGCACAAGCAGATCAGCGGCTGAACAAGACCTCGCCCGCAGCAACGGCGGAGGACGGGGCGGATCTTGCCTCCCTCCTGATCCCGTCCTCCGCCTCATTCGAAGGAGGCAGCCACGGTGACTCTGCGATGGGAGGCGTTCCTGGCCCGCGTCCAGGAACGCGGCGAGTACGAAACGCGACAGGAAGCAGAACGGGCGGCCCGCGTCGTCCTCGCGCTGCTGGGTGCCCACCTGGTGGGCGAGGAGCGGGCGGAACTGGCCGCCCGGCTGCCGGAAACCTTTGCCCTGATCCTGCTCAACCCCCTGCAGGCCGCTGAACCGCTCACCCCCGAGCGGTTCGTCAAGGCGACCGCGGCATGGATCGAGGGAGCCAACGAGGAGACCGCCAAGTGGGACGTCGGGGCCGTGCTCAGCGTGGCCGAGGACGCCGCAGGCGAGGGGCTCATGCAACGCATCCTGCTCCAGCTCCCCCCGGGCTACGACCTCCTCTTCGGCCATCCGCCGCCGACGTAACCCCCAGGAGGCGGCAAGCCCAACCCAATTACCCATCCCAAGATCAACAGTGGCGAGCCTTCGCGCCCGGCCATGTCACCGACCGCACCGCACCGCAGCCCTGCACAGCGCACCGTTCCACGGACGTGGCACTGTTCAACGGACGTGGCACTGTTCCACGGACGTGCTGGATCGAGGCCGCCCCTTCAGCCACGTGCCCGTTTCCGCGACTGCTCCGGACCCAGCATCCCGCTGCGGGCACGCAGAAAAGTCCGGAGCACGCCGATTTCCGGCCACCGGTGACGGCATCTGTGTGGCGCGATGTATGCGCGCCCCCACCGAATCCACCCCCTGCGGCTTCACTCGTACACACGGTGCGACGGCGCTTCTTCGGGATGATGTCGCAGGGACGACAGCACGTCGGAGCCTTCGCCCCGGAGTGCCGCTGGCTGGAACGGCAGTGCGTGCGGTGGTACTTGATGCGCCTGGGACGCCCCATGCTGCGCCATTTGGGTGACGTAGCGTCAAGGTTATTGCTGTCGTGGTCACACCGATGGATTACTGCTCATGTCCAATCCGGTGGGCCGCCCATCCTCTCCGGGGGAGTGGCAGCCGGCCTACCCGATCACCAGCCCGAGTGCCTGGGCGGCCGTGTCGCCGCGGTGCCGCATGGGCTCCCTCGGTAGAGGACGTGGATCGACCAGCCGGTGCTGTTCGTTGGCGCCGGCTGATGTGGTGGCTCGCGACCTCAGTTGGGGGCGTCATGTCGACTGCTGTCCGCGTCTTCGGTCCGTGCTCGTCGTCTGTGCCATGGCCATGGGACTGGCCGCTGTCCCAGTCACTGCGCATGCCCAGAACTCCGTTTGGCGCGGGGAGAGTTCTCTGGTGTCCGCGTCCACCACCACGAACGCGCACGGTGGCGACGGCATCCTGACCAGCGATCCGTCCACCCCGACTGTCCGGATTCTTGAAATCGATGGATACGTCAATGTGCCGGGCGCCCTTGGCCGCTCAACCTGAACGGCATCACCATCCGTAGCGGCAGCGCCGTCGCTCCTTACCCGGACGACGGCAACTACGAGAACTCCGGCACGGTCAACCTGCCGGCCGGCAATGTCAGCGGCAACACCCCGAACAGCACCGCCCCACCCCGCAGCGTGCCCGGCTGCACCGGCGACACCGGCTGACCGCTCCGACCGACGCGCAGAACCGGCGTCGGCCCGGACAACAAGCCTTCCCGCACCGACGGCGAACAGCGCACTCGCCCGGTACCGCCTCGCCGTTCCCCCCCCGCACTCGCCCGGTACCGCCTCGCCGTTCCCCCGCACCGCCTCAACGCAGTCGTTCGGCCCTCACCCGCCTCAATGAAGGAGACAGCCATGCCCATTTCCCCCAACCAGGGCTCCACCGGCGGCGGCACCTCGGTCGTCATCACCGGTATCGGCCTCGCCGGCACCTCCGCCGTTCACTTCGGCACCAAGCCGGCCACCATCGTCGGCACCCCGACCCCCACCCAAGTCAACGTCGTCTCCCCGTCCGGCACCGGCATGGTCGACGTGACCGTGACCACCCCCGGCGGCACCAGCAACCCGCTTTCGTTCTTCTACGTCGGCGCGCCGTTCGCGTCCAGCCTGAGCCCCGACTCCGGCGGCACCGGGGGCGGCAACACCGTCACCATCAACGGCACCGGCCTGGCCACCGCCACCGCCGTGCAATTCGGCACCAGCTCCGCGACACCGACCGTGGTCAACGACGGTCAGCTGACCGTCGTCGTACCGACGGGCGTGGCGGCCGGATCGGTGGGCGTCACCGTCACCACCGCGGGCGGCACCGCCGACGACCTGTCCTACACCTACGTCGACCAGCCCACCATCCTCACCCTGAGCCCCCTCTCCGGCCCGACCTCCGGCGGCACCGAGGTGACCATCACCGGCACCAACTTCGCCACCGCCCAGTCGGTCACCTTCGGTGGCACGCCGGCGCCGTTCGTCGTCATCTCCGACACCAGCATCTCCGTGGTCACCCCGGCGGGAGCCGACGGCGCCGTGGACGTCACCGTCACCACCACCGGCGGCAGCGCCACCAGCACCGGCGCCTTCACCTACACCACCGGACCCAGCATCTGACCCGCCGTCCGGGCCGCTGACGGCCCGGGTCCTGTCACCGGGCACGCGGACCGCCTGCCCGGGCAGGCCCTACCGCACCCGTTTTGACGAGCCCCCGCCCGGCTCTGCTCCCCTTCCGGCCGGCCGGGGGCTCACCCTCCTCGAAGGAAGATGAGCGTGGATCGCTTCGCAAACCCGCCGACCGCAAACCCGCCGACCGCTCCCACCACACGGACGCTGACCCTGGCCGCGCCCACGGTCGGTTCCGTCTCCCCAGCTTCGGGTCCCGCCGCGGGTGGCACCCCTGTCGCGGTGACCGGCACCGGCTTCACCGGCGCCACCGCGGTGCGCTTCGGCACCACCGCGTCGACCTCGTTCACCCTCGACTCCGACACGCACATCACGACCACCGCACCAGCCGGAACGGGTACCGTCCAAGTCACCGTCACCACACCTCGTGGCACCAGCGCCGAGCTCGTCACCTATACCTACGGCACCGTCACGACGCCCACCCTGACCTCCGTCAGCCCCGTGTCCGGACCGGTCACCGGCGGTACCACGGTCACGCTTAGGGGTACGGGCCTGTCGGGCGCGACAGCCGTGCGCTTCGGCGCAACAGCGGCGACCTCGTTCACGGTGGTCTCCGATACGGAGGTCACCGCGGTGGCTCCCGCCGGATCGGGGACGGTCCAGGTCACGGTGGTCACGCCCGGCGGCACGAGCAACGCGGTCGCCTACACCTACAGCGTCACGCCCGCACCGACGCTCAGCGCCGTCAACCCCGTATCGGGGCCGACCACCGGCGGTACCACCGTCACCCTCACCGGCTCGGGCCTGACCACGGCCACCGCGGTGCGGTTCGGTACCACGGCGGCGACCTCCTTCACGGTCCTCTCCGACACCCATATCTCGGCCGTCGCACCCGCCGGCACGGGAACGGTCCAGGTCACCGTCACCACGCGCGGCGGCACCACCAACGGGATCCCGTTCAGCTACGCCACGACCCCGGTCGTGAGCGGCGTGAGCCCGAGCCAGGGGCCGCGATCCGGCGGAAACACCGTCACCCTGACCGGCACCGGCCTCGCCGGAGCCACCGCGGTCACCTTCGGCGCCACCCCGGCGACCTCCTTCACCGTCGTCTCCCCGACCCAACTCACCGCTGTCGCACCACCGGGGGCCGCCGGCCTGGTCGACGTCACCGTCACCACCCCCGGCGGCACCAGCGCCCACGGGACCGGGACCGCCTACTTCTACGTCGATACGCCGGTCCTCACCAGTGCCGAACCGAGCTCGGGCCCCGTCGCGGGCGGCACCGCCGTCACCCTGACCGGAGCCCACCTCATCGAGGCCACCGCGGTGCACTTCGGGAACACGGCCGCCAGTTCCTTCACCTCCGTCTCGGATGCCCAGCTCACCGCGGTGGCGCCACCCGGAAACGCCGGAAGCGTCCAGGTCACCGTCACCACCGCGGGCGGGACGAGCAACGGGGTCTCCTACACCTATAGCGCGGCACCCGTTCTCACTGCCCTCAGCCCCGCCCAGGGACCGCTGTCCGGCGGGAACACCGTCACCCTGACCGGCACCGGCCTCGCCAGAACGACCGCGGTGATGTTCGGCACGGTGCCCGCCGCGTTCACCGTCATCTCCGACAGCCACCTCACCGCCACACCCCCACCCGGACCCGCCGGGCCGGTCGATGTCACCGTCACCACCCCCGGCGGCACCAGCCCGGCCGTGACCTACACCCGAACCCCGCCGCCCACCATCTGACCCCAAGGGATACGTCATGCCCTCCCCTCGACGCCGGTATCGCACCGGTCGGAGTGACGGTCACCCCGGACGGCACCCGCGCCTCCGTGGCCGGCCGTCGGTGACGGCACGGTCAGCGTGACCGCCACCGTCGGCAACGCCGTCGCCGCCAGCACCCTCGTCGGGGCCGGCCCGACCGGCGTCGCCGTTTCCCCGGACGCCACCTTCTTGTACGTGACGAACACCGCCGCCGCCGGCACCGTCAGTCGGAGCAGTCGGAGCAGTCGGAGCAGTCGGAGCAACCGGAGCAACCGGAGCAACCGGAGCAACCGGAGCAACCGGAGCGAGCTGACGCCTGGGGAGAGCCGGCCCGGCGACGCGGACCAGGACCTGTCAGAGAGGTCGTGGCAGGGATAGCTACCCAGCGTCGGCAGGGACGGACCGTGATCGTTGCTAGCCTCGGCCCCTGCGCACGGCGGATGTGCTGGGTGGTGGGGGGCGCGATGGATGCCGCGGAGGAGCCGTTCCTGATGGTTGTCGAGGATGTCTTCTGCCTGAACCAGGGCAGGGTGGTCCGGGCAACCGGCCGGATCGAGCGCGGGCGGGTACGCACGGCCGACGAGGTGGAGATCGTCGGTTCCGGCGGGGGCCCGATCACCCGCGTCACCGGTATCGACGCGTGCCAACTACGCCTCGAGGAGGCGAATGCGGGCATGAACGTGGGACTGCTGCTGCCGGGTGCAGCGACGGGAGCGGTTGAGCGGGGGCAGGTGCTCGCAGCGCCGGGCTCGATCGGCGCACGCGTCGCCTTCGTAGGGGACATCGCACTGCTGCCGGAGGATCAGGGCGGTGCGGAGGTGCTCACCGGTGAGGACCTTGACTTCTACATACACGCTGGAGCCGTGAGGGGCGTCGTGACCCTGCCTCATGGAATGGACGCGCTGCAGCCGCTTCACATGGCCGCAGTGACGGTCACGCTCGAACGACCCGTCGCTCTTGAGGTCGGCCAGTCTTTCGCCTTCCGTCACCACGGTCGCGCCGCTGGCTCGGGGACCGTGACCCGGCTCCTGCCCTGAGTCTCATGAGCGGAGCTCACAGCCGTGTCGCTGCGACAGTGACCGTGCCGTGGAAGACGTACACGCGCTTGTCGAAGAGGGTGGCTACGGCGCGCGATGCCTGGAGGCGTTGATCGTTCGCTCGACTTCATTCCTGAGGGCATATCGGACCCCATCGAAGCCTGCGGGCCTCCCGCCCTTGCTGTCGCGGCTCTGACGGTGGGCTCGCTGGTCGCGACGCTCAGGAATCGTGTGTCGGATCCGATCTGCTGCCCGATGCGAACCGCTGGCATGCCCTGTTCCAGGAGGTGTACGAGCTGTACGAGCGCGAGGGCGCCGACCCCGCGTTGCGGAAGTTCAGCGACGCGATCGGCGTGGACGGGCCGCCGCAACCGGCCCAGAGCCTGCCTGTGCCGGTGCGGGAGGTTGGCACGCATCCGCGCCAACATGGATATGTGCCTGGCGTACGAGCTGCGCACGTTCGTCCGCTTCAGGCCGGACGTCGACGCGCTGCGCGTTTCACTCCGGTGATCGGCGGTGAGGGGCCGAAGACGCTCCTGCACCGTACGACGGAAGCCTGGCGGAGTGTGTCGACACCGAGATCGTCGAGTTCCCCGGCGGACAGGTGGGTTTCCTCTCGCACGCGGCGGGCTTCGCCGTAGCGCTGCGCGGGACGCAGACGCATCTCAGTCACACGACCCCTCGGACACGCCTCAGGGCATGTCTTATGGGTCTTATGGCTTGTCTGATGGCTTGTCTTATGGATCAGCCGGGCCCGGGTTGATCCATAAGACGCGCTCCGGCCGACTGGGACCTGTTGGGCCTGTTGGGCCTGTTGGACCTGTGGGGCCTATGGAAGCTATCGGTATGTCCCTGGCGCCGGTAGTGCCAGGCCGCCACACCCCAGCACACACCGAAGAGCAGCCAGTACGGCGACCACAGCAGGAGGTCCCAACGGGCGTGGAAACGCGCGAGGTCCATGGAAGCGGGAGGGACGGAAACGAGACCGGTCAACAGCCGCACATCGTTGACGAACCCGTAGCCGAGGACCCCGACCGCGCGCGCCACCATGAACGCGCACCCCGCCCAGGAGCCGACGAGCAGCACCCAGCGGCGGACCTTCGTATGCGGCCGGAAGCGTCCGGACAGATGGATCGCGGCCGCCATGCCCACCAGAGCCAGTGCCGCGGACACCCAGTGCTGCATGACCGCGCCCGTGGTGCGGTCCAGCAAGTCGTCCCCAGCGGCGCGGGGGAGTGGAGTCTGCCTGATCAGGAATTCGCCGCCCAAGGCCCAGTCGACCTTCATCGCACCGTAGGCGAGTGCGCAGACGAAGGCCACGTAGGCTGCTACGGCCTGAACGCGACGGGTGGGCACCAATCCGCTCGGGTCTGTGAACTGCACGCGAGGCCTGCGCGTGCGCACGTAGTAGGACACCGCCACCACGAGCCACGCCGCGATCTGGACGCCTCCCGACAGAGTCTCGAACACGACGCTCCCTCCAAGGTGCGCCAGGTCGAAGTCCGTACGTCGGAAGGTGATCGCCGCCCCCAGCGACTGCATCACCAGGGTGAGCGTCAGGGCACAGAGCACCGTCCATCGCGGGATTCGGGATCCCCGGCGCGTGACGGTCGCCAACGCCACCAACGCCGCGATCACACCGAGCGAAGCATTGGCCGCCTGGGCGAACGCGGCGTGCTCGAACTGTGCTTGCACGGAGTCGGGAGCGGGGTGCCCTGGCATCCCGACCTCACCTCGCGCCGCCATGTACACCTTCTGCACCGCGTACACCAGCATCTCGGCGATCGCCAGGCCCACAGCCAGCCGGACGAAGAGGCCCGCGGGTTCCGGCCGGGCGGGTCTGAGCAGTTGGCGGCGGATCCGTGCGACGTACACATCAACGGTCATGGATTCCATGCTGTCCAGCACCGATGCGACCCGCTTCCCGCCGGAGAACCATCGCACTCCGCCGAGCGGACGAGGAACGACTACGCCTGGAGGCCGACGGGCGCCTCACCTCACCGTCTCGTCGTCGCACGCACCACCACCCACCGGCACATGGCCCCTTATGGTCGCAACTCACCCCGGGGCGCCGCCAGGTCGGCCTGCTGCGGGGCTGAGAAATACCTGACCTTGCGGCGTCCGAGGTCGAGTCGACCCGTGCGTGTCGTTGACTGCACCCACCCTCGAGAACCCTGCGCCGCATTCCTAACTGACCGTAGGCGCGGCGGAGCCTCACCGCAGTTCCCTCGCGGTGAGGCTCGACTACTGGAGGTCAGTAGTTGCCGTTGGAGAGGATCTCTCCCCCCTCGTCGTATACGGTGACCAGCCCATTCTTCGAGTGCTGCCATTCGGCGAAGACGCTGGCGAGCAACTTGCCATTGCCCCCGTTGGGGCCGAGGAGTCCGCCGGTGTAATCGGTGTGGATCTCCGCAGAATCCAAGATCCCGTTCTTCTCGTCGGCTCCTTGCACGGAGGTGATGTGCTTGGCGGCGGCCTTCTGCTTGCTGGTGCCGGACGCGTTGATGAAGTCCTTGAACCGCTGGGCCTGCGACTTGGGCGCCGCCTTGGACTCCGTCTTCGGCTTCTCCTGCGCCGGCTTGGCGTCGTCCTTCGCCTGGTCCTGCTTGGGGGCCGAGGCGACCTTGTCGGGCTTGGCGGCCTTGGGTTTGGCGTGGTTTCCGCCAACTACCGCGCCTATGATGACGAGGACGATGATCGCGCCGAATGCGGAGCCGCATCCGATGCCTACCTTTGCGCCGGCGCTCATCTTCTTCGGCGGTGGCGGCGGATACATACCTTGCGGCGATGGCGGCTGTTGTCCAGGCTGGGTTGGATATTGCTGATAGGTCATGATCCCCCCAAGGTTGCGTGGAAGTCGGATACTATCCACTGGTTGAACGTTGGATGAGCGCTTTCCGGAATCTCGTGGCGCAGCCCTTAGGTCTTTCTCGTAACTCGTGGTCGCATGCCGGGCTCAGCTGACGGAGGGGGTACCCGCTCAGCGTCATGAACCTGTCGAGGCGTTCGACGGCCTACGCCTACGCCTACGCCTACGCCGTCGCCGGATTCAGCGTCTCGTACGGCCTGCTGCCCGCCACGAGGGCGGCCGCGGTCCTGGATCGGGACCTGCCCGAGCCGCCCGTGGGCGCTGACTCCGGAAGACCGGTCCCGGCTCTCTCCGCCCCTCTCCCGGAAACCCGCTTGGTGTAGGCGCAAGGCGCATGTAGCGTGCACTGTCGCGGCTGATCAGAAGACGGATATATCCATAGCCGGTGAAGGTATTTCCCCTTTTCCTTGTTCGAGGAATGGCAGTTGACCCCCTATTCTCTTGCGTTCTACATGAACGTCATCACCTCCGGAACGGTGCTCGGCGCGAAGCCGACAGATACTCCGGATCAGGTCACCAAAGCTCTTTGGCCGGACTTCGCCGAGAACTCTCTTGACGATTACAGCATGTGGCGCGATTACGGCATGGCAGAGTTCTCTTGGTCCCGAGAATCCGCTGACCGCCCGTGGACGGGCCACCACTTCACCCTCCAAGTGCATCGCCTTGCATATGGTGGAGGAAAGGTCGTCAATGAAACACTCCGGGCCCGGTACGGGCGGTTCGACCGAAGGCTGCGATTTGAGAAACTGCAGAGACTGCTGCAGAAACGTGGCACATCTTTGCTGGAAATTCCGGAACATCCGGTGCAGTCGCCGTACTACCGCACCTACTGGCAACCCGATTCGCTGGTTTCCGTCACTGTCATCGGCGCACACGGAAAGTACATCACGCCGGACAGCCTGCGGGTCGGAGATGTGTACAACATCAGCGCCCCGCTGACGCCCGAAGAAGTGGAGTGGCGCAAGTCCCGCCACCGGTAACGCCGGTCTACCCAAGGCAGGGTTCAAATACGCGGTGAAGCAGGAGCATGAACGTGGCGGAAGGTGTTCTTGTAAGGCTGTGATCAGGTTTGGCCGAGGGCCCGGTGGCGCCGTTCAATTACCCGATAGAAGGCGGATGCGGCGCCGGCGCCGGATGTGCGCGTACGTGATGGCGGCAGGGTTGAGCCTTGGGGCATCGGTCTCCGGCACCTGACCCAGCTGACGCAGGCACGGGACGCAGCCCGGGGCAGATGGCCGACCGGCTTGCCGGGGCCGGCGACGTCCCGCCAAGGTGGAGATCATTGCCTCAGAGGGCGTCGGCCGGGCCCGGCTGTCGGTGGACAAGCTCGGGCCGGTGGGCGAGCCGGAGTCGTCGACCTGGCTGGAGGAGACCACGGAGGCGGTGCCCCGGACCGACCTCGCGGATCTGCCTGTTCGAGGTGCGCTCCAGGGTCTGTTGGGAAAGTGCTTCCTGCGGCCCCAGGTCGACGTCTGGTTGCCGCCAGCGTGGTCCATCTCGGTTGATCACACTGGCGGCATGACAGCTTCATTCGAGACGGACTCGGTAACCGCCGTCCTCACTGGTATGTACGCGGCCGAGGCGGAGTACCTGGCGGCAGGAGGCCCGGGGGCGGCTTCGTTCGATTTGCTTGCTCCGTTCTTCGCGCCTGATGTCGTGCTGCATCAAGCTGATGCTCTGCCCTACGGGGGAACCTGGCGTGGGCATCTGGGCATGGAACGGTTCTTCCTCGAGATGGGCCAGGTATGGGAGTCGTTCGACATGGCGGAGCAGACATTCCTCGCCGTTGGCGAGACCACGGTCGTTCTCACTCAGGTCCGAGCTCGCGCTCGCGCCACTGGCCGGGAACTCGCCTTCTCGATCCTGCAGACGATCAAGGTCAAGGACGGTTGGATCACCGAGGTTCGCCCCTTCTACTGGGACACAGAGGCAGTCGCCAATGCCTGCGCATCACCGGCATTGACTGACCGACACCGTCTGTGAGCAGGCTGCTCACAGCGACTCGTTGAGAACCGCGACCAACACCGTCGCCTCATATCGGACTGCGAGCTTGTTGTATCTCGTGGCCACCGCAACGGTGGCGCTTGAGACGATTGACCCCGCACTCAACCGCGTGGCGTTCGCGATGGTCGGCCTTGTCCAACTTCGGCGGCCGGCCTCCGCGAGAGCCGAGCTGCTGCCGGTGGCGGACCCGGTCCGCCGGGACCGGAATCGTCGCTCTGACCCCGCGTCGGCGCAGGTACGCACGGTTCTCGCGGGAGTCGTACGCCTTGTCGGCCCGAACCCGCTCCGGACGCCTGCGCGGTCGCCCGAGGCCGAGCCGGGGCACCCGGAGTGCTTCCAGGACCGGCTCGAACTGCGGAGCGTCGCCTCGTTGTCCGGCCGTGATCACGATGGCCAGGGGCTTCTGTCCCTGCTCGACGGCAAGGTGGATCTAATAGGTCAGCAGTGAGCCCGAGCACGGGATTGCAAGGGCTCATTGGTGAGGTGGAAGTCTTGCTGGCCAGTCCGCCGCGGGAACGTCCGAGCCGTGGTCAGCCAGCTCCATGCCGATCCCGCCGGGCAGTTCCTTCTGGAGATCCCCTTTTGCCGCCCCCGATGGTGGGCCCGGCAGACCGTGGAGTCTACGTTCACATCCCAGGTGATCAGGCCTTTCGCGTCCGCCTCGGCCTGGGGTTGAGTGACGATCCATGCCCAGGTACCGTCCCGCTGCCAGCGCCGGAACAAGTCGTAGACACGGTCCTACAGCCCATACCGTTCCGGCACATCACGCCACGGTGCACCAGTCCGGGTCCGCCACCGTATGCCGTCTATCAACGGCCGCCGAGCCCACACCGGTGGACGGCCCGGCTTGATGCCCAGTGGCAGCAACGGCTCAAGCCGCGCCCACTGGCCGTTCGTCTTTGATCTCCACGCCCCACGTCACCTGACCATTCACGGCCAAGATCCCTTTTCACAACAGACCTAGGCCCTCTCTGACAAGCCGCCGGACTGAGCGGAGGCGGTCCCTGGGGGTGAGATAAATTGCCGACTCACACTTCTAAGGGGCGGGAGTCGACGTGGAAGAGGGCCCGATCGACCTGGTTCGTCTGGTCGGCAGCGGCAACAGCGTGACTGTCCGGGTGACGGGCCGCGATGCCGTGGGAGACCCGCAGGTGCTGGTGGGCTATTTCATCGTGGACACCAAGTTCCTCAAGGGGACCCAGCGGACCTGGATCTTCCCTCAGGATCTCGCGGCGTGGGAGGCGGTCCTGGACTCGCTCACCCGAGGTGAGAACGCCTCTTGGAGGAAGGACAAGCGGGCAACCGAGTTGCACGTTGAACTTGCTGCGCCGGACTTGCACCCAGGACAGGTCCGAGTCTCTGTTGCGGACCGTGAGGGGTCCAGGACGACTGCGCGGGTCCTGCTTGAGCCGGCCGACGGTTGGATCGAGGACCATCGTGCCCGACTGGACAGGGTTCGGCAGGCGTGGCCGCAGCCGCTCGCCTGAGGAAGGCCTCCCGACTTCCTACCGGTGATCACACGGAGGTATCGCGCAGCCACAGGACGAGGGCGGCGAGCTGTACGCCCGCCCGGTAGCGAGCGGCGGTCTTGTCGAACCGGGTGGCGACGGTGCAGAAGCAGATGGGCCACGGATCTGAGCAGGTTGAACTACGTGCGGGAGTAGAAGTCGCAGCCCTCGCAGCCCTCGGAGACCTGGTCCAACAGCGCCATCTCCGCCACCAGTTCCGGGCGGCGGTAGGCGAGCGACCGGACGAGGGGGCCGCCCAGGCTGTGACCGACCAGGACGCACGGACCCCGGCATCGGCACGGCGCGCGTCGACGAGATCCTCCAGGTCGTCCACCAGCCGCTCCAGAGTTCCCGGCGCCGTGTCCGGCTCGCCGCCGCCCGTAGCCCGTGCGGTCGTACACGACGGTTGCCGAGAATTCCGCGACACGCTGATGCTGCACCCGGCCCCTACGACGACCGCGAGCCGTTTCCGCCGGCCACGAACACCACGAGCGGGCCGCCGCCCGCCGTCACAGGATGGAGCCGACTTGCCGTCCCGGGTCACCACGTATCCCGACTCACCGAAGGCACTTGGACTTGCTCCCCCATGCTTTGTCCACCTTCAACTTGTCGAATTCTCGACCCTGTGCGGCAGCGTGCTCACCCGAGCCGGCGTCGCCCAGTCCTCCTGGAGGCTTCCGGCATCTGCGCGCCGTATGGGCAGATGGCCATCAAGGGGGTAGGCGGGCGGTGCGGCAGGCAAGGTCCTGTTGAACTCGTAGTGGCTCTTTTGAGCAACGCGGCACGAGGCGACACCCCTTCCGCGTGCGTGCGCCATTGTCCAGTAGCCGACTTCGGCGAACGGTTCGCCGAATGCGACGTCCTTGAGAACCACGTTGCCCACCAATCGTTGGGATGCTGGATCGGTACGCTCAAGGACGGCAATGCCGAACCGGTAACCCGGTCTCCTGCTTCCCAGCCTCGCTGCTGGGTCCGTATCCACTGCACCCCAACGGCGTTGCTGTCCGGCGGGGAGCTGGTCAAGCGGCGCAGCACGGGATCCCGATACGCCTCAACCAGTGCGCCAACGTCCTGCACATGCCATGGGCGAAGAACAAGCGCGGGCGCGGTCGGGGTCGGCGTTGCGGCCGCCTCGAGTATCACGGGGGTGTTCACCGGTTGGCCATATGTGGCAGCGTGCTCGCCTGAGCCGGCCATGCCCGTCGCCGTCATCTCGCCACCGCTCCCGTCACCGCTGTACGCGTATGCGTATACGCAGAGCCTGGACGGACCAGTCGAGCACCGGCGCCAGACTCTCTGGAGCATGCCAGCCGTTGATCACCGCGAGCAGCCGGAAGTACCGCTCTCTGCGAGGGTCGTTCATGCTCTTCAGTCGGCTCAACAGTCGAGAACGGAGCTCCGCGTCATCCGGTTGGTCGAGAAGACGCGCGTAGTGGACCGTCAGCGTCGAGACGATCGCGTCGGCCTGGGACGAGGCCGGCTGGATGCCTGACGCCAGGGCTGGGGCGACCTGTTCACCTACGGTTGCCGCGAGGTCGCGGTGAAGTCCGTTGGCGTCGCGGGTGCGTTCGGCCGCCTGGGCCTCCGCCATACCCCGAACGAGGCGACGAAAATCCGGATCCTGAGTCAGTTCGGCGAGTTCGACCCATGCTTGGACCTGCTCGGTCCCGGGGTTGTACGGCAGCTCCGGAGTCATAGTGCGCGCGATGCCGGCGAAGGCCGGGTCGGCGCTCAGTCGGCCGAAGGCAGCATCGAGGAAGTCACCGACCAGACACTGGCGCTCGGTTTCGGAGAGCCGGGCAAGCTTGTGCATGAGACTCATCTCCTCGGGTGTGCACCCTCGCTTCGCCACAGCTGTCAGTACTGCGCGCCGCAGGCGGAGAATGCGGATCTGCACGTCCAGAGCCTCGGAATGAGCCTCGGCCACATCGTGCAGCGGAAGCTCCCGGTTGATGACCTTCCGGATGGTGGGAAGATCCAGCCCCAGGTCGCGCAGGGTCCGCACGAAGTCCAGGCGCGCGACGGCGTCCTTTCCGTAGCGGCGGTAGCCGGCCGGACTGCGGTCGATGGGCGCCACGATTCCGCAATCGGAGTAGAAACGGATCGTCTTGACCGTGACGCCAGTACGCCGAGCCAGGTCGCCGATCGAGTAGAGGGTGTCGGTGTCGCCGTCCATGCGCCTACCTTGATGCCTCCCCCTACTGGAGACTCAAGCCCGCCGCCGCCGGGCTTCTCACAAGCGGGCCATTCCCGGAGCAACGTCACTTGGCGGCCGCCGTCGCCGGACTCACCGCTCTGCTCACACCCGGCGACACCCAACGCGGAGCGTCAGAGCAACGCCCTGACCAGCCCATTGCACCTTTCCGGCGTATCTTGTCCGCCCCACCACGGACGAACCGCAACGACGGGTCAGCCGAGCAGGAACGCCAGGACGGAATCGGTCTGACCGACGATCGCATGTCCCACCTCCGGCAGGAGGTTCACGGTTGCCTGCGGGACGCACTGGCGCACGCGCCGGGCGGTGTCCTCGGAGTCGAACATGGCATCGCGGCCACCGACTGTCACCAGCACAGGAACGGTCAGGCGGCGCAGCGCGTCGTCGGAGAAGACGGGCAGCCGCTCCGTACGCGGCTTGAACTGCGTGAAGGTCAGCACCAGATGATCGAGGATGCGCTGGGCCTGCGGCGTATCCAGGCCCGCAACCTTTCGTGCCGACCGCCGCATCCCCCAACGTCCGAACGGGCGCAGAAGGAGGGCCTTGACCAGCCAGCCCACCTTCTGCCTCCCCAGGCCTCCGGGGCACAGGAGGGCCAGCCGGGTCACCCGCTCGGGCCGACGGGTGGCGTAGTCCAGCGCCAGCCAGCCGCCGAGGGAGATCCCGACGATCGAGGCGCTCGTGATCCCAAGACCCTCCAGCACATCGTCCAGCCACAGTGCGTAGGCGTCGGAGGCCAAGGGCGGGCGGGACGGCGCACTCAAGCCGGGCTCGCCGATGAGGTCGACCGCGTAGGTACGGAAATGCCGCGCCCAGGAGGTGATGTCGTCCCGCCACATCGTCGCGTTCGCCCCTGAGCCGTGCAGCAGCAGCACGGGCGGCGCGTCCTCCGGGCCGGAGACGACGATGAAGGTCTCGCCCTCGCGGGTCGGCACCCGCATACGCTCGGCGGGGACCGGCCAGGTGCGCAGCTCCTCCCGGTAACGCCGCTGGATCTCGCTTGCACCGGCTTCGGACTTGTAGATCGTGCTCATGATGCGAGTACCCCCTCCATGTAGTCGAACAGCCGGGCAGTGTCGCCCAGGCCGCCCAGGACAATGATCTTCATCCGGGCCCTCTCCTTGTCGTAGGCCGTCTCGATCCGCAGTGGCCCGCCGCCCCGGCGATGGTTCGCTGCCGAGCTCATCAGGAGGGTGGTCAGGCGGTCGGCCGTCTCGGCGCTGACCGCGTCGATCTCCACGATGCTCGACACCTCGGTGTGCCGTTGCCTCCCGGCCGTGTCGCTCAGGGGAGCGGGCATCGGACGGCCGGTGAACACTTCCAGATCCTCGTGCGCGATCCGGTACTGCTTGCCGATGCGGACCGCGGTGAGCCGCCCGTCCCGCACGTAGTTGCGGATGGTGCGTACATGCAGGCCCAGGCGTTCGGCGACTTGTTCCACCGAGTAGAGGCGATCGTTCATGAAAGTACTCTAAATTCCCCTACTGAAGGACGCAATGAGGAAGTTGAAGGAAAGTAGAGAGTCCTGGTGGCGCCAGCCGATAAGTGACGGAGTGACAGGCATCGAACTTCTTGGCGCGGGTGACGATGTGTCCTTCCTCGATCCGATCCGATCCGTACGGCGGTCTTCGTGACGTGACGTGACGTGACGTGACGTGACGTGGCGCGGTCGGTGGATGGCGAGATGAACGCCGCAGTTGTCCCGCATCCCTGGAAAGGCGCGTGACCAGGCGCCACGTTCCGGTCTCAGCTGAATTTGCTCAGAGAGGACCCGGTCGACTGGTTTTACCGCTACTGCTGCTCAGCGGCCCCCTGTAGGAGTGCGCGCCCCGAGTTCGCGTCACGCATGGCGGCCTTCTCGTCGAGTCCGAACACCTCAGCCAGGGGGAGTGGGGCAAGTCCTCGGGCTACTGCTTCTTCGCGCCGGGGTTGACTCGGAGCCGTTCCGGTCGTCGCTTCCTGTCCGCGAAGGGCCGTGCTGATCCAGTGGTTGCCGGCCCGCCCGTTCGGCATCGCGGTCTGATTGTTGATCAGCAGATGCAGGTTCGCTGAGGTCGAACACGTTCGCCCTGGTCAGGTGGCGGTTGTCGAGATCAACGTCGTCGAGCATGAGGGTGCCGATCTGGGCGACCCGGACGGCGTGCACTGCGGCAAGCGCAAGGATGGGCCGTGCGGCTGGCGTGGTGACGGCGGCAACAGCGTGGTCGATGTGTTCGGGCACCAGTGGTCGCGGAACGCCGTGCTCGTAACGTCCGGCCTTGATGCGGCTGGTCGGGCTGCGGAAGATCAGGCCGTTGCGCTTGGCCCAGGCGAACGGCCGCCGCAGAGGAACGAGTTGGTCTCGGCGGTGATGGCCGTCGCGCGTCTTGAGGTAAGTGAGAGCGTCTTCGCGGGTTGTTTCCCGAAGACGGGCGCGTACTGGTTCGACCAGCCGACAAGCGCTGGATGGACTCGGTTGAGGTAGAGCCGGCGGTGCCCTGTCTGCGGGGCAGGCGTCGGCCGGGGGCCGCCATGGTCCAGAACACCCGTCCACCATTCGGCTTCTGCGCGAATCCCGGTGGGAAAGTCCTCCAGGCGCTCGCCACGGCTGAGGAGAACTCGCGGGATGTCGCACAGTCCACGCCGTGGCGGTGTGCGTGCACGACGGCGAGCAGTGCCGGATCCGGATCCGTGTCCTGGGCGAGCGGCATCCGGTTTCGCCCGTCGGCGGCGCATATCCATCGCCAACAGCCCAGCTTCAAAACGTCATCACCGCACACCGCACACCGCACACCGCACCGCACCACACTGCACGGCACCGCTCCGCAGCCGACAGCAGCAACTCTCCAACATTCGGGCCGGCAGTGACAGTCACCTGCTCATACGATGGCACCGAACCTCGGATCCACCCCGCCGCCCGGCACACAGAGGCCATTCGGTCGGCGCCCCAACGCCGGCCGGCGCAGCCCCGGCACCCAGCCCCTAAGTCCCCAGCCCCGCCCACGCCCGGTCCAGACGCCTTTCTGTTCGCATCGGTGCCATTGCAGAAGAGCGGCCACGAAAGGCGCGCGCGCCGGCGCACGCGCCATCCGCCGGCGATCGGCGTGACCGTTCACCCGTTTGGCCGTTAAGTCGGTTATGGCTACTTCTCGTTCGAGCAGACGGACAGCCATCGGCGCTGTCGCATCACTCTTACTCCTCGCCATCACGGCCGTGGCCGGCCCCGCAGCCACCGCCGACAGCCACCCGCCGCCTTCAGCGGACCCCGCGGCGATCCGCGACTGGAACGTCATCGCCACGGACACCATCAGCGCCAATCTCAGCCCCACCCGCCCCTCCGGGCAGGTGGTCATGTGGCACGGGTTCGTCTCGGCCGCCGTCTACAACGCCGTGGTCGGCATCAAGGGCCACTACGCCCCGTACAAGTGGCAGGCGCGCGGGCCCTCCACCGCATCGCCCGAGGCGGCAGCCGTGGCCGCCGCACACCGCGTACTGCTCACCTACTTCCCCGCCTCCCAGGCCCCGCTCGACGCCGCGTACGCCGATTCCCTCGCCAAGATCCCCGACGGCAACGCGAAGAGGCAGGGCGTGGCCTTTGGGGAGCGCGCCGCCGAGCACCTCATCGAGCTGCGCGAAGGCGACGGCCGCTTCGCACCGGTGGAGTTCACCGCTGCGCCCGCGCCCGGCGTCTGGCGGCCCACCCCGCCCGCCCACCTGCCCTTCATCGATACCTGGCTCGGCAGACTGCGCCCCCTGCTGCTCACCTCCCCGGCCCAGTTCCGTCCCGGCGGGCCGCCCGCCCTGTCCTCGGCCCGCTACGCCCAGGACGTGAACGAGGTAAAGGTCATGGGGGCGAAGACCGGCTCGCCCCGCACCGCGCACCAGACCGAAACCGCCCTGTTCTTCGGCGGCAATCTGGCCGTGCAGCTCCAAACGGCCTTCCGGGACTACACCGCCCGGCACCACCTCGACATCGCCGACACGGCACGGATGTTCGCTGCGGCGAACGCGTCGGCCACCGACGCCGTCATCACCGCATGGGACGCCAAACTCCACTACGGATTCTGGCGGCCGATCACCGCCATCCATCTGGCCGACACCGACGACAACCCCGCAACCGAAGCCGACCCGCAGTGGCAGCCACTGCTCATCACGCCACCGCACCCCGACTACATCAGCGGCCACGCCGCGGTCGCCGGCGCGGTCACCCAGACCCTGACCGGGATCCTCGGCACCACACACCTCGACCTCAACATCCCCTCCGAAATCACGGCCACCACACGGCACTACGAATACGCCGACCAGTTCAACGAGGACATGATCAACGCCCGCGTCTGGGCCGGAATCCACTTCCGCACGGCGGACATCGTCGGATGCCAGGCAGGCAACCGCATCGGCGGCTGGACGCTCACCCACTACTTCCAACCCCTCCGCCCGACACACCCGCAAGCTTCACCGCCGGCCCAGCAGACATGCCCGCACGACAGCGCGAGCTGACCACGCCCGCACCGCTCGCCGCTCGCCGATCACCGAACGCACGGACCGCGGCCAGGAGGAGCCGTACGCGCCCGCAGGTCGGCGAGCTGAGCAAGATGCCGTACCGGCTGACGTACTTAAAGGGGAACGGAGCACGCCCAGGATCGCCCGGTACCCGGTACCCGGCACCCGGCACCCGGAAGACGGGGGTGACGCCGGCGCTCAGCAGTCCTGTCAACAGCGCCGGTCAGTGTGACTGTGACTGCCTGTCATACGCAGGATCACGACCTGCGCTCGCAGGGAGGGACCGACGTCATGAGCGACGGCTGGTCTTGGCTGTGGAGTACGAGGACTCGACGGGCAGTGCGCGGCTGTCGGCCGACATCTCACGCGCCGGTATGGAAGCGGTCGTTTTGGCCCCGTAGTCGACCGGTAGCCCCAACACCCGTCGA
Source organism: Streptomyces inhibens (assembly GCF_022221585.1). NCBI lineage: Bacteria > Bacillati > Actinomycetota > Actinomycetes > Kitasatosporales > Streptomycetaceae > Streptomyces > Streptomyces inhibens. The sequence continues at coordinate 9,084,203 of NZ_CP084681.1, forward strand.
AGCGGTTCCTATGCCAGGACGCTGAGCAGCCCGGATGGCCCGTGGGAATTCGCCTTGTCAGCCGGGACCCGGTCGGTCGGCGTCGTCGCCTGCTCGTCCCGGCTCGGGGCACGAGGATGACGTCCAGCATGTCTGGAACATCGTGCAGTCGTTGACGTTCCCCGGCGCGAGGGCGATCGACAGCGGCAGGCCGCGTCGGGAGACGGCCAGGTGGACTTCTATGGGTGGGCTCCGGTGATCCTGCCCACCACGTCATCGCGGACCTGCACGTGCCCGAGCCGTCTGAGCCACGTGGCACGTGCCACCTGCCACGGGAATGCTCCCGCTGGGTGCGAGCGCGAGGCCAACCAGCCCCTTCTCAGCAGCGAGACCCAGTGCCACCCAAATCGCTCACAACCGCCAACTCAAGCTACTCATCCGGCGCAAGTGGCCAGTCACATCAGGCTGCGTGGCCGTCCTTGACCGCCAGCTCACGGCGACTCCGCAGCTGACACCGCATGCCACACGCACACCCGCCGCTCGAGCAACTCGTCAGCGCCGTGATCTTCACTCACTCGGGCTTCCAGCCGTACCGGCCATGGGTCATAGGCCATGGGTCATGGGTCATGCCTAACCACCCCAGACCGATCCAGGTCCACCCTCCACAATGCGGCGGTGTCGCGGCAGGCGCAGGCGCCAGACGCCTCGTAGATTGGATCGGGCGGGCGGGCCGTGAGCGGCAGGGATGGGCAGGGAGCGCGTGAGGAGACCGGATCTCGATCATGCGGCGCTGTTCGCCGCGACGCCGAGTGCATGCCTGGTGCTCGATCCGGACCTGGTGATCGTGGACGTCAACCGGGCCTACCTCCAGGCAACCGGACGGACTCGGGACGATCTGATCGGGCAGTACGTCTTCCACGCCTTCCCGGACAATCCCGCGGACTCCGACGCCGAAGGGGTGCAGAACCTCCACTCCTCGCTGCGCAGGGTTCTGGCTTCCCGGGAGCCCGACACGATGGCGGTCCAGAGGTACGACATCCCCGTCGCCGGCCGGCCGGGGGTGTTCGAGGAGCGCTGGTGGTCCACGATCAACACCCCTGTCCTCGGGCCGGACGGCACGGTCGCGTGGATCATCCACCGGGTGGAGGACGTGACCGCGTTCGTCCACTCCCGCCGGGCCCGTCAGATGCCGGGCGGGCATCTGAGCGAGCGGGAGGAGGCGATGGAGGCCGAGTTGTATGTCCGGGCACGCGCGCTGCAACACCTCAACGAGGAGCTGCGCCGCGCCCACGCCCGCGAGCGCCAGGTCGCCGTCACCCTGCAGGAGGCCATGCTCCACTCGCCCGACCTTGCCCGGCACCGCGACATCGCTGTGCGCTACCTCCCCGCCATCGGCTCACTGAATGTCTGCGGCGACTGGTACGACGTCGTCGACCTCCCGGGGGACACCTTCGCCGTCTCCGTCGGCGATGTCGTCGGCCACGGACTGGAAGCCGCCGCCGTCATGGGCATGCTCCGCAGCGCCCTCAGTGCCGCCGCCCGCTCCGTCGACGGCCCCGCCCAGGCACTGACAGTGCTGGGCCTGTACGCCCATTCCGTCGACAAAGCCCTGGCCACCACCGCCGTCCAAGTGCTGATGGACACCGCCGGTCGCCAGGTCATCTACAGCAGCGCCGGTCACCCACCGCCCGTCCTGCTGCACGCCGACGGCACCCACCAACTCCTGGACCGAGCCACCGACCCGCCCTTGGGCGCCCGCCCCGAACATGTGCCCCGCCCCCAGGCCCACCTTCCGTACACACCTGGCGACACCCTCGTCCTCTATACCGACGGGCTCATCGAACGCCGTGACGAAGACATCGACGCAAGTGTGGCCCGCCTCGCCGACGCCCTTTCCCACTGCAGCAAGTTGAGTCCGGAACGCCTCGCCGATGCACTGCTGGCACGCCTCGGCGTCAGCGCCGGCGCCCGCGATGACATCGCCCTCGTCATCGTCCGGCTGTAACGCCCGTACGACTTCGGGATCTTGAGAGACAGGCGGTTGGTAAGATCACCTGTCCATGGACGCGAGCGCACGACACGAGATGATTGCCGTCCCACCGGGGCAGGTGACGCTGTCGGACCGGCGAACGCAGCGCAGCTGGTCGGTCGAGCTTGCGCCTTACCAGCTCGCGGCGTTCCCGATCACCCAGGCACGGTACGCACAGGTCACCGGCCGGCGGCCGAGCGCCGCCCAAGGCGACCACTTGCCCGTCGAGGGCGTTTCGTGGCTGGACGCCGTCCGGTTCTGCAACGCCCTGTCCCAGCAGGACGGGTTGGCGCCCGCGTACCGCCTCCACGCCGACGTCGAGGGTATCGAGCGGGACGCATCCGCTGACGGGTACCGGCTACCGACCGAGGCCGAGTGGGAGCACGCATGTCGTGCCGGTACGGCCGGCGCGCGGTACGGGCAGCTCGACGACATCGCTTGGCATCGCGGCAACTCGCACGAGCGGATTCATGACGTGGGCGGCAAGCAGCCCAACGCATGGGGCCTGTACGACATGCTGGGCAATGTCTGGGAGTGGTGCTGGGACATCTACGATGCCGAGGTCTACGGCACCTATCGGGTGCTGCGTGGCGGTGGCTGGTTCGACGAGCCCTGGAGCTGCCGGGCCTCGGTGCGGCGCCGCAGCCACCCGACCTTCCAGATCGACGACGTGGGATTCCGCATCGCGCGTTCCGTCGTGCGCTGATGGGTGGGCTGGCTCTCCGTGACGAGGGTCGCTTCCCGTTCGCCAGCGCTTCCAGGTCGGCCGGCACCTCACCGTGCTGCAGTGTGCGGAGGGCGTACGGGCCCCTCGCCACAGTGCTCTGACCCTGACCCTGCCCTGCCCTGCCCCTGACACTGACCGGACCAACTCGGCCAACGACCCCGGCCGGAACACTACGATCGCGGCATGTCCTCGTCCTCACTCCTGCTGGCCAGTCGGATCCCCTCCGATTCACCGATCCTGGATTTCGATATCGTCGTCGTCGGCGGACGTCCGCTCCTTGTCAGCACCGACTTCAGCGGTGACGTCTTCAGCTGGGATCCGCTGCGGGACCAGTGGGCCGGGCATCGGCTCGACATGCCGTGGCGGCCGGAGGACGAGTACGAGTTCAGCGACATCCTCACGATCGGTGCCGCGGTCGTCGACGGGCGGGTCGTGGTGGGCGGGGGAGGGGACCACCAGCCGTTCGCGCAGTGGGATCTGGCGAGCGGTGCCGTACGGACGCACGCCCGCTACGAGCACGGCGGGGTGGCCTCCACGACCACGATGGAGCTCGACGGCCGGACGCTGTTCCTCAGCGGCTGCACCGGCCCCGCCGTACATCTGTGGGACGCCTCGAAAAGCGACCCCGATCCCGCGGCCGACGAGGTGGAGTTGGCTGGGCACGGCGACGGCGTCGGCGGTGTCACCGCGGGCCGGCTGTGGGACCGGCCGGTTGTGGTGTCCGGCGCCTATGACGGCAGCGTGCTGGTGTGGGACATCAGAGCTGAAGAGGCGTTGACCCAATTCGACGACCTCGACTTCGTGGTTCGCGGAGTCGGTCTTGTGACTGTGGGCAGCCACGCGCGCGTGGTGGCTGCCGGGGGCCGGGCGCTTGTCATGGGCGATCCCGACACCGGTGCATGGGAAGCGCCGTTCGCCGTGCCGGGGGACGATATCGAGTGCATGGACGTCGGTGTCGTCGACGGGTTGCCGGTGGCGGTGACCGGCGGTGAGGACGGCACGGTGTGCGTGTGGGATCTTGCGGGCCGGAGGCTGCTCGGGGTGCCGCTCACCGAGCACGAGAAAGAGGTCTTCGCCGTCCGTATCACCCACTTCGAGGGCCGTCCCGTAGCCGTCACTGCGGGCCGGGACCGCCGTATGCGGGTGTGGGACCTCCGGGCGTTGCTCAGGGCTTGAGGTGGTGGGACCGCTCAGTCGGTGATCCGACACCAGCCCGTCCTGGACTGGGCCTCGCCGGCCGCCGCCGTCCCGTACTTCCGCCATCGACCGCCCCACTCCGGTGTCCGGCCCGGCAGAACACCCCATCCGCGCCCACTGCGCATCAGTCAACGACACGGCAGATCAAGCAGATCAAGCAGATCAAGCGGACCAGGCGGACCAACGATCTGGCAGAAATGGCCGAAGGGTCTGTCTGGCAAATGAGCACCGGCGGGCTGAGCCTCGGCAGAGGCAAAAAGGTCTTGCTGCAGTGGTGTTGCGCCGCGAAGCTGGGCCCATGCCAGGGCAGAGGAAGCGGAAGAGGCAGCGACAGCAGCAGGGGATGCGTCAGGGGGATGCCGATCGCTTGGCCGCTGACGCGGGACGCTGGGAAGTGGTCGTCGAGACTCAGGACGTGTCGGAATGGCGATCTCGGATTCGCCGACTGCGTGCCGAGCGCAATGAGATCGACTGGTCGATGGCCCGAATGGACACACTGTGCGGGCGCTTGGTGCACCCGACCACCTATCGGTTGAGTGTGTTCGTGCCGGGCTCCGCGCCTGTCACCCACCGAGGGCAGCCCCGGCGATTGATTACGTAATTGATCATGCGGCAGGCAGCAGAGAGCTGACGGATGTCGCACGGGAACGGGGTCTTGCCTCTAGCGCCGCCGCTGCCAACGTTCGCCCTGTTGCGGGTAACCGGTTGGTAGTCGTCGACGGTGCGTGGATACTGTCGCGGTGTTCTCAGACGCTGACGCTGCCGCGCTCTATGACCTGCTGAATCCGTGGGACCCCGAGCTCTGGCCCAGTGATGGCTTCTACGACGAACTGGTCATGGCCGCCGACTCGGTTCTGGACGTCGGCTGTGGGACCGGCTCCATGCTGCACCGTGCGCGCGAGCAGGGCCACAGCGGACGTCTCGTCGGCCTCGACCCGGACGGTGCCGCGCTGGCCCGGGCCCGGCGTCGCGCCGACATCGAGTGGATCGAGGGCACCGCGGCTAACGCGGGGTGGGATGCCGAATTCGACCTCGCGACGATGGCCAGTCACGCATTTCAATGCCTTGTCACCGACGACGACTTGCGCGCCTCGCTCGCGGCGATCCATGCGGCGCTGCGCGAGGGGGGCCGCTTCGCCTTCGAGACGCGCCACCCGCAAGCGCGTGCCTGGGAGGACTGGAACCCGTCGAGGGTATCCGAGATCGCCGACGAGGCCGGCCGCGCCCTGCGCATCTGGCACGAGATCGAGTCCGTCGCCGACGACGTCGTCACCTTCACCGAAACGACGGCCGAGCCCGACGGCAGCGTGCTCCGCGTCGACCGCACGAGCCTGCGCTTCCTCGACGGTGTGACGCTCGACGCGTTCCTCGTCGGCGCGGGCTTCGAGACCGAGGCCCGGTACGGTGACTGGCACCGCGGGCCGGTCACTGATACGAGCAGGGAGATCATCACGATCGCCCGCCGGAAATAGCCCCACCGGGCATCGGGCCGGAGCCATGAGGCCCGGAGCCATGAGGCCCGGAGCCATGAGGCCCGGAGCCTGCACCCCGTCCGTCGCCGTGTGGCCCGCGATCATTTGGGCGTCAGGTCGACCGACGTGGACGTGGCAGCGACCGCCAGCTTTGGTTCGCTTCCGCCTGCGCGGAGAGCACTACCTTGTGTGCCACGCGCCCGCGCCGACCGCGGTCCACCTCTGCTCGCGCGGAGAGCACAGGGGTGCCTGCTCTCCGCCCTGCGCGGTGGGCGGTTCACCCCACGCGTCGCCTGACAGGATTTGCTGAGCCCGATACACGTATCATGATCATCGAATCGAGGATCTGGAGCGATTCACAGCTCCTCGCCGACACCAACCGACACCCGGTACGGCACCACACCGGACGGGCCCAACACATCGTCTCCACGGCTACGTCGGCGGAGCTGAACCTCACTGACATCTGGGCCGCGGCATCGGCCCCCGACGTTACGGCCGGCCCACGCCGCATCCAGAAGTCCGTCGGACGCCAGCCCGCCCCTGCCACCCATCACAGCCCGACCACCGCTTACGGCCGTAGAACACCAAGGAACGTCATGCCCCACTCGACACCGCAGCCGCACAACAAGATCGTTGGCAATCTCCCTCGCCCGGCGAAGCCCGACTACAGCAACGTCTTCATCGAACCCGTCTACGCGAACAGCTTCAGCGAAGTCGACCTGGAGGACGATCTCGACGTGCCTGCCACCTCCCCCATCGACTACTGAGGACCTTGGGCGCAGAGCGGCAACTCACGGTACGCCTCCGCCTCCGCCTCCGCCTGGACGGAGCGGCAGTGCGTCGTCGGTGGTGAAGGCGTTGTACGGCTCACCTCCGCTCGCGCGGAGAGCACGCATCTTGGCCGAAGCGCAGGCGTCCGGCGGACGGTTCACCTCCGCTCGTGTGGAAAGCACGGAGGTGGCGACCCGGCCGACGACCAGAGATGGTTCACCTCTGCTCGCGTGGAGACTGCACGTAATGGCGAGTGCAGCAGCGTCCAAGCCTGCAGTTCGAGCCGGGGGGCCATTCGGCGAGCCAGGGCGTCGGGCAATGCGATGCCGGCCTCGTGGTACTCCTCGGCAAGGTAGTCATCAAACTCCTCGGGGTGGGCTTCCCACAGACGCTGGACCGCAATCTGACCGACCTCACCCCGGGCGACGGCGTTCTGCTGCAGATTCCTTGAGTCGCTTCGCCCGCTGCTCCGGCGTTTCGGAAGTGTGGCGATGGCGAGGATTTGCTGCCTCTGCTTCGTACTTACGTTGTCGCAGCGAACTGTGCACAATGCTGGCTCTTTTCCGCCATTCGTCCGTCGCCGGGATCGTTCTTCTTCCGAGTGAACTGTCGGTCAAGGGCCGTGATCTAGGGCCATTCGACGAGCAGGGCGAGTTGGGCCAGCGCATACCAGGGGAAGAGGCAGTCGGGGTCGTCGAGCTGGATGCCGCGTACCAGTCGTCTTCTTGAGCGTGCCAGCCAGACGCCAGGAGCTTTTGTACCGCTGGGGTGGCGGATCGCCCAGGCGCCATGGGTGGTGTTGTCGGCGATGGTGCACGCAGCGGTGATCACCGCGTCGGGGAGCTTCTTGTGGAGTTCTTCCGTCAACGGCTCGCTTCCTGTGAGGAGGCGAGGAAGGCCGAGGACAGCCCGTTTCTGTCGGTGGCGGCCTGGTACTTCGGCGAGGTGCAGAACCGCAACGTCGGGCGTGGTGTGGCCCGGAGCGCCATTGTGCTGCGAGGGAGGAAGGGGCGGGCAAGGGGAAGGGGAAGGGCAAGGGGGAGTACCGGGAGGTGTTCTCGTACGAGCCGCTGGGCGAGCCGGAGGCCGATACCAGCGCGCGGGATGAGCGGTGTCCGAGCCGGATCCGCGGGTCCTGGTCAGCGTGGCCGGTGCAGTGCCTGCGGATGATGCGGAGCGCGGCGAGATGCTGTGGGCGCCGTAGCCGTCTTCTCCGGCGTGGGCGCATCTGGCGTGTCTTCTGTGGGAGCTTCCGCTTGTCCATGTCATTCAGGGAGTACGGGCCCGAGGGGGCCCAACTGTCTTGTTCATCAACCGATCGCTACATGAGCGGCGACAGGCCTACGGGGAAGCAGTTCTGCTCACGCGCAGCGGGCCCGGGTGGCGAGCACGGTGGCCAGGACGCATGGCGCGAGCAGCAGCCCAAAGGCGGCGCCGTAGCCGACGGCGTCGGTCGAACCGGCGTCCAGGCAGGCGTTGAACAAGGCGGAGGAGACGCCCAACACCATTATCTGGCCCAGATTCTGGGTTGTCTGCATCGCGCTGCTGGCATAGCCCTGACGGCCGGGCGGGCTATGGGTGAGTGACAGCACTGTGAGGGAAGGGGCGTACATACCCATGCCGACGGCCGCGACGACCATGGCCGATGCGGCGGTGTACGCGGGCGTTGAGGGAAGCGTCCCGGCGACCGCGAGCGCCACTGCCACCGCCTGCACCAGCGCACCGGCCACGACCAGGCGGTGCCGGGGGCAGTGCTCCAGTAGCCGCCCCTGCACCAAGGAGGAGCCGGCCCAGGCCACGGCAGCACCCGTGAAGGCCAGGCCGATCACCATGGGAGGCGCGTCCCGTTCGGTGGCCAACAGCAGGGGCACGTACGCCTCCAGCGTGAAGAACACCCCTGAACCCAGGCCGCGCAGCAGCACTGTGGCCGGCAGGCCGCGTGCGGCACGCCAGGTGCCCGGCGGCAGCAGCCGTGAGGCGAACACCGCCAGCAAGGCGAACCCGCCCGCGGTGAACAGCAGATGGTGCATGTTCCAGCCCGAGACGCCGTACTGCCCCAACGCCGCACCCAGGCTTACGCATGTCGCAACCATCAGCGCGGGGCGCGGCGGCCTGTCTTCCGACGGGGCGGGGGCGGCCGCCCAGGAAGGGCTGCGCATCACGGCTACCACTACAAGCGCGGGCAGGATGGTGAGAGCGGCCAGACCGAAGAACACTGCGCGCCAGGACCACCACTCGGCCACGAGTCCCGCCAGCGGAGGGCCGACCAGCGACGGGATGATCCAGCAGGTACTCATCAACGCCAGCACGCGCGGCCGCAGACGCTCGGGGTAGGCCTGGCCGATGGCAGTGTTGATCGACACCGTGACCATCCCGCCCGCCAGCCCGTCCAGGAAGCGCCCGGCCGCCAGCTGCCAGATCGAGGTGCTGGCACCCGAGACCAACAGGGTGGCCACCGCCAGCACCATGCCCGCCGCAAGCGGACGTTGCGCCCCCGCACGGTCTGCCCAATGACCGCCCAGCATCCCGCCGAGCAGGCTCGCTGCCACGAAGCATCCGGCCACCAGCGGGTAGAGCGATAGCCCGTCCAGATCTCGTGCAGCCGTCGGTAGCGTGGGGCCAACGGCCAGTGCGGCGAGCCCGGTCAGGAACATCACCGCGGCGAAACAGGAGGTGGCGGCAACGTACGTCCCGGAGAACAATCCCTCGGCGGTTTCGGATTGCGCCAGCGGACGCTCAGCCGTTGTTGTCCACTCGTCGGAGGCCGCCACGGTCGGTTCCGTGGACGCCGATGAGGCATTTGATGAGCGCTTCGGGTCATCAGTCACGAGCGCACAAACTATGCGGAGCACGCGACTGCGTGCCACCCATTTCGGGCTGCCTCGGCCCCGGATCCAGACTCACCTTCGCCATCTGGTCAGCGCAAGAAGTCAAAGCCGTTGGGGGAACTGCGGCTGTCTCCCGACGCTCTTTCGCTGGTCAGAGGTGCTCCTCGGCGACGTGCACGGTGAGCCCGGCACACCAGCGGCATGTCGCCCGCCTCGATGAGCCGGTCCAGGTCGGCCCTGTCTTCCGTCATCAGGTTGGCGAACGTCCCCACGGACATGCCGCCTGGCCATCCGCTACGACAAGAGCGCCACCGCCTACCGGGCCGCGCCTCGATCCTCCTCTGGGGTAAGAGGTGATCCCGTCGCGGCGACGGTCTCGGCGGCCCGGTACGCGATGGCCGCCGGGGCGTTCTGCATGTCGATGTCGATGTCGATGTCGATGTCGATGTCGATGTCGAGGACGAGGAGCGCGGAGACGTGTGGCACAAAGCCACGGTATCGGTCCTTCTCTGACGCCTTTCTGCTTCGTCGCCAAGCGTCCGGCCAGTCCCGGTGGCCGCCGGTGGATCTTCCTCGGCGAGGAGGCTACCGGCAGTGTCCCCGGCGTCTGCATTCCGAACGGCGCCGCGCAGGAACTCACCACCGAACAGCTACCCGCGCTGACGTACATACGGGCCATGCAGGCGGAGTTGGAGTGCTCTGATGCTGAGCTCCTCACCAGCGCCCTCACACTGCCTCGCTGCCCTCCTGGAGGCGGCCGCGCTTGCCGCGGCCGCGCCCGTGGAGGTCCTGGAGGCCATCAACCTGCTCGTGCCCGACGGACTGCTGATCCTCGATCGCCGTTTGTGACGCCGAAGCTACGGCCTCGGTCGGTCTGACCTGGGCGCCTACGACTCAAGGCCCGATGTTTGGGAGTGCCGACGGTGCACCGGCGGACGCTTCAGTGTCGCGCAGACCCACGCAGTCCAGCGCCCAGAAGGTGTCGGAGTAGACCAGGGTGCCAGTCATCCAGGGCTCGTGTGCTGCCAGCCGGACTACCTGGAATGCGGGGGCCGGGATGCGTAGCGACGGTGAGCGGAAGCCAATTTTGTCGGCGCGTTCGAAGCCGCGCTTTGCGTAGTAGTGCGGCGAGCCTTCGAGGAAGACCAGTGGCGCGCGTCGGGCATCGGCTGCTGCGAGGGCGTGCTCGATGAGTCGGGTGCCGATGCCCTGGCTCTGGAATTGCGGGAGCACTCCCAGCGGTGACAGGACCAGGACGTCCACGATCCGGTGCGGGGCATCGAGTCGGCCGGCGCTCAGCAGGACGTGCCCAACCACCTGTCCTTCGATCGTGGCGACGAACGACATCGGCGCCAGGGGCGCTGCCGCGCCGCGAAGGGCGTCCACGAGAGCCGGCACATGCTCATCGCCCTCGAACGCGGCAAGGTGGAGCGCGTGTACTGCCGGATGGTCGTCACTGTGCTCCTGCCGGATCGACAAGCCTGCCCTACGTGAATCTGCTCCGGTGTCGTCTGTGGTCACGGCCGCGAGAGTAGAGGGCACCGCACTACCCTCGCCATCTGATTTGGACCACAGGTCCGAACCTGCGAACCGGCACCGGCTGCTACTTGCCGGGAGCCACCGCGGACGGTGTGATGCGTGCGTCCGAACCGTTCGAACCGAGCCGGCCTTGGCGGCGAGCGCGATGTTCGCCGCGGGTATGCTGAGCCGGTACTCCTTCCACTTCCCCGAGCTGCCCGGTGGCCTGCGACCCCTGTGTGATCCGCCGACATCGGCCGACGGGTCAGCCGAGACGGAAGCCTTGGTGACCCTCGTTCTCTTCGCCCGGCGGCCGAAGTCTCATCCGCGCTCGCGGAGGTACGCCTCCAGCTCGGCGGCCCCGGTCAGCATCGCCCGCCCGCGGGCGGACAACCGGCCGCGCCAGTCGCACAGTGCGGTCTCCAGCGGCTCCAGCCCGCCGGCCGCCCGCACCTGGGCGATCAGCGGGGCGATCTGCTCCAACAGGTAGCCGCCCCGCCTGAGTTGGTGGGCCAGCCGGGCGTCCCGTACGTCGGCCTCGTCGTAGACGCGGTACCCGGTCAGCGGGTCGCGGCGCGGGCGCACCAGCCCGGCGCGCTCCCATTTGCGCAGCGTCGCGGGCCGGATTCCGAGCTTCCCTGCCAGCGGCCCGATGAACGTGCCGCCGGGCCGGGACACCACGGTTGGCTCGGACCCCACACCGGGCTCGGACGCCGTGGTGGGCTCCAGGTCGCGGAGGGCGCTCTCCACGGCCTGGAGTGTCCGTCGGTCGTCGAGGAGTTGGGCGTGGCTCTCGTCGATGAGGCGGAACGCCTCCTCGGCCGCGCCCTCGTTCACCGCCCGCATGATCGACGTCGCCGTCTGGTGGCCGTGGCCGGGCACCAGGGCGAGAAACGCGCGCAGGGCGCCCGCGTGCAGCGAGGTATAGGTGCGGTAGCCGTGGGGTGTGCGACCGGCGGCCGGAAGGATGCCGGCCTCCTCATAGTTCCTGACCGCCTGCGTGGACAGACCGTGCCCGCGCGCCAGATCAACCGGCCTGAGCCGTTCGCCGTTTTGAAGGTTTCGTCCCATGGGCCTGCCGATATCGCGAGAAAGTTTCAACCGAGGGTTCAACGATACCGTTGAAGGCATGGCTACTGACATCAAGGACACCGTCCATGCCGTCGAGGCTGCCGCCGTCATGGAGCTGCTTCCGGCCCGGCCGCGGGTGCTCGCCCTGGGCGAGCCCACCCACGGTGAGGACACTCTGCTCGACCTGCGCAACGAGCTCTTCCGGCAGCTCGTCGAGCAGCAGGGCTACCGGACGATCGCGATCGAGAGCGACTGCATGATGGGCCTGGTCGTGGACGACTACGTCACCTCGGGCACGGGCACTCTCGACGAGGTCATGGAGCACGGATTCAGCCACGGCTGGGGCACCTCCGCGGCCAACCGCGAGCTCGTGCGCTGGATGCGCGCCTACAACGACGGCCGGCAAGCGTCCGAGCGGCTCCGCTTCGCAGGCTTCGACGGCCCGCTGGAGATCACCGGCGCCGCGAGCCCCCGGCAGGCCCTCACCGCACTCCACGGCTACCTCGCGACCCGGGTGGACGCGGACCTGCTCCCCTGCACCGCGGAAACGCTCGACCGTCTGCTCGGCACCGACGACCGGTGGACCAATCCCGCCGTGATGATGGACCCGGCCCAGTCCGTGGGGCAGTCGGCCGAGGCCAAGGAACTGCGGCTGCTCGCCGACGATCTAGTGGCGCTGCTCGACGCGCAGACGCCGCACCTGATCACGGCTACCTCGCGGAACGACTGGGACCGGGCGCGCCTGTACGGGCGCACTGCCACCGGCCTGCTGCGCTACCACTACTGGATGGCCGACACCTCACCGGCCCGCATGACCCGGCTGGTGGGCCTGCGGGACCAGATGATGGCCGACAACCTCCTCGCTGTCGCCGAACGGGGCCCGGCACTGGTCCACGCCCACAACGCCCATCTCCAGCGGGAGAAGAGCACGATGCGCATGTGGGACCAGCCGCTGCTGGAGTGGTGGAGCGCCGGCGCGATCGTGAGCGCCCACCTGGGCGAGGAGTACGCCTTCCTGGCCACGGCCCTCGGCACGATCCGGCACCAGGGAGTGGACACCCCGCCACCGGACACCCTCGAAGGACTCCTGTACGCGCTCCCGGAGGACCGCTACGTCATCGACGCCCCCCGGCTGGCCACCGCCCTCGGCGACACGCCGCCCGCGCCCCGCGTATCCCCCTGGTTCGGCTACTCCCCGCTTGACCCGGCCCACTTGGCGGACAGCGACGGCATCGTGTTCGTCAAGGATGTCCCGCAGAGCTGACGTCTCGTAGAGCTGACGTCCCGCAGAGCTAGTGCCGCCATCAGCAGTCCGGCCTGTCGGGGCGCTTGCGATGCCTCGACTTGGCCATGAGCATCAGCAGGCTCGCTCCGGCCTCCCCGAGGTGGGTCAGGCCGGAGTGCGTCCACTCGTGCGGGTCCCAGCCGGTGTCACGCCCGGCGGACGCGGTGTGCTGGTCCAGCAGCGCGCGGGCCTGCCCATGCGGCAGCCGGGTCTGCCCGTACGGCAGCCGGGTCTGCCCGTACGGCAGCCGGGTCTGCCCGTACGGCAGCCGGGTCTGCCCGTACGACAGCCCGGCCGGCCCGTACGACAGCCGGGCCGGCCCGGTGTCCGGGCACACAACCCGCGGTGAGACGACCTTGCCCGGTCCCGGGCGTCGGTGGGTGACGAACACCGGCCGCGGGTGCGGCCGTTGATCAGGCGGGGCAGCAGCAGCGCGGTGCCGACGTCCCAGTGGACCGTCTCCAGTACCAAGTCCTCACGCGCCCGACCGCCCCGGCGCCGCGCGGCCGCCCCCGTCGCCTTCACCGGCGCCCGGCGCCCGGCCCGGTCCGGCTCCTCGATGTTGACGCCCAAGATCTCCTCCGCCAGGGCGCAGATCTCGTAGAGCATCCGCTACAGCTTCACCGCATCCGTCCCGCGCGAGGGGCTGCGGCCCTTGCGCGACCCGGACGCGGCCGACCTGGACGGCGATGACGACGGCCGCGAGGGGTGAGTGCGCTACGGCTGGGGCGGGAGCAGGGCAGCCCCTGATGCTTCGGTCCAGGTACAGGCTGAACGGTGCCGCCAGGGCCTCGCCCGCGGTCTCGGCCGGCCACTTGGTCGTCACCGGCTTCGCCGCAGCGCACATACAGGTGCCCGTCGACTCCAGGAGCAACGCGGCCCGGCCAAGGCGCTCCTGGACAGGATCGGCGAAGGCGAGCTGCCCGGCATCCCAGGCGTTGCGTACGGTCGTGTGGACCGTGGGCAACTTGTGCGCCATCAGCGGCCAGGAGTCCCCGGGACCGGGAAGCCGCGCGATACGGAAGCTCGCCCAGGTGTCGGCGCCTTTGCTGCCCTCGGGGTATCCGCAGTCGCGGGCCAGGTCGGCCCAGCGGTTGGCGTGATCACGGCGTCGGAGCCGTCCTGGAGCCCCGTTCACCGGGCTGAGCCCGCGCACCTTCGGCCCGGGAGCCCTAGCTTTCAGAGGCTGACATGCGCCGACAGTCGGGAGACGCAGGTCACATTCGTCCATGTCACAGGGGGTCGGGCTACCCCGTCTCAGGGATGTAGCCACGGACGACCACGGAGGAGCACACCATGGATGCGCGACTGAACTTCTTCGCCGACCCGACCGCCGGCAAGGCCCTCAAGTACTTCATGTCGGTGGGCAAGTCGCTCAAGGACTCGCCGCTGCCGGCCGCGACGCAGGAGCTGGTGGCGCTGCGCGTGAGCCAGATCAACGGCTGCGCCGTCTGCATCGACATGCACACCAAGGAGGCCGCCGCTGCCGGCGAGACCTCGGTGCGGCTGAACCTGGTGGCGGCGTGGCGGGAGGCCACGGTCTTCACCGCGGCCGAGCGTGCCGCGCTGGAACTGGCGGAGGAGGGGACCCGGGTCGCGGATGCGGCCGGTGGGGTCAGCGACGAGGTGTGGGCGCATGCCGCCAAGCACTATGACGAGGAGCAGCTCACCGCCCTGGTGCTCCTGGTCTCCTTCATGAACATGGTGAACCGGCTGAACGTCATCACCCAGCAGCCGGCCGGCAACTACGAGCCCGGGCAGTTCCACTGAACGGCGTCAGCAATCGGCCCGGGGTCCGGCTGCGGGCCACCGGGCCCCGGGCCAGGGGGCGTTACTCTGGCCCGCCGGTGGTCCGGATGATCACCAGAAGATGTCCGCGCCGGCGCGTACGGCCGGGTGGGAGGGCTTCCCGGGGAGGGGATTCGGCGTGAGCAAGGTCGAGGAGTTCGAGGAGCTGCGGCCGCTGCTGTTTTCGATTGCCTATCGGATTCTGGGCAGTGTGGGTGAGGCAGAGGACGCGGTGCAGGAGACATGGCTGCGCTTTGACGGCTCGGCGACCCGGCCCACGTCGACCAAGGCTTTTCTGTCGACCACGGTGACGCGGCTCTCGATCGATGTGCTGCGCTCCGCGCGCGTACGGCGGGAGGAGTACGTGGGTCCGTGGTTTCCCGAGCCGCTGCTCGCCGACCCTTATGAGGATCCGGCGCGGTCGGTGGAGCTGGCCGACTCGGTGTCGATGGCGGCGCTGCTGCTCCTTGAACGGCTCAGCCCGCTGGAGCGGGCGGTGTTTGTGCTGCGGGAGGTGTTCGGCTTCGGGTTCGACGAGGTCGCCGCGGCGGTGGGGCGGTCGGACGCGGCGTGCCGGCAGCTGCTGGTGCGGGCACGGCGGCACATGGAGGCCGGGCGGCCGCGCTTCGAAGCGGTCCGCAAAGAGCGGGAGGAACTGGCGTCGCGGTTCTTCGACGCCCTCCGTGAAGGCGACGTCGCCGGCCTGCAGGAACTGCTCGCCGCCGACGTATCGATGGTCGGCGACGGCGGCGGCAAGGCCCCGCAGCTGGCCAGGGCCGTCATCGGCGCCTCGAACGTGGCCCGGCTGCTTGCCTCCGTCTTCCTCCGGATGGCCCGGATCGACGTGACGTTCGAGCCGCACGAGGTCAACGGCCAGCCGGGCGCGATCTTCCGTGACCGGGACGGCAAGGTGCTCCACACCCTGGCGCTCGATGTACTCGACGGGCAGATCCAGACGATCCGCTCGGTGATCAACCCCGACAAGCTCGGGCACGTGGGCCCAGTAGCGGACGCCTGGGCAATCCACCGCGAAGTACGACAGGCACGCCGGCCCACGGAATAACCGCAACAGCCGACCGCACCCACAACCGCCTACAAGCAGCTCAACACCTTCACCGGCAGGAGCACTTCGCCATGCCGGGGGATGAGGCAAGGAAGACGGCTGGGGAACGCCCACACTCCGTGGGTGTTCCCCAGACGCGGTCGGGCTGAGAGAACCGAGGCCACCCCGGCGGCCGGTCGTGCGGCGCTCGACGGTCCCCACGGCCCTCTCCGCGCCGTGGGGACCGTCCCCCGCCGGGGCGAGCACAAGCGACTCGGCCGCGGCATCGAGCCGGCAACGCCGGCCGAGGAACTGAAGGCCGGCGAGGTCGGCCTGGAATTCCTCGGCTGCGTGAGCACGACAAGCAGACTTCTCACGTACGGCGCTTCCAGGCCTGCCGGTAACTTGCAGCCGGGCGGCAGCCGTCCGCGTCCGTCTCGGCGCCGGCGGACGGCATCGCAATGTCGACCCGAGACGGGGCGGCGTCAGGACCGGCGAGACTGTCAGTGGTCGACGGTGACGACGATCTCGCCTACTTGGGCGCCTGCCTCCAGGTAGCGGTGGGCTTCGACGATCTCGTCCAACCCGAAGGTGCGGTCCACGACGGACCGGAAAGCACCGGTACGCAGGCCTGAGGAGACGAACGCCTCGGCCCGGCGCAGTCGCTGCTGGTCGGTGGTCGTCTCGAAGAGGGTGTAGGTGCGCATGTTCAGCGCGGGCATGCCGAGCTCGAAACCGGGATATGGAGCTACCTCGCCGCTGAGCGCCCCGTAGACAAAGAGCGTGCCGCCGGGGGCGACGGCCTTGGCCAGGTCCATCACGCCGGGGCCCGCGACAGCGTCGAAGACGAATTCGGCGCCCCGTCCTCCGGTCAGGCCGAGCACTCGCGGGGCGATGTCCTCCTCGTCGGTGACGATCACATCGGCCGCCCCCGCCTTGAGCAGCGCGTCCTTCTTGGCGCGGGTGCGGGTGGTGGCGATGGGCACCGCCCCGATGCGCCGGGCGATCTGGATCGCGGCCAGGCCCACGCTGCTGGAAGCGGCGGTCAGCACCACCGTGTCTCCGGCCCGCATCCCGCCGACCTCGACCAGCGCCCCGTAGGCCGTCAGGTAGGGCATCCACACCGCCGCGCCGTCGACTGCGTCGAGCCCGTCGGGGCGGTGCACCACTGCGCTCGCGGGGACGAGCGCGCGCTCGGCGTAGACGCCGTAGTCGTTCATCGAGAACGCGGGCACCACGCTGACCGGCCGGCCGACCTCGAATCCCTTCCCCAAGCTCTCGGCTTCGCTGGAGCAAGCGGGACCCCGATCGTGCGCGCCGATGGCCTCGACCACTCCCGAGGCCTCGGCGCCGAGCCGGGCGGGGAACTGTTTGACCGGTTCGATGTACTGGCCGCTGCGGAACAGCACTTCGGCACGGTTGAGGCCGATCGCGTCCACGCGGATAACGCCGAGTATCCCGGTATGACCAGCCGTCGAGTTGCTCTCCGAGCCCGTAGTCCGCACCGAGGGGCGCATCGGGCCCGCTCGGACTTCCGGAGCGGGCTTCATTGTTGATACGCGGCTACGTGAAGGCGGACCGGGCTGGGGAGGCTCGTCACCCCTCTGTCCCGGAACCTGCACTCCGGGGCTCTGGCGACGGCGGTGTGGGGACGGTCCCGGCCGGGATCGTCGGATCGTTGCCGGTGTTCGTCGGTGTTCCGTAGACGGTGGCGAGTTCGATCGCCAGACGCGCGAGCCGCTCCCTCGCTTCTGGGGGGTCGAGGACCTCGACACGCGCTCCCAGCCCGGCCAGTTGCGCCGCCAGAACCTCTGGTGATGGCCCGTCTATCTCTATATCCATCCACTCGTCGGGACGCGGTCGGCCGATCCGCAGTCGACCGCCGAACAGCCGCTGCAGGATTGCCTCGGCGCCCGGTTCGGCCCGGGCCCGCACGGTCGCCGCGTGCATGCGGTCCTCCATCCGCGCGGCGAGGGAATGCCAGGCCGTGGCGAGGTCGAAGTCGTCCGGCCGTACGACGGGATCGCCGGTCGCCTCGACGGAGGTGACACGGCTGAGCCGGAAGATCCGCAAGCCGTGGTCGGTGCCGGCGACGAGATACCCGACGCCGGCCTTGGACGCGAGGCCGAGCGGATGGACCGTCCGCTCGCCGGCAGGCTTGCCGGGGCCGGCGTACCCGAGCCGGACCTGTATTCCGTCCACCACGGCACGCTGGAGCGCGTCGAGTTGGGGCTCAGTGGCCGTGACGGCCGTACGCGACCAGTCCGTGCCGTCGGCAACACGGGAGCGCGATGCGGCCTCGGCATCCGAGCGCAAGGTTGCCGGCAGGGCCCGTACCAGCTTGCGCAGTGCCGTTCGCAGCTCGGGCGTGGTGGAGGACGGTCCTGCGACGAGGAACAGCGCCCGGATCTCATCGGCGGTCAGCCCGGTGAGGTCGGTGCGGGCTCCGCCGACCAGTGACCAGCCGCCGCCCCGCCCGCGCTGCGAGTAGACGGGAATGCCGGCGGTCGCCAGTGCCTCCAGGTCGCGGCGCGCCGTCCGTTCGGCCACCTCCAGCTCCGCTGCCACCTCGGCCACGGTCACCCGTCCACGCGTCTGCAGGAACAGCAGCGTTGCCACCAGACGATCAGCTCTCATGCCGATCATTCTCTTTCAGAAACTGGCCAGAAGATGGCCTATTTGCCTTTCAGGATGGCGTCATGACCGAAACCGAGAACCTCGGCGAGACGCTGACCGCCGTCACCGCCGTCACCGCCGTCACCGCCGCCAACCCGGACCCTGATCCGCGGCCGGGCTTCGTGCAGGCCGTCGGATTGGCCGGGCGCACCGTTGCCGCCGTTCGTGCCGACCAGCTTGACGGACCGACGCCCTGCACCGCGTACACCGTCCGGCAGCTGTCCAACCACCTCATCGCCATCCTGCGCAGGGTTGCCGTTATCGGACGCGGCGGTGACCCCTTGAGCGTGCCAGCCATCGCGGACGATGTCGCCGACGGCGACGGGGTGAGGGAGTGGGCCGCCGCCGCCCGCGATGTCGAGGCCGTGTGGTCCGATCCCACGATCCTGAGCCGACCGCTGCGCCTGCCGTTCGGCACCCTGCCGGGTGCGGCCGCCGCCGTTGTCTACACCACTGAATTCACCTTGCACACCTGGGACTTGGCCACCGCGACCGGCCAGCGCCCCTCTTGGGACCCGGCGGTGCTGGCGGTCTCCCTTGCGGCCATGCGACGCGCCGTGCCGGCCGAACCGCGCGGTGGCCAGGTGCCGTTCGCCGCGGTGGTGGACGTCGAGGCGGACGCGCCGGACATCGACCGACTCGTGGCGTGGTACGGCCGTAAGCCGTAAGCCGTAAGCCGTAAGCCGGAAGACGCGGCAATGACAGCCAATGTGAATGGCCACAGTGCATATCGAAAGGGAAGTTGATCATGATCGTGATTACAGGAGCCACCGGGAATGTCGGGCGACCGCTCGTGGAGGCACTCGCAGCAGCCGGTGAGCAGATGACGGCGGTGTCCCGAGGGGTCTCGGGTGCGGCCGTGCCGGAGGGTGTCCGGCACCGGCAGGCGGACCTTGCCGTCCCCGAGAGCCTTCGGCCCGTTTTCGACGGCGCTGACGCGCTGTTCCTGCACGATTCCGGTGCCGGTGCGCATCTGCTGAGCCCACGGGACATCCTCGACGTCGCGAAAGCCGGCGGAGTCGGACGGATCGTGTTGCTGTCTTCCCAAGGAGTCGTCACCCGACCGCAGTCGTCCTCCCACGGGGGCACGGGGCTGTCCTTCGAGGATGCCGTACGGCGGTCGGGCATGGACTGGACGGTTCTGCGGCCCGGTGGCTTCGACTCCAACGCGTACGCCTGGGTCGAGTCGGTCCGTGCCCGACGGACCGTCGCCGCGCCGTTCGGTGACGTCGGCCTGCCGATCGTCGACCCGTCCGACATTGCCGAGGTCGCCGCCGCAGCCCTGCGCGAGGACGGTCACGCCGGCCAAGCCTACGAGTTGACCGGGCCCGCCCTGAGCACGCCCCGGCAACGAGCCGAGGCGATCGGTGACGCGCTCGGCGAGCCGATCCGGTTCATCGAGCAGACCCGCGACGAGGCCCGCGCGCAGATGCTGCAGTTCATGCCCGAGCCCGTGGCCGAGACCACTCTCGCCATTCTCGGCGAGCCCAACCCCGCCGAGCAGCGCATCAGCCCCGACGTCGAGCAGGTCCTCGGCCGCGCGCCTCGCACCTTCGCCGAGTGGGCGGCGCGGAACATCGCGGCCTTCAAGTGATCCACCTGGGGTGGCATTTCGCCGGTCTCGCACTCGCACCGGGGCGCCGGTACGAGTGCGAGGCCGCCGCTTGTGCAACCGCTTGTACGCTTCCAGGTCCGCAATCCGAGACCTGGTCACTGACCGCCGGTCCCAAACGTGCCCGAAGCTCATGACGGCGCTGATGGGCCGTATCCGTGCCGCGCGGCGGGGCCCTTTTCCGGACTGAGGAATTGATCACGGGGCGGTCGTCTTGAGTACGCGAGGAAGGCGGACGTGGAGGTGTTCGACCTCGACGTCAAGGCCGTGTTCGCGGAGTACTCGGGTGGAGTACTCGGGGTGGTCGTGCAGCTTGGCGGCCTGTTCGAACAGGTACTCGGCGGCGTGCTCGTACGACAGCCGGCCCCGGCCGGTGTGGGGGCAGAGGTCGGCGGCTGCGGGTGTGCGGAGGTCAGGTCGCGGCGACGGTTGACCCTGACGCAGGGGCAACCTCTCAGCATGGTCGGCATGACTACGAGAACCAGTGCGATCGAGGTCGCCGGACTGCGCGAGTCGTACGGCGACCATGAGGTGGTCGCCGGAGTCGACCAGAGACTTCACCAACGGACGATCACCGACATGCCGACCGGCGATGACGGGGAGCGGATCGAGAGAGGCGACAGGACGATGCGGCACTTCACGGTCCACCACGACGGCGTCACGATCCCGGTGTCCCGCGGCGGCCGGGGACGACCGCTGGTCCTGTGCCCTGGACTGAACTCGACACAGGCCGACCTGCACGAGCTGACCGAGCTGCTGCGGCGCGACCACGACGTGGTGACCTTCGACCTCAGGGGCCATGGCCTGGCCTCGGCCGCCGACGGGTACTCCTTCGAGGCGTTCCTCAGCGATCTCGTCGCTGTGCTGGCGGAGCTGGGCCGCCTCGACCTGCCCGAGGCGCCCGTGCTCGTGGGCTACTCGCTGGGCGCGGACCTGGTCGTGCACTATGCCTCCGAGTGTCCGGACACCGTCGCCGGGCTTGTCCTCATCGACGGGGCGAACCCGTTGCCCGAACCGTTCATCACCGACGCCGACCTGGCGGAATTCCGCGCAATGGCGGAGGACTTGGCGACGCGGCAAGAAGCCGGGCGGGCCAGGGGCACTGCGCGTCAGGTGTCGCTCACCGCACAGGACATCCACGACCTGAACCTCGAGATCGATGTGGTTCGGTCCGGAATCCTCGACCGGTACCGGAAGATCGACCGCCCCATCAGCATGATCATGTCGACCTCGATCGCCGGCGACAGCGGCGAAGGGCGTGCACCGCGGCACAACCAGCTCTGGCGCGCCGGCATCGAGCGACTCGTCCGCGAGCGGCCGCACATCTCCACGTCATGGCTCGACGCCGATCACCGGCTGGCCTTCACTCACGCCCCGGACATCGCGGAGATCATCCGGAGCGCACACCACCCAGCCAACGACAGGCCGACTACTTGAACAGCTCCTGGGAGACCGGTTCGATGCTGACCATCGGCGAGTTGGCGTCGTACGCCGGAGTGACGGTGCGCGCGGTGCGGCACTATCACGCCAAGGGGCTGCTGCCCGAGCCGGAGCGGGACCACTCCGGCTATCGGAGGTACGGCGCCGACGCCGTGGTCGAGCTGATCAAGATCCGGACGCTCGCCGAGGCCGGGGTCCCGCTGGCGCGCGTGCGGAAGCTGCTACAGGCCGACGAGGAGGAGTTCGCCGCGGCGGTCGCAGACATCGACAAGCGGCTGCGGGCGGAGATCCGGGAGCGGCAGCGGCACCGCGAGCGGATCGCCTGCCTCGCCGCCGGGGACAGCCTGGCGCTGCCCCCGGAGGTGGTCGAGTTCCTCGACCGACTGCGGGCGCTCGGGGTCGACGAGCGGATCGTCCAGGTCGAACGCGACGGCTGGATCCCGCTGGCCGCGCACTCACCCGCGCGAATCCCGGAATGGATGGCACGCAAGCGGGAGCAGATCGCCGACCCGCGGCTCATCGACTTCTATCTCACCCTGGGCCAGGCTCTCGACCGCCCCGACGACGACCCACGGCTGGTCGAGCTTGCCGACAAACTGGCCGCCTACATCACGCAGATGGCCGACGAGCAGGGCGAGGACTACGTCGACGATGCCGACATCGAGCCACCGTTCGTCAAGCTGATGGACACCCTGGCGTTCGACACCGCGCCGCCGGCCCGTCGACTGATCGAGCTGCTGAAGAAGCGAGGCTGGACGGGCTGGACCAAGCTCGAGCGCGTGGACCCAACACGGGGTGCGGCCGGAACACGGCAGGAAGACTCTGCGGTGCAGCGTTCCTTGCATGAGCGGTGACGGCGGGCGGGGTCCTGTTGGGCGCGAGCGCCGGCGACGGCTTCGGCGCTGATATCGACGTAGATGGCCAGGCTGCGGATGTTCTCGTGGCCGCTCAGCGCGATCAGCATCGGAGCAGACCAGCCGCTTGTCCCACCACCTGATCACGGACGGGACCGGGATCCCGCTCGCTGTCACGCTCACCGGTGGCAACCGCAACGACGTCACCCAGCTCGTCCCGCTGCTGGAAGCCGTGCCGCCGGTGCGGGGGCAAGCGCGGCCGGCCCCGCCGACGCCCGGACGTGGTCCTCGCGGACCGCGGATACGACCACGACAAGTACCAACGGCTGGTGCGCGAACTCGGCGTCCGGCCACTGATCGCACGCCGCAACACCGAACACGGCTCTGGTCTGGGCGCTCAGCGATGGGTCGTCGAGCGTGCCTTCGCGCTCCTGCACCACTTCCGCCATCTGCGGATCCGCTGGGAGATCCGCGACGACATGCACGAAGCTCTCCTCAGCCTCGGATGCACACTCATCTGCTGGAGGCTGCTCACGTCACTGCGTCAGGAGTTCTAGGACGGCGCGCGGCCCAGGGGAGATCCTCCTGCCCGACGTACCGACGTACCGACGTACCGACGTACGCGGCGGGCGCCGCTTCGCGAGAAGGCCGTCCATCCACTCCACAGCGGACGACCAAAAGACAAAGGCAAGGAGATCCCACTCCTTGCCACTCTCAACTTATAGCGCACTGGGGGGCTTGCGGCAAGACCCGGGTTGTACCGCAGAATCGGCGGCCGAAAGCCACAACCTGCGGAAATGGGAGTCGCGAAGTGCGAGTGTTGTTGACAACGTGGGGATCGCGCGGAGATGTCGAACCGCTGGCGGGACTGGCGGTGGGGTTGCGGGAACTCGGCGCGCAGGTGCGGGTGTGCGCGCCGCCGGACGAGGAGTTCGCGGCGCTGCTGGCGCGTGTCGGCGTGCCGCTGGTGCCGCTCGGCCCGACGGTGCGCTCGGTGGTCGCCGGAACGAAGCCACCGACGGCGGAAGACGCGTTCCGGCTCGCTCCCGAGCTGGTCGCCGCGCGGTTCGATACGCTCACAGCGGCGGCCGAGGGATGTGACGTGCTGCTGGCAACCGGCCTGATGCCGGCCGGCGCACGGGACGTGGCCGAGAAACTGGGCATCCGCTACGTGTTCGCGTGCTTCCACATCTTCGGACTGCCGTCGCGGCACTTCCCTCCGGGGAGGCGGCCGGGCAAGCCGTCCCCGCAGGACGAGACCGACAACCGGGTGCTGTGGAAGCAGGACGCCCAGAGGGTGAACGCGTTGTACGGCGAGGCGCTCAACAGCCATCGGGCGGCGATCGGCCTGCCGCCGGTGGACAACGTCCGTGAGTACGTCGTCACCGACCAGCCGTGGCTGGCGGCAGACGCGACGCTGTGTCCGTCGCAGGGCATGACGGACCTCGACGTCGTACAGACCGGCGCGTGGATCATGCCGGACGAACGCCCGCTCCCGGCCGATCTGGAAGCCTTCCTGGAATCCGGCGAACCGCCGGTGTACGTGGGCTTCGGCAGCATGGCCGCGCACGCCCCGAAGGACATCGCCCGGGTGGCCATTGAGGCGAGCCGTGCGCAAGGCCGCCGCGTACTCCTCGCCCGCGGCTGGGCCGGCCTGGCCCCGATCGACGACGTCGATGACTGCTTCGTCGTCGGCGAGGTCAACCAGCAGGCACTGTTCCGCCGGGTAGTCGCCGTCGTGCACCACGGCGGCGCGGGCACCACGACGACGGCCACCCGGGCCGGCGCGCCTCAGGTGGTGGTACCCCTGATCGCTGACCAGCCGTACTGGGCCGGTCGGGTGGCCGAGTTGGGCATCGGCGCGGCACACGACGGCCCGACTCCGACCGTCGAGTCCCTGTCGGCCGCGCTCAGAACGGCCCTGACGCCCGAGACCCGAGCACGAGCGAGGGCCGTGGCCGGCACGATCCGCACCGACGGGGCGACGGTGGCCGCGAAACTGCTACTCGACGCAGTCAGCCGGGAAAGGCCGCCCGTGTCCGCGTGAATCACACGGAATCGTCGAGCCAGGGACCGGCGGGCGACAGTACCGGCTTCCGGGATCATTGTGTCAGGAGTTCTTGGAGGAGCTACCTGTTGTCGGACGCACTGCGGGCGCGGATCGAGCCGCTCCTACCGGTGCGCACGCATCGTTGAGTCCCTCCCGACTTGGGCACTGGCATACAGCATGAGAGTCAGTTCACGTCTACGTTGTCGAAGAGTTCGAGCATCTGCGTGAGCACATGCACGCATGCGGTCAGGTCGGCGTCGGTCAGGTCGCCGCCGACCTGGCGCAGCAGGGCCTGCTCACGGGTGGTTGCCGCGGTGATGGCCGCCTTGCCGTTGTCGGTCAGCCGGATCAGCGAGGACCGCTGGTGGGCGGGATTGGGGGTGATCTCGACCAGCCGTTGGGTTGCCGCGTCGTTGACCATGCGCTGCACGAATTGTCGGCTCAGCGCCTGTGCGCGGCCCATCTGCGGGACGGTCATGGGTCCGTGTTCCAGGAGCAGGACCAAGACGGCGCGCACACCGACGGAGAGCCCCTCGATGGGGGCTGCTTGTTCCACCTTGCGTTGCACGCGTCGGTACAACGGGCCGACCAGGGCGAACACTTCAGTGAGCCGGTGGGCGAGGTCGTCGGGCGCGAGTGGCGTGTCAGCATCAGTCACCCAACCAGGATGACACCATGGTTGCCAATTTCGGAAGGAGATGGAACCTTGGTTGTCATGATTGATGCTACTGACATGTTCTCGTTCGACACCGGGGACGGCCACCTCGTCTACCGCGACGTTGGGGCAGGCCGGCCGCTGGTGCTGCTGCACGGCGGACTTTTGGACCACGGCATGTGGGACGACCAGATACCGTTACTCGCGCCGGACTACCGGGTGATCGCGCCGGATGCCCGCGGACACGGCGGATCCGCCAACGCGAGCAAACCGTTCCGTCACACCGATGACCTCGCAGCTCTGCTGCGTCACCTCGACGTCGGCCCCGCGATCCTCGTCGGGCTGTCCATGGGCGGAGCCATCGCCGTCGATACCGCGCTCGAACACCCCGATTTGGTAAGTGCGTTGGTCGTCAGCGGCGTCGGCACCAGTGAACCCGAATTCCAGGACCCCTGGTTGGGCGAGATCGAGGCCGAGGAAGCCCGAGCGCTGGCCGCGGGTGACACCGAGGGCTGGGTCGAGGCATTCACCCGGCTCGCGGCAGGACCGCACCGCACGCTCGACGACGTCGACCAGGATGTCGTGTGCAGGCTGCGGGAGATGACCCGGCGGACCGTCGCCAAGCACACCGGCGACGAACCCGTGCACATGGTGCCCGTGACCGACACCTGGGAGCGGGCGGCGAAGATCACGGTCCCGGTGCTGGCCATCAACGGCGGCGTCGACTCGGACGACCACATCAACATGGCCGAACGTCTCGTACACACCGTCGTCAACGGCCGTGCGACGACTGTCGAAGACACCGCCCACTACCCCAACATGGAACGCCCAGACACCTTCAACGAGATCCTTGGGCACTTCCTCCGCACCACATCCACTCAAGAGAGCTGACACAGGGCTCTGACGCGGCCGAGGTGATCGCGCGCAAGGCGGGCATCACGCACGCCTACGTCTTCCGCCTGTTCGGTACCAAGAAGCAACTCATCGTAGAGGTCGTCCGGCGCGCCTTCGCCGCGATGGCGGACGGCCTCGCGGCATCAGCGGCCCTGCCTCCGGGCTTGAGGCGCTGGCAGCCATGGGCCTGCGCTACGACGCCAGCCTGAAGGACCGCACCCTGCTACTGCTCCAGCTTCAGGCGTTCGCCGCGTGCGGTGACGCCGAGGTGCGAGAGGCAGTGCGGGAGAGTTTCGGGCGGCTGTGGCAGACCGTCAGCGACGCCACGGGCCTCGACGCGGTGCAGGTCAAGACGTTCATGGCATACGGGATGCTGCTCAACACCAACGCCGCTCTCGCCACCGCGGACCTCGACGCCGACCGGGCGCGCCAGGCGACCACCCGCATCCACGCCGGCCTCTTCTCGCACCTGACCACCGAGGCGAACCAATGACCAACAGCGGCCTGGTGGCCCTGCTCCTGGCGTTCAGCCAGACCACGGTGTGGACCGATCGCCCGGTGTTCGGCGCCGCGCTCCTGGTGGTCGCGGCCGTGCTGATCGGCACTTGGGCGCGCAGTGAGCGCCGGTGCGCCGCGCCGCTGGTGGATCTCGCGCTGCTGCGCAGTCCCGCGGTGGCGGGGGCCAACGCTGTCATGCTGCTCGGCGGCATCGGCATGTACCTGCTGCTGACCGGTGACCCGGTACGTGCAGACGCCGGAGTCGGCGGGTTACGGGTTTGGCGTCGACGTCTTCGTCGCGGGCCTGGTGCTGGTGCCGTTCTCCGTGCTGGGGTTCGTCGGCGGCAAGCTGGTGCGGCCGCTGCGCGTGCGGCTCGCCCCGGCGACGGTGCTGGCAGCTGGGGGCACGGCCGTGCTGGTGGCGCTGGCGCTGTTCGCGCTGACCCGCAGCCAGTTGTGGCATTCGTTCGCGGTGATGGGCGTGCTGGGCCTGGGCGTCGGTGTCTTCTCGGCGGCCATGCCCGCCGCGATCCTCGCCGTCATCCCGGCGGAGGAGACCTCCAGCGCGATGAGCTTCAACCAGATGGTCCGCAGCGTCGGTTTCTCGATCGGCAGCGCACTGGGCGGCCTGACCCTGGCCGCGTACACCCCGGCCGGCTCGAGGTTCCCCACCGACACCGGATACGCGACAGCGTCCTGGCTCGGCGCCGCGGCGATGGGCGTCACCGTCGTCGCCGCACTCACGCTTCGGCAAGCGTCTCACTCGACAACGACCGGATCGCGGAGCAACGACCACTCTGGCGCCGGCCGCTGAATGGCTGGGCTGTGCCCCAGGTCGCAAAAGGAGCGGCCACCCACCCCCATCGCGGCAGCTGGATGGCCCGAACACCACGGGATTCCTCGTTCAACTCCGTTGTGCTGCTTCGTCGTTCGGATGCACAACGGCAACCGACCAGGCCAAGCGGGGGATGCGCTCCCGCCCGGCGTGTCTCCGGTGGTCCGGTCAACGACTCGGTGGCGGCCACCAAGACTGCCGAGCGAGTCCTACAAGGCGGCCGTCACCCTCGCATCACTCCGGATGCCGGCGTGACATGTGACGACAGAGCCTGGCGCGCTAGGCGTCTTCGAAGCGCAGTACGAAGCGTCGCTGCCAGGGGGTTTCCACAGCGCGACGGTGATAGTGCCGGCGGACGAACGTTACGGCTTCGTCTGCCGGGACCCCGTCAAGAACGGCCATGCATGCCAGGGCTGTTCCGGTCCGTCCGTGCCCACCGCCGCAGGCGATCTCGACGCGTTCGTTCGCTGCCCGGGTCAATGCCTCCTTGAACACATTCCGAGCCTGCCGGCGGTCCTTGGGAAGCCAAAAGTCAGGCCAGCGCAGCCATCGAGCGTCCCACTCGGTGGGTGGAGGCTGCTTGCCCAGTAGATGGACCGCGAAGGATGGCGTCGGTCCTGAGGGAAGGGGGTAACGCAGGCCCCGGCCGCGCACCAGGACGCCTGAGGGGAAGCGCATGACCCCGAGGTCTGTCGAGCTCCAGTTCTCAGCCATTTGACCACTCTATCGATGGTCCATGCGCGGCTGAATCCGTGATGGCAACGCATTGCGTCGGTCCGGCCGGCGGCTACGGCGTTGGCCCCTGTGCCATTCGATTACGGGTTGATGCCGTCGTACTGCAGTACCCAGTAGGGCGGCTCGTTCAGCTTTCCGTTCCACTGCGACACGATCAGGGTGAGGGATGTGGCGCTTGCGCTGCCGGGGTGGATGTAGCCGCCGTAGAGGTACGGGGTCTGCGGCTTGCCCCAGTGGCTCGCCGGCCATGTGTTGTTGCCGACGATCTGAGGAGTGGGAGCGGTCCATGCGGCATCCGGCCGAGGGGCGGTGCGCGTACAGATCGAATAGTCGTCCACGTCGAAGTAGCTCATGCAGTAGGTGTTGCCGATCCGTTTGACGGAGAACTCGCCGATTCTGTTTCCGGACAGGATGGCCGACGGTGCGGCCGAGGTAGTCCACTGCCAGGAATTGTTGACGTAGGCCCAATTCTGCTGGGCTCCGAAGTTTCCGTCGCGGAAGTCGTTCGGCTGAATACGGAACAGCTGGATTGCTCCGCCATCGCCCGTGTTGACGTGAGTGCCGTTCCAGCGCTTCGAGAAGATGTACAGCCAGCCGTCGGGGTCGATGCCCGCGAACGACCACATTCCATACATGGACTGGTTCGTCCCTTGGGTATCACCGGGCCAGTGATAGGGGTAGTCGTTCCAGGTCACGCCGTGGTCGTCGGAGTAGGCGACGCCGGACATCAGCGAGCCGTCGTAACCAGCGGGCGGCTCCCATGTGGCGACGGACGTGTACTGGATGTAGGTGCGACCGCCGAACTCGATGCAGTCGTTGGGGATTCGGCTGATCTCGTCGCCGTAGCCATTGTTCTGCCTGTGCTGATAGTCGAACAACTGACGGGCGCGGCCGCCGGTGGGCTGCGCCCAGGTGAACGAGATCGGTGTGGCGCCGGAGGAGTCGAAGCTTGCCTGGTTCAGCATCACGGGGGACCCGATGTATTCGTCGGTCTGCTGGATCCCGGTCCACGAGTCACCGAAGACGTAACCCCATGAGCTGTCGTGCTCTCGGTAGTACGGAATGGCCAGGTCACCGGACCCGAGTCCCTGAGCGCTTGCCGAGTCGCCAGGCTGGTCACACAACGGCGTACCGCGTTGGAGAAGTCGCGCATTCTTCTTGTTCCCGGTGGCAGGTGGCCTGGCGTTGTCGCGGGTGGCTGCCGCGGCAGGAGCGGCGCCGAGCAGACCTGCGCCCAGGGCAAGGCCCACGCCGGCCTTGAGCGCTGACCGGCGGGTGGCCGGGCGGCGGTCCGGCTGCGATGGGGTGGAGGGGGTAGACGGGGTGGAGGGGGTAGACGGGGTGGAGGGGGTGGGCATTGATCGTTCCTCCGTGTGTGTCGGGCTTCGGAACTCGGAGCGTGCCGCTGGGCGCCCATGGCCGGTTGGACTCTCCGCCGTGACGAGCCTTCTTGTACTCGCCCGCTGGCGGGACGTTATGGATGTGCGGGAGGGGGCGATTCGGTATCAGGGGGCGCGTTCGGAAAACGATGCGGATGTCGGCTGGAACGCCCGTCTTGTTCGTCGCTTGACACGCGCCGCCGCCCGTTCCGCTGGAGGCCGTTGATGCGACAGCGACGCGTGCCTACGCCGCCCTGGTCCGGTCCGCGGACACGGGCGCCGTACGCGAGGTGGTCCCCCTGGACCGGTCAGGCGGTGTAGCCCTTCGGCGGGATCAGTGTGGCGAGCTGGTCGAAGGAGAGCCAGTAGATCTGGTTGCCGCTGAAGGAGGCGGGGTCGGCTATGAGGACGGTGCGGTTCGCGTCGTCGTAGCCGATGACGGTGAAGTAGTGGTAGATCGTCTGGTCCGAGGGGTAGCCGGGAGGCTGGTTGCCGGGCGCGGCGACAATGTTGGCCACCACCGGGTAGTTGTGGTCGATGTCCGCGACGATGTCGTTCCACAGCAGGTCCCTCTGAGCCTGGGTGGGCGGGTCGTCCGGCATCTCCTTGGTCTCGTACCAGCCCGTGCCGAGATTCGCGTTGAGTACGCCGGTGACCTGGCCGATGTGGCCGGTGCCATCCTCGGTGGTGCCGAGCTGCGCGGCCAGATCGGCCTGGCTGGGCGGGGCGATGCGCGCGGAGAGCGCGATACGTGTGGAGGCCGGGCCGCACCAGTAACCGGTCTCCTGGACCTGGTAGTCGACCTGCAGTGTGTGTGCATCCGCGGTGCGCGCGGGGGCGATCTTCAGCCGGGTGCCTGGCTGGTGGTGTCCGCTGACGACGGCCGTACCGGCCTTCGAGCCGTGGGCGAGCACGGACACGGACGGGGTGCGCGGTGTGGGCTTCGCCTGGGCGATGCCGGGGGAGACCAGAGCTCCGACGGCGGCGACGGCGATCGCGGTGGACATAAGTCTTCTGCGCATGACGGCTCCTGGAAGGTGTGGGCCTTGCGGGAAGAAACGGCCCCGGGGAAGACGCGGCCGTGTGACAGCAGGGCCAGCGTGGTTCCTGGCCCGCGGCAGGTGCAAGCGATGAAAGTTCAGGCTTACCACCGGACTTGGGCTCAGCCTTGTCACCGGATGTGGAGGGGCGGTGTGCTCCGGCTATTCCAGGCCCGCCCGCTCCGCGGTGCTCAGCAGGGCCCGCCCTTCCGCGGTCGCGACGTGGAAGGACCGTCCGGCCTTGCGGACGGTGGTGACCAGGCCTGCCGCGCGCAGCACGTTCATATGCTGGCTGATGGCGGGGTGGGTGACGTCCAGGAGGCGGGCGACCTGGACGGTGGAGCAGCCGGTGCGGGCCGCGCGCAGTATGGCCGCACGGGTGTGGCCGAGCAGTGGTCCCAGGGGCCCTGAGCCTTCTGTGGGGCGGCCGTTGGGGACGGGACTGGCCCAGTCCGTGGCGTGATGGATGGGATAGACCAGGACGGGTGGCAGCTCCGCGTCGGCGAGCGTGATCGGTGTGGGCCAGCAGAAGAACGACGGCTGAAGGATGAGGCCCCGGCCGCGCAGGCACAGTTGCTGGTCGACGGGGTATGTGACTTCCAGTACGGGCGACCTCCAGCGGAACTGCGGCCCGAGACCGGCCAGTAGTCCCTCGGTGCCACCGTCGAGCAGGCTGTGCAGCCGGATGGCGCGGTCGGCGTCGACATGGGCGGCGATGCGCCGCCAGAACGGCGCGAGCGCCTCCAGGTGGTAGGTGTGGACGGCCAGGCCCAGCCGACGCAGGGTATCGACGTCGCCACAGGCCAAAGACCCTGCCCAACTGGGGAGTTGGAGCGAGGCGGCCAGCTGCGTCAGATCGGTGCGCAGCCGCGGGCGGGGAGTGCTCAGCAGGGTGTCGACGGCCGCCTGCAGCGTGCCGCGGTCGCCGGACGTAGGAGTGAGGAAGTCCGGTGAGTAGCCTCGGGGCGGCAGCAGGGAGGACAGCAGTCGGCAGCTGTCCGAGAGTCGCGGCCGCGCCCACTGGCGCCACTCGCCGAACACCCGGGCGCCGTCCCGCCGTTGCAGGGTCTGCACGCTGTTGCTGATCTCCCAGAGGAAGTCCGGTCCCGGGGCCACCCGAACCCGCGCCAAGTCCTCGGACGTGAAGTGCACCCGCAACATG
Source organism: Streptomyces inhibens (assembly GCF_022221585.1). Classification (NCBI taxonomy): domain Bacteria; kingdom Bacillati; phylum Actinomycetota; class Actinomycetes; order Kitasatosporales; family Streptomycetaceae; genus Streptomyces; species Streptomyces inhibens. The sequence continues at coordinate 9,115,740 of NZ_CP084681.1, forward strand.
GTCGCTCCATCGAGAGTGAAGGTGTGCTGATGCCGGCCACGGCTGTGCCTGTCGGAGGGGTGAGCGCGCGGCAGCAGGGGGGCGATGGCCCGGACGCCGCTGGCTGCACCCCGTGATGTCCGTGCGGGGCGCGTACTGCTACCGCTTGGCGGCCTGGTCCCGCCCGGGGGAGTTCCCCGGGCGGGGGAGCCGTCACCGGCCCGTGCCGACGAGATGACGAGGCAGGGCCCGTGGGCTCTCGGAGCGGTTCAGGACGCGAGGTGGAAGCCGGCGCCGACTCCGCCGTTGGCTTTCATCTCGTCGATGATGCTCAGGATCGGCGAGCTGTGCTGGGCGCCCCACGCGTTGCCGACCAGCGTCTGGCCGGCGACGACGGGGGAGCCGGAGTCACCGCCGTCGGTCCAGACGAGATGGGTGAACCAGATTCCGTGGGTGCCCAGCTTTATGCCGCAGGTGAGGCCGGTCCGGTGGCCTTGCTTGCACATGCGGGTTCCGTTGGCGGGCGGGGCTCCGATCGACGTGATGGTCACTCCGCCGACGGTGTTGGTGGGAGCGACCCGGCTCTCGTCCAGCTTGATCACCGCGTAGTCCAGGCCCTTGGGGCCGGTGTTGAGCAGGTTGTTCGGCGTGCTGACGTAGGTCACCGTGCCGATGGGCCCCGTCTCGAGGTCGGGGCGGCTGTCGGGGATCGGAGCCGGGGCGGCGGCTGTCCCCGCGGGCGAGGTGTCCCGGTAGACCTTTTCACCGACCAGCTTGTTGCCCTGCTCGTCTATGAAGCAGTGGGCGTTGGTCAGGCCCACCAGGTTGCCGGCCGAGTCGCGGCCGACCGCGGTGAGGGTGCAGACGTAGTAGCCCTTGTGCTCCTCCGGGGTCGGCTGCAGCCGGAAGATGATTCCGGTGCCGCCTCCGATGGCCGTGCGCGTATCCGCGCTCGCGGACGGGGCTGCGACGAGGGACATACTCGCCAGGAGGACAGTGAGACCAAGGGCGCGTAACACACGTAACATGCGATCACTTCCCGTGTGAGGTTGGGGTCGGCGGGGCCGGAAACAAGGACGACGGCTCTGGCCGGCCACCTAATCGACTAGAACTATTTTCTAGTTTCTATCACGCGGGCGTTACGAATTACAGGCCGCTTCGTGTTTGTTTCCTGGGGCGGCCGCACGGCGGGGTGGATACGAGGGGTGGATCCGCAGACGGGGGTGGCGAAGGTCGCCTGACATCCGGGGGTGGTGTGCTACCGCGTACCGTCAGCTGGAGGGGGCCGGCCCGCGGTCGGCCGCCGGAAGCGTGGCGGTCCGATCCCGCTATCGGCGCCGCGGCCAACTCCCGTTCCGGCAGCGCTCCTGACAGCCACCGGGCGTCCGGAATCTCCGCAGTCCAACACGGCATCTGCATGCCAGGATCAGTGAGAAACCGCGGGTTGCGGAATTCCGTCCGCAGCGGAGGTTCAGGTCCGCGGATTCTCTCCGGCCGGCGACGTCGACCAGATCGGCTGTCGCCGGGCGAACTACCGGGGGACGCACGCGTCCTATGCCAAGTGGGCCTCGGGCCTTGCTGATTGAACTTGTGTCCTCAGTGGGCATTGCTTGCTGCTGGGCCGTTCATGGCAGCGGTTCTTACGTGACGCCGGCGATGACCGTGGTCACGACCTTGCGGACGGCTCCGGCCTCCGGCGGGGTGCCTTTCCGGTCGGCGAAGAGCATGTGTCCGGTCCCGATCAGCGTGGGAGCGAGGGTGTCGACGTCGGCATCCGCCGCGATGCGGCCCAGTTCGCGCTCGGTGGTGAGGTAGGAGGCGATCATGGCCGTAGCTTCCATGAGTACCGGGATGCCGGTCGGTGTGGTCCGGCGGAGCCGGGCGCGCAGGTCATCCCGGGAGGTGACGAGGCCGACGATCGCCACAGCGACCGCTCCGAACAGGTCCGTCAGGGCGCCGGTGAGGTTGTCGGCGACGGTGCCGGTCCCGGCGGAGTTGCGCAGGTCGGCGGCCTGACTGTCGATCCGGCCGATGCGGTCCAGCACGAGCTCGGCGAGGAAGGCGTCGAAGTCGGTGAAGTGCCGGTGCAGGACGCCCTTGGCGCAGCCTGCCTCTGTGGTGACCGCCCGGCTGGTCAGCGCGCTCGGCCCGTCCTGGAGCAGGACGCGCTCAGCGGCGTCGAACAACTGCTCGCGTGCGTCGCGGATGGCTACCCCTGTCGGCACCGTGCATCCCACCTTCGCTTGCTGGGCCCGCCCGGTTGACGAGTGGGCATGTGCCCATTGATAGTGGGCGCATGCCCACTATACCGCCGGAGCGAGCACCCATCTCCGAACACAAGCCTCATGAACGCGGACAGGTAGCGGTGTCGTTCGGCTCGGATGCCGAACGCTACGACCGGGCCCGGCCCCGCTATCCCGCAGAAATGGTGGACCGGATCGTCGCCGGCAGCCCCGGCTCCGACGTCCTCGACGTCGGCTGTGGCACCGGAATTGCCGCCCGGCAGTTCCAGGCGGCCGGCTGCAGGGTGCTCGGGGTGGAGCCCGACGCGCGGATGGCCGACCTGGCGCGACAGCTCGGGGGCGAGGTGGACGTAGCGACGTTTGAAGCCTGGGACCCGGCCGGCCGGGAATTCGATGCGGTCGTCGCCGGCCAGGCCTGGCACTGGATCGACCCTGTTGCGGGAGCGGCCAAGGCCGCGCAGGTGCTGCGGGCCGGCGGCCGACTGGCAGCGTTCTGGAACGTGTTCCAGCTTCCGCCCGAGGTGGCGGAAGCCTCCGCCGCGGCCTACCGGTGGGTGATGCCCGACTCGCCGTTCAACGTCCAGGCGATGACGAAGCAAGCCCTGGACGGGTACCAGGTGTTGTTCACCAAGGCCTCCGACGGGATCCGGGAGGTGGGCCGGTTCAGCGCCCCGGAGCAGTGGCGATTCGACTGGGAGTGGTCCTACACCCGGGACGCGTGGCTGGACCAGATGCCGACCCATGGCGCCCTCACCCAGCTTCCGCCGGACAAGCTGGCGGAGGTGCTGGAGGGCGTCGGAGCCGCTATCGACGCGATAGGTGGCAGCTTCACGATGCGTTACACCACGGTGGCGGTCACCGCGGCGCGAACCGACGCCACCTGACCCGGCGCTACGGTCTCTCCGGATTTGCGAGCTCCTGCGCCGTTTCGACCTGATGCCACGCCTGGTGGCCAGCCACGACCGGTAGTCACGACTGTGAGTTCCTGAAGATCATTGCGAGGCTGTTGGGTTTATCGCGCTGGTCGAGGAACTCGCAGTCGCCTACGGTCAGTTCAGGTTGTAGTCGAAGGTGTACGGGACAGTTGGTTCACCCTGCTTGGCGGTGAAACTGCCGGTGCCGCTGAGGGTGGCCAGGTCGCCGCTGCCTGATCCTGGTACGACCTCGAAGGTGCAGTGCACAGAGCCGTCGGCGTCGAACGAGCCGCGCTCCTCCACGGCGAAGCTGCCCTCTCGCCCGTCGAGGCTGCCGGCCAGCAGCTCCATGCCGGTGAACGTACCTGTCTTCTCCGAGACATAGACGATGGTGTACTCGCAGGTGGTCTCGGCAGCCGTGATGCCCCCGACGAAGGTGTTGGTGACGGAGGCATGGGCGAGTCGGGGACTCGCCTCGCTCGGGCTGATGGTGCGTTCCTCCCAGTTGGCGAAGGTGAAGTGGCCGGTCGTACGCGCGGGCATGGATGTCCTCTCGATCGGCCGCAGGAACTCTTCCGTACGGCGTGTGACGAGCCTGACTGCTGTACCTGACATCTCCTGTCAGGTACAGCAGGACAATGGCTCCATGCGTGCCGACCGGCTTCTCTCCCTGCTTCTGCTGCTCCAGAACCGCGGGCGGATGACCGCCCCTGAGCTCGCCGCTGAACTGGAGGTATCCGTCCGTACGGTCTACCGGGACATCGAGGCGCTCAGCCTGTCGGGCGTCCCGGTCTGCGCGGATCGCGGTCCTGCGGGCGGCTACCGCCTCATGGACGGGTATCGCACGCGACTGACCGGGCTCACCGATTCCGAGGCCGGATCGCTGTTCCTCGCCGGAGCGCCAGGTCCGGCGCGTGATCTGGGCCTCGGCGCGGCGCTGGCGACCGCTCAGCTGAAGTTGCAGGCCGCGCTGCCGGACGAACTGGCCGACCGGACACGGCGTATTCAGCACCGGTTCCACCTGGACGCACCGGCATGGTTCCGGGACGCCGACCCGGTCCCGTATCTTGCGCCCATCGCCCAGGCGGTGTGGGAGCAGCGTGTGCTGCGTACCCACTACCGACGGTGGAACGGTGAGGTGCACCGGGATCTGCACCCGCTCGGCATCGTCCTCAAAGGCGGTGTCTGGTACCTGGTGGCGATGGCGGACGAGGACCTGCGGACCTACCGAATATCGCGGGTCCTGGCCGTGGACACCACGGGGGAAGGATTCGAGCGGCCGGCCGGCTTCGATCTCGCCGCCTACTGGGAGCAGTCCTCACAGCGCCTGGAAGCCGCGATGCGTCAGGGGACCGCGCGACTGCGGATCTCCCCTCGCGCACAGAGGCTGCTGCCCGCGCAGTTCGGTGCGGCAGGCGCACGGGCCCTGGACGGAGCCGGACCGCCGGACGACGAGGGCTGGGTGGAGGTGGAGATGCCGGTCGAGGCGCAAGCCGTTGCAGTCAGCGATCTGCTCAGGCTGGGCGTTGAGGCAGAGGTACTCGGTCCGCGCGAGCTACGGGAGGCGATGGCCCAGACCGTGGCCGAACTGGCACACCGGTACGCAGCCTCGCCCTGAGCCGCGCCTGGACTGTCGCCGCACCTGGCCTTGTCCCTGACGCGCGCCCCGGAGAACGCCGGGAAGACAGGCGAAAGTACGTCAACGGCAGGCTCGAGTCGCGCGGCCGCGCCTGCGGGGAGATCCACTCCTGACCGCGCTCGACCTGTGTCAGGGGCGAGCCGCTCCGCCCGCTTCCGCCGAGCCGATACGCTCAAGGCGCGCTACAAGGCCCGTCGGCCTGGGGAGAATCCCCGGCCGACGGGTCTTTCGCGTTACCAGCACCCGTTCGCGGCAGCGCGCACGATCCGTACGACCTCCTCGGTGCCGACTCCGGGACGGTCGAGGGCGTCCAGCTCCTCAACGCCCTCCACGCCCGCCTGCCGCAGATGGGCGCGGGCCGCCTCGGCGTCGCCCTGACGGGCAGCCACCTGGGCGTACAGCCGGTGCGCCGTCCGGTGACGGGGGCTCCGTTCCAGGACCACGTCGAGCTGCTCACGGCACTCGTCGTCCGCTTCCCGCTCGCAGAGCAGCTCGGCCAGCTCGATCCGGGGATCGAAGAGCGAGGTGAGCATGAACCCCGAGTAGCGGGACTGGACATAGCCGTGGATGTCGACGGCCGTACGCAGCCAGGTCACCGCGTCGTCGAGCCGCCCGAGCTCGCGAAAGGTGCGTCCGAGCCAGTACGCGCCCTCCGGGACGTCCTCCTCGTACGCCAGTCGCAGCAGGGGCTCGGCCTCGGCGGCGTCGCCGCGCAGGAGCAGCGCGCGGCCGGCCTTGAAGGCGGGCATGCCGTGTCCCGCCTCGGCGGCCTGCCGCCACAGCCGGAGGGCCTCCTGCTGGTCGCCGTAGTCGTCCGACCGGTCGGCGCACCACCAGGCCGCCGACCCGCTGCCGAGTCGGGCGGCCCGGCGCAGCCAGCGCTCGGCGCCGGCCTCGTCGTCCATGTCCAGGTACAGCTGGCCCAGTTCGTCCGTTGCCTCCGGGGCGAGGTCGGGGCTCTCGGTGGCCGGTCGGTAATGCTCCAGCAGACGCTCGGGCCGGGTCCCCATGCCCTTCAGCGTCCGCCCGAGAGCCAGACCTGCCCCGGCGTGACCGGCCGCGAAGGCCCGCTCGTACCACGCGATGGCCTCCGGGAGATCCCGCTTGTGGGCAAGGAGGTCGGCCAGCTCGGTGGCGGCCTCGGCGTCGCCGGCTTCGGCGCGGGGGCGCAGGGCGAGCAGGCGGGACTCGTCGTCCGGGGCCAGCACATTGTCCGGCTCGTCGCGAAGTTCATCGATGTGTTCGAGCTGCTTCTCGTAGCCCTTGTGCGCCGACCGCTCGATCCATGCGTACGCCTCGTCCAGGCGGCGCTGGCGCTTGTAGAGCAGACCGAGGTTCCACTGCGCGGTCCCGTCGCCGCCCTCCGCCGCCTTGAGGTACCACTCCTCCGCCGCCGCTGTCTCGCCGCGGTTCTCACGGAGGACGGCGAAGACGCGCGTTCCGCGCAGGCTTCCCCGTGCATGGGCACGGAGGAGCAGGGCGTCCGCCTCGTCGAAGCGGTCCTGTTCCCGTTCGATCAACAACGCATGATCGACCAGGGCGTGGTCGCAGCCCAGCTCCGCGGCCTCTTCGTAGAGCGCTTCGGCGTCGGCGACCAGCCAGGGGTAGGCGCGGAAGATTTCCTTCTCGTACAGCAGGTCCTCGAGGGCGTCGAACGCCTCCTCGGCGTCCTCGGCCTCCGCCAGCTCGTCCTCGTACTCGATGAGTTTGTCCTCAGCCGCGTCCATGGCGTCCAGGGCGTGGCGAGCGATGTGATCGCCCGCGTCGGCCGCCTCCCACAGCTGTTCGCGGGCCTCCTCCTTCCGGCCGCTTCGAGCCAGCAGCACCGCACCGTTGGTCTTGCAGGCAAGGCTGCCGAGGGCCGCGCCGCGGCGGTACCACTCGGCGGCCCCGGCCAGGTCTCCGCCCTCCTCCAGGAAATTCGCGAGACCGAAGGCGCAGTCGCCGTCGCGCTCCGCGGCGGAGCGGTACCAGCGCTCGGCCGTCTCCCCTTCACCGCGGTCCTTGGCTGTCACGGCCCGCTTCCGGGCGGCCGTGGCGACGCCCTTCCCCAAGCTCCTAATGAGCAGGGGAGACCCCAACCGGCGCCGCGCTCCAGCCACGGCACGGCCTCGTCGACCCGGCGGGTGGCGATGAGCAACTCGCCGTAGGCCGCGGCGGCTTCCGGGTTGCCGGACTCGGAGGCGGCGGACAGTAGCGGCTCGGCGGCGTCGTGGTCGTGGGCGTCGAGCAGCCGCCGCCCGTCGGCGAGGAGTTCTTCGGTGCTCTGGGCCGGGAGGTCGGCGCTCAACGGCTTTCCCTTTCTGGGGAGATGGCGTGCCGCGCCCGCCGGGAGCGAGCGGTCCCCGAAGCCTAAAGGGTGCCTGACCAGGCCTGTTACGGAGGGCCTCCGGCTCGGCGTACCGCATTACGGCGAGCCGCCCCAGCCCTCGACGAACAACCGCAGGGTCCGCCTGGCGCTGCTCTTCCTCGGCTGCGAGCTGTTGGGCAAGGACGGTTCGGTCGACGTACGGTTCGACGGCGACGAGGACCCATCGCTGAAGCTCAGCTGGATCAAGGGCTTCGACCCCGAGGTAGGCAGCCCCGGCCCGTGGCCCTTAACCGGCCTTCTCCGACCCCAGCCGCAAGGTAGCCCCGGTGCCCCCGCCGCCTCCCGACCTACCCTCCGGCGACCGGCCGATAGGTGCACACATGCACGCCCGTACCGCTGGTGACAGTCGAGACCAGCTCGAGCGTACGCAGCGCTCCGTCGTCGGGGAAGATCGTCTTGCCGCCGCCGAGGATCACAGGCATGAGCATGAGCCGGAGCTCGTCGACCAGGCCCTCGCGCAGGAGGGTGCGCACGAGCGTGGGGCTCCCCATGACCAACAGGTCGCCGCCGTCGGTCTCGTGCAGCTCCCGGATGCGGGCGACGGCCTTGTCGCCGGGGATGCGCGTGCTGTTGTCCCACGTCAGCTCGTCGTCGCCCAGCGTCTCGGACACGACGTACTTCGGGATGGCGTTCATCCGGTCGGCGAAGGGGTCGCCGGCTCGCTCGGGCCACGCCGCGGCCATCGTCTGCCACGTGCGGCGCCCGAACAACAGCGCCTCGGCGTTGCTCAGCGCGTCGACGAAGGCACCGCCCACCACGTCCGGATCGAAGAACGTGTGCGACCAGCCACCGTGGGCAAAGCCACCGTCGGTGTCCTCGCCGGGCCCGCCTGGTGCCTGCACGACGCCGTCCAAGCTCATGAACTCACTGATCACGATGCGCATGGGACTCGCTCCTCTTTTCTTCCTCGCTCGGGGGATACGTCGATGCAGACTGTCACCCCGCTCCAAAATCATCGAGCCCACTCGATCCCGCGGTGGTGCTGTAGAGCACATAGCTGTACGCACAGTCGTATGTCGCTCCGACTGCGGCCGCAGGCGTCGAACAGCGCGCGGGCGACTTGGGTGCACGTCTACGTCCGACGATGTTCCTTTCAACCGACGGACCGGTCAGCGCTGTTGGACCCCGGACACGGCGAAACGCCTGGTCGGTCAGCGGGTGGAATGTCGTCCAGTCACAGTTGAGAACAGGACCAAGGCCGTCACTCCTCACCGCAACAGATGGAGAGCCATCCCATCCTGCTATGGGAGTCGGACACGGCGTCCCTGCGGTTGTTGCCCAGCCGTGCGCTCGAACTCATCGGTTGTGCCGCGAGAGACGTTGAAGTGCCGTCAGCCACCGCCTTCAAAACACCTACTTGGTGAATGTCCTACGTTCAGGGGTGGGTCCGGACCGGTCATTTGTAGGACCGCTGGAAAGCTGTCGGTTCGATTGACCACCCATCGGCCTTTCGCCGTGGCCGAGTTCGGCGGTGCGATAAGCGGAGTACTGCTTGCCGGCAGTCATGTTGAGGGCTGCTTGGCGTCGTGGGCGGGGGTCTGGGACTGATTCCTTAGCCCACCTGGCCCCAACCGGTGACGATGACGACGTTGACTCCAGCCCGCCGTGTTTCCATCTCGTCATGGAGGTGCTCACATGATGGCCGAAGACCGACAGCAGGACAGTTACCCGCACGCGGGTACGCCGCGGCGGCGCATGCTGGCCGCGGCCGCCCTGGCTCCGATGCTGGCCGGGACGCCGGCCCCCGCTCGCGCCCTGCCCACCCGGACGGCCGAGGTGAAGAGCCACAGGCTGGTCGAGCCGGTTCCCACTGCCCTATCGGACTGGGAGCACGTCGCCAACACGCTGGGCCGGACAGGCGATATGAAGCGAAAGGCGATGTATCACACATCCCTTCCACGCCGGGACCTCCGGGTGTGCTCCCGCCGCATCGTCGTCAAACCGGCGCTCGCCCTCGGTTCGCACGTGTCCTTCATCCGTTACGCCGACAAAAGCACGCTGGTGATGGGCGATGTGGTGGTCACCGAGCACGAACTGCAGCCATTCACCGATGCCCTGCACGAGCACAAGATCGGGCAGACCGCGATCCACAAGCACCTCCTTTCCCAGACCCCCGACATCTGGTGGATCCACGTCCATGCACACGGCCACGACACCGTGGCTCTGGCCAACGGCCTGCGTGCAGCGTTCGACCGTACCGGCACCCCGCCCCCACTACCGCCGACCCCGCAACAGTCCGTCGACCTGGACACCGCCGGCATCGATGCCGCGCTGGGAGTCAAGGGCTCCCTCGACGACGGCATCTACAAGTGCATCTTCGTGCGCCGCGAGAAGATCAGCGACGGCAACCTGGTACTACCCCCGGGACTGGGATCGACCAGCGCGTTCAACTTCCAGCCGTTGGGCGGCGGGCGGGCCGCGATCAGCGGCGACTGCGCCATGATCGCCAAGGAAGTTCAAGACGTCCTGGTGGCCCTGCGGCGTGCCGGGGCCGAGCTCGTCGAGCTCCACAACCACGGTTTGACGGACGAACCCCGCCTGTTCTTCACCCACTTCTGGGCCGTGGGCGACGGCGTCAAGCTCGCCCGGGCCCTGCGCCCCGCGGTGGCAGCCACCAACGTCGTGCCGGCCGGCTGACCACCGCGCAGGCAGCGGGCCCGACCCGGCGGACCACGTCTGAGCCTGTCCGCGGTCATCTCCACGGACAGTGAGACGGCAAGCGCCCCCGCGCCTGTACCGACCGGCCTGAGACGCAGGGAAAACGGGAGCGGGAGAAGACTCGGGTGCGCGAGAATCTTCCGATGACCACAGACGTCCATGTACGCCAGGCCCGCGCCGCTGACGCTCCCGTTCTGGCCCGGCTGCGCTGGGCGTTCAAACAAGAGGATCACGAAGGAGATCCTTCCGCGCCTGTTCGATCCGTAAGACAGGCCGAGCAGTGGCTCCAGGAGCGGCTGGCCGGCGGAAGTTGGCTGGCCTGGGTGGCGGAAAGCGGTGGAGAGATCTGCGGGCATGTCTTCCTCCACCTCGTGGAAAGAGTGCCGGATCCCTACGAGGACAACACCCCTGTCGGCTACGTGACGAACTTCTACGTGGTTCCTGGGCACCGCAATCGCGGGCTCGGGGCCGCCCTCCTTGAGGCCGTGCGACAACACGCTCGGGGGAGATCCATGGACGCCCTCATCGTCTGGCCGTCCGAACGCAGCGTCCCGCTCTACCGCCGAGCCGGGTTCCAGCCCTCCGCCGACCTGCTGGAAGCACGATGAACCAACGACGGGCCCAGGAGCTCGACGGCTGAACGGCGACACCGCCACCCTGCGCAACGACCACCGCCGCATCGTCGACTCCAAGACCTGGGGACGGCACGGTGGGTGTCACGGTCACTGGGGCCACCACCACAAACCTGTCCGCCCCGGGCCCCGACTGACGGGAGCACCGCCGTGCACAACACCGAGAGTCTCGTCCACGCTTGGCGCATCGACGACCGGGAGTACCGGCGTCAGGAGGAGCGCCGCGGCCGCCGGTTCGCATACACGAGCTTCGAGCCCACCCGCACGGCGCTGGTCGTGGTCGACATGGTGCCGTTCTTCGTCGACGCCAACCCCTACGCCCGCGGCATCGTCCCGAACATCCAGCACCTCGCCGACCGCCTTCGCACCGCTGGCGGAACCGTTGCGTGGGTCCTGCCCGCCCGCACGGAACGCACACCGGTCGGCGACGAATTCCACGGCCCCGAAGCGGCCGAGATGTTCCGCAACTCCGGCGGCAGCGGCCCGCTTCCCGGCCGGCTGTGGCACGGCTTCACCCTCGGCAGCGACGACGTCCTCATGGAGAAGTCCGCGCCCAGCGCCTTCTTTCCGGGGCGCTGCCCGCTCCCTGAACTTCTGCAGGAGCGCGGGATCGACACCGTCCTGATCACAGGCACGGTCACGAACGTGTGCTGCGAGTCCTCGGCCCGCGATGCCTGGACACTCGGCTACCGGGTCGTCCTGGTCGCGGACGCCAACGCCACCGGCCGCGACCAGGACCACAACGCCACCTTGCACACCGTCTACCGGTCCTTTGGCGATGTACGGTCCACGGCGGCGGTACTGGCCATGCTTGAGGAGCAGGTGACTGCGTGACTGTTCTGGCGACGCCTGCACGCTCCTCACGAGGGCTCCCGCGTACCCCCTTCAACCCCCGATTCGGGGCCGTTGGGCTACGCCGTGGCACAGGACTTGGCCTGGGCGAGCATCTTCTGCACGCACTCGTCGGAGTGACTGGACGAGTAGACGGCCTTGTACAGAGCGTCGCTGGTGTCTGTCGGCCTTTCGCGCCGTTGATGCACAGGTTGAGGGCCCCCGCGTACACGGCGTCGGTCCACCGGCGTGACCACCGGACCATTCGCGCGCAGCAGCAAGTCCGCCAGCTCGAGCGATGCGTCACGACGTGTGTGCAGGCACGCTGAGAAGTCGTTATGACGCCGAAGCGAACGCTTCCCGCTGGCCATCGTGATACAGCGGACTCACCTCCGACGGCGGTCTTGGGGCTGGTGAAACTCGCGCTCTGGTCAGCGCAAAGGATCACGCCAAGACCGCCGTTCACGCCTGCCGAACTCCCTGGTGAGTGGCGCCGTTAGAGGTCAGTCACACTGAGCAGGCTCAGCATTCGGATACCCGGTCAGGGGACACCACACCGTCGTCGCTCATGATCTCGGTACTGTCGTCGATGTAGCCGGACCCGCCGTCGTACGACACCTTGTAACTCCCGCCGTAACCAAAGCCTTTGGCGTCTACTTTGCCCGGCACGTGGCACTCGACCGTCACCGTCATCAGTGTCGTCAACTTGCCCACTGGTGCCTGGCCTCTCGGATCTGCGGACGGCCACACGGACACGTTGCCGTAGTTCCCGATCTTGCCTTCAACACCACATCCGGCTAACGCCGCCACCGCGAACACGACGGCTCCCACCGGCAGTGCGACACGCCTGTTGAGTTTCACCCCGTACGTCCTCCCCGTTAGTACTGCCAAGTTGCGGCAGGCAGTAATTGTGGGTGCGGTGAACTGGGTGGGACAAGACCGCCTTGTCGCACTGCGGCCGTGCCTCGTCTGCATCTCGGTTCATGGCGGGCACACCTGCCGCATCCAGCGGCCGGTGACCTGGCGAGCAGCTCAGGCTCGGACGATGAAGAACGAGCTCAATCGGCCGAGGGTGTCTCGTAGCGTTCCGCGAAGGCGACGAGCAGTTCCGGGGACCAGGTCAGGTCGCCGTTCCGGAGGTCGCTGATTACTGCCCGGACCCAGCGTTCCTCGGCGACGACCATGGCGTGCACGTATTCGTTCTCGATGAGAGTCACGCGCGGGAGGCCGGAACCGGCGTCGACGGCCTGGCACGCCTCCAGGTCGGTGCGTTGTGCGGCGAGGCGCTCCGCGCGCTTTTCCAGCACTTCCAACGCCTCGGCCGGGGTGAGCATGGGCACGTTGGAAAGCGCGGCCGGGAAGACCGGGAACTCGCTCTTGGGGACGGCCAGCATCTGCTCCAGCCACTGGCGGGCGACGGCGCGGCCTTCCGCGGTGACCTCATAGACCGTGCGCTCGGGGTACTGCTGGTCGCGCTCGGTCTGACGTACCGCGATCAGTCCGCCTGCGTGCAGCCGCTCGATGGTGCGGTACAGCCCTGCCCGCTGGCCGACGTTGACCACCTGCTCCTTGCCCCACTGCTTGATCAGTTGCTGGAGGCCGTACGGGTGCAGCGGTCGGTAGTGCAGCAGCGCCAGCACGGTCAGGCCGAGCGGCGAGCTCTTCACGGGAGCGGTCATGTCGGTAAGTCTAGTGGGGACGAAACTAGTTGCACTGAGACTAGGTGCAGTGCAACTATGAGTGGGCCGGGCACGCGGCCCGGCGCGAGCGAATCCACAGTGGGAGGGGTCATGAATATCCACGACGGGCAGGGCGTCAGCACCGGCGTACGGACGGCATTGGTCATCGGGGGCGGGGTGGCAGGTCCGGTGATGGCACTCGCGCTGGGCAAGGCGGGCATCACGGCCACGGTCCACGAGGCGTACCCCACAGCGGCGGACGGCGTCGGCGCCTGGCTGGCTCTGGCCCCCAACGGCCTGGCGGCACTGCGGACGATCGGCGCCGACAAGGCGCTGGAGGCCATCGGCCAGCCGGTGCCCGGCGTGGTGATGGCGGACGGCGCCGGACACCGCACGGCCGGCTTCGGCGGGTTCACCGAGCTACCCGCGAGCCTGGCGATGCCCCGCGCCGCGCTCTTCCGGGCGCTGACCGATCACGCGGTGGCGGAGGGCGTCCACTTCGCCTACGGCAAGCGGCTGGTGAGCGCGGAGGAGACCCCCGACGGTGTCACCGCCCACTTCGCCGACGGTACGTCGGCGACCGCCGACATCCTGATCGGCGCCGACGGCATCCGCTCCACCGTCCGTACCCTGATCGACCCGCAGGCACCCGATCCGGAGTACGGCGGCGTGCTGAGCTTCGGAGGCCACGCCACGGACAGCGGAGTGGAGGCCGAGCCCGGCACGATGTACTTCGCCTTCGGCCGCACCTTCATCGGCTACTGGCAGGGCCCGGACGGGCAGTTGATCTGGTTTGCCGGGCTGCCGACCGACACACCGCCGGGTCCGGCCGAGCTGGCGCAGGTGCCGGCCGCCGAGTGGCTGGCCAAGCTGCGCGAGGTCTACGCGGGCCATGTCCCGGGTGAGCGGCTGCTGCGGCACACCGATCCCGAACGACTGATCACAGTCGGCCGGATGGAACGCATGCCGTCGGTGCCGCACTGGCACCGCGGCCGCATGGTGCTGGTGGGCGATTCGGCGCACGCGCCCTCCTCCAGCTCCGGGCAGGGCGCCTCGCTGGCCATCGAGAGCGCGGTCGAACTGGCCCGCTGTCTGCGTGACCTGCCCACGCCTACCGAGGCGTTCGCCGCCTACGTCGGCCTGCGCCGCCCTCGGGTGGAGGCGATCGGACAGAACGCGGCCGCCGCCAACAAGATAAAGGCCGGCAAGACCGAGGCGGCAGCTGTCACCTTCCCCACCCCCGAGGAGATGTTCCGCCCGCTGTACTTCCATCGCATCGACTGGGAGCAGCGCGTCACCGTCACCGCCTGACGGCCGGCGTTGCTGTGGTGGAGTGTCAGGGTGCCGAGAGGGGCGGCGGTGTGTCCGGACGCTGGTGCGGGTTCGTCAACGCCCGGGACGGCGCCGGCACGCGCCGGGAGCAGGTCGGCGCCGGGCGGCGGCAGCGTGTTGGAGACACCGCGCCGGTCGAGGAACCGACGCTCCCCCCAGCGGGCCCTCGTCAGGCCGACTGAACGGGTGCAGACAGCCTTCGAACACCGCACCCGCGTCGAGCGGGCACCGTGGACATGCCGGAGGGCGGCCACGGCGACACCGTGTGCCCGCCCTCCGGCACTGAAATCAGGTGCTGTTGCGCCTGGCCTTGATGTTCTGGATCGTCTCTGCGGCCGGCGTGCCGGTCGCGATGGTCATAGCGGCCGATCGGCTCACGGCCGATGGGTGTAGTGGGGCCGATGGGACGCTGCTTCGCAGCACCCTCCCTGCCGTATCAGGCAGCTCTTGCCCTGCCGGCGGGCTCCGGAGACCGTCAATTACTCGGCAGGTAATCGACGTTTCGCGGGGCCTGGCACAGGATCATCCGTGCATCACCAGGGGAGAGGACCCAACCATGTCGAGTACCACCGACCGCACCCGAGCTGTCGTAGAGGAATATCTTCGCCGTGCCGCAGAAGGGGACCCGGAACGTATCGCCGCCGTCTACGCGGAGAAGGTCGACTGGATGGTGGCCGAGAATCCGCGAGTGCCGTGGATTCGCCCCCGTTCTACTCGTGCTGATGTCGCGGGCCACTGGCTTGACCTGGCCGCGCACACGGTCCCGGGCCGAGGCGCTTTCTCGATCGACACGATCGTGGTCGAGGGCACAGAGGCAGTGCTGACAGGTCACCTCTCAGGAACGGTACGGGCCACCGGGAAGACTTTCGAAGGGCCCTTCGCACTGCGGCTGTCCGTGGAAGACGGGCTGATCACCCGGCACCATGTCTACGAGAACAGCCTCTCGGTCGCCGAGGCCTGCACCCCCGATGGTGGACACCATCAAGCTGGCGGCCCTGGCCGGTAACGCGCGCCGGCTCATGTCGGGCGAGCGGGGCCCGTTTCCGCAGAAGGCCGAAGCCCGGACAGCGCCGAGCCGGTCCGGGAGCCGTTCGTCCTGATGCTCGGTGAGCACGTGGGCGCAGGACTGGCGGTATCAGGTACGGATATTCATGCGTGGGGCCGTTGGCATTGGTTACTTTGCGCGGGTGCCTACGAACTCGACACCACAGCAGACCACTGCCGGAAGGAGGGGCTGGTCCGCCGCTCGAGGCGTACCAGCCACGCCGGCCTTGCTGGAGGTCGTCCGGGAAAAGTCAGGCTGTGCGCCTCCAGATTTCTTTCCAACGCTCGGCCCTGGCAGCGAGCACGACCCGGTCGACATCCGACTGCTGCGAGCTGAGGCTCACCCCGCATCGTGCGCACAGCCGGTACACGTGGTAACCGCTGCTCCAGGCAGTTGTCCCTGCGTCGCTGCCACAAGCTCGACACACACAGGACGCTGCCGTGGCCGGAACCGTGGAGCGCAACACGCGTTCCACCACGGTGGGAAGCAGGTCCGTCGGGTGAAACTCGGGGTCGGGGCAGTAGGCCAAGCTGCCTTGTGAACCGCGTCCCTGATCTCGCCAGCTGCCATGTGCCGTCGGATGGCGGCGCCCGATGGCCTTCTCCTGCCGGCGGCGGGCTATGAACATGGCCTCATCCGCCAGCCAAAGGCGGCGGGCCGCGTGGAGTTCCTCCACCGCGCGGACCAACGATGCCGGGTCCTCCTCCAGCTCGACCGGGATCCGGGCGCTGCGGCACAAGTGATGGTAGGTCGCGCGAAAACCGTAGGGAGCGAAGCTCTCCACGCATGTGCGCAAGGCGGCATGGCGAGCGCGAACCGGACGACGTGCGTCGTGGATGCGCTGGCGATGCGTCTCAAAGCTGGCCATCGAGTGAGGCTACGATCCGGCCGATCGACGCGCATCCGACTATCAGCGGCGAGGGCGATCTTGCCCTCGAACCATCGGGCCTGGCTGAGCGCTTCGTACGACCACCGGGTTCAACGACCGGCCGCCGATGCGGCCGCCTCCCGCCCCAGTTGCCGGCCCGCCCTGCTCCGTGCTCAACCTCGACGACTGGGACGAAATCTGGAGTGTGCCCCTCGAAAGGCTCAAGAGCGAGGTGATCGAGGCGGCCGCACAGCTCCTGAAGCAGCAACCACCGGCTGGGCGCGCCGCGGCGACCTGTCGGGAGTCGCAGGATGAGAAACGAGCCGGAGCCCTCGCTGTGCTGTACCAACTGCCACGGTCAGAGGTGCCGCATCGGGTGGTCGAGGCGTCAAGAAGCCTGGGTGACTCCGTTCGGCTGCTTCTCAGAGCCGGCTCCGAGCGGTGCGGGTTCGTCGGACAGGAAGCGGTTCAGGACGTTTCCCACCAGGCGCGACACATTGTTGTCGTAGTTGTTGTGTGACAGCGAACCGCAGTAGGCGATCGAGCCGGCCGACCATACGCCGCCGCCGTTGGGGGTGGGGAAGTAGACGATGTCGGCACGCACGCGCGGGTCTTCGGTTCCGCCCGTGCCCGGGGCGTTGAAGTACAGCTCGTCCAGCACTTCGAGGTAGATGTCGGTGTGGTCCTGCGACGCGGCCGCGATCACTGTCTCGGGGGGCGTGCCGAGTTCGGCATCGTATATGTCGAGTTCCAGGCCCGCGGCGCCGTCGCCCACGAGCCCGAAATCGCCTAGCTTCCCGTTCTTCTCGATGCCCTCGAACATCCAGGAGGCGACACCGTTGAGGCTGTCCGGGGTGGGCCGGTAATAGGACGAGACGTCGAAGCCTTGTGCCACGAACCCGACACCGACGAGGCGCTGCGGGGCTCGTCCTCGATGCCGCCACAAGGTGCCGTACTCCCCGGTGAACGAGAGGTGGAACTCGCCGGGCTTGCAGCGCCATGCGTTCGAGCCGTGTCCCTTGCGGACCTCGATGATGTTCTTGTTCTCCGGGTCGTAGTTGATGACCCAGTAGAACCCGTTGGCGCCGAGGTACATCATGCGGCCCCCGGTTTCGAGGTAGCCGTTCAGCGCGTCGAGCATTTGCTCCGAGTAGTACTCGGGATGGGATCCGGTGAGGATTACGCGGTAGGGCTTGAGTGCGCTCATACCTTCGTGGTGCAGGTCCTCGTCGGTCATGACATCGAAGTCGTATTCCTTCTCGATGAGCCAATCGATGAGGTGCAGGTCCGCGTTGAACTGCCAAAGCGACGGGGAGAGCCAATGCCGGAATCCCGGGCGCATGTTGAGGATGGGGCGCAGACGGGTCGAGTAGGCCACCCCAGAGCCGTCGCTGTGGGCGTCATACGTCGAGCGTCCGAACTCGCGGCGTTCACTGAGCACGATGTTCTGCTGTTGAAGGACGGGCGCTCGTGCGATGAGCAACTGGGCGAGCGGGGTTGAGAGAGCGACGTGGTCATTGGCGTAGGCCATGTAGCTCGCCGTCGGCGCCAGGAAGCAGATCTTCTTCTCCTGGCCTTCGCGGGGACGCACATAGAACGGTACGTAGTCGGTGTCGTCGTCGGCGCGCAACCGCGCCGCGTACAGGCCGGAGGCGAGGTCCTCCGGGACGGTCAGCGTGAAGCTGACTCGCCATCTGGCGTCGTCGAGATCGTCGTTGTGGAAGTGGATGGCGCCGTACTGCTCCGGCGCGTGGATGAAGTTCTGCTCGCGCGCCTGCCAGTTGTAGCCGGTGACTGCTCTGGTGGGCACGTTCACCGTGCGGCCGTGAAGTCGGTTCGGGGAGACGTCGGTGATACGGCGGGTGTTCCGGATGCCGGAGTCGGTGATCTCCTCCTGGAAGTTCCACGCTGCCGCCAGTGTCGCCCCACGGGGCGCGTCGACCCGCGAGACGATCTGTCCCGGGGAGAGGGCTTCGCGGTGGATGCGCGGCCGGTCCAGCTTGCCGTTGTAGTGACCTGCGACCACGACGCCGATGAGTTCGTCGGTCAGCGCCTCCACGTAGCCGGCCATCACCAACGGAACGTCGTTGTCCGAGGCCGGTGTGGTCCGAGCCCGTCCGGTGACCACCGCGGTGGTCGACTCCAGCGACGACGCGATGGTGAACCGCCCGTTGGCCTGTGTCACGAACGGCTCCTGGCGTAGTTGGATCTCGCCGTCGGTGTTCACCGACCCGGACGCGAGGTACCAGGTGCCCGCGAGCAGCGGCTTGCCGGAGGTGACCTTCTGCACTTCGCCGGAGCCGTCACCGAGCCAGAGCTGCAGACAGCCGTCGTCGCCGATGAACAGGCCGTAACCGGCCTGCCTGCCCTCATGCCACTTGGTGACCAGCCCTTGGACTCCCTCGTGCGGGGTCGTGGGGGCGATGAACACCTGCAGCGTGAAGGCCGTGTCCACCTGAAGCGTTGGGTGATCGTCCACGAGAATGTGCGAGCCGGCATGGACACGTTGGACCTGGCCGGGGAAGTCGGCATCGACCTCGGTGTGCACGGGCTCGACCTTGAAACCCGGACCGTCGGGATTGGTGTCCCCGTGAATCAGCTTGACGATGTCCGCGTGGTACTGCTCGGCGTCGCAGCTGACGAGGAAGCCCACCTGTTGGCCGGGACGGATGCTCAGTTGATCGCTATAGCCGATGACCTTCACCGAAACTCATCCCTCACTCCGTGAGCAGCCCGGCGGCGCGTAGACGCTTGAGGAACACCGCGTGCTCCGCCTCGTATCGGTCAGGGAACGCCTCGTCGAGGAGTTGCGGCGGCAGGTCGTCGCGGATCACTGCGATGCGCCACTCCTCGTGCGGTTTGGTGCAGACGAGGATGTCTTTGCCGGTCATCTCGAGGTGGTGCCTGCGCAGGTAGGTGAGGACCCGCTCAAGGTCGTCGCTGTGCTTGCCGATGGGGTGGCACCGATGCTCCTCGATGATCTCGGGCCGGACGCGCGGCTTGATCTCGGTCTCGAAGATGTGATTCTCGACTTGACGGTAGACGGCATATTCGCGCGCGTTCTGCTCGTCGAGCGAGGGGAGAACAGTGCTCATGGGGTCCATCCACGATGTGCAGAGCGACTGAGTGAGGGAGGGAGGGAGGCGGACAGGTGCTCCTCCAGTGCGTGTGCGACAGCGCACGCCCGACGCATCCATCTACTTGACGCATTCGCCTCGGCATACGGCGCTCGCCGTTGGGGGCAGAAACAACGGCACTACCCACCAGTGTGTCGGGTGTCCTGGCATGACGCACTTTGTCCACGAAGGACGGGCCGCCGCGAACAGCCGCAAAGTTCAGCAGGACGACGTCGCGTGGCGGCACATACTCTCTGACCTGCGACAACGCCCCCAGCAATGTGCTTGGGGGCAATGGGGCGCAGGTTCGAATCCTGTCGTATCGACCAGCGTTTTCCGGGTCGGGGAGCAACGGGGAGCCCTGTCGCGTGCTGAGGCGCAATGCGCTGCCAATCGAGAGGCATAAGAACCTCTTGACGGCTCCCGACCCCGTAGCGCTTCAGAATGGCTTCATTGTTGCTGAGCCGGGGGTTATGCGGGGGAACACGACGCTCGACAACTCGGTACAGACTTCGTACGACGGCATCAAGATGACGCCCTGTCACCCCATGACAAAGATCTAGTAAGAGTCCGATTTCCTGTACCCACAGACTGCGGCACCGGCAAACGACTCTGTGCATGTTTCGCCCGTCCGGGTCGACCGTGGCGTAGAAGAACCTCGACCGGCCGCCGTTCCCGCTGGCCATTCGCTCGGGCGGCTAGGGTGCGATCAGGTATCCGGGCGGCAGCCGGCCCGTCGGGCCTGCCCGGAACGGAGCGCAAAGTGACATTCTCCTCCTTGGTCCGAAGCGGGATTCGGATCGCGCCCCTTCTGCTGGCGACTCTGGGTATCGGTGTCGCCGTCGTCGTAGGCATCGCGGATACCACCACCACGACACAGGCCGAGCCAACCACCCCCGGCAGCCCCTTGCTTGCCGAGGTCGCCGAGCAGATCGCCTTGCCGGCGCGGACCTGGACGGCGTCGGGTACCCACACGGCCAAGGGGTATACGACTCAGGCGGCCGAGACCGTCAGCGTCGAGGGTATGAAGGCCGACTGCGACAACATCAACCTGAACAAGAAGCTGGCCGGTGACTTTCGGAGCGACGTTTTCGGTTCTGGCATGAAGGGGTTCTTCTACAAGTGCCAGAGGGTCGGCCCGGGCACGAACAAGTACTGGTTCACCATCAGTTCTGCGAACCAGGCCCAGATGCACAAGCTCTGCGATCCGAGCACCAAGTACCCGATCGTCCATGACGAGCAGCACGACACCTACTGGATCGACGAGCCATTCACGTGCACCAGTTGGTCCGACCCTTCGTAGACGTCTCGACTGCCAGGCCAACCTGGCGCTGCCACAGAATTCCCGCGCGAAACCGAGGAGCAATTCGAGTTCGACGGGAAGAGTGAATTGCGCCGACCCGGGCCCGGTGTGCGGCCTCCCTTCTCCCGGGCCGTGCCACGAAGCCGGTCGTGGGGCTCGGCGAGCAGACCCGTCACCTGCCAGCGGCGGGCGACAGCATGCACGCGCCGATACGACAGGAAGTCCGCGGGCAGGTCGGCCCACTTGAATCCGTTGTCCACAACATGGCGGACCGCGTCGAGCATGACGCGGTGGCAGTACCCCTCCGGGCCGGCCACCCGGCCCCTCCAGCCATGTCGGCACCGGCAACAACGCCCGGACGACCTGCCGCTCCGCTTCCGTCACGGCGGAGCCGTAGCACGGGATCCGGTCCGGGTGGTCCGCGGCGTTGCCGAATCTGTGCGCGAGACGGGCCCCGCACGATCACCCGATCCAGAACCCTGTTGGATCAGACAACTCCGCTGACCGGTAGGTGGAAGGCTTCTCAGAGGACGGCACCGGCTTTGACCACGTGCCGGAGGTGGCGCTCGGGACGGGTGAGGACGGCCAGGTCCGCCAGCGGGTCGCCGTCCACGACGAGCAGGTCGGCGTGCGCGCCCGGCGCGAGGGTGCCGATCTCGCCCTCCATCCGCAGCAGGCGGGCCGCCGTGCTGGTGGCGGAGCGGATCACGTCCGCGGCGGGCTGGACCTCGGCGCGCAGCGTGAACTCCTCCAGCTGGGCCGAGTGCAGTGGCCCGAGCAGGTCACTGCCGTAGACCAGGTTGACGCCCGCCTGGTGGGCCTTCTCCAGGGCGGCCAGCCCGTGGTCGCGGACCTCGGTGAGCTTGCCGTAGGACGACCCCGGCAGGCCGGACTGCCGGCCGAGCTCCGCCGTCCGCTCGTAGGCGACCAGGGTGGGCACCAGGAAGGCGTCCTGCTCCAGGAGCAGAGCGATGGTCGCGTCGTCGATCAGGTTGCCGTGTTCGACGCAGCGCACGCCGGCTCGCAGGGCCCGATCGATGGCGCGCGGGTGGTAGGCGTGCACGGTGACGTACCGGTTGTGGTTCTCCGCCTCCTCCACGGCGGCGCGGATCTCCTCCTCGCTGTACTGGACGGCCGCGATCTCGTCGTGCGGCGAAGCCACCCCGCCGGAGAGCAGCACCTTCAGATGGGAGGCGCCCTTGCGGAACTCGTCCCGGGCCGCCGCGCGGACGGCGTCGACGCCGTCCGCGATCCGGGCGAAGTGGGGACGGCTCTCGCAGCAGGGCACCGAGTCGTCCCCGAGCGGGCGCAGGTCGCCGTGGCCCCCGGTCTGGGAGAGCGCCTTTCCGCCGTGGACGAGCCGGGGGCCGAGCGTCAGCCCTTCGGCCAGGGCGCGGGCCATGCCGTGGTCGGCGCCGCCGACGTCGCGGACGGTGGTGAAGCCGCGGCGCAGCATCCGTTCGGCCTCCGCCAGGGCCCTGACGGTCAGATATCCAGGGGTCCAGGAGGCGACGGCGGGCAGGTCGAGGGAGGTGACCAGCAGGTGGACGTGGGCGTCGATCAGGCCGGGCAGCACAGTGGCGCCGGCGGCGTTGAGCACCCGCACGTCCTGTCCGGCGCCGGGCGGGCGGCCGGTGCCGGTGGCGGCGATCCGGCCGTCGGCGACCTCGATCCAGGCAGGGGCGGTACGGGTGCCGGTCTCGGGGTGGAGCAAGTGGGCGTCGGTGATCAGCAGTCGGCTCATGGTGGTGGTCCTCTCGCGACCTCGTTTCAATACGACCTGTATTGAATACACCATGTATCGTGATGCTGTGAATTCCTCCCCGGTCGAATCCGCCGCGCCCCGGCCTCCGCGGCGCCGCGTCCACACCAGAGCCCGCATCCTGTCGGCGGCGGGCGAGCTGTTCCTGTCCGCGGGGTACGCGCGGACGAGCATCGAGGACATCTGCACCGCCGCCGGCTACACCCGTGGGGCCTTCTACTCGAACTTCGCCACCAAGGAGGACCTGCTGCTGGCGCTCTTCGACGAGCAGGCGGCCGGGCGCATGGCCGAGCTGGAGCGGCTGGCCGCCGCGGCCGAACAGCTGGGGCCCGAGGAACGGGCGCGGCGGCTGGTCGAGGCGCTGCTGCGGGTCGAGGCCGCCGAAACCGGGTGGATTCTGCTCTTCCTGGAGTTCCGCCTGCTGGCTGCGCGTACGTCCGAGCTCGCCGAGCGGGTCGCCGCGCACGACCGCACGGTGACGGCGGCGGTTGCGGCCCTGCTGGAGCGGGTCCTGCCGGAGCTGGTACCGCCCGGGGCCGCTGCCGAGCAGGCCGCCGAGGTGCTCTTGGCCGCACGCGAGGGCCTACTCGCCCGTACGGCCGCGGGCGGCCCGGCTGCCGAGCAGCTGCTGGACGCGGCGACGGCGGTGCTGGCCGGGCTTCTGGGCTGACACGGCGGAAGGGGCGGCGCCCGACACGTACGGGTGCCGCCCGTTCGCCCAATCCAGAACCCTGATCGACCGGACAACTCCGCTGACCGGTAAGCGGAAGGCTTCTCAGCCCTGCTCGGACCGCGCAGGGCTGATCGCACCAGGGCGCGCGCGTGGAACACGCCGGATCAGAACCGGTTGGGCCAGTGCAGGGAATGCGGAACGCGGACGGGGGGCGGCTGTACCGGGCGGATGGTGCCGAGGGCGGTCTCCGCGGCATCGACCGCCTGCCGGTGGCTGCCGGAACCGAGGACGTACACGGAGCAGGCCCGGCAGTCCCCCGGCCGCCGGGCGTGGTCGGCCTCGCGGTCCGTCAGGCCCCGGACATGGCCGTACGCGTCGATGGGGAAGTCGGCCCTGACGGAATGCCAGGAACCTTTCTGTTCAAGGCTGTTGAGTCCAGCGGCCACCTCCGGACGCATCGGCGGATAGATCTCCCCGTCGTGTTCGCGGACCAGGAGCACCCGGTCGAGCGGATCGACGGTGTCGCCCTGGGGCTGTTCCCGCTCCCACCAGGCCAGGGCCGCACTGCGGGTGCCCGGTCCCCACAGGTAGTCCATCGGGTACTGCGTGGTCTCGAAGCGTGCGTCGAACTCCATCCAGTGCGCGTCCTCCGTCCGTGTGCCGGGGAGGAAGACCGCGCGGGCCAGGACGTGGCTGAGTCCCTCGGTGTCCTCGCCCACCCGCAGGGACCGGGCATCGGTGATCTGGACTCTGCCGCCGTCGTTCCAGGCGATCACGGCGATCTCCCGTGGCACGGGGGCGGGGTAGAGTCGCCCGCCCGGTGTGGGCCGGCCCCAGAGCTGATTGATGAACTCGGCGAGGTCGTGCAGGGTCAGCGCGGCATCGACCGGGGTGCCGCCCTGGAAGCCGACGGGATGCGCGACATCGTTGCGGAGCGTCGACTGGACCACTTCGATGCCACGGGACCGTCGGCCGCGCAGCAGCCCCGCGCACCGGGCCCAGTTCCGCAGCCCGAACAAGGTCCCGTTGAAGGTGATCAGTTCGCCGCCCACCCGCAGTTTCCACTGCTGTGGCACCTCCTTCGCGCGTGCCCTGGCGGCCCGCTTCTTGAGGGACTCGCACAGCGTGTGGACGTCCCGGTACGAGGTGACGGGCTCGGTGACGGAGGCGGAGCCCATGGCGTCCTCGAAGGTGAGGGAGCCGTGGCACCACTGAACGAACCGGTCGCGCAGCGCCTGTTCCCTCATCAGCAGGGCGTGATCGTCGATCAGGGCGTACACGTCGTAGCAGAGCACTCCGTAGGCGAAGACCCTCTTGAGCCGCTCGAAGGAGCGGCGGGTGCCGTCGGCGACCTCGGCGGCCAGCTCGCACTCGGCGATCCGTAACTGCTGGAACTCGGCAGCGGACTCCGGGCTCAACGACCTGCCCGGTCCGTGCGGCCCGAAGGCGAGGGACATACGGTCTGCGGTCTGCAGTTCCTGCAACGAATGGATCTCCATGTACGGGCTCCTTCTCCGGGGACCGGTCAGAATGCACGATCTGTCCCTCCGGCGTCTGCTGATTGCCGGGGCGGGCAAGTGCATCCGGCCACGGGGCATTTCGGGTGAGGAGGGCACCGGAGCGCTGGTCGCAGGGTCGCCGGCCCGCCCGGCCGCTCCACTCGAAGGTGTTCATCGCCCACACCTTGTGGCCCATGTCACTGTCTGGCTAAGCTCCGGCACGATTCGGGCACATTTCCTCCGCAAGTTGGCCTATTAGTGAGGCGATCTTCACGATCTGCCCACGTATATGAGGTGGCTTCGCATGGAACGGTCAGCGGTATCCCCGGCAGGCGGCGCACCCTACGACTTACCGCGCGTCTCCTGCCGGGCCGTGACGGCGGACGGCCCGACGTACGGCCGCACATCCGGCCGTACGGACCGACCGGCACGGACACAGCGCGACGATGCCCGCCGCGGCACCGCGAGACCGGCCCCGGGTCGTGTCTGATGACCGGGTCCGCCCCGGCCCCGGCACCGGCCGCTCCGCTGCCCCACGTCCCCCACGACATCCGGCTGTTCTGGTGGGCGGGCACTTGCGACGCACTGGGCAGCCAGACGTCCGGGCTCGTCCTGCCGCTGCTGCTTCTGACCCTCGGCCGGTCCGCCACCGAGGTCGATGCCCTCGCCGGACTCTCCGCGGCGGCGACGCTGCTGCTCGGCCCGCTCGCCGCCGTCCCTGCCGACCGCGGGGCGCGCAAGCAGATGATGGTGGGCTCCGCACTGGTCTCCGCCGCCGCGATGGCCGGCGTCACGGTCGCCGTCGCGGCGGGCCCGGTCCCGCTGGCCGTGCTCATCGCCGCCGTGCTCGTCGAACGGTGCGCGACCTCCTGCTACGAGGCGGCAGCGCTCGGTACCGTCGCCCTGGTGTGCCCGCCCGTGGAGCACCGGCGCGTCCTGTCCCGATTACAGGCGGGGGAGCGGGGCGCACTCGTGCTCGGGCCCGCACTGGGCGGGCTGCTCTTCCACGCCGAACGCTGGCTGCCCTTCCTGGCGGACGCCCTCTCGTACGCCGTCGCGGCGGGCTGTATCTGCGCCATGCGCTCCCCCCTCGCCCCGCACCGTGAGCAGCGTCCTTCGGCCGGTACGGTGCACCGCGGCCGGCAGGCCCTGGCGGCCGAAGCAGGGGCGGGCCTGGCGCTGATCCGCCGCGAACCCTTCCTGCGGCTGGCGCTCCTTTGGATCTCGGCCGTCAACGCCCTGCTCGTCGCGCTGTATTACACGACGGTTTTCGCCCTTCAGAACCACGGCCGGGGCGCGGCACCGCTGGGCCTGGTCCTCGCGCTCGCCGGGGCGGCCGGCCTGGCCGGTGCGCTCGCCGCGCCCCGGATCGCCGGCCGGCGCTCGGCGGGCCGAGTGCTGGTGACGGTCTCCTGGCTGATGGTGCCGCCCGCCGCGGCCCTGGCGGTGGCCCGCCACCTGCCGCGACGAGGACGGGCAGGCTTTCGCGGAATGGAGATCCACGAGAGCCGGCGGTCGGTACGGCGTGCGTCCCCGACAGCTCGCGGAATCTGCTCGACGGGCCGGCGATGTCATGGAGAAAAACGGGGGACAGGAACATGGGCGAAGGCGGACTCGAGGGTCAGCTCGTGTCGGCGGTTCGGGCGGGGGACGCCGAGGCGGTGCGGGCCCTGCTGGAACGGGGCGCGGATCCGGACGCGGTGGACGCGAACGGGATGCCGGTGTTGTGCGTGGCCGTGGCGGCGTACGACGAGCCGGTCGCCGAAGCGTTGATGGAGGGCGGCGCGGACCCCGACCGGGTGCTGCCGGACGGGACCACACCGCTGTGGCGCGCCGTCGAGGGTGGCTCCCCGGCGGTCTTCTCCAGGGTGCTGGGCAATGAGCCCCGGCTGCGGCTTCCGGAACCCGCCCGCGAACGGCTTCTCGCCCTGGCCCGAAACTGGTACGAGACGGGCGTGGTCGAGGAGTTGCGGTGGAGGACCGGTGCGTCGGGTCCCGCCGTGACGGTCCGGGTCTTGGACGACGAGTACGACTACGTCGATCAGGTCTCGCTGGGCGGACTTGTCGTACGGGCCGGGCACGGCGCCATCCTGACCTCGCTGGAGTGGGCCTTCCGCATCCTGACACCCGTCGACGAACTGATCGCCCGCGCTGTCGGTCGGCCGGACGAGGACCATGTGAACTGGTCGACGGTCTGCTGGATTCTCACCCGGCGTCGCAGCTTTGAGACCTGGTCGGCCGTGGTGGCCCATCGCCACCACCCTGACCCGGCGCACCGCCGGTTCGTGACGGCTTACGTGCGGACCAGGGGGCTCCTTCGTACCGGCCCCGACCACTACGAGAAGAAGGAGAGCGCATACCTGGCCGCCTGGGCGGCCGAAGAAACGGACAGCGAGGTGCTCGCGAAGGTGCTCGACGCCTTCACCGAGTACGAGCATCCCGACCAGGAGGCCATCGGGCTCCGCTACGCCACCCATCCCGACCCCCGTGTACGCCGCGAAGTGCCCTACGCCCTCTCGACGGACGCCGCCCCCTTCACCCCCGCGGCCAGGAACGCGTTGCTCACCCTCACGCGCGATCCGGACGCCGAGGTGCGGATCAGAGCGTGCACGGTGGGCATGTGGAACGACGATCTCCTGCCGGAGATCACCCGGGCGCTGCTCCTCCTGGTCCGGGACCCGGATGCCGCCGGTGTGCGAGGTGCGGCAACGGCGGCACTGGCCGGCTCCCGGGACCGTACTCCCGCGGTCGCCGACGCCCTGACGGCGTTGCTCGACGACGACGATCAACTCGTACGCCTGGAGGCCGCCTACGGTCTCGCCCGGCGCGACGATCCGCGCACCGACGAGGCGATCGAGCGGGTGGGGCCTCTCGGTGCTGCTTTCGAACACGACCACCGGGCCAGCGCGCTCTGGCAGTGGAGATGGCGCTGAAGCGGCTCACGCGCCAGCTGTCCACCCGGACGTGACCAGCGCCGCCGACCTCGTGGCGGCTGTGGGACGGAACGCCAACGGCCAGCTCGGTCGGGTCAGATGGTGAGGTGTTCGACGGTGGGGGCCACGGTGCCGAAGAGATCGGCGATAGTGGTCAGGCTCGCTGTCTGGAGGGTGGTGGCGGGCACGGTGCCGCCGTCGGGTGCTGCCAGGGAGCGGGTGGCGAAACGGCTGGCAACTACCGATCGGAATGGCCAACTATCGGTCGGCCTCTGTGACTGAGCGCGCGAGTTGGCCTGTGAGCGCTTGAGTTGGCCCGGCTGAGCGCGCTGGATGGCCTGCAGGGCAATGACCACGCAGCACACCTGCTGTGCAGGCGCTGCTGCGCAAGAACTTCCCCAGGGTCGCGGACCACGACCGGGTCGCGAACGAACCCTTCTGGATCACGGCCGTCCTACTGGCCCCCGTTGACGACCGCCCGCGTCACCGCGCCGTCCTCGACGTACCATTTCTTGAGGATCTTCGCGTACTCGCCGCTCGTGATGAGGCGGTCGAGGGCTTCCCGGACGGCGTCGCGCAGGGCCGTGTGGGTCTTGGCGACGGCTATGCCATAGGGAAGGGGGTCGAACTGTTCGCCGCCGAGTTCGAGGACGCCGCCGCCTGAGTGGGTCACGGCGGTGTGGGCCGCGACCGGGAAGTCGTCGAGGCAGGCCGTGGACCGGCCCTTGGCGACGTCGTCGTAGACCTCGGCCGGTGAGTCGAACTGCCTGATCTTCAACTTCTTGGGGGCCTTCCGGCTCAGCTCGTCCAGGTAGTCACGGGCGAGCGTGCCGCGCTGGACGGCGACCGTCCTGCCGGACAGGTCCCCGGCGGTCTTGATGCCCTCCGGGTTGCCCTTGCGGACGACGAGCGCGAGCCCGGCCCTGAAGTAGTCGATCAGGTCGACGCCGCTGCCGGTCTTCGTGCCGTTCACGCGTCCCTCCTGACGGTCCTTGGTGTCGAGCATCGCCGACATGACCAGGTCGAAGCGGCCTGCGTTCAGGCCGGCGAGGAGGGCGTCGAAGGTGGCGTTCTTGAACTCGAAGCGCACGCCGAGCTCACGGCCGAGGGCGTTCGCGAGGTCGACGTCGACACCGGCGGGCTCGCCGTCCCTGACGAACTCCATGGGCGTGTAGGCGATGTCCGAGCCGACGGTGACGGTGCCCTTGTCGCGTATCTCCTTCGGCAACCGGCCCGACGGTGCCCCGCCGCCCGTAGGGTTCCTGCTGGGCTTGGAGCTGCCGGACGGGTTCTTGGTGCCGCCGGGCTTGTCCCCGGCGCTCGTTCCGCCACTGCCGCCGTCCTTGCCGTCCGGCCGCAGCGTCCAGGCCAGTGCCCCGCCGCCGGCTGCGACCCCGACGGCGGACAGCGCGGCGAGCACACGGCGTCGGCTCGGCCCCGGGGACGCCGTCTGCCTGGGGGTGTGCGGAGAGTGGGCCGGGGGGATGCCGTGCGGTCCCAATGGCGGGGTGGGGCCGTACGGGCCCTGGGGCGGGGTGGCGGGCAGCGGGGGCGTGGGGGTGTGCGCGGGCCGCGGCGGTGGGGGCGGTGCGCTGTCCGCCGTAGTGCTGGTCGGCAGCTGGTCGAAGGCGACGTCGACGGGCCTCTCGGCCGGGGGTCGCAGCGTGAACGTGTCCGGGGACCTGGGGTCGCCGAGCTGCGCGGACAGATGGCGCAGCTGTACGGCGACGGGCTCCGGCAGCCAGTCGCCGTACGGGCCCGGTGCGCCCACCCGCGCCATGAGGGCGGGCAGAGCGGGCCGCCGCTCCGGCTCCTTTGCCAGGCAGGCCGACGCCAACTCCTGAAGGCCGTCCGGGAGTTCGTCGAGCTGCGGCTCCTCGTGCACGGTGCGGTACATGAGGATCTGCGGCTCGGCGTTCCCGTACGGACCGCCGCCCGTCGCCGCGAACACGATCACCCCGCCGAGCGCGAACACGTCCGCCGCGCCGGTGACCTTGGGGCCCGTCATGACGAGTTGCTCGGGCGCCATGAACCCCGGGGTGCCGAGGGCGGTACCCGTCATCGTCAGGGCGGTGTCCGCGGCGGAGTGCGCAATGCCGAAGTCGATGACGCGTGGGCCCTCGGCGGTG
This sequence comes from Streptomyces inhibens, assembly GCF_022221585.1. Taxonomy (NCBI): domain Bacteria; kingdom Bacillati; phylum Actinomycetota; class Actinomycetes; order Kitasatosporales; family Streptomycetaceae; genus Streptomyces; species Streptomyces inhibens. Next base: position 9,145,346 of record NZ_CP084681.1, read on the forward strand.
AGCAGGATGTTCGACGGCTTGAGGTCACGGTGCACCAGGCCGTGCGCGTGCACCGCCGTCAGGGCGTGCAGTAGGCCGGCCGTCAGCAGCCGCACCGTGTGCTCGGGCAGCGGGCCGCAGTCGTGCACCGCATCGGTCAGCGAGACACCCGGCACGTAGTCGGTCGCCATCCAGGGCATGTCGTCGTGCGGCGCGGCGTCGACCACCGGCGCCACGAACGGCCCGCCCACCCGCTGGGCGGCGGCCACCTCACGGGCGAAACGCGTCCGGAAGCCCCGGTCGTCGGCGAGTTCGGCGCGCGCGGTCTTCACCGCCACCGTCCGCCCGTCCGTCGCACGGCCGAGATAAACCCGCCCCATGCCGCCGCCACCGAGCAGCCCGATGATCCGGAACGGGCCGACCTGCTGCGGATCGCCCTTCGCCAGCGGTCGCACCAATACCCCCACCTGTGCCAGCAGTTGTGTACGACAGTATTCCGCACGCGCCCGAGCTCCGACCAGGTTATAAGGCGGCGTCGCCGCGCGGTGCGGTGAGCGCCACGTCCGCGGCGCACACGACGCTCTCGCCCGGGAGGTCGTACATGGCGCGCGTCGTGCGGCAGGACATCCCGGTACCGGTCCCGGTCCGCATCGTTCAGGAGGAAGAGTCGCTCCAGCTCGGGCCGCGTCGGCTCCTCGGCGAATCTCCCGTACGCCTCAGCCTGCTCATCGGTCAGAAATTCCACCGGCATGCAGCGGACGTAAACCATCCGCCGCAAGTCATCGCGGCTCTTTCCCTCAACGCCCGCACAAAACATTCCGCCTGTACCGGCGGATCACCCTTGGGCATCCATGATCGATCTCACCGATACCGGTGTACCGATGGTCCCCATGGCCGATATGGCCGATTGCGACCTGTTCCTGGTAACGGTCCCTACGTCACCGTGGATTGCGACCGAGCTGGAGTGGTCATCGTGGCTTACCCGGAGGGTGGATCTTCCTGCACGGCTCCGTCCGCCTTCATCGGGAGCTTCGCCGGCATGGCCGCCGCCACGACGGCTTCTGATGGTGATCACTCCGACCGACGACGTCGGTAAGGCATTCATCCAGTGGATCGTGCGTCAATCCGACGATTTCATCGGCGACGATTCAAAACCTGCGTGCAATGGGGGTAGAAGCAAGATGGGGACAAGCGCTGGAATCGCACTTCACGATCAAGTCACCTCACTCATGGATGAGTTGGAGCGACACGACGTCTATAAAAATGATTACTTCAAGTTCCTCGGGAACTCGCCATGGAATAGCTGGACCTACGACTTTCACCGGGCAAATTTCTTCCATCGAACCGAGGGTACGGTCAAAGGCATCGCCCACGTGTGCGCGCAGGCGGCAGCCGGCGACGATCGTGACACGCTGGTCCTGTTTTCCTACATCCTCAACGAGGAGACCGGGAACGGCGAGGCTGCTCATTGCCACGAGGTGCTGATGGAGAACGCCCACAACCTGTACGGCCAGGTCGAGTTCGGCCTGCCGCCGCTGCTCGTGAGGGAGGCGCGGAACAGTAATCTGGTCATTCCCGAGACGTTCGCGTACCGCGAGCGCACCCTGGAGCTGCTGGGCGCCGGCTACCACCGCATGCTGGGCGTCGCGATGGCCCTGGAGTCCCACGCCGACAAGATGTTGCAGGTCTGCCGTACGGCGTTCCGTAACAGCAACAACAAGCTGCCCGAATCTGAGTTCGTCGACAATGTCGAGGTCTACTTCAACGTCCACGTCGGCCAGGAGGGCGTAGAGGAACGCCACGCCGCCGATGCAAAAAAGTGCGTCCTGAACAACTGCCATACCGATGCGGATGTTGCCGAGATCGCCTATGGCGCAACAGAGACCCTGAACATTCAACTAGAGATGTGGAACGCGATGTACAAGGCCGCGTCCACGAGTTGAATTCCGCAGCGGGAGAGAGGTGGCTCGTACGGCCGTGCAGAAAAATCGTGGCATCTCCAATGCCGTCCTGAGCATTCCGGAATCGGCGACTCACGGAACCGCAGCGAAGCTCGCCGCGCTCAATCACGGACTCGCCGAGGACGATCAGATCATTGACCTCAGCATCGGTGCGCTGGATACACCAGCCGATTCCCGGATCGACCGAGGTGTGGTCGAGTTCGTTCAGGCGCAATCCGGCACGATCCATGCGTTCGCGCCCGTCAAAGGATTTCCGTTCCTGCTGGAGTCCGTTGCGGCGCGTGTGGCTCGCCTACACGGAATTGAGTACGATCCGAACAGTGAAATATTGGTCACGCCGGGCGGTGTGAAGGGTTCGATTTCGGTAACCTTCCATGCGTTGCTGAATCCAGGCGACGAGGTCGTGATCCCCGTGCCCAACTGGCCGCACTACTCGGACATGGTGCGGCTGCACGAAGCGATTCCGAAGACCGTCCTGGTCACGGCGCACGATGGCTTGACGGCGCCGGCCCTCGAGGGGGCGATCTCGGAGCGAACCAAGATCATCGTCCTTGGCGACTGCATCAACCCGACGGGCAAGGTCTATTCGACCGAGGAGCTGTCGGCGCTGGCCGAGATCGTCGCCCGACACAACGTGCGGCGCGAGGCCTGCGGAGAGAGCCCGATCTACGTCTTGTTCGATTCTCCCTACGAGGCCCATATCTTGGGGGCCCGCGCCAAGACGTTTGCCGCCATCGAAGTTCTGCTCACCGACGGCAGCCACCGCTCCATGCGGCCGTGGACGGTGGCAGTGACCGGACCAGGCAAGACCTATGGCATGCACGGCGATCGGATCGGCTATCTCTGCGGTCCGCCGGACATCGTGGACGCGTCCGCACGGGCGCAGGTCAACCTCACATCGTTCGCGTCCACCTATGGCCAGATCGCAACGCACATCGCGCTACAGCCGGATATGGACGAGGTGGCGACCTCCAGGGCGAAGGCCGCGCGCATCAACCTCGAGGCCATGCTGCGAGAGCTCGACGCAGTCCCCTCGTTGCGGATCAGCCCTCCCCAGGGAGGCTACTTCCTGTTCGTCGACCTATCGAGCTACGCCGACGCCTACCAGAGGCAGGGCTACGGCACCGCCGATCAGTTTCTGCTGGCCGAAGCAAGGGTCGCCACGATCTGCGGTAGCCGTTTCGCGGAGGGCGAGCCCCTGAACCATTTCGTGCGGATCAACTGCGGCCGGACGGGATCGCTCTTGAGTAGAGCCGGCACAGGCATCAGGCGCGCCCTCACTCGTTTGGGGTCCTGACTTGAACGCCATCATGATCGGAGCCGTCAAATAATCCATCATCGGCACCGGCTTCGCCGGCACGTGCGCGCTGTGGCATCTGGTTCAGCGACTGACCGATCCACGCCGACTGCCCTCGCTCTCACTCTCGGCCATCACCAACACCACGGTGGAGCCGAGGCCGGTGAACGGGCCGGGAAATCCGTACGCAAAAGACAACGCCCGGTTCGCACATCGGTGCAACAACGAGGCGAGCGCCATGGGAATCCATGGCAATGATTTCATCGATTGGACGGTCGAGAGTAAACCGTGGCTCCCTGATGGGCCCACAAACCCGCCAACACCACGGCCGCGGCGTACTACCGCATCCCCGCGAAGATGAAACGCGCCGGGATCGAGACCGTCCGCGGCCTCGCCACCGACCGGCATGGGACCGCCGCGCCGATCACTCCGCCGCCTCCTACGAGGTTCGATCGGTGGCGGTGGCGTTCGGGAACCGCATCGAACCTTCCAACGTGAAGGCAGGCGGCAAAGCCTGCCACGAGAAGGCCACCGCGCCGGCGCCGCCAAGTCGGCGTTGTCAACTTGGCTGATGGAGCTCTTGCTCGCCCACGGCGTGGTCGTCTCCCACGAGACCATCCGGCGGTGGTGTGCGAAGTTCGGGCCGGAGTACGCGTGTGGCCTGCGGCGACGCCAACCCCGGGCCGGAGTATGCGCGTGGCCTGCGGCGACGCCAACCCCGGGCCGGCGACAAGTGGCCTCTGGGCGAGGTCTACGTCAAGATCAGCGGCGAGTGGCGGTACCTGTGGCGGGCAGTCAACCGGGACGGCAGCGTCCTCGACATCATCGTCCAGTCGCGGCGCGCCGCGAAGGCCACCAAGCGGTTCCTGGCCAAGCTGCTGAAGAAGCACGTCGGGTACCCAGGGTGCTGGTCACCGACAAGCTCGCCAGCTACGGCGTCGGCCACTGGCAAGTCGACAACGCCACTTTGATGTATGCAAACACACCGGAGGCGACTGGCATGGAGCAGGAGATCACGGACCGCCACAAGCGCAAACTCCGGCGCCGTCACGAGGAACGCACCGCGGCTCCGCTGACGCCCAGTACACGCCCGTCCCTGCCGCCCCTCACCTACATCCCCCTCGGTGAGCATCCGCTGAGACGCTTTCCCCAACTGCTCATCGGCCTCGCCCTGTACGGATTCAGCCTCTCAGCCATGGTCCGGGCCTCTCTGGGCGTCAACCCATGGAGCGTCCTGTACGAGGGCCTGGAGCGCCACACCTCCCTGAGCTTCGGCACGATCAGTGCCCTCCTCGGTGTTCTCGTGCTCCTGCTCTGGATCCCCCTCAAGCAGAGGCCGACGTTGGGCACCGTCGCCAACATCATCGTCGTGGCGTACTCATCCGACCTGGGCCTCTTGCTCATTCCCCAGCACCTCGGCTTCTCGGCCCGGGTCGGCCTGCTCGTCGGGTGTGTCTTTCTCAACGGATTGTCCGTCGCCGTCTACGTCGGCGCGCGCTACGGACCTGGCCCCCGGGACGGGTTGATGACCGGCGCGTCAGCCGCAACCGGGCGTTCCATCCGGCTCATCCGCACCCTGATCGAGATCACTGTGCTCGGCGTGGGCTGGCTACTCGGGGGGAGCGTGGGCGTCGGCACGGTGCTGTACGCACTCACGGTCGGCCCGATCACCCAGTTCTTCCTGCCCTGGTTCGCCTACAGGAGGACCACCGAACACACCGTGGAAGCAGCAGGGCCATCCGAGGAGGCGAATCCGACTGCACCGTGTGGTGGCTTGCCGTAGTTGGTCGGAGAGGGCTTGGCGCGCCGCAAGTACAAGGACGTCGACCGCATCGTCCCCCTGCCCCGCCCCGTCTGCGCCGCCACACCACTCCCGTGTCTCTCCCCGCCCACGCGGGCGCCCACGCCGCCGACGACACCGACGCCCGCCGACCACCCAGTCCGCCGCCCCGCAGCGTCGTACCGCCGACGGCTGAGCCGTCCCCTACCGACCACTGGCCCCGGTCCTCAGCCATCTCCAGCGCGCCTCCAAGCTTCGGCTTGCGCAGCCTGGGCGAACGCACCGGCGTCTCCGCCGGCCACCTCTCGCGCGTCCTCAGCGGCTAACGCTTCCCCGACTGGAACACCACCGCCAGCTCGACCGACCCCTGCGTCCTCTCGGCCCCGCGGCACAAACATGGAGGACATGCTCCACGCCTTCGGCGAGACGCACGGAACGGAAGGCGGCTCCTGCCCTCCGTATCCGACAGCACGCCCTCGCCCGGACATCAGTCACCTGCTGCTGTGCGCACCCGGCCCATGCCACGTCCAATCCCCGCCCTCGGCCGCTGGGCCGATGCCCTTCCCACCTGACCGCCCGGGCGCACGGGCGGGCGTCGGCGCCACAATTGTGGCAGTGGGTGCGGCCGCAGTGGTCGTCGCGCGAATGCTGAGCATCTCGCCGGGGTGTGCGATGTGCCGAATGCCTTCGAGTACGACGTGATAGCCGGCATCGAGCACGTATCGGGCGACCGTGTCGATGAGGTCGATATGCACGCCCGCAAGGGCGCTGGTGGCTGGTGGCCGGCCTGACAGAATTCCTTCTCATGAGCTCTGGCCGATGGGGCACCCACGCAATCGAGATGACCGCTGACCGTGTGATCAAGCGGTTCCCGAGGAAGGACGGTGGTCGCGCCGAGCGGGAGTGGCGGGCTTTGTCCTTGCTGGCCACGTATGCTCCGGGGCTGGCTCCGGAGCCCCGGGAGGCCGACCTCGCAGCTGTTGAGCCGGTTGTGGTGATGTCTCGGCTCGCCGGGGCCCCCTTGCGTGGTGCTGCTGTTGAGGGCAAGAAGATCGAAGCCTTGGCCGAGGCGGTGACCACTCTGTATGAGGCCGTGCCGTCCGATGTTGTCTGCAAGATCCCGCTCAGGCCCGGGCACCAAGGCGAGCTCATCGGCCACCTCGATGAGTGGGCCGTGACGGTTCGCCCCCAAGCCGGCGGCCCGGTGAGGCAGGCCATGGACGCCGGGTTGGACTGGCTGGCCCGGTCGGGGCTGGGAGCCGACGCTCGGGGGGAGGTTTCACCCGTCTTCGGGCCGGGTGACGGCAATCTCGCGAACTACCTGTGGGACGGCTTGCGGGTCCAGGTCGTCGACTTCGAGGACTCGGGCCGCAGCGATCGTGCCTTCGAACTCGCGGAAATCACCGAACACGTGGGCAGTTGGGTGGAGCACCCCTTTGACGTCTCAGCCTTCCTGGAGCAATTCGAGCTTTCCCCCGCGGAGACCGCACGCCTGCGGGAGAGCCGCCGGCTGCTTGCCCTGGTCTGGCTGTTCCTGCTGGCGAGCGAGGCAACAGAGCATCCCAGGAACCCTCCCGGCACTGCGGAACGGCAAGCTGTCCGGGTGCTGGAGCTACTGGCCTGATGACGAGACTCGCGGCCGGCGGGCGGCTCCGTCGGATCAGCAACCAGCCCTCCCGGCCGGGCCCGTTCCAGCTGTCGGCGTGGGCATCGCGAGTGAGCCGACCCGTGACCGTCACCGTCACTCCCGTGCCGTGCCCGCTGCCACACGTCAACGACGCTGTCCACCAAGACAAGTGAGCAGTGGTCAAGTTCGCTCATGAGCTGCACAACGGTCTCGTACGAACGGCTGCAGCTGCGGCCGTCGTAGAGGAAGGGGCAGGCACCCGAGCAGCCTGACCCTTGTCCCGATCGGAGCGGCTCACGGCATACGGGCACGAGCGCACGAGCAGTCGGTCAGGTTCGGTTCACTTCAGTGGCGCGCGTGCGGCCGCGACGATCTTCTCAAGTGCCGCGGCGTGCCGTTGGAATGCCTGCCGTCCATGCGAGGTGAGGCGGACGTGGGTGTGCCGTCCCTTGCGGTCCCGTGTTTTGCGTACGGAGACGTATCCGGCTTCTGCCAGGGCGGAGACCTGCTTGGACAGGGCCGAGTCGCTGGTATTGACCGTGTCCCGTACGAAGCCGAACTCCACCCAGTCGGCCGGGGCCAGCAGCGCGACGACCGAAAGCCGGGCCGGAACGTGCAGGAACTCATCGAAGTCCGGGTCCATCAGTGGTGGCCATCCCTGCGCGCGATCGCTTTGACGACTGGGCGGATCATGTTCCCGGCCACCAGGCTCGTCAGGGCCACGACAGCGGCCGCGAGCGTGGACGGAGCCGGCAGGCCGAGCAAGCGGGCGGCAATCAATACGGCCGAGAAGACCACCACGAAGGCGGCCGCCAACCACACGTAGAACACCGCTTCCACGCCGGCGACTTTCCTGCGGACGGGCGCGCGGCGCTGCTGTACGACCAGCCCTCCCGTCCCCAGGCCGCTCCCCAACAGAACGGCGGCGATATTCCAAGGCCTGGGCAGGTCGAAGGAGGCGAGCATGGCGAACAGCGCCAGCGCCGCAATGAGCGAGTGGGAGCGGGATGAGACGCGACGGATGTACTCGTCGCAGGTCTGGTCCTGACGGTGACGTATGTCGTCGAGTGCGGTCTGGGCATCGTAGGCGGCCATGAATTCCCCCTGATCATCCGAGTACTTTCGCATGAGGAAAGTACCACCCTTCTTTCCTTACAGGAAAGGAGGTAAGCAGGTGGGGAAGAGGGATCACCGGCGGTGACTACAGGACCCGCATCCGAACAGGCCGCCGACCTGTGCCACATCCCGTGATTGAGTGCGGGCTCGACCTACCGGCTCACCCAGGCCGCGCACCACAGCCATCGGTCTGGACGTTTCAAGGTTTGCGCAGCCGGGCTGGGCCTGTCTCGGGTGCCCGAAGTGCGGCGCCGTGCGTCGTCACCGCGGCACCTCGGCGGGCGTCGGGGTCGTCGGGATCGTCGGTATCCGCGGCGGCCGGCTCCTGTATGAGGCTGTGAGCGAGGAACTCGTCCTACTCCGGGGCGAGTTGGCAAAGGTGACACCGCCTGTGTCGGCGGCTTTAGGAGGGGACCGCATGATCGATCAGACCGCCGATCAGACCACCGGTCAGACCACCGATCAGCCGGGCATCAGCGTGGGGACCATCGTGGAGGGTGACCGTGTGCTGATGGTGCGCCGCCGGGTGAGGGAAGGCGAGTTGATGTGGCAGTTCCCCGCGGGTGCCATCGAAGCCGGAGAGACTGCCGAACAGGCCGCGGTCCGGGAGACTCGGGAAGAGACCGGGCTGACCGTGGAGGTGCTGAAGCTCCTTGGCGAGCGTGTGCACCCGAAGACTGGCCGACTGATGTCGTACACAGCCTGCAGTGTGGTCTCGGGCGAGGCGCGCGTCGCCGACGAGGAGGAGCTCGCCGAGGTCGCGTGGGTGACACTGATGGAGATCCCCGACTATGTGCCCTACGGCTTGTTCGAGCCGGTGCAGGAGTATCTCGGCAGCGAACTGACAGCGGCTGAGTAGCAGCAGCAGCGATAGCCCCGCACCGACTTGGAGCGGGGTCTTTTCGCTTCTGAGTGACCGGTGTTGGCGGCTGCCTCAGGTCGGCCTGCTGCTGCCGGTCGAGGGTTGCGGTGTGTGTCAGTGACCGAAGGGCGGTTCGAAGCAGCCCGACTCCATGTATGGCCCGTTGACCTGCACCTGGTAGTTGGTCTTCTGTACGAATGCGGTGACACAGGCGTCGCTGTGTACGTGAAGCCCGATCCGGGCGCCTTCGGGTGTGACGTAGTGGTCGTCTTCGAAGCGGGGTTCCATGCTCCGCACGTCGAGTTTCCCGCCGAGCTGCTCGCCCTTGGGGCCGGTCCGCTGTTCCTTGTACCCGAGCGTGAGCATCGCCGAGCGGACGCTCTTGGGATCCCACTTCCCCTGTTTCCAGAGGCGTTTGAGTACGGGTTCGATGCGGTCGGCCTCCCTTTGGGCGTCCTTCGCGTGGGCGGGGGACATTTCGCGGGGGCGACGGTTGGCGTTGTTCTCGTTGTAGTGCGGGGCTCCGTCGTGGGCTCCGGGTTCCACGTAAGGGGAGGCACCGGGTCCGGAGGGGCTGGGGCTGGAGCTGGGGGATGCGCTCGGCGCGCTGGCCGCGACGCGCTGCTGGCCGCAGGCAGTCAGGGGTATCGCGGCGCTCAGGAGGAGTGCGGCGGCGAAGTGTCTTCGCCGCCGAAGCGTTGAGATGAGCATGCAGATCACTCTGCCATGGCGGCACCATCTGCGCGCCGAGCGTCATTCACCGTGAGCAGATGCCTGCTCGCTCGTGGCGTGGATCCGTCGCGCCCAGAGGTGGGGCCTTTTCCCTTCCGGTGCCTTCCCGTCGTCGGCTACTTCGCGCCCTGCCGCACGAGTCGTCCTTGCGGGGTGAGTACGCGCAGCCGGCCGAGTACACCGTTCAGTGGCCGCTGCCGCTGCCGCTGCCGCTGCCGCTGCCGCTGGGCACGGCCGCGGCGGGCGTGGTGGCTCTGGTGAGCGGCGCGATAGCCGCGGAGATGCTGCTGCGTTCTCGGCTTCGGTGAGGGCCCGGTGGAGCGAGGCGACCGACGGGGACTTGCACGCGTAGGACCTGACCGGCGACAAGCTCCCAGCAGCCCTTCAAGCCGGCCCCATGACCAGCAACTTCAGGAAGAAGCGGGCTCAGTGCCGTCTGCCGTCGCGCAGGGCGACCCAGGCCGGTATGAGAAGCAGGGCCAAGGCGGCGGTCCAGGCCGCGATGTACAGTTCCGGGCTCAGCGTCGGCGCCAGATCGGGCGCCACTCGGCAGGCCACGTGATCGGTGCCCCACCGCACGCAGGCGAAGTGATTGCGTGCGGTGAAGGCGGCCGTCGGCAGCAGCAGCCCCGCGCCGAGGGTGCCGAGAATTCCGTGCAGAGCGCGCAGTTCGCCGCCAGCGTGGCGCCACGCGACGACGAAGCCGACGGCGAGCTGCAGCAACGCCGCGAGCGCCACCGGATAGAAGGTGAAGACCCCACCGACCCATTCGATCGGCCAGGGGAAGGCTATGGCACAGAACAGATGCCACAGCCACAGGCCGAGCCCGGCGGCGGCGCTGAACACCACGCCCTGTGCCAGAGCCCGCAATGGGCGCAGCTGCGGCGGAGCGAGGAGCGCCGCCGAGCTCTCGGCCGACACGGGCTGGAGCAGGAACCGGTCGGGCCCTGCGGTGGGCACCTCGGCGCGGGCGCGCCCGGTGAGCCGTACGCCGAGCCGTACGCCGAGCCGTACGCCGAGCCGTACGCCGAGCCGTGCGGCGAGCGGGAGCCCGACGGTGACCACCACCAGAGCGATGACCCACAGGGGCGGCGTGATCACGACGGTCGTGGAGAACACGAACCCCAGGTAGTCCAGCGGCGTCGGCAGTAGGTTCAGCGGGCGCGGCAGCTGCAGCAGATCGAAACCGGGGGTACCGGCGGCGTAGGCGTGCCCCAGCCAGATGCTCAGCAGCGCGACGCCGGCCGCGCACCCGCCGACGACCAGCAGTAGCGGACGCCGGCCGGCCAGCACAACTGGTGCCCACACCCTGGCCGTCGCCGCGTTCCACCGCACGAAGCCGTAGCCGACGACCCCGAGGATCAGCCACCACGACAGGTGGACCGGCAGCGAGTTGGCGATGCCGAGGGACAGCGCCGTGTTGTACGCCCTGTCCCCGAAGGTACCCACGATGAGCCCGGCCGACATGGCGAGCCCTGTGCGATGTGCGTCTGCCCATCGACCACGGTTGAGCCGTGCGGCCAGCGTCGCGCGCCAGATGCCCACCGCCACGCCACCGCCCAGCAGGACGGAGGGGACGGCGGCGGCCAGCGGGCTGCCGCGGTCGCCGAGATGGGTGGCCGCCTCGGTCCACTGCGCCACGTGCTGGTAGACGAGCGAGCAGGTCAAGGCCAGTCCGAACGCCTCCCAGGGGCCGAAGCCGAACAGCAGCCGCGTGTCGCTCAGTGCCGCCAGCCGCTTTCCGGCGGTGGGATGCGAGCGCAGGTAGGCAGGCCGGCGGCGGCCGGTCTGCTCAAGGCCGTGCTGAGCGGCGAGCACACGTCGTAGCGAGTGGGCTCCGCGGGTCCACACGGCTACCCGGGCGTCCGCATACAGCTCGCGGCTGCGCAGCACCGCGGCGCTGGTGAGGGTGACGGTGGCCGCGAGTGCGCACTGGGCGAGGACGAACAGCAACTGGTAGAGCAGACTCATGGGCATAAGCAGCCACGCGACCAGCAACGCAAAGGGAGCGGTGACGGCGAGGGGAACCGCAAGTGCGGCGACGAACAGCCGGTGGCAGATGAGCGTGAGGAAGGCGACGTCCACATCCCGGTTGCGCAGATGCGCCAGTTCGTGCAGGACTATCGCGCGGAAGGCCTCAGGATCCTGCGTGTGCAGATGCAGCAGTCCGCGGCTGAGCATCACATAGCGCCGACCGGCCCGGCCGAAGGCGAGCCCGGTGGGGCCCAGGTCACGCCAGTTGACGACGAAGCGCACCCGGCACCGCAGCTCGGCGAGCGCCACCAGCTCGTCGAGCGTTCGCCGGATGTCGGCGAAACCGGCGGTCGGCAAGGGCCGCAGTCGGCGCCGGCGGAGCCGGTAGACCGGCAGCAGCCAGTAAACGACGCCGACGGCCAGCCACAGTGCCCCCAGGGCCGCCAGTTCGATGGCGGTCCCATTGCCCCGGTCCGGCAGCAGGCATCTGCGGGTCAACTCCTCGGGATCGGCACCCATGTCCTTGAAGTTCTCGGCTGTGCATTCGAGGGCTGCGGTGAGGCTGCCCGTATCGCCGCCGAGCCCGAAGTAGGCCGCCGTGCTGACCGCCCCGCCGAAGGCCACCGCCATGGCTGCCGATGTGCTCAAGATGAGCAGCGCGAACCGTAGTGACGTCCCCGACGGCATCCGAAACGGATGCGGCATGCCCACCGGAGCGCCGACGGCGGGAGCCGGCGCGGCGCTCATGAGGTGATCTCCTCCTCGCCCGGGGCCGGCGGCGCCTGCACCCCGCCAACGATGGCGTCCGCCAGCAGCCCCGCCTGCGCGGGCGGCAGTCCGAGGGCGGCGGCCCGGTCGTAGGCGATCCGCCGCAGCCGCTCCAGCTCCTCGGCCCGGGAGGTCTCCCGACCGTTCAGCTCCACAGCGCGTACTGCGTCGGGCGCGGCGAACGGATTGACCGCACCGCCGTCCCCGCCACCGTCCTGCGGCGCCCGCCGCCGTCGCCACCAGCCTCGTCGGCGCTCCTGGCGCATGACATCGGTGACGATGTTCCCGGCAACGGCCGCTGCGACCGGCAGCGCGAACTGCGTCAGCGTCCCGATGACGATGGCATCGACGCCGATCCCCAGCGGCTCCTGCCGGGCCTTCCGGTTCCCCCGCCCCGGATCGTCGAAGTAGGCCTCGGCCGTCTCCTCGAAGAGCGCCAACTCCTCCGGCGCCAAACGCCGCACGGCCTCCCGAGCCAACTCCCGGGCCCGTTGCGTCTCGCGGTCCCTCAACCCACCCACCGGTAGCCCCCGTCTTCTGTTCGCAAGTCCCTCCGTTCGAGTATCGGTCCCCAACTCACGCCACGGTCAAGCCTTTTCCCGGCTGTGCCGCACCCACGGCACCTCGTACCGTTCACCCGAAGTGCCGCCCTACGAGCTGGTCCAGCAGTCAACTGGCCATGGCGAAGATGCCGATGAAGAAGGCCATGTAGAGCAGCAGGATCCCACCCACTACGGCCGCCACGATGAGGACAGCCTTCATCACTTTCTCTACGGCCCGATGGTCGCGGGCCGGTCGCACAGGGACTTGGGAATAACCCTCGTGTTCACTCACGGAGCCATCCTGCTGATCGCGGTGCCGACGGGCTATCCGTAGAAGTACTCATGCGCGATGGTCCTCTCCGCAAGCTCGTCCGGCCAGGTAGGAAGAGGAATCGGAATGGTCCCCTACCGCACGGGGCTGCCCTGGCGGGGCCTGTCTGAGCGGTTCGGCCCTTGGCAGACGGAGCGCGGGCGCTTTGCCCGCTGGGCCACCGACGGAACCTTCGACCGTCTGCTGTCTTCCCAACCGGGTCGTCGCCGACAAGGGCTGCTCCTCCCGCACCTTCCGCAGGAAGATGCCAGGGCTGTTGCAAAGTCCTTTGCTCTTGGATCGGTGCAGTTCAGGTGAGGCAGAGGAGGTCCAGGGGGCGGCGGAAGGGTTCGTAGGACATCGCGCGGAGTCCGGCGGCGATGTTCGTGCGGCCCGTCGCGCGGAGTTGGTTGACGGCGAAGCTGCGGAGGGCGGCCATGTTGTCCGGGCCGTGTCCGGTGCGGACCTTGGAGGCGTCCTCGGCGAAGGCGGTGGGGCGGACGAAGTGGAGTCGGTTCTGGATGGTCCATTGCGAGCGCGCGATCTTCGCGATGTGCTCCGGTGAGGCTTGGCGGCTGGTCAGGTCGGTGATGGCGTAGACGGTCTCGCGGCTGCGCTTGCCGTTCTTGCGCTGGGTGCGGTGCCGGATGATCTTCGCGACCTGGGTGGCGTGGGGGAAGTCGACGCCGAGATCGCTCACTGCCGGGGCCTGCACGACGCGGGTCTCCAGGCGTCCGTGGGTGTCGGTACGGTCGGAGAACTTCACGCTCGCCTTCGCCCGGGGCAGGGTGGCGAGTTGATGGTGCAGGTTCTTCTGGTTGCGCTTGACGGTGAAGGCGTAATGCACCCTCTTATGCACCCTCTTCTCTTCGACTCCTGTTCGACGAGGAAGCGGGCGTGATCACGCTGGCAGTGCAGAGCGTCCGCGGTGACCGTGACACCGGTCAGGTCGTACGGCTCCAGCAAGGCGGCGAAGCAGGTGATTTCGTTGGTCTTGTCCGGGACTCGCAGCTGGGTGACGTGACGGTGAGGCCGGCGCCGGTGATCGCGGCCAGCAGATGGGCGGCCGGGGTCTCGCCGTGGCGTGATCCGCGGGCGATCCACAACACTGAGGGGAGGTCAAACCCTGCTGCCCAGCCGGCGAGGTTGAGGTTGTGCAGGCGGGCGATGCCGAGCATGGCGTGGTGGACGCCGTCGCCTTTGAGTCGGCAATCCCGCAGGATCTTCCAGCTCTTCCTGCGGGCGAAGAGGTGCTCGACGCGCGCCCGGTCCTGCTTGTGGGGGCGGTTGTGTTCCTCCTTCCAGGCGGGGAGCTCCTCGCCTTTGGGGCGGCGGTGCGGGACGACCCAGGCCGGTGCCCTGGGTACCCGCCGTCGGCGATGGTCATCGTGATTCCGACGGCGGCTTTGGCTCCGGATTCCGCCATCCGCGGGAGTCGTGGCGGTTACCCGGCACGGGCCGGCCGACCACGACGACCATGCGGGTGTCAGCGTCGATGACAACCTGATGGGCCGTGGAGTACCGGTAGTTCTAATAGGTCTTCGGTGAGCCCGAGCACGTGAGTGCAAGGGCCGCCAGGCGAGGCGGAAGTTTGCCGCCGTTCTGGGACTGGATCCCCGTGTTCAGACCGGCTCCGCCTCGCCTGCGCCCTGCCGGGCGGAGACCTTCGGTAGTTCCGGGACCTTGATCTCTCGTCAAAGACCGGTCCCGCCCGGCAGGAGCTCGGACATCACCGGTTTCATGTCCTCAGCCCGCCGACAGGGGCCACCTCTCAGCAGTTCGCGAGCCTAAGAGCTCTCCAGCAGACCGAGGTCCCTGCCGGTCGCTGGAGACACGAACGGCTCATGAGATGGCGTGCCTCGAGCACTTCTATTAGAGCGCCGCGTGCTCCGCACAGGACCGACCTGCAGATTGATACGGAGGTACAAGATTGAGCGCGATCTTCTGCGGCATTGACTGGGCAGAAGGGCACCACGACATAGCCCTGGTCGACCAGAACGGAGCCCAGGTAGCCAAGCTGCGTATCAGCGACGACAGCGCCGGCTTCCACGCGCTGATGGAACTACTGACCCGGCACGGTGACACCGCGGAGGATCCGATCCCGGTCGCCATCGAGACGCCCCGCGGGCTCCTCGTCGCCTGCTTGCGGGCCACCGGCCGCCAGATCTACGCGATCAACCCACTGGCCGCCGCCCGCTACCGCGATCGCGCCAGCGTCTCCCGAGCCAAGTCCGATGCAGCTGATGCTCGGGTCCTGGCCAACATCCTGCGGACCGACAGGCACGCCCACCGCCCCATGCCTGACGACAGCGAAGCCGGGCAGGCCGTCGCCGTCCTGGCCCGCGCTCACCAGGATGCAATCTGGGACCGGCAGCAGATGATCAACCGGCTCCGCTCACACCTGCGCGAGTACTACCCGGCCGCCCTCACGGCCTTCCACGGCCCCGGAAAGCCCGGTCTCGACTCGCCACGCGCCCGCGTGATCTTGACCGCTGCACCCACGCCGGCCGATGCCGCCAAACTCACCCGCAGCCAGCTGCGCGCACTACTCAAGCGCGGCGAGCGTCCACGCTGCGGAATCGAAGCCGAAGTCGAACGGCTTCGGGAAATCTTCTGTGCGGACCACCTCCGACAGCTGCCCCAGGTCGAACAGGCTCTGGGACACCAAGCGGCGGCGCTTATCCGGCAGGTCGACGCCGCTTGCACCAGCGTCGCCCAGCTCGCGGTGGCGACCGAGGAAGCATTCCTTGCGCACCCAGATGCCGGCATCATCACTAGCTTCCCGGGGCTGTCCGTGCTCTCCGGAGCACGCGTCCTCGCTGAGATCGGAGACGACCGCGAACGCTTCGCGGACGCCCGAGCGATGAAGGCGTACGCCGGCGCGGCCCCCGTTACGCGGGCCTCCGGCCGAAGTCACGTCGTCGTAGCCCGAACCGTCAAGAACCAGCGACTGGCCTCAGCCGGGCACATGTGGGCCTTCGCAGCGCTCCGCACTCAGGCTCCACGCGCTCACTACGACCGGCGGCGTGCTGGCGGAGAACGCCACACCGCAGCTCTTAGGAACCTGTTCAACAAACTGCTCGGCTGCCTCTACCACTGCCTACAGCGTCGCACTCTATTCGACCCCGATCGTGCCTTCGCACCACCTGTGGACCTTGCTGCCTGAGCCCCTACTTGACCTACCAGCGACATGAGATGTCTTCGACTGTTCAGCGATCACATGGCCACGGTGGGAACCAGGGTTCCGTCCACGATGAGCACGGTGTTCAGACCGAACCTCTTGCGGGGCTGCAGCGCCAGCATCGGCCCGAGGTGGTTGATGATCCGGTCGGCCGCCGACTTGGAGATCCCGAACAGCGGGGTCAGCTGGCGCATCGTCAAGTTCGTGCGCCAACACGCCGTGACCAGCAGGATGCGATCCTCCAGCGCCAAACTCCACGGTCTGCCCCGCCGTGCCGCGTCCGCCCCCTTGCGATGCGTCGCGGCGACCAGCCTGCCGAGGCAGCGCGGGCTCAGCCTGGTAAACGGAGTTATCCAGGACGGCTCAGGCGCCGTGATCACACCAGCCACGACAAGATCATCTCGCCTGCGGCCGCGTGTCCCTGAACCCTGCCTCAGGGCTCGGGGATGAAGGCGGGGTCGATGCCTGGCTCGACAATCCCCGCGCGCACAGAGCGCACGAACTGCCTGACCCCGGCCACGAGGAGATCCCAGGTCACGGGAGAAGTCCACACATCCGGCTCAAGGTTGGAGCCCACACGCCAGCCCTCCTCGGACTGCACGATCCAGATCAGCCCCGGTTCTGCGGACATCGAGTCGAGCTCGAAATCCCGCGTCCCGACGTCCGGGCTCCGCAGCCCAGTGCATGAGCCAGTACGCCAGCTCGGCAACGGGGAACATCTCCTCAGACCACAGCTTGTGTTCGTCGTCCCAGACGGTCAGCTCCGCGTCGATGTCCAGAAGCAGGACCTCCACAGGAGCCTCGCTCGGTGTCAAACCTCGCCGTGGGAGGTCTGACACCCCAAAGTCCCGGCAGACGAAACGCACTGCATGGCCTCCATCAAGACTGAGGCCCCGCGGAATGCCCAGGCCACCTAAATGAGGGCAATCCTGGCAACGTGACGGTGAGAGCCGAGCCCTGGTACCGGATGACGGGACAGCCCTTAAACGGTGTCCGTTGAACTCCATGGCGAACCGAAAATCGGGCGATGTTTGCCCGCACAACAGTCATTGACATGCGCCGTATAGTGCGACTACTTGGGCGCCATGAAGTAGTCAGCCGGATTAAGGGAATTGAGCGCGATCCACCGCTGTGGTGTTACTGCGGTGGATACTTCAGTACTGTCCGATGAGGCGCGGAAGAATCCCTGGATATCGAGAGCAATTCTAGGATCGTCGTCGACGCGTCGTGCCATTTCGTAGTAGACGGCCAGCACGTGGATACATCGTGGAGTGTCAGCTGAGCAGGAGCAGTCGACGCCGACGAGTGTCGGTGCGGGCGGGTGGCCCGCGTCGGTGATCGCGCGATACAGCTCGTCGGTGAGGGCGGGCCGAACGCCGCTCAGCCGGCGGGAGATCCCGGCTATCGCCTCCTGGGACATGGGCGCAACCTCGATGTTGGCCACCGAAGGCTTGCGACCGTGGTGTATTACGGCGCGCACGATCCGGCCGTCGATCGTGACCTGCACTTTCCCGTCGCGTGCGATTCTGCGCGCGCGTGGCAGCTGCGGATCGGGGCGGGTCTGACGCAACGGCTCGGCGAGCCGAACCCAGTCTCTCCCCCACACTGTGTAACCGAAATCACTATCAGGCATATGTCAGCTGTCTCGCTTCCGGCGCAGGATCGCAATGAGGCGGTCATCATCCAAGCGGGCCAATTCGGTGACACCGGACATATCGGCGACATCGGAGAGCGCGGATTTACGTGAGTGCATGGCCGCGATGTGCTCCTCGACGGTGGTCCCCGTGGTCAGAGTGGTGACGGTGACGGTGCGGGTCTGACCGATCCGATGGACTCGATCGGAGGCCTGCGCTTCCACGGCCGGGTTCCACCATCGGTCGAAGTGAATGACGTCGGCTGCGCGGGTGAGAGTGAGCCCGGTGCCCCCGGCTTTCAGGCTGAGCACCAGCACTTTCGGGCCGTTGTCGGCCTGGAACCGGCGGACGATGTCGGCCCGTTGCTCCTGATTCAAGCCGCCATGGAAGAACGGCGCGCACACACCGAACTGTTCGTCGAAGTGTCGCACCAGCAGCTCACCGGTCTGCCGGTACTGGGTGAAAATCAGGGTCGGAGAGCCAATCTCGAGGTTGTTGGCCACAATGTCGGTGCAGAGGTCGAGTTTTCCCGACCTTCCTGACAGCTCATCGAGGTCACCGGTGATCAGGCCCGGGTGGTTGCAGACCTGTTTGAGCGCGGTTACGGCTGCCAACACCTTGGTCTGGCGCTGTGCGCCGCTGCCGAAGCCGTCGTCGATCACCTGCTCCAGCAGTTGGTCGTACAACTGCTGCTGTTCCTCGGTGAGGTCGCAGATCAGGTCGGCGTGGATCTTGGGTGGGAGCGAGCCTGCGACCTGGGACTTCTTCCGCATCAAGACGATCGGCTCGATTGCCCCGCGCAGCCGGGCAGCGGCGGCGAGGGAGCCGTCCGCGATCGGCCGGACAAAGCGACGACGGAACTGCGTCTTGTGCCCGAACAGTTGCGGTGCGACCAGATTGAGAAGCGCCCACAGCTCCTCGAGGTGATTCTCGACGGGCGTTCCGGTCAAGGCGATTCGCGCGTCGGCCGCAATGGTTCGCGCGGCCTTCGATATCTGCGTGCGGGGGTTCTTCAGCACCTGCGCCTCATCGAAAACCGCAGTGACCCAATGATGCTCCATCATGATAGGGCTGTGTATGCGTAGCGTCGGGTAGCCGGTGAGCACCACCGTCCCGCTATCTACCGCTTTCAGCGGCCCGCCACGCCAGATTATCGTCCGCAGGTCAGGTGCGAACCGCGCGATTTCGTGTGCCCAGTTCCCGACCAGCGACGTGGGACACACCACCAGCTGTGGCCCCTCCTCGGCGCGCCCGGCGATATAGCCGATGGCCTGCAGCGTCTTACCGAGCCCCATTTCGTCGGCAAGCACCGCGCCGCCGTGTGCGTCGACGGTCTCGCGCAGCCAGCTCACACCGCGAACCTGATACGGCCGCAGCTTGGCGGTCAGCGCTGTGCGCAGTTCGGTCGCAACAGCATTGGTGTGACGGAAGACGGCCACGGCATGCTCCGCCGACGTCACGGCGACACCGGTGGCATCGGGAACGGCATGCGCTGCGATCGGCAGGACCGAATCGCCGCCCGCAATCCGCGCCCGCCAGACATCCACCGACCGACCAGGCGAGTCGAGGGGCGCGCCGGCGAGCCTGTCCGGCTCGATCAGCGCGCAGTCGACGTCGGACACCTCGAACCCGCCAAGGTCTGGCGTCGGGAGAACCAAGGGAACAGTCTCGACATCACCGACCGGCGGAGCAGCCCCCACGGCGCGACCGGACCAGGTCCACAAGGCAAACATATGACGGTCGGGTAGGTACGTGGCTTGACTATCAAGCGGGACCCCAGGAAGTTTTTGCGCGATTCCCATGGTGTCAGCGGCTGCCCACGTCATTGCCCTCATAGGCGGGTTGGATATCGGCCCCGGAATGGGGGGTCGCCCCAGCCGCGGAGCGGCTGTCTCCTCGATCGTGGGCCGGCTCCTGTACCAGCTCCGTGGGCTTTCCGGCAGGACGCAAGGCAATCACCAGCACAGCTGCTCCGAAGAGTGCGATGAGCATGATCCAGACCGCGCCGACGTGCATAGCGTGAATAAACGCACCATCGGCAGCGTGCGCAAGAGTGGGCCGGTGGATCTCGGTGGCGACACGCCGGGCCTGTTCGGCGGAAACCCGCGCCCGGTCCTGCACCGGCCCGGGTACATCGCTCAGCGAGGGTTCGATCGCGCGCCGATACACGATCGACATGATCGTGCCGCCCACTGCGATTCCGATCACGCTGCCGGTCTGTCGCACGGTGTTGGTGACGGCCGACCCGGCACCGGCCCGTTCCAGCGGCAGGGAGCTGATCAATGCTGCCGTCACCGGGCCGATCACCATGCCGATGGAGAGGCCCTGGACCAACAACAGGATCTCGATCCAGATGAGTGGGGTTTGCAGTCCGAGGAACCCGTACGCGCCCATGGTCAGCGCCGCCACGGTGAGCGCTGGTGCGGTAATAGGGCGTAGCGACCAGCGGCGAACCAGACGCGCGCCAAGGGGCGCCCCCAGGATCGCCCCGAGCGCGGTCGGGAGGCTGGCCAAGCCCGCCTCCATCGGCGAAAAGCCGCGTGCGCCCTGGAGGTAGAACGCGTTGTAGAAGGTGACGGCGGTCGTGGCAAAGAGGAGCAATCCGAGCGCCGCGTTGCCGCCACCGAATGTACGTTGCGCGAGCAGTCGGGGATCGAAGCTGGGCACCTTGATTCGCAGTTCGACGAGTACGAAAGCGGCCAGCAGGACCAGTCCGACGGCGATCGGCGCCCAGACGTCTGTACGACTCCAGGCGGCCACCTGCCCCGCACGGATCAGCCCGTAGGCCAACGTCGCGAGCCCGCTGATCGACAGCAACATCCCAGCCGGGTCCAGCGGCCGCAGGATGGGGCTGCGGAAATTCGGGACCAGCATGGCGATCCCGACCAACGCCAGCGCCACGACCGGGACATTGACCAGAAAGACCGAGCCCCACCAGAAATGGTCGAGAAGCAACCCTGCCAACAGCGGGCCCGCAGCCATTCCGACACCGGCGGATGTCGAGGAAATGGCGATCGCGGTTGTCCGCGCGGGGCCGGTGAAGGTCCACATAAGGATGGCCAAGTTGGCGGGCATGATCAGCGCGCTGCCTACTCCCATCGCGGCTCGAGCGGCAATCAGTTGGCCTGCGTCGCTTGCGTACGCCGCCCACATCGAGGACCCGGCGAAGCTCACCAATCCGGTTGCGAGCACAGTCCGGTGACCGAAGCGATCACCCAGTGCGCCTGCGGTGAACATCAAGGTGGCGAAGGCCAGAGTGTACGAGCCTGTGGCCCATTGAAGCTCGGCCGGGCCGGCATCCAGTCCACGGACCGGGTCTGCGAGGGTCTCCAAGGTGGTACTCAGGACGGTGTTGTCCAGCCAGATCAGCAGCGAGCACAACATGAGAACGGCAAGGATCAACTGCTGCCTGAATTTCGGCAACGTTGGGGACGTGGTCATGAATACCCTCGGGTGCGGTCGGTAAAAACCTGACGATTGGCTGGACCGTAAGCAATCGTCACGCCCCTGTCAATTTCTGAGTGCCCGTGAACAAACTGCTGGTTTTGGCGAGTCACCAAGGGCATATCGTCACGCCCCTGTCAATTTCCGAGTACCCGTGAATAAACTGCTGGTTTTGGCGAGTCGCCGAGGGCATATCGTCACGCCCCCGTCAATTCCTGAGCTTGTTGTTCAACCTCGATATCTCGTGACGGTCCGTTGGTTCGCCTGGTCGGCCGTTTCGGGTCTTCGTGTGGGCGATGGGCAAGCCAAGCGCCCGGCTGTCGCGCCGGGTGAGCGCCGGGTTCCACTGCTCCGGCCGCGGGATAGCTCGTCGGGATGGGGTCTTGCTGGTCAGCCGGGGTTCGGGAGGGCTTGCAGCCGCTCGAACGCTGCGGTGATGAGCTGGGTCCAGGGCCAGTGGCGGGTCAGGCGGAGCCAGCGGAGGCGTCCGGTTGTGACGAGCTGGGCGGCGGCGGAGAACAGTCGCAGCCTCAGGCGCTTGGGTTCCCAGTGCCGGGCAGGCCCGTCCAGGGCGAGCATGGGCATCCAGGCCAGCAGGTCCAGGGCGAGCTGGACGATCTCCGGCCAGACGCGGTTTTGTGCGGCGTCGTGCAGAGGAAGGTTCCGCAGGCCGGTGTCACGGACTGCGCGGATGCGGTCCTCAGCCCTGGCCCGCTGACGATGCCGCAGCTCCAGGGACGCGATCGGGGTGCCGGTGGTGTTCGTCGCGAAGCACGTGATGCGCATGCCGTCGGCGTCGGTGATCCGCAACTGGGCGCCAGGATGCGGCCGCTCCTTGCGCACGATCAGCCGCAAGCCCTTCGACCAGCCTTTTGGACGTCACCGGCGAGTTCGGCGACCCAGGCCCCGTCACGCACGTCGCCGTCCGGTTCCACGGCCGGTGTCCAGGCGGAGGCGGGGACGAGGAGGACAGTCTGGTGGATCGCCTCGGTGATCACCATCCCGACCGAGTAGGACAGCCACCGTCCCCGCGCGGTCAGCCAGTTCAGGGACTCATGGGTGCCACCCGCGGGGTCGGTGCGGATCAGGGTCCGTCGTCTGCGACGGTGCTGCCTCGGCAGCTGGGACAGCGCCTGCCGAGCGGCGGCGATGTGATCGCTCGCAGTGTTGCTGCCCGCGTTGCCCGGCCGCAGCAGGCCCGCGACCGGCTCCCCGGAGCCTTCACGGCCGTGATCGACGAACGCGAACAGTGGGTGATGGCCAAAGGTCCTCTTCCACGTCGCAGCGGCGTCCTGCTTCTCGGAGTGCGCCAGGACCAGCACACCGTCGATGTCCACGACCACCTCGCCGCCCTCGTTCGGCGCCGCCGGGCCTGCCAACCTCCAGACCCGCTCGCGTACTTCGGCCCGCGCTCTGCGGACGGCGGCCAGTGCGCGGGGGCCAGCGGCGGCGAGGCTGTCGACGAGCCGGGAGACGGTCGGGTCGGAGGCGACCGGCCCGAACAGCTCGGGCTCGACCCGCAGCATCGCCATGTCAGACAGGCAGTCCCCGCCCAGCGCGACCGCCAGGGCGAGATCGAGCAGGATCTTGCCGGGATCATGCACAGCCCGGGGCTTGCGCCACGGCTCCAGGGCCGCCGAGATCGCGGCATCCAGGCCGGTCCGCCGGACCGTCTCCACCAGCAGTACCCCGCCGGCCTGTGAGACCACCCCGCTACCGCCACCCGACACCCGCACACTCGGATAGGAACCGCTACGCCTACTCGCCTGAAAAGTGTCTCCGACCGGTACGGGAACAAGGGCCTAGGCGATCCTCATTCTCGCTGGTCAGGGGCGCTTTTCGCTTGGCTGATCACCGGCCGGACAGCCCGCTTCAGGCACGAGGCCGATGAAGGGGCGAAGGCGACCACGACGGCGAAGCGGTCGACTGTAGGTGCTCACTGAACTTGGCGGTATCTCACGAACTTGACGGCCCACTTGGCGGATCCGCCATCTTCGTGGGACGGCGTGCGGCGTGTCATCGATCGTTGTCGACGTGATGCTTCACAGCCGCCGGACGCGCAGCACGCCGGTCAGCATCGGGAGAGTGAACTCGCCGCGGGCGGTCTCCGGTCTACTCGCGAGGAAAGCGCGGATCCGGCCCAGCGTGGCGTCTTGTTCCTGTTCTGGCATGACCAGCACCCCCGCGCGCGTCGCGATGGTCGCCACGAGAGAGTCGGCGGTGCGGCGCTGCCCGTGCGGGAACTCGGCCTGCTCCGGCGAGCCGAACCGGGCGGCCACGCCCGTCTTGGGAAGGTGCATGTCGGCTGTCTCGGCGCGCCAGCTGGTGGGCGTGTCACGCGGGCCGATGGCCGCGCTCCCGCTGACCCGTGCGAGCCCGGCAACCCACTCGACCCGGTCGTCCATGACGTTCCACAGGCCAGCCAGAGCGCCGCCGGGTGCGAGGACCCTGGCGATCTCGGGTCCCGCGACGGCCATGTCGAACCAATGCATGGCGTTGCCGGCCAGCACGGCATCGACGGAAGCGTCCGGGAGCGGTATCGCCTCGGCACTACCCGACAGGGCACGGACACTCGGCAGCGAGCGGCGCAGCTCGGTCAGCATCGCCGGATCGGGCTCGACCGCGATGACTTCGGCACCCAGCGCGATCAGCGTGCTGGTGAGCTTGCCGGTTCCGGCGCCGAGGTCGAGCACGCGTGGGCCGGGCGCGGGCTCCAGCGCCCAGCGCACCGCGGCCTGCGCGTAGTCCGGACGGTGCTCGTCGTATGCGACCGCCGCCGCGCCGAACGACGAAGCGTGAAGCAGCCGTTCGTCCTTATCCACGCGGGTACCGTATCGGTGCTGCTGGCGGTCGGCTACCTCGCCTCACTACGTCTGCGCCGGCCACCCGATAGCGCAATCAGCCTCGCGCTCACCTGAAAAGTGCCTCCGGTCGGCGCGGGAACGGGAGCCTCGACAATCCGCACTCTTCCTGGTCAGAGACACTTATCACTGAACCGACCACCTGCCGGACAGCCCGCTTCATGAAAGCGCGAGGTTAACCTCGCACGTCATCCGACCTGCTGAGACAGGGCTGTTGTAAATTCATCTGACCTCGGACTGGTGCAGGTCAGGCGAGGTCGAGGAGGTCCAGCGGCCGGCTGAGGGGCTCGTGGGGCATCTCGCGGAGGGCGGCCGCGATGTTCGTGTGGCCCGCCGCTCGCAACAGATTGATCGCGAAGCTGCGGAGTGTGGCCATGTTGTCCGGGCCGTGGCCGGTGCGGACCTTGGAAGCGGCCTTGGCGAAGGTGGTGTCGCGGACGAAGTGGAGCCGGTTCTCGATGGTCCACTGTGAGCGGACGATCTTCGCAACCTGGGCGGCGGGCGGGAAGTCAACGCCGAGCGCGGTGACGGTCAGACCTGAACCACGCGCGTCTCCAGCCGTACGTGGCCTTCGCTGCGGTCATAGAACTTCGCGGTCGCCTCGTTCCAGGGCGGAGCCTTCAACTGGGCGTACAGGCCCGGCTGGTTCTTCTTCACGGTGAAGGCGTAATGCGCCTTCTTGTTCTGGGGCAAAAGCGGGCATGCTCCCGCCGGGTCGGCCCCGAGCGGATCGGCGAGGCCGCCCGGGCAGACGGCGTTCAGGACGCGGCGGATGGTCGCCGCGCTCGGCGTGATGCGGACGCCGAGCCGGGTGAGGGCGTCCTGCGGGGCGCTGCGGGCCCACTGCCCGATCGCCGCGAACGATCAGGCTCCGGTCAGCACCGCCGAGCAGGCGATCAGCGGCACGCTCACGAACGGGTGACGCTTTCCGCGCCGATGGCGCGGATCAGCCAGCGTGGCCAGCCGCTGCGGCAGTCCCACGAGCGCACGGTGCTGACGCGAGGGCGACTTGATCGGGCAGGCGCCGGCAGACCGGCGGCACATCGAAGTTCCGTTGGGAGAAGGTGACTTGGGAAGGTCACCCGCACTGAGCGCACACCCGTTGGGTCTCTCGTGGCGCAACATCAATGGGGCTTATACAATTTCACATGTCACAGATTTGCCTGTGCAGGAAGTGAGGAGACGGGTGCCATGCTCAGTCCTTTCGACGACCCGACGCGGCGGTACTCGATCCTCGTCAACGACCTCTCCGAGTACTCGCTGTGGCCGGATGAGTCGGCGATTCCACCGGGTTGGCAGGTCCTGCGGACCGGGCTCGGCCGGCAGGCGGCGATGGCGGCCGTCGACCGGTGCACGCAGATACCTCACACCGCCGCCGCCATCGCCGCCCCGGCTGTCGACCCGGCCGAGGCGATCGCCCGCCGGGCCGCCGAACGGCCGGACGCGACCGCCGTGCTGACCCACAGTCGCTCAGGCCTGGAACATGCTCTGTCCTATCGCGACCTCGACGAACAGGCGGAGCGGCTGGCTGCCCGGCTGGCCGACGAGGGCGCGGGCCCGGAGCGGCTCGTCGCGGTGGTGCTGCCGCGCGGGCCCGGGTTGGTGGTCGCGCTCCTCGCCGTGCTCAAGGCGGGGGCGGCTTACCTGCCGGTCGACCCGGGCCTTCCCGGAGAGCGCATCGCCCTGATGGTCCAGGACGCGGCGCCGTGCCTCCTCCTGACGGACTCCGCCACCACCCGTCGCCTCGCGCTCACCGGAGCGCCCAGCCTGCTGCTGGACGCGCCCACCGGGTCGAGGCACGCCGCCACGCCGTGGACGCCGCCCGTCGTCGAGCCGGGCCGGGCGGCGTACGTGCTCTACACCTCGGGATCGACCGGCCGCCCCAAGGGCGTCGTCATCAGCCGCAACGCGTACGGCCACGCGCTCGCCGGGCTGACAGCCCGTCTGGGCATCACCGCCGCGGACCGGGTGCTCGCCGCTACCACCGTCTCCTTCGACATCGCGGGCCTGGAGCTCTTCGGCACCCTGCTGGCCGGCGCCACCATCGTGCTCGCCGACCCCGAACAGGCCGGCGACCCGGTGGCCCTGGCGCGGCTGGTGGAGGCCGCGGGCGTCGACGTCGTCCAGGCCACCCCGTCGCTGTGGCAGGGCCTGTTGGCCGTACGCCCGGACCGGCTGCGGGGAGTACGGGCGCTGGTCGGCGGCGAGGCCCTGCCCAGGGAGCTGGCAGACCGGCTCCTGCCGGTAGCGGCGCAGGTCACCAACCTCTACGGGCCGACCGAGACGACCATCTGGTCTTTGACCGCCGAGGTCGCACCCGGGACCACCGCCCCGCCGATCGGCACGCCGCTGTCGGGCACCGGCGCACGGGTGCTCGACGCGGAGCTGCGGCCGGCGCCGTTGGGCGCCGAGGGCGAGCTGTACCTCGCCGGCCCCACCCTGGCCCGCGGCTACCTGCACCGCCCCGGGCTGACGGCGGCCCGCTTCGTCGCCGACCCGTCAGGTCCGCCGGGCGCCCGGATGTACCGCACCGGGGACCTCGCGGCGCTGCGCCCGGACGGGGCGATCGAATACCGGGGCCGGGCCGACGACCAGATCAAGATCCGCGGTCATCGGATCGAACCGGGCGAGGTGGCCGCCGTCCTGCTGCGCGATCCGATGGTCGGCCAGGCGGCCGTCGTGGCCCAGGGAACGGACCCGGAGCAGCGCCGGCTGGTGGCCTACCTGGTCCCCGAACCTCGGAACGGCGAGGCTGTACGGTCCGGGCCCGGCGACGGCGACACGGCACGTCTGCGGGAGTCGGCCGAGCGTGTGCTGCCCGCCTACATGGTCCCCGCCGCGATCGTCTGGCTGGACCGGCTCCCGATGACCCCCAGCGGCAAACTGGACCGCAACGCGCTGGCCGCAACCGAGTTCACCCCGCGGGCGGGACGGCGCGCCCCAGAGGGCCCCGTCGAGCAGGCGCTGGCCGGGCTGTTCGAGCAGGTCCTGGACGCCGGGCCGGTCGGCGCCGACGACAGCTTCTTCGAACTGGGCGGCAACTCCCTGCTCGCGGTGCGGCTGATCGGTCGCCTCGGCACCCTCTTCACCGCCGAACTCACCCTGCGGGACGTCTTCACCACGCCGACCGCGGCCGGCCTGGCCCAGCGGTTGGCCGGCCTGGAGCGCGCGCAGACAGGTGGTGCGGCCCGCCCGGCACTGCGGCCTGCCCAGCGCCCGGCCCGGATCCCGCTCTCCCACACCCAGCAACGGCTCTGGTTCATCGACCTGTTGGAGGGACCGAACCCCAGCTACAACCTGCCCTTGGCCGTGGAGTTCACCGGGCCACTCGAAGCCGCTGCTCTGCGGGCCGCCCTCGTCGATGTGGTGACCCGGCACGAAGCCCTGCGCACCCTGCTCCCGGACGAGGACGGAGTTCCGTACCAGCACGTGGTGCCGGCCGCGGACGTCCGCCTGGAGCTGCCCGAACACCAGGTCACCGGAGCGGTGCTCGACCGGCACCTCCGACAGGCCGCACGGGAGGTCTTCGACCTCGCGGCCGACCTTCCGGTGCGGGTCTCGCTGTGGCGCACCACGGTGGCCGACGGCCCGCAACGCTCGACGCTCCTGCTCGTCCTGCACCACAGCGCGGCCGACGGTTGGTCCACCGGGCCGTTGCTGCGCGACCTGCTGACCGCCTACCGGGCGAGGCTGGCCGGAGCGGCTCCTGACTGGGCGCCCCTTCCCGTCCAGTACGCGGACCATGTGCTCCGACAGCGCGAACTGCTGCCGGAGCGGGCCGGGGAACGGGCCGAGTTCTGGCGCGCAGCCCTGGCCGGAGCGCCTACGGACCCTGCCCTGCCCACCGACCGGCCGAGGGGGACGGCGGACGGGCCGGGCGGGCGGCTGCCGCTGGAGATTCCGGCCGACCTGTGCGCGGGACTCGCAGCGGTGGCCCGCCGGCGGAACTGCACCGTCTTCATGACCGTGCACGCCGCTCTGGCCGCACTGCTGACCCGAGCGGGAGCCGGCACCGACGTACTGATCGGCACGGTGGTCGTCGGCCGCCCCGACAGCGCGCTGGAGGAGCTGGTCGGCTTCTTCGCCAACACCCTGGTGCTGCGCTCCGACACCTCCGGCAACCCGTCGACGGCGGAGCTGCTGGCGCGGGTCCGGGAGGCGGATCTGGAGTTCCTCGCCCACCAGGAAACGCCGTTCGACCAGGTGGTGGAGGCCGTGGCGCCGCCCCGGTCCAGGGCCCACCACCCCCTCTTTCAGGTCCTGCTCGCGTTCCAGGTCGAGCCGCAGCGGCTTCCCGAGGTGCCGGGCCTGACCGTGCGGCATCGTGAACTGGCAACGGACACCGCCAAGTTCGACCTGACGTTCACCCTGACCGAACACCCGGAGAGCGGCAGTGGCGGAGGGGGCGGGATCACGGGCGGGATCGAGTACGCGGCCGACCTCTTCGAGGAGACGACGGCCCGTTGGCTGGCGGACAGCCTGCTCGCTCTGCTGCGGGCCGCGGTGGAGCAGCCGGATACGCCCATCGGGGCGGTGGAGCTCGCCGACCGGCCCGCCCCGGACCGGTCGGCGCCCGCGCACTGAACGGGCGTGCACCTCACCCGCGCACAAGGCCGTCCGCCCCCGGACCGGCCCCACGGACGGGGCGCCCGAGGGCGGACGAGCCGATGGGTCAGACCGGCACCGGGGCCGCGACCGCGAGCGCGCTGTAGCGACGGAAGCACCAGCCCTGGGCCACGATCAGGACCAGGTTGACCACGGCCAGCGTGCCCCAGAGCGCGCTGAGTCCGCCGCCCGCTGCCACCGGTCCGGCCAGGACGGCCAGCACGCCGTAGCAGGCCGCGAAGCAGAGCATGCTCGGCAGGGTCCGCCGGACACCGATCAGCCCGAATCCGAACAGGGCCTGGAAGGCGTCGGCCAGAGTCGCCGCCAGCACGAGCGGCAGCAGGTCCACCAAGCCGTCCTGCACCCGGGGGTCGTCGCTGAACACCGCCAGCACGGGCCCACGTAGCACGGTGAGCAGCCCGCCGAGCAACAGCACCGCCCCGGCGGAGACCACCAGCCCGGACATCGCCCCGGCCCGCACACCCGCCAGGTCCTGCTCCTTGAGCCGCTCCGCCACCACCGGCACGACCGCCTGCCCGACCGCCACGGCCGCGGTGAACATGAGGTTCACCAGTGACACCGCGACGCTGTGTACGGCAGCCGCCTCCGTGCTGATCCGGGCGGCCGAGAAAGCCAGCACTCCCAGGACCGCGAACTTGATCAGCACGGTGGCGGCCAGCGGAATGCCGACCCGGGCCAGCCCGATCACCTGCGCCGGCTGCGGGCGGCCCAACCTCAGGGAGCGCCCCGCCAGTTGCGGAGACCGTCGGAGCGCGACCTGCGCGACGACCGCGCTGATGGCACTGGAGGCCAGCATCGCGATCCCGGCACCTGTCAGACCGAGGGAGGGCAGCGGACCGGCGCCGCCGACCAGGAGCAGCGACAGCACGACGGCCGTCCCCGTGCCGGCCAGTCCGGCGCGCATCACCAGGTGCCCCCGGCCGAGCCCGATCAGGGCGGAGCCCGCCGTCGTCGACACCGCGGTCAACAAGGTGGCCGCCGCCAGCAGGAGAGGGAACAGGCCGAGCTGATCGAGTGCTGCCTCCGGCACGCCCCCGATCCGGCCGATCCACGGCACCGCCGCCACCGCGAGGGCGCCGAGCCCACCGGTGGCAACTGCCAGCCACATCCCGTTGCGCAGGACCGGGACGAGCTGCGCCGGCTCGTCCTGGTGCTCCGCCACGAAGGGCATCACACCGCGCTGCGCGCCGGCGATCGCCGCGGTGGCCGGGCCGAAGACGGCCATGGTCACGGCGAGACCCGCCAGTGCCGCGGTCGCGTGGTGGCCCAGGACGGCGGTGTCCACCAAAGCGCCCGCCGAGGCCGCGATCATCGACGTGTAGAGCGGCAGCGCGGCTGCGGCGATCTGCCTGATCCGGGCCGCGGCCGTCGGCCGCCCGTTGTTCGTTGTCACTGAAACTGCTCCCGTCCGATCTTCGTGGATGTCCAACCCGAGTGCGTGGGCCGGGCCTTGGACAGCGGGCCCGGCATGCGGCCGCTCAGCCCGCCGGCCGGGCGGTCCCACCGCCGCCGGACGGCGCACCTGGCTCCGGTCCGCCCGGCCGGGGCCGCCCGAGCGCTGCGTCGATGCGATCGGCCACCTCCTCGACCCGGTCGAAGAGGTAGAAATGGCCGCCCGCGAAGGAGTGGACGGTCATCGGATGCCGGAACGCCCTGCACCAGCCGTCCGGCGAGGCCACCGGGTCGGCGAGGCCGCAGAAGACCGCGCCGGGGGTCCGGCGCAGCTGCGCGTGGGCGGTGGCCCGGTGGCCGTCGACCACGGCGAGGTCGGCCCGCAGGACGCCGAGCAGGTAGTCGCGCAGCTCCGGGTTCCGCAGGGCCTCCTCCGGGGTGCCGCCGAGCTCGCGTACGTACTCCGTGAGCCGGTCGTCGCTCCAGCGGCGCCGATCCGTCGCGGGGCCGGCGGCCGCGGCGGCGGGGGAGAGGCAGCCCGAGACGCCCGCCCAGCCCGCCGGCCGGCCGAGGCGTTCCAGCTCCCGGGCGGTTTCGAAGGCGATCAGTCCGCCCATGCTGTGGCCGAAGAGCGCGCAGCCGGGTTCGAAGTCCCGCGTCACCACCTCGACCAGGTGGTTGACGGCCTCGGCCATGCTGCGGCGAGGAGGCTCGCCGGCGCTGTGGCCCCGACCCGGGAGATCGACCGCGACAGCCTCCCGGCCGCGGGCACCGAGCGCCCGGACGAGCCGCTGGTACGGCCCGGCCGAGCCGCCTGCGTGGTGCAGGACCAGCAGCTGCCGCGGTCCCTCCGGTGCCCGCCCGGACCCGGGGGCGCTCACAGGTCGGCGCATCGGCGGTTCAACTCGGCCAGGGTCTGCAGGCTGTGCAGGACCTCGTCGGTGCCGATGCCGAAGTCGATGAGACAGCCGATCTCGTCGACCCCGATCGCGGCCAGCGTCTCGACCAGCGGCAGTGCGTCGGCCGGTGAGCCGAGCATGCAGCGATCGCGGGAGAAGTCCTGGTAGGTGAGTTCCAGCAGCTCGTTGAGGGCCTCGTCGCCGGAACCGTCGCCGGCCGGGGCGGCGGACTTGAGGCCGAACAGGCTGAGTGAGGAGCGCATGTAGGCCATGAGCGGGCCCTTGGCGAGAGCCAGGGCCCTTCGGCGGTCGTGCCCGAGGTGGGTGTGCACCATCACGCAGACCCGTTCCCGCTCGACGCCGTGGCCGTGCGAGGTCAGGGCGTCGGTGTACCCGGCCAGGTTCTCCTCCAGTTGGTCCAGTGACTGACCGAGCAGATGGGTCAGCACACCGGCACCCAGCTCCCCGGCCAGTGCATACGTCTGCGGCGAGCCCGCAGCCGTGATCCACAGTGGCAGCCCGCCGTGTCGAGGCGTCGGGAAGGTTCGGACGGGATAGCTGCGCCCACCGGGGCCGGTGCGCTCGACGGCGGCACCGGACCAGAGCCGGAGCACCTCCTCGATCCCCCGGCGCATCTCCCCCTTGGCTTCGGCGAAGCGCTCCGGTGCGAGGACGAAGTCCTGCGGATTCCACCCGGAGGCGAACGCCACCTCGGCCCGGCCGCCGGAAAGCCGGTCCACCACGGCCCATTCCTCCGCAACCCGCAGCGGATCGTGCAGCGGCAGCACCACGCTGCCGGCCCGCACCGCGACCCGGCGGGTGACGGCGGCGACCGCTGCCCCCGTGATCGCAGGGTTGGGGAAGGGCGCGCCGAACGGATGGAAGTGCCGTTCCGGTGTCCAGACGGCCGAGAACCCCTCCGCGTCGGCGAACCTGGACGCCTCGATGAGCAGCCGGTACTGCTCGTCGGGGTCGTCTCCGTTGGCGAAGAAGAACAAGCTGAACCTCATACGCCCTCACTCGTGCCGTCGGTGTCCGGGCGGCCGTCGGCCCGGGCCTGCGGATCGAACACCAGCGCGTAGAGAGCGGCCCGGTACGCCGCGAGCAGCGCCGCCGCGCCGGGGCCGTCGGCCCGGGACCGGGCGTGCACCTGGAACCCGTCGGCGCCGTCCACGACCGAGAAGTGCACACGCACACCCGGCTGGAGCGGCTCGGGCCCCACCCAACGCGCCGCCCTCCCGCCGAAGGTGACGTCCTCGCCGTCGTCCCAGGCGTAGCCGAACACCACGTCCGGCTCACAGCGGAGAGCCGGATCCGCGGCCGCCAGGTCCGCGTACGGAACCGGGCGGACGTGCTCGATCCGGTCGAGGGTGGCGCGGACGGCCGACAGGACGGCACCGACCGGCTGCCCGGGGCGGATCGCGACGGGCAGCGGCACGATGTCGGCGAACGCACCGACGGAAGTCTCCAAGCCGGCTCCGGCCCGGCCGTCCCACGGCAGGGCGATCGGCAGCTCGCCGCCCTCGGCCACGGCCGCGGCGATGGCGAAGGCGGTGAGCTGGACGGCGTACGGCGCGATTCCGTCCCGGGCGCAGGCCGACCGGATCGCGGCGTGCAGCTCCGGCCGCGGCGCCCACCGCGACTCGGTGACCCCGCCGATGACCGCGGCCCCGTCGTCCGCCGAAGCACCGCTCGAACCCTGTGTGGAGCCGGCCGGAGACCGGGCCGGGTCGCCCAGCAGGCCGCGCCACACCTCGGCGGCGTGCTTCGCCGGCGCGGTGCCGGCCAGTTCGTGACGCCAGGTCAGCTGCCGCAGGAATCCCGGGTCTTCGGGCCCGAGGGAGCCTGGGTCCTGATAGGCGGTGGACAGATCGTGGCACAGGCTCAGCAGCCCGAGGCCGTCCAGTGCCAGCGGGTGCACGGTCAGGGCCAGGAGCGCGGGCCCGTCCTGCGGCGTGGCGAGCAGGAGCCGCAGCAGCGGATCTCTGCGCGGGTCGGGCACGTGGGCCTGCGCCGAGCGGTGCAGCCAGGCCGGACGGTCCGCGGGCTCGACGGGCCGCGCGGGCGTCACTTCGGCGACGGAGAGGTCGAGCTCGTCGAGCGGGCGCACCCGCAGTGCGCTGCCGTCGGGTTCGGCGCAGAGGCGAAGCGCCGGGTGGCGCCGCAGGACCGCTTCCAGCGCGAGGCGCAGCCGCGACGGCTCCGGCCGTGTGACGAGTTCCAGGACGAAGGTCTTGCTCCCCGCTGCCGCCCCTGGGCGGGCGAGGTGACGCAGCCCGGGCGGCAGAACGGGTGGTGGCCCGTCGGCCGGCAGCTCCTGGAGCCGTCCGCCGTCGCGGGGGCCGCCGGTGCTCCGTCCGGCCAGCAGCCGGGCCACCTGCCCGGCGGTGCGGCAGCGGTAGAACTCCGCGACGGTGAGCTGCGCCGCGAAGCGGTCCCGGAGCCCGTACAGCACCCGGGCGGCGAGCAGCGAGTGGCCGCCGGCGGCGAAGAAGTCCTCGTCCGCGGTGAGTTCCGGCCGGTCGAGCACCCGGCGGAACAGCGCCAGCACCTCGCCGGCCGGATCCGCGGCCGCGCCCGGGGCCGATGCGGCGGGCGCCTCGGCGGGCGGACTCGCCGGCAGCGCGGCCGGGATCATGGGGGTGCGGCCGGGCGGCGGCAGGAGAGCGGGCACCACCTTGCCGTTGGCGTTGACCGGCAGGGCATCGAGCACGGTGAAGGTGGACGGCACCATGGCGTGCGGCAGCTCGGCGAGCAGCCGCTCACGCAGCCGCTCACGCAGCCGCTCCGGGTGCCGGGCCGGCCCGTCGTCGACGACCAGGTAGGCGTCGACCCGCCGCGCGCCCTCCTCGCCCGCCACCACCAGCGCCACATCACGCACCCCGGGCATCCGGCGGACCGCGAGGTCGACCTCGGCGAGCTCGACCCGGTAGCCGCGGATCTTGACCTGCTGGTCGTCCCGGCCGAGGAACTCCAGATCGCCGCCGGGCAGCAGCCGCGCCCGGTCGCCCGAGCGGTAGAACGGCACGCCATGGACCCGTTCGAAACGCTCGGCGGTCAGCTCCGGGCGCGCCAGGTAGCCGTCGGCGACACAGACCCCGCCGATCCGCAGCTCGCCGATCGTCCCGTACGGCACGTCCCGCCCGGCCGGGTCGGTCAGCCGCAGCACGGTGTTCGGCAGTGGCCGGCCGATCGGCGCGTAGCGCGGCCAACCGCTCGGCGGTCCCTGGAAACGGTAGGAGGTGACCACATGGGTCTCGGCGGGCCCGTAGTTGTTCACCAGCCGGCAGTCCGGCAGAGCCTCGAAGAAGGCGATCACGCCCTCGCCGAGCCGCAGCTGCTCACCGGTCGCGGCGACCTCCCGCAGCGACGCGAACGCTGCCGCATCGTCCTGGAAGACCGCCGCCAGCGAGTTGAGCAGGGAGACCGGCCAGATCGCCTTCTGCACCCCGTGCTCGGCGACGAAGGACGCCAGCAGCTCGTGGTCGTAACGGGTCTCCTCGTCCGCGATGTGCAGCGATCCGCCGCCGCAGAGCGCGGCGAAGATCTCGTGGAAGGCCGCGTCGAAGCCGAGCGAGGCGAACTGCAGCCAGCGCAGCGCGCGGCCGAAGCCCTCGGTCTCCCAGTGGATCAGGTTGCTGAGTGCCCGGTGCGGGAAGGCGATCCCCTTCGGCCGGCCGGTGCTGCCGCTGGTGAAGGTGAGGTAGACGAGGTCGTCGCCGGTCACCGTCGGAAGGACGGCAGGCGCCGGACTCGACTGGAGCTCGGACAGCGTGGGCAGGACGACCGGCTCGGCGCCCGGCGCGAACCCGGCCTGCGCCGGATGCTCGCACAGCACCACCACCGGTGCGCAGTCCTCGGCCATCATTGCCAGCCGGGCAGCCGGCAGGGCCAGTTCGAACGGGACGGCGACGGCGCCCGCGCGCGCCACGCCGAGCAGGGCGGCCACCGCCGGCACACCCTTCGGCAGGGTGAGACCGACCCGGTCTCCGGGTCGCACCCCGTGCCGGGCCAGCAGTCCGGCGACGGCGGCCGAGACCGCGGCGAGCCCGCCGTACGTCAGCTCGACACCGCCCCCGCTGACCGCCAGACGGTCCGGTTCACGTCGTGCCAGGTCCGCGTACACCTCGTGCACGGGGAGGTCCGGTACATCGACCACCGGGCCGTGCAGGACCTCCGCCGCCCTGCCGGCCACGGCGCCGGGGAGGGCCGGGACCCGGGCGACGGCCCGCGCGGGATCGGCGGTGAGCAGGTCCAGCAGGTGGGCGAAGACGGCCGACCAGTCCTCGACGGCCGGGTGCTCGAACCGGTCCCGGTCGTAGCGCAGCCGGCCGCCGATCCGCCCGTCGGGCTCGAACCACCAGTCCAGCGACAGCTCGTACGGGCTGCCGGCGGGGTCGAACGGCACCGGGTGCGCGGTCAGTCCGGTGGGTGGGTCGGCCTCCGATGCGACGGCGCTGAGCATGTTGAAGAGCACGTCGATCAGTGGCGCGTCCCGTTGGTCGGGTGTCCGGCCGATCCGTCTGGCAAGGACCTCGAAGGGCAGGTCCTGATGGTCCAGCGCCGCTCGCAGCCGGCCCGATACGTGCTCGACCAGGGCGAGGAAGTCGTCCTCCGGGCCGATCCGCACCCGCAGCGGCAGCGTGTTGACGAAGTTCCCGACCAGGTCCCGGGTCCGCGGGTGGTGGCGGCCCGCGACCGGAGTGCCTACCACCACCTCGGTCTGTCCGCCGAGCCTGGCGAGGAGCGCGCAGAACGCGGCGAGCACGACGGTGAACGGCGTGACCCGGGCGCGCTCGGCCAGTGCATGGACCTGCGTGGAGACCGTTTCGGGGAGCACGAACTCCACCAGTCCGCCACGGTAGCCGCGCTCGGCCGGGCGCGGATGCCCGGGCAGAGC
Source organism: Streptomyces inhibens (assembly GCF_022221585.1). NCBI lineage: Bacteria > Bacillati > Actinomycetota > Actinomycetes > Kitasatosporales > Streptomycetaceae > Streptomyces > Streptomyces inhibens. The sequence continues at coordinate 9,181,231 of NZ_CP084681.1, forward strand.
GAGCGGACCGGGGAGGTCCGCGAGCTCGGCCCGCCAGAACGCGGCCTGCCGGTCGGCCGCGTCCGAGGCGAGCCAGGCGGCCTGGGCCCGGACGTGCTCGGCCAGCAGGCCGTCCAGCACCGGGAGTTCGGGCGTACCGGCACCGCTGCGGTGCTCGTAACGGGCGAAGAGGTCCCGCAGGATCAGACCGGTCGAGTGCGCGTCCGCGCAGATGTGGTGCACCGCGATCGCCAGCACATGGCGCTCGGGCGAGCAGCGGAACAGCCGGGCGGTCAGCGCCGGGGCCCGGTCCAACGGGATTGCCACCGACAGCAACTCGTTCACCGAGCGCCGCAGGGCGTCGTCGTCGACGACCTCCAGCACGGGCAGTTCCACCGCGGCCATCGGCAGGATCTCGAACTTCGGCGCCAGCTCCGACCGGTGGAACCTCAGCCGCAGGCCGTCATGCCGGTCCACCACGTCCTGGAGAGCTGCCCGCAAGGCCGTGACATCCAGTGGGCCGCGCAACTCGGTGAGGACCGGTACATGGTGGGCCTCGGCCGCGCCCGGGACCTCGTCGAGGAACAGGAACCGTTCCTGTAGGGCCGTCAGCGGCAGCAGCTCACCGCCGGCGCCGCCGGGCCCGGGAATCGCCTCGGTGCCCGGCTCACCCGACTCGTCCGACTCGCCCGGCGCGGCCGCCACGGCCAGTTCGGCCAATCGCCGGGGCGTCGGATCGTCCAGGAACGAACCCATCGGGACGCCCACCCCCCACCGCTCCGCGGCGAGCTCCACGATCCGCAGGGCCGTCAGCGAGTCGCCGCCCCGGACGTACAGGTCGTCCTCCGGGGAGACGTCCGCCATCCCCAGGACCGTCCGGAAGATCTCCAGCGCCCCCTCGGTCCGGACGGGCCCGCCCGGCACACCGGCATGCGGTAGGCCCGGCCCGTCCGCCGCCGGCGGCGTGCCGGCCTCCAGCCAGTACCGTCGGCGCTCGAAGCGTTGCCGAGCGGGAGCCGGCGGAAGGGACGCGGGGTCTTCCGGGCCCTCCTCCAGCAGGACATGCGCGTTGGTGCCGCCGACGCCGAACGCGCTCACCCCCGCCATCCGGGGAGTCCCGGACTCCCAGGGGCGCAGCTCGGTATTGACCCGGAATGGTGACGATCCGAAGTCGATGTGCGGGTTGGTGCGCTCGCAGCCGAGCGAGGGCGGCAGAGCCCGGTGCCGAAGCAGCAGGACGGTCTTGATCAGCCCGGCGATGCCGGCAGCCGAATCGAGGTGCCCGATATTGGACTTCACCGAGCCGAGGGCGCAGAAGCCGGTGGCCGTGGTGGTCCGGCGGAAGGCCTCGGTCAGCGCGGCCACCTCGATCGGGTCTCCGAGCAGGGTCGCGGTCCCGTGCGCCTCCAGGTGGCCCACCCGGTCCGCGGTGATACCGGCGAGCCGGTGCACCCCGGCCACCAGTTCGGCCTGGCCGTCGATGCTGGGCGCGGTGTACCCGCTCTTGCGGGCACCGTCGTTGTTCACCGCGCTGGCCCGGATCACCGCCAGCACGCGGTCCCCGTCCGCCAGCGCGTCGTCGAGGCGCCGCAGGACCACCAGCCCGGCTCCGCTGGCGAAGACCGTCCCCGAGGCATCGGCCGAGAACGGCCGGCAGCGGCCGTCGGGCGAGACGATCCCGCCCGGGGTGTACTCGTAGCCGACATCGTCCGGCCGGATCGCGGCACCGCCCGCGAGCACCGCGTCCGCCTCGTGGTCGAGCAGCATGCGGGCGGCCTGGTGCACCGCCACCAGGCTCGCCGAGCAGCCGCAGTCGACCGCCAGACCGGGCCCGGTCAGGCCGAGCCGGTAGGAGATCTGCGTGGCGGTGAACCCCCGGTCGTTGCCCATCAGGACCCGGTGCCAGCCGTGCGTGCGGACCACCTCGGGGTGGGCGAGCACGTTGCGCAGCAGGTAGTCGGAGTGGTTCAGGCCGACCACCACGCCGATCGGGCCGGGAAAGCGGTCCCGGTCGATCCCGGCGTCCTGCAGGGCGTGCACGGCGAGCTCCAGCAGGATGCGCTGCTGCGGGTCGGTCAGTTCGGCTTCCGCCGGGGTCATCCCGAAGGCCGCCGCGTCGAACAGCGCCGGGTCCGTAAACCCGCGGCGGACGGGCACATGGAACGGCCCCCCGGGTACCGGCTCCCGGACACCCGCCCGGCGCAGCTCGTCCTCCGGTACCTCCTCGACGAGGTCCCGCCCGTCGCGCAGCAGCGCCCAGAACTCCTCGGGCGAGTCGGCGCCGGGGAACCGGCAGGCGATGCCGGTGACGGCGATCGCCGGCAGATCGTCATCGGGCAGATCGGTGGGCACGGGCTGCTCCTGGTCGGGGGACGGGTGGGAACTGACGTGGGGACGGCTCACGGCTGCCGCCCGGGTTCGGCGCCGGTCGCCGGACCCGGGGCGGTGTCCGGGGCGGTCTCCGACGGGGCACGGCTGGACTGTTCGCGCAGCCGGCGCTTGCGCAGCACCTGCTCGCGGCGGCGGGCACCGACCGCGCGCTCGGGGGCCGGCGCCGGGACACCGTCCTGCTGCGCCGGGGACGCCGTACCGCCCCGCAGATGGCGGGCGTACGAGCGGACCGTCGGGTACCGGAACAGATCGACGATCCTCGCCTCGGCCGTGACATGGGCGCGGATCTCGGTGAGCAACCGTGCCACCAGGATCGAGTTGCCACCGGCCTGGAAGAAGTCGTCGTCCGCAGAGGTCAGCGGCCGGTCGAGGACGCGCCGCCAGGCGGCCAGCAGCATCGACTCCAGTTCGTCCGTGGCCCGCGGCGCGGCCGGACCGGATGCCGCGCCACCTGTCAGGGCGACCGTCGGCAGCGCCCGTCGGTCGGTCTTGCCGCCGCTGGTTGTCGGCAGCGCCGACAGCCGGTTGAAGGCGGCCGGCAGGTACGGGTCCGGCAGCACGGCGGCGAGCGCCGAGCGCAGCTCCTGAGGGTGCCGGACGCAGTCGTCACCGGTGACGTAGTGGGCGACCAGAGCACGGCCGTCGTCGGCCTCCTGGACGACCACCGCGCAGGCGGCGATCCCCGGGAGCGAACCCAGGGCCCGCTCCACCTCCGTGAGCTCGATGCGGTAGCCGTTGACCTTCACCTGCTGGTCGAGGCGGCCGGCCAGTTCGAGTGTGCCGTCCGGCAGCCTGCGGGCGAGGTCGCCGGTGCGGTACAGCCGCTCCTTGCCGACGGCCCGGACGAAGCGGGCGGCGGTGAGCTCCGGGTCGGTCAGGTAGCCCTTGGCCACCCCCGCCCCGGCGATCGCCAACTCGCCGAACATCCCGTCCGACACCGGGCGCATCCCGGCGTCCAGGACGCGGACCCGGGTGTTCGCCAGCGGCCGGCCGACCAGAACCGCGGCCGGGTGGGCCGGTACCTCCCAGACCGTCGACCAGACCGTGGTCTCGGTGGGCCCGTACAGATTGAGCACCCTGGGTATGCCGAGGTCCTTCAGGCGCGTGGCCAGCACCGTGTCCAGCGCCTCGCCGCCGCACAGCAGCAGGCGGAGGCGGGAGAGCGCCCGGTCGCCGCCCGGCAGACGCAGCACACTGCGCAGCAGCGTCGGGGTGGCCTGCAGAGCGGTGATCCCGGTCCGGGCGATCAGCTCGGGAACGCTCTCGACGTCCTCGCCCGGGTCGGCGAGGGCCAGCGTCTCACTGCTCTCGGCAAGGACCACCGGCACGCCCCGGGACAGGGTCCAGAGCAGTTCCACCACGGCGATGTCGAACGTGGCGGCGGTGACGGCGAGCCAGCGGGCGTCCGCGGGCAGCTCGACGGCGTGGTCGAGGGCGGTGAAGAGGTTGGCGAGGTTGCCATGGGTGACCTCGACCCCCTTGGGCCGTCCGGTCGAGCCGGAGGTGAAGATCACGTACGCGCTGTCCTCGGGCCCGGGTTCCGCGAGGGCCGGTGCCGTTCCGTCAGCCCGGCCCGACGAGGCGACCAGATCGGTCAGCGCAAGCCGGCGACCGGCGAAGCCGGGGCAGAGCTGCCGGTACGGGCCGTCGGTGATCAGGGCGGCGCACCGCGCGTCGGCCAGCATGCCCTCCAGCCGGCCCTGCGGGTCGGTCCCGCTGAGCGGCACGTACGCCATGCCGGCCGCCAGTACGCCGAGCAGGACCACGACGAGGTCCGGTGAACGCGGCACCAGCAGGCCCACCCGTTCGCCCGGGCGCAGACCCGCGGCCCGCAGACCCGCCGCTACGGCGGCGGCCCGCTCTGCCAGCTGCGCACCGGTGAGAGACCGTCCGCGAAGCGACACGAGGGGCCGGTCGCCCTCCTCTGCCAGCCGGTCGAGGACGAGGCGGTGAACGGGCCGCTGCGGCACCGGCAGCTCGGCCTCGGCGTCGAAGCGGGTCTGACGGGCCTCCTCCTCGGGGCTGGTCAGCGGCAGTTCACCGACCGGCCGGTCCGGGTGCTCGGCCATCGCCGTCAGCAGCCGCTCGAACCAGGTGACCAGCAGCCCGGCCTGCGTCCGGTCGAAGAGCGCGGTACTGAAGAGCAACTGGCCGAGGAACCCGTCCGACTCCTGGCGCAGCTTCAGCTGCAGGTCGTACTGCGCCGCGTACACCGGCGCGGGCGCCGGTCCGGACCGGATACCGGGAAGGTCGAGGTCGCCGTCGGGGTAGCTCTGGTAGATCAGGATGCTCTGGAAGACGGGGGAGTGCGAGCTGCTGCGGTCCGGCGCGACAGCGTCGACCACCTGGTCGAACGGCAGGTCCTGGTGGGCGAAGGCGTCGAACGCCGTGCGCCGCACCCGGGCCAGATAGTCCTGCACGCTCTCCTCGGGCCGCACCACCGTCCGAACGGTGATGGAGTTGAAGAACAGGCCGAGCGTGCGCTCCAACGCGGGGAAGGGACGGTTGGCGAGCGGACTGCCCACCGCGATGTCACCGGTCCGGGAGATCCGGGCCAGCAGCAGCGTGAACACCCCCATGAAGACGCTGTACGGGGTGGCGGCGGCGCACGCGCAGAGCCGTTCCACTGCGGCGGCGGCCTCGGGACCCAAGCGGAAGTCCAGGGCGTCGCCGCGAAAGCCCTGCACGGCCTCCCTGGTACGGCCCGGCGCCAGGTCGAGCAAAGGCGGCAGGTCGGCCAACTGCCCCCGCCAGAAGGCGCGCTGGCGCTCCGCCAGCTCGGTGCCGAGCCATTCCCGTTCCCAGACCGCGAAGTCGGCGTACTGCACGGTCGGTTCGGGCAGGTCGGCCGGCCGCCCGGCGACCCTGGCCGCGTACAGCTCGGAGAGCTCCGAGCGGATCAGACCGGTCGACCAGCCGTCGGAGATGACGTGGTGCTGGGTGACCACGAAGATCCTCCGCTCGGGCGCGCACCGGATCAGGTCGAAGCGAATCAGCGGAGCGACGGCGAGGTCGAACCTGGTCTCGGTGACCCGGCGGATCAGCGCCTCCGCCTGCGCGTCGGTCCGCGCGTCGTGCTCGGCGTACGGGGTCGGGCAGTGCGCCGAGATCTCCTGGACCAGCCCGGCGGGGGAGTTCCGCAGGGCGGTCCGCAGCACCTCGTGCCGCGCCATCAGCTGCCCTGCGGCCCAGCGCAGAGCCTCCTCGTCGAGCGGCCCGGTCAGCTCGGTCGTGAAGTACATGTTGTAGACCGGGAGATCGATGCCGAGCTGTTCGACCAGCCAGAGCCGCTGCTGGGCATAGGTGGCCGGCAGCGGCCCACCGCGCTCCACCCGCCTGATCCGTATGGTGCGACGGGCCTCCTCCTCCGCCCGCTCCCGCAGGAACTGGACCACCTCGGCACGGTGGCGCCGCACCAGCGCGGTGAGCTCGGGGTCCAGCGCGCCTTCGGGGGCGGTGAGGGTGAGCCGGCCCTCTTCCAGCGCGAGGCGTGCGCCCCGCCGGGAGAGCTCCTCCAGAACGGCGACCATGGTCACAGCTCCACCTCTTCCCATGCGCCGCCGTCCGCCGGAGCGTCGACCAGCGACCGGTACAGCCGGGACGACTCCAGCTCCGCATCCACCAGGGCGGCCACGTCCACCGGAGACTGCCCGTCCAGCAGATCGCCCAGCGGGATCCGGGTGCCGAACTCCTCCTGGATCCGGGAGAGCACCTGGGTGGCCAGGAGCGAGTGACCGCCCAGGTCGAAGAAGTCGTCGTCGGGGCCGACCTCGGGCAGGCCCAGGACCTCGCACCAGATCGCCATCACCGTCTCGACGGTGGTCGCACCAGGGCGCCGGCGCGAGCCTGCGCCGGCGGACGCGGTGTCACCGGCCGCTTCGGGCAACGCGCGGACGGGGACGGCCGGGTGCCAGTGACGTGTCGGCCGGAACGGGTACGGAGGTATCGCCATCCGCGGGAGACCGTCCGGTTCGCGCAACCCCGTCCACCGCACGTCCGCACCGTGCTCCCAGCAGTGCGCCACCAGCCGGAGGAACTGCGCGCGGTCGCCGGCCGCCGGAGTCACCGCACAGGCTTCCGGCGGGAGAGCGGCGGCCTCGCCGCCCAGCACGGCCGCCCGGGAGACCTCCAACAGGTGGGCCGCCGGGGGCACATCGCCGGCCCGCAGAACCACGCCGAGCGTCACCGAACGGATCTCCACGTTCAGCGCGCGGAGCTCACCGGCGGACGTCAGCTCCCTGTCCAACGCGGCCAGGGCACGCTCGCAGGCGCTGAGGTCTCCGCCGATCCGGGCGGCGAGCACGGCGGTGGCGTGGTACCCGGCGTACCGCCGCGCGCTCTGCGCGTCGATCGCGCCGGCGAAGGCGAACGCCGCGAACTCACCGATCCCGCAGGCCGCGAGCGCGTCCGGCTCGACACCGAGCCCGTCGAGGGAGTCGAGCAGGGCCAGCGGGCCGTCGAAGTACGACCGCACCTCGTCCGGCCCGGCCGCGGACTGCCCGCCACCGGACCAGGGACCGGCCTCCAGCCCCAGGACCAGCGGGCCGGCCGCCGGCTCCCCGGAGTCCGCCCCGATGGCCGCGGCGAGTCCGGCCGTGTCGGCGGCCACCCATGCCCGGCGCAATCGGCCGGGGGCCGGGCCGTCCTGCAGTGAGCGCGCCAACCGGGCCGCCGTCGTCGGGCTGCCGTCGAGACCGGGAAGCAGCTCGACGAGCGCGGCGCGTGAGCGGTCGAAGGACCAGGACGAGCGAGCGGACACGGGGAACACCTGCGGCCCGCCGCCACCCGTCGGCACCGGCACGGCCGGCGGCTGCTCCAGCACGAGGTGCGCGTTGGTTCCGCCCACCCCGAGCGCTGTCACGCCCGCTCGCCGGGGGCCGTCCGCCGCGGGCCACGGGGCGGTGTCGACCGCCACGCGCAGACCGCTGCCGTCGAGATCGATCGCCGGATTGAGCTCCCGATGGCCCACCGTCCCGGGGACCACCCCGTCCCGCACCGCCAGGACGGCCTTGATGAGGCCGGCCATGCCCGCGGCCGCGTCCAGGTGGCCGAGCGAGGACTTGACGCTGCCGACCGCGCAGGGCGAGGTCACACCGAGCAGCTTCCTCGCGGCCGCCAGCGCGGCGAATTCGACCGGGTCACCGAGCGGCGTCCCGGTGCCGTGTGCCTCGATGTAGCCGATGCCCTCCGGTGGGACGCCGGCGTCGGCCCAGGCCGACAGCAGGACGTCACGCTGCCCGATGACGCTGGGGGCGGCGAAGCTCAACCGGTCGGCGCCGTCGTTGTTCAGCGCCGAGCCGCGCACCACGGCGTGGACGGTGTCCCCGTCACGCAGCGCGTCGGCCAGCCGCCTGAGCACCACCACACCCACGCCGCTGCCCGGTACCGTCCCGTCGGCTTCCCGGTCGAAGGGACGGCACACCCCGCTCGCCGACAGCACCCCGCCGTCGACCGCCAGGTAGCCGCGCTCGTGCGGCAGCCCGACCGACACGGCACCGGTCACGGCCAGGTCGCAGTCACCGGCCAGCAGACTGCGCCGAGCCAGGTGCACGGCGGTGAGCGCGGTCGAGCAGAGGCTTGCCACGAAGACGCTCGGCCCCCGCAGCCCGAGGTGATAGGAGACACGCAGCGGCAGCGCCGCCGCGGACGTTCCCATCGGCAGCCCGTCGCCGGCCGCCGCGATCAGCGCACCGTAGCGGTTGTCGCCGCTGCCGCAGAACACCCCGACCCGGCCGAGCGACGCGTGGGCGCCCCGTCCGGCGTGCTCCAGGGCGTGTACGGCCTCCTGTAGGAGCAGGCGCTGTTGCGGATCCATCGCGGCGGCTTCGGCCGGGGCGATGCCGAAGTACTCCGCGTCGAAGAGGTCCACACCGTCCAGCTCACCGCCGGCCGGCACATGGCGCGGATCGTCCCCGCCCGCCCCGGCGTCGAAGCGCTGCACGGCGCTCTCCGCACGCAGCAGCAGGTCCCGGTACTCCTCCAGGTCCCGGGCGCCCGGGAACCGGCAGGCCATGCCGACGATCGCCACCGCCGATGCGTCCGGCCGTTCACTCATGATGATTCTCCGTACTCGTCAGGGGTCTTCAGCGAGCGCGCGATCGCGGCGACCGTGGGGAAGGCGAACAGGGCGGTGACCGGCACCGGGGTGCCGAACTCCGCGCGGAGCATGCGGTGCAGGCGGATGAGCGTCAGCGAGGTACCGCCCGACTCGAAGAAGCTGACGTCCCGGGGCACCCGGTCCGGGGCACAGCCGAGCAGCTGCGCCCACAGGGCCGCGATCCGGCGCTCCAGCTCGGTCCGGGGCAGGTCGGCGGTCGCGGCGGTGGCGAGCGGAGGCGGCGCGGGAAGCGTCCGTACGTCCACCTTGCCGCTGCCGGTCAGGGGGAACGCGTCCATGGCGACAAGGTGGCTGGGTTGCAGCGCGGCGGGCAGGTGCTGCGCGAGGTGGGCCCGAAGCCGGGCCCGGGTGCCCGGCTCCCGGCCCAGGAAGTACAGCGCGAGCAGCTCCTCCTCCCGGCCCGGGACGAGCACCGCGACCGCGTCGTGGACTTCGGGGTGCCCGAGCGCCACCGAGCGGACCTCGTCGAGTTCGACCCGAATTCCGCGGACCTTGACCTGCCCGTCCTGGCGGCCCAGGAACACCAGTGTCCCGTCCGAGGTGCGCAGGCCGAGGTCGCCGGTGCGGTAGAGCCTCGCGCCCGGGCCGGGGTCGAAGGGGTGGCGGACGAAACGCTCCTCGGTCAGCTCCCGGCGGTTCAGATAGCCGAGCGCGAGCGGAACCCCTCCGATGTACAGCTCGCCCGGAAACCCCGCAGGGATCAACTGGCCGCCCCGGCCCAGGACATGGACCTGCGCCCCGGCTGCCGGCCACCCGATCGGCACCCGGCCCGTGCGCGGGCCACCACCGTCGGTGACCTCCTCCTGGTACGTGAACGAGGTGACGTCGATGGCCGCCTCGGCCGGGCCGTAGAGATTGACCACCGGCGCTTCGAAGTACCGGACGGCGCGGGCAGCCACGGCGGCGTCCAGCGCTTCCCCGCCGCAGAACACCCACCGCACCGAGCCCGACGGCGGTCGGGGCTCCGCCAGCAGTGCCTTGAGGAGCGTCGGGACGAACTGGACGACACTTACGCCCCGGGCCTCGACCTCCGCGGCCAGGGCGGATGGATCGCGGTGCGCCCAGGCCGGTGCCACGACGACCGAGGCGCCCACCATCAGCGGCGTGAGGAACTCCCAGACCGAGGCATCGAAGACCGGAGGCGTCTTGAAGTAGAACCTGTCCCGGGCGGTGAACCCGAACCGCTCCGCCTTCCAGCGGAGATTGTTGGCCAGCGCCCCGTGCGGGACCTGGACGCACTTCGGCAGGCCGGTGCTGCCGGAGGTGGTGATCACGTAAGCGGGGTCCGCCGCAAGGGGCTCGTCCCCGTCGAGCGGGGCGTGGCCCGTCCGCGGAGCGCCGCCGGCCGGGGCGGAGGGCGCCGGATCGTCCAGGGCCACCACCGTCATCCCCACCGGGAGTTCCGCGGCGTCGGCCCGCGTGGCCACGACGACGGCCGCCACCCCGGCGTCCGAGAGCACGAACCCCCGTCTTGCGGGCGGGAGTTCGGGATCGACCGGCAGGAACGCGTGCCCGCCGCGCAGTACGCCGAGCGCCGCCACGACGTACCGGGCGGAGCGCGGCAGCAGCAGCGCCACCGTGCTGCCACGCGCAAGGCCGAGTTCGCCCAGCCGGGCAGCCAGCACACCCGAAGCCCGTTCCAGTTCGCGGTAGGTCAGCTGTTCCCCGGCGGCGAGCACCGCCACCTGGCCCGGCGACCGGCGCACCTGCTCCAGAAACGACCGGGTGACCGGCGCGAATGGCGGCTGCGCGGGCCCGCGGGCCTTGGCGAGCGTCTGCACCTGGTGCTCGTCCGGTACCAACGGCACCTCGACGGCGGGCACGTCGGCACCACGGGCCAGGCCGGTGAGCGCCCCGAGGACCGACCGGTAGGCCGCGGCGAAGCCCCGCGCGGCGGCCTCGTCGTAGCGGTCGGTGTTGAACTGCAACCGGGCCGCGGCCGTTTCGCCGTCTGCCTCGACCGCCAGCAGGAGATCCGTCTTGCCCGCGCGGGGGTAGACGGGCACCCGCCGTACGGTGGCTTCGGGCAGCGATAACTCTTCCGCACCCTGGTCGTGCAGTGACAGCATCGCCCGCGCGGAGGACCCGGCGGCGCGCAGGCCGCGATACATGTCCGCGAGCGGCGCTCCCTGGTGCTCGAAGCCGGCCAGCAGGTCCTCGCGGACCTTGGCGGCGTAATCGCTGAGGGTGAGCCCGGCCGGGTCCGGCGCGCGCAGGAACAGCCCGTCGGTGAAGAGGCCGACCGCACCTTCGTACTCGGCGCGCCGCAGGTCGATGGCCGGATACGCCACCAGGACATCGCGTTCCAGGCTGAGATGTCTGAGCGCCAGGCAGTAGGCGGCCATCAGCACGGTGAAGAGGGAGCCGCCGACCGCCACGGCGGCCGCCGTCAGCCCGTCCGGCAGTGCGACCTCCAACTCCGCAGTGGGGAGGCCGAGTTCGCCGGGCCGGCGAAGGCCCGGATCCGTTCCGCGGTCCAGCCGCGCGGTTCGCTCCGCCCAGAAAGCCGCCCCCGCTGCCGTCTCGGCGTCGGGCTCCGCGAAACGGGCCTGCTGCTCCCGTGCGTACGCGAAGTAGCCCTCCTCCGGGACGACTTCGTCCAGCTGCCGGCCATCGGCAAGCTGCGCACAGTCCTGGGACAGCTCGTGCAGCAGCTGGGCCACCGAGGGGGCATCCACGGCGACATGGTCGAAGACCAGGAGCAGCAGGGCCTCGTCGGCCGACCACCGGAACAGCTCCGCCGCCATTCTCAGCGGCTCGGTCCGGTCGAACGGGCGGCGGGCAGCCTCCGCCAGTAAGTGCCGGGCCTGACCCGGGTCGGTGTCGTGGACTGCGAGCAAGGACTTCGGAGGTGGCCCGGGGCGCTGCCGGGGCGCGCCGTCGGGGCTGTCGGAGATGGTCACACGCAGGACGGGGTGGCGCTCGATCACCCGCCGCAACGCCAGGTCGAGTGCGGAGGGATCGATCCGACCGCTCAGGTGGAAGGCCAGGGGGATGTGGTACGAGTCACTGGCCGGAGCCATCAACTGGGCTTTCCACACGGTTTCCTGTTGCTGGGTCAGGGCTGTTTCGCCGCCGCGTTGTGCATCAAGCATCCGCTACCTCCGCCGAGTACAATGTCACACGTGAGATGTCATGTGGCCTCGGTGGTAGTGAATATGACGCAGGCCACACCCAACCCGGCTTCGATCCAGGGAGAGTTCCGATGAGCCCGCAGCGTGAGCAGATCCGCAGCGTCTGGGAGCAGACGCTCGGCCATGGGAACTTCACCGACGACGAGAGCTTCTTCGCCGTCGGTGGCCACTCCCTGTTGGCCGCCCAGGTGACGGCCCGGATCAATCGCGTGGCTCCGGCACGGATCGCGGTCCGTGACCTCTTCGACCACCCCACCGTCACTTCCCTGGCTGCGCTCATCGCCTCCCGCACGGTCTGAGCGCAGCCCGGGGCTTTGTGCCCAACGGGCTCTCGCCCTCGTTCCGTTGCCGTCCGCACCGAGTTCTACCGGTTGCTGCTCGGCGGGGCCGTTGATCAGCCGGACCGGCGGTGGGCGCTCGACGAGGACTGGGCGACGCTGCCCGAGCAGGTTCCGGCCTTGGGCGCGACCGTGCCGGATGCCGGCGTGGCCGGGCCCAAGCGCCTCCGTGGAGCACATCGAGCTCCAAGTCGACCGTCCATCGACGTGGCCGGGCCGGGGCGCATCGCGGTCACCTCGGAGTGCCACCTGCGCCGGGTGTTCCTGCTGGAGCCTCGTTAGGGTTCGGTCGTATGACCGACCGCGTTCTGGAACTCTTGCGCACCCGCCCTGATCTGGCCGAACTGGCCGCGTTTCCGTTCGACTTCGATGTGAGCCGGGCGTACCACGTCGAGTCGGTGCACCTGGCGTCCGGTGCGTCGTTGGAGCCGATCGCCGGCGACGACACCGGCGGCACGTACTTCCTGTGCGGGGGAACAGCCGTACTCCACGCGTCCTCCGACGGGTACGCCTCGCTGCTCGCCGACAGTGTCGGCGAGGCGCTCGAAATCCTCGTGCGGCTGCCCGCGTGGTGTGAGAACGTCTCCCCCGAGCTGGACGAGGAGGGCCTGCTCGCCGCGGTACGTGAGGGGGACGACGAGGCGCGGGAGGAGTTCGCTCCCGAACTGGACGCGCAGCGAGCGGCATTGATCAGCGGTCTCGGCCTGCCGGACCGGTCACTGGTCGAACTCAACGCCCTGTCGGAGTCGGCCACCCGGCGCACCGAGCCGGACCACCTCCTGCTCAACTCGGACGAACTTTGCGCCTACCAACTGGAGGAATCCTTCCGCCAGTCCCTGCGCGACGTCGTCCTCGGCCCGGGACGGGAGGCGCTGGAGCGGATGCGCTCCGGCGACCTCGGCGCGTGGGAGGAGGCGGCTGCGGATCCGGTGCTGCGGGCGGGGGTGCTGCGGGCGGCGCAGTACGACCGCCGTGACGGCGATCTGCCACTGCTGCGTTTCCTGCTGGAGCACGAGTGTGCCGCGCGGACCGAGTGGTTCGAGGAGCGGCGGCTGGCCGCGGTGCTGGTGGCGTTGCACGGGCAGGATGGGGACGTCGCGCTGCTGCGGTCGGCCACTGCCGGGCAGGTCACCGACAGCGCCGGAGCCGTGGAGTGGGCCCGCGCCGAGGAAGCGAAGCGGCACGGGCGGGATGTGGTTGCCGAGAGCGAGTTCACCTGGATCGAGCTGGCCCACCGGCAGGGTCGTGTCGAGCACGCCCGGGTCGCGCTCATCCGCATGCTGGACGACACGGGCCCGGACGCGGACCGGCTCCGGGAGCTGAGCCGGGCGCTGGAGCGCATCGGCGATCACGCACAGGCGGCCCGCGCCCAGTTCAACCTCCTCTCGCTTCAGGACACGGCATGGGAACGGGCCTCGGAGGCGTACGTCCTCGCCCGCCTTGAGCGTCGCAAGGGCGATCTCGCGGCAGCGGGGCGAGCGCTGGAGCGGGCACGGGCGGCGGTCGGCGCCGATGGCACCACGCCGGACGGAGCGGTTGCCCAGTGGCACCGCCGGGGGCTCGGCCGGCTGATCACGGAGCAGCATTTGGAGCTGACGCTCGCCGCCGTCGAGGCGGGGGACGCGGAACTCGCGCGTACGACGATGGTGCACGGCAGGCTCCTGCTGGACACGATCGGCAAGGGGTCCGCGAAGGTGCTCAGCCGGCTGTCCACGCGGGCGAAATGGGCGGTGGCCGGGCTTTGCCCGCCCGGCGCCTGACCCCCGCGAACCGCCACGGCAAGCGTACGCAGCCTTCGCCCCCGGCCTCTGCGGCTTGAGAGGGTCAGCGTGACTTGGGGAAGGCGGCGCGCAGTCCGGATCCGTTGATGGGGAAGGCGGTTGCGCCGATGGTGAGGGCGCAGGCGACCTGCATCACGACGAACCACGGCGGGAGGGCGCCGGGAATCATGTCGATGGCGACGATCGCGATCGGCACGATGATCGAGATGGCGCGCACACGGAGATAGGCCCATCGCGCTCCCCGTGAGGCGCGCACGGTCAGCCAGTAGGTCACCGCGGCGCTCGCGAGCACTCCGGCCGATCGGCCCCACATGAACGAGGTCACCTCGTGTCCGGTGATGGCGAGGACGACGACCGTGATGAGGACCGCGGCGCTCAGCGCGCCGTAGGCCGCGACGAGCAACTTCACCTTGCCGAAGGCCCGTTGGGTGTACGGATGGTTGAGGTGGGCGGCCTCGGTCGTGGTGTGGCTGATGGTTTCCATGTCTCTCTTCGTCTCTCTTCCCTCGCGTTGTCCGGTGTGGTGTCGACGCTAGGGAGCGCATGGGAGCCGCGGTATGGGCCTGGACGTACAGGGCGGTGGAGCCAGACCCACTTCGGAGCCGATCTGGCGGGCGTCGGGCTCCGTGCCGTGCACAGTGAAAACACCAAGCCGTACCAGCCTGATCGGCGGCGCATCGCAGGAACCGCGGGTGCAACGGGCAGGGTGATGAAGTGAGAAGGAAGAGTCATGAGACAGGTGATGTCGTGGGTGGCCAGTGCCTGCGTGGGGTTCGTGCGGGCGTGCGTGGTGGTGATCGTCAGCATGCTGGTCCCGGCTGTGTGGGCCGCTGCCGTGGCACTGGGGATCTGGTGGGCGGGCCCGTGGTCGTGGGTGCCGGTGTTCGTGTGGGCGAGTATCGGGACTCTCGCCCTGTCCCGCCCGGTCTGTGGGATGTTCCGCTTCCTTGTCGCGAGGTGGACGGCCACCGTCATTCCCGCCGGATACCGGCAGGCCGAGCCGGTGGTGCGCATGTCCACCGGGTACTGGTGGAACGGTTTCACCTACGCGCGCAGCAGCCAGCAGGCCCGCCAGGAGCAGCGGTGGCGGATCCGGCGGAGCGACCCGGCTACCTGGCGTGACCTGCGATTCACGGCGATCGCACCGATCACCGTGGGCGTGATCGCGGCCATCCCGCCGGCCGGACTCGCGGCAGCGGCCGTCGGGCTGTCCCAGCCGTCGATCCTCGCGCGCACCTTCGGGGTGCTCGGCCTGGCCGTGGCCTTCGCCGGCGCCCCGTATGCCTGGCGGTCCGTCGAGCCGGTAGCCGTCCGCTTCCTGAGCGCGTCCTCTGCGATGGCGCTGGCGGACCGGGTGGATGAGCTGACGGCCCAGCGCGCGGACACGACGGTGGCGCAGGCCGCCGAGATCCGCCGGATCGAGCGTGACTTGCACGATGGAGCGCAGGCCCGCCTGGTCGCGCTCGGGCTCTCTTTGGCGACGGCGGAGAAGCTGATGGAAACCGACCCCGACCAGGCCAAGGCCCTGATGCGGGAAGCACGAGTCGGGGCCGCCACATCACTGACCGAACTCCGCGAACTGGTCAAGGGAATCAACCCGCCGGTGCTGAACGACCGAGGGCTCATCGATGCCGTTCGCGCTCTTGCCTTGGACAGCCCGGTCGAGACGGCTGTCAGCGCCGACGTGCAGCTCCGCCTGGACCCGCCGATCGAGTCCGCCCTGTACTTCGGAATCGCCGAACTGCTGACCAACGCGGCCAAGCACGCCCATGCGACACGGGCGCGAATCTCCATCGCCCGCGACGACACCGGCATCGTCGTTGACATCGAAGACAACGGCCGGGGTGGGGCCGACGTGCGAGCCGACGGTGGGCTTGCGGGGCTGTGCCGCCGCCTCGCGGTCTTCGACGGCACCCTGGAGATCGCCAGCCCGACAGGCGGTCCGACCCGCGTGAGGATGATGGTGCCATGCGAATCGTCGTAGCCGAAGACCTCTACCTCCTGCGCGACGGGATGGTCCGCCTCATCGAGGCGTACGGACACCAGGTGGTGGCGACGGCAACCACCGGACCCGAGACGCTCGACGCGCTGCTGACATGGCGGCCGGACGTTTCCCTCATCGACGTCCGCATGCCGCCCACCCAGTCGGACGAGGGCCTGCGGGCGGCTCTTGCCGCCCGCAGCGAACTGCCCGGCCTGCCGGTCTTGATCCTTTCTCAGTACGTCGAACAACTGTATGCCCGCGAGCTCTTGGCCGACGGCGCCGGTGGCATCGGCTATTTCCTCAAGGAGAGCGTGTTCGACGCCGATCAGTTCATCGATGCTCTGGAACGCGTCGCCGGTGGCGGGACCGCCATGGACCCGGCCGTCATCGCCAAACTGCTGTCCAGCGGGTCCTCGAACCGACGACTCGGACAGCTCACCGAACGCGAACACTCCGTGCTCGGCCTCATGGCCGAAGGATTGTCCAATCAGGCCATCGGCCGGCGGCTCTTCCTCAGTGCCAGCGCCATCAGCAAGTACACCACCTCCCTGTTCGGCAAACTCGGCATCACCGATGACGACGACAACAATCGCCGCGTCCTCGCTGTCCTCGCCTACCTGAACGAGCCCTGACGTGCCTCTCGGGCCCAGCGCGCGGCAGGCCGTGCGGACAAGAGTCGGCACGAAGCCGCGGCGCGGAGTGCCGTACCTGGCGCGACGCGCCACATCGGCTTCAGCTCCTCGTGCCGTTGGGTTCGCACCTCACCATGGCCGCCAGTACGGAACGCCGGTCCTCGCCCGGCTGTGCGCCCAGTGGCCGGGCCAGACGGCCGGCCTGGTAGTGCCAGCGGTGGTCGAGGTCCGGATGGACCTCGTCCGTCTCACGGATCTCGCTGGCGCTGCCGAGCAGTTCGACCAGGTCCGCGGCGAGGTCCCGCCAGGTGACATGTCCGCTGACGGCGTTGGCCACGCCGTGCACCGGCGCGTCCAGGCACGAGACCACCGCCCGTGCCAGCGCCGCGGCGTGCACCCAGGGTGCGCCGTACCAGGCGTGGCCGCGGGTGCCCGGCCGCGGAAGGGTGAGCGGCCGGCCGTCCTGCGCGGCCTGGTAGAGCAGGCCGGTGGCGCCCCAGCGCAGCTGGTCACGCAGCCGGTCGTGCGGGCCCCACACCAGCGGGGAGCGGACCGCACTGGCCCCGCCCCGGCCGCCGGTACCGGCCGCCCGCAGCAGCATCCGCTCGCAGTCGAGCTTCGCCCGGCCGTACGGGCTGAGCGGCTCCCGCGAGACGGACTCCTCCGCCACCGGCCCGCCGTCGGGGTGCCCGTAGGCGTCCACGCTGCTGACGAAGACGAACGGGCCGTGCGACCAGGCGGCGAGCATCGCCTCCATCGCCGCCACGTCGACCTCGGGCCGGGTGAAGGTACAGGCCGCATGGACGACCGCGTCCGCGCCGGCCACCGCCTTGCGCAGCCCGTCCGGGTCGGCGAGGTCGCCCTCGATGACGTCCACGCCCTCCGCCGCGACCAGATGCGCTGATTCGGGGCGGGCCAGGGCCAGTACGGGGCGCCCCTGGGCGGCGAGTTCACGCAGGACGAAGGCGCCGACGCCACCGGTGGCGCCGGTGACCAGGACCGTGCCGGGTCGTGCCCGCCGTGGCCGGGCGGACGAGGGTACGGGCGCGGCGGCGCGTTCCGCCTCCCGCGCGTCCAACAGGGCGGTGACCGCGCGGGGGGTGCGGGCCTGCATGATGTCCAGGCCGGTCAGCGGCAGCGTCAGCGCCTGGCGCAGCCGCTCGGCGAGCTGGACGGCGGTGAGTGAGTGGCCGCCGAGGGCGAAGAAGTCGTCGTCCGGGGCGGGTGTGCGACCCAGCAGCGCCGCGAAGCCCGTGCGCACCGCCTCGGCGCGGGGCCCGTCCGGCGCGGGGGCGGCCGGTATTCCCGGCAGCCGCGTCGGGTCGGCCGCGCCGTCGGCGGTCCGGGGGAGGGCGTCCAGCAGGGTGACCGCGACCGGGACCAGTTCCGGCGCCAGGCCGGCCCGCAGGTGGGCGCGCAGGTCGGCAGGCGCCGGGCCGCCCGTCTCCCGCAGGACCGCGAAGGCGAGCAGCGGACCACCGGGCGCCGCGACCACCGCGGCCTCGCAGACCTGGGGGTGGGCGCGCAGCATCACCTCGGCCGGATGCCCGCCGGGCTCGTCCGGGGATACCGGTGCCGTACCGGGCAGTTGCGAGAGCCGGAGGCCGGGATCGTCCGCGACCGCGGCGAGCAGCGCGGCGTAGCCCGCGCCGAGGCCGGCCGCTGCCTCGTCGTCCAGCGCGGCCCGGCGGTACTGCACGAGACCGGCGGGCCGGTCGCCCTCCACCAGACCGAAGGAGAGGTCGAACTTGGCCTCTCCGACGCCCACGTCGAGGTGTTCGCCCACGGTCCCCGGCAGCTCCAGCACCGTGGGAGCGCCGAGCACGTCCGCGGTCACCCGCACCAGAGCCGTCCCGTCCGCACCGCGGGCCGCGGCGCCGAGCCGTTCCAGGATCAGGTCGAACGGCACTTCACGGTAGCGCTGCGCGTCCAGCAGCGCGTCCCGTACCCGCTCCAGGAGCGTGCTGAAGGACGGGTCGCCGGAGGCGTCGACGCGCAGCGGGAGGGTGTTGACGCACAGTCCGACCAGGCCGCGCATGGCCGCGCCCTGCCGGTGCGTTCCGGCAACGCCGATCACCAGGTCATCCTGCCCGGTGAAACGGTGCAGGGCGGCGAACGCCGCGGCGAGTGCCACGGTGAACACCGTGGCCCGGTGCCGTTGGCCCAGCTCGCGCAGGGCGGCCGGCACCTGGGGGTCGAGCGGCGCGGTGTGGGTCCCGGCGGGCCGGGAGCCGGCGTCGGCGGGCGGCGGTACGGGGCCGGGCAGCCGCGTCGGAGCGGCGCCTTCGAGAAGGCCGGCCCAGTGCCGCAACCCCTCATCGAGGCGATCGGCGGCCTGGTGCTCACGCCGCGCGAAGTCCGCGTACTGCGGCGGCCGCGTGCGCTGAGGGCTGAGCGTCGCCCTCGGGGTGGCGGCGGCCGCGTAGAGCTCGCCGAGCTCCTGGGTCACGGTGTCCAACGACGGTCCGTCGATGGCTATGTGATGGAACGTCAGCAGAACGGTGTGGTCCTGTTCCCCGTGCCGCAGGACCAGGGCGCGGGGCAGGGGTCCGGCGGACAGATCGAACCGGCGGCGCGCCTCCGCCACCAGCAGGGCCGAAGCCTCCTCGGCGCCCGTTTCCACGACGGGCACCGCGAACGCCTCGGGCGCCGCGAGCACCTCCTGGTACGGCTCGCCGTCCCGCTGCCCGTAGCGGGTCCGCAGGATCTCGTGCCGGCGCACGAGCGAGACCAGGGCGGCGGCCAGCGCGTCCACATCGAGTGGACCACGCAGCCGGGTGGCGAACGGCACGCTGTACGACGCGCCGCCGTGGCCGAGCCGGTCCATCAGCCACATACGGCGCTGGGCGTGGGAGAGCGGCGCCGGTCCCTGGTGCGATGCCTCGGGAAGGCGGACGGAGCGGGCGGCGCGGGCGCGCGCCCGGCGCAGCAGCTCCTCCTGGAGGGCCGGGGCTGCGGGGCGGTCAGTGGCCATCGGTGTCCTCCGGGGCGTGCGGGTGCAGATCGCTGTGCTCGGCGAGCAGCGCCCGCTCGACCAGGGCGGCCTGACCCGCCACGGTGGGGGCGGCGAAGAAGTCGGCGAGCGTCAGCTCGACGCCCAGCTCCTCGCGCAGGTCGTCGGCGACGCCGAGGGCCAGCAGGGAGTGCCCGCCCAGGGCGATGAAGTCGGCGTCCGGACGGGTCACATCGCGGCCCAGGGAACGGCTCCACAGGTCGGCGACGGCCTGCTCCAGCGGCGCCAGCGGCGCGGCCGGGGTGTCGCAGCCGCCCGCGGCGACCAGGTCCGTCAGTGCGCGGCGGTCGACCTTGCCGGAGGGAGTGAGCGGCAGCTCCCCGACGACGGTCAGCTCGTCGGGCACCAGATGAGCGGGCAGGACCGCGGCCAGCCGGTCGCGCAGACCGCCCGGCCGGGGCACGGGGCCGGGTGCTGCGACGACGAAGGCGATCAGGCGGGCGTCGTCGGGGGAGGGGCGGTGCACGGCCACGGCCGCGTCGTCCACCTCGGGCTGGTCCCGCAGCGCGTGTTCGACCTCCCCCGGTTCGATCCGGAAGCCGCGCACCTTCACCTGATCGTCCGTGCGCCCGTGGAAGTCGAGGACTCCGTCAGGGCGCGCGGAGACCACATCGCCGGTGCGGTAGAGGCGGCCCAGACCGGTGTGAGAGGTGAAGCGCTCGGCGGTCAGCTCCGGCTGTCCGGTGTAGCCCAGCGCCAGCCGGCTGCCGCCGACCCAGAGTTCGCCGCGCTCGCCGTGCGGCACGGGCCGGCCGGCGTCGTCCAGGACGTACGCCGTCGCGCCCGCGATGGGCTGGCCGATCGGCACCTGCCCGTCGCAGTCCGCGTCGGTGACCCGGTGGGCCGTGGCGAACGTCGTTGTCTCCGTCGGCCCGTAGCCGTTGACCAACTCCAGCCAGGGGAAAGCCCGCAGGACCTCACGGGCATGATGGGCGGCCATCGCCTCCCCGCCGACCACCACCGTGCGCAGCAGCGCGAACACCCGGGAGCGGCGCACCGCCAGCTGGTGGAAGAGCGCGGTGGTGAAGAACGCCACGGTGACACCGTGGCGCTCCGCCTGTTGGGCCAGTTCCTCGAACGACGGCCGCTGCACGGCGCACACCACCACCGCGGCACCGTTGGCGAGCGCGCTCCACACCTCGAACGTCGAGGCGTCGAACGTCATCGGCGAATGGAACAGCACCCGGTCACGGGGTGTCAGGGTGAGGTACGCCGGATCGGTGACCAGCTCAGCGATCGCATGGTGCGCGATCGCCACCCCCTTGGGCCGGCCGGTGGAGCCGGAGGTGAACAAGATGAACGCCGCCGCGTCCGGGCCGAGTTCGGGCGCGGGGGCGAGGGCCGGGGCGACGTCCGGCAGCGGTTCATCGGGCAGTGCGAGCGTGGCGCCGGCCGGTGCGGCGGATTCCAGGAGCTTGCCGTCCCCGACGGTCAGTGTCACACCCGCGTCCGCGGCCAGCGCCTCGCTACGGGCGCGAGGGTGCGCCGGATCGAGCGGTACGCACACCGCGCCGGCCCACCACAGCGCGAGCTGGGCCATGACCGTGCGGGCGGAGCGCGGCATCAGCAGCGCCACCGGGTCCCCCCGGCGGACGCCGTGCCGCTGCAGATGCGCGGCGAGGGCGCGGGCGGCCAGGACCAGCTGTGCGTAGGTGAGCGTGGTGTCGCCGTCGGCCACCGCCAAGGCGTGCGGCGCCCGTTCGGCGTGCCACGCCACGAGGGCCGGCAGACCGGCCCCGGGTCCCGGGCGCCCGGCCGGGGCGGCGGACGGGGCGAGGCCACCGGAAGGGGTGCGCTCGCTCAACAGGGTGCGTTCGGTGGGCACGGGCCCTTCCTTCCGGGTGTCGTGAGGGTACGGGGTGTGCGTGGCCATCTCAGGCTCCCGCCGGGCTCAGGCCCGCGCGGCGCGCGTCGACGAGCGCCGCCACGGCACGGAGGTCGGGCTGGCGCAGCAGTTCCGGGGCGCGCAGTCGCACCCCGCTCTCCCGCTGGATGACGGCCAGCAGCAAGGCGGCGAGGAGCGAGGTGCCGCCCGCCGCGATGAAGTTCTCCGCCAGAGTGGTCTCCGGACGGGCGAGCAGATCGCGCACCGCGTCGAGTACCAGCCGCTCGCCGGAGGTGGCTTCGTCGGGACGGCCGTCGCCCGGGGCGGAGCCGGTGGACGTGCCCAAGTCGTCCGCGGCCGCCCGGTGCGTCAACTCGGCCCGGTCCACCTTGCCGTTGGCATCCAGGGGGAACGAGCCGACGATCCGTACGTCCGACGGCACGGCCTGCTCGGGCAGCCAGTGCCGGACCGCCGTCAGCAGACCGTCCGCGGTGGGGGCGGCGTCGGCGGCCGGCCGTACGTACGCCACCAGGCGGGCGCGGCCGTCGGGTGTACGGGGCGCGATGACGACGGCGCTGCGTACCGCCGGGTCCTGCTCGAACGCGGCTGCCACCTCCGCCGGTTCGATCCGCACCCCGCTGATCTTCACCTGCTCATCGAGGCGGCCGAGGAACTCCAGCCGCCCGTCGTCCCGCATCCGCACCCGGTCCCCGGTGCGGTACAGACGGTCCACTCCCGGCAGGTCGACGCCCTCGGGCGGAGCGGTGAAACGGCGCGCGGTCAGGCCGGGGTCCAGATAGCCGAGGGCCAGACAGTGTCCGCCGAGGTGCAGCTCGCCTTGCGCACCGCGGGCGACGGGACGGCCGTCCGCATCGGCGACGACGACGGTCACGCCCGGTACCGGCCCGCCGATGGGCGGTGCGCTCTCCTCGCCCGCCTCGGGGTCCGTGCCACACATGGCGTAGGTGGTGGCGAGGACGGTGGCCTCGGCCGGCCCGTAGGCGTTGTGGACGGTGGTGGTCACGTCGGCACCAGGACGACGGCGCATCCGGTCGCCGCCGACGAAGAGATGACGCAGCTTCAGGTCGACGGGCCAGGGCCGGTCCAGCAACGGCTCGATCATCGGGGTCGCCGCGACCGCCACCGACACCGCGGCCGCCCGCCACCATTCGGTGAGCACCACCGAGTCCCAGCGGACCTCGTCCGGAGCCGGGACCAGCGCCGCCCCGGACGTCAGCCCGGCCCACAGCTCCAGCAGATGCGGATCGAACGCGACTCCGATGAGTAGGGAGTGCCGGTCCCCGGGGGCCAGGCCGGTCTCGGTGCGGTACCAGTCGAGCAGCGTACCGAGTGCGTGCTCGGCGACCGCGACCGCCTTGGGCCGGCCGGTGGAGCCGGAGGTCAGCACGGCGTAGAACGCCGAGGCGGGCGCGGACCTCGCGCCTTCGGCCGGCTCGGCGAATGCCGCGACGGCCTCGGCGGGGGCGTTGGCGCCCGCCGAGGGCAGGGGCAATGCCACCTGGTCGGGCGTCCGGTAGCGGGACGGCAGCAGGCGCGGCTCACCGATCAGGCAGACCACGTTCAGGTCCTCGGTGACGGCGTCGACACGGCGCTCACCGGGCTGCGGGCCGAGCGGCAGATAGACGGCGCCGAGCCTGGCGACCGCGACGGCACTCACCACGAGCGCGGCGGAACGGTCAAGGCAGACGCCGACCAGGTCTCCGGGCCGGACCCGGCCGCGCAGCGCCCCGGCCACCTCGTCGGCGGCGGCGTCGATCTGCCGGTACGTCCAGGTGTGGGCCCCGTCGATCACCGCGGGGGCCTCGGGCGAGCGGGCGGTCCACTCCGCGAAGCGGGCGAGCAGGCCCGCGCTGGGACCGTCGGCGGGAGCCACGCCGCGGGCGATGCTGAGCGGGCCGTCCTGCGGGGCGGGATGTGCGGTGGTGCCGGCGGCGGGGGCGGTCGGCCGGGCGGTGTCGGGCTGGGTCATCACGCCTCCGTCACAGTGGTCAGGGTCGTAGCGGCGGGAGATTGCACGGTCGTGGCGACGGCCGCGAGAGCGCCGGCCTGGTCGGCGAGCACCGGGTTCTGGAAGAGCAGCCGCAGCGGCGGGCGTTGGCCCAGCCGTGGTTCCAGCCATGCAGCCAGCTGCGCGGCGAGCAGCGAATGACCCCCGACACGGAAGAAGTGCGAGGTCACGTCGAAGCCGCGGTGGCCCAGCACCTCGTGCCAGCCGTCGGCGAGCAGCGCCGTCAGCGGGTCGCCGGGCATCGGGTCCGCATCACCGCCCTCCACCGCCGGTGCCACGGGGGCGGCCGGCTCCAGAGCGGCGGCCCGCCCGGACAGCGCCGCCCGGTCCGGCTTGCCGCCGGCCAGCCTCGGCAGTGTGTCGAGGCGCGCCCACCGCGCCGGCACCAGGGCGCTCGGCAGCCGGCGGCTCAACTCCGTGTGCAGCGTCTGCTCGTCCCAGTCCGCTTCCCGGTCCGCGCTTTCCAGGAATCCGACGAGCCTGGGTCCGCCGGGGGCCTCGCGGTCCAGCACGACGGCGCAGGACCGGCCGCCGAGCGCGGCCGAGGCGGCGGACTCCACCTCCTCCAGCTCGATGCGGTAGCCGCGCAGCTTGATCTGGTTGTCCCGGCGCCCCAGGAAGTACAGCAGCCCGTCGCGGCCCCGGTAGCCGACGTCACCGGTGAGGTAGACCCGCTCACCGCCCAGGGCCTCGATCGTGACGAACCGTGCGGCGGTGGCCTCGGGGTTGCCGACGTAGCCCTCGGCGAGCCCGGCGCCGGCGATGGCCAGTTCACCGACCGCGCCGTCCGGCAGCGGACGGTGACAGCCGTCCAGGACATGCACCCGCTCGCCGGGCAGCTCGCCGCCGAGCGGGATCTCCGCCCCGTCGGTGAGTTCGTCGCGGGTGATCTCGTGGACGGTGGAGCTGATGGCGGCCTCGGTCACGCCGTAGACGTTGAGCACGGTGGCGTCGGTGTCGGCCAGGAAGGCGCGCAGCACATCGGCCGGGAGGCGTTCACCGCCGAGGACCAGCAGCCGTGGCGTCCACCGGCCGTCGCGGAGCGCGGGGCGGATGTCCTGGCGGGTGGCGAGGAAGTAACTGGTGGGCAGGTTCGCGACGGTGACGCGGCCGGCGGCCAGCAGTTCGGTCAGCTCGGTGCCGGTGGGCACCTCGTGTTCGGGGACGACCAGGCACGCGCCGGCGTACAGCGACGGAAGCACCTCTTCGAGGGCCACGTCGAAGGACGGCTGGGCGAACAGCAGCACCCGGTCACCCGGGCCCAGGCCGAACCGCTCGGCCGCGCCGGTCAGATGGTTCTCCAGCGCCGCACGCCCGACGGCGACGGGCTTGGGTATGCCCGTCGAGCCCGAGGTGTGAATGATGTACGAGGCGCCGGGTATCACCTCGGCGTTCCGGGCCGGCGGGAGGGCCGGGGCGTCGACCGGGGCCGTAGGAAGTCCGGCGGGGACGGTGACGCAGGTGTCGGCGGGGGTCAGGACGAGGGCCGGGGACAGACGGTTCAGCAGCAGTTCCAGCCGGGCCGGCGGATCGGACGGCGAGAGCGGGCAGTACACCGCTCCGGTCCGCAGACACGCCAGCAGCGTCACGACGGAGTCGGCGCCACGGGGCAGTACGGCGGCCACCGGCTGACCGGCCGTCACCCCCGCCTGACGCATCCGCCGTGCCAGCGAGTCAACTTGTGTGTCGAGGTCGCCGTA
Organism: Streptomyces inhibens; assembly: GCF_022221585.1. Classification (NCBI taxonomy): domain Bacteria; kingdom Bacillati; phylum Actinomycetota; class Actinomycetes; order Kitasatosporales; family Streptomycetaceae; genus Streptomyces; species Streptomyces inhibens. Next base: position 9,206,155 of record NZ_CP084681.1, read on the forward strand.
GGTGATCCGGCGGGCGCCGATGAGCAGCGCCGGCAGCGCGGGGTCGTGGGCGGCGGCGGGGTCGAGCGGGTCGCGGTCCGTCGCCCGGGGCGCGGTGGCTGCGACGGCCGGGGCGGGTGGCAGCGCCAGGTCGGCGAGGACCGTACCGGGAGCGTCGAGATAGGCCCGCAGCAGGTCCACGAACCGCCCGGCGAGCAGCTTCGCCACATCCTCGCCGAACAGGTCGGCGTCGTAGTCCCAGACCAGCGTCATGCCCGGCGCGCCGTGCCGGGGGCCGACGCCGCGACGGTCGTCCGGCAGCAGCACCACGTCCAGGTCGAAGCGGGTGGTGCCGGTGTTGAACCCCTCGAAGAGGGTGATGTCCAGTCCGGGCACATCGATCTCGGGCAGCTCGGCGTCGTGTGCGCTGAACATGACGCTGAACAAGGGGTTGTCCGCGCCGGAGGTGTGCAGGCCGAGCGCGCGGGTCAGCTCCTGGACCGGCACCTCCTGGTGCGGCAGGGCGCGGATCAGGGTGTCGGTCACCTCGTCCATGGACTCCTCGGCCGGCGCGGCCGGGTCGAGCCGGAGCGGGAGCGGAATGGTGTTCACGAACATGCCCACGGTGTCCTCGAACCCGCGGGGTCGGTTGCCGACCGCGGTTCCGATGACCATCTGGGAGCGGCCGCTGTGCCGGCGCAGCAGCTCGGCAAAGAGCCCGAGAAGCGTGGCGAAGGGAGTCAGGCCGCGCGAACGGGCGTGCTCCCGCAGGCGTTCGGCCAGGTCCGCGCCGATCGACTGGCGCAGCTGACCGCCGTGATGCCGACGCCGGGAGCCGGGCCGGGCCAGCCCGGGCAGCGGCATGTCGTAGGAGAACTCGCGCAGTTCACCGGCCCAGAAGTCCAGACCGGCGCGCCGGTGCTCGTCGGTGGCGCGGCGCTCGGCCCCGGCTCGGACGTAATCGGCGTACGTGGGCGCCGCGGGCAGCTCGACCGACTCGCCCAGGACGTGGCCCCGGTAGACGGTGAAGACGTCCCGCAGCAGGATCGCGAACGAGTGGCCGTCGTGGATCAGATGGTGTTCGACGTGGATGAGCCGGTGCTGGTGCTGCGCCAGCCGGACCAGCGTCCAGCGCAGCAGCGGCGCCTCGTAGGTGTCGAGCGGGGTCTCCGCCTCGGTGCGCAGCAGCTCCTCGAAGGCGCGCTGGGGGTCGGGCTCCCCGCTCAGGTCCACCGTCCGCAGCCGCGGCCGGCAGTCTTCGGCGACCCGCTGGCCGGGCATCGCCCCGGGGACGGCGACGAGTTCCAGCCGCAGACCGGGGTGCCGGTCGAGGACGGTGGCGAGTCCGAGGCGCAGGGCCTCGGTGTCGAGGGTGCCCCACAGGTCGAGTGCGGCGGTGAAGTTGTAGGCGCGGCTGCCCGGTTGCACCTGTTCGTGCAGCCAGACGATCTCCTGCGAGGAGGAGAGCGGAAGCATGGGCGATCCCTGATGAGGTTGTCGGGTCGGTGGTGTGGCGGCCGGGCCTGGTCGGGCCGGCCGCGCGGTGGGCAGACCGGGCCGCGGATCGCGCGGCCGGCCTGGTGGTATGGGTTGAGGTGAGGGTGGGCCGGGTGGTCAGCCGGCCGGCGGCACCGGAGCGCGCAGTGCGTCGGTGAGCGCGGCGAGGGCGCCCTTCGCGGTGTCGTCGGAGTGCACGGCGCGATCCCACGCCATGCGCAGGTGCAGTTCGGATCCTTGGGTGACGGACACCGCGAAGGGACCGCGGACCGCTCTGCCGTCGATGTGGATCTCGCGGCCGGTCACGCCGCCCAGGCGCAGAGGCGGGCGCTGCCGGGCGTCGTCGACGGTCAGCAGCCCGTCGAGATGGCCGGTCCAGCCGGAGCCGGCGGCCCGGGCGGCGTGCACCACCTCGTCGAAGGGAGTACCGGCATGGTCCAGGTCGTCCCACCATGCCCCCGCCGTCTCCTCCGGTGACGCGGGAGCCGTCCCCGTCGCGGTGGGAAAGACCACGGTGTTGAGGAAGCACCCGAGCACCGGGGCCGCGCCGGGCGGACGGCCACCCCATGGATAGCCGAGCGGCACCACATGGCCGCTGCCGTACAGCACCGTCGCGGCCGCGCGGCAGGCGTCGAGCAGCCGGGGGAACGACGCCCCGGCGTCGGGCGCGGGCATCCGCAGCTCGGCCGCCCCGCTCGGCAGCATGCCGGGGCCCGAGGTCTCCGGCCGTGGCGCGGGCGCCTGTTCACGCACCGCGCGGAGCCGGTCGCCCCAGTACGCCATCGCCGCGGGCGAGCCCGCCCGCTCCTCCGCGTCCAACTGGAGCAGCACGGCCTCGCGGTAGGCGTCCAGTTCGGCGTCGACATCGGCGGGTGACGGCCCGCCGCCCCCGACGCCGTCGGTGTAGGCGGCGCCCAGTTCCTCGGCGATCCGGGCCAGCGACCGACCGTCGCACGCAGTGTGTTCCAGCACGACAGCGAGCACTTCCCGCTCGCCGGCGGGCTCGTCCTGCGCCAGGAACAGCCGCAGTGGCGACCCCTGCGGAGCCCAGTCGCGCAGGGCCCGTCGCAGGGCGGCGGCCGCGTCCTCGCCCGATGCGGCGGACATCTGCACCACCGGCACATCCGGCTGCGCCAGCCGGAGCACGGGGGTGCCGCGCAACACGGCCGGCCGGGCGCGCAGAACGGGGTGCAGCGCCGCAAGGTGCTCCGCGGCCGCGGCGAGGCGCCGGGCGTCCACCGTGCCGCGCGGGAACGAGAAGAACATCGGCACGAGATCCGGCCGACCGGCCGGGTCCATGGACCGCACCAGCACGAAGCGACGCTGGGCGCCGGTGACAGGCAGCAGGGCCGAGGCCGATGCCCCGTCGCCGTCGTCGAGCCGGTGGTAGCGAGCCAGGTACTGGCGCGTGATGCTGAGCACAGGAACCTCTCTGTCATGGCAGACCGCGCCACCGGGACGACCGGGGCGACAGGCAGCGAGTGGGGGGGCACGCGGGCGGGGCCTGGTGCGGTGTGGGCTGGCGGGAGCGGGAGCGGGAGCGGGAGCGGGGGCGCGGGCCGCTTCAGCCGCGGGACGCGGGTTCGGCCGGCTCGCCGGCGGCGCACGCCGGGGCGTCGCCGTCACCTGTGGCGGTGACCGGCAGCTCCGTGTCCGTGTCCCCGGTGGTGTCCGGCAGTTCACGCATCCGGCGCAGCGGGGAGAGCAGCAACGGCAGCGGTACGACGAGGAACCCGGCCGCGCACCACGCCAGTGCCACGCGAGCCCCGAACGCGTCGGCCAGCGCGCCGCCGGCCAGGGCGCCGAGGGGCAGGGTGCCCCACATCACGAACCGCAGGGTGGCGTTCATCCGCCCGAGCAGCCGCGGCGGGCACAGGACCTGACGGAAACTCACCTGAGCGACGTTGTAGACGACCGCTCCGAAGAAGACCACACCGGAGCCGACGGCGAACAGCGCCGCCCCCGCACCCTGCCCGGACAGCGGCCACAGCAGTGCGAAGGGTCCGGTGACCAGCGTGGACAGCCAGATGATCCGGGCCTGGCCGAGCCGGGCGGCGAGCGGGCCCGCGCACAGGGCGCCGGCCAGCCCGCCCACCGCGGCGGCGGACAGCACCAGGCCGATTGCTCCGGGCTCCAGGCCGAGCACCCGGACCAGGAAGACGGCCTGAGTGGCCATCAGCATCGCCGAGAAGAGGTTGGCCAGCCCGGTTGCCGCGGCGATCACCCGAAGCAGGCGGTGGCCGAACACGAAGCGCAGCCCTTCGGCGACGTCCGTACGCAGCGAGCTCCCCGGCACACGCTGCGGGCGGCTCTCCGGCCGCTTGATACGCCACAGGAACAGGGCGGAGACGGCGTAGCCGGCCGCGTCCGCCACGATGGCCAGCGGTGCCCCGAGCAGCTGTACAAGACCACCGCCGATCCCCGGGCCCGCGACCTGTGCCGAAGAACGGACCGTCTCCAGCGCCCCGTTGCCCGCGACCAGCTGCTCTTTCGGCAGTAGCTGGGGCAGAAAGCTCTGGTGCGCCACGTCGAAGAAGACTGTCGCCACGCCGGTGACCAGGGCGACGACGTACAACTGCGCCATCGTCAGCGCCTCGGCGACGGCGGCCAGCGGGACACTGGCCATGGCCATGGCCCGTACGAGGTCGGCCCGGATCAGCAGCGGCAGCTTGCGCATCCGGTCGACCCAGGCCCCCGCGGGCAGCCCGACCAGCAAAAACGCGGCGGTCTCGGCGGCCGTGAGCAAACCCACCTGAAAGGCGGGTGCGTTGAGCTGGAGTACGGCTACGAGCGGCAGCGCGACCAAGGTCACCTGGGCGCCGAGCTGTCCGGCCGCGGCTCCGGCGAGCAGAAGACGGAAGTCGCGCATGCGCAGCGGGCCGCGGTTCGCGGCTCGGGGTCTGACGGGCATGCCTGTGACATTCCAGGACCAGCCGGTCAACAGTCAAAACGCAGAGCACAGATTCAGTCGGTTTTCTTCACGCTTTGCGCACTCAGACAGGAAATTTTCCGTCAGATCATGGCAAGTACCGGATGTTCGGCATGTGCTGTACCCCGGCGCGCCATGGGCCTCCCGCCGGTCGCCGCCCAAGACCGATCCGCCGCGCACCCAGCGTCACAGGCCGCACCCTGACCGAAAACAGCTATCGATGTCCCCTTATTCACCGAACCGTTCACTTCACCCGCTATGCGCTGCGCTGCGTACCGCCGTTGAACCGGTCGGTGGGAGCCCGCTCCGCAGGCCGCCCGACCAACTCGGTCCGGGGCACTGCACGCGTTCGCGTCCGACCTGAGGAGCTTCACGCGGACGGACGAGTGGTTCCTCGGGTCCCTCAGCTACTTCAGCCTCAGCAAGATCGCCGCGATCTACGCCGCCCACCGTCAACGTCTCGGTGACGAGGAGGCAGCCGTAGACCAGTTCCGTCGGCAGCACCGGTACCTGGCCACGCAGCACAGACTTGCCTTCGGCCCGGCCCTGTTGCTGCTCGGTGAGGAGCTGCCGTACGGCGACGGCGTCCGGCTCTACTTCACCGGCACGTTCCGACCGAGACTTGAGCCGGCGGCGCTCCAGGACATCCCGCGGGCCCAGGAGGTGATCAAGGCTGGCGGCATGGTCAACTCCCTTGCGCTGGCCCACTTGGTCTTCAAGCAACCGGACCCGTTCTTCCTACCGCCGCCGGAGTTCGAGGGCTCGGCCGGACCGCACCAGGTCACCATGGTGCTTCCCCGTCAGCATCTTGTCTGGGGATCGGCGACCGGCCGGGTCCTGGCGAAGGCGCTGTCCGGGCATCCGGTGCCGGTCTCCGGGTTCGGCACGCTCCATCCCGACCAGGGCGAGCTGCGACCGTTTGCCCTCCGTACCGTGGACCGCCGGTGAGGTAGTGACCCACGCGTGCCGCGGCAGGACCTGGCCGGCGCAGTGGTCGAGGCCACCGGGGCGAGTTGCCCTTCCCCCTTTCGCCCCCTTCCGCCCCCTTCGCGCCTGCGGGAACGCCTGCGGCGCTTTCTCCATCCAGTCCTGGCACGATCCAGTCCTGGCACGGCACGGCACGGCACCGGCACGGCGGACAACGCTTCCCTGAAATCGGACCTTCGACGCCGGGTCAGGAGCGCTGTGCGCCGTGAGCGCCTACTACCGGCGTTGCGCGGATTGCCTACATGAAGGGAGAGCCACGTCGAGTGGCCGCACGGCATGCGTATCCGCAGCTCCCATCCGTTGGGCAGGGCGGATTCCTTCGAGTGGGGCAGTGTCGCTGCCCCACTCGCCAACTACGCCTCAGTCATTGAAGGCGGCGAGGGCGAGGCGCTTGCCGATGCTGGAGGCGGCGTTGGTTTCGGAAGAGGCTGTGCCCACCGCGTACACGCCGCGTCGGTTCAGATCGGGGGAGGCGAAGACCCCGCTTGTGTAACCGAGGTCGCTTCCTGTCTTGCCCCACAACACCGAGCCGTCGGGCATCGGGAAGGACATCAGCCCGATGCTGTAGCAGGCGGAACCCTTGTCGGGCCCGACGTTGCAGTTGGAGCCGTCTGCGTAAGGGAGAAGCCTGCCGTCGGCGCCACGGGGCAGAGCGCGCAACTCGGCGGCCTGAGTGGGGCGCAGTAGACGGCCGTTGAACAGGCCGGTGATGAAGCGATCGAGGTCGACGGTCGTGGAGATCATGCTGGAGGGGTTGCCGCCCTGCTCGTTGACGTCGACCAGCTTGCCCTTGCCGTCGGGCACGTATCCGGGCAGATACGGACGGGGTATCCGCACGTTGTGGGCCGGCGCGGAGGTGTCGTGCATCTTCAGCGGGACCAGGACGCGGGCGGTGATCTCGCGCTTGAGGGAGTGACCGGTGAGTTCTTCGATCAGTTTCCCGGCGATGCGGTAGCCGAAGGAGTTGTACTCCTGCTTGGCTCCGGGCGTGAATCGCGGGCCGGGCCAGGGCCTGCCCTTGGGCCGGAGCGTCTGCTGGATCACCTGGTCGAAGGTGTAGTAGTCGAAGCGGTTGTCGATCACCTCGTCCTGGGACGGCGCGGGTGCGCCTTCGAAGTCCTGGGGCAGGCCGCTGGTGTGGTTGAGCAACTGCCGTACGGTGATGGGCTCGAACGTCTCCGGCAGCAGGCCCGGCATGTAGTGCTGCACCGTCTCGTCGAGGTCCACCCGGCCCTCTGCGGAGAGCTGCAGCAGCACCACCGCTTCAAATGTCTTGGCGATGCTGCCGATACGGAAGTGGGCCTCGTCCTTGACCGGCTTGCCGGTGACAAGATCCCCGGACGCCCCGTGCCACGTCTGCCCTGCCTTGCTCACCCGGGCCACGGCACCTGCCACGCCGTCGCCCGGGTGTACCGCGATCGCCTCGCGCAACGCCGTGGGGTCCAGGTCCGCAGGCCTCTGCGCCGCCTGCGCAGGGGCAATCGCGCCGAATGCCACGGTGGCGGCCGTCAGAGCGGCCATGGCGAGGGTCGAGGAACGGCGCATGCGGGTCTCCAGTCAGGAACAACAGGGGGTACAGGTATTTCAGGAACTGCGTCGATTCTCGCCACCCAAGATCGTCGGATCATCCGGGGTGCCCCTGAGTCAACCCTGAGAAGCCCCTGGCGGGTACCCGGGGCAGTTGACCGACTGTGCGTGGGCCGTTCGCCTGGGGCGCTTGGGCGGGCGAAGGTATGCCGCGCGAGTGCCACCATGCCTGGAACTGGTTCATGCCAATGATCTGGACAACCAACAAGCCCCAGGCCACTGTCGTGGGGCACGGCAGCCCCTCGCCTCCAACTACCGGCGGAGCGGTTGTCGAGGTCTGTTCAGCTGGTCATCGGTTACCCTGCGGCCTGCAGCGATCGGCCGAGGTCATCGCGGTTGCTGTACTTCGCAGTTGTACGGCTTGCCTCTCGCACTGCCGAAAGAGATCGGTTCGTGCCGGCTACAGTCCGCGCAGCGCTTCGTACAGATCGTCATAGGCACTCCAGCAGTCGATCGATCCGTCGTCGTTCAGGCTGCCCATGTACCAGTCGTTGTCATGAACGGGCTTCACCAGACACAAGCTGTGAAACCCCAGCACGATCTCGGGATGCACAACCTCTTCGGCATTCGGCACGCACCACATCACGGTCCGGCTGGTGTGCAGGGCAGTGGCCTGCTGGTCCCCGGACACGTCACGGATCTGTTGAAGAGTCCACCCTGCGGGTAGATACGCGCCTGTCATTCCCCGATGATCTCAGTTGCTCGGGGTGCCGACGGAGCTGCCAGTGGGCAGGACGGTGACCTCGTAATGGTTGCTGCTGGTTGCTGCTGGCCAGGTAGAGCACGAAGCACCACCGGGCAGTTCGCCGTCGACGTAGGCGAAGGCGCCGCGGTGACCCACGTGTATGGCGGCCAACTGAGGCCAGGGCCCTGTAATGGCTCCGTGGACACCCGCGCACAATAGGGAAGTACTGCGCCGCCCGAGCGCAGAGCCACAGGGGGAACTGAGGTGCACAAGGTGAATGGCGAGGCCGCCTTCGTCGTACTCGTGGTGGTGGTCGGCTTGGTGATACGTCAGCAACTGCGCACCCGTCCGGTGCGGCGCATCGGTTCGCTGATCGCCCCGGGGGTCCTGGGCGTCCTGGGTGTCGCGGGGATCGCCTTAGGTGTCTTGTCGGTCGTCAAGGATCACTCGCTGACCGCACTGCCCGTCATCCTCCTGGTGGTGAGCCTGGCCGTCGCGGCGGGCTTCGGCGCTGTCAGGGCGCGGACTGTGCGGGTCTGGCGTGACCCTCAGGGCGTAGTGCTGCGCAAGGGGACAGCGGCCACTACGGGACTATGGCTGGCCTCGGTGGGCGTGCACCTCGGGCTAGGGCTGTGGATTGACCATGTGGCCGGGCCCGGCGTGCTGGGGACCGTGTCTCTCTACGCATATATGGCGATCGGCCTGGGGACGCAAAACCTCCTGGTACGTAGCCGGTCCGCCGCGCTGTGAACCGGGCCTGACGCGGCCAGCCGGCTCAACCCCGGCTCGCAACAGCGGTGTGGACATGTGTGCATCCTGCCCGATGTGCGCCCGCCGCGACGTGTGGCCCGCCTCTGCGGCGGGCGGGCAGGCTGCGGCTTGCCAGTGATCCACTTCGGCCGATCGGTTCGCCCGTCATGCCCGTTCGCACTGCCTGTCCGATAGCCCTGAGTGCCGCCGAACACGTGCGGTTGAAGAAGATGACCTACGGCCACACGACCGAGCACCGGCTGCGAGTGCGTGCGCAGGTGGTGCCGCACGCCGCGCGCAGACGAGAAGACCTCCATCCAGGCCCGGTGCCGCTGCCACCCCACCCTCGCCCCCGGACAGGCCGGGGCGATACGCATCAACCACACCTACGGACGCGGCGGCGCCCTGGCCGTTCCCGAACGCCGCGATGGTCCATACTCCCGTGCACGCCTCCTGGCTGAACCAGGTGGAAATCTCCTTCTCCGTCGTCCAGCGCAAAGTGGGCCCGCCCAACGACTTCACCAACCTCACCGAGGTCAGGGACCGGCTCCGAACCTTCGAAGACCGCTACAACGCCACGGCACAGCCCTCGGTCAATGCGGACATCAGCCTGTCAGCGTCCTCTTGCGACCATTCTCTGTCCTGCGTCGCCTCCATCAGTTTGAGGTAGCGGCCGCGAAGGTGGCGACGGTCATCGAAGGGGCTCTGGAGCCTTGGTGGCCCGGTTGTCGAAGTCCTGGCGGGCTGCCAGGACCTCTTGGGCGTGTTCTACGGACCATTCGGCGATGGCGTTGGTCAGCCGCCCGGCCTCGACCCCGAGTTCGGTGAGTCCGTACTCCACGCGAGGCGGAACGGTGGGGTAGACAGTGCGGTTCACGAGGCCGTCTCGTTCCAGCGCACGGAGGGTCTGGGTCAGCATTTTCTGCGTGATTCCGTCGAGGAGTCGCCGCAGCTCGTTGAAGCGCATCGGTCGGCCATGTCGACGAAGGGCCCCCAGGACGTACAGCGCCCACTTGTTGGCAAGCATCTCGACGACGGTGCGCGACGGGCAGTCGCGGCGGTAGGTGGCCAGCCAGTCCTCGGAGACTTCACCCAGGTAGGTATCCATGAGGTACCTAGATATCAATCAGGTGCCTACTTCACAAGAGGTACCCATGCGACCAAGGATGGTGTCGCGGCCGACCCGAACGGTTCATCCATCCAAGGAGACATCCCTATGACTACCCGCATGCGTGCGGTCAGCCAGTACGCCTATGGCGGTCCGGAGGTTCTGGAAGTCGTCGAGACCGACAGGCCGACGCCAGGTCCGGGCGAGGTGCTGGTGCGTGTCCGGGCCGCGGGGGTGAACCCGGCCGACTGGAAGATTCGCGCCGGAACGGTGCGAAGGTTCGGCGATCCGCCGCTCACCCTGGGGCTGGACCTGTGCGGAACCGTGGAAGCGGTCGGCGACCGGACGACGCGATTCCAGCCGGGCGACGACGTGTACGGATGCGCTTTCCCGCCGCACGGCGCCTACGCCGAGTACGTAGTCGCACCGGCGGAGGCGCTCGCCGTCGCACCGGGAGGCATCGATCACATACACGCCGGCGCCTTGCCGGTCGCGGCGCTCACCGCCTGGCAGCCGCTGATGAAAGTCGCCGCCGTCGGAACCGGGCAGCGTGTACTCATCCACGCGGCAGCCGGCGGCATCGGTCATCTCGCCGTGCAAATCGCCAAGGCGCGCGGCGCGTATGTCATCGGCACCGCTCGGGAGAGCAAGCACGCGTTCCTGCGTGACCTGGGCGCCGACGAACTCATCGACTACACCACCACCGACTTCGCGGCGACCGTCCGCGACATCGACGTGGTCCTGGACCCGATCAGCGGCGACTACGGCCCACGGTCGCTCAATACACTCGCGCCGGACGGAATCCTCATAGACGTCAGAGGCTCTGGTCCCGACCGAACCGCCGTCCGGGAGCAAGCCATGGCACATGGCGTGGGGTTCGTCGAGTTCGGGTTCACCCCCTCTGGCGCCGATCTGGAGAGCATCGCCAACCTGGTGGAACGGGGCAGTCTCCACGTCGCCGTCAATCAGGTGCTGCCGCTGGAAGCCGCGGCCAAAGCCCATGAGCTCAGCGAGACCAACCGGGTGCAAGGCAAGATCGTTCTCACTCCTTAGAGCTGTTGGAACCTTCATTCCCTTGGTCAATTTGTCGTCAACGGGAGCAAGGGGATGGGCTAGGTTCGGCTCGTGCACGACACCGAGATCACCATCAAGCTCACCTCCGACGAGGCGCTCGTTCTCTCGGACTGGCTGGAGCGAGTGCAAATGACGGATCTCAGTCGCCTGGTCGATGATCCGGCCGCGTGGGCCCCCATTCACAGGCTCGCAGGGACGCTGGACAAGTCCCTTCCCGCGATCTTCGCCGCTGACTACGCGGAGCGTCTGGACGCAGCGCGGCGCCGTCTCAAGGAGAGCATGGGCAGCTTCGCCGAAGAGCAAGACGACTGAGTCGGCTGCCCCGTCCGCCAGCACGATTGCGTGAAAGCCCGTTCTCGATCTGTGCAGCGATCCTCCGCCGTATCGAGCACCCTGTTCGCACAGGTGTGAAACGCTCCACTGAACGCGACGATGTACGTAACAGGGCTTCGCGTGGCCGGAGTTGCGCAGAGGCACTGACGCGTCGGAGAGGGCCGAGGGAGCTGTTGGGGGAGTCGGACCGGCCGGTGGCCGGTCCGTACCGGCTGGTGGCCGAGCTGGGGCGGGGCGGCATGGGGCGGGTGCTGCTCGGTGTCACGCCGGACGGGCGCCTGGCCGCGGTCAAGGTGGTGCGCTCGCAGTTCGTGGAGGACGACGGATTCCGTACGCGCTTCCGCCGCGAGGTAGAGGCGTCCCGCAGGGTGTCCGGCGCGTATACGGCCGCCGTGGTCGATGCGGACGCGGATGCGCCGCTGCCGTGGCTGGCATCAGTGTTCGTACCGGGCCCACCCTGAGCGAAGTCGTGGAAACCGTCGGTCCGTTGACGCCGAAGACAGCGGTGCGCCTGGCCGCAGGTCTCGCCGCCCTGGCCGAGATCCACCGGGTCGGGCTGATCCACCGCGACCTCAAACCGTCCAACGTGCTGCTCGCCGCCGACGGACCCAGGGTCATCGACTTCGGGATCGCACGGGCCATCGACAGCGAAGGCGGCACCGAGATCACCCACGGGCTGGCTGGTCGGCTCCCCTGCCTTCATGTCTCCGGAACAGGCCGAGGGCCGTGAACTCACCCCGGCCATTGACGTGTTCTCTCTCGGCGCGGTGCTGGTCCAGGCGTGCACCGGGCGGAGCCTGTTCGCCGGTACCTCCACGCCGCAGACGCTCTACAACGTCGTACACATCGAACCCGACCTCACCCCACTCCCGGACGAGCTTCGCGGCCTCGTTGCACGGTGCTTGGCCAAGGACCCGTCCCAGCGGCCCACTCCGACCGAGATCCCGCAGCTTCTTGGGCGGCCGGCCCCGTCCGCGCGGCCCTGGCCCGCCGCCGTACACGCCCTGATCGACGAGCAGCACGCCGAGATCACTCGGGTCCTCGGTCTGCTGGAAGACGGGGGCGTGCTGGTGGAATCCGGGGCCGAGACGGTCGTCCGCACCGCGCCGGGAGCAGGTGGCACCGCGCCTCCGCCCGGGGGCCTGGCCCCGCAGGATCTCGGCGTTCCGCCTGTCTTTGGGGCCGCGGATGAGCTCACCGAGACCGCGCTCCCGGCGGCGGGGGCGTCCGCGGGGCCGGTTCCGCCGGCCGGCGCTGCGGCGGCATCCGACGGGCCGCTGGAGGATCCGGCGGGGCGTCGGCGCCCGAGCCGCCGTGTGCTCCTGCTTGGCGCGCTCGGCGCCGGTGCCGCCGCGGCGGTCGCTGTCCCGCTCACCCTGGACCGGCTCTCGGGTTCCTCGGTCGCGGGGGCTTCCGGGGCATCCCCGTCGCGGACTACATCGCCGTCGGAGACGGTAAGTCCGAGCGCGTCGCGGTCCCCGTCGTCCAGTCCCGAGCAGGCGTCCAGGTTCACCCTGTCGGACAAGTGGGACACCATGCTGACCGCCACGGATTTCAGCCGAGACGGCAAGTTCATCGCGGTCGGTGACCTGGACGGCGGCGTCGTGCTCCGGCACAGCCCCACCCTGGAGATCGCGGCCGTCCTCAGTGGGCCCGGCGGGACGGGGGTCGACAACACCACGTTCGACCTGGTGTTCAGCCCGGACGGCTCGCTCCTCGCCAGCGTGGACAAGTACGTGACGATCACGCTGTGGGATGTCGCGTCCCGCAAGAAGGCGGCCACGCTCGACGGCGACAAGAACCAGAAGGAGCCCGAGTACGCGACCCTGGCGTTCAGCCCGGACGGAAAGATCCTGGCGCACAGTGCCAACACCACGATCACGTTGTGGGATGTCAGGTCTCGCAACCTGGTCGCCACGCTCGTCGACCCCGCGGGGCCCACGGCGAGAGTGACCGAGGGGGCGGTGCTGTGCATGAGGTTCACCTGGGACAGCCGCACCCTCATCGCCTCCACCTACACCGATAAGCTGCGCTTCTGGGACATCCGCCGGCGGAGGGTTACCGCAACTGTCCAGAAAGCCGGGTACGGCCTGATCGACCTCGCGGTCAGCCCGGACGGCAAGGTCCTCGCGGCTACCTCTAGAAACGAGGTCAAGCTGTGGCGCCCTGGCAGCCGTACAGAGATCGAGATCCTGACCTTCACTCAGGAACCCATCAGCGCCGTGGCGTTCAGCCCGGATGGCAAGTCCTTGACCGCCAGCGAGGGGGGCGGGGCGGTCCAGGTCTGGTCCACCACCACCTGGAACCCGATCCGCGTGCTCGACGAAAGGATCGAGGAGGCGGCCAAGGCCATGAATGAGGCCGAGGCGCGGCAGACCCTCCCGGATGCTCTCTCCTTCAGCCCCGGCGGCGACCTCCTGGCCGAAGCTTTGGGCTACCACCTGGCTCTCTGGAAGCTCAGCTGATCTTGAGAGGGCGTGGCAGCTATCGCTGCTCCGACCATGATTTCCTCGGTCCTCGGGGGCCGTGGCCAGATCCTCCGACGCGTACGCCGAGTCAGCACCGGCCGCGCACCCCTGCACGTCGACTCCATCGAGCTGGCCGACGTCTTCGCTAACGCCGTCGCAGGGGGAGTCTCCGCCGCGCGCGCAACTTGACTGGGAGGGAGGCGACTTAGAGGAGCTAACAGAAAGCTTCTGTGTCGCCATGTCTCGCTTCCTGGTGGCTCGTTGGGCATGTCATGGGGAAGGGGAAGGGCCCGCCGTGGCTGGTGAGGGATGACTTGTGGGCGAGGTTCGAGCCTCTATTGCCGGTCCGTGAGCGCAGATCTCGCAATGCGGGGCGTCTGCCGCTGGATGACCGCCGGTGCCTGCAGGGGATCCTGTTCGTGCTGCATACCGGCATCCGATGGGAGTGGCTGCCACAGGAGCTCGGGTTCGGGTCGGGGATGACGTGCTGGCGCCGGCTGCGGGACTGGAACGAAGCTGGCGTATGGGACCGGCTCCACCAGGTGCTGCTGACCGAGTTGCACCAGGCGGGGAAGCTTGACTGGTCCCGGGCGGTGATCGACGGCTCGCATCGGCAGGCGCGTCGGGGCGGCCCAAAACGGGGCCGAGTCCGGTCGACCGTGCCAGACCGGGCTCGAACACCATGTGATCACCGACGCGCACGGCACCCCGCTGGCCATCACGCTCACGGGTGGCAACCGGCATGATGTCACCCAGTTACTCCCCCTGCTCGACGCGATACCGCACATCAGGGGCCGTACCGGCAGACCTCGCCACCGGCCCCGGCGGCTGTTTGCCGACCGCGGTTACGACTTCGACAAGTACCGCCGTCTGATGTGGAAGCGCGGGATCAAACCGGTCATCGCCCGACGAGGCGTGCCGCACGGCTCCGGGCTCGGCACCGTCCGCTGGGTGGTGGAGCGCACAAACGCCTGGATTCACGGTTTTCGCAGGCTACGGATCCGCTGGGAGATCCGCGACGACGTCCACGAAGCATTCCTCAAACTGGCCTGCTGCGTCATCACCTATCGACGCGTCCAAGCATTCTGTTAGCTCCTCTTATCGCTTGCCCATCGTGGCGACGTCGATGGGCACCGCGGTCCCGACGGCCGGGCTGGGCACCGGGGCCGGGGCCGGGGCCGGGGTGAAGTCGAGATCCTCCGAGTAGTCGATGGTGGCGCACCTCTCGACCTCGCCGTCCTCGACGGTCTTGCCCCCCGGTGCGTGGAAGCTCGGGGTGCAGTTGAGGAACAGCACACCGGCGCTGAGGAGCTTGCGGCGCTGGTCGTCGCTGCCGGGGTCGACGGTGAAGTCGTCACCGATCACGAGGTCGTCCTGTCCGTCCTCGTCTCCCTTGAGGGCGATCTGGAACGACTGCAAAGCATCGGCCGGCGGCGCGCCCTCCCCGGGAGCCGGCGCGAAATTCTTCACAGAATTTCCATGTGAGCGCACAACCATTCATCTCGCTGTCGGGTCTGCTGTGCGAGTTCGTTGAACTCCGTACCGATCCGGGCTCCGCCGTCCGTGTTCCACGCCGGCGGAGCCCCCAGGCCTTTTCGAGGAACACATGCGCATTCGTGCCACTGCTGCCGCACTGTCCGGCGCCCTGGCCATATCCGCCCTCGCCGTCCCCGCCGCCCAGGCCGCGGACGGCTCGGGCAACGGCGCCGCCAAGGCGCAGCTCTCGTCGTCCGCCGCGAAGATTCCCACCAACGCGGCAGCGGACGACTCACAGGGTGACACCACGATCACGAACGTCACCGTCAACGGCGGCAAGGACATCGTGGTCGGCACCAGCCTGAAGAAGACGTTCACCGTCTCGGTGACCGCCACCGACCCGTCCGGCATCTACGACGGCTACGCGTTCCTGTGGCACGGCACCGACCTGAACTCCGAGACCGGTGTCGACGGTGCCATGACCCCGAGCGAGGACCACGGCACCTGCAAGGCGGTCAACAGCACGACCTCCACCTGCTCGGTCACCCTTGTCGCGGACCCGAATTCCAACATCTACAGCAACATCCTCGCCGGCCGGTGGCATGTGTACGCCTCCGCGGTGGGCAACGACGGTGACTACTCCATCAAGGACGACTACCGGTCCGGCTGGGTCAAGCGCGCCGCCAAGCTGACCACCAACGCCTCCCCTGAGCCCGTGACGAAGGGTGCGACCCTCACCGTCACCGGTGCGCTGACCCGGGCGAACTGGGACACCCTCAAGTACGGGGCCTACGGCGTGGGCTCGGTGCAGCTGCAGTTCCGCAAGGCGGGCACCAGCAGCTACACCACCGTCAAGACGGTCACCTCGGACAGCCGCGGCAACCTGAAGACGACCGTGAAGGCCGACGCCGACGGCTACTGGCGCTATGTCTGGGCCGGTACGTCGACGACCTCGGTGGCGACCGCCACCAGCGACTACGTCGACGTGAAGTAGGCGGCGCGGGCGGGGCGATGAGCCCTGCCCCGCGCGTCGGCCGCCCGGCGCACGGACCGGCACAGGTCCGCGCCGGGCGGCCGGCAGCACAGCCGAATCACCAAGGCGCCCTCGGGCGGCGAGTGCGTCGGCGAGCCGGCCTCGGGCCGCGAGTGTGCCGGCAAGCCGGCCTCGGGCCGCGAGTGCGCCGGCAAGTCCCCGGTCGACCGCACCAAGCAGGGCATCAAGTGGTCCCAGCTCACCCTGCGTAGCCTGATTCGCCGGGCCTGGTACACCCACCGCTGGACCACCCGCCCGGCCAGCCACCACATCCGATATCCCCAGCTCAGCACCTACCAGCGGACGCTCTGAACGGTCGGTTTTGCCGAGGGGGCCGTACGGTCATCGGGGTTCGTTTCCGCTCGTTGGCGCGTGCGCGGTCGGCTTGCTCGGCTCCGACCGGGGGTGTTGGGCCAGTGCGGTGTTGGCGGCGTCGAGGATGTTGCGGAAGGTGCGGGTGATAACGGGCCGCGCGAGGAGCCGGGTGAGGAGGGCACCGAGCAACGGGACGGGGATCTCGGCGCGGGTGGTCCAGCGCACCTGGGTGCCGCCGTCGACCTCGGTGAACGTCATGCGACCGAGTTCGTGCCGGGACGGCGGCAGACTGCGCTCGACGACGTACTCGGTGGCGTACGGCGGGTCGTAATGGGTAATGCGTTCCCGGAACCAACCGATCAGCCAGAGGTGACTGCGCACCGCGCCGACGCCGTAGGGCGCGGCCTCGCCGCGCCGAGTCAGGCGGCAGCGCAGCACCAGAGGCGAGCTCGTGTAGTTGGTGGTCGTGGTGAGCCAGGCGAATACCTCGTCGATCGGGGCGTCGATGACGCGTTCAACGGTCATGGTTTCCATGGCAGGTGTCCTCCTCTGTCGAGTGGGCGCACCGTCTCGGCGCGGTGCAGCTTGTCCGGGTTGCGGATGCCGTAGAGGCCGGTGATCCGTCCGTTGTGGATCTCGAACGCGACCAGCCAGTCGAGTTCACCGCCTGTGAGGAACCGTGCCGCGGGCATACCGTTGTACGTGGCGTGCTCGACGCGGGTCGTCGCGGCGCTGGTGCGGATCACGCCGAGGACGAACCGGGCGACGTCGTCGCGGCCGGTGATCGGGCGGCGGGCGGCGACCACTTTCCCGCCGCCGTCGGAGATCTGTACGACATCCGGTGCCAGCAGGTCCATCAATGCCTGGATTTCGCCGGTCGCCGCCGCGCGCAGGAACCGCTGGACGATCTCTCGGGTGGCGTCGGAGTCGGGCTCGAAGCGGCGCCGGCGCGTGTGGACGTGCCGGCGTGCGCGATGGGCGATCTGCCGGACGGTGACCTCGGACTTGCCGATCGAGGCGGCGATCTCGCCGTGGGTGTAGCCGAACACGTCGTGCAGCACGAACACCGCGCGCTCGGCCGGGCCCAGCGTCTCCAGGACGAGCAGCATGGCCATCGACACCGACTCGGCCAGGATCGCGTCTTCGCTCACCTCAGGTGCGGTGCGGATCGGCTCGGGCAGCCACGTGCCGACGTATTCCTCACGCCGTGCCCTGACCGCGCGCAGGTGATTGAGGGCCTGCCGGGTCACCACACGGACCAGGTAGGCGCGGGGATGCTCGACCGCGGCCGGATCGACCGCGCTCCACCGCAGGTAGCTCTCCTGCAGCACATCGTCGGCGTCGGTGGCGCTGCCCAGCATCTCGTAGGCGATGGTGAACAGCAGCGGACGGTGCTCGGTGAAGGCGTCCTCAGCCATGGCCGACCCCAACTCGTTCCCTGGTGCGGTGACCGGTGCACAGTCGCCACACCGTCCCCGGCATACCTGCCCCCACCACCAGCACGCGTCGGTACCCCGTCACCACACCCGGCTCCTCTCCTCGGACGCCCATCGAGACACCCCACGCCGGCGAAGCGTGACAGTCCGTCAGTGTGATCCACCTCACGCCGCGGGTTCGATGGGGTCTGGAGCCCGTCCACCGCGGCCATGGACCGCAGAAGAATCCGACGGCCCGGAAGGCGTCGCGCCCCTTCGCCCGGCCGATCTGAAGGGATTTCAGGGCCTCGATGGAGAGGACGTCCTCGGCCCAGGGCACCACCTCGATGCACTTCGCATCATCGGCCTGGCCGTCGCCGTCCACGTCCAGGCAAGCGGCCTCGCCGAGTTCACCGTTGACGTAGATGCGCAGCTGCCGGGCGAAACCGTCGTAGACGAGTGCGATGTGGTTCCAGTCCGTCACGCTGTTCATGGGCTGGGCGTTGCCCGCCCAGTCGTACTCGGTCTCTGCTGTGTCGGCCCGGGCGGTGACCGCTTGCCACAGCCCGTCACCTGTTTTCGTAGGGTTCGGCACGAATCCCATGGCAAAGCCGCTGGCATTTGTTGCTTCGGCGCTCACCAGCGCCGCCGGACGGGTGGGTGCCGATGCCGCCTGCGCCCATGCGGTCACGGTGAAACTGGTGCTTGTGTCGAAGGGAATCGCGCCGGAGGCGTAGTCCCGTACGCCGTCCAGCACCAGCCCGCCGTACCCCAGGCCCCCCCGCCCGGAACCTGCTTCGCCCCGCCACCCGGCGTCATGGCCGGTCCCCGCGCCACCGAGTTGTCTCCCGGGGTGGTCGCCCGGTCGAACTGCCAGCGTCCGGTCAGGACAGGTCGGCGCCGGACGAGCTGGTGGATCTCACCCTCGGAGACCGGGCGGTCGAAGACGCGCACGTCGTCGATCTGACCGGCGAGGTGGTCGGTGTAGGTGCCGCGGTAGAGGGCCCGGCCGATCTGCAGGGCGCCGCCGTCGCCGTACCAGGCCTGGGGGGCTGCGGTGCTGTCCTGGAGGATGCCGTTGACGTACAGGCTCACCCGTGTTGTCCACCGTGTCGTGCACGGCGGCCAGGTGTGCCCACTTGCCGATACTCGCCTTCTGCTTCGAGGCGACGCGTTGCTGGGTGAGCCCGCCATCGGTGGCGTCCTTGGTGGCCAGACGTACGCTCCACACGCCGCCAGGGGCTTCATAGGACAGGTAGAAGGCGCTGAGGAAGCTGCCGTTCTGGGCGACGACGGTCTGGTTGCGGGTGGCGTCGGTGACCCGGGCCCACGCGGTGACCGTGTAGGACCGTTCGGTGTTGAAGTGCGCCGCGTCCACCGAGGCGTAGTCGTCCTTGCCGTCCAGCGTCAGCGCATTGACCGCCACCCCCGCCGTGCCGGGCTCGGCGCCGCCGTGGAAGGCGGCTCGAAGGTCGCGGGGAACAGTCTTGCTGTCGGTAGCCCGCCCAACCCCGTTGAGAGCACCCGATGTAAGCGTCTTCGACGCGCCGAGACCGGCATCCCCGTTCCCCCACCCACAAAAATGAAGATTCCATGAAGAAGTTGTGAGCGGGAACGTAGGCGCAAGCACGTTCGCCCGGGTAGCTGCACGAAACGGTGTCTATAGCAAGAAACCGGCATTCCGGATTGTGAAGATAGGTGACTCCGTTCACCATGCCGTGAGGTTGTACCGCTTCAAGTCGCATTAAGGGTGAGAACGTGCCAACGGAGGCGTCACCGCGCAGTTGGGACGCGGATGCCCGATTTCGCAGGGGGTGAGCGTTGGCATGGCTCGTTTCCCGAGCGCTCCGTGGTCGTGGTCAGCCTCGGGTCGAAGTGCACGGGCGACGAGGTCTACGGCGGCAACCCGAAACTGCGGGCAGCAGGCTGATCACAGGGCGACTGCTGCACCGGTGATGAGGCCGGCCAACTGTCGGGCGGGCCCGGTGGGGTTGGCAGGGTGGACGAGTTCGGTGCGGTGCACCAGGCGGGGCTCTTTCACCGCAACGGCTGCGCCGCCGAGCGTGGCGGCCAGCGGCAGGGGCAGGGCGGCGAGGCCGTGGCCGGCGGTGGCGAGCGCGGCGAGGCCGTGCAGGTCGGTGCCGCGGTGGCGGACCCGAGGGTGGAAGCCGTCGATGCGGCACACGGCGCGCAGCCGGTCGAGGGGGACGGCGGTGTCGGGGGCGTCGATCCACTGAGCTTGCGTGAGGTCGGTCAAGCGCACTGAGCGGCGCAGTGCCAGGGGATGGTCGTGGGGGAAGAGCACGGCCAGGGGCTCCTCGGCTGCGGCCAGCGTGGTGGTGGGCCCGAGGTCGGGTAGCGGCAACGGGTCGCTGGGGGCGGCGACGCCGTCGACGAGGCCGAGGTCCGCGCGTCCGGTGAGCACGTCCTCGATCACCGCCTCTCGGCCCAGCATTCGCACCTCAAGGTCCAAGGGGTGGGCGATGGAGTGCAGATGGGCCAGGGCCCGCGCGATGGCGGGGCCGAGAGCGGCGGGCGAGCACGCCAGGGTCAGTCGGGTGGAGTGGGTGTGGTGCAGGCGGGCGATGTCGGCGCGGGCGACGTCCAGGCGCAGCAGCAGGGCCGGGGCGTGCTCCATCAGTCGTGCTCCGGCCGGGGTGGGAGCCACGGGGCGGCGTTCGACCAGCCGGGTGCCCAGGTCGGCTTCGAGGGCGGCGATGTGTTGGGAGACGGCGGACTGGGTGTAGCCGAGGGCCGAGGCGGCGGCGGAGAACGAGCGGTGGTCGAGGACGGCGACGAAGGTGCGGAGCAGATGCGGATCCATGTGCATCAGCATCGCTTATGCATGGTGCAAGGATCATCGTTGGACCTGATGTGGGATGGGGTTGCAGGATCGTTGCCATGAACCACACCGCACGCATCGCCCTGGTCGGGGACCGCTCCGACGCCGTCCGATCCCATGCCCGCATCCCCGGCCTGCTCAAGGCGCTGCGCGTGCGCGACGGGCTGGACCTGGACGCCTACTGGATCCCCACCGAGGACGCCGACCAGGGCATGGGTGGCTTCGACGCGGTCTGGGTCCTGCCCGGCAGCCCCTACCGCAGCGAGGCCGGCGTCCTGGCAGCGATCCGGGCGGTACGTGAAGGCGGCATTCCCTTCCTGGGCACTTGCGGCGGCTTTCAGCACGCGCTGCTGGAGTTCGCCCGCAACGTCTGCGGCATGACGCGTGCCGGCCACGCCGAGAACGCCCCGGAGACCACTGACGAGGACGCTGTGGTCGTCCCGCTGGCCTGCTCCCTGGTCGGCCACGAAGGCGCCGTCAAGGTCACCCCCGGCTCCCGGGCCGCCCACCTGCTCGGCGCCGACCGTACGCAGGCGCGCTACCACTGCAACTACGGCCCCAACCCCCACCATCTCGACGTCCTGCGCGAACATGGCCTGGCTTTCACCGGTACCGACGAATCCGGCGACATCCGCATCGCCGAACTGCCCGCCCACCCCTTCTTCCTGGCCACCCTCTTCCAGCCTGAACTGGACGGCGACGGCACCCGGGCCCACCCGCTGATCACCGGACTGGCCACGGCCGCCGTCGACCACGCCCGCACCCGATGAGCGTGCGCACCACGCCGGCCTGGGTGAGCGCCCCGTTCCATGCCTGGCTGCGCGCGTGCACCGTGCCAGAGGCTCACGCCCGCAGCCCGCTCGCCACCGTTCCCGAAGCCGCGCTCAGCGCCACCCGAGTCGACCGGTATCCGACCCTGGCCGGCATCGCGCCCGGTCCGGCCACCTGTCCGAGGGGTCAGTCGCCAGCGCGATAGGCAAGGACTGGATTCCTCGCTGGTGACCGACACTTCCTCGTACCCTGTGCGCCAGCGGATGCTTACGACGCGGTCGCCGTCCGCTACGCCGAATTCGCCCGCAATGAGCTCGACGCTCTTCCGCTGGATCGTGCGGTGCTCGCTGCGTTCTCCGAGCTCGCGCTGACCACCGATGCCGGACCGGTCGCCGAGCTGGGATGCGGCCCTGGACCGGGTGACCGCGCACCTGCGGGACCTGGGGCTGGACGTCTTCGGCGTCGACCTGTCGCCGGTGATGATCGATCTCGCCCGCGAGGCATACCCGGACTTGAGGTTCGAGGTCGGTTCCATGGACACCCTGGACCTGGCCGAGGGCAAGCTGAACGGCATCGTGACCTGGTATTCGGTCATCCACACACCACCGCAGAACATGCCCTCGTACTTCGCCGAGTTCCGGCGGGTACTCGCGCCTGGCGGCCACCTCTTGATCGCTTTCTTCGAGTCATGTCGGCAGGTTCGGATATTCCCGTGTGCGGAACAGCCCCTGGCTGATCAGCCATGTGTAGAGTCACCGATGGTGACTGATGACTGGCGGCAGGACCGGATCGGCAGCGCACTTCGGGGTGCGAATCCGACAGTGCTCCAGGGGCTGGAGGCCGGTTCGCGGTGATCGGGGACGTTCAGTTCCTGCCGGGATACTCGGTGCTGCTGGTGGATGATCCTGCTGTGCAGCGACTGTCGGAGCTCTCCCGCATAAACCTTTCGCGCGTGCCGCCCTCCGGATGATGAGGTGGCACGGTGACCAACCACGATGAGGCGGCGGCTGTCCTACCGATGACACTGGCTTGGGTGAGCCGGCACCTGGAGGTCGGCGAACGGATCGTCAGGACCGAGGCGCTGCACGGCGGCATCACTGCCGAAATGCGGAGGCTGACCATCGGCACGCGGGACGGAAGCACCCGTGACCTGGTGCTGCGGAGCTTCGTCGACCCGTTCTATGTGGGACACGCCGAGGACTGGCTGAACAGGGAGGCCGGCGCCCTGACCCTGCTCACGGGGACCGGTGTGGCGGCTCCTGGACTGGTCGCGGTTGATCCGACCGCCGCGCATTGCGAATATCCATCGCTCCTGATGACACATCTGGCAGGCCGGACGGTCCTCGACGATGAGGGATTGGAGACACGCGTCCCTCTGCTGGCCCGTCAACTCGTGGCGATCCACGCGTTGCGACCCGCCGAGCGGCCCCGGGAGTATGTGGCGTTGACGACCGCCGACACAGTCGTGACTCCGAAGGGCGCCGACGCGGCGACATGGGCCGCGGCGATCGACGTGATCCGCAGGCCCGCGCCGCCCTATGAAGGGCGATTCCTGCACCGGGACTTCCAACCCGGCAACGTGCTGTTCGACGTGCCGCCCCCAAGCCCGGCAGGTCCCCGGATCACCGGCGTCGTCGACTGGGCAGCGACCTCCTGGGGCCCGGCGGATCTCGATGTGGCGCACTGCTCCACCAATCTCGCGCTGCTGCACGGCCCGGCGTGGGGTCTGCGGTTCGCTGAGGCGTATGAGGAGGCCGGCGGGGTGCTGGCCGCGGCCGCGAGCGAGCGGCTGTACTGGCAGGTGCGTGACGGGCTGGCGTTCTCAGAAGAAGTGCAGCAGGTGGCGCAGCCATGGCGGGAGGCAGGGAGGACAGAGCTGACGACGCGAGCCGTGGAGGAGCGGCTGGATGCCTATGTCACCGCCCTGATGGACGCGCTGGGCTGAGCCAAGGCGGTCCGGGGCGCGGCCCGGACCTCATCGTTCACCGCTCAACCAAGCGGAGAATCGAGGTTCGGCAGCAGCGGCGACGTCGTGATCGGCGGGCCACCTCGGCGGCATAGGCCGCTCTGACAGCGCCTGCGGCCCAGCGCTCGGCAGCGAACGGGCTGATGGCCAAGGAGCCGCTGAAGGACAGCTGGGGGCATCTGGACGCAGAGGTCGAGCAGGGCGGCACATCGTCCGGCGTCGGAGGGAAGGCCGATGTTCCGGAGCCGGGCGGCGAGTCGGCTGCTGGACAGCGGCTTGCCTGGCCGCTGGGTCGGGGAGAGCCAGGGTGCGTTGAGCTCGTTGGACGTCACCATGTGCTCGTGGTTGCGTTCGATGTCGACGAGCTGGAGGACGAGGTCGTCCAGGGGTGGCGGCAGCCGCAGCGGGGTCTTGTTGATCCGGAGAGCGACTCCGTGGTCGTCGTGGTGGGCGTGGCCCGCCGCGTGATCGGCCGAGGGCTTCATCGGGACGGGACACCGGTCTCGCCGGTCCTGGACCACCACAACCTGCAGTTCCCGACCCCGTCGTGGAAGCAGGTCCGAGCACGACTCGGTGCCGGCACACCGCACACCGCAGCCACCCCGGACCACGACTTCTCCGACGAGACCGCCATCGACCACCGGCAGCGACAGCCCCGGTCATACCGAGACTCCCTCGGTTTCGATGTCGCCGCACACACTCTTTTCGTTGTGGGCAGCTCCACCGCGTTCCGCGAGCACGGCACCGCGCTGCGCGGCCTCGTCGACCAGGCCCCGTCATACCGGCACCGCTCCCCGGACGCCGGGCACCTCTGCGTCGAGCTCAGCCCTGGCCCGCGGTCACGGGCACGTACCCGCCCCCTTGCACATCCAGTACTGCAACCCTTGGCTGATATGACGGCCCTTCGGGCGCTCTCGCACTCTTCGCGGCCATGACCCAACCGACCTGACCACGCCCGAACTTCGCCAACGTCGCCCTCGCCGCCAGAAACGCTCGCACGCGACTGACCCCAGCGGCCTCCAGTACCGGCGGCCCGGCGTCACGGGCCGCCGGAAAGCCCTCAGACGTCGGCCGGGCGGCGCGGCTCGCGGCGCATCGACCACAAGGTCGGGCCACCGCCCGGGAGTTGGACCTCGCCGAGCACCGTGAAGCCGAAGTGCTCGTAGAAGGGGAGGTTGGACGGCTTGGAGGATTCCAGGTAGGCCGGCAGGCCGGCCGCGTCGGCCTTGGCGAGGCCCGAGCGGAGGAGCGCGGCTCCGTGGCCCTGACCCTGGGCGGCCGGGTCTGCACCGACCACGGCCAGGTACCAGTGCGGCTCCTGGGGTCCGTGCCCGGCGGCCGCCGCCGCGGCCTGCTGGAACAGCGGAGCCCGGTCGCCCAGGATCTCCGCGAGCTCCTGGATGGTCTCCGCGTCGGGAACGGCCTTGTCCTGTGCGCCCGGCGGCACCCAGAAGGCGGCCGCCGCCTCGGTGTGTTCGCAGACGCCGTGGTGGACATACTGCCGGGCGAAGATCGTGGTGAAGTAGCGTCCCAGCCCCGCCTCGCGCGTGGTGTCGTCGGGGAAGAACCAGCGCATCATCGGGTCGTCGTCAAAAGCGCGAGCCAGGGTGCGGCCGATCAGTGAAGCGTCGTCGATCGTTGCCGTCTTCGGAGTATTCGTTATCGACATACGGGTCATTCTGCACCCGATGATCTTCGGTGGCCGGGCCGGGGCCCGGTTACTCACGAGGGCCGATGAGACGTCCTGAAATGGAAGTACAGGGAGCGGCCGTCAGCGAGGAGAGCCGGCCGGGGCCCGTGCTGACGCATGCTCAGGTCTGACCCAGGTCCGTCACGCGACTCATCGGACGGGCCCTGTGTGCTGACCGGAGGATCACGGCGTCGCAGGCTCCTGGACATGCACAGCACGCTGACGGAGCACGCCCGGTGTCTGTTCGGGGACGAGTACCGACCTGCGCCTGAGTGTGAGTGTGACCACCAGGAGCACTACTTCATCGACGAGTTGACCTTCGCTGACGCGGGTTCGATCCTTGCGATGTTGCATGAGCTGTGCCCGCACGTGGTTGACGGCCTTCCGCCGGTCCGGGTGCGCAACCTGGCCTATCGACTGGTGCTCTTGCAGCGACAGGACGAGCCGGCGCTGATGCGAGAGGCATCCGAGAGCCTGTGGCTTCCGGGCAGCGCCGGGAATGGCGGTACGCCTGGAACGCCGAGGACCAGCTCGTCCGCATAGCTACCCCCCGTCGCGGATCGTGGACGTATACCTACGACCCGCTGGGACGATGGATCGGCAAAAACCAGCGACTGGGCGAGCGGGACGGGCAGCAAGTAGCAGTCGAGGAAACCGTCTTCGTCTGGGACGGCACACAACTGACGGAGCAGTACAGCGCACTGGCCGATGGCAGCTGCCGCACACTGACCTGGGACTGGGAGCCAGGCACCTGGACTCCCCTCTCCCAGACCGAGCGCGCCAGACCGAGCGCGCCTGGCGCCCGAACCAGACAGCGGACCAGACCGTGATTGACGAGCGCTTCTACGCGATCGTCACCAACTTGAGGACACTCCCAGCGAACTGGTCACCCTCGACGGGCGGACCGCCTGGTCTGACCACGCCGACACGTAGGGACAG
This sequence comes from Streptomyces inhibens, assembly GCF_022221585.1. Lineage (NCBI taxonomy): Bacteria > Bacillati > Actinomycetota > Actinomycetes > Kitasatosporales > Streptomycetaceae > Streptomyces > Streptomyces inhibens. The sequence continues at coordinate 9,231,999 of NZ_CP084681.1, forward strand.
TGGGACGCAGCTGGGCTACGGCGCCGAGCCTGCGATTCGGATGGAGTACGACGACCACCGCAATTCCATCAGCGCTCATTGCGCAAGGAAAATTCGACAGGCCATGAAGAAGGAAATCGACGAGATCCGGCGCGTGCATGGCACCAAGTACGATGCCGCGATCAAGGAGATGGTCGACCATCTGCCGCACAACAAGGGCTTCCAGAAATACCTGACAGACTACGGCTGGAAGATCCGAACTGTCTCCTAAAATGAGCAACATGGACTTCGAACTGGACCCGCCGAACGGCATCACCGGTTTTCCCCTCGGGGCAGCTGCCGACACCGTTCGAGCAGCTGCCGCGGAACTGGGCCAGGTCAAGGTGCGGGATGACGGGTCCGCCGACCCTGTCCACTACATGAAGGTCCTTGCCCTGCATCCGCAGTTCGAGATCGTCTTCCACATCGAAGACGGGAAGACCCTCACTGCAGCCGAGATGTGGATCCCGCGCCCCGGCGCTGAAGAGATCACCGTGCGCTTCCGTGGAATCGATGTCTTCCGGACTCCCGCCCGCGAGCTACTGAAGCAGTTGGAGGGGATGGGCCTGACCGTGCTGGACGAAACTCTCTACGCCTTCGTGCCGCAGCTTTCCATGGGCTTCACGCGTGTAGCCGGTCATGACGTCCCCCTCGACACCGATGGCGAGCCGCTCTACTTTCAAGCCATCTTGACCGGCCCCCTCGACTACTACGACTACAAGCTCGCGTAGGCCGGCCGAGACCGGTCCACCCCATGAGCTCAAGAAGTCGTCTCATCGACGCACGCCCGCCGACAGGCGCGTGACTGCGAACGACTTGTCCAGCACTCCGAGACCCTGAACACCGGGCCGCCATCACCCTCATGACCCGCCGCCTCACCCACGGCACGAAGAGCCTGGCCCACCTGCCCATCATCACCCCCCTGGCTGCCGCAAGCCCCCTGACCTGCCAGCCTCCGGGGCAGGAATTCTCCGGCACGGTGATCGGTGCGGGCGATGCTCGGGACGAGCCTCGACGCATGAGTGCGGATCCAGTAAGGAACGACCCTGGCAGTTCCCTGAGGCCGGGGGCCGCGTCTCGTCCGAGTGCACGATGATCAGGCGGCGAGTGCACCGGATCCGGGTATCGGCCTTGCGGCAAGGGAGAGCAGGAGCCGTTGCGGCGGTGTTCGTGCGGCCCGGACCGCGAGGCGTCGTGGGTCCCGCACCCGGGCCAGCAGCGAGCGGGGCCTGAGCCCCCTATCGACCCGCAGCAGATACGACCCCGGCGAGGCGTCGAAGCGGGCCTGTTGGCCCTGCTTCCACGACCGTCCGAGCCCCACGAGCGCGAACGCCGGCCCGCCGGCCGCAGCCACCACCGGCTGCCCCACCACCAGGCTGCCGTCCAACGCCCCGACGGCCGCAGGCAGTTCGAAGTTCACCCCGGCCGCACCCAGCGCGGTCTAACGCCTTCCGGCGAGCCCAGAGCAGCGGACTCAGGTCTGCGGAGCAGTCACGGGAGCGGATGCGGCCAGCGGGGACAGCAAGGGCCTTCTCCCCGGCGGGCCGGGGAGAAGGGGGCGGAAGGCCGAAGCTCCCCCGCACGGAGCGAGCGACGGCGCCGACCGAGGCGACGGCTCCCGCGCACACGACCGGGCCCGCAGGCCGCCCTTGACATCGCAGCGCACCACGATCCCGGGATGCGAGGTCAAGAAGCGTCGGTGGCGATCGGACGGCGAGGAATAGCGCACGCCGAGAATAAGTGCTCTCCACCAGTCCCAAGCCGGGAGCCTGCCCAGCCGCACCCGCGGCGACACCGTCCCCGCCCACCTGCTCGCATTCCAGCTCGAACACAGTTCGAACGCGGTGTCATTCCACCGCACAGGCTGCAGCCCAGCACCCGACGCTACCCGTCGCCGTCATGGAGCAGATGATCCAGTGGTTCCAGCCTTCGACCAGCGCCACCCCGAGGCCTTGAGCGTCTCTTTGAGCGCAGTCGTGACGTCCCGGACAGTCACATCGTTGCCAACGGCCCCCCCGTCAGCTGCTGACCGAAAGGCTCCCCGGCATCACCCAACCCCCGGACAGGACGGACACGGGAACGTCGGACCGGGGTGTCGTCGGCGGTTCGGGCGGTGACGGCGCGCGTCATCGCTGCTGCCGGGTCAGATCGGGGCGTCGGCGGCGGCCGGCGCGAGCAGAGCCAGGATGGTGAGGATGACGTCGGCGGCCAGGGCGAGACGCCGGAACTTGCGAACCGCCCTTCCGCCGACTCCCTGTATGAAGTACGCGGCAGGCCCTGCCGCATGGCGGATGCCTCCGGGACCTGCCTGGTAAGCAAAGCAGCGAGAGGAGAGTCTGGGGTCATGCTGCTGCCCCTCAACCATGTGAAGGCCGAGCTCATCGAGGTCGTCCGCATCACTGATCCCGCCCGGCTCCTCACCTCGGCCGACCTGGCCGGCGAGGCTGTCGCGATCTGGGAGGGGGACCAAGCCCAGCAGGCCCTGGCGCTGATCGGCGACCTGCCTGGCGGCGAGCTGTACCGCTGCTTCGTCCCTGGCTGGGGTATCCGGGCACACAGCTGCACCGACCTGCTCTTCGAGATCGCCTTCTGCTTCCGATGCCACGGAGCACGCATCTGGGGCCCGGACGTTCCAGCCGAACAGCAGAGCCAGGACTTCGACGCCGAGAGCCCTGCCGGCCTTGAGCTACTCCGGCGATTTCGCTCCTGCACGTCGAACTGACGTGCAGGCCACCCCCACACTGGTGTGGCGATCCGCCCCCAGGCGACCACGCAAAATGCAACGGCGTCCAAGGCTCGGTGTCGGCCTGGCGGGGGGAGCAGAGCTTCAGAACTCTGAGTCTTAACCGGGTTGAAGCTATGGCGCTCGCGCCAGCCCACGACGGATTCCACTCCGCTGATGAGGGCCTTTCAAATCCCCACCCCTGCGGACGTCGCTGACGAGTTGGTCCGGGGCGTCCATCGCGACGAAGTGGCCGCCGCGTCGAGTTCGGTCCACCGCACGACGTTGTGGTCGCGTTCGGCCCAGCGGCGGATGGTCACGTCGTGGGTGGAGACCAGTACGGCGGTGGGCACCGTCCCACGCCGACCGGCTGCGCAATGGTCCTGACTGAGCCCGTGTCACAGCCCTGGACGCCGTAGCGTGCGTAGCCGAGCCGCACAGCCTCGTCAGCTTCGGCCGCCACCGGTACCCGGTCGCCTGGGACAACGGCCGACCGACTGGCGCACCTTCCGCGTCGACCGGGTACCGGCCATCGCTGTCCCCATCCAGCACACCACCACTGTGCAGCACGGCAGCCACTCACGGCTGACCCCACGCAGCCCCGGGCCCTGGGCCCTGGGCCGGGGCTCTCCAGCACTCGCCCGGGCAAGGCCGTAGTGGCGCGCCTCCGTCGAGACGATGGGCCAGCGGATGCGGCAGGTCGGGGCAGGTCGGGCCTTCGCGCCGAACAGCAGGTCACGGAGGGATCCGGTCCCGAGGCCAGAGGCTGAGACCCCGAGAACCTTCGTTGCTTACCGTGCGATGCCCTGCAACGGGCCAACGGGCCAACGGGCCAACGGGCCAACGGGCCAACGGGCTAACGGACCGCCAGGATCGGCAGGTTGTGAGCGTTCGGCCTGATCGGTCCACGGGCTGTCCGGCGGCAACTGGGACCAGACGAGGGCCCTGACCAAGATCTGGTCAGGGCCCTCATTCGCCCAGGTGGGCGGTGCGGGGCTGCCCCTCGGTCAACCTGCGGACAGTCGGGAGTCGGCCGAGTTCAACGCCGGCGTCTCCTGATGCTCTCCGGTTGCGCGGCCGGCTTGCTGGGCCGGGATCCGGCGTACGCATTCGATGAGGTAGTCGCCGGTGTCCGGGTCGAGGGTGACGCCATGGGTCTCGCTGCGGAAGCCGGGGAAGCACCGGTCGAAGGATTCCAGAGCGGTCAGGTAGCGCAGCAGCGGGCCGTCGGGGGTGCCGGTGTTTTCGCCGGGCATCAGGACGGGGATGCCGGGCGGGGTGACGGTGACCATGGCGGCGGCCACCCGGTCGGCCGCGTCGGCCAGCCGTACGCGCTCGGTGCCGCCGCGGATGAGGCGCTGGTAGCAAAGCTGGGGCGGGGTGACGGGCTCGGGCAGGTCCTGGAAGGCCGTATCGAGCAGCTCGACCAGGCGCGCCTCGCGCAGGTGGTCGTGCATCTCCTGGCACAGACCGCGCAGGGTCTGGCCGGTGTAGCGCTGCGGGTGGGCGGCGACCAGCTCAGGCAGCAGGCGCTCCAGCGGTGCGTCCTGGTCGTAGAGCGTCTTGAAGTCCATCAAGGCGTCCAGCAGGGTTCCCCACTTGCCCTTGGTGATCCCCATGGAGAACAGGATGAGTGTGGTGTAGCTGTCGGTCTTCTCCACCACGATGTCCCTGGTGGCCAGATAGGTGGTGAGGACACGGGCGGGGATGCCCCAGTCGGCCATCTGCCCGGTGGCGTCGATGCCGGGGCAGGTGAGGGTGACCTTGACGGGGTCGAGCAGGCAGTAGCCCTCGGTCAGGCCGGCGAAGCCGTGCCAGTCGGCGTCGGGCTCCAACTGCCAGCAGGACGGTTCGGTGCGCAGCAGTTCGGCCGATGCGTCGGCGAAGGACAGACACTCGCCGGTATCCGGGTCGGTCACGGTCCCGGGCTGCCAGACACCGAAGAACCAGTCGGGCCGGTCACCGGCGGCCGCGATGCGCCGGCCGACGCGTACGACCGTCTGGCGGAAGCGGATGGCTTCGGTCACCGCCTCGTCGATCAGCCAGCGGCCCTGCGGCCCGTCCATCATCGCGGTGGCCACGTCGAGGGAGGCGATCATCGGGTAGAGCGGCGAGGTGGTGCCGTGCATCATGAACGCCTCGTTGAACCGCTCGTGCTCCACCGGCGCCCGCGGCGCGGGCTTGACGTGCACCATCGCGCTCTGCGACAGCGCGGCCAACAGCTTGTGGGTGGACTGGGTGGAAAAGACGGTGGGGCGTTCGGGGCCGGGGAAGGTGTCGGGGCCCACCGCCATGCCGTAGCGCCCGGCGTAGAGGGGGTGGAAACGGGCGTAGGCGAACCAGGCTTCGTCGAAGTGGAGCCGGGGCGTGCTGGGCGCGAGGGCCCGGGCGACCTGGAGGGCGTCGTAACACAGGCCGTCGTAGGTGGAGTTGGTCAGCACCGCGTACTGCGCCTCGGACGAGACCGCGCCCTGGGCCAGCGGGTTGCGGCTGATCCGGGAAGCGACCGACTGCGCCTGGATCTCGGAGGGCGGTAGGGGACCTGCCAGTCCGTAGCCGTTGCGGGTGGGGACCAGATAGACCGGCCGGGCTCCGGAGAGGACCAGGCCGTGCAGGACCGACTTGTGGCAGTTGCGGTCCACCAGCGCGATCTCGTCGCGGGTGACGCTGAAGTGACCGACCATCCGGTCGCAGGTGGAGTCGCCGTGGAGTACGAAGTAGGTGCGGTCTGCGCCGAAGACGCGGGCGGCGTTGCGCTCCGCCGCGCCGACCGGGCCGGTGTGCTCGAACAGGGAACCGAGTTCCTCGACCGAGATCGACAGGTCGCTGCGCAGCAGCCGTTCCCCGAAGTAGTCGTGGAAGGCCCGGCCGACCGGGGATTTGAGGAAGGCGACACCGCCGGAGTGGGCAGGGGTGTGCCAGGAGTACTCGTGCGCGTGGTCGAAGCGGCGCAGCGCCTTGAAGAACGGCGGCAGCAGGTCCTGCTGGTAGGCGCGGGCGGCGCTGGCGATCCGTCCGGCGATGAAGGTCGCGGTGTCCTCCAGCGGCCAGATGTAGCCGATCACCGTCTCCGCCACCCACAGCGGCAGATGCTCCAGGTCTTCGCCGGCCGTGGCCAGGAAGACCGGCAGATTCTGGAAACGCCGCCCGATCTGGCGCAGCACTTGGGCACCGCCCGACTCGCCACTGGTCTTTCCGTCCTCCGGAAGATCCCAGTCCACCACGGCGGCGGCCAGGCCCGCCTCGGTACGCAGCACCGCCTGGGCGTCGTCGCCCGTGGAGACCCAGCGCACCTCGAAACCGCAGGTCTCCAACTCCTTGTGGATCCTGCGCAGCTGCTCGGCTCCGGTACCTCCGCTCTCCGGGAACTCACGTACCGCGAACAGAACCGTCGCGTCTGTCATAGTGCCCCTCTGCGCGTGTCGGCGCATGGTCTGCCGGTCCGCACCATGCGTGATGCCCGAGAGGCAACCGGAAGATCACCGGTAGCACCCCGGCGACCAGGTCGAAACCACCCCGATGAGGGAAACACCGCACAAAAGGCTGCCGATCCAGGTCGCATCACTCGCCGAGGAAAGCCGCAGCACCCAAGAGCCGGCCACCCTGCTTGGTCTCTCAGAGTCAGTGAGTGGCCGCGGCAGCGCGTCGACCTCAGCGTCTGGTCCACCTGGCGGCATCCTCCGAGCCGGATGCCGCTCAGTCCGTCGCACACCCGCATCCGCAGCCGGACACTTCGACGACCTGCGCGCTGCCATGCTGCTGATCTGCGGAACTTGGCCGGCCGCTGCCGATCTGTTCCCCCACGCGCCTCACCTCGACACGATCGCCACCCATATCGACAACTGCCTCCAGGCGATGAGCACCCGCAAACAGCATGGACGGCTCGCCATCGCCGTTCGGCGCTCGACAGCCCACCGCTGGAAGCTGCCACCAGCGCGGCCTTGATCGCGGGCTTCCCAGGCCCTCACCGCTCCCCAGGCCGTCGAATACCTGGACGGCCTCCTGGCCCACGGAGACATCCACTGGCCCGGACGGGCAAGGATTCTCCAGCTGGAGCCTCACGGCTCGGCCGGCTTCCGCACCGCCGTGAAACCGCGTCTCGACACCCCCGGGTCCGCCGGGCCGGAACTCAGGCCACCTTCCCCCAGCCGGCAACCCACCAGGGCAGACTGGCAGCCACGGGCATCCATCAACGCCTCCCGAGCCTCCCGAACTCATGGACCGCACCGCTGGAAGACCTTGGAGCCCCGGCACGAGGTCTGTACCTCAGAAGGGACGTGGCGATCCGCCCGGTCCAGATGGCACGCGGCGGCAGCCGGAGGGAAGGGGCTTTCCACCTCGGATTCCATGCCGTCGCATCCGAAAACGCGAGCGCGGGACTCCTCCAATGGCTACCGGCGGGCAACAACGCAAGGCGTTACCAGGAAGCCCTTGCCTGCCTCGCCGATCACATCGCCCGCCTCCACCCCCGGCCTGACCAACTACCGGCGGCGCAGAGAGCGCCTCAGCCAATGGGCCATGCCCGAAGAGGGCTGGAACACGATCGCCGAAGGAGTGCGACAACGGCAGACGCCAAGGTTCCGTTTCGTGACGAAATAGCCGCGCACGCGTCAACTCGCGGCCTCAGTCTTCGTCTGGACGCACGTCACTCACGGAGAACGCCTTTACGCGCCACCCTTGCGAGCCATGCGCAACTGCTCGTCAGCGCAGCTCAAGGCCACCAGCAACGAGGGCTGGTGCCCCGAATGCCAAGACCGCCGACGAGCGACCGTCATCCACCCACTGCCGGCCGCTGCACTGAGCGAGTACTCCTCCAGGCTCGCCACCCGCATCGATGAGAACGTCCCCGCCAAATGAAACGCTCACCCGCCAACTCAAGCGCTCACCCGCCAACTCAAGCGCTCATCCGCCAAGTGAAACGCTCAGTCGCGGCCCCGCCCCGGCGAGCCGTCCGGGCCCCCCGGACACGGAATCAAGTACGTGGCTGACTTTACTGTTCGCTACCACGTCTCGACCTGCTGTGCTTCCTCGAACGAGGCCGGCTCGCCGACCTGGAACGCGCCCGCAGGTGGATCGCGGTCTTCTTCCAGCCGGGTGCCCCCGAACCACCATGGTTCGGGGCCTGGCCGTAGCGTTCCACTGGGCCGCGGCCGCAGGAGATCCTGGCGCAGCTGGCCGAGCGGGTGGTCGTTGGCGAGCACGGCACGGTGTCGGTCGCGCTTTTCACGCCATGGCGTTCATCTTCACCGGGTTTTCTTCCGGTCGAACCAGATTGTGGCGAACGTCGGCGCGAGCCCGGCCCAGAACAGCACCTGCGGCAACGGCCGGTCCGCCCAAGGGACTTGGGTGATCAGCAGGGCGCACAGCATGGCCCAGGCCGCCTGGGCCACCACGATGCGGGCCCACTGGCGGCGGCGTATCAGTGACTGCACGTTGAGTCGGACGCCGGCGCGCCGCCGCCGGTAGCGCAGCAGGGCGCCGACGAGCCAGATGGCGGTCATCGGCACGAGGTCCCACAGGCGCTGGCCGAGGTGCAGCGGCAACTCCCGCTGCACCCCGCCCTCGACGGCGAACAGGTCCATCCCCGCCCCGGCAAGGCCGACGCAGAGCAGAGCGAGCCACCGCACGCCGCGCAGCATGCGGTACGTGGCCTGGTCGAGACCTCGCTGCAGATCGGCGGAGTCCGGTGCGGCGGCAAGCCCGGTGGCGTAGAGATCGGCGGCCTGGGCGGCCTTGACGCCCGGGGCGTTGGCGGCCCTGTGAGTCTGCGCGGTCAGAGCCTCGGCATGGGTGGGGTCGAGCCGGAGGATGGCGCGTTCGAGCTGGTCGGCGAGGGTGATGTTGCTCGACCAGTTGGCGATCTGCAGGGCGACTTCGTGGGCGTAGACCTCCTCGGGGCCCAGCCGCAGCGCCTCCATGACCAGGTCGGACGCCTCGCGCATGACGTGGCTGAGGTCATGGTTCCGGAGGTCGTTGACGCCGGCTGTCTGAGCGTAGCGGAGCAGCGCCATGCGGGACACGGCGTCGGCGAGCTTCGCATAGCCGTACCAGTGTTGCGGATCCACCCGGACCGCTTCGCGCAGTACGGGCTCGACCTCGCGCCATGAGCCGTTGGGCCCTCTGGTCATCGCCTGGGCGCGCAGGATGAGTGCCCCGAAGTCCTCCGGAGCCAGCTTGAGGGCCTCGTCAGCCGCGTGAAGGGCTTGTTCCGGCTGCTCCGTGTTCAGGTGGCAGTAGCCGATCTTGATCCAGGCGCCCATGTCGCCGGGGTCCTCGGCGAGGTGCTGCGACAGCAGGTCCCGGGCCTGGTCGTAACGTTGGAAATCGATGAGGGCTTGGGCCTGTTCGACGGCCGAGTTCAGTTCGGTCACAGCTTCCGCTTCTTCTTCAGATAGGCCACCAGGTCGTCGTACATCCCGCCGTCGTTCGCGTACATCGCCACGTTGCGGGCGGACGCGAACCATGGCTCCGTCGAGGGCGCGATCTGCCCCGCCGCGGCCAGCAGGTCCTTCATCCCGATCAGGCGTACGGTCCCGGTGCGGGCCGAGTCCAGCAGCGCGTGCTCGGCCGCGGCCTCGCACACATGGGCCAGATCGGCGCCGGACAGGCCGTCGGTGGCCTTGACGAGCTTGCCGAGGTCGACGTTCTCGATGGGCCGCTCACGCAGGTGATAGCGGAGAATCGCCTCCCGGGCCGGCCCGTCGGGCGGCAGCACCAGCAAGGTCCGGTCCAGTCGGCCGGGGCGGCGCAGGGCGATGTCCACGTCCCAGGGCACATTGGTGGCGGCGAGCACGAACACGCCCTGGTTCGCCTCCCTCGCCTCGATGCCGTCCAGCTCGGTCAGCAACTGGTTGACGGTGTTGCGCATTCCGTTGCTCTGGGTGCGGCTGCGCTTTCCGCCGAGTGCGTCCAGTTCGTCCAGGAAGACCACGCACGGGGCCTGGCGGCGGGCGGTTTGGAAGAGCTCGTGCATGTTGCGTTCGGAGGTGCCGATCCACATGTCGAGTACGTCGTTGACGGACACGGACAGGAAGTTCGCCCCGAGCTCACCTGCGACGGCCCGCGCGATGAAGGTCTTGCCGCAACCAGGCGGCCCGTACAGCAAAAGCCCCCCACGCAGACTCTTGCCGTACAGGCGGCGCAGCTCCGGATTGCGCAACGGCGCCAAAAAGGCCGCCTCCAGCCGCTCCTTGACCTCCTGCATGCCGCCCACATCGGCGAGGCGGACGGCCCCCGGGCGTTCCACGTCCCAGGCAGCGGCGTCCCCAGGGTCGCCGCCGCCGTCGACGGTGAGCGGCGCCTCAACGAACCTGGGTGGCACGGCATCACCGACCTGGTCCTCAGCGGCCTTCCAGTCGAAACCCGGGCGCGAGGCGGGGGCGGGAGGCTGGCTGGGCACCGGGGCCTGCGGCGGCACGGTGGCGGGGGCGGGAGGCTGGCCGGGCACCGGGGCCTGCGGCGGCACGGTGGCGGGGGCGGGAGATTGGCCGGGCACCGGGGCCTGTGACGTCGGGGGAAGCGCGGCTTCGCCGGGGGTGCTTACCGGAGTACCTGCCAGGGCCCGGACCATCAACTCGCGTGCCTGCACATCACCAGGCGCGTGCTGCAACGCCACAGCAACCTCCCCCACCGCTGCGTCACCGTGCCCCGCGGCCAGCAGCAACTCGGCGAGGTGCAGCCGCAGGGGTACGTCATCGGGCGCCGCCGCAACGGCGGTGCGCATGCTCTTGATCAGGGGGGATTCCGCCGACATGGCTCACACTTTACGGAGCCGAGGTGAGTGACTTGCGGGCGCCCTTGATGTGCTCTGCGCACAACCTGCTGTGGGGAAGCCACGTGGCCCACCAGCGGCGAGGACCTGGGGGAGAATGAGCCCCATATCCCCGCCTGGCTTCGTTCACGTTGACGACGTCGCAGCCAGTCGTTTCCAAGAGAAGGCCATCCTTTCCGGGGTGACCCATCCCCGGAACCTCAGACGCGACCACGGGACAGCTTTCAGCGACGGCGGCTTCGGGTAGCGGCGCTTGTACCGTATGGCGGCGTTGATGATCCGGGGCTCCTTCACGCTCATCGTGCCGCCGCATGCATGCAGGTTGCGAGCCGAGTGTCCACGCCTGTGGCTGCTTCGCACGTCTCGGCGGGTCTTGGCGGGACGTGCGTCAGAAGGTGACGTGGACGCCGGGTAGGGCGGCGCCGAAGAGGTCGTGGGGGCCGCGGAGGGTGAGGTCGGTGTCTTTGCCGCAGATGCCGGCCGATCCGCTGGTGACGGGGCCGAATTCGTCGTTGGTTTCGGCGTTGCCGAGGGTGTCCTGGGCGTAGGCGGTGGACAATGCCGGCTGAGCTACGCCACCGGGCCGATGGGCCCCTCAGAGACCACTCGCCACGGCCGCCCCGAGTGCCAGCAGCACGATGCCGGTGGTGACGCTCAGCCGCTGTCGTACAACCTGCCGGGACACCGGTGCGCGACCCCGACCGACGGCCCACGTGAGTAGCAGGTACCGGCCGGTGTTGACCAGCGCCCACACCACCCCCAAGGCCATGCTCGACAGCAGGACGGGCCCCTGGGCCGCAACGAACTGAGGCAGCACCGATATGGCGAAGGCAGCGGCCTTCGGATTGCACAGAGCTGTTCCCAGCCCTGTGTGGAGGTCGGACAAGAGAACAGCCAGCCGACGATCCAGCCGCGGCGGCGGCGGTTGCGGGTCTCGCCGAGAACAAGAAACGCTGAGCGGCTGCTGATGTTGGCGAGATGCGTGTCGAGGGGGACAGTGCGACTCCACCGCACTTGGCGGCGGGTGACAGGGAGATCGCCGAGGCCCGCGAGCCGAATGGCGTCGCTGTCGTTGGGACGCGTCCCGGAACGGGGCTTCACTCCGCAGTGGTGTGCGATGCGCTCGTGCTGCGCAGCGATCCATGGCACGTCCAAGGCGGTGGTGTTCGAGGGAGGTATCGGCCAGGGGAAGGGCATTGCCGTCGCTCCGGACGATCGGCACGGCGGGGAGGGCGCTGCGGCACTGGACCGCCATGCCGTCACCGGGTTCAACGGCAATCACGTCCACGCCGCGCTCGTGCAACAGGGCGGTGGCGATTCCGGTGCCCGCGCCGACGTCGGCGCCACGGGCCCCGCGAGGGGGCGTCCTGTGAGCTCCTCGATGACGTTGAAGAGAGCGGGTGGGTAGGAGGGGCGGCTTGCCGCATATTGGGCGGCGGACTTGTTGAACGAATGGGCGCGCGGTACTGCAGTCATCACTCCATTCTCGCCTCACGTGCCTCCTCACGCTGGGCGTTAGGGCCTCGGCCACCTACTCAAAGTCGGTTGAGACGCGCTCAACGTTCGGTGCGACTGGACAGCCGCCATGCACTGTCGGTCAGCGAGTGGAATCGGGGCGGCCGCTGCTGCCCAGCGTGACGCTGTGCCGACAACTCCTGGGCCGACCGGTCATCGGAGCCTGCATCGCGCGTCTCACGCCTGGACAAGACTCGACGGACAGCGCTAGTCGGTCGCAAGGTTGTCGGCTTGGTAGCCCTTCGGCTGGACATGGGGCGATCCGGCTTCGGGCCCGTGCGACCTTGTCGGGTGTGGAGTGGGTTACGCGCCGTCTGTCGTCCCCGAGGCGCCGGTGGCTCTTGCGCTCCCCGACCGGCAACCCCTTGCCGGCCCAGATGCCCTCCCGCGGAAGTTTCCGGAGCACGCGCTCTCCGCCCTCCTCGGTCATCAGTGCGGGAGGCAACTACCATCTCGCCATGGCCAAGTTATTCACGCACCGATTGCGAGTGCGCTACAGCGAGTGTGACCAGCAAGGCGTGGTGTTCAACGGTCACTACCTCTTCTACTACGACGTGGCCCTGACTGAGCTGTGGCGAGAAGTCATCGGAGACTACGCGTCCACGATCGAGGGCGGAGCCGACCTGGTAGTGGCAGAAGCGCGGGTTCTCTACCGCCTGGGGGCACGCTTCGATGAGCTCCTCGATATTGAGATGCCCATCACCCATCTCGGAACAACGAGCATGATCGTGCGCCCGGTGTTCAAGGTCGGTGAACGGCTCATCGCAGAAGGCGAAGTACGACACGTGTTCGTCGATCCCGCGACGCACAGCAAGAAGGAGATGCCCACCCCGGTTCGTGCGGCCCTCCAGCCGTATACCTCAGCAGGGTAATAGGACCAGTACAGCGGCACGCGCTCCACAACCCAATGATCACCGTTGGGTTCTCCCACCGCGCAAAGTGCACTGCCGTTGCCGCACCGATCGGTGGGGCCTTCTCCGGCCCAGCGACGGGCTGAACTCGCACCTACGGCCTGTCCGACGAGTCGCGTGACTGCTGAGCGTGCTGAGCGTGCTGAGCGTGCTGGTCGTTCCGGTCGGCGTGGTGCGGGGTGGCTTATCGAACGAAGAATGGGCTGCGGCCGTTGGCCATGCTGGTGACGCCCGGACAACGGGGCGATGCCCCGCAGATGATTGCGGTCCTGGAACGCATTCGCGTGCCACGTCCGGCCGGCGGCCATGCCCGCGCCCATCCGGTGGCCGGGAGACCGATGTGGACTGCCCTTCGACTGCCCTTCGGGAAAGCCGCCCGCGCGATCCGTACCGTCTCCGCCGGCATCCCCCGGCTCCTCCACGTGCAGCGACACAGCATGCCCCTCCCCAACACAACGTCGGCCTGCACGGCCAACCAGGTCACACAGGCAGCCATCACGCACGAGGCCCAATTCGCCAACAGCGTCCCGCCCGGTCGGGGGCTGGCTGCTCCCGAATGGTTTCGTACCGGTGAGTCGTCACCGATACTGACCAAATGGGCCGCGGCAGCCATCGCCTCATGCAGGACAAGCTGGCACTGGAGGAACCTGCGGTCCCGCAGGTCGCCCTCTTCCCTTGACGATCGCCGGACCCCGACGAGCTTCCCCTGACGAGTCGAGGTCCCAGGTGGTCGGCCATCGCCCGGCACAGTGGCCATCTGCGAATCCTCGCGGCCGCCTGACCTGGGTGGCTCCGAACACCGCTGGCAAGCCGCTCGTGATGACGGCCTCCGCGTCGTAGTGCCGGACGCCCAGGTCTTCGAGGCCGGGCTGATGGGGATCTTTGAACTTCCCCACTTCCTGCTCAGGGCTGGGACAGACCTGCTCACTCTGCTTCCCCGCCCTGGACACGCTGAGCTGCGGACCGCCGGCACCGTGGAGGATCCGCCGGGCAGCCGGCCAACTCCGGTAGCGGGGAAGGAAGCTGACCTGGGTGGGCGAAGCCCAGCAGTGCGGGACTGGATGTACCTGGGGAACAGGCCCCCAAGAAGCCGGGGGTTGTCCCTACGTTGCATGGGGGTGCTGTCTGGTTGGTTTGATGGATCTTGGGCGCGCAGGCTGGAAACGTCCGGTTTTCCGATGCAACCAGCAGGTTTCACAAGGGGAGTTCGCCCATGTCTGATCGTTCTCAGAACCTCCGGCGTGTTCACGTGACATCGCTGTGCAGGCCGCGGCGGGCAGTCGCGGCGGTAGCGGTAATGGCTGCCGCCCTGGCCGTAGCCGGCACGTTGCCCGCGGCGGCGGAGTCCCACGGCCCTCGTGATGTCGTACGCAAGGGCCTGGAGCGGCTGGTGACCGACGACCAGTTCCCCGCCGCCCTGGCCGCCACTGTCGACCGTGACGGACGCGCCCGCAACTACACCGCTGGCGTCGCGGACCTGAAGACCAAGGCGAAGGTGCCGGTCGACGGACAGGTGCGGGCGGGCAGCAACACCAAGACCTTCACTGCCACGGTCGTCCTGCAACTGGTCGGCGAAGGCAAGGTCAACCTCGACGCCCCCATCGAGGAGTACCTGCCCAACCTGGTACGCGGCGAGGGCATCGACGGCCGCAACATCACCGTACGCCAGGTGCTCCAGCACACCAGCGGACTGCCCAACTACACCAACTTCATGCTGGATGCCGTCTTCGGCAAGGGCCGCCATACCTATTACCAGCCCCGCGCCTTGCTCGACACGGCGCTGGCCCACAAGGCGGAGTTCGCCCCCGGGACCAGCTGGTCATACAGCAACACCAACTACATACTGGCCGGCCTGCTCATCGAGAAGGTCACCGGCCGCCCCCTCGCCGAGCAGATCACCAAGCGGATCATCGACCGCATCGGACTGCGCCACACCTACTTCCCCGACGTCGGCGACGAGAACATCCGCGAAGCCCACCCCCAGGGCTACCACGCAACGAAGCCCGGAGCACCACTGGAAGGCGTCACAGAGTTGGACCCCTCCTGGGGTTGGGCCGCAGGGCAGCTGATCTCCACCCCGAGCGACCTGAACCGCTTCTTCTCCGCCCTGATCGGCGGCAAACTCCTCAAGCCCGCCGAGCTCGCCCAGATGCGCACCACCGTCAAGGTCCCCGACGATTTCGATGCGGGGGCCGGCGTCCGGTTCGGGCTGGGGCTGACAAGCACGCCCCTGAGCTGCGGCGGCGTGATGTGGGGGCACGGCGGTGACATCCCCGGCTACCACTCGGCCCCCGGTGTCACCGATGACGGCCGTGCCGCCACGGTCGTCGTCACCGCCGACTGGGCGCCCACCTCAAAGGGCTTCACGAACGCCGATGCTCTCCTCGACACCGCCCTGTGCAAGAAGTGATGGCCAGCACGCCGTGGTAACAGCGTGAGCAGGCTGGTGATCTCGCGATTGTCTCCGGATGATGACGCGATGGTGACGCGATGCACGAAGCATGCGAGTTCACCAGCCCCGGCCTCGGCTGCTTCGTGCACGCTCTGTGTGGTACCGGCCAGGCGGATCAGCTCGAGGGCATCGGGCTGTGTGTTCGTGTCCACGGCCGGGAACCCACGGCAGGCGCTCAGCCACGACGCCGACAGGTGTGCGTTGGGCGTCCGCTGTTGATCACGAGGTCGTCATGCGGCAACAGTGTCAGGTTGGGATGGCTGGGCCGTCCAGTGCCGTTGGTCGCGGAACACCCCGGCCACGGCGGTGTGCTGGGCCTGCGCCGCAGCGACCACGGCAACGCCACCGAGGGCGCTACCGATCGCCAGGGTCGTGCGGCTCGCTCGTGCTGTCGCCCGATTCTCTGATGCGTTCCTCGAATCTGGGTGACTTCACGACTTCGGTGGCGCTCGCCGTCACCTTGATCTTCCTGATCGTCTGGGGTTACCGGATGTGGTGGCAGCGCCGGCCCACCCGCGATCGCGCCCTGTCCTTCGGCCGTCCGATTCCGCGGGGCGCGTGGCGGCAGGTTCCGCTGCCCGTGCTCCTTCCGCTGGCGCTGGTCGTCGCGGCGGTGGGCTGGGCGGTGCCGCTGCTCGGCGTCTCGCTCGTCGGCTTCCTGATCGTGGACGTCGTGCTCGGTGTGCTCGCGCGCCGGCGACGCGTCGCCGGCTCTATGGACTGAGAGTGATGCCCCTGTGTTTCGTCTCTTCGGTAGCGGACCGGGTCGAGGTCGTGGGTGGTGTGGCGCTGCCGCTGGCTGACGACGGCACCGCGCTGCCAGTGACACCGGACTTCGTGTCGGCGTCCGCCGTCAGCGCGGCCGCCGGCCGCGGACTGCCGTCCTACTCCGCGAGCAGGCGGTTGAAGAAAGACCGGTAGTGGCGCAGAGCCATCCGCAGGCCCTCGGTATCGACTTGCTCGCCGCGATTCCACTGACCTTCCAGCGCCTGCTTGTGGTCGGCAAACGGTCATTGAGACTCCCACCGCAAGGTCCGGGCCCGCGTCGAGCACGTCTTCGCGCGGATGAAGACCTGGAAGATCCTTCGCGACTGCCGTCTGAAGGGCGACGGCATTCACACCGCGATGCTCGGCATCGCCCGACTTCACAACCGCACGCTCACGGGATAACTCCCGCTCCATACGGGACCACCTTCGAGAGAGGCCCAAGGCAGACGGCTCCCCGCCTCGCCGTCTCGGAGGATGCTCAGTCGAGACAGAACTCGTTGCCCTCGATGTCCTGCATCACGATGCACGAATCGTTGTCGTCAGCCAGTAGTCGCACGCGTACCGCGCCGAGCGCGACCAGTCGTGTGCATTCGGCCTCAAGCGTGGCCAGGCGCTCTTCACCCACGAGCCCGGTGCCGACCCGCACGTCAAGATGCAGCCGATTCTTGACGACCTTGCCTTCGGGAACGCGCTGAAAGAACAGCCGCGGGCCCGCACCTGAGGGATCACTGCATGCGAACCATGAACCCTGATCCTCAGGCGGCCGCGAGCGATCGAAATCGTCCCAAGTAGCAAACCCCTTCGGCGGCGATACGACGTACCCCAACACCTCGCACCAAAAACGAGCGACGCGCTCAGGTTCTGCGCAGTCGAAGGTGACTTGGAACTGCTTGATCGATGACATCGGCGCACCATAGCAGGGGACTCTGTTGCTCATCTCCCGGTAGGCATCTGCATCTTGACGGGGGATGATCCTTGCGAGCCGCTGCTGTGTCGTGCGGTCGCAGGGGGTGCCCCGATGTCGATGCCGCCAAGGGGTTGCCCGCCTTCCGGACCAGACCGCGGCCACGGCTATCGCCGCGTTTCCCGAGGGCAGCGTGCCGACCCGGGTCCGCACCTACGGAGAAGACTCCTCCCGAGTGAGGACCGGACCCGCACCCCCCAGGCCCTTGGCCATCTTGGACATCAGGTGCCATCAGTGATCACCCTGAACAGTCCCCGAGACACCCCTAAGCCCCCTGCCACCCGCCAGACATATGCCCTGGTGTCCTGAGTCAGAGATTCGTCGTTGGCCTGGTGTGAGTCGTCCTGGACCGAAGATCCCACCAGCGGTGCTGACCGTTGCCGAGCGGGCGCTGGTGCCGTGCGTGGAAGAGAAGTCCCAGATCCAGGCCTTGGACCGGTCCCAGCCGGTGCTGGCGATGATGCCCGGGGCGACAGCCGACGAGTTCCTCGACAAGGTCACCGCCTACTGCCGGCGAATCTCTGACTCAGGACACCAGGTTCCGTCCGGCGGATTATGTGACTGCACCGGATTCGGGTCGTTGTGCCCGTCGTTGGGCGGAGAGATGCGACGAACGACAAGTGGGCCCGGCTGAAGCCCCACCTACCCAAGATCGGTGAGTGCGGCGGGCGTTGGGCCAATCACCGCAGGGTGATCAACGGGATCCTCGTCCGGGAGCGGACAGGGCTGCCGTGGCGGGATCTGCCTGCGCGATTCGGCAAGTGGAAGACTGTTCTACGAGCGGCACAGACGTTGGTCGGCGGATGGCGCGTGGGACAAGATCCTGCGGGCCGTGCAAGCCGACGCGGACGGCCGCATCGACTGGTCCATGGTGAGCGTGGACTCGACCTCCTGTCGCGCTCATCAGCACGCCCCCGGAGCACGCAAGAGACCGCCGCGGGCGCCGGGAAAAGAAGCACGCCATGGCAGCACCCTCCCGACGAGGGACTCGGACGCTGGCGGGGCGGATTGACCTGCAAGATCCATCTGGCCGGTGGAGGGGGCGCCGTCCGCTCGCGTTCCTGATCACGCCGGGCCAGTGGGGCAACGCCCCGCAGCTCATCCCGGTCATGGAACGCGTCCGTGTCGCCCGTCCGGGCGGCGGTCACCCCCGAACCCGACCCGATCACCTCGGCGGCGACAAGGCGTACTCGTCGGCCGGCTTCGGGAAGGCGATCTACAAGCGCAGGAACGAAGTCGAGCGGACGGTCAACAGGTTCAAGAACTTCCGGGCCGTGGCCACGAGGGACGACAAGCGGGCCTACGTCGTCCACGGCACTGTCAGCGTCGCTGCGATCAGACTTTGGTTCCGCTCAACATTTCGGGCAGAACCTGCTCGCCCGGTGGTCACCAAATGTCCGGGGTCGGGATCGCCCGGCTGAAGTCGCCGGCCCGCAGCGCATCGGTGGGTATCGACCAATGCATCCAGCCACCGTCGCCGCCGAGGTACCACTCGTCCTGCCCAGACAGCTGGAGCAGGTGGTGGTAGGTGGTCGGGTCTTCGCCCCACGGCACCATCGGCGAACTCCCCGTGGGGAACTTCGGCCATCCAAAGGCTATGTCCTCGGAAACGAGCGCACCCGGCCGCCTCGCCCAGTCGGCGAGCAGCTCCTCCACGTACTGACCGGGCATGGCCCTGGCCATGTCGTCGGCCTCGGGTCCCAGGTCGAGGGTGTCCCAGGCCGGGTCCCATGTGTCGGGGAAGTCGAACCCGGGCGCGGCTGCCCAGACGACCGGGTCGAAGACGCTCGACCGGGCGGGTGGGTCCGTCTCGACGGCGTGTGCGGTACGCGTCGCGATGACCTTCCCCAACTGCGGGTGGAAGCAGTCGTACTTGAGTGCCAGCTCGTAGGAGGCGGGATCGCACTGCTCGGAGTCGGCGTCGAGACAGAAGAAGTTGAGCAGGCCCGTCCCGGGCGGGAGGACATCATCGAGCCAGGGGGCCAAGGCGTCGGTGTCGAGGACTGCGATCAGGCTCAGCGGAAAGCCTTCGCACGTCGGCCAGGGCGTGCCCGGCTCGAGCATCGCCCGGCCGCCGAACCGGCTGTGGCCGGCGGCTTCGCCGGGACCGGCTGCGGTGAGTTCGAAACCGGGTCGGGCGAGGCGGACGAAGCGGGCGGCGAGATCGGCGCCGAGACGTTCGGCGCAGAAGTCACGAAGGGCGGAGCGGGTGGTCTCTGGGTCCATACGGGCAGTCAAGCACCTGCCTGTGACAGACAGGACGTGGCCGATTCCTTCAGATCATCAACCGTCCGTTTTGGGTCTCAGAATCTCACGAGACCGCGTGTCCAGGTGCAATTCGCGTTCCCGTTGGAGACGCTGTCTCCGCTCGTGACCGCCGGACAGAACCTAGTACTGCAACGGTGTTTGCCGTGACGGTTGGGCAGGCTGGTCGTTGGTCTGGTCATGGGTGGGGACCTTGCTGCTGTCAGGGCGTGGGCCGGTGAACTGGACGCTGTGCACGAGCGGTTCGTGCACAGGTTTTCCAGGACGGAGCCGCGGGAGTCGGCGCTTGCCTATATGCGGGGACTGATCGCCCCGCTTGAGCGGAAGAACGGCTGGACCCTGGCCGAACAGGCCGGTCACGCAGCTCCGGACCGCCTCCATCGGCTGCTGAACCGGATCGAGTGGGAGGCCGATGAGGTCCTCGACGATGTGCGTGACTACGTCGTCGACAACCTCGGCGACCCCGACGCGGTGCTCATCGTGGACGACACCGGCTTCCTGAAGAAGGGGACCCGTTCGGCAGGTGTGCAGCGGCAGTACTCCGGGACCGCGGGACGGACGGAGAACTGCCAGGTCGGCGTCTTCCTCGCCTATGCAGCTGGCGGTGGCCGGACGCTGATCGACCGCAGGTTGTATCTGCCCACCTCCTGGACAGACGACCGCGAGAGATGCCG
This sequence comes from Streptomyces inhibens, assembly GCF_022221585.1. Classification (NCBI taxonomy): domain Bacteria; kingdom Bacillati; phylum Actinomycetota; class Actinomycetes; order Kitasatosporales; family Streptomycetaceae; genus Streptomyces; species Streptomyces inhibens. The sequence goes on from NZ_CP084681.1 coordinate 9,252,059, forward strand.
CAGGGCCGGTATCGACGACGAGGTCGGCTTCGAGACCAAGGTCGTCATGGCCAAGAAGATGGTCCGCCGTGCGATCGCGGACAAGATCCCGTTCCGGTGGGTGACGGCGGATGCGGCCTACGGCTTCAGCAAGGGCTGGCGCCATGAGCTGGAGCAGGCCGATGTCTTCCACGTCATGGCCACCACCCGGCACGACACCGTGGTCACCCGCTGGGCCTTGGACCATCCCGTCCACGACCTGTTCACGGGCCTGCCGCGGCAGAAGTGGAAACGCCGCTCGTGTGGGAACGGCGCTCATGGGATGCGGGTGTTCGACTGGGCGCGTGTCGAAGTCCGTCCCTGGCACCGCGAGGACCGCCGCCACTGGGTTCTCGCCCGCCGCAGCGTCAGGCGACCCGAGGAAATCTCCTACTACATCGCCTACTGTCCCGCCGGCACCACTCTTGATGAGTTGATCCAGGTTGCGGGCAGCCGATGGGCAGTCGAGGAGTGCTTTCAGACCGCGAAGCAGGAGTGCGGCCTGGACGACTACCAAGTCCGCCGCTATCCCGGCTGGCACCGCCACATCACCCTGGCCATGGCCGCACACGCCTGCCTGACCGTCCTGCGGTCCCGTGAACTCAATGCCGGGAAAGCAGAAACGGATCCTCCCAGCTCATCCACCTCAGCCTCGCCGAGATCAGACGCCTGATCACCCGCCTCACCAACCGCCAACCCACACCCGTCGACCACATCCTGCACTGGTCACACTGGCGCCGAAAGCGACAACACCAGGCCCGCATCAGTCACTACACACGACGCGGACACAGCCCATAGAACTGCCCAGCCATCAGCACAAACACCGTTGCAGTACTAGTCCCTGCCATCGAGCGGTCACGGGCATCGCCGGCCGTACGCCGGACACCGTCGTCGCAGGCGGGGCCTTGGCAACCAACGACACGGCACTGGCGGAACTGGGCGTCGAACGCATCAGCCTGCAGCGCAAGGGACGCCCGGCAACGCCGGCCGGGAAGGTGAACGGAGCGCGCTTTCCGCAGGATGCGGAACTGGTGCGTTGGATGGTGGTCGGCCGCGGCGGGCGCATCGGCTCGGTACCCGGCACCGCCCCGAGCCCGGCGGCTGTCTCGTGATCGGCGACCAGGCAGGGCAGACAGCAGTGACACATCAGGGCGTGGGTGCCGGCGATGCGGCCTCCCATGCAAACCCGTCCGGGTCGGTGAAAGGCCCGGCATCGCCGCCGATCACGAGCCGGTGTGATCCGGTGCCGTCGGGAGAGACGCCGGCGTCCTTGGCAAGGGCACGGCGCCTGTACAGCGCCAGCTTGACGGGACTCGACCCAGCTGCGAACTCGACGTACATGCGGCCGAAGCTCTTCGCCACGGCAAGGCCTTGGTCGACGTAGAACCCCTTGCTCGCGGCCACGTCCGCGACTCCCAGCAGGAGGACGACTTCGTCGATCTGCCGGGTGGCAGGGCCGGTGTCCTTCTTCGCCGAGGTCGCGACCTTCCAGATCGTCCCGTCCGGGGCTTGTACGACACCGCCGTAGCCCCAGAGCGACTTCGCGGCAGGCTTCAGCGGCGTGGCGCCGGCGTCGAGGGCGGCGTCGATGAGGCTGTTGACGGTGGCCGGCTGGGACACCGTGAGCGCCAGCGTGAACCCACGGAAGCCGGTCGTCGGTGCCTCCGAGGCCCGCAGGCGTATCTGCGTGTCCAAACCGAAGGCGGCGGTGTAGAAGCGGTTGGCGGCCGTGGGGTCGGCCACGTCGAGGGTGACGGTTTCGATGGATGCCATGGTCATCACGCTAGTTGCGGCTCGACGACCGGCGCTTCTTGAATCCTGATCGGTCTTGTCACCTGTTTTGCCACACACGGCGGCATCCCCGCCGTAGCGCCCGTTGCGCGGCGCCGGTAGGCGCCGGGCGGCATGCCGACCAGCTCGGTGAAGCGGGTGCTGAAGGTGCCCAGCGATGAGCAGCCGACCTCGAAGCAGACCTCGGTGACGCTGAGGTCGCCACGACGCAGCAGCGCCGTCGCGCGCTCGATGCGACGCGTCATCAGGTACGCGTACGGCGACTCTCCGTAGGCCAGCCGGAACTGGCGGCTGAGGTGCCCGGCCGACATGTTCACGCCGCGGGCGAGCGCCTCGACGTAATGGGGTCTCCCCTGCTCCTTAAGAGCTTGGGGAAGGCTGCGCGTACTCCCGGTCGATCCGGTCGTGGACGCGGCGCAGTCGCGCGAGGTCGCTCAGGCGCTGCGCCGCTGTGCGTGCGCGCCCCCACGAGGGGTGACACATGAGAGAACTCCTTTTCATCGATGTCCGCGAGCACCTGGGTTGCATGCGGATAGAGGCTGGTGGTCGGCTCGGCGAGGCTGTGGACGCCGCCCTTGTGGGCGGCCGCCGTGCGCGCCTCGGCGGCCGACATCGCGAGTACCTCAGCGATGGCGCGGCCGCCGAGGGGCAGCGGCCTGGAAGCGCTGACCGTCGTATTCTTCGCAGGTGGTCGCGACGCCGGCCATCATGGCCGAATCGATGACCGGACGGCTCAGCGCAGCTCCTGGATGCGGATCAGGTTGCCCGCGGGGTCGCGGACGGCGCAGTCGCGGATGCCGTACGGCTGCTCGGTCGGCTCCTGGACGACCTCGGCGTCGCCGGCCTGCAGCTTCTCGAAGGTGCCGTCGAGGTCCCGGGTGGCCAGCAGGATCCAGCCGTAGGTGCCCTTGGCCATCATCTCGGTGATGGTGCGGCGCTCGTCCTCGGTGACCCCGGGGTCGGCGGCCGGCGGCGCCAGGAGGATGGACGTGCTCGGCTGGCCGGCGGGGCCGACCGTGATCCAGCGCATCTTGCCCTGCCCGACGTCGCTGCGGACCTCGAAGCCAAGGACGTCGCGGTAGAAAGCCAGGGACGCGTCCGGGTCGTCATGCGGGAGGAAGCTCGCGTGAATGGTGATGTCCATGGCGGTCACGCTAGATGGGCTCGGGGGCCGACGCTTCTCGATTCCTGATCGGTCTGGCCACCTGTTACGCCAGACACGGTCGCATCCCCGCCGTCGCGCGCACCGCCTGACGCCGCGTCGCCCAGGATCTCCTCAACCGTCTCCCAGAGGGAGGCGCCGATCGGGTCCTGGCCTGAGTGGCGCGTCATCGTCAGAGTGCTTGGGTGGGTGAACGTGTTCGCGTGCGCGCGATCGATGACAACGAGGGGTGCCGCCTGCTGCGGAGCATCCGCAGGGGCACCGGGGCGGTGGTGACCTGGCGACGGGCCCGGACGGTGCTCCTGTCCGCCCAGGGCAGACCGTGGCGAAGATCGCGGAAGTGACGTTCACCAGCACGGACCGGGTCCGGGACGTACTCCACAACGTCAACGCCAACGGTTCGACCTGGAGCCTGGAAGACGACCCGCGACCCCGACTACGTCACGAAGAAGGCGCGTGTCGAGCACCTGTACGCGATAGCCGACGGCGAGGTCATTCCCGAGGACGACGGACCCGAAGCCATCTTCTGCATGGACGAGTTCGGCCCGCGCAACCTCCAACCCCACGCACGGGGCCCGGCACTTGTTCGCCGCCTACGACCTGGGCAAGTACCGCCTTTACGGGCACATCAAGAAGACCAAGAACCGCTCGAAGTTCCGGGAGTTCCTGCCGCTACCTGCGTTCGCTGCACCCATCCGGCGTGCGCATCGCGAGCGTCTGCGACAGCTACTCCCGGCACCTGACCACGAAACGGTGTCGCCGGGTGGTGGACCGGGCTGAGGCCAACAACGTGGAGATCGCCAATACCCCGACCAATAGTCCCTGGCTGACCGCATCGAGGCCCATCATCTGGCGGAACAAGCGCGCTGCAGACACCCGCCTACGCAAGGTCGTCAACGGGGCGAATGTTGCCTGATACGACCCACGCTAGCTTGCTAGGATGCTAGCATCGCCTCTGTGAGTGACGAAGAGGTCAAGCAATTCAACGTGTACTTGCCGGTCGGACTGATCAAGCAGGTCAAATATCACGCCATCGAGTCGGGTTCGTCCCTCTCGGCGTTGGTCGCAGCCGCCCTGCGCGCCTACCTCGACGACACCCATGGGCAGCGACAGCAATCGTCTGAGAAGGAGAACTGACATGGCGACCGAAGGCATCGAGGCCGTGTTCCTGGAGACCCACAACTGGGGCAAGGCGGCGAAGTTCTTCCAGGCGCTGGGCTTCGAATTGGAGTTCTCGACCGACCACAACTCCGGCCGACTCCGCAATGGCGACGGTGCGTACGTGTTCATCGCCGAGGTCCCCGAGGACCGGGAGCCCCAGACGCAGATCGTGTTGAAGGTGACCGATGCGGAGGCGTTCCGTCCCGATCCTGCCGTCGAGGTGGTCACGCCGTTCGAGGACACCCATTACGGGACCACGGAGATGACTGTCCGTGACCCCGACGGACGTCTGTGGAGCCTCCAGGCTCCGACCAAGAACTGACCGTAAGGAGACGGACATCGTGGCAGACGAGCAGAAGCAGAACGAGGTGCCGGACAGCAGCGCGGTGCGGGTCGCCCTCTGGCGGGCGATGCATGTGCAGGCCGACCCGCCGCCCCACGTCCTCGAGGACGAGATAGGACTGCAACTGGCGGCCCCTGACGAGGGATGGCAGCGCCGCCCGGACATGGACCTGCGCGGCACCAGCGGGTTCCGGGCGGCCATTGTGGCCCGCGCTCGTTTCATCGAGGACCTGGTTGCCGAGCAGGCCGGCCACGGCATCACCCAGTACGTCGTCCTGGGGGCCGGACTCGACACCTTTGCCCAGCGCAGGCCGGAGATCGCCTCCCGCCTACGGGTCTTCGAGATCGACCAGCCGGACACCCAAGCCTGGAAGCGCCGACGCCTGATCGAGCTCGGCCACGGGATCCCCGACTGGCTGCGACTGGTGCCGGTCGACTTCGAGGCGGGCGGGGACTGGTGGGAGCAGCTGTCCGGCGCCGGCTTCGATCCCGGCCGGCCCGCGGTCGTCGTCTCCACCGGCGTCACCATGTACCTCACCAAAGACGTCACCGCGGCGACCCTGCGCCGGCTCGCGGGGCTCGCCCCCGGCTCGACGCTCGCCATGACGTTCATGCTGCCGACCGAACTCATCGATGACGCCGATCGCCCCGCACTCGAGGCGACCAAGCCACAGGCGCAAGCAGCCGGAACGCCGTTCATCAGCTTCTACGCCCCGCAGGAGATGCTGGCACTGGCCCGCGACGCCGGCTTCAAAGACGCCCAACACGTGTCGGGAACTGTGCTCGCCGAACGCTACTTCGCCGATCGGACCGACGGCCTTCGCCCGTCAAGCGGAGAGGACCTACTGGTGGCCACTACCTGACGCTCTTCGGCCACCACATGTTCCGAAAACGAAGGTTGGGGATGTGCGGTTGGAGCGGGGGAGCGGGGGAGCGGGGGAGCGGGGGAGCGGGGGAGCGTGGTGCGCAAGCGCCGCTCGGTCGGCGCGCGCACGGACCGCGGCCGTCTGATGCAGCCCGGCCGTGGTCTCCGGCAGCGCGCGGGCAAACACCATGGCGTCGATCGTGCGCCAGTGGAACGTCATCAACGACTGGTCACCGGTGGTGCCCGCGTGCTTGGACAGTGCCGCCTACATCGCCACCGCGGAGCCTTTTCCGACTTGAAGATCCGACTTGAAGATCCGGCTGGCTCTCGTACCGTGCGCTCTCGTCGCCCAGCGCCTCTGGGCGACGATCAGTCCCGTGTCATGGGAGCCCTCAAGATGGCTGGCTGTCTGTCAGGGCCGGTCCCAGCCGGGATCGGGAGGTGTTACGGGAACGCGTAGCCGAGGACGGACTCCCTGGTGTGGCCCTCGCAGCCGGCCGTGCTGGAGACGAGGTGGTCTCCGTTGGAGGGGATGTAGCAGCGGTAGAGGGGTACGGAGCCGGTCACCTGGGTGGTGTGGAGGTAGCCGACGGGTCCCATGGGGAACTGGCCTTCGCAGCCGGGGTCGCGGGTCAGCAGCGTGTGGCCGCCAACCTTGCACTCGTAGAGCATGGTGGTGCCGGGTGCCTGGTGGCGCAGCAGCTTCCAGTTCTGCTCCTGGGTGAAGCCGGGCGGCAGCAGCCGGGAGGAGGCGATGTGTCCTCGGCCGGGACTGGAGCCGCGGCGCAGGAGCGTGTAGGGCAGGTGCTCGAAGCCGCAGGAGAGTTGGGGTGAGGTCAGGTCGTTGCGGTTGGCCAGGGCCCAGGTGGACCACGCGGGTTTGGCCGAGCCGTCCTGCCTCCGGAGGCCGAGCTTGAGGCCGCCCTCGGCGGGGTGGTCCTGCATCCGGTGGTAGATGTAGTTCTCGATGTCCGGCGTGGCGAGCACGTTGCGGAAGGAGTCGCACACGGCTGCGGCCTGCTGCGACTCGCTGGACCGGTCTCCGGAGTTGATGCCGCTCTCGGTGAGCTGGATCGTCCAGGCGGAGGGGGTGTCCGGGAACTGCTGGCGCAGCCAGCCCACCACTACGCCGATGTTGCCGTAGGTGACCTTGGGGAAGTCGTCGGCAGAGAAGGCAGATGTGAACAGGTCCGGGGCGTAGGGGTGGTAGGCGACGCGCCATCGGCGCGAGCCCGTCCGGGCGGCCAGGCCCTTGAGCACGGTCATGCCGGACAGCGTCGCGTCCTGGTCGGAGGGGCGGTCGTATGCCGTACCGAAGTGGTGGTCCAGTGAGGTCAGTACCTTGGCGGTGGGCTGCTGGGCGGTGATGCGGTCGTAGGCGGCGTTGTAGTTGGCGGCGATCTGATCGAGCCATTGCGTGGTGTCGCAGGGTTTTCCTCGGCCGCAGCCGATGTTGAACCAGGTGTTGGTGTTGACCTCGTTGTCGATCACGAAGTCGGCGATCCGGCCGTGCCCGTGGAGTCCGTCGTAACGTTGGGCCAGCATTCCGGCGAACCGTCCGAAGTCGGCAGGGTCGTTGGGTACGCAGAACAACTCGTAGCCGGGTGCGGGCTCGCAGGGCCGGCCCTGACGGGCCCAGGTGGGGGTGCCGTAGACGATGGCGGTGACCACCAGGCCCCGGTCGGTCCACTCCTTGATGGCCGAGTCCACCTCGGGCCGGATGGTGAAGCAGCGACCGTCGAACGTCTGCTCACCGGCAGCGCACGGGGCCGCCTTGGCGCTCGGCTCCCAGTCCGCCCAGACGAGGTTCATGGACACGCCGCCGGCGTTGTTGCCGGCGATCTCGTCCTTGCCGGCCCAGAAGTCCGGCTGGATGCCCTTGATGCGGTAGTCGGAGCGCGTCGGGTACGGCGGCGGAGCCGTCTCAGCACCGGCAGTGGGCTGGAGAGCCTCAGGAAGGACGAGAGCGAATATCAGCAACACGAGGGCGGCGAGATATCGAGCCGGCCTGGCCGTGACTCTCCTGATGCGCTTGGCGTGGTGGTGAACCGGCCCCGTCCCCTTCGGCGAGAGAGACGGGGAGGGGGCGGTCCTATGGTTGGCTGCCTGCCCTTGTCGGGGCTCTGCTCGGGCCGACCGTGTCGTCGTCCGGGGAGGGACGGCGCTGGGGGTGCGCGCATGGGAGCGGCGTTCAGCGCACGAAGTCGATCTCCGGGTAATGGCGCGAGGGACCGTCGAGCAGGCTCGTGTGCCGGTGGCGCAGATGCTTGTCGAAGAAGGCCGCGAGGTAGGTGCGTTGGACCCCGATGGAGCGGTTGGGGTCGATCGTGCCGAGAATCTGCACCAGTTGCTCGGGGGTCAGTCGGAACGCGCCCGCTGCCTGGGGGAAGAGGACCTGGTTGTCAACGAAGGAGTTGTGCCCGGAGCCGAGAAGTTTCAGGTCGAGGCGCTCTCCGTGCAGGTGGTCCCAGAACTTCGCCCAGCTCCGGTCGGTGTTGCGGTTGTGGTTCTGGGAACTGAACAGCAGGAAGGGGCGTTTGAGCGGCTGGGTGATCGACGGCCCGAAGAATTGGCCGTCCAGGTTCGCGCCGGCGTCGATCCTGGAGTCCGCATGCATGGCCGCGGGAACCGCCCCTCCGCCAAGGGAAGCGCCGAACATCCCGATACGGTTCATGTTCACGGCCTTGGACAGCCCGCGGGGGAGTGGTTTGTGGTCCACGTCCGGGTTGTGGCCGCGGGCCATCGACGCCAGTTGGTTGATGACGAAGTGGGTGTCCGCCGCCCGGACGGCGATCGTGTCGGACGAGTGGGAACCCGGCGGCATGGTGTTCACCTCAAGCCGCCCGCCGGGGAACTCCACCTCGCTGGCATCGTGGGTGTGGTCGATGGTGACGACCATGTAGCCGCGACTGGCCAGGTCCTGAGCGAGAGCGGTGCCCATCGCGCGGGGCGAGTGGAGCCCGGTCGAGTAGAGCAGCACCGGCAGTTTGCCGGCCCCGCGGTCAACGGGTGCGCCGATGTGCCCGGCGGTGGTGGGCAGGGTCACCGATCCCGGCGGCACCTGCGAGCGGGCCAAGAAGTGTGCGGCGGCGGCGGGTTGCAGCCAGGGCGCGGGGGGATAGCGGTCGGTGTCCGTGGCCGGGTACCACACCGAGACCATCAGCTCGCGCGGCTGGTTTCCGGGCACCCACGGATCCGCGCGCGCCGTGTCGCGCAGGTGGAGGTCGACCATTCCGACGCGATGACGTCCGGTCGGGGCGGGGAGCGTCAGCTCGCCCGGGGCCGGCGCCGTGTTCAACGGCGCTGCTGTGTCCGAGGATGCCGCTGTATCCAGGGACGCTGCCGTGGTCATGGGCGCAGTGGTGGTCTTCTCCGCGGCGGTAGCCGGCGCGATCCCGGCGCCCAGGGCGAGGGTCAGTAGTCCTGTGGTGCCGGCGACCCGGGTGCGCAACCGCCTCTGGCGCCTTCGTGCGTGTTTCATGGGCAGCCCCCTCCATGGTGGTGATCGCCACGTGACCGGCGGTCGGCCGGCGATCATCGTATAGGCAATTTGCCATGGTCGTGCCAACCCCTCTGATTGTGCGGGGAGTTATACCCATGGCGGTTGGTGAGATGGGCGCTGCTGACGCGTCCGGAAATACATGGTGTCGGCTTCGTGCCCCGTCCGTTGCCGCGCCTCTGTGACCGGCCATTTCCCTTGACGTATACGCGCTGGGAGCGGTCTGTCGGTGCTCGTGGAGTAGGCCACCGAGTTGAGCGGCGCCGGGTGCCGATACGGACACGTGCGGGAGAAATACCCTGGTGCGGCCGGTGGAAGTTGTCAATGTTTGACAACTCTGCATCCTCGGGGAACCAGTCGCAGCAGCAAAGGCCCAAGCCGGCAAAGGGCCGACGTGGGCGGCTGTTCCGTTGCCTCGGCGCGGTGGCTGACGGGGCACCATCCCCGGTCAAGGGGCCTCTGCGGGAGATGGCTGATTCACGCCATCGCCGGATGGTGTCCGTGGGATCCAGAATTCGCCGGCGTTGCTCGTGTTTTCACTGAGCGTTTTTGTTACGCGCCAGTTCGTGATCGCCGAGCCTCGCAAGCCGTCCCCTGTGGGTTTGCGGATTCTTGAGAAGGGGCGGTTTCGGGGGTGGTCTTGAGCGCCCCCGCGACTGTGCGTGACGCGGCGAATGCGGACGGGGAACGTGCGGTCAATCGCCCCGGTCGGAAGTTGAGTTGGGAATTGCGCCACGCCGGGACGAGATCCCGGATGTATAAGCGACCTCTCCCAAGGGCGAGTTGAGCGCAGTTCCTGTGAGCCGGTATACAGGGGCCCAGCACGAACAGACTTGTGATTATCCTGTGCTCCCCGTATTCATACTGGGCGAGTTGCCGCACGGCCAACCCCACATTCCGAGAGGACGCTGTCCTGCACGCTGTTGCCCGCGCGCCCCGTCCGCACCGCACCCGACGCCGTGCCGACATGCCTCTGCTCGGAGGCGTCCGCCCACCGATCGCCGCACTGCTCAGCGCCCTGCTGGCAGTTGCCGCGTTCACCGCACTCGGTCTCGGTACCGTTCACGAACAGGATGTCCCCCAGGCCTTACGCGACGCGGAACGTCAGATCGCCGAGGATGCCGCCGACTCGGTCGTGACCTCCATCAACGCAAGAGCCACGGCAGTGCGCCGCGCCGCGGCATCGGAAGCGCCCGCCGGCAGCAGCACGCCGGTGGCACTACTGCGGTCCCTTCTCCCGACCGGGCACCCTGCTGGGGGCGGTGCGCTGCTCGACCCGCGCACCGGCAGACCGCTGGCGGCCAGTGGTGAAACGGTTCCGCTGGCCGGGGTGGATGTGGCAGCGCTGGTGCGGCCCGGTACCGCGAACATCGCGCCCCGACTGGTCCTTTCGGGCCGTGGCGAACCGCGGCTGTTGCTCTTCGCCCGGGTGGCCGTCCCCGCTCCGGGCACCAAGCAGGACGAGAATCACGATCAGGCAGGCGACCTGAGAGGGGATCAGGATGCTGAGGAACGCGAACTCCTGCTTGTCGTCTCGGAAAAGGTCGCTGATCCAGCGGTGTACGGAGACGGGCGCACCGGTCAACTGGTGGACCGGAACGGAAAAGTGCTTGCCACCGCCGCCACCACCGGCACGGCCCCGGCGCCCCGTACCGACCACCGCGCTCTGCCTGCCGCTGCGGCGAACGCCGCGAACGCCGGTCTCCACACCGGCGACGTCTCGGGCAGCGTGCTCGGTGACGGTCACGACGGGCTGCGCAGGGTCACGGGGTGGGCATCGGTCGCCGCGGCGGGCGGTAAGGGCGACACCTCCGGCCTGGGGCTGACTGTCCTCACGGCCAGGGATGTGCCGCCGGCGAAGGAGGGAGCCGACCATACGTGGTTTGCCCTCGTGGCCGCGGGTGCGCTGGTGGTGATCGCCGTGCTGGTCACCCTGGTGCTGTGGGGCCGCATGCAGCGCACGCTCCTGCGGCTGCACCTGTCCGCTGCCCGGCTGGCCAGGGCTGTCGCCGAAATTCCCGGCGACCGCGGGGAGTTGGCGCGACCGGTGTCGGTTGGCGCGTTCGGCGAGCCCGGCAGGGTCGGCCGGGCACTGGAGTCGATACGCCGCCAGCTGCTCGGCGAGACAGGACCGGAGCCCGTGCGGCCGGTGCGGCGCCGCCCCGGTGTGCGGGCTCTGGTCCTCGTCTGCGCACTCGTGATCGCCGCGTGGGGAATACCGCTGCTGTTCCTGCTCAACCGGGTACCGGCAGCCAAGGCCGTACCGGCAGCCGCCGTCGCCGACCAGCAGGCACGCACCGAGGCCGCCGCCGACCGGGTGCGGCGGTCCCTCGGCCGGAGCTGCACCGACCTCGCGGCGTCGGCGTCAGCCCTCTCCGGTGCGCCACGCGAGCGGGCGACGGAGGTGCTGCGGCGCGAACAAGCCGACCACCCCACGTTCCGGTCGCTGTATGTGCTGGACCGCACCGGAGCCATCGTGCTGCGGGTGGGCAAGCAGCCAGTGCGCACCCTCGACCATGCGCCGACCGGTGACGGAATCACCCAGGTCAACACGTCGGGCACGATCCCCGCGATCGCCGCCTACGCCCAGATCCCGGCGGCCCGGAAGGCCAGGAACGCCAAGGACGCCGTCCCGGCCGGGGCCGTCGTCGTCGCCGAGATCGGCGTGAACGCGCTGAACTCCCTGGTTGCGCGGCAGGGGCTCGGCAGTGTGTGGCTGACCGACGAGCGCCACAGGGTGCTCGCGGCGAGCGTCGGTTTTCAAGCCTTCCAGGCTCTTCCCCACCGGGGCCTCACCCGTCTGGTGGCCAGGACCGAGGCAGCGCCTGGCAGCGCGGGCAGTCCGGCATCGGCAGTACTGCACGCGGGGACGGCCCTGGGCGAAGGCCCGTCGGTCGCGGCCGCAGCGCCACTGGCACAGAAGGGGCCTGTCGCCGGACTCGGCTGGCGGGTGGTCTCCGCCGAGCCTGCCGCAGCGCTCAAACTGGCGGCATATCAGCTGCAAGCGCGCACCATGCTGGCCGGTCTGCTCGCCCTGTCCGTAGGCGTCGCATGCCTGAGCTGGCTGCACATCGTGGTGGTCAGGCCGCTGCGCGCCGTCACCGGATGCGCGGAGCGGCTGGCCGGCGGTGACCGTCGCACCGTGCTGTACCCGGTCCACCACGATGAGTGCGGCTCGGTCACGCGCAGTCTGGAACTGCTCCGGCAGGCGCTGGTGGAGCGGGACCGTGGTGGCGGGAGAGCTCACGTGGCTTCCGTACCTGCCCCATCGTTCCAAAGCGGCGGCCCGCCGCAACAGTGAAGGACCAACTGACGTGCTGTTTCTTTATGTTGTGGTGCTGTTGAGCTGTGCCGTGCTGCTGGTCGCCGGCGTGTTGGAGCAGCGTCGCCACTACGCCGCGCTGGCGCAGATCCCCACTCGGGTGCTGGTCAACGGCATTCGCGGCAAGAGCTCGATCACGCGGCTGTGCGCGGGGGCGCTGCGCGGTGGTGGTCTGGTCACCGTGGCCAAGACCACCGGCACCGCTGCCCGGTTCATCCACCCGGATGCCACCGAGGAACCGGTGTACCGGAAGTTGGGCATCGCCAACGTCGTCGAGCAGATCGGCATCGTCCGGCGCGCGGCGGCATACCGGCCGCACGCTCTGGTGATCGAGTGCATGGCGGTGATGCCTGCACTTCAGGAGATCAACCAGGAGAAGCTGATCCGTTCCACCATCGGCGTGCTGTGCAACGTTCGCGAGGATCATCTCGCCGAAATGGGGCCGACGTTGGACGATGTGGCTCGCTCCCTGTCCCGGTCGATGCCGGTCGGAGGGGTCTGTGTCACCGCCGAGCGGGAGCGGCTGCACATTCTCCAGGAGGAGGCGGACAAACGGAGGTGCCGCCTGATCGCGGTGGATCCGGAGTCGGTCACGGATGAGGAGCTGCGCGGGTTCAGTTGGTTCACCTTCAAGGAGAACGTCGCCATCGCGCTGGCAGTGGCCGAACTGCTCGGTGTGGACCGGGCCACCGCACTGCGCGGAATGTGGGACGCGCCGCCGGACCCCGGCGTGCTCTCCGTCGAGCGCTACCGCACACCGGACGGCAAACGGCTGCGCTTCGCCAATGTCTTCGCCGCCAACGATCCCGAGTCGACGTTGATGAATGTCCGTCAGTTGGAGGAACTCGGTGCGATCCGCCGCCCGCTGAACGTGGTCATCAACTGCCGCCCGGACCGGGTCGAACGCAACGGGCAGATGGGAGCGATCGTCCCTGACCTGGACCCGGAGACGGTCTTCCTCATCGGGCATCCGACCAAGAGCGCCCGCGACGGCATCCCGCCGGGCTGGTCGGGTCGGGTGGTGGACCTGGGTGGCGACCGGCGCGACGCACAGGAGTTGACCCGCGCCGTCCTCGACGAACTGGCCCCGGATTCCTCGCTGGTGGCCGTCGGCAATATCCACGGCCAGGGCGAGCTGTTCCTGGAGCACCTCGGCAAGCTGCCCTCTGACGACGCCGACGAGCCGCTTCCGCTCGCGCACCCGCCCGAGCCGGAGCCGTACAGCTGGGTGGCGTCGCTGAACCGCCCCACGCCCGGCCCGCATATCCCGAGCCCCGCCTCTGCCCATGCCGACGCCCTGTACCAGCCGACAAGGAACTCGCTGTGATCCCCGTCAACGTCACTCCGCAGACCATCGCGTTGGGGATAGCCCTCGGACTGGTCTTCTCGCTGGTCTGCTATCTGACCACCAACCTCTCTCCCGGCGGCATGATCACCCCCGGCTGGCTGGCGCTGACCCTCGTCACCGATGTCGTCCGGGCCGCCATGGTGATCGGCGTCACCGCGCTCACCCTCCTCGCGACCAAGCTCCTTCAGCGCCATGTGATCCTTTACGGGAAGCGGCTGTTCGCCGCCGTGGTGCTGTCCGCGGTGCTGCTCCAGACCACGGTGCTGCTCGCGCTCCAGCACGAGTTCCCGCTCCTCTACACCGCCCAGACCCTGGGCTTCATCGTGCCCGGGCTCATCGCGTATCAGTTGGTTCGCCAACCGTTGGCCGCCACCGTGATCTCCACCACGGCCGTGACCCTCAGCACGTATGTGGTGCTCGTTGCCGGCTTGCTGCTGGGGGCGCTGCCCATCGGCTGATCTCGCCGTACCGCCCGCGTCCGCCACGCCCCTCCGCACGTCGAAGAGGTCATCATGGGCACCGTTCCCACCCCGCGCCGCCGGCCCGGTCACCCTCAGGTCCTGGGCACCACCGCCGGCCTGCCCGCCGGGGGAGCTGTCGGCGGATCCCCATGGCGCCACCCCCGAAGCGGCGGACCGGACAGCGGCTTTCCGGCATCGACCGGTGGCTACCGCTTCGAACGCCGCCTCACGCCCGCCCCCACGCGTTCAGGGCGAGCAGCGAACCCACGCCCACTCCTCCCTCGACATCGGCACACCACACGGCATCGATCACCGCGGCAGGTACCTGGGGCCGGACGACGACGGGCATCGGCGCTGCTGCTCGTGCCGCTCGAAGGACAACGCGCCCACCAAGGGCGGCCTGCCGGGCCGCGCGACGCTCGACGGCGACGGCTTCCCCGCCCGAGGTTGCGCAAGGACCGCCGCCCGTGAAGCCGACGAACGATCACCGCACCCCAGCCCGACGTCCCATGAGAGACCCCGCCATGGCCACGACCGCCCTCGCCCCGGACCCCGCCGACCGCCGCCGGCGCACCACCAGGCTCCGTCAACGGACCACCGATCGCAGGGAGTTGTCCGCGCTTCTGCTGATCCTGGCCACTGCCGCGGTGCTCTATGCCTGGGGCATCGACCATGCCGGGGTACACCCGTATTACAGCGCGGCCGCGCGGTCGATGGCGGCGAACTGGCACGCCTTCGTCTTCGGCGGGCTTGACCCGAGCGGCTCGATCACCGTGGACAAGATCCCCGGTGCGCTGTGGCCGCAGGCCCTTTCCGTCAAGCTCCTCGGACCGCACAACTGGGCGGTGGTGATGCCGCAGGTGCTGGAGGGCGTACTGGCCGTCTGGGCGCTGCACCGGATCGTCCGTGCCTGGGCCGGCCCACGGGCAGGGCTGCTCGCCGCGCTGGCACTCACGCTCACCCCGGTCACCGTCGTACTCGACCGGCACACCATCCCCGACACGCTGCTCGTCCTGCTGCTGGTCCTCGCAGCAGGGTCGCTGCAGAAGGCCGTCGCCACCGGGAGGCTGCTGCCGCTGCTCCTCTGTGGGACATGGGTGGGACTGGCCTTCCAGGCCAAGATGCTCCAGGCATGGCTCGTCCTGCCGGTCTTCGCCGCGGTGTACCAGATAGCGGCGCCTGGCTCCCGGTGGAACCGGGCCTGGCGGCTGCTGCTCGCCGGGGCCACCGCACTCGTCGTCTCCTGTTCCTGGCTGCTGCTGGTGTGGGCGACCCCCGCAGCGAACCGTCCGTACATCGACGCGACCACCAACAACAACCCCTTCACCCTGGTCTTCGGCTACAACGGGTTGAGCCGCTTCGGGCACGACCCGAACGCGCTGGGCGCCGTCGCCGGCACCGCAGCCAGCCGCACCACCGACAACACCGGTTGGACCATGCTGGTCAACCAGAGCGTGGGCCCGCAGATCGCCTGGCTCCTGCCGCTCGCCGTACTGGCCTTGGCGCTGGGCGTGTGGTGGCGCACCGGACAGCCGCGCACCGACGGGCCGCGGACGGGGTTCCTGCTCTGGGGAGGCTGGCTGGTGGTGCACGTCGTGGTCTTCAGCAACTCCAACGGCAACCACGGCTACTACACCGTCGTACTTGCCCCGGCCCTCGCCGCGCTGACCGGTGGGGGAGTCGTCCTCTTCTGGGCCGAGTACCGCGCCGGTGGCCGACGTCGAGCGGCGCTGCCCCTCGCCATCGGGCTCACGACGCTGTGGGCTGTGGCAATTCAAGGGCCGCACAGCGAATTCGCGCCCTGGCTGCTGCCGATGGTGCTGATGCTCGGCCTGTGCGGGACCGTCGGCCTGTGCACCCGCGGACCACGCACAACGCGACGGGCGGTGCACACTGCCCTGGCAGCCTCCCTGGCGTCCATACTGCTCGCCCCGGCGGTCTGGGCCACCTCCTGCCTGGACCCGCGGTACGCCGGCTCACCGATGTCGCCGCTGGCCGGACCGGTGGGACCCGACTACCGTGACGGGCACCACCATCGGGCCACGTTCCGGCGATACCCCTTGAGCAAGCCGTCCGCGCGGGACGCCGCACTGCTGAAATACCTTTCCGCGCACCGTTCCGGGGAGAAGTACCTGCTCGCCACCCAAGCCGCCTACGGTGCCGAGCCGCTGCTGCGCGCCACCTCCCAACCCATACTGGTCATGGGCGGCTTCACCGGCCTGACCCCCTATCCGGCCGCACGACGACTCAGTGACCTGGTCTCTACCCACCAACTGCGCTACGCCCTGCTGACCACACGCCGCCCGCCCACACCGGCATCGGCCTGGGTGAAGAGAAACTGCACCCCCATCCCCCCAAGCGCCTACGGTCGAACCTCGGACGGAAGCTTTACCCTCTATGACTGCTCTCGACGAGCCAACTGACCTGCCGCACGCGGCGAGTTCTGCGGCAACACCTGCCTCACAGGTTCACGATGCCCCCTTCACCACGCACAACACACCCCGCAGCCTCCGTACATCGAGCCGATGTGACTGGGCGGCATCAACCCGGCGACCCCGCGTCGCCTGGTGGAGCGCACCGGCGCCACCCACCCCGGCGTCGAGTGAGCGAACGCCCCGCCGGGCGGCTTGCTGGCCGCGGCAGCGACGAAGCCGCCAGCCGCTGGTCGGCTCGCGTCAACTGCTCCGCACACGTGGATGCGACATGCCACCCGCGCGGTCCGGGGGCGGAATCCGCGCGCCGGAGTAGGGATGGAGGAGCCCGGCTCACCTCAGGGACGACGGTCGTCCCTCGAAATCGGCATGAGCGTGCCCGGCGGGATCACGCAGTTCCGTCCGGGAATCTCAAGCTCCCCGACAGATCCCATCTCTGACGACTCATCAATTTACTTCTGCTACCTGCAACCCTCTTTTGCTGTCATGTGAACTGTGAAATTGTACGGTCACACTTTCTGCGGATGACAGCTCCGAGAGTGCGCAACTTCCGTTGCCATCACGGTCCGCACCCCCCACTGCCGTGCCCCACGCACGGCTGCCGACCGGCCTGGAGGCCATCACTATGCGTAGACCCCCCACCTTCAAGAGACTCGCCCAACTGCTGATACCTACCGTGGCCGCCGCCGGCCTAGGGCTCACCGTGCTCGCCCCCAACGGAGGGGCGGCACCGGCCGGCGCCGAGGCACCCAAGCCCGCACCGAGGTCGGCCCTCGCCCCGCAGCCCGCCTCCGCCACCGTGCTCGCCGCCGATCTCGCACCCGGACACGCCACCGAGCCCGCGCGATCGGCCACGAAGTCCGCGAAGTCCGCGCAACGCCCTCCGCTGCCCGCGGCCCAGAACGCCGCAGAGCGCAAGCGGGCGCGCTCTGCGGCGAAGGCCGCGGCGGACTGTAACGTCAGCGACTTCACTTCGAAGACCGGTGCTGCCCTGGTCGAGCAGATCAAGCAGTCGGAACCCGCCTGCATCAACACGCTGTTCAGCGTGGCCGGTGAGGACTCCAAGGCCCTCTTCCGCGAGGAACAGATGGTCACGGTGGCGAACGCGCTCAAGGATGTCGCGACCAACTACCCGGGGGACAACAGCACTTTCGCAACCCAGGTGGTGCTGTACCTGCGCGCCGGCTACTACATCCAGTACAACCAGCCGGAGAACGTCGGCGAATACGGCCCGACGCTGAAAAGCGCCATTCAGGGCGCCCTGGACGGCTTCTTCGGCTCGTCCCACGCCTTCGACGTCACCGAGGCCAACGGAGGAACCCTGGCCGAGACGGTCACCCTGATCGACAGCTCCGGAGAGAACGCCCGCTTCCTCAACGTGGTCAAGCGTCTGCAGAAGGACTACAACTCGTCGTACGACCAGTTCTACGGGATGCTCTCGGCGGTCAACAACACCTACACCGTGCTGTTCCGCGGCCACCAGCTGCCGGAGTTCGCGGAAGCCGTGAAGGCCGACCCGAGCGTCCTCACCGGACTGCGTGACTTCGCCGTCGCCCACGACGATCTGCTCGGCACCGACAAGTCCTACCTGGCCAGCAACGCCGGACGCGAACTCGGCCGCTTTCTGCAGCACGCCGGCCTCAAGGACACCGTCAAGCCGTTGGTCAAGGAGCTGCTCGGCCGCAGCGAGATCACTGGGCGCACCGCCCCGCTCTGGGTCGGCCTCGCAGAGATGACAGGTGAGTTCGATAAGGAGAACTGCGCCGAGTACGGCACCTGTGACCTGCAGAACCGCGTGCGCGACGCCGTGCTGACGGTCAAGCACTCATGCGGTCCGAGCGCGAAGATCCTCGCGCAGGAGCTGACCGCGTCCGAACTCTCGGCCACATGCGAGAGCATCCTCAAGCAGGACCCGGTCTTCCACGGCATCGTCAAGGACAACGGCCCGGTCAAGGACGACAACAACACCAGCATCGAGATCGTCGCCTTCAACTCCAGCACCGATTACAAGACCTACGCCGGTGTCGTCTTCGGCATCGACACCAACAACGGCGGCATGTACCTGGAGGGCGACCCGGCCGCTGAGGGCAACCAGCCGCGCTTCATCGCCTACGAGCAGCCGGCCCAGGACGGCGCCTTCCAGATCTGGAACCTCAACCACGAGTACACCCACTACCTCGACGGCCGCTTCGACATGCACGGCGACTTCGCAGCCGGGCAGACCACCCCGACCGTGATGTGGGTCGAGGGCTTCGCCGAGTACGTCTCCTACTCGTACCGCGGCATCACCTACGACCGGGCGATCGAGGAGGCGGGCAAGAACACCTACAAGCTCAGCCAGCTCTTCGAGACCACCTACGACAACGCCGACACCACCCGTATCTACCAGTGGGGCTACCTGGGCGTCCGATACATGCTCCAGTCACACCCCGAGGACGTCGCCACCCTGCTCGGCCACTACCGCGCAGGCGAGTACGACGCGGCCCACAGCCTGCTCCGCGACACCATCGGCACCAAGTACGACGCCGATTTCACCGACTGGCTGAGCAAGTGCGCCGGCGGCAACTGCGGCCAGCTGCCGGCCCGGAGCGGCCGGTGACCGGGGCCTCGGCCACCGGCAAGAACTGAGTCAGGAGAGCCTGGTGTCCCGCGCATCGTTCGTGCGCGGGACACCAGGCCTCTCAACTGTCCCGGTTCATCTGCCAATCCCCTGAAACATGGAGGCTCCTCCGGGACCTGAGCCAGGGCCACCTCCTTCGGGGAAGCCGGCGGATGGGCCGTGGGAGCAGGGCGCAGACCGGCTCGGTGACGAGCGGGGCGAGGCGAGGACCAGGCCGCCCTGCGGCTGGAGCTCCTGATCGGGGTTGCCGCCGAGGACGGAGGCTTCCAGACGTCCCGCCGCCCAGTCGTCCAAGAGCGGTACGGGGGAGTGCCGGGGGCGGGATGTCACTTCGGTGCGGTGCATCAACTCCATTCGCGACGCTGTCGGCCGCATCCCAGCAGCTGCCGTCCACTGCCACCAGCCGCAGCCCATGCCAGTGCGCACCCGTTGTCCGCTCATCCGCCAGCGGCCCGGCGGTGGCGGCGAACAGCATCCGCAGCGGCTCCGACCCCAGACGCTCCCTCACCCGAAACAGCGAGGATTTCGCCGGGATCCGCCACGACCCCAACAGCCCGGCTCCCCGCAGGCCCTCGACCAGATGCCGCAGCACCTCCAGATACGGCGCCGGCGAAAACAGCGCCAGGCCAAGGATGAAGTAGACCACCAGCCGGGCGGACAGCAGCCGTCTGCGTTGTTCTCTCCGCGTACGCCCGAGCCACCGAATGCCAAGACAACGGCATTGGCTTTAGGTGGGTCGACCGGATCGCAATTACCCGGTCGACCCACCTGAGCTTTACCACATGGGGCAGCGTGCCCTTTCACGCATGGGTCTGAGCACGGGCGCCGGCGCATGCCACGCCGGCGCCACGGCCCTTGAACAGCAAGCTCAGAGGTGGCCGAGGGCCACCACTGCGTCGTAATACTTCTTGGCGACCTTTCGGCATGCCTTGCGCTCGACGCTGGTCTTGCCCCACTGCCCGTTGCACTGGCGAGTCATGTCAGCAAAGAACGCCTTGTCGACGTGCCTCTTGTTCGCGTGACTGAACGCGTGCAGCTTCTTGTAATTGCGGTAGCCGAAGTCGTGCCGCGCACACGACTCCCAGAAATGGAAGCCGACCGGATTGTTCGTAACCCCCGAGCAGCCGTCGGTGTTCCAGTCGAAGCCGTACTTGTTGCTTCCGTTCTGCCACTTGACCCGGGTATTGAACCAATCGGTCTGCGAACCCTGGCTCTCGCCCGTCAACTGCCCGAGCCGCGTGAGCTTCTGCCCCCGGGTGTACGCGGCCGCCGGCCGGCCGGCGTCGGCGGAGACCGTGGTCAGTGCCTCCGCACGGCCTGCGGGTGTGCTCTCAGCGAGTGCCGGAGGGGCGAGCGAGAGGGCCACGACGCCGCTGAGTGCGGCACCGGACAAGGACATGGCGAATTTCTTCACGAAAAGTTTTCCCCTCTTGCCTACCGGGTGATTCACCCGGTGGTCGGAAGCAACCTCGGCGCGAAGGGGAACGATTCCTCTATGGAAACCCCGTGCTACTCGTCCCCCCGAAACCGAGTGCGTTCGAGAGGCTATCGTACGGAGTTGGATCAACCAACCCGATCGGCAAGAGAAGTTACGGTCCGGCGCTCCCCCGTGATGCGCAGACCGGAATCCCGGTTAAACGGAATTTGTTAATCCATGGCATCGGCCTCGACATCTGAGAGCCGGCTCCCATGTCCAGGCCGCCGTCGACGACCGCTGAGGGCCCCGCCACCAACGACCTCGCCCCGTCTGGTCTGGTCTGGTGAAGCTTGGTCCATTCAGAGGTGGACCTTTCGCTTCACCTTTTCACCGGCCTTGTTGTAGGTGGTCCACTCGCCGGTCTTCTTGCCGAGGTTGTCTGTCCCCTGTTCCAGTAGGTTCCCGGTGTCGTGCCACGGCGCCACGGGCCGTGCCGCTGACCGTCCACGAAGGCTCCCTGTCGCAGCAGGCCGCCGCCCTCGCGGTACCGGACCCACTCGCCGTCCTGGTACTCGCCCTCGCCCGACAGGCTTGCGTCCTTGAAGTGCTCTCAGCCCATGGGACCAGCATAGGAACGAGCAGCCCCAACAACCCGGCTCGTCGCCCGTCTGCGCTCACCAATCAGGACACCGTCTCAACCGCTGCCGGGTCCAGCGGTCCTGGTCCGGTACGTGAGTCGGAGCGCCATGATGGCGCAGACGGACTCCAGCCACCGGGCGACGTCCTGGTCGCCCTCCACGGTACGAATCAGGGACGCTGCCGACTGCACCCAGCCACGTACCAGTTGTGCCGCGGCTTCGCCCGGCACCGGCTCGGGGAGCGCCGCGGCGTACGTGGTCCCGCCGCTGCGGACGACTTCGGCGAGGAAGGCGATCGCGCGCGGAAGGACGCCCTGCCGGTCGAGTGCGACGGCGGCGCCCACTGCCCCGTCTCCGACGAACGTGGTGCGGTGCGAGCCGCCGAAGCCGATGCCGTAGCGCACCAGCGCCGTGACATCGAGCGAGGCGAGTTCGTCGTCGGTCTTGCCTGGGAGAGATCCGCGAGTTGTGCAGCGGTGGAACACGCTTGGAAGGCGTGTCGGGGACACCCCCTCACGAGCTCGTATCTCGTATCTCGTATCTCGTATCTCGTATCTTCCACAACCTTGACCAGCGGATATGACGACCCGGCCAGCTCTTGGTCATGGCCCTCGCCGTGCCGTGGTCTCAGCTGCCGCTACCGGACCGGGGGCCACCGACAGCCCGCCGTAGGCCAGGTCTCACAAGGCGATGCTGACGCCGTGACGCCGACGAGGGTGCCGAAAGCGCGAGCAGCACGATCGTCGTGCTGATGCCGGTCGTCGGACTGACCCGGGCGCGGCGTGCCGCCAGGGCACCAGCGGCGACGTTACCAAGCAGCCCGAAGACGCCGTGGACCAGCAAGAGCAGGGCGATGGCCGCAGGCGTCAATCCGGTGTGCTCTTCGAGGAAGGGCCGCACGTAGGTGTATTCGGCGAAGTGCGCGGTGACGAGGAACACGATCAGCGCCGGACCGACGGTCACCGAGGCGGTGCGCAGCAGCGGCTTGCGACCAGTGTGGTTGTTCGTACCGGCCGGTGCGATCGGGCAGGGAAGGCGAGGCGTCAGCAGCAGCCCGGCGGCGAGGGCGGCAGCGGACAGTGAGGCAAACGCGGCACGCCACCCAAGGGCGTTACCGACGAGCGTGCCCAGGGCACGCCGGTGACCGAGGCTGCCGCGACCCCACCGACGGCGAAGGACACTGGCGGCGGGGAGCCACGACCTGCGTAGCGACCGCGGACGCCAAGCCCCACACCGTTCCCCCCGATCCTGATGACGACCCGGGAGACGACCAGCAAGCCGAAGCCGTTTGCCACGGTGGTCAGCCCGTTGCCGCCGGCCAGCACCACCGTCGCTGCTGGCGGCACCACACGCCGTTCGAGCGCACCCACCACGCGTGAGGCCACCGGGGTGGTGACGGTGGTCACCAGGCCGGTGATCGACAGGCTGAACCCCGCCCTACCCGGGGAGATCTGCAAGCCGTCGGCCATCGGGGTCAGCACGCCGACCGGCAGCATCTCTGACGTCCGACCACGAACGTGCTCAACGGACGGTCTCGTCGGGAGTCGGGGCCCGAAGCGGGCCGAAGCCGTTGAGCCCTTCCCCTTCGGCCGCGGCGCCGGTGGGTCGCAGGGTGTCCGCCGTGCAGGCGGCGATGATGCAACACGCCACGGGCAGGAAGAATGTGACGTTGAGTGCGATGAAGTGGGTCAGCGGTCCGATGATGGCGGGCCCGGCGAGCATGCCGAGGTAGCCGAGGCCCGCGACACGGGAGACGTTGGCACCGGCGGCGTCACGGTCGGTGTGGCCTGCCGCGCTGAAGAGCTGGGGGATGCAGCCGGACAGCCCCGTCCCGAACACGGTCCAGCCGATCAGGGCCAGGGGAATCCAGGGGGACAGCGCCACGACCGTCAGGCCGAGTGCGGCCATGGACGCTCCGTAGCGGAGGATGGCCACCGGACCGAATCGCGCGGCCACCCGGTCGGCGAGCAGGCGTCCGATGGTCATGGCCGTGGCGAAGGCTCCGTAGGCGAGGGCGGCGGTGGCGGCCGGCGCGTCCAGGACGTCCCTGAACTGGAGCACACTCCAGTCGTTGGCCACGCCTTCGCAGAGCATGAGCATCAACGCGAGACCGGACAATACCCAGATCCGCCGGGGAGTCCTGCGCCGGGTTCTCGCAGCCGGGCCGGGGGCTTCTTCGGTCTGGGCGCGCTCGGGACGCAGCAGTGCAGGAGTGGCCAGCGAGGCAACGGCGAGGCCGAGGAGCGCCATCGCGCCGAGGGTGACCAGCGGGCTCCAGTTCCAGCTGAGTGTGCAAGCGCCGACCAGCGCGGCAAGGACGCCGCCGATGGAGAAGGTGGCATGGAAGGCGGACATGACGGGCCGTTGGTAGCCGCGCTCGACCTGGACGGCGTGGGCGTTCATGCTGACGTCCAGGCAGCCGTTGCCGAAGCCGAGCACCAGCAGCGCCGCCCCCAGCGTCCAGACGTTGGTGGCCAGGCCCGGCAGGACCAGGGCGGCGCTGCACAGTGCCGCGCCGGCCGGTACGACGGTGCGGGCGCCGAAGCGGTCGGTGAGCGGGCCGGTGATCTGCATGCCCGCGAAGGCTCCCGCACCGAGCAGCAGCAGGAGCCAGCCGAGCAGGGCATGGCTTATCCCGACACGGTGCTCGATGGCGGGGATGTGGACGATCCACATCCCCATGAGGAAGCCGTTCAAGGCGAAGTACGCGAAGGTGGCCAGCCGACCGGCTCGCAGTGGTCTCTCCATGCCTGCAAACATAACGAACAAAATCAATGTTCGTAAGGTTGCCATTTGAACGTGCTCAATGTTCAATAAGGGCATGGCAAGCACAGACCGACTCAGGCAGATCACCGATGTCGTGCGCGAGGCGGGCCGCATCGGCGTCGCGGAGCTGGCTGAAATCACCGGCGCTTCGGAGATGACCATCCGCCGCGACCTGGAGGTCCTGGCCGACCAGGGTGTCCTGGAGCGCTACCGCGGAGGAGCAAGAAGCCTGCTGCTGCGCGGCGAGGAACCCCCCTTCGTGATGCGGGCGCAGGAGGGGCTGGACGCCAAGCGGCGCATCGCCGCCGAGGTCGCCGGGCTGATCGCCGACGGCGAGTCCGTCGTCCTCGACAGCGGCACCACCTGCCTGGAGGTGGCCCGTGCGCTCGAACACCGTCGCCTGACCGTGATGCCGCTGTCCCTCCACGCAGTCAACGCGCTGAGCGGGGCACCGCAGCTGACGCTGCTGGTCCCCGGCGGCCGGCCGCGGCCGGGCGAGCTGGCGCTCACCGGGCCTCTGACCGCGGCGTCACTGGCCGCCCTGCGCTTCGACACCGCCGTCATCGGCTGCTGCGGACTGCAGGCGACGAACGGCCTGACCGCATACGACCTGGAGGACGCCGCCGTCAAGCGTGCCGCGATCGCCTCGGCCCGCCGCGTCATCGCCGTCGCGGAGGCCGTCAAGCTCTCCCGCACCGCCCTCGCATTCGTCGCGCACGCCTCCGCTCTGCACGCAGTCGTCACCGATGAGGCGGCCCCCAGCGATGAGACCGACGCACTGGCCACGGCGGGCGTGGCCGTTCGAAAGGTGTGACCACGTGACCAGCACCGTTCTGTTCGATCTGTTCGGCGTCATCGCACGCCACCAGTCCCCGGAAGGTAAGAACCGGCTGGCCCGGACGGCGGCCGTGCCCGCTGTGGCCTTCTGGGATGCCTACTGGGCACAGCGCCCGCCGTACGACCGCGGAGAGGTGACCGGTTCCGGCTACTGGCACCAGGTGGCCGACTCCCTCGGCACCCACTTCGACGACGACCGGATCGCACGGCTCATCGAAGCCGACATCGCCAGCTGGAGCGCCGTCGACGAGACCATGGTCGCCCTGATCGAAGAGCTCGCGGCGTCCGGCCGGCGTATCGCGCTGCTGTCCAACATCCCCGAGGAACTGGCCACCCACTACGAAGAACACCACGGCTGGCTCAAGCGCTTCCATCTACGCGCCTTCTCCTGCCGCATCGGCCACGCCAAACCCGAGCCGGACGCCTACCGGTGGTGCCAGAACGCCCTGCGCGCCGCACCGGATCGCATCCTGTTCGTCGACGACCGTCAGGACAACGTCCGGGCCGCCGAGGCAATCGGCATCCGCAGTCACCTTTTCACCACCCCCGCCCGGCTGAGGGAAACCCTCGCGCAGTGGGACGCCGCTCCATCACGGTCGTGAGCACCGGCCTCGCCCGGCCCGCTACCGAGGCCGGATCGATGCCTTCGCCGGCCGGATGAGAACACCGTCAGCGGTGGCTGTCGACCGGTGCGGGCAGACATGACAGGCACTCAGCTCCAATCACCAGGTGCAACACCAGGCACCGGCGTGGCCGTAACCGAGCCGTCGCTGCGCGAAGGGCTATGGGGCCATGCGAGTCCTTGAACCAGTCGGTCTCGCGTCTGCAAATCCCTCAACCACCGGAGGAGGATCTCCCTCTGGGCGCGACTGCCGGAGTCGCCCAGAAGCCGGAGCGCTTCTTCAAGGATTTGGCGGGCAAGATCGGTTCTTCCGGTCTCGGCGTTCACGATCCCCAGGTTGCCGAGGGTCATACCTTCGCCCTGCATGACGCGTCCGCCCCCGCCGTTGGCCGTGACAGTTGCTCCCTCAGCAGTCCGCCCCGGCATCGGGCGGTTTCCTTGCCGCCTCAGCACAGGAGGCACCTGTGCAGAGCTGATGTCGGTGGCTTCCGCTACCGTCGAGTCGACGGCGAGTCAGGCGCCTTCGGGGGTAGGGCGTCGACAGGCTCGTCGAAGAAGGAGGCATGATGCTGCAGGAACTGGTTCTGGCGGGCGGCACGACGGTCGTAGGGGCGATGGCAACCGATTCCTGGGCGGCGGTCCGTGCCGGAGTGGCCAGGCTCTTCCGGCACCGCGGTGAGGAACGTCGGTCGGCCATTGAGGCGCAGTTGGACGGTAACGCGGAGTTGGTCGCGCAAGCCGAGGACAGAGAGCGTGTACGCCAGAGTCTGATTGCGCTGTGGTCGCTGGAGCTGGAGTCGCTGTTGGACCGCCACCCGGAGGCCGTCGACGAGCTTCGGACCCTGATCAGTGAGATCGAGGCAGGGCGGCCGACGAGGCAGGAGACGTGGGTGCAGACCAATGTCGCCCGGGACAACGGGCGAGTGTTTGCCGCCCAGGGCGGCAATGTCATCA
This sequence comes from Streptomyces inhibens, assembly GCF_022221585.1. NCBI lineage: Bacteria > Bacillati > Actinomycetota > Actinomycetes > Kitasatosporales > Streptomycetaceae > Streptomyces > Streptomyces inhibens. The sequence continues at coordinate 9,278,314 of NZ_CP084681.1, forward strand.
TTCACGAGGCACCACTCGGCGGACCGTCGGTGACCGCGCACGGGGCGGCCGACGAGGAGGGCACCGGAGACGTCCGTTGAATCCGCCGGATGCCGAAGCCTGGTCGGAGGACGGCAACGGCGCACGCCAACGGATCCGGGTGGACAACGGTTTCGGCTACGGAGTCATAGGCGCCGATCTGCACGTCTTCGCCGACCGAGGCCCTGTCTACCTGCTCACCGAGCACCGTCCACCGCCGGTGGACCTGGATCGTGCGTGGTTGACCACGCAGCCCAGTCGATTGCTCAACGCCCGTTACCAGATTGTGGACTTCACCGGACGGAATCGGGAGCGGGCCGAGCTGGCCGCCTGGCGTGACGGAGGCGGCCCGCGCGTCTCGGCGATGTGGCTGCACGGTACCGGTGGGCAGGGTAAGTCACGGTTGGCGGCCGAGTTCGCGGCCGACAGCACCACAGCGGGCTGGAAGGTGGTCACGGCCACCCACGGCCCCGGTGCTGTCCTGCCGCAGCCGGGGAGTCAGGATCTTCGGCTGAACGGTGCCACCGGGCTGCTCCTGATCGTCGACTACGCGGACCGCTGGCCTGTCTCCCATCTGACCTGGCTGTTCAGCAACAAGCTGCTCGACGGAACGGTGCCCACACGGCTGCTGTTGCTGGCACGGTCGACCAGTCAGTGGCCGGCCGTCCGGGCTGCGCTGGAAGACCTCACCGCGGAGACCGGGGACCTGGAGCTGGCACCGCTCGACGCTGAGCCAGATCGTGGTGCGCGGACAGCCATGTTCACCAGGGCCCGTGACTGCTTCGCGGCCTGCTACGGACTCGCCGAACCGACCGTCGTAGGTCCGCCCGACGACCTGCACCGGCCGGACTTCGGACTCGTCCTTGCGGTGCACATGGCCGCGTTGGTCGCCATCGATGCCCACACCCGTGGGCAACGGCCGCCGAAAGGCATGGCCGGGCTCTCCGCCTACCTGCTGAACCGTGAACGCAAGCACTGGGCCCAGCTCTGGGAGAACAGACTCGAAGGCCTCGAATTCGGGACGCCACCCAGCGAGATGAACCGAGTGGTGTTCACCGCGGCACTGACGGGGGCTACCACCCACGCGAACGGCAAGGTCACCCTGACCCGACTCGGCATGGAGCGTCCGGAGCGACTGCTGACCGACCATGCCGCTTGCTACCCGTCGTCGGAGCCGGGCGCCGTATTGGAGCCGCTCTATCCCGACCGGCTGGCCGAGGACTTCCTCGCGCTGAGCCTCCCCGGGCACCACATCACCGCCTACCCCGCAGCTCCTTGGGCGGAGACGACAGCAGACGAACTGAGCGCACGCCACGAGGACGACACGTCGCGCGGCCATGTCGCCCGGGCCGTCACCTTCCTGGCCTCGGCAGCGGCTCCCCATCGCTGGCCGCACGTGGCGCACCACCTCGAACGGATCCTGCGCGCGGACCCGGCATTGGCCGTTGCCGCGGGCAGCACCGCTCTGAGCACAGTGGCCGAACTCGACATCGGGCCAGCTGTCATGGAGGCGGTCGAAGCCCACTTCCCCAGATTCGGTCAGGCAGACCTCGACGTGGGAATTGCCGCGTTCACGGAACGGCTCACGGCGTATCGACTCTCCACCACCGATGCTCCCTCCGAGCGCGCTCGCCTGTATCAGGACCTCGGGTTCCGGCTGTCGAGGGCGGGGCGCCGGGAAGACGCTGTGGCCGTTACGCAGGAGGCGGTGCGTACCTTCCGACGAGCGGCGGCGGCCGACGCCGCGGCGTACGAGCCAGGCCTTGCCATGGCCCTGGTCAATCTCAGCGAGTGCGCCTTTCGTGTGGGCAGTTCGAAGGAGAGTCGGCAGGCGGCCGAGGAGGCGGCCAAGCTCTTCCGGAGACTGGCCGCATCGGATCCGGCTGCGTACGAGCCCGGTCTGGCGATGTCGCTCAGCCATCTGGGACAGGGGCTGTCGGACTCACGGCGTACAGAAGAAGCCCTCGCCTCCACCGAGCGGGCGGTCGGCATCTTCTGGCGGTTGGCCGCGTCCCATCCGTCGGCGTACGAGCCCGGTCTGGCGATGGCCCTGGCCAACCTCGGCGTCCTGTCCTGGCGACTGCGCCGCTGGAGCGACGGTCTGGTCGCCACCGAGCGGGCGGTCGAGATCATCCGACGGTGGGTGACTTCGGCTCCCTCCACGGATGAGTCGGACCTCGCACGGTCCCTCGCACTGGACGAGTCCGTCCTGGCGCTTTCACTGGGCAACCTGGCGGTGCTGCTCTGGGGAGCACGCCGTCGGACCGAGGCGATCAGCGCCCTTCAGGAAGCGGTGGGGATCAGCCGACGACTGGCTGCGGTGAACCCCGAGGCTCACGAACCGTCGCTCGCGCAGCTGACGACGAATCTCGGCATCTACCTGTCGCGGGTGCGGCGGTGGAAGGCAGCTCTGGCTGCGGCTGAGGAGGCAGCGGAGATCTGCGGCCGTCTCTCGGCCGTCGACCCGGCGCGGTACGAGGCCGCACTCGCGAGGTCACTACAGGTTTCGGCATTGGCGCGGCTCGGCGACTCACAGGATCTGCGGCCGGCGCAGCGGGCGGCGGACCAGGCCGTTGGGATCTACCGGAGGCTCGCGGCAGAGCGACCCTCCGAATTCCACAACGCGTGGGAAGAGGCCCTGGAAACCCAGAAGGCCGTGCATGATGCGCTCGCCGGCCTCCCCATCAAGATCAATATCCGCTGGACGGTGGAGGAACACTGGTCGACTCTGCTGAACCAGGACGAGGTCTGGCAGGACGCCCAGGACCGGCGCATTCGCCTGGACGAGATGGACCCCACCTATTGCACCAATGTCCTGAACTTCATACTCCGGCAGGCTGACGGCATTGTGCAGATGCTGCTGAACGGGCTCATCGTCGTTCCCGAGTCATTGGGCTGGAAGGAGGGAGACGACGCGGTGTCGTGGCTGGAGCGGCAGCCCCTCGTGACCGCTCTACGACGCCGGTCGGCGGGAGAGCGGGCCCGAGCTGAGCTGTGCCACTGCGGGTACCGGATTCAACCCGATTGGAGCCATGAGTACTGCTACCCCGGAATCATCGTGGACTGACCCCTGCACTTTGGGGCGCCGGCCTTTCGGGAAAAGCGTGTCACGGGAGCCCGTCCTCCGGACTCGCCCTACAGGGCAGACAGGGGTGGGATGCATACCTGTCTCGGAATCGGTCACTTCACGGTGACGGTGTAGGTGCGGTAGGTCGGCCGGCTCGATGCCGGGGCGGCCGTGGAGCCGGGGGGCGGGGGCGGGGAAGCGGTGGCCGAGTCGCCCTTGTCGATGCAGGCGTGCACGGGGCAGTGGATCAGCCGGATCCTGGTGCTTCCCTGGCCGACGGCCTTGAAGTGGAAGAGCTGGCTGCCGCCGCCTGCCCCGTCCGCCTCGCTTCCGGAGTTCTCCTGATCCTCGCCTGTCGCGCGCAGCACACCGGCGGCGGGCTTCGGCGTAGCCACGTACCAGCGCTCGCCGAGGGAGGCGTTGGAGGGCACGGACAGCGTGAACTCCTCTCCGGAGTCGGCCTCGATGGCGGTTTCGTCCGTGTCGTAGGTAGCGGGACCGATGAGACCGCATCCGGTGAGGGCGGTGAGGACGGTGAGCGTGGTGAGTGCCGGTGCGAGTACCCGGTGAAGGGCGGCGTTCGGGAGTTGGTTGCGCATCATGGATCACTTCAGTCGGCGGGCAGGTGGACGGCGTAGGCGTCGGGGATGCGGTTGTCGGAGGCCTTGGAGGCCTTGTCGACGTGGCCGTTGACGAAGTCTTCCTCACTGATCCAGGTGGTGGTGCCCCAGGGGTTGTAGACCTGGAGCATGTTGCCCTCCTGGCCGGTGATCATCATCGCGTGGCCGGAGCGCTCATCGCGCTTGTTGTACCCCTCGACGCCGATCGGCACCGGCTTGCCTTCGGCCACGGACTTCTCGATGTCCGGCCGCACATCCCGCCTGGCGTCGGCGCTCCTGGACTCCTGAAAGTCGTACGCCGCTCCGGTGTGCGGGCTGATCTCCATGCTGTCCGCGGTGGTGGTCACGGGGGGGGGAGGTGGCGCTGGAGCCAGGCCGGGTCCTTGCGCCAAGGTGCGCTTCTTGAACATGGCTGGTCCCATGAAGGCGGAGCGAGCATCACCACATATTTCATGGGGGCTTGTGTATACGACCTCCCCAACGAGTTTCGCCGATACAAGTCGTCCCGGATGCGGGAGCATCGCCCGACGGGGCGGAAGGGTGAACTCGCCGATTCAGAGGCCAGTCACCTTGGAGAGCCCGAGGAAGTGCTCGGGAATCTATGGGTGATGAACCATCTCGACGGTATCGCTGACGGCAGGACGAAGACGGCGCCGTCAGGGCAGCCTCGCGAGGCAGCTGGCAGGAGTACGAATGCGACAGCTGCGCGAGGATGCTGGGTTGCCAGGTGCCGAGGCAGCACACCGCATGGGATGCAGTCGGGCGCCCTGTGATGAGTAGGGAAGAATCGGCAAGGAAGACGGACCTGTTGATGAAACGTCAGGCGCGGCTCAGTGGGAGGATGGCGCGCTGTCTCACAACCGCGCCTTTGATGTGGGCCGTTATCGACGAGCCTGTGCTGCGCAGGCTGCTCGCTGAGGAAATCCGGGCACTGCGAAGAGAATGCATGTGACGGCATGCGTGTTCGTCACGCTTGCCGCCATGTACGGACCGCCGGCGGGGCCACACGCTGCGCGACCCGCGCACCGCCTGGCAGTGAAACCGCTCATCGCCCGCGGCGCCGTCGGCGCGGCCACAAAGCCGCCAGCACTATGGATTGAACGCAAACCCTGAACCAACATCCACCTCAGTGGGACATCATCTGAATGGCCGGTGGCGGCGGGGCGCGTGGTACTCGCCGCTACGGCTGCCCTGCAAGGGGCTCGTTGGGGCCTGTCCCGTCGGTACCGCCGGCAAGAGCGCTCAGTTCGGCGAGGGTGTTGGCCTCGCCAGTGTCGCTGCCCAGGCCGCGGTAGAACGTGAGCGCCTCTCGCAGGCTTGCTCGTGCGGCGGGGTGGTCGCCGGTCAGCCGCAAGGAGATGCCCAGGCGGTACAAGGCATCGGCCTGGCCCCTGCGGTCACCGCAAGCGCGAAGGAGGGCCAGTGCCTCTCGTTGGGTGTCCAAGGCGGCTTGGTGGTCGTCCATTTCACCGTGCACGATGCCGATCCCGTGCAAGGTCTTGGCCGCAAGGAGGGTGTGGTTGAGGCTTTGGTACAGGCCCAACGCCTGGTACTGCGTCGCCAGCCCCATCGCGTAATGCTGTGTCAGGGCGTGGAGTCTGCCCAGCTCGCGCAGGGAGTGGGCCTCGCCGAATGCGTCACCAAGATCGCGGCGGATGCCGATGCACGCCCGCTGGGCCGCCATCGCGGGTCGGTGGTCGCCGCTCCGTCTCAGCGCGAAGCCAAGGTCGTGCAGGGTGCCGGCTTCGCCGAAGCGGTTACCGAGACCGCGGTAGATCGCCAATGCCTGCTGAAGGGTCTCGACCGCTGCGCCATAGTCCTCCCGCCTCGTCTGTAGGACGCCGAGGTACCGCAGGACATGAGCTTCTCCCAGACGATTGCCGAGGTCGCGGTAGATGCTCAGCGCGTGTTGGTGGGACTCCACCGCGGCATCGATATCGCCTTGATGACCTTGCACAGCGCCGAGACCGTGGAGGGCGTTGGCCTGCCCGAGACGGTCGCCGAGGCCGCGGTACAGGGCGAGTGCCCGACTGTGGCTTCGCGATGCATCCGAGATGTCATCGAACTGTCGCTGTACGGTGCCCAGTCCGTTCAGGGCGTCAGCTTGGCCGGTCGCGTCGCCCACCTCTTCGTAGAGGGACAGGGCTTCCCGCTGCCTGGACGCCGCGTCCCGAGCCCGACCATTCAGCATGTCCATGATGCCCAGCTGATAGAGCACGGCGGCCTGGCCGGTACGGTCTCCGTACCTGCGGAAGGTGTCCAGCGCCTTCCGCTGTGTTGTCAGGGCCGCTGGGTAGTCGCCCGCCAAGGAACACAGAATGCCCTGCTGCCGTAGCGCATGGGCCTCGCCAATGTGGTCGCCGCTCTGTCCTGCGGCGGTCGCGGCCAACTGCTGGAGGGCGATGGCTTGGTCCCAGGGGCCCTCTTGGCGCAGGTAGGCGGCCATCGCCTGGACGAGCCCCACCGCGGCGGAGAGGCGCGAGGTGGCCAGGGCGTGGTGCGCGCAAGCGGCCAGATTCGGTTGTTCCGTGCGGATCCAGGCCAGAGCCTGACCACGGTTGACCGGAGCGGGTGGCGTGGCGAGCGGTTGGTCCGATCTGGTGTCGCGGTGCCAGTACCGGTTGAGGTGACGGTCGCAAGCTTCCGTCATGCGCCGGTAGTGATCCATCAACCGGTCGACGGCTTGGTCACGGTCTTCTTGGGGGTCCTCGGCAACGAGGCGGCGAGCGTACGCGCGGATGAGGTCGTGCGCACGGTAGCGCCCCGGCGACGGCTCGTCGAGTAGATGGTCGATGTAGAGAGCGTCGAGGTGTCGACGGGCCTCAGCCAGGGAGATGTTGCCCAGAGCCGCAGCGGCCTGGGCATCGATGTCGGAGCCTGGGTGCAGGCCAAGGCAACGGAAGAACCGCTGCCGATCGGACATCAGGTCGCGGTAGGAGAGATCGAAGGCGCCGGCCACCGCCCGGTCCCCCGCGGTGAACTGCGCGAGCTTGTCCTGGGTGTCGGCGAATTCGGCCACCAACTGGCGTATGGCCCAGGTGGGATGATGATTGATCCGGCCTGCCAGCAGAGTGATCGCCAGCGGCAAGTAGCCGCAGAGTCCGACCAGTTCTGTTATTGCCGCAGTCTCGTTGTCCGCGATTTCACGGTGGATCAGGCGCGCGAACAGCGAGGCAGCCTGGGCGGGCGGCAGTATGTCCAACGCGAGCGGTTGGGCACCCTCAAGAGCCACCAGACGGCTGCGGCTCGTGATGATCACCAGGCATGCGGGGGAGTTCGGCAACAACGGCTCGATCTGTTCCTGGCCGGTGGCATCGTCCAGGACGAGGAGCATTCTTCGGCCGGCCAGCCGGTCACGCCACAGCCCAGCGCGAGCGTCGAGATCATCAGGTATCCCTTGCGGCGGCACCCCTATGCCCGTGAGAAGTGTCGCCAGGGCGGCAGCCGCGGTGACCGGGCGCTGCCCAGGAGTATGGGCGTGCAGACGAATGAACAGCTGGCCGTCGGGAAACTCGGTGGCGAGCAGGTGCGCGGCATGCACGGCGAGAGCGGTCTTCCCGACCCCTGGCATGCCGTCCAGCGTATGGATGGCGATCACCCGTGCCGGACCCGCGGCAGCGGCGGCCGACTCGACCAGCTTCCGCAACTCGTCGTCGCGGCCGGTGAATCCGCCAATATCCCGCGGCAAGGTGTGCAGGGCGGCTACCGGCGTCGGTGCCGCTGTTTCGTAACGGGTGACATGCACGTCACGCGCGGCTTGGTAGACATTGGCGCCGTGCTCGGCCCGCGCTTGCTGCGTCCCCGGTGGAACCGGCCGGGGTGCCCCGGAACTCATTGCTCAGGCGGCCCGGAGAAGCGGACGTCCCGCCCTGCTTGGATGATCCGGCTGTTGCCGGTGCCCTCCGCCTTCTGCACGATCGAACGGATGTGATTCCGTTCGTCCGGGCCCAGTGACGGACTGAGCTCGTTGTCCAGCAGCCACTGCAGCTCATCCATGATGCCCGGGTCCTCGTCCAACAGCTGCTGTAAGCGAAGCTGCCAACTCCCCACCAGAGCAGTAAAGGTGTCCTCGTCCGCGCCTTCGCGGGCCACGAGCAGTTGGGAACGCGCCCTGGTCAGACCCGCGTGGATGTCATCGCCTTCCGTAGGACGGGCTCGCCGCCACAGCGCGACCACAGCTGCCCGAGTCTGATCCCAGCCGTCCTTGGCCATAGCCCCGACCAGTGCCGTACCCGCCGCCAACACGAGTGGATCCATGCGCTACCCCCGCCGCTGGTTTCCGAGCCAACAGAGTAGACCTTTGAGGGTCTCCCGTGCTGTGACGTTCCGTCAATTATCCATCACTGACTTGCTGTCGGTGGTTCTCCGGCCGAATCTTCGTAGTAGGCGACGCTATCCCCCGGGCTCCCTGTCCTGGCCGCCAACCTGGCCAGGACATCCCTGAGCACGGGATGGTTCGTGCGGGCCGTCAAGTCTTGGAGGTCAACGCCGGAGTAGTCACGCAGAGGAAAATCATTGCCGCGCGGACCCACCGTTGCGTCGTGTGAAACCCGATCCGCTTCAGGGAACGTCTGCTGGTCCATCGTCCTACATCCTCTCGCGACACCCGCCTTGGTCACATCTTCGGCGTGTGCAAAGCCGAACGGGGCGGGACGGTCCGCCGGGCGTGAGCGTGTTCGGCCCGGCGATTGGGCGGTACGGAGATGTTCCCCAGCCCATCCTCCTTGGCATGTCAATATCGCCGACGAAGCACGTCGTCCCCCTCGCCGAAGCCTGGGACTCCGGCGCTTCGAAATGGACCGTGCAGCGCCGCGAGAAGTACGCCAACGACCGAGGCGTACGCCGAACTCCTCGCCGCTTGCCCGTACCTACGTCCGCATGACCGGAGCCAACGCCCGCTCCACGGCGGTCCGCGAAGCGGCCGGGACCTTCGGGAACCTCTGGGAGAGTGGCAGTGAGGTGGACGCCAGCCAGATAGTCCGGTGGTTTCGGCCGGTCGCCCGCGCCCGGCATGTCTGCCCCTTGCTGAGCGGGTCCGGGGGATCGGCGTTCTGGCCCGCGAGGCCGAAGGCAACGGCATCTTGGCACCGGCTGCCGCGGCATTGAACAAGGCCGCGTTGCTCGCGAGTGACTGCGACCTGCCCGAGCTGGCCCGCACGCTGTGCCGGCGTCACGCCGAGGTGTACCTGCGCACCCAACCACCGGGTGCGCAGGTCGCCCGGTGCGGCTTGGAACCCCTCGTCAACCTCTCTCGCCTGCTGATCCGGTCGGGCGATGGAGAGGGCGCTTACCTCCTCTTCGACTCGATGTTCCGAGCCGTGAGGTCCCGGTCATGCGCCGTGATCGACGGGCGGACGGTGTCTTTCGAGCACATCACCGGTTCCGCCGACGACCCTCGTGGGCTGCGGCAGTGGCTGTGGACTGTGCTGCTGGCCGATGGCGCCCGAGCCCTGGTCAGCGCCGGCAGGTGGGCGGATGCGCTCGAGCAGCTCCAGAGGCACAAAGGTATCGGCAGGAGGATGCTCGACGGCCGCCAGGTCGCGGTCATCGACCGCGTCACGGCGGGCGACACCGGGGGAGCCATGGAGCTTCTCGCGCATACCGTTCGCGGTGAACCCTGGGAGACTGCGGTGACGGCCTGCCTAACCGTGCTGTGCCGACGGCCGGCCCGCCTGCCGGTCGGCCGGGATCTCGACACCACGGTGGATTGCTACCGGCGACCGGACCGCACTGCGGAGTTGGCCGTCTTCCACGCGCGGTTGGGCTTGTCCGTCATCGATGTCGCCACGGGTGTGGGGCAGGCTGTTGTGCGCCGTGCCGTATCGGACCCCTAGCCCCGCCAGCGATCCGGTTGCGGCCGACCACACTCCACCCCACAAGCCGAGGCCGAGGCCGTCACCACTCTCCACCGGCTTCTGCGCAAGTACTTCGATCTGCGCGTACAGCCTGACGGCCTCGCCGTGATCTTCAAGAACTATCAGTCATGGCTGACCACCCAGACGTGGTACCAGTTCGAAACAGCAGAGACGAACCAGATCAACTGAGATGGCACCCGGCATCCGCTCCTTCGGGACCAGATCGATTGAGATCTACGGCAGACACGCATCTCAATCGATCTGGTCGCCCCAGGACGGAGCCGCCTCCACAGGCCACATCATCTGAGACGGACAACAGGGCTATGATCGAACGTACGAGCGCGCCTGCTGACGGGCTGGATCTGGGGCTGTCAGTGCGATCGTCGAGAAGGAGATCCTCACCAACAAGATCAGGATCCACCGGCCTGGCGAACCGGTCTTCGACCCGGAAACGGGTCAGTACGAACCAGGACCGCCCGTCGACATCTACGAGCCCGGGGCGATGCCGTCGGCCCGCCGTCCGGGAGGGATGCTGTTGGCTAATTCGGGGTCCTGCGTGAAGTCGGCGTTCCGCTTCAAGACTTGGTGTGTGCAGAGCGTGAAGGGTGGGGCGTTTGATTCACCACGCCCCACGCGAGCGTGCAATCTGGCGCATGGCGGGGGTCATTCAAGGGGTTCCCGCTGCAGTGCGCCACGCATTGCGACTCACCACTAGAGAAGAAGGACGCTCATCATCATGAGCAACACCTCCCGCATTGAGACCCGCGAGCTTGCCGATGCCGACCTCGACAGCGTCGCGGGTGGCCTTTCCGTCGGTGGCTCCGTGGAGGGCCTGACCGCCAAGTTCGCCCCGGGCCCCAATGGCGTGCCTGTCCTGACGGGCGGCTCCGTGAAGTCCCTCAGCATCAATGTCTCGGACATCCCCCTGGGCCCGATCACCGGCTGAGATACAGCTTTTGGCACGGTGCTCAGCCACCGGGCCCCGGAACCACCCCGGGCCGTTGTGGGGTAATTCGGGGCCTGTGTGACGTCGGCCTTCAAGACCTGGTTGTGGTCTTGAAGGCCGACGTTGTCGTATGGGGTGGCTGACGATGTCTGGGCGGCCGAAGGGAAGCCTGGCGATCCGGGACCGGGACGAGCTGGGACGGTTGCTCACCGACGAGGAGTTCGCGGACCTGTTCCCGCCGCGGGGCGGGCCGCACCGGGCCACGTCAGCTACTTCGGCCTACTCCGCCCTGCCTCGCAACAATGCGACGGGCCGAAGTAGGGCAGGCAAGGGCAGGGCGCGAATTAACCAACAGCGTCTCGGGGAGGGGGTGGGCCGACGGCCTGGGCAGGGGAACCGGGCGCCGCAATGCCGGGGGAGCCGGGGGTGCGCAAATGACCGTGCGCATTCACCTGGCCCGGACTTATGTGGCCCGGACCTATGTCGCGGAACGGTCTGATCCGCTGTCGGAGGCCCTGCTCAGCCTGCACTCCTACTCCAGCGCCGCGACGACGTAGGGCCGTTCGCCCGCTGGCATCGGCGAATGCCGTCCCGGCCGACTCACGCGCTGCTCACACTCGCGCCGCCGCACGGCTACAGCCCCCAATTGCTCACCCCTGCCGCCTCTGCCCTCGGTCTCGAACAGGGCCTGCAAAGCCTGGCCGCCACCTTTCCGGTCAACACCAAGCTCAGCTCCACAGGGGCAGGCGCGGAGAACCACGACAGACCTGCGGGTATCCGCTGGGGCCCCGCTCGCCCTGATCATCGCGGCCGAACTCGCGCTCGCCGTCACGGGCACCCTCTGCATCCCCGGTGCCGCGGCCGAGATGGCCGTCTCCGCGCCGTCCGAGCTCACTGCCACGGGCCAGGGGGCACTCAACGGAATGCGGCAGGCGGGCTCGGCGCTCGGCAACGCAGTGCTCGGCACCCTCGGCACGCTGCCGGGGGCGGGAGGCGTGCTCATCGTCATCGGGCTGGTCGCGGTTGTGCTCATCTCCCGTGCCAGGGCCCGCAGTTGACACGGGGCAGCCCGAAGCAGCACACAGTACAGCGGCGGGACATCACAGCTTCCCGTTTCGCGGACGACGGCTATGTCTGCTGCCCGGGCGGCGGTCCGTCGACTCCCGGGTCCAGGTAGGCGGGCCCGGGCATGCCTTTACGGCGCATGGCGATCCCGGTCAGCGCCTCGAAGATGGCCCGGCGGGCGTTCATTGTCGTGGTGTAACCGGGATCGAGGTGGGGCGCGACCTCGACGACGTCCATGCCGATGACTGGCGTCTCGTGACAGATCCGGCGAATAGCCGGCAGCAGTTCGCGGTTGGTCAGGCCGGGCGGCTCCGGTGTGCCGGTGCCGGGCGCGAAGGCCGGGTCCAGCACGTCGATGTCCAGTGACAGGAACAGATATTCCGGCCCGTCCAGCGCCTCGTCGATGGCCTGCTGAAGGACGACATCGAATCCGCGTCGGTCGATCTCGGCCATGAAATGCGCGCGCAATCCGTGCTCGCGCATCCAGTCGAACAGTTCGTCGTCGGGCGCGATCGCGCTGCGCAGACCGATCTGGATGAAGTTGCGTCCGGGGACGTGCTCGTCCTCGATCAACCGGCGGATCGGTGTGGCGTGCGAGGCGAGATGGCCGAACAGGTCGTGGGAGCAGTCCGGATGCGCATCGAAGTGGATCACCCCGACCTTGCCGGCCCCATACACATCGGCGACAGCCGCGGCGTCCGGCCACAGGATCGAGTGGTCCCCGCCGAGCACGATCGGGATGGCGCCCGTTCCTGCGATCTCGCGGACCAGAGCGCGGATCGGTTCCATGGAGTTGTCGATGCTGAACGGGTCCACGGCGGCATCGCCGTAGTCGACCACCGTCAGCTCCTCGAACGGTTTGATGCGGGTGCTGGGATTGACCAGCATCTGCGGGGTGTTGGGCAGGATCCGCTCGTCGGCCCGGATCGCACGCGGTCCGTAGGCCGCCCCTCGATGCCCGGTGGACATGTCCACCGGCGCTCCGACGACTGCCACATCCACGTGGCCGGCACGAAGGTCGTCCGGGTTGAGGCACAGCGGCAGCCCGAAGAACGTGGCGATCCCGGCGTAGGCCGGTACGAACGCGTAGCGCTGCAGGTTGATCGGCCCCGGCTCGCGCCTCGGGTCGGACGTACGGTCGATTTCCCATTTCCAGGCATCCGGGGGTACACCTTCCACAGTCAACTCCTCTCGCCCCACCCGTACAGTCGCCTGGTGCCGATGGTGCCGGCCGGCCACACTGCGATCACTCAAACCGACCTACGGTGATTGCAGCGGACACCCCGGCGCGACAGGCCGCAACAGTCAGTCATTCGGGCCGGTGACCAGGAGGCCCGGCGGCCCCGCAGGGCCCCGTTCCCAGGCCGACGCACGAGCGAGTGACATCAAAACTCACCGGCATTGATCATGAAGGCCACTGCGAAACGACTCCCGAAGTCACCTCGAAACGACTCCCGCAGAAACTGCCCCAGCCAGAGGCCGCTTACCGCGGTCCCGGGGAGAGGGGTAAGTGGGGTGCCCGAGCAGGTCGACAGCGGCCGCGAAGATGACGGCACCTGCTTCTTCACCTTCTTCACCGAACGCAGCGTGGGGGAGTCTTCGTTGCACGAGATGGCCGTTGCCGACTACCGGCAACCAGGGCACGTCAGCCACGGCACTATCGAGGCGCCACCCGCATCTCCGGCCGGCTGCTGGCAGCCCAGGCACGCTATGCCCGCCCGCCGGCGCAGCGGCGCGGCAGTGCTGGTTCGAGTGGGCCGCCTTCGCCGCCGAGGTCTACATCGAGAACCCGGACCGGACACCGAGGGCACCCGCGCTCTCGTGGACGCCGCGCTTGAGCGGCTGCGCACGGTGGCGATGTGCGAGAGCCACCTCGACTACGGGTTGCCCAATGCCTTTCCGGGTGGGGTGATTGACCGGCAGCGCCACGCGCTCGCCCCAACGCCACATTTTCGACTTCACCATCGGCCCAGCCACGCGCTCAGCTAGGCAGCGTGACCAGCCCCATCTCATAGGCGGTGATCACCAGCTGAACCCGATCCCGGGCGCCCAGTTTGATGAACAGCCGTGACACGTGCGACTTGGCGGTGGCCACCGTGATGAAGAGATCCTTCGCGATCTCGGTGTTCGACCGGCCGCGTCCGACCAGGGTCAGCACTTCCCGTTCCCGCTCGGTGAGGTTCTCGACCGGCCGTGGGGAGCGCTCCGGGGCAGCCGCGGGGCGCCTGACAAAGTCCGCGATCAGACGGCGCGTCACACCTGGCGCGATCAGTGCGTCTCCGGCGGCGACCACGCGGATCGCCGCGAGGATGTCGTCCAGCGCCATGTCCTTGACCACAAAGCCGCTCGCGCCGGCCCGGAGCGCGCCGTAGACGTGGTCGTCCTCGTCGAAGGTGGTCAGGACGAGGACGCGGGTCGTTGCCGGGCCAGCGGTGATCAGGCGGGTGGCCTCGATCCCGTCCATACCGGGCATCCGGACATCCATCACCACGACGTCGGGACTGAGATCCTTGACCAGTTGGACTGCCTCGGCGCCGGTGGCGGCCTCACCGACGACCACCAGGTCGGGGTGATCGGTCATGATCACGCGTAGACCGGACCGCACCAACGGCTGGTCGTCGGCGAGCACGACCCGGACGGTCATCGGGCCTCCACCGGAACTCCGACGGGTTCGGGCAGCGGCAGCCGCGCCGCCACCCGGAAGCCGCCCTCGGGACGCGGCCCGGCGCTGAGGTGACCGTGCAGCAGGCCGACCCGCTCCCGCATGCCCACGATGCCGAAGCCGTGGGCCGAGCCGTTCTCAGTGGCGCCGCGCCCGTCGTCGACGACCTCCACGGACAGCTCCTCGTCCCCGTAGTCGATGGCCACCCGGCAACGCCCGGTGCCCGCGTGGCGGACCACGTTGGTCAGCGCCTCCTGCACGATACGGTAGACAGACAGGTCGATGTCGGCCGGCAAAGAACGCTGCTCCCCACTGCGGCGCACGTCGACCCGTACCCCCGCGTCCGCAGTCGCCGCCGCCAGCCGTTCGATGTCCGCCAGACCCGGCGAGGGCGCGAGAGGTGCCTGCTCCGAGGCCGCCGCGCCCAGGTCGGCCTGACGAAGCGCCACCAGCGTGCGCCGAAGGCCCGACAGAGTCTCCCTGCTGGTGGCCTCGATGGCTCGCAGTGCCTCGCGGGCTTCCGCGGGCTGCGTCTGGATGACCCGGCTGCCCACCCCTGCCTGAATGGCAATGATGCCGATACTGTGCGCGACCATGTCGTGCAGCTCCCGTGCGATCCTCAGTCGTTCGGCGGTCACGGCCTCGGCCACCTCCTGCGAACGCAGCGCCACCGCGTGCTCGCGGCGCTCGCGACTCAGCAGACCGACCATGCAGGACGCGGCCATCGCCAAGAGGGCGATCGCGCCGTTGACGGTCAGGTTGTCCCCGTGCAAGAAGCCGCCGATAACCAAGAGCTGAACGGTGAAGGATACGGCCACGGCGACGATCGAAGCTCGCCGCGTGCAGGTGGCGACAATGAAGCCCAGGACGAGGTCCACCGCCAGATACGACAGAAACTGGCCCTGATACGACACCGCCAGGTCCGCATGGACGGAGCCGGGAGCGCCCACCACCACGGCAGTGGCCCCGAAGAGCGTCATGGCCAGAGCCAGCAGCGGCATCCGTCGCAGCACCCCGACGAGCAGGCTCACAGCCAGCAGTGACCCGACCGCATGGACCGTGCCCGAAGCCCGCGTCGCGCCCCCCACCAGCAGAGCCGGCATGAAGAGGTACAGGACACCTCCCACCCAGGCCATGACCTTCGTTCTCGTCATCGGCGGTGTGCCCTTCCGAGAGGGAGGTTGCGAGGCGAAACGCGCGCAGGCAACGGCGTGTTCGGTATGGCGTCCATGCCGCGAGACTAACCAGCCGCTGCCCGCGCGGCATCGGCCCGCGGACGTACGCCCGTGGGCTAACCCGGCCATGCGATTGCCGCCCACGGCCCCATGACCGGACGGAGACCCTCGCGGCAGTGTTACCTCTGTGATCGAAGTCGACCAACTCACCAAGCGCTACGGCAACAAGACCGCCGTCGACCATCTGTCCTTCACCGTGCGGCCGGGCCAGGTCACCGGATTCCTCGGCCCCAACGGAGCCGGCAAGACCACCACCCTGCGGATGATCCTCGGCCTGGACGCGCCCACCGGCGGCGCCACCACCGTCAGCGGCGTCCCCTTCCGCGGCCACCCGCGCGGGCTGCGGCACGTCGGCGCCCTCCTCGACGCCAACCAGGTCCACGGCGGACGCAGTGCCGCGGCCCACCTGTCCGCCCTGGCCCGCAGCAACGGCATCCCGCTGCACCGGGTGGATGAGGTGCTGCGGGAGGTGGGGCTGGCCGACGCGGCGACCCGCCGCATCGGCGGGTTCTCGCTCGGCATGAAACAGCGGCTCGGGATCGCCACCTCCCTGCTCGGCGACCCGCCCGTGCTGATGTTCGACGAGCCGGTCAATGGCATGGACCCGGAGGGCGTGCTCTGGGTGCGCCGCCTCTTCCGGCGCCTGGCCGCCGAAGGTCGCACGGTTTTCCTCTCCAGCCATCTGATGTCGGAGATGGAGAGCACCGCCGATCAGCTCGTCGTCATCGGCCGGGGCCGGCTCATCGCCGCCGAATCGGTACCGGACTTCGCGGCCCGGAGCACCCGCCTCAGCGTCGTGGTGGGCACACCGCAGGCCGCCGAGCTGGCAGCGGTGCTGACCGCCGCCGGCGCGTCGGTCGAGGCGGAGGGCTCGGCGGGCGCCGAGAAGCTCGCCGTGACGGGGCTGCCCGCGGACCGGATCGGAGCGCTCGCCTTCGAGAACCGGATCACGCTGCACGAGCTGACCACCCGAACCGCCTCACTGGAGGAGGCCTTCATGGAACTCACCGCCGACAGCGTCGAATACCTGGCAGGACAGCCCCGATGACCACACTCGCCTCCGTTGCCCCGACCACCTCAGCCGCGCCCGTCGCCGAGCCGCCCGCCCGCTTCCGCGACCTGCTCGCCTCCGAGTGGATCAAGGTGCGGTCGCTGCGCTCCACGCCGTGGACGATCGCACTCACCACCCTGTTCGTCATCGGGTCCTCCGCCGTGGCGGCGCTGGCGGACTACAAGCACATCGCCAAAGCCGGCACGGCCACGCGGCAGCCCCACGATTTCCTGCCCTTCGACGCCTATCCGCCGGCCGGCTACATGACGCTGATGCTCGTCGCCTGCAGCATCGGCGCCATCACCGTCGTGAGCGAGTACAGCAGCGGCCTGATCCGCACCACCATGGTGGCCGTCCCTGCCCGCGGTGCGGTGGTGCTGGCCAAGGCGGTCGTGACCGCCGCGCTTTGGACCGCGGTCGGAACGGCCATCTCCACCGGTTCCTTCCTGGTCTCCCAGGCCATCCTGAACGGACAGCACGCCGGGGTCCCCTTCACCCACCCCGGGGTGCTCCGGGCGCTGGTGGCATCCGCGCTGCTGGCCCCGGTCTGCGCACTGGTCGGCCTGGGCCTCGGCGTCTGGATCCGGCACAGCGCCGCGACCATGGTCACCAGCGTCTTCACACTGCTGATGCTGCCCACGCTCTTCTCGCAGAGCGAGCGCTGGTCCGCCGACATCAACCACACGATGGTAGTGGCCGCCTGGAAGCGCCTGGTCCAGAACTGGGGGCCGTCGCCCGAAGCCCACATGTTCACCGCCACGGTCCCCGGCTCATGGATCGTGTACGCGCTCTGGCCGCTGATCGCAGTCACACTCGCAGTGGTCGCCGTGAGGCACCGCGATGTGTGAACGTGCCTCCGGGGCACGCTTTCCTCGCCGACACGGTGTGGATGGTCGACGTGGGAAGCGGCGACGAGAAGCTCTACATCAACACCCACAACGGCACGGCCTGGAGCAAGGGTCCCTCGCCAACCTGCCATGGCAGACGGACGAAAGCGTCGCGCCGGCCCCCACAAAGACGAACTCTGGATGATGGCCGTCGGCCACAACGGGGCAATGCCCGCCCGCCACCCACACGGGATTTGTCGTCAACTTCCACATCTTCGATCCCCAGGCCACCAACGAAACCTGGAGGAGCAACGACGCCCCCGCACTGACCACCCACAACGACCTCCTGTGGATGTTCGTGCGCGCAAGCGACGGCACCTGCGCGCCGCGACCCGCAACGGCGGTCCGGGCCATGGTCTTGGCCTGCGGTCCGGGTTTGAGCAGCGGTGCCGCCTGGCGGGGTGATTGGCTACGCCGTATGGATCTCACGCGAGCGTTCCCCGGATGCACGTATGTACAGCCGAGCTGTTTCGGCCGGGATGCCGGCCGGCGTCCCCGTCCGACCGGGGGTAGGGCATGAGTGTCCGTCGTGCGCCGTCGGAGTCCGGCCGTGTCCCGACACCAGAGGCGGTGCCCCCTTTCGACCCTGAACTGAGCGTCGTGCTGGCGGCCATGGGCAAGGAGTCGAGGGAGTCGGTTACCCCGGAGAATCTTGGGGCTTGGCAAGAGCGGGATGCCGCGACCCGGCCCAGGCCGACGGCCGAGGACCTTCGCGCCGACGGCCGTTTCGAGGTGACGGAGCTTTGTGTGCCGGGACCGCCGGACGGACCGGACGTCACGCTCGTGAGCGCGCGGCCCTCCGGGCTCGTCGGGCCGCTGCCGCTGCTGTACTACATGCACGGAGGCGCAATGATCACGGGCAACGCATGGTCCGTGCTTCCGCGGATTCTCCGTGAGTGGGCCCTCCCGCTGGAATTGGCTGTCATCTCGGTCGAGTACAGGTTGGCACCGAGGGCTCAGTACCCGGGACCGCTGGAGGACTGCTACGCCGGACTCGTCTGGGCGGCCAGGCACGCGGCCGAACTGGACATCGACGCGGACCGCATCATCATCGGAGGGAAGAGCGCCGGCGGCGGGCTCGCCGCGGCCCTCGCCCTGCTGACCCGTGACCGCGGCGGTCCCGGGCCACTGGGGCAACTGCTGCTGTGCCCGATGCTCGACGACCGCGACAGCACCTTCTCCAGCCATCAGATGACGGGCCTCGGCATGTGGGACCTCACCTCCAACGCGACCGCGTGGAAGGCACTGCTGGGTGACCGCTACGGCGGTGCGGACCTGCCGCCCTACGCGGCCCCCGCCCGCGCCACGGCCCTTTCCGGACTCCCCCCGGCCTATATCGAGGTCGGGTCGGCCGAGATGTTCCGGGACGAGGACGTGGCCTACGCGAACGCGATCTGGCAGGCCGGCGGCCAGGCCGAACTGCATGTATGGCCCGGTGCCTACCACGGCTTCGACAGTTTGGCACCGCGGGCAGCCCTCAGCCAGGACGCACGCAACGCCCGTACTCGCTGGCTCCGACGCCTCCTCGCGCAGTCCGGTACGAGGAGCCGACCTGCCTGATGAGCGTGTTGTGGCAGCCGAGCTGATCACGTCGGATCGCCGCGTACAGCTCGACCTTCAACATCCACGGCGTGACCAGCTCCTTTCACCAGGGCATGCCGATACCACCCTCTGGCAAGAACCGCGATGCCTTCAATACTGGGGTTCTGGCTCAATTTCTGTGAGGCAGTCACGTGATGTGATGGGCGGCTTCGCGGCTATCGGTGAATCACGGGCGCCCAGTGAGGGCAGAGTCGACATTGGGTGAGCGGGGTTGGGGACAGAGCTCAGATGTGTGAGCAGATCCGGCGTGCTTGGGCCAGGTCTTCCTTCACCTTTGCGCTGAACTCAGCGTCCGCGACATAGCGTCCCTTTGAACTACGGAGGGCATCGGCGAGTGGCTTGTATGCCGCATCGCGGGCTGCCGCCGACTCGGACAGGGCGAACGCCGCGCTCCAGCGGTTGAGGGCTATCTCGCTGGTCGGTCTCTCGCCGGCTTCATAATCCGACTCGTGGAAACGATCGAGGGCGCCGCATGCCGCCCGCGCGTCGACGGCTGAGCCTGCTCCACCATCGTCTCCGTTAAGGGCCCAGACCGCGCCGACGCCCCCACCGCCGATCACCAGCCCGATCGCCAGCGCCACTGCCAGGGACCTCGTGCGGCGGCGCGGTACGGACGTTGGAGGTAGGGACGGGCCTGGGGGAACCGGCTGCGAGGGCGGATTCGGCTGCATACAACACAGGTTAGTGGGAGCCAGGCAGTTCAAGGCTGAGACCGCAAGCGCCAGAAGATCGGCCACCCCCAATGCGACGTCTTCCGCAAACATGCCAACTGCCGTGCCACTCAGTGACTGACCCACAGAAGTTGAGCAAGAAGTTGAGCGGTTCTGGATCAATTTCTGTTGTCGACCACGCTTCGTGCACGCTTCACGCCAAGAGGACCCGTTTCCGGAGGCGTGAGAAGTCAGCTCTGCCGTGCATTTGACGCTTGATCATTTTGATCCGGCTGACATGGCCTTCGACGATTCCCAAGTTCCAGGGCAGGGTGTGGCCCGCGATGACAGCGTCGAGATCACGTTCAAGGCCGTTGACGAAGGTGTGCATGCTGGGCAAATCGTCGGCGCGGTCCGCCGCGATCCATTCAGACCCATGAAGCTGACTCCATCTCACCTGACCTGGGAGCTCTATGCATTCCGCGCGCCCGGCAGTTCGGGGGCGTGAGATGGATTCGGTGAGCGGGCCAGTTCAGAGGTGCCGCCGTCTGTCGGCGCCCGGCAGAAGTCATGTCGGCGAAAGGCGGAGGCGGTGTGCGAGTGATCACGACGGAAAACCGCCAGCCTTGCCCGGGTAGGCGTGTCTAGGCTCCCGGCCATGACTTCGCAGCAGAGCCGTGAGATCGTCCAGCGTGCATGGCAGGCGTTCGCAACCCGTGACGCGGAGCGGATTTCGGCATTCTTCGACGAGGACGCGCAATGGCTGGCCCCGGCGGGGAACGCGACAGCGGTCGCACTCGACGTGACCGACCACATGGTCGGCAGGGAAGGGATCGTGCGCTTCCTGACCATCGACTTCCCCCGGCTCTTCGCCGAGGACGTCGCGGTCACCTTCCGGGGCTTCCACGCCGATGGCGACGTCGTCGTCGTGGAAGAGACCATGGAGGCGACGCTGTCCAACGGGAACAGCTACACCAACGACTACTGCTTCGTCTTCGAGCTTCACAACGGGCTGATTTACCGGGTGCGTGAGTACATGGATGCGGCCCGTGGCGCTCGCATGGTCTTCGCCGAGCAGGGCGGCGACCCGACCTGAGCCATCAAGCTGATGTCGTCCTCGGGACAAGCGAGATCCGCTGGCCGAGGGCGGCAGCATCACGGCTCGTCGGATGTGCACCGCGCCGGCGCTGCCCCGGCGCACGATCTGCGACCCGGTGAGGCTCTGGCTCGCCATCCGTGGAGCCCGCGCTCTGGGTGACGAATACCGTGGTGAAGCGCGTGCAGTCCGGATAAGCCACCGCGGGGCCCGCTTCGCCTTGGAGCCGATATGGCCCGCTGCATCCCCTCTTCCGCCTTGGGTCAAGCTGCGGTTACGTCGAGTCGCATGCGGATGTAGCTGGAGTGACCTGGCCCTGGCCGTCGATGCCCGTCCGGTTTCCACCCGTACCTGGTGTAGAAGGCCTGTGCGCTGTGGTTCTGCTCCCACGCCTCGACTTGGCCCGTAGGCAGTTGACCTTCGCGCAGGAACTGTACGAAAGCGGCGTGCAGTTGGCCGCCGACTCCCTGGCCCCAGTGGCTCGGCAGGACGTGGATCTGGTAGAGCTCGCCCACAGTTGCCGCATCCGCGCCGTGGCGCAGAGGCGGGCCCATTGCCACGGCGCCCACGACCTTGTCTGCCTGTAGAGCACACAGCACCGTTTTTTCACCCGACTCAATGGCACGTGCCCACGCTTCCCGCCGATGTACCAGCCCGCCCGGATCGTCAATTTCCGCCTGGAGCAGCCTGCCGGCTCGGTAGTAAGCGGTGCGGGCCTGGCTATGCACGTCGACGATCGCGTCCAGGTCGCTTAAGCCTGCGGGCTGTATCGAGATGTTCGCCATGCCCATGGTGACGCGATCACAATGACGCGCGGTTCTGCTTCCTGACCACGTTCCACGATGAGGGAGACGATGCTGGGCCGGCACTGACGCAGCAGTGCAGGTCGGCACGACGGACTGATGATGAACGTGATAGCTTCCGTGGTTCCTGTCGGCCGGTTAAGAGGTTGTCTCACGTGGCAAGTTTCGCGAGTTTCTTGTAGCAGGTCAGGGCGGCGGCCATGGCCAGGCCTCGGCTCTGCCTGTCGTTGCGGACCACGTACGGGATCTTGAGACCGCGAGCAGCCCATGGCAGGCTCATGCCGCATGATCGATGAATTCGCGAAAGACAACCTGCACGGGAGACTGCGGCGGGACCGCAAGGCGCTGCTCTGGAAACTCGACGGCTTGTCCGAATACGACGCCCGCCGACCTTTGACAGCGACCGGGAGCAACCTCCTCGGCCTGGTCAAACACGTGGCCACCGTCGAGGCCAGGTACTTCGGCGAGGTCTTCGACCGCCCTTCCCCGGAACCGCTGCCCCGGTGGCAGGACTCCAACGGCAGCGATCTGTGGGCGACCGAGGACGAGACCCGCGATCAGATCATCGGGTTCTACCGGCGCACGTGGGAACACTCGGACGCGACGATCAACGAGCTTCCCCTCGACGCCCCCGGCCACGTGCCGTGGTGGCCGGAGCCTTATGCCGACACCAACCTGTTCGCCGTCATGGTCCATGTCCTCGGCGAGTCCATCCGGCATGCCGGGCACGCCGATATTCTGCGCGAGGGCCTCGACGGCCGGACCGGGTTGCGCGCCGAACTTGAGAAGCAGATCGACGAGGAAGCCCGTGCAGCCTACTGCGCGAAGATCGAGCAGGCCGCCAGGTCGGCCGCACCAATCAAGGCTTAGTGCTCCAGCAGCGGTTCGTGTCCTGAGCTGCGTTGTGTCGTTGAGCTGGTCGTGGTGGGGAGTGTTGAGGCTCAGGGGTGGGCTGCGGAGTTGGAGTCGGTGTTCGCGCGGGTTGCAGGTCGGTTCGCCCGGGCGGATCTGCGGTGGCGGATGCGGGATTACCTGCGGGGGCTGCTGGCTCCGGTGGCCCGGAAGAACGGCTGGCAGCTGGCTGAGTATGCAGGTCACCGCACCCCCGATGGCTTTCAGCGGCTGCTGAACTCGAGTGTCTGGGACGCGGATGACGTCCGTGACGATGTGCGGGACTACGTCGCTGAGAAGCTCGGTATTGGTGGTGTGCTGATCATCGACGACACCGGGTTCATCAAGAAGGGCAGCACGTCTGCGGGGGTGGGCCGACAGTACACAGGCACCTCCGGGAAGATCGGCAACTGTCAGATCGGAGTGTTCGCCGCTTACGCCACCGATCACGGATGAGCTTTGGTAGACCGGGAGTTGTATCTGCCCAAGTGCTGGACGGCGGATCGAGAGCGCTGTCGGGCAGCGAAGATTCCTGGGGAGAGGGGGTTTGCGACCAAGGGCGAGCTCGCGAAGGCGATCGTCACTCGATGTCTGGCGGCGGGCTTGCCCGCGCAGTGGGTGACGGCGGACGAGGCCTACGGTCAGGAGTGGAAGTTGCGGCGACTGCTCGAGGAACTCGGCGTCGGCTACGTGGTCGCGGTGCCCAAGTCTCAGCAGGTCAAAAGTCTGGCCGGCATGTGGCGGATCGACGAGCTCATCGCCCAGCCACCGGAGGATGCCTGGCAGCGACTCTCGTGCGGCGATGGCCCCAAAGGCCCACGCGTTTATGACTGGGCCAGCGCGAGGCTGCCGGCCATCAGTTTCTTCGACGGGGATGAGCCCACTCATCACCGGTGGGTCTTGGCCCGACGGAGTCTTACCCGGCCTGAGGAGATCGCCTACTACTTCGCCTACGCACCCACCACCTGCATGGTTGCGGACTTGGTGAAGGTGGCCGGCACGCGCTGGGCGATCGAGGAATGCTTCCAGGCTGCGAAGAACGAGTGCGGTCTGGACGAGTACGAAGTCCGCCGCTACATCGGCTGGTACCGGCACGTCACCCTGTCCATGCTCGCCCACGCCTTCCTTGCCGGTCTCGCCGCTGAGGAAGCAAAGGGGGCTGCAGAAACGACCCCGCCGGCACACTCGTCCGCCTCACCGTGGCAGAGATCCGCCGACTCCTGGAACACCTCCTGCCCCACCACCGACCGCACCGCAAGCCTCGAGATCACGCACTGAGCTGGTCTGCCTGGCGCAGACACCACCAAGCCACAGCCCAACACTGCCACTACCGAAGAAGAACCAGCTCAGGACACGAACCGCTGCTGGAGTATTAGGGCGGGCCGGCCCTGCGATGATCCTGCGGTCTCTGTACGAAGTCCGCCGCTACTCGCTCCCACCACCTTGTGATCGCCGCCCCAGGCCCCACGGCCGGGGGTCGATCCGGCTGGGCGGGGTCAACCAGCCACCGCCGTGCTGTGCGGCTGTGGGAGGTGTAGAGAGGAGCTAGGTACGTCGGGCGGCGCATCGTTGATCTTCGCCGGTCACTGCGTGCGCGTGATGCGATGGTGGCTGTCCCGCTCGCGTGGATTGCGGCGGTCGTCGTCATCGACGTCCTTGCGCCGCCGGACATCCACCTCGGTCCGTTGCTGGTCGCTGCCCCCGCGATCACCGTTGCGTTCGGCGGCCCCTGGCTGACCGGACTCGTTGCCGCCGTCGCCGTTTCGGCCCAGGTGATCGTCGCGGTGCTGCGCGACCGCGACGAGCTGATCTCGGCGAACCACTGGGCGCAGATCGGCGCCCTCGTCAGCGTCGGCCTGAGCGTCGTGATCTTCAGCATGCTGAGAGAGCGCCGCGCCCGGGAGCTGGACCAGGTCCGGTACGTGTCGGAGACCGCCCAGCGGGTCGTTCTGCGGCCGCTGCCCAAGCACGTCGGACCGCTGCGCGTCGCCTACCTCTCTCTCGCTGCCGAGGCCGAGGCCAAGATCGGTGGTGATCTGTATGCGGCCGTGCGCACTGACTCCGGTACCCGGCTGCACGTCGGTGACGTGCGCGGCAAGGGCATGACCTCCGTGGGTGACGCCGCCCTGCTGCTCGGCGCCTTCCGCGCCGCCGCTCACCGCCAGGCGAACCTCCCCGAACCGGCGGCGTTTCTCGACGGAAGCTTCTGCTGGAACCTGACGGAGCCGGGTGAAAAAAGAGCAGGCCGGGGAGACCTTCATCACCGCCGCGATCCTCGACATCCCCGACGAGGGCAGCGAGGTGAACATGATCGACTGCGGGCACCCACCGCCGATCGTGGTGCGAGACGGCCGCGTCTCAAAGATCGACGCCTGCGCCACCTCTGGGCCTCGGCGACCTGATGCACGCGCGCTACCACGTCGACACGTTCACCTTCGGCGTCGGAGACCTCCTGCTCCGCTACACCGACGGCGTCATCGAGGCTCGCAATTCCACCGGCGCCTTCCATCCGCTCGCCCAGCGGGGGCAAGCCTGGTCCGAACACCATCCCGACCCCTTCCTGCACCGACTCCGTCGTGATCTCCTCGATCACGTCGGCGGACCGCTGGACGACGACGCTGCCCGCCGGACAACATCTCGGCGAGCCACTTGGAGACATGCTCGAAGCGAATGCGGTCCCAGGGGGTGGAGCCCCACTTGGGGATCACGTGGACGTCGAGAACGCCTCGGGCCATCGCCTGGCCGACTCCACCTCGTCGTCATCGGTGGACAGCCCTTCGACAAGCCCCCATCCGCTCAGTTCACAGGCACGTTTCCCCAATTCGGTGAATCCGCGGACGTTGGGGTGACCGACGCCTGCACGGTCCTTTCCCAGGGTGCGGACGACGTGCGCGCGGGATACGCTCGTGACAGCAGGTCAGGTTCTCCAGGCGGTTTTGCAGACGCCGCGACTACATTCGTGACCATCAACTGTTCCTGCGGAGATCTTTGACGAGCGTGACGCACCCCTTCCAACTGCAGGGGTGAGCAACTGCCGAATCCCTTCCTCTAAGGCGTGCCTCGCGCTTCGGGTGCCGTAATAGTGCCGCCTCAGGGCCCGCAGCTTTGCAGTCCCTGAAATGGAGTTCGGGATGAAAGTCGTCGTTGATCTTTCCCGATGTCAGGGGTATGCGCAGTGCGCGTTCCTGGCTCCGGACGCTTTCCGGATGCACGGCGAGGAAGCGCTGATGTACAACCCGAAGCCGGACGACGCCCAGCGCGAACAGGTGCTGCGCGCCGCGGCGGCCTGCCCGCTCCAGGCCATTCTGGTCGACCTGTCGGAGGAGCGGGACGCACCGGTGGATGCGTCGCCGTCATGAGCAGCGCTGACACCCTGCAAGCGTTCAAGCGCGACGGCCGCATTGTGATCGTCGGGGCGTCACTGGCGGGACTGCGGGCCGCGGAAGCTCTGCGCGACGAGGGATTCACCGGGTCGTTGACCATGATCGGTGACGAGGTGGGTGAGCCTTATGACCGGCCCCCGCTGTCCAAGCAGGTGCTGACCGGGTGGGTACCGGCCGGGAACACCACGCTGCCGCGACGTCGTGACATCGACGCGGAGTGGCTGCTGGGCGTGCCCGCCGACGGGCTGGACCTGGCGACCAACCACGTGCATCTCGCCGACGGCCGCGAGGTTCCCTTCGACCGAGTGCTGATCTCTACCGGGGTACGGGCACGGCCTTGGTTTGTCGAGACCGAGGCGGCCCTGGACGGAGTGTTCATCGTCCGCACCCGTGAGCACGCCGACGGCCTGCAGCGAGCCCTCGCCGCCGGGCCCTCCCGCGTACTGGTCATCGGCGCGGGCTTCACCGGCTCCGAGATCGCCTCCATCTGCCGCGAACGGGACATCCCGGTGACCGTCGCCGAGCTCGCGCCGGCCCCGCTGGTCGGGGCGCTCGGCGCCATGATCGGTGAGGTTGCGGCGGACATGCAGCGCGCCCACGGCGTCGACCTGCGTTGCGGTGTCAAGGTCACCCAGCTGGAGGGCGATGCGCAGGGGCGCCTTCGCCGCGCTCACTTCTCCGACGGCAGCACCATCGACGCCGACGTGGCGGTGGTGGCGCTCGGCGGCATCCGCAACACCGACTGGCTGCGGGACTCGGGACTGGCGGCAGGCGTATGGGGAATCGCCTGCGATACGGGTTGCCGCGCCCTCGACCTCAACGGCCTGGTCACCGACGACATCTTCGTCGCCGGAGACGTGGCACGCTGCCCGAACCCGATCTATGAGTACCGGCTCATCTCGCTGGAACACTGGGCCAACGCCGTGGAGCAGGCGGAGGTCGCGGCGCACAACATGGTCAGTGCCCAGGCGGACCGTTGGCCGCACCTGTCCATCCCGGTGTTCTGGTCGATCCAATTCGGCGTCAATATCAAGTCCGTTGGTGTGCCGACCTTCGCCGACGAGGTCGTCGTCACGCAGGGATCGGTGTCCGACCACCGCTTCGTCGCCGCATACGGCTACCAGGGCCGTGTGACCGCGGCGGTCAGCTTCAACAACGCGAAGTGGCTGGACCACTACCGGCAGCTGATCGAGACGGCCGCGCCCTTCCCGCCGCCCTGCCCCACGCCCGACCAGCCCGCCGACGCGAAACCGGTGCCCGTCGACTTCCCCGGCCCCACCCTGCTCAGCGCGGGCGCCACGGTGGTCGTCACCGGCCACGACCCCGGAGAGCGGCGCGTCACCGCCGCGTGGCAGCACCGGTAGGAGGGAAGCTCCATGCCCACGACCGAGACGCCCGACATCCTGCACCGGATCCTCGACTACTCCGCCCGCGCCGACCCGTACCCGCTCTACGCCGAGCTGCGCAAAACCCCGGTGGCTCTGCAGGAGGACGGCAGCTACGTCGTCAGCACCTACCGCGAGCTCATGGACCTCCTGCACAACCCGCATCTGAGCTCCGACGCCCGCAACCTGTCGCGGCCGGGAGCCGAGGCCGCGCGTAGCACTCCGTCGTTCATCAACCTCGACCCGCCCGAGCACGACCGCTTGCGGCGCCTGGCGATGCGCCACTTCGGCCCCCCGCACACCCCGGGGCTGGTGACCGGAATGGAATCCGACCTGACCGCCATCGTCAGCGGCCTGATCGACGACTTCGCGGGCAAAGAGCGCATCGACATCGTCGACGACTTCGCCTACCCGTTCCCCGTCACCATGATTTGCCACCTGCTCGGTGTGCCACGCGAGGACGAACCGCGGTTCCACGTGTGGGTGAACGCCATCGTCAACTCGCTGGACTACGACCCCAAGACCGACCCGAAGGAGAAACTGGACAACGGCCTGCAGGCCACCAAAAACCTGCACCAGTACCTCGGCGGGCTGCTGGAACAACGCCACGGCCGGCCCGGCGACGACCTGCTGACACGGCTGGCCAACGATGACGGGCCCGACGGGCGGATGACCGACGACGAAATCGTCAGCACCGCCAACCTGCTGCTCATCGCCGGTCACGAGACCACCGTCAACCTCATCACCAACGGCATGCTGACGCTGCTACGCCACCCGCAGGTGCTGCAGCGGCTGCGCGACGAACCGGACCTGATCGTGCGGCTGGTCGAGGAACTGCTCCGCTACGAGCCCCCCGTGCACATCATTCCGTGGCGGGCGGCGTACAGCGACATCACCGTCGCCGACACCACCATCCCCAAGGGCTCGCGGATCCTGCTCATGCTCGCCTCGGGCAGCCGGGATCCGGACCGCTTCGACGATCCCGACCGCTTCGACCCCGACCGGCAGGACAACCAGCACCTGGGGTTCGGCAGCGGCATCCATGTGTGCTTCGGCGGACCACTGGCCCGACTGGAGACCCAGATCGCGCTGAACGCGCTGGTACGTCGCCTGGACCGACCCAGGCTGGTCGCCGACCCGCCGCCGTACCGGCCCAGCCCCATCCTGCGAGGTCCCATCCATCTGCACATCGAGCAGAGCTGACGGGCAGGCGCCCAAGCGGGCCGGGGATTTTCGGACGGAGACGGTGCTGGAGCGGCGAGCGGGCTGCTGGGCTTGTAACGTTCGGCGGGTCGGACGCACTGAGCAGTATGAGCCATGACGACCTGCGTGCGCTGTTCCTCAACTGCACGCTGAAGAAGAGCCCGGAGCGCAGCAACACGCAGGGCCTGATCGACCTCAGCTCGCGGATCATGGAGAAGCAGGGCGTTCAGGTCGAGCACCTGCGGCCGATCGACCATGAGATCGCCACCGGGGTGTGGCCGGACATGACCGAGCACGGCTGGAAGCGCGACGCGTGGCCGTGGATCTACCAGCAGGTGATGGCCGCAGACATCCTCGTCATGGCCGGCCGATCTGGCTGGGTGACAACAGCTCGGTCGCCAAGCACAGGGCCATGAACGTCCTGTACAGCCCGCAGCACTTGGGATACACCATCCCGCCGCAGGCGGACGCGGGCTGGATGGGAGAGGCCGGTCCAGGTCCCTCCTCTCTCGATCCGGGCCCCGGCGGTCCCACCAACGACTTCACCAACAGGAGCACCACGTTCATGACGTGGAACCTGTTGCATCTGGCCCGGCTGCTCAAGGACGCGGGTGTCATTCCGGTGCACGGGAACCAGCGGTCGCGGTGGGACGCCGGGTGTCGGTTCGACTCCGAGAATCCGAAATATCGCTAACTCAGCAACGAAAGGCCGAAAGAAATGACCGTCGAGACTGTCCCCACCTGCGCCTACCCGGGCTGCACCCATCCGCCCGAGCTGCCCGCCCCCGACGCGCAGGGGCCGGCGCCCCGCTATTGCGGGCACCCCGAGCACAACGCGCTCGGCGCGTTCAGGAAGTTCCGCGCCAAGCGGCAGCAGCGCAAGGAGGACAAGCGCGTGGCAGCCGAGGCCAAGAAGGCGGCCACGGAGGATGCGAAGGGGGCCCAGGCGCCGGCCGCCCAGCAGTGCTGGCCCGCCGCCTCCGGACAGGCATCCGGTGCCGACACGGCGCACGGTGCACCCGGGCACACGCCCGCCACGGAAGCGGTGCCCCAGGCGTCCGGGCAGGTCCCCGGCGCTGAAGTGGTGCCCCAGGAGCTCGGACCGGCCCCCGTCGCCGATGCGTCCGAGCAGGCCGAGCAGGCCGAGCAGGCGCCGGCGGAAGCCGTGAACAGTGACATGGAGGCAATGGCCGTCATGTCGATGGTCGACAGCGACCATGCCGCCCAGTCACGCGACGCCCTCGTCGCGCTCATCAAGCAGCTCACCACCGATCTGCCCTCCTACATCGAGGAGTTGGCGATCATCACCGACTCCGCGGCGGCCGAGGCCCGGATCGAGACGGTCACCCGCGCCTCTGCGCAGCGCATCCTGGCCGCCGAGGAGCGCGCCACGCTCGCTGAGGAGGCGGCCGACATGGCCGTCACCGCGCTCGACGCCGCGCAGCAGAAGTTCGCTGAGGAGACCGCCGCGATCCGCGAAGAGACGGCCCGCCAGGTGGCGGACGCCGAATTCGTCCGGGCCGAGCTGGAGCGCTACCGCGAACGTGTCGGCACGCTCGAAGTCAGGCTCGACGCTGTCCGCGACGAGGCCGATGAGCTGCGCCGCGCGAGGGCCACGCACTCCGGCGAACCCGAGCGGCCGCGCCCCGCTCAGAACTGCTGACGGTCGCCGGCCGACCGCGGTCCAGGGGCGGTGGCACGGCCCCCGCAGCTACGTCTTCGCCGGGTTGAGCTACGACGACGGGCGGGGCATCGGCGTCACCACCCGGAGAACCTATGGCGCCGTCAACTGAAGCTCGCGGTAAGTGAAGTTCAGGACGCGATGAAGAGCGGCGGGCGTTCACGTGTAACGTTCGCCGCTCTTTCCGTCTCTGAATGCGATGTGGCCACGACGTCGAGGCCACCGCCGACACTGCCTCGGCGCCCACGCCCGGCCACCGGTCCGGTGTGAACACCAAACAGAAACGGAAATCCTCATGTGCCGAACCAAGCGCCCCGTCCTCTGGATCACCACCGCGGTGGTCGTCGTCGCGGCAGCCGTCGGGCTCTACCTCTTCCAGCCCTGGCGGGCGTTCACCACGGTCCGCGTGGATGAGGCGCCTCCCGCGGCCGCCGGCCAGCAGGGTTCCGCGGCCAAGCAGTTGGCGACCGGTGCGTTCATCTCCCACGAGCACGAGACCAACGGCTCAGTGGAGATCCAGCAGCTCGCAGACGGGAAGGCGACGCTGCGCCTGACGAACCTGCGCACCTCCGACGGCCCGGCCCTGCACGTGTGGCTCAGCGACCAGCCGGTCAAGGAGGAGGGCGGCAGCAACCTCGACGACGGCAAGCACGTCGACCTCGGCGACCTCAAGGGGAACAAGGGCAACCAGAACTACGCGATCCCGGCAGGCACCGACCTGAACAGGTTCTCCACGGTGACGATCTGGTGTGAGCGCTTCAGCGTGTCGTTCGGTGCTGCCGAGCTGAAGCCGCGCGTCTGACGGAACCGGGTCGCGGGGAAAGCCGTGGAGCGGGTGGCATCGCCACCCGCTCCACGGCTTTCCGGATCCCGTCCGCTGCGGGACAGGTGCCACGGACTGACCCGCGCCTCCAACCGCTGGTACACCAGGCCGAGTACGGCGCCGTAGGCGAGGTGGCCGACGAGGGAGGGGAAGGACACGGCCAGGGCTGCGGCGCTCCAGCGGGGCGCCGCGCCGAGCAGCACGGGAAGCAGCGTCAGGTTGCCCAGGATCCACCAGAGGAAGCCGTAGGACACGCCCCAGCCGATCCCCGAGGCCGGGTCGAAGCTGCGACGGCGGAAGAAGACCGCGTAGGTGACGCCGACGACCTGGGAGACCAACAAGTGGATGGCGAGGCCCACCACCGCGGACTCGGAGCCGACCAGGGTGGCGACGAGCGGCAGGAGACTTACGGCGACCATGACACCGGTGAAGATCACGCCGCCGGCCAGCCCGGCGATGACGCCGTGCCAGATCGAGATCACCCGCCCACCGGCGAGGCGTCCCTCCAGGGCGTGCCGTACATCATCGGAGAACACCGCCCGCGACAGGCCGCCCAGCCAGCAGGTGAGCAGGGCCGTACCGGCACCGAGCAACACATAGCCGGGCAGCGACGCCACGGCGGTGCGCACCGCGACCGGCGCCCACTCCAGCCCGTGGCAGCCCAGCAGCGGCGAGATCGTCACCGCCGCGAGCACCCACCACGCGAAGCCGAAGGAGGCGCCGCGAATCTGGGCAGGGCCGCCACCCTCGCGGGGTCGCCGAAGATCACCGCGTAGGAGGCGCCGACCAGCGCCCCGACGATCAGCCCGTGCCGGCCGAGCCCGAGCACCGCGGCGGTGAACAGCCCGGCGGCCGACGCGCGCACCAGGAGACCGGGCCCGATCTGGCGCTCCCTGCGTGACAACAGGGCGAGGACGGCGACCGTAACCGCTCCGTAGGCCAGGTGGCCGAGCAGGCTGGGGATCAGCGTCTGCGCCGTTGCCAGGTCCCAGGCGGCCGGCTTTCCCAGCAGAAGCGGCAGCAGCGTCAACGGGCCTCCACCGTTCTCGACGCGACGCCGACCAGCAGCGGGGTGAACAGCAGGAAGTTCGAGTCGCTGATCAGCGTCACATGGGCGTCGAGCCCACGGGCGACCCGTCGGTCCAGTTCGCGGGCGGCCCCCACCCCGCCGAAACCACCACCGACTATCACTACGTGGGTTTGGCCCGCTGGGGCGCCGGGCGAGGCGGGCGCCAGGTCGAAAGGGCGTGGCAGGCGAGCCCGGCGATCGCGCCGAACAGGGCGGCGCCGACGAGCTCGGGGAAGCGCGACACGGCCACCGCGATCGTCCATGACGGCGTCTTCCCCTCCAGCACGGGAGCGAGGGTGAGTGTCCAGGTCACCCAGTCGAGCAGGCCGATGAGCAGGCCGAGGGAGAAGGCCGAGCAGTTGCTCTGCCGGTGTTCGCCGAAGAGGAGGCCGAGCACGGCTCCCAGCACCACCGTGTGCGCGGCCCATGGGATCCACGGCGGTTTCGTCACGACCGCCACGATCGCGCCACCGGGCAGTCCGGCGATGATGCCGAACAAGAGTCGTCTGAGCAGAGTCATGGATGTCTCCGGTAGTCGCATGGCCTCCGCCCAGGGGGACGAGGGCGAAAGCCATGCGAGATCGGGGGCTTGAGCGCCCACTGTCAGACGTTCAGAGCGGGCGCGCCACACGAGCGTGACAAGTTCCCCGGGCGAAGGCGCGACGGCGAGGATGAGGGTCGTCCGCACACGGCGTGGATCCCGACTGCCGGGCCGCCCGCTGACAGGCTGTCAGCCCGAACACGGCCGCTTGTCGCGACCCGCATCGCCCAGAATGGGCGGCGCCACGCTGCCTGGAGTCCAGCGGGGCGTTCGCGGTCGTCAGTGACGACGAGGCCGGGGAATTCGGGCCGGGGCGACGGGTATCGCTTCCGCTGCCTTCGGCCTGAGGCTGAATGTGGGCTTCCGTCACCTGAGAGGGCCAGGTTGTCGACCAAGATCGCTGCTGTCCGCGCAGGAGCCCAGAGGGCGTGCGCCATCCTCGACGGCACATTGCTGCCCGTCGACCGGATTGCCGCCGACCGGCCACAGGGAGCCGGCGGCACCATATGCGTGCTCTATCGCGGCCGCCGGGAGAAGCTGTCCGGAGGCGGCAAGCTGTCAACGTCTCCCGCGCGGGGATCCGGGCGCTCGGTGAGCAAGCCGAGGTGGGGAAAGGCTCACTGCCGCTGCCAGTCCCGGAAAGCGGTGAGCAGCTGCTGCTTGGCGTCCGGTGAGATGCCGTCCGAGGTCAGTTCGCCCGTTGTGGCGATTGTCTGACGGAATTGATCGAGGTAACGCTCGCACCCGGAGCATTCCGACAGGTGCTCGATGAAGCGCCGCTCGTCCTCTTCGGGCAAGGCGCCCTCGAGGAAATCGGTCACCAGCTCCACGAAGTCATTGCAGTTCACGCTCGTCCCCTCCTGCCTGCGACGTCATGGGCACCGGGCAAGTACTCCTCCAACTTGCGGCGCAACAAGGCCCTGGCCCGATGGAGAAGGACGCGTTGGTTTCCAGGCGAGATCTCCAGCAGGGAGCACACTTCCTCCGAGCCGTACCCTGCGACATCGCGAAGGGTGATCACGGTGCGGAGGCGTGGTGGGAGCTCGTCGATCGCCTCCGCGATCACCTCGCGGACTTCGCCGCGCAGCACGTGGTCCTCGGGAATGTGCCAGGGACGCGGTTCCTGCCCGACGGCCCAGTGTCCGGCGTATTGCTCGCCGGGGGCGCGGAACCGTGAGGCGTCCACCGTCGGCCCTTCCTCCTCCGGCAGCAGGCTGGCGAAGGGAACGGTCCTGCTCTCCTTTGTGCCGCGCGCCTTGGCGGTGTTGACCAGGATCCGGTACACCCAAGTCTTCAAGGATGAACGGCCTTCGAAGCCGCTGATCCCCTTGATGACCGCCAGCCATGTGTCCTGGACGGTCTCCTCCGCGGAGTCCTTGGTCGACACGAACGACATGGCCAGCCTGAGCATGCTGCCCGACCAGGCGTCCAGCACCAGGGCGAACGTCTCCTCGTCACCGTCACGGAGCCGCTGAACCAGGACCTCGTCCGGGGGCAGTTCGCGTGCGCCCGCCATTCGTCCCTCCTTGCGGCCGTCAACTGGGAGCGTCAGCCTAGGCCAGCTCAGTGCGTGCGATCGTACAACGGTGCGTTCGTTCATGTCCCGGTCAGGACATTCACGGCCATGGAGACCAGGCGGCAGCGGGTCTGTCAGTCTCGCCGCAAGCTGATGAGCCTCACCCGCGAACCGCGAACCGCGAACCGCGAACCGCGAACCGCGAACCGCGAACCGCGAACCGCGAACCGCGAACCGCGAACCGCGAACCGCGAACCGCGAACCGCGGCAGCCAGGGCACGGATCCGTGGAGTGTTTTGGACAAAGACGATGCTGGTGCCGGCATCCTCGTCGGCGTCCAGGCTCCGGACCCTCCCTTCTCAATGGAACCGCCCGTGCGCAAAGCGTCATCGGCGTCGGGCCCCCTCTATGCCTTTACCGGCACGCTCAGTATGATCATGTAAGCGCGCCCGGTTCGGGCGGCCCACTGAGGTCCGTGATCAGGACAGGTCGCCGCAGCGCACTACTCTGGTTCAGATTTTGAATCCGCCATTTCACGCTACGCCCGGCCCCGGAAAGATTCCCGGCGGCGGACGATGCAGCATGGCGCGAATGCCCGCTGCGCCTCAGGAGGCCGCCGCGGGGTGCGGTACCGGGTTTCCGAGTCCGGAGGGCTCCATGTGGTAGGGCCGCTGTGTGAGCGGCCCACCGCCTCGTCAGGCCGATGCTGGAGTGCCCGCCTGCGGCGTCCACGTACCCATGCCGACCGGTGGCGGGTCCCGGCGGCGTGCTGGTGGGCACGGCACGCCGTTGAATCCACGCTCACAACACTCCAGTCGATCCGCCCCTCCGCATCGGCGTCAGCCCGGACAGCCTGAAGGACCCGATCCCACGTGCCGTCCGCCGACCAACGCCGCCGGCGGTGATGCACCGTCTTCCACTTCCCGAACCGTGTGGGCAGGTCTCGCCACGGGATGCCAGTCCGCTGGCGGAAGAGAATGCCGTTGATGCTTGAGCGGTGATCCTTCCAGCGCCCGCCTCGTCCCACGTTCTTTGGTAGGTACGGCTCCAGCCGAACCCACTCCACTTCCGTAAGGTCGCCGCGCCCCACGCTGAACGGAACGATTCGCCGACGGGCCCGCCACCTGCCCCGTCGGACAGGCGCTGAGCCTCATCGCGAACGTCCTGGGGCTGGGGACGAGGTCACCTGGGCGATCGATCTGCCGGATGGCGATGCCAGCCGACGACGTCGCGGACCTTGTCGATGAAGAACGGGTCGGTGGACAGTTGCCGGCCAGCGGCGTGACGGCGATCCCACGAGGGCATCGACGCCATGCGGGCGGACCAGGGCGGACCCCGGCCGGGGGAGTGAACGGCCCGCCGGACAACGGGCGGTCGTTCGACGCGGGCGAACCCGTGTGAGCGGACGGCTGTGCCCTTACCGATGCCCGGGGCGCGGGGCCGGCGCCGCATCGCGCGCATCCCCGCATCGCGTCTCGCCGCTGCCGAACTCCCGGACAGGTCTGGCGACTTCGGCCCCAAGGATGTCCGGGAATTCCCCTTCTCGATAGCGCATGTGCAGGGCATCATGCCTCCGATTGGCCAATGGCATCAGCCAAGGCGCCCGGAGCGCCGAAAGGTCCGGCTTTCCGGGAGCCGCCGCGGTCGAGGCGTGCGCGAAGGCCGCGTCCCGCCCGCATGCCGATGCCCCCACCCCCCACGGAAGGCCATGTCATGCCCCGGAAAACCCTCGTGACCACGGCTGCGGCAGCGATGGTCCTGGCGCTCACGGCCCTGTCCCCGATGTCCCCGTCAGCCCTCGCCCGGGCGCCGCAAAGAACCGACGCGTCCGGCGAGCGCACCGTGGTCGTCTACCGCGTCCCCACGCACGACCGGCGGGACGTGCAGAAGCTGATCTCCTCCGGATACGACCTGATCGAGCGGCGCCAGGGCGACGACCTGTTCGTCATGGGCGACCCGTCGACGGCGAACGGGCTGCGCCGGCTCGGCTTCGCCCCCTCAGCCGTCGAGACGATGCAGAAGCCGCTTCCCCACCAGCCGCGCACGCCCCGCTCGACCGGTGGCGTCGATGACACCTACGACGGCGGTTACCACACCGTTGACGCGCACTACGCCCACCTCGACCAAGTCGCCGCCCAACACCCGGACATGGCCAAGGCCGTCACCTACGGGCAGTCCTGGCTCAAGCAGAACGGGCGCGGCGGTCGCGATCTCAAGGCCGTCTGCATCACCAAGATGAAGCAGGGCGACTGCCGGCTCGACCCCAACTCGGTCAAGCCGCGGTTCTTCCTGATGAGTCAGATCCACGCACGGGAGCTCACCACGGGCGAGGTCTCCTGGCGCTGGATCGACAACCTCACCAACGACTACGGCAAGGACCCCGACATCACCGCGCTGATGGACTCCACCGAGATGTGGGTCGTCCCGATCGCCAACCCGGACGGCGTCGACATCGTCGCTCAGGGCGGCGACAACCCCATCCTCCAGCGCAAGAACGCCGATGACTCCCAAGGCGGCGGTTGCGGCGTGAACGGCCAGACCGGCGTGGACCTCAACCGCAACGCGGGCACCCACTGGGGCGGCGCGGGCACCTCCACCGAGCCGTGCAGCGAGACCTACCTCGGCCCCGCCGCCGACTCCGAACCGGAGAACACCGCGCTGGAGGGCCTGTTCCGCCAGCTGTACCCGGCCGTGCGCACCGGAACCGGCGACGGCGACCCGGCGCCGGCCACTGCCAAGGGCCTGATGATCAGCCTGCACAGCGATGCGAGCATGGTCCTGCTTCCCTGGGAGGCCGACCACACCATCCACACCGGCAACGACGCCGCGCTGCGCGCACTCGCCGGAAAGCTCGGTTCGCTCACCGGTTACCAGTCCGGGCAGGCCGGCGAGATCCTCTACGACGCGTCCGGCGGCACCGACGACTGGACGTACGACAAGCTGGGACTGGCCAGTCTCACCATCGAGATAGGCGACAGTGACGGACGCGGCTGTTCCGGGTTCACCCCGGCGTTCTCGTGCCAGGACAGCTACTTCTGGCCGAAGCTGAAGCCCGCGCTCATCTACGCGGCGAAGCAGGCCGTGGCGCCGTACCGGACAGCGGCCCGGGGTCGCTGACGAGCCCGCACTGGTTCGGTGCCCGGTGGGTGGTGGCCGCGGTCGCAGTCCGCCCCGGACATCCGCAACTGCTCGCCCAACTCCCCGACCACCGCTGGATCGTGGGCCTGCCCGGCAATCCCTACGCGGCGCTGACCGGAGCCCACACGCTGCTCACCCTGCTCCTGGCCGGCTTCACCGTACGCCCGCTGTCTGCCCTGCCCCGCATCCCGCTGGCCGGAGACGTCCGCACCGCCCTGGGGCGCACCCCCCTGGTCCTGGTGACCTGGGCGATGTCACCGCGCGTGCCCTCGGTGGTCACGGGTCCGCATTCCTGCACGGCGCGGCCCTCGCCGATGCGCTCGCCGCCGTACCGTCCGCGTGACAGCCGGGCGAACCGGTGCCGCTGATCCTGACGACAGGATGAGGCGTGATCGGTCTGTGGTCGGTACGGGATGACAACTCTGGCTGGACGCCGCTGAGTTATGGGTGATCAGACGTACTCACGTCGACGAGTGGGCGCAGCAAGCTGGGGCTTCCAGAGGCAGCTGTGGGCTCTCAACCACGCCCCGTCAGCACCACGTTGACCGGTCCAGCAAGGGCCACAACATTAAGGATCGGGGTCATTCTCCGCCTGCGTGCTGTGGCGCGGGCTGAACCTCATCGTGTCCGCACCACGTCTGCGAAGGGGAGGTCGGCTGGATTCCCTACTTCCTGGATGTCATCGGTCATGTCATGTTCCTCGCTCGGTCCCCTGTGGTGACCTTCTCCCGGAACCGGCGTCATCTCAACCACACGACTCCGAACGGGCGGGTGAAGTGATGGAGTTTCCCGGGGTGACAAAGATGGACGAGGACCAGAAGAGGCCACGACATGCCACTACCGACCGTAACTGTTGCTGAGGAAGTCGCGGATTTGTCAATCCACTGCTAGGGCCTGTGTGATGTCGTGATCAATCTTGCGATCCGGATCCGCCCGGAAGGCGGATCCGGTAGGAAGACGGTCGTGACGCGTAGCCAACTCACCGACGAGCAGTGGAAGTTGATCGAGCCGTTCCTGCCGATAGGCGAGTACGGCCCGTACCCCGGGCGGCTGCGGGAGCAGTTCGAGGGGGTGATCTGGCGGTTCCGCACCAGCAGTCAGTGGCGGGAGATGCCGCATGAGTTCGGCCCGTGGCCGACGGTCTACGGCCGCTTTCGGGTGTGGAGGGACGCCGGTGTCTTCACCGCACTGCTGGAAGGCGTGATCGCCGAGGCCGCCCGCCAGGGGAAGGCGGACTTGTCCCTGGTCAGTGTGGACTCCACTGCCGCCCGCGCCCACCACGACGCCGCCGGGATGCGCATCGGCAAGGAGGTCATGGACGCCCTTGAGGAAGCCGCCGCCGAGCAGGAGCGGGCCCGGCAAAAGGGGGCCGCCGGCCAGAACAGAACGGGCAGGACGGCAATGACGACCCCGAGCAGGAAGAGCGGCGGCGCATCAGGCGACGGCGCAAGCTCCGCTTGAAGGAAGCCCAGCTCGGCAGATCCCGTGGTGGGCTGACGAGCAAGATTCATCTTGCCGCAGACTGCAAGTGCCGTCCGTTGTCACTCGTCCTGACCGCAGGACAGGTCGCCGACAGCCCCCAGTTCGTCCCCGTGCTGCAAAAGGTGAGGGTCCGTCTGCCTGTCGGCCGTCCCCGGACCCGGCCTGCCGCTGTCGCCGCGGACAAAGCCTACTCATCCCGCGCCAACCGCTCCTATCTGCGGAAACGTAACATCAAGGCAGTCATCCCGGAGAAGAAGGACCAAGCCGCCAACCGGAAGAAGAAAGGTAGCCGGGGCGGCCGGCCCACACGCCACAACGCCGATCTCTACAAGGAACGGAATACCGTCGAGCGCCTGATCAACAAGCTGAAGGCCTGGCGGGGCATCGCGACTCGATACGACAAGACGCCCGAGAGCTACCTCGCTGGCCTCCACCTCCGCGCCTCGATGATCTGGATCAACGACCTCCTGAAGCCAACTGGTTGATCACAACATCACACAGGCCCTAGTGCTGTGACCGCATAGGTTCGCCCGGTTGATGGTCCTGGCTGGTGCGGGCCGGCGAGGATGTCGTGCGGGACGTGATCCACCGATGCGGTCGCGGCACTGGATAACGGATTTCGCGTGCCTGAAGGCTGTGGCACGATGCCGCGGTGATCTCCAACTCGCCCATATCTCCTGTCGTTCCCGCAGGCCAGATGGACCGGAACCCACAGCCAGTGCTCAACCTTCCCAGTGGCCTGGAACTGCGTCCCTGGCACCTCAGCGACGCCGACGTCTTGGTGGCCGCCAGCCAGGATCCGGCAATTCGCCAATGGAACCTTCTGCTTGTGGAGTCACTGGGAGACGCGCGCAAGAGGATCGAGCGCATGCACGGGCGCTGGCAGGCCGAGCTGAGCGCACTCTGGGCCATCGCACGACCGGGCGGCGGCGAGGCCATGGGCCTCATTGGGTGGGGCGATATCGACCTCAAGGACGGCAGCGCCGAAATCGTCTACTGGATCCTGCCCGCAGCACGCGGTGGCGGTGTTGTGGTCGAGGCTGTGAAACGCGTCAGCCAGTGGGCCCTGGAGGACGTCGGCTTGCATCGCCTGCGGCTGTGCCACTCGGTGGCCAACCCGGCATCCTGCCGAGTAGCAGCCAAGGCCGGATACTCCCTCGAAGGCACCATGCGCAGCGCGCTGTTGCACGCAGACGGATGGCACGACCAGCACCTGCACGCCCTCATCCAGGGCGACCTTTAGGGCCTGTCCGGCGAATCATCTGTGGGTGAGGCCTCTGACGGATGGCGAGTGGTTCAGGATGTACCCATGGCAACCATTGTGGCTTTCCCCGCGCACCCCGACGACGAGGTATTGCATACCGGGGGCACGCTTGCGCTCGCCGCCGCCCACGGCCATCGCACGGTGATAGTGGTCGCCACTGACGGCCTGATGGATGCCGTCCCCAAGGACGGCGAGGCGCCGCGTCTGGTGGAACTGAGGACGAGTGCGACCGTGCTCGGCGTGGCCCGTGTCGCGCACCTGGGGTACGCCAACAGCGGCCACGGCAAGGACCTCTACCCGGATCCGCCGGACCGGGCGCGCTTCGTGAGGGCGGAAACGGAGGAGGCCGCCGAACGACTCGCGGCGATCCTGCGCGAGGAGAATGCAGACGTGCTACTCATCCACGACGCCAACGGCGGTTACGGCCACCGCGACCACGTCAAGGCGCATCGTGTGGGCAAGCGTGCCGCCGAACTGGCCGGCGTGCCCCGGGTGCTGGAAGCGACGATGCCGCGCGAAGTCGTCAGCCGCCTGGTGAGGTTGGTACGTCTGCTGAGGCTCCCCTTCCGCTACGACCCCGAGGTGCTTCGCATCGTGTACAGCCCGCGCGAAGCCATCACGCACACGGTTGATGTGCGACGGTTTGCCGCACAAAAGCAAGCGGCCCTTGCCGCCCACCGCTCCCAGCTAACCGGACCCGGCCGGAGCTCCCCGGTCTTCAGGGCACTGGTCAGACTCCCGTCCCCTGTCTTCGGGTTGCTGCTCGGCCGGGAGTGGTTCGTCGAGGCTGCTGCTGCGCCCACTTCCCAGGTGACCGCCGACATCTTCCAGCCAGCCTCTTAGCTCAACTCGCCTCCCCAGGCGCGGACGGATCACACCCGAAGCCACAATCGGATCGCTGCGACAGTGACGGTGCCATGGAAGACATAGACCCGTTTGTCGTAGCGGGTGGCGACGGCCCGGAAGTTTTTGAGCCGGTTGATCGTTCGCTCGCCTTCGTTCCTGCGTTTGTACGCGGTGCGGTCAAAGCCGGGTGGACGACCACCGGCGGAGCCGCGGGCCAGGCGGTGGCGGATCTGGTCCTTCTTCTCCGGGATGCTGTGCGGAATCTGGCGTAGTAGGTGACGCCGTGGGTGCGGTGGTAGGTCGCCGGCAGCCGGTCGGGCCGGCCGTGCTGGGCCCAGCAGTTGCCGCCAGTGGGACGGATGCCCAGCGGCCCGAACTCGTCGAACGCGAACGTGCGAGCGGGGAAGTGCTCCAGGACGTGCTCGATCCGGTCGAGCTTGGCGTCCCGCTCCGGATCGGTGGACTCCTTCCACGTCTTGGTCCGCTGGAAGGTGACGCCCCGTCGGGCTAGCAGGCAGCGCAGGCTTCGCGGCCGATCCGGATCACCTGGCCGTGGATGCGGCGTAGGTAGGCGGTGAGTTTGCGGATGGACCAGCGGGTGAAGGGCTGACCGAGCTTGGCCGGTCGAGTGGTGGCCGTCTGGACGACGAAGTCCTCGTCATCAGGACTGAGCAGGCGGGGACGGCCTCCCGCCCATCGAGGGTCCAGGCAGGCCAGGCCGATCTCGTTGAACCGGTGGATCACGTCCCGCACGGTGTCCTCGTCGGCCTGGACCAGCTGGGCGATCACCGGTACCCGGTTGCCGCCGGCCGAGGCCGGCAGCATCCTCGCCTGCCGGTAGCGCACCGTGTTCGTGCTGCCCCGCCGCACGATCCGCTGTAACTGCTGACCTTCCTGGTCCGTCGGTCTCCGAACCCTGACCGGCTCTGCCACCATGCCTCCCCGAACCTCGGATGCCTGCCCACATCCAACCGGTCCGGACCGTGCCACCGCCAACCCGGCGAACCTATGCGGTCAGAGCACTGGCGAACCGCATTTACTGCTGACGAGTTGGGGATCCTGCACTTCATTGGCGGCGGATCTCAGTTGTCCTGTCTCAGTGGAGATAGTCGGCCAGGAGTCCGTGACCAGCGTGGACTGGATTGGTTGAGACGGATTCTGCGGGTGGGGCCCGGGGTCCTTGAGTTTTCCGGTAGCGGTGAGGTGTGTACTGGTGAGCTCAAGCCTGCATCTCGTTCTGTTCTGTGTTGGGTGGTTCCGTCAGCCGGTCGTGCCGGGTGAAGGGCGCGCCGTGTGGGGCGGGTTACGGGGCGGCGGTGAGCTTTCACCCGACGCCGTGAGTCGTGCGCGGATAATGCCTGGACGTCTGCGAGCGACCGCGCCTAGGGTAAGCGCACGCCCGTGATCACAGAGAAGGAGGCGAGAGCGATGCCCACCACGACAGCTTTGCGCTCCCGCCCCGTCCACCGGGCGTCCCAGGTCTGATCCGGGAGCGCGTCACTCTCCCGAAGGATCGCTTCACCCATGACTGAACTGGTCATCCGTCCGCTCACCGCGGGCGAGACTCCCCTCTTCGTCTCCCTGCCCGACCCGGGCATCGTCGGCCGCGCCGTCCTCGGCGACACCTACGGCATGATTGCCGACGGCGGCCAGTACCGGCCCGAATGGACCTGGGTCGCTCTGCGCGACGGCATCGTTGTCGCCCGCGCGGCCTGGTGGGCCAAGCCCGGGGACGAAAGACCCATCGCCCTCGATTGGTTCGACTTCACCGACGCCGAGGCCGCTGTCCAACTGCTGCGCGCCGCACCTTTTCACGCCGAGTACAGCCTGCTGCTGCCGCCGGGCTGGCGCGAGAAGGCAGATGTGCGGGCCGCAGCCGAGGCTCGGATGTCCGCAGCCGAGGCGGCCGGACTCCGGAAGCTGGTCGAGCGCTACCGCTACACCTGGACCTCCGACTGCCCGCTCCCCGAGCGCACCGGACGCCTGGAGTACCGGCCGGAGCCGGACGACAACGTCATCCGGAGCGTGGTGCGCCGTATCCAGGAAGGCTCCTTGGACGCCCATGACCTGCACGACATCGCGGAGTACGGCAGGGACGGCGCCGTCGAGGAACTCCTTAACATCCTCACCTGGATGCCTTCCCCACGGGACTGGTGGCGCGTGGCCTACACCCCGGCCGGCGAAATGGCGGGCTTCCACGTCCCCGCCCGCAACCCGTCAGGCCCCTGCATCGGCTTCATCGGCGTCCTCCCCGAGCAGCGCGGCCACGGCTACGCCTACGACCTACTGGTCGAGTGCACACAAGACCTGGTGGCGCGGGGCGCGACGCGTATCGCGGCCGCCACCGACCAGGGGAACTTCCCGATGGCGGCGCATTTCGCGACAGCGGGTTACCCGGTCAGCGAGGAGCGCATCGACTTCGTCCGACCGCCCGACGGCTCGTAGCCGGAGACAGCGTGCCCGGAGCCGCCGCCCGGGCAGTAATGCACCAAAGGCGCGATGGTGAACGAAGCGGGCCGTCACGCACTCCCGTACACCGCCGTCCTTCGCGTGCGGTGTCCACGTACGACAGCTCAACGTACGTGGACACCGCAAGATCCGCCGCCGCCGGTACGGCCACCCAGCGCCCCCAGTGCGGTCACCCAGCACGACCAAGTTCACTGAGACAGAATGTCAATCCCCTTGAATCGTGGAGACCTTTCTATGCAGCCAGCCCCTCGCTGAGGGCGGCCCAGTAGGTCGTGTTCGCAGTCGATCGGGCTCTTGAAACTGCACACGCTGTGTAGCCGTCGTGTGTTGTAGAAGTCGGTGATCCAGGTCGCGATCCGGATCCGGGCCTCGGTGCGGGTGGCGAAGGTATGCCGGTGGACGTATTCGACCTTGAGGATGCTGTTGAACGCCTCGCTGACGGCGTTGTCGAAGCAAGATCCAACGCGGCCCATGGACTGGAAGACGCCCAGCTTGCGGCAGGCCCGGCGGAACCTCCGTGAGGCGTACTCGCTCCCGCGATCGCTGTGAAAGATCACCCCGCGGACATCGCCGCCGCGGGTGGCCGCGGCCATATTCAGCGCGGCGACCACCAGGTCGGCGTCGTGCCGCCGGCCCATCGCGTAACCGAGCAGGCGACGGGAGAACAAGTCGATGACCGTGGCCAGATACAGCTTCCCCTCGCCGGTTTCGGTCTCCGTCATGTCGCCGCACCACACGAGGTCGGGGTCCTCGGTGGTGAAGTCGCGGCGCACGAAGTCCGGGGCAGCCAGCCGTTTCCCGGGCCGGGTCAGCCCGCGCCGGTGACGCACCTTGCGGGCGACCAGGCCGAGCTCGGCCATGAGCTTCGCAATGGTGTTCACCGAGATGCGCCAGCCCTGCCGCACCAGCTGGATCCAGATCTTCGGCGAGCCATAGGTGCCGCCGGAGGCAGCGAACTCCTCGGTCACCGCCTCGGCCAGGTGCCGACGGCGTACTTCCCGCCGGGTGGGTTTGCGGGTGCGGTGCTTGTAGAACCACGACTCGCTTACGCCCAAAGCTCGGCACGAGACGCGGTGCGAAATGCCGTGCTCGGTCCTGAAGTCGCCGATAACCCCGACCACTTGGGCCGGGTCCGCCACGGCTACTTCACCCACAGGACCATGCAGCGTTTGAGGACATCACGCTCCATGACCAGTTCCTTGTTGTCCCGCTTCAGCTGGGCGTTCTCCCGCCGCAGCCGCTCCAGCTCGTCACTCCCGCCAGCCGACGTGCTCCCGGCCCGGCGGGCCCGGGACACCCACGTGGCCAGCGTCGTCTCGTTGATCCCCAGATCCATCGCGACCTCGCCGATCGATTTCCCGGTCTCCGTCACGATCCGTACCGCCCCCTCACGGAACTCCGGCTCGAACTTCCGTCGCTTCTCCGCCATGACTCCCAAC
This sequence comes from Streptomyces inhibens, assembly GCF_022221585.1. NCBI lineage: Bacteria > Bacillati > Actinomycetota > Actinomycetes > Kitasatosporales > Streptomycetaceae > Streptomyces > Streptomyces inhibens. The sequence continues at coordinate 9,323,001 of NZ_CP084681.1, forward strand.
TTCCCCTGCAGTCACGGTCTTCACGCTACGAGGGGAGGGACAGTTGTTCGGGCTTCCTTGCCAGCGAACCTAGTCGTGTGAGGTGAACGTCGATCGCATGGCTTGGGGGAGGTGGTGTCACCGGCTCCGGAGGCAGGTGCTTGCCCGCAGAGATGCGGAGAAGGCGTTTCTTCAGTTGATGCGGGGGCCGCGGGCCGCAGCCCCCGAGCGAATCGGGTGGGTTACCTCGGGCTGATCGTGACCCTGTAAGTGGCTCCGGCCCTGCCGTGGGTGCTCACGGTGACGGTCTGGCCGTGGTCGTCCCAACTGGCCTTGCTGCCTTGGATGTCGACGCGGTAGCCGCCTGGGTACGTGTCCCTGGGCACGGTGATCCGGGTGGGCCCCTCTGCGTTGTCGCGGGTGCGGAAGGTGAGCGTGTAGGTGCGTGTGGCCGGGTCGTACGCGAACTTGAGCGGGTCGCCCGCGACGGCCCGCGCGTACGGCTGGACGAGCAGCTGGGCGTTGGGCTTCGCGGCGCCCGTCTGGTCGAGGAAGCAGTAGCCGCCGCCCCGGCACCACTGCCACCACGTCCAGCCACTGGAGAAGCGGTCCAGGGAGGCCGTCATGTCGGTGACGAACTGGCTTGCGTGCGGAACGTAGGGGTTGCCGCCCCACTCGCCCACGATCACCGGCATGCGGTTACGGGTCGGGTAGTCGCTGATCGCGGCCTCGTAGGCGGGGATGAAGGTGCCGTTGGGGTCGTAGTCGGCGCCGGTTTCCATCGCGGACTCGTAGAAGTGCGGCGCGTAGCCGGCGTGCGGGTCGTCGATGTGGCCCATCTGGGTTGGGACGCCGACACCGACGATGACGGTTGGTTCGACGAATACCCACGACCTGTGGTCGACCAGGCGGATCGCCTGGGCAAGGCGGTTCCACAGCTCGGTGAGCTCGGTGGCCTCGAAGCGGGCCGCGGCGGTGGGGAGGTCTTCGCCTTCGAGGAACTTCGCGAACGGCTCATTCATCAGGTCGTAGCCGAGCAGCGCCGGGTGCCTGCCCAGGGCGGAGGCGACCGTCATCCACATGCGAGCGTGCGCGGCGCGGAGGTCGGCGTCCTTGTACAGGTGGTCAAAGGCGGTCTGTACGGATGGCTCGAAGTACTCGGAGAACCAGTCGTCGGGTATCGGCGAGAACGGCAACCCCTCGTCGCGGGTGGCCCAGTCGGGGACGCCGCGGGAGCCGAAGTGGGGGCCGTATACGTCCTGGTGGGCGTCGAGGATGACCTTGATGTGGTAGCGGTTGGCCCAGTCGAGGATGCGGCGCATCTTGGTGAGGTAGCCGCGGTCGTAGTGCCCGGGGGTGGGTTCGAGGTCGTCCCAGAAGAACGCGAGGCGCGCGAGGTTGAAGCCCCGGGCGGCCATGTCTTTGAGGTCGCTCTCGTGGATGTCGGCGAACGCGTTGGTGCCTCGGCTGTTCTTGTCGGCGAGGTTGAAGCCGCGCCACTGGAGCGCGCGGCCTTGGCCGTCGGCGATGAAGGTGCGGTCACCGACCGTGACCCGGTCGGGGAAGCGGTCGGGGTGGGCCTGGGCCTGCGCGGGGAGAACGCCGAGCAGGAGGGCGGCCACGGCGAGGGCGGCGGGGGCGACGCGGGAGGTCAAGCGCATGCAGGAGACCCTTTCGAGGATGGCTGCTTGGGCGGCGTGCTACTGGCCGGGCGGATGCTACTGGCGGGTGGGTCAAGTTCCCAGGGCTTCACGGGAGTTGGCGGGGCTTCCTTCTTCAAGGGCTTCCCCGGCGTCATCGCCGGGGGTTTCCTCGAGGCCTTCGCTGGGGGTTTCCTCGGGCTCTTCGCGGCGCCCGGCCCGCGCCAACCACCTCAAACCCAGCTACCTGCACGGCTTCCTCACCGGCTCGCCGAACTGGTTCGGCAAACCCCGCCTCGAACGACTCGCGCTCCTGACCGGACACCCGCCAGAACTCCTGCAACGAGTCCTGACCAATACGCGTTCGTCTCACCGACGCCGCAAGCCGGGCTCGATCACTCCGGGTTCGGTGCGTGACGGCTTGGTCCGGCTCCGACTGTCGCTGAGGTCGGGGTGTCGTTAATGCGGGGCGAACCAAGTGACCTGCAGCTCAACATGATGCTCAGGTCGCACACGCTGCCATCGGTCCCGCTTTGCTGGACCGGAGGCTGAGCGAGGTCGCGGGCCGTTGCGGTGCCCTCCCCGCGACGCCGCAACGGCCCGCACCCTGATTTGTCCGGAAAAGGTTCCCGGTGCACCGAACTTCCCCCGGGTATTGCGGTCCAGACGCCCCCGCGCCGACCCCGCCGCACCGCCGGTGGCACGTAGATCCGCACCAGCCCCTTGGAGGCGCCCCTGCACCCCGACTTCCCGCTCGACCCGTCCACCCCGACCAGCGCCCAGGCCGCGTCCGGGGTCGGTCCCCGGCACCTGGCAGGGGACGACGGACGCCTCTACGACGCCGTCGCCGGCACGCTCGCCGGCCTCGGCTGGACGAGCCTGACGATCGTCCGCGGACGACAGGAGCCGGACGATGCGCCGGAGGACCGACAGGTCCTGCGCAACACTGTCCTCCACATCAGCCCCGACACCCTCCGCCGGGCCCAATGGGTCCTGCCGGACGAGCCGTTCCACCTGGGGGAGCTGCCGATCGCCTGGCAGGTCTCCGCCCGCGCGGACACGAGCAGCCCGCTCGCCCAGTGGTCCGCCTATTTCACACCCGACGTCCCCGGGGAGGTCCTCGTCGACTTCCTCGTCGTGCTCGACGCCCACGATCAGCCCACCGTGCCGCTCGGCGGGGCCGAGTTGGTCCTCGTCGCCGTCACCGTGCACGGTTGGCTCCGCGCCATCGACCAGCCCGGCGCGGGGGCGATGGACCCGACCTTCACCTCGCACGACAGCCTGGGCGAGGTGCCGCCCCCATTCAGGACGCTGACCTGCGCGCCCTGGTGGCCGAGGCAGACGAGGCGGGTCCGGGCGGGGGGCAGGCATGGGCCGAGCCGGTGCTTGGTGCACCGTGCCTGTGGGCCGCGTCCTTCGGCGCCAGCGTGCCGTACGACCTGGTCGCCGTGTTCGCCAACTCTCTCAGCTCCACCGCGCCGGTCCTGCGTCGAGTGCTGCCCGAGAGCACCAAGGACCGGCTCCTGCGCGCCCCGGCCGGCTGAGCGCCGGGTCCGCCCCCATACGACGCACGAAGCCCGGCCTCCCCGATTCAGGGGACGCTGTTGGTTGATTCGGGCTCTGTTGCTTCGCCCCGCCGGGTCTATCCGGCGGGGCGAGGTCGTGCGAAGTGGCTGGTGCGGGTGCGGGCCCGGGGTATGTCGGTGAGGTGGGCGTCGATGCGGGCGAGGTTGATGGCAGCGCCGGTCAGCTGATGCTGGAGGCTGGTCTTGGCGAGGCCCTGTAGCGGGATCTGCACAGGTCACAGCGTTGGACGCCCTGGAAAATGGTGCCCTCGACTCCGGCGCGGACCTTGTAACGGTCCTTCCACTCATCGGTCTGCTGCTCGGCCCTGGCCGCTCGGAGGGCGTGGTGTTCGTCGTGCTGTCGCAAGCGCAATTCGCGCCGCTGGGCGGTGGGCGAGTTGATGCATTCGGTCCGGGCGGGGCAGGGACGGCAGTCGGTCACGGAGAACTGCACCCGGATCACCGGCAGTCCTTGCTGGGAGAGCCGGTCGCTCCAGGTTCTGCTGGTGTGCCCGCCGAGGCAGGCGACCTGCTTGCGGTCGGCCGCATGATGTGGGCGGAGCGCCTGGCGGCGTGGAAGGAGATCGCCCACGTGCGCGCACAGCAGGGCCCGTACCGTTCCCGGATCGCGCCGCGCGAGCCCCGCATCCTCACCCGACGCGTCTGCCGCCGCCGGCTGCCGGTGCCGCCCGAGGCGCTGATGCAGGGGCCGCCCCCACTGCCGCCGCAGGCTTCCGCAACTGATGCGTGCAGTCCCGGGGGAGGGATGTCACCGCCGGCCGCTACGGTGGCCCGCATGACCGATACCAAGTACTGGACTTCTGCCCCGGACCGGGTAGTTCGCGGCTCGATGGGCCTGTGTCATCTCACCGTGGCTCAGCCGCCGTTCAACATCGACGCCCGCAGCCTCCCGGCCAACGACTCCGATCAGGCCCGCCTGTTCGTCGAGTTGTTCGACGGCATCGAGGAGGTCCTGGAGGATCTCGGGCCGCGCTCCGTGCAGACGCCGCTGCCCTCGTCGGTGCGTTCCGATCTGGACATCGTTCATGCCGCCGTGTGGGGCGGCATGCGGGCCATCTCCACCCCTGTCTTCGCCGACGACGGCAACGGAAACCCGCTGTTGGCCGAATCCCAACGGATGCGGGAGCGCTTCCCCGCAGCGCGGATCGTGGGCCACGTCACCTACTACGGCGGAATGGAGCACACCGAAACCGTCGTGATGCTCCCCGACGGCGCCATGTTCCACGCCTCCGGCTGGCCCGACGACGAACCGTTCGTCGTCCTGGGCGCCCCCCACGCCGTCATCGCCTCCCTCGGCCTGAGCAGTTGGATGCTCACCGCCGCCGACATCGACATGGACCAGCCCCTCCACGAGATCGAATGGGCCTCCCTGGCCGGCCTGGCACTGGGTCACTCCAGCCCCTGGGGATGGGAGGAGATGCAGACCACCGCCTTCCGCGTACAACACAGCGATCTGTCCGTCTCCTCGATGGAGGGCCTGTACTTCATCTAAGGCGCAAGGAAGCGGCGGCCACTGTCTGGAGGGGCCGAGGATCGCAATGTCGACACTCCATTAACTCTTGTTTTCCTGTGTGCAGTTGGGGCTAATGGTGTCCGGGCGGCGCGTACACGTCACCGGGGCCTCACGTGCCGCCCGCGACCCCTCAAGGTCCCATGAGCCAGCCCAACTTCGAGGCCATCACCACTCGCGGTGAACAACTCATGCACACGGCCCTGCCGATGTGCCGTCCGCGGGAGCCGTGCGAGCGGTCTGTTCCTTCGCCACTTTGACGATCTCTGCGCAGATATCCCGCAGGGCTCGGAGGCCAGCGCCCTCTTGCAGGATCACGGAGAACATAACGGGAAGAACCGTTACTCACCCACCCGAACCAGCCCCAGCCCGTAGGCCACGATCACGGCCTGCGCCCGGTCCCGCAGTTCCAGCTTCGCGAACAGCCGGTTGATATGGGTCTTCACGGTGTGGTCGGTGATGGTCAGACGTCCCGCGATCTCCGCGTTGGACAGACCACGGGCGATCAGCGTCAGCACCTCCGCTTCTCGGGTGGTGAGCTCACCGACGGAGTGCGCGGGCAGTCGTGACGCCCGCGCGTGCACGAACTCGCCGATCAGCCGCTTGGTGATCTCGGGCGAGAGCAGGGCGTTGCCGTCGGCCACTACCCGGACCGCGTGCAGCAGTTCGGGGAACGTGGCGTCCTTGAGCAGAAAGCCACCCGCCCCGGCCGCGAGCGCGTCGTACACGTACTCGTCGAGGCCGAAGGTCGTCAGCATGAGCACCTTCGTCGCGCCGCCGGACGCGGCCAGGATCTCGCGGGCCGCCTCGATGCCGTTCTTGTGCGGCATCCGGATGTCGAGGAGCGCGAGATCGGGCCGAGTCTCAGCGGCGATCTGTACCGCCTGCACACCGTCCTCCGCCTCACCCACGACCTCGATGTCCTCCTGGGTGCCCAGGAGGTTCACAAAGCCGGTACGGACAACCGCCTGGTCGTCGGCGACCAGTGCCCTGATGACACGCAACTCCGTCTTCCTCGCCACCTTCGCATTCATGGGAATCACCTGGCTCCCCAGGGATGTTCCGCCTTCACCAGGAACCCGCCGTCCGGACCCGCGCCCGCGCTGAGCCGGCCCCCGACCAGAGCCGCCCGCTCCCGCATCCCGGTCAGGCCGTGGCCCGTACCGGCGGAGCCCGGACCCGGTCCGTCGTCGTGGATGCGCAGCGTGAGCAGCTGGTCGGCGCCGTAGTCGATCTCCACCACCGTACGGGCCCCGGGCGCGTGCTTGCGCGCGTTGGTCAGCGCCTCCTGCGTGATCCGGTAAGCGGACAGCTCCCACGCGGCGGGCAGCGGCACCCGCTAGCAGCAACTCGTCCCGCACCACCCGCCACACTCGATGCGCCACACCTGCGCATCGTGGCTGGTCCAGAAAGGCGTCTCGCTCTACGAGGTCCAGCACCTCCTCGGCCACGAGAGCTTCCAGACCACCCAGCGCTACGCACACCTGCAGCCGGACGCGTACAATGCCGTGCTCGGTGCCTGGGAGCGCATGGAAGCTCCGCTCGCTATCGTGGCACAAACGTTCCTTCGCCCTGCCCCGTGCGGGCGGGGCGAAGGCATTTGTGTGACGGACGATCCCGGCTCATCGGGGCTCGTCGGCCGGCTGGTCCCCTGCGTAAGCGTTCAGCGGTCGTCGGCGTCGAACGGCCACGATAGGAGCAGGCATCGACCTTCGACATTTCACGTAACGCCTCCCGTCTTGCCGGGAGATTTGGCGGAGTACTCAGTCGGCGGGCAGCGGGTCGAGTTGTGCCGCATATGCCGCGGCCCACTCCAGCCACTTCGCCTCCTCGGCCGCAACCGGTGTGCCGTCGGTTCGGGCGCGAGCTGCCTGGCAGAAGGCGCGGATTTCAGCTGCCTGTTGCTACCTAGTGCCGGATCAGGCAACGTTTGCCCTGTCGTGATGTGACGCGCCGTCCGGGTGCTGTTCCGGGCGGCGCAAGGCGGTCACGCTGTGCGGGTGGCTGAGCGCGTACGGGTACGTGAGATCGATGATGACGAGGGTCGGCGGCTGCTGCGGATCATCCGCAGGGGCACCGGGTCGGTGGTGACCTGGCGGCGAGCGCAGATGGTGCTGCTCTCCGCGCAGGGCATGCCGGTGGCGAGGATTACCGAGGTGTCGTTCACCAGCGCCGACAGGGTCCGAGACGTGATCCATAACTTCAACACCGACGGCTTCGACTCGCTGTATCCGAAGTACTCCGGCGGCCGGCCGAGGACGTTCACGCTGCCCGAGCCCCGCGAGGTCAAGAAGATCGCCAAGTCCAAGCCGACCGAGCACGATCTGCCGTTCTCGACCTGGAGTCTGACCAAGCTGGCGGACTTCCTGGTCGCCGAGGGGATGGTCGACGACATCAGCCACGAGGGCCTGCGCCTTCTGCTCCGCGAGGAGGGCGTCTCTTTTCAACGCCTGAAGACCTGGAAGACCTCCCGCGACCCGGACTACGCGGCCAAGAAGGCCCGGGTCGAGCACCTCTATGCGATCGCCGACGGCGAGGTCATACCCGAGGAAGGCGAGCCCGAAGTTGTCTTCTGCATGGATGAGTTCGGCCCGCTCAACCTCACGCCCCATCCCGGGAAGCAGTGGGCCGAGCGCGGGGGCAAGCACAAGGACCCCGATCGTGAGCCGCGTCGGCGGAGCCGGGCGACCTACAACCGCTACGGCGGGGTGCGGCACCTGTTCGCCGCTCTGGACCTGGCCAAGGACAAGGTCTACGGCCATATCAAACCGGTCAAGAGACGGACGCAGTTCCTGGAGTTCTGCCGCTACCTGCGCAGCCTCTACCTGCCCGAGGTCCGCATCGCGATTGTCTGCGACAACTTCTCCCCCCACCTGACTACGAAGAAGTGCCAACGCGTCGGCACCTGGGCGGCGACCAACAACGTCGAGATCACCTGCACCCCGACGAACTCCTCTTGGCTGAACCGGATCGAGGCCCAGTTCACCGCCCTGCGCTACTTCACCCTCGACGGCACCGACCACGCCGATCACAAGGAGCAGGGCAGCATGATCCGCCGCTACATCATCTGGCGGAACCGCCACGCCGACGACCGGCGCCTGCGCGCCGTCGTCGACAGAGCGAACGTTGCCTGAACCTCAGCCGAGTTTCTTGAGCATCTTGACCGAGGTCGTCTCGTAGCCAAGCGACTCGTAAAGGCCGCGCGCACCCGTGTTGAAGCCAAAGACGCTGAGACCAAGGGTATGAGCGCCTTGTGCCCGGGCGTATTCCTCGCCGAGGACCATGGCCCTTCGCCCGAAACCCCGACCCCGCTTGTCAGCGTCGATCACGATGTCCCAGATCCACCAGGCGCCGGCGTCGTCGCTCGTGTCTGGTCCAATCCAGAGGTAACCGACGGTTTCCCCGGCGTCATCGACCACGTCGAAGACCACGTGCCCCGAGCCCGGTGTGCCGGAGGGAAAAGAGCGGGCCATGCTCTCGTCCGCATTCCGGTGGGCATCCTCGGGCGTTTGCCCCGCAGCGACGAGATCTTTGGCGTACTCGGCCCGACTGCGCTCAAGCCAGGCAGGGAAGAGTCGGGCATCCAAGTGGCGGAGGGTTACAGGCATCGGATCAGCCTCCCACACCGCCGACGTCGGAGCGGTATCACCCCCGCCCAACCGCTACGACAAACCGTCAACAGGGCAAACGTTGCCTGATCCGGCACTAGCTCGATGAGGATCTTCGCGCGGTGCTGCTCGATCTGCTGCTCACGAGCCTGAGCGATGGCCGCGTACCACCGGCGTCGCCTCTCGGCTTCGAGGAGTTCTGCTCCCTCCCGGTTATCTCGGTCGCCGTGAAGGCCCAATGTTGAAGAGGACCCCGAAGGGGGCTCCGAAGTCCACGTCGGCGCGGTGCAGTTTGGCCGATCCGAACAGGATGGACTCCTTCTCAGTGTCCGGGTCACTCTCGCCGGGGACGGGCACGTACTGGGGTACCTCGTCCGCGGCGACGTTCATCCGGATGACCGCGCTCGGCTTCTGGCGCGGTGCATTCTTGCCTTTGCCGTACCCAGGCAGCCAGGTGCGGATCGCGCAGGCACGATCTCGACGCCCGCTCTGACCACATCTCAGGGGCCCGCAATGCCCAGCCATCTGGTGAACACTCAACACGGCCGCACCACCGTGTCACCAGGGGACTGGATCTACCTCCTGGCACAAGGCCCTTGCGTGATGTCCCAGACGCGTCATCGGGGCGTCACGCACTCAACGGGACCGGATTCAGCCATCACGTCGCTATTCGCATATTCTTCCGGTCGCCATTCTCTGGGCGCCTGGGGATTATCAACGGATCCCAATGGATGCCAGGGTTCTGCTGGTGGCGGCGAGACTCCAGCGCATAGAATATCGCGCGCTGCTCGCGATGGCGGTCGGCGAGGTCGGCGAGGTCGGCGGTGGGGGCGGGGATACCGTGATTGATCTGCAAAAACACTCACTGCAGGGCGGCGCTGCCCGGAGCTCTGAACGCGCGTTCGCTTTTCCTGGCCTGCGGCACTTACGACTCGTCCACAATATCGCTAAAAGATCATGAAAAGGCGGTCCACGCAGCAGTAGTGGGCCGCCCTTTTCCTTTTCCGTGGCGTTCGCGACGGGCTTCCGCTCCTGGGGCCAGGAAGCGGACGTCAGCGAGAAGCGGTCGCTTCGTTTTCACGACAAGAGAAGTGTGGAGTGTGATGCCATGAACCGACTCGGCAGAGACTCGCGCCGGTTAGCCTGGAGGCTTGTGGAGCCGCCGGCGCGCATAGCGTTATCTGTTCTTTTGCTGGCAGGCGGCGCCATGGGAGCGACGGCTGGACCGGCCGCCGCTTCGACCGCCGACGGCACGCTGACGGTTGAGGTGCTGCGCGACTTCTTCGGCACCGGCGTGATCAACGCGACGATGGATGTGCCGCAGCGGGGCATGAAAGTGGAGATCTCCGACCCTGCTGGGCACGCTGTCACCGGCGTCACGGATGCCACTGGGAAGGTCGTGGTGTCGCGGTCGACCGTGCTGAGCGGTGGCCAATACCGCGTCGATGTCAGCATCCCGGCGCCGTACAGCGACTATCTGCGGGCGGCGCCTGCGTCGACGGCGGGGAACCACTTCGACAGCTTCACGTCGTTCGTGGATGTGTCGGGCGGAAAGAACGCCTCGGTGGTGACGGGGGTGTGGGATCCGGCCGACTACACGCTGCCGGACTCGCGGTACTTCGTGCCGATCCACAACGGCGCCAACGGGACCGACAACCGGGCGTTGGTGGCGTTCGGGACGAAGACCCGGGGCACGTGTCCCACCGATGTGGCGTGCCCGACCACGCTGGCCACGCAGGACCAGGTGGGCACGACGTTCGGGTTGGCGTACGACAAGTACCGGACCCGGCTGTTCCAGAGCGCGTTCGCCCGCCGGTACGCCCCGTACGGGCCGCAGGGCGGGGGCGCGATCTACACGGTGCCGGTCAACGGCTCGGGTGCGCCGGAGCTGTTCGCGCGGGTGCCGGACGCCGCGGTGACGCGGCACGACACCGCCAACATGATCAAGGATCCCGGGTTCACCGACGCGCCGGGCAAGGAGAGCATCGGTGGCCTGGCTCTGTCGGAGGACGGCTCCACGCTGTACGCGGTGAACCTGCGGACCCGCAGCCTGGTGAGCTTCGACGCGACAGGGGCCACCGCCGCGGCGCCCAAGTCGACGGTCCCGATCCCGGACCCGGGGTGCGCGAGCCCCGACGACTGGCGGCCGTTCGGTCTCCAGGTCCACAACAACACGCTGTACGTCGGCGGCGTGTGCAGCGCGGAGAGCACGCGGCAGCGCGCGGACCTGAAAGCCTTCGTCTCCACCTACGACGGCAAGCGGTTCACCACGGTGCTGAGCCACCCGCTCACGGACAAACGCGGCAGCGTCTTCGGTTCCGGCGACAAGGCCACCCACTGGAACCCGTGGAACACCAGCCTGGACACGTGGGACGACCGGAAGGCGGGCAGCGTCTTCATCGATCCGCAGCCGGAGCTGGCCTCCCTCGCCTTCGCCCGCGACGGCTCGATGATCCTGGGCTTCCGCGACCGGTTCATGGACGTGCTCAGTTGGGGAGGGCTGGACCCCCGCCCGGGGAACAACACGGCGGAAAACGGCATGTCCGGTGGTGACATCACCATGGTCTGCGCCACTCCCACCGGTGAATACCAGTGGGAAGGCACCGGGAGCTGCCCCAACCACGCCACCCCCGCCAACAATGGCGGCCAGGCCGCCGATGTCGTCGAATACTTCCCGGGCGACTTTTACGCCAACGCGCACCAGGAGACCGCGCTGGGGTCGGTGGCCTATATCCCGCAGCAGCAGTGGGTCGTCAGCACGGAGTTCGACCCGGTCGTCAACGTCGCGACCTCAGGGACCGGTTACCACGACATCACGACCGGTCAGGGCCCGGGCAACAACCCGACCGCCAACGGGTTCCAGTTCGTCAGCCAGGCACAAGGCGGGTTCGGCAAGGCCGGCGGGCTCGGTGACATCGCGTACGCGGCGGCGAACGCGCCGATCCAGATCGGCAACGTCGTGTGGTTCGACGGCGACCACAACGGGATCCAGGACCCGGGGCACGTGCTGCTGCCGGGGGCGACGATCAACCTGCTGGACGCGGACGGCAAACAGGTCGCCACGACCAGGACCAATGCCGCCGGCGAGTACTACTTCGGTGGTGTCGGCGCCGCGTACGAGCTCACGCCGGGCGCGAAGTACACGGTGCAGTTCGACGTGTGCACCGCGGACACCAGCCAGGTGCCCGAGCAGCCCCCGGCGAGCGAGCTGAGGTTCACGCTCCCGCGGGCCGGTGCCAACCGTGCGCACGACTCCAATGTGACCCCGCCGACCACCGGACCGTTGTGCAACGGCTACGCGCCTGTCACGGCGCCGGACAAGCCGGGCGGGGTCGATCACACGATCGACGCCGGGGTGTACATCCCGAAGGAAACGCCGACCCCGACGCCGACTCCCACACCGACACCGACACCGACTCCGACGCCGCCCGCGGCCTCCACGCCGCCGTCACCCGCGCCGCCTGCCAACCACCCGGCCCCGGCCGGTGGAGGCGGCGGTTCGCTGGCGAACACCGGTACGCCCGGGCTGGCGGAGATGATCGGCATCGTCGGTCTGCTGGTGGGTGCGGGCCTGGTCATCGCGTTCGTGACCCGGAATCGTCGCGCCCGGCAACACTGAACGAACCGCACAACGGTGATCTGCCCGTCCGCGATCCGGACGGCGCGGACGGGCAGATCACGTCTCGGCCGGTCCACGAGGGCCGGCCTTGGCGTGGTCTGCCACCGGACTGCCGAGTGCCGCCGCGAGCCCGCGGCGGCCGGACGGTGTGGTGATCGAAAGGATGAATCGGAGAGTGTCAGCGTCGAACCGCGTGCGGAGCGTGAGAATCCGGCAAGCCCCACCAGGTCGTCCGGCTGACCGGCGCCGATGGCCGCGGTCGCGCCGGGCCGCGGCCGTCATCGGCATCGCGGCCGTAGCGGTGGCCGCGGTGGCCGCGTTCCTGGTCGCCGACGGCGGCTCCGGCGCCGGCGGTCCGCGCCCGCTGACGACGGATGAGGCGAGCCGGCTGGCGATCACGCGATTCCGTAACTACCAGGCGCAGGGCCGCGCGGTGACGATCACCGTGCCGGGCACTGCCGGCGGGCTGACCGTCACCGGGTCCGTCGACTATCGGCGCAAGGTCGGTTACGGCGTGGTGCACGGCACCGGGCGCGACAAGTCCAGCGACGGGCTGATCCAGTGGACGCCCACCTCGGTGCACGTCCGCCCGATGACGGACGCCCCGGCGCACGCACCCGCCTCGCCTCCCCGTTCGGGCTGGTACGACCGTCCGCTGCTGTCGTCCGGCAGCGCGCTGGACACCTCCCTGTCCATCGCGCTCGGTCTCGGCGGCGACCGGCCGGACAACGCCGAACTGCTGCCGCAGAACGGCGCCGCTTGGTGGGGGCGGGAGCAGGTGGACGGGCGCTGGGTGGACGTCATGACCGGACCGTCCTCCCCTGACCGCTCCGGTACGGCGGGCAACGTGCGCTACTGGATCGGCTCCGACGGCACCATGTACCGGGTCCGCGTCAGCGTGGGTTCGCAGCCGGAGCCGGTAGTCATCGATTTCGACACCCACAAGTACGTTCCGGTCAAGCCGGTACCCGGAACCACCCCGACCCGGTAGCCGCTGTTCAGGACGTCTGCACCCGCGCGTTCGCGGCGAGCAGGGACGCCGGCGGCAGCCGGATGCCCTCCGTCTTCGGCAGGGCCGGGACGGGCGGGACAGCAGTGGCGCCCGCGGTGGCGGCGTCGGTGAACTGCGGCTGCGGAGCAGGCGCCGCGACCTCGGTGAACGGGATGCCACCGGGTGCCGTCGGCGCCGCCCACGTGCCGGCCGGCGAGGACGACCCGGCCGGAAGCGGGCAGGCCGCAGTCGTCGCGAGCCGGGCGGGCACGGTGGTGCGCAGATCGTTGCCGCGCAGGCAGTTGCCGCGCCCCCGCGTGGCGGTGGGGAACGTCCAGCCGACGTCGACGCCGTTGCCGGTGAACGTGTTGTCCACGATCTGGTTGCCGACCGGAGGCATGTCGGCGGTCGCGGTGATCACCAGCCCGGCGTTGCTGTTGTCGGCGATGCGGTTGCGGATGAACTGGTTGTCGCTGCCGCCGTCGATGCCGACGCCGGTGCCCCACCCGCCGTCGGCCTGCTCCGGGGTGGCCGTCTGCTGGTTGGCGGCGATCAGATTGCCCCCGATGACGGAGCCCTTCTGCGGGAGCAGTTTCTCCTGGTGGTCGGAGTTGGTGGTGAGTCCGACCCGGTTGCCGACCAGGCGGTTGCCGACCACGTACATGTCCTCGCTGGCGTTGGTGCCTTCGTAACCGACCGCGTTGAGTTCGGCGACGTTGTCCCGCACCACGATGTTGCAGGGCTTGCACTGGCCGACATAGATGCCCGAGTCGGCGCCGCCCGACGCGTACGAGTGCTCGATGACGCCGTTCTGGGCGGAGAATGCGTAGATGCCGTACAGACCGTTGCGGGTCGCGGTCACATACGAGACCAGGAACGACTTCAGGAAGGTGACGGGCTCATCGCCGGTGTCGTAGCCGCCGCTTCCCCCCGGCAGCCCGGCGGCCGCCTTCGCCGAACCGGTGACCAGCACGCCGTTCTGCGTGTTGTTCTCCACGGTCAGGTTCTCCACGGCCACCCCGGGCGCCGCGACGACGACACCGTTCGGCTGCTGCAACCGCCCGTCGATGACGACCTTGTCCCGGGACGCACCGCGAAGAGTGATGCGCGCCGTGTCGATCTTCACCGACTCGTGGTACACGCCCGGCGCGACCAGCACCAGGTCGCCGGGCCGAGCCAACGACACCGCATCCGAGATCGTCGGGGCATCGGCAGGCACTCGGATCGTCACCTCCGCACCGGCCGGCCGCCGGCCTTTGCCCGATCCGTCATCGCCGCCGCTGCAGCCGACCACAAGCGTCAGCGTGCCCAGTACCGCCGCCACCACGCGAAGAGCTAATCGAGGCATGATCCCAGTCTGGCATGAAGCGCCCAAGTCCAAGCCAGAATCGGGAGGTTGACCGGCACGTACGATGCGGCTGTGGCACTCTGCACACCATGCACCGAGCCGATCACCATCCGTCGCGCCGCAGGTTCCTCGATGTCACCGGCGCCGTGGTGGCCGCCGGTCTGGCCGCCGGGTGCACATCGGACTCCGCCCAGTCAGGCCGGCACGCCCTTACCCCAGCGGCCACGCCGACGCCGGTTGCGGCGATGGGCCGGTATCAGGCAGGCATCACGCTTCCCCAGCCGGCCCAGGGCAACCTGCTGGCCGTGGTGGCCGACCTCTGCGCCACCGTGGCTCCCGGCCCGTTACTGGCCGAACTCGGCCAGGCCATCCGCACACTCACCACGGGGACCGACCCGCGGCTGCTGGGCCTGCCGCCGGGCGACCTCACTGTGACCGTCGGCGTGGGTCCCCGGCTGGTGCGCACGGCAGGTACCTCGCTGCCCGGCGCGACCGACCTCCCGCGATTCTCCCGCGAGCGGATCGCCCCACCGGCACGCGGCGGAGACCTGCTGATACAGATCTGCGCCAGCGACGCGCTGCTCTTACCGGTCGTCGCCGCCGCGCTCCTGGACCAGGCCGGTGACCGCATCCGCGAACGCTGGCGGCAGTCCGGACGCCGCGGTACGAACGTGTCCGTCGGCAACGGCCTTACCGCTCCACGCAACCCGCTCGGTTTCCTCGATGGCATCGTGGGCCCGCACACGACCGCCGAACAACAACGCGACCTGTGGCTGGCGGGGCCCCCCGCGGTCGCCGGCGGCACCCTTGCCGTACTGCGGCGTATGGAACTCGACCTGCCGCGGTTCGCCGCCCTGTCCGTAGCCGAGCAGGAAGCGGTCTTCGGGCGGCGCCGGGCCAGCGGCGTCCCCCTCTCCGGCGGCACCGCAGCCTCGGGCCCGGAACTCGGCGCCAAGACACCGGACGGGCGCTATCTCGTCCCCGCGGACGCCCATGTGCGCAGAGCGCACGCCACCGTGGTCGGGGTCGGGCTCATGCTCCGTCGCTCCTACAGCACCGACGAGCCCGCCCCCGGCCTGCTCTTCATCAGCTTCCAGAACGACGTGCGGACCTTCACCGCCACCCTCACCCACATGGACACCTCCGACGCACTGCTGCAGTTCACCACCACAACCGCCAGCGCGACATTCCTGATCCTCCCCGGCTTCGACAGGCAACACCCGCTCGGTTCCCAGCTGTTCGGCTGATCACGCCGCACCCGTGGCTTCGGCCTGATCAGACAGCTGACCGGCAGTGGCTCAGAGCGGGAGGGAGTCGGGAGCAGGCCCCCGATCGTCACCGAGAGCAACGTGAGGGTTGGGGAAAACGCACAATCCGCCCCGTGCAGTTCCTGCGCGGCGTCGCCGAGGTCCGTGGCCCTTCTGTCAAGCAGTTCCACGGAAATGCTTGCGGACGGATTGTCCGCACACAGTGCTCGCACAGTGGGATCGTGAACTCGCACCAGTTGGCTTGAGGGGGACTGGATCTGCCGTGGGTGCTTGCCGTGCTTGAGGTAGTAGCGGCCGTCCGCAGGCACCACGGCGACGTGCCCGCTGCCATGCCAGGTCCTCTTGAGTAGCCCGCGTTGCTCCAGGGGCCAGGAGGTCTGTGTACGTGCGGGTGGGATGCGTACGGCATTGGAAGCAGTCGCGATCTCGCGGAGCAGGCCGAACTGTGGCTCCGTCAACGTGCACTTCACCACTCCGGCTCCACTCGACGGCGTGCGGACGGGATGGCCTGCAGAGAGCGGACAGGCAGCGATCGAGGGCCTATGGTCCCTCGTACGAGTTCCTTAGAGCGATCCTGCCCATGGCCGAGGGCAGTCGGTGTGATGCCGCGCTGGGATCCGCCGCGCCCGTCTGCTCTCCGCCGTGACGCTCATTTGACGCTCTGCGCGCCTGATTACCCCCAGATGGGGTCGGCAAATGCATCTGACCTGTGGTTTTCCCTAGTCTCGACCTGGGTGACGTGTTTGCGATGACGCATCATGTGGAGTGCGCGGCGATCCTCAAGCCTGCGGCGCAGGGTGTCTGACCTGTGGTTTTGGGTCGTGTGCGCTCTGTGCGTTGTGGGCGTTACGGGCGATATCCTGACGCTGAAATGACGCTCGTGACGCCATTCTGATGGTGTGTCAGTTCCTCATGTCGGCCCGTACCCCTGGTGCTGCGACAGCAGTTTTTCTCTCCAACCGACTGCCCATTATGAGCAGGAACCGCCCTGCTACTTGTCGAGAGTCGACCCGCTCATACTTCTCGTAAGGCCGTCCGTCTTGCCTGGGGTCCTCGCTAGAGTCGTGTATAGACGGGGCAGAGGGGGGAATGCGTGGCTGCTGTCGACTTGGGTCAGCTTGGGGAGGCGTAGGGGCTGCGGGGGACTGATGGCTCAGTTGGCTACGGCAGCGAGTTCACCGCAGAACTGATGACCTACACCCGAGAAGTCTGGACGAGTGGCAGCACACGCGTAGGTGGCAGCCGGGCAAGCAGCTGCGCGGCCTCTCCCGGAACACCGCTCGCGACTACAGGGGCCGCTTCCTCCTGGAACTGCTGCAGAACGCTCATGACGCGCACCCCGGTGACCGGAACGACGGGGGCACGTCCTGCTCGACGAGGAGGAAGGCGAGCACGGAACCCTCTATGTCGCCAACGCCGGCAACCCCTTCACCTGGGACCGTGTGGATTCGGTGTCCAAGCTCTCCTGTAGCGACAAGGTGGTGGGCGAGGGGATCGGCAACAAGGGCGTCGGGTTCCGCAGCGTGTTGCAGATCAGTGCCGCACCCGAGACCTACAGCGCCAGGCCCGACGGCGGCACCCCGGCCGTGCTGGACAGTTACTGTTTCCGCTTCGCCACGCCCGACGACCTGAGCCTGCTGCTTGCCGACGCCGAGTTGGTGCACCGGGCGACCGAGGAGTTCCCGCCGTTCCAGCTCCCGTTTCCGGTCTCCGCGGTCCCCGAGACCTGCGCGAAGCTGGCTTTGGCCGGCCATGTCACCGTGATCCGGCTGGCCTTGCGCAGCGAGACGGCCCGCGGTGAGGTGCGTCGGCGGATCGATGAGCTGGCCGGGGGCTCCCGCCATGCTGTTCCTGGAGCGCCTTGAGCGTTTGGTGCTGGAACGGCGTGCGGGTGAGGTGGAGGAGCGGACCGAACTGACGTGCCGCGAGAGACGGTTGGTGGCGGTGCCGGACGTTCCGGCCGCAGGCGGTGCACCGGCCGTGTCGCTGGCCCAGGTCGATCTCGGACCGGCCGGCCGATTCGTGCTCGTACGCGGCTCGGTACCCGCTGCCAGACTGCGGGCCACGGTCGCTGAGGCCGTCGACGATGAGGGGCTGGATGACTCCTGGACCCAGTGGTCCACGCCTGCCGTCATCGAGATCGCCCTGCCGGTCGTGTCGGCTTCACCCGGGCGCGTTTACACCTTCCTGCCGCTCGGCGACGATGTGACCGCTCCGCTGGCAGGCCATCTCAACGCGCGCCGTTCTACACCAAGACCGACCGCACGGGTTACGACGGGGAACACCCGCTCAACACCATGCTTCTCGATGCTGCGGCGGAGACCTGTCTCACCGCCGCCGCGGCGCTGCGGGACAGCGGCCTACCGGATGCCGCCCGGTTGGCGGTGGACCTGGTGAGCTGGCAGCCGAAGTGGGCCGGGCGGTTGGCCGCTGCGTCGCGGCGCACCCAGGGGCGAGAACTCGCCGACACACCGATCGTGCCGATGCTCGGTCCTGCCCTTGAGGTTCACGCGGCGGAACTGCCGGTGGAGGCCGGCACGCTCCTGACCGAGCCACGCCGGTCACACGACATCGACGAACGGCGGGAGGCGCTCGGCGTCGGGTTCGCGGAGTTCAATGCCACCCTTGCCGGTCTGGCTCCTCCGCACACCGTGCTCAGCCACGCCGACGCCCACCGGGAGGCGATCCAGAAGCATCTGCAGCTGCACCGGGGAGCGCTTCTCGACCGTCTCCGACGGGCTCGACTCGGGCGATTCGACCCCCGCGAGGCCCAGACGGACTGGCGGCAGTTGCGCACGCTGGAGGGAATCGACCCCCCCGCAGAGTGGAACACCACGCTGGAGACTGCGACACCGCAGCAGGTACGCGCTCGTGTGGAGGAGGCACTCGCGGAGCAGCTGGGCGCGCAGCTTCCGGCGGAGGGCGCGGACCTTCCCGCCTATGCGGCCCTGCTTCCTAAGAACCGAGCGGCCATCAGGACGGTCGTACCCGATCTGGTCGCCTTGATCCGCGCCTGCCGCCGTCCGCTGCCCGCCACACTGGACCACAGCGATCCGGCGGAGGCGGTGACCGAACTCCTCGACGAGGCCGGCGCGCTGGACTTCCGCCTTCTCGGACCGGAGGAGATCGCCGCCTGGCTCTCGGCGCTCGGGCACTGGCCGGCTGGCATGCCTGCCAGCGCGGACCCCGCCGTCCCAGGTGTGACAGCCGCCGAACTCGAAAACGGCCGCATGGCCGCCAACTCGGCATGGGCACAGCGCGAGCACCGCCAGGGGATCGTCACCATCGGTGGGAAGGAGCTCGATGTGCACACCGGTGACTTCGGCGAACTCACCGCCGAGCTTCAGCGAGCGCTCGACGCTGATCCGCAGCTCCTCGGCAACCGCAACGTCTTTGCCTCGCTGACTCCCGTGGCCCCGGGGAGACGGGGAGCCTCGCCGGGCAGCCGTGGTGACGCCGGCAGAGGAGAGGCCCGAAGGCTGTCGGCCGCGCAACGAGAAGCGATCGGCTACGCCGGAGAGTGGTTCGCCTACCAGTGGCTGCGCCGCAAATACCGGGCTGCGAACGAAACCAGCTGGGTCTCGACGAACCGCAGGAAGTTCTTCCCCGGACTCCCCGGACTCCCCGGACTCCCCGGGGACGACGGGCTCGGGTACGACTTCCGTGTCGGCAGCGGCCGCCAGCCCTTGCTGTTCGAAGTCAAAGCCAGTCAGGGCGAGGGAAGCCAGATTGAACGTGCGAGAGCGAAGTCCGGGCGGCCCAGCGGAACGCCGGCAGTGACCGCTGGCGGATCCTCATGGTCACGTCGGTGCTGGAACCCTCCCGGCTCCGGGTGGCGATGCTCCTCAATCCCTTCAGCGCGCGAGGCCGCGATCTCTACCGGGAGGAGGGCGGCGCGCTGCGCTTCTCGTACGGCCTGCGAGAAGAGCTCGGCCAGCCCCTCCACCCGACCTGCCCACGGTGGCCCCAGTGCTGGTGGTACCGCACGAAGCGGTGCTGTGGCCGCGACGGCGGCTAGGAACTGTCTGGGCGATCATGGGTTGGCGCGCGCGGTCGGCGGTAGGTGTCTGCGCGGTCTCATAGGCTGCGCCCATGACCACCGAGGAGTACTTCGCGACAATTGACGAGTTGGCCGTGCAGCCGTTCCCGGAGGCGACTTATGCCGACACCTCCGGGGAAGGCGGGCCAGAGCATCATGTGCGCGTACTGATGGTCAGTCGGGACTTCTGGGATGACGACGACGGGCAGGCCTGGGTCGGGGCCGAAGCTGAACTGCAGACCTGCCTCGACGACCTGGCCGCACGCCTGACGACTCGGTGGGGCAATGCGTTCGTCGTGGACCTCGGACCGTATCTCAGCGCCAGTTGCGAGGGCGAGCCGGTGCCCGAGCCACTCGACTACCTCAGCCAACAAGTCGTGAGAATGCAGGTGTGGCCGCTCCCCGACAGCGGTCGTTGGCTCGCGCTGGCGATCGGCCAGGCCGATAAGGAGTTGCCACTCATCCTGTTTGCCGCGGTCGGCAGAGCTTCCGCACTCGACTTGAGCACGAGTGGCCGGTCATGAGCGGAGCCACACGATGACAGCTGCAGCTGAGACGGTGCCGAGGAACACATAGCCGCGCTTGTCATACCGCGTAGCCACTGCGCGGAAGTTCTTGAGCCTGTTCACGGCCCGTTCGACGGTGTTGCGTTTCTTGTACCGTTCCTCGTCGAACCCCGGCGGCCGTCCGCCTTGTGATCCCTTGCGTATGCGGGCGGCCCGACTGTCGGTCTTCTCCGGAATGGTGTGCCGGATGCCGCGCCGGCGCAGGTGTTGACGGCAGGGGCCATTGCTGTAGCCCTTGTCTGCCGCGACACTGTCCGGCTTCTTGCGGGGCCTGCCCGAACCGGACCGGGGGACCCGAATCTTCTCCAGCACCGGCGTGAACTGGGTGCAGTCGGCCCGCTGCCCCGGCGTGACGATCAGGGGCAACGGACGGCAGCGGCCGTCCGCGCTCAGGTGGATCTTGCTGGTGAAGCCGCCGCGCGAACGCCCCAGGCCCTCGCCTCCTGCACCACCTCCACCAGCCGGTCGACGAGGCTTCGCCACGAGGTTTCGTCCTGGTGTTCCAGCGGCTCGCCCCCTTTTGGGGCGGCCAAGGCCGGCGGCGGGTCGGTGCGGGCGCCAGCCGCGTGCTGGTGCGCCCGCACGATGGTGGAATCCACCGAGACATCCCAGTCGATCTCGCCCACCGCATCGGCCTCAGCCTGGACCTGCTGCAACAGCCGTTCCCAGGTGCCGTCGGCCGACCACAGCCGATGACGCTCATAGACCGTCTTCCACGGCCCGAACCGCTCCGGCAGATCGCGCCAGTGCACCCCCGTCCGGACCCGGTGCAGAATCCCGTCGATCACCTGCCGGTGATCACGCCACCGCCCGCACCGACCGTTGCTCACCGGCAGAAACGGCTGCAGCCGTTCCCACTCTGCGTCCGACAAATCACCGCGCTTTCCCCACCCCACACACGGGACAACGATCCGGCCAGGCGGCAGTCACATGATCGGCCGGACAGCTCCTAGTGCTGCGACCGGGAAGGTTCACCAGGTTGGGCCGCGCTGATGACTCCCTCCGGCTCAGATGGGATCCGGGGGCGCAGCCCATGATGGCGATTCTTGGAAAAACGAACGACGTTGCCCCTCGCCTCACTTGATCTGGTTATCAACGGCTCGGGACGATTGGCATGCGTGATGCTGACGGCGATCCGATGTTGCCTGGTCGATCAGGTACGAGGGTGTGTCCCGGCCCTGCTCACGGCTGTTCGGTGCTGGCTTGCGGCAGCCCTACGCCTCCGCGGGGGTGGTCGGTCGTGTCGCATATCGGTGGCGCATGGCGTCGCTGGCTGCAGGACCTGCGGTGAAGACGTAGGTGTCGCTGTCGTCGAGCCGGCGGCCCGTCTTGGCGTCAACGACGACGGGCTCGACTTCCTCGCCGCTGTGCGCGTCGATGAGGATCATGCTGCGTTCGGCCGGTGTGAGGCGGGAGTTACCCCACGCGGCCAGGGCGACGACCACCGGTCGGAGGGAGCGCCCGAGTTCGGTGAGGACGTACTCGTGGCGTACGGGGTTGGTCTGGTAGGGCCGGCGCTCCAGTAGTCCGTCGGCGACGAGGGTTTTCAGCCGGGTGGTGAGCATGCTGGAGGAGATGCCCAGACTCTCCTGGAACTGGTCGAAGCGCGTGTAGCCGTCGAAAGCGTCGTGGAGGATCAGCAGCGTCCACCACTCGCCTACGTGTTCCACCGTCGTGGACAGTGGGCACTCCCGGTCCTCCAGCCTGATCCGGCTTGCCATGGCAGCCATCCCCTCGGTTACTGCTAAAGTCGAAGTTAGTGGCTTCTATTTTAGCAGTAATGACGGGAGCGGTGCCTTCTGCGCCCGCACCCGGGAACGGAGCACACCGTGACCACAACCATCAGCGAATCCCTCGAAGGCAGACGCGCTCTGGTCACCGGCGGCACCAAGGGCACCGGAGCCGCCATCGCCCGACGTCTCGCCCAGGCCGGCGCGACCGTGCTGGTCACGGCCCGCAGCCGCCCCGACGACGTCGAGGAGAAGGCGTTCATCACCGCCGACCTGTCCAGCGCCCAGGGCGCCTCTCACGTGGCCGCCGAGGTGGACGCCCGCGTGGGAGGCGTCGACATCCTGGTCAACACCCTCGGCGGGTCCCAGGCGCCGGCCGGAGGGTTCGCCGCGCTCGGCGAGGACGACTGGGCCAGGGAGCTGAACACGAACCTGCTGGCCGCCGTCCGCCTGGACCGCGCACTCCTGCCGCACATGATCGCCACAGGTAAGGGCGTGATCGTGCATGTCACCTCTATCCAGCGCCGCATGCCGCTGTGGAACGGAACCCTGGCCTACGCAGCCGCCAAGGCCGCCCTGACCACCTACAGCAAGGGCCTGGCCAACGAGGTCGCCCCGCACGGTGTCCGCGTCAACACCGTCTCGCCCGGTTTCGTGCAGACCTCGGCCGCCGACAACCTCGTCGCCCGGATCGCACACGACGCAGACATCACGCAGGAAGCGGCGCTGGGCCGGCTCATGGACTCCCTGGGCGGCATCCCGCTGGGCCGTCCCAACCGGCCCGAGGAAGTCGCCGAGCTCGTCGCCTTCCTCGTCTCCGACCGCGCCTCGGCCATCGTCGGCGCCGAACACGTCATCGACGGCGGCACCACCCCCACCGTCTGAACCCGCCACCACCCCAAGGAGCGTCATGCACGACAACCAGCCCCGAACCAGCACCCCGGACACCCTGCCCGAGGTGATCACCCGCTACCTGACAGCGCACCGCGCCCACGACACCGCCAGCGCAATCACGGCGTTCACCCGCGAAGCCACAGTGATCGACGACGGCAACACCTACGAGGGCACCGAGGCGATCAGGGAGTGGCTCGACCGATCGGCCACCGAATTCACCTACACCATCCACCTCACCGGCGCCCAGCAGACCGACGCAACCCACTACATCGCCACCCACCACCTCGAGGGCAACTTCCCCGGCGGGACCATCGATCTGCGTTACCGGTTCACCCTCCGCGACGGCCTCATCGAACGCCTCGTCATCGAACCCTGAGTCCCTGCCGGCGCCACCCGTTGCCGCCTCAGGCGAGAAGCCCCGCTCGCCCCGCAATCTCGGTGACACACCTTCCTGCCAGGTCAGCCCGCCACTGGCGGTGCTGGCGATAGCAGCCGCCGAGCCGGTACGCACCCGGCTGACGCTGGCCTTGGCTTACGATGCGGCCCTGTGCCGGGAGGAGTTGTGCTCGCTGCGGACCGATGACCTGGACCCGGGGCGGCGGCTGGTGCGGGTACGCGCGGAGACCACCAAGAGCTGGCAGGAACGAGTCGTGCCCTACTCGGCGGCGACCGGGGTCCTGCTGTCGGAGTACGTGGTGCACCGGGCCACGGTCAGCCGGGCGCGCGGTGGGCTGTTCCTGTTCGAGTCACGGCGCAACTTCGCCCAGCCGCTGAGCCTGTGGACGTGGTCGAAGGTGGTGCGCCGGATCGCCGTGGAGGCCGGGGTGGAGCGCTTCTCCACGCACACCACGCGGCACCTGTGCCTGACCGACTTGGCGCGGATGGGCTGGGAAGTGCACGCGATCGCCACGTTCGCCGGACACCGGCGCACCGACTCCACCATGCGCTACATCCACCTCTCGGGCCGGGACCTGGCCGAGAAGTTCACGCGCGGGATGGAGCACATCCATTTCGCCTCCGAGGCGACGGCCACCGGCAAGCCCTGGCAGTACTACGACCTGGGCCACGGCTGGTGCACCTATTCCTTTTTCGAGCAGTGTCAGCACCGGATGGCCTGCGCCCGCTGCGACTTCTACACTCCCAAGGGCTCCAGCAAGGCCCAACTCCTCGAAGCCAAGCAGAACTTGCAGCACATGCTCGCCTCCATCCCCCTGACCGAAGACGAACGTGCCGCGGTCGACGACGGTCAAACCGCCATCGACTCGCTCCTGAACCGGCTCACCGACATCCCCACACCCGCAGGCCCCACACCACGGGAGCTCGGCCTCCCCGCCACCCTCACCATGCTGCCCATCGTGGAAGTCTGGCAAGGCCCACAGGGTTGAACACCGACAACCCTGATCCAACATCGTGGCCACTGGGCGCGGCCCCTCCGGAGGGAGGGGCAATTTGAGACCACGTGGACACGGTCTTAGCCAGTTGGCCCTTCTGTCTGATGCGTGCCGGGCCGGTGGTCAGGCCGGGTCAAGTACCAAGTACCTCGTCGGCGCTGTGCGGCTCTGTGCGCGGCTGCTGGTTGAGCTTGTGGCGCGCGATGGAGGAGCGCCGGTAGACCTCCTTGCGGGCCCGCATGATGTTGCCCAGGGGTGCGTGCTCGGCGGTGACCCGCCAGGGTGTGAAGGACAGTGAGTCCATCTTCTCCAGGTTTTCCGGGCCGGAGATGTCCTGCTGTGGCAGCCGCAGCTTGGCCACGGTGACGGACGGCGAGAGGTGCTCGGGCCACTCCACGGTGGTGTCCTCCACCGGCATGCGTTCCAGGTCGGTGCAGAGCTGGACCTGGATGTCGAAGGCGTAGGGGCGCTCCTGCAGCTCGGCTTGCAGGGCCGGCCGGAAGACTTCCGGCGCGGAGGTCGGGTCGATGGCGCGCTGGACCACCGCGGCGGCGGAGCGCGGGTCGGGAGTGATGCGCACCTTGGCGATGTAGTCCCCGTGCCTGACCGCGCCCATCGTCCAGTAGCTCGACAGCAGTACGTTGACCGGGGGGATCTTGGACAGGCGAAGAAAGGCCAGGAACTCATCCCACGCCCAGTCGTCCTGGTCCAGCGTTCCCTTTCCGGTCACGAACTCGGTGAAGAAACGATGCACGCCGGGTCGGCCCTGGGAGAAGTAGGACGGCGCGTTCAGGAACAGTTCCTGGACGAACAAGTAGTGCTCGACCGTATTGCAGAAGAAGATCGGTGCGTTGATGTTGGCGTAGTCGAATGTGCCTGTGTCCGGTTCGTCTTCCAGCAGGCTCGGGCCGTTGATGCCGAAGATCTTCAGTGCCAGTCCGGTGGCGCTGCCCAGTCGCGCGTCGGCTCCGGCGTGGGGCGAGCCATTGGAGAAGCGGATGAGCGCATCGTGGGTTCCCGGTGTCGCATAGATGCCCTGGGCGTACTCGAGGGGAAGCCCGTCCAGGATCTCGACCTGTCCTCGGACCAACCCGTAGCCCTTGGCATGGGCGTCGCGGAGGGCCCGGCCGGTGCCACCGGCCTTGACCGACTCGGTGATGTAGCGCTCGGTCTTTTCGATCACCGTCTGAAGGTTCTGGTCGAAGTGCGGGTCGTCGTCTTCGACGTCAGGCGTGTAGGGGACGAACTGTGCTGCCATGGCTTCGACCTCTTTTCGAGGACCGTGGTGGGGCCTCGGGGGTGGGAATTGCTGTCAGCCCTCCAGTTCGGCGAGCCAGCGCAGGGCGCGCAGACCCGGCAGGAAGCAGTACTCGCCGCCGCGGGTGGCCACAAAGCTGGGCAGGTTCTGGAGGCGGCGCCGGACCGGTTTCTCCGGGATGGTGGCGCTGCCGGTTCCGTCGTGGTGTCCGGCTACCGGGTCCTTCTCGCCGGGGTGGCCGATGAAGTTGCCGTCGTTGACCCATTCGGCCTTGATGAATTCGAACTGTCGTTCCAGATGGGCTCCGATGAAGACGCCGACGAGGCCCCGGTCGGCGCCGTCGTCCTCCAGCACGCCCTCCGGCAGAGGTGGGCCGTAGGTGGTGCCGCGGCGGATGAGTCGGTGCATCCGTGCGTCTCCGATGATGGTGGCGTCGCGGGGGTTGGTGCGCCGGATGTGCGCACCGGCGGGGCACCGGAAGCCGCGATCGTCGTTCTCCCGGTACAGGAAGTTGTTGACGCGGTGCGGATCGGCCGCCAGCTCCGGGTCATCGTGTTCCGGGGTCAGGGCCAGTGGCGCTCCGCTGGGCCAGCGCCCGACCATCTTCGCTGCCAGGAGTGCCTCCTCCTGGGCGCTGGAGGTGTTCGCGCGCAGGTAGCGGCGCCAGGCCGCCACGTTGGTGTGGACCTTGCGCACGGCCACGTAGGTTCCGTTGCGCCCCAGTACATCGGGGCTGGGCATGGGCGGCAGGCTGCCGGTTTCGTCGGGGTAGCCGAGGATGAACTCGCCGGCCTTGATGGGGGCTTCCTGCGGGTTGGAGCCGGGCAGTCCGACGCCCTCGATGTTCGGGTGACTGATGCCGTCGCGGAAGCCGAAGGTGGTGCGCCCGGTGGGGAGCTGGCGGACCTCCTGCTGCCAGATCACCTGGACACCGGGGGTGTCCTGGTAGGCGACGCGGGCCCGCTCCAGCTCCGTGGCCAGCTGCGCAGTATCGGAGGAGAGGGCGCTCAGCGCGATATGGACATCGCCTGTTCCGAACGGTGTCTCCCAGTGGGCCGGGGCGCTTTCGCCCACGTCGCCGATCAGCTCCGCGCGAGCGGCCATGCCCTCACGGAACGCCTGCGGAAAGCTGTCCAGTGACTCCTGGGGCACCCCCAGGGCCCTCAGTCCCTGGTAGGTGAACGCCACGGCCACCCAAGCGTCCCGGCTCCGGTCCGTGCTGGGCAGACCACCCGAGGTCACCGGGAGCAGCCGCCGCAGCAGGGCGCGCCCGGCGTGGCGGTCATCGACGCGCAGGAAGATGAACCTTCCCTCGTACGGCACCGGCCGTGGACGCAGTGCCCCGCTTTGGACGTCGTCGATCTCGACGCGTACGCCGGATGCGCTGCTGCTGTCCGCTGTGTTCATGTTCGCTTTTGCCTTTGCATGGGTCTCTGACAGGGCAGCCCCCGCAGCGACTGGTGCGCGCCCGCCGGCGTGGTCCACCGATGGTGGTCGGCTCTGAGCGTCAGCTGTGCCCGGCTTCTAGGCCGAGGCTTCCTCCAGCAGCTTCTGGAAGGCCGGCGTGGCCACCAACTGCGCGTTGGCCGGGTTGTCCAGCGCCGCCCGGAACTCGGGGGTGTCCAGCACCTTCTCGAACGCCTCGTCCACGCGCTGGTCCTTGTAGATCTGCTGAACGGTCAGATCGGGATAGGCGCTGACGAAGACACCCGCGGGCTCCTGGTGAGCGACGAACCAGTCCTTCACTCCCGGATCTTTGACGCCGGGGAACCCTTCGCTGTGCGAGAAGACCTTGTCGAAGCGGTCCCCGACCACCGTCTGGGCGAAGTCGTCGATGTAGGTGTCCCAGGAGCCGTCGAAGACGCTGGCGAACATGAACCGGGTGTCGTTGTCGAAGATCACGTGCCGTGCGTCATGCAGGGTGCCGATCTGGCGCAGCGCAGCATGGACCCTCTCGTCGTTCGTCGCGTCGGCGAGCGCGGCGAGATCCTCGCGCAGCGCATCGGCCTCGCCCGGCTTGATCTTGGTAAAGACGGTGAACTCGCTGCAGACCCCATCCGACCTGCCTGGCCGCTCGGGGTGGGTTGACGCGGCTGCACCTGACATCGCAGTCATCGGGGGACTCTCCTGCCACGGATCGGTGAGAGGGTCGCCAAGCGTCCGAACATGAGGCGCCCTCGCCCTCACAAATCAATCCTCACTGCGGGTGTGCTGCCTCGCATCTTTACCCCTGAGCGATGCGCTCACCTCGGGCGGATTCCCGGGAAAATCCGGCACTGCGGGGCCCATCCTGATCACTTCACGATTCCGCCATCAGGGCGATTACGTTCCGTACCGCATCCATCACGGTGTCGAGAAGGGAAAGCAGACTCCGGTACCGGCTTGCCGTCCGGCTCCGAGACGGCAGCAACGCGGGCGCCGCAGGGCAATGCCGGGGTCCTCGCGTCCTGAGCGGCTCCGAGGACAGATCCGGCCAGGCGCAGGAAGATGGAACTGGGACGTGCCGAGTACGTCGCCGTCACCCTCTTCTCGGGCAGCCACTTCCGCACAGCCGAGAAGTCGAGAAGACAGCGGCACAGCCGATCGCACCACAACCCTTTGCGCCGCCCCGGCGGCCGTGGCACTGCTTCCGCCAAGCCCTGCTCGACTGGATCGCCACCCTGACCCCCACACGGAGGCAATCATGGGCAAAGTTCTCGGTGACGTGCTGGGTCTTGCGGCCGGCGTCGCGATCAGCCCGCTCCCGATCATCGCCGTCATCCTCATTCTCGCCACGCCTCGGGGACGTCTGAACGGGCTGCTGTTCGCCGTCGGCTGGATCCTGGGACTTTCGGCGCTGGGTGCGGTGATGCTGGCGATCGCTTCACCCGCAGACGCCTCCGCACACAATCACCCGGCCACCTGGGTGGGAGCCCTCAAGCTCGCTCTGGGCGTGCTCCTGGTCTTCTTCGGCGCCCGGCAGTGGCACCGGCGCCCGAAGGACCCCTCGCAAGCCCAGCTGCCGAAGTGGATGGGCGCGATCGACCGCCTCACGCCGCTCAAGGTCTTCGGACTCGGACTGGCCCTGGCCGCGCTCAACGCCAAGAACGCCCCGCTGACCATCGCCGCGGGCGCCGCGATCGGCTCCGCCGGAATACCGGTCGGGCAGCAGATCGCATCGCTGGCGATCTTCGTCCTCATCGCCACCCTCGGCCTGCTGGCGCCACTGGGAGTCTTCCTCCTCGGGGGCGAGCGAGCCAAGACCACGCTCGGCAACTGGAAAGACTGGGCCGCGCGACACAACATCGCCGTCATGGCGGTCCTGTTCTTGGTCCTCGGGTTGAAACTGCTCGGAGACGGCATAGGCATCCTCAGCTCCTGACAGGTTCACTCACCCCTGCGCCCCATGGTGGTCCTGGCCCCCAGCCGGGCCGACGATGTGCTGCGCTACCGGTTCAGTGCCGCACACGAACTCGGGCATCTGGTGCTGCACTCATCCTCCACCGGCGACAGCCAGCAGGAGCGCGAGGCAGACACGTTCGCCGCGGAGTTCCTCACCCCGCAACGGTCACTGCGACCGCTGCTCCCGCAACGCGTAGACCTCTCACGACTCGCGGTGATCTCCCCAACGTGGGGGGTGTCGGTGAGCTCTCTGATCTACCGCTACCGCGAGTTCGGACTTGTCTCCGACGCGACCATCAGTCGCGCCTACCAGCGGCTGCGGGCGCTGAGCACACAGCCCGGCTTCGCGCCGGAGTCCGTACGTGGGTTTCCGGGCGAGCAGCCGGTGATGCTGCAGCAAGCATGCGAACTTGCAGCGTCCGACACAGGGCTCACGATCCGAGAACTGTCCCAGGAACTGGCCTGGAAACCCGCCCGGGTGCGGGAGCTGCTGGGCATGCCGGACACCCGGCCGGTCCTGCGGCTGCTCTAGAGATCTTTAACGGCTGTGGTTACAGCGGTTCGAGTGCGGCGCCCCGCAGTCCCATGCCCGGGGTACGGCGAATGTCCCGGTCAGCAGGCGTGCCCCAAGTGAGGCCCTCAGCGGGGACCGGGTGACGGTTCGGCGGTGCCGCAACGATCGTGGCTCGCGCAGGGCCTCAACGCCCGGGGGGCAGGGCGGAGGTCAGTGTTGTGAGGTCAGCAAGTCGAATGCGCCTCGGATGATGGTCTGGCCTTTGAGTGCTATGCCGGCCTTGTCGGGGGCCGTATCGGCGTCCGAGACCATCAGGCTGGTGACCAGAGTGCGGTCGTCGCTCGTGCGTGCCAGGTAGTTCAGCGTGATGACTCCGGGTTCATTGCCACCTTTGTACCAGACGGTCGGGAATCGGGATGGGGCCAGATTCAGTCCGTCATTGTTAAGGGTGAGTGCGTGGTCGATCTCGGGCTGGTCGAACCGCCACAGCGCCGCGTAGGCGTTGCAGATGTCGATCGGTGAGGCGAACCATTCGATCTGGTCGATCTTCCTGGGATGGGGCCAGGTCTCGCGAACATCGGGTAGGGGGAGTCGTTCAAGCTCCCTCAGCGCGGCGGAGCGGTGGTGCTCGGGCAGTGCCAGATACTCGTCCGCGCGGGCTGGGTACTGGTTGGTCTTGAGTTGGAAGAACGCCTTGGTGGTCAGGCACGGGATGTTCGCTCGGGACTGTTGGTGGCCGAACAGATCCAGTTGGCGCACGACCGCGTCCCGGCCAAGCCGGTGGATGAGGTGGTCGGTTGCGGTGTTGTCGCTGAGGGAGATCATGCAGTCGGCGAACTCGGCCATCGTGACCGTGGTACCGGCCGGGCGGTCCTGCAGTCGGCCCGAGGGCAGGCTCTTGTAGTCGTCGCGGATGGCCAGCGGTTCGTCCCAGAAGGCTCGTTGTTCGCTGACCGCCTGCGCGAGCGCGCCCAGCACGTACAGCTTGAACGCCGAGCCGATCGGCCGCTGGGCGTCGGCCTGCACGCCGTGTACCAGCTCACAACGCCCATCCGCGCCGATCCGCGATGCGGCGAACGAGACGCGGGCTCCTAACTCGGCCAGCATGTCGTCGACTTGGGTCCACGACGAGAGCGGTGCCTCGTCGGGAGTGAGGCTCACATCGTTCACCAGTCCCGAGGGGGCCACACGCACCCGTAGAAGGTAGTCGCCGTCACGGCCGCTTACCGCCGCCTGTACGTGATCCGGACCTGACTCAACGATCTTGTTCAGGGTGAGCGGGCCCAGTTGGTGCAGCACTGCGTTGAAAGCGTTCGGACCGCCGCTGGCAGCCAGGAGCGGCGCAGCTATGTGGCCGTGGATCTCGGTGTCCGTCATCGGCACCCGTGCCGAGGCGTCCACAAGCCAGTCCGCCTGAGCCTGGGCGGTCGACGATGGCGCGTCCGTACCAGGTGTTTCGATCATTGTCCCCTCCGCGGAGTAAGGGCCGAGGGAGGCGTTCCCGCTCTCGGCGATTGATTCAACTCTGCTGCTGCGAACCACACTTGTTCACACGAAAACGCTACCTTTCCAGCCAGAGATCTCTGACGGCTGAGGCTACGGCGGTTGGAGGTCGAGCCCGGTCTTGGCGACAAGGCCCTCGACGAGGCGGGGGCGGTACTGCATCCGTTTCAGTCGCGTCTTCACCAGCGCGGTGAGCTGGTCGAGGCTGTGTTTGGTGTGGTTGGCCAGTGATCTCTTCAGGTGCGACCACACGCCCTCGACGGGGTTGAGCTCGGGAGCGTACGGCGGCAGCTGGTAGACGGTCAGCCATAATCGGGCGGCGATCAGCTCGCGCATGGTGCGGCTGACGTGCGTGTTCAAGTTGTCCCAGACCAAGACGATGGGGCCGCCGAGCTGCTGGTGCGCGGCGTCCAACAGGCGTCCATAGTCGGTCTCGGTGAAGCCCTTGCGGCGGCCCTTGGCAGGACCTCGGTTGAGGTGGATGCGGTAGATCAGCCGGGGCCGGTGACCGGCCTTGGTGCAGATCAGTGCCGCCATGGAGACTCGTTTGGTGCCTGCGGCGGTGACCCTCACTACCGGGGTGCGGCCACGGCGGCCCCAGGTGCGGCCCTTCGGCGGCCTCAGGCCCTGGCCGGCTTCGTCCTCGAAGCAGAGCCAGGCGCCCAAGTCCGCCGCCCTCTTTTTATGACGGGCCACTGCTCGTCCTTCCAGGCGACGATCTTCGTCTCGTCCCGCTCGGTGGCCTTGCGGGAGGGGACCTGCACGCTCCAGCCGATGCGGTGCAGCAGGTCCAACCCGGCCAGGGTGTACTCGATGCCGAACCGGCGGCGCACGACTTCGGCGATCCTCGCCAGCGTCCAGCACTGGTCGGGCCAGCCGAACGCGGCCGGGCCGGCATCTAACACCGTCTCCAGTTGGCGGAGTTGTTGCGGGTCGAGCTTGCAGCGGGCGCCAGCGGGGCCCTTGGAGACCAGGGCGTGTCGGCCGCCTGAAGCCAACGCCCGTCGCCAGCGGTTCGCCGACATCCGGGTCACCCTGAACCGTCGGGCCACCTCCCGGTCACTGACCCCGGCCTCGATCAGGTCAGCGGCCGCGAGCCGGACTCGCTCACGCCGAGCCCGTTCCTCGCCCGTCAACCCACCGCCATCGGAATACCTCATCCCTCCGGCATAACGCGACCCACGCCAACCGTCACGACCCGACGTAACCCGCACCATTAAAGATCTCTAGCCGCCTTCTCGGCCCTCGGACTGCCAGCATCGCAAAGCAGAGTGGCCCAGCCGCCCGTACCGCAGGAGCACCGCCTGTACGAGGGCCGTGCTGGTGAAGACCGCGGCCTATGCCCGCCACCAGGCTGGCCACGATGATGGCCGCAGCGAAGTAGCGGGCGCCATCCTCGGCCGGGTGCAGCGTGTCGTAGGAGAAGGCCGGGAAGGTGCCAGTGTCCCCCCCACAGTCCTGTGCCAGGAGCAGCGGAAGGTGAGGCGGTGGCGGCCCCGGGCGGACGGCACCTGTCCGCCCGGGTGCTGAGCTAGAGCTTGCCGTCGTTGGCGCCCGTACGGGGGGCGATGATGATGGCGATCGAACGAGCATGGCTGGCCATGGCCCGCAGGTGCTCGCGGATCGTGGTGGCCGGGCCCTTGGCGGCCGGCCCGCACGGCGCGGTGGCCTTCAAGGCGAGGGCGGTGAGCCAGAAAACGCCGAGCACTGCGGGCACGATCTGGGTCATCAGGGTGAGCGTGTGGCGATCTTGGACAGCAAGGGTGTTTCCCACTCCGGGTGTTCGGACGTGACCGGCCGGGCGCCTCGGCACGGCAACAACTCTGGCGATTGAGGGAGCAAGATCGCAAACGTTGTTTTAGTAGGTCGGATGGGTCAGCGAGGGGATTTGGTGAGTGCCCTTACAGGTAAGGTCACTCACCAAATCCCCTGCCGATTACAGGGTTTCGGAATTCCTGTGATGCGTATCACATCAGAAATTGAGCTGTCGTCAGAATTGCTGCAGGTCAGCGCGTTGGTAGATTCGAAGATTTTCCGGACCACCCTATTTCGGAAGGGGCTCGGCTCAGTCGGCATCGAAGTGGAGACTGTCGGTCACCCCTGTATGAGGGCCGCCGTCTACCAGTCCTCCAGTCCCAGAACCGCAGGCAGGCGCATCCCGTAGTGCTCCCAGTTGGCGAGCGCATCGAGGTCGACCAGGTGGATGCCCTCGTTACCGGCGACACCCCTGGCCGCCGGACCAAAGCCGCCCGTGGTCGCCATGGTGCGCAGCTGTGGACGAGGGTGCCGCCATCTGCGGTACGGCAGGGTGCTCTCCCATCCGTTGGTGGTGGCGTAGTGGAACGCCTGTATGGCGTTGGGCTTCACCGGACTCTTGTACGCCTTGCATTGCACGGCCACCAGGAGGGCGCCCGGGGTGAAGGCCGCCACGTCCACTCCGCCGTCGCCGGATGAGCCGGCTCGTTGCACGAGTCCGCAGCCCTCCCGCTGGAGCAGGTAGGCGACGCCCATCTCCAGGCCCCGCCAGTCGTCTCCCCACAGCGCTGTGAACAGCTCGAAGCGGAGCCGACGGATATCGGCTTCCAACTCGTAGGGCGGCGCGTGTCGCTGGCAGTGCTGGGTGCCGGGGAGCGCGATGTCCCCGCACGCCGTCAGAAAGCCCCCGCCGGTAGCCATGTGGCTTCGTTCGCTTCAAGTGGCAGCGTTTGTCCATCGGTTCGGGCGTCAGTTGGCGGTCGACGGTGGCCTGAATCTTCAGCTTGCGGGCCAGCAGTTCACCGATCTCCGTCTTGAGCGTCTCAGCCTCGGACTTGGTGCCGTTCCAGCCGTTCTGCGGCAGTCCGGATCTCCGGCATGGGCGCGCCCGCCTTCCCTTCATGGCCCGCCGACGGCGCGGCCTCCGCGATCGTCCAAGGGCCGGCGCCCGGCGCGTACAAGGAGCCACGACCGGCTATATGGCCTGAAACCCCACATTTGGCTCCGACCGGGTCTATACGACCGCTTCGGCCTCGGCCCCAGCGGCGCCCACTACGCGAATGATCAAGGACCTTTCGCCGAACTCCCGCGCGGCACGGCAACACTGTCCCAACGACCCAGTTCAATTGCGCCGATATCAGCTGTACCCATGCTCCCGAAGGCCGGATCTGCTTGACGTCGCGATGGAAGGCGGCATCGGCGCGATCGAGATGTTGCGTGCTGTCGGGACGGGTATGCCGAGCAACTCGTAGACCACAATGGAGCGAGCCCTCTCGGACTATCTAAGTGGCCGGCTCCGGAAGTCCTTCGGGGGTTGACCCCTGGGCCTGGTGGGTGTGTTCACCGGTCGGCTTCGAAGGGCAGTGCGATGAAGCTCGACCGCCGCAGACAGCCCAGTTCCGAGCCGCTGAGCAGTGGTGGTTTGCCGAGGCATCGCCTTCGCCCGATCTTGTTGTCGATCTCCACGTACAGTGCAGTCAAAAGGGTGTTCTGATCTGTGTTCGTAAAACGGATCCTGGATTCCCGTTGCACGCGCCAAGGGTCGAACCGCAGGGCTGTGCGTCGCGCGCACGTGCTCGTCGGAGGCGCCCAGGTGTTTCAGAGAGGTTGATGCCCGCGTGGAGGCATTCGTCGAGAGCGTTGACATGTCGCGCGGCGCGCGTCTGGCCGCTCACAGTGCCGTCTCCACAGCGCTGGCCCTGTGTAGTGATCGTGAACTGCGCGACCTCGTGGATGCGGCTGAGCCAATGGGATCCGGTATCGGCGGGACATCGGCGCTGCTGGACATCGGCGGGACCCCGGTCTTCGTCAAGCGGGTACCGCTGACCGATCTGGAAAGGCAGCCGGAGAACGTCCGGACGACGGGGAACCTCTTCGGGCTACCTGCCTTCTGCCATTACGGCGTCGGGGTCATCGGTGGGCCGGGCTTTGGGGCCTGGCGGGAGCTGGCCGTGCACACCATGACGACGAACTGGGTGCTCGCACAGGACTATGAGGGCTTCCCCTTGATGTACCACTGGCGGGTGCTGCCGCACCCCGGGCAGTCGCTTCCCGAGGAACTGGCCGACGTGGAGAAGGCTGTCGCTTACTGGGGAGGCGGACCGGAGGTGCGCCGCCGGATCGAGGCTCTGCGAGAGTCCTCGGCGAGCATCGCGCTGTTTCTGGAGTACATTCCGCAGAACCTGCACGACTGGCTGGGCGCTCAGGTCACAGTCGGCGACGAGGCGGCCGAGAGGGCCTGCGCCATGGTCGTGAGGCAACTGCAGGCTGGGACCTCGTTCATGAACGCCCACGGTCTCCTGCACTTCGATGCCCACTTCCAGAACATCCTGACCGACGGTGAGCGTCTGTTCTTTGCGGACTACGGCCTCGCGATCTCCTCCCGGTTCGACCTGTCCAAGGAAGAGGCCGACTTCTTCGCCGACCACCAGACCTATGACCGTTGCTACACCGTCACACATCTGGTGATCTGGCTCATCACCGCTCTGTATGGACACAAACGGGAAGAGCGCAACGCGTTCGTGCGCGCATGCGCCCAAGGGGAGCACCCGACGGGAATTCCGCCGCAGGTCGCGGCGATCCTCGCCCGCCATGCCCCACTCGCCGTGGTGATGACGGACTTCTACCGCAAGTTCCAACTGGAGAGCAGGCAGACCCCGCATCCGATGGAGGAGCTCGGCCGGATCGGCGGGTTGGGCAGCTCATCCATCGTCTGATGGACCTGGGCCGCCATCAGACGTCAGCGTCGGACCGGATGCGGCAGGCTATGGCCGCCCTGATCCCCTTCTGCTTCTGATCGGCCTGCCTGCCTGCCTTGCCTGTTGCCACCGCGCGTCCTCGCTGATCATCGGTATGCCTCGTTGCAGCAGGATGGCACGCACCTGATCCTCGGCGCGCGGTCCCGAGTGGATGACCCCGTCCATGGGCATGTTGAGCCACATCCACGGTGACATCGAACTCGGCATCGCAAGCAGCAGATAGCCGCGCTCGTGGGCGGCCGCCATCGCGCCGAGGACCAACTGTCCGTAGTACGGGATCACGGTGTACGAGACAGGGAGGTCTCCGTACGTGGTCATGGTCAGCCCGAGCACTCCGGTGCCGCCGCGGGCGAGTGCCCGGGCGGTGCTGGCCGGGGCGTAGCCCAATTCCCGGGCGGCGGCCAGCACAC
Organism: Streptomyces inhibens; assembly: GCF_022221585.1. Lineage (NCBI taxonomy): Bacteria > Bacillati > Actinomycetota > Actinomycetes > Kitasatosporales > Streptomycetaceae > Streptomyces > Streptomyces inhibens. The sequence goes on from NZ_CP084681.1 coordinate 9,358,969, forward strand.
GTTGTCTGGTCGCCTCGGACAGCCGGCCGGTGCCGTTGAGCGCGTTGGACACCGTGGCGGCGGAGACACCGGCCTCGGCGGCCACGGCGCCGAGCGTTGGGCGCTGCCAGGCGCGAGAGCTCGTCATCTGTTTCCCCGACCTGTTCCGCTCTGTCTTCGGACTCGTTCCGACGAGATTTGTGGTGAAGAACTTAATCACTCAGCCTACCGGGCAACGGCGGCCGGAGGGCGGCCGCCTCGGTGAGGAGCGAGTACATGTCAGAAACTCTCGGCACCAACGAGCACAGTCCACTCAAGCGGCGCACGTTCCTGGCTGCGACCGGGTCGGCTGCCCTCGTCGCGGGTTCCGGTACGGTCGCCCGAGCCACCACAGGGGGGCATCCCGCGCGCGTGGCCACGGTGGTGGTGAACGGCCGGGTGTTCACCGGCACGCGCCGCGAGCCCCTGGCCGAGGCGGTGGCCATCGGCACCGACGGCACCGTGGTCGCCGTCGGATCCACGGCGGAGATACGGCGCCAGATCGGTCCGCGTACCGTCGTCCTCGACGCCCACGGTGGCACGGTCATGCCGGGCATCCAGGACGGGCACATGCATCCGCTCGGCGCGGCCACCGAGTCGTTGAAACCTTCGCTGGGGAACGCGACCTTGACCGTGGCCGAACTCCGGGCGCGATTGAAAGAGATGCTCGACGCCACCGCGGCAAAGGAACCGGACGGCTGGCTTCAGGTGACGAACTGGAACCCGGCCGGCCTGCTGCCGGCCGGCACCGTGGCCGACCGCAAGCTGCTGGATTCGCTGGACACCAGGCGGCCGATCGTCCTTCAGGGCTCGGACCTCCACAACACCCTCGTCAACAGCCGGGCGCTCACCCTGGCCGGAATCAACCGCACCACCCCCGCCCCGGCCGGCGGGAGCATCGTCCGGGATGCCGCCCGGGAGCCGACCGGGCTGCTGAAGGACAATGCCCAGGTTCTCGTCACCAAAGTGCTCCCACAGCCGACCTCCGCGCAGCTCGACGCCGTCTACACGAAGATGGCCTCCACCCTCCTGGCCTGCGGCATCACCTCGTTCATGGACGCCGCGTGCGGGGAGGACACCCTCAAGACGTACACCGCCCTCATGGCCAAGGGGCTGCTGCCCCAACGGATCACGCCCGCACTGCTGGTCGACCAGGACACGGCCAAGAAGCCCGCAGAGGCCGCCGAGTACCTTCGCGACCTGCGCAGTCGGTACGCGGGACCGGACCGGCTGCGGCTCACCACGGCCAAGGTGTTCCTGGACGGCGTCCCTGAGTTCCCGGCGCAGGGCGCCGCCCTGCTGGCGCCTTACCTGGACGCCGAGGGCCGGCCCACCACGCACCGCGGCGATCTGTACGTCAGCGACCGCGACTACCGTGCCCTCGTCCTCGCCCTCGACAAGGCCGGATGGCAGATGCATGCCCACGCCATCGGCGACCGTGCCGTGCGGGTGGCCCTGAACGCCTACGAGGCCGCCGCCCACACCAGCCGCCACCACCGCAGGCACACCATCACCCACCTGGAGTTCGTGCACCCGGACGACTACAAGCGTTTCGCGCGAGCCGGTGTGGTGGCCAACATGCAGATGCAGTGGGCGAAGCAGAACGTGTTCACCAGCAAGGCGCTGCGGCCCTACATCGGGGAGGAGCGGTTCGCCCGCCTGTACCCGGCGCGCAGCCTGCTCCGCGCCGGCGCCCGGCTGGCCGGCGGTTCGGACTGGCCGGTCGACCCGTTGCGGCCCTTCGACCAGCTGGCCACCGCCATCGACCGCAGCAATCCCGACGAAGACCTGCCCCCGCTGAACGCGGGCGAGGCACTGACCCGGGCCCAGACCCTGTCGATGCACACTGCAGGCACGGCCTACCAGTTGCACGACGCCCAGTCGGGAACCCTCCGAGCCGGGCAGCGCGCCGATCTGATCGTGCTGGACCGGGACATCACCAAGGTGCCGATGAAGGAAGTCCGCGGCAGCAGCGTCTGTTTCACCATGATCGCCGGCCAGGTCGTCCACGACGCGACGTCGGCGGCGGGACGTGAGCGCATCGCGGCAGCACAGCAGATGGGTGCTCTGGGCGGCGACAAGACGCCGGGCGCTTCCTGCTGCCACGGGCACTGACCGGCTTTGTCCTCCGGTGCGCCCGGCCCCGCACGTCGACATGGAGGTCCGGGCGCACCCACGACCGCCGACTCGACCCGGCGCTGTGCGTTTGCAGCCGACTCTGGTTGGCCCAGCACAAGGACGACGACGTCCTCGCGTCCCTGCTGGAGGTTTTCCGGCTCGACGTCGCGGATGCCGCCTCCCCGCAGGACTCACGTTCCGTCTCCTCGCGGGACTCCGGTCGGTGAGGGTCCTCGCACAGCGTCAGGTGCCCCGCATTACGCGCCTGCCATCGGTGCGGCGTGACGAGCCACGCTGAACAACTCCCGGCACGGACGGCCTTCGGCGTCCAAACCAGTCCGGCCTTCCCGCGTCCCATCTCGCACGAAACGAGCAGGAAACCACAGTATGCAGCCCGCACAGCACAACGATCGTGAACGCCGCCCGCAGGCCGACACCGCTGCCGGACCGGCCACCGCATCCCGGCGGTACAGCCCTGTGCCCAACAGCCGCCGGGCCCGGCGGGCCCTGATCGGTGCAGGGACGGCCTTGGCCGTGGTCGTCGGCGCAACATACGCCGCAACCTGGATCATGGACATTCCCTCGCCCCATGAGCTGATCCGGCTGGAGAACACGCCGCCCTCCAAGCGGGGCGAAGTCTTCCCCGCGCGCACCATCGCCGCAGGCAAGCCCACCGAGCTGCCTAAGTCCTCGCAGCCGACGCCGAAGCAGGTGCCGTGGAAGGGCAAGCAGATCCCCTTCGAGGAGTTCCTCGCCAAGACCCACACGCAGTCCTTCGCGATCCTGCGGGAGGGCAAGCTGACCTACGAGTGGTACCACGACGGTGTCAACGCCAACACGCGCCTGTCGTCCTGGTCCATGGCCAAGTCGATCGTCTCACTGCTGGTCGGCCAGGCCATCGAACGCGGCGAACTCCGCGAGAGCGACCGCCTGGTCGATCTGCTGCCCGAGCTGCGCTCCGGGGGCGCCTACGACACTGTCACCGTCCAGCACCTGCTGGACATGTCCTCCGGCGTCGATGTCGCCGAGGACCACGACACCATCTTCACCGGCAGCACCCGCATGTACCTCACCCACGACCTGCCAGGTTTCCTCAAGGACCACCGCAAGGTGACCTACCCCCCCGGCAGCAAGGCGACCTATCGCAGTGTCGACACCGGGCTGCTGGGCCTCATCCTGACGCGCATCGAGAACAAGCCGCTGGCCGACGTGCTCAGCGAACGCGTCTGGAAGCCCATGGGCGCAACCCACACCGCGACCTGGAACCTCGACCGCGACGGCGGCATGGAAAAGGCATTCGCCGGCATCAACGCGACCACCCTCGACTACGCCAAGATCGGCCAACTCGTCCTCGACAAGGGACAGGCCAACGGCCAACAGATCGTCCCCGAGAAATGGGTCACCCGCCTCGCCACGCCCGCAGCCAACCGGATCGACGGCTGGGGCTACTCCGCCCAGTGGTGGCACCCCTCCGGCGGCAACGGCAAGGACTACTCGGCCATCGGCGTGCACGGCCAGTACACCTACATCGACCCCGTCACCAAGACCGTCATCGTCAAACTGAGCGACCACGGCGTCGAAGAGGACGAACAGGAAACCATTGACGCCATGCGCTCCATCGCCCAGCACACCACCTGACCCATGCCCCCGCGGCCGCGACGCCGGAGCCCCCCGGGAACCTGCCCCCGGATGCCCACAATGCCCCGCACTGCGCTGCTGCGCCGGTGCGGCGCCTCGCACGCGTATGTACAGGGGCGGTGATGCACGCTTCCTTTACGCCTCCACGGCCGTCGGCCAACGAAGGGGCTGGCCGACTACGGCTCAACTGACCAACAATCACGGGCGCGTGTGGGACGCGAAGATACTAGGGTCCGTCTTCAAACGGATCATGCCCAGAGCAGGAGTGATGCGAGTGTGACCGCTGCTTCGTAGGAGGTGGCGGTCTTCTCGTATCGGGTGGCTATGCCGCGGAAGCTCTTGAGCTGGTTGAAGCAGCGTTCGACGAGGTTGCGTCGGCGGTAGACCTCCCGGTTGAAGCCTGGTGGCCGGCCGCCGCGGCGCCCGCGATGGTGCCGGTGCCGCTGTTGGTCGGTTTTCTCGGGGATCGTGTGCGCGATGCCGCGTCGCCGCAGGTAGCCGCGGAAGCCGCGCGAGCTGTAAGCCTTGTCCGCGATCACGTGGTCAGGTCGGCGGCGTGGCCGGCCCGGGCCGGTGCGAGGGACACGGATTCTTTCCAGCAGAGCTTGTGCGCAGGTGCTGTCGTGACGCTGGCCCGGTGTGATCAGAAGGGCGTCAGGGCGGCCTCTGCCGTCGCAGACGAGGTGGACTTTCGTTGTCAGTCCTCCTCGGGAACGGCCGAGGGCGTGATCGTCCGGTTCGTCCGGCCGGTGCCGCCCCCTTTTCGGCCGGTGGCGGCGGCGTGCGGGTGGGCGCGGACGATGGTGGAGTCGACCTGCACCAGCCAGTCGTTGTCACCGGAGGCGTCCGCCTGGGCCCTCGTAGAAGCTGTGGACAACCGCCCGCGCGTGCCGCCGGGTTCGGGCGCTGGTTTCGTGGGCTGAGCGACGTCGGCAGTGGTTGTGGCGGCCGGTCCCCGGCCTTCAACAGGACAGCAGAGGTGGGCGGACAAAGCGTCCGCCCACCCCACTCTCGCGCCGCGAACCCGGCGCCGCCCGACTCGGCCGGGCTCAGTCCAGCTCGCGCCCTTCCGTCTCCGGCAGCGGCATCGCGACCAGGAGCGTCACCACCAGGAAAGCAGTGATGAAGAGCACCGTGCTGGAGAAGCCGGTGGCACGCGCGAGGAGGAAGCCGACAACCGAGGGGGCGAACGTGGTCGCGGCGAGTTGGGCGGCGGTCGCCCACGAGTAGCCGGTGCCGCGCAGCGCGGTCGGGTAGAACTCGCCGTTCCAGGTGTTCCAGACGCCCCACGCGCCCAGGCTGAAGAAGGCGAGCGCGAAGTTCGCGATGTAGAGCTCGGTCAGCGTGCCCGAGTAGGCGAAGGCGACGCCCGCGACGGCAGCAGCGGCGACGTAGGACAGGAAAACCTTCTTACGTCCGAAGCGCGCGGTCAGCAGCGAGGCCGACACGTACCCGGGGATCATGAACAGGGCGCTCAGCGCCACGAACCCCAGGCTGCTGGACATGCTGAGGCCCTTCTCCTGCAGCAGCGTCGGCAGCCAGGTCTGCAGGCCCCAGTAGCCCCAGTTGAACGCGAAGTTCAGCACCAGCATCAGCACGGTGATGCGGGCCAGTCCACCGCGGAACAGCTCCAGCGGCTTGCCGGCCTTCTCCTCGTGCTCGGAGTGGGCGAACGTCGTTCCGGCGGGCACCTGTGCCCCCAGTCGCAGCAGCACGCGACGGGCGTCGTCGTGCCGACCCTGCGCCACGAGCCAGTAGGGGGACTCGGGCACCCAGGCGCGGATCGCGAGGACCCAGAGGCACGCGAGCCCGCTCGCGATCACCACGACCCGCCAGCCGAGCCCGTGCAGCGCCTGCGTCGCACCCACAGCCGCGAGCACACCGATCGGCCAACCGATCGAGAGATAGACGGCGGCCTTGCCGCGCAGCCGCGTCGGCATCAGCTCCAGGAAGTAGGGGAACGTCATGGTGTACACCCCGGCGAGCGCCAGGCCGGAGAGGACACGTCCGGCCATCAGCACGGCGAAGTTCGGCGCGAACGCCGTGAGCATGGCTGCCACGCCGTAGCTGGCCAGGCTCCAGACGCACACTCCCCGGCGGCCCACCCGGTCTGAGACCGGCCCCCAGACCAGTGCGCCGGGGATCATGCCGAGCGCGACGGCCGACAGCGCCCAGCCGATCCGGCCGCTGTCGACGTGGAACGCTGTGCCGAGGTCGTCGGAGATGTAGACGAGAGCCAGCTGCTCCCAGGACTCGATCACGAAGGCGATGAACAGTGCTGCGATGATCCTGACGTGCACACGACCGAAGGCCATCCGCTCGAAGAACGCACCGACCTGCTGCGGAGCGTCGACCGGACGGACATCGTCGGTCTCCGCCCCCGGGCCACCTGCTCTGGCGGACACTGCGTCCATGGAATACCTCGTCTCCCAATGCGCGATCACGCTGAACCGGATCGGCGATTGCCCGGCACAGTAGACAGACCCGCTCGTCGGCAACCTGTGCCGATCGCACAGTCGGCCCGGTCGTGACCGTGCGGAGAGACCAGGCACTGACAAGGGCGTCCAACGCTTCGAACGGCTGCCCCGGTATCCCGGTATCGAGGTCAGCAGCCGTGGGAGCCAGACGACCTCGGGGGCGGGCGGTGCCTCTGTCCGCTGCAGGTGTCCGAGCCGGGCCACCAAGAGAAGACCGTCACCGCCTTCGTCGGTATTGCAGGGTAACCCGGACAGGGTGCGGTGCCGTTGCCGTCACAGGCCTCCCGAGACCCCGTGTGTCAGGAAGCTGCTCCGGACGCCCCGCGCGACGCAGTGCCGCCGGCACTGCCGGGTCCTGGCGGGCCGTGCGTTCCGCACGACCCCGCCGGAAGTCGGATCCCTAGCATGGGCCCGATCTCCCGCCCCACGAGCAGGGAGGGCCAGGTGACGCCGGGGCTCCGCACGGCGGCGGTGGGCTGTCGGAGCGGGGTGGCACGGCGTGGGCGGAGGGACCAGCATGAGGTGCGTGAGGCTTGGAGTCGACGTCGGCCGGTGCACGACCGTGGCAGTCCTCGTCCGATCCGACGGCACCATCGCGGATCATGCTGTCGTCGCCACCAGGGCCGCCTACGGCAGCAGCCTGGACGCGGTGCTCGGCAGCCTGCCGCGCCCGCTGCTGGGATCGGTGGCCGCCGTGGGCGTGACGACGGCGGAGCTGTCCGCGCGCCCGACCGGTCTGGCCGGTGTGGCGGCCCTGCGGATCTCCCCTCCGTGCCATCCGGCGCTGGCGCCCTTGGCGGGCTGGCCCGAGGCCCTGGCCGGCGCCGTGGGGTCGGTGGTCGCGATCGTCGACGGAGGTGCTTCGCTGACCGGGCTGCACCTGGAGCCCCTGGCACGTGACGATGTCGCTCGATTCGCCGCACGAGCCGCTGAGCAGGGCGTCACCGCGTTCGCGGTGACGGCGGCCGGGGCGGTCACCCGTCCCGAGATCGAAGCGGCCGCGGCTGAGATCATCGTCGAGACGGTCCCGGGTGCCCGTATCAGTCTCTCCCGGGACATCGGCCGTATCGGGCTGCGGGAACGCGAGAACGCGACGGTCGTCAACGCGGCCCTTCGGGACGAAGCCACGCGCGTCGTGGACGAGACCCGCCGCTCCCTGGCCGCCGTGGGGGTCGCGGCCCCACTGTTCTTCGGCCGTAACACCGGCGGTCGGGTGTCGGCCGAGTACTTCCGCCGCTTCCCGGTCATCGCGAGCCACTCCACGACCGCCGCCGCCCTGCGCGGCGCCGCCCGCTACGCCGCGACGCAGCGCGCCGTCGTCCTCGACATGGCGGCGGAACAAGTCAGGTGCGGGACCGTCGACGACTCCGAGATCACGGTCCGCGACAGCCGTCCGGGACCGGGTGGCATCCGGCTGGGAGTGGACGCCCCGGAGATCGAGACGCTGTCCTTCGACAGCCGCGGCGGCTCCGCAGCCGCGGTTCCTGCAGAGCTGCTGCGACAGGCACGTGAAGACATCGGCCGCCTGGTCGCTCGCGTCAGGGAGCGGACTCCCGGCGCCCCCGTGATCGCCGCTGGCGGTGCCGCCTGGATGCTGCCGGAGACGACCTTGGAACCCTGGCAGCAGCAGACCGCTGCGGCGTACGAGGCGGCGGCCTCCGACATCGCCGCCGAGGCGGCGCAGGTCGCCGTGGCCGGAGGCAGGATAGAGCTGGAGCGCGTTGTGGAATCCGTCAGCGGCAGAGCTCTGGCGGCCGTGATCGCGGCCGGGGCGAAGCCCGTCAGCGCCCGTATCGGCAGCGTCGCCCACGCGCCGGTGTCGTATCTGCCCGGTGGCGTCCACCGCATCCGTGTCCGCGCGGTCGGCACCGCCGGCGAGGAGGCGGAATGACACCGCAGACGCCGGTCGACGCATACCTGGACGCCGAAGACGTCGACGCGCTGGCCGAAGGATCGACCGTCTTGGCCGAAGGCTCGGAGGAGTCGGCCCTTGCCGTCGCCCGTGACTGGGCCCGGGCAGCGGTCCGGGAACGGGGACGCGTCCCTCTCCTCGCACCGTCCCGGCTGCCGGCAGATCTGGCATGCGCCACCGTGACGCTCGTCGGGTCCTCGGCTGCCCTGGCCGAACAGCTTCCGTCCGGACGGGAGGCCGCGAGCGCCCTCGAGGCCTTTACCCGCTGCACCGGGCGACGGCCCGACGCCCTCGTCGCTCTGAACAGTGCGGCCGAGAACGCGATGCTCGCGGCGGCAGCGGCGGCCGACTCGGGTACCTCCCTCGTGGACGGCGATGCCTGTGGCCGGGTGTTTCCGCTGCTTGAGCAGACCACGTTCACGCTTGACGGCCATGCGCCGCTGCCGTTGGCCATGACGACCTCCACCGGTGACGTCGTCGTCATCGAGCACGCGGGCACCCGCATCGAGAATCTCGTGCGGCCGCTCGTCATGGCGGCCGGAGGGTGGGCGCTGGTGGTCTGCTACCCCATGCCGGGTGACGCGGTGGCGCGGGGCGCGGTGCCCGGTTCGTTCACGCGATTGCTGACCGCGGGACGCGCCACCGGAGCGGCCCGCTTCGCCCCCTGGCGGCCGCGCGCCCTGTGCCGGGGACGGATCGCCGCCGTCGAACACCCCGAGCATGCGCTTGCCAGAGGCCCGGCCGGGTTCACCGGCCGCCAGGGCGCCCTGCCCTCACGCCGGACCAGCGTCGTCGTCACCGAGACCGAAGGATTGCGCCGTCATGTCCGGCTGGAGGCCCAGAACGAGATCCTGCTGGTCCTGGCCGACGGCGCCGTCATCGCCGAGTCTCCCGACCAGATCCTCACCCTGTCGGCCGCCGACCGGCGAGTGCTGGGAGTCGAGCATCTCGCCCCCGGCGTTCAGGTCGAGGTCGTCGCCATCGACGCCCACCCCGCCTGGCACACCCCGGAAGGCCTCGCTCTCGCGGCCGAGGGAGAAGTGCCGGGACCGACGAGTCCGGCCCGTTCAGCCGGCCCCACGAGAGGTACCCGAAGGTGAACCGCCCCGCTCCCGCCGCCCTGACCGTGGCCGAGCTGGCGCACGGGCCGCTGCCCGGCGTGCGCATCATCGGAGCCGCAGGCACGGGCGGCGAGGTCCACGACGTCCGCATCGTCGACCAGCTCGACGCCCTCGACACCTTGCGCCCGCACACCGCCGTCGTGCTCGCCGGGACCGTCGCCCGTACGGGCTGGACGGTGGAGATGGCGCTCCGCAAGGCGTGGGAACACGCGGCCGCCTGTGTCGTCGTGCCTGACCTCGCGACCGACGAGGAGTCAGTGGGAACGCTCGCCGAACGGCTGGCCGTCCCTCTGCTCCTGACCTCCGAGGACACGCTGGCCGCCGCCGTACGGATCGCTTCCGCCGTCGCACGCCCGGAAGCCGGCCGTACGGCGCTGCTGGCTCGTGCCGCGCAGGAACTGGCCGACGCGGGCCCGCGCGCGGACGCCGTGCTCTCCACGCTCCACGCGGTGCTCTCCGCCACCACCGTGGCGCTGACCGACGGCGCGGGCAACCTGCTCGCCGGCCGCCGTGCGGCACTCGACGCCTTGAAGGACCGTTCCTCACCGCCCCCGGTAACCATGGTGACCGTCGAGGTGCCCGGCCCGGACCGCCGTGTCTTGGGACGCCTGGTGGCGACCGTGCGAGGGGACGCACCGGGCTGGCCCGGGACCGTCGAGGACGTCCTGAGACTCGCCGTGGCCCCTCTGACCGCCTGGGCGGCCGAGCGACGCCTGTTGGCGGACCGCGACAGCCGCTTCGCCGGAGCACTGCTGCGCCGTTTTCTCGCCGACGGCGCACCGCACCCCGACGTGCGCGCCGAAGCGGTCGCCCTGGGGTGGCCGGTCTCCGGTCCGCTCGTCGCCTTCGCGATCCGGCAGGCGGGTGAATCCGACACCGACCGCAGCGACATCGACGCGGCACTGCGCGCCGTGTGGCCGTCGCGCGGCCACGGGCCGCTCGTTGTCCTGGACGACACGTGGGTGGCGTGGCAGGGGCCCCGTACCCCGGCCCGGCAGCCCGGGGACGAGGGGACCGAGGACGAGGAGACCAGGGCGGACGAGGAAGCACGCCTGCGCCAGGCGGTCAACGACGTGCGGAAGGTCGTGACGGCGCTGGCCGGCTACGCGCCGCTGGCCGCGGCTGTCGCCGGTCCGGGAGGGGATCTCGCCGAGCTGACGCCGTTGCTGGAATCGGCGGACGCCGCCGCGCAGGTCGCGGCGGCGGCAGGCGCGGGCACGGTCGTCCGGGCCGATCAGCTGGGTCCGGCGCAGATGCTGGCCGCGGTACCGGCCGCGCAACTGCGCGGCACCGCCGAGGCGGTCATGGCACGGCTGCTCGCCGTCGATCCCGACGGGAGCCTGCGGCAGACGCTCACGGCCGTTCTGGACACCGGAGCGGCGCCGTCCGCCGCGGCGGTGCGTCTGGGCGTGCACCGCAACACGGTCGCGGCCCGCATGGACAGGATCCGCGCGCTGGGCTACGACATCGACGATCCGCAGCAGCGCCTCGCACTGCATCTGGCCTGCCACGTGCTCGGCACGCCCCCGCACTGAGCGCACGGCCCGCTCCCCCGTGGGGGCGGGGGAGCGGCCTCCTGCGGGCGAGGTCAGACGAGGCCGTACGCGGTGCGCGCCCAGTCGTCGCTGACCAGGCCCTCGCGGACGTCCTCGACGACCGCCGCGCGCGGACGCTCGGCCGCGGGACCAAAGCCGCCGCCCCCGCCGCTCTCGCAGCGCAGGATGTCCCCTGCCCGTACGTCGACCGCGTTGGCCTTCAGCAGGGTGCGCTGGCGCGGCGTTCCGGGGTTGAGCCGTACGAGCGGAGGAGCGCCGTCGGCGCCGCCGAACAGACCCCAGGCCGGGGTGGTCGAGCGTTCCCACCACAGCGAGAGCTTCTGATCGGCCTCGAAGCGGTATTCGCGGATGACGCCGTTGCCGCCTCGGGTGCGGCCCGGGCCCCCGGAGTCGGGCCGGATGGCGTAGTGGGTGACGCGGACGGGGAAGAGCGTCTCCAGGACCTCGACGGGCATGTCCCGCAGCGATCCGTTGACGTTGTTGATCAGGCAGCTCTCGCCGTCGTCGGTGCGCCAAGCCCCCCATCCGCCGACCGTGGCCTCCTGGGAGACGAACGGGCGGCCGCTTCGCGGGTCTGTCCCGGTGAACTGAACGATCATGGAATCGCCGTAGCTCGCGGCCGCCGCCTTGTCAGGCAGCGCGGCAGCGAGGGCCTTGACGACGAGATCGATGATCAGCCCGAGATGGGAGTAGTAGTACTGGCAGGCAGCGGGTTCGACCGCAGCCAGCATGGTTCCCGGCCTGGTGACGACCTCCAGCGGCTTGAACGAGCCGCCGTTCAGCGGGATATCGCCGCTGACCAGCAGTTTGTACGCGACGCGGCAGGCCGCCACGGTCTGCGCCGCGCCGCAGTTGACCGGGCCGGTGGCCTGTTCGGCGCAGTCGGTCAGGTCGACGGCTATGCGATCACCGGAGACGGTCACCCGCACGGTCACCGGCAGCGGGGTGCTCAGGTCGATCCCGTCGTTGTCGAGACAGCCACTCGCCTCGTAGACACCGTCCGGCAGGGCCGCGATCCGTTGCCGCTCCATCTGCTCGGTCTGGGCGAACACGGCGTCCCGTGCCGCCAGCACGGTCTCCAGGCCCCAGCGTCCGACGATCTCGGTCAGTCGCTGTGCGCCGGTACGGGCGCAGGCGACCTGGGCGCGCATGTCGCCCAGCGTCGGTTCGGGGAACCGCACATTGCGCGCGATCAGCGAGTGCACCTGATCGCAGGGCTCACCGTCCTCGTAGATCTTGATCGGTCCCAGCCGCAGGCCCTCCTGGTAGATGGAGGTGGAGTCCATCGACCCGCCCGGGTCCTTGGAGCCCATGTCGATCCAGTGCGCCCGGGAGGCGGCGAACCCGATGAGCACGGGTGCCTCGTCGGGCTCCGCGGGCTCGGAGAAGATCGGCGCGTACACGGTGACGTCGTTGAGGTGGGTGCCGCCGATGTAGGAGTCGTTGAGGACCCATACGTCGCCCGGCTGCCACACGTCGCGGCCGTGGACGCGCTCGGTGGCCCGAGTGCACTCCTCCAGATTGCCCAGGAAGATCGGCAGGCCGGAGGACTGACCCAGGACGTTGTGCTCGTGGTCGAGCAGGGCGACCGCGCAGTCCTTGGCCTCGTAGATCGTCGGTGTGTAGGACGAGCGGATCAGGGTGGTGTTCATGTCCTCGGCGGCCTGCAGCAGGGCGCAGCGGATGATTTCCGTGGTGACCGGGTCGATGGCGCTCATGCCGATGCTCCAACCGTGATGACGAGGAATCCGTTCGCGTCCACCACCGCGGAGGAGCCGGGGGGCAGGACCGTGGTGGAGGTGTCCTCCACCACGATGGCGGGCCCGGCGAGCCGGTGGCCGGAGGGAAGGTGCTCACGGCGCAGGATGGCCGTCTCATGCACCTGGCCGTCGAAGACGACCTGGCGGGTTGAGGCGTCCCGGGAGGGGTCCGCCTCGGTCGGGTACGGGCCGGGCTCGATCCGGGACAGCCCACCCAGCCCCGTGGTGCGCAGCGTCACGAACTCCACGGGCGCGTGCGGAGTGGCGTGGCCGTAGCGGGCCTCGTGCAGCTGCGCGAAACGTTCGGCGATCTCGGCGGTGAAACCCTCGCCGAGCGGCTCGTCCGATCCGGACAGAGGCACGGGCAGCGTGTAGTCCTGGCCCTCGTAGCGCATGTCGACGCTGTGCTCGACACGGCAGTCCGCGGCCGGAACGCCCTGGTCGGCGAGCTCCGCCAGTGCCTCCCGCGCCAGCTCGGCCAGCGCACCGGACATCGCCGCACCGTCGAGCGCCGCGTCGGAGACGAAGAACTGGCGCGACAGATCGCGACGTACGTCGGTGCCGAGCATCCCCCAGGCGGAGAAGGCACCAGGCATACGGGGAATGACCACTTCGCCGATCCCCAGTTCGCGGGCGATGGCCACGGCGTGCAGGGGCCCGGCACCACCGAAGGCGAGCATGGTGAACTCACGCGGTTCGAGACCGTGCTCGACGGTGAGCGTACGGATCGCCTGCGCCATTTTGGCGTTGGCGACGTCGCAGATCCCGTCGGCGAGTTCGGTCGCGCTCATGGCCAGCTCGTCAGCGAGCTTGCCCACCGCGCGCCCCGCCGCGTCGACGTCGAGCGTCATACGGCCGCCCGCGAACCACTCAGGGTCGACCCGCCCCAGGACGGCGTTGGCGTCCGTCACGGTCGGCTGCGTACCGCCGCGGCCGTAGCAGGCCGGGCCGGGCGTGGCGCCCGCCGACTCGGGACCGACCCGAAGACCGCCGGCCTCCGAGTAGGCGATGGAGCCGCCGCCCGCGCCGATGGTGTGCAGGTTGACCAGGGGCATCAGGACGGGGAACCCGTCGGCCGTGCCTTCGCTGGAGATGTCCGGGCGTCCGTCGAGGACGAGGGAAACGTCGAACGATGTGCCGCCCATGTCGACGCACACCGCGTTGCGACGCCCCAGCGTCGCGGCCACGGCGGCCGCGCCCATCGTGCCGCCGACCGGTCCCGACAGCAGCGTGTGCAGGGGACTGCGCCGGGCGAAGGCGGCGTTGACGATGCCGCCCGACGATTGCATGACCTGGACGGGGACGGTCAGGCCCCGCTCGGCGAACCGCTCCTCGATGTGGCTCAGGTAGCGGCGTACGACCGGGCCGGTGTACGCCTCCAGCACCGTGGTGGACGTGCGCTCGTACTCGCGCCATTCCCGGGCGACCTGGTGGGAGAGGACCACCATGGTGCTCTCTCCGAGCTCCTCGGCCAGGATGGCGCCCGACCGCAGTTCGTGTTCCGGGTTGACGTGGGCGAACAGGAAGCAGACCGCGACGACGTCGTAGCCCTCGGCACGCGCCTTCCGGGCGGCCTGCCGCACGGCGTCCTCGTCCAGCGGCTCGACCTCGGCGCCGCGCCAGTCCAGGCGACCTGCCGCTTCCACGGTCGTGGACCGGTCCACGAGCGGGGTGGGCTTGCGGTAGTGCAACTCGAACATGTCGTTTCGGTTGCCGCGGGCGATGTGCAAGACATCGCGCATGCCGGCGGTCGTCAGGAGCAGCACCTTCGCACCCTTGCGCTCAAGGAGCGCATTGAGTCCCTGGGTCGTGCCGTGCACGAAGAAGGAGATGTGCTGCGGGGAATCGACCTCGAGCGAAAGCGCGGAGAACACGCCCTCTGCCAGATCACCTGGTGTGGTCGGTGCCTTCGAAGCATGGAAAGTGCCGCGGTCTTCGTCATAGGCGACGACATCGGTGAACGTGCCACCGATGTCCATGGCCACCCGAAAAGTCATTTGAGCCTCCCGGCTTCTCACAGGAACTGGCAGGGACGCTAGCCACGCGGCGTCGACGCGTCGTGTGCGTCTCGCACCCTCCCGGAGCGTGCGGCAGTGCACGGCGCACAGCCGGCTCCGCGGGCGCATGCCGATCATTCGAGACATGAACAAACCCAACGAACCGGCCTTCGGCAGCGATGTGTACGCGGCACGCATGGCGAGGGCGACCGCGGCGGCGGAGGCGGCGGGGCTCTCCGGGCTCGTCGTGCTGCCCGGCCCCGATCTCACCTGGCTGACGGGATACCTCCCGCCGCCGACCGAGCGTCTGACGATGCTCGCCCTGAGCACCGGGGAGACGCCCCGACTGCTGGTCCCCCTCCTGGAACGGGCCGACGCGGAGGCCGCCCCGGCGGCGGCCGCGGTGCGCATGGTGACCTGGCGGGACGGCGAGAACCCCCACGAGGCCGCAGCCGGTCTGCTGAGGCCGGGGCGGTACGCCGTGTCCGACGAGGCCTGGGCCCTGCACGTACTGGGACTCCAAGGCGCGGCGGCGGGCGTCCGGCTCGTGGCGACGGGTGACGTCCTTCCCATGCTCCGAGCGGTCAAGGAGGAGCACGAGACGGGACGGCTCGCGGCCGCCGGAGCCGCCGCCGACGCCGCCTACACCGACATCCTCCGGGTGCGGTTCGCCGGCCGACGGGAGTCGGACGTGGCGGAGGATCTCGCCCGGCTGCTGACCGGGCACGGACACGGCCAGGTCGACTTCACCCTCGTCGGCTCGGGACCCAACGGGGCGAACCCCCACCACGAGGCGGGCGAGCGTCTCATACGGACCGGTGACACCGTGGTGCTCGACTTCGGCGGGCTCGTCGCCGGATACGGCTCGGACATCAGCCGCACCGTGCACGTGGGAGAACCGGGCGCCCTCGAAAAGGAGGTGCACGCCGTGGTGCTGGCTGCGCAGCAGGCCGCATTCGAGGCGGTGAACCCCGGTGTGACGTGCGAGGCCGTCGACCGGGCGGCGCGCACCGTCATCGAGGAGGCCGGCTGGGGGCAGTACTTCATCCACCGCACCGGGCACGGCATCGGCGTCACCACGCACGAACCGCCGTACCTCGTGGCAGGTGAGAAGCAGCCGTTGGAGCCGGGAATGTGCTTCTCCATCGAACCCGGGATCTACCTGCCGGGCCGATTCGGAGTACGGATCGAGGACATCGTCGTCTGCACCGAGGACGGCGCACGACGCCTGAACCACAGCCCGCGCGACCTGGCGGTGGTCCGATGACCGCGGCGTCGCACGAGCGCGACGAGGCCTGGGCCTGCCTCACCGGCATGTACGACGCCTACATGGCAGGACAACCTGAGGCCGTCGACACGTTCCTCGATCCCGATGCCACCATTTTCGACTCCGCCCGGCCGGACCTGATCCGAGGGAAGGCGGAACTGGACGAGGTCCGCCGTGCCCGCCCGGCTCCAGGAGACGGCCCGGTGGAGGAGTCGGTGGAAGCCGTCCGCCCGGTCATCGACGTCTTCGGTGAGCTCGCTCTCGTCCGGTACTGGCTGGTCGTGACGTTCCGCCCCGACAGTCAAGGGCGGTCGCTCGTGCCGGAAACGGTGCGGAACACTGCCGTACTGACCCGCGCCTCGGGGCGCTGGCGCATCCTCCACCTCCACGAGGACGTCGTGCAGACCGGCGGGCACGCCGGCTGACACCCCCCGGACCGGCCTCGCTCCCACCCGCCGGATCCAGCCGAGCTTTTGCAGGCTGCGGAGCAGGCAGCGGCGGCTTACCGCTTGCCAGCGTCAGGACAAACCCCGGACCTCGGAGCGCTGCATCAGGCCCTCGGGGTCGTCTTTCTGGAAGGGCCCTCGGAAGTGACAAGGACGGCCGCCGAGCTAGTCCCATCCTCCGCACATGACCGGTTCGGATGATCCGGCGATGTGCCCGCTACCCGGCCGGGTGCGCTCGTTGAATGAGACGTGCCGATATCTCGTACACGTCGCTCACGGGTCCAGCGTCCCCGGATGACGGTGGAGTTGACTTCCGTGGTGGAGAGACGTCCGGGCGCTCTGCCTGCCTCTGCCGAGTTTCTGCGTCGGCTGGACGTGGCCGGGATCATCGACGAGCTGTGCCCGGTCCGGGATGTGGCGCACTTGACGCACGGGCAGGTCATCGAAGTGCTGATCGCTAACCGGCTCTCCTCGCCGACTTCGATGACTTCGATGGTCGGGGTGGAGAACTGGGCGCGCAGGTGGGCTGTGCCGGAGGTGTTCGGCGTTGATCCGGAACTGCTCAATGACGACCGGATCGCCCGGGCGCTGGACGCGATCGCCCGTGTCTGGAGGAGATCACCGGCTCGGTCGGCGCGCAGGCGATTACGGAGTTCGGCATCGATACCACCCAGATCCACTGGGACCTGACCTCGATGTCACTGTTCGGCGCATATGAGAACCAAGAAGAGGGGTTCCCACAGGTCAAGTACGGCCACCCCAAGGACCGGCGGGTGGACTTGAAGCAGATCCAGACCGGGCTGGCCGTCGGCCGAGACGGGGGCGTCCCGCTGTTCCACCGCGTCTACGACGGCGGGGCGGGCGAGGTCGCCCAGGTCGTCGGCGCGATGAAGTCCCTGCGCAAGATCGCCGACCGCAAGGACTTCCTGCTCGTCGCGGACTCCAAGCTCGTGTCCTACCCGAACATCACCGCGCTGCTGGACGCCAATGCCGACTTCATCGCTGCCGGATCGACGCCTTCGTCGACCTCCAGCGCAAGATCGTGCGGCACGACGATGCCATCCGCACCGCGCTGACCACTGGCATGTCCAACGGGCTGGTCGAGTCGACGAACACCAAGACCCGCCCGATCATCCGACGAGGCTTCGGCTTCCGCTCCGCCGACGCGATCATCGCCCTCGTCATGCTCACCCTCGCCGGAGGCAAACCCACCCTCCCCGGCCGCCAACTCGCAATCGCCTGAGCCATACATGCAGCAGGAGAGCCTGAATTCGCACGACTGCCCGATGGGGGATCACCTAAGGTATGCGGCATGACGCTGCAACTTGTTCAGGTGAACTTCAAGGCCCGGGACGACTCGGCGCTCGGCCAGTTCTGGGCGGAGGTTCTCGGCTGGAGTGTTTCCAGCGAAGGGCCCGGCGTCACCAACCTGGAACCCGTGGGCTTCGACTGGCCGGACCCGTCCGCCATCTGCATCGATCTCGTCCGCGTCCCGGACCCGGAGACGGTGAAGTACCGCGTGCACATCGAGCTCGCCACCACCTCCGACGCCCATCAGGCGGAGTTGGTCGCACGTCTGAAGGAGCTCGGGGCGACGCCCGCCGATGTGGGCCGGGGCGACGCGCCGTGGACGGTGATGGCCGACCCGGAAGGCAACGTGTTCAGCGTCCTGGAGCCCCGGGAGCTCTACCGGGACACCGGGCCGATAGCCGCCGTGGTCGTCGACTGCGCCGACCCACGGGCCATGGTCCGGTTCTGGGGCGAGGCGATCGACTGGACCGTCCACGAGCTGACCGACGACCGCGCCCTGCTGCGCTCCGTCAAGGGCGTCGGACCGTACCTGGAGTTCCGCCGCACGCCCGACGACGAGGTCGTATGGAGCCGCGTCCATCTCGACGTGATGTCCGACCCCGTCGAGGATCAGGCGAGGGAGGTCGCCCGGCTCGAAGGCCTCGGCGCGATACGGGCCGACGTGGGTCAGGGTGACGTCTCCTGGGTCGTCCTGGCCGACCCGGCGGGCAACGAGTTCTGCGTCCTCGGCCGGGGCTGACGCGGAACTCCGTCAGCGCCCTCATGGCGGTGCGGCAGTGCGCGGCGCCGGGCCCCGCCCTCCCCGGCCGCCAACTCACGACAGCCTGACCCACGCATACGGCAGGAGAGCCCATTTTCCGGTGACTTGAGCGCATCGGCGAGGCGGGGCATACGTCGAGTTGGATGCGAGGCTCGTTTTCGATGACGTGTCACGTGGAGTGCGTCGACCATCCTTGAATCAGTGAAAAATGCCCGCTGATCTGCGGTTTCTTGTGGTGTGTGTTCTGTCCCGGTCACCGCCCAGGCTCATAGTGCCTGAAACCCCGATCTTGGTACTCCAGCCGTAGTTTGTGCTCTTCGCGTGGTGGCCGCTGTCTGGCGTCACCAGCGGGCGACGAGCGTCTCCTCCTTGCCCCGGTTGCGGTACAGCCAGGTGGTCCCCGGCGCGACATCCCCCGTCAGATAACCGACGATGGGCTCCCGCTGCGTTGCGCTGTCCAGCTCGCCCAGCAGCTTCAGGGCGTCGGGCAGGGGGAAGAATGCGGCCTGCTTGATGTCGTCGTCCTCCGGCGTGACGTCTCCCGACCACTCGTCGATCTCGAAGGCAGCGGCCAACGCCGAGGGGTACTGCTCGGAGTCGGTGTGAATGAGGAACGCGGTCCGCACCGGGTCGCCGACCAGCAGTCCCGTCTCCTCCTGTAGCTCACGCCGGAGGGCTTCGTGCAAGAGTTCGCCGTCCTCGATCCCGCCACCGGGAAGGGACCAGAGAATCTCACCGCCGGCGCCGAGGCTCTCTCGCACGAGCAGGATCTCGTTGCCTCTGCGGATGATGCCAATGACCAGCTGCACCCGTGGTACTGGGGCCTTCGAATTCTCAACCGTCATGTCGCGGACCGTACGTGACGGCCAGTCCGCCGGGCAGCGTGCGCCAGATCTGTCGACCGTCGATATTTCCCATGAGGAAGTGACGAGAGTCAGGGCTGAGGTTGACACATGACCGTCGGTGGCTGTGGTGGCGTTTGGGGTAGGGGAGCCGGTCGAAGTTGTCGATGTCGAGACCGATCCTGCCGCCGGTGGTGAAGTCTGGTGAAGTCTTCGGTGGTGGCGAGCTGGTGCCCCGGGCCGGCCGCGCAGTCCAAGAGGATGGTGGGCCACCTGCCGATGGGCGGGTCAGGGCGGGCAGTTGCTTCGAGCCGGCCTGCCTCGTCGTTCGTACGGAAGGCCGGCAGCGGGCGGTGGCTCAGCTCGATCAGCTCGCTTGTTGGTGTCGCTGCATTGGGCCGTAGCTGTTGGACTTCGGCGCCGGTGAGTGTCCGTCAATCTGCGCCTTGTCCGCGTCTGGTTCGTAACTGATCCACATTTTCTGCATTGAGCGATGACATGCGCAGGCCATAGGTATATGGTTTCGGCCACTGTTACCTAGGGTGTTGCTCTGGCCAACGGTTGATCCGGTGGTCAACAGCTGCAGTGCCCGGGGCGCAGTGCCCTACCCCCCTCACAGCTCTGCCCGCGTGCACCGGACCCGGTCGTGTCAGACCGGGGTCGTGCGCGCCGCAGAAAGGCATGCCCATGTCCCAGATACGGGTCACGAGACCCGCCGCTCTTACCGCGCTGGCAGGCGTAGGCGCCTGTCTGGCAATCGTCGTCGTGCCGTCCGCGTTCGCGGGCACGACCACCCCGGCCGGCGGCACCTGCACGATCCGCCCCGCGGAGAAGAGCTCCGAGGCGCCGCTCAGTTGTCTCGGCGTCACCGCTTCTCTCGACCATCTGCCTGCTGTCGGCGAGCAGGCCACCCTCACCGTGGACGTCCAGGCGCAGGCAGACGTCAAGCACGCCGGACTGTCCGTCCAACTGCCGCCCGCGCTCCGGATGACCGGCCAGGAATCCGGCCTCGCCGCACCCACAACGGACACCTTCGGCCAGCGCACCAGCCAGACGCTCGCCCTCACCCCTGGCACCCACACCGTCAAGCTCAAGGTCAAGGCAGTCGCCGCCGGACCCGCCCAGATCCAGGCGGACATCAGCGACATCGACCGTCCCGACCCGCGCCGCGCCGGGCACGACTCGGTGGAACTCACCGTCGGCACATCCAAGGGCTCCTCCGACAAGGGCGTCTCGGTCACCAAGGCCGGCGCGGCCCCGGTCCACGGTCCCGGGGCCGGCGCCCGCAAGGTACGCCCGGTCAGCCCCAAGGTCCCTGCCCCTGCCCGTGCCTCGGCTGCCTCGGCCCCGGCCTCCCCGCGCGCCACCGCCGCGGCCACGTCCAACGCCCAGGTCTGCGTCAGCGGAACCTTCCGCAACCGCTTCCAGTCCGCCGAGGGCGGCAGTTGGAACGGCAAGGCCAACCGGGACGAGCCGGTCAGCAACGTCAACATCACCCTGTGGGGCAAGCCGACCGCCAACAGCGGTACGCAGAAGCTCGCCACGGGGATGACCGGCAACGGCGACGGCAAGTTCAACCTCTGCTACACCCCGAGCGCCTCCGCCATCTCCCAGGCATGGGTGGAGTTCCAGACGCAGGCCGGCCGGATGTGGTCGGTGGTCGACGGCAGCGGCCGCCTCTACTCCACCGCCACGTACTCGCTGAACAACATCTCGGGCAACACCAGCCTGGGCAACGTGTACGCCAACGACGGACAGAGCCGTGCCTGGCACGCCCTCGACACCCTCAACAAGCTGTGGTGGAACCGCGGTTCCACGACCAACTGCTGGGCAAGCAGCCAGCAGGACGGCCAGTGCACCCCGATCACCGTCCAGTGGTACCCCGGCTCCACCGACGGCACGTACTGGACCACCAACGAGGACAAGATCCACCTCGCGGACAACGACCCCGACTCCGAGCACACCACCGTCCACGAAGCGGGCCACGCCCTCATGGGCAAGCTCTACAAGGGCTGGTGGCCGAACGTGAGCAACTGCTCGCCCCACTACGTCAACCGCACCTCCTCCACCAGCTGTGGCTGGACCGAGGGCTTCGCCAACGCGGTGGCGTTCCACACCTTCAACGACACCACGTACTACTGGGGCAACGGCAGCTCCATGAACCTCGCCAATGACCGCTCCACGAACGGCATCGACGCGGGCGACGCCTGCGAGGCCCGCGTTGCCACCGCGCTGGTCGACGTGTGGTCCCAGGTCGACGGCGGCTGGACGAAGAGCAACACCATGATGTCCCGGACCTGGCAGTCCAGCTTCCGCGAGTACTTCGTCAACGACAGGCCCGATTACGGCCTGGACAGCGGCTCGACGGCCCGGAACATCCTCTACAACCACACCATCCAGTACTGACACTGACTGCTGTCAGCTGGACAGCCCCATGGACCGGGCCGACAGTCGGCCCGGTCCATGCGCGTGTTCCCACTGAAGTGCCCTGTGTGCGTGGGGGCGGTCCAGTACTGCAACGGTGTTTGTGCTGATGGCTGGGCAGTTCTATGGGCTGTGTCCGCGTCGTGTGTAGTGACTGATGCGGGCCTGGTGTTGTCGCTTTCGGCGCCAGTGTGACCAGTGCGGGATGTGGTCGACGGGTGTGGGTCGGCGGGAGGCTCCCGGCCGCTCGGCGGGCGATCTGCTCGTCGGCACAAACCCGGCTGCGCAGGAACGACCTCTCACCCGTCATCGACTTGCTGCGGGGCTGGTCAGCCGTCTCCGCGGAGTGTCCGTGCGAGTGCGGAGCGGTGGGTCGGTTTCGCGTCGCTGTAACGCTTGTGGCCTTCGTCGGTGAGGACGACGAAGATGCCGCGGCGGTCGAGATCACACATGACGCGCTCGACGAGGCCGCCTCGTTCCAGCCTGGCGACCAGCCGGGACGCGGCGCTCTGGCTCAGGTGCACCGCGTTGGTGAGGTCCTGGCCCCGGCACTTGCCGTGGACGGAGGAGGCGAGGAGTTCGAGTGCCTCGAACTCGCTGACGCTGATGTCGTGCTGTGCCTGCAAATCGTGCTCAAGAGCGTTGTGCACGGCGGCATGACGGGCGAGAAGCCCATGCCACTCCTCGACCAATTCCTGCTCCGTGCCACCGATCATGGGGCCAGGATAACATGCGCCAGCATTTGATGCGTGGAGATTAAATGCGCTTGCATGCGATGCGTGTGCATGTAAGAGTCGCGGCATGACTTCGTCCGCACCTCTGTCCGCCACCACATCCACGTGGAACGCAAAACTCTGGGGAGTTCTGCTCACGGTCTCCCTCGTCATCGGCCTCGACGCGCTCGACGTCTCGATGGTGGGCGTCGCACTCCCCTCCATCCAGGCCGACCTGGGCCTGTCCACCAGCGCGCTGCAGTGGATCGTCAGCGGCTATGTCCTCAGCTACGGCGGGCTGCTGCTGCTGGGTGGACGCGCCGCCGACCTGCTCGGACGCCGCCGGGTGTTCCTGACCGCGGTAGCCGTGTTCGCTGCCGCCTCCGTGCTCGGCGGCCTGGTCGACGACGGAGCTCTGCTGGTCGCCACCCGCATACTCAAGGGCATGGCGGCGGCGTTCACCGCGCCTGCCGCGCTGTCCATCGTCACCACCACGTTCGCCGAAGGGCCCGCGCGCAACCGGGCACTGGGCATCTTCTCCGTCTTCGGAGCCAGTGGCTACTCGGCCGGCTTGGTGCTCTCCGGCCTGCTGACCCAGGTCGGCTGGCGATGGACGTTCTTCCTGCCGGTGCCGGTCGCGGTGATCGCGTGGATCGCGGCCGGCCGTCTGCTGCCCAAGGACGGCCCCCGCTCCTCCGGCGGCTACGACATCCCCGGCGCGATCACCTCGGTCGGCGCGATGCTGCTGCTCGTCTACACCGTCGTGGAGGCGCCGGAGGCCGGCTGGGCCGCGCCGAACACGCTGATCCAGTTCGCGGTCGCCGCCGCGCTGCTGCTCGCCTTCATCCTGATCGAACGCCGCAGTACGCATCCGCTGGTCCGTCTCGGCATCCTCCGCTCGGGCTCGTTGGCACGGGCCAACCTGGGCATATCGGTGTTCTTCGGCGGCTACATCGGCTTCCAGTTCGTGGTCATGCTCTACTTCCAGTCGGTGCTGCAGTGGTCGGCGATCCAGACCGCGCTCGGCTTCCTTCCGGCCGCGCTGATCGTCGCCTTCGGCTCGCCGCAGATGGAGCCCTTGATCGCACGGCTCGGCACCTCGCGCACCATCGCGGGCGGTGTCATCGCACACCTCATCGGCTACGTGCTCTTCCTCGTCATAGACCGGGACGCCCCGTACGTCGTCGGTGTGCTGCCCAGCATGATCCTGCTCGGTATCGGATTCACCCTGGCCTTCGCGTCCTTCAACATCCAGGCCACCGCCGGCATCCCGGACCATGAGCAGGGCCTGGCCGGCGGCCTGCTGAACACCTCGACGCAGGTCGGCGGCGCGATCGGACTCGCCATCGTCACCGCGGTCCTCACCGCCGGAGGCGAAGGCAAGACCGGCCCCGACGCCCTGCTCGCCGGCTTCACCCCGGCGCTGCTCACGGTCACCATCCTCTCGGCCATCGGCCTGCTCATCGGACTGTCAGGAGTGCTCGGACGGCGCAAGATCGACAAGCCGGCGGACGAGTCGGCGGAGAAGTCATCGGACGAGCCGGAGCTCGCCCTCGTCGACTAACCGGTCCTGTCGCGGCGCATCCCGGTGTGAGGCACCAGCCAAAACCGGGATGTGCCGTTCTCGGTACGCATCGGCGTGACTCGCTGACGGCTCCGCCACGCATGCGCCACGTGGGGGCGCAGCTAGGCGTGTTGTCCGGGCAGGTTGGTGACGGGCCGGCCCCGCGCCCGGTGTGCTGCTGGCCCGCCGCCGATGCTGCGATGCTTCCTTGTCCGCGAGGACGATGCCCGGTCTGCTGCGCAGCCGTCCGCGGTGGCGCGCGGGACACGCAAGCGGGTCATGACTGCTCGCAGGCGGGCGCGTCCCCGGCCTGCCCGTCTGCACATCAGTCAACGGCACACCCGGGCCAACGAGCAAATGCCCGAACGAACCGGCCCAGGCCTCCCGGACCGTTTGAGCATCGTGCACAACCCTCGCCCGCCGTTGAGCAGCGTGCACATTGGTTGAAGGAGGCGGCGCCTTCTAACGTCTAGTGCGACGGACCAAGCAGCACACAACGGGGAGACATCACATGCGTACACGAACGTTCATCGCCGCGTCAGCAGCCGCGCTCGCTCTCACCGGCGGTGTCGTCGCCGCCGCCCACGCCGACGGGGGTGGTGTGGGCGGCGGCCGGGCCGGTACGGCGCAGGCCGAGAGCGGGGCGCTCGCGAAGGGCACGCCGAACGGCACCGAGTACTCCTTCCAGGGCTACGGGACCGTTACCTGGATCGACCATGAGACCTCCGGCACTCGCGAGGACCGGGACGACTTCTACGTCGACGACTCCAATGGGGACGGTTACTCCTTCAGGCTGACCGTCTACAAGGGCGGCAAGACGTACACCAAGCACGTCTACGACGGCGCAGCGAAGACGCTGAACGTCGGGAACGTGAAGAAGGGCAAGAAGGTCTACTTCAAGGTGTGCGGGTACAACAACGGCCACAAGGTGGACTGCAGCGCCAAGAAGTGGTGGCGCGAGTAGGACGCTGCCGCCTCTTGCTGCTGCCCCGGGTCGCTCATGGTCCGGGGCAGCAGCCGTCACGGCTCACGTTCCTCAACACCACAGATCCACTACCGGATGCGGGTAGCGCCCGGCGGTCACCCGGCGCGGGCGTTGCTGATGTGCAAGGCGTGGACGACGTCGTGGATGCCGGTACCGGTGGTCAATAGGTCGAGGCCGAGCACGGCTTCGGTGGTGCGCAGGTGTGCGCGCACCGTGTTGCGGCTGATGCCTATGCTGCGGGCGGCTCGCTGGGCGTCGGTGTTGGCGTCGATCCATGCCTGAAGGGTGCGGCGATGCTGGGTGTGAAGGGGGCGGAGGATGGTCTGGGCCCAGGCGGCGGCGCGTTCGGTGCGCAGCAAGTCGTCCAGGGTGGGGGGCGGTTGATGGTCCTCGGCTTCGGGGCCTGCGCAAGAGCTCCTGAGGGCCAGGGCCAGGTGGACCGCGGCGCGGGAGCGGACATCTGCGAGGTCTTGGCCGAGGGCGTGTCCCGCCCGTCGCAGGTGTGCGGTGACGGTGTTACGACTGAGGTCGAGCAGGCTGGCCACGGCGGACCGGGGCATGCTCAATGCCAGGCGGGTGATGTCCACGCTGGTCTTCGGAATGGAGTCCAGGGGGCGCACAAGCGAGCGAGCCCAGTCGAGGGCGGGCTGGCGGGGGAGGACACCATCCAGCGGGGTCTGGCCGTGGTAGGAGGCAACGCGGCTGGGAGCGGTGCGGGCAGCAGCCAGGGCGTGGGCGGCCTGGCTGTACGCTTCGGCCGTCGCACTGAGGGGGTGCGTGCCGCTGACTCCCAGCGCGTAGTGCGGATTGTCGCGTACCAGACGGCGCAGGATCTCTCCCTGCCCGTGCGCCTGGCCACCGGGATCACCTGTCCCTTCGCCCTCGTCATCAGCGACGAGACAGATCAAGTGTTCTTTGAAGACAGGGCACTGCACCATCAGATTCGGACCGTGATAGCCGGAGGGATCCTGATGGGCGCGGGCGATCCGGTCACGGTCGGGCGGCGGGCAGTGCAGCAGATGGACTCGCAGCCGGCCGGCGTCAAGCAGCGGTGGGACGGCACCGGTCGTCATTCGCCGTGCCAGCAGTGGCTCCCCCGCCAGCAGCGCCTGTAGCACGGCGAATCGCAGCTGGCGTGCCTTGTACTGATAGTCACGCCAGGTCCGCTCGCTGCCCTCGGCATGGCGTAACAGTGTCAGTACACTGCCGACGTGCGAGGTCAGCGCCACCGCCTCCGGGGTCGGCTCCAAGGAGTCGGCCACCACCAGCACCGGACGCGGCTCGTGTGCCCCGAGGCCCTCACAGCGCACATGCAGCGCCCCAACATCAGTCGCGGCTGCGCCCAGTTGCCCACTGGATAATCGCGCGAGCAGCGGAGCGAGCGGACGCAACACCTCCGTGGGAAAGCCCTCCGTGGACGACTCCACCCTGCCCGCACCGTCCGCGATCAGCGCCGCGTGGGCGCCGGTCTGCCGGTACAGCCAGTCGAGAACCTTCCGTATGTCCGGATCGCCCCCACGTGACGCCTGCCGCCTCACCTCACGCAGCAGTCCATCCAGCCGCCCATTTCGCTGTTGCGCCCCAGTACCCCCCACGGCTCCGCACCCTCTCGGTTCAGCGTGCTCGTCTCCGCGCCATACTCAACGCCTCAGCTACCCACGAAATACGAGCCGGATGCGCCAAACACAACCACCCGAGGAGTTTGGTCGCAGCTCCTGCCCTTCAACGCCCCCGTTCCAGGCGGGAGCAGGGCGTGTGACGAGTAGCGGCCTAGGTCGTGTATCGAAAGTGGATCTTGAGCCGTGGATGATCTCGGTTCATGGGGCGGGGAGATCTCACGGATGAGCAGTGGGCGGTGCTGGAGCCGTTGTTGCCGAAGAGGAGGAAGGTGGGGCGGCCGCCGGTCTGGTCCCGGCGGCAGTTGATCGACGGCATACGGTTCCGGGCCCGCACCGGGGTGCCATGGCGGGACGTGCCCGTCGAGTACGGGCCGTGGGGCCGGATCTACGCCCTGTTTCGCCGGTGGCAGCGGGACGGCACCTGGCACCAGGTTCTCAGCCGGCTCCAGGCCCTGGCCGATGCGAAGGGCGCGATCGTGTGGGACCTGAGCGTCGACTCCACCGTGTGCCGTGCCCATCAGCATGCGGCCGGGGCCCGCAAGCAGGGTGACCTGCAGAAGGAACCACCGGGCGGTGTCTTCGACGAGCCCGGTGATCACGGGCTGGGGCGTTCGCGCGGCGGGTTCACTACCAAACTGCACTTGGCTGTCGAGCAGGGTCAGAAGCCCATGTCGATCGTGGTGACGGCAGGGCAGCGGGGGACTCGCCGCAGTTCGAACGGGTGCTGGAGAAGGTCCGTGTGCCCCGCATAGGGCCCGGTCGGCCGCGCGTCTGCCCCGACCGCGTGCGGGCTGACAAGGCGTACGCCTGCCGGAAGAACCGCGCCCACCTGCGCCGCCGGGGAATTCGCTGCACCATTCCGGACAAGGCCGACCAGGCCCGCAACCGCAAGAAGCGCGGGTCCAGCAGCGGCCGGCCACCGAAGTTCGACCCAGAGGACTACAAGGCCCGGCACGCGGTCGAGTGCGGCATCAATCGCCTCAAGAGACATCGAGCCGTGGCCACCAGGTACGACAAACTCGCGGTCCGCTACGAGTCAACCGTCCTCGTTGCCGCCATCAACGAGTGGTTGTGACGTACTGGTCCGACGACAACTCGAACACCCGGACTCGCCGACCGCCGGTGGGATTGACGGTCTCACGGACCGGACGCATCCCCAGTTTGGTCATGATCCGTTCGGAGGCGTCGTTGCCCATTTGAGCGATGCTGACGATCCGCTCCAGCCCTCGCTCTTCGAACCCGAACCGTACAGCGGCTGCAGCGGCCTCGGTGGCCAAGCCCTGCCCCCAGTGGGAACGTCCCAGCCGCCAGCCGACCTCAACCGCCGGCAGTACCTCCGGCAAGAAGTCGGGCACCGAAAGGCCGGTGAACCCGGCCAGCTCGCCAGTGGACCGGATCTCCACGGCGAACAGGCCGAAGCCTTGTGACTCCCACTCGCTCTCCCATGCCTGGATCCCGCTGCGAGTCTGCTGTTCGTCACGGACGCTGCCGTCACGGATCCACCGCATGACCTCGGGGTCGGCATTGACGGCAGCCATGGGCGCAACGTCTTCCTCGCGCCAGCGACGCAGGATCAAACGGGGAGTCTCAAGCGTGACCATCCAATCATTCTGGATCACAAAATGGGCTCCCCGCCATCCTCACCAGGCACTTTCGATACACGCCCTAGGTTCGATGCGCCAGCGCATCTTCGCCCACCGCCCCAGGTCTGCGAGGGGTGTGGTGGCGGGCAGGTTGGAGATCCAGTAGCCGGTGGGTGCGGATGTGTCCGGTGGCCATTCGCCCAGCAGCGTGCGGGTGGGTAGCACGCCGTCCCAGTGGTTGCGGCCACCGCCGGCCTCCTGGGAGGCGAGGGCGGCAGGCTTGCCCACGGTCGGACCTCCAAGGCGGGGAAGCGCGAGGACAAGGCAGCTTTGCTGCCCTCGCGCCAGGCCACCTCGGCGAACTGTGAGTCCCGCCTGGAGGAGTTCGGGCAGCGGGCGGGGCCGGCTGCGCTGGCGCGGCAGGGTCGGCGGGGCCCGGCCCGCCATAGGCGGGCAGGTGCGGCACAGCTCCCGCGGGCCGGGCGGTCCCTTTCGGATCGACCGCCACCACATGGCCCAGGCCCCGTACCTCCAGCGCGAAGCGGAAGGCGACGCTACGGCCGTATCCGGCATCGGCCACCACTACCGGGGCGGTCAGCTGCCAGGAGGCCGTCTCATCGAGGATATCCAGTGCCAGATGGCATTTGGCCGCGTGACCGACCGCATCCGGAACCCCCGCCGCTCGGCACCGGAGGCGGTCCTGCGTCCACTCCGCCGGCAGAACAGCCGTCACTCCAGCGGGCACGAGGCGGTGGTATCGGTGACCGCGTGCACGCTCACCGCGACCTGGCAGTTTTGCCTGCTTGCCCAGCGCGCCGCAGTACTTGCCGGACCAACCCCGACCGAGACGGTGCCGCACTTGGGAAACCAGACATCGTCAACCACCCACGCCTGCCGCCTGATTGCCGCGCTCAACCACTCGCCCGCTCAGCGATCTGCCGCCGCACCGGGGCGGGATCCCACTGGACTGGTTCACGAACTGCTGCAGGGCCTGCATGTTCCCGTCCGGCAGCCGGGCGCCATCGGCCGGATCGACTTGCATCGCCCCTCCAGCATCAGACCACGCAGATGACACTCGCCCCACCCGCGCTGATCCCACCACGGAAGCGAGCCGAACACATCAGCAACGAACTCCGCCAACTCGCCCCGGAGCCGGGCCACTTCGCCAAGCCGCATACCCGGGGGCTGTTAGTGTCACGATCATGAGCCTGCCACGCCCGCTCCCTCTTGCCGAGTGGACCATGCGCAACGCCTTCCGTCTTGCCGCTCCCGGCCTGGCCGCCCCGCTCGACGACCTGGAGCCGCTGCGCCGACTCGTCGGTGACGCGCGAGTGGTCGCGCTGGGCGAGAACTCCCACCAGATACGCGAGTTCGGGCTGATGCGCGATCGGATACTGCGCTTTTTGGTCCAGGAGTGCGGATTCACCGTCTACGCGGTGGAGTTCGGGGCCGCCTCCGGCCGGGCCGTTGACGCCTGGGTCAGGGGCGATGACGGCGATCTCGACGCGTTGATCACGCCCCGCGCCGACGGCTATCCGGGCCAGTCCGCCGAGGGCCGCGACACCCTGCGGTGGCTGCGCGCCCACAATGCCACCGCGCCGCATCCGGTCCGCTTCGCCGGGCTCGACGTACCGGCGGCCGGCGGCTCGCTGGCGCCCGTACTGGAGCCGGTCGCCAGGTATCTGGCCGATGTCGACTCGGGCGCGGTGCACTATGCGCGTACCGCTCTGGAGCTGTCGGAGCCGCTTGCGGGCGGCTCGGGTCTGGTCCCCGCCCACGCCCGCCTCCGCCTCGACCCCGCAGTCCAGGACCGGCTCTCGGCCACGCTCGGCCGGCTGCTCAACCGTGTCACCGTCATGCGTGAGGTCTATGTCGAGAACGGCGGCCGCCAGGCATACGAGAATGCCCTCTCGGACGTCTGGGCGGCCTGGCGCACCGACCAGATGCAGCGCGCGATGTCCGAACTGCTCGGCGGCGCACCGGACGCCGCCGACCTTGGCGCCCGAGACCGCTACCTGGCAGACAGCCTGCTGCACCTGCTCGACCGATCCACACCCGGTACCCGCATTGTCGTCTCCGCGCACAACGCCCACATCCAGCGCACCGCCAACCCCGAGGGCGGCCCGCTCGCCCGTACGCCCATGGGACACCCCCTCGCCCAGGAGCTCGGGACGGACTATGTGTCCGTGGCGCTGACCAGCGGTGGCGGCCGGACCGTGGCGAACGTCCCCGATCCGACGCACCCTGCCGGGATGCGCCAATCTGCGGCCGACGCCCCCGAAGCGACACCCGACAGTGTGGAGTCGCTGTTCGCAGGCGTGCTCGAAGCGCCGGCGCTGGTGGACACCCGCGCGCTGCGCACGCACGCCCGGCGACATGGCCTGCCGGAGCCAGCCCGGATCCGCATGGACAACGGCTTCCTGCCCGTGCCGGCTCTGGATGCGTACGACGCGGTGATCAGCGTGCCACGCACCACGCTCACTGTGGACTTCGCCGAAGCAGACGCCACATCGTAGGCCTCTTCACCAGACAGGCCCCAGTGATATGAGTCAGAGGTTCGTCGTTGATCGTGTGTGACGCGGCTTGGACCGAAGATTCCGCCGTAGTCGGTAACTGTTGCCCAGCGGGCGGTGCTTGAGGACCGTGGACGACACCGGCTTCCTGAAGGCAGGGGTGCAGCGGCAGCACTCCGGCACCGCCGGGCGGACGGAGAACTGCGGTCGGCGTCTTCCTCGCCTATGCGGCCGGCGGCGGCCGGACACTGATCGATCGCCGGTTATATCTGCCCACCTCCTGGACGCGAATTCCGTTCCGGTGGGTTGCGGCTGATGCCGCTGGGGCCTGTCCGGCGGATCATGGGCGGAGCCGCGCCGCGTCTCTGAGCTGCCGGTCGCTCGCTCAAGGGGCCTGCTCGGAGGTGGAACGCCGCTCGTGCGTTGTGGCTTGGCGGGCGCGGTGGTTGGCGACGTTGATGCGGTTGCCGCGCAGTCCGGGCATGCAGTAGCGGCGGCGACCGGGCAGGGTGGTGTCGATGAACACTCCCCGGCAGGTGGGCGCGCCGCACGGGCGGAATCGCTGCCCGCCGAGGGTGTGCACGACCCCGAAGCTGCCAATGCTGCAGATCATCGAGAGGGCGTCGGCGATGGGTGCTCTGTCGCCCAGTGGGGCGGCCCAGAGCGTGCGGTTCTCGTGTGCGGGTCGGGAATTACGGTGCCTTCCCGCTACGTTCGCCCAACAGCCACTTTCACGCCCCTGCTTCGTCCAGGAGACCTCTCCCATGTCAGAGCTAGAGATCGATGCCGTGGTGTTCGACGTGCTCGGCACGCTCGTCGACGAACCCGCCGGTATCCGCGCCGGCATTCGTGAACTCGACCCGTCGCTCGACGATCTCAGGATCGAGCAGCTTTTGTCGGTGTGGCAGCAGCACATCGAGCGCGAGCAGCGTCGCATCCTCGACGGCGTCCGGCCCTATCTCACGAGCGACGTCCTCGATCGGGAAGCCGCCCAACTCGTCGCCGACGCCGCTGGAGTCGACGACCCGACTGCCGTAGCGGCGCTGGCCCTGTCAGGTCGCCGGCTCCCGCCGTGGCCCGACACCGTGGCAGGGCTCGCCCGACTCGCCGAACGGTTCCCGCTGATCGGACTCTCCAACGCGAGCCGGACGGCGCTGCTGGGACTCAACGCCCACGCCGGACTGCGCTGGCACCAGGCCCTGTCCGCCGAAGACGCCCGGACCTACAAGCCGGACCCAGCGGTCTACCAGCTGGCCGTCACCGTCACCGGACGACCGCCGGAGCGGCTCCTGATGGTCGCCGCCCACGCCTGGGACCTGCGCGGAGCGCAGGGCCTCGGCCTGCGCTCCGCCTACGTCGCCCGCCCCGTCGGCGACCCGCCCACCTCCTCGGACCGGTTCGACCTACACGCCGACGGCCTGACCGACCTGGCCGACCAACTCGACAATGCCCAAGGCCTGTCCGGCTGATCATTCGGCTGCCGCGTTGTCCACTCGTTGTGCCTGCTATGGGGCGGAACGATCCGCTGCCGGGCCTGTCACCAACGTGCCGGGACAGCACGGCTAGGCTCCGTGCGGCCCGCGCCGGAGTGGAGCGCCCGGTCAGGCCCCGGCCCCCGTGACGGGACGCATAAGGGCGGGGCCGCACCTGTACGGCGACATCGTTCAGACGCCTGTCGTCGGCTTCTTCCGGGCCTCCTCCAGCAGGTTCCACACAGCGGTTCTCTGGGGTAGGGCCTGTTGCGTGAGGCGTGGTTGAACGGCTCGTTGCAGCTCAGCATCGGTGCGGCCCAGCGTATCGAGTGCAACAGGTGTGGCGTCATCGCTGGATCGAGCGATGCCCATCGGCGCTGGTATGCCTGGCCGGGATGGCCGTCTTCATGTACGCCCCTCGCTCCCACTGACCAGCTACAGAAGCCGGTGATGCCGCGTTTAGGCTGGCGGTGACTCGGCACCGGCCGGGAAGCGAGGGAAACGGAAACAGCGTGGCGGGCAACGAGAAGGACCTGGCGGACGCACAGCGCCGGCACTGGCAGAGCACCTACAGCGCCCACCCGGGCATGTACGGCGAGGAGCCCTCCGGCCCGGCCGTCCACGCCGCTGCCGTGTTCCGTACTGCCGGGGCCCGGGACGTGCTGGAGCTGGGCGCCGGGCACGGCCGCGACGCCCTGTACTTCGCCCGCCAGGGCTTTACGGTGAAGGCCACCGACTTCTCTTCCACCGGCCTGGAGCAGCTGTGTGAAGCAGCCCGATCCCAGGGCGTGGACGCACGGGTGACCACCGCGGTGCACGACGTACGCGAGCCGCTTGAGCTTCTTGATGCCTCGGTCGACGCGGTCTTCGCGCACATGCTGCTGTGCATGGCCTTGTCGACCAAGGAGATCCACGCACTGGTCGGCGATGTCCGCCGTGTCCTGCGGCCGGGCGGCGTGTTCGTCTACACCGTCCGGCACACCGGCGACGCCCACTACGGCGGCGGCACCGCGCACGGCGACGACATCTACGAGCACGGCGGCTTCGCCGTCCACTTCTTCGACCGTGGCCTGGTCGACGCCCTCGCGGACGGCTGGGCGCTGAACGAGGTGCACGCCTTCGAGGAGGGTGACCTGCCCCGCCGCCTGTGGCGCGTCACCCAGAGCCTGCCCCGGTGAGCGCCGCCCCGATACCGGCCGCCGACCTCACCGTCGACGGCACCGGACTGCTGTGCGTGACCCTGCTGCTGAAGCTGCGGGCCCGCATCGCCGACGCGCCACCGGGCACGGTCGTCCACGTGATCGCCACGGACCCGGCCGCGCCGCTCGATCTGCCCGCCTGGTGCCACATGACGGGCCACACCTACCTCGGACCCGTGCCCGACCCCGGCCGGGACGTCTACGCGCTGCGGCTGACGACCGCGGCCCTGGCCACCCGGCCCGATGCGCCGTGGCACCCCGCCGACCAGCAGGACCGGCCCAAGGGCTGAGCGCAGGTACACCTCCTCCTGATCCCACGACCAGGCGCAGCAGCTGAGCGAGGAGTTCGCGCAGGTCACGGTCGCGCGCGAGGCGGAGCATCACCGCGTGGGTGCGGGTATGCGGCATCGGCCAGGGCTGGGACAGGATGTGGGCGCGTTCGGCGGCCCGCCACCGCTACGACGCTGGGCCCGGCGCACACGCGATGGCCATCTCGGCGATGAACGCAGAACGCACCGGTTCGGGCATGACGGCACGGCGAGGCACAGCAGGCCGCCGATAGTTCATGGTCCGTGGATTCAAGTATCCGTGTATCGTCTTGTCCATGCTGACCCTCGCCACCGACCTCGACGCCCTCACCCGGTTCGGACGGGCGCTGGCCGATCCGATCCGCTGCCGTCTGCTGCTCGCGCTGCGCGAGGCCCCCGCCTACCCCTCCGACCTCGCCGAGGCACTCGGGATCTCGCGGACCCGGCTGTCCAACCAACTGGCGTGCCTGCGCGATTGCGGCCTGGTCGTGGCCGTGCCCGAGGGCCGCCGCAGCCGCTACGAACTCGCCGACGCACGCCTCGGTCACGCGCTGGACGACCTGCGCACCGCCGTGCTCGCGGTCGAGGCCGACAAGACCTGCCCGGACGCCGAGGCGAAGGGGTGCTGCTGATGACCGCCGAGATACCCATCGGCATAGGCCCCGCCCCGGCCCGCCGGGATGCGCTCGCCCGCCGCATACGGTGGCTGGTCGCGGCCACCATCACCTACAACGTCATTG
Source organism: Streptomyces inhibens (assembly GCF_022221585.1). NCBI lineage: Bacteria > Bacillati > Actinomycetota > Actinomycetes > Kitasatosporales > Streptomycetaceae > Streptomyces > Streptomyces inhibens. The sequence goes on from NZ_CP084681.1 coordinate 9,393,312, forward strand.
AGGCGATCGTCGCGATCACTGCCGGAACCATCGCCTCCTCCACCGCGCTGATCGGCTTCGGCCTCGACTCGGTCATCGAGGTCTCCTCCGCCGCAGCGGTCGCCTGGCAGTTCGCCGCCCACGACCACGCGGTACGTGAGGCACGGGAGAAGACCACCCTCCGCATCATCGCCGTCTCCTTCTTCGCCCTCGCCACGTACGTCACCATCGACGCCATCCGGGCGCTGGCTGGCACCGGCGAGGCCGACCGCTCCATTGCGGGCATCGTCATCGCCGCCCTCTCGCTCGCGGTGATGCCGTTCCTGTCCGCCGCCCAGCGCAAGGCCGGACGCGAACTCGGTTCCGCCTCGGCCGTCGCCGACTCCAAGCAGACGCTCCTGTGCACGTACCTGTCCGCCGTCCTCCTCGCCGGCCTGGTGCTCAACGCCACCCTGGGCTGGTCCTGGGCGGACCCCATCGCAGCCCTGGTCATTGCCGCCATCGCCGTCAAGGAAGGCCGCGACGCCTGGCAGGGCAAGGGCTGCTGCGCGGCCCCCGCGGCTGCGGCGGTGCCGTCCGCCGACACTGAAGCGGACGCGTGCGGATGCCACCCTGGCTGCGATTGCTGCGGCTGACCCGACACCGGCTTACGCAGAGGACCCCGGCTGTCAGGTGGCCGGGGTCCTCTGCGTGCCAGCAGGGCCCCTGCCCCGTGCACTGGGCCGCCACTTGGCAAAGACACCGAATTGCGAGGTCAAGCCCGCTGGTTGAGGGCCTTCGACAGGCGTTCTTCGAGTTGGCGGACGAGGGCGGCCGGGCGGGCGCTGCGGGCGGTGGCGTTGGCGAGGTCGGCCGGAGGGAGGCCTGGGTGACCGCGGGCCCGCTCGCCGGGTCCGGGGTGGTTTCGTGTGCGGCGGTGTGGAGGGCGTCGAGGAGATCGCCGCGGCGGTAGAGGAAGGTCCGGTCGACGCCGGCCGCGCGGGCGATGGACGAGGCAGTGAGCGGGGTGGCGTCGCGTTGAGGCCGTCGAGGTCGGCGGTGACGCGGTCGATCAGGCGCCGGACGCGGCGGATCTCGTCGCCGGTGGGCATGGCCCACGACCGTATCGGGACCGGCTACCGTCTCATTCGCCGCCCCGATCCCCGTCTGCACTCCTCGATCGGCCAGGCGCTGGAAGGCGCGCGTACCGTCGTCAACGTCGGGGCCGGCGCCGGTTCGTACGAGCCCGAGGGCGCCGACGTCACTGCGGTCGACCCCTCGGAAGTCATGTTCGACCAGCACCCGGGGGTCAGGAAGGTGATGGCCGGCGCGGCGTGCCTGGCGTTCCCGGGCGGCTCCTTCGATGCGGCCATGGCGGTCAGTACCTGCCGGAGATCCGTGAGCTGGAGTACGCCCGCTTCACACCGCTGTCCGAAGTCGTCGACGCGCTCGACGCGCACACCGTGCTGCCCTTCCCCATCCCGTATGACTTCAGCGACGGCTTTTGGATCGCCTACTGGCGCAGGCCCGAGTTCTACCTCGACCCGGTCGTCCGGCAGGCCTGCTCCGCCTTTGCGCAGCTTCCGCCCTCTGTCGTGGAACCGGCGATGGCGAAACTGCGCGCCGCCCTCGACTCCGGTGCCTGGCGGCGCCGTCATGCCGACCTGCTCGACAAGGAAAGCGTGGACTACGGGTACCGCCTGCTCATCGCAGGTGAGAGCTTCGGCCCGTAGTGACAGCACCGTCCCGGAATCCGTTCCCATCCATGCCCTGTACACCCGCAGGGGACTACTCCGCCCCCGCCTTGAGCGTGTCTTTGGTGACCAGCCTGGAGCCGGAGTAGCACAGGCGGTAGAGATCGACCTGGTCCAGGAGGTTGCCGTTCGAGCGGTAGAACTCGCAGATGGTTCCAGGCGGCCGGGGCGCGAAGCGCACATGGTCGGGGGGATACGGGAAGGGGCGTGGCGGAAGGAGGTGTGCGATTTCGGTGCGTGACTGGCCGCTGCGCAGCTCCTCGTAGCGCGACGGCGGCAGCACACTGGTGGCCAGTTGGTAGGCCAGATACGCGGCGGTGGGCAGGAAGAACACTGCTGCCACGGCGGGAGCCGCGAAGACGGTGGCGAAACGCCATCGGATCCCGCGCCGTAGGTGAGCCAGTCGGCGTGCCGATTCGGGTACGGCGCAGGTGGCGGTGTCCTCGGGGCCGGTGTCCTGCGTGCCGCCTGTGGGGAGGGGGCGGGTGATGTCCTTGGGCAAGGCCCGTGGCGTCGGATTCTCCGTCGCATGGTGCGGCAGGATGGCGCTGACCTGGAAGCCGCCCTCGTACGGCCCGGTCTGCAGCGTGCCGCCGAGGACCGTTACCCGCTCCCGCAGTCCTGCCAGGCCGCGGTTGCCCGCCACCGTGCCGGGCAACGGGCCTGCGGGCGGGGGAGAGTTGACGATCCGGACGTGGGTGCGCTCGCTGTCGTGGGTGATGCTCACCCGCACGGTGCTGCCCGGGGCGTGTTTGGTGGCGTTGGTGAGGGCTTCCTGCACCACCCGGTACACGCCGCGTTCGATCACTGGTGACAGTGCGGGGAGGGGGCCGTTGCGCTGCCACTGCACCGGGACCCCGGAGGCGAGCACGCGGCCCAGGAGTTCCTCGACGGTGTCAGTTGCGGCCGGACTCGCCCTTGCCAGGGGCTCGTCGCGCAGCACGGCGACGGTCTCCCGCAGCTGTTCGACGGCGTCGGATATCGTCCTGCGCAGCTCGGCGACGTCGTCGCGGTCCTGAGGGATGAGTGTGGGGGAGAGTTCCAGTGCCCCGGCGCGCAGCGCGACCAGGGTCAGTGAGTGGCCCAGCGAGTCGTGCATGTCGGCGGCGATGTCAGCGCGTTCGGTGAGCCTGGCCCGCTCGGCGACGAGATGCTGCTGCTCCTCGAGGCTGTGGGCCAACTGCCACCCTCCCCGTACCAGTTCCCTCCGGCCGCGCCAGTAGCGGCCGGCGAGCCACGGCAGGAGGAGCGCGGAGGGCAGTACCGTCAGCGCGTAGAACCACCACACCGCTGGCACCTGCAGGAGGGCGCACAGCGCGAGATCGATCACCAGGCAGCCGGCGAGCACCAGCAGCGGGGTGTGGGCCGTGGCGGTATGTGCGCCCAGCAGGCAGCTCAGCCCGGCCAGAGCCATGACGTAGGCGTTCGCGGGGCTCACAGGATTGGCCAGTCCCAGGGCGCACAGGGCGTTTACCAGGAGGACCGCCGTCCCCGGCCGGTGCCGAGCGAGAGGGACCGCCACCGCCAGCACGATCAGGGGGAGCAACAGGTCCCGCGTGAACGAGGTTGCCGAGGCGTTCCTGAACCAGAGGACGCCTGCGGCACAGAAGACGGCCCACAGGGCGGCGTCGCCGAGCGCCGATCTCAGCGGTGTGCGAACTCGCCACATGGGCCGTCGGGATTCCTCTCCTGTGGTTGCGGTGTGTGCTGTCATCCGCCCGACGCTACGTCACGGTCCGGTGGCATGAGGGGTAGGCCGGGTGAGGGCTCGGCCCGCGGGTAAGACGGCGAGGCTGGTCAGGTGTCGCGCCGGCGCAGCACGTACAGGCCGGTCAGATGGGCGGTCAGTGTCCATGCCAGCAGGATCAGGACTGCTGCGGCCGGCGGGTAGGGGGTGGCGGCGCTGCTGCGCATGAAGTGGTCGCCCGCGCTGTGTGGCAGCCAGTCGTTGATGGCGAGCAGGACCGGGCCGCCCAGCCCGACAAGCATGCTCGGCAGCGCCCACAGCAGCGTGAAGAGCACCGTCAGTGCTCCGGCCGCGTGCCGCGTGGCGAAGGACACTCCTACGGTCAGTACCGCGACGAGGGCGTAGTAGAGCCCGACGGCCAGGACCTGGCCGACCGCGGCGGCAGCGCCGAAGGAGGCATGGCCGGAGAACGGCCCCCAAGCCACCGCCATACCCGCTGCGGCAAACAGGGCGCCGGCGGCGAAGGCGACCACGGCGGCCACCAGCGCCTTGGCCAGTTGAACCCGGTGCCGGACCGGCACCCACAGCAGCGACGAACTCATGCTGGTGGTCGTGTACTCACTCGTGACCGTGACCGTGGCCAGGACGACCACGGCGAACTGGACGAGGGCGGTGGAGGACACCGCGGCGTTGCCGACCGGCTGGACGGCATGCTCGTTGATGCGGGCGATCGAGCCGTAATAGAAGGAGAACACCCCCGTCGCCGGCAGACCCACCAGGAGGCACAGGTACGGCGCACGAACCGACCACAGTTTGGTCCACTCGGCAGCGACCGCGCCGACGAACCCGCTGGCCGATCGTGTCCGGGTGCCGCGTCCGGGCGTATCCGTGCACACGTCAGCCGTCATCGTGTCCACCTTCCGACCCCCCTTGCCATGTCAGCTTCAAGTCCCGTGTCGTGCCGTGGTCGTGGTCCGGCACCGCGCAGGTGTCCGGCGTGGCGCTCGGGGCCGGTCCCGTGGCCCCCATGGCACTCCTTGCCCGTCGCGTACTCGACACTTCGCGCCGTCAGTTCCATATAGGCCTGCTCCAAGGAAACCTGTACGTCGCTCAGCTGATGCAGCCTGACGCCGCAGTCGTGCGCGAGGTCGCCGACCTCGGCAGCGGTCCGGCCTTCGACGACGATCTCGCCCTTGTCCGATGCCTCGACGTTCACGCCGCTGTCTGCCACAAGACGACTCACCAGCACCGACAGCTCCTCGGGGTCAGGCACCCGGGCACGCACGGATGCCAGGGAGCTGCCGGCCAGGAAGTCCGCCATGGATGTGTCGGCCAGCAGCCGGCCCTTGCCGATGATCACGAGGTGATCGGCCGTGAGCTGCATCTCGCTCATCAGATGGCTGGAGAGGAAGACCGTACGGCCCTGGGCGGCCTGGTCACGCACGAGCCGTCGCATCCAGCGCACACCGTCGGGGTCCAGGCCGTTGACCGGTTCGTCGAGGATCAGCGTCGGCGGATCACCGAGCAGCGCGCCGGCCACACCAAGACGCTGGCCCATGCCCAGCGAATACGCCCCGGCAGGGCGTCGCGCCGCCTTGGCCAGGCCCACCGTCTCCAGTACTTCGTCCACGCGGCACACCGGGATGCCGTTGCTGCGTGCCTGCGCGATGAGGTGGCTGCGTGCCGAGCGCGCCGGGTGCAGCGCCTTCGCGTCCAGCAGCGCGCCCACTTCGCGGACCGGGTGGCGCAGGGCGGAGTAGGGCCTGCCGTCAATGAGTGCCCTGCCCTGCGAGGGGTGGTCCAGGCCCAGGATCATCCGCATCGTGGTTGATTTGCCTGCCCCGTTGGGGCCGAGGAAGCCGGTCACCTTCCCTTCCTTGATGTCCAGCGTCAGGTCGTTCACGGCGACGGTCTCGCCGTATCGCTTGGTAAGCCCTCTGAGGGTGATCACATCGGTTCCTTAGGCGTCTGCCGGACTTCTCTCTCGTACGGCAGCGACGCTAGAAGGGCTGGACGAGGCGGCACATGGGTCGTTCGTCAGCACCTTCATTCCTTTCGTCAGGGGTGCAGCTCCACCGCTGGTCGCACTTCTCGCAGCCGCCGGCCCCACGGTCGGCCGGGGGCCGTACGCTCGGCTCGTGGAACAGACATCACCAGGCTGTCGGCCGGTCCGCGTCCTCGTGGCGGACGACGAGGCGATGGTCCGGGCCGGGGTACGAGCCATCCTGGCCAGGGACTCGCGCACAGAAGTGGTCGCCGAGGCGGCCGACGGCCATGAGGCCGTCTCACTGACGCGCCGTCACCGCCCCGACGTGGTCCTCCTGGACATCCAGATGCCCGGACTGGACGGCCTGGCGGCAGCGGCGCGGATCCACCAGACGCTGCCGACGGCCGGCGTGATCATGCTGACCACCTTCGGGGAAGACAGCTTCATCACACGCGCCCTCGAGGACGGGGCCAGCGGCTTCCTACTCAAAGCGGACGACCCCCGGGAACTGCTGAACGGAGTACAGGCGGTGGGAGCCGGCGGGGCCTATCTCTCGCCGAGGGTTGCCGCCCGAGTCATCGCCGGTCTGCGCGCACACCGGGCGGCACGGCCCCACCGCCCACTTGAGCACCTGACCGGACGGGAACTCGAAGTTCTGGCCGCGCTCGGGGCAGGGCTGTCCAACGCGGAGATCGCCACCGGACTGCATCTGGTCGAAGGCACCGTGAAGGCACACGTCAGCGCGCTCCTCGGCAAACTGGGGGCGCGCAACCGGGTGGAGGCCGCCATCGCCGCGCACGAGGCCGGTCTGGTCCCTCGCGCCCCATAGACCGGCTTCGCCCGCTCCACCCGGACCGGAAACCCGTCGACCGGTCAAGCGGCACCCGCGCCCCGCGGTTCGCACGAACCGTCGTCCGTGATCAAAGAATTGCCGGGAATCCGATGCCTGGAGGGACCACTTTGGAAACGAATACGCGTAAGCGCGTCTCGGCATATGCGATAGCCACTGCGCACGATCAGTTGCTGCTGACCCAACTGTCGGACTCATCCCCGGTTTTCCTCCCTGGGCTGTGGCACGTTCCCGGAGGGGGGATCGATCCCGGCGAGCAGCCGGTACAGGCGTTGGCGCGTGAGCTGTACGAGGAGACAGGCCTTGACCTCCTGGACGCCCGTCTGGTTGACGCCCGCACGTACGCGGCCCACCGGAACGGCGTGAACTGGCACCTGGTGGCACTCTTCTACGCGGTCGAACTGGGGCCCGGCCCGCTCGTGGTCACCGAGACGGGCGGGAGCACGCGGACCGCCGCATGGAGGCCACTGACCGGCCTGCCCACAGCGGAACTGTCCCCCGCGGCGATCGACGCGCTCGGGATGATCAGCGGCCAGGACGCTCACCGCACGTCCCCCCGCTGAGCTGTGCCACCCAGCGGCGGCCGGACCGTTTCACGTGGCCCCGGCGCGCCCAGCGCCCCAGGACGGAGTGTCGTCATGCCTGTCCACCGCCTGGAGCTGGCAGCGCGACGCGGGGTGGCACATCACCACCGCGTGTCAGACGCCCGGATGCGTGCCGAGTGGGCGATCAGCTGATCACCGGGCCGTCGGCTTGGCGATCGTGCTGTGATCTGGGCACGTGGGCCGCTCAGCGTCGGGTGATCTCGGCTCCGTAGGCGGGGCTGAAGCCGCCGGCTTCGGTGTCCCAGTTGCCGGCCGTGGACTGGCTGAAGCCCGGCAGTCGACCGAATGCGTAGGCCGGCAGCTCGGAGGCGATGTCCATCAGCGAGGCGTTGCGGGCCACGCGCGGCCGAATGCCGAGTGCTTTCAGCGACGGCCCAGACTGTGCGGTTCCAGCGGCCGTCCAGCGTAAGCGCCGGGAAACAGTCAGGGTGTGCTCGGCGGTGAGTCGGCTGATGCGCGCGGCAGGCTGCGCGTACAGCAACAACAGCAGTCCCGCGGACGGTCAGTGGTCTCCAGCCCCGTGTCGTGGACCAGGCGGCGGACCGTCGCCCATCGACGCTCTCACTCTCGGCTCGTTCATCGAGGCGAGGCAGCCCTGTTTCTACTCCGGGCCTTGCTCCCCGTCGGTGGTGGTACGGGCGAGCAGTCGTTCATAGCGCTGTCTGGCGGCTTGAGGAGTGCCGAGTCCGAGACTGAAGGCGATCTCCGGCCAGGTCATGCCACGGCCCCGCGCCATCTGGAGGAGTCCGGCTTCCAGTTCGTCCATGTCCCCGCGAGCCAGTGGCACGAGGCTCAACGCAGCGGTGATATCGGTGTGGTCCACCTCTGGCTCGCCGTCATCGAGCTGTGCGGCTCCGCTGAGCAGGAACGACACAAGCCTGATGGCTTCATGCGGCCCGATGACGGAGGGATGAACCTGTCGTCGGCGTTGCTCGTCGGTGGCCGCGTGGCGCTCGGAGATGCGGAGCAGGGACGCGTATACGCGGTGCGCCCGCGCCTGGTCCGGATGCGGGGGCGTGAAGGGGCTGGCGGATTGATCGGGAGTCGATGTCATGCAGCCAGGATGGGCCGACACACTGGTTGTTGTCAACGAATCATTGTGAACATGCTGTTTGCTTGGTGCTGTCGTTGAATACGGGGCAGCTGAATGGCGGATCCACCAGCAGCGCCGCGCGGTCGAGCGCCGGATCGAAGCCGCGAGCCGGGTTCCAGGAGTGACTCGTCATCGGTTACAGCCGAGGCCGGAACGTGACCTGGGCGCGGCTGGCCGCCCAGGCGTCCGCCACGCCAAAGTCAGGCCAGAACAACTGAGACGACAGCCGGCATCCCTACCTGCGGGACCAGATCGATTGAGAAAACCGCCGCCTCTGGCGTCTCACCGTTTCTGGTCGCCGCAGGTCACGGCGCCAACCGTGAACCAGGCCATCTGCGACGGGACATGGGCGCCCGCCGTCATCCAATCGAGGCGTTTGACGGTGAACCCCGTCGTCGTAGCTTCCTTGCCGGCGAATCCAGTCGTGTGAGGTGAACGCGCTGCCGGCACTCGGTGCCCCGCACCGCCCCCGGACGTGCCCCGCGCGGGATAGCGTGCTCGGCTATGGGAGATGTGTCCTGGGCGGGAGTGGTGGCACCACGAGATGCCCCCGCGCTTCGACGTATCGGTCACCCGGGGGCCGGGACGGGCCAAGCCATCCTGATGCTGACGTTCGAGAGCCGGTCAGCGCTGGAGCATCACGAGGGGGGCACCGGCGGGCCGTGCGATGGCGCCTTTGGCCGCCGGTGCCCGCTCCCTCGGGACCGGCCGCTCAGCGGTTCCACCAGATGAGCACACCGCCGAGGATGAGCAGCAGGCAGACACCGAGGTTGACCACCTTGTGCTCCAGGAACACCGCGGCGAATTCGCGGATCGTCGCGCTGGGCCAGAAGTACGCGGCAGTGGGGGAGCCCACGACCTGACCGTTGACGCCGGTCTTCCGGGCCATCAAGGCGGCGCGGAAGGCGTGGTAGTTGTTGGTGACCACGACGCACCGGTACTCCGGCTTCTCCGCTTCCATGAGCGCCCGGCTGAAGCGCAGATTCTCCTCGGTGGTGCGCGAGCGGTCCTCCCGGACGATCCGGTCCGCGGGGAACCCGCGCTCGATGAGGTAGTCCGCCATCGCATGGGACTCCGGGAGCTGCTCGTCCGGCCCCTGCCCGCCGGAGGTCAGCAGCACGGGCGCGGTGCCGCGGGCGGCCAGCCGCTCGTACACCGCGCGTCCGCGTTCCAGTCGACTGGCCAGCAGTGGCGGCACCTTGGACCCGCCGATCAGCCCGGAGCCGAGCACGACCACGTAGTCGGCGTCCCGGCGGACCGGCAACCGCCCGTAGAGGAAGGCGTATCCAACGAAGCACAGAAAGAGGAACGAGACATAGCCGACCAGCCCGACGGCGGTCGCCCCGATCACCAGCAAGGTGCGCGAGCGCAGGGCCACGGCCGCGATCAGCAGCGCGATGACCGCGAAAATGCCGAGTCCGGCCAGCAGCGACAGCAGGTTGGCGGGGCGCCTGCCTTCCTTGCGCACCATTTTCACGCCGTTGGCGATCAGGAAACAGGCGAGTACGACGGTTCCCAGCGTCGGCAGCGCCAGGAGCGCCACGGCCGCGATCTCCCCCAACAGGGCGTGTGACCGGCCGAGTTTGCTGATCAGTGCGAGCAACGCGAAGGCGACGGCTAGCCCCAGATGGATGGCATTGCCGAACCTGCGGCGGTCGCGCAGCACGCCGAGGCAGAAGAGGACGGAGAAGAGGATCGCGGGGGCATAGGCCAACATGGCTGCATCGTAGACAAATTCATGATGCGCTCTTCACACGATGTGGTCGGAGGGTGTCGGGCCCACGCATCCGGCGCGGGTATGGCCCATCCGCCTTACCGCCGGTAACTTGGCTCTGTCCGCTCGGCGGTGACCCTGCCGAGCGGCTGTCCGCCGGACAAAGCCGGCGAGCACTCCCGATGCGGCAGGCGGATGACGTGAAGACCTTATTGCGCGCGGTGTGCCGTGCGCTGGCCCTGTGCCTCGTGATGGCCGGCCTCTTCGTCCCCGGAGCCGCCGCGGCCCCGGCCGCGCACCCTGCGGTGGCCGGGGTGCACCCGACAGCGGCATGGACCGCTCCGCTGTCCACCAGGGGCCGCTATATCGTCGACGCCGACGGCAGACGCTTCCGGCTGAAGTCCGGCAACTGGGACGGCGCTCAGGGCTCCTGGAACGGCTCGGGCGACATCAATGACCCGGCCGGTCATCACGCCGGCCAGAACTCCCACGGCATCCCGATCGGCCTCGACCGGGTCGGGATCGCCACGCTGCTGGCCGACTTCCGTGCCCTGGGCCTCAACAGCATCCGGCTGCCGTTCTCCAACGAGATGATCCACGCCACGGCCCCGGTGCCCGATGCCGCGGTCGCCGCCAACCCCCGGCTGCGCGGCATGACACCGCTGCAGATCTTCGACGCCGTGGTGGCGGAGCTCACGGCGGGCGGCTTCGCCGTCATCCTCAACAACCACACGAACACCACCCGATGGTGCTGCGGCATCGACGGCAACGAGCGCTGGAACAGCGCCCAGACCACCCGGCAGTGGGCCGACGACTGGGTCTTCATGGCCCGCCGCTACAAGGACAACGGTCGAGTGGTGGGAGCGGACCTCTACAACGAAGTACGCCGCGACATCCTGGACGACCCCAACTGGGGCCTGGGTGACGGGCATGACTGGCAGGCCGCCGCCCAGGAGGCCGCGGATCGCATCCTGACCGAGGCCAACCCCCGTCTCCTCGTCATCATCGAGGGCATCAACTGGACCGGTGTGCCGGTGGACGGCCTGCCGCACGGCCGCCCCACCCTCACCCCGGTCCGTACGCTCTCGCACACCCTCGTCGTCTCCGGGAAGCTCGTCTACTCGGCCCACTTCTACGGCTACACCGGGCCGCACCACAGCGGCGCCACCGGGATCGGGGAGACCAGCGACCCCCGCTACCAGGACCTGTCGGCCGACCAACTGCGCGTCGCCCTGTACGACCAGGCCTTCTTCGTCTCCGCCGAGACCGGACAGCACTTCACCGCACCCCTGTGGATCAGCGAGTTCGGCGTCGGTTCCGACGAGTCGGGCGCGGCCGGCCGTGCCTGGTTCGCCAACCTGACGGACCATCTCGCCGCCACCGACACGGACTTCGCCTACTGGCCGCTCGTCGGCTGGAGCACCGACGCCCAGGGCCGCCCGGCAGGGGACAGCTGGGCATTGCTGAGGTACGACAACTCGGGACACCGCACCGGAGTGCTGGACGGCGGGGACTGGCGCACGACGGCCTGGCACAAGCTGACGACGGCCCCGCAGCGGACGGGCCCCGTGCCACCCACCCCGACCTGGCACATGCTCACCCTCGACCACCGCGACTTCGTCCAGTCCCTGAGCGCACGGGCCCTCGGCGACTGGGACGAGGGCGCCCGCAAAGCGGCCTGTCCCGACGGCGAACGGCTGATCGGCATCAGCCACACCCAGGGCCGCGGTCTGTGCACCGACGCCCCCACCGCCGGCGATCTGCGCAGCCCGGGCAGCCGCCCCGAGGTCGTACGCGACGAGCGCCATGTCCCCGCGGGCGGCGACTGGGCGCCCGGATACCGCAAACTCCAGTGCCCCGAAGGCTATTTCCTCACCGGATACAGCCTGCGCGGCACGACGGTCTCCGCCGCGCTGTGCGCCCCCGCCCGCACGCCGCTCGGCACCGCGGGCCGGACCGTATGGTTCGATCGGGGCGACAGCCGCCCGCCCGGCGACCCGGGCGGCGACTTCGCCCACGGCCATTTCAAAGGCCAGTGCCCGTCCGACGCATACGCGGCAGGCATCGCGTCCACCAGCAGCCTCGGGCACCGGGGCCGCCCCGACGCCCTTCTCTGCCGGCCCCTGGCACGGAGTGCGGCCGACGTACCCGGACGGTGAGTGTCCGCACTCAGGTCAGCCGAGGCGGGCCCGGACCGCGATGAACGGGCCCGCCCGGGCAGCGGCCGCCGAGGCCCGGCTCACCGCTTACAGCTGTAGTGCCCCTTGTGCCACACCTTTTCCCAGTGGCCAGGGTGCCAGTGCTTGGTCCAGTGCCCCTTGTGCCAACGGTGGTGGCTGTCGTGCCACCCCGCGTGCCACTTGTGCTCCCAGTGCCCCTTGTGCCACTGCTTGGTCCAGTGGCCGGGGTGCCAGGTGCACTTGGCCTGGATCTGCTGGCTCACGGCGGCCGTGGGCGACGCGGAAGGGGCTGCTGCCGCCGCCGCGCCTGCCGTTCCGACGGCGGCCCCGCCGGCCAGAAGGGCACCGGCCGCCGCTGCCGCGAGCGAGCGCCTCATGTGCTGTGCTCGCATGGTTCTGCACCTCCTCTCGGCGCCTCCATGCCCGCGCGTGACGCTCCGGGACTCCGGGCGAGCGAGCGGAGTCGCCGCCGTGCCCCGGAATCGGTGCTATGGAGCACGCCAGCGGCATAAAGGCGACATAAGTAAAAATACTCCAGATCTCCCCACCTCGCCGTGGGAACACGGGGTGGTGAACAGTGACGGGACGGCCCCTCGCCCTGGGGTCACGGCATGGTCACTGTCCTCGTCAACGGACTGCCCGGAGCCGGGAGGCGACGCTTGCCCGGTCCTTGGTGGACGAGTTGGGGCCCCGCTCTTCAGCAAGGACGCCATCAAGGAGGCGCTGGCGGACACCGCCGAAGCGGTGCGCCCGCGCGGGTGCTCGCCCCGGGAGCGGAGCCTCGAGGTGGACGGCGGCACTGGTCATCGACTGCTCCGGGTGGCCGACGGCGGGGCCGCTTCGGCGAGGGGGACGCCGTGGCGTGCTGCGCCCGGTTCCAGCGGCTGCGGACGGTGGCGAAGTCGCTCAGGGCGCGGCGGGTGCCGGTGATCAGCTGGTGGGGGGTGAGGGAGGCGTCGTCGGTCAGGCGGCTGATGTCCGGTGCCTGGTGGTGGGCGGCCTGAAGCAGTGAGCTGCGCAGGACGCGGGTGGCCCAGTGTCGGTCTCACTCGTCCTCCTTGGTGGGGTGTTCGCCGAGCGCCGCCTCTTCTCCGAGCGCTTCACGAAGCGACCGCACCTGTCGCAGCCACCGGTCGTCATCGGTTGCGAAGTGGTCACTCCGCGCGGTGAAGTGAACCTCAAGCATTCTGCGGCATCCGTACGCGGTGGGCTCAGGCCCGCTGCAGCACTTGCGCTCGTGCTCTTTGTACGCCTGACGACGCATCCGTCCGTAACGCGGTTCTCACGAAGGGAAATTGACAGACCGCGTTCCCCCTTGGAGTCGTGGGCGGGGCTGAGGACGAGGTTGGGCCCGGGGGAGCTGGCGGACTGGCGTGCGGGGTTTTCCGATCCTCCGATGGTGGTGCCCAGCAGGGCGATCGCCGCGCAGATCAGGAAGCCGACCAGCCAGGGAACCAACGGCGCCGGTTTCGGGGACTGGAGGAAGAGCCCGACTAGGTAGACGGTGTAGACGGTGACCCCATTGCTGACTGCCTCGGCCAGGTACAGTCCGCCGGCGGACCAGCCGACGCCGGGCTGCAACGCGGCGTCCACCACCGGCGGGTTGTCGACCGCCGGTCCCCACAGCGCGCGGGCGGCGAACACCTCGAGTACGGACCCGACGAGCTGAGCGGCGATGTACGGAAGGGCCGACGCACCCGGGAAGACTCCGAGGCGCCACGTGGCCAGGGAGACCGCTGGGCTGATGTGTCCTCCCGAGATCCGCCCCGTCGATTCCGGATGAGCCCTGCGAGAAGCAGGCCCACACAGGCCGATGATCAGCAGTTTCAGGTGGATCTGCGGGATCGCGTCGGAGATCGGTGAGGGCCCGGCGATCCAGCCGCTGGGTCGTGCCCGGACAGTCAAGGCCCGGAGCGCTGCGGGCACACCCGATGCCGCGCTCGTTGCCTACATTTCCCTTCGGTTCACTCCCGACGGACCCGATGGAGGAATGGCAGATGAATAAGCGCAAGGCGATGGTGCGGTTACTGCCGGCGTTACTGCTGGTGGTGAGTGTTGGGGGATTCGCGGATACGTCGTCGGCTCAGAGCCGGAACGCCGCCGTCGTGCTGCCGGACGTGACCACGGCGGTCGGTCCGCAGTATGACACCACGCACGTCTATGTCACCCCCGGCGCGATGGATGCGTTCGTCACCTGCTGGGAGGCGACCTTCGGCGGAACCCACACGGACAAGGTGGTCACGGATGTCACGCCGACGCCCAGTACGACCGCGTCGGAACTGGTTCTCTCACCTGTGGGCACCCTGTCCGTCTTCGACTTCCAGACGCCGGTCCCCTACCCGTTCGGTGCCGAACGCACCGGCTGGCTCATGAGCGACTTCGACAAGGGCGTGCGGCTGGCCCGGGCGAGCGGGGCGGACGTCGTCGTCGCACCCTTCGACGACCCCATCGGCCGAGACGCGGTCGTCCAGTTCCCCGGCGGCGTCAACGCCCAGCTGTACTGGCACACCAAGGCTCCGTCCTACGCGCCGTTGGAGACTGTGCCGGACAACCGCATCTATCTGACAAGAGACTCGACGAGTGCGTTCCTCACGTCGTACCTGCGTTTCACCGGTGGCCGGATCGTCTCCGACGACCGGGCCGCCGACGGTGGTCAGCTCGGTATGCCCGACGAGACGTACCGCCGCATCACCATCAGCTCCCCCTTCGGCAACACGGTCGTCAGCGTGACCGATGGGCACCTGCCGTACCCGTTCGGGCGGGAGACCACCGGCTACGCGGTGAAGGACCTCACCACGACCCTGCACAAGGCCGAGGCCGCGGGCGCGAAGGTGCTGTGGGGCCCCTACACCTCTCGGACCAGCACCAGCGCGATGGTGCGGTTCCCCGGCGGCTACGTGGCCGAACTCCACCAGGGCGACGACCGCTGATCCGCGGTACCAGCCGCCGAACGCCATACCGTGCGGGCAAGGGCCGTCGCCCCGGGCAAGGACGTCACAGTCCTCGCCCGGGGCGACGGCATTCCCGGGCAGCACATCGTTTCCTACCCTCGGTCGCTCAACGGTCGCAGCGCGGGGAACGGCTTCAGCCGCAGGGTGTGGGTGGCGGCGAAGGGCATCAGGTCGTCGTGCCGGTCCGGCAGGGCGATCACCAGGGCGCTGTCCGGCAGGGCGCGGCGCACGCCCGTCAGCATCCGCACCGCCGTACGGTCGTCGAGGCCGGCCGTCGGTTCGTCGAGCAGGAGGACCGCGGGTGCCCGCAGGACCGCTCTCGCGATCACCAGGCGGCGTCGCTGGCCCTGCGAGAGCGCACCGCCCAGCGGGCCCGCCGGGGTGTCGAGGGGCAGCTGCTCCAAGGCCGCGGCCGCCAGCGCGGCCCGAAGTGTGTCGTCGTCCGCGCCCGGGGCGGCCTGCCGGAGGTTCTCGGCGACGGTCGCGTCGGCGATCCAGTCTTCCGCTTCGACGAGGGTGAGCGAATCGGCGATCGCATGGGCGGGCAGGGACTCGACAGGTACGCCGTCGAGCAGCACCGACCGAGGGGCAGCGGGGGAGATGCGTCCCGCCAGAGTCTCCAGCAGGGTGCTTTTCCCGCTGCCGTTGGGCCCGGTGACCATGACGACGCTGCCGGGCTCGATCACCGCGGACCACCGGGTGCGGTCGTCGCCGATACCCACGGGCACTTGGCGGGCCACCAGGGCCCGTGCCGCGCCTGCGAGCGGCGACATCGGCGGGGACGCGGTCGACGCCTCGTCCGGGAGGGCGCGGTTCGCCAGATCCGTCAGCCGCAGGGCGGCGTCGGCGGCCAGGCCGTGGTCGCGGAGCACCTGAGGGAGCGTCTCCATCAGCTCGTACGCGGCCGCGACCAGCAACACCTCGCCGATGGCGTCGGCAGCCGGCTGCGTGAAGACAGGACCGGACAGCGCCAGCACCAGGACCGCCGTCTGGCCGGCCACGGCCAGCAGCCGCAGCAGCAGCCGGGTCCAACGCATCACCGACGCGGCCGCGGCCTCGGCCCGCCGGGCCCGGCCGATCGCGTGCGAGACCTGCTCGCGGACCAGATCGACCGCGTCCAGGCAGCGCAGTTCCGGAAGCGCGGAGCGCGCGCTGAGCAGCGCGGTGCGTGCGGCGGCCCACGCTTCTGCGGCCGTCTGCTGATGGCTGCGGGTCCGCCGCTCGGCGGTCACCGCCGTGGCTGTGGAGAGCGCGAGCAGCAGCAGTTCGGCCGCACCCGACAGCGGACTCGCCACCATCAGCAGAGTGACGACGACGGCGGCGGTCAGGCCGATCCCGGCCAGCGGCGGGACGACCTGGCCGGCTATCCCGCCCACCGCTGCGACGTCGCTGGTGAGCCGGGTCATCAGGGCGCCGTCACGGTGGTTGCGCAGTTCGCGTGCCGGCACGGTGGTCGCGGCGCGAACCAGTCGCGAGCGCAGCGAGACGGTCGCGCCGAGCAGGGCGCCATGGCTGACCAGGCGCTCTCCGTAGCGCAGACCGGTGCGGCCCAGTGCGAGAGCGCGGACCGTCCCTGAGGGGTACATCCACGACCAGGTGGTGTTCGCCTGTGCGGTGACCACCGCGCAGGAGGTCAGGAACCAGCCGGACACCCCCAGCAGACCGGCGGCACACAGTTCGGCGGTCCCGGCGAGCACCGCTGCGAACAGCAGGTCGCGGCGTGCCCGTTGGTCCGCCGCCGTCCACAGCAGCCTGAATGCGGTCACAGTGTCTCCCTGATCCGGGACACCCGTCCCTGGCCCAACTGCACGACGTCGTCGGCGATTTCGAGCAGTGCCGGGCTGTGTGTCGTCAGCAGCACGGTGCGGGTGCGCGCCAGCGTCCGGATGGCGCCGATGACGCGGGCCTCGCCGTCCGGGTCCAGATGGGCGGTGGGTTCGTCCAGGCACAGCAGAGGTGCGTCATGGAGCAGCGCCCGGACCAACACCAGTTGCTGCATCTGCCCGGAGGACAGCCCCCAGCCGCGTTCGCCGACCCGGGTCGCCAACCCCTGGGGGAGTGCGGCCAGCAGGCCCTCGAAGCCCAGCGCCGCGAACGCCGCGGTCAGCTGTTCGTCGTCGGCGTCGCGCCGGGCCAGGAGCAAGTTGTCGCGCAGCGTGCCCGGGAGGAGATAGGAGGGCTGGCCGACCCATGCCGTCGTGGCCGGCGAGGCGGGCAGGGTTGCGGAACCGACCGTGTGCAGGCACCACCCGTGGTCCGGTTCGCGCAGGCCTGCCGCCACGGAGAGCAGGGTGGTCTTGCCAGCGCCGCTGGGCCCGCCGATGGCCACGATGGAGCCCGGTCGCACCGTCAGGGTGACGTCGTCCAGGGCCGCGTCGCCACGACCGGGATACCGGACCCCCACGTCCTCCAGCATCACACCGGCCGGGCTCGGCAGGCTCGGACGACGTACGGCGGGCACACGCGTCGGAGGACCACCGGTCGGTGCGACCGGAGCCCGGTCGATGATCTCCGAGATCAGTTCGGCCGCCGCGGAGGCTTCGGCGCGGGCGTGGTAGCCGCGGGCGAGTTCCCGGGCTGGGGCGAAGTACGCCGGGGTCAGGACGAGGACGAACAGCGCGGTGCCCAGGCTCATGGTGGACGGGACCACCGGCAGGTCGAGGTAGCCGAGCAGGGCGAGTCCGCAGTACGTGGCGACGACAGCCATGGCCACGGTGATGAGGAGCTCGATCCAGGCGGTCGAGAGGAAGGCCACGCGCAGCACGGTGTGGGTGCGCCTGGCCAGTTCCCTGTCGGCTGCCTCGGTCGCGCGTACCGCTTCCTCACCCGCTCCTAGGCCGACGAGCGTGGGCAGTCCGCGCAGTTGGTCCAGCAGATGGGTGCTCAGTTTCCGGGTGGCGGTGAGCTGGGCGTGCACGGCGGCGCGGGTACCCATGCCGATCACCTTGAGGTTGAACGGCAGCAGCGGGGTCGCCAGCACCAGCATCAGCGCGACGGCCCAACTGCCCACCAGGACGGCGGCCAGGATGATGCCGCTTCCCAGCAGCATCGCCCGCCGGGCCGGGACGTACGTCGTCAGCCATGGGCTCAGCCGGCCCACCTCGCTGTCCAGCGCCTCACCGACAGCGGCGTCGGACACCTCCTCGGGGGGCGTGCCCGTGGACGGGAGTGCGGCCAGGAGCAGGCGGGCGCGAAGGTGATCCCGGACGGCGGCCGCGCCGTCGTCGGCGACCCGGTCGGCCGCCGCGAGCAGGACCGCGCGCAGCAGCAGCCCGGCGGTGACCAGAGCCGCGCCGGAGAGCACCGGAGCCAGCGCCACGCCCCCGTGCGGGGCCCGCAGTGCGGCCTGCGCCGCCCGGCCCAGCCCCGCGGCCCACAGGACGTGGCCTGTGGCCGCCAGTCCCCGCAGAGTGCCGGCTCGCCGGAATGCGGGTTCGGCGACATCCGCCCATTGGGTGAGCAGTCCCGCCGCCCGCTGCTGACCTTCGTCGTCCCGGCCGAGCCGGGCGAGGTGGTCGGGGATGTCGGTCACTTGTCGGCTGCCTGGAGGTCGAATTCGCCGGCGGCCGCCGAGCGGCGGTCGGACCGGATCCACAGGGCGAGTGCGGTCACGGCGAACAGAGCGACACCGACGGGGCCGATCCACACCCGCACGCCACCGAAGATGTCCTGCGAGACGGCGGCCACCGCGACGGCCAGGAGGGTCAGGAGCACGCGCCGGGCGACAGCGGCCGCCCACGGACCGTCGCCCGCGGCCGGCGCCACCGCCGCGGGCTGCTCCGCGGCAGCCGTGGTGTCGGACGGGCCGGCCGTGGCGGACGTGGTGACCGGTGGCTGGGCGAACTTCCCGCGGAAGACCCACCACGCGTAGATGTTGTAGGTCAGGACGACCGGCATGCACCCGCCCACCCCGATGAGCAGGAACAGCTGCGACCCGTGTGGGCTGGCGGCCGCGTGCACGGTCAGGTCGGGCGGGACGATGACGGGCGCGGTGGCGGCGACGAGCGCGAGCAGACCCGCGGCCTCCGTACCGGCCACGGCGGCGAACGGACGCCAGTCGGGCCGGCGGCCGAAGCCGTACCAGGCGATCGCCGCGCAGACCACGGCCATCGCCACCGCGAGGCCGAACAGGGTCGCGCGGAGGGGCTGGTCGAAGCGCAGGTGCTGCGGGTCGGCGAGCCGGAGCCCGAATCCAAGGACCAGGCTCGCCACCGCGACCGCCAGGATCAGCGGTCGGCCCAGTCGGCCCGCCCACTCATGGGCGGTACCGGTGGTCTTGTCCTGCAGCCATGCGGCACCCGCCAGCAGATAGACGGCCACAAGCCCCAGGGCGCACAGCACGCTGTAGGGCGTGAGCCAGTCCCAGGTGCCCCCGGTGAACATCCCGCCGCGGTGGGGCAGTCCGGACAGGACGCCCCCGACCACGAGGCCCTGGCACAAAGCGGCCACCAGCGATGAGATTCCGAAGACGAGGCCCCAGCCGCGCCGGTAGCCGGGGGTGGCGCTCTGCAGCTCGATGGCCGTGCCGCGCAGCACGATGGCGAGCAGCATGACGATGAGCGGCAGGTAGACGCCGGGCAGCACGGTGGCGTAGACGCCGGGCAGGCCCGCCCACAGCACGACGCCCGCCAGGATGATCCAGCTCTCGTTGGCGTCCCAGGCGGTCGCGATCAGCTCGTTGTACTCCTTGCGCCGCTGGTCGCTGCGGTCGAACAGGCTCAGGATGCCGATGCCCAGGTCGTAGCCGTCGAGTAGCACATAGGCGCCGAGTGCGAGCAGGACCAAGGCGTATGACGCGTACTCAAGCATGGCTGATCTCCGTGGAGTGGACGGTCGTGCCGGCGTCGGTCACCAGGTGCTCGGGGCCGGTCCGCACCGTGCGGGCGATGTAGCGGATCCACAGCCCGAGCAGCAGCCCGTAGACGGCGACGAAGCCGGTGAGGCTGGCGATCGCCGCGCCGAGGGAGAGGTGGGAGACGGCGTCACTGGTGCGGATCAGGCCGTAGACGACCCAGGGCTGCCGGCCGGTCTCCGCGGTGATCCAGCCGCCGCTGATGGCCAGGACACCGGCGGGAGCCATCCAGACCATCAGCCGGTGGAACCGCCGGGCTGTGTACAGCCTTCCGCGCAGCCGCAACACCAGTCCTGCGAAGGCCATGCCGAACATCACCAGAGCGGTGAAGTACATCGCCCGGAAGCCGTAGAAGGCGGACCACATGTTGGGGCGCTCGTCCTTGGGTGTCTGCAGCAGTCCGGGGACGTGTGCCTTGCCGGACAGGTCCTTGCCGATGATGGCGCCGAGGTGCGGTATCTCGACTTGGACCTTGTTCTCACCCTTGTCCGTGTCGGGCACCACGAGCAGGTTGTAGCCGTTGTTGTCGGTCTTCCAGTTGCCTTCGAAGGCCTCCAGTTTCGCGGGCTGGTGTGCGCCCATGAACGCGGCGGTGGTGTCGCCCACGTACAGCTGTACGGGCATCAGGATGGCCAGTACTCCCAGGGCGATGGACAGGGTGCGGCGTGCGAAGGGCAGCGCTCGCTGCTTGACCAGGTACCAGGCGGCGATCCCGCCGATGAACCAACTGGCGCTGATCAGTACCGCGAGCAGGATGTGCGGGTACCGGTAGGAGAACGCCGGGTTGAAGAGCACCTGCCACCAGTCGCTCGCCCGGAACTGGCCGTCGACCTCGGTGAAGCCCACGGGGTCCTGCATCCAGCTGTTGGCGGACAGGATCCACGTCGTGGACAGCAGGGTGCCGACGACGAGCATCCAGCAGGCGAACGCCATGGTCCGGGGACGCACGCGGCCGTCGCCGTACAGCATGATGCCGATGAACCCGGCCTCCAAGAAGAAGGCCGTGATGACCTCCATTCCGATCGTGACGCCGAGGATCGGACCGACCGCATGGGCGTATCGTCCCCAGTTGAGGCCGAACTCGAAGGTCATGACGGTACCGGCGACCACGCCGAGACCGAATCCGACCGCGAATATCTTCTTCCAGAAACGGAATATCTGGAGGTACAGCGGATTCCCGGTCCTGAGGTAGACCGTGTACATCACGGCCAAGAAGACGGAGAGTCCGACGGTCAGTGCGGGAAAACTCATGTGAAGGATTGCGGTGATGGCGAACTGCCATCGTGAGATATCCACCACTTCGGGCGACGCCACGGTGTCTCCTCTTGATCGGTTTCGGTCGGTCCGGATGGCGGCGGCCACCCCTGGCGGAATGGCTCGCGACAGCCTCCGGCTGTGCCACCACGCGGCATGCGAGGCCCCTTCTTCCGCTTGTAGCGGGGGGCGATGACGGGGACGCCGACCACGAATTCCGGGACGCGGGTCACGAATTCCCGGACGGTCTTCGTATTCCCCGACTCCTGGGGCCACCGTAGGGTCGGCCGGTGGGCGTCCTTTGACTCTGGGCGCATCACTCGTGTTCCCGCAGCGCAATGCGTGGATGCAGTGCGGCCGGCGCCCGATGGGACTGGTCATGGAATACCGTCGTGCCTGCGCTCAGGGGCCAGAGGCGGTGCGCTCTCGGTCAACCGCCCTTCGCGTTCCCGGTCTCCGCGTCGCGCTGCTGGCCCTGCCTTCGGGCGTGCCGGCATTCGCAGCACGTAGGGGGCGCCCGGGCTCACCGGAGCACCGGGCGGGGACGGACGCGACCGCGTCCGACGACGCCAACCCCGGCCACTTGCCGGGCGACATGCCGTAGGTTTCCCGGCAATTCGGCAGGTCGAATGCGTTTCAGTCCTGCCTGTCCGTGAGCTCGGCGAGGGCACGGTCCATATCTATGTGACGGCTCTCCGTCCCCAAGGGCACGAGCGAGACCGTCCGCCGCAGGAACGCGTCGACCGCTGACACCGCGAGGTCGACCAGTGCGTGGCCGGCGGCGGACCTCAGGACGATGCGTACAGAACCCGGACGGCAATGGTCGCGGGGAATCACGAGCACGTCCCCCGTACCGGCGGGCCGGTGCAGGCCCTCCGTGAGCAGCGAGCGGGCGAACACCCAGTCCACGGGTCTGGCCGCGGGGGCACCGATGGAAAGTCGGACGGCGTAGGGGTCGGTCATGTCGTAGTGCAGCTCCGCAGGCAGCGGGGCGGGCACCTCGTCAGGGACACTGACGTGCACTGTCACCGTGCACATGACCGAGAGAAGAGGCTGGATCATTTCATCCCTCAATATTGGCTGCAGGAGCGGGTTTCGTGCGAATGACCCTAAAAGCCTGTGGTGGGTGCATATTGTCGAGGGATGCGCGGGATGTAGCCCGAGAAAGAACCGGGCACCGGGTTCAGGCACCGAGGTGCCGCGTGGGTGAC
This sequence comes from Streptomyces inhibens, assembly GCF_022221585.1. Taxonomy (NCBI): domain Bacteria; kingdom Bacillati; phylum Actinomycetota; class Actinomycetes; order Kitasatosporales; family Streptomycetaceae; genus Streptomyces; species Streptomyces inhibens. Next base: position 9,415,408 of record NZ_CP084681.1, read on the forward strand.
GGGGTGTACGGCGCCGAGCCTTGGGTGTCGCGCCATTCACGTGGGGACATCCCGTAGGTGGCCCGGAACACCCGGCTGAAATGCGCGGCACTGGTGAAACCCCATCGGTGCGCCACCGCGGCGATCGTGGAGACATTCGCCCGGCGCGCCAGATCGCGCCGGCACTCCTCCAGGCGACGCCGCTGGATCCACCGGCCGACAGTGGCGTCTTCGCTCTCGAACAGCTTGTGCAGATAGCGCAGGGATATGTGGTGGGCTCGGGCGATGGCCTGCGGGGTCAGATCGGTGTCCGCGATGTGACGGTCGATGAACGCCTGGATCCGTAGCAGCAGTGCCCGGTTCCCGCCGGGCGTGTCCTCGCTCGTCCGGCCGAGCAGATCGTCGGCCAGCACGCCGAGCAGGTCCACGAAGCTACGGGCCATCAGCTCACTGGTGCGTGGCGAGTAGGTTCCCGCGCCGTTCACGAGCCCGGCCAGGAAGGGCGCCAGCAGCCCGCCCAGGGGGGTGTCGGGGCCGAGCGGGGTGGCCGTGATGTGAGCCACGTCGGACTCGCTCAGGCCCAGAACGTCTCTCGGCAGGACGAGGGACTTCGTCCGGAAGGACTGGGGAAAGTCCAGCCGGACGGGGCGCGCCATGTCGTAGACGAAAACGTCCCCCGACCCAAGGTAGGCTTCGCGGCCGTCCTGCTCGAGTCGGGCGATACCCCTGTCCAGCAGTTTGACGACCACGTAGTCGTCTTCTCTGCCCTGTGCGACGAGCCGGCGAGATCGCCGGGCGGAGAGGCAGTCGCCGTCCACGGTGACGGCCTGAAGCGGGCCGAGCGGCGTCGTGCGGATCGTGCCGGAATACACCTCGTCGGGGACGGCCATGTCCACAGCGCCGAACGTCTGGGACAGGACTTCGCGCCAGTGCGCCCTTTTGCGGTCGGCGGGCACCGAATCCGTGGTGTTGAGGGTGGCCGGGACCTGCCCGGGCTCCAATATCGAGGAATTCGGCGACATGATCTCCGCCCATCAGCCGGTGTGGTTACTGAAAAACACCGTGCCAGCGGGCCTGGGTCAGCACATCGCGTGAATCCGCTAGATCGGGGATGCGGGAGGACTGGAGCCTGCGATGACCATCGGCAGGTCGACGACGGACGGGACGGAGACGGGACCGTCCCTCACTTGATGGCTCCGCTGGAGGCGCCGGCGGTGACGTATCGCTGAGCGATGACGAGCAGCACGGCGGCCGGGATGGATGCCAGAACCGCGGTGGCCATGATGGCGTTCCACTGGTTCGTGTGAGCTCCGATGTATTGGTAGATGCCCAAGGTGATCGGCCGTACGGTCTCCGTGGTGGTCAGCGTGAGGGCGAAGAGGAAGTCGCTCCAGGTGAAGAGAAAGGTGAAGAGGGCGGCAGTGATCAATGCGTTTGCGCTCACCGGGAGCACTACGGAGCGGAAGGCGCGCAACCTCCCGGCGCCGTCCACTCGCGCGGCCTCGATGATCTCCTTGGGAATGCTCTGCATGAACGAACGCATGATGATGATCGCGAAGGGGACCCCGGCGGTGGAGTCGGCGAGGATCAGTCCGAGGTAGGAGTTCAGGAGTCCCAGGTCGTTGTAGGCGCTGTAGAGCGCGTTGGCCACGACGATGCCCGGCACCATCTGTGTGATCAGGATGCCGAAGAGCACGAGGTTGGCTCCTCGGACGGGGAACTGGGCCAGCGCGTACGCCGCCGGGGCGGCGAGCCCGAGGCTGAGCGTCACGCTGCCGAGGGCTATGACGAGGCTGGTGACGAGGTTGCGGCCCTGATCGCGCAGTGCGGTGGCGTAACCGCTGAAGTCCGGATGGAAGGGGAACCAGCCTCCCTGCAGTGTGTTGCCCGCCGGCTGGAGGGAGGCGTTCACCGTCCAGTAGACGGGAAACAGCATCAGCGCGAGCAGGACGATCCCGACGATCGTGGACGGCCAGCCACGGTTGGGTGCGCGCTTCACGGGATCGCCTCTCAGACGTTCTGGGTGCGGCGGTTGGCGCGCAGGTAGACGAGGGCGAAGGCGAGCGAGATGACGATGAGGATGTTGCTCATTGCGGCACCGCGCCCGAACTCGAACTGCTGAAAGGACAGTTCGTAGGACTGGGTGGCGACGGTCTCCGTGGCGTTGGCCGGTCCTCCGCCCGTCACCACGAGGATGATGTCCAGCACCTTGGCCGTGTAGACCACGCCCAGCACCAGCACGACGCTCACCACGGGTCGCAGCAGTGGCCAGGTGACATGGCGGAACGACGTCACCGGGCCGGCGCCGTCCATCTTCGCCGCCTCGTACAGATGCGTCGGGATGTCCTGCAGGCCGCCGTACAGGATCGTGGTGTTGAAGGGGATTCCGACCCAGATGTTGACGAGGATTACTGACACGAGCGCCTGTGAGGTGCCGGTGAGCCAGGGGATGCCGGACGACGAGAGGTGGAGGTGGCGCAGCGCGTCGTTGACGACTCCCGTGTCGGGGTCGAGCATCCACCTCCACATCGTTCCGGAGGCGACCAGCGGCAGCAGCCACGGCAGCAGAAGGAGCGACCGCAGAACGCGGCCGAGCGGGAAGCTGCGCCGGAAGAACAGGGCGAGTGCCAGGCCGAGCACGAACTGCCCGAAGATCGAACCAGCGGTGAACAGGACCGTGGTCAGCAGGGCCTTGGAGAACAGGTCCGACGAAAGGATCTTTGAGTAGTTCTGCAGTCCCACGAACGGTGCGGCACCGGTGTAGAACGTGGTGGTCGTGTACTGCTGAAAGCTCATCACGATGTTCTTGACGATCGGGTAGCCGAAGAACAGCAGCAGGTATGCCGCGGCCGGCGTGATGAACATCCACTGGGCGAGCCGCTCCCAAAGGCGCGCCCGGGCCACCGCCCGCTCCCTGCCGGGCGCGGCCTCATCCTCCTCTGCCGCACCGGTGGCCGTTGTCTCCACGACGACGGCGCCGTCTTCAGGCCCAGTACTCATCCGGAGGGGCGGGGACAGGTCAGTTACCGGCCGCGATCTGCTGCGCATGCCTGAGGGCTTCCTCCGGTGTCTGCTCGCCCGTCAGCGCGGACTGGATCGCTGTGTATATCCCGGTCGCCGCCTTGGGCCACTTGACGCCGAGCTTGTTGGTACGGGCCCGCGCCGCTTCCACGCTTTTGACAAAGGCAGCCATCGACGGGACCTGCTCGGCGTGCTGGGAGGCCACCGCGGAGCGGGAGGGCACGGTGAAGTGCTGCTTGGCCAGGGTGAGCATGTTCGTGGAGTCGTTCAGGCAGGCGAGGACCTGGGCGGCCTTCTTCTGCCGGGCCTTGGAAGCGCTCTGTGGGACCGTCCACACCTCACCGCCGAGCGGTGTGACAGGGGTCTGCCCCGTCCGGGGGACGGGGATGGGGGCTACCCCCCAGTGCAGCTTCTTGGCTTTGTTCAGGGCGGGGATCCGCCAGGGGCCGTTGATCATCATGGCTGTCTTGCCGGCGATGAACTGATCGTGGACGTCGGCCTGCGTCCAGTTCAGCACCGACTTCGACATGGAGCCGCTCTTCACCAGGTCGACCCACAGCTGGAGTGCCTGCGCGGCCTGCGGGGTGTCCAACTGCTTCTCGTCCCCGCCGTTGGACCACAGGAAGGGCAGGAACTGCCAGGTGCCCTCAAAAGTGGCGTTCGCGTCGACCGCCATGCCATAGCGCCCCGAGCGGGTCAGCTTGGCCGCCGCCGCCTTCAGCTCGTCCCAGGTCCTGGGCACGGCGACACCGGCCTCGGAGAGCATGTCCTTGTTGTAGATGAGGGCGATCGTGCTGACGGTGGGCGCCAGGCCGTACACCTTTCCCTTGTAGGTGCCCGCCGACAGGATGCCCTTGGCGAAGCCGCCCGAGTTGATGCCGTACTGGTCCAGCGGGGTCAGTGCGCCGGTCTGTGCGATCTGCTGCATGTCGGGGTTGTCCAGCATCAACAGGTCGGGAAGGGTCCGCGACGAGGCCTGCTGCAGGACCTTGGGGATGAGCGACGCCCCCGGAACGCTTGTCTGCTCGACCCTTACACCGGCGGCCTTGCCGCAGGCGGTGAGCATCTCGTCCCATTGGGCGTGTTCGGCTTTGTCGGTGTAATAGTCGAGTGCCGTGATGGAAGTGATTTTGCCTGTGGCGGACCCGTCACCGGTTCCGCCACCGCACCCGGTGGCAGCCAGTACCAGGGTGAGGGTTCCGGTCAGGAGGGCGGCGATCCGCCGCGCCGGCGGTCTGGCCGGTGAGATCATGGTGGTGCCTTTACCGAGGGACGTCTGTGGCCGGAGTGTCGGCGTCGGGAGGGTGGACGCAGCCCGGCGGGCACCATCAGGAGGTCCGTACCGGTGTCTTCCGTTCGATTGAATGTTAACGGATTCCAGTAGTCGTCATGCCGGCTCCCACAGGGCGTGGCAGAGACTCTGCGGTTTACCTCCTTCACCTGCTCAGAAGGCTTGTCGAAGCCCGCCGTCATCGCCGCGACCAGTGGCCTGCTCGGCGGCTTCCCGGATCATCGCCACCACGGCGGCGGGCTGCGACAGCACAACAGCGTGCGAGCCGTCCAGCATGTATTCGGTGGCCGCCATGCGCTGTGCCATGAAGCGCTGAGCGGTGGGACTGAGTATCCGGTCGGCGGTCGCGATGGCGTACCAGGACGGCTTGGAGGCCCATGCCGGCGGGCCCGATCTACTGGTCAGCGCGCGGCAGGCGATCGGGCGTTGCGCCACGGACAGCACATCCTTGACGCTGGGCGGCAGGTCGGCGGCGTACACCTGCGGGAACCGTTCCTTATGGATGTAGAGCTCGCTTTCCGGGCCGCCGGGAATCTGGGCGGGGAGAGCGGCGGTGAAGGTCGCGTCCGCCACCGGCACGGGGGCGAAGCGGTTCGTGATGTCCAGGACGCACTCGCCCGCGTCGAGGCCAAAACCTGCGACGTAGCACAACGCCACGACGTTGTCGGCGTCGGTGGCGGCATGTGTGATGACCGCACCACCGTAGTCGTGGCCGACCAGTACGACGGGAACGTCGATGTCGCGCACCATGCTCCCGATGTAGGCGGCGTCCTGCACCAGGCCGCGCAGCGGGTTCGCCGGGGCGCGCACCGTTAATCCGGCGGCGTGAAGGAGGCTGACGACCCCCGCCCACGACGAGGCGTCGGTGAACGCCCCGTGCACGAGCACGATGGTCGGCGGTACGGAGGTGGGTCCGTGCATGTCGGTGACCTCTGACTGAGTGTGGGGTGCCCCAGCCAAGCGCGTTCAGGTATGGCGGGGCATCGCGTGAACGTACCAACTCGTCGGCTCAGCCGTCGGGCAAGGCCATCACCAGATTCGCGAGCTGAACCCGGGAGTTGACCGACAGCTTGCGGAAGGCGGAGGTCAGGTGAGTGTTGACCGTGTGCGGGGAGACGACGAGCATGTCGGCGGCCGACCGGTTGGTGTGACCCTCGGCGATGAGACGCGCGACCTTCTTCTCCGAGGTCGTGAGGGCCCCCCATCCCTGAACGGGGCGCTGCACGGTCGCTGCCCTGCGGCTGCCGGCCCCTGCACAGTCCAGATCACGCTGTACGCGTTCCGCTGCGGCGTGGGCGCCTGAGTCGGCGAACGTGCCATGGGCGTGGGTCAGGGCGGCCACTGCCTGAGGTTTCCGGCCTGCTGCCAGGAGTGCCTGTCCGAGATCGGCGTAGGCGGCGGCCCGGACCAGCGGGCGAGGGCTTGCCTTGAGCAGCAGCACGGCGTCTTCCAGCATGGCGAGATCGTTTTTCACGAGCCCGAGGGCCTGCGCCGCGATGCCCGTGGCGGTGGGCACGGCCGGGTTGCGTTCGGCATGGGCCTCGGCCTGTGCGGCCAGGTCCTCGGCGAGCTCATGCTCCGCGCCTTGCAGAGCCATGCGTATGGCGGAATCGACCCAGTTGCGCAACAGCCGCCAGCGCATGAAGAAACCTTCCTGCTGCACCTGCCGAATCTTGTCGACGGCAAGCCCGATGTCCCCGTCGGCCTCGGCGTGGACCGCTTCCAGGAAGCGCACCGCCGCCGTATTGCCCGGGTTCGGTTTGACCGCCAGCCTTTCCTGCGCTGCGACCAGGTGCTCTCGCGCCGCTTCCCGGTCGCCGCGCAGAAGGGCGATCCGGGAGCGGATCACGCGAGCGTTCACCTGCTGAACGGGTACCTGTACGTCGTCTTCCAGGCGCTCCATGGTCACGAAGTCGGCGTCGGCGTCGTCGAGCCGGCCGAGCCCCAGATCGTACTGGCCCTGAGCCCACAGCATCATTGCCTGACGCATCGCCCCGGCATTGTCGGCTGCCTGCAGGAGCAGTCGTTCGCCGGACTCGAAGTCGTCCACGTGCAGGCGCGCGACGATCTCTTCGGGAAGGAAGGCGGAATCGATGGCGCTGAGCGCGGTGAAGCGCTCCAGCGCGACGGCGTTCTCACCCGCGTTCTGCGCGATTTCGCCGAGCCCGGACAGAGCCAGGACGTGCGCCTCCCGGTCACCGATCGCGGTGGCGGCACGCAGCGCGGTCTCGCCGGCCTCACGCGCCGCGACGAGATCATGGTCCCGGGACAAGGCCAGTGCACGCAGGGCGGCCAGCCTCGCCCCGATCTCCGGGACGGCGCCCACCATGGCGAGGGCGGTTTCGGCCCGGCGATGCAATTCGCCGGCGAGATCCAGGTTCCACAGCGTCCCGCCGAGGGCGGCCTGCAGCCGACTGAACACCTCCAGCGTCGGTCGGCAGGCCAGCAGCCGGTCGCCGGTCGACAGCGCTTCTCGACTCCTGCCGGCCCGAGTCAGGCAGAGGATCGCCTGCTCACCCACTACGAACCTCAGCGGCCGTGCGGACGGCACCAGTTCCAGGGCGCGCGTCATCAGGTCGGCCGCGAGGCCCGGCGTGACCGGCAGTACGTCGTCAGCGGCTCGCCGCAGCAGCGCCACGGCTTCCTCGTCTCCGGGCAGGGCGCCCTTGAGGACGTGCGGCACCGCGTCGATCGGCTGGTGGCCCGCGGAGACAAGGTGGTGGGCAGCCTCTCGGTGCAGGGCCTTGCGGGCTGACGGCGGGATGTCGACGTAGACCGCCTGGCGCAGCAGATCATGCCGGAAGACCAGATGATCGCCGTCGTCGTCCAGGAGCCCGGCGCGCACCGCCTCCTCGAGCGCCGCGATCAATGTGGCGGGCGGTTGGCCGCAGAGTGCGGCGGCGTCGTGGAAGCCGAAGCTGTGTCCCAACACCGCTCCCATCTGAAGGAAGCGCAGCGTGCCGGGCTGCAGGGACTTGAGTCTGCCGCGCACACCCACCACGAGCCCTGGGGGCACCAGGTCACCGGATGCCTCGGCGGTCCGCAGGCCCGCGAGCATCTCGACCGCCAGAAAGGGGTTCCCGCCGGCTCCGTCGAGCAAGTCCCGTACCTGCTCGTCAACGGCTGCACCCAGTGTGTCGCTGGCCAGTTGGCCGATGGCCGCGCCGGACAGGGGCCCCAGTGGCACAGTGACCGTCGGGAGGTTGCCGGTCGCGGCTGCGACGACCTCGTCCGCCGGACCAGCGGGCTCCGGTCGCCCGGTCAGCATCCACAGAACCGGCGAGGTCCGCAGGCGGGTCGGAAGCTGCTTCAGGGCGAACCGGCTCAGTGGGTCGGTCCACTGCACATCGTCCAGGGCGATCAGCACCGGCACGCTGGCGGCTCTGGCTTCGATCGCCTCCGCCAGGCGCTCCACCAGCCAGATCCGCTGATCATGATTGCGTGCAAGATCGACAAGGGCATCGCCGGACAGCAGAGGCTGATCGCCGTGCAGGACGCAGGCCGCCAGCGACGAGAGCGGAACGATGTGATGCAGCTCATCGGCCTTGCCGAGGCCGACTGAGAATCCCGCTGCCCTGGCCCTGGTGACGGCCTCGGTGAGCAGCGTGGTTTTGCCGATGCCCGGTTCCCCCTGGATCAGGGCCAAACCCCCGCTTCCGGTGTGGGCGACGGAGGTGATCAGTGCCTGCAGCCGTTCGAGCTCGACCTCTCGGCCGCGCAGACCGCTACGGGTCAGCGATCCACCTGACCCGTGCACTTACGCCCCTTCCTTTCCGCTCTGGCCGGCCGGAGCCGGGCTCAGCCCAAGCCAACTGGTGTCTCCGCCCTTCGGCGCCGTCTGCCGGTGCCGGAAGGTCTCAGCGCCGGAAGTACCGGAGCACATCGGGCAGCATATCGATGGCGGGCTGGAGTTCTCCATCGGCGTGGAAACGCACGAGGGCGTGCGTGCAGTCCAGCATGTCGCGGCTCCCCGCGGGCACGCCTTGTGTGGCCGCCTCGCGCGGGTCGAGCCCACCGTCTTCGAGCGCTTCGTGAACGCGGGTCTGCAGTCACTTGGAGAGCAGGCAGGCCCGTCCACCACGGCTGACGGTTCCGACGACGCATCGCCGCCATGAGTGTCGCGCCACTGGCTCGGAGTCACGCCCTACGCATCGCGGAAGAGTCGGCTGAAGTGGCCCGGCGTTGGTGAAGCCCCAACGCCGGGCCACGCCGGAGACGGTCCTGTCACCGCTGTTGCCCCGGGCGAGATCCCTGGCTCACTTCGAAGAGCTTGTGGAGGGGCCGGACGGACATGTGGTGAGACTGTGCCCTCCACGTCATGGGCGGCCCGCTCGGTGATGAGGGTGGCCACCAGGTCGGTGAAGTTGCGAGCCAGGCGGCCGGCAACATGCTCGCGGTAGTCCGCGGTAGTCCGCGGTAGTCCGCGGTAGTCCGCGGTAGTCCGCGGTAGTCCGCGGTAGTCCGCGGTAGTCCGCGGTAGTCCGCGGTAGTCCGCGGTAGTCTCGGCCAGAGTCATGAGAAGCGGTCCGAGGAGGGTGGCCACCGGACCATCCGCGTCGATCACGGTCGCTGTCACCCGCTCCAGCTGGTCGTCCCGTACGCCGAGAACGCGGCGTGGGACGAGTCAGGCCTTGATGCGCACACCGCGCGGGAAGTCGACCGCATGCGGGCGCTCTGTGTCCCGAAGGGCAAGCGCTCCGGCGGCGAGCTCAGCCGTTTATCCGCCTTGCTGCGGCACAGCACCGGTGGCCCCCACGACGGCGACCACCACAAAGTCCTCGGGCTGCCCGGCGTCATGGGCGATCCGTCGTCGGCTGCGGCTGAAGCATTGCGGATCTGGCCTGCCGCCGTCGGCTATGTGCCTCGGGCGGCCGCTCCGGCGGAAACGGGCGAGATCGCACTCGACTCCGCAAGCGCGGCACGCCCTGGCCCTGGTGACGGCCTCGGCAGGCAGCTTGGTTTTGCCGATGCCCGGTTCCCCCTGGATCAGGGCCAACCTGCCGCTTCCGGTGTGGGCCACTGAAGTAGTCAGTGCCTGGAGCTCACCTCGCCAGCACGGTCTCCAGCCACTGCAGGACTTCGGGGGTCACGGGGTCGGTGATGTCGGCGAATTCGTCGTGCTTCTTGAGGAACTTCGCGACGTAGGGGCAGACCGGCACGATGCGTTTCCCGGAGGCGCGTACGTCGGTCAGGGCCTGCTGGACGAGGAGCGAGGCCAGGCCCTGCCCGGCGAAGGCGTCATCGATTTCGGTGTGGTAGAAAACGCGCTGATCACCGCGGTCGCGGTATGCGGTGAGGCCGGCGGTTTTGCCGTCGACCAGGATTTCGTACCGGTGCTTGGCGTCCACTCGCTGGACGGTCGGAGCGGGGGCAGGCTGTGTCATCGTGTGCCTTTCAGCGGTGCGTCGGATTCTTGCGCGGCGCGATGGTGGCGTTCGGGAGGGCGGGCGCGGGGAGACGGTCGCCGTCGTAACCATCGACGCTGCCGAAGCGGTCGGATGCGTTCTCCCAGGCTTCTCTGGCTTCGACGATGTCTTCGTGGCTGCGGCCGATGAAGTTCCACCACATGACGATCTGTTCCTCGAACGGCGTCCCGCCGAGCAGGACCGCCCGAGCGGGGATGTCCGTCTCGTTCGTCAGCGTCAGCGTGTCGATTCCCGTGCCGAGGTGGCCCAGTTCCGCCGGGCGCAGGAGCGTTCCGGCCATGCGGACGTTCCCTTGGTCGACGAGCAGGCCGTGCTCGAAGGCGGCATTCACCGGGAGTGTGGTCGTCGAGCGTGGATCGAGGACGAGTTCGGCGCCGAGCAGGGGCGTGAACGTCCGCACCGGAGAGGTGTCCCCGGCGAGGGATCCCAGAAACACTCTGATGTCCGCTCCGCCCACCCGGACCGGGCTCGGCACGTAGTGCCGGAAGTCACGGCCGGTGTACCGGTGTTCATCGGGAAGCGCCACCCACAACTGGACGCCGTGCAGGATTGTGGCGCGGGTGGTGGAGACTTCCGAGTGGCTGATGCCGTACCCGCCGGTCATGAGGTTCAACTCACCGGGCCGTACGAGCGCGTGGCTGCCCAGGCTGTCGCGGTGCTCGATCTCTCCGCTGAACAGCCAGCTCACGGTCTGCAGGCCGGTGTGCGGATGGGGAGCGACGTCCATGCCGCCGGTGTCGGCGACGTTGTTGGGGCCGTAGTGGTCGACGAAACACCAGGCTCCGATCAGCGTGCGGGCACGCTGCGGCAGCGTGCGCCGTACCGTCATCGCTCTTGGCCCGCCCAATGGGACGTCCCGCGCGGTCAGCACGTCGACCTGCGGCGCGGCCTCACCGTGGTCCGCGGCACCGCAGCGCAGTGCGGCAGGATCCACTTCGGCGTTGCTCATCGCACGCCCCTCTCCCACCCGAGGATGATTTCATATTCAACAATCATGCTTGATAGTAAGTCCATTCCCCATCACATGCACAGCAGAGCGAGCGAGGGCCGGGAGCGGCCCTGAAGGAGTCCACGTTGAGTGACACCACAGCAGACCCCGCGAGCCGACGGGTCTTCATCGACAAGCAGAGCCCCAAGGCCTACCACGCACTGGTCGAGACGGCCGATGCGGTCCGCGCGGTCGCCGCCGAGGCGGGGCTGGACCGCAGCCTGGTAGAGCTGATCAACCTCCGCGTGTCACAGATCAACGGCTGCGCCTACTGCCTCAACGTGCACACCAGAGCTGCGTTGCGCGCCGGTGAGACCACCCAGCGTCTGTGTGTGCTGGCCGCCTGGCGGGACACCGAACTGTTCACGGAACGGGAGCGCGCGGCACTCGCCCTCGCGGAGGCGACCACCGAACCCGCGAACGCCGCCGCGCAGGAGAGCGCCTACGAAACAGCACGCCAGGCCCTCGACGACGACGAGATCTCCGCGGCGATCTGGGTGGCGATCACCATCAACGCGTTCAACCGGGTCTCCGTCCTGAGCAAGCACCGTGTCCCCCTGATACCCGGTTCCCCACGTGGGTGATCGCCACCTCGGTCCGCTCAGCAGGCAGCGCGCAGGATCAGGTCGGTAACGGGGTCGGGGTCGCTCACCGCGACCGCGTGGGGTGCGCGGACGGTGATGGTGCGGGCCCCGGCCCGGTCGGCCATCCACTGCTCGGCGGCCGGTGGGATGTTGCGGTCCTCCGTAGCCACGAGGTACCAGCTGGGGATCTTCTTCCACGCGGCCGCGGTGGTCTTCTCCTGGAGTGCGGCCACGGTGATCGGACGCTGACCCACGGCCATCACCTGGGCGGTCGGGACGGGGACGCCGGCCGCGAACTGCTCGCGGAACAGTTCCTTCTTGATGATCAGCTCCTCGCCGGTGCCACCGCCGGGCAGCGGGTAGGGCTGGGTGGACGTGGCCTGCGCCAGGGTGCTGCCGGGGTACTTGTTCGTCAACTCCAGCGCGCTTTCACCGATGTCGGGGACGAAGGCGGCTATGTAGACCAGTGCCTTGACCCGCGGGAACTCGGCCGCGGCCTGGCTGATGACCGATCCGCCGTAGGAGTGGCCCACGAGCACGATCGGCCCCGGAATGCTCTCCAGGACGCTGCGGATGTAGGCGGCGTCGCTTGCCAGCCCGCGCAACGGCAGTGCCGGTGCCAGTACATGGTGCCCCTGCCGCTGGAGGCGCTCGACGACAGCGCTCCAGCTGGAGCCGTCGGCGAACGCGCCGTGGATCAGGACGATGGTGGGCTTGGTCGGGTGCCGGTGCGGGCCGGTCTTCCGGTCGTCCGCCGGTGACGTGGCCGAGAACGCGGCACGGGGGGTCGCCAGGACGGCGGCGCCGGCCAGGAGGGAGGCGGTGACGGTGCGGCGGGAGATCGGTGAGTTCATCCTTGACTTCCTACGGGCAATGACGGGGATGCGTCCCCCGGACGGACGGGGACGGGGAAGGGTGCGCGTGAGCAGGGCGCATCGTGGTTCCGCGGCAGCCCGGACCGGCCGCGTCGGCGAATGATTGCGCGGGCGGGCAGCGGAAAGCGCCGCCCGTCAAAGCCGCCACGCGGGTGGCGAGGGCCATGCGCGTCCGCGTCGAGGAGGAGCGGCCGCCGGGCTGCGGGGCCGAGGCCCGACGGCAACCGGCCGAGGGGCAGGCCGACTCAGTCGGCGGTGGCCCGCACGGCCTCCTCGATCAGCTTGATGACGCGCTCGGGCTGGGCGAGCATCACCAGGTGCGAGGAGTCGACCTCGACGGTGGTCATGCCGGCCCGCTGGTAGCCGTAACGCTCCACATCGGGGTTGATGGTGCGGTCGGCTGAGGCCACCAGACCCCAGGAGGGCTTGGTCTTCCAGGCCGCCTTCGGAGCCTTCTCGGCGAAGGCCTGCGCGGCCAGCGGACGCTGGGAGACGGCGAGGACGGCCGCGAGGCGGGGGTCGACGTCGGCGGCGAAGATGGACGGGAACTTGTCGATCTCGACCGACACGTCGGTGCCGGGAGTGGTGGAGCCCTCGATCGGGAACGGCGTGTAGACGAGCGCGGTGGCGAGGTCGGAGTCCGGGAAGCCACCCTGCAGCTCGCCCAGGCTCTCGCCCTCCTCCAGGGCGTAGCCGGCCAGGTAGACCAGCGCCCTGACGTTGTCCTCCACGCCGGCGACGGTGATGACGGCACCACCGTAGGAGTGTCCGACCAGGATGACCGGTCCGGGTATCTCACGGACGATCGAGGCGATGTAGGCGGAGTCGCCGAGCAGACTGCGGTTGGGCACCGCCGGCGCCACCACGTCCAGGCCGCGGGCGACCAGTTCGGGGATGATGCGGGCGAAGCTGGACGCGTCGGCGAAGGCGCCGTGGACCAGGACTACGGTCGGGCTGTCGGAACGGGACAAGGCACAACTCCTGTTGATGTCGTGGTGATCGGATGATGCGCGGCCGGGCGGTCGGGTCAGGTCCGCTGCCTGTGCTGGGAGCGAGTGGCGCCAGGAGACACGGACGGCTGCCTCGGTCGAGGTACTTCGCCGGGCGGGACCGGCGCAGGCGGTGTCCGAGCCGGGCGATGGGCCGCTTGAACAGCACATTAAGGGCGGACGGTGGAGGCGCCTTGTCTGTTGGTGCACCACCTGTGGTCTGTCCGCGCCTCCGAGTGGTGCGGGGACGGACGTCTTCGACGGCCTTGCGCAGCGGCGGGCCGGGATGCGTCCCTTCCTGGCACTTTCAGGCAAGAAGCGGTGCGTCCGAGGACAACAGGCGGCGAGATGTTGGCCCTAGCGTGATGACATCCCGCGCCGCGAACGCCCGGACGTCGGACGCCGATTGGCCGATGCCGTCCGTACAGCGCCCTGCCTCATCGAGGCGGAGCGTGGTCCTGCGCGCGCCAGTCACTCCGGACGAAAGAACGAGACCTTGCCGTACATCACCGTGGGTCAGGAAAACTCCACCACCATCGACCTCTACTACGAGGACCACGGAACCGGGCAGCCTGTCGTCCTCATCCATGGCTTCCCGCTCGACGGCCACTCCTGGGAGCGGCAGAGCGCCGTGCTGCTCGACGCGGGCTACCGTGTGATCACCTACGACCGCCGCGGCTTCGGACAGTCCAGCCAGCCCGCGATCGGCTACGACTACGACACCTTCGCGGCGGATCTGAACACCGTCATGGAGACCCTCGACCTGCGAGACGCCGTCCTGGTCGGCTTCTCCATGGGCACTGGTGAGGTCGCCCGCTACGTGTCCACGTACGGCTCCGCCCGAGTCGCCAAGGTCGCCTTCCTGGCCTCGCTGGAACCCTTCCTGCTCAAGAGCGACGACAACCCGGACGGGGTCGCACCGAAGGAGTTCTTCGACGGCGTGGTCGCGGCCGTCAAGGCGGACCGCTATGCGTACTACACCGCCTTCTACAAGGACTTCTACAACCTGGACGAGAACCTCGGCACCAGGATCAGCGAGGAAGCGGTCCGCAACAGCTGGAACGTCTCCGCGGGCGGTGGCTTCTTCGCCGCCGCTGCCGCGCCGTCGACCTGGTACACCGACTTCCGGGCCGACATCCCGGCCATCGACGTCCCGGCCCTGATTCTGCACGGCACGGGCGACCGGATCCTGCCCGTCGAGGGAACCGCGCGACCTTTCCACAAGGCGCTCCCGTCCGCCGAGTACGTGGAGGTCGAGGGCGCCCCGCACGGACTGCTGTGGACCCACGCGGAGGAGGTCAACACCGCGCTCCTCGCCTTCCTGAGGAAGTGACCCTCCGCCGCAGGCCCGCCCGGCGGGTCTGCGGATCGAGGCTGCCGTCGGGATCTCTGGGGACGGGGATCCCGACGGCGCTCATGCGAGGCCGGGTACCGCTGCGGTGAGCGGCGCCGGTCGTTCGAAAGGAGCCGGGCACCTGCGGCTACCGGTGTTGAGAGGCGGGGAGGAGGACCACCCACCGGTGCCGCGAAATTCAACGGCCCTCGGGGATGCTGTCCTGAGCGCTCAGTGCCCCACTGTGACCGCCTGATCTGCGAAGACATCCCCATGCGTGCCCGAATCGGAGAGGGGACGTTCCCGGGCGGACTGTGGCGATCACCTGACCTGCGGCTTCGCAATTTTCCGCAAGCCCCGCCGCAAGCCCCTGCCGCTCAAGGCCGGGGGAGCGGCACGCTGGGCCTGTAGGTGTCGCAGGTGCTGCCGGCCGTCGTAGACGTGCAGGCTGAACGTCCCGGGCCCGGCAGTCCGGCCTCGTCGTAGCTGTCCAGGACGTCCTCGATCCGCGCCCACACGTGCACCGGTCCGGCCTCGCGTACGGCCCAGCCCTCCGCCTCGGGGTGAGGATGGCTGTGGAGCCGGTGACGATGTCGGACAGGTGCACGACGTCGCCGACATGTGTCATCTGCACGTTGGGGACGGCGCTTTGGGCGAGGAGTCGCAGGTGGATTGCTTCCTCGGTCGCGGCGGTGATCCGCCGGGGGCTGTGCCGGGCCGCCCTGGGCTTCTCCGGCAGGCCAGCGGCCCAGTTGGCGGGGTTGCCGAACGACGGCGCTGTGTGGGTCCGTGCCGACATGAACGACACTGTGCCGGGCAGCAGTTGGCCTTCGGCGGTGCAGTCCTCGGCGACGGTCAGCAGCATCCGCGCGTAGCCGCAGAGCCGGCCCGACAGGGTGAGCAGGAGCTTCGCGCCCGGTCGGGCCTGAGCGAGCAGCGCGGGCGGCACGGCTCGGAAGGAGCAGGCGGCCACGATCCGGTCGCGCCTCGGGCCAGTACCCGTAGACCCCGTCGGCTACGGCCCGTGGCGAACGCCGAGCCTGGAGGTCGAGCGTCGCGGGCCTGTTCTCGTCAACTCCCGTCATGACTGGAGCTGACGGGTGTCAAAGACGGTTCTCCCGCTCATTCTGCTCACGCTCCTCCATCTCCTCCATCTCCTCCAGCCACTCGTCCATGGTGCTCTTCGCGAAGTCGTAGACGTCGCTGCGCGGAGGGATCTCCTCATGGCGTCTGGCCGCGCCCAGGCCGTTTCGTTCGGATCACCGTGCAGACCGAACGAAGCCGCTCCGTCCACCGGAGTGTCGGTTCGCTCGGAGGCACATCCGTACGGATGGCCGGTGGGTGCGGAAATGCCTGCCACTGATGGGGCAGCCAGGACGCGAGATGGTTAGAAGCACAGCCGCGAAAGAGAGCGCACCGCATGACTGACCTTTTCACCATTTCCGTCGACGCCGTGGAGGGCATGACCTTCCGTGGGCGGGTGCACATCATCAACCCTGACGCCGCCTCGGGCCCCAAGGGCCGGACCTTCCCCTGTCGCTGATCTTCGAGACCTGGTTCCCGGAGGACGACGAGGCGCCGAGCTGGCGGAGGTCGGCGAGGAGGCCCCTTTCGTTACCGCACAGCGCCCCGAGGTGGAGGCAAGGAAGGAGACACATGCTGGATTAACGAGCTCGTGCATGGTTGGCGGTGGCGCGTCGAGGATCGTGATCGTTGATCATGGTCTGTGTGGTGGGGAAGCGGGCGCGTGCAGTGATCATCCATAGTCAGCGGATCACAGGGCTCACCCCCGATGTGATCGCTGAACTCATCGCTGAGATCGGCCCCTTGTGGCACGAGCGGCACCAGGCCGTGCTCACGGCGCGTCCCCGCAGCCGGGCCGTGGGTGCCGGCGCGAAACACAAACTCGTCTTTGCCGACCGCCTGTTGGCAACGCTCATCCACCTCCGCCACGGTGCCACCCACGACGTACTGGCCTGCTGGTTCGGCGTCGACCGCTCCACCATCACACGCGCAATCGGTGAAGTACTGCCACTGCTGGTGATGCGCGGCTGCACCGTCGCGCCCGACGTCCGCCTCCGGACACTCGCCGAAGTCGTCGACCATCTCGGTGCGAGGGGGCAGACCGGGATCATGGACGGCACCGAGATCCGGGTCCGCCGCCCGGCCGTCGGGCGCAAGGACCGGGAGAAGTTCATCTCCGGGAAGAACAAGCAGAACGCCGTCAAGTCCATGGTCGTCACGGACGCCGATGGCAGGCTGCCGTTCTGCAGCCCGGCCGAGCCGACCAGCTGCGCCGACACCACCCATGCCCGGCAGTTAGGCCTGGTCAAGCTGCTTTCGGACGGGCCCCCACTCCTCTCGCCGTATCCGCGTCGAGCATGGCATCGCCCACCTCAAAAACTGGCGAGCTCTCGCACGCCACCACGGCCGCCGTGAGCACATGACCGACACCATCCAAGCCATCGCCGGACTGCTCTCCCACCAGCAGACCGCCACCCTGGCGACCGATTGCCACGTGTGAACACCAGGCGGAACCGAAGTCCTCGAGGTCTCAGCGCCAACCATGCACGAGCTCGTTAGGCTGCACACCATGAACGTCTCGAACAACATTTCGCCCGGTGCGCAGCTCCACGGGACCGTCATCCAGGGCGGCCAGGTAGGCGGCACCCGTGTCCCTTCGATCGACACCACCAGGATGGCCGCGAAGCTCGCGCAGAAATTGGACCAGGAGGGACCTCTGCTCGCTCTGACGACTGCGGGGCAGGCCGAGGCAACCATCAGGCTCCTTGCATTGGTGGCCGAAGATCACCCCCCGCTCGCAGACGTGGCGGACAGGTTGGCCGAAGACCTGCAAGCCCGCCTCGACGCACACAAGTAGCCCAGCAGGCGGAGCAAGGACCACCAACTAGGGCTCCACGCAAGTGGTCAGTAGGTGTTTTTCAACCTGCCGAGATCCCTCGTGGCAGGTGGCATCGGTGACACTGGCGCTGGTGTGGCGGGCGTCAGCGGTCGACGTGGCCTTCGCGGAGAGGACCGCCTGTCAGGTTCAGCACTCGGATGGCTGAGGTCGCCAGCGGTGTGGGGTCAGCGTGTCTGGCCAGGGCGAGGTGTCCGTCGAGCAGGCCCTTGCCGAGTACGGGGTCAGCTGCTCTCAAGCGCCTGGGCAGCCATTTTCCGGCACCGTTCCACGTGCGATGGTGCGCGGTGAGCAGGTGCGCCGCTTCGCGCAGGACCCGGTCTGCCACGGCCAGCTGTTCGTGAGGGTCGCTGTTGGGGCCGGTGTCAGTGAGATCGTCCAAGAGGTCTGTGAGCAGGGCGCGCTGGGCGTCGCGCTCGGGCCCGGTTAGGGGATCTGGGCCTGCTGCCAACAGGGCTTTGGCCTCTTGGCGAAGCGCCTCGACATGGCCGTTGGGGTCGTGGAGAACGAGGGAATCAGCGAAGAGAAAGAGAGTGGTCGCCCTGCGCGTCGTGCGGCTTTCCGCGAAGGCCGTTCGCAGGTCGGAGCGACTGTTGAGGAAGACCTCAGCCAGGAAGTCATCGTACCGAAGCACCTCACGACGTCTCATGCCGTGATCAGGGAGAAGGACTGTGATGTCCAGGTCACTGCTGGGAGTGGACTGACCGCGTGCGGCCGAACCGCCCAGCACCGCGCCGATCGCTTCCGGATAGCGCGCGGAAACGAGTCGGCTGGCCGCACGGACGTCTGCCGCTGCCTCGTTGGAACCGAGCCGAAGGCCTGACATTCCTGTATGGGGATGCGGCTGGGGATGCATGGCCGTCATCGTGCCAGGTCGGGCTAGGACCGCATCGTCCAACTGCCGGTGCGAGGTCCTTTGTGGGTCAGGCGCTTGGTCATCACGGTGATGAGCGCCCAGTTGAGATGGGCCCGATGGTGATTAGAGCAATGGTCAAGAGTTGTGGATCGGGTGAATCTCCACGGTCGAGAAGGTCGACTCGATGGGGTTCGTGGTCCGCAGGTGGATCCAGTGCTCGGCCGGGAAGTCGTAGAACGCCAGCAGCTCCTCCGCATCGTCGGTGTTCTTCGCGACGGCCTTGGGCCACTTCACCCCGTAGGTCTCGGTGGAGCCGATCCCGAGTTTCACAGCGACCGCCTTCATCGCGGCCACTCGGTATCGTGCTCAGGCCGCACCTCGGCGGCCAGCTGCACCGCACGGCGGCGCAGCTCAACGGGATCCTCGACGGACGTGCCATGGCCTGATGGAATCAAGCCTCCACAGACCCCCGGAGCGGTTCGGTGTTCCTTTCTGCGGAAGCTGCCGAGAGCGAGTGGAGTGGGAGGGGAGCCGGTCATGACCCTGTGTGTGACAGGTGCGCGGGTGGCACAGCCGCCCCGCGATGCTTGATGTTGACGGCCGAAGCCTTGGCCAGTGCCACGGGGTTCAAGAAACGCAGCGGACCGATCAGGCGGGATGCAAACAGATGCATGTGCCGCGCCACCGATTCATCGCGCGCTGCCGCCGAAAACATCAGTCGCTCCAAGGGATTGAACGGACGGGCCTTGGCGAAGTCGGCGGCCAGGTACTGGTGACCGCGCAACTGGCGCTGGTGTCTGCGTGCATACACCACGAGCGACCTATTGAGGTCGCCCCGACCCGTTGCGGCCGAGGCGACCGCCTCCGCCAGCCATTGCGCGGACTGCAGAGCCCACCCGCATCCCACTCCCCACAGGGGATCGCCGGTCAGGGCGGCGTCGCCGATGAACGCGACGCCCGGTGCGGTCGGCTTGCGGCTGTGAAGCGGGTAGTTGACAGTGCCGGTGATCTTCGTGATGCGCTCGGCGGAGTCGATGGGCGGTGCCTCGGGCAGGGCGCGGACGAATCCGAGGAAGCTGCCCTCCAGGTCTTCCCGGAAGGCCGGCAGTCGCTTCTTGTCCGGGAGCACGGCAAGGACCGTCACCCCGTCGTCGTTCGGAAACGCGTACGCCATGTCGGGCTCGAGGAACCAGGCGTGACTGATCCCGCCGTGCAGCGGCAGATTGCGGAAGTGCGCGAGATAGCCGAACCGCGTGTTCTCGTACAACTGAGCAGGCACCCCGGCGAACTTCGCTACGGCCGAGTCCTTGCCATCGGCGCCGACCACCAGGCGGGCCCGGATCTCGCGCTCGCCCTGTGGTGTCGACGTGCGCACCCCCAAGGTTCGCCCGGCTTCCCGGACCAGCCCGGTCACATGGTGACCGAGGAGCAGATCGACGCCAGGGGTTTCCGCTGCATGGGACCTGATCAACGGGTCGAGGGTGCTGCGCCGGATGTTGTACCCGTGCGGCAGTTCGGGGCCCGCCGGCGCGGCCCTTGGCTCGATCCATCCCCAGCGGGTGTACCAGCGGGCCTGGTTGCGGACGGCTCCCGCCTTCTCGAGAGCGGGGATGAGGCCGAGTTCGTCCAGCACCGGGTAGGCGTTGGCCGTGAGGGAGTGGGTGCACAGCGCCTTGTACGCTTCGGGGTCCGAGCGGCGTTCCAGCAGTGCGACGCGGACACCGCGCCGAGCGAGCAAGATCGCCGCGGCGCTGCCGGCGAGGCTGGCTCCGCTGATGACGACGTCGTAGTCGTATCCCGCGCTCTCAGGCTTGGTCATGCGCTGATCGTTCCCTTCGGAGTGTGGCGCCGTTCGTGGGAGTGGTGCAGTGCCACTGCTGTCAGGTGCATGAACGGTTGTCAAGAGTTGTGGATCGGGTGATGTGTGATCAGGCTGCGGTGGCTTCCTCCGTGCGTCAGCCAGGGCGCCGTTCTCGAACCTCGCGCCGGAGCGGACCAGCGCGACCAGGTGGGCCCCGATGATGGCCCGCCAGCGTTCCTGGGCGGATTTGACTCGACCAACTTGAACACCGTCGCCCAGGGCGGCAGCCGGGCCTGCACGCACCGCGGGTGATCTTGGTTCGAAGGTTCACGGTCGAGAAGGTCGACTCGATGGGGTTCGTGGTCCGCAGGTGGATCCAGTGCTCGGTCGGGAAGTCGTAGAACGCCAGCAGCTCCTCCGCATCGTCGGTGATCTTCGCGACGGCGTTGGGCCACTCCGTCCCGTAGGCCTTTGTGAACGCTTCGATCGCCTTCTCCGCGTGCGCGCGGTCCTCGGCGTTGTAGATCTCCTGCATCGCCTTCGTCGCACCCGGCTGCGCGTACTTCGGCAAGGCGTTCGTGACATTCCGGGCCTTGTGAACCCGACACCTCTGATGGCGGGCGCCCGGGAACACCTCGGCCAGGGCCCTCCACAGCCCCACAGCCCCACAGCCCCATCGCCCCGTCGCCGACGCCCAGCTCCGGGTCGCGCATGCCCCGCGGACGGCAGTCCCGCAGCAGGTCGGCCCACGACTCGGTCGACTCGCGGAGCCCCTCTGCGAGGGCGATCAGCTCCTTGGTGCCGTCCAGCCGCACCCCGAGCAGGACCAGCGCGCAGGAGTGCGCCTGCCCGAGAGCCTCACCTTGGGGTGCACGCCGTCGGCCCACACGTAGACGAAGTCGCGGTCGGCGAGATCACGCTGCTGGAAGGCAGCGTGGTCGTCCTGCCACTGCTTCGTCAGCCGGGTCACCGTGGCCACCGACAGGCCGGCCGCACCGCCGAGGAACTGCTCCTGCGCGGGCACGAAGTCCCCCGACGACAGGCCGTGCAGGTAGAGCAGCGGCAGCACCTCGGACACCTTCGGCGACTTTGCGGCACCACGGGGCCAGGATCTTCGAGGAGAACCGCTTGCGCTCGCCGGTGGCCTCGTCGACGCAGCGTTCACCCGGGGCGCGGCGACCTCGACCGGACCGACCGCGGTGACGACCGTGCGGGCCCGGTGGCGGCCGTTGCGGACCACCAGGCGGTGCCCGCGCTCATCCCGTTCGGCGGCCAACTCGGCCATGTACTGGTCGACTTCCGCCTCGAGCGCGGCGGCCGGCATCCGGCTGGCGCCTTCGCGGACGATCTCGTCGATCAGGGAGCCGGACTCGGTGGTGCCGTCGGCATTCACCACACTCAGTACGGGCGTGCTTTCCCAGCCCGCGCTGCAACGCGGGCCTACTCGGTGACTGGTTGATCAATCACCCGGGAAGGTACGCCCTTCGCGTGCTCCCGGGAGCTGATCCACAAGTCCTGAGCATTGCTCTGGCGATTATTCGGTCGCAGTCGCCAGGGCTCGTTGGTAGACAGATGCGGTGGCAGACGACGGCTCCAGCGAGTTTCAGGCAGGGCAAACGGGACTCATCGTGAAGATCCCCGAGGCCGAGCCTGCTGTTCGTGCGTGGCGCGAACAGCTTGACCCCTCAGCCCGCGCGGGTGTTCCAGCGCATGTCACGGTGCTCTTCCCGTTCCTCGAAGAGAGCCGCATCGATAGCGCCGTCTGCGCTGCTGTCGGGGAGGTGCTGGAAGGGCACCGGGCCTTTGAGGTTCGGTTCGAGAGCTGTGGACGGTTTCCCGGGGTGCTGTATCTCGTCCCCGAACCGGACACGCAGTTCCGGCAGCTCACTCAGGCGATAGCCGATCGATGGCCACAGACCCCGCCGTTCGGCGGCCAGTTCACAGACGTCATCCCGCACCTGACCGTGACCCAAGGTCAACAAGCCGCTGTCCTGGAGAAGGTTGAGGCCGACCTCCTCGGCTGTCTCCCCATCACAGCGCGCGTATCGTCGGTAGAACTCATGGTTCACGACGGCACGGGGTGGCATGAGCGAGCGTCCTTCGCTCTCCAGTGACGACGAGCACCAGCCCGTTTCGGTCCGATCACTCCTGTCTGATCCCAAGACACCCCTGCTCACTCCCGTCTGGGCCCTGGCACACGCAGAGTTCGGCGGCACTACCGAAACATGACGCGACAGTGCCCCTATCCCAGCGACCTCTCCGATGCCCGCTGGGAGTTGATCGACCCCACCTTGACCGCTTGGCGGACCGAACGCAGAGCCAGCGGTCTGGGCATCGGACGCCCGCCCCAGCACGATCTGCGCCGAATCATGGACGCAATCCTGTACGTCGACCGGACCGGCATCCCCTGGCGCTACCTGCCGCGCAACTTCGCCCCCTGGGAGACCGTGCGTGTACGGCTACTTCGCCGCCCGGCAGAAGGACGGCGCATTCAACCAGCTCAACGGGCTGCTGCGGCGACTCGTACCGCGTCACCAAAGCCTGGACCGATACCGGCTACCGCACCAAGGCCATCGACCACGGCGCCCGTCTCGGCATCGACGTCGAAGTCGTACGCCGCGATCCCGCCGAGAAGGGCTTCAAGGTGATCCCCCGGCGCTGGGTCGTGGAGAGAACGTTCGGCTGGCTCATGCACCACAGGCGCCTGGCCCGCGACTACGAAACCCACCCGCACCGCTCCGAAGCCATGATTAACCTCGCAATGATCGACCTCATGAGCCGACGCCTCACCCGCGAAGCGACCCCGAACTGGCGCGGGCACCTGATCGATATCACGGCACCATCGCACACTGCCGATTACTCCCGCAGGGCGGTGAAGCGTTGACTGAGAAGGTCAACACACTCGCGGAGACTGGGCTGCGGCAGCCGAACATGCTCGCGCATCACCACGATGGCCTGCACGTTGTGGCCCACGGAAACGAGGCGGTCCACTTCTGCTTGCGCATCGGCCGGGAGCCTGACCCACAAAGAATCGTCCATCCACGCATTGAACCTGCCAAGCAGCCCGGCCCCCAGGCAGCCCCCGTCCGACGCAATCGCACGGCATTAGCGCCTTCCGGAGCAGACAAGAACCCGACTCGGCCAAACACGCTCGCCGGGACACAACGCTCTTTTACGGGCTGCACGCAGGGCCGGGGCCGCATCGGCGAAGTACACGTCGTTGTGGCGACGGAGTGGGCCCATGCGTCCTGGAAGTGGGGGAGCGGCGGGGAGACTTCCTGGGGCGTTCGGCTGCTGGTGTCCGAGATCGGGATGAAGTCCGCTACCAGGAGGTTCCCGGAAGCCCCATGGGCACGGTGCTTCCCTTCAGCTATCACCCCCATCCGCGCCTGACGGTGGATCCGACGAAGTTGGCCGTCACGCAGATGTGCTTCAACGCCGCCCGGCTGGACCGCTCGATCGCCCTGTACACCGAGGGCCACATCCGGGTGGCCGCGCCCCAGTTGGAGCAGATCGCCATCCGGAACTGAACGTCACTACCAGCACGTCCCGCAGGCCGGGCAGGCGAGAGTTGGCCTGGATCAGCGGGGTGACTTCATGCCGGACACGCTCGTCGTTGACGAGCACCAGATCCAGCGGATGCCCCAGTGCCACCTCGGCCTGGCGTTGATCGTCCAGGTCGTACAGGATCGTCGTCCCGCCGCTGACGTTCTCCCGCCGCACCAGGACCATCATCACGAATCTGACCCCGTCACGGTGCCGGCCCTCCGGGGTCGGTGAGGCGCTCGCGGTGCCCTGCGCCGTGATGCGGAACTGGTGGACCTCGACATGCCAGTCGTCGTCGGGGGACAGCTGGCCGAACACCTCGGCTCCCAGCTCCAACAGGCTGTTCATCGTCCGGCTGTACAAGATCTCGTCACGGACCGGAGCGAAGAAACGGGGGAATCCGCCGTTCAACCAGTTGTGCTGGAGATGCTGATAGTGGGCCTGGGGTGGATTGACATAGAAGGTGTAACTGGAGGCGCATGCGCGCAGTGTTGAGAATCGGCGGCGCCGGTAGCGGCCACCATCGTTCATGAAGCCGTCGAGCGGCATTCGGGACCAGCTCTGCTGGAACGCGTCCCAGTCCGAGAGCGAGCGGGGATTCCGGGACAACAACAGCGACTGAGCCCATTCTCCGGGCAGGATGCACGCGTTGTCCCGGTCGAGCTTCCGACACAGCTCACCGACGGCGGCAGAGGGTGGCGTGGGGATCGCCGTGCACGGGCTAAACGGATCGCGCCGAATGGCCATGGCGTCACACCTTTGGGGAATTGACGCTCTGTAAGTGCGAGAGATACAAGTGTAGAAGTTGGCGCGGCGGCATCGGAAGGCGCTCATGCCTCTCCGCTCCCCGGCACCGTACCTTCTGGGGGATGTTCGACATGCCGGACACCAGGTAGGCCTGTCGTGGCCGCGCGCAGGACGAGGGTTGTAGCTGCGATTGCGCTGGCTTGCGCCAGTGCCAGCTCGGGGGTTGCCACCGAGCTCGTGCCCGATCAACTGCCGGACTGGCTGGTGAAGAACTCCGCGCTCGCCTGGGCCGCCTTCAGCATCACGGCACTGCTGTGTCTCGGGGTCGCGGCATGGCAGGCATGGATCGAGCCGCAGGAGGATCCCGCACCCGATGCTCCGGTTCAGCAGCAGCACCGGAGACTGATGCTCCAGCGCCAGCGGGACTTTTGGATCGACGGGGTCCTGAACCAGTCGCTGGAGGTGGTGACGAGGCTCGAGCTGGGGCTGGAGACCCGCTCGGACGCTGTCGAGCGCCCGTGGAACGTAGTGGTGTACGACGATCCGGACCGGCCGCGTGCACTTCCGCCGGGAACATCCGCCATCGATGTTTTCGACCAGTCCGGAGGCTCCCTGCTGATCCTTGGCATGCCCGGGTCCGGCAAGACGACGTTATTGCTTGAGATAGCCGCGGAGCTGCTTCAGCGGGCGCAGTCTGACTGCGAACAGCCGATGCCCGTCGTCTTCAACCTCTCCTCGTGGGGGAAGTCCGAAAGTCCGCTCGACCAATGGCTCGAGGACGAGCTGCATCGCCGGTACACCGTTCCGCGAAAACTGGCCCGGCAGTGGCTCCACGACGAGATGATCCTGCCCCTTCTGGACGGTCTCGACGAGGTCAGAGTCGACCGCCGCGACGGCTGCGTCAGGGCGATCAATGACTTCCTCGGCGCGAACGGCCCTCTGCAAATCGTCGTCTGCTCGCGGGTCGCGGACTACGATGCCATCGGCTCGCGGCTCCGCCTGAACAGGGCTGTCCTGATTCAGGACCTGACGCAAAGCCAGGTACTCACCCACCTCGCCGGCGCCGGAGCCCAACTCGCAGGGCTACACACGGCTATTGAGCATGACGATCAGCTGCTGTCACTGCTCTCCTCTCCGCTGCTGCTGAATGTGGCCTCCCTGGTCTATCGGGGCTTGTCCGCAGAGGAACTGGAGGCCGAAGGCCGGGTTGCGGACCGACGTTCACACCTGATCGACAGCTATATCCAGCACACGCTGCGCCGCAGGCCGACCGGCCGTGCCTACGATGACGAACGCGTCGTCCGCTGGCTCGGTGAACTCGCGCATCAGATGAGCCAGGACGACCAGACTGTGTTCCACGTGGAGTGGACGCAGCCTATGTGGTTGTCGAGCCCGCTGCTGAGGATCATGACGGCATGCTTCTCCCCTCTTCTCCTCGGGGTGGCGATGGCTCTGGCGACCGGGTACGCAATCGACCACGCCAACACCCTCGGTGCCAGGCTCTTCGGCTTGGGGAACGACGTCTATGTGGCGGGCATGTCGACGGGCTGGCTCACAGGTGCAGCGATCGGGGGGCTGGTCTGCGTCTTTGCGTTCGACAGAGCGATCCGTCCAGCCGAGATCATCTCTTGGTCGTTGCACTCCCTGCGGCAGAACGCCGGCCGGCAACTGCGCTCGGCCCTGCCCTGGGGCGTCGCGCTCTCAGCCATCGTTGGGACCATCATGCACGTGTGGGGCCTGACCACCACCGTGGTCTTTGCGGCCTTCTTCATGGTCTTGCCGATCACCTTCTATGTGGTGGTCGGTGGGGTGTCGCCGCAGCTTCGAGAGGCCCGCATCAGTCCGAACGAAGGAATGCGCCGCTCTCTGATGAACGCTGTCGCCGTCGGTCTGCCCGGAGGAACGGCCATCGGCATCCTGGCAGGAGTGGCGTTCGGGGCACGAATGACGTTGCTGTTCGGCTTGATCGATGGGCTGACGTGCGGCATTTCCGTGTTTGTTCTGACGGCGTTGCACACCGGAGGACGTGCCTGGCTGCACCACTACACCCTGCGGGTGATGCTGGCGCTACAGGGCCGCATCCCGCTGAGGTGGGTGCGGTTCCTGCAGTACGCGAGCGACCGTATCCGGCTCCGCCGGGTCGGCGGCGGCTACATGTTCGTTCACGGCCTGTTCCTCGACCACTTCGCGGCCCTGCACGCCCGTGCCGTGAATGGCTCGGCACCTGCCGGGCCGTCGGCCCGGTGAACGTGCCGACACGTCACCCCATACGCCTCACCCGAGACTCCACCCAAAACTGGCGCGGCATCTGATCGACATTGCGGCACCATCGCGCGCTACCGGTTACTCCCGCAGGGCGGCGAAACGCCGATTGAGGAGGCCGACGCACTCTCTGAGACTGGGTTGCGGCAGACAGGCGTGCTCGTGCATCACCCCGCCCCCACCGCAACCCCGACGCGGCCGCCACCGACCACGCCCTGACCATCGCCCGCAACTCCACTCAGGCCCCGACCGACACTCTCCTGGCCGCCGCACGCATCAACGCCCTCCTCGGCCACCCCGCTCTTGGAATCAGGCGATGCCTGCCCGACGCTGGGCGTCACGGCGACCGACGAGGAACCAGAGCAGGCACCCGAAGAAGGGGGCCATCAAGGCGAAGACGACCCAGACCAGCTTCATCCCGCCGGTGAGGTCGGACCTGACGATGCTGAGCAGAGCGCCGAAGAAAAACGCGAGAGCGCCCAGGACCACAGCAGCTCCTGCGCAGGCGATCATGATGTCGCCCGTAGGGGCAAGGGCCATCTGGTGTGCGAGCTGTGCCTGCATCGTTCTCTCCTCTTATTGCTGGGGGGATTCCCAGAGTTCGTCGGTCGGGCTGGACGTGTGGTGACCGGTGGTTGGGGCGTGTGGCGCACCAGGTGTGTGGGTGGAGGTGAGAGGCGGTTACCCGCCTGTGCGGGAGCCATCGGCCGCAGCCACCGGTGCCGGTACCTGTGGATCGGCCGGCTCGGGCGCGTCCGGGCCGGTGCGTGCTCGGGTGTGGGGGAGGGCATGGTTGCGGATGCCGGAGAGGGTTTCGTGGAGGCCCAGGCCCTGGGGGTGGCGGCGGATGCCCCTCACGCAGGCGCCGATCAGGGCCAGGCAGAGCGTCGGCGGCAGCAGCAGAACGAGTCCGGCCACCGGGTCGGCCGCGAGGCTGTACGCCACCTCCTGAAAGTGCACCCGGCCCGCGATCTCGGTCAGCGCGGAGGGGTTGGCAGCGGAAGCGGTGGCGCCGGCGAGGACTTGTCCGGGCGGTCACGTTCGGAGCCAGATGACGAGGGCGGCTGCGGTTGCGGTGCCGAGGTAGACGTAGCCGCGTTTGTCGTACCGAGTGGCGACAGCGCGCTGCTGCTTGAGTCGGTTGATCGCTCGTTCGACGGTGTTGCGCTTCTTGTACCGGTCTTCGTCGAAGCCGGGTGGCCGTCCGCCGTGTGCGCCTTTGTGCAGGCGGGCTGCCTGGCTGTCGGTCTTCTCCGGGATGATGTGGCGGATGCCCCGGCGTCGCAGGTACTGGCGGCAGGGTCCGTTGCTGTAGGCCTTGTCGGCGGCGAGGCTGCCGGGCTTCTTGCGCGGTCGGCCAGGCCCGAGTTTCGGGACGCGGATCTTCTCCAGGACCGGATTGAACTGGGTGCAGTCCGCCCGCTGACCTGGGGTGACGATCAAAGACAGCGGGCGGCAGCGGCCGTCCGCGCTCAGGTGGAGCTTGGTGGTGAACCCGCCGCGCGAGCGGCCCAGGCCTTCACCTCCCGCACCACCTCCACCAGGCGGGCGTGCAGGATCTGCCATGCGGTTTCGTCCTGGTGTTCTGCCGCCTCGGCCCCCTTTGACGCGGGAGCCGACGGCGGGTCGGTGCGGGCCCCGGCCGCGTGCTGATGCGCCCGCACGGTGGTGGAGTCCACCGAGATGTCCCAGTCGATCTCACCCGCCGCGTCGGCCGCTGCCTGGACCTGCTGGAGCAGACGCTCCCAGGTCCCGTCCGCCGACCACAGCCGGTGACGTTCATGGACGGTCTTCCACGGCCCGAACCGTTCAGGCAGGTCACGCCACTGCACACCGGTCTGCACCCGGTGCAGAATCCCGTCGATCACCTGCCGGTGATCCCGCCACCGGCCACAACGCCCGTTGCTGACCGGCAGGAACGGCCGTAGCTGTTCCCACTCGGCTTCCGTCAGATCACCCCGCCCCATACCCAGAGCAACGCCCCGCCCCAGAGGCAAGTCACATGACTGAGCTGGACAGATCCCAAAAGTGCGCTTGACTGCGCGGATGAACATCAACTCGACGGAAGTGAGTCCGTCTGCAACCGTGCAGGTCAGGCGTTTCCGCAACGGTGACTCGGTTGAGCAGCTGACTCTCCTGCTCCACCGCGCCTACGCAGACCACGCCGCTGCCGGGCGGGTCTTCTTCGCCTCCTACCAAAGTCCGCAGGACACTCAGCACCGCTTGAGCAAAGGCGAGTGCTGGATCGCGATGGACGGGAACGCAGTGGTCGGCACCGTCACCGTGTCAGCTCCACACGCCACTCCGGCTGGATACCCTGCGCCGGCAGGAGGCGGCTCGTTCTGGCAACTGGCTGTCGAGCCATCACAAAGAGGCACTGGCCTCGGACAGCGGCTGCTGGCTCTGGCAGAGTCACGGATCGCTGCTCTCGGATCGAGGCAGGTCGTCATCGATACCTCCTCACAGGCAACAGACCTCGTCGACTGGTACCGCCGGCGTGGCTACGCACCGATCGGCACTTGGCGGTGGGACGTCACCAATTACGACAGCATCGTCCTCATGAAGAACCTGCCGACGTCGACTCCTTCGTGATCGGCCGGACAGAACCGAAGACCGCACTAGGGCCTGTGTGATGTCGTGATCAATCTTGCGATCCGGATCCGCCCGGAAGGCGGATCCGGTAGGAAGACGGTCGTGACGCGTAGCCAACTCAGCGACGAGCAGTGGACGTTGATCGAGCCGTTCCTGCCGATAGGCGAGTACGGCCCGTACCCCGGGCGGCTGCGGGAGCAGTTCGAGGGGGTGATCTGGCGGTTCCGCACCAGCAGCCAGTGGCGGGAGATGCCGCATGAGTTCGGCCCGTGGCCGACGGTCTACGGCCGCTTTCGGGTGTGGAGGGACGCCGGTGTCTTCACCGCACTGCTGGAAGGCGTGATCGCCGAGGCCGCCCGCCAGGGGAAGGCGGACTTGTCCCTGGTCAGTGTGGACTCCACTGCCGCCCGCGCCCACCACGACGCCGCCGGGATGCGCATCGGCAAGGAGGTCATGGACGCCCTTGAGGAAGCCGCCGCCGAGCAGGAGCGGGCCCGGCAAAAGGGGGCCGCCGGCCAGAACAGAACGGGCAGGACGGCAATGACGACCCCGAGCAGGAAGAGCGGCGGCGCATCAGGCGACGGCGCAAGCTCCGCTTGAAGGAAGCCCAGCTCGGCAGATCCCGTGGTGGGCTGACGAGCAAGATTCATCTTGCCGCAGACTGCAAGTGCCGTCCGTTGTCACTCGTCCTGACCGCAGGACAGGTCGCCGACAGCCCCCAGTTCGTCCCCGTGCTGCAAAAGGTGAGGGTCCGTCTGCCTGTCGGCCGTCCCCGGACCCGGCCTGCCGCTGTCGCCGCGGACAAAGCCTACTCATCCCGCGCCAACCGCTCTTACCTGCGGAAACGTAACATCAAGGCAGTCATCCCGGAGAAGAAGGACCAAGCCGCCAACCGGAAGAAGAAAGGTAGCCGGGGCGGCCGGCCCACACGCCACAACGCCGATCTCTACAAGGAACGGAATACCGTCGAGCGCCTGATCAACAAGCTGAAGGCCTGGCGGGGCATCGCGACTCGATACGACAAGACGCCCGAGAGCTACCTCGCTGGCCTCCACCTCCGCGCCTCGATGATCTGGATCAACGACCTCCTGAAGCCAACTGGTTGATCACAACATCACACAGGCCCTAGCGGCGAGGGGAAGGGCCGCGCCCCCGCCGAGGCATGTGAGCAGCAGGAGAGGGCTGAGTACCAGGGCGCGCAGGGCGCGCAGCTCCGTGTGGCGGCAGCAGCGCCAGTACCGTTGGAACGGCGCCAACGTGCTGCTGACCGCGCTGGATCTGGCCCGCCGGATCTACCTGATCAAGCCGCCGCCGAAGCGCTGACATACCGACCCGGTCACCGAGGGCTGCCGCCGCCGTGCTCCACCTCGTGCTGGAGGAGGCGCCGCTGCCACCGCGCCAGTGTCTCGGTGCGGTCGCCCCGGGTGCCGCGGCGTTGGCGGTGGGCCTGCTGATCGCGGCGCTCGGGGATGGTGTGCTTGATCTGCCGACGCCGCAGATAGCCGCGGTTGCGGCGAGATGAGTACGCTTTGTCACCGCTGAGGTGGTCCGGCCGGGTGCGGGGATGGCCGCCAGCCGGACGGGGCACGCGGATGTGTTCCAGGACCGGGATCATCTCCGGGGCGTCACCCCATTGTCCGGGCGTAATCAGCATGGCCAACGGCCGCAGTCCGCCCTCACCGGCCAGGTGGATCTTCGTCGTCAGCCCGCCCACCCGACGGGCAGACACCTCGGCGCGGTGCCGACGCCGCACGGCCGCGGACGACCGCGAAGCGAACGCGCTGCGACCGTGGAGCAACGATCTCTCCGACGTCCGCCGTCCGCTCGGCACCATTCCCAGATCACCGCCGTCCACCACGATCGCGACTGATCGCGCATCTGTCCGTTCCGTCTGAAACCTGCTGCGCGGCGCGTCGCCAGCCAGGGCCGCGCGCTGTGTGCACACGTGGTGAGCCGGGGAAGTCCGCGCTATGCCCGGTTCGGCTTCGGTCAGCCGGGATGACGGCCGTGAACCGTTCGCCCTCTCGGGTGTTGCCTCTTGCCAGCTGTCGGTGCGAGCTGGCTGCCCCGGGCGAGCCGCCGGGTCATGATGGTGATCAGCATCCAGAACAGGCAGATTGGCCGGGGCGTCACATCGTGTGGGCTCGCTGCCAAACGACTCGATTCGATGACAGCGGTCGGCTGCGAGCAATGCTTCAGGATGTGCTCTCGTATGGACCGCCCCGGAAATACAGGGCCCTATAGGGCCGAGGGCGGTCGCCACGCTCATGTGCGGCATCGGACCGATCGGCGGGAGCTGACCGCTTGGCCAGAACGCGCAGCGTCTCCAGGCCGGCCAGGACATCAGAGCGGTTGTCAGACCTCTTCATCCACCGTGGCAGCCGCGTGAGCATCGCCCTCGTCGGACTCGCCCCGTGCTCGCGCAATGTGGCGCCGACATAGGCCGACAGTTCGTTGACGTGCTCTTCGTTGTAGGCCCACAGGATCTGGCCGGCACAGCGGGTCTGCAGCCACAGCGGCCTTCGGAAGAACGGATCCTCTGTCCCGCCCGGACTCGCTGCGACCAGCCCGCCATCTCGGACCTCCGGCTCCCAATCGGTGACGGCACCACACCCTCGGCAGGCCAGGCGGCGTGGCTGGAACAGCAGCTCGAAGGCGTTGGGCTCAGGGAGGCCAGGCCGGGGGAGGACGAGTGCGCAACCGCCGCAACGAGGACAGACCACAAGCACGTGGCCAGTGAACTGAGCCAGCCATCCTCCCCGGTCGTAGTGGCGGGCGGGACCGGTGCTCGGCTCAGAGTCCATGGCGCACACCATCGCAGGTCAGCCAGTGCTGTCCGCCACCGGGCCTCGAATGCGCCCCACGGGTGCATGCTGTCGGCGCTTCTCGATGGAGCTCTGAGCCATGCTGTGGCCCCTGTCTCTCTGCTCTATTCCCTGGCGACCATCTGTTGTCGGTCCTGGTGATAACGCGGTTATCACCAGGACCGAGACGGCTCGCGTCTTGGCAGCGACAGGGGAGCAGTGTGCCGGTCTCGCGGCCCGAGGCCCAGCGGGAGAAGGCTGGCGAGCACCCCGACCACAGCACACAAGGCGGAGGTAGCGCCGGTGCACTGCACTCGTCGCCCAGATCAGGATGTGACGTCTGCAGTAGCCGCTCTCGGCTTGGCGAGGCCATGGCAGGTGAATGAAGTCAACTGTTCTTGAGGCGGCTCAGCATGAGCGAGAGGGCATTGACGGCATCGTCGCGGTTCTTCTCCTGGGACCCAGAGGCGCGGTTAATGTATGACTGCAGTAGGAACTGTCCTTTGAGGCCCGTGAGAAGCGTGTATTCGGCGTCTGCCTTCTTGCCATCGGTATCGACGCTGATGTGACCTTCCTCGGCCACCAAGTCATCAAAACCCTTCAGCTCAGCAAAGGCGACTTCGTGGACTTTATCGTACTGCAACTTGCTTCCCGCATCGCTCATTTTCGGGCATCTCTGCAGGGGCTCGCGCTGCCGGGCAATGCCGCGCTTGGCAAAGTCCGCTCCTTTATAGGTGATGAATGAAGAGCCGGAAAACGCCGTGCCATCTGGTTCTTTGGCGTTGCGTGAAAGCGCAGCGAGTGCGCCAACCGGCGACTCCTGCGTGACTTTGCAGTCTTGGTCGACCGCTGGCCAAGTCAAACCGGTACTCTGATATGGGGAATCTCGAACAAACGTACTACCCCAATCCTTGGGTGTCAGTGTCACGCGTTCCGCGAGATCGGTAGCTGCTGCAGATGAACTGACGCTCGGAACCTTGGCAGGGGTACCCGAAGGTTCACCCTCGTCTTTGCCGCCGCTGAACGCGAAGGCGAGGACCACCGCAATCACAACAACGGCAACGACCGCACCGATGAGTACAAGTGGAGTGCGCCACCGGGGCCGCCGAGGGGGCTGCTGCCGGGGCTGCCAAGGGGGCGGCTGACTGGCCGGCGGTTCCCCGTGTAGGGGGCCGCTGGGCGGGCCGATCGGCGGTTGGGAGCTCACATGCCTCCTGTACCACCCCTGGCCGAAATGTTGCACCGCCGCGCCGACGTTCACCTGACTGACGTACGAAGCTGACGCCCCAAAGCGCTTTCGAGGAGCAAGTCGGCTCCCAAGTCTTGGCTGGCCGGCCCAATCTCGCGTACCTATACCTCATTGGCGCACTAAAGTGCCGGATCGAGTGCGTCAGCCAGGGAGGCGGCCAGGGGGTAGCCGGGGGAGTCGTCGAGGAGTTCGTTGCGGCGGTTGTAGCGCTGGGTGGGGCGGGCTTGGGTATAAGGGGTCTTACGGGCGCCGCTGCCCGTTGTGGGTGTCACGGTTATGCCCACAAGGAGTTGATCGGTCGACTCCAGGGAAATCGGTGCGAGGTTTGCGAGCGGGCTGGCGAGGTGGAGGTTCACCACATCAGGTCACTCAACGACCTTGGCCGACTGGTCTCGCCATCCCCCGATGGGAAGAAACTCATGGCCAAGCGCCGGCGCAAGGCCCTCGTGGCCTGCGGCGCCTGCCACGAGCGCATCCACACGGGGAAATCGAACACGACGCTCACGCAGTAGTCACTGGAGAGCCGGATGCTCGGAAATCGGGCCTGTCCGGTTCGGAGGGAGGCCGAGGGGAAAAGGCCCTGCTCAGCAGGGACCTCGCCGCTCGGCCGACCCTACCGGGACCCTTGCCAGGGAGTGGGCGTACCTCCGCGACCACACCTCCGAACGTGAACGCCGGTCGGCACTGGCCGACTTCCTGAACCACTACAACCACGAGCGGCCCGCAGCGGCTGCCCGCCCGCTCGCCGCTTGCCGCTTGCCGCTCTGACCGTGGTGAAGCGTTCGGTGTGGGTCCGCACCGAGGACGGCACGGTCTTCCTGGCACCGCAGGTAGGCGCCAGCTACACCTATGGTTACGGCGGCGGGGCCCATCGCGCTGGCCCGATTGATCGCCCTCCTGCTGGACGACATCACCAACGCCGCCCCTGGATACGACTGCAACATGCCGCCGACCGGGCTGGCGCGCGCCACGCAGGAAGGATGGAAGGGGGGCGTCCCTCCCTTCACTGTCACCCGTGCCCAGCTCCAAGCCCTCCGCGAAAGCGACTGACCTCCCCGGCTCGCCGCGACATGGCGCCAGCGCTGACCGAGGACCTTGACCGGCGGCCCGTCCCAGGGCCGGTTCGAGGTCGACCTGAACAACCAGCTCGACCTGGCCCTCGGGGCGCCGGTCGTAGCTCCGTCGGGATCTGGGAAGCCGTCACAACGGGGGTCACCCGGCAGTTGCGGCCGCTGCGCTGGGGCCCGGTGCCGTCGTGGGCGAATCTTGCGGATGCCTCCGTGTGTTCAGGGCCTGTCCCCGCCTTGCACACATAACGCATGCGTTCTGGCTCCCCGCTTGGTTGCAGGGAGCCAGATCTGTTGCGCTATTCAGGGACGTGGGAGGCAGGAAGCCAGACGCCTGAGCTGGTGCAGGCACCTTCTGGAAGACAACAGTCTGCAAGGGACGGTGGTACAGACTCACCGGGATGCGCTGCAGTCGTTCAGCTCCAAGCAGTCAGGGCATCGCATCGCCCACCGTTGTCGCCCACCGTTGTCGTCAACCGGCGTTTGTCTCGGCGTCCTTGGGGGTGGAGGCGGAGAGGGTGAAGGAGAGCAGGGCGGTGGCGGTGAAGTCGTCTGCGGATTCGACCGTCTGCCAGGCTCCTACGTGGTCCATGTAGCCGCTGCCGCGGCCGTCGAAAGCCTCGAAGGGGTTGCCCTGGTCCGTCGGGCACTTGCGCATGGTGGGGAAGGAGTTGAGGTCCTTGAGCTTGTCTGCAGCGTTGGGGCCGTTGACGACACCGCCCAGCAGGATGTCACCTTCGCCGTTGAGGTCACCGGCGAGGTTGGCGGCCTGGTGCTCGGGGCAGTGCGGGAAAGTGGTGCCGGCCCCGATGACGAAGGAGGAGCCCCACGCGTTGGCGCCCAGCGTCCAGTTGCGCTGTTGGGTGGCGAAGGCGTCGTAGCGGGAGTCTCCGGTCACGCGGTGATACAGCTGGGCGGTGGCGGCCAGACCGAAGGTGTGGGGCACGGAGTCGAAGTCGGTGTAGAGAGCACCGGCTCGGAACGGGTCGCCGGCCGCGCGGGAGCTGCCGTCATCGAGCTGCCGCTTGAGGTCGGCGATGAGCCGGCTGCGGGTCACCTCGGTGCTCGGGGCGTCGGAGTTGAGCAGCTTGGCGAGGTCGGCGTGCGCGAGTGCGCTGACGTCGCCGAGTCCAAGGGTGCCGAGGTTGTCCGAGGCGAGGTACTGCGTGGCCCAGTGGCCGGCCTGTTTGATCCAGCCGGCTGACCGGTTGTCGTCGAGGGCCCGGCCGGCGAGGGCCAGCTCGCTGGCGC
The DNA here is from genome assembly GCF_022221585.1 of Streptomyces inhibens. Taxonomy (NCBI): domain Bacteria; kingdom Bacillati; phylum Actinomycetota; class Actinomycetes; order Kitasatosporales; family Streptomycetaceae; genus Streptomyces; species Streptomyces inhibens. The sequence goes on from NZ_CP084681.1 coordinate 9,450,989, forward strand.
CGAACTCCATGTCGTCCTGCCAGGACGCCTCGGGATAGAACCCGTGGGGGAAGGCGGTGACCAGCTGGTCACCGGGGTCCGTGTTGGCGAGTTCGTAGATGTGTGCGGCCTTCTCCAGCTCCGCGTGTGCCCGGTCCGGGTTGTCTGCCGCGTCCAGCTGGGCGGCCAGGGCGAAGGTCGCGGCGACGCGCCCTGCGAGGTTGGGGCTGATCGGCTTGCCGGGGGGTGCCGCTCGCAAGACCGGCCGGTGCTTGATCAGGTAGTTCGGATCGCCGGGCTTGACGTTGAGGGCGTCGTCGGCCTCGGGCAGGCGCCAGACGTCGTGATCGGAGCGGATCTTGCCGCTGCCGTCGTCCGTGTCGCCCTTGCCGAGGCCGACCTGGACGTAGAGGGTGCGGGACTCGTCGTCCCACATCTTGTCGAGCCAGTCCAGCCCGTGGCGGGCCTCGGCCGCCAGTTCCTTCCCGCCGACGGGCGTGGTCCGCTGCGCGAGCAGCAGACTCGCGGTGGAGTAGGAGGCGGTGTGCGTGAACTTGAGGAAGTCACCGGCATCGTTCCAGCCGCCTGAGACATCCACCGGGCCCTCGACCGGCTTGAGGGGCGCCTGCAGCACGGTCTCGTCGGCGTCGTAGACAGGGGTGTCGTACACGGTGGCCTGGCGGTCCGCCAGGTGGGAGGGCTTGCGTCGCAGTTCGGTGGGAACAACGTCGCCTCCGTCGCGCTGGGCCTGGAAGAAGCGGACGTTGTCCTGGATGATCTTGCCGAACAGTTCGTCTGCGGGCGCGATGTGGAACTGCGGGGAGGTCGCGGTCACGGGCCCTGACACCTCCACCCGGTAGTCGCCGGGCTCGGTGAGGCGGGACAGGTTCAGGGTGTGAACGGCCTTGTAGGTGTTGTTCCACCCTCCTGTGGAGGCCTCGACCCTGCCGCTGAGCACTTCTTTCCCAGAGGTGTCCCGCACCCGGAAGGACGCCTGGGACGCAGAAGCTGAGGTCATGAGGTAGGCCTGCTTGGCCTCACCGGGCGTGTAGCCGACCTGGTCGACGCGCACCACGGCGCGGGGTGCTGTATCCAGTCCGCCCGCTCCCTGGGCGGACTGGACGCAGTAGACCGCAAGCACGGTGGTTGCCGCGCCGGCAGCGGTCAGGCCGATGACGCGGGTACGTTTTTTTGCCATGCCCGCAGACTGCCAGCGGCTTCATGAGGTGATGATGAGGAAGACGACGGCACCCGGCGCTCCCACGCCAAGTCGACGCTCGTGAAGCCGTTTTCGACGGCACTGTGGTGCTTCAACGTCGGTCGAGCGAGGCCGCCCGGGGCCGGTGCGTCATTCGGCTCGCGTCCCCGCGCCTCACCCAGCTCCCGGTGATCGCCGCCGTTGTCCTGGGCCTCGACGGCTCGCCGAGCGCTCCGGCAACCACCGATCCGCTTCGGGGATGCCCGGGTCCGGCAAAGCGGCACAATGAACTCTCAACACCATGACCACCGAGGTCTTCGCGATTTTCCGACCACGTAGGCTCCCCGATCATGCGCGTACTGGTCCTCGAGGACGACCCAGAGCTTGGCCCAGCGATCACCAGAGGCCTGCGCGAGGCAGGCTTCGCCGTCGACTTCGCCGGCGATCTCGCCGAGGCCGACTGCAAACTCGCCGTCAACGCCTACGACTGCCTGATCGCCGACCGAACTCTGCCCGACGGGGACGCGCTCACTCTCCTTGCCGCTCAGCGCAAGGCGGGCTCCACCCTCCCGATCCTTCTGCTCACCGCGCTTGACGCCGTCACCGACCGGGTGGCCGGCTTCGAGCACGGCGCCGACGACTACCTCGTCAAGCCTTTCGCGTTTGCCGAGCTCAACGCCCGGGTGCGCACCCTGTGCCGCCGCGGCCAGCCCGCACGGCTGCCCGAGCTGCGAGTCGGCGACCTGGAGCTCGACCTTCCCCGCCGCCGGGTGCGGCGAGGCGGCGTGCTGCTCACGCTGACCGCGAAGGAGTTCGCGGTCCTGGAGGTCCTGATGCTGCGTGCCGACGAGGTGGTCAGCCGCAGCGAACTCATTGAACACTGCTGGGACGAACAGGCCGAACCGCTCTCGAATGTCGTCGACGTCCTCATAGGCCAGCTGCGCCGCCGACTGGGACCACCCGAGCTCATCTTGACGGTGCGCGGCGCCGGGTACCGCCTCGCCGACCCGGCCACGGGCCTGTGAAGTCGCGTACCCCCGCCGCCGCGCGGCTGCACCGCGCCCGGTGGGTGATGACCCTGCTCTTCGCCGCGACGACTGCCGCCTGCCTGCTGGTGCTTGCCACCATCGCCGTCCGCACCGACAGCCACTCGCGCACCAACGATCTCGACAACGCCGTCAGCCACCGCGCCGACGGCCTCGCCCGCACGTTCTTCTACGACGCGGACGGCACTCTGCGCCTCGACTCGCTGCACGAGGACGAACTCGCCCGCAGCGCCGAGGCACTCGGCATTCTCCAGGCACCCCCGAACGCCGGACCGCGGATCCGCTACGCGTACCCCTCCCACGCCACCCTGCCCGCCAAGGCAGAACTCGACGAGATCTGGCAGGAAGTCCAACACGACCAGGAAACCACCCTGGTCACCACCACCGCCGCCAACGGGCGCGAGTACCACTGGGCCGCAGCCCCGGTCTGGGACAACGACAGGATCGGCGCCACCGTACTGGTCGGAGCCGACCCAGCACGCGGCCAGGCGGACCACAAGCGGCTGATCCAGTGGCTGGCCCTGGGCTGCGCCACGCTCGTGCTGGCGGCAGCCTCAGTGGGCCACCTACTGACCGGGCGCTCAATGCGCCCCGCCCTACAGGGACTTGAGCAGCAAGAGCAGTTCCTCGCGGAAGCCGCCCACGAACTGCGCACGCCACTGGCCACCTTGCGCCTGGTGATGGAGAACGGCAACGCCTCGCCAGGCCGGGCCCCCGCCGCCCTGGACGAGGCAGTCCGGCTGGTCGACCGGCTGGGCCGCCTCGTCACCGGGCTGCTGGCCCGAGCCCGGGTGGAAGCCGGCACCCAGGAAGTCGAGCTCACCCCGCTACGCCTGGACCAGCTGGTCGAGCAGACCATCGAGGAACTGCCGGACCCCACCGGCGTCACGGTCACCACCGAGGCCGTCATCGCCGACGGGGATCCCGAACTGTTGGCCCACGCGGTCCGCAACCTCGTGGAGAACGCCCTACGACACGGCGGCGGCACTCCGGTCGAAGTGACGGTCGCCGCCGGCCGGGTCGCTGTACGGGACCACGGCCCCGGCGTGCCGCCCGAGGACCGTACCCGGATCTTCGAGCGGCGCGTCACCGGAGCCGCGAGCACCGGCACCGGCACCGGTCTTGCCATCGTCCGCTGGGTGGCCGAGCTCCACGGCGGCACCGCCCGGCTTTCCCAGGCCCCCGGTGGCGGGGCACTGGCAGAGCTGCTGCTGCCGGAGCGCAAGAGCGGCTGACGCACCCTGGCGAGGCCCGGCCGCCCTCGCCAGGCCGTCTCACCTTCATCTCATGCAGCACCGGGCACGGTGAATCAGCCCGCCAGCGTTGATCGCCGCCCGGGGGCGGAAGGTGCCGCGACCCTCGCCGGGGTGTCCGCCCGCCCGGCGGACCCGGCGGCTGCGTCGGCTGCGGGCGCTGCATCGTGTGGTGCCCGGTCGGCATCGACATCACCGAGGAGGCCAGGTCGGACGCCCAGGCCGCCGATCCCTCCAGCGGGACGGCGAGCACCCACGCCCTGGGGCCGGGGGAGTGCCCCGTCCTGGACGAAGCCCTCGACCGGCTGCCGCGCACGCTCGTCGTGCACGCCGTGGAAGCGGCCGACACCGCACTGGGCACCGGCCTGAGCGAGCCGGTACGGGCAGCCCTCCCCGAACTCGCCGACCGAGTTCTGGCCTCCGTGCGGCAAGCGCACGATGCCACCGGTCGGCCGCGATGAGACGAGCTCGCCAACTCCCGTGCAGAACAAGCGTGTTGCCCTCCGATGCCGTAGCGACCGCGGGGATATAGTCACGCCACCACTCGAACGGACCGAGGAACAGCGGGGGGCTGTGGTGAGCGGGCGGAGCCATCTGGTCGAGGTCGAGCTGGACAGCGGTGAGGTCGTGCTGGCGTACCGGCTCACGGTCGCACGCCTCCTGGCGCAGGAATCGGTCACGGATTACTGGTTGATGCCCACGGCAGCCGTCCACCTGCTGGAGACGGACGACGATCCGCGCTAAAGGGGCATCAAAACAGCATCAAAACGCTGATCAGCGCCCGGACTTGAGGGTGCGGGCCCGGCGCGGCCTTGTTCACCACCGCGTGCACCAGGAACATCCGGACGGCAGTCAGCACCTTGTTGATCCGGTTCTCACCCCGGACCGGCTTCACACCCGGGCCGGGCCCCACCACCCGCCGCTGACCGCTGTTTCCCAGGGTCCACTTCAGCCACAGCATGAACAGCCCCATGTCCCGAGCGGCGGTCCGCCACTCCCGCCTGGTGCTCGCGCACCACACCAGGAACAGCACGACAGCGTCGGCTTACGCCTTCGTCGTCGTCTCCGCCAACCCCCGGGCCAACCAACACCAACGCCCGCCACCCCGACGTCCTCGCAGCCCAACGCAGGGAGCGCGCCCGCATCCACAGCGAGAAGGGAATCCATTGGGGCGGACGCCCCCTCACCACCGCAGCCCGACTCGTCCCGGCGCTGCGGTCACAGCGGCAGACAGCCGGGCCGTCGATCACTTGACATGTACGGCGATAGTTCGTGCGCACTCCATCGACTCGGCATGCGCGGTGTCCACCTCCAGGTCATAGGCCACGCCCTGGTGAACCACATCCGCCTGGGACGCGGCCATCCCGGTGACCCGATCGCCTCGTGCGACCTCACGGCCTGCGGCAACCACACCGTCACACCTGACGCCGACCCACAGCACCCGCAGTTCGCCCAAAGCTTTCTGCCATCGCTGCTGTGAGCCCGCTCCGCCGAGGAAGACCTCATCGACGATGACCCGGGCGCCCGCACGGGCCATCGCGGCGACCCCCTCGATCCATGCCGCTTCCAGCGTCCGGAACTCCGGCCCGACGATCACCTCTCCGTCCGGAGCGAACTCGATCCCGCCATCCGACGCCTGCATGGAGGCCGGCATCGCCTCAACCAGCGTGTCTGTCCCAAGGGCCAGCCACGGATCCGGCAGGACTGCCTGCAGACACCGAACGATCCCGGACTTCCCCGAACTGGAACCACCGTTGAGAACGATCACCTGAGTCATCACCGCGCCACAGTAGAGGCCCCGCGGCAACGCTCGAAACGAATTTCCGCGAACCCTGCACCGCCTGCCACAACCCGGTGAACTGTCCCGGTCAGAGCACCGGTACTCCAGCCGTAGATGCGATCTTCATGGCTGAAGGGCGGCTTGACGGCGGTAAAGGCTGCGGCGTGTGCGGGCTTGGTGACGTCGGCGCCAGGCGGACCCAGCGTCGTCGGTGCGCGCGGTCGTGGACAGGCCGAACGAACCAGGAATGCCGTGGGCCCGCTCTTCGGCGGGCCCACGGTCTTTTTGATCACGTGCCGCGGCTCCACGCGTCGACCGTCGCGGCGGCCCAAGCCTTGACGCGTTCTGTGAACTCCGCGGAGGGGAAGGTCCCGTCGACGGCGACGTCTTCGATCGTGACGGAGAAACCCGATCGCGGCGCGTCCCGGTGCGTCAGCGGCGCGTTCCGGACGACTCGTGAAGGCCCGCCCTTCACACGATGGGAGTTGCCACGACGAGCCTGACCGACGAGCTGGTTCGCTTCATCGAGGCCGCCTTCGAGGTAGGCGCACAGGAGCGCCCAAGCCATCGCGCCGTCATCGGCGGGAAGCCGACTGGGGTGTTGGAGCAGGAAGCAAGAGACTGCGACGCCGTGCAGCGGCCCCCACGGTGCCTGCCGTGAATGGTCCAACGCGAGCAAGGTGTGGAACAGCTCGTCACAGGATCGCGGGTCCATCGGCGCACCGCACTCCGCGCAGGGTTCCATGCCTTCTCCTTGATCCTCGAAGTACAGCGTAGCTACTTGCTCCTGAAGAAGTCCGGGATGCCGTTCGCTTGACCTGTGGGGAGAGCTGGTGCGGGCTGTCGCCGGCTGCGACAGTGAGAGCGGGTCGTTGTGGCCGGGGGTGGTAGCGATGTTGCGTGTCGAGGCAGTGCGGGACACCCGGTGGGAAGTGCTGCCGGAGCAAGCACGGCAGCTGCCCGCTGAACTGGCCTGTGTCGATGCCTTCCTGGACGGCGAGCGGTTCATCGCCCCGTGGCGGGCGGTGTTCACCGAGCGGCTGACCATCGTACCGGTCGAGACGCTGCTGCGGCTGCTGTATCTCAAGCACCGCTACCACCTCGGCTACGAGACGTTGTGCCGCGAGGTAGCGGATTCGCTGAGCTGGCGCCGGTTCTGCCGGATCCCGTCAACCTCACCGGTGCCGCACCCGCCCACCCTGATCAAACTCATGCGCCGCAGCGGCCCACAGACCGTGGAACAACTCAATGCCGCGCTGCTGGGCAGACTGCTCGAGGACAAGCTGCTGCGGTGCTGCACATTACGTATCGACACCACCGTGATCGAAGCCGACACCGACCACCCCACTGACGCCGACCTTCTGGAGCACGGGGTGCGCAAGCTCGGCCGGCTGGTGGGCCGGATCAAGGCCACCGACGCCGCCAGGCGCACCCGATTCAGGAACGGCAGCCGGTCAGCGGGCTCCCGCCGGAAGCAGATCTCCCGCACTCTGCGCAGACGCACCGGCCAGGCCCTGGGCGAGATCGACCGGCTCACCGGCGAGGTCGCCGCCCTCACCCGGGCGACGCTGCGGAACGTGGCCGCTGTGGAGCGCAACGCCCGCCGGGCACTTCGCACAGGTCCCTCAGGCCGCCTCGCGCATCTGGTCGGTGATCTGACCGAGACGGTGGCGGGCACGCAGCGCCTGCTGGAGCAGCCCGCTCAGTGCCTGGCGGGCAACCGCACGATCCCCGACCGGTTAATCTCCCTGGCCGATCCCGATGTCCGGCCGATCCGCAAGGGCAAGCCCCAGCACCCGACCCGGTTCGGCTACACCGCCCTGGTGGCCGAGGACGAACGCGGCTTCGTCGTCGACCACCAGGTCCAGCGCGGGAACCCGGCCGATGCACCGCAGCTGGTGCCGTCGGTGCAGCGTGCTACCACGCTGACCGGCCGCCCGCCTGGCACGGTCGTCGCCCACCGCGGCTTCGGCACCGCTGCCAACGACCGGGCCCTGACCGATCTCGGCGTGGCCCGGATCGGCCACCAACGCGCCGGGAAACCCGGAAAGGCACGGCGCGCATACGAACAAGCCGCCCGCCCCGTCCGTACCCTTCCACGCGGTGACCCCCGGTCAAGAGGGGTGTCAAGAGTGGCCTCCAGCCGGACTGTCATCCCTACATCTGGTACAGGTGAGATGGCATTTCAATCTCGCAGGCTCCGTTGCTTCCCAAACTCGGAGCGCGAGTTCGATTCTCGTCGCCCGCTCCACCACAACCCCCAGACCAGTGGCGCGGGGGTTGTTCGTTGAGCAGACCTGTTGCGGCTCTCCGTGCCCCTTCGCGTGCCCAACTCCGTGAAATCCGCGGCCTCAAGGCGATGATTACGCGGTGGCCAGGTCAGTGGGCGGGCAGTTGGCGCTGATCCGAGCTCGCAGTCCTTCGGCGAACGTGCGTGCCGTATCCAGGTCGGCGGCGTCGAGCCGTCCCAGCCTGATGCCACCCACCGACTTGAACCCAGGCTGTGGCCTCGATCAATCCAGAGCACACCCAGATGCAGCTCATACAGAGGGTGGGCGGGGGCCTGGTCACCAGGCGGTTTCCTACGGCATCCGCGTCGCGTCGGCGTGCGGCGCGGGGTTGCCGCGGCTGGCGGTTCGGCGGCCTCCGACCAACAGCAGGATGGTCGCGAGCAGGAAGAGTGGCCAGGGCGTGGTGATGAGGATGACGGCGTCCACCACGCCCCAGATCCCCAGCGTCCACGCGATGAACGGCGGTGGTGTGATGCCGCGGCGGTCCAGCCACAGGACGATCAGGCCGACCACGATGAGTGGCGGGCCGAAGCTCTCCAGAGACAGCCAGAGCGCACTGTTGGCCGGGCTCATTTCGGAGAAGTCTTCGCCCCACAGCGCCCCGCTGAACCACTCCCCGGCGTGGCGTGCTGCCCCCTCCAGCGTCAGGGCGAGGAGCGTGTGCGCGGCTCCGAGGAACACAAGGAGCCAGCCGGCACATTTGATCATCTGAATCGTCCCATCTCTTGCGAATGTGGAGCCGCGAGACTTCACACGGTTGTCGTTAGGCCGTGGTTCGGATCAATCCGGGCCAGTCCTGGTTTCTGTGCGCGCGGCGTCTCCGGTGTGCCGCTGCGGGTAGCCGTGGTCGAGCCAGGCGCGTTCCCATCGGCGGGTCAGGGCCGGGCAGATGATGAGGTACCAATGACGGCCATGTAGAGCCGTCCGAACTGTCCGCTGGGTCTGACGAGGGCTGCCATGCGCAGTTCGTATCCGCCGTCGTCGGTCGGCACCCAACCCAGGTGCATGATGTCGTGGACGGTCTTGTCGGCCAGTTCGCGGGCCGCTTCGTTGTCGAGCTGGTACACCTCGGCGAACGGGTCGGTGCAGGGGCGGCGGCGTTCGCGGTCCGGGCGAGGTCGCGGGGGAACCGGTAGCGCAGCGAGACGACCCGCCCGCCCAGGCCCTCCTTCGGGGCGTCCCAGCCGAGCAGGGCACCGAGCTTCCAGCGCACCGCGAACAGAAACCGGACGGCGGCCGGCTCCTTGCGGCCGTCGTACGCCGTCTTCAGCGCGTCGAGCATCGCGGGGAAGTCATCGGGTCCGGAGTCGGGGGCGCGGAAAAACCATACGTCTTCGGTCCGGAAGTCGCGGGTGAACTCGTTGGGCCGGGACCGGCTGGTGGCGTCGGCGGCCATCACCGCGTCGATGGTCGGGGCGGAGTTCGGCGTCGTAGACCACGCCGTCGGCACGGACGGTGCGCCAGGCCGACGGCCGGACCAGAGAACACGGAACCGGTAGTTCTGGAACTGTTGGTTTCGATACTCACGGTTCCGTATGATGCATGCATGTCTGCGCGAAAGCAAGCCAGAAACCAGGGCGGCCGCCCCCGGGACAGCCGCGTCGATGACGCCATCGCCTCCGCCGTTCGAGAGCTGCTGGCCGAGGTGGGGTACGCACGGCTCACAACGGCCGAGGTCGCGGCGCGAGCCGGCGTGGGCAAGGCGGCGATCTACCGGCGCCACGCCACCAAACAAGAAATGATCTTTGACGTACTCGTGCCCGGCCAGTTCCTGGCCGTGGCACCCGACCACGGATCGCTCCGCGCCGACCTGGCCGCCGTGCTAGCCGAAGTCGCGGACAGCATGGCCGCTCCGCCGCACGGCACGATTCCCGGCCTGTTGGCCGATATCCACGCCGACCCCGCACTACACGAACGGTTCGACGCGAAATACCTCGCCGCCCAGCGCCGAACTCTCACGGAGATCCTGGACCGCGCAGCCGCGCGCGGTGAGCTCACCACCCGCCCCGACCCGGCCGCCCTCAACGCCCTGCTGGTCGGCCCCGTCTTCGCCTGGCTGTTCCTGCTGTCCGAATCCCCCGACCAACTCCCCGCCCTGACCTCTGCACTTCTCGACGTGACACTCGCCCTCACTGGAGCCGGAGCTCCCGGCGCCCCGGACGATTCCGACAGTGCGATCGTGACGTAATCCAGATCCTCGAAGACGAGCGGAGGGGCAGCTGGCTGGTCACTTGCGGTGACCAGCCAGGGAGTCCGCAGAGGCGAACGCACGATGCGTTCAGCGACCGCAGCGGAGTGCCCGAAGCGTGCCCGTCGAGGCGGTCGTTCGCGGTCAACAGCGGCCCTCAGAGCCATATCGGGCGAGGGCGGGAGGCTGCGTCACCGCAGGTCAGCGGCGTGACCAACACCAAGCACCCGATGCTTCCCAAGCTCGGAGCGCGTCTCACTGAGCCACTGCAGTCGCCTCTGCCGGGGGCATGGACTTCACCTGCACGCCTAAGGGCCGTCCCGTAAGTGATCTACGATGCGGTCGACCGCAGTGTGACCCTGCTGCCTAGCCGGCGAGGTTGAGGTTGTGCAGGCGGGCGATGCCGAGCATGGCGTGGTGGACGCCGTCGCCTTTGAGTCGGCAATCCCGCAGGATCTTCCAGCTCTTCCTGCGGGCGAAGATGTGCTAGATGCGCGCCCGGTCCTGCTTGTGGGAGCGGTTGTGTTCCTCCTTCCAGGCGGGGAGCTCCTCGCCTTTGGGGCGGCGGTGCGGGATGACCAGGCCGGTGCCCTGGGTACCCGCCGTCGGCGATGGTCATCGTGATTCCGACGGCGGCTTTGGCTCCGGATTCCGCCATCCGCGGGAGTCGTGGCGGTTACCCGGCACGGGCCGGCCGACCACGACGACCATGCGGGTGTCAGCGTCGATGACAACCTGATGGGCCGTTGAGTACCGGTAGTTCTAATTGCTCATCGGTGGTCCCGAGTGCGTGGGCGCAAGGGACACCAAGCAAGGTGGAAGCCTGCCGCCGTTCCGGGACTGAGATCCCCGTGTTCAGTCCGGCTCCGCCATGCCTCGTTCCTGCCAGGCGGAGATCTTCGGTAGTTCCGGGACCGTGATCTCTTGTCTAAGACCGTGTCCTATGTGGTGAGGCGGCCCATGCGCTTGTAGCAACGCAAGGCTGCGGCAAGTCCGTGAAAACCCAGGTAGTTGCGGGGGTGACGTTCGCAGCGTGGGCTGAGTCTGCGGTAACCGGAGAGCCAGGACATCGTGCGCTCGATCACCCAACGGTGGCGCCCCAGACGCTGGCTGGACTCGATGCCTTGCGGGCGATCCGTACGCCAACCCGCTTGCCACGGACCCATTTACGCAGGTCGGGCTGGTCGTATGCCTTGTCGGCGTGAAGCTTGCGGGGTGTGTAGTTCCGGCCCCGATCGGGGTCGTGTCTCGATTGGAGGCCGGCGACCATGGGCTTCAGCCCCTGGCTGTCGTGGGTGTTACCACCTGAGACACCGACCACGAGAGGCAGTCCCGACCGATCGGACAGGACATGGATCTTGGAACCCGGCTTACCCCGGTCCACGGGGCTCGGACCTGCAAGTTCGCCCCCTTTTTCGCCCTCACATGGGCGGTGTCGAGGACGACGCGGGAAAGATCGAGCAGCTTCTTGGCGGCAAGTTTGTCGAGCACGGCTTGGTGCAGCCGGCCCCACACGCCGGCCCGCGACCAGATCAGAAACCGGCGGTGGCCGTGGACTTCGAGATCCCGAAGCACGGCGGCAGCGACCGCCAGGCACACCCACTCACCAGCACGTAGACGATGGCCGCGAATGCCGCCTCATCAGGGGTGTTCTGCGTCCCGCCTCCTTGTGGACGCACCCGCGACGGCGGCAGCAACACCCGCGCGATCTCCCAGAGTCCATCCGGAACGATCCAACTCCACCGCCCCCTCCCCATGACCATCTCAACGTCCAACTCACCACATAGGAAGGACACGATCTAAAGGGCGGGGCGGCGACTGGCCCTCCCTGGGCATCCCCGTGATATCCCTCGCGCCTGGGCAACGTCACCGCATCCGCCGAGCCGTCGGCCGGGTGGCGTGACCTTACGTTGCACAGGCGCCCGGTGCCCAAGGTGGCCACCGGTTTCCGAGTCAAGCCGCTCGAACGTTTGACGCGGCGTCGCGGAGCAGCCCGGGTGCCAGCCGGCGATGGACGGCGGACAACGGGGGCCACACGCCATGGCCCAGGCGCCGGTCATAGCGCAGGAAGGTCCCCAACGACACCCGCCCCTCGGTTGCCTGTACGAGGAGGTTGCCGGTCAGAAACCAGGAAGAGGTCTCGAGTCGGATCCAGTCCTCGCCACGTTCGGTGATCTGCCATCCGGCCACGGTCTCGGGCGACCGCCCTCGGCTGAGTCGGAGTCCGAGGAGCCCCCGCCAAATCAGCTGCTCCGCGACGGTGGGGACGTCGCCGAACATCGCACGAGCCCACTGCTCCGGTGTTGTGCCTGCGTCCGCGTCCGTGCGGAGGGTGAATACGTCGACGTAGTCGATGTGAGACAACGAGCTGAGAGCGCGGATGGACTCGGGGATGTGGTGCACCCCCACGGCGCTGTCAACGGTGCCCGCGCTGCCGCCTTTTGGACCTGGGCGGCCACGGTCCCGCCACGCCTGTTCCCACTGCCGCATGAACGCCGGGAAGACGATGAGGCGTCGGAACGGCGTGATGGCGGCCATATACAGCCGTCCGAACAGGCCGTTGGGCTTCACGAGGACCGCCACTCGGAGCTCGTGTTCGCCGCTAGCGGTCGGGGCCCACGCCAGGTGCAGGACCGCATGGACGGTCTTGGTCGCCAGCTCGAAGGCGCACTCGTTGTTGAGTTCGTACACCGAGGTGAGTGGCGAAAGCCCGGCGTCCGAGCCGCGTGGGGCCTCGCCAAGGTCGTTGGGCAGGCGATCGCGCAGCGGCTGAACCCGCGTCCCGATGCCCGCCTTGGGCCTGTCCCACCCAAAGAGAGCACCGAGCTTCCAGCGCACCGCGAACAGGAACCGGGACAGCAAGGGTTCCCTCGCGGGTCCGGCGGATGCCTGCATCGCGGCGAGCATCGTGGGGAAGTCGTCCGGCCCGGCGCCAGGTATGCGGACTGCCCACACGTCCTCAAGCTCGAAGTCGCGGGTGAGTTCGTGGATTCGCCACGGGTGGGCGCTGTGGACTGCTTCAGGAAGTCGGGTCATAATGGGCATCCACCTTCTATACGGTGCCGTATAGAAGGAGTCTAACTGCTTCTATACGACACCGTATAGACAGGCCTGGAGGTTTCCTGTGGCAAACGCCACGACGCCGCGCACAGCGTGGATCCACGCCGGCTTGCGCGCCCTCGCGACCGGGGGGCCGGATGCGGTGCGGATCGAGGCCCTGGCAAGGTCACTCGGAGTGACCAAGGGTGGGTTCTACGGCTACTTCGCCGACCGTGACGCGCTGCTCAAAGAGATGCTCGACGCGTGGGAGCGCGATGTCACCGACGACATCATCAAAAGCGTCGAGGCCGAGGGTGGCGAGGGGCGAGATCGCCTACGCAATCTGTTCCGCATCGCGGGAAGCCGAAAAGGAGTGACCACCGATGTGAGCACAGAGCTGGCGATTCGAGACTGGTCGCGGCGCGACCCTGCTGTCGCGCATAGGTTGCAGCGCGTCGATAACCGGCAGATGAACTACCTACGTGAGCTGTTCCGGGAGTTCTGCCGCGACGAGGACGAGGTGGAAGTTCGCTGCACCATCGTGACATCGGTACGGATCGCGGCCCACTTCATAGCATTCGACCACGGGACGCGAACGCACGACGATGTCGAGCACATGGTGCTGCAACGGATGCTCGAGTAGACGCCGGCCGAAGCCCGCAGGTTGGCCGCCCGCGCTGCCGCGGAGTTTGTTCGGTTGGCCCGCTGGTCCTTGCGCTCGGAAATGGTGTGCTTGATCTGCCGACGCCGAAGGTCGCGGCGGTTGCGGGCGGGAGCCGCATGCTTCCCGCGCAAACGGCTCGAACACGTCCTCCGGGAAGTCCTCCAGACCACACCGGACTGCAGCCAATTCCCCAGGTGTCACATCCGATCAACGGGACAATAATTCAACAGGACACGCCACCGAGGCTACGCATGGCCAAGCCACACACACGCGCAGCGACCTCGCCGAACAGCACACCCAGCAACCGGAGCCGCCGGAACCACCCCAGTCACAGAGCTCGAGTCGCAGCTCCTTGCCGCTCACGCAGCCCACCAAGCCGTCTGCGACCAGGCAGGATTGCTGACCACCGCTCAACAGGAACCGGCCCGGCTCCGAAACGAGTACAACACCCGCACCCAGCTGCGCCGTGAGCGTGCCTTCCAGCGTGGACTCGCGCCTTTCACGCCCGAGAGGGACACCTCCGCGTTCCCCAGCGCCATGTCGAGGGCCTGAACGGAGACCCCGTATACCTGGGGCAGTGGATCAGCAGCCTCCGTCGCCGCAGAGAACGACTCCAGTCAGAACGCGTCACCGAACTTGAAGAGATCGGCATGCAGTGGTGACTCGTGAGGCCGGCGTATCCAAGCAACGGGCCCTAGAGACGTGTTCGGCAGCACAGCAACAGAATTCCCCGCGCGGCACCGCCCGTGTATGCGTTGCGAAGCCCAGCCAAGTACGCACGAACGCGCTCGCCTCGGTGGCCGCTGCAGAGCGCGGACCGGCTCGAAAGCGGCACGGCCGGCATCAACCAGGCCGCCATCTCCGCCCCCAACCCAGTGGCTCCCTTTCGCGGATGAACCAGCTGGGACGCGGACGCGACGGCGTCCGCAAGGGCATCGACACCTACCTGGACACCAAGTACCCAGTCCTGGACTGGCCACGTCCCGCCCACAGCACGACCGAGGCCCACGGCAGACACCCGCTCCGTCCCGTCCCGGCCCGGGCCGAGGCGAGGCGAGGGCGGGCCGCGAGCCCGGAATAGGACCGGTGGCCGGCAGGTTGGCCAGGTGCGACACACGGTCGCCACCTGTAGGAGGACGGTCCATGAAGATCGGCATCATCGGCGCGGGCAACATCGGCGGCAACCTCACCCGGCGCCTCACCGCGCTCGGCCACGAGGTGGCCGTCGCCAACTCGCGCGGCCCGCACACCCTGACCTCACTCGCCGAGGAGACCGGCGCCACCCCCACCACCGTGGCCGAGGCGACACGCGGTGCCGAGCTCGTGGTGATCACCGTGCCGCTGAAGGCCGTCCCACACCTGCCGTCCGGCTTGTTGGACGAGGCAGCCGAGAACGTGGCCGTCATCGACACCGGCAACTACTACCCCAACGAACGCGACGGCCGGATCGCCGCCATCGAGGACGGCCTGACCGAAAGCCGCTGGACCGAGCAGCACATCGGCCACCGAGTCATCAAGGCGTTCAACGGCACCTACGCCCAGGACATCCTCGACAAGCCGCGCCCCGCGGACCACCCGGAGCGGATCGCGCTGCCGGTGTCCGGTGACGACGAGACAGCCAAGAACGCGGTCCGCGAACTGATCGACGAGCTGGGGTTCGACACCGTCGACGCGGGCGGCATCGACACGTCCTGGCGCCAGCAGCCCGACACCCCTGTCTACGGCCTGCGGGCGGGCGTCGAAGAGGTCACCAAGGCCCTGGCCGAGGCGTCCCCGGAGCGACCGGAGGCGTTCCGGGCGCAGGCCTAGTGCTGTGACCGGGATGGTTCACCGTGATCGGAAGGCGGCTCGCGGGACGAGCGCACGCGAAACGGCTGGTATTACTGGAGCATGCAGGAAGAGACCGCACGCTCCGCGATCGACACGTTCATCTCCGCGTTCAACGCCTCGGACGACAGCTATGTGACTGCCCTGCTCTCCCAGGCCCTGACCTCAGACGTGGTCTTCTGGGGGCCGTTGGGCCGCAGCGAAGGAATCGCGGCGGTCGAGCGGTTCGTGCTGGACATCCGGCGCCACCCAGCGGGGACCGGCACGATGGTGCGCTGCTCAGCGGTGGACATGCCTGACGAGTGGGCCCGGTACAAGTGGGTCTTCACCACGCCGGATGGAGGCCCCCGCCTGGCGGGAACGGACGTCGTCCATCTGCGGCGGAGCCTCATCGACCAGGTCATCGTCTTTGCGGGGGAGATCGAGGCGTCCGCCTCCTGAGTCATCCTTCTGTCGCTGTCCTTCTCCTGAACTTGCCCCTTCGGCGCTCGGGGGCTGCGGTTCGCAGTTTGTCAGGCTGCGGTGCTGAGGGGGCGTCCGCCCCAGCGGATGCCCTTTTCGCTGCGGATGCGGGCACGTTCCTTGCGTTGGGCGGCGAGTACGTCGGGGTGGCGGGCGTTGGTGGTGCGCCAGCGCAGGTAGCGGTGCAGTGCCTGGGTTTGCGCGGGGTGGCTGCGGTGGTGGGAGATGGCCAGGGTGAACTGCCGCAGCGGGCCGAAGTGGGCCTCGATCGGATTGGCCCAGGAAGCGTAGGTCGGGGTGAAGCACAGCTCGACCTTGTTCTTCTTCGCCCAGCGGCGGATGTCCGCGCCGGTGTGGGAGGAGAGGTTGTCCAGGATGATGTAGATCGGGGCGCCGTCGGGTCGGGCGGCGCGGATCGACTTGAGCGCGGCCAGGGTGTTGGCGGTGCCCTTGCGGCGGCGGTTGACGCCCCACAGGCGGTCGTCGCCCACGGAGTAGCAGCCGTGGAAGTAGGTGACGCCGTGGGTGCGGCGGTAGGTCGCCGGCAGCCGGTTGGGCTTGCCCTGCTTCGCCCAGCAGGAGCCCGCGATGGGCCGGATCCCCAGGGGCCCGAACTCGTCGAAGGCGAAGACCCGGTCCGGGAAGCGGTCCAGCACCTGCTCGATCCGGTCGAGCTTGGCATCGCGATCAGGGTCGGGTGACTCCTTCCAGGTCTTGGTGCGCTGGAAGGTGATGCCGCGGCGCCGGAGCAGGCACCGTAAGGCTTCACGGCCGATGCGGATGACACGTCCGTGCACTTTCCGCAGGTAGGCGGCGAGTTTGCGGATCGACCAGCGGGTGAAGGGCTGGTCGAGCTTGCTGGGACGAGTGGTGGCCGTCCGGATGACGAACTCCTCGTCGTCACGACTGAGTAGGCGGGGACGGCCTCCCGCCCACTGAGGGTCCAGGCAGGCCAGGCCGATCTCGTTGAAGCGGTGGATCACATCGCGCACGGTGTCCTCGTCGGCCTGGACCAGCTGGGCGATCACCGGCACCCGGTTCCCGCCCGCCGAGGCGAGCAGCATCATCGCGCGCCGGTAGCGCACCGAACTCGTGCTGCCCCGGCGCACGATCTGCTGCAGCTTCTGGCCTTCCTGGTCGGTCAGTCTGCGTACACGGACAGGCTCAGCCACCGCGCCTCCAGCGATCGGATCGGACGTCACCGCACATCCAACCGTCGCGACCACCAACCCGGCGAACCTTCACGGTCACAGCACTAGGCGTAGGCGCGGTGAGGGAGTCCGCCGACCCCGACGGCATGCTTCACCCGCGTCGCTCTCCGCCCACCGCGGCCCGCGCGACGCCGGTGTCCGAGCCGGGCAGCCGCCATGCGAACGGACTGAGTTCCTTCTCCCAACCGGGCATCTCGGCAAGCACGTTGGCGGCGTCGGGTGCCCGCAGGAGGCAACGGTGACGCAGGAGTTCACGCCGTTCACCGGCCGTCAACTGCGCCGCCTCTTCATTGAGGTCTCCCGGAACGTCGATACCCGCGTCTCCGGCGACATTGAGCTGCAGGGACGTCGACGTACGGTAATCGAGGCGGAAGTCGTTGGCCCACTGCGAGTGGGAACCCCATCCGTGGGACTCATCGACCGTCGGCCGGTAGTTGCGCCGGAAGGTCCAGTACAGCGGGAAGCGGTCGGCGACGCCGCGCTGGGCGTGGTTTCTCCCGGCCCGGACACGGACCCCGGCCCGGCTGAAGAGCAGGTCGCCAAGCATCAGCCCCGGCCACACGACCTGCGTGACCTGGATCGGGGCCGCCGGGTCGTCGGCTTGCTCGACGTCGACGATCTCATGGAAGAACGGGTCGAACCCGCCATGGTCGAACGGCGTCATTCCCAGCCCGGTGAACAGTGCGAGGTACTCGAACAGGGAGACCCCTGGCCATTGGAGACGGCGGACTGGCCACGACGGCCCGGACGGAGCGTCAGCGGCAGGCTGGAACCCCAGGAGCAACACATCGCTCACACGGCTGAGGGCGTAGAGCTCTCGGATGAGGAACCTCCTCCCGTGAATTGCCGCCTCGCCGGCCCACCAACCATCGTGGAGGGCGGCCCCAGCAAGCCACGCGCGGTAGTCGTCCCCAGCGTGCTCCAGCCACGGCACCGCGACCTTCCCGTACGCGTCCGGACCATCGTGGTCATGCAACGCCTGGAAGAGTGCCCGCGCGTCCGTCCCGTCCTCGTACATGAGCGGAGCCTAGTTGCCGACCCACACTCGACCGGATCGATTCCCTAGGTGACGTCTCGTTCCTCGGTGCTGCCGCCTGCGCCTCGGGACGACGCCGACCATTGACCGGCCCCCTGGACCGTGTCAGGCGCCCCACATAGGCGCCGCCACACAGGACGGCCGAGCGCGCAGAGCGCCGTGCTCGGCCGCTGATATACAGCACGAACAGAACGCCGCGCAGGTTTTTCGCGGCCCCACCATCCCGGCCGGGCCGGTCTCGCTGACCCACGACGCCACCACCCATCCACTGGCCGTCAGCAATGGCTCTGCTCACTCAGCTTGCACGTCAGCGAGCGGCGGAGCGCATTCGCCGGTCAGCTCCGCCCGCAGGGCGTGAACCGGGGATGCGGCGGGCCGCAGGCGCATCTGCTGGGTCAAGGATGACGGTGCCGACTTCGCGCGCCAAAAGCCGGTGGGTGCCCTCCCAGGTCCGTGTCCTGCCGCGATCGCGTCGTTCTTCCCACCGTTCCTGGAGACGCATCGCACCGAAGATCGCCACCGCACACAGCAAGATAGCGGTGATCAGCGCGTAAATCGGTGTGTAGTGGTCGTCGAACATCGACCGCTGCTGGTCGACCTGCCGTGCATTGATGCCGAAGAAGCCGAACAGCAGGCTGAGTGTGCCTGTGATGGTGGTGACAAAGGTGACGGACACGATGGTACGGACCCGCCGACGGTCAGCGGCACGCCGTTCCATGCTTTCCACGGACGTCAACTCCGCGGCAGTGGCGTTCCCGAGACGCTGGAGCATCTGGCCGATGGTGGCGGCCCGTTCGGTCAGGCCCATGACACCGAACAGTTCCTGGTGGAAGCACTCGACACGCAGGGCCGGAACGAGCGTCCCGATATCACTGCCGACCTCAACGCTGTAACTGAGCTCGAGTTCGCGCTGACTCAGCCCGTCATTGATGTCCTCCAGCGCCGTGCGGCGGTCGTGAGCGCTGCCCTGACCGGGCTGAGGGCGTCTCCGCATGCAGAGCCTCGGACCCAGGCTCGGGAGGAAGTTCTTCCGGCACCGCGTCGACCGTAGGGAAGACTTCTGCGAACGCGCGTGCCCGCACGTGGTCGTGAGGTGACAACTCGGCGGTGCTCTTGGGCAGCGGCGGGTCCAGGAGGGGGATGGCGTATTCGTCGGAGTTCGAACTGCGGACGGCCGTCTCGGGCGGGTGCGTCCAGAAAGAGATGTCGGTCATGACGGGCACCGTAGCGATGACGACTGACAGCGGTGCGAGCCCTGTCCATTGATGTCGCGTCCCGTGCTTGTTCCTTCGGCGCGAGCCGGGCGGGAACCATCGGACAAGCCTTAGCCAACCGCGAGCTTCGCGTGGTCGGTGTCCGGGAGCCAGTCGCGCTGGGGGGCGTAGTCGAGCCAGCGCCGGGAGCGGCCGGTTTCGGTGAAGCCGTGCAGCAGGGTGTCGAGCTGCGGATGGCGGGCGGACTCGCGCCAGGCCAGCGACCAGGCGTACAGCGGGGTCGGTTCGACGAGCGGGATGGCGCGCAGGCCCGCGTGGTCGGGGAGCGGCGCGTCGGCGGGGAAGAGGGTGAAGCACCCGGCGTCGCCGCGGAGGTGCTGGACGAGGTGCTCCAGACCCAGGTTGGGGCCGTCCTGCCGTCGGGTGAGGGCGAAGTGGTCGGCGAAGCGGCGGAGAAAGTCCAGGCGGCTCAGTTCGGCCGGGCACCACAGGGTGCTGCCGCGCAGGTCAGCCGGGCGCAGCGCGTTCGCGCCGGCCAGCGGATGGGACGGGCCGACCAGCGCGTCGACGGGCTCCAGCCGCACCAGCCGCTGAGTGAGGCCCGCATCGCGGCCGTCGGGTAGCGGGTGCACCCGGCCGAAGCCCAGGTCGCTCTCGCCGCGCAGCAACGCCTGCGCGACCGAGGGCCAGTCGCGTCCCGGGCCGGGCTCCAGCCGCACCGGCCCGAGCGCCTGCACGGCCTGGGCGACGGTGCGCATCGGAGCGTAGAGGTGCCCCCAGGTGTCGATCCGCACGACCGAACCGGCGCCGCCCACGGCCGCGATCGCGCGCTCGCCCGCCGCCAGCGCCTCATGCGCGGCCGGCAGGAACCGTTCGCCCGCCTCGGTCAGCCGGACGCCGCCCTCGCGCTCGAACAGCCGGGCTGCCACCAGCTCCTCCAGCCGTGCGATGCGCTTGGACAGCGCCTGCTGACTGGTGTTCAGCTCTTCGGCCGCGCGTCCGAAATGCAGCGTCCCGGCGGTCGTGGTGAACGTGCGGACCAGGGCGAGGTCGAGATCCATGCCGCTGACCTTATGCGACAACCGCACGTTGTCGGCCGAGCGACTGCGTTGTTGGCCGGGCCGCCCCGCCACCCGGTCAGATGGTCCTCGACGCCGCACCAGGCGCCGCACCGGGGGAGGGCCCCGGAGGCCAACGAGGAGGGGAACCACGATGAAGGCCCTGATACCGACAGGAGATCCCGCCGAGCCGGTCGTGCTCGCCGACGTCCCCGAGCCGACCCCACGCCCCCATGAGGCGCTGGTGAAGGTCGAGGCGTTCTCGGTCAACCGGGGCGAGACGTTCAAGTTGGAGAAGCCCGTGCCCGGCGAGCGCCCCGGCAAGGACATCGCGGGGCTGGTGGTGCAGCCGGCCGCCGACGGAAGCGGACCGGCCGGGATCACCCGGGTCGTGGGCCACCCCATGGCGGGCGGCTGGGCGGAATACGTGGCGGTGCCGACGGACTCCCTCGCGGAACTACCGGACGGCGTCTCGGTGCTCCAGGGCGCGGCGTTGCCGCTGGCCGGGCTCACCGCATTGCGGCTGCTGCGCGCCGCGGGGCCCGTGCCGGGCCGCCGGGTCCTGCTGACCGGTGCATCCGGCGGTGTGGGCCACTACGTGACCGAGCTTGCGGCCGCGGCGGGCGCACAGGTCACCGCCGTCACCCGGGACGCCGAACGAGGCGCCCGGCTGGCCGGACTCGGCGCCGCCGAAATCGTCCACGACGTCGCCGACGCCCGCGGCCCCTACGACGTCGTGCTGGAGTCGACCGGCGGCCCGGCCCTCCCGCTCGCACTGGCGCGGCTCGCCAAGCGCGGCACGCTCATCTGGTTCGGCCAGGCCAGCCGTACCCCTGCCACGCTCGACTTCTTCGACTTCTTCAGCGGCCCCGAGTCGGCCGTCATCCGCCACTTCCACTACCTCGACGCGGACTCCCGCCTCGACGACGACCTGGCGGCGCTGGTCCGGCTGACCGACGAGGGCCGTCTGCACCCGGAGATCGGCCGCGTCACGGACTGGGCCGCCACCGCAACAACCCTGACCGACCTGCGCGATCGCCGCATCCGCGGGAAGGCCGTCCTCACCCTGTCCTGAACCCGTCCCCCGACCGGAAACCCCGCGGACCACACCAAGGAGCACGACCATGAGCAGCACCCCCGACCCCCGGACCGTCGTCATCCGCTACGTCGAGGCCGTGCGCGACAGCGACGCCGACGTGATCCACGACAGCTTCGCCGAGGACGCGACCTGGCACTACCCCGGCAGCCTGCCGGTCTCCAAGGTGTGGCACGGCCGCGACGCGATCATCAACGACTTCCTCGGCGGCCTGGGGCCCGCCTTCGTCCCCGGCAGCCTCGAAATAGCCCTGGTCAGCACCCTCGCCGAGGGCGACCGCGTGGTCGCCGAATGGACCTCCAGCGCCACGACCGTGCACGGCGGCATCTACGACAACCGCTGCCTCGGCATCTTCACCGTCCGCGACGGCAAGATCACCTCCGTCATCGAATACACCGACACCCACCACGTCGCCGCCACCCTCTTCCCGGACCACGACACCCCCCGGCCCGTCGGCGACGCGTAAGCCGCACACCGCCGGATGGCCGGGATGCCGGCAGGCACTGCGAGGCCCGGCTGCCCAGGAAGTGGCTTTCAACCGGCGTGGCCTGCGGGATGTCGGGTTCCGAGCCGGGCGCCCGTGGCCGCATGGCCGAGAGGACGCACCGACTGTGAGCGGTGCGGGGAAGCCGCCGTCCCGTGCGGCAATGGGCGTCACCGGTGCGCCGGTCGCCGGACTGTTGCTCTCCCGTCACCCGGCCATACGGTCCGGCACCATGGCTGTCGGCCGGACGGCCGGAGTCGGCGGAGCGGCGGGGAGCCGGAGGGCCGCCGCCCCTGAGGTCGCCAAGGCACAAGCGATCACGACGTAGACCGCCCGGTAGTCGCCGGTGGCATCGGCGAGGCGTCCAGTCACGGAGGGGCCGGCGAAGCCGGCGATGTTGCCGAGCGCGTTGATCCCGGCGATGGCGGTCGCCGCGTGGCGGCCGCCCAGGGCGCCGGTGCACCGGTTCCAGAAGGCGGGTGCCGCGGCCAGGCCCCCGGCGACCACCACGGTGAGGGCGGCCAGAGTGAGCAAGGGCAGGTGGGAGACTGCGGCCAGAGTGGCGGCGAGCGCGGCGGCCGCGACGGGCATGGCGATGAGCGACGCCCGGCGGTCCTTCCGGACGCCGTGGCGGCTCCAGACGAGCATGACGGGCGCCCCGACGACGTACGGGAGGGCGGCGAGCACGGATACACCGAAGGTGCCCACGCCGGGGAAGAGGCCGGCGAGGGCCTGCGGAAGGAAGAAGTGCAGCGAGTAGGCGGCGAAGCACAGTCCCGCGTGCACCAGCCCGAAGTGCGCGACGCGGCCGAACACGGCGCGGTCCCCGACGGTGGGTGGCGCGTCCTTGGCCAGCTCGGCGGCCAGGGACTGCCGTTGACCGGCCGTCAGCCAGGCTGCCTGGAGTGGTGAGTCCGGCAGCAGGCGCAGTGCGGCGATTCCGAGTACGACGGCGGGGGCTGCCTCGACGAGGAACATCGCCCGCCAGCCGCTGAGGCCGAGGAGGCGGGAGTGCTCGACCAGCAGGCCGGAGAATGGCAGGCCGACGGCGGTGGCGAGCGGAATGGCCAGCAGGAACAGGGCCAGAGCGCGGGTGCGCTCGCGGGCGGGGAACCAGGCGGTCAAGTAGGCGACGACACCGGGGAAGAAGCCTGCCTCGGCCAGTCCAAGGAAAAACCGGGCCAGGTACAGGCCACGGGCGTCGGTGACGAACGCGGTGGCGGCCGAGCACAGTCCCCACGCGGTGACCACTCCGGCCAGCCAGCGGCGGGCGCCGAACCGGCCCAGGGCCGCGGCCGCCGGGACGTGGAAGACGACATACCCGACGAAGAAGATCCCCGCGGCCGTACCGTAGGCGGTGGCACTCAGATGCAGCTCGGCGTTCATGGCCAGCGCGGCGACGCCGATGTTGGCGCGGTCAAGGAAGTTGACCACGTACAGCACGAACAGCAGCGGCAGCAGCCTCCTCGCCACCGTGTGCACCGCCTGCTGGCCGACAGCCCCGTCCGCGCTCGCTGCCATCGGTCGCCGCCTCCGCTCCTTGCGTCACCTGGTGCCGCGTTCCGTCTGTCGCTTACGTCCAACGACAGGAGCGGGTGCCAGGTGTGCGTTGCGAGGAGCGCAGGGTCCTCGGCAACCCGAACGGGTCGCGGGGGTGCCTCGTTCGGCCCAGCACGGTCTCCTGCAACGAGGGGTGCCGGCGCGAGTGCAACTTGGGCCCCAGCAAAGGGAGACGGTCTTCCCACTGCGGGCGACCCACCCGGCCGCGAGCGTGGGCAGCGGATCTGCCTCGCCGTAGACGGTGACGGGGAAGTCGTACAGCTTCCGCGCGTGGTCGGGCCACTGGTCGCGCGGGTCGCGGTGCAGGGTGGCGAGCGTCGCCCGCGGGGAGCGGGCCGGCGCGGTGGTCACCGGCGCTCCCCCGGGGGATTCGACCGGAGCGAGTCTCCATGTCTCGCGGTCGAAATTCGGAGGCGACCTGAGTATGCCGGGGGAGGGGATCCCGGCCGGGCGCGCGGTGCCCGCCCGCTCTCGCCGACGATCGGGCCTCCGCCGGGGCCCAGAAGGCCAACCACGTACAGCTGTCAGTCCGTTGGATCGGTGGTGGAGCGCTCGCCGGGGCGGCCCGTCAGTCCTTCGGCCTCGCCGACGCCCTGGCGCAGAGGTATGGACGCGCCAGCAGTAGGCCGGTGCCGGTCATGGCGATGCCGAAGTAGACCGGCGCGAGGTGGATGAAGTCCATGTAGTGGATCGCGCCGTGCACTACGACAGCCGGCAGGAAGCCGGCGGCCGCCGCCGCGGCCAGGGTCCAGAACACCCAGGCTTCACCCCGCCGCCAGCCCCACGCGCTGAGCAGGACGATCGCCACCGCGGCGGCCATCAGGGCGCCGCCGAACCCCGCGCGGTCGTGGGCGACGAACGGCACAAGCCGAGGGCTCACGGTTTCCAGCGTCTGCGTGCTGGTGCCCAGGAAGGTCAGGTCGGTCGGCACGAAGACACCGGTCAGACCGACCACCGAGATCACCGCTCCGCCGACGAACAGCCCAGCTCCCGTGACGATCAGCAGCAGTTGGCCGACCAGTGCCCGTCGGCGCTCCGGCTCCGGCCCCTCGGGCGCCAGGCGCCACCGCGGTGCGTGCGGGGTCCGACGGACCGCGGCCACGAACATCGGGAACAGCACGATGGTGGTGGCCGTGTGCAGGGGTTCCACGAAGCCGGTGGCCAGGAAGTAGAACAAGGTGGGGAAGCCGATCACCCCCGAGAGCAGATACACCTCACGAGCCCAGGGCCAGCCGCGTCTGATCCCGCCCACGGCAAGGCCGGTGTAGAGGGCGCCGATCGCTACCATCGTGCCGGCCATGGTGATCCGGTCGTGCTGGAGGAAGTGCACGAGGTGATGGTTGGCGGCATGCAGTTCGTGCAGCGTCATGCCGAGGTAGTCGCGGTCGTACCAGAGCAGCACCGGCCCGAGTGTGATCGCCGCAGCGCCGAGTCCGGCGCCCGTCATACCGAGCCCGACAAGCAGCGCCCACCACCAGGCGGGCCAGCGGCGCGGGTCGCGGCCGACGTCCCGTAGCAGCGGAGCGGGCGCGGTGGGTGTGACTGCCTCGGTGACCCGTGCGAACCAACCGGGTCCGGCCGCGACGAGCACCCAGGGCCGGGTGAGCACGACGGCGCCTGGCTCCTCGATCGCGGCGGCCGCGGCGGTGACCGACGGGTCGGCGACATGGACTATGTGCGGGTCCTCGCTGTCGGTGAACCCGTCGACATGGGGTTTGAGGGCGGCCTCGGCCTCCGGGTCGCAGGCGCGGACAACCAGCGGAATCGAGCGGTCGGCAGCGGCCTCGCGTACGGTCTCCGCGTCGGCTGCCGAGACGGGCGCCACCTCGACGACACCGGCCCCGAGCGGGGGCATGGCACGTACCGCGTCGCGGGCGAGCGAGGGCGGGACGGATATGCCGAGGCGGACAGTGACGGGCACGCCGGCGATCTCGCCGGCGAGCCGCTTGGGCGGATGGCGGTGGCCGAACCCCCGGGCGATCAGCCGCGCGCCAGCGGGACGGGAGCCGATCGAGGCCAACAGCCGCAGCGCGGTGCGCTGCGAACGGCGCCGGCCGAGGACGGCAGCGGCCAAGCCGCGCAGCGGGTGATACGTCCAGTCCGGCATCAGTGTCCCTCGCTCTCCGTCGCGGTCACCGGGTCACCGGCGCAGTCCAGTCGAGCACCGGCGTCATGGAACGCAGCGTCGCCCGCGTCGGCGTCAGCCGGGCGGCCGTGTCGCGCAGCAGCACCGCGGGCGGCCACGACAGCTGGCCGACGGCGCCGAGCCGGGCGGAGCGGCGCGTGATGGCCTGGGTCCGCGGGCGGCGCAGCAGGTCGTACGAGCGGAGCGCGGCAGCAACGTCCGGGTGGCCGTCGAGGCAGTGGGCGAGGGTGACCGCGTCCTCGAGCGCCTGGCACGCGCCTTGGCCCAGATTAGGGGTCATGGCGTGGGCCGCGTCGCCCAGCAGCGCGACCCGGCCGCGGATGAAGGAGGGCAGCGGCGGCAGGTCGTACAGGTCGTGTCTCAGCACCGCGTCGGCGGGGACGGCGGCCAGCAGGGCGGGGATGGGATCCGGCCAGGACCCGAACCGGCGCAGCAGTTCGGCGTACTCGGACGAGCCTGAGGCTGCTCCCGCCGGCAGCGACGCGGTCGCGAAGCAGTACATCCGCCTGCCCGGCAGCGCTGTGTAGCCGAACCTCTCCCCGCGGCCCCAGGTCGCGGCGCCCTCGGAGGGCGGCTCGGCGAGGGGCTCGGTGACCATGCGCCAGGCGGTGTAACCGGCGTACCGGGGGCCGGCCGCGTCGGACCACAGGGCGCGGCGGACCGCACTGCGCAGCCCGTCGGCGCCGACCACGAGGTCGGGCCGGGACTCGCCCTCACGGTGCTCGACGACCACACGGTGGCCGTCGTCGCGGACCGCGGACACCTCGCTGCCCGACCGCAGGCTGTCGGCGGGCAGCGCCTCGGTGAGCACCCGCAACAGGTCCGCGCGGTGCAGGACCACCAGGGGATGGCCGAAGCGGCGCGTCAGCTCCGCGTTGTCCGTACGGGACAGCCAGCGGCCCCGGCGGTCGCGTACGCCGCCTGTGGCCTCGACGGCGCCGAGTGCCCGGACGGCGCCGGCCAGGCCGAGCACCTCAAGCGCGTGCAGCGCGTTCGGCCACAGGGAGATGCCGGCGCCGATCTCAGTGAACTCCCGGGCCCGTTCCAGCACCTCGACGCGCCAGCCCCGGCGGTGCAGGGCGATGGCCGCCGCGAGTCCGCCGATCCCGCCGCCGACGATGGTCGCGGCGCGCTGCGGCATGGGTCCTCGCTCTGGGTTCGGGGGCGCCGCCCCGGTCAAGTGGCCGTCGATCCGGTGCCCGAGCGGCATGCGACGCGATGCAGGTCCGGCTGAGCAGCGCCTCATAGCAACATGTCGACAGACGCCTGTCAACGTGCCGAGGGGCGGACCGGCCAGGTTGGTATCGCCGTGGGTATGTCGCGGTGACAGGTGGGGCAGGCGCCGGTCCAGACGGCCAGGAGTAACTGCATCTCGCGGACGACCTGATAGAGAGTCAGGCCAGCGCCGTTTCTTATGGGGTCCGGGCCAGACGCTGGAGTGTGCAGAAGGCGTGGGCGGCGGAGACGAGGGGGATGTGGTGATGCCAGCCGTTCCATGTGCGGCCCTCGAAATGGGCCGGGCCCAGGGCCTGTTTCATCACGCAGTGGTCGTGCTCGATCCGCCAGCGGAGCTTGGCCAGCCGCACGAGCATGGTGAGCGGGGTGTCGTCGGGCAGGTTGGAGAGCCAGAACTGCACCGGCTCCGACTCGGTGGCGGGCCATTCGGCCAGCAGCCAGCACGCGGGCAGTTCAGGGCCGTCGACGGCCTTGCGGAACTCGCGTCCAGCGGGCCGGGCCGGAGCCTCAGCTGTTGGCCAGGGTGCGGTCGAGGAGGGGGAGCAGGCGGTCCCAGTGGCGCTGCAGGGCGGCGGGGTTGAAGGCATCGGTGTCGGACATGGTGAAGCCGTGGACGGTGCCGGGGTAGATCTCGGAGGTGTGGCCGACACCTGCGGCATCCAGGGCCTGGTTGAGCTCGCTGATGGCCTCGGGCGTCATGTCGCCTTCGGCGTGGCCAAGGTGGACTTGGGCGGTGAGCTTGGGGACGAGGCGGTGCGGGCTGTCGGGTGCGTCGGTGACCAAGTTGCCGGGGTGGAATCCGGCGACGGCGGCCACCTGGTCGGGGTGGGCCGCGGCGGTGCGCATCGCCAAGACGCCGCCCATGCAGTAGCCCATCACGGCGACCGGTCCGGCGCTGACCTCGGGCTGGGTGGTGAGGAACCTGAGATAGGTGTCGGCGTCGCTCAGGGCACGTTCGGTGGTGTGCGCCTCGATCAAGGGCATCAGCTGGGCGAAGACCGCGGGCCGGACCTCTTCTCCGATGTGCTCGGGAAGTTCGATCACCGGTGCCGGGCCGTGCCGGTAGAAGAGGTTGGGGACGAGTACGTAGTACCCGTGCCCGGCCAGTTCGCGGGCCATCTCCCGCAGCACGGGCCGCACGCCGAAGGCGTCCTGGTACAGCAGCACCCCCGGGTGCCGCTCGCCACGGTCGGGGAAGGCGGCGAAAGCGTCGGCCCGGCCGTCCGTGGTGGGAATCTGCAGTGTCTTGGTGGGCAAGTTCTTCCTTCCTTGGGCTGATGCCAGTGCACAGCCTCTATCAGGGGTGAGGTCAACTAGAGATCAACCCGGTGATGACCTACGATCACCGGGCAAACCGGCATGAACCAGAGTATTGACAGTCAACCCAGCCGATACCGGGAGGCTGGCCGGGTGGCTCCATCCGGATCAGCGCCCTCTTCATGCCGGCTACGGCTGTAGAAGATCTCCAGGTTGACCCGAATCATGATCATTCTCAGCGATACAACGAGGTGCGGGCGAGCGGAGCATGCACTACTTCGCCTGGCGGCGTAGGGTCACCAGGCTTCTACGATCCCGCCTGATCAGGTGCCAGCTCTGGTTCGGCACCGCTGCCCAGTACGGCGATCTCCGCAGCAGAGGCGTTGCCTCCGGTGCACACCACCGCGATGCGTTGTCCGGCAAAGCCGTCCGGGTCGGCCAGTACGGCTGGCAGCGCGGCTGCGCCGGCGCCTTCGGCAAGGGTGTGCGCGTGACTGGCCAGCATGTCGTCGCTGCCCTTCACCTCCGACAGCAGCGTCGGATGCACGCGGACCAGGGCTGCCTTCGCCAGCCGTTCGACGGCTACTCCCGCTTCCAGGAGGAAGACGTCGGTGTGCCCCTCCGCATGGGCGTTCAAGGCGAGATGTGCGAAGTCCTTTGCGCCGGACAGCAGTTGCTCGAACGTGATGGTCGATGCCATGCCTCGGGCGTTACCGGCGCCTACAGATGGTCGCAGGCAGTTTCCGACGCGAGGCCCGAAGCGCTTCACGGCAGCAGGCCCGAGCCGCTGGCCGAGCCTGCTGCCGTGGTCACGCGAAGACGATGCCCTTCACCGCTGTGCGATCGTCCTACGGTGCGGTGTTCGGTGGTCAACGCGTGGGCGGCCGGGTCGGCCTGCTCTTGATCAACACCGCGGGCGGGGGCACCGGGCTGTACGGTGCGATGGCCACAGCGATGGCTTCGGCCAGCTCGTCGACGCTTTGCACCACGTAGCGGGGCGGGGTGATCCAGATCCGTGGCTCGGCATCGGGGTCGTCATGGTTGTGGATGATCTGTGCGTACCGTGAATTCCACTTTGGAGACCGGCCCACTCGGTGCGAGTGCCTGTTGAGCTATTGATTGAAAGAATCCCTGCGGTAGACGGGTCCGCGGCGGTCAGGATGCGTTCCACCAACGCCTGTTGGACTTGCGAAGGGTGTCCGGGTCTGTGGTACGGGCATGGTTCCGCAGCAAACGCAGAAGGGTGGTGAAGGCAGGGGTGACGGGGCGGGAGGCCGGCCAGGCGAACATTGCCGTGCATGGAGGCAAGTCGGTGACGGCCACGAAGCGGACGCCAGGCCGGGGCATCAGGTCCAGGCAAGTCTCGCTGACGAAGCGGATCCCGTGCCCCAAGCTGGCCAGGGAGACATACGACTCCAGGGTGGTTGCTGCGTGGTCGGTGTACCGCACCGGAGTCCCGTCGGGGCGCGGGTCGGCGGCCCAGAAGGCACGGTATTCCGGGTCCACGTGAGGCGAGAAGCCGATGACGGGAACGCCGGCCAGGTCAGCGAGGGTCAGCGATTCGCACTCGGCCAGCGGGTGGGTGTCCGGCATGCAGACGAACCGTTCCTCCGTGCCGAGCCAGAGCGTGTGAAGAGCCTCGGGTACGGGCCCGTAACAGATGACCCCGTCAACCTGCCTGTCCAGGAGCGCATCCACCTGCTCGGCATGGTCCACCACCCGCCACTCGATCTCGGGGCCCGAGTGGCGCGCACTCAGGTCGTCGAGGAGTAGCCGCAGCGCGGGAAGGGCGGTGATGTAGGAACCAAGCACCACCCGCTCCAAAGGCATGCGTGCTTGCGCCGACGCAGCGGTGCACAGGTCGTCAACGGCGTCCACCACGGCACGCACTCGCGGCAGCAGAGCCTTTCCGGCCGGTGTCAGCTCCACCCGCCGCGTGGACCGCTCCACAAGAACGACCCCCAGGTTCTCCTCAAGTGAGCGGATCTGCCGGCTGAACGCGGGCTGGCTGATGAACACCTGCTTGGCCGCACGGCCGAAGTGCAGCTCCTCAGCCAGCGCCAGGAGCAGACGCAACTGATGCGTGCTCGGACCCGTGGTCATGAATCCTCCCCCGCCGGGACGGTTGGTCGTCCGCCCGAGACTCATGCAGGGGAGGGTATCAGTTGGCTGTACTGTCACATCAAAAAACCCTTCCCAAGTAATTCTTGGCCCGTCAGGATGGAATGCGAAAAGAGGCGCCAGCCGGGTTTGGTGGGATCTCATACGAAACCCGGAACAGGCAATCGGATTCCAGATGCGAGGGCGGCACCCGCTGTCGGCCAACTGTCGTGTCGGGCCAAAGCATTGACCACCGGAGAGAAGCTCCGGGCAATGGGGGATTGGGACAACGTGAAGAAGACAGGCGTGCGCTCGGCAGGTGTCGGGCTCGTTGGCGTCGTGATGCTCTCCACCGCATCACCGGTGTTCGCGGCGGAATCGAAGGATTCCACCGCCGGTACCGCGGTGTCAGCGGCCCACGTTCAGAAGGCCCAGGGAGTCACCAGGCAGCAGAAGCTGGAGCACCTCTGGGAGTTGACCGCCAAGGGCAACATGAATCCCATGTGGTGGAAGGCGAAGTGGGCGGCGGAAGAAGGGCACGACAAGTACCGCTTCGACTGGTCGACTGACGGATGCAGCAACGCCCCGGACAGTCCGGGCGGGTTTCATTTCTATTCAGCGTGTATGCGGCATGATTTCGGCTACCGAAACTTCAAGAAGCTCCACGCCTTCAGCAAGGGCAACAAGTCGCATGTCGACAAGACCTTCCTCGATGACATGCAGCACGTATGTAAGAGGCAGTGGGGTCCTTACCCCGACTTCCAGCGAAAGGGATGTCTGAAGGTCGCCAAAAAGTACTACCAGGCGGTCGTGACCTTCGGGTACCTCAAGGTCTGAGCCAGGGTAGCCGCGAGTGTCGGTGCCCGCCCAACCGGCCCGGTCCGGTGTGCCCTCGGAGGGTCGCGCCGGACCGGGCCGTACCGTGGGTGTCCAGCGCCAGGACACCGGCAGCTCCGGCCGGATCGAGAACTTCCCAGGTCGCCGCCTACCTCGTCTACGCCGGCGAGCGGGGACACGCGGCGGTGGACCGGGAGCCGTACGTCCTGCGTTCCTGGACATTGCGACCCGGACTGCTGCCGGGCGGCCGGGCTCGGCGGACGCGGCGCGAAAGGGCAGCGCCTCTACGACTTGTCTCATGTGGTGAGTTTCGCGAGCTGCTTGTAGCAGGTCAGGGCTGAGGCCAGGCCGAGGAAGGCGAGAAAGTGGCTGCCCTTTCGTTCGTATCGGACGGTTGGCCGGCGGTAGCCGAACAGCCAGGAGATCGACCGCTCGATCTTCCAGCGGTGACGGCCGAGCCGCTCACCGGACTCGATGCCCGGGCGTGCGATCCGCGCGATGAGACCCCGGCTGCGGAGCCAGGCGAGGTGCTCAGCGGAGTGGTACGCCTTGTCTGCGCGGATCTTGACCGGCCGTCTTCGGCGCGGTCCGCGCCTGGAGCGTATGGCGGGTATGCCGAGGATCCACGGCTTGAACGCCTGGCTGTCGTGGACGTTCGCGCCCGAGACCGCGAGGGCCAGTGGGATGCCCTGGGCCTCGGACAGTACGTGTAACTTACTGCCGCTCTTGCCGCGATCGACCGGATTCGGCCCGGTCGCCCACCCCCCTTTTCGCGCGGACGGACGCCGCGTCGATGGGCAAAGCTCGACGGGCGGCAAGCCCAAGGGCAGCGGGGACATGGTCCCCCGGGACCAGATCGTGCCGCTCGTCACCGAGCTGCTCGATGCCGACCCTGATCAAGACCTCGGCGAGCTCCAGCTCCCGGTCCGTGACTGGCGCGGCGGGGGCGAGGTCGCCCGGTTCACGCAGTTCGTCTTGCCAGAGCTTCTGCAGCCTTCCTTGAACTGTCGGTTCTCGGGAGGGAGAGCTCAGTTTTGCGCGCCTCGCAGAGGTCATGGACTGTCGACTTCTACGACTTCCGTCGGGACCTGAGATGTCCCGATTCTGATCTACTCAGCACCTATGGAGACGTGCACGACTGGGCGAGGAGGAACGGGGCCCGTCAGGGGACACCCTTTCTGATTGCCCCGGATGGGAGGGCGGATCCGCGGATCAATCGGTTCTTCCGGGTCGGACCCGTGGTCGCGCGGCGTCCTCGCACATGGCGTCGGTACGCCTTCTCCCTGGTGGTGTGGCCGGAGTTCCTGGAAGCCTACGGACGGCAGTGGGATGAGGCTGCTGCTGAGGATTTCGAGGCTTTCAAGTACTGGCGCATGACCGATGACCGCAATGTGGGCCGGGTGCGGCCGCCGTCCTTCGATGCTGACCGTGCCGGCCTCAATGCCTTCTACACGTGGGCTTCGCAGCGCTACGGCGTGGCGAATCCGGTGACGACCCGGGACGTCGAGCCGACGGTGGTGGGATGGGGTGACCCGGGCAGGCGCCGGGATCCGGTTCGGCCGGCGGGCTCCCCGCGGCGGCAGGTGAAGTGGATGCTGTACACCGAACGACTCCTCAAAACAGCCGACCCGAACGTCCATCACGGCCAGGGCATGACCTGCGTCCACCGGCCCGAGACGGCGCTGTGTCGCACCGCGCGACTCGAAGCCGGGCTCTCGGCAGACGGCCCCGAGGAATCCGGATGAGCAGTGCCAGTAGCTCTCCCGCCGCAGGGTTACTGATGCCGCAGCATCGGCAGAGCACCGACTCCTTGAGGCCATCGATCCGTTCTCCGGCCCGGTTGCGCCAGGTGCATGGATAGCGAGCCACCAGCAGCACCGGCGTCTCGCAGCGTGGACAGGGAGGGGGCGTCCCGGAGGTCCGCAGTTCGCTAGCGGCCGTCTCGTCGGTCCTCGGCGTCATGCGAGCCCCGCCCACGCGTCAGCCCCGAAGGTGCCTTTCACATCGGATGCGACGGTGGTGGCGTCTACTTCGGCTTGCAGGGCGTAGACGGTCGTCTTGCGTGCGCTGCGGACGCTGAGGTGGACTGGGCTGTCACCTGGATGGTCCGCAAGGATGCGCTTGAGTTCTTTGACGGTCTGTTCGTTGATCCGGTGGGCGGGGAAGACAAGCCTCACGGGGGGTTTCCCGCCGTGCTCGGCGGAGGACACGTCCAGTACCGCGAGTTCTCTGCCGAAGATGTTCACGGTTCCGTCCCGGTCTTCAATCTTGCCCTTGACGGAGATGACGTTGTCTTCGGCCAGCGCGTGCTGCACGAGCTGGTAGGCGGCGGGGAAGAAGAGCACCTCGATGCCGGCATCACGGTCCGCGAGGTTCACGATGGCCCAGGCGCTGCCCTGTTTGGTCATCTTGAGCTGGATGCCAGTGATCAGACCGGAGAGCTGCACGTCCCCGGTGGTGCGGCCGGAGGCAAGCAGTTCGGCGATGGAACAGTCCCGTGCCCTGGAGAGGATGTGCTCGGCTCCGTCCAGCGGGTGGGCTGAGACGTAGAGGCCGAGCATCTCGCGTTCGGTCGCCAGGAGCTGCCTGCGGGGCCACTCCGAGTCGTCGATGGGGAAGTCGAGGCCGAAGGCCGGTTCGCCGCTTCCTTCGCCGCCCAGGTCGGCGAAGAGATCGTCTTGTCCGAAGCTTGCCGCTTTCTTCACAGGGATGATCGCGTCGATGGCGTCCTCGTGGATGGCGGTGAGGCCCTTGCGGGAATGCTCCAGAGAGTCGAAGGTGCCGGCCTTGATCAGGGACTCCACAGCTCGTTTGTTCAGTGCGGGCAGGTCGGCCTTGTCGAGGAAGTCGGAGAAGGCGGTGAATTTCCCTTTTCTGCGGCGGGCATCGACGATGGCCTCGATGACGTTGTCGCCGACGTTACGTACGGACCGCAGCCCGAACCGTACGTCGTCGCCGACGGCGGTGAACTCGGCGACGGACTCGTTCACGTCTGGCTGGAGGACGCGGACGCCATTCTTGCGGGCATCGGCGAGGTAGATCGCGGCCTTGTCCTTGTCGTCGCCGACCGACGTGAGCAGGGCGGCCATGTACTCGGCCGGGTAGTTGGCCTTGAGGTAGGCGGTCCAGTACGAGACGAGGCCGTAGCCGGCGGTGTGGGACTTGTTGAAGGCGTAGCCGGAGAACGGGAGCATGACGTCCCACAGGGCCTTGATGGCTTCCTCGCTGTACCCGTTGCCCCGCATGCCGTCATGGAACTTGTCCCACTCCGCGGCCAGCACCTCCGGTTTCTTCTTGCCCATCGCACGGCGCAGCAGGTCGGCGCCGCCGAGGGTGTACCCGGCCAGTTCCCGGGCGATGGCCATGATCTGCTCCTGGTAGACGAGCAGATGGAAGGTGTTGCCGAGGATCGGCTCCAGGGCGTCGCGCAGCTCGGGGTGAATCGGGGTGATCTCCTGGCGGCCGGTCTTGCGGTACGCGTAGTTGGTGTGCGCGTTAGCCGCCATGGGGCCGGGCCGGTAGAGGGCGTTGACCGCGGCGATGTCCTCGAACCGGGTAGGTTCCATCTGCTTCAGCAGAACGCGCATGCCGCCGCCGTCGAGCTGGAAGACACCGAACGTGTTGCCCTCGGCCAGCAGCCGGTACGTCTTGGCGTCGTCCAGAGGGATCACGACGGTGGACGGGGCACCGTCCAGGGGATCTACGGTGGCCAGGCTGACGCCCCGGTTCTCGCGGATGTTCTCGATCGCCTGGTCGATGACACCCAGGTTTCGCAGCCCCAGGAAGTCCATCTTGATCAGACCCATGTCTTCGCAGGACGGGTAGTCGAAGCCAGTGATCTTCACGCCGTCCGAGGCACGCATGTGCAGCGGGATGCGGTCGGTGAGCTTCGTCTTGGAAAGGATCACCGCCGCGGCGTGCACGCCGGTGCCGCGGGTGAGGCCCTCCACCCCGCGGGCGGTATCGATGACCCGCTTCACATCCTGCTCGTTGGCATACATCTGCCGGATCTCGCCGGCCTCGCCATACCTCTCGTGGGAGGAGTCGAAGACGGCAGCCAGCGGGGCGGACTTGCCGTTCTGGTCCGGCGGAAGGGCCTTGGTGATCCGCTCGCCATGGGCATAGGGGTAGCCGAGGATGCGCGAGGAGTCCTTGATCGCGTTCTTGGCCTTGATCTTGCCGAACGTGTTCACCATGGCGGTGTACTCCTCGCCGTACTTCTCGGTGACGTAGCGGACCATCCGGTCGCGCTGGCGGTCGTCGAAGTCGAGGTCCACGTCCGGCGGGTTGATGCGCTCGGGGTTCAGGAACCGTTCGAACAGCAGGCCGTGCTCCAAGGGGCACAGCTCGGTGATGCGGGTGGCGTAGGCCACGATCGAGCCGGTGGCCGAACCTCGGCCCGGACCGAGCGGGATCTTGTTCTCCCGGGCGTGGCGGCAGATGTCCGCCACGACGAGGAAGTAGGAGCTGAAGCCCATGGGACCGATGACCGACATCTCGGTCTCGAAGCGGTCCACGATGTGCTGGGGGACCGGGTCCCCGTAGCGCATCGCCAGACCCTTGAGGACTTCCCTGCGAAGCCACGACTCCTGCGTTTCGCCTTCGGGCACGTCCGGGAACTGCGGCATCTCGTCGACGTAGTCGAAGACCTCGTCATAGGACTCGATGCACTCGGCGATCAGCAGGGTGTTGTCGCAGGCTTCCGGAAGTTCCGAGAACAGGCTGCGCATCTCGGCGGCGCTCTTGATGTAGTAGCCGGAGCCGTTGAAACGGAAGCGGCCCGGGTCGTCCTTGTTCTTGCCGACACCGATGCACAGCAGGCTGTCGTGGGCGTTGGCCTGGTCCTCGGTGACGTAGTGCGCGTCATTGGTGGCCAGGAGGGGAATGTTCAGTTCCTTGGCCAGACGCAGCAGGCCCTCACGGACCTCACGTTCGATGTCCAGGCCGTGGTCCATCAGCTCCAGGAAGTAGTTCTCGCGGCCGAAGATCTCCTGGTAGGCCGCGGCAGCAGCCTTCGCCTCGTCATACTGGTTCAGCCGCAGGCGGGTCTGGACCTCGCCAGAGGGGCAGCCGGTGGTGGCGATGACGCCGTCCGGCCGTTCAGCGATCAACTCCCGGTCCATGCGCGGCTTTCCGGCAGGGAACTGACCCTCATAGCTGGCCTGCGTGCTGAGCCAGAACAGGTTCCGCAGGCCCTGGACGTTCCGCGCCCACATGGTCATGTGAGTGAAGCGGCCACCACCGGAGACATCCTTGGACCCTTCACCGTCCGCGCTCGTGGCGCGACGGCCTCCCGGCCCCCAGAACTCCTGCTTCCGGACGAACCGAGAGGAAGGCGCCACGTACGCCTCGATGCCGATGATCGGCCTGATCCCCTCGAAGCCCTTCGCGACCTGCGCGAACTCGTAGGCGCCGAACATGTTGCCGTGGTCGCTCATCGCGATCGCAGGCATCCCCTGCCGGGCCACCTCGCCGAACATCGGCTTCAGCTTCTGCGCGCCGTCCAGCATCGAGTATTCGGTGTGATTGTGCAGGTGAACGAAGGAATCCGGCACGTGTGGGTCGCCTCCGGGGTGAGTAGGAAGCCCCATCCCGGCCCGAGACGCGATGGTGGCCTTGTCGGTGGCCGACCGCACCGGCATCGGCAGA
Source organism: Streptomyces inhibens (assembly GCF_022221585.1). Classification (NCBI taxonomy): domain Bacteria; kingdom Bacillati; phylum Actinomycetota; class Actinomycetes; order Kitasatosporales; family Streptomycetaceae; genus Streptomyces; species Streptomyces inhibens. The sequence continues at coordinate 9,487,600 of NZ_CP084681.1, forward strand.
TGGGTGGACGGCTCGACCCGTCGAGGTGCGGTCGCGCCGACGGGGCGGCCAATGGGTCGCACCGCCCGTGCGCGCGACCAGTCCGAGCCCCTTGAAGTGCAGGCCCGGCAGCCACCCGGCTGCCGGGCAGCACTCCTTCTGCCGCGCTGCTTGCGAAACCGCATGTTGACTAGAGACATCAAAGCGAGCGTGGCGTGCTGGAATCAAACAACTATTTCGCCGATCAGACTCAACGATTGGTTGTCCAACTAGGATGCTCGGCGTGGACCTCATCGCCGTGCGCACCTTCGTCACCGCCGTGGACGCGGGACAGTTCCAAGAAGCCGCCGCCAACTTGTCGATCACCCCGCAGGCCGTCTCCAAGCGCATCGCCGTGTTGGAGAAGGACCTCGGTGTGCAGTTGTTCAGCCGTACGGCCCGCGGAGCCCGGCTCACCATCGACGGGCAGGCGTTCCTGCCTTACGCCCGGGCTCTCCTCCAAGCCGAGGAACGGGCAGCCGCTTCCGTGCGGCCAGGGCGCCGGGCGTTGCGCATCGACGTGATCGGCCGCCGGGTCTCAGTGGCGGGTCTGCTGCGCGACTTCCACCGTGCGTATCCCGAGACCGATCTTGATGTCGTGACCCTCTTCGACTCCGACACGGCCATCGCCGCCGTCCGGTCCGGGACGATCGACGCGACCTTCCGCGCCGTGACCATGCCGGGCCGGCAGCTCCCCGACGGTATCGAGGCCACTCCGGTCTTCGACGAACCGCTGCACCTGTTCACCGGGCCGGCTCACGAGTTCGCGGCCGCCCGCGCGATCGCTCCCGCCCAGCTCGCCGGGCGCCGGATCTGGATGCCTGGCAACATGCCTGGCACCGAGTGGGCCGCCTACTACGACGAACTCGCCGCCACGTTCGGTCTCACCATCGACTCGGTCGGCCCCAACTTCGGTATCGAGCCCCTCCTCGACACGATCGCGAGCTCCTCGACATTGGCGACCTTCGTCAGCGAGCAGACTCCGCTGGTCTGGCCTGCCGGCCACGACTTGCGGCGCATCCCCCTGCACGACCCGACCCCGGTCTACCCGCACTCACTGATCTGGCGCACCGACAACCCGCACCCTGCCCTCACTGCACTGCGTAACCACCTCACCTCTGGATACCCCGGCCGCCCCGACAGCGGGTTCTGGACGCCGAAGTGGGCTCAGCGCACTTAGAACCGCCGAATACCCGGAGACGCCATGAGTCGGCTGGTCAGGGGGAAATGCCGGACGCTTCATTCCCTACTCCTCGTCGTCCTCGCACAAGCCATCCACCTCTGGCTCACGCAGGGGCCGCAACGTGCCACCCGCCGGGGTAGAGGCGCGGAAGGTGTAGCGGCCCAGGACGTTGAGGTTGGCGTGCTTGAGCGGGGACACCCGGGCGACGTCCTCGTCCAGGACGTCGCCCGGGTGTCCCGCTCAGCGGCGGGCAACGCTCGCAGTGCCTCGACGGCGGCGTCCAGGTAGCGGGTTGTCCACAGCACCACGGCGTTCAGGACCAGACCGAGCGCGCCGAGCTGGTCCTCCTGCCCCGACCGGTACGCCTGCATGATCTGCCCGCGCTTGCCGTGGCAGATGTCGCGGGCCAGTTTGTGCCTCGACTCCTGAATGGTGAGCTGCCGATTCATCTGCCGCCGGTAGGTGTCGTCCACCGGGTCGACGACCCGCAGCAGGTGTAGAGTCTTGCCGATCCGCTCCTGATGGCGATCTTGGCTATGCCGACGTACCCGGTGCGGGCGAGCGCCTCGACGAGATTCCCTGTCAAGTTCTTCCCGGAACAGGCCCCGTATCCAAGCGACGTTGCCGGACCGCTGGCAGTGGCATCAGCGCTCTGAGGGAAAGCTCATTCGCTCGTAAGTGGAGTTGGGCGAACTCGTCAGCGAGCAAGCCCATCATGACGACATCGTGATGCCGACCGGCAGAGAACACTTGGTCGCGGAGGCGACCTTCTTCAATGAAGCCGAGCCGACGTTGAAGTGACAACGATGCCTCGTTGTCTGCGAGAATCCGTGCTCCGCACTTATGAAAGTGCCGCTCGTCGAACATGAAGCGCAGCAGCATCACCACGGCTTCTGACGCGTAGCCTTTGCGCCGATAGCCAGCGCCCATCGTGACGCCGTACTCGAACCAACCCGCACGTGGATCAACGTGGTGCGATCCGACAGCACCGAATGGTTCGCAGATGCTGCAGAGGCCCTGGCGCCGCCGTGCTGTCCCGTGGATGTGGAGACGCCATCTTCCGGCCGAGACGCGTCGGGTGCCTGGCACGATGTCCGGAGGACGGCTGAGGGCGTGGGGCGATTGCGCGCCACAAACACTGACGGCACAGCGGGCGCGGATGGCTGAAATGACATCTATGGGGCTCCTGGTGCAGCGTAAGGCGCCTGCACAGTCCAGTGACAGCTGAGTCTGTAGGGAGCCCGCTGTTCACGCGGTGCGGTGGGAGGAAACGATCTCCTCGGGGCTCTGGCCGGGGATTCCGGCGGGGCCTCGCCCGCCTTCGCGAGTGATCCATTTTGGCCAGCTGGCGATTGTCTGCATGTGGAGTACTTCGAGAAATTGACGCACTTTAAATTTGGAGAAGTTCTGGCAGGAGAGCAAGACCAAAAGTGACGGGAGCGGGTCAGCGCTCGTGGCATTGCGGTCAGGGAAGGATGGAGGACCGCCAGGGGCACCAGAGACTCGTACTCCCTCGCGGAGAGTCCCACGGTCCTCCCCACCGTGCCGGCTTGGCAGTTCTTTCGAGGACAAGGCCAATGCGGCTGTGTGGACGGCCCGGTTCGACAACGGCCTTGAAGCGGAACGGGCACGATCCTTGAGGAGAGCACCGAGAATTCTGCCGGTCCGCACCTCACCAGAGCGTGAACGCACTCGTGACAAGGGCTGACTGGCCCTTTCCAGCTTTCAGCGGCGAGACCGCCCTACGTCGCTGATCAGAGCTGCCGAAGTGCCCTCGAGGTCAGCGCCGCTGACGTCGAGCTCCGATTACGTCCGTATACCTCCGCCCTGCCGAGCCGGGGCCCTTGAACCGCTAGCCGACGACCTGAGGGTTCGCCACAGACTTCTGGAAAGATTGGGTGTGAAGTGTCCCGTCCTCAGCACCGCAGCTGGCCGTTATCGATTGCGCAGCGTGGTATTTGGTTTGCGCAGCAGCTCGACCAGGACAGCCCGAGCTATAACATTGCGCAGTACCTGGAGATTGAGGGCCCGATCGATGTGGTGCTGCTCGACGCTGCGGTGCGGCGGGTGGTGGCGGAGACCGACACGCTGAACGTCCGCTTCACTCAGGACGGCCAGGAGATCCGGCAGATATTCGAGCCGGCGGACGATGGGTTGTCCGTCCTGGACATCAGCACGGAACCGGATCCGCGGGCAGCCGCCGAAGCCTGGATGCGGGCCGAAGCGGGCCGGCCGGTGAGCCTTGAGTCCGGTCGGACGTTCACCCTGGCGCTGCTGCGGGCCGGTACGGACCGGTACTTCTTCCATCTGCGCGGCCATCACCTGGTCACCGACGGGTACATGTGTGCGCTGTTCGTGCGCCGGCTGGCCGAGGTCTACACGGCTGCGCTGCACGGGGCGCCGGTACGGGAGGACGACGGCGGCTCACTGGACCTGCTCCTGGACGACGAAGCCGCATACCGCGCCTCGGAGCGATGTGCGCGGGACCGGGATTACTGGCTGGGCCGGCTGGCGGGCCGCCCCGAGCCGCGCAGCCTCGCGGACCGGGCGGTCGGGGTCTCGCGGAGCGTTCAGCGGGAGACCGCACAGCTGCCGTCTTCGACCGTGGACGCCTTGCGGGCGTTGGCGCGCCGGTCACGGGTCGGCCTCCCCGTTCCCCTGATGGCCGCCGCGGCGGTCTACCTCAGCCGGATGACCGGCGCCGAGGAGGTGGCCCTCGGCATCCCTGTGACCGGGAGGACCCGCAGCGGACGAGGCATCCGCGGGCCGATGTCCAACGAACTGCCGCTCCTGCTGGAAGTCCGGCCCGGCATGAGCGGCGAGGAGCTCCTGCGCCATGTGTCCACCGAGGCCCGGCAGTTGCTCAAGCATCAGCGCTACCGGTACGAGGACCTGAGCCGCGACCTGAAGACGGTGGGCAGCGGCCGCCGCCTCATGGGCCCGTCGGTCAACATCATGTCCTTCGCCCATGAGCTGGCATTCGGCGACGCCCGGGCGACGCCCGTCAACCTGTCGACCGGGCCGGTTCACGACCTCTCCATCTGCGTCGACGACGGGTCGGGCGACGGCACGATGCGCGTGCATTTCGACGCCAATCCCGGCATGTACAGCGCCGCGGAGAACGCCGCCCATCAGCAGCGCTTCCTGCAAGTGCTGGACGGTCTCGCCACAGCCGATCCGGGACTGCCGATCGGCAGGCTCGAGGTCCTGCTCCCGGAGGAGCGCGCACAGGTGCTGCCGCCTGCGGGCGAGTTCCGTGCCGATGTCCCGGACCGGACGCTTCCGGAGTTGTTCGAGGCGCAGGTGCGGCGGACGCCGGATGCGGTGGCGGTGGTGGCGGGCGATGTGGAGTTGTCGTACGCGGAGGTGAACGCCCGGGCGAACAGGCTGGCGCGTGTGCTGGTGGGGCGGGGTGCGGGGCCGGAGCGGTTGGTGGCGGTGGCGTTGCCGCGTTCCGCGGACTTGGTGGTGACGTTGCTGGCGGTGGTGAAGGCCGGTGCGGCCTACCTGCCGATCGACCCTGGCTATCCGGTGGGCCGGATCGAGCTGATGCTGCGTGATGCGGATCCGGTGTGTGTGGTGGCCCCGGGTGGGCTCGCGCGTCAGCTTCCCTGCGGCGAGGGCAAGGTGATGGTGCTCGACGACGAGAGCACCGTTGCGGCTCTTGCCGCGCAGCCCGGTGATGACGTGACCGAGGCGGAGCGTTCGGCGCCGTCGGTGTCGTCGCATCCGGCGTATGTGATCTATACGTCGGGTTCGACCGGTGCGCCGAAGGGTGTGGTGGTCCCGCACCGGAACGTGGCGCGGCTGTTTGCCGAGACCGAGCGGTGGTTCGGTTTCGGCGCGGATGACGTGTGGACGCTGTTCCATTCCTTTGCGTTCGACTTCTCCGTCTGGGAGTTGTGGGGGGCGTTGCTGCACGGCGGCCGGCTGGTGGTGGTGCCGCACGAGGTGTCGCGTTCGCCGGCGGAGTTCCTTGACGTGTTGGTGCGTCACGGGGTGACAGTGCTCAATCAGACGCCGTCGGCGTTCCACCAATTGATGCGGGCCGAGGCCGAAGACGCGGAGAGCGCGGCGAAGCTGGCGCTGCGGACGGTCATATTCGGCGGTGAGGCGCTGGAACCAGGGAATGTGGCGGAGTGGTTCCGGCGGCACCCGGTGAATGCGCCACGGCTGGTGAACATGTACGGCATCACCGAGACCACGGTCCATGTCACCTACGCCCCACTCGGCGAGGACGACGTGGAGAGCGGTCCGTCCCGCAGCGTGATCGGCCGGCCGATTCCCGACCTCCGTGTCCATGTGCTGGATGCGGCGCTGCGGCCGGTACCGCCCGGCGTCACCGGAGAGATGTACGTGGCGGGTGCGGGGCTGGCCCGCGGATACCTGAACCGCTTCTCCCTGACCGCGGAACGATTCGTGGCCGATCCATTCGGCGGGCCAGGCTCTCGGATGTACCGCAGCGGTGACCTGGCCCGGTGGACCGCCGACGGCCGACTCGACTACATCGGGCGCGCGGACGGCCAGGTGCAGCTGAGAGGGTTCCGGGTCGAGTTGGGCGAGATCGAGGCGGTACTGGCCGGGCACGAGGACGTGTCCCAGGCCGTGGCCGTCGTACGTGAGGACCGCCCCGGCGACCAGCGGATCGTGGCCTACGTCGTCGGCGTACGGGCAGACGCACCGGACCCGGCCGCGCTGCGGGAGGCCGCCGCCCGGAGCCTGCCCGCGTACATGGTTCCTTCCGCGATCGTGCCGCTCGATGTGCTGCCGCTGACGGTCAACGGCAAGCTCGACCGCGCCGCGCTGCCTGCCCCGGACCCCGTCGCACCGACCCCGGGGCGGGCGCCGCGCTCGACCGTGGCGGAGATCCTGTGCGGTCTGTTCGCCGAGGTCCTCGGTGTGGACCGGGTCGGCGTCGACGACGGATTCTTCGATCTCGGCGGACATTCGCTGCTCGCCACGCGCTTGGTCAGCCGCATGCGGGCGGTACTGGGGGCGGAGCTCTCGGTGCGGGATGTCTTCGAGGCGCCGACGGTGGCCGGACTCCTGGCGCGGATGGGTGACGGAGGTGAGCGGCGGCTCGCCCTGCGTCCGGTCGACCCTCGTCCGGATGTGGTGCCGTTGTCGTTCGCGCAGCGCCGACTGTGGTTCCTGCACCAGTTGGAGGGGCCCAGTCCGACGTACAACATGCCGTTCGCGCTGCGGCTTTCGGGGGATCTGGACGTCGGTGCGCTGCGTGCGGCCCTGAACGACGTGGTCGCCCGGCACGAGACCCTGCGCACGGTGTTCCCGGAGGTCGGCGAGGCCCCGAGCCAGAGGGTGCTCGCACCGGACGAGGCGGTGGTGGAGCTTGCGGCCCACCAGGTGACCGAGGCCGGGCTCAGCGAGGCGCTGGGTGCCGCGGCGGCATACCGGTTCGACCTGACCACCGAACCGCCGCTCCGCGCACACCTGTTCGCGCTCGCCGCGGACCAGCACGCGCTGCTGCTGGTGCTCCACCACATCGCCGGGGACGGCTGGTCGAACGTCCCGTTCGCCCGGGACCTCTCCGCCGCCTACACGGCCCGCTGCTCCGGCCGGGCCCCCAACTGGGCTCCGCTGCCGGTCCAGTACGCCGACTACGCGCTGTGGCAGCACGACCTCCTCGGCAGCGAGGACGACCCGGACAGCCTGATCTCCGCTCAAGTCGCCCACTGGACCCGTACGCTCCACGGGCTGCCCGAGCAGCTGGACCTGCCCACCGACCGGCCCCGTCCGGCCGTCACCGCCCACCGTGGCGGCAGTGTGCTGTTCACGCTGGACGCGGACCTGCACCTGCGGCTCGCCGAACTGGCACGGGAGTTTGGCGCGACCCTCTTCATGGTGCTGCAGGCCGGACTCGCCGCCCTGCTCAGCAGGGTCGGCGGGGGCACCGACATCCCGCTCGGCAGCGCCATCGCCGGCCGTACCGACGAGGCCCTCGACGACCTCGTCGGGTTCTTCGTCAATACGCTCGTGGTGCGCCTGGACACCTCGGGCGACCCGGCCTTCGGCGAACTGCTCACCCGCGTACGGGAAGCGGACCTGGCCGCCTACGCGAACCAGGACGTGCCCTTCGAGCATCTCGTCGAACTGCTCAACCCGGTCAGGTCGGCGGCCCGGCACCCGCTGTTCCAGGTGATGCTGACGCTGCAGAACAACGCCGCCCCCGAGTTCGCCATGCCTGGCCTGCGCGTGATCGCCGACGCCGCCGAGCTGGACGCGGCCAAGTTCGACCTGCTGTTCAGCCTCACCGACCGGTACACCGACGACGGCGGCCCGGACCGGGTCGACGGGGTGCTGGAGTACAGCACGGACCTGTTCGACCGCGCCACTGCCGAGGCCCTGGCGGCCCGGTTCGTGCGGCTGCTGGAGGCCGCGGCGGCCGGGCCGGACCGGCCGATCAGCGCCTTCGACCTCACCGACGCCACCGAGCGCGAGAAGCTGCTGGTGACATGGAACGGCGTCGAGTCCGCGTACCCCCTGACACCGCTTCCGGGGCTGTTCGAGGCGCAGGTGGCGCGGACGCCGGACGCGGTCGCGGTGACCGACGGCGTCACCGATCTGAGCTACGCCGCACTGAACGCGCGGGCCAACCGCCTGGCGCGGCTGCTCATCGGCCGCGGCATCGGCCCGGAGCAGGTTGTGGCGGTCGCCCTGCCGCGCTCCGCCGACCTGGTCGTCGCGTTGCTGGCCGTGCTGAAGGCGGGCGCGGCGTACCTGCCCGTCGAGCCGGCCCACCCGGCCGAGCGGCTCCGCTTCCTGCTCGACGACGCTCGCGCGGTCTGTGGACTCACCTCGAGCGCGGTCGCCGCGGACCTGCCCGCGACAGGCCTGCGCTGGATCGTGCTGGACGACGCCGAGACAGAGCGGGACACCGGGGAACAGCCCGAGCGCGATCCGTCGGACACCGACCGAACGGCGGCGCTGCGGCCCGAGCATCCCGCGTACGTGATCTACACGTCGGGCTCCACGGGCCGCCCCAAGGGTGTGCTCGTCGAGCACCGGGCGCTGGCGGCTTACCTGCACTTCGCCCGGGGCGCGTACCCGGGCACGGCCGGGACGGCGCTGCTGCACTCGCCGGTCTCCTTCGACCTGACCGTCACCGCGCTGTTCGCGTCGCTGACCTCGGGTGGCCGTTTGCTGGTCGGGGACCTGTCCAGCGGGTCGCCGGCCCCGGGCCCGTACACGTTCCTGAAGGCGACGCCGAGCCACCTTGCGCTGCTCGGCGCCATGCCCGGTCATGAGGCGGCGGTCGCGGACCTGGTCCTGGGCGGCGAGCAGCTCACCGGTGAGCTGCTCGGGCCGTGGCGCCGTGCGCACCCACAGGCCATGGTGGTCAACGAATACGGGCCGACCGAGTCCACGGTGGGTTGCCTCACGCATCGTGTGCCGCCCGGCGCCGCGACCGGGGACGGCCCCTTGCCGATCGGGCGGCCCGTCCCGAACACGCGGGCCTATGTGCTCGACGCCTGGATGCGACTGGCGCCGCCCGGCGTGACCGGGGAGCTGTACCTGGCCGGGGCCCAGCTCGCGCGTGGCTACCTGAACCGGCCCGGCCTGACGGCGGAGCGGTTCGTGGCGGACCCGTTCGGCGGGCCGGGGACGAGGATGTACCGGACCGGGGACCTCGCCCGGTGGACCGCGGACGGATTGCTGGTCTTCGTCGGCCGCGTCGACGAGCAGGTCAAGCTCCGGGGGTACCGGATCGAGCCGGCGGAGATCGAGACGACACTGTCCCGGCATGAGGCCGTGTCACAGGCCGCCGTCGTCGCCCGGGAGGACAAGGCGTCCGGCACGCAGTTGGTGGCCTATGTCGTTCCGGCGGCCGACGAGCGGCGCGACGACGAAGCGACACAGGCACAGCTGGGCGAGTGGCAGGACGTGTACGACTCCCTGTACGGCGCCGGGCGCGCCGGTGCGGAGCCCGCCCCCTTCGGCGAGGACTTCACCGGCTGGACCAGCAGTTACCACGGAGAGCCGATCCCCGTCGGGCAGATGCGCCAGTGGCGGGACGCCACCGTCGCGCGGATCCGCGAGCTACGGCCGCGGCGGGTGCTGGAGATCGGCGTGGGCAGCGGCCTGCTGCTCTCGCAGCTCGCGCCGGACTGCGAGGCCTACTGGGGCACCGACATCTCGGCGGACGCGATCGAGGGGCTGCGGGCCCAGGTGGCCGGGCAGGGCCTGGCCGGGCGGGTGGAACTGCGCGTCCAGCCCGCCGCGGACGCCGACGGCTTGCCGGCCGGCTGCTTCGACACTGTGGTGATCAACTCGGTCGCCCAGTACTTCCCGGACGCCGGCTATCTCACCGGCGTGATCGACACGGCGTTGGAGCTGCTGGCGCCCGGCGGGGCGGTGTTCCTCGGCGACGTGCGTGACCTGCGGCTGCTGCGGTGCCTGCACACGGCGGCGCAACTGCGCCGCGCCATGCCGTCCGCCGACGTCGCCGTGGTGCGCCACGCGGTGGAGCAGGCCGTGCTGTTGGAGAAGGAACTGCTGCTCGACCCGGGATTCTTCACCGCGCTCGCGACGCAGCGGGACGACGTCGCTGGCGTCGACCTGCAAGTCAAGCGCGGCGCCTACGTCAACGAGCTGAGCCGCTACCGGTACGACGTCGTGCTGCACAAGCGGCCGGCCACCCGGATGCGGGCCCTGGAGACGGCGCCGGAACTGCGGTGGGGCCACGACGTCTCCGGCCTCGATGCCCTGGAGCGGAACCTGGCCGCGGCCCGGGTGCCCGCGCTGCGGCTGACCGGGGTCCCCGACGCGCGGCTGGCGGACGAGGCCGCCGCCCTGCGGGCCCTGGACGAGGGATGGCCGCCGGCGGACCTGCTGGCCCTTCTCGGCGCCGCGGAGCGGCCCTCGGCGCCGGCCCTCGGGCCCGACACCTTCTGCGAACTGGGCGAACGACTGGGCTACCGGGTAGCGGTGACGCGCTCGGGAAGCGACGCCGAGAGCCTCGACGTGCTCTTCACGGACCCGGCGTCGGCCGCGCTCAGCGGCGTCCACCGACCGGCCGCGACCGCCCCGGGGGCGTCACCGGCGGCGTTCGCGAACGACCCGGGGACCTCCCGGCGGCGCGGTGAACTCGTCGCCGCGCTCACCGTGTCGCTCCGGGAGCAGTTGCCCGCGTACATGGTGCCGACCGCAGTGGTGGTTCTCGGCGAGCTTCCCCTGACCGCTCACGGAAAGCTCGACCGGGCGGCGCTCCCGGCCCCGTACCTCGGGTCCGTCGCCAGCTCGCGTCGGCCGGCCTCGCCACGGGAGCACGCGTTGTGTGACCTGTTCGCGCAGGTCCTCGGCGTGGCGGCCGTCGGTGTCGACGACAACTTCTTCGACCTCGGCGGGCATTCGCTGCTGGCGACCAGGCTGATCAGCCGCATCCGCTCCGTCCTCGGCGCCGAACTGACCGTCCGCGCCGTGTTCGAGGCGCCCACGGTCGCCGGGATCGCCGAGCGGCTGAGCGATGCGGAGGCACGCCAGGAGGAGCTGCGTCCGGCCCTGCGGCCGGTGCTCAGGCCCGATGTGGTGCCGCTGTCCTTCGCGCAGCAGCGGCTGTGGTTCCTGCACCGTCTGGAGGGGCCGAGCGCGACGTACAACATGCCGGTCGCCCTGCGGCTGCGCGGTGAGGTGGACGAGGCGGCGCTGCGGGCCGCGCTGGCGGACGTCGCGGCGCGCCACGAGAGCCTGCGCACCGTGTTCCCGGTGGTGGACGGGGTGCCCCGTCAGCTCGTCCTCGGGGCGGCCGGTGTGCGCCCCGAACTGATCGTCCGGCATATCGACGAGGCCGGGCTGCGCGAGGCCGTGAGAGAGGCGGCGCGCTATCCCTTCGACCTCGCGGTCGATCTGCCGCTGCGGGCCGAACTGTTCGTCCTGGGCCGGCGTGAGCACGTACTGGTGGTACTGATGCACCACATCGCGGGCGATGGGTGGTCGATGGCTCCGCTGTCGCGGGACTTCGCGGCCGCCTATGCCGCGCGATGCCGGGGCGAGGCTCCGTCGTGGGCGCCGCTGCCGGTCCAGTACGTGGACTACACGCTCTGGCAGCGCGCGCTGCTGGGGGACGAGGACGACCCGGACAGTCTGTTCGCCCGGCAGATCGCGTACTGGAGCGAGGCACTGGCGGACCTGCCCGAGCAGCTCGCGCTCCCGGCGGACCGTCCCCGCCCCGCCGTGTCCACGTACCGCGGCGAGACGCTCGGCTTCGACCTGAGCCCGGAGCTGCACCGCAGGCTCGCGGGTCTGGCCCGGGCCGGGGAGGCCAGCCTGTACATGGTGCTGCACGCCGGTCTGGCCGCCCTGCTGACCAGGCTGGGCGCCGGTACCGACCTGCCGATCGGCAGCGGCATCGCAGGGCGCCGCGACGAGGTGCTCGACGACGCGATCGGGCTCTTCGTCAACACGCTGGTGATGCGCACCGACACCTCGGGTGATCCGTCGTTCAGCGAACTGCTCGGGCGCGTGCGGGAGACGGCACTGTCCGCCTACGCCCATCAGGACGTGCCCTTCGAGCATCTGGTGGAGGTGCTGAATCCGGTCCGCTCCGCGAACCGCCATCCGCTGTTCCAGGTGGCATTGGTGCTGCAGAACACTCCGGAGGCGGATCTGACGCTGCCCGGGGTGGACGTGACACTCGAACCGGCCGGTTCCGGGACCTCGCGGTTCGACCTGTTCTTCAGCGTCACAGAGCGCCCCGCGCCGCCGGGAGCGCCCACGGGCTCCTTCGGCGGAGTGCGCGGGACGGTGGAGTACAGCACCGACCTGTTCGACCGGCGGACGGTCGAGGCCGTGGTGGCGCGGTGGATCCGGCTCCTTGAGGCGGTGAGCGGTGACCCGGCACGGCGCATCGGCGAGGCCGACATCCTCACGTCTGCCGAGCGCACCCAGGTGCTGGGCGCCGCCGGTGACCCGATCCCGCCCGCCGTCCTCCCGGCGCTGTTCGAACGCCGGGCGGCGCGTGAACCCGGGGCACCGGCGGTGCTGTCGGAATCCGGCGTGCTGACCTACGAGGAGCTCAACGGCCGGGCGAACCGTCTGGCCCACCTGCTGATCTCGCGGGGCGTCGGACCGGAGCAGACCGTCGCACTGGCGTTTCCCCGCTCCGCGGACCTGGTCGTGGCGATGCTCGCCGTTCTCAAGGCGGGGGCGGCCTACCTCCCGCTCGACCTCGGCTACCCGGCCGAGCGCCTGGCGTTCCTGCTCGGCGACGCCCGGCCGTCGCTGCTGCTGACATCCGGTACCGGCGGCGCCGGGATACCAGGCGCCGACGATCTGCCCACGTTGAACCTGGACGACGACGCCGACGGACACCGGGCCGCGGACCTGGCCGGCCGGCCGGACACCAACCCCGACAACGCCGACCGCTTACGGCCGTTGACGCCCGCGCACCCCGCCTACGTCCTGTACACGTCCGGTTCGACCGGCACCCCCAAGGGCGTGACGGTCACCCACGCCGGAGCGGCCGCCCTGGTGGCGACGCAGACGCAGGCCTTCGACTGCGGGCCGGGCAGCCGAGTCCTGCAGTTCGCCTCGCCGAGCTTCGACGCGGCGTTCTGGGAGCTGTGCATGGCGCTGCTGACCGGCGCGGCGCTGGTGGTGGCGCCGCCCGAGCGGCTGCTTCCGGGACCGGACCTCGCGGCGCTGGTGGCCGAGCGCGGGGTGACGCACCTGACCGTGCCGCCGGTGGCGCTCGGGGTGATGACCCCTGACCAGCTGGCGTCGGTGACCACGCTGGTGGTGGCCGGTGAGGCCTGTTCGCCGGAGACGGTGGCGGCCTGGAGCCGGGGCCGACGGATGGTCAACGCCTACGGGCCGACGGAGTCGACGGTCTGCGCGACGATGAGCCGACCGCTGTCCGGCGGGCGCGGCGAGGGCGGCGAGGGCGGCGTGCCGCCGATCGGCACCCCGATCCTCGGCGCGCGGGCCTATGTGTTGGACGCCGGGCTGCGTCCGGTGCCGCCGGGCATGGTGGGCGAGCTGTACCTGGCCGGCGCGGGCCTGGCCCGCGGCTACCTGGGGCGGCCGGGCCTGACCGCCGAGCGGTTCGTGGCCTGTCCGTTCGGCGATGCCGGATCGCGGATGTACCGCACGGGGGACCTTGCGCGGTGGAACCGCGCGGGCGACCTGGAGTTCGCCGGGAGGGCCGATCAGCAGGTGAAGATCCGGGGCCACCGGATCGAGCTCGGCGAGGTCGAGTCCGCGATGGCCGCCCACCCCCGGGTGGCGCAGGCGGTCGCGGCGGTCCGCCAGGACGGGCCTGGCGGGAGCCGCCTGGTGGGGTACGTCGTGCCTGCGGCAGAGGGCACCGCGCAGGCCACGGACCCTGCGACGTCCACGGACCTCGACGGCACGCCGGACGAGGCGGGCCGGGTACGGGAGTGGCGGCAGCTGTACGACACGCTGTACGGGCGGTCGGCGCCCGCTCCGTTCGGTGCGGACTTCACCGGCTGGAACAGCAGCTACGACGGGCAGCCGATCCCGGAGGGCGAGATGCGGCAGTGGCGGGACGCGACCGTCACGCGGATCCGCGAACTGCGGCCCGGACGCATCCTGGAGATCGGGGTGGGCCGAGGGCTGATCCTGTCCCAACTCGCCGCGGAGTGTGAGCAGTACTGGGGTACCGACCTGTCCGCGGTCGTGGTCGAGGCCTTGGCGGCCCAGGCGGCCGACGAGCCGGAGATCGCCTCCCGGGTCGAGCTGCGGGCGCAGCCGGCCGACGACCTCACCGGGCTGCCGCAGGGCTTCTTCGACACCGTGGTGCTCAACTCGGTGGTCCAGTACTTCCCCCACGCCGACTACCTGACCGAGGTCATCGTCAAGGCGATGGGTCTCCTCGCGCCGGGTGGTGCCCTGTTCCTCGGTGACGTCCGCAACCTGCGGTTGCTGCCGATGCTGCAGGCTGCCACGGGCAGCACCGCACAGGAGCGGGAGTTGCTGGTCGACCCGGACTTCTTCCCGGCCCTGACCGGCGTGGTGTCCGGGATCGGCGCCGTGGATGTCCGCCTCAAGCGCGGGCGGTACCACAACGAGCTGTCCCGCTACCGCTACGACGTTGTCCTGCACCGCGCGCCGCTGGCCTCACAGGTGCGGTCGTTCGATGAAGCACCGGTGCTGCGCTGGCCGGAGATGACCGGAGGGACGGAGGAACTCGCCGCGCTGCTGGTCGAGCGTCGGCCGGACCGGCTGCGGGTCACCGGTATCCCCAACGCCCGGCTGGCGGGCGAGGCCGCCCCGGCGCACGCCGTGACCGTGGACCCGGAGGACCTCTACGAGCTGGGTGAACGGCTCGGCTTCCAGGTGGCCGTCACCTGGTCGGGCGAGAAAGGCGACGACTGCTTCGACGTACTGCTCTCCGACGCCCCGGACAGCGCCGGTGCCGCCGTCACCGGGGTGTACCGGCCGGTGGTCTTCGGGGCGCCGGACCGGTCGACACTGCGGGGCTTCACCAACGACCCGGCGGCGGTGGCACCGACGGTGCCCCTGGGTGCCTCCGTACGTGCCCGGCTGCGGGAGAAGCTGCCGGAGTACCTGGTGCCCTCGGCCGTCGTCGCGATCGACGCCCTGCCGCTGACGCCGAACGGCAAGGTCGACCGCGAGGCGCTGCCCGCGCCGGAAGCCTCCGGCGCCGTGGCGCACCGCCCGCCGACCACCGCACAGGAGCGACTGCTGTGCGACATCTTCGCCGACGTACTCGGCCTGCCGGCCGTCGGCGTCGACGACGGCTTCTTCGACATCGGCGGCGACAGCATCGTCTCCATCCAGGTGGTCAGCAGGGCCAGGGCCGCGGGGATGGCGATCACCCCCCAGGACGTGTTCCAGCACAAGACCGTGGCCGCACTGGCGGCGGCGGCCCGCACGCTCGACGCGGCACCGGCCGAGGCCGAGACGCCGCAGGCGGGCATCGGCGCGATGCCGCTGACCCCGGCCCTGCACGAGCTGCGGGAGCGGGACGCGGATCCGGGCACCCGGTACGAGGCGATGGCCATGGAGGTCCCGGCGGGGCTGGACGCGGGGCGGATCGAGGCGGCCCTGCAAGCGGTCCTGGACCACCACGACGCGCTGCGGATGCGCCTGAACCGGGTCCCCGGCCCCGGCCCGGAGACGGACCGGGACGAGTGGCTGCCGGAGGTGATGCCCCCCGGGGCGAACCGGGCCGCGGACTGCCTCCACCGGGTCGGTGCCGCGGCGAGCGAAGACCTGCTCGCCGCGGAAGAGCGGGCCGCGTCGTCGCGCCTCGCGCCGGAGTCGGGAGCAGTGGTCCAGGCGGTCTGGTTCGACGCCGGGTCCGGCCGGCCCGGGCGCCTGCTGCTGGTGCTGCACCGGCTCGTGGCGGACGCGGAGTCCTGGCGCATCCTGCTGCAGGACGTCGCCCTCGCCTGCGAGGCGGCTGCTGACGGCCGACGGCCCGAACTCCCGGAGGTCGGCACGTCGTTGCGGCGCTGGGCCCAACACCTGCGCGCCCAGGCACAGGACGTCCGACGCGTCGAGGAGCTTCCACGGTGGACCGAGATCCTCGCCGGGGCGAGAACCGGGCCCGGGGAGTCGGGCGGGGACCTGGGCGGCCGGCCGATGGAGGTGCCTGGGGATGCGGTGGCCGCAGCGGGCGTGCTGACGCTCACACTGCCCGCCGAGCGCACCGAGGCGCTGCTCACCAGCGTGCCGGAGGCCTTCCGCGCCGACGTCGAGGACGTGCTGCTGACCGCGTTCGCCCTGGCGGTGGCCGACTGGCGGCGCCGCCGAGTGGCCGCCTGCCCGAGCGGTGCGGACACATCGAAGAATCCGGACGCCCGGGACGCCGGTGGCAACGCCGTGGTGGCCGATGTACGGCGGCCCGGCCGGACGGGCCTCACCGAAGGCGTCGGCCTGTCCCGCACCATGGGCTGCTTCACCGTCACGCATCCGGTCCGCCTGGACCTGGGTGGGCTGGACTGGCACGAGCTGTGGGAGGGCGGTGCCGCCGCCGGAGCGGCCCTGAAACGGGTCAAGGAGCACCTGAGGTCCCTGCCGGACGGTGGACTGGGCTTCGGCCTGCTGCGCCACGTCAACCCCGACACCGCCCCCGCCCTGGCGGGCCTGCCCGCGCCGCAGGTCGCATTCCAGTATCTCGGGCGGTTCCCGCAGCCCTCGACCGGCTCATGGCCGGCCGAGCCGGGTACGCCGCGGAAGCACCAGATCGAGGTGAAGGTTGCCGCCGTGGACCATCCGGGCGGCTCGCGGCTGGCCGCGACCTGGTGCTGGCCGCAGGGGTGGTTCACCGAGGCCGACCTGCGCGACCTGGCCGACACCTGGGCGCGCGCACTGGAGGCACTGGCCGCCCATGCGAGGAGCCCCGCCGCGGGTGGTCTCACCCCGTCCGACGTACCGCTGGTCCGGCTGAGCCAGGACAAGCTCGAGCGGCTCCAGGCCGCGTGGAGGAGAACACGTTGACACAGGCGGAGACACAGGCGGAGCTGGAGGACATCCTGCCGCTGGCACCACTGCAGGAAGGACTGCTCTTCCACGCGCTCTACGACGAGGCGGCGCTCGACGTCTACACGGTGCAGCAGGCCTTCGACCTGGACGGTGCCCTCGACGTCGTCGCACTGCGCGCGGCCGCGCGGGCACTGCTCCGGCGCCATGCGAGCCTGCGCGCCGGGTTCTGGCACGAGGATCTGGATGAGCCGGTGCAGGTCGTCCCGCGCGAGGTGGCGCTGCCCTGGCAGGAGGTCGACCTCGGCGCGGTGGATCCCGATGCGCGGGAAGCCGAGGCGGAGCGGCTGGCGGTGGAGGACAGACTCCGCCGCTTCGACCCCGCCCGCCCGCCGCTGCTGCGGTTCACGCTCGTCCGGTTCGGGCCGGCGCACCACCGGTTCCTCGTCACCGCCCATCACCTGGTGCTGGACGGGTGGTCCGCGCAGCTGATGTTGGCGGAGCTGTTCGAGCTGTACACGCGGGGCGGCCGGGACGAGGGGATGCCGCCGGCGGCCAGGTACCGCGACTACCTGGCCTGGTTGGCCGGTCAGGACCGGGCGGCTGCCGAGGACGTCTGGCGCGACATGCTGAAGGGCGTCGACGAACCGACCCGGGTCGCTCCGGCGGACCCGTCCCGGGCGGCCGAGCCGCCGGGCCAGGTGCTCCGCGACCTGCCCGACGACCTTGCCGCGGCGCTCGACGGCCTGACCCGCCGGGCGGGCCTGACGCTGAACACGGTGTTCCTGGGGGCCTGGGCGATCGTGCTCGGCCAGCTGACCGGCCGGGCCGACGTGGTGTTCGGCACGACGGTGTCCGGGCGCCCGCCCGAGGTGCCCGGGGTCGAGAGGATGATCGGCCTGTTCGCCAACACGCTGCCGGTCCGGGTCCGTCTCGATCCGGCGGAGCCGCTGGCCGGGATGCTGGCGCGCCTACAGGAGGATCAGACGCGCCTGATGGCCTGCCAGCACGTGGGCCTTGCCGACATCCAGCGCACGCTGGACGCCGGTGAACTCTTCGATACGGCAACGGTGTTCGAGAATCTTCCGACGGAAGACGCTGCGGCGGCCACCGTCGCGCACGGCAGCGGGCTGCGGGTGGTGGCGAGCCGGAGCTACGGCGTCACTCATTACCCGCTCAACTTCATGGTGATGCCGGGGAAACCGCTGCGGCTGCGTCTGGACCACCAGGTCGACCTGTTCGACCAGGAGACCGCGGAGGCGATCATGGGCCGGGTGGTCCGGGTCCTCCGGACCGCGGTCGCGGACCCGGGACGGCGGATCGGCGCCCTGGAGATCCTGGCACCGGCCGAACGGGACCAGGTCCTGGTGGAGTGGAACGGCACGGTCGGCGAGCCACCGTCCGTCCTGGTTCCCGAGGCCTTCGAGGCACAGGCCGCGCGGACCCCGGACGCGGTGGCCGTGGTCGCCGACGGGGTGGAGCGGACGTTCGCGGAACTGCGCGCGCGGGCGGACGAGCTCGCCGGGCACCTGGCCGACCACGGCGTCGGGCCCGATGTGTTGGTCGGTCTGTGCGTGCGCCGGTCGACCGAGATGATCGCCGCCGTCCTGGCCGTCTGGAAGGCCGGAGGGGTGTGTGTGCCGCTGGACCCCGGCTATCCGGCGGAGCGCCTGGCGTTCATGCTCGCCGACGCGTCGGTGCCCGTGGTGGTGACCGAGCGGGCACTGGCCGGGCGGCTGGGCGAGTGCCGGGCGCCACTGGTGCTGCTGGACGCGGACGCGCCCCCGGCCACGGACGCGCCCCCGGCCACGGACGCGCCCCCGGCCACGGACGCGCCCCCGGCCACGGACGCGCGGGCGGCCACGGGGCAGGGCGCGCCGACCGAGCAGCCGGTCGTGCGGGGAGACCGGGGAGCGTACGTGGTGTACACGTCCGGGTCGACGGGCGTGCCGAAGGGCGTGCTGGTGACACACCTGGGCCTGGCGAACCTGTTCGCCAGCCACCGCGAGCGCGTCTTCGCCCCCGCGGCGGCCAAGGTGACCGCGGCGGCCGGGCGACGACTGCGCGTGGCACACACGGCGTCGCTGTCGTTCGACGCGAGCATGGGACAGCTTCTCGGCCTCGTGGCCGGGCACGAACTGCACGTGGTGGACGACGACACCCGCCGCGACGCCGCCGCGCTGCTGGAGTACGTACGCGGCCGGGGCATCGACTACCTGGGGATCACGCCGTCGCTGATGCGCGAGTTGGCAGGCCTGGGGATGCTGGACGGCCCCGGGCACCGGCCGGGCGTGATCCTGTTGGGTGCGGAGGCCACGGGCGCGGCGCTGTGGGAGACGCTGCGGGAGTACCCCGGCATCGAGGTGCACAACTACTACGCGCCGAGCGAGTGCACCGTGGACGCCGTCGGCGCCCGGGTACGGGACAGTGCCCGGCCGGTGATCGGCAGGCCGATCCAGAACATGCGGGTCTACGTGCTCGACGCGCGGCTGCGACCGGTGCCGCCCGGAGTGACGGGCGAGGTCTACCTCTCCGGAGTACAGCTCGCCCGGGGGTATCTGAACCGGTCGGGCCTGACCGCGGAGCGCTTCGTCGCCGACCCGTTCGGTGGGCCGGGGAGCAGGATGTACCGGAGCGGCGACCTGGCCCGCTGGACCGCGGCCGGGTTGTTGGAGTTCGCGGGCCGGGCGGACGACCAGGTGAAGCTGCGCGGGTTCCGTATCGAGCTCGGCGAGGTCGAGGCGGTGCTGGCCCGGCACGCCACGGTCGGGCACGCGGTCGCGATGGTGCGTGAGGACAGGCCCGGCGACCAGCGCCTGACCGCCTACGTGGTGCCCGCGCCCGGTGCCCGGGTGCACCCGGGCGAGCTGCGGGAGTTCGCCGCCGGGAAGCTGCCCGGGTTCATGGTGCCCGCCGTGGTCGTCGTGCTCGACGCGCTGCCGCTCACCCCCAGCGGAAAGGTGGCCCGCCGCTCCCTGCCCGCCCCCGGGCCAGGGCTCCACGGGGCCGGCGGCCGGGAGCCGCGGGAGCCCGCCGAGGAGATCCTGTGCGGGCTGTTCGCCGAGGCCCTCGGGATCGAGCAGGCCGGGATCGACGACGACTTCTTCGCCCTGGGCGGGCACTCGCTGCTCGCGACCCGCCTGGTGTCGCGCATCCGTGCGGTGCTCGGTGTCGAGCTCGCCGTACGGGACGTGTTCGAGGCTCCCACGGTGGCCGGTCTGGCGGCCCGGATCGACGTGTCGGGTCGAGGGGCTTCCCGGCGTCCGGTGCTGCGGCCCGCCGACGACCGTCCGGTCGAACTGCCGCTGTCGTTCGCCCAGCGCCGCCTGTGGTTCCTGCACCGGCTCGAGGGCCCGTCGGCCACGTACAACATGCCGTTCGCCCTGCGCCTGACCGGGGACCTCGATGTCGCCGCGCTGCACGCCGCCCTGAACGATGTGGTGGCCCGGCACGAGGCGCTGCGCACGGTCTATCCGGATGCGGCGGGCGTGCCGCACCAGCACATCCTCGACCCCGCCGACGCCGGCGCCGTCGTCGAACTGCCCGTAGTGGCGGTCGACGAGGCCGGGCTCGCCGCTTCGGTCGCGGACGCGGCCGCGCACCGGTTCGCCCTGTCGTCCGAACCGCCCCTGCGCGCGAAGCTGTTCACGCTGGGCCCGGGCGAGCACGTCCTGCTGCTCGTGCTCCACCACATCGCGGGCGACGCCCTGTCCAACCGCCCGCTGGCCCGCGACCTGTCCAGCGCCTACACCGCCCGGCGCGCGGGCCGGGCACCGTCCTGGACACCGCTGCCCGTCCAGTACGCCGACCACACCCTGTGGCAGCGGCGGTTCCTCGGCGAGGCGGACGACCCGGACAGTGTGCTGTCCCGGCAGGTGGAGTACTGGCGGCGGACGCTGGCGGGGCTGCCGACCGAGCTGGAGCTGCGCCGGGACCGGCCACGTCCGGAGGTGGCCAGTCACCGCGGCGCCACGGTGCCGCTGCGTGTGGGCCCGGAACTCCACGCCCGACTCGCCGCGGTGGCCCAGGCGGGGCACGCGAGCCTGTTCATGGTCGTCCAGGCGGCGCTGGCGGCGCTGCTCACCCGGGACGGCGCGGGCACCGACATCCCGATCGGCACACCGACCGCGGGGCGCACCGACGACGCGCTCGACGAAGTCGTCGGATGCTTCGTCAACACCTTGGTGATGCGTACCGACACCGGTGGGAACCCGAGCTTCGCGGAGCTGCTGGACCGGGTGCGCGAGGCGGGCCTGGCCGCGTACTCGCATCAGGACGTGCCGTTCGAGCACCTGGTGGAGGTGCTCAACCCGGCGCGCTCGGCAGCCCGGCACCCGCTCTTCCAGGTGCTGCTGACGCTCCACCACACCAACGACGTGGCGGTGGACCTTCCGGGGCTGCACTGTCGAGCCGAGAGGACGCAGTCGCAGTCGGCCAAGTTCGACCTGCTGTTCAGACTGGAGGAACGCCGCACCCCGGACGGGCTGCCCGGCGGCCTGGAGGGCACCGTCGAGTACAGCACGGACCTGTTCGACCGGGGCACGGTGGCGGACCTGGTGACCCGGTTCGAGCGGCTGCTCGATGCCGCGACCGCCGACCCCGCCGAGCGGATCTGGCGGCTGGGCACCCTCACGCCCGCCGAGCGCGGGCGGGTCCTGGTGGAGTGGAACGACACCGCACGGCCGCCGTCCTCCTCGACGCTGCCGGAGCTGTTCGAGGCGCAGGCGGCCCGGACGCCGGACGCGATCGCCCTGTCCGCCGAGGAAGTCGACCTGACCTATGCCGAGTTGAACGCGTGGGCGAACCGTCTGGCCCATGCTCTGATCGAGCGCGGCGCCGGACCGGAGCAGGTGGTGGCCGTCGCCCTGCCGCGCTCGGTCGAACTCGCCGTGGCCCTGCTGGCCGTGCTGAAGTCCGGCGCGGCCTATCTGCCCGTCGATGCGAACTACCCGGCCGAGCGGATCCGCGCCCTGCTCGACGACGCCGGGCCGGTCTGTGTCCTGGACGACCGGGACCAGGTTCGGCACCCCGGCGACCGGCCCGCTGTGGATCCGGGCGGCGCGGCCCTCGGTACGCCGTTGACGCCCGCGCACCCCGCTTATGTGCTCTACACCTCCGGCTCGACGGGCGCGCCCAAGGGAGTGGTCGTCCCGCACGCCGCCGTCGTGAACCGGCTGCTGGGCATTCAGGCCGAGTTCGGACTCGAACCTTCCGACTCGGTCCTGTACAAGGCGCCGACGTCCTTCGACGCGTCCGTGTGGGAGTTCTTCTGGCCTCTGACCACCGGGGCCCGGGTCGTGGTCGCCGACCCCGAGGGGCACCGGGACCCGACCTACCTGGCTCAGGTGATCCGCGAACACGCGGTGACGACCGTGCACTTCGTGCCGTCGATGCTGCGGACCTTCCTCGACGAACCGGCCGCGGCCGGCTGCACGAGCCTGCGGCGGGTCCTGACCGGAGGGGAGGCGCTCCCGACGGACCTGCGGGACCGTGCCCTGACCGTGCTGGACGTGGACCTGCACCACCTCTACGGCCCGACGGAAGCCACCGTCCACGCGACGTCCGGGACCTGCGAGCGCATCCCGGCCGCGGCACCGGACGGCCGCCCGGTGCCGATCGGCCGCCCCGTCAGGAACATGCGTGCCTACGTGCTGGACGCGGGCCTGGGCCCGATGCCGCCGGGCACCGTGGGAGAGGTCTACCTTGCCGGCGTACAGCTCGCCCGCGGCTACCTGAACCGTCGTCGCCTCACGGCCGAGCGGTTCGTGGCCTGCCCGTTCGGCGCGCCGGGGGAGCGCATGTACCGGACCGGGGACCTCGCCCGCTGGACCGAGGGCGGCGTTCTCCAATTCGCCGGTCGCGCGGACGACCAGGTCAAGCTGCGCGGGTTCCGAATAGAGCCCGGCGAGATCGAGGCGGCTCTGACCCGGCACGCCACGGTCTCGCGGGCCGCGGTCGTCGTCCGCGAGGACCGGCCCGAACAGCGGCGGCTGGTGGCGTATGTGGTCGGGGCGCCGGGTGCCGAGCCGCAACCGGCCGAGCTGCGGGCCCACGCCGCCCAGGTGCTGCCGGAGTTCATGGTCCCGGCCACGGTCGTCGTCCTGGACGCCATTCCGCTGACCAACAGCGGGAAGCTGGATCGGCAGGCCCTGCCGGAGCCGGGCCCGCGCTCGGTGGTGTCCAAGTGGCGGGCGCGCACGCCCGAGGAGGAGATCCTCTGCGGCCTGTTCGCCGAGTGCGTCGGCGTGGTCGCCACCGGCATCGATGTCGACTTCTTCGAACTCGGCGGTGACTCGCTGGCGGCGATCCGGCTGGTGAGCCGGATCCGGGACACGCTGGGCTTCGACCTGTCCGTCCGGGACCTGTTCGCGGCACCCACGGTGAGCCGCCTGATGGAACGCCTCCGACTGGGCGTCTCGGGCGACGCCTTCGACGTCCTCCTGCCGCTACGGGCCTCCGGCGGGCTCCCGCCGCTGTTCTGCATACACCCCTCCGATGGCCTGAGCTGGTGCTACACCGGGCTGCTGCGGCAGCTGGGGCAGGACCGCCCGGTGTACGGGCTGCAGTCGCGCGGTATGGCGCGGCCGGATGTGTACCCGGAGACGATGGACCATCTGGTCACCGACTACGTCGCGCAGATCCGTTCGGTCCAGGCCACCGGCCCCTACCATCTGCTGGGCTGGTCGTTCGGCGGCCTCGCGGCCCACGCCGTCGCGGTCCGCCTCCAGGCCGAAGGCGAAGAGGTGGCTCTGCTCGCCCTGCTCGACTCCTACCCCCGGGACCCCCAGAGGGCGGTTCCGCTTCCGGACGAGCAGGAAGTCCTCTCGGCCCTGCTCGACTTCGCGGGCCACGCCGAGGACGGCGTACCGCTGCGGATCGCCGACGTCATGGAGATTCTGCGGAGCGGCGGCGGGCCCCTGGCGGACGTGGAGGAGCGCCGCGTGGTGGCCATGACCGAGATCGTCGCGAACAACGCACGCCTGTCTGCGGCGCACGTGCCCGGTCGGTTCGACGGGAGCCTCCTGCACTTCACGGCGACCGCCGAACGCTCGCCGGGGCTGCCGACCGCGGCTGCCTGGGAGCCCGCCGTCACCGGTCGCGTGGAGCGGTACGCCGTGGACTGCACCCACCAGGAGATGTGCAAGCCCGTGCCGCTCGCCCAGATCGGGCGCGTGGTGGCCGAAAGGCTGGGCGACGTCGCAGCATCGGGCTACCGCGGTCGGTAGCCGGAAAGCCGGAAAGCCGGAAAGCCGGAGAAACCAGAAGAAGGAAGAAGGAAGCACACCATGACCAACCCCTTCGAGAACCCCGAGAGCACGTACCTGGTGCTGGTCAACGACGAGGGTCAACACTCCCTCTGGCCGTCCTTCGTGGAGGTCCCGGCCGGATGGGAGGTCGCCCACGGGGAGGACTCCCGGGAGGCCTGCCTCGCCTATGTCGAGGAGCACTGGACCGACATGCGCCCGAAGAGCCTCGTCGAGGTCATGGACGGGGCCGGCGGGACTGGTTCCTGACCCGTCGGTGACTGGCACACCGGATCCTGGGGAGAACCGCTTTGCCGGCGTACCAGGAGCCCTCCATCGGCGGTGTCGAGGAGGTGGCGCTGGAGCCGGCGGCACAGGAGGCGGAACAGTTCCGCAAGCTCGCCGCTGAGATGGCCGACGGGCTGCCGCAGACGGGCCTGGTGCGTCCGGCGTTGTTCGACGATGGCCGGTCTGTCCTCGGAGCCGGGACTGCGCGGCGCGCCGACTCCGAGGGCGGCGCCGTCGCCGGTCGAATACAGCATGAAGGTTGCGTCGTTGTACGAGGGCGGTGTTCGAGGGCTGTCCGTGTCTGCCGATCCGTTCCCGCAAGCCACTGCGGGACACCGGGCAGCGCCTCTCTTGAGCGGGGCAGGGCCGCTACTCGCGTTGGAGCAACTGCGCGAAGCGCCGCTCCCAGGCGTCCTGATTTCCCTTGGCTTCCTGAACGAACCGGCTCCGAGAGATCCCTTTGATCACCATGTCGTTGACCAGGGAGTACGGAAAGGCCATCGGCCGTACGACATCCAGGAACAGCACGGCACGGTCCTCATCGGTCCCGTTCCACGCCTCGTGTTCGTAGGTGTCGTCGAAGAACATCCCGGCCCCCTCCTGCCAGTGCGCCTCTTGTCCGCCGACGCGAATTCCGCAGGAGTCCTCGGGAGACGGGATCTTCAGTCCGAGGTGATAACGGACCACGCCCTTGTAGGGGCCGCGGTGCGGTGGCACGTGCTTGTGGGGGCCGAGGATCGAGAAGAAGGCCGTTTTCAGACCGGGGATGTGGGCCAGCAGTTCAGCTGTCCGCGGGCACCGCTCGCAGTTGGCGTCGAAACGCAACCCGTAACCGTAGAAGAAATAGGTCTTCCAGTGGTTGTCGTTGGTGATGTGGCGTTGGCCGGTCGAGATGTCCTGAAAATTGGGCAGCGCGTCGCGGTGCTTCAGCAGGGTGTCGAGTTCGGCTCTGATGTCACGCCAGTTGTCTTCGAGCCCTCGACTCCATGGGAACTCCGATTCCGAGATGAACGGGCTGTCATCGAAGCGGGAGTGGTGGACCATCTGCTTTTCGATCCACTTCACCAGCGCGGGAAGAACTCTCGGCACAACTACACCCCTGCGTCGTCGGTTCGGTTGCCGGTCTCAGGTGCGCGGCATCGCGAGCTCGGCCCGGCCGCCGGCGGGGACGACCGGACCGGACAATGCGGCTGTGCACCGGTTGAGTTCGTCAGGGGCGCAGCGGCCATCCTGGACGGTGACATATCCGACCGGTGCAATGGTGTGCACTCCCGCGACGAGCGGCAGCACTTCCCCCAGCCCCCGTGAAGTGATCGATGAGGGCGCGGTACCTGCTGCGGTGCCGGTCCGGAAGAAGCCCCGTTACCGGGTCGAGCGGCCCCTTGAAGGCCGCCGACGAAGATCAGAGGCTTGCTCCCGCCGGGGTGTAACGGCTCGTCGACGGAGGGCGAGAGCGATTCGCGCTGGCTCATCGGGAGGTCCTCTTCGTCGTGGAAGCTGTCGGTTGTGCCATGGGCGCCGATTCCCCTTCGCCGCAGGCGTGTTGACGACCCGGTGCCGCGCACGTGACGTCGGCCCTTCGGCGATCCCGAGACTCGCGACAGGGTTCTTCTGACCCCTGACCGAGATGTTGCACCCTCATTTGTTGGAAATTCACAAGCGGGTGAGTGGTGCAGCTCTGGCGCCTTCCGGGAAACGTCCCGCTTTCAGGTGCCCGGCGTTCCGCCCGGTGAAAAGGGGTTGAATGGCGGATTCCACATGCCTTCCCTCAAGTTTTATTGGTCATTACAGCAAGTGGCGGGTGGGCTGCCAGCTTCGGATGATCCGAAGTTCGTGTCAAGATCGTGATCCGGACGATCCTGGCCAGAATGCGCTGTCGGCGGTGCCGCCTCTGCGTCCAAGGGCGGTGCGCTTCACCGGTGGTGAACCACTGCTCTTCGCCGAGCTTCCGGAGCTTCCGGAAATCGTAAGACAGGCGACTGGGGACGGTGTGCGTATCTCCGTCCTCGCCAACGGGCACATTCTGTCAATATCAGTTCAACCGAGCCTCCGCTCTGGACGAGTACATGCCCTACCTCGATGACCGCACAGCCCCCGGCACCCCGCCTGGTGACCAGATGGATTCTCAGCCGCCCGGAATCGCTGACCGAGATCGAACAGCTCCGGCTCAAAGTCGTCCTGGCCAACTGCCCCGAGCCTGACGCTCTCACTGGCCACGTCCGGTCCTTCGCTCAGATGCTCACCGAGCGCCAGGGCGCGCGCCTGCCGAACTGGCTCGACTCGGTCAGACAGGATGACCTGCCCAGCCTCCACACGCTCGCCGCGGGCATCGACCGCGACCGGGACGCCTTTATCGCCCGCCTGACCCTGCCTTGGAACTCGGGCGTCGTCGAAGGACACGTCAACCGCATCAAGATGCTCAAACGCCAGATGTTCGGCCGCGCGGGCTTCGCCCTCCTGCGACAGCGAGTCCTGCTCGCGCCATGACGCGGGCTTGTCTGCTCAGAGGCCGAGCAGCACCGGTCCGGCTGGAACACCAGAGGCGATCAATGCCGTCAAACGAGTCGCAAGGTCGCGGGGGGAGAACAGGTCGGGACCGTCATAACTGGCGACTTCGCGCGGGTGCCACCACTTCAGACTGCTGATGTTCTCCGCGGCGAGCTCGTCGTCGGACAGCGTCCCGCGCGGATTGAACCTGGCAGTGCGCACGAGGAAAAAGTCGTTGACGACGCCGTCGAAGCCCGCGGCATGTCCCGGCGCCACGACCTCCTGGTGCCACACGTGCGGCGGATCGGTCCTGACCGCGAGGCCGACCTCTTCCTCCAGTTCGCGGCGCAGTGCGGCCAGCGGCGTCTCGTCCGGCTCGATCCCTCCGCCGGGAGCTGCCCACACCACCGTTCCTGCCGGCTCTGGAATCGCGAACCGGCAGAGAAGGATGCAGCCGTCCTCGTCAAGGATGATCGCGCGCACCGAATGACGCAGATTCACGGATGGCATCCGGACACGCCAACTGCCTGGTGCAAGGGTGATGGGATCGGACAGGTGGCCGAGCCGGTAGCTCACCGTCACTGGCCACAGAAGTTGAGCCAGAACCCGAGTCGTGACGTCAGTTGTTCACGCGGTCGACTTCGGCGACGTGACCGTGCGGCTGGCCGGCGAGCTCGTGACCTGCTGTCTCTTCTCCTTCCGCCTGTCCTACTCGGGCAAGGCCGTCCACCGGGTCTTCGCATCCTGCGGCCAGGAAGCCTTCTTCGAAGGGCAGGTGCACGCATTGCGCACGCTGGGCGGGATCCCACGGAGCAAGGTCCGTTACGACGATCTGAAGTCGGCAGTCGCCCAGGTGCTGGGGCTGAACCGGGCCAGGGTGGAGATTGTCCTGCACTGGGAGACGCCCAGCAGGGCGGCCGGGCTCCTTGTGGGCCCTCTCCGTCTTGAGCCCGTGAACGCCGCCGGAGTACGCATTCCAGCCTGCCGGGAGTATTCGGCCGCCGGCCGACCCGGGACACCTCTCATCGCGACCACTGCGCCGTCCGCCTTTCCGCTCCCGCCCAGCTGCCCACGGTGCTCAGTTGCTCAGGTGCGCCAGGAGGGTGGGGTGGTCGGCGAGGGCGCTCTGGAGCAGCTGTCGGGCGAAGGGGGCGTACTGGCCGCTGTCGGCAGCCGTCCAGTCGATCGGGCCGAACGGCGGCTCGGGGTCGTACTCGATGCACAGCTGGACCATGCGCGCGACCTCGTTGCCGGCGAGGCGGCCGACGAGATGCAGTGCCATGTCGATGCCGGCCGAGACCCCGGCGGCGGTGATGAAGTGCCCGTCCTCGGCCCAGCGCTGGGTGACCGGCGTCGCCCCGAAGCGGGCGAGCAAGTGGCGGTACATCCAGTGCGTGGTGGCCCGGCGGCCCTCCAGGAGCCCTGCCGCCGCGAGCAGCAGCGCGCCGGTGCACACCGAGCCGACGACCTGGGACCGCGCCGCGGTATCGCGCAGGTTCCGCAGCAGATTCTCGTCGGCCATCGCGGCAAGGGTGGGGACGAGGCCGCCGGGCACGATCACTGCGTACGGATCCGCTATCTCCTCGAAGGTGTGACTGGGCACCAGGGACAGCGGCGTGTCGCTTCCCATCGGCTCGATCCGCTCGCCGACCACGACGGTGCGGTAGCCGGGAACCAGATCAGCCAACGCTGCGAAGACCTGCAGCGGGCCGACGATGTCCAGGGGAGTGAGCCCCGGGTACAGCACGAAGGCGATGGTCTTCACCGGGGCCTCGGACGGCGCGGGCGAGGTTTCGGTCATGACAGGACTCCTGAATGTCGGTGGGTGGCCGGTTGCCGGCGGCGAGCTGCCGCCCTGACAACCCTCACCCACCGCCGCCACCGCAGAGGGAACCACCGGACTCTATGTCCGAAATTCTGGGATACCTGTCCTGCAGACGGATTCGATAGTGTCGTAGGCATGACGACAGCTGTCCGCCACCGTGTGGTGGTCGTGGCCTACGACGATGTGGAACTCGTGGAGATCGCCTGCGTGACCAGCGCCTTCGACGGGGCGAACCGCCTCGGTGCGAGTCCGCCCTACGAGGTCCGCCTGGTCACCCCACAGGGCCGCCCGGTGCGCTGCTCCTCAGGACTCGTCCTGGGCGCGCAGGCAGCGCTGGAGCGTACCCGCGGCCCGGTCGACACGCTGCTGGTCGTCGGCGGGCCGGGCCACGCCGCGGCGGCGCAGAACACCCGGCTGGTCGAGCATGTGCGCCGCCTGGCCGGGATCGGCCGCCGGGTCGCGTCGGTGTGCACGGGCGCGAGTGTGCTGGCGGCGACCGGGCTGCTCGACGGCCGGCGCGCCACGACCCACTGGGCGTACGCGCACGACCTCGCGCAGCGTCACCCGGCCGTCCACGTCGACGCCGCGCCGCTGTACCTGCGCGACGAGCACGTCTGCACATCGGCCGGGGTCACCGGAGCGCTCGACCTCACCCTCGCGTTCATCGAGGAGGACCACGGCCCGGCCCTCGCCCGGACGCTGGCCCGGATGATGGTGACCTACCTCCAACGACCGGGCAACCAGGCCCAGATCAGCATGTTCGTCGACGCACCGGCTCCGGAGCACCGGACCGTGCAACGGACCGTCGAGCACATCACCGAGCACCTCGGCAGCGACCTCAGCGCCACCGCGCTCGCCGCGTACGCGGGAGTCAGCGGACGTCATCTGGCCCGGCTGTTCCTCGACCAGCTCGGACAGACACCGGCCCAGTTCGTACGGGCCGCCCGAGCCGAGGCGGCCTCACAACTCCTCGTCTCCACAGCACTGCCGCTGGCTTCGATCGCGAGGCGCTGCGGGTTCAGCTCCGCCGAGACGATGAGGCAGGTGTTCCTGGACCACTACGGAACGACACCCAGCCAGCACCGCACCGTCCACAGCGCTCCCCGGGTTGCACCCACCGCGGGCAGCCCGATCCCCCCTGCGGGAGAGGCAGCACGCCACCCCGCCGTCGGCCGGCTTCAGGAGTAGTCCTACTCCTCGTCGTCCTCCTCCAGCGCGTCGTGCTCGCGCTCGTCGGCGGGCAGCGCCCGCAGCTTGTCGACGGCGGCGTCCAGGTAGCGGGTCGTCCACAGCACCACGGCGTTGAGCACCAGGCCGAGCGAGCCGAACTGGTCCTCCTGACCCGTCCGGTACGCCTGCATGATCTGCCCGCGCTTGCCGTGGCAGATGTCCCGGGCCAGCCTGTGCCTCGACTCCTGGACGGTCAGCTGCCGGTTCATCTGCCGCCGGTAGGTGGCGTCCACCGGGTCGACCACGCGCAGCAGGCGCAGGGTCTAGCCGATCCGCCCGTACTCCGCGAACGCCTGCCCCGGCGGAGTCGGCCGCCCCTCACGGTCGAACATCCGCAGCAGGTCGTACGCGCGGACCTGCCCGATCACCAGGGAGCCGGCCACCCGCAGCATGTCCGGCCAGTGCGTGATCACCTTGTTCAGGTTGACCTTGTCGCGGGCCAGCGCCTCCAGGGCTCCGTAGCCGCCGGTGGCGATGCCGGGCAGCTCCGCCCGCCAGAACCGCTGGTCGGCCAGGTCCTTGAAGCGTGGGGAGAAGTTGTAGGCGAGCATCTCGAACAGCCCGAACACCATGTCGGAGTACGAGGCGTTGTCGGTGGCGACCGTCTCCGGCTTCACCCCGGCATCCAGGTTCAGCGGAGCGTCCAGGAGGTGCAGGGCGTCACGCGGGGTGCCGGGCACCACCATCTGCCCGATGCCCGCAACCTGGTCCTTTACTGCGTTCAGCCACGTGATGCCGCGCTTGAAGTGGTAATACTTCGGCGAGGGACCGGTCTACCGCGACAACTGCGACTTCATCTGGAACAACGACCGCGACACCATCTACCTCCACAAGCCCGGCGGCAGCCTCGCTGTTTACGGAGCTGATGGCGGGGTGCCCTTCGGGCCGTCGGCATGCCCCGGCCCGCCGACGAGTCGACGTGATGTGGGCACTCCTGCGCGACAACAGGGTCTTCACCTCCGCCCCACCGATCGTGCAGGCGGCTTGACTCAGTCAGTGAAACTCCCTGCATGTCACCGGGGCGAAGTGGGCCGCGGCGGCCGCTCCGTACGGGCCTCCGGCCTCCGGCCTCCGGGCCCTCGTCCCGGCGGGTGTGCGCCACTGCGACCGTCGCGTCGACCTTATTCATCCCGCTTCGCGGTGCTCAGCCGCCCGAGGCATTGTGGCTCTGCGGCGCCGGGGATTGCAGGCTCCCGGCCCAGTCGCGGGCCGGGCAGCGCGCCCCGCCGAAGGGGACCGGTCACCGTCCGGGCGGGGTGGTGACGGCCTGCAATGACGTCCCCTTCGCACCTACTCCGTTGTGGCGAATGCCCTGCGGCCGAAGCGGCCCGCGCGCGGGCGGCGGACCTGTATCTCGGTGCCGCAGATGCACAGGTCGACGTCCTCGGCGTCGGCGGGCAACCTCAGCAACCCGATTTAACGCTCGTTCGACGGACCCCTCGCATACCGGGTCGCTCCACACGTCCATCGGCACGTAGCCGATGCGGCGTCCGTCCGCCCCCAGCAGCCGCCCCATCCGCTTCAGCGCCCGCAGTGTGACGGAGCGACGAGTGATCACCAGCTCCTGGCCCCGGCGCAGCATCAGCACCTCGAGCTGCTGAATGTCGGCCGCAGACCGCAGCCACGCAGTCACCGCCAGGTTCGCCGGACCGGCGAGCGCCGCCACCGAGCGGACCCCGGGCAGTACCACCAGCTCCCGCGCGGCGCACTCCAGCCGGTTCGCCGGGCACTGCGCGGTATAGAGCACCTGGACCGGCCACCCCGCGCTGTGCGCTGCGACCTCGCATCGGAAGGCGAGCGTTCCCTCCCGCATCATCCGGTGTACCTTCCGGCGGACTGTCGCAGCGCTGGCTTTCGTACGCTCCGCCAGCTGCGTCCAGGAGCAGCGGCCGTCCGGACCGAGCACCGACAGGATCCGCAGCTCTTCCGGACCAGGTGGCACCGTCCCGCCATGCGGCGCGGGGCTGATCGCGGTGAGCTGCCGCACCTGTTCCGCGTTGAGCGCGTCCAGCCGCCACTGTCGGCCGTCCGCGTACTCCCGGGTGACCGGGTGCACGGCGATTCGCTCCACACCGGGCAGCCGGTGCAAACGATCCGTGACGTACCGCGAGAGCACCCCCATGTCGCCGGCGCTCACCGTCAGTTGCAGGTCACCGCCGTTGTGCGTGAGGTCGACGGACACCACGTGCGGGTCGTGGACGAGAGCCTGCGCCACCGCGTCCACCGCTCCGCCCGCGCAGTCGACCTCCACCCGGGCGCGGCACAGTCCGTCGTGCCAGGCGGGGTAGTAGGCCATCAGCCATGCGCTGCCTTGCTCTTCCAGGCGCGCCCAGTGGCGGGCCACCGTCGTGTGGTCGACGCCCAGGACTTCGCCGAGTGTGTTCCAGGGCGCGCGCGGTGCCAGCTGCAGGGCGTGCACGATCGAGAGGTCCAGCTCGGTCAGATCCACGGACTTGTGCATGCGGGCCATTGTGCGTGACGTGATCGGGCGAATCGAGGGGTGTGCACGCCCGCAAGGGCATCATCGGGCGACGTCCTGGGCACCCGCGCAGCCGGCGAGTGCCCCCACACCGCGCCCGTACGCCCACGGACGCGGCCTCGCCCTGGAGGCACCCTTGCATCCCCATACACAGAGCCGGACCACCGAGGCCTTCACCACGCGGATCTTCACGGCTGACCGCGTGCACACCCTCGCCGCCGACGGCGCCGCCCTGCCCGCTTTCGCCACCGTCGGAGAGTGGATCGCCGCCGCCGGCACCGTCGAAGAGCTGCGCGCCCGCTTCCCCGAGGCCCCCGTGCACGACTTCGGCGACCGCACCGTCGTCCCCGGTTTCAATGACGCGCATCAGCACCCGACGACGAT
This sequence comes from Streptomyces inhibens, assembly GCF_022221585.1. Taxonomy (NCBI): domain Bacteria; kingdom Bacillati; phylum Actinomycetota; class Actinomycetes; order Kitasatosporales; family Streptomycetaceae; genus Streptomyces; species Streptomyces inhibens. Next base: position 9,520,164 of record NZ_CP084681.1, read on the forward strand.
GGCGGAGGCGATGCTGCATGTGGACCTCTCCCCGGAACGGGTGCGTACCCGCGAGCAGCTGGTCGCCGCGTTGCGCGGCCGGGCCGCCGAGCTGCCCTCCGGAGCATGGCTGATCGGTGCCCGGTACGACCACGGCAAGACCACCGGCGGCACGGTGATCAAGCGCCAGGACCTGGACCGTATCTGTTCCGACCGCCCCGTGATGGTGACGCACATAGCCTCGCACTGGGCCGTGTTCAACTCCGCCGCGCTGCGTGCCGCGGGCCTCGACGACGACAGTGAGCCCCCGGCCGGCGGCGCCTACGGCCGCGACGCCGAGGGCAGACTCGACGGCGTCCTGTACGAGCAGGCCATGCTGCATCTGCGGAGCTCCCCGGCCCCAGGCCGCGACCCCGTCGTCCCGGTCAGCCCACTCGCCGACCGGATCGAGGCCCTGGGCCGCTACCAGCAGATGATGCACTCGGCAGGCATCACCTCGGTCGGGGACGCCGCCGTCACCAGCGAGGGATTGGATCTCCTGCAGGCCGCCGATGCAGCCGGTGCGCTCACCCTGCGGGTCAATGCCCTTCTGCTCTACACCGCGGTCCCAGGCATGGAGTCGATCGGGCTGCGCACCGGCCTCGGCGGCACCCGGCTGCGCATCGGCGGAGTCAAGGCCCTGGTCGACGGTGCGGTGGCGGGTGGCACCTGCCTGCTGGACGAGCCGTACGAGGGAACCTGTGAGCACGGCATCCAGGCGATGTCCGAGGCCGAGCTGCACGATGTCGTCCGGCGCGTGCACGGTTCCGGGGGGACGGTCTGCGTACACGCCAACGGCGACCGTGCGATCCGCCTGGTCCTCGACGCCGTCGAGGCAGCGCAGGCGGCCGATCCGCGCCCCGGCACCCGGCACCGGATCGAGCACTGCAGCCTCGTCGACGACACGATCCTGCGCCGGATCTCCGCGCTCGGGATGGTCACGGTGCCGTTCGGGAGCTACGTCGCCTTCCACGGCGACAAGCTCACAGGCTGGTACGGCGCCAAGCGGCTGGAGCGGATGTTCGCGCACCGCGACCTGCTGGACGCGGGCATTCCCACCGCGGGGTCGTCCGACTACCCCTGCGGGCCGTACGAGCCGCTCCTCGGGCTGCAGAGCTGCGTCACGCGGCAGACTGCGGACGGTACCGTGCTGGGCGGCAACCAGCGGATCACAGCGGCAGAGGCGCTCGCGCTGTACACCACGGGCGCCGCCTACGCGGCCGGCGAGGAGGCTGTGAAGGGGCGCCTGACGCCAGGCATGCTCGCCGACTTCACGGTCCTCGACGAGGACCCGCTGACGACCGCCCCGCAGCGACTGGCCGCCATCGGCGTGAGCGAGACGTGGGTTGGCGCCCAGCAGGTATGGCAGGCCTGACCGGGCCCGCAGCTGCCCGCCCCCGCTGCCCGGCCTTCACTGCCGGGCCGGCAGCCGCCGTCCCCATGCCCTTTGCCCACCCCGTCCTGTCGCCATCGCCATCGTCATCCGCACCGCCGCACGTCGTCCCGCCTCCGCCGGCCGCGAGGCGCACCCACCCGACCACGACCCGTACGAGGACACCATGACCGGCAAGATCGCAGGACCCCTGATCGGACTCGGCCTCCCCGCCACCGCTCTCCTGGTCGCGATGCCGCTGCTCGCCGACACTCCGGTGCGCGTCTTCGGCATACCCCTCCTGTTCTTCTGGATTTTCCTCTGGATCCCCCTCACCAGCCTGTGTCTGGGCACCTCCTGGTTCCTCTTCGACCGGCATCGGCCGGATCCGGACCACGACACCCCGCCGGCCCCGGCGCCAGCCCCCGCCGTTACCGCGGCCGCCGACTCCGCCGCATCCGCCATTGGAAAGGACCACTGATGGCCATCGCCGTCTTCTGCATCATCGTGGCCGCCTCACTGGTGATAGCCGTGGCCGCCCGCCGCGGCTCCGGTAAGGGCGACGTCTCGCACTTCCTCGTCGGCGGCCGCTCCTTCAACGGCGCGCTGCTCTTCTTCCTCTCCGTCGGCGAGGTCTACAGCATCGCCACGCTGCTCGGCTTCCCGGCGGGCATCTACTCCCAGGGAGCCGGTTACGGCGTCTGGTTCATCGGCTACATCCTGTTGGCGTACCCCATCGGTTACTACGTCGGCCCGCTGATGTGGCGGGCGGCCAAGCGGTACGACGCCATGACTGTCCCCGACGTCATGCGGGCCCGGTTCGGCAGCCGAGCCCTGGAGATCACGGTCGCCCTCGCCACCGTCACCTTCCTGCTGACGTACGCCCAGTTCCAGTTCGCCGGGCTGCACGCGGCGCTGGCTGCGCTGGGATTCCACCTCACGCCGGAGATCACCGTGGTGATCACCGTCGCCATCTCCCTGGTGTACGTGACGCTGACCGGCATCAAGGCACCCGCCATGGTGTCGGTGCTCAAGGACATCGCTCTGATCGTGGCCGTGGGGCTCGTCGGACTGTTCGCCGTCTCCGGCCTGAGCGAGTCCGGTGCCGGGCCCGGTGCCCTGTTCGACGCCGCCCGCGAGGCCGGCTCGCCCGCGACGCTCACAGGTGAACCGTTGGTCCACGCCCTGACCACCATGGTGGTGCAGTCCCTGGGCTTCTACCTGGGCACGATGGGTCTGGCGTTCGTCGTCGCGGGACGCTCCGAGCGGACCGTCCGCCGCACCATCGTCGTCCAGCCGCTGTACATGCTGATGTACCCGCTGCTGGTCTTCGCGTCCTACTACAGCCTCGCGCATCTGAAGCTGGCCGATCCCAACCATGCCTTCCCCGCCGCCGCCCAGGCCACCGGAGCCGACTGGCTGGTCGGGCTCGCCGCGGGCGCCGCCGCCCTCACCGGACTGCTCAGCGTCTCCGTGCTGGCGCTCGGCTTCGGCGGCGTCCTGTCCCGGAACCTGCTGCCCGCCGCCGACCCCGCCCGGCAGCGCCGCTGGGTCTCCGCCAGCACGGCCGGCTACCTGGTCGTCTCCGCCGTGCTCGCGGTCACGGTGCAGGGGCTCATGCTCGACGTCCTCGCCTTCGCCTACGTCATCGGCTCGCAGGTGGTCCCTGCCTGGCTGGTGACGCTCTTCTCCCGGCGCATCACCGCCCCTGCGGTCCTCACGGGCCTCGTCGTGGGGCTCGCGGTCGGCGTGGCACTGCAGGCGTCCGGACACCCGGTGGTGCACGGAGTCAACGGCGGTCTGATCGCCCTCGGCGTCAACCTCGCCATCACCTTCGGCAGCGGGCTGTTCCTCGCCAGACGCACCCCCGCCCCCGCAGCCGAGCCCGCCGTGACCTGACGGCGGAGTGCCCGACCCTGTCCACCGGGAACTCGGGTTCCGTCCCGGACCGATCGGCGGTCGATGCGCCCAGCCCCAACAGCCTGCCGGCAGCAGTCGGCAGGGCGAGGTTCGGGACGGTTCCCGTGTTCGGCGCCACCGGCGAAACCGAGTCCGTCTGATGGATGGCCGTTGGCACGAGGAGGGGCGAGTGAATCAGCGGTGTGACCGGTTGTGGGCCGGTATCGACGCGGGCAAGGGCCACCACTGTGCCGCGGTGGTCGACGAGACGGGCGCGCCCCTGTGGTCGAAGAAGAGCGGCAATGGCGAGTCCGCGATCCTGGCCGCGATCGGCGAGATCCTGGATCTTGCCGACGAGGTCAGTTGGGCCGTGGACATCTCCGGCACCGCTTCCGCGCTGCTGCCGGCTCTGCTCGCCGCCCACGGCCAGAAGCCCGTCTACGCGCCGGGCAGAACGGTCAAGCGCATGGCCGGTGCCTACCGGGGTGAGGCCAAGGCCGACGCCCGTGACGCCTACGTCATCGCCGAAACCGCCCGCCACCGGCGGGACTTCACCACCATCGAGGTGCCGGCCCAGCTTGCCGCCGACCTGGCCCTTCTGACCGCCCACCGATCCGATCTGACCGCCCACCGATCCGATCTGGTCGCCGACCGCGTCCGGATGATCAACCGGCTGCGGGACGTGCTGACCGGCGTCTTCCCCCTCGCTGGAGCGGCGTCTTCCCTTCGCTGGAGCGGCCGCCCCGGTGAAGTGCACCCCCGGCGCCCCGGTCTGCTCGGCGACGGTGCCGAGCACGGCCCGTTTGATGGAGGCGGTGACCACATAGGCATTGGAGTGCGTCGGTGATGGGTAGGGCTGTCAGGTCGTCCAGCCCTGCGTAGTACACCGTCTCGGCGGTACCGGGCACCGTATGGTGCACCAGGCCCGGCACCGTGGCCGCGGTGCGGTGTGCGTACGCGAGGTCGTCGTCGCGCAGGCGTTCGTCGGCGTATGTCACCGCGTTCACCGGGCGTGCTGGGCGGCCAGGCACGCGAGTGTGGTGGAGTCCAGACCCGCCAGGTCCGCGCTCACGGGCCGGTCGTCGATGCGGGCGGCGACTCTTCTGGTGGCAGTTCGCCGCCGGCGCGGGCGACACCGGCGCCCGCGCCGCCTGCCGCCTGTATCTGCACCACATGGCCTTGGGGGAGGCGGGACAAGCGCGCCTCTGGTACGACCAAGCCGGCCTGGAGGTCCACATCCCCCGCGCTCCCGAATGGGCCGACCGACGGGACCTGATGGCGGCCCTGTGGATCCTGGAATTCCTGCGCGACGACGATGCGGACTTCTCTGCCGCCGCCACCGCGGTGATCGCCTACGTACCGCATGCCCTCGGCTTCGTCGACGTTGTTGAACTGCCGCTGCCCGATGCCGACTTCGCCACCCGCATCGAAGAACTCACCGCGTGCAACTGAACCGGGCTGGGCGCCGTCATGGCCCCTGCCGCAGCCACCAAGCGGCGCGAAGGGTACGCCAACGCCCTAACCGCCGACGCTTCCTGGCGATGCGCTCTGCGGGGCGTGCCGGGAATGGGAGGAGACCGAGGCTCTGCTGGACCGCCGCCCACCACGGAGTCGCCTGCGAGACGCCGGGGCCGGCTCATACACGGCAGACCGCGCGCAACCGACGGCAAACCGCATCCCAGGGAGGTTCCTCGTCCAGTTGCTGCGTACGGCTGGGTAGCTGGCAATGGACATGCTCGTTCACCAGGTATGAGCCCTTCCTTGCTGTCCCAGCGTGATGCCGCACTCGCGTGCGGGGGTGAGCCGGTCCACCATCCGCCGCCGACGGGAGGAGGGGAGCTTCCCCAACGCCGTGCTGGATCGGGAACACGGCTGGCAGATCCCGACGGACGATCTGCGAGCAGCCGGGCTACTGAATTCGCCGGCAGCTCCCGCAGGGCAAATCGAGGCGGAAGCAGTGAGGCCCGACAGCCAAGACACCTCGGCGTTGGAGCGACAACTGGTCGAGGAACGTCACAGCCGTGAGCTGGCACAGGCAGAAGCCAGTCGGCTTCGCGTGCTGCTCGACCTCCAGAACCAGCACCTGACAGCCCTCCGGCGCGCTCTACATGTCCTGACCGCCGCCCCTCTCGCAGCCGGTGATCGGCAAGATGAAGCGCAGGCCGGAATCACTTGGCAGGAGATGGATGCGGTCGGCGTTGTGCGCCCACGGGGCTCTGCGAGGGCCAGCGATCCGAGCAGGTGAGGCATTGATGGCTGCGGCCTGGCGGACCACTGTCGCGCCAGCCCCGGAGTCCGTGCCCGCACCGGCCACGCCTCAGTCGGGCTCGGTCTCCAGTGCGCTCGCGTCGGCTGAGGTGCGGGGCGGCGCCCCCGTACGGCCGGTGGGACCTCGTGCTGGCCGGCGGACAGCCGCGTGGCAGGGTGGGGGCATGTGCGGCCGATACGCATCCACCCGCCGTCCGCAGGATCTGGTCGACCTGTTCGACGTCACACGCTGGGACCCTGACCAGGCTCTCGAACCGAGCTGGAACGTGGCCCCGACCGACAACGTGTGGTCGGTCCTGGAACGCGTCGAGCATGACACCGGCGAGGTCACCCGGCAGCTGCGGCCGCTGCGCTGGGGCCTGGTGCCGTCCTGGGCGAAGAGCCTGAACGTCGGCGCGAAAATGATCAACGCGAGGGTGGAGACCGTCGCGGAGAAGCCGGCCTACCGCCGGGCGTTCGCCAAGCGCAGGTGCCTGCTGCCGGCGGACGGCTTCTACGAATGGCAGGCCGTCGCGGCAACCAAGACGACCAAGGCCCGCAAGCAGCCGTACTTCATCGCCCCCCAAGATGGCCAGGTCATGGCGCTCGCCGGCCTGTACGAGTTCTGGCGCGACCCGGCTGCGGCCGACGACGACCCGGGAGCGTGGTGGACCACCTGCACGATCATCACGACCGAGGCCACCGACGCCGCCGGACGCGTCCACCCCCGCATGCCCCTGGCGATCGCCCCCGCCGACTGGAGCACCTGGCTCGACCCCGCCCATCACGACGCCGGCGAACTGCGCGCCCTGCTGGCAGCCCCCGCCGCCGGCCGCCTGGACGCCCGCGCGGTGTCCACCGCGGTCAACAACGTGCGCAACAACGGCCGACACCTCCTGGACGAGATCGCCGGGGACCACACCGACGTCTGAAGGAGAACGGTCGCCGGAGCCCCGGGCGGCGGCCACGACACCCCGCTGCCGCAGTCGGTTCGCTGCCCCCGGACGGATGCTGAAGGGCGGTGCCCCGGGTGGTCTGTGCATACCGTCGAGTCGTGCGATCGCTCTGGCAGGGAACGGTCTCCTTCGGCCTGGTCGCTTCTCTGAACTTGGGGCCGGTCTGTCCCAAGCCTCTGATCCGTAGCTCTCTGAAACCGAATTGGTGATGCCAGAGGGATCACAGCGAGATGTTCCGGAGAGCGAGAGCCCGCTCCGTCTGCCGCCTTGGTACTGTGACTTCGCATGACCGACACCGAGATCGAGATCACCGCAGACCTGGTCCGCGTCCTGCTGGAGGAGCAACATCCAGACCTTGCAGGGCTGGCCATCCGCGAGGTGGCGGGCGGCTGGGGCAACCAAATGTGGCGTCTCGGGGACGAGTTGGCCGTGCGCGTGCAGCGCATGGACCCCACCCCAGAACTCCAGCTCAAGGAGCGGCGGTGGCTCCCCGTGCTGGCCCCGCGTCTGCCGCTCCCGGTGCCGAACCCTGTGCGGTTCGGCGAACCGTCCGAGCGCTTTCCCAAGCACTGGACCGTGATGACGTGGGTTCCCGGCGAGCCGCTGGACCACGGCTCGATCAGCCGCGGCGACCACGCGGCCGACACGCTGGCGGGCTTCCTCCGGGCGCTCCACGTGGAGGCGCCCGCCGAGGCGCCGATCGCTACGGACCGCGGTGCCCATCCCAAGAACTGCACGGACGGCTTCGAGAACTTCTTCCAGGCCGTTGCCCCCGACGACATCGCTGCCGATGTCCGGGCCGTCTGGGACGACGCCGTTGCGGCCCACGCGTGGGAGGGCCCGCCGGTGTGGGTGCACGGCGACCTCCACCCCGCGAACGTCGTCGTCTCGGACGGAACGCTCTCGGGCATCGTCGACTTCGGGGATATGTTCGCCGGCGATCCGGCGTGGGACCTCGCCGCCGCATGGGTGCTGCTGCCCGCGGGCACGGCCTCACGGTTCTTCGACATGTACGCGCATGCAGACGAGGCGGCGATCCGGCGCGCCCGCGGGCTGGCCGCTATGAAGAGCCTCTTCCTGATGCTCATGGGGCAGAACGGAGATCGGGGCCTTCCCGGCGGCAAGCCGAAGTGGGGACCTGCAGGCCGGGCGGCACTTGATCGTGTTCTGAAGGGCGTTTGACGCACGCTTCTTTGAACGTGTTCTCGATCTTGGTTGAGGGGCATGCGGCAGCCCACCTTCGTGGGTTCATCGATCACCACACGTGGTGGGGATGCCAAGGGCAACGACCGTATGCTGCCCGTGGCCCCGATCGAGCTGGCGGAGCTTCTCCTCAGCGCCAGCCAGGCTGACCTGGAGACCTTCGACCTCGCCGAGCCAGCCTTCCGTCTCGGCTTCGTCGATGCGGGCGAGGAGGTTGTCGCGGATGTCGACGAGCCGTGCCCGTTGGGCCGGATCCGGCCGGAGGAGTGAGCATCTGACACAAGCGTGCTCATGAATGCATGGGGTCCCGAAGGCGCGTGCGCAGGTGCCGATGGACACCTTTCGTTTCTCGAAGTAACCGAGGAATTCGTCCCACTCTGCGTTCGTAGGGGTGCGGTATTCCTCGGCCGGGCGGAGCGCGCGGCGGCGAGCGATGAAGGCGCGGTGGGCTTCGATGGTCTCGGCGGGGTAGATGGCGTTGTAGCCCATCGTGGTGTTGATGTTGGCGTGGCCAGCGATGACCTGGGCGATGTGCGGTGGCAGGCCGGAGCGGATGGCGTCGGTGATGAATAGACGCCGGAAGTCGTGTGGAGAGAAGGCCAGGGGCTGGCCGGTTGAGTCGGTCAGGCCAATAATGTCCAGGACGTCGCCCAGTGCTTTCCGGATGAACTCGCCAGTCATGCGGGAGTTTTCACCGCCGCGGTCCCACTGGAAGAGCAGCGGTGCCGGCGGGTTCCAGGTGCGCTCCTCGTAGTCGTAGGCGGACAGGAGCGGGATGGCGCCGGTCCGGGGGTCGCGGACCCGGCGGATGATCGTGGCCAGCACGTCGGCCGGCTCGGGGCTGACGAGCAGGACCCGTTCCTGGTCAGTCTTCGACGGGGCGATCTGGAGCAGCGGGACGATCTCGCCGGTGGTGGGCAGCCGGTACTGGATCATGGCGTGGTGGCTGACCTCCAACATTTCCTCGATGCGGGCCCCGGTGTGGCGGAGGAACTCCACTGAGGCCCAGGCCCAAAAGGCGCGGTGCTCGGACTGGGCAAAGTGGTGCAGTTTTCCCTGCTCATCGCGGGCGTTCACGGTCGTGACGTTCTTGGTCCGGACGAAGAGGGTGTTAGTACTGCAACGGTGTTTGTGCTGATGGCTGGGCAGTTCTATGGGCTGTGTCCGCGTCGTGTGTAGTGACTGATGCGGGCCTGGTGTTGTCGCTTTCGGCGCCAGTGTGACCAGTGCAGGATGTGGTCGACGGGTGTGGGTTGGCGGTTGGTGAGGCGGGTGATCAGGCGTCTGATCTCGGCGAGGCTGAGGTGGATGAGCTGGGAGGATCCGTTTCTGCTTTCCCGGCATTGAGTTCACGGGACCGCAGGACGGTCAGGCAGGCGTGTGCGGCCATGGCCAGGGTGATGTGGCGGTGCCAGCCGGGATAGCGGCGGACTTGGTAGTCGTCCAGGCCGCACTCCTGCTTCGCGGTCTGAAAGCACTCCTCGACTGCCCATCGGCTGCCCGCAACCTGGATCAACTCATCAAGAGTGGTGCCGGCGGGACAGTAGGCGATGTAGTAGGAGATTTCCTCGGGTCGCCTGACGCTGCGGCGGGCGAGAACCCAGTGGCGGCGGTCCTCGCGGTGCCAGGGACGGACTTCGACACGCGCCCAGTCGAACACCCGCATCCCATGAGCGCCGTTCCCACACGAGCGGCGTTTCCACTTCTGCCGCGGCAGGCCCGTGAACAGGTCGTGGACGGGATGGTCCAAGGCCCAGCGGGTGACCACGGTGTCGTGCCGGGTGGTGGCCATGACGTGGAAGACATCGGCCTGCTCCAGCTCATGGCGCCAGCCCTTGCTGAAGCCGTAGGCCGCATCCGCCGTCACCCACCGGAACGGGATCTTGTCCGCGATCGCACGGCGGACCATCTTCTTGGCCATGACGACCTTGGTCTCGAAGCCGACCTCGTCGTCGATACCGGCCCTGCGGCATCTCTCGCGGTCGTCTGTCCAGGAGGTGGGCAGATACAACCTGCGGTCGATCAGCGTCCGGCCACCGCCAGCTGCATAGGCGAGGAAGACGCCGACCTGGCAGTTCTCCGTCCGTCCCGCGGTCCCGGAGTACTGCCGCTGCACACCTGCCGAACGGGTCCCCTTCTTCAGGAAGCCGGTGTCGTCCACGATGAGCACCGCGTCGGGGTCGCCGAGGTTCTCGACGACGTAGTCACGCACATCGTCGAGGACCTCATCGGCCTCCCACTCGATCCGGTTCAGCAGCCGATGGATACGGTCCGGAGCGGCATGACCGGCCTGTTCGGCCAGGGTCCAGCCGTTCTTCCGCTCAAGCGGGGCGATCAGTCCCTGCATATAGGCAAGCGCCGACTCCCGCGGCTCCGTCCTGGAAAACCTGTGCACGAACCGGTCGTGCACAGCGTCCAGTTCACCGGCCCACGCCCTGACAGCAGCAAGGTCCCCGCCCATGACCAGACCAACGACCAGCCTGCCCAACCGTCACGGCAAACACCGTTGCAGTATTAGGACTTGTCCGGTCGATCATGTTCGGAGCCAGATGGTGAGGGCTGCGGCGGTGGCGGTCCCGAGGTAGACGTAGCGGCGCTTGTCATAGCGGGTGGCCACGGCTGGTGTTGCTTGAGTCGGTTGATGGCCCGCTCGACAGTGTTGCGTTTTTTGTACCGCTCTTCGCCGAAGCTGGGTGGCCGTCCGCCGCGTGAACCCTTGCGTAGGCGGGCGGCCTGACTGTCGGTCTTCTCCGGAATCGTGTGCCGGATGCCGCGGCGCCGCAGGTACTCACGACATGGCCCGTTGTTGTATGCCTTGCCGGCCGCGACGCTGTCGGGTTTCTTGCGGGGCCTGCCCGGCCCGGCTTTCGGGACGCGGATCTTCTCCAGCACCGGCTTGAACTGCGTGCAGTCCGCCCGCTGGCCCGGTGTGACGATGACGGACAGCGGGCGGCAGCGGCCGTCCGCGCTCAGGTGGAGTTTGGTGGTGAACCCGCCGCGCGAGCGGGGGAATGGCAGTGGACCACGCCAAGGACCTGAACATGGACCCGGACCGCGTCTGGGCCGGCTGGGCGCCCGACGACATCGTCTCCACCGACGCCTCAGGCAAGGCTCTAGGAGAAAAACCTGCGGAGAAGGAGTTTGGAGGCAAGGTGTTCGACGTGGACACCTCGGGGCACGGCGGCTACTGGGACAAGGACAGCGAAAGCCTCGCCAACCAGGGCCGCATCATCGCAGGAATGCCTCCTGGAGAAGGGAAGCATCGCGTGCACCCCCACCCCTACCCCTACCCCCACCCCCACCCGCCTAAGACAGAGGGGTCGGACTGGTGACCGGCCGCATCCGCCGCCACAGCCGTATCAGCGTGCTCACACTCGTAGCCTTGCTCGCATCTGGAGGATGCATGACCGACTCCGGGAAGAACGACCCACTGCCCGTCAAGAGCAGGGACGGAGCCGAACGCTCGGCCCGCACACTGATCGACTCACCAGCCAGCCAGTACGGCCTCACAGCCGACGACAAGACGGTGGACAAGGAGTTCTACGAGTGCTTCGGCAAGAACCACGAACATGCCACCGACGGCCGCTTTGACCTCTCCTACTCCGTCCGGGCGGCGATTTGAGGAGACGAGCGCGGGAAGGCCTTGCGCGCCATGCGCAAGAAGCTCGAAGCCGAGGGCTACAAGATCAACGGCTACCGCGAGAAGCCATCGCAAGTGCTCATGGACGCCAAAGGCGGCAGCGACAACCTCTTCGTCTCGGTGGAGACATACGGACGCGGCAACGCACTCGTCTTCTCAATGGAAACGCCCTGCTTCCTGCCCCCCCCGGCGTGAAGCAGGAACAGGTATCGGCCCCCGCCCCCAAGGCCACTCCGGTGGCTCCCGTGTTCGTCGGCGAGCCAGCAGCCTCGGCAAACCGCTTTCCCGACAACCCCTTCGGCTAGCCGCGCCCGACCGCAGACCCAGCGCCCACTGACGCTGGGATCTGCGATCGATAGCGACTCCGGCCACGCGGTCAGCGGCAGGTGGATGGCGGCGGCGAGGATGCCGAGCACCGCCAGTTCCGCCACAGAGTGGATCGTGGCGTGCAACTTGTTGGCGCCCCAGCCGTGATGGTGAGTGACCTCGCCCTGGGCGTCCTTCTCGTCCCGGCCGGCCTTGCGCCCACTCATCTGGTCAGTCTGAAAGAGGTTTGTCGCTGCTTTCTTGGCGTGTCTCGCATTCCTCAACTCCCATTAATGTCGTGGGGTTAGCAGTTGATGAGGGTCGTGTCGCGGACCTGACGTCCCGGCGCGTGTTGCGACGCCTGACCCGCAGGCCCGCCAGCACTGTAAAGCACGCTTGACACCAACGCAGGGTGACAAGCAAGCTTTACACGTGCGAAACAGCGTCAGGAAACTGCGGTCGTCACGAGGACTCTCCCAGGGCCAGCTAGGGACAGCCCTCGGGGTCTCACGGCAAACGATCAACGCCATCGAGACCGAGCGGTACACACCTTCCCTGCCGCTCGCCTTGTCCATGGCCAAGTTCTTCGAAGTCAGCGTTGAGGAGATGTTTCATGTCGATGAGAGCCCAGCAGATGACCAGTAACAGAGCCAGGCGGTCCGTCCCCGGCTTCTTCCTCGCCCTCGGAGGCGCCTGTCTCGTGGCCGCGACTTTCGGCGGCCGACTCGCTATCGGCCTGGTGACGTTCGGGATCCTGGCGGTCTGCAGTCTTGCCTTAGTGCTGCTGGGACGCCGGAGCGAGACCTATCAGGGCCTCACCGAGAAGGCCCCCGACGAGCGCTTCGCCCGGATCGGAGGGCGAGCCTGGGCCGGCACGGGCGTGGTACTTACCGTGGGGAATCTCTACGCTTTCATCGGTGAACTGGCATCCGGAAGAAGCGGCGATCCTTACTTCTGGTTCGTGGCCACCGCCGCCATCTCCTACATCGTGTTCGTCGCCTTCTGGTCTCGGCATACCTGAGACGCCAGTGCCTCGAACGGCTCGCCACCGTATGTCCCGACCAGGCAACGCGATCAACCTGCAACAACCGGCGGCCCACACCCCGAACGGTCAGTGGCGACAACCCGGCCTCTTCAGCCCCGTCATCGCCACTGACCATGCCTTTCACGACTGACCATGCCTTTCACGAAAGCCCCCGCTCAGCAGCAGAGCCGCTTCTGGCATGTGTACATCACCAACAGGCACTGAACTTGTTTCTTCAACTTCCGGACCATCGGTCGAAGGCTGAAGAGCAGGCCTGGTCTGCGCGTATTGTGTTCGGCTTGCGCCTTCGACGAACTCGATGGAGAAGAGCCAGATATGGCCGCCCCTTACCCGCCGATCGAACCCTACGACCACGGAATGCTCGATACCGGCGACGGAAACCTCGTCTACTGGGAGGCCTGCGGGAACCCTGACGGCAAGCCCGCCCTCGTCGTCCACGGCGGCCCCGGTTCGGGCTGCTCGACAGGGCCGCGCAAGTCGTTCGACCCGGAACGCTACCGGATTATCCTCTTCGACCAGCGCGGATGCGGCCGAAGCACACCCCACGCGAGCGACCCTGCCACCGACATGAAGCTCAACACCACCGAGAACCTGATCGCTGACATGGAGCAGCTGCGCGCGCACCTCGGTCTCGACCAGTGGCTGCTCTTCGGCGGCTCGTGGGGCGCCACGCTCAGCCTCGCGTACGCCGAGCGGTACCCGGAGCGGGTGTCGGAGATCGTGCTCGTCTCTGTCACCAGCACCCGTCGCTACGAGATCGACTGGCTCTACCGGGGTGTGGGCCGGTTCTTCCCCGAAGCGTGGGAGCGATTCCGCGACGGTGTCCCCGAGGCCGACCGTGATGGCGATCTTGTCGGGGCGTACGCGCGTCTCATGGAGAGCCCTGACTCGGAGGTGCGGGCCAAGGCTGCGATCGACTGGTGTGCTTGGGAGGACGCAGTCCTGTCCGCGGAACCGCATGGCAAGCCCAACCCGTGCGGCGAAATGCCGTCTCGGGCCATGCTGGCGTTCGTGCGGATCTGCTCCCACTACTTCGCCCATGGAGGGTGGCTGGAGGAGGGGCAGTTGATCCGCGACGCGGGACGCCTGGCAGGCATCCCCGGCATCCTGATCCACGGCCGCCTCGACATGAGCGGACCGCTTGACACGGCTTGGGAACTCGCCCGAGCCTGGCCCGGTGCGGACCTGGTGACTATCGAAGACTCGGGACACAAGGGCAGCGCTGCCATGAGCGCGGCGCTGTACGGCGCGTTTGAGCGGTTCGCGCGGCGTTGAGCTCAACTGAAGCGAACGATCCCGCTGGTGCTCAACTTGTTCTCCCGCCTCGAACGGTGTCTCGAACCGGGTAGCTCACCTGGGCATTCACAGGACGTGGAGGCGGCGTTCGTCTGATCATGTGCTCCGACGGAGGTGTCCGTGACCATGACGAAGGCCGTGAAGGTGAGTCTGCTGCCCAAGGCTGCCCAGAGCGAGGCGTTCGTGGAAGCGTCACGCTTCCGGGGCGAGTGCTACGAGTGTCTGACCGCCAGGCGCGATGAACTGTTCGAGCTGTCGGATGCCGTGCTGCGCACGGACGGGCGGTCAAGTCGGCCGTGGACCTGACACTGCTGCCGGAGCACCGCCGTTGGCACGGAGCGATGTACGACGGTCTCAATGACGGGCGGATCGATGCTGACCGGCTGCGGACGGTACTGGTCGGCCTGCCGCTCCCGCGATTCTCCGACGGCCGACTGGTCCTCGCCGTGGACGTCTCGCCGTGGCTGCGATCGGACGCGCCGTGCTCGCCGGAGCGGCTGTTCTGCCACGTCTACGGCCGTGCGAAGACGGCCTCGCAGTTCATCCCCGGCCGGCCGTACTCGGTCGTCGCCGTTCTGGAGACGGGCGCCACCTTCTGGACCGCGATCCTGGACGCGGTTCGTCTCGGGCCCGTCGACGATGCGACCGCCGTCACCGCCACCCAGCTCCGAGGCGTCGCCGGACGGCTCATCGCCGCTGGCCAGTGGCAAACAGGCGACCCGGACATCGTCATCGCCTCCGACGCTGGCTATGACGTCACCCGCTTGCCGTGGGGCGGTGGATGTGCGGTGGCGTCCGATCCGACTGCTGGGGGGCGTGGTAACTGAGCCTGTCCGCGTGCGCGGGTTGACCGACCAGGAAGGGCAGAGGCTGCAGCAGATGGTGCGCCGGGGCAGCACCAGTTCGGTGCGATTCCGGCGCGTGGCTTCGTCCACGTCCAGTGGCAGGGTTTGTCTGCTGGTTTGGGCGGCAGTTGCGGATCTTGAGGCCCGTGATTGTTCACGGGAAATAGCAGCGCGGGCGAGCACGCGGTGCGCCGTGCCCGCGGTGACCTCATTGCTTGGCGTGTGACCGGGTGAGTCTGGTTCCGATCCTGGTCAGCATCTGGCCGAGGAGGTGGATGGCTCGCGCCCGTGTCGGCACTCCGCGCGCTGTGCCCGTCCAGTAGGCATCGGTGAAGTTCTGAGAGTTGAGAGAGGTTGTAGGAGGGTGTGAGAGGGGGTGGAGGGGTGAGTTCGACCGCGACAGCGTCCGTGCCGTGCTGGTGGGGAGGCAGCCGTGACGCCCCGCCAGCGGCGGATTGCCACGTACTGGACGTGCCTCGCCGCGCACGTATTCGTCCTCGCTGTCGGCATCCTCGGGGGCGGTCAGCCCCGGCATGTGGTCTGCCCTTAACCTGCGCGGCCCGAGACGATGACGTGTGTGATCCCATCCGAACAGCGCGGACACCACGGTTACGCGGCGACCACGCACCACGCCTGCAACGGGAGCGACTCGCGACCGAATCGACGCGCTGCGCCTGCGGCTCGAACCTCGACCTGCGAGACGTCCAGATCGACTCCGCCACCGGGCCGTGCATCACGGACACTGTGTGCGGCCCGTGCAGGGCTGGCACGGTCGGGCCTGGCGCAGTACCTGAGGCGGTGGCCCGCATCCTCGCCCGTGGCGCCGGTGTGCGGCTTCCCGGAGACCCGCCGTTTCTCCGCCCCTCCTGAGACTCCCCGGCGCCGACGCCCCCGTGAGAGGCGCCGTGGGAAAGCCGGCCGCCGCTCCCCTGACGGTGGCGGCCGGCCGGCACGGGGGAACGAAATGGATGTCACCCAAGGGTGTAATCCGACTGGAGGTAGCTGTGAGAATGCGCCGCGCTCGATACCCTCCGCCGTATGGGGACCTTCGCCGACGAAGCGCGTACGCGGCTGGCAACCCTGCTTCGCATGGCGGGGGACAGCGCGCAGGACAGAGAGTTGGTCATTTCGTATGTCGCTGCCACCCCTGACCCGCCGCCGCTCGGGCCGCGTGGCATCCAGACCAGTGGATGCCCGCAGTGCCAGAGCACTATGTGGGGCCAGCGGGACTCTGACGGGCAGCAGATCTCTGTTTGCTCGCGGTGCGGATACGTCAAGGAGTGATCGCCGTGGAATGCCCCGTGTGCCAAACCGAGATGGTGCCGCCGGGACCGGGCGGCGGCCGGTACTGGTGCACATGCGGCCGGGTCGCGGCGGCGGGCGAGACAGCCGTGGACATCGAAATCCGTGAGCGGATGCGGCGGGAGACTCTCGACCTGCTGGATCACGCTATTGCTCTGCGCGGCGGTAGCCGCGCCCCCTCGCTGAAAGAGGACCCCGAGATGGGACAGCAAATGCAGACCCGCGGCTGCAGCGCATGCGGCGGCACCATGTACAAGACCGTCGAGGTTGATGAGAACAACCAGGTTACCGGCGAATCGCAGTTCGTCTGTTCCAACAGCAGTTGTGGAAACGTCGAGTAGGTACCCCGGAAGTTCATCGCGCCCCGTCCGTGCATGCTGCGGGCGGGGTGACTCGTGTGCCCGGCAATCCGTCGTGTGGCCGGCTACGAATCCGTGAAGAGTGCCACTAGTCTCGAACTTTCTTGACGGTCTGCCGACGGAGTCGGCGGACCGTTTCGCTTTCGGTGGCTGAGGGCGGGCAGGCCGACAGCCCAAGTGTCGCCTCGGGTGGGCGCCGGGTTCCACTGCTGCGGTAGGAGTGGTGCTCCTCGTAGGGACGTAAAGTAGCTGGTCAGCCGGGCTTCGGTAGGAGAGCGAGCCGTGCGAGAGCTGCGGTGATCTCGCCGGTCCACGGCCAGTGACGGGCGATGCGGAGGATGCGACGCCGGCCGGTCGTGACGAGCTGAGCGGCTGCAGAGAAGAGGCCGAGCCGAAGCCGGCGGGGCTCCCAGAGCCGGGCCTTGCCGGTGAGGGCGAGCATGGGCATCCAGGCCAGCAGGTCGAGCGCGAGCTGGATGATCTCCAGCCAGACCTTGTTCTGCGCGGTGTCGTGCAGGGGCAGGTTGCGCATTCCCGTTGCGCGGGCGGCCCGGATCCGGTCCTCGGCCCGGGCCCGCAGCCGGTGACGGAGCTCAAGTGCGGCGATGGGACGACCGGCAGTGTTGGTGGCGAAACAGGTGATCCGCATGCCGTCCGCATCCGTGATCCTCAACTGGGCGCCGGGATGGGGCCGTTCCCTGCGGACGATCAGCCGCATCCCTCTCGGCCAGCCCTCGATCAGATCGCCGGTGAGTTCGGCGACCCAGGCCCCGTCGCGGACCTCGCCGCCGGTCTCGATGGCCGGGGTCCAGGCCGACTCGGGGATCTTCAGCACGTGCTGGTGGATGGCCTGGGTGATCACCATGCCCACGGAGTAGGACAGCCAGCGCCCGCGCTGGGCGAGCCAGGAAACGAACTCGTGGGTGCCGCCCGCGGAGTCGCAGCGGATGAGGGTCTGCCGTCCGCGCCGGTACTTCTTGGGCAGTTGGGCGAGGGCGAGGCGAGCGGTGGTGATGTGGTCGGCGGCGGTGTTCGAGCCCGCGTTCCCAGGCCGAAGGAGAGCGGCGACGGGTTCGCCGGTCCCGCCCGGCCCGTGGTCGACGAAGGCCATCAGCGGGTGGTGGCCGTAGGTCTTCTTCCAGGTCGGGGCGGCATCCTGCTTGTCGGAGTGGGAGACGACCAAGACTCCGTCCAGGTCCACGATCACCTGCCCATCGGTGTCCGGTGCCTGGCTGCCGGCCAACGACCAGGCGCGGGCCCGGACTTCGTGTCGGGCGGTGCGGATGGCGTTCAGTGCCTTCTCGTCCGCGGTGGCGAGGGTGTCGATCAGGCGGGAGACCGTGGGGTCGGAGGCGACCGGTCCGAACACGGCCGGCTCGGCCCGCAGCATCGCGATGTCGGCGAGGCAGTCCCCGCCAAGCGCGACCGCCAGCGCAAGATCTATGAGTATCTTGCCCGGGTCGTGGACGGCCCGCGGTTTCCGCCAGGGGGCGAGTGCTGCGGATATGGCCTGGTCGAGGCCGGTCCTGCGGACCGTTTCGGCCAGCAGCACTGAACCGGCCTGCGAGACCACGGCCCGGCCGTCGTCCCGGACAAGGACATGGGGATAGGACCCGATAGGCTGCTTCACCTGGAAAGTGCCTCCGACAGGGGCGGGAACAAGGACCTCAGCACTCCTCATTCTCGCTGGTCAGAGGCACTTTCTGCTTGCCTGATCACTTGCCGGACAGCCCGCTTCGTGAAGGCGCGAGGTTAATTCCTCCGCAGAAAACACGAGAGCCCCCGTCCTCCTGGTCGCGGAGGCGGGGGCGCTGCGTGTGCTGAGGCTCAGGTCTGGCAGCGTCAGGTCTGGCACTGGGAGGTCGCGGCGCTGCTCCAGTTGGACCAGGCGCCCCCTGCGGGCCTGACATGGACGCGGATCTCGACCTTGACGTTGACCGGGCCGCAGACGCGATCCGTGGAGCCGATGGCGATGGGGCCGACCGTGGACCGTCGCTGGACGACGGTACGCCCGTTGCCGATCTTCACCCAGTGACCGCCCGAGACGACGCGGAAGTACGCCTCGTACTCGACCCAGGAGGCGTGCGGGCGCGTATTCGTCAGGACCGTGTGCGCGGTGATGTTGCGCATGAAGACGTGGCCGTCCTTCCACCGCTCCGCGCTGATACAGCCGTTACCGGAGATGCCCTGGGTCGAGACGGACCCGCCGCAGGCGATGGCGGCGGCGTGGGCGTCGGCGGGGAGGGCAAGTGCGGCAACGGCAGCAGCGGCCACGACAGTTCCCGTACGTTTCAGCATTCCGGTACTCCTTTGGGTTGGGTGCGGTCGGCGAGCAGCAGGGCGAGGGGACCGCCGGGGAGGTGTAACCGGCCGTCCTGCGCGGCCTGGATCGCCTCGTTCATCGGCCACCAGGACAGCTTGAAGTCCTCTTCGGTGTCGTTGAGTTCCTGTGGTCCGAGCGTGAGGTGTTCGGCGAGGAACAGCGACAGGCGGGCGTTGCTTCCGAGGGTGCTCGCGTAGGTGCCGAGATGCTGCCACCGGGTGGCCTCGGCCCCGGCCTCTTCCTTCAGCTCCCGCCGCGCACAGTCCTCGGGAGTCTCCCCGGATCGCGCCGGCCACCGGGAAGGAACATCTCCCCGTGTTCGGCGCTGCGGGAGGACAGGACGGCCACCCGGCCGTCTTTGGTGCGGGCGACGACCACGGAGGCGTCCTGAAGCTGGGGCATGGGCTCGCTTCCGTGAGGTAGGCGGTGATGATGTCGGCGAGTTGGGCGGGGGTGTTGTCGTCCGTGTCGATGATGACGCCTGTGGGGTCAGCGGCGGCGATTTTGTCGAAATTGGTGCGGAGTCGTGTCAGCCGGCCGGGGACGTTGACCATGTCGTCGTCCTGGTTGTAGTCCTGTTTTCCGGCCATACGGGTCGTGCAGGGTGGCGTCCGTGCACCGCAGGTAGAACGTGTGGTCGGGCTGGACGAGGTACGGGCGGAACGGTTCGACCAGCTCCTTCACCTGCTGTGTCGTGCCTGCGCAGGTACACCAGGCCGACCAGCGCACGCTGGTGCGGTGGGAGCTTGCAGCGGCGGTCACCCTCGCGGGTGACGATGAGCATGGTGACCCACTCGACCAGGGCGTGGGGCAGGTTGAGTGCGGCAAAATACGGAACCAACGGGGCTCCTGTGCCAGTGGGTTGAGACTTCGAATACCTCCCCCAACGGCACGGGAGCCTCGTGCGTTGCGCCCACCGCCAGCGTCACCCGATCAGTGGCCACTCTGAAACAGCTCAGTGCTTCACCTGGAAGGTGCTCTTTCCCTTGCAACCAACAGGACCCTCAGCAAGTCCTATCGTTGCAGGTCAAGGACACTTTCCGTGTTTATGATCAACCTCTGGGCAGCCCACCTCATGAAAGCGCGAGGCTAGGTCGACGCCGAGAGCCTTAGCGATCACCGCGAGGTGATCGATGGATGTCGAGTACGTCGCGCGCTCGATACGGTAGATCGTTTTCCGATCCAGCCCTGCGAGTTCACCTAGGACGGTTCACCTCCGCCCGCGCGGAGAGCACCTCACCTTGTTCTTGCCTCCGCGTCTGGTGACCGGTTCACCTCCGCCGCGCGGAGAGCACATCGGTCCTCTCCCCATGCGTTGGTGAGCCGGCCGGCCCACCTCCGCCTGCGCGGAGGGCACAGCGCCGCACAGAACTGCCCCTCAGCGATCGGCCTCAGCGTCGCCTACTCGGCTTCCTGCTGCGGGGGTTCCACCGGGAAGTGGATCGGACTCAGCAGGTACTGCGCGCGCTCGGGGCTCGGCAGGTTGGACAGCCTCGGCGCGATGGCCGCGCGCAGCTCAGCGATCAGTTCGTCTGGCTCTGCCGGGCTGAGACAGAGCGCATGCTGTCGGTAGCCCACCTGGTCAGCCACCGGGTCGGCCTGGTCGCGGTCGAGATAGGCGTCCGCCCACCAGCAGCTCGATGTGGCGGTAGACGGTGGCCTTGGAGGCTTCGGGAATCCGGGCGCAGAGCTGAGCGGTGGTCAGCAGCCTTCCGCCGCCCATCGCATGGACGATCCGCAGCCGGATGGAGTGGGCGAGCAGCTCCAGAGAATCCATGAGCCAAACTTTCTCATAACTGCTACCTTTCTCAAATATGCGAACAGATGAAGTGAAGGTGCTGGAGGTAGCGCAGGGCTTTGCCGCGCTGCTGCGGGCGGAGCGTTTCGCCGAGATTGTGGAGTTGTTCGCGCCACCGCTGCGCGCTGCGGTCTCCGCGGATGCGTTGCGGCTCGCGTGGGCGGCGGAGTCGGCCGGACGGGGCAAGGTCAGGGAGATCGGGGAGCCGGTGAGCGCGGCCGGTGAGGCCGACCCGGTACGTGTGCGCATCCCGGTGAAGTGCGCCGACGGCAACTTCACCGTGGTCACGTCGGTTGGCGGTGATGGCCTGCTGCACGGCCTGCGGCTCGATCCGGACGACGCCGCCGAGTGGCAGCCGCCGCACTACGCGGAGCCGACCCAGTTCATTGAGCGAGACGTCCTGCTTGGCACCGGGCCGCTCGCCGCGCCCGGAACGCTGAGCCTGCCCGTCGGCCCCGGACCGTGGCCCGCTGTGGTGCTGCTCAGCGGCGGCGGCGCGTTCGACCGGGACGAGAGCACCGGCCCGAACAAGCCGCTCAAGGACCTCGCTTGGGGGCTCGCCTCCCGGCATGTGGCCGTGTTGCGTTTCGACAAGATCACCTTCACGCAGCCTGACCGTCTGCCATCGGACTTCACCATGGCCGACGAGTACCTGCCGCATGCGCTCGCCGCCGTCCGGCTGCTCCGGCAGCAGTCCGAGGTGGACGCGGACCGCATCCACCTCCTCGGTCACAGCATGGGCGGCAAGGTGGCACCCCGGGTCGCCGCCGCCGACCGGTCGATCGCCGGCCTGGTCCTGCTCGCAGCGGACGCGCAGCCGATGCACGAGGCGGCCGTCCGGGTGGCCCGCTATCTCACCGCGCTTGCCCCCCACCCGAGCGCGGACGAGGCTGTGGCGGCGCTCGTCCGGCAGGCCGCGCTGGTAGCGGGCCCCGAACTCACGCCTGACACGCCGTCGGAGCTGCTGCCGCTTGGGCTCTCCGCCGCCTACTGGCTCGACCTGCGTGCCTACGATCCCGTGGCCACGGCAGCCGGTCTGGCCTGCCCGATGCTGATTCTGCAGGGCGGGCGGGACTACCAGGTGACCGTCGCCGACGACCTGACGCGCTGGCAGAGTGCCCTGGCAGACCGCCCCGAGGTGGCGATCCGGATCCACCCGGACGCCAACCACCTTTTCTTTACCGGCCAGGGTCGGCCCACCCCGGCCGAGTACGCGCGGCCAGGGCACGTCGACACTGCGGTAGTAGACGAGATCGCGACCTGGCTGGCGCGACGGTAGGTGAAGAATGCCCCTATGGGACGGCGGGGACGTGGCGATCTCATGGATGCCGAGTGGGAACGGCTGGGGCCGCTCCTGCCGGTGAGCAACGGGAGGTGCGGGTGTTGGCGAGATCATCGGCAGGTGATCGACGGGATCCTCCGCTGGGTGCGAACCGGTGTGAAATGGCGTGATCTGCCCGAGCGGTTCGGGCCCTGGAAGACGATTTTCGAGCGGCACCGGTTGTGGTCGGCGGACGGCACCTGAGAACGCTTGTTGCATCAAGTGCAGGCCATGGCCGACGCGGTGGGCGAGATCGACTGGGACGTATCGGTGGACTCCACCATCGTGCGCGCCCACCAGCACGCGGCCGGCGCCCGCACCGACCCGCCGCCGAGGCACGCCGGGCCAAAAGGGGACGATGCGACAGAACACCAGGTCGAGAGGCCGTGGCGCGGTCTGGCGGTGGTGGTGAACGAGATGAGGGCATGGGCCGCTCGCGCGGCGGCCTCACCAGCAAGATCCACCTGAGTGCCGACGGCCTCTGCCGCCCGCTGTCTCTGATCGTCACTGCAGGACAGCGGGCGGACTGCACTCAGTTCGTGCCGGTACTGGAGAAGATCAGGGTTCCCCGCCTCGGAACGGGCAGGCCCCGCAAGAAGCCGGACAGTGTCGCGGCGGACAAAACCTACAGCAACGGGCCTTGCTGTCAATACCTGCGACAACGGGGCATCCGTCACATTATCCCGGAGAAGGCCGACAGTCAGGCCGCCCGCCTGCCCAAAGGATCACGAGGCGGACGACCGCCCGGCTTTGACAAGGACCGCTACAAGAAGCGCAACACCGTCGAGCGGGCCGTCAACACGGGCGGAGAGCGCGGGCTGTCGCGCAGCAGGCACTCGAGCGGATCCGGTTCACCTCCGCCTGCGCGGAGAGCACTGGCGGTGGCTTTGGTTACGAGGATGGGGATCAGGCACAAATTCCGTGAGGACGATCAGCGGGGGTCTGGTCTCGGTGACGTAGCGTCATCTGGGACCGCCCGAGTGATCAGCAAATCTGATTGTCGGCGAGCAGGACAGTGGGCAGAATCCCCGCTGTGATCTCTCAATGTCGCGACCGCCACCGTCCGGACTTCGCCACGCACATTGAGGATCACCGTTTTGAACCACGTCATACGTGAGTACCGCCCTGCGGACGAGACTTCCTGGCTGCGCTGCCGGGTGCTCTCCTTCTTGGGCAGCGCCTACTTCGACGATGTCCTGAAGGCCAGGCCCGAGATCCTCGCTCCCGGCTTCGGGCTGGTCGCCGGCGATAAATGCGGGACAGTCACTGGGATCATCGACATCACCGTCAAGGGCCAGCTGGCGACCATCGACACCGTCGCCGTCCACCCTGACCACCAGCACCAGGGCATCGGCCGCCTTCTGCTCGCCGAGGCGCTCGCCCGCGTCAGCGCGCTGGGCGTGCCGACGCTAGACGCCTGGACAAGGGACGATCCGGACACGCTCCGCTGGTATCGGGCGATGGGCTTCACCGAGAGCGAGCACTACCTCCACGTCTACGCGAACTATTACACCGATGCCGGAGAGCCGGACCGGGCGATCGGCGAACGACGGACGGGGCTACGGCCGATGACGGCCTTCCGCCACGCCAACCTCAGAGACGAACAGGTGATGCGAGAGCAGTTCGCCCGGGTGCACGTCTGCCGCCGGTTCGCGGTAGACATCCTCGGCACACATGAGCAACTTCATTAATGGTCCTATCTGTTGGCTACTGGCTGTGTCGACGGTCGGCGGGCGGTGAGTAGGACACGCTTGCGGAGGAGGGAGAGTTTGGCTCGTCCGAACATCTGGCGTTTGATCATCTTGATGTGGCTGACCCGTCCTTCCACCGGACCGGAGTTCCAGCAGGTGGTGAGGCCCTGGACAACGGCGTCCCAGTCCTTCCCCAGGCCGGTGGCGAACGTGTGGAGTCCGGGCAGATCCTCGTCGCGGGTGGCGGTTATCCAGTCTTTGAGGTGCTGGCCGGAGCGTGTTGTGAGGATCTCGGCGAATGTGCGGACGTGCCCATGGAGGGCGGTCAGTTCTGGGCACTGAGCGAGGTCGGTGGTGAACTGCCGGCGTTCTTCGTCGCCCAGGTGCTCGGGATGCCGCATCATCCAGCCGGTGACCTGCCGGACGCCCGGTGGTGCGGGGGCGACAACGCGGATGCGGCGGCGCCTGGGACGCAGGTAGTTGCTGATCGTCTGGTAGCTGCCGCGGTAGCCGAGGTTCTGGAGCTCGGCGTGTAGGTGGAGCGCGTTGGTGACTCCTTCGGCCCAGCGTTTGTCCAGGTGGGGCTTGTAGGGGTCGAGGTGGCTGGACCGGTGCTGGTGCCGTCCGCTCAGCAGCTCTTCGAGGGCCGCGGCGCGGGCGGTTCTGCGGACGGTATTGCCGCCCAAGTGCAGTTCCCTGGCGATCTCACGGATGCCGTGCCCCTGGGCCAGCAGAGCATGGACGGTCGCGTGGCGTTCGCGGATACGGACCTCGATCGGCGACATTCCTTTCTCGGCATCTGCGTGGTCGGCGACGGCATCGTTCGGCAGGCCATCAGCCCTGCCGGCTGTTGTCTTGAGGCAGTTGCTGTGGCGGCGCACGCTGCGTTCGACGGCGGTGCCGAGGTTCTGCCAGAGGTGGAAGCGATCGGCAACCTGGACCGCGTTCGGAGCACCGGTGCGGGCGCCGTCGGCGTAAGAACCGGCCCGGTCACGGCAGATGATCTCGGAGCCGGGATGCTTACGCAGCCAGCCAGCCAGCCAGCCAGCCAGCCAGCCAGCCAGCCAGCCAGCCAGCCAGCCAGCCAGCCAGCCAGCCAGCCAGGGTTGCAGCATCGCGGCTGGGAAGAAGGTCAATGGGCTGGCCGGTCTCGCAGTCGATGAGCACGGTGCCGTAGTGCTGTCCGCGACGGGTGGCGAAATCATCGACGCCCAGGCCCTTCGGAACGGTCCAGGCGGCGTCGGGCAGAGCCATAACCGCCCGCAATAGTGTCGTCCGGCTCACCCGTGTGTGCAGGACAGCGGCAAGACGGCTTCCGGCCCTGCCAGCGAGCGCGACGGCGACAGTCTCCAGAACCCGCCGGGCCGCAGGCGTGCGGCGGCCGTAGCGAACGGTCAGGCCCTCGACCTGCTCCGAGAACGTCCGCCGCGAACAACGAACGTTCTCGCAGTAAAGCCGCCGCACCGTCAGCTCGATCCGCACCAGCCGATCCCCGACCGGCGTATCGGCAAGGCGTCTTCCGTACCTGCTGTGCGCCCGGTTGGACACCACCGCACACCCGGGGCAAGCCACCCCGGCCTCCCGAGTTCTCGCCACCATGCGAAGCACTCCGCACTCGAAGAACACGCGCTCCACCAGCAACTCGCTGAGGTGCGGAAACAGGTCGCCGAAGAGCACATCACACTGCACCACGCTCCCAGATGACGCTACGTCACCGAGACCACGCCCCGCTGATCGTCCTCACGGAATTTGTGCCTGATCCCGTGAGTCGTCGATAAGGCCAGAACCTGGTCCAGAATCAGGGCATGGACGTCCCCAAGCTGCTGGAAACCGCTTCCCTGTTGGTCCCCGAGGCGAGCGCCACCGAGAACGACATTACGGTGAACGACGTCTGGGAGTACCTCACCCAGGACGAGTGGGAAGTGGCCCTCGGGCTGCTGGAAGAACTCGGTGACGTCCAACCGCTTCCGCTCAGCTTCTGGGAAACCCTGGCCACCGCCGCCGAACAGATGCGGCTGGAGAAGAGTGCGGCCTGGTGCCATTGGCGCTGCTACGAGACCCGCAACGGCATCATCCGAGCCGACCTCACCCTCCGCCCGGCCGCCGAAGCCCGACGGCAGACGCCCATCGGCGGTGCTGGCGTCCTGCGACCGATGTGGAGCATCGGGAATCGAACCCCGACCGGCGAACCGGCTCTCAACATCGCCCGGCTCTGGGTGGAGTTCACGCCCTTCTTGGAGCCCGGCGGACGAGCCTCGGTGCGACTCGCCCCTCTTGACCCCTCGCAGTGGCAGCACCTTCAGCCCGGCCGAGTGATCACCATGCACGAGGACCGATCCGTGGCCGGGACGGCGGTCGTCCTGGAGGTTCAGCGCCATGCGGCCACGCCCACCACATAGAAACGGCCGCCTTCGGCTCGTGCCGTTGGTGCAGAGAAGATCGGTCAAGTACATGCCGTTCATCCCAGCCGCCTTCAGCTCCGCGAAGCGCTTGGAGCCGACGTGCTCCAGCAGTATCGGCAGGTTCGGATATTCAGAGACGCGGAATAGGGACCGTCGCTGCGAGGTCGAGGCAGTCTCGTTCTTCGTGAGGCGTCCAGTCGCACGTCTGACGCGATCTCGGGCCCGGTGTTGAGGCACGGGGGTTACGGTCATGGACCATGACCGAAGCGACCTACCTGCACGCCACTCGAACCGCCTACGACACCGTTGCCGTCGACTACGAGAGACTCCTCCGCGACGAACTGAACGCCAAACCGCTGGACCGTGCGATGCTCGCCGCGTTCTCCGAACTCGTCCAGGCACCGGGCATCGGACCGGTCGCTGACCTCGGCTGCGGTCCTGGCCGTATCACGGCCCACCTCCATTCTCTTGGCGTGAACGTGTTCGGCATCGACCTGTCACCCGAGATGATTGCCGTTGCCCGGCGGACTCACCCGGGCCTTCGGTTCGAGGAGGGGTCGATGACTGCTCTGGACCTGGAGGACGACGTTCTCGGCGGCATCGTCGCCTGGTACTCAACCGTCCACACCCCACCGGAGCTGCTGCCGACCGTGTTCGCGGAGTGTCACCGGGCGCTGGCCCCAGGCAGCCACATGCTCCTGGCGTTCAAGGTCGGGGACCAGCGTCGGCACCTAGACCAGGCCTACGGCCACGAGCTATCACTGGATGTCTACTGGATGTCTCCTGATCACGTCGCCAACCTGATAAGCAAGGCTGGCCTGGTCATGGACGCCCAGATGATTCGCGAACCCGACGAGAGCGAGAAACACCGACAAGGTCAGCAAGCCTTCTTCCTCGCGCACAAGCCCAAGAAGTCGTGACAGAAAGCTCAGGTGAGTGAGACGGACAAACACCCGGCGTCTCAGTCGCCTGAGGCAACTCCACCCCAAGTCAGAGCGCTGCCCTGCCGAAACAGCCAAGTTCGGCGAGAAAGGCGCGCGGTCAGTACCAACGAGACTGACAAACCCCAGATCAGAGAGTTGACCCTCGCCAGGCTCGATGACACGGCGCTGCCCTGCCGATCCTCCCGCATGGCCCATGACACGTGTCCCGTCTCAGTCGATCTGGTCCGATTCGCTCGCTGTCTCAGTTGATTTGGTCCGTCGAGGGCTACTCGTAGATGCGCGCGACCGAGAGTTGCAGGGTGATGGATCTCCACGTGACCGGGTCGAGTTGCACGTGGAGCGGTGAGTTGGCGCCTACCCAGGAGGCCAGCCAGTCGTACAGGTGCTGCGTGCCCAGTTACCTCCGTCGCCGGCTCATTCGCCGCAGTCGCCTCGCGTTCGCGTTGGTCTCGGGCGCAGCCGGTGGCGACGTCGCGGCGAGGGTCCCGGCGATCGGCGGTGAGCCGGAGGGCGCGGCCGGCCTGGTGGCCCCCGACGGCTTCGCGCGGGCCGTCGCGAACGCGATGGCCGGCTGAGTACCTAGTCGAGTACGGCGCCAAAGCCGTTGACCAGCGCGTTGACAGCGAAGTCGAATCGCTCGGCGTCGTCTGCCCCCGCGCCGCTGCGGGCTGCCTCGATGAGTAGCGGATAGCGGGCTGCGTCCAGCTCGGCCAGCCAGGCGGGGGAGCCGGGGGAGCCGGCCTGGGGGACCTGCGCGGCTTCGGCGGCGGTGTGGCCGACGACGAAGAGCGAGAGTGTGTTGAGGGCGTGCACCGCCGCCCCCAGCGGAAATCCGGACGCCGCCAGGACCGTCAAACCGCGTTCCACCGCGTCGAGCGTTGCCGGGGTCACCGCTGGGCGGCTCGCCGCGAAGGGGAGCACACCCGGGTGGCGCAGCAGCGCTTGGCGCAGCGATACGGCGTACGTCCGAAGCATTGCGCGCCAGTCGGCGCTCCCCGCGCCTGCGTCCGCATCCGCGTTCTCGCCGGCGAAGGGCAGCGCCTGGGCGAACAGCCGCTCCACCAGGCCGTCCAGCAGGGCGTCCTTGCTGGGCACGTAGTGATAGAGCGTCATCGCCTCCACGTCCAGCTCGGCACCCAGGCGACGCATCGTCAACGCACCGACCCCCTCCCGGTCCACCAGGGCCAGCGCAGCGTCCAGTACCCGCGTCCGGGACAGGCCCGCCCGTTCACCGCGCGTCCGCTTTCCCACCGTGGCTCCTCCGACCGCTCTTGCTTTTTTTACGCCGTAAGTCTACCTTGAGCGAAAGGTATCT
Organism: Streptomyces inhibens; assembly: GCF_022221585.1. Classification (NCBI taxonomy): domain Bacteria; kingdom Bacillati; phylum Actinomycetota; class Actinomycetes; order Kitasatosporales; family Streptomycetaceae; genus Streptomyces; species Streptomyces inhibens. The sequence continues at coordinate 9,548,446 of NZ_CP084681.1, forward strand.
TACAAAGTAAGTTTTGGTGGATTCAATGCTGACACCGACAGCGAACAAGCAGGTCGTCGCGGGCTTCTTCCGGGCAGTCAACGAGCGGCGACTCAACGATCTGCCGCACTACATGGCGCTCGACGTGATCGACCACAACGAGATCATTTTTGGCGAGCCGGACGAGCCCGGCGCGGCCTTCGACGGCTTCCGTCAGCAGCTCGACGCCTTCGGTGAAGGCGTGATGCGCCCCGACGCCCTGGTCGCCGAGGGCGACACCGTCGTCGCCCGACTGACCGTCACCGGCACCCATACCGGCTACCACCCCCGGATGCCCGAGCCCACCAACCGCTCCTGCGAGGTCGAGCAGATCTGGTGGTTCACCGTCAACGACGGCAAGATCTCGGAGATCCGCGCCGTCAGCGACCGCCTCGGCATGTTCCTCCAACTCGGCTGGCCTTGGCCGACCGCTGACTGAGCGGCCGTGGAATCCAACGCACCGCAGGGCGGCCGGGAGGCCGTCCGGTCGCTCTCGCACGTCGAAGAAGGGCTGCACGGCAGCCACAGGCGGTGCCCCATTGCGTGGCTGGCGGCATGCCCGTCGCAGCGGTCGACGCCGGGGCCCCCAGGGACTGCCAGGCGTGGCTGACCGCCCAGGCGTGGCATCAGTTCGAAACGGCGGAACCGGACCAGGCCAACCGAGACGGCACCCGCCGTCCATCCTTCCGGGACCAGATCACTGAGATTTCCCGTAACCCGCTGTCTCAACTGATCTGGTCGCCGCAGGTCGCGGCGCTCTTGGCCGACCAGATCCTTTGAGACGGGACAAGCGCGTAGTGGAAGCGCATAGAGCTTGGGAAGGCGACTCCGACGAGGCAGATACGTTCGCTGACAACGAGGTGGCCGCTCTGTGACTGCCGCCTGGCTGACGCTGAAGAAGGCCACGACTCACGGACTCCAAGAATGCTGGGGGAGTAGTACCTCAATACCTCGTAAACCGTCGGACGCACGGACAGGCAGTCCGCGCGCCGGCAGCAGTTGCCCAGACGCCTGGCGATAACGCCGTTATCGCTCCCAGTCCAACCGCCGCACCGCCGCCCTCGCCCCCCTTTTGACCCGGCGGGCAGCGGTGGCGGGTCTGTACGGGCACCGGCCGCGTGCTGGTGCGCGCGCGATAGTGGGAACCGGCCGAGAGCCTGCCCGCGCCGTCCTCGGCCTCGCTCAGGTCAGAGGCCTGATCACCCGCCTCACCGACCGACAACCCACCCCCGTCGACCACATCCCGCACTGGTCACACCGGCGCCGAAAGCGACAACACCAGGCCCGCATCAGTCACTACACACGACGCGGACACAGCCCATAGAACTGCCCAGCCATCAGCACAAACACCGTTGCGGTACTACCCCGGAGACGGCGACCGACCATACGTCACCGCCCGGCACATGCAGCGCCGTGCGGATTGCGCTGCAGATTCTTGACCTTGATGTGGTTACGCGGTGGCGTGGGCGTCCGGGGCGATCCGGGTGAGCGCGGCGCGCAGGGCGGTGTTGAACCGGTCGGGGAGCTCCTGGTGTGGCATATGGCCGGCGCCGGCGATCACGCTGACCGAGGCGCCGGGCGTAAGGGCGGCGCAGGTCCGGGCCACCTCCAGGGGGATCGCGGTGTCCAGCTCACCGTGGATGTAGTGGATCGGCACCTGCAGCCCGGGCAGCGTCGGGCGCGGGTCGTAGCCGTCGGCGGTGGCCTGGTGCTCGTCGATGTAGACGCCGGAGTCCAGGATCTGGCGGACCGTCCAGTCGATGAGCGCGGGCGCGGTGCCCGGCGCGTACCACCCCGGCACCCAGCCGGCGACCGTACCGGCCCGGTCGCGGCGCAGATCGGCCACGAGCTCCGCCTGAGCCTGAGCCTGCGTCGACGGCCAGTACCCCGGCGCGCCCACCGGAACCACGCCTGCGATCAACTCGGGTCGCCGCACCCCCAGTTCAGTGGCGAAGGACCCACCGATCGACGAGCCGATGACCACCGGCCGGTCCAGCCGCAGCGCGCCGATCAGCGCCACCAGGTCGCTGACCACCCCGGCGGTGGTGTTGCCCCGGACGGGGCGGGCCGACCGCCCGCAGCCCCGCCAGTCGACGGTGACGACCCGGTGGTCCCGGGTGAAATCGGGCAGCTGGGCGCCCCAGGTCCGGCCACTGGTGCCCCAGCCGTGCAGGAACAGCAGCGCCGGGCCGGCCCCCTCGTCCTCGTAGTGAAGCGTGGTGTCGTTGACGTCCAGGCTGGGCATGGTTCTCCTCTGCCTCGTGGGCCCTTGCGGGCCGCGCGGTTCGTGATGTCCCCAGCCAACCGCGATCACCTCCGCCGGCCAATGAGCGATCCGCGCCTACACTGATCGCGAACGGTGATCAATGCTGGTCACGGCGGACAGGGGGTCCAGGGGCCATGGAGCTGCGTCAGCTGCGCTACTTCCTCACCGTGGCGGAGGAACTGCACTTCGGCCGCGCCGCCGAGCGGTTGCACATCGTGCAGTCCGCGGTCAGCCAGCAGCTCCGCCGGCTCGAACGCGAACTGGGTACCGAGCTGTTCGCCCGCTCCACCCGCGTCGTCCGGCTCACCGAGGCCGGCAACCGGCTCCTCCCGTACGCCAGGCAGATGCTCGCCCTCCAGGCACGCGCCCGGGAGGCCATCGACGAACTGCGCTCCGAACAGGCCGCGACGGTGCGCCTGGGCACCAGCTCCGGGCTGGGTGCCTGGCTGGACGCCGTACTCACCGCGTTCACCCGACATACCGGCCACGCCCAGTTGGAACTCGTCACCAGCAGTACCGAGGAACGTCTGGCGCAGGTGCGGGCCGGTGACCTGGACGCCGCCCTGCTGCGCGGTGAACGGACCGACCCTGGGCTGGAGTTCCTGCCGCTGTGGCAGGACGCGCTGATGGCGGCGCTGCCCGCGGGCCACGAGCTTGCCGCGCGGGGGACCGTCGAACTGGCCCGGCTCGCGGAACTACCGCTGCGGCTCTCCCCCCGCTCCCGCAACCCCGCACTCCACGACCTGGTGATGCACTCCTGCCGGGCCGCCGGCTACACGCCCGTCCTGGGCCCGGAGTTCACCAACGACCAGGACACCCTCGCCGCCATCGGCTACGGCAAACCGTCCTGGACGGTCTTCTACGCCCCGCACGCCGATCAGCTCCCCGTTCCCGGCGTGGTGTTCTGCTCCCTGAGCGACCCGGCGCCCGTCATGCAGACCTACCTTGCGGTGCGGAACGGTCCGCCCCGGGCCGCGCTGCGTGCCCTGATCGAAGCCTGCTACGAGGCCGTCGAGGGAGCCCGGGCGTAGGGCCTGGCTCGCCGTTTGCCTGCCCGGTTCACCTCCGCCTGCGTGGAGAGCACCCAAGGTCCGGCGGGGTGGTCACCGCCGTATTCGGTTCACCTCCGCCTGCGTGGAGAGCACTCAACCAGCGGTGTCCTGACCTCGGCCCAGGGCGGAGCCCCGTGGGCCTGATCACTGCCACGGGTGGGTGGGGCCACGTCCCTCAAGGACGAAGCCCCACCATCACCGCGGCTGGGTGGCGTCAGACCGCCGCGTAGGTGCCCCGTCCGGGACGGGTCACCAGCTTCTGTTGCTTGGCCACACGGTCGAGGGTGTTGCGGACAGATTCGATCTGTCCTGGCGTGGCCTCCCGCCCCAGCGCCGTGTTGATCTCGTGGGCGCGCATCGGCACGCTGGAATTCTTGAGCACATCCAGTGCGGCATCGATGAGGCTTCCGGTGCCCTTGGCGGCCGGCTGGGCGGTAGCGGCTCGTTTCGAAGCCACCTTCTTCGCCTTCGGCTTTGCGGGCGCCGCAGTCTTCTTCGCCGCAGTCTTCTTACCAGTGCGCTTCTTGGCGGGGCTGGCCTTGGCGCGCGAAGATGCTGCGGCACGCGGCTGTGGCACAGCAGACGCCGCACGTTCTGGTGCAACGAGTGTCTCAGGAGCGGCGGGGATCTCGGGCCTGGGGGAGTCCTGGCCGGCGCTGTCACCTGCCGCTTCCAGAGGTGCAGGCTCCGCAGGTGACGGGTCCGTTGTGACCGCGGCGAGAGGTGCGGACTGTGGGGCAGGAGCAGCGGTGCCGGTCAGGACGCGCAGGTGCTCCAGGGCGTGGCGGGCGGAAGTAACGCGCTGGACCACGTCTTCGAGCTGGCCGCGCAACCGCCTTTCCTGTTCCTCGAGTTCAGGCAGTGTGCTTTCGAGGTTTTCGATGGTCTGGTGGAGAAGGGAGTCAGTCATGCGCTTTCCTAACCTCACAGCGATGAGCGTGATCGCCATTCACCGTACCGCGCCTCCAGCCGCGAGGCAGGGGAGAAGGCGGCGCAGCCCATCGGCATCGCACTGCCCGACTGGTGCTGGCAGCGCGTAATGCATGCGGCGGCGGTCGCTCAAGTTTCGCCCGTGCGTGTTGACGATCGACGAGTGGCAGACGCATCAGGCGAAGTCAGCGCACGTGTGCAGTGCCTGAGGTCGGGCGCTGATGCCTGTCACCACTGAAGATTCTTCGGCTCTCGCCGGCCCTGCCAGCATTGCGGGCATACTCACTGCCGAGTCCGACAGGCATCTGCGGAATGACCTCGAGCAGGCAAACCTGCGATCGTCATCTGATTTCCGAGTGCCCTCACGGCCGCAGAGTCAGCCTTGGCCAGCCCTGGTCTGCCGAATGCGCTGATTTCACCTCTCACTGAGGCTACTTCTGCGCGTGCAGTAGGCATTAGGCCGACTCCTCAGCTGAGCGAGTGGATGTCTTGGTGGGCACTACGGGCTGTGTTGCTTGGTGGCGGGCAGGCGAGCCCACACGGTCTTGCCTGTGGTGCCATGTGCGTTGTACCCAGTACCCCCAGCTGTCGCTGAGCGTGGTGACGATGAGCGTCAGCGTCCATTGGGGGGCTCAGGCCGCCGTACTTTCCGGATCGTCGTGCTTTCACTTGGACTGGTCAGCGGGGTTGGTGTCGGACTCGTGATCGGTCTTCGGGTCCCTGGAGGGTCCGGGCTCGGCCCTGGACTTGGTGTCGGGATCCCGATTGATGGCGCTGGTGGGCGGCCTCGTGGCCGGGTGCGGCTTGTCCGCGTGGTGGAGATTCGAGGTGGTGCGCTTTGCGCTGGCGGTGCTGGGACGAGCACCCTGGCGGCTGATGGGAATCCTTGCCGACGCACACGAGCGCCGAGGGGTGCTGCGGCAGGTCGGGGCTGTCTACCAGTTCCGTCACCTCAGTCTCCAACGCCACCTGGCGCAACGAAAGTGAAGGCCCTGCACGATGTGGCGCCCCGATCCTTCACATCCGCTCCCGGGTGCCGTCGTTGGCTTATCTGATCAGCCGCTTGCGAGCGGTCTGGAACGATCCGAGCTCTTCGGGCAGGTCCCGTCAAGGCGAGCAGGTGCGGTACTTCCACGCGATGGCCTCCAGGGTTCGGTGGTGGTCGGCCCACCGCCTGCCACGGACTGGATCGGCCGGCATCAGCGGCGCGATCCGGTCCCACATCGCATCAGTGATCACTGACCGGACAGGCACATCCGATCAACTGAGCAAACCATCAAGGAGACATGCCTTAGCCGATCAGACGATCTCCGTCGAAGTGCCGCTGGGGCGAGGGGCGGTTCACTTGCCTGTGCCCTCGGCAAGGGTGTGCGCCACGAGGGCGTTGGCGTGGCCGTGTCCCAGGCCGTGTTCGGTCTTGAGCCAGGTGACGAGTTCCATGTGCTTGGTCAGGGGCGAGGAGGAGATGAGGTCCTTCCAGTCCGCTATCGGGCGGCCGTGCTTTTTCTCGATGGAAGGGAAGTAGCTGGCAGGGCCCTTTGCGGTGTCGGCCATGGCGGTTTCCGTCTTTCTCTGTGTGTCGGTCGCGGGCTGGAGCTTCGCCGCGGCGTGCTGTTGTGCCGCTGGGTGCGGGTGGCCCCGGCGGCTGCGGGAGGGGTCAGGACGGCTGTGCGGCCAACTGGTGGCGGAGGAGGACAACCTGGGAGTCGAAGGTGCGGGATTCGACGAGGCTGAGGTTGATCCGCTGCTGAGGAGTGCGGAAGACGGGCTTGCCGCCGCCCAGGACGACGGGGTGGATGAAGATCTGGTACTCGTCGATCAGGCCGTGCTCGGTGAGGAACCCGGCGAGTGTCGAGCCGCCGAACAGCAGGAGATGGGCGCCGCTCTGCTTGAGGGCGGTGAGCTCTTCGACGACGTCCGTCTTGATCACACGGGTGTTCCAGTCGGCTTCGCCCAATGTCGAGGACACGACCACCTTGGGCGCCTTCCGCCACACAGGTGCAAACGCAAGGTCGTGCTCGTGGGTGGAGAACTCCTCGGCACGGGGCCAGAAGCCGGACATCATGTCCCACACATTGCGCCCGTAGAGGAAGATGTCGGCACTGTCGGTGAGGGCGTGGGAGTAGGCGGAGAGCTCGGGGTCCATGACGGGCCAGTCGAACTCGCCGTTGGAGCCTTCGATGTAGCCGTCCAGTGACTGATGCACAAAGTGGGTGATCTTACCCATGGCGTTCTCCGAGTTCCCTCGTAGCGGTTCCGCTGGACGGCTGACCGTCTGATATCTGCGGGGCGGGCGGTTACTGGCCTGCCGGGGCGGCGGGTGCGTAGGCGAGGACCTGGGCGCCGGTGCTGAAGGTGGTGGTGCTGACCAGCTGGAGGGTCTTCTTCGGCGAGGTCTCGCTGAACAGGCGCTTGCCGGTGCCCTCGATGACCGGGTGGGTCCAGAGCCGGAGCTCGTCGACGAGGTCGTGTTCCAGGAGCGTGTTGAGCAGGTCGCCGCTGCCGTAGACGAGCAGGTCGCCGCCGTCCTGCTGCTTCAGCTCGGTCACCGCCGCCGGGACGTCGCCGGTGAGGAAGGTGGCGTTCCACTCGGGGGTGTCGAGGGTGGTGGTGGCGACGTACTTGGGCATGCTGTTCATCTTCTCGGCGAAGCCGTCCTCGTCGGCCATCGACGGCCATGCCTGGACGAAGCCCTGGTAGGTGACGCGGCCCAGCAGGAGGGCATCGGCGGCGAAAAGCTGCGTCTGGGCGAACTTGGCCGCTTCGTCGTTGAAGAACGGGGCCGACCAGGCCGGGTTGTCGATGACGCCGTCGAGCGTGATGTATACGGACGCGATGACCTTGCGCATGAGGTGACTCCCCCGTTGATGGCGGGCACGGAAGTGCCCTTGTGTACGATGTCCACATTCGGAAGGCGGCGTGGCCCGCGCCCCCGATCGATCTTGCAGCAGCCTAAGCGATCAAAGTGGATACTGTCCACATTGGAGTTGGTGATGGCCCCGGACACCGGCAAGCCGAAGCGGAACACCTACCGTCACGGCGACCTTCGCAACGCCCTGATCAAGGCTGGCGTCGAACTCGCCCGCGAGGGCGGGCCGGAGGCCGTGGTGCTGCGCGCCGCCACCCGCCATGCGGGCGTCGTGCCCAATGCCGCCTACCGTCACTTCGCCGACCGCGGCGCCCTCCTGCACGCCGTCTCCCAGGCCGCGATGGCCCAGATCGCCCGCACCATGGAGGCCGAACAGGCCGCCCTGCCCCCTGCCGCGGATGACAAGGTTGCCGCCCGGGCCCGCTTCCGCGCCGTCGGCACCGGCTACCTGCGCTTCGCCCAGGAAGAGCCCGGCCTGTTCCGCATCGCCTTCCACGTCCCCGGCGACATGACCCACGCCGCGGACGCCGACGCCGCAGGAGCCGGCGGTAAGACCCCCTTCGAACTCCTCGGCGCCGCTCTCGACGGCCTCGTGGAGACGGGCATCCTGCCCGAAGACCGGCGCCCGGGAGCCGAGTTCCTTGCCTGGTCAGCCGTCCACGGCCTCGCCGTCCTCATCATCGAGGGCCCCCTGCGCGGCCTCCACCCCACCCAGGCTCACGACGCCGGCCAGCACGTCATCGACATGATCGAACGCGGTATCTGACTCCGGATCAAGCCCGGTAAGACCCATCAGGCATCCCCTGATCCACCGGACACGCCCTTCTCGCGCGCGAGAAGGGCTCCACGCGGGCCGTGGTGGAGCACCTGGGCGTCTCGCGGCGTACGGGGAGGCTTATCGCTCCGGGGTCATCACAAGGCCGTAGAAGCGCCCCCTGGTTCCTCGGGGGGCGCTTCTACGCGCGGGACGGCCGAGCGGTACCTACCGCTCGGCCGCCGATCCTGGTTACCTGGCGGCGCCGATCGTGTAGGCGCCGAACACTGCGGCTCCTGTCGTGCAGAGCACCACGACAAGGCGGGCCGTCCAGTTGTCCTTCTCAATAGCCATCTGGATCGTCCGCCAGAACTCTCTACCCATAGCGCCCCCTTGGCTTTGTGCGGGTATTTCGTGCGGGTATCAAGAACAGCGGTGCCCAGTGGGACTCACTCGGTAGTGCGTCACAGGATCAAAAAACGTCACACCCCGAGCGGAGCTCGGCAGACAGCAAAAACCGCCGGTCAGTTGACAGGACCGCTCCAAACGCACTGCACGTGCCGCTGCCGGCGCCCCGCCCGAGCAGGGCGGGGAGCACTTTGACGCTCGTCGGCCATCACGCGTGCTACAGCGTCCGGATGCGCGACTACGTCACACCGGTGGACGCCAAGGCAGCTGGACCGCGATACGGCGGATAGCTCGCCACCCTGCGGCCACCTGTGATGCTCAGAGCGGCCAACTCGAACGCTCGGTCACACGTCGACTGGTGACTGGGTGCCCTAGCTGGCGGGACTGAGCGTGCTGGTTGGCGGAGAGGGCAGGGCATCGGGCCGGGGGTGACCTGGGCGTGTCCCTGCCTTCCGCCTGGAGGCGGGCAGCGGCTGGGCTGTTGGTGGGCGATGACCTGGGAGGCTTCGCGTGGAGGTGACCTGCACGGTCCTCGAATCGCTCATCCTGTTGCGGGAAGCGGGCAGTGGTCGATGCCTCGGTGTCTGTGCCTCTTTGCCACTGCCGGCGGGGCGCCGGGGAGAGTGGATCCGGCGTCCGCGGTCGAGTCCTAGTCGGTGGTTCCATACGCGGCCATGAACATGTCCAGCAGTCCGTCGACCGCGTCCTCGTCGATGGGGCGGGTTGACAGCAGGCTGCGGTAGTACAGAGTGCCGCACAGCACCTCGGCGGCGAATTCCAGGTTTGCCTCCGCGACCAGTTCGCCGGTGCGCTGGGCGCGGGTGATCCGGTCGAGGGTGCGCTGCTCGACGGTGACCAGGAATCGTTCGTGCAGGGTCGCCCGCAGCGCGGAATCGGACTGCGCCTCGGCGATGACTGCGCGGTAGACGGGGCCGATCGGCGGGCTGGAGAGGGCGAGGCCTGAGCGTAGGAACTGTTCGCGCAGATCCGCGCGGACGTCCCCGGTGTCGCGGTAGTCCAGGTCGCTGGCCCACACACGGCTGAGCGCGTCGAGCAGCAGCGCCGCCATGGACGACCAGCGCCGGTAGATCGTGTGCTTTCCGACCCCGGCCCGTCTGGCGACCGCCTCGATGCTCAGGCCCGCGTAACCGACCTCCGCAGCCAGATCGAGGGTTACCTGCAGCAGCTCTTCGGTGCGCGCGGCGCCGCGGCGCCTCGGCGTGGCGGGCGTGTCGGTCATGCCGCCACCCTATCGGCACGAGGCGTGCCGTTGACAATCCCGAGGGCTGCGCGCAGTATTCAGACCCGATCGGCACAGTACGTGCCGATGCTGGGTGTGGTGGCACGTCGCCACCCACGCGCCCAAGATCCAGAACATCGGATCCTCAAGGGGAGGTCTGCCATGAGCAGTACCGAAAGCGGCAGCACGCACGAGGGGTTCACGGCCGAGGAACGGGCCGCGATGAAGGACCACGCCCAAGAGCTCAAGAAGGCAGCCCGCCGTAGCTCGCGCGCGGACAAGGCGGCGGAGGCGGAGCGGGACGTGCTCGCGAAGATCGCCGAGATGCAGGACTCGGACCGGATCATGGCCGAGCGCGTCCATGCCGTCATCACAGCCAGCGCCCCGGCCCTCGCACCGAAGCTCTGGTACGGAATGCCCGCCTACGCGCTGGACGGCAAAGTCGTCTGCTTCTTCCAGAGCGCGGCGAAGTTCAACGCGCGCTACGCAACGCTCGGGTTCAGCGACCAGGCGAAGCTGGACGAGGGCACGATGTGGGCAGCCGGTTTCGCCCTGACCGAGGTGACGGCCGATGCGGAGGCGCGGATCGCTGCGCTCGTGAAGCAGGCTGTGAGCTGAGGCGCGCCCGGTATCGGGCCGGGCCTGCGGCATCCTTCCGTGCTCGACGGCCTGGCGCTACTCGTACAGCATCTGCTGCGCGTCTTCACTGACGGCGTCGAGGCGCCAGGCTGAGCGCAGCAGGTGGCGAATCCCGCCAACCAGTGCGCTCAGTGACTGTGGTCGAGCGCTTCAGTGGGCCACTGGGTGCGGGAGTTGGTCGGTTGAGCGACACGTCGGCCGGATGTACGACCCTGGCCTCATGTCAAACGCCTGTATGGGGATCATGTGCCATATTGCGGAGCATCTCCTGGCGAAAGGCATGTCATGAAGTTCGCGGTCATGGGCGGTACCGGGCTGATCGGGTCGCAGGTCGTCAAGAATCTGAACAGCGCCGGGCACGAGGCGGTACCGCACTCACAGTCCACCGGAGTCGACGTCGTCAGCGGCCAGGGGCTGGACGAGGCGGTGGCGGGGGCCGACGTGATCGTTAACCTGACGAACTCCCCGACCTTCGACGAAGCCTCCCTGGCCTTCTTCCGGGCCTCGATGGACAACCTTCTGGCCGCGGGCCATAAGGGTGGTGTCCGGCACTTCGTTATTCTCTCGATCGTCGGCGTGGACCAGGTACCTGAGCTGGACTACTACCGGGCCAAGGCGCTCCAGGAGGACATCCTCGCGGCCGGACCGATCCCCTACTCGATCGTCCGCGCGACGCAGTTCATGGAATTCATCGACGCGGTCCTGTCCTGGACCGCCGACAGCGACACCGTCCGGCTGCCCGCCACGCCGATCCAGCCGATCGCCTCCAAGGATGTGGCCGACGCTGTGGCGGAAGTCGCCGCGGGCGCCCCGCTGGGGGGCATTCGCAACATCGCCGGACCCGAGGTCTTCTCCCTCGACGAGCTGGGCCGGCTCACCCTGTCCCACAAGTCCGACGGCCGCACCGTTGTCACCGACCCCACCGCCGGCATGTTCGCCGTCGTCAAGGGTGACGTCCTCACCGACAAGGACGCCCACCTCGCCCCCACCCGCTACGCCGACTGGCTCTCCTGAACCGCTCGCGCCCTCCGGCTTCCAGTTCGGCCAGACGCGGACGATCCAAGTAGCCGACAGTGCTCCATGTCCGGAGCGCTGTAGTTGGCAAACCGCACAACGAAGTGGCTGGCTCCCCGCGCCTACGTCGACCTCCTGGACCGATGGGCGACAGCCCAGGACGCGGTCGACAACAAGGCACGCCAGTGCTCTGGCTGCGGCAAGACCAATGACGACCACCGGGGATGGCGCGCACCTACCCGCGACGGCTGGATCACCCTCTGCCCCCACTGCACGTCCACGTCACACCAGAAGTACGCAGGTCGTCTGCACGGCACGAAGTACGACTCGTTCCCCCGGCTCACCCGGGCAGGCAGCTACTTGTACTTGTGTCAGCTGTGCCCGGAGCCCCGCCGCGCGTCCCGCTGGGACCACTGGCACGACCACGGCCATGTTCGTGGCCCCTTCTCCGAACTACCGGTTCGCTCCGCTTCGCTGGGCTCAGAGAGCGAACCGGTCGGCCCGTCTGCCAGGTTCTGAGAGGGGCGATCAGGGGGTGCTGGAGCGTCCGGCGATCTGGCCGAAGGTGGGCAGGCCCAGGTGGATGGCTGAGGGCTTGAGAGCGGCATCGAGCTGAGTCGGCTTCTCCTCGGCGCCGGCCAGGCTGATCTCGAGGCCCTCGACCTCGCCGAGCCAGCCCTCGCGCTGAGTTTCGGTGATCCGATCGAGCAGGTTGTCTCGGATCTCGATCAGACGATCTCGCTGGGACGGCTCGGGCCGGAGGAGTGAGCATCGGACGCAGGCTTCTCTGAACCAGCGATAGCCCGGGCGAACGGGCGGGAGCAAAGATTGTGATTCTCCCGGCTCGCCGGGGGCCAGGAACTACTGTCGCGAGCATGGTCGAACACGATGCCTTCAGTGCCACCCGCGAGGCTTACGACGCTGCTGCCTCCACCTATGCGCAGCTGTTCCGCGACTCGCTGCGTGACAGTCCCCTGGACCGCGCGATCTTGGGTGCCTTCGCCGAGGTCGTAAGTGCGAGTGGGGACGGCCAGGTTGCGGACCTGGGGTGTGGTCCTGGCCATATCACCGCTTATCTGGACGAGCTGGGGCTGACGGCGTTTGGTGTTGATGCCTCTCCTGCGATGATCAAGTTGGCTCGACAGGCCCGTCCGGGCCTGCGGTTCGACGTGGGCTCGATGACCGCGTTGAACATCGCTGACGGCGTGCTGGGCGGCGTACTCTCACGTTGGTCCATCATCCACACGCCGCCGCAGGAACTCCCCGTCATCCTGGCGGAGTTCCACCGTGTGCTGGCGCCTGGCGGCCACCTTCTGGTCGGCTTTTCGGCAAGCGATGATCCGTCTCACCCGACGCAGGTCTTCGATCACGCAGTCGCGCCGGCCTATCGGTGGTGGCCTGATCACCTCGCCGCGATGCTACGTAAGTCCGGGTTGGCCGAGGTGGCCCGGATGGTTCGCGAGCCTCAGCCCACCGACCGGCGGCAGTTCCAGGAGATTCAACTGCTCGCCCGCAAAGCCTAGTGTCCTGAGTCGGGAATGCAGTTCAGATATCCGGCGAGGCGTTCAAGGGTCTCGTCTGCGGTCTTCGTCCAGACGAAGGGTTTTGGGTCCTCGTTCCACGTCTTGATCCAGTTGCGGATGTCCCGCTCCAGGGTCTGGGCGTTCTTGTGGATGCCTCGCCGTATCTGCTTGTCGGTCAGCAGACCGAACCACCGCTCGACCTGGTTCAGCCAGGATGAGCTGGTGGGTGTGAAATGCAGAGGCCAGCAGCCATTTCTGGATCGCCGGCGTCTTGTGTGTGGAGGCGTTGTCGCAGATCAGGTGCACTTCGAGGCCGGCGGGAACCTCCTTGTCGATCCGGACCAGGAACTTCTTGAACTCCACTGTCCGGTGTCGGCGGTGCAGCTGCCCGATCACTTCGCCGGTCGCGGTGTTCAGGGCGGCGAACAGGGTGGTAACCCCGCCGCGCATGTAGTCGTGACTGCGACGTTCGGGCATACCGGGCATCATTGGTAACACCGGTGCGGACCGGTCCAGTGCCTGGATCCGCGTCTTCTCATCTACACACAGCACCAACGCCCGGTCGGGCGGGGCGAGATACAGCCCCACCTGGTCCCGGACCTTCTCGAGGAACTGCGGGTTCTTCGACAGCTTGAAGGTTTCCACCAAGTGTGGCTTGAGCCTGAACGTCCGCCAGATCCGCGAGACGGTCGACTGCGACAAGCCTGTTTGCCGGGCCATCTCCCGTGTCGACCAGTGGGTTGCACCCTTGGGAGTGGTCTCCAGGGTCCGTACGACGACCTCTTCGACCTGCTCGTCCGTTACCGTGCGGGGGCCGCCCGGGCGCGGTTCGTCGGCCAGGCCTTCCAGACGGTCGCTACGAACCGGCCCCGCCACCGGCTCACCGTGTGCGCCTCAATGCCTAGACGGGCGGCGACATCCTTGTTCGTCGCCCCAGCCGCGCTCTCCAGCACGATCCGGCACCGCAGGGCCAGGGCCTGGGAGGAAGTCCGGCGCCTGGCCCAGCGGGTCAAGGTCTCACGCTCATCGTCGGTCAGCACCAGCTCGGCCTTCGGCCGTCCCGTCCTCGCCATCCACCCATGATGCCGACCTGAGAACAAGTTACGCAGCGAATTCCCGACTCAGGACACTAGATCGGATGCCCTCTTAGCGGGGAGGTGTCTGGCCGCGAATGCGACAGCGAGTGATCTGTGTGGCGAGGTTCTAGGGGATGACCCTGCGTGCCGGCAGGGGGGCATGATGGCGGTTATGGCCTTGTCGACGGAGTTCACGAAGTTGTTCGGTGTGCGGCATCCGATCGCGCTGGCGCCGATGGGGGGGTCGGCCGGTGGCGCGCTGGCGGCGGCCGTCTCGTGCGGCGGCGGGCTCGGGATGCTCGGGGCGGGGAACGGGGATCCAGAGTGGCTGGCCCGCGAGCTGCCCATCGTGGCGTAAGAGACCGTGGATCCCTGGGGTGTTGGCTTTCAGACCTGGGCGATCGATGCCGGAGCGGTCGAGCGGGTGCTGGAGCACAGACCCCGGGCGGTGATGTTGTCCTTCGGGGATCCGAGCCCTTTCGCCGAGCGCATCCGCCAGGCAGGCGCCGCACTGATCATTCAGGTCACCGGCCTGGAGGAGGCCAGGCAGGCGGTGGACCTGGGCGCCGACGTCATCGTGGCCCAGGGGACCGAGAGCGGTGGACACGGCGCCCGACACGGACGGTCCACCTTGCCGTTCGTGCCGGTCGTGGTGGACCTTGCGGCGCCCGTGCCGGTGCTGGCGGCCGGCGGCATCGCCGACGGCCGCGGGGTGGCCGCGGCCCTGGCCCTGGGGGCCGCGGGGGCGGCCATCGGCACCCGCTTCCAGGCCACGGCCGAAGCCCTGGTCCACCCGTCGATCGCCACCGCGATCGTCGAGGGACGCGGGCAGGACACCGAGCGCAACCGCGTCCTGGACATCGCCCGCAGCTCACGGTGGCCTGCCCAGTACACCGCGCGCACCCTGGGCCATCGCTACCTTGACCAATGAGCGGTGTGCATCGTGAAGGTGCTGGTCACGGGTCTGGCGTGACTTGTCTTCGGCGTACTCGTGCTGGTCGTGGGCGGCAGTCTGAGGTGTAGATCGTCTGGCAGGTGCGGGTTTTGCGATTTCTCGCCCGCCGTCTCGGGTTGCGCTCGTACGCTCCGGCGCATGGTGGACCCCGAGGTGCATGAGCGGATCACCGCGCGCCGCGCGGAACGGGGGGGCACCGAAGCTGCTGGGCTATTGCGGGAGCAGAAGCTCTTGGTCGGGCCGCTGCGGGAGCAGCGGCCGGCCCGGTTAATCGGTTGCGGACCTTCGGGGTGGAGTGTCTGATCCCGGCTATGACGATTGTGCTGGGTACGCCGACTGTCGACGGGGTACGCGACGCCATGGCCGCGCTGCGGGAGTGGCAGTACGACGAAGCGCCGATGCAGTTGCATTCCGGGGACATTGGCTGGAACTACCGGTTCGGAACGGCCGAGACGGCCGCGGTGGTCCGGACCTGGAGTCGGGACGGGCGGATTCTCGCGGTCGGGATGCTCGACTTGCCGACGCTGGTGCGGATGACGGTCGCTCCGGACGCTTTCCAGGATGAGGACTTGGCGCGGCGGCTCGTCGAGGACTTCTCGCTGCCTGAGCGCGGCGTGCTGCCGGAAGGAACGGTGTCCATCGAGGCCCCGCTGGGCCTGCTGCTCCACGACCTGCTGAGCAAGGAGGGCTGGGGCGTCGACGAGCCGTGGACGCCGCTCTTCCGCGACCTCACCGAGCCGGTGGAGGACCCCGGCGTGCGGGTCAAGTCGATCGGCCCGGAGCAGGCGCAGGACTTCGCAGACGTCCTGCGGTCGGCGTTCAACACCTCGCGGCCTACGCGCGAGTACTGGCACGCGATGTCGGCGGGACCGTTCTACGCCGACGCCCGCTGCCTGGGCGCCTATGACGACCAGGGCAGCGTGGCGGCGGTGGTGACGGTGTGGTCGGCCGGCCCGGGGAAGCCGGGGCTAGTTGAGCCGATGGGCGTCCACGAGGACCACCGTGGTCGCGGCTACGGCCGGGCGATCACCGTGGCCGGGGCAGCCGCGCTGCGGGAGATGGGCTCGTCGAGCGTACGTGTGTGCACGCCGAGTTCCAATGTCGGCGGCGTCGCCACGTACAAGGCGGCCGGGTTCGAGGTGCGGCCGGAGGTGCGGGACCGGATCCGGACGGCCTGACGCCGGGGCTGCTCGGTAAGGCGGCAGTCTGGGGCGTAGATCGTCTGGCAGGTTCGGGTTTCCGGTTTCTCCTCCGCCGTCGCGGGTTGCGCTCGTACGCTCCGGCGTATGGTGGACCCCGAGGTGCATGAGCGGATCACCGCGCGCCGCGCGGAGCTGGATGAACTCGAAGAGGAGCTGGTCAAGCAGCTGTCCGAGGTGCGGGACGAGCTGGCCGTGGCGGTGCGAGTGTGGCAGCGGATGAGCGAGCAGCTCGCTGACGAGCGGGCCACGGCCGGGTCGCCGGTGGTGCAGGTGGCGGGTCGGGCGGTGCGGCTGGTCCCGGACCGGGCGTCAGGGGTGGCCGAGTCCGCGCTGCCGGCGGACTACCAGCGCATCCTGGCCGCGGTGCGGCAGGCCAGCGGGCCGGTCGCCACCCGGGCCGTCGGTGAGGCGTTGGGTCTGGACACCGGGGTGCGGGGCAAGCTGGAGCCGCTGCGCGGGAAGTTGACCAAGCTGGCCGATCGCGGCTGGCTGCACAAGCGGGTGACGGCAAGTTCACCGTGCGCCCCTAATCGCCGGACTCGAAGAGCTGGTGGGCGTAACCGGTGGGCCCCCGGCGGCAGTTGAGTTTGGTGTGAAGAAACACAACGAAACCGTCGCGGGCCCTGACGGCCTTGTTTACACCGCCCGCCTGCCGCTGTCGAGCGCCACCTTGAACTATCTCGCCGATCTGATCCGCGGCCACTGCAAGAAGATCCGCTCGCCGTGGCGGGCGCTGCCCGCCGGGAAGATCGCCGGAATCGTGCTGGCGGTGCTGCGCTGTGACCAGCGGCCCGGCGACCTGGCCGGCGGCAACGGCATCCACCGCATCACCGTGAGCCGGTGGGTGCGCGAGGTCGTCAACCTGCTGGCCGCCCGCGCCCCGCGCCTGGACCGCGCGCTCAAGAAGATCGCCGGAACGGGCGGCGGCATCGTACTGCTGGACGGCTCGCTGATTCGCACCCGACGCCGCACCGGAGACGCGAACCGGAAGAACTACTCCGGTAAGAGCAAATGCCACGGACTACTCGTGACCGCACTCACCGACGATCGTGGCCGGCTGCTCTGGGTCTCCGCGGCCCGGCCCGGACGCACCTCGGAGATCACCGCCTGCCGACACGACCACCTCACCGCCCATCTGCGCGGGACCGGCCTCGGCGCCATCGCCGACCTGGTCTTCATCGGCCTCGACAACAACGACGACCCGGACGCCGACCCGGCCGTGATCACCGGCTACAAGGCCGCCCGCAACCGGCCCCTGACCCCCGGCCAGAAGCTGTCGAACACCGTGCTGGCCGCAGTCCGCGCCCCGGTCGAGCACGGCTTCGCCCACCTGAAGAACTGGCGTGTCCTCACCAAGCTCCGCACCGACCCGAAGTCGGCGACCGCCCTGGTCAGGGCCCTGCTGGTGCTGACCAACCGCGAAATCGCCCGCTGACCGATGATCTTCGCGAGAGGCATCCGCCCACGACCAGCCCGAGAATCCCGAAGACGACTCACGCCAGACCCGTGACCTGCGACTTCACGATGCACACTGCTCAATGGCGGGGCCGGGAAGCGGAACTCGCCGCCGACCCCCAGGCTCAGCGGGCCTACCAGGACGACGTGGCACGAGGCGACGTGCCGCCGCTACCGGTTTGGGCCGGCGAAGCGGTCGACCTCATCACCGACCGGCGACCCGCAGCCGACCTCGTCGCCGCCCTGGCCACGCAGGCCGAGGACGCGCTGACCCGAGCGGGAAGGCACTGACCGCAACGCCCGCCAGCCTCTGCCGCAGCCGCGAGCCGGGATCGATGAAGCCGCCAGTTGCTGCGACCGGACACCAATCACGAGGCAGCCGGACAGGTCACTGCGACCCCTGCCCGGTTTGAGGAGGGGACAATGCGGGGCCCCTATGGGTTTCGTCAACCCATGGGGGCGGGTTGGGGGTCGTAGAAGGTGCTGTCGCGGAGCATCGCGAAGAGCACGTCGGCTCGTCGTCTGGCGAGGCAGAGTAGAGCCTGGGTGTGGTGCTTTCCTTGAGCGATCTTCTTGTCGTAGTAGGCCCGGGAGACCGGGTCGGCCAGGGCGGCGAAGGCCGAGAGGAAGAAGGCCCGTTTGAGCTGCTTGTTTCCTCTCCGGGAGGGCAGTTCCGGATCGACGATCCGGGAATTGCGGGGCCGGTTGCTGATCCGGGTGGTTTCGCCAGCCAGGTCGTCGTCGAAGCCCGCGATCATCTCCAGCTCGGCGACCGCCTCGTCGGCAAGCGCGACGGCCCGCAGAGTATGCGGCATCGAGCGGGCGGCGTCGGCGATGATGAACGCGTCGCGGGCGTCGGTCTTGGCCTCACCGGGATAGCGGTCGGCGATCCGCCGCATCGTCAGCCCAGGCAGATAGGCGACCTTGCAGCCCATGTCCCTTGCCACCGCCAGCGGCAGTGCACCGATGGAAGCGGGCTGGTCCACGACCACCAGCACGGTCCCGTGTTTGGCCTTCAGCTTGGCGAAGACCTCGCGGAGCTTGGGTTCGCTGTTGGGCAGCCGCTTGTCGAAGGCTTTCTTCCCGGCCGGGGTGACGGCGGTGGCGTGGTGTTCACCCTTGCCGACGTCCAGGCCGAGGAAGGCGCCGATCTCGCTGTCGATCGCGTGCGTCCTCTGGTCGTTCCCGCCCGGCCGTCCCACGGCACCGATCGCCACATCCACATGACGAAGAGCCTCCCGACCTGAGGAAAGGCCGATGGTCATGCCCCTGATCAGCGGTCTGTCGATGCCTCCGGAGCCGGTGACACCGCCCCGCAGGCCATGCGTTCGACAGGGGGAGAAAGTCATGCCAACTCCGGAGGCCGGGCGCCCCATTGCGGGGCCACCAAGAAGGTAATGGGGACAGCAACCCGAGCCGAGGGCTGCGATGGCCTTGTGGTCGGCCCTGCCCCCGTGTGTCTGCCTGCCATGCGACCGGCCAGACGACTCCGGCAACACGGCTCGATCGCCTGTCGGTTGGTTCACCGGCGCGGACAGTCCCTTCTTGCCGGCCGTGGCGCAGGCCGATGGCGCAAACCCGCGCACACAGCCGGCCGTATGGCTCATCGACCGCGACCTTTTTCACAGGTGCGCGGATACGCCGTTGCAGACTCCGGGGAATCCGCGCCTCAAGCTGTGGTTCTCACGGACCCTGCCGGAAGCCGATGTTGTCGTCGATGACTGTGCGCGGCGAAACGGGCAGCTTCTCGGGATGCTCAAGGTCGAGCGTGGTGAATTCGATCCCGCGACTCCACACCGTTCGCAGGAACTCCTTGACGAACTCCGTGGTCAGTTGCTCTCCGCCGCATCGCCGGTAGCCGAATCCGAACGGCGCATAACCGGCCGTGTCGCAAACCGGGTATGCGGTGCCGTCGACCACTGCGTAGACGGCTCCGAAAGCGCTGTTGGTCACGTCGGCCCGGCGACCGTCCATGACGGTGAACGGTGCGGGTGGGAAAGGACAGCGCGTAAGCCCGGCTTGGCGGCTTCTCGTCTCCGCGTTGTCGGCACTCGTCGGCGCTGCCCGGTACCTGTCGGGATCGAACTCCTCCGGGTTGCGCCAGTGCCGGGGGTCTCGGCTCGCCGAGGCGTGCAGGGTGAGAACGCTGCCCAAGCGAGGCTCGGCACCACGTTCGGTGCTCACGGTCGACAGGCTGCCTCCGTTCGGTGAAACCGTGCGGAAGAGCTCCATCACGTAGCGGTCGAGTGGGGTGAACGCGCCGCCGTCCGCCGTGTCCGGGCTGTTCGTCATCGTCCGCTCGAACCACGACCTGACGGCCTTGTCACCGTGGCCCGCGTCCAGCAGGGCCATGGTGCGGTAGATCATGTTGCCCCACTGGCTGAACGCCAGGAAGTTGTGGAAGCACTCGAAGACGATGTCCTCGCGGCGGAAGTGCTCGCCCCCTTGGCCGTTCTTGAGCCAGTAGTGGACGAAGGTGCCCTCCGGGTCGTGGACGTCGCCGTCGATCACTGCCTGCACCCGGCGGTCGATCCACTCCTTGAGCCGCGGACGCAGTTCGCGCACTCGCATGATGTTCTCCCGCACGATGTCCTCGGTGGGATACCAGTGGCCGAGGACGGCGGTGAAGCCGGCGCCGATCGACCGCACCTCGGGCGGGATGGCCTCGCCGGTGACGCCGAGGTGGAGGTCCCAGTAGAGGTCGAAGTAATTCTGGTAGTACTCGTGCATCAGCGGCTTGCCGGCGTTGGTCTCGGCGAAGAGCCGGGCGAGGAAGCCGTGGACCTTGGGGGCGTACTTGGCTGCGCAGAGGTCGGGCGTGGTCGCCGAGGCGTAGATCTTCTTGCGCTCGTTGTCCGGTACTCGCTGGTCGTAGCCCGTGATGAAGACCGTGGTGCCCTCCTTGGGGTCGGGCGCCCACCCGTCGTAGAGCATGCCCCAAAAGTGTGGCGGAGCCGCGTTCTCCTTGCTCAGGGCGAGGTCGATCATGGGGAGTGCGGGCCGTTCGCCCACGTACTCGCTGCTCGAGAGGTAGGGCACCACGGCGCGCTCGATGTAGTCCGGGTCGAAGGTCGGCGGAAGCAGTCCGACCCATGCGTGGGGTGTGCTCATGTTTGTTTCCTCTGATCCTTGGGTCCGCTCGGGCAGCCGAGGCGGCGCCGCGGCTTTCCCCGAGCCGTGGTGCAAGGCTGACGCGCAGGCACTACCGGGCGAAATGGGTTAGGGGCACCAATTTGAAAGCAAATGTGGTGTTCCGCGCCCAATGGCCAGCCCGCTGCTCGCTCCTAGCGTCGTTCTCACCGACGCAATCGGATCCCCGATCGGAAGGAGCGGAACATGAAGGCGACACATGGCACAGCAGCTGCCCCGGGCCGGACCGTCCCGAGCGGCGCTTTCCCGAGCGGCAACGGAGAGCCGTCCGGGGTGGAGCCGCCGGTACTGGGCGGACCGGAGTACTCCGACTACTACCTGCTGGACAACCTGCTCACCGACGAACAGCGGGCCCTTCGGCAGAAGGTCCGCGAGTTCATGGACCGGGAGGTCACCCCGGTCATCAACCCCTACTGGGAGCAGGCGGAGTTCCCCCACGAACTGGTCCCCAAGCTGGCGCAGCTGGACATCGCCGGCTTTCAAATTTCCGGTAACGGCTGCCCGGGGATGAGCAATGTGACGGCCGGCCTGGTGATTCTCGAGCTGGCCCGGGGCGATCTGAGCATCTCGACGTTCGCCGGGGTCCACTCGGCCCTGGCCATGATGTCGATCGCACTGCTGGGCTCGGAGGAGCAGAAGCAGCGCTTCCTGCCGCCAATGGCGCGCCTGGAGAAGATCGGGGCCTTCGGCCTGACCGAGCCCGCGCACGGCACGGACGTGGTCAAGCTGGAGGCGACCGCGCGCCGGGACGGTGATTCCTACGTCCTCAACGGCTACAAGAGGTGGATCGGCAACGCGACCTTCGCCGATTACGTGATCATCTGGGCCCGCGGGGAAGACGGGCATGTGGGCGGCTACGTGGTCGAAAAGGGCACTCCCGGCTTCGACGCCCAGGTCATCAAGGGCAAGATGGCTCTGCGCTGTGTCCAGAACGCGCAGATCTCCCTCACCGACGTCCGGGTGCCCACCGAGAACCGGCTGGCGAAGGTGAACACCTTCCGCGACACCGAGAAAGTCCTGCTGGCCTCGCGCTTCTGCGTTGCCTGGGAGTCGATCGGCGCCGCCATCGCGGGCTACGAGACGGCTCTGGCCTACGCCAAGCAGCGCAAGCAGTTCGGGATGCCGCTGGCCGCCTTCCAGCTCATCCAGTACCGGCTCTCCCGGATGCTGGCGGACATCACCGACATGCTGTGCATGCAGTACCGGCTCAGCCAGCTCCTGGACGAGGGCGAATACTCGATGCCCCGGGTCGCGCTGGCCAAGATGCACTACACCGAACGAGCCCGGGCCATCCTCGCCGACGCTCGCGACATGCTCGGCGGCAACGGGATCCTGCTCGACTACCACGTCGCCCGGCACCTCTGCGACATCGAGGCCATCGACACGTACGAGGGCACCGACACCGTGCAGGCGCTGATCGTCGGCCGCGACATCACCGGCTACAACGCCTTCGTGCCTGTGGCGCCCAGCCACTGACCCGGCGTGTATCGCGGCGCCCCATGGCAGCGGGGCAATTACGGGCGCCGCGCGCGACTCCACTGAGGACAAGGAGTAGTCATGAGCAACACGCCCCTCCTGGAGGGACTGCACGTCGTCGATCTCGCGAGCTTCATCGCCGGGCCCGCCGCGGCCACCGTCCTCGGTGACTTCGGCGCCGACGTCGTCAAGGTTGAACCACCGCGTGTGGGCGACGCATACCGTTCGCTCAGCCGCATCCCTCCCAACCCCCATGTTGAAGGGGTCAACTACCCCTGGCAGCTGGACAACCGCAACAAGCGCAGCATTGCGCTCAACCTCAAGTCGCCCGGCGCCCGGCCCGTGCTCGAGAGTCTGGTGCGGTGGGCCGATGTGCTGGTGACCAACTTCCCGCCGCGGACGCGGGCCAAGCTGGGCCTGGAGTACGACTCTCTGGCCTCCCTCAACCCCCGGCTGATCTACGCCGATGTCACCGGCTTCGGGGAGGAAGGCCCGGATGCGCATCTGCCCGGCTTCGACGTGACGGCGTACTGGGCGCGCAGCGGCCTGATGGACCTCACACGCCAAAGGGACGTGCCGCCGGCCACGAACGCGTTCGGATCGGGCGATCACTCCACGGCGATCACCCTGTTCGCCGGGATCATGACCGCGCTGTACCGGCGGGAGAAGACCGGCCAGGGCGCACGCGTCACGGCCTCGCTGCTCGCCGAAGGCGCCTGGGCGGCGAGCATGTGGCTGCAAGCCGTGCTGGTCGGGGCGAAGCCGCCCCGCCCCATCGACCGGTCCGACCCGCCCAACGCGCTCGTGAACATGTACCGCACGGCGGACAACCGCTGGATCGTCCTCGGCTTCGCCAACGAGGAAAAGGAGGTCCCGCCGTTCCTCAAGGCCATCGGTCATCCGGAGGCAGCGGAGGACCCGCGCTACGCCGACACCCCGAGCCGCCGCGCCCACGCCGCCGAGATCGTTGCCGTGCTGGACAAGACATTCGCGACCCGCTCCCTGGCCGAGTGGCGTGAGGTGCTCGATGCCGGGGGCCTCACTTACGGAGTCGTCCAGACGCTCGAAGAGTGCGCCCACGACCCCCAGCTCCTCGCCAACCGGGTGTTCGTACCGATCGACGACGGCAGCGATGACCCGCACCTGACCATCGACAGTCCCTTCCGGCTGGACCAGGAACAGAAGGTCCGTCCGGGCCCTGCCCCTGATCTGGGCGAACACACCGAGTCCGTGCTCCGCGACCTCGGCTTCGACGCCGCCGGAATCGAGGAGCTGCGCA
Source organism: Streptomyces inhibens (assembly GCF_022221585.1). Taxonomy (NCBI): domain Bacteria; kingdom Bacillati; phylum Actinomycetota; class Actinomycetes; order Kitasatosporales; family Streptomycetaceae; genus Streptomyces; species Streptomyces inhibens. The sequence continues at coordinate 9,571,752 of NZ_CP084681.1, forward strand.
AGGCCGAAGCCGTCGTCTGAGGCCGCAGCTCAGCAGCGCGAGGGAAGAAGGGAAACCTCATCATGACCACGGCCAAGGACACGCCGAGCGTACGAACTGAGGAAAACGACGGCATTTTCGTGATCACGATCGACCGGCCGGAGGCCCGCAACGCCATCGACGGGGCCACCGCCAGGGCCCTGGCGGCTGCCGTCGACCGCCTGGAGTCCCGCGACGACCTCAGGGTCGGCATCATCAGCGGGGCCGGCGGCGTCTTCAGCGCCGGCATGGACCTCAAGGCCTTCGCGGCCGGAGACACGCCCATCATCGAAGGACGGGGCTTCGCCGGCATCACCCGCGCCCAGATCAAGACCCCGCTCATCGCCGCCGTCGAGGGTTATGCGCTGGGCGGTGGAACCGAGATGGCGCTCGCCTGCGACATGATCGTGGCCGCGCGGAACGCCACCTTCGGCCAGACCGAGGTCCACTACGGCATCGTGCCGCCCGAAGGAGGCATGGTGCGTCTGCCCGCGCACATCCCGCGCAACATCGCCCTGGAGCTTCTGCTCACCGGCGAGCATCTGCCCGCCGAGCGAGCCGAGCGATTCGGCCTGGTCAACTACCTCACAGAACCGGGCCAGGCCCTGAAGCGGGCCCTGGAACTGGCCACCAGCATCGCGCACAACGCGCCCCTGGCCGTGGCAGCCGTCAAACGCGTCGTCAACGAGCGGCGAGCGTTCAGCGACCAGGACGCCTTCGTCGAGCAGGACCGGATCGTCGCACCGGTTCTGGCGTCCCACGATGCGCAGGAGGGCGCCCACGCCTTCGCGGAGAGGCGCTCACCGCACTGGCAGGGCCGCTGACACCAGCCCCGCCCGACAGGGCCCCCGCCCAGGGCCGCCGCGCAGGCACAGCCACCTCCGCACCGCAAGAAAGGGCGAGCAACGATGACCGAGCAACCCACCGTCCGAAGCGTGACCTACGATCTGCTGCGGACCCTCCGCCTCACCACGGTCTTCGGTAATCCCGGCTCCACCGAGCAGCCCTTTCTGCAGGATTTCCCCGAGGACTTCACCTACGTCCTGGCGCTGCAGGAGGCGTCCGTCATCGCGATGGCCGACGCCTTCGCCCAGGTGACGCGTCGCCCGGCACTGGTCAACGTGCACTCCTCGGCCGGGCTGGGAAACGCCGTGGGCAACCTGGTGGCGGCCTACCACGGAAACACGCCCCTGATCATCACCTCGGGACAGCAGCATCGGGAACTCGTGATCGGGGAGCCGTATCTCGGCAACCGGGAGTCCACCACGCTGCCGAAGCCGTGGGTGAAATGGTCCTATGAGCCGGCCCGCGCCGAAGACGTCCCCGAGGCCTTCATGCGGGCCTACGCGGAGGCGTTGCAGCCGCCGGCGGGACCGGTGTACCTGTCGATTCCCATGGACGACTGGAAGCGGCCGCTGTCCGGCTTCACCCGGATCCGGACCGTCAGCGACCGCGTCACCCCCGACGCGCAGCGCCTGCGGCTGTTCGCCGATCGCATCTCCGCCAGCCGACGTCCCGCGCTGGTCTTCGGGCCGGAGGTCGACCGCAGCGGCGGCTGGGACGCGGCCGTCGCACTGGCGGAGAAGCTGCGCGCTTCCGTCTACGGCGCCCCGCTCCTGGACCGCGCCTCCTTCCCGGAGGACCACCCCCTCTTCCGCGGCCCGCTCGGGATGTCCGTGAAGACCGTCGGCGACCGGCTGACCGGGCACGACCTGGTGGTCGTGATCGGCGCGGAGGTGTTCCGGTACTACCCCTACGTGCCCGGCGACTACCTGCCCGAAGGTACGGAGCTTCTGCAGATCACCAGCGATCCCGGGGTTGCCGCGGCGGCGCGTGCGGGCGACAGCCTCCTGGGTAATCCCGCGACGGCGATCGAGCTGCTCCTGGGCATGGTCACGGAGGGATCCGCACGCGCCATGCCCGAGCCGATGGCGCGGCCCCGTGAGCTTCCACAGGTGCCTAGCAGCCCCCTTACCCCGCCGGAGGTGTACGCCGCCCTCAGCAGGGTCAGGCCGCCCGACGCGGTCATCGTCAACGAATCGACGTCCACCATGGCCCAGCAGGTCGAGTGGCTTCCGACGGTCAGGTCCGGCTCGTTCTTCGCCACGGCCAGTGGGGGCATCGGCTGGGGCACCCCGGCAGCGGTGGGGGTCGCGCTCGGCGACCGGGACAGCGGCGTCGACCGGCCGGTGGTCGGCCTGATCGGCGACGGCTCCTTCCAGTACTCCGTGCAGGCCATCTGGACGGCGGCGCAGCACAACCTCCCGATCGTGTACGTGGTCATGCGCAACCACGAGTACTCCATCCTCAAATCATTCGCGGTGCTGGAGGAGACTCCGGGCGTTCCGGGACTCGACCTGCCCGGGCTCGACATCGCCTGCGTGGCTCGCGGCTTCGGATGCCGCGCGGTCGACGTAGAGACCACTCAAGACCTGGAGCGGGAGTTCAAGGCGGCCCTGACCGCCGACACCACCACGGTCATCGTGGTCCCCACTCAGTCTGAGAAAGCCATGTTGTAGGGCACGAGCACGCACGATCCGAAGCCGTTGGGCCGACTGCCGCCTGCGAGCGGGTGGCGAAAAGGCTCGAAAGCCGTCGTCAGCGGGTGCAGCGAATCGGCGGTCCGCCGCCGGGTACCTCGGATGTCGTCAGCGGCGGCCAATGACGCATTCGTACGGTCGGCCATTTCATTCGGGGCTGGTGCGAAGGAGGGTCGAGCCGAGGTACTGAACGGCACGCAGTGCGACTTCCAGATCGGTGTGCCCTTTCTGGACCGGGTGCCCCATGATTTCCTCGGCTTTCCGGATGCGGTACTGCACGGTGTTCTTGTGCAGAATTTGAGCGCTGCCGGTAGCGGTATAACTGCAGCCGGTGTCCAGGAAGATCTGCGCGGTCTCCCGAAGCCGTGCGGAGTTCTCGTCATCGACGGCCAACGGACCCAGGACGCCCCACACCCAAGCGCGCATGTCGTCGATGTTCGTAGCCATCAAGGCGATGGGAGCGACATGGGAGAAGTTTGTGAACTGGGGGGCTGGACTGGCCGCTTCCGCAAGTTCCTGCGTGCGCAGTGCCTGCTGGTGTGTGGAGCGGAATCCCTCGATTCCATACCCCACGCCCCCAGCGCACACGTGCAGGGAAGGATCGCTGTGCTCGACCACATTCGACACCTGTTTCCAGGAGACGGCGCTGTGCGAGCCGAGCGGCACCCAAGCCCAGGAGAGAATTGCATCTCGGGGGACGAACAGCGGCCTGGCAGGGCAGCCCAGCTTCTGGGCGATCTCGTCGGTGATCCGGTGGAGTCGAGCAAGTCCCTCACCCCCGCCCGTCAGCGTGGGCAGCCAGGCCACCAGCCCGAGGTGATTCTGCCGGAGCCGGTAACCAAGAGCCGGTTCAGCCCAGTTGAGGTCGATGTCCTTCTCGGTGAGGATGTCTCGCACGCGCGCAGCGCGCGCCGCGGTCTGGCTGAGCAGCCAGTGATCGCGTTCCTGTCGGTAGACCACGATGACATGCTCGGTTACCCGGTCGATGTAACCGAAGCTCACCTCCAGCATGCGCCGGTTGGTCGCCGTGGAGACATCCTCGTCGGCGCCCTGTCGGTTGAGTTCGTCCAAACACCACTGCAGAAAACGCCAGTGGCCGATCCTGTAGGCCCTGACCATCGCGTTGAGGGGGATACCCCTCTGAGCCAGCCTCCTGGCGTACTCAAGAGCAGCTGCAGGCCCCTCGATCTTGTCCAGAGGTATGTCGTTCTCGAAAATGTGCAGCAACGTAGCGACATTTTCCGCGACGCTCGCCTGCAGGATTTTAATGACGGTTGCGTCGCCCCTGAGCTCCGGGATCTCTGCAATAACAAACTCTCCTATGTCGCGGCCGACCTCCGGGAGGTGTGACCCTACGTTCTCCGCGATCACGGAAAGTTGTTTTGAGGCCTCTGGATGCTCCGCAGCCATACCTGAATCCTACAGGGCGGTCCGTGACCCATCCGCTTCTTCGGGACGCGATAGGCCGCACTCCGGCGAGCCTGCGTGAATACCGCCGACGTATTGGTTCATCGGCACCAATTCCAACCCGAAGGTCGTACTGCGCGCCCAGTGGTTGTTGTGCGGTCCACGCCTAGCCTCTGGTTACTGACGGGACCCTCCGGTGCGCGATCTGGGGGGATCGACTCGCCTTCAAGTCGTTCTTCGGAAACGTCCTAGGGGTGATCGGCGTTGACCGATATTGTCCGATCCAGCCTCACAGAGGCGCTGGGCCCTGGAGAGGTGCCCGACTCTGCGATTGCGATGATCGACGGCGAGGGGACGGTGGTCGGTGGGACGAACACCGCGCAGCGGCTTGACGGTTACTCGGCCGGGGAGGTGGTGGGCCGGCCCGCCTGGTTCGTGCTGCCGTTTCTCCAGAACGCACCGCAAGTATGGGCGGTCTGCGAGCAGCGCCGCGCCCGGGGCAGCTGGTCCGGCCCAGCGACGATCCATCACCGCGACGGCCACACACTCCACGTAAGCCTGCATGTCTCGCTGTTGTGGGGGCGCGACGGAGCAGTCCACTGGCTCGTCACCGGCACCAATATCGCCGCCCTTTCCGCGGTGGAGATCGCCGGATCGGTGCGGGAGTCGCTACTCATCCGCACACCGATCGGCATCGTGGTGCGTGACTTGGAACTGCGCTGCGCCTGGGTCAGCGACGTCAACGTCACCCTGCTCCTGGCCCGGACCCGTGCTGTGAGCCCGTGCCAGACCGTGGCCTGGGACCTGCCCTGGGACCCGGCCGTCGTGAGGATTGCCCGCCGCTTGGTGACCCGGCAACTGATCCGGTGGGGACTGGAGAGTCTGGTCACCGACACGGTGCTGATCGTCGGCGAACTGGTCACCCACGCGATCCGTCACGGCGCCGGGGCCATTGCCCTGCGTCTGATCAAGCACCAACTGCTGAGCTACGAAGTCTCCGAAGCCGGCAGGACCTGCCCACGCCTTCGTCACACCCGCAGCACGGACGAGGACGGCCGCGGCATCCTCCTCGTCTCCCAGCTGTCGCGAAGGTGGGGCCGGCGCCGGATAACGGGCGGCAAGGTCGTCTGGGCGGAACAAGAGCTGCCCCATCCCGTCGAGGGCGAGAGCGACACCGGCATCCTTCCCGACCTCGCTGGGGCTGCGTGGCCGAAAGACCCAGAAAGTCGAGGAGAGGAGCTGACGTGAACCTCGCATCCCACATGGTGAGCAGCGCTCGGACTCATCCGGATCGCGCCGCGCTCCGCCTCGGGGACGCCGCTGTGTCCTATCGCACGCTCGACCAGGGCACTGCCCGCATGGTCGGACTGCTCCACGACCGTGGCGTGAAGCCCGGCGACCGAGTTGCGATCATGCTGCCCAACGTGCCCGAGTTCGCCCTCGCCTACTTCGGCGTACTCCGGGCCGGCGGCATCGTCGTCCCGATGAACCCCCTGCTCAAGTCCCGCGAGGTCGCCTACTACCTCGGCAACTCAGGCGCCCGGCTGCTGTTCGCCTGGCACGCCTTCGCCGACGAGGCACGGACCGGTGCGCAGCAGGCCGAGGCCGACGCGGTCGTCGTCAGTTCCGGCGCATTCGACGAGCTGCTGGTGTCCGCCCCACCCGTCGAGGACCTGACCGACCGGCACGAGGACGACACAGCGGTGATCCTCTACACCTCGGGGACGACCGGTCAGCCGAAGGGCGCCGAACTGACCCACGCCAACCTCACCCGCAACTGCGGCATCGTGGCCGCCGAGCTGCTCCAGCTCACCGCCGACGATGTGATCTTCGGTGGGCTGCCACTGTTCCACGCGTTCGGACAGACTTGCACGCTCAACGCTGCCGTCGCCTCCGGCGCGTGCCTGACGCTGCTGCCGCGCTTCGACGCCGGGAAGGCACTAGGAATCCTCGGCGAGCACGGGGTGACCGTCTTCGCCGGGGTGCCGACGATATTCAGCAGGCTGTCGGGGCAGCCCGACCGAGACGCCCACGACGACTCCCGGCTGCGCGTGTCCCTCACCGGCGGCGCGGCGATGCCGGTCCAGGTGCTGCACGACTTCCAGGCCGCGTTCCACTGCCCCGTGCTCGAAGGGTATGGACTGTCGGAGACCTCGCCCGTCGCCTCGTTCAACACCCTGCAGGCCGGACCCAAGCCCGGTTCGGTCGGCACCCCGATCCGGGGCGTCGAGATGCGGGTGGTCGACAACGGCACGGAGGTACCGCAGGGGGAAACCGGCGAGATCGCGATCCGCGGGCACAACGTGATGAAGCGGTATTGGCAACGCCCCGAGGAGACGGCCGCCGCGATCCGGGACGGTTGGTTCTACACCGGCGACCTCGGCCGGGTCGACCAGGACGGATACTTCTGGATCGTCGGACGGAAGAAGGACGTGATCATTCGGGGCGGGTACAACGTGTACCCCCGCGAAGTCGAAGATGTGCTGTACGAGCATCCGGCCGTCGCCGACGCCGCGGTCATCGGCCTCCCCAACCCCGATCTCGGTGAGGAGGTCGGGGCGGCGGTCGTTCTCAAGCCGGGAGCCCGAACGACGGCCGAGGAACTGCGTGAGTACGTCAAACGTCAGGTCGCCGCCTACAAGTATCCGCGGAAGGTATGGATCGCGGACGCGCTGCCAAAGGGACCCACCGGCAAGATCCTCAAGCGGGAGATCGTCCCGCCGCCCGAGCTGGACAGGCGATGAGGCGATGAGGCGACTGGGCTGGCATGGGTCTGCGATCTGTCTGACGCCCGAGCCGGTGTGTGCAGGTGCGCCGGTTACGGATGAGGGCCCAGAGGACAGCGAGGGGAGGGGGACACCAATTGGAGCTGCGCCACCCGTGTTTCTGTGGTGCTCTCTCAGCGGCTGACACAATGAGGTGTGCAGGCACTCATGCGCCGGGGTCTCATCGGCGATGGGGGAGCCCGCACGAGTCCCGGCGACCGCTTGGGCCACGACGGCAGCAATGGCTCGATCAGCGCCCACAGTTCGTCGTCCACGATCCGCGGCACAATGGTCCGACTGCTCGGCCCAGTCGTAGTCGCCCCGCATGACCGCCCGCAGCGCGTCCGCGAAACCGAACACCGGTACACGCTGCGCCTCGGTGAGGCGGAAGCCGTCGCACAGACCGGGCAGCAGGCCTTCGAGCACGAGGACCGCTCCGTACGGGAACGGATCATCCGGCACATCTCCTCGACGGCCTCGGCACGGGAGAGGTGCTCCCGCCGTTCCAGAATGAGCAGCAGATTGTGCATCTCACCGCGGGCTTCTTCCTTCTCCGCGGAACAGAGGCTGTTGTGGATGGTGTCCACCTCTGCCGCGATGTGCCGCATCGCTGTCGGAGAACGCCCGCACGACGGGCACGGCGGAGGGTTCCGCCGACCGCCGCAGCGCCTCAACGGTGCTGCCCACGAGCTCCCGCGCCCTCATCGGCCCCAGTGGCGAGCGCCAAGCGGGAATCCGTCATGACCGTCACGCTACGAAGCGAACTGTCATGATTCCGGCGATATTTCGGCACACGCTCTATGCGAGAACGTCAGGTAAGTCAGGAAGAAGCGGCGTCGGAGGAGGTCGAAGTCGGCGCGTCCGTAGCCTTGGCGTTTGAGGAATTCGACCCTGTTGAAGCGGCCTTCGACCATGCCGCTGGAGCAGGGCATGGTCAGGCCGGCAGTCACGGCGTCGAGGTCCTTGTGGAGGTTGCGGGCGAAGTTGCGCAGGGGGGCAGCTCGCTGTCTCGGCCGCCTTCGTCCAGCGCGGCAGCAGGTGGCCGTGGGGTTCTTCATCATCTTGGCGAAGTCCGCGTTGTGCCGACGGAGATCGGCGAGTTCGGGCCAGCGGGTGAGGATGCGCTTGAGGCGGAGCTGCTGGCGGGAGGTGAGGTTTCCGGGGTGGCGGGTGAGCCGGCCGACGATTTGCCGGACGGTGGGCGCCTCGGACCTCTTGGGCGTCGGGGCTTCAGCGGATCGCAGGGGCCGGAGCCGGCGCCGGACGCTGCGGCTGCTGCCGCGATACCCACGGGATCGTCCATGGCGCCCGGGAGGGCCTGGCCGCCACCCGACCGGCGGCCGAGCGTCATGGATTCGGGACGGTGTCGGTGCCGAGGGCCGCGGCCCGCAAAGCGGCCGCGAGGCGGACGACCGGTTCGGTCGGCGGCTGGGGAAGCCGGGCCAGGAGCAGGCGCCGCAGCTCCTGCGGCCCGCCGCGCACCGGCAGGATACGCACCCCGGGCGGCGCGGCGGGGGCCAGCGCGGAGGACACGGTGGTCAGTCCGCAGCCCGCGGCCACGAGATGCAGTTTCGCCAGCCAGTCCCGGGCCGTGTGCACGATCTCGGGCCGCTCGTCCAGGCCCGGCCACACCCCCATGAGCCAGTCCGCGCCGGACGACGGACCGGCGATCCACCGCTGTCCGCGCAGGTCGGCCACGTCGACGAAATCCCCGCGGGCCAGCGGGTGCGCCGCGGGCACGGCCAAGCAGAGGGCGCGCTCCGCGAGCGTCTGCAGCGCCAGCGGGGGCGACTCGGTGTCCGGTGCGCGAAACGGCGGCGCCGACGCCAGCAGGGCGAGATCGATGCTGCCCGCCCGCAGGGCGCGCGCCAGTGCCGGGGTGCCCCCTTCGCGGCTGACCACGTGCAGGCCGGGATCGCTGCGCCGCAGCGCGGCGAGGGCGTGCGGCACCAGGGTCGTGCCGGCGCTGGGGAACCAGCCCAGGCGCACGGTGCCGCCCTGCTCGGGCAGGCCGGACAGTTCGCGGGCGGTTGCGTCGATCTCGTCGAGCACGACCGTCGCGCGGCGCATGACGACCCGCCCGGCCGCGGTCAGCCGTACGCCGTCGCGCCGCCGCTCCAGCAACTCCGCGCCCGCGACCCGCTCGATCGAGGCGATCTGCCGGGACACCGCCGACTGCGTGTACCCCAGCGACGCCGCGGCCGCGGTGAAAGTCCCCTGCTCGGCCACCGCGCGGAACACCCGCAGCGCGGTCAGCGACACATCCGTGAAGTCCATGACGTTCACGCATACTACTCGTGCGCAAGTTTCGTTGGACTCATGGACCGGGCGTTCCTACCGTTGCAGGCATGAACGCTCCCCGAATCGCCCTCGTCACAGGCGCCAACCAGGGCCTCGGCCGCGCCCTCGTCGAAGGCCTCGCGGCCCGCATGGGAACGGACGACCTGGTCCTGCTCACCGGACGCAGCGAGCTGCGCGTCACCGAGGCCGCCCGCGAGGTGGCGCAGCTGCCCGGCATCCGCGCCCAGGTGCGGGGCCGGGTCCTGGACGTCACCGACACCGACGCGATCGGCCGGCTCACCGACGAACTGCAGGGCCAGTACGGCGGCGTCGACGTGGTGATCTCCAACGCCGTCGCCCGCCTGCTGCCGGACGAGTCGCAGGCCGAGCGGGCCGACGAGTTCATCGACGTGTCCAACACCGCCACCCACGCGGTCCTGCGCTCGTTCGGCCCGGTCCTGCGCCCCGGCGGCCGGCTGCTCGTGGTGGCCAGCAGCCTGGGCACCCTCGGCCACCTCGACTCCCGAGTGCGCCACCTGTTCGACGGCGCGAGCCTCGACCAGGTCGAGTACGCCGTCGAGTCCTGGCGCACCGCCCTGCACAACAACACCGCGGAAGAAGCGGGTTGGCCGCGCTGGCTGAACGTGCCCTCGAAGGTGGCCCAGGTCGCCGCCGTGCGCGCGGTCGCCGCCGCACGCCGCGAGCGCGACCTCGCGACCGACACCCTGATCGCCTCCGTCTGCCCCGGCATGGTCGACACCGCGACCTCCCGACCGTGGTTCAGCGACTACAGCCAGGCCCGGTCGCCGTCCGAGGCGGCCCAGGCCGTGCTCGACGTCGTGTTCGCCGAGCACGTCGACCCCGCCCTGTACGGCGAGTTGATCCGATTCGGCAAGGCCCTGGACTGGCACGGCGGCACGCCCCCGGTGGAACAGGACCGCATGCTCACACCCTGAGCAGACCTTGCCCCGGCCTCAACTCGCAGCAGAGCATTAGGAATTCACTCATGCCCCTCCTCACCACGCCCTACGGTTTCTCCAGCACGGCCGCACAGGTCGCGCAGGGTATCGACCTCACCGGCCGCCGCGCGCTGGTCACCGGCGCGTCCTCCGGTCTCGGCGCGGAAACGGCCCGCGTCCTGGCTGGTACGGGGGCGGCCATCACCCTGGCTGTCCGCGACGTGGCGGCCGGCGAGCGCGTCGCCAAGGACATCGCCGAAGCGACCGGCAACCGGGACGTGCACGTCGCCGTCCGTGTGGTCCAGGGCGCGTGGGGGCTCATAGCTTCCCGTAGGGCATCGAGGCCGCGGCCTGGTCGGAAGTGCAACAGGGCGGCCAGCGCGGCGAGTTTCGAGCCGTGGCCGGACGGCGCGATGCCCGTCACGGTGACCGTGCCAAGGACACCGATCTCTGGTGCGCCCTCGTCCGGAGACGGTTCCGGGGCCGGGGCGGGGCCGTCCGGGGATCCTCTCCCGGACGCCCCTTCATGCCCGGCGTTACCCGCTCCACTTCGCCTTTTCAACCCGCGATCGGCTCCACCCGCGGCTCCGCGATTGCCACATAGTCCGCCGTCGCCAGCGCCAGCGAACGGTCCAGCCGGGCAGCGTTGAAGAAGATCTCCGGCTGCTCCAGCAGCGCCGGATCAACGACCAGCTCCAGCGCCTCCTCGAAGGAGAACGGCAGGATCGTGCCACTGACACTGCGCGCCAGCCGCTCCGCGACCTCCGGCGTCGCGAACCCGGCGTACGAGCCGCCCATCAGCGCCTTCACCGCCCCCAGATCGACCCGCCGGTCACCCGGCACCACCGCCAGCACATAGTGCTTGGACTTCTTGCCCAGCTTGACCATCACCACGATGCACTTGGCGGCCTGCTCGACGGCGTTCCCACGCAGCGCACTGACCGCCTCCGTCGCCCCCTCCTCGGCATGCTCGTAGATCCGGAAGCGCGCCCCGCGCTCCTCCAGAAGTCCGATCAGCTTGGTGTACGTCTCGTGCCCAGTCACCGTTGTCCCCGCTCCCACTCTCTCGGCATCACGCCAGGAATACATCGGTGAAGGCGGCCCTGGTGGGGGAGCCCTCCCGACGGTCCAGCACAGTGAAAACAATACGGTCGAACCACCCCGCGAACGGCCGTCGTTCAGCAGCGCTGCGGCGAATGCGCCCCCCTTGGCGGAGGCGGGACCGGCTCAAATCGCGGACCCTACAACTCCTTGTAGGGTCCGCGGAATCGTGCGCACCGGACGGCCTGCGACCTGCGGTGTTGCTGGCGGTGCGCATTGCGGCGCGCGGGGGCTGTCGGCGGCCGATGCGCAATCGGCCGGGACCAGGCCGGGGCACGGCCGCACGATCCCGTACTGCCGGCCCCGTACAGTCCCAAGACATCAGGGAATGGGCGTGGCGCAACGGCTACGACGCTCCCGAGCGCGGCCGCATCCCCGCAGCCGTCCGAAAAGCGTATGACGCTGCGCACAACTCATCCTGACCCCAAAGGGGTGAGCATGCCATGAGTGCCTGGAACGTATGTGTTCCAGGCCCTCATTCGTCTCCCTGCGAGACCGGCGCACGCGTAAGACCCCTTGCATCGACCACCCGGGATGCCACCGGCGGTAGCGCGGTCACTTGGGGGAGCATCACGTCGTACTGGAGCAAGGAATCACGAGCCGGCCCTTCCCAGCCGGAGGCAGTCCGCGCAGCGTCGGGTGGTCAGGCTGCGCCGGGGTCGAAGCTGCCGCCGGTCAGGGGCGCGCGACGTAGGTCGGCGTAAGCGCGGACGGTGACGCCGGGCTGGCCGGGGGTGTGCCACGGGGCGGAGGGGCCGCTGGAGAGCCTCGCCCCGCACCCAGCCGCGGTGCCGACGGCAGCGGCACCCGGTCGGCCCGGCGGTGCCGGCGCTTCGTATGCTCGCAGTGCGGGGAACGGAAGCCGACCACTTCGGAGGCGAACGACCATGTCGGAACAGCGTGTTGTCCTGGTGACAGGCGGGGGAACGGGAATCGGGGCCGCCACCGCCCGGCTGCTGCGCACCGCCGGGCACCAGGTCGTGATCTCCGGACGGCGGCCCGAGCCACTGCGCCGGGTGGCCGAGGAGACCGGAGCGCTGGCCCACCCTTCCGACGCCGCCGACCCCGATGCCGTGCGCGAGCTCGTCGAGACGACGGTGACGGCCTACGGGAGACTCGACGGTGTGGTGCTCAACGCCGGAATCGGGCGGGGCGGCGCGGTCGGCGACACCGCGGTCGAGGACTGGGAAGAGCTGATACGGACCAACCTCACCGGCCCGTTCCTGCTGCTGCGTGCCGCGCTGCCGCATCTGCTGGCGGCCCGCGGCGCGGTGGTCGCGGTCGCCTCGGTCGCCGCGCTCCGCAACAGCGTCGGCAACGCCGCCTATGCGACGTCCAAGGCGGGTTTGCTCCACCTCTGCCGCTCCCTCGCCGTCGACTACGGGCCGCAGGGGCTGCGGGCCAACGCGGTGTGCCCAGGCTGGGTGCGTACGGAGATGGCCGACCAGCGGATGGCGCGATTCGCGGCGGAGGCCGGGCTGGCGGGCGGTGCCGAGGCGGCATACGAGGAGGCGAACCGGCTGACTCCCGCCGGGCGGCCGGGTGATCCGGAAGAGGTCGCCGAGGCGATCGACTGGCTGCTGTCGCCCGCCGCGTCCTACGTCAACGGGGCCGTCCTCACCGTCGACGGCGGGGTGACCACGGTCGGCGTCGGCGGTGCCGCCTTCGACTACCGGATCCAGGCGCGCACCCCGCGCCCGTAGCGGACTACCAGACAGGGCCGTTGCACAGGGCCCGTGGCGGGGCTGGAACCCATGGCGGGGCCAGGGCCCCAGAAAGAGGCTGGGCCTGGACGGCGCCCCAACGGCAGCCGTGCTCGTCGCCGGGGATTTCGATGCCGGCGGCGCGGGCGAGGCGTCAGGTACAGCGCCCCTTGCGAGGGCTGCGGGACGGGGCTGGAGCGCTGGGGCGTCCACGGCCTGATCGGTAGCTCGTTGCGGTGGGATGTGGAGTCCGTGTGCTCGGCGTGCGGGCAGGGCCACCCCTCTTGGAGAACCGTGACCACCGCAAGCACCCACGTACCCATGCCACCCCACACTCCCTCAGGGACATCACGCTCAGGGGAATATGAGGCGGCGCCGCATCTGGAGACCGTCCTCGCCCGGGGGATGCTCGACAGGGCGCTGCGCGCCGCTGGCATGCCGGTCGACACTGCATCCTGCAAGACCGGCTCGGGCGCCTGGTACATCTCCCTCGGCCCCATTGACCTCCGCACCGCCATCGAATTGGGGACGCAGATCCGTCAATCCACCGCGGACCTCTACGACGCCGTGGCTGATCTCGAAGACGCCGTCGCGCAGGCAGGTCTGGAGCTTCCCGGACTGGCCGTACACCGAGGCCGGATCGAACTGGGCTCGATCCCGGTCTCCACCGCGCAGGCGCTGGCGAGCCTACTGGGCAGCGCACCGCAGAGGCATGCGCCCGTGCCTCCGCCGTGTATCCCGCCGCCTTCGCCATACCCGCCCGCGTTCGTAGCCTCGCCGCGGACCCGCGTACGGGGCTGGCTGAAGCGTCTGCGCGGCCGCCGATCGGTCATGACGTTGCGTCGGTCAGCCATGGCCGATCCGTCCTCCTGGGATGGCCGACCCGGATTCCCCAACCGGCCATCGGCCACCGGCCATGACGTGCGTCCGATCGGCCACGGCCGGCCACCGACCAGTGGGTGGGTATGCCATGCTTGGCTGAATCCGACGCGGTTCGCCCGAGTCGGAGGCCATCCAGGCACCAGGATGGGGCGCCATGAGTGCTGACACCCTCCGCCGTGTAGTGATCCTCCGTCACGCGAAGAGCGACTGGCCGCAGGTAGACGATCACGAACGTCCGCTCGCAAAACGCGGTCGAAAGGATGCGCCCGTCGCCGGCCGCTGGCTGGCAGGCTCCGGCATCACCCTGGACCTGGCGTTGTGCTCGACGGCTGCGCGCTGCCGCGAGACCTGGGAGCTCGCTGCGCCCGAGCTGTCGGAGAGGCCCAGGACGTCATACGAGGAACGCCTGTACGAGGCATCGCCGGGTGAGCTGATTGCTGTCCTGAACGAGGTATCCGACGAGGTCCACGACCTGCTGCTCATCGGGCACAACCCCGGGGCACAAGGTCTCGTCGACCTCCTCGCGAGCGAGGCAGAAGATGACGCGCTGGCACGATTCCAGCGCGGCTTCCCCACATCCGCGATCGCCGTACTCACCCTCAACGGCTCCTGGCAGGGCGTTGAACCGGGTGTCGGGCGGCTGGTTGCCTTCTGGGCCCCGCATGCCTAATTGACCTCCCCCCCTGCCCAGCGTGCCAAGCCGCTGCCCCACGCCGCGCCGGGTGCCGAAGGCCTTCCAACGGCACCCGGCCCGTCATCCGCTCGATTCACCGCTGCTGTCGAAACCCGCGAACAATTCGACGTGGCCGCAACGGCCCGGTGCCTCCCGAACTGCTGCCGAAGTGCTGCCCGTTCTCGCTCTCGCGGACAAGGCCACGCACATTTCCCTGGAGCGGGCGGGCCGCAGCCGAGAGCAGTGAACGGAAGCGGCGACAGATCGAGCGTTGGCCCACAGACGGCGCGGCCAGCTCGGAGGACAGCTCAGCTACTCGTGAGCAGGGCCGCGCCCAGAGTGCCGACGATCAAAAACGGCCCGAAGGCCAGCGTGCTCTTGCGGTGTCCGCGCCGGGTGAGCAGGAGCAGAATCGCCACCGTGGCGCCGAGGAGATAGGTCAGAACGAGCGCGAGGACTGCGGCCTGCCAACTGCGCCACCCGAGCACCGCACCGAGAGAGATCGCCAGTTTCGCGTCACCCAGCCCCATCCCGCACAGCGCGAGCACCGTGAACAACCCTCCAGCCGCAGCCGCGACGGTCACGGCGCGCAGAAGGCTCCTGGCCTCGTGGTGAGCGGATGCGGCGGTGAGCAACGCCAGCGTGCCGACGGCGGCAGCCGGCGTCAGAAGGTTCGGCAACCGCTGCACCGCGCTGTCGATCAGCAGAAGACCGGCGCCGAGAAGAGCGATCCAGTACTGGGCGGCGGCGTACCAACCGGCGGCGCCACCAGCCGCGACCACAGCGAACGCGGCGGCGGTGGTGAGCTCCGGCAGCCAGGGCGCACACAGCCGCGCACGGCAGTTGGGGCAGCAGCCGCTGGGCGGCAGCAGCCGCAGGGCGTGCGGGCCCCACGCCGGCACCGGCCGCGGTGAGCAGGCCGGGCAGGTGACGTCGGCGGGCTGCCCGGCCGGGACGGCGAGAGCGACGACGACCGGGCGCAGGGCAGCTCCGGCCACAAGGCCCACAAGTGCGGCCAGCAGCTGGCTGAGCATGCGGTGCCCTCTCGTGCTGCGCCGCCCGGTGCGCGGCGGCCCGGGTCGGTCAGGCGGACTTGCTGAGCTGGGCCAGGATTTCGGCGGTGGACTCCTCCATATCGACGCCCAATTCCATGTTCAGAGTGTCGAGTTTCTCCGCGGCCCGCTCCAGCGCGTCGTAGTCGCCGAGGGCGTTCGCCGGCGCGGCTGGTGCGGCGGACCGACGCATCGACCAGGCCGCGGCCGTGGAGCACCTCCAGCTGCCGGCGGATGTCGCTGGCAAGCGGCCTCGGCGCGATTCGCCGACTGCACCAGCGATGGCCGGGCGAGGGCGGACATGGAGTGCCGACCGAGCCCGGCCATGCACGGGCTTCTCCATGAGCCGTGGCTCTGACTCGACTCTTGGGGTGGGCGACGGCAGGGTGCCGACTCGTGCGGCGCTCCAGGTAAAGGGCTCGCCCGGTACAGGCTGCTATCTCTACCCTGACCGGAGCGGGACTGCGCAGTTCCCGTAGGTTGCGGAGCCGTGGCAGAGCGGCCCATTGCGATCGGCGTGGGCGAGGCTCCGCTCACGCCGACTGGCGGGGAACGGGCGGGCCTGCCCCTCCCCATGTCCGCGGGTTCGAATCCCGCCGGCACCGCAGCCGACCAGCACCGCGTCCGCACAAGATCTTGCCTCGTGGGATCTCGCGCTCGGGCAACCGCACCACAGAAGCTGAGCCAGCTGGGTACCTGCGGTGTCAGTGGCGGCTGCCAGGATGACGCTCATGACGATCAAGGATGTAGCCCGGCATGACGTGAGTGAGCAGCGGATCGAGCAGGCGCTGGAGGACATCTGGCGGCGGGCCCACCACCGCTGGCACACGATGCAATACGACTGCTACTCCGATGAGGAGCTGCAGGCAATGCGCGACGAACTCCTCGACCACATAGCCGCCCGCACGGTGGCGGGCCCCGAGCCCGGCACCGCCCCCTCACGCATCCTGCGCACCGCGGCCGAGTGCGCCCTGGGACTCCTGAGCCTGGGCTGCTATCCGAACGGCGATCAAGAGATCTCCTTCACCCTCATCGGCGAGAAGCTCAGCAGCGAAGATAAAGACTTCGAGGCTGTGGTGGAGAACGCAGCCACCGCGAGGACCTGGCTGGACGCATTCGCGTTGTCTGTGATCAGCGGCATGGTCTGGGAACGGGACCTGGTCGTCGGGCTGCTGCTGCGCGGCGACTTTGCGCCTGACATCCGTGGCGGTGTGCCGCACTCGAAGCTGGAATCGAAGTCTGACCCGGGCGAGCTGGCGGAGATGGACGCCTTGTGCGGCTATCTCACCCAGGCCGAAGGGCATCTGCCCCGGCACTGGCCGTCGGTAACGCTATGCAAGCCGACCGCCGACGAACGCGCCCAGGCAACGCGGCAACTGGATGCCCTCGATGCGCTGACGCCAGATCAGCGCCTACTGCGCGTGCTCTTGGAGGATGACCAGTCGGCTTTCGAACAGGCCCTGGAGCATCGCCTGGTCCAGCACCGGGAGAGCGCACCCTCCGATGCGGCGCCCCGCAGTCTCCTGCCGCACAAGACCATCGCACTGGCCGCACTGGCAGTCCAAGTACACGGCTGGGACTTGCGCGTCCAATCTGCCTACCTGCCGTTGGCCATGCTGAGTTCCCCGGAAGACGCGCCGTCGGTCAGTGGCTGAACCGGTGCCCTCACCACTGTCTCGGGCGCTGCCCCAGCATGAGTCTTGACCGTCGACCGGCTGGCTCGCCCCGTCCAGGTCCTGTCCTGCCGATCATGAGCGGGGCCGGAGCCGGTGGGTGCTCCCGACTCCAGCTCACGCCCGGCCTCCGGCCCCGCCCCGGCCCGTTCCCATCCCGTCCCCATCCTGTCCCGCTCCCGTTCGGCCCGGTCCCGTCAACAGGGTGGCGATCCGGCGCGGCCACCGCGCGGGCGACAGCGACTGGCTCGCCCTATCCGCTCAGCCCCACGACGCCCCAGCCCCGCCGGGCTGCTTCGGTGAGGACGCGGCCCCACTCCTCCAACAGGTCGGTGAACGCCTCGAAGCTGGGGAACCAGCGCGCCGCGGGAACTGCGGCATGCTCGTTAAAGACCCCACGCAATCTGCCCAGTTGAGGCCGAACCTCTTCCCATGTCGCGGCCAGTTCCCGAACGCTGTCTGGCGATCGCGCGACCAGGAGGCCGTCGGAGACTCCTGGTTCATCACAGAAGAAGCCTGGATCCGTGTGCTCCGCCTCACCGTCTAACCCATTCCAGATCAGTCCCAGCAGAAAGGTGTCCAACCCGGTCCGCACCATCGGGTCGGCATGGTCGCGGAGGGACTCCCACTGTTCCCCGACCCAGAAGTGGGGCTTGAACGAGCCACAGGTGCGCAGGAACTCGTAGATGGCGAAGAAGGAAGCTTTGGGCCCCAACGGCCATTCCCAGTCGCCCTTGACCGCCGGTGCGCCGCGGTCCCACAGGCCCGTCTCGTCCGCGTACCAGGCATCCTCCAACCGCGACAGCCGCTCCCGAGGTGGCACCTCCCCCAGCCATGACCAGTCAACGATCATCACAGTGATGTCCAGTCCCATGGGGGGAGGCTACTGATTGCCCGGACACGACAGTGCCGGTCATGGACAGCCGTGCTGCTTCTTGGCACCAACCGTGGACAGATGGCCTGCACTGCCGGGCCCCGTATGCAGCAGGCTCTGGCCTCGGGGCTCTGGAGGTGTAGGTTCCGAGTTCATTTGTCGTTCGGCGGCGACGTGACCTGGGGCTTCGGATGTGCTGTCCAGGCTTCTTGTCGGGGTTTCGTCCGGGCTATCTGTCGGTTTCTTCGGCGTATGGTCTCGGCTCCCACGCCGCGTAGAGATTGACGTCGTCGGTTGTCGGGCTGCTTCGCTCTGCCCTCTGTTGCTTTGAGACGGAGCTCTCAGGAGGGAGAGCAGAGCGTTGCATGGGTGGCCGCGCGTGTCAGTTCTGGATGGCTGAGGACGTCGGTGTTGTCGACGAACTGGTCGACGGTGCCGATCGTAGGCAGGGAGCTGATGTCTGGGTCGGTGATGCGGGTGGTCAGCGCCGCGCTGAAGCGTTCGGCGTGCAGGACCTGAAATGGTCTGGTGTGGTAGGGCCGCGTGGCGGGATCGACAGGGTCGGTGAGGCCGAGCTGGTTGTGTGTGGCGGCGACGGCCTCGTAGGCACGTGTCAGGTGGTGCTGGCGGGTGTGCCAGTCGGTGGCGGTGAGGGCTGCGGTGAGGACCGGGGTGAGGGTGGGGGCCTGGGGAGTGAGGGCGAAGGCGCTGCCGAGCCATTTGCTGTAGGGCGGATAGCGGCGCTCCATGAGCAGACAGAGCCGCATCAGGTCGCGCACCAGGCGGGCGGCGACGACAGCGGAGCCGAGTTCGTCGCCCACTTCGCCGCAGCGGCCGACGAAGGCTTCCTCCTGGGAGAGGCGTTGCCACTGGCAGGCGAGTAGGTAGAGCCAGAGGTCGTGGGGATACCAGTCGAGGTTGGCGCGGGCTGGTGCGAGTTGGCCGAGTCCATCGTGGAAGACGGCACCGGCCGTGGCCTCGGCGAGGCGCTGAGTGGGGGTGGCGAGCCAGTCCGCCAGGGTGATGTCCTTGCGCGGGTCGAAGCCCAGGTGCGCGGTGAACCAGGTGCCCAGGTCTGTGACTTCGACTCGGTGGTGGACTGGTCCGTCCGTTGTCTGCATGACCCCGATGCCGGCTTCTCCGGTATGGGCGAAGTGCGTGGGGTAGCCGAGGAAGGTCTTCGGCAGGCGTTCGGAGAGCAGTGCTGTGACCCTCGCGCCGTGGTCGGTGACGTCCTGCGGGTGCAGGAAGATCTGCAGGCGAGGTCCCCACTCGTGGTCGGCGGAGCGGACGGTGTCGAATCCGAGGACTTCTGAGCCGCTGCCGAGGCGGGCGGCGGTGTGCGTAACCCCGGGGGCGGCCTCGTCCAGCAAAGGCCGTACGGCTTCGAGGTAGAAGCGGCGGGAGAGTTCCAGTCCGGGGATGAAGGACGGTGTGGTCATGCTCGGGAGGGTGCCGGATCAGCGTTTGGTCGGTCGAGGGCTTTTCCACGTCCGGCAGGTCGCGGTCGACCGAGCCCGTTATCTAGGGGTTAGAGCCTCTTTCCTCAGCTCAGGCTGCTGATCGCGAGTGCAGGCAGGTTAGGCAAGTCCGGCTTGGCATGTCCGGGAAGGTGTTTCGGTTGAAACACCTTCCCGAACTCGAGGACTGGGGACTTCGGATAGGGATCACTTTCCGTGGCGAACTGCCACCGATGGTGGCGGCGGGTCAGCGTTTGACCCGGTTACGGACGGCCAGGACGGCGAGGGTAAGAAGCACGGGCTCGGTCAGGCGTGAGGACATCTCTATGTAGGTGCCGGCAGTAGTCAGGTCCTGGCCGGAGGAGCGGAACACCACCGAGTTGAGCGTGACGTTCAGGGCCTTCTCGAAGCGCTTGCCGGTGAATCGGTTGCCGGTAGGGCTTTGCGGGTCGTCCTTGTCGATCTCGAAGGTGACCTTGCCTCCGCCGGCCGGGACGGTGCCGGTCGCTGTCTGCTTCGGGGTGTTCTTGGCGAGGCCGACGGCCATCAGCAGGACGATGGTGAGGAGCATGGCGGCGCCGAGCCAGGCCAGGGCCCGGGAGGCGCGCAAGCCGTAGCCGGACAGCGCCCAGTACGCGGCCAGCAGCCCCCGTTCACTGCGGGGGATGTCGTCGGCGTGGCGGCGCATCTCCATCTCCCCGTAGTAGAAGTCCGCGGCCCCCGGCTCGTGTTTGCCGTCGAACGTCGCCCCGGACAGCAGGACTCGCCCGGCGCAGACTAAAGGCCCTACGGTCACAGCTTCCTTGAAGGTTGCAGACTCGAACCAAGCGTCGCCTTTGAAGGTCGCCGACTCGAACCCGGCCTTGCCCTCGAACGCCGCCGAGTCGAACCCGGCGCTGCCCTTGAAGGTCGCCGACTGGAACCCGGCGTGGCCCTTGAAGGTCGCCGACTCGAACCAGGCGATGTCCTCGAAGGTCACCGACTCGAACCAGACGTCACCCTCGAAGGTTGCCGACTCGAACTTGGCGCCGCCCACGCGAGGGTGGCCAGTTGCGGGGTCACGGAGGGCATTGAGGAGGGCGCCGAGAAGGGATCCGGTGAAGGAAGTGCCGCGGTGGTCGATGTCGGCGCCGGGGCCAGACCAGCAAGGTAGGCATCGCGGTCGAGATCGGCCAGGTGTGCGAGACACGCAGTGTGACCGGACACGCGAATGCCGGGACAGCCGAAGATGCTTTCTGGGCCGGCACCCTCGCCACAGTGCAGCCAGCTCTGCGGGGTCGGGGACGGTCCGTGGGGTGGCTGAGGCATATCCGCGAGACGATTGCACACGGCCCAGCGGTTGCGGATCTCACCTCTCGCCTATATCCGTTCCTCTCGCATCCGCCCCGGCGAGCGGCACCAGGGCACCCTCCCCGGAACAAGGAGCGCCACGGAAGCCAGTGATCGTGGCTGCCGAACTTGGCTGAAGAGCCTGCGGATACCTGTAAGGCATGCGCGAAAGACGCTGCTTGGCTCTGTCGATGACGAAGAGCAGCGTTTCTCGGGCAGTTCGGGAGGCGCGGACGCCTGACAGCGGGCGTGGGTGTCGATGAGTTCAGACGGCACTCTGCGGCGCCGGCCGGTGCCGTCCGCCGCCGGCATTAGGCGGGTCAAAGACAAAGACGCCGGCTACGGGGTTGGCCCTGGTCTCGTATAGCTACAGCCAGGTGGCGTGTAGCACTGCGTGATGCATAGGTCTGTGGTCGGAGCGAGGGCCAGCGGTGTGTGGCCGGACGGGGCGGTAGACGAGGAGCCGGCCCGGAAAACGGAACCACCACTACCCCCCGCCACCAGCCCGCTTCAACCGAAGACCGCCCTCATGACGCGATTGGGCCTAGGGACTGTCCGGTGGGTCGCATGACCATCACGCCGGTGTCTCGTTCCACTCGGTGTGGGACGGGGTGATCTTTGGGACGGCGAGTGGGGGCGGCTGGAGCCATATCTTCCGAAGAGCGTGGGACGGGGCGGGCGCTGGAAGGACCACCGCTTGGTCATCAACGGGATCCTCTTCCGGCAGCGGACCGGAATCCCGTGGCGTGACCTTCCCGCGCGGTTCGGGAAGCGGAAGACCTGCCACGCCAGGCATCGCAGGTGGTCAGCGGACGGCACGTGGGAGAAGGTCCTGAGGGCCGTTCAGGCCGACGCTGACGCCGAGGGCCGGATCGACTGGAGCGTGGTGAGCGTGGACTCCATGGTGTGCCGTGTCCACCAGCAGGCCGCTGGGGCCCGGCACCGGCCAGCACGGATACCAGGACGGCGCCGTTCTCCTGCCTGGCATCGGGACGATGAGGCAATCGGCCGTTCACGCGGCGGGCTCACAACGGAAGATCCACCTGGCGAGCGACGGAGGCTGCCGACCACTGGCTGTCCTGATCACACCGGGCAGTGGGGCGATGCTCCTCAGCTGATCCCGGTCCTGGACCGCATCCGCGTTCCACAACCGGCTGGTGGACACCCCGGACACGCCCGGACCACCTCTGCGGGGACAAGGCGTACAGCTCCCGCAGGAACCGGCGCTACCTGCGGCGACGGCAGATCCGGCACACCATCCCCGAGCGCAGAGACCAGCAGGCCCACCGCCGACGCCGTGGCAGCGCGGGTGGCAGACCCACCAGCTTCAACCGGGACCGGTACGCACGCGGGAACGAAGTCGAGCGCACTGTGAACGCCCTCAAGGGGTTCCGCGCCGTAGCGACGCGATTCGACATGCGCGCCTACGTCTTCCAGGGAACGGTCACCGCCGCAGCGATCCGGCTCTGGCTCCGCTCCTCCGGGCGGGAGTTGACGGAGGCCGTGGCAGCGGTGGGAGTCGTGGGAGCGACTGGGGCCGGCGCCGGCGGCGCGGGCGAGCCGTCTGACTGGCCGCCTGGCTGGCCGGACGCTTGACCTCAACCCAACTTGACGTATGAGAGTGCAGGGCATGAACCACGACATCGCCCACGCCTCCGCGCTCCCCTTCTCCACCGACTCCCTCGACGGACTCGCCGCCCGGATCGCCACCGGCGCCACGATCGTCGGCATCGGCGGGTCCACCCGCTTCTCCCGCGAGGTCTCCGGCCTCCAGGACCAGCTGTTCCGCCGCTTGGTCACCCAGCACGGCTTCCGCCTCCTTGCGCTGCAGGAGCACGCCGGGGCCGTCGACCGCCTGGACCGCTACGTACGCACCGGCGAGGGCTCCGCCGAGAGCGCGCTCGACGCCTCGTGGCGCCCGTGGCGCACTGCGGAGACGGCCGCGGCGCTCCGCTGGATCCGGGCGTTCAACCGCGACCACCCGGACGACCAGGTCCGCATCGTCGGCACGAAGCCCGCGCAGGTGCAGCACGAGGACTACGACGCCGTGCTCGGCCACGTCCGCGCCGTCGCCCCGGACCGGCTGCCGGAGCTGACCGCGCACCTGGAGCCGATCAGGACCGCGCACGACCTTGACGAGCACGTCCAGCGGGCCCAAGGGGTCCACCCGGGACGGCCGTTCGCCGAGCACGCGCGGGACGCGCTCGCGCTGCTCAAGTCCCTGCCGACGGCGGAGGGGAGCGAGGCCGTGCTTGCGCGGATGCGTCTGATCGTGGACTTCCATGAACAGAGCGTCGCCGGGCGGGGCAGCTTCGGCGGCGGGGACGACGTGGCGGCCGACGCGCTGGCCGGACACCAGCGCCGGACGGGCCTGCGCATGGTCTTCTGGGACGGCATCGCACACACCTCGGCGGCTCCGTTCCGCCTCGGGATGGTCTCCGACGGCGCCCTGATGCCCAGCGTCGGCAGCGAGCTGCGCGCCCGCTACGGGGCGGGGTACGTCGCGGTGGCGATCGGCTTCCACCACGGGGACCTGGGGGTCGTCACCGTCCCGGAGCCGCCCGCGGACTTCCTGGACACCGAGCTCGGCCGGGCGGACACACCCGCGCACTGGCTGGATCTGCGCGGAGAGCACGGGGAAGACGTACACCGCCGCTGGGCGGGCCCGGCGAAGATGCGGGTCATCAGCGGGGTGTACGACCCGGCGCAGGACGCGGACGCCTATCTGAGCGTCGCCTCCCTCACCGCCGCGTTCGACGTGCTCGCCCACGTCCACGAGGCCCGTGCCGCGCACTGGCTGGAGGGCGTGCAGTACTGAGGCCATGGGGCCTGATCCACCGGACAGGCCTTAGTACTGCAACGGTGTTTGCCGTGACGGTTGGGCAGGCTGGTCGTTGGTCTGGTCATGGGTGGGGACCTTGCTGCTGTCAGGGCGTGGGCCGGTGAACTGGACGCTGTGCACGAGCGGTTCGTGCACAGGTTTTCCAGGACGGAGCCGCGGGAGTCGGCGCTTGCCTATATGCGGGGACTGATCGCCCCGCTTGAGCGGAAGAACGGCTGGACCCTGGCCGAACAGGCCGGTCATGCCGCTCCGGACCGTATCCATCGGCTGCTGAACCGGATCGAGTGGGAGGCCGATGAGGTCCTCGACGATGTGCGTGACTACGTCGTCGAGAACCTCGGCGACCCCGACGCGGTGCTCATCGTGGACGACACCGGCTTCCTGAAGAAGGGGACCCGTTCGGCAGGTGTGCAGCGGCAGTACTCCGGGACCGCGGGACGGACGGAGAACTGCCAGGTCGGCGTCTTCCTCGCCTATGCAGCTGGCGGTGGCCGGACGCTGATCGACCGCAGGTTGTATCTGCCCACCTCCTGGACAGACGACCGCGAGAGATGCCGCAGGGCCGGTATCGACGACGAGGTCGGCTTCGAGACCAAGGTCGTCATGGCCAAGAAGATGGTCCGCCGTGCGATCGCGGACAAGATCCCGTTCCGGTGGGTGACGGCGGATGCGGCCTACGGCTTCAGCAAGGGCTGGCGCCATGAGCTGGAGCAGGCCGATGTCTTCCACGTCATGGCCACCACCCGGCACGACACCGTGGTCACCCGCTGGGCCTTGGACCATCCCGTCCACGACCTGTTCACGGGCCTGCCGCGGCAGAAGTGGAAACGCCGCTCGTGTGGGAACGGCGCTCATGGGATGCGGGTGTTCGACTGGGCGCGTGTCGAAGTCCGTCCCTGGCACCGCGAGGACCGCCGCCACTGGGTTCTCGCCCGCCGCAGCGTCAGGCGACCCGAGGAAATCTCCTACTACATCGCCTACTGTCCCGCCGGCACCACTCTTGATGAGTTGATCCAGGTTGCGGGCAGCCGATGGGCAGTCGAGGAGTGCTTTCAGACCGCGAAGCAGGAGTGCGGCCTGGACGACTACCAAGTCCGCCGCTATCCCGGCTGGCACCGCCACATCACCCTGGCCATGGCCGCACACGCCTGCCTGACCGTCCTGCGGTCCCGTGAACTCAATGCCGGGAAAGCAGAAACGGATCCTCCCAGCTCATCCACCTCAGCCTCGCCGAGATCAGACGCCTGATCACCCGCCTCACCAACCGCCAACCCACACCCGTCGACCACATCCTGCACTGGTCACACTGGCGCCGAAAGCGACAACACCAGGCCCGCATCAGTCACTACACACGACGCGGACACAGCCCATAGAACTGCCCAGCCATCAGCACAAACACCGTTGCAGTATTAGAGGGCATCTGATCAATGTTCACGTGGTTGTGGGTGGGATTTCCGTTTCGTTTCGCCAGGTTGGTGCCGATTCCCCTGTGAGCTCGCGGCTCATTTTGTTAGCCATTGCCCAGTGGATTATCGCCCGGGACCTCTGCGGCGACGTCTCGTAGTCCCGCACCAGGCGACGGTGCTGCATCAGCCAGCCGAAGGTCCGCTCAATCACCCACCGCTTCGGCAACGGGTGGAACCCCTTCACCCGCGGCCGCTGCACGACCTCTACATCGATACCAACGCCGGCACCATGTTGGAGGAAGCTGGCCGAGTAGCCACCGTCTGCCCAGACCTTGCTCACGCTCGGATGGGTAGCGGCCAGCTCGGTCAGCAACTGCTTGCCGCCGGCGGAGTCGTGGACCGAGGCGGCGGTGACGAGGACAGCCAAGGCCAGGCCGAGAGTGTCGGTGATCAGATGCCGCTTGCGTCCTTTGATCTTCTTGCCGGCGTCGATGCCCTGACTGGTCTCGGCGACGTTGCCCGAGGTCTTCACGCTCTGCGCGTCCACCACGGCCGCGGTCGGCTCCGTGCTGCGGCCGTGGGTCCGGCGAGTCTTGTCCCGTAACAGGTCGTGGACCAGCTCGGTGGTGCCGTCCGCTTCCCACTTGGCGTAGTAGTCGTACACAGTCTTGTAGGGCGGGAAGTCGTGCGGCAAGTACTCCCACGGGATGCCGGTGCGGTTGACGTAGAGGATCGCGTTGACGATCTCCCGCAGGTCGTGCACCCGGGCTGCCGTGCCGGGTCCGGTCCGTTTCTCCCGCCAAGCGGTGAAGACCGGCTCCATCAAAGCCCAGCGGACATCGGACACGTCACTGCGGTACGAACGACGAGCACTCACACACCGAGCAACGACCGCCAACGCTGCCAGTCACAAAATCATCCCGAGCTACCCGCTATCTAGATCAGATGTCCTCTTAGTGTGATGCGCCGGAAATCGCGGTCTTAAGTTTGTTGCTGATTGCCGGGAGTTGGCGGCGCGATCTTGGTGAGGTAGTCGGCGAGGGAGTGAAGGATCTCGTCGGCGGTCTTGGTCCATCGAAAGGGCCTGGGGTTCTCGTTCCAGGTGTCGATCCAGGCCCTGATGTCGTCATCCAGCGCCTTCACAGAGGTGTGGACGCCGCGGCGGATGAGCTTGTCGGTCAGCAGGCCGAACCACCGCTCGACCTGGTTGATCCAGGAGGAGCCGGTCGGGGTGAAGTGGACGTAGAAGCGGGGGTGTTTACCCAGCCACGTCTTGATCTCGGGAGTGTTGTGGGTGGCGTAGTTGTCACATACCAGGTGCACGTCGGGGCCGGTTGGGACCGCCTTGTCTATCGTGACCAGGAACTTCTTGAATTCGATGGCCCGGTGGCGGCGGTGCAGTTCGCCGATGACGCTCCCGTCGGCGATGTTGAAGGCGGCGAACAGGCTGGTGATGCCGTGCCGCAGGTAGTCGTGGGTACGCCGCTCGGGCATGCCCGGCATCATCGGCAGCACCGGCTGGGACCGGTCCAGCGCCTGGATCTGGCTCTTCTCGTCGACGCACAGCACCACTGCCTTCTCGGGCGGGTGGTGGTACAGGCCGACGACATCGACGACCTTCGCGACGAACTGCGGGTCAGTGGAGAGCTTGAAGGCGTCCTGCAGGTGCGGCTTGAGGTCGAACTTCTTCCAGATCCGGCCGATGGTGGACTTCGACAGCCCGGTCCGGGCGGGCATTGAGGCCCGTGACCAGTGCGTGTCTCTGCCCGGGGTGGACTCCAGCGTCGCGACGACGACGTCCTCGACCTGGTCGAGGAGGATGGACGGCGGCCGGCCGACCCTCGGCTCGCCGGCCAGGCCGTCAAGCCGACGGGCGATGAATCGTGCCCGCCATCGGTTCACCGACTGCTCGCTCAATCCGAGTTCGACGGCAACCTGCTTGTTCGTCCCGCCCTCCGCGCACCGCAGTACGATCCTCGCCCGCAGCGCCAGGAACTGCGCGGTCTTGGCTCGCCTCGCCCAGCGCGTCAGCTGGGCCCGCTCAGCCTCGCTGAGCACCAGCTCCGCCTTGCGTCGGCCCGGTCGCGGCATGTCACCCAGTCCAGCCGGCCGGTGAGTCGAGAACCGCGAACGCCACTTCCTTACCGTGCCGCGGTCACCTTGAGATCTGCTGCCACACGCGTATTCGGCCGCCCGTCCGCGCTGGCCAGAATGGTGCGCGCCCGCTCCGCGAGACGGGGCCCACCGCCCCGCCCGCCCAGCGCAACAGCTCGGCCAACTCCTCAGCGGAAAGCTTGACTTCGACAGCACGCGGCCCCGACGACATGGCAACACACTACAAACTTAAGGCCCCGATTTCCGGCGCATCACACTAGCTTCGATCTTTCGTGGCGGTCCGACAGTTCGCTGGCGGACCGTTTTGGTTTGTTCGGCGGGCTGTGGGTATGCCGATGTCCCGGCTGTCGTGTCGGGTGGGCGCCGGGTTCCACGCTTCCGGTCGGAGTGCTGCTGTTGTAGGGGTGGGCTGTTGTGGCTGGTCAGCCGGGGTTCGGGAGGGCGTCGAGTCGCTGGATCGCGTTGGTGATGATGTCGGTTCAGGGCCAGTGGCGGGCGAATCGCAGGTGCCGACGGCGGGCGGTGGTGACCAGCTGCGCGGCGGCGGAGAACAGGCGGAGTCGCAGGCGGCGGGGCTCCCACCTGCGGGTTTTGCCGGTCAGGGCGAGCATCGGCATCCAGGCCAGCAGGTCGAGGCGATCTGGATGATCTCCAGCCAGATCTGGTTCTGGGCAGTGTCGTGCAGGGGCAGGTTGCGCAGGCCGGTGGCGCGCGCGGCGCGGATTCGGTCCTCGGCGCGGGCTCGGTGCCGCAGCTCCAGCTGGGCGATGGGGACGCGGGTGGTGTTGGTGGCGAAGCAGGTCAGCCGCAGTCCGTCGGCGTCGGTGAATCGCAACTGGGCGCCGGGGTGCGGACGTTCCTTGCGGACGATCAGTCGCATTCCCGCAGGCCAGCCCTTCAGACAATCTCCGTCGATCTCGGCGACCCAGGCGCAGTCGCGGATCTCGCCGCCGGGCTCGACGGCCGCCGTCCAGGCCGGGGCGGGAACCTTCAGGACGGCCTGGTGAATCTGGTCGGTGATGGTCATGCCGACCGAGTACGACGGCCACCTGCCCCGCTTGGCGAGCCAGGCCACGAACTCGTGCGTCCCGCCGCCGGAATCGGTATGGATCAGTGTCTGCCGTCCGCGCCGATACTGCTTCGGCAGTTGGGCCAGCGCCAGCCCCGCGACGTTGATGTGATCGCTCGCGGTGTTGCTGCCCGCGTTGCCGGGCCGCAGCAGGCCCGCGACCGGCTCGCCGCTGCCGTCTTGGCCGTGGTCGACGAACCCCATCAAAGGGTGGTGTCCGAAGGCCTTCTTCCAGGTCGCGGTGGCGCCCTGCTCCTCGGAGTGCGCCAGCACGAGCACGCCGTCGATGTCCACGGTCACCTGCCGGCCGGCATCCGGTGCCGCGGTCCCGGCCAGCTTCCAGATGTCTTCGTGGACTTCGGCCCGCGCGGCCCGGATTGCGGTCAGGGTCTTCGGCCCAGCCCTGGCGAGGGTGTCGATGAGCCGGGAGACCGTCGGATCGGAGGCCACCGGCCCGAACACACCCGGCTCGGCCCGCAGCATGCCCACATCGGCCAGACAGTCCCCACCGAGCGCGACCGCGAGGGCCACATCCAGCGGGATCTTCCCCAGATCGTGTACCGCCCGCGACTTCCGCCACGGCGCCAGGGCCGCCGATATCGCCTGGTACAGCCCGGTCTTGCGGACCGTCTCCACCAGCAGCACCGACCCGGCCTGCGAGACCACCCGCGGCCACCACCCTCGACACGGACACGCGGGTACGACCCGATGCTCTTCTTCACCTGAGGAGTGCAACGGCTGATGAGGTACGCCTTCGGCTTCCAGCAGCAGGCTCACCGTACGCAGCGGCCGGCGCCTTTCCCACTCGGCAGGGCGCGCACCCGGGTCGGAACCGAGGTTGGTGAGGTGGCGGATGTTGCGGATGCCGTCGAGCGTGGCCCACAGCTCAGCTGGTCGCTGCTCGGTCTCGTCTGTTTCCTCTTCGTCGGGAGGTTCAGCACCGGTGTGTACGCGCAGGCGGCCCCGCCTGGCTGTTTTGGTCCTTCATCGCCACCCCGGCCTGGTTCGGCTTCCTTTGGCACGACGGTACGCGTGCCACGTCTGACGTGGTGGCTGTCGGCGAGGACGGCGAGCCGATGAGGACCGGCTACCGCACCAGCGAAGGTGACCGGCCCGAGCAGGTCCAGGTGCGCTGGGTGGGACCGCGGGGGAGTGGCGCGCGCTACCAGGAACAGGAGCAGCTCCAGCGCTGCCAGGCGGTGCTGCGCAACTGGGGCTTCGAGGCGGTGGAGGTCCGGGGTCCCGGCGGCCGCCGCTACCTGGAAGTGGAGGCGGCCCGTAGGGCACCGCTCTGACAGACATTGCGAGCGTGGAGGTTGTCGCCGCTGACCCGCCTCAGAGCCGCAAGCTGTTCATTGATGCCCTCGGCCTCCCGTTGGAGGGCGAAGGCGGCGGCTACTACTCCAGCGGGAGCACCCCTGGCTGTAAGCACTTCGGTGTGTGGCCGCTCTCGCAGGCGGCAGAGGCGTGCTTTGGCACACCGGAGTGGCCCGCCGACCGGGTGGTCCCCAGGCGTCAATCGAGTACGAGGTGGAGGACGCGAAAGCTGTCGCAGCGGCAGGCGGCGAGCTTCAGCGTGCGGGCTTTGAGCTATTGCACCCGGCCCGCACAGAGCCGTGGGGACAGACGGTGACCAGGCTTCTCACGGAGGATGGCTTGATCGTCGGCATCTCCTACGGGCTCCCTCGTTTCACGACGAAAAGTCTGCCTGAGCGCCAGGGCCGCGCCCGTCCTGGTCACCTCTGGGCCTCCAGCACTTCCACGTACGCTCCGTGCATGACTGTCGGGGCGGATGCACGCGAACTGTACGAGGCCTTGGTATGGCACGAGGGGGCGGAGACGTACGAGGCGGTTGTCGTGCCATGGCTCGATCGAGCCCAGGGTGGCTACCGGGCCTGGCTGGCTGCGGCGGCCGAGTACAGGTCCTGGTGGACCGAGAAGGAGACGGCTCTTGACGGCCAGAACCTCCTGTGGAACCTCTACGCCCTGAGCCGGGTCAGTGACCTGCTGCTGCTCGCCTTCCAGCCTCCCGCCAACGAGGTCGATTCCCCGGAGCCGTGGCTCAGGCTCCCAGAGCATGAGTACCTCGGCCTGTTCACCGCACTCGGCATGACGCCATTCGAAGTCAGCACCTTCGACCCATTCCTGCACGAGATCGTCGAGGTCGAGCAGGCCGACGACCCGCACGCGCCGATCGAGATCACCGAGGTTGTCTGGCCCGGTCTGATGATGGGTCAACTGCTCTTCAGTCGAGCCGGCGTCCGGGTCCGCGCCGGCGTCGAGCACGCCCAGCGCGGCGTCGCCGACCGCTCGCCGCTGTACTGGACCTTCCGGCGCCGACACCGGCCGACGGTCGACTTGTCCCAGGGGTGGGGTCACAACTCGCAGTGGCGCACCGATTTCCGCCTTGACTACCGGACCCCGACCGCCGATCGGCTCAACGTGGTGGAGGACCGCGAGATCGACGGCAGTACGGACATCAGCCCGGACCACCCGGCGAATCTCAGCCCTGAGGAGAGGCTCCTGACGCCCGACGAGCGGCGCGAGCTGTTGCGCCACCGCTGTCTCCTGCGGGTTCCCGAGGCCGCCGACGCGTTGGCCGGATCACCCGGTTGGGAGCGCGACATGATGCCCTTCGGGTGGCGACTTCCCGATTCCGAGCAGTGAACCGGTTCGTCCACAACGCGCCACTGCCCTCGACCGACGCCCTGCTCGCCGGAGCGGTGCCAGCGGTCGTCCTGTCCGAGGCCAAGTCCAGGGTGTCCGCCGCATCTGTGGCCCGGTACAGAGTCATCCGCTTCCAGATGTGCGCCTGGTCGGGCTCGGTTTACCGCAGCACTTCCTGGAGGTTGGAGACCGTCTCGGAGACGAGCTGGTGGACCGCGCGGCGCAGCGGCTCGGGCATCTGGGTGTCTTCCATGGCGGCACGCTAGCGGGGCCGCCCCCGACCGTTGGAGTCAGCCATCTCGCTTACCCGGACGGGCTAGGCTCCTTGCGGCCCGCGCCGGAGTGGAGCGCGCGGGCAGCCCCCGGCCCCCGTGACGGGACGCACAAGGCCGGGGCCGCACCTGTACGGCGACATCATGCCGAAGCCCACCTTCCCCCCGGGGCAGCCACCGGCGCGCAGGATGGCCCACCCGCCCCCGTAGCCGCTCTCCAGACTCGCCGCGTCCTGCGGTATCGACTGGCAGAGTGACTCCGAGGGCGGCCGGCTGGACTCAATGCTCCGGTCCAGTGACGGAGCAGCCGCCCCATCGCCTTGAGGCATCGGACGGGTACCCGGGACGTGATGTCAGTACCGCCCGCTACGTTGGTCCGCATGTTCGATAAGAGCTTCTACGACCTGACCTTCGGCGTAGCCCCTGGCGGAGCCCGCAAGGACGCCCATTTCATCAGTGCCACCTTGGACGAGGTGAAGGAGGACCTGGCGTCCGAACTCGCCGAAGAGATCAACCTGTACCTGATGTGCTGGTACGGCGCACGCCTGTCGCTGGACGTCTACCAACAGGGCGAACTGGCAGAGTCGATCGACCTCCACCCCTTCATCACGATCTCGATCCAGGGCTATCCGGACATAACCTTCGCGGGCCCGGGCGAACCGATCGGCTACGACTTCGAAGCGGACGAGGGCGAGGAGGGCGACGACGAAGCGGACGACGAAGCGGACGACGAAGAGGACGACGAAGAGGAGGAGAACGAGGCTGACAGCCTCTCCGAGCGTATGTTCGCGGGCGATCTCGGCGACAAGGTCACGGTCTCCGTCGACTGGGCCCGTACCCACGTGCCACCTCTCACCGGCGAGGTCGTGGGACCTGACGACACCGTGCAACTCGCACTGAGGTCGGGCTACCGCCCCCTCGCTTCATACGGCTTCTCCGACTTCGAGATGTGATGCCGTAGAGGGATCCAGGGCCGCGGCGGTGTTCCGGCGCCGGCGCCAGGTCCACCAGTGTCTTGACCGGGCCGTCCGCGCACAGTAGTGCATCCACAAGGTTGAACAGGGAATCCCCGCGACCGCTCAGGCACTCGTAGAACTCCACCTGGAAGCATGACAGCGTCGCGAACGCCTCCCGCCTATCCGGCTGTTGCCGCACACCCATCTCCGCGGCACCGGTCTGATCGGGTACGTCCTGGGTCGGAGCACAGGATCGGAGTGGGGCCACAGCCGGGCCCGGCGCATCGTCCCCGCAGCGCATCAACGCCTCCAGGCGGCTGCCGCCTTGGCCGCGGTGTCGAAGTCCTCACCGCTGGCGGCCGTTCGGGCAGCCCGCCGACTGGAGGTGACCGCTGTACGGGTCGGGTACTGGCCCGGCCTACGATGCCCGGCGGGACGCGACCGCCGAGCAGGCCGCCGCCCTCTGGATGAACGGGGACGCGGCTCGGACGCTGATGGCACGTTTTGGCCGTTGGAGCCCATACCGCTGAGCACCGGCTTGGTCGCGGCGGCGGACATGGGCGAGGCCCTGCCAGGCACGCTGAACTGCACCGTTGTCCGGTCACTACGCCACGGACCACAGAGACCGGCGCCAACTCCGCCACTGAAGGACTCGTCACCGCCCGCAGATGCCGCGATCACCGGCCCCGGCCCGCCCCACCCCGTGGGCCGGGGCCGGTAACGGAGTCGAGCGCGGCGGGGTCAGCCGTTGCCGGCACGAACGTGTCATGCCCAGGGGACGGTGCGCCAGGGGCTTTCGGTATGGGTGGTCAGCACGTGATGGGCGTGGAGCATTTCCGTGTACCAGTGCCCGAACTGCTCGTCGTCGAAGTGCAGGCAGCGCCCGAGGATGTAGCCGGCCGCGAATTCTTCCCAGGAGTTGTATGTCATGCGGCTCAGACGTGAGACGTGCCCGACGGCCTGTTCAGCTTCCCAGATGTCCGTGAAACGGGCGCCGACTCCCCAGCGGGCCATGCAGGAAGCCCGTCCGTAATCCCAGGCCAGAACGGACCGCACGCGACTGTTCGCGGCAAGGATGCCGTCCGCGCGGAAGCGGCCTTCGTAGCGCGTAATACGGCCGATCAGCTGCTTCACTCCGGCAACCTCGGCATCGGAGACCGCACTGCCCCTTTCAGCGGCGCTGTGGAGTAGCGCCCGCTCAGCTGTCTCCCGCCACAACGCTGGATCGACCTGCCCCCCGAATTGCTGGGACAGGGAGCTGCGTACCTCCAGCACGAACTCCCACGGGCCCCTGACGCCCCTGCCTTTGAGGAGGCCGTCCAGTGCTCCTCGCCAGCTGCTCTGGTCGGTCACACCCCACCACTGTTCCAGAGTCTTTCGCTCCAGGAAGTAGCCGTTGCCGTGGGTGCCCATGGCGTTCCACAGGGATCCGTTGGAGACATTCATCAGTGCCCCGCACCTGAGGCCGTGGGCGACGGGCCCTTGGAGGGGGGCACCCACCTTCAGGGTCCGCAGGGTGCCGCGCTGCACGTCCGACCCTTTTCCCCGGTCGGCATGGGCCTTCCACAGCCCCGGATTGGGCGGGAAGTATGCCTCGCACGGAGTGCCCGGGTTGACTGCCAGCCACCGCTCATCGTTGCCCCATGATTCGGCGAAGACACCAAGGAAAATGAGGCCGAACACGGGGTCGGGTGCGGGGGCCGGCAGGACGCCTTCCGTCAGGATGACTTCGCACCATCGGCCGACGGCGGGGCTCTGTTCTTGATCGGTGGGGGAAGCTGCGGCTGTGTTGCCGCGCTGGGCCCGCGCAACTGTCGGTCGCCTGTCGGCGGGGACAGCGACCTGTCGGCGGGATGTCGGTGACGCCCGGGACCGTGGGGACTGGGCGTGGCCGGCTGTGCATGTGCGGTCCCGCCCGCCTCGAGACCACCCCGAGCTACCGGGAGCCCGCCATGCCCTCCGTAACCCAAGTCCCGCAGTGGGACGTCCACCGGCTGCCTCGCGCCGAGGGAAAGAGTTTCCTGGTCACCGGCGGCAACGCGGGCATCGGGTATTTCGTCGCCGAGCAGCTCGCCGGCACCGGAGCCATGGTCGTCCTCGGTAGCCGCGACAGGGCGAAGGCCGAATATGCGATCGCTTCCATCAGCTCGTACGTCCCCGGTGCCAAAGTGAAGCATCTGCCCCTGGACCTGGCCGATCTTGCTTCGCTTAAGGCATCCGTGGACGCGCTCGCACTGGATCGCCTCGACGCCGTCGTCCACAACGCCGGCGTGGCGCTCGACCATCCACCGCGCCGCGAGACCACCGCCGGCCACGAGCTGATGCTCGCAACCAACCACCTGGGGCACTTCGCGCTGACCCACCACCTGGCCCCCCTGCTCACGGCAACCCCGGGGAGCCGGATCGTCACCACCGGCAGCTTCGCCGCCAAGTCCGAACGCCTGGACCTCGACGATCTCCAGAGCACGCACGACTACCAGCCCAAGCGCTCCTATGCGCGGTCGAAGTTGGCCCAGATGCTCTTCGCTTTCGAACTCGACCGCCGCCTGCGTGCTGCCGGCAGCACGACGCTGAGCGTGGTCGTTCATCCCGGCGGCGCGCTCGACTCCCTCACGCCTTCGCGCCCGCCATTCCATGTCCGGACCGCCGGCGAGCGGCTGCGCCATCTGCCGCTCGGCCTTCTCGTCCAGGGCAAGGACGCTGCCGCGTGGCCCGCTGTTCGGGCCGTACTCGACCCGGGCGTCCGCGGCGGCCAGATGTGGAGCCCCCGACTGTTCGGGCTGCGCGGTACGCCCAGAATCGAACCCCTCTGGAACCACCTCGTCGACACCACGACCGCGGCACGTCTATGGGCGGCCAGTTGCGACTTGACTGGCAACGACCTGACGTTCACCGCACCGACAAGGCTCGGTGAGACTGAAGGCCCAGCGACTGAACGCGGCGTAGGAGACGCCAGGACCGGATGAGATCGAACAAGCGGTCAAGACGGTTTGGCAAATGGTCAAGATCTCGTAACACAGGACAGAGGCCCAGGTCATGCCCAACAAGCGCCCTCGCGGACCGCAGCCGAACTGGCGGCCCAGACGTGAGACCCAGCGGGTGCTCGCCGCTGTCGATGCAGTCCTGGACCTCTATGGCGACTACCTGCCGGTCACTCTCCGGCAGATCTTCTACATCCTGCATGGCGACGGCGTACTCGCCAAGACGCGGCAGGACTATAAGCGGCTGGGCGAGTACGTCGGCATGGCCCGCCGCTCCGGCCGGATCCCGTGGTCGGCGATCCGGGACGACAAACAGGTCGCCGCGGAGGCGCCGCCCTCCTTCACCGGCCCGACCACTCCTGGCGGACCGTGGACGCGATCGTCCGCGACTATCGGGTCGATCGCCAGCACGGTCAGGCCGTGCGGTTGGAGCTGTGGTCGGAGACCGAGGGCATGGTTCCCCAACTTGCTCGTGTTGGTGAGGAGTTCGGAATCTCCTGCTACTCGGGCGGCGGCTTCGACGGTCTCGCTGGCAAGCACGATGCCGCCGGGCGGGCCATCGCCGGAGGCAAGGAGACGTGCATCCTTCACGTCGGTGATTTCGACTGCTCCGGCGAGGACGTCGAACGCGACTGGGTGGCGCGCACCGCGTGCTGGAGCCGAACCCAGCGCGTCCTGCTCACCTACGACCAGGTCATCAACGAATACGAACTGCCCGCGACTGAGGGCAAGCACGGTGACCGGCCTTCGCTCGCCGCTACGGCTTCGACGTCGACCGTCCGGTGCAGTGGGAGGTCGAAGCCCTGGAGCCCGCCGAGCTCCAGTGCCTGGTCCTCGCCGCCGTCGAACCGTATGTCGACCGCACCGTGCTCGCGCAGCAGATCGCACGCGAGGAACAGCAACGCCACGCCCTGGACGACTTCATCGGTCGCTGGGGCGTGGCGGGCGGAACCGGCGAGGGGCTGTCTTAGCGCTGTACGGGGGCCTGGGCGGCCTGTGCGAAGTGCAGCACGACAGCCTTGGCTCCGGCGGCGAGTTCGTCCGACAGGGCGTCGCTGCGCGGATGAGTCGGGTGGTTCTTCACCCAGATCATGGAGAACTTGATGATCTGATCGACGTCGCTGGGGCGCAGCAGGATTGCGTCGCCGGTGTGCAGCGGCTCGGGCCGGCGGTGCTGCCACAGCCGGTAGAAGTGGCCGTCGGCATCGTTGAAGCCCAGGTGCCGGTCGCCGTGCGGGTTGATCAGGTGGGTGGTGAAGGGCAGGTCGTTCGGGCCCGGCTGCCAGGGCTGTTCCGGCTGGCTCAACGCGTCCTCCATCGGCATGCGGTGATCACAACAAGCCCGAGTGTGTCAGCACCGGTCGGGAGCGGGCAGGGCTTCCGGCCACTTCGCCCGCTCCCGACCGGCGCCCGTCACGCCGGGGCCGCCTCCGGCTCTGGACGCAGCGAGGCGAGCGGGGAGCGCCGGCCTTTCTGGACCGTGCGCAGCTGTTTTCAGTCGACCTCGGTGCGGGCGGTGGGCAGCGCGTCGATGTCGGCGGCGCGGTAGAGCGGCACGCCGACCGCCCCGGCCCGGGACGTGCCGAAGCGGACCTCGATCGATTCGGCGGCCTTGATCCATCCCAGGCGCACCATGTGGGTGAACTCGGTTTACACGGTCGGTAAACTCGGTTCGTCTCACTGAGAGCCGTTCGGCTGCCTGGTCCGGTCCGAGCGGGGTGTCGGCGGCGACCAGTTCGGCCAGGTCCTCGCGCCGGCATACCTCCGCGACCTGGTCGGGGTGGAGCAGTGAGCCGTCGGGGTTCGCGCTCTGCTCGGTGAGCAGCCCACGGCCGATGAAACGGCGGACCACGAACGAGGTCACGTTCGCTTTCTCGCCCACCGCGTTCGGCGTGCCGAGGGCTTCGGCGATCCGGTCGGCAGCCGCGCCGCCGGAGATCGGCTTGCCCGGGAGCGCTGCCCGGATTACGTCCGCGTCCATCGCCTCATCGGAGGCCCGCGACCACTGCCAGGAGGAGAAGTCCGACGCCGGGATGAGCCCGGCGTGCCGCGCCCACCGGAAGGTGGCCGCGGGCACCCGAAGGCGCTTGGCGGCTTGGCTCGCGTCGTACTCGGTTCGTCCTGCCATGAGATCCCTCTTTCTCGCTCGTTCGCCTCGAAGCGGCGGACAGAACATGACGGAACATCCAAAAGCATGTCAATGCCCTTTGAAATCGGGCAAGTTGGTCCAGCGCCGCTAGGCCTGCGCCCGCGTACGCAAAGGAGTGCGGTCGACGCTTCGCCTGGGGCGGGTGGTGGGCGCCCACCCGTACGGCCGAGCGCTCCCTGACTCGCGACACGGGGCCGAAGTTCCCGCTGCATGGATCACGCCGGTAATCGCCAGGGTATCCGTCAGGCAGTCCTCGATGCCCTCGAAGGCGAACTGCGTGACGTGATCGTGGAAGCAGCCGCTCAAGCCTTCAACCGCGGCGATGTGACCCTCACTCCCAAGGAAGCCGCCAAGGCTCTGGGATGTGGCGAACGGTTTCTTCTCGACGGGTGCAACAAGTACGGCTTCCCCTACATCTGTCTCGGGAAGGCGAAGCGGTTCGGCCCACAGGAACTGCGCCAGATCCAGGACATGTGTCGGGTGCCGGCACAGCCGTCTCGACTTGCGAAGGCGCGGGCTGCTCGCCGGAAGAACTGACTGCCCCTTCCCGCGCCGAGGCAAGAACAGCGCACCGTCGCCCTGCAGAAACTACGTGCCGTGCCGCCAACGCTCAGCCGCTGTGCTGATTTTGACCGGATCGGAATCAGCGCTCGGGGCCGCCGCGGCCGCGGTCGTCACGCTGCTGGTGCTCGCGTTCCCCACGTTCGCGGCGGTCGGCCGCACGGCGCTCGTCCTCTCGCCCGTTGTCCGACTGCGGGCTCGCGGGCCGGCCTTCCCCGGTCCGGTCGAGGATGGCCGCGCGGTCCTCGCGGCCGCGGTCGAGGCGTGCGCGAAGGTCGGCCATCGCGCGGCGCCGGGCTCGTGACAGTCGTCTGCCCGGACACCGGCTTCGCCCGGCTGTCGTACGGGCAAGCCCGCGCCCTGCTCGACCAGCACACCGCCGTACGCGGATCCGGCACGGGCTGGGACCTGCACGAGTACCGCCACTCCGGCCTGACCCGCCTCGGCGAGGCGGGCGCGTCGCTGTTGATGCTGATGGCCAAGTCCCGGCACAAGAAGCCGGAGAACGTCTGCCGCTACTTCAGCCCTCCCCGGATGCCATCGTCGAGCTCACCAGCCTCCGCGCCCCTGGCGATAGCCGACGCTGAGGCACATTCCCGTGGTTCGCCGTAGGGGGATGCCCCGCTGTCAATTCACCTCCGGCCCGAACCGACGCTTGTATGCCGACGGAGTGATGCCCGTCTCGCGGCGCATCAGCGTGCGCAAATTGGCAGCGGTGCCAAGCCCGCTGCGCCGCGCGACCATCTCGAAGCGGGACTCACCTCGCTCGATCAACCGGCATGCCAAGGCAAGTCGTTCCCCCGTGAGCCACGTCAACGGCGTTGTTCCCAGTTGTGCCCGGAAGCGGCGATGCAGCGTCGCCGGACTGACCGCCGCGCGCGCCGCAAGGTCAGAGACCGTGAGCGGTGAGTCCAACCGTTCCTGGGCCCAGGCCAGGACAGGCGCCAGGGACTCGTCCGGCAGGTCGGGCATGGGGCGCTCCACGAACTGCCGCTGCCCGCCGTCCCGGTGCGCCGCGAACACCAGTCGCCGGCTCACAGAGTTGGCGACCTCCGCGCCGTGGTCGCGGCGCACCAGATGCAGTCCAAGGTCGAGCGCGGCCGTGCTGCCCGCAGCGGTGAGGATGTCACCGTCGTCCACGAACAGCACGTCTGATTCGAGGTGGACAGAAGGGAAGCGGGCCCGGAAGGAATCCGCCCACTGCCAGTGCGCGGTGGCCCGGCGCCCGTCGAGGACTCCGGCCTCGGCCAGTGTGAAGGCGCCGCTGCAGAAGCCGACCAGGCGCGCGCCGCGCGCGTGCGCCCGTCGGACGGCATCGAGCACGGCGGGACGGCGGGGCACCTCGACGTCGGGGCGGTTGGGGACGATCAAGGTGTCCGCCGTGTCGGCCGCTTCCAAATCGGCGACTCCCGTGAGCGTGAAGAATCCGTCCCGCATCAGGGTGCGGGGCTCGGGGGAGCAGAGCCTGAAGTCGTAGAGATCACGGCCGATCTCTGGTCTGCGTAGACCGAAGACCTCGGTCGCGCAGCCGAGCTCGAAGGGGTTCGAGTTCTCGTCGACGATCACGACAACCTGGTGTACGCCCGCTGCGTGAACTGCGTGCGAGGATTCTTTCGTCATGTGCAATTCCTAGCACTCACGCCGGCTGTGCAAAACGGCTCAGGATGAGCCCATGAGTAACGAACCCATCCCCCTCAGCAAGGCTCTGGCCTCCTTCGATGCCCTGTGGAGCCCCCGCATCGTCACGCGCGTCAACGACTATGACGTCCGCATCGCCAAGGTCGAGGGCGAACATATCTGGCACGTCCACGACGACACCGACGAGTTCTTCCTGGTACTCGACGGAGAGCTGCACATCTCCTTGCGCGAGCCCGATGGGGAGCGCACGGTCCTGCTCCCACAGGGGGCGGTCTTCACCGTCCCCCGAGGCACGGAGCACAAGCCGTACGCTCCGTCCGGCGCCGCAATCCTTATGTTCGAGCCCGCCGGGACGCTGACCGTGGGCGATCGCCACGACGAGATCCCGGACCACGTGGACGCAACGACCGGGCACACGCTCAACACCTGAGCTGACAGGCTTCGGGCGCGCCCCTTCCAATGGCATCAGCCCGTCACCGGGTCGGTTCCGTTCACCGACTGCCCGGCAAGAGCGGCGCGGGACTCAATCCTCGGCAGCGTCCGGATCGTGCAGGGGGCGCATTCCGCCAGGCAGGGCGGAAAGCTGGAAGGAGTACCGCCCCAGCATGTTGACGTGATGCCGGACGAACGGCGAGAGGCGGGCCACGTCCTCGTCACGCACGTCGAATCCGTCCGCACGCAGCTGGGTGACTGCGGCGTCCATGTACCGCGTGTTGAACAGCACGAGCGCGTTCAGGACCAGGCCCAGGGTGCCGATCTGGTCCTCCATGCCGTCCTGGTAGCGCTGGTAGAGCTGCCCAGCCTTGCCGTGGAAGATCGCCTGCACTTTGATCTGGCGGCGGTATCCAGGCTCGTCGGCCAGGCGAAGGACGTGCAGGGTCTTGGCGAACCGGCCGTAGTGCGCGATCGAGTCGCCGAGTGGGGTGGGCCGGCCGTCGCGCGAGAACATCCGATCACGTCGTAGGCTCGGACGGCTCCGGTGTGGATGGAGCCGATGATCCGCAGGATGTCCTCCCAGTGCCGCTCGATCCGGGTCAGGTCGACCCGGCCGCGTGCCGCGTCCTGGAAGGCGCCGTAGTCGGCCGTACGGTCGATGCGCCACATCTTCTGATCCGGCATATCGGCTTCGCCTTCACGCCCCTGGCCATCATGGTCCTGAGCGACCCCCGCGCCTTCAGTCTCACTGGTCTCCTGGAACTCCCGAACCGTGACATGGTGAGTGACGTCGTCGATCAGCTTTACCAAGCAGCCGACAGTCCGCTCCAAGACCTGCGCGCCCGTACCTGGCCCGAGGACTGTATCCCCGGCCCCACCTTCCCCGACACGCG
Source organism: Streptomyces inhibens (assembly GCF_022221585.1). Classification (NCBI taxonomy): domain Bacteria; kingdom Bacillati; phylum Actinomycetota; class Actinomycetes; order Kitasatosporales; family Streptomycetaceae; genus Streptomyces; species Streptomyces inhibens. The sequence continues at coordinate 9,612,452 of NZ_CP084681.1, forward strand.
CCTCACCGCCGACGCCGACCTCATCGCCGACGGCATACTGATCGACTTCAAAAGCACCCGACACCCCCACATGCTCCGCAAAGCCGACGCCTGGCAACTGCTCGGCTACCTCCTGCTCGATACCGCCGACCACCACCGGATCGACACCGTCGGCCTCCACCTCACCCGCTCGGACACACTGGTCAGCTGGCCCGTCGAGGAGTACCTCGACCTGCTCGGCGCCTGCCGCCGAGACCTGACAGACTTCCGCGCCGCACTCAACGAGCTGCTCGACGGATGCGCCGCCGACGCCGAACCACGCGACCAGCAAGAGACCGATCGCATCGAACGGCTCCTCAAGCGCCTGGCCCCCGACATTCCTCCAGGACACTGCCAGGTCTGCGCACAACCGCGCCCAGCATCCAACCGTCGGAGCTACTGCTCCCGCTGGTGCGGCGTACGCGCCGCCACCCTCCGGAAGAACGGCATGCTGTCCAGCACGGCCACCGAGTAACCCCCCCAGGGTTCCATCGCCAACCTCCACAGAGCAGTTCGGCGTCGTGACGGCGCATGCGCATGGACGCTTCCGGCTCGGAGCGGTCATCCTCGGGTGGCGCCCTGCGGCCAGACCACCTGCACCGGGGTGCCGGTGCGCTCGGCATACGCGACGACGTCGGCGGTGCCCCCGTGGCTCCGCGCGGGCTTCCCGTCCCACACGGCCAGCAGCTGGCCGGCCAAGCCGACCAGGATTTCGCTGCCTGCCATGTGCGCGGCGGAGTCCGACGTCGTCAGCCCAGTCTCGTGGACGTCGACCGCCTGCCGGAGCAGCGCGTCGTAGGTCGGGTGGTGCCAGGAGGGCAGGCCCGAGCGGTACTCCCGCGCGGGGACGACGACCTCCAGGTGGCCGCCGTGCTTCAACACCGCCTCGGCGAACCAGCTGTCCGGGCCGTCCGCGATGCACGAGACGGCGACCAGCTCGGCCGGCTCCCACTCGCGCACCGCATCGTCGAGGAGGCCGCGGACCTGCCGCTCTACGTCCTGGTCCAGCCCACGGTGGCCGGTGATTCCCACACGCATCGAATCGCCCTTTCTGTTCACAGGCAGACGCCGTGGAGGCGCTCGTCCAGGTCCCGCACGACCCGGGGCGGGGCGCCGGAGGTCAGCGACCGCCGTACTGCGCGTACCCGCTCGACGATCCGCCCGGAGCGGTACTGCAGACCGGTCTCCAGCGCCCGTCCGGCCAGCGCGAACGCCGCCTCGATCTGCCCACCGGCGAGGTGACCGGCCGCGATGTCGAGAACCAGAAGGGCGCGCTGCTTGGCGTGGCCGGTGGCCAGCGCCTCGGTGCCGTCCCCCAGCACCCACTCCGGCAGGCCCAGGCGCGCGCCGCAGGTCACCCGGCAGGCCGCCGCCTTCACCGGATCGAACCGGAAGACCCAGGGCCACGGCGGTACTTCCGCCGGCAGCGTCTCGGCCGCCGTCCGGGACGCGGTCAGTGCCCGGTCGGCGCTGCGCCGGTCGCCGCCCGCCGCGTGCGCGAGGGCCTCGACCGAGGACAGCCACGCACCGGCGACAGAAGGACGACCTGCAAGAGCTGACCGAATGGCTGCGCAGTTATCCGCCCCGTCCCCCGGACTGGGCCTGACTCGGTCCGCGATGTCGGCTGGCTCCGTCGACCAGGTGCCCCGAAAGCACCTGGTCCTGGACCCGCGCGTCGGCCTGCATCTCACCGTGCTGGCTGCGGCCGCGCAGCACGGAGCCGACCAGGGCAATGTGCGAGGCGACTGGCCGGTGGCCTCGGACGCTTTCCGCAGCACGCGCCGCAACCCTTCGCGCCGTTCATCCCACCCGGCCTCGGAACCATCGGCAGAGCGGCGTGTCGGCACCGGGTCTCCGGCTCAGATCACTGGGCGGAGACCTTGTGGACGGTGGTGTCGTCGGGGTTCAGCCTTCGCCCGTCCGCAGACAGCACTTCCAGTGCGCGGAGGTGATGTCCTTGTCGGCGGTCGACCAACTGTGAGTGTGGTTCGCCGGGGGCGAAGAAGTTCTGTTCGCCCCATTGCCGCAGTGCCACGATGACGGGGAAGAGCGCCTTGCCCTTCGGAGTCAGTACGTACTCGCGGTAGGCGCTGCCGTCCGAGGCGGGGACAGATTCGAGGACACCGCCGGCGACCAGGGTGCGCAGACGCGCGGTGAGGATGTTCTTCGCCACGCCGAGGCTGCGCTGGAACTCCCCGAAGCGCCGGCTTCCGTCGAAGGCGTCCCGCACGATCAGCAGGGACCACCAGTCGCCGATCGCGTCCACCGACCGGGCGACGGGGCATTCGCTGTTGTCGAAGCGCGTCCTGGTCACCATGGCGTCCCTCACTCTCACGACGGTTGCAACATGCTACCAAACAAGTTACCGTCGCCATTGGTAGCAAGATGAAACCAGGTGTGGAGGAGTGCTGATGCCCGGCAACGGTGAGGCTGTGACACGACGGACCGATGCCCGAAGCGGGGAAGGTTCCGCGTTCGTCCTGTCCCGTGGCGTCGTCATACTGTTCGCCGTTGCCTGCGGGGCCGCTGTGGCCAACGTCTACTTCTCCCAGCCGCTCCTGGTGACCATGGGCCACGACCTCGCCATGAGCCCGGCACTTGTCGGCAGCGTGGTCACCCTCACGCATGTCGGATACGGGCTGGGACTCTTCTTCCTCGTGCCGCTGGGCGACGTGGCCGACCGCAGACGGCTCATCGTGGCCCAGTTGCTGCTCCTGGTGGTGGCGCTGACCGTGGTAGCCGCCGCCCACACGGCGGCGATCCTGCTCGCGGGCATGGCCGCGATGGGGCTTCTCGCGGTCGTCACGCAGACGCTGGTGGCCTTCGCGGCATCACTGGCCCCTCCCGCCGGGCGCGGACGGGTCGTCGGTCTGGTCACCAGCGGCGTGGTCATCGGAATCCTGCTCGCCCGCACCGCATCCGGCCTCATGGCCGATCTCGCGGGCTGGCGCTCCGTCTACCTCGCCTCGGCGTCGCTCACCGCTCTGCTCGCCCTGGTCCTGTACCGAGTGCTGCCGCGCCACAGTGACGCTCCGCCGACAACCCTGCGCTACGGACAGCTCCTGCGCTCCACGATCACCCTGTTCGCACGGGAACGACTGCTGCGGCTCCGGGCCCTGTTCGGTCTGCTGATCTTCGCCGCCTTCAGCACCCTGTGGAGCAGCGTCGCGCTGCCGCTCAGCGAGGCCCCGTACTTCCTGCCCCACAGCGCGATCGGGGCGCTGGGGCTGATCGGTGTCGCTGGCGCCCTGGCCGCGACCGTGGCGGGCCGCCTGAACGACCGCGGACTCTCCCGGCGGACCACCGGCATCGCCCTGGCACTGCTCGCCGCCTCGTGGCTGCCCTTGGCCTTCACCCGCAGCTCGCTCTGGGCCCTGGTCGTCGGGGTGATCCTTCTCGACCTCGCCGTGCAGGCGGTCCATGTCACCAACCAAACCCTGATCTACGCGCTGCACCCGGACGCGGGCAGCCGGCTGATCGGCGGATACATGGTCTTCTACTCGACCGGCAGCGCCACCGGCGCCATCGCCGCGACCTCCCTCTACACGGTGGCCGGCTGGGGCGCCGTATGCGCACTGGGTGCCGCGTTCAGCTGCCTCGGGCTCGTGCTGTGGGCGTTCACACGACACAGCGCCCCGGACCCCGCCACCAAGATGACCTCTCGCAGCGAAGCCTGAGCGTTCTCGCCGAACGTTGAGTAACGGGCGCGCCGCAGGTCAGAGGACAGTGCGGCCCCTTCAGGGAGTGGCGACACGGCCAGCGCATGTTGCTGGAGCCGTAGCGTTGAGCAGCCAACGGACCGCCTCGTCCGTGAAGTTCCAGGGTCAGCGCAGGGGCGTTCAGCTCACTACGGCAGGCGGACATGTACCGGAGAGTGACGGGTCTATCCGCGGCCTGTCGCGGTAAATGCGCGGTTTACCGCGACGGTCGGTCAGGTCTCTGACCATGCCAGTTGCTCACAGTTTTCTGCTGGCGGCAGCTATACGAGCACCGGGCCGTGTTCGTAGATTCGTCCCACGGTGCCTTGCCGGCATCAGCCAGCCCAGGGCACGCCACGACCGCCTCCGACGGGTTCGGCATGCCCGCGAGCGCGGCGGCCTCGTCCCCCGTCAGCTCGCCCGCCGCGTCCAGCGCTTCGGCCACGGCCAACACTGCCACCCAGTTCCGATCGAGGACTTGCTCGACCTGGTCTCCGAGTTCGGCGTAGTTCATCAGTACGGTTCCCTCATCTGTGGTCCCGAGCCACGCCTCCAGCTCGGGGATGGCCTGCTGGCGGTCGCCCAGGGCGCCCAGCTCTGCAGCCCATCCGCGATCTTCCGTCCACAAGCCGTTCTCCCGGAGCCAGCGCTGCTCGGCCCGCTCCCCGGCTCCCCACATCTTGATCACGGACGAACGCAACAGCTCATAGGGACCGGGGGTCGTCGTCCCCTCGAACTCTGCTCTCAGTCCACAGCCGATGTCCCCCTCCGACTCCGAGACGCTGACGGACTTGATGTGCATCCCGGATTCCAGGGCCACTACGGTGTGGCCGGCCTCGTGCACGCAGACGGCCCTGCGGTAGGTAGCGTGGTCGAGCGCCGGGGTGTGGTGGTGGCAGCACCAAAGATCCGGCTCACGGTGCCGTGTATAAAGTTCCCGCCCGTCCTTGAGGGTCGTCGGGTAGAAGACGATCATGTTCGATGCTTCGGGAGACGGAGTGTTCACCGCGTCTGACTCCTGCCTGTTACCTCGTGGATGAGGCGGAGGGTGGGCGTACGAGCGGATCAGCGTACGAGCTGACGCGACGCCGAGAGTGCCCAGACAAAGCCTTCCCGAACCATTCCGGCTTCTTTGAATGGAATTGGCGGCCCGTCAGGTTGCAGGACTGTCGCACTACGCCCGAATCGGGCATGCCAAAGAGGTTGGCTTTTCACCATTCAGCTTGGTGCCGCACGGGGCCATGGCCAGTTGCAGGGGACCAGCGGCAGGTGAAGTATGGGTGGTATGCGACCTGGCGCTGTCCGTCCATTTTCAGGGCCGGCTGCCACGAGTTGTCGCCGTTTCAAATTGCTGAGCCCCCGAGAGGCAAAGCACATCGCATTAAACGCCTGCATTACGCGCACAGGGACATCCTCATGATTACCACTGCCCGGCGGAGAACTCACCGGATTATTTGCGCATCTTGCATCAGCGCTGGGATCCTCATCTCCGCAGGAGCCACCACCGCTATGGCAGCCTCCGAGTCGCCCCCAGACATATCGGTCCAGCTGCCAGCCCAGCAGGATCCGAACTCCTCGGGAGGCAACGATCAGACTTCCGGCGGCTCCGCTTCTTCGACTTCCCCCAACAACAGCGGAAGCGACACAAGTTCGGGCACCGACACCACCCACCAGGGCACCAACACCACCCCCAACGGCACCACGGACAACGGCGGCGGGATCAATACGGGAAACCAGCCCAGTGACACCGTCAAGCAACCTGGTAACGGTACTGGCGGGATAACAGGTCAACGCGTATGCGAGAAGGCGGGAGGGCTTTGGGCCGACACTCCGAGCGGCGGCTACTGCGGCAAGACGGGCACGATCCAAGGAAATCAACAGAACAACCCGGCCGCTGACCAGGGTCAGATCAATGTGCCGCCGGCAGCGGAGCAGGTAGGTAAATGCGTCGAAAAACTGTATCCGCTCACGGGGGCGCTGAACGACGCTTACCAGGTCACGTCGTGGACCAACACGATGCAAGCGTGGGTGAAGAATTCCCAAACCGGCGAGACCATGAAATTGGTAGCCAGCGCCGCCGAAAGAACCCCAGACCTAACTGAAAACACCCCAGGTCCAGGAAAAATAGTTACCTGCGGCCGAGCCATCTGGATGGTTGGCGAGCAGGTGGTGAAGAATCCGCAGACAGTGGGGCAGGTCCTGGCGGATATCAAGAAGAGGACCGAGCAACTCCTCAAGAACTCCGCTTCGGAGACACCTGCAGCTGCGTACAACTTCGCTTGCGCCCAAGCGGATCGATTCAAAGAGGCCTTCCCCTCCCTTCCTGCGCAGCTTAATTGCACGTAGGGAGGAAGCCGGCCGGTCAACTCCCGCCACGGGGGGCGACGGTGCCCTACAGCACTCCGATCAGGGTGTTGTCCTCCCACCCGTCGCCGTCCTCGAAGTAGCCCTCCATGGCGGCGGAGTTGTCGGCCCATCCGCCCTGCTTGGCGATCTCCTTGCGGTCGTTTCCGGCGCGCTTGGAGCTGGTGGCCAGGCCCCGGCGGGGTGAGTGGCCGGTGGGCCTGAAGTTGAGGTCGGCCCATTTGTCGAGCCGGGTGATGACGTCGCCGATGGTCTCCGGGTCGAGGCCGCCGTCCATGACGGTGTGTCAGCGCGGGTGCAGGGGCCGGTAGGCGAAGCCGTCCGGGCCGGTGAGGCCGGCCTCCTCCTTCCAGGCGCGCCAGGCGCGGACCGGGACCTCAAGGACTACTGGACGTTCCTGGCCCGCCGTGGCCTGGACTGGCGTGAGGTCCGCCTGGAGGACCTGGGTGAGTACGTCGTCTGGCTGCAGCTGCCGCCGTCGGGTCGCAAGGGGCAGATCGCGGTGCTGCCCTCGGTGGAGCCGCACGTCAGCGCGTCCACGGTCAACCGCAAGCTGTCGGCGCTGTCCGCGTTCTACGCCCACCAGTTGCGCCACGGTGTCAGCATGGTGTTGTGCTGGCGAGGCGCTGCGCCGGGACGGTGGGAGCACGGCGAACACCAGCACGACCTTGGTGCTGGTGCAGCGGTTAACGCTAACGCGCGGTACCCCGTTGTGCTGGTATGACTCAGGCGATTCCGACCCGTGCGGCGCGTGGTTGCCCCCGAGTTGAGCCCCTGTCATCGGACGATCCTGCCCCAGTGCAGAGCCTCAACTACCTACACGTGGTTCACGTCAGTGCCACTCGTCGTACGCAACGAGCACAGCCTTGATCCCGTCTTCCCAGCTCGCGAAGAACCCCCGGATCTTCGTGAGCGACACCGCCTGCTCCGTACGCACACCGTCCATCACGTAAGGGTTGCAGAAATTGCCCGACGTCCCGGTCCCGACCACCTGCCCCACCCTGGTGAACCCGCAGTCTTTCGGGTTCGGGTCGGTACACACGAAGACGAAGACGTCCACTCCGCCAGGCATCTCGTCGGGTGAGACGAGGAACAAGCCCCGCTTTTTCACCTCATCCCGCACACGACGATCGATCTTCGACACGTCCAAGAACGCCATTGCCCCGCTCCGTCCGGCTTGCCAGGGCCACCCCAGTAGTGACCGATGACAGTCTGAGCGGCGAGGGGGAATGGCGACAACGAGACAGCTTCAAGTTGGCTTGAAAGCAGGAACAGTGACACGATGCTCGGCTCCTCGCCCGGGAGGAGCCGCAGATCCCCGTCCTGCCCATGCCGGCCCCGGTCTCGCGGGATTGAGGCCCGCGATTCGTGGACGGAGAGTGGCCAATGTGCCATGTTCCGGGAATCCGCCCGGCGGCGGCCCGGGAATCGGGACATGGCGTGGGCCCGCGCCACGGGCCGATTCCCGGGCCCGGGTGCTACGCCGGAGCTGTGGTTGCCGCCCCCTGCGGGGTGCGCGGGCCGGGCACCGTGGCCCGGATGGACAGGTCCGGATCGAGGCGGCTGTTCATGTCCAGCTCGAACCGGCCGTACGGATTCACGTGGGTCCAGAACAGCGGCGACGGCGCCCGCCGGTCTGCGTCGGTGAGCTTGTCCGCCCACTTCGGATCGGCCAGGACCTCCTGCATCAGCAGTGTGTTGACGTGCACCAGTGCGGACTGGAGCAGGTGCAGCGCGAGCATGCTGACCTCCTGGGACTCCTTGTCCGAACCGGCCAGGTCGCTGTCCTTGCCGTAGAAGAGGTCCTTGTTCGCGGAGTTCCAGTTCTCCACCACCTGCAATCCCTCGTGGATCTCCTGGCGATCTCGACGTCGGCGAGGTAGTCGCAGACAAACGAGGTCCGCACCGCCCGTCCAAGTTCTTCGATCGCCCGGTACGTCGGGTGCTTGGGGCCGCCGCGGGTGAACCGGCGCAGGACCTGCTCAGCCTCGGCGGTGCCCAGGCGCAGGGCGGTGGTGTACTTCACGATCTGGTCGTACTGCTGGGCGATCAGGTCCCAGTCGATCGTCTTGGTGGAGAGGACCGGGCCCAGGTTCGGCCAGTTGTCGTCCTCCCTGGCGGCCGGCCGGTACAGCTTCGCGGAGCCGATGTTCTTCAGCCTCGGCATCAGCTTGAAGTCGAGCATGTGCGCGAAGGCGAACCCGACGATGGACGCGCCGTGGGTGTCGGTGTACTGCCGGTCGACGTCCACCGACCGGACGAACTGGCCCGACGTCATCCGCGGCACCCTCAGCGACGCTGAACGCCTTGAGCAACTCACCGATGACCTGCTCCTGCTCGCCGACCTTGACAACCGCACACCGCCCATCACCCACCCCGTCGAACTGGGAGCCCTGACCCGAAAGGCAGCCACACAGGCCCGCCGGCACGCCCCCACCCATGTCCAGATTGACTGCCCAGCCGGGGACAACGTCACCGTCCGCGGCGATGCCCGGCAACTGGAACGACTCCTGCGCAATCTCGTCGACAACGCCGTGCGCCACGCCCGCACCCGAGTCCTGATCACCGTCTCCACGCACGACGCCACCGCCCTGATCGAAGTATGTGACGACGGGCCTGGCATTCCGGCCGAGCACCGCGAAAGGATCTTTGAGCGCTTCACCCGCCTCGACGCCTCCCGCAACCGCACCAGCGGCGGTACCGGCCTCGGCCTGGCCATCGCCCGCGAAATCGCCCACCGCCACCGCGGCGCCCTCACCCTCAACGACCCCGCGCCCGCTGGCGGAGCCCACTTCGTCGCCGAACTTCCTCTCACCCCCGACACTGCCACCGCGCCCAGCACGGCATCCGGGGCACCCGGTCAACCGCCCTCCGACGGGACACCTGCGTTCGACGACAGAACCTGGCGGAGCTCCGGTCTCAGGCAAGCCGGGCGAGCGAGACCGGGACGGAGCCGTTTCTGGCGCGGCGCGGTTGGCCAACGCCGACCAGTGAGCTCCGCCCTGTGGGAACCGGTGCCGCCGTGGGGCCGGGTGGCGGCCGCCGCGCCGGCTCCGGTCCACCGGCCATGGCCGGTCACAGGACGTCGTGTGCCGTGCGGCGGTAGGTGGAGCGGCGGTCGTCGATGTCGGTCCAGCGGTCGCCGTAGGCGTTCTGGGTGATGCCGGGATCGCATGCGATGTTGTGTGGGAAACCCAGCGGACCTGGCTGGTCGAGCCGGGCCAGGCGTCTGTGTCGAGCTCGACGTCGAGGGCGGCGAGGTTGTCGGCCAGCCCGACGTCGGCCGTCCCCCTGCGGATCTTGTGGCCGCTGGCGTGCGCGCCTCGACGGCGCCGACGACCCCTCGGCCTCAGCCAGCGATATCGCGAGTAACCTCGCTGATGTCGCGGTTGCCGAGGGGTGACCCAGCACCGATGTCTGGGCCGCTTCCCCTCGCACTCCTCGCAGGCGGTGGCGGTGCCGGCCATCATCGCGCGGTCGGTGTACAGGACGTCGGCGCCGGGGCACGGGACAGACGCCCTCAAAGTGGCGCTGAACAGCGCCGTCTTGACATCGTTGGCCTTCGCGAACGCCTTGTGGATCGGGTCGGGGACCCCGGTGTACGTCGCCGGGTTGCTCCGCGACCGTTACCGGCTTCGTCGTAGAAGGGGGAGCGGCAGACGTGGCAGCGCAGCGGTTGTGATCACCCTGCTCGCGCACTCCTTGAGTAGGAGGTCCCTCCCCCCCCCCCGCGGCTGACGGCCACGTTGGGCGGGACCGTACTGCGGGTGAACATTTCCTGGTCAACGCCGACATAGATTCTGGTGTGCCCACCGCCCGGGCGGCCCATACACGAACCGCACACTGCAGCGGAGACCGGCGGTGCCCGAGTGCCGCACGTCCCCTTGCCACCTCACACGAAGGTCGTCATCTCGTCATGCACACCGTTCTCGCAGGTCAGCATCACCTCCTAGCTCTCTCCGGCCGCGCCTTGAGCCTCACGGGCGCCGGCATACTGATCGCTCTGTCGGCCGCCTACGTCGTGCTGTTCGTCGGTGCTCTGGTCAGCATCGTGAGGGCTCGGATGGATGGCGGAATGAAGCTGGTCCGGCTGGTGTTCGCCTTCGTCGCGCCCTTCCTGGGAAGCCTGCTGTGGTTCCTGATCGGCCGGCGTCGACTCACCCCGCGCCAGAACACTTGATCACCCTGCGCCAGCGGGCCGCAGGGCGCGCGCCCCTAGCTGGCCCCGGCCCTGCTGAGAGGGGTTAGGGGAAGGCGTAGCCGAGGAGGGACTCCCTGGTGTGGCCTTCGCAGTCGGCGGCGCTGGAGACGAGGTGGTCTCCGCTGGACGGGATGTAGCAGCGGTAGAGGGGTACGGAGTCGGTCACCTGGGTGGTGTGGAGGTAGCCGACGGGGCCCATGGGGAACTGGCCTTCGCAGCCGGGGTCGCGGGTCAGCAGCGTGTGGCCGCCAACCTTGCATTCGTAGAGCATGGTGGTGCCGGGTGCCTGGTGGCGCAGCAGCTTCCAGTTCTGCTCCTGGGTGAAGCCGGGCGGCAGCAGCCGGGAGGAGGCGATGTGTCCCCGGTCGGGGTTGTAGCCCCGGCGCAGCAGGGTGTAGGGCAGGTGCTCGAAGCCGCAGGAGAGTTGGGGTGAGGTCAGGTCGTTGCGGTTGGCCAGGGCCCAGGTGGACCAAGCGGGTTTGGCCGAGCCGTCCTGCCGCCGGAGGCCGAGCCTGAGGCCGCCCTCGCCGGGGTCGTCCTGCATCCGGTGGTAGATGTAGCTCTCGATGTCCGGCGTGCCGAGCACGTTGCGGAAGGAGTCGCACACGGCTGCGGCCTGCTGCGACTCGTTGGACTGATCTCCGGAGTTGATGCCGCTCTCGGTGAGCTGGATCGTCCAGGCGGAGGGCGTGTCCGGGAACTGCTGGCGCAGCCAGCCCACCACCACGCCGATGTTGCCATAGGTGACCTTGGGGAAGTCATCGGTGGAGAGGGCGGGCTTGAACAGGTCTGGGGCGTAAGGGTGGAAGGCGACCCGCCACTGACGTGATCCTGCCCGGGCGGCCAGGCCCTTGAGCACGGTCATGCCGGACAGTGTCGCGTCGTTGCCGGATGGCTGGTCGTAGGCCGTACCGAAGCGGTGCTCCAGCGAGGTCAGTACCTTGGCGGTGGGCTGCTGGGCGGTGATGCGGTCGTAGGCGGCGTTGTAGTTGGCGGCGATCTGATCGAGCCATTGCGTGGTGTCGCAGGGTTTTCCTCGGCCGCAGCCGATGTTGAACCAGGTGTTGGTGTTGACCTCGTTGTCGATCACGAAGTCGGCGATCCGGCCGTGCCCGTGGAGTCCGTCGTAACGTTGGGCCAGCATTCCGGCGAATCGTCCGAAGTCGGCCGGATTGTCAGGTACGCAGAACACTTCGTAGCCGGGTGGGGGATCGCAAGGACTGCCTTGGCGGGCCCAGGTGGGCGTGCCGTAGACGATGGCGGTGACCACCAGGCCCCGGTCGGTCCACTCCTTAATGGCCGAGTCCACCTCGGGCCGGATGGTGAAGCAGTGACCGTCGAATTCCTGCTCACCGGCGGTGCAGGGTGCTGTTGTGGCGCTTGGCTCCCAGGCCGCCCAGACGAGGTTCATGGACACGCCGCCGGCGTTGTTGCCGGAGATCTCGTCCTTGTTGGGCCAGAAGTCCGGCTGGATGCCCTTGATGCGGTAGTCGGAGCGCGTCGGGTACGGCAGCGGGGCCCGCTCGGCACCGGCAGTGGGCTGGAGAGCCTCAGGAAGGACAAGGGCGGAGACGAGTAGCACGAGGGCCGCGAGATACCGGGCTGCTCTGGCCATGATTCTCCTCAGCGTGTGGTGTCGTGGTGAACCGTCCCGTCCGCCGGGCATCTGCCGCAGGTGCAGTGTGCGGTGCGGGTGTACGGCTGCGGTATGCCGCCGCGCTGTGCACTGTGCGACGGCGGTGACCCCGGTCGGTTCAGCGGATGAAGTCGATCTCCGGGTAATGGTGTGAGGGGCCGTCGAGGAGGTGGCTGTGCCGGTGGCGCAGGTGCTTGTCGAAGAAGGCCGCGAGGTAGGTGCGTTGGACCTCGATGGAGCGGTTGGGGTCGATCGTGCCGAGTATCTGGGCAAGTTGGGGCGGGGTCAGCCCGAATGCGCCCGGTGCCTGGGGGAAGAGGACCTGGTGGTCGACGAAGGAGTTGTGCCCGGAGCCGCGCAGTTTCAGGTCGAGCCGCTCGCCGTGCAGGTGCTTCCAGAACCGTGCCCAGCTCCGATCGCTGTTGCGGTTGTGGTGTTCGGAACTGAACAGCATGAAGGGGCGGTCAAGCGGCTTGTCGACCGACGATCCGAAGAGCTGGCCGTCCAGGTTCACGCCGGCGTCGATCCTGGAGTCCGCATGCATGGCCGCGGCCACTGACCCTCCACCGAGGGAAGCGCCGAACATCCCGATGTGTTTCGTGCTCGCGGCTTGGGCCAGCCCGTGGGGGAGCGGCTTGTGTTCCACGTCCGGGTTGTGGCCGCGGGCGATCTTGCCCAGCTGGTCGATGACGAAGTGGGTGTCCGCTGCCCGTATGGCGATCGTGTGGCGCGATTTGGAGCCGGGCGGCATCAAGTTCACCTCATGCCGCCCGCCGGGGAACACCACGTCGCCGGAATCGTGGGTGTGGTCGATGGTGACGACCAAGTAGCCGCGGCTGGCCAGGTCCTGAACCAGTGCAGTCGACTGGCCCCGGTGCCCGTGCAGCCCGGGTGAGTACAGCACCACCGGCAGCTTGCCGGCTTTGCGGTCAACCGGGGCGCCGGTGTGCCCGGCAGTGGTGGGCAGGGTCACCCCGCCCGGCAGTACCTGCTGGCTGACCGGCAGCTGTGCGGCGGGATAGTGACTGGTATGCGTGGCCGGGTACCACAGCGAGACCATCAACTCACGTTGCTGCCCGGGCATCCACGGATCCATGCGTGACGAGTCGCGCAGGTGGAGGTCGACCGTTCCGACACGGTAGCGCCCGGTCGGGGCGGGGAGAGTCAGCTGGCCCGGGGCCGGCGGCACGTCCAACGCCGCCGCCTGGTGCGGGGCTTGCGCCACGTCGTCCAATGCCGCCGCCGCGGTCATGGGCGTACCGGCGCTCTTCCCGGCGGCGGCAGCCGACCCGACTCCGGCACTCAGGGCAACGGCCAGTGCTCCTGTGGTGCCGGCGACCCGTGCGCCCAACCGGCGATGGCGCCTTCGTGCATGTTTCCCCATGGGCAGTCCTTCTCCTTGAGACGAACGCCGCCTCAACGACGATCAGTTGATGCTCATCGTAATAGGTGATTCGCCGCAGCAAAGCCCAAGGTCCTTGTCTATACGGAGAGTTCTTATTACCGCACAGTTGACTTACCTTTCCGTCTGTTTTCAGAAACGGCACCGCACAGAAGAAGCCAACCGCCAGGTGACTGTCAGTATCAAGGCGCCATACTCAGTGCGACGTCATGAATTGCGCAAACGTGCCCAAGTTCCTGCAATTTGTTGGGTCAGCGAGAGGTTCTGTGGCGTGGGCGATCCTGTGTATTTCCCCGAACTCACCAGTAGCTAAGGGAGGATTGACGGAGTGTCATTTGAACAGCCGGAGAAGATGCTGTAGTAATTCCCCTGCGCATTCCGAGCGTGACGGCCAGGGAGGTATCGCTGGTGTTCGCTGTCGCTCGCCCTGCGCGCGGCGTGAATGCACAGCGAAATTAAGCGGTAGCAGAGCGCGCACGACAAAAAGTGCCGACAGGTAGGTCCAGACCGCATTTCATGAAACGCGCACCGGCTGCCCCGTAGGGGCTTCGCCAGGTGGCGACTCGGCGTACGCCAGCGTCATCCGCCCGATGGCTGGGCAATACATTCCCCCACACCTCGAAAGAGTCCATATATGCGTCTTCCCCGCTTCAAAACGCTGTGGAGAACATTAACGGTGGTCGCGTTGATCGCGATCACCGCAGGGTTCCTGCTCAGTGGTGGCAACGCCAAGGCCGGTTCCCTAACCGGCACCGTGACCGGCGGTCAAGGCAACTACCCCGGCATCAACGAAAGGTCGTCGGCCAGCCTTTCCGCCCGCGTCGTCGGTCAGGCCACGGTCGGCAGCAAGGTCTCGATGACCTGCCGCGTCCAGGGCGAGGCCGTGGAGAACGACACCCGCTGGATCTGGTCGGACTCCGGATCCTTCTACATAGCCAACGCGTTCATCAAAGGAAACACCGACAGCCTGCCGGCCTGCTCGTCCCGGCATCCCAAGCCCAGCCAGCGCGCGGCCCTCAAGATAGACATGCAGAAGCAGGTTCAGGACCAGTGGTGCTGGGACGCCAGCGGCCTGACCATCGCCAAGTACTGGGGTTTCAACCAGTACAGCCAGCAGGACTTCTGCCGGCTTGCCGCCCAGAACGGCAACCTCAGCTGCGACAACCAGCCCGCCACGCTCGACGACGTAGCCAACGGCCTGGCCAACATCGGCCTGAGCGACACCGGATCCGGCCTCGACCGCAGTGCCTCCTTCTCGGAGACAGGCAAGGAGATCGACGGCAAACGCCCTTTCGCCGTCCGTATCGGATGGAATTCCGGCGGCGGCCACATGAACGTCATCTACGGCTACGACCCGTCATCACAAATGATCGCGGTCGGTGACCCCTGGAAGACCACGCAGACCTACACCTGGTGGAACTACAACGACTACGTCAGCAACTCAAGGTTCCAATGGACCCACTCTCGCATCGGGATACACAAGTAAGGCGGGTAGAAATGCGCAGCAAGAAAACTTCTCTACAGCAAAGTGCTACTCGTCTCGCACTTACCCTCGGCGCGGCGGCGACCCTGCTCTCCACCGCCTTGTGCGGCCCGGCACAGGCGGCCGATGGCCCGAGCGGTATTCCCGACTACGAGGGCGCACGGAAGGTGCTCAAGACCGCGCATGTGCACACCGCGGTCTCCCGATTCCTCGGCGCGACGGCGAACGCCGGCGCCGACGGCGGCTCGAGTGCGGCGGCGCCGATGGCGCCTGGGGCACACAATGACCAGCAGGCGTTGAGCTTGAAGGACCCGATCGCGCTGTACGAGCTCGCACCCGAATTCGTCACCGGGAAAACGAAGCCCACCGCGGGCAACGTGACACGCCTGTCGTACCTGGCCTCCCGGGCGAACGACGCCAGCGGGCACAAGGCCACGGTCCTGCTCTCCTCCACCGCCAAGAGCGGTGGCAGCGGCGGAAGTTGGCACCTGATGGGCGTGCGCAACGGCGACAGCGATCTCACCTACGGCGAACAGACCACGGACCGCTCGAAGGTCTTCACCGAGCCGCAGATCCACGCCTGGTACCGCCTGAAGAACGACATCGTCGAACCGCTCAACCGGGAAGCGGCCTCGGGACTGGGAGGCAAGCGGACGGTGACGCTCGCCGCCTACCAGAAGCTGGTACACAGCCGCTACGCGGACAAGATGCCGGGATCCGCGTATGACCGCAAAGGACTGGCCGGCGGATTCGGTCCGGCGTCCCCACCGTCATCTCCGTCCACGCCAGCATCTTCGTCCTCGGCTCCCCTGCAATTCGGCGCCTCGGGAGTGGTGGCGGTCGCGCTTGCCGGCGGCGCCATCGCCGTACGCCTCCGCAACCGCAAGCGGTCGCAGGTGAGCTGACGGGCCACACTGACCTGGGTGTTCTCTTACGAACCCCAGCCAACCCCCACTGAGGAGGATTCAGGCGCCGGATTCCCATCAACGGAGTCCGGCGCCCCTCCCATGAAACGCCGCTACCTGTAGGCCACTTCACCAACCGCACGCCGACGGTCATGGAAGGGATCCAACGACTGGCTGACGCCCCGCCCGGCGTCCCCGCCCGGCGGAGAACCCGGACGACCCTCGCCGCCGGCACCCGCCGGCACCCGCCGGCACCCGCCGGCACCCGCCGGCACCCGCCGGCACCCACCGGTCCACCGAGCCCCTGCCGCGCGACGCCACCGTCCTCTCCGACGCTGTGACCGCTCTCCGTGCTCCCCACCGGACATGCCATGGGCTGCGACGACTGCTTCGCCGACGGTGTCTGCGAGGCCACGCAGCCGTGCGCGACGACGACGGCCCCATACATGTCCCACGTTCTACGACACCGCCCGCGCTGCGGCGCTCACCGAGGTGGTGCTCGCCACCATCCGCATCCGACCCTGAACGAAGGTGAACTGACCAGATGAGACTCGGTTTCCTCACCGCATGCCTGCCCGGCCTGTCGCTCGACGAGATCGCGGTCTGGGCCGCAGAACACGACTACCACGCGCTGGAAGTGGCCACCTGGCCCGTCGGTTCTCGCGACTCGGCGGCCGCCCACCTCGACGTGGCCCGCTTCGGCGAGGCCGACGCCGACCGTGTGCGCGCGCTCTTCGACCGGCACGGCCTCGAACTGTCGGCCTTCGCGTACTACGAGAACAACCTGCACCCTGATGACCACCGCCGCGCCGAGATCGCCGCGCACGTACGCCACAACATCGATGCCGCGGCACTCCTAGGCGTCCCGTACGTCGGCACCTTCGTCGGCCGCGACCCCGGCCGCACGGTCAAGGAGAACACCGCACTGGCAGAGAAGGAGCTACCGCAACTCGTCGACTACGCAGGCGAACGCGACGTGAAGATCATCATCGAGAACTGTCTGATGGCGGACTGGCACCCGGACGGCTACCCGGGCAACCTCGCCTACTCCCCAGAGCTGTGGGAATGGATGTTCTCACTCGGCCTCTACCTCAACTACAACCCCTCGCACCTGATCTGGCAAGGCATTGACCCCGTCGAGACGCTCCGCCCGTACGTCGACCACATCCCGCACGCGCGGGCCATGGACACCCAGCTCGACCCGGTGCGCCGCAACCGCCACGGCGTCTTCGGCAAGAGCATCGAGCGCGACGACCCGTGGGACAACAGCTGGTGGCCGCACCGCATCCCCGGTTCCGGTGACGTCGACTGGCGGCACATCGCCGACAGCGTCGAGCGCGACGGCCCGTGGGACAACGGCTGGTGGCGGCACCGCATCCCCGGCCTCGGCGACATCGACTGGCGTCGCATCGTCGACACCCTCTACGAGGGCGGCTTCACCGGCGTGCTCTCCGTCGAACACGAGGACCCCGTCTGGAGCGGCGATGAGGAGAAGGTCAAAGACGGCCTGCGCATCGCCCACCGCACCCTGCGCCCGCTCATCCTCACCTGACACCCGCCAGCCCTCCGCCAGATCCCCTCCCGACCGCCTCTCCCCGGGAGCTGGTGCTGCGACCGTGTAGGTCGCCGAGTTGATGGGTGGTACCGGTAACGGGTTCTGTGCGGCGCAGGGCCGGGGCACGATGCCGCGGTGATCACCTCGCCCATACCGCCCGTCGTTCCCGCAGGTCACATGGCCAAGCTGGAACAGCGCGTGCTCGGGCGGCCGCCGGTGAGGACAGCCGTCGGGTCTGATGAGCCAGGGGTCGGCCGACCGCGCGACACCCGCCAGGCCGGGAGGCGGAGCGATGCCGGAGAAGGGATGTGGCGCCATGGCGGAAACGGCCCCCGCCGCCCGCACGGTGAGTGCACTGCTCGCCGACGGGACCACGGTCCGGCTGTGTCCGGCGGGCCGGACACCCATCTCGCCGCGATCAGATCCGGCCCGCCGGCAACTTCATCGAGGCCACCCAGGACTGCGGTGCCTTCGTCCAGCTCTCCGGAGTCCTCAAGCGGGTCGGCGTCAAGCTCTCCAAGATCTGCAACGATCTGCGCCTGACCTCGTCTGGTGGCGCCGACCGCCGGCAGGACCTGACGAGACCCTCACCGCGCCGTGAATGAGAGGCTTGGTGTCTGCTGACGGCAGGTGCAGGTTGGAGTACCTAGGCTGGGGGCGGCGCACCCGCGCGTCGCGGTGCCCGTACTGGTCCTGTCCACCGCCCCGCTCACCTTGCTTGCCCTGGCCGCTGCCGAGAAGTGAACGTCGGTCGCTGCCGTGCCAGGCCATGTGCTCTCCTGGATCGAGTCTCAGTCAGAACATGTTCTTCCCGTCCCACGCGCCAACGCCACAGGCCGAGGCGATCACGGCTGGGGTCCCGTCCTGAGGGCCGAGCTCATCGCCCACACCGGCAGCGACATGAGCGTCTTCGGCAGCGCAGACCGCCTCGTCGGCGTCGCCGGCCTCGCGCCGATCCCGAAGGACTCCGGACGCATCAGCGGCAACGTGCGCCGCCTCGCCGCTACTGCCGAAGCCTGCTGCGGGTCTTCTGCATGCCCGCCATGGTCGCAGCCATCACTTGCCCTTGCACGACGTCGCCTGACCTCTGGTCGCCTCGGAGGGCGAGGCGGAAGCGTCGAGCAGCCGTCTACCTCACCTCGCCGCTCACCAGGACGACCTCCAGGGTGCGCGGCCCGTGCACGCCCTCTACGCGGTTGAGTTCGATGTCGCTGGTCGCGGAAGGGCCCGAGATCCAGGTCAGCGGGCGCGCGGGGTCCAGACGCTCAAGGGCCTGCGGGACCGAGGAGACTACCTGGTCGGGGACTCGTACGAGACAGATGTGGTGGTCGGGGAGGAGCGTGATGCGGCGGCGGCCCTGATCGGGGCCGCCGTCCAGCACGAGGGTGCCCGTCTCCGCGATCGCCACCGCGCAGCCCGTGACGACGCTGTCGCTCGTCTCCAACTGCGGGAGGCCGCTGTCCGAACGGTCGGGCACACGGACCGCGTCGGATGTCGCGAGCCAGTGTGCGGGCAGGCCTGGCGGTACGACCACGGTCTCCGCGCCGTGCTGGGCGAGCAGCCGGGCGAGCAGGGAGGGGAGGCCCTCGGCGTCGGTGCGGTGCACGATCGCTCGGTAGTCGGCGAGGTTCTCCGCCAGCAGGTCGACGGTCTGCTCGACGGTGCGTTCGCCGTGCTCGCGCAGATAGCTGCGGTCGATGGCCCGGTCGTACGGCGGGCCGTCGTTCGTGACGTCGGCCAGTGCTCTCCGCACCCGGTCCAGGACCACGTCTCTGCTCTTCACGTCGACGTTCCTCCGTTCGTGCGCTGCCACCAGTCGCGGAATGGCTCCGCAGGGCACCGGCGGCAACTCGTGGACCGCGCTCCAGGCCTTGCCCGGTCCCGGCAGCCTGCGCGGATTGCAGCGGCGCGTGCGCGAAGCGAGGCGCTGGCCGGTGCGCAGGGCGCCCGGGTGACTGAACGCCCACTGCGCCGCGCGCATCACGGCCCGCTCGGCGGCGTGCCCCTTGGCGGGCTTGAGCACGACTTTCTCGCCCTTCCGGGTGGCCGGGCCGCCTTCGACGACCCGCTCCCGCAAGTGGACCAGCACCTCGGGGATGTCGATGGCGTCCGGACACACCTCGTAACATGCGCCGCACAGCGACGAAGCGTACGGCAGCGAGGCGTCCAACTCACTGTCGGTGCCGCGTAGTTGGGGGCTGAGGATCGCGCCGATCGGCCCAGAGTAGACCGAGCCGTACGTGTGCCCGCCCGCCCTCTCGTACACCGGGCACACATTCAGACACGCCGAGCAGCGGATGCAGCGCAGCGCCTGGCGGCCGACGGTGTCGGTGAGCGTGTCCGTGCGGCCGTTGTCGAGCAGGACCAGGTGGAAGGCCCGCGGGACCGTCCGCGTCCGTGGTCCCGGTCCACGTGGACGTGTAGGGGTTCATACGCTCGGCTGTCGAGGAGCGGGGCAGTGTCTGGAAGAACAGCGCCAAGTCCCGCCACGTCGGCACCACCTTCTCGATGCCGACGACGGAGATCAGTGTCTGGGGCAGGGTCAGGCACATCCGGCCGTTGCCCTCGGACTCCACGACGACCAGGGTGCCGGTCTCAGCGACCATGAAGTTGGCCCCGGAGATGCCGACCTTGGCGCGCAGGAACTTCTCGCGCAGGTGGACGCGGGCGGCCTCGGCGAGTTCGGCCGGGCTGTCGGTGAGGTCCTCGGGCGCCGGACGGCCCCACCTGCTCATCTCGGAACGGAAGATGTCGCGGGTCTCGCTGCGGTTGCGGTGGATGGCCGGGACCAGGAGGTGCGAGGGCCGGTCTTCGCCGAGCTGAACGATGAGTTCGGCGAGGTCGGTCTCGTAGGCGCGGATGCCCTGGGCCGCCAGGGCATCGTTGAGGCCGATCTCCTGCGTGGTCATCGACTTGACCTTGACCACTTCGCTCTCGCCGGTCGCCTTGACCAGGTGGGTGACGATCCGGTTGGCCTCGTCGGCGTCGGCGGCCCAGTGCACGCTGCCGCCGGCCGCGGTGACCGACTCCTCCAACTGAACCAGGTAATGGTCCAGGTGGCGCAGGGTGTGGTCCTTGATCTGCCGGCCCGCCTCGCGCAGCGCCTCCCAGTCGGACACCTCGGCGACGGCCGCTGCACGCTTGTCACGGATGGTGTGGGTGGCGTGGCGCAGATTGCCGCGCAGGGTGGTGTCGCGTACGGCATCGTGTGCCGCCTTCGGGAAGGCCGGCATGCCGAGATGCGTTCCGCTCATACCAGGGGCTCCTCTCGCGTGCTCGCCAGGATCTCGGCGAGGTGGACCGGCCGCATGGCGACCTCCAGCCGGGCCATGGTGCCGCCGATGTGCATCAGACAGGAGTTGTCGGCGGCGCACAGCACCTCGGCGCCCGTCGACTCGGCATTGCGGATCTTGTCAGTGCCCATCGCCGCCGAGATGTCGGAGTTCTTGACCGCGAAGGTGCCGCCGAAGCCGCAGCACTCCTCGGCGCCGGGCAGCTCCACCAGCTCAAGTCCCTTGACTGCCTGAAGAAGACGCCGCGGCCGATCGCCGAGCCCGAGGCTCCGCAGTCCGTGGCAGGTCGGGTGGTACGTGACCCGTCAGTTTTAGACCTAGGTCCCGACCGCACAGGACGACGACCGGCCCGGTCGTCTCGGCCGGGCCGGTCGTCGTCTGCGGTTCTACCTGTTCGCGACCGCCGCTTCCCGGAGGATCCTGCCCGGCCCCGGCGCCGTCCCCAACGCCCGGTCGAGGTCGGCCCACAGGTCCTCCACGTCCTCCAACCCCACCGAGAGTCGCAGCAGCCGGTCGCTGACTCCCGCGCCGCGGCGGTCGTTGGCGTCCACGATGCGGTGGCTGATGGACGCGGGGTGCTGGATGAGGGTGTCGACGCTGCCGAGGCTCACGGCCGGAGTGATCAGTCGGACGCCCGCGATGACGTCGTGGGGGTCGCCGGCTACCTCGAAGGCGACCATGGCGCCTCCGATGCGCGGGTAGTGGACGCGGGTGACGCGTGGGTCGGCGGCGAGCCGGCCGGCCAGCTCCGCTGCGTTCGAGGACGCGGCTCGGACCCGTACGGGCAGCGTCGACAGACCACGGAGCAGCAGATAGCCCGCGAGCGGATGCAGCACTCCGCCCGTGGCGAACCGCACCTGGCGCAGCCGCCCGGCGAACTCCTCGTCGCAGGCCACCACGCCGCCCATGACGTCTCCGTGGCCGCCCAGGTACTTGGTGGCGCTGTGCAGGACGAGACGGGCTCCCTGCTCGACGGGGCGTTGCAGCACGGGGGTGGCGAAGGTGTTGTCGGCGAGCAGCGGGACGGAACCGCAGGCGTGCGCGAGGGCTCTCAGATCGAGTTCGGCGAGGGTCGGGTTGGCCGGGCTTTCGACCATCACCAGGCCGGTGTCGGGGCGCAGCGCGTCCGCGATGCCCGCCGGGTCGACCCAGGTCACCTCGGAGCCCAGCAGCCCTGCGGTGAGCAGGTGATCGCTGCATCCGTACAGCGGTCGTACGGCGACGACATGGCGCAGGCCCATCGCGTTGCGTACGAGCAGCACGGCGCTCAGCGCCGCCATCCCGGTGGCGAACGCGACCGCGCTCTCGGTGCCCTCAAGACGTGCCAGGGCGGTCTCGAAGCGGGCGACGGTCGGGTTGCCGAGGCGGCCGTAGACGGGCGGGCCCTCCGGTTCGGCACCGTCGGCCGCGAAGGCGTCTATCCGGGCGGCCTCGCCTCGGCTGTCGTACGAGGGGTAGGTCGTGGACAGGTCGATCGGCGGGGCGTGCACCCCCTGCCGCGCGAGGTCGTCCCGCCCGGCGTGCACCGCCTCGGTGGCGAGCGCCCGGGGTGCGGGCACGCCCGGGAGACGACGACCGGTGCCGTCGGGAGAATGGCCGGTTCCCTGCGGGTCGGCCGGTACGTCATAGGTGTCAAAGCTGCCGGAGTCCATGCGCAGGAGTCTGAACACCGAGCGGGGCCGGAGGGCCGGACCCCGTGCTACGTTCGGCCTATGACCGATTCTGTCGTACTCGATCCGGTGGATCTCCATCTGCTACGGCTGCTGCAGAACGACGCACGGATGACGTACCGCGATCTCGCCGCGCAGGTCGGTGTCGCGCCTTCGACCTGCCTGGACCGGGTGACCAGGCTGCGCCGCTCGGGAGTGATTCTCGGCCATCGGCTGCGGCTGGACCCGGCGAAGCTGGGCCGGGGCCTGGAGGCACTGCTGTCCGTGCAGGTCAGGCCGCATCGGCGGGAGTTGGTGGGGCCGTTCGTGGAGCGGATCCGGGCGCTGCCGGAGTCCCTTACGGTCTTCCATCTGACCGGGCCCGACGACTATCTCGTCCATGTCGCGGTCGCGGACATGGCGGATCTTCAGCGGCTGGTCCTCGACGGGTTCACCTCACGGCCCGAGGTGGCGCGCGTCGAGACCCGGTTGATCTTCCAGCAGTGGGACTGCGGCCCGCTGCTGCCGCCCCGGCCCGACGGCGCTCCCGCCCCCACGACCACCTTCGACCATCAGGCCCCAGGGAACCCGGGAGCCTGATGCGTATACCGGTCCAAGCCGGAGCCGCGGGTTCAGATCTCGGAGGCGCGAAGGATGTGCCGCGCCGCGAGGCGGCCGTCGCAGTTGTCCTTTGACGGTGAAGTTAGCGGCCGCGCGGATAGGCGAGTTGGCCACCCCCTGGCACCGTCCGGACCGCCGCCACTGGGTTCTGGCCCACCGCAGCCTCACCGCCCCACACGAGACCGCCTACTACATTGCCTACGCCCCTCGAGACCACACTCCCTGGCCGGGATCTGGCGCATCGGTGAGCTCATCGAGGATGCCCCTGCCGATGCCTGGCAGCAGCTGTCCTGCGGCGTCGGGGCGAAGGGCCCGCGCGTCTACGACTGGGCCGCGGCGAAACTGCCCGCCAACCTCATCTTCGGCTCCGATCCGCCCACCCCTCACCGCTGGGTGATGGCTCGCCGCAGCCTGTCCGACCCCGGCGAACCCGCCTACTACCTCGCTTACGCACCCGTCGGCATCGAGATTGCCGAGTTGGTCCGGATCACCGGCTCCCGCTGGGCGATCGAGGAATCCTTCCAGGCCGCGAAGAACGAATGCGGCCTCGACCAGTACGAGGTCCGCCGCTACATCGGCCGGTATCGGCACATCACCCTGGCGACGCTCGCCACTCAGTCCTGGGCGCACTCGCAGCCCAGGCCGGCAACACCGCAAAGGGGGCTGCAGAAACGGATCAGCCCTCGTCCCGCTCACCGTGGCAGAGATCCGGCGGCTCCTGGACGTTCTCCTGCCCCACCCACGAGCCGACCGCGATCCCATCGCCCATGCATTACATGGTCGGCCTGGCGACGACACCGCCAAGCCATCGCCCGCCACTGCCACTACCGCAGAAGAACCAGCTCAGGACACGAACCGCTGCTGGAGTGCTGAGGGAGCCCTGAGGGGCTGGGTCCGCCAGGCCGAAGCTGACCAGGGCAGCCAGCCCGACCTGCTCACCACCGCCGAATGGACCGAACTGGCCCAACTCCGCAAGGAAATAGCCGAGTTGCGGCGGGCGAAGGAGATCCTCACGGCGGCTTCGGTGTTTTTCGCGACACCCGCGCCATGGCCACCGACTCCGCCGGCGACCCCCTGCCCTGAGGAGTGTCCGGTGGCCTGCCGTGCCCACCGGCACGCCGCAGGGGCCCGCGCCGGCCCTGCCCGGCTACCGGGACGACGCCGTCGACCTGTCCGGCATCGCCCCGGCCAACGACCGGCCGGCTGACCCAAACGAAACTGCACAGTCATGGTCAGGCGTCTTCGGGATCCAGCTCGAACGTGAAATAGATGCTCAGCGTGTAGGGCTCGTCCTCGCCGTCCAAGACAGTCCACGACACGTCTACCAGGCGGACTTTTTGTTCCCGCAGCCACTCATGGGCTTTCCCGAAGGTGTCCGCGGCAGTTGCGCCGAGGAACAGCTTCCTGGCCATGGGATGCACCCCGGTCTCAGCATCCGAATCGTCAAAACCCTCTGGAACGTCCAAGCTGAAGTTGGGATCGAGCACCATGCAGTACGCCCTTTCCAGTCGGTTTACCAGTACCTCTCGACAGAGGTTGCCCCTCTGAGCGCGACGCCTGGTAAAACCGCCGCACACCCGGAAGGGTTGCTTCTGTCGACCATGCGGCGAGACGACGCAGCCGGTGGAACGGCCCCGCGGTGATCGACGGGTACGCGAGGGCCGCGGGGTTGCTGACAGGGGCCTCGCAACGCGAGTGCAGCGCAATCAGCGGCGCACCGATACCCGCTGCAGCTCAGCTCCGAAGGCGGTAATGGCTGGGCGTCAGGCGCAGCCCGGAGCCCAGCGGAGAGGTTGGCCAGAGCGTGAGTGATTGGTAGACGGGCACGGCCGAGGTGGCGGAGGACCGTCACGCCGAGCGCGGTCAGACCGGCGATGAGGACGGCTTTGAGGGCGTCCGTCCGCCGGTGATGAGGAGGGCCAGCTTGGCAGGGTCGGACGCCATCCCAGCCATGATCGACGCGGCCAATCGGCGTCATAGCCCTGGCTCGAAGTACCTGCAGGGTCGGACGCATGGTTTGGTCATCGGTATCAGTCGACGGCCTTCAAGCCGCCCAGCGCCTCACCGAGGTCGAGTTCGGTACTGCCACGGGTCTGGAAGCCCAGCCGCGTGCCCAGCAGCACTCCGACGCTGCTCAGTTCTTCAGTCCGCCTCCGACACCTGCTAGCGCCGCCACTCTCCCGGGCCCGGCGTGCGGGGCACCTCGCGCACCGGGCGAGTGAGGTGACCGGAGCAGGTTCAGACGGGAACGATCAGGTCGATCCCGTAGGCCGCGACCGCGAGGCAGGTGGCGAAGCACAGCACGGCCGTGGCGGCCGCCACCTTCTGCTGCCGGCCCCGGGGCACGTCGGGGGCGGGCTCTCCGTGTCCGGCGCGATCCCTTGCGGCCAGGCCGAGCGAGAACATCACCACGACCACCACGGTGATCCCGAGGCTGACTCCGAAGACCCCGGCGAGAGCGCCCCAGTCGATGTCCATCCCGTATCCCCTTCCTCGGCGACGGGCCGCTCCGCCGGGCCGGCTCAGGCGGCCGACCGGACGGTGGGCTCCGCGTCGGGTTCCGGCACCTCGTTGACGTTCTCCGCGCTCACCGGACGGCGGCGCGAGAGCACGTAGAAGGCTGCCGCGGCAGCCAGCGCAACGCCCGCCACCAGCGCCACCCCGGCGTCGCCCTGGTCGGCCACCCACGCCGCCACGCCTCCCACGGCGGCCGCGGCCGGCAGCGTCAGCAGCCAGGACACCGCGATCCGCCCGGCGACGCCCCAGCGCACGTGTGCCAGCCTGCGGCCCAGCCCTGCGCCGAGGATGCTGCCCGTGCACACCTGGGTGGTCGACAGCGCGAACCCCATGTGCGACGAGGCCAGGATCACGGCGGTCGCGCTGGTCTCGGCGGCGAAGCCCTGCGGGGCCTGGATGTCGGTGAGCCCCTTGCCCATGGTCCGGATGATCCGCCAGCCGCCCACGTAGGTGCCCAGGGAAATCGCCAGGCCCGCGCTCAGTACCACCCACCAGGGCGGCCCCGCGCCATGGGCGAGCACCCCGCTCGAGATGAGCGCGAGGGTGATGACTCCCATCGTCTTCTGGGCGTCATTGGTGCCGTGGGCCAGCGCCACCAAGGACGCCGACCCGATCTGGCCCGCGCGAAAGCCCTTCCCGACGGCGCGGCGCGAGGTCCTCCGGGTGATCACATAGGCGAGGTAGGTGGCCAGCAGCGCAATCACGCAGGCCACCACCGGTGAGGCAACCGCCGGGATCACGATCTTCTCGATGATCGCGCCGAAGCGCACCGCGGATCCCCCGGCCCCCACCCACACCGCGCCGATCAGCCCGCCGAACAGGGCGTGGGACGAGCTGGAGGGCAGCCCGAGGAGCCAGGTGACCAGATTCCACAGGATCGCCCCGATCAGCCCGGCGAAGATCATCACCAGCGACACTTCGCTGTCTTGGACTATGCCGCCCGAGATCGTCTTGGCCACTTCCGTGGAGAGGAAGGCTCCGGCCAGATTGAGCAGGCCCGCGACGGCGACGGCGACCCGGGGGCTCAGGGCCCCGGTGGCGATGGAGGTGGCCATCGAGTTGGCGGTGTCGTGGAATCCGTTGGTGAAGTCGAAGGCCAGGGCGGTGAGGATCACGGCCACGAGCAGGAAGGAGACAGATGCCATCCCGGTCCTCCACGTCGAAAGCGGTCCGGCCGCGCACACCGAAACGTGTGTGCGAACCGCCGTCCCTCTCACGCTAAGTGCCGCTCCGGATCGCCGCCAACGCGACGGCGCGGGCCGGTCGCTGGCGGTCGGCTGCAGTCAGTGCCGTGCCGAACTCAGCGACGGGCGTTGAGTAGTACGACGATCTCGGAGCCGCGACGCATTGCCGCGGTCCACCGGGGTTCGCACCATCCCCAGGGGACAAGGATCCTGCCGAGTGGATGCCGCCCGCCAAGGACCACGCCTGCACCTACGCTGCCGACTGGATCGCCTCCCAGCGCAGGCTCGAACGCGACGGCCTCGTGCTGCGCACCGTGTACCCGACGGTCCCTGTCCCGGTCGACTATCGCCTGACCGATGCCGGGGCTGGCCTCACCCACCTGGTCAAGGCGCTCGCCGACTGGTCACTTGCCCATCGTGCTGGCATTGCCGAGGCGCTGCGCGTGTACGACCAGACCTACCCGACCATGACATCCGCTCATGAGAATGGCTATTGCCCTGTGCCAGTGACTGGCACGGACGCGCTGTCAACAACGTCATGACCCGCAACAACTAGACA
The DNA here is from genome assembly GCF_022221585.1 of Streptomyces inhibens. Lineage (NCBI taxonomy): Bacteria > Bacillati > Actinomycetota > Actinomycetes > Kitasatosporales > Streptomycetaceae > Streptomyces > Streptomyces inhibens. The sequence continues at coordinate 9,639,537 of NZ_CP084681.1, forward strand.
GTTCCGAGGGCTTCGCGCAGGAGCGAGACGGCCTGATCGACGGCTGCTCGGGTGGCTTTGGACTGACTGAGCGAGTTGAGCATCATGAAGTCGTGCACCGTGCCGTCGTAGCGCACCGTGGTGACCGGAACGCCGGCGCCGCGCAGCTTGGCGGCGTACGCCTCGCCCTCGTCGCGCAGTACGTCGGCCTCGTCCACGATCAGCAGGGCGGGCGGCAGACCGGTGAGTTGCTCGGCCGTGGCCTGATTGGGAGAGGCGGTGATCTCTACGCGCTGCTTCGGGTTCGTGGTGTAGGCGTCCCAGAACCACTCCATCAGCTTGCGGCTGAGGTAGTAGCCATCGGCGAACTCGTCGTAGGAAGCGGTGTCCATGGCCGCGTCCGTGACCGGGTAGTACATCGACTGCTGCACGAAGGTGACGTCACCGCGCTTCTTGGCCATGAGGGCCAGCGCAGCGGTCATGTTGCCGCCGACCGACTCGCCGGCCACCGCCATGCGCCGCGCGCCCAGACCCTTCGACGCACCCTCGCGCGTGATCCACTGTGCGGTGGCGTAGCCCTGCTCAATGGCCACGGGGTAGTGGGCCTCTGGTGACGGTGTGTACTCCACGAAGGCCACAGCCGTGCGGGCCCCGACCGAAAGCTCCCGAACCAGACGGTCGTGGGTGTCGGCGTTGCCCAGCACCCAGCCGCCGCCGTGCATGTACAGCACGACGGGCAGCATTCCGGAGGCGCCTTTCGGCTTGACGATGCGCACCCGCACGTCGCCCACGGAGGCCGTTACGGTGATCCACTCCTCGTCGACCGGCAGCTTGTCGACCGGCGCGGCCTGCAGGTCGTCCAGGACCTTGCGCGCTTCGGTCGGCTTCAGCTCGTACAGAAACGGGTGGTTCGAAGTCGCGTCGGCAAGCTCCTGTGCCGGGCGCTCCAGGACGATCGAGGAGGATCGAGCAGTCATGACAATGCTCCCTGTCACTGCCGAGAAGCCCATGGTAAAGAGAGTCAGGCGCGTCATGCCCGTCCGAAGGGCATCGGCGTCACCGCGCTCCCCGTTTCGGGTTGAGCCCCTGGTCAAGCCCTCGATGGGGCGATATGCCCATCGTAGTCGCGGCCCTTGCGATCCTCGACTGCGGACGTCGATCGACGAGGTTCCGAAGACCAAGCGACGAAGCCGCCGTGATGTCGGCCGTCGATCATTAACAAGCACTGGCCGGCGCAGGGCGGCATGACAGGGCCGCTGTTCGGGCTTGTGGCAGTCTCACCGGGTCCGGGCCCTGTAGAGGTCCGGAGGTCTCCACGGCGATGAAACGTCTGCCAGGTGCTTCTTCGTCAGGCGTTCGGTGGTCAGCGCCCGGCCGGCCCTCGCGACCACTAAATCCGGATCGGCGGACCAGGCCAGGCGGATCTCTTCCGAATGCGGGTTCTTCTCCACCACGTAGTTCACGAGCCAGCCGTGCACCTTGGGTGCGCGGGCCTCGGCCAAACATGGCGTCCAACTCGTCACGCTCGAACGCCTTCGGGCCGCAGATCAGTAGGGCCAGCAGTTCGCCGCGGAGTCATCCGTCGCCCAGTACGAGAGTTCCTGCGGCGTCTTCAGCCGCTTCGCGAGATGCGCAGGTGCTGGGGAGCCGCGTAGACACCGATCCAGTCCCCCGGATCCAGAACACCGTGCGACTGGCCGTCGACGCTCACCGCGGCCCAGCCGGAGTGGCCCAGGACGCGTAGAGCAACGAGTTCGTGGGGTGCGGCGACCACTGAGCGGTTGAAGTCCATGTGCGGAGCTACAGGGGTGAAGACGATGGTGTCGGCTCCGGGGGAGATGATGCGGCCGCCGGCGGCGAAGCTGTAGGCCGTGGACCCGGTGGGTGTGGCGGCGAGGACGTCATCGGCCGGCACCTCGATCAGGAACCCTAGGGTGCCCAGGTCGACACCCAGGACAAGGGCGTCGTTCTGTGAGGTCAGCCGTGCGCCGCGGAGGAAGGTGCCATCTCCTTTGAGCGTGACGATCAGATCGGGGCTGCTGGCAGCGTCGACATCCTCCCGCGCGTCCCGCCGTTGTTCGTCCTGACTCCACACATCGATGGCGACGCAGCCGACCTACGGGCGTTCGCAGCATCGTCGGACGATGTCGGCAGCTGCCAGGGCACGGGGACGTCCTCCGTGGACGACGATGCCCACCCGTTCCAGGCTCACGTAGCGTCCTTCTCCCTCCGGATGGCCTGTTCGCCCGCCCTGTGGGACACCCGGTCTGTCCAGACGGCCGCGGAATACCCGTCCGACCAGGTGCCACGAGGTCCATCGCCTCGCCATCTTGGCCAGTGCTCGGTTGGGCGGTGCTCGGCTGGGGCACCGGACTGATGCCCTGTCCTCGGCCCGTGTGCCCGCGCGATGAGTTCTCAGCCCTTCTGCCTATCCCAGCCGGTCGGCCCAGTCCTCCGGGACTCGTCCCGCGGGGCCGGGGGTGGGCTGATCGGCCGGGTGGCTCTCGGGGGGAGCGAGGGGCGGGCCTGAGGCGTACATCTCCGAGGTCTCGTAGTTGTAGAACCAGGTTTCGCCCGGTTCGAAGCTGCGGATCAGCGGGTGCCCGGTGGCCCGTGTGTGAGCCGTCGCGTGCTTGGCGGGGGAGTCGTCGCAGCAGCCGATGTGGCCGCACTGTGCGCAGCGTCGCAGGTGGAACCACCAGCCGCCGGCGGCGTCGCACTCGGCGCATCCGGTTCCGCTGGGTGGGACCGTGGGGTCGATTCCGTCGGGAGAACTCATGGGGGCTCCTCCTGTGGGGGATGGGGGTCGGCGGAGGCCAGCGGGAGGCGTACCTGGAAGCGGGTGTCGCCGGGGACGGAGTGGACCCGCAGATCCCCTTGGTGTTTGTTGACGACGATGCGCCATGAGATGTCCAAGCCGAGACCTGTGCCCTCACCCACCGGTTTGGTAGTGAAGAACGGGTCGAAGACGCGGCCGCGGATCTCCGCGGGGATCCCGGGGCCGGTGTCGCAGAACTCGACGAGCAGATGGTCGCCGTCCCGCGCGGTGCGTACGGTCAATGTGCCGTCGGCGCCGGTGCTGTTCATCGCCGAGACGGCGTTGTCGATCAGATTCGTCCATACCTGGTTGAGCTCGCTGGGGTAGGCCGGGATCTTCGGCAGGCTGCGGTCGTAGTCCTTGACGACGGTGATGTGGGGACCGATCTTCGCGGAGACCATCAGCAGGGTGCTGTCCAGCAGTTCATGCACGTCTGCGACCTGGTGGGGTGCTCGGTCGAGTTGCGAGTACTGCTTAGCGGCGGTGACGAGGGCGGAGACGCGGGTGGTCGACTCCTCGATCTCGTTCATCAACAGCTCTGTTTCGACGGTGTAGTTGAGCCACCGCACGGTACCTTCGAGGGTGTCCGTGTCCACGGCTGCGGCGATCTGGTCCAGCCAGTCGGTGTCGAGGCCGGCCTGTACGAAGGTCGGTGCGAGCTGCCATCCGTCCCCGATGCCGTGGTCGTCCAGCCAGTCGGAGATCGTGTCCTCCCGGTCCGAGGCTTCCAGCGGGCTCAGGGTGGTGGCCTTGGCGACGCGTTCGGCCGTGCGCTCCTGGACGTCGATGAGCGTCTCCAGGCTGTCGCGCCGGTAGGGGCGTGCCGCGATGATGCCGAGCTTGTGGCGCATCCCGGCGACACGCTCGCGGAGCGCGGAGGTGGCTCGCACGGCCGCGGCGGCAGGGTTGTTCAGCTCATGGGTCAGCCCTGCGGACAGCGACCCGAGAGCCAGGAGCCGTTCTCGCTGGCCGACGGCCTCCTGGGTGCTCTTGGCGCCGAAGAAGAGACCTTCGAGCAGGTGCACGGCCATGGGAAACCACTCGCGCATGATCGCGGCGAAGGTCTCCGCGGGCAGCACGAAAAAGCGTGCGGGCTCGATGACACGCAGGGAGCTGTTGTACACCTGGCGCAGGCGGTCACCCAGGTAGGCCTGGAAGGCTCCCGCGTACACCCCGCGGCTGGAGCTCCGGGTGATCTCCACGTCGTAGTCCCCGATCCGGCGCGAGAGAACGATGGTCCCTTCGAGCAGCACGTAGAAGCACGTGGCAGCGTCACCCTCCTCGTACACGGGCCCGGGTCCGAACTCCTCCACACGCCCTTCGCGGCAGAGCCGGGCGATCTGGTCGGGGGCCAGCTTCTCGAACAGGAACAGCGAGCCCAGTTCCTCCCGGCTGCACGGCAGCGGCCGGCCGTTCATGACTGCTCCAGATACCGGTGGGCGAGCATGACCGCCATGGCTCCTTCGCCTACTGCGGAAGCGACACGCTTGGCGGACTCGGCGCGGGCGTCCCCGGCCACGAACACGCCCGGGACGTTTGTTTCCAAGTGGTACGGCGGCCGGTCCAACTCCCAGTCGGCAGGCGGGCGCCCGTCCGCGGTCAGATCGGGGCCGGTCAGGATGAACCCACGGGAGTCCCGGAGCACCGTGCCCTCCAGCCAGTCGGTCAGCGGCGCAGCACCGATGAAGACGAACAGCCACTGCGTGTCGACGAGTTCGGTGTGACCGGTCGCGGTGTCGCGCAGGGTGATCTGTTCCAATTGATGCGAGCCGTGGGCGGCGTCGACGACCGTATTGGTGCGCACGGAGATCGTGGGCGTGTCGTCCACCTGCTGGATGAGGTAGTGCGACATCGACGTGGACAACGACGGCTTGCGCACCAGTACGGTGACCGACTTGGCGCTGCGGGCGAGGTATATCGCGGCCTGACCTGCGGAGTTCGCGCCGCCGACGATGTACACGTCGTGGCCTTTGCAGGCGGCCGCTTCGGTCAGGGCCGAGCCGTAGAACACTCCGCAGCCGGTCAGCTCGGTCACGTGGGGTGCATCCAGTTGCCGGTACGACACGCCGGTCGCGAGGATCACGGTGTGCGCGGCGACAGCGGAGCCGTCCGAGAACCGGACGACGCGCGACGCGCCGTTGATCTCCAGGCCGGTGACCTCGCGCGCGGTCAGTATCTCGGCACCGAACTTCGCCGCCTGACGCCGGGCCCGGTCGGTGAGCTGCGCCCCGGACACGCCGTCCGGAAAGCCGAGGTAGTTCTCGATGCGCGAGCTCTGGCCCGCCTGGCCCCCGGTGGCGGAGCGTTCCACGAGGACGGTCCGCAAGCCCTCGGAGGCCCCGTACACCGCCGCACCCAAACCCGCTGGTCCGCCGCCGATGATGACGAGGTCGTAGAAGTCGGTTGCCGGGGTCGTCGCGAGGCCGACCCGGGTGGCGAGCTCCTGGTCCTCGGGCTCGATAAGGGCCGTGCCGTCCGGAGTGATCACAAGCGGGAGCCGCAGGCCCTCCTCGCCTGCGGCGCACAGCAGCCGCTGTCCTTCCGGATCGTCGGACGAGTACCAGCGGTACGGCACCTGGTTGCGGGCCAAGAACTCCCGTACGGCCGACGAACGGGCCGACCAGCGGTGCCCGACGACCTTGGTGATGGCCACCGGCCGGTGGTCGGTGGCCCGCCAGGCCTGCAGTAGATCGTCGAGGACGGGGTACAGCTTCTCCTCGGGCGGCTCCCAGGGCTTGAGGAGGTAGTGGTCCAGGTCGACGACATTGATCGCGTCGATGGCCGCGTTGGTGTCCGCGTACGCGGTCAGCAGCACCCGGCGGGCGTCGGGGTAGATGTCGAGAGCCTGCTCCAGGAACTCGATGCCGTTCATCTCCGGCATCCGGTAGTCGGCCACGATCACCGCTACGGGACCGCCGCGCAGCTTCAGCTCCCGCAGGGCGGCAAGGGCGGACTCGCCGGACTCCGCGCGCACAATGCGGTACGACGCACCGTAGCGTCGCCGCAGATCGCGGGCGACAGCCCGCGACACGCCCGGGTCGTCGTCCACGGTCAGGATCACGGTCCGCACTGGACCGGCGGCCCGATCCATAGGCATCCCGTACCCGAGTCGATGGCCCTTCCGCACCGACTTCACGTGCCTGTCTGGCACGCCAGTGCGCCAGCAATATCCATCCTATGGGTGAATGCCATGCTTTGCTATCCAAGATCAAGAATGCGGCTTCCTGTCGCACTCATTCGGCCCGGTCGTCGACGTCGCACGCCGATGGCAGTACGGCACTTACCATCGCGTCAGCCGTCGGACGCGGCCTCGGTGATCTTGTCCAAGAGGTGAGGTCCGCTGTTGACCACGGTGGCGACGGCGCGAGAGTCCCGTGTCCTGCGGCCGAGGCGGTGAGCAGTGCCCGCATGTGGGCCCCGGTGTCGCGCGCCTGTCCCACGGCTGATGACGCAGGCACTTAAATGTCGGAGCGTGACTACAAAGCCGCGGCGTTTCACGATCTTGTTGGTTCCCGAACATGTGGAGGACAGGGGCGGTGCCTTGGCGGAGGACTCAGCCGTCAGATCGGCGGTCGTCGAGGCGACGGGGGAGACGGGTGCCTCGGGCTACCCCCGCTACGCCGGGCACGGGATCGTGGCCGACATCGACCCCAGTACGCGCACGGTCGAGGCGTTGCTCGTCGACGGTGCAGAGCTGGACTACGGGCTGATCGCCACGGTCACTTCCTGGTCGCCGTGACGGTGACCAACTGCTGGCGGCGACACCGGCGCAGCCGCCAGGCCACGTTTCCCCAGCACACAGGATGGTCCCGCCCCTGGCAGCAACAGGCCTGCCCACCGGCCCGGTTGGCCCGGTTGCCTCGAATACACGTCAGATGGTCTTGATCTGGCCCCCATCGATGACGAATTCGGCACCGGTGATGTTGCCGGCGCGCGGGGAGGCCAGGAAGACAACGAGGTCAGCCACCTCCTGGGGTTCGGTGATGCGTCCGGTGGAGATGCCCATCTGCTGGGGAACGACCTGGTCCAGTGCCTCCTGTGCCGTGCCGCCTGCACTGGCAGCGACGGTGTCGGCGAAGGCGCCGGGGGCAGTCCAGAACGGGGTGCGTACGGGGCCGGGAGCGACGGCGTTGACGCGGACACCACGGGGAGCGAACTCCTCCGACAGCGCTTTGGTGAGGTTGCTCAGGGCGGCTTTGGCCGCTGAATAGTCCACCACCATGGGGAAAGGCAGTCGGGCGTTGACTGAGCTGATGTTGACGATCGCCCCCTCGCCATGCGCCAGCAGGTGCGGCAACGACGCACGGCTGGCGCGCACCGCGCTCAGGAATGTCATATTGAGGGCCTGCATCCATGCTGTGTCCTCGACGTCGAGGAAGCTGGAGCGTGGATTGGTGGCACCTACGTTGTTGACGAGTACGTCGATCCGGCCATGTCGGTCCGCTGCCGCCCGGGCCAGCGTGTCGGCACCGTCGGCGTCGGCGAGATCGACGGCGTGAAAGGCGACGTCGTACCGCTTGCGCAGGGCTGTCAGCTCAGTTGTTTCCGTGCGGCTGCCCACGACCACGCGCGCGCCCTCACGGCCGAGTGCCTCGGTGACGGCCAGGCCGATGCCCTTGCTGCCACCAGTGACAACGGCGACCTTGTCCGTCAGGTTCAGCTTCACCGGGATCTCCTCCTGCGTCACGCTTCCGGGCATTGCCGAATGCATCCGAAACAGCCGCATTGCGTGAGTATCGACCCTCGGTTTGGAGTAGCACCGTCGCCACGCGGCCTGCGCTGGGGTTCTCGCGCGCCATCACCGTTCGTGGGTCCTGGACGTCATTGCATACGACCACCCGAACGCCAGGTCATCGGCCGACGGCCGGCGACTGCTTGATTGGGCAGGAGGCGTTGGAGACAACCGTCCTGGGCTGCATCGGGTCATCAGTGGGTGAGGAGCTGCTGTCCGCTGTCGATGTCGTACGTGCCGCCGATGAGGGCGTCTTTGCACATGAGATGGACGGCCAGCGCGGCGACGTCCGACGATCCGTCGGATGGGAAGCGTGGCGCGCAGAACCCATCGAGGTCATGCAGCAACTCGTCCAGGTCTGCCCGCCCGGCGGCACCGTCCTCGACCCCTTCACCGGCTCCGGCTCTGACTCTGGCTCCACTGCCATCGCCGCACTGAAAGGAGGCCGCAACTTCATCGGCGCCGAACTCTCCGCCCCCTACGCCGGCATCGCCGAACAACGCCTCCGCAGCGCCCTGGGCCAGGACGACTTCGAACTCGCCGGGCCCGACGAATGAGAGCGCCACGCCCCGACCCGGGGGCCAGAACACAGAACCCGTGAGCCGTCCACGGTCCATCGCACCTGCATACACCGCGACGAACCGACATTCCTGCCGCCATGCGTGCCACCGCGACCCAGAAGCCGGCGACGGCGTCAGAGTCGGGCCCCGCCGTGTCGTGAGGAGGGCACGCGGCGGCCCTGCCACCGCCTCCTGTCACGCAGGGGCCTGCAAAGCCACCTGATGGCCATCCGGGCCCCCTGCCAGGACAGCGAGTGGGCCTCTCCCTTGGCCACTGGCTGCAACGATCGGTCCGGTCCGGTTCGGTCAACCCTGGTGCGCTTCCGGTCGCGAGCAGGGCGGCGCTGACGAGGGTGGCGAGCAGGTCGATGTCGGAGAGTGTCTCGAGCCGGACCATGATCCATCCGGACGCTGACGGCAGCTTGAGGGCGCTGGAGCCCCGCAGGGCCGGACCCAGCCGGTCGATCATGTGCCGCGTCATGTGGACGTCGACTTCGCTGCCGCTGTGGAAGTGGACGATCTCCCAGGATCCGGCACACAAGCAGTACTGTGCTCCGCACCCTGCACGCCCGCGCGAAAGTGCGGGCCGGTCGACGAGACGCGCGTTCGCGTGTTCGGCCAAGTCCATGGAGTCAGCCTGCCCGAGTCCGGTGCCCGGTCATAGGGCCTTGGAGACGGGATCTCGCAGCCGGAATCTGGCGGCCGGGGCGGGGATGGCGGGAACGTGCCGTACGGCGTCGTTCTAATGCTCCGGACACCGACAGCAGCAGTCTGAGAGGTGGCCGGTATGCCGTATGACGTACAGCCCAGGGGCCGTCGCGGGACGGACTGCCGACCGCCATGACATCGACGAATCGTGCGGGCACAGGGAGGAGATCACGCCGGTTTCGACTCAACGATGGCATCTGGTCGGCCAGTTGACCATCGCGCCACGTGTGCTGGTCGGCCAAGTTGGCGACGGAACGAATGCCGACTCGACGGACCGTCACAGCAGGAGCAGCAATGAACTCTCGTCTCAGCCCGTACATCAGCTTCTCAGGTGAAGCGAAGCCAACCATGGCGTTCTACAAGGAGCTTCCGGCGGCAAGCTGGCCGTCCGCACCTATGGCAACTTCGGCTCCCAGCTGCCCCCTGGAAACACCGAGAAGCTCATGCACAGCGTGCGGGAGACGACCAGTGGAGTCCCTCTGATGGCCGCCGACAACCCGCCCGGCATGGAACACAGGGGATGGTCCCAGCAGTCGGGCGAAGCCGACTTTGCCGTCGTACTGCTCCCCGCGCCCGCGGGGATGGCCCCGCCCGCGAGGGGGTTGAGGACGCAGGCCGGAACTGCTCCCCGCGCCCGCGGGATCGCCCCATCGTCGGTCGCCTGGTGCCCCGTGACCACCTTCCCGAATGGGGACTTCCCGGCCTCCGAGTAAAGCGAGAATGCGGCAATGGTGCCGAGCTGGTGCACCTGCCGACCGGGGCACGCATGACCGTTACCCGCGACCGCGCCGACCGCCTGGACCATGACGCCACACCGCATACCGGCCTGTGGCGCGATGACCACCCCCTGACGAAGGAGGAGTGCACCGTCCTTGAGAGCCTGCCGGCAATGTCCGCGCCAGCTCAGACTCTGCTGGGCGCGCTCACCACCCGAATGTCCACGAAGGACCCGAGCGGCAGCTGGGACATCGCGATGTGGTTCACCGACCCCCTTGACCGCCCCGGCAACGGCCGAAGTGACGGGCGCCCGGCGCCTGTGGGGCAAAGGCAACCGATGGGAGCTGGCGTGGACCTCCTGGCCGCACTCACAGTGCCCCGCGTGGGCGTACCCGGCGCTACAGCTCAGCGTGTACGTACCGGGTGGGATATCCGCTTCCGAGACGCTCTCCTCGCGCTGCGGCCGTGAACGCCTGCCCCGCTGGACAGTTCAGCGCCCCGTCGAGAGTCATCGGCCAGCTTTAGATCGCCCTCACCGCGTACCAGCCCACAGGTAGCCGAAGGCCCTCGATTCCAGGATGGGGCGGGCCGCCGCTGTGAGCGAGCGGTGTCAGCTCCCCGCCCCTTCACGCCGGCGCACGCACATGAATGATCGAGGCATGAGCGACGAAGGCGCGCCACAAGGAGCAGCATTGCGTTCATCGGTTAATACTATTATTTTCGCGCCCCCCATTTCGCATCTGTTCCACCTTGCGTCATTTTCGCCTGCCAGGTTCGATTAACTAATCGAGTTAGAGCTGAAACGCGAGAGAGGCTCGCAAGGAGGGTGCATCATGTCCATATCTCCGAACCAAGGTCCCACCTCAGGAGGAATCACCGTCACCATCACGGGGGTGAATCTGTCCAGCGCGAGCGCGGTGTATTTTGGACTGAAACCCGCAACCAACGTCACCAATGTGTCCCCCACCCAGGTCACAGCCGTTTCTCCCACAGGTACCGGCCAGGTCGGCGTCCGAGTGACCACCCCCGGGGGAACGAGCCACCCGCGGCCGTTCTACTACCTCCCCCCGGGGCAGATCGAAAGCGTCAGTCCCAACGAGGTGTCCGCCGCCGGCGGCGAGACCGTTACCGTCTTCGGCACGGGATTCTCCGCCGTCACGGCAGTGAACTTCGGAACAGCCACAGCTGTTCCGACGATCATCTCCGACACCGAACTCGTCTTCACCACCCCGGCCCACGATCCCGGCCCTGGCCCGGTCAGCCTGAGCCTGCCCTGGGGCACCATCATCACGTGTGGATGCTGCATCGGCTTTGGCAACCCCCTATGCTGCTTTGGTTGCGGCGTGATCATCGTGGGTAGCGCCACTATCGCCGCCGTTAACCCGGCCACCGGAGCGAGCGCCGGCGGCAACAACGTCACCATCACGGGCACCGATCTGACCTATACCAGTCAGGTCCTCTTCGACACCGCGCCGGCAGACTTCACGGTTATTTCCGATACCGAGGTCACAGCTGTCGCTCCCGCCCACATCGCGGGTACCGTCCCACTCGCCGTCATCACACCCGGCGGAACCGCCACCATCGATTTCACGTACATCAGCGAGCCTGCTATCTGAGAGCGACGAGCAATAAAGGGCGCTCCTTCCGTGGGTCGCTGAACAGGGACGATGGACGGAACACGCCGTATCCCGGGTACGTTTCGACATGCGACTGTGCGAAACGGAAGAACCTGGATACGGCGTGCGATCTACAAGGATATGGACTCGGCTGTTCGGTGTCGAAAAGATCCTGATCGAGATGGTCGAAGTCGAGGAGTCCGATCCGGACGGAGAGGACGCCGACGGCGTGGTGATCGTGGTGCACGCGCGTCCGGCGAAGCGGCGGCGGCAGCGCTGCGGAATTTGCGAGCGCCGGTGCGCCAGGCCGCTGCGCAGAGCGCCCCTCAGCCTTTCTTGCTGACGATCCGGCAGGGAGCCGCCGCTCCAAGACTGTTGTGGGGCCGAAGTGGCTGTGCGGATCCGTGGCCGTCACTGGTTTCGCGGAGCGGCTGTCGCGCGGTAGGCCGGCGTCGTCCGCCTCGATGCGGTCTGCGGTGCAGCCGATACCTCGGTTGCACCGCAGACTGCGCCAGGGGCCTCGGCCTCCGATCCGGCGAACCGGACCGGAGGCCGGGGGCCGGGGGCCGGGTTCGTTAGCGGCTCAGGTACCGGAACCGCTTCACTGCCAGCGGGAAGAACACCGCGATCAGGGCCACCGGCCAGGCCACCGCGAGGAGTTCCGCGTGGGTCGCGGCCCAGGAGTCGCCACCCGCGCCCGGGTTGCCGAACAGACCGCGTACCGCGGTGGCCGTCGCCGACATCGGGTTCCACTCCACGATCGCGCCCAGCCACGACGGCATCGATTCGGGCGAGGCGATGGCGTTGGAGAGGAAGCTGACCGGCCAGACCAGGATCTGCACCGCCTGCACCAGTTCCGGCTTGCCCGCGACCATCGCCAGGTGGATGCCGATCCACAGCATCGCGAACCGCAGCAGCAACAGCAGTCCCACCGCGCCCAGGAAGGAGGTGAATTCCTCGTGCCAGCGCCAGCCGATCGCGTATCCGACGGCGATCATCACGGTCAGTCCGACCGCCGACTGCAGCATGTCGGCGACGCTCCGTCCGACCAGGACCGCGCCGGAGTTCATGGGCATCGAGCGGAACCGGTCGATGACCCCCTTGCCGAGGTCCTGGGTGACCGAGAGCATCGTCGCCTCAAGGCCGAAGGCCATGGTCATGGTGAGCATGCCGGGCACCAGGTAGGCCTTGAAGTCCCCGTCGATGCCCTGTCCGCCGCCGATCAGGTAGCTGAACATCAGCAGCATCATCACCGGGAAGACCAACCCGACGACCACCTGCACGGGCTGGCGCGCCCAGTGGGCCAGCTCGCGCCTGGTCATCGTCCAGGAGTCGACGGCCGCCCAGCTCAGCTTCGAACCCGTGCCGTGCGCCGTGCTCACACCGTGGGTCGCACTCATGCGGCGTCCTCCTTCGTCAGGTGCATGAAGACTTCGTCGAGCGTCGGCCGGCGTACCGCGATGTCCTCCGCCTCGATGCCGGCTGCCTCCAGCGCCCGCACGGTCTCGGTCAGCGCGGCCATCCGGTCGGTGACCGAGGCACTGACCATCCGCCGGTCCTCGTCCACCACCACGTCACCGGGCAGGAGAGAGGCCGCGCGTGCCAGCTGGGCCGTGTCGTGCAGGACCACGTCGATGCGGTCACCGCCGGTCTTGGACTTCAGCGCGTCCGCCGTGCCCTCCGCGATGACCTTTCCGTGGTTGATCACCGCGATCTGGTCGGCCAGCTGGTCGGCCTCCTCCAGGTACTGCGTGGTCAGCAGGACGGTCGTGCCGCCGCCCACCAGTGAGCGCACCGCGTTCCACACCTCCGTGCGGCCGCGGGGGTCGAGCCCGGTCGTGGGCTCGTCCAGGAAGAGCACCTGAGGTCGGGAAATGAGAGACGCCGCCAGGTCGAGCCGCCGCCGCATACCGCCGCTGTACTGCTTGATGGCCTTGTTGCCGGTGTCCGCGAGCCCGAACCGGGCCAGGAGCTCGTCGGCCCGCGTGCCGGCGCGGCGCGCGCCGAGATGGTAGAGGCGGCCGAACATCTCCAGGTTCTGGCGGCCACTGAGCTCTTCGTCGACGGCGGCGTTTTGGCCGAGCAGCCCGATCCGTGAGCGCACCTCGTCGGCCCGGGTCCTCACGTCGATGCCCGCCACCTCGACACGTCCCTCCTCAGGACGCAGCAGCGTGGACATGATGCGTACGGCCGTGGTCTTGCCGGCGCCGTTCGGGCCGAGAATCCCCTGGACGGTCCCGGCTCGGACCGTGAGATCGAGGCCGTCGAGGGCCTGCTTGTCCCCGTACCTCTTCCGCAGACCTTCGACGACGATCGCCAGATCGTAGTCAGACAAAACACCCTCCCTCAGTCAGTGGTCAAACTTGACTAGAGATTGCAAGGTACGGCGCCTTGGATCGACTAGTCAAACTTGATTACATTGCGAGGTGCCTGCTAGTCAAACTTGTATAGTTCCATAGTGAAAATTACCTAGAGAGGAGATGTGCATGTCAGCGATCCGGCTGCTGATCCTCGGCGCGGTCCGTCAACACGGACGGGCGCACGGCTACCAGGTACGCAACGACCTGGAGTTCTGGGGGGCCCACGAGTGGTCCAACGCCAAGCCGGGCTCGATCTACCACGCGCTCAAGCAGATGGACAAGCAAGGACTCCTCGTCGCCCACGAGGTCGCACCGAGCACCGTCGGCGGCCCGCCTCGCGTCGAGTACGAGATCAACGACAAGGGAACCGAGGAGTACTTCACGCTGCTGCGCGAGGCCCTGAGCTCGCACGAGCAGAAGACCGACGTGCTCTCGGCCGGCATCGGCTTCATCGTCGACCTGCCGCGGGGCGAGGCCGTTGCACTCCTCAAGAAGAGGATCGCGGGGCTCGAGCAGTGGCGGTCCGCGGTCACCGAGTACTACACGCCGGAGGACGGGCCCGAGCCGCTCGGGCACATCGGCGAGATCATGAACCTGTGGGTGCACTCGGCCGACGGCGGCGCGGAATGGACGCGCGCTCTGATCGAGCGGATCGAAGGCGGCGCGTACACGTTCGCGGGGGAGGGCGAACCCTTCGTGGGCGTGCTCGCGGAAGATGAGCCGAACCCGTTCGCGACGGGACCGCACCCTGAGGACAACCGCTAGCGACGCACCCTGGCGGCGGCACGGGCGTCGGTGTTGCCGCTCAGAGGTCGTTTTCTCCCAGTGTTTTATCCCGGAATCGATGTTTGATCCTGTGGCGTCGGGTCGCGCCAGGAGATGGTGGCCTCGCCGGTAAGGCGGCGGGCCATCAGGTCGGTCATGGCGAGGTGGATCATGGCTTCGGAGCGAGTGGGGAGGGTTTCGTAGTCGCGGGCCAGGCGGCGGTGGAACATCAGTCAGCCGTAGGTCCGCTCTACCGCCCATCGCTTCGGTATCGGGGTGAATCCCCTGGTCCCGGGGGTGCGTGCAGAGATTTCCATGTCGATGCCGAGGGTGGCGGCGTGTTCGACGAGGTGCTGGCGGTAGCCGCCGTCGACCCAGACCTTGCGGATGCCGGGGTGGTCGGCGGCGACCTGGTCGAGCAGCTGGGTGCCGGCCACGGAGTCCTGCACGCTGGCCGCAGTGACCAGCACAGCCAGCAGCAGGCCGATCGTGTCGATCACGATGCTCCGCTTCCTGCCCACAATCTTCTTCCCGGCATCGATGCCCTGGCTGGAGACGGGAACACTGGTGGAGGTCTTGACGCTCTGGGCGTCGATCACGCAGGCCGACGGCTCCGCATCACGTCCTTCCCTCCGCCGCACGAGCTCCCTGAGCAGGCCGATGAGCTGGGCGAACACACCTTCCTTCGCCCACTTCGCGAAGTATCCATAGACCGTTTCCCAGGGCGGGAAGTCGTGCGGCAGGTAGCGCCACTGGACGCCGGTGCGGTCCACGTACAAGATCGCGTCCATGATCTCGCGCAGGTCGTGTTCGGGCGGGCGCCCGAAGTCCAGGGCCCTGCCGCGGCGCTCGAAGCGCCAGGCGGACAGCACCGGTTCGGTCAACTCCCAGCGGGCATCGGACAGATCACTCGGATACGGACGTCGCGTAGGCATGCTACTGACGTACCGCCCCGGACCGAGTGCGCCCAGGCGCACGACACCGGCGACGGAAGCACAGTCACGAAGGTCGGGCGTCCTGGGATGAGACAGGCACAAACCACATCCCGCCCCAGCGGTCACCCCTCCCGGCCAACCAGCCTCAACCACACTGAGAGCATCACCCCCACCACAACCCCGCACCCCGAGAATCCGCAGATACAAGGGTATCCAAGATGAAAACGACCTCTCAGCACAGAATGTGCCGCCCGTAGCGCACCAGCTGCCGCCTCGGCCCAGTCGGGGACAATCAGGCAGTGGACGGTCCTCGTGGCAATGGCGGCTTTCCAGCTACCCCTGGGACTCAACCGGGGCCAGGCGCGTCAGATCCAAAGAGCCATCAGTGAAGTCGTACCGGACGCCGCCGAAGATAGTGTCCGGTCGCCGGCCCGCTGAGCCACCGCAGAGGTAAGCGATCACGGCGCTGCCAAGCCACTCCCTGCGCATGTGATGCTCCTGGACCTCGGCGTGCGCCAGTTTCCGCGCCCAAGCTGGCAGTTTCCCCTTTGGGGTGACTAGATCACTGAAGAGGGTGTCCAGAGCCGCATATTGCTGATCAAGCACGTCGCGGTGATATCGGGCCAGGCGCTCGACGGCCGGTGCTCCACCCTCTCCGGCAGCCTCGCGAAGGTCGGACTCCTGTACGCACCCTTCACGCAGCTCGTGTTTGCGGTCGACGTAGTCGGCCACCTGGCGACGGTAGTTCACCGGCACATCCTTGTAGGGAAAGTCGTGCCAGCCAGCGTGGAAGAGGTCGGCGTGCCATGAGGCGTCGTCCGGTCCCGGCCTCAGGCGGGTCTCGGCACTCCCCATCGTGACCGAATGAAGATCGTTACCCACCTCGCAGTAGCCCCCGCTTGGTGCGAAGTGCTCCAGGACGCATTCCTTCAGCTCGTCCAGGTCGCCGGACCAGCACCGAACCAGTTCAGCTGAAGCGCTCACTACGGGACGCTGGTGCACAACCAGACTCAGGTGGGAAATGTCGATGACGGATGCGGGCATGCCGGCCCCTCGGAGAGCGGTGGGACGCCAGGTGGGCGCTGCTATGCGCAGTGTCTCGGGCTTACGCGCAGAACGTGGCTCCGCAGACCGCGACACGCATTCCGCGTCGTCCGGGCGGGTGTCTGACTCAGCCGGTGGGCCGGGGGTTGCGGTCGGGTAGCTTCTGCTGGCGGGTTAACCAACTCAGGCGCTCAGCTCCGGCCCGACGGCTGCGGAGCCAGCAGACGGTCGCGAGAGCCGGTGACCGGGAACCGCAACCCGTTCACTGAGTTCCGTCGCCTGTCCCACAGCCGGTGGTTGGATGCCGGCATCGGGCAAAGGGCAGCGGTCGTTGGACAGTTGCCGGTACAGCCGGCGCAGAGTGGACCTGCCCAACCGCCGCATCTCCATCGCCGGACACGCTCAACGACTCGGCGAACTCCCCCACCAGACCCTGCTGGCCTGGCTCGACCAACGCCGCATCATCTGGCCGAAGACCCCCAACCGGCACGTCCTGATCAACGCGAAGACCGCCCTGGGGACCGGGCCCGTCAGTGCCGAATACCTCAAGTGGCACCTGCTGCACCAGGGCGTCTACCTCGAACACATCCGCAGCGACCGGGTACTGCACGAAGCCCTGACCATCGGCGCCGATCCGCTGCATCTCGCCCTGGTCTTCAACCTGTCCCACACCACCGCGAGCCGCTACGCGACCAGCCCAATCCAGCTCCACGCCCCATGGAGCGCCGGAACCCGCCGCCACCCCGTCCGCGGATGCCTGCACGCCGAACTGCCTGCCCCAGACCGAAAGCAGGGGCGCTGAAACACCGGCACGATCGCGCAGCCAGGACGCGGGCAGCGTGGTGGACGCTTGGGCCTCAGCCAGCACAGACCTGGCCTGACGACCGATCAGAACTGGGAAGGCCGAGCGAGTAGTCAGAACGGCGAAAATCAAGGAGGTCCTCGTCAGCGAGGCTGACGAGGACCGTCAGCCAGGTTCGAGGGCTAGTTGCCGATCTCGGCATATCCCCAGGAGAGCGAGGAGTTCACCTGGGTGCAGTATGCCCAGGACCAGTTGCCGCTGCCCACCCTCTTCCACTGCTGGCCACGGACTTCCTGGCCGTTCTTGCACACCGCGACAGCCCGGAAGTAGCGGCCTTCCGCGGAGCTGCAGTAGGTGCCGAAGGTGTTGGAGTCCTGCGACTTCCGACAGCTGGCCGCTGCCGAAGCCGAGGACGGGTCTGCCACCGCTGAGCTGCCGCTCATCACGACCGTGCCAGCAGTCAGCGCCAGTCCAGCCGCTGCGACAGAGACTGTCCGAAGAAGTTTCACGATGAGATCTCCCAAGCGTAGTCGGTCGGTTCTCGAGCAGGCCAGGCCCCTGTCCCGCAAGCGAGAACCAGGGGTATCCGGGCCGTAAGCTCCGGCTCTCGTGCCAGTTCCACGGTGCCGGTACCGCTTTGCATAAACCTTGCGGAAACCTTGAAACAGCAGGTCAACACACCTCTCCCACAGAGAGACCGATCGCCACGGCAACCTGGGTCGGGAACTGCTGAAGTTCTCCACGCCGCGTGATCCTGCGGAGGTGGCACAGTTCGTCGCGCTGCGGGTGCTACACCCGGAGACCGACTTCTGGCGCAGCGGGCTCGCGGCCGCCGCCCGGTACGTCAAGGAGGTGGCCGAGAGTGGTGAACTGCGGGTGCCGTACGACTACGTGACCCCGGTGGGCCATTCCGTGGAAGGCAGGGCCGTGATCGTCGAGGTGGTAGAAGCGGGGGCCAGGGCGATCTCAGGTGCCCGAACGCGACCCGGGCCTGGAATGATTGGTTCATGCGCGCGGCCAGGCTTCTCTTCCTCGTCCTCCTGCTGCAGAACCGGGGCAGGCTGACCGCCGTGCTCTTCGAGATGCACGACGAGTGGATCGCCTTCCCCCGTCGCTACCTGTCCGAAGGCAGCATGGACGAGCTTTACCCCGAACTCCCCGAAAGCGCCCCGGCGCTACCCAATGCCACGAACAAGCCCACCAGTTGATCCCTTACACCATCACGAGGGACACGACCGGGACCAGACCCGCGACAGTGGCCGTGACACGCCGGCCTCGGAGAAGTTCGACAAGGTCAAACCCGCCAAGCTCGGCGGTCAGCAAGGCAAACGCGGCCTGATCGAGGTCACGCTCACCGGCCCGCAACTGGTGGAGTACCTGCGCAAACTCGACCACGACGCCCACGGCGGCACCGACTGGCACAACAGTCCCGACGAGAACGAGCCGCTGGCGCGGCGTATGTACGACGCCATTGCCCCCGTGGTCGACCACATCCAGCAGGGCAGGCCCCCGCAGACCGTCCCCAGGCGGTCGTCGATGACGCGGTCGCCCCGGCCCCCTCCGCCACTTCCGCCGGCAAGACCTGACCCTCCGCCCGCCTGCGGGGGCGGCATCCGCCCCCAGCCGGGCCACACTGGCCAAGGATCTCGATGGGCGGCCCGTCCCACGGCGGGTTCGAGCTCTGCCTGAACAACCAGCTCGACCTGGCCCTCGGGCGTAACGATCAGCCCTTGCCGCCTGGACGCAGCGGGTAGCTTGAGGTCCGTAGCCGAGGAGGTTCAGCATGGGCGAGATCGCGACGGCGACGTGGAAAACCGTGATCGACGGGAAGCTCGTCGAGGTCCAGGCGACGATAGAGGGCATCCGCGCCACTCTCCCTAAGGAGGACCGTGACGCCTTTGATGCCGAGGTCCGGCAGACGCCGGCCCAGGACCTCCACCGCGTCCTTGCCCGCTGGGCCCTGCCGACGGCGGCCGAGGATGAGGACGAGGCGATCGTGGCCCGGCTGAAGGCCGGCGACTTCACCGGCTGCATCCCGCAGGACGGCGACGAGCACCACACGGGGGTGGCGTGAGCCGCTACCGGATCCAGTACGCCGACCCGGCCGAGGCCGCACGGAAAGCGATGATGCCGGAAGCCCACGCGGCGTCCGAGCGGGCCCTGGCCAAGACGCTGGGCATCGACCCGTACGGCCACGGCTCCACCGCGGTCAAGCGCGGCGACCGCGACTACCGCGAAGTCACCGTCGCCGGTGCCTTCGTCGTCTACTACGTCAGCTCTTCGATCCTGGTCGTCACCACGGTCCGGATCGTCCACTGAGCCGATGGCCTGGACACTCCGGTCGTCGGTGAAGTGAGCGGGAGCCTGTCCTCCAATCCAGTATGATCATGGTGCAGCTTCGGCCCACGGGCGGGAGTCGCGCGTCTGTGGTCCAAGGAAAGACGTCCACCAACCGGTGGGAGATGCAGGTGCAAGGCCTGCCGGGCGCTCCACAAAAGGTCCCCTCCCCGTACGGGGAAGGGACCTTTTCCGTGAGAGATCAGGACGGCGATGTCCTGTCGCGCGGCGATGCGTGAGACCGGGTATTCGTTGGGAAGTTGCATTCCCGGACTGCCGCCGTTGACCAGGTTCGGCTTCAGATGCACGCGGCACCCCGCTTAGCGGGCCTGCTCGACCAAGCGCACCACCCACTCGAAGGGCGGCTGGCCAGCGGGGCAGGTAGCCGTCATGCGTCAGCCGAACTGGTCCCGATCTCAGGTGATCTGGCCCCGTGCGGTTCGACTGAGGTTGTCGCTCAGCGTGGAGTCGCGAGTCATGCGCACATTTGGCAGTTTTCCTCGCCAGATCTCTCGCTCACCTGTGGTCTTGAATCCGTAGCGCTCGTAGAAGTGGACCGCTCGC
This sequence comes from Streptomyces inhibens, assembly GCF_022221585.1. NCBI lineage: Bacteria > Bacillati > Actinomycetota > Actinomycetes > Kitasatosporales > Streptomycetaceae > Streptomyces > Streptomyces inhibens. The sequence goes on from NZ_CP084681.1 coordinate 9,659,474, forward strand.
TCGTTGTATTCGGTGACCCACAGGCGCATAGGTGAGCTTCCCGCCCAGGTGAGGAACTCGCTCATCATCCAGCCTCCGACACCTTGGCCCTGGGCTTCGTTCAGCAGATACATCGGCCCGAGAGTGACCACCTCGTCCCGGCGACCACAGAGGAAGCCGACGATCTCCGTCTCGGAGCGGACAACACGGCAAAACAGCAGGCCCGGTCGCTGCTTTGCCGCCTCGATGAACTCCCGCCACTGGGCGATGCCTTCCGCGGTGGCGGAGGCGCCGCGGTGCTCACGGATCCAGGTCTCATCGATCCCCGCCGCCTCGTTGGGATATGTCTGCAGCCAGATCCTCAACTGCAGAGGCCCCAGAAACGCGGCGTCGTCGGCGTGGGGGACTTCGATCACGTAGGTCATGGCAGCCATCCTCGCCAATGCTCCCCGAACGCTTCGCACGCTTCTTGGACAGTGGTGGCAGAGGTCAGCCAAGGGTTCGCGGCTACCTGCCCGATCTGGTCCAGAACTGACGCGGCGCGAACCCCTCGCGCCGCAGCCAGTGCTCGGTATAAACGATCCGCTCGGCCTCGATCACGATGAGCGGCCCCAACGGGGGTTCGTCGAGGGAACGCGACCGCTCGACATGGTCGGACTGCCAGCGGAAAGCCGGCCAATAGTGCTCGAAGTCGGGGTCGTCTTCGGACAGCACGCGGGCCTGTCCGAAGAGCTGAGCGCCTCGGCTGCTTGCCTGACCGACCAGCGGAGCGAAGATTCCCACTGACACCCGGGGGTCCGCGGCGAGGTTTCTCATCTTCGGCGAACCAGCGGCTGCGGAGAACATCACCGCGAAGCCGAGGTGGTAGTACCGGACAGGAGTCGCGAGCGGCCCCTCCGGTCCGGCCGTCGCGATCACGCACATGTTCTGCGACGACAGCAGGTTGAGTATTCGCTCTTCCAGGCGTTCGGGTTCGAGCCGCTTCTTCGGGGACGGGCCAGCCAGCCACGGGTTGGTCACAGGCATGATCAAGTGTCCCATGCCCCTCCCGGGCTCTCCGGAGTTCGGACAGCCACAGTCGTCGGCAGCGCCGTCATAAGGCGTCGACAACTCCTCAGCCGTTGATCACCAACTGCCGTCGCAAGTCATCGACAAACGCTGTCGCTTGAAGCGAACGAAGCCACAGTGGACCCGTCACGCGGTGTCGTGTGGCCCGGACCATCCCGCGCGAGCGGAGGTGAGCCGGCCAAGGGCGCCCGTGCCGGTCGCCTGGAGCTGTGCTCTCCGCGCGAGCGGAGGTGAGCCGCAGTGTGTCTGTCGTCTTGCTGGGATCTTCTCGTTTCATGCCCCTACGAAGCGCTCCTCGGTCGCCGTGTACAGCCGGATCGGCAGGACGACGAGCCCGACCGTCAGCGCCCCGGTCCACACCGCCCGCGGCGGTGAGCTGCTGCTCATACCTCCCCCTCCGACAGGGAGCCGGCTGGAGGGGGAGGTGGCGGTACTTACACCGATATGAGTCATCACGCCCATGCAGCGTCGGCCGCATGCCACCTAGCCTCAGGTCATGAACTCCCACGAGCACCCCGAGGAAGCCCAGGTCGGGCGCGGGGAGACAGGCACGGTTTCGCTGGTACTGGGCCTGACCGCTGTCGCGATGTACGGGAGCCCACTTCTCTTCTTCCTGCCGCCGTGGATCCGCTCCTTCCCCCTGTACCTCACCGTGCCCCTCGGGATCTGCGCGATCGTTTTCGGAGTCAGTGTTCTGTACGGAATGCGGGGCGATGAGGGAGCCGACCGCCGTCCGGCACGGGCTGGAGTCGCGCTAGGCACGGTGGCTCTCGCCGTCCCGATCGCAGTGCTGGTGTGGCTGTCGTGGGCACTACACCGGTGACGGGGGTCCGTTCGTATTGCTACGGCGAACGGTCATGTAGCACTGCGTGGTCCGTCGTCGATCCGGCCGCGCGCCGCCGCTTACCGATCTTGTTCCAGGGGCGGCACCATCGCGAGCCGGGGGCACCTCGCTCGGGAGCTGCGTAGCTTCCGCCGAGAGACGGGGCCACAGCCATAGAGCTGCGGCTCTGTCACCTCAAGTCCACCCGGGCGTCTTTGTAGCCGTCTTGGAAGTTGCAGGTCATCGAGGACTTCTGGCCGGGCTTGCGCCAGGGGCCCCACCGCGTGTACTTGACCATGGGGTTGCGGTGGCTGACGCAGGTGGCACGTGCGCGGTGCCTGCGCCAGGAGGGCTGGTTGGAGCAGTAGGTGTGCACGCCCAGACGGAAGAAGCCGTGGGTGTGGATCTTGCACGGGGGCCGGAAGCGAGCCGGGCCGTTTCGGCGGCTGCCGGAGAGGCTCCCTGGGCCGTGGTGCTGGCATGGGCGGGCGCAGCGACGGTCATCCCGCCGAGAATCGCGATTCCGACGGCGGCGCTCGCCACGCCGCGCCGAATGGTCATCCTGCGTGCGTTCATGAAATGGGTCCTCCTTCGCCGACGGCCGGTTCCCTGGCCGGGCCCCGGTGGGCCGTCGGTCGGTGAACAGCCTGTCGCCGGGCGGCGTCCCATGGCGACAGGGATCGTGGCCCATGACGACTTTTTGGGATGTCCCCCGCTATGACCTGCTGGGACGTTGTGCTCAGCGGGAAATTGGGGGGGCGCCAGAGGCGCCGTTGGGCCGGGACAGGACCTGAAGGATGACGCGGACCGGCTCAGGGGGCCGCGACCCAGCCGTGTCAGCCGGCGGCGGCCGCCCTTCCCCGGAGCCGGGCTACTGCCGGACAGCCGCCCCGGCGCTATCGGCCTGAGTGGCTGCTGGCCCCTTCACGCTTGACGTGTGCGGCATCGATGCTGTCGTCGATACGGGATGTGACGCCGGTCGTCTGGCCGGCCTCGGCGTCCGGGTCGAGCACGGCCTCGGTGAACATCGGTACAGCCGTTGGCGCTGAGAACGATCATGGTCAGCTAGCACACCGGTTGAGGGCTCCGCCGGGGTTCGCGGAAAGATCGCCGGGCGGGTAGCGGCGCTGGCTACGGTCCCCTCGTGCCGGTGGAGTTTCTGACTGATGAGCAGGCCGAGGCTTACGGGAAGTTCGCCGAGGAGCCGACCAGCCCCGAGCTGGAGCGGTTCTCCTTCCTGGACGATGTGGACCGGGATCTGATCGCGCTACGGCGCTCAAAGCATCACCAGCTCGGCTTCGCCCTACAGATGTGCACCTTGCGCTACATCGGCCGGTTCCTCCCGGACGACCCGCTGGATTCGCCGTGGCCGGTGGTCGAGCACCTGGCTGGGCAGCTTGACATCGAGGACCCGTCGGTGGTGAAGCGGTACACCGAGCGGCCGAAGACGGCGTACGAACACGCGTGGGAGATCCGGGACGCCTACGAGTACCACGAGTACGACGACCCGGAGTGGTCCCGGCGGTTCCGTACCTTCCTGCACGGCCGGGCCTGGACGCACACCGAGGGCCCCAAGGCGCTGTTCGACCACGCGGTGGGCTGGCTGCGCCGCAACCGGGTGCTGCTGCCGGGGGTGAGCGTGCTGGCCCGGCAGGTGTCGGAGGTACGGAAGGTCGCGGACAAGCGGCTGCACGCCACGGTCGCGGGTGCCGCCCGCCGCGCTGACCCGGCGTTGCCGGGCGAGTTGGTGGCGACGCTCAAGACGCCGGAGGGGTCGCGGTTCTCGGAGCTGGAGCGGCTGCGCCGGCCGCCGACGCGAACGACCGGGACGGCGTTCGCCCGCGCGCTGGAACGGGTGGACGAGATCGGCGCGTACCGGCTGGGGAGGCTGAGGCTGTCGCAGATCCCGCCGAACCGGATGGCGGCGCTGGCCCGGTACGCGCTGGGGTCGAAGGCGCCGCTGCTGGAGCGGGCGGCGGAACCGAAGCGCACGGCGATGCTGACCGCGGTGATGCGGCACCTGGAGGCGAAGGCGATTGACGAGGCCCTGGACCTGTTCCAGGTCCTCATGGCCACCCGGTTGCTGAACACGGCGAAGCGGAAGACGGAGAAGGAGCGGCTGTCGACGTTGCCGCAGCTGGAGAAGGCGTCGCGCACGCTCGCGCGGGCGGCGAAGGTGCTGTTCGAGGAGCTGGAGCTGGTCGAGGAGCACGGTGCGGACCTGGACGTGGCCGCGCTGTGGGCGGCGGTCGAGGGGGTCGCCCCGCGTGCCGCCGTGCTGAGCGCCGCGGCCACCGTGGTGACCCTGGTGCCTGAGGACGAGAACACGGCCGAGGTCGCGATGCGGGCCGCGCTGGCGACCCGGTACGCCACGGTGCGCCCGTTCCTGTCGCTGCTGGGCGAGTCGAAGGCGTTGGACGCGGCGAGCGCCGGGAAGCGGGTCCTGGCCGGGGTGCGTGGGCTTCCGGCGCTGGCGCGGCGGAAGATGGGGGTAAAGCCGCTTCTGCCGCGCGAGGTGGACGACAAGCTCGTGCCGCCGGCGTGGCGCAAGGCGGTATACGCCAACCCGGATCTGCCGCAGGGCGCGGTGGACCGGGACGCGTACGTGGTATGCGTGCTGGAGCAGCTGCGCCGGGCTCTGAACAACCGCGATGTGTTCGCCGCCCCGTCGCACCGCTGGTCCAACCCGCGCGCCCGCCTGCTAGTAGGGCTTTGTTAGGTGGTGTCGTAGGGCTGCCATGGGGTGGGTTGGTGGCAGGTGGGGCAGGTGCCTGTCCAGGTGGCCAGGAGGTGTTGGAGGAGGTCCAGGGCCTGGTAGAGGGTCAGGCCCTGGCAGGGGCTTTTGGGCTCCTCCGCGCTTCGGTCAGGAACAGGTGGGCGGCGGTGACGAGGGTGACGTGCCGGTGCCAGCCGGTGAACGAGCGTCCTTCGAAATGGTCGAGCCCGAGGGCGGTCTTCAGCTCGCGGTAGTCGTGCTCGATGCGCCACCGTAACTTCGCGATGCGGACGAGGTCGCGGGCGGGGATGTCGGCGGGCAGGTTGGAGACCCAGTACTTGACCGGTTCGTCCGCGCCCTCGGGCCACTGTGCGATCAGCCAGCTCAGCGGGATCGTGCCGTCAGCGGCGGGTTTGGGCCGACGCCCTGCAAGACGAACCCGCACCAGCACAAAGTGCGAGCTCATCGCGGCCTTGGAGCCCTTGCGCCAGGTCAGGGTCCGCCCCTGGCCTCGCCCTGCAGCCAGCACGTGTTCACGCAAGGACACCGGCCGGGTGCGGTAACGCGGCAGGGGCCTGGGCCCGAGGCCGCTGTAGGCAGGCTGGTGGGGTTCGGCAGCCTCACCATGGGCGGTCATCTCGGCCTTGGCCTGCAGGACGTAGGCCAGGCCGCGGTCTTCCAGGCCGCGGCGGAAGTCGGCGTTGGCGCCGTATCCGGTGTCCGCGACCAGCGCGGCGGGCCTCAGGCCGACGCCGGCAAGTTCATCGAGCATCGCCAGGGCGAGCTGCCACTTGGGACGGTGGTGTTCGTCGTCGGGAATGCGACAACGTCCCCTGCGGCCGTCCGCCTCGGGCGTGTCCCAGCTTTCGGGCAGGAAAAGCCGCCAGGACAGGGGACACGAGGCGGTGTCGGAAGCGGCATGGACACTGACGCCGATCTGGCAGTTGCCGACCTTGCCCAGCGTGCCGGAGTACTGTCGGGCCACACCGGGCGAGGAGATGCCGTCCTTGGGAAAACCGGTGTCGTCCACCACCCACACCTGCGGACGGACCACCCGCACGGCCCGCCACGCCAGCCGGGCTCGCACCGCATCGAAGGGCCAGGTGGAGGACGTAACGAACTGCTGGAGTTGCTGGTGGTCCACCCCGAGGCGCTCGGCCATCGGCTGCATCGACTTGCGTCGGCCGTCCAGCAACAGCCCCCTCAGATACAAGGCACCCTTCTCACGCTGATCCCGCCGCACCAGCGGCGCGAACACCTCCCCAGCAAACTCCTCCAACCGGCCCCGACACGCAGCAAGTTCACCAGACCTCATACAACCAGCGAACTACCAGACACCGACCGTGACAAGGCCACGTAACAAAGCCCTACTAGGAACTGTCCGGGCGATCATGGGTTGGCGCGCGCGGTCGGCGGTAGGTGTCTGCGCGGTCTCATAGGCTGCGCCCATGACCACCGAGGAGTACTTCGCGACAATTGACGAGTTGGCCGTGCAGCCGTTCCCGGAGGCGACTTATGCCGACACCTCCGGGGAAGGCGGGCCAGAGCATCATGTGCGCGTACTGATGGTCAGTCGGGACTTCTGGGATGACGACGACGGGCAGGCCTGGGTCGGAGCCGAAGCTGAACTGCAGACCTGCCTCGACGACCTGGCCGCACGCCTGACGACTCGGTGGGGCAATGCGTTCGTCGTGGACCTCGGACCGTATCTCAGCGCCAGTTGCGAGGGCGAGCCGGTGCCCGAGCCACTCGACTACCTCAGCCAACAAGTCGTGAGAATGCAGGTGTGGCCGCTCCCTGACAGCGGTCGTTGGCTCGCGCTGGCGATCGGCCAGGCCGATAAGGAGTTGCCACTCATCCTGTTTGCCGCGGTCGGCAGAGCTTCCGCACTCGACTTGAGCACGAGTGGCCGGTCATGAGCGGAGCCACACGATGACAGCTGCAGCTGAGACGGTGCCGAGGAACGCATAGCCGCGCTTGTCATACCGCGTAGCCACTGCGCGGAAGTTCTTGAGCCTGTTCACGGCCCGTTCGCGGTGTTGCGTTTCTTGTACCGTTCCTCGTCGAACCCCGGCGGCCGTCCGCCTTGTGATCCCTTGCGTATGCGGGCGGCCCGACTGTCGGTCTTCTCCGGAATGGTGTGCCGGATGCCGCGCCGGCGCAGGTGTTGACGGCAGGGGCCATTGCTGTAGCCCTTGTCTGCCGCGACACTGTCCGGCTTCTTGCGGGGCCCGCCCGAACCGGACCGGGGGACCCGAATCTTCTCCAGCACCGGCGTGAACTGGGTGCAGTCGGCCCGCTGCCCCGGCGTGACGATCAGGGACAACGGACGGCAGCGGCCGTCCGCGCTCAGGTGGATCTTGCTGGTGAAGCCGCCGCGCGAACGCCCCAGGCCCTCGCCTCCTGCACCACCTCCACCAGCCGGTCGACGAGGCTTCGCCACGAGGTTTCGTCCTGGTGTTCCAGCGGCTCGCCCCCTTTTGGGGCGGCCAAGGCAGGCGGCGGGTCGGTGCGGGCGCCAGCCGCGTGCTGGTGCGCCCGCACGATGGTGGAATCCACCGAGACATCCCAGTCGATCTCGCCCACCGCATCGGCCTCAGCCTGGACCTGCTGCAACAGCCGTTCCCAGGTGCCGTCGGCCGACCACAGCCGATGACGCTCATAGACCGTCTTCCACGGCCCGAACCGCTCCGGCAGATCGCGCCAGTGCACCCCCGTCCGGACCCGGTGCAGAATCCCGTCGATCACCTGCCGGTGATCACGCCACCGCCCGCACCGACCGTTGCTCACCGGCAGAAACGGCTGCAGCCGTTCCCACTCTGCGTCCGACAAATCACCGCGCTTTCCCCACCCCATACACGGGACAACGATCCGGCCAGGCGGCAGTCACATGATCGGCCGGACAGCTCCTAGTCGGTGCCGGATTCCATTGCGGCGTGGTCGAGCATTTCGTCGGTGGTGGAGGGTTTGCCGCGGGAGGCGATGGCGTCGGCGTCGCCTTGGGGTGTCTGTGGCAGGGTGTCGATGAGTGCGGTGGCGGTTGTTTGGGTGGCGCTGATGGTGGGGCTTGTGGTGCCGATGAGGCCGAGTCCGGCGTATTGTTCGAGTTTGGCGCGGGAGTCGGCGATGTCGAGGTTGCGCATGGTGAGTTGGCCGATGCGGTCGACGGGGCCGAATGCGGAGTCTTCGGTGCGTTCCATGGAGAGTTTGTCGGGGTGGTAGCTGAAGGCGGGGCCTGTGGTGTTGAGGATCGAGTGGTCTTCGCCGCGTCGCAGTCGCAGGGTTACTTCGCCGGTGATGGCGGCGCCGACCCAGCGTTGGAGTGATTCGCGGACCATGAGTGCTTGTGGGTCCAGCCAGCGGCCTTCGTACATCAGGCGGCCCAGGCGTCGTCCCTCGTTGTGGTACTGGGCGAGGGTGTCCTCGTTGTGGATCGCGTTGACCAGGCGTTCGTAGGCCGTGTGCAGGAGGGCCATGCCGGGTGCCTCGTAGATGCCGCGGCTTTTGGCCTCAATGATGCGGTTTTCGATCTGGTCGGACATGCCCATGCCGTGGCGGCCGCCGATGGCGTTGGCCTCCATCACCAGGTCGACGGGGGAGGCGAACTCCTTGCCGTTGATGGTCACCGGGCGGCCTTGGTCGAAGCCGATCGTGACGTCCTCGGTGGGGATCTCGACCTCGGGGTCCCAAAACCGCACGCCCATGATGGGCTGCACGCTCTCGACGCCGGTGTCGAGGTGTTCGAGGGTTTTGGCCTCGTGGGTGGCGCCCCAGATGTTGGCGTCGGTGGAGTAGGCCTTTTCGGTGCTGTCGCGGTAGGGCAGGTTGTGGGCGAGGAGCCACTGCGACATTTCTTTGCGGCCGCCGAGTTCGGTGACGAAGTCCGCGTCCAGCCAGGGCTTGTAGATCCGCAGGTGCGGGTTGGCGAGGAGGCCGTAGCGGTAGAACCGCTCGATGTCGTTGCCCTTGAACGTCGAGCCGTCGCCCCAGATCTGTACGTTGTCCTCGAGCATCGCCCGGACCAGGAGGGTGCCGGTGACGGCGCGGCCCAGTGGCGTGGTGTTGAAGTAGGCGCGCCCGCCCGAGCGGATGTGGAACGCCCCGCAGGTGAGCGCGGCCAGGCCCTCCTCGACCAGCGCCGCGCGGCAGTCGACCAGGCGCGCGATCTCGGCGCCGTAGGTCTTTGCGCGGCCGGGCACCGAGGCGATGTCGGGCTCGTCGTACTGGCCGATGTCGGCGGTGTAGGTGCACGGGATGGCGCCCTTGTCGCGCATCCACGCGACCGCGACCGAGGTGTCGAGGCCGCCCGAGAAGGCGATGCCGACGCGCTCGCCGGCGGGGAGGGAGGTGAGGACCTTAGACATAGGAAGAGTATGCCTAACCGCGCATGATCATGCAAAGGGGGTGTCTCGTCGGGGCGAAAAGCTCACCATGGCGCGGACTGTCGGTGCGCAGGCCGGCGTCGGCGAACCCTCCGCGCCGCCCCAATGCGGGGCGCAGCACTCGGGTGATCACTCGGATGAGAGCCGGGGCGAAGTTCAAGGGCGGGATTCGAGTACGTCGCCTTACCTTTGGCGAAGCCGTCGTCGTCGCCTGGTTGGGGCATGCTCCCTGTGGCCCTGTGGCCCTGTGGCCCTGTGGCCCTGTGGCCCTGTGGCCCTGTGGCCCTGTGGCCCTGTGGCCCTGTGGCCCTGTGGCCCTGTGGCCCTGTGGCCCTGTGGCCCTGTGGCCTTGTGGCGGTGTGGCGGTGTGGCGGTGTGGTGGTGTGGTGGTGCCGGGTTGGTCTGTCGGCTGTGTGGTGAGTTCCGGTTGGGTTGGGTGGCGGTGTAGAGCTCGTCCGTGTTGCCCTGGGGAGGTAGCGGCGGGGGAGCGATCCATTCGTTGTGCATCTCGCGGGGCGCGGTGGTGGTCAGCCGCTCGAGGGCGGCGGGTTGGAGAAGGCCTGGACGACATGGTGCGGCGTTTGATCTCGCGGTTGATCCGTTCCAGGGGTTGGTGGACGGATCTTCTTCCAGTGTCGAGAGGGACGCCTTTCGACGGCGATTTCGCTGGTGACGATCCGCACGGAGGTGTCCTTGATGAGCCGATCACCGGTTCCAGTGCCTTCGCCCATGACTGCTGCTCGCTGCACCGCCCGGTCGCCAGGTCAGGGGGACGCTGGTGAGGACTTCGCGGAGGGCGGCGTGGTGGTCTCGAACCGCCGGGGAGTGTGGGGCGTGGGGCCGGAAAGGGCTGCAACGGGTACTGGCACCGCCGTCGCGTCCGGTCCACGGGCCGGCGGCCAGAGCTTCCGGCGCCGTTGCGCAGGGCGGTTCACCGGTTGCCGCGAGTGTCGCCGGCAGTGGCGGTGGCAGTGGCAGCGCGGGTGGCAGTGGCAGTAGACCAGTCTGCCCGTGTTCGTCGCGGCTCCAGTCCTTGAGATGGGTGGCGTAGGAGAAGCACTGCCGTCAGGAGGTCGCCAGGGCACTGGTGCGGCGCAGGCTCAGGCGGTCTCGTCCAGACGTAGCGCAGGTATGTCCACTCTCCGCCGCTGTGTGTGCCACACGGGAGACGAACTGCTCGGCCGCACGTCCGCTTCGGCTGGCTGGGCTTCCAGTACGTCCTGTTGGACCTGCGCACGCGCACGCAGGTACGTGATCAGGTCACTCTGGTTGTGCTCGCTGTCGGCGTCGTCCGTAGCACGGCGGGGCGGGGGAGGGGCGCTGGGCCCGGCGGGTGTCCCGTCCGGTAGATGCCGATCACGAGCACGTCGTCCGCAGCAGCCGGGCAGACCGCAGGGCAGACCCCGGGGCAGGACTCCCGGTGGGCGCTCGGCTTTGTCCGCTCCGTCTGTTCACGAGCAGCAGTACACGAGCAGCGGCACACGAGCAGCAGTACACGACCAGCGGTACATGGCCGTGTTTCTTGCGGGCCTGTTGGGTCGCACGGTCGGGATGGCTTCGAACCTTTCGGGAGGATGGTCTGTTCCGGCAGCATGTGGGTGGGAGCCGTATCCGACAGTCCGTAGTGTTGGATCAACGGTCCGGCCGGGTTCTGCATCCGGCCCGAACTATTTCTGCCTTGGCGGAGCGGACGAATGACCGAACCGGCCGCGTTCACGCATCAGGTGAGCCGCTACCGCGGATTTCCCCTGCCGGCGGCGGCCTCGATCCGCAGATATCCGGGTCGCCGTCTGTCGAGGAACTCTCCATCCGTTCGACTATCCACTGTGTCTGGTGAATCCGCTGCCGGGCACATGTCCAACACTGCCCTCGGGTCACGGACCGCCTCGTCGATCGACACCGCCCCGCGCCTGGATCGAAGAGTTCACCGGGATGATTGATCTGGCCTGCACAACGGAACCGACTACGGCCCCATCAGTGTGGTTGTGTACTTTCGACCGTTCCCCCGCCTCCGCCCCGCCTCCGCCCCGCCTCCGCCTCCGTCCCCGTCCCCGCCCCGCCTCCGCCTCCGTGCCCGCCTCCGCCTTTGTTCGTCATCGCGTCATCGTGCGCGCTGTCTGTGCTTCCCTCGACGTTTTAGTCATGAAGATTCGGCGATTCGAGAGGGCGTCGTGCAGCACTTCGGTGTACTTCGACCGGGTCGGCGCCGCTCCCCAACCTCATACATCCCTCGATCTCCTTTGCGAAGTCCCGTGGCAGTACGGCGAATCGGTGGATTGACTCGGGGGGGGGCGGGAGGCCTCTTGTTCGCCTTGTCGACCGCCCGCTGTCGCGCTGCCCCCAATTTGGGGCGTCGTCCAGGGGAGTTCGGGCGGGAGGTCGTGTTTGCCATTGGTGTGGCGCCAGGGGTGGTGTCCTCCGGGGCGAGGAGATGAGGGCCGTGTCGTACGGGCGGTGCTCGCCCAGCACCATGCATGGGGGGCCAGTGGGGGAGCGAAGCCAGTTCTCTATGGGCGGGGCCACGTTCTTGCCGCCCGTCGTGATCAGGATCAGGTTTCCTTCTTGCGGGCGGCCGTGGCCGTCAGGTAGCCCTCGTCGTCCAACTCCCTATGCCGCCGGCGGGGAACCAGCCGTCCACGCTCGCCGGCACCACTCGGCTTCGCCCGCGTGTGGGTTCCAGTAGCCGCGGAAGAGCTGACCGCCGGTGAGGTGAATCTCGCCGTTCGCGGCGATGCGGACCTGATGCCGGGCAGGGCACCGGCTGGATCTGCGGACGGTCTCCGCCCGAGGCATGATGATCCTTGTCGGGCACGCTCAGTGAACTCTGCGCTGCTGGGCAGCAGATGGCCCGCCGGCCCGAACGTGACCGGCACACACACCACACCGCACGTGCACACCACACCGCACGTGCACACCACACCGCACGTGTCTTTGTGGTGTGCCGGCGCCGGCCGAGCCACGAGACCTTGGCGCGATCAGGGAGATCACCGCACCTTGGTCGAACACGTGATCTTATGCTGGCGGCATGATCGATGTACCTCTTTCAGCGTTGGAAGTCGCGATGGTCCAATCGGGCGCCCGGGCCGTGGAGACCCTACGCGATACCGCCGCCTTTGCTCAGGGACTGGAACGGCTGGGCTACCACCGGATCTGGTACGCCGAGCATCACCATTCGCCCGCGATCGGCGCGTTCCCACCCCTCGTGTTGAGCGCGCATTCTGCCGCCTCGACCTCGGTCATCCGTCTCGGTTCGGGCGGTGTACTGGCACCCAACCACGCGCCCATCATGCTGGCGGAGCAGTTCGGAACGCTGGCTGCCTTGCACCCGGACCGCATCGACCTGGGTATCGGCCGCGGCCCTGGCACCTTCGATGAGGCCACCGCACGGGCACTGCGCCGCGGAGCCGGACCGACGACGGATGCGGAGTACCACGGCGACGTGGCCGCGATCTTGTCCTTTCTGGTCGACGAAGTCGCACTCGGCCCGCTGCCGCAGCCATGGCTGCTGGCCTCCAGCACCGCAGGTGCCGCCCTGGCCGCAAGACTCGGCCTGCCGATCGCCCTCGCACACCACATCCGGCCGGACAACACCCAAGCGGCGCTGGAACGTTACCGGGCGGCGTTCACCCCGTCGCGTTGGTGCGAGCGGCCTCGGGTGCTGGTGTGCGTGGAGGCGGTGTGTGCCGAGACGGAAGAGGAAGCCGCGTGGCGAGTGGGACCGATGGACGTCGTCAAAGCCGGGCTCCTCAAAGGCCTCAGTGAGATCGCCTTCCCCACGCCCGCGGACGCGGCCACCCACCCCTTCACAGCAACGGAGCGACAGGCGCTGGCCGGCTTCCGTGCGCAGCAAGCCGTCGGGACGCCCGAGACCGTCGTACGCCGGCTTGCGCAACTGGCGGGTGAGACCGGAGCGGACGAACTGATGCTGACCACGCCCGTCTACGACCTCCGCGACCGCATTCGCTCCTACGAACTCATCAAGAAGTACTCCGAGGCGACGACAGCACCGTAGGAACACGCTGGAAGGGACGCCGGACGCCCGCACGTCGCAGGCGCTCCCCACCGGCCGCGGCCTCAGCGCCTCGACCCGCATCGGACGGTGCCGGTCGAGGTGGCTTCAGGCGGAACGACTGACCGCCTACAGCTGCTGCTGCGGAGCGGTTCGAACGCGGCTCGCTCCGCAACGGCTCACCATGAAACCGGTCAACGGTCCCTGGCCAACAGTCCTTTCTGGAGCGGCTCACAGCCCTCGGCGCTGGTGGCGCCCTCCACGGCGCACCGGTGCACCCTGGCTGCGACACCCTTCCCGCCTCGCCCGCCGGTCAGAGTCGGGCGGGGCATGCCCGACAAGGCGCCAGAGGTGTCGGCCTGGTCCGGCTGGCGGCGCAGCGAGGGAGCAGCTGCGGTCACTGCGAGACGGGCCACGTCCACCGGAGGTGGCCGGCTCCCGCCCTGGGGACGTCAGTGCCTGAGGCTGTAGCGGATCAGGCGTGCGCGGGCGTCCTTCGCGGGCAGGCCGAGTGCCTGCCCGATCGTTTCCCACGATGCTTCATCGGCCTCGGCGGCGTGGGCGGCCTCACGGCCGACGCGGCCGCTCGTGCGCTCCAGCGCCGCCACGGCCTTCAGCGCAGCCAGCGGTGCCTGGTCGGCCAGAGCGCTCAGCTGCTCGTCCAGCCGCTCCAGCAGGTCCGCCAGTTGGGCGGGCAGCGGAACCGACCGTGACTCGACCTCGCCGATGTGCGCTTTCCAGTCTTCGTACGGCCCCGGGGTGTCGAGGTCGTAGGCGCGTGCGCCGTTCGCTTGGTCCCAGTCGATCGGGTAGTGGCGCGCGCCGCGCCAGCCGCATGAGCACGAGCTGCGCATGTGGTCCGCCCGCTGCCTGCCCCGCCTGCCGTCGTAGGCCCACCACTGACTGGTTTGGTGCATGTGGCTGCTGCTCCCAATGTCCAGGTACACCGGTTCGGGCTCGCTGCCGTCGGCGAGGACTGCCCCCCGCCATCCGTTCGTGGGACGACCCGAACTCCTCGGTCTGCCACTGCATGACGTCTCCTTGGCGAGCTGTGCGGCATATGCCAAGCCCGAGAATGCCCGAGCCGGGGAGGCGGCGACCGGCACAGCTCAAAACCGGTCACGTCGTGTGCTCTTCTGTCATCACCGAGTGGGCGCGGGAGCGGCCAAGGGCATCGGGTGTGGACGTGGCGTGTGCCAGGGCATCGGCGTCAGCGCGCCGGCCTAGCGCAGCAGAGTGCCGGGATGCCGAGGACGAGGCTGGTCATCTCACCTCGGAGGCCGCGGTATCGATCGTGAGGGTCGCCTCGTAGGGGCGAGTCCGTTACGGAACAGGGCGCGGCGGTGTTGCCACTTGGCGTGCTTGGCGTGCTTGGCGTGCTTGGCGTGCTTGGCGTGCTTGGCGTGCTTGGCGTGCTTGGCGTGCCTGGCCGATTGGCCGGAGCCTGGCGGCAGGGTTGGTGGGGCGCATCAGCGCGAGGAAGAAGAAGCACTTCACCAGCAGGAAGTCGCCCAAGTGCTCACTCGGCCGCGACCGCCGAGGAGGTTGGTGGTCTGTTGGTCCAGGCTCTGGAGGTGGCGGGCGCACTGGGCGGGGTGAAGACGTAACCCTTGCCGCCTGGCCGGGGAGGCGTAGCCCTTGCCGCCGGTCGTGAACGCGGCAATGTCCAGACTGGGTGGACGGGTAGCCGAGCGGGGCGAGCGCGTGGTGCTGCCAGCCGATCACGCTGCCCGGGAAGGCGTTGGCATCCCGTAGCGAGGCGGTTCTCGCACATCGCCACCGTGCGCGGCCGCTCAAGCGCGGTGCCCATCACAGCGCGGGTGCCATCGGTGTCCAGGTCCACGTTCTCGGCGTAGACGTAGACGTAGACGTCGGCGGCGAAGGCGGCCCGCTCGCACCAGCGCTGGCGGGGCGGGTATGGCGTGCCGGGGTTGCCGGCAATCCGCAATGGCCATCTCACGCAACGAAAACTCCCTGTGCTGCGTTCGGTGAAGCAGCAGGCGCCGTCGTCTTCACCGCCGCGGTCGACCTGTTGGGGTACCAGATGGCCGCAGGGGGCGAGGCGCTGTTGCAGCTCGGCCTCGTCGTGCACCTCTTGCCGCCGGTGCGCTTGAACAGGCAGCTGTCCGCCGAGCGCCAGAGGGCGCCGCAGCCGCCGTCGGCAACGGTGCAGTGCGGCAACGATGCAGTACGGCAACAATGCAGTGCGGCAACAATGCAGTGCGGTGCGGTGTGGTGCGGCGCCTGACGAACTCCCACGTGGTCACCGCAGAGCCTCCCCTTCCTAGCCACCGCCCACCTCCACGCAGCCGGCGACTTCACGTAAAGACCACGCCGCTTCCTGGCGTTCAGGAAGCCACCTCATCCCCTTTAACCCGTCACCTCGATCGACCGCTCTCTGCGTCATCGGGGACGATGCGATGTCACTGATCGCCTCACCCGGGAGCCTGTGTGTCGTCCAGGAGCGCAGACATCGACTTCACATTCACACGCGAGGTCACGGTCGGGGCGACCGTCGATGCCCTGGCGGCCGCAGGGTGGTCCCTCAAGGAGCCTTTGGGCATCTCGTACGTGGTGAACGACAACGACATGTTCGACTGGCAGTCCACCACCAGCGACCGCGCGCAAGAGGTCCTGACACTCCTGGACGCGCCCGAGAACGCGGATTACCACGTCGCCGTCTGCGTCTACCACGTGCGAGCGGACACCGGCGGTCAGCTCCTCTTCTTCCCGCGCCGCACAGCCTGCAGTTTCAGCCCGACCATCAATCGGCGGAGCCTGCCCGGCTCACCTGCCTTCACCGACGTGGGGTGGTACCTCCATACGCTGGTGCCGCCCCTTGTGGCCGTTGGACTGGAGGGCTACGAAGCGCGGGACATCGGCTTTTGAGATGCGGCTCGCCGGCGGCGGCAGGTGAGCAGACGCCGTCTCTTCATCGACGTGGCATCGACGTGGCATCGACGTGGCTTCGACTGGCATCGACGTGGCTTCGACTGGCATCGGCGTGGCAGGCAGTGGTGGAGCTGGCCGAGCGTGCGGTTGAACAGGTACCCAGGGCAGGGCGTGGGCGTGCCGGTCTTCGCTCTCGCGTCGGCGCCGACAGTGGGCTTCGGCGCCCGGTGAGTGGGTGGTGGGTGTGTGCGTGAGGTGGCGAAGGCCACAGGCATCCGGTGTGGCTGGGCCGGTGGTTCTTCATGAACCGCCGCCCGAGGTACGTGCGTTGGGCGACGGTTCGGGTGATCGGGCTGCTGCGCGTGTGCTGCCGGCTTCGCGGCGACGGCGTGCACCACGCCATGCGCGGCATCGCCCGCCTGCACAACGTCGGCATTGCCGGGTGGCCGGCTGACGGACCGGCACGTCGGTGTGTTCCGATACTGCCCGGCAGGGTCACGCTACGTTGCCGTATGTTCCGCTGCTTCGGGCAATCCGCGACACGCGAACACGCGACTGTGCCCATCTCCCCTCGTGCTCAGCCGCCTTGGCCGGCGGCCGCTCGCAACGGGCATCCGGTGCCGACACGCGCATCGAGTTCGGTCCGCAGGGCGGCGAGTTCGGCCATGCGCGCGTCGATGACCTGGATCTTCTCCTCGAACAGTGCAGAGAGTGCTTCCGCGGCGTCCGGCGCGTCGCGCAGTTCCTCGCCGTGCCGGGAGATCTCCGCCAGGGAGAATCCGAGGGTCTGCGCGGTACGGATGTAGTGCAGCCAGGCCACTGTCTCGGGCGGGAAGTCGCGATAGCCGTTGGGCAGCCGTCGGCCGGCAACGAGGCCGACCTTCTCGTAGAACCGAAGGGTGTCCTTGGTCATGCCCGCTTGCGCGGCCAGTTCCCCGATCAGCATGACCCTCCGTCGGATGATGGGCTTGACCTTGGAGCGTACTCCACTGTTTAGCGTGAGCCGTCGCTGCCGTCGGACCAGCAGGAGCTCATCGTGATCCGTCTTTTCGCCCCTTCCCGCGCCGCCTGTCTTGGCGTCGTACGCGCAAGTGCCTGGTACGACCTCGTCGTCACGGCGGGATTCGCGACGCCGTGGACATACGCTCTGCTGCACGGCGCGCTGTCATCGTTGGGTGGCGCGCTCGGGCTGGGCGTCCTGCCCGACCGCGACCCGATGCAGACCCTGTACGCGAATCTGTTGGGTTCGGTCGTGGTCGTCTGGGCCCTCCTGCGCATCGTCAAGCCGCTGGGGGTGCACGCACTGTTCGACGGCGTCGCGCGCACGCTGTTCGCGACATGGCAGGCGTACGCGGTGGCCCACGGCGCCACGCGGCTGCTGTGGCTGTTCTTCGTCGTCGAGGTGGCGTTCGGCGTCGTTCAGCTTGTGCTGTGGTGGCGCAACCGGCACACCAACCTGGTGGACGGCCTCGCCGACCCGGCCGATGGACACGCGCTCAGCGCAGCAGTCGGTGATGCCCGGGGTGGGTCAGGTGCGCCGGCAGCGGGGGCGTAGGGGGGTGTCGAAGCGGTTGACGGCCGCGTGGGCGCCGCGGTGCAGGACGTGCCCAATGGCTGGCGCGGTGAGGGCAAGCTTCGGCCAGCGGTGCCGGTCGGCGTCGGATCCGGCGGCAGCCTCGTCCATCTCCGCCTCACCTCTGCCTCGTCCATCTCCGCCTCGCTTCTGCCTCCGCCTCTGCCTCTGCCTCCGCCTCCGCCTCCGCCTCACCTCTACCTCCGCTTCAACTCTGCCTCCGCGCCAGTGCTCGTGCCCAGAGGGAATCCCACGCACACGCGCTGGTGGCGGCTGCAGCAGTGAAGGCCGCAGACGACGTCAAAGACGACGTCCCGTCCTCGGCCCTTGAGAAAATCGGTGACGGCCGCGCGCAGTGACAGCCGAACAGCCACACACGCTCGCAGAAGCTGGCGCACGCAAGCTCAGCGAGAGCCTGGAGCGGGACGACGGCCATGAGCGTCACGAGCGGCAAGCCCTCCGTTGACCTGCGGCTTTTCCCCACGCTGTCCATTGACATGGGCCGGGGCGCGCTCTTCGTTCCGTTCCACGGTGTGCGTCTGCCGTGGGCGACGCGGCATTGGCTGACGCCCGAGCAGAGCGTCAGCACGCGCTGTGAGAAGGTGCTGCATGTCCAACTCCTTGCGGTTCTTCTTCGAACCCGGCGTCCCGCACACCCCGCTGTGGCCACACGAGATCGACAGCCCCTACGGCTACCCCTGCGATCTGGAACGCTTGCCGATCAGCTCGGCCACCCGGACCGAACTGGCGAGGCTGTGCAAGTGGTTTCAGTCCTCCATCGACTGGAAGAACCCACCGGGTCCGTCTCCGTGGCCCTATGAACAGCAGGAGCTGTTCAGCCGGCAGGCGGACGCTGCACTGGAAGCGCTGCGCGGTGAGTTGGGCGACGAGTGGAAAATCCTGGATCAACGCCTACCGTGGTGACGCCGATGTTGCAGTGGGCCGGGCCATCGAAGACGACCCGGCCCACTGCAACCGTTGGAACCAGCTTGGAGCCTGTTGCGATCAGAGAGCGTTCCGAGGCGACCGTTCCGAGGCGACCGATCCGGTAGGTGGGTTGGCTTGGAGCACGATTTCGGGTTCCCTCACGCCTCGCCTGTGGCCGCTGCCGTCCTTGGTCCCGTGGCACGGCAGCCACCGCTGCTCTACCTGCCGCCGCGGCCGGCCACCTCGGCGCCACGCTCCGGCCCCGCACCACCAGGTCCGCCCCACGGTGCTCCTGGGCCCGAACCAGTACGACAGCCCGGACGCGAGGACCGCTCCCACCGGAGCTTGAACGCCGAGAGGCCACCGTGAAGACACCGGCCGCTGGCCGGTGACCATCATGGGCCGGCCCTGTCCGACTCTGGCCGGCCACAGCCGGGTCCGCGTCCATACCGGCATCGGCCGTGACACCCGAAGCGACCTCGACCAGGACCGCCGCGCCTACGTCTGGGACAACGACGGCGACACCGCCCCCTGCGCAACGACCACCGCCGCCCACCGCCGCTTCGTCGACTCCGAAAGCTGGGGACGACACGGCCACTGGGTTCACGGCCACTGGGGCCACGGCCACTGACCGTCCCTAACCCGGTGGGCGGGACTTGGTCACTTCACTCCCACCCGCCACCCCTGGTGCGCCGCAGGCCCTGGGCCTGCGGCGGGTCAGCGCCGCATTCAAGAGCCGTCATGTGCCTGAGGTGCCGGCGTCCGTGTCGGCTGCACCCGCTCGACTCGACGTCGGTGTCCGTGCGGCTGGCAGCAAGTTGCCGAAGGGTGTCGCGTTCGCGGCGGTCGGCGGTCGGCGGTCGGCGGTCGGCGGTCCGCGGTCAGGGAGGGACCAACGCGGTGCGAGCGGGGCGGCGCGCGCCGTGCCGGTTCCAGGCTTCGGTGCAGGTTCCAGGCTTCGGCGCCGGGCGCTGCTCACGGTGATGGTGTCTGCTCACGGTGATGTGTCTGCTCAGGGTGAGGGTGTCTGGTTGCGGTCGATGAGGGTCTGGATGCTGTCGAGGATGCGGTCGAGGCCGAATTCCAGGGGGTCGACGGCGTCGGGGGCGAAGGCGCCTGCGGTGATGGCGCGGGTCAGGGCGGGGAAGCGGTCGGCGTGGCGGTTGAGCAGTTCGCCGGTGAGGTGGTTCCACTGCCTGTTGTGCTCCTCGTCGAAGTCGATCAGTTGCTGGACGAGGGTGCGTACGAGGCCGGCGACGAGAATGAAGATTCGGTGCTGCTGGACCGCTGTCAGGCCGGTTGGCTCCAGTGCGGCCAGTGCCGCGTCCAGCCAGCCGAGCTGGTTGGGGCCCATGAGCTGGCGGCGCATCGCGGTAGCTGCCAGCAGCCAGGGGTGGGCCTGGTGGGTCTTGGCGGACTGGCGGGCCCATTCGGCGATCTGTGGGCGCCAGCCGCTTCCCGCCGCTGACAGGTCGGGGATCGGGGCGAGGGTGGACTCGACCATCAGCTCGACCAGTTCGGTCTTGCCGGGCACGTAGCGGTACAGGGCCATCGCCGAGAGGCCGAATTCGGCGGCGACCTTGCTCATGGAGACGGCGTCCAGGCCCTCGGCGTCGGCGATGGCCACAGCTTTCTCGGCGATGCGGTGGGGGGTCAGGCTCGGCTTGGGACCGCGGGTCGGCCGGTCCTGCTCGCCCCACAGCAGCGCGATGCCTTCGCGCAGGTTACGAGCCTTCTCCGTCGCCATGCGGCCTCCCTCTCGGTGGATTTGGCGGGTCGGTTGACGCCACCTCCAACTGTATATACCTTAAACACAACTGCTGACGACATAAACAGTTTAGGGGGAGCACCTATGCTCGGCACCATCCTCACCCTGTCCGCCACCGCCCTCGCCACGCCCCTCGCCGGCCTGCTGGGCCACCGCCAACTCAAGCGCACCGCGAACGCTAAACACCTGCGCATCACCACCCCGAACGGCATCGACGAATCCGGCTTCGTCCGCATCGGCGGCATCGACCAATGGGTCTCGGTCCGCGGAGAGGACCGCCGCAACCCCGTGATCCTGGAGATCCTGGGAGGCCCCGGCGCCTCCAACCTCATCTTCCTGTCCCGCACCCGGGCCTGGGAGCGGCACTTCACCATCGTGCGGTGGGACATGCGCGGAGCCGCCAACACCTTCGCCGCCACCGGCCCCGCCGGACAGGGCGAGATGAGCCTCGACCGGCTCTACCACGACGCGGTAGAAGTCACCGAACACATCCGCACCCGGCTCGGCGTCGCGAAGGTGCTGCTGGTCGCCAACTCCTTCGGCACCGTCCTCGGCCTGCGCCTGGCCCGAAACCACCCCGACCTGTACTCCGCCTACGTCGGCACCGACCAGAACATCATCGCCGGCGGCCGCGAACACTCCGCCTACCGCTCGCTGGTGGCCCGACTCCAAAAGACAGGCAAGAAGAAGGCCCTGGCCGCCGTCACCGCCATGAGCGCCGACAAGTCAACGTGGAGCGTGGAGCAGCTGTCGCAATACAACAAGCTCGTCCTCACCACCGACCCGCTGTCCTACGACACCATGAAAACCGTGGTGATCCGCTCCCTGTGGTTCTCACCCCTGCACACCCTGCGCGGCCTGCGCACCTACCTGAAGGCCATGACCTTTTCCGAGCCGCTCGCGCTCGAAGCCGTGGCCATCGACGAGTGGGCCGAGGGCACCACGTTCGACATCCCCTTCTTCATCTTCCAGGGCGACGCAGACGTCCTCACACCGCCCCGGCCGGCCAAGCGACTCTTCGACGACGTGACCGCCCCGGTCAAGGACTTCGCACTCATCCGGGGCGCCAGCCACTTCGCGTCCTTCCGCCACCCCGACCAGTTCCTCACCCTGATGCTCACCAAGGTCCACCCGGCGGTCACCGGCAAACCGGCCACCAACTGAAACGCCACGCTCCCAGCCCCTTCCCCCACCACCGCCCAGGTCACGCAGCACACGCAGCCGACGGCGACCGGCGACAAACCAGAAGGCACCCGCGGCCCTCAACGGGCACGACAGCCCTGTGCCGTGCCCACAACCCGCCCGGACACCGTCCTGGAGCACTCCCACACAGCCGACCCACCCGGCCCAGAACGCCACCACCACCACCACCCAAGCGATCAGCGACCTGGGGACACTGACCGGCACGCTCCAACTGAACCGGCCGGCGACCGTCAGCACGCCGATCGGCGCGCTCCTCACCACCGCACCGGGCACCGGACATGCGACGCCCCACGTCGACCAGGCAGCGCGCCTGCACGGCCCACTGCTCGCGCATGAACGGCCAATGCCGACTGCTGGCCGGACGCCCCCTTCCCACAAGGCACGCCGCCGGCCCCGCACATCCTGACAACGGCACGCCGCAGCTCACCTCAGGGAGCTCCGCCTTTCAGTGACGCACCGGGGTCAAACACAAAGTGGTCTGTCCAAGGCGGCCGCCACGCTCGGTGTACTCGTCGAATTCCGGCGGGCACGCACCTCGACGAGTCGCATTGATCATGACCTTGTAGTCGGCTTTGGCATCGCTACAACCGATGGTGAAAAGGACCGGGTCCGCATGCGTACCGCGGTTCTCCAGGCAATCCCCCACAACGGCATCGCGCGCGACTTTCGCCGAAGGCTTGCCGTCGTCGCTGACGACGGTCAGCACCCAAAACCCGGCCCCGACAACGAACACAGCGCCGAGAGCGATCAGCGGCCGCAGCCACGGACGCCGCACAGGCCCCGTCGGCGTGAACATCGGCCGACCTGGCTGCTGTACCGGCGGCTGGCCGTAAGCCGGCGGCTGGCCGTAGGGGAGCGGACCACCACCAGCAGGCGCGCCGTAGGCGGCAGGACCACCCTGACCGGCAGGCGCCCCGTACGGCACCGGACCGGGCTGACCATAGGGCGTGGGGCCATGGGGCGTGGGGCCATAAGGCGTGGGGCCATGGGGCGGCGGTGAATACGCGGACATACACATCCCCCTGTTGCGACGCGGCTATCTGACGCCGACTCGAGTTCAACCACCCTATGAGGCCCCCCACACCCACCGCACAGCGCCCACACCCCGCCCTCAGACAACAAAACAAGACGCACAACCGGATCACCAAGCGGCGCACTGCCCGCGACATCCCACTGCGCACACCTCAACCACCCCGAAAACACCCACCGCCAGCCGAGAAACGCCACAGCAACCCACACGACGGTGCTACGCCCCACCCACCCCACGCCCACCACTCACCCCACCACTCACTTGCCGCTACCACGCTCTTCTCGGCCGTGGCCACAGACGGCCACTCAGCGGGCTTGATGCCCAACTGCGACAGCCGCCGTGCTGCTCCGTCGACAGCTGCGCCCACCGGCCGGCCTGCCGCTCCAGCCATTCGCCCAGATCATCGCCTTCGCACAGCACGCCAGGTGGGGATGCCACGCGGCTACGCCGTCTACCACGACAACTGCAACATCACCTGGAACAACGACCGCGACACCATCTACCTCTACAAGCCCGGCGGCAGCCACGTATGCCGCAGAGGATCAGCGCGGCCAGGGCGGCGAAGACCAGCTGCGGGGTGGAGAACTGCGGCCCCGGCGTGTGGTGGTGAACGTCGCCAGCACCAGGCTCAGCCCGGCCACCGTCGCTCGACGTCCACTCCCACACCAGGAACGGAAACGCCCGTGACGGCAACGGCTACGTCACCATCCACTGAGCAAGCGAGCTGGCCATCCGCCCAGCGCGACGGAGCCAGCTCGTGTTGCGCCTCGGGGGCGCCCATACCCGCACCCCTCTTCCGGAGCCTGGCAGAAATCAGCGATCCGGCGGATGCAGCGTTCGGCGACGAGCACACACGAGGATCGGCGGGATGACGAACCAGGTCCGGCAGTTCACGTGCCGGACCCGGCAGTGTCAGCCATTCATGGCCGCCCAGAACTCCTCGAAGGACATCTGACGGTCGCCGTTGGTGTCGAGCGAGTCGATCAGCTCCTGGGCCTGCGACTCGGTGATCTCCGAGCCCTCCAACTCCGCCACGACCTTCCGGTATTCGGCCGCGGTGACCTGGCCGTCCCCGTCGATGTCGTAGCGCTCGAAGACCTTCCGCGCCGCCGTCTCCACGATGTCTGCCATGTGCTCCGCCCTTCTGCGATCTTCGCTGACGGGCCCAGATTATCCGTCCACGCGGAGCAACGCGGACGCGCCCAACCTGCCTGGCTGTTGCGGGCCGAGCTCGTTCCAAGGCCCGTGAAGCCACCGCCGGCCGTGATCACTCGATGGTGAGTTCCTCGTAGCTGATGGTGACGGTCTCTGTCGCCGGGCTCACGTTCCCCGCTTCGAGCGTCGAGCCTTGCCAGCTGCTGTCCACGCCTTCACGAAGTGGTACCGGACCATCGGCTTGTTCCCACCGTGCTGAGTGATCGTGATGTTGGGAGCGTCGTGAACGGACCCCTGCTGCTAGGAGGTCTTGCGGACCACTCGGTGATGCGGTGCTTGCCTCCGCACCCCGCGTGATCGTGATTTCGCCCGGGCCATCGCCCGCCGACGGCACAGCAGTCCTGCTACTGCACGGCGCGCCGACACCCTTCACCGTCTCCACCTGGAACTCTCCCAGCTCGACGCTGAAGACGTTGGTAGAGGCGGTGTCGCCGAGAGCCATGATGTCTTCCTTTCGGCCGAAGCCGTGACCAACACAGTGACTCCCCTCTCGGCTGCCGAGCCACGCACAGCTTCACCCGCGTGAGTCACTCCAGAACAACCAACGGCTCCTGCAGACCTATCGGACACACCCCAGTTGGCCAGTGACCAGGATATTTGGCCGCACCGAGCATTCTGGTTGGCCCGCCTGAGCGGTTCAGGTCCTGCAAGACCGCAGACCGCAGACCGGCGGGGCGGGGTGGGGTGTCAGCGCCGCCTCTTAGGGTTTCGGCGAAAGCGCAGGGGATCTGCATGCGAACCTCGGGAGGGCGCTGTGAGCGACGGGATTCAGTGGTTGATGGACGGGAACACCGGGAGGGAACCGATGGTTGGTGTGGTCTTCGCTCGCGGCATCGATGCCCATGAGTTGGCGGTGCGGCTGGGGGCACCGCAGGGGCCGGGCGGCGATGCGATGACCGACGCCGAGGTCTGCGATCTGGATGTGGAGGCATACAGACCGGGTGAATCCGGTGACGGTGTGGTCCGCGTTGGCGAACACGCCGGGTGGGCATTCGCGATCGAGTACGGCCACTGCGAGAGCCTGTCGCGTCTTGAGGAGGTCTCCCGCGAGGGCGTAGAGGCCGTGTACTACTCGTACAACCCCGAGCATCCGCCGACCATCGTCCTCTACGCGCGCGACGGCCGCAGCATCTGCGGCTTCGGGCTGGGGGAGGAGCGGGTCCGTTGGGGCCAGGAGCCCGATCTGCTGGTACCCGATCTCGTCGCCGCCCAGATCCTCACGGCCGACGGCACCGCTCTTCGAGACGACGAAAGCGACGACGACAGCGATCGTGAGCGCCGCGCCCTGGCCGTCTTCGAGGAACGCTTCCGCCTCTCCTTGCCCCAAACCGTGTTCACCGTTGCCCGTCTTCGTGTGCACGCGGTCAACGGGGCGCCTGCTGCGGACTTCGACGCTGTGTGCACCTGGGCATCCGCCAACGGCCATCCCGTCCCTGACGCGCGCCTTGGTCTGGTCCCCGCCGGTCTGCGCCGGACCTACGTGCGTGCCACCGACCCCCAGTGGCAGCAGCGCCTCGGGTACAGGTCCGCGGGGCCGGCCGTCGGCAAGTTCCACGCCAGCGGGGCCTTGAGGAACGCTTCGAAATAGTTCTTTCCTCTGAGTGCACGGCCCCGCACTGAGCGCTGTAGTTGGCCCTTTTGCGCGCGAGAGGGCCCGCAGGGTCGGGGTGGGGCGCGATTGGCTTTGCTGCCCCGGCCCCTCTGAAAACCTACTTGGCCACTCGGGCCAACGAGGGCGCTCAGTCACAGCTCGTGTCACTGAGCGCTTCAGCTGGCGGATGAGCGGCTCGATGACACTATCGGGCAGGCCGGCCTCGCCGATCAGGGCGATCTCCTGGTCTCGCCCGCCGTCGCCCGCCGTTGGCTGCCGTCGGCACAGACGCAGGAGAGTACGTGGGTTAGCCGAAAAGGGGCCAGCTACCTTCGACGGCGCAGGGGTAGCCGGGTCGGCGCGGTCGGCGATCAGGCCGTAACGCAGGTACTGGCCGTCCTAGTCGACCGGCGTGTCACCAGCGGTGCCCCTCTGCACCCCTCGCCTCTGCACCCCTCGCCTCGGCAGAGGAGTCGGGAGGCGAAGCCGCGGGAATCCTGTTCGCGATGGGCACGGTCGGTCGTCGAAGGAGAATGGCTACATGCGCACCCTGACGTTCGTCGTCGGTACAGGCCGCAGCGGGTCGACCGCACTGTCCGGCATCGTCAACGCGCATCCGGACGTGCTCAGCCTCAATGAGCTGCTGTCGTCGGTGCAGAGCCGGGGCTTTCCCAAAGGCCTCCTGGGCGGTGGGGAGTTCTGGCGGCTGCTCGCCGACCCCAATCCGCAGTTCGAGTCCATGATCCGCAGCGGCGTGCCGATGCCGGAGTTCGTCTACACCCGCCGCCCCGGACGGTTCGCGACGCAGACCACCGGCATCCCCGCCCTCTCCCTGATGGTACTTCCGCACCTCACCGACGATCCGGACGGGCTGTTCGACGAGCTCGAGAAGCAGGTATGCCGCTGGCCGGACCGTACTGCCGCGGGGCACTACGAGGCCCTGTTCGATCTGCTGTGCGCCCGATTCGGGCGGACAGCGGTTGTTGAGCGGTCCGGCTATTCGACGGAGCGGGTTCCACTGCTGCGCAGGGTCTTCCCCCGGGCGCGTTTCGTGCACCTCTTCAGGGACGGGCCCGACTGCGCCCTGTCCATGAGCCGGCATACGGGCTACCGGCTGATCCTCCTGCTGCGGGAAATCCTCGCGCGGACCGGTGCCGAGCGCCCCGACGACCTGACACAGGACCAAATCCGTTCCCTGCCGCCCGAACTGGCGTCGCTGCTGGCGGAGCGATTCGACCCCGCAC
This sequence comes from Streptomyces inhibens, assembly GCF_022221585.1. Taxonomy (NCBI): domain Bacteria; kingdom Bacillati; phylum Actinomycetota; class Actinomycetes; order Kitasatosporales; family Streptomycetaceae; genus Streptomyces; species Streptomyces inhibens. Next base: position 9,685,894 of record NZ_CP084681.1, read on the forward strand.
TCGTGCTGGACAGTGACCTGCCGCTGACCCGATTCGGGGCGCTGTGGTCGGAGCTCATCGCCCGCGGCGTGGACCACCTCAGCGACGTGCCTGCACCGATGCGGACCACGCTCGCCTACGAGGACCTGCTCGACGAGCCCCGCAAAGAGCTGACGCGACTGGCAGACTTCATCGGCGTCGAACCGCTCCCGCAATGGCTCGATGTCGCGAGCGCGCGCCTCGACGGCAGCCGCCGGGGCACCTCCCAACGGCTGCCGACGGCTGAACTCGCCGCACTGCGGGAGTGTTGCGCTCCCGGCGCACGCGCCCTGGCGGGCGGCGAGGGCTAGGCAGTGCCCGGCAGGTCAGTCGCCTCTTCAACGGACTACCTCCGCAGCAGCGCCTCCCTTCGGTACCTGACCGCTGGTGCCCGCTGATCGGCGGCACGGCCGCCTGCTGGCGCATCAGCTGACCCAGAGCCCTCGGGCGAGAGCCGGCGTGCGAGGCACCGGCCGCGTCGCCGATCGGGCTGGCCAGGACACCTCGGCGACCTGCCCCCGAAGTCGTCGGCGAATGCCTGCACGAGCGCGGCGCCGACGTGCTGGCGCCGGTAGGCGTCCGCCACCCAGACCAGGAGGATGCGCGGGCGCAAGGCGTCATCCTGCTCGCCGCACCGTGACCCGCCGATCAGATCCCAACGGCGGTGCTGGCGGGCGCCCGGATGCCGAACGCCCACGCCGCATGGCGGGCAGTCTGGTGTGCTCCCTACCGCCGCCCCAAGGCTCTCGCAGGTTCACGCCACAGAGGCACTTGCCGCCGCTCGGCATCGTCACAGCGCGAAACTTGACGGGTGTCGCGCCGTAACTGAGGTTCTGGTCTCTGCCACCCACCCAGGGCCGGATGGGCGCCTCATCCAACTCGACGTACCCGGTCCAGCGGTCCACCCACCCGGGGGACCGCTCGGGGAACCCCCCGTCTCCGCTCTTGGGCGGGCGACAGCGTCGGGCGAAGCCACACCCTCCCGGCGGTCGCCCGACCGTTGAGGCACACACCGCGCCCCCTGGCTTGTCCACGCAGGAACCTCAGGAACGCGCCGGGCAACGAGTCGAAGTCGACGCCACGGAACAGCTCCCGCCCGCCGGGAGCAAGCCAGCCGTCAAGGGGTAACGCGAGCCGGTCGGCGAGCGCGTGAAGCTGCTGTAGTCGTGGTCGAGCTCGGCTACACGCAGCGCTTCGCCCGTAGCCTCGACATGAGGGAACTGAACGCACAGGGTGACCCAACACGGGCCGTCACCCAACACGAAGGTCGAGGTACGTGGTCCGCTCCACCATGCGCTCTGCTCCTCGTCCTGCTGCTTGCGCATCCTCGCCGCCTTGCGTGCGAAGTGGCGGCGTTGTCGTCGTACCTCGTACCACAGGGAACGCGATCGCCACGGCGCCGAACTCCGCTTCCAAGCCCTGACCGAACGCGAGGAGAACAACAGCGTCGCCATCGCCTCGAACGAGTCGTTCGGCGGCTGGACGAAGACCTTCACCCCCCCGCCTGTGCGCGGCCATCGTCGACCGGCTCACCTTCAACGCCACCATCATCGAGACCGGCACCGACTCCTACCGCCTCGCCAGCACCCGAGCCCGGGCCGAAGCCGAGCCCGGGCCGAAGCCGAGGCCGGCCAGTGCCGTAGCAGGCAACGTTCGCCCTGTAGACCGTGACGCCCGTCGGGCGATGTCCGCAACCGGCCAGCGTAACCGAGGGACATGGCTGCCCGGCCTGCCATCGGCTCCGCCACCACGACGCTGCGCTTCGCGCGTTGTGCTGTTGACTGCCGCGATCGGCGGCCCCGGAAAACGGTTCGACGGCTTTGCGGGGTCCTGACACAGTGGCGCACCATGCCGAACTTCGAGCTTGTGACCGCCGCGGACGTGCAGCTCATGCAGGGTCTGGCGCAGCGTGTCACCGCCACCCGCCCGGACCTGGTGAACAGCGACGCGACGTACGGCGAGCTGGCCTGGAACTGGGGCAAGGGGCACGCCAGCGACGGCGCAAGCTGGCCGCGTCGGCTGTGGTTTTCCGGCGGGAATCTGGTGGCGTGGGGCTGGGCCTATCTTCCGCACCAGGTCAAGCGGAGCGACGGGTCGGTGAAGGACATCACCGGCGCCTATCTGGCGTATCAGGTCCATCCCGACCACGCCGGGCTGGTTGACGAGGTGATCGACTGGTACGACGGTACGGCGGCGGACATCGAGCGTACGGTGATGCCGAGCGCCGCCGATGAGTTCGCCCTGAAACGATGGGCGGCGCACGGCTATGAGACCGACCCGGCCTCGCTCGGCGACACCGGGTCCTGGACCCAGCTCAACGAGCGGGACCTCACCGACGTGGAACAGCCGGTACTGCCAGCCGGATTCCGGTTCCGCACCGCCGACGAGGCCGGGCCGAAGGCCGCGGTCCAGGCCCATCTGGACGCCTGGGCTCCCTCGACGTACACGGCCGAGGGCTACCAGGGCGTCCGGAGGACGGCGACGTACCGCGGCGACCTGCACATCCTGGTGGAGGCGCCGGACGCAACGATGGCATCCTCGACGATCATGTGGCTCGACGAAGCGAACAAGACCGCTGAGTTCGAGCCGGTCGGGACGCATCCGCACTACCGCCGTCTGGGGCTGGGAAGGGCGATGCTTCTGCACGGAATGCATCTGGCGCGGGCAGCCGGGGCCACTCATATGACGGTCGCCTGCCTGGGCGCGCCGGGGCATCCCAAGGCACGCGGCCTGTACTACAGCGTCGGGTTCCGGGAGCTCACGCGGGACGTGCCGCTCATCCGCTCATCAAAACCAAAACCGCGGGCTGAGGACCGGGCGTTCGGGTAGCCGCTGGTCAAGCCACGTTGGCTCGGGCGACGACCTGACATAGGCGGGTGTCGACGGCGCGGCGGTTTCGCCAGATGATGCAGCGGCGGATCATGCTGCCTTGCTCTTTGTGGCTGCGATGGTCGGTGCCGTCAGGGCGAAGTAGCGCAGCGCAGTGAACTGGACTCGGACAGCCCAGCCCAGCCCAGCCCAGCCCAGCCCCCTCACGAACGCCGACCGACCCATCCATCTCGGCGACACAGCATCGCCGTCACCACTCGCGAACATTCCCAAGCAAGTTGATGGCCCACTGCTGCTGAAACTCATCGACAAACGCTGTCGCTGAAGGCGAACGAAGCCACTCCGCACGATGAAGGGCCCGGGTGCTTGCCGAAGTCATCCCCCGAGGCCAGCACGATTACCCCGCCGCCCGCCGCCCGCCGCCCGCCGCCCGCCGCCCGCCGCGCACACCAGCCCCGCGGCCAGCAACTTCACGATGCACAGCGCACAAAGCGCGCGCTCGGAACGCAGAGGCAACTGATGCTCGCGCAGCGGGCCCTGTTTGACCTTGACACGGTGACAAGGCCTTCACTGCTCGCCAAGGAGGTGGTCTCGATGACGATCACGAGACAGGACACGAATGCGATACGAGCGCTCCAAGGGCTAGAGGACAGCCGTTCGTCCGTACGACTGCGGGCTGCTCTGGCCGTCGGCACAACGCCTGACCCACGCTTCGTCGACAAACTCATCGAGCGATGCGCGATCGAGCCCGAGTTCTTCGTCCGCGACATGCTGACCTGGGCGCTCACCCGCCACCCAGTGTCCATGACGCTTCCCGAGCTGGTCCGCGAAGTCCGCTCGCAGCGTGCGCAAGCACGGAGCCAGGCACTGCACACGCTGTCCAAGATCGGGGACCGGCAGGCGTGGCCGGCGATCACACGGGCGCTGTTGTCCGACGCCGACGACGAGGTGGCGCGGAGCGCTTGGCGCGCCGCGGTCGTGCTCGTGCCGAAAGGCGAAGAGTCCGCGTTGGCCGCGGTGCTGGCGAGGCAGCTCGGGCGCGGTGGGCGCCAGACACAGTTGAGTCTCAGCCGGGCGCTGGTCGCGCTGGGGGAAGTGATCGTGCCGGCTCTGCACGCTGCGACGACGGCCCCCGACCCGTGCGTGCGCACACACGCACTCGCCACGCAACGGCTGCTGCGCGAACCGGACACCGGATTCGAGTTCGCGATCGAGGAGGCGAAGCGCGTTGTGGCCCTCGGCAGGTCCGGCCAGGAGGGATGATAAGACGTGTTGATCGGTGAGGTGGCGCGACAGTCCGGGGTCAGTGCCCGCATGCTCCGGCATTACGAGTCGCTCAATCTGGTGCAGCCTTCGGGCCGTACGGGCTCCGGTTATCGGGAGTACTCCGCAAAGGACATCCGGCGCATCTTCCACATCGAGAGCCTGCGGTCACTGGGGCTGTCACTGCGTGAGATCGGGCGCGCACTCGACGATCCCAGCTTCACGCCCTCGGCGCTCGTCGGCGACCTCATCCGTCAGACACGCGAACGCATCGCGGCCGAGACCGAGCTGCTCACGCGGCTGCGCCGGATCGATGCTGCGGACCCCGCCGGCTGGAAGGACGTCCTCCAGGTCGTCGCGCTCCTCCAGGCACTGGGGTCAAAGAGCGCCGACGCACGCCAGCGCGCGGCCCTTTCCTCGGCCGACGAGGTTCCGGTGCCGGTGGAGGCCCTGGTCGAGGCGGTACTGAGCGAGACGGAGCCGAACGTCGCCGGAGCCCTTCGATGGGCGCTGGCGCGATCGGGCGACGGCGGCCCGGCACTGCTCGCGAAGGGCCTCGACTCACCGGTGGCCGCGGTGCGGGAACGTGCCGTTCAATCCCTCGCCGAGATGCCCGGCGATGAGGCTACCGCGCAACTGCGGCACGCTCTCGCGCACACCGACGTCGTGGTCCGCGGGTATGCGGCTCTGGCACTCGGGACACGCGGAGTGGCCGACGCGGTCCCGACCCTCATCGACATGATCATCGAAGGAAAGAACGACACCGATGCAGCCGATGCACTGAACGCGCTGGCGAGCGACACCGCAACGGCGCATCAGATCGCGACCAAGCTCGTCGACCACCTCGCCCACGACACCACTGAAGCGCCTGCACGCGGACGGCTGGCCCAAGCGCTGGCCGCCGTCCCAGGAACGACGGCGTCACGCGCCCTCGTGGAACTGTCACACGACGAAGACCGTGCCGTTGCACTGACTGCGGCATACCTTCTTCAGCTACGCGACGCACAGTGACGGACCTCTCCCGAGGTGCCACGTACGCGGCCCGCAGGGCGGAGCGATCCCAGACATATCACCATCCACCGAAGGGAGACAGCGAACCTCCTGGCCGGCTTCCGCAGCACCACCCCAACACCGCAGCGGACGACGAGACCACGGTCGTCCACTTCCAAGTGCTGCTCCAGCGCCCATAGCCACGGAACGTCGTCATCCCAGCACGCCTCAACTGACGTTCAAAGAACACCCACCACCCGACCCGACCCCGAAATGCCCAGGCCAGGTACCCACCCCACCTGGCGGGCCAACCGCGACGCCCAGCCCGCCCAACTCGGACGCTAAAGGGCCAACCGAGCCGCTACGTCTCAGCTTGTGTGACTGAGCACCCCAGTTGGCCACCGTGCGTGCTTGTTGGCCACCGGGGCGCCCAACCGCGCCCGGACATCCTTCACCTTCGGCCGCTGCCCGAACAACTGCACTTGCGCCATCGTCCGTGCCCGGACGGGATCTGCCGTACGCCTCGTTCTTTCGCGGCGGCCACGCGATCCACCACTGCGCGCACTTCGACCTCGGTTACCGCGCAGCACTGACCATGCATGCGCCGAGAGCAGCAGCCCCTGCGCCGCAGAACACCACGACGAGGCGAACCGTCCAGTTGTCCTGGTCTATTGCCACCCGGATCGTTAGCCGCGAACGCACGCTGCTTGCCTTCGGGCCGCCACAACCAGCCTCACCACCAGCCTCTTCGTTACCGCGCCGTCCGCGACTGCCGCACCCACCTCTGGAACCGGAACCGATGCCATTGTCGTGACCCCACGGCCGCCGCCGACAACTGCAGCACGTGGTTCGACAACAACGGGCCCGGCGGCGCCGGCCGGGCCCACAAAAGCGCCCCGGCGTCTACGTACAAATCACGATCACCTGCGTAGACGGACAGCGGAACACCAGCGCCTGGCGCTATGGCTACGCCAAGGCCGAGTGCTCGTACGGCGTCGACTGGGAAGACGCCGTCTACGACACGAAGTGACCCTGAGCCGCCCGCACAAAAGCCACTGCGGGCTGTGACGGACAGGCGGTTGCCGCCTCTCGCGGGCAGCAACCACGCCCCGGTGACCTAGCCGAGCGGCACTGCAGCCGAAGAGCTCAGTGGGCCGCCGATCAAACTTCGTCGGCACACGCTCAAGGCTCAGTGCCACAGGCCAGTTACTGTCCCGACGCGAGCTGTACCCCTTGTCACCGCACAGGCGGTCCGGACACCCCTTCACTCCAACGGTCGGCGGACCTCGCCCGTGCCCAGTGCGATCACGGCCCGGGGCCGCATGGGCCCCTCGCTGCGCCGGGAGAGCAAGACCACCTCCTCGACCACCGCCGACAGCGCGCCGAGCCGGACAGCACACTCGGCGGCCAAGCGCTTTGGGTCCTGGGTGCGACCGAGAGACAAATGCGGGGTGAAGCCACCGACGCGCCCGCGGCAAAGGGGAAACCGCAGCCCCAACTCCCGGTAGAGACGGGCCCACGGCGCCGAGTCCGCCGCAGCCGGATCGAGCCACAACGTCGCGTAGCGCCGGTGCCGGAAGTACCGCACTCCGGCCAGGCGCGCCGTGAACGCCGTGCTCTGCGCCGCCCCGGCGGAGAGCAGCGGCACGGCCCGCGCGAACGCCTCCTCCGGCACGAAGCCGAACAGCAGATTCACATGCGGCGGCCACCGCCGGACCTGCGGATCGTGCTCCCAGCGGATGTCCTGAATCACCGGCCAGAGCCTCCGCGGCGGCAGCCACGCCACCGCCGTCCGGGCCGTCGGCGCCACCTCGAGCACATCTACCGGCTCGGCCCCGCCGAAGACCGGATTTCCATTCACACGGCCATGCTCCCAAACCGGGGCTCGAAAAACCGTCCAGAACCTCCCCGACGGCGCGCGCGCCAAGGCATGGCTTGTCACTCGGCACCGCCCACCGGTCCGTGCCGTAGGGACGGCGTAGAGGCCGGTGATCGGTCCTGCACACCACGCTGCCCTGCTCGAACCCCAGCACCGACCAGGCCAGGTCGGCCACCTCTGGCAACTTGTTGCAAAGTTACCTCACACATGGCAACTTTGTAACAAGTAAAAAAGTATTGCTTCGAGGGGTGGGCGAGTGCTTCAGATCCAGATCGGCGCCGAGCGCGCCGCAGACGCGGACGACGGCCTGGGACGGACCGACATCGGCTGGCGCCCCGGCATGAGCGAGCACGAGGCCTGGGAAGCCGGCCGCGGCATCTGGAAGTTCAACGCCGACCGGGCCCTCTCTCAAAACGAGGTGCAGATCATCAACACCGAGGGCACCGTTCTCGCCGTCGCAACGATCACCGGAATCTCCAAGCGCGGCGACCGCTACGCCCTCGAAGGCGACCTCCTGCACGGCGACCCCCGCGTCGGCAAACCCACCCCCAGCCCGCATCTGTCCCGCAACCCCATCACCTACATCTGAAAGGGAGCGGCCCGGTGAGTGACTTCGACGCGATCGACTCGCTGCTCGCCGCCGTCGGCCCACACGCCGGCCTCCCGGCTCCTGACGCCCGGCGGGAGCTGCGGGAGCGGGCGCGACTGTCCAAAGCACAGGTGGCCCGCGCCCTCGGCGTGAGCCCGTCCACGGTCGGCGGATGGGAAAGCGGCCGGGAGCCCGTCGGCGAGACACGCACCAAGTACGCGTATCTGCTGGACGGTCTGAGCGCCAAACTAGCCGCCGAGACCCAGACCCAGACCGCGGCGACGCCCCTTGCGGAACAGCCCGCGGCACCGGACGCCACCACAGCAGCCGCCGCCCCTTCGCCGGATCTCAACCAGAACCAGAGCATCGATGAGGAAGAAGCCCTCACCACCGCCGAGCCCTGTGTGCTGTGCGGCCGTCCGGCCCACCACCGGGTGGCAGGGTTCGTCCAGCACCTGGACCCAGCCGACTGCCGGCCCACCACGGCCACGGCACCTGCGCCTGCCTCCGAACAGCCCACACGACAAACCCCGAACCAGCCCTCACGCACGACACGTCCGGTAGAGCGTGCCAAGGAGCCGGCCCGGCGCGCCTTCCAGAAACCGTCCGGCCCGGCCGACCTGATCCACCAAACGGTTCAAGACGCGCTCGCCGAGCACCAGGGCGACGTCGACACGGCCACCACAGCCTTGTTGAAGAAGGCGATCCCCGACGCGATGCGACTACTGGACGAAACCCGCAAGGGCGCCCGCTACGACGTCATCGCCCACCCCTGGATCCCGGACATCCTCAAGAAGCAGACCTCCCGCGGCGCGGACCAGATCTGGGAGGCCCGCCCCAAGTGGACCCGCCACGAACTCCCCCCCGGCAGCCACGAGGTGACCGCACTCGACATCAACGGCGCCTACCTCTCCGCCCTCAAGACCCACCTCCCACTCGGCCAACTCGAACACTCCGCCGGCCCCGCCCACGACCGCCGCCGCGCCGGAGTACACCTGATCACCCCACCCCCCTGGGACCACGAGGCGGTACTGCCCAACCCGATCGGCAACCGGGACGAGCCCGGCCCGCTGTGGGTGACCGAACCCACCCTGCGCCTCCTGCTGCGCCTGTCCGGCCCGAAGTACGGGCTGTGCGCGCCGCCGGAGATCCATGAGTCGTACACATCCGGAGCCACCGAGAACCTCCTGGAGAAGTTCCGCGTCGCCCTGAAGGACGCCCGCGACACGGCGATCACCAAGAACGACGAGGTGACACTGGAGTACGTGAAGGCGATGTACTCCAAGTTCGTCTCCACGATGGGCGAGTCGAACTACAACCGGGAGCTCTACCGCCCGGACTGGATGCACATCATCCGCAGCCAGGCCTTCGCCAACCTCTGGATGAAGGCCTTCAAGGCCCACGACGAAGGCCTCGCCGTCGTCCGCGCGATGGGCACCGACGAACTCCACGTCATCGGCGACTGGCGCCGCGTCTTCCCCGCAGGACGCGGTGTTACCGAGGTCAAGGTCAAGGACACCTACACCACCGGCACCAACACCCACACGATCACGGGGGAGAAGCAGGAGTAATGCCGGAGAAGAACATCGACTTCGGGAAGTCCGGCGCCACCGGCATCAAGGACAGCGGGGAGCGGATTTCATTGAATTCTTCTTCCCTGCAACTGAGTGAATGCGTTCGCCCTTCTAACGGACCTTAGTGTTTTCTATCTAGCGCCATGAAGGCTTACTTCTGAGTATACTTGGCGAGTACTAACGCGAATTTACCGGGGAGGATCGCGCCCCTGGACCGCGTCGAATAATGAGGCGAAAAGAAGGAGAGCACCGGATGCCGGAGCACACCATCGAATTCGGCAAATACGGCGCGCGCGGCATCAAGGGACACGCCGCCGTCGCCCGCCAACTCGATGCACTCGCCGGCTACATCACCACCCCCATTACCACCCGGCGAGGCCTGATGGCCCGGCTGCGCTACCTCACCCGCACCGACCACGCCCGCGCCGCCGCCCGCGCCGCCGGCCTGACGGTCACCGACCGCACGATCAAAGCCTGGATGGAAGGCAAGCGCCGCCCGTCGAAAAAGAACCTCGAAAAGATCGAGACCGCCTATCTCACGGTGCGTCGGCACAACGTCGCCCGCTACCTGATCGCCCGCCTCAACCGCGAAGGCCGCGGTACTCGAGTGGAGTTCCACCCGCTCAACCAGTCCCAGGTGTCCAGGCCGCTCCAGCGCGTGGTCGAGTTCCGTACGCTCAACGTCCGCCGCTGGGACCGCATCGTCGAGGCCTGGGCCAAGGGGGACGATGCATCCCTCGATGACGCATGGGTCAACGACGCCGTCGTCGACCTCGGCTCCCAGTGGGGCCAGTACGAGTACGTCACCAACATCGGGTTCGCGGCCTGACGGTATGGCAGGCTACAAAGTCGGCTGCGCATCTCAGGTCTGACCACATATCAGCAGAACCCGTGCGACCGGGAACAGCCCGCTCCATCATCTCCTGAACGCACCACGGTTCCCAGTACGTGGGCTCGCCGCCACCTGCCCGATGCCGTTCTCCCGTACGGCCGAGCCTTCCTCGCCCTGGAGCGCCTGTGGCAGCACCTCCCACCCCTGCACTTCCTACGCCCGTCAGGGAGATCATTGGGCCGATCTCACAGCCCATTAGCTGATGGCGTCACACGATGAGGCGGGGCGGCGGCGCCAGCACTGGGACCGGGCCATTCGCAGTCTTGAACTTCCCTACAGGGGAGGCTTTTCACAAATTCAACGGAGTGATGGCGGGAACAATAGTTAAGGGAAACTCCAGAATCCCTGAAATTATTTTGACGGACCATCAGAGAATCTATGGAAAGCCGAAAGTGGCCGACCCTCAACCCCGTAGCCAGCCCCAGGAATTCGCGGAGCGAATTCCGTTAGGCCGAATTGCGGAGCAATTCGTGCCGCAGCCAACGGAGTTGGCTGCATCCGGCGGCGGAGCCGCCGGTGCGCCGCGCGGAGCGCGGCGAATCTCCCGCCGCGTAGCGGCGCGC